>NZ_CP018937.1 GCF_002849695.1 Bacteroides fragilis
AAATTCAGAAGAAATCAAAGTTTACGTCTTTTCTTCTTTTTCTTCCTCCGTTTCTGTGCCTGTAATTCTTCTGCTTGTATAGCATCGTAATTATTACCATCATCTAATGAAAAGATGGATAACAGAGAATCACCACCACTATTATTTTGTTGATTGTTAGAATTTTTGTTTTCTTGTTTGCTATCAAGATTGCAAGAAATATTGTTTTCTTTTTCACTGGATTGGAATATCTCTTTTTTCTTTTCGCCAGTAAAGTTTTGACTCTGCAATTCAAGTTGTTCGGAAATAGAACCGTTCTTCATAGTGTTGTGGTAGTCGAATGATTCCGATTGTTGGCGTCGTAGCCAAACAGTTTATCAAAGCCTTGTTTCCGCTTTTGAAACAGGTTTACACGGTCGAAACCGCCTTTGATTACTCCGTTTTGGGTGTTCTTATGGTTGGTAAGCGGTGATAGCTTTTTTTTGTTAAATTGGTCTTTTCGGCTGATTATCAAATGACAGTGCATATTTAGTTCGTTGTCGGAGCGGTTGCGGTCAAAATGTATCTTCCCGTAAAACTTTATATCCGCTTCGGATAACCCTTTATTAAAATTCTTGGCATATTCAGGGATAAATACCTCACGGATATAGCGTTTCATCGCTTTGGCTTGTTCCTGCTCGGTGTTCCCCATTACCCGAAGTTCATTTTCCGATGGGCTGACGTGGATAGCGTAAAATTTAGCATCCGTTTTTCAGCAGTTGCCCGATATTGCTGTCTATATCCTTTACGACTTGGGATTTATAGATATTGTCCTTTGTGAGATTGAAAAAGCCATCGGTATAAATACCCTTTTCCATCCGTTCCAAATCCTCGTGTTCCATGTACGAGGCTAATTGTCGGCTACCCCCTGCATTGTTGTACGTATCTTTCGAGGGTGGAGCAAAATCGATGTGCATAAGCCTATGTATTTATCAGGTTGGTAATCTCCGTTTTTAGGTTCTCTTTTCGTTTGCTATCCATCACGCCACAAGCGGAGAGTTCGGAATATAGCTGTATCAGTTGGGGCAATTTTTTATAGTCCCGTTGGTGTATCTGATAGAGTGCAGAAAGTTGTTTGCCCTGCTGGTTGATTACATCGGCATGATTGCCGAACTGCTCGCTTAACTTTTTCAGTACGGCTGTCTGCTTCTCCCGACTGGCTTCAAGTTGCGAGAGGATAAGCACCTCCAATGCTTTGACAACATTGTCGAACCTGACAGCAATAGAATTGCTTGCTCGTATCATCGGATTGAGTTGCTCCTCCTCATAGTGGCGAATGAAGCGGATAATATCATCCTGCCGTTTGTTTATTTTCGCCAGTTCTGATTTTACAGATTCGGGAGCTTCGGATGGGTTGATATGTGCCTTATCTATATACCCGAACGCCAACTTTACAACTTCACTCTTTTTCAGTGAATAGCGTTTGCATATCTTCTCTACCAAAGCTGCCGTTTCCTTGTCTATGGAAATGGTAGTAAATATTGTTTTTCGACTGCTGCTTGGCATGGTAATTACTTTTTTATAGAAATATGAATAGATAAATACTAGATAATAAGCATTACAAAGAAAATGCTTATTACAGGTGTCATTACAGCGTGTTCTTGTAATACGCTAAAGCCGAAGGCTTTGCCCGCAGGGCAAGGGAAGAACAGGACTTGTCCAGTTCCCTCTTGCTTCATTTAGCGAATGAGCCGAGCCACAAGGCAAGGCGGTTTCTGCTAAATGGGGAGTGGTGGCACTTCATCAGCGGTAACATTACCACCCTGTTTTTCTTTGGTTTGCGTATCAAGCTGGTTTTCCTTTTTGAACCGTTCATAAGTAGTGCAATCGGCATTTTCTTGAATAAAAGCCCGAATGTCGGCTACACGATAATAGGTTTTGTGACTTATCATAAAGTAAGGAAGTTTACCACTTGCCCGATAGCGTTGTAGGGTTCGGAAAGATACTTTCAGCAGAAAAGCTAAATCCTGATTATCAAGTATCTTATCATTTTCGTCCAATACATTGTCGGTATTGATAAGGGATTTTAGGTCTTGCCCTATTTCGGAGAGCTTTTTCGACAGTCGCTCCATCCACTTGTCGAAGTTTTCGTTGTCTATATACATTTTGCTTCATTTTTTAGTTTAACATTATTGTTTTCAATCGATTGATGAAGCAAAGTTCGGAAAACGGATGCAAATAAGTTGGGGGAATACCACTGGTACTCCCCATGAATAACTGCTATCTTGCTGATAAACAGGATATAATATTTCGGTATTTCTTACGGCTGATAATAGCCCTCATCCTTACTTTTTTGAATAATGGCAGCTTTCAACCTATCTAAAAATTCTGTGATTTTAATCGGCTTGCGTTTGATTACGGCTATTTCCTTTTTGTAGATGTCCCCAAATTTACATTGAACATCTTCTCGAATATACGTGCTACATCACTAAGGAAGATTTCTTTATGGTCTATACGAACAATTCCCCTTGATATATAGAATATGCCACAAACCAGTTCCATCATATCTACCAGTTTTATAACTTCATTATTTAGATAGAATGGTGATTTCCATTCAGATTCGATATTTATAAAGAACTTAGGATATTCCATTTGACGATAAATAAGCTCTTGCTCCATAGTAATTAATGAAAGTAGTTTATCTATAAAAACCAATTTTAGTTTACTGTTTTCTGTAGGACATGATTCTTCCAACGCTTTGAGAGTTCCAAAATCAACAAAATTCATATTCAGTTGCCTAATACGAAGTTTGTTATCATTTACCCTATTAAGATAGTCGAACAACTCCTCTACAAATTCCAAATAGGCAGAAGACATGTCTTCAACAAAGGATTTGTCAAATTGATATGGATGTTTTAATAATTGATATATTCGTTTCTCAGTTAAGTCCCATTCCATCATAGTAATCTATGTATCAATCATCTTGATTAGATAGTGTATTCATACATTTTAGAAAGATTTGCAAGTCATTATTTAATATAGAAAAGAACTTTGTATCAACTGCCTCAACAATATTAATGGATTTTTGAGATATTTCTGTACCATTTTCTGTCAATGAAATTATTCTTATTCTTGTATCATGAATACTTCCTGTTCGACTTATATATTGTTTTTTCTCAAGAGTTCTGAGCACTTTAGAAACCATCATCCTATCAGTTTTACTATGATTGGCAATATCTGTTTGAGTAATAACCTTTTTTGATTTAGATAACATTGCCAAAACTGATAGAAGAACAAACTGAGTGTGAGTTAAGCCAATCTTATCTAATTCATTTTTTATCTTTCTTTGCCAAAACATATGAACTGTCCAAAGCAAATATCCTGGACTTTCATTCGTTGTAGAATAACTAAATTCAATATTATTTTTCATTTTCTACTAATTTTATCAAATTATCGACTGATTGTGGAAAGAGCTTTCTCAATACGTGAAAACTATAGGAGACTTGCCATTGACTGCGAGTTCCTGACCCAAACGGCAGAAGCTATGGTGGGGATAGCATTTATACAAATTGTCCTTAAGCGATTTTTCTAATCATTTCAAAACAGATTCTCAAAGCCCCCCCAAAAAAAGAAATTACTGAAAAGAAGATACGTTGCAAAATCACAATACTATTTTATACAAAATATGTCTGTACAGAGGATGTTCGGGCTCCACTAACGGATGATTGAACTCTTTTATGCGTGTCATACCTATTTTTTGCATCACATGCTCTGAACGTTTATTAAGCAATGAGGTAAAAGAGACTATCTCTTTTAGCTTTAATTCCTCTTTTGCATAATTCAAACAAGCAATAGCAGCTTCCGTAGCATACCCTTTGCCCCAAAACTCGGGTAACAATCTCCATAAGATTTCAACAGCCGGAGCAAAGTCTACTTCAAATGTAACATTGTGCAATCCGACAAAACCAATAAAAACGCCAGTCTCTTTCTCCTCAACAGAGTATGCCCCAAATCCATATATAGTAAATTCCTCTTGTATTTGATTGTACAAAGCAATCGTCTGTTGATAAGACAATTTTTTCAGAAAATACTCCATGACTTTATCATCACTGTTCAATCTGGCAAGATACGAGATATCTTCCTCTTGCCAAGAACGGAAGATGAGGCGTTGGGTTTCAAAATATTGTTTCATCCTTCTATTATTTGTTTAAAGTAAATCATATCGTAAAGTTATTATTCCACAACACTTCAGAAAAAAATCACTTTCATTTTCTGAGTATCCTCTTTAGATAGTCAATATTTAGCAAATTCACTGTCTCAAAAACTCCTTTATAAAACATAGCAAAATTATTGAAGACACAAGGTAATTCCTTGGCTTTTTGCAACGCATCTACTTGAATTAAAGATACAGAAAAGTCATTCATCTCACAATACTGCGTTATCGTCTCAATGTATTGATAAACATAGGGGTATTGCATATCATAATAAATCGTCATGTGGTAGCAATGTGATTAAATCTTCATCACCTTCTAATAGGTAATAAGCTACAAATATTAGAGGGGTTGAATCTGATGCATTATCAAAATGTAAAATAGGTTGATTTTTAGGCTCGTAAAAAGCTTCACCTGCTTTTATTAGATACGAACTTTGTCCCTCTATTTGAAATAATAAAGTTCCCGAAACTACATAACCCACAACTGGGCAAGAGTGAAGATGATAATCTGCTTTCCCCTTTTGAGGTATTACAATCTTCTTAATTTCGACTTTTGATAAACTCTGTTTATCATGTAAATGAACTGTCAGAAGATCAGTTCTAGTTACTGTACTCTTTTTCATACAAATGCAGCTATTTAGTGATAAAAATAAAACGAATATCAATACTTTATTCATGATTTCTTTGTTTTGCTGCAAAATTAGGGTGAATGAGGTAATTATGTCATTGACCTATGTTAAGAGATTTAAGCCTGCTCAAAGATTCTGGTTTAATACCAAGATAAGATGCAATATGATATTGTGATACATGTTGTTCAATATGCGGGAACGTTCGTAAAAGCAATTTATATCTATCCAATGCACTATCCATTAGTAGCGATGACTCTTTACGGCACTTTCTGATAAAGAGTGTATCTGCAATATACTTTCCTAGCTTATACCACTCATTAGATTCCTGTAACAAAAGTTCGTAGTTGGATTTGGATAAACTCAGTATGAGAGAATTCTCTAATGCCTGTATGCTTCCTATACTTGGCTCTTTGGTTAGAAAACTTCTATAGGAAGTTGTAAAAGAGCCATCTGTATAAAAATCACTTGTATATTCTTCACCATCTTTTTCTATATAAGAGCGAAGTGTTCCCTTTTCAACAAAACCAATAAAAGTGCACACTTTACCCTGCTGCAAAAGAAAATCTTTCTTTTTTAACGAAAATCTTTCAGTTACTTCTATTAATCTCTCATAAGAGCTATTTGATAACCCAATTTCTTCTATTATCAATTTCTTTATGTCCATGATATTCCTTATTAGTTTTACAAAAGTAGGCATAATATTGTATTGGAAAAATGTGAGGTTCTAATTATATCATATTTAGGCTATTTTAGAGCATAGAATATGCCTAATCATGCCTTTATCAGACACTTCTGGACAGTTTTGAAAACGACTCTTGATTCTTCTTTCATTTGCCGATGAAAATAGAATCAACACGTTTTATAAACCATTAAAAATTAAAAGCATGGAAGTAGTAACCATTGAAAAGAGAACCTTTTCGTATGTCTGCGAACGGTTCACCGAGTTTGCCAAACGAATAGAAAGTTTGTGCAGCACTCATACCCAGAAAGTAGAAAACTGGTTGGATAGTCAGGAAGTGTGCTTGTTGTTAGGTTTTAGCAAACGAACACTGCAATATTACCGAAGCAGTGGACGGCTGGCTTATTCTCAAATCGGCAACAAGATTTATTATAAGTCTTCCGATATTGAAAGAATTATTGCGGACAGTGAAACACAAAATCAATCACCCAAACAAACCACGCCTTATGAAAAGAACTAAAGAAGATTATCCGTCCTTCAATCTGTTTTCCATTGTAGGCACATGGGAAAGCATTAATCTGAATCCTACGATAATCATTTATCGGAGCGATAAAGAGTACCTTTTTTCTATTATATATGTATCGGAAACCACTAAACAAGCTTCACCCGCTACTTATGAGATACAGCAAGATGGTAGCCAGTATTTTATTACCAGTGCATCCAAACGACTCTATGTAGATTATGATCCGGCAAAAGATGTACTTAGCATTTCATCACTTGGTGACTATCTGCGCAACTAATCAGCCATATAGCAATCTTGAAATCAATATTTCAATAAAACAATCTTTCAGTCATGGAACTAATAAATAAAGATACCCCGCAAATTAAAGAGTTTATTTCTTCGCTTGATTCGATGCTGAACGGTATTGAATCTATAGTCAAGCATTACAAGCCCCACCTGAACGGGGAGCGCTTTCTTTCTAACAATGAAGTTTCCAAGAAACTGAATGTCAGTTTGCGAACCCTGCAAGAATGGCGAGATACAGGTCTAATCCCTTTATCCAGATAAAAGGTAAAATCATCTACCGTCAGAGTGATATTGATAAACTGCTCCAAAAGCACTACTTTGAAAGTTGGAAAGAGTAACCTGCCAAGCTAAAACATTGTTTTTCGGAATTAATTTGAATCATTGACTTTTCCAGTGAAGTATTTAGTCTGTGCAAGTCTTTGGATAAAATACGCTCGAATGAAATGGAGAGGAAGATTTTTATTCAAACCGAAGGCTCGGACTTGAACAGGCTAAATACGGAACTTACCTTTGTCAATGCTTCATATTGAGTTCTGGAAACTTACTATAAAAGAAAAAGGATTGAGAAAATGAAATTCATTCTTCCAATCCTTTTTCTATATTGGCTATTACCTTTATTATATAGTTAATTCTGATAAACAGCTATTTACTTTTTGCATATCCTTGAAAATATTCTGATCCAATACCCTTGCATAGTGTTTTGTTATGCTTTGTATCTGCATGGACCTAACATTTTAGCAACATTCTCCATACTCACGCCATTTGCAAGGCAAATGCTTGTGGCGTAGCTATGTCTGGCGGTATGTGTGCTAAGATTTTTATGAATTCCGCACACATCGGCAATCTCCTTCAAATAACTGTTCATGCGCTGATTGCTCAATACAGGCAATAGTTTTTCCGGTGCATTCTGCACATTTTTATACTTTTCAAGTATTGAAACTGCCACAGGTAGCACAGGAATGTTACACATGATTTTAGTCTTTTGGCGGTTCTTCCTTATCCAAAGTTCCCCTTTATTGTCTTTACCAAGTGTTCAGGTGATAAGTCTTTCACATCGCTGAACGCCAAACCGGTAAAAACGCCAAAAATGAAACGTCCCGTACCTGTTCTACTCGCTTAATGGTGAACTCTTTGGCGAGAATAATTTTAATCTCGTCCATCGTCAGGAATTCAGGATCAGTTTCTTCCAACTTAAAGCGATAGTAAGCGAACGATCTTCTTTATCCAGTCGTTTTCCAAAGCAATGCGGATAATTTTTCTTCAAGTTCTTTAATCGGGTGATAGAGGAGTTCTGCGCACAACCTTTTTCGATTTTCAAGAAAGCATCAAACTTAGAGATGAAGTTAGCTTCCAAGTTATTCAGGGCAATATCCGATAGCTGATATTTCTTTCTTAATGAATTCTTCCAAATATCGGGTAGTGGTTTCATATCGTTGAACTGTCTTACTTACGAAATCCTTACGGATTAACTTACGGCTTTGTTCGTTATGCTCTCTGAATACTGCAATAGCGTTTTACTATCTTCGTCCACACCATAATATAGCTTTCTCATAAGATCGACTGTAATAGTCTTACCTGCGGATTCCAGTTCTCTTATTAAATTTGGTGTACGTGCGAGCGTGTGATTTCTAAGTAGTGGTTCAGTTCCACCGACATACGGTCTTTTCCTTTGGAGTTTTCTTTTGCCTGATTCCATAGATTTACAGGACAGCTTCTTTTTACTAAAACATCTACCATACAGCCGTTTACAGTGATTCTCATGCATACGGGTGCTTCTCCATTCTTTAATAATCTGGCTTTCTTGATAAAGAATAGCACATTGAAGGTTTTTCTAGCCATTTTTACATCGTTTTTAGAGTTACAAAACTATGTATTCTCTTCCAAAGTATGACCATGCAAAATGCTATGAATCAGTGAGAAAGATGCTAAATCGTGGGACTTTTTTCATCCCGATTTATGTACCACGATTTGCACACCAACAATATGCTTGAAACGGCTATTTTCTGCCACCTGCTAGAAAAAAGAAATCCCTGATAATGTCTGATTATCAGGGATTTGCTTGATTTTTCTTTTGTTTTCAGTGATCCGCTTGGGTCTTGAACCAAACGTTATTTCTTCCTCAATATCAGTACTTTCAGAAATTTAGGCTTTGCATCCGTCACGCTTTAGTTCTTAAAAACTGTCTGCTGTTGTCCGGTGTCTGTCTGCCAACATCTTGGGTTCAAATGTACGCATTATTTTTGGATTATGCAAATCGTTGAAAATAAACATTCTAAAGTTAGTGCAAGGTGCAAGCTATATATATAGATATATACTTGCACCTTGCACTAAAATTTAAGACTAAAAGAAAAAGAGGATACTTTTGCTTGTCTAAGACAATGCCTTTTTATTATTTTGCATTTGTATATTTGTTAGTTTAAATATGTTAGAACATCCAATATGAGTATCAATGATATAATAAACAGTATTTATGAACTACCACAAGTATCTCTTAACACCTTAATTCGTTTGGTGTCAGAGGTTGAGTATCCTAAACATTTTCATTTGTTTTTAGAAAACAGAAAAGGAACTAAATCTTATTTTGTAAAAAAAGGAATAGTAAGGGCATATACCCATAAAGATGATAAGGATATTACATTTTGGCTTGGTCAAGAAGGTGATTTAATATTTCCGTTGCAGACTCTTTTTGCGGGTTTAGGAGAATACACTAATGTAGAGCTATTAGAAGATTGTGTTTTATATGAAATTGACTTAGAACAATTACAATCTTTGTACTACACTGATATACATATTGCGAACTGGGGACGTAAATATGCAGAATATGCTTGCATAAAATCAGAGAAGTTGTTTATAGCCCGACAATTTAAGACATCTTTAGAAAGGTATCAAGAACTTATAAACGAATATCCCAGTATAACACAACGTGTTCAATTAGGTATAGTAGCATCTTATTTAGGTATTTCCCAAGTTAATTTGAGCCGTATTCGAGCCCAAATAAAGTGAATAATTTATCAAATGTAAAACGCTTTTTTAAAACATGTAAAAAAGAAATAACCTGCAAATAGCGAACTTTGCGCTCAAAAAAAATAAAAACGATGAATTGGTTGCTTTTAGTTTTATCGGGGTGCATTGAACTCGCTTTTACGTTTTGCTTGGGAAAAGTAAGCAAGAGTATGGGATTGGAGAAAGGGTTATGGTGTTTAGGAACTGTTAGTGCTATTGCATTAAGCCTATTTATTATAACTAAAGTTCTCAAAACATTACCAATAGGTACAGCCTATGCCGTTTGGACTGGATAGGTGCAGTTGGGACAGTGTTAATGGGTATTATCTTCTTTAAGGAACCTGTAAGTTTTGGAAGATTGTTTTTTATATTTACATTAATAGCTTCTATTATAGGTTTAAAAGTAGTATCTGCGTTAAAAAATAAAATTTTTAATAGTACATTTTATAACTAAATGAGCATTGTTTTTTATTCATCAGTGCTCATTTTATTTGCTAAATAAGAAGGTTGTAAATGAAAGAAGGATAAGGCAGATATTATTGGATGTTGATTCAGAGATTGATGAAATAGACTTCTATGGTTATGATATTATTTCAATTTCTCTTTCGATGGCGCAACCGTTTACGGGTTATCCTTAATGACCTAAGAGAAGAACTACAAAATTATGTTTTCAACTAAGGAGATGAAATATTATTTTTTTAAGCACAAAAACCGGAATACTTGGGCGGTTGTTGTATTTTCATAAAATATACCGTATAGAAACGCAATGTCCTAATGGTAGTAATGAAGCCGTTAGAAGCTATCTTAATAAGGAACTGGACAATCTGACCTATTTCTTCAATAGGAATTTAGATTTTTATCAGTATTAATCGTTCACATTCAAATCCGTATATGATGAATACTATTTTGTTCGTGGAAAAGCTGATTTTAAATTTATGTACGGATAGCGCACAACTTGAACAAAGACCCAAAATTCTCAACTGGATATGACTACAAGGTCGCAAAAATTATAGCCAATGAGATGTTACGTATTTATTTAAATAAGAGGTTAGTTAAACTGGAAACCGATAATCTTGTAGAAGATAACCTGCAAAAAGGCACGAAATATCCTTTTCGTTTCACGGGTAAAAAAGTTTTTCTTATAGAATTGGGTTATTCTCTTGTTTCTTCGGGGACATTAACAATGGAAATGTGGAAATTAAAGAAATAATGAACTTTCTCGGCACAGTGTTTCAAGTGGAATTAGGGGATTATTATGCTGCTTATATTGCCATGAAAGAAACGGAAGAAAGACCGAACGGCATATCTTACCCGTTTGCAAGATTGTCTGATTAAGCGTATGGACGAAGATGATAGCAAATAATATTTTTTTCTTTCGCAAGTAATTATGTTCTTGCAATAAATAAACCATTCAGTATTTCAATCAATATTGAATGGCTTATTGTTTTCATTCAATCTTGCCATATTGAAATCTTGCTTTCAATCAATCAAGCAATCAATACTTCAATAAAACAAGATTGCAGGATTGCAAAATAAACTCATCGGTCGGGGAGCGCCCAGCGGCAAGGGGCGGGACCACCCGTCCGACGAGCGAAAAATCTTTAGTTAGGGAATGTTTTTCTTTTACTGGCAACACGACTTCGGAGTGAATTTGCCCAAGGTGTTTTGCGGCACGAAAAACGGTTCTATGTGCATAGAACACACCTTGCTGTTATCTGACGATAACATGATTTCATCGGCTGGCAGTCCGGTGTGTAGCGTCCAACTTTTGAGCTAACATTTCCATAATCGTTACTGACCTTCAAATCGGTAATCCTCGCATAAATTTGAGTGGTTCTGATATTGGTATGTCCCAAAATCTTAAGATACCGTTTCAATGGGAACACCATTGGAAAGCAGCACCGAAGTCGCACAAGAATGCCTTGCAACATGATAGGTCAAGTTCTTTTCAATTCCGCAAATGCCTGCGATTTCTTTTAGGTAATCATTCATTTTCTGATTGCTGATAACTGGTAAAATCTTACCGTTTGGCAATTTTATCTTTGTACTTTTCCAATATGGCTTTTGGTATATCCAGCAACCGGACGGTAGATGTAACATTTGTTTTGTGTCTTTTCCGTATAATCCACAAATTACCGTCAAATCCGTGTGCGAATGTCCTCTTGTCTTAGTTCGCATACATCAATGTAAGAAAGTGCCGTATAACAGCTAAAAACAAACAAATCACGCACTTGTTCCAGTCGCTTGGTGCTGAACTTGTGATTGTAAATAGCTGTAATTTCTTCCGTAGTCAGATAATCCCTATCGGTACGTTCAAACCTTACCCGATAATTCCCGAAAGGGTCGGCAGTCACTAAACCCGTATTCTTGGCAAAGTTTACTACCGTGCGAAAACGTTGTACGAACTTCATAGCCGTATTATGGCTGCACCCGTAGTTATTCTTGATATACAACAGGAAATCTTCAATGAATACCACATTTATATCTTTAATGAGCATATCGGAAACGGAGTACTTAAACTTCATAAACTCCATAAGCCGTTTCTTTGTCAGTTCATAACGTGAATAGGTCTTGTCTGCGGTATTCATTTTGACCTTTTGCAAATACTGCTCGTTGTGCTGTTTAAAGAACTCTATCAAAGTCCGTTCCCTTGCTATCTTACCTAAAAAAGCGTTCTTTACCAGTTCTGCAGTTACATATCCGTCTTGCGCCATTAACGCATGGTAATGTTGATGAACTGTGCTACGAATACTTTCCAGCATAGAATTGATGTGTACGGATTCTGCGGTTCTGCCGGAAGCCTTGCCTAATTCCACGCTCCAGTGAGCCGGATTTATTTCCAGTTTGGTGTTGAACTGGGCTACAACTTGGTCAATAGTGATACGTGCGATAATCGGTGCGTTGCCGTTCTTCTTTACTGCATTTCGTTTGACGAAATAGAGTAGCTTAAAAGTACTTCTCATAATCTCTTTTTTTAGTTACAAACTTAAATTGATAAACTGAAAATGAGATATTTGCATTACGGACAAATCAAGACAACAAACCGCCAATTTTAGACATTCCGTGACCTAAAATCTTAGAGGGTGGACAGGTCACGAATTGGTCACGAAAGTGTGTCTTTTTGTGACCTTTTCGTGTCTTAGGTCACAGACATTATACAAAGAAAAACTCCTACAATACCTTGATATTGTAGGAGTTGTACATTTACTGTCCATTTCTGTCCAGCGTTTCTGTGATCCGCCTGGGGCTCGAACCCAGGACCCCAACATTAAAAGTGTTGTGCTCTACCTGCTGAGCTAGCGAATCAATCCTTATTTGCGTATCAGTTATTTCCTGATTGCGGGTGCAAAGGTAGTGACTTTTTTTATATCTGCAAGCTTTTGGGTGAAAAAAAGTTTTATTTATTTTTCGTCATCTTCCTCTATCTTCTGATTATCAGATGTTTCATGTGTGTCGTATTTTATTCTCTCTTTGTTGATGATGAAACGTTGATAATAGGAGAGCATTAGGGTGGTGAGCGGGAGTGCTATGATCATACCTAACATCCCGAGCAAGGATCCCCAGATGGAAAGAGATAAAAGAATGATGGCAGGGTTGAGCCCTGTGATCTTTCCCATGATTCTTGGGACAAGGAAACCATCTTGGATGGCTTGAACAACAATAAAAACAACGAGGGCGCCTGCCAGGATTACCCAGAAATTCTCACCGGTATCAGCAGCTTTTAGGATTGCTAATATGACGGTGGGCAAGAAGCCGATAATCTGCAGATATGGAACCATATTGAGGGCACCGATGAAAAGTCCCAAGGCAATAGCCATCGGAAAGTCGATGATCAGGAACCCAATGCTGAACAAGATGCCGACACAGAAGGCAACAAGTGCCTGGCCGCGGAAATAGCGATTCATTCCATCCTGTATGTCATTGACCAGATTGGATGCAAAGGTACGGTATTTGCCTGGTAACAGGTGAAGCCATCCTTCTGCGATGGATTCATAGTCGAGCAAGATGAATACCACATATAATAAAATGATGAATGAAGCGAATACGCTAAACAGAATATTAATAGATTCCGCAACGAGTGCCCAAAGTTTAGGAACAGTCTCTTTAATGGTATTCATTATATTTTCTTCACTTAAGATTCGGTTCAGTGCCTGAAGGTCGATATGCCTGTGGATAAATTCCGAAAGAGTAGGAGGTACTGTTCCGGAACGATAAGCACCATTAGTCAGATAAGTAACCAACAGATCATTCATTCGTCCTATTTCGGCAAGCATTGGGGCACTAAAAGGTAAAAAATGGCAATTCCTATTATGGTAATGCTGAACAATGCGCAGAAAATAGAAATGATCCTGCTTTTAAAGCGTAATTTATACTGGAAAAATTTGACGAGCGGATAAATCATATAAGCGATAAGCCATGCCACAAAAAAAGGTAGCAGCACGCCGCTGAGCCTTTTAAAAAGTATCAGTAATCCCACAATGAGCGCACAGCAGATGGAACCACGTATGAAACTATCAAATGTAATCTTTTTCCTTTCCATAATAATCTGACGTTTGATGTGCGACCTCACCGGAAATGTCCGGGCTTTGCTACCGTGAGGTCATTATGATTTTTCTTTGTCCTCTTGCAGGGCTTTCTGGTAACACTCCCGACATAAAGGTTCGTATTCGGCTGTTTCACCCAATAGCACCTGTTTGTCGTTTTTCACCGTACGGTGTGAAAAAGAGGCTAATTGTCCACATTTTACACAAATGGCATGTACCTTGGATACTTCGTCGGCAATGGCACACAAAGCTGGCATCGGACCAAACGGTATGCCTTTGAAGTCCATGTCCAATCCGGCTATGATGACACGTACTCCGTTGTTTGCCAATTGATTGCATACATCTATTAAACCACTGTCGAAGAACTGTGCCTCGTCAATGCCTACCACATCAATTTCGGATGTGAAAAGCAGTATGCTGGCTGAAGAGTCGATGGGGGTGGAGGAAATGGTATTACTGTCATGTGAAACAACGTCCCCCTCAGAATAGCGTGTGTCAATGGCAGGTTTGAATATCTCTACGCGTTGGCGGGCAAATTTGGCCCGCTTCATGCGACGGATCAGTTCTTCGGTTTTTCCTGAAAACATGGAACCGCAAATTACTTCAATTCTTCCTCTTCTTCTCGTCTCTTGTATATGATCTTCTGAAAATAATACCATGCTGATGTATGTTATAATTGGTTGCAAAAGTAATAGTTTTATTGGCTTCTCGGTGTTTTTTCATTATTTATTTCTACATTTGCGAAGTCATTCAAGAAGAAATTCAGATGTAGATATGCAAGCATTGTTGAACGATATAGAATTGGATATTCAGGAACTTAAATGCCTGATGGAGGCCGTTTCGCGTAAACCGAATTCTGCTTTGCGTGAAGTGGCAAAGAGAAATATTGTGCAAATGCGTGGCCGGTTGGACATCTTACTGGAACAGTTGGATCGGGGAGCACTACCGGAAAACGAACTTCCTGACCGGATTATAAATCCAATGCCGGAACCTGTGTCTGCAGCAGCAGAAGAAGCAGCAGCAGCAGCAGAAGAAGCAGCAGCAGCAGCAGCAGCAGCAGAAGAAGAAGAAGAAGAAGAAGAAGAAGAAGAAGAAGAAATAGTTGTGGGTAACCCGGAGAAAGATGAAGAGCCTGTAATAGTTCCGGAGGCTCCGGAGATGCCGGAATCTGAACAATTGGAATTGCCTGAAGTGACCGTAGAACCGGCACAATCGGCTGAAGTATCTATGAAGATTGAAACCAATACGGCTTCTACACCTATTTTGGCCGAGCGGATTAAAACAGCTGGAGATTTACGCCGTTCAATCAGTCTGAATGATTCGTTTCGCTTTTCCCGTGAACTGTTTGGGGGAAGCATGGAGCAAATGAATCATGTGTTGCAACAGATTGGGGAGATGCATTCACTGGATGCGGCTCTTGTTTTCTTATCTTCTAAAATAAAGGTGGAAGAGGAAAATGAAGCTAAAGCTGATTTAGTGGAACTTCTCAAAAAGTACTTTATATAAAAACGCGATTATTAGGATATGGGAAAACTATATGTGGTACCGACGCCGGTCGGGAATTTGGAGGACATGACATTTAGGGCTATTAAAGTCCTGAAGGAGGTCGACTTGATTCTGGCGGAGGATACCCGTACTTCCGGAATCTTGCTGAAACATTTTGAGATTAAAAACGTGATGCAATCCCACCATAAGTTTAATGAACATAAAACGGTGGAGAGTGTTGTTAATAGAATAAAGGCAGGAGAAACCATTGCTTTGATTTCGGATGCCGGAACACCGGGAATTTCTGATCCGGGTTTTCTGGTAGTTCGTGAATGTGTGCGCAATGGTATCGAAGTACAATGCCTGCCTGGAGCGACAGCTTTTGTTCCGGCGTTGGTAGCATCGGGATTGCCTAACGAAAAGTTTTGTTTCGAAGGTTTTCTCCCTCAGAAAAAGGGGCGTATGACAAAATTGAAATCGTTGGTGGATGAACACAGAACAATGGTGTTTTATGAATCCCCACATCGTTTGCTGAAAACATTGACACAGTTTGCCGAATATTTCGGTTCCGGACGTCAGGTATCTGTGTCCCGTGAAATTTCAAAGATTCATGAGGAAACGGTTCGCGGGACTTTGAGTGAATTGATAGAACACTTTACCGTTACCGAACCCCGGGGAGAGATTGTGATTGTACTTGCAGGAATAGACGATTAATAATAACTTCATTTAAAAACGTAAAACGTAATCGTATGAAAAAGTTAGTAGTTTTATTAGTATGCGCAGCTATGTTGGCTTCGTGTAACGGCCTGGGTGGTGGAAGTAAGGACCTGAAGGCAGAAAATGATTCTCTTTTGATGGAGTTGACCCAGCGCAATGCCGAATTGGACGAAATGATGGGTACTTTCAACGAAGTTCAGGAAGGATTTCGTAGAATAAACGCAGCTGAAAGCCGTGTTGACTTGACCCGTGGCACTATCTCTGAGAATTCTGCAACCGCAAAACAACAAATAGCATCTGATATTGAATTCATCACGAAACAGATGGAAGAAAACAAGGCACAGATCGCTAAGTTGCAGGCTATGCTGAAGAATAGTAAGAATAATTCGGCACAATTGAAAAAAGCCGTTGAATCTTTGACTCAGGAGTTGGTTGCTAAAACTCAGCGTATCGAAGAACTTCAGGCTGAATTAGCTTCTAAGAATATCCGTATTCAGGAATTGGATGCTGCAGTAACTGGACTGACTGCCGATAAAGAGTCATTGGCTGCTGAAAATGAAGCCAAGGCAAAGACCGTAGCAGAACAGGATAAGGCCATCAATAGTGCATGGTTTGTGTTTGGTACTAAATCGGAACTTAAATCTCAGAAGATTCTTGAGAAAGGGGATGTGCTGAAGAGTGCGGATTTCAACAAGGATTATTTTACTCAGATCGATATCCGTACTACTAAAGAGATTAAATTATATTCTAAACGTGCTGATTTGCTCACTACTCATCCGGCTAAATCTTACGAGCTGGTTAAAGATGATAAAGGTCAGCTGACTTTGAAGATCACGAATCCGAAAGAATTCTGGAGTGTATCTAAATATCTGGTAATCCAGGTCAAATAAGTAGTATAAAACAAACGTAACTGATAAGGGCACGGACTACACAGTATGTAATCCGTGCTCTCTTTTTTGAAATGTACCTGATATATTAATATGAAATATAGAAACCTGTTTTTTGATTTAGATGATACTCTCTGGGCCTTTTCCCAAAATGCGTATGATACGTTTGAAGAAGTTTACGATAAATATGGATTGGGAAGGTATTTCGATTCGTTTTCCCATTTTTATTCTCTTTACCAAAAGAGGAATGCGGAGTTGTGGGTAGAATATGGAAACGGGGAGGTGACTAAAGAAGAGTTGAATCGACAGCGTTTTTTATATCCTTTGAAAGCTGTTGGCGTTGACGATGAAATGCTTGCAAAACGTTATTCTGACGATTTCTTTTTGATAGTTCCTACTAAAAGGAGGCTAATGCCGTATGCGGAAGAGGTACTTTCGTATTTGGCACCTAAATATAATTTGTATATTCTTTCAAATGGTTTCAGGGAATTGCAATCCTGTAAAATGCGTTCGGCAGGCATTGATACATATTTTGATAAAATAATTCTTTCGGAAGATCTGGGAGTGATGAAGCCTTGGCCGGAAATTTTTCATTTTGCTTTGTCGGCTACACAATCCGAACTACGTGAATCATTAATGATTGGGGATAGTTGGGAAGCTGATATTGTTGGTGCCTATGGAGTGGGAATGCATCAGGCTTATTATAATGTGTCCGGACGCACTGATTTTCCTTTCCGTCCTACTTATTCAATGACTGATTTGAAAGAGTTGGTGGAACTGTTGTAACATTTATAGATATATTGTATTTTTGCGTTCAATATAGAACGCATAAAAATACAACTATGGACACTCTCTTGCCTTTTGCTTTACTCTGTTTCACTTCTTTCTTTACATTGACTAATCCGTTGGGTACAATGCCCGTTTTTCTGACCATGACTCATGGTATGACTGATAAAGAGCGGCAAGCGGTTGTTCGCCGTGCCACTTTCGTCTCGTTTATCACTTTAATGGTATTTGTTTTTGCAGGGCAATTCCTTTTTAAATTCTTCGGTATTTCGACCAACGGATTTCGTATTGCAGGTGGAGTGATTATTTTCAAGATAGGCTTTGATATGTTGCAGGCACGGTACACTCCGATGAAATTGAAAGATGAAGAGATTAAAACCTATGCTGACGATATTTCGATCACTCCACTTGCCATACCTATGCTTTGTGGTCCGGGGGCGATAGCTAATGCCATTGTTTTGATGGAGGATGCCCATACCATTGAAATGAAAGGAACGTTAATTGGCATTATTGCTTTGATCTATTTTATTACCTTCTTGATTCTGCGTGCGTCTACCCGATTAGTTAAAGTGTTGGGGGAGACCGGAAATAACGTGATGATGCGTTTGATGGGACTTATTTTGATGGTGATTGCTGTTGAGTGTTTTGTCAGTGGATTGCATCCGATATTGGTAGGTATCTTGAAGGAAGGGTTGCTATAAATCAGATACTGATTCGTTCAGAAAAAGAAGAATGCCCGGATACGTTTTATATGTAAATCCGGGCATTCTCTTTATTGTTTGATAAATACTTTAGAAAGTATTATGCTGATTAGCGGCTACCACCGGCCCACCAAACCGGATCGGTATATACATACTGGCCGTTTCCAAATGCAGATTCTACGTTCGGGTTTGCACTTACATCATCTGCTCCGTAAGGTGCGCGAAGTGGGAACTTGTAAGGATTGTCCAGTTTGATATATTCCTCGCCCATTGCTTTGAGGCGTCGTACATCATTATAGCATTCTGTTGTCTCACCGAAGGCTCCAAGGAATGCAATATATTTCTGTACCATTACCTCTTTTACAGGATTGGCATCGAATAATGGTTTTACGTTGTTGGTGAAATACTCTTCTGCTTCAGCAGTTGTGATAGCTTTGGTAGTCTCTTTAACGCCTCCGTAACTTTTTACTGTAGGAGCGTTAAGTGCAGCTGTTACACCTGTTTCTGCATTTGCAATGGCTGCAACAATAGCATCTTTCAGAGCATCTGCCGCATCATTGGTCTTATTCAAGCGAGCCAATGCTTCAGCTTTCAGGAAAAGTAATTCATGATAGCTCATTAATAAGGTTGGACATGTTTGCGAATATACGAATATAGGAGTATTATATTCATATTTAACAGACTCTGCCGTACCGTTATCGGCCATAAGGAATCTTGGGTCATCTGCACCGGTTACTTGGATGGACACAGCTTTTTCTTCTCCAGTTACCTTACCTTGTCCAATGCAAAAGATACGGCGTAATCTCGGATCCTTACGTTCTATTAGTTTATCAGCGTAGCTTTTACTTGCAGCCAATCCGTCACGGCTCCACTGGAAGTCAAATAACGGGTTTAAGTTTGTTGCACTATAAATAGAGAAAGCAGCTTGATCCTGAATAGATGTATATGATTTCTCTATGTACTCTAAAATTTTTTGTAAATCAGCTTCTTTTGAAGAAGAACGAGCTAACAGACGCATTGTATAACGAGCTTTCAAGCCGTATGTTAGTTTTAACCATGCTTCTCCGTCACCTTTATATATGAAGTCATACTCACCAATTTCATCGCTTTTGTCACCTTTGGGAAGATCAGTGATTGCTGCATCCAAATATTCCATAATGGTAGTATAAATAGCTTCTTGCTTATCTAATTCCGGAGTCATAAACTGGGGTTGTCCATTGACTAATTCCGGAAGGGCAGCCTGGCTGAAAGGAGTGTCACCGAATGAGTCTGCGATCAGTCCTGCATTGATTGCGGCCAATACTTCGGCAATACCTTTGGTTGTATAATTGGCTGAAACCTCATTTGAGCTTATGTTAATTGCGATACGTGCATTCTTCAGTGTAGAGTATAAATTACCCCATACATTGTTAAAAGTAGAAGATGCCGAAGGCTCTCCGTTACGCTTTTCCGCATTTGCCAATTGATTGTCTACTCCAACCATATGCTCTACGTAGGTAGAATAATATGTATTAAAGTCGCCTCCGATATTGCTAAATGCAGTTGCAGTGATTACGTCAGCCAAGATGAATTTGGCAGGTACACTGGTTGTGTGGTCTTTGTCTTCATTAATACGATCCATTGTATCTTCCGAACAGGAAGCAAATGCAACGGAAATCAATGCCACAGACAATATGCCTTTTGATAAATTAAATATTGATTTCATTTTTGTCCTTTTTAGAATTTAACTGTAATACCAAAACCATAGCTTGATGTTCCCGGGAGCGAGAAGCGTTCGAAAGCACCAGCCATGTTGTTATTTCCCTGTGATGATTCAGGGTCAATACCATTATCCATTTCTGACCAAAGCAATAAGTTACGTGCAAAGACGTTTACTGTTACGCCTAAGTATGACTTATCCAGTACCGGATAACTTAAAGCGATTTCGCGTAGTTTCAAGAATGAAGAACCGTATACTCCGGCTTCAGAGATCGTACTCAATCTGTCGAAGTAATTATAAGCGTTCTCACCGCTGATCTTGATGTCATTAGGTGCGTAAGAACCATCTGCCAACTGTTTTACAGCCGGTTTATTGAAGTAGAAGTAATCAGCTTTACGATAGTCTGCTGATTTCTGGGTTACACCATAATAGTCGAGTGTTGACACAGTACCGGCATACATACATCCACCTTGCTTCCAGTCAAGTACTGCAGAGAGGCGGAACTTATAAAATTCAAAAGTAGTATTGAAGCCCAGTCTGAAGTCAGGAGATACACTTCCCAACACTCTGTTTTCACCTAATGTCGGCATACCGTTTTCATCTACGACAATCTGACCATCTTCGTTTCTTTGATAGCTTGTACCATAGATAACCGGGAATTTATCACCGGCACTCAGACGTACTTGCGGATCAACAAAACCTCCTAACATGATGCTTGATACACCCGGAGCTAATTTATCGACATAGTTGTCGATTTTAGAGAAATTGAATGCAAAATCCCAGTTGAAGTTCTTAGTTTGGATCGGATTTACACTCAAAGTGATTTCGTGTGAGTTTGTATGTACCGATCCACCATTTGTGATCAATTCGCTATATCCGGTAGAAGTAGCCAAAGGCACCTCGAATATCTGATCCTTTACATTCTGGCGTGAATATGTATAGTTCAATGAAACTAAACCGTTCCAGAAACTGAAGTCTGCACCGATTTCGTATGATTTGGTGTTCTGAGGTTTCAGGTTAGGATCATAAATTTTGTAATATGGAATATATGAGCTGATCGATCCAATAGGATACTGGATAGGAGTTCCTGACGAGAATCCGCCACCATAGACCGGAGTTTTATAGTAAGAAGGATAGTAAGTACCTGCCTGCCCTACTTCTGCATAAGAAGCGCGAATTTTACCATAAGTCAGAACATCATTCTTCAGTGCTTCCAATTCGGTAAAGATGAAACCAAGAGAAACGGAAGGGTAAGTGAATGAACGGTTGTTGCGTGGCATGGATGAAACAATATCATTACGAACAGTAGCATTCAAATACAGCATGCTACGATATGCTAATGAAATGTTACCGAAGTTACCAACGGTACGCTCGCGATGGTAGGTTCCTGTAGACGAATAGATTGATGCGTTAGCTATATGGTTCCATCCTGGGAAATTGAAGTTATTTCCGAGGTTGTATTTGTATTTTGAAGAATTATCGACTAATTCATTACCATATAATACATTTAAGTCAAGTTCCGGAGTGATTTTCCAGTCATAAGTAACAGTTAACAATGAATTTATTTCATTGTTTGTAACGCTCTGCTCTTCAATGCTACCTGTTCCGTTGGAGTGTCCATATCCCCATGTATCGGTATAGTTAGTGGTATAAGCATCGGTACCTAACTGGTATTTTACATCCAGTTTATGATTTTCTGTACCGAAATCAGTAGAATATTTAGCAAATGCATTTCCAAAAAAACGTTGAGTACGTTCTTTAAAAGAGTTATTTTCAACGGCCCAATAAGCACCATCGAAACCGCCTGTCGAACGATACGTGTTTTGTGTATAAGGATCTCCATCAATGTGTGATGGGATACCGGCTAAATCGTAGCTGGACGGTGCACCATATACAGTTGCCAGGATACCATTGTTGGCACCGGTTTGCTTTTTGATTTTAGAATAAACGAAGTTTCCATTGAAACCGGTAGACCAATTCTTGTTCAATTGAGCTTGTGCAGTTAGTTTTGCATTATAACGATCCATACCTGTAGAAGGTACAATACCGTTTGCAGTAGTACTTCCTAAAGACAAAGAGTAACTTCCTTTATCGAGGCTTTGTGCCACGTTTGCACTGCTGTTCCACGTTACACCTGTATTAAAGAAATCTTTAGCATTGTCATATGCACGAGGAGTGGCCCATGGGTCCAGTCCTGCTTTGGCACGCTGGTCTACATAGTATTGCCCCTGATGTTTACCGTATTTCTGAGTATAGGTATTATCCGTATTACCACCATATTTGGGATCGTTAGCCAGTTCTGAGATCAAAGGGCCCCAAGAACGAGAATCTGATGGGCTAAAAGCACCATTAAATCCTTGTGCGAATTCTTTTTGGAAATCCGGCATAGTAGAAACCTTATCGAATGATAAACCAGTGTTGATGGTAACTTCCGGTTTACCTTTACGTGCACCTTTACCGCTCTTGGTAGTGATTACTACCACACCATTTGATGCGCGCATACCATACAGAGCAGAAGCAGCTTGACCTTTCAGGATGTTGATGCTTTCAATGTCATTCGGGTCGATATCTACCGCACGGTTTGCATAGTCAGAGCCTGTAACAGAGTTGAAAGTATCCAAGTCTGTAGATGATGAGATAGGCATACCATCCACAACATACAGGGGAGTGTTATCTCCTGTAAACGAGCGTGATCCGCGAATAGTCATTTTGGAAGAGGCACCCGGCATACCTGATGACGGTGAGATCTCTACTCCTGAAACTTTACCTTGTAAAGCGCTGGAAAGGTTACTACTTGATGCTTGAGTCAGCTTATCTCCTTTCACATCCTGTACGGCATACCCTAACGCTTTTTTCTCTTTTGAGATACCCATTGCTGTTACTACGACTTCGTCAAGTGCCTTAGAGTCAGTCTTTAATATCACTTTAATATTAGGTGCAATTGCTACCTCAGCAGTCTGCATACCGATATACGAAATCTGCAAAGTCTTTGCAGAACTGTAGTATATACTAAAATGCTTATAATGTGCGTATTACACAATGATATTGAACTTAGTAAAAAGAAAAAAAGATTTATTAAAACGCTTATTATCAAAATACTACAAATCTTCTATTTTATTGAGAAGCTCAAAATGAAACACTTCATATATCTTACAATAATCAGATAATACATTGATTATCAGCATGAATAAGATTCTGCATTCTATTTCCTATTCTACTACATTTTTCCTTTGTACTAATTGACTATTTGCTTTATATAGATATTTTATTCACCTATCAATAGTCGAAATTTAGAGTAGTGTCACATTCACAGATCGCATATAAGATAAATATTTTTTAATGTGTCTTTCATTTGTATCTTGAAATAAACGACATTTTTCTATTGAAAAACAGTTTGAGTTACTTTTGGCTAATATACAACAAATGTCATAATGAAACTCAATAGGAAGTTCCATTATTGTGAAATAAAAAAGGCCACTCCCTTTTAAAGAAAGCAGCCTTTTAATTACATGATTAATCCACTATTAATATCCGGGATTTTGTTGAGCTCTCAAGTTTGGATTTACATTTGTTTCATCAACAGGAATCGGAAGTATAGCTCTAAAGTAAGTTCGGTCAAAGCTTTGCGATTCTTTAATTAGTGAATAATGATACCCCTTATCTGCTTCATCTTTATAGCGAACGATTGTTTCATTATTGCGTAATGCATCGAAGTAACGTTGACCTTCACCAATCATTTCTTTTCTTCTTTCAAGAATGATTCTTTCTACTGTAGCATCTGCTTCCGAAACAGCCTTAGCTTCCGGATTCGCTCTCAGAACAATTTCATTCAGGTATTTAGCAGCTTTATCCTGGTGTCCCCCAAGCTTAGCCGCCGCTTCTGCAGCGCTCAAATATACTTCCGAAAGACGAAGTAAAGGCAGATTATTTAAACGCATTTCACCTACGTCGTCCTTATCAGCCGGGAATTTATTAATGAAGATTTTTGCATCGCCATATTCTTCTTTAAGATCCTTATCATACTGAGCCGGCAATACCATACCTATACGAACATCTTTAGGATCCTGACTCAGCATATTCATAAAGTTTTTTGTTACTATTGCATCCGCATATCCGTTCTCGTTCAGCAAATAAGCAATACCATTACGGTCAGTCCAGTCATCATTACTTGCATTTATAACTTCGAAAATCATTTCGTTCGTATGTGCTCCATTGCTTTTATACCATGCATTTACATATTCTTCATTAGTCCAAAGTTTATATGGAGAGTTGGTTATAATATCTTCAGCAACTTTGAGTGCATTCTCGTTATCACCTTTAGTCAGATAGACTCTGGTAAGCAAGGCTTTTGCTGCCCATTCATTGATATATCCCTGAGTCTTATCTTTAGCAAGATATCCAGAATTAATAGCGTCAGTCAAGTCTCTGATGACTTGTGTATAAACTTCTGCTACTGTATTTCTGGAAGGCAAATCATTTCGTTCCAAAGGTTTCAAGATAACCGGGACACCCAAAGAAGCTCCGTTATCGGCTGTATAAGGCATACCATAGATTCTCACTAAGTCAAAATGAACCAATGCCCTGACAACCAATGCTTCTGAATATATTTTACCTATTTGTGCTTCTGTTGCGTCAGTCACCTTTTTTTCGTTAATTGCTTGAATCAGACGATTGGCACGGCGAACTACATTATAAGGTATATTCCACATATTAGGAGCATCATCCACAGTATAGCGCATCTCATAGCATGATGACGAACGCATACCCTGAGTTCTGGCTTGCATATCCTCAGCACGGACATCTCCATAATAAAACATACGGGCACCGTAATAGCTGGTGCTATTAGAGTTTCCCTGAATACCATCATACATACCTGTACGTGCAGTCAGAGCATCATTATAGTTTGTAATTGCATCTTCTGATGGAATTCCGTCAGCAGGTTTTCTATCCAGCCAATCATTCCCGCAGGAAGACAAACTTAGGATAGTAGCAACCAGTGTTATTGATTTATATATCTTTTTCATAAATTCTTTTTTCATAAATTGTTTCTACTTGATTAAAAACCGATTTCAATACCAAATGTAACAGTTCGAAGAGCCGGAGTCTCGAATGTACACAATCCGTCAACCGGAACTTCCGGGTCAACATACAAACTCTTTTTCTTCCAAGTTAGCAGGTTGTTTCCTGAAACATAAGCTCTTAATTTACTGATGCCTGCTTTAGACGACCAGTTTTGTGGTAAAGTGAATCCCAAAGTCATATTCTTCACACGTAAATGATCTGTAGACATCAGCCAACGCGAAGAGGCTTTATTAGTGTTACCGTATGCAAATTGTGGCAATTTGGCATTATCACCTGTTTTCTGCCAGGTATCTTCCATCTTGTAATAAGCAGGAACATTACCCACATAATTATAAGTACCTCCATTAGATTGTAGCCAGGTAGCATAATCATAAGCATGTCCGCCCAAAGAGTAAGTCAGGGTTAAATTGAAATCAATAAACTTCCAACTGATATAATTGGTCAAACCACCTTGTACTTTAGGTTCGATAGAACCGATAATCGTTTTATTAGCAGCAGCAGAATTTGTTGTTGTTTCACGGCTACCATCTTCACCGTTTATATAATACAGCTCTTTACCTGTTTGAGGATCAACACCTGCATATTCATAGGCATAGATAGAATAATATGGTTCACCCACACGGTGGATAGAAACCCCATCAATGATTTCCTGTTGTTCGCCATCCAACTTGGTCAGCTTATTCTTATTATGTCCTAAGTTCAAGGAAGTAGTCCAGAAAAGGTCCTTGTTCTGGATGTTGGTAGACTTCAATTCCAATTCAAAACCACGATTTCTCATTGAGCCAACATTCACAAGCATATTAGCAGTACCCGCACTATTGATTACACCGACTGCAGCAGAAATCGGTTTATCCATTAAGAGATCTTTTGTCTCACGGTTATACCACTCAGCAGAAATAGTCAACCTATTGAGTAGTGTAAGGTCAATACCGATATTTGTGGCATAATTCTTTTCCCATTTCAGATTCGGATTATAGAAACGAGCTTCTGACGAACCACCATTTCCATTATAATTATATCCAAATTCATATACCCCCATATATCCGTAATAGTCTTTGGGCTGTGTACCATTTACACCGTAAGAAGCACGGATCTTAGCATCAGTAATAACATTGGATAATGATTCCATAAATGCTTCCTGTGAAAGTCTCCATGAACCTGATACAGACCAGAAATTGCCCCAACGACTATCTCTTGATAAACGCGAACTTCCATCACGACGGAAACTACCACTTACATAATATCTTCCGGCATAATCATAATTCAAACGTCCTAAATAGGAAGTCATTCGATAACTATTAATGTTACTGGCACCTCTTGAAACACCTGCATTTGTAATCTCCGGTAAGTAGGATGGATAAGTATTACCATTAGTATAGGTATAATCGTATTTGTAATCCTCCGTTTCAAATCCCAACAGTACATCGATATTATGGTGTTCTGCAAATGTCTTGTTGTAAGTTAACTGAGTTTGAGTATTCAACTTGCTTCTGTTCATCATATAGCGTTGAAATACCCCTTTTGAAGAACGACCATCATTGGAACGAGGATCCCACCATACACGATTGTTTGTCTGGTTAAAATCATAACCCAAAGTTTCTTTTATATTCAAATTATCCCAGATATTCCATGTTGCAGCCAATGTATTCAAAGTACGTACAATTGTACTACGATCATAATTATACGTTGCAGTCTGAAGAGGATTGGCACCATTCAAAGCAGGGAAACTCGTACTAAATGTACCATCTTCATTATATGGGAATGTAGAGGGAGAAGCTGTCATAGCCAGACACATGATGGGGCTTGAGAAACTAGTCCCTTCCGAGTTTACTTTTTGATTTGAATTTGTAAACATCGTACTTGCCTCAATTGTAACGCGGTCTGCCGTATGACTCATATTTGCACGTCCGGTGATACGCTCGTATCCAGACTGTAGTGTAATACCTTCCTGTTTGGTGTATCCAAAAGAGGTATAGAATTTAGTCCGCTCATTTCCTCCTTGAGCATTTACTTCATAATTTTGGTGAGAACCGTTTCTGAAAAGAATATCTTCCCAATCAGTATATCCGCTCCAAGGTTTTGCAGCATATTTATCAATATTATTATCTGCATAGTTCGTGGCATAAGCTTCATCCTTTCCAGAATTTAAAGCATAGTTTTTAAGACCCATATATAGGATATCGCGTCTATCTTCACCATTCAGAATGGGGCGATAATCAATAGCTTTGTTGGAGAATCCCCAGTCTGCCCTCACATTGAGTTTCAATTTTCCTGAAGCCCCCTTTTTAGTAGTAATTACAATAACACCGTTTGCTGCGCGTGAACCGTAAAGTGAAGCAGCCGCTGCATCTTTAATTACCGTCATTGATTCGATGTCATTGCTGTTGATGGTGGACAACAAGCTATTACCTGACTGAGAATAAGTGAATTCACTTGCGTCACCAGTCATTACAGGTACTCCATCAATGACGTATAACGGATCATTACCAGCATTAATTGACCCCATTCCACGAATACGTACAGATTCAACAGCACCCGGTTGTCCGGAAGTAGACGTAATCTGTACACCGGCAACAGAACCGGCTAATTTATCTTGTACGCTCAAAGAAGGAACATCCTGAAGTTTTTCCGTCGTAATACTTGATGCCGCTCCCGTAAAAGATGATTTTTTAAATGTACCATATCCTGTTACAACGACTTCGTCCAACACTTCCGTATCAGGTTTTAGCGTAATCTTCATAACAGGCTTAATTGCTACTTCAACAGTTTGCATACCGATATACGAAATCTGCAAAGTCTTTGCAGAACTACAATTATATTATAAACTATTTATTATCAGTATTTTATAAAAGATACAGAGAACTTGTGCTTATACTACGATATCAATGGTTATATGTTTGAATATCATATATATATGATAAAAGTACTAACAATAAAATCCGAATGATTCCCATATCTATCTCCCACTATTGTACGCGTAATCCGCTTATTGCAAGTGAAATATAGATTAAAAAGTATGCGATTGAAAAAAGAATGTTATACTCAATAGTTCCAAACGAAAAAAAAGTCATAAAGCAGTCTATTATTATTTTACATAAACGGCTTAGAAATAAAAAAGGATAATTACTAATTTGATATTTATATAAAAACAGAGAATGCCAACCTAAATTTCCTTATAATAGGATTAATAAGCTTATATATTTAATAAACAGCCAATTAAACCGTTCACTTTTTGCATGTAGGAAGTTAGTTTTAACATCATGTTAAAACTAACTTCCTACATGCAAAGAATTAGTGATTTTCAATCAGAAAACAAGTTCTTTATAGAAACGGTACTTGAGAACTGTGATTCGTGTTAACAATGTTAATAGTCAATACATCTACGTAAGGCACAAATCTCTGTTACATATAAGATACTTTGCGATTATTTTTAGACTTTTCCCTCAAATCCGCAACTAAGCTCTTCAGCGTCCTTCTTGCGTCTAAACGTCCTCTCATCACTGAATTAGCAGATAAATTGAGGCTGAAATACCCACTTCTGCCCACAATATCCCCTTGCCCCACTATGCGACTTGAGGCAATACGCAGTATCATACCCATAAGTTGTAGGCGTTATCCAAAATCAGTCTGAAAAATATCTGCGTAAGCATTATTACAGGTATAGATATTCAGCACATACCGCCTTGATGTTCTGATCCACTTGGCTGGTACAGAGACAAACCTGAAGACAAACGCTTTTATGCGACTTGTTGCATTGAGTCCGAACCTCTTTACGTCAAGTCTGTGGATAATGGCCTTGTAGAAATTACGGATAAGTGCCGTAAGAAGAAGGAACACAGTGTTCTCTGCCATGAAGGATTTGGGCAATCTGTCCCACCCGAAACCATTGTTCATATCATCGAAGATACGTTCCTTTCCTCCACGAAGGTTATAGAACTCGACAATTTCTCTTGTGGAAGATTCATAGTCGTTAGTCAGGATACAACGGTATGTGTATTCTCCTTCCCAAAGATCCAGCACACCGTCCATCCGTTTCTGTCTTTGAATCACAAGTCGGTATGCTTTACCCTTCCACTTCTCAACAAGAATAGAGTTCAATTCGAACTCAATGCCATTGATTTCCTCAGTCTTCCAGCCTCTAAGAGCAAAGATGTCATTGTAGAGCGAACTGCAGCGGTTTGCGCGGATATAGAAGGATTTGCTGTGTTTCTCTATTTCCTCCACGATTTCCTCGGAACATGATCCACAATCAGCTCTGAAACGATTGATTGTAAGTCCGTTCTGCTCAAATCTCTCAAAGAATCTCTTCAGCGTGTCCTTCTGATGAAAACGAACGTTGGTGTTACCATCGCTATTCTCAATGCCAACAATCAAGTCGTCAATAACCGCCACGCCAGGGCGATAACCAAGGAACTTCTTGTATGTAGGCTTTGCATCATACTTCTCAGTCTCTATGAACTGATGGTCGAAATCAACATCATACATCTCGCCCTCTTTCAGTTGGCCGGATGCAAACATACAATTGAGCAGTAAGGTATTGAGTGTGTCAGCCGTGTTGAAATCGTAGTTCTTACCCGTATCTGATGTGTATGAGATGTTTCCTTGCGTCAGTTCCTTTATCGCTCTGAGGATAGTATCAGAACTACAAGTACGAAGTGTCGGATGGAGCGAGAGATGGTTCATCAAATGAGTAGTGACATCCTCAATGCATGAGCCACCACAGAAGTAGATACTCATGAGGGAACGGACGATTTCACTGTACTGATAACCGAACGAGCTACACCTTAGACCGAGTGTCGAGTCGATTACAGATGACAATGTGGAGTCAAATTGCTCCATGATTGAAAATATTCCTCCAAAAGGAGTGAGCTTCTCGGATTTTATTTGTATTTTTGCCATGCCTGATGAGGTTTTGTTTGATTATTTTTTTGCAACACTAAGTTAAGTGAATCCTCTGACATGGCAAAATCCTGAGCAACTTTTTGTTGCTCAGGTACTTAAAAAAAATATTTTATAATAGTGTTGCGGAATTAAGGTTTTCTAAGTCTCGTACAATAGTTATGTCCATTATATTAGTATAAACTTGAGTTGTCTTCACGCTTTTATGTCCCAATAGCTTTTGTACAGTAGTAATATTGACTCCACTGTATATTAATAATGTAGCATTGGTATGGCGAGCGGTATGGAACGAAATACGTTTATTCAACCCTGATAATTTTGCTATGATCAATAATTCCTTATTCACATTTGAATTATCTCTAAGCTTAAAAAAATCAGCAAGATTATCCTGATATTTATTCAAGACTTCTATTCCTTTTCCCTCAAATAAAAGATAAAGCGGAAGGCGCACTTCCGTATTCGTTTTCACAGATTTATAAATAAGCCAGGTTTCCTGATGCATTTTCACTATGTTTTCAGGGGATAAGTTGGTGAAGTCAGAATATCGTAATCCTGCATAACAACAAAAGAGGAAAGCATCTTTTGTCTTTTCCAGTTTCATAAACCGGCCATCCAATTCCAAACTTTCAATCTTTCCTAATTCTTCTGGAGAAAGGTGAGTATGGCTGTTTTCGATACTTTTAATTTTATATTTTCTAAAGGCATATTTCTGTATCTCCATATATTCTTTATTTATGGCTACATTGATATGTCTTTTCAAATGTTTCATGTGCTTCGCAATGGTATTGGTGTGATACCCTTTTTGCTGGAGGTAATGATCAAATGAGGATATAAATTCAAATGTCAGATCTGAGAATGACACATCTTTCTTATAGCCTCTCAATAACTCCAAAGTTGATAAATGGTTACGTTTGGTACTCTCCTTCAATGAAGATTTGGCTATTTCGTTGCGGAAGAACGCAATAAACGAAGTTCCATCATCCTGACTTTCCATTGAATTTTTTAGTGAATCCAATGAAATTTGTTTTCCCTGTTGCCACAATCCCAGTTCTTTCTTCTCTATTTCTGCCATGAACTCATAGAGCATGTGATTGATAGCATCCGCATTAGGGTGGTTTTTAACCATCCTTTTCTTGAAATCCCATTGGTCAGGACTCAAGTAAACCTTGGTAGAAAAATATTTCTTCTTCCTGTTTAAGTAAGCCTCAACCTGTACCAACGCCATCCCTTTTTTGTTCAGGCTCTTTTTTCTATTATACACTAAACTGTAAATAATTTTATCCATTTCCTTTATTTTTAATTAATACTATGGACAAATAAGACGTGCATAGACTCAATATTAGAATTGAATAAGGTTTAATATCTGCTAAAACCTGCTATTTTTATATAGAAATAACTAATTTGTATTTTTTAAAAGTGACTAATTTGTATTTATAAAAACTTCCTTGACAGAAAAACGAGCACTATTTTTGCTCATATTAAGCCTTGAATATACAAAAATAGACAAAAATGCATATTATTAGTACCTGCAGCATGTTAGCAATACAAACCCCGTTTACGTTTTTTAAGGCGTATTTCTATGTTATTAGACATAAAATCGCGTATTTAGATAACGATTTGTTATATTTGCAAGGTTTTTTTATAGAAATAATTGTTCGTTTCATATTTCTTAATATATTTGCATTTTGTTAGAGTAAAGAAACAATTAATGTAAAGTTAAACTTTAAGAGAGAATTTATGAAAAGAAAATTAATGCTGTTATTGACTTGCCTTTTTATAGGTATAGGTCTAGTAACCGCCCAAACTCAGAAGGTAACAGGTGTTGTTATTTCTGAAGAAGATGGGCAACCAGTTGTTGGAGCCTCTGTATTAGCTAAGGGCACCACTGTAGGTGTTATTACTGATCTAAATGGTAAATTTACGTTATCTGGTATACCAAGTTCTGCAAAGACTTTGCAGATTTCGTATATCGGTATGCAGACTGCTGAGGTAGCAATTGCACCTAATATTAAAGTGATATTAAAGACTGACTCTAAGGCACTTGACGAAGTGGTAGTAGTAGCTTATGGAACACAAAGTGCACGTACTGTGACTGCATCTGTGTCTTCTGTAAAGGCAGATGCTTTGAAAGATGTACCGAGTGTAAGTTTTGATCAGATGCTTCAAGGGCGTGCATCGGGTGTCAGTATCACTACTCCGTCGGCCGGTGTAGGACAGGCTCCGATTGTGAGAGTGCGTGGTGTGAACTCAATCACTTCCGGAACTTCTCCTTTATATGTAGTCGATGGTGTGCCCATTGAATCGGGTAACCTTTCTTATTTGGCTAATGCCAATGCATTGGCCGATATTAATCCTGCTGATATTGTGTCTATGGATGTTTTGAAAGATGCGGCTGCGGCTGCATTGTATGGTTCGCGTGCTGCGAATGGGGTTATTTTGATTACTACTAAACAAGGTCAAAGTGGTAAAGTCAAAGTGAGCTATGATGGTTTTGTGGGTTTCTCAAATGCGACAGATTTTTATGAAATGATGAATGCCCAGGAATACGTGGACTTTAAGAATTTGGCTGTAAAGAACCGTTATGGGACGGATGAATTGTCACTGACTGCCGGTTATGTTTCTCCTTATGGTAACAAAGCATTCAATATGATGAAAGATGCCAATGGCAACTATGTAGATACAGATTGGAAAGATGCTGCATTCCAGAACGGATTGTCACAAAGTCATTCTGTTGCCGTAAGTGGCGGATCGGATAAAGTGCGGTATTATTTGTCTGGTAACTATACAACTCAGGAGGGGATTGTAAAAGGCGACAAGTATGACCGTTTAGGGGTGAAGGCTAACATTAACGTACAGGCTACTGACTGGTTAAAAGTAGGAATGAACACCAACGTAACAACCGGGACAACTTCTTATGTAGATGCTGCCCGTAGAGGTTCTAACTTTGCCGTTGGAGGGTTCCCGCGTCTGGCATTGATCAATGCCCCTAATTTACCGATGTACAATGAAGATGGTACTCCTTATTATTTAGCTCAAGGTCTGGGTTATGGAGGAAATACTGTGTTTAGTACTTTTTCTAATCCGGCGGCTATTTTATCTTTAGGCAATGGTTTGAGTTCTGATGTAACCCGTTTCATTGGTGTATTTTATGCAGAGGCAACTCCGGTTAAGGGATTGTCATTGAAAACCCAATATGGTGTGGATTATGCCCGTATCGAGGAACAGCGTTTCTGGTCTCCATTGCATGGAGATGGTGTGAACAGTAAAGGTCTGGCAAATGCTTATAACACCAAAAATAACAGATGGACCTGGACAAATACGGCAACTTATAGCTTTTCTTTGGGACAGAATAATTTTAATTTGTTAGCCGGTACGGAGGCATCCGAGAGAAATAACTCTCGTTGGACTGCACAGCGTAAAGATTTACAGGATGATAAATTCATTGTATTTCAGGGACCTTTTGGTTCGGCAACTGCCGGTGGTAGCTTGTCCAACAATACCATGGTCTCTTATTTCGGACGTATCAACTATGATTACGCTTCTAAATACATCGTGTCTCTTAACTACCGTCGCGATGGTTATTCTGCTTTGAGTGAGAAGAATCGTTGGGGTAACTTCGGAGGAGTTTCTGCTGCATGGCGTGTCTCTGAAGAAGCTTTCTTCCAGCCTTTACGCAACGTGGTTGATGACTTGAAAATAAAGGGAAGCTATGGTGTGGTTGGTAACACCGATATTTACGATTATGCTTCAAAGTCATTTTATTCAAGTTATAATTATGGTATAAATGGTACATATGGTTTGGCTCAGATTGCTGACCCGAACTTGAAATGGGAGTCTTCGGAGAAATATAGCATTGGCTTCAATGCCCGATTGCTGAATAGGATCAATGTAGACTTTGACTACTATTATACGAAGTCTTCCGACTTGATTCTGGATGTGCCCCAATCACCTTCTAAAGGTATCCCGGGCAATATAATTACCACTAATGCCGGAAAGATGAGGAACAGCGGTATTGAATTGACCGTTTCTGCCGATGTGATAAAGAACAGTGATTTTACTTGGGAAACGAGCTTTAACATCACTACTAACAAGAATAAGGTTATTTCACTGGCTGATGGCGTGGAGAATATTCTTAAAGGAGATAATGGCGGTTTGGAAATTACGAATATCACAGTACCCGGAAAGTCTATCGGACGTCTGTATCTGTACCCGACTGCCGGAGTAGATCCCAAATCGGGTCGTAGAGTGTTTATCACTCCGGAAGGTGACAGAACCTTACTGATGTTTGAAAAAGGGGGGTGGTTCTATGAAGACGGAACAGAATATACCGGTGATTTTGAACCTGTCGATTGTGGAAATACACTTCCTACCTGGTACGGTGGGTGGACCAATAACTTTAAATATAAAGGTTTCGATCTTTCTTTGTTCTTCCAATTCTCGGGAGGTAATAAGATTTATAACGGAACCAAAGCCAGTGTGAGTGATATGCGTTACTGGAATAACTCTAAAGACGTTTATAATAAGTATTGGACTCCGGAACGTACTCATGCAGAGTATCCTATGCCGATATACGGTGATAATTATTCTAATGGTTCGGCATTGCCTATCAGCGACTTAGTGGAAAGAGGAGATTATTTGCGTCTGAAGAATGTGTCACTGGGCTATACGTTCAATACAAAGAACTGGTCGAAAGCAGTAGGAATCTCTGCGCTCCGTCTCTATGTTCAGGCTCAGAATCTGTTTGTGATTACAGGATACAGCGGCATGGATCCCGAAACACTTACCAATGTAGAAAGTGCTACTTTAGCCGGTGGTACGGATAAGAATACTTTGCCTCAGGCACGCACGTATACAATCGGTGTGAACCTGACATTCTAATATGGTTTTATATTAACAGATAAAAGAAACTACAATGAAAAAGATAATTATATTTTCGACATTATGCGCTTCTCTCTTTTTAGGTAGTTGCAGCAGCAGCTTCCTCGATCAGGAGCCTCCATTATATGTAAACGAGAACGATATTTTCACAAGCCCTACCCGAATAGAGGCTACTCTGAACGGCTTGTATGCTGCAATCAAGAACACAGGGACTAAGTCTTTGATGGGAGGTAAGTCCTATATGGTGTTTGACAACAGGGGAGATGATGTTATCAATATCTCCAACAACTTGGTGACTTTGTTCAATACCTATAATATGAATGTGGGCATTACGGATGCCGAGAATGCTGACACCTGGACATACGCTTATCTGGCCATCAATAAAGTAAATACTTTCCTTCAGTCTCTTGAAGGTGCCAAAGAAGTTGCCGGTGAGAATTATGACCGCTATGTGCAGGAAGCTAAGTTTGTCAGAGCTTTGGCATACTATTATCTGAATAATTTGTATCCGACTCCATATTCTGTAAATCCCGATGCAAAATCTGTTCCGTTGCGTCTTACTGCCGAGGCCGGAACCGAAAATAACAATATGCCTCGCTCTACAGTAAAGCAGATTTATGACCACATTCTGTCTGATCTGGAAAATATTTCGGCATTGGATACCGAAGTGAATACCTATGCAGGAGTTACACATGCTACTCAGGCCGCTGCCAACATGCTTAAGATGAGAGTTTATATGGCAATGAACGAATGGGACAAAGCCATTGCAGCCGGAGAGTTAGTGACCGGATATAGTTTGCCGGAAGACGTAACATTGATTTATAAGGCCCCGTATTTCAGTCAGGAGAGCATCTTCTCTTTGCCGATGGCTGATACCAACATCCCAAATACACAGCAGTCGTTGGCAGAATATTACTATGATGGTAAGATCATGTTGATTGATACGAAAAGCGGAATTATGTCAAAGCCTGATTATTCGTTGGCTACCGACAAGCGTATTATCGCCTTTAAAGGGGAGAAAGACTTGTTGTTGAAGTTTACGGATGCAAAAACTAAATTGCAGTGGGTGCCCATTTTCCGCTATGCCGAAACTTTGCTCGACCTTGCCGAATGTTATGCCAACAAGGCCGGAGGTGAAGCTACTGCCAAAAGCCTGTTGAAACAAGTCAGAGGACGTTCGGTAGATGCAGCTACGGATCCGTTGAAGATCGATAACTTAACGGGTGATGCACTGAAAGAAGCGATTTACAACGAGAAACGCCTTGAGTTTATAGGCGAGGGTATCCGTGGTATTGATATTATGAGACGTGGGGAACGTTTCATTAAGGTGGGTGCGAATGAAACAATTAATGTGGGTCCGTCCGATGAAAAATATACTTGGCCGATACCTCAGGTTGAGTTGCTGCTGAATAAAGATATTAATAAATAAATAGTCAATAAATAATAAAGAATCGCTCAGGTAGAAACACTTGGGCGATTTTTTCTTTTAGTATGTTACGAAAATAGCTATATTTGCCGCCATATTATAATAAGGTATAAAGTAGAATGAAAGAATTTGTAATATCCGAAGCCAAAGTCGAAACTGCTGTTCTGGTAGGTCTCATCACTCAGACACAGGATGAACGCAAGACCAATGAATATCTGGACGAGCTGGCATTTCTGGCTGAGACAGCCGGGGCGGAAGTGGTGAAAAGGTTTACGCAGAAGTTGCCGACGGCTAACTCGGTGACTTATGTGGGAAAAGGAAAACTGGAAGAAATTAAAGAATATATAAGAACAGAGGCTGAAGAGGACCGGGAAGTGGGAATGGTCATCTTTGATGACGAACTCTCGGCCAAGCAGATACGTAACATCGAAGCTGAACTGCAAGTGAAGATACTGGACCGTACTTCACTGATTCTTGATATATTTGCCATGCGTGCCCAGACGGCTAATGCCAAGACTCAGGTAGAATTGGCGCAATATAAATACATGTTGCCCCGTTTGCAACGTCTCTGGACTCACCTTGAACGTCAGGGTGGTGGTTCCGGAAGTGGTAAAGGAGGTTCGGTAGGTCTTCGTGGCCCGGGTGAAACTCAGTTGGAGATGGACCGCCGTATCATCCTTAACCGTATGTCACTGCTTAAGGAGCGTCTCGCCGAAATAGATAAGCAGAAGTTTACCCAACGTAAGAACCGCGGACGCATGATCCGTGTAGCTTTGGTAGGTTACACCAATGTGGGCAAATCGACCATGATGAATCTGTTGGCGAAGAGTGAAGTCTTTGCTGAAAACAAGTTGTTTGCCACACTCGATACGACGGTACGCAAGGTGATTATCGATAATTTGCCTTTCTTGCTTTCCGATACGGTCGGGTTCATCCGTAAGTTACCTACTGACCTGGTGGATTCCTTTAAGTCTACCCTCGACGAAGTACGTGAGGCCGATCTGCTGGTTCATGTTGTGGACATTTCGCATCCAGGATTTGAAGAGCAGATAGAGGTGGTGAATAAAACACTGGCCGACATCGGTGGAGGTGGAAAACCAATGATTTTAATATTTAATAAGATAGACGCCTATACCTATGTAGAAAAGGCGCCGGACGACCTTACCCCCAAAACAAAGGAGAACTTGACACTCGAAGAACTGATGAAAACATGGATGGCTAAGATGGAAGATAACTGTCTGTTCATCTCCGCCCGTGAGAAAATCAATATAGACGAACTGAAGAGTGTGGTTTATCAGCGAGTGAAAGAATTGCACGTGCAGAAGTATCCCTATAACGACTTTCTCTATCAGACCTACGACGACGAAGAGTAACTTGTAGTTTGTAATAAGAGGATTATGGGAAAGACTTACCGTAGACTGACTGAAGATGAAATTCTTCAGTTGAAGAGCCAGTCGTGTCTGGCTGATGACTGGAACCATGTTGCGGTCGCTGAAGAGTTCACAACCGAATTTGTGCATCACACCCGTTTCTCGGGAGAGGTGAAACTGGGCGTTTTCCACTCGGACTTTATCTTGCCGGGAGGAATCAGGAAACATTCCGGGCTGAGGCATGTCACCTTGCACAATGTAATTGTGGGCGACAACTGTTGCATTGAGAATATCCAGAATTACATTGCCAACTACGAGATAGGAAACGACACTTTCATTGAGAATGTAGATATTATTCTGGTGGATGGTCTGACTCAGTTCGGTAATGGAGTAGAGGCCGCCGTGCTGAACGAAACGGGAGGTCGCGAAGTGTTGATCAATGATAAACTATCTGCTCATCAAGCTTATATTCTGGCTCTTTACCGGCACCGTCCGGAACTGATCAGCCGGATGAAGGCGATCACTGACTATTACTCCAACAAGCATGCTTCTGCGATGGGGACCATCGGCAGCCATGTGATGATTCTCAATACCGGTTCTATCAAGAATGTGCGTATTGGCGATTATTGCCGGATTTGCGGAACCTGCCGTCTTTACAACGGAAGTATCAACAGCAATGAAGCCGCTCCGGTACATATCGGGCATGGTGTCATTTGCGATGACTTTATTATTTCCTCCGGTTCTCATGTGGACGATGGAGCTATGCTGACCCGTTGCTTCGTTGGGCAAGCCTGTCAGTTGGGACACAACTACTCCGCTTCCGATTCCCTGTTTTTCAGTAACTGCCAGGGAGAGAACGGTGAAGCATGTGCCATCTTTGCCGGTCCGTATACCGTAACCCATCATAAGTCTACCTTGCTGATAGCCGGTATGTTTTCGTTTATGAATGCCGGCTCGGGGTCGAACCAGAGTAATCATATGTATAAACTGGGACCGATTCATCAGGGGACGTTGGAAAGAGGAGCTAAGACTACTTCCGATTCATACATTTTATGGCCGGCGCGTGTAGGGGCTTTTTCATTGGTGATGGGGCGTCATGTGAATCATGCCGATACCTCGAACCTGCCTTTCTCTTACCTGATCGAGCAGCAGAATACGACTTATCTGGTGCCGGGAGTCAATCTGCGCAGTGTCGGGACTATCCGCGATGCCCAGAAGTGGCCGAAGCGTGACAAACGTACGGACCCGAACCGTCTGGACTATATAAACTACAACCTTCTGAGTCCATATACTATCCAGAAGATGTTCAAGGGGCGCTCTATACTGAAAGAGCTGAAGCGGGTGTCCGGCGAGACATCGGAGATCTATTCTTACCAAAGTGCAAAAATCAAGAACTCTTCGCTGAATAGCGGCATACGCTATTACGAAATAGCTATCCATAAGTTTCTTGGTAATTCCATCATTAAGCGTCTTGAGGGGATTAACTTCAGAGATAATGAAGAGATACGCCGGCGTCTGAAACCGGATACCGAAATCGGAGTAGGCGAGTGGGTGGATATTGCCGGTTTGATTGCTCCGAAAAGTGAAGTGGAAAAACTGATTACCGGTATCGAAAGTGGTGAGATCGATCGTTTGAAGAGTATGAATGCCCGTTTTGCCGAGATGCACGATAACTATTATACTTACGAATGGACGTGGGCTTACCATAAGATACAGGAATTTTATGGTCTGAACCCCGAAACCATTACAGCAAAAGATGTTATCGCTATCGTCCGTGCCTGGCGTGAAGCAGTGGTCGGACTGGACCGCATGGTGTATGATGACGCACGCAAGGAATTCTCACTTTCGTCTATGACGGGCTTTGGTGCCGACGGCTCACGCGATGAAATGAAGCTGGATTTCGGTCAGGTACGTGGCGATTTTGAGAGTAATCCGTTTGTCACTGCCGTGCTGCAACACATTGATGATAAGACTGCTCTGGGTGAGGAGCTGATTAACCGTATCGGGCAACTGGCGTGACGGAATTACGAGCTACAATATATTTGCTATGAAAATACACATTTTATTTGGAATGATCGGGTTCTTCCTGCTGACCGAATGTTGCCGGACAGCAGAGAAGAACCCTCGTTTTTATGATGCCGGTGTTTCTAAAGAGCTTGCCGATCATCGTAAAGCCGAGATTAAGAATTTGAAGTATGAACTCAGTTTCAGCATTCCACGGCAGAAGGAAACACCTATTGACGGTGATATCACCTTGCGCTTCGACCTTGCTGCCGCTCAGGAAGTCCTGATTGATTTTCGTGAGGAGCGTGGAAAAATTAAAGAAGTCATTGCCAATGGAAAACCGGTAAGTGATGTGCGCTTTGAGAACGAACACATTATTCTGCCTGCTTCGCTGACAGCGAAAGGGGCGAATGACATACAGATTCGTTTCATTGCCGGCAATCAGTCGCTGAACAGGAACGATGAATACCTCTATACGTTGCTCGTTCCCGACCGTGCCCGTACCGTCTTCCCTTGCTTTGAGCAGCCCAACCTAAAAGCCGAGTTTACTTTAAAGCTTGAGGTTCCGGCCGACTGGAAAGCTGTTTCCAACACATACGTCCGGAGTGAAACAGTAGCCGGTGGCCGTAAAACCGTTTGTTTTGCACCGACCGAACCACTCAGTACTTATCTCTTTTCGTTTGTGGCCGGAAAATTGGAGCGACAGGAGTATACTCAGGACGGGCGTACTATCGCTGCCTATTATCGTGAGACTGACCCTAAGAAAATAGCACAGTTGGATATTGTTTTCAGACAAGTCATGGCATCACTTCACTGGCTTGAAGAGTATACAGGGATCGCATATCCGTTTGCCAAATATGATTTCATCGTTCTTCCCGGTTTTCAGTTTGGCGGAATGGAACATACAGGAGCTACCTTATATAATGATAACGGGATTTTCCTGAGCGAACATCCCACTCCGGACGAGGAGTTGAACCGGGCGGAATTGATTGCGCACGAGACCTCTCACATGTGGTTTGGCGATCTTGTAACGATGGATTGGTTTGACGATGTATGGACCAAGGAAGTTTTTGCCAATTATTTTGCTGCCCGGATTGTCGAACCCTTATTTCCGGAGATCAATCATACCCTGAATAAGCTCAAGACTTTTAATGCCGCTTCTCTTACCGAGGACCGTACTTTGGGGACAAATGCCATCCGGCAGCCACTTGATAATCTGCGTAATGCCGGGCTGATCTATGGGCAGATCATCTATAACAAGGCTCCCGTGATGATGGAGAAACTGGTTGACAGGATGGGTGAAGCCAACTTCCGGAGTGGTATACAGGAGTATCTGAAAACCTATTCGTACGCTAATGCCACTTGGGACGATCTGATTCGCATTTTAGACGGCAAGGCGTCCGAAGATTTGGCAACTTTCAGTGATGTGTGGGTGAACCGGAAAGGAATGCCTACGCTGAACTTCCGGATCGATGGACAAGAATTGGAGGTCCGTCAGAGTGATCCTTATAACCGTGGTTTGCTTTGGCCGCAGCGTTTTGCCGTCACTCTTTGCGGAGAGCGCGATTCGGTGTTGCGGGTGAATATGACAGATACTTTGGTTCGGATACAGCTTCCTTTTGTACCTTCGTTGGTGTTGCCCAATACCGATGGCAGAGGTTATGGCTTGTTCGTTCCCGACGAATCTGCTTTGAAGTGGCTGTTGGCACATTGGTGGGAGGTAAAAGACGATACGGCACGCCAATCACTCTTGATGACACTTTATGAGAATTACCTGGCTAAACATATTTCGGCGGACGACTGGACAAACAGCCTGTTGGCAGGGCTTCCTGCAGAAAAGAACGCTCTGGTGGCGTCTACGGTGAGTGGTTATTTGGCGGGTGCCATGCGGCGGGTAGCTCCGGCACAGATAGCAGAGGTTGAGGCGCGGGTCTACGCCATCAGCCGGAATCATCCGTTGCCTTCGTGCCGGGTGCAGTTGCTGCGTTATTTTATGCAGAATGCGACTTCACAACCTATGGTGAAGGAACTTTATGCCTTGTGGCAGGAGCAATCGGACAAACGGTTGAACCAACAGGATTACACGACTTTGGCTTACGAACTTGCCATCCGCCTGCCTGCCGAAAGTGAACAGATATTACGTACGCAACGGGCACGGATTGATGATCCGGACCGTCTGCGCCAGTTCGATTTTATTTCACGGGCGGTCGTATCCGATACCGCACGGCTCGATACTTTGTTCAACAGCCTGCTTGTAGCGGAAAACCGGCGGATAGAGCCTTGGACGGCTGCCGTGATACGTTATCTGAACCATCCGTTGCGCGAGGAGCAATCGGTGAAATACATCCGTCCGGGACTCGAGGTGCTGGAGGAAGTACAACGCACCGGAGATATTTTCTTTCCGAAAAACTGGGCCTCGGCCTTGTTGGGCAATCATCTCAGTCGCCCGGCTTATGAAGAAGTGGTGCGTTTCCTGGACGGCCATCCGGATTATTCACCGCTTTTGAAGAACAAGATATTGCAGGCTGCCTATTCCCTGTATCGTGAAAACGATTAAAATAATTCCCGGAATGCTTGACTTTGCCTGTCCGATGTTGTATCTTTGTCAACAGATTCATTACTTATATTCAAATTAGAATGCAGTAGAAGAGGAAGCCCGCAAAGCTTCCTCTTTTTTTGTACCCTTATCTCCCGGTGTCCCGGAGCCGGGGGCTTTTCTGCTCTTTCCCCGGCTCTCCATGCCCTCGAGACCGTTGCTCCGTGATGTGAAGAGCCTTGCTTCGGCCCAAACAGACGGTTGCATTTGCCCGGACAGACGGTTGCATTCCACAGAAATGAGCCTTTCTTCCGGAGAGGTCTCTTCTTCTTCGTAGAAACGCTCTCCGAACGTTAATAATAAGTAAATCCGCTCTTGACAAAATTCACCACTTTATTCATACTTTGGAAAACTATTCTTACCTTTGCCTCACTAACTAACATTACGTAATAAAATAAAGAGATATGGCAACACCTCCGTTTAAGTATCAACCTATGTTCGAACATGGGGAAGATAAAACCGAGTATTATCTGCTTACCAAAGACTATGTGTCAGTAAGCGAGTTCGAAGGAACACCTGTGCTGAAGGTACAGAAAGAAGGTCTGACAGCTATGGCCAATACCGCTTTCCGTGACGTATCTTTCATGCTTCGCCGCTCACACAACGAGCAGGTGGCAAAGATTCTGAGCGATCCGGAAGCAAGTGATAACGACAAGTACGTGGCATTGACTTTCCTGCGCAACGCTGAAGTGGCTGCCAAAGGCGTGCTTCCTTTCTGTCAGGATACCGGTACGGCCATCATTCATGGTGAAAAAGGACAGCAGGTCTGGACCGGCTATTGCGATGAAGAAGCTCTTTCACTGGGTGTTTACAAAACCTATACGGAAGAAAACCTGCGTTACTCACAGAACGCTCCGCTCAATATGTATGACGAAGTGAACACGAAGTGTAACTTGCCTGCCCAGATCGATATCGAGGCTACAGAAGGCATGGAGTACAAATTCCTGTGTGTGACCAAAGGTGGTGGTTCTGCCAACAAAACATATCTGTATCAGGAGACAAAAGCGATCTTGAATCCGGGTACTCTGGTTCCGTTCCTGGTTGAAAAGATGAAGACACTGGGTACGGCGGCTTGTCCTCCTTATCATATTGCATTCGTAATCGGAGGTACTTCGGCAGAGAAGAACCTGTTGACCGTGAAGCTGGCTTCTACTCACTATTATGACGAGTTGCCTACTACCGGTAACGAATATGGTCGTGCATTCCGCGATGTAGAACTGGAAAAAGAAGTACTTGCAGAAGCTCAAAAGATAGGTTTGGGTGCGCAGTTCGGCGGTAAGTATCTGGCACACGATGTACGCATCATCCGTCTGCCCCGTCACGGTGCGTCTTGTCCGGTGGGCTTGGGAGTGTCTTGTTCTGCCGACCGTAACATCAAATGTAAGATCAATAAAGACGGTATCTGGATCGAGAAACTCGATTCTAATCCGGGTAGCCTGATTCCGGCAGAACTGCGTAACGCAGGCGAAGGTGATGTTGTAAAGATCAACCTGAACCAGCCGATGGCAGATATCCTGAAGGAGCTGACTAAATATCCGGTGGCTACACGCCTGTCACTGAACGGTACGATTATCGTAGGTCGCGACATCGCTCATGCCAAACTGAAAGAACGTCTGGATCGTGGTGAAGATCTGCCTCAGTACATCAAAGATCATCCGATTTACTACGCCGGTCCGGCCAAAACTCCTGCCGGTATGGCTTGCGGTTCTATGGGACCGACTACTGCCGGACGTATGGACTCTTATGTGAACCTGTTCCAGGAACATGGAGGCAGTATGGTGATGTTGGCAAAAGGTAACCGTAGCCAGCAGGTGACTGATGCTTGCCAGAAACATGGCGGCTTCTACCTCGGTTCAATCGGTGGCCCGGCTGCTATCCTCGCCCAGAACAATATCAAGAGCATCGAATGTGTGGAATATCCGGAATTGGGTATGGAGGCTATCTGGAAGATCGAAGTAGAAGACTTCCCCGCATTTATTCTTGTAGATGACAAGGGCAACGACTTCTTCAAGCAAATTAAACCCCGTTGCGGCTCTTGCAGCAACAAATAAGAATATGGTGAGTGGTCATTAATATTGGTTATTTATCATGTTAACTCGAGTGAGAGGCGTCTGTATGCTGTGTTATACAGATGCCTTTCTTATTATAAACACCTTAATCATTATCAGTAAAAACAATTCCCCGATGGAACTACAGAAAAATCCTCAACACATTGTCTGGCTGGACGTTGTCCGTTTCGTTGCCATGTTTACCGTTGTCTGTTGCCACTGCACGGACCCTTTCAACTTTTATCCGGGCACTGCCCCTAATATTGACGAAATCAAACTTTGGGGTGCCATCTACGGAGCATTGCTTCGTCCTTGCGTACCGCTGTTCGTGATGATTACCGGAGCCCTGCTTCTGCCGGTGCGCGGCGAAGTCTCTGTCTTTTATAAGAAACGTATCCCCCGTGTTTTATGGCCATTCCTCATCTGGTCGGTCATCTACAACCTTTTCCCCTGGATTACCGGTCTGTTGGGCATCAAGCCCGAAATTATTCTCGACTTTTTCCCTTACTCGGGGGAGGAAGTGATGCGCCAGTCGCTGTCCATCTCTTTGGATTACATTGCTCAGATTCCTTTTAATTTCTCCATTGTAGATGTACACATGTGGTATATTTACCTCTTGATCGGCTTGTATCTTTATCTTCCCGTCTTCTCTGCCTGGGTGGAGAAAGCATCGGATAAGGCGAAGTTGTGGTTTCTCGGTGCATGGGCTGTCACTCTGTTATTGCCGTACTACAATCAGTTTGTAGCGCAATATCTTTGGGGAACCTGTTCATGGAATGCGTTCGGCATGTTTTATTACTTTGCCGGTTTCAATGGCTATCTGTTATTAGGACACTATCTGCGTAACCTTGACTGGACGTTGGGTAAGATTCTGGCAATCGGTCTGCCAATGTTTGTGATAGGATATGCCGTTACCTTCTTTGGCTTCCGTTACATCACGGCTTTGCCGGAATACAGCGACGAGATGCTCGAACTCTTCTTCACTTACTGTTCGCTGAATGTTGTGATGATGACCATCCCGGTGTTTATGCTTTGCAAAAAGGTTAACTTCCGTTCGGAGGGAATCAAGAAAGCGCTTGCCAATCTCACTTTGTGTGGTTTCGGTATCTATATGATACACTATTTCTTTACCGGTCCTTCCGTACTGTTGGTACGTACGTTGGGTGTGCCTCTGGGCATTCAGATACCGGTGGCGTCTGTCATGGCATTTGGTGTTTCGTGGCTGATCGTATGGGCTGTCTATCGTGTGCTGGGCAAGAAGGCGAAATGGATTATGGGATAAAACAGTAATTAAAGCATATTATTTATGAATCGTAAATCAATACTATTAACAATCTTACTTTGTGTTACTTCTTTGACAATGGCTGCTCCGGTGACCGGCTTGTTGGAGCGCATAGACAAAGGAGCTTCGAAGAAGTTTATTATCGAGCAAGTGAAGTCCGGTACCGACTTTTTTGAACTCGATCAGAAGGGTGATAAAGTCGTTATCCGTGGAAACAATTACGTGAGTATCGCTACCGGGTTGAATTGGTATCTGAAGTATTATGCCGGTATCCACCTTTCCTGGAACGGAATGCAGGCAAAACTGCCGGCTGTGCTTCCTCCGGTGACAAAAAAAGAACGGAGAGAAACGACCCTGCCTTACCGTTATGATTTGAACTATTGTACTTTTTCTTATTCCATGGCTTTCTGGGATTGGGACCGATGGGAGAAAGAAATAGACTGGATGGCTCTGCACGGCATCAATATCCCTTTGGCTGTGACCGGGGCAGAGGCTGTGTGGTATAACGTGCTTGATAAGTTGGGATATACCAAAACCGAAATAAATGAGTTCATATCCGGTCCGGGCTTTTTTGCCTGGTGGCTGATGAATAACCTTGAAGGCTGGGGCGGACCTAATCCGGATAGCTGGTATACACAGCAGATTGCTTTACAGAAGAAAATCCTGAAGCGTATGCGTGAATACGGCATCGAACCGGTCCTTCCGGGTTATTGCGGCATGGTGCCCCATAATGCGAAAGAGAAACTCGGATTGAACGTATCCGATCCGGGAACATGGTGTGGCTATCGCCGTCCGGCATTTCTGCAACCAAGCGACCCGCGTTTTGAGGAAATCTCTTCTCTCTACTATAAAGAGCTTGAGAAACTATACGGGAAAGCTGACTTTTACTCCATGGACCCCTTCCATGAAGGAGGCAATACGGCAGGCGTGGATCTCGATGCGGCAGGTAAGGCTGTGATGAAAGCCATGAAGAAGGCCAATCCGAAAGCGGTTTGGGTGGCGCAGGCATGGCAGGCAAATCCACGTCCGAAGATGATTGAGAATCTGGGGGCCGGTGACTTGCTTATACTCGACCTGACCAGTGAATGCCGTCCGCAGTGGGGAGATTCCACTTCCGAATGGTATCGCAAAAACGGATATGGACAGCACGACTGGGTATACTGTATGTTGCTGAACTACGGTGGTAATGTCGGACTGCACGGAAAGATGGATAATGTGATCGATAATTTTTATCTCGCTAAAGCCGATCCGCACGCAGGTTCTACACTTAAAGGTGTGGGGATGACCCCTGAGGGGATAGAGAATAATCCTGTGATGTACGAACTGGTGATGGAACTGCCTTGGCGTGCAGAGCGGTTTACGAAAGAGGAATGGTTGAAGGAGTATGTGAAAGCACGTTACGGTGCAGATGATCCGGTGGTACAGGCTGCCTGGACCAAACTGGCGAACTCCATTTATAACTCACCGAAGAACCTGACGCAGCAAGGTACACACGAATCCGTATTCTGTGCACGTCCGGCGGAAGATGTGTACCAGGTGTCCAGCTGGTCGGAAATGAAAGATTACTACTGTCCGCAAGATGTGATTGAGGCTGCACGCCTGATGGTATCTGTGGCCGATCGTTATAAAGGAAACAATAATTTTGAGTACGATCTGGTGGATATCGTTCGGCAGGCACTCGCAGAGAAGGGCAGGCTGATGCAGAAGGCGGTTACCGCTGCTTACCGGAGTGGTGATAAAGAACTCTTCGGAATGGCTTCTCAGAAGTTCCTGAACCTGATTCTGTTGCAGGATCAGTTGTTGGGTACCCGCCCGGAGTTTCGCGTAGGAAATTGGATTGAAGAGGCGCGGACGTTGGGTGGTACATCCGAAGAAAAGGCTTTGTATGAGTGGAATGCCCGTGTGCAGATTACGACCTGGGGCAACCGGAATGCAGCCGATTATGGCGGACTTCGTGATTATGCTCACAAAGAGTGGAACGGATTACTGAAGGATTTCTATTATATGCGTTGGAAGCTTTATTTCGATTCTCTCTCTCAGAAACTGGAAGGTAAAACCCCGGAGAAAATTGATTTTTATGCAGTGGAAGAACCTTGGACCAAAGCCACTAATCCCTATTCGGCGGAGGCTGAAGGAGATTGCATTGAAACAGCGAAGCGGGTGATGCAAGCGGTGGAATAGTATATCGCAAAGTTCACCACAGATTACACAGATTATCTACGTAATAAATAATCTGTGTAATCTGTGGTGAACTCGTTTTTAGACTATTTTTGCTTCGCTGTCCCTTTCCAGATACGCATCATATAATATGCGCAATGCGTAAATGCGAAAACAAACGAGATTATCAGCAATACTTTACTTTCGTCCCAACCCACCGTCTGCTGGTGCCATAGCCCGGTGATGACACAAAGCACAGACAGTGCGATACCGATCATGTTCAGTGCCGATTGTCCCCGGCGGTTTTTCACGCCTTGTTCCAGTTTGCTGTGCTTCATACCATAGCCAACGTAAATATCCAACCCGATGAGCATCCACAATACCAGACGTATCCAAGTATCGGCGGGAAGGAAAAGCATCATGCACAGGCAGGTGAGTATTCCTAAAATCGGGACGAGTGGCACAAACGGAGTTTTAAAAGAACGGGGGATATCCGGCATGGTCTTTCGTACTACCAATACGGCGGCACATACCAGTGTGAAAGCCATCAGTGTGCCGATGCTGGTCATCTCTCCTGCAAGGCGTGCCGGGACGAATGCAGCCAATAAACCTACTATCAGCATAAACAGGAGATTGCTGCGTGCCGGTGTGCGAAACTTTTCATTGATGTGCGAGAAGAATGGAGGGAGCAGTCCGTCATGGCTCATACTCAGGAAGACGCGGCTTTGTCCCAATAAAGTGACCATAATTACAGAACAGTAACCGAACAGGATGGCAAGAACGATAGCACGGTTCAACCAGGGATAGTCCGGATGGATGATGCCTGCCGCATCGGTATGCCCCATGTGTTCGATGGCAATAGCTACCGGTGCAATGCCCTGCTGTCCGCTAAACTCAGTGTAGTGGGCAACTCCCGTCATTACGTGGGCAAACAACATATAGAGCACAGTACAAACAAGGAGTGATACCAGGATACCGATCGGCATATTTCGTTTCGGGTTCTTTGTTTCCTGGGCGGCCGTACTGACGGCATCGAATCCTAAAAAAGCAAAAAAGACAATAGCTGCCCCGCGTAAGACACCCGAAATCCCATACTCTCCAAGTGTGCCTGTATTGGCGGGAATGTATGGAGTATAGTTATCCGCATTGATATATTTCCAGCCCAATACGACAAAAATAGCGATCACCGATACTTTGAGGAATACTACGATACCGTTAAAGATGGAACTGCCTTCCGTACCGCGAATCAGGAAGATACTCATCAGTACCACGATCAGGAATGCAGGGATATTGACGATTCCTCCATCCCACGGGCAGGCGGTTAGTGCTTGCGGAAGATGTATGTTGAGCCCTTCAAGGAAGACCACGAGGTATCTGCTCCAACTGATACTGACAGTGGTAGCCGCTACTGTATATTCAAGGACAAGGTCCCAACCGATGATCCAGGCAATCAGTTCGCCCATGGTGGCATATGAGTAGGTATAGGCACTTCCGGCAACCGGAATCATGGAAGCAAATTCCGCATAGCAGAGTCCTGCAAAACAGCATCCCAGTGCGGCAATGGCAAATGAAAGTGTAATGGCCGGTCCTGTATAGCCTGTTGCTACGGTTCCGGTGATTGAGAAGAGTCCTGCTCCGATAATGACACCGACACCCAGTGCTACCAGACTCCAGGGACCTAATACTCGTTTCAATGATTTACTTCCTGACGCATTGGCCTCTGCCAACAGGGCTTCAAAGGGTTTCTTTATGAATAATCCCATCTTTCTGTTTCTTTTTTTACTTAGTTGTACGTGGTACACAAAGAGTCGTGGGAAATATCGCTTGGTTTGCCCGCCGTACTCTTGTGATTGGATTGGCTGCAAAGATAAGCAATCTGAACGGGCGATACAAGGCTTCTTTTGTATTAAAACAAACAGTTCCGTCGGTTTAAAAGGTGGGGGTGTGTCAAAAGTCTTTCCCTCTGTGGTAAGTTTTGACACACCCCCGAATGTTGTAAGGAGAAGGGCAAAGTGTACGTTTAGTCCAGATATTTTGTTATTTTCCCACTGATCTGTAGCAGGGAGATTTCGCATAACTTAGTGTCATATTCGGCAGATAGAATTCGCTCTTCCGCATCCAGCAGACTCTTCTGTGCTTCACGCATTTCGATACCCGAAAGGTTTCCTAACATATATCGTTCCATGGCTATCTCGTGATTCTCTTTGGCAGCCACCAGGTTTTGCCGTTCCAGTTTCAGCATTTGCAGATTATTCTGGTAGGCTTGCCACAGATTGCTAAGGTCCGCTTTCAGTCCTTGTTCCAGCTGCTCCCGTTGCAGACGGGCGTTTTTGATGGCGATACGTGCGTTGTTCTTTTCGCGACGGCGGTTTCCGTCGAAGATATTGAATCCGATTGTTACCCCGAAGTTGGCGCCCAGATTGCCTCTTTGGCTATTGGAGGCAATGTCGTATTTATTAAAGGTATAGCCATATCCGGTATTCATTTTGAGGTATGGGTAGTTACGCGAGTTTACCTTTTTATAGTCCAGCATGGCGAGTGTATTGTTCTGTTCGGCTTTCAGCAATGAAGCGTTGGTCAGTAGAGTGGCGTTCCATAATTCTTCGAACCGGAGTCCTGCGTTAACTTTAATGATACTGTCTTCTATCACAATCGGCTGGTCCACATCTTCATTGGCCATCAGTTCGTTCAGCTGGATGCGCGACGTATGCAGCAATTCCTGTTGCTTCATATACTTGGCACTGTCAGCATTGAAGTCTACTTTGGCCTGTTGATAGTCCAGGCGGGAGAAGTTACCGATGTGATAACGTTCTTCCACGATTCGCAGGCGTTCTTTTGACAAGGATACGGCGTAGCGGAAGTTCTGAAGGCGGATTTTCTGTTGAACGTAATTGTAGTATTCGGCTGCAAGGTTAGCTATCAGGTCTTCGATGGCAATACGGGTATTGGTTTCTCCCTGTCGTTCCAACTCTTTCAGCTTTTGATAATTGGCAGTGATGTTGAAGCCGTCGAAGATAGTCCAGTTCAGGTTCAGCCCCACGTTAACGGTCTGGTCGAAGACACCGTTTTCTTTTACCGACTCCCCGGTAGCCCGGACCTTGGTGTTGGTATTGTCCACAGTTCCTGTATAACCGGCCGTTAGGTCGAGGGTAGGCAGGTAGCCGGCATTACCCGGCGTAGCGTTATTTTTGCTTACTTGCTCTTCGTTACGGACTATTTGCAGGGAATAATTATTCTGGAGGCCGTACTCCAGGCAGGATTTTAGAGTATAAATTTGTGGCTGTTGTGCTTGCAGACCCAAAGGGGTGCAGCACAATGCTATGATAAATAGGGCAATCTGTTTCATTCTCTCTTTAATTTATTACTTCGGTTCGTCGAAATATAACTGTAAATAGCGGGTACGATGTACATAGTCAGCAAGGTAGATACCAACATACCTCCCACAACAGCCGTACCCATTGCAATGCGCTGGTTACAACCTTCACCTGAGGCGAACGCCAGCGGGATCAATCCTAAGATGGTAGAAGCACTTGTCATCAGGATGGGACGCAGACGTTGCAATGCCGCATCCTTGATAGCTGTCAGTTTGTCTTCACCTGTTTCCTGTTTCTGATTGGCAAACTCCACGATCAGGATACCGTTCTTGGCTACCAGGCCGATCAGCATAATAATGCCGATCTGACTGAAGATGTTCATCGTGATACCGCCGAAGTACATGAATACCAGTGCACCGGCGATGGCCAGAGGTACAGTCAGCATGATGATCAGCGGATCCTTGAAACTTTCGAACTGTGCCGCCAGGATCAGGTAAATCAGCACAATGGCCAGGATAAAGGCAAACATCAGGCTTGAAGAACTTTCACGGTACTCCTTCGAATCACCGGTCAGTGCCGTACGGAACGTGTCGTCCAAAGTCTCTTTGGCTATCTTGTCCATCTCGTCCAGTCCCTGTCCGATGGTCTTGCCTTCCGCCAGTCCGGCGGAAACAGTAGCCGACACGAAACGGTTGTAACGATACAGCTTGGGAGGTGCGATGCCGTCGGTCAACTCGATCAGATTGTCAAGCTGTACCATGTCTCCTTTGTCACTGCGGATGTAGATTGCTTTCAGGTTGGCAGGCGTATTGCGTTGTTGACGGTTGATTTCTCCTAAGATTTCATATTGCTTACCGTTCATATAGAAGTATCCCATACGCTGTCCGCTCAATCCGTATTGCAGGGTTTGGGCAATGTTGCGGGTACTTACCCCCATTATACTGGCTTTATCGCGGTTGATATTGATACGTGCCTCCGGTTTGCTGAATTTCAGGTCTACGTCCGCCATCTGGAATACCGGATTTTCGTATACCTTGGCCATGAACTTAGGCAGTACTTCCTGTAGTTTCTCGATATTGGTAGCCTGCAACACATATTGTACGGGCATGCCGCCACGCCGTCCGCCAAAAGAAGACGACTGCTGGACGAACGAGCGCGCCATCGTCTTTTTCTGTACTGCCGCCGATAGCTTTTCGGCAATGTCCATCTGTGTATAGTCACGATCCTTCATATCTTTCAGCGTGATGCGTACATTACCGCTACCACTCGATACACGGGCTGTTACCGACTCTGCATCCGGTACGATCGAGTCTACCAGATCGTTTATGTCTTCCGTATAGTCACGAATGTACTCGTATGTCACACCTTCAGCACCACGGGTGTTGATACTTATTTGTGAGCGGTCTTCCAGCGGAGCCATTTCTGCAGGAATGTGGTTCCATAAGAAAGCGATGATACCGATTGTGATGGCTACAAAAGGTAAGGAAATCCAGCGCTTGTTGAGGAAAGCAGCCAGTGAACGACTGTACAGACGGTTCATTCCTTCGAAGAAGGGTTCTGTTTTCATATAGAACCAGTTTTGTTTTTCCCGTTTTACCAACAGTTTGGTGGCAAGCATCGGAGTAAAGGTCAGGGCTGCGAATGAAGAGATAATCACCGATCCGGAAACTACAATACTGAATTCACGGAACAGACGTCCTGTCATACCCTCCATAAAGACGATGGGGAAGAACACGGCCACCAGTGTAATGGTGGTGGAGATGACGGCAAAGAAAATCTCTTTTGCTCCTTCGATGCCGGCTTCTTTCGGAGGCATACCTTTCTCTATGCGTACATAGATGTTTTCGGTCATCACAATAGCGTCGTCTACCACCAGACCTACCGCCAACACGACCGCCAGCATGGAGAGTACATTGATGGAGAAGTCCGCCAGATACATGACGAAGAAAGCACCGATCAGTGATACCGGGATTACGATACAGGGAACCAGCGTCACCCGCCAGTCGCGCAGGAAAAGGAAAATAATGATGATAACCAGGATGAAGGCTACATAAACCGTCTCTTTTACCTCATAGATGGATGCACGGATAAACTTGGTGTTATCGAATCCGTAAGAATACTTCACGTCTTCGGGAAGGTCTTTCTGCATCTTCTCCATGCGTTCGTACACTGCGTCGGCTATCTTGATATGATTGGCACCGGGTTGTGGGATTACGACGATACCTACCATCGGTACTCCGTTCATCTTCATATAACTTTTGATATCGGCCGGCCCCAGTTCGGCGCGGCCTATGTCACTGAAACGGATAATACGGTCGTTCTCTTCTTTGATGATCAGGTTATTGAATTCTTCTGCGGTGTGCATCAACCCCAAGGTACGGATGGTGAGCTCTGTCGTATTTCCTTCGATACTGCCCGAAGGAAGTTCGACATTTTCTTTGTCTACTGCATTCTTTACGTCGATAGGGGTGATCCCATAACCCGACATCTTGATAGGATCGAGCCATAAGCGCATGGAGTAGCGCTTTTCTCCCCAAATGGAAACGCTACTTACGTCGGAGATGGTTTGTAATTGCTCTTTTACGGTCAGGTCGGCAATTTCACTGAGTTCCAGCAAGGAGCGTTTGTCACTTTGCAGAGCTACCATCAGGATAGGAGTAGCATCGGCATCCGCTTTCGAAACAGTAGGAGGGTCACAGTCGCGCGGCAGGTAGCGCTGGGCACGGGATACTTTGTCGCGTACGTCATTGGCTGCTGTTTCCAGATCGACGGACAGCTCGAACTCTACCGTGATACGGCTTTGTCCCTGCTGGCTGACGCTGGACAGCGAACGGATACCCGGAATACCATTGATGTTCTGTTCCAGGGGTTCGGTAATCTGATTCTCGATTACATCGGCATTAGCACCCGGATAGGAGCAGGATACTGAGATTATAGGATTATCTACAGACGGATACTCTCGGACACCCAGGTAGTTGTACCCGATCAGTCCAAAGAGTAAAATGATGATGGTCAATACCGTTGAGAGTACCGGCCGTCGTATGCTTAATTCGGATATATTCATAAGGCGGTCGGGAGTTAATTGATATTATCCAGTGTGACAGGTAATCCTGTACGGAGTTGAAGGGTTCCCGAAGTGATGATGGTATCACCCATCTGCAGACCTTTTATTACCTGCACTTCAGCTTCGGTACGAATGCCTGCGGTTATTTCTACCGGTTCAGCCTTGCCCGATTTATAGAGGAATACTTTATCCTTACCCATTTCCGGTACAATCGCTTCGGATGGGATGGCAATGGCATTTGGGATTTCTTCTTTTTTCAGCTGAATGCTGGCGTAGCGTCCCGGGAGCAGTGCGCCGTTACTGTTGGCATATAGGGCACGAACGGTCAGCGTACGGGTAGACTGGTCGATTCTTGACTCGGTTGCGTATACTTTTGCCGGGAAAGAACTTAATTTACCTTCCAGTTCGAAGTTGAGGTTGGTGCCTTTCTTTACCTGGCTTGCATAACGTTCTGGTACGGAAAATTCTATTTTCAAAGGAATAATTTTCGTCAGTTTGGCTACGATAGTGGTTGGTGAGGCATATGAACCGACACTGACTTGCCGGAGCCCGATTACTCCGTCAAAAGGAGCGCGAAGTTCGGTCATGGCAATGTTAGCTTTCACCAGGTCGATGTCCGCATTGAGGGTAGCCAGTTCCGTTTTTACTTGTTCGTAGGCTTCTTTACTGACAGCGTCCCGTTCAAGCAGAGCGTTCTGACGGAATACACGATCTTCGGCAAGTTTTAACTGAGCTACGAGGCGTTGCAACTGAGCCTGCAACTGACGGTCGTTTACTTTCGCCAATAGCTGTCCTTTTTTTACGGCACTGCCTTCGTCAAAGTTGATTTCAACGATCTTTCCCGAAGTCTCGAAAGAAAGATCCACTTCTTCATCAGGCATCAAGCTGCCGCTAATTTGAATCTGATCTGTCAGCAATTGTGGCTTTATGATCTTGGCATTTACATTCAGAACTCTTTTGTTGATCTGCTTGCCAGCCATCACTTTGTCGGCTGCTGCCAACTCTTCATTTGCTTTAGGAAGCTGAGAGTAGATACCCCAGCCTATCAGTCCGGCACCAATCAATGTGATGATGCCCCATTTAACCTTTTTATCCATGTCTTAGTATTAGTATATGTCCGTTCTAAGATTAGACTAAGAGGGTGGGAAAAGGTTTAATCGGGAAATTAAAATATAGATTTATTTTTTGTGTTAAGGTGTCTTATTGATTATGTTTTCTTAATCTGTGATCAAAAATGGCCCGTAATGGATTGAAAAAACGCATTAATAAACTCAAATCGTCTGTTAGGATTTCAGCATCTCCTTTCAGTTGTTGCACTTTAGGAAGTCTTTTCCCGTAAGACGTAATAAGTCCTTTATCTAAAACTACGTCTGCGCTATATAATAGTTCATTAGGAACTTCTGATATTTTGGATAGATGACCCACCAACATTCCGAACTCTTGGTATGGATAATTTTGTAACTTGATGTTGACTTGTTGTCCTTCTTTTATCTTTCCCGAATTTTGTATGGGAAATTGTAGTCTGGCTTTTGTTGTCATAGAATCAATGGGAACAACAGAAAAAATAAGCTCACCTGATTTGACGTTTTGATTCTTACTCCAATATGTAGTAAAACTTACTTTACCATCTATAGGGGTAGTAATTAAATAATTTTGTTTCCAAGTTTCCGTTTGCGCTTTTAATAAGTGCGTGCTTTGTAGAAGTTTATTTGTTAGCTCCTGCCTGTCGGTGTTATGCTTTAATTCTATTTTTTTTAGATCAGAGCGTAGTTGTTTTAATGAGGATTTAATGTTCAATATGTTGACTTCCATATCTACAAGTGAAGATTGGAACTGGAGCCTGTTTTGGTGTCTTTGTTCTATTTCACTTTCAGAAATGACTTCCTTTACAAACAGAATGGAATCTCGTTGATATTCTTTGTCTGCAAATCTGATTTGTGCTTTTAAAAGTTCTCTCTTTCTATTCTCTTGTAATAATAATTGCTTTTGTGCCTGCTTTTTTTCTTGTAATGACAATATTTCTTCTTCAAATAGTCCGGAATGTAGAAAATTGTATAGCTCAGTATAATTGAGCTTAAGATCAGCATAGCGTCCCTGTACTTCTCCTAATTCAAGATCATTGCGCAAAAAATCGGGTTCGGGAATTACTGAAAGACTGTCTTTTCCAATTGTGTTTTCTAGGACTGTAATGTAATGATCTAAAATCTTCATATCTTTCCATTGTGCTGGTGACTCTAATATGGCAAGGACTTGTCCTTTTGTTATACTTTCTCCTTCTTCTGTGAATATGATCTCTATTTTTCCATTTACTTTGGAAATTAGATTTGCTGGCGGATTTATGGTTGTAATTTCAACTGTAGCAGGTACAATATCTGGATATCTTATAAATCCGGAAACGGAAATAACCAGTAAAAGAAAAACGAAGAAAATGGTTATTCCCCATCTTAATATCCACGTAGGACGATAGTTGTACAACTGGTCTCTATAGACTTGGCGTAACTGAATTTTTGACATGATGTATCATTTTATCCAATCTCTAATTGACTAGAGATTAGGTCGTAATATATTCCTTTTAAATTTATAAGTTCTTGATGAGTCCCTTGTTCCACAATTTTTCCCTTTTCCATGACCACTATATTATGGGCATTTTTTACAGTACTTAATCGGTGCGCTATTACAATGGCGGTTTTTCCTTCTAAGATGGTTTCCAAATTTTTGGAAATCAGTTTTTCATTATTCGTGTCAAGAGAGTTTGTCGCTTCATCCAGGAATATGAAGTCTGGGTTTTTGTATATCGCCCTGGCTATTAGTATACGTTGCTTTTGCCCTTGACTTAATCCTGAACCATTAGTTCCAAGTGGAGTGTATAGCTTTAAAGGGCGAGCATTAATGAAATTTTCTGCGTTTGCCAGTTGAATCGCTTTCACTAGTTGTTTTTGATTTACGTTCATTTCTTCATCTTCCAATGTGATATTATATAAGATAGTGTCATTAAAAAGTTTACCATCTTGTAATACGGCACCGCAACTATTACGCCAACGATATAAATCGATATTATCTAATGGCACTCCTCCGACTTCAATTTCACCATTTGTTGGTTTATAAAACCTGAGTAACAATTTTAGTAAAGTGGTTTTACCGCTTCCGCTTTCCCCTACGATAGCTGTAATCTTTCCCTCCGGTATCTCTAAATTTATATTGTCTAATACTTTGTTTAAATTAGGGTTATAGTAAAAATCTAAATCTTTCACCTTAATGCCTTTTTCTATAGGAATAGAAACTTTTGATTCAGATATTTCTGGTTCTTCTTCCCAAATGACCTCGTTTACACGTTTGAGGCTGATACGGGCAAATTGTAGGGAATGTACATAACCAATCATACTTTTTATGGGGGCATTCAGTTGCCCTAATATGTACTGAGCTGCCATCATCATACCTAGCGTCATTGTCCCTTCTATTACATTTAGAGCCGCAATATAAGTAATAAAAAGCCCTTGTAAATGGATGATAAAAGAGGCTCCGGTCGCTTCTATCTGGTCGAGATTCATGTTTTTTACCCGCAAACCATAAATTTTAAAGCGGCTGAGTTCCCATTTCCATCTTCGTTTGTTCGCGATATTATTTATCTTTATTTCGTTCACATTTTCTAATAATTCCAATAGATCGTTCTGATTAGTGGCCCTGCATCCGAATAGTTGATTATCTAGTTTCTTTCGTTGCTTTAGAAAAAGAAATATCCATCCGGTATAAACTGTGTTACCGATCATAAATACAAGAAACATATTACTTTCGTAATAGAGCATAAGCAGGCTGTAGATGACAAAGAGTAGGATATTGATGAAGATTCCCAGAAAAGTGGACATGATAAATGACTGTATACGTCCGTGGTCATCTATTCGGGTTAGTAAGTCGCTAACCATTTTACGCTCAAAAAAAGTAATGGGTAAACTCATGGTTTTGCGGAGGAAATCACTGACCATTCCCATGTTAATCCGCTCTGACACATACAGCATAAGGCGGCTTTGGATAAAGTCAGATGCCATTGAACTAAATGCCAAAATCATACCTGCTATCAGCATGGTGTTCACAAATTGGATATTACCGGACCCAATGCCGAAATCTACAATGGATTGGGATATGAAAGGGGAAAGTAGCCCGATCAATATCCCTGCAACCATACCTACTATAACTTGTCCTAAATATCGGTGATGAGGTTTCAGATATTTCATAAAATGGCTGAAAGAGGCTCGGGTTTCCATTTCGTTCATGTTGTGAAATTCGGGAGTCGTTTCTAATATCATGATGGTTCCAAGTCCGTTGCACATCTCCCACGCTTCCCTAAATTCTTTATGGTTGTAATGGGTAAGTCCTTGTGCAGGATCTGATATATAAACTTTTCTATTCGTGATTTTATGGACTACTACGAAATGACTTTGTTTCCAGTGTACAATTAATGGCAATGGCATCTTCTCTATTAAATCTTCGAATGTAACTTTGATAGCCAGTGTTCGGAAACCAATCTCTTCTGCTGCCCGGCCAATGTCGAACAATGATACGCCTTCGCGAGTTGCATAACAGCGATCCCTCAAATATTTCAATGAAAATCTCTTGCCATAATTTTGGGCTATAATCTTCAGACAGGCTGGTCCACAATCCATTTGGTCATGTTGAATGTAAGATGGAAAGTTTATTCTCATAGTTGTTCTTTGGATTTTCTTTTTCGAGATTTGCAGATGGTTTTTCCTTTTTTATAAATATTCCTTCTGATTATTTTCTCGGTAAAGTTTGGAACTGGGTTATATAATTTTCTTATACCTAAATATAAGTATGGATATAATAATTTATATAATGATCTTTGTAATTTATATTGTCTCCTATTAAATAGAAAGTAGTTAATATACAGTTAAATTTGTTCTTGGCTTATGTGTATTTGTTCTTTCTTTAAACGTATTTCTTTTTAAGAAAAAAATAAATAATATACATGATTGAAATAGCAACTATAATGTAATGTATAGGATTGTATATATAATTTGAGGCTTTTGATGTAACAGACCAAAAAATACTATATGAACAGAAATTAATAGTATTGTAAAAGAAATGACATAGTATAAGAAGAAGCCCATTTCCTGATTTGATATATAAATATGCTAATACAAATCCAAAGCATGATAAACCAATAACCGTATATATACTGCCTGCATGTAGCATACCAAAATACAATGCGGTCATTATAATTATAATCCATTGATTTAATTTATCTTTGAATTTATTGATAATAATAATTCTGCAACTTATCTCCTCCAAAACAGGAATTAAAACTAAACCGTATATCAATCTTGGAAACGTGAAAAATTCTTTTTTTATTAATGATATATCTTTGGAAATGAAATCTATAAATCCTATAACTATATACATGGATATACTTAAGATAAAAATTGAAATAATTGTTTTTATGGAAATTTTGATGTTAAAAGATTGGCGAAACTGAATGCTCTTTCTGAATAATAAAATAAATATAACGAGGGATAATAGAGTGATGGGATGTGACCAAAGGGTTGGATTCTGCACTAAGTTTCCAATAATTAATACTATTAAAAGACTAATTAAGGGATACGTAAGAATAACAACCATCAAAGATAAAAAGAGATGTACTTTTTTCATGGGATTTAAAAATTTTGCTTGCAGATAATCTTAACTTTAAGGTCATAGAATAACTGCAAGCTGTTGCTATATTAATGATTACTTGTCTCCGTAATAAGCGTGCTTATGGAAAAAGAAGTGAGTTAATCTTGTTACTAGATTGTCCTCAGCGGCAGTTTGATTTGTGTTCCATCCTTGTCTTGATCCGTTACCGCAGGCCGGGCATCCGTCTATATCCCATCTCCCGGTTTCGTTCCAAGAAGTTCCATAGATTGTTACAGCCGGGGCTGCATAACCATAACCATCAACATAACCGCCTTGCCAAGTGTTATTCTCTAACATTCTAAAAAACTCATCTTGGCTAACTCCTCCTTTAAGAGAAGTCTGCTCTTCTATATTCACTACAGGATATTCACTCAATTTATTTATATTCAGTTTTTTCATATTGTTAAAATATTAGTAAGACGTTAATTGTTTCTTGACTTTTTCGTGAAGCAGTATTTTTTGCTTTTCGACCTGTTGGGCGGCATGGTATGTCAGGGAAACCATGGCAGATATAAACATAATTTTTGTCTTAATCTGCATTGCAATGTTCTGTTTTTATTAGCAGTATTTACATGTTTAGTTATTCTTATTTTATTATTTATTTCCTTATGACGGGAAACCGTATTTTTAATATTCTTCAATTTTATCCAATTGATATAGATTTTCGCTATTCAATAAGTAATCATACCCTGACGACATGTCCTTTTGTTGGTCTTCTTGTATATACCTTTCATATTTTCTAATTCGATCATTTTCTTTCATGGATCCATAGTCTTTAAATAATATATTGCTTTGCCATGTGTTCGTGAAATACGGAGTCGCTATGAAGTGCAATTTTTTATGGGTGTTTATGTGAGTATGCCCTATAGGTCTGAACATTCGGTAAACTGTGAGGATACCTTTGTTAGAACTCGGAATATCACCTTTATAACTTTGTTCATCGTTCCATAAATACACAGCCCTAAAACTTACCACATGTATCTCTTTATTATTCTCAAATTCTGAGAAATTGGTAAATCTCTCATCAAATCTTTCGTCAATATCCATAAAACAAAACCATTCGGATTGGAAGAAGGCACTTAAATCGAGTAATATATTTCTATTCTCTAAATCGTTGAACCCACTTCTTTTCTTTTTCACTTTTAATAAAATTTTGTCATGGATTGCTAAATCCCAAGTTCGATCCGTACTTTCATCATCCAGCAAAATGATACCGTCAAAATAGCTTGCCATATTTGTTAGAAAACCTTCTATCAGTTTTTCTTCGTTGTACGCTTGGCAGAGGACTATCTTTTTATGCCTTTTCCGAAATGCGGCGGGGTGTCTGATTTCGAAACCGATAAATTGCTGTAGATATGTATAGCACAAGTCTTTTGCATATTGATTGTCTTGCCAGTCGTAAATGACTTTGTTAAATTCACTTCCCCAAATATCTTTGTTAGCAATTGCTTCCGAAGGATAATTCATTTTTCTCCAATCTGAAATGCTATGTTTATTGATACGTTTAGAGCGTTCGTTGGGATCATAATTTTTTTCCCGATGAATAGTCTTTGCCTCTGGGAGGATGAATTTTTTGATACCAGACATATCCAACCGTGCACGCATATTATTATCTTCTCCACCCCATGTGATGAATGTTTCATCATAACCATGTAATTTGTATAGATGGTTACGTTCTACCATCAAATTACCCCACGGGATAAAATCCAACTCTTTTATATTATTTTCTGTAAGTTCCTGCTCATAGGGTACATATGCCATCATTGCGAGGATATAGTGCATGGGATATTTCTCTATGGCATCTCTCATTTGCCATATAATATCAGTGAGGAATTCTACTTCAGGATCTATTTGTAGGATATACTTTTTGGTAGCATGCTTGAGTCCTACATTTAGTACGGAAGCATGGTTGCGAGGAGCATGTTTTCGTTCATTAATAATTAGCTTCCAATTTATGAATGGATAATTTTGAAGCAGCATTAGAAGTTCTGACTTTTCATCGGGGTCGTCCAGGACAATGATTACCTCAATACCGTTTCGTTGTAAATAGGGTGCATTATGTGGTAATACTTTTTTGAACTCTGTATATCTTTTATAGAAAGACATAACGATACTTACATCGAAGTTATGAATAATATCATTATTTAAATCGATGAGTTTCTTTTCTGTTGTGGGTTTATTTACGTTCATGCTATCAGTATTTTTTCATTAAACAGCATTTGGATAAACTCCACAAATATTTTAGGTTCCTTTTTGTATGGACTCATATTTATAGCATCTTTTATTAAGCAACTTCTTTTAAAAAGGGCTATAATTTCAGCTTCTTCTTTACCAAAACTTGAATGGACTTTGTTGTTGGCTGTATAAGCTAATACAAATTTGGTATCAGAAAATTTAATAAGGTGAAAAGCATCCGATAACCTAAGGTGAATTTCCATAGGGAACGTATATAATTGTTTGTGGTTGGCTGCTACTTCTAAAATTAAGTCGTTAAGCGATTGCTGGGTTTGGCGATACTCATTGTCCAACAATTCTTTGTTTTTAATAATAATGCAGTCTATGTTTTTGCTCTTTTCTGTATTTTGTACATATTGAATATCGTTCATGATCAAATTCAAAGGGATGTATTCGTTTAAGCTTCCCCCTATCCGTCCCTGAAACTTATTAGCGAATTGTTGGCTGAGGTTTTGGGGTGTGATAAGTCCTCCATATCCTTGCTCTCCAATCACGATACATGGTTTACCTAACATTATTCCTGTGTAAATAGAAATACCATCCCCGATGATTATATCATTTGATAGAATTACTTTTTCGATATTCGATTCTTTTACATTGATAAGTGTAATATTAGAATTGAATATAGGGATAAGAGGATCTCCATTATAAAGTATTGTGATTCTATAGTCTGATAAAATATTTAATAAGTTACTGATATAATAGACCGGTGAATTTTTAAGGTTAGGGTGTGCGATAGCTATTAATAGTTTGGGGCTATTTTTATTTCTTATTTCTACATTTTTAGTAACGACTGGTATAGAAAAATATGGTAAGACAAACATTTTGTCTTTTTGAAAGAAACTCTCCAAGAGCTGATTGAAGCAATCACAAAGTATTATTTTTTCTACTTGTTGGTCTTCACTTAAATATTCGTCTTTTAAATACTCTGTATTTATGAAGTGTATGATTGGGATATTTGATTTTCTTGCAAATTGACTAATGTGGCTCAAACCTGTTTTGCCATAAGTAAGAATAATCTCTGCTTCTTCTGTTTTTATATGACTTGACGGGGGGATATATAGATAATCACTGAGATGATTTTGAGATTTACATATAAGGGTAATATCATTGCTATCATCTTTATTATCCAGAATCTTTAGTATTCTATTACAAAAGTCAACTTGTCGCTGGTTGGAGACGTCTAGGGAAAAAAGTATTTTCATAATTAGTAAGGTTTCTTGGTTTTCAGTAATAATAAAATTATTATTTTGTTAATATATGACTTTTTTTATATGAACATCCTCCAAAAAGATTTTTTTTATTTTTAATTAACTAATTAAAAAAGGTGGTATGCAATGCCATTCTTGCTGTTATTGAATAGTGAGACGAATAGTATGCACTCTGTTGATACCTGAGTAGTTACGCTTTCTCTTGCTGTATCCCTTCTATTATAAATCAATGCTGTATTTTCGCGTTTGATGAAGGTGTCGGTCACTGACGGGCCTGTTATACTTTCGGAGATAAACGATAAACTCTCTCCGATGGAGCGAACCATATCCGGGGTAATCTGTATACATATGAAAGCCTCATTATCTTTTTAGTAAAAGGGTCAGGACTTATTGTAACAGCCATCGAATCATCCTCCTGATAAAGTGCGACGGTTCTTTTCTTCTTCTTCGCGGATTACGAACTAACCAACGGTATTTGTTTTTGATATTAAACTATTGTATACAAGTATGTTATGATGAATCTCCGTTTGCTTATTCCGGCCCTGGTATGCGGGCTCATGGGCCTTGGTATGCGGGCTTATAAGCCCGAGTATACGGGCTCATGGGCCCGGGTAGCGGGGATGGGATGAAGAGCGGATCATTTTCGACTAAACAGTAAAGGAAAGCACAATGCTTTAAACAATGTATTCAGTTAATAAATACGTTCCTTAGTGTTGCTTATCAGTGTCTTAACGATTGGATGGCGCTCAAGTTAACGGGTGGAAGATGGAAGATGCGGGTGGAAGATAAACAGGCTGAAAATGCGATCTTCCACCATGTCATTGCATTGATTATTAATGGAGTAAGTGGAAAAAGGTGGAAGATGGAAGATCGAAACGTATTTTTTGTAGGAGAAGCAGTTACTCTGCTAAGTGAAGCATTAAAATAGAATAAAGAATATTCTCTGAAAAATAGCAGAGATTCAGTATGCTGCGCGGTATTTTCCTTCCTCCTTATCCTCAAGCATACTCAGATAGGAAGTGTAGCGTGATTCGCTGATGTAGTGCTCTTCTACCGCTTTCCGAACAGCACAACCGGGTTCTTGACGGTGTGTGCAGTTTCCATATTTGCAGTCTGCCGAAGTCTTGAATATTTCGGGGAAGTAATGGCCTATCTCTTCCTCTTCCATATCAAAAGTGCCGAAACCTTTGATACCGGGTGTATCGATGATATATCCGTTGCCGGGGACGGGGAACATTTCGGAGAAAGTGGTGGTGTGCATTCCTTTGTTGTGATAAGCTGATATCTCTGCGGTCTTGACTTCCAGCCCTGGGACAAGGGCATTGATGAGGGTTGATTTGCCCACTCCCGAATGTCCGGAGAAGAGGGTTACCCGGCCTTTCAGTTCCTCGCGTATGGCATCGACTCCTTCACCGGTCAGTGCGGATATTTTAAAACAAGGGTAACCTATTTGGGTATAGAGGGTGATGAGGCTGTCCAGATAATGCAGTTCGTCTTCATCATAAGCATCCACTTTGTTGAAAAGAATCTTCACCGGTACACGGTAGGCTTCTGCCGACGCCAAAAAACGGTCGATGAAGGTGGTTGAAGTTTCGGGATAGTTAATAGTCACCACCAGCATACATTGGTCGAGGTTGGCTGCAAGAATATGCGATTGTTTGGAGAGGTTCGATGAACGGCGGATGATGTAATTTTTCCGGTCTTCTATCTCATTGATAAAGGCCGTTCCTTCTTGGTTGAGTATGATTTGTACACGGTCACCTACGGCAACGGGATTTGTACTCCGTATGCCTTTCAGCCGAAAATTACCTTTGATCTTGCATTCAACCAACTGCCCGTCATCGGTTTTCACCTGATACCAGCTACCTGTATTCTTTATTACTAATCCCTTCATGTTTTATAAACTGCAAATTACAAGTTACGAGCTATAAGAAATGATTGGAGAGGCTGTGCTTGTGCACTGCACTCGTAGCTCGTAACTTGTAATTTAGAATTATACGGTCATAATTTCTTTGTCCTTTTCAGCCAGCATTTCTTCAATCTTGGCGATGTACTTATCATGAACCTTCTGCAGTTTAGCTTCTGCATTCTTTTGTTCATCTTCAGCCAAACCGTCTTTTACAGCTTTTTTCAGTGCATCTATACCGTCGCGGCGCGCGTTGCGGATACTTACTTTAGCTGTCTCGCCTTCAGCTTTACACTGTTTGGCAAGTTGTTTACGGCGTTCCTCGGTAAGAGGGGGGATGCCGATGCGGATAATTTCACCGTTATTCTCCGGCATGATACCGAGATCGGAGTCGATAATGGCTTTTTCAATAACCCGGAACATGCTTTTATCCCAAGGTTTAATCGTGATGCTGCGTGCATCGGGAGTGGTTACGGCAGCTACGTTGCTGATGGGCACCATGCTTCCGTAAGAGTCTACACGGATACCATCCAGCAAGCGTGTGCTTGCTTTTCCGGCGCGGATGTGTGCCAGTGCTTCTTCCAGATACATCACTGCCATATCCATCTTCTCTTGTGATTCTTCGATAATCGTTTTTACGTCTACCATCTTATTAAGTCTTTATAAAATTGGCACTTTGATTAATTTTGAAAACAAAAGTAGATTATTTTTTGGTTATCTGCAACTATCTATAGAGAGAAATGCATTGCCTGACGTTTCTCTTTCTAAATAGTATTATTGGTAATTATCGCAATAGGTGGTAGACGGGCTGCTGATATAACGTCCGCTTAAGTTACAACTGGAACCACTGAGGTGACTACAATTGGAGCATCTTTTACCGCCGGATGAAGAAGATGATTTTCCTAAAAGTGAAAGCAAAAAGAGAGCAATTAGTACAATTAGTAAAAGGATGAGGAAATGAGCTACAATTAAGACAGTGGCTGTTGAACCAATTAAATAAGTTAATGTACAGATACATGCATGTTTCCATCCACCTTTGGGAAGTACTTTATTGAAAATAATACCTGTTTGCACAGATTGTCCGACAAGAAATCCAATTCCTATCACAGGCAAAAAGCCTGCAAAGAAAAAGCCACAAATGATAGCGCCTATGATACAGATGCCCCAAGTATATATTCCCCATGTCCAATTGAAAGTTGCGTAGGAATTGTATTGCACATCATTCAAGGTATTGAAAAAACACATCCATTGATTAAATACAACTGCACCGAATATAAAGAAATTAATGATGGTCCATAGCCATCCTATTTTATCGGGAGTGCAAAACCAAATACTATTTGCGCCCATTGAAAACACATAAAATAGTTCTAACAAACAGACGGTAATGAATAAACTGAGGTTTATCGTATGTTCGGTGTCTTCCAGCGGAGTACTTTCTCCACGACGCATTCTAAGGATGAATAGCACAATAGAAAGTCCTAATATGATATAAACTAAAGGGCGGCAATCATAATTTGTTTGTCGAAACCAGTCGCTGAATGTATTTGTTGGAGCTTTTGCGGGAGGTGTTGGAGTAACAGGTCGTATGTAGGCCGTACTTACGTATCCACATCCGCCATTGAAGGATATCTTTGCCCATTCGCCATCTATTGATTCTACATTTACGATTCCCCCATGATTTATTGTTCCGATGACAGGAGCATTTGTGCTTCCATGACTACGTATGTTTAGAAAAGTATTGGCGGTCACTTCATACTTTTCCAAAGCTTGGGTAGAGAGGACTATAATGAATAGTCCGATACAAATGAACAGGAATCGTTTGAATGTTTTCATCAGTTTGTTATTTACTGGGTTTTATGTCTTTTACAGCAGGCGTGATGATAACAGTTGTCGGCACTCGGATTAAAGATACTAATTGCTCTAATTCTGAATTTTTGATTCGAATGCATCCTTCGGTCGCTCGGGTCCCAATAGATAATGGGTCGTGGGTGCCATGAATCCCAATTCCTTTATGTCCGGGTGTTTCTAACCGGATGAAATGATTACCGTATGCACCCTCTATTTCACCTTTCCCATCTCCAAAATCGTGTTTCCATTTAGAAGCATCTTGGATATCGATTATTTTAAAAGTTCCTTCAGGAGTTTTTAAATCTCCTTGTTTTTCCTTATTGCCATAATTCTTCCCACAAGCTATGTCGGCAGTGAATAATTCTTGGCCCTTATAGTCTATTAAGCGTAATTTCATTTCATCTTTTGAGATGAGAAGAATGTTCGCATTCTTAATTTGTGCCATTTGGGCAGTATGGTAGTAGTAGAAAGCTACTGCCATACCGCCTATAGAAACGATAAATGTTAGATGCGATATAATTAGATACCGTATAATTTTCTTTTTCATTGTATTATGCTTAGTGTACAATTACTTGGCAGGAGAAGATTTTACTTCCCTCGTACCATATCTCGTACTGATAAGTACCTGGAGAATACACGTCACACTCTGGACTTCCCCAGCTTGTTAAATAAGAAACATTGTTATCAGCTCCGACAGCAGGTGTATATATACCATGCTTGTAAGTGTATCCGTTCGGCGAGTTCTTGTTGGCAATGAGTACACCATTGGGACGATAGATTTTGGCATACAATGTAATGTTTCTGGCCCCGTTTAGACTTGAATAAATAATCTTTGGTTTCAGGTATTGTAATTTATTTCCGTAAAGCGGCTTCCCATAATCTTCTAAAATGGTCCCTTTATCGTTTGAGTTGGCAAATAACATTGTTCGGATCTTGATGGGACACTCAACAGGTTTTGAAGAAACGGTTACAGCCTTTTCTGAATTGCCCTGAATTTGCACTCCGGTTGAATACAATAATTGTCCTTCGGACCAGAATTCTATCCGGTAAGTTCCAGAAGTGTACGCATCTCCGGTTGTATTTCCCCAACCGGCTAAATTAATATATCCGGATCTGTTTAGAGTTACTTTTTGTTCATTAGTATATCCGGAGGGTGATCCTGTTCCAGTCATTAAGTTCCCCTGTGGAGTGATAATTTTATATTTGATGACCGCTGAACTCTTCCCCGCAGGATTTTCATAGAAAATACGTGGAGACAAGTACTGAGTGGTGGTGGGGAGCTGTGTCCCAAATTGAGTAAGAACATTGTAACTTTTATCAGTGTTTCCAAAAAGTGCCTTCGTTATTTTTAGTCCGTTCTCGCTCTTTGTTTTTGACGGCTGCTGGTTGGTTGGGAGTTGAGGCGAGCGACTAACTGTAGCATTTGGGGTAGCATAGATAACTTTATATTTATCTGTTTTCCATGGATAATATTTAATATCTTTTATTTGGGCATTTTCTGTTGTTTGCTCTTGATATATAAAAACGGGAGTTTCGTCATCTGCAAACGAATAAATAGCCAGTACGCCTTCGTGTGTGGAGGTGTTGGATAAGATGAACGCAAATTCTGTAAACTTCGTATATCCGTTAGCCAGTCGGGGGTAAAGTACTGCGTTAGGTTTGACTTCTATAGGCTGTGCAAACAACTGCCATTGTCCCGTCCCTGTTTTATAGTTGTTTTTCTTTATAAAGTCTACGAGTGCCAGCCGACATTTTGCTGTCGGTGCTCCTTCCATAGCTTCTTTGCTTCCCCATAAGTTATTCAACAATTCAAAATCAGCCTTACTTAGGGTGTAATTGGTAGATACATATCCTTTTTTCTCATTGGCTTTAATGTATGACCATCCATCTCCTTCTTTTTGGTAAGTGATGAGCTCCGAACCATAGGGCAGAGATTGGATACGATTATATTCTACATTTGCATTTTTATCGGAACGTTGCAGCAAGCTGGATACGTATACATAGGTACGCTCTGCGTCCCGATCAATGGCCATAGGTTTATACCAATATTGATAGCCGCAAAAGCCTATGATAGCGGTGATAATCAGGAACGACCACAAACCTCCGTGCCCCTTTTTAGGCGGAACTGTAGATGTTCGTCGGTTAGATGGGGTTCTTGGAGGAGGTGGCGGTGTTACCCGTGACTGCGGGGGCGGGGTAGAGGCCCGGTATTGTTTGATTGTGAATGTGTATGTTGCAATTTGCAGATCATTTTCAAAGAACTCAATACTCCATTGACCGGCGGAGAATACATTTCCAGACATACTTCCGAAGCCATTCAAGGGATATGCGGATCGGGAACCTGTGAGAGGGACATTGCCATACCACGTATAACCGGACTTGCTGTTGCTGGCTGTCATGAGTGTCCTGTCGGGAGCGTATAATTTGTACCATATATCTACACTGCTCCCTCCTCTTAATACTCGATAATCAATTCGAGGCTGTAAATAGCAGCTACGAGTATCGAGCTCGGCCTGATTCGAAGGAATGGGATCACCTTTTTCGTCAGTATTGGCAATTACCAATCTGGTTATTTCAATGGAAGGGGATGTTTGCCGGGGAGGAGTTTGTGGTATTCTTTCCTGAGGGGCTCTTTCTTGTATCGGGTTTTCGCGGGTATATTTCGTCATGAACTTTTTGAAGTCCTCAAAAGTTTTAGAATCTTTTGTATAATATGTTTTGGCTATTCCACGAAAATCTTTGCTCCAGGTAATGATGTTTTTGTTATTGCTATGCAATTTGTCTGATGCGATTAGAATGGAGATATACTGCTCACATTCTTTTCGGGACGTTTCGTTAAATGTACCGTTTTTCCAGAAATTGGCTAAGAAACGGACAGCATTCCATTCATCTCGGTCCAGTTCATTCTGATTCTCGTATAACTGCGAATAAGTGCTTGCCCATTTTTTGGCATTTTGTTTTAATATGATATTTTGAGATTCACTGTTGACAGGTGTCTGAAGAGGAGCCGAAGAGCGGGGTGCAGAACTCTGATATAATTTCTTTAACGCATTTTGGAATACTAAAAATGTAGTTTCGTCTTTAGTGTAATATTTCCTGGCGATGGTACGAAACTCTTTACTCCATACAATAATTTCTTTATTATTGCTGTGTAATTTATCCGATTGTTCAAGAGTGCTTATCAGGTCCATGCATTCGCTGGTAGCATCCGGATCAAATTTTTTTCGCCAATAGTCGGCCAGTGTCTCTATAGCAGTCCATTCTGCTGTAGAGAGTTCTGTTTGTTTGCTTTTAAGAAATCGACAAGCTTCGTTCCACTTGCCGATTTCCAGTTTTAATAAAGTCTTATCCATTTATAGGGTTCTGCTTTGTTCTGTTTTTTACTCTACTGATGCTTTGTCGATGATTGCTTTTGATTTTCTGAGTTCTTCTTCACATTTTACACCGGTGATTTTGAGATCGAATTCAAGTTTATCATTTTCTACATAAGCTAATCCGTGCAAGATACCTTCCTGGTCAATCTGATATGTAACTGAAATCTGGGTACCTTGAGGCCAGTCTTTGCTCAGTTTAAGCGTATGGTCGTCAATTAGTGTGCAGAATCTTTCTTCCACGATACTTTCTGTTTCCATATTTGTGAAATCACTTTCAAATACTTTCACAGATACACCTCGTTGGTTAGGAATAGAAGTAGTAAAGGTTTCAATTCGTTTTGTGGGTAACGAACTATTTGCAAAAATGAGGTTTTGCACCATGCTTTGTCCTTCAATGATTACGTCGGTACCATATGTTTTACTGGTGACATTGACCACTGTGGTACGATCTCCACGGAGAGGAGCCGGTTTATCATCACTTTCTCCTTCTTCATAGTCGCGAACTGCTTGTGAATAGGCGGCATTCATAGCATAAATTGCCGCTCCTTTGGCTACACATTCATCCGGGTCGGTTAGTTTGGCATCACAATTGAATTCTTTATCTACCCGTTCCTTTATTTGTGGCATGCGGCTGCTACCTCCCACCAACAGTATTTCATCAATATTATTGTAACCTTTTTCTTTGGCAATAGCAATGACCTTCTTGGTGGCATCAATCGTTTCGTCCAGTTTCCTTTCTGTCAGCGAATTGAATAACTCACGGCTAATTTCTATACGTGCGGAATTGCCTTCATATTGGTAAGTTGCTTTCGCTGTCTGCTTGGCTGTCAATACTTTTTTCTTGTCTTCTGCAAGTAATAACAACTCATATTTTAGGTCTAATCGGTCTTCGAACGAATAAGAAGTGTTATTTTGTTCGTTAAAAGCTGCCAGTATATATTCAGCTAATGCGGTATCCCAGTCTACTCCTCCTAAATGATGGTCTCCACCTGTGGCTATTACTTTAATGGCACCACCGTTCACATTAATCAGGGTAACGTCAAATGTTCCGCCTCCGAGGTCGTATACTAAAACCGTTTTTTTCTGATCTGTCTTTACACCGTAAGAGATCGCGGCAGCCGTAGGCTCATTGATGATAGAAAGTACATTTAAGCCGGCTATTTCTCCGGCCTGTTTGGTTTGCATACGCTCTTTGGTTCCAAAATAGGCCGGACAAGTGATAACGACATCTTTGATCGGTTCCGGATTATCTCCTAAATCGTTGGCATCTTTAACCAGTTTTTTTAAGATGAAAGCCGAAATTTCTGTTGGGTCGTAATGATAGGGAAATTCGTTTGTGTTTTTATCGAAACTGTCATCTACACCTATATGGCGTTTTATGAATACTGCCGTTTTGGTAGGTTCAGTGGCCAACATACCTTTGGCTTCTTTTCCCACGACAACATGGTCCATATCCTCAAAATATACAGCGGATGGAGTAGTGGCATCTCCTTCGAAATTGCGGAGAACAATGGCTTGGTCGAATTTATCTACTTGTGCAATGCAACTGTAGGTGGTACCTAAATCGATACCATATACACTTCTGGTATTGTCCATAGTTATTTATCTTTTTAGAGTTTTTTTTAGATGAGTTGATTATTCTGATTTTTTATATACAGTGACTGTTGAGGGTTGAAATATTTTGTTTGTGGTAGTATTTCGGAAGCCTCCGTAATGAAATTCTTTAATAGTGCCGGCCTGTTCAGGAGTATCAGTGATCACTGTCCGGATGGCTGTTTGCTCTTTAGGTGAATATGCGCTGCCTATGGTCGGTTCAAAATACTCTAAGTCGTATTCGTCTTCCAGAATATCTTGAATATGCAGTTTACAATTTTCCACTTCTCTCAATAATCTCGTATAAGTTTCAGGGGAACTCTTAGCTTCCGTATTTTCATAAAACTTATAAGTTTTCGTGAGTCGTTCATGCATTTTTATCATGTTTTTCAGAAGAGGTTTTACGATTTCCGCATGAAGATCCCGGTTATGACTTTGCAGTTCTTCATGAAGATCCTTAATGATTTTATCTTTGTAAGAAGAATCTTCCAATAGTTTTTTTAATGCATTTATTTGATCTCCGATTTGAGAAGGGAACGAGTGATCGGGATGCGTCGCAGGCTCTATGGAGCGTTCATCGTTTGGATTCCTATTCTCCAGGTTCTGCTGCCGTTCTTCAAGTTCTTTTGCTAATTTATCCAACTTTTCAGCACGTAGATTCAACTCTTCTTCTTTTTGTTGAAGCTCCTGGATTTTTAATTTCATTTCTTCTTCTTGTTCGGGAGAAAGTTGTTCCTGTTCATTGGGGGAGGATGTCGCCTCATCGGTAGCTGGAGAGGGAGTGTGATTGGGCATTCCGGTTGAGATTAATTGAGCAAGATTAGCTTCAAATTGGCTCATTCTTTCCAATAGCTCTTCCATTTTGTTATTTTTACTTTTGGGCCATTCCATGTTGTGTGTATTTATAGATTAATATATAGATTTTTATTTCTGGTTTTACATAAAGTATGAATACTTTTTATTAGATCAGATAACGAATAACTCTGTCTTTTTCAATCTTGTCTCGCAAATATATAGTTTGTAGTTGTGAAAATCAAACATATTGCTTTATAAAATTGTTGTAAAATGATTTTGTACCGGATATCCGGTACAAAATTGGAATTAGTAAAGAACCTCTTTGATTTATATTGATGATCGGTCATGTTTTTAGTACATTAATTTAATATTCTATATTGAATATCATTAATATGCTATTAAGGCAAAATAATGGAAAGTATGTTTCACTTGGTATTCATAAAACAATAGGTTCTCTTTGATTTATTCAAGTGTCTTTCCGGACGTATATCCGAGTATATCCTGTATGTATGCGCGGAATATATCCGGATGCATGTCCGGAGATCTGCCTCTTTTAATGAAAGAAACGGGTTGAAGACATGAAATTTTAAGAATCATATGCTTCTGTTTTAAGGTAAAAGAAAATACACTTCCTGAAAGGAGGCTGAATAAGAGGCTAAAAGAAGAACACTGTCATAGGATACCTTTTCATTATTATTTCCCGGAAGAGTTGCTGACTCGTGAACTGTTGGAGAAGGATGGGAAATTATCTGATGAAATGGAAACTGGAGAATAAATGAAGAATGGGTTAATAAGTGAACGTATCCTGTCCACTTATTAACCCATTCGTATTTCTTCAGATTAGAGAATTGACTAATTGTGTACCAATGTGCCAATCTCTTCTCCTGTGATTACTTTTTTCAGGTTGCCTACCGTATCCATATCGAATACCACGATGGGCAGATTGTTTTCCTTGCACATACATGTAGCTGTGAGATCCATCACTTTCAATCCGCGTTTCAACACTTCGTCGTAAGTGATGGTGTCGAATTTTGTAGCAGTCGGGTCTTTTTCCGGGTCAGCAGTGTAGATACCGTCTACACGGGTGCCTTTCAGCATTACGTCTGCTTCTATCTCAATGCCGCGGAGGGAAGAGCCGGTATCGGTAGTGAAGAATGGATTTCCTGTTCCTGCCGACATGATCACGATTTCGCCGTTTTCCATACATTCGATGGCTTTCCACTTGCTGTAAAACTCACCGATGGGTTCCATACGTACTGCGGTCAGTACGCGTGCTTTCACCCCGGCAGCAACCAATGCCGAGCTGAGTGCAAGGCTGTTGATAACAGTGGCCAGCATTCCCATTTGGTCGCCTTTTACCCGATCGAAACCTTTATTGGCTCCGCTCAGTCCGCGGAAGATGTTGCCACCACCGATGACGATACCTATTTGTACGCCTTGTTCGTGAATCTCTTTGATTTGTGCGGCATATTCGGCCAATCGTTTTTCATCGATGCCATATTGCTTTTCTCCCATCAGGCTCTCACCGCTGAGCTTCAACAGGATTCTTTTGTATTTTGCCATACGAGTTGGTTGTTAATGATTTCTTTTTTTGCAAAGATAAACGAATAGTTTTAAAGCGAGATTCTTTTGAGAGTTATTTTTGTTGCATTATCTTTCTGGCGAGCAGTGCTTGTATGAATCCCCGTGAAGAGAGATAGACGATAAATGCCATCCATAGAGCATGGTTACCCATTGAGTTATGAAATGTGTAATAGATAATGAAGAAACTGGCCGAAGCTATAAACATGGAATAGAGCATTTGGCGTGTTGCAGTCGCACCAATGAAGATGCCGTCCCAAAGGAATGCCGAGAATCCGGCAAGAGGAATAGCCAATACCCAATAGAAATAGGTTTCTGCTTCATTGATAACAGACGCTTCGTTGGTGAGTAAGCCGAGAAATGATTGTCCTCCTATGCCATAAAGTAGGGTGAAAGCGATTGAAAGGCCGGTACCCCAGGCAAATAATCTGCGGACAGTGCGGTGAAGTTCCGTCCGGTTATCGGCACCTATATAGCGTCCTGCCAATGCTTCGCCTGCGTAAGCAAAACCATCCATGATATATGAGAACAGAGTAAAAAGTTGCATAAGTAGTGTGTTTACGGCCAGGACAACTTCTCCTTGTGCTGCTCCGGCAGAGGTAAAATACATCGTTACCGCCACCAGGCATAAAGTACGGAGAAAGATATCACGATTTACCTGGAAGAAACGATACATGGCCTGTCTTAGCAGCAGGCCTTTCCATTGGATGCGTTTTCGCAGTTGCCCATAATATCGGTGCCATAACAGGAATGCCATGAAAAAACCTGCATATTGGGCAATCAGAGTACCCAGCGCAACGCCTTCTACTTTCATACCCAACAGATAGACAAAGCATAGGCTGGCTGCGATGTTGACTATATTTTGAGTGATGGCGATGTACATCGGGAAACGGGAGTTTTGCATACCGATAAACCATCCGGCAAAGCCATAAAGCCCTAACATGGCGGGAGCACCCCAAATGCAGATATAGAAATAAAGTGTAGCAAGGCGTTTCACTTCATCGGAGGTTTGGATAAAAGTAAATGCCGCTTTTAGTATGGGATATTGCAGAAGCATCAGGCAGAGAGCAATGAACAGTCCTACACCGACCGACCGTAATAGGAGTCGGGTCACTTCGTCAAGATCGCGCTTGCCGTATGCCTGAGAAGTCATTCCACTGGTACCCATCCGCAGAAAACCGAATATCCAATAAATGATATTAAACAGCATACCTCCCACGGCAATGGCACCAATGTAGGCTGCTGACCCCAGATGACCTACAATAGTAACATCGATCAGCCCCAATAACGGAACGGTTATATTGGAGATGATGGAAGGGACGGCTATTTGCAGAATCCGTCTGTTACCACTGCTGAGATGAAAGATTTTATCCATGGACGGGCAAAGTTACACGAAAAAAGGTGAATCTGAAAATGAAGAGAACAATAACGTTATTTAATTGGTTTTTAGCGACCGGTGAGTCGGAATAATTTCTATCTTTGTAGGAACCTAACTAAATAAGTATGAATAAGATGAAAGCTCTGACTTTATTTCTTTCCATGTTGTTTTCGCTTCCGTTTGCGCTTTCAGCACAATCGGCAGGAGAAATGCTGCAGAGAGTATCAGCCGCCATTGATAATAAACAGTGGGAACAAGCTATTAGTCTGTTCCGTCAGGCCGTGAATACGAATGTGGAAAAGGCCGAGATGTTTTACTGGGCCGGGGTGGATAAGAATACAGATGTAGCCTCGAAGTTTGCTAATGAGTTGGCTTCATTCTATAAGAAGTCACGCAGCTATGATAAGGCATACCTGTTTTATAAAGAATTGCTGCAAAAATCACCGAACGATGTGAACTGTTTAGCTTCTTGTGGTGAGATGGAGATTTGCCGGGGTAAGGAAGCAGAAGCTTTGAAGACTTACGAGAAGATATTGACGCTGGATGCAGATAATCTGGCTGCTAATATCTTTGTCGGTAACTACTATTACCTGAAGGCTGAACAGGAAAAGCAGAAGATAGAGAATGATTATAAGAAAATAAACACTCCTACCCGGATGCAGTATGCCCGTTACCGGGAGGGACTCAGCCAGATACTTACTACCGGATATATAAAGGCAAAAGGATATTTAGAGAGGGTGGTCAGCCAGTTTCCTTCTACTGAAGCAAAGAAGACATTAGATAGAATAAAACTGATAGAAAAAGAGGTGAACAGATAGTAAGGCTGTTCACCTCTTTTTTCTTATCTTCTTATAAGTATTGGCAAATCCAAAGGACCTTCGGCTGCTGTGCGGGTTTGTGTCTGTCCTTTTTTCGGTCCCGGAATTAGTGGGCTGTAGGTCAGGACATGGCGGATACGGTTGCGCTGGTCATGGCTGAATTGGTCAGAATAGCTATATGCGTAATCCATGATGTTATGGGATGTAAATGTCTGATCGGTCATGCAATTTTCTCTTAAGGCGAGGGTAGACAAGGCATGTACTCCTAAAGCTAATTGAGTGTTTGACCACTGATCATAATATTCTTTATTGTATGTCGGAGTATCCTTACAATAATCCGAATCAATGCATCCGTCGTAAGTGCCGTTATCATCTTCGGAGAACACATGGTGCAGACCTAAATAATGACCTAATTCGTGAGCCATAGTAACGGTTACGTCTGCTGAGTTATATGAGTTTCCCGATGATTGTTCATTTATGTAAAGGCTGTTAATTGATACACAATAGGGAAACTTTAAATTATTTAGCGTCAAATAGGGACTTTCTACCGGATTGAGCCCTTCCAAAAAGGTACTGCCTTTGGTAGAAAAGGGAAGGTGGGCAATACCTAATGTTGTAAAGCCGGAATTGTCATTGGTAAAGTTGTAAATCATCACATTGATATACTGGTTAGGATCCCAAAGGTAACTTACATATTTTCGCGTATTGTCGGACATAAATGCATCGCAGTCGATGGGATAACTTTCCGGCCAAAGGGTGTATTCCACTCCCGGAGTAGTTAAATCTTTTCCGTCAGGACCCGTAGAGGCAAGTGTAAAAGTCAGGTTCATATCTACGCTTCCAATCTTGTTTTTATATAATTTGTTGACCGTTTTTAATATGTCAGTTAAACGGTTTGGACTAATGTGCTGTTTGGGGTCTGAACTATTCTTATATAGCACGTGGAAGATTATGGGAAGTTCATAGTGGTACGATTCGGGATCGGTTGAATGTCCGGCTGCCAATTGTGTGACGGTTATGACCTTTTTTATTCCACTGGAAGTTACAGCAATCGTTGCACTTCTTTCAGTCGTTTCAAGGTTAGCTTCTACAACAATGCCGAGTGGCTGATCGCTTGCTCCCTTATTGGGTACGAGCTTGCACCAGGTTGAAGAACTTGCTGCTACCCACGAATCGCTGCTGGTGATATTTACGGTTAGAGTAATTCCATCGCTGTCAATATCTTGAAAAGATGACTCCGACAACTCAAGTTTTGAATTATTTTCGGTATTGGAGTCTTCGCAACTGACAAACAGTAGTGTTAATATGGATATTAACAGTAGGCATCTGATTTTCATAAATTAAACGTTTTTATATTTAAAACAATATTGCAAAGGTAATGTTTTAAACTAAAAAAAGAAGAAGTATTATAAAATGTGCTGTACCTCTTTAAATACGTATCGGCGTATTTTGCCTGTATCGTCTTGCAAAACAAGATGACCGTCGGCTTCAACTTCTATGGTTCTGGCTATAAACTCTCCGTTCGCATCGGAATACTTATGCATACCCTTTTTTCGGAAAAGCGCCTTCTGATACCGGTGGGCTATGTAAGTGTGCTCCCCTTTTTGAAGCAGGCTGTAATATTCTATAATTCGTTGCATAACTCCTGCCAATATTCCGGAGAGTTCGTAAGTTTGGCCGGTGATTTGTTTAAGTGATACAGGATTGGGGGCGGAGCTGAAAAACTCTTCCTGGTTAATATTGACGCCAATCCCTGCAATGCTTTGGCTGATATGTACTCCCATCAAATCATTTTCAATCAATATTCCGCAGATTTTTCTTTCTTTCCAGTAGATATCGTTCGGCCATTTAATAGAGATATCTTTAATGTATGTGTCGAGTTCTTCCTTAATGGATAAAGAGATGATTTGAGATAGAAGAAATTGTCTGCGGATTTCTAAAGAAGTGGGATAAAGTACGAGGCTGAATATCAGATTCTTACCTTTCTCCGATTCCCAACTGTTTCCTCGCTGTCCTCTGCCCAAGGTTTGGTAGTTAGCTACTACCGTGGTTAGTTCACTGACATCTTGCTTATTGCACAGGTCGTTTAAATAATGATTGGTGGAGTCTGTCTCTTCGATATAAATCAAAGGTACAGGAAAAGACTCAGGGAAGGGCATCATATTCGGCACGTAGTTTTTTAGTGAATTTCTTCAATACTTCTTCGTAAGAATGGTCAATCAGCTGTTTTATCAATTTATCGTCGGCATCCCGGTCAAAGAAAACCTGATTCCAATATTTCTTGTTGAAATGATAAGCACCTTCGATGGCTGAATAATGTTCACGTAGTTCGATGGCATAATCAGGATTACATTTCAAAGCAATCATATTGGCTCCTTCCAAATCGATTAGTGCGAACATTTTATCCATCACTTTCAGTACAAGTGAGTATTCATCGAATGGGAGGCATTCGGTGACTGCTTTTTTCTGAAGACAGTATTCTCTGGCTGATTCTATATTCATACTATTTAAAATAATGGCGGGTAAAACGCCTCTTTTATATGTTCAATTCTGAAATTTCCTGCTTTACCTACGACAGTAATAATATCAAATCTTACAGATGCGTCTATTTGGAAAAGCTTAATATATGTATCGGCTGCGATTACGGTTCGCCTGATTTTCTGTGGAGTAACAGCATCCTGAGGTAATGCAAAGTCCGTGTCGGTACGTGTCTTTACTTCCACAATTATCAGTTCACCGTTTTTGGCTGCCACAATGTCCAGTTCCAGATGTCCTTTACGCCAATTCCGATGACGAATGGTATATTCGTGCTGCTCCAGATATTGAACAGCAGCATCCTCTCCGGCCTTTCCTAACAGATTATGTTCTGCCATATAATTTTAGCATACTATTTTCTGCAAATTTACTCTTTTTCTTCTTTGAAATTACAGAAGTAAAAGTAAATTTGCAAAGAATATGAGAAAGAGAGATAAAAAGTGTAATAAGGCAACTCTTGACGAACCTAAACGGGAACGCAGGATGAGTATATTGCTAAGCGAAGATGAGCAGCAGATTGTAGATCGTTATCTGGATAAGTATAAGATAACGAATAAATCGCGTTGGCTTCGTGAAACGATTCTCATGTTTATACATAAAAATATGGAGGAAGATTATCCGACTCTTTTTGGTGAACACGATATGCGGCGTTAAGATTATGTTGGACGATTCTTATTTTATGAAACAAGCTCTGGTTGAGGCTGCTAAGGCCGGCGAACGTGGAGAAGTCCCAGTGGGAGCAGTTGTCGTTTGCAAAGAACGGATCATTGCTCGTGCACACAATCTGACTGAAACATTGAATGACGTGACAGCCCATGCCGAAATGCAGGCTATTACTGCGGCAGCCAATGTCCTTGGAGGAAAATATCTGAATGAATGTACGTTGTATGTTACTGTAGAACCTTGTGTGATGTGTGCCGGTGCTATTGCCTGGGCACAAACTGGTAAATTGGTTTTTGGTGCTGAAGACGAAAAAAGGGGGTACCAGAGATATGCTCCAAAGTCCCTTCATCCCAAAACTGTAGTTGTCAAAGGGATACTCGCCGATGAATGTGCCAATCTGATGAAAAATTTTTTTGCGTCTAAAAGAAGGTGAATTTTTATATTATCAATCTTTTATCTCTTCATAATCCACATATTCTCCTTCATTGTCATCAAAAAGTTTTTTGTGCTTGTTAGCTCCGGTTTCAGTAATGATTTCCTCTTTATCGTTAGCTTGTGTCGGACGATAGTATCTTTGCCCCGAATTACTGTGTGTCGAATTCTGGCTTCCGGAACCGGAGGCAGATGAGCGTTTCCCCAGTCCGAAGATGGCTCTTAACACACTTCCTACAAGGGCCAGTCCGATAATGATAACGGCGATAACGATAATGAATAAAAATCCTAAAATGTGAAACATAGGCTATTTGTTTTATGCATTGTTTAAAATTTGTAGTACAACAAACGTGCCAGAAGGATTGTTTATTTATTTTTTCTTGTTAAAAGTGAAAGAATGATATACCATACAATAACCGCTGAGAATCCGCTGATACCCAAGAACAGCAACAGTGGAATGCAGACTATCAGGAATATGAAACTAATCTTATTGTCTTTCCAAGAAAGATTTTTAAATTTCAGGGAGAACATGGGGATCTCAGCTACCAGCAACCATGAAAAAAGCATTACCATTATAATAAGGTATATAACATTGCAGTGAGCAAGTAAGAATTCTTTGCCTCCTACAATAAGTGCACCCCAATATAAAGCGTTGGCAGGTACAGGAAGACCGATAAAGGAACTCGTTTGGCGTTCGTCTACATTAAAGTTGGCCAAACGGAGAGCTGAGAATATCGAAATAAGAAAAGCCAGATAAGGAATATACTCTTTTACGCCTGCCAGAAAGTCGGGATACACAAGTCCGGGTTCTTTCATGAATGAAAAAACAAGTATGGCCGGAGCTACGCCGAAGCTGACATCATCGGCCAAAGAGTCCAATTCTTTACCAATAGGAGAGTAGGCATGAAGCAAACGTGCCAACATACCATCGAAAAAATCGAAGACAGCACTCAAGATGATAAAAGTGACAGCCAATTCGTATTTGGCTTCAAAGGCCATAACACAAGCAATGCATCCTGAAAAGAGATTCAGGCAGGTCACTGTGTTGGGTATATGGCGGATAATAGCATTTGCCATTGTTCGTTTTTTATTTTAATTTGGCGATAACGGTTTGGTTACCGGTTGTCAATTGTCCCATACTAACACAAATCTCAGTGCCCAATGGCAGATATACATCTACACGGGAACCAAATTTAATAAAGCCCAGATGTTCGTCAATATAACATTCCTCACCCGGTTCGGCATATGTTACGATGCGGCGTGCCATTGCACCGGCTATTTGCCGTGCCATGACCTCTACACCCTCGGGAGTTTCAATAACAACCATTGAACGCTCGTTCTCTGTGCTGGCTTTCGGAAGCCATGCTTTCATGAACTTGCCGTTTTCGTGAGAGACTTTTTTGACGACTCCATCCACCGGGTACCAATTGGCATGTACGTTTAGAATGCTCATGAAAATGGATACCATGATCCGGCGGTCATGAAAGTATTCATGTTCGTCTACCTCTTCAATAACTACGATTTTCCCATCGGCCGGTGCAACTACGATCCTTTCAGTATCTTGTCCGAACAGGCGGATCGGGCAACGGAAAAAGTTAACCATCAACAGATAGACTACAACACTGACCAGAGCCATCAGGTAGAATGGTATTTTACAATCAATTCCCCAGTAAAGGGCTGCATTTATAATTAGTAGCAGAAAAAAGCTACCCCATAAAATATGTGTTCCTTCACGGTGAATTCTTATCTTTTTTAATTTTTTAAGTCGACCCATTTGCGCTATTTAATGATAATTATCCGCAAAAGTATACTTATTTTAAAAATCCAGCAAGCATTTGCAGATAGAAATGACTTATGTTGATAACTTTTTGGAGTTTATCTTTGTTAGTAGCTACAGACATTGTAATTTTATGGCTTCAAATTATCAACCTATAACTATGCAGGATTTCGTTCATTTACACGTCCATACGCAATATTCTCTTCTGGATGGCCAAGCCAGTGTCAGTGCGCTTGTCGATAAGGCCATAAAGGATGGAATGAAAGGTATTGCCGTTACGGACCATGGAAACATGTTCGCCATCAAAGAGTTTACGAACTATGTGAATAAGAAAAACGGGGGTCCGAAAGGAGAAATCAAGGACCTGAAGAAACGGATTGCAGCCATTGAGGCCGGTGAAGTGGACTGTGCGGATAAAGAGGCTGAAATTGCTGATTGTAAAGCTAAAATAGTGGAGGCGGAGGGGCGGTTGTTCAAGCCCATTATCGGTTGCGAAATGTACGTGGCCCGCCGGACTATGGATAAAAAGGAAGGAAAACCCGATCAAAGCGGGTACCACCTGATTGTACTCGCCAAAAACGAGAAGGGGTATCATAACCTGATCAAATTGGTTTCACGTGCGTGGACCAAAGGCTATTATATGCGCCCCCGTACAGACAGGAATGAATTGGAGAAATATCATGAGGGCTTGATTATCTGTTCGGCATGTTTGGGTGGTGAAGTTCCCAAAAAGATAACTCAGGGATTGTTGGCGGAGGCAGAGGAAGCTATTCAATGGTATAAGAATCTGTTTGGGGACGATTATTATCTGGAAATGCAGCGTCATAAAGCAACGGTGCCGAAAGCTAATCATGAAGCATATCCATTGCAGGTGAATGTGAATAAGCATTTGATAGAATACGCCAAAAAGTATAATGTCAAGTTGATTTGTACAAATGACGTTCATTTTGTCAACGAAGAGCATGCAGAAGCCCATGACCGGCTAATCTGTCTGAGTACGGGAAAAGACCTTGATGATCCCAACCGGATGTATTACACTAAGCAGGAATGGATGAAAACGAAAGCAGAGATGAACGAACTCTTTGCCGACGTGCCTGAAGCATTAAGTAATACTTTAGAAATTCTGGATAAGGTAGAATATTATTCGATTGATCATGCACCGATTATGCCTACTTTTGCTATTCCGGAGGATTTCGGAACAGAAGAAGGGTATCGGCAAAAATATACGGAAAAGGATCTTTTTGATGAATTCACCCAAGACGAAAATGGCAACGTGGTGTTGAGTGAAGAAGCAGCTAAAGATAAAATAAAACGTTTGGGAGGATATGATAAACTGTATCGTATCAAGCTGGAGGCCGATTACCTGAAGAAGTTGACTTTCGACGGAGCCAAGAAGTTTTATGGCGATCCGTTGTCACCGGAAGTAAAGGAACGCTTGGTCTTTGAGTTACATATTATGAAGACGATGGGTTTTCCAGGCTACTTCCTCATTGTGCAGGACTTCATTGCTGCCGGACGTAATATGGGGGTATCCATTGGACCGGGACGTGGTTCGGCTGCTGGGTCAGCCGTGGCCTATTGTTTGCAGATCACCAAAATAGACCCTATTAAATACGATTTGCTGTTTGAGCGTTTTCTGAATCCCGACCGTATTTCATTGCCGGATATTGATATTGACTTCGATGACGATGGTCGTGGCGAAGTGCTTCGTTGGGTGACGGAGAAGTATGGGCAGGAGAAGGTAGCACATATCATTACATATGGTACTATGGCAACAAAGCTGGCTATCAAAGATGTTGCACGTGTACAAAAGCTTCCGCTTGCCGAATCGGATCGTTTGGCCAAACTGGTTCCTGATAAAATTCCTGATAAAAAACTGAACTTAAAGAATGCTATAGAATATGTGCCCGAATTGCAGGCTGCCGAAGCGTCACCTGATCCATTGGTAAGGGATACGATGAAATATGCCAAAATGCTTGAGGGAAACGTGCGGGGAACCGGTGTACATGCCTGTGGTACCATTATTTGCCGTGATGATATTACGGACTGGGTGCCGGTCAGTACGGCAGATGATAAGGAGACCGGCGAGAAGATGCTGGTTACCCAATATGAAGGTTCGGTGATTGAAGATACCGGACTGATTAAGATGGACTTTCTGGGGCTGAAGACTTTGTCTATTATCAAAGAAGCCGTCGAAAACATCCGTCTGAGTAAAGGCATGGAACTGGATATTGATTCTATTTCAATTGAGGATCCTGCAACTTATAAACTTTATAGTGATGGACGGACTATCGGTACATTCCAGTTTGAATCTGCCGGTATGCAGAAATACTTACGTGAGTTGCAGCCATCTACATTTGAGGATCTGATCGCGATGAATGCCCTTTATCGTCCGGGTCCAATGGACTATATTCCTGACTTTATCGACCGTAAACATGGACGTAAGCCTATTGAATATGACATTCCTGTCATGGAGAAATACCTGAAGGATACGTATGGAATTACGGTTTATCAGGAACAGGTCATGCTTCTGTCACGCCTTTTAGCCGATTTTACCCGTGGTGAGTCGGATGCCCTCCGTAAAGCGATGGGTAAGAAACTGCGTGATAAGCTGGATCACATGAAACCTAAGTTTGTTGAAGGTGGAAGGAAAAACGGCCATGATCCGAAGGTACTTGAGAAAATCTGGGCGGACTGGGAGAAGTTTGCTTCGTATGCGTTCAATAAATCACATGCTACCTGTTATTCCTGGGTTGCATACCAGACAGCATACCTGAAGGCTAACTATCCGGCTGAATATATGGCAGCTGTCATGAGCCGAAGTTTGTCGAATATTACTGATATCACCAAACTGATGGACGAGTGCAAAGCAATGGGAGTGCAGACGCTTGGTCCGGATGTGAACGAAAGTAACCTGAAGTTTACGGCAAACCGGAATGGAAATATCCGCTTCGGGCTGGGGGCTGTAAAGGGAGTCGGTGAAGCTGCTGTGCAAAGCATCATGGAGGAACGAAGGGAAAATGGTCCTTTTAAAGGTATTTTCGACTTCGTTCAGCGTGTCAATTTGAATGCTTGTAATAAGAAGAACATGGAGTGTCTGGCTCTTGCGGGCGGATTCGATAGTTTTCCTGAGCTGAAACGTGAACAGTATTTTGCGGTGAATGCCAAAGGCGAAACTTTTCTTGAAACATTGATGCGTTATGGTAACCGTTATCAGGCGGATAAAGCTGCTGCCGTTAATTCATTATTCGGAGGAGACAATGTGATTGACATAGCGACTCCCGAAATTCTTCCGGCAGAACGTTGGAATGATTTGGAGAGGTTAAATAAAGAAAGAGAATTGGTCGGTATCTACTTGTCGGCTCATCCGCTTGATGAATATGCCATTGTGTTGGAACATGTATGCAATACCCGTATGATCGAACTTGATGATAAAGCTGCTTTGGCAGGAAGAGAAATAACGATGGGAGGTATTGTTACCAGCGTGCGTCGAGGTATAAGTAAGAATGGTAATCCTTATGGCATAGCCAAAATAGAAGATTACTCCGGTTCTGCCGAGATACCTTTCTTCGGAAACGATTGGGTTACTTTTCAAGGCTATTTAGGTGAAGGGACTTTTCTGTTTATCAAAGCTCGTTGCCAGCCTAAACAATGGCGTCCCGATGAACTTGATATTAAGATTACTTCGATGGAATTGCTGCCCGACGTCAAGGAACAACTGGTAGAGAAGATCACAATTCTGATTCCGCTTGCCGAACTTAATTCGAACTTGGTTACGGAACTTGCCACTTTGACGAAAGAGTCTCCGGGAAATACAGAACTTTATTTTAAGGTAACAGATACGGATGGAAAGATGTATGTAGACTTGATTTCTCGTCCCGTTAAACTTTCGGTAGGTAGAGAATTAATTTCCTATTTAAAGGAACGTCCCGAACTTGCGTTTCATATAAATTGATTATCTTTGCCCCATAACAGTGATGGATACTTAATAACTAACAATTAATAATTAAAGAAATGGCTTTAGAGATTACTGACAACAACTTTAAGGAAATCCTTGCAAAAGGAACACCGGTTGTTATTGACTTTTGGGCTCCCTGGTGCGGGCCTTGTAAGATGGTAGGTCCTATCATCGACGAGTTAGCTAAAGAATATGAAGGAAGAGTGATTATGGGTAAGTGTGATGTAGATGAAAACTCTGATCTTCCTGCAGAATTCGGTATTCGTAACATTCCTACGGTTCTTTTCTTCAAAGACGGAGCATTAGTGGATAAACAAGTCGGTGCCGTAGCTAAACCTGCATTCGTAGAGAAAGTTGAGAAATTATTATAATATACTTTCATTAAAAATATTTGTTTATGGGACTGGAAGACGATTTTTTGTTAAGTGATGCCGATGATGAAAAGACCATCGAGTTCATCCGGAACTATTTGCCTCAGGAGTTGAAGGATAAATTCTCAGAAGACGAGTTATATTATTTCCTCGATCTGATCGATGAGTATTACTCTGAAAGCGGAATCCTTGATGCTCAGCCCGATGCTGACGGTTATGTAGACATCGATCTGGAGCAGGTAGTGGAATATATCGTGCAAGAAGCCAAGAAAGATGAAGTGGGTGAATACGACCCGGAAGAAATCTTGTTTGTGGTGCAGGGAGAAATGGAATACGGAAATTCTCTGGGACAGGTGGAATAAGCCAGTCTTCGTAAACCAAAAGATAAAGAGCGTGCAGAAACACTTCTGCACGCTCTTTTGTTGCATATATGTATGATAGTTTACTTTGTCTTGATTCCTCTCCTCCTGCTAAAAATACATTTTGTTTTTCGGCCCTCGGAAGTATCGGATGTGTATAGGAGTCCGGATATCTGCCTGAAAATAGGATGAATAAAAGTCCGGCTTACTCTGTTTTTACGAAATAAGATCTACTAAATTTCTTCTAACGCATAGTATTGGTAGTCTCTTACAACGGTTTGAAGAAACTTTTCATCATTTACGTCTGTTTGGTCTACAGAAAGCAGTGCACGAACTTTGGGTGCCAGTTGTGAGATATGCCTTGCCCGGTCCTTATGATGCAGTTCTAACGCCTTACTGATCACATTTATTTGCTCCAAGGACAGATCGGCGGCTAATGGAAAACTGGGGTGATATCCTTTGGTCAGATAATCGAACTCATCAAGGCTTACTTGTATTTTGCGGTAATTTTTCTCTTTAATTACCATTGTTCCTGCCGCAAGATCACCTAAACGTTGGCTGTTTTTGGTTAATAGTATGACCAGTACCCCCAATCCTCCGGTAATAGTTACGTCTATCCCATAGAGCAACCACCTTAGCAGATATGCACTCAGGCTGGGTGTCGTACCGTCTGCTTTTACCACACGGATATTCATGACCTTTTTTCCGATACTTTGTCCTTGGTTAAAAACTTCGCAAAGTAACGAGTAACATAGTACGGGCAGATAGATAAACAGGAACAACAAGAAAAAAGTACTTCCGGAAAAAGCGTGTATATTGAGTTTCCCCAATACATAAGAAGTGGCAAGAATGTAAATAAACAGCAGGAAATAATCGATGATACGAGCCAATATCCGTTCGCCAAGGCTGGCGGGTACTTGGCTGATGCGTACGAATTGTCCGGTGATAATAGTCGATTCTGCCATTTCTGATTAAACACATTTGGGTTCCGGTTGCAAATATATCATAATTCTCTTACTTTTGCTTCCGGTTTCGGACAAAACTTATCCGTAACTAGAACCTGTTGGATAAAAGAGGTAACGCTTATAGGTCGTAATGTGGATTCTAATTTTATTTATCGGTTGAGTTAGTTACTATTTTATCCTTTAATGAAATCCCTTTTATCACTTCCACATAATTTCCATCTGAAATACCGATGTTGATGATTTGTTTTGTTTTCTGTTGTGTCATAGTATCCAGCAGATAGAGGTATGTAGAGTCATTCTCGTATAAGACATATTTTTCATCAATGGATAAAGTGTGCTTTTTCTGTTTTATCACCATAGTAGCTGTTGCGGAATATCCCGATCTTATAACAGGCATATTTTCCGAGACGGGAAATTCTGCCTCAAGCATGTATTTCATAATTCCGTTCTCCGCATTTCCTTTGGATGAAACTTTTGTTACTACTGCCCGGGTTTGTAAATTATCATAGGCATTGAATAAGAGTGAAATCGTGTCTTGTAAAGCGATATCTTTCAGATATTTTTCAGGGACAAGAGCTTTAAAACGAAACCGAGACATTTCCGCCACAACGGCAATCGTTGTTCCCGGATTAAAATTATTGCGCTCTATTACAGAGGCCCCCGTTTCCAGAGGGGTATCAATAATAACGCCGCTAATACTCGATCTTACAATATTTGATGCCGTTTCAGGAGAGATACGCCCTTCTTTCAAGATGTTCAATTGATTTTGGGCAGAGGCGAGTTTCTCCTTAGATAATTCGTATGCCTGTGTGTAAGAGTCCATCTCTGCCTGTGCCACAAGGTTCTTTGAGTACAATTTTTGTTCCCGTTTATAATCTTCCAGTCGGGCTTTATACTCAATTTGGGCAGTGTTCAAGTTATATTCCAGTCGTTCCATATCCGATGCGTTTGGGACCAGCATGATGGAGGCGACAGGATCTCCTATGCACACTTTATCTCCTATCGAAACATTAATCTTGTCCAGGACTCCCGATATCTGCGATTTTATTTCGATCTCCTTCATCGGAAAAACATTGCCGGATATGTTTATTTCCTCTTTGATCTCGCGATATTGTGGTTGTGTAGTTTCGTAAATTGCCTTTGTACCTCTTAGCGAAGAACGAAAAGCAACAAATGCCAGTGTGGAGGAAAAGATGCAAATCAATATAATCTTAAATGTCTTCATTATCCTATATTTTCGTTTCTAATAGCGTCAATGGGTTGTATAACAGATGCTTTCATTGCCGGAAATGCTCCGGCAATGACACCGGACAGAATCAAGACAACCAAAGCGAGAACAGCTACATTTATATCTATTTCTACATGCTTTATCATCGTTGCGTGACGGGCGCTTTCGAGCAACCAATTTATAATCTCAAGAATACCTGCACCTGATATCAATCCGATGATACCGGAAATCACAGTTATGATGACAGATTCCGTCAGCATTAACACAAGAATGGATTTAGGGGTTGCCCCTACAGCCTTACGGATGCCTATTTCGCTACTCCTTTCTTTGATCACAACAAACATGATGTTGCTTACTCCAACAATACCACTTATCAGAAAACAAATTCCTACGATCCAGATGAACATCTTCAATCCATCAAAGAGCCCCTCAAAAGCAGACGTTTGTGTCTCAAAATTGATTATCTGCAAAGCTTGCTTATCAGAATAAGCAAATTGGTATTTATTAGCGATGAAGGCTCTCAGCTCATTCTCAAATCGCTTGGAATCAACTTCTTTGTTCAGATATAAACAGAAAGCGCGCAATGGAGTCTTATTGTCAATGCAGTTTATGTAACTTGAAAAGGGCACATATACCGAATTGATTTCCGAAGCGCTGAAAATATCATCATTCTTTAGTACGCCTATCACCTTAAAATCAATACCGGCAATGTTGATCGACTTACCCAACGCTTTTTGATTATTAAATAAGGTCGTACTGACATTTTCGCCGATAATGGCAACATTACGCGTATTCTCGTCATCTCCTTTATTAAAATATCGTCCATCTTCGTTGATTTTAAGTATCTTAATTCCCATATAGTTTTCATTGATTCCTATAATCTTAAAAAGTCCGCTTTTAGCTTTATTCATCACTTGCGAATAAGACCCTGTTATTTCAGGAGAAATAGCTTTTATTCCCGGGAACTGTTTCTTCACGCGGTTAAGAAAATGCAAATCGAAATGCAACTGTTCCCCTTCTCTGATATTCTTATACTTCATAGAAGTGGTTCCTCCATATACATACATGCTTTTCTGGGCAAAAATGCTGAATATATCCATCACAGAGTTTTGAAATCCTTTTCCTGTACCCAATAGCACAACCAATATCAGGATTCCCCACGAGATGCCGAATCCGGAAAGAAAGGTGCGGATCTTATTCTGCCTGATTGAAAGATAAATCTCGTATAGAACTTCCATTATAGCAGAGTAAAGAGTTTCGTAATAGCCCAAACAGACAGAATGGGAATTACAACGGAGGCAATGGCATACCGCAGCCGTACCTTATATAAATGATGGATTAATATCATGCACAGCAAATAATAGGGGATAAAAGAATAGTTAACCAACATTATGGGGAGACCAAGAGAATAATTATTTTGTAAGGTCGTTACCGCATTAGAAGTACTATATTCCATTTTCTGATTAAGAAGGAAGATGGAAATAAAAACAGAAATGGCAGGAATAATATAGAAATAAGACGAAATATATAAAAGATGTTTGAATGGAGCATAACCATTAAAGAGTATGGCTGTTAGGTGAAAGAGAAAAGTGGAGATAAGCCATATTACAATAGCTGACAAGACTATTATAATATAACTCATCCGTGCCAGAATTACAAATAATCTATCAGTCTCTAAATTGTTATTATTCACAAGATGATTAGTAGTTATCAAAAATTCTGCGAGTAATAAACTATATAGTAATATAGTTAAAAAGCCATACCATTTAGGCATCTTCTCAAGTGTATTGATTATCCTTTTCATGTTAACATATTTATTGATACATAAGTTTCGATGTAGGCAGCTGAAAGAATAATTATGAAAATGATCAATAAATTGATGCCTATGTTCTTGTAAAATTTAAATGTAGGCATTTTATTTGTATACATAAACAAAATAATATTCCAAGCTATATAAAGTCCTATTCCTCCTGATATCCAAAAACCGATAAGTTCAAAGCTATGGGGCAAGGTTAAAGCGAAAATATCGGTTATACTCATGCCTAGTTTGTATGTTCGGCAACATACATCCGCAAAACAAAAAACATTTAATAACAAGTTAAAAAGTGTACCTATTCCTAATAACCCTCCTCCTAATACATTTAGGATGCAACCTTGCATATTGTTTTTTAAAATGGTAATAAATGCACTGTGTTTATCTTTGTTATACAAAAAATATAAGGTTTTGTTGGCGGGACTATTGATTTCAAAAGTTGTCGTATGACTTATTGCTATTTCAGAAATATCTATTACACACAGTCGTACTATGGCTGGTAACAACCAAAATAAAAAAGCAGCAATGAAAAAATATTTGTTAACCATTTATGAACTCTTATTTAAATATTTGTTAATGTTGATTTGTATCGTTAAATGGGATTCACTACTTATATCTATAATTTGTTTATGTTTGCCGTTTTTCTGTTGAATGTGTAGAATACCATTTTTTTTATCAAAATTATAGCAATCAATGCTACTCCATTTTAAATCCCAGTGCATTATATAACGTATTCCTTTTTGATTTATTACCAAGATTTTTTGCATTAAGATAGAGGCTATTATTGATAATAATATAAGAATGGCAGATAACGGAAAATACTGTATTGGAATTACATATATTGATAGAATGATAGAAATAGGACTCAGTGTATTTAATAGTATCTTATTCCTTTTAGTCGTTAAATTGATAATAGATCCTGATAAGTTATTCTTTTGTAAAATATAAAATAAGGCTATTGTAATGATTCCAATAGTAAAGTAAAGACCTGTTAATTCCCATTTTATATGATCGGATATTGAAAGAGATAAAGTAATGATACAGGTTAGTAGAAGTAAAACTAAACAATATAATATTTTTTTTAATAAGAAATTATTCATAATATTTTTATTTTATTTGTGAGGTTGCTTTGTATGAAATAGAGCAAAGCAACCTCTGTTAGTTAATTATTTTTTTATAATCCTGCTGCGGCGGCTCCTACTCCGGCTATCCAACCTGCCGGACACCAGCCTAGACCAACAGCACAAGTACCTAATGTTTCTGTTACTTTTCCCATTGCTAATGCTCCAACAGCTAACTTTCCTGATGCTTCAGGACCATATTCACCAGTTCCGGCAGCATAAGTCATTGCAACAGTTGCTTCTTGTAAGTTATAATCACATTTATTTTCGTTGATTCCTCCCATTATACCCAAAGAGATAACAATAGCAACCAGCATTCCTAAAACTGCTTTTTTATTTGTTTTCATTTACTGTAAAGATTTAAATGTTTAAAACTCTTTTTTTGATTCTCGTGAAAACAGCCTATAACTTAATAGTCCCGTTTTCAGTTGCAATTTTTTCTATCCGTCCATATTCATATGATTTAAAGTTTGAACTTTTATTTCTTTTGGAGGAGTCGTAATAATGCTCCTATGCAAAAAGGAATAAATATAATGATGCATATCCCTATTACAGCAGTATCTCCGTCTTGAGGTTTTTCTATAGGCCAAAGGTATCCTGATAAAAATAGGACAGTTACAATTTCTGTTGTTGCTCCTATAATTGTTGGCAACCATTTACGGTGTCTCTCATTCATAATCATCTATTTTTTGTTTTTATTACATACCTGTTTCAACAGTAGTCTCATCTCTTCTTTTATCTCTTTCGCTGCCGTGGTTGGCACTTTCTCGTCGGTAGCTAATATTTTAGAAGCCCATTCTCCGGCGCTCCCGTAATCGCCTGCAGCTTCGTATAGTTTAGCCAACAAATACTTGGGGTATAACTTGGATGGCTGCATATAGACAGCTGTTGTATATGCATCGACGGCTTTAGCCGTATCTCCGTTTTCTCGGTATGCGTTTCCTAAGAGGATGAAACTGTTAGGGTTGGAACATTGGGCGCAGGAAACTGACAGCTCTTCAATCGCCTTTTGATATTCAGCCGATAAGAAATAGGCTGATCCAAGATAAAAATGGAAGATGCCGTCGTTCCTGAGAATGCCTTGCGCCTTTTTATACATCTCTATACCTCCTTTCAGGTCATGGCGCATTACTCGTTGTTGTCCCCGATGAAAGAAATAGTATCCTCGCGCGTTTATCATGCCGGCAAGTGCGAATACGCAAATCAGGGGGCCTGCGAGGGATCTTACCCCGTTGCTTATCATGCGATGTGCGGTGGAAAGCAACCGCTTTTTTCCATAAAGAGCCACCGACAGGCAGAACATCAGATAAAGGGTGGTGGGGAGTACCTTCAGAGGATAGGAACAGAACATCAATATGGTTATGGAAACGATGGATGCTTTGGCTCCGAGTTCAATGGTCGATAGGTTTTTCCAACCGGTGCCCACTGCCATAACCAAAAGGGCCGCGATGCATGCTGTCACGATAATCCCTTGCTCAAGGCCAAGTTCAAGGAATTCGTTGTATGCGGTGGTTACATATCCCGCGATGTGACGTTCTTTCTCGGTACCTTCTTTTTCCCGGAAGTAGTCGGCTTGCCACTTTCCGTATTGAGATTCAAAATAACCGATTCCGTTTCCCCATAACAAGTTCGCATGGGGATGAGGAGTGGATAGAGTTACTTTCCATACCAATATACGGCCCAAAGCGGAATCTTCTTTCATTTTGAATACAAAGAATCCGCTTGCGATGATTAAAACGGCTGACAGAATGATTGCCGGGGTCCGAATCGCTTTTTTACTCCAATAGTTGGTACCGCGTAGCAATCGGGCGTACCGGTAGCAAAGTACGCAAAGACAGCCTGCGCCACATGCGATCCATGCTCCGCGTGAGCGACTGAGTATTAACAGATAGCATACCAAGATAAAAAGCCCGCCCAAGATGTAGCAAATATTATCGAACCGTTTGTTTTTTCTATAAGATACTAATAGTGAAAGAATCAACGGGGCCGTCACCCCAAGATAACCGGCGTAGGCTCCCGGGTTGGCCATAGACCCGCCTATGATGAACTGCGGGTCGCTATTCTCCAATAGACCGATGGACTGGGCGATTCCAAAAACGGTCTCCACCGCGACGGTTGCTATGACTACCCAGGCAAAGAAGCGTCTGTTTTTCCCGGGCAGGGACTGTGTGGCAAAAAAAGAGAAGAACAATGTCCATAGTACTGCCATCGTATATAAACGATAGGTCCCATATATATTTCCTGAGACATACCGTAAAAAAAGGCTTAGGACAATGCCGGAGACAATAAAACAGGCGCGGCTGTTTCTGCTCCAATCTTCTTTCATCCCGCTCCATGTCGTTGCGAAAAAGACAAAAGAGCATATATAGAACAAAAAGAGCATTACCGGAAATCTGTTATTATCCAGGCCTGCATGTGGTAATAGGAATAATAGCGCAGCTGTTATTTTTAAGACTTTATTTTTCATTGCCGATTTGTTTTACGTTTTGAGAAAAACGCGATGAGCAGATAGACAATTCCACCTATACCCAAGGCATATAAGAAATGAGTGAATGAAAGCCCCTCTTTTTGCGGAGGGATGTATCTGTACTCTTGGTCCACTTTTATGCAGCCCGGATCGCTGAACTCGCCAAGAAGTGAGTCTATCGGGAGAGCGTCATTTCCCTTTTGATAAAGCATCAGTGTGATGTATCCGAATTTCGATATATACAAAGACTGGCATCCTTTCAATAGTATGGAATCTCTCCGGATTGTGAGATAATTGTTTATCCGGTAGTTCGGGGCGGAGTTTACCGGAACGATGCTGTCAAGGCGTGTGAATATCGAATCGTTGTTCCACATATTCTTTGTCCGGTCATTCATCTCTTTCATGTCCGAAACGATCCGGTCGAAAGAATATGAATGGAGGGACTGCAAAACAGGCATAAAACCAACCAAAGCATAATTTCCAGTAAAATATTCCTTTTGAGATATCGGATATAGCCCCATGTCGAGATCAAGCCGTGGAAATATCTTTTTGAGAGTGTCATGGGGAATGGTATCCCATCCGGAAGGGAGATCTATGCTATACTTACATCCTTTATGGGAAATGTCTACGCTTCGTGCGCATGTGTTCAGGGCATTATACAACATGCACGCCAAAATCATCGCTGTTATTTTTATCTTTGTCACCACCATATCTGTTCGTTATTCATATAAGTAAAAATGCGTTCTTCAACTCCTTTTTCAAAACAGCCGCCTGCCATTCTTGCGGCATAAACTGAGATATGCCCGTATTTAGGGTATTTGCGATATAAAGAAATGCTCCGGAGGGCGGAATGATCGGGAGTCAACTCATGTACATCTCCATTCTCCTTTAAAATAAAAGGTGTCGCGAAAGGAGCCATCACGCCGTTTCGCACGGATGCCGGAAAATAAACGATGCCCTTACCTTCATTTTGATATCCGGCGATCTTGTTGTCGCCGAACGGGATTCCCCGCGCTACGTTTCCGAAAGTTATTATCTTTTTATTCTCAGTTGCGGAAACGGCTACGGGTATCCAATCTTTATTATTAAATATACATAAGAACAGCACGTCACCTTTCATGTCGGGATCCGAACCGGATAAGGCAATATCTGATACAGGCATCGGGTATTCTCCCGTGACGTCTTTCCAAAGGGGATCTAAGTAACCAATGCCGCCCTTATTGCTTGAATATCTGGTTCTGTAGATTTTAGGAATCTTATATGAGATGCTGTTGTGTCCCTCTCCGTTAAATCCGACATCCACAAACCTCCCGTCTTTGTTCATCACCACGTTCCACGCATGTCCGCCGCTCCTGTTTGCCCATGCGGGTACCACATCGATGGTAGAAGGAATGCCAATGGCTCTGAGTGACAAGGTCAGATATGCGGTCAAGTGGTCACAACTTCCCCAATGTAACTGATCTAACTCACTGAAAGTCGGGAAAAAAGGGTATTTACTCATTCCGGCGTTATAGTAAATGCCGGATACCTGCACAATTGCTTTTGTCAATTCCAAAGGGTCGCTGATTGAATCCAACAGGTAAGAGAATTTTTGATAAGCCTGTTCCCTCCAATCACTCAGTGATTCGTTTCCAATACGATAGGGTAAAATATATTCGCAGAAATCATCGAAAGAGCACTCCGTAAACTTTTTAGTGCGATGCCAGACTTTGATCGCTTCTTCTACATTGTTGATCAGGAAGTTGCCGGTTATAACTTCGATGTCTCTTACTATTTTGGGGCGCGGAGGGTCAGTACATGTTTTATATACGGAATCCAATGCCATCCCTAATCGAGACTTGCCGGGATCCCACGCTTCTTTTTCTTTAATGTGATTATTTAAGATAATGGAATGAAAAGGATCTTGTTCATTGGCTGGAATGAGGCTGTATTTATCTGCCATATTCCCAACCAAAAAGAATATGGATCTGATCTTCAAAGAGTCTTTCTGATTAATGAAAAAATCCGGAGCTTTCTCTATCTCTTCTCTGTTTTTATGAGATAACTTGAGAACTTCGTGAATCTTATCTGGGTATCTGCTGTTGTTCGGTTGTATACAACCGGACAAGACAAGAGTATTTAAAAGGAATGATACCCATATAGGAGACTTTATACATCGTGATTTTTTCATATCAGTTTCAGTAGGTTAACTTATACCGCAAAGGTAGTGTGGGGCTTTCAAATGTTTTATAATCAATACCTAATATTTTTATAATCAAATCCATGTCTTTTGGTTATATGGATAAATTTTATCACGAGTACGCAGAGGGAAAGGGTTGTGCAAATAGATTTGTTTATTTGCGTTTTTGCATGAAAAGGATATTTTTATCTCTCTTTTAATAACGCGATCTTTTTCGAAATCTTCCTAATAGAGGAGTAAAATACATAAATAGGGTATTTGTATGCGAATTTTCTTACCTTTTCGGTTAAATATTCCGGTTTTATCATCAAAACATTAACTTCTTTTCCCGAAAGAAGTTAATGTTTTCTGCATAAGAAGTTAGTCTTTTGTCTGTAAGAAGTTAATGTTTTATCCGTAGGAAGTTAATTTCGTAAAAGGGAGAGATGAAAATGGTGTTTTTTGAAGCTACTTGGAATTTCGAAATGGATATTGCTGATGTAACTTTCCGACAGAGAGATGGAACTTATTTAAATAAAATGTCTGCAGAATGTGCTTTTATTTATTCATAGTGGCCGAAATAAGGTGGAATGGTTTGCTTTTTGATTTAGACTAACGGTGAAATACAGGCTTCTTTTGTATCTTTCGTCATTGTGGACGGAAATAGACATATACAGCCTCCTTTTAAAATACAAAGTGCCAGTATGGAATGCAACTGTCAGAATGTAAGATTTCCCTTTGGGGATGGCTTGTCATCTTGCTTTTAGAGAGGCGTAAAATGAAACAACATTCTTAAATAACCTTCAAACAGGTATTGGACAAGACTTAAAAACGGCCTTAAAATTACGAATTCTTTGTTATATTGAAAACTTCCCTTATATTTGTCAAAAAGAAATAACCAGACTTAATTCTATGAGGAAAGAACTATTATTTACTGTTTTCGTTTCTGTAGCTTTTATTTTTCTTCAGGCCTTTTGGATAGTTCGTATGTACCAGAGATATGAGGAGCAATATACCGAACAAGTAAATAAAGCTTTCTTAGATGCTATTGGAAAAGAAGTAGAGCTTAGATTCAGGTATGTAGAGGAATTTAAGACCCCTATTCTTATCAAGTCTGCCGGATGTGTCTCTGAAAAGGAACGAGCCGGATACAAAGGTGACACCATTGATTTAGTACTTTTAAAACAGAATGACATAGTTCGGAATGTTTCTGAATTTCTTGCACAATTAGAGCAAGACGAATTACTCTCTAATCGGATATTTCCTGTATTACCTGTTATAGACAGTCTTCTTCGGGAAGAGTTATCGGGTTTGAAAACAGACCATTACCTGTCCTTATATGATAAGGAGGGAAAAATGGTTGATTCTTTGGGGAACACTTCTTTGCGGGGGGAGCGTCGGGTTATCAAAATACGGGAAGCTATCGGGACGAAGGGGCTGCTTTATATGCAAATAGAGTCCAAACTGCCCTATGACGCTATCCTGTCCAAAATGTTTTATTCCCTTCTTGTTTTTGCATTGATTATAACGTTTGTTGTGGGATGTCTTATCCATCAGTTAAGAGTTATTAGTCAAAAAGATGAACTGTTAGAGAGGCGTGAAGTGAGTGTGAATGGGATTGTTCATGACCTCAAATCACCATTGAATGCACTTGTCACTTTAACCGGCTGGCTTATGGAAACGGAATCAGATTTTCGGAAGAAAGAATTGATGGCTGAAGTTATAAAGCGTGCCGGACACCAAGCGGCGCAAATCGAGTCTATATTGGTCTGTGCCAGAGGAACGGCGCAACCCATTGTTCTGAACAAAACCGAAATAAATCCGGAAGAAATAGTACAAGCGGCAATTGATGACATCTGTGTTGAATTGAAAGCTAAGCCACATAGTATTGAGGTTATAAACGAAGCACCCGGATTGACGTGTCCGGCAGACAGAGGTTATTTAGAAAACGTGATGAAGAACTTGATAGAAAATGCGTTGAAATATGCCGATGATGGAGTGAAAATACAGATTGAAATAACAAAAATCTCACAAGAAATACAGATTAAAGTGATAGATAATGGTTGGGGAATTGCCCCGAAGTATCAAAAAAAGCTATTCAATCAGTATTATCAGGTCCCCCGGGAAGCATTGCGAATGCAGAAAGGATATGGTATCGGATTGGCATATGTCCGGCATATTATCCGGGCGCATGGTGGCAAAATCCAATTCAAGAGCCGTGAGAATGAAGGAAGTGTATTTACGTTTTATATTCCGGAAAAATAAAGTATGGAGGAGAAAATTAAAATTCTTTTTATTGATGATGATATTACGTTTGGACGTATTTGTACCATCATCTTACAGGAAAAAGGCTACGAAGTCTTTTATCAGACTACTTTAAACGGAGCCAAAGCTTGCATAACAGAAGCTCATCCGGATATCATTGTACTTGATGTGGAGATCGGAAATCAGAATGGCATTGAAGTCGCTCCGGAAATAAAAGTGATAGCACCGAATGTTCCTGTTCTGTTTATCTCTTCTCATACGGAGAGCCATTGGGTTGTACAGGCTTTGGAAGCGGGTGCGATGGCTTATCTTAAAAAGCCCTTTCACGCTGAAGAATTAATTGCGTATGTTGAAAGGTTTGCTGTACAACGTCCGTCCCAACTTCGGATAGGTTCCTTGTCGCTTGACGCCGAAACCAGGATTTTATTTGCTGATGACTCGACAGTTATTAAACAATTGAGTGAATCCGAATATAAGTTAGTAAGGCTTTTACTTGTTTATAAAAACCACATAGTGGGCAGAAGGCAAATAGAAATGGAGTTATGGGGAAATACTGAAGGAAATGAACAGAGTACTAATAATTTAATATCCAAGATACGAAAATACCTTGTTGCTGATCCCGACATCGCACTTGAAACGATACCGAGGAGCGGATATAGGCTTTCTGTGAAATTAGAAAAACAGAAGAGAAGAGTGAGTGACTGTTTTTAAGCAGAGTTAATCTGATTTCTTCTAAAGTGTGACAATCATAGTCGATTCTGCCATTTCTGGTTAAACATTTTTTAGTTTCGGTTGCAAATATATCATAATTCTCTTACTTTTGCTTCCGGTTTCGGACAAAACTTATCCGGAATTCAACGAGTTAAATGAAAGAGGTAACGTTTATACGTCGGAACATTGAAAAATGGAAAGAGACAGAGAAGGTGGTGGAGCAGGCAGATAAACTGACTCCCGACCGTCTTGCCGATGCTTATACGGAACTTACTGCCGATCTGGCATTTGCGCAAACTCATTATCCGTCTTCCCGCATTACTATTTATCTGAATAACCTGGCTTCGGCCCTCCATAATGTGCTTTATCGCAATAAGAAGGAGAAATGGACCCGTATTTTTACTTTCTGGACACAAGAGGTTCCACAAACGATGTACTATGCTCGTAAAGAGCTGTTGATTTCGGCCCTGATCTTTTTGGCCAGTGTATTGGTGGGTATTGTTTCAGCAGCGAATGATGATAACTTCGTCCGTCTGATTCTGGGGAATGGTTATGTGGATATGACGCTCGATAACATAGCGCGTGGTGAACCGATGGCTGTATACAACGGTTCGGATGAAGTTCCTATGTTTTTGGGCATTACTTTGAATAATATCATGGTTTCTTTCAATGTCTTTGCTATGGGGTTGCTTACCAGTTTTGGGACAGGATGGTTACTTTTTAATAACGGAGTAATGCTCGGGGCCTTTCAGACCTTCTTTTTTAAGCATGGCCTGTTGGGAGAATCGATGCTTGCTGTCTGGCTGCATGGAACTTTGGAAATCTGGGCTATTATCGTAGCCGGTGCCGCGGGATTGGCATTGGGAAACGGATGGCTGTTTCCCGGGACTTACTCCCGCAAAGAGTCTTTTATGCGCGGAGCCAAGAAAGGACTAAAGATTATAGTGGGTACGGTTCCTGTCTTTGTTATGGCCGGATTCATTGAGGGGTTTATCACACGCCATACTGAATTGCCTGACTTTCTGCGGTTGAGCATTATTCTTTTATCACTGTCATTTATTATCTATTACTATATTTATTTACCAAATAGAAAAAATCATGGAATCACAAAAAACTAAAATTGCTTTATATGTGAAGCGGCCTTTTGGTGACAAACTCAATGCCACCATGGACTTTATAAAAGAGAACTGGAAGCCGATGTTGAAGTTCAGTACCTATTTGATTCTGCCATTATGTCTGATTCAGGCTATCAGCATGAATGGAATCATGGGGGGAACAATGGGCTTTGCAGCTGCCAAAGAGACCGGAGCCAATCCTCTGGAAGCGATAGGTGCACAATTTTGGGTCAATTACGGATTGATGTTTCTTTGTTATTTGGTAGGATCTATTTTACTGACTTCCATTGTTTACGGATTGATGCAGATTTATAATCAGCGTGAAGAACGTTTGGCAGGTGTCACTTTTGCCGATCTGAAGCCTTTTCTGTTCAAGAATATAAAACGTCTGCTGGTTATGGTACTGTTTTATATAGTTCTGATTATAGCAGTGAGTATTGTTATAGGGATTCTGGTTGCAGCTTCTCCATTCACGCTTTTGCTTACTATTCCGCTGCTGATTGCCTGTGCAGTGCCTTTGGCCTTGTTTACTCCAATTTACTTATTTGAGGAGATCGGCATCTTTGCTGCTTTCCAGAAAACTTTCCGTCTGGGGTTTGCCACATGGGGAGGTGTTTTTGGCGTTTCCTTGGTCATGGGATTGATCTCCAGTGTATTGCAGGGCGTTACTACGACTCCGTGGTACATTGCTACTATTGTGAAATACTTCTTTATGTTGAGCGATACACAGAATGAGTTAACTATTTCCGCCGGATATAGTTTTATGGTCTATCTGCTGGCCATTATCCAAACTTTTGGAGCCTATCTTTCTATGATATTTTCTTTAATTGGTATAGTATATCAATATGGGCATGCCAGTGAAGTGGTAGACAGTATTTCGGTAGAAAGCGAGATAGATAAATTTGAGCAACTTTGATTAAACTTTTTGGATGACTTTGCAAGCTGATACTCTGGTCTGTGATACCGCAAGAGTTGCCTTTTGGCAGTCCAATCCGGCTTATGACTACAACCGGGAACTGATAACACCTGAGATCGATGTCTTCGGCTGGCTCAGTATGCAGCTTTCTAAGTTACTGCGCGCCATTTTCGGAAGTCGTTTTGCGGAGGAATATTCCGGTATTATTCTGGTTGTCATTGCCATTCTGATCTTGTTGTTGATTCTTTGGTTTGTTTATAAAAAACGTCCCGAGCTTTTTATGCGTTCACGCAGGGGGCCTGTGAACTACAGTGTCCATGAAGATACTATTTACGGGGTTGATTTTGACTCTGAGATAAAGCGTGCCATGGAACGTAAAGATTACCGGGAATCCATTCGTTTGCTTTATTTGCAAACCTTGAAACTATTGAGTGATGAGGGGCGGATAGACTGGCAGCCCTATAAAACTCCTACAGAATATATTTATGAGGTAAAACAGGAAGCACTTCGCAGCTCTTTCAGGCGTTTGACAAATGGTTTCCTGAGGGTGCGTTATGGCAATTTTGCTGCATCCGAGCCACTATTTGAGGAATTGTTGTCCTTGCAAACCGAGATATGGAAAGGAGGTATCGAATGAGAGGTAGCCGCTGGTTTATCATTGGGATAGTTCTCTTTTTGCTGATCATGTTTGTGGTTGAGTATCATCTGCCGAAGAAATTTGTCTGGAACCCGACTTTCGGGCAACATGATCACCAGCCATTGGGAGGGGCTGTATTTGATGATGTTTTAAAGTCTTCGCTTCCGGATGGATATTCACTTTCGCGCAAGACATTCTATCAGTTTGCTGCTGACAGCAGCCCCCGGAAAAGTATTCTTGTCGTTACCCAGCATCTGGATTTGGTGAAGGCGGATGTCAGTGCTTTACTCGATCTGGCCCGTAGGGGAAACAAGATATTGATAGCCAGTTCCTCTTTTAGTCCGTTACTGGCTGATACATTGGGATTCAATAATTCGTATGCTTATTTCAATCCGAGGCGGTTAAAAGAATATGCAGCCGATCTGTTGGAACGTGACAGTGTGTTCTGGATCGGTGATTCGGCGGTATATGATAAGCGTACTTTCCGTTTTTATCCGCATTTATGCGGTATTTATTTCACGAAGTATGATTCGTTGTCTCTGCCCTTGGCTACGAGCCGGATCGATTCCATGCAGATGTTCAATGACAGTTTGCCGGATTGCTTTCCGCCTGTGGCTATCAGCCGTCCGTTCGGGAGGGGAGAGATTGTCTTGGTCACCACGCCTTTGCTGTTCACTAACTATGGGATGCTCGATGGCGATAATGCAGCCTATCTTTTCCGTTTGCTTTCACATCTGAAAGGGTTGCCCGTAATTCGTACCGAGGCTTATGGTGCCGGTGCGCAGATTGAAGAATCTCCTTTCCGCTACTTTCTTTCCCAACGTCCTCTGAAGTGGGCACTCTATCTGACAATGTCGGTATTGGTGCTGTTCATGGTGTTTACTGCCCGTAGGAGGCAAAGGGCCATTCCGGTGATTCGTGAGCCGGCCAACCGTAACCTTGAGTTTACGGAGTTAATAGGCATACTTTATTATCAAAAAAAGAATCATGCAGATCTTGTACGTAAAAAGTTCACTTATTTTGCCGAGAGCTTGCGGCGGAACATACAGGTGGATGTAGAAGATGACAGTAATGATGATGTCTTGTGCAGCCGGATTGCGCGGAAGACGGGAAATGAAGAGGTGAAAGTCCGAAATCTTTTCCGTAAACTTCGTCCTGTGGTACGTGGAGAACTGGAGGCCGGAGAGACATTGATGAAAGACCTGATTGATGGAATGAATGAGATAGAAAAGCCTCGATCTTGATCCTTTGGCGGAGGAAGAATAATTGGAAAGAAAAGAAATATGAATTTGATAAATAAAAAGAATATGGAAGAAAACATGAATGATATGCATGGAGAAGAAGCTCCGCGTACCGATTTGACTCTTTTTTCAGAGAAGATACAGGAACTGAAAAGTCAGATTGCTTCCGTTATTGTGGGGCAGGAACGTACTGTCGATCTGGTGTTGACGGCTATTCTTGCTAACGGTCACGTTTTGATAGAAGGAGTGCCGGGAGTAGCCAAGACCTTACTTGCCCGTCTTACTGCGCGCCTGATAGATGCTGATTTCAGCCGTGTACAGTTTACTCCCGACCTGATGCCGAGTGATGTTCTGGGTACGACCGTCTTCAATATGAAAACCAATGAATTTGATTTTCATCGGGGACCTGTCTTTGCTAATGTTATATTAGTGGATGAAATCAATCGTGCTCCTGCCAAAACCCAGTCTGCCCTTTTTGAAGTAATGGAAGAACGTCAAGCCAGCATTGACGGAACGACTTACCGGATGGGAGAACTTTATACCATTCTGGCTACACAGAATCCTGTGGAGCAGGAAGGAACCTATAAGTTACCCGAGGCCCAGCTTGACCGTTTCCTGATGAAGATTACCATGGATTATCCGTCGCTTGAAGAAGAAGTCAGCATTCTGGAACGCCACCATACCAATGCTGCATTGGTGAAATTAGAGGAGATAAAGCCGGTGATTACCAGTGAGGAGCTGCTTTCTCTTCGCCGGCTGATGGGAAAGGTATTTGTGGATCAGACTCTGCTTCAGTACATTGCTTTGATTGCCCAACAGACCCGTACCAGTAAAGCTGTTTATTTGGGAGCCTCTCCCCGTGCTTCAGTAGCTATGTTGCAGTCTGCCAAAGCTTATGCACTTTTGCAGGGGCGTGATTTTGTGACTCCGGAAGACATTAAGTTTGTGGCTCCCTACGTTTTGCAGCATCGCCTGATTCTGACGGCAGAAGCCGAAATGGAAGGATATTCGCCAGTCAAGGTAACCCAGCGCTTGATTGATAAAGTGGAAGTACCTAAATAATTATGTTCCTGACCAAACGTTTTTACATATTCGTCCTTGTCGTCATCCTGTTGTTAGGTGGCGGATATCTGTTCGGCTCTATGTTCATCATCGGGCAGTTAGGGTTGGTTGCGCTATTGCTCGCCCTGGCCTTCGACGGGTATCTGTTGTATCGTACCAACGGTATCCGGGCCTTCCGTCAATGCGCCGGGCGTTTCTCTAACGGAGATGATAATGATGTCAGTTTACGTATCGAAAGCCGTTATCCCTATCCCGTGAATCTGGTAGTGATCGATGAAGTGCCCGTCATATTTCAACAGAGAGACGTTCATTTTGAACTGTCTCTTAAGCCTAACGAAGGGAAGACAGTGACATATCAACTACGTCCGACCCATAGGGGAGAATACGGTTTCGGATCTATTCGTGTCTTCTCAACCACCCGGATCGGATTAATATCCCGAAGGTTTACGTGTGGTAAGTCCGAAACCGTCAAAGTATACCCCTCTTACCTGATGCTTCATCAATATGAATTGCTGGCGATAAGTGATAATCTGACCGAATTAGGCATCAAGCGTATTCGTCGGGCAGGACATCAGACGGAATTCGAACAGATCAAAGAATACGTAAAAGGAGATGATTACCGTACTATAAACTGGAAGGCCAGTGCACGCCGCCATCAGTTGATGGTCAATGTTTATCAGGACGAGCGCAGTCAGCAGATATACAGCGTGATTGATAAAGGGCGTGTGATGCAGCAGGCTTTTCGTGGTATGACGTTGCTGGACTATGCCATCAACGCCTCTTTGGTGCTTTCGTATGTAGCCATGCGAAAAGACGATAAAGCCGGGTTGGTGACGTTCAACGAGCATTTTGATACGTTCGTCCCTGCTTCCAAGCAAGTCGGACAAATGCAGACTCTTCTTGAGAATCTCTATAAACAGGAAACAACGTTTGGTGAAACGGACTTTTCCGCCCTTTGTGTGCATTTAGGGAAGCATGTGAATAAACGCAGCTTTCTGATGCTCTATACCAATTTCAGTAACATGACCAGCCTGAACCGGCAACTGGTTTACCTGCAACAACTGGCCAGACAACACAGAGTGTTGGTTGTATTCTTTGAGGATGCCGACCTGAAAGAATATATTGCCGGGAAACCGGAGACAACCGAAGGATATTACCAACATGTTATCGCAGAGAAGTTTGCGTTTGAGAAGCGACTGATTGTGTCTACTTTGAAGCAGCATGGCATTTATTCGCTGCTTACAACTCCTGATAAACTGTCAATTGATGTGATCAACAAATATCTGGAAATGAAATCCCGTCAGTTACTCTGATACAGGTTGCGTATTGAGGAAGAAGAAGACAGCCATACCTATCATGATGATTCCCAGCAGTCCGTAAAACAGCCGGGCGCGTTTTCTGCCTACATTCCGTACAATCAGTTGTGCATTTTGGGCAGTGAAAAACCAGTTCCAGTTGAGTATAGATGCCAGCAGGGCGGTAAGCCCTGCGATGGCAAATATTCCCTGAACAAAATATTGAGGGGCCATTGCTCGGATGATTAGTCGTTAATCACTATTTTTCTTGTTCCATCCTCAAGTTCCTCGATGGTAACCTTTACGGCGTCTCCCGGCAACAGTTCTTCTACCAGTTCCGGCCATTCGATGAAACAAAGTGCACCACTGTAGAAGTAATCTTCATACCCCATGTCATATACTTCGCTCAACTTTTTGATCCGGTAGAAGTCGAAGTGATAAATCAGCTCTCCGCCTTCGTCCGAACGGTATTCGTTAACAATGGCAAAAGTTGGGGAAGTGATAACATCCGACACTCCAAGCTCTTCGCAAAGTGCCTTGACGAAAGTCGTTTTACCTGCCCCCATCTTTCCATAGAGTGCAAAGACTGTGTTATCGCCCATGGCAGAGATGAACTCGCGGGCAGCTTCGTGAATCTGTTCCAGTGATTGAATCTTGATTTCCATACTTATATGTTGTTTTTATTGTTTCTTTCTGAAAAGGCTCTTTCCTATTTTACATGCAATGTAGATAAGAATAGAGAAGAAAATGATGGATGCTCCCGAAGGCACATTCAGGCGGTAAGAGATCAGCAGACCTCCCAGGCAACTCAGGTAACCGATGGCAATCGACAGCCAGATGATGCGTTTAAACTTGTTGGTAAACAGATTGGCCGTCATCTGTGGGATGGTCAGCAACGAAATAGCCAGTACAATCCCCACCATGCGCAGACAGGAAACGATGGTAAGGGCGATGAACATCATCAGGATATATTCCAATACTACTACCGGGATTCCTTGTGAACGGGCAAACTCACGGTCGAAAGCGATGTATATAATCGGGTGGATGAACAAGGTGAAGAACAGGATTAGCAGGATGGCAAGAATACCCAGCATCAGCAAGTCGGTCTGTGTAATGGTGAGGATATTGCCAAACAGGTAGGCCGAAAGATCGGGAGCGAAACCCGGGGACAGAAAACTAAACATGATTCCCAATGCCATACCCAGTGTCCAGAACATGGCAATGGCCGAATCTTCACGCATGTCTTTTCGTTTGCTGAGCCACTCTACTCCGAAAGCCGATAAGACGGAAAAGACGGCTGCCGAAAGAATGGGAGAGAGGCCGGTATACAGTCCCAGTCCAATGCCGCCGAATGAGGCATGGGTGATACCTCCGCTGATAAATACCAGGCGGCGAGTTACGATATACGTACCGATAATGCCACAGGCAATGCTTGCCAGAAGACTTCCCAGGAGAGCGTGTTGAAAAAAGGTATATTGTAGTAAATCCATACGGTTCAGCTGTTAGGAACGTGAGGCAGACGGGCGGGTTAAGGATGTATCCTCCGTTCGCCTACTACCAGAAAGACTTCATCTTTTATTTCATCGGGAAGGCTGATTCCTCTCAGTTGCAGGCTGCGTACCCATCCGGCTACATCGGTGTCTTGCATGGTATAAAAGACATCACGGAATTTATCAGCTTCTTCCGGTGTATATTCTTCGGGGGCCCTGCCGATAAATGTATCCAGTTCTTCGTCGTCGTAATACTCTATTTGCTTACTGACGGCAGCCAGCAAACTGTCCCGTTCACAAACTTCATGCTGTCCGCAACACTCTACGTCGACTTCCTTTACTTCCGGGAAGCTGTCCAGTTCTCCGTTATCTATTTTCTTTTGCAGCCTTTTGTTGCGGATATACCCAGCAATCATTGCCACGATGGCGAGCAACACCAGACCAACTATAAGTATCCACATAATTACGAATCAAATTTTCGCAAAGGTACTTATTAATTTGTATTATTCCGTATATTTGTCCTTGCAATGTGCTAAATGAACTAAAACAGAAACATCCCGATCATGAAAAGAAAACACCTGATTACTGTCTTTATGTGGTGTGTCGCCACTACTTTGTGTGCCCAGACCCCGGTCGAAAAGGGGCTGAAAAGTATTAACCGTCAGGCTGCCGAGGCTTATATCGGCTTTTTGGCCGATGATGAATTACAGGGACGTGAAGCCGGATTCCACGGTTCGCGTGTGGCTGCCCGGTACATCGTTTCCCTACTGAAAGAGATGGGAGTCCGCCCGTTGGGTGAAAGCTACTATCAGCCGTTCGATGCTTATCGCAAGGAACGCCAGCAGAAGGGACGTCTGGAAGTGCATCCGGACTCGATAGCCAAACTGAAACAAGTGGTACATCAGAAACTGTCAATGAATAATGTATTGGGTATGATTCCCGGAAAGAAGACGGATGAGTATGTGATTGTCGGTGCGCATTTTGACCATTTGGGTATTGATCCTGCCCTGGACGGTGACCAGATTTACAATGGTGCCGATGATAACGCTTCCGGAGTATCGGCCGTACTGCAAATAGCCAAGGCTTTTGTGGCAAGTGGCCAGCAGCCGGAACGGAATGTGATCTTTGCCTTTTGGGACGGAGAGGAGAAGGGGCTCCTCGGATCGAAATACTTTGTGCAGGAGTGTCCGTTCATCAAGCAGATAAAAGGATATCTGAATTTTGATATGATTGGTCGTAACAATAATCCCCAACAGCCTAAGCATGTGGTTTATTTCTATACCGAGGCCAATCCTTCTTTCGGCCGCTGGTTGAAGGAAGACATTAAAAAGTACGGTTTACAATTGGAACCCAATTATCGTCCTTGGGACAAACCGGTGGGAGGAAGTGACAACGGATCGTTTGCCAAAGTCGGTATTCCCATCATCTGGTATCATACGGATGGACATCCCGATTACCATCAACCTTCCGATCATGCCGACCGCCTGAATTGGGATAAAGTGGTTGAAATATCTAAAGCCTCTTTCCTTAATGTCTGGAATCTGGCAAACGAAAAGGATTATTAAGAATGAAATGAAAACTAAACTAACTAATTGTGTAAGAATCGGATTACTCTCTTTTATGTTGGGGTGTTTGCTTACTTGTTGCCAAGGAACGGCTCCTTCCGGCAATACAGGTAAAAAAACTTCCAGAACGGCTATTGCGTCCAATGACTCAGTGAAGTTGATTCCCGATAAAGTCTTGAATGACGCGTCTTGTGTGCTTGCCGGCTTGCCGGTTGATAAAGAAAGCGGGAAGCTTTATGCCCTGACCCAGACGAAAGAATGGAAGAACCATGCCCGTTACATGGATCAGATATGGAACGTTTTTCAGCAGACGGCTCCCCGCGTGGTAGCTTTCTCACAGACGGAACTGGAAGATATCAACGCCCGTTGCCATACACTGTTCTATCCGTTTGGGGGGCCTGACTTTCTGTTTGCCAATGCATTCTTTCCAGAAATGGATACTTATGTGCTGATCGGATTGGAACCCGCCGGTAGTGCGCCGAAGGTGAAACACCCTTCTGCCGAAACCTACCGTTTGTATCAAAACGCTGTGTCGGATGTACTCAACCTGAGTTTTTTTAATGATATGGACAAAGAGCTGGCCAATGATACCATTGACGGGGTAGTTCCCATCTATTCGTTGTTGATGGCCAGGGGAAACAGGAAGATAGTCAGTATTAAGGAGGTCCGGTTATCAGAAGCCGGAGATCTTATTGAAGTCGGGAAAGGAGATACCATCCGGAATGGAGATTGTACGGGAATGGAAGTTTGTTTTTTCCGTCCGGGCACTTCCCGGTTACAGACTCTTTATTATTTCTGTACCGATATCAGTAACGAGGGGTTGCAAGCCAATAAGCCTTTACAGGCATTTATGGACCGTTTTGATACGGAGGCTACCGCAACATTCGTCAAGTCGGCTTCGTACCTGATGCATGAGCCTTCTTTTTCCCGTATACGTGAAACGATTCTCAGGAAATCATCTGCCGTAATACAAGACGACTCTTCCATCCCGTTGTCCTGTTTCGACCCGGAGATGTGGACGGTTACTTTGTACGGTACCTTTTATAAACCTATCTCAGCTTTCTCGCAATATTCTCAGCCGGAGTTGCGAGATGCCTATCAGTTGGGCGATCCCAAGCCCCTGAATTTCCGGATCGGTTATGCACGGCAATCCAATTTGCAGGTTGTAAGAAGAAAATAATCCCGGTTAATGACTTTTCTCCGGAGGGTTAACCGGGAATTAACCCTCCTTCTAACCCTTCCTCATTAGCTTCGCAGCATAAATTAAATGCAAAGGGTAAATAAGCCTTTACCCTGTTTAAAATTCAATTTCTGAGCTATGAGGAAGAATATTTCGATTACCCTTATCGTTAGTGCAGCCCTTTTGCTGGCTTCGTGTACACAACAAAAAGTACCTTTCAGCCCTGTCGATTATGTAAATCCCCTGATGGGGACAGAGTCTACTTATGCCTTTTCGCATGGGAACACCTATCCTGCCGTAGCAGTTCCCTGGGGAATGAATTTCTGGAGTCCGCAAACCGGGGAGAATCGAAGTGGCTGGATGTATATGTACACCGACAGCCTGATACGGGGATTCCGCCAGACCCACCAACCCAGTCCGTGGATAAACGATTACGGAACTTTCTCTATCATGCCGTTGTCCGGCGAACTGAAGCTGAATCATAAAGAACGGGCCGTGCCTTTCTCACACACTCAGGAGAAAGCGACTCCTTATAGTTATGGTGTCACGTTTGCGGATGGTACCCGGACGGAACTTTCCGCGACTTCGCGCGGAGCGGTATTTGAAGTTTCTTTCCCGGAGAAGTCCGACCAATATATTGTGGTAGATGCTTATGATGGTGGAAGTGCTCTGGCGATTGACAAGGAGAATCGGTGTGTAACCGGTGTGGCACGTAATCATAATGGCGGAGTACCCGATAATTTTGCCAACTATTTCCGGATAGAGTTCAGCCATCCCATTACAGAAGAAGGAGTATACGACGGGGATACGCTGATGCATCACCAACAGACGGTAGAGGGTGATTATACCTGTGCTTACCTCAAGTTTAACGTTCCGGAGGGGGAAAGGCTGACCGTCCGTACGGCATCTTCTTTTATAAGTCCCTCACAGGCACTTATCAACTTCAGCCGGGAAGTGGGAGGAAAGAGCCTTGCCCAGGTGAAGGAAGAAGCACGAAAACAGTGGAACAGCTATCTGGGACGAATTGAAGCGGAAGGCGGCAGTGAAGAGCAGCTACGCACCTTCTATTCCTGTCTTTACCGGACATTGCTCTTCCCCCGTGAGTTCTATGAGTTCGATGCTCAGGGGAAACCGGTTTATTACAGTCCTTATAACGGAAAAATACACGATGGCTACATGTATACCGACAATGGCTTTTGGGATACGTTCCGTGCAGTCCATCCCTTGTTCACCTTATTATATCCGGAGGTTTCCGAAAGGGTTACCCAGTCCATTCTCAATGCTTACGATGAAAGTGGTTTTATGCCCGAGTGGGCAAGTCCGGGCCACCGTGGATGTATGATTGGCAATAACTCCATCTCTTTGTTGACAGACGCCTGGGCAAAAGGGATTCGTACCATTAATCCGGAGAAAGCTCTTGAAGCGATGATCCATCAGACCGGGGCCGTGCATCCGGAGATCAGTTCGGTGGGCCGTGACGGATTTGAATATTATGATCGTTTAGGCTATGTTCCTTATCCCGAAGTGCATGAGGCTACCGCTAAAACCCTTGAATATGCGTATGCCGACTGGTGTGTAGCGCGCTTTGCCGCTTCCATCGGGAAGAAGGAGATTGCCGACAGTTATTATCGCAAGTCCTTGAATTACCGGAATCTTTATTATCCCGAACATGGCTTTATGTGGGCGAAAGATGCCCAAAGGCGGTGGAGGGACCGCTTTGATGCAACAGAATGGGGAGGTCCCTTCACAGAAGGAAGTTCCTGGCACTGGACCTGGAGCGTTCTTCACGATCCCGAAGGGCTGTCGCAACTGATGGGAGGGCACGCATCGATGGCAGCCCGTCTCGATTCCATGTTTACAGCTCCCAACACCTACAATTACGGCACCTATGGTTTTGTTATCCACGAGATAGCCGAGATGGTAGCCCTTGATATGGGACAATATGCACATGGCAACCAGCCGGTGCAACATGCCATCTATTTATACGATTATATCGGCAGACCCTGGAAGACCCAGCAACATGTTCGCGAAGTGATGGGGAAACTCTATAACTCCGGCAGCAAAGGCTACTGTGGTGATGAGGATAACGGACAGACTTCTGCCTGGTATGTCTTCTCGGCCATGGGATTCTATCCTGTTTGTCCCGGTGTGCCGGAATATGCGATGGGGAGTCCGCTTTTCCCGAAACTGACGCTGCACTTGCCCCATGGGAAAAATTTCATTGTGAAGGCAGAGGGAAACAGTCCCGCAAACTGCTATATCGGAAAAGCCTTGCTCAATGGCAGCGAGTTTACCCGTAATTTCCTGACTCACCGTGAACTTATTTCCGGAGGAGAACTGGTATTATCCATGGATAGTGTGCCCGATCTCCGCCGTGGCACCCTGAAGACGGATCTGCCTTACTCTTACTCCCGGGGGCACTAATCCCGGTATACGTTTGCCATTTCTATTATTTTTCGTATTTTTGTTGCACTATGGAACGGATGACGCATTTATCGAAGAACAGTATATGAGAAGGTTGAGATGTTTGTTTGCTATCGGAATGATATGGCTTTGTATAGCCGATTGTTTCCCGCAGGGACTTCTTTTCTATGGAAATGAGAAGCGGATCAGTGAGCGTGCCACTTATTCTGTCCTGCGCGAGGAACATCAGCGTACCTTTACCAATACCTTCTGCATCTCTTTTGACTATCTGGTACGGAATGTGGAGAGTCCCGGTTATATCCTTTATCTGGAAGACCGGGATGCCGGAAAGACCTATAGCTTCACCTATCTTCATAAACCCGGTGACCGCTGTTCTTTTTCTTTTAACGAAGACGGCAAACGTATCTTTTGTACTTTTGAACTGAATAAAGAAGATTATGACCATCGTTGGTTGCCCGTCTCCATTGCGCTGGACATACACAAAGACCAGGCCCGGATAACCGTTGGCAGCCAAAGCAAAGAGATCTCTAATCTGGGATTGGAGAAAGGCGGCTTCTCTCCGCATATTTATTTCGGTAAATGTGAATACATTCTGGACGTGGCTTCGTATGCCATCCGTAACCTGTCGCTTACCGACGGAGAAGAGATCATGATATTCCCTTTGAACGAGAGTAGCGGAGAAGATGTACACGACAGCCGGGGACATGTTGTGGGACGGGTTACCAACCCCATGTGGCTTATCAATCAGTCCTACTATTGGAAAGAGCTTTTTACGGATTACTCTTCCACACCCTCCGGTCTGAACTTTGACAAAACACATCAGGAGATTCTTTTCTTTAATCAGGATTCTCTGTCTACGTTCAACCTATATACCCACGAATTGTCACAGGTGCCTTATAAGAATCCTTTGCCGGTTCAGCTTCGTCTGGGTATGAACTTCCTGGATGAGGCTTCCCGCGAACTGTATACCTACGAAGTAGCCGACTCGCACGGTGATGCCATGGTGGCGGCACTCGATCTTTCCACCAACGAGTGGCGTTCCGCCAGTACCGATTATCTTTGTCAGCAACTCCATCATCATAGCGGATTCTTTCATCCGGCCGAAAAGAAATTCTTTCTGTTTGGCGGTTACGGAAGCCGCAGGTATAGCAATACGTTTCTTGCATACGACCTGAAAACTTGCCGCTGGGATACACTGACTTTCTCGGGCGACCGGGTAACTCCCCGCTATTTTTCCGGTATGGCCGTCAGCCGCGATTACAAACGGGTTTACCTTTATGGAGGCATGGGCAATGAAGCCGGTGATCAGAATGTGGGACGCAACTATCTGTACGATCTCTACCGGGTGGATATGGACACCCGTTCGGTACGGAAACTCTGGGAAGTGAAAGCACCGGCGGTCAACCGGGTGGTCCCACGCAATATGATACTCTCTGCCGATGAAAAATACCTGTTCCTGTTGGGGTATCCGGAATATCTGCCCAATTCCACTTTGCAACTGTACCGTTTGTCCGTCCGTGACGGAGAGTGTGAAGTGGTGGGAGACAGCATTCCCATTGTTTCGGAAGAGATTGCCACCAATGCCAATCTTTATTTCAATGAAGAACTCGGCGAGTTCTACTGCTCTGTTCAGGAGTTCGAGAAGCACGGTCAGGTGACTACCCGCCTCTATTCTTTGGCTGCTCCGCCGGTGACTCTGGCCGATGTGGAATATTACAGCCGGATGCGGACCACTCTGAACAACAGGCTGACCGGGGGAATCGTTGGCGGGGTATTGCTCTTGATGGCCTGTGTATGGGGAATCATACGTTACAGGCGGAAACGGAATGCGGCATCCCCGGAGGAAACATCTGCCGGGGTTCTTCCCGAAAGAGGGCAGAGTGCCCCGGAACTTTCGGTTATGGAGTTGCCTGAGATCGAGGAATCCGAACTTGGAAAAGAACCTTCTGAGTGGGATGAGTTGCCGGCTGTATTGCCGCCCGATAAGAATGCGATTTTTCTTTTTGGTATGTTTACCATACTCGACAATGCCGGGCGTGATATAACTTATATGCTCAGTCCTAAGCTGCGTGTTCTCTTTTTATATATTCTGTTGAACAGTGTGGGGAAGAGAGGGGTGCTTTCATCGGATATGAATAAGATATTCTGGCCGGACAAACCCGATAGTAACGTGAAGAACCTGAAGGGAGTAGCCATGAATCATCTGAGAAAGATATTGCAGGATGTAGACGGTATCGAGCTTGTATTCCGCAACGGATACTTCTGCCTGGTGTTTGGCGAAGAGTTCTATTGCGATTATATCCGTCTGATTGCTCTTACTTCTCCCGAAAAGAAAAAGAAGGAGAGTCCCGGTGCCATCCGTGCCGAATGGTTGGAAATACTTCTGCGAGGCAAGTTCATATCTACTGTCGAATCCGATCTCTTCGATTATTATAAACAAAAGGTGGAATCTCTGATTCATTCTCTGCTGCCCGAACAGCTGGAACTTGCTTACAAAGATGCCCGGTTCAGTATCGTCATCCGTCTTTGTAACATCCTTTTCATAGCCGATCCTTTGTCGGATATGGCACTTGCCTACACGGTTTGCGCTCTTCGGAAACAGAATAATCCGGAAGAGGCCATCAGGCGTTATGCCGCGTTTATAAAAGATTATAAGCGGATGATGAACGAGGAATACAGCATTGCTTTCGCCGACATCAAAGTTTAAGTATTGTCCCGTTGCCAATTTGTCAAAATGCTAACGAAAGCCTCCCGGTTTTCGTTATTTCGGCCATTGGACAAGGCGGGGGCGAAAAAACGCCGCCATTTCGTTTATCTGTTTATCTTTCCGGCAGTAATTCTGCCTGTTTTCAATCAGTGGAGAAACGTAAGCGATGCCCTCCCGTGCCTCCTGTCCGCTTAATGGTGGAATACCTGTCCTTTCGATACTTCGTGAAGCCTTCTCCCAGTCATCCAACCAGAAGTAAAATAGTTCCCGCAGACCCTCTGTCTCCGTAACAATATATGTTATCGGCCAAAACATATAGAGATATTTGAAAAAGAAGTAAGCATTTTCCGGGAATGCTTACTTCTTTTCGACCAAATGCTTACTTCTTTTTCGGAAAAGCCCGGCTCTTTTCACTCCCAATCAAGGCTATCGAGGAGAAAAAGCCCGGCTTTTCACCTCCATTTGCCCGGTTTTGCCTGCATGTTTCTTCCGGTTGCTCCTTTTCTGTAAAGGGTACAGTCAGTGAAAAAGGCTTTTTACTGTCTTTCTGATAGCTTGGTGTCTCTTTATGCTACCTTTGTGCATATTTTAACTTAGAGGATTCTGTGTCTGGAGCACTGTGGCGCGGGGTTAACAAGAAATACACGAGGTTAATTGCTTCGTTAACCCTTATTTAATCCCTCTCTTAAGACCATAGAGATACATTTGCTTTCGTCTTTAAATAAAAAGAGTCAGCAACGCCTTGCTTGATTCCTAATGTTAATTTTAACTTGTTATTATTATGAGAAAACGAAAATTAGTAGAAAGAGCCGTAAGGGCCTCGGGGATGTTTGTCCTTCTTTCGGGTATGGGACTTCAACCTTGCCTTGCTTCTCAAAACTACAATGCAGAACCTGCCGGAGTGGTGCAGGCAGCACAACAGAAACAGAAAATAACCGGCCGTGTTCTCGATGACACAGGTTTCCCCCTGCCCGGAGCTTCTGTGCAGATCAAAGGTGCTCCCGGTCGGGGAACTATTACCGACATCGAAGGTAACTTCTCGATTGACGCAGATCAGGGTGAACAGTTTGAAATCTCCTTTATCGGGATGGAAACACAGGTTATAACCGTTACCGGAAAGACCCATCTGGAGATCACCCTCAAAGAAGATACCAAAACACTGGACGAAGTAGTGGTGGTGGGTTATGGTACGCAAAAGAAAGCGAATCTGACCGGAGCCGTAGCCAGTGTTTCGGCGGAGACACTCGAAAGCCGTCCTATCACGAACCTCAGCCAGGGATTGCAGGGTATGATCGGTAACCTGAATATTTCTGCCGATAACGGTGCACCGGGCAAAGGATACGGATTCAATGTCCGTGGTACTACCTCCATCAACTCTTCGGGCCCCTTGGTGTTGGTCGACGGTGTGCAGATGGATCCCAATATGATTAACCCGGCCGATGTGGAAAGTGTTTCGGTATTGAAAGATGCGGCTTCCGCCTCTATCTACGGAACACAGGCAGCCTATGGCGTAGTGCTGATTACGACAAAGAAGGGTAAAGACGAGAAAGCAAAGATCTCGTTCTCGTCCAACTGGTCGGTCAATTCCCCCACACGCAAACCGGAGTACATGGATTCGTGGACATTTGCCAATTTCCATAATCTGACCAATCGTAACTCCGGCGGAGGCGACTATTATGATAAGAACTACATGGATCATATCTATGCTTATTATACCGACCCGAAGCATAATCTGCCGGTATTCATCGACCCGTCCAATCCCAACAAGTATCTGTATTGCGGTAACACCGACTGGATAGACGAAACCATCAAGGATCATACTTTGATGCAGCAATACACGCTGTCACTCAACGGAGGATCGGGCAAGACCACCTATTATGGATCGGTAGGCTTCCTCGATCAGGGAGGAACGCTGAAACATTACGACGACAAGTACCGCCGTTTCAATGTCAACCTGAATCTGACTTCGGACATCACCAATTGGTTGCAGGTTCGGTTAAAAACAGTCTATAACAATACTTTCCGGGATGCTCCCTACGGAAGCAATAACAGTGACGAGACGGCACAGATCAACAGTGCTTTCTACGGTGCCGACCTTCGTCCGATGATGCCGGTTTACCATCCGGACGGAAACTTCTCCGGACAGGGCAGTTGGACCAATATGGTAGCCACTCAGTCCATCTCCGGCGAGCGTAAGAACAAAGAGAATGACCTTTGGCTGACCGGAGGTCTGAAAATCACTCCCCTGAAAGACTGGACCATCAATGTGGATTATACCTATAACATGTATATCCTCTCAAAGAAACAGCATGGCAAGGAGATATTGGAACATACCGCCAATCCGGATATCGTAACCGTATTTCCGCATACCACTCCGAGCCGTGTGAAGTTTACCACCGACGATAACTATTATCAGACGTTTAATGCCTATACCGACTATACCAAGTCCTTGGGCAAACACAACATAAAACTGTTGCTGGGATATAATTACGAAACCAAAAGTTACCGCTGGTTCAATGCCGAGCGTGAAAACCTTATCAGTAATGACCTCCCCGGTCTGGGACAGGCCTACGGAGAGAAGTACAATGGAAGCGGCCAGCACTCCTGGGCTACTATGGGATATTTTGCCCGCATCAACTACAATTATGCCGAACGTTATCTTTTGGAGTTGAACGGACGTTATGACGGTTCCTCCAAATTCCCTAAAGACAAACGGTTCGTATTCTTCCCGTCCGTTTCGGCAGCCTGGAGAATTTCGAACGAAGCTTTCTTCGAACCGGCTAAGAAGATTGTGGACGAACTCAAGCTCAGAGCTTCTTATGGTTCGTTGGGTAATCAGTCGGTTGGCGGCGACTATCCTTATATAGCCACAATGGGTACCAATGGCGAGATGGGATATCTGGTAGACGGAAAGAAAATAGCCAGTGTGAGTCCCGGCGGCATCGTCAGTCCGTACCTGACATGGGAAACCGTGCGCCAGATAGACTTAGGTGTGGACTGGGCATTGCTGAACAACCGTCTTTACGGAACCTTCGACTGGTACATGCGGAAGACACTCGATATGGTGACTAACGGTACACCCCTTCCCGCAGTGCTGGGTACAGGCGCGCCGCAAGCCAATACGGCCGATCTGAGAACAACCGGATGGGAACTTTCAATGGGATGGAGAGATCACGTAAACAAGGATTTCTCTTATGATGTAAGCTTCGTACTGTCCGATTATCAGGCAGAGATCACGAAGTTCAACAATCCGCAGAACCTGCTTTCAACCCACTATGTAGGCAAGAAGTGGGGCGAAATCTGGGGGCTGGTTACCGAAGGTATTTTCCAGTCACAGGAAGAAGTAAATGCCCATGCCGACCAGTCGGAAATCTACGGCGGCGGTTGGTATCCGGGAGATGTGAAGTACAAAGACCTGAACGGTGACGGCAAGATAAATAAAGGAAAGAATACGCTTGATGATCCGGGTGACCAAAGGATAATCGGTAACAGTGAACCGCGTTACAGCTATGGTATTAAGGGCGGATTGCAATGGCGTGATTTTGACTTTGATGTATTCTTCCAGGGTATCGGTAAAAAGGATGTAGTGTTGGGAGGTAACCAGTTCTGGGGCTTCGGCAACGAGTGGCACGTACCTTTCAAGCATGCACTCGATTCATGGACGGAAGATAACCGCAATGCTTACTTCCCCCGCTCTACTTATGACAACGTGACCGGTAACCGCGAAACGCAGACCCGCTACCTTCAGAATGCCGCTTATCTGCGCCTGAAGTCCATTACATTGGGATATTCGCTGCCGAAAGCACTGCTGGGCAAATGGAAGATAGACCATGTACGTTTCTACGTAAGCGGACAAAACCTGCTGACGTTCGATCACTTGTTTGACATATACGACCCCGAAACAGTGAGCCTCAGCACCTATCCGCTGACCAAGTCTGTTTCATTCGGATTAAACATTACCCTCTAATACGATAACAATTATGAAAAAGAATAAGATATTACTGATGGCGTCAGTGGCATGTACTTTTATGTTCACCTCTTGCTCTGACCTGCTGGACCTGTATCCTGAGGATTCTCTCTCCGACCCTAAATTCTGGACAAGTGTGCAGGACCTCGAACTTTATGCCAATGGCTTTTACGGAATCCTGCCGGGAGCGCAAGGCCCCGGTGCCGATGACGAATCGGACTGTTACGTGAACGAGAAACCGAAGACCTGGATTTTCAACCTTGAAACGATTCCTACTTCCGGTGGCGGATGGGGAAGCGGAGACTGGGGAAATATCCGTTCCTGCAACTATTTTATGGACCGCTACAAACGCGTGCAAGGTGACGAGGAACAGATAAACCGTTCGGTGGCTGTGGTTCGTTTCTTCCGTGCCTGGGAGTATGTATACAAAGTGAAGCGTTTCGGCGATGTACCTTGGTATGAAACAGAATTACAGATGGATTCCGAGCAACTGTATAAGGGGCGCGATTCGCGGAAAGTCGTGTTTACACACATCCTGGAAGATCTCGATTTTGCCATCGAACATCTTCCCAAACCCAATGAAACGAAGATCGGTAATATGCACAAGTATGCCGCGCTGGCTTTCAAATCGAGAGCTTGCCTGTACGAGGCGTCTTTCCGCAAATATCATGGGCTGGGCGATTATGAAGAGTTATACCGTGAAGCTGCTGAGGCTGCGGAACAAGTGATTGAAGAAGGCGGCTACGCGATTTATAAGACCGATAACCCCACTCTGGACTATTATAACCTGTTTGTACAGGAAGATTTATCTTCCAATAGTGAGTGCATCATGCCGAGGGTTTATATTACCAAGCTGTTGATGCACAACAATACCCGCCAGATGGAAGAGTCGTATACAGGTTTGAGCCGTGCCATGTTTGAGCAATACCTGTGTGCCGACGGTCTGCCCACTGCTGTCAGTCCGGAATACGAAGAGGCAGATATGCCGATGGACGAACTGATGCAGCGCGATCCGCGTTTGCGCCAGACTATTGATAATCCGGAGCTTCCTTTCAAGGTGCTGAGTGACGGCACCCGCCAGTTTAATGCTCTTCCGGTCATAGATACCAAATATTGTACCACCGGATATTATGTAATGAAGTATCACTCGACGGATCCGGAACAGTGGAACATCGGACAGTCTACACTGGATGTGTTTATTTTCCGTTATGCCGAAGTGTTGCTGAACTATGCCGAAGCAAAGGCCGAACTGGGCGAATGTACTCAAGATGTATTGGACCTGACCATCAACGAACTCAGAGATCGTGTAGAGATGCCGCACCTGAAAGTGAATGTCGGCTTTACCGACCCGAACTGGCCGGATTATGGCTATGAACTTTCTCCATTGCTTTACGAGATCCGCCGCGAACGTGCGGTCGAGCTGATCGGCGAGGGTTTCCGTTGGGATGATATTGTACGTTGGAAAGCGGGTAAGTTGCTGGAAGCACCCAAGAGTATGCTCGGAATGAAAGTATCGGACAAGCTGAAAGAGCAGTACGATTCTTTTTCCCGGGAACTGACCGAGGACAACCTGCTGATTGTTTATCCGGACAGATCGACCCGTAAATGGGACGATAAGCTCTATCTTCATCCGTTGCCTATCGACGAGACAACGATGAATCCGAACCTGTTACCCAATAATCCCGGCTGGGAATAACTACTTAAAACGAAACGAATCATGAAACAGAATATATTGAAGGCAGTCATTCTGGCTGCCGGATTCTGCTGCACAGTGGGATGCAGTGACAATGACAGTGACCTGACCATTTATATTCCGGACGCGGGAACTGCCGTGAAAGCCAATTTTTACATTGAAGACGAGCCTTATGTACAGACCTTCAACGTTGCCGTTACTCCTGAAACTTATCCGCAACTGACGGAGTATGGGTTACCCAATGATGCTGTGGTACATCTGCAAGCCGATCCGGGCAAGGTAGACGAGTATAACACGAAGAACGGAACCGAATATGAATTGCTGCCGGAAGCCGCTTACGACTTGACTGAAGAAGTGTTGGTAAAAGCCGGGACACCGAAGTCTGAGGACGCCGTAATCACGGTTCATGCGAAAGGCAACATCGAGGCGTTCAAGGAGTATCTGTTGCCCGTAAGCATTACCTCGGTAGAGGGAGCTGTTGCCGATGACTGTTGCCAGACCATCTACTTCATCTTCAGAGGATCGATGGATGCCAGCAATATGGAGTTGCTCGACCGCACCGGATGGGAAGCCCTGAGCGCTTCGTCCGAAGAGCCGAAAGAAGGAGACTGGGGACACAGCGGGCTGAAAGAGGCTTGTCTGGATGGCGATCTGAATACTTTCTGGGGAACCGACTGGAGCAACCAGCACCCCCAACCGCCTCACTGGATTGTCATTGATCTGAAGAAAACCACCCATATTCAGGGATTTGCCTGCCAGGCACGCGAAGAGGGCTATGACGGTCCGAAAGAGGTGACCGTGGAAGTGAGCGAAGACAACGCTACCTGGACAGTCGCCGCCAAGTTTAAAGATATCCCGGCACAGGGTGAGTTCCGGTCCTTCTTGCCCGATGCCGTAGACGGACGCTATCTGAAGGTGACCATTACGGCCGTGAACGGTGGACCGCATGTGACGGTCAGCGAACTTAATTTATTTTGATAACGAACATCTAAAACAGACGAATACATGAATCTAAGAAATTTATTTTTAGCAGCGGGAATCGCTGCCGTGGCGGTACCCGTATCGGCACAGAAGGCTCCGGAACCCTACGGACTAACCCCCAGTGCACGCCAGGTGGAGTGGTACAACCGTGAGATGATCGCTTTCTTCCATTTCGGAATCAACACATTTGAGGAGTATGTAAACGAAGGTGACGGACGTGCTCCGGCAGCTATCTTCAACCCTACGGCTCTCGATTGCGGACAGTGGATGCGTACCCTCCGGTCGGCGGGCATTCCCAGTGCCATCATCACTGCCAAACATGCCGACGGCTTCTGCCTTTGGCCCAGTAAATATACGGACTATGGTGTGAAGAACTCCGCCTGGAAAAACGGAAAGGGAGACGTTGTACGTGAATTTGTAGATGCTTGCGAAGAGTATGACATCAAAGCAGGAATCTATCTGGGGCCGCACGACCGGCATGAGCATCTTTCTCCGCTTTATACTACGGAGAAGTACAAGCAGTATTATGGTCACCAGTTGGAAGAACTGATGGGTGACTATGGAAAAGTCTGGGAAACCTGGTGGGACGGTGCCGGAGCAGACGAACTGACTACTCCCGTCTATACTCATTGGTATAAGATTGTGCGAGAGAAGCAACCGGACTGTGTCATTTTCGGGACCAAGAACTCGTATCCTTTTGCCGATGTGCGCTGGATGGGAAATGAGTCCGGCAAAGCCGGTGATCCTTGCTGGGCGACTACCGACTCTGTCTGCATCAAAGATGAGTGGAAAAATTACGAAGGACTGAACGAGGGAGTAAAAGGCGGCGACGCTTATATCCCGGCCGAGACTGATGTATCCATTCGTCCCAGTTGGTTTTATCATGCCGAAGAAGACAGCCGTGTGAAGAGTGTCAAAGAGCTTTGGGACATCTATTGTACCTCTGTAGGGCATAACAGCGTGCTGTTGCTCAACTTCCCACCTGATCGTCGCGGACTGATTCACCCCACCGATTCACTTCATGCTGCATTGCTGAAGCAGGGGCTGGACGAAACCTTCGGGAACAATCTGCTGGCTAAGGCCAAGGTGAAAGCAACGAACGGACGCGGAGGTAAATTCCGTCCGGAATTCCTGACGGACAACAATAAGGAAACTTATTTTGCCGGAAGGGACGGAGCCAAGACCTCAGACATCGTTTTCACCCTTCCCCGGCAGACGGAGTTTGACTGCCTGATGATTCAGGAAGTGATAGAACTGGGACACCGCACGACGAAGTGGAGTGTGGAGTACTCCAATGATGGCCGTAACTGGACCCCGATACCGGAAGCAACCGATAAGCAGACGGTGGGGTATAAATGGATCGTGCGTTTCGAACCGGTAAAAGCCAAACAGGTACGTCTTCGTATCCTCGACGGATTTGCTTGTCCTGCTATCCATACATTCGGAGTGTACAAACAATCGGCTTTATTTCAGTAAAAACAATAGGTAGTTGGGTTGAATATAGGTTTGGGCTGTATCACACAGGCAGACATACGTTTTGTTGGCGGATACAGCCCTTGGTTTTCTTCCCTGCCTTTTCTTAATATCAATAGTATGCTAAATTTTAAACATCTGTTTCTGGTAAGCGTTGCTCTGTGGTCGACAGTAGGAATGGTTCGTGCCCAGGAGTTCGATCCGAAGCAAAGCTACGAGATCCATACCCAGAACGGACTTGTCCTGGACAATCAGGAGAGTCTGGATTTAGGTGGTAAGATATTTATTTCTAAAAAGGAACCCCATAAAGAGTCGCAGGTCTGGAATCTGATTCCTTGTGGTGACGGCTGCTACTCCATTGTCAGTCCGCTCACCGAACTGGGAATTGACAATAGCGGCAATGGAAGCAAGGAGTGTCCGGTCATCCAATGGGACCCTAATAAAGAAAATCCCAATCAGCAATGGCGTATCACGGCTTTGCCCAATGGGAATTATTTGTTCACCAGTGTAGCGAGTGGTTATAACCTGGGCTTCCCGGATGCCGGTCTTGTGGCCGAGCCGGTTTACCAGCTCAAACCGGATGCGCAGAAAATAAGCCAGCAATGGAAAATCGTGAAATCGAATCTGAAAGTGGTGGCTGAGGCTTTTAAAAACCGGAGTGATAATGACTGGGAGAATGAACGGATATTTGCCGTTAACAAAGAAGAGGGACGTTCCACGTTTGTCCCCTTTGCCGATACGGAAGAGATGAAGGGCGATCCTTCGTACACCCGTCCTTGGATACGCAATCAGTCTTCCCGTTATCTGTTGCTGAATGGTGACTGGAAGTTTCATTGGGTGAAGCAACCTTCCGAACGTCCGGTGGATTTCTATAAACCGGGTTATGACGTGTCTGCCTGGAAAGAGATTCCGGTTCCTTCCAATTGGGAGATGCTGGGATACGGAACCCCCATCTATACCAATATCACCTATCCGATACGCAACAATCCGCCCTTTATACAGGGACAGAGAGGATATACGGTAGAGAAAGAGCCTAATGCGGTAGGTTCCTATCGGAGGGAATTCTCTCTGCCGGCCGACTGGAAGAATAAAGAAGTGTTTATCCACTTCGATGGAGTGTACAGTGCTATGTATCTGTGGATCAATGGTAAGAAAGTCGGGTATAGCCAGGGTGCCAACAATGATGCCGAGTTCAACATCACACAGTATGTGAAGCCGGGTAAAAACATATTGGCGGTCGAAGTGTATCGTTGGAGTGACGGCAGTTATCTGGAGGACCAGGATATGTTCCGCCTGAGCGGTATCCACCGGGATGTCTATCTGGTGGCGACTCCGAAACTTCGCCTGCGCGACGTGCATCTTACTTCTGTCATCAGTGACCGTTTCGACAAGGCCGACTTATGTGTCAAAGCAGACGTGAAGAACTATGGCAAATCTGCTGTGAATGCCTCCGTACGCATAGGGCTGCTGGATGCCGATGGCAAAACTTTGCGTACGTTTACAACTGCGGTCGGTAATCTGGCTGCCGGAAAAGAGATCTGTCTGCCTGCAAAAGCTAGTATTCGTGATCCCCAACTCTGGAGCGCCGAAACACCTTATCTGTATACTGTGAATCTGGAATTGCTGGATGCTTCCGGCAAGGTGCTCGAGGCAACTACCCAACAATATGGTTTCCGCAAAATTGAAATACGTGACAATAAAGTGTATATCAATGATGCATTGGTGTTGTTCAAGGGTGCCAATCGTCACGATATTCATCCCCGTTTCGGTAAAGCGGTGCCTGTAGAAAGCATGATAGAGGATATTCTTCTCTTTAAGCGTTTCAACCTGAACACCATTCGTACCAGTCATTATCCGAATGATCCGAAGATGTATGCTCTGTTTGACTACTATGGACTTTACGTGATGGACGAAGCCGATCTGGAATGTCATGGCAACATGATGCTGACCAAGCGGGAAAGTTGGAAAGGTGCCTTTGTCGATCGGGTGGTACGTATGGTGGAACGGGATAAGAATCATCCTTCCGTTATCTTCTGGTCGATGGGGAATGAATCGGGTGGCGGACCCAATTTCGAGGCTGCTTATCAGGCTGCCAAAGAGATTGACGCACGGTTCATCCATTATGAAGGAATGAATGACGTTGCCGATATGGACTCACGGATGTATCCATCCATCGAAAGTATGATAGCTCAGGACAACGAGCCGCGCAATAAACCTTTCTTTCTATGTGAGTATGCACATGCCATGGGAAATGCCGTCGGTAACCTGGAAGAATATTGGGACTACATTGCCAATCAGTCTAAACGCATGATCGGAGGTTGCATCTGGGACTGGGTGGACCAGGGCATCAACAAACCCGGAGAAGCGCCGGACCGTTATTATTTCGGGGGCAGCTTCGGTGATCGTCCCAACGACAATGACTTTTGTTGTAACGGACTGGTGACACCCGACCGTAGGGTTACTCCTAAGTTATGGGAAGTGAAAAAGGTATACCAATATATGACTTTTGAAGAAGTGGGAGAGAACAATGTGGGGTTGCGCAATCATTATTCATTCCTGAATATGCGTCATTTCAACCTGCGTTATGTCATCCTCAAAGACGGGGTGCCTGTGGCAGAAGAGGAGTTCGGGTTGCCTGACGGCAAGCCGGGCGAGCACCGCACGATTCATATCCCTTTCCTCCGCCACTTGACAGAAGATGCCGATTATCACATTAACCTGGAAGTGAAACTGAAAAGTGACTGCGTATGGGCTAAAGCCGGACATGTAGTGGCAACGGAGCAGTTCTTGCTGAAGGAGAGGAAACGCAAATCCGAAATGCCGGAACCTTCAGAGCCTTTGCAGGTCATAGAAGAGCGGCAGTATATCCGTTTCCGTGCTCCGGGAACCGAAGTGTCGTTTGATTCGAAGACCGGCATGATGATTGCTCTCCGATATGACGGGCAGAACCTGATACATCGGCAGCAAGGACCGTCACTGAACTGGTATCGTTCTATTAACAATGATCCTCGTGAATGGATTCAGCCGGTGATCGCGCTGCGTGGTTTTGACTGGAAGATGGCAGAGGACGGAAAGTCGGCATCCATCCTTTCGGAAATAGAAGTGAAAGTAGGGAAAGTAACCGTTCCTTATACCATCAGATATCAGGTTTACAGTAACGGTGTAGTCGATGTGGCGGCCGACTTTACAACAGGTAGTAACTTTGACCTTCCCCGTCTGGCTTTGCAGATGTTCCTCAACCCCTCGTTGGAACAAGTCGAGTGGTATGGCCGCGGCCCAATGGAGAATTACCGTGACCGGAAGAATGCCGCCTATGTCGGGCGTTACCAAACGACTGTCACGGATATGGCGGAACATTATGCGCGTGCGCAGACAATGGGCGGACGCACGGATACCCGTTGGCTGTCACTGACCGACGACCGGGGCAAAGGACTCAAAATCACCGCAACGGATACGGTTGACTTCAGTGCCCAGCACTATACGGACAAAGATCTGTGGCAAGTGAAGTATGGGCACGATTTGCCGGACATTCGCCGTGCGGAGGTTGTTCTCAATCTGGACTGCATTCAGCGGGGATTGGGCAACGCCAGTTGCGGACCCGGACCCCGTCCCCATTATGAGATACGGAAAGATACGGTCTACAGCTATTCCTTCCGGATGGAGCCGTTGAGATGATGAACATCGGTCCGGCTGCAAAGGAAACCGCTCTGCAGCTCCTGATGTTGATTATTCTTAAAGTTATTGCACCCTGCCTCCCGAAGTCGGAACTTTGCGGAGGTAGGGTTTGCTTTTTCCCGGAATCGGCCTTGGGAGGTGTTCTGTGATGGGGCTGGAGACGTCTCTGTATTCAGCTTTCTGTGTCTGCCGTCCGGAGGGTAGGAGAAACGGGATTGGATGATCTGTTTTTTGTATCTAATCTAAACCTTACTGTCTGCTGCTTGTTTCTGTGGCATGTGCCTCGATCACAAAACCGGCTTTGCGCAAATCGTCCCAATATCCGGGATATGACTTGGATACGACCTGCGGCTCATCGATCTGTATTGTCGGATAATGAATCGCTGCCGGGGCAAAAGCCATGGCCATGCGGTGATCTTCATACGTCTTTATGACGGGACATGCCTGCGGCTCTATGCGTTCGCCGTTCCAGTACAGAATGCTGTCGTCCTCGTCGTATAACACATACCCCAGTCTCTTCATTTCCGCTTTAAGAGCTTCGATGCGGTCTGTCTCTTTGATTTTGAGGCTTTGCAGCCCGGTGAACCGGAAAGGGACATCCAGTAATGCACAAGTCACGACAAACGTCTGCGCCAGATCCGGGATGTCGACGAAATCTTCATCCAGCCGTTTGACACAGCTGCCGTTTTTCCTCAGCCGTATGCCTTCTTCCGTATATTCGGTTTCTATTCCCAGCCGGGCAAATACCTCCGCTCCCCGGCTGTCCCCCTGATAGCTGTGGCGGAACAGTCCGGTCAGTTCAATATCCGTTTCGGAAGACAAGACAGCCATCTGATACCAGTAAGAGGCCGCGCTCCAGTCGCTCTCTACAGTAAACGGGACGCAGCGGTAAGGCTGTGGCTCGACCGAGATGCTTTGGTCCGACGTCCACCGGGCCGATGCACCGAAGTCCTTCATCAGTTGCAGGGTCAGGTTGATATACGGGCGCGAGACGACCTCACCCGTCAGCCGGAGCTGCAAACCGTTTTTCAGGATCGGCCCGATCATCAGCAAGGCCGAAATGTATTGTGAACTCACGTTGCCCTTCAGTGTAATTTCGTTGCCGGCCAGCGGTGCCCCTTCAATCCGCAGGGGCGGGAAACCCTCGTTGCGGGTATATTCGATATTGGCTCCCAGTTCCCGTAAGGCGTTCACCAATATCTGTATGGGACGCTGCTGCATCCGTTCCGTCCCGGTGATGATGTGAGTGCCCGGCGTACTGCTCAGATAGGCTGTCAGGAAGCGCATGGCCGTTCCGGCGGCAAGGATGTCGATTACTTCCCCGCCCTCTGTCAGAGCCTTGACCATGACCTTCGTGTCGTCACAGTCGGACAAGTTCGAAAGCACGTCATTGCCCTTCGACAGTGCATGGATGATAAGCGCACGGTTGCTGATACTTTTTGACGCCGGAAGCTGGATGGTGGCCTTTATGTGCGAAGGCGCTGAGAGTAGATAACGCATGATCTTTGTTGCTATAGTTATATTTGGTTGCAAAAATAGGAAATCTATTCTTTTCCGTCCCTATCCCTTTCTTAAAATATTAAAGATATGAACGGAATCCAATATACATTAACAGGGCGAACAAACAGATGCGGAATAGGTTGTTTATAGGCCTATAGACATTTTGTTTATAAAAAAATGTCAAGAAGAGCCCCCATATTTCCGTATTATGATACCAAAAGTCTTGTGCGGTAACGGGGTTAGCATAGTTATTTTACTTTTGTATCAACAATGAAAGAATTCTGATGCCAAACAGGGATAGTGAGAAATTGATAACAGATAGTTATGCCACGACTTTATTGGGGGATGAACTTATGGTTTGTGAGAATATGAAGCACATTCGTGTGACTTCTGCTCCTTCCTACACTGAAGCCGGAATGATTATTTTATGTTTGAGAGGGACCGCCAAGGTTTGTATCTTTGACAATATCCACATTCTTACGAAGAACGAGCTGGCAGTTATTCTGCCCGGGCAATTGGTTTCGATAACCGAGTTGAGCAGTGACTTTCTTTGTGATATAGTCGTGCTCTCCCGTGCGCTCTTTGATGATACGTTGAGTGGGTTCAGTCGCTTTTCTCCTCTTTTCTATGTTTATATGAGGAGCCATTACTGGTACGAACTGACCGGAGAAGAGGCCGGACGGTTCAAGCGTTTTTATGAATCGCTTTCAGAACGGGCCAAAGATCCTACCCACTTTTTCAGGAGAGAGTCCGTGCTTCTATTATTAAGGATTTTTTATCTGGATATCTACAATGATTATTATGGCAAATCTCATCTGGCAAAGGGAGAGTCGGACTTGGGTAAGAGCAAGTTGGCGCATGATTTTTTTTGTTTGATAATGCAGCATTACAGAGAACATAAAGATGTCGCCTTTTATGCCGACAAATTGTGTATCACCTCCAAATATCTGTCGATGGTGATAAAAGAAGCAAGCGGAAAGACGGCGAAAGACTGGATTGTAGAGTATACCATTTTAGAGATCAAAGCCATGTTGAAGAACTCTACCATGAATATACAGGAGATATCCATCAAGACAAATTTTGCGAATCAGTCGTCATTGGGACGTTTTTTCAGGAAGCATACCGGGATGACACTCACAGAATATCGTATGTATCAATAAATAACGCATAAATGAAACAAAAAGAACAAACCGAACTGTTGCGGACTCAGCAGATGCTGAATGAAGTGAACCGCAAGCTGCTGATGACACTTGGGGTTGCAGAGGTTTTCCCATGGAAATGGGAACTGGCGGAACGTATGGTCTGGTTTGATGCCCGTCCGTCGGACGATCCCGAAGGGTGGGAGATTATTCATAATGACTTGTTCCCGGTTTCTATTACGCGTGTTTACGAGGGCATATACAAGGAAGATCGCTTCCGTGTGGTCAGGGCCTGTCGCGAATTGCTGAATGGCAAAGTCAAGAAAGTAGTTATCGAACTTCGTTTTTGGGCCAAAAAGAAAGAAGGACTGGTGTTGGAGTGGTTGGAGATGCATGCCATCCCCGGTAAGTACGACGGGAATGGCAAGTTGCTGACGGTAGAAGGTTCGCTGATGTCGATTTCCAAACGGAAGGCCTTGGAAGAAGAACTGACAGCCGCCAAGGAAAGGGCGGAAGAAGCAAACCGGCTGAAGTCGGCATTGATTGCCAACATGAACCACGAGATACGTACCCCCTTGAATGCGATTGTCGGTTTTGCATCCCTTCTTTCCATTGTGGACGATGAGAAGGAGCAGCAGGAATATATCGGCTTGATACAAAGCAATACGGAACATCTTTTGCGGCTGATGAACGATGTGATCGACCTCTCTAACATTGAGTCGGGTGTGATGGATATGGCCGGTTCGGATGTTCTCCTTGACCCGTTGATGGAGGAGATTGAACAGATATACAGGCCCAAGGCGGAATCACGTAGCCTCGTCATGGCTTGGGACGGAGAGCAACTTGGGGCGCATATTTACACAGACCGGGGCCGGTTGATACAGATATTGGAGCATTTGCTGTGTAACGCCATAAAGTTCACGTTGAAAGGAACGGTCCGTTTAGGTTATCGGAAGAAAGAGGAAGGCCGGATCTGGTTTTACGTGACGGATACCGGATGTGGTATTCCCGAAGAGAAAAAGGAACTTATATTTGAACGTTTTGTGAAACTTGACGACTTTGTGCAGGGGCTGGGACTCGGATTGCCCCTTTGCAAAATCATTGTCGACCGATTGCATGGAACAATTGGGGTGGACTCAAAGGTCGGAGAAGGATCGACTTTCTGGTTTACTCTCCCCGATTTGTCCGGTAAACTTATTTAAGATCTACGGATGAGAGACCGTGAGGTTCCCTGAAAAGGACTTCTGTAGCAAGTTGGTGTTTGCCATCAGCTTGATGTTTGTTTTGTTTGTGATGAGGTCACCGTTTCAGCGGAAACAAAGACCCCGCGTTGGCACTTCAGCGGATATGTAATTTTGTCTGCCGGGGTGCCAACTTTCTTTTATTTTGAACAGAATGTTGTACAATCGATAGATTTACATTACTTTTGGTTCCGCAATCGGATGTCCGGTTGAATTAACCCTTTTATAACGACACGATATGAAACTTGTTAACCGATTCTTTATGATTCTTGTGGCACTATGCCTGGTTTGTCCCGGCATCAGTGCAGTTGTTAATCCCAAACCTTTTGTGATTCCCGAACTGAAAGAGTGGAAAGGTGCCGAAGGAGCGTTTGTGCCTACCGAAGCTACAAAGATTGTCTGTCCCGCCAATCAGCCGGAACTGTTGCGCATAGCCCGTATGCTGGCCGATGATTGTGAAACAATGTTCGGCTATAAACCCGAAGTGGTACAGGGCAAAGGCGGAGCCGGCGACGTGATCCTTGCCATCCGCGCAGATAAAAAGTTGGGTAAAGAAGGTTATACGGTAAAAGTAACCGACCGTATCTTGCTGACTGCTCCCGAAAGTATAGGCGTATATTGGGGAACCCGTACTTTGCTCCAGATCGCGGAACAAAGTGAAAACCACCAGTTCCCGAAAGGAACTTTGCGCGATTTTCCCGACTATGCCGTGCGTGGCTTCATGATAGACTGCGGACGTAAGTTTATTCCTCTTGCTTTCCTTCAGGACTATGTGAAGATCATGGCTTATTACAAGATGAATACTTTGCAGATTCACCTGAATGATAATGGCTTTAAACAGTACTTTGAACATGATTGGTCGAAGACTTATGCTGCGTTCCGTCTGGAGTCGGATACGTATCCCGGACTGACTGCCGAAGACGGATATTACACTAAACGTGAATTTATCGACTTGCAAAAGCTGGCCGAGAATCTTTATGTAGAGATCATTCCCGAGATCGATGCTCCGGCACATACTCTTGCCTTTACACATTATAAACCGGAGATCGGCAGCAAAGAATATGGCATGGATCACCTCGACTTGTTCAATCCTGAAACTTATAAGTTTATGGATGGTCTCTTTAAGGAGTATCTGGAAGGAGACGAACCGGTATTCCGTGGAAAGAAAGTGCATATCGGTACTGACGAATATTCTAATAAAAAGAAAGATGTGGTAGAGAAGTTCCGTGCTTTCACCGACCACTATATCCGTTATGTAGAGAGTTTTGGCAAACAGGCTTGCGTATGGGGAGCGCTGACACATGCCAAAGGTGATACACCGGTGAAATCGGAGAATGTGATCATGAGTGCCTGGTACAATGGCTATGCCAATCCGAAAGATATGATCGAACAGGGATATAAGTTGATCAGTATTCCTGATGGACTGGTATACATCGTTCCGGCTGCCGGATACTATTATGACTACCTGAACACGAAGTATCTGTATGAGAACTGGACCCCTGTACACATCGGCAAAGCAGTTTTCCCGGAGAAAGATCCTTCTGTCCTGGGTGGTATGTTTGCCGTATGGAACGACCATGTAGGCAACGGTATCTCGACAAAAGATATTCACCACCGCGTTTATCCGGCTTTGCAGACTTTGGCTGTGAAGATGTGGACAGGAAAAGATACGTCTGTTCCTTATGCCGACTTCGACAGACAACGTAATGCCATCAGTGAGGCTCCGGGTGTGAACCAACTCGGGCGTATCGGTACAGCACCGGGGTTGGTATACGAGCAGGCCTCTGTTGCCCCGGGCAGCAAGACACCCCATCGCGAAATCGGATACGACTATCTGGTGACATTCGATATTGACGGAGCCGACGAAGCAAAGGGTACAGAACTGTTCCGTTCGCCCGATGCCGTATTCTATCTCTCCGATCCGATTCGTGGTATGTTAGGTTTTGCCCGCGACGGTTATTTGAATACATTTAGTCACCGTATTCACAAAGGTGAGAAAGCAACCATCGGTATCAGTGGTGACAATAAGTCGACCCGTTTACTTATCAACGGTCAGGTGGTAGAGGAAATGAATACTCAGAAACTTTACTATAATGCCGGAAAGGATTCTATGAATTATGTCCGTACTTTGGTTTTCCCATTAGAGAAAGCCGGGAAGTTTGATAGCAAGATTACGAATCTGAAAGTCTATAAGAAATAAGACATTAATCTGAATAAAGAGAGGGAGTTTGGCTGCGTGCCTGGCTCCCTCTCTTGGTTTTCGGAGAGGCTGTATGAAAAAAATAACTTCTTCCGTTGCCACCTGAATCTTGTTTTTTTGTAACTTTGTCCCCCGGATGGAGCATAAAGTTCCACGAGACGAATGAAACAGAAACACAGAAAGCCCCGTTTTGAGTCCTTTCAAGGTATACTAACCAAACTTGCACTCTTCCATCAGTGGGGAAGAGAAAATTCGGATTAGGTAAGTCCCTTTACCTGATTTTTCCTCTTTACATTTTATTATTTCTTAAAATTCATAAGTAACAACGTATGAACAAATTCACTTTGTTCATAATGATGCTCTATGCGTCATTATGTCCCTTGAGCGTGTATGCTCAGGAAGCGGCACGACAAACCATGTCCATTGAAGAGATGTTTTCGCTTGCCGACCAGAACAGTAAATCGTTGCGTCCGTGCGCAACCGGTATCAGTGAAGCACACGAAGGCGTGAGGGTTGCTAAAAATGCCCGTCTGCCCGAGATTGAGGCCTCTTTGTCATTCAGCTATCTGGGAGATGCATTGCTGACAGACCGTAATTTTTCGAATGGGTCCAATGCGTCAATGCCGCATTATGGCAATAATTTTGCAATAGAAGCCACGCAAGTGGTATATGCGGGAGGAGCCATCACGAATAGTATTGCCATTGCCCGTTTGCAGGAAGAGATGGCCCGTCTGAATCTGGATACAAGCCGCGATAAGGTGCGCTTTCTGCTGATTGGGTATTATCTGGACCTGTTCAAACAACAGAACATGTTACAGGTATATGAGAAGAATATTGAACAGACTAAACAGGTTATCGGGGAACTCCACGCGAAGGAGGCTGAAGGAGTCGTTCTGAAAAACGACATCACCCGATACGAGTTGTTGTTGGCCAATCTGGAATTGACCCGTACACAGATTGAAAATACAATCTCCATCCTGAATAACAATTTGACCACCAGCCTGGGGCTGCCGGAAAATGTCAGTATACAGCCGGACACTACCATTCTTTCGAAAGCTTTGCCTGTTGAAGCTAAAGAGAACTGGACTACTGCCGCTTACGCGAACTCTCCCGTATTGAAACAGATGTCGCTTGCAGTCCAAATGAGCAGACATCAGCAGAAGATTACCCGATCGGAGCGGATCCCGAAGGTGGCTCTGTTTGCCGGTAGCAAACTGGATGGACCTATTACCATCGAAGTGCCTCCCATCAATAAGAACCTTAACTATTGGTATGTAGGAGTGGGGTTGAAGTATAATTTCTCTTCTCTGTTTAAGGCTGACAAGGCCGTTGCCCGGGATAAGTTTGCCATCCGGCGGAGTACAGAGCAGTATGAAGATGCCAAAGAGCAAACCGAACTGGCCGTCAATGCAGGACAGGTGAAATATCTGGAAACTTATGTGGAACTGAATACCCAGCGGAAAAGTGTGGAACTCGCCAATCTGAACTATGCCGTTATCCGTGACCGTTATAAAAATGATATGGCACTGATCACCGATATGCTGGATGCCAGTAACTCAAAACTTGCTGCCGAGGTGCAACTGGTAAATGCACAGATCAATATTGTATTTAATTATTATAAACTTCTGTATATCTCCGGAACTATCTAAAATCAATCGTTATGAATAAGAAAACTAAAAAACTGGCGTTTAATATCTCTGTTATTATCGTGTTGCTTCTGGCCCTCGGTTGGGTCTGCTCCCGTTTTATCCATTGGGGAAATGTGGAGTTTACGGACAATGCGCAGGTGCGTCAACACATCGTACCCGTCAACTGCCGGGTACAGGGTTTTATCAGGAAAATCTATTTTACGGAGTATCAGACGGTGCATAAAGGTGATACACTGGCCTTGATAGAAGATGCCGAGTTCCGTTTCAGACTGGCACAGGCAGAGGCTGATTATCAGAATGCCTTATCGGGTAAGACCGTGATGACTTCGTCCATCCATACCATCCAGAACAATATTTCCGTATCCGATGCCAGCATTCAGGAGGCTAAAATACGTATGGATAATGCCGGACGCGAATATAAACGTTATCAGAACTTGTTGGAACGGGATGCCGTTACCCGTCAGCAATACGATGCGGTGAAAACAAATTTTGAAGCATCGAAAGCACGTTACGAACTGTTACTTCGTCAGAAAAAGTCGACAGCACTCGTCAAGCAGGAGCAGACGGAACGCCTGGAACAGACCGAAGCCGGCATAAAACTGGCAGAAGCAGCTCTGGAAATAGCCAGGTTAAACCTTTCGTATACAGTGATTACGGCTCCTTGCGACGGAACTACCGGACGAAAAGAGATCCAGGAAGGTGTATTGGTACAGCCCGGACAAACATTGGTCAATCTGGTAGACGAAAACGATAAATGGGTGGTTGCTAATTATAAGGAAACCCAAACAACCCATATTGGTGAAGGTTATCCGGTCGATATTGAAGTAGATGCTATTCCCGGAGTAGTGTTTAAAGGGGTGGTAAAATCTGTTTCGCAGGCAACGGGGGCAAGTTTCTCTCTTCTTCCGCAGGATAATTCTGCAGGCAATTTTGTGAAGGTAGAGCAGCGTATTCCCGTACGTATCGAGTTTTCGGACGGAAACAAACCCGAAGACATGAAGCGTCTGCGTGCCGGAATGAATGTGGAATGTGTGGTAAACTATTAAAGTATGCATGAAATAACTCCTTTTGCCATTCCGGCAATGCGTGATTTTGTACCGGAGAAGCTGAGGCCGTGGATTGTAATCCTCTTTGTTATCATCTTCCAGTTCTCCGGAGGTGTCTATCTGGCCGCAGTCAGTGAGATGGTCGGCTCGACGGCATTGATGCAGGAAGATATTATGATGGCGGGTTATGCTTCTCTGGTAGGGATGTCGCTGACGTTTGCCATTATGTTCCGTCTGAAGTTCCGTTTTCCTTCGAAAACCACTTTCCTGACATGTGGTATTGCCATTATTTTGTGTAATCTGATATGTATGTATACCCGCAGTGTGCCGCTATTGGTGACGGTTTGTTTCTTTGGTGGAATTTTCAGGATGTGGGCTACCTTTGAATGTAACTCTACCATCCAGCTTTGGCTTACCCCTCAGAGAGATCTTTCTGTCTTCTTCTGTTATATCTATCTGTTGGTGCAGGGCTGTCTTCAACTGTCAGGACTGATAACCGTTTATACTGCTTTCTGGATTAAATGGGAATATATGCATTGGTTGATTATTGCTTTATTGCTGCTTGTGATGATAGCGACTATGATTCTGTTCCGCAATTACCGTTCGATGCCAAAGTTACCACTCTTCGGCATTGACTGGCTGGGCGCTTTGATGTGGGGGATTGTGATTTTATGCATAATCTTTGTCTGTGTGTATGGCGAACATTACGATTGGTATGAGTCAGCCTACATTCGGATGGCAACCGTGGGAGGAATAACAGTCCTGTTATTGAACCTGTGGCGGGCTTCTTTCATTCGTCACCCGTTCATTGCGTTGGCTACCTGGCGGTTTAAAGCGGTTTATCTCACATTTCTGCTTTACATTGTCGTCGATATCTTATTGGCACCTTCGCATTTGTTTGAACATATCTATATGGAAGCTGTGCTTGGTTATGATTCTTTGAATGTGATTTCGCTCAATTGGATGTTATTATTGGGAACGGTTGTAGGCAGTGTTTTGACGTTTTATACCTTTTCCCGCCGTAAATGGTGTTATCGGACGATGACCGTCATTGCATTTCTTGCTATCACCGGTTATTTGATGATGTTTTATTTTACTATCGACTACGGCTTGTCTAAGGAGGTTTTGATGCTTCCTCTTTTTTTGCGTAGTTTCGGATATGTGATCATTGCCATTTGTTTTATTACAGCACTTTCACGTGTGCCGTTTCAGAACTTTTTTGAAGCGGTGTCTGTCCAGGCGTTTGTCAGTGCCAGTTTTGGTGGAGCACTCGGTGCGGCCGTTCTCGAGCGAGCCTTGAGTGTGGTGATGAAGAAGAATACGATGTTGCTGGGCAGTGCACTGGATGCAGTTCATCCACAGGCAAGCCACATCCCTTTAGGGCAACTATCCGGGATCTTACAACAACAGGCCCTGATGGTTTCCATGAAAGAGCTGTACGGATGGCTTACGCTGATCAGTCTGTTTTGCCTGATGCTGTTCTGGATCAGTCATAATTCTGTTCGTCCGCTCCATGCCTTGCATCCCAGATACCGGGTGATACGTCGTTATATCAAGCACGAATTGAGGGCTGTTAAACGATAGGGGCATTTATACTTTTTATCTTTATATATTCAGAGTTGAGAGGGTGTGTCATAACTCATCACAGAGGACACAGAGTAACACAGAGGTGTTTTTAAGTTACTGATTATTAGTAAAAAAAACTCTGTGATACTCTGTGGTGAAAAGAGTTTCGACACAGCCTCTCACTGCTATTTGTTTCTATATTAAAAATCTGATCTGATTCAGAGGAACGTATGTCTCTGATTATTAGTTATCTGATTCAGTATCCTATGGTATTTGCAATATTCCATTTTATAACAGTTCCGATAGCGGATATTTATCCTATTATCCATTTACTGCCCGGGATGAATGAGATGATCTTTGCAGTTACGAAGCAGCAGATGAATGTACTGACAGCGATACATGGTATAGCAGCGACAGTAGGAAGTGCCAGTGTATGTTTGAACACTGTAGCCCATAACCCGAGCCAGAATATGTGCATAAGATACATGCCATAGCTGAGTTTCGATATTTCTGTAATGAGCCGTGGGGCTTTTTGACTGTTTATACATGTAAAAAGAAGGAATGTACCCGCTGTGAGAAGCACACAGTTGATTGTGCAGAAAGCCCATCCTATTTCTATTTCGGGTGTAGGGAGAATTTCTCCGGGTATGGCTTGGACATAGAAAGAGTAGATGGTTAATATTGCTCCGGCGACCATTGAAATAATTCCTACAGTGAGACGTTTGGAACGGTTCCAAGTGAGATGGACATGTATGTAATGTGCCAGTACAAGATAGCCCAAGTAACCTGAGAAGTACCACAACATGTGGTATTCGTTCCAAAAACATTGTCCCCATACTTCACCGCACCAACGGTTTAGATAGGGTATACATGTTGATAATAAGAACAATCCGATGAAAAAACGTTCTTCTTTTGCCGTGGCTTTTTTCAGCCATGGCGATATTATGGGTATGAATAAGTAAAGGCTGATCAGAGGGTACATGAACCACAGGTGTCCGGCCAGTGTCGGGAAGTTCAGGAATATCCGTGACAGATCTTTTAAGGAGGTTTCTTCATTTAGCTGCCCCCATAACATTGGCAGGGTACTGTATAGTATCATGAAGATGAAAAATGGTGGTACGATGCGGATGAAGCGTTGGCGGTAGAATTGCCATGTGGTCTGTCCTTCTTTCATCGGCGCAAGAAGAAAGGCTGAGACAATCATGAACAGCGGCACGGCCATGCGTGAAAAGCCATCGTAGACAGCTACCCATAGCCGGTCTGCTTCACTGGGTAGATAAGACTGTGGTCCGGCCATATCTGTGGATCCGGCGGCACCGTAGAAATTTTCACTGGCGTGTACGATCATAACGAGGAAGCACGCGAATACGCGTACATAATCTAAAAAAACAATGCGTTTCATTTTTGTTTGAGTTTTCTTGTTAATAAGACGATTTTTATTTTGTGTTTTTATGCGAAGTATCCATTTATAGTGGACATACCCCGTTTATTTTCCGGATGCTGTTTTATTTGGGGCAAAGATAGAAAAAAACTTGAGATACTGAGTAATATGTGGAAATAATCAGGGGAATTGCATTGAATATTCAACGTTCTGCTTTTTCTCTATTTGCAGTGTAGGTGTTGTAACGGTGAAAATGGGAATCAAACTATCAGATAAAAAGAAAAGGAGTTAAGTTTGATTCTTAACTCCTTATTTCATTCAATTCGTCGGGATGACAAGATTCGAACTTGCGACCACACGCCCCCCAGACGCGTACTCTACCGGGCTGAGCTACATCCCGAATTGCGAGTGCAAAAGTAGAATTTTATTTTTAATAAGCAAAATATTCGGATGATTTATTTCTCCTTTATAGCATTTTTCATGCTCAGAGAGTAGAGTCTTTGGGTGAAACGATCCATTAACATTGTTAATCTGAATATGAGATAATAAAACTCTTCTTTGCAAAAGATTTGTTTCTTGACGTTAGAGAACAAGTCTTTTATTCCCCAAACCTTTGTTTTAACACAATGTTAAGACAAAGGTTTGGGGAACAGATCACTATCCATTTAAATGATTGGTTAATAATGCATTATGCTAATATGTCCTGATACCCCTTGGGATTGTAAAGGCGGGTGGTCATTCGTATTAGTTGTGATTTTCGCAACCTGCCGATTCGTCTTATGCTTCTTATGTGGTACTTCATTTATTCATGATCGGAAGTGGATACCTCTGTCACGATGCCTGCTTTACATACCCATGCACTCCCGGTAGAAGTCGAACATTTCGAAAATAGTATCTTTGTCCGTTGTCTGGTTGATACTGATATCGCCGATTTCTTTCAGAAGCGTGAAGTTTATGACACCTGCATTGTTTTTCTTATCATGCTGCATGAATCCGTATAGGCGTTCGTACTGTTTGCAGTCGAACGTGAAAGCGCCATAATTATCTTTTATGAATTGGATGGTCTGACGCATCTTGTCTTTCGGAAAACCGGTTTTTAAATGTGACAGATAGAGTTCGCAAACAATTCCCCAGGCTACGGCGTACCCGTGGAGGACCGGACGGTTCTCGGCAAGAGCCAGGCTTTCAAAAGCATGTCCTACGGTATGTCCCAAATTCAACGCTTTGCGGATACCGTGTTCAAACGGGTCTTGCTCTACTATGTCTTCTTTTACTTGTACGGAACGTCCCACCAACTCTTTCAGGTATCCATAGTCCATCTTTTCCGTATCGAATGCGAGTAGTTCCGCCCAGTGAGCAGTGTTACTGATCAGTCCGTGTTTCAGCATTTCGGCATAGCCGGAAAAGAAATTGTGTGCATCGAGTGTACGGAGGAACTCTGTTTCGATTAATACACTGGATGCCGGTGCAAAGGCACCTATCTCGTTTTTCAACCCGTTAAAATTGATTCCGGTCTTTCCGCCTACAGAAGCGTCTACCATCGCCAGCAGGGTAGTGGGAATATTGATGTAAGCGATGCCGCGTTTGAATGTGGCAGCGGCAAATCCGCCTAAGTCAGTCACCATTCCACCTCCGAGATTGATAAGGAGTGAGTGGCGGGTAGCACCTTTTTCACTTAACACTTGCCAAACGGAGGCCAGTGTTTCAAGTGTTTTATGAACGTCTCCGGCTCCGATAGTGATTTCAACCGCATCCTTCAGGAACGGCAGATTCATCAGTTGTGACAGACAGAGACGGTGAGTATGATCGTCGGTGAGAATGAACAGGCGGTCGTGTGGGCAGTTTTCGACGGCACGTCCTATACTGCTTTCCAGATTCTCGCAAAGAATGACTTCTTGTTTACTCATAATGGTTCGATGTTTTTTTATATACTGCAAAGATAGGGGTTCGGAGATAAATAGTGAAACTTAGCACTTAAAAATGTAAAACATAGAGTTTCGTTTATGAGAAAAAGCTATCTTTGTGACATTAATTTTAGATAAAATGAAAGCATTATTACCTGTATTCTGCCGTCCGTTAGGATATGTGATTCTTTTTGTATCGTTATTCATTCCGTTCCTGTTAGTGATGCAAGGAATGGTGACAGACAGTAACCTGTTATTCTATAAGGAATGCACCAAGCTGCTGATGATGTTGGGAGCAGTGATGATTCTCTTTGCTTTATCGCGTAATGAAGGGCGTGAAACGGAGATTATACGGAACAAGGCGACTCGTAACGCCATCTTTTTGACAGTACTTTTTTTATTTGGGGGGATGCTTTATCGGGTGGCAACGGGAGATATCATGACAGTTGATACTTCTTCCTTTCTTATTTTCCTCATTATCAATGTGCTCTGTCTTGAGTTTGGTATGAAAAAGGCACAAGTCGATAAAATCTTTAAAAGATAATCGTGTTTAAATTAAACCTTTTGCCTTAAAGGTTGTCAAACAAACGATTGTTATTATTCAACCTACAGGCAAATGAAGAAACTATTGATCTGGATGGTGTTGCTGCTGACAGTTACCCTATCCACTTATGCGCAAAACAAAATTGTAACCGTATCGGGACGTGTAATAGAGGCCGGTACGAAAGAACCGGTCGAACTCGCTGCCGTGCAGTTATTATCTCTCCCCGACAGTGCTCAGGTAGCGGGTATGACCACTTCAGCACAAGGCTACTTCTCTTTATCCAAGCAGAAACCGGGAAAATATCTGCTTAAAGTATCTTTTATCGGATACATCACAAAAGTTATCCCCGTTCAGTTGACGGCTAATGTTCCTGCCAAAAAGATGGGAAATATCGAATTGGCAACCGATGCTGTTATGCTTAAAGAAGCAGTTGTGGTGGCCGAAGCTCCGCAGGTGACGGTAGTAGAAGATACGTTGATGTATAATTCCAGTGCTTATCGTACGCCTGAGGGTGCTATGTTGGAGGAGTTGGTTAAGAAGCTTCCGGGTGCTGAAATAGATGATGATGGTAATGTCAAAATCAATGGGAAAGAACTGAAAAAAATTATGGTCGACGGTAAGGAATTCTTTGGTGGAGACGTAAAAACCGGTTTAAAGAATCTTCCTGTAGACATGGTCGATAAGCTGAAAACTTATGATAAAAAATCAGATTTGGCACGTGTGACGGGTATTGACGATGGCGAAGAGGAAACGGTGCTTGACCTGACCGTGAAGAAAGGAATGAATCAGGGATGGTTTGGCAATGCAGATCTGGGAGCCGGTACTAAGGACCGTTATACCGGACGAATGATGCTGAACCGCTTTATTGATAATACTCAGTTTTCGATTATTGGTTCGGCAAACAATGTAAACGACCAGGGTTTTTCCGGTGGAGGTGGAGGGCCGCGCTGGCGGAGCAACAATGGCTTGAATGCCACTAAAATGTTAGGAGCTACCTTTGCTACTCAGACCAACAAGATTGAACTGGGAGGTAGTGTACGTTATAATTTCCAGGATGGAGATATTTCGAGTATCAACTCTTCCGAACGCTTCCTTCAGAATGGCAATTCATATTCTAATTCGAATAATAAGAACCGGAATAAGGGGACAAACGTGAATGCCGACTTCCGTATGGAGTGGAAACCAGATACGCTGACAAATATTATTTTTCGCCCGAATTTTTCTTATGGAAGAACCAACAATGCTTCTCTTTCGGAGTCGGGAACCTTTAATGAAGATCCTTTCAATCTGGTGGCAAATCCGAATGATTATCTGAATTTTGACAATCTTTCCGATGATCCGCTGAAAGATATCCGTGTAAATGCTACCAACAGTGCTTCGCTGTCCAAGGGGAATAGTCTGTCGGGAAATGCCACTTTGCAGGTTAACCGGAAATTGAATAATAAAGGACGTAACCTGACTTTCCGTGGGGTTTTCGGTTATGGTGATAATGATAACGACCAATATACGCAATCCGAAACACGTTATTACCAATTGTTGAATCATTTGGGGGGTGACTCCATCTTGTATCGTAATCAGTATATTACAACTCCTACACACAATTATAACTATACGGCACAAGTGACTTATAGCGAACCGATTGCAAAGGCTACTTTCTTACAATTCAGCTACCAGTTCCAGTATAAATACAGTAAAAGTGACAAGACCACATTCGATTTACTGGATTATCCCGATTGGACTATCGGGGGGACCCTTCCTTCCGGATACGAAGCTCATGCAGTGGACAGCTTGAGTAAGAATGCCGAATATCGTTACTATAACCATGATGCTTCAGTGGGTTTACGCTTCATTCGTCAGAAGTATCAGTTGAATGTAGGTATGTCTTTCCAGCCGCAGAATTCCACTTTGTCCTATAAAAAGGGAGACTATATGATCGATACGACACGTACTGTGTTTAACTTTGCACCGAATATGGATTTACGCTTCCGTTTCTCAAAGGTGAGTCAGTTGCGCTTTACCTACCGGGGACGTAGCAGTCAACCTACTATGGAGAATCTGTTACCTATAACCGACAACTCAAACCCATTGAATATCCGTATGGGTAATCCCGGGTTGAAACCTTCTTTTGCACATACGATGCGTTTATTCTACAATACATACAATGCAGAGAAACAGCGTGGAATTATGACCCATTTCAGCTTTACTGCTACACAGAACAGTATCAGCAATAGTACTCGTTATAATGAAGAAACCGGTGGTTTGATTACGCGTCCGGAAAATATTAACGGTAACTGGAATGCTTTTGGTTTGTTCGGTTTCAATACAGCTTTGAGGAATAAGAAGTATACGATTAATACTTTTACCAACATCAACTATCAGAATAATGTAGCGTTCCTCTACAATCAGGATACGAAAAACAATGATAGAAATACAAGTACCGGTTTGATGTTGGGCGAGAGGGTTACAGGCTCTTATCGTAATGATTGGTTCGAGTTTTCGTTGAATGGTTCAATCAATTATACAGCAGAACGTAATAAACTCCGTCCGGAGAATAATCAGGAACCTTATACATATTCTTATGGAGCAAGTACCAATATAACGATGCCCTGGAAGATGACCTTGGCTACTAACATCACTAATCAAAGCCGTCGTGGTTATCGTGATTCGAGTATGAATCGTAATGAACTGATCTGGAATGCACAACTTGCGCAGTCGTTGCTGAAAGGTGCAGGTACTATCAGTTTTGAAGTATATGATATCCTTAGGCAGCAGAGCAACATCAGCCGTTCGTTGACAGCCGATATGCGTTCGGTATCCGAATATAATGGTATCAATAGTTACTGTATGGTACACTTCATTTATCGGCTGAATATCTTTGGTAGTAAAGCGGCCCGTGAAAAGATGATGAATAGCGGCGGACGTAGAGGATTTGGCGGACCCGGCAGAGGTCCCGGCGGTTTTGGAGGCGGACGTCCTCATTTTTAATAAAAGACTGACCTGATAACTCCCTCCGGATAGATTGCAAAATCTCTTTAATTTTGCATCTGTTCGGAGGGATTGTCGTTTTGAATCGGGACAGTTGTTGTTCGTATCCGATATTTTCCATACATTTGTTGTTTGTATAATACGCGGAGGGTGAATATGATAGATTGGAACTACATAGCAAGCGTAATAGCTACCGTTGCCTTTGATATTATTTATTTCGGGGCTATTATCGGTACGATTGTCATCGTGATTCTCGACAATCGTAATCCGGTAAAGACAATGGCATGGATTCTGATCCTTATGTTCCTTCCGGTTGTAGGGTTGGTTTTCTATTTCTTTTTCGGGCGTAGCCAGCGGCGTGAGAAGATTATCGGTAAGAAAAGTTACAATCGATTGCTCAAAAAGCCGATGGCAGAGTATCTGGCACAGAACTGCTGTGAAACGCCGAAAGAATATGCCCGTCTGATACAACTGTTTCAGAACACGAACCAAGCCTTTCCGTTCGAAGGAAACCGGGTGGATATTTATACTGGCGGATATTCTAAACTTCAGGCTTTATTGCGAGAGCTGCAAAAGGCCAGATTCCATATTCATATGGAATATTATATCTTTGAAGATGATCCGGTGGGGCGTCTGGTGCGTGATGTATTGATAGAGAAGGCACGCGAGGGAGTTGAGGTACGTGTGATTTATGATGATGTAGGGTGCTGGCACGTTCCTCATAGATTCTTTGAAGAGATGCGTGATGCCGGAATTGAGGTGCGGAGTTTTCTGAAAGTACGTTTTCCCCTATTTACGAGTAAGGTCAACTATCGTAATCACCGAAAGATTGTAGTGATAGACGGTCGTATCGGATTTGTAGGAGGAATGAATCTTGCCGAACGCTATATGCGCGGTTTCTCTTGGGGAATTTGGCGGGATACGCATATAATGCTTGAAGGAAAGGCTGTACATGGTCTGCAGACTGCCTTTTTGCTGGATTGGTATTTTGTGGATCGTACCTTGATTACGGCTTCACGTTATTTTCCTAAGATAGAGGCCTGTGGCAACTCTTTGGTACAGATTGTAACGAGTGAACCGATTGGCCCTTGGAAAGAAATCATGCAGGGATTGACGGTTGCCATATCCGGTGCCAAGAAATATTTCTATATGCAGACTCCTTACTTCCTGCCTACCGAACAGATACTGGTTGCTATGCAGACTGCGGCATTAGCCGGGGTAGATGTTCGGTTGATGTTGCCTGAACATGCAGACAACCGAGTGACGCACTTAGGTTCCTGTTCTTATCTGGCAGATGCTTTGCGGGCAGGAGTCAAGGTCTATTTTTATAAAAAGGGATTCCTGCATTCCAAATTGATGGTTTCAGATGATATGCTTTCAACCGTGGGGTCTACCAATCTCGATTTTCGCAGTTTCGAACACAATTTTGAAGTAAATGCCTTTATGTACGATATGGAGACTGCCCTACAGATGCGGGAGATCTTTTTACAGGATCAACGGGAAAGTACCCAGATCTTCTTGAAGAACTGGGAGAAGCGTTCCTGGAGGCAGAAAGCGATGGAGTCTGTAGTCCGTTTGCTCGCTCCTTTGCTGTAAAGTGTATCTTCTGCAGTTTATCTGAAAAAAGAGAAGTTTACACTACCGTATACTCTTCTTTCAATGAAATGGGGATTATCCTCAAAGTTATTCTTTTTGCCATGCTCCAGGACAAAAAGTCCGTTTTCCTTCAACATATTGTTTTCGAAAACCAGATCCGGGATTGTTTCCAGTTCTTTCAGTTCATAAGGAGGGTCGGCAAAAATAAAGTCGAATTGCTCATGACTGCCATTAATGAATTTGAATACATCTCCACGTATAGGCAGGCATTTATCCGTCTGCACTTCCTTCATTATTTTACTGATAAAAGCATGATGGGCACCATCTTTCTCTACACTGATGACACGGTCGCAACCGCGTGACACCAGTTCAATGCTGATGCTGCCTGTACCGGCAAAGAGGTCAAGGGCAACAATGCCGTCTTCGAAGTCCATGTAGTTGGATAAAACGTTAAACAGATTTTCTTTGGCAAAATCTGTTGTGGGACGTGCTTTGAATGTTCTGGGCACATCAAATCTTCTTCTTTTATATATTCCGCTGATTACTCGCATGTTAATAAGGCTTGCATGTCAATATTGCTTGCAGGGTTCATTATGAATACTTGTTGAATGTATTTACGTAACTCCTGCGTCAGTTTTTCTTTATCGTCAAATACACCTGTCAGGTGAAGTTCGTCTCGCTCCTGGTCGAAATTCAGTTGTTTCCAAAGATAGAGGAGATAGTAGATTCGGTCATCTGTTTTGCGACATTCAAATGAATTGGCAAGAAGCAGATGTCCGCGTTCGTAACAGAAAAAGTCGATGGCATTGTGGCGGATAGAGGCATATATCTTTTTACTGTTGCCTAATCTGCTTTTTGCTGAAAAATATTCTGCTAATGGGGCTGCCTGTGAATAAAATCTTGCCTCAGGGTAGTGATCGGACAAGAATTGATAAGTGCTTTTGTCTATACCGAAGATGACTACGGCATTATTCTTTTTTAAAATATTGTATTTTACCGTTTCATTTTCTTTGGGAGTGTGGTTGTGGTAGAATACCATTTCGGACTGATCATCCTCAAACAGTTCAAGGGGGATTAGTGTGAAACGTTTGTCCGCCATCAGGATGTTTACCCGTTTGTAAGTATGATTCAGAAAGTTCAATTCACGAAAAGCCTTTTTGAGGTTGGCTGTAAGAGATAATGAAGGCTCGACCTCTTTCTCAAAGAAAGAGAGCGAACTATCGTGAATCGGATTGTAGATAGAAAAAGAAAATCCATCCGTACTAAGACGGATGGACAATGTATATTGTTCCGATTTACTAAAGTCAATCGTTTCTGCAATTGCTCTATCGGGCATATTCGGATTATTCCCAGTTACCTGCGCCGTTGTTCGGAGTGTCAATAGAACCTACCATCAAGCCTGGATATTTACCCAGTTTGGTTTGAACATCTTTCAAGTTTGCGATTTCTTGCTTGTCAAGTCCGTTCAAGTATACATCATACGGAGTATTAGCCTGGAACAGGAAGATAGGAGCTCCTGATTTAGTTGTATCGTTTCTGGTGTACATTTCAAACTGTGCACCGCCACCGAACGGAACGTATCTCAAAGAGTCTGCATTGAATGACTTATCGTAGATAGTATCTGTTACGGCAACCCATATTGTATCACGTTTGAAGCCCATCAAGCCGGCAGCTTCAACTTCTTTCCAGTTGTTAGTCTTTTTAGCCTTGTTGATCATAGCCATAGCTTTCTTTTCAGTCATACCGTCTTCCAGCTGCTTGTCGCTCAATACGCCTTCTTTAGATACGAAAGGAATCTTTTGTGTCTTAACGAAATCGATCAGTGTGTCAAAGCTTGCAGTGTACTGCTTGTAGATATTACGATATTCTGCCTGAGCTTTACGAATATCGATCAAGCGGGCAACAACTGCTTTGTCTCTGTGCTTTTTAGCATTTTCGAAGTTGATAGGACCCATGATGCTGGCATAGCAAATGTAAACCAAAGCAATTACGCATAGACCTAGTACGATATTAAATACTGTTTTCATGATAAATATGTTTTTTTTAGTTTATATTCGTAGCGCAAAAATAAAATAAATAAATCTAATTAACGATAGTTCTTGTAACTTTTTTCTCGTACAAAAATGATAAATAACTATTTAGAGCGGCAAATTAAGGAAAATTTTTCTTATCAGCCAACTTTTGAGCAAGAAATAGCTGTAAAATCTCTTTCAGAGTTTCTACTTTCTACGGCTAATGAGACGGTTTTTGTGCTTCGTGGATATGCAGGAACCGGAAAGACTTCTCTTGTCGGAGCCTTGGTGAAAGCGATGGATAAGTTACAACAGAAATCAGTATTGCTGGCGCCTACGGGGAGGGCAGCTAAGGTATTTTCTGCTTACGCGGGACATCCTGCTTTTACCATTCATAAAAAGATATACAGGCAGCAGTCATTTTCGAATGAAGTAAGTAATTTTTCAATCAATGATAATCTTACCACCCATACATTATATATTGTAGATGAAGCTTCCATGATTTCGAATGAAGGTTTGTCGGGATCTATGTTTGGTACGGGGCGGCTTTTGGATGATCTGGTCGAGTTTGTTTATTCCGGTGCAGGATGCCGTTTGCTGTTGATGGGAGATACAGCCCAGCTGCCTCCGGTAGGGGAAGAGCAAAGTCCTGCACTTGTTACAGAGGCATTGAAAGGATACGGACTGAATGTGACAGAGGTCGATCTGACACAAGTGGTGCGTCAGGTACAGGCATCTGGTATATTATGGAATGCGACTCAAATACGCCGGTTAATTGCTGAAGAGGAGTGTTACTCGTTGCCTAAGATAAAAGTGAGTGGATTTCCGGATATAAAGGTAGTACCCGGTGACGAGCTGATTGAGACCCTGACCGGATGTTACGAAAAAGATGGCATGGACGAGACGATTGTGGTATGTCGTTCCAATAAGCGGGCCAATATATATAATAAAGGTATACGTGCCCAGATTCTTTACCGGGAAGATGAACTGAATACGGGTGATTTGCTAATGATAGCGAAGAATAATTATTACTGGACTGAGAGGTATAAAGAAATGGATTTCATAGCGAACGGAGAGATTGCCGTGGTTCGCCGGGTGAGACGTACTCGTGAACTGTATGGTTTTCGGTTTGCCGAAGTGGTTCTTTCATTCCCGGATTATAATGATTTTGAAATTGAAGCAAACTTGTTGCTGGATACACTCCATTCGGATGCCCCTGCCTTGCCCAAAACAGAAAATGACCGGCTTTTTTATTCCGTACTTGAGGACTATGCGGATATTACTGTCAAGCGGGAGCGAATGAAAAAGATAAAAGCAGATCCGCATTACAATGCTTTGCAGGTAAAGTATGCTTATGCAGTGACTTGCCATAAGGCACAGGGCGGGCAGTGGCAGAATGTTTTTCTCGATCAGGGGTATATGTCGGATGAATATCTGACGCCGGATTATTTCCGCTGGCTATATACAGCTTTCACACGTGCATCGAAGACACTCTATTTGGTGAATTATCCGAAAGAACAAATAGAGTGACAGGAGTATACATAAAAACAGGGAACCCATCTCGGGCTCCCTGTTTCTCTTGTGTAACCTAATCTATTGTCAGTGCATGAATATTAATCTCGTTGTTTAGCGGAAATTGTTTGGAGTAACGTAATTGCCTCCATCATCATTGGTGTCGGCTACGTCCCACCATAAACGAGTTCCTTGTGTATCTACATCTTTCGGACGGTTCGGGTTGGACACTTCGCTATCCGGGTATCTCAGGCGTTTGATGAACTTGCCGTTTGCGACTTCACCCCCTGAGTTGTTGCCTCCTTTAGGTGTTTTCATGTAGCGGGGATAGTCTGTACGGCGGAACTCTGCCCACCCTTCATTACCATTCGGATATACGGCAATCCATTTCTGGGTGATGATCTGCTCCAGTTGTGCTTCTCTGTCACCACTCTTGAAAGCTTGTAATCCTTTCAGTCCTTCCATATACTTGTTGATCTTCTCCTGACCTTCTTCGTCAGCGCCAATCTGATAGTAGTTGAAGGAAGCTTCGATGCCTTCCTTATATAATTCTTCAGCTGTTCCATTTGCACCTGCCCATCCGCGGAGAGCGGCTTCTGCCCGAAGGAATAAACTCTCGGAGTAACCCAGCCATACAATTTCACGTGCGTAGCACCACCAATGTTTACGGTCGAGTTTTTTCTGGTCTTGCTTGATGAATACGCGACTCGGAGAATAAGTGGTTGTATAGCTACCTCCCAATGAAGTTTCACCATTTTCACAACCATTGAAATCTTTCGTCATATCCTCTTTGGGTTCGGTTAGATTAAGATTTTCAAGGGCAGTCGGTCTCCACCACAAGATTTCGCAACGCGGGTCGAGAATGGTGGATTGTTCTTTGTAAGCTCTTTCCATTTCTTTGGATAACACTACGTTGGCACTCCAGTTGTACAGAAGTGTGTAGATGTTTTCGTTGCCACCCGTTATGTATGAATACTTGGGAGTCTGCTTCATGTTGTCGTCATCGTTTTGCATCAATCCGGCAGGATCAGTCATTGCTTTCTCACCCTGTTCTTTAGCCAGTTGAGGATCTACATTCGATACACGCAGTGCCAATCGTAAGCGAAGGGTATTGGCAAAACGAAGCCATTTGTCTTTGTCACCTCCAAAGCACTTATCGTTTTCACCCAAGCTGTATTGTGCGGTAGATGGGGTGTTATGGAGTGCAGTGATGGCTTGGTCGAGCATCTTAAAGATGACGTCATATACATCTTTCTGATCCATATACTTCACTTTTTCGTCTGTAGGCATTGCACCCTTTACGTAGTATTCCAATGGAATGGCTCCATAAGTGTCTGTCTGCATAGAGATCAGGAATGCGTAGTAGATGCGGGTGATATAGAATGCGTTATGATAGCGTTCCTTTCCACAGAACCAGAATGTTTTGATCAACTGGCTGTACTCTTCTACTGTACGATTATCGTAGAAGTGTTCCCAACGTTTTTTGGACCATCCGTCGTTATATCCGTAAGTAGGTGAGTTGGTTACGAATCCGCTGACATTGTTTGCAAAGTAAGCGGCGTAGATGTCATGGGTCAGATTGGTAGTAACCTGATAGTCGTTATACACTCCTTCGTAAGTTAGGTTGGCAAATACTGAACCGATGGCACTTTCCGTTCCTTGAAGGCTTTTCAGCGCGCTTGGTGTCAGTTCGTAGTCAATATCGATTCCGTCGGGGGTGGCACCGATTATTTCCGGATCGTATACCGGCGCATAGGGGTCGGTATTCATTTCTTCGAAATCATTACATGCAGCCAGTCCTAAGAGGAGGGTGCACATGGCAAGTGATTTATATATTTTGAATTTCATACTATATCTTTATTTATAAAATTAGAAACCAAGGTTAACTGAGAATCCGAATGTACGGGTATAAGGTACGGCCATAAAGTCGATGGCCTGTGAGAACATGGTCGTATCGTAACCACCTTCAGGACTTGTTCCCGGAGTGTGTTTCAACAGATAAGCCAGGTTGCGTGCCACGAATGATACATTCAGCGAGTTGATCGGTGTCTTTTTCAACATGCTTTTAGGGAACGTATAGCCGATAGCCAATTCTTTCAGTTTGATGAAAGAAGCGTCATAGATAAAGTCTTCCGCGTTCAAAGCACCGTAATAGTTGGAAGCTGAAATCTTTTGGGTATTCGGCGTTCCGTCTTCATATACTCCGGGGAATATCATCATGAAGTTGTCGCTTTCACCACGATTCATGGTACGTTTGGCCATACCTGAGCCTGTAGCGTTCATTTCAGAAATAGAGATGATGTCACCGCCGAATTTCATATCGAACATGGCCGATAGTGTAAAGCCTTTGTAGGTGAATGACGGAGATACGGACATCAGCAAGTTGGGTTGGATATTTCCGATGGGTTTTGCCAGGCGTTCGTCAGCGTCAGTAGTAGTCATAGGCAGACCGTTTTCTTTGTTGATGATGATGTTGCCCTGTTCGTCACGTTTGTAAAGGGTCTTAGCATAAATTTCACCCAGTTTATGACCCGGACGTGCACCTACGTTGATCGGGAAGTTAGAGTCACCGTTGAAATAGATGTAATCTACGCCTTCAGCCAGTTTCTCTACGTTCGATACGTTTTTGGCCAGATTGACATTTAAGTCGAAAGAGAAGTCTTTCAGTTGTACCGGTGTCGAGTAAATCATCATTTCGAAACCTTTGTTGGTAATTAAACCTGCATTTACCCATTTCCCGCCACTCCAAGGAGCTGCGGCAGGCACTTTCATGATCTGGTTTTTCGTACGGCTGTAATAATAGGTAAAGTCAAATCCCAGACGGTTGTTGAGGAACTTCATATCCAGACCTGCTTCGTAGGATGAAGAGATTTCCGGTTTCAGTTGGTCATTCATCTTCACGTTCGATTTGCTTGGGATCAGTTCACCCTTTTCGAACTTGAATCCGTAGGTGTTATACAGTTGATACGGATCTGTATCTTTACCTACTTGTGCTGCCGACAGACGTACTTTGGCAAAAGTTAACCAGCTTGGTAATGTCTTGTCCAGCGAACGGACAAAATCAGACACGACGAAACTCAAATTGGCAGACGGATAGAAGAAAGAGTTGTTCTTCTTTGGCAGTGTGGACGACCAGTCGTTGCGGGCAGTCAGGTCCAGTGACAGATACTCTTTCCAGGAGAGTTGCAGAGATCCGAAGACAGAGTTAGTAGCACGTTCATGGCCCGTTTCTCCCGCTGTGTTCAGCATATTGGCTGCATTGAAAATCCACTGCCCTTTATCAAGCATATTGCGTACACCGGCATTCAGTGACTCGTAGTTCTGGTACATGAAGTTACCGCCTACAGTGAAGCCCAGACGGAAATTGTCCGTCAATTGTTTGTCACCCATCAATACAATTTCCGCGTTCGATTCGAAGAAGTTCTGTTCTTCACGGTTCATTTCATCGTCTGTGATATCTTTGATACTGCTTTCGCCGTTGATACCGTCACCCGCATTAGTTTCTTCGATTCGGGTACGATAATAGTCGAATGCATACTTGGCGGATAGGTGCAACCAGTCGGTAAAGTTGATTTTCATTCCATAGTAACCGAAGGCTCTCCAACGTTCGTCAGAGTTGTGGCGTTGGTTCAGAACGTAATAAGGATTGCGGATACCGGCAGTAGGCCCTGTCCAGTTCACGTGTGCATTGCCGGCTGTGGAGTATTGTTTCAGATCGTCCAGACGGATATTGTTAGGAATACCCATCAATTGAGCGATGGCTCCGTATGTACCGAAATAGGGGCGATCTTCTGCTTTGGTGCGTGAAAGTGAAATCTTTCCATCCATAGAAAGATACTTGTTCATTTCCATTCCGGCATTCAGGTCAAGGTTGATTCGGTTCAGTTTTTCGTTCGGGAATACGCCTTTGTTGTTTGAACTACCAAAAGAAGCGCGGAAATGTGATTTGTCTGTAACGTTACTTACAGATACATTGTGGTTCTGTGCGAAGCCGGTATCAAAATAATCTTTCAGTTTGTTTCCGTATTTGGAGAAAGCGTATGTGTCGCCGTTCCAGGCTTTCTGCATGCTTCCGTCCAATACCGGTCCCCAGCTTGAGGAGTCTGTCGGATCATATTTCGCGTAATATTGAGACAGCGGATTCTTGTTCTCATCCTGGGTCACAATGTGTCCCTGTCCATAGCGATCCTGCATCTCGAGGGTTTCGGCTACTTGACTCCAAGTGAAGTTACCGCTATAGCGCACTCCGAAACCGTCTTTCTTGCTGCCTTTCTTAGTAGTAACCAAGATAACACCGTTACCGGCACGTGAACCGTAAAGAGCGGCGGCATTCGGACCTTTCAGTACAGAAATCGATTCGATGTCTTCGGGGTTGATATCGACGGAAGAACCACCGCGGTCAACACCGCCGTAGTAAGTAGCATCCGAGTTATTGTTATCGCTAAACGGCACACCGTCTACAATCCAGAGTGGTTGGTTGTTGTCAGCCAGAGACGAGTTACCACGAATCGTGATCTTGGTAGAACCGCCAAGACCTGTACCGGCCGTGTTCATTTGCAGACCGGCTACTTTACCTTGCAATGCACTGGTAACCGAAGGGTCTCCGGTCTGGTTCAGTTGGTCACCTTTGATTTCCTGTACGGCGTATCCCAACATTTTCTTTTCACGTTTGATACCTAAAGCCGTCACAACCACTTCACTGATCATCTGGGTATCTTCACTCATGGTTACGTTCAGGATGCTTTCCTTTGCGGGCAGTACTTGTTGTTTGTATCCGATATAGGAGAATACGATTTCAGCTTTCGGATCGTTGACCGTCAGGGTGTATTTACCTTCCAAATCGGTAATGGCTCCTGTGCTGGTACCTTTTACGGATACGTTTACACCGATCAGTGCTTCGCCGTTGGCATCTACAACCGTACCGCTGACCTGCCGTTTGACCGAGGTTTGTGCCGGATCCTGCTGTTTGGCAGCCTGAGACAGATAAACAATGTTATCTTCGATTTTGTATGTCAGGTTTTTGCCTTTAAGTGCAGCGTTCAGCAGTTGTTCCAGACTTACATTCTTTACTTCCAGATTCTCAATCGGCATGTTCGACGATTGATCGTCATAAAAGAATTGATACTTAGATTGGGATTGCACTGTCTTGATCACTTGCCCCAATGTAGTGCAGGGAGTCGAAAATGTGAATTGTGCGAATGACCACTGAATAGGAGCAGCAGCCAAAAGAATAACCAGCGATGCTTTGAGCAGCTTGGGTCTTTGAAACAGAGTTTTGTTTTTCATTGACTATAATTAAATTAATTAGTTAACTTTAAAAACATACAAGGTTTAAGCATGGTATTTATAATATAAATCAAGTGGCTTTTGTGCCCTTGATGTTAATAAAACAAGTATCCCGAAAGAAACACTTACTTCAGTTGCTGACTTTTTTGAGATTTATTTAGGAGGGACTTTCGAAGGGTGCTTTTCTCTCCTTTATTATGGGATGGGGCGACTCAGTTTAATGAGTAGGAGGATATTCAGCCTAATGAGTAGGGGCATTCCCATTGGGTTGAGTCGATCCACCATTTAAATGGAGGTGGATCGACTGCCTCTAAGACAAGTGGAGTTGCTTATTTCTCTTTTGAGAATGAATACGGAGCGTCTTCTTCGCTAATACCTCTGTTGAGATTAGGCTGTGATCCCATCTTGAACTCGAGGATTCCACCTTTCAGCAAATCGTCGTGCTTCAAATAGTTCCGTGATGATTCCTTTCCATTCATACGGAGCGATTCAATGTACAGGTTTTCTTTACTGTTATCCGGTGCATCTATCACGAGGTTATTGCCGTTCTCAAAATGCAGAGTTGCCTTTTTAAAAAGGGGAGCTCCTAAGACATACTCGTCTGTACCCGGACATACGGGATAAAATCCGAGTGCGGAGAATACGTACCAGGCAGACGTCTGTCCGTTGTCCTCGTCACCACAATAGCCGTCAGGTCCCGGAGTATACATGCGGTCCATCACCTGACGAAGCCAGTATTGTGCTTTCCAAGGTTGTCCGGCATAGTTATACAGGTAAATCATGTGTTGTATCGGTTGGTTGCCATGCGCATAGTTGCCCATATTCATCACTGTCATTTCACGAATCTCATGAATCACCTGTCCGTAATAACTGTCATCGAATACCGGCGGAACGGCAAATACGGAATCGAGCATTGTGATAAACATCTTTTTACCTCCCATCAGATCGATCAGGCCTTGCGGATCATGAAATACCGACCAGGAATAATGCCAACTGTTGCCTTCTGTAAAAGCATCACCCCATTTCAGCGGAGAGAACGGTGACTGGAACTGTCCGTTTTCATTGCGGCCACGCATCAGTTTGCTTTCTTTGTCGAATACATTCCGGTAATTCATGGCACGTTTGGCAAACTGTTCGATTTCTTTTTGGGGGCGGTTCAATGCTTTACCCAATTGATAGATACACCAGTCATCATAGGCATACTCCAATGTACGGGCGGTGTTCTCATTGATTTTCACATCATAAGGGACATACCCCAGTTTGTTGTAATATTGATAGCCCAGACGTCCGGTAGAAGAGACCTCCGGATGCACGTTTTTCGTACCGTGAATCAATCCCTCGTACAGGGTCTTCACATCATCTACCTTCACTCCTTTCAGATAAGCATCTGCCAATACTGATGCCGAATTATTGCCAACCATGCAGCCTCTATGTCCGGGACTTGCCCATTCCGGGAAGAAGCCGCTTTCTTTGTACGTGTTGATGAGTCCCTCCTGTATCTCTTTGTTTACCGAAGGATACATCAGGTTCAGGAATGGGAACAAGCAACGGAATGTATCCCAAAATCCGGTATCGGTGTACATATATCCGGGAAGCACCTGACCGTTGTAGGGACTATAATGAATCGGTTGACCGTCCGCTGTCAGTTCATAGAATTTACGGGGAAACAGGAGAGAACGGTAAAGACAGGAGTAGAATGTACGGTACTGATCCAGATTGCCGCCTTCTACTTCTATTTTGCCCAATACATGATTCCAGGCATCATTCCCTTTCTGTACCAGTTGTTCAAAGGAGTCGTTGCCTAACTCTTGCAGATTCTGAGTCGCTTGTTCGAAACTGATGAACGAAGAGGCTATGCGGGCATGTACGATTTCGCCTTTCCGGGTGCGGAAACCGATGACAGCTCCGGTATGATCGGCTTTCTGTTCCAGACTGCCTTCTTCCAGTTTTTTATCAGCGAAAGTGCCTTTGTAAGAGAAAGGCTTATCGAACTCGATGACAAAGTAATTTTTGAAGTTCTCGGGTACTCCGCCACTGTTACGGGTGGTATAGCCGATGATTTTATTTTCTTCCGGAATTACTTTTACGTAAGAACCCTTGTCGAACGCATCTACAACAACGTACGAATGCTCGTTTTCGGGAAAAGTGAAGCGGAACAGGACTGCACGCTCCGTCGGGGTCATTTCGGTCACGACATCATGTTCGGCCAAGTATACTTTATAATAGGCCGGAGTGGCAACCTCGCCTTTGTGACTGAACCAACTGGCACGTTTTTCTTCGTCAAACTCCGGTTTGCCTGTTATGGGCATGATGGAGAACTGTCCGTAATCGTTGATCCAAGGACTGGGTTGATGGGTTTGTTTGAATCCCTTGATTTTGTTGGCTGTGTACGTATATTGCCATCCGTCTCCCATCTTACCGGTTTGTGGTGTCCAGAAATTCATTCCCCACGGGCGGGCAATGGCGGGATAGGTGTTCCCGGTTGATAACTCGAAAGAGGACTGTGTTCCCATCAAGGGGTTAACATATTGGGTCCAGTCTTTGGCCTTAGCCATCAATGAGCAAGCTACAAGGCAAGCGGTCAAAAGAATTTTTTTCATGGTGTGAATAAGAGGTCTCGGAGACGTGTCAAATCTTGCCACAGAAGACACAGAGCAAAAGCAAAGTCATGGATGATTCATATGAACACTCCGTGCGACCCTGTGGTGAAAAGGCTTTTGATATAGCTCCGGACCTTTTTTATTAAATGAATATTATGTAATTTCTATCTACTATGATTACATGGGGCTGTGTTAAAACTCTTTTTACCACGGAGTAACACAGAGTATCGCAGAGCTTTTTGCTAATAATCAGTAACTTAAATCACCTCTGTGCTACTCTGTGTCCTCTGTGGTGAGTTTTGACACACCCTCTCTGTTCCCTCTTCCTGAGAGAGATTAGGGTTGCGGTCGCCGATCTGTCATCTCAATTTCCAATGTACTTCCCGCCACAATGTCATCATGTGTGAAGAAAGGCTTTTCCAGCGGTTCCCCGTTCAGCTTCATGCTTTTGATATACTTATTCTTTTTAGAGTTATTCTTGGCTATTACTATAAATTTCTTTCCATCAGGCAGATTGACCACAGCTTTGTCAAATGCAGGGCGTCCTATGGAATAAACCGGTTTACCAGGACATACCTGATAGAATCCCATGGAGTTCAGTACATACCAAGCGGACATTTGGCCGCAATCTTCATTACCCGATAGTCCGTCTACGGTATTGGCATATTGACTGCGGTATACACTGTCTACCAATTCCTGAGTTCGCCATGGGCGGTTCACGTAGTTGTACATGTGAATCACGTGATGGCTTGGTTCATTTCCATGTGCATATTGGCCGATCAGTCCGCTGATATCCGAAGAGATCGTTTCGCCCTCCAGTGAGGAGTCGGCGGTAAACAGAGAATCCAGTTTGCCGACAAAGGCATCTTCACCTCCCATCAGTTTCACCAAACCTTCGATATCGTGGGGGACAAACCAGGTCCACTGCCAGGCAGTTCCTTCGCAATAGTCGTCGTTGCGGTGAGTAGATGAACGTGGGTTGAACGGAGTGCGCCATTCCCCCTTACTGTCCAGTCCCCGCATAAAACGGGTTTCCGGGTCGAAGTAGAATTCATAAGCTTTCGCAAAGCGGGCATATTTATCCCGGGTGTCATAGTCATTCAGTGCATCGGCAAAGATTGAAATGCACCAGTCATCATAAGCATATTCTAATGCTTTGGCAACCGATTCGTTTTCGCGGTCGCATGGCACGTAACCGATCGAGTTTTTATAATATTTTGCTTTCGGCATCAAGTGAGGCAGCACCAGGGCAGGACATTTGATTCCTGTCGTATCATATTCAGCCGCACGTACACACGCACGATAAGCCTCCTGAATATCGAAGTTGCGGTCACCTTTCATATACGCATCTACAATAACAGGAACAGCATGGTAGCCAATCATTGTACCGGTATAATTGGAAGCCATGTCCCACATCGGGAAAATCCCACCTTCCTGTTGCTTTTTGATCAGAGAACGTATAAAGTCATTGTTCAGGTCCGGATCGATAATGGTCATCAACGGATGAAGTGCACGGAAAGTATCCCACAGTGAGAAGATGGTATACATCGGATTAAGCGTGTCACCTTGATGTACTTGTAGGTCCATGCCCAGATAGCGTCCGTCTACATCTGTAAACAGGTTTGGGCTGACGGCAGTGTGATAAAGTGCGGTGTAGAAAATGGTCTTATCATCCTTGTCATTCGTGGTGATATCTATCTTCGACAAAGTTTTGTTCCATGCTTTGCGTGCTTCCTTACGTACTCCGTCAAAGTCCCAATCGGGTATTTCTGCTTCCACATTTTTGCGTGCGCCTTCTATATCCACGGCGGATATTCCGACTTTTACAAATACTTGTTCGTCTTTTGCCGTGTTAAAGTGTAGCAGTGCTTTGCAGGTCGGCAGTAATTTACCTCCTTCGTCAAGCGCCATCGAGTCGGTTACCAGTGTATAAGTGAAAGGTTTTGAGAATTTTGCATAAAAGTTGATGTATTGGTCGAAGGCCCAGTACATTGTTTTCTTTCGTCCACAAATTTCGGTAGGGCTGATGACTTCTATCTCCATCTCTTTATTGGTCTGTCGTTGCAGGCTATAGTCAAAATCGAGGATGAATCCGGCTTCTCTACTTTCTGGGAAAGTGTATCTGTGGATGGCTGCCCGTTTGGTTGCAGTTAGTTCGGCCTTTACCTGATAGGTGTCCAGGAAAACGGAGTAATAGCCCGGTTCGGCAGTCTCGTTCTGGTGTGAAAAGCTGGAAGCATAAGCCATCTTCTGGCTCTGTGAACCTGTTGGGAGATATTTCTGTTCGCCTACCGTAGGCATCAGCAGCACATCCCCATAGTCACAACAACCGGTTCCGCTCAGGTGGGTGTGTGAAAATCCGTTGATGGTAGAGTCTGCATAGTAATAGCCCGAACAAGCGTCCCACCCATCTATACGGGTGTCCGGGCTGGGTGAAATCATGCCATGGGGCAGGATAGCGCCCGGAAAAGTGTGGCCGTGTCCGCCGGTACCGATAAATGGGTTGACATAGGCTGCATAATCAGTCATGTCCGGCGAGTTTGTGCAGGAGTTCAGAGACAATAAGCCTCCTAAACATCCCGCCAGGAATGTTCTAAATCTCATGGTACTATATGTTTATTTTAATTAGTTGTTTACTTGTTACGTGAAGAAATAAAAATATTATCTCCCACGATCTTATAACTGATTGGTATAGAGTTGTCCAGTGATTGGAGTACAGACTCTATATTATCTTTCTTTTTCAGTACACCCGAATAAGTTTTGTCTGACTTTATATCGGGTGAGAGAATGATCTTCACATCATAAAAACGTTCCAGTGTCCGGGTGATGGCAAAGATGTCGGCTTGTTCAAACGGAATCAGGTCATTGTGCCATACGGCATCCAGTTTGGCATCTACCTGCTTCACTACCAGTCGGCGGGTTGTTTTATTCAGTTCGGCTTTTTGTCCCGGCGAAAGGATGATCATTCCTTCCTCATTGTTGCCTTTAACCTCTATTTCTCCTTCGATTAATGTCGCTTCCGCCAGTTTGTGGCTTTTGTCACACTTGAAGTTGAAAGTCGTGCCCAATACTTTGATGCGCATCGCTTCACTTTTTACGATGAAAGGACATTGGCGGTTTTTAGTGACCTCAAAGTAGGCTTCTCCGTCAAGGAATACATCTCTTTCGGTATTGGAGAACTCTCGTGGATACCTCAGTGTTGCCGACTGATTCAGCCATACCTTACTGCCATCGGGCAGTACTATTTCCTTCACTTTTCCGTCCGTAGATGAAGCTGTTATCATATCCCGGGTGGGGTCAGCCTGGTAATATAAATATCCGCCTCCGGCACCGACCATCAAAGCCAGTACGATGATGGCTGCATATCGCATCCATTGGTGCATTCTGATAACCTTGCGGCTATGTGCCTCCTCCTGAGCCAGCTTTTTGCATAGTCGTGCTTCTGCCCGGGCTGTTCTTTTCTGATCCGGGAAGCTGTCGTGTCTGCCCAAATGATATACCTCCTCCATCCGGAAAAGTCGGCGGGCATTGTCATCTGATTCCTTGATCCAAGCGTTTACTCTGGCAAAATCTTCGTCAGAACATTCGCCCGTCAGATATCTCATCAATATTTCTTCGCTCAGATTATTCATCTTTTCTTTTTCATTATATAATAGAAACAACTAATTCTTTAAAAACACTTATCTATTTGATAAAAAATAATAGGAATAAAAGCCATAAATGGCTAAGACGGCTGCGTAAGAACTTCAGCGCCTTGTACATGTGGGCTTCTACCGTGCGTAAAGATACTCCCATTACGTCAGCTATCTCTTTGTTTTTCATTTCGTGCAGGTAACTCAGTTTGAATACCTCCTTACATTTGTCCGGCAGTTCATTGATGGCTTCGTAGATTTCGTTCCGCAATTCACGGTCTTCTATTCGCCGGATAACTTCGTTGTTGTCCGGTTGGTAGAATTCAGCCCGTTTCTGGTTGATTTCTTCCACAGCGGCGCAGTATCCATCCTCTATACTGCGATGTTTCAGCACATTCAGCGCCCGGGTATATACTGCCCGGTAAAGGAAGGCCTGGATTTGGTCACCTATCACCATGGAGTCTTTTCGTCTCCACAGTTCCACAAATACGTCTTGAACCACGTCTTCTGCTTCTTCGTCACCCACCAAGCGGGTGGCGTAGAATATCAGGTTCGGATAGTATTTGCGAAACAGTGCTTTGTAGGTTATGTCAAATGTATCGTCCATCTTTTTAGCTACATATTACCTCTTTTTTCCCATCTCAAATTCAAGGATTGCACCACTCATGATCTGTTCATGTGTAATATAACTCTTATCATAGGGCTTCCCATTCAACTTGGTTGACAGGATATAAATGTTTTCCTTGTTGACTGCGGGAGCTTTGACAGTGAATGTTTTTCCGTTGCCGAGGTGCATTTGTATTTCCGGGAAAAGGGGAGTGCCTATCTCATATTTACCGCTTATCGGATCGACGGGATAGAATCCCATAGCGCTGAATACATACCAGGCAGACATTTGTCCGCAGTCTTCATTACCACAAAGTCCGGCAGGAGTGTTCTGGTAAAGTTCGTTCATCACTTTGGCTACATACTCCTGAGTCTTCCAAGGCTGACCTACTGCATTGTATAAGTAGATGACGTGGTGGCTGGGTTCATTGCCGTGTGCGTATTGTCCGATCATTCCGGTGCTGAACAGAGGAAGTTCGTCATCAGCCGAGGGATGGAAGGTGAACATGCTGTCCAGCTTTTGGGTAAAGCGTTCTTTTCCTCCGACCAGGCTGATCAGTCCGTCTACATCGTGTTGTACTGACCAGAAGTATTGCCAGCCGTTGCTTTCACAGATGTGAGGAGTATAAGCGTCTGCTTCAAAGTCTTTCTGGAATTCTCCTTTGTCATCACGTGGCTGCATAAACGAGGTGGCAGGGTTATACACATTGCGATAATTCTGCGACCGCTTATAAAATTCGTCCGCAATCTCTTTCTTTCCCAGTTTTTCTGCCATACGGGCTATGCAGTGATCATCGTAGGCATATTCCAGTGTTTTAGACAATGACCAGTTTTCGGCATTATAACTGTCTTTTTCATTGAAGGGGACATAGCCCAGTTTTTTGTAAGCACCTATTCCGCGATAGTTGTCCAGATTGGCGGTAACTACACAGGCTTCCAGTGCTTTTTCGGGATCGAAATTGCCTATACCTTTTAAATAAGCATCCACAATTACGGGAACAGCATGATAACCGATCATCATGTCGGTTTCACTTCCATAAAAGTTCCAGACCGGTAAACGCCCGTTCTGTTCGTAGAATGCAAGAAATGATTTCACCATGTCGTTCACTCGTTCCGGTTCGGTATATGTAAACAGAGGATGTGCGGCACGATATGTATCCCACAGTGAGAAAGTGCTGTAGTTCACCCATCCGTCTGCTTGATGTATCTTTTTATCCGGTCCGTAGTAAGCACCGTCCACATCGCTGTAGATGGTGGGGGCAAGCATACTGTGGTACATCGCAGTGTAGAAGTTTACCCGGTCGTCTTTGTTGTCACCTTTGATTTCTATTTTAGAGAGCTGCCTATTCCAGTTGTCACGGGCAGCCTCACGGTATTTTTCAAAATCATTTTCAGGCACTTCAGCTGTCAGGTTCTTGGCGGCACCTTCCATGCTTACGCCTGACAGTGCTGTATTGACAAGAATCTGTTCACCGTCTTCCGTGTCAAAATCGAAACGGGCTACAGTAGCGGTACCTATTCGTTTACCGTCTTTCATAATGGCGGTAGTATCCATCTGTACGGCTGCAAAAGGCTTGGAGAAGCGGGTGCGGAAGTATACGTGTTGATTTCGTGCCCATCCGTCGGAAAAGCGATATCCCTGAATAGTCACCGAATCTATTACTTCTATGTGAGAGTCGTTGGTGAAGTCCCAGTTCATAGCCTTTTTCAGGTTGAGGAAGATAGCGGCTTTCGCTTCGGGAAAAGTGTAACGCTGAATACCACACCGTTCGGTGGCTGTCAATTCTACATTGATTCCATAATCTTTCAGCAGTACCTGATAATATCCTGCCGTGGCGCTTTCGTCCTGATGGGAAAATTTGGAGTAGACGCCCAACGGAGCTTCTGCTTCTTTGTAGGGCAAGGTGACAGGCATAAACGAAATGTCATATAAGTCTCCGGCTCCTGTACCCGAAAGATGGGTATGGCTGAATCCGGCAATTGTGCTGTCGGGATAGAAATATCCTGAAATGCGGTCCCAGCCGGGCAGTCCGTTGTCCGGACTAAGCTGAACCATGCCGAAAGGTGCTTGCGCTCCGGGATATGTGTTACCGGTGAAGTCTGTTCCGATAAATGGGTTTACATATTGTGTGTAATCAGTGGTTGTCTGCTTGGGGGCAGACGTACAGGCTGTGAATACGAATAAAAGAATAAATGATAAATGAAAAAATGCTTTCATGCGGCTTGGGTTAGAATTTTAGTAATTGATTGATTCAGTGTACAAAGGTAGAGAATATAAATGTAAAACGAAAGAACTTGTGTGTGGATTGATTCGTCTTTTTGTTTTTCGGTTCGTTATTACGGGGTAGGAGGACTGCTATTCTAAACTGCTGAGTGTAGACAATACATTTTCCGTTTCGGTTATCTCTTCTTTGTGTTTTGAAAATAGATATGTATAGATAAAGTACTTCTTCCCCCCCTGGGCGATCGAATGTATAAGTGTGATTTGTGCAGAGTTCCTATAGGTGGTTTAAAGGAAGGGAATCATTGGTTTAAAACCGAAGGGGCATTGGTTTTAAAGGAAGGACCTTTTGCTTTTAAACTAATGTTTGGGCAGTTAAAGGTCTGTTTATAGGTGAATTGTAATTTATGCTACGTTTCGACTTTATCTTCTGTAAGTCGTATTGGATTTGGAACTTCCTTTTGACGTTTGTCAGGAAGAGATATTTGAATGTGAAAGCTTTCAATGATATAGCAGTCCGGAGGGCTGAGCGGATTGTGACAATACATATCGCGTGCACGCATAGGTACAAACAGAACCTGCTAAAAACAATATTCCGGTAGAGGTCATCATATCTCCTAAACTTACCAGGGGCGATACGATACCTCCGAATGCAAACCCGGTGGCTCCCAAAAGTGCCGAAGCAATGCCTGCATTCCGTCGCTCACACTCCATGGCTAACGTGTTGGATGCCGTAAAAGTCATGCCAATCATGGAGAGTAGAGCGAAGATCAATAACTCGTAGATCCAAAAATCACAACCCAGAGGCAAGAGCACCATTGACAGCGCAGATACTAACAACATGCCCCGGCTTCCTATATATAAAGCCCGTTCCATAGTAGGCAATTTTATCGATATTGCTGAAGAGATAACCATTGCTATCGCATTGATTCCAAAGCAGAGGCTGAACGATAGGGGAGAGAGTCCGTAGTGTTGCTGCATGATGAATGGTGCAGAAGAGATATTGGCAAACAATATTCCCATGGTAAAGCCATATTGCAGGACGTAGCCTACATAACGGCGGTTGCGGAGGACTTCCCCAAAACGATGGTATAGGGCTTGCCAACTCACAGCCTGTCTGTGTTCTGTCGGAAGCGACTCATTCAGGTGCAGACTTCCGGATAGGAGAGCCACTCCCATAAGGAATAAGCAGATAAAGATGCCTTGCCAGCCTGTTATCTGGGCCAGAATACCTCCTCCGATGGGGGCAACGACTGTAGCAATTCCGTTTATTCCCCCGATAATGGCGAGCATACCGGCCAGTTGGTGTCCCGAATACTCGTCGGTAGCTATGGAGCGGGAAATCACGACACCACCTGCTCCGGCAATGCCTTGTAAGAATCGGGATACCACAAATAGTGAAATGGTGTGTGAAAAGATACATCCCAGCGTAGCGAGCAGGAACAGAATCATAGCTAAAAGTAATGGAGAACGCCGTCCGTACTTGTCACTCAGGGGACCGAAGATTAATTGTCCGGCAGCCAAACCAATCATACTGGTTGTGAGTCCTAATTGTACCATGGAAGATGAAGTCTGGAAAAAATCTGCCATAGCCGGCAGGGTAGGCAAATACATATCCATTATAAAAGGACCGAAGGCACTTAATACACCTAAAAATAATAATAAGAACCGTCTGGAATTCTGTCTGTCAGTCATTGCTATTCTCTTTGATCAATACAGTCGCAAAATTACTTCATTTGTTAGGAACCGGACGTAGGCTAATCTGTACAAAATATGTTGTTTTCAGAACAAAATAGTCCGAATACAAAAAATAAACCTACATTTGTTGCCTAAAACAGACTTTCATGAAAACAGACCAATTGCTTGCCGATACGAAAACGATCCGATATGAAGAGACAGATCTGACTTCTTTGATATCGACTCCATATCATTTCCGGTGTGGTATCTATCTGATTTGTACGCGGGGGGAAGCCATTGTCTCTACCGGTGTGCAGAAATATATATTTAATGAACAAACAGAACTGATCTTCCTGACCGGTAGCCTGCTGCAAGTGCTTGAAGCTTCCGAGGATTTGCAGGTGAAAATGTTGATGTTTCCTAAAGAAGCATTTCTAAATGCCATGTTACCTATTGATACACCCTACTTTAATTATACTCACGAACATCCCTGTTATCGCCATACTGCTGACGAACGAAGTCAGAAGACTTGGCGCCAGATCAATTTGTGGATGGATATGGCACAAATGTTGTTTACCGAACCGATGCCGCAGTTCAGAGGACAACAAGAGCACAATTTTTTGCAAAGTTTGCTCATGTGGCTGTTTAATACGATTCCGGAAAAGTTGGCTGTCAGCAAGCAATATAGCCGTACTCAATTACTCTGCCACCGGTTTATGCAATTGATCCGCGAATATAGTATGCATGAACATCAGGTCGCTTTTTATGCCGGAAAACTTTGTATATCGTCTCGTTACCTGCATAAAATTACAGTTCGGCATTTAGATGGAAAGAAACCCAAGCAGCTTATTGATGAACAGTTGGTGGCTGAAATAAAGGTACTGTTGAATGAACCCCGTCTATCTGTAACAGAGATAGCTGAGCAACTGCATTTTCCGGATCAATCCTATTTGACACATTTCTTTAAGAAGAATACAGGTATCTCTCCAAAAGAATTTCGGGCGATAAAGAATCTCGGATGAGGCTGAGTCTGCCCACTCTTCTCCGTTATTGTAATAGTGGGAGCATGGCTCTTTCATTTAACAACCGTCTTCCTCCCTTGCCTCCCCCACAAAACCTTCCATTCGCACACAGCGATGCGGAAGCAGTGCTTCGTTGTTTCTTTTTTAAGAAAGAATCCGGCCGACTATTACCGAAGAAATCCAGCAGATTAACCATTATCATACAACTCTTTATCCCATCCCGCATACCTGGGCTGATGAGCCCACATGCCCGGGCTGATGAGCCCGTATATCCGGGCCGATGAGCCCGCATACCCGGGCTGAGATAAAGATCCGACCATTTGCACTAAAGAGAGTAAGGGAAATGAAATGCTTTTAGAGAGATAAACGGATAAGAAATTGGATGTATTCATTTGTTTTCCAAACAGTTACTACTGAAATTTCCCCTAAAACAGCGGGTGGAAGATGGAAGATGGGGGTGGAAGATAAATGGTATAAAAACCGCATCTTCCATCAATCTATACATCTCACAATCAACGATATGCATTCTAAAAGGTGGAAGATGGAAGATCGAAACGTGTTTTTTGTATGAGAAGAAGGCGGGGTAAATGAAAGAGCAGGGCGGACGCTCAATAAGTATAACATCTTATTAGGGTTGTATTATTTCCTAAATATGTAGTCCCTTCCCTGTATTTTTCAATATTTCCTGCTCCTTTTGTCTGTGTGTAATATAATTCATTACATTTGCTTTTTACTATATTAAATCCATATCTCAATATGACCATTCAAGCATTTTCAGCTATAATTCCTGATGTAAGAGATGATAAGAATAAAATATATCAGTCTAACGAAATAGTGTTCATCGCCCTAGTCGCTGTTATCTGCGGTGCTGATACGTGGAACGAAATAGAAACATTCGGAAAAACACATGAATCATATTTCAAGGCTCGTCTTCCGGGTTTGGTTTCTATTCCTTCTCATGATACCTTGAGCCGTTTCTTCTCCATATTGGATATCGATTGGTTTGAAGAATGTTTCAGGTTGTGGGTTGATGACATCTGCCGTAGAATTCCCGGAGTGGTAGCTATTGATGGAAAAGCCATTTGTGATAATCCCGATAAAAGTAGTAACTCAAAAAATGGAGTGAGAAGTAAACTCTACATGGTCAGTGCCTGGTCTGTATCTAAGGGTATTTGCCTTGGGCAAAGAAAAGTAGAAGAAAAATCGAATGAAATAAAAGCTATCCCCGAGCTGATAAAGACACTGGATCTTGAGAATTGTATCATAACCATTGATGCTATCGGCTGTCAGAAATCAATCACTAAACTAATAATAGAGAACAAGGCTGACTATATTTTATGTGCCAAAGATAATCACGAAGCACTCAGGAATATAATAGAGTTTAATCTTAGTGAGGAATCGAGATACTATTTATGTCACGCAAAAAGGTACTTTGAGGAAAACAAAGGGCATGGAAGAAGTGAATACAGAGAATGTGTATGCATAAGCGCTAAAAATCTTCAGTATTTTCTCAAAGGCTGGACGGGAATCAAGACATTGGCAATGATAAATTCTATTAGAAAAATGGGGGATAAAGAGGCTGTCATGGAAACAAGGTATTATATATCATCATTGGAACCTGACCCGATTATCATACTCAAATCGATTAGATCACACTGGGAGGTTGAAAATAACCTACATTGGGTACTTGATATAGGATTCAGAGAAGATGATGACAGGAAAACAGGAAATGCAGCTATCAACTTTTCTGCCATATCAAAGTTAGCACTCATGCTATTGAAACAGAGTGACATCAAACTGGGAATGGCAGGAAAGAGGAAAGCCTGTGGATGGGATGAGAAAATAAGAGATAAAGTCATTGGTATTGAAAAAATATAGAAAATGATAAGATGTTATACTTATTGAGCGTCCGCCCTGTGAAAGAGCCGTGTAGTGGGAGTAGAATAAAAAAGGTAATTCTTGCTTTTCCGGGTTATTCTTGCTATTATTGCAACCATAGTAACAGGACTATGAAAAACTAATTTCAGGAAAAAAGTGATTTACATTAAAAACCGCTTTACATCAAAAAGAAATTGTATGAAATATATTTGTTTTTGGGCATGTATATTGCCAATGATATTATGTTCAGGTTGCTCCTCTCCCCATTTTAAGGAAATAAGTTTGAATGATGCGGAGTTGGGACTCTGTTCTTTTCGTGAATTTGACTTAGATTCTACCAATATCTTATATCCGCGCGGACTTTTTTATTTTGATCATCACTTGATATTGGTTGAGGTAAAAAACAATCCGACACTTTCTTTCTGGACGTCAGACAGCTTGAAGTATGAGTTTTCATCGGGGTATATAGGCGGAGGCCCCAATGAGCTGATTCGTCCCCGCGCTGATTACTTTACAAGCTCCGATTCCAGTTTCTTTATCTTAGATTCTGATATAGAACGAGAAATCAAGATTGAAAACAGGGGCATTTGTATACTAAATAATATTCCGATAGCCGTTTCGGATGCAATAAACCAGCTGGTTCGATTGGATCATGGGCATTATATCATGAGCGGTAAAACGGATGGAGCTTCGGGTAAAGAGCATTTCATATATTCTAAAGGGGAATTTACCCCTTTTGGAGATTATCCTTCTACGGATTTAGAGAAGATGGAGCAAGCAAAATTCGATTATAAGTTTACAGCGGGAAAAATGGGAAAGAAGGTTATATTGGATTTTTATTTGTATCATAATCTTATACGGAAGTATAGTATAAAGGGAGAGCTGTTGCAGGAAATTAGGTTGCAGGATATTCCGGACAGGCATAATACGTATGAAAAGTTCAGGGAACAAAGTGTGTATCCTTATTGGCGCAAGGCTGTGGCTACTGATGATGCAATTTACGTTCTTTTTTATCAAGGAGTTACTGAGAAAGTAATATATAGTGAAGGAGCAATACCGGAATTGCAAGTATGGGATTGGGAGGGAAAGCTGAAAAAGAGATTTTTATTTGATAAAATCTATGATAATTTTACTGTCTCTCCCGACGGTCGGTTGTATGCATTGAATACACAGGAGCCATATAAGATATATACTTATGAAGTGGGTAAATAATGCTTTGCCATTGGATAAAGTGAGTTTATGATATTTGCGTCCGATGAAGGGGGAATGAAATAGAAAGAGCCCGGCACAATACCGGACTCTTTACTCGGGAGACTATGAGGTTTGATCTGACTTCCAGCTTTATATGGAAACTTTCGGACAGCGTGGCTCCCTTCTCGTGGAGAGTCGGGACTTTTAGATACCTGCCAGTTCCAGTACCTTTTCAACAGCAGCGTTCAGTCCGTCCGGATTCTTACCGCCGGCTGTCGCAAAGTGAGGTTGACCGCCACCGCCACCTTGAATCAGTTTGGCAGCTTCTTTTACCAGATTACCTGCTTTCAATCCGCCTGCAACCAGATTATCGCTGATCATGACCGTCAGCATTGGCTTGTTGGCATCAACTGTTCCGGCTACAAAGAACAGGTTCTCTGTAATTTCGCCACGGAGTTGGAAAGCGATGTTCTTCACTACTTCCGCGGGCATCGGCAGGCAGAACTTAATGACTTTAATGCCGTTAATTTCTTGTACATTCTTCAGCAGGCGTTCTTTGACGGCGGCTTCTTTCTCTTTCATAAAGTCTTCCACCTGTTTTTTCAGCCCTGCGTTTTCATCGATATACTTACGAATGGCTACGCCAAGGTCGGGAGCATTGTTGAAAAGAGCTTTCAAATCGCTCAAAGTATCCTGGATCGTATCCAGCATTTCTTCTACGCGGGCTCCGGTATATGCTTCGATACGGCGTACACCGGCAGCTACTGAACTCTCAGAGATAATTTTTACCATACCGATGTTTCCGGTAGCAGCAACGTGAGTACCTCCACAGAATTCAATGGATGAGCCGAACTGGATAACACGTACGTGGTCACCATACTTCTCACCGAACAGGGCGATTGCCCCCAGTTCTTTAGCTTCTTCGATAGGGATGTTGCGATGTTCCTGCAATGGAACATTGGCACGTATCTTTGCATTTACCAAATGCTCCACTTTGCGGATTTCTTCATCCGTTACTTTCTGGAAGTGAGAGAAGTCGAAGCGCAGAGAATCCGGAGTTACCAAGGAGCCTTTCTGTTCAACATGTTCTCCCAATACTTCACGGAGTGCTTCGTCCAGTAAGTGAGTGGCAGAGTGATTGGCTGCACAAGCTGCACGTTTGTCGGTGTTTACACAAGCCATCATCGGAGCCTCCGGATGTTCGGGAAGTTTTTTTGTTATGTGTATCGGAAGATTGTTTTCTTTTTTAGTGTCGATCACTTCAATAGTTTCGAACTCACTTACCAATACACCGGTGTCACCTACCTGACCACCGCTTTCTGCATAGAACGGGGTATAATCTAATACGATTTGGTACAGAGTCTGATTTTTCTGTTTCACCTGGCGATAACGCAGAATAGAGGTTTCATATTCTGTATAGTCATACCCTACGAATTCTGTTGTGCCTTCTTTCAAAATAATCCAGTCGCCTGTTTCAATGGCAGCGGCGTTGCGTGCACGTTGTTTTTGCTGTTGCATTTCGGCGTCGAATTCCACTGTGTTTACTGTCATGCCGTTTTCACGCAGAATCAGTTCTGTCAGATCGAGCGGGAAACCAAACGTATCATACAGCGTAAAGGCGTCTTTACCACTGATTTCTGTTTTTCCGGTGGCTTTTGTGTCCGCCATGGTTTTGTCGAGCAAGCGGATACCGGTTTCCAAAGTGCGTAGGAATGATTCTTCTTCTTCTTTGATAACCTTTTCGATCAACTCTTTTTGAGCAATCAGTTCCGGATAAGCATCACCCATGCTGTCAATCAGAACCGGAAGCAATTTGTACATAAACGCTTGTTTCTGTCCAAGGAATGTATATCCGTAGCGAACGGCACGGCGGAGGATACGACGAATCACATAACCGGCTTTAGCATTCGACGGCAATTGTCCGTCGGTGATTGAGAAAGCGATAGTACGGATATGGTCGGCAATCACACGCATAGCGATGTCGTTCTGTTCATTCTTGCCATATTCTGTTCCCGCCATTTGAGCGATTGATTTGATCAGTGGCTGGAATACGTCAGTGTCGTAATTGGATGTTTTACCTTGCAAAGCCATGCAAAGACGTTCGAATCCCATACCGGTATCGATAACTTTTGCCGGTAGCGGTTCGAGGCTGCTGTCGGCCTTGCGGTTGTATTGCATGAATACGAGGTTCCAGATTTCTATTACCTGGGGATGATCATGGTTCACCAAATCGCGTCCTGAAATCTTAGCACGTTCTTCAGCCGGGCGGAGGTCGATGTGGATCTCCGAGCAAGGACCGCAGGGGCCTGTATCACCCATTTCCCAAAAGTTATCATGCTTGTTGCCGTTGATGATATGGTCTTTGGGAAGGAATTGTTCCCAGATGGAAGCTGCTTCGTTATCACGTTCCAGCCCTTCTTCGGGGCTTCCTTCGAACACCGTGGCATACAGGTGTTCCGGGTTCAGCTTCAATACATCTACCAGATATTCCCATGCCCAGCTGATGGCTTCTTTCTTGAAATAATCGCCGAATGACCAGTTACCCAGCATTTCGAACATGGTGTGATGATACGTATCGTGTCCCACTTCTTCAAGGTCATTGTGCTTTCCGCTTACGCGAAGACATTTTTGCGAGTCCGCGACTCTGTGGTATTTCGCCGGGTGGTTACCCAAAATAATATCTTTAAACTGGTTCATCCCTGCATTGGTAAACATCAGGGTAGGGTCATCTTTAATCACCATCGGAGCCGAAGGAACAATCTGATGTCCTTTTGACTCGAAGAAATTCTTAAACGAATCTCTGGTTTCTTTTGCAGTCAACATACTTCTATATATCTATTGTTGAGGTTAATATTCTGAAAAAAGCAGTGCAAAGATAGCTTGTTTTTATTATTTTTGCCGTATTAACAAGCGAAATATTTATAAGATGCGCAAAGTTTACTATATCTATAATCCGCAAACGCAGACTTATGACCGGATTTATCCGACTGTCCGACAACGGGCATTGAGCATTCTCCGACGTCTTTTTATCGGGATGGGGCTGGGGGCCGGCAGTTTCATTATATTGTTACTGATTTTCGGTTCTCCTTCAGAGAAGGAGTTGCGGAAAGAGAATAGCCAACTTTTGGCGCAATATAATGTTCTTTCTCGTCGTCTTGACGAAGCAATGGGAGTGCTTCAGGACATTCAGCAACGTGATGATAACCTTTACAGGGTCATTTTTATGGCCGATCCCGTTTCACCGGCCATTCGTCAGGCGGGCTATGGCGGTACGAACCGTTATGAAGAACTGATGGATATGGCCAACTCAAAACTGGTGGTTAATACGACTCAGAAGATGGATGTGCTGAGTAAGCAACTTTATATACAATCCAAGTCGTTTGACGATGTGGTGGCGATGTGTAAAAATCATGACCAGATGTTAAAGTGTATTCCTGCCATCCAGCCGATATCTAATAAAGATCTTCGGAAGACAGCTTCCGGTTATGGTACACGTATCGACCCTATTTACGGAACGACGAAGTTTCATGCCGGTATGGACTTTTCTGCTCATCCCGGGACGGATGTGTATGCCACTGGTGACGGGACAGTGGTGAAAATGGGGTGGGAGACCGGTTATGGCAATACTGTTGAGATTGATCATGGCTTCGGGTATCGTACCCGTTATGCTCATTTGCAGGAGTTTCGTACTAAACTGGGTAAAAAAGTGGTACGCGGTGAGGTGATTGCCGGAGTGGGAAGCACCGGAAAGAGCACCGGACCGCATTTGCATTACGAAGTGCATGTCAAGGGGCAAGTGGTGAATCCGGTTAATTATTACTTCATGGATTTAAGTGCGGAAGATTATGAACGTATGATTCAGATAGCTGCCAACCACGGTAAAGTGTTTGACTAAACAAAAAGAGAATTATGCAAAATACAGAAAGGGATCTGAAATTATATTACTCTATCAGTGAAGTTGCCCAGATGTTCGATGTCAATGAGTCGTTGCTTCGTTTTTGGGAGAAGGAGTTTCCGCAAATTGCCCCTAAAAAGGGTAGCCGTGGGGTACGCCAATACCGGAAAGAGGATGTAGAAACCATCCGTCTGATTTATCACTTGGTGAAGGAACGGGGGATGACTTTGCCCGGAGCCCGCCAAAAATTGAAAGATAATAGAGAGGCAACAATCCGGAACTTTGAGATTATCAATCGTCTTAAGCAGATTAGAGAAGAACTGCTTGGAATGAGGAATGCCCTTGATAGATTTTCAACGACGAACGGAGAGGAACGATGAACGCAGGTTGGTACTCCTGTTATCGTTCATCGTTGATGGTTCATTAGTTTTCTACGCGTGTCACTGACTTTATATTTGGAATCTTGCGCAAATTGTTGCAAATGGCTTTTACGTCTTCCACATCGTGCACGTATAACTGTACTTTTCCTTCAAAAATGCCGTCATTGGTCTCCATGTCCAGCTTTCGGATATTAACGTTCAGTTGGCGTGAAATGACCTGCGTGATTTCGTTCAGTAATCCTACATTATCTATGCCTTTTACATAAATATATACCAGGAAAGAAAGTTTCTTGTGTGTATCCCATTCTGTGGCAATGATACGGTTGCCATAACTGCTTTTTAACTTAGCCGCTACCGGACATTGGCGTTTATGGATGATGATGCGGTCGTTTTCATCCATATATCCCAGTACGTCGTCACCGGGGATGGGATGACAACATTCGGCCATGATATATTTCTTTTGCAACGCATCTTCCGTCAGTTTAAGAATCTGTTTGGTATTAATCTTCTCTTTTTCTTGCGGTTCTTTTTCTTCCTGCTGTTTGTCTTTATTGTTGTTGCCAAAAGAGAAAGTCAGATACTTCATCCAGTTACTGCTTTGCTTCTCCTTCAGTTCATTCTTGTCGGCGTCTCCCAATACGATGGTTTTGTTGCCGATGGCTACATGGAATTCTTCTTCATTCTTCATGTTATGCAGTTTGCATAACTTCTCGATGATAGCTGCTTCCGGACGGATCTCTTCTTTCTTAAAGAATTCGTTCAACAATTCTTCTCCTTCTTTCTGGAAGGTTTTTCGTTCTTTACGCAGAATAGCTGCAATCTTTGCCCTTGCCCTTGCAGTAGTGGCAAATACTTCCCATTGTGGCTGTACACGTTGCGACTTGGATGTCAGTATCTCTACCTGATCTCCACTTTGTAATTTATGGCTTAGGGGTACCAGTTTATGATTGACTTTGGCGCCGATGCAATGGCTTCCTATATCTGTGTGCAGGGAGAATGCAAAATCCAGCGCAGTAGAGTTCTGTGGCATGGTTTTAAGCTCTCCTTTCGGAGTGAAGACAAAAATCTCCGAAGCAAATAAATTCAATTTGATTGTATCGAGGAAGTCGATGGCGTCCGGTTGCGGATCGTCGAGTATTTCTTTAATGGTACGCAGCCACTTTTCCAATTCACCTTCATCTTCGCTGCCTCCTCCTTCTTTATATTTCCAGTGGGCGGCAAATCCTTGTTCGGCCACATCGTTCATCCGTTCGCTACGTATCTGGACCTCGATCCATTGTCCGTTGTTTCCCATCAAGGTGACATGCAGTGCCTGGTATCCATTGGCTTTCGGGTGGCTCACCCAGTCGCGCAGGCGGTCGGGGTGGGGTTTATAGATTTTAGAGATTGAGACATAGATGTCAAAACAATCATTCAGTTCCTCCTCCATATTGCGTGGTTCGAAGATAATTCGTACAGCCAGCAGATCATAAATTTCTTCAAAAGGAACATGCTTGGTTTGCATTTTGTTCCAGATGGAGTAGATTGATTTCACGCGTGCCAGGATACGGTATTTTAGCCCCATCTTATCCAGTTGCTCGCGTATCGGGGCGGTGAATTCATTAAATACCTTGTCACGTTCGGCCGCTGTTGCGTTCAGCTTTTCTTCAATTTCCTGATATTCTTCAGGATGTTCATATTTGAAACTGAGGTTTTCCAGCTCTGTTTTGATCTTATACAGTCCCAGGCGGTTGGCAAGAGGTGCATAAATATACAATGTTTCGCCTGCGATCTTATACTGTTTGTTGGGTAACATAGAGCCGAGGGTACGCATGTTGTGCAGACGATCGGCTATTTTGATTAAGATCACCCGGATGTCATCGGACATCGTGAGCAGGAGCTTTTTAAAGTTCTCTGCCTGTGCCGAAGCGCGGTCACCAAAGATACCTCCGGAAATTTTAGTTAGCCCGTCGACAATTTGTGCGATTTTAGCTCCGAAAATGTTTTCGATATCTTCTACCGTATAGTCGGTATCTTCTACGACATCGTGTAAAAGGGCAGCACAAATGGAAGTCGAACCAAGCCCGATTTCGTTGCATACGATTTTTGCGACGGCAATGGGGTGCATGATATAAGGCTCCCCGGAGCGTCGTTTGATGCCTTTATGTGCCTGATTGGCAAAATTAAAGGCCTTGGTTATAATCTCAATACGTTTACGGTGCTTGGTAGCAAGATAATCGTTCAGCAATTCTTGAAAAGCTTGTTCAATCATTTGCTCTTCAGCTATTTCTTTCTGGTTCTCAGTGTCCATAATTTAGTCCTTTCGTTCCTTTTCTGCAAAAATAATCAAATTTAAACATCAGGCAAGCGAAAGGGGATTTATTTGTATATTTTCAAACGTTTTCCTGCGGAAATGTTAGTTCCCCGCAGTCCGTTCCAACTTTGAAGATCTTTTACGCGTACACCATATTTTGCTGCAATAGCTCCCAAGGTGTCTCCATTTTTGATTTTATAATATGTGGGTGTACCATTGCCTGCTTTGGCAGAGCTACCTTTCCTTCTGGAAGCAGGACTGTCATTTTTAATGGCTACTGTACGCCGGTTTTTGAATAATTCGTCGGCACGGTGGGCGTAAATAGTGTCCTGGCGATCGATGAACGAACTTACGGCGTTTTGTGGAAGGCGCAAAGTATAAGGTTTGCTTTCACCCGGAATTATCTCTTTTTTGTATTGTGGATTGAGACTTCTGATTTGATCCATCGGAACATTGCACAAGTCGGCAATCTGTTGGAAGTGAAGGCTTTTGTTTACCTGAATCGTATCGGTGCTTTCCGGAATATCGGTTTCCATCGGACAGATATTATGATCGCAGTAATAGGTCATTACATAGTTGGCTGCTATAAATGCCGGTACATATCCTCTTGTTTCTTTGGGCAAGTAGTTATAGATGCTCCAATAATCGGTTTCTCCTCCTGCACGGCGGATGGCTTTGTTGATGGTGCCCGGTCCGCAATTGTATGCTGCGATCACAAGATTCCAGTCATGATAAATATCATATAGATCTTTCAGGTAGCGTGCTGCTGCCCAAGTTGCCTTTATCGGGTCACGACGGTCGTCCACCAGGCTGTTCGATTCCAGCCCGTACATTTTGCCGGTTCCTATCATGAACTGCCACAAACCTCCTGCACCTGCGCGTGATACTGCCGACGGGTTCAGAGCCGATTCGATGATAGGTAAATACTTCAGTTCCAATGGCAGATTATACGCATCGAGAGCTTCTTCGAAGATAGGCATGTAGAAGTTGCAGGCACTCAGCATAAAAGATACCTGATTTCGCAGGCGGCCGGCATACATATCGATGAACTTACGTACGATTTCGTTGTATGGCATCTCCATTACGGTCGGCATGCGCGATAAGCGGTCGATATATACGGAGTCACTGAACAACGGATTGATTTCCGCCGTACTGCAATCTTTTCCTAAGTCAATGTAGTTTTTGGCTTTCCAGTCGTTGAGCAGACTATCGAGGGGATAAGTCATACTTTTCGGAAGCTCGATGCTTTCCTGGCGTTCTTTGCCGTTGTCGCGAATCACTACGTCTACACTCTGTGCGTTTACCTTTGGGGTGGCAAACAAAAACAATAAAATCAGGGGGCAATAGTTTGCTAATTTCTTCATTCTTATTTGTTCAATCTTCATGGGTTAAAATCTGAGGCTGCATTGCACGCCTACCGACTTACTGCCGGGTTGTAACGGGTTATTATTTATAATAGTAGGTTCCACCCTCATGCTTAGGTCGGGTGATATGTCGAAATTGGATAACTCCGCGTCTACATAGGCGTCGATAACGGAAATCAGATATACGCCGATGACAGCGAATATACTGAGGTCACGATAGCGGCGGTACGTATCTTTCCGTTTGCGGAGTATATCTTTCAGTTGGGTATCGGTATAATTGTGATTCGGCGGAAGTAAATCCTGATAGCTGTTCGTATTTGGATTATTGTCCATAATATCCATATAAGCTTGAGCATAGTCCTTATACATTTTCCCGTTCCAGCTTAATGCATAGGCGCATCCGGCGAATCCACCATATATAATAGGTAGTTTCCAGTATTTGCGGTTATATATCTGTCCGCCACCCGGAAACACGATGGCATACCAGGTTGCTTTCGTCGGGTTAGGTACGAACATTTTTTTAGGCATGATGGGAGGCGGCAGGCTATCTGTCTTTACGACTGACGGAATGATAGGTGTTTCTATCTTTTCCAGGTTCTGCCGGTTGACTTCCTCAAGGCTGTCTGCCGTAACAATGGCGGGTTTCCGGTTTTCCAAACTGTCTATCGGCGGGAGGATAACCGCTTTATCCACTTTCACACTGTCGGCGACCGGCGAAGAAACTACCGGTTCACGATGGCGGCGTGCCCGTGCTTTAGGGGCCTCGCGGACCGGAGAGATGGAATCCTGGACTGTTTTTACAGGCTCCTGTGCATACACATCAATCCCTGCTACCTGAAAGAAACAGAGAAGCAGGGCAATGTATAGCTGATATGTTTTACTTTTTTTCGTCATTTATTTCTTCAGTGAGTCGAAGATTTCCATGATACGTTCCAGTTCCTCTTCATTACTAAAAGGAATACTGATCTTCCCTTTGCCCTTTTCAGAGCAAGTCAGTTGTACCTTGGTGTTAAAAAATCCCGATAGATGTTGTTTCAGCATGTTGAACTCCTCGGGCAGTTTGGCCCGCTTCGGGGTAATCTTTTTGGTTCCGCTCTTCACGGCTTCTCCTTCGCTCAGTGATTTTACTATTTCTTCTACTTTGCGGACAGAGTATCCGTGTTCCAGAATTTCTTCGAAAATTTTAACTTGTAGTTTCGGGTCGCCCAGTGTGATCAATGCCCGGGCATGTCCCATGTCTATCTGTTTGTTCTGCAGTGCCATTTGTATCGGTGCAGGCAATTTGAGCAGACGCAGATAGTTGGCAATGGTTGTGCGTTTCTTGCCGACACGTTCACTTAACCGCTCCTGTGTCAGGTCATATTGCTCTATCAAGTGTTGGTAAGCCAGTGCGATTTCTACCGAATTAAGATCCTCGCGCTGTATATTTTCTATCAGCGCCATCTCCATCACGTTTTCATCATCGGCTGTGCGGATGTATGCAGGAATCGTATCCAGTCCGGCTTTCTGTGAAGCGCGGTAGCGACGTTCCCCGGCAATGATCTGGTACTCGTCGTCCGAGACTTTGCGCAGGGTGATGGGTTGGATAATTCCTATTTCCCTGATCGAATCGGCCAACTCTTCCAGTGCCGTTTCATCAAATTCGCGACGCGGCTGGTTGGGGTTGACGGAGATTTTCGACAGTTCTATTTCGTTAATAGACGAAGAACCTTCGGTTTTCACCTCCTCCATGGAGAGCAGGGCGTCGAGCCCGCGGCCTAATGCATTTCTTCTTTGTGTTGCCATATCTTCGTTTATTTACTATTTCTGCTTATTAGTTCCTTAGCCAGTGCCAGGTGATTTTTTGCTCCGGTAGATTCTGCATCATATAAGATGGTGGGCAGTCCGTAACTGGGTGCTTCACTGAGCTTCACGTTGCGCTGGATGACGGTTTTGAACACCAGTTCCTGAAAGTGGCGTTTCACTTCGTCATAGATCTGGTTGGCTTGGCGCAGGCGTGAGTCGTACATCGTCAGCAGGAAGCCTTCTATTTCGAGTGCCGGGTTCAGTTTTGATTTGATAATCTTGATGGTATTCAGCAGTTTGCTGATTCCCTCGAGGGCAAAGTATTCTGCCTGTACGGGGATAATCACCGAGTCTGCTGCCGTCAGGGCGTTGATTGTGATCAATCCCAGCGAAGGAGAACAGTCTATCAAAATATAATCATACTCTTCCTTTAGCGGAGTCAGCACTTCTTTCAGTATCTTTTCGCGGTTTTTGAGATTTAGCATTTCAATTTCGGCGCCTACCAGATTGATGTGCGATGAAATGACTTTCAGCGAATCAATTTCAGTGTCATGAATAGCGTCCTGTACGTTGGCTCTGTCGATAATGCATTCGTAGATAGTACATTCGGATTGCTTGATGTCGACTCCCAATCCGGAAGAGGCATTTGCCTGTGGGTCTGCATCAACAACCAGTACTTTCTTTTCAAGCGTAGCCAGCGAAGCTGCGAGGTTAATCGTAGTCGTTGTTTTTCCTACACCACCTTTTTGATTGGCCAAAGCAATTATTTTTCCCATATTATCTAAATTTATTGGCAGCGAAATAAGTGATAAATCCTCAGAGCGCCTACTAAAAAATAGAAACTTTGCTTAATCTGTTGATAAGTCACCTGTTTTGTTAATAACTGCCAGGCGAGATACGGGCATTTTTTCTCTTTTTAGCTCGCAAATATACGTATTAAAATTGAATATCAATTCCTTTTTTTACTCACTTGCAGAAGATTAAGATTTGTAAACGGGTAGTCTGCATGGCTAACCATCAGATGGTTTCAAGACTTCCATTAAGAGTTAGCTGATAAAACATCCCCATGTTTTTGATAACAAGATCCCCATGTTGTATCTAACAACATCCGGATGTTATTGTGAAGAACATCCGGATGTTTTATACTCTTGTTTCTTATCTGCTGTGAATACAATATTAATAGACCTTCGCTTTCCTATTTGGTTCTGTTGTCGATACAAGTTCTTTTTGCTACTTTTGTGCATTTCGAAAACATAAAATAATAGATAAGGTAAGATTGTATGGAAAATAAAAGGCCTTTGATCCTCGTTTCCAATGACGACGGTATTATGGCAAAAGGTATTAGCGAACTGATTAAATTTCTTCGTCCGCTGGGCGAAATCGTAGTAATGGCTCCTGACGCTCCCCGTTCCGGCAGTGGATGTGCACTGACGGTGACACAGCCGGTGCATTATCAGTTATTGAAAAAAGATGTGGGGTTGACTGTTTATAAGTGTTCCGGTACGCCGGCCGATTGTATAAAACTGGCACGAAATCAGATACTTGACCGTGAACCCGATCTGGTTGTCGGTGGGATTAATCATGGTGACAATTCTGCTACCAATGTACACTACTCCGGCACGATGGGGGTTGTAATCGAAGGTTGCCTTAACGGAATTCCTTCTATCGGTTTTTCTATTTGTGATCATGCCCCCGGAGCTGATTTTGATGCTGCAGGACCTTATGTGCGGAAAATAGCGGCAATGGTTCTTGAGAAGGGACTTCCGTCACTGACTTGTCTCAATGTGAATTTTCCCAATACTCCGGAACTGAAGGGAGTGAAAATCTGCGAACAGGCCAAAGGGCACTGGAGCGGAGAGTGGCAGGCCTGTCCACGGAGAGACGATACGAATTATTATTGGCTGACCGGAGAGTTTATCGATCACGAACCGGAGAACGAGAAGAACGATCATTGGGCGTTGGCCAACGGATATGTAGCCATCACACCGACGGTAGTGGATATGACTGCTTATCATTTTATGGACGAATTGAAATCCTGGGAATTATGAAATACTATCTGATTGTTGGCGAAGCCTCGGGCGATTTGCACGCTTCTCACTTGATGGCTGCACTGAAAGAGGAGGATCCGCGGGCTGAATTCCGTTTCTTTGGCGGTGATATGATGGCTGCTGTAGGAGGAACGATGGTGAAGCATTATAAGGAGCTGGCTTACATGGGCTTTATTCCTGTATTGCTGCATCTGCGAACCATCTTTGCCAACATGAAGAGATGTAAGGAGGACATCGTGGCATGGGCGCCGGATGTTGTTATTTTGGTGGATTATCCGGGCTTTAATCTCGATATTGCCAAGTTTGTGCATGCGAAAACGAAGATTCCGGTTTACTACTATATTTCTCCCAAGATTTGGGCATGGAAAGAATATCGCATCAAAAATATAAGAAGAGATGTAGATGAGCTTTTCTCCATTCTCCCTTTTGAGGTTGAGTTCTTTGAGGGGCATCAATACCCGATTCATTACGTTGGTAATCCGACGGTGGATGAAGTTACCGCTTTCAAGGCTGCAAATCCGGAAACATTTGCCGATTTTATCAGTGATAATGAGTTGGCGGATAAGCCTATCATTGCTTTGCTTGCCGGAAGCCGGAAACAGGAGATTAAGGATAATCTCCCCGATATGATCCGGGCAGCCTCGGCTTTTCCGGATTATCAGCTTGTGCTGGCTGCCGCTCCCGGCATTTCTCCGGAATACTATGCTGAATTCGTAAAAGGGACAAATCTGCAAGTAATCTTTGGCCGGACTTACCGCTTGCTTCAACAGGCGGATGTCGCTTTGGTGACATCCGGAACTGCCACTCTTGAGACGGCACTTTTCCGCGTACCGCAAGTGGTTTGCTATCATACTCCCGTAGGGAAGCTGGTGTCTTTCCTCCGGAAACATATCTTGAAGGTGAAGTTTATCTCGTTGGTCAACTTGATTGCCGGACGGGAAGTAGTCAGGGAATTGGTGGCTGATACGATGACGGTGGAGAATATGCGGAACGAGCTGAAACGTTTGTTGTTTCAAGAAGACTATCGACGGAAAATGTTGGATGGTTATGAAGAAATGGCACGGTTGCTCGGACCGGCAGGAGCCCCGAGGCATGCTGCCCGCGAAATGGTGAAATTGCTTAAAAAATAGTTTTTTATTCAATAATAGGACAGAAACCGGTGCAGTAAATGCCCGGTTTTTTTATTTATAGGGTAAAAGGAATAAATTAAGAATAGATATGAAAAGAGTTAAACTACTTTGGGTGGCAATGCTGACGCTGATACTGCCGGCATTGCAGTCGTGTGATGACGGTGACGGTTATTCATTGGGCGATATAGCAAGAGACTGGGCTACAGTCCGGGTAGTCGGTGGTGATACGTATGCACTGAATGCCGACCATTGGGGAAGTCTTTGGCCTGCTGCGACCGCGATTCCGGGCTATAGGCCGATAGACGGACAGCGTGTGATTACTTATTTCAATCCTCTTTATGATAATTATGAAGGATACGATCATGGGGTAAAAGTAGAGTGTAACTATGACGTCCTGACCAAACAAATAGAGGACCTGACTGCCGACAATGAAGCGGAAATAGGCAATGACCCTGTTCTTGTATATAAAGATATGATGTGGATTGGAGGCGGATATCTGAACATCATTTTTCGCCAGTGCTTACCGGCCAAAGAAAAACATCGCTTCAGTCTGGTTCGCGATACGCGAAACATGGCTAAAGATGGTGATGACGGGTATATCCATTTGGAATATCGTTATAATACGTATGGTGATGTGACTAAGCGTTGTTTAAACGGTGCGGTATCTTTTAATTTGAATTCGTTGGATCTGACCGGTAAGAAAGGCATTAAAGTGAAACTGAATTCTGTTGAAAACGGAGAAGTTGAGGTAGTCTTTGATGTAAAAGAACAGCCGATACCCGAGGGTGCAAAGAATATAGAGCTTTCAAACGAAGTTCAGGTAATGTAAAAAGGGTGAGTTGTAAATAACGGGCTACAAACGGAAGTTTCGCTATATTCTGCGAGATGCTTTACGTTTGTAGCCCGTTTTTATTTGCGGCTATTATTTTTTATCGATTTTAGAACAGGGTCAGTGCATATAAGTAGACAACTCCTGCCGGTATGGCCATAAGCGAACTGTCGAAGCGATCGAGCATACCACCGTGTCCCGGCAAAATGCTTCCAGAATCCTTAATTTGCAATTGACGTTTCAGAAGTGACTCCGTTAAGTCTCCCCAAGTTCCGAAAATAACAACGACCAGTGCCAACCCGGCCCACTCAGCCCAAGTCATGACCGGAAAGAAATAGGCAAATGCAAACGAAGCGGCAATGGCTACGATACCGCCGCCGATAGAACCTTCCCATGACTTCTTCGGAGAAATACGTTCGAATAAACGATGCTTGCCAAACAGAGAGCCGAAGCAGTAGGCGCCCGTATCATTCAGCCATAGAAATACAAATATAGAAAGCGGTAATATCGGATTATAAGAGACGCTGGTTGTTTCCGGATCATTCTGGAAAGCGAGTACATTCAGTAAAGCAAAAGGGAGAGCGATATACATCTGGCTCAACATGGAATAAGCCCAGTTGAGTACCGGATTCTTTTTCTTAAGGTATAATTCGCTTACCATCAGGTAAATGAGCAATACCAGATAAGGAATGAATATTTTGGAATCGGCAGCATCAATGCAGAATCCCATGAGAGCAAGGAACAGATAAGCTCCTCCCAGCATGGTGATGGTCCGGTTGATGGCTACTTCCCCCGATTGATTGACAAGATGACCGAACTCACGTATGGTCAAAGCACTGACAATAACGAAAAGTGTTCCGAAAGCCAGTGGATCGTACAGTATACAACCCACTATGATGGCTACAAATAATATTCCTGTTATGGCGCGTTGTAAAAAGTTGTTCTTCAAGGTGCTGTTACATTTTTAGTTTTGTGATGCCGCCGGTTCTTGTTGCGCATTGTCTTCTTGAGACTCTGTTGCTTGTGGAGTATCGGTATCTTCTCCATCCGTAGGGTGGGCGGTATTTTCTTGTTTGCTATTGGCTGCCATGATCTCTTCCGAACGGGAAGCCCAAGGACGTTTACCGAAGATTCGTTCTACGTCTTCGGCAAAGATTACTTCTTTATCGATCAGTAGCTGCGCCAATTCGTTGTGCTGCTCTTTGTGTTCCGAGAGGATTTGTTTGGCACGTTCATATTGTTCGTTAACCATTCTTTTCACCTCTTCGTCAATCAGTTCGGCAGTCTTTTCGCTATACGGACGTTGGAACGAATACTCATCATTATTATAATAGCATAAGTTCGGCAACTTTTCACTCATTCCCAAGTAGGCGATCATGCCATAAGCCTGTTTGGTCACACGTTCAAGGTCATTGGCAGCTCCACTGGATACGCGGCCAATGAAGAGATCTTCTGCTGCGCGTCCGCCCAGAGTGGCACACATCTCATCGAGCATTTGCTCTTTGGTGGTAATTTGCCTTTCTTCCGGCAGATACCATGCAGCTCCCAATGCGCGTCCACGAGGAACGATGGTTACCTTAATCAATGGGTTGGCATATTCCAATAACCAAGAGATGCTTGCGTGTCCGGCTTCATGCAAAGCAATAGAGCGGCGTTCGGCTTCCGTGGTGATTTTGGTTTTCTTTTCAAGTCCACCGATGATACGGTCTACAGCATCCAGAAAATCCTGTTTGCCTACGAATTTCTTTCCATGTCGTGCAGCTATCAGGGCTGCTTCATTGCATACGTTTGCAATATCAGCTCCCGAAAATCCGGGGGTCTGGCGGGCAAGCAGATCTACATCTACTGTATCATCTATCTTGATGGGGCGTAAATGCACACCAAATACTTCCTTACGTTCGTTGAGATCCGGTAAATCTACATGAATTTGCCGGTCGAATCGTCCGGCACGGAGTAATGCTTTATCGAGTACATCCACACGGTTAGTGGCTGCCAGAATAATAACACCGCTGTTTGAGCCGAAACCGTCCATTTCAGTTAGCAGCTGGTTCAACGTGTTCTCACGTTCGTCATTGCCGCCCATCGCAGGATTCTTGCCGCGGGCACGTCCTACGGCATCAATCTCATCGATGAAAACAATACAGGGAGCCTTTTCCTTAGCCTGTTTGAAAAGGTCGCGTACGCGGGATGCACCTACACCGACAAACATTTCAACGAAATCGGAACCGGCCAAAGAGAAAAAAGGTACATTGGCTTCACCGGCTACAGCCTTTGCAAGCAATGTTTTACCTGTTCCCGGAGGGCCTACCAGCAAGGCGCCTTTAGGAATTTTACCTCCCAAATCCGTATATTTCTGGGGTTCTTTCAGGAATTCGACAATCTCTTCTACTTCCTGTTTGGCTTCTGCCAGTCCGGCTACATCTTTAAATGTCACTTTGATGGATCCACCTTTCTCAAAGAGCTGTGCTTTCGATTTTCCTACATTGAATACGCCACCTGCTCCACCACTGGCACCACTGCCCATGCGGCGCATGAAGAATATCCACAAGGCAATCAGAAAGACAATAGGCAGCACATTCCAAAGTATTGCGCTGAAGTAGTCTTTCTTCTTATCATAGCTGACAGAACCGTCGAAGTGTGTTTCTTCTTTCTCCTTTTGCAGGAAGTTATCCAGATTTTCGCGTGAAGGAGCTTCGGTGGTAATCATCGGATTCCGGCCTACACGTGTAGAATCTTGTTTGAATACAGCTCCTACGTACTGTGGCTTAATATAAATTTCAACTGTGTTGTCATCATAGCCAATCACTTTACTGACATACCCGTCACGTACGTATTGTTGGAATTCATCATAAGAGATGTTCTTGTTAACAGAACTGTTTCCGTTAGCGAAATACAGCCCTAAAAGCATCAGGGCGATAATCATATACATCCAGTTCAGATTGAACTTGGGCATATTTACTTTATTGTTGGTTTTCTTGCTGTTATTGTCCATACTGATAGATTAATCAATGTCGGGAATAGTGATTAGTTTGGCATCTGCCCACAGGTGCTCCAAATTATAAAAGTTTCTGGCCTCCGGCAGGAATACGTGTACTAATACGTCAGAAAAGTCCATAGCTACCCACTCTGCGTTTCGTTGTCCATCGATGGCAGAGGGTTTAGTGCCGGCACCTTTTCGGGTAAATTCTTTTATGGAATCTACGATGGCAACGACCTGGCTGGGGGAGTTCCCCTGACAGATTACAAAGTATTGGCATATCGTGTCGTCAATGTTTGTCAGATCTGCTATGACAATGTTTTTACCTTTTTTTTCTTGTATACCTTCGGTTATCTTTTCTATTAATACTTTCGTTTCGTTCATTTATAGGTTGAAATTAAATAATCAATGTTTAGTTTCTGTTTATAACAAGGAAGGGGCATTCTTTGTTTTCCTGTCATAAACGTGATATTTTTTACAAATATACGCTGATTTATTGTATCAAGGAAAGTTATATGCTAAATCTATTTCATTTTTTGTTTTTTTTTAGGGATGCATCTCTTTGGAATCCGGCGTATTAGATATTTTTTTGCAAAAAAAGAGCGAAAAGTATTTGTGATTAAAAAAAACTTTGTACCTTTGCAACCGCAAACGAGAAACAAAGGATGTGAATCGTTAAGCGACATTGGGCTATGGTGTAATGGTAACACTACAGATTCTGGTCCTGTCATTTCTGGTTCGAGTCCAGATAGCCCAACAAAGAGAGCGAAGTTTTTATATAAAACTTCGCTCTCTTTGTTGGTATTCTTTCCTATCTATAATTTTCGTATATAAAAAAAGCGAATCAAAGGGGCTTATGCCTTCTGATTCGCTTTACATAGAACTAAAAATTATTTTCCTTTATTCTTCTTTGATTGATTCATCAATTACCTTTATCTTCTGCAATACCAATTCCAGATCAGCTTTGAGCTTTTCTACCTTACGGTTAATTTCGGTCAAAAGGCTGTTTCCTTTTTTGGAAGAGGTAGTGAGGAAGCCCAAGTTGTTTTCATAGGTCTGGAGTTCGTTTTTCATGTTCTCGTACGTACGAACCAATTTTTCGCGTTCACGATAAATAGATTGCGAACCTCCACTTTGAATATTACCGATAGAAGATTTGAAATTACTCAGTTTCTTGTTCGATGCACTGATATTGAATCGGTCGAAAAGCTGGTCAATCAAACCGTGATATTGCTTATAAAGCTTATCTTTCTCTTTGAAAGGAACATGCCCGATATTATTCCATTCTTTCATCAATTCACGAACTTCTTTGCTTGCTTCATCAGCATCTGTTGTTTCGTCAATTGAGGTTAATTGGGCTATGATTGCTTTTTTCTTTTCCAGATTTTCTTGTTCTACAGAACGTTGGGAAGAAGTGGCTTTGCCCTTTTGTTCAAAGAAGTAATCACATGCAGTGATAAAACGTTTCCAAACTGCATCCGAATATTTTTTAGAAACAGGGCCGATTGTCTTCCATTCTTTTTGTAGTTTAGTCAAGACTTCGGCTGTTTCTTTCCAGTCGGTACTATCTTTCAGAGCTTCTGCCTTTTCACATAATGCTTTTTTCTTTTCCAGATTGGCATTCATACCCTCTTTCAGAGACTTGAAGAATTCTCCTTTTTTCTTGAAGAACTCGTCGCAAGCTTTACGGAAACGCTCAAAGATTTTCACGTTCATTTTCTGTGGAGCGAAACCGATTGTTTTCCATTTGTTTTGCAGGGCGATTACTTCTTGCGTCTTGGTTTCCCATGCAGCAAATGTTTTCAGTTGATCGAATTCGATTGCTTCTACTATTTCGCAAATAACTGTTTTCTGATCCAGATTATGCTGTTCGCTCTCTTTTAATGCTTCGAAATGTTGCTGATGACGACGATTGACAGCAGTAGAGGCAGCTTTGAAGCGGTTCCATATTTCGTCACGCAATTCTTTGGCAACCGGGCCGGTATCGCGGAACTCTTGATGTAGTTTCTGTAATTGATGGAAAGCGGAGACTACATCTTGTTCGTCGGCCAGTTTCTCTGCAGCTTCACAAAGGTGTGTCTTGATTTCCAGATTCTTCTTGAAATCATATTCCCTGAATTCATTATTCAGTTTTAGTATATCGTAGAACTTCTCAACATACAGTTGATAATTCTTCCACAACTCGTTTACTTTAGCCTGTGGTACCAGCTTTACTTCATTCCACTGTTGCTGTAGCTTTTTAAATTCATTGTAGGATTTATTGGCGTCATCGGGTGATTCCACCAGTTCTTTTAATTCTTCGATAATTGACAGCTTGACTTGAAGATTCTCTTCTTTCTGTTTTTCAATCTCAGCAGCCAAAGCACTTCTCTTCTCTTTGATGGCTGCCATTAAACTTTTGAATTCTTCTTCTACACCGTTAGGCTGTGCAATAAATTCATCTTCGGCACCACCATTTTCTACGAATAACTTTTTCGCAGCCTCGAGTTCGGCATTATGAATTTTATAGAAAGTCTGCTTTAAACCATCCAGCTCCTGTTTACTTGCATTTTCAGCATCTTGGGCAACTTCTTTTAATCGGGACAGCACTTCTTCTTTAGTGTTCAGTTTTGAACCTGATTCGGTTGATTTTTCAGCAATCGTTTCTTCAGCCGGAGTTTCTGTAATCTCTTCAGAAACCTCAACTGCTTTTTTTTCTTCTTCTAATTCCCCTTGTTTCAAAGGTTGGTTAGTGTCATGAGAGTCCATCATTGTATATTCGTTTTTAGGAAAACAGGATTTGTCCTTAAATCCATTAGGTCACAAATTAATGAAATAAAATGATTACTTCATACTATTTTCCTTTATTTTTTTTCATTATAGCTGTTTTTTACGATAATAACACCGTAATTCCCATGTACATCATCATGCCAATGATGTCATTTGTAATGGCAATAAACGGCCCTGTAGCTATAGCAGGATCTATTTTCATCTTTTCCAGTGTCATTGGAACCAGAGTACCGAAGATGGAGGCAAACATCACTACTGAAAACAGGCTGATGGATACCGAATAAGTAACAGTGGCCGTTGCACCGAAACGAATGAAATTATAGGTATATACCAGTAAAGAGATGATTGTGGCATTAATCAATGCAACTACAGCTTCTTTGCTGACTTGTTTGAACGTGTTTTTAGCATCGAGAGAACTGTTTGCCAAGCCTTGTACGACAAGTGCCGATGACTGGGTTCCCACATTTCCACCCGTACCGCCAATTAACGGTATGTAAAGAGCCATTTCGGGATGTGCGGCGAAAGTAGAATCAAAATTACCTAATATCATAGAGTTACCTATGCCGCCAATCATACCGATTAATAGCCAGGGCAAGCGGGCTGTAGTCTGACGAAGTACATTGTCGTCCGTTTCTACATCCTGCGAGAGACCGGATGCCAATTGGTAATCGCGCTCCGATTGTTCACGAACCTCGTCCATGACGTCGTCGACGGTAATCTGTCCTACCAACCGGCCGATGCTGTCGAGAACCGGGATAGCAACCAAGTCATACTTTTCGATAATTTGTGCCACTTCATCGATAGGTGTGTCTACGTGTACGGAGATAGGGTCTTTCTGCATCACATGTTTTACTTTGGATACAGAGGGTGACGTAATCATCTTTTTCAGTGGAAATATTCCGCGGAGACGTTCGTCATCGTCTATCACGTATACATAGTAGATGTCATCAAGCTCTTCTGCCTGTTGACGCATTTCTTTCAGGCATTCGGGCATACTCCAGTTTTCGTTGACGGTCACCATTTCCGTGCCCATCAAACCACCGGCGGTATTTTCGTCATATTTCAGCAGGTCGACAATGTCTCCTGCCTGTTCGATGTCTTCAATGTGCGAAAGTACCTCTTCCTGCTTGTCTTCATCCAGTTCGCGCATCAAATCTACGGCATCGTCCGTATCCATATAGTCAACGAAACGTTTGGCAATGGTTTCTGATGGCAGGATGTCAAGAAACTCTTTACGAACATCCTCGTCCATTTCTACAAGTACGTCCGCGGCAGTTTCATTATCAAGTAATCGATAGACGAAGCGGGCTTCTTCCGGATTCAATTCGTTACACAACTCCGCTATATCAGCAGGGTGCAGATCGATAAGAAGCTCTTTTACTTTATCGGCATCTTTTTCTCCGATAAGCTCTTTTACGTTGTCAATGTATTCTTCGTTCATAATTACATCCTTACCTGCTTCCCGTAAATCGAGGAAGTCACGTTTAGTATACTATGTTTGTTCAGTCCGATAATCCGGCTTCCCCATTGGGAATTTCTTTTTGAGAAGTTGCTTCTATCGGGGATTTCAGCGCTTGTTCCACCCGGTTTGTCAGGTCTATAAACTCCTGTACCGAGAGTTGTTCAGGACGTTTGTTGAATAGAGCGTCTTCTGTCAACGGGCAGTCTTTGCCCAAGATCGGTTTGATGGAGTTTCGTAATGTCTTTCGACGCTGGTTGAAAGTAGTTTTCACTACCTGTTTGAATAGCTTCGGATCACAACCAAGGTCTTGTACCTCGTTGCGTGTCATTCGTATGACTGCACTCTTCACTTTTGGAGGTGGGTTGAACACATGTTCGCTTACAGTGAAAAGATACTCTACCCGATACCAGGCTTGTATCAGAACGCTGAGAATGCCATATGTTTTACTGCCCGGCCCGGCCGCAATGCGTTCGGCTACTTCCTTTTGGATCATTCCTGTACAGCAAGGAATCAGGTCTTTGTTATCCAACATTTTGAAAAATATCTGGCTGGATATATTATAAGGATAGTTTCCGGTTAATGCGAACGGATGTCCGTCAAATAAACGTTGCAGGTTCATTTTCAGGAAGTCATCCTCAATGATGTTGTCTTCCAGTGACGGATAGGCTTCTCGCAGATAGGCTACTGATTCATAATCGACCTCCACCACTTTTACCAACCGTTCTTTTTTGACAAGGAACTGAGTGAGCACACCCATTCCCGGCCCAACTTCCAGAATCGGCAGTTCGGGGAATGTATCTACTGTATCGGCAATGTCCTGTGCCACTTTCAGGTCTTTCAGGAAGTGTTGCCCGAGAAACTTTTTAGGCTTTACTAATTTCATTTATCAACTAAATAACTACTTTTGCAGCAGACAAAGGTAATTCTTTTAAATGAAGAATAAAGAATTAGGGATGAAGAAACTAATAAAAAAGGCACTGAAACTTATCTTACCATTGGTTTTGGGAGGCTTTATCTTATATTGGGTCTATCGTGACTTCGATTTTGTAAAAGCCGCGGAGGTTTTGCAACACGGCACAAACTGGTGGTGGATGGCTTTTTCACTTCTTTTCGGCATATCGGCACAAGTGTTTCGTGGTTGGCGTTGGCGTCAGACGCTGGAACCTTTGGGAGCGTTTCCCCGAAGAAGTGATTGCGTCAATGCCATTTTCATTTCGTATGCAGCCAGTTTGGTGGTGCCGCGGGTAGGAGAAGTGAGCCGGTGTGGGATACTTGCAAAATACGATGATGTTTCCTTTGCTAAATCTTTAGGTACTGTGGTAACCGAACGTCTGGTAGATACACTGACTATTCTTTTGATTACCGGTGTCACGGTTTTGTTGCAAATGCCTGTATTTGTCACCTTTCTTGAACAAACCGGTACGAAGATTCCTTCATTGATGCATTTACTTACGTCTGTTTGGTTCTATATCATTCTGTTTTGTGGAATAGGAGTTGTTGTGCTATTTTATTATTTGATTCGTACCCTTTCTTTTTTCGAGAAAGTGAAAGGAGTTGTACTGAATGTTTGTGAAGGCATTATGTCACTGCGGAATGTGAAAAATCTTCCGCTTTTCCTGCTTTATAGCTTTTTGATTTGGCTCAGCTATTTTCTCCATTTTTATTTCACTTTCTATTGTTTTGCTTTTACGGCACATCTGGGACTTCTTGCTGCATTGGTCATGTTTGTCGGAGGAACATTTGCCGTAATTGTTCCTACTCCGAATGGGGCCGGTCCGTGGCATTTTGCAGTGATCACCATGATGATGCTTTATGGGGTAAATGCGACAGATGCCGGAATATTTGCATTGATCGTTCATGGCATTCAAACCTTATTGGTCGTTTTATTAGGCATTTACGGGTTGGCGGCTATTTCCTTCCTCCGACGAAAATAATATTTGCTGATAACAATTGTGTTTCAGGAAATGCGCTTTGCTGACTTAAAACAATATGTGTGTTATTGCTATACATATTTAATCTGTAAATCCGGTTTTTGAACTTTTTTTATTTGAATTTCTTCCGGTAATTCTTTCTTTTCCATTCTTTTTAGTAGCTTTGACCTTTAGAAATTGATTTAAAACCTATAAATAATTCATTTATGAGCACAATTCTTGATTTAGCTCCACAAAATGTATGGAAGCACTTCTATTCTTTGACGCAGATTCCGCGTCCGTCGGGACATATGGAAAAAATTACCGGGTTTCTGGTAAATTTCGGTAAAGGTCTCGGCTTGGAAACCTTTGTAGATGAAGCCGGCAATGTGATTATCCGTAAACCTGCCACTCCGGGGATGGAAAATAGAAAAGGAGTAATCCTTCAGGCACATATGGATATGGTACCACAGAAAAACAATGATACTGTTCACGATTTTGAGAAAGATCCGATTGAAACTTATATAGATGGTGAATGGGTGAAAGCTAAAGGTACTACACTTGGAGCCGATAATGGTTTGGGAGTAGCTGCTATCATGGCTGTTCTTGAAGATCAGAATCTGAAACATGGACCGTTGGAAGCTTTGATTACAAAGGATGAAGAAACAGGTATGTTTGGTGCTTTTGGTCTGAAACCGGGTACTGTGAATGGAGAAATACTGCTTAATCTCGATTCTGAAGACGAAGGTGAACTTTACATCGGCTGTGCCGGTGGTATGGACGTTACCGCATCTCTTGAGTATAAGGAAGTGGCTCCGGAAGATGGTGATATTGCCATTAAGGTAAGTTTGAAAGGTCTTCGTGGCGGTCATTCCGGACTGGAAATCAATCAGGGACGTGCCAATGCCAACAAATTACTGGTACGTTTTGTGCGTGAAGCTGTAGCAAGTTATGAAGCTCGCCTGGCAACTTGGGAAGGTGGAAATATGCGTAATGCCATTCCTCGTGAAGCCCATGCAGTAGTAACTATCCCCGCTGAAAATGAAGAAGAACTATTGGGTTTAGTGAAGTATTGCGAAGATATTTTCAATGAAGAGTATAAAGCAATCGAAACTCCTATCAGCTTCACTGCCGAGCGGGTAGAACTGCCTGCAGGAGAAGTACCTGAAGAGATTCAGGATAATCTGATCGATGCTATTTTTGCTTGTCAGAATGGTGTGATGCGAATGATTCCTACAATTCCCGATACAGTAGAAACCTCTTCAAATCTGGCAATCATTAATATTGGTGGTGGAAAAGCTTCTTTCAAGATTCTGGCACGTAGTTCCAGCGACAGCATGAAAGAATGTCTGACTACCAGCCTTGAATGTTGCTTTTCTATGGCAGGTATGAAAGTGGAGATGACGGGAGGATATTCCGGATGGCAACCCGACATCGATTCTCCGATTCTGCATGCAATGAAAGAATCTTATAAAAAGCAGTTTGGTACAGAGCCGGAAGTGAAAGTTATTCATGCCGGGTTGGAATGCGGTATCATTGGGGCTATTATTCCTGGACTGGATATGATTTCATTTGGTCCTACACTGCGTTCACCGCACTCTCCTGATGAAAGAGCCTTGATTCCGACTGTGCAGAAATTCTATGATTTTCTGGTTGCTACATTAGAACAGACACCGATTAAATAAAGGTTCATCTGCGAATATACGAATGAGAGGCAAGCGTTACAAGCGTTTGCCTCTCTTCTTTTTTAAGGATCTCTTTTTGTTTTCCTGTTTCATGACGACTTGTCATCCGAATGCAGAATTGTCAATGGCAACCTGCCTTTCTGACTTTATTTATGTCCGGTTTTGTCATATGATTGCCAATAGAAACCGATTTTCTTGATATACATCAAGAAATATGTTTTAAAACACATTTTTCTTCCTTTTTTGAGTACAACGTACCTATTTAGGTCTTACTTTTGTGTTGTAAAACATAAGAATTAGGATAACATAGTTTTTAGGTAACAGTTTTTTTAGGTAAAAAGATTATGAAGATTGTAAGAAGTTTATTAAAGAATTTGGCAAATGCCAATCCTAACATCTGGGGATATGTAACGCTTTAAGCGTTCTCCCCTTTAGGTTTTCGATGTGTGTTTATTAATTAAGGTAATTATTATTAGTATTTGAAGCAATGAAAAAAGTAGTAATGCATCTGCTGGAAAGATGTTTAAGAGAAGCCGGCAGAAATGAAATGATGAAGTGGGGATACACTAAATAAAAGTGTTCCCCACTTTTTTTATTGGGGAGTTACTTCACCCATTGGACTGCGAGGGTCATTCTCCAACCCGAAAACTCGCTTCACCTCGGATTGCTTCTCCTTGGCGCGTAAAACCTTCCACCACTACTTTAAATTCTCCTTCAAGGTCGGATGTGTAAAAAAGGAGTGTGGTAGCTTTTCCCTTTTCTGTTTTTACGGAGGGGTTCCAGTATAATGTATGCCGGAAATCCGGTTTGCGCGATTTTCTGTCAACCTCGTTTTTGTACTCGGGCATGCTGAATGCAACGGGCAATTGAGGACATTCATATACTGTCAGTTGCGAGTCGTCACTTAACTGTATGGAAGGCAGGTTTCCTTTTTGCGTGGTCAGGGAAATCATACATTCGAATGTTTCACCGCTAAAAGCATAGCGGCTGTTATAGATATCGATTTTTTTCACCAATTTGGGGTTATACTTCAGAATATCTTCGTGATCATGAATAGGAACACCATCCAATAACACTAATGTATTTCCGACATTGAATCTTTTTTCTCCCTCTTTGAGTACTTTTAGCCTGCGTTTACCATTCACCTTACGTATTATCACGCTACGTACAAATTCTACAAAGGTTTCTGTCATCGTGCTGAATCTTGTGTATTCATCCAGATTGTAGTTCAGATAAGGTTGGAGCCCGTAACAAGATTGCAGAGGGATACCATGGTCAAGAGAATCGAGCATGACAACTTGTTGTAGCTGTATGCCTATGCTTCTTTCCAATAATCGTTTCTTATTTCGATAGAGTTTAAGTGGGGGGAGATTTTTCGGCAGATTCTCACAGAAAGGCGATAAAATATTCATTTGGTAAGATTCTCCATTAGCTCCCCATGCGGCAGCCACTATGTCATTGATTCCAAATATATTGCTTGTGTAGAATCGTGCATTCCCTTCAACGTCTACTTGTCCTTGTACATACCGGATATCTTTACCTACAAAAGCGATGTCTGCTGACACATGTTTATTCTGTATCTGTTTCAGTGTTTCTCCTTCGGGAGTTTGTATTTGTCCGCGGATGATATGTCCTTCATATTCCGGTACCCATTGACCGGAGAATGTGCCGGGCGTACTGGTAACTTGCTGTCTCCAGACAGATTCTTCGTGATGTGGAAGTATGACCAGTGAATCATTACGGCTTACCGAAACGATAAGGTCGGATACTTCTTCGGGCAGGCCATTAATGGTCAATTCTACAGGTTGGCGCATACTATACGACGGCCGGGAAGTGTTTATACGAATGTTTCCGTTCATAGCCGGTACTTCTTTCGGGTATGTTTCCGTAGAATCGGCTAATGTTATCGGGTCAGATTCCGCAATCCGGAAAGTGTTGATTATGGCAATCTGCTTTCGAAAAAAGATTTTTTCCCCTTCATTTCTCATATATTGTGTATATCCGCTTAACTCGTAAATACCTGAAGGAACATCAGTTGGAATCTTTATTTTTCCCGAACCGCTGCCATTGTCAAGTGCTAATTTTAACTGGGCCTGCGGGCGTTCGGCATTTGATATTTCTACGTATCCCACTTTGCTGAAAAAAGATGGTTGGAAGTGAGTGTCAGTGGTATAAAACTTGATCCAAACTTCTTCGCCGGCCAGATAGCACGTTTTGTCCGTATGTACATACACCCGTTCGTATAGTTCTTCCTGTGCCTGTGAAATCAGACAAAACAATGCAAAGAAATATAGTGTGAAGATTCGTTTCATGATTGTCTCCTTTCTTTTTAAGTTATTGGTGATCGTTGGGCCAGAACGAAGGTTTGTTTTTATTTCCTCCGTTATATTCACATTCTGTGCATCTTTGCAGCGTCCAGTTATCGATGTGTGTACCTGTTCCGACAGGACGATAGCCAGCCAGATATCTTGTCAGATAGGTGTTGTAGCCCATTTCGTTCAGATCATCGTCCGTCAGTTCTTCGCAATCTGTGTATCGGGGAGGACGTTCTATGTCATTGGGGCGAATATAGATTCTCTTTTCGACTATGTTTTTATAAACCCCGACATAGCCGATGGCTCTTCGCTCAGGCTGAGTGGTACAACTGAGATTTCCCTGAACTTCGGAAGGTTGTGGAGTAAAGATTCCTCCCATGTCTTCATTTTGTTGTTGTACATTCAGATAATATTCATACCCTGCTTTACTCAGTGTCCGTTGTTGTACCAGTACACTGTATAACACTGTAAATCTATCTCCTTTTACCGGTGCTTCAAACAGCTTATTGTTTATGATCCGGTTCTCTTTCAGTGATTGGGTTGAACTGATCAATATATTTCTGGATAATTCTTTTTTCCAGCAATAGAAGGTAGGGTAACTGCTGTCCTCGTAAATGCGGTTTGTTTCCGGATCGAAGTAACAAGTTGTCATGTAATTAGCTCTAATCTCCCAGTCTTCTTTGTAATTCCACATGTAATATTGGGCTTTTCCGGGATCACCATGTGTAGATACCCGGATGGTCAGTGGCTGTTCTTTTACGGGCTGTATCCATGAAACACTGTCTATTTCAGGAGTTTCCATCGGTTCGGAGGGAGAAGAGATATAAATCTCTCCATTATATTCTATTTCTACTCCATAAGATACGTTGTTCTGTAATTCCCCGATGCTGATTTGATATTTGCCTTCTCCGATAGCCTTACCGGGATTACTCCGATAGCCGTCACTGCCGGTTACAATGATTTTGGCCTCAATGTCTCGATAGTTTTCCGGGGATTCTTCGGACAGTGGGACACTTTTACTTAATGAAAATACGACTTCCGTATTGGCAATGATGTCGCCGGTCACTACCAACAGTTCTTCGTCGGAAGTGGGAAGTTGTGCGTTAAATTCGGAGACACAACCTGTCAGGCAGAGTAGCAATAGATAGATAATATATTTTGATTTCAACATGGTGTTAGAATTTTATGTTATATGTAATGAAAGGAATCGGTACTCCGAAGATAGACATCTGGTACCCCTTTATCTGACCTTCTTCCGACACATAATAAACGGAATAAACATTTTTTCTTCCGGTGACGTTGTATATTCCGATAGAAATAGAACTATGCGTTAGTAGCGTCAGGTGATGGCTGGGCTCTATATTGAAAGAGATGTCTGTACGAAAGTAGTCCGGTATACGGTATGAGTTTCGTTCCGTGTAATAAGCCCACATCGATTGTGTCGACTCATCATAATATTGTCCGGCAGGAATGGTTGTCGGACGTCCTGTGCTGTAGTCCACATTGATTGACATACTGTAGCGGTGCGTAAATTTGTAGTTACCTACAAACTTGAAATCATGAGGCTTATCATATTCCGTAGGATACCAGTCACCGTTGTTTACCGGTTTTTCGATCCGTTTGTCATTCTGCCTCAAGAATGTACGCGAATAGGTATAACTCATCCAACCGTTCAGTTTTCCAACCTGTTTTTTTACCTGCAGTTCCACACCGTAGGCATGTCCCTGCGTGTTGATAACATCAGTTTCAATATGGTGGTTCATTAGCAGTTTGGCTCCTCCGCGATAGTCCAGATAGTCGGACATCCGCTTATAATAACCTTCCACTGAGTATTCCCAGATACCGTTCGGAGAATTCAGGTAAAGTCCTGCCGCGGCTTGCCAACCTTTTTGAGGTTTAATGTTGACATCACTCAGTTTCCATGTGTCGGTTGGCGACATGATGACAGTATTCGACAGTTTATGTATATATTGCCGCATCGAGTTAAATCCTGCTTTAATTGAAAAATCATCCGTGAAGGAGTATCGTGCGGATAGCCGGAATTCGGGTCCGTGATAGGTTTTCATCACCTTTCCTGTTCCGGCAATGATAGTATCTGTTATAGTCGATTCATGTGGGAGTGTACCCGGTTCATATTTATAATACGAACGTGGCCCTAACGCATTGAATAGTGAATAGCGGATTCCTGCGTTGACTGACAGTTTTGGAGTGATTTCCCATTCATCACCCAAATAGAACGCTGTTTCCAGAGCTTTATCTTTTTGCAAAGCATCCTTTTTCACCAGTGATTCACTTCCTTCAGGTTCGTAAGTTCCCGAATTGATATTGTACAGCATTGATTTAAAACCAAAGTTTAATGTATTATTACCGGTCAGTTTGTTTGTAAAATCTGCCTTAACGAAATATTGATTAATGTCAAACGATAGCTTATATGCGCTTGAAGCATTGACCGTCTCCCGGTTATTGTAGTCGTAGTGATCGTATCCGGCCGAGAAATATCCCACCAGTCTCTCATTAAATACAGCCCTCCATCGTGCTGAGGCATTAAGGTTGTTGTAACCGTATTTTTCGTTTGAGTTGAAAGCAAAGCGGTCATGGCTATAATATCCGTAGATATTAAGGTTGTGTTTATCGTTGAACTTATGTGCCACAATGGCGCCCAGATCATAAAAACCGGCGGTGCCGTCTTTGTAACCGCTTTTTTCCGGAAGTTGTTTCATAATCCAGTCGGAATATGTAGTACGTCCGCTTAGTAAGACAGATGTCCTGTCTTTGATGACCGGAATCTCCAGATTCAGTTTGCTTGTCACCAGTCCGATACCCGCCGAACCTGTGAACTTTTCTTTATTGGCCTCTTTGCCGGTGATATCCAGAATAGACGAGATACGTCCGCCATATTGTGCGGGGATGCTGCTTTTATATATTTCGGCCTCTTTCACCATGTCCGAATTGAAAGCGGCGAAGAAGCCAAATAAGTGGTTGGGGTTATAAATGGTTCCGTCATTAAGTAAAATCAGGTTTTGGTCGGTAGCTCCGCCACGTACGTTGAATCCGCTTGAAGCTTCACCTACTGTTTTTACTCCCGGCAAGGCTTGTACCATCTTCAGAATGTCCACTTCCCCCAAAGCCATTGGGATATTTTTCAGCTGTGTAGGGCGCAAAGTCTCAGCTCCCAGCTGTGTGCTCTTTACATTCTGTATGCGTCCGGAAGTAATGGTTACTTCGTCCAGCATATGTGCACTCTCTTCCAGTTCTATATTGAGTGTTCCGTCACTGAAAAGCATGATTTGACGTCGCGTATCTTTTACATTCAGTCCTTTTATGTCCAATTGCTTATGTCCGGTAGGAAGCTCAAGGGTAAAGTTACCCTTTGCGTCTGTTGTTGTCGCTATCCATGGGTCCTTTAAAATCAGGTTGATACCGATCATAGGCTCACCGGTTTTAAAGTTAGTCACTTGCCCTTTGAGTGTCGCTTTCCGGGGGCGTTGTTTGATCCGTACATCTCCTACATTATATACTTTGTTTTCTGAAGATGCTTTTTCCGGTTCGTCTCTCAGATAAGTATATACATCCCCATAGTAACCTTCATCTTTTTCCGGTTCGCCTGTCAGTGTGGGAGGCAATCGTGTGATAAGCTCCTGTTCTTTCAGCACGAATAAAATGTTCCCATATACCGATAGTTTATAGGGTGTCGGTGCCAGTGCTTCTTTCAACTGCTGTAAAGGCGTAGTTTTTCCTCTTACCAATACCTTGAAGGAGGTGTCAATGGTAGTATAAATTCTGTAGGATGTATTTTTCTCCATTGATTCCAGTAGGGTATCAATGGTTATACTGTCGGCAGGAAGTGAGAGCGGCTGTTGTGCCACTGCTTGTTGCGGCCACCAGAATAACAGGGGCAGCATCCATAGGTATGTATTCTTTTTCATCGTGTCTGTTTGGGGGCTATCAATTCTTCACAATAGTTTGTAAGGGCTGTCAGGGAGGCGTCAGTATCATGACGGAAGTTTAGCTTCTGTTTTCGTACATAGCGGTTTATCAGTTTACGCTGTTCCGGAAAGATCCTGGCAAACGTCTTTTTGTTACTGACGGAATAATATACTCCGTTGTACTCCAGATAATATTTTGCTTTGTACGTGAAATATTCAGTCTGGTGTTTGCCGGTTTTTACTATTTTTTCCGCACTGATATGAGCAATATAATATTTTTTGCGTGCCAATAGTCTCAATTCTTTTCCATTATGCAGTAATTCGTAAAATCCTTTGTCCAGATTTGTATTTGGCGTTGGACGGAAGTAGATGAATGTAGCATTGTGTAGTTTTACCTGTTCGATTCCTTCGTTATTAATAATAATGCTATGACGGCTACCGGGATTCAGAGCCGAAAGTTGGTCTTTGTACAAATCCAGGTGAAGGGCCAGACCCGGATACCGGTTACCTCTGAAGATGATCTCTCCGGAAGTAAATTCGTCACTTTGAAAATAAGGGAGATTTTCGTATTGAGCAAGACTGTACGTAAATTCTATTTCACCATTATAAATGGTTGCATGGTCTCCTGCCGCTTTCAGATAACTTTCTATCGGATGGGTTTGTGAGTAGATTGCTTCTCCATTGAATAATAATGCGGTAATCGCCAGCATATACTTCAAGTAATGTCTGTTTTTCATAAGATGTTGTGTGTTGGTTTGTGATTAGATTAATGGTTGTGATTACAAAGTTAACTAAAAAAGTCTTGTCGTTTTTAGTTTTGTGTTAAAATATATTAATACTACTCTTGCTGATTATGGAAATATGCCCGATCTGTTCTCTTTTTTTATAAGAAAAAGAACAAATCTTTAAACTTTATTTTGTTACTTTGTTAATTATGTATTGATACTTAAACTTTTAAGATATGAAGATTAGACTGATTTGTATTATCGTGTTACTTTCTATGGGAATGTCCTCATGGACACATGCCCAATCATACGATAAGTTATGGAAGCAAGTGGAGCAGGCCCAACAGAAAAGCTTGCCCGAGACTATCGTCCGGTTGACCGGCGAAATTTATAAGAAAGCTGAAATTGAGAAGAACTCTCCTCAAATGCTGAAAGCCTATGTCTGGCAGATGAGATTCAGGGAAGAGATCACTCCGGATAGTTTCTATGTGTCGTTGAACGGATTAGAGCAGTGGGTGAAAACTACAGATAAGCCACTGGACCGCGCGGTTCTGCATTCGCTTATCGGCAGTATGTATGCCGATTATGCTTCTCAAAATCGTTGGAAACTAAACCGCCGTACAGATTTGGAGGAAGTGACTCCCTCGAATGATATCCGGGAGTGGAGTAAAAATCAGTTTGTAACGAAAGTGATGTCAGAAACAGCCGTAACGTTTCAGGATTCCCTGTTACTGCTCGATACTTCATCCCGAAGTTACATTCCTTTTGTCGAGCTGGGGGTAACAAGTGATTATTATCATCATGATATGTATCATCTCTTAGCTTCCCGTGCCATTGCTTCATTAGAGAGTTTATCCGGGTTGGGCAGTGATTCTCTGATAAATGCACGTATCGAAGGGATTTATCGACACATGATGGATTCATATCGCCGGACCGATAATCCGGACGCTCTGTTGCTTACTAACTTGGATTATTTGCAGTGGAAAAGGCGCACCGATCCCGGTTTTCGTCCTTATCATGCTCCTGAGGGTAGAATCGGGCTGACGCAAGATCCTTATCTGGCAGCATTGAATAAACTGATTGCCGAGAACCAGTCACATGACATTTGTGCCGAGGTTTATTTACTTAAGGCCCAGGAGGCGGTGAATGCCGGCGTACCTGCTTCCGGATTGCAATTGTGTGATGAGGCTATTTCCCGCTATCCGGCTTATCACCGTATTAATGCCTTGAGAGAGCTGAAGCAGGATATCCTGAGCCCGGATTTTACAGTGCAGACCCCGTCAGCGGTTTATCCCGGTGAGGAATTCGACTTGAAAGTCAGTTTTAAGAATCTGAAGAGTTTTGCAGTTCAGTTGTATGCGATCAATTTGTCGGCTCGCCCCAATGCGGTGGAAGTACCTGATGAAACATTCTTGAAGAAATATGGGCGCTTGCTTTCGTCGGTGCATTATGTCCTTTTCCCGTCTGGTGACTATAAAATGCAAGACTCTATATTTCATATGAAAGCTCCTGAAACAGGCCTCTATGCCCTTCGTATTGTTCCGGATGCTGAGGTTCGTTCTAATTCTGCGAAGTTTCTGTCTTCCACCCGCTTCAAAGTGCTGACCCGCTCTTTGCCTTCCAAGCTAAGTGAGGTAGCTGTACTCGATGATATGAGTGGGAAGCCTATAGAGGGGGTTCTGCTTTCAGTCTTCGACCGACAGAACAAACAGCTTCTGACCGCTACCACTAATGCTGACGGGAAAGCACAGTTTGCTTCATCAGGAGAGTACAGATACCTGACGGCTGCCAAAGGAGCCGATACGGCTATGCCTCAAATCTATTTATGGGGTGGGAATTATAACTTTACAGATGATACAAAGCCGGTTTCTGCCGTAACTTTGCTTACCGATCGTTCTCTTTACCGTCCGGGACAAACTGTATATGTGAAAGGAATTGCCTATGAACAATACCCGGATTCTGCCCATGTGCTTGCCGGGAGAGAATATACATTGACACTTACGGATGCCAATGGGCAGGAAGTGGGTACAAAGAAGCTGCGTACCGGTGATTTCGGTTCTTTTACTGCTGAATTCGTATTACCATCCGTTTGTTTGAACGGCATTTTCAGCCTGAATACTCAAAACGGTTTCCGTACCATTAGGGTGGAAGATTATAAACGTCCTACATTTGACATTACATTTGAGCCGGTGACTGAAAGTTATCGTTTAGGAGACCGTGTCGAATTGAAAGGGAATGTCAAGACTTTCAGCGGTGTGCCTTTACAGGATATTCCGGTTACTTATACCATAACCCGCTCCCTTTGTTCCTGGCGGATGTGGGGAGTGAATCCCGTCATATTGGCTTCTGACACCGTGCGTCTGGGGGCAGATGGAAATTTTGAGCTTCCTGTTGACCTGAAACCCGATACTTCAGGCTCCGACCTTGACGATGGTGATGACACTTCTTCCTATTATGACTATAAAGTACAGGTCTCGGTCACGAATGTTGCGGGCGAAACGCAGACTTCGGAAATCAGCCTGCGGGCCGGAAAGACTTCCTTGCTGCTATTTGCCGATATAAACGGACTTATCTGTAAAGACGATTCCATAAAAGCTACTTTTCAGGTAAATAATCTGGAACGTAAACCGGTTGCCGTCGAAGGCAGTTACCAATTGTTCTCTATTTCAGGTTATGAGGAATCCAAAGCTGTGAAAGATCAGAAAGTTTCTGCTCAGGCAATCCTTTCAGGTTCGTTCAGATCCAATGAAGAGACGTTATTGTCCGACTGGAAAACACTACCTTCCGGTGCTTATAAACTTGTAGCTTCTGTGACGGATGCCCAGGGGCGTAAAGCAGAAACGGAAAAGGTTGTGATCCTTTTCGCTTTGAATGATAAACGTCCACCGGTGTCCATGCCTTTATGGTATTATGAGGTAAATACCCGGTTTGATGCAGAACATCCTGCACTGTTCTACTTTGGAACTTCCGAAAAGGATGCTTATGTACTTATGGATGTATTCAGTGGTAACAAGCATCTGGAGAGCAAACTTCTTCATTTGTCCGATTCGCTTGTCCGTTTTGAGTATCCTTATCGGGAAGCTTATGGAAATGGTTTGGGCATTACTTTTGCATTTGTTCGTAAAGGAATAGTTTACGAACAGGAAGTAAGTCTGACAAAGCGTTTGCCCGATTATACTTTGAATATACGCTGGGATGTATTCCGTGACAAATTACGTCCCGGACAGGAAGAGGAATGGAAGCTGACGATCCGGAATCCACAAGGATCACCGGTTTTGGCCGAGATGTTGGCTACCATGTACGATGCTTCACTGGATAAAATCTGGAAAGCTGACCAGTCTCTGCAGCTATATTATCATCTTTCCGTTCCTGTTTCCCATTGGAGGAGGGACTATGCAGATTCGAACTATTTCTATTTTGGTTTCCGTCAGCGTAGTTTGAAAGTACCTTCGTTCAGTTACGATCATTTTGTATTACCTCCTGTCGGATATGCTGTTGCCGAGGTGTTGTCGATAACCAATGACGCCGCTCCGGTTACCCGCTATGCTCGTATGCGTGGAATGGGAGCTATGAAACAACAAATGAAAAGCGAGGTCGCAGACGATGTTCTTTTTGAATCCGAGTTGATTTCTGTTTCACAAGATGCGGGGGCTGTAAATCAGGCAGACCATCCGGCTGTGAATGGGGCTGCAGATATAGAGTTACGTACCAACTTTGCTGAAACAGCTTTTTTCTATCCGCAACTTCATACCAATGCTCAGGGTGAGGTCAGCTTCTCTTTCCGTATGCCGCAAAGCCTTACGACCTGGAATTTCCGTGGTTATGCCCACACACAGAATATGATGACGGGTCAGATAAATGCTACTGCTGTTACCAGTAAAGAGTTTATGCTTACCCCAAATCTGCCGCGGTTTGTCCGGGTGGGAGACCATACTTCCATCGCTGCTTCTGTCAGCAATCTCACAGGTAAAAGCATGTCGGGTACAGTGAAACTTGTGCTTTTCAATCCTATGACGGATCAGGTGATATCTACCCAGCAAAAGAAATTTAATGCCGGGCCCGGACAGACTGTCGGGGTGGATTTCCTGTTTACGGTTACTGATAAATATGAAGTTCTGGGATGCCGGATGATAGCCGAAGGAGGCAATTTCAGCGATGGTGAACAACACCTGCTTCCGGTTCTCAGCAATAAAGAGAATCTGACAGAGACCTTGCCTATGCCTGTCCGTGGTGAACAAACGCGTACTTTCTCTTTAGCAGACCTTTTCAATCATCATAGCAAGACTGCAACCAACCGGCGTTTAACCGTTGAGTTTACTGCCAATCCGGCTTGGTATGCCGTACAAGCATTGCCAGCGTTGTCGCAACCCAGAAATGATGATGCCATTTCATGGGCTACTTCCTGGTATGCCAACACAATGGCCTCTTACATAATGAATGCCCAACCACGTATTCGAGCTATTTTTGACAGTTGGAAACTCGGGGGAGGCACCAAAGAAACTTTCCTGAGTAATTTGCAAAAGAATCAGGAAGTGAAGAATATCCTTCTTTCCGAATCTCCCTGGGTGATGGAAGCTACCTCGGAAAGCGAACAAAAAGAACGCATTGCCACTCTATTCGATTTGAATAATATCCGTAATAATAATGCAGCAGCCTTACTGAAACTACAGGAACTCCAATTACCTGATGGTTCGTGGAGTTGGTATAAAGGAATGGACGGTAGTCTTTTTGTTACCGATTTTATTGTGGAGCAGAATGCACGTATAGCCCTGCTTACAGGAAAACCACTGGAAGGCGCAGCCTTGAATATGCAACGGTCGGCTTTCAACTATCTTCATAAAGAGGCCTTACAGGAATATCGTTCTATTCGTGAAGCCGAAAAAAACGGCAGTAAATCACAAGGAATTTCACGAAGTGCATTAAAGTATCTCTATCTGGTTGCTATTTCTGGCGAAAAAGTGCCGGTATCCATGAAAGAAGCATATACCTATTTCCTTTCAAGAGTTGCTCCGTCATTGTCTCAGCAGTCTGTAACCGAAAAAGCTTGGTCGGCCATTATCTTGCAGAAAGTAGGCAAGGTGAAAGAGGCTCAGGAGTTTATGGCATCCCTTAAAGAATATCTCACTCGGACAGATGACCAGGGTATGTTTTTTGATACAGCCGACAGTCCATATACTTGGAATAACCTGAAAGTACCTGCCCATGTGGATGTAATGGAAGCTTTTGAACGAGTGGGAGAGGATGCACAGGTTGTTGAAAAAATGAAAATGTGGCTTTTAAAGCAGAAACAGACCCAGCAATGGGATTCTCCGGTAGCTACTGCAGATGCTGTTTATGCTCTGCTTTACAATGGAACTAATTTACTGGATAATCAAGGAGATGTCCGTATTGTTCTTGGCAATGAAGTGTTGGAAACGGTAAGTCCTGCCAAAACGATTGTTCCGGGATTGGGCTATGTTCGGAGGACTTTTACGGACAGAAAGACCGTAGATGCCGCTGAGATTATTGTTGAAAAACGAGATCCGGGTATTGCCTGGGGAGCAGTATATGCACAGTTCGAAGAGAGTCTTGATAAAGTAGTTCGCCAAGGGAGCGGTCTGGATGTAGATAAGAAATTATATGTGGAAACGATTGCTCATAACAATCGTCAGTTGCAACCGATTATTGGTAAAACTCAGTTAAAGGTTGGTGATAAAGTGGTAGTCCGTCTGACTGTCCGTCTTGATCGTACGATGGATTTTATACAGTTGAAAGACCAGCGGGCTGCCTGTCTCGAACCGATTGAAGTCCTGTCCGGATATCGCAATGTTGGTGATGTCGGTTGTTATGTAGCAGTAAAAGATGCTTCAACTGATTTCTTTTTCGATACCTTGAATAAAGGAACTTATGTTTTAGAATATAGTTACCGTGTCGATCGTGCAGGAAGTTACGAAACAGGAATTGCTACTATTCAGAGTGCATATGCACCCGAATATGCAGCCCACTCAGCTTCGTTTCGCTGTAACGTATCTCAATAAATAAAATTAAATATTTTCAGGAGGGTGTGTCGAAATTTTTTTCACCACGGAGTAACACAGAGTATCACAGAGTCTTTTTATTGATAATCAACAACCTAAAATCGTCTCTGTGTTACTCTGTGTCCTCTGTGGTGAGTTTTGACGCAGCCCCTGTTTTTTTTGAGTAAAGCCACTATGTCCTGTGCTTAAAAATATGTAATCAGTGGCAGATTCTCGACGAAAACTCCTATTTTTGTACTTTAAACAACTAACAATAATAAAATAGGAACGAATGAAACGTAGTTTACTCTTCATATTTACTTTACTTACTATTACTTTATCGGCTGTAGCTCAACCTCGTATCTCTTCTAATAAGGAGACCCATCATTTCGGACAGATTGAATGGAAGCGTCCGGTTTCTGTAGAGTATACTATTACCAATACTGGTGATAAACCTTTGGTATTGACTAATGTTACTACCTCTTGTGCCTGTTCGGTTGCTAACTGGACGAAAACTCCGATTGCTCCCGGAGAAAAAGGAACGGTTAGTGCTACGTTTGATGCAAAAGCGTTGGGGCATTTCAATAAATCGATCGGCATTTACAGCAATGCGCAGCCTGGTTTGGTTTATCTGAACTTCGATGGAGAGGTGGTTCAGGAGATCAAGGATTTTACTAAAACCCATCCCTATGCAATCGGACAAATCCGGATTGACCGTACAGATATAGATTTTCCTGATGTACACAGCGGAGAGAAACCGGTCATTACATTGGGGGTAGTCAATCTTTCCGATCGTCCATACGAACCTGTATTGATGCACCTTCCGCCTTATCTGAAAATGGAAACTAATCCTACCGTCCTTTTGAAAGGTAAGAAAGGAACCATTACCCTGACACTTGATACCAAACAACTGATGGATTTAGGTTTGACTCAGTCTTCTGTTTATCTGGCTCGCTTTGCCGGTGATAAAGTGAGTGAGGAAAATGAAATCCCCGTGTCAGCAATACTTCTTCCTGACTTTTCAGGAATGACCGAGCAAGATAAAGCTTTAGCTCCTGCTATTCGTCTGTCCGAATCCAAGATTGATTTAAGCCGGGTTTTGGTTAAGAAAAACAAAGCCCGACATGACATTATTATCACTAACACAGGTAAGTCTCCTTTGCAGATCAGTAAACTGCAGGTATTCAATCCTGCGGTAGGTGTTGCTTTGAAGAAAACTATACTGCAGCCGGGCGAAAGTACCCGCCTGAGAGTGACTGTCTTGAAAAAGAACCTTGGAAAGAAGAAGAGACACTTGCGAATTCTGATGATCACCAATGATCCGGTACAGCCGAAAGTGGAGATCGATGTAAAAGCTACGAGTAACGAATCACATAATTAATATCTGCCATGGAACATCTTGAAAATAACGAAGCATATAAAGGTTTGGTTGTGAATGCAGGCATTGAACAACCGTCATCTGTAAATCCCTATCTGAAGCGAAAAGTAAAAAAACGCCAGTTGTCGGTTAATGAGTTTGTGGAGGGCATTGTCAAAGGGGATGTGACGATTCTGAGCCAGGCTGTAACTTTAGTGGAAAGTGTGCGTTCCGAACATCAGGCTACCGCACAGGAGGTCATTGAAAGATGTCTGCCTTATTCCGGTAATTCGATTCGTGTAGGCATCAGTGGTGTGCCGGGAGCCGGTAAAAGTACTTCGATTGATGTCTTTGGATTACACGTTCTTGAAAAAGGAGGTAAGTTAGCTGTTTTAGCTATTGATCCGAGTAGTGAACGCAGCAAAGGAAGTATTTTGGGTGATAAAACCCGTATGGAGCAGCTTTCTGTACATCCTAAATCATTTATACGCCCCAGTCCCTCTGCCGGTTCGTTGGGAGGAGTGGCCCGTAAGACTCGTGAAACGATTATTCTATGTGAAGCTGCAGGGTTCGATAAGATCTTTGTGGAGACTGTAGGAGTGGGACAAAGTGAGACGGCAGTTCATTCAATGGTCGATTTTTTCCTGTTGATTCAGTTGGCCGGTACGGGAGATGAACTACAGGGTATCAAAAGAGGGATTATGGAGATGGCTGACGGTATTGTGATAAATAAAGCTGATGGCAATAACATTGACAAAGCCAAGTTGGCGGCTGCGCAATTCCGTAACGCTTTACATCTTTTCCCGGCTCCGGATTCCGGATGGACACCGCGTGTACTTACTTATTCGGGATTCTATAATCTTGGAGTAAAGGAAATATGGGATATGGTGTACGAGTACATCGATTTTGTGAAAGGTAATGGCTATTTTGAATATCGTCGTAACGAACAAAGCAAATACTGGATGTATGAGAGCATCAATGAACAGTTACGTGACAGCTTTTATCACAATGCCAAGATTGAATCGATGTTGCAAGAAAAGGAGCAACAGGTGCTCCAGGGAAATCTCACCTCTTTTGTTGCTGCCAAGAGCTTACTCGATACTTATTTCGAAGATCTGAAATAACGATGAAGAGGTGTCAAAATTCGTATTCACCACAGATTACACAGATAATTATTATTGGTTGTCAGTAGATTAAAATCATTTTGTGTAAATCTGTGTAATCTGTGGTGAGTTATGACACACCTTCCAAATCTGCCTTCGATTTACTTTGAGTCACAAAGTAGACTCCAAGAAATACCAATGCAATCGCAACTCCTTTTTCCCAGCCGAAGCTTCCGATTCCCATTAAGATCGCCGCTATGGAAGCAACAATGGGTTGCACATAGTTATACATACTTACTACTGTAGGGCGCATCAGTTTTTGTGCAGTCATGATGCAGATGTAAGCAATGAAGCTTCCGCATAGTACCACATAAAGTACCTGATAAATGGCAGCGGTCGAAATACTGTTCCACTCGATGCCCGCTATATCCTGGTAAGAAAAAGGAATATAGCATATAGATGCATAAATAAACATCCACTTATTAATTGTGATGGCCGAATAGCGTTGGGATAATCCTTTGAATACGGTCAGGTAGATAGAGAAGCTGAGTTGGGCGATCATACAAAGTAAGTCTCCCCAGATGCTTCCTCCTCCTGCGCTTGTCGCCTGACTGCTTAAAATCAAGATCAATGCTCCCATTGCTCCAATGAAAATTCCCAATACCTTTTTGTTTGTAACCGGTTCTTTCAGATAGATAGCTGCCACAATCATGGTGATGATAGGTGAAGTCGTTGTTACGATAGATGCGTCTATCGGAGAAGTGAGAGACAAGCCGAATATAAATATTCCCTGATTGAAAACAAGGGCGAACAGAGAAGCGAAGAAAATTTTCAGCATGTCACGGTGTCCTACCTGCTCTTGTTTACAGAAAGCGGAAAGTATCCAGAAAGCTGCTGCCGCCCCTACCATGCGAAAGGTGGTTACCGAAAGTGCCGAAAACTCTGTCAATGCCGATTTGCCGATAGGGGACATTAATCCCCACATCACGTTGGCCGTAAATGCCAGTGCATGTCCTTTCAGATTCTTATCAATCTCCATACCGAATGTTACCTTTATTGAAAACTGATGCAAAAGTAACTAATTTATCGTTTGAATTTTCTATATTTGTTTAATTTAAATGCAACCATTTATGGAACTATCAGCCAATTATATCAAACGAATCGAAATAAACGGATTATGGGACCGGTTCAACATAGTCTGGGACCTTCGTCCGGATGTCAATATACTATCCGGTATCAATGGAGTAGGGAAAACTACTATCCTGAATCGATCGGTCGGGTATCTTGAACAGTTATTAGGCGAAGTAAAGAGTGATGAAAAAAACGGGGTACGTGTCTTTTTTGATAATCCGGAAGCTACTTACATTCCGTATGACGTGATCCGCAGTTACGATCGTCCACTTATTATGGGAGACTTCACAGCCCGTATGGCAGATAAGAATGTGAAATCCGAGCTCGACTGGCAACTTTACCTGTTACAACGCCGCTACCTTGACTACCAGGTCAATATCGGCAATAAGATGATCGATCTGCTGAGTAGTAATAACGAAGAAGAGCGCGGCAAAGCAGCTACTCTTTCAGTAGCCAAGCGCCGTTTTCAAGACATGGTCGATGAACTGTTCAGCTATACCCGTAAAAAAATAGACCGTAAACGCAATGATATTGCTTTTTATCAGGATGGTGAACTTCTGTTTCCTTATAAGCTCTCTTCCGGTGAGAAACAGATGTTGGTGATCCTGCTTACCGTACTTGTACAGGACAATGCCCATTGCGTTTTGTTTATGGACGAACCCGAAGCTTCATTGCACATCGAATGGCAGCAAAGATTGATTGCGATGATCCGTGAACTGAATCCGAATGTACAGATTATACTTACCACTCATTCGCCTGCAGTCATCATGGAGGGATGGCTCGATGCAGTAACCGAAGTCAGTGATATTGCAACCAGTTATAAATAGCATTTAACCCAAACACGACCTATGGCAATTAGTCTTAAAGATAATCTGACCTCTTCCTACTTCAGTGCAGCCCATAAGCTGTATTCTAAAAAGGCACGCCGCCGAATCGTTGCTTATGTTGAGAGTTATGATGATGTAGCTTTCTGGCGTACCCTGCTTGAAGAGTTTGAGGACGAAGAACATTATTTTCAAGTGATGCTTCCTTCCGCTACATCGTTGGCCAAAGGCAAGAAGATGGTGTTGATGAATACTCTCAATACCGCTGAGCTCGGGAAAAGCCTGATTGCTTGCGTAGATAGTGACTATGACTTTCTGTTGCAGGGAGCTACCTCCACCTCGCGTAAGATTAACCGTAACAAATATATTTTTCAGACCTATGCCTATGCCATTGAGAACTATCATTGTTACGCCGACAGCTTGCATGAGGTTTGTGTACAGGCAACTTTGAATGACCGTCACCTCATTGATTTCAACGAGTTTATGAAGCGATACTCCCGGATCGTTTATCCGCTTTTCCTATGGTCTGTCTGGTTTTATCGCCGCCATGATACTTATACGTTTTCCATGAGTGAGTTTAATGGCTGTGTTCGCTTGCACGATGTTAGCCTGAGACATCCGGAACGTTCTCTGGAAGTGGTGAGACGTTCGGTTACAGCTAAGTTGTCCGAATTGTCTACACGCTTTCCGCAGGGGCTCGAAGAGATCGACAGATTATCGGCCGAACTTGAAAGGCTCGGAGTACTTCCTGATACTACTTATTTGTTTGTTCAAGGGCATCATATTATGGATAATGTAGTGATGAAAGTGCTGACTCCCGTCTGTACGGCTTTAAGGCGCGAGCGTGAACAGGAAATCAAGAAGTTGGCAGAACACAATGAACAATTTCATAACGAACTGACTTGTTATCAGAACAGTCAGGTGAATGTGGAAGTAATGCTCCGCAAAAACAGTGCATACAAAGATTTATACCTCTATCAATGGTTGAAAGAAGATATTAAAGAGTTTTTATATGGAACAAATAACCGAAAAGATAAATAACCTATTCGTTTCCTGGGGATTTAACAGCAATGAAGTAGGTCCTATTATAACACTGATACTGATTATCGGTGTTGCCTTTCTGGCTGACCTTATTTGCCGTCATATCCTTTTGAAAGTGGTTGCTAAATTAGTGAAAAAGACCAAAGCAACCTGGGATGATATTGTATTCGACCGTAAAGTACTGATTTATCTCAGTCATCTTGTCCCCCCCATCATTATTTATGTGTTGATTCCTTTGGCAATTCCAAATGTAAGTGCCCTCGATTTTATTCGTCGTATCTGCATGATTTATATCATTGCGGTTTTTCTACGTTTTATCAGCGCATTTTTATCGGCTGTTTATCATGTATACAGTGAGCGAGAGCAGTTTCGTGATCGACCATTGAAAGGTTTGTTGCAAACAGCGCAAGTGATACTATTTTTCATTGGAGGAATTGTTGTTATCAGTGTATTGATAGATAAATCTCCGATGGTATTGCTCACCGGGCTTGGTGCTTCGGCTGCCATCCTGATGTTGGTGTTTAAAGACAGTATCATGGGATTTGTGTCCGGCATCCAACTTTCTGCAAATAATATGCTGAAAGTAGGTGACTGGATTGCTATGCCCAAATACGGAGCCGACGGTACGGTGATTGAAGTGACGCTCAATACAGTGAAGGTGCGCAATTGGGACAATACCATCACTACCATTCCTCCCTATCTGCTGGTCAGTGATTCTTTTCAGAATTGGCGGGGTATGCAGGAGTCCGGTGGACGGCGTGTGAAGCGTTCTATCAATATCGATATGAACAGTGTCAGATTCTGTACCCCCGAAATGCTGGTTAAATATAAGAAAATCCAATTGTTGACCGATTATGTGGAGCAGACCGAGAAGGTGGTGAAAGAGTATAATAAAGAACATCACATAGACAACTCTATTTTGGTCAATGGGCGACGCCAGACCAATCTTGGTGTGTTTCGCGCCTATTTGACGAACTACCTGAAAAGTCTTCCCGACGTGAATAAAAATCTCACTTGCATGGTACGCTATCTTCAGCCCACCGAACAAGGTATTCCGGTCGAACTTTACTTTTTTTCTGCTGTGAAAGAGTGGGTACCTTACGAAGGAATCCAGGCCGATGTATTCGATCATCTGCTTGCTATTATTCCGGAATTCGGATTACGTGTATTCCAGAATCCTACGGGAGAAGATTTTAGGGAGTGGAGTAGAAGAAATTAAAAAAGTGTATTATATTTGTAGCTAATAATACTATATTAGCTATGAATGCACTACAAAGCAACATTATCCGGGAGATCACTCCGTTGTCTGACAAGGATTGTTTTTATATTGCCGAACGGTATAAAACGGAGTTTACCTATCCCATTCACAACCATGCCGAGTTTGAGCTGAACTTTACGGAGAAAGCCGCCGGAGTACGTCGCATTGTCGGCGATTCGGCAGAAGTGATCAGTGATTATGATTTGGTTCTGATTACTGGAAAAGACCTGGAACATGTATGGGAGCAGCACGATTGCCATTCAAAAGAGATCCGTGAAATAACGATCCAGTTTTCCTCCGATCTCTTTTTTAAAAGCTTTATCAATAAGAATCAGTTCGATTCCATTCGTGATATGCTTGAGAAAGCTCAGAAAGGTCTTTGTTTTCCGATGTCGGCCATCCTGAAAATCTATCCTCTGCTCGATACCCTGGCATCCGAGAAACAGGGGTTTTATGCTGTTATCAAATTCCTGACTATCCTTTACGAACTGTCACTTTTCAACGAAGAGGCTCGTACGTTGTCAAGTTCTTCTTTTGCTAAAATCGGCATTCATTCGGATAGTCGTCGCGTACAGAAGGTGCAGGAATATATTAATGCCCATTATCAGGAAGAGATCCGCCTGAATCAGCTGGCCAATATGGTAGGAATGACTCCGGTATCTTTCAGTCGTTTCTTTAAATTGCGTACCGGTAAGAATCTTTCGGACTATATCATTGACATTCGTTTGGGGTTTGCTGCCCGCCTGCTGGTTGATTCTACTATGTCTATTGCTGAAATCTGTTATGAATGCGGGTTTAATAATCTTTCTAATTTCAATCGGATCTTCAAGAAAAAGAAAGAATGTTCACCCAAAGAGTTTCGTGAAAACTACAGGAAGAAAAAGAAACTGGTATAATTTTATGTGAGAATACTTACCCTCAATTAACATTGTTAACGCCATTTCTCCGTTATTTTATTCTTATGTGCAAATAACAAGCCTTTTGCATTTAAAACACTTGCTATTTGCATTTAAAGAACAAGCTTTAACGTAGCGTTAAAACAAAGCTTTGGGCGAGAGAAATCTTGTGCTTTAAAAACACTGTGTTTTAGTTCGTTAAGCATACTCTTTACTTCTTTGTTTCACTGAATCCCTTTCTGGATAAAAGCCTGTATACTTGCTTTTTTGTCAACTACAAATAGGGGACTGACACTCTCTGCTATCTTCTTTTCGCCTTGTTTAGCGCCGCTATCAAGTATCTTCCTTTGGCCCCGATATCGCTCCAGCAAGTGTTTGCAATCAGTTTCCATACCGTCGTTCCCTTCCTTCCATAGTCCGACAGCCTGAGTATGGAGTTTACTTCCCCGGTGTCGGTAACGCTCAATCTCTTTAGCGTGTCCATCAGTCCCGAGTAATTGTGCGTCATTGCATTGAAGGCGTATCCCGGTATCTGTAGATAAGCAGAATCCTCCTTCCGCTCTTCCCCCTCCCCTTCAGGGGGAGCTGAGGGGGGTAATTCTTTACTTTCCTCTGCTTTACTTTCCTTTACTTTACTTTGTCCGGAATCGCATGCATTTTTTGCGTCAACGGCTACATGATGTACTACGTTTTTCGGGTTAACAGGTGTTTTTTCCTCTTTGAACAGCTCTGGTTGCTGAGTTTCCTGTGGCGTAGAAGGAGCATCGGGTTTTCCGTTTTCCTTTTCCGGTTTTACTATCAGATAGGGGAGCTCCGACAGTTCTCTTTTCCTTCGCTTCGTAGCTTCCAGCCATACCTTTTGTATGCTTTCCGAAGTTAGTATTCCGTTTTCCCGATAACTGTTTTCGTCCAGTATCCCTTTGATGAACAGAATCTTGATGATTCCCTTCACCTCTTCTGCTTGCACCTCTCTTCCTGCCTTGTTTGCGAAAATCAGGCACTGTTCTTCATCCCACCGTATGTAGTATCCCTCCTTGTAAATCTTGCACATCAGTTTCAGCACAATTGCCAACCCTTTTATTCCATATTTTACTTCTATCACTTCCATTGCGTTCTCTTCCATGAAGTTTACGCTCACCGGAAAATAATTGATCCCGTCGTATGTTGTCGCCATATTTGTTTTTTTAGATTAGTTGTTTGCTTTATTTGCAATACTTTTCTGTGGTGTTCGCTTTTACACCACCGGCCTCCACTCCATAAAGTTCTCCACTTGAAACGTCGTCCACCGCTGTTCGTCCACATTCCAGTACACTACCGCCCCCTCTACTTCTGCGGGATCATATTTCCTATGGAACTCCGCTTCGTAATAAAGCAGTGTCGCTTTCGCCAGTTGGAAACTCCCGTTCTGTTTTCGGTAAGCCACTGCCGCATGTCCATATTGCATGTGATCCAATAACGCTTCCAGGCGTTCCGCCATCCATTCGGCGCACGACTCGGTGTATCCTTTTTCGAAGACGATACGTCTTTTCCATCTCAGTTTCATGGCTTCACTTTGTGATGCCGGCCTTTTCAACTTCTTCATGTTATAATGATTTTAAAGTTTATAATTTGTTTGTCGGCCCGAAGGTAGAGTGTTTGCCGATTAAGTTGGAGTATAATAATTCATGGTGTGTTTTCTTGTCTATTTTATGCCAATGGATTTATCTTGTAGCGTTTCGTTCCAGATGGTGTTTATTTCCTTTAGAATGGTGCTGAGCTTCAATGGAATGAATATTCCGTTTCGAATATTCCCTAATAGTCTTTTGTCATTTATATATCGGGCTAACGCAATTTGTGATGTCTCCTTTTTTATACCCATTGCTCCATTTTGATAGAGTGTGATTAGTAGCTTTAAGCATTCGTAGTGTTTCAAAACAATCCCTTGTATAGGTTTCTCCTTTTTTCGTCCCCTGTTTGACTTAAGACTTTTATTGTCAGATGTTTGCTTGTTATCTGTTTTGTTTTTTTTGAGTTCCTTTTTTTTCTTCTTGTTGTTTGTTTTCGTAGTTCATACTCTTTTTAATTTTAGTGATTTTTATTTGTGTAAAATATGGCAAAGGTATGGACGAAAAATTTAGTAAACTTGCAAATACAGGATAAAATGTGCTGTTTGATTTTTATTGGAGTAGTAAGTTGTTGGGTTATAATGCGATAGTTTGGTAAAATAGGGTTGTTTCAAAAGACGTTCGTTTATTTGAACGCAAAGATAAGGGGTATTTTCATAATAGCAAAATGTTTAATAAAAAAAATGATTTGTACTCTTGACTCTCTATTTTAACATATTAATTGTTAGATAGATACCTATGAATAAAAATCTTTTTTTATCTGTCTGCTTTTATGTTTTGATAATGAAAAAATGAATACAAAAATAGAGTTCAAATAAACGAACGTTTAAAAACACGTTTTTTTTAGTGTAATTCGTTCGTCTATAGTTTCTTACCAGATAGGTAATGAGTAACTGCAAGAAACCGTGGCAAGAGAGTACAAAGCTTGCCGTATATTACATAAAGTACTCGCAAGTGATTGAATTTCAAGTATGTGAAAGAAGTTCAAAGCCCCGGGAGAATGTCCTTTTCTGAAATAATCGAATAATGGAAGTGGAGAAAGAGACCGAAATATGGTTCGCTATGCGTGCCACCTACCGTCGTGAGACTGACGCTATGCGGTTGCTTGCGAAAGAGAACTTGGGCTGTTTTGTCCCCATGCAATACAAGATAAGTATAAAGAAAGGAAAAAAAGTCCGTGTTTTGGTTCCTATTATTCACAATCTGATTTTTATTCACGCTTGTCCTTCCGAAGTGAAGCGTGTCAAGTCTATGGTTGCTTATTTACAGTATATAACCGATACCCGTAGCGGCAAGAAGATAATTATCCCCGACAATGAAATGCAGCGCTTCATCGCTGTAGCCGGCACTTACAATGACCACCTCCTATATTTTCAACCCGATGAACTCAACCTGTCCAAAGGCACCAAAGTCCGTATTACGGGTGGTGACTTCGAGGGTCAGGAAGGTGTTTTCCTGAAAGTGAAAGGCGCCCGGGATCGTCGCGTGGTCATTGCTATACAAGGTGTCATAGCAGTTGCCATGGCCACCATTCATCCTGATCTTATAGAAGTAATCAAATAATTCATAATTCAAATTTATTATGACTCTTTCCGAAGAAGTAGCTTCCCTTCAGCGTGCCGCGCACGACCTGATGTATTTGGGCATGGACGGGAGTCCCATTTACAGCGATGACTTGTCCCGCCGTAACAATGAAGTTTACCGCTTGACCACAACATTGTATAATTCCGGTATCAAAGGTTCTACGGTTGAAGAGCAGGCCTCTGTCTGTCTCGCTCTCCTGATGGGCTACAACGCATCGTTCATCGACCACGGAGAAAAGCGCGAACATATCCAGGAAATATTGGATCGTTGCTGGGATATCCTCGATACTCTTCCCGCTTCGCTATTGAAGCTCCGCCTGCTTACCGCCTGTTATGGTGAGGTATTCGACGAGCCTTTGGCCGATGAAGCCCGTGCAATTATCGCTTCTTGGGATTCGTTATCACTTACTACTGAACAACAAGAGGCTATCAACGAGTTTCAGACTGTGGTGGATAATCCTTATCCATGGGAGTATGTGGAAGAGTAAATTTGAATGCTTACTGTTGAATAGTAAAGTCACTTATTGGCTGAGGCCTCGCCGGTAATGATTTCTCTATATAATAAACTTTGTTACTTAACCATTAAAATTTAACAGCATGGGTAAACAATGGTTTGTATTTACTTCTCTTGAGAATTCCCAAGAGACGAAAACGGCTTCTCCGTATCTTGATTATCTGACTTGGAATACTAAAGGCCGTTGGACGGCAGAGTACAAAGATGGCGAGTTCTATCATTATGAAAATGGTGCTAAGGACAAATGCCACACAGACTCCATCCTGAATTATATTTCAGATGCGGGTGAGAATTGGCAGATGAAGATTGAAGGCGATCATTTTGTCCATGCTCCCAATGGAGACTATTCACGTGCGCATACAGACACGGTAATGCATTATATCGGCTGGGATGGGCGTAAATGGCGTGCTGAACTTCTGACTTTGATTGACGGACTTCATCCGGATCTGAATGGTGATGAACCGTTGGTTTATCCGGAAGGCATACTCCTCAAAGCTGATGCTGCCGCTGAGGTTTATCTGGTTCAATTGGGTAGTCGTCACCACATTCCCAATTCTGATGTTTATTTTGCCTTATTCCCTGCTTGGGATAAGATCACGGTGAAAAGTCAGGAAGAAGTGAATGCCATACCTTTGGGTATTCCCCTCTCTTTGGATGCCTGCCTGATTAAAGCTGATGACTCTGATCCGGTGTATCTGAGTACGAATGGTGTGAAAAGTCACATTCAATCAGTAGAAGACTTTAATAAGGTCGGCTTTGATTGGAATAAAATCAAGGTGATGTCTCCGGCAAAAGTGGATGCAATCCCTACCGCTCCGGAGTACGGGATTGCTAATTGGTAATCCATTCGGTTGGAGCTAAAATCATAAGGGGGAGGATATTTCCTTCCCCCTTTTGAGGATTCTCGTAACCACTTGAAAAAAGGCTTAGAATTTTAATTTTACCTTTGTTACGAAACATTATGGTTTCGGACAAACTTACTTTGGCAACCAGCTAATGTTAATCTCAAAATTATTTTTTAACACAACTCGGTTTAGGATACTGCTTGGTGTCTTAATTAAGGAGTATGTCCTAAATTGAGTGCTTACAATATATAGATATAATGAATGTTTTAGTAACAGGTGGAGCCGGCTTTATAGGATCTAATCTTTGTGAGGCTTTACTCGAGAGGGGTGATGTAGTAACTTGTTTGGATAATTTTTCTACGGGGCATATTGAAAATTTGTTGCCTTTGATGGATAAATATTCTAAAACTTTTAAGTTAATCGTTGGTGATATTCGATGTTTGGAAGATTGTCGTAAGGCAATTATGGGAAATCAATATGTTTTGCATGAAGCGGCTTTAGGTTCTGTTCCTCGTTCTATAAATGACCCTATAACTACTAATGAAGTTAATATTTCTGGATTTCTAAATATGTTAATTGCAGCTAGGGATGCTGGGGTAAAGCGTTTTGTGTATGCTGCCAGTTCATCTACTTATGGCGATAGTAAAAGTTTACCTAAGGTGGAAGGTGTCATTGGTAGGCCGCTTTCTCCTTACGCTATTACTAAATATGTAAATGAACTTTATGCAGATGTTTTTGCCAAAACTTATCATATGGAATTAATAGGATTACGTTATTTCAATGTTTTTGGTAAACGTCAAGATCCTAATGGTGCTTATGCAGCTGTTATTCCTTTGTTTGTTAAGAAACTTATAAATCATGAAGCACCTAATATAAATGGAGATGGGGAATATAGTCGTGATTTTACCTATATAAAAAATGTAATTCAAATGAATCTGTTGGCGTTAGAAACAATTAATCCATTGGCTATTAATCAAGTGTATAATACTGCTTATGGTGAACGTACTACTCTTAATCAATTAATTGATAATTTGAAAGAATTTCTGGGGGAATTTGATCCTGCAATTCAGGAGATTGAGCCAACTCATGGTCCCAATAGAGTAGGGGATATCCCTCACTCATTAGCTTGTATAGATAAAGCTCGAAACCTTCTGAGGTACGAGCCTCAATATTCGATGAAGGAAGGATTGCGAGAAGCTGTTGATTGGTATTGGGAGAATTTGAAATAAGTAAAAGATAGTTTAATCATTTAATATGAACACTAAAATTTGTGTAATAGGATTGGGATATGTGGGCTTGCCTTTGGCCAGATTATTTTCAACAAAGTATAAAACGGTCGGTTTTGATATGAATCAGAATAGGGTTGAAGAGTTGATGACCGGACATGACGCTACATTAGAGGTGAGTGATGAATTGTTACAATCTGCTATTCTCAATGGGCTTAAGTGTACTGCAAATATTGATGATATTAAGGATTGCAATTTTTATGTGGTTGCTGTTCCTACCCCTGTTGATGAGAATAATAATCCGGATTTGAGTCCGTTGATTGGAGCAAGCACTACTGTTGGTAAAGTCATTTCAAAAGGGGATATTGTTGTTTATGAATCAACAGTATATCCTGGAGTTACGGAAGAAAGCTGTATACCTATTGTAGAAAAGACCTCAGGTCTAAAATTTAATTTAGATTTTTTTGCAGGGTATTCTCCTGAGCGTATTAATCCGGGTGATAAGTTACATACAGTAGAGCATATTAAGAAAGTGACTTCAGGGTCAACTCCAGAGATAGGTCTTAAGGTAAATGAAATATATGCCTCTGTTATTGCAGCAGGTACCCATTTAGCTCCTAGCATCAAGGTAGCAGAGGCGGCTAAGGTAATAGAAAATTCGCAACGTGATATTAATATTGCATTTGTAAATGAACTGTCTAAGATATTTAATAAAATGGATATTGATACACTTGATGTATTAGAAGCAGCTGGTACTAAATGGAATTTTTTGAATTTCCGTCCCGGTTTAGTTGGTGGTCATTGTATTGGCGTAGATCCATACTACTTAGCCCAATGTGCTCAGCGTTATGGGTATAATCCTGAGATTATCTTGGCAGGTCGACGTATGAATGATAGTATGGGAGAATATATAGCAAATGAAACCGTTAAATTAATGTTGAAGAAAGGAATACAGGTTTTAAATTCTGAACTTTTGATTTTAGGTTTTACATTTAAAGAAAATTGTCCGGATGTACGTAATACGAAAGTTGTAGATATTTATAGGGCTTTAAAAGAGTATAATATTCAAATAACGGTATATGATCCTTGGGTAAATCCAGATGTCGCTAAGTATGAATATGGCATTGAAGTAATAAAAACGTTGCCAGATCATAATTTTGATGCCATTGTACTGTCTGTTGCTCATAATGTGTTTCAAGATTTGGATATTTCTTCTTTATTAAAAGAAAATCATGTCATTTTTGATGTAAAATGTATACTTGATAAAACACAAGTTGACGGAAGATTATAATGAAAATAGCTTTTCATCATCGTCCGGGTTCATTTAGTGATCGCTGGATTGAATATTGCAAAGACAATCAAATTGCTTACAAACTGGTTAATGCTTATGACAGTGATATAATACAACAGGTTGCTGATTGTGATGCTTTTATGTGGCATCATAGTCATGTGGATTATCGTGATACTCTTTTTGCTAAACAATTGCTTTATTCTTTGCAACTTTCTGGAAAAAAAGTATTTCCGGATTTTATGACAGGCTGGCATTTTGATGATAAAGTAGGACAGAAATATCTTTTTGAAGCTATTAAGGCACCTTTAGTTCAATCGTATGTGTTTTATACGAAGGAAGAGGCTTTAGAGTGGGCTAAAAGTACTATTTTCCCTAAAGTGTTTAAGCTCCGTGGAGGGGCTGGAGCAGCAAATGTGAAGTTAATACGTACAAAACGAGATGCCATCCGACTAATTCATAAGGCTTTTGGTAAAGGATTTCAGCAGTTTGATAGATGGGGATATTTTAGGGAACGTTATCGACGATGGAGGACAGGAGAAGATTCTTTTGTCGGAGTGGTTAAAGGATTAGCTCGTTTGGTTATTTCTACTGAATTTTCAAAATTTCATTCTCCGGAAAAGGGATATATATATATTCAGGACTTTGTACCCAATAATGATACTGATACGCGTATAGTAGTAGTTGGTGATAAAATTATAGGTGAAAGAAGAGGGGTTCGGGAGGGAGATTTTAGAGCATCCGGATCACATATCCTTCTGCCTGATCATAAATCTGTTGACGTAAGATGCGTTGATATTGCTTATAAAATTTCCAAACGTCTGAATTTACAGATTGGGGTTTTTGATTTTATTCATAATGATAAAAATGAACCGTTGATTGTTGAAGTCAGCTATGGAACAGATCCTGACTATACAGAATGTGAAGGTTATTGGAATCCAAAATTGGAATTTACTTCATGTAAGATAGATTTACCGTGTTTGATAATGTTGAATTTTTTAAAACAGTAAATTGCTATATGAACGTATAATATAAATATATTTATGAAATTGCTTATTTGTGGAGATTATGTACCATGTAATAGAACTGTATCGTTAAATGATAAAATAGATGTAATTTCTATTTTTAATGATTTCTTACCGTATATCCAAGAATCTGATTATACGATTGTTAATCTGGAAGCACCTATTATTGATAATTTGGCGAGTGGATCAAGAATAAAGAAGACTGGGCCGAACTTAAGAGCAAATAAAAGTACGATTGAAACTTTATATAAGGCTGGAGTTAATGTAGTGTCATTGGCTAATAATCATTTTAGAGATTATGGAGATGAAGGTGTTAAAAGTACTTTGGAACTCTGTCGTTTATTTAACATAAACACGGTTGGTGGCGGACTAAATATAGAAGCTGCTGCAAAACCCTTAATTTTGAATGTAGGGAAAGATCGAAATATTGGAATCCTAAATATTTGTGAAAATGAATATTCTATTGCGGGTGTTCAATTTGGAGGAGCTAATCCATTTGATTTAATAAATAACTATTATCAAATTAGGGAATTAAGAGCAAAGGTTGATTATTTGTTTCTCATTTACCATGGTGGCCACGAAGGGTACCAGTTGCCTAATCCGAGTATGAAAAAAAATTTTCATTATTTTATTGATTTAGGTGTGGACGCTGTGGTTTGTCATCATGCTCATTGTTATAGTGGATATGAGATATATCAAAACAAGCCTATTTTTTATGGATTAGGGAATTTCTCTTTTGACGAAAATAACCCTATATTTTCTATTTGGAATGAAGGGTTTGCAGTGCAGTTTGATATAAGTGCTGACATTCAGTTTAAGATTATACCTTACATGCAAGGGGGTATTATTCCTGGTATTAAATTGTTAAATAGAAAGGAGCAAGAAAATTTCGATAAACATATTACTGTACTTAATGAAATTATAAGCTCTGATGACTTGTTGCAACAAAATTTTGATTTTTGGGGAGCTAATCATGCAAAAATGTATTTTTCTATGTTAGATTCCAATAATACAAATCGCATATATTCAAAATTGTATGATCTTGGATTCATTCCTAGATTGAAGGATAAGTATTTAAGGTTGTTGTTGAATTTAATCAGATGTGAATCGCATAGAAATGTGATAATCAATATATTAGAAAAATGGGGATAGCTAAAATTTGGAATAGTTTAGAGAGTAGAATTAAAACCCATTATTATCAGAAGCAAGATTTTTCTTTAAATCGTCATATTATTGTCATAGAATCTGATGATTGGGGTGCGGTACGTATGCCGTCAAAAGATGTTTATAATAACCTTAAAAGTAAATTAAACTTTTCTGCTTGTCATTATTGTACAAATGATTCAATATTAGAGAAAGATGACCTAGAGCTACTTTGTGAAGTTTTGGGGACTGTAAAAGATATTAATGGGAATTACGCAAAGATTACCACTAACTTTGTGACTTCAAATCCTGATTTTGAGAGAATAAAAAAAGATGGTTTCCAAAAGTATTATAATGAAAGTATTTTATTGACATATGAGAAATATGAAAATATAGCTTTTTCTAATATACAAAAAGCCATTAATGATAATTATATCTATCCTCAATTGCATGGTAGGGAGCATTTGAATGTTAAGCGTTGGATGGCTTTGTTACAATCTGGTAATAGTGATTTTCGTTTGGCTTTTGAAAGTGGAATGTATGGTTTAAGTACGACAGTGACAAATACGGAACATGACTCTGTGATGGCTGCTTTTGATTCTCATCTAATAAATCAAAATATACTATCAGATGCTGTTGGGCAATTTGAGGCTATATTTGGCTTTAAATCTAAGTCATTTATTGCTCCTAATTATTGTTGGAATAGAGATGTGGAAGATGTTTTGTCTTTGAACGGTGTTGAATATATTCAGGGAGCAAGGGCTCAGGTTTGTAAAAGTAGTAAAGAAAATAATATTTTTCATTATATAGGGCAAGTTAATCATCGTAATCAGATTTATTTGGTTAGAAATGTGGTTTTTGAGCCTTCTTCTGATTTGCATAAAGATTGGCTTAATGAATGCAAAAGACAGATAGAAATATGTTTAAAAAAAGGTAATCCAATTATAATCAGTTCCCATAGGGTAAATTTTGTAGGTCGAATAAATAAAAAGAATAGGGATAATTCACTTCGGCAATTATTGGAACTATTAAAATGGGTTTCATTAAAGTGGCCAGATGTTGAGTTTATGAGTTCAGATGAATTGGGTGAGGTTATTCGAAATAATAAAATAAAATAATATTATGTCAAAGATTGCGATTATTGGTGGGGGGATCTCGGGTCTCTCCATGGCTAATTTGTTGCAAAAAAGTAATCATGTTACAGTATTTGAAAGAGACTCTAAACCTGGTGGTTTGATAAAATGTGAAGTTGTTAATGGAAATTTATATCATACGGTAGGTGGCCATGTCTTTAATTCGAAACGGAAAGATGTGTTAAATTGGTTTTGGTCTTTTTTTGATTGTAAAAAGGACTTTGTTTCTGCTATTCGTAATGCCACCATTTCAATGCCTGAGTATGGAAATATTGGCTATCCGATAGAGAATCATTTGTATCAGTTACCCAAAGAGGTAAGTAGTAGTATCATTAAGGAGTTAGTAGAAAGAAGGAAGATTCCCAAAATGGATTTGAATAACTTTGAAATGTTTTTGCAAGACCAATTTGGAACGATATTATATGAGATGTATTTCCGTTCTTATAATGAGAAAATATGGAAAAAATCATTAAATAAAATACCGTTATCATGGCTTGAAGATAAACTACCAATGCCTACAGTGGAGGATATTATGCTAAATAATATTTATAGAGTAGAGGAACAAAAGATGGTACATAGTTCTTTCTTTTATGCTAAGAAAAATGGATCCCAATTTTTAGCAGATGTATTGGCTAAGCATATAGGCATTAAATATAATACAGAAGTAATGAGCCTTGAGAAAGATAAAGGTAAATGGATTGTAAATGGTGAATGTTTTGATAAAATTATTTTCTGTGGAAATATAAAACAGTTACCAGCTTTGGTTAATGATTCATTTGAACTTACTGATGGAATGCGTTTGGCTATCAAAGATTTAGAATATCATGGGACTACCTCTGTTTTTTGCAAAATAGATAAGAATCCATATAGTTGGATATATATGCCAAGTAGAGAATATCTGTCGCATCGTATTATTTGTACAGGTAACTTTTCTCAATTTAATAATGTTGATAGAGAAAGTCTAACAGCAACAGTGGAATTTACAGATTATCTAGCAGAGAATGAAATCAGAGAAAATTTATTAAAAATTCCATATAATCCACAATATATTACACATAAATATACAGAGTATACTTATCCTATTCAGACAGATAAGACCAGAGAAATGATAAACAGCTTGAAAAGAATTTTGAAATTGCAAAATATTTATTTACTGGGTCGATTCGCTGAATGGGAATATTATAATATGGATGCGGCTATTGGGGCAGCTATAGACCTTTACAATAATAATTTTAGAAACTAGTTTTTTATCATTTGAAATAATGAAATGTAGTAATAAATCTGTTGTTTATGTTTCTACATCACCGTTCCCAAATGGTTTTGCTGCGACTAATCATATTATTTTTCATGCAAGGGGACTCCTTGCTGCCGGAGTTAATTGTGAATGCATTACTGTAAATAGGACCGAGTCTTTGGAGAATATAAAAAATGATACTGCGACAGGAAATCATAAAGGAATTTCTTTTTCTTACATAGGGAAGAAAACTATTAGAGCTAAGAATTGCTATAAAGCTAAATTACATGATCTGATTGATGGTTTATTAACTGTTGCTTTTTGTTTCAAAAAAGCTCATAAAAATGTATCATTTATAATTTTTGGACCTTCTTTTCTTTTGTCTTTAGGATGTATTATAGCTGTAAAAATGAAAAAAGGAAAGATTTATCTTGAATTAGGAGAGCACCCATACGCTGTATCTCGTAGTAAAATGGAATTTATAAATAGTTTTTTGGAAATCCATTTACTATACCGTCTTTATTCTGGATTTATTGGTATTTCTGAAAATCTAATTGATTTTGCAAAAAGATATGCTTCAAAGAAAGCTCGTTTTATAAAAATACCAATAATGTTGGATGCAGAGTTATTTGACACTAGTAAAAAAGTAGACAAGAAACTCTATATTTATAATGCAGGAAGCAATTCTGAAAATAAAGATGGTATGATTAGTACATTAACCGCTTTTGGTGAGGCTCTACCTTTTATTGATAAAAATATTGATTTTTATTTGTCAGGACCCAAGTCACCTGTGCATGATGATTTAATTGGGATCATTGAAAAATACAAGATGCAAGATAGGGTACATATTTTAGGTGTAATTCCTTATGAAGAAGTTGTTAAATACCAAGAAGAAGCTGCACTAGCTATTATTAACAAAAATGATAATTTGCAGAATAGATATTGCTTTGCGACGAAAATGGGTAATATCTTTGCCAGTGAAACAGCTGTGATAACAACTACTGTAGGTGAGGCTAACAATTACTTGAAAGATGGGGTTAATGCTTATATTGTGGAACCTCATAATCCTTTGCTTATTCGTGACAAAATTATTCAAGCTTTTAAAAATCCGGATGAAAGAACCAGAATCGCAAAAATGGGCAAGCAAATGGCATTCAAAGAATTTGATTATCTTTATCATGGGAAAAGACTCGCTGTTTTTTTGTGTAATGGCAATGATTAAGTAATGAAAGAGCTACTAACAAATTTTTTTGCTTACGGATTTGCTATTTCACTTGACAAGCTATTAGCGTTTTTACTTATTCCAATATATGCGAGCAAACTTTCGGTAGATGAGTTTGGTGTCATTGATCTGATACAAACAATTATTGGAATTGTTTCCATATTTGCTTTTTTACAATTAGAAACCTCTTTGCAACGCTATTATTTTGAATATGAAGGGGAAAAGAAAAAGGAGTATGTGTTTACAATATATATTTCTGTGATTATATTATCTATTCTTTTGTCTGTTTTAATAGGTTTATTTTCACGTATTTTGGCGACACATATTTGTGGTGATGCAAATTATTATAAATATTTGATTATTGCTGCTATTCAAATTCCATTTTCATGCTCTGCAACTTTATCATCAATTATTTTACGATATGAGAAAAAGAATAAGCTATTCACTTTTTCGATTCTTCTTAGGTCAATACTATTAATGACATTTATATTTGTGTTTTTTTATATCATAGATTGGGGTATGAAGGGATATTTTAGTGCGTCTCTACTTGCATCTTGCATTTCTTCCATTATCACATTCTTATTGATTAAAAACAGTTTTGCGTGTTCTTTTCGGAGAAAATTATTGGTTAAAAGTCTACAATATGCATTACCTCAAGTGCCTGCAAGAGTTGGAGTTATAGCGAATACTTATGCAAATAGATTTATGATATTAAATTATATGACAACATATAGTATCGGGATCTTTTCTATGGCTTTAAAGTTTGGCTCTATTATGACTCTTTTTGAAAGTACTTTTTCGATGGCCTGGAATCAATATCTTTTTAGAATTGTGACAGAGGAAAAGCAAAAGATAATGGTTGTACATATGTTAGAAGTTGTTGTTCCCATAATCTTTATGATTGCTTTGAGTATAGGACTATTTTCTCACGAAATAATATATTATTTCGCAGATCCTAAATATATTGAATCATCAAAATATATAGTTTGTATCAGTTTCTCGATTAGCTTATTGAGTGTTTCTACAGTTATGCAGACTGGCCCAAAAGTATTATCTAAAACCCAATATTTGTCTTATTCATTTTTTATATCGTGCGTTACTAATCTTATTCTTTTATTTTTGTTGACTAAAGAATATCAATTGTTAGGTGTTGTATGGGCAATGATTATAGCAAATTCTATACTTGTTATAAGTAGTTGGTACTTTTCGAATAAAATCTATCCTATTAGGTTTAAGTTACCATTGCTTTTGGTAGAATACGTTTTTGGAATTATGATTTGTTCATATCTCTGTTTTGATGATAGAGAACTGGTATGTAGGATTATATTAGAGATAGTTATGATTGCTTTCTATCTTTTTTTATTATGGAGGGCAGTAAATAGATATAGAAGAAGTTGTTGATTCTTTTTGTATAATTATAATTTTATTAGAATGAAATTGGCTGTTTTTGCGAGGAAGGTTAAAAATTTTCCTCTATGGCTACAAGGAAGGTTATGCTGGTATTTCCAAACAATAGCCCGCTTTTCTCCTTTGTTTTCTTTTTTAGGTTTACGTCCTTTTCTATGGAGGTTATGTGGATGTAATTTAGGTAAAAACGTTTCTATCGGTTGGGATGTCTATTTTGATGTTGGTAATGCCAAATTAATAACTATAGAAGATGATGTTTGGATTGCAAGTAGAGCTCTTCTGTTATGCCATCGAAGGGATATGTCTCTGTATTATAGGGATGAACGGTATAAAAATGTACCGCATTTGCATCTGCCTATCGTGCTGAAGAAAGGATGTTGTGTGAGTATGAGTGCTATTATAATGCCTGGTGTTACTATTGGTGAGGGAGCCGTAGTAGGAGCTGGTTCTTTAGTTACTAAGGATGTGCCAGCATGGACGGTCGCTGCAGGAACACCGGCAAAAGTTATAAAAGAGTTAAAGAAACGTGGTAGCTGATTTTTTTACAATTATAGTATTATATCTATTCTTTATTTTATCTTGTTTTTGTATATCATATCTTATTTTTGATACAATAGCACAGAGGAAAAGTGCATTAAAAATATTTTTTCTTTCTTCTTTTTTATATTTTCTTTTTTCTTTTTTTGCGTACTGGGCTTATACAGTGAACAATAATTGCTTTTTTCAATATCCAGATCAGGATAATTTTTATGAAATGAGTCAATATTTAGGGGAATTACCTAATGTAAAGTCTATTTTTGATGATTGTTTCACTAATCAAGTTTATCGTCTTTTAACAGAAAATCAAGGAGCGTATTTTTATTCGGGTTTACTTTCTTATGTAGCTAATCATTATTTGGGAGGCAATAATGTTCTTTTTCAAATTTTGAATGTTTCTTTTTTAGCAGCATTAATACCTGTTTTCGTATTTCGTATATTACTTTCTTTCGTTTCTATTAGAAGAGCTTTTTTAAGTTCAGTTGTCTTTATTTTTTGCTCTTATGTCTTTTATTATTCTCCTTGGATATTGAGAGATATACATATCGCATTACTATATTCTATTGGCTTGTCTATATTGTATACTCCTTTTAAAGTTTATCGTTTATTACTATTATGCATTTTATCATTTATTACATTTTATTTTAGGGCAGAACATGGATTATTCATGCTTTTTATGCCATTACTTTATGTGTACGAACAAACTAAAAAAAATAAAATAGTTCATTATAGTCTTATAGGTATAAGTATCATAATAATAATGGGATTAAGTATCATAATTATCCCAGAAATAATGGCTATCCAAAAGACTCTGAATAGTTATCAAGAATTTACGCAAGATGCAGCGGAAGAGGGTGGGCTGGGGAAATATATTTATAGATTGCCTATGGGGCTGAAAGAGTTGGTAGCCGTGTTGTACTCTCAAATGTCTCCTTTTCCTTCATGGGGAGGAATCGCTAATGCTAAAAATTTTCCTCAATTAATCATAGGTCTAGTACAAATTATAGCTCCAGCATTTTGGTTTATAGTATGGTTTTGTGTTATTCAGATCCTTCGTTGTAAGGATTATCGTAATTTACTACCCAATATTCTTATTCTTTCCGGATTTGCATTTTTGGCTTTTTTAGTAGCTAATTCAAGTAATATCAATCCGCGTAGACTGATTTGTATGTATCCTGTCTTCTATATTTTTTATGTTATAGCAAAGGAGAATTATCCTTTTTATATGGCAAAGAACATGAAAAGAGGAGTCGGCATTTACTTTATATTGTGTATTGTATATTTATTCATAAAACTATAAAATGAAGTTACTTTTTTTGATAGACTCTCTTGGATCAGGTGGAGCTCAGCGGCAAATAGTTACAATTATTCCTCTACTAAAACAAAAAGGGGTGGAAGTAGAAGTACTTTGCTATCATGAGGATACATTTTTTATGGATATTCTTGATAGAAATAGTGTCAAAATACATTGGTTGTTAATAAAGAATCCTGTATTGAGGATATGGAAGATACGTTCGTTTATTCGTCAAGGAAATTATAATGCGGTAATTTCTTTTTTAGATACGCCAGACTTCTTGAATTGTATATCAGCTATTGGAGGACATACTTGGAAAGTAATAACGAGTGAACGTAGCGCAAAGGAAGACGCTTTCTTTTCATATAGAGGCAGATTGATAGGATGGTTCAAACAATATTCAGATATTATAGTGTGTAATTCAAATAATGCTAGTCGGATGTGGTTGAAACATTATCCACAATATCGGAATAAGTTAAAAGTTACTTATAATATTGTTACTTTACCTCCAATTGTCTCTAAATACATACCTCGTAAAGAAGGTAAAACTCACATTGTTGTGGCAGCGAGTTATCAGTATTTGAAGAATCCCATAAATCTTATAAAAGCAGTTAATTTATTAGATGATAACCAAAAGGATAAGCTTATATTAGATTGGTATGGGTCTAAAAAAGCTTCTCAAAGTAGTGCGCAAGTATTTAATGAATCAACTAAATTAATTTCTCAATATAATCTTGATAAAGTGATACATCTAAATGAGGCCGTTTCTAATATTGCAGACAGAATGAATGAGGCTGATGTAGTAGGGTTATTTAGTCAGTTTGAGGGATTGCCTAATGCGATATGTGAAGCAATGAGCTTATCCAAACCTATAATAATGAGTCGAGTATCTGATTGGGATGTTTTAGTTGATGAAAATAATGGTGTATTGTGTGAGTGGAATAATGTTGATTCTATCAAAAAGGCATTAAATACTATTTTAACTATATCAGATGATCAATTACTGGCAGCAGGAGAGAGCTCTGGGAAAAAGGCAAAGTTGTTATTTGATCCTGAAACTATTATAAAAAGGTGGGAGGCGATAATTGGGTTATGAGCTAAGGTGGAAATGAAAAATTATCAATGCTTATTTATGTGTCTCATTCTGAAATTCAGAAAATAGGACATCGTATTAACACTACAAATTTTATCTTTTTTCTGTTTGAAGTAATTATTAAGAAAGTTCGTAAAGTATATGCCTAGATTAGAAAAAATGAAGGTTCTGTTAATAGCCCCTTCTCCAGATCTTGCCGGAGGGATAGCTCGGTGGACTAAACATATTTTGAATTATTATAAGGAGCATACAGAAGATTGTAATTTGGATTATTTATGTTCGGCGTATTATAAACATTCTATTAAAAATAGTTTTTGGACAAAATTATATTCGGGGCTTTCTGTATTGTTGAGATTTATAAGAAAAGCATCAAGATTAAATTATGATGTAGTCCATATTACCACAAGTGCATCAATTGGGCTTATTAAGGATATTTGTTTAGTAAAGATAGCTAAGCGATATAGTGTAAAAAGTGTAATTCATTTCCATTTTGGGCGGATACCTGAATTATGTCATTATAAAAATTGGGAGTGGAAGTTATTGAAGATACTTGTCGATAACTCCGATGTGGTAATAACGATTGATCAGAAGTCTTATTTATCGTTGCTTGCTTCTGGGTTTAAAAATGTTGTGAATCTACCTAATCCACTGTCTAATGAAATACTTGAAAGTATTGATAGGAAGTCATTTATTTCTATTCAGCCTCGTACAATTACATTTGTAGGGCAGATGTTAGAAACTAAAGGTATATACGAATTAGTAGAGGTTTGTTCTCAAATATCTGGTATTCAATTGAATATGTATGGAAGTCTTCCTAAAGGGGTCAAAGAAAAACTTATAGTTTTATCTGGAAAAAATAATAAATGGCTTAATGTTGTTGGAGAAATAGATTATTCTTTAATCGTTGATAAGATGATGGCATCAGCAATTTTTGTTCTTCCAACTTACACTGAAGGATTTCCTAATGTAATATTGGAAAGTATGGCTTGTGGATGCGCTATTATTGCAAGTTGTGTTGGAGCAATACCAGAGATGTTGGCTATTGAGACAGAAAGACCATGTGGTATTTGTGTTGAACCTAAAAATAAAGTCCAATTAAAACAAGCAATAGAGTATATGTTGTCCAACCCAATGGAAGCGAAGGCTTTGGGAAAGAGGGCACATGAACGTGTCATTAAAGAGTATTCGATAGATTCTGTTTGGAATCGCATGATAAATATATGGATAGGTAGTAAAATGAATTAAATAATTTATAATCTTATATGTTAAATTTAGAAGATAAGGTTTTATTGATTACCGGTGGAACAGGTTCCTTCGGTAATGCCGTATTACGTCGTTTTTTTGATTCTGATATCAGGGAGATTCGTATATTCTCTCGTGATGAAAAGAAACAAGATGATATGCGTCACCATCTTCAGAATCCCAAAGTAAAATTCTATATTGGCGATGTCCGTGACAAGCGCTCTGTGGATGGAGTTATGAATGGAGTGGATTATATCTTCCATGCCGCTGCGCTGAAGCAAGTCCCTTCCTGTGAGTTTTTCCCCACACAAGCGGTTAGGACTAATGTTCTCGGTACGGAGAATGTGTTGGATTCCGCCATAGCTCACGGTGTTAAAAATGTGGTGGTACTTTCTACCGATAAAGCTGCCTATCCTATAAATGCGATGGGTATCAGCAAAGCCATGATGGAGAAAGTCGCTATCGCCAAAGGTCGTCAGTTGGGTAATTGTGGAGGAACAACGATTTGCTGTACCCGTTATGGGAATGTTATGGCCAGCCGTGGTTCTGTGATACCCTTGTGGGTAGAGCAAATTAAGAAATGTAATCCAATAACAATAACAGATCCCAACATGACCCGCTTCATGATGACTTTGGATGATGCTGTCGACTTGGTGATTTATGCCTTTCAGCATGGAAAAAATGGTGATTTGTTTGTTCAGAAGGCGCCCGCTGCCACTCTGGATGTATTAGCCGATGCATTAAAGTCTCTTTACCATAGTAATGCGGATGTCAAAGTGATTGGTACCCGCCATGGTGAGAAACTCTATGAAACTCTTGTTACCCGTGAAGAGATGTCTAAAGCAGAGGATATGGGTGATTATTATCGTATCCCATGTGATACGCGTGATTTAAATTATGATAAGTTTTTTGTGGAAGGAAGTGAGGAGGTCTCCAAAATAGAAGATTACCATTCTCATAATACCCGTCGTCTTGATGTTGAGGGAATGAAAGAACTTCTCTTGAAACTTGATTTCATTCGCGAAGATCTTGGTCTTGAAAAATAGAATTGATAGTAATCAAGGTCAAATAAATTAATTCCTCTTTATTTATGAAAGTTTTAGTAACCGGTGCGAAAGGTTTCGTCGGGCGGAATCTTGTATCCCAATTGCGCAATATTCAAAGTGGCAAAGCAAAAAATTACGCTTTGTCCGGAAACGAGTTGGTCATTTTTGAATATGATGTAGATAGTGACCCTTCTGAATTGGATGACTATTGCCGACAGGCTGATTTCATTTTTAATCTGGCCGGTGTAAACCGTCCACTGGACCAGTCTGAATTTATGAAAGGGAACTTTGGTTTTGCTTCTACGCTTCTTGCTTCATTGAAGAGACATGGAAATACTTGCCCTATCATGATATCCTCTTCTACACAAGCCGCTTTGGATAATCCTTATGGAGCCTCTAAACGGGCGGGTGAACAATTGTTGTTTGAGTATTCCCGGGAAACGGGATCGAAAGTGTTGGTATACCGTTTTCCCAATGTCTTTGGTAAATGGTGTCGCCCTAATTATAATAGTGCAATAGCTACTTTTTGCTATAACATAGCCCATGATCTTCCTATTCAGGTCAATGATCCGAATGTGGAGATGAATCTTGTATATATAGATGATGTTGTGGATGAATTAATCTCCGCTTTGACGGGTAATGAACACCGGGAAGGAGCTTATTGTAAAGTATCTGCTGTATATACTGTTACTTTGGGAGCAATTGTGGAATTGCTATATTCTTTCCGTGAGAACCGTAACAACTTGAGGGTTCCCCATGTGGGAGATGCTTTTACTAAGAAACTTTACTCCACCTATCTCTCTTATCTGCCGAAAGATGGATTTGGCTATCCTTTGAAGATGAATGTGGATGCCCGTGGCAGTTTCACGGAGATTATCCGCAGTACGGATCAGGGACAGTTCTCTGTTAATATTTCCAAGCCACATATTACAAAAGGTAACCATTGGCATCATACCAAAAACGAAAAGTTTGTGGTTGTAAGTGGTCAAGGTGTTATCCGTTTTCGTAACATGCATAATTCATCCTCTGAGATTCTAGAATATTTTGTTTCAGGTGATAAACTTGAAATAATTGATATTCCTACAGGTTATACCCATAATATTGAGAATCTGGGTGATACGGATATGGTAACTTTCATGTGGTGTAACGAGTGTTTTGATCCCGGTAGCCCGGATACTTATTTTGAAGAAGTTTAATAGCATTATGGAAATCAAACTGGATTATTCAGATATCAAGTTTCGGTATAACGGCAAACTGAGGCTGTTGATTATAGTCGGTACCCGTCCGGAAATTATCCGGTTGGCTGCCGTAATAAATAAATGCCGTCAATATTTTGATTGTATTTTGGCTCATACCGGACAGAATTATGATTATAATCTGAACGGAGTCTTTTTTCATGACCTGAGCTTACAGGCTCCGGATGTCTATATGGATGCTGTAGGGGATGATTTGGGTTCGACAATGGGTAATATTTTGAATGCGAGCTATAAACTGATGTCACACTTACGCCCTGATGCCGTTTTGGTTCTCGGTGATACCAATTCTTGCCTAAGTGTAATCAGCGCTAAACGCTTGCATATTCCTATTTTTCATATGGAAGCCGGTAACCGTTGCTTTGATGAGTGCCTTCCTGAAGAGACAAACCGGCGTATTGTAGACATTATTTCTGATATGAATCTATGCTATTCGGAGCATGCCAGACGGTATCTGAATGCTTCGGGTGTGGCAAAGGAACGTACTTATGTAACCGGTTCTCCGATGGCCGAGGTTCTGTCTGAGAACCTTTCTGCTATAGAATCTTCGGATATCCACGCCAGATTGGGTTTGAGGAAAGGACAATATATCCTGCTGTCTGCACATCGGGAAGAGAATATTGATACTGACAAGAACTTCGCTTCATTGTTTGAAGGCATAAACGCGATGGCTGAAAAGTATGACATGCCTGTACTTTACAGTTGCCATCCTCGTAGCCGTAACCGCCTGGAATCAAGTGGATTTAAACTGGATAGCCGGGTGATTCGGCATGCCCCTCTGGGTTTCCATGACTATAACTGCTTGCAGATGCATGCTTATACCGTGGTCAGTGATAGCGGGACATTACCGGAGGAAAGTTCTTTTTTCACTTCTGTCGGTCACTCTTTTCCGGCTGTTTGTATTCGCACAAGTACCGAACGTCCTGAAGCTTTGGATAAGGGATGTTTTATTCTTGCGGGGATTGATAAAGCTTCTTTACTTCAAGCTGTAGATACTGCTGTGGAAATGAATAGGAATGGTGATAATGGTGTCCCTGTTCCGGACTATATGGATCGAAATGTATCGACAAAGGTGGTGAAGTTGATTCAAAGTTATACAGGAATAGTAAACAAAATCGTCTGGAGAAAATCTTGATAATATCGAAATGAATATTTTGTTTCTGACCCTTAACCGTGTTTCAGATCTTTCTGAACGGGGGATATACACGGATTTGATGCGGGAATTTATTTGTCATGGGCATAGGGTCTATATGGTTGTTCCCGCTGAACGTCGCTTTCATGAATCTACTTCAATAAAAGAGAGTTGTGGCGCTCAAATATTGAGGGTGAAGACATTGAATATCCAAAAGAGCAATGTGGTGGAGAAAGGCATCGGTACATTGTTATTGGAAATGCAGTATCAATGTGCCATAAAGAGATATTGGAAGGATATCCAGTTTGATTTGATACTTTATTCAACTCCTCCCATTACTTTCAATAGGGTCATCAGTTCACAAAAGAAACGTTGTAAGGCGAAAAGTTATCTTTTATTGAAAGATATTTTTCCTCAAAATGCCGTTGATTTGGGAATGTTTTCAAAGAGAAGCTTAATTTATAGATTTTTCCGTAAAAAAGAGGAGGTTTTATATCAGATATCGGACTTTATAGGCTGTATGTCTCCTGCCAATGTGGATTATGTGTTGACACATAATCCGGAAATAAAGGCTGATAGAGTAGAGATATGCCCCAATAGTATTAAATTGTTAGAGAAGCCATTAATGACTTCAACTGCAAGAAAAAACATATTGCAGAAATTGCATATTCCAATTAATAAGACTCTTTTTATATATGGTGGCAATTTGGGGCGTCCACAAGGTCTGATTTTCTTGTTGGACGTGATAGCCGCAAACGAGGAACGTAATGACAGTTATTTCATCATTGTAGGCAGTGGCACTGAATATAGCAAGATAAAGTCTTGGTTTGAGACAAATAATCCGGATAATTCAATGCTGCTTTCTTCACTTCCAAAGAAAGAGTATGATGATTTGGTAAAGGCTTGTGACGTCGGTTTGATTTTCCTTGATAGACGTTTTACCATCCCCAATTATCCTTCCCGTTTACTTTCTTATTTAGAAAACCGGATGCCCGTTTTATTGGCTACAGACATGAATACGGATATCGGGCGGATCGCTGAACGGAATGGTTATGGCTTTTGGACAGAAAATGGGAATTTGGATACATTTATGGAAATGGTGGATTCTTTATCTGCAGACAGGGAAAAAATAAAAGTGATGGGCGAGAAAGGGTATGAATACCTGAAATCTAATTATACAGTAGAAAGAGGGTACCGGATGATAATGAAACATTTTGAGTAAGTATGTATCAGTATGTTATTAAACGATTAATTGATTTTATTGTCGTATTTTTTGTCTTGATCATTGTCTGGCCTGTATTGTTTCTCGTAACTTTTTGGCTTTATTTTGCCAATAAAGGTGCCGGTGCTTTTTTTCTTCAGGAGAGGCCCGGGCGGCATGGTAAAATCTTTAAGGTCATCAAATTTAAAACCATGACAGATGAACGTGATGCAGAAGGGAACTTACTTCCGGATGATAAACGATTAACGAAGGTTGGTAAGTTTGTTCGTTCTACTTCACTTGACGAGCTTCCACAATTAATCAATGTTTTGAAAGGCGATATGTCCTTGATTGGGCCACGTCCTTTGCTTCCTCAGTATTTGTCTCTATACAATAGCGAACAGGCTCGCCGTCATGAAGTTCGTCCCGGGATAACCGGTTGGGCCCAGGTGAATGGACGAAATGCTATTTCATGGACAAAGAAGTTTGAGTTGGATGTCTGGTATGTAGATCATTGTTCTTTTTTACTTGATTTAAAAATTATCTTTTTAACAATAAAAAAAGTTTTCGTACGTGAAGGAATCAGTTCTGATACTTGTTCAACGATGGAAGCTTTTAATGGAAATAATTAAGAAATGAAGAATATAGCAATTTATGGAGCCGGAGGCTATGGGCAAGAAGTAGCCTGTCTGATCAAAGCCATTAATACAATAGAATGCCAATGGAATCTTATTGGTTTTTTTGATGATGCCAAGCCTATCGGATGTGAGGTTGCATATGGTAAGATATTAGGTGGTATTCATGAATTGAACCAATGGGCTGAAGAATTGTCTGTCGTTATGGCAATTGGGAATCCTGTTGCATTGGAAAAACTTACGATGCGGATGATGAATCCGTTGATCGATTTTCCCAATTTGATAGCTCCGGATGTCTGTTATCACGATGGAGAGAGTGTTAAGATGGGAAAAGGAAATATCATCTTTTTTCGCTCATTAGTGAGTTGCCATGTAACGATGGGAAATTTCAATTTATTGAATAATGATGTTTTTGTGGGGCACAATTCAATAATTGGTTCATATAATGTTATGAATCCTTCGGTGCGTGTATCTGGTAATGTGAGTATAGGCAATGCAAATTTTTTTGGCGTTTCGTCTGTTGTGTTGCAGACATTGAAAATAGGAAATGGTATTGTTCTTGGAGCTGGAAGTGTACTTATTCGTAAGCCGAAGGATGGAAATACCTATGTTGGTAATCCTGCTACAGTAATAAAATATTGATAAAATCATAAGAATATGGAATTGAATAAATTTATAGAAAATTTTGCAGAGCAGTTTGATGATCTTGATATAAGTTCTTTATCAGGGGAAACTGTTTTTAAGGAGTTAGATGAATGGTCATCTTTAATAGCATTATCCGTAATCGCTATGATAGACGAAGAGTATGATGTGCATGTGGGAGCGAAGGAAATTGTAGGTTCGGATACTATCGAAGATTTGTATAACGTAGTAAAGGAATTAAAATAATGGATCTTGGAGGAAAGCATATATTGGTTACAGGAGCTTCTTCGGGTATAGGAAGGGTTGTAGCCCAATTCATTTCTAATGAAGGGGGAAGGGTAACTTTATTAGCTCGAAATAAAGAAAGATTAGAAGCTGCTTTCCATTCTCTATATGGTGATAGTCATAGCTTTGCTTGTTGTGATTTGAATGACAATGAAAAAATGCAGGACATAATCAGTCAGATTGATAATGTAGATGGAGTTGTTTTTTGTGCGGGGATAAATGAATTTATTCCTGTAAAATTTATCAAACAAGAGACAATAAATTCAATCTTTCAAACAAATTATTTTTCTCAAATAGCTCTGATTCGAACTCTGTTGAAGAAAAAAAAGATAAATAAAGGGGCTTCTTTAGTTTTTATATCTTCTATATCTTCTTTGATGGGAGTTCCAGGTACTTTGCTTTACTCTGCTTCTAAAGCAGCTGTTAATTCGACTGTAAAAGTCTTGGCGGTGGAACTTTCAGGTCAAAAGATAAGAGCAAACGCTATTTGTCCGGGAATAGTCAGAACTCCTATGCTTGGTAGTACAAACATTTCAGAAGAGCTGTTTCTGGAACAAGAAAAACAATATCCTTTAGGTATAGGAACTCCGGAAGATGTGGCAGAAGCTGCGGTCTTTCATCTTTCTGATAAGAGTAAATGGCTGACCGGTAATATCATGATCTTGGACGGAGGTTTCTCATTACAATAAATTTAATATGGCTACAATAACATATCATAACGTAGGTGTGAAAGCAATGGCAGCTTGTGTTCCTTCAGAGGTTGTCTACAATAAAGATTTGACTCATTTAATGACTCAGGAGGAAGTTGATAAAATGATTAATTCTGTCGGTATTCATGAACGCAGGATTAGTCCGGTGGATGTATGTGCATCTGATTTATGCTATAAGGCAGCATTAAAATTGATGGAGGATAATCAGATTGATCCGGAATCAATCGATATGCTCCTTTTTATGAGTCAATCGCCAGATTTTAAGTCTCCTGCTACCGCTTGTATTTTACAGCATAGACTTGGATTATCAAAATCAACAGCTTGTATGGACCTAACTTTAGCATGTTCTGGATATGTATATGCACTGTCCACGGCGTTTGCATATGCATCAATGGAGGGAGTTAATAGAATTCTTTTATTAGATGGCGAAACGTTCACAAAGTATGTAAATCCCAGAGATAAAGTAAATGTACCTCTATATGGTGATGCGGGTACTGCAACTTTGATAGAGAAAGGAAAATATGAATTTGCTGTATTTGATTTGAATACGGATGGAAGTGGCGAGGATGCTGTGAAAATCCCGTTTGGAGGATGTCGTAATCCGTTTACAGTAGAGAGCTCTATCGAAAAAGAATGTGAAAATGGTAATTATCGTTCAGATATTCAGGTGTATATGGATGGTATGGATGTTTTTAACTTTGCCATAGGAGTAGTTCCCAAAGGAGTTAAAACCATTTTGAAAGAGGTTGGTATTACAATAAATGATTTGGATTATCTATTATTTCATCAGTCAAATAAATTTATGACAAATTTCTTTGTAAAAAGATTAAAGTTTGATTCTGATAAGGTGCCTTATTCTATTCAAAAGTATGGAAATACAAGTTCTGCATCAATTCCTTTAACAATATGTTCTGAACTTTCAGGGAGTTTAATTTCTAATAAAAAGGTAGTTATGTGTGGCTTTGGTGCTGGCTTGTCATGGGGAACAGCTTTTATTCCATTTGGGGATTGCTGTATTTCTCCTGTATTTGATTACTAATTAAAATTATGAAGTATTTTATTTTTCGTAATAACACTTTAGAGAATCTGTTTGGCACGACAGATGTAGGATATTCCAGTTATGATGACATTTCATATGTCCCTTTGGAAGTAGATTCTTATGTGTGGTTTTATCAGGTTCCTATAAAATTTGACATTGATTCTTTGACAGAAGAAGTAAATGGATACTTTGATAAGTTGCAGATTGTTTATAAACAACTTCCTGCTCACAGTCAGCTGATCGTTTTTTCTTTGGAGAATCTTTATAATTTGAATTTTTGTAGTACAAATTATGAGCTCAAAAATTCGATTATAAGATTTAATATGGATATTCGTGATTTTTGCAATACATATGCAAATGTAAAATTCATTGATTTTTCTGAATTCTTATCGGATTACCCCAAAGACCAATGGATCGATTGGAAATATTATTTTCTTTCCCAGATGGTGATTAATCCTAAGTTGGCAGGGGCTTTTCGCAAATGGTTCACTTGTAAAACAAGAGAGCTTGCTTTAAGCAGGAAAAAATGTTTGGTTCTCGATTTGGATAATACACTTTGGAGTGGTGTACTGGGTGAGGACGGTATTGGAGGTATTGGTATCGGAGGAGATTACCCCGGAAAGGCTTTTCTTTATTTTCAGGAAGCTTTGATTGAATTAAGTAAACAAGGGGTTATCTTGACGGTTTGCAGCAAAAATAATGAAGCAGATGTGCTGGAAGCATGGAAAAAGAATCCGTTTATAAAACTTAATCAGAAATATCTCTCTGCTTATCGAATCAATTGGCAGAACAAAGCTGATAATATAAAAGAATTGGCTCAGGAATTGAATATCGGTCTGGATAGTTTTGTTTTTGTTGATGATAATCCCACAGAACGAGAATTGGTGAAGCAACTTTTGCCGATGGTGGAAGTTCCTGATTTTCCGAAGCATCCTTATCTGTTGCCGGTATTCTTTTTCAACTTGGTTGAACGTTATTTCCGAGTCTATGCCATTACGGAAGAGGATAAGAAAAAGACGGAACAATATAAAGCGAACGTTAGCAGGACACAGGAAAAAAAGAAATTTACAGATCTTGGTGCTTACCTGGCAAGCCTTGAAATTGAGGTTACGGTAACGGGAGCAAACGAATTTAATATTCCTCGTATTGCACAGATGACTCAGAAAACAAATCAGTTTAATCTGACAACTAAACGTTATACTGATGTGGAAATTCGTAGTCTTATAGAAAAAGGATGGTCTGTCTTTTGTATTAGTGTAAAAGATAAATTCGGAGATAATGGTATCACCGGAGCTATAATTTTAGAACCTCTTGCTGATGGAATGAGAATTGATTCATTGCTGTTAAGCTGCAGAATCTTAGGTAAAGGAATTGAGTTAGCTTTTGTACGTTTTGTTTTAAATCGCTTGCACAGCTATGGAGTTGGCAAGATATATGCTGACTATTATCCGACATTAAAAAATGCCCAAGTAGCTGACTTTTACGATAGGGTAGGGTTTGATTTGTCAGATCAGAAAGAGGATGGGACAAAAGCATATGTACAATGTTTGTCGGGTAATTATCAAATAGAATCTTATTATAAAATAAATATGAACTGATATGGAAGAGAAAATATTGGAGATACTGAAACTGGTATTTGAGCTGGAGAATGTGGATGAAAGTTGCGCCCAGGTGAATTGTGAAAAATGGGACTCTTTGAAGCATTTGGAATTAGTGGTTGAGATTGAATCGGCATTTAATGTAGAGCTGGAACCTGAAGAGATTGCCGAAATGAAAAGTTTTAAGGACATTAAAAGGATACTTCAGGGGAAATAGATGGAGGTTGTTCGTTTTGTAAATTCAGTTTTTGAATCTAACACTTACCTTATTAAAGATGATTGCCAGAGTCAATGCTATTTAGTTGATTGTGGTGATCCGGAACCTATATTAGAAGAGTTGCAGCGCTTTGATTTAGAACTTGCGGCTATTTTTATCACTCATTCACATTTTGACCATATTTATGGATTGAATGAAGTGGTATCTAATATTCCCTTCGTTAAAGTGTATCTTTCATTACATGGAAAAGAAGGGCTGTTTTCCGACCGATTGAATATGTCCAGATACCATTCTACTTCTTTTATATATGAATATGATGATAATATTGAAGTAGTAGAAAACAATTGTATCATATCTTTATTTGGTAGAGACGAGATGCAGATGAAAACTTACGAAACTCCCGGACATGATTGGGGCGCCTGTTGTTTTCAGATAAATAATTGTTTGTTTACCGGAGATTCCTATTTGCCTCAACACAAAGTGGTAACGACTTTTCCAAAAAGTAATAAGAGGGAGGCAGAAAAGTCTTTAGAGCGCATTAAAAAAATTGCTGTAGGATGCAACCTCTATCCAGGACATGGAGAAATCATATATGCGTAAATATGGGCTGCTGCTGTTAGGTGTTTTTTCTTTTCTTTTTATTCCTTACTACGTAAGAAAATCAAATAAACATAGATAATTTCGTTATGAACAAACGAATCTGGCTTTCGCTTGCTCACATGGGTGGCCGTGAGCAAGACTTTATAAAAGAGGCTTTTGATACGAACTGGGTTGTTCCTTTGGGACCTAACGTGGATGCTTTTGAGCTATCTTTGGTCGAATATTTACATGAAGACCGCCATGTGGTGGCCTTGAGTGCTGGAACGGCTGCACTTCACTTGGGCTTGATTCTTCTGGATGTGAAGCCCGGTGATGAAGTGATCTGCCAAAGTTTTACTTTTGCCGCCTCTGCCAATCCGATTTCTTATCTGGAGGCCAAACCTGTTTTTGTGGACAGTGAGAAGGATACCTGGAATATGGATCCGGTATTGCTCGAGGAGGCCATAAAGGATCGTTTGCGCAAGACGAGTAAGCTTCCGAAAGCGATTATTCCGGTTCACCTTTATGGCATGCCTGCTAAGATGGACGAGATCATGGAGATTGCCGGTCGTTATGGGATTCCGGTTCTGGAAGATGCTGCCGAGGCGTTGGGTTCGGAATTGAACGGACAGAGATGTGGAACCTTTGGCGAACTGGCAGCGCTTTCTTTCAATGGGAATAAGATGATTACCACTTCCGGTGGAGGTGCTCTGATTTGTCGCACGGAGGAAGAGGCCCGGCAAACAAAGTTCTATGCGACGCAGGCTCGTGATGCCGCTCCACATTATCAGCATACCCACATCGGTTACAACTATCGGATGAGTAATATTTGTGCGGGTATCGGTCGTGGGCAGATGTTTGTCCTCGATGAACATGTTGCCCGAAGACGGGCTATACATACTCTTTATACGGAGCTGCTTAAGGACGTTCCCGGTATAACGGTTCTTCAAAACTCTGATGGGAGGTTTGATTCAAATTTCTGGTTAACTTGTATTCTGGTTGATCCGAGTGTTGCCGGTAAGACTCGTGAGGACATTCGTTTGAAACTGGATGCTGAGAATATAGAGACTCGTCCGTTATGGAAGCCTATGCATCTTCAGCCTGTATTTGTAGATGCTCCATTCTATGGAAACGGTACGAGTGAACACTTATTCGATATCGGGCTTTGTCTGCCTTCAGGACCGACATTGACAGATGAAGATATCAGGAGAGTAGTAGATACGATCAGACAAGATATGTAAAAGTATACCCGTTGGGGTATAAATAAATGCTGTGCTCCCACTTTTATACCATATCGGGTATAAAAGTGGGAGTCTTTTATTATACTTGTGCCCCAACGGATATAATATGGAAAATCAAACGATAACAGAATACGTAAAACAAATGCGTAGGGAAACCGGACTAATACAGGTGGATCTGTCAGAGAAAGCCGGTGTAGGATTAGGTTTTGTACGTGCGTTGAAACTGTTGATAATGTGATACTTGTAACTTTCCATGAGGGATCGGTTCCGGAAGCCCTATTTCCCTTTGTCATCTTCTTGTAAATGTTCACCTTTGCAATGTTGATCAACGAAATGTGAATAAAATCAGTAGTAGTAACATTAAAAAAAAGGAGATATAGGAATATGACTTTATTTTATAAAGCAGTGCAATCGACCATGGCAACTAAGGCCGGTGACAAGAAGTGGCATTTGAATCTGGTGAAGATAGGTAAAACGGTGTCCACCCAGCAACTGGCAGAGATGATTGCGGAGAAGTCGTCATTGACCTCGGGTGATGTGCATAATGTGGTCCGGAACTTAATGACGGCAATGCGCAGCGAGTTATTGAACAGTAAGACGGTACGCCTGGAAGGGTTGGGTACTTTTACGATGAAGGCGCGTAGCCGGGGGAGGGGAGTAGACAAAGAGGAGGATGTCAATCCGAACCAGGTGGGAGCTCTTCTCTGTCACTTCACACCGGAATATACCCGGCCTGCCGCTATTGGCACTACCCGTGCTTTGCTTCAGGGTGTTGAGTTTCAGAAGATAGGCAGTATCGGCACTTCGGGCGGTAATGGCTCTGGAAATGGTGATGGAGACATTGTGGATGATCCGACTGCATAATAAGTTTAATCAGATAAACAGATGAAGAAGAATAGCTGGAATATCCTTTTAAAGGTGATCATAGCTGTGGCAAGCGCCATTGCCGGAGTGATAGGAGGGCAGGGACTGCTCTGATAACTGACCGATCGTTTCGGTTGAATAATAGAGCCAAAACTCACCACAGATTACATGGATTAACACAGAGAAGAGATTAATTTGATTGATAATCTGAATATTACACATCTGTGTGATCTGTTAATCTGTGGTGAAAAAGAGTTCTGATTCTAGCTAAGGAGGGATATCCTCCCTCAGGATGATATAAGACGCATGGTCGTATTAAGAAAATTGCTTTTATGCTTTGTATACTGACGGAAATTGCTTATATTTGCTCTGTATAAAGAGCGATTTCATGGAAAAGAGAATCATTAAAACCATAATCAGTGAAAAGCAACAGGAGATTGCTACGACTGAATTAGTAGAAAGACCCATCTTTTTGGAGGAAGTCTGCAACTATGTTTTTGTAGGGCTTCGTCGTGCCGGAAAATCATATTTGATGTTCCAACATATTCAATCAATGATAAAATCCGGCAAAGCGACTATTGAAGATATCTTATACATCAATTTTGAGGACGAGCGAATATCCTCCATTCAAATGGAGGAGCTAAATCTACTTCTTGAGTCGTATCGTGAATTATACGAAAATAAACGGCCATTGATATACCTGGATGAAATACAAAATATTGAAGGATGGGAACATTTTGCCCGACGTTTAGCAGACTCCAAATATAGAGTATACATTACCGGAAGTAATGCTAAAATGTTGAGTCGGGATATTGCAACAACACTTGGAGGCAGATTTATCATCAAGGAGGTTTACCCATTTTCGTTTTCGGAATATCTGACCTACAAGGGAGTCAAGCTTTCTAAAAATTGGGAATATTCTGATGAGAGGATTACAGTTGCAAAGCTCTTTGATGATTACTTTCACTTTGGCGGATTTCCTGAAACATTTGATTTGAGAGATAAAAGAAGTTGGATAAACTCATTATACTTAAAGATTCTTCTAGGGGATATTATTAGCCGGAATGAGATCCGCAATGCGGATGCTATCCGTTTGCTTGCTAAAAAAATGGCCGAAAGTGTAATGCAGCCAATAGCTTTAAGTCGATTACAGCATATCGTAAGTTCTGCAGGAGCTAAGGTGAGCCGAAATACGATTGCGGATTACATTGGATATATGAAAGATGCCTATCTTGTTTTTGGTATCTCTAATTTTACGGACTCGTTGAGTGATCGTGAGATATCTCAAAAGCGATATTTTTGTGATAACGGGCTACTGAATGTTTTTTTGGCAGATCCGGAGACTAAGCTATTGGAAAATATCGTGGCGTTGGCACTGATGAAGCGGTACGGTAATGAAGAACTATCTTATTATAATAAGAACGTTGAGGTGGACTTCTATCTTCCGTCGCAGAAGATGGCTGTGCAAGCTTCGTTTAGTATTTCCGATAGCTCTACTTTTGAGCGAGAAACTAAGGCTTTGGTAAAAATCGCAAATAGCTTTGATGTGGAGAAATTCATTATAGTGACTTATGACAACGAAAGGACAGTAGAGATTGCTGGAATATTAATAGATGTTGTACCTGTGTGGAAGTGGTTGCTGAATATTGAAGGGTTTTAGGCAGAGATGATTGCAGAGAAGTCGTCATTGACAGGGGCTGTTTCAAAACTCACCACAGATTACACGGATTAACACAGAGAAGAGATTAATTTGATTGATAATCTGAATATTACACATCTGTGTGATCTGTTAATCTGTGATGAAAAAGAGTTTATTGAAGAATGCTCCCGATACGTTGCAGCTCGTCCGGACTGAACTTACAGTTTTCCGTCGCTTTCAGGTTGTCTGCCAGTTGACTGACGGAACTGGCGCCGATAATGACGGAGGTTACCAGATCATCTTTCAATATCCAGGCTAATGCCATTTCGGCTAAGGTTTGTCCGCGACTGCCTGCCACTTCATTCAATGCTTTGATTTTATTTAATACTTGATCGGTCAGTTGTTCTTTTTTCAGGAAACCTCCGCGGGCTATCCTTGAATCTTCAGGAATTCCATTTAGATACCGGTTAGTGAGTAGACCCTGAGCCAGAGGAGAAAAGGCGATAAAGCCGGTACCGTTCTCTTGGGCTTGCCGGAGGATACCTTGTGCTTCCGGTTCACGGTTAAACAGGTTATATCGTCCCTGATAGAGGAGACAATGCACGTCTCGCTCTTCCAGATATCGGTAGGCAAACTCTGCTTTTTCTTTGGGGTATTTGGAAATACCGATGTAGAGGGCCTTACCTTGCCGGACAATGTCGACGAGTGCCTGAAGAGTTTCTTCAAGTGGAGTTTCGGGATCGTAACGGTGGGTATAGAAAATATCTACATATTCCAGATTCATGCGTTTTAAACTCTGGTTGAGACTGCTCATCAGATATTTTCGGGAGCCCCAGTTCCCGTAAGGACCTTCCCACATATCATGTCCGGCTTTGGTGGATATGAATAGCTCATCACGATAGGGCATAAAGGATTTCTTCATGATTAGCCCGAACGTCTCCTCGGCTGAGCCATAAGAGGGACCGTAGTTATTAGCCAGGTCGAAATGTGTGATGCCTTTGTCGAATGCAAAGTGAGCCATTCGAAGGCTATTGGCTAATGTATCTACATCACCGAAGTTATGCCAGAGGCCCAGGGAAACTTCCGGTAACAGTATACCGCTTTTGCCACAACGGCGATACTTCATTCCACCGGAGTATCTCGCCTTATCTGCTGAATAAATAGGATTGATCATATTCTGGAGTATTTGAGGATTAACTATGTGCAAAGATAATGGATTTATAAAGCAATATAAGTTATCAAAATAATAATTGTATTATGAATGGATAAAATAATACTGGATGGTTTGATGGAATCCCGATAATTTTGCATTATTGAAAAGCGTATGAACTAAAAACAGTGGAGATAGAATATGAAAGACATGCAAACAAAAATAGTAATGATAGGGATTCTACTTTCTGCCGGTATAATGTTGAGAGCTCAAGACAATGGAGGGTGTGAGGATTGTCCGGCTTTTAATGCAGGAGGAAAAGTGGAAGTCCGCGGTGTGAAAGAGAGGATTATCGGAGATTTGTTGCAACCGATTGCCGTTCGCGTGAAAACACTCATCCAACAGATGACACTGGCAGAGAAGGCATCTCAACTCGTGAGCGAAAGTGATAGCATCCCCAGGCTGAACCTTCCTGCTTATAATTATTGGAATGAATGTCTTCATGGAGTGGCTCGTGCAGGTGAAGTGACTGTTTTTCCACAGGCTATTAATCTGGCTTCTACCTGGGATACGGTATTGGTAAAGCGGGTGGCTTCTGCTATTTCTACGGAGGCGCGACTGAAATATCTGGAAATAGGAAAGGGGCTCACTTACTGGTCGCCTACTATCAATATGGCTCGTGACCCGCGCTGGGGAAGAAATGAAGAGACTTATGGTGAAGATCCGTATCTGACTTCACGGCTTGGAGTAGCCTTTGTGAAGGGGCTACAGGGTGATCATCCGGCTTATCTGAAAACTGTCGCAACAATCAAACACTTTGTGGCTAACAACGAAGAGAACAATCGCTTTTCCAGCTCTTCGCAAATACCGACGAAACAGTTGTATGAATATTATTTTCCGGCTTACGAAGCTTGCGTGAAAGAGGCAGGCGTGCAGTCGGTAATGACGGCTTATAATGCTTTTAACGGTGTGCCTCCCAGTGGCTCCCGTTGGCTGCTCGGTGAAGTGCTGAGAAAAGAGTGGGGATTTGACGGATTTGTAGTTTCTGATTGCGGGGCCATTGGGGTGATGAATTGGCAGCATAGGGTCGTGAATTCGTTGGAGGAAGCGGCAGCGCTGGGTGTTAACAGTGGGTGTGATTTGGAATGTGGCACTACATATAAAGAGAAATTGGTTCAGGCAGTGAAACAGGGCTTAATCTCGGAAGCTACTATTGATCAGGCTTTAACGCGGGTGCTGACCGCGAGGTTTAAGTTGGGAGAATTTGATCCGATGGAACTTGTGCCTTATAATCATTACGATAAGAAGCTATTGGCCGGCAAGAAGTTTGCGGAACTTGCTTATGAAGCGGCTGTCAAGTCGGTTGTGCTATTGAAAAATGAAAATCTGTTGCCTTTAAGTAAGGAGAAGACTAAATCGGTAGCTGTAGTAGGCCCGTTTGCCGATCATAATTATTTAGGTGGATATAGTGGACAGCCTCCTTATTCGGTTACACTTTTGAAAGGGGTGAAAGATTTGATGGGTAAAAGAGGAAAAGTCAACTATTTGAACGGTATAGGAGCTTCCAGGGATTCTATTGTGGCTGCGGTAAAAGGAGTGGATGTGGTGCTTGTAGCTTTGGGAAGTGATGAAAAAATGGCAAGAGAGAATCATGATATGACTTCTATTTATTTACCGGAAGAACAGGAGAAACTGCTGAAAGCTATTTATCAAGTGAACCCGAGGATCGTATTGGTTTTCCATTCGGGAAATCCGCTAACTTCTGAATGGGCGGATGTGCATATACCGGCGATTATGCAGGCCTGGTATCCCGGGCAGGAAGCCGGTAGAGCCCTGGCCGATTTATTGTTTGGGAACGAAAATCCATCGGGTAAGTTACCTATGACTATTTATCGGGCAGAAGATCAGTTGCCGGATATCCTGGATTTTGATATGTGGAAAGGGCGTACTTATCGTTATATGAAGGAAGATCCTTTATATGGTTTCGGTCATGGGTTGAGTTATACATCATTTGGGTTCGATGGTATACAAGGAAGTGATACCTTGAAATCGGGCACAACGTTGCAATGTTCGGTTGAATTATCCAATACCGGTAAATGGACCGGAGAAGAAGTCGTCCAGGTGTATGTTTCCAGAGAAAATACTCCTGTCTATACATATCCGTTGAAAAAATTGGTAGCGTTTAAAAAGGTGAAACTTGCTCCGGGTGAAAAGAAGAGAGTTGAATTTAATATACCTCCCCGGGAGTTGTCGGTCTGGGAAAATGGAAACTGGAGGATGCTTACCGGAAAGTATACGCTGTTTATAGGTTCCGGACAACCGGGACTGGCAAAGGGTATTACGAAAGGTTTTGAGGTTAAGACACAATAAGGTTGGTTTTTACAGGTTCTGAGGTAGTAGTGTTTTTTTAAGGAAAGATTGTTTGAAGGTAATTTCTTTATGTACTTGTTCTCTGATGTAAGGGTGTGCTGATTGTATCACTATCGGATAAAATAATACTGGATTGTTAATGATAACTGCACTAATTTTACATTTGAGAAAGTTCTCCGATATTGGGATAAAACAAGTCTCGATTTCGTCTTTTAGATAAACTATGGTAGAATAACGGATGCATTGAAGGCAGAAAAGAAATAAAGAGTGTTTGTCTGAATTGCATAAGTGAATGATAAAATCATACTTGTTTGTTCTTCCGGTTGACTCTATTTTTGCATTATCACAAAATTAATCATTTTAAATCAGTGTAATAGTATGAAGAACATGATGTTGTTTCTGATGGCGCTCTTGATGAGCAGCCATATGATGGCTCAGCAAACCATTGTTACAGGCGTAATCACCGATGCTAACGATGGATCTCCATTGATTGGAGCCAATGTACTGGTCAAAGGTGCTGGAACCGGTTCTATTGCCAATGTGGACGGTAAATACAGTGTAAACGTTCCGAGTGGCAAGAAGGTACTGGTCTTCTCGTGTGTGGGGTATAAAGAACAGGAGATTACTTTAAAACCCGGACAGAAAATACTCAATGTGACAATGAAGGAAGATACTGAACTGTTGGATGAGGTGGTAGTCATAGGCTATGGTACAATGAAGAAGAGTGACTTGACAGGATCGGTCACCAGTATCAAAAGCGAAGACTTGATGAAAACCAATCCGATCAGTATCAACCAGGGACTTCAGGGGCGTATTGCAGGTGTGCAGGTCAACCAGAATGATGGTGCTCCCGGAGCAGGCGTGAGTATTCAGATTCGTGGTGCGAACTCGTTTTCAACTTCTACAGAACCGCTTTACATTGTAGATGGTATTCCTTTTACCAGTAGTGGAATGCCCGGAACAGGTAAAGATGGTATGATGCAGACGGCCAATCCGCTGTCGACGATTAATCCGTCGGATATCGAGTCTATTGAGATCCTGAAAGATGCTTCAGCTACGGCTATTTACGGATCACGCGGTGCGAACGGAGTGGTATTGATTACCACCAAGCGTGGTGCGAAGGGAAAAGACAATATCAGTTTCAGTGCTAACTTCGGAATTTCAAAGGTAGTGAAGAAACTGGATATGCTGGATGGATATACATATGCATTGTATAGGAATGAAGCAGCACGGATGTTTAACGAATACGAGAATGCAAATGAAGCTATTCCTTATCCGGGCACTTCGAAAGTGGACCCGAATACCGGTGAATCGGTTTATTCTCCGGGACCGGAAGATTATCGGAATGGTACGTATCCCAGTGTAAACTGGCAGGATGAAGTATTTGAAACAGCTTTTTCCCAGGAATACAATCTGAGCGTGAACGGTTCGAATGATAAGGGGTATTATGCAATCTCCGGTAATATACTGGATCAGAGCGGTATCATTCATAACTCCGGATACAAACGTTATTCATTCCGTGCGAATCTCGCTCGTAAGGTACACGACTGGATTGAAATCGGTACGAATATGAGTTTCACTAACTCATTGAACAAGCTTGCCAAAACCAATTCTGTCAGTGATGGTATTATCCGGGGGGCCTTGTTCTATCCGGCTACCGCACCCTTGGACGATGAAACGAATAATGCCCAGTTGAACTGGTTCTCATCGAATCCTTATGTATATACCCGTGCAGCTAAAGATGAATTGACAACGAATAGTTTCTTCTCTTCTTCATTTGTGGAAATCACACCGTATAAGGATTTGAAAGTTCGTCAGAATGTGGGTTTCTCCTATAATATAAACGAACGTGATGTGTACTATAACAGAGAGACGGTGGAAGGTAAAGATCCGACAAACGGATACGCCTCAAAAGCTGATAACTGGGCGAAGAATCTGGTACTTGAAACGATGGCGACTTACAACAAAACTTTCAATAAGAATCATTCGTTGAATGTGGTTGCTGCTTTTTCTTATGAAAGAGGGGACTATGGTAATAAAGCAATGGTAGCTACCGGATTCCCCCAGGACCTGACGGAAGACTTTGATATGAGTGCCGCTGTGAATCCGCAGAAGCCGACCAGTGGACGCGGAATGACTTCTCTGGTGTCTTTCCTGGGACGTGCCAACTATAACCTGATGAATAAGTATCTGTTTACTGCCTCTTTCCGTCGGGATGGTTCCAGTAAGTTTGCACCGGGCAACAAATGGTCTAACTTTGCTTCAGGAGCTATTGCCTGGAGAGCATCGGAAGAGCAGTTTATTAAGGACCTGAATTTGTTTAGTAACCTGAAGTTCCGTGCAAGTTACGGGCAGACTGGTAATCAGGCGATAGGCGCCTATGCTACCCGTGACTATCTGACTGTGGCCAATTATCCGATTAACGGTGCACTTTCCAGTGGATTTGCCAATCTTACCTGGAGAGGACCTGCCAATCCGGATTTGAAGTGGGAGACCACCAGCCAGTATAATGTGGGTGTGGATATGGGATTCCTGCAGAACAGAATTAATTTGACTGTCGATCTGTATTACAAAAAGACATCTGACTTATTGCAGAATATACAGATACCACAAAGTACAGGTTTCTCGAATATGACGACTAACTTTGGAAATGTAACGAATAAGGGACTTGAAATTACCGGAAAGTTCTATGCGATCACCGGTAAGAATTTCAACTGGGATTTTGATGCTAATATTTCCTTTAACCGTAACAAGATCAGCGGACTTCCGGGAGATCAGTTTGCCCAGGGATGGAGTAAGGCTGATAATGTATTCCTGCAGCGCAACGGAATGCCGATCGGAACCATTTATGGATTTGTGGAAGATGGTTTTTATGATAATATTGCTGAAGTAAGAGCCGACCCGTTTTATGCAAAAGAGTCAGAAGCCGTATGTAAAGCAATGGTAGGTGAGGTGAAATATAAAGATTTGGATGGAGTAGCCGGTATTACGAATGCCGATCGCCAGGTAATTGGGGATACGAATCCGGATTTCACTTTCGGTATGACTCACAATTTTACTTATAAGAACTTTTCTTTAAGCTTTTTCCTGCAAGGATGTGTCGGAGGTGATATTTTCAATGCGAACTTACTCGAGGTGACTATGAGTGGTATTGGTAATATTCCGCTGAATATATATGAATCTCGCTGGACACCCGAAAACCGGGAGAATGCCAAATGGCCCAAAGCTTATGCCGGCTATGGAAGAACGATGAAACTGTCTGATCGTTATGTAGAAGACGGATCTTATCTGAGAATGAAGAATATTAATCTGGGGTATAAGTTTGTCTCTCCGTTCAAGGGAATTGAATCGATCAATCTGTTTGCTTCTGTCAGCAATGTATTCACCATTTCGGGATATAGCTGGTATGATCCGGATGTAAACTCTTTCGGTAGTGATGCTTCTCGCCGTGGCGTGGATTTATTCTCGTATCCAAGTAGTCGCACCTTCTCATTTGGTTTACAGTGTACGTTCTGATGTTTAACTCAAATCAAGAAAAGTCATGAAAAAAATAATATTCAAATCGTTTTTATTGCTATGGACAGTCCTGTTGGCATGTTCATGCAATGATTTGCTGGAAGAAAAGGCCTATGATTTTGTGTCACCCGAACAGTTGGGAGACAGTGAGAGTGCGGCTTCCCAGCTTGTGACAGGTACTTATAATACAGTGATTACCAGCTTTATTGCTCCGGGTTCTTATCTTTATCTGACCAATATGGATTGTGACTATGCGTCGGGTGCATCATGGGCATTTGGTAATGTCGGAGCAGGTAATCCACAAGGATTCTGGGGAATAGATCATATGTGGCAGGGCAGCTATACGTTGATTCACCGGGCAAATCTGGGTATATCCAAGATCTCGGCTATGAATAACCTGACTCCGGAGAGTAAACAGGACGCTTTGGCACAACTCTGCTTCCTTAAAGCATGGGCTTATTTTAACCTGGTGAGAAATTACGGTCCTGTGCCTATTTTCCGGAAATCAATATCGGAAGGGGAAGCTATGAGCCAGCCTCGTGCCTCGGTATCGGACGTATACACACATATCATTGAATTGCTGGAACAAGCTGAAGGGATGTATTCGAAAGATGATTCCGGGTTTGTAGCGGGACGTGCCTCGAGCGGAGCTGCCAAAGCGTTATTGGCGAAAGTATATGTTACTATGGCTTCCGGGGCGATGTCCGGTGTGCCTATCGTGGTTAAGGGAGGAGATCCGAATATATTTGAACCACAACCTATCACGCACATTGCAAAGACTGTTGCAGGTTATGAGTCTTTTGATCCGGCCAAGTATTATGCGTTGGCACGTGACAAAGCTTGGGAGGTGATAAACGAATATACCCTGTTTGATAATTATATGGACGTATGGGCCATAGGAAACCGTAATAAGGGAGAACACATTTGGATGGCACAGGCCATCAGCGGTGATAAGGACTTTGGAAACACGATCTGCCAGGATTATGTGGGCATTTTCAAAGAAGACGGTACGATGGAAGGTAACTGGTATGGTATGCGCGATCACTGGTATCTGCTTTTCGAAGAACAGGATACGCGTATTGTCGATGGAGTTATTCACCGATATGCGTCGGATGGAATATCCAATGGTAAGGTTATCTATAACTATTATCCCCGTTGGTATGCAGATAAAGTGGAGAATAAGGAGGTATATGACAGTCAGGGCAATGCTTTTGATGGTACGGAAGTCTATCATGAAGGTCAGGGGTGGACATTGGCGAAGTTGACGAAATTTACTTTTGTTACAGACCGGAAACAAAAAAACAGTGATTTTCACTTTCCGTTACTCCGTTTGCCGGATATAATGTTGATTTATGCTGAGGCTGTCAATGAATTGAATGGCGGACCGGACGCTGAGGCCTATAATCAGGTGAACCGTATTCGTACGCGTGCCCATGCCACTCCGTTCTCCGGAATGAATCAGGATGAATTCCGTTCGGCTGTATTGGAAGAGCGTGCCCGTGAATTGGCCTATGAAGCTGACCGCCGTTATGATCTTTTCCGTTGGGGTATCTATCTGGATGTGATGAATGCCATCGATATGGATGAGCATAATGTGACTAAACGTCGTTTGGAGCGTAATCTTCTATATCCGATACCTACCAGTGAGGTGAACTCTAATGATAAGATTGATTCTAACAATCCGGGATGGTAATGAATACATTCGTAACATTTAAAATTGAAGATACAATGAAAACATTTAGATATATTTTATTCGTATGGGTGATTCTGGGCTGTGGTCTGTTTGCATCGTGTAAAGATGATGAAGTGGAATATGCCCCTCTCGCTGTCACCCGGGTATCTACGGTACTCGATCGCGAACAGGGGATCGATCAGGCTAATCTTGCACAATATATCATTGTGCAAGGTACAGGATTGAATGCTGTTAATTCGATTCTGGTAAATGATGTACAGGTTGATTTGAGAGATGCGTATATCACTTCCGGAGAAATAACTTTTCCGATCCCCAGGGTAATTCCGGGAGAGGTAAATAATCTGATAACTTTAGGAAACGGAAATTCTACCGTAACTACTCCGATATCGGTGTTTATTCCTGAATTGGAGGTGAACGGTATGTTCAATGAATTTACGCCGGCAGGTGATACGATGCAGGTGGTTGGCGATTATTTTGATCTTTATGAGATAACGACCGAATCGGGGCAGCTGTTCTTTGGTGGAAAAGAAGCGGAGATAACAAAAGCAACCGGTAACAGTCTGAGTTTTGTGTTGCCGGAGGATGCCGTAATAGGTTCAAAAATTAAATTAGTCAGCCCAGTTTGTGGAGAAGTCATGGTTCCCGGTAAATATATGGAAAAGGGCAATATGCTGTGTGACTTTGACCCGTTCACCGGTTGGGGAGGTGGTAAATATGTGATAAATGGTCCCGTTCCTGCTCCGTACAGCGGACAATTCTCCCGTTTCAAGATTAATAAGGGAGATGCGAATGATTGGGACTGGAACGAGGTGACTACTATTGCACAGTGTGCTGTCGAATACTTTCCCGAGGTTATTGCCGATCAGGATAAATATTTGCTGAAGTTTGAAGTAAATACAATCAAGCCATTGACCAAAAGACAGATCCGATTTTACTTCTCGCAGATTAATTACGATTGGGAACCTTTTGCATCGGGACTCGCCTTGAATACGAACGGAGAGTGGAAAACGGTTTCTATTGACCTGGGAGAAATGTGGAAAGGGGACATTCCTAATGATGGAGTTTTACAGATTATGGGTAATAGTTGGGCGGAAGATACGGATATCTGCTTTGATAATTTCCGTATTGTTCCCAAAGATTAAGGTGTGTTTAGTGAAAGGTAGTTTATTGACTGCCTGATGTAGGGTAGAGTTGGTAAAAGAGGGGCAGTTTTCTTATAACTATCCCTCTTTTTAACTCACTCCGCAATATGAATAAAAAAAGAATGACAATGCGGAAAATTCAATATTTGTTTATCGGTTTGTTCTTCTGTCTGGGGATGCAGGCACAGGAGAAATTTAATATCAGGGGGGTACTTCCCTGGCATAATTTCTTGTCAGGACCTACTTCATGGAACTTGTCAGATTACCGGAATTATCTGGATGAATGTCAGAAAAATGGTATCAACTTCATTGGTTTCCACAATTATACGGGGGGTGGTGAGCGTTATGCCACTTATGTGGAACCTATGATAAAAATAGAATATAAGAATATTCTTCCTCAAGCCTGTTTTGATAATTCTCTGACTGCACGTTGGGGCTATCTGCCGATGGCTGTGAAAAACTTTGCTTATGATACGGGAAAAGCATTCCACTTACCTGCAGGGGCAGAAGCTTTCGGTAATGACGGTTCGGTTACCTCGCACTCTCCCCGGGAGCATTACGAAAGGGCCCAGGGGCTGATGCGTGATGTATTGAAAATGGCACATGAACGGGGAATTCGTATGGCTATGGGATTTGAATTCGGAGTGATTCCTCCCGAATACTTTTCTTTGAATGTAGCCGGAGACTGTTTCTATTGGTCGGGTGAATCGAATATGATTCCGAATCCGAAAAGTCAGATAGCAGCCGAGATACATTATGCTGCAATTGATGATATCCTGAAAGCTTATCCGGATATTGATTACATCTGGATGTGGCTGAATGAACATTCGTTTATGGGAGTCGATACTCAGAAAGCATTGCGGAATGCACCTTTTGCCCGTGCTTATCGGGAAAATGAAAGCTTCTTTGAGGAAGCGGCCGATTCATCGGCCCGTTTTGTCGGAGTGTGGGCGCTGGAATATATGAAACTGACTTATGATTATCTGAAATCAAAGGGTTCGCATGCCAAATTGATCCTTGGTGGCTGGGGGGGAGGACATCAGTTACCTTCATTGCTGAAAGGATTGGACAGAGCTTTGCCCAAAGATATTATTTTCAGTTGTCTCAATCCGGATCTGGGGAAAAGTCCACAACCGGAGTTTTTGGGAGAGATTGCCCGGAACCGTAATGTATGGGCAGTTCCCTGGTTGGAAGGCGATCACCAGTTGTGGCATTTTCAGCCAAGGGTCCATATGATGCGTGAACATGTGAAACTTGCCGCTAAACAGAATCTGGACGGAGTGGTTGCTATCCACTGGCGTACGGAGGAACCTCGTTTTAATTTCCGAACGTTTGCCCATTTTGCTTCGGATAAAGATGCCAAAGAAAGTGTGGAGCAGTTGTATGACAGATTTCTGACGGAGGAGTTCGGAAAAGATGCGGCTAAAAAAATGACCCCGTTGCTTGCCGGAATGGATCGGAAACAAATTCAGTGGAATGTGCCTTCGCCGGAGTTTTACGCCTATACTCCGGAATGGGGACTGCTGGACGAAAATAATGTGCGGATACGGAAAGAACTGGTGTCTTCCGGAGAATCATTATTGAAAAAGTTAAAAGGGGAGCAGCGGGATAATCTGGAACGTTTCATAGCAATGTTTCGTTTTGAACTTTTCTTGGGAGAGGTGGATCAGGCTATGATACCTGCTTTTACCTTAAAGAAGAAAGAAGCGCAAGGTGAGAAAATAGATGCTTCACAGGAATATGCGGATGCATACCGGTTATTGCTTTCAGCACCAATCAAAGAGATGTTCGATACTTATGTGAAACGGGTTCATTCACGTGGAGAACTGGGAGTTCTTAGCTCTTTGAACCAGCGTGTGTGGCGTGAATACAATGAACTTAAAACTTATCTGGAAAATAAAATAAAATAGAAATGAAACGAATGGCATATCACCTGCTGGCTGTTCTGATTCTGGCAATGACAGTATCGACAATCAAAGCACAGATTTTATTGGCTATTTCGGGTACACCGGTCGAAGAATATGCGGCAGCAGAGCTTCAACGATATTACTATCAGTTGTCCGGGCGGCTATTATCTGTCGGACATGGAGAAGTGCCGGACAGGAAAACGGAATTTGTGCTTATAAGACTGGATCATCCGTTGATGACTTCTTGGAAAGACAATGGAGTGCTGTCTCTGGCATCAGTGCCCGGAGCACAGGGGTATGTCATTCGGACAGTGAAGGAAAAAGGCAGGCAACTGGTGGTTATTGCCGGTGCGGATGCCAGTGGACTGCTTTATGGCGTATATGGGTTATTGGAGGATCATTTAGGAATGCGTTTCTATATGAACGGGGATGTGTATCCCGATAAAAAAAAGCCGCAGACAAAGTTACCGTTTATCCGGGATGAACGTACGCCGACAATGACCGTTCGCGGATTTCTTCCCTGGACTAATTTTCCACAATCGGCTACGATTTATTCATGGGATGATTGGCGTTACATCATAGATCAGGCTGCGCGGATGCGGATGAATTTTATTATGATTCATAACTATAACGGGTTTTGCGGGCATAATGAATTGTTTCATAATTTTGAGTATAAAGGTCATTTGTCACGTGGATGGATGCCTACCATAAAGACCGGACACGGATGGTGTTGCCCCGGATGGGATGTCAATGAATATCTTTTTGGAGCATCCGGGATTTATGATGACTATGATTTTGGAGCTGATTATGGGTTACATAATGAAACGCTGACGAATAGCCAGATCAAAGAGAAAGGAGCAACTATATTCCGCAAGGTGATCGCCTATGCACATTTGCGTGGTGTGAAAATAGGCTTAGGATTGGATATCGATGTCCTCTTGCCGGAATATCAGACTGAGCCGGATAATAGAGAAGTAATTAAGGCACAGGTTACAGAAATTGCCTGTGAATATCCGGAACTGGATTATCTGCTTTGTTTCCAGTCTGAGGGTCAGAAGAATGAAGCTTTTTATGCCCGCTGGCGGAGAGTTTTTGATGGATTCTATGAAGAGATGAAGCGGATGTCGCCTTCTACCCGTATAGCTGTATCGGGGTGGGGACTGACCCCGGAATCAGTGAATAGTCTGCCCGAAGATGTTATTTGTGCTCCCATATCTTATTATTCGGCAGCGTTCGAACCGGGAAGTGTGTATGGCAGTCGTGAATACTGGGGATGTCCCTGGTTGGAACGGGATTTTAACAGTTCTGAATATTACTATCCTTATAATGTGGATCTTTCGGAAACCATCCGGGCCTTCGGAGATGCTTCTCCCAATATGAATGGTTTTTATGCACTGACGTGGAGACTGGCCGATGCTATTTCTCCTAAAATGTGGTATATCAGTAAGGCCCCCTGGTATAAGCGTGAAGTACTGGATTCTTCGGAGAAGGTATATCGGGATTTTGCATGTGCCAGTTACGGGAAAAATGCGGCCGATGCCATTACCGGTATTATCAATCAAAACGAGCCTTTTGCCACTGACTTTGGCGAGTGTCAGGAAACACCCGGATTTAATCAGGTGGTGCATACTTATCCGTTGATGAACCTTTGTTCGATGGCTTTTATCGGGAAAAATGGAGAAACCGTAAAGATAGAAGCTACCGGATACAAAGAGAAGAAAGGTACCCAAAATGCCCCTTGTGATGAAGGTGGTGAGTGTGTAGGGTATATTATGGCGGATGACTGGTTGGAGTATCCTGCGGTTGATTTTAGTAATAGTCCTGAGCGGATGTCCGTTCGGGTCGCTTCTGCATCTTCGGGTGGGGTTGCCACTGTTTGTCTGGACCGTCTGGAAGGCCCTGTTATCGCCCGGTTTGAGGTAAAGAATACGGAAGGGTGGCAATCTTGGAGAACGCTGACGGTTCCGGTGAGCGGATTGAAGGGTATTCATACATTGTATATTCGTTTTCAACCTTTTGACGTGATAGCCGGGGCGGAAAAATTAGCTGAAGCACAATTGAAAACCATTGATAGTTGTATGGCGGTTACTCCGGATGCACTTCAGAGATTGCGTCTTTCCCGGTTGCGCGCGCGTATTCAGGGTGCTGCTTGCCACATTGCGTTGAATGCCGGTTTTGAAGCTTATCGGTGGGATGATTTACCCGGAAAGATGGATGAATGGGCGCGCAGCTTCCTGTATCGTATCGAGGATATTTCGTCCTACGGGAATATCATGAGTACTCAGAATAGATTTGTCAAACAGAATTATGTAGCGAAAATCAATCAACTTCGTAAGCAACAGCGGGTACAGGCACCTTCGCATATTACAGCCAAGGGAACCCGTGAGGGAGCATTGGTCAGTTGGCGTAATGAAGAACCGGCGGCAAAGGCTTTTGTTGTTTGTCGTAATGGAGAAGAAATTGATACATTGGCAGCCGGTGTGACATGCTATCGGGATATATTTCATGGAGTTGCTGTCTATTCAGTGTACACGGTGGATGTTGAAGGGCATAAGAGTCCTTTGGGAATACCTGCCCGGTGTCCGGCTGGAAATGCAGATCGTGAAGCACCGGTTATTGTTATTAATTCTCCGGTGACTTCCGTAATGAAGGGAGCTCCGTTACATATCCGGTTTTCTGTGGTTGAAGACCGGTTGCCCGAAGTTGTATCCGGAACACTTCACTATCGGAAACCGGGAGATAAAGTATGGAAAGAGTTGCCGTTTGAACGCCGGGTCAGAGCTGTCTTCACATTGACGTTGCCTGCTTCCGGGATTACCGAAGAAGGAATAGAATACTATATTTCTGCTTCCGATTCTCACAATACCTCCTTTTATCCGGCCTCTGCTCCGTTCCGGAATCATACGGTAGTGGTGACGGGAGTACAGGGGAATGATAAACCGATACCTCCGGTGGTAAAACAAGTCGATAATAACCGTATGTACTGGACTTGTACGGAGAATGCGGAAATGTATCGCATCTATCGTGCTAAGACTCCTGATTTTGCAGTCGGGGTAGGTACGTTTGTGACGTTTGTAGCTGGAAATACATGCACCTTTGCCGATAATGGATTCGATTTTGACGGAACTCCTTTAAAAGGGACTTATTATTATCGCCTGACTTCCGTATCACGGTGGGATTGTGAAAGTGAGGTATCAGATATCATTCAAATAGATTATCAATGAAAAGAATTGGAATATACATTGCTACTGTGGTCTGCATCCTGTCCTGTGTTCCCCCGCAAAGGAATTTGCTGACAGAAACCAGACAGATGCTGGTTGATTCAGGCGCGACTGAACGGACGGCAGCTTTGTTTTATAACTTGCGCCAACTGACCGGGAAACAGGTTGTTTACGGACAACATAATTATGAAATGGATGGGTTTGACTCGGATACCACACGCTGGCGGGATGAAGCGAACCGATGTGACGCATACGATGTAACGGGAACTTATCCTGCTTTGGCCAGCTTTGATTTTCTTCATTTTACAAATCCCCGTAGTTGGGAAACAAAAGACCCGGATTACATCCGGCAGAAGTTTCATGCTGCATATAACCGAGGTAACGTGATTACATTCTGCTGGCATTATTACAATCCGGTGACCGGTGGAAACTTTTATGATACCACCCGGGTGGTCCGCCATATCTTACCGGGAGGTTCCCATCATGCTATATTTAAGGCTGACCTGAAAATCATTGCCGACTTTGCCCACAATGCAAAAGCCGACAACGGAGAATTGATTCCCATTATATTCCGTCCCTGGCATGAGTTTGATGGCAACTGGTTCTGGTGGGGCAGAAATCATTGCCGGGTTGAGGAGTTTAAAGAATTATATCGGTTTACGGTCACTTACCTCAGGGACTCTCTGCAGGTACATAACTTTCTGTATGCTTTCTCTCCTGATTGTGGCTTTGCTACCGAAGCCGAATACCTGGAACGCTATCCGGGAGATGAATATGTAGATGTGGTAGGAATGGATAATTACTGGGATTTTCGTCCGGATGGAGGAGACACTTCTCTGGTTGTTTTGAAAGCACGTATATTGACTCAGTATGCCCGGCAGCATGCAAAACTTTCGGCCATTACCGAGACCGGTACACAGACCCGTGACTCGTTGTGGTATACGCAATTGTTGTCCATCCTGCGTTCGGAAGGAGTAGCTTTGAACTATGTGTGTAGCTGGTCCGGGTTTGCTCCTTATAAAGGACATCCGGCTGCAACCGATTTTTGCCGGTTTAAGGAAGATTCCCTGGTACTTTTTGCAGATGAGATTCCCGATTTCTATACTTGGCCTTAACCTGCTTATAATAATATCATGGAATGCTAAGATAGTATTAGGTATACATGCGGACGACGCTTATCTTTGCAATATCAGTTACAGAGTGAAAAAAATCTTATAAATAAAACATCTGATAATTATGAAAACCCTATTGAGTATACTACTGACCTTGCTGGTCGTGTTCGGGGCATGTACTTCTCCCCGGATTTCTTCCGATCCTTTTGTCCGTGTGTCAGACGGGCGTCTGACGGTGAATGGAAAACCTTACTATTATATTGGGACCAATTTTTGGTATGGAGCCATATTGGGGGCACAGGGGCAGGGGGGAAATCGTGAAAGGTTGCTTCGTGAACTCGATCACCTGAAAGCCCATGGAATCAATAACCTGCGTGTTCTTGTCGGGGCCGACGGAAAAGATGGTATTCCGACAAAAGCTGAACCTGCGCTTCAGATAGAAGCAGGCGTATATAACGATACTATTTTCGACGGACTCGATTATTTCTTATCGGAGTTGGGCAAACGGGATATGTATGCCGTGCTTTTTCTGAACAATAGTTGGGAGTGGTCGGGCGGATATTCCCAATACCTTTATTGGGCGGGACACGGTGAGGTACCGATGCCGAATATAGCCGGATGGGATGCTTTCTCCGGTTATGTGGCACAATACGCTAAGTCTGAAAAAGCACACCGTCTGTTCCGGAATCATGTTACCCACGTCGTGAATCGTGTCAACCGGTACACGGGAAAGAAATACAGTGAAGATCCTGCGATCATGTCCTGGCAGATAGGAAATGAGCCCCGTCCGTTCGGTGAGGAGAATAAGGAAAGCTTTGCGGCGTGGATTGCGGATTGTGCGGCACTTATTAAATCATTGGACCCTAATCATCTGGTCTCGGTCGGATCGGAGGGAATGGTCGGTTGTGAAGGAGATCTTTCACTTTGGACTTCCATTCATGCCGATGCCAATATCGATTATGCCACGATTCATATCTGGCCGAACAATTGGGGATGGATCGATAAGAAAGATATTCCGGGAACTCTTGGACAGGCCATAAAGAATACTTGCTCTTATATTGACATACATGCCCAAGAGGCCCATAAGATAAACAAGCCGTTGGTGCTTGAAGAGTTCGGTTTGCCGAGAGACAGCGTAAAGTTTGCCTCGGACAGTCCGACTGTCCAACGAGACCTTTATTATAGGAAAGTGTTTGATATCGTCAAAAAGCATGCTGTCGGGAAAGGCGTTTTTCAAGGATGTAATTTCTGGGCATGGGGTGGATTTGCACAACCCCGCCACCTCTTCTGGCAAAAAGGAGATGACTACATGGGAGATCCGGGGCAGGAAGAACAAGGGCTGAATTCGGTTTATGCAACGGATTCGACAGTGTATATGATTAGAGAGACGGTAAATGATATTAACCAGATAATTCAGAAACAATGAAAATAAAATTACTGTGTATTCTGTTGCTGGGAGTGATTCCCGTATGCCCGATCCATGGCAAGGATACGTTCGGGAAGAAAAAAGATAAAGCAACGCGGCTCCTTTTTTATGATCTGAATAAGAACGGGCAGATGGATACCTATGAAAACCCCTCTGTTCCGGTAGAAGAGCGTGTGGAGTACCTTCTGTCACAGATGACGCTGGAAGAAAAGGTAGGCCAGATGCTTACTTCATTGGGATGGCCGATGTACGAACGGGTGGGAGAGGAAATTCGCCTGACTGCACGGTTGGAAAAGGAAATCAGCGAATATCATATCGGGGCACTCTGGGGCTTTATGCGGGCCGATCCATGGACACAGCGCACGCTGCATACCGGGCTCAATCCTTCATTGGCTGCCCGCGCCTCCAACCGTCTTCAGGCTTTTGTCATGGAGCATAGCCGTTTGGGCATTCCGTTGTTCCTGGCAGAAGAATGCCCTCATGGACATATGGCGATTGGTACAACCGTTTTTCCCACTTCCATTGGTCAGGCCAGTACCTGGAATCCGGAGCTGATCAGGCAGATGGGGCGTGTTATTGCAACCGAAGCAAGTGCTCAGGGAGCGCATATCGGTTATGGACCGGTACTCGATTTAGCCCGCGATCCGCGTTGGTCACGTGTGGAAGAGACTTACGGAGAAGACCCTTATCTGAATGGAGTGATGGGAGCTGCTTTGGTACGCGGTTTTCAAGGGGACACACTAAGGGGGCGTAAAAGTGTAATTGCCACTCTCAAGCATTTTGCCTCGTATGGCTGGACCGAAGGGGGACATAACGGAGGTACTGCCCATCTGGGCGAACGTGAACTGGAAGAAGCTATTTTCCCTCCTTTTCGTGAAGCTGTAGGGGCAGGAGCATTGTCGGTGATGAGTTCGTATAATGAAATAGACGGTAATCCGTGTACCGGAAGCCGCTATTTGCTGACAGATATTTTGAAAGACCGTTGGCAATTCAAAGGTTTCGTCGTGTCCGATTTGTATGCTATTGGCGGATTACGGGAACACGGAGTTGCAGGCAGTGACTATGAAGCAGCCGTGAAAGCTGTGAATGCCGGGGTGGATAGTGACCTGGGGACGAATGTATATGCGGAACAACTGGTTGCCGCAGTTCGAAAAGGAGATGTCGCTATGGAGACAGTAGATAAGTCGGTACGCCGCATATTATCTCTCAAATTCCACATGGGATTGTTTGATGCTCCGTTTGTTGATGATAAGCGTCCGGCACAACTGGTTGCCTCTCCCGAGCATATCGGACTGGCTCGTGAAGTTGCCCGTCAGTCGATCGTTCTGCTTAAGAATGAAGACAAGCTGTTACCGTTGAAGAAGGATATTCGTACCCTTGCCGTCATAGGTCCCAATGCCGATAATGGTTATAATATGCTTGGTGACTATACAGCCCCTCAGGCAGACGGTTCTGTGGTGACTGTTCTGGAGGGCATCCGACAAAAAGTTTCTAAAGACACCCGTGTGCTTTATGCCAAAGGTTGTGCCGTGCGGGATTCTTCCCGTACCGGATTTGCCGATGCCATAGAGGCTGCCCGTAGTGCCGATGTCGTGGTGATGGTAGTAGGAGGATCGAGTGCCCGGGATTTTTCTTCGGAATATGAAGAGACAGGAGCTGCCAAGGTCTCTGCAAACCGGGTCAGTGATATGGAAAGTGGAGAGGGATATGACCGTGCCACACTTCATCTTATGGGCAGACAATTGGAATTGCTGGAAGAGGTTCGCAAATTGGGCAAGCCGATGGTATTGGTCCTGATCAAAGGGCGCCCGTTATTGATGGAGGGAGTCATTCAGGAAGCAGATGCAATTCTTGATGCCTGGTATCCGGGTATGCAGGGAGGAAATGCTGTGGCAGATGTGCTATTTGGCGATTACAATCCGGCAGGTCGTCTCACACTTTCCGTTCCGCGTTCGGTCGGACAGCTTCCGGTATACTATAATACGAAACGTAAGGGAAATCGCAGTCGCTATATAGAAGAGGCGGGTACTCCCCGTTATCCTTTTGGCTATGGCCTTAGCTATACGACGTTCTCCTATACCGGCATGAAGGTTCGGGTGAGTGAAGAAAGCAATCACTGCCGGGTAGATGTATCGGTAACTGTACGCAACCAGGGTACAGTGGATGGTGACGAAGTGGTGCAGCTTTATCTGCGGGATGAAGTCGGCAGCTTTACAACCCCTGACAGACAGCTGCGTGCTTTCAGCCGTGTACGCCTGAAAGCAGGTGAGACCCGGGAAATAACTTTTACTCTCGACAAGAAGTCGTTGGCCCTGTATATGCGGGACGGTGAATGGGCCGTGGAACCGGGACGTTTTACAGTCATGGCAGGAGGCTCTTCCGAAGACATTGCCTGTCAGCAGGAATTTGAGATAAACCGAAAATATACTTTTAAAATGTAAATGCTATGAACGGATCAAGAGATAAAGTGCGCAGTGCGCTCAATCACCGGAATACAGGTAGTGTACCGGTCGATTTCGGTGCAACAGCGGTTACAGGCATTCATTGCCGCATTGTAGAAGCATTGAGGAATTATTATGGGCTGGAACCCCGGCCGGTAAAGATTGTGGATGCCTTCCAAATGTTAGGGGAAGTAGATGCGGAACTGGCTGAAAAGATCGGTGTGGACTGTATCGGTATAGGAGGCCCTAAAGATATTTTCGATCTGGATGTAACCCGTATGCGTGAACAGACAACACCTTGGGGACAACTGGTGTTGGTACCTGAAGCGATGGATCTTACTCCCGATGCTCAAGGAGATGTTTATGTGTATGCCGGAGGAGATAAAAGCTATCCCCCCAGTGCCGTGATGCCTAAAGGATGCTATTTTATTAATGCCATCGAGCGTCAGCACCCCATTGACGAAGAACAGCTGAATCCGGAAGACAATGTGGAAGAGTTCGGATTGCTGACGGAGGGAGATCTGGCTTATTACCGTTCGGAGACAGATAAAGCATATCAGACCGGCCGGGCCGTCGTGGCCAGTTTCGGAGGCACAGCCTTGGGAGACGTTGCTTTTGTTCCCGGTATGGGGCTGAAGCAGCCGAAGGGGATCCGGAGTGTGGTGGAGTGGTATATGTCTACAGCCATGCGGCAGGATTATCTGCATCAGGTATTTGAGAAAGAGATTGATATTGCCATTGCTAATTATGAGAAACTTTGGGCTGCACTCGGAGATAAAATAGAGGTGGTGCTGACATGTGGTACAGATTTCGGTTCACAAGAGTCGCAGTTTTGTTCCATAGATACCTTCCGCGAACTTTGGTTGCCGCACTATCGGCGGATGAACGACTGGATACATCAGCATACCACCTGGAAAATATTCAAGCACTCTTGCGGAGCTATCATTCCCATTTTGCCCGGGCTGATCGAAGCCGGATTCGACATTATCAATCCGGTTCAGATTAATGCCAAAGACATGGATTCCCGGAGGTTGAAAGAGGAGTTCGGCAGCCGGCTGACTTTCTGGGGAGGAGGGGTCGACACGCAGAAGATACTGCCTTTCGGCACTCCGGATGAGATACGTCGCCATGTAAAGGAGCAGTGTGAGATATTGGGACGTGACGGAGGGTTTGTTTTTAATGCCGTCCATAACATTCAGGCCAATGTTCCCGTCGAGAATGTAGTTGCGATGTTCGATGCTTTAAAGGATTTCCGCTGAGGACCGTTTGCGGGGCTATAATTATTGACAATATGAAAATCGGCCGGCAACTGTTGCCGGATGAGGATACATCAATGCAATGAATCTATGTCAGAGGTTCGTTGGGAAAGAGTACGTATATATACATTATTAATCTTATAAATGATAAATGCCATGAATAACCTCAATGAATTATATGAAGCCATCTTGGCGGGTAAATTGGAACAGGCAGTCAGCGTTACCAGAGAAGCGGTTGCCGAAGGAGTTGCACCTCAGGAGATCATCAATGAATATATGATCAAGGCCATGGAAGCCATCGGTGCACGTTTTGAATCGGGACAGGTGTTTGTGCCGAATCTCCTGATGAGCGCACGTGCCATGCGTGGTGCCCTCGATATACTCAAACCACTGATGCAGGGGAAGGCCGATTCGTACATCGGCAGGATTGTGATTGGTACGGTCAAGGGAGATTTGCATGATATCGGTAAGAACTTGGTCGCCTCCATGTTTGAAGGGTGTGGATTTGAAGTCATCAACCTGGGAGTAGACGTATCGAGTGACAAATTCATCTCTGCGGCACTGGAGAACAAGGCAGACATCATTTGTATGTCCGCGTTGCTCACCACTACCATGAACTATATGAAGGAGGTAATCGATGCCCTTGAAACCTCCGGATTGAGGGGAAAAGTGAAGGTGATGGTGGGAGGTGCGCCTGTCAGCGATGCTTTTGCCAGGTCTATCGGTGCCGATGCCTATACCAGTAATGCCAATGCAGCCGTAATCATGGCTAAAAAGTTGATAAACGCCTGCTGAACATGTTTATGAATCCCCATATCGTTGAAGGATGCCTGCCTTTCACCTCGTTGAGGCTCGATCCGGAGGACATCAGTCTTTCGATGGGTGCCGGTTACGTGCCCGACGCAGAGATGCGGGCAATGTGCCGTGCACTCGAAGAAGAGATTGCCGGCATTTGTATTCCCCGGTTTCTGTATATTCTGTTCGATTCCGAACCGGCCGGTACTTGCGAAGTGGGAGTGAATGGGATTTGCCTGAAGACGGGAGCCGTTATTACTCCCTATCTGAAAGATGCTGCGGGCTATGCGCTCTTTGTGGCCACTGCGGGGCGTGAGTTTGAGGCTTTTCAGCATGAAACGTGCGCCCGGGGTGACATTCTGCGGGAGTTTCTTCTGGATGCCTATGGTTCGGCGATTGCCGAAGCTGTCGTCCGTGAGGTGTGCCGGAAGGTGGAAACACAGATGTTCGCTTTAGGCTATGGGGTGAGCCATCCTTACAGTCCCGGTTATTGCGGGTGGCATGTCACACAGCAACAGTTACTTTTCAGTTGCCTGCCCGAATCTCCTTGTGGGATTCGGTTGAGTGATTCTTCCCTGATGTCACCCATTAAGTCGGTCAGCGGTATTCTTGCTTATGGTCCCCGCATGGTCAAGTGGAAATATGGATGCGAACTGTGCGGCAAAGCCGATTGCTATAAAAACAGAAATAAACTAAAAAGATAGAATGCTATGGAACTGTCACAATATATAAAAGATAAATTAGTATCAGAGAAACGGGTGGCAATGCCCATCATGACCCATCCGGGCATCGAGTTACTGGGTAAACGGGTGCTGGATGCCGTAACGGACGGAGAAATCCATTATCACGCCATCCGTGCCTTGAATGAATGTTTTCCGCAATCGGTGGCTTGTACCACCATTATGGATCTTACAGTAGAGGCAGAAGCCTTTGGAGCACAACTCAGTATGTCTTCAAATGAAGTACCCAGCGTGTCCGGGCGCCTGCTTGCCGGATATGCAGATGTAGAGGCCTTGCAGGTTCCTTCACTTGAATCCGGGCGTGTGCCTCAATACTTGCAGGCCGACCGCCTGGCGTCAAAAGGGATAGATAAGCCCGTGCTGGCGGGATGTATCGGTCCTTACTCTTTGGCAGGACGTCTGTATGATATGACGGAAATCATGATGGCTATTTATACAGAACCCGAAACAGCCCGGCTATTGCTTGAAAAATGTACGGAGTTCATTCTCCGCTATTGTCTTGCTATTAAGGAGACTGGGGTAGCCGGGGTCATTATGGCGGAACCGGCTGCGGGGCTTCTTTCGAATGAAGATTGCCTGCAATATTCGTCTGTCTACGTGAAACGCATTATCGATGCCGTGCAGGACGATTCGTTTACGGTTATCCTGCATAATTGCGGTAATACGGGACATTGTACTCCGGCTATGCTGGCTACCGGTGCCCAAGGATATCATTTCGGTAATAAAGCGGATATGCTTGCCGCTCTCCGCGAGTGCCCTTCGGATGTATGGGTGATGGGGAATCTGGACCCTGTGGGCGTATTCAGGATGTTAACTCCCGAAGAAGTTTTCGCGCAGACAGAAGAACTTCTGAGCTGTACAGGCGGATACGCTAACTTTATTATCTCTACCGGTTGCGACACTCCGCCCGAAGTACCTTTTGATAACATTCAGGCTTTTTATCTGGCTGTAGAGAAATACAATAAGGGGAGATGAATGATAATACCAGTATTGGATAATATTGTACTTGTTTCCGGGGGGAATCCCTCCTACTTTTGTGAAGTATTCATTGTTAAATAAACGATTTATGATTAAGAGAATAAAGATATTGGCTACAGGTGCACTGCTGATGGCAGGATTGGGCGCCTGTTCTCCTTCGGGAAAGAAAACGGGGTCGGAAACAGTTGCTGATACCCTGCGTACAGCGGAAACGGTGAACTTATTGAATAATCTCCGGCAGATTCCCGGACAAGGATTCATGTTCGGTCACCATGACGATCCGCTTTACGGTGTGGGCTGGGAAGGTGACGAAGGGCGCAGTGATGTGAAAAGTGTGTGCGGTGACTATCCTGCGGTTATGTCGTTCGATCTGGGACATATAGAATTGGAAGGTGAGAAAAGTCTGGATCATGTGCAGTTCCGTAAAATACGGCAGGAAACGATTAACCAGTACAAGCGTGGAGGAATGGTTTCTTTCAGTTGGCACCTCGACAATCCGTCGACCGGCAAAGACGCATGGGATGTGAGTGACACGACGGTCGTTGCCTCCATACTTCCGGGTGGAACACATCACACCAAGTTCGTGGGTTGGCTCGATGCCGTTGCGGCCTTTATGAATACTCTGGAAACAGAAGACGGGACAAAGATACCGGTTCTTTTCCGTCCCTGGCACGAACATACCGGAAGCTGGTTCTGGTGGGGACAAAATCTTTGTACGGCTGAACAATACAAAGCCCTCTGGCGGATGACGTATGAACGTATGCATGCCAAAGGAGTAAAGAACTTGCTTTATGCTTATTCCCCGGGATCGGAACCAAAGGATTCGGCAGCTTATCTGGAACGTTATCCGGGAGATGACATCATCGACCTGGTGGGCTTTGACACCTATCAGTTCGACCGGACGCAGTATATGGAGCAACTGGATAAGTCACTTGCCATCCTGACAGAAGTGGGGCAGTCGCACAATAAGCCTATCGCCATCACTGAAACCGGTTTCGAAGCTATTCCCGATTCTACCTGGTGGACACAGACACTCTATCCGGTAATCAGCAAGTACCCTATCAGTTATGTGCTGGTATGGCGCAATGCACGTGAACGGGTGAATCACTATTATGCTCCTTATCCCGGGCAGGTGTCTGCCGATGACTTTGTGAAGTTCTACCGTGAGCCGGAAACTTTGTTTGTCTCGGACGTGAAAGACCTTTATAAATAGAAAATCAAATAAATAACGATAAAAACACTGTCCATTATGAGTCTGTTTAATGATAAAGTTGCTAAATTGCTCTCCGGGCATGAAGCACTGTTAACACGCAGGAACGAACCGATAGAAGAAGGAAACGGAGTGATAACGCGTTACCGTTATCCTGTGCTGACCGCTGCGCATACGCCTGTCTTTTGGCGATACGATCTGAATGAGGAGACGAACCCTTTCCTGATGGAGCGTATCGGCGTGAATGCAACGCTGAATGCCGGGGCCATTAAGTGGGAGGGGAAATATCTGATGCTGGTGAGGGTAGAGGGAGTCGACCGCAAATCATTCTTTGCTGTTGCCGAAAGCCCGAATGGCATTGATAATTTCCGTTTCTGGGAATATCCGGTGACTTTGCCCGAAGATGTGATTCCGGCAACCAATGTATACGATATGCGTCTCACTGCCCACGAAGACGGTTGGATTTACGGCATCTTCTGTGCCGAGCGGCATGATGATGATGCTCCTGCCAGTGACTTGTCGTCGGCTACTGCCACGGCCGGTATCGCCCGCACCAGAGACTTGAAAAATTGGGAACGCCTGCCGGATCTGAAAACAAAGAGCCAGCAACGCAATGTGGTGCTTCATCCCGAGTTTGTGGATGGAAAGTATGCACTCTATACCCGTCCGCAAGACGGATTCATAGATACCGGTAGCGGAGGAGGTATCGGGTGGGCACTGATTGACGACATGACTCATGCAGAGGTGAGTGAAGAGAAGATTATCGACAAACGCTATTATCATACCATCAAAGAGGTGAAGAACGGTGAGGGACCGCATCCCATCAAGACCCCTCAGGGATGGCTTCACCTGGCTCATGGGGTACGCAATTGTGCCGCCGGACTGAGGTATGTGCTGTATATGTATATGACTTCGTTGGAAGACCCTACCCGGCTGATAGCCTCTCCGGCAGGTTACTTTATGGCTCCGGTAGGAGAAGAGCGCGTCGGTGATGTATCGAATGTACTCTTTTCGAATGGCTGGATAGCCGATGATGACGGGAAAGTGTTTATCTACTATGCCTCGTCGGATACCCGGATGCACGTGGCCACCTCGACTGTCGAACGGTTGGTGGACTATTGCCTGCATACCCCTCAGGACGGTTTTTGTTCCTCGGCTTCGGTGGAGGTACTGAAAAACCTGATTGAGCGGAACCTGAAACTGATGAAATAAGAAAACCAAGAATAGAATGACCACTATGATTACACTGAAAGAGAAGATCGGCTACGGATTGGGCGATATGGCTTCATCCATGTTCTGGAAACTGTTCGGTTCTTATCTGATGATTTTTTACACCGATGTGTTCGGGCTGCCGGCCGCTGCGGTAGGAACCATGTTTCTGATTACCCGGGTGTGGGATTCGGCTTTCGACCCTATTGTGGGAGTGATTGCCGACCGTACCCAGACCCGCTGGGGCAAGTTTCGTCCTTACCTGCTGTATCTTGCTGTCCCCTTTGCGCTGATAGGTATCTTTACCTTCACCACTCCGCAACTGAGCGATACGGGAAAACTTGTCTATGCCTACATCACCTATTCTTTGATGATGATGGTATATTCGGCTATCAATGTGCCTTATGCTTCTCTGCTGGGAGTGATGAGTCCCGATCCGAAAGAGCGGAACACGTTGTCCACCTATCGCATGACTTTTGCCTATATCGGCAGTTTCATCGCTTTGTTGCTGTTCATGCCGATGGTAAATCTGTTTGGAGGTGCGGAGGATGAACAGCGTGGCTGGATGTTGAGTGTAGTGGTGATCGCTGTGATGTGTGCGGTTCTGTTCTATCTCTGTTTTGCGTTGACGCGTGAACGGGTGAAACCGATCCGGGAAGTGCAGGGCTCTCTGAAAGATGACTTGAGGGATCTGCTTCACAACCGCCCGTGGTGGATCTTGCTGGGTGCCGGAGTGGCGGCTCTGGTCTTCAACTCCATCCGTGACGGAGCTACGGTTTATTATTTTAAGTACTTTGTGGTAGAAGAGGATTATTCAACAGTCTCCCTCTTCGGGGTCTCTTTTGTGCTGAGCGGGCTTTACTTAGCGGTGGGGCAGGCTGCCAATATCGTGGGGGTGATTCTTGCCGCACCGGTCAGCAACCGCATTGGCAAAAAGAATACATATATGGGAGCCATGAGCCTGGCTACTATACTTTCCGTCATTTTTTACTGGTTCGGAAAAGGAGATATCGCTCTGATCTTTGTCTTCCAGGTACTCATCAGCATTTGTGCCGGAAGTATCTTCCCTTTGCTCTGGTCGATGTACGCCGATTGTGCCGACTACTCCGAACTGAAAACAGGCAACCGGGCTACGGGGCTGATCTTTTCCTCTTCGTCCATGAGCCAGAAGTTCGGATGGGCCATAGGAAGTGCATTGACCGGTTGGCTACTGGCTTACTTCGGATTTCGTGCCAACGAGGTGCAGAGTGTAGAAGCCATTCACGGAATTAAGATGTTTCTCAGTTGGATGCCGGCCGTCGGGACGGTACTGTCTGTTATCTTTATCAGCATGTACCCACTGTCGGAGAAGAGAATGAAAGAGGTGACCTCGGAATTGGAGAAGAAAAGACAAATTGCTCAATCATGATTCAAAATACTATGGACAAGATTCTTAAACAGGAAATGCTGGAAGAACTCACCACCCACATCCTTCCCTACTGGATGGAACGGATGGTGGATCAAGAAAACGGTGGATTCTACGGATGTATCACCGGACAGGAAGAACGGATGCCTCAGGCAGAGAAAGGAGCCATTCTGCATGCACGTATTCTGTGGACCTACTCTGCCGCTTACCGCCTGTTGGGCAAAGAAGAATACAAAGAGATGGCAACCTGGGCTGAACGTTACCTTATCGACCGTTTTTATGATCCGGAGTTCGGAGGAGTTTATTGGTCTCTTGATTACAGGGGTGGGCCATTGGACACCAAAAAACAGATTTACGCCATCGGTTTTGCCATTTATGGTCTGAGCGAATATCACCGGGCCACCGGAGATCCGGAAGCATTGGAGTATGCCGTCCGTTTGTTCAATGACATAGAGTCCCATAGCTTCGACCAAATAAAGAACGGTTACTGTGAAGCGCTTACCCGGGAGTGGAACGAGATAGCCGATATGCGCCTTAGCGAAAAAGATGCCAATGAACGCAAGACGATGAATACCCATTTGCACATCCTTGAGCCTTATACCAACCTATACCGGGTTTGGAAAGACGAGGGGCTGAAACGGCAGTTGCGTAACCTGATAGAACTTTTTATGCAGAAGATATTGGACAACGATACATTCCACCTGCGACTCTTTTTTGATGATGACTGGCAAAGTAAATATGCCGTTATTTCGTATGGGCATGATATTGAAGCCTCCTGGCTGTTGCACGAAGCTGCCCGCATACTGGGAGACGCCGAACTCCTTGCCGAAGTGGAACCTGTTGTGAAGAAGATCGCTGCGGCCGCATCCGAAGGTTTCACTACCGAGGGAGGAATGGTGTATGAAAAGAACCTCGCTACGGGACATGTGGATGGCGACCGTCATTGGTGGGTACAAGCCGAAACCGTAGCCGGATACTATAACCTGTTCCGCTATTTCGGTGATTGCGAAGCTTTACAGCGTTCCGTGGTCTGTTGGCGATTCATCAGGCAACATCTGATTGACGATGTCCACGGTGAATGGTTCTGGAGCCTTCGGGCCGACGGCACTGTCAACCGGGATGATGACAAAGCCGGATTCTGGAAATGCCCTTATCATAACGGGCGTATGTGCATTGAGCTGTTGGGCGGATAAACGCATTGTTTCCCCTTTCGTTAGATTGTTTTCCAAACTTTTTGTACTTTTGGGCACAATTTAGCGAATATGAAAAACAAGCACGTCAAGAGAGTGAACCTGCTTCTCTCCATCCTGTTGGGAGCAGGTGTCTTTATCTTCTTTGGAGTATATTATCCTTATCATCTGCACTATCAGGAACAGTTCCAGATGTTTCTTTTCACGTCCGGGTATTTTGTCGAACGGGCATCCCATCCCGGTGGAGTGGCGGATTATTTAGGTAATTTCCTCACTCAGTTTTATTATTATTCGTGGGCGGGAGCTGCTGTCTTAGCAGGTGTATTGTGGGGCATGCAACGTTTGGTTGCATTTATTGCCGGACGTATGGGAGAGTGCTCTTTGTGGTATCCGCTTACCTTGCTGCCCTCTTTGTGTTTCTTTATTCTTCTTTGTGACGAGAACTATCTCCTTTCGGGAGTCCTTTCCGCTTGCATGGTGTTGGGGGCAGTTGCGGGATATACCTGTATTTTCAATCCTGTCGTACGCCGTATCTCCCTTTGGGCAGGCATTCCGGTACTCTATATGTTGGCCGGAGGTTGTGCCTGGTTGTTCATCCCGCTGGCTTTGATGGTTGAGTTTTGGCGCTTCGGCACGAAGCACTCTTCCTTATGGCTTCCGGCAGGCGGAGCGATTCTTGTTGCCGGAGTCACAATCTGGGCCTCCCGGTGGTTGTTTCCTTATCCGATGGACCGCTTGTTGTGGGGAATCGGAAGTTATCGTTTCCCTTTATTCTTTCCGAAAGTACAAGTGATTGCCTGGATAGCTCTCGTGTTGGTTCCACCGTTAGTAGCCCGCCTGTCCGGGAAGATTACCCGGGGACGTTACGTTGTGGCCCTTACGGGGCAGTTCCTGTTGATGCTGTTGGCCATGAATCTCCTTGGCAAGCGCAGCATCGCGATGAATAAAGAGGCAGTAATGGCCTATGACTATCACGTACGTATGCAGGATTGGGACGGTATCATTGCCCTGGCCGGGAAGAAATTGCCCGATACTCCCATGGCGGTTTCCTGCCTTAACCTTGCCTTAGGGATGAAGGGGCAATTGGCCGACCGCATGTTTCACTATCGCCAGCGTGGAAAAGAGGGGCTGTTCATGTCGTTTGTCAATGACTTTACAATTCCTTTGGTAGCTGCCGAACCCTATTATTACCTGGGAATGGTGAACACAGCCCAACAACTTGTCTTTGAAGCGATGGAGGCCATCCCCGATTATCAGAAGAGTGTCCGCTGTTTTAAGCGGCTTGCCGAAACAAATCTGATAAACGGAAGATATGAAGTGGCAGGCAAATATCTGCGTATCCTGCAACATACCCTTTTTTATAAAGACTGGGCTACGGAGATGCTGGCTTGTCTGGACGATAAGGCGCGGATCGATGCACATCCCGAGTACGGACGCCTGAGAAAACTCACCCCGCAAACCGACCTGTTTTTCAATCCGGCAGAACCGGAGATGACGTTGTCATTGTTGTTGCAGGCAAATCCGGAGAACCGGATGGCCTATGAATATCTGATGGGCATAACCCTGCTGAAGAAAGACATGGGACGATTCGTTCACTATTATCCTTTGGGAGAGAAACTGGGCTACCGCTCGATACCGAAGAGTTATCAGGAGGCACTGCTGTTTGGCTGGAGTATGCAGAAGCATACGCCGGGAGAGGAAATCCCCTGGAAGATTAACCGGGAGACAGGAGAGCGGTTGCGGGAGTATGCGCGCATTTACACTTCTACACGGTCTGAGGAGGCGTTGGCACCCCGGTTTGGAGATACTTACTGGTTCTATGTACATTTTAGATAAAAGATTATGAATAAGATAAAACAGTGTTTAGGTATCCTGCTGTTATCATTAACAGTGGTTTCCTGCCGGCAAAAGGTGGTATCGCCCGTTCCGGTAGATGCACTTCCTCCGATATGGCCCGACTATGCGGGGGTAACGATTCCCGCTACCATTGCACCGCTCAACTTCCGTGTGACTGCCGATGGGGCGGAGGCGGTAGATGTCGTGATTTCCGGAAAGAAAGGAGATCCCATCCGGACAAGCGGAGAATCTGTGGAGATCCCTGCCGGAAAATGGAGCGAGTTGCTGGAGAACAATAAAGGGGACAGCCTTGAAGTGAAAGTATGTATCCGTCAAAACGGAGAATGGAAAGCGTATCGGTCTTTCCCGTTCTATATCAGCCCGTTTCCCATTGATTACGGATTGGTGTACCGCCTGCTTGCGCCGGGATACGAAATATACAGCAAGATGGGTATTTATGAGCGCGAACTTTCTACGTTTCGCCAGACTCCTTTGTTTGAGAATACTCAGGTGACGGCCGCCTGCGTCAATTGCCATGCTTTCAATCAGACGAACCCCGATCCGTCCAGCCTGCATGTCAGAGGCGGACACGGAGCCACGGTGATGACCATCGGTGGAAAGAGCGAGTTCCTCGATACAAAGGCTGACGGACAGCTTTCTGCCTGTGTTTATCCTTATTGGCATCCTTCGGGCGAATACATCGCTTATTCGGTGAACCGGACCAACCAGACTTTCCATCTGGGAGGGAAGAAGCCTATCGAGGTTTTTGATCAGGCTTCGGATGTGGTAGTTTACCATCCGCAGTCACATCGGATACTGACTACTCCTCTGCTGAGTACCGCCGCATTCGAAACATTTCCCGCCTTCTCGCCCGACGGACGGACACTTTATTTCTGTTCGGCGGAGCAGAAAGAGATGCCTGCCCGATATAAAGAGGTGAAATACAGCTTGTGCAGCATTGCTTTCCATCCGGAAGACGGAACATTTGGCGAACGGATCGATACGTTGATCTCAGCCCGCACGCTGGACAAAAGTATCTCTTTCCCCAAACCTTCGTTCGACGGAAAGTATCTGATGTTCACGCTTTCCGATTATGGGAATTTCTCCATCTGGCACAAAGAGGCCGATCTCTGGTTGCTGGACTTGAAGACCGGAGCCTATCGCAACCTGGAGGAGGTGAACAGTGACGACACGGAAAGTTATCACAACTGGAGCAGCAATTCACATTGGTTTGTGTTCAGCAGCCGGAGAGGTGACGGGTTGTACACCCGCCTTTATATCGCTTCGGTGGACGAGCAGGGGCGTATCGGGAAGCCTTTCCTGTTGCCTCAGCAAGATCCGTATATATTCTACGATCAGTTGATCTATTCGTATAATGTTCCTGAGTTTGTATCCGCTCCGGTGCAATGGGACAAACGGGAGATAGCCAAAGGGCTGATGTCGAAGGAGCGAGTTAAAGTGAAATAAAAGACGAGTAAGAGTATGGAATACAGAAAACATAGAATAGAGTATTTAAAGACTACTGTTGAATATTCCCTTTTTGGGGGTGAGGGAGAAACGAAGGAGGCGCATCTGATGTTTCATGTCGATCCGGAAGCGGGGAGTTATGAAGAGCAGCTGACGGCTATTTGCAAAGCATATCATAAGACATTGGGCAGGAAGATAAAACTCAGGGGAATGGTGCCGGCGTTTTGCCGTTACTTCCTGAGTGATGCCGCCAATCAGTGGGAGGTTTTGCAAGCTGTTTTGCAGGAAGAGCCATCGTATGCTGTCTCGGTCGTGCAACAGCCTCCGTTGGATGGAAGTAAGATTGCTTTGTGGGTCTATCTGACCTCCGAACGGAACGCCGCTTATAAGCATTACTGGACAGCCGGTGCGGGTGTGCCTTGCGGTAATTCGGAGCAGCAGATGAAAACCTTGTTAAAATCTTACGAAGCCGATTTGACCGGAAAAGGCTGTACGCTGGCTTCCGATTGCATCCGTACCTGGATCTTTGTGCAGAACGTGGATGTGAATTATGCCGGCATTGTCAAGGCACGCCGTGAAAACTTTCTGGGGCAGGGACTGACCGAATCGACCCATTATATAGCCAGTACCGGCATAGAGGGGCGGCATGCCGATCCGAAGATACATGTGCTGCTCGATGCCTATGCGGTGAAAGGATTGCAGCCGGGACAGGTGACTTACCTGCATGCGCTGTCTCACCTCAGCCCGACAGCCTTGTATGGAGTGACTTTCGAACGGGGAACTTCCGTAGAGTATGGCGACCGTCGTCATCTCTTTATCAGCGGTACGGCGAGTATCGATCATCGCGGTGAAGTGGTTCATGTAGGCGATGTCCGGGAACAGACCCGGCGGATGTGGGAGAATGTGGAGAAGTTGCTTGAAGAAGGTAAGGCAGGTTTTGCCGATGTGGCGCAAATAATAGTCTATCTTCGTGACGCTTCCGATTATCCGGTTGTCCGGGCTATGTTTGCCGAACGCTTTCCGCAAATACCCATACAGTTCGTTGCCGCTGCCGTGTGCCGCCCTACCTGGCTGATCGAGATGGAATGTATGGCAGTAGCCGGAAACGATAACTCCAGTTATCAATCGTTTTGATAGAATTTATTCTATTTCGCTTTCTAAAAGATATGAAATGCGCTGTTTGCCAAACAGCGCATTTCTTTTTTTTGATAGATCCGGAAGAAGAAGCCTTCCTCAAAGGGGCTTTGGAAGCTGGAAAGCCGGGCTTGAAGGCTCCGAAAGCCGGGGTGTTGAGAGAATAGAGTCGGGCTTTCTGGAAAAAGAAGTAAGCATTTGCCGAAAATGCTTACTTCTTTCGGGGCAAATGCTTACTTCTTTTTGAAATATCTCCTAATGTTTTTCCGGATTACTCTTATTGTTTCCGATCGGAGCTCCAAAAGAGAGTGGAATTCTCCTGGTTGCTACTCCGGAACGAATGAAGTGGAAATGACAAAGAAACGGATCTTTGGGGCAATTCCCGTCTATGGGTCCTGCTTTTTGCAGAAACGGTGTTATCTTGTTCGTCCATCGGCTGTTCGGGTGATAAAAGTAAAAACAGCGATCGCTATAGAAGGCGATTTTAGTCCTGCGGCTTTATGACGGGCCGAAAGAAAGCAATCTGAGAGGATTGAAGTATCATTTTGACAGAATGTCAAAACCCGCAGGAAGTGTGCCGAGGTTCACCACAGAGGACACAGAGTAACACAGAGGTGAAAAGGGTTTTGATTCACCTCATTCCGGTGAATTCAATACTCCGTTTCCTGCGGATTAAAGTTACACCATCCTTTTGTCCACTCCGGATAGTTGATTTCTTCCTTTTCACTGAACACTACATTTTCCATTACGGCAGGTGTCCCTTCTATGTCCGACGGATATCCGTTGATCCGGCAGTTCCGGAAAGTTACTGACGTATTGGTCCCCAGATACAGTGCCGAACCGAACAATCCCAACATACTTTCATTCTCCGGCCGCAGTCCGCCGCCATTGATGAAGTCGGGACGGTTTACGAATGAAGCGTCTCCCGAGGCGGGACCATAGATCGTGACATCTTCAAAGGTGGCGGCTGTGGTGGGAGTGGCCGGGCTGTTTGTACCGTTGTTGCTGCATTCGAAGGCATGAGAACCTGTGATGTCGGCTATTCGCGGATGGCGGATACCCAAGAGATGCTTGCACGTACCACTGTAACCATTGTCTGTATCGAAGTCGTCGTCCCAGCAATGATAGGCCACCAGATATTCTGCATTGACCGTTCCGCCGAACCATTCGAAAGCATCGTCATTGGCATAGGATACTTGCAGATGGTCTATCTGCGTACCGTTTCCTACCGAGCCGAAAGTGATTCCGTTAATCTCCTGGTTCTTCTTGAACGGATACCCCGCAAACTCTATGCGGACGTAACTCAGGATGCCCGAATTATCTGCGTTGTTCGGACCGCCGTGCGTGGTGCGCGGACCTCCTTCTATCTGCATGATGTTTTCGTTGTTCCGGGCATAGCCACAAAGAATCAGCCCTCCCCAGTCGCCCGGTTTCCGCTTTCCGGCAGGCATTTCGGAAGTGAATACAATCGGTGCATCCACTGTTCCTTGGGCTATCAGTTTTCCGCCCGGTTCTATGATCAGGGCGGCACGGGTCTCTTTGTCGCCCTTGATGACGGTGCCTGCCTCAATGGTCAGTGTGGAGCCGTATGTGACGTAACACCAACCTTTCATCAGGTAAGTGCCTCGTTTCAGGTATTGATGATCTTTTATCTCAAAGGTCTGTTCTCCGTTTCCGATGATGTTTTCACCGTAAACAATGTTGTTACCCTGTCCGCCGTTCTCGTCGTCCGTACAGCTACTGCCGGTCAGGCAAACCAGTGCTGTCAGTGCGATAATCCTTAGTCTGTATCTGTTCATAGTTTGAAAAACAGGTAAATGTGTCAAAATCCACCACAGAGGACACAGAGTAACACAGAGACAATTTTAAATTGTTGATTATTACTGAAAAACTCTGTGATGCTCTGTGTTACTCTGTGGTGAAAAGAGTTTCGACACTACCTCTTCATTCTGTGAGTGTATATGTGATTTATAACTTTGTCCAACCTTTGGTCCATTCGTTGTCTGCTTTCACTGCGCCTTTATAAGCCGCTTTCTCAAAGAAGCTGTCTGCCGAGAGGTCGGCTCCTCCTTCTTGGATTCCGATGAAGGTGTTGCTGAAGCTGAAAGTCTGGTTGATGGCATTGTGATTCTCTGCGGCAGTGAACAAGGCAGAAGAGTAACCGCCGTCACCGCTGGCTTTGATATCTCCCGCGATAGCGATGTAGTTCAATACCGAAGGACCATTCACCAAGTACTTCTCGGTTTGTTCTGTTTCGGTAGTCAGGTTATTGGCTTTGCCTGTAACCAGAGCATTGTAGATTTTGGCCTGAGTTCCGGCACGCAGGCGGATGCCTCTTTTACCTTCGTCATTGTTGGCGCCGATCAGTGTCAGATTAGCCAGTGTGGGGCATGAAATCGGAGTGGCATCCATGTTCTTGTCATAGTTGTCGGCTTCGATCAGGCAGTCACATGTATATCCCAAAGTGGCGGGATCTTCCTGGTAGGCGACAAAGAATTGACCTTTTCCGCTCCATCCTTCTGTCCAGTCGAAAGAATCGTCACTGTTGCTTACCGATACCAGATACTTGGCATTGACCGTACCTCCGAACCATTCGAAACCGTCATCCGTACCTTTGTATGCTTCCAGATATTCGAGGGTAGTGCCGTTTCCTACACCGTAGAAGGTGAAACCGTTGCACTCTTTTTCTGTGGTGAACTTATAACCTGCGTATTCCAGGCGGATGTACTTCAGGATACCTGAGTTATCTGCCGGATCGGAACCACCGTAAGTAGCGTCTCCTACTTCCGATTTACCGGTCGATCCGATATTGATAGGGGCTTTACCGCAAATATGGATACCGCCCCATGCTCCGGGTTCTTTGGTGTCGGAGGTCATGATAATCGGAGCAGAGGCAGTACCTACCGCTTCGATCTTGGCCCCTTGTTCCACGAGGATGTAGTCGATGGTGGCATCGTCGCTCTTGGCGCTGATTGTCACACCTTCACCGATCTTCAGGGTAGAACCGGCTTTGATGATATATTCTCCGTCGAGGGAGAAGTTGTAGCCTTTGGTCAGGATCACGGTTTTTGATCCGTCTACGCTTCCTTTCAGTGTTCCGTTGTTGGCTACCACTTCTTCGCCTTCGCCGTTTCCGCCACCTTCGCCGTTGTTGTCGTCACTACAAGCTGCAAGCGAACACATTCCCATCAGGGCTGCTACGGCCCAAGAGTTGAGTTTTAGATAATTCATTTTCATCTTCATACTGTTTATGGTTTATACTATCTGTTTGATTATTAATATAAATACTCTGTGTGATTCTGTCTCTCCCTGTGGCGAGCCTTAGAATCTGTACGAGACTCCTATCTCCGCATTTGTTCCCGGACGGAATGATTCTACTTCCACCTTTTGTCCCGTTGCCGGTAGTTCCTGCTTGAAACGGATGGTACTGTTCAGCAAATCTTTCATCTGTAAGCGCAGGTTTAGATGCTTGTTGATGGCATAGCTTGCTATGAAGTCCATCGTGTGCAGAGTCTGTTGCTTGATATTGCCTGTTCCGTAGATACCTACTGTCTCGATGCGTGGCCCTTGCACATTATAAACCAGTGCCAGTGTCAGGTCGCTTTCTCCCCTTAATTGGGGAGTGTAGCTGATATCGGCATTGATCAGGAACGGGGAGGCTCCCTGCAGAGCGCGTTCCGAGTCGGTATATACCCCGCCTTCAGGAAGGATGACGTTTGTATACATATATGAGCCGTTGGCACCGATACGGAGATTCTTGAACAGTTCTTTGCGGAACTCGATTTCCACTCCCGTGGCTATTCCGTCTTCGGCGTTGCGGAAAGAACGGATCACTGTTCCGCCCGAAGACTCCTGGGTCTGCTCAATGGGCGACTTCAGTTTCTTGAAGTAACCGGTAACGGAGAACATGTCGCCATTGTTACGTTTCGGGAAGAAATCGTAGCGCAGGTCTATGTTGTAGTTATAAGCATTCTTCAGCTCGTTGTTACCACGGATGTAGGCACTTCCGTAGGACTCCTGGTAGAGGAACGGAGCCATTTCGATGAACGAAGGCCGGGTGACGGTGCGTGATACGGAGAGGCGCAGGCTGTTGGTTTCGTCGATGGTGTACTTCAGGTTCAGTGCCGGGAAGAAATCACCTTTGTCCAGGTTCGTCTTCTTCTCCTGCCCTCCGTCTGTCCAGTAGCGTACCCATTGCTTGGCTTGCTCGTAGCGCAGCCCCACGTTGACCAGCAGAGATTCAACCGGATAATATTCTATTTCGGCAAACCCTGCCCATACATCCATGCCGGCGTAATAGTTGTAACGGGGTTGTGCGTCGATATTGGCTTTTATCGTTCCGTTGGCTATGTTTTCCTGATTCAGGTATCCGTTGGTATCGTATATGTTGGTGACATCGGCATTCAGGGCATTGATGTCATAATAGAAGTTCACGCTTTCAAAGTCGCGCTTTTTGCTTTTGTAAGTCCCTCCCACACGAATGAGGTTCGCGTCACCCCATTTGTACGAAGTGCGCAGGTCACCTACAATCTCCTTTTCCTGCAATTCTCCGAAATAGCGGTTGGTGGTCTGGTTCAGTTTAAAGAGGTTCAGCTTGTCGCTTCCTTCATTGCGGAAGAAGACAACCTGCCGGCGGTCCGGTTCATCGCTGTTGGTCAGCCCGTAGGAAGCACTCCAGTTTACATCCCACTGAGAGGTCAGCTCATGGTGTCCCATCAACTGGTTGTTCAGCAGTGAATACGCATGAAATACGCTGTTGCTCGACGTAATGTTGTTCTTTTCTGCATCGATCCCTTCGCGTGCCATGTAGTCGTTGATGGCATTGCGGGCATAAAACAGGGTAAAGTTGATGTGGTCGGCCTGCCGGAACGAGTATCCGATGCTGCCCAGTCCCGCTATTTTCAATGCGCTGGAATAGCTGTCGTAATTAAACTTATCGAGATGCGTGCCTTGTGCCGTCATGGTAGTGACGTAGGCATCTTTCAGAATCTGGTTTTCGTTGCTGATACCTACCGAGGCGAGCAGGCTCAGGCGGTTGCCGTTGGGCAGAGTCCAGCTCTTGCCTCCTCCGAGGTTACCGCCGAACTCGGGTAACGAACGGTGCTTGCTGATGGCGAAGTTTGTACCGAACGGATCATTGTTGCGGGCATAATCGCGGAACTCGCTTTTACCCATAGCCAGAATCCGGTCTTTGTTCTTTAGGTTGCCTGTACTGAAGAGTCCCCCCTTCCGGTCGCTGTAATAGAAATCTTTTCCGATGGTGTTGAAGCGTCCGCCTACGTTGAAGCCGATGGAGAAAAAGTCACTTCCGGTATTCTCCTTGGTGCTGATGTCGATATGTGCACCCGAATAGTCGGCGAAAGATCCGGCGGCATATACTTTGCTGACCGTAATGTTCTTTACGGTAGAGGCCGGAAAGAGGTCGAGCGGGATCAGCTTGTTGTCCGGATTGGGCGAAGCTATGGGCAGCCCGTTCAGGGTGGTGGTGCTGTACCGGTCTCCCAGTCCGCGCACAATCAGTTGTCCGGCACTGGCAATGGAGATTCCCGTTATTTTTTTAACCCCATCCTGTACGTTCGATATACCTTTGAGAGTCATCTCCTTGGCTCCCATGTTCTCGATGGCAAGCGTTGCTTTTTGTCTTTCCTGCAACAAAGCCTTTTCACCTTCCAGGTTCTTGCGGGCCACTACGGTGACGGCATCCAGCGTTTGTGCATCCACTTCCAGTTCGAAGTTCAGTGTCGCATCGGTTTTTATCTTCACTTCATTCATCCGGAACGTTTTATATCCTATGTATTTCACTTCGAGGGTATAAGTGCCGTTGTTCAGTGTAAGGGTGTAATTACCGTTTAAATCGGCTACGGCACCGGTGGCGGAACCTGTAACCTGTACGGTAGCTCCCGTGAGCGGTTCTTTGGTTTGTTTGTCAATGATGGTTCCCTTGATGACACCTGCTGTGATTCCCAAGGAAAATGTAGTGAGAAGAAGGGTGGAGAGAAGTCTCCCGATTCGTTGTTTCATGTCTTTTTATCTACGTTTTTCTGTCGGTGCAAAGTTGCGGGATTCAGGTTACGGGGGTGATACATGCACTATACGATTCGTTAACATCTGTGTTACATTCCTGTGTATTCTTTCCCCTGCAATACTCTTAGAGCACCGTTACCGCAAATATTTAATCCATTCTCTTGATAGAAATGGATAATTTTCTAATTTTGCATACTTACAGCAGACAAACATATACCCCTGTAAACTACTTTTATGGATAACGATATCGAACGGTTACGGCGAATGGCCTCCATGGCACAGATCGGGTGGTGGGAAGCTGACTTCACAGCCGGACACTATTTATGCTCAGAATATCTATGTGATTTATTAGGACTGGAAGGTAATACTATCTCTTTTATGGATTTCAGAGAACGGGTGCGGAAGGACTATCAGGAACAGATAGTCCGGGAGTTCAATGCTTCTATACACCGGGAGTTTTATGAACAGACCTTTCCCATTTATTCCAAAGAGGGAATCATCTGGTTGCATACACGCCTGGGCAATCGGGAGGAAGTGCCGGGCAGGGGGATCATTTCCTTCGGTACCATACAACGGGTAGAGGCTCCCAATGAAACCTCAGAACGTATCCTGGAGCGTGTAAACGATTTGCTGTATCGTCAGAACTCCATTTCCCATTCGCTGTTGCGCTTCCTGAAAGATGACAGTGTGGACCTTTGTATCATGGATATATTGAAAGATATCCTCGACCTTTTTCGTGGCGGACGGGTGTATATCTTTGAGTATGATGAATATTACCGTTATCAGGACTGTACCTATGAAGTGGTGGCAGAGGGAGTGCCGGCGGAGATTGAAAGCCTGCAACGCATCGCTACCGACAGTTTGCCCTGGTGGACGAGTCAGACCTTATCGGGTAAGCCGGTGATACTGGATTCATTGGATCAGCTTCCGAAACATGCGAAATCCGAATATGCCATCCTCAGCCGCCAGAACATCAAGTCGCTGATGGTCACTCCGCTGATAGCGGGCGAACATGTATGGGGATATATGGGAATCGACCTTGTGGAGAATTACCGCAACTGGAGTAATGAAGATTTCCAGTGGTTGTCGTCTTTGGCCAATATAATCAGTATCTGCATCGAACTGCGCAAAGCAAAAGATGATGCCATCCGCGAACGTTCTTTCTTGCGTAACCTGTTCCGCTTCATGCCGATGGGATATGTGCGTATGTCTATCATCCGGGATGCCGGCGGGAAACCTTGCGACTACCGGATAGCCGATGCCAATGATCTGAGTTCGGAACTGATCGGATTGCCTCTTTCGGATTATGTGGGGCGTCTGGGTAGTGAACTGTATGCAGATACGAAAGCACCAATAGACTATCTGGTGGACGTTATTGAAGATAATGTGCATAAAGAGACGGATGTCTTCTTTGATCGCTCCCAGCGCAGTTCCCATTGCATCATATATTCTCCGGAGAAAGACGAGGTGGTTTCCTTGTTTCTGGACTCTACGGAGACAGTACGTGCCCATAGGGCTTTGGATCGCAGCGAAAAGCTCTTCAAGAGTATCTTTGCCAATATTCCTGCCGGAGTGGAGCTTTATGATAAGGATGGCTATCTGCTCGATTTGAACAACTGGGACATGGAGACCTTTGGGGTGAAGGATAAAGCGGATGTAATAGGTGTCAGCTTCTTTGAGAACCCGAATGTGCCTCTTGAAATCAGGGAACGGGTGCGGAACGAGGATTTGGTGGATTTCAGGCTGAATTACTCTTTTGAGAGGGCAGGCGACTATTTCCACTCGGATAGACAGAAGATGATTGAACTCTATACAAAGGTCAGTAAGCTGTTTGACAGTCAGGGGAACTTCAACGGATATGTATTGATTAATATCGATAATACGGAGCGTATCGACGCCATTAACCGTATCCGTGATTTTGAGAACTTCTTCCTGCTGATATCGGACTACGCAAAGGTGGGGTATGCTAAACTGAACTTGCTTACCAAACGTGGTTATGCCATCAAACAGTGGTATAAGAATATGGGCGAGCCTGAGGATATTCCGCTGTCGTCGGTTGTGGGAGTCTATGATAAGATGCATCCGGAAGACAGGCAGAAAGTCGTTGATTTCTACGAAAAGGTATTGAAGGGTGAGGAGAAGGATTTCCGTAGCGAAATGCGTGTGTTGAAGCCCGGCACTGCCGATGAGTGGAACTGGGTGCGCATGAATGTGGTGGTTACCAAGTTTGAACCGGATAACGGGGAGATAGAGATCATCGGCATTAACTATGACATTACCGAACTGAAAGAGACGGAAGCCATGCTTATCGAGGCTAAAGAGAAAGCTGAAATGATGGACCGCCTGAAGAGTGCTTTTCTTGCGAATATGAGTCATGAGATACGTACACCGCTCAATGCGATTGTCGGCTTCTCGGGGTTGCTGGTGGATACGGAAGATCTGGAAGAACGTCGTGAATACATTAAGATTGTACAAGAGAATAACGACTTGCTGTTACAGCTGATCTCTGATATTTTAGACCTGTCGAAAATAGAGGCGGGGACATTTGAATTCACCTATGGCGAGACGGATGTGAATATGCTTTGTGAAGATATTGTCCGCAGTTCCCAGATCAAGGTACCACAAGGAGTTGAGTTGGTTTTTGATCCGCATCCGTCGGAATGCAGCGTAGTGAGTGACCGGAACCGCCTGCATCAGGTTATCTCTAATTTCGTGAACAATGCTTTGAAGTTTACTTCATCGGGCAGTATCCGCGTGGGATACGAAGAAAAAGAAGAGTGCGTGGAGTTTTATGTGCGGGATACGGGAATTGGAATTCCCGCAGGGCAACTGCCTCATATCTTTGAGCGTTTCGTCAAGTTGAACACCTTTATTCATGGAACCGGCCTCGGGCTTTCCATCTGCAAAAGCATCGTAGGGCAGTTAGGCGGAGTCATAGGAGTGGACTCGGAAGAGGGAAAGGGCTCCCGGTTCTGGTTCACCATTCCGAAATAGGGGCTTTCATAGCAAAAGACATTTCACCACAGAGGACACAGAGGACGCAGAGGGAAACCGAAGATATTATTATCCTAATGGATAACGTATCTTTATCTCCTTCTCTGTGTCCTCTGTGGTGAAATATGGTTAAGCAAACTTATCGATTCCCTGATAGATGCAGCTTGCGATACCTAAGGCTATGATGCCCAATGTACAAAGTGCGAGACTTAACTTGGTATAACCGTCACTGCGGAAAGCGGGGATGGGTTCTTCGTTGGGATTGATATACATGGCTTTCACGATCAGCAGGTAGTAGTAGAGTGAAACTACTGTGTTGATCAGGGCAATGAATACCAGTAAATGGAACCCACTGTTGAATGCGGCCATGAAGATGAAGAACTTGGAGAAGAAACCCGCAAACGGAGGGATACCGGCCAGTGAGAACAGGGCAAGTGTCATGATGAAAGCCAGTTTGGGGTTTGTCCGGTACAGTCCGTTATAGTCGTTTATTTCTACCTTGTTGCTACGTTGCTCCACAATCGAGATAACCGCGAACACACCTAAGTTTGCTGCCAGGTAAACCAGTACATAATAAACCAGGGCGGTCATTCCCATCGCACTGCCACCTATGACACCCAGCATGATGTATCCGGCCTGAGAGATGGCTGAGAATGCCATGAAACGTTTTAGGTTCTGCTGGCGGATGGCAAAGAGATTGGCAATGGTGATTGAGGCAATAGTTACCCAGAACAGTACTTCCTGCCATTGTGCCGTCATCGGTGCAAATACTTTCGTCAGGATGGTCATCAGCACGAAAGCTGCCGATCCTTTGGAGATCACACTTAAATAGGAGGTCACGGCCGTAGGTGCACCTTCGTATACGTCGGCGGTCCAGAGATGGAAGGGAACCAGGGAGATCTTGAATCCCATGCCGGCAAAGAAGAACACGAAAGCCATGACCTGAAGCATGTTACCTGTAATGTGTTCGGGCAGGTCATCGAAGTAGAGAGTGCCTGACGTTCCGTAAATCATCGAAAGACCGAACAGCAGCAAGGCACTTGAGAACAGAGCTGTCAGGATATACTTGGCACCTGCTTCTGCGGAGTGGTGGCGGTATTTGTCGAATGCCACCAGTGCGGCCATAGGGATACTCGCCATTTCCAGCCCGATGAAGAACATCAGGAAGTGTCCGGCAGAGATCATGAAATACATACCTAACAGGGTGGAGAGTGTCAGGACATAAAACTCTCCCTGCTTGATGCTGGTGTCTTCACGCTTCAGCCATTCGTGGGCCATCAGTATCACGATGAGAGTACCTACGTTGAGCACTGCTTTGATGATGGTTTGCATCGGTGCATACTGATACATTCCGCCGAAAGCCTCCGCCGGAGCTCCGGGGAAGAGGTTGATTACGGTGTGGATGGTCAGCAGGATGACAGCCGGCAAGGTAAGCGACCTGGTAGGTAGTTTGGGAGCCGTGCCTTTATGGTCCGGGCAGGTAAACAGGTCGACCACAAACAGGATGAGGATAACCGCTATCAGCGATAGCTCCTCTTTCATATATAGAAATTGTGAATAATCCATCTTCTTTTTATGGTATTAAGTGTGAAACAACGGGCAATACACTTTCGCCGATCATGTGGCTTACCCAGAAAGGAGCCATACCCAGTCCGGCAACACAAATAATGAGACAGATAACGGCGAAGCGTTCATCCCAGGTTGCGTCTGTCAGTGCCAGGTGATGCTTGTTGGTACAAGTCCCATACAGAATCTTGCCTACCAGCCGGAGGATATAGACCGCAGTAATGACAATGGATGAACAAGCGATAATGGTCAGCGTGCGGTGGAACACATCGAAGTTCTGGAATGAACCGACAAAGATGGTCATCTCGGCTACGAAGCCGCTGAGTCCCGGAAGTCCCAGGTTGGCAAGTCCGGCAATTACATAGCAGACACTGAGGAACGGCATTACTTTCATCAGTCCGCTCAGCTCGCGTACATCGCGGGTATGTGTACGTCCGTATATCATACCGATGAGGGCGAAGAACAATGCTGTCATTAACCCGTGGCTGAGCATCTGGAGCACTGCACCGGTGGCGGCTGTCTGGTTCATCATCAGGATAGCGAAGAGTACCAGCCCACAGTGGCTCACCGACGAGTAGGCATTAATATACTTCAGGTCGGTTTGCACACAAGCGCTGAAGGCACCGTATACAACCGATATACCTGTCAGGATCAGGAAGATCCAGCCCAGTTCGTTGGCAGCTTCCGGCATTAGGTACATGGCGATGCGGAAACATCCGTAACCTCCCAGTTTCATCAGTACGCCGGCATGCAGCATGGAGACGGCAGTCGGTGCCGAGGCATGACCGTCGGGGCTCCATGTGTGGAAAGGAAAGAGTGCGCCCAGTACGCCGAATCCCAGGAAGGTGAGCGGGAACCAGATGCACTGTTGTGCAAATGGGATGTTGTGCAGCCGGGCTATTTCGAGAATGTTCATTGTCGTTCCGCCGGCACCGAAGAATATGCCCAGAATACCGATCAGCAAGAAAGCCGAACCACCCATCAACATCAGGGTCAGCTTCATGGCTGCGTATTCCTTGCGTCCCGAGCCCCATACACCGATCAGTAGATACATCGGGATCAACGCGATCTCGTAGAACATGAACATGGTGAACAGATCGATGGAGATGAAGAATCCGAATACTCCCATCGACAGGAGTGTGAACCACAGGAAGTATTCTTTGGTCAGCGGTTGCAGCTTCCAGGAAGCGAAGGTACCGGTGAAAACAATGACGGCACTAAGCAGCAGCATGGCTACCGATATTCCGTCGACTCCTACCGAATAGGATATGTGCAGGGGAGCATACCATACTGTGTCGGCACGGAACAGCATTTCGGCTGTGGCTCCTGCCTGGCGCTCGCCTAAATAAAGGAACGTCAGCACAATACTCAGGATAAGCAACGCTGTACTTCCCGCTACCATCACTCCACGGATGGCTTTAATGCCTTTGGCAAGGTATAACCCGCCAAGCATCAGCAGAGGAATGAGTACGAATAAGGATAAAAAATTCATATATTTTGTGCTTTATAAGATTAATATTAAGATCAGTATCAATGCTCCAAGCAAGAATACGTAAGCGTATTGCTGTACACGTCCGCTTTGCAGTCCCCGTATCTCGTCGCTTGTGGCGTGGGTTCCCCAAGCTATGAAGTTGAAGAATCCGTCTACTACGTGGCGGTCGAACCAAGCGATCGGCGTAGAGATGCAACGGAAGATGATGCGGTGCGTGATGAACTGATATACTTCATCGATATAGAAACGGTGGTAGGCTGCCCGGTGCAGTCCGGCGAACCGTTTGGCAAGTTTGTCTGCCAATGGCTGTTGCGGACGCAGGTACATGCAAGTGGCCAGAACGATGGAGCCCACGGCAATCACTACGCTGGTAACGGCCACTGAAGTTTCCAGATGAATGGTATACGATTCACCGTTGGCACTGATGAAATGTCCGAAAGGAATGAAACCGGCCACACAAGTGACGGCAGCCAGGAAGATTAACGGAACAGTCATGGTGAGGGGAGACTCGTGTGGAGTGTGTGCGTCACTTACTCCATTGCTTACCGACTTTTGTCCGGGCGTTACACCGGCCCAGAAAATGCCGTAGTAGAGACGGAACATATAGAAGGCAGTCATAGCCGCGATGATTGTCATCACCCAACCCATCACAGGGCTGTACTGGAAGCAAGCTGCCAGAATTTCATCTTTAGAGAAGAAACCTGAGAACGGAGGAATACCCGCGATGGCAAGACAGGCTATCAGGAAGGTGATATGCGTAATCGGCATGTACTTGCGGAGTCCGCCCATGGCGGACATCTCGTTGGAATGTACGGCATGAATGATGCTGCCGGCACCTAGGAAGAGCAATGCCTTGAACATGGCATGTGTGAAAAGATGGAACATGCCGGCCATATAGCCCAGTCCTCCGTGATGCGGGTCGGAAGAGGTGCAGACACCTAATGCCACAATCATAAAGCCGATTTGTGAGATGGTGGAAAAAGCAAGTACACGCTTGATATCACTCTGTACGCAAGCCACGCTGGCTGCATAAAACGCAGTGAAAGCGCCCACCCATCCGATCAGGTGCAGTACGTCCGGGGCATATTCGATGAAGAGCGGGAACATGCGTGCCACCAGATAGACGCCAGCTACCACCATGGTAGCGGCATGAATCAATGCACTGACAGGAGTCGGACCTTCCATGGCATCCGGTAACCAGATGTGCAGCGGGAACATGGCACTCTTGCCGGCACCGCCGACAAACATCAGTCCGAGGGCCAGAGGTAACATGCTGGCGCCACCGCTCAACATCGAAACTGTGTCGGGAGTGAAGCCGAATGTACCTCCGTAATATCCGTATAGCAGGATACCGATCAGGAATCCCAGGTCGGCGAAGCGGGTTACGATGAACGCCTTTTTGCTGGCGGCAATGGCTGCCGGGCGGGTATAGTAGAAGCCTATCAGCAGGTAAGAAGATACACCTACCAGTTCCCAGAACAAATACATCTGGAAGATATTGGTTGCCACTACCAGTCCGAGCATCGACATGGTGAACAAGGACAGGAATGCGTAGTATCGCTGGAATCCCCGTTCACCTTTCATATAACCGAAGGAGTAGATATGTACCATCAGGCTGACAGTGGAGATCACGATCAGCATCATTACCGAAATAGGGTCGAGCAGGATGCCCAGGTTGAATGTCAGTGTCTCCGTAAACGGAAGCCATTCGAAGTTATAAGGAATGAGCGTGGCGAACGTTCCGTCCGCCAGGCGGGGAGCCGAAAAGTATTGTATGGCCGTGATGTACGAAAGTACGGTCACCGCTGCCAATACCAGCGTGCCAATGGTGCCCGCTGTCCGGTGGCTCATCCACTTGCCTCCTATTCCTGTTGTCAGGAAGGAGAGGAAGGGGAGAAGAAGGATCAGAATTGTATATTCCATAATCTATCTGTTGTTGTATATTATACTATGTTTATACTGCAGGAGGTATGCTCTGCCTACCATTTTAATTCATCGAGATTCTTTACCTGTATACTGCGTATATTGCGGTAAATATTAATCATGATGGCAATGGCGATAGCCGTTTCCGCAGCCGAGATGGCGATGGAGAACAGGGCAAAGAAATATCCTTCCAGCTCTCCGGGGAAAAGGAAACGGTTGAATACGGCAAAGTTGATATCGGTCGCATTCAGCATCAGTTCCACAGAGATCAGGATTGCAAGTGTGTTGCGCCGGGTGAAGAACCCGTATATTCCTGCAAACATCATGATGGTAGAGACCACCAGATAATATTCCATGTGTATCATCATATCTTTCTATCTTTTACGTGCAATTAATAATCCGCCTACGATACAAGCCAGCAACAGTATGCTGACTGCTTCGAAAGGCAATACATATCCATATTTGCCGCTGCTTAGCAGTGCATGCCCGATGGTCTTGATACTGATTTCTACCGGTTCCGGATCGCTTGTCGGTACGAATTTGTGGGTCAGTGTGATAAAGAGCACCAGTGCCGCGCCTACTATGGTCGTGGCGAGTCCCGCCAGGAATTTACTCCGTTTCAGGTGAGCCGCCCGGTCGCCTTCTCCACTCGTCAGCAGGATGGAGAATACGTAGAGCACCACAATACCTCCGGCATAGACCATGATCTGTACCGATCCGAGGAAAGTATACCCCAACAGAAAGTAGATGCCTGCTGTGCCGAAAAGCACAAACAGCAGATAGGTGGCCGAACGTACGATGCGTTGTGTAGTCACCGTCAGTATGGACATGGCAATGATGAACACTGCCAGAAAGTAGAATACTACTGTTTCAAGTGTAAGTCCCATATTCTTTTATTCTTTTTTCTTTTCGATTACTTTACTGCCTTCGTGATTGAGCTGCAGGATGAGCTTGCTCCGGTCGAATACGGCATGCTCAAATACCTGGTCGAAGGTGATTGCGTCGTGCGGGCAGGCATTGACACATAGCTGGCAGAAGATACACGAGCCGAGGTCGTACTCATACTTTGCCAGTATTTTCTTCTTTTTACCCTCTTCCGTTTCAACGGTCTCACTGGTCACTTTGATGGTATCGTTCGGACATGCCATCTGGCACAGTCCGCAGGCTACGCAGCGATGCTCATTGTTTTCGTTGTGAGGCATGGTCAATGTACCGCGGAAACGGTCGAACATCTTGAGTTCTGCACGGTTTTCCGGGTATTGTTCGGTTACTTTCTTCCGGAAATACACCTTGATGGTGGTTTTCATACCCGTCAGCAGAGAGCCGATGCCTTGCATCAGGCCACCTAAATATGTATATTCTTCATTCTTCATTTTTCAGTCCTCCGGGTTAGAAGTGCAGTCCGAAGACTACGATTAATACCATGATTACCAGATTGACCATCGAAATGGGCACTAAATATTTCCATTCCAGATTCAATATCTGATCAATGCGCAGACGTGGAAAAGTCCACTTGATCCACATCAGCAGGAATACCACGAAGAACGCCTTGCCAAAGAACCAGATGAAGCCCGGGATGTAATCCATTACGGCATTGAATCCGTCCAGACCGACGATATGCAACGGCATCCAGCCTCCGAGGAAGATAGTGGCAGCTACGGCGGCTACGATAAACATATTCAGGTACTCGGCCAAGTAGAAGAATCCGAAGTGCATACCCGAATATTCGGTATGGTAGCCCGCTGTCAACTCACTTTCCGCTTCGGGAAGGTCGAACGGGCCGCGGTTACATTCTGCGTTTCCGGCTATCAGGTAGATAATGAAGGCGATCACCGCCGGGATGTGTCCCTTGAATATAAACCATCCGTTGGCCTGGTTCTCTACGATTTCGGAGAACTGCATGGTACCCATCAGTACCACCATCGTCAGGATACTGAGTCCCACGGACAGTTCGTAACTGATGATCTGTGCACCGCTTCGCATGGCACCGATCAGTGAGAACTTGTTGTTCGAGCCCCATCCGGCCAGCAGGATACCTACCACACCGATGCTCGAAGCCGCCAACAGGAAGAATACACCCACGTTGAAGTCCAGCACTTCCAGCCCCTTGCTGATGGGCAGGCAGGAGAAGGTGAGAAACGAAGCGATAATCACCATGAACGGAGCCAGGTTATAGAGGAATTTATCCGAGTGTTTCAGCTCGATGATTTCTTTGGTCATCATCTTAAGCACGTCACAGAGCACCTGGATGCTTCCCCACTTTCCTACACGGTTCGGTCCCAGACGGCACTGGAAGAAACCGCATACCTTACGCTCCATATAAATAAGGAGAATGGCAAGTATGGCATACAGGGCCACAATGCACACCCCGATTACGACACATTCAATGAATACAGCCAGCCCCTCCGGCATGACGGAGGTCAGAGTCTGGTGTATCCAGCTTGTTATTATACTAAAGTCAAACATATGCTATATTTACGATTAGACGATTTACTATTTACTTATCTGTCGATATCCGGCACCACATAGTCCAGCGTTCCGCCAATGGCGATCAGGTCGGCAATCTTGGCTCCCCGGCAGATGGTATCGACAGCCGAAACCAACGGCAGTCCCGTCGAACGGTAATGCAGGCGGTAGGGGGTCTTGTCTCCGTGGCTCTCGAGGAATACCCCGAATTCACCTCGGCTGCCTTCGACAGCAGTGTAGTAACTTCCCTCCGGCACCCGGATGATAGGTTTCATCTTCTCCTGTATCGGTCCTTCCGGAATGTTGTCTATCAACTGTTCGATGATGTTCAGACTTTCCATAATTTCATCCATACGTACCATGTAGCGGGCAAAAGAGTCACCTTCGGTGTAAACGATCTCTTTAAAATCTACTTTGTCATATACACCATAAGGCATACGTTTGCGCACATCGCATGCCCATCCGCTGGCACGGCCTGTACCACCGGTGCATCCGAAGGAAATAGCATCTTCGCGGCTCAGTACGCCTACACCTTTCAGGCGCTGCCGGGCAATGACGTTGCCGGTAAATACGTCGTGATATTCGTGAATGATGCCACGCATGTAGGGGATGAATTTTTTCACTCTCGGGATGAAGTTCGGGTGTAGATCCGCTTGTACCCCACCAATAGTATTATAGTTCATAATCAGACGTCCGCCACAGGTCTCTTCGAACATGTCCAGAATCATCTCACGGTCACGGAAACCGTAGAAGAAAGCGGTCAGTGCTCCCAAGTCCATCGCGAGGCACGAATAGAACAGCAGGTGGGAGTCGATACGCTGAAGTTCGTCCATAATGGTACGGATGTACTTCACACGTTCGCTGACTTCGATTCCCATTGCCTTTTCGATGCACATGCAAAGGGCATGGCGGTTTTGGTGTGCTCCTAAATAATCGAGCCGGTCGGTCAGTGCAAGGGTTTGCGGATAGGTGAGGCTTTCGTTCATCTTCTCGATTCCCCGGTGGATGTAGCCGCAGTTGGCATCGAGTTTCCTGATGGTTTCGCCTTCAAGCGATACGCGGAAACGCATTACTCCGTGGGTGGCCGGGTGTTGTGGTCCGATATTGACTACATATTCACGGTCATCAAAGATGACATTCTCCTGGGTTTGGTAAGTTCCGTCCGGGTTCAGTTCTATTTCCTGCGTGGTGTCATAGGTCTCTTCATTATCCATACGCAACGGGTTATCCTTTTCCGGATTATTATCTTTACGCATCGGATATCCTACCCAGTCGTTACGCAGATAAAGGCGCCTCATGTCGGGATGTCCGATGAATACAATGCCATAATAGTCGAATACTTCACGTTCGTTGAAGTCGGCCGCTTTCCAGATGTCACTGACGGAAGGGATTTCCGGAGTTTCGCGGTTATCTGTGGATGTTTTTACAGCGATGCGTTCGCCGGTTACGGTCGATTCCAGATGGTAGACTACTCCAAGTCCCCGGGTTACGTTCGGTGCGTCGCCTTCCTCTGCCACTCCCCAGTCCATGCCTGTCAGGCTTTCGAGAAAGTCCATCTGCTTTTCGTTACGCAGACGCAGCATCTCGTCGTGTAGTGCTGCGGGTTCTATGTATTTTATTTCTTCCATATTTTAATGATTAATGCGAATCTGTGATGCATCTGGGTTTATTCCTTCTCAGGTTTCTTCTCTTTTCGGTTTACTCCTCCGAAGAATTTTTCTATCTTCACTTTGCGTTGCAGTTGCATCATGCCGTAATAGAATGCTTCGGGACGGGGCGGACATCCGGGAATGTATACATCGACCGGAAGAATCTTGTCTACTCCGTTTACTACATGATAGGACTTGCGGAACGGACCGCCGCTCACTGCACATCCTCCTACGGCAATCACATATTTGGGATCTGCCATCTGATCATACAGACGCTTCAGTACCGGGGCCATTTTATTGGTGATGGTTCCGCATACCATAATCATGTCGGCCTGTCGCGGGCTGGCACGGGCTACTTCAAACCCGAAGCGGGCCATGTCATAACGCGCGGCACCCAGTGCCATGAATTCGATACCGCAACAGCTGGTTGCGAAAGTAAGCGGCCACAGCGAGTTGCTGCGTCCCCAGTTGATAAGATCGTCAAGCACTCCCACGAAGACGTTGGCTCCGCCTTCATTGAGTTCTTTGACCATCTTTTCCAACGATTCGTTATCGATGAAGTCTTCATAGGGGATAGACTTTATTTTGGGCTTTTTCATTATTTCCATTCCAGTGCTCCTTTCTTCCAGGCATAGGCAAGGCCCAGAACCAACACAACTAAAAAGAAGAGAATACTAATTAATCCTTGGGGTCCCAGATCGCGGGCAATCACTGCCCAGGGAAACAGGAATACCGTTTCGACGTCGAACATCAGAAACAGGATAGCAAACAGGTAGTAACCTACGCGGAACTGCATCCATGATTTACCGCGTGTAGGGATACCACATTCATACGCTTCGAACTTTTGCGCATTATACGATCGTGGTGAGATAGCGTTTGAAAGGGCTATCACCACACCGACAAAGGCAATTGCGGTCAGCAGAACGACAACTAACAATGTAAAATTCATAATCCAATAGTATGTTTAGATTGAATAATCTGAAAGATGCAATAAATCGTCACACCTCTGAGTGACAACTGATTGAAAAGGGGTTGATAGCTACAGGACACAAGTGAATCTGTTCACAAATGGCATCGCTGTTCGTAGCTTGTAGCTTTCCTAAATAATGATTTTCCTTAATCCGTAGACATAGTAGGTCAGTGGATCCGACGGATTGTATGTATGTGAATAGATTGAATGATCTGATAAGGGATTATTTCTCATTCTGTATTTATGGAAGACCGTTTCGGGACGGATAAAGCTTTTATCCGTTGGTACATGAGAAATATCTGCATGACCCATTTCGCAGGGCATGATGGTACAATAAAAATGGAATCGCTCCAGAATGTTCCGGTTTGCAGGAGCGGCTTGTGAAATAAAACATTCGTCCTGATCCGGATCTTCTATTATATAAGAGGTATTTGCCGCCTTCATCGTTACCGAATGAAGCAGCACGGCAAGCGCTATCAGTATATAATATTTTAAGCTTTGTTTCATTTCTATTCCTTAAACGGTTGCAAATATAGAATTTAATTTCATCTCTTTTGCAAACTCCATGTGACAAAAAAGGTTTTTTAATAAATCATATATTGTTCTATATTATACAACAAATGAGGTTATCCTCTTGTTTCTAATTCCTTTTCCAAAAATCTGAACTGAATAAAAGCAGTACGGTAAACAGCTCGAGACGTCCCAGCAACATGAGGAATGACAACAACCATTTTGCCAGATCGGGAAGTCCGTCCCATGAATAAGCGGGGCCGCAGCTACCCAGTCCGGGACCCATATTGCCGATACTTGAAATCACCGTACCGATGGATTCGGTAAAGCCTACTCCCATTGCCATCATCAATAGTACACTGATGATGATGATAACGGCATATAGAAACGAGAAGGCCAGTACCGTCGAGAGTATGGAAGGGGAGATGACCTGTTTGTTCACCCGGACCGGGAGCACTGCATTCGGGTGTACGATGTGTTTAAACTCATTCCGTGATACCTTGGTGAGAATCACCATCCGGATGCATTTCATACCACCTGTGGTACTTCCGGCACAGGCACCTATCAGCATAATGACAGTCAGGGTTCCCCAGAGTACAGGTACCCATTGCATATAGTCGGCCGTTACAAATCCGGTGGAAGTATGAAGCGAAGCTACTTGGAAGAAAGCTTTACGGAATGATTCTTCTGCGCCCATTGAAGTAGTACGGTAAAGTACCGCTGCGATGAATCCGGTAAAGATAATCACTGACATGACGTACCATTTCAGCTCGGCATTCTGGGATACCTTCTTCAGCTTGCCGGTAAATAATAATAGAAGCAGCGTAAAGTTGATTCCGGACAGGAACATAAAAATGCCTATTACATATTCTATATAAGGTGAGTTGTAGTAAGCTATGCTGTCTTGTTTAGTGGAATAGCCTCCTGTACCTGTGGTGGCGAACGAATGGCAGATACTGTCAAACAATCCCATGCCACCGAATAACAACAGAATTACTTCGATGGCTGTCAGTCCGGCATAAATCGTCCATATCCATTTGGCCGTCACGCCGATACGGGGGTGCACTTTATCGTAAGTCGGTCCGCTGGCTTCGGCTGCGAAAAGCTGTACGCCGCTCACTCCGAAAATGGGCAGTACGGCAATGGTAAAAAAGACAATACCCAGTCCGCCTATCCATTGTGTCATGCTTCGCCAGAAAAGGAGTCCGTGGGGCAGTGCCTCTATGTCGTCAAGAATGGTGGCTCCGGTACTGCTGAATCCTGACATTGTCTCAAAGAAGGCGTTGGTAATGCTTGGTATGTAATGGCTAAGGTAGAACGGGAGCATTCCGAAGAGGGAGAATACGACCCATGCCACACTGACAATGACATATCCGTCGCGTCGGTTGAGTTGTTTTTCAGCTCCTTTTCCGACGGCAAGCAGGAGGATACCGACCAGAGTGGTCAATCCCGCCGACAATAGGAAACTGTTCAGGTCGTCTTCACCGTAAATCAGCGAAACGCCCGCACAGCAGAGTAACAGGGCGGTCTCTATCAGCAAGAGAAAACCTGTAATGCGGTATATCATTTTGGAGTTTATCATACCATCAATTAAAGTACTTTTCTATCTTCTTGATCATCATGCTCAGGCAGAATACGACGACGTGGTCGCCTGCCTGGATAAGGGTGTCGCCCGTAACCAGTACACCTTCACCATTGCGGATCAGGCCGCCGATGGTAGTCCCCTTGGGCAGTCCCAGGTCTTTCACTTTGTTTTTGGTGATTTTTGCGTTTTCGGGTACAGTGAATTCCGCTACGTCCGCATTGGCAAAGGTCAGGCATTTCACGTTCGACACGTCCGCATCCAACATCATCTGGTAGATGTGGCTGGCAGCAATCATTTTCTTGTTGATTACCGTACCGATATCCAGACTTTCGGCCATACCGATGTAGTCGATATTTTCGACTTCGGCCACAGTTTTGCTCACTCCCATGCGTTTGGCGGCAAGGCAGGCCAGGATGTTGGTTTCCGAGTTGCCGGTCAAGGCTACGAAAGCTTCCGTATTCTTTAGCCCTTCTTCGATGAGCAAGTCCATGTCCCGTCCGTCTCCGTTGATGATCATTGTCTTGTCATCCAGTAATTCCGTCAGGCGATTGCAACGGTTAATATCATTATCTACGATTTTCACTTGCATGTAATCCGGTACATACTGCGCCGTACGGACGGCAATGCGGCTGCCACCCATGATCATGACGTTGCGTACATCGGCATATTCTTCCTTTCCGGCTATTTTTCGGATGTAAGGGATGTATTTCCGGGTTGTGGTGAAGTAAACGATATCGTGTAACTTGATGGTATCGTCTCCCCGGGGAATGATGGTTTCAGTACCTCGTTTGATGGCTACCACGTGGTAGGGGATGTCCGGTGCACCCAGCTCGGCCAGTGTAACGTCCAGTATCTCCGCTTTTTCACGCATCTTTGTACCGATCAGGATCAGTGAGCCTCCGCAGAATTCCCACCATTGGCGTACCCAACTCATGCGCATGGACGATACGATCTCCTTGGCAGCCAGCATCTCCGGGTAAATCAGTGAGTCGACGCCCAATTTCTGGAAAAACTCTTTGTTCTTCGGCAACAAGTACTCGTAGTTGTCGATGCGGGCTACTGTCTTTTCGGCTCCCAGATTGGTGGCAAGCATACATGCTGTCATGTTCCGGCTCTCGTCGGGGGTGACGGCTATAAAGAGATCTGCCTCTTTGATGCCTACCTCTTTCAGGCCGGAGATGGATGAAGGAGAGGCCGTGACAGTCATCAGGTCAAAGTTCGAACTGAGTGTGCTTAGTTTTTCTTCGTCGTCATCCATCAGGATAATATCCTGTTTCTCGCGTGAGAGTAATTTAGCCAAGTGTGTGCCTACAGCTCCGGCACCAGCAATAATTATCTTCATTTTGATTGCAAATTGCGGTTCTATTGCGTATTCTCGGAGATTAAGAATGGGCAGTCATGCAACTTTCCACAGGAGCGTCCATCCGTAATTCGTTTTTAGTAATTGCCTTGTAAATGCCTTCTTCATCCATCCCGCACAAGTGATAGAGTTGCTGTACCGATCCGTGTTCAATAAACTTGTCCGGTACACCGATACGCCTGATTTCGGGATAATATCCGTTGTCGGCCATGAACTCCAGTACGGCACATCCCATACCGCCTTTTATAATGCCGTCTTCCACTGTTATGACGTGGCGGAACTTTTTACCTACTTCGTGCAGTAACTCTTCATCGAGCGGCTTAAGGAAACGCAGGTCATAATGTGCCACAGAAATACCTGTTTCGGCTTCGGCACGTTCGATGGCACGGGCAGCCAACTTGCCGATAGGACCAATCGTGATTACCGCCAGATCATCTCCGTCCTTCAGTTTGCGTCCTTTTCCTACGGGGATCTCTTCCAGCGGGCATTCCCAATCTACGAGTGAACCCCGTCCACGAGGGTAGCGGATGGCGAAAGGTCCTTTGTCGGGCAATTGGGCTGTATACATCAGGCGGCGTAACTCGTGCTCGTCCATTGGTGACGAGATGGTCAGGTTGGGTATAGGGCGCAGATAGGCCATATCGAACACACCGTGGTGTGTCGGTCCGTCTTCACCTACCAGTCCGGCGCGGTCGAGGCAGAACACTACGTTCAGTTTTTGTATCGCTACGTCGTGAATGATATTATCGTATGCCCGTTGCATGAACGATGAATAGATGTTGCAGAAAGGTAACAGGCCGTCTTTGGCCATACCTCCTGAGAAAGTTACGGCATGTCCTTCGGCGATGCCTACGTCGAAAGCGCGGTCCGGCATGCGGTCCATCAGTATGTTCATCGAGCAACCGCTTGGCATGGCGGGAGTGACCCCCATAATCAGTTTATTCTTTTCTGCAAGCTCCGCCAGTGTATGACCGAACACATCCTGGAAAAGCGGTGGCATTCCGTCCGTATTGGCTACAATCCGTTTTCCCGTTACAGGGTCAAATTTACCCGGAGCATGCCATATGGTGGCCTGTTTCTCTGCCGGACCGAATCCTTTTCCTTTGATGGTGTGTAGATGCAGGATTTTGGGTCCCTGCATATCTTTGATGTCATGCAGGATGCGGGCTATGTTCTTTACGTCGTGCCCGTCGATAGGGCCGAAGTAACGGATATTCATTCCCTCGAAAATGTTCTGTTGCTGGGCTGCCAGTGACTTCAGGCTGTTGCCCAGTCGTATCAGGGCTTTCCGGCGCTCTTCGTTGAGCAGACCCATTTTAAACAACAACCGTGATGTCTTGAAACGCAACTGATTGTAGCGGTTCGAGGTAGTGAGGTTAAATAAGTATTGTTTCATGCCACCTACACTGCGGTCGATGGCCATATCGTTATCGTTGAGTATAATCAGCAGATTGTTTGCGGTAGACGAAGCATTGTTCAGACCTTCGAAAGCCAGTCCGCCGCTCATGGATCCATCGCCGATTACCGCTACTACATGGCGGTCCCGTTCTCCCTTTCGTTCAGCTGCCACTGCCATGCCGAGCGCTGCCGAGATGGAGTTGGAGGCATGTCCGCAAGTGAATGTATCATATTCGCTTTCTTCGGGTGAGGGAAAAGGGCGGATTCCGCCCAGTTTACGGTTGGTAGAGAAGGCTTCCCGTCGTCCGGTCAGTATTTTATGTCCATAAGCCTGATGACCTACATCCCATACAATACGGTCGTAAGGAGTATTGTACACATAATGCAGTGCTACGGTCAGTTCCACTACACCGAGGCTGGCCGCGAAGTGTCCCGGGTTGCACGATAGTTCCTTGATGATGTCTTGCCTCAATTCATCGCATACCTCCGGCAGCTGATCTACACTGAGTTGGCGCAGGTCTTCGGGGTAATTGATAGTGTTTAGCAAGCTATATGTTGGTTCATTCTTCATGATTCGGGCAAATTTAAATGCAAATTTAGTAAAAGAAAGCGGAAGGAGCATCTTTTTGATTGGAAATTTAATAGGTAAGGGCGGAAAGAGAGGCGGACCGATAAACTTGCGGATGGTGGGATGGTTTATAATGTGGTATCTTCTTTTGTTAACATTGTTAATGCTATTTCAAAAATGTTTTCTTCCTGTTTGCATAGAACAAGTGTTTTGCATTTAAAAGGCTTGTTCTTTGCAGACAAAAGACTTGTTTTAACATAATGTTAAATCAAACCTTTTGCTTACTAAAGAATGAAGGTCTTGAAATTGTTGATATCGAGAGGGATAATACGTTCCTTCGTTTTTCTGTACTCTGATTTATCCGCTTGAAATTATAGACGATACTTGTCAAAGTCACAATGATATTAAGGCTTTGCTAACGGACACCGGTTTTGTGTTGCAATGTTGCACCGGGGACTCTGAAGCCGGTTTAAAATGATTGTAGGGTTGTCCTGCAAGAATGAGGCATAGAGGTACTTATATGGATAAACGAAACATCCTTGTTTCTACTATCATCTGTTTCTGAAAGAATGGTGAGATGATTATTCATTCCCCTATTCCTGATTAGCCACTGTATGTGTGTGATATGCGGGTGATACAGAGGAATCCGGTAACTATCGTTTTGGGGGGTGGTTGATGAAAGCTGCGATGTCATCCATTACATAAGCGGGAATAGGGGCGGGACGGCTGTATTCAAGGGGGACTGACTTACCTTCTCCTTCCTGGAATAAATGATTGAGTCGGGGATAGGTTTTAAACATTGCCTTGGGATTCTCTGCCAGAGCGGTGTGCCATAAATCGAAATCTTGCATGGTGACCTGGTAATCACGTTCGCCTTGAAGAACGAGTATGGGGAGAGCCAGTTTGCGAACTACTTCCAAAGGCTTATATTGATTGGCAAATGCCCAGTAAGCGTGTGGGAGATTCATGGGTAAAGGAATGGTGATATCGAACGTATCTGTATCCAGCTTTTTCACATTGTCCGCTTGTTTTTGTAACTGAGCTATGTCTTTTTGAATATCGTTTGTGGATGGGAGTGCAGAGGCGAGATATTTTACTTGACTTATGAACAGATCTTCAAGCGGACGGGCGGCGCCTGCGAGTAAAATAATTCCTGCCGGAGTTTTATCGCTACATTGGGCGATGCGGGGAGCCAGAGTTCCCCCCAGACTATGTCCGAGGATGTAAATTCGTCCGGGATCTATAGTCGGTATTGATTCGGCAAGCTTTACTGCCGAAAGGGCGTCATCTACCGATTCTTCATCGAAAGTAATTTCTTTGCCCGCAGGCGCGCTATCGGCTCCATACACTTTGGTGCGCTTATCGTAACGGATCACGGCTATTCCGCGCTCGGCCAATCCGTACGCTAAGTCCCGGAAAGGTTTGTTGACTCCTACCGTTTCGTCGCGGTCGTTGGGACCCGAGCCATGTACTAAAATGACTACCGGCAGGTTTTTGCCGTTTTTAGGAAGAGTCAGTGTGCCGGGAAGCTTAAAGCTTCCCGTACAAATTTGTATGTCTGTTTCTTTTATTTTATCTTGTACCGATGCTGTCGGGGGAGTGGCATTTGTAGCCGGAACAGGTACGAAACGAATGGTATTCACCTTTCCGTCCGGATTGAATGCTGTGAGAAAACGTAGTGGAATACGTTCGAATTTAGCGTCGCAGTAATAAATAGTCATACCGTTTATTTGTTCGTTTTTCCACTCTCCGTGCGACTGGTACTTACCTACTTGTTGTTCCAATTGCTTGAATAGTCCGTTCAGCATTTCAACGGAAAGCATTTTCCGGATGTTATCGTCCAGATGCACATACACACTGTCTCCTTTACCTGCAATCAGTCGGTCGAGCAGTTCGGATGCCTGTTGCATACGATCCTGTGCTTGCAATACAGGGGTTGCCGCCAGCAGTAGCCATAACAGGCACATCCCTTTGAATAGATTGTTTTTTATCATAACTTGTTTATTAAGAAATCTCCGATAAAAAATAGAGTTCCGAAGAAAAAGATTCCGTAAATCAGCAAGGAGACAGAAGTCAGCCAACGGGGTTGTTTCCGCTCTCCGGCGGCACGGATACGTGCGAACGTACTGAACAAACATTCGGCGGCGGCAAACAGAACTATCAGATAGATGATCAGGTCGGTCCACGATTGCAGCCAAAGATCTTTGAGGTTACCTATCAGGCATACTAGTATCACGATGACTACAAAATATGAAATACGCATTAAGTCAGTTTTCTTTGATCCCATAGGCATCTCCTTTCTTTTTTTAAGTTCATATTCTTCCCTTTGGGGTGCTATTTCACAAACTTAAAATATTTTCTTTGAAAAAGAAGTTTTCCGGACTGATTCCGTATCCCTGTTAACAAATATTATGATAGCGGTGTCGGCCTGTCAACGAAGTTATTGTCCTTAGTTCTCTATACTCTCAAAAAGATGGAGCGTTGGTAGAGCAGCCATAAGATGACATATACGATAGATATGCTGACTAAAGAAATTAATACAGGATAGTAGGCACCCATATAAGGTTCGAGCCCATAAAACAGTGAATTTCCTATGCATCGGAAATCGAAGATGCAATCCAGCAAGTAGGCGAGGATAGAGTTCATTCCATATACTTTCAGCAGCGTCAGGTGAGAGCGGTGTTGTTTATAATCGATCCAGTAATAAAACAGTCCCATCAGCAGGAAGCAATAACCACTGCTGACCAGTACCATCGAACTGGTCCATATGGTTTTGATAACTGGAAATACGAGTCCCCATGTCCAGCCTGCGAGAACCATACCTGCACCGATGCCAAAGTACAACCGAAGCTTATGTTTACCTTCTGTTGCATCTTTGGCAATGTAACCGGCAAACAATCCGGTCATTACAGTGACTATAAAATTCAGGCTGCTCAGTATCCATGTATAATAGTAACCTTCAGCAAAAATGATGGTTCCGTTTTCTACGGAAGCTCCGTCCCGGAAACGTCCCAATACAGTCCGGTCGATCCATTCTGCCAGATTACCTTCGGGAGTATAATTGCCACCTCCGTAGCCATCGATGCTGATGAACTTCATGGCAGCCCAGTAAATGAGTAGCAATGCAACGCAGAGAACGATTTGAGTTTTTCTGCCGGTATAGAGAAACAATAAGGCAGCAGCAATATATCCCGTAGCGATGGATTGCAGAGTGTTTGTATACAGATACAGATGATCGGGATCAAAAGACAATAGGTTACCTTGGCACATCATGCCGAAAATCCAGAGTAACAGTACTCGCTTGCATAACCGATAGATCAGTTTACTCTTGTCTGCCTCCCCTTTGAATCGGGATAGAGCGAATGGGATAGAGATTCCGGACATGAAAAGAAATAAGGGCATGATTAAATCCCACGGGGAAAAGCCGATCCAGTCGACGTGTCGCAGGCACCAGTTTACTCCATCCAGATGGGGAGAGTCTATGGCTCTGACTAAAGTTCTTAACAAGGGGCCTAATGCCACCAGAAAAAAGAGGTCCAGTCCTCTTAAAGCGTCCAATGATTCTAATCGTTGTCTTATCGGCTGTTTCATACAGATGTGTTTTTAAAGCATCAGAATAAATAGATAGTTACTAATAAATACGTGTATAAGAGCTTTATCCCTCAAAATTCAATCCCTTTTTTGTCACTGTCGTCTTCCCGTTAACAATTATTATAAAGCTTGTCGGTGGGATGACAGTAAAGTTAGCGCTGAATTATCCGTATCTTTGTCGTAAACATAGAGATATAAAGAGATGAAAAAACTGATAATATTCGATTTGGATGGTACTTTATTGAATACCATCGCCGATCTGGCACATAGTACGAATCATGCTTTGCAAGTTTTGGGATACCCTACTCACGAAGTTGCTTCCTATAACTTTATGGTGGGCAACGGTATCAATAAGTTGTTTGAGCGTGCATTGCCCGAAGGAGAGAAGACGGAAGAGAATGTGCTCCGTGTCCGTAAAGAATTTCTTTTGCACTACGATCGGCATAATGCTGACGAGAGTCGTCCTTACCCGGGAATTCCGGAATTACTGGAAGCATTGCAGAATAAAGGCCACAAATTGGCCGTGGCTTCCAACAAATATCAGGCAGCCACCGAGAAACTGATTGCACATTATTTCCCCGGGATACGGTTCGTTGCCGTATTTGGCCAGCGTGAAGGTGTGAAGGTAAAGCCGGATCCCACTGTGGTATATGATATCCTGCAGATAGCCGATGTACCGAAAGAAGAAGTATTGTATATCGGCGATTCGGGAGTAGATATGCAGACGGCTATCAATAGCGGGGTTACTTCCTGTGGAGTCACGTGGGGATTCCGCCCCCGTACGGAGCTTGAATCGTTCTGTCCTGATTTTATAGTGGATAAGGCGGAAGCTGTTTTGTCTATTGTTTAATAAGTAAAGAGGAAAACTGAAGGTCCTACGGGGCTTCAGTTTTCCTCTTTTATAAAGTTGCGTCTATTCGTGCGGTTATTTGATTTCGTCCGGCCAGGGGCATGGTTTTCCGGTGGCTTTGAACGATGGGCGTTGTCCGCCGACTTTACGCAGATAGTTACCCAGATCTTTTGACAGATGTTTTACGATATCCGGATGCTGGGCTGCCAGATTATTTTTTTCACCTATATCTTGAGGAATGTTGAACAGCTCTTTCTTACCGTTTTCATAATAATAAATCAACTTCCAGTCTCCTTTACGTACCGTACAAGTCGGGCCTATACCCGGACCGTCGTTACCCCAATGGTTCGGGAAGTTCCAATACAGGCTGCGTCCTTTCGAAGGGTCGCCTGTCTGCTTTAATAGCGGGATAAAGCTGATACCATCAATCGGCTGAACAGTTTTGTAATGCTTCACTTGTGCCATCTCAAGAATGGAAGGATAGAAATCCTCGATAATCAGATACTTGTCACATTTTGTATCCGGTTTCACTACACCGGGCCAACGTACGATCATCGGTTCGCGCACACCGCCTTCGTAAGCAGAACCTTTGCCGCTGTTGAGTGGAGAGTTTTGCGTATGTAATTTGCCGTCACGCCATCCCGGTTCGCTGGACAATCCTCCGTTGTCACTCATAAAGATGACGATGGTATTGTCTGCTTCTCCGTTTTTATCCAACCAGTCCATCAGGTCGCCTAAACTCTTGTCCATACCCTCAATCAGGGCGGCGTAAGCGGCTTCTTTAGGAGTCAGTCCTTTGTCGATGTATTTTTGGTAGAAACGTTTGTCTTTATCGATGGGAACATGAATGGCGTAGTGTGCCATGTAAAGGAAGAAAGGCTGATTGTATTCTTTGGCGTGGTTCAGTGCTTTTATGGCTTCCAGAGTCAGTGCTTCACTTACAAAAGTGTCTGTTCCCCAGTATTTATCCAGTCCCGGAACGGCAAACCAAGGATTCGGCTTTCCGTCCGTCCGGTTTCCATAATTGTTTTCACCCAGATAACTGGCCAGTCCGCCTCCTGCATGTCCGGCAATGTTCACTTCAAATCCCATGTGATAAGGACTCTCTCCCGGAGTATTCACTGCGCCGAAGTGTGCTTTTCCGCAATGAATCGTATGGTAGCCATTGTCTTTCAGAATTTCTGCCAGCGAGGTCGCCTGGAAAGTATGGTCGATGTTGGGGACCTGACAAACACCGTTAACGTTCCAGTCCGCTACATTGAATACATCGCTCGGACGGTCTGTTTGCTGACCTTTGGGATAGGTCCAGTTTGTCACCCGGTGACGGGCGGCATTCGTTCCCGTAATCAGGCTGCAGCGGGTAGGCGAACTGATACTGCTGGCATAGGCCTGCGTGAACATTACGCCTTGTTTGGCAAGACGTTCCATGTTAGGGGTTTCGTACACTTCATTATAGTGCGTTTTTTGTGTCCAGAAAGGTAGCGAGGTATCCTGCCACCCCATGTCATCCACCATGAAAAGGATGATGTTGGGACGTGTGTCCATGCGTCCGTCGGACTGTTGGCTCTGTGCTTGCAGAGCAGGGGCAGCCAATGGAGCCAGTGCGAAGGGAATGATTAGTTTTTTATTCATCGTGATATATATTTAGAGTATTACTTTTTGAGGGTTATTTCTCCGGGAGTTTTGATCCGGATACTTCTTAGTTCCTGTCCTCCGGAAGTCTCTGCCCATACTTTTAAGGTTCCGGGGCAAAGTACATTGAGAGTCAGTTGGTCCGGTGTGGAGGAGAGGATCTCTACGGTTGCGGGAGACAGATACTTCTCTTGTATGCCGATTACGGCCCAACCGTTGCGGATGGGGCATAAATGGAACAGCTCGTCTGTAAATCCCTCAAGTTTCACGGGATATGCCGAAGTCAGTTCGGTGGCTGTCCGGGCCTTCCAGTCGAACAGGAGTATCCGTCCGGAGGAGGTCATGTCCGGTTTTCCGGTAAGGGTTTCTCGTAACAGATAATCTTCTTTGGCAATTCCGGCTGTCATTTCCCGGTATTTGGAAGAAGTGTTCAGATTGTAGCAGATGATGCTTACTGCTTCATCTCCCGTGGGAGCAAATACCCGATATGCCTTTCCATCCTGTAACGGGTTGGTAAGGATTGCTTCGGGAGTCGGTATGGCAGGTGCTGCCGGACGGAATATCTTTCCGTTGTTGTCAATCAGTGGGAAGATGTTTTCACTGACAAATTCTTTCGGTGAATCCGAAAGATAAACCGGTCCGCCGGAGATGGCTTTCGACCGTGCCATCAGGCTGCCGCAGATCGTGTCGCTGGAATGAAACATGTCATGATCCGGCCACACTGTCTGTCCTTGCAACAGGGTATTGGTGTACGATTGGAAAAGATGGGATTTAGCCATGTCTTCATCATACTTTTTGTAATCGATGCTGACGCGGGTTACTCCGCTATACAATGTATGGTCAGTATTGAGAGTGTTTTGTGCCATGCAGTTCATCAGCCCTACCTGTTGGTCGTGTGTCTGCCTTTCCAGTGCCAGATTGCATTCTTTAGCCTGCCGGACAACTTCTGTCCCACCCATATAGAGAGGTAAGGTGAACGCCTGATTGTCTATTTTGAGAAAATCGAATCCGTTGTTCTTTAGCGAACGTACGTAGTACCGGTAAAAATTATCGATGTTCCGGGGGCTTTTGCCGGGTAACAGGCTCCCGTTGAACGTGTAGAGGCTTTGCTTTATATCTGCCGGGAAGTCATTGTCGGAAGATATTCCTGCCCAGTATCCTGAAAGGGCGTACCATAATCCCATCCAGCGGATTCTGTCTTTGTTCTTGCGAGCCATGATTTTATTCCATCCGTTAGGGAAACGCTTCGGATCGGGAACAAAGCTCATCAGTTGGCGTTGTCTGTTGGCTATGTGCCCGTCATCGATCAGCACATAGCGTACGGGGATGCCGGACGCTTCGATGGCATCGAGATCATTCAGTATTTTAGTTTCGTCAATATCGTAGTGATAATGTTCCCACGTACACCATCCGAGGTAATTCAGTGCTTCGAAATACTCTTTGTCCGTACGCTTTTGCAGTGCGGAAGTTTTATGGTCTGCTATCAGTGTTTCGTAAGCCTGACGGAGTACCTGATAAATGCTGCCGGCATTTTGAGTTAATGCTACTGGCACTTTACCCGAAAGGCGGTCGCATCCGAGTGTGGATACATAGAGGTTCAGGGAACCGTCTTTGTTTATCTGGAACCAACTGAGACTATTATCTCCGGACAGAGCTTTTACGAAGAGGTAATTGCCATCGGCGAGTTGTAGTAACAATGCGTCTCCCAAAGTAGAAGGACGTGCATTTGAAGGAATACCGGGGTAGTTTTCCTGTGTAAGGTCTTTCAACCGACCGAACATCCAGGGCAAGAGCCGGTTGGTGTTATTAGGCCACTCGAAGTCGCCGGGACGGGAGTCTCTGCTGAAAAATGCACCTCGTACATAAGCAGGCAGCTGAATGTTGTAGCAAAGAGTAGATTGATTGTCGGGAACTGTTTCTGTGTACATGATCGGCGCAGATGTCCCGTCAATCCGGAGAGGTTCCGGAATCTGACAGGCATTTACATCTTTGAACGATTTACCTTTTTCATAGATAAACGTGCTTTGTGCGAGTATGGTCGTTCCGGAGAAGACCATACCCGCTAAAGCAAGCAAACTCATGATGAAATGTTTCTTCATTCTTGTGGTTAATTTACGGAGAAAGCACTGAAGTTTGTAATGTCGGGCAGGGCAATGGATTGCAGCACTGTCAGCCGTAATGCCGTTGCTTCAATGGGATCGAATTTCTCGATCCGCTTGTGCCCTACGGATTCTCCGGTACATACGGTTTTCCATTTCCCGTCTACTTTAGCTTCGATTTTATATTGGCGGATGCGTTCTCCGTTTTTTATGTTTTCCTGAATAATGCAGTAATTGACCGGTTGCTTGGATTTCAGGTTCAGAGTCAGGCTCTTCTTTTGTCCTGAAGTCTGTGCCAGAGGTGAAGTAAAACGGCGGTTGATTTCTTCACCCCACTCTTTGAGGCGTTGTTCGTCACCTGCGGGAATCAGGCCGGTCGGATCGGGAGTCAGTCCGACAATCAGGGTTGCATTACGTCCGACGGACTTCTCGTACATATTCATCAACACATTCAGCGAATAAATGTTATTTTCGTCATCCGGTTCCCAGAACCATTCATGACGTCCGTTAGCTCCTCGCAGGGGAGTATCGGCCATGGCGGGTACCCAATATTTTCCGTCTTTGTCGCCATGTTTCAGCAACTCAAGTTGGTTGACATTGCTTTCTATCCTTTTGTGATGTGAGCAGGGAGCCGGGAAGGTAGACCAACAAGGATATCCCACTGTCCCCGATTCAGAACCTCCCCAACGGAAGTCAGCACGGTCTATGTTATGGTAGAAGAGGCAATTGGGCTGATATTTATTGACTATCGGCTCTACATCCGGACCGTCTCCCCGGGGATCATCTGCTCCACCGTCAAACCAGATCATATAAAGGTCACCGTATCGGGTGCAAAGTTCTGTCACCATCTTTTCGCACAAGCGTTTGTACCAGGCCTGGCGGTTATGGGCGAATTCACCTTCTCCTTCGGCTTTAAAGTTATGAATACCCAGCAGAGAGTTCCAACGGATACCGATATAAATTCCGGGTTGTAATCCATATTTGCGGCAGGAGTTTACGAAATCACGGACAATGTCTCCTTTTCCGTCTCTCCATTTCACAGCTTTGAGGCAATATGGGTTTACGTCACTTTGCCATAGCCCGAAACCGGTTTCGTGGGTTGCGGTAAGTACGGCAAATTTGCATCCGGCGGCTTTGGCTGCTTGCACCCACTGGTCAGTGTTCAATTCGGTCGGGTTAAAGATGTTGTAGTCTTCTATCGGGTTGATACGGTTGTTGCCTTGTCCATAACGTATTCCGTCGAATACATGAAGGTCATAGTGGAACACAGCTCCCATTTCAGCCTCGTGCCATTTCATTTGAAGAGGTTTGGGCACGGGAATGTTACTTTGTTGAGCCACACAATAGGTAGAAAAAAAGAGTAAGAGTAGGGTGTAATTAAGTTTGTTCATGGTGGTTAAGGGGTTATATAATTTGCAAATGGATCATTGGTTTGGGTAAGCCATGCTTGCAACTGCCGGCTGAATTTCCGTATCAGTTCGGGTTGTTGGTTGGCTATGTTGTCCATTTCATACGGATCGTTGTTACGGTCGAAAAGGATCACTTTATCGATTTTAGCATCGGTGGCATGAACCACGTAAGTATATCGGTCGGTACGTAGCCCGCGGTAGCCGGTTGCGTGATTGTCATATTTCACGAAGTAGTAAGGCTGGACAATCTCTTTCGGTTCTCCGGTTATTATTGCGTTGCCCAAATCAAATGTCTGTACGGTAGAGGGTATTTCTTTTTGAAATCCCATCATAGAAAGTAGAGAAGGGTATAGGTCGGCAAAGGCAATCATCAGTTTATCATCCCGGCGGGGTTTGATTTGATCCGGCCAGGAGATGATCATCGGAATGCGCATTGATTCTTCGTAGAAAATATCTTTTCCGGCATTTTCGTGAGCACCCATGCAGATGCCATGGTCGGAAGTGAAGACCACGATGGTATTATCGAACAGATGATTTTGTTTCAATGCTTCGATAATGCGTCCTACATTTTCGTCTACCCCTGTGATGCAGGCATAGTAATTGCGGATGTTGTTACGGAAGTAGTCTCCCATTTCCGTGCCTTTTGCCGGAATATCCGGACGGTCTTTGCAGAGAGCTTCTACATCCAGATTTTTGTATATCTCTTTGTATCGGTCCGGTACCAGTTCGTATCCCGTGTGGGGCGGATTCATTGATACAACCAGTGCAAACGGCTGTTTCTTGTTCTTTTGTTCGTTGATATACTCGATGGCTTTATCTGCTTCATATTCCGGTCCCCATTGGTTGACGTAGTAGAAGCTGTCCCGTGGGGCAGTTGTATTCCAGTACATGGGTTTAAGGTGATAGTCGTACGTTCCGTATGCTATCCAATGTTCAAAACCGTGGCGACGTTCGGGCGGACACCATTCATTCCATGCCACTTTTCCGCGGTTGTTGTAAGTATCTACGTAGGGTTTGTAAGGGGCATCCAGGTGCCACTTTCCGATATATCCGGTGTTGTATCCCTGATCTTTAAGTACATCACTCCAGCACCTGGCGTCTTGTGGGAGTTCCACTCCGTATGGGGCTGTGGCAGAATTGCAGTTACCGGTTACCTTGCTGGAGATGGGGTACATACCGGTCATCAACATTCCTCTCGCAGGCGATGACACCGGATAGCCACTGACAGCATTGGTGAAATTGATACCTTCGGCAGCAAGTTGGTCTAAACTGGGGGTTTGTACAGGCTCTTTGCCTATGCATCCCATTGCGTCTCCTCGATATTGATCGGCCATAATGAAGACCAGATTGGGGGGAGTTTGCTTTTCCTGTGCCTGTAGTCCTGTGGCCAAGATAGGCAAGGTAAGCAGTGTTTGAGGGATAATCTTTTTCATAATGCTGTAAAGTTACATCTTTTCTATAAAAATACAATTTTTGGTGAAAGAAACAAGACCTCCCCGCACTTTTTTTGAGGAGGTCCTGTTGGTTATCGGATATCTAATCTACTGAAAACTAATCTCCATCGGGGAGACTGCTGGTTTCTATCTTCCATCCCGGATTTTGATAAATTGTGGAGGTGGTATAGTCTGTAGACCCTTCTTCTGCTGTTGTCAGACGGAAGTGATCGAAGGCTATCGGATTCAGGTATTTATTCTGGTTCCAGTTATAGCCGTTATAGGCTATGTTATTTGTATTAATCCGGTAAGGACGCAGGTACTGGCTTTCTGATTTTGCTGATACATTGGCATTGGCGTTCCCTGATTCTATCAGGTTAATAACAGAGAGAGTGACGTCTGCTGTTGGTGCCGGATTGGGAGTTGTGTAGCGTTGATAGTTTTCGCTCCACAAATCGAATCCTTCAATATGATAATTTTGCATCATATCCAGTGCGCGCCAGCGTTTCAAATCGTTCAGACGAAGCCCTTCGGCTGCAAACTCAATACGGCGTTCCCGACGGATGTTATACAGAGTGTTTGATACGAACTCTGAACCGGAATAGCGGGCAAAGTCCAGTTCCTTACTCAAATCTGTCGCATTGATTGTTTTCTGATAATCGGTATCCATTCCTGCGCGGCTGCGGAGGGCTTTCCAGTATTTATCACTGTTGGCATCGAGTGAGTTATTCAGTTCATAATCTGCTTCCATATAATTCAGGTATGCTTCTGCAGCCCGGAATACAACGCATGCTGTAGTTGAAGGCAGAGTCGGACCTTGTGCAGCATCTGTTGTCAGTCCTTTTTTTACAGAATAGCCGGTAGGACATTTGTTCTCATTCTGTCCAAGTACAATTGGTGCACGGTAATAATAGCCATATCCTTTGACCAGATATTCGATATTGCTGCCTCCTTCTGATAATAGATCACCAGGTAATAAAGTATTGTATGTCAGACGTGGGTCACGGTCGGTTGCAACTGCTTCATAAGATTTATCTCCTTGATAACCGGAATTGCCAGCATAAATAGGTAATCCGTTTTCCATCAGGTAAGTTTGCATCATACTGCGTGTCCATCCTGTGTTACCTCCTCCATTACGCTGAATATATCCTACTACGAAGTGATTCACAGAAGGAGTCAGGCTGGCATCATAAGCTCTCCACAGTAATACTTCCGAAGCATTGCTTAATGATTGGCTGTTGAATAGTGACGGATAATCATTGAACAACGGATACTTATCTGCAACAATTTGGGCGGCTTCTTTTGCCTCTGTCAAGAAGAATTTGATTTCAGAATCGATGTCAATCGTGAAATCCTTCAGATAATCCTTTTCTGCTCCTGGCCATCCCGGGCCTCCCGGAACGCGGGCAGTTCCTTTATGATACTTTTCCCAAGTGCCTTCGAAGAGAGCTACACGGCTTTTCAATAAAGCAGCACAATCTTTGTTTAGACGGTTACTCATAGGAGCAGTTGTTTTCATGTAATAGTAAGCAGAATCCAGATCTTGTAAAATGAAGCGTGCCACTTCATTACGCGGGCGACGTTTACTTGCTTCCCTGACCGTTTCATAGTCTTCCGAAATCCATTGTTTTAGGATAGGGAAGTCTCCGAGAGCAACTAACTTGGTGTAATAAATGTAGGCACGGAAGAAATACATCTCTCCCAGATAATGCATGTTATTAGCTTCCATTCCACTTAGTTCGCCAGCTTCCAGGCGAGGGCGTACTTTGTTGATGAAGTAATTTACATTTCGAATTTTACCGAAATCCCAGGCGCCACCACTTTGAGCTACACGAGTTTCTCCTTTTACAAACGAACTGTTGGGGTTACTTGCAGCTTGGTTATCACTGTTGTTATCAGTAGCAAATACTCCCATACTGTATTGTCCCGGAGTGTGGGATGGAAGTTGGTCATACAAATTAGCCGAATAAGCCGCCAAATCACTTTCTGCCAACAGATATTTGTCGGTAGGTACGGCATCCAATGGCTCTTTATCGAGAAAATCATTGCAAGAGCATAAAACACTTGCTAAACTAAAAATATATAATAGATTCTTTTTCATTATACTTGCTTTTTAAAGAGTTATATTTAAACCAAATGAAATAGTCTTTGACAATGGGTAGGTTTTTCCGTTACTGAATCCGTTACCGGCAGTTGCTTCAGGGTCGAACATATCGGCGATACCACTAATTGTAAATAAGTTCTCACCGCTAACATAAACACGGAGCTTTTCAATTTTTGCTTTATTCATCCAGGCTTTGGGGAATGTATATCCGATTTGCAGATTTTTCATACGCATATAAGCACCGTTCTGCAAATAGCGTGTTTGAGTCTGCTTGTTTTTGTTTCCTTTATCACCCAGATATGCTTTGGGATAGTATGAATCGACATTTGCTCCGAATATAGAAGTTGTGTTTTCAGGACGGAAATAATCGAGATGTTCGTCGAAACCTACAGATTGCCACTCGCCACCGTCTGCTCCCCAGAACATCGGACCGCTCAACCAAAGATCACGTTTCATGACACCTTGGAAGAACATCTGGACATCAAAGCCTTTCCAGTCAGCTCCTAAGCTCAATCCGAAACGAAAGCGGGGAGTACTGTTCCCGATTTTCTTTAAATCACCATGATCTGTTGCTGTACTATTTCCTTTGTCTACTACGCCATCGCCATTGAGGTCCCGGTACATAATATCACCTGCTCCCCAGGCAGAACCTATCTTACTTTGGTCATTGTTAGCCAACCATTCCGTCATTTGAGCATCTGTATGGGCAATACCTTCGGTTTCGTATCCCCATATCTCTCCGATAGTCATTCCATTGTAATAAAGGGCGTTGCCGTTTGCATCCCACAGAGCTTTAGAAGCGTTAGGATATGAAATGACTTTGGCACGGTTGTCAGAAAGATTGAATCCTACATTATAGTTTACTTTTCCGATATTATCTCTCCAGTTAGCCTGTAGTTCCCATCCCTTATTTTTTAATTCAGCATTGTTGGTGTTGGGTAGTGAAGTTCCTAAAATAGCACCTACTTCGGCTGCCGGTCCTACCATATCTTTGGTTCTGCGGATGAAGTATTCAAAAGTCATGTTCAGACGATTGTTGAACATGCCGAGATCGATACCGAAATTGGTATTATAGATTTTCTCCCATGTAAGTGTGCTACTGACCATTCCGGGAACTCCGGCTGTTGTTGGTCTGCTGCCGTCCATTAACCAGTTGCCACCGTTGGCTGTTACACTTTGTGTCAGATAGAACGGATAGTAAGAGTCTGTGTTCTGGTTACCTAACATACCCCATGAAACACGAGGTTTCAGTGTGCCAATAATATCGTTGATTGGTTCAAAGAATGATTCACGGGCTACATTCCATCCTAAAGAGAAAGAAGGAAATACGTTCCAGCGCTGATCTCTCAAGAAGCGGGAAGAACCGTCGTAACGAACATTTACTTCGGCCATATAACGGTCTTTATAAGCATAGTTGAGGCGTCCGAAGAATCCGGCTGTGGACCAGTCATTGTATTTGGAGCTATTAATCTTGTCTTCTCCTGTCGCTGCACTGATTTCCGGAACAAGACTGCTGATTACATCAGGACGCTGGGCTGCAAGTTCGCGATAAATATATTCTTCGGTATTCATTCCGACCAATGCCTTGAAGTAATGGTCTTTTATTTGCAATGTGTAATCAGTATATACACTCGTTGTGTAAAAATTGCTGTTTTGGTAGGCTGAGCGTGCAAAAGAGGATCCTGGAGAATAACTACCGCTGAAAGCCAATGCCAACGGGTTGCCGTTTACATCGTGCTCGTAGATGGGGTTTAGATTTGTTTGTTTATTTTGGTTGATAACCCGCATTCCTGCTTCTGCATAGATATTCCAACCTTTCATAGGGTGAATCACCAATTGTCCCTGAAGGTAAATATTGTCATTGTGTGTTTTGGCACGTCCGCCGTCAGTCAATTGGCTGAGTTTACCATTCCTCATATAATAGCCGTTCGGGTCTTTAAAAGGCATCATAGGCCACATGCGGGCAATATCATGATAAAGGAGTCCACCTTCTTCAAGGTAAATAGGATTGTCAAGATCAAAACGAACGAATTTGGTGTTTATGTTGAAGTCTACGTATTTATTAATTTGCGCATTTACTTTTGCCGTTGCATTATAGCGTTTGTAATTATCGTTACCGTAACGGAGGTTACCGTCCTGATTCAGGTAACTGCCCGAAACGTAGTATTGCAATTTTTCTGTACCTCCGTTCAGGCTGATATTGTGTTCATTTGACCAGGCCCATTGAAAATGCTTTTTCCACCAGTTTACGTTATCATTGGCTTTCTCGTGGAAATGCCAATTGTTGCCGTTAGCTATGGTAGTTGTTGTAATTTCACCTGCCATATACTTCTGGATACGGTCTATGGTCTCTTCATCAAATATTGCACTACCACCTTGGTTGATAGATGCTTCATTGAAATAATTGGCAAAGCGATACGAATCGATTTGGTTAGGAAGATTAGTTGGTCCGGAATAGCGGAAACTGTTGTTGTAGTTTACCTGCATTTTACCCGCTTTACCCTTTTTAGTGGTGATCAGGATAACACCGAATGCGGCACGTGATCCATAAATGGAAGAAGAAGCGGCATCTTTTAGTACAGAGATGTTTTCAATATCTTCCGGATTCAGATTGTTCATGTTACCTTCCATTCCGTCGATCAAGATAAGTGGTGAGGCACTTGATCCTTTACCAATAGTACCTGTTCCACGGATGTTTACGTTCATTGTTTGTCCCAACTGTCCTCCTAAATCAGGGGTGGACAGGTTTAATCCCGGAACTACTCCTTGCAGAGCTTGTCCCACCTGTGATACCGGGCGTGAAGCCAGTGCTTTGGTATCTACACTGGCAACGGCTCCGGTTAAGTTTACTTTCTTTTGGGTACCAAAACCGACTACCACTACTTCATCAAGTGTTTTTGAATCCTCACTTAATTCAATCCTGAAAGATGTTTGGGCACCATTGAGGGAAATTGACTGAGTTACGTATCCTATATAAGACACGTTTAATACACTTCCTTTTGCAACATTTTTTAGGGCGAACTCACCATCCAGATTTGTGACGGTTCCGTTGTTTGTCCCTTTTACTTGAACAGTGGCACCGATGATTGGCTCATTGAGCTTTTTGTCAATCACAGTACCCGTAATGTTGAATTGCTGTGCATGCAATGAAGTGATGCCGAGCAGCAACATGAATAAGATTGAAATTTTTTTCATTCGTTTCTTATTTAAAGTTATACATAAGGTTTAATTACATGGCAAATTTACTGGGATTGCCAGATTGCGGGGGGACACGCTTATATCATTCAGCATACACGTTTAATTCAATGGCGTGTTTTTTTCAAATCTCTTTTGTATGTTTAGTCTTTATTTTGTTTATTTGCAGTAAATTGATATTATGATGAAGCAGCTAAATCTCTTTTTACTGATTCTGTTTGTATGTAGTTACCCGATTGTTTCCGGTTATGCTTTTTTTGATAAAGATATTCGTCTGCTAACTATGCAAGATGGATTGGCAGATAATACCATTTCCTCGATTTATAAAGATGGGGATGGGTTTATGTGGTTCGGGACTAATAATGGTTTGAGCCGTTATGATGGTAAGTCAATAAAGAATTTCTCTCCTTCACAAGCATATATGCATGTTTCCGAGATCGTAGAAATGTCCGATCAATATTTGGGTATTATTGCCGGAAATATTTTATATTGTTTTAACCGGACAACAGAGACATTTATACCGGTTGTTTACGCAGCAGATTATAGTCGTGTATGTATCCCTCACATCATGCCTGCAGATGACAACTCTTTTTGGGCGTTTTCAGGGCATACATTATATTTATATACAAAAAAAGAGGTTAAGAATGAGAAGGGAGAAGTCGTCCAGATAAAATTGGAATGTGAGAAACAATATAAAGACCTGATTGATTCTACTGATGGTTTTTATGCAATGTGTTATGCTGATAACCATAAAACTCTATGCTTAATTACGGGACGGGGAACTTTAATTTTGTTTCGCCCTGAATCTTTGGAGCAGTCTAAAAAGGTGTCTTTATGGGAAAATAAAGTTTGGGATGTAACTTCCGTATTATATGATAAAGGAGTCGTCTGGATTTCTACTGTCGGGCAGGGCATCTTACGTTATCATGTTACTTCCGGACATACAGACAGGATTACCTATCAGGAAAACAATAAGGATAACAGTCTTTCACATACTGATGTTTTTCGGGTTATTCCCATTAAAAACGATCGTTATTTAGCTGTAACTTGGAATGGGTATACCTTATTATTACAAGATAAAGATAACCCGGAAAAGATGACTACTGAAATATACAATAATACAGCTTCGCAACTTCACCGGAGTTTGGAAACAAGAATGATATCAGCGTATTATGATCCCAATGGCATTGTCTGGATAGGTACGAATGGGGGTGGAGTGATGTATTCTGATTTGCGGTCACAGTTTTACAACCAGTTTCATCAGGAAAGGCATAATGAAGTTTGTGGTATTGTTATGGATGGCAGAAAATACGTTTGGATGGCTACTTTCCATCAGGGTATTATGAAAAGTGAGCAGCCTTTTCAATCGGCAAGACGAATGAACTTTACTACTGTTGGCACTCCTGATGTGCGGAAAAGAAACACTGTCCTTTGTGCTATGAAGGACGATAAAAACTCGCTCTGGTTTGGGAACAGTGATGGAACATTGACTCTTTATGATGAAGCGACCGGAGAGTTTCGGTTGCAGTTTTTACAAGACAAGGGGAGGGTTAATACGGCCGCTGTATGGGCATTGTATATGGACGCTGACCGATGTTTATGGATAGGTACCAATAATGGAGTCTGGAAGTTAGACACTGATTCCGGAGTCTCCCAAAAAGTCCCGATTGAAAGGGCCTTTAAAGAATCTACCCAAGTTTATGTGCGGGCTATTGTTGGGACGAAGGATGGGGTGATCTGGTTGGGCACAAGCAACGTGGGAGTCTGTAAACTGAGAGTTGATTCGAAAGGTGAGATAAGTATAAAGACTGGTTATGAAAAGGCTGCGAATATACAAAATAGCTCAGTTCGTTCTTTATTGGTTTCTTCCGATGGTAATATATATGTGGGCTATATGGATGGTTTTGCCATTCTTTCACCTAAGACAGATGCGATACGAGAATACTATACGACTCGAAATGGATTGTGCAGTAATTTCATCGGATGTCTGGTCGAAGACCACCGAGGACATATTTGGCTGGGAAGTAATTCGGGCGTTTCTCGTTACAGCCGGCATCAACATCTTTTCTATAATTATTATATCAGTGGTAGTAACCGTTCTGCGTTGCTCGCCGATAAAACGTTATTTTTTGGCAATAATAAGTCGCTTACCTATTTTAATCCGGATGATGTGGATGTTCATCTGGCCGATGATCAGGTTCTAATTACCGGACTTGAGGTGGACAGCCGTCCTGTTGGGATCGGTGATAAGATAAACGGGCAAATGATATTGGCAGCGGGTATTTCATATACAGGTTCGGTTACTTTAAACAATGAGAATCGTGATTTCGCTTTGACTTTTAATAATCTTTCTTATGCTGAAGAGCAGCAGAAATATAACTATCGCTTATTGCCTTATCAAACGCAATGGTTGGTTTCTAACGATGGAGAGAAAGCGGCTTATACAAATTTGCCAGAGGGAGATTATACATTTGAGGTGAAAAGTATCTATCCTGACGGAAGGAATGGAAAGGTGACTTCGCTCCAGATACATATTTTGCCACATTGGAGTCGTACATTGCCTTTCCGATTATTTATTCTCTTGTTATTGGTTGGAATAGTGGCTTATTTGATCCGTTTGGTTAAACTTCGTCAGAGGCGCATGGAACATGAGATGCGAATGGAGCATGAACTCTTGACAGTAAATCTGGAGCGTGAAAAGGAACGGCAGATCCGGATGGAGCGCGAGAACTTTTTTACAAGTGCCGCACATGAATTGCGTACTCCATTGACTTTGATTCTCTCACCTCTACAAGAGCTGTTGCAGTATATTAAAGCCTCCGATCCGTTATATAGCAAACTATATACCATGTATAAAAACGGAGCTTCGCTGCATACGCTGGTCGATCAATTACTCTATGTACAGAAAATAGAAGCCGGAATGGTGAAACTCCGTTTATCAGAGGTGGATATTGTAGGATTAGTAAAGAAGGTAGCCGAGTCATTCCGCCAAATGGCAGGAGTGAAGGGATTCACGTTTAATGTACAGCTCCCGGATGATCCTGTTTATCTGTGGATTGATACGGAGAAAATAACTTCATCAGTCAGTAACCTGTTATCCAATGCTTTTAAATATACTTCGCCAAACGGAGAAGTTTTGCTTTCTCTGACCCGCATGGAGCGGGATGGAAAGGGCTTTTGCCGGATAACAGTATCAGATACGGGAACGGGAATTCCGGATGAATTGCAAAAACGTATTTTTGATTCTTTCATCACCGGCGATAATTCACCGGCTTTTTCGACCAAAGTCGGTATTGGATTGCGGATTGTGAAAAATACGATGGATCTGCATCATGGACAAGTCACTCTTGATAGTGAACCTGGGAAAGGTTCTACGTTTGTTCTATTGATACCGGAAGGTAAATCTCATTTTATCGGTGACTTATACGAAGTGGTGGATTATCATAAACATGAAATGGAGCCGCAATTTCAACCCTTGTCCGTACAGGAAAACACTGAAGGGGAGGTTCCGGTCACTAAAAAAACGCTTCTGATTATTGAAGACAATGTAGATGTACGTCAGTATATCCGTTCCTTGTTTGTAGCAAAATACACGGTACTTGAGGCTGCCGATGGTGAAGAAGGTATTCAAGTTGCCACAAAAGAAATTCCCGATTTAATTATTTCGGACGTGATGATGCCAGTCAAAGACGGATTTGCTTGTTGCCGGGAGATACGCGAACGACAAGAGACAGCCCATATTCCTATCCTGATGTTGACAGCCAGGGCAGAAGATGCAGATGTACTGCAAGGTTCTCGTAGCGGGGCGGACGACTATATGATGAAGCCTTTCAATCCGGAAGTGTTGAAAGCGAAAGTGGAGAATCTGATTCTTCAACGCGAACGCTTGAAACGGATTTATACCAAAGCTTTGATGTTGAAGCAGGAGCCGGCTGAAGATGAAGAGGCAGATGACGTATTTATGCAGAAACTTATTAATGTGATTGAGAAGAATTTGTCTGATGATAATTTTAATGTCAAGATGCTGGCCGAGCAACTTCACATGAGCCAGCCTACTTTGTACCGGAAGGTAAAGCAGCGCAGTGAGTTATCTGTAGTCGATATGATTCGAAGTATACGGGTAAGTAAAGCTGCTTCATTGATTATGGAAAATCGTTATTCCATTCAGGAAATCTCCGAAATGGTAGGATTCAGCGATGCCCGGACGTTGAGAAAGCACTTTACGGAACAGTTTGGTGTACCTCCTTCAAAATACATGGAAAGTAAATAAATAAAGAGTTAATTCTTCGTTCCTGAACAGGGGGGAAGAATTAACTCTTTATTTCAGTCTGCTATGTGCTTGTTTTTAATCCAATATGATGGGTTTATACTTGGGAACCAATGCCTTCATCACAATCCATCCAACGAGGTAGGCTACCGAACAGATGCAGAAAATTATAAAGTACCCGGCCGGTTTACCGACGAAGCCCATAAATACCATTTGGGTTATATCTGCATGTACAAACAGCTTACCGGCTGAATATTGGAGAATCATCGAACCCACTCCACCTGCCATGCCGCCGATACCGGTAATGCTGGCGATAGCGCTTTTGGGGAACATATCACCTACAGTAGAAAATATATTGGCGGACCAGGATTGATGGGCAGCACCTCCGATACCGATCATGATAACCGGAAGCCAGGGGGAGATGGTTCCCAGTGGTTGGGCGAGTAGTACCAACAGAGGGAAGAAGGCGAAAATCAGCATAGCTCTCATGCGGGCTGCATACGGGTTTAGTCCCGTTTTATTAATGATAATCGTGGGAATCTTTCCACCATAGATGGACAGCATTGTAATTGCGTAAAGAGTGAAAATCAGTGCCCGACCCAATCCTTCGGAGGTTTTTATATCAAATTGAGTGCTCAGGTAGGAGGGTGTCCAGAAGAGGAAAAACCACCATACTCCATCCGTCATGAACTTGCCGAATGCAAAAGCCCAGGTTTGTTTATACATAAAACATTGCCGGAAAGTCATGCCTTTCTTTTCCTTATCTTCTTTTGCGGGTATTGTTCCGTTCTCCTGTTTGTCTTGTTCGATATATTCGAGTTCTGTTTTGTTTACGAATCTGCTTTTAGAAGGAGCTGTATACATGAATACCCAGAACCCCATCCATATGAAACCGAGGGCACCGATGATAACAAACGCCATTTCCCATCCCCAGGCTTTGGCCAGTAATGGAATGCTTAAAGGAGCAATCAGAGCACCGATAGAGGCACCGGCATTGAAAATGGAAGTGGCATACGCCCGATCTTTTTTCGGGAAATATTCGGCCGTTACTTTAATGGCAGCCGGAAAGTTACCCGCCTCACCAAGTGCCAGGATGCAGCGTGCAACCAGAAAACAATACATGCTTATAGTGGCGAGTATTACCACTACATCGCCTGTCGCCGCTATCAGTTCGGCTGCACTATGCATACCTACATACTCTTCGGTCACAACTCCACAAAATGCATGCATGCAGGCACCTACCGACCATATACCGATAGCCCAGAGATAGCCTTTCTTAGTACCCATCCAGTCGATAAACCGACCGGCAAAAAGCATACAAATGGCATATACAATGGAAAACACAGAAGTTATAATGCCGTAATGTGATTCGTCCCAATGAAACTCGGGCTTGATAAATTCATCCCAGGTCAACGATAGCACCTGGCGGTCGAGGTAGTTTATTGTTGTTGCGAAAAATAACATGGCGCAAATTGTCCATCTGTAGTTTGTCATTTTCCCCACAGTGTTTTGGAGTGTATTCATACTATTTGATTTAAAATTTTCCGGTTTTGTTTCGGAGCCAAAAATACGCATTATTTGATGTTATCCAATGATATTGGCTACTTATTTTCATACTTTCAGAGATTATTTTATGATATATTCATAAAAAGGAAGAATAAATACGTTATCGAACACAATAAATGTTGTTTTCGCACACGGTTTGTCTTACTAAAAAATAGGAACTACGTTTGAATTGAAAATAGACCGGACTTACTTTCTTGGGATGTGTTGGAGTACTTCCAATACGAAATAGACTTTAATGAAGCTTGAAATGTAAATAATATATGAAAAATTCAGGGCGCTGATTCCGGATTCGGTCCGGATTGTGGTATAGGCAGAGGATGTGCGGTTCGATTTTTATGTTTTTCCTTTTATTTTGTATTTCAAGATAGAAATTTTATCTTTGCCTTAATTGAGACAAAACATAATTAAAATAAAATGAAAAACAACCGATTGATCATTACCCTTATTGCCTTGTTTCTCTTAGGGTTTGGGCTGAACGCCCAAACGACTCCTACTGAGGAAACGGCTGCTCAGAAAGAGAAAAGAATGGAATGGTTCTCCCAGGCCAAGTTAGGAATCTTTATTCATTGGGGAATCTATGCTGTGAACGGAGTATCTGAGAGCTGGTCATTTTTCAACAATTACCTTCCTTATGAAGAGTACATGGCTCAGGAGAAAGGATTTACGGCATCGGCCTACAATCCTCAGGAATGGGTGAAACTGATTAAGGAAAGTGGCGCGCGTTACACCGTCATCACTACCAAGCATCATGATGGTGTAGCTCTTTGGGATACGAAGGTGGGTGACTTGAGTACCGTGAAAAGCACTCCTGCCGGGCGCGACCTGATTGCTCCTTTTGTGAAGGAGGTGCGCAAACAAGGATTAAAACTTGGATTTTACTATTCGCTGCTCGACTGGTCGCATCCCGATTATCCTAATAAAACCCGCACGGAAGTACGTTACAAAAACGATCTGGATCGTTGGGCTAAGTTTGTTAACTTCAATTTCGGACAGCTTTCTGAACTGAATAAAACCTGGAAGCCCGATCTTTATTGGTTCGACGGAGACTGGGAACAAACCGCTGAAGCCTGGGATTCGAAAGGGATCATCAATTTGCTGCGTTCCACTAATCCGAATGTTATAGTAAACTCCCGTATTCAGGGATATGGTGATTATGCCACACCCGAGCAAGGAGTTCCTGTGGTTCGCCCTGCAGATAAATATTGGGAACTTTGCATGACCATGAACGATTCGTGGGGCTATCAACATGCTGATACCAATTATAAAACTCCGTTCATGCTGCTGCGTACTTTTGTCGATTGCCTCAGCATGGGTGGTAATCTGCTTCTGGATATAGGACCGAAAGAAGATGGAACTATTCCTGCTGAACAGATTGCTGTTCTGAAAGAGTTCGGACGTTGGACGAAGAAGCATAAGGAAGCTATCTACGAGACGCGTGCCGGTATTCCATGTGAGCATTTTCAAGGGTATACCACACTGAATAAAGCAGGCGATATTCTTTACCTTTACTTACCTTATAAGCCAAACGGCCCGATTGAGGTGAAAGGGCTTGTCAATAAGGTGAACCGTGTATGGGTAGTGGGCAACGGAGCTATGTTGCCATACAAGGTTTATAACAAGAACTATTGGAGTGAGGTGCCGGGAAACCTCTATATCGATATTCCCGAACGTGTGCAGGATGAACAGATCACTGTGATTGCTGTGTTACTCGATGGTCCTATCAAGCTTTATCGTGGAGTGGGGCAAGTGATTGAAAGTAATTAAAAAAATAAACCTTTATGAATTTCAGATTAACTTCTTTATTCGTTTTTCTATTCCTTTCTGTTCAGCTTTGGGCGGGAGGACATAAGAACCTGCCTGCCAAAGGCGACCTTCACGTTCCGGTATTTGAGAATGTGAATGTACGTTTCTCTCCTGATACGTATCCTAATAATTATAACGGGGCGGATGAGTCAGGTGTATACCATCTGGTCAATGGGCGTATCATCCTGAAGAAGATAACTCTTCCTGCATACAAACGAAATGTGTCGGTGAACCTAAAGATTACCCTTGCTTCCAACGGTGATCGCTGGGATAAGTCGGGTTCTTGTTTTGTGTTGCCCAAGTCATCAGCTGTCAATCTGCTGACAATCGCTCGTGATGGTGCAAAGTTTCCTCCGGTAGATAGCTTGAAGCTGGAAAAAATGGTAGGTATCGTTTCCGGAAAAGACTATTTGCCTACAGTAGAGTTGATGCGTTTTATGACTCCATTCGGTGTGGGGTACTATAGTAATAACAATGATTCACTGAGCAGCAAACGCCGTCCGGTTTATATCCCCAAGTGGGAAAGCAATGTTACCTGGCAACAAGATATTACCGATCTTTATCCTTTGCTTGAAGGAGAGGCTTATGTCGGTATTTATATTGATACCTGGACTTCTGAAGGTTATCTGGTAAGTGCGGATATTGACGTGAAAGAAAGTCGCCTTACTTGTGACGCTCTTCCGAAACGCCATGTAGAACCGTTGATGAATACCGTTTATTATATGGGACAGAGCTATCCTGATATTTTTGCCCGTCGGGATGTATCTACTGATTTTACAGTTCCCAAAGGAGCAAAAAATATCCGTCTTAAATATATAGTGACCGGACATGGTGGCCATAGCGGTGGGGACGAATTTGTGCAAAAGCGTAACATTATTTCTGTTGATGGGAAAGAGGTGCTCAACTTTGTTCCTTGGCGTGATGATTGTGCTTCTTTCCGGCGTTTCAATCCGGCGACCGGTGTTTGGCTGATCAAACGTTTGGCCTCTTATATCGGTGAAAAGGGGTATACAGAGAAAGAAGTGGAAGAGCCGCTGGCTTCTTCGGATCTTTCCCGTTCCAATTGGTGTCCCGGTTCGGACGTTGTGCCCGAAGAGGCAATTATTGGTACGCTTACTCCCGGCAAGCACACTTTTACGGTCAGTATTCCTGAGGCTCAGGTTGTAGATGGGAATAAACTGAACCATTGGCTGGTTTCAGCTTATCTGGTATGGGAGGAATGATTGCGTTAGGGTTCATCCCGTAAGTGTATAATTCTATACTGCTTTGAATTTGATTCACCACAGAGGACACGGAGGACACAGAGAATATTTTCTTTAATATACTAAGCAAGAAATTAAAACTCTGTGTCCTCCGTGTCCTCTGTGGTGATTTCTGTCGATAGGATATAAAAAAAGCCTCTTCTCACGAAGCGGCTTTTTGGGTTTACTTTCTTTTTATGCTTTAGCTCAAAAAGAAAGCAAACTTTAAGATGAAAAAAAGGGAAGTCTCACGACTTCCACAATTCTTCTAACCTTAAATCTAAATCTCTATGAAAAAAACGTAGTGCAAATATAGCGGTTTGCGATATACTGAGGTGTTAACGAAGTTCAGAAAGAAAGAATAAAAGCTAAGGACTGCAAAATTAAGATAATGCCTCTCGCTGTTTTATTAATTTTATCAAACTGTCATAAATTGGATTCTGTTCAAGCAGTCGGGACACTCCTGTAATGAACATTTGCTTGCGTGCGCGGGTCAGCGCGACATTTAGTTTCCGGTCTATAAGGACTCCATTTTCTTCTGTCAGATTAGAGAGGAAGCGAAGTTGGTAGGGGTAGTTTACACAAAATGAATAGATGATGACATCTCGTTCGCTTCCCTGAAAACGTTCTACGGTATCTACCAGAATTGAGTTCAGTTCCGGGATTCCCAACATGGCAATTTCTTTTTTAATCAAAGCGATCTGGCTTCGGTAAGGGGTAATGATCCCTAAGGTGCGTGTACTTTCAAAAGTCCCGGCATATTGCCGGTAAATGTCTGCTGCAAGCCGGGCTGTGATACACGCTTCCGAGTGGTTGACTTTTGCCGAAGCTCCTTGTGGTTCTGCTTCCGAAGGAAGGAAGACTATTCTTGACATTCCTTCTATGGTTTCAACCTGATGGGGAAGTCCCACCGGGATCAACCGCCCTTCGTAAAAAGCACGGTTGGCAAAAAGGGCTACTTCGGGGTGCATCCGTCCCTGCTTGCAAAGCATATCGAAGGAGCGATGTCCTTTGGGTGATGAAGAGGAAACAGAAGGGAGAAGATCGGTTGATGATGTACGTGCGGTACGGTAGAGGCGCTCAAAGAGAGAATCTTTGAGGTTTTTCAGTCCGATGGCACGTAGCTCCTCATCATAAATCTCCGATTGTCCGGTATTTTGCAATACGACAGCAGGTAGCTGCTTATGGTCACCGATCAGAATAAATTTGCCAATGGCATTTTCTCCATCTTCACTGCGGGCACAGAGGATGCCCAACAGTTGAGGCTCCAGAATTTGAGTGGCTTCATCCACGATGGCTACATCGAACTTTTTCAGGCGAAAGAGTTCGGGCTTACCGGAAATGGAGGCCACTGTCCCTACAAAGATACGGCAGTGACTGATGCGCTCGGTTACTTCGGACCGGCGGAAGCAGTGTGATAGTTCATTTTCAATCAAGTGGTCGCGATAGGCTTCATCACATGAAAGTTCGCTGCCCACACGGATAAAATCGACTTTCGGGTGGATAGACGAAAGGGCTTTGCAGATTTCATCTACAGCCCGGTTAGTATATGAAAGGAGAAGTATTTGCGCCTGTTCTTCCCTATGAAAGGTTTCTACCATTTTCTTCAGGGCACACGAAGTTTTGCCGGTTCCCGGAGGACCTACCAGTAAGAAATAGTCTTTGGCAGCCTGTGCTTTCAGAGTCACCCGGGAGAAGTCATCGGTGGCGGAAAGAATGTGTCCGTCCAGTCCGGAGTCAAACTCGGGCGGACGTTGTCCCAACAATAGATCACGCCGTTCCTTTGTTGCTGAAGCAAAAGCTGACAGTCCCTGATACATGCTTCGGAAAGTGGTATCCATGGTATCGTGTTCGATTGCGTAAAGGCTGTCCGGAGGAAGTACGGAACTGTTTCGCTGAGTGGAGCGCAGGCGGATACCTATCTCTTCTTCTGTGATGAATTCGATATTGCCTTTGAATACCATTTTGTTAGTAGCGTTATCCTCATCTCCGTTACGCTCGTAGAGAACAATGGCATCTCCCTGGCGGAAATTAGGCAGGGCTTGTGGCTCGTTTTTTTCCGGAGATGTTTTCGTTTCTTCAGACGAAGGTTCGCTCTTCTTTTGTGAAAGAAGAATATGTGCTTTATGTTTGTCCGCTGCATGGTTTTCTTTGATGTGCAGGTCATAAAGAATTTCTCCGGCTTCGCATTTCTCTGCCAAAGTGGAGAGCCACAAGGCAGCTGCACCGGTGCGGCCTTCATAATCGACATCTCCGGATTTGGAAGTGTATAACTCCTTGGTTATGAAATTATAGAGTACGAAGAAGTACGACCGTTCCAACGAGGTGAGTGAACCCAGTTTCTGCGATAGGTTGTCGATGGAAGGGCGGAGATATTGTTCCCAGAAACGGCCGGATAATCCTCGTTCATTAAGTACGTCGGACTGTATGGCCTGGAGTTTTAAAGCAGTATATTCCACGCTGTTTCGTAGCTGGATTCCGTATTCATCGGATACGATCCGGTTGCGCAGATTGATGACGCGGCGTACCATTGCCCACGACGGACGTGCCGGATATAGTAAGGGATAGCGTGTATAGAGTAGGTAAGCCTTTACCCGGTGATGATCCATCCCCATCGAATATTGCAGCACTGCCTGGTAAAGCAGCATCTGTACTTTATTGTTTTCTTTCGGTTCTACTTTGTTGCGGATAGAGTATTCGTCTGCTTTTCCGGATTTCATTTCGATGAAGGACGACATGTCCCGTTGCATATAATCCAGTCGTCCTTGCAGACCGAGTGCTTCACAGATGTAAGAAGGTTCAAGCACAGCGTCCCTCTTGTCCAATTCGTAACCCGGAGCATGGAAAGTGTCGTTTACCACTTCCCGGATATGTTCGAAGTGTAGTTTGCAATCGTCAAAAAACTGACGCTCTTTCTCCTTATCGCGTAAGTCGGCACAGGCTGCCAGCTCAATCGGGTAACGGCGGAAAGCTTTCTGCATACATTCTCTATAGTCCGGTTCCTCTTCAGCATGAATCCATTCGTCAAGAAAAAGGTTGGCAATGTTTCCCAGAAGTAGCGGACGGGCGTTCTCAATGGGCTGGAGGCGTGCCAATACATAGTTGGCAGGATGATGTCCGTAATCGCGGAAGCATTCGGCTAACGAACTGATATCGATCAGATAGTCCGGTTCAAGTACAATGAACGAAGGGGTCAGAATGCCGGCTTCGTCAATAGCTACATCGAGCAAATTGAGTTGGGCATGGTGCCATAGAATTTCACAAGTCTGCGCAAATTCCTCGTTGATTTGAGGAACGTTATAGCGTACCCGGAGAAACTCATCGGCAAGCGCATCGACCGGAATAACATAAAGATACTGTTCGTCTGCATATTGATAGCATACACGCATTCGTTTTACCTGTTTCTTAGCCGGAGGAGCCACGATATAAGTTGCATCGGTACGAGGCAGTAGGCGATAGAGCGTACTGGGAATCTCAATTTCATAAAGTTTGCGTATAAAGAAAGCAAGTGTCTTGATATCTCGCAGCAGTTTTTCGCGTACCGGTTCTTCCTTGCGGTTAAGAATGGCATTCGAGGTCAGCCGGAAAGTGTGCAGCCGGTTTTGTTCGACAACCGTCAGGCCGGCTCGTGCGGATACGAAACTGATACGTGCTGAGAGGTCAGTCATCTGAAGGCTTTCATCCTGCATTTGCGCCCGGCACAATCGTTCAAGCAGGTCACGTAACTGTTTGTAAGCCATTGCCAGATTGTCGTTTGTGGTCTGGCAAGCTGCAAGCAGGATCTCAAAAGATTCGTTCACTTCATTTTCCATACAGCAAAAATAGACAAATAGAGTGAGAATCCTATGAATCTCTTAGAAATATCGTTGAATGATGTGGTGGTAATAACGTTCTGAATAAATAGGAACTTCCTTGATGGGAATAAACAAATGTTCAATTTTCATTTTTTTATCCATCAAACATACATAGGGGATATTCTCGTCTTGCAGGATGTTATCGGCATGGGCATTCTCACTTAAAAAATAAATGGGTAAAGTGATATTGTGTGCTTTCGTAAAAGCAGAAAATCCTCTTTTATTATCATATTCAGCAATGATGATAATTCTGTCTTTAGGTATTCTTTCGGCGATTTCTATAATGTTTTTTAGTTCAAATTCAACGCAAGAGGAGCAATGTAAATATGAAAACCTGAAAATAATTTTATAATGATCATCTAGTAGATTAGATAGTTTTAAAGTAGATCCAGTGATATTTGTCAGTAGAAAGTCATTTAATTGGTATCCATTGTTAGCATATTGCATTTGCATATTATTTAAAAGCAAATCTTTGTCCATAGCTAAACTTCCTATTTGATTCTCTTTTGTGCTTACCAACTTTCGTAAGTGATTGTTTTTCTGGAAAAGTGAAAATTCACTAATACATAATAGAATTAATAAGACGATAATGCAAATACTACTTATTCTTTTCATGGTCTTAAATTTTTTTCATTTTTATAGCAACGATTACAGGGTTATCTTCTAAAGTCAGTTTTTCTAACTTTGCTTTTTCAGATGCGGGAATTAATTCTGTGTGACCTATAATTGAAGAAGGCTCCATTATACTGTAAAGAGTATTTTTATGGACTGCATAAGGTAAGAAACGAGCGAGACCATCCATGTCATTTTCTATAGGACTCTTTTGGTATGCAGAGGCTTCAATATAAGTTTGAGATTCCGGATAATAAAATCCGAAGAATGCATGAAACCCAATTCTATAGAAGAAATAGGAAAAATAACTACCTTCATAGTAGGCTGTCAATACAGGAAATTGTGCTCCATCTCCCAACATATTCATAGCCTCATCAACAGACACATTTTCAGATTTTAGTTTTTTTATGTATTCTCTTTGAGCTTTTTGATAATTCTCGCCATAATTCATAACGAATTTTCTCTTTAAATGAAAGGAATCTAAAATTTGATAGATTGTGTCATTTAATGGAATAATTAAATTTTTGTTGTTTGTTAGATTATTGGGCAATCCCCAAATTCCTGAGGTTGATAATTCTGAACTAAAAAATAGATCTGATTTGCTGTCCTTGTTTTGGGTATTGAGGAATAGTAGGTTGGGATATTGGTCCTTTTTCAAAAACAGATGGTTGTGTTTATAATCACCATAAAAAGCTATTTCTGAATCGTTAATAACAGCAAATGTCTCAGCTGAATATTTGGATGTTATTGTCTTAATATATTCCCCATTTGAATTATATATTAGTAGTTTATTGACATCTCCGTCCCAAATATACATTTTCCCATTATGAATATTTATGTCGGTTATTGATATATATTCTTTATCAGAGGCACCTCTATTTCCTATCTTTCTGACAAACTTACCTTTTTGATCGAAACAATATGTGGCAGTAGTAATGTTTTTATCTAAAACGTAAATTTCTTTGTCTGTTACTATAAGTTTATCAATGTTTCCTATTAGAAATTCATCCTTAGTTTCTAAAGGAATATAATATATTGAGTCAACAAGTGAGGATAATTTTATATTAGATTCTTTTTTTACCGGATCATTTATTATAATAAGGTTTTGATTGTCTATAGGGATAGGCTGTGAGCATCCCCATAAGTAAATAAGCAATAGTATGACGAGAAATATATTTTTCATAAATAATGAATAAAAGTGAATCTAAAATGAGAACATGGATTTTTTATGTGAGGCTGTAAGAACATAAAAAATCCATGAATAATAGTATGATGTTGATTCGTTATAAAAGGCCTTTGCAATCAGTACCTTTAGAAGGGTCACAACAAACTTGCTCTTCTTTGCCACATGCTTTATGGGTTCCTAAATTAGGGCAAGCAAAAGACTTTAAAGCTTTGTCTTTTATGAAAGTTGGATTACCTCCGCAGCCGTAATCTCCCGGTCCGGCAGTTTCACCATCATCAGCAAATGCGGATAATTCAAAAAAATCATTGAGTCTTGTTTGGGATTCTGTTACTTTTTGATTGGATTGTTCTACAAAATAAACGTTTATGCTAATTAGCATAATGACGAATGGAATGATGATTTTTTTCATGATTTTAAGTTTTTAATTTTGATGTTGCAATTATAAAAAAATGATTTATTTATTCAAAATTAAATAATATTATTGTGTTTTCTTAACTTATCTGTTCTTGTTTACTATATTCTTTTCATAAAATAGATAGAGAAAAATGATACTGGACAGGAAAAAACACGATATAGGTTGTATTGGCACGAAGGAGTAAACGAAACACAGAGTTCTAAGAACTTGCTGCTTCTCAGATCAGGTTCTTAAACTCTGTGTTTATCGGTGGTGAAGGAGGGCAATTCGGACGATAAAGTCCGATTATTCCTTTTTAGCGTGCGGATTAAAATGTATTTTGATATCTTTTGTATCGACATTCGGCTGATTTAAAACGATGATATAAGCCTTTGCGTCGAATGCTATAGACATTAATTCCTCTCGTAGCACATCTATTGATAAAGTAAACTTGTTTTTTCCTTTATATACGGATAAATTGCATTTGTCCATTATTGCAAGAAGCTCCAATTAATGCCATGAATAGTATCATGATTAAATAAAGAAATTTACGTTTCATACTGTTGTTTTTAGAGGTTTATTTTATTAATACTGATCATGTCTTTCTTTGAAGAGGTGTATAAAGAGGTCGTATTCATAGCTATACTTCTTATTTGATTTTCTTTCATACCTACACTTTTTTTCAGTTGATCGTTTTTTGAAAAGCGAAATTCAGTGATGTATAAAAGTTCAATAGGACAATAATAAAAATGCTACCAATCTTTTACATAATTCTATTGTCTTTTTATTTTCATAGCAACAATAACCGGATTGTCTTCTGATTTTAGTTTCTGTAGTTTGTTCTTTTCAGATATTGGAATCAATTCAGTGTGTTCGAGAATTGCGGAAGGATCCATTGCGCAATAAAAAAAATCTCCATGAACAGTACGAGGTAAAAACCGAGCGAGACCATCCATGTCATTTTTTATAGGATTTTTCTTGTATGCAGAAGCTTCAATATAAGTTTGAGATTCCGGGTAATAAAAACCGAAATAAAAATGATACCCCATCTGGTAAAAGAAGTAGGAGAAGCTATTTCCCTCGAAGAAAACATTAGTAATAGGAAATTGAGCTCCTTCTCCAGCTATTGCTTCGTCTACTGTTACTTTTTCTCTTTTTAATCTTTCTATGTAATTCTTTTTTTCTTTTTTGTGTTTTTGCCGGTAATTTATAACGTATTTTCTTTTCACTCCGGATGAAGAGATTTGATATATCGTGTCGTTTAAAGGCATGATAAGATATTTATTATTGGAAATATTATTAGGTAAACTAGTGATACCGGTGGTGGATAGGGTTTTTTCATAGAACAAATCGGCATTTGTTTTCTTATTGTTTAGATTGATAATTAATAAGTTGGGATATTTCCCTCTATTTTTAAATTTGTAATTATGTTTGTAATCACCATAAAAAGCAATTTGGGAATCATCCAAGATGGCTATTGCTTCTGCTGCATAATCCGATGATATGGAACTTACAAAGTCACCATTGGACTTGTAGATTAATAATTTCTTAGAACTGCCATCCCAGATATAAACGTTTTCATGATAAACATTTACGTCTGTAATAGAGATATATTCTTTATTAGAAGCACCTCGGTTTCCTATTTTTCTAATGAATTCTCCCTTTTTGTTGAAGCAGAAAATTGAAGGGCTGATATCCTTGTCGATAACATAGAAAAACCCATCGGTGACTATTAATTTATCGATGTTTCCAATAAGATATCTATCATCAGTTTCCAAGGGAAGATAATATATGGAATCTATTATTGTGGACAGTTTGACTATATTATCATCCTGTTGTAACGGCATATTTATTTTAATAATATCTTTAAGCTTTGTTTCAGAAGAAGAACAGCTCATAAACAGAAGCAATAAGCCTAAGAAGGCATAGAAATATTTTATACTACAATTAGAGTTTGATATATTTATAATTATGTTTCTTTTTTGTCTTTAATCATCAATATGCTCATTTCATAAAGCAGATAGAGGGGAATGGCTACGATGCTGAGTGTGAAAGGGTCTCCTGTTGGGGTAATGACAGCGGCAGCAATGACAATCAGGACAATGGCATGTCTCCGGTACTTTCGTAGGAATGATTTATTGACTAATCCAAGCAAGGACAGCAGCCAGGTTACCAAAGGCAGTTCGAAAGCCAGTCCCATGCAAAGCACCAGCATCATAAAATTATCGATATAAGAATTCAGGGAGATCTGATTTTCTATTTCCGCGCTGAGTTGATAGGTAGAAAGAAAACGAAGGGTAAGCGGATAAACCATAAAATACCCCAAAAGGACTCCGATAAAGAACATGACCGTGCCAATGGTCAGTGCTTTGCGGACCCCTTTCCGTTCATTAGGGTAAAGAGCCGGGCGGATGAAACGCCATATCTCGAAAAACAAGTAAGGTGTGGCAGTGACTACGGACATCCAAAAAGCTGTGGACATATGGATAAAGAAAGGTGCCGCCAGATTGATATTTACCAGCTTGACTTTAAACTCTCGGGTAAAGAAGTCATCGGTAAGGTCGAATGCCTGTCCGATATCCCGCAGGAGGTGGTAAAAAATGAAATCGTTGTGGCAGGGGGCCAGAATGACGTGGTCGAACAGATAGGGCATAGCGATGAAATAGGCTACAGCCAAAACAAACCATATACTTATGATTCGGAACAACACCCGGCGCAGTTCATCCAGGTGATCCCAAAAAGTCAGTTCTTTAATTTCTGCCATTGTACGAGAAAGGCGGTTGAAGTTTACTTTCGATCTGTCTTTAATGCCGTGAAAAGAGAAGCAGTATCTTGCGTTCTATGGGTAGATGCAAGAAACGGAAACAAAACAGGATATCAGTTATCTTTCTTTTCTTTGTTTTCCGGTTCGTCGATTTCTTCTTTTGCCTTGTTTATTTCCTCTTTTGCCTCGTTCACCCCTTCTTTAAAGCTTTTCACTCCTTTGCCGAGCCCGCGCATGAGTTCGGGAATCTTTTTGCCACCAAAAAGCAAAAGTATAACCAACAGGATGATAATCCATTCGGAACCACTGGGCATGAATCCTAATAAAAAAAGGTTTGTCATAACGGTATTGTATTAGTTCGTGTGCAAAGATAGACTATTTTGAATGAAAAAAGAAAGGCGGAATCATAAAAGCGAAAACCGGGCTCATAAAAACGAAAAGTGAAAAGCAGCAGGAGGTTGATGTCCGTTGCTTTTCACTTCCCGACTTAATCTTTTGGAACTAATCCTGATAATATACCCTCTTTACCCGGGTTGAGATACCTGTCAGTACCTCGTAAGGAATGGTGTCAAGGGTATCCGAAAGAACGGTAATGGGCAGCTCGTCACCGAAAATCACGGCTTGGTCACCTTCTCTGCAATCAATATCCGTCACATCTATCATACATACATCCATGCAGATATTACCCACATATGGAGCTTTTTTACCATTGACGAGGCAATAACCGTGCCCGCATCCCAGATGGCGGTTCAGACCGTCAGCATATCCGATGGGGATTGCAGCGATGCGCGAAGGACGAACCAGATGTCCTTTGCGGCTATATCCTACCGTATCTTCCTCCGCTACATCACGTATCTGGAGAATGGTTGTTTTCAGTGTACTTACGTTGTTGATGACTGAATTGTCAATGGGGCTGATACCATACAATCCGATGCCCAGCCGCACCATATCGAATTGTGCTCCGGGAAAACGTTCGATACCCGCCGTATTGCAGATATGGCGCAGTATCTTATGTGGAAATGCTTCTTGCAGCTCAGTCGACATATGTTCGTATCGTTCGATTTGCTGACGGGTGAATGCGTCGAATTGGGGCGAATCGCTTCCCACGAAATGTGAGAAGACCGAACGGGGTATCACGGCATTCTGATTCTTCAGCCGGCGAATCAGTTGCGGGATATCTTTTTCTTCGAATCCGAGCCGGTGCATGCCCGTATCCAGTTTTACGTGGATCGGGAAGTTGGTGATGCCTTCTTTTTCTGCAGCTTTAATCAGTGCGTCGAGCAGGTGGAAGTTATATACTTCCGGTTCCAGTTTATAGTCGAACATGGTTTTGAACGCTGTCAGTTCCGGGTCCATGATAATGATGGAAGCTGTGATACCGGCTTTGCGGAGATCGGAACCTTCGTCGGCTACTGCTACTGCCAGATAGTCGGCGTGATGTTCCTGAAGGGTTTTGGCTATTTCGTATGAACCGGCTCCATATGCCGATGCTTTCACCATGCATACCATTTTGGTTTCCGGTTTGAGCATCGAACGATAATGATTCAGATTGGCTACCATTGCACCCAGATTGACTTCCAGGATGGTTTCGTGCACTTTCAGTTCCAGTTCCTCCGATACGAGGTCGAAACTGAAGTTGCGGGAACCCTTTATCAGGATGATTTCATTTTTGAGTTTCTTTATGACATCTGATGCTAAAAGTGCCTTTGTGTCGGGAAAGAAATATTTCTCTATATCAAACTTCGATGCACACGAGGAGATTTCAGCTCCTACGCCGATAATCTTCTCGATGCCCCGGCTATGAACCAGTTGTGCTACTTTGCGATAGAGCGTTGTTGTGCTTTGCCCGGTCTCCAGAATGTCTGAGAGAATTAGAGTACGTTTCAAACCTTTTGATTGCGAACGGCGGTAAAGGAAGTCGAGGGCAATATCCAGTGAAGCAAGATCTGAGTTGTAGCTGTCATTAATCAGGATGCAGTTGTTCTTGCCGTCTTTTACTTCCAGGCGCATGGCTACGGGTTCAAGACGTGCCATACGTTCGGTGATTTGGTCGGCAGGTACCATCAGGTACAGGCATGCGGCCAGACAATTCAGGGAGTTCTCTATGGAAGCGTCATCGATAAAGGGGATGCAGAATGTATTGTCCATTTCCAGATAGCGATAGGAGATGACGGTATGGTCTTCTCTCTTCTCCACCCTGCTGATGTAGAGCGGACGCTCGATGTCCTTCATGCTCCATGCGATTTCACGGGCGGTCAGCATTGACTTTCCGACACAATTGCTTATCATTTCGTTGTCACCATTGTAAATGACGACGTCGCAGTCTTTAAACAAACTCAGTTTCTCCATGCACTTCTCCTGCAATGAAAAGAAATTTTCCTGGTGTGCTCCGCCAATGTTAGTCAGGATACCGATAGTCGGTTTGATCATATTCTGTAATGGACGCATCTCTCCCATTTCCGAAATACCGGCTTCAAAGATACCTAATTCGGACTCTTCGTTCATCTGCCAGACGGACAGCGGTACGCCGATCTGTGAATTGTAGCTGCGTGGCGAACGTACGATTACCCGGTCGGGACTGAGCAGTTGGTGCAGCCATTCTTTGACGATGGTTTTTCCATTGCTGCCCGTGATGCCGATTACAGGTATCTGGAAAGAGCCGCGATGTTGTTCGGACAGTTTCTGAAGTGCCTTTAAAGTATTGGGGACAATAAGGAAATTGCATTCCTGAGCCATTGTCACTTTCAGCTGTTCACTATCCATGGTGAGCCCCTTGAAATCCTCGCTTGTTACTACAAAGTTGCGGACTCCCCGTTCATAGAGATCAGGGATATAGCGTGCGCCGTTATTCCTTTTGGTAGGAATGGCAAAAAAGAGGGTCTCTTCCGGAAAGCATAACGAACGGCTGTCTGTCAGTAGCCAGTCGATGGTAGCAGGCTTGTTTCCCAGACGCCGTGCACCTATTTTTTCAACGATTGATTCAATTGTATATGACATAATAATAAAGCATTGGCATATTTGCACATTTATCGAAGCGCCAGTCGGCACATGTTTGTTTCTTTTTCGAAATCTAAGTACGGGTATTTTTCGTTAAGTCGTTCTATTTTTAACACAATTTGTCCTAAAAATCTTTTATACTCTTCTGACTCGGGATGGAAAGGTTTATGTGCAATGGCTTTCCGTATGGTTGCGCACTCCTTAATCAGTGCTTGCGTTTCGGGACGGAAAAATGTTTCCGAGAAGCGTTCCCAGAGGTAATTGACGGCCAATGACGACGGATGTACCATGTCATCTGCGTAGAAACGGTAATCCCGGAGCTCGTCCAATATTATTTCGTAAGAAGGGAAGTAAAAAGTGGCTTGTGGGTAACGTTGCATCAGCCGGTCGATGGCAAGGAGCAATACACTTTTGCTGAGTTGATTGGCGTGCATTCCGTCGCGTACGTGACGGATGGGGCTGACTGTGAACAATATTTTGATCTTTGGATTCAGTGAAATCAGTTCGTCCACTAACTGGATATAGTCTTCTGTTATCTCATCGGTCTCCAGACGACGGCGTACGAAATCCTTTTCAGGCAATTTGTGACAATTGGCTACTACCTTCCCCGTCTTTTTTTGTTCATATACGTATGCGGTGCCGAAGGTCAGCATGAGCCAGTCAAGTTGTTTCACTTCTTTGTGTGCTTGCTCCAGGCGGACCCGTATATTCCGTACAACTTCTTCCGGAGTGGCTGCGGAGAAAGAGCCGTGATGCATTGGACTGTGCCAGTACTCACGATACGAGAAAAGGTCGGATTCTTCATACAGCCTTTTACGAATGATTTCACGCAAGGCCATTGAGATGGACAATGGGTTGTATAGGATACCGAAAGGATTGATATCTACTTGGAACTTATTTTCAGCAAGTAAGGTTCCGATGTTTTCTGCAAAACAGGAACCCATTATCAGCAGTCGCTGTGCATGGTGGATGGGGATGAATCCAGATGGAATTTCTACCGGAGTATTCAGGTTCATAATCAAGTAATTCTATAACAGAGGTACAAAGGTACATGATAATTTCGGTTCATCCGGCAAATGCGTGGTTTTTCTCATGCATTGCCAAAATCTGGTTTATCCGAAGAACGCGTTGTCTTGACGCTAACTCCAAGTGTGGACATCCGTAACCTTGAATGCCGGTTCCGTTTACCAGCCGGGGTAAATGCTTTTACATGCCGAGGTAAATGGCTTTACATGCTGAGGTAAATGCTTTTACATGCCCGGGTAAATGGCTTTACATCGGGAGCGAAATTCAGGTAAATATAATCTTTTGATTATCAATTCCATTTAAATGCTGGTTCAGTTACGCATTTATCGGGTAACCCTTTAGTTTTAATTAACTGCTAAAATTAGTTTTTGAACTAAATCTTTTCGTTATTTGCATGCAAAAGAAGAAAAGTTATGAAAGGATTAACAGCAAAAGAAGAGGAAATTATGGGATTTTTCTGGGAGAAAGGTTCTTTGTTTGTGAAAGAAATGTTAGCATTCTATGATGAGCCGAAGCCACATTTTAATACATTGTCTACTATTGTGCGTGGACTGGAAGAGAAAGGTTTTCTGGCACACCATACTTATGGCAATACTTACCAGTATTATGCGGTTGTCAGTGAGTCCGACTTCAGTAAACGTACGTTGAAGAGTGTGATTAGTAAATATTTCAATAATTCATATCTCAGTGCCGTTTCGTCACTGGTGAAGGAAGAAGATATTTCACTCGATGATCTCAAAAAACTGATTCAGGAGGTGGAGCAGGGAAATGATGAGTAAAATGAAGTTGGAACCGTATCTTAAATAATGAATATATGGGAGTCTTTTTTGTCTATATACTGAAGTCATCTGCCTGTTTGGCGGGTTTTTATCTGTTTTATCGTTTACTGCTGAGTAAGGAGACGTTCCACCGGTTTAACCGAATTGCTCTGTTGGCTCTTTTGTTGCTGTCACTGCTGCTGCCTCTGATTCAGCTGACTACTACTCAACAGACGGAAATGCATCAGACGATGCTTACTATCGAACAGTTATTGATGATGGCAGATATGCCGGCATCTGAGGTGACACAGGCAGAAGGGGCATCTGTATCGGGTATTCAGATCATTTTGATAATCTATTTATCAGGTATTCTTTTTTTTGTGTGCCGTCATCTTTATTCTCTGATCCGTTTGCTGGCATTATTGAGGTCGGGCAAGAAAGAAAGGATGGGAAATGGAATAACTTTAGTGGTTCATCAGTGCAAAATTTCTCCTTTTAGCTGGATGAAATACATTGTTATTTCTAAGAAAGATTTAGAAGAAGACGGTAGAGAAATACTAATCCATGAAACGGCTCATATCTGTAACCGGCATTCTGTCGATTTGCTGATTGCGGACATTTGTATTTTCTTTCAATGGTTTAATCCGGCTTCCTGGCTGTTGAAGCAGGAACTGCAGAATATACATGAATACGAGGCTGATGAAACGGTGATAGGGGAGGGTGTCAATGCTAAGCAATATCAGTTATTACTGATAAAGAAAGCTGTTGGCACAAGGCTCTACTCTATGGCCAACAGCTTTAATCACAGTAAACTTAAAAAACGTATCACTATGATGTTAAAAGAAAAATCAAATCCCTGGGCACGATTGAAGTATTTGTATGTACTTCCTTTGGCCGCCATTGCTGTGACTGCATTTGCACGTCCGGAAATCTCCGGTAAGATGGAAGAGATTTCTGCCGTCAAAGTTAATGATTTAAAGCAAATAGTGGAGAAAAAAGTACCGGAAAAAACGATCGAGGTAGCAGTGGACACGGTGAAAAAGGATGTTCCGGCGAAGATGGTCATTGAAGTTTCGCAGTTGGATACGGTATCTGTTCCGAATGCACTTACTATCTCGGATGGATTGAAAAGAAGTGGATTGTCTCTGTTTGCAACCAGGCAGACCGATTTTCAGCCTCAACCGCTGATTATGGTAGATGGAAAAGAGATAACCGGCGAACAAATGGAGGCAATCAATCCGGATATGATTGAGTCGATCAGTGTGCTGAAAGACAAAGAATCTGTAAAGATCTATGGAGCTAAGGCCGAACATGGTGTTATTTTGATTACGTTGAAAGGAAAAAAACGAATGATTTAAATAAGCTTTCTTTTTCTACCATGAATCCGGAAGACTAAAATAATTGTTATTGATATCATTCCAATAAACGGATATGCCGATAGAGACTGCAAAGGGACATGTGCAGACTCTATCGGCATATTTGTTTATTGAAATTATGTTTGATTTTAATTTGCTCCAATTATATTATTTGTACTTTTGTGACTAACACAAGGCTTAACCTTCGGTTGGCAGAGTGACAGAAGAAAATGTCAGAGTATTACACTTTAATTATTATTTACTTATGAAGAAACTACTATCTGTTTTCTTATTTTTATTTTGCTACGTTGTAGCGGCCGATGCACAAGATGATGCCGCACAGTATGATTCGATTATGAATCTGATGAAAAATAAAAAGATTCCTTTGATGGAACGTTATTACATGACCGGGGATATCGAACATCTTTCGCGGGAACATCAGATCGCTGTGCTGAAGCAATTGATTCCGGAAGCGAAAGAGGTGGAGGATAAAGCGGTCGTTACCCGTCTTTATTCCATTGTAGCTATGTTCGAAAATCAACTTGGGCACATGGCTGAGGCTAAAAACTATCTGGATAGTGCTTTTATGAACAAGGGAAAGTTTGAAAACAATAACATTGCCGGTATGATGCACTATATTGCCGGAATCTATTATTCGAATAAGAACCTGATGGAAAAAGCGCATGAAAATTATTATCAGGCTGCCGAGTATTTTAATCGCAATGCGGTGAAGCCGGCAATCTTAACGGAGATTTATTATGATCTTTCTATCATTTATTCGATGTGGCAAGATGATGAGGGATTAAATGAATTGTCGGAAGCAATGAAGGATTTACCGGTAGACTTCCCTTTTCAGCAGATATTGAAATGGACCCTAAAAGCAAAGTATTTCTATGCTTTATATCAAAATGAACACCGGATGGATTTATTGGACTCTGTGACAAAATATAATCAGGAAGCTTTCGAAGTATACACATCAACCGAGAATCCATATGATGTGGGCTATGTGATATCCGATAATTATTTGCATCAGGCAGTTGTCTATAGTGAGGCCGGTAAGATAAAGGAAGCGGAACAATGTTTTGAAACGGGTAAAAAACTGATGAATCCTAAAAAGATCGATGCAAACGTGTCACTTAGCTATGTTTCGGGGGTGATTGCCTATTATCAGGCGGATTATGAATCGGCCGAGCAACATCTGCAGGATGGATTGCATGAACTGAAAAAAATGAATGAAGAGCAGGAGGTGGATTATTATCATTCTTTGATTGATTTCTATACCTTATTGGCCAAAGTGTACGAAAAACAGGAACTTTATAATAAAGCTCTGGAGGCTGCCCGCAATTCATTGAAGTATGAAACCCGGTTGTTTGATAAAAATAGTAGTAAGACTATTCAGAAGTTACGGGCACAATATAGTCTGGACGAAAAAGAGAGGGTGGTGAAGCAACTTACGGCCATCAATGAAAAGAACAAGTGGATTAATATTCTTTCTGTTACCTTGATTGTATTGGCGCTGATTACGATTGTTCTGTTGCTGATACGTTATCGTTCCCGTCAGCGTATTCATGAGGGGATGTTGCAGATTGCCAAGCTGAAACAACAGGAAACGGAATTGACGGTTGAATTGCAGAAGGCAAAACTGGAAGAGAGAGAACGCGAATTTCAAGCCTTGGTGCATGAGGCACAACAGCGTAAAGTGCAGTATTATCTTGAGGGCCTGGAGGTAGAGCGAAACCGTCTGGCTAAAGAACTCCATGATAATGTTTCGAACGAGTTGCTGGCCATTAAAATGAAAATTGCTGACGGGACGAGTAGTCGGAAAGAGGTTTTGGATACATTACAAGCTTTGCAAACCGAAGTGCGGGGAATTTCACATGATTTGATGCCGCCTGTCTTTAAATATGCTTCCCTGTCTGAGATTCTTCAGGATTATGTCTATCAGCGTAATCAATCGGGACAGACCGAACTGACTTTGGTGCTTGAACCGGAGGAGGGATTCGATCATTTATCGCAGAAAGTAGCATTGGAGATTTATCGAATTGTACAGGAAGCTACAGGCAATGCATTGAAACATGCGCAGGCCACTCATATTAAGATTATTCTTGTTCGGGAGGGAAACAGGATAAAGCTGACAATAGCTGACAATGGCAAAGGCTTTGAACAACAAACCGGAAAGTCGGGAATTGGTCTGGTTATCATAAAGGAACGTGTGGAAAATCTGAAAGGAGTTCTGACTCTAAGTTCTGTTCCGGGCAAAGGAACGGATGTGATCGTAGAGATTGATTTAGACGGTCTGGAGAAATAAAAGAAAGATAGAATTTTTGCTGCCACCGATTGAGAGTGTGGTGAATAAAAGTTTCGACACACCCTCAATCGGTGGGGTTTGGGGATGCGGTTTATTTTACCTGATAGCTAAAAATCACCGGATTAGAGTCACTATCCAATGATTCTGTCAATTTATATAGTTTATCGGACATTTTGTTTTTGAAAGACGGATGATTGTCAACTATAGCTTTGAGGCTGAACAGGGTCGTGGGAGAAACCGTAAAGAATACTCGGTTATTGGCTCCTTCTACCGGTATATATTGGTGCAAGTCTGCTTGGTATTCCGTATTGTATATCTTATTGTATTTCAATAACTTGTTTTGATTTTTATCAAATACATATATACCGAATAGATTCGTATTGAATAATAAGTATTGGGGGGCGTCTGTCACGTTAGTCATTAAATATACATATCGGTCCCATGTGAACTTATTAAGTTCGCGGCAGGTGTATTCTTTGTCTTTGGCTGCTTCCGGAAAGCTTTCATTCATAAAATTGAAGGAGTAGTAAGGACTTATTTTCCCGTCTTCCAGTTGATAGATCGTATCATCGAACTTTCTGGTAAATACAACAGGAGCTGTTCCGCCCAGTTGATGTCCTCCGATAAAACAATAAGGAGCTATTTCTCGGAGTGGTTTTAATAATTCAGTCTTTTGATCGTTCGGGGCTATTACTGTGATGGATGATGTGGATAACTGATTATTAATAAGTGTGGCATTTTCTAAGTATATTATTCCGTTATCAATAGCTATTGAATGATAGTGTCCTGGTAGTTTTGTAGTTCTGATGAAGTTCCCTTGCAAGTCATAATATATCAGTGAGGTCGGGTCGGCTAAGAATACTAAATTTTCATTTTGCCTGTCTATGGCTATATCCAGTATACTTCCATATTCTCCTTTACCTACTCCTACACGGTGTATGGTAAATAGATGTTTGCCTTTGTCATTGAAAGCCAACACTTGCTTCATGGATTTATCTAAAATATAATAGGTGTTTTTCCACTCTATTACCCGATTAATGCGTTTTATCAATGCATTGTCTTTTGTTTCCAGACAGAAGACCTGCGGGTTTTGTAGAAAAAGAGTGTCATTCACTGATTTTTCTACTGTTTCTAACTCTGCAATCGAGCTTGTTATTTCATTCTGGGTCATACATCCACAGAACATTATCATCAATAGGAAGCCGGAGAAAAATATCTTTTTTTTCATATTAAAGAGGTCTTTGACTAATGTCTGCACTAAAATCATATTCGCATGCGATTATACCGCTGCCATAACAACTCGTTTCCGTATAAACAAAAATTGTTTCTATAGTTTTGTTTCCGTTTACATCTACTTGATAAACAGGCTCACTTTGGAAAGAGTCCATTATTCTTCTTTCAGCACCATTATTATAATCAAATTCAGTTTGTGCCAGTGCCTCAATATTGGCTAAAATTATATCCTGCTTTTGGTTTTTAAGATTAAACTCAATTGTAGTGATTGCGCACAAAGCAGTAGCTGCGATACCGCGTTTTTGCATAGTGTTAACTTTAAAAGATTAATATTATTATCTATGTTGGTAAATATATTAATTTTTTTATAATAACACTTGCTTTGCTCTTTTTTTATTCGGCTTCTTTTCTCTATTCTTTAAGAATATATCTGCTATTTATAAGTATCTAATTGAGAGTGGAGGTGCGATAGTATTTCTATCTCTTGTTCAGGATGGAACCATTGGATTTCTTTATCCCGCTTAAACCAAGTCATTTGTTTGCGTGAATAGATACGTGAGTTTTGCTTTATCTTTTCAATGGCAAAAGGTAGTTCCCATTCTCCATCCAGATATTTGAATATCTCTTTATAACCAACAGTATTCAAAGAGTTTAGATTTCGGTGGGTATATACAGAACGTGCTTCTTCCAGTAAGCCTTCTTCCATCATTTGGTCTACGCGGCGGTTGATACGGTCATACAGTTCGGTACGATCCCGAGTCAATCCTATTTTCAGAATATGAAAAGGACGTTCTTTTTTTTGTTGGGTGCGGAAGGAGGTATAAGTCTTTCCTGTCATGTAGCAGATTTCCAATGCGTGAATGACTCGTTTGGGATTCTTTAAATCTACAATTTTATAATATTCCGGGTCCAGCAATTTCAGTTCGGCACAGAGATTATCCAGTCCTTCTGTTTCGTATTTATGTAGCAGAAGTTCGCGGGTTTCCGTATCCACGGTCGGTATATCGTCAATACCTTTACAGATGGCATCTACATACATCATAGAACCTCCTGTGAGGAGAACGACATCATGCTGTTTGAATAAAAGTTCAAGGAGAGACATTACCTCCGTCTCATATTGGGCGGCACTGTAATAATCGGTGAGTTGCAAAGTACCTACAAAATAATGTGGAACCCGTTTTAATTGCTCCGGGGTTGGAGCTGCTGTTCCTATCTTAAGTTCGGCGTATAACTGCCGGGAATCAGACGAAATGATACTCGTCTTGAAATGTTCTGCTATACGGAGGCTTAACTCCGTTTTTCCTACGCCTGTAGGCCCTATAAGTACGATTAAAGTTTTGGTAGTCATAACGATTAGTAATGTGATAATGTGTCCATGTGACAATATGTCGGCTGCTATGCAATATGATAACGTGGTCGGCAGGTGTATTGTCACATGGGCATATTATTCAAAATTTATCTTCGTCGTATGAACCTCCACCACCGGATGCACCATCGTTAACATCAAATCCTTCTGCATCAAAATCTTCCATGTCGAAGTCCTGATCACCATAGAAATTCTCATCTAAGTCGAGTGAGCCTCCTGCGGCAGCCATCTCTTCGAAATCTACTGTTTGCTTAGGAGCTTCACCTGACTTTTTGGTACATTTGGCACCTTTTATTTCTTTTCCGGTGATGATTTCGGATAATTCGATAAAGAAACAACGTTCCGTCATGTAGTCGAATACATAGAGCAGTTTTTGTTTTTCGTCTTCAATCAGTTCGTTGAGGCGGGTTTCTTTCATTATCCAGCTGTCCATTTCCGGATTATTGTCCATTTCCTCCAGAGTAATTTCTTTTTCTTTTTCCCAATCGTCATCGCAGATAAAGAAAGAAGTCATCTGGTCATTCGTGTAACCCGCTGCTTTCAAGATAGCTTCGTGAAAATCGAAGAAAGTAGCTTCCGGGTCAATCTGTATCTCTCTGACGAAATCGTCAACCTCATCAGATATAATGGTAAATCTGTATATCATAGTTGTTACTGTTTTATTGATGGCGTAAAAGTAATAAAAAACCGAAAGATTGCAAATAAGATGGCTGGGTTTATTCCACAAAAAAGGAGGATGCTTTCCGGGCATCCTCCTTTTTCTTATTGATTTCTATTTATTTACCTGATGATTCCCCGGTCCGAGTTACGAATAAAATCAACGATATATTCTATTTCGGGACTGGCGGGTATTTCTGATTCAACCTTTGCAAGGGCGTCCGATGTGTTGAGTCCGCTTTGGTAAATGATGCGGTATGCATTATGAATATTCTCAATAACTTCATTTGAAAAACCACGACGACGGAGTCCGATGATGTTGATTCCACTATAAGCGATGGGTTCGCGACCGGCTATGATGTATGGGGGAATATCTTTGCTGAAACGACAACCTCCCTGGATCATCACGTATCCGCCTACCCGGCAAAACTGGTGCATCAATACATTTGCACTGATGATGGCATTATCGTCAATAACGATTTCACCGGCCATTTTGGTAGAATTACCAATGATACAGCCGTTACCGATCAATGCGTCGTGAGCTACATGGACACCTTCCATCAGCAGGTTGTTATTGCCTACAATGGTTCTGCCTTTGGCAGCTGTACCCCGGTTGATGGTCACATTTTCACGAATCAGGTTATTATCACCTATTTCGGCTGTGCTCTCTTCACCCTTGAATTTCAAATCCTGGGGGATTGCTCCGATAACGGCTCCCGGGAAGATTGTATTTCCGTTTCCGATACGTGAACCGTACAGGATGTTGGCATTAGCCATAATTTTATTGTTATCTCCGATGACTACATTTCTATCAATGTAAACAAACGGAGCAATCTCTACGTTTTCACCGATTTTTGCTTCGGGATGAATGTACGCTAAGGGACTTATCATGCTTATAAATTATTTGTTTTTTACTATTTGTGCCATGAATTCGCATTCACAGACTACTTTTTCGCCAACGAAAGCATAGCCTTTCATCGTCGAGATTCCCCGGCGGATAGGAGCCAACAACTCTACGCGGAAGATCAGGGTGTCACCCGGTACTACTTTCTGACGGAACTTCACTCCATCGATTTTCATGAAATAAGTAGAATAACGCTCCGGTTCGTCTACTGAGTTTAAAACGAGTAGTCCGCCGATTTGGGCCATTGCTTCTATTTGCAATACACCGGGCATTACCGGTTCCTGAGGAAAATGTCCCTGAAAGAAGGGCTCGTTGGAGGTTACGTTTTTAACACCTACGATGTAGTTGGCACCAATTTCGATCACCTTATCCACCAACTGGAACGGATAGCGATGAGGAAGTAGCTCACGGATACGGTTTACGTCCATAATCGGAGCTCGGTTACAGTCATAGGTCGGTGCCTGTATCTCATGCAGGCGGATTTCCTTACGCATCTGACGTGCGAATTTGTTATTGATGGTATGTCCCGGGCGTGTAGCGATGATTCTTCCTTTAATCGGTTTACCAATCAAAGCAAGGTCTCCGATTACGTCCAGTAACTTATGGCGGGCACACTCGTTGGGCCATACCAACGGTTTATGGTTGATATATCCCAGTAGTTTGGCATCCATATGGGGAACACCCATAATATCGGCTAACTTATCATAGTTCTCTTGCGACATTTCGCGTTCGTAAATAACGATGGCATTGTCCAGATCGCCTCCTTTGATAAGTCCGGCTGATAACAGAGGTTCGATTTCACGTACAAATACAAAGGTACGGCTGGGGGCGATCTCTTCTTTGAATTTCTTCATATCCTCCAGTGTTGCAAACTGGTTCGGGATGATGGTCGAATCGTAAGAAACCAGTACGTTCAGGCTGAAATTCTCATCGGGTAATACAATGATGGATGAACCTGTCTCCTCGTCACGAAACTCTATTTTTGATTTAATGATATAGAAATCCTTAACAGCATTTTGCTCCTCGGTTCCTACTCTCTCTATTTCTTGTACATAATATTGTGCACTTCCGTCCAGAATCGGAAATTCCGGTCCGTTAACCTGGATCAGGCAGTTGTCGATGCCCAAAGCATAGAGGGCTGCCATTCCATGTTCAACTGTGCTTACTTTTACTCCATTTTTTGACAGCACGGTTCCTCTTGTCGTTTCAACTACATTATCAGCTACGGCATCGATAATGGGTTGCCCTTCCAGATCCGTGCGCTGTATTTTGTAGCCATGGTTATCCGGGGCAGGGTTAAACGTAACAGTCAGGTCAAGTCCAGTGTGAAGACCTTTTCCTCTCAGTGAAAAGCTATCTTTCAGAGTTTTTTGTTTCAGCATTGGTTACTTATTTAATTGTTGTTTTAATTCTTCTATTTCTTTGCGGAGATTGCGTAATTCGATCTGCATCTCCGGAAGGCTTTTTTGTGCGATGGATGCTTTGAAGTATTGTTTTAGTTCCATAGGAGGAGTTCCGATAAGTTGGCTACCGGATTTTATATTCCCCGGTACACCCGATTGAGCTCCCAGATTTACTTGGTTGCCTATTTTGAGATGTCCGGCAATACCTACTTGTCCGCCGAACATACACCATTCGCCTACCTTGGTAGAACCTGCGATACCCACTTGGGCAGCCATTACGGTATGCGAACCTATTTCGTCGTTGTGAGCTATTTGGATCAGATTATCTAATTTCACTCCGCTATGAATCACGGTCGCTCCCATGGTTGCGCGGTCTATGCAGGTATTGGCTCCGACTTCTACATTATCTTCAAGAATGACGATACCGATTTGAGGAATTTTTTCGTATCCTTGCGGGGTAGGAGCGAAACCGAAGCCGTCTGCTCCGATCACACATCCTGCGTGCAGGATACAATTGTTTCCTACCCGGCAATCATGATATACTGTTGCATTGGCATATAGGATACAATTACTGCCTATTTTGGCACCACCGCCTACAGTGGCATGCGGATGAATAACCGTATTATCTCCTACTTCCGCATGGTCGCCTATGCAGGCGAAAGGAGCTATATATACGTCTTTTCCTATTTTAGCGGTTTCCGCTACATAGGCACGTGGGTCGATACCGGTTCTTTTGGGTTTGCTCATCTCATATAGATTGAGCAGTTTGGCAAGGCTCTCGTAAGCATTGTCTACTTTGATTAATGTTGCTTTTACTTCTTGTTCGGGAGTAAAATCTTTGTTCACCAATACAATGCTAGCTTCGGTCTCATATATATAAGGTGTATATTTCGGATTAGAAAGGAAAGAGATAGCGCCCGGTATTCCTTCTTCTATCTTTGCGAATGTATGTACAGTAGCGTTTTCGTCACCTATAATTTCCCCTTGGATAAATGCTGCAATTTGCTTAGCCGAGAACTCCATAATCTTACTTTAAAATTTAATTAGTACGCAAATAACGGACTTTTTTTTTATATATCCTTACTCTTTGATGAATATTTTATACTTATCTATCCCAACGCAAGTAGCAGATATAGTATTTCTTTACCTTTTTAGAAAGCAATGAAATGTTTAGCATGTCCGATGCTTCTGCAATATTTTTTATTGTTCCGTCTTTGTAAATAATATCAATGCTGTCATCTGCCGAATCGTACATGTTCTTTTCGATACTGGGGGTAGAGACAAAATAGTCTGCTTCGGAAAGAGTGATGCCTAATTGTTGGCTGATCTGCAAAGTCAATTCTTTTTTTCGCTCTTCACTGATAGGTTCAGCGCATATCTCAACCTTGAATATGTTACGATTAATCATACCCAGGCTTAATGTTGATAAAACCTTATCCGTATGGGTGCTCCATACTTTAAGAGCCGTCCAGATATCATTATCGTCCAACTGAATGAAGTTTTCCAGACAGTCAGGGTTATTGTAAAATACTTCCGGGTCGATGTGGTTGTACAGGAAGAATTTCAGCGCCGGCGAGGCAAACAGTTCCACTCCTTGCGAAGCCAGTTCCTTGGCACGTAACAGGGCACTGATCAGCATCCGTTCATAGGCCACTGACGTTTTGTGCAGGTAAACCTGCCAGTACATCAGTCGCCGTGCTGTAAGGAAGTTTTCTATGGAATAGATTCCTTTGGACTCCACTACCAGATGGTCGTCTGCTACGTCGAGCATTTTGATGATGCGTGCCGAACCTATATTGCCTTCCGAAACTCCGGTATAGAAACTGTCACGGCGCAAGTAATCCAGACGGTCCATATCCAGTTGTCCGCTGACTAATTGGTGCAAGAAGCGTTTGGGATATTCGTCTTTGAATATCTGAATGGCTAAACTAAGTTGTCCGTTCAGCTCCTTGTTCATCCGTTCCATCAGCATCAGGGAGATTTCTTCATGGGATACTCCTTTGACAATGGTGTCTTCAAGAACATGCGAAAAAGGCCCGTGGCCGATGTCGTGCAGAAGGATGGCTGCCTGTACGGCTTCGGCTTCACTGTCGAATATGAAGTTCCCTTTGGAGGCCAGTTGCGTGATAGCTTCGCTCATCAGGTGGAAAGCTCCCAGAGAGTGCTGGAACCGGGTGTGCTGTGCACCGGGATAGACTACGGATGAAAGCCCTACTTGCTTGATGCGGTTTAAACGCTGCAAAAGGGGATGCCGTACGATGTCGTACAGCAACCCCTTTGGTATGTTGATGAACCCGAATACCGGATCGTTGATTATCTTCCGTTCGTGAGGCATTATAAGATAGCTTTCAGCTGTTCTGCCATTTGCTCTTGCACTTCTTTGGCAGCGGCACGGGCGGCAGCGGCAAAATTTTCGGTCTTATCTACATAAATAATTCCGCGGGAGGAATTCACAATGAGTCCACAGGTACTGTTCATGCCATATTTGCATACTTCTTCAAGAGAACCTCCCTGAGCGCCGATACCCGGAACCAGAAGGAAGTGATTGGGGACAATTTTACGGATGTCTTCGAAAGCGCGTCCCTGAGTAGCGCCCACAACATACATCATCTGTTCATCATTGGCCCATTTCTGTGATTTTTTTAATACTTTCTCGAAAAGGCGTTCGCCGTTGGCATCTTCCGTCAGTTGGAAGTCGTGTGAGCCTTTGTTTGAAGTCAGAGCCAGCAGAATTACCCATTTCCCTTCGTAAGATAAGAACGGAGTAACGCTGTCCTCTCCCATATAAGGAGCTACAGTGACAGAGTCGATGTCGAGTTCTTCGAAGAAGGTGCGGGCGTACATTGCTGAAGTATTTCCGATATCACCGCGTTTGGCGTCAGCAATGATAAACTGGTCGGGATAATTTTCTTTGATGTAATTTACAGTTTTTTCGAAAGCAATCCATCCTTTTACGCCCATGCTCTCATAGAAAGCCAGATTAGGTTTGTAAGCGATGCAATAGTCTGCTGTTGCATCAACGATTGCTTTATTGAAAGCGAAGATGGGATCCGGATCATCCAACAGATGATCGGGTATCTTTTTAATATCTGTGTCGAGTCCTACGCAAAGAAATGATTTTTTGCGTTTGATGTTTTCAAATAATTGTTGCTTGTTCATCTTTCTTTGTTTACAAATTTACGATTTACGATTGAAGTTGCCTTCTCGTTACAATTCACTCTCTTTCAGACGTTCAGCATTTTCGGCCACAGTCAACTTATCGATGCATTCCTGGATATCTCCGTCCATGAAGGCGGCCAGGTTATAGATGGTATAATTGATGCGATGGTCGGTTATACGCCCTTGGGGATAGTTATAAGTACGGATTTTGGCCGAACGGTCGCCCGTCGAAACCATTGTTTTACGTTTGGATGCGATGTCGTCGATATACTTCTGATGTTCCTTGTCGTAGATAAACGTACGAAGGCGCGCCAAAGCACGTTCTTTATTTTTAGGCTGGTCGCGGGTTTCAGTACATTCGATCAGGATTTCCTCTGCTACTCCCGTATTGGGATTCTTCCAGATGTAACGCAAGCGGACACCCGATTCAACCTTGTTTACGTTTTGTCCGCCGGCACCTCCCGAACGGAAAGTATCCCATTTGATTTCACCTTCGTTAATCACTACATCAAACTCTTCCGCTTCGGGAAGTACGGCTACCGAAGCTGCCGAGGTATGCACGCGTCCCTGAGTCTCTGTTGCCGGTACGCGCTGAACACGATGTACACCCGATTCGTATTTTAATGTGCCATATACATTATCGCCGGTAACACTGCAAATGATTTCCTTATATCCGCCGGCAGCACCTTCATTGGCGCTGGATACTTCCATCTTCCAACCTTTCGTTTCACAAAATTTGGCGTACATCCGGAAAAGATCGCCTGCAAAGATGGCGGCTTCGTCTCCACCTGTACCTCCGCGAATTTCAAGAATGGCATTTTTGCCGTCCTGAGGATCGGCCGGTACCAGTAACAGTTTGATTTCCTCTTCCAATACCGGAAGGCGTTCCTGGCTGTTGTCCATTTCCTCTTTGGCCATTTCTCTCATATCGGTATCCGACTCGTTTGAGAGAATGTCTTTAGCTTCTTCAATGTTGGCCAGCAGTTGCATGTACTCTTTACGGGCTTTCATCAAATCGTCCAGGTCCTTGTATTCTTTGGTTAATTTTACGTATCGTTTCTGGTCGGCAATCACTGCCGGGTCGGTAATAAGGGTAGACACCTCTTCGAAACGGGCAACAAGACCATCGAGTTTTTCTAATATACTATTGTTGTCTGCCATAAATTTAGGAGTTAAATGAGCTGCGAATTTAATCCGTCACGGAAGATACAGAGGTTTTTGTAAGTGCGTGTAGTGCCTCTGCAAGCTCTCTGTGTCCTCTGTGATGGATCTTGTTCGTTTTTTAATAAGTGAATTCTCCGAACTCACTCTTGATAATCAGTTCTTTCTTATCGCTTTCTTCGATGCGTCCCACGATTTGTGCAGGGATACCGAAAGATTCGCTGATCTTGATAACTTCGGCCGCGTGTTCGGGTGAAAGGTATACTTCAAGGCGATGGCCCATGTTGAATACCTTATACATTTCTGCCCAATCGGTTCCGCTTTGTTCCTGAATGGTTCTGAACAATGGGGGCACGGGGAAGAGGTTATCTTTTACCACGCGTACATCGCCTACGAAATGCAGCACTTTGGTTTGTGCACCACCCGAGCAGTGGACCATTCCGTGAATTTCAGGACGTAGCGCATCGAGCAACTTTTTCACTACCGGTGCGTAAGTGCGGGTGGGAGAGAGGACGAGTTTTCCCGCGTCGATCGGAGAACCTTCTACTGCGTCTGTCAGCTTCAGTCCGCCCGAATAAACCAGTTCTTCGGGCACTGCTGCATCATAGCTTTCGGGATATTTCTCTGCCAGATATTTGGCAAAAACGTCATGGCGGGCAGAAGTCAGCCCATTGCTGCCCATACCGCCATTGTATTCTTTTTCATAAGTGGCTTGTCCGTGTGAGGCAAGGCCTACAATAACATCCCCCGGGCGGATATTGGCATTGTTGATAACGTCTGCCCGTTTCATACGGCAGGTTACCGTACTGTCTACGATAATGGTACGGACGAGATCACCCACATCGGCTGTTTCACCACCGGTGGCATACACACCTACTCCCATTTCACGGAGTTCGGCCAACAGTTCGTCTGTTCCGTTGATGATGGCGGAAATTACTTCTCCGGGAATAAGAAGTTTATTGCGTCCGATGGTTGAAGATACCAGAATATTGTCGACTGCGCCCACACAAAGCAAGTCGTCTATGTTCATGATCAGTGCATCCTGGGCAATCCCTTTCCACACGGAGAGGTCCCCTGTTTCTTTCCAGTACATATAGGCCAGGCTCGATTTGGTTCCTGCACCATCAGCATGCATAATATTGCAATACTCCGGATCTCCACCCAGAATATCAGGGATTATTTTACAGAATGCTTGTGGAAAAATTCCTTTGTCGATGTTCTTGATGGCATTGTGCACATCTTCTTTTGATGCGCTGACGCCTCGCATCATGTATCGTTGATTACTCATGAGTTATTTGGATTTTGTATACAACGGCAAAAGTACTGCTTTTTTTCCTTATAGCCAACAAATTGGCGGATATAACGATGGAGTAATACGACAGGGAGAGAGTCCGTTTTTAATTTGGAAGTTTGAAATGAAAAGTTCAAAAGTGCTTTGCAATCCGCCCTTCAATCTGTTGTTAGTGCAGATCAGGCAAATGGACTTACATACACTCGCTGCGAAGTTAAAGCCCAAAGCACGAAAAAGTTTTGGTGAAAGTTTTGCCGGACCTTTAGTAAAAAGAGCTTTTTCATATGAAATTCTTTATCTTAGCTGCTAAGATAGACATCTTGGCGGCTAAGATATATATCTTGCCCGCTAAGATATACATCGTAGCACCTGAGATGAACTTTAATTATTGTTTGAAACGAGTTTCCTTTTAGTTCTTTAGTACTTTAAACGGAATAATATCATTTTGTATTTGAAGTACTTTGGAACAAGGTTTAAGAAAAGAGTGGGGGAGGTGAGAGCGGGACGGAGAGAGGGTGACTGCGGAGCAGATTATATGAATGAATAAAGTGGGAAATATACCCTGTTGAGGGTTATTTCCCACTTTATTCATCGGGTATTGTGTATCGACAATCTTTTCTGGTGAAAAGGATTTGCGTGACTTATCAGAATTTTACTTCCGGTGCCTTTTCCGTGCCTTCGGCTGCTTCGAAATAAGTACGTTTTTCGAAACCGAATATGGAAGCAAAGATGCTTTTCGGGAACCGACGGATAGAGGTATTGTATGCCTGCGCAGCGTCATTAAAATTTTTGCGGGCAACGTTGATGCGGTTTTCCGTACCTTCCAGTTGTGCCTGCAATTCAAGGAAGTTTTGGTTGGCTTTCAGGTCCGGGTAGTTTTCGGTGATGGCAAGCAGCTTGCCCAATGCAGAAGTGACTGCTCCTTGCGCCTTCTGATACTCGGCTAACTTTTCCGGAGTGAGGTCATTAGCGTCTACTTTGATTTGAGTCGCTTTGCTGCGGGCTTCCACTACGCCTTCAAGTGTTTCCTTTTCATGTGAGGCATATCCCTTGACAGTGTTGACCAGGTTAGGAATCAGATCGGCACGACGTTGATACTGTGTCTCTACGTTAGCCCATTGGCTGCTTACATTCTCGTCCATGGATACCAGTCCGTTGTAGGCACTGATGGCCCAGATGACGATAACTGCCACTACGGCAATAAGGATAATAACTGACTTTTTCATATTGTTTCTTTTTGATTACTGATTAATGACTAATAGAATGATTGGGTTGCTTAGAAACGTGAGCCGGCACCTCCGCCTCCGCCCGAACCTCCTCCGAAGCTTCCACCACCGAAGCCGCCTCCGCCGCCTCCGAAACTTCCCCCTCCGAAGCCTCCGATGAAAGGACCTCCGCCTCTTCCGCCACGTCCCCTGTAATTGTCATCGTATGATTGTTGACGCCTGACTACGGTGTGTCCGCAATTGCGGCAAGTATAAATAATATCCTCGGTCTTTACTCCGCTGCGGTTCGATATTAAGTTCGTACCGCTCCGTTGAAGTTGATGTTTTCCACATTTAGGGCAACGGGTACTTGCCCGTGCAGCCAGTATACCTACCACTCCGGCCACCACAATGAAACCTAAAATAGCAAAGAGAAGCATGGAGGCGGATATCCCCTTTTCTCCGGTATCTTTATCATCATTTATCATGGAGCCATCCAGACGCCGGCATACTGCTTGTACTCCTGCTACCATTCCCCGGTTCCAGTCTCCCTTTTTGAGATAAGGGATCATGTCCTTGGTTTGTATGCGTTTGCAGATTGCGTCCGGCAGGTCACCTTCCAGTCCGTAGCCGGTATAGAACTGTATACATCGCTGATCGGTGACCAGTAAGATGACCAGTCCGTTATCTTTTCCTTTCTTGCCCACTCCCCATTGGTTCAGCAATTGATGGGAGAACTCAAAGCAGTCTTTATCTCCGATGGAAGGTACTACGGCAACTACAGTCTCGATACCTGTTTTTTGTTCCAGAGCATACAGCATCGAGTCCATTTCGTCACAAGCCTGTTGTGACAGGATGCCGGCAGGGTTACAGACATATTGCATCTTGTTCTGCAAATGTACTTTGGGGATATTCTCTACGGTGTATATCTTTTCCTGTGCTTTCAGTGGGAGGAATATCCACACGAAAAGTAAATAAGTGAGTATCTGTTTCATATCAATGAATGTAGCGGTCTGTGAATTCTTTTACTTTCCGGGTATATTCTTCCTTATTCTCTTTATAAGATAAGGCATGTGCGGCTCCCGGTACAATCCAAAGCTGCTTGGGAGCCGGTTTGGCTTCATAAAGGGGATAAACCATCCATGTGGGCACGTACGTATCTTTGTCCCCATGAATGAAGAACATCGGCAGGCGGCTTTTTTTAACCTGGTTCAATGATGAAGCCTCTTCGAAGTTCCATCCGTATTTTTTCTGGCACAGCAGGCTGGTGGTATTCATTAATGGGTATGAAGGAAGGTGGAAACTTGCTTTCAGTTCGTGCGAGAATTCATCCCAGACACTGGTGTAACCACAATCTTCAACGAAACATTTCACGAAGTAGGGCTGTACTTCGCCGGATACCATCATTGTGGTGGCCCCTCCCATTGAAATGCCATGTACAACCATTTGAGTACTGTCACCATAAAGCTCATTGGCGATGTGCATCCATTGCATTACGTCCAGACGGTCTTTCCATCCCATTTGAATGGCCGGTCCACCGCTCTCTCCCTGATGTTGCAGGTCGGGCAAAAGCACATTGTATTGCAGGTCGCGATTGTATAGATAGCCTATCATGAACATGCGGATTGCATTGTCCGTATAGCCATGTACAATGACCGCTGTCTTTTTGGTCGGCTGCGGGGCTGCGATGTAATAAGCATGCAGGCGGATGCCTTCCGGATTTAAAACAAAAGTGTCCCGAAGTGCATGAGCCTGATTGAGGCTATCCACCCAAGGACGTAAAAACGGATAGTTTTCGTACATGAAAGGATAAGAATCGGCATTCTTGGCACGTATCTTCGCTTCCGGGCGGAGCGAATAGTTGAGCATGAAGAAACTTCCGCCTATCGTACATCCGGTAAGCAGCAGCAATAATATAACGACGCTTATCTTGATTCCTTTTTTCATTATTTATTCCATATTTCCCATGCGGCAAATGCTTGCAGCAGTAGCATTTCGAGACCGTTTTTGGTTACGGCCCCATGTTCCTCTCCCTTCTTCATGAAAAGAGTGGTGTTTGGATTATATAACAAATCGTACAATAAATGGTTTGGTGTCAGTAATTCGTAGGGAATGGCAGGACAAAAGTCTACTTTCGGATACATACCTACCGGTGTACAGTTTACAATCACTGTATGTTCTGCCATGATTTCCGGAGTCAGTTCTTCGTAGGTCAGCATGCCTTCTTTTTGGGTACGGGACACGAATACGCTATCGATTCCCAGATTCTTCAGGCCATGATAGATTGCTTTGGACGAACCGCCTGTACCCAGGATTAACGCCTTTTTATGATAAGGTTGCAACAATGGCTGAATGGACTGGCTGAATCCTATAATGTCAGAATTATATCCTGTCAGTTTTACTTTTCCTTTAGGCCCACGAACAATTTTAATAACATTGACTGCGCCTATTTGGGCAGTGTCTTTATCCAACTCGTCAAGGAAAGGGATGACTTGCTCTTTATAAGGGATTGTTACGTTCAGTCCGCACAGATTGGGGTTTTCTTCGATCACTTCCATAAAATCGTTGATTTCAGGAATCTCAAAGTTGACATATTCGGCGTCTATGCCTTCAGACTTAAACTTTTCATTGAAAAAGCCGATAGAAAACGAATGTTTCAGTGGATAGCCAATTAAACCATACTTTTGCATAAAGGGGGAGGATGTTAAATTAATATTTATTTCGTAGCCGTATAAAGTGTACAGATGCCGAATGTCAGCCGTCGGAATTGTACCTGGCTGAAGCCAACCTGCGAGATAACGTTTTTCATAACCTCTCCTTGGGGAAATGCTTTGATTGTTTGAGGCAGGTAGCTGTAAGCACTGTTGTCTTTCGATAATAGTTTGCCGAGGGTTGGAATGACTATTTTTGAGTAAATGGAAAATAATTGTTTCATCGGAAATCGATCCGGAGTTGTCAGCTCAAGGATTACCAGATGCCCGCCCGGTTTGAGGACACGGCACATTTCGGAAAGCCCTTTATCCAAATCTTCAAAGTTGCGGATACCAAAAGCGACAGTGATAGCGTCAAAACGGTTGTCGGCAAACGAGAGGGAGGTACAGTCTTCCTTTGCAAAAGATATCTTTTCGGAAAGACCTTCCTTTTTCACTTTTTCACGTCCCACATTCATCATTCCTTCAGAAATGTCTGTTCCGATCAGCTGGTCGGGTTGCAGTTCGCGGCATGCCAGAATGGCAAAGTCACCGGTACCGGTTGCCACATCCATTATCTGTTGCGGGCGGAAAGGTTTGAGCCAATTGATTGCCTTTCGTCGCCAACTCCGGTCAATCCCTAATGAAAGGGTATGATTCAGTTGGTCGTATGCAGGGGCAATGTTGTCGAACATCTGTTCTACCTGTTCGCTCTTTTTCCCGTCATTGCTATAAGGTTTGATTTGTTCTTGTGGGTAGTTCATTTTTCATTCAGAGTTTTATTCACCACAGGGTTTACAAAAGTGGACGGTTTTGGGTTTCAAAACCATGTTTGTGTACTCTGTATACCCTGTGGTGAATCTTATTCGTTTCTGATTCGGGCTTCTTATTTTAGAAATGCCATTACGTTCTTCTCGATACGTTCAGCGATGTTGCTGGTATCTTCTTTAACGAATTTCTCACCAGTGATGTTTTCGAATAATTCAATATAACGCTCGCTGATACTTTCTACGATGGCAGGAGTCATTTCAGGAACTTTCTGTCCTTCTTTACCCTGAAATCCGTTTTCCATTAACCACTCACGCACAAATTCTTTGGAGAGTTGCTTTTGGGCTTCACCTTTTTCGAAACGTTCCTGGTAACCGTCGGCATAGAAGTAACGGCTTGAGTCCGGAGTGTGGATTTCGTCCATCAGGTAGATGGTACCGTTGTGTTTACCAAATTCATATTTGGTGTCTACCAAAATCAAACCGCGTTCTGCTGCAATTTCAGTTCCGCGTTTGAACAGGGCCAATGTATATTTTTCAAGTGTAGCATATTCTTCCGGAGTAGCCAATCCCTGGGCCAGAATCTCTTCTTTGGAGATGTCTTCATCATGCAGTCCCATTTCTGCTTTTGTGGTTGGAGTCACGATGGGTTCGGGGAACTTCTGGTTTTCTTTCATACCTTCAGGAAGTTTTACGCCACAGATTTCGCGTACACCGCTTTTGTAGGCACGCCATGCGCTTCCGCAAAGATAACCGCGCACGATCATTTCTACCGGGAAACCTTCACAAAGCACTCCTACTGTAACCATTGGATCCGGGGTTGCGACTTTCCAGTTCGGACAGATGTCTGTTGTGGCATCCAGAAATTTAGCTGCAATCTGATTCAGCATTTGTCCTTTATAAGGGATGCCTTCGGGTAATACTACATCAAAGGCCGAGATACGGTCGGTAGCTACCATTACGAGTTGTTCGCCATTGATGTTGTACACATCACGTACTTTTCCGTGGTACACGCTTTTCTGTCCCGGAAAGTTGAAATCTGTTTTTGTTAATGCTTTCATACTTCTATATAATTATGAATTACAAATTACCAACGTTTTGCCGTTCTTTGCTTATGGTGAGCCGCTCGCCGTTTAACTTTTCCCGTTCGATTTTCTTTTCTTTGTCGAACTTTTCGTAAGCGTCTACAATCCGTTCTACCAGCTTATGGCGCACTATGTCTTTTTTATTCAGTTCAACAAAACTGATTCCTTTGACTCCTTTTAGAATGCGCAATGCCTGCACCAACCCCGATGTTTGTGAAGCCGGAAGGTCTATCTGGGTCATATCTCCGGTGATGATCATCTTGGTATTCATTCCCATACGGGTGAGGAACATTTTAATTTGCTGCGTGGTAGTATTCTGAGCCTCGTCCAGGATTACGACTGCATCATTTAGCGTACGTCCGCGCATAAAGGCTAATGGGGCAATCTGGATGATGTTCAGTTCCATGTATTCCTTTAGTTTGGCAGCTGGAATCATGTCCTGCAAAGCATCATAAAGAGGTTGCAGATACGGGTCTATTTTATCTTTCATATCTCCGGGCAGAAAACCTAACTTTTCACCGGCTTCTACCGCAGGGCGGCTGAGGATAATCTTCTTTATTTCTTTGTTTTTCAGTGCACGAACCGCTAAGGCTATGGCCGTATAGGTCTTGCCCGAACCTGCAGGTCCGATGGCAAATACCATATCGTTCTTGGCAAATCCTTCTACCAGTTTCAATTGATTTTCGCTGCGTGGAATAATGGGTTTTCCCGTGACACTGAATACAATCACATTGCCTGCTTTTTCGGCTTGCGGCGCATTCCCTTTTATAATGTCGATAATGACTTCTTCTTTCAGTGAATTGTATTCGGCGCAATATTTTTCAAGCTTGGTGATGTTTTCTTCGAAAGCGCACATTTCTTCCTCGTCGCCCAGTACTTTAATGACATTGCCTCGGGCAACAATGCGCAGCTTTGGATACAAAGCTTTTATTAATTGTATGTTAGCGTTGTTTACGCCATAAAAGATAACCGGATCGATATCCTCAAGAACTATCAGCTTTTCTATCATTGAATCAATTTAAAAGTTCACGCATACGCTGTGAAATGGACTGCAAATTTAATGAATCGTTCTCATACTTTGCCGATTCTTGCCGAATTAATTTGCGATGCTCTTTCCTGAGAAAGACAATTCCAGTATATTTGTGCCCTCGGAACTTATAAAAAGGCTAATTATGGATTTATCCAACTACAGGTATCTATTTACTATTTCTGTATTTTTATGTTTTACCCCGGTTTTTCTGGCAGGTTGCAAAAAGAAAGATATGTCTCTTAAACTTAACGAACCGCGTAACATCAGGGGAGTGGTAAGTTATAAACGTTCATTCGGGGATTTGAATGATGTGCAGCTAAAAGCGGCCCATACTTGGGGAATTACTCCGTTAGCCTCGCGTGAAGAAGCGGAAAATATGGATGGAAAACTGGTTCACATTACTGATAATGAATTTTATGCAGTGGATTCACTTACTCATTCCATTCCTTATTTAGTACCGCGTGCCAGTGCATTACTCGATACGATTGGAGCGAATTTTTTAGATTCATTGACTGCCAAAGGACTCAATCCGAATAAGATCATTGTTACATCTGTGCTTCGGACAGAGAATGATGTAAAACGTTTGCGTCGCCGGAATGGCAATGCGTCAAAAAACTCATGTCATTTCTACGGAACAACATTCGATGTAAGCTGGAAGCGGTTTAAGAAAGTAGAAGATGAGGAGGGACGTCCTCTTCAGGATGTAAGTGCCGATACCTTAAAGTTAGTGTTGGCTGAAGTGTTGCGTGATGTTCGCAAGGCTGATAAATGTTATATAAAGTATGAACTGAAACAAGGATGTTTTCATATAACAACGAGATAAACGGTAAACTATAAACGATGAACAAAGACTCGCAGAAGTAGCGCAGCCTGTTCATCGTTTATAGTTCATTGTTGTTTACTGTTTTTTATCTTCTTTTTCCTCCTTCTTGTCTTTTTCTTCCGGGTGAATAATGTTTTTAACAGTTTCACCGATAGGCAGTTTGTCCAATACTCCTAAACTTGGCGCGACAGTTTTTACCAATGTGTTCAAGAAATTGCTTGTGCCTCCATTACCTCCGTCGAATACAGTGATATTGCCTAAGTTCATATGTTCGAAGGCTTTTACCTGTTCGCCTGCTATTTCTTTCCACTGATCTACCATCTTGTATTGAATAGCAATAGCCGGGTTTGATTCGGCAGCTTTCACCATGGCTTCGAAACCTTCTGCTTCTGCCAGTAACGAGCGTTTTTTACCTTCTGCTTCTGCTTCGAGTTTCAGTTGAATCGCTTTTGCCTCTGCCTCTGCCTGTGCCAGTGTTGCTTTGGCACGGGCTTCTGCTTCACGGGTGATTTTTTCGGCTACGGCTTCTGCTTGCAGAATAGCTTCTTGGCGGGCAACTTCTGCCGGTACTATTTTTTCTGCTTTCAGAGATGATTCTACTTTTCGTGCTTTTGCCTCTTCCACTTCTTTTTGAGCGATTTCTTTAGCTGTCTGTACGGCTGCTTCTGATTTGGCTGCAGCTTCACCGGCTTGTTTGTCGGCATTGGCTTGGGTTACAGCCAGTTCAGAGTTAGACAACGCGATTTCTTTTTGTGCTTCGTTTCGTCCGATGGCAGCTTTCTTTTGTGCTTCAGCTTGTTTGATCTCCATGTCGGAGTTCAACTCTGCAATGCGGCTTTCCTTTTCGGTATTGGCCTGCTCTATCCGGATATTCTTTTCTGCTTCTGCTTTAGCCACTTGCGATTCTTTTTCCGCATTGGCGATAGCTACCTGGGAGATACGGTCTTTGTCGGCATTGGCTACCGAGATCTCTTGCAGCTTTTTGGTTTCCGCAATGGCGATATCTTGATCTTTACGAGTCTCCGCCACTTTGGTTTCACGTTCTTTAATCTGGTTGGCAATCTTGATAGCACCCAGTTTTTCCTGTTCTTCAATATTGGCTTGTGCCTCGTTTTGAGCTTTACTTTCCGCTTCTTTTCCTAAATTGACGATATAATTGGCAGCATCGCGAATATCGCTGATGTTAATATTCATCAGGTACAAACCGAATTTGCGGAGTTCTGTATCAATGTTATCTTTTACTTTAGAGAGGAATTTATCACGGTCGGAGTTCAACTCCTCAATTGTCATGTCGGCAATAACCAGACGCATCTGTCCGTAAACCACATCTGTTATCAGATTTTGTTTATCGTCCATGGTCAGCCCCAACATACGTTCGGCAGCATTTTGCATGACTTCGGGATCCGTACTGATAGCTACTGTAATGGTAGTCGGCACATCCACACGAATATTCTGAGCGGAAAGTGCTCCTGTCAGTTTACAGTCTATCTGCATCGGTTTCATCGACAGGAATTCGTATCCCTGTACGATAGGCCATACGAAAGCGGCACCACCGTGATATAGTTTTGCAGACTTTTTATCTCCGCCTGTCTTACCATATACTACTAATACTTCGTCACTTTTACATTTCCGGTAGCGTGAAAGAATACCGATAAATGTAATTAAGATTACCGCCACGAGTATGGCAGCCATAATCATCATTTCTTGGGTCATAGTTCTCTTTTTTGAGTTTGTAATTATTGGATATATAAAGTTCCGTCTTTGTATGAGGTGATCGTTGCTTTATCTCCGGTTTGGTAGGGTTTACCTGATTCCGTGATAACATCGACTTCTCTCATGGCTCCGTCCCGGCTGATCTGTACTGTGTATTTTTTTTCGTTCTGTTTGAAGTAAATGGTACATTCTCTTCCTACTAACTGATCTGTTTTCTCCGAGTGGTTGGTCTGTTGCAACTGATAGGCTTTCTTATATAAAAACCAGACGGCAAAAACAAATATCAGTCCGATGACAAATCCAGTCAGATAGGTCTGTATTTCGGTGTTGTGTTGCAAATACATATACCAGCCGAATCCGATACCGAAGTGAGTCAGTCCTTTAAAAGAAACCACACTGCTGATATCAGTGTCGATGTCCGTATCTGCATCGAAATCACCAAAAAAAACGGATAGGATGAATTGTACTGCAAAAATGCCTGTCGTGACAATAGCAATGGTTAGGAAAATATTACTACTCATGGCAATAGGTGTTTAATGAATCGTTTTATAGATATAGTCCCCAAATATACATCTTTGGTTTTTATATGCAAAGGTAAACTAATAAAAAAATGGAAGAATCGGAAAATGAATGTATATTTGTAGCCTAATTATTAAACAGAAATTGAAAAAACTATGAAGACAATCCTACTCTTTACTCTGAGTCTGCTGCTCTCTTTATCCGTGTCGGATGTTTGTGCACAAGAACGTGTTTACGACATTTCCCAGTTTGGCTTGAAAGCCAATAGTAAGAAAAACGCATCACCTGTTGTGCGTAAGGCCATAGCTAAGATTAAAGCTGAATGCCGTAATGGTGAAGAAGTGGTACTTCGTTTTCCTGCCGGACGCTACAATTTTCATGAAAACGGTTCGGATGTACGCGAATATTATATATCCAATCACGATCAGGACAATCCCAAAAAGGTGGGCATTGCCTTGGAGGATATGAAGAACCTGACTATTGACGGACAAGGTTCCGAGTTTGTATTTTATGGAAGGATGATTCCGGTTTCTTTGCTCCGTTCGGAGAATTGCGTATTGAAGAACTTTAGTATTGATTTTGAACAGCCTCATATTGCTCAGGTGCAAGTGATAGAGAATGATCCGGAAAAAGGAATCACTTTTGAACCTGCATCGTGGGTGGATTATCGTATAAGTAAGGATTCTGTATTTGAAGGACTGGGTGAAGGCTGGACAATGCGATACTCTTGGGGAATTGCTTTCGATGGTAAAACAAAACATGTCGTATACAACACCAGTGATATCGGTTGTCCTACCAAAGGAGCTTTCGAAGTGGCTCCCCGCCGTATCTGTTCTCCGAAATGGAAAGACGCGCGTCTGGTGCCGGGCACGGTAGTAGCCATGCGTGGATGGGGACGTCCTACTCCCGGTATTTTCATGTCACATGACATTAATACTTCTTTGCTTAATGTCAAAGTGCATTATGCCGAAGGCATGGGACTTTTGGCACAGCTTTGCGAAGATATTACACTCGATGGTTTCGGGGTTTGTCTGAAAGGCGATAATGATCCTCGTTATTTCACAACGCAGGCAGATGCCACTCACTTCTCCGGATGTAAGGGAAAGATTATTTCGAAGAATGGCCTGTACGAAGGAATGATGGATGATGCCATTAATGTACACGGAACTTATCTGAAAGTAATCAAGCGGGTAGATGATCATACGTTGATAGGACGCTATATGCACGATCAGTCCTGGGGGTTCGAATGGGGACGTCCGGGGGATGATGTTCAGTTTGTACGTTCTGAAACGATGGAGCTGATTGGCAATCAAAACCAGATTACTGCAATTCGTCCTTATGATAAAAATGAAATATCGGGAGCCCGTGAGTTCAGCATTACTTTTAAAGATCCTATTGATCCGGCTATCAATGAAAAAAGTGGTTTTGGGATTGAAAATCTGACATGGACTCCTGAAGTGCTGTTTGCCGGCAATACGATTCGCAATAACCGTGCTCGCGGTACACTGTTCAGCACTCCTAAAAAAACAGTGGTAGAAGACAATCTGTTTGATCATACCTCCGGTACGGCTATTTTATTGTGTGGCGACTGTAATGGCTGGTTCGAGACAGGTGCTTGTCGTGATGTTACCATTCGCCGCAATCGTTTTATCAATGCGCTTACCAACATGTTCCAGTTTACCAATGCAATTATCTCTATTTATCCTGAAATACCTAATTTGAAGGATCAACAGAAGTATTTTCATGGTGGAAAAGACGGAGGTATTGTGATTGAGGACAATGAATTCGATACATTTGATGCACCGATTCTTTATGCAAAGTCAGTAGACGGGTTGATATTTCGCAACAATGTGATTAAAACCAATACAGAATTTAAGCCTTTCCACTGGAATAAAAACCGTTTCTTACTTGAACGGGTGACAAACGTGAAGATTTCAGAGTGAAGTCGGGACTCTGTAAAATACTTATAAACGTATGAAGAGAATTTTATTATCCCTTTTAATCTGTTTCCCTATATTCCTTTGGGCGCAGGAAGACAATAGTAAATATTTGGCTGGTGCAGTGCCGGTTGTTAATGGAAAGGTCATCTTTACAGAACAGATTCAGGCTCCCGGGTTATCAAAACAACAAGTTTATGATGTCTTGTTGAAGTGGGCCGAGAAACGTTTTGCACCTTCAAAAGGACAAAAGGGCAGAGTTGCCTATTTTGATAAGGAAAGAGGGCAGATTGCATGTCTGGGTGAAGAATATCTTCAACTATCTGCAACCAACAGTTTCTTTTTGGATCGTGCTACCATCAAATATCGATTGGTGATGAACTGTCTGGATGGATCTTGCAAGATGGAGATGTACAACATTTCTTATTTTCATGGTGACAATAAAGAAATGGAGGCCGAAGACTGGATAACAGATGAGGCGGGATTGAATAAAGCCAAAACAAAAGTGGTTGCCAAGTATGGAAAACTCCGTATCAAAACAATCGATCTGTTTGATGACCTGACGGAAAAGGCAGCGAAGGCGTTGGGAGGAACGGAGGTGCTGGTTCCCCTCATAGCCAAAGAACCGAAAGTTGTTCCGGGAGAGTTTAGCCGGGAAATTCCGGGGGTTGCTGCGGACGGTTCCATGGCAGGCTACAGACGCATCTCTGCGGATAAGATCCCGGGCAATATCATTAAGATGCTTTCTGAGGACTGGATGCTGATTACAGCCGGTACGGAAGAAAAATATAACATGATGACGGCAAGTTGGGGCGGATTGGGATATCTTTATAATAAACCGGTTTCGTTTTGTTTCATTTATCCTACGCGTTATACTTATCAGTTGATGGAAAAGAATGACACATATACTATCAGCTTTTATACGGAAGCTTATCGGGATGCTCTGAAATATTGTGGAAGCCATAGTGGAGGTGATACTGATAAGGTGAAAGGCGCCAGACTGACTCCTCTCACTACTCCTTCGGGCAGTAAAGCTTTCTCGGAAGCCTGGATGATTATAGAATGCAAAAAAATGCTCTCCCAGCCGATTGCTTCCGGTGCTTTTGATAGTCCGGAATTGAAAGGAGAATGGAAGGATAAACCTGTGCACAAGATGTATATCGGTGAGATAATCAATGTGTGGATCAAGTAAAGCAATTAATTATTGATAAGTATCAATCCCTACTTTTCAATTAAAGCAGTATCTTTGCACGCAAAAACCAAGTGAACGGAATGAGCGTGCAAAGATATTTTATTTATTTGGCCTATGATGGCACCCATTATCATGGATGGCAGATTCAGCCTAACGGTATCAGTATACAGGAATGCCTAATGAAGGCACTTGCCACTTTTTTACGGAGAGATACGGAAGTGATTGGGGCGGGACGGACAGATGCCGGGGTACATGCTTCGCTGATGGTTGCCCACTTCGATTACGAAGGAGAGATGCTGGATACGGATAAGGTAGCCGAGAAGTTGAATCGTCTTTTACCTCAGGATATTTCAGTCTATAAAGTTTGCCGGGTAAGGCCGGACGCACATGCGCGGTTTGATGCGACAGCCCGTACTTATAAATATTATATCACTACCGTAAAGTATCCTTTTAATCGCCAGTATCGTTACCGGATACACAATCCGCTCGACTTTCAGAAGATGAATGAGGCCGCTCTGACCTTGTTTCATTATACGGATTTTACCAGTTTCAGTAAATTGCATACGGATGTAAAGACCAACATCTGCAAGATTATGCATGCCGAATGGACACAGGAGGATGAATATACCTGGGTGTTTACCATTCAGGCGGACCGTTTCCTGCGCAACATGGTGCGTGCCATCGTCGGTACTTTATTGGAAGTAGGCAGAGGTAAGTTGTCCGTAGATGGCTTCCGTAGAATAATCGAGCAACAAGACCGTTGTAAAGCTGGAACCTCTGCTCCCGGCAATGCGCTTTTCTTGGTGAATGTAGAATATCCTCAGGATATATTTGAATGAGTTCTTTTTAAATAAACTCTGTTATGTGGTTACTCCTTGCTTTTCTTTCAGCGACCTTGCTGGGCTTTTATGATGTGTTTAAAAAGAAGTCGTTAAAGGACAATGCGGTTCTGCCTGTCTTGTTTCTCAATACGCTCTTTTCCAGTCTTATATTTCTGCCTTTCATCTTGCTGTCGGCATTTGTTCCCGGAGTGCTGGAGGGTACTATGTTCGATGTACCCGTGGTTGGGTGGGAAGTACACAAATTTATCATTATCAAGTCTTTTATCGTACTTTCTTCGTGGATACTGGGCTATTTCGGGATGAAACACCTGCCTATTACGATTGTAGGTCCCATTAATGCAACCCGCCCTGTAATGGTGCTTGTGGGAGCTATGCTGGTTTTTGGCGAGCGTCTGAATCTCTATCAGTGGATCGGTGTGTTGCTGGCCGTAGTTTCTTTCTTTATGCTAAGCCGCTCGGGGAAAAAAGAAGGCATTGACTTTAAACATAACAAGTGGATTCTTTTTATTGTGTTGGCAGCCGTAGCAGGTGCGGTAAGCGGATTGTATGACAAGTATCTGATGAAGCAGTTGCCTCCGATGGTGGTACAGTCGTGGTATAATGTTTATCAGGTGTTCATCATGTGTCCTATCCTTGCCTTGCTCTGGTGGCCCAAACGTAAATCGTCTACGCCCTTCCGCTGGGACTGGGCCATCATCTTTATTTCCATCTTCCTCTGCGCTGCGGACTTTGTTTACTTCTATGCATTGAGTTACGAAGATTCGATGATTTCGATTGTCTCGATGGTTCGGAGAGGAAGCGTCATCGTATCTTTCCTTTTCGGTGCTATGATGTTCCGTGAAAAGAATTTAAAAAGCAAGGCGATTGACCTTATTCTGGTGTTAATCGGAATGATATTCCTATATTTGGGAACTAAATAAGAACGTAAAGAAACAAGATTATCAGATATGAAAAATTCTACTCTTACCCTCCTGGTATTTATTCTGGGTATTTTTTCTTCCTTTGCTGTCAAAGCGCAGGAGGCCAAAACGGTGTTCGTGAATATACCTGACTCACTGTGTCCGTTGCTGACATCGGTGAACCGTGCAGATTGTATCGATTTCATCGAAAGTAAGATGAAGGCCCAGGTGACCAACCGTTTCGGGGGTAAGTCGGAAATGACGGAATTAAGTCCCGATTATATATCTCTTAAAATGTCTGATGCGAGCAGTTGGCAGATGAAACTGTTACCGCTGAACGATAGTGTAAAAGTGGTATGTGCTGTTTCTACTGTTTGTGCTCCAGCATGCGACAGTCATATCCGCTTCTATACCACCGATTGGAAAGAACTTCCTGCCGATGGGTTTCTGCCTTCAGAGCCTCATATAGATAATTTCTTTACTTCTTCCGACTCTACTGATTACGATTTTATCGATGCCCGTCTGCAAGCCGATATGACTTTGATGAAGGCGGAGCTTTCTAAAGAGGATGAGACGTTGACTTTTACTCTGACTACTCCGGAGTATATGGAAAAAGAAACGGCGGAAAAACTGAAACCGTTTCTCCGCCGTTCAATTGTTTACACCTGGAAAGGTGGGAAGTTTATCCCAGACACTCTTTGATGTATGCCTCCATTTCGGGAGTATGTTCTTCTACGCTTTGCAATAGCTTGAATTGTGCTTTTGTACGAACCAGATTATGTTCGGGATACTTAATCTTGTAGTAAGTGTCTCCGTTGATGTAGTCTGCCAGGAAGCGTACACATTGCATATAAGGGAAGAGAGCTGCTGCATAAGGCAGATTCTCAATCTCGATCGGAGTGAGGAATGAACCGGCTCCTTCCAGATATCCCTTGGTGAATGCTTTGAATATCTCCATGTTGAAGTTGACATTATCCAGATTCTTATCGTCTTCGTCTCCGGTATTGGCTCCTGTACGCAGGAAATCACCGTAGTCAGAGAAGATAAAGCTTGGCATTACTGTATCGAGGTCGATTACACAAAGCACTTTGCCATCTTCGTCGAACATCATGTTGTTCACTTTCGTATCGCAGTGGCATACGCGTTTCGGCAGTTTGCCTTCACGATACAGGCGTTCGGCCTTGCACATTTCGTCTGCACGCTTCTCTATTTCGTCCAGATAATACTGTACTTCGGCTACTCGTCCGGCTGCATTGGCTGCTACAGCTTCACGAAGTTGCTTCAGGCGGAATTCCATGTTATGAAAATCAGGGATAGTCTCACCCAGTGTTGTCGGGATGTCAGCCAGCATTGCCTGGAAGTTACCGAAAGCAGCTCCGGCATAATATGAATATTCCGGGTTTACTGTTTCATAAGTTTTGGCACGGGGGATGAATACCATCACACGCCAGTAGCTGTCACCGTCGAACCAGTATGTTTTGCCTTCTTCTGTCGGGAGGAAAGTCAGTACCTTGCGGTCAATATCTGTTTCTCCGGCTTCCGTCAGTTTTTTGCGGATGTGTCCGGTTACAGCAGCGATGTTGTCCTGAAGCATTTCCACATTCTGGAAAATGGCGTGGTTGATACGTTGCAACACATAGTCGGGAGCATCTGTTTCGGTAGTGTTTACCTTATAAGTGTCGTTAATCAGTCCGGCGCCGAGTGGTTTGATTTCGCTTACAGTGCCTTGTACTTTGAATTTAGATACGATGTTCAGTAAATCTTTCATGGTTTCTATTTTTAAGTTAGTTTATCTTGGTACGATTGTAAATCCCCATTTGTATTCCTGGTTTGCCGGAATGTTGTAGCCCGGTTCAGGACGTGCGCCCCAGCTGTTATATCCGGCCACACCCTGCTGCTTCATATCTACACATACCTCAACGAAGTTTCTCGGTGAGATATCGTTGATATGTGTCTTTCTCGGCAACTGATCTTTGGCTTTGCTTTCATCGTGAACCAGTTCACCGGCATCACGGTTCAGCCATTGATAGGGGCGGGATACGGTTTCTTCTCCGTCAAAGTCCTCTACCGAATTGCGCAGTGCATTGAAGCCGATTGTTTTGTCTGCATAGATCGTCAGTCCCTTACCGCCTTTTTTATTCAGGGTCAGCCAACGGGTGTCGGTATGATGGCCGTTTTCCTGCGGACGTACGTACGGGAAGTACATATTGTCGGCGGTTGTTTTATAGAGGTCGATCAGGGTACCGGCATTACGGTCCACATAGTTTTCTTCCGGTCCGCGTCCGAAGTATTCTACCTGGTTCATTTCTGCAGGCAGACGGAAGCGTACACCGATACGGGGTACTTCCAGTTTAGAAGCAGCCTTGCGCGCCGCATCGCTTCCCGGAGTGAAAGTAGCCATCAGCGTTGCCTCGGAGGCTTCGGTCTTGGCAGCTTCCATATCGGTAGAAGTGAAAGTGAAATCAGCCTTTACTACACCCGAAGGATGGATGCGGTATGTAACAATGTAAAGGTTACCGGCAGCCAGCAGATAGTTGGCGGTCAATACGGCATCTTTGCCGTCCATTACTATGTTGGCGTCTACTACATTGAAGTTTTTGCTCGATTGTTTCCACACTTGCAGACGTTTGGGGTTACCGTTGCCATAGTCGTTATCGTTCGGTGCACGCCAGAAGTTAGGCTGAAGTCCGAAACCATCTTTAAAGTATTCGGTTCCGCCTACTTTATATGAAGAAACCAAGCCGGTTTTCTTATCAAATACGAAGCTTACCTTTGAAGAGGAAGCACTCAGTTCGTTGCCTTCTGCCGATACTTTCAGAGTTGGACCACCGGTAGCGAAAGTACGTTCACCCGGTTCAACCGGCAGGCGGAATTGTTCGTATGCAATTTCGTGTCCAACCGGAATCAACGGCTCCGGTTCAGTCGTAGTTACGTTGAAGTATATGAAGTATTCGGTTCCCGGTTTCGATTTCAGTCCGCTTACCGGAATAGTAATTTCTTTACTTCCCTGTGGCTCTACATTGACTGACATTTTACCACCTTTCACCGTTTTTCCGTTTGCTTTAATGGTATACGAGATCATATACTTCTGCAGGTTTGTGAAGTAGAAACGATTTTTAACCAGGAATTTTCCATTGGCCGGATCCACCGGTTCGAAAGCTACGTTCTGATGAACATACTTCACTTCAGCCATTGCCGGATGCGGTGTACGGTCCGGACTAACGATACCATTGCAGCAGAAGTTACCGTCGTTCGGCGTATTTACACCATAGTCACCACCGTATGTCCAGAAGTGACGTCCGTTCTCGTCTACTGCGTCAATGCCCTGATCCACCCAGTCCCAGATGTATCCACCCTGCAAGTTCGGATATTTATAGATTGCTTTCCATTGATCCCAGAGGTTACCGTTCGAGTTACCCATTGCGTGTGAATATTCGGAAGGGGCTATCGGACGGTCGCTGCCCCGTTTACCCATGGCTTCGAGCCACTGTGCTCCCGGATATTGCGGAACGTACATATCGGAGTTCCATTCCCACTGGGCACGTTCGTAGTTTACCGGACGGTCCATGATGTTCTTATCTGCATTCTTCAACCAAAGGTAGGTCTGATAGAAGTTGTAACCGTTACCGGCTTCATTACCCAGTGACCAGAAAGTCAGACTCGGATAGTTCTTGTTACGTTCGAACATGTTGATCGTGCGGTCCATATGTGCTTTCAGCCATTCGGGGTTGTTTCCTAACGTACCGCCTTTTTTCAGGTCGTAGTACATACCGTGGCTTTCGATGTTTGCTTCATCATATACATAAAGTCCGTATTCGTCGCATAACTCATAGAAGCGGCGGTCCTGCGGATAATGGCATAGGCGGACCGTATTCAGGTTATGTTGTTTCATCAATTCGAAATCTTTGCGCATCAGCTCTTCGGTCATATAGTGACCGGTAGCCGGATTGTGTTCGTGGATGTTTACTCCCTTCAGTTTCAGCGGCTGGCCATTGATAAAGAGGCATACATAAGGCTTTCCGTTACCCGCCAGTTGCTCGATCGGTTTGATTTCGATACGGCGGAAACCCACGTTAAACGGAATGATTTCGTTCACTTTACCGTTTTCTTTCACGGTCATCACCAGTTTGTAAAGATTAGGAGCTTCCGAAGTCCAGGTTTTGACTCCCGGGAGTGTCTGGTCGAAAGATACTGTGCGGGTTTTTCCGGCAGCTACATCAGCAGTTTTTTCTCCGGTGGCTACTACGTTACCTTTGGCATCGAGCAATTCGTATACCAGAGCCATGTTGCTGGCAGCCGAACCGTTATTTCTCAGGTCTGCACCCAGTTTGAAGATACCGTCTTTGTATGTATCGTCCAGGGTCGATGTCACGCGGAAGTCTTTCAACGCAGCTTTAGGTTGTGAATAGAGGAAAATATCACGTTCGATGCCGCTGATACGCCAGAAGTCCTGGCATTCCAGATAAGATCCGGTACTCCAACGGTAAATCTTTAGAGTAAGTACATTTTTGCCGGGCTTCACGAATTTGTTGATCAGGAACTCCGCAGAGTTTTTGGAATCTTCGCTATAACCCACTTCCTGCCCGTTGATGTACACGTATACACCCGATTTGGCACCGGCCAGGTGAAGATAAATATCACGTCCGTCCCAATCGGCGGGGATATCGATGTCGCGACGGTACACACCTACCGGATTGGCCTCCGGTAGAGTCGGAGGTTGTGGGTTACGGGGCTGGAATTCATAACCGTGATTGGTATAGATAGCCACGCCATGGCCCTGTACTTCCCAGTTGCCCGGTACTTTTATATCTGTCCAGTCGGCTGTGCTCACCGAAGGGTCGGTGATGTTAGCCGGCAGATTCTTGTATGAATCTACAAAGTAGAACTTCCAGGTTCCGTTCAGAAGTTGATAATATTTGCTTTTTTCGAACTTTCCGGTCAAGGCGTTCGCACGGTTTTCGTAGGTCATAAATGAAGAACGGGGGTATTCTTTATTTACGGCTACTACCTGTACGTCTTGCCAGTAAGGCTTCTTCGGTTCATTGCCGGCCGAAGCAAAAGCGGAGGCCATCAGGAGGCCACCCAGCATAAGGCTATTTAAGGTATGAGATAGTCTTAACTTCATGTTTTGAGGGTATTAGAATGATAATTTATTTAACTTTTATATGATCAAAGCCTTCTCCGTATACACCGATCACTGCGCTTTGCGAAACAAAAGCAGTCGGATCACAGTCTTTTATCAACCGGAAGATAATGGTTGATTCCCGTTTCTTAGCCAGGACGAACATCATCTTCTGCTCTTTGCCGGTATAGAACCCGGTTGCATTGATGACGGTCACTCCCCGGTGTGGATATTCGTTGATGCGTTTGCCTATTTCTTCGTACTTGTTGGAGATAATAAAGAATTGTACGGATTGTCGTGCACTGTTCACCACCTGATCCAGCACAAAGCTGCAAACATAAAGAGTCACATATCCGTAAACTACCTTTTCCCAGTCTTTCAATACGAAGTAGCTGGAAGAGATGATGATCAGGTCACAGATCAGCATGACTCTTCCCAGAGTGATATCGCGGTATTTGTTGATGACAGCCGCAATGATATCTGTTCCTCCGGTACTTCCGTTGGCCGAGAAAGCAATACCGATGCCACTTCCGCAGAAAGAGGCACCCAACACGCAAGCCATGAACGGCTGATCGTGTAGCAAGGTTACGTTCGCGGTCAACTTTTGGATAACGGACAGGAAGAAGGTTAAAGTGAATACACCGAATATGGTTTTGAGACTGAATCGAAATCCCAGCACTTTGAGGGATACCATCAGCAATACGGCATTGATGGCGAAGTAAGTGTATTGAACCGGAAATCCGGTAGCGAAATAAACAATAGAGGCAATGCCCGGCACTCCACCGGTGGTGATGTCGTTAGGAAGCAGGAAGAGAGTCCAACCGATGCCGTAAAGGATCATTCCCAAGGCAATCATTAAGTAGTCTTTCGTTTCTCTGATTACTCCCTGTTTAGAGGGCTTTGATATTTTCATCTTCATGGATGGGTTGTGTAGTCTTATAATCGGACACGGATTTCATGAACCGGCCGGCATTGCGTAGTGAACTATCTGCCGGAAGACTCGTGAAACCCGTGTCAAAAAGAGGTTTTATTATTTTGCGAAAGCGTGTCTGTAACCTTTCACCTTGTTCCATGCTCCACGAGTGAAGTCAGGGATAGCTACCGGTGCAGAGCTGTTTTCGATAGAAAGCTTGGTCAGGTCGGCCATGCAGCACCATTCTGCAAGGTCATAAACGTCCATATCCAAAGGAAGACCGTTGCGCAGACAGTAAACCAGACGGTAATCCATGATGTAGTCCATACCACCGTGTCCACCTACTTTTTTAGCTGTTTCTTCCAGTTCTTTGTGGATCGGGTGTTTGTATTTATCCATCAGGGCTTTTTTAACGTCAGCGGGTACAGAGCCGTGTGCGTTCAGCTTTTCGTGGTTAGGTACGTCGTTTGAAGCGATCTGAGTCGGACGCATGCAGTATTCTTCGATAGGATATTTGCTTGCATAACCGTCGGCACCTACTACCTGATACATACGGCTGTAAGGACGCGGAGTCATTACGTTGTGCTGAATCAGGATCGTTTTACCTTTTTCCGTACGGATCAGTGTAGAAGTCTGGTCACCGTTCTGGAAATCTTTTACTTCTTTGCCGGTTGTTTTTTTGATGTATGCCGGACCGTTGACAGCCTTTGTATCCATAGATACGAGGTAGTTCATTTTGTCACCACGGTGAATGTCGAGCAGCTGGCAAGCCGGGCCCATACCGTGAGTGGCATATACATCGCCACGATGATTCTGATTGTAATCCATACGCCAGTTGTTCCAGTAGTATGGCCAGAAGTCTTCGAGGTTGTGGATGTAAGCACCTTCTGTGTGAAGCACTTCACCGAATACGCCTTGCTGAGCCATGTTCAGTGTAGTCAGTTCGAAGAAGTCATATACACAGTTTTCAAGCTGCATACAGTGTTTACGAGTTTTTTCAGAGGTATTGATCAGCGCCCAGATTTCGTCCATGGTCATTGCCGAAGGAACTTCGATGGCAACGTGCTTGCCGTGTTCCATGGCGTAGATAGCCATCTGTGCGTGATGTTTCCAGTCAGTTGCGATGTAAACGAGGTCGATATCGTTACGTTCGCAAAGTTTTTTCCAGGCATCTTCGCTACCGGAGTAAGAAGCTGCTTCAGGCAGGCTTGCGTTGGTCAGGATTTTCTGTGCACCGGCTACGCGTTCGGGGATAAGGTCGCAAAGGGCTACGATCTGTGTTCCGGGGATGTGAGTGAAGCGTTCTACTGCACCCGGTCCACGCATACCCAAGCCAATGAATCCGACACGTACCACGTCGAGTTTAGGAGCAGTCAGTCCGACTACGTCTTTTTGTCCGGCGGGACGTACAGGCACTGGAGTCTCGATAGGCTTGATGGTTTGTGCTACTGCACCCGAAGTGCAAGCAAACAATGCAAGTCCGATAAACAGGGCATTTAGATGTTTAAACATGTTTGATAAGATTTGATTAGTTAATAAAATTGTTGTTAATAATAGTGTTTCATTTCTCGTGCAAAGATAAGAATACTTTTCACAACTCTTATCTTTTATACGATTAAAACGTTCTCTGTTACATCTTTAATTCATAGATATTCCGGTTATTATTATAACAGGATAAATCCTGTCAGCCTGCAGAGACGGTCACTTCCGTTGTTGAATGGAAGATACCATCTCTGCAGCAGGCTGGTTTTGCTTTTTGCAAAATCCTGGTAATGTCATCTTTTACAAGTTGTTTGAACCCGGTAGTGCAATGTTTTTCCGGGGTATATAATGCAGCGTGTAGTGTGTTGTGGGTTGCAACTCTTTTATTCATTCTTCTGTTTCTTTGTTATGAGATTCTTTTCTTTCGTTTGGTCGCTCGAGCAATAATTTACTTTTTGATATACGCTATAAATACACATCATTGGGGAGTGACCCTCTGTGTTATAGCTTAATTTTATAATATTTTAATAAATGATAAACCTTAAAGCCGCTTTTTACTTTTGAAAGCAGAATGTTCTGAATAGTATGATTCTGATAGTATATCCTGTCTTTTGTTGACTTGCAATCGGTGTGAAATAGTTGAATCGGAGAGCAGAACTGCATATAAAATGAATATGAACCGCAAAAGTATGCGTAGATGGCGTGGATTCTTCTATATATATGCATTGAAGCTTTTAAACTAAGGCTCCGTTTCTAATAAAGAAAGGCGGCATTGGTTTAAAACCAAGGCTCCGTTTCATTAAAACCGAGGCGGCATTGGGGAGGAAGAGAGCAATCGTTATCCTGATTCGGCTTTCTTTTTATTTTTTAGCCCGGTGCAGGCTACCGCCGTTAGAGTGTCAGAATGTTCCTGTTCGGGGCATAGCAAGAAATAATGTAATGTTTGGACCGGAAAGGATAGTGCCCTGATCCGAAATCAGCCGAAAGGGTGATAACCTGAAAAAATGTAATCGCCGGAGAGGGTGATATTATTCATCGGAAAGAAGACTACCCGGATATAGCGCAGGCTACACCGGGTAGAAAATACAAAATGATAATAAATATACATTGCTGCCTTCTTGTCAGAATGTATCAGGGCTTCAACTCAATCCATTCGCCTGCCTGAGTATCTATGTTGAGAATATCCGGACCGGACAATGTATAGTTTTTATCCGGTTTCAGTGTGCCGGGGCGGGCTATTTTCAACATGCCGCCTTTCTCCGAATAGATACGTACACGGGTGATTTCTCCGCCTTCCATCTGTGCATAGACAAGGAATGCACCCATTGCACGCAGTCCTTCGAACGATACATCTTTCCACTCTTCGGGCAGTGCGGGGAAGATGCGTATCGTGCCCGTATGGCTTTGCAACAGCATCTCCTGGATGCCCGATGCGAAAGCAAAGTTACCCTCGAGCGTGAAGGGGCGGTAAGTGAAACGGGATTTGCCGCTTTTGGTCTGGTCACCGTTGGCGTGGAAGGTGTTTTTCAGGCAGAAACATTCAGCAAAGGTTCTCAGGGCCTGTGCCGCACCTTTGCCGTCGAATGCCCGGGCTTTCATATTGGCAAGCCAACTGTACGAATAGCCTGTCCAGTAGTCCGGCCCCACTTCGTCGAGCCGCTTCAGGGTGGCCCGTATGATGTGTTGTGACTTTTCTCCGTCGCTCCAGTCTATCAGTCCCATCGGGTGAATGGCCATGGCATGGGAGAAGTGGCGGTGCGATTCATTGTAAGGATATCCTTTGGCAAAGGTGAGGCAACCTTCTTCATCCACATCGTAGTCCGGCAATTGGGCTTCTAAAGCTGCCCAGTGGGACGACTCGTCTGTCAGATTCAGTTCGTGAGCCAGTTCGGCGGCTGCTTTAAAGAGGAAGTGCATCATTGCCAGGTCGTAGTTGGTCATGTCGCTGAACCATGCTTGCAGGGAGTTGTCGAATACTTCGGGACTTGAACTGAATTCCAGTTTGCGTACTCCTTCGGGGGTGACTTCGGAGACTTGTTCCAGGTAGATTGCCACATCTTTAAGGAAGGGGTAAGCACGTTCTTTGAGGAAGGTGCGGTCTGCCGAATATTTCCAGTGCAGATAGAAGTGCTGTGCCAGCCAGGCAGCCACTGTCTGCGACATGGAGTACTGTATCCATCCCCCCATCGGTTCTCCTGTCAGGGTGCAGACGCCCGGTATGTTCATACCTTCGGTTCCGAAATACTGGCGGGTGTAGCGCTTGTATGTATCCCGCTGGTTCCATAAGGTGTTCAGGTATCCCATGCCTTCCGTCAGGTGATTGCCCGTATAGGCGGGCCAATAGCTCAGCTGTGTGTTGAGGTCGTGGTGATAGTCCCCTTTCCAGGGAGGGAGTTTTCCGTTGTCGGCTGTCCATACGGCTTGCAGGGAGATGGGATAGGAGTGTTCGCGGGTGGTAGAGGCGAATTTATACATCTCGTTCTGGTATTGTTTTTGCAAAATGGAGTCGGGCAGAGTAACGGATGATTGTGCCCAGTACTTGTTCCAATATTCCAGATGTGCCTGATAATCCTGTTTTAATCCACGTTGCAGGGCTGCTTCTGCTTTTTCGGCTGCTTTTTCGCCGGATAGGGAAGAGGTGACGCTCCAAGTACCGTACAGGGTTTCTCCTTCCTGTTTCCAACACACTACTACGTCATACCAGAAGTCTCCGTAGCCTTTCTGGTGATAGGTGATCCGGTTGCCTTCGCGGACTGTCTCTCCTTGCTGGTAGCCCAGCCGGTGGAGATCCTGTCCCGAAACCGGATCGAGGCTGCCGTCCGGTTTCGTTTTATTGTATACGGGGGTAAGGATAGACGGCTCTATCGGAGTTCTCAGGTTACGGAATACAAACCATCCGACCGGTTCGGTGGCATGAACAAAAGTCTGCATCTGTGTTCCGTCTGCCCAGTTCGCTTCGCACAGAGCATTATTCAGATAAAGTCGTACTTGGGTGGGAGCGCCTATCTTTTCCAATGGAAACTCGATTGCGGCTCCGGGGATTTTGGATGGGGCAGGGTTCATGTCATAAGGCCAGTCCAGCTTTTTCTGTACGGGCAGATAGTCTTTTGTGCGGATGTGCTCTTTTACCCAGGAGAAGCGGAAGTTATCTCCCGACAGGCTGTCTACTGGGCGCAAGTCCCATAGATCGGTCCGGTCCAGTGACAGACGCAGGGAGGAGTTGCGTTGCCATACCAGTGCGCCGACGGTGGCGTTGCCCAGAGGCATCGCTTCGTCCCACGATCGGGCAAGTTCGGTGAATACAAGGTCACTCTCCGAAGGAGTGACCGGGCAGTAGTCGTACGAGCTGCAACTGCCCCACAGACCACAACAGAGTAGCAATAGTAGTTTGATTTTCATAATATTAAAAAAGAATGGTTTACGATGATTTACTTTCAGACTTGTGCTATTATAATGAATACAAAGAGAATAGCAGTCACCATAGGGAGGCTGCTATTCTTTTAATAAATTTTAGTCTATGCTCCGGCTATGCGGCGAACCTTCGTCGGGATATAAACGGGTCCGGCGGCTGTCGGTCGGTATTATTTATTCAACAACAGTTCGATCGCTTTGCTTCCTTTATTTCCGGATTTCTCTTCGGCTGCCGGAGCGAAGAGTGCGTCCAACTGATAAACAGGCAAACTTCTTTCCGGTTTGAAACGATCGGATGAAACGTAATTCCGGACAGAGGTGAGCAACTGCTGCATGGCAAGCCTTTCACCGATTTTCTTTTCAGGATCGGCGCAGAGCACGAACAATTTTCCTTTTCCTACATTCGCCTCAAACGAGATTCCCAGCTTTTGGTTGGTTTCATAAGAGTCGATGCTTTGTATCAGTGGAGTGATTTCTTTCAGTTCGTCCAGTTCCAGAGCTGTCGAATAGTTAAGGATATCCCACCATTGCCAGTCAGCATAGCTTCCCGTGGGGAAATCGCGGAAAGCAGGGTGCTCGTTATCGATCAGTGTACCTACGATCATCGGGTTCCAGTTGAACATAATCGGATTCCAGAAGTGGCTGGCGAAGTGTGCTTTGCGTCCTTGGCACTTTTCGGGGATCAACAGTACGCTCTTTCCTTCGTCGAGCCACTGTTTGGTCTTGTCATTCCAGGTACGGGTGTAGATAAAATTAGTCTCTTCAACTTTTGGCTGTTCGGGGTATACCCATACGTCCCATTCATTGCGACAACTTCCCAATTCAGCCTTCAGTGTCAGCTTGCGGGCACTCTCCACACCATTCAGAGATAATTCGATGATTCCAAGCGAATCTACCGTGGCGGGTTGTATTTCTTTTACTTTCAGGCTTCCTTTACGGTACACGGTTCCATCTTCTCCTGTCAATGTCCAGTTCAGTTTCCGGTCTTTCAGGGCATTCTTGCCGTAATGGTAAATCTCCATCTTTGCTTTCAGATTCTCTCCGGTCTTGAAAGTACGTTGGGGCAGGCGTGCCAGAAGCACGGTAGGGGCACACGATTCTCTGAACTTTTCGGGGGATACGAGGCCTTTACTTTCCCAAAAGGCATCGAGGATACCGACAAAAGCGCTGCCCTGTCCCGGGAAATCGGCCAGTCCCAATAATTGGAAACCACCGGAATTGCGAGTGCGCAGCAACGATTCGTTCACCTCTTTATATTGCAGCACTGTGTGTGCTCCAGTTGCTTTGAAGAAATCATCGGCTTGATGCAACATGCCGTTTCTGGCAAGTCGTTCGCGAAACACTTCAAAGTTGCGTGCTTCGACTACGCCTGTATATTTCTTTATTTCTTCGAAGTTGGGGTACATGCAGCGCTGTCCCGTTTCGTGGGCAATCACCGGAACATCGATGTCCGACTCCTTGCAACGATCCCAGTCAGTCGAGGGTTTCCCTTCGTATACGGTGATCCATCCTTTCGAAGTGACGTGCGACACATAATATTGATCCGAGGGAGTGTGTGTGCGGGCGGTTGAGGCGCTGTAAAGACGTCTGTTGTCATAAGCCTGTGCTTTTTTCACCAGATCTTCCAATACGGCAAAATCACCTTCATTTTCGTTTCCGTTACACATCAGGATGAAAGAGGGATGATTGCCATAAGCGTCGAGAATGGCATACATCTCTTTTTCGAAGAAATCGCGTCGGGCAGGATATTTGCCCACGTCTTTGATCCACATGGGGAGTTCGGCCTGGAGGTACATGCCTGTTTCGTCGCCCGCTTCGAATGCGGCTTCCGGCGGACACCAGGAGTGGAAACGTACGTGGTTCATTCCATATTCCTTGATGGTGTTGAAGATACGCTTCCAGTCATCGACGTTTGTCGACGGATAGCCGGTCAGAGGGAAAACCGCGCAGTCCAGCACTCCGCGCAAGTGAATGTCTCTTCCGTTCAGACGGATGTGATGCTTGCCTTGTTCCACACTCCGCATGCCGAAAGTCTGGGTTTGGGTGTCTGTCTTGCCATCTACGTTCCAGCTGGCCTCAAGCTCATATAAATAAGGTGTAAATTCATCCCAGAGTTTCACCTGTTTACCCATCGGAAGGGTTTGCCGAATGCCGGCATGTGCCTGCAGGCTGTCTGCACTCATGCTCTGGCGAACTATCACTTTGCCCCCTTTCTCCCGGATACATAGCTCCAGCGTTCCCGTTTGCCCGTGCTTCAGGGGGGCGGGCTGTACTGCTATTTCCACTTCTTTTGCTGTCACATCGGGATATACATTAATCCGGCGGATGTGCGCTTTTTCTTTGGCATACAGTGAAATGTCACCGACTATTCCATTCCAGTTGGTTTGTGTATATTCGGTAGTTCCGTGGTTCCACTGATCCATTGGATATTTGAGTGTATTGTTTACGCAGATGGTCAGCGTATGGATGCCGGGACTGAGCACCGGAGTCAGTACGAATGTGTTTGGAGTACTCAGGTGCTCCATGACACCTACTTCCTTATCGTCTACGTAGACAGTTGTTTCCCAATGACAACGCTCCAGCTTCAGGTAAATCTCACGGCCGGACCAGTCCTCGGGGATCACTACTTCCCGTTGGTACCAGGCAGCCCCCTGATACTCGAATTTTCGACTCAGGCGGTCTACATAACGTGCGGTGTTTTTGATTCCTTTGCCACCCTGGTCCGTCGATCCGGGCAGCATGATGGTTTCCGAGAGTTTGTCCAGATAGAGCTCGGAGCCGGGAGTCTTGCCGAATCCCATCGGGTCCAGTTGAAAGCGCCACATACCTGACAGGTCGAGGACATCATTTTTTGTCGATTGTGCCATAACGGCCATGGCGAGCAGGCATCCGGTCAGGATCAGGATGGCTCGATGTCGGGTGTTTTGATTTGTTTTTTTCATGATTGTATGGTTTTATTCACCACAGATTACACGGATTTTCACAGATTGATAATTTATTTCATTGGAAGTTAGATTAAAACATCTGTGTTAATCTGTGTCAATCTGTGGTGAACTTAGTTTATTTTCTTTTATGCATTCATTAATTTCCGGTGAATCTGTATCCCCTGATGATTGTTATCCATCGAAGTGGCTACTTCAAAGAAGTGTTCGGCTTTTGCCGTATTTCCCAGTCCCAGATGTCCCAAAGCCATCAGATAGTTACAGTGGATGCGGTTCTTCTTGTCCATATCGTCTTCCCAGATCAGAAGGTCGGGTAAAGATACGGCAAAATAATCCATCCGGAATATGTCGAAGAGATGTTCTTCTCCATAAGTGATTAATTTGTTGAAGCGGCTGCGTGCCTCTTTCTCTTGTCCCAGTTTTCGGAATGCAAGTCCTTGATAGAAGATCTTGTCCGGTTTTTGGTCGTTGTAATACATGGCAGCGGCTGGCTGGCTGTCTCCCATGCTGGCTTTGAGGAGCAGGTCGTGTGCCTCTTTCTGTTTGCCCAGTTGTTGCAGGATGCAGGCTTTGTAATAATTGAAGTCATTCTCCTGTGCTCCAGGGAGTTTGCCTTCACCCAGATGTGGCGGGTATGCGTAGCACTCTTCTATCCGGGTGAGTGCCTCATCGTATTCTTTACGCGCGATCAGTTCCTTTGCCAGTTCCAGGCGGGCTATCTGATATTGTGCGGGAACTTTTCCCTCACCGCCTTCCCACGGATGGAATTTTCGCTGATCGATCCGGCGGATGGCTTCCCTGTATTGTCCGGTCTGGTTCAGCAAGGTGACATATTCCAGATATAAATCGTCACGAGTTATTACGATATCCATATGTTGTTCCAGAAAAGCCATTCTTTCTGTGTGCGGGCGGTTCAGCCGTTTATACAGCTGATCGAGTTCCATCAGTACGCGGGCGTCGGTCGGATCCAGGCGGAATGCTTTTTCCAGCAAGAGGACGGCTTCTTCCGGGCGATTCAATTTGTTGAAGTAGGCCAGAGCCAGGTTACGCCATACGGTAGGAAATGTTTCGTCCTCACGCGAAGAACGTTCCCAAGCTGCGATGGCAGGGGTATACTGGCGTTTGTCATACCAAAGATTTCCCAAATAATAGAGGGCTTTCGGGGCTTCTCCCATAAAGTCGGCCACACACTGAAGAGCTTCTATCGCTTCCAGGGCATTGGGAAAGCAGTAGTCGGCCGGTTCTTTTTCAGCAAGCCTCATGGCTGTTCGCGCCTTGTCTGTTTCTCCTAAACGAATCAGGCACCAACTCTTGTAATAGTGCAGCAGAGTCTGTTCGCCGATGGGTTGGCCGATAGCCAACTCGGCAACGGCCAGTGCTTCTTCAAATCGTCCTGCAGAGGTATAGTCGAGCACTAATGCCTCGTAGTCGGGTGCGCCGCGTTTTATCAGGTGTCGGAGTTGGGACAGTACGGTTTCTTCCCGGGTCATCAGATATTTTTCGAACAGGCAGCCAAAGTTGAATGCGTCGATTTTCAGGGAGTCTTCTATCCAGGCAAGAGCTTCCTCCGGACGTTCAAGATGGCGGAGGATCATTGCTTTCAGATGGCGACCGCGCAGGTTGTGCCAATTGCGTAATAAGGATTTTTCAATTTCTCCGAGAGCTTCTTCCCAGTTGCCGCGTGAAACGGAGATTTGAGCCAGTGAATAATAGCCTGCATCCTGCCATGCCGCGTTCCAGCACGATTTATAGAATGAATTGTATGCTTCATCGTTTTTTCCCTGGAATTTCAGCGCAAGCCCAAGGTTGTAGAAAGCTTCACCATCATACGGATTAGGATTCTTCTCGGTCAGTCGGGAAATCGCTTTCCGCAGGTAGGGCTCTGCTTGCGCGAACTGTCCTTTGCGTATAAGCCACAGTCCCATGGCATTGTTACAACGGGCGTCTTCATTGTCACGGCGGAGTGCTTCCAAATAATAATCGGTCGGACAATAAGTTGCATGTCGGTATTGTTCCAGATGCAGTCCGGTCAGGTAGAGTCCCTCATTTGTTTTAATTTCTTCCGGTGCGAGGGCGGGTCGGGCTGCTTCCGGAACCTCTTTGATAGTTTCCGGTTCAGCCCTCCAACTGAGCTTCTCCCGTCCGTTGGTACCGTAGATGATGACTTCTGTTTCACTAAGGTCGTTGACGGGGACCAGTCTGTCGAACACTTGTTCCGGAGAGAGGTCGCAGGTTTGTTCAAAACAGATGTTTCCTGCTTTCCGGACTACGATGTGTAATCCCTGTTGGGCAGAGGTAGCAAAGAGCTTTAACCTGCTCTCTGTTCCTTCGGGCTCCAGATTCATCAGGAGTTCCGAGGAGGCGTTTTTCACAACTCCCAGTTCCCGGTAGGGCATGAAGTATTGTGTAAAAGTCTTCTCTTCATAGGGTTGCAGCCAGCTGAAATCCGGTTGATTGTCTGTATAGACTCCTGTCATCAGCTCTATATACGGTCCGTCGGCATCCGTCAGATTGCGGTCCCATGCTTGTCCGAAATCTCCGTTTCCCCACGTCCATTGTTTCTTTCCGGGAGATATGTGATGATTGGCAACATGCAGAACACCTGCCTGGGTGTCGTTTTCGTATCCGCCCACAAAGTTGTATTCGGACCGGATTGCCATGTAGGAAGTCGGTACAGGGATGTTTTTATATCTTGAAATATCCACTCCGGCGGAATAGTCCATCTTGTAGTAGGTTCCGGTAGCGATGGGATAACGGGATACATCCCGCTTTCCATGGTCGAATACGGCGTTAACATCCGAGGGGAATACAGACTGATAGTCTGCGTTGACTGCTACTGCCGGATTGGCCCACCACAGGAAAGTCTGTGGCAGAGGAGTCGGGTTAGAAACTTTTCCCTGTATCTCGAGTACGGCCCGGCCGGGGCGGAGTGTGAATCCGGCTGTTCCTTTCTGGCCGAACATCCGTTCCCGTTCGCTTACCCATACAATGACACTTCCGTCTTTGCATTGTTCAATGCTGTAATCTACCGGCAGGAATGTGCTGGGGCGGTGGTGTTGAGGCCAGTTGAACTCAATGCCCCCTGAAATCCAGGGACCGGTCAATCCTACCAAAGCCGGTTTTATCACGTGGTTGTAATAAATAAAATGTCGTTGCTTTATTTTATCGAAAGCCATCTGGATGCGTCCTCCTAATTCGGGCAGAATCATGACTTTGAGGTATTCATTTTCCAACCATACGGCATGATAGCTTTTCTCTTCACAAGTGTCTTCAATCTTCTCGATGACCGGATACGGGTATACTACTCCGCTGCTGCCTTGATAGACACGCTTTTCCAGAAACATCGGGTTCTTTTCGGGACGTCCGATGCCATAGGTAGGGAGCAGGATGTCCTCCTCCCATACTTTTACATTCTCTTTCATCTTATTTTATGGATTATTTGATTAATTCTTTTTCTATTTCTTCCAGTGTTTTCCCTTTGGTTTCTGGCAGCTTCCGGCGTATGAACAGGAATCCGGCCAGACAGATGCCACCATACAGCCAGAAAGTACCTTCGGCACCTATACTTTCATTCAAAACGGGGAAGGTATAGGTCAGTACAAAGCAAGCTACCCAAAGGAAGAAGGTGGAGAGGGCCATGGCCATACCTCGTATTTTCACGGGGAAAATTTCGGATAAAACCACCCAGACTACCGGAGCGAGTGACATGGCATAGCAGGCAATGGCAAGCACTACCAGCAGGAGCATGGGCAGACCGCTTACATCCAGAAAGTAGCAAGTTCCCAGTGTCAGGTAAATCAGTGCCAATCCGGCAGAACCGATAAGCATCAGGGTGCGACGTCCCCATTTATCCACTGTATAGATGGCTACGAAGGTAAATATCACATTGGTGATTCCGGTCACTACAATGTTCATCAACACATCGGAAACGGCATAACCGGCCGATGAAAAGATTTCATGTGCATAATTGAAGATTACATTGATGCCACACCATTGTTGGAATATAGCCAGGACGATGCCGATGATCAGCACTTTGCGCATTTCCGGGCGAAAGACAGCTTTCCATTCGTAATCTTGTTTTCCGTCTTGCCCCCGGGTTACTTGTGTCAGTTCTTCCAGGGTCTGCCGGGCATAGGTTTCTCCTCCGATGCGCATCAGTGTTTTCCGTGCTTTCTCCTGTTGATGGACAGTAGCCAGCCAGCGGGGACTTTCAGGGATGACGAATGATAATAGAAAGAAGATTCCTGCCGGAATCAGTTCTGCCCAGAACATCCATCGCCAGGCCCACTCTATACTGGTGTCACTCAGTACGTCGGAACCGTGTGTATAGTATTCTCCTATCTGCCAGTTTGCCAGTTGCGCGAGTAAAATGCCTAATACGATGGTAAGCTGGTTGAGTGATACGAATTTACCTCGTACATGGGCAGGGGAAACTTCTGCGATATAGACGGGGGAAACGTTGGATGCGATGCCGATACCCAGTCCTCCTACAATGCGATAGAAGATAAAATAGGAAAAACTATCGACTATTCCCGTACCTAAAGCTGAAAGCGCAAACAGGAAGGAGGCTATGATGAGCATCTTTTTACGTCCGTACTTGTCACTCCAGACACCCGATAGCAAAGCCCCTACCAGGCAGCCTATCAATGCGCTGCTCATGGCCCAGCCGCGTAGAACTGCTGAATTTTCAATTCCGAAGAAAGGTTCGTAGAAGATTTTAGCTCCACCGATGACAACCCAATCATAGCCGAACAACAGCCCGCCCATAGCTGAGACGATGCAGATTAGTAGTAAATAGCCTTGTGTCTGTTTCATGTTATTAAATGGTTTAAATGATTAATGCAAAGTAAGCGGGTTTAGAGGTGAAAATAAATAGAGAAACCAGCTAAAAAGATGGACTATCTTTCTTTTTTATATGTATATTTGTGACGTGAATCTATGAATCTGTTAGTATGGCAAAACAAAAAGACGGTTTTCTGGGCGAACAGGCATTGGTATTGCCTCCGGCCATTGTACAACGCATGAAGACAGAACCTGCGACCTCTGTACTGTACATTACCGATATAGGCTATTATCCAAAGGCTTATAATCATTTTCGGGAACGGGATGCTCCGATTGACCAATATGTATTTATCTATTGTACGGAGGGGAGGGGGTGGTTCAGCCTGGATGGGCAGAAGCACCCGGTAGCTCCCAATCAATACTTCATACTTCCGGCAGGACTCCCTCATGCCTATGGCGCCGATGAAAAAGAACCATGGACAATTTATTGGATTCACTTCGGGGGAACACTGGCTTCACTCTATTGTACGCACCGAACTTGCCGGCTCACGGAAATAAAGCCGGGAATGCATTCGCGAATCAGTTACCGGACAGAATTGTTTGAGGAAATATTTCGGGTACTGAAAATGGGGTACAGTCTGGAGAATCTTTCGTATGCCAGTTCTGTATTTCATCATTATCTGGGTTCTTTACGTTATCTCAGGGAGTATCGGGAGGCTTTTTCAGAACACCGCCTGATGGGTGAGGAAGATCCCGTTAGTGCAGCCATTCATTATATGAAGGAGAATTTGGGTAAGAAGCTGACTTTAGCCGAGTTGGCAGATTATACAGGATATTCGCCTTCGTACTTCTCTAATTTATTTTTGAAACGTACGGGCTATGCACCATTGAGTTATTTCAATCAGATCAAGATTCAGAAAGCCTGTCAGTTTCTCGATTTTACGGATATGAAAGTGAATCAGGTATGCTATCGGGTAGGTATTGAGGATGCTTATTACTTTTCACGGCTGTTTAGCCAGATAATGGGTATGTCTCCCAGAGAATATAAGAAGGTGAAAAAAGGATAGAAGAGATCAGGAGGCTGACGGGGGAAAGCCGGTTATCGCTTTTCCCCGTCAACTGATAAAGATTATATCTTGATCTTTCCTGTCAGTTTGATGTCTCTGGAAGAGGCACCTACCAGGATTTCAAACTCTCCTTTCTCAAATACCCAACGGTTTTGTCGGGCATTGAAATACCGGAATGCGTCTTCATCCAGTTCGATCTCTACCTGTTTGCTTTCTCCTGCCTTCAGATATATCTTGTCAAAGCCTTTTAATTCTTTCTGTGGACGGGGCTCTTTAGACTGTATATCATGTACATAAAGTTGGGCAATTTCGTATCCGTCTTGCTGCCCGGTATTGGTTATGGTAAACGAAACTGTGACTTTCTTCTGTTTTTTATCTGTAATACGGATATTGAGGTCCGTATAATCAAAAGTGGTATACGAGAGTCCGAATCCAAATGGGAAAAGAGGTTCGATACCTTTTTCGTCGTATCCCCGGTAACCGGTGAAGATTCCTTCTGTATAATATACTTTCTTTTCTTTTCGGGTTTCATCATAGTGGCCGTATGCCGGCGAATCTTCCCATTTTTTTTCGATTGTGAACGGGAGTTTGGCTGACGGATTTACTTTGCCCGAAAGAATGTGGGCTAATGCGTGTCCACCCTCCTGCCCGGGATAGAGGGCATGTACTACAGCGGGTACCTGATTGATCCACCGGGTCATGTTCACTCCGCCTCCGGCATGAATGGCTACTATCAGTTTGGGGTTTACTTTAATCAATTCCTCGATTAGCAGGTCTTGTCCATAAGGCAAATCGAACGGTCGGTCGCGCCCTTCCAGTTCGATGCTTCCGTCCAATCCGGCACAGAACACCACGAGATCGGCTTTCTCGGCCAGTCGCTTTGCTTCAGAAAAGTCAATGTCGCTTTGATAAGCATATCCCATCCGGATCTCTGCCGGGGTGCTGCGTTGGTTACAGAATTCCAGTTGAACGTGTTTGGTATCTCCTTTCCGTACTGAAACGGCAATATTGCGTACGTCGAACGATTGAGACCGGGAAGCGTCCAATGCCAATGTTCCGTCTATCCACAGGCGATACGCTCCCTGTGCATCGACAAAGAACCGGAGGCTGTCTGTCTTCTCGGCATCCACGTATCCTTCCCAACATATCCGGTAGTCACTTCCCAATTTGCTCTCGTTGAAAGGGTATCCCCACCATTCGTAATTTACTGTGCGGTCGATACGGCGAATGATCAGTCCGTTTTCATCTTTACCGTTTCCGGATGCTGTGTTGCCCGGTTGATTGCTGTTTACTGTTCTTCCGGCAGCTACTGCCTGTTGCTGGATCATTTTGTCGGAGAGCATAGCAGAACTGTCAGATGACAATGCATAATAACTGGCTTCCAGTCCGGGTTTGCTATCTTTGGTACGGAACTTACTGTTACGGAACAACCGGGGTTTGAACTGGTTGGATATTCCTTCGGTGTAATATACTGTTGCTTCCGGAAATTCCTGGCAGATACCCTCTAATGCTGAAACGACATACCAGGGGTGAACTTTAGAACTTCCACCTCCGCCATACACAATGCTGTTGACATTGTATATTCTGTCTGAAACAATCGCCGGATTGGCTGTAGGACCGATCACGGCAATTACTTTAGGTTGGCGGATGGGTAATGTGTTTTGTTCGTTCTTTAACAGGATGATACCTTCACAGGCGGCATTCAATGCCATTTGATTGGCTTGTGGGTTGAAAGTCGGGATATGGGTGTCTTGCTGAGGCCGATCAAAAAATCCCATTGAGATGCAGGCTCCGTAAATACGGCGTACTTTATCGTTGATCACTTCCTCTGTAACCTTTCCTTCTTTAATAAGTGGGAGAAGTTCTTTGCGGGTGAACCAGTCGTTGCTGCCCATTTCAAGATCCAAACCGTAGTTTGCGGCATTGTCAGCGGAATAGGTACATGCCCAGTCTGACATCAACATGCCTTTGAAACCCCAGTCCTTCTTTAAAATATCGATCAGATGTTTGTTTTCAGTACAATGTATTCCGTTCACTAAGTTGTAACCTGTCATGACGGCTTTGACACCTGCTTTTTGTACGGCAGCTTTAAAAGGTGGAAGGTAAATTTCCTGCAGCGCGCGTTCGGATACTTCCGTACTGACTGTATAGCGGTCAAACTCCTGATCGTTGGCTGCGAAGTGTTTTATGGTGGCGATTACTCCTCCGTCTTGTACCGCTTTAATAAAAGGGACTACCATTTCGGATGTCAGATAGGGATCTTCGCCGAAATACTCGAAATTACGGGCTCCTTTGGAAGCCCTGTAGTTGTTTACCCCCGGAGCTAAAAGAAAATGAATACCTCTCGCACGCCATTCCTGGGCATACATGGCTCCTGTCTTTTCTGCCAGATTTTTGTTCCATGAGGCAGCCAGAGAAAGTGCCGATGGAAATGCGGTAGCACGTCCGAACAATCCCCAGGAGGCAACGCCCAGCGGACCGTCAGCCAGTTTGAATGCCGGTATTCCCAATCGTTCGCACGGGTGCAGATAGAAATCGTTGTATCCGGCAAGCAAATCTATTTTCTCTTCAAGGGTCATACGTCCGATAAGGTCATTTACTCTTTCTTCGGTAGACAATGTCGTGTCTTGGAACGGATACTGGCTTTGAGCATACAGATTGCAAGGTAAAAGCAAGCCTATAGCCAAACTTAAGGTAAGGAAAATGTTTTTCATGTGTTTTCTTTGAATTAAATGTTTATTGAGTGATGTCGCAAAGTTCTAAAAAAGAGGGCTTACTGCAAAATGGAAAGCCCTCTCTTTCGGGGTAAAGTGTGTTAAATTAATGTATAGCTTTTATCAGTTCATTTCCGTTACGCACCGGTTCTTTAATCAGCTCCGGTAAATTATACGTTTTAGTAAACGTATCATAGAAACGCGGATCTTTCTGCGGCAATAAAAACGGTTTTCCCGCTTTTCCTGTTTCCGTATTGAAACTGGCGAAGAATGGTCGTGCCCAAAGTCCGTCCAGTCGTTTGCTGCTGAATACGAACCACTTTCCGGATGACGACCAGGTATGGAAACTTTCCACGTCATCACTGTTTACTTCGTTTAAAAGCCGTATCTCTCCGGTATCTATCGTTAAAAGGCAAAGCTCGCTTTCCGGATGCCAGATAGAAAAGTTACCATAATCAGATAGAGTGAACATCAGGTATCTGCCATCTGGAGAAACTCTTGGAAAAGACACGCTCTTCCCCTGTTCCGAAGCTTTATATACACATTCCAAGCTCTCGAACTTACCTGATTCGGGGTCGAATCCAATCCGGCATAGGTCATAACGAATACTGTCCAGCGGCATCTTTTCTTTGTAAGCGTTTCCACGGCAGAAGTACAGCATCTTCCCGTCCGGTGTCCAGTTCGGAAATGTCTCCATGTATTTATCCCCATAAATCAGGGAGTCCGTGAGGAACGTTTTCTTTTGCGTGTCATATACCATCAAGTCGGCGGCCAGGTCTGACACCTCGATGGGCTTCTGTCCCGATGAATGGAAGAATTGCTGTATCTCATTCATTGAGAATGCGATATATCTTCCTGAAGGATGCCAGGCCGCATAGGTTCCCCCATTCTTGGCCCCTTCCGGTTTTGTATTAACTTTTTCTACTTTTCCATTTTTTGATATCAGTGTTCCTCCCGATTTTCCACGTACATGTATCATCATGGTTTCGGGCGAGTTCCGGTTGAACGTATGGCAATTAATGCATTGTTTTTCAAATGCTTTATTCTCCGCTATGGGAGTTTCCTCATAATTAGTCAGGTTTCGTTGATAGATTCCCATCTCGTTCCAGAGTTCATATCCCGGGTAGAGTAGCCGGTAGGCGAGGTATGGATCTATCATTTCATTAGAAACGGTATCTGTAATATCTGCGAAGCGTGTCCATTTTCCATCTTTCAGGAGGGTGATTCGAATAAAGATTTCCTTTCCGGCTGCCTTTTGGAGAAGTTTTTTCCAGGCTTTGGATGGGATAATCACTTCCGGTTGCTTGCTGGTATATAGAATATCTGTCACTTTTTCTACACCAATTTCTGTTTGAAAAACATCAGCTTCTTCTTTGATAATGAAATTTGGCGGAGCAATATTAACCGGGAATGTGACTCCTGTATAATCCGGGTATATACAGGGAATACTATCTGTATATAAGTCCGGCCTTTGACATTGCTCTGTGCAGGCTTGTAGTATCCAGACAAGAGCCATCATAAAAAGAATATAGGTAGTTTTCATATCAGTGCAGATTAATTCTTAATGATTTTATCTCCATAGGGACTGATGAAGTTCAGATAGTACCAATAGGTGTTTCCAAACTCCGATTTCAACCTTTGCATTTCTCTGTTTTTATATAAACCATAATATTGTTGGAATCGTTTTTCGGTTTGTTCGCTTACAGTGAAACCTGATTTTGAAAAAGTTTCTTCGCCTACTCCTAATTTATAGATATAGAGTGCCTCTTCGTAAGCAGGTGGCATTTGAGGGTAATCGAAATTATGTATGAACTTCAGGTTATTCACAAAACGTATGACATTGTTGCTCAACAGTAAGTTACCCATCAGATATTCGAAAGCCATCCGGTTTGTTGAGTCTTGTTCGCACAGATATTGCAGTTCCGGTCCTATATTTATAACATTCGCGAATCGTACAGGTGTGTTGGAGGTCTTGCCGGGTGATACTTTCAACCCGGGAACATTTCCTGTCGGTAGCCATTTCTCCAATGCTTCGGCCTCTTTCTTGTAGAAAAGAGATTGTTTAAGCAGGTTGATAAACCTCTGTGCCACTTTGGGACGTTTATTGGCTATGTTATACCGTGCCAGGTTAATCAGGTGCGGAGCGGTCTCTCCCCAGACAACCATCGATTCGAATTCCCACCGTTGTGCCTCGTTGATATATCCCAGGTCTTCATAAATGAAATGTCCATATTCGCTTTCACGGCTGTCACTGTTCCATGGGAAGTACAGACTTTTGACTCCTAATTTTTGTGGATAATCGAATAGGTGGTAAGGTAGTTTTCCTGTGTGATATAAAGCCAGGTTGTGAAAATAGGAGATCAGTTGATTGGTTCTCCCTGAATTTATATATTTTTCTGTTTGTGTCAATGTGTTTTCCCAATTTCTCTCTTTTACGCTTTTCTCAGCCATCAACATGATGCGTTCCGGCATATTATATGATTGTACGAATATATAACATGCGGCAATGGCATATATGATTATAAAAATTGTGGAAATTGCCATATTCTTTTTATTTCCATGAACATTAATCCATGGAATGCGGATGAAACATTTCCATTGTTTGGTTATGAAGAGATTAATTCCGGCAAGTAACAAAAGCCCCAAGAAAACTCCCACGACAGGTGTTAATGAATGATCTACAGGCATTGTATAAATGAAAAGACATATAGAGGGAACCAAGGATAATTGTAACAGGTCTGTTTGTCCTGTTATTTTTTTGAAAGAATAGTGCGTCAACAGATATATTCCCGCCAATATCCCGGATAATATTGCACTCCCCAATATGGGGATATAAAAGAATTGAACGATGAAATCATTCAGATATGCGATCAACCCTTCCGTATGAATTTGTTTTGAGAAGTATTCTTTAGAGAACAGGAACAAGTGGTGTTGTTCGTGATAATAAATCACATGTGAAAGTACCCCTTGGTAACAAAGGAAATAGGTAATGAAAAGTAGTAAAAAAAGTAGGTATGGTAACCGCTTCATAAGTATAGATGCAAGATAATAAGAGAAATGAGGGCACCCCCGATTGGAATGCCCCCATTGTCTAAACACTATTATTAATAACCCGGATTCTGTGTCAGGGCAGGATTCAAGTCAATTTCGCTTTGCGGTACAGGGAACAAATAGTTATTGTCCGAGTATCTGCTTCCTACCAACTTAATCGGTTCTCCCTGATAAAGGATACACATTTTTCCACCATCTACTTTTTTGTCGGGATCATTCGGGTTGTCTACAATCTTATATTTCAATCCTTCGAATGGTGCATTCAATACGTCTTTGGCAATTCCCCAACGACGGATATCCCACATACGTTTTCCGCCTTCCAGACAAAATTCTACACGCCATTCGTTACGGATACGTTGACGGAGATCATCCTGAGTAGCACAATAAGTAGGCTTGCTGGCATCCGTATTCTGAAGTTCAGGCATACCTACACGACGTCTTACCTGATTGACGGCATCAAATGCAGCCGGATCCAATCCCTTAAGTTCATTCATGGCTTCAGCATAAGTTAAGAGTACTTCAGCATAACGGATATGTACCCAGTCCTTACCCATGTTCCAGCCATCAGACTGAGGATCTAAACTTGGGTCCAGCCATTTCTGGCCATAATATCCGGTTTCTGTAGCATCATTATGTTGGTTGATGCCTGTGCTACCGCTTGAAGCCAAAGGAGCGACTTTTATTGTTACGCCATACATTTCCTCACCATCGTGCAAAATGTCTACCTCCAAACGTGGGTCACGGTTTTTGAATGGATCTGTTGAATCGTATATTTTAGATTTACTGATCGGAGCGCCTTCACTATCTTCGAATGCGTCCACCAGACTTTGAGTGGGGTTCATGCCACCCCAACCTTTTGTAGGGAAACATTCCCACCCCATCAGGTAGTGAGTTTTGTCCGGGTAGTTAAATTGGGTAACAAGTATGAATTCGTCACAACCATCGGCTTTTTCCCAGAAAAGTTCAGCATATTTGCCTGTATTGTCTTTATCATAAAGTTCATACAAGCCTAAATCCATTACATTTTTGGCTTCTTTGGCAGCTACATCCCAATTTCCGTAGTATAAAGCAGCTCTTGCTTTCATTGCCATAGCGGCTCCTTTAGTAATTCGTCCATAGTCAGAAGCAGGCCATTCTGTTGGAAGGGCAGCAATTGCTCTGTCAAAATCAGCCATGACTTTCTCATATACTTCTGCTCTTGGCATACGTGTGATTCCTTCCATGTCTTTTAAGTCCAGAGGTTTATCAATGTATGGAACGTCTCCGAATGAACGGATCAGATTAAAGTAGATATACGCTCTGAAGAAATATACCTGTCCGAGTGCTTTGGTTTTATCTGCTTCAGGATAATCAGGAATCTCATCTATTTTTGAAAGAATCAGGTTACACTGACGGACATTTGCATAATCACCGCTCCAACCTTGGTCTGCCGGGTCATAAATTCCTTTGGAAATATTACCTGCAGCCCATTTGATACCCATTGTGGCATTGTCTGAATTAATGTCGTTGTCTTGATCCCATGTAGACAGATAGCCATAGAGGTCTGAGACTACTTTGTTTGCGTCATCCGGCGTTTTCCAGAAGCTACCATCAGAAAGCTCTTCCTGAGGATAGCGATCCAGAAAGTCGCTACAAGAGCTGAACCCTACTATAAGGGCTGTTGCAAATATATATAAGTAATTCTTTTTCATATTTTTATAGTATTGAGGGATTTAGAATGAAACTTTTAGGCCTAATGAAACTTTCTTCACGTTGGTATATGACCATCCGCGTGTACTTGATTCTTCCGGGTCAATGTCTTCAAGACCACAGAATGTCAGTAAGTTTTCACCAGCTACATAGACTTTGATTCTGCTAACGCCAATTCTGTTCAGCCAACTCTTAGGCAGATTGTAGCCTAATGACACATTCTTCAAACGTACATAAGACGCGTCTTCCAACCAGAAAGAAGAAGTTACGAAGTTAGTTTGTGAATCTTTTGTGATACGAGGATAGCTGGCATTATGATTTTCCGGAGTCCATCGATCTAGGTGTTTTTTCAGCACTTTACCACCATTATAGAATGCGTATGAAGATTCGGCTTCACAGTATTTATCGACATCGAATGCACCTTGGAACAGAGCAGAGAAGTCGAAGTCTTTCCAATACAGGTTAATGCTTAAACCACCTGTCCAGCTCGGGAAGTTTTGACCGATCACTGTACGGTCATTCGCAGCATCAATTTTACCATCACCATTCAAATCAGCATATTTGATATCACCCAATTTTTCTGTTCCTGTACGTTTCGGTTCGTTGGCCAGTTCCTCTTCAGTATTGAAATAACCGATTGCTTTGTAACCATAGAATGAACCGATGGGATAACCTTCTAAACGCCATAATTTATTGTTGTCAGGATCTTCTCCTTCAGTACCCTCAAGGTTTGTGATACGGTTTTTTACATAAGCCAGATTTAAATTTACAGCATAGCTGAAATCTTTATTGATACGGTTATTGTGGAAAATGTTTAAATCGAAACCTGTATTTTCTACACTACCTGCATTCTGAACCGGTGCTGACATACCTAAAATACCCTGTACCGGAAGTTTCAATAGCATGTCATCTGTTTTTTTCTTGTATACAGACAGTTCAAATCCAAGTTTATTATCTAAGAATCCTGCGTCTAATCCAACTTCGTAATTAGTAACTGTGGCCCACTGAAGTGCACTGTTTACATATCTCGCTTCATAGGCGGTTGTGTTCAATGTATTACCAAACATATAAGAACCATAAGCATAAGTCGCTACTGCAGGGTAGATATCGCTCAATTCTTCGTTACCGGTACGACCCCAACCTAAACGTAACTTCAAGTTACTCATCCAGTTCAGATTGTCTTTAATAAAGTTTTCCTCTGAGATTCTCCATCCGGCAGAGAATGCAGGGAATACACCCCAACGATTATCTTTCGGGAAACGTGAAGAAGCATCTGCACGCAGATTCGCTTCAAATAAATATTTGTCAGCGTAATCGTATTGGATACGGCCAAAGTATGAACGACGGGCTAACTCCGTGCCACCGTCAGAATTGGTTTGAGATGATTTATCCAGTGTATTCAATGACTCTGTTAGTTCATCGCTACCACCACCCTTACGTGTGGCTTCTGTATATTTATAAAGTTGTTCCCACTGCTCAAAGCCAAACAATGCACCGATAGTATGTTGCTTGAACGTTTTGTTATAGTTCACCAACAACTGAGATGTATATTCGTTCCAGATATAATATTTATCGTATCCTTCTCTCAAACCAGAATCAGAAATATTTGATCCGGTACCATATGAATAATGTTTCTTGAAGTAATCGATGTTACGAATATCATTACGTACAGAGAATAATCCCTTAACGCTCAATTCCGGTAAGATGTGTACGGTTGCATGTAGGATAGCATTCAACTGCTGGTCCATCTGACGATAAAAACCGGTTCTTCCTAATTCTGCTACCGGATTGGCTTTTCCGCTATAATTAAATGTACCATCTTCATTGTAAACCGGTAGTGTCGGGCTGTTACGGGTCACTTCACTCATCAGTGTAGCAAATCCGACAGCTCCATCCTCACGTGTTCCTCTATATCCGGATACATTCAGTCCGGCAGAAAACCATTTGCTGATTTCTGATTCAACGTTAATACGACCGGTGAAACGATTATAATCATTTTCGTTTGTTAAACCACCTTGATAGAGATAACCAACCGATGCACTGTAATTTGTTTTTTCAGAGCCACCATTGATTGAGAAATTGTGTTGTTGTTCAAACGCAAAATTTTTAAATGTCTCTTTATACCAGTCTGTATTGGGGTGTCCGATTGGATCAGTTCCATTCCGGAAAAGCTCGATATCTTCATCGCTATACGGAAGGGCGGCATTGGGATTTTCATTTTTTACAGCTTCATTGTACAGCATAGCATAGTCTGCCGAACCAAGGAAGTTTAGTTTTGTCGTAGGAGTCGCCCATGCTACGCTACCCGAATAGGATACTTTGGCATCTTGTCCTTTCTTACCTTTTTTAGTTGTAATCAAGATTACACCGTTGGCAGCCTGTACACCGTAGATTGCGGCAGAAGCAGCATCTTTCAATACTGTCAAGCTTTCGATATCCTGTGGGTCAATGGTATTCATACTACCCGGTACACCGTCTACGATGACTAACGGATTAGCCGCATTCACCGAGTTTTTACCACGTACGGTAATTGTTCCGGTTTGTAATCCCGGAGCACCGGAAGATTGGATAGCTGTTACACCCGGCATTGTTCCGGCCATTGCTGCAGAAACACTTGATACAGAACGAGATTCCAGTGCTTCAGCATTAATGGATGATACTGCACCTGTTAAATTTGCTTTTTTCTGTACGCCGTAACCTACTACAACTACCTCGTCAAGGGTCTTTGTATCTTCTTTCATGGTAACATTGTAAGAAGTAACACCTGGTTTCAATGATACTGTTTCAGGCATATAACCGATATAGGTAATTTGTAATTCGTTGCCGCCTACTGTCAGACTGAATTGTCCGTTAATATCTGTTATAGTACCATTAGAAGGAGCACCTTTTTCTACTACTGATGCTCCAATGATGGCTTCACCCATTGCATCTTTTACAACTCCCGAAACTTTTCTCTGCTTTTGTTGTTGAGTTGTCTGTACATCTTTTCTTGCTTCTTGCGTCGCAGATACTACAACCTGATTGTCTACAATTTTGTAAGTGTATCCCGAATTCTTGAATACTTCGTTCAGTACAGTTTCGATCGGAGCATCCGACACATTGATGGATACTTTCTTGTTCAGCTTTACCTGATTGTCATTGTAGAAGAAAGTATACTCGCTTTGTTTTTCAAGTTCACGCAGTACACTCTCGATGGATACGTTTGTCTTCGTCATTGAAATCTTTAGTACTTGAGCGAAGGCACTCACAGGTACCATAGCTATCAGGCTAACTGCCAAAGCAAAAGCCAGATGCTTTTTCATTCTTTGCGGACTAAACCACCGCATGTTGCATTTTCTCATAAATACGATTAATTATTAGATTGTAATTTTGATTGATAAAGTGAGCACAGGACACTTCTAAAGCATCGCTGCACCAGGTTAACGTCATTTACGGTTTCTCTCTCATTCTTTTCTTTATTAATTTAGGTTTAAAATTTGATGTTTGGTATAAGTTCTAAACGAACTTGGGCAGAAGAGATGTAAAACCGGTTATCACCTGAATGGTTATAAATGAGGAAATTGCAGTTCTGAATATTATAAATTGGGACATAAAAAAGCCCGCTCATGTATTACCATGAACGGGCTTTAACCCTCAATAAATAATGTGTGTTAAATTAATATCCCGGATTCTGATCGTTTTTCAACAATGGATTCAAGTCAATTGCACCTTGAGGTATAGGCATAAGCATCAAACGCTCATCCCAAACTTTGTTGATTACAACATATCCGTTTGGAGCATAAGAAGGACCATTCATAGCCTTGCTGCAATAGTCGTTTCCATAGCGGCGTATATCATCAAAACGATGGCCTTCTGCCGCTAATTCAATACGCCGTTCATTACGTACAAAAGCCAGAGCTTCTTCTTTAGAAGGCATGGAAGTCGGTACATCCGGCATACCACAACGATCGCGCAGGTCATTCAATGCTTTCTGTACTTCTGTATCCCATCCGGAGTTCTGGATACGTGCTTCTGCGTATGTCAGCAATACTTCAGCATAGCGAATCACCGGATAATCTTCTTCAGCAGTCCAAGTATCATAAGGATCGAGAGTAACCATTTTACGATAAAAATATCCCGTCCATGATTCATTACCATCTTTATTTATCAGATCCGGATCCCAACGGAAATAGAATGTGCCTTTAACAGTTTCATGCCATCCTTTGAAAGGGAACATCATAGATACATATAAACGACTGTCACGATTGCGGAATTCTTTCATATAGTCGTATTTCATAATATCCGTTTGCGGAACTTTTTCAATGAATTGAGATTGGCTCATATCTTTAAAGTCTTTCCATATTTCGGCATAACGTTCTTTACGCTGTTCCATAGTGATGTCATTACGCATTGTTTTACCATCCACATCCCAGTATGCGTCAATTAAGTCCTGCATCGGTTCATAAGAACAGTATCCGTCGTATTGAGAGAATGATTTGGGTATGAAATATGTATATCTTGTCCAATCATAGTTGTTTGCATCAGCCATGTACTCACGTGTTACAATATACTCCGGATTGGCGGGAGATGCGTTACCTTTGTGCCACAATGATTCATAACTGAACATACCTTTCACGAATTTATCTTTATCGATACCTTTGGCTGCATAATCAATATAAGCATCCATTTCGTTGGCTTCTTTTTGTTGCGCTGTGGTGAGTGACGACACACGGAACAGAGAATGATGTCCTTCAGAAATGATTTTTCCGGCAGATGACTCTGCTTCGGCGTAATTTCCAAAATACAAGGCGGCACGTGCACGAAGGGCCAGAGCACCGGCACGAGTGATACGTCCTGTTTCATACATGTAGCTACCGTTATAACTATCAGGAAGGATTTCCGCTATTTCTGCCAATTCGTCAAGAATGAACTTCCGGACAGTTTCCACTTCGTCACGTTTAACATTCGGTGCGTCATAAGCTAAAACGTCCGTAATTACCGGAACTTTTCCGAATTTCGTGGTCAAATCAAGATAACTTAAAGCGCGGAAAAAACGTGCTTCTGCCTTCATGCGTGTTTTTAGTTCATCACTGACTGCACATTTATCTACATTAGCAATAAAGTTATTCACTACACGAACGGTACCAAAATAGTAGCTTCCATATCCATTGGCTGTACTTATACCGTTTTGTTGTACCATTTCGAAGTTTCCTTCCCAAGGTTTGTGGCTATGTGCATTATCTGTACACAATTCATCCCAAATGTCTACACCATCCAATGTAGAATAGCAGGTATTTAAAGCATACCATGCATCTTTTTCCGTTTGCCAAAAGTTTTCTGCTGCAATGTCAGCAGGTGGAACCACATCTAAATCGCAGGCTGTTAACGCTCCTGTGAGACATAATCCCAATGCAATTTTTCTTATATTGTTTTTCATTGTGAATTCTATTTTTTAATGAATGATTTTAGAATGATATGTTTACACCAAATGCTACCGATTTGGTTCCCAGCGTATAAATCACACCACCGGCTGTTTCCGGATCAAAGTCTTCCATCTTTTTATCAGCACGTACTGTGAACAGGTTTTCTCCTGTTACATATACCTTCAATGACTGCAATCCCCAGCTCTTCACTGTGGCAGATGGTACCGTATATCCCAATGACAAAGTCTTGAAACGGAAATAGTCCGAGTCAAACAAATGATAATCACTGAAATTACGATTATAAGTTGTGTGTACACTACTTGCCGAGTAGAGACGAGGATAAGCAGCATATGGATTTGGATTCTCTTCTGTCCATCTCTTCAGATGGTATTTTCTTGGGTTATCCTGACCATGGTAGAATGGGTGAACACCATATACGTCAAATGCTACCTTAGTTCCACTGATTCCTTGTCCAAACATACTGAATTCAAAACCTTTATATTGTAGACTTAAGTTTACACCATATGTGAAGTCGGGCACATCTTTACCAAGAATAGTACGATCTTCGTCTGTGATCTCCTGTTTGTACTCGATGTCACGTTGAGGAACAAATTTAACATCACCTGCATTAGGTACTACTCCACTTAATGTGTAGTAATGCCCGGCATCAATATCAGCTTGAGTATACAGTCCGTCTGTTTTAAATCCATAGAAAGAACCGATTGATTCCCCTTTTTTCAGGATATACTTCACGATATAACTGCTGGTCTGAATAATATTGTCCGAACCGCCTAAGTTGGTAATTTTATTTTTATTGGTAGCAATGTTAGCTCCGATGCTGTAGTTAACAGCTCCAATCTTGTTACGGTGATTCAAGGCTAATTCGAAACCTGTGTTTTTCACTTTACCAATGTTTTGTGAAGGTGCAGCTGTGATACCGGTTTCTGTAGGTACGTTATATCCCAACAAAATATCACTTGTGTTTTTGATATAGTAATCAGCTGTTACACCCAGAAGTCCATTGAAAATGTCGAAGTCCAAACCAATATCAGTTAAAGCAACTTTTTCCCAACCGAGCGTTTCATTAGCAGGTTTGGATTCACCGATACCGATTACGGGCGAATCACTGAAATTATAATGGTTTCCACTGCTGTAATTCTGAAAATAATCATAATTTCCTACATTGTTTATATTACCAAGAGTACCATAAGAAGCTCTGATTTTCAGATTATTGATCCACTCGATGTCTTTCATGAAGCCTTCTTCATTCATTCTCCATCCAGCCGAGAATGAAGGAAAATATCCCCAACGGTGATCTTTGTGGAAACGTGAAGATGCATCTGCACGCATGTTTACTTCCAATAAATACCGATCCATCAAAGTATAGTTAACACGAGCAAAATAAGACAACATCTTATATTCTGATGAACCTGCACCATTGGTATAGCCTGCTCCCGACGTAGAGCCGGCTTCCATATCTGTTAATGCGTCAGATGGAAACTCTTCACGTGATCCTGCCAGTCTTTCATATTTATAATGCTCGTAAGATGTACCTACCAATGCTCCTACTGAATGTTTATCATTCGACCAGTCATATCTGGCTGTCGCCGTATAAAGCATTGTATTTGTACTCTGCCAGTCCATACTCATTTTATTTTTGGTTACTCCGGTTCCAACTATTTCTTCTCCGGAAAAGTAATTTATGGCATTAGGTTGTAAGGCGGTGTAACTTTTGCTCTTATATTCATATCCTTTGAATACACCTTGTCCGCTAATAATAAGCCCTTTTACCGGTTTGATATCAAAACCGAGATCGTACATGGTATTTTCACTTTTTGATTTACTCCAATCCGATTTGCTCAATGCACGGAGTGGATTGTTTGTGATGAAGCTACTTGTTGCTGATTGACCTCCGTTCACAGTTCCCCAATCACCATTTGACTGTTTTGCAACGAATGTAACCGGTACCATTGAGAAACTGGCCAATGAAGGTGCGCCACAATCACGGTCGGAATCATTGCGGATATATTTTACTCCTGCCTTTACAGTCAGCCACTTGGTGATATCTGAACTCAGATTGGTATTCAAGTTGTAACGTTGGCTATCTTGTCCGGGGATCATGTTGTCTTTATACACATAGCCCAAACCGATAAAGTAACGTATCTTATCTGTTCCACCACTGAAATCCAAGGAATGCTGAGTGGTCAGTACATTTTTGTCTAATATCAGATCATTCCAATCTGTGTTTGGATATAAGTCTGGTTTAGAACCATCTCTGAAATAGCCAATTTCTTCCTCGGTATACCCTTGGTATTTTCCACCTTTTGGATTGGAATTGTAGAGAGCCTCATTGTACAACTCTGCATATTGGGTAGAATTGACGTACTCCGGTTTGTAAGTAGGGTTACTCAAACCTACGTAACCACTGTACGAAACGTTCATTTTATCATTTTTTCCCTGTTTGGTAGTTACCAATACTACACCATAGGCCGCACGTGAACCGTAAATGGCCGATGAAGCAGCATCTTTCAGGAAAGAAATAGATTCGATACTATTTGGATCAAGGTTAGAAAAGAATGTGGCATCCGCAATTGCACCATCGATTACGTAGAGAGGTGATGAAGTTCCTAAGTTACCACGTCCACGGAAGTTAATACTTGGTGTTTGTCCGGGACGTGAAATAACGGTTACTCCAGGTACTGTACCTTGCACAGCCGACAACACGTTCGTCTGTACGCGGTCTTTGATTTCATCAGTACTAACCGAAGCTACCGAACCGGTTAAGTTTACTTTCTTTTGTGTACCATAACCTACCACTACCACTTCGTCCAGAGTCTTGGTATCTTCCTTCATTGTGATACTATAGTTGGTTACTCCCGGATGAATTTTTACGGTTTGTGGCATATAACCAATATAGGTTATTTGCAATTCATTACCTGATACTGTTAACTTGAAACCTCCTTCCATATCAGTAATTGTACCATTACTTGCCGATCCTTTTTCTACAACAGAAGCACCAATAATCGGTTCTCCGGCAGTATCTTTCACTTGTCCCGTGATACGTACACTTTTCTGTTGTTGGAGAGAGGATGTTTTAGAAGTTTCTATCTTTGCTGCCGAAACAACAATCTGATTATCTACTATTTTATAAGTATAACCGGAGTTATTAAAAATCTGATCCAATACTTTCTCAATAGGTGCATCCGTAACATCTACAGAAACTTTCTTACTGAGTTTTACCTGATTGTCATTGTAAAAGAAGGTATACCCACTTTTTTGCTCTAATTCCCGTATCACATTTTGAATAGAGACATTAGTCCTCTTCATGGATATTTTAAGAATTTGGGCATAGGTAGTGACAGGCACCATACAAACCAGACAGATTGCCAAAACAAACGCCAGTTGTTTTTTGACTTTTTGCGGGTTAAACCACCGCAGATTGCATTTTTTCATAAATACGATTAATTATTAGATTGTAATTTTGATTGATAAAGAGGGTACATGATTCTTTTTGTACCAACGTACCTCGGCTAACTAAGTTGTCATTTTTCTTTGTGCATTTCTTTCTTTTTATTTAGGTTTAAAATGATGAATTATCCAAGTTCCGTATGAACTTGGTATAAGGGCAATTTCAAAAAGACAACTAATAATAATCGTATTACATATAGAAAGAGGCTTATCTATTTAGTTATAGATAAGCCTCACATTTTTATTAAAAATCTATTGAAGTACGTTTCGTCAAACGCTTCTAATTACTGGTAGGATTCTGTGTTAAGGTTCCGGGATAAGAATTAATAGCACTTTGTGGAATAAAATAAATAACCCGATAGTCTGTAGCAGGAATTTCAAGCATGGCATCATGTACTCCGGGATATTTGCGAGTTAATGTTTCACAATTGCGAAATACATCATAACTACGTTCTGCTTGATAGGCCAGCTCTAATTGTCTCTCTTTTTCTATTCGCGCCTTAGCGTTGGAAGCATTTAAGTCATTATAACCTCCGCCGGGTAAAGAGCGTTCACGAATGATATTCAGATCTGCTTGTGCATGAGGATAATCACCTTTTTTGGCATATGCTTCTGCGCGATTCAAGTAAACCTCGCCTAAACGAGAGATGACAGGAGAATGTAATTGAGATTCAGCTTCTCCGCTTGCAGTTCCTTCATTCGAACATTTGAGAATATAGAATTTGGGTTGCCCGCTTGAGAGTTCTATTTCATAATCAATAACACCGTGATAGATTTGACCGTCTGAATAGCTGATTGAATATTTTTCTTCACTACTGTTTATTAATGACAATGTGTAATTAGTTTCCCCCTCTTTACAAGTTACAGTGTCACCTCTTTTAGAAACGGGCAATTGTACATATGTATATCCTGTATGTATGTTGTTTTTGTTGTATACATTCTTTATGAAACGGAATACTTCAACATATTTACCATCACTATCCGTGATGTAGCTTGGTGAAATGAAATTTGCTCGTGCATCTACAATCTTTTTCTTGTCAGGACGCCAATCGTTACGTCCCTGTTCATTTAATAAATCCATGTATTTGGCACTCGCATACATTTCTCCCCAGCCTTGCTGTCCAGCATAAGAATACATTCCACCAATAGAATTCCAATAATCCGGCTTTTCTGATGCCATGATTTTTACTACAAAAATAGATTCTTTATTATTTTCCGGCATGAATGTATTATATCGCATAAAATTTTCACGGGAGAGCAACTCATATTTCAGTCCACCTTCATCAGTGGTGCTTTCAATGACTTTAGTTGCATAATCAATGGCCAACTGGGCATTTTCACTATTGGGTGCTTCATAAGTTCCACTCATAAATAAATAAATACGAGACAACATGGCCCATGCCGCTTCTTTAGATGCATATGCAGGACCTTCTCGTTTGGTTTCTCCATTTTCCATCAATCGGGCCGCTGCTTTCAGGTCATCAATAGCTTGTTCATAAGTATCTTGAACAGTCGAACGATCAGGAAGATTAAGATTATTCACATCGTCTGGCGTACCGTTTACAATAGGGACTCCCATATGTCCTTCCGGCTTGTCCCAATAAGGACGTCCGAAAGCACGTCCAAGATAAAAATACATCATACCACGGATATAGTAGCATTCACCCAGTTGATAATCAATGGTTTTGCTTTGTCCTTCATCAATCATTTTAATAATATTCGAAGCTTGTGCAATAGCTTTGTATCCGGAGTCCCAAAAGCTTTGTAGACGATAATTATCAGCATCGCGGGAATAAGAAATAAAATCGAAAAAGGCATCCGTTGATGATTTATCTTTCGCCATATTATCACCCGCATATTCCCCTAAACGATGCATAGGATCCGACCAACTTTTTAATTGTGCATAGCATCCATTTACAAGTGACTCTAATGAAGAGGTAGGATCCTGAGTTATTTGTTCGGCTGACATTGAACCATAAGGAAGTCTGTCTATGTCACAAGCGGTTAAAGTGGCAACCGCACATAGTAGAGTTATTATTTTTTTCATATAATCGTTACTTTTAGAATGTTAAATTAAGCCCAAACATAAATTTACGTACAGTTGGATAAACCGAAGGTAATGCAGTACCTATTACAGAACCATCACTGGCCGGAATTTCCGGATCTACGCCTGAGTAATTTGTAACACAGAACAGGTTCTCTCCAGTGAAGAAAATTCTCATATTATTAATATAATATTGAGGCAATTTTAGGTTGTAACCGATTGATAATGATCTCAACTTAAGATAGTCATTTTTTTCAAGATAGCGCGAGGAAGAACTGTTCGACTTACTCGTATTACTATAAGAAGCCACCGGATGTGTAGCTATATCTCCCGGTTTTTCCCAACGATTCCATCCCTTTTGAAGTTTCATTTGATTTCGATCGTTATATGCTCCGTCTGAATCATATTCCTGGCGAGAATAATTATAGATTTGCCCTCCTACAGAGTAGCCAAATACTGCATTCAGATCAATATCTTTCCAGCGGAGTACCGTACTAAATCCTCCAAAGATGTCTGGAGATGAACTTCCACATTTCACTTGATCAGCCTCAGAATAATTACTTGTTTTCTGACGTGATAAAGTTCCATCTTCATTTTCTACGGTTTTATACCACTGAGGTGCCCCATTTTCCGGGTTTACACCTGCCCATTCTTTCAGATAATAAGTATCACATGGATAACCTGGCTGTAATACTCTTTTGGCTGTACCTGCAATCGATGTTCCATCTGAAATAATAATTGGCTTTTCTACAAATTGTCCCTCAGCGTTCTTTGTCTTATAGAGTTTCTTTAATTTGTTCTTATTATGTCCCAAGTTAATTTCTATATTCCAATCCCAGTCTTTCGTACGGATAATATCACCGCCAATGGACAATTCAAATCCTTGATTTTGCATTTCACCAATATTCTTCCACATACTTGTCACTCCTACTAATCCGGAAATGGGTACTGCATATAGAATGTTACTTGTGTACTTATTATACCAGTCAAAACTTGCTCTCAACCGATTATCAAAAAAAGCTACGTCAACTCCGGTGCCTGTAGTATAAGTCTTTTCCCAAGTAAGGTCTTTATTGCCCAATTGTGATATCAAGGCTCCGGATTCTTCGTTATATTTAGAAGATACTGAATAGAGATCGTATTGGGGATAAAGTGAACTTGGTCGGTTACCCACCGAGCCATAAGATATACGTAATTTCAATACATCAACCCAAGAGGCATGAAACCATTTCTCACGATTAATGTTCCATCCGGCACTGATAGAAAAGAAATTTCCATATTTTGCATTATCTCCGAAATTAGAGGCTCCATCGCGACGGAACGATAGTTGTGCCAGATATTTATTATCAAAAGCATAGTTTGCATTAAATAAAAGAGACTGTACCGCCCACTCACTAATACTACCACCAACTTTCTCCGGTTTAGCTACCACGTCCAATACTTCGAAACCGGGAATAAATCCTATTCCATACATATCTGTTGCTTTGGCCCAATAATCGTTGAATTCATAAGCAGCCAACGCATTTATTGAATGTTTACCAAACATTTTGTTAAAACGTATGATATGGTTAGAATAACGACGTACAGTGGTAGTTTGATATTCACGCATACGCCCATCTACTCCCTCTCCACTACTTGAGCGCGGATCTGTATATTCACTGTAATTATAGCCTATGTATTTATAGTTATTGACGGATGAAAAACTCAGCCAGTCAGTAATTCTAATATCAAAATCTAAATTACCCATAAATTCATAATTGGTAGAGTTCGAATTATTCCACTGCAGATCGTATAGATAATTGCTATTAGAACTGTTCACCCATCCTGTATATCTATTGGGAACCAAATTCCCTTCTTCATCAAAAGGACTATCCCATGGCAGTCTTTGGAACATGGAAGTTACATCATACTGTTTATCTTCAATATCCCGTCGCGATCCTGCCAGTGCAGGTTTTATACTCAACCATTCAAAGGGGTTATAGGTTGTTTTTAACCGGAAGTTATATCGTGTGTAATCATAGCCTTTCACTGCTCCTTCTTCATCATAGACACCGATGGAAAGGAAAGATCTGATTTTCTCATTACCTCCGGATAAAGAAACATTGTAATCTTGGGTAACTCCTGTTTGGGCAGCCAAATCAAACCAATCGAAATTACAATTTCGCAGTTCATCATTATAACGTGAAAAAGTAATCGCTTCCTGATTTGAGAATGATTTATAGTAATCATATAGCTCCGCTCCATCCATCATTTCCATATTTCCTCTCCCTAACTTACTGATACCAACTTTTGCAGAGACATTTACTGTCATCTTTTCTGCTTTACCATTTTTGGTTGTTACCAGAATAACGCCGTTGGCTCCTTGTGAACCATAAATAGCAGTAGAAGCAGCATCTTTTAGGATAGTCATTGTTTCTATATCACTTGGATTCAAAGCACCGGCATTTGAACCAACAATCACTCCATCAATAACCCATAATGGAGCAGTGGTCCCACTTAAAGTTGCTTGTCCACGAATCACGACAGCTCCTCCTGACCCGGGTTGTCCCGACCCTGGAGCTACATATACTCCCGGAACCTTTCCGTTTAACATATTTTCTACTGAAGGGGTAGTAATATCTTTTAGTTTATCGCTCTTAACTGTTTGTAGCGCACCAGTCAAGCTCTCTTTCTTTTGTGTACTATACCCAACTACCACTACTTCATCTAATGTTTTGGTATCTTCCTTCATTATTACATTATAAGAGCTTACCCCCGGTTTGAGATTAATGGTTTGAGGAATATATCCAATGTAACTAACCTGGAGTTCATTGCCTGTTACTATAAGAGAAAATTCGCCATTCACGTTAGTGATAGTCCCGTTTGAAGAAGATCCTTTTTCTATTATAGATGCTCCTATTATAGGATCTCCTGCAATATCTTTTACTACACCGGTCACTTTTTGTTGTTTTTGCTGTTGAACCGTTTGTTGCGCAGTTGTGGTGGGGATTGTATATATAACAATTTGATTCTCTACTATTCTATAAGAGTACCCGGAATTTTCAAATATCTGATTTAGAACAACTTCTATCGGAGCATCTTCTACATTTATAGAAACCTTTTTATCTAACTTCACTTGATTATCATTATAGAAAAAAGTATATTCACTTCCTTTTTCTAACTCTTGTAATACCGATTGGATAGAAGTGTTACTCTTTTTTATTGAGAATTTGAGTACTTGTGCAAATGTGCTGATAGGTATTGCACAAACTAAACTAATAGCAACAGCAATTGCTATTTGCTTTTTTACTTTTTGTGGATTAAACCACTTTTGATTGCATTTTTTCATAAATACCATAATTATTAGATTATAATTTAAATTTAACAAATAATAGGCGTTGCCCTTTAAGAATCCCGTGCTTGATTAACATGTTTCACTGTTTTTTCCAATTTTCTTATTTGAATCTTTTTAGGGTGTAAAATCGTGTTCTACTTAAGTTCTTCGAGAACTATTGCATTTTTATCCTTTATTTATTTTTATTATAGGGTCCTGTTTACATTTTGATTATTTCATGCTTTTTTATCATTTTGTATTTTCTATCTCATCTGTATTGCTGGTTTTAGCACCCGAACCAAAGATCTGAGGAAAAAAACAGCTGTGTTGCTGTTAGAGAAAGTTATATTTGATAGGATAAAGCCTCCAATTTTGTGTATTTGCTCGATAAAACAAACGATATAGCTCTTTAATGATATGTATTAAGTGAATTAACGATGATTTATGATAGTAGAAATGTAAACGGGAAAAATTAGTAAATAGCTTCCTAAAGCAGATTTTTGAACTCTAACTTTTTAAGATGTTAACTTCGTACAAATAAAGAATTAAGGTTTTGTCAACAGGATATTAACTTCGTACAGATAGAGAATTAATTTCCTATATTCAGGAAACGAATAAGATCCTGCAATAAAATGTATTTTTACTTAAAAGGCAATTTTATATTGCATGATAATAGTATTTTTATTCAAGAAGAAATTATTATAGCATCTTTTTAAAGAAAGTCTGAGTTAGCTAAATATAAAGATCCTCTCCCTTATGTCAACCTAAAATGAATTTTACTATCTTTTTTATATTTCTATAATCATTATTATTTAAACACATCTTTTTATATTCAAATGCGCTCATTTGCTATAAATCCTCTATTTTTATTTTAAAATTTGTATTGTTTCTCCCTAAAAAATTGTATGTTTGCACATCACACCGATAGATTTATGACCGAGAAAGAGCTTATTGTATCATTAAAACTGGGGGACGAAGCTGCATTTACTGCTCTATACAGAATGTATTGGCCTAAAGTTCACAACTTTTCCCGTTTATACCTATCTTCTATGGCCGAAGTAGAAGAAGTGGTACAGGAGGTCTTCGTAAAATTGTGGGAGGCACGTATCTTCTTGAAAGAGAATGAAAGCTTCAAAGGATTTCTATTTATTATAACCCGCAATATAATTTTTAATCAATTTCGTAAAAGTTTCAATGAAAATGCGTATAAAACGACTATACTCAGTAGTGCAGAAGTTGAATATGATATTGAAGATGAAATGGATGCAGCCGATCTTCAGGCCTATATAAAGAAATTAATTTCTGAACTGACGCCTCGGCAACAAGAAGTATTTCATTTAAGCCGTGAAGAGCACCTTAGCTATAAAGAAATAGCTACTCGACTGTCTATCAGTGAGAAAACTGTAGAGCGACATATTAATGAAGCCTTAAAATTTTTACGTAAAAACATCTATTTATTTATCATATTTCTTTCTCTATAATAATAAGGTATAGAGAGCTTATTTCATGATTTCCCTTTTATTTTAAAGATTTTAAATTTTCTTTGGGGGATGTTATGGTGTTGCGTGTATTTATAAATAGATAGGTAATAAGAAGGTAATAAAGATGAAACAAGCGACAACAGGAAATAAGAATATAATAAAGAAGCTGCTGACCGATGGCCTATCGCCGGAAGAGCGAGAAAAACTTAATAACTATAAATTTGTGAATCAGGCAATTTATAGTCAATGGGAACAGACTTCTGATATGTATACCGATGTCGATAAGGAAGAACGAATGCTAACAAACGTTATGCACCAAATAAAGAAAGGAAAAAGCGGACGTTTTAGGCAAAGCTTACATCGGTATAGCTGGGTAGCATCCATAGCATTATTGCTAATTTGCGGAACATTATCTTTAATGTTATTATCCAGAAAATCAGATCCAAAAGTTTGGTATGTTCTGAATTCAGGACGCCAATCCATGGATTCAGTGAGACTGGCAGATGGTACACTGGTGATGTTGAATGCTGGAAGTCGTTTGACATATCCAAAAGAGTTTTCCGGAGAAAAGCGGGAAGTAACTCTTTCAGGACAAGCTTTTTTTAATGTTCATCCGGATAAGGGACATCCTTTTGTTGTAAAAACCAAGAATATGGATGTTACAGCTTTAGGGACAGCATTTGAGGTTTTTAGTTTTGATGGTGACGAAAGTGTAGAAACAGTATTGCTCAATGGCAAAGTTAGGGTAGAACCTAAGGATAACAAAGAGCAAATTAAAGGAGAATACATTCTTCGTCCGAATGAAAAATTGACTTGCCAAGCAAACGGTGATGTGCGTATAGATCATGTAGATGCTAATTCATATTCTGCTTGGCGTATTGGAGGACGATTGAGTTTCAAGAACGAAACATTGGCCATGATTTTACCTCGTTTAGAGAAATGGTATGGTCAAAAGATCGATTGCTCACAGAAAGTGGCTGATCATTATCGCTTTACATTCACATTGCGAAATGAACCATTGGATCTGATTCTGAATATTATGTCGCATAGTGCGCCATTAAATTATAAATTAATAAGCAATGACTACTATGTTCTCGAAGAACTTAAGTAGAACACGATTTAAGAAATAAAAAAATAGTAATAAAAGCTAAGTTCATACGGAACTTGGAAAATAGGACAAAAGATAAGATTTATACCAAGTTCGTTTAGAACTTATACCAAACATCAAATTTTAAACCTAAATTAATAAAGAAAAGAATGAGAGAGAAACCGTAAATGACGTTAACCTGGTGCAGCGATGCTTTAGAAGTGTCCTGTGCTCACTTTATCAATCAAAATTACAATCTAATAATTAATCGTATTTATGAGAAAATGCAACATGCGGTGGTTTAGTCCGCAAAGAATGAAAAAGCATCTGGCTTTTGCTTTGGCAGTTAGCCTGATAGCTATGGTACCTGTGAGTGCCTTCGCTCAAGTACTAAAGATTTCAATGACGAAGACAAACGTATCCATCGAGAGTGTACTGCGTGAACTTGAAAAACAAAGCGAGTATACTTTCTTCTACAATGACAATCAGGTAAAGCTGAACAAGAAAGTATCCATCAATGTGTCGGATGCTCCGATCGAAACTGTACTGAACGAAGTATTCAAGAATTCGGGATACACTTATAAGATCGTGGATAATCAGATCGTAGTATCTACTGTGACTGCAGCTGCCAAAGATGTGCAGGCTGTTCAACAGCAGAAGCAGAGAAAAATTACCGGAGTCGTGAAAGATGCAATGGGTGAAGCCATCATCGGAGCATCTGTAGTAGAAAAAGGTACTACCTCTAATGGTACCATTACTAATATTGAAGGTGAATTTACCCTGAATACTGCCGGTAAGGAACTTCAGATTACTTATATCGGTTACGTACCTCAGACTATCGTACTTAAGCCGGGAGTTAACAATTACAATGTCATAATGAAGGAAGATACAAAAACTTTGGATGAAGTTGTAGTTGTTGGTTATGGTACTCAGAAAAAGGTCAACCTGACAGGTGCAGTATCTTCTGTTGGTACTGAAGAGTTAAAAAGTCGTGTAAATACAGACGTATTAGCATCAGTACAGGGACAGGTTCCGGGTGTTACGGTTATTGCCCGTCCGGATGGTTCTACAAGTATTAACTTCCGTGGTCGCGGTAACTTGGGAACTTCATCACCTCTGTATGTAATTGACGGTGCAATTGCTGATGCAAATTTCTTTTCAAGCCTTGACCCGAACTCTATTGAAAGCATTTCGTTCTTGAAAGATGCAGCATCTTCTGCAATTTACGGTTCGCGTGCTGCTTATGGTGTTGTATTGGTAAAAACAAAAGGTGGTAAAGAAGGTGATTTGAAGGTGACTTATGACGGATATGTAGGTTTTAAATCGGCTCTTTACACTCCTGACGTATTGAGTTCTGAATGGTATGCTCGTTTATCCAACGAAGCCGCATTAAATGATAATCCTAATGCAAAACTTCCTTATACAGACGAGGAAATAGCTAAATTCCGTGATGGTACAGACCCCGATTTGTATCCGAATACAAACTGGTATGATCTTGTATTGAAAGATAATGCTACAATAACAAAGCATACTGTAAGTATCAGTGGAGGTAATAAGGTGAAATATTATACATCTTTAGGATATTTGTATAATGACAAGTTCACTCCTGGAGCTACTACTGATCGTTATAATATGACTACTAATATCTCGGCTGATGTTAAGGAGTGGTTGGCATTCCGTGCAAATATCAACTATAACCAAACCTATAACGATAATTCAAAAGGTGGAGTCAGTTATGTAGAAATGTTGACTGTTCCTTCTACTTATGTGGCTCGTCAAAGTAATGGTGAATATGGTAGTTATGAAGCCGGTAAACCTGCCTCACAGGTGAGTATGAATCGTAATCCATTACGGCGTATTGAGTCAGGCGACTGGTCGAATAGCAGAACGCAAAATACTTTAATGGATTTTGCTTTAGATTTGAAGCCTGTAAAAGGTTTGACTGTTACGGGTGAAATGTCTTACCGTATTTGGGATTACAAAGCTAAAACATATACTGCAAGTCGTTCGAAGATCAAAGATTTCCTTACCGGTCAGGAACTGAACGGTACACAGGTTGCTGTTGAGAACTCTAAGATGGAATATGATTGGCAAGAGTCTACCCGCTTGATATACAATGGGCTGGCTAATTATACTTGGAGTAAAGACATTCATAACATCAATGCATTACTGGGTGTGTCTTATGAACATTATCAGTTCCAGAAACAGAAATCTTCACGCAAGAATTTTCCGACTAACAATATGACGGATATGAACGGTGGGTCAAGTGCATCAAGTGATACGCATACAGAAGGTGGCAGCAATGAAAATAAATTGATGTCTTACTTCGGACGTGTGAATTATACATTGATGGACCGTTACTTGTTAGAGGTAAATATGCGTGCTGATGCTTCTTCACGTTTCCATAAAGACAATCGTTGGGGATACTTCCCTTCATTCTCAGCCGGATGGCGTGTAAGTGAGGAAGGATTTATGAAAGATATCGAATGGATTGATAATTTGAAGATCCGCGGGTCTTGGGGACAGTTAGGTAATATTAACAACGTAGGTGATTATGACTACTTCTCTTCTTATATCCAGGGTGATAACTATAACTTTAATGATGTAGTAGGAAACGGTATCATTGAAGCTAAACCCGCTAATAAGAATTTAGGATGGGAAACCGTTACTATCACAGATATCGGCCTTGATTTTGATGTACTGAACGGTAAACTGCGTTTTACAGCGGACTGGTATAATAAAGTGACGGATGATATCCTGTTGGGTTATAGAGTTCCAATGGAAGTCGGTATTAAAAAAGATTACTGGCCTTCACAGAATATCGGTAGTGTAAGTAACAAAGGTCTGGAAATAGGTATTACACATAATAATACAATTGGTGAGTTTACTTACTCTGTAGGAGCAAACTTCACTCGTAATTGGAACAAAGTAACTAATTTGGGTGGGGTAGATGATTTGTATGATGGTAGCTCTACATGGATTGAAGCAGTAGGACAACCTATCGGAACATTTTATGGTTTCCGTACAAACGGTCTGTTGACTCAAGAGGATATTGACAGTGGTAACTATATTACTGATGGTATTAAGCCTAATGCGGGTGATATTAAATATGTCGATTTGAATGATAATGGAAAGCTGGATGCCGGTGACAAAGACTTTATCGGTTGTGATGTTCCTAAATTCACATATGGTGTGAACTTGAATCTGCAATATAAAGGCTTTGAGTTGAGTATGTTTGGGCAGGGAGTTCAAGGTACTAAAGTGTATTTCTGGCAAGAACAGGCTTGGGCATTCTCTGACTATGCCAGCCCCCGTAAATGGCACTTACAGAGATGGACTACCGAGAATCCGAATCCGAATGCTGCTTATCCTAGAATTTATTCTCGTACCAGCTCACACTCTACTTTCAATAACCGCTTATCTGATTTCTGGTTATTTAATTCAGACTATTTCAGAATCAAGAATATTACTTTCGGTTATACATTCCCAAAAGCGATGTTAAGTAACATCAGTCTGGATGCATTGAAAGTATATGTAGCAGCTGAAAATCCGTTTACTATCCGTGGTGATCATCGCATGAAAGATTTTGATCCGGAATCTGCTACCGGTCGTGGTAGTATGGTTCGTGGAACGAGAACTATATCACTTGGTGTTAACGTTACATTCTAAAAAGAAAGATTATTATGAGACAATTTGGTAAAACAATAAAATATTTAACGCTTTGCACTCTGATCGGTGCAACGGTTACAAGTTGCGATCTGGATGTAAATCCACCTTCTAACATTGCAGCTGAAACCTATTGGAAGACTTCAAAAGATGCCTGGTACAATTTGAATGCTGTATATGCCAATACAATATCTGGAGTCGGGGTATATGGTGAAACTTATACTACTGATGGCTATTGCCAATACTCTTGGGAATCTGCAGGAGCTATTTTCCAGCAGGATGGATTTAGTGCATTGAATGATGAAGGATGGAATTTTGAAGCGATCCGCAAATGTAATGTGTACTTGAATGAAGTAGATAATTGCGACATGGATGCGGCACTTAAAACACGTACCAAAGCTGAAGTGCGTACGATGCGGGCATTACAGTACTTAGCTATGACTATGACATTCGGAAAAGTACCTATCATTACAGATGTACCTGCTTATGATACTCCGAATGTGCCGCGTGATGAAGTGAGTAAAGTTCGTGAATTCATTCTTAAAGAACTGACAGAAGCTGCAGCAGATCTTCCTGAGTCTTACAGCGGAGGTGGTGAGTTTAATGAAAAAGGACGTATCACTAAATACGCTGCTTTATCTATTAAGGCTAGAGCTGCGCTCTATTTCGGACAATATGATGTGGCTGAAGCTGCAGCTAAGGATGTGATAGGTAGCGGTAAATATTCATTGTGGAGAATCACCAATCTTACAGATGCTCAGAAGAAGGAAGGTGAAGAGATGTCTATTTATGTAGATTTTGCAGATGAAGCTGCGAAAGAGAAGTTTGTGAAGGGCATGTTTAATTACGAATCTTTATGGTTCACTGAAAATGCTACAGTAGATAATCCTGAGTATATCTTGGCTCGCCAGTATGTTGATCCTGATCAGGAAGATTGGGTGCGTTATACAGCAATGCGTCCTAATCAGTTGGGAGGTTGGTCATCTGTAACTCCGACACAGAATCTGGTAGATGCTTATTGGAGTGCCGATGGTCATACTGTTCCTGCCGCTCCTTCTATTGAGGCACGTGCTGCGGCTTATGATAAGATAGTTGCCGATGTAAAAAAAGAAACAGCAGAAGAAGGTTCTACTCCTTTCCTGACATTTGTAGCTAAGAAGACTGCTGATGGAACATTGACAAAATATGACTATATGAAAGAGTATCGTAATCGCGATAGTCGTATGTATGCGTCTATTCTGTTTCCATTCAAAACATGGCATGAAACAAACTATGGTGCCGGATATGCTTATGAATGGATTAAGGGTGGTAACAATGAATCGAAGACCGGTTTTAACTATCGTAAGATGGTTGCATTAACTACAGACTCAAAAGATAATGCTAATGCTACGGGTGACTATCCGTGTATTCGTTATGCTGAGATTCTGTTGATTTATGCTGAAGCTCATACACAAACAACAGGTTATGATCAGAGTGTGCGTGATGCCTTGAATGATTTGCGTGATCGTTGCGGTATGCCGGATGTACCTGCTACATTAACTAAGGATGAAGCTCTTAACTTGATTCGTCGTGAACGTCGTGTAGAATTGGCGGGTGAAGGTTTCCGTGGAGACGATATGACTCGTTATGAAGATTCTTATTGGGAAAGTGAGATGAATAATGTGCCTATCTCTATGCCTGATGGTGAAACCGTGATAACTATGAAATGGAGTTCACGTATGCGTCTGAAACCGATCCCTCAGACTGCCATTACTCTTAATCCATTATTGGAAAATGATCAGAACCCGGGATATTAATTTAACACAGATATCTCTTAATTAAAGGTTGAAAAAAAGGGATCGGTTTTAAAAGAGGGCACTGAAAAAGTCCTCCTGCCTCCCTTCTATAAAAAAATGGCGGTATAAATCCAAGAAAATCCGGATTTATACCGTTTTTTTGTATCTTCGAGTGACCAAAAGAATACCGCAATGTTAGCACTCCAAGAACGTTTGGCTTTTAGTGATTATTCAAGTCTTTATGATTTGATCATCCCTCAGGATAACCTGCTTCGACGTATCAACTCGCTGATAGACTTTTCCTTTGTTTATGATGAGCTTGTTTCCAAATATTGTCCGGACAATGGTCGTATCGCCGAGAGCCCTGTCCGTATGTTCAAGTACCTTCTTTTAAAAACCATTTATGACTTGTCTGATATTGATGTGGTTGAACGCTCACGCTATGACATGTCCTTTAAATACTTTTTAGGGATGGTACCGGAAGAGGATGTGATAGAGGCCAGCTCTTTATGCAAATTTCGTAAGCTCCGTCTGAAAGATACGGACTTGTTGAACCTGCTTATCAACAAGACGGTAACTTTGGCAATAGAGAAGGGCATTATAAAATCCACCTCTGTAATCGTTGATGCCACACATACCGGTTCGCGTTCAAATCCCCATTCTCCTATTGAGATACTGAAGCTGCGTTCCAAACAGTTACGTAAATGTCTCTATGAAGTGGATGAGAAGATAAAGGAAGTATTACCCGAGAAGAATTCTGACGACGTTCTGGAACATGAACTGACTTATACGCAAACACTGATTGATACATTAAAAGAACAGGAAACCTTCGTCTGCATTCCCAAAATAAAGGAAAAACTGAACCTCTTAAAAGAGACATTGGATGATATCAGAGACCATTACACTGTTTCTGAAGATGAGGACGCACGTATCGGGCACAAATCGGAAGAAAGTTCTTTCTTTGGGTATAAGACGCATATCGGAATGACCCAGGAGCGTATCATAACAGCGGCTGTCATAACTTCAGGTGAAAAGGGAGACGGTCCCCAGCTGCCCGCGTTGATTGAACAAAGCCGGAAGAATGGTATCGATGTACAAACAGTGATTGGTGATTCAGCTTATTCGGGAAAGGATAATCTGGAGAAAGCTCGTGATGAACACTTTGAGTTGGTAGCTAAATTGAATCCCAGTATCAGCCAAGGTTTCAGAAAGGAGGAAGGCAAGTTTGATTACAATAAGGATGCCGGCATGTTTGTTTGCCCTGCCGGCCATATAGCTATACGTAGGGCAAAACAGGGGAGAAAGAATGGAGCATGGAATCAGGCGTATACTTATTATTTTGATGTACATAAGTGTCAATGCTGCTCAAAACGGGAGGGATGTTATAAGCCGGGAGCTAAATCTAAAACCTATTCTGTACCCATAAAAACCGATGAGCAGCAACAACAGATAGAGTTTCAACAAACCGAACGGTTCAAAGAGAAGGCTGCCGAGCGTTATAAGATTGAAGCTAAAAATGCGGAACTGAAACAGGTATATGGATATGACAGGGCGCAGTCCTACGGACTGTCATGTATGAAAATGCAAGGAGCAATGGCTATTTTTGCAGCAAATCTCAAGAGAATACTCAAATTCAGTTAAAGTAAGTGTAATCCATGCTCGTGGAAGACAAACACGGCTTGTATAAAGCAAATTGTGGAGTTATTACCCTTAATATAAGAAAAAGTTGTATGTGAATGAAATGCATCATTCGACATGCAACTTTTTCCAAGAATTTCTAAAAAAGGATTGGATGCTAAAAAAGATCACTTTTTCAGTGCCCTCGTTTTAAAACCGGTCCCTTTTCTTATTTTTATATAGTTTTAATTATTTTCCCATGCTCCTCTTGTAAAATCCGGTATTTCTACAGGAATACTACCGTTTAATACCGATTGCTCGCTTAGTTCTGTGATGCATGACCATTCGGCGGCATCGTATACATCCATATCCAATGGGAGCCCGTTGCGCAGGCAATGAATCAAACGGCAATCCATGACATAATTCATTTCATTGGGCAGATTTCTCCGATGGGCTTCTGCACCGTAAGTAGCTGTAAAAGGGTGTTTGTAGCGTTCCATAATATCTTCAAGCGCTTTTCCTTCGAGAGGAGCACTTGCATCGGGTTCAAGGGCGATACAGGGAACGGGATACTTCTGGGCAAAGCCTTCCGTACCACAGATTGTATGGAGGCGGCTGTACGGGCGTGGAGTGACGACATTATACTGAACCATGATACTCTTGCCTTTCATTGTGTGAATCAAGGTGGTGTTCATATCTCCCAACCGATACTTTTGACGGGCTTCGGGAGAATTTTCTCCGAATGTCTTACGGGCGTACGACGTCATGCCGGCTTGCAGACTCGATAATGAAACGAGATAATTCATGCGGTCTCCCCGATGAATATTCAGTACCTGGCAAATGGGGCCTAAGCCGTGAGTAGGATAGGGGTTACCGGTATGCTCTATGCTATATTTCCTCCCCCAATGATTGTGAAATCCTCCTTTACTTTCGTCGGCAAAGTAGATAGAGCGCAGATCATGTATGTATGCTCCCTCTACGTGTGTTATCTCTCCGAATACACCCTGTTGTGCCATATTCAGTGTGGTCAGTGCAAATGGATCGTAGCAACAGTTTTCAAGCATCATACAGTGTTGTCTTGTCTTCTCGGCTGTATCTACCAGCTTCCAGCATTCTTCTACGGTCATGGCTGCCGGAACTTCGATGGCTACGTGTTTACCGTGTTCCATAGCATAAACTGCCATGGGAGTATGTGTCAGCCAATCGGTACAGATAAACACCAGATCAATATCATTCCGTTCACACATTTGTTTCCATCCATCCGCCCCGGTATAACCATCCGGCTGGGGATAGCCTGCTTCCCGGAGAATTTTCTGCGCTTTAGTCAGGTTACCTTCCCTGATTTCGCAAAGTGCTTTAATTTCGATTCCTTCGATTTGCAGATAACGCTGTAAAGTCAATACACCTCTATTGCCAAGCCCAATGAAAGCAAGGCGCACAATGGGGATGGGAGGATGTGCCAGTCCGAGCACATGTGTTTGTGAAGGAGTTCTCATATGTGGTTAGGATGTTAGGGTTATATATAAAAAAAGAGAATCTAATTTCTCAGATTCTCTTTAGAGCGGAAGACGGGGCTCAAACCCGCGACCCTCAGCTTGGAAGGCTAATGCTCTATCAACTGAGCTACTTCCGCAATTTTTGTGGGCAAAGATGGATTCGAACCACCGAAGTCGAAAGACAGCAGATTTACAGTCTGCCCCATTTGGCCACTCTGGTATTTGCCCTTTTGTTCGCTTTTGAGTCCCTTTGCTTTCTCTTAAGTAGGTTTGTTTCTCAATTGCGATGCAAAGATACAACTATTTATTTAAACTCCAAACAAAATCGATCATTTTTATTGCAGTAATTGCACATTCGTCTCCTTTATTACCCAGTTTGCCGCCGGCTCTATCTTCAGCCTGCTCCATGGTATTGGTAGTAATTAATCCGTAAATAACTGGTATATCGCCAGTTGCATTCAGTTGTGCGACACCTTGTGTCACTCCCATGCAAACATAATCAAAATGTGGAGTATCTCCTTTAATTACGCAACCAATGATAATAATTGCATCTACATCGCAATTTTCCATCATTTGATTGGCGCCGAAAGTTAGTTCGAAACTTCCCGGTACTGTTTTCACCAGAATATTTTCTTGCTTTGCTCCGTGTTTCTTTAAAGTTTTCACAGCTCCGTCCAGCAGGGCGCCGGTAATATGGGCGTTCCATTCGGAAACAACGATACCGAATTTCATTTCTTCTGCATTCGGAACCGAATTAAAATCGTAATCAGATAAGTTATGATATGCTGTTGCCATAATATATATGTTTTTGGTTGGTTTAAAAAAAGCTACCCAGGTTCGTTTGGGTAGCTTTCTATATAATAAGGTATATACCCCGTTATTATTTTTTCAGCAGTTTGGCTTGCTCGATGTACTTATCGATGTCCATAGCCTGATAAGACTGGAAGTATTTGTCTTTGATCTTGGTGAAGGCTTTTACAGCATCATCGTTTTTGCCTTGCTTCATCAGGATTTCTCCGGCTTGCAGTAGGAAGATGGGGCTCAGAGTGCTGTTATCAGCATTGTCTGCTGCTTTCAGAAGGGTTGAAGCTGCTTTGTCGAGTTGGCCTAACTGAGCGTAGCAGTTGCCAATGGCACCCTGAATGGCAGGAGCCACCATCTGGTCGTCTCCGCTGAAGCCGTCGAGTGCTTTGATTGCTTCGTCATATTTACCTAAATTCTGGTAGCAGATGCCGGCATAAGCTTTTGCCAGGTTGGCTGCTTTGGTACCGCTGAATTGATCGGCTACTTTCAGGAAACCGATAGAACCGATACTATCACCGTTCAGTGCCTGCTCGTATGCGCTTTGTTCAAAGTACTGTTCGCTTTTGAAAAGAGCAGCCTGCGCTTTTTCTTCACGGGGTTCTGCATAGAAATTCTTGTAGAGGATCACGCCTGCTACGATTACGATTACGGCTACAACGGCGCCAATGATTGCTTTTTTGTTTTTAACAAGAAATGCTTCCGACTGTGTCAGTGCATCTTCCACATTCAGTTCGTTGTTGTGGTTCTTTTGTTCTGCCATTTTTATATGATTCTTTTTGTTATTTTTTCAACTGGATATTTTGGTCAGCAAAAGTAGTTTTTTTATATATATAAACGAAATTTAGAGGCATCTTTTTTTGTTTTACGGCCTAAAACCCCGAAAATCTTTCTACTTTTGTAACCAAACTCAATGTGCATACATGATACTGAAGCGTATATCTATACTGAATTATAAGAATCTGGAGCAGGTGGAACTGAATTTTTCGGCTAAGTTGAACTGCTTTTTCGGACAGAACGGGATGGGAAAAACCAACCTGCTCGATGCTGTCTACTTTCTGTCTTTTTGTAAAAGTGTCGGAAATCCGATTGATTCGCAGAATATTCGTCACGAACAGGACTTTTTTGTGATTCAGGGGTTCTACGAGGCGATGGACGGAACGCCTGAGGAGATTTATTGTGGAATGAAGCGCAGGTCGAAAAAACAATTCAAACGCAATAAGAAAGAATATTCCCGTTTGTCGGATCACATCGGATTTATTCCCTTGGTAATGGTTTCGCCGGCCGATTCGGAATTGATAGCCGGTGGTAGTGACGAGCGGCGCCGGTTTATGGATGTGGTTATTTCACAGTATGACAAAGAGTATCTGGATGCTTTGATCCGTTACAATAAAGCATTGGTGCAACGAAATACGCTGCTGAAGAGTGAACAGCCGGTGGAAGAAGAATTGTTTTTGGTTTGGGAGGAAATGATGGCACAGGCCGGTGAGGTGGTGTTCCGGAAGCGGGAGGCATTCATCAGTGAGTTTATCCCTATATTCCAGTCATTCTATTCGTATATCTCGCAGGATAAGGAGCAGGTAGGGCTGACTTACGAGTCACATGCAAGGGGGGCTTCTCTGCTTGAAGTCTTGAAGGAGAGTCGGGTACGGGATAAGATTATGGGATATTCACTCCGGGGGATACATAAGGACGAGTTGAATATGTTACTGGGTGACTTTCCCATTAAAAGGGAAGGTTCACAGGGGCAGAACAAGACTTATCTGGTAGCGTTGAAGCTTGCCCAGTTTGATTTTCTGAAACGTACGGGAAGCACGGTGCCTTTGTTGCTGTTGGATGATATTTTCGACAAGCTGGATGCTTCGCGCGTAGAACAAATCGTGAAGTTGGTAGCGGGTGACAATTTCGGGCAGATTTTTATAACGGATACAAATCGTGAGCATTTGGATCGTATATTATATAAGGTAGGCAGTGATTATAAAATGTTCCGTGTAGAAAACGGGGCAATTAATGAAATGGAGGAAAAAGACCAATGAAACGGAATGATGCGGAGCCTATTGGCAAACTGATTCAGAAATATCTACGTCAAGAGAGTCTGGAATCTCCACTGAACGAACAGCGTTTGCTGGATTCGTGGGAAACAGTGTTGGGACCTACTATAATGTCGTATACAAGAGATTTATATATTCGTAATCAAGTATTATATGTGCATTTGACTTCTGCTGCCCTTCGTCAGGAGTTGATGATGGGAAGGGAACTGCTGGTTCGTAATCTTAACCAGAAAGTCGGTGCTACGGTGATTACTAATATTATTTTTCGCTGACAACCGTTATCTCTACCAAGAACGAAGGCTCTGTTTGATACAAACAGAGCCTTCGTTCTTGGTTAACAGAGCTTCTGTCCTGAGTGGATAAAGCCTCTGTTTCAGTGAAACGTTGTTTGCTTAATATTCCAGAAATGGAATCGTATCTATGACCGGCATTTTCAACTCTTTCAGCTCTTTGCAGGCCCGGTCGTAATAGACCGGATTTTCTAAATCGAGATTGTTGTGTGCATCCAGTCCGATGATGGCTGTACATCCTTCATTGGCCGCAATGTGCCAAAACTGTGGACAGGGATAGGTCATTATTTCCCGGGCTTCATTGGTGGCCATATAACCGACATTGTATTCCAACGGGATGTTCAATCGTGCCGCGGCCCGGCAGATGTGGCGGCTAATGCTGGTACAATGTGTATCGAATTCCGGATAGGAGCGCATAAAGAGGTCGGGGTGGGCCAGATAGGCGAATAGTCCGCTCTCCATTCCTTCAATAGAGCTTTCCTCATAGAGGTCGAGCATGTCCCGGTTGGTAGTATGATGTCCGAAGTATGGAAACTTTTCGTCGGTGTGGTAATGATGGTTCCCAAAAAGGATGTAGTCCAACCGGTATTCTTTGATGATTTCTTTCAGCCAATGGGTGTATTTGGGAAAATATTCACATTCCAATCCGATTCTGATACTGATCCGGTTGCGGTATTTTTCTTTCAAGGCGCGGATACTTTCTACATATTCCGGTAATTCTTCCGGCAGCATACGTATATCCGATACAAAGTCCGTATGATACTTCCACGGACTATGGTCAGAGAAGCCCAGTTCTTGAAAACCACCTTTGATAGCGCTGCGCACATAGTCTTCGTCGTCTCCTACGGCATGCATACAGCGAGTGGTATGTGTATGATAATTCGTTTTCATTGCGCTATGACGGTATCCATGCGGAAGTCAAATTCTTCTGCAGGAACTTCTTCAATCAATTGAAACGGGAAACAAATTCCGGCTTTGGGTGCCGCAATCTGAGGGAGTAAACGGTCATAATAACCTTTGCCGCGCCCTAAACGATGTCCGTGCCGATCAAAAGCGACACCCGGAATGACTGCCAGATCGATCGCCCGGTAATCGGTGAACCGTGTTCCTGTCGGTTCGGCAATGCCATACGAATTTATGGCAAGATCCTGAGGGCCTGTGTAGACACGTAGTTCCAATTCGTCACCTATCACTACGGGAAGTATAATTTTCTTTGACCGGCTCCATTTCTCAATGAAGGCGTGAGTCTGTACTTCGTCCTTCATTGAGTGATAGAGCAGTATGGTATGCCCTTTTTGGAATTCAGGGTATGCTTCAAGGGTGGTTAGCACCTTCTCCGACAATGCCTTAAGCGTAGAGTCGGAGTATTTCTTCTTCTCCTGTGCTATCCACTTGCGCAGTTGTTTTTTTCTTTCCATCTTTCTTTTCCTCCTTTTGAGGTTCTACGCTGACGGGAGCCTTGGGGAATGCTTCTCCGCTCTCAAGCAGTTCGACAGCCTTTTTCACAGTCTGATCGCTTTGGTTGAGATATTGAATATAGGCTTCTTTTCCCAGCATATTGTAGATGATATTACCGTAAATGCTCTTTTCCAGTAATTTATATGATTTCTGAATCAGAATATTTCTCCGTTTGACCCCTTTGCTGTCAGCATAGCGTATGAACTGTTCGACCAGTCCCTGGCGGCGCAGGTAGTTCAACAATGATTCTTCATCTTCATATTTCTTCAGCTTATCGCGGTTGTTATCCGTATAGTGGAACGTGAACTGAATGGTAAGTCCCTTACTCAGTACCTCGGTCAGATATGAAGTAACACCCGTTGTATCTTGTGGAACGAATACATCCGGCATGATACCGCCACCACCGTATACCGGACGTCCCAGAGCTGTAGAGTAGCGCAGATTTTCGTCGAGCTTGATACTGTCTTTCGAGAAGTATTCTCCATGTTCATAACGCGTCAGCCAATCCATTTCGTAGTTGCGGTCTTTGCCATTCTGGTAAGGACGTTGGATACAGCGTCCGGATGGAGTATAGTAGCGGGCAATGGTCAGGCGGATAGCTGAGCCGTCGCTGAAATCGATGGGTTGCTGTACCAGACCTTTGCCGAACGAACGGCGTCCTACAACCATACCGCGGTCGTTATCCTGGATAGCACCGGTAAAGATTTCACTGGCTGAAGCCGAACCTTCGTCGATCAGTACGATGATAGGCATCTTCTGGCAGCTGCCTGTTCCGTTGGCAAACTCGTCGGCACGAGGATATTTGCGTCCTTCTGTGTATACGATCAGTTTACCTTCGGGTAAGAATTCGTTGACCATGCGCACTGCGGCTTCCATGTATCCTCCTGTGTTGCCACGTAAGTCGATAATCAGCCCTTTGCAGTTCTTATGATTCAGGAGAGCAATGGCGTTCAGTAGTTCCACATGTGTGGTACGACCGAATTTACTGACTTGTATATAGCCGAAGTCATCTGTCAGCATATAAGCTGCGTCGATGGTGTTTTGCGGAATATCACCACGTGTGATGGTGAAGTTCAGCAGTTCTTTCTCCGTAGCGCGCTTCACGCCCAGTTTCACTTGAGTACCTTTCGGGCCTTTCAGAGTGCGCATGGCACGTTCATTGGTCACTTTCTTCCCTACGAATAAACTGTCGTCCACCATTACGATGCGGTCACCTGCCATCAGTCCTACTTTTTCCGAAGGACCTCCCTGAATAACGCTGTTCACGTGTATGGTGTCGTCCTGGATGGTGAACTGGATACCGATACCGCTGAAGCTGCCTTCCAGTTCCGATGTCACTTCTTCCAGATTTTGTGCCGGGATGTAGGTGGAGTGGGGATCCAACTCTGCCAGAATCTGTGGCATTGCCTTCTCCACGAGGTCGGTCATGTTGACAGTGTCCACGTACTGGTCGTCGACAATGCGTAGCAGGGCATTCAACTTGTTTGAAGATCCGTTGATAATGCCGAGCCGGTTACCGGCAAAGTGCTTGGCATAAAATGTACCTATCAGAATTCCGATTACCACACTGATAGCAATGATGACAGGGGTAAATCGTGAAGAGTTCTTTGTACTCATATCTTTAATCATTATTGGCTACAGACGACAAACTGCAGGGTAGAGCTGTGTTGTAGTCAGTTGTTTATGTATGTTGTTTCATTTTTCACTTGTATCGACGAAAACGACTTCGATACCTGCACGTTTCAGCAATTCTATTCCGTCTTCCAGGCGGTAGTGCTCGGAGTATACCACTCGTTTGATGCCTGCCTGTATAATGAGTTTAGCACATTCGATGCAAGGCGAAGCTGTAACATACATCGTGGCTCCGTCACTGCTGTTGTTGGAGCGTGCTATTTTGGTGATGGCATTGGCCTCGGCATGCAGGACATAGGGTTTAGTCACATTGTTATCATCTTCACAAATATTCTCAAAGCCCGATGGCGTCCCATTGTATCCGTCCGAGATAATCATCTTATCTTTGACAATCAGCGCTCCAACCTTACGGCGCTGACAATAAGAATTTTCCGACCAGATGGCAGCCATTCGGATATAACGTTTGTCTAAATCTGATTGTTTTCTGTTTGCTGTGTCCATTCGCTGCTATATTATTTATCAACATGAAATACAAGACATAAGTCCCTGCCTCCCTCATCCTTGTAATAGATGAAAAGGTTGTCGTAATTTCCTTTATACGAAGTAGCTCTGTTGAGTCCTTCGACAAACTTGTTGCTGAATCCTAACGGATCACTTTCAGAACCTTTTACTGAGGCGGAGAAGGCATTGCTTTCGCCATTGGCGCTCCAGGTTCCGGTGTAGGAATGTGACAAAAGCGTTCCGTTAAACTTTCCGCTGATGACATTGTCTGTGGTCTCCCCTTCGAATTTGATTGTGTATGCACCTTCTTTATTTATGTAATTCTTGATAGATTGTTCATACTTGTCTTTGTCACCCCAGAAATCATAAGGTTTATGTTCGTTCTTCTTGGTAATATACGTCAATTTCCATACTTTTCCGGTAAAGATACCATTCACATCGTCCGAATCGTTGCATCCACTTACAAAAGGGAGCATCAAAAGTAATAATAATAAGTATTTATATTTCATTTCTTTCTATTTTTTTATTCCGTTTCTGATTAGTAATGCGTCGATCGTAGGCTCTTGTCCCCGGAAACGTTTGTAAAGTATCATCGGGTGCTCCGTTCCGCCTTTCGACAAAATGTTACTTCGGAAGGAGTCAGCTACGTCTTTGTTGAAGATTCCTTTTTGCTTGAACAGAGAGAACGCATCCGCATCCAAAACCTCCGCCCATTTGTAGCTATAGTATCCGGCCGAATATCCTCCGGCAAATATGTGTGAGAACTGAGTGCTCATACAAGTTTCCGGTACCATAGGCAGTATCTGTGTTTTGGACCATGCCTGGCGTTCGTACTCTTTTACGTCTCCGTCGAATGGAGTGTTGCGGGTATACCATGCCATGTCCAGCAGACCGAAGCTGACTTGGCGGAGGCAGGCATACGCTACATTAAAGTTAGAGGCATCTACCAGTCTCTGGATTAATTCGTCGGGCAAAGGCTCTCCTGTCTGATAATGGCTGGCAAAGGTATGAAGAAATTCTTTCTCGATGCCGAAGTTCTCCATAATCTGTGAGGGGAGTTCTACGAAATCCCAATAGACATTCGTCCCGCTCAGGCTCTGGTAAGTTGAGTTGGCAAACATTCCATGCAAAGCGTGTCCGAACTCGTGGAGGAAAGTTTCTACTTCGTCATAAGTCAACAAAGCCGGTTTACTTTCTGTCGGCTTGGTGAAGTTCATCACTACCGATACGTGCGGGCGACTGTTCTCGCCTGTGCTTTCTATCCATTGGCCTTTGAATTCTGTCATCCAGGCACCGGAGCGTTTACCTTCACGCGGGTGAAAATCCGTATAGAGCACAGCAAGGAAATTACCGTCTTTGTCCATTACTTCATAAGCATCCACATCCTTATGATATACCGGAATATCAGGGTTCTTGTGGAATGTGATTCCGTATAATCGAGTGGCTAATCCGAAGACTCCCGCTTTCACTTTGTTCAGTTCGAAGTAGGGACGAAGCATCTCTTCGTTGATGTTGAATTGCTGATCCTTCAGCTTGTTGGAGTAGTAGCTCCAATCCCAGGGCATTATCTCAAAATCGTCTCCCTGCTCTTTGCGGGCTAACTCCTGTACTGCTTCATATTCTTTGCGTGCTGTGGGAGTATAAGCATCTAGCAGTTGGTTGAGAAGGGTATATACAGCATCGCTGGTTTCGGCCATGCGTTTCTTCAGTGTATACTCTGCATAATTGTCATAACCCAGTAATTGTGCGATTTCTATGTGGATATTTACTATCCTTTTTACAATTTCCAGGTTGTTATATTCATTATTGTGCGTACACTTCGTATTGTAGGCCATATAGAGTTCGCGGCGTAAATCGCGGTTGTCGGCATACGTCATGAAGGGAATGTAACTGGGGGCATGCAGTGTGAATACCCATCCATTCACTCCTTTTTCGCGTGCTGTTTCGGCTGCGGCTTCTATAGCACTTTCAGGCAGACCGTCCAGTTGGCTCTGGTCTGTCAGTGCCAGCTGATAGTTGTTGGTCTCTTTCAGGTTGTTTTCGCTGAAGTCCAACGTTAGTTTGCTCAGGTCCCTGGTTAATTCACGGTATTTTTCTTTAGCTTCGCCTTGTAGGTTGGCTCCGCGACGGATGAATCCGTCATAGGCATTTTCCAGAAGTTTCATTTGTTCCGGAGTCAGTCCTAAAGAATCTTTCTGCAGGTATACAGCTTTGATGCGTTCAAACAGTGCCTCGTTCAGGCTGATGTTATTGCTGTGCTCACTCAGCAGCGGCATCATTTCCTGAGCAATCTGCTGCAAGTCATCATTAGTTTCGGCACTGCGTAAATTGCCGAATACGGTTGTTACCCGGTCGAGTAATTCTCCGGACTGTTCGTAGGCCAGAATGGTGTTAGCAAATGTAGGAGTTTCCGGATTGTTGACGATGGCATCTATTTCTGCTGCCTGACGGCTGATACCTTCGCGAATGGCCGGTTCATAATGTTCTGTTTTTATTTTAACAAAAGGAACGGTCCCATGCGGAGTCGTATATTTCTCGAAGAATGGATTTTGTGCATTTGCTATATTTGTCATATCAAGTAATATCAATGTTACATTTACAAAATTACAAATTTCACCACAGAGTATCACAGACTTCCGTATAGTTTTCTTCTTATTTAACGTGTTTCACTGTAGTTTTTGCTATGGGAGACGGAGAGAAGAGCTGAACTGTAAAATAAACATTCCGTGTCTTCGTACGTCTTTTAGGGTGAGCCGTAAAATAAAAAAGCTGTTTCAGTTTCCCGAAACAGCTTTCCATATATTGTATCTTAGCTTGATTATTTAGCAGCGATAACGCGAGCCATTTCACAAACTTTGTTTGAGTAACCCCATTCGTTGTCATACCAAGAAACAACTTTAGCGAAGTTAGAATCCAAAGAGATACCTGCTTTAGAGTCGTAGATTGAAGTGTTAGCGCAACCACGGAAGTCAGTTGAAACAACTGCATCTTCAGTGTAGCCCAGGATACCTTTCAATTCGCCTTCAGAAGCTTCCTTCATAGCAGCGTTGATTTCTTCCATTGTAGCAGCTTTTTCCAAAACAACTGTCAGGTCAACTACAGAAACGTCAGAAGTCGGAACGCGGAATGCCATACCAGTCAGTTTACCGTTCAATACCGGCAATACTTTACCTACAGCTTTAGCAGCACCTGTAGAAGACGGGATGATGTTTTCCAGGATACCACGACCACCTCTCCAGTCTTTCTTAGAAGGACCGTCTACTGTTTTCTGAGTAGCAGTAGCAGCGTGAACTGTAGTCATCAAACCTTTAACGATACCGAACTTGTCGTTCAATACTTTAGCGATAGGAGCCAAGCAGTTAGTAGTACAAGAAGCGTTAGAGATGATGTCTTGTCCAGCGTATGAAGTGTGGTTTACACCGTATACGAACATAGGAGTAGAGTCTTTAGAAGGAGCAGACATGATAACTTTCTTAGCACCAGCCTGGATATGTTTGCGAGCTGTTTCGTCAGTCAGGAAGAAACCAGTTGATTCAACTACAACGTCAGCATCAACTTCGTTCCATTTCAAGTTAGCAGGATCCATCTCTGCAGTCAGACGGATTTTGTTTCCGTTTACAATCAGAGCACCGTCTTCTACAGCAACTTCGCCTTCAAAACGACCGTGTACTGAATCATATTTCAGCATGTATGCCAAGTATTCAGCATCCAACAAGTCGTTAATACCTACGATCTGAATGTCGTTACCAAAGTTCTTAACTGCTGCACGGAATACCATACGTCCGATACGGCCAAAACCGTTAATACCTACTTTAATCATTTTGTTTAAACTTTTAAGGGTTTTATAATATTTGTTCAAATACTTTTCTAAATTTGCATTTGTTTCATTAGAATGCGGTGCAAAAGTAAGAAAATGTTTTTATATTCGCATATTAAATTCATATTAAATATAAAAAAAGATGGGAAAAAGTACTTTTTTACAAGACTTTAAAGCTTTCGCCATGAAAGGGAATGTGGTGGATATGGCTGTCGGTGTGATTATTGGTGGTGCCTTTGGCAAAATCGTTTCGTCGGTTGTAGCCGATATCATTATGCCTCCCCTGGGGTTACTTATTGGGGGAGTGAACTTTACGGACTTGAAATGGGTAATGAAAGCTGCGCAGTACGGAGCTGATGGGAAAGAAACTGCGGCTGCTGTTACCTTGAATTATGGTAACTTTCTGCAAGCAACTTTCGATTTCCTTATTATCGCTTTTTCTATATTCTTATTTATTAAACTGATTACAAAGCTGACCCAGAAGAAAGCTGAGGCGCCTGCTGCTCCTGCTGCACCGCCCGCACCCACAAAAGAAGAGATATTGTTGACTGAAATACGTGATTTATTGAAAGAAAAGCAGTAATTTTGCGCCAAATTCATAACATATCTATAATATGCAAGAGAAAATTATAATACTTGATTTCGGTTCACAGACTACGCAGCTTATCGGTCGCCGGGTGCGCGAGTTGGATACGTATTGCGAGATTGTCCCCTATAACAAGTTCCCCAAAGACGACGAAACTGTCAAGGGAGTGATTCTGTCGGGAAGCCCCTTCTCCGTGTATGACGAGAGTGCGTTCAAGGTTGATTTGAGCGAAATCAGAGGTAAATACCCCATTCTGGGCATCTGCTATGGTGCACAGTTTATGGCGTATACCAATGGTGGCAAAGTAGAACCGGCAGGTACCCGTGAGTATGGACGTGCTCACCTGACTTCTTTCTGCAAGGACAATGTGTTGTTCAAAGGTGTGAGAGAGGGTACGCAGGTATGGATGAGCCACGGTGATACCATTACTGCTGTTCCTGAGAATTTTAAAACGATTGCGTCTACAGACAAAGTGGCTATTGCCGCTTATCAGGTGGAAGGTGAACAAGTGTGGGGCGTACAGTTCCATCCGGAAGTTTTCCACAGTGAGGACGGTACACAGATGCTTCGTAATTTCGTTGTCGATGTATGTGGATGCAAGCAGGACTGGAGTCCGGCATCGTTCATCGAAAGTACAGTTGCCGAATTGAAGGCTCAGTTGGGCAATGACAAAGTAGTATTAGGTTTAAGCGGAGGAGTTGATTCTTCAGTAGCCGCTGTGCTGCTCAACAGGGCCATCGGTAAGAATCTGACTTGTATTTTCGTTGACCACGGTATGCTCCGCAAAGACGAATTCAAGAATGTAATGCATGATTACGAATGCCTCGGACTGAATGTGATCGGTGTAGATGCCAGCCGTAAGTTCTTCTCAGAACTGGAAGGTGTAACCGAGCCCGAACGCAAACGTAAAATTATAGGTAAAGGCTTTATCGATGTATTTGATGAAGAGGCACATAAACTGAAAGATGTGAAATGGTTGGCTCAGGGTACTATCTATCCGGATTGTATCGAGTCTCTTTCCATCACCGGTACTGTTATCAAGAGTCACCACAATGTGGGTGGACTTCCTGAAAAGATGAACCTGAAACTTTGTGAACCGCTTCGTTTGCTGTTCAAGGATGAAGTTCGTCGTGTAGGCCGTGAGTTAGGTATGCCCGAGCACTTGATTACCCGTCATCCTTTCCCGGGGCCGGGACTTGCGGTTCGTATTTTAGGTGATATTACTCCCGAAAAGGTGCGTATCTTGCAGGATGCTGACGATATTTTCATTCAAGGTTTACGCGATTGGGGATTATACGATCAGGTATGGCAGGCAGGTGTTATCTTGCTTCCGGTTCAGTCTGTAGGAGTAATGGGAGACGAACGTACATACGAGCGTGCGGTAGCTTTGCGTGCTGTGACTTCAACAGATGCCATGACAGCCGACTGGGCGCATTTGCCTTATGAATTCCTCGGTAAAGTGTCAAATGATATTATAAATAAGGTAAAAGGTGTAAACCGTGTAACCTACGATATCAGTTCAAAACCACCTGCAACGATTGAATGGGAATAAGCCGTTTGAAGATGGTATATATAAAAGACAGCCGTTCGGAGAAATTCGGGCGGCTTTCCTTTTTTGATGTACGTACAATGCGATTATGATTTAACAGAAAAGGGACATCCTCACGGACCTCCCTTCCCTTTTTTCCTTTTTTAAACCTTATGTAGTTGCTATAAATCTCTTACCGCAACATTTTATTATTATACTAAAAATCAATACTTAGTAAAATTCTATATTATTATACTTCGTTCCTATTGGAAAACTTTTACTCCAGTGCTTTGCCGGCAGCCATCGGCCAATACGGGTTCTGATACATTACCGTAGTATTGATGTCTTCCGGATTGGTAGCTGTCAGTTGCATGTCTTGTAAACCGATCGGATCCAGATAGTATGCTTTGCGCCAAGTCAGACCGTCATACAACTGGTTGTTTGTTTTCGTTCTGCGAAGCGGGCGTAAATACTTGCTGTCTTCTTTCTGCGAGACATTAGCTTCTGTTGTACCATCGGCAACTACTGCCGAAACTTCTTTACCGTCTACTGTTTTTGTATAGTTCTTGTAAGCGGCATCCCAGAAGTTTACACCTTCAATGATGTAAGGCTTTGTAAGCAGCTGATCCCATGAACGCCATCTTTTCAAATCATCCCAACGCATACCTTCACCGATAAATTCACAACGGCGTTCGCGACGGATATTGTAGAGAGTGGCATCAATCATTTTGTCACCGGAGTAGACTGCCAGGTCGTTTTCCTGTGTCAGATCTGTAGCGGCGATTGTTTTGGTGTAATCTTCATCTACACCGGCACGGCGGCGAAGTGCTTTCCAGTATCCTTGGGCTTTGGCATCCAGCGAACCGGTCTTTTCGTAGCAGGCTTCCATGTAATTCAGGTTAGCTTCTGCCGTGCGGAAAATAATGCAAGCATTGCTTCCCAACAATTCGTCACTCTTACTCTGATCGTCATCGTATGTATAGGCTTTGCGTGGGCGATATCCTGTTACATCACGAGTCTGTTCCTGTTCCGAAATGATACCTGGTTTTTCGAAGTGGATCACTACACCCGTATCAGCCACTGCCGTATTCTTGGTATCAGTAAGTAACGCATCTTTTTCACCCCATACAAACAATTGCAGACGTTCGTCGCGGTCTTGTTTTTCTTCTGAGATGGTAACGTCTCCATGATAGCCTGAGCCGGAAGCATAGATAGGTAAACCGTTCTTCATTACGAAACTATTGATAAGTGCGCGAGTGAGTCCGGTGCGGTCACCGTTCTTCAAACGTGCCGGAACGCAATGGGAAACACTCAATGATTTGATATATTGTTTCCACAACAACACTTCGTTGTAACCGGAAGCATCGGGGGTACTGAACATTTCGAAATATGGATTCCAGTCATATATCTGTCCGTATTCAGGACCCATCACATGAGAATTTTCCGTCAGTGTGCCCCGATCGGCTACTGCTGCGGCAGCGTTCATGGCTTCGGTCAGGAAGAAGTCTATTTCACCTGCGATATTAAAGGTTTTACCACTGTTGTAACTCATCTTAGCACCCGGCCAATCCGTATCTCCCGGTACGCGTCCTGTCCCTTGGTGATATTTTTCAAAAGTGGCTTCAAACAGAGCGACTCTCGATTTAAATAACTGAGCCACCTGTTTGTTGATGCGTTGATTGTCTTTAAAACCCTGATCTTTCAAGCGGCTGATAGCAGTATCCAGATCTTTGAGAATAAAACGGGCCACCTCGTTACGGGGTGCACGTTTGCTGTTTTCAATCAATACTTCGTTCTGGTCCGGCAATACTTTTTCAATAATTGGATAATCTCCGAATTTCACTAAAGCATTGTAGTAGGCCAGTGCCCTGAAAAAATAAGCTTCGCCAATATAATGGCTCAACTCTTCGGCAGAGCCTTGGATGGTACCGGCTTCTTCTTTAGGTAACACTTGCTCAAGCAAATAGTTCCAGGTACGAATACGATTTAGCGGGGTTTGTATTGTTTTACCTTCACTTACTTGCCAGTTGCCTGCAAAGTAATTCAGGTTACTTTCATCAGCCAACAGGTTGTCCGTGTTGGCATCATTGCGTTGTACACCCGAGTTCCATGCTGTCTGATGATACATTTTGGTACCATTGGAGTTTTCAAGATAGTCATTATAGTAATTAATGATATAGCTTCCTACCTGGTCCACCGTAGTGAAGTAGGCTTCCGGAGTCACTTGGCTGAGTGGTGCCCGATCCAGGAAGTCTTCACACGAAGTCATTGCCAATCCGCCCATTCCTATTAATGAGCAGAAGTATATATGTTTTAATTTTAGTCCCATAGTTCGTTCGATGAATTAGAAGTTAACATTTAAACCGATTGAAATAGTTCTCTGCAACGGATACAGTTTTCCATCACCCCAGTCGCTACCCAGCAATTCCGGGTCGAATACACCACTGATATCAGATAACGTCAGCAGATTGTCTCCTGATACATAGATACGTACCGATTCCATAGCGGCTTTCTTGGTCCATGCTTTCGGCAAAGTATATCCGATTTGCATGTTCTTCAGACGGCAATAAGCAGCATTTTGCAGATAACCGCTTTGTGTGCGCTGGTTTTTGTCGGTGTTGAAGTAAGGTTTCGGATAGTAAGCTCCCGTGTTGGCTCCCAGAGGGTCACCTTCCGGGCGCCAGTAATCCATGTGCTCTGTGAAGGCGGCAGATTGCCATTGTCCGCCATTGGCTCCCCAGAAGTACGGGCCGTCCAGCCAGTAGTCTCTTTTCATTACCCCTTGCAGGAAGATAGAGAAGTCGAGGCCTTTCCAGGATCCGTCCAGTGTTAAACCAAAGTTGTAGCGCGGAGTATTATTGCCGATTACCTTCAGGTCACCGTGGTCGTTCAGTGTGTTTGAGCCGTTGTTAACACCATCTTTACCGTCGATATTGCCATACATGATGTCACCTGCACCCCAGGCTGTTCCCCAGTTCGGTGTACCGCCATTTGCCAAATGCTTATCCATTTCTTCCTGGCTCTGTGCGATTCCTACTGTTTCGTATCCCCAGATATCTCCAAGAATCTTACCGCCATAGTGTTTATCCAGAGACATTGTCGGATTCGGATACTTCAGGATTTTACGCATGTTGTCCGACAGTACAAAACGAACACCGTAGTTGAATTGTTGAACACGGTCTCTCCATGAGAGTTCGAGTTCCCATCCGTAAGACTTCATGTCACAGTTGTTGATGGCAGGAGCGCTGGCACCCAAAACAGAAGGCAGTGTAGGAGCCGGGCCGATCATGTCGTAAGTGTAACGGTTGTAGTAGTCAAACGAACCGGTCAAGCGGTTATTGAACAATCCCCAGTCGAGACCTACGTTCCATGATTCGATGGTTTCCCATGTCATCAAGCTGCTAACGATGCCCGGAAGACCTGCTGTGTTCTGTTTTTTACCACCCAGCAACCATCCTGAAGAGGCTGTTCCGGTTGGCATATTCTGATAGAACGGATACCATGCGTCTGTATTGTCCGTATTATTGTTACCGAGCTGTCCCCAAGAACCTCTCAGTTTCAATGTGCCGACCACTTTGGTCAACGGTTCGAAAAATGTTTCGCGTGCAATGTTCCATCCGGCAGAGAATGAAGGGAAGAGTCCCCAGCGTTTGTCACCGATAAAGCGGGAAGAGCCGTCGTAACGTAAGTTAGCTTCCAGCATATAACGTTCTTTGTAGCTATAGTTGACACGTCCGAAGAAACCGGCGATAGCTCTTTCACGTTGCCATGCGCTGGCCTTTTTGTTGTCTTGAGTCAATCCCAGTGAGGGAACTTCCGGACTGATCAGATCTGTACCGAAACCGGTCAGGCCGCTTGGACGATAAAGTTCGGCATTGAAACCACCCATAACTTTAAAGTAATGATCGCCCAGTGTTTTGGTGAAGTCCGAATAGATGTTGGTAGAGAAGTAGTCTTCGTCTTCACGTGAATCCTGCACTTCCGAATAACCTGCGGCACCACCGTTCCAAGAAAGAAGATATGGTTCGTTGTTTACATCGTAAGCATAAATAGGCAATACAGCCCAATGTTGTTTGCGGATATATGTGCGCATACTTCCTTCTGCCACGATGCGCCAGTCTTTAACCGGTTCGAAAACAGCCTGTAACTGTTGCGTATACCAGTTCTTCTGGCTTGTCTGTTTACCTCCGTCTTCCAGCTGAACGATTTCCATGTCACGCTGGTAATGTCCATTCGGGTCAATTACCGGGCAAGTCGGCCAGCGGCGTGCAATATTGTGGAAGAATAAACCGGTCAGGTATGTCGGGCGGTGATAGTCCTCACGTGTCCATTTGCTGGTATAATTCAAAGTGACCCAGTCTGTCAGCTTTGCCGAGATTTTTGCATTCAGGGTGTAACGGTTGAATTTGTCTTCACCATGTTTCAGCAAGCCGGTCTGGTCAAGGAAACTTCCACTGATCATGTAAGTCAGTTTCTCAGTACCTCCACTGATGCTGAGGTTATGTTCTGTAGAAGGTACCCAGTCGCGGTAAAACTCGGAGAACCAGTCAGTGTTGGCAAAAGCACCGCCGTAATTTTGCCACTTCCCATCGGTTCCGGCTACGGTTCCGTAGTATTCGGGTTGTGTCGGGTCAGTGTATTTTCCATCGATGTAGTTTTTAATTCTGGTCATGGCATCGTCGTTAAACACCGGATTACCTCCACCATTTGTACTTGCTCTGTTAAAGTATTGTGCGAATGTATAAGAGTCTACCATTTCGGGTACTTGGATCGCGTCCGAGAAACGTACATTACCCGAGTAGTTGACTCTGGTTTTACCGGCTTTACCGCTTTTGGTTGTGATCATGATAACACCAAACGAAGCACGTGCACCATAAATAGAAGAGGAGGCAGCATCTTTCAATACCGAAATATTTTCAATATCATTTGGATTTACTGTGTTCATATCGCCTTCGATACCGTCAATCAGCACTAATGGACTGCCACTTGAACCTTCGCCTATGGTACCACCACCGCGGATATTGATATTCAGGCTACTGTCCAGAGTACCACCACTGCTTCCCACTGACATGTTTAATCCCGGGATTACACCTTGAAGTGCTTGAGATACGTTTTGTACCGGACGAGACTCAATCACTTTAGAGTCCACCATGCTGACAGAACCGGTCACATTGACCTTTTTCTGTGAGCCATAACCCACTACGACCACTTCATCCAACTGTTGTGAATCTTCTTTCATCGTAATGTTGATAGGAGAGCCGTCTACCTTCACTGTGACGGTTTTGTAACCGATAAATGAAATTTCAATTGTGCTTCCTTTAGGGGCGTCGATAGAGAATTTTCCATTCAGGTCCGTGATTGTACCTGTATTGTTTGCCAGGACTTTTACGGATACGCCGATCATGGGTTCTCCGGTTTCGTCCACTATTGTACCTTTTACTTTGGTGTTGGCTTGCTGTACAGTTTCAATTCCGTGTTCTTCGTAAGTATTGGCTGCTGCTTGCTGCGGTGTTGCACACCATAGCATGATAGAAGCAGCGATTGCCATTTTCAGGCGATTTGTTTCTCGAAACCGGATTAGGCTCGGAAACAGGTTAGTTTTTTCTGTCATACACTAAATTGTTCGGTTAAACATAAATTTGAATAGTTTGTTTTTAGGTTTTCCGATGGAGCTTGGTCGCTTCGGAGTTTGAGTTAAAAGTTTCTTTCTGTTTTTTTATTTCATAAGCTTATCGAATTAGGGTTATTGTATTTCTCCTGTATTTCCTTTCTCGTTTTTCTCCTCTCTGAACTGTGCTGATAATCCCAATCTCTTTCATTTTTTATTAAGTACTCCAGGTACTTAATAGATCATGAAGCATTAAACTTGTTTATCGAAGTTCCAGACACGACTAAAATCATAATTTATTTAATCCCTGAATTTTATTTTGTTTTCTCTGCTTTGAGATTTGCCTGTTAGAAACCGAATTATGGGCTTTTAGCGATAACATTGTGTATTACTAATAGTCTACTTTGTTTTGTGAATAGTTGAGTCTTTTATAAAACCCGAGAACATATTTTATGATATAAATAAAAAAAAAGCTTTTAAATTTATCGTTTATTAAAAGTTCTTCTTATCTTTGCCTCGAAACAGAGTGACTTGTTATGAATACAATGTATTTGTTAACTTAATATTAGGTAAAGATATTCTGGACCGTTAATTATAGATAAGTACCTGGAGAACTTTGCTGTTTTTTTTATTTTTCTTGAATTACTTCTCTTTTTTTATTTCCACGACCAATCTCTCTTATCTTCAATCCCGATAAACAATTGTGAATAATATATCTGCTCTTATGGACTACTGATATGGACAGGGCAGGAGACTCTGTAAATGCAGCCGGCATTAACGACGAATGCTGCCGTCATTTAAGGTGACAGACGGTTGCTTTAATAATCCGGCCTTTGTGGCGACGGAAGTGGCTGTTATGTGTAATAAAGACCCTATTTCAGTGTATTTTTTGTGGTTTCGGTCTTTTCTTTGCACACTTTTCATGCTTTTATGCAGAAAATCTATATCTTTGCAACCTAATTTAACATTAAAAGGTATGAGTTACAATTTGTTGAAAGGAAAAAGAGGTATTATTTTCGGTGCATTAAACGAGCAGTCTATTGCCTGGAAAGTAGCCGAAAGAGCCGTTGAAGAAGGTGCTGTTATTACATTATCAAATACTCCTGTTGCTGTCCGCATGGGACAGGTTTCTGCTTTGTCTGAGAAGTTGAATTGCGAAGTGATTGCTGCAGATGCCACTAACGTAGAAGATTTGGAGAACGTATTTAAACGCTCGATGGAAGTTCTCGGTGGTCAGATTGATTTTGTATTGCACTCTATCGGTATGTCACCGAACGTTCGTAAGAAACGTACTTACGATGATCTCGACTATAATATGTTGAATACTACCCTGGATGTTTCAGCTGTTTCATTCCATAAAATGATTCAGGCTGCCAAGAAACAAAACGCAATTGCCGAATACGGTTCTATCGTGGCATTGAGTTATGTAGCTGCACAGCGTACTTTCTATGGATACAACGATATGGCTGACGCTAAGGCATTGCTCGAGTCTATTGCCCGCAGCTTTGGTTACATTTATGGTCGTGAGCACAATGTACGTGTAAATACGATTTCTCAGTCGCCTACCTTTACCACAGCCGGTTCCGGTGTGAAGGGCATGGATAAACTGTACGATTTTGCCAACCGCATGTCTCCGTTGGGCAATGCTTCTGCCGACGAGTGTGCAGATTATTGTATCGTAATGTTCTCTGATCTTACCCGTAAGGTGACCATGCAGAACCTGTTCCACGATGGTGGTTTCTCGAGTGTTGGTATGAGTCTTCGGGCGATGGCTACTTACGAAAAGGGTCTGGACGAATATAAAGACGAAAACGGTAATATCATTTACGGTTAAGGCAATGAAAATACGGAAGAACTATATTCTCCTTGTTTTGCTAAGTCTGCTTTTCGCATCCTGCCGGGTGGGGAAGGCAGAGCCTGTCGCAGACCCAATGGAGGAAGAGGGGATTTCCGTAGTCAGATATGATAAGCTGTTGGACGAATACGTTCGTTTCAACAGCTTTTCTGCTTTACAAAAAATGAATCTGGAATATTCTCTGCCTACTAAACTGCTGATTGAAGATGTACTGGCCATCGGGCAGGTAAGTGACGATCATATATTCCAGCGACTGAAAACATTCTATTCGGACACCACTCTGATCCGTCTGATAGAGGATGTGGAAACCAGATATCCCGAATTGGGATCTGTCGAGAAAGAGTTGACCAAAGGCTTCGGGAAACTGCAAAAGGAAGTGCCGGATATCATGATCCCCATGATATACACACAAATTTCGGCATTCAATGAATCCATCGTTCTGTCCGACAGCGTACTGGGCATCAGCCTTGACAAGTATATGGGTGAAGATTATCCGCTTTACAAGCGTTTCTATTATGGTTATCAGCGACGCACCATGCGTCCCGACCGGATTGTACCCGATTGTCTGGTGTACTATCTGATGAGCCAGTATCCTTTCCCGATGGATTACTCCCGTACACTGCTCGATGTGATGATGCACTTCGGTAAAATTAATTATGTGGTGCAGCACCTGTTGGATTATTCCTCTTCGGAAGAAGCATTGGGCTATTCGGATGTAGAGAGAGAATGGTGCAAAGAGAACCAGCAGCAGATGTGGAGATATATTCTTGAAAAAGATCATCTGCATGCAACAGATCCGATGGTGGTACGCCAATATACCCGTCCGGCTCCTTTCACTAATACTCTGGGCGAGAATGCGCCTTCGATGGTGGGTACCTGGATTGGTACAAAAATCATCACTTCGTATATGAAACATCATAAAAAAACAACCTTACGGCAATTGCTCGAAATGAACGATTACGAACGTATGTTCACCGAATCTCGTTTTAATCCGTAAAATTCTTATTATAAAAATCCCTTGTTCATGGATACCGCTCTCTATCTTTTGCCCGTTACATTGGGCGACACTCCCATCGAGTCTGTATTACCACCCTACAATAAAGAAATTATTCTGGGAATCAAGCATTTTATTGTCGAAGATGTCCGTTCGGCCCGCCGTTTCCTGAAAAAGGTGGATCGTGAGATTGACATCGATTCGCTCACCTTTTATCCCTTAAACAAGCACACTTCTCCTGAAGATATTTCCGGTTACCTGAAACCGTTGATCGGTGGATTGTCTATGGGAGTGATTTCGGAAGCCGGTTGTCCGGCCGTTGCCGATCCGGGAGCCGATGTCGTGGCTATTGCGCAACGTAAGAACCTGAAGGTAGTGCCGTTGGTGGGCCCTTCGTCTATCATTCTTTCTGTGATGGGATCGGGATTTAACGGACAAAGCTTTGCCTTTCACGGATATCTGCCTATAGAGCCGACTGAGCGTGCCAAAAAGCTCAAAGCTCTTGAACAACGGGTATATGCCGAACATCAGACACAGCTGTTTATAGAAACGCCCTATCGGAATAATAAGATGGTGGAGGATATTTTGCATAACTGCCGTCCGCAAACACGTCTTTGCATTGCAGCTAATATCACCTGTGAGGGTGAGTACATCCGCACCAAGACCATCAAAGAGTGGCAGGGAAAAGTGCCCGACCTGACTAAGATACCTTGTATTTTTCTCTTATACCAATAACCTGTTTCAGGTGTTCATATTCCAACTCAAAGCATTCGCTGAAGAAGTGAGTGCCTAAGTTGTGTTCTATCTGTTGGAAAGTCCACAGTTTTCCTCCTTTGAACCGTGGATCGCAGAGGATAGAATCATCTTCCATGTCGACAATAAACAGATAAATCAGACGGTTGGTCTGTGCATTTTCGAAATGATAGGAGATGGTAAATGTCGGTTTCAGATCCGAAGCTTTTGGGAAAGCATTACTCAATAAACGGTTGGCACCTTCGGCCAGCGTCTCTCCGTACCGGAGGTAACATTCCATCGGTATATCCACTTTGAACTTATCGAGAATACAGCTTTGCGGACGATTGCAAAGAAATAGCATGCCGTGGGTAGAAACGGCAATGCGTATTACCGGGTTAATATAAGCATTCTTGTAGTTGATAGCTTCTACAGCCAGGCTTTTTCCAATTACGTCGCCACGAGTGTTGACGATGGGCACGTATTCTGTATGGGCCATTACATGATTAAAATAACGGATGCCTATCTGGTTGAACAGAATGCTGAGGATAAATATGGCAGGAGGCAATATGTGGTAAAGCACTAACGTGGAAGTCGGGGTGAGAGGGTGTGCTATCAGGATAGTCAGACTGATAACGGCAAAGTGCAGAATACCCAGAATCAAAACAACCCGTGCCGATACGACAGCCGATTCCGCTCCCTGGGCAAACAGGCGGCGGTTGCACTGGGCACTCTGGCGCAGGTAGTGGTTAATGAACCTTCTCCTGTGTAAGAAAAGAATAACCATTGGAATCAGTATACTGACTTCAAGTGTCAGGGGCAAAGCTCCTACCGGGACAAAATCTCCGGGAATGAGACTTGCCAGAGTCAGTAGTGTCAAAATTCCCGTAGAGATATAAAGGATAAAATTGGGTATGCGCGCCCCTTTACGGGACAGGGACCTGTATGAAAAGATAAGTCCGATACCTGTACCGATATAGATTGATATGTCCTGTGTTATAAATTCGCATAAAAGGATGGAAACAATAACAGGGATAAAGCCCAATGACATATTAAATGCGGAAGAAAGTACTCCTTTGTTACCCATATGTTTTTTATTGTATTATTTTGCCGTTTACTTGTAAAACAAACAAGGAGCCTGTTATGTTCTTACTACTTCTTATTAAATCGGATATGTTTCTCCGCATGATATGATGAACGTACTAATGGTGCGCTTTCTACTTGTTCGAATCCCTTTTTGAGCCCTGTTTCTTTATAGATGGCGAATTGTTCCGGGGTAATGTATGCCACAACCGGATAGTGTTTATGGGTCGGTTGCAGGTATTGTCCGATGGTGAGGATTTTGCAACCGACGGCAATCAAGTTGTCCATTAACTCCTCCACTTCGGCAGGAGTTTCGCCCAAACCGACCATAATACCCGATTTGGCTGTTGTACCGCTCTCGGCTATCTGACGGATCACCTCCAGGCTGGTGTGATAATTGGCCGCACTACGCACTTGTGGGCTGATACGTTTTACGGTTTCCATATTGTGGGAAATGATTTCCGGACCGGCTTCTATCACTTGGGTAACCAGTTCTTTGCGCCCCTGGAAGTCGGGGATCAGTACTTCGGTGGTCGTTTCCGGATTCAGGCGTTTGATTTCACGAATTGTTTGCGCCCAATGGGCAGCGCCCAGGTCGGGTAGATCATCGCGGTCCACCGATGTGATGACTGCATGTGAGAGCTTCATCAAGGCAACCGATTCTGCAACGTGCAACGGTTCGTCGGGGTCCAGAGGCAAAGGACGCCCGGTCCGGGTATTACAGAATTTACAACTGCGGGTACAGATGTCACCGGCAATCATGAACGTGGCCGTACCTTTTCCCCAGCACTCGCCCATGTTAGGGCAGCGCCCGCTGCTGCAAATGGTGTGCAGGCAGTGCGATTCGACAATACGTTTGGTTTCCGTATAGCGTTCGTTGGCTCCGATACTGATCTTAAGCCATTCGGGTTTGCGTACCCGTTGATCGTTTCCCATATGATAGTACTGTTTTGTTTAATGATAGAGAGGCTGTCTCAAAAGTTATATTCACCACAGATTACACAGATTAACACAGAATTAGTTTTCAAATCGTTGATTATCAACATGAATAATCTGTGTTAATCTGTGTAATCTGTGGTGAACTCTGACATCTCTTCGAACGATTTCTTATAAATTGTTCAGGAAAAAGTTCGTTAACCTCGTATACAGATGGTTCCGAGTATTTCCGCCATAAATGCCGTGATTCCGGTTGGTATATACCTGCATGTCGAACTGTTTTCCAAGCTGCACCAGGTGTTCAGCATATTCGGTACAGTTCTGGAAGTGAACGTTGTCATCTGCCATACCGTGTACCAAAAGCAGGTTTCCATGCAAGTTGTCTGCACGACTGAATGCTGAAGCAGCTTTGTAGCCTTCGGCATTTTCTTTCGGAGTACGCATGAAGCGTTCGGTATATACAGTATCGTAATATTTCCAGTCTGTAGGTGCGGCAACAGCGACTCCGGCTTTAAATACCGGTGTACCTTCGCTCATACTCATGATGGTCATGTATCCGCCGAAGCTCCATCCCCAAATACCGATGCGTCCTTTGTCCACATAAGGCAGGCCACCCAGATATTTGGCGGCTTCCACTTGGTCTTTTGCCTCTTTTACGCCCAGGTTCAGATAGGTGCACTTCTGGAATTCACTTCCACGGCCTCCTGTGCCGCGACCGTCCACACAAGCCACTACGTAGCCAAGACTTGCCATGTATGTTTCCCAGCTGATTCCCCATTTGTCCAGAACCTGTTGCGAACCCGGACCGCTATACTGGAACATCAGTACCGGATAGCGTTTTGAGGGATCGAAGTTCACTGGTTTCATCACCCATCCGTTCAGGTCCACTCCTTCTGTGGTCTTGAAAGTGAAGAATTCCTTTTGCGGTATGGCATATCCGGCTAACTTTTCTTTCAGTTTATCATTGGTCACCAGAGTTTTCAATACTTTACCCGTATTGTCATTCAGTGTAATCAGCATCGGAGTATCGAGGCTGGTAAACTTGTTCATAAAATATTTCATCGAACTGCTGAAGATCGGGCTGTTGGTTCCTTGCTGATTGCTCAGTTTCACCTTCTTGCCTTTACGGTCTATCTTGTATACAGCCTGGCGCATCGGACTCTCTTCGTTGCTGGTGTAATAAAACTCGTTGGTATCCGGATTCCATCCGATGAAGCTTTTTACTTCATAATTGCCGCTGGTCACCTGCTTAATCAGATTGCCGTTCATGCTATACCAGTACAGGTGCGGATATCCGCTCTTGTCGCTTACAAAACTGAAATTGTCCGGATAGAACCGGATGTTGTCGAATACGTTCTCGTTGATGTAATAAGGAGATTCATCACGTAAAGCCAGCTTGCATACTGTACTGCGGGGATCGGCAAAATACATGTCGAAGCGGTTTTGATGACGGTTCAGCGTCATAATGGCCAGTTTGTTCGGATCTTGTGTGAAACGGATGCGTGGGATATAACCATCGGCGTCTATCGGCAGTTTTACCTGACGGGTCACTTTTGATTTGATGTCGAACGTATGTACCGATACCTTAGAGTTGGGATAACCTGCCTTGGGATATTTGTACGTATATTCGCCCGGGTAGTCCTGCAACGCATTGTTGCGTGGAGCCTCGCCGGCAAACAGCGGGAAGGTGTATGATGGCACTTCCGACTCGTCGAAGCGGACATAAGCCAGCATGGTATTGTCGGCATTGAACTCCAGGGCACGGTTGAAACCGAACTCTTCTTCATATACCCAATCGGGAATACCGTTCAGCACGCTGTTCAGTTTGCCGTCTTCCGTCACCTGCGATTCGCTGTTGCCATACAGGAGCTTCACCAGGAAGATGTTATTGTCGCGGACAAATGCCACCAGATTGCCGTCCGGTGAGAATACCGGAGCTTGTTGCGGGCCGCCATCCGAGAGTTTTTCTACGATATTGTTGGTAGTAACCCCTTTATCGTTCCGTTTCACCGGATACAGATAGTGGACTGCCGTATAAGAGTGACGGTAGATAGGGGTTGTTTCCGTTGCAATCAGAATTTTTGATCCGTCCGGTGAAAACTGATAGCTGTCGAATTTCTTGAAAGGACATTCGCGAGCTTTGGCCACATCGAATACCACTTCCACCGGTTCACCCGTGCGGAAGGAATATTTCACGATTTGTGTGCCTTCGGCATTTCTTTGTGTGTAGTGTTCGCCGTCCGGCATGGGAACCACACCATAGATGTTTTCGGGACTGAACTTGCCTGAGTTGATCTCTTTCAGGTCGAGCGCTTTGCCTCCTTGTGCGAAGCCGGCAAGGCAGCACAGACAGAAAAACAGAAAAATGAATTTTCTTTTCATTGGCTTTAGATGATTTTTAGGTTGTTTCTATAGTGCCGGCAAAGGTAAGGATAAACGGTGAGCCTTCAAAACGAGAGGGTTAAAATATCTGTGAAATAGCGTTCGGAAACGAAAAAAACAGAGCCTCTGTTGGCTCCGGGCAGAGGCTCTTTCGGGTACAGACAGAGCCTCCGGAGAGCAGAAACGGAGGCTTCGTCCCGGACGTTGGAGACACGGAAAGTGGACCAGCCTCCGAGCCACCTCTCAAACAGTGCTGTATCCCTTTATTCATGGGTGTTTGAGCGTGTTCGAAAAACTGACTGAAATCGATTGGTGGGCCATATAATAAATACTAACAAAAAAAGATATATGAATATATCAGTTCAGATCGTGCGCAATCGGTGAGAAATGATTCCGGATTTGTCGGGAGTTATCCCCCTTTCATCGGTTTTGCTACCGTTATTGACGAAAAAGCCTTTCCGGGTGGTGGCAAATGACCTATCTTTGTGGACGAAGATTAAATGAAATAATTAACAATGAAATGATATATGGAAAAGAAAGAGTTTTCATCTCCCGCTCGGAGATACGGTAAGTTTTTTATTGCCTTTATTTTTATAACGGCAGGAGTGCTTCTACTGGCCCGTAATCTGGGATGGATTACTTATGCCCTGTTTGACCTATTGGTGTCCTGGCAAATGCTTCTGATTCTCTTGGGAGTATACCTTATGTTGCGCCGTCAGATTCTGCGGGGATTGATTCTGGTTGGCATCGGGGCTTATTTATTAAGCCCGCATCTGGGATGGTTTCCGGCGGGAGTCCATATCACTCTTTTCCCGATTATATTGATTGTTATTGGACTCGCTTTTTTATTCAGGCCGAAACGTGCCCGGCACGAACGGATGCGGAGGGGAAACTTTGCCAGCAGCCAATATAACTCTACGGATGGAGTGCTTCACTCGGAGAATACCTTCAGCGGTATCAGGCAAGTGGTGCTCGATGAATTCTTTAAAGGCGGGACGATACAGAATTCGTTTGGCGGGACGATTATTGACCTGCGGCGTACGACCCTTCCCGAAGGTGAAACGTTTCTCGATATTGATTGTACATTTGGTGGAATAGAAATTTATGTGCCTTCCGATTGGAAAGTAGTGTTTCGGTGTAACACCTGTCTGGGCGGATGTCAAGACAAACGTTTTGGTGGAGGTGTGATCGACCAGAACCGGATATTGGTCATCCGGGGCGACTTGACATTCGGAGGTATTGAAATAAAAAGTTGAAAATAAAACATGGATATACATCCTATACAAGAATCTTCCCGACGGTGGATGACGGCATTGATATTGGCCGTTGCCGCAGCAGGGATACAAACAGCATTACTTTGGGGCTATGCCGGAGCTGATACGCTTCCGGCTGCAATAGACGGCTTTTTATCCGTCGGTTTGCTTTGCCTCCTGGCCTATCTGGCATGGTATGTCATCGGCCTCGTCTCCATATTGCAAACAGATCTGCTGATAGCCGCCCTGGCGCTGCTTTTTTGGCTGGCGGGAGGATTTGCCGTGCAATATGTGATGGAACAGAACCTGGGACAAGTCTATGCGTCTTTCGGAGAGACGCTCCCTTTCCGCATACTGTTCGGAGCATTGGCTTGGGGAGTGATGATGTTGTGGTATCGTTTGCAGTCGTTGAGCACTGTTCAGGAGGAGATATTAGAAGAGGCTGTTTCAAGAGAAGAAGCCCTTCGTGAAGAACTGAAGCAGGCCGGATGCCGCGAAGAGAAAGCGTCGCCGGAAGAGGCGGAATGCATTGACCGCATCACGGTGAAAGACGGTACGCATATTCATCTGATCTGTACCGACGAATTGCTGTACATACAGGCATGTGGCGATTACGTCACATTAGTGACCCCTTCGGGACAATATGTCAAAGAGCAGACGATGAAGTACTTCGATGCCCATCTGCCGTCGGCCGGATTTGTGCGCGTACATCGCTCTACGATAGTAAACGTGACACAAATATCACGGGTGGAACTCTTCGGGAAAGAGAACTATCAACTCTTACTGAAAAATGGGGTCAAGCTGAAAGTGAGTAACTCCGGATATAAGCTGCTGAAAGAGCGGCTGGAGCTATAATAACTCCTATCTGGGAATAAACGGAAGGGTGTAGCCATACGAAGCGGATGGCTACACCCTTTTGTGCCCGGGGCTACACCCTTTCCTCCGGATGGCTACACCCTTTCATAAAAATCTTATGGAGAAAGGACCGGTAGCCGGAATAGATTTATTATATTTGCACTAATTGCAAAAATATGATATTCTATGACTGAATCGGCTCCGATGCCTTTATACAACGAGTTTACTTTCTTTCTGAAAAAATATTTTCCTTACAAGGTGCAGAAGATATCTCTCAATGCGGGTTTTACATGTCCCAACCGGGACGGAACGAAGGGGCTGGGAGGCTGTACATATTGTAATAACCAGACATTCAATCCCGAATACTGCAAAACGGAGAAATCCGTCACCCGGCAACTTGAAGAGGGGAAGCAGTTCTTTGCCCATAAATATCCGGATATGAAATATCTGGCCTATTTTCAGGCTTATACCAATACTTATGACGAACTTGAAGGACTGAAACGGAAATACGAAGAAGCTCTGAGCGTAGATGGTGTAGTGGGATTGGTCATCGGTACACGTCCCGATTGCATGCCGGATCCTCTGCTGCATTATCTGGAAGAGCTGAATAAACACTCTTTCCTTTTGGTGGAGTATGGCATTGAAACCACCCGGGATGCTACACTCAAACGCATTAACCGGGGGCATACCTATGCCGATACGGTAGAAGCCGTTCAACGGACCGCAGCTTGTGGTATTTTAACCGGGGGGCACGTCATTCTCGGTCTTCCGGGAGAGAGTCGCGAAGAGATCATAGCCCAGGCGACAGAGTTGTCACGTTTGCCCCTGACCACTCTCAAAATGCATCAGTTGCAGCTGATACGTGGCACGAAAATGGCACGTGAGTTTGAACTCCATCCCGAAGATTTTCATCTCTTTAGTGTCGACGAGTATATCGATCTGGTAATCGACTATGTGGAACATCTGCGTCCCGACCTGATACTCGAACGGTTCGTTTCACAATCACCTAAAGAACTCTTGATTGCACCCGACTGGGGATTGAAGAATTATGAATTTACAGCCCGCGTGCAAAAAAGAATGAAAGAAAGAGGTGCTTATCAGGGAAAGGCATACTCGGTTTAGAAAAAAAGAACTATTTTTGCGAAGCGAATGAGTTGCGAGTTACGAGTTGCAAGTTTAGAGTGCCGTTGGGTGTTGTTACTCGTGCCCCGTAATTAATTAAACTAAAATATAGAATGGAACAGAAAACAAGAATTAAAGGAAACGTTCATTATGTGGGAGTTAACGACCGTAACAGGCACCTCTTTGAGGGAATGTGGCCTTTACCCTATGGAGTTTCATATAACTCTTATCTGATTGATGATGAAATGGTGGCACTGATCGATACAGTGGATATTTGCTATTTCGAAGTATATCTTCGTAAAATTAGAAGTATCATAGGCGACCGTCCTATCAACTATTTGATTATAAATCACATGGAACCGGACCATTCAGGTTCTATCCGATTGATTAAACAGCACTATCCCGACATTGTAATCGTTGGCAATAAGCAGACTTTCGGAATGATCGAAGGCTTCTATGGTGTGACCGGCGAGCAATATCTGATAAAAGATGGTGATTTCCTTGCTCTCGGACGTCATAAACTGCGTTTTTACCTTACTCCGATGGTGCATTGGCCGGAAACGATGATGACATTTGACGAAACGGATGGTGTACTCTTCTCCGGTGATGGGTTCGGCTGCTTCGGTACGCTGGATGGCGGGTTTGTGGATACACGCATGAACATCGATCACTATTGGGGCGAAATGGTGCGTTATTATTCCAATATCGTCGGAAAATACGGTTCGCCCGTACAGAAAGCTTTGCAAAAACTGGGAGGACTTCCCATTTCGACCATTTGCTCTACACACGGTCCGGTATGGACTGAAAATATCACTAAGGTGGTAGGCATTTACGATAAACTGAGCCGTTACGATGCAGACGAAGGTGTGGTGATTGCTTACGGAAGCATGTATGGCAATACCGAACAGATGGCGGAGGCCATTGCTGCCGAACTGTCGGCCCAGGGCATTAAAAACATCGTGATGCACAACGTCAGCAAGAGCAATCCTTCTTATATCCTTGCCGATATCTTCCGTTACAAAGGATTGATTGTCGGTAGCCCGACTTACAGCAACCAGATTTTCCCGGAAATAGAGTCGCTTCTGTCCAAAATACTGGTACGTGAGTTGAAAGGACGTTATCTGGGCTATTTCGGTTCGTTCACATGGGCCGGTGCCGCCGTGAAACGCATGGCTGAGTTTGCCGAAAAAAGTAAATTCGAACTGGTCGGCGACCCTGTAGAGATGAAACAGGCCATGAATGATATCACCTATCAACAGTGTGAGAATCTGGCGCGTGCCATGGCCGACCGTTTAAAAAAAGACAGAGTATAAGTTACCCCTAATTTATTAACCTGATAAAAACAATCGAACATGAGACTAATCATTCAGCCGGACTATCAGTCCGTTTCTCAATGGGCAGCACATTATGTTGCTGCTAAGATCAAAGCTGCCAATCCTACTCCGGAAAAACCTTTCGTATTGGGTTGCCCCACCGGATCATCTCCTCTGGGTATGTATAAGGCACTGATCGGCCTGAATAAAAAAGGAATCGTATCGTTCCAGAATGTTGTTACTTTCAACATGGACGAATATGTGGGACTGCCGAAGGAACATCCGGAAAGCTACTATTCTTTTATGTGGAACAACTTCTTCAGCCATATCGACATCAAACCGGAGAACACGAACATTCTGAATGGGAATGCTGCCGATCTGGATGCTGAATGTGCACGTTATGAAGAGAAGATCAAATCGTATGGTGGTATCGACCTGTTTATGGGAGGTATCGGTCCCGACGGTCATATCGCTTTCAACGAGCCGGGTTCTTCACTGAGTTCTCGCACTCGTCAGAAGACACTGACTACGGATACGATTATCGCTAACTCCCGCTTCTTCGATAATGATATCAACAAGGTTCCCAAAACTTCGTTGACAGTCGGAGTAGGTACTGTGCTTTCTGCCCGTGAGGTGATGATTATCGTAAACGGCCACAACAAAGCACGTGCATTGTATCATGCCGTAGAAGGTGCTATTACTCAGATGTGGACTATCAGTGCGTTACAGATGCACGAGAAGGGTATCATCGTTTGTGACGATGCTGCTACTGCCGAACTGAAAGTAGGTACTTACCGTTACTTCAAGGACATCGAAGCAGATCATCTCGATCCGCAATCGTTGCTGAAGTAATACATAAGCATAAAAATAAAGAAGAGGATAGGTCAATCGTTTTTTCGGCCTATCCTCTTCTTTTTATCGGTCTGATACATGAAGCCCGGTTGGGCGGGACTAATCTTTCAGACCGTCTTTGATCCCTTCCATTGCTTTCTCGCCTTTCTTCACAGCTTTTTGGGTACCTTCTTTCACATCTTTTGCTGCATCCTTCGCTGTGTCTTTGGCTTTCTCAAAAGCGTCTTTGGCACCCTCTTTCAAGTCATTGCCTATTTTCTTCAGCTTCAGGGCGGCATAAGTGGATTCCAGTTTTACTATCTCGTCCTTTTCGTTCGAGGTCATTTGCTCACTGAATTTGTTATAACTGTCTTTTAGCTTCGTAAATTGCTCGTCAGCTTTTTCCCAGTCGGCTTTTGTATAGTCCTGGGCGTTTTTCTGTACGCTTTCGACAAAAAGCTTGAAGCCGTCCAGATACGACTCCTTTGTTTGGCTGCATGCGGTGGCAATGGCCAGTACTAATGCAAGGAATAATACTTTCTTCATAATCAAATACTATTGTTTAGGTTTTATATATTAACACCGTGTATTTGAAAATTGTTTGCCGGGGTCAGGCTTCTTCCAGTTCCCCTTTGCCTTGCCGGACGATGGTTACCTCTCCGTCAGTACAGTTTACGATGGTCGAAGGTTCGATTCCGCCGATTCCTCCGTCGATCACAAGATCTACCTGGTCACCGAACTTCTCGTCAATCAGCTCCGGGTCAGTGATATACTCTATGTCTTCGTGTTCGTCATGAGGCAGGGTAGTGGTCATGATCGGAGCATCCAGCAGACGCGCGATCTCCCGGATGATGTGGTTGTCCGGCATACGGATGCCCACTTCCTTCCGGTTACGGAAGATTTTAGGCAACCGGTTCGTTCCGTTCAGAATAAAGGTGAAGGGACCAGGCAGGTTGCGTTTCATCAGTTTGAAGATGTTATTGTCTACCTTGGCATATTCGCTGATACTGCTCAGGTCGTAGCAGATGATAGAGAGATTGTTTTTCTTTGGGTCTATTTCCTTAATCCGGCAGATGCGCTCGATGGCACGTTCCTTCAGGCCGTGGCAACCGATGGCATACATGGTATCCGTGGGATAGATAATCAGTCCCCCGTCATTCAGCAGGTCTACAATCCGTTGCAGGTCCTGGGGATTATTGTTTTTCTCGTAAAGTTTGAGTATCATAATTGTTCGTTATTTAATCTTCTTTTTTAAGAAATCAAGTGCTTTTTCTACGGCTTTTTCCTTTACTTTTTCCTTCACGGAATCTTTATTGGCCGTAGTTGCCGAATCCAGTCCCAGTTTTTTCCCTATTTCGCTTATTGCCTTATCTGTGACTGCTTCCACTGCCTGGTTGGTCATGCTTTTCGTATCCAGTGAAACTTTGGGCGAAGAGAAAGTGCCCCCTATTTTCAGGTCGAGTGTAGTCAGTTTGGCAATATCACCCGCTGATGCCGGCAGCTTGATTTTTCCCGAGTAGTCGATGCTCTGGTCAAGTCCCGTACTTCCTGAAAGGTTCATCACATAGTCTCCTAACTTAATGTCGAACGGTTCGGTAGACACCCTTCCCTCTTTGATGGTGAAGTCCAGCGTCATGTCCTTCACTTTCATATCTTTGAGTTCAGGCTTCTTCACGGCATCGGCTATCTGGTCGATAACCTTTACACCGCTGAGGCTAAGGTCTTTGGTCGAAAGGCTGCCATTGCCTTGCATCGTATCCATGACGGGCTCCATCCGGTTGTCGAGCAAAGTCTGCACATGCATGTTGCCGGAGAAGTTTCCTTTCAGATTCTCGAAAATAGGAGCCATTTGCTGTACCATATTCAATTCTTTGTAGGCTTGTGCAAAGCTGAGTCCCTCCAGGCGGAACCCCGCATTCATCTCCGGTTTTTTTAAGTCGGCGGTAGAATAATATCCGTTCATAATAGCCTTGCCTCCCATGGTGTTCATCGACAGGTTTTTCATATCCACTTTTCCGTCTTTTACAACCAGTTTTCCATTCATATTCGTAAAGGCCATCTTGTCGAACAATACCTCTTTCAGGTTGGCATCCATCTGGAAATCGATATTGCGTGGAACCTCTATCAGGCTGGCTGCTTCATTGGGCGAAGCTGCCTGTGCCGTTTGGGTGGTACTGTCGGTTGAGGCTGTCATAAAGTCGTTCAGATTGAGATGGTTCGACCGGACATTCAAGGTACCTTTCAATGTAGTGCCTTTCAGAGCATAACCCATGTAATTTTCAAATCGGCTGTCGGTAGTAAGGTCGTTCTTGCCAATAGCTACTGTGGTCTCGCTGAGTTGCAGATATTTCGGAGTGAAAGTGAACAGGGATTGTCTGATTTCTACATCAGGTATCTCTTTCATTTTTAGTTTCATGTCGCTAAGGGCGATGGTACCCGATGCGGAGAAACGGTCATATTGCTCTTTTTCGATGTACGAAAGGCGTCCGCCCATCTTCATATCCGCACGAATGGTGCCATTCAGTTCCATGTCGTCCAACGGGTATACTTGCTTGATCATTCCTAAATTAAGCACTCCCTTTGCTTCGGCTGTAAAGTCCGGATCGCTGACCGGTGTCTTTATATCGGCAGTCAGGCTAAACGGGTTGTTTGCCAGACGGAAGCTGAAAGGACGAATGTTGATTTCTGTCAGGTCGATATTACCTCCCGGGTTACGTACTTGTGCGTCAATGTTGATCTGGTCGACTCCTGCCGGCAGGGACGGATAACGGAACATGGCATTCTTTACTGATAATCGCACATCGAACCGGGGGACGGTATCACCTTGCAATACTCCTTTTGCCGTGGCTTCGAGGGTAGCGGTTCCGTCTGTTTTCAGATTCTTGAATTCTTTGGAGTAGATGGCTGGTATCAGGGACAGAATTTCCTTAAAGCCCACTTCGCTGGTATTGAGCTTCAGGTCCATGTCGATGGCAGGATCTTTCAGTTCTACCCATCCGTCGATGCCTGCCTTAATGGCGTTGAGGCGAAATTCATTCTTTTTCAGTGTGAATTTGTGATGTACGAGGTCAGCGTCCACGTCCATTTTGGCATAGATGTTGGCTTGTGAGAGGAAGGGAATACCATTCATCTTATAAGTCAGGGCTTCGGTCTCTGCTTCTAAATTGAGCAAAGTCTGGTCGCTGCCCAGGTCGCCCGAGCAAAGCGCATTGAAATTGTGTATGTCGGCATACATGACGGACTGCCGGTCGTCATACACCACATTCATGTTCTTGATAACAAAGCGCTGAAGTTTAACCCGGAAGGGAGAAGATTCGCTGCTCTCCGATGTCTCGCTGACGGTGGCTGAATCGGGTTTCATGATATCCCAGTTGGCTTTGCCGTCAGGAAGTACGATGGCATATAGCCAGGTATCTGTGACAGATACTTTGGAAACATCGTATCCGCTGTCTCCGAAGAGCGAAAACAGGTTAATGGCGGCAGTAACTTCACCGGCTTTCACCAGCGTGTCGTTTTCAAACGCTCCTGTTCCTTTCAGCCAAAAATCGTTTAGGGTAACGGAAGCTTTCGGGAAATTACGGAACAGACTGATGTCGAGGCTGCTGAAATCGAACCGGGCGTTCAGCATTTTGTTTCCTTCGGCTTTTACGATACCTTCAATTTTGCCACGGAAGGCAAAAGGAAGGAGAAACATCAGTATCAGGATGACACCGATGACGATTGTTGTAATTTTGAGTCCTTTTTTCATAATTGCACTGGTTGTTAGGTTGATAGTGGTAACAAAGTTAATAATAAAAGACGAGAAGTCCAAGGTGATGATGGATTATGTTTGGATAGGAGCAAGTTAAGCTCACCACAGAGTAACACGGAGTCTCACAGAAATTTTAAGTACCTATAATAAAAGATTAAAACTCTGTGAAGTTCCGTGTTACTCTGTGGTGAATCGACTTCAAGACCATTGCAGAAATGAACTTATCTTATTTCTTCTTTTTTCGTAATTCTTCTGCGATTCGCCATTGTATGGCCGCTTCTGTTTCTTTTCCCACCTTCAGCAGTGCATCTCCAAAAAGTTCGTGTGCACCCGGATGTTCTGGTTTCAAGGTGGTTGCTTTGTCAAGATCGGCCAAGGCGCCTTCCGTATTCTCTGTTTTCAGACGGAGTTTGCCCCGGTTGTAGAGTGCCTTGAAATCTGTCGGACGAAGACTGACTGCCCGGTTCAGGCAACTCTCGGCATCAAAGAACTCTTTCTCGTTGAAAAGTGTGATTCCTTTCCGTATCCATGCATCGGTGTATTCGGGATAAAGTTCGATTGCTTTGTCGTAATTGGCCAGTGCAGCCCGGGTATCATGTGCCTGGGTGATGCATTCGTTGCCCATCAGCAGATATTCCCGTGCGTACTTTTGCAGACTTTTTTGCTGTGCGGCCATTTGTTCCTGTAACTTCCTTTTCTGTTCACGCAACAGGTTGATGACACCTAGTTTCCGGCGGATCAGTCTCCGGGCGGTAGGCTTTTCTATGTCGTAACGGGAGTGGATGGCCAAGAAAAACTGTTCAAGACACGCTTCGAAATCTCCTTTGTCGAAAGCACGGGCAGCTGCGGCATATTGCACATCGGCTTGTGCCTGTTTCAGAGCTTTGTCGATAGCTTGCCGGTTATTGAACCTTCCGGAAAAACTTACGATTTCGGGACGGACAAAGATGTCGGCACGGCTGACAGGCTTTTTTAATTGAATGCCTTCGAGCGAGGTACAACGGCTGAGAGCTACGTATGCCTGTCCTCCGGCGAACACTCCGCCGGTGAAGTCGATAACTACGCGACTGAAGGTCAATCCCTGACTTTTGTGTACGGTGATGGCCCATGCCAGCCGAATGGGATATTGAGTGAAGGTGCCTAACTCTTCTTCTTCGATCTCTTTCTTTTCTTCATTGTACTTATAGCGAATGTTTCGCCATGATTCACGGTGGACATCGCACTCTTTACCGTCATCGGTGATGACATAGATGATACCGTCGTTATCGATTCCGCTTACTACACCGATGGTCCCGTTTACCCAGCGGCGTTCAAAATCGTTCTTGATAAAGATGATCTGTGCTCCGGGTTTCAAAGTCAGGTCCTTGGATGTCGGCAGGCTGCTTTCGGGAAAATCTCCGTTGATTTCGCCTTCGAATACTACCGGATCTCCGGGGAGTTCGGCAAGCCGTCGGTCATTGATGGTTTCCACCGTATCGCGACGGGTGGCAAGGGTGATGTACATATCCTCTTCCGAGGCATCGATGGGAGCGCCATAACGGGTATTGAGCAACTGAAGGTCGGCGGCTCCGGCAGCTCCGCTGCGAATGTGATCGAGTACGCTGACAAAAACCGCGTCCGACTGCCGGTATACCTTTTGCAATTCGATGGATACCAACTCTATTTCGTTGAAAACCCGTGCCGAAAAAAAGTAAGGAGTGGGATAGAAGCGGTTGATAATTTCTCGTTCGTCTCCTTTGATCACCGGTTCCAGCTGGAATACATCGCCCACCAGTAAAACCTGTTTCCCGCCGAATGGGTCACGCAGGTTGCGGCTGTATACTCGCAGGATGCGGTCTACGGCATCAATCATATCTGCCCGCACCATCGATATCTCGTCGATAATGACCAACTCTACCTGTTCCAACAGCTTCCGATGGGGCTTGGTATACTTGAAGAATTCGTGGATACGTCCCCGTTGCAGGCTTAGGTTGGGGTCGTCGGGCAGCAATGGATGGAAGGGGAGCTTGAAGAAACTGTGTAAAGTACTGCCACCGGCATTAATGGCGGCGATGCCGGTGGGGGCCAGTACGATATGCTTTTTCTTGGTGTTCTTGCAGATATACTTCAGGAAAGTCGATTTACCCGTCCCCGCTTTTCCGGTGAGGAAAACCGATTGCCGGGTGTACTGAATCAGGTTCAGTGCATCCTGAAATTCTTTATTGCCAGTGTCTATAGTAAATTCCACGTCAGATGATACCGAAATGTTTTAATGCTTTTTGTATGCCGTCTTCGTCCACCGATGCAGTCACATAATCGGCTGCCTCTTTGACTTCGTCGTTTGCGTTGCCCATGGCCACTCCAATGGCTGCATGGCGCAGCATGCTGATGTCGTTGCCTCCGTCACCGAATGCCATTGTCTCTTCCAGGCGGATGCCGAAATGGCGGATGATTTCGTCTATCCCTTTTTGCTTACGGATACCTTTTGCCACAACATCTGTGAATGCCGGAAACCAACGTCCGGACTCGCAGTGCGGGAGTAAAGGCAATATGTTTTTTTCGTCTTCGGTGGTGATGAACGGGGTCATCTGGAAGATTTCGGTTTGGGTAGCTTCGGCAGTAGTCTGGACGGGCAGGATGTCTACATGCAGGAACTCGTGGAAAATTTGGTTTACCAGTTCGTTGGGGTTGCAGACGGCTACGGTATGTTCGGCGACAAAGATGCAGGGAAAACCTTTCTCGTCCGAAAGGGCAGCAAGTGTCTTGACATCTTCTGCCGGGATGGAATGTTTGTAAATCACTTCATCTCCTACAAAGCAGTATCCTCCGTTCATGGTGATGTAACCGTCTATCAAACTTTGTTTCTGGAGAGCCGACAGGTTGTTAATAATCGCTTTCGGACGTCCGGTAGCAATGAAAATCTTAATTCCTTTAGCTTTGGCTTCGGTTATGGCCGAGAGGGCAGACGAAGGAATTTCGTGCGTGTTGAAACTAACCAACGTCCCGTCTATATCAAAAAACAGGGCTTTTATCATACGTCTTTTCTTTAATGGAGCACAAATGTACTGAAAAAGCCTGATATAGAGTAACTGAATACCACAATGATGGTAAATTTTAACTGCTGTCTGCTAAAATAGCTCATTTGGTTTCATTATGAAACAGATGAATTGTACATTTGCAGGCTGAACTTAAAAAGAGAACCCTTATGAAATATAACTTTGATGAAGTGATAGAACGCCGGGGGACAGACTCGGTGAAGTATGACGCAGTGCCGGAACGTTGGGGACGAAATGACTTGCTTCCGATGTGGGTGGCCGACATGGATTTCCGTACTCCACCTTTTGTGATAGAAGCTATCCGTCGCCGGTTGGATCATGAAGTGTTGGGATACACTTTTGCCTGCGAAGCCTGGTATACATCCATTATCAATTGGCAGAAAGAACGCCATGGGTGGAATATTACCCGGGAGATGCTGACATTTACTCCGGGAATTGTGCGTGGACTGGCTTTTGCTTTGCAATGTTTCACTGCTCCGGGCGATCGGGTGATGGTGATGCCTCCTGTCTACCATCCGTTTTTTCTGGTAACGGAACATAATCATCGGGAAGTGGTCTATAGCCCGTTGGTTTTGGAAGATGGACAGTATCAGATCGATTTCGAACGTTTCCGTACCGATGTGAAAGGATGCAAAATACTGATCCTTAGTAATCCGCATAATCCGGGAGGACGTGTATGGACCCGGGAAGAGTTGGCTGAGATTGCGGAAATCTGTTATGAGAATCAGGTTTTGGTCATTTCGGACGAAATCCATGCCGACCTGACATTGCCCGGATATACGCATCCCACTTTTGCGTTGGTATCGGAGAAAGCCCGTCGGAATTCACTCGTGTTTATGTCGCCCAGTAAAGCTTTCAACATGCCGGGACTTGCCAGTTCGTACTGTATTATAGAGGATGAAGACATTCGTCGTCGTTTCCAGGCGTATATGGAGGCCAGTGAGTTCAGTGAAGGACATTTGTTTGCTTATCTTGGAGTGGCCGCTGCTTATAGTAATGGAACGGAGTGGTTGGATCAGGTGTTGGAATACATTCAGGGAAATATTGATTTTACGGACGAGTATCTGAAAGCGAATATCCCTGCAATACGGATGATTCGTCCCCAGGCTTCTTACTTGATTTTCCTGGACTGTCGCGAACTGGGACTGTCGCAGAAAGAATTAGTAAGTTTCTTTGTTGATGATGCACATCTGGCACTGAACGATGGTGCAATGTTTGGTAAAGAGGGAGAAGGATTTATGCGTCTTAACGTGGCTTGTCCGCGGAGTGTGCTGGAGCAGGCACTGGATCAGATAAAGCAGGCATACGGGAAGAAGCATGACACAATAGCATAATTTGTGGAATTTATATAAAAAGACTTTCAGGATGAAAAAAAATAGTTTCGAGACACAAATACTGCATACTCCTTTTGAGAAAGAGGATGCACATCATTCTCTTTCCATGCCGGTATATCATACTGCTGCTTATGAATTTGAAACTGCTGAAGAGATGGAAGCTGCTTTCTGTGGACGGACAGCCGGACATGCTTATTCACGAATTACAAACCCTACGGTGCAGTACTTCGAGCAACGTGTACAGGCTGTGACCGGTGCGCTGAGCGTGACGGCGTTGAATTCCGGAATGGCTGCCATCAGCAATGCTCTGATCACTTTGGCAAGTGCAGGAGCTAATATCGTGACTTCGGCGCATTTATTCGGCAATACCTATTCATTCCTGAAAAGTACGTTAGGAGCTTTTGGGGTAGAAGTACGTTTCTGTGACCTGACATGCCTTGAAGAAGTGGAGAGGCAGATCGATGAAAATACTTGCGCGCTTTTTCTGGAGGTTATTACCAATCCGCAGCTGGAAGTGGCCGATTTGAAAGCCCTTGCCGGTATTGTCCATAGTGCCGGAGTACCATTGCTGGCAGATACAACGGCAGTTCCTTTCCATGTGTTTCGTGCGGCGGATTTCGGAGTCGATATTGAGATTGTGTCCAGTACGAAATATATTTCGGGAGGTGCTACCTGCATTGGAGGACTGATAATTGACTATGGCACCTTTGATTGGGGGCATTCCGGTAAGTTGGCAGCTTTGAGTACAGATACCGGGAAGGAGGCTTTTACCGCCAAACTCCGTAGGGAGATTCATCGTAATCTCGGAGCATACATGACTCCCCAGGTAGCTTATATGCAGACACTCGGGCTTGAAACAATGGAAGTCCGGTTTGCCCGGCAGGCGGAAACATGTTTGAAACTGGCACGGTGTTTGCAAGAACTGCCGGAGGTTGAGTCGGTGAATTATACCGGCTTGGAGACCAATCCGTTTTATGAATTAAGTATCCGGCAGTTTGGTTCTCTTCCGGGCGCGATGTTGACGTTCGACCTTCCATCGCGTGAAATATGTTTTCGTTTCATAAATCGGTTGAGAATCATACGTAGGGCCACGAACTTATTTGATAATAAAACGTTAGCTATCCATCCGGCAAGCACAATCTACGGTTCGTTTACCGAGGAGCAGCGCCGGGATATGGACATCAGTCAGAAAACCATTCGCCTTTCGGTGGGGCTGGAACGGACTGATGACCTGCTGGAAGATATCATACAGGCTCTGAAAAGCTAAATTTATCATTTACAAACTTTATACAATGCTGCCAAAAAAAGAAAACCTGGAAGAAAAAGAGAGAACGAAACATACGGTTGATAGTCTGTATAAGGACTATGTCGACGACTTGTTTTCGTATGCTTTAGGATTCGGGTTTGATAAACAGGCAGCGATGGATGCCATTCATGACGTGTTTTGCAGGGTATGTATTCGTGAGAAGGATGTTCAGGAGATACAGAATCCTAAATTTTACTTGTTGCGTGCCCTGCGAAACCAATTGATTGACACCTATAAACTTAAACGGAACTATTCGGAGGTTCTTACCGGTGAGATTACCGATGAACTTCCATACAGAATCAAAATCACCGTGGAGGATGAAATGATCGCGGCGGAAGAACAGGCGGAAGTGTCACAGAAAGTCGATGAAATTCTGAGTGTGCTGACCGAACGCCAACGCGAGATTATTTATTTACGCTACATGCAGGAATGTTCCTATGAGGAAATTGCGGAGATCATGCAAATCAGTGTTCCTGCTTGTCGTAAACTGCTCTATCGGACCTTACTTAAACTGAAGCACAATAATACGTTAGTGCTCTTCTATCTCTTGCTTTCTATTAATGTTGGTTAAATAAGGCACCAATTTAAATTTTATTCGGGAAAAGTGGGTATGAAACCTGTGCCCGTTCGTGTTCTATGCAGACAATAGTGTTATTAAACTCTTTAAGCACCTATTCTGAATGGAAAAAACGAAGCGGGATAGCAGACATATTGATCCTTTGAAAGATGAAGAGAAATTCTTCCAGTGGTTAAAATTCAAGAGCGTTCGGATGAACAGGGAGCGCCTCTCGAAAGATGATCATGAGCGTCTTCGTCAGCGGATCCATGCTTCTCTGCGCATGTTGCGACGGAAACGAACCATCAGGAGGGGCGCTTATTATGGTATATCCGTGTGCATCGTTATTGCATTAGGAATCATTTCTTATTTGAATCGTTATGAGAGAGTGGAACCGGTAACGCCTGTTACTGAACAAAAAGCGGAGATTGTCTGGCAACCTTTGAAATCAGAAGATATCCGTCTGGTAAGTGGCGACAGTATAACTTCGTTCCGGCAAAATGTGCACCTGCTCTTGAGTAAGGATGGATCAGCCATGGTCTACCACCCCAACAGCGGGCAAGAAAAGATCAGGATGGAACAGAATGAGGTCAATGAGTTGGTGGTTCCTTACGGTAAACGGTCGAAGGTGAAGCTGGAGGACGGAACAGAAATCTGGTTGAATTCCGGTTCTGTTCTTAAGTTTCCTACCCATTTCTCGGGAGAGAAGAGGGAAGTGAGCCTGAAAGGCGAAATGTATGCCGAAGTAGCCGCAGATAGCAAGAAGCCTTTCATAGTGCATACGGCACATTTCGATGTGCAGGTATATGGCACCCGATTTAATGTATCGGCTTATGAAGACGAGGCGGTTCCTTCGTGTGTACTTGTGGACGGCATAGTCGGATTTCGGCCGGAGTCCGGTCCTGAGATACGCATGAAAGCAAATGAAAAAGTGCTCTACGATGGGAAGCAATGTGAAAAAAGAAAAGTTAGTGCCTCCAGATATACCTGTTGGAAGGAAGGTTATTTGGAATTGGATGATGCCAATATGGTGGATGTACTGAATCGGATAGGACGATATTATAATCTGTCGTTTAACTTCGGTGACAAGAAGCAACTGACCGGTAAGAGATGTTCGGGAAAGATCTATTTATCCGATAATATTGATAATGTATTGACGACTATATCATTGCTGTATTCTACTGATTACAGGAAAGAAGAGCGGACTATTTTTATATCTGAGAACCCATAAAATGGTAGAGCCTATGGAATGACACTGAACACTATGACACACGCACACACACAACCCCCACAAAAAGGATAGAGTGATATCCTTCCTCTAACTTACACACACGACTACATATCAGAGCCGGGAAGCATGGTTATGCCCTCCGGGAAGGGATGCAATGGCCTGAAATTAGTATTATAACAACTGGAACAAAGCATGAAAAGAGAACGTATAGTAAGAACTGAAAACATTGATAAACAGAGAATAAAATATAGAGTATTGTTTGGCTTTATTTTCATTATGTGCTGTAATGGGGCAGCTTTATCGTCAGAGGATGTTAAGATGCCGGACTGGAAATTTTCTTTTAATCTGAGACGTGTGCCGATCATCCGGGTTTTTGATGAAATCGAGCAAAAGAGTGATTTTGTCTTTGCGTGGGCTTGCGATATAGACACCGAGATTCATAAGGAAATAAGTATTTGTGTTTCGGAAGAACCTATCCAAAGAGTGATGGAGAAGGTTTTAGAAGGATCGGGACTCGTTTTTCAGAGACTCGACAGGCAAATCGTGGTTTATCGTTTGTCGGAGCACAATGCCTGTAGAGCAACTGTTCGCAAGGATAGTGTGAGGGTAATGACAAAGGTGGGACCAAACGACTGATAGAGGGATTGGCACCGACTCTTTATCGTTTTTCGTTCCACTCTGTCAGGAGTGCTAAGTCGGGTATGCGGATTTCTTTCCGGTGGAGTTCCAGCAGATTTAATTCCTGCAATCCGTTGAGGGCTTTTGATACGTTCAGGCGAGTATCATCCAGTATGCGTGCCAGATCATCCATTTTCACTTTAAACAGTTTTTCACCTGTCATTCTTTCGATATGGGCCAATATGAAACGTATTATTTTATCTTCAATGTCCTTGGGAGCTCTATCCCACAAACGAGTGTAAAGGTTCTGTGCACGATTGCTGACGATATTCATATAGTTGAGGCGGAAAATATCGTATTTGAACAGTTCACCCATAACGAATGATTTGCTGATGCTTACCATTTGTGCTTCTTCATTATGAGGAATGTAGGTAGATATATACCGGGTGTTCATTCCAAACATGGAGTAAGGTTCCAATACGGCAGGAGCTTCGAAATACTCTATGACAGTCAATGTCTCGTCTTCCGATACGGTGACGGAAGAGAGCTTACCTTTTAGCAAAAAAAGTAACTGGTCACATACTTCACCACTTTTTATCAACGGTTCTCCTGCTTTATGACGGGTGAAATGAAGTTTTACTTTTTCTAATATATTTGTGAAATCCTCATGACAAAGTCCCTGAAACAGGGGGAGTTGTAACAAGGTGTCGAACATGGTTTCCATATATCGTAATCTTCTAATTTGAAGGCAAATGTAACGATAATAGGGGTTGACTGAAACCATCTTCCCCTTCTTTTTGTTTTTTTTATTATTTCTTAAAGATGGTAGTGATTACCTAAAACAATCTCTTGCGAGATGCATAAAAATGAAGTATATTTGCGGGAAAAAGGAGGAAGTCATGTTTGCAAACTTTAATTTTCAACAGATGGTCAGTGCGTTTATCGTGCTTTTTGCTGTGATTGATATTATTGGTTCTATTCCTATTATCATCAATCTGAAGGAGAAGGGAAAAGATGTGAATGCCACGAAAGCGACCGTTATTTCGTTTGCATTAATGATTGGCTTTTTTTATGCCGGTGACTTTATGCTGAAACTGTTCCATGTTGATATTGAGTCCTTTGCCGTGGCGGGAGCATTTGTTATCTTCCTGATGTCTTTGGAGATGATTCTGGATGTGGAAATCTTTAAGAACCAGGGACCGATAAAAGAGGCTACGCTTGTACCTTTGGTATTCCCTCTGCTGGCAGGTGCCGGTGCATTTACTACATTGCTTTCTTTGCGGGCCGAATATGCCAGTATCAATATTGTGATCGCTTTGATCCTGAATATGTTGTGGGTGTATTTCGTTGTCAGTATGACAGGACGTGTGGAACGCTTTTTGGGCAAGGGAGGCATCTATATTATTCGTAAATTCTTTGGTATCATTCTGTTGGCTATTTCTGTCAGATTGTTTACCGCCAATATCACATTATTGATTGCTGCATTACAGAAGTAATAGGTATCCCCATTAATCTGTTGTAGAAACCGGGGTGAAAAACTATTCTTTTTCACACTCTGTGTCTTTTTGGTCCGTTTCGTCGCTATTGATTTTGTCGTTATCGGTTTCATTTGCTTCATTGGCAACCTCCTCCTATTCCTCTTCATTTGCGAATGGTTCAGGCTTTTGTGGACCATGATTCATAAAAGCAAGGGCACAGATGGTACCGGTGACAGCTCCACTCAGATGTCCCTCCCACGAAGTACCCGATGGTGCGAAATAAGGAAGCATATTCCACACCAGTCCACCATAGAGGAATGTTACTAAAAGAGAGATCGCAATCAGGGGGACATATTTTCGTAAGAGTCCGCTGAAGAAAAGAAAAAAAGCCAAACCGTAAATAATGCCGCTGGCCCCGATATGCCAACCGGGCTTACCGATAAGGAACGTGATGGTTCCGCATCCTATCCAGATGATAAAAAAAATCAGAGGTGCAATGTTCCTGTAAAAGTAAAAAAGACACCATGACAGGAAGAATAGAGGTAAAGTGTTGGCCAGTAAATGTTTGAAGCCACTGTGTATAAGAGGATGCGCGAAAATACCAAACATCCCTTTTTTTGACAATGGGTATACTCCTAATCTGGTAAAGTCCCAGTCCATGCCCACCTCTAAAACTTTTATTGTATAAAGGATAAAAATTAGGAACATAGGAAGCACCATCGCTATCAGGATTCGTCGAACATCTGACTTCATATTGGCATATTTCTTTAAATTTTATACAATGCTACGAATATTTGCCTTGAAAATAAAAAATAAAGTTCCTTTTTATTTTGTTTTTTACCTTTAATTCGTATTTTTGGGCATCATACTTATATTATATACTATGATAACCGAAATAATTAACCTTTAAATAATGCACAACTATGAGTTATTTACATTTTGACAAGACTCTGATGATAAATCTTGAGGAATCTTTACCAAGGGAGATTCTCCGGACGAATAAATCAGGAGCTTATCATTGTACAACGATTGTAGATTGTAACACACGCAAATATCATGGATTGCTGGTGATTCCCGTACCCAATCTGGACGATGAAAATCATGTGCTGCTGTCTTCTTTGGATGAAACGGTAATTCAACACGGTGCGGAGTTTAACCTGGGATTGCATAAGTATCAAGGAAATCACTTTAGTCCGAATGGACATAAGTATATCCGTGAGTTTGACTGCGAACATATTCCGGCAACAACTTACCGTGTGGGAGGAGTCATACTTCGTAAAGAAAAAATCTTTGTACATCATGAGAATCGGATCCTGATCCGTTACACCTTGGTCGATGCACACTCTGCTACCACTCTTCGCTTCCGCCCGTTCCTCGCTTTCCGCAGTGTACGCGAATATACACACGAGAATTCGCAGGCGAGCCGTGACTATCAATTGGTAGAGAACGGCATTAAAACTTGTATGTATCCCGGATATCCGGAACTATTCATGCAATTGAATAAGAAGAATGAATTCCACTTTGATCCGAATTGGTATAGAGGAATTGAATATCCGAAAGAACAAGAGAGAGGATATGACTTCAATGAAGACCTTTATGTTCCCGGATATTTCGAAGTTGATATAAAGAAAGGAGAGAGTATTATTTTCTCTGCCGGTATTTCAGAAATTTCTCCACGTCGGCTAAAGCAAACTTTTGATGCGGAAGTGGCCGACCGCACGCCGCGTGATAGCTTCTATCACTGTTTGAAGAATTCTGCCCATCAATTCCATAATAAGCAGGAAGATGACCATTATATTCTGGCCGGATACCCCTGGTTTAAATGCCGTGCCCGCGATATGTTCGTGGCTTTGCCGGGATTGACGCTTGCTGTGGACGAGACAGATGAATTTGAAGATGTGATGGAGACAGCCCGTAAAGCGATTGGTAACTATATTAAAGGTGAACCGATTGACTGTAAGATATACGAGATGGATGATCCGGATGTATTGTTGTGGGCTGTATGGGCCTTGCAGCAGTATGCAAAGGAGACAAGTCGTGAACAATGTCGTGCCAAATATGGTTCTTTGTTAGAAGAAATCATTGATTTTATTCGTCAGCGTAAACATGATAATCTGTTCCTGCACGAAAACGGGTTGCTTTATGCCAATGGTGCAGATAGGGCGATCACATGGATGAATTCCACGGTAAACGGGCGTCCGGTTATTCCACGCACGGGTTATATTGTAGAGATAAATGCTTTGTGGTATAATGCTTTGCGGTTTATTGCCGATTTAGTTCGCGAGGGTGGTAACGGACTGTTGGCCGACTCGCTGGATGCACAGGCTGAAGTAACTGGAAAATCGTTTGTGGAAGTATTCCGCAATGAATATGGATATCTGTTGGATTATGTAGACGGAAATATGATGGACTGGAGCGTACGTCCCAACATGATATTTACGGTTGCCTTCGATTATTCTCCTCTTGATCGGGTGCAGAAAAAACAGGTACTCGATATTGTGACGAAGGAATTACTTACTCCGAAGGGACTCCGAACATTGAGTCCGAAGAGCGGCGGATATAATCCGAATTATGTGGGTCCTCAGATCCAGAGAGACTATGCTTATCATCAAGGTACGGCTTGGCCGTGGTTGATGGGGTTCTACATGGAGGCTTATCTGCGAATCTATAAGATGAGCGGTATCTCGTTTGTAGAACGCCAGTTAATCGGCTTTGAAGACGAGATGACCAGCCATTGCGTTGGTTCACTGCCTGAATTGTTTGATGGAAACCCGCCTTTCAAAGGTAGAGGAGCGGTATCGTTTGCAATGAATGTGGCAGAGATTTTGCGTATCTTGAAGCTGTTGTCTAAATATAATTTATAGGAGGAGGGACGAAGATGAAAGTTTTAATGTTTGGATGGGAGTTCCCCCCGCATATCTTAGGAGGTTTAGGAACTGCCAGCTATGGTTTGACGAAAGGGATGTCTCAACAAGAGGATATGGAGATTACGTTCTGTATTCCCAAACCTTGGGGGGATGAAGACCAAAGTTTCCTGAGAATAATCGGTATGAATAGTACACCGATTGTGTGGAGGAATGTAGATTGGGATTATGTGAAAGGACGTGTCGGTTCGTACATGGATCCCCAGTTATATTTTGACCTGCGCGATCATATTTATGCTGATTTCAATTATCTGAATGCAAACGATCTGGGATGTATTGAGTTTTCTGGGCGTTATCCGGATAACCTGCACGAAGAAATCAATAACTACTCGATTGTGGCAGGAGTAATAGCACGCCAGCAGGAGTTTGAAATCATCCACTCACATGACTGGTTAACTTATCCGGCAGGAATACATGCAAAACAGGTATCGGGTAAACCATTGGTGATTCATGTACATGCTACCGATTTCGACCGTAGTCGTGGCAATGTGAATCCAACTGTATATGCCATCGAAAAAAATGGTATGGATCACGCCGATCACATCATGTGTGTGAGTGAACTGACTCGTCAGACAGTGATTCATAAATATTTCCAAGACCCGAAGAAAGTGTCGACAGTGCACAATGCAGTCTCTCCTTTATCACAAGAGATACAGGATATTGTACCCAATAAGAATCCGAAAGAAAAGGTTGTCACTTTTCTGGGACGTATCACGATGCAGAAAGGACCGGAATATTTTGTGGAGGCAGCTGCAATGGTGTTGAAGCGTACGCGGAATGTACGTTTTGTGATGGCCGGTAGCGGTGATATGATGGATCAGATGATTCGTCTGGCTGCTGAAAGGGGGATTGCGGACCGTTTCCATTTCCCGGGATTTATGAAAGGAAAACAAGTATACGAGGTACTAAAAGCCAGTGATGTATACATTATGCCTTCGGTATCCGAACCTTTTGGTATCTCCCCGTTAGAGGCCATGCAGTGTAGTGTGCCAAGCATTATTTCCAAACAATCCGGTTGTGCCGAGATTCTGGAAAAGTGTATTAAGACCGATTACTGGGACATACATGCTATGGCGGATGCTATCTATTCTATCTGTACCTATCCGGCTATGTACGAGTATCTCCGTGATGAAGGTAAGAAAGAGGTGGATGAAATTAAGTGGGAGAATGTAGGCTACAAAGTTCGCGGCATCTACGACGAGGTTATAAAAAATTATGGAAAACAATAAAACAATATAGATATGAGAACAATCTGTCTTTATTTTGAGATACATCAAATTATTCATCTGAAACGTTACCGCTTCTTCGACATTGGTGCCGATCATTACTATTATGATGATTATGCCAATGAGACAGGTATAAATGAGGTTGCCGAACGTTCTTATATTCCGGCTCTCAATGCATTGATTGAAATGGTGAAGAATTCCGGGGGGGCCTTTAAAGTAGCTCTTTCTATTTCGGGAGTAGCATTGGAACAACTCGAAATTCATGCACCTGCTGTAATTGACTTGTTACATGTATTAAACGATACAGGCTGCTGCGAATTTTTGGCCGAGCCATATTCCCATGGGTTATCATCATTGGCCAATGAAGACTGTTTCCGTGAAGAAGTGATGCGTCAGAGCGACAAGATGAAACAGATGTTTGGTAAAGCACCGAAAGTGTTCCGCAATTCCAGTCTGATCTATTCGGATGAAATAGGAGCTACGGTAGCAAGCATGGGTTTCAAAGGTATGCTGACTGAAGGCGCTAAACACATATTGGGTTGGAAGAGCCCGCATTATGTATACCATTGCAATCAGGCTCCCAGCCTGAAACTGCTGTTGAGAGACTTTAAGCTGTCTGATGATATCAGTCTGCGTTTCTCTAATTCCGATTGGAGCGAGTATCCGTTATTCGCTGATAAATATATTGGTTGGATTGATGCTTTGCCACAAGAAGAGCAAGTAATCAATATCTTTATGGAGCTGAAAGCACTGGGGATGGCTCAGCCGTTATCATCCAATATCTTGGAATTCCTGAAAGCTCTTCCGTATTGTGCAAAAGAAAAAGGAATCACATTCTCTACCCCGTCGGAGATTGTTTCAAAATTGAAATCAGTTTCTCAGTTGGACGTACCATATCCGATGTCATGGGTGGACGAAGAAAGAGATACCAGCAGTTGGTTAGGTAATGTCCTACAGCGTGAAGCATTCAATAAGTTATATAGTGTGGCCGAGCGTGTACATCTCTGTGATGATCGCCGTATCAAGCAAGATTGGGATTATCTGCAGGCCAGCAATAACTTCCGCTTTATGACTACCAAGAATACCGGTGTAGGGTTGAATCGTGGTATTTATGATTCTCCTTATGATGCGTTTACCAACTATATGAATATTTTGGGTGACTTCATTAAGCGTGTAAATTCTCTCTATCCTGAAGATATTGACAATGAAGAGTTGAATTCATTGTTGACAACGATCAAGAATCAGGGAGAAGAAATTGCCGAGTTGCATAAGGAGGTTGATAAACTGGAAGCAAAGGCAGCAAAGGCTACCAAAGCAAAAGCGGAACCCAAAGCTACTGCTCCTAAAAAGGCAGCAGCAAAGAAACCTGCGACGAAGAAGACAGCTGCAAAGAAAGAGGATTGAATATAGTGCAAGTTTGCTTTAGCGAAAGCTTTTCAAATAGAGAGGGCGGAGGATTTACATTCTCCACCCTTTTTTTATAGGAGAAGCAGCATTTGATGATTATATTTCTGTCTCATCTCAGAATCAATGAAAAGGAAGGGGGCGTATAAAAAACAATCAGGGCGGTGTAAAGGGAAAACTATTTACACCGCCCTGATTATATAATGAAAATCTCTTGTTATTATTTACCGTTGAAGTTGGTGTATGTCACTTCTAACTTCAGTTTTGGACCATTCTGGCCACCTTCCAGTTTTACATATCCCGGTTGTAAATCGTGCTGAATACTGATCATGTTCTTGTTGGAAGAACTGTCATACTGTACAAGTACCGGAATAAGTACTACTTTGTTCCAATCCGGGTTTTCAGCTTCCCAAGCTACTTCATTCCAACTGGCTCCAGCTTTTTTCTTGGCCTCCAGCTTTTCGTTGACACAAGTGTTGATCAGACGAGTCAAATTGGTAAACACATACTGATTGGTTGTAGGTTTACTGTTAATTGTTGCATTGTGTACCGCCAGATAAGAAGTGATATTATCTGTAAGTTTATTCTCCTCAAAGAAACTTTGCCGTTCTTTTTCACGCAATAACAGCACATATGTAGGTGCTTGCATGCTGAATTGCCCATTATCTACTTGGTTATAGTTGTTGAAAGTCAACTTCACTGCATTAATGGTGTCGTTGCTTAATTCCTCATAAATCTTGTTGATGGGCAATGTAGCTTGAGTGAAGATACCCGCCGGAGATTTCAGATAAGTACAATCAGTCTTTTTGGCTATTTCCTCTAACTTAGCGGAGTTCGTAAACTTGTTGGCTTGAATAACCTCTTTTGTTGTAGCGAAAGTACGGGTTGTGTAGTACAGAGAATCAGTACCGTCTTTTTTCTTCAGGTTATTTCCTAAACTGTCTTTTTCGTGGCATCTGATTACAACGTTCAGGTTGATTTGGTCAACATAAAGAACTGTTCCGTTACCATAATCATTTTTGGCATAAATACCTTTGAACACATTGTTGATAAAAGCTTCCGAACTTTTGAAATATTCAGGATGATTTCTGTTTAATCGATAAATCTTTTTACCTAAATTAGTAATCTCCTCAGACGTCAGACGGACATTGGGATAAAAATTCTCAGTTTTTCTGATGGAATCACTGAGTGATTGATCGACCGCAGTGTAGGCTTTCCGTGCAAGTAAGTTGTTCGGATTATAATATTCCAATGGGTTTATGTCTGTATAATAATTCTGGGTTAGGTTTTTGTCCAGTTCGTACACAGTCATACGGCACGGGCTTATAGAATCGCCAAAATAGCTTTGATAGTACAATATCAATTCAGCAGTGTGGATAGAGTCTCCTGCCATAACACCTTTGGGATTGGTTTCCGGATCGTAAACCGAGGGAAAGGAAATTCCATCCGGACTATTCAATTGTGCGAGGAAACTGGCTTCGTAATCTCCGAACTCCTTATCGGTGAATTTACCGACATAACCTACGCTGGTTTTGGCAAAAACAGGACCTGATAAATCGGAATTTGTAGTCAACTCGTAAGTGGTGTATCTTCCATTGATATTTTGGTCGCTTTCCGGAAGCATTCCCAGTCCGAGAGTACCTGTATTATCATCACACCCGAAGAAAGTCAAGGCAAGCAGTGCCACCCATACATATTTTGCTTTCATGATCGTCGTATCTTGGTTCTTATTATTTTTGTTCAGTTTCCCACACCTGATCGTAGAAGCTGTTGCAAGCGTCTGCAAGAGCGTCGGGAGCCTGATAGTCAAGAACCAATTTACCCGATTGACGGGCATAGTTCATGACTTCTTCATTTACATGTTCGCTATTCTGTACTACTCCGTCTGAGTAATCAACAGCCAATTTGCAAAGTGTAGCGTAATCTACCGGATCTTTCAAAGTAGCCACATCCTTTTTATTAATGCCTTTCAGCATCAGTTTAGTTGCGAAATCAGGGTTGAACGTACCTTTGAAATCATCCTCGTATACGGAGAATACCACTTTCGCATCACGGAACGAAGGTTCGTCTTTATACGCTTTTTTGATATATAAAGGAGCCAGAGCAGTCATCCAGCCGTGACAGTGAATCACATCCGGACACCAACGCAGTTTCTTTACCGTTTCCAACACTCCTCTTGCATAAAAAATAGCCCGGCTGTCGTTATCATCGTATTCTACTCCGTTTTCGTCTGCTGTTTGTAGCCGGTTCTGGAAGTAATCATCGTTGTCGATAAAATAAACCTGCATACGTGCTGACTGGATGGAAGCTACTTTGATGATAAGAGGATGGTCGGTGTCATCGATAATCAGGTTCATACCGGAGAGTCGTATCACTTCGTGCAATTGATTTCTGCGTTCGTTGATATTTCCCCATTTGGGCATGAATGTTCTGATTTCTCTGCCTTTTTCCTGGATAGCTTGTGGTAGATGTCTGCCTATATTGGCCATCTCGGATTCTGAAACGTAAGGAGTAATCTCTTGTGTAATAAATAAAACCTTGTTAGCCTTTGTCATAATAACAATCGTTCTCGTAAATATTCTGCAAAGATATAAAAAAAAACGGGCATTAAAGCAAGTTCTCGGGCGGTATAATTCCTTATGAATTGTTAAGTGCTTGTCTTTCAGTTGTAAACCGTCTGGTTGTTAAGGTTCCTACTTCGGTATCTTTTGCATTAATTTACGATATTTCTTCTTTATATGGTAAATTATGGTTTATTTTGCACCGTTTTTCAAACGACTAAGAATCATAAACCAATTAAAATGAAAGTAATACATACGATCAAGGACTTGCAGGCTGAACTGTCGGTTTTGAAAGCCCAGGGTAAAAAGGTAGGTTTGGTACCTACTATGGGTGCTTTGCATGCAGGGCACGCATCTCTTGTAAAACGTAGTGTAAACGAGAATGAAGTAACGGTGGTGAGTGTTTTTGTGAACCCTACCCAGTTTAATGATAAAAATGACCTTGTAAAGTATCCCCGTACGTTGGATGCCGATTGCAAATTACTCGAGGCTTGCGGAGCGACTTATACTTTTGCTCCTTCGGTGGAAGAAATGTATCCGGAACCGGATACCCGCCAATTCAGTTATGCTCCTCTGGATACTGTGATGGAGGGTGCTTTCCGTCCGGGACACTTTAACGGGGTATGCCAGATCGTAAGTAAACTGTTTGAAGCAGTAAAACCACATCGCGCATATTTTGGTGAAAAAGATTTTCAGCAGTTGGCCATCATCCATGAGATGGTTCGCCAGATGCAGTTCGATCTTGAAATTGTAGGTTGTCCCATTGTCCGTGAAGAGGATGGGCTGGCTTTGAGCAGCCGGAATGCTCGGCTGTCGGCAGAAGAACGTGAAAATGCATTAAAAATATCTCAGACCTTATTTAAAAGTCGTACCTTTGCAGCCACTCACACAGTGAGCGAAACGCAAAAGTTTGTGGAAGATGCTATTGTTGCCGCACCGGGATTACGCCTGGAATATTTTGAGATAGTAGATGGAAACACTTTGCAGAAGGTTGGGAATTGGGACCAAACATCCTATGCAGTAGGCTGTATTACAGTGTTCTGTGGAGATGTCAGACTGATTGATAATATTAAATACAAAGAATCTTAAACTAAAAAAGACGAAGTCCTTATGATGATTGAAGTGTTGAAGTCGAAAATTCATTGTGCCCGTGTTACGGAAGCCAATCTGAATTATATGGGTAGTATCACGATTGATGAGGATTTGCTGGATGCAGCCAATATGATTGCCGGTGAGAAGGTATACATCGCTGATAATAATAACGGTGAGCGTTTCGAGACCTACATTATCAAAGGTGAACGCGGATCAGGTAAAATCTGCTTGAATGGTGCTGCTGCCCGGAAAGTACAACCGGATGACATTGTGATTATTATGTCGTATGCGTTGATGGATTTTGAGGAAGCAAAGACATTTAAACCAACGGTGATTTTTCCGGATCCAACTACAAACAGTGTGGTGAAGTAAGAAACCATTCAACCGAAGAATATAAAAAATCCCTGCTAATATCAGAATATTAGCAGGGATTTTTTTATTGGGTAGATCCGTGTTGATGCTACTTTCTGTTCAAAGAGTCTATTTGTGGTCGGTAAGCAATTGGTTGTGAGATCACGAACCGTAGATTACTTACCAACACAGATTTCCGATTCTTTATTTAGAGCTTAACTGTTCGTTCATCGCTGCTGCAGCACGGCGTCCGTCTCCCATGGCAAGGATTACGGTAGCCCCTCCTCGTACAATGTCTCCTCCTGCATAAATGGTAGGGATAGACGATTGCATCTGGTCATTAACGGTAATCGTACCTTTACGTCCCAATTCCAGACCTTTGATAGAGCTGGGAACAATGGGATTGGGTGACACGCCTACACTGACAATGGCAAGATCGATATCGATGGTTTCTGTCGCTCCTTGAATGGGTACCGGACTGCGTCGCCCTGAAGCATCCGGTTCGCCCAGTTCCATTTTCTGTAAAACCACTTGTTTCACACGTCCTTGCTCATCAGCCAGATATTCGATCGGGTTGTGCAGGGTCAGGAATTCTATCCCTTCTTCTTTAGCATGCTTCACCTCTTCCAGACGTGCCGGCATTTCTTCTTCCGAACGACGGTAGATAATCATGGCACGTTCTGCTCCCAGGCGTTTGGCTGTACGGACAGAGTCCATAGCGGTGTTGCCACCTCCAATTACAGCAACGTTTTTACCGAAAGCTACCGGAGTATCGGAATCGGGACTGGCCGCATCCATCAGGTTTACGCGAGTCAGATATTCGTTGGAAGACATAATATTGATAGAATTTTCTCCCGGTATATTCATGAAGTTAGGGAGTCCGGCACCGGAAGCCACAAAAATGCCTTTGAAGCCTTCTTCCTCCAATTGTTCCACACCGATTGTTTTTCCTACGATGCAATCCTTGATGAAAGTAACCCCCATTTTGGCAAGATTCTCAATTTCAACGTCTACAATCTTGTTGGGCAGACGGAATTCAGGAATACCGTATTTAAGTACACCGCCGATTTCGTGCAGCGCTTCGAATACAGTTACATCATATCCGTATTTGGCCATATCCCCGGCAAATGACAGTCCGGCAGGACCTGAGCCGATGACAGCTACTTTGATACCGTTCTTCTCACCAATTTCCGGAACAGAGATTTGTCCGCTTTCGCGTTCGTAGTCGGCGGCAAACCGTTCGAGATGACCGATGGCTACAGCTTCTTTACCCATTTTCAAATGGATGCACTTTGACTCACATTGTTTTTCTTGTGGACATACACGGCCACATACGGCAGGCAGGGCACTGGTTTCTTTCAGTGTCTTAGCCGCTTCAAGAATTTCTCCACGTTCGATGTTCTTGATGAAACGGGGAATATCGATACCTACCGGACAACCGGTCATACAACCTGGATTGGCACAATCCAGACAACGTTGTGCTTCTGTGACTGCCTGTTCTTTAGTTAATCCCTGGTTAACTTCCTCTTTGCGGCTGTGTGAACGATACTCCGGATCGAGTTCATTCATTTTGCAGCGTTCGATGTTTGCACGGTCTTTTGCTTTTATTGCTTTACGGAGTTCTTCGCGCCAAGGAGCGGTACGTCCGTTTTCGTCTATGGTTTTAGTTGCTTCACATTCGTCGAGTTTGTGCAGTTCTTCACGTTCAATGGCTTTAAAAGCGCCCATGCGTTTCAACATTTCGTCGAAATCCACCTGATGACCGTCAAACTCCGGACCGTCTACACATACGAATTTGGTTTTTCCTCCGATGGTGATTCGGCAAGCACCACACATTCCGGTACCGTCCACCATAATTGTGTTCAACGATACTTCGGTCGGAATTTCGTATTTTTTCGTCAGCAAACAAACAAATTTCATCATGATAGCCGGGCCGATAGCAAAACATTTGTCCACTTTCTCCCGCTTGATCACTTCCTCTACTCCTTCTGTAACCAGACCTTTGCGGCCATATGATCCGTCATCGGTCATAATGATCACTTCATCCGAACTTTCGCGCATTTCTTTTTCAAGAATAATCAGTTCTTTGCTGCGTCCGGCCAATACAGTGATCACACGGTTGCCGGCTGCTTTAAGCGCTTGTACGATCGGTAGCATCGGAGCAACTCCCACACCTCCTCCGGCACATACAACGGTTCCGAAGTTTTCAATGTGCGTAGCCTGTCCCAGCGGGCCTACTACGTCAGTGATATAGTCTCCTTCGTTTAGTTCGCAAAGGCGGGTAGAAGAGAGTCCTACCTCCTGAACAACCAGTGTGATGGTTCCTGCCTTCGGGTCGGCGGCTGCAATGGTCAGTGGCATGCGTTCTCCCTTTTCACCGACACGCACAATCACGAAATGACCAGCCTTGCGTGATTTTGCTATCAACGGAGCTTCAATTACAAGTTTGAATACTTTCTCCGAGAAATGTTCTTTGCTAATGATTTTGTTCATTATCTAATTAATTTGTTGGATTTATTACGTAATTGCTATCAGAATGTTCTTAGTGTGCAAAGATACTGCTAATTTGTAAATAACAAAAGAAAAGCCATCCTTTTGAAGGGATGGCTTTGTCCTCAAGGTGAGTATATTTGTTTATTTTGTTCTGATTTTATACCCCGCCATTCCATAATAGAGGATAAAGAGGAAGCAGGGGAGGCAGATCCAGTAAGCATTTTGTGCTCCTGCTATATCTTTGATATATCCGAACAGGGTAGGAATGACAGCACCGCCGGCCATAGCCATTATCAACAAAGAAGAACCGGCCTTGGTGAATTTGCCTAAGTCTGCCATGGCGAGCGGCCAAAGTGCAGGCCACATCAGTGAACATCCCAATGCTATGAATGCTATGAAGTAGATCGAGATATCAGCCGGAGTCAATACTACCAGGATAGAACCTGCAATGGCAAGAATGGAACAGATTTTCAATGCTGTAGCCTGATTGAGGTATTTAGGTATGAAAATGATGCCGCAGATATATCCGATTACAATTCCGATTGGAGCAATCCAGGCATAAGCTGCTGCGTTTTCCAGATGCAGGCTGTTGGCGTAGTCAACAAGAGTACCTAATGAAACCGTTTCTACACCTACGTAGAGGAAGAGTGCAAGACATCCCAACAGCAGATGCGGGAATTGCCATACAGACGTTTTGCCGGCTGCATACGGACAAGCCTCTGCACCACCTTCGCTGTCATCTTCGCCGGCTGCTTTTACTTCCGGCAGTGGAGCCATCAGCGAGATGATTCCTAATAAGATGAAGGCGGCGATGATTACATAAAACGGAGTAAATAAGTCTGATACGGTAATGTCGCTGACTTCCTTACCGATCAGGAAGGCCAGGAACAATGGAGGAATCGGCCATGCTAACTTGTTACAGATACCCATGATACTGATACGTTTGGCAGCACTGTCCAATGGGCCGAGGATAGTGATATACGGATTGACAGATGCTTGTAAGAATGCATTTGCCGTACCGCTAACGAAAGATGCTACCAGGAAAAGTGCAAAACTTTCCTGACTGGCAGACGGAATGTACAAACCGAAAGCAATGGCAAACATGGCGAATGAGAGTGCCATGGTACGTTTGTACCCGATAGCTTTGATAGTCATCGAAGCCGGATAACCAAAAATAAGAAAAGGTACGAAAGTGGCTGCGATAATAAGATAAGATTCAGCGGAAGTGATGCCTAAAGAACCTTGTAAAACCGGAATCAGAACGGAGTTAATTCCTAATGCGAATCCGATGGCAAAGAACATGATGCCGATAAATGCTAACGGCAGAGCAAAGTTTTTTTGAGTAGAGCTCATAAAATAGGAGTTTTGAGGTTAGTAAAAATGTGTTTTAAGGTAAAAAAAGAGCAACCCCTGTATCGGAGTTGCTCTTTTATCTTGTTTTGTTTTTAGTCGATAATGTCAAATCCGCAGTAAGGAACCAATGCTTTCGGGATCCGAATGCCCTCCGGGGTCTGATGATTTTCCAGCAGGGCTGCTACGATACGGGGTAACGCCAGCGCTGATCCGTTTAGTGTATGGCAAAGCTCGGTCTTTTTTTCTCCGTTGCGATAACGGCATTTCAACCGGTTAGCTTGGTAAGTATCGAAGTTGGATACGGAGCTGACTTCCAGCCAGCGTTTCTGTGCTTCGGAGTATACTTCGAAATCAAAGCAGAGAGCAGCGGTAAAACTCATATCACCGCCACAAAGACGGAGAATGCGGTAAGGAAGTTCTAATTTCTGGAGCAAACCTTCAACGTGATCCAGCATTTCCTGATGTGACTGGCGGGAGTGCTCCGGCTTATCTATACGTACCAATTCTACTTTAGAAAATTCGTGGAGACGGTTCAGGCCGCGTACATCTTTACCGTAGGAACCGGCTTCACGGCGGAAGCATTGTGTGTAAGCACAGTTTTTAATAGGAAGTTGTTTTTCATCCAGAATCACGTCACGGTAGATGTTGGTTACCGGAACTTCGGCTGTCGGGATCAAATAAAGATCGTCTACTTCGCAGTGGTACATTTGTCCTTCTTTGTCCGGAAGTTGTCCCGTTCCGTAACCGGAAGCTGCATTGACAACCGTTGGGGGCATGATTTCAGTATATCCCGATTTACGTGCTTCATCCAGGAAAAAGTTAATCAGTGCACGCTGCAATTGAGCACCTTTACCTTTGTATACCGGAAAACCTGCACCGGTAATTTTTACACCCAGGTCGAAATCGATCAGGTCGTATTTCTTAGCCAGCTCCCAGTGAGGAAGTGCATCTGTTGGGAGTTGAGTTTCCATGCCTCCCATTTTTTCTACAACATTATCCTCGGCGCCAACACCCTCGGGTACGCTGTCATAAGGAATATTGGGAATAGTATACAGCAGATTCAGCATGTCGTTGGCCGCCTGATCCATGTCAGCCTGTAGTGTTTTGTTGGTCTCCTTTATTTCGGCTACACGGGCTTTTGCAGCTTCGGCTTCTTCCTTTTTGCCTTCTTTCATCAACTGACCGATGGTTTTCGAAAGCGAATTTACCTCTGCCAGGTTTTTATCTAATTGGTTTTGTGTATTACGTCTTTTGTCATTCACTTCAATCACTTGGGCAATTGTTTCTTTGGCTCCTTTGAAGTGTTTTTTTTCCAGACCGCGGATTACCGCATCTGTGTTTTCTGTAATTTGTTTAATGGTAAGCATATCTATACTTTATTTATGAACTTTCTTCTTTGAGTTTACAAAGATATATAAAAATAAGATAAGAGGATACGTCTTGTATAAAAAAGAAAAGAGACGCAATCAACCGATTGCATCTCTTTCTTCAATTTCTTACAATTTCCTTTAAACTCCGGAAATTTATGCTTCTGTTGCTTCAGCAGGGATGATAGAAACATATCTTCTGTCTTCTCTACCTACTTTGAAACTTACAGTTCCGTCTACTAAAGCGAAAAGAGTGTGGTCCTTACCCATACCGATGTTTTCACCCGGGTGGAATTCAGTACCTCTTTGACGAACGATGATGTTACCTGCTTTGCAAGCTTCGCCACCAAATATCTTAACGCCTAATCTTTTGCTCTGTGATTCGCGGCCGTTCTTAGAACTACCGACACCTTTCTTATGTGCCATTTCTTCTTACTTTTAAAAATTGATTAAGCTACTACTTCTGTAATTGTTAACTCTGTGAACTGCTGACGGTGACCGTTCAACTTTCTGTGGCCTTTTCTTCTTTTCTTGTGGAAAACAAGTACTTTGTCACCTTTAACCAGGCTTGAAACAATCTGGCAAACTACTTTTGCACCGTCTACAGTAGGAGCGCCTACAGTAACGTTTCCGTCTTTGTCTACCAAAAGAACTTTGTCAAATTCTACAGTTGCACCATTCTCAGCATTCTGAATGTGGTGAACGAACAATTTCTGGCCAGCTTCAGCTTTAAATTGCTGACCGTTGATTTCTACAATTGCGTACATCTTATATAAATAAATGTAAGTTAGCTCCGTCGGGTGGTCTTTAATCACTTAAAAAACACTTGCTCAAACCCGGTGCGGAATAATCAGGGCACAAAATTACTGCTTTTATTTGTTTCGGACAAGTTTTTCTTTTTCTTTTTTGTTGTTCAGTATGTTATTTTACTCTTTTTCTTCTTTCAGGCAAGGGCAGTTAGAAGGTTGATTACTAAATGGAATATGACTTTATTCATTCTGTCACTTTGATAATCGGAACTCCTCAGAATCGTTTATTTCGGACGGGGACGCTTGCCCGAATGAAAAAACGCGCTCTACAGTTTTTCCCTGATGACATATTTCTTTGGATTTTTGATTGATTGTATGCATGAGGAAAGAAAAGATGTCTTGACGGCGGTGAAAGTGTTGCGGATGGGATCGTATCCCGGTTATTCTGTCATTCCAGAAAGCTCTGCCTGCGGGTGCCAACCGGAAGATGGAGTGTTCCTTTCAAGCCGGATTTTGAATAACAATAGGAGATATTGGAGAAAACAATAGGAGATATTTTCAAAACACAAGGACATTTTTGGTAAATGCTTACTTCTTTCCGGGTAAATGCTTACTTCTTTCTGCTAAAATGCCTGCTTCTTTTCGCAAAAAGCCCGGCTTTTTCAACCTCGGAAGCCCGGCTCTCCGGCCCCTTAAGCCTCCGTTGGGCTTTTTTCTTCTCTCCGAGCATTGGAAACGGACAAGGACTCTGTTATAAAAAACGGATGTTTGCTTTCTTTTTGCACCGTTATTCGGCGAATGGATGACATCCGGTTGATTGCTCAGAGCGAACAGTCGGCTTTGTCGTCCGGAACGGAAATTAGCTGACCAAGGGAACTGATGATTCTGTCGTAGGGATAAGCCTGAAACTCTTCGGCAGTGGTCATACCGCTGGTAACACCGACAAAAGAAACTCCGGCAGCGGCGGCCGTTCCTGCATCCACTGTACTGTCACCGATGTATAATACTTCTTCGGGGCATGCCTTCAATCGGCCGATGGCAAGTAACAAACCTTCAGGATCGGGTTTATGATGTGTCACATCTTCACCTCCGATAATAATGTCAAGCCAATCATCCGGCATGTGATTTTTCAGGAAACTCAGTATCCGGAACCGGTATTTGGTTGAAATGATTCCGATACGGGCCCCTTGTTTTTTCAGGTACGTAAGCGTGGGGAGAGTATCCGGGAAAAGGATGGTGTTTGCATTCATATATACATCTGCCTCTTTGGCATACTCTTGTCTGAATGCTTCCAGTTGACTGGCATCAGTAATTCCTGTAAGGATGCTGAATGATTCTTCAAGCGTTTTCCCAATGGTACGTTTAATGGTATCATCGGTGACACCGGTGTAGCCGTGTCTCTTGAGCACGCTTCTGAAGCAGGTTACGATACCGCGTGAAGAGTCTGCTAACGTATAGTCAAAGTCGAATAAATAAACCGTGTATTTCATTTGCGGAATTTTCGGCAAAGATAGTGATTTTTTTATTTTAATAAAGTTTATTTGCGCACTCTGCCTCCCGATATCCAATGGGTACGGTAATAAGGCTCATTGAGGCTGCTGACAATTACCCCTTGGCTGGTGCTGGCATGAACAAACTTTCCATCCTTGAGATAGATGCCCACGTGGGCCACTTTTCTGCGCGATTTCCGGCTGCTGAAAAATACCAGATCACCTTCCCGAAGATTCCGCCGGGCAACTTTGCTGCTTTCTTTCTTCTGGCCGTCTGTACTTCGTTGCAGTTTGATGTGATACACCTTTTTATAAATCTGGCAAGTCATTCCCGAGCAGTCAGTACCACGTTTCGTCTCCCCACCTCCCCGGTAAGGGGTACCTATCCACTGGGCCGCCTCCAGATAAAGTTTGTGATTATCTTCCATTCCGATGTCCACACCCAGGCGTACAGAGGCGCGGGCGAGTGCCTTATAATCAAGTCTGGGGACAGAAGTACGGCAAGCACTCAGGCTGACAACCAAAGCAGTAAGGAGCAACAGATTAAAAAGATGTCTCTTCATACGTTTTTATTCTTCTACATTAAAGTAATCTTCCAGTTCTTTTTCAGCCGAATTATTCTCGTTCACAATGTCACGGATGATAATTCCGTGTTCAAGTACTGCGATGCGGGGACAAACATCTACCGTGTGGTTCAGATTATGGCTCGAAATGATGACTGTGGCATTATGTTCTTCATTATACTTTTTCAGCAGGTGCTTGATTACGGATTGCGAACTCGGATCGAGAAAGTTGAATGGTTCATCCAAAATTATCAATTTGGGATAATGCAACATGGCCGATATGATTCCTATTTTTTGCTTATTTCCCGCGGAAAAATTACGGATAAACTTCTTTTGCCCCAGTACTTCTCCGTTCATAAAACGTTCGAAAGCGGTCAAACGTTCATCCACCTCCTCTTTTTTCAGTCCATACATTTTGCCGATGAAATAGAAATACTCCTCCGGAGTCAGGTAGCCGATCAGAAAGCCATCATCGATAAATGCACCGGTGAAACTTTTCCAGTCTTCACTTTGATTCACATGGATGTCATTAATAATGACCTCTCCGGAGTCAGCTTTCAGCAAATCTAACATTAAACGGAATAAAGTTGTTTTTCCGGCTCCATTGTTACCTACCAGGCCAATCATTTCTCCTTGATTGATTGTGTAGCTATCGATATCGATAGCTGTTTGGGTACCGAAATTTTTTTGGAGGTTATGTATGGTAATCATATTCTTTTTTGTTTGATAAATATTGAATCGTTATTTACTATCTCTGAATCCTTCCATATTTTCGTAGCGGCGTTGCATGAAACGGACATATACATTGTTTATCCACATAGGGGAGGTCAGGGTGAAGCCTAATCCGATGATTAATATAACAATGTAGGCCCATGTTTGTCCCAGCAGCATGGGGAGCGTACCATAGAGTGTGGTTGGTACGATGAAAACTCCAAGACTGATTAGCATCTGCATTCCGCTATTCGTGCTTTGTTTGCCTGTGATGCTTTCATTGAGTGGTACGGTTTTATGGTTGTATACCGTCAGTTGGAACAAGATGCAATAGACGGGACCTGTTGTCAGAAAGATTAGTGCGACAGCACCCAGCAGGCTGGCTTTTCCCATCACAAAAGCCGGTATCAGCAGGATCAGCGGAATGATTTCCGCCAAGCTATAGATATAATATTTGGCTGTCAACAGGCTTTTGATAGATTCTTTGCGAGTCATCAGTCCGTCGATATAGTTTCCTTCAAATCCCATAAGTTGTATCAGAATCACCATACCGAATCCAAGGAAAGAGTATACCAGGACAAAACTCTTCATGTGGTCATACGTACTGCTGAAACTCAGTATGATGGAGAAGATGATTACGAGCATTGCTACCGATCGGAGTGAGGCCTTACAGCGTTTGTTTCGTAGGAGCATTTTCAACTCCAGGCGCATGTATTCGCCCACCTCTCCGTAACGTTCCAGGAAACGGTATTCGGATACGGTTTTTACCTTTGTGTCTTCTACTTTATTGATTTCGTTGTATACTAAACCGCTCATCACTTTGCGGTTGATACACCATATCAGAACAGTGGCTGCCAATGTACCCAGGTAAGCAAGTAGATTTCCTTCGATATAACTTTCTCCTAAGTTCATGAAAAAGTCGCTTATAAATCCCGTTTTGGGAATAAAAATAGCGATGGCAATTCCACTGTAGATAACGATGGGAAGTAACACCCACCAAATATGTTCGTTAATCAGCGTACGGCAAAGCAGATACCAATATCCGTTGAAAACCATCAGTAACCAAATGCCGATGCTGTAAGTGAGAACTCCTGATATTCCATAAAGAGGAAAGACTGTGAGTGCTGCGAACGGCACGAACAGGAACAGCCAGATAAGATTGAAAGAGCTGAGCCCGTGGCGGAGAAGCAGAAAGTCGAGTATACGGCTTCGTTTTACGGGAAGTAGCAGGTAAGGTTTTACTTCTTGTGTAGGAGTTTTTTGGAAGGGGAAACGTATTACAAAGTCCAGGGCAAGCGCAAATATCAGTCCACTGTTCAAAATATGATAGGCTTCCATATTGGGAACTTCTGTGCTGATGGCTTTTGCCAGACCGATGCCAATTAATATAAAGTAAGCACCCCAGAAAATAAAGGAGGCATACATGATGTATTTGCCGATTTTATTCTTTTCGTACATCGGATGCCGTTTGGCAGCAAGTTTGCCGTGTCGACGCAATTCGTTGAATAGCATAGTTCGTTATAGTTTAAGGAGGGGGGAGAGCAAAACCACCACAGATTACACCGGTTTTCATTGTCTGAGTTTCATTCTCGGATTTTGAATGACTGTGATTCTAATCTGTGAAATCTGTGGTGGAAAAGATTTTTTGATGCTCTTTGCTTTTAGGATTGATTATTTATTTTCCGCACTGACCATTGTCACTTCCACCTCGTTCTTTTGTTTGAACAGGTCGTCTGCGAATTTCCGGATATCATTTACCGTAATGCTGTTGACTATCTTTTCGTAGTCATTCACACGGTTAACGCCGGTATACAGGTATTCGTCGATACTTCCCAACCAGTAGCTATTCTCTTTCAGGTCCTCGGTATGCTTTTTCAGCATGTACTCTTTCACCTTATTCAAGTTGGTTTCTGACGGACCGGTTTTCGCTATGTTGGTTATCTCGTCAAAGATGATTTTCATCAATTTCTCTTTTTTATCGGGGGCTGTATCGAAGATAATCTGCAAAAATATTTTTTCTTTGGGATATTTTTGTAACCTTCCACCTACGTATACTCCATAGGTACCTCCCTCGTCTTCACGTACTTTTTCTGTGTAAACCAGATCGAGTATCTGGCTTGTCATGCCGAGCAGAAGGTTGTTTCTCAGATCATATTTGCAGTCTCCGCTATAAAACACGAATACCGAAGCTTTGGGCGTTTCCTGTTTCTTGGTGAATTCGTTCTTGTAAACACCCTGACGCACTTCTATTTTGTTATCTTTGAAAGTCTCCTGACGATTGATGGCAGGGAGTGCACCCAGGTATTCTGCGATGACCGGTTTCATCTTTTCTACATCTACATTGCCGACAAAGATGAATGTGAAGTCGCTTGCATCTTTAAAACGATCCTGATACATAGACAGAATCTTATTGTAATCCATCTGATCCACCATATCGGCTTTTATGCGTTTGGCTCTCGGATGATTCATATAAACACCGGCCTGAATGGAGTCGTTGAATGCCACATTCGGGTTCAGTTCCTGATTTTTTAACGCTGCTTTACTACGACTTTTATAAGATGCAAATGCATCGTTGTCTCTGCGCGGGGCGGTGAATGTGAGATAAGTGAGCTGCATCATCGTTTCAAAATCCTTGGGAGAGCAACTTCCTGAAACGTTTTCGGTCGTGAGTGAGATGTTGTAATTGACCGATGCTTTTTTTCCGGCAAGCACTTTCTCAAGATCTACCGCACTGAAGTTACCTAAGCCACCAGCGCCGACAGCATCCAGACCGCTTATATTAATGATTTCCGAATCGGGGAATAAAGAACTGCCTCCCAGACTGACACCTTTCATACGGATTTCGTCTGCTTTGAAATCGGTCTTTTTTATAATTACCTTTACCCCGTTAGATAGAGTCAGAGTAGTTGTTCCAAAGATGTCATCTTTCGTTTCGGAAACAATTTTCCCCCCTTTCGGAGCTTCGGCCATCAAAGGTTCATCTGATACCTTGTCTACATAAGCAGTCAGTTTCTCCGCTTTTGTATCTTTCAGCAGTTTGTTTATGGTCGCTTCGGAAGGCAGTTTCAGACCTTCTTTTTCAGGAGCGAAAAGAGCTACTACCTGATTATTGTCCGTAATAAGCCCTTTCATCAATTGGTTGATTGCTGCCACCGGAATATTCGGAGCTATCTGATTGATAAAAGTATATTCGTTTTCAATACCCGGTATTGGTTCGTTATCAAGGAAATGACGGACATATTCGTTTACATATTTATTATTTTTCTGCTTATCCCGTTCGTTGTAGGCCGATTCCAATTGGCGTAGGTATTCCGCACGGGCACGGTTGTATTCCGTTTCGGTAAAGCCGAACTGACGGGCACGTTCTATTTCGCGCAACAAGGTAGCGATGCCGTTATCAATACTGTCTTCTTTGCATACTACAACTCCGAGAAAGGCATCCTTGGTTTTGGCTACGAAAAAGTTGCCGTCTTGCGTTCCGGCATAGATATAGGGCGGATTGGCCGTTTGTGCCAATTCATTTAAACGTGCGTTCAGCATACTGCTGATCAGATCCTTGGCATACTGCTGTATCAGGTAGTCCACATTGCCTTTCTGATTGTCAGGAATTGCTTCGTGCTTATTGAAATGAAGAACTTGTACATGAGGTTGTTCCTTATCTTTCAGGATACAGATGATCGGTTCTTTATTATCGGCAACCGGATAATAGATGCGTTCGGCGGCATTCGGCTGTGCCGGAATATCGGTGAACATTGTTTTGATCTTGGCTTCTACGGCATCTACGTCGATATCACCGACAATGACGATTCCCTGTAGGTCCGGACGGTACCACTTTTCATAGTAGTCTCTCAGTGTTTGTGGCTTGAAGTTCATCACTACGTCCATGGTGCCAATGGGGAAACTGTTGGCATATTTATCGCCCGGATACATCATCGGTAGAAGTTTCTCTTGCATACGCATCATGGCACTCATACGGGTACGCCATTCCTCATTGATGACACCCCGTTCTTTATCAATTTCCTTCGGATCGAGGGTCAGGTCATTGCTCCAGTCGTGGAGGATCAGTAAACAAGAATCTACTGCTCCGGGGGTGTTGACCGGTACATTGGAGATGTTGTAAACCGTTTCGTCGATGGCAGTATATGCATTCAGATTCTCACCGAACTTTACTCCGATACGTTCCAGATACTGTTTCAGCGCATCACCCGGGAAGTGAGTGGTCCCATTGAAACACATATGTTCCAGAAAGTGTGCCAATCCACGTTGGTTTTCTTCTTCTTGAATAGAGCCCACTTTCTGGGCAATGTAGAAGTCGGCACGGTTGGCGGGCAGATTGTTCTTACGGATGTAGTAAGTCAGACCATTGTCTAACTTTCCGATACGTACGTTCTTGTCGATAGGGATGGGCGGCATTTGCTGTGCAAAGGCCTGCTGGAAGTTGCAGCACAGGATGACTGCAACGAAAAGTAAACCACGGAATAAATGTTTCATTGCTATACTGTTTTTGAATTCTATCTACCGCAGCATACACTGATCACACTCTCGTTTTTGATGTTTTTATATACAAGATTCTGTGCTTTCAGTGCGTTCTGTGGTGAATAATCTTGTTTCTGTTTTTTCTATCAGTCGCATTGCCGGGAAGTAAATCACATAATCGCTTCTCTAATTTTCACCAGTTTAGTCAATAATCCTTCCAATAGGTCAAGCTTCAGCATATTGGCACCGTCACTTTTGGCTACTGTGGGATTTTCGTGCGTTTCAATGAAAAGTCCGTCGACACCGACAGCGATACCGGCTTTGGCCACCGTCTCAATCAATTGCGGCATTCCTCCCGTTACTCCATTTGTCTGATTAGGTTGTTGCAATGAGTGGGTTACATCCAGAATGACCGGATAACCAAAAGATTGCATTTCCGGTATACCCCTGTAATCAATCACCAAGTCCTGATAACCAAATGTTGTTCCACGTTCAGTCAGCATCACGTTCTTGTTTCCGGCTTCTATCACTTTGTCGGCTGCAAATTGCATGGCGAGTGGGGAGAGAAACTGTCCTTTTTTGATATTAATCGTTTTTCCGGTTTTAGCTGCCGCCACCAGCAAGTCCGTCTGTCGGCACAAGAAGGCCGGGATTTGCAGAATATCTACATAACTGGCCGCCATGCCCGCTTCGTCGGCAGCGTGAATATCTGTTACGGTAGGTATTCCGAAGGTTCTGTGCACTTTTTCGAGAACCTTTAATGCCTTTTCATCACCAATTCCCATGAATGAATCCATGCGTGAGCGGTTAGCTTTGCGATATGAACCTTTGAATACATAAGGAATTCCCAGTTTATCGGTGATGTTTACTATTCTTTCGGCAATTCGCATGGCCATCTCTTCACCTTCGATAACACATGGTCCGGCCAATAGGAAGAAGTTTCCCGTCTTATTGTTTTTCAGTTGTTCTATCATAACATTTATATTTTATCAATTGGGTATAATCAATGTGGTTGCTTCCGGAATAATTCCTATTTCGATGGGAAAATGACGTGGCAGGAGACGTCCGTCAAGGTCGACTGCGGCATTTTGTGCACGCAATACCTTTACTTTCCGGGTGCGATAAGACTTCACGACTTTATGATTCAGGATACGTCCCTGGATAAGCATCCAAAGTCCGGATATTATTTGCAGGAACTCAGGACGGTAGATGACTGATACATCTAACCAGCCATTATAAGGAACAGCGCTTGGAGTTTGTCCGTATCCGGTAGCGCTTCCTACACAGACTGTCATGATTCGGCCGCGTATATGTTCGTCGTTAATCTTGAGATGTGAGCGATATAGCTTACGTTCGAATATCAACAGGAAAAGAGCTGCCAGGTAGGAGAGGAACTTTACGCCCCAGAAACGTTTGGTTTGATCGGTGATTTTTACGATACGTGCCCCTAACCCTATGTTAACGGCATTCAGGAAATAACGTCGCCGGTGCTTCTCGCCATCGTAAAAATTGCAGTAACCTACATCTATTTTCTTTCGGCGGTTGTTAATGATCCAGTCCACTGCCTGCTTATATTCCAGGTTCAGTTCCCAATATCTGGCAAAGTCGTTTCCAATTCCGTTAGGGATGATACCAATGGCTATTTCGTCTTTTTTTTCTGCATTCGAGCTCATAATGCCGTTGATGGCGTCATTCAGTGCACCGTCTCCCCCCACAACTACGATGGTTCGGTAACCATTGTTGGCCAAAATTCCGGCAAGTCGTTCTACTGAACCGAAACCTTCGGACTGCACATAGTCGTATGACACTCCTTTAGAGTCCATGTACTCTTTAATTTCTTTCCATCGTTTCTGCACTTTTCGTGTGCCTGCTTTGGGATTGTAGATTACACCCCATTTCCCAGGTTCTACGCTCATGGATTTTACATTTATTATTTCGTACTTTTAATTCAATCTCTCTGTCAGCGAACCGGTTTCTTGCTTAAGCGGTAGATCATTCGTTTATTAACAACGGACTTACCGTACTTTAACCGTCTGACATTGGTTATTTATTAGCTTTTCCCTCGTCCTTTAGCTCGTCCCGCATACGCGGGCTCATCGTCCCGCCTGCCTGGGCTCATTAGCCCGCGTACGCGGGCTAATGAGCCCAGGCAGGCGGGACGAGTTGATGAACAAAGCAAAGGCTGTTAAGAACTTCGCCAAAGTTACTAAAACTCTTTGAGTTTCTGCTTTACAAAGTTAATCTTTTCCTCCATCGGAAGTGAAGCATTTACCCAATGAATGGTAAAGCCCCTTCGCTCCATTCCCCTAAACCAGGTCATTTGCCGTTTGGCAAACTGATGAATGGCAGTTTCCAAGCCCGTGAACATTTCCTTATACGTCATTTTCCCAATAACATGCAGAGTCAGGTATTTGTATTCCAACCCATAATAAATCAGATCATCCGGATGGATTCCTTGTGCCAATAAGCGGCGTACCTCTTCTATCATGCCGTCATCCAGCCTTTGCTTCAGCCGGCGGGTGATTTTTTCCCGTCGTAACTCCCGGTTGATGTCCACTCCGATAATCAGGCTGTTCAGTTGTGGAAACTCTCTTTCTTCTATCGGCGTCTTTGCGTAATATTCTTCAATTTCGATGGCGCGGATTGCCCGTTTAACGGTATCTACATCTGTCGAGTTATGAAGTGTCTTATACTGGCTTAATATGCCGGTCAGTTCTTCCAATGATTTTTCCGCCAGACGTGTGCGCAATTCTTGATTTTCGGGGACGGGAATCAGGCGATATCCTTTCAGTACCGATTCCAGATACAGTCCCGTACCTCCACATAGAACGGGAAGGCGCCCTTTTTGTTTAATAGTCTCGTAAGCTGTCAGGAAATCACGTTGATACTCAAAAACATTGTATTTATAACCCGGGTCGGCAATATCGATCAAGTGATAGGGAATTTGCTGCCCGTTGATGGTGTAATCTTCCAGATCTTTGCCTGTTCCGAGGTCCATTCCCCGGTAAATCTGGCGTGAATCGGCACTGATGATTTCAGTATCTAAGTCTGCAGCTAATGCGGCAGCAAAAGGGGTTTTACCTGAAGCGGTGGGGCCAAGTATGGCAATCAGATCATAGTCCGGCATGGTCATAACTTTATTAATGATTGGACAAAGATATGAAAAAGGAAGTGAAAAGCAGATGTTAAACTCTTAAATGGTGTTATAAAACATGCTTTTTTTCTTGTATTATTTGCAGATAACCAAAGAGTGAGTATCTTTGCAATGTGTTTTTCATAGTATTAGATTTAAGGTTAACAAAGGTTGGAGCAAGGCGTTGCTCCTTTTTTTATGTCCTAATCTCTCTTATGCGTTGTGCATCCATATAGATAACATCTTCTTTTTCAAAACAATAATATTGATGAATGATACCAGTAAGAACAGCAATATGCCGATAGTGAATGTGGGCCAAAGTGATCCGGAGGGTATCTGTGGGAAAAGTGAGTTTAGTGTTTCGAGATAAGATGCACGTGTCCACGAAACAATTCCTATGGATAATAACATCACTACAATATTAAGTCCTACTGTCAGGGTCTGATAGGGGAGTGCCACTTTCGAAGGGCTGTATCCTATCAGAAGCAGGCTTTCCAGCTTGGTGGTGTTTTTTTGCAGTAACAAGAAAATGCTGAGCATCAATATATAGAAAGAGAGCAAGCTGATGAATAGTCCCACAGCCAGAACGATACCCACAATCAGTCTCAGGAAATAAGTCGTTTTACCGGCATCCAGTTTCCCGTCTTCCGTTTCATAACCTTTCTGCTGAAAATATTTTGCGATAGAGGCGTCAGCCGGGTTGTTTACTTCAACAATCAGTCGTGAAGGATCTGCCTGACGATCCGGTGCGAAGTTCTTGTTAGCCCAATCCATGAAAGACTGTGGAACCAGAATGGTGTTCAACCGGTTGGAAAAGCCGACGATATTCCCCTTGTATTGCTCTACCCGTCCATTCCCCTTCATCAGGATGTCCATCTGGATCAGACTCATCAGACCTTCCGAGAGTTTAGGCAGGTTTCGGCTTTGGGCAAAACCAAAGTTATATAGGTTCAGATAATTGCGTGGAATGATGATGGGGAGGGTATGGGTATTTTCATCGAAGTACCATTTGTCGAGGTTGACGTCTACGAATTCGTCAGGGACGGCTTCGAAAAACATTTCCGTAGAAAGGTGTACTCCTGCTTCCTGCATTCCCAGACCGGCGGATACTTTAAATTGCGAAGGGGTGAAAGCGCCTACTGTTCGGGTGAATGACTGTTGTTTCAGTTCCTCGATTTCTTTGGGGAGAAGGTATTATTCTTACCTGCGAAAGTGCCTAATGTGCTGATTTTCTTGGTAGCAATAATATAATCTTTCTTCATGAAACTATCCCCTTCGGTAAAGATGGGAAGTACATCTTTGTAGAATTGTGCGCTGAGCAACACAATGACCATCCCGAAAAGGTTGGCAAAAAAGAAACCGGTCAACTGACCGATGCTGATATGCTGGCGGAGCAGCTTCCAGACTAAGTTGTTCATAATTTTAATATTCTGTCATACTTTAACTCGATATGCTTTCCGATGGACGTCACGATGATACCCGCCCCTTGTTTCTCGGCTTCTCCCGTCACTAACTCTTCCATGATATGTGCGTTGTCATCGTCAAGATGGCTGATGGGTTCATCCAGGAAAATAAAGTCGAAGGGTTGACAAAGTGACCGGATGAACGCCACTCTTTGTTGTTGTCCGAAAGATAGTTTTCCTGCTTTTACATTCAACTTGTCCGAAAGTCCCAGTGCTTCGAACAATGCCAATACCTCTTTCCGGGTTTTATATCCGGTTAGGTTATTCTTTAACCGGATATTTTCGATGGCAGTCAGCTCTGTGAAAATGCGCAAATCCTGAAATAGCATACTCAGTGAATGCTTCCTGAGTTCAACCCATTGCTTCACCGAGTATGCTTTTATATTGGTTTCATCGAAATTGATAATTCCTTGATAGTCGTTTCGGTAGCCATAGATATAGCTGCATAGCGATGATTTTCCGGTACCGGATGCTGCTTCAATCAAGTAAGATTTTCCTTTATGGAAAAAGAGGTCTTGATGCCATACATCCGAAATGACCGAGTTACGGTCAGCAAACACTTGGGGAAGTGTTTGCTGTAAGTGAATGCTGTTCATACGCTGAAGGTTACATGCCGGCAAATTGTTTGGCAAAGTCTACTATCTGTTTTAAAGCGTTGACATCTTTGTTTTTCAGGAGAATGGCTGTTTCAGTCTTACCTTCGCTGTCACTGAATGCTTCAATATAAGAAATCTGTGAAGCAAGTTTATAGTAAGTCTGGTATTCTTCGCCACCGAAACCGGTTATCATTTTCACGACAGGAAGATCTAAAATGGCATCCATGTTGATGACAAAGAACACATTTTTGCCCTTCATATCCGATACATATCCGGCATCTTTGATTGATTTGTCTACCGGCTTACTGATATTCTTGTAGAGGAGCTCGTCATTGGTGGCATACATTTGTTTGTTACGGATGCCAAAGAACACATTATTGGTGTTGGACTTATAAACGTATTCATTTTCTCCCAGTTGGATGATGTCTTCATTTCTACCTAATTTCAATTCTTTCTTTTTATCGTACAATGCTTTCAAGGCATTTCCGTTCTTTGCGTCAGCATAAGCAGCGAAAGTGGGTGCACTGTTCATGGTTACGTTAATCAGACCGATAGAGATATCACCATCGAAAGATGCGAATAAACTTTTCACCTCCTCGGCTTTTGCAAGGGAAACGTTTCTGCGGAATTCTTCGTTGTTGAGCAATAGGTCATAGAATGCTGCCCCGTTGACTCCTATGTTTAGAAAGGCAAGAGTCGATTCCGGGAAATTCTGGAGGAAAGTTGTATTTAATTTTTTCACAGCTTGAGCCTGCTTCTTTAGCAGTGCGTCTGTTTCGGCGTTATCCGAATAAGTTTCAATCTGCAGAGCTATCTTTCCTTTCTCAAAGTTGAGATTGCCTACGGCCATTACTTCGCTTAGATCGAGTTGTGAAGAAAGTCCCATACTGATTTGTTGTGAGTATATCTTAGGAACGGCATCCATTGAAGCAAAGAAGTTAATGTCCCCTTTTTGATTTTGCATCTTTTTGAAACCGCTGTTCTTCATGATACTGTTCTCTTCCGTCTGTTTTAATAAAGTAGAGATGGTTTGTTTGGCAACATCCATTTGTGAAGTTCCGTAGGCTTCTGTCAAGACTGCTGCGTTTTCATTAAAAACCAACAGGCTGCTTTTTTGCAGAGTAGTGAAGCTGTATCCGTCTTCTTCTGCTATCGGCTGGCAGATTCCCTCTTTGGCCATTAAGTCAAGAGAAGCACGCAAGTCGTCGATATTGCTAACCTTGGCAACCATAGCGGGGGTAATGAACGTTTTGGAAGTAAACACAAAGACGGGGGCCTTGATATCGATACCCGATTGGGAAGGATCCTTCATTATCTTTTCCAATTGCTGGAAGGCGGCCGCATTCATTCCGCTTTTCAGGGCTTCCATCATTTTTTGTTTCATTCCTTCGTTTTCTTTATCATTCAGGCCGGCTTTGTCGGCAAGCGTATTCAGATTGACGGAGGCAACAGCCGAAGCGTCAGCAGGAATCACATGGATATATTCCGCTTTCTTTGAGCAGGCTGCCATGAAAACAATCAGTACTCCCAGTACCGAAAGTCGGGAAATCATTCGTTTTACCATAATTACTATATATTTAGTTCTGTAAATTACATATTCATTGTATGGCAAGCCACTAATGCCGCCGTTTCTGTTCGTAATCGTGATTTGCCTAAACTGATCGGGATGAATCCCTTTTCGATGGCTTTTTTCACTTCCTCTTCGCTGAAGTCGCCCTCCGGCCCGATCAATACTAATGTATCTTCTCCTTTTTTCAGTACATCCTTCAGGAGAGGTTTCTCTCCTTCATAACAGTGGGCTATGAATTTTTGTCCTGAGAAGTCTTTTTCAATGAACGAATTGAAGTCAGTCATTTCGTTCAACCGGGGCAAGCGTGCCTTTAATGATTGTTTGATGGCCGATACCAATATCTTTTCGATACGTTCCGTCTTGATCACTTTTCGTTCGGAAAAGCGACAGTTCAGAAACGTCAATTCATCGAAACCTATTTCTGTCGCTTTTTCAGCGAGCCATTCATTACGGTCCATATTCTTGGTCGGTGCCATGGCAATATGCAGATGGCCCTGCCATAAAGGCTCTTGATGAATAGTTTCTTTAATATTCACCAGGCAACGTTTATTGGTTGCTGCACTGATCTCTGCCCGATAGAAGTTTCCTTTACCGTCGGTCAGGGTGATTTCGTCTCCGGCTGTCAGACGGAGCACACGCACGCAATGCTGTGCCTCCTCTTCCGGAAGCTCAGCATTGGTTTGTATATCAGGGGTATAAAATACGTGCATATCTTTTATTTATGTCGGTTTATCTCATCACGCAGTCGGGCGGCAAGTTCATAATTCTCTTCTTGAATGGCCTTGCTTAAGGCTTCTTCAAGGGAAATAATGCTGACTGCCTCCGTACGTGAGTTATCATCTTCTTCCGGTGAATCAGGACGTTCAGCACCGTCTGTCATTCGAATGCATTCGCGTTCAAGGATAGATTCGTATATAAATATGGGGCAATCTGCCCTCACGGCCAATGCTACCGCATCCGAAGTACGTGCGTCTATCCGGATAATCTCTTCGTCTCTTTTAAAGTAGATATACGAATAAAAGACACCTTCTTTTGCTTTATAAATCAGTACCCGGAGCAAAGATGCTCCCAGAACATTCAGACACGAGTAAAATAAATCGTGTGTCAGCGGGCGAGGGGCTTTTATTCCTTTCAGGCAAATGGCTGTGGCTTGCGCTTCGGCTGGTCCTATTATGATAGGTAACTGCCGTTCGCCATCTACTTCTCCCAGTACCATTGCATAGGCACCCACCTGCGCCTGGCTGTTAGAAATGTTCAATACCTGTAGTTCTACTTTCTTATCCATTGTTAATTATTCACTTTCTTAAGTTCTCCCGGTTGATGTTTGTATCTGAAAACAACGGCAAATAAAATGCCGATGGCCAGTGCGTATGCTGCAAATATAAACCAGATGGTCGGCCAATCTCGGCTTACCAACATTCCGTTTTCGTATACGGAGAATGCGTCCACTACAGCACCGCTGGCATATCCTCCGATGACGGCTCCAAGTCCGTTTGTCATAATGAAGAACAAGCCTTGTGCGCTGGCCCTTGTCTCAGGTTTTGTTTCCAATTCAACAAATAAAGAACCGGAAATGTTGAAGAAGTCAAATGCCATACCATATACTATCATGGATAAAATCAGCATCCAGATGCCCGTACCCGGATCACCGAATCCAAACAGCCCGAATCGGAATACCCAGGCGAACATACTGATCAGCATGACACGCTTGATTCCAAAGTGTCTCAAGAAGAAGGGGATGGCCAGGATAAACAGGGTCTCGGACATTTGTGAGATAGATAGTAGAATTACCGAGTGTTTGACACCAAAGGAATCTGCAAATTCGGGTATTTTGGCGAAACTACCCAGGAATGCATCACCATAGGTGTTTGTAATTTGCAATGCCGCACCCAATAGCATAGAGAAAAAGAAGAAAATAGCCATCTTTTTTCTTTTGAACAGGCTGAGGGCATCAAGTCCGAAAGAAGACAATAAAGTTTTATTTTCATTCTTCGCCGGTGGACAGGGAGGCAGCGTGAAAGAATATATCCCCAAAAGTAAGGCTGAACTTGCTCCTACATAAAGTTGTGCACTGGAGTTCTTGAATCCTGTAAGGTCTACTGCCCACATGGCACAGATGAAACCGATGGTTCCCCATACGCGGATAGGCGGGAAATCCTTTACTAAATCACATTTATATTGTTCAAGTGCGTTATATGAAACTGTATTGGCAAGGGAAAGGGTAGGCATGTAAACCATCAGGTTGAGTAACATGGCCCAATACATTTGATTATAGTCGGTAGCGGTGGATGCGTAAAACAAACAGCCGGCTCCTAATAAATGACAAATACCATAAAGACGTTCGGCGTTGAACCATTTATCGGCAATAATACCGGTTATTCCCGGCATGATGATAGATGCGATTCCCATTGTAGCGAAGATAGCTCCGATTTGTCCACCTTCGAAATGGAGGCCTCTTTCCATATAGCCACCTAATGAAATTAACCACGACCCCCATACAAAGAATTGCAGGAAGTTCATAATAATCAAACGATTTTTTATATTCATAACTTTATTGATGTGTTTCCCGTCGTGCCAATATATGGCAGATCAGCTGCAAATATAATATTTTTAGTTGACAGAGTGGAAAAAGCACAGGATAAAAGGGAGGAAGAAAGGGAAAAATAGCAAAAGAAAATTGGAAATGCAAAGAAGGAAAGGGTATATAAAAAAAGAAGGCTATCTATCCCAGGTAGCTTATTTTTACCACCTAACTTGCTGAATATCAAATGTAAACTAAGGTGGCTGAGTCGAAAAATCGCATATTAGCCTACATGAATACAATTAATAATCAAATTTTCGCAAAGATGGATGTATATAGTTTACAACTTCTAAAAGGTTAGAAATGAATTATTTCTGAAAATCCCCCTATACAGAGCAAATTTCCTTCCTTGTCACTTCTGTAAAAAACTACATAATCTATTAATATTGAGCATTTCATCTCAATGCAATAGTTTTATAGTGAAACTCCAATAGCTGTACTATACCTCATCTGTCTTTGGGTGACAAAATAGAGCAAAACGCCCTATATTTGTCACTCCTTGCAAATATAGCTATTTTCCATGATTCAGTGCATTTATCTCATGATATTTTTCGCATAGGGCAATCAAACATAGGAAAATCGACCTTCTAAATCCTTATACTCCATTCTTGTTTTCAGGTTATCGAATTTGTATATAAACATCTTGTTAACCGGAACTTGATGTTAGGAATCAATCTTCCATATACAAACAAATGTATTTATTTGTTAAATATTCGTGCTATCAAGCAATAATTTCTGCATTCTAAAAAATAACTTTCAATCATCTGCTATCTTTGCTGATATATTATAATTCAAATAAAAATAACGATGAAAGAACTTTTAGAAAAAATGCAGGACACTTATGAAACGTTTAAAGCAAATGCTACGCTTCAATTGGAAAAACAGAATAAGGCTGCCGGGACTCGTGCCCGTAAGGATTCTTTAATATTGGAAAAACTGGCTAAAGAGTTCCGTAAAGCATCTTTGGAGGCAAGTAAAAAATAGTTTTCTTTCTGAGTAAAGAATAAAGCTGTCACAATTTATGTTGGTTGCTTACTTTTTTATTTATGAAAGATAAAAAATAACTCAGAACTTCTTTTGCATATATTTAAAGACTGATAAGACTACATTGATTGTTGGATTTCGTTTTTATTTATATTTTGCAAAAGAAAAAAAATAATAGAAAGCGTTAGCTTTTGTCATGCACCGAAATCTGGTAAATTTCATTCATCCGCAAGACAAACGGTTTTCGCCTATGCTTTGGCGTGGGCTTAACTTGTTTGCGGATAGGTTTTACCAGAACCTCGGTGCGACAGTTATGTCCCACGTTTTCTTTTGATTATAAAAATGCTTGACGGGACTTCAGGCCAAGAATTAGAGTATTATGAAAAGTACATTATTAAATGAACTTATGAAGATTCCCAAAGATGCCACTTTGATAACAATACAAGGTGTGGAGATGCAAGTTATAGATAAAGATGAAGCTGTGCGTTTATTAGACTCCGATCCGAATGACAGCAATATTCATGAATGCATATTAAGTAACGGTCATTTCTTGTTTCAAACAGAAAATAGAACCCTCGTTTCTTTGTATAAAGTGCTATAAGTATCAGAATAACACACAAATCCTATTCCTCTTCTATTCTTAAAAACTCTTGGACGGAGAAATGCCTGAATATTATGGGTAACTAATTGTATTATGACGATATTCTTTATGATGTTATATACGATTTATCTCATACAACTTTTTAATTAGATTAAAATGCCGAATCCACGAAAAAACTTTTCCCCGTCTATTAAAGAGGTTCTGACACTTTTCATTAGATATTGAGTACCTACAACACAACAAAGACAATAATCACTTTCTAAAATCTTACCTTATAAACATTCTCAATAAACTCTATTCGATAGTTGGCGCTACTCTTTCGATACAAATAGTATCAAAGTATGAAGCTAACACTCAATCGCAAATTCAGAGGCTCGACCTATACAATAGGCGACTTGTCCATCAACGGTAAATTTTTCTGTAACACCATCGAAGATACCGTAAGAGAACTTCCGGCTGTTTGCCCTAATACCCCTAATGGCTGTTCTTGTACTTGTAAGGAAAAGATCTATGCCAGAACTGCCATTCCCGCTGGGACATATAAAGTCACTCTTCAGTACAGTCCCAAGTATAAGAAAAAGATGCCGTATCTGCACGATGTGCCCCATTTCCTCGGTATCCTGATTCATTCCGGCAATACCGAATCTGATTCTGCCGGCTGCATCATCGTGGGAAATAACACGGTTAAAGGGAAAGTGTTGGAATCCCGTGCTACTTTCCAGAAATTATATTCCATACTTGAGTCCGAAACCGATATAACCATTCAAATCGTATAAGGAATGGCGGTCAACAGGCTCAAACCGCCTAAAAACCTGCATATCGAGTTTAAACCGTCACCACGACAATATGAACTGTGGAAGTTGTTGCAGCCTAATTATTGCCCCCACTGCGGTGGAGAAATAGAGCAAATCCTTGTCGGTTACGACCCGCAAAGGAATCCGCAGTATAAGCCGCAATGTAAGCAATGTAGGTCGCAAAATCTTCCACAGTTGATATTGGGTGGCGGAGCGGCAGGTGGCGGAAAGTCTTTTATCGGTAGCGTATGGTTGGTATCCTCGTGTATCCGGTTTGAGAATATTCGTGCGGTCGTAGCCCGTAAAACACTCAAATCATTGAAGGAATCGACCTGGAATACCATTAAGTCGATACTGAAAGATTGGGGACTTAAAGAGGATATAAATTACAAGATAAACAATCTCGAAGGCACACTCACATTCTGGAATGATTCGGTTATTATCATGAAAGAGATGGCAGATATCCCCAGCGACCCGAACTTCGAACGTTTTGGTTCGTCCGAATATACCATTGCTATGGTGGACGAGGTATCGGAGATTTCCGAACGGGCTGTCGAGGTGCTATTTTCCCGTCTCCGTTGGAGAACCCACGAAACGTTTAAGACGCCACGAATGTTGCTCACGACCAATCCGACGATTAACTGGGTGCGCTCCCGTTTTGTACAAGACGAGAATGGTGAAAAAGTTATTTGCCGTGAAGGTGAATCCTATATTCCGTTTTCCGTATTTGATAATCCGAATATTGCTTTTCGTCAGGTTTACGAGGCTGCATTGAACAAAATTCGGGATCAGGCCACCAAGGAACGCTTGCTTTATGGCAACTGGGACTTTGTGGAAGCTAACGATATGGCCATTTATCGCAGTTTTGATGGTTCCAGGCATCTTGTTACCGGGCTGAAAGAAAAAGTATATGATCCTACCAAACCGCTTGTTACGGTTTGGGATTTTAACGTCGCTCCCCAAATGTCCGTGCTTTCCTCACAGATAGACTACGACAACAAGAAGGTATATATACTTGAGGAAATACTCGGTAAGCCGGAGGAAAAAGAAAATAACACACCTGCATTGGCACGAAAAGTACGTTTGAAACTTTACCGTGACAAACATATCGGCGGAGTGGATGTAACAGGAGATCCATCCGGATTGCAGCGCTCCACCACTAACGAGGACGGAATTAACAACTACACCATCATTACGGACACTTTTGGTAAAGGAGTTCTACGCCCGAAAGTAAAACTTTTACGAAAGCAGCCTCCGCAGGCGACACGCTGTGAGTTTGTAAACGAGGTGTTCGATGGTTACAACGGCTGGGAAATACAGATAGACATCAAATGTCGGAAGCTCACACAGGATTTGATTTATCAGCTCCGCAACGAGGACGGTTCCAAGAATAAACAGAAGACTACCGATCCGAAAACCGGTGTAAAGTACGAGCGTTACGGTCATTTGTCCGACTGCCTTGACTATCTGCTATGTTATTATCTGCGCGACAGTTGGTACAAGTTTAAGAGTGGCGGAGACGGAAACGGATATGTGGTTTCTACCTCGGTTATTCAGGAAGGATTTTCATATTAACAACGAAATAAGAATATGTATAGACGGTTTCTCAATAACAACGATTATTTGGGTATCATCACTCAAGAAGCCCTTGCGCAGCTTACACGGGGCAATGACGGGCGATTTGTCCAGGCTGAAGAATCGGCAGAAATAAGTATCGTGGAATATCTCTCGGAGAATTACGAAGTGGAGAAAGAGCTCGCCAAAGGAAAATATATCGCCGACTATGACCGGCGCATTACTTATCCGGTGGGAGTGCATATCTACTTTGAAGGACAAATTCATGAAGTGATACGTTCCATCAGTGGTTATCGCAAGCCGTCAACAGTTATTTATTGGGAAGAGTGCTCCGATATCAATACAGATATAGCACAGGTAATAAATTATTCCCAGTTTAATACCTATTATCCAGGCGATAAGGTGAATTGTAATGGAGTTGTCTATACATGTCTTTCAGAGAATGGCTACAAGTTCGATGATATTCGTATTCCGATGGTTACCGGCTGGATAGAGATGGAAACATCCTTATGGCAGCCTGTTGAATATCCGTTATGGAGTGTGGTCGAATACGATGGAGGATTCTATACATTGATGACTTTTAATAATTTCGATTATAATCTTGATCCTATGAAATCCGATTGTTGGGGAGCTATCGCAGATTATGATCCGAAATACAATGCCTATGAGCTTTCAGAACACGAATATATTGTCTTCGACGGACATGTATTCTATCCTGAAACAGATGTAAATGCAGACACCCCTACTGTTGGACAGAATTTATCTCCGCATGATCCACGCAATTATAATCTCAAGAAACACATGGTTCGGTTGGCAATCTATGAGCTTACAAAATTGATTGCCCCGAACAATGTCAGTGTTGTACGTATGCGTGATTACGAAGATAGCATGAAATGGCTGAATGATGCGGCTAAACTACGCCTCAACCCGCAGATTCCTCGTAAATTGGATGAAAAGAAGAAGCCTGTGACCGATTGGCAAATGGCAACGTTTCAAACGGATTATGATCCGTACAAGAATCCGTGGCTGACTTGATTTCCTTTTTTCAAGAATAAGTATTATTCAGGTTTTTACTATCGTCTTTTATCTTGATATAGCCAATGGCAACCTGCATGTTGAATGACCGGTGCCGGCCGTAGTTTCTTTACTTCACAGCATATCCGGCTGATCTCGGTTATTTATCCTCAAATCCGCAACTAAGCTCTTCAGCGTCCTTCTTGCGTCTAAACGTCCTCTCATCACTGAATTAGCAGATAAATTGAGGCTGAAATACCCACTTCTGCCCACAATATCCCCTTGCCCCACTATGCGACTTGAGGCAATACGCAGTATCATACCCATAAGTTGTAGGCGTTATCCAAAATCAGTCTGAAAAATATCTGCGTAAGCATTATTACAGGTATAGATATTCAGCACATACCGCCTTGATGTTCTGATCCACTTGGCTGGTACAGAGACAAACCTGAAGACAAACGCTTTTATGCGACTTGTTGCATTGAGTCCGAACCTCTTTACGTCAAGTCTGTGGATAATGGCCTTGTAGAAATTACGGATAAGTGCCGTAAGAAGAAGGAACACAGTGTTCTCTGCCATGAAGGATTTGGGCAATCTGTCCCACCCGAAACCATTGTTCATATCATCGAAGATACGTTCCTTTCCTCCACGAAGGTTATAGAACTCGACAATTTCTCTTGTGGAAGATTCATAGTCGTTAGTCAGGATACAACGGTATGTGTATTCTCCTTCCCAAAGATCCAGCACACCGTCCATCCGTTTCTGTCTTTGAATCACAAGTCGGTATGCTTTACCCTTCCACTTCTCAACAAGAATAGAGTTCAATTCGAACTCAATGCCATTGATTTCCTCAGTCTTCCAGCCTCTAAGAGCAAAGATGTCATTGTAGAGCGAACTGCAGCGGTTTGCGCGGATATAGAAGGATTTGCTGTGTTTCTCTATTTCCTCCACGATTTCCTCGGAACATGATCCACAATCAGCTCTGAAACGATTGATTGTAAGTCCGTTCTGCTCAAATCTCTCAAAGAATCTCTTCAGCGTGTCCTTCTGATGAAAACGAACGTTGGTGTTACCATCGCTATTCTCAATGCCAACAATCAAGTCGTCAATAACCGCCACGCCAGGGCGATAACCAAGGAACTTCTTGTATGTAGGCTTTGCATCATACTTCTCAGTCTCTATGAACTGATGGTCGAAATCAACATCATACATCTCGCCCTCTTTCAGTTGGCCGGATGCAAACATACAATTGAGCAGTAAGGTATTGAGTGTGTCAGCCGTGTTGAAATCGTAGTTCTTACCCGTATCTGATGTGTATGAGATGTTTCCTTGCGTCAGTTCCTTTATCGCTCTGAGGATAGTATCAGAACTACAAGTACGAAGTGTCGGATGGAGCGAGAGATGGTTCATCAAATGAGTAGTGACATCCTCAATGCATGAGCCACCACAGAAGTAGATACTCATGAGGGAACGGACGATTTCACTGTACTGATAACCGAACGAGCTACACCTTAGACCGAGTGTCGAGTCGATTACAGATGACAATGTGGAGTCAAATTGCTCCATGATTGAAAATATTCCTCCAAAAGGAGTGAGCTTCTCGGATTTTATTTGTATTTTTGCCATGCCTGATGAGGTTTTGTTTGATTATTTTTTTGCAACACTAAGTTAAGTGAATCCTCTGACATGGCAAAATCCTGAGCAACTTTTTGTTGCTCAGGTACTTAAAAAAAATATTTTATAATAGTGTTGCGGAATTAAGGATGACAAAAAAGAAATTGCCCGTTCGTTTTACGGGTCAGCACTTTACTATTGATAAAGTGCTAATAAAAGATGCAATAAGACAAGCAAATATAAGTAATCAGGATACGGTTTTAGATATTGGGGCAGGCAAGGGGTTTCTTACTGTTCATTTATTAAAAATCGCCAACAATGTTGTTGCTATTGAAAACGACACAGCTTTGGTTGAACATTTACGAAAACCTCAAATCCGCAACTAAGCTCTTCAGCGTCCTTCTTGCGTCTAAACGTCCTCTCATCACTGAATTAGCAGATAAATTGAGGCTGAAATACCCACTTCTGCCCACAATATCCCCTTGCCCCACTATGCGACTTGAGGCAATACGCAGTATCATACCCATAAGTTGTAGGCGTTATCCAAAATCAGTCTGAAAAATATCTGCGTAAGCATTATTACAGGTATAGATATTCAGCACATACCGCCTTGATGTTCTGATCCACTTGGCTGGTACAGAGACAAACCTGAAGACAAACGCTTTTATGCGACTTGTTGCATTGAGTCCGAACCTCTTTACGTCAAGTCTGTGGATAATGGCCTTGTAGAAATTACGGATAAGTGCCGTAAGAAGAAGGAACACAGTGTTCTCTGCCATGAAGGATTTGGGCAATCTGTCCCACCCGAAACCATTGTTCATATCATCGAAGATACGTTCCTTTCCTCCACGAAGGTTATAGAACTCGACAATTTCTCTTGTGGAAGATTCATAGTCGTTAGTCAGGATACAACGGTATGTGTATTCTCCTTCCCAAAGATCCAGCACACCGTCCATCCGTTTCTGTCTTTGAATCACAAGTCGGTATGCTTTACCCTTCCACTTCTCAACAAGAATAGAGTTCAATTCGAACTCAATGCCATTGATTTCCTCAGTCTTCCAGCCTCTAAGAGCAAAGATGTCATTGTAGAGCGAACTGCAGCGGTTTGCGCGGATATAGAAGGATTTGCTGTGTTTCTCTATTTCCTCCACGATTTCCTCGGAACATGATCCACAATCAGCTCTGAAACGATTGATTGTAAGTCCGTTCTGCTCAAATCTCTCAAAGAATCTCTTCAGCGTGTCCTTCTGATGAAAACGAACGTTGGTGTTACCATCGCTATTCTCAATGCCAACAATCAAGTCGTCAATAACCGCCACGCCAGGGCGATAACCAAGGAACTTCTTGTATGTAGGCTTTGCATCATACTTCTCAGTCTCTATGAACTGATGGTCGAAATCAACATCATACATCTCGCCCTCTTTCAGTTGGCCGGATGCAAACATACAATTGAGCAGTAAGGTATTGAGTGTGTCAGCCGTGTTGAAATCGTAGTTCTTACCCGTATCTGATGTGTATGAGATGTTTCCTTGCGTCAGTTCCTTTATCGCTCTGAGGATAGTATCAGAACTACAAGTACGAAGTGTCGGATGGAGCGAGAGATGGTTCATCAAATGAGTAGTGACATCCTCAATGCATGAGCCACCACAGAAGTAGATACTCATGAGGGAACGGACGATTTCACTGTACTGATAACCGAACGAGCTACACCTTAGACCGAGTGTCGAGTCGATTACAGATGACAATGTGGAGTCAAATTGCTCCATGATTGAAAATATTCCTCCAAAAGGAGTGAGCTTCTCGGATTTTATTTGTATTTTTGCCATGCCTGATGAGGTTTTGTTTGATTATTTTTTTGCAACACTAAGTTAAGTGAATCCTCTGACATGGCAAAATCCTGAGCAACTTTTTGTTGCTCAGGTACTTAAAAAAAATATTTTATAATAGTGTTGCGGAATTAAGGGAAAATTATTTTCTGATGCCCGAAATGTTCAAGTTGTCGGTTGTGATTTTAGGAATTTTGCAGTTCCGAAATTTCCTTTCAAAGTGGTGTCAAATATTCCTTATGGCATTACTTCCGATATTTTCAAAATCCTGATGTTTGAGAGTCTTGGAAATTTTCTGGGAGGTTCCATTGTCCTTCAGTTAGAACCTACACAAAAGTTATTTTCGAGGAAGCTTTACAATCCATATACCGTTTTCTATCATACTTTTTTTGATTTGAAACTTGTCTATGAGGTAGGTCCTGAAAGTTTCTTTCCACCGCCAACTGTCAAATCAGCCCTGTTAAACATTAAAAGAAAACAGTTATTTTTTGATTTTAAGTTTAAAGCCAAATACTTAGCATTTATTTCCTGTCTGTTAGAGAAACCTGATTTATCTGTAAAAACAGCTTTAAAGTCGATTTTCAGGAAAAGTCAGGTCAGGTCAATTTCGGAAAAATTCGGTTTAAACCTTAATGCTCAAATTGTTTGTTTGTCTCCAAGTCAATGGGTAAACTGTTTTTTGGAAATGCTGGAAGTTGTCCCTGAAAAATTTCATCCTTCGTAGTTCAAAGTCGGGTGGTTGTCAAGATGATTTTTCTGGTTTGGTGTCGTCTTTTAAGCTGCCGCATAACGAAAAATGGTAGCCGTAGTTGCCGGATTTACAGCACTTTCGTATCAATTTAGCACTTCGGTTCGTTAAAAGCACCAAAGTATCAAGTTGGCACGAAAGCCGGCAATTATCGGCTACCATATGTTAGTGGCATTTATCATTTCATTATATTCATTTGCTTTAACGCATTTTTTGTTACATTAATTCTCGATGAAATAAAATCATCAACATTCAATCCGTCTGTCGGAATTACATTTGTTGCAAAAAAATAAACATTAGATTTTGTTTCAACATAACCAACAAACCAACCATTATATTTTTCTTCTATCGAACTTAATCCAGTCTTACCGCTTAAAATGTAATTTTCAGTTCGCTCAATTTCCATAATATTTTTGACAATCTTTATTGTCCTATCAGAAATTGGAAATTTTGAAAAATAGAATTTCCTTAAAAAGTCGATTTGTTGTTTTTGAGATATTTTTGAATTTCCTTCAAGCCAAAAATTGTCAATCGTTAAACTGTCAAAAATCATATTTTTATACTCAAATTTTTCTAAATATTCTTTCATTTTAATTGTTCCGATTTTCCTTGCAATTTCCTGATAGCAAGGAACACAGGAAATTCTAAAAGCATCTTTAAATGATAAATCTTTTTCCCAAATATCCATTTTTCTCTGCTCGCCATTCCATTTTAAAATAGTTGTATCATTTTCAATAATGCCTAATTCAACAGCAATTATAGAATTTGGAATTTTGAATGTTGATGCAGGTAATTTTCCGTTTTTAGCCCAATCAAAGTCATTTGAGTAAAAAGTATTCTTGTCGTTATCATAAATTAGAATTGAACCATTTACTTGAAAACTATCTAAAATTTTGTCAAAATCAGAAATTTCTGTTTCAATTATGTTTTTATTCGTTGTTGTGTTACAGCAAACAAATAAAAATATCATTGAAATAAAAACTACAAATAAAATATTTTTCATTTACCTTAATTCCGCAACACTATTATAAAATATTTTTTTTAAGTACCTGAGCAACAAAAAGTTGCTCAGGATTTTGCCATGTCAGAGGATTCACTTAACTTAGTGTTGCAAAAAAATAATCAAACAAAACCTCATCAGGCATGGCAAAAATACAAATAAAATCCGAGAAGCTCACTCCTTTTGGAGGAATATTTTCAATCATGGAGCAATTTGACTCCACATTGTCATCTGTAATCGACTCGACACTCGGTCTAAGGTGTAGCTCGTTCGGTTATCAGTACAGTGAAATCGTCCGTTCCCTCATGAGTATCTACTTCTGTGGTGGCTCATGCATTGAGGATGTCACTACTCATTTGATGAACCATCTCTCGCTCCATCCGACACTTCGTACTTGTAGTTCTGATACTATCCTCAGAGCGATAAAGGAACTGACGCAAGGAAACATCTCATACACATCAGATACGGGTAAGAACTACGATTTCAACACGGCTGACACACTCAATACCTTACTGCTCAATTGTATGTTTGCATCCGGCCAACTGAAAGAGGGCGAGATGTATGATGTTGATTTCGACCATCAGTTCATAGAGACTGAGAAGTATGATGCAAAGCCTACATACAAGAAGTTCCTTGGTTATCGCCCTGGCGTGGCGGTTATTGACGACTTGATTGTTGGCATTGAGAATAGCGATGGTAACACCAACGTTCGTTTTCATCAGAAGGACACGCTGAAGAGATTCTTTGAGAGATTTGAGCAGAACGGACTTACAATCAATCGTTTCAGAGCTGATTGTGGATCATGTTCCGAGGAAATCGTGGAGGAAATAGAGAAACACAGCAAATCCTTCTATATCCGCGCAAACCGCTGCAGTTCGCTCTACAATGACATCTTTGCTCTTAGAGGCTGGAAGACTGAGGAAATCAATGGCATTGAGTTCGAATTGAACTCTATTCTTGTTGAGAAGTGGAAGGGTAAAGCATACCGACTTGTGATTCAAAGACAGAAACGGATGGACGGTGTGCTGGATCTTTGGGAAGGAGAATACACATACCGTTGTATCCTGACTAACGACTATGAATCTTCCACAAGAGAAATTGTCGAGTTCTATAACCTTCGTGGAGGAAAGGAACGTATCTTCGATGATATGAACAATGGTTTCGGGTGGGACAGATTGCCCAAATCCTTCATGGCAGAGAACACTGTGTTCCTTCTTCTTACGGCACTTATCCGTAATTTCTACAAGGCCATTATCCACAGACTTGACGTAAAGAGGTTCGGACTCAATGCAACAAGTCGCATAAAAGCGTTTGTCTTCAGGTTTGTCTCTGTACCAGCCAAGTGGATCAGAACATCAAGGCGGTATGTGCTGAATATCTATACCTGTAATAATGCTTACGCAGATATTTTTCAGACTGATTTTGGATAACGCCTACAACTTATGGGTATGATACTGCGTATTGCCTCAAGTCGCATAGTGGGGCAAGGGGATATTGTGGGCAGAAGTGGGTATTTCAGCCTCAATTTATCTGCTAATTCAGTGATGAGAGGACGTTTAGACGCAAGAAGGACGCTGAAGAGCTTAGTTGCGGATTTGAGGTTTATTAATTTCCAACATACTATCTTCTTTTTTTAATAAACTCCATTAATAGTATTTCAATTATCACTCCAAACAACGAATCCTAAAACTAAAGTTATACTACTGTAATCTTTAAATAAATTCTTAATTGATACACATTGTCAAGTTATGAATACTGCCAAAACCCTGCAATTATTTTATTGTTATCAATATTTTTATATAGATACAATGCTCCATATCCAAAGATATAATTACCATCAATTAAATCATTTGGATAGTAATCTTCATCTATTTGTATAAAAAAATGTAATTATCTTTATTTAGATCCTTTATATAGTAATCTTCTTCTTGTATCAATATTGGATATTCAGAGAATGTTAAATATTGAGGTTTATTACTATTTTCATAGCCAACAATATTGCTTTTTCTAATGTGTTTTATTGTATATTCAATATTATCACTTTCTTCAGAAAATGGGTGAGTAAATACTTTAATAGAACAATTAGGATAGATATTACAATCAATCATAACATCATAGCTTTGAGGGACAAGTACTGTGATATATTCCTCCGGCTTCTGTGGGTTTTGAAAAGAAACATAGAAATTATAGCCTCTAATCCTCCAATTCGACCAACAATATTTTTTCCTTTCACTTGACTAATTTTAGCAACCAAATACATATTAATGACATCCTTTAATTAAACCATTATTATTTGCAAAGTCTATTGCTTCGCCTCGTAACTCCATCGCTTTTTTAGTAGCAAATGCTTTAGCATTAGCAGGGTCCCATCCTCTACTTACTAAATCTTCATAAATTCCCCTACGAGTTAACGCAGTATTCCGATTTATGTTCTGTAAAGCTGTTTGATCTTTTAATACATTGGGGTTATGTAAACCATAATTTGCTTGTAATTTTGAAATTCTTTTGTGCATACTTTCTTGTAAAGCAATTGCTGTATTAGAAGTTGCTCTACCCGATATGACATTATTGTTCCTTAGCCACGCATTCTGTAATAATTCGTGAGCAGTAAAACCATCTTTTGCATGAACTGGACTTCCGTAACCAGCAACACCAAATTCATTTAATAATCCAAAAATATCTACCCAACTATTAGAGTCAGATACAATGGCTACGTTTCAAACGGATTATGATCCATACAAGAATCCGTGGTTGACTTGATTTTCTTGCTTAAAGAAGAAGTGTCATTGAGGCTTTTACAATCGTCTTTTATCTTGAAGTTTTTGACAGAAATCAACAAATGATGGTGCTACAATAATTGCATCATTAGGATCATAACAAGATTCATAATCTACATATTTTATTTCTCCTGTTTGAATATCAATCCAAAAGTCATTATCTCCAAAATTATCAGCAAATGGGATGTTAAATAGAGTAAATTCATCAAACTCATCAGAATGACCTTGTCTTCTATCAATGGCATCAGGAATAGACATTGTATATTCAGAATCTTCATTATCTCCAATTAAAGGTATATTGAAGAAGCTACCAACTTCTAAAGAGTTATAATCTCCTTTAGTTATAGAATAAAAGTTATCACGATAAATATATGCTCCTTTTGTAAAATTTCCCCCATTTGTGACTAAATAGAATTCTATAAATTCTTTTTTACCAAAAAAATCATAGGGAACAGCTTCTTCTATATCATTAATAGACAAGTTTTTCCATTGATTTTCAAAAGGAATTTGGTTATTTATAAATAATGGTTTATTTGACATGTTGTTTAATTTTATATTATTTATAACAATTTACTTTCACTTTTAATTCATTTCTCTTTGCAGCTTCAGCTACAGCTTCATCGGTACCATACTTGAAACCAGTAGCTTTGTAAAAATCATCTGCTCCACCGACATGTGAATAAGAATGATAGTCTTGATGAACAAACTGCATTCTCATTGTATTTGTTTGAGGATCATAATCAATGTGATGTGCTCTCCAATTTCTACCGGGATCATTTATTCCAATTTTATTTGCTAATGCTTCTCTATCCTTAACATAAGAACCTGTAGCATCTATTGTAAATACTCCGTGCAAATTTTCAGAATTAGTAGTTTGAGGAGGTATAACACCACCACCATCTGAAAGAAAAATAATATGATCTCTATCTAATCCGAATATATCAATAGATGTATTCACATCCCGGGCATAGCTATATAAGCGTCCACCGCCTTTTAATTTAATTGGATCTTGCGAAAGATAATTTCCATTGTTGGGATTGTAATACCTGAATCTATTATAGTATAAATTCGTTTCTTCATCCTCGTACTGCCCTTGGTACCTAAATGGTATAAAGCATTGCTTACCCATGTAACTCTTTACACCACCATACACATCCAGCAACATTTCCCAGACAAGGTTTCCCTTACTGTCATACGCCTGTGTAGGTGTACCGAGATAATCCTGCACAATCGTATACCGTTCGTTCTCCGCTACCTTTGCCACAGGAGTGAACGACATGCCGTCATACACCCATGTAACAATGTCAAAGAACGTTTCCTGACGATCATAGCTTTCACGTCCCATTTCATCCGTAACAAGCTTCGGACGCTCGATCTCTGGAATGCTCCACTCGTGCAGCAACACATTTCCGTCCCAACAGAACTGCTTTGTTATTCCTCCAGAGGTTTTTGCCGTTCGCCTGCCGAGTGCATCATACTCAAAAGTTACTGTCTTGCCCTCTGGAGTAATCACGCTGCCCAACATACCATTTGCCAGCCATGTGTAACAGGTGTCACCCGGTTGCCATGCCAAAGTCTCAGATTCCTGTTTCGAGGCTTTGTCGCCACCAAAGATACGGAATATGCCCGGTTTATTACTTTCTTTTGGGATATTTGTCAAACTTCTACGGCTTTTCTGCACGAGATTGCCTTCACAGTCATATCGGTAGTTATACTCCCCGTCATTGAGGATACGTCCTCCACGGTCATATGTACGATCCTTGCGGTTCTCATTTCTGTACAGGTTGCCAACAATGTCCGGGGTACGGAAAATACGGTCGAACATCCCATAGTCGCCTCGTATAAGATTGCCCACAGCATCATAGTCGAACATCACCGGTTCCGACAACATATTACAGCGCATACTCATAAGCCGTGCGCCGACGTCCCACCGATAGCTGCGGAAGCCTGTATGTCGTCCGTCCGAGTAAACATTCCGGGAACGAACCATTCCCATATCATCGTAGTCCGTTGTGACACGGATACCTCCGGTGGCAAAACGCTCCACTTCACGTCCGGCTTCGTCACGGCGAATATCACTTTGCCATGCGGGTGTATCTTCCGCATGATTACCACGTGCATCTATACTGCTGACCAGACCGAAACTGTCATAACCCAGCGATATGTCCGCACCGAGAGAACTACGTACTTTTGTACGTCCGCCATAACGGTCGTATTCCGATTCCACGGAAACTACCTCTACCGGGCTGTCGCCTCCGGGAAGCAAGCGGGTCTCACGTACTACACGTCCCGCAGCATCACGCTCCAGCCGGATGCGTGCCGAGCCGTTTGCTGCCATAGTCAGATTACCAGACTTGTCGTAAGAGTATTCCTCTCTTGTCCCGTCATGGTACGATACGGTACATACCCGTCCCCTCGCATCGTACTCATATTCGGTATATCGTTCTCCGGGACGCTCCACACGGATGGTTTCCCCGGCACGGTTGCGTGTGTATTTTCGGGTCATACCGTCAAAACCACGTTCTGTGTGAACCTGTCCCGCAGCATCTCTTATAAAGCTATAAGTGTCACCCCGTTCATTCACCACATCTACTAAACGCTCCATACGATCGTAACGGAAGCGTACTTCCTTACCATCCTCCACACGTGAAGCAAGGCTTCCCAAAGGAGTGTAGGACATATACACATGGCGGTGTGCATCACGGGCTTCCGTCACGCTCTCATAGGCGTCATAACCCAATTCTACGGTATTGCCGTCGTGCGCATAGACCCTCGTGACACGTCCAAGCGCATCATACTCGAAACTGTCGGGACGAAGCTTTGGAGAGTACTCGGCCGTCACACGCCCCATATGGTCATATTTCCAGTGGCGGAGAATCTTTCCGTTCTCCGTCCACGACAAGAGGTTGAACCCGCTGTCGTAGGACAATTCACTCACACGATCTCCGCGTGTCATGGATACGAGCATTCCGTTATCATCATAGCCGAACTTTGTCACTTCTCCCATGCGGTCGATGGTACGTGTGACAAGGTGTCCCCGTTCGGCATCATAGAGCCGATGTGTTTTGTTCCCGGATGCATCCACATGGATAATAAGTCGGTCCTGCTCGTCATATATGTATGTTTCCTCGCTACCATCGGGATAGGTTACGGAAGTAAGGTTTCCGACTGCGTCATAACCGTAGCCCGTCACACGCCCTTCGGGATCTATTACCCGGTACAGTTCGGAATGCTCCGTGTATTCATACCGGGTCGTATTACCGAGAGGATCTTCAACAGAGGTGACAATCCGGTCGGGACGGTAACGGTAAGTCGTCACGCCGCCCGTAGCATCGGTAACAAGGTTAAAACCTTTCTCCGGATGATATTCGATATGTCCTTCCTGTATGCCGTCCTTACCATAGGTATGCACGCAACGCCCCAGGCTGTCATATTCCCAAAAGAAAGTGTCCCCATTGCGGTCGGTCTTCTCCACCATCAGGTGTCCGTCATAAACGATATGGGTCGTCTGGCCGAGCGCATCGGTGATGGTGTTCATATTCCCGTCATCGTCGTACCCATAGGACACCAGTGTCTCCATACCCTTGTCTGTCTCAAGGGACAAACGGGTGATAAAGCCCCGCAATTCGGTTTCCACCCTTATCCGACGGTCTGCGGCATCAGTGATGCCGGAAAGTTTACCATTGGAAAAATTAAATTCTATACCAAGACCATCCGGATTCATCAAACGGTTCATCCGGTATGATTTGCCGCCCTGCTCCTTGACATTGAATACGGATGTAAGTTGGGTATCATGGTCGTATGCTTCGTACCCCGTATCCGTATGTCGTAAGGTCATGCGTTCTTCACGTAGATAAAAATCTTCACCAGGGGGAATCATCGGGAATGCCACGGCACGTCCGTCTTCCATACGTAGGGAGGCAGCCCCCAATTCGGGAAGTTCCTGCACGCTACGGTCATAGAGACAGTGTACCCCGTGTCCCAGCCAGCCGGTATATAGGGAGTCGGAGTACCACGAGCGCTCCCATGCGAATGGTACAGGGGAAGGCAAATGGAAGTCCATGCCCTCGTACACTACCACGCCACCGATAAGATCGACAGGCTCAAAGCCCATCTTGCAGAGTTTTTTGGACAACTTTTGGGTACCGGGTACTTTCTGCATCACCTTACTTTTGAGTACCTTATGATTGAATTCGGTCAATATCTTTTTACCAAGCTTGCTGCCTTTCTTTCTTGCCACTTTCATAAGCGAGCTGAAACCTATACTGGAAACCAGCCCCATTGCAGCCCCACCGATATCGGGGATATACGGACCGCCCACAAATACGGGCTTGCCGGTAGGCATGGGTATGGAGAAGGAGGTCGGCGAGAACAGCGTGGGTTTCAGCTTTTTCTTTCCCGCCTTGCTGCTACCAAATGTTGCCGAGAGAGGAAGACCTATATCGTTACAGGTCATCAGCATGTATCCCTTGGGACTCAGGCGGCTACCGTCAGAAAAGACACTTTGCGAAGAGAAAAAGTTCATGCTTTCATGTCCGATGACCGGAGCCATGGCAAATGCCCCCATCAGGGGAATATGGGAACCGGTCAGGAGAATACCGCTCGTATCGGAAACACCACGCTTCAGACCGTTGATCGTGACATTCGTCCCAAGAAAGGGGATATAGTCCGCAGGATCAATCACTATACCGATATAAGGATGGATAGGATTATACGGAGGAACTGTCGTCGTATGGACGTCAACTCCCGTTACAGTCGTCATATGTGTGTCGGCTAAAAGCATGATGGTTTTCCGTTTTTTCTGTTTATTCCATTAAAAACTCTACATGTTAAAATTCAGAACTCCTCCCTTTATGTTGGTCATCGTTTTTCCATCTACATCCACCGTTGTCCCTTTGATAGCAACACTTTGGGTACCATTCGTTTCAACGGTCGGTGCATTTGTCTTTACAATAGTGGAACTTTTAACTTCCGTTTCGGAAGTTCCCTCAATTGATGTCTTGTCACTTTTTACACAGACTTCCTTGTCTCCTTTGGTGTCGACCTTTTCATCAGCAAAGATTTCAATCACTTTGGAATGTAAAGTGATTTTTTCTTCCGAGTCTATGGTGATGGTTTTGTCTCCGTTAAGCATGACTTTGCTTCCTGTCGGATCCGATATCAGAATACTTCCGGCATCATCATCTATGGTAATGGTACAGCCGCTTCTCGTTGTCAGGCTCTTTTTCTTGTTCCCGCTGTCTCCTCCGGTTCCGGTTTTTCCATTAAACAAACTTCCAAGCACGAATGGGCGGTTGGGATCGTCATGACGAAAGGCAACAAGAACGAGGTCGTCCTTTTCCGGAATAAATACAAAACCTCTGTTCGAGGGTACTTTGTCACTCATACCGGCATCCGGAGCCATTACACGAATCCACGAGGTCTGCATCCCTCCGGTTTGCCAGTGCATCTTTACCTGCACACGGCCCTGTTTCTTAGGATCGTCATTGCTGATTACCACAGCCTGCTGGGTCTGTGCCACGGGCAGAGGTACATCCGGAGCCGGAATGCTTGCAACCGTAGAACTGAGGGCCGTGAAACTGTTATAATAGTTATTTCCCGTACCTATCACGTGGGTAATCTCGGTAATGATATACGAACCGAGGCTTTGTTCCATAAAAATGGACTTTTCCGCATGTATGGCGGTTGTTATATCAACGACACTTCCGACTGTCAGCAAATAGTAGTCGCTTTCACAGGTTATGAAGTGAGAGGCGGCAGTGTCACTCTGCTGTTTTTTCTGGAAATAAGAATCAAGCTCTCCTTTGTTGGCTACCCGCGGTTCGGCTGACTGGTTGGCCGGTGATTTGAATAAAGACAGGGAGGATTGGAATGCCGAATTTCCTAAAGCATTCAATCCTTTAGGCGCATCAGGGGAACTGGAATCGTATTTTTGATTGTCCGGTGAATGGTAGGACTGCCCGGCTAACGGACGGGCAAGGGTCTGGATGGAGATATCAAGACTATGGAGATTCCGCCCGTATGTTAAGGGAATTGCAGAAGAAAGTGCGGGTTTCCCGAAAATAAGCTGTGTCCCATCATAATACAGCCATTCATGGTATTGCCGTGCCAACCTTCTGATAAAATCAAAATTACTTTCCCTGTATTGGCACTCATATTCTATTTTTTCTGTATATTCAGGAGCGATAAGTGCTTTTACTCCCGCTTTTTCACAGACCTCATTGACAATATTTGCAAGCGTCTTGTTCAGCCATGAAGCGCAATGCAAGTCTGATTCCAAAAGATATGTTGTGGAGTATCCGCTTAAAAGCAGATATCCATGGTTTCCGGAAGAGCGGTGCATGGAAACATGGGTGGCAATCCCCATAAATGTATTGCTTCCCATCTGTATGGAAACCTTTTTTCCGAGCCAGTTCTTAGCCTTTTCCAAAGAATGTGCCGCATAAACTTCTCCGACCTCTATATCAAGGCTTATCTCGAAATAGTGGTGGTTATTGATGACCTGCTTCAGCACTATCTGTTGAAACGAATGTAGAGGATTACCATCTACGTTTATTGATATTTTCTTTTCTTCCAGCATGGCAACGGAATATTAAAAGATTGATAAATTTTCCGTTGCCGCTTGTTTTTACAAACGACAACGGATAAATATTCGGTGCTATTATCTGAAAATATCAGTTCTTCGGCCAGCGATTGTCCAAAGCGGCGTTCCCCACGTTGATCATCTCAGCCGAGAAGGTCAGCGCAATTGTCATTGGCACTTCGTTGTTCACATCGAGGGTTTCCTTGTAATGTACGATGTAGGCGTTCTTGAATTCGATTTCCTTCATCTTCGCATCCTCCTCGATTTTCTTGTAGACAATCTTTCCCTCCACCTGCTTGAACTGGCTGTTCAGCATGGCTTCAATAGTAGCGGTGTCATCAGTGGATTCGATAACAACCCCTACGCGTCCTCCCAAAATATTCGAAGAGGGTTTTCCCTTAGAGTCGGTCGTACGACTGAATTCATACTCGGAGTGCAGCACATCATACTCTTTTCCTGCAAATTCCAATGTTGCTCTAAATGATGCCATAATCAATGAAAATTTAAAAGTTTAACAATGGTTTTTGAATATCTCTCCTCTCTTTTTTGAATTCAGTTCTTATGGGATAAAAACAAAAAAGAGAAAACTTCAAAAATGATCTTTTGAAATTTCCTCCGGTAATCTTCTGTCTGATTCCTGTTTTATTTCTGGGGAGAAAAAGAAGGAAAATAAAACATCATCTTTGTTATTCGCAAACATAAAAAATAGGAATGACAAATCCAAAAAAAAACTGATATTTTTTTATTTGGATTATTAATAGAAGCTCTCTGCGTTTTTTCTCATTTTGACACACAACGGAATTTTGTCCCCAACTTGCAACATATGTTAAATATACCTGTTTGAACTTCATACGGGAAAACATTTCTTTTAATATAGCTTGCATGTTTAAATTCTTTTCTCTAAATTGCCCCAGACTTAAACAAATCTTAATCTAATAACAATGTTTTTAAATTTAATAAGTTATGGCACTTGTAGATTTATTTTATCCGGACAACAAAAACCGGTTGGATCGATTGAACAATTTGGTTTATCAATGTAATGCTTATCAAGGGCTTGTTACCGATCAGAAAACAGAATACGACAATCTTGTTAAAACGGCTAACGAGCAGATCATCAAGGCTTTTGGCGACATGAAAGAATCAGAGAAAGTAAAAATAGAACTTCCTGATGGGACATTGGCCATAGAAATTGTAGGATTTATAGCTTCCTTGTTCGCAGGCGGAGTGGCTATAAAAGGGATGAATATCGCATGGAAATCTTGGATGCTGAGCCAAGGCCGTATCGGTGAAGCCGCATTGGTGAAATTGATAGGTTATCCTACTTGGTTCAAATTTGCCCGCTTCGGGGGCATGATAGCTATTACCATTGCTTTAGATGCTATTATTACGGCTATTACAGGTGCAGTGCAGAGGGATGAATTGCGCAAAGGCATTCACGATTGCCTTGCTCCGAGAAAAAATATCTTCAAGGCTTATAAAACTAATGAAATTTTATTAGAGGCATTAAAAAGTATCATCGCTTTATTTGAATTTCTGAATCCAACAGAAGAGGAGGCAAAAATGGTGATAGATAAAGCTGTGGCAAAGGCCCAAAAGAAAATTGAAGCCATTACAGATGAATACATTGAAAAGTTCTTAGCTGAGAAAGATACTCGTGAAGGTGCTTGGACAAAGGAAGACCATATATTGGGCAGCCTAACGATAAACAGCCTGCAGGATATCGAAGCAATGGAAGTGGCTCCTGTGGACTATTTGGATGGAAGCTTAGTAGCTGCCGAAGGCGAGAATGCCATTTACCTTATCATAGGGGGCAAACGTTGCCTTATCCCCAACATGAACACCTATCAGGCGTTATTTGCTGGAACGGATTCCATACACCGGGTCTTGAAAGTTTTCCTTGACTCTATGCCTGAAGGCGAACCCTTGTCCGAGTCGGCCTGTTTGATGAAGTGTGATGAAGAAATCTACTTCTACTCTGGTGCGAAGAAGCATCTCATCCGTTCTATAGGCGATTTCAATAAAGTTGGATTCAAGCATAACGATATCCTGAACGTCACTCGCCAGCAAGCTGACAATATCGAATCCGCCGGTGAATTCATCGTGGCTGACTGGTAATCGGCTTTCTTTATAATTTTTATCCTTAAAATCACGCAGATATGAAAACAGAACTTAAAAACATTGAACTCTTGGCCGACTCGCGCGACAAGGTCATCGATATGCCACAAGGTTATTTACTCTCTTGGTTTTGCACCACTCAAGCGGCTTTCCGTATTACCGTTACCTTAAAAGACGAATGTACTACTTATTTCTCGGGCAGTAAAGCGTCTACAGACATAAATCCTCCTTTGGCGCAAGGTTCCGCAGTCCAGCTTGGCAAAGAATTGCGCATGCTAATAGATATTCCCCAATCCGTGAAGATTCGGATGGAATCTAACAAGAACTTCGTTGAGGTAGACGGGAAAGAAGTAGCCCGCTGCTACACTTGGCTCATAGAAGACCAAGACGATGACGATTTCAATGACATGCATCTCAGTCTAATTGGTTGGAAAAAGAAAGGATAATCTCTGTATTGGGAGGTATATATAAAGATGCCATAAGCTGTAAACCTCCTGCACATTTTAATTATCCATACAACAAAGGGCTGTTTCAAGTTTATTTGAAGACAGCCCTCTTTTTGATTATGCCTAATTGGGCAGTTCTATACCCATTTCCAAAAGCTTTTTCCGAATATCGGTTTCCCGAATGCATTTTTCATATATTTCTTCCAAGACCTCCTGCATGTCATCCACTTTGGTAAAATGAAGCTTATCACCTCCCTGTATTTCCAGTTGCCTGATAATACTTGGGAAAATCCCCTTCAACAATCCGATAGTGACGGCACCCTGCAATGGGTCTACTTCGATTGTAATTTTTTTCTTTTCACGAGTCATAAATCTAATTTAATTAATATTATTACGTTTCCAATACCAAGCTATCAGGAGTGAACTTGTTGCTAAAATAGCCACTCCGATTATCCACAGGTAAATATATGTCTCCCTTTGGTTCCGTTCAATTATGCCGGCCTGTTCCTTATTCAACACAACTAAACAGTTGATCTGTTCCTGCTGGATACGGAGCAATCTTTGCATTTCTTTATTGACAGCCTGTTGTTCGCTTAATGAAGCGGATATGTTTTTGAAGTTCCTATTTAGGGTATATTCATCCTTCAAGTATCCCATGCTTCTCACTTGCAATCCTTGCAACTGGATACTATCCTGATTTTCTATCATGTGTGGAAGAGGTGCTTTTTCACGGGCATAATGGTTGAAAAACAAAATACCAATAAGTATGCCGCTCAATAAAAATGCCACCAATGCTATAGCCACACAAAGAAGATTATTTTTCTGTACATTTCTGCCATCCACTCCTTTACATCGTTTTTCTGATTGGAAAGACGGGGTATGTACATCGGCATTTTCCTGTACGCTCTCTTGAGTGTTCATTTCCCGTTCCTGTATTTTCTTTCTTTTGGACATCTCAATGAATTCACGTTTGCTTATCTGATATTTGTCAGCCTGACACAGAACCAGATCGTTTTTCACCAGCCAGTCCAAAACCTCACGTACACTACGCTCGGTCACTTTGATATCCTTGACAAGCCAGGCAATCCCACTACATGTAGTCCATGTAGGAGTCTGAAGATTTTTCTGATAAAGTATCTCTAAAATCTCTTCTTGTAATGATTCTTTGGTTGATTCCATATTCTAAGGTAATAAATGTTTGGGAATAAAGTAATAAGTATTTCCTGCGATTGTCACAGTTTTATAAGAACCTTGCAAATACATACCTTCCAGCGTTTTCAACTTCTCAATGGTTGCCGGATAGATAACATGGAAATTATTTTTTCTGCACTTTCTGGTTCTCAAACGCCGTGCCTTTAGCTCATGGAACAATTCTTCATTAACTTCTATACCGGTTCCGTAATAAAAGAAATCGGCTACAACCGCATTTTTGCGCAATACTTTGCGATGAAACTCCCGGTTCTGATTCTTTCTTTGCTTTTTGTACACTTTGCGAAGTACCCGAAACTCTTTCTTCTGAATACTGCCTGAGAATTCCGGCAGAAGCCCCCGATAGTTTTGAAGCAGGTTTTCAAGTTCGGCTTCACTGAACAGGTAACCATCCTTGTATCTCTGCATTATAGAATCCGGAACAGAGAGTTTCGTGAAATAGACATCGGATATGCTATTACGGTCAATACGTTCCAACCGCATGGAGTCTGCCAGTTCCGAACGCATGAATATCTCTCTCAAATCATGGGTGGGACGGCTGCGTAATGTGCCAAGTCTGCTTTCATGGAACAACAAAGAAGTCAATAAAGTATGATTTATTGTCTGGATCTGTGAATTAATGGAATCCAAAGCAAGCTCCAATGTCGTGTTTTGAAGCTCTCCCCGACCTTTAGGAAAGAGAATGCCTCCAAAAGAAAGACTGTTGTTCGGTACATCAAACAGATAGACATTGGCATCTTCCGTTTCCATGTTTCGAAACAGTTCGAGTTTCACCAGTTTGTCATCCACGATATAATCGGCCGTGGAATTGGTATATTCTTTAGAGAGTTTATCAAGAATGAACTTAGCCTGTAAGATAAAATCCTGATAGGGCGTATCGTATGAACGTTTTGTCTGAACAAACAGGAAACCGCCGGATTTTCTCCCGATTTGAGCAATCAGCTTATCCTTCAAATCCAGTTTTTGCCTGCTTCCTAAAACAATAAACAAGTTCTTGTCGAATACAGCACCGCTGACATCCTCCAGAATTCTTTTCAGAGCGGCTTCAAGTCCCGCACCGTCATCATAGCGTGATTTATATGAAATGCTGTCATTATTGATAAAATCAAGCCATTCGGAAAACTCAGAGAGCAGCGAAGAATAACGATTCCCCATAGGTGATACGCAGGTAGCGGTAAAGGCATAGTCTACCTCCGGTGAAAATTTTAATTTCATATTTTGCAATGTGTTACAAAATATATTAGCCTGTTTCTGCTCGGAATCAAAATACAGGAAATGGACATTGACCAATTTGTTTTCTTTTTCCATTCGCCTGATATCCCCGGAATGTATATTTCCGCCTTTGATATTTATAAGGTTGTTCCACTGTTTGCTCCAAACCAATAACGGGATATTTATTTCTGTGTTTTCCGATGCGGGAAAATGACAATCCCGCCTATTACCCATATAATCGAACAGCACCGGTGATTGCAGATTGGTTTCATGAATATAAAAAGTATCCAAAGCGTGCGTAACCCCCAAGATAGAATCGGAAACATTTTCAATACCAGTTAGAAACGCCCGGTTTTGCCCGACTTCAGCAAGTAAATCGGCAGGTATCCATCCTAAGATTTTTCTGGAAGCATCTTCCAAGGAAGGAGAATCGGAAATCAGAACGGAGCGTTTGCTTTTGTCATATTTGTAAGCATAGACTATTTGCCCGTTCAATACACCTCCATCCACCCGGTTCTTCAAGAATGGTTCGCCATAAACGCTTAAAGTATCCCCCTAAAATATCTGGATAAACTGAAAAGCCGGCTCAAATCCGTCATTCCAATCCGGTATTTTATTGGCCGGTTATTTTTTTTGTCCACATAGGCGTGATTGTTCATCAGGACATTGTCAACTGGTATCCAGCCGGCATAATCAACCTTGTCCGGGTCTTTGAAATGTCTTTTTTTATTTAGAAGAAAGCTATAAAATACTTTGGGCTTACCAAGTATATCCGGCTTGACTTCTACCAATTTATAGGTCCCGTTTTTTTCTCCTATGACATAATATGGTGTTCCTATATTCTCTTTCTTCCTTTTACGCTGAAAATAAGGATCTTCATAGGCTTGGTTTCCATTTCTGTCAGAATATACAATCAAATTGCTCCGATCCTTTTTCACGGAAGGGCGTTTGTCCGTATCAGGATGGTAGTTGAAAACATTTTTCCCGACAATTCTCGTTTTGTTCCACGCCGAAACCTGCCCATGGACAGGAATGGAACAAATGCCCCCCGTCAAAACAAAGAGCAGTATGCATATGTGGTAACGATATGACTGTTTCATTTTTCTGTATAACTTTGAGTTACTTGTATCGTAGAAATACACGAAATCCTGTCGATATGGACTTCATCGATTTGGATATGTTTCTTACTGTTGCTTTCCAAAAAATGGAGTCCCTGACAATATCCGGTAAAATCGTTGTATTTTTCACCATTGACCACCACTGCTACACGATCAGCGGGAATACAAAAATATTTATTCCGGATATAGTTGACATGTTCATAATAAACACCATGCTGGGACACTTTGGCATTTGCAATGGCCTGCAAGTGTTTCCGGATATCATCCTGCACAAGCGTGATAGAATCGACAGTAACCGTTTCTTCCGCTTTCTCAAAGCGGGGCAGGATAGTAATATGGTGTTTTATCGGGTATTTTGTTGTATTGGTCTGTAATGTAACCGTATATTCTCCCGGTGTTTCATAGGTGTAAACGACCTGCTGGTCGTACGCATCCACCGTGCCGCTTTCGCCAAACTCCCATAACCATGTATCCATCCCATATCCTTCCGCTGCAAATACCAGTTCCTCACCCTGATATCCCTCGGATGTGCCGTATATGCGCGGAACAGAATCGATGGCCGCCCGATCAGTTCCGGAAATAACTTTAATGTATTTGTTTACGGAATAATTGTTATCAATAGCCAAAGTGACCAGATATTTCCCGGGCTGTCGGTACGTATACTTTATATCCCGCCTGCCTGAGAGAACATCTCCATTACCCATTTGCCAGACCAGATTCCTTCCTTTGACTGCCATCGTATCGTTTACCATGAATTCCAACTGTTCGTTCACCTCATAATGATAGTTGTCGTTAGTGTCGAACACATAGAAGTCAATATTGCCAAGCTTGGATTTTGATGGCAGGAACAATGCTATGACAATAGCGCCTATGGCCAATATACCCAGTGCAATGACCGTAATTTTTCTTTTATCATCCATATTGGTTATATATTAGCTTTACATTCTTCCAGATCTTTCTCTATAAGTTCGTTATTGCGTATCAGACTATTAAGTTCCTCCCTGATGTCGAATTGGATTTTTAAGGTTTTTGAAGCCAAGATTCCGAACAAGAATTTCGAACTCATACTATTTTGGGTGTAAATATCACGCAAATGGGATATCTCACCTTTGATTTCATCCATACGCTGTACCTGATGAACATTAAAGTCCAACGAGTCTATCTGGTTCCATATAACCTTAGACCGTTTCCCATACTCCTTTTGTTTCTCGAATACCATTTCCGAATGATTGATATCCTTGATCAGATCGGAACTTTCTTTCATGGGCACATCAAAAACATATTTGCCCAGAATAATAAAAATAAGCAGAACGGAGAATCCCAGCAATAAGACAAAGCGGACGTTTCCCCAAATATTTTCATCTTTCGTCATGGCTTGTTCAATTTGTTTTTTGTTAATTCCTGATATTTTTGCCGGCATTTTTCCAGTTGTTCGACATTGGATTCCCGCTTTTTACTTTCCCGGTCGAGATTATCCATTGTAGACTGGATTGTTTTTATCTGTTCAAGCATAATCCGGTATATCTCGTGATTCTGCATGTTCTGCGGGGAACTTGCGATCTCATTTTCCATAAGCAACCGTTTTTTGGTAATCAAGTTCTGCATGTGCTTATGTTCGCTCGCATTCCTCCGCTTGACCTTCAAACTGTTCAAATCACGAAACAACCCTTCTATTTGGAAATTGAATTCGGCCTGTTTCTTGAACAATTCGTCATACTCCGTTTTTTTGCTTTCGAGCAGCGCAATACCTTTTTGAGCCGTGATTATCGAAATGCTTCCACATAATGTGACTATAACCAATGTGGCGACAAATATGATAAGAAAGGCCCATTTAGCCTGTTGGCGCTCATCCATGTTTGAAGCTTCCATATCTTAAGATTTAGTTAACATTAGCATTACATGAAAGACCATTTCTTTTTCTTCTCTTCAGGAAGAGGAGAAGAACTTTCCTCGCTCACTACAATGTTTTCGCGAACCAGTCCAATGTATTCCAATTCTCCCATTTTGTGGAACATCGTTCCTAAAAGTGTCATGAATCCTCCCAACACGCGCAACGACGCCCCTATGTCTACGTGGTTATAAGTAATGCCAACAACACTGTCTATGCTGTGCATAAAATCCGACGGTGTGATGTTGGTCCACTCATAGTAATATTGCAGCAATTCTTCGCGTATCGTTTCCGGAAGTGTTTGCAATGCGGAAATAAGCCCGTTGGCCAGTTCATTGACAGTTTGTACAAGAAAAATCGGAGACTGCTCTTTGGCAATCTGCTCGATAAAGAAAATATGTCTGTCATAAAAACCGGTGAAGGCTTCACATAAAATAAACGTATTGTTGGCTAAAACATCCCTGCGCTTATCAGACAAATTTCGGCTATAAATCAACCGTATGTCTTCTTTTATGGCATGAAGCGTATGCGTCAGCTGACTGATAAATACCTTTACTCCGTCATGGTGAGCGGCTTTCTGCAAGGGAGGGATATATTGACGGTCAATGGAGAATGTATTTCCATGTGTTTTTATTTCTCCTATCACTAAAAAATTTTTATTGTAGAAAGTCTTGTTTACCTGAACTTTAGGAAGAAGATGCAAGTCTATATGCGGCAAGACATACGGGTGATGCAACGGAACTTCCTCGGGATCCGGCTCTCCGACAGGAATCAGCTTGTTCGGGTTTACAGCGACCAAAATAAGATAAGAATTATCATCCATAGGCAGAGGATTCTTATCGGTCAATGTGGCCGTCGGCACATAATCTCCATATAGACCCTCATAAAAGAGAACGGGTAAACCGCTCCGGGTTATTGCATTGCACATTTTTAGTCTGACGGACAATGTGTCAAGCGATTCTCCGTTAATGGCAAACTCTACATTTTCGTTTGAATTATCAAACGATTTTCCCAATCCATAATTGTAGTCTGTCAACCTCTCTTCCGTACTTCTATAAAGTGATTCCATTACACTATGGTAGTTCCCGAAGAAATGGTTTGCGGTCAACTTTAAGCCGTTGACCCAATTAATCGGCAAATGTTCCATTTTCATACCTTTATTCATTTGTTGCAGTAGTGGCTGCTGTTACTCTTCGAATATATATAGGATAGTTGTTTTTTATACCATTCTGCTCACTGGTTTTTTCAGGATCCAGAATGCGTATCCACAAAGGGTAACTGAACCATTTCGTGGTATAAAACATCCATCCGATTTTATAGCCGTCTTTCTCCGTCTCGATTTTATTTTGGGGGAAACGTCTGTTTTGGTCCTCGATGAACCAATTGAACCAGTTCCCTAACGAGATGCCATCGGGCAACCTGACTACCAGCGAAGCGTAGAACTTGTCACCGATCTTCCGATTGATTTTAACCTTTACCGATTTGGATTCAAAGCTGTCGATATTGTCCCAATAGTTACGGTCGAACGTACCGAAAGCCAGTTCCCATGGAGTATAAATCGGAGGTGGAATCAACAGGAACAGTTTTCTACCTAACATTATCATGTAAGGAACCATAATCCAGACCACATTCAAGGCACACCAGAAAGCATAGGGCAAACGGCTTAACCACTCAAACACCAGATAATATATCCAACCGCCCAGCATTCCGGAAATTGACAGCAACAAGACAATCCCTCCGGCTGACTCTCCCAGTCCGATGGCTTTGAATAAGTCCGAACTTGTGAATCTCCAAAAAAGAAAGCCCAAGCAGATATAACATAAAACCGTGAGACTAAGCCCACCCCAAACAAATTCGTTCCGGAGAAATCCCAAAAGGCTGGGCAAAGCGATAATTAAAGCCGCAATAAGTATGAAAATAATGGCTTTTTTCATACTGAGTTTCCGTTTGAGACTTTTCATTCCGTTCAGAATGAAAAGCATGACCACCATAAGCAAGGGGGCCAACAAATATTTGATAAAGAAAGATAGTAATATTTCCATGTTCTACATATTTAAGTTGTTACAGATTCATATCATATCCCAAACGCTTTTCGCCTAAAATGCAGTCGATTTCTCCGACAATTCTATACTTTACATGAATTTTACGGAATGAAAGTATGAAGAATTCCAAAATAGTGGATACGGTTGCAACAGTATTGGTCAGGTAATGATAATCGTCAACTGATTGCGTTTGCTCAAACTCAATCATGGCTTCCAGATCATCCTCTTCGCATTCGACCTCTCCGTTCAGTCCCAGGGTTTCCCCCAATATACCTTCACCAATGGGGTGGTATATGGAAGCTGTCATCACATGCGGAATAAGTTTGAGCTGTATTCTCAGATTCAACACAATGAGGAATATCCGTTCTATTTCCGGCAAATTTTCCTTGTATTTTTCAGCATTGCACAGGAAAAGAAATAATTTGTACTTCTGGTGAGCAGAAATAGATAATGGGACATTCAGAAGTGTTTCAATGATCGAGTTCAAGTTTTCCCGGGATGCGGAATCTGTGAAAAAATTCAGATAGCGGCTGTTTATCTTTACATGTTCCTTGAAAAAAGCCGTATCAAATGGGGAAAAGAATGCTACCAATTCCTTTTCTTTGCTTTTATTGGCGCGTATGGCTTCCACAATCTCCCGGTTGCTCATTCCGGGGGTACTTATAACCAGAGGGTGAAACAGCAATTCCGGCAGTTGATGATATATACTGTTACGGGCCAGATGCAATGTGACGATCTCCTTGTATGAATTCAAGGTGGATACATAACGGACAGAGGCACTCAAAATATCTTTCGACTGTGTACGGGTGTTCATGCCATGACAGATAACCATGACCTGATCCTGTAAATCCTCTCCCAATATGAATTGTAATTCTTCGAAGAAGATCTCAGCGATATAATTGTTGGCCGGGCTACGTTTTAACCGGTTTATTTTCTCTTTTCGAGTTACTGGAGTTCCCATACAAGTTCATCGTTTCTACAGTTTACAATAATGTTGTCTCCGGGCTTGATTTGTTCTGAGACTATAAGCCTTGATATATTCTTTTTAATGTATGTCCGGATAACCCCTGCAATTGGACGCGCTCCGTATTTTGGAGAAAACCCTTTTTGCGAGAGGTGGCGAAGAGCCTCTTCCGACAATTCCAAAGATATATTTTTCTGTTTTAACAACTGGTTTTGCAGGCGTGAAAAATGTAGCAGGAAAATCTCCTGTGCAACCTTTTCATCAATGGGTGAAAACGGAACCACTTCCGTTAAACGTCCTAAAAACTCCGGCCTGAAATATTGGGCCATAACTTCAGTCAATTTTGCTGAACTCGGCGTATGTCCGGCCTGTATCTGCTCAACAATCCACTGGCTGCCGATATTGGATGTGAAAATAATGATAGAGTTGGAAAAATCTCCTTCCCGGCCCAGCTTGTCATGTATCTTACCTTCGTCCATCATTTGAAGGAAGACATCATATACACTGGTATGTGCTTTCTCTATTTCATCAAAAAGGACGACAGAATAAGGCTTTTGTCGGATTTGAGTGACCAAAAGCCCCCCTTCCTCATAACCGACATATCCCGGAGGAGCTCCGTATAATAATGCGGCTGAATGTTCTTCTTTAAATTCTGACATATCAAAACGAATCATGGCTGACTCGTCATCAAACAAAAGTTCTGCCAAAGATTTGGTCAATTCTGTTTTTCCGGTTCCTGTAGGGCCTAAAAAGAAGAATGAACCGATTGGCTTTTTCGGATCGCTCAATCCGCTGCGGGATTCAATAATCGCATCCGATAATGTGGTAATAGCCTTATCCTGTCCTTTGACCCTTTCCCGAAGTTTGCTCTCTATTCCCAAGAGCCTGTCTTTTTCTCTTGCCTGAATTTTACCGATGGGGATATTGGTACATTCAGCCACAATTGCCTCTACTTCTGCCGGAGTCACTTCTTTAATACTGCAAGAGGACAATTCTTCCAATTCGGAAAGTATTTTTTCTATCCATTGGATTTTGACTTTATTGTCATCATCGTCATTCCAGACATAAGTATCTGAAAGTTTGGTTGTAAGAACTGCGCCTGCCTTGTTGAAAATCATACGATAAAACATCTGCAAGTCTGAGTTGCTGATATTGTCACCCTTTTCTTCCAACAAGTTCTGCAATTCTTTTTGAAAATTCTTGATTGTATTTATCGAATTCTTATTGCACAAGCGTACGGCTGCAGCTGTTCTGTCCAAGAGGTCAATGGCAGCTGATGGCAAATTTCGTTCTTTGAAATAGCGTTTGGATAGTTGTATTATATTCAGGACACAGTTATCCGCAATGCTGAGCCCATAATATTCTTCTATTCTATTTTTATGCCGGTAGAGGGAGCATAACAGCGTGGAATGATCCAGTTCTTCTATTTTTATAATATCCAACCGACTTTCTATGGAGTGTTTTTCTATATGTTTCCGATATGCGTCATTAGTAATCGTAAGTATAAGATTACATGCCCCTTCGCTAATCTGTGCGTTGAGGATATTAATCAAAGTGGTCGCCTTTCCTGAAGTTCCATTTTCAAGCAATACCTGCAAATCATCTATTACCAGACCGACACGGTCCAACTGATTCAATTTGTGCATTAAGGCGACAACCTTTTGTGCTATTTCATTTTCTGAAGAAGTTGCAGCAAGCAGCTTGGCTGTATTCAGCCCCACAATAGAAACCTGCTGCAGCAGTTCATCCTTATTATGACAGATTTCTTTCACAAAGGCATCTATAAGGGCTGTTTTTCCTATACCGGAATCGCCAACAATCAGAAGCCCCTTGTTTTCGGAACGTTCCAGACATTCAAGCATCGTCCTTATCTCTTTATCACGCCCGACTACAATCTCCCCGGCTGTGATAGTTGCTTCAGTTTTCAGATTTTCCGCATAAGGGAAGGACGCCAGTATACTGTTTTCCTCTCCTTGATAGGAATAAGCTGGGGTCAAAGCATTGTAAAACTTTAGAATATCCTCTTCGCAAACACCAAGGATTTCGATTTGCTGGTGGGAATAGATAACTCCCTCACGGGATATTGCGGCAAATATGCATAACGCATCAATGCTGTCGCTACCTAATTTGATTTTGGAGCGTTCAGCTTCATCAAAGACCCTGGCCAGATCATCGTCCGGAACAATCTCACTGGAATCACTTTCCGGGGAGGAGTACATTTCCCTACGGGTATCGAACCATTCCATAAGGTAAGCAACATCCTTTTGCATCGAATGCAAAATATCCGAAAGGCCGGTACTCTCTGTCAGCATGGCCAGGACGAGATGGGGTACACCATAAGTGCTTTGTTTTTCCTGACGGGCCATACCTTGGGCAACTTTTATGGCGGCAGTCAGACTGGGGCTATAATCACTGTTTATCATAGAAATACTATTTTATAAGATGAATTACAAACAGAACGTTCTGCCATATCCTTTTCAAGAAAATGGGCCAATACAGATAAGTCCGGTAAGTTTTCTATATCCTGCTTTAATCTGATTTCTATTTGCATAACGCGGGCAAATCCTTTCTTTCTCTCCGGCGAAATGGTAACTCCGTCTTTGACTTGTACAGACTCTACATTATTCCCTATTTTATGGTATATGTAATTTTGAATATCTTGCTTGGAAACAATGCGGTCCCGACTGATAAGACCATATCTGAGACTGTGAATCAAATCGGCATCTTCCGTATGGATCTTTCCTCCTTGTACACGTGTCCTAAATACAAGACTTGCCGCATCATACTTTTCCATATTGAACTGTTGGATGAAAGCTCTTTCATCCAGACCGTTAGCCAATGTTCCGGCAGTTATCCAAAACTTTATTTCTGCGCTTGTAGCATCAGGGTCAGGTACGGTTAATGCGAAGACCCGCTCTCTTTTGTCATTCTTGATTGCCGCTCCGAGATTTTTTTCCACCTCGTTTAGTTTTGAGAATAAATCTTTAAGGGAGGTAGTGAGCATATCCGGATTCAAAGCGGCAAAAGCATTTCCGTCTTCTTTGATCCGCTGTAAAACTTGAGTGATAAGATCAGCCGCATTGTCTGAATCAAAACGTTCCAGATCACCGAAATACAAATCAAAAATTCCTGTCGGATTTTCTTCATATTGTTGCAAACGGTTAATATATTTCTTCCCCTTGTTGTCATAAAGGGAGCGTATGCTTAGAAAATACGAACCTTTAGGACTGGGTAGAGGGATGATACGACCGTTGCTTGTGAAATTGTGCTGTTTATAAAGCATCCTTCTATTGACAACGGGAAACGTATTCAAGTAAATATCCAAATCCTCAATGCAGGTAGTATTGTTAAATACTTCTGGTAATTTGATCTTAATCCAGAAGTATTTTCCTTTTGTATCTACATCTTTAATAGGCTCCTTAACTGGAAATAATTGTTCAATCGTTTGAGGCATTTTGTTCGCTCCAGCCAAGTTTATTTTGAAATAATAGTTGCTATAAAAGCTTTTAATCTCTTCGTAATAATGGGCGTTATTAAATGAATCCGGAATATCAATTCCATGCATTACCGGCAACTCTTTACCTGTGCAGTCATAAAACTGGGCCATTTTCAAAAAAGTCAATAGGAATGCATCATGGGGAACCAGGCAAAGCGTTATGTCTTGTAGCCCCGCCAATTGCTTTTCCTCTATAGAAACCCCAAGCCATACAACATAGGATTCCACCTGATTTTTCTTAGTTAAAAATTGGGTGGAATAAGAGTGTTTTTCCGAGTTTATCTTGATGGAATCTCCATAAGCGACTAAACTAATTTCGGCATTGATCAGAGGATAAGAGAAAAGAGGTGTAAAAAACACCTGAACACTTTCCTTTCCAAAAACAAATTTTTCCGTATAGAAATGATCTTCCGCATCAAGCACACACGATTCTTCCGAGCTGGGATTAACAGACATCAAAGCGTGTGCGGGAATCGGTAGCGACCATTTATTATCGATAAGAATTCGAGACAGCTGATACAATATGCGGGAATCAAGTTTTTTTATATCTTGATGAAGACGGGCTGATTCATAGGCAAAAACATCCAATAACAGATCAACTACCGGATCCATATTGCGGGAATCAGTAATGCCCCAGGACTCCATTGCATACTTTAATATCCGCTCTTTTATTTCGATCAATTTTCTATCTGCCATAAATACTCCTTATTAATTATTGTGAAAGCGGACTAATATAAACAAGTGTACTGAAATGGAACGGCTGGTCTGTCAGACCAACTCTACCCGTAACCGTTATCTGGGCTTTACGGCGTATATGCGTATTCCTCTTGTTATCACTGTCTATTTCTGAGAGGTGAACATCGACTTTGACATCAGTCAGTCGTCTTTCATAAGTAAGGATGGACTCAGTCAGGGATTCCTGAACCTTGGTTTCCCAATCGCTTATTTTCACCAGCTGGCTGAACTCAAGTTCCCAAATGACAGAGCCATAGTCTTCTTTGCCGACAACTTCTCCATGATGGGAAACTATCAGCAACATTATCTGCTGTGCGATAGACTCTTCAAAAGAGCAGCGTTTCAACTTTCCGTTGACAGCAGACTGTAAACTTACTGGTATTTTTAGATAACTCATATTCTATTATATTACCCACGTTTGCAAATATAATGTTTTTGAAATATAACGGCTATATTTTTCATAAATTAATTTCCGCTTCTTTTGCTGGATAAAATTTAATTCGTATATTGCGCCCATGAGAGATAAGCAACATAATTTGTTAACAATTTAAATGATTGAGAACTATGGGACTCTATAATTATGGAATTGGAGGCAACGAAGTAAAAGTGGACGCAAATGAATCCATTGCTGATATCCCTTCCAACCGAACTTTGATGGTCCAGAAATTAACGGATGAAGCTCCTACTTCTCCTGAGTGTGTTTACGGACTGGAAACAGTAGAAGATGTGTTTGAACATTTTGAGCCGACTGTGCAATTAGAGCATGTAGATGCCGGAGGTGCCGAAATTAAAGAACTAATGGCTTTCAGGAACCTTGGGGATTTTGATGCTAAAAAGATTAAGGAGAATAGTGAGTTCTTGAGCGGGCTTGACATCGAGAAAGAACAAAGTGTTAAAATTGCCAGACAGCTGACATCGAACAGGGCGCTTCAAAAAGTTATTGAGAATCCTGAAACGAGGAATGCCCTGGCAGAAATTATAGAGAATTCCATTCAAGAAATTCAGGCTGCACAATCCAAATCTAAACTTTAAAACCATCATCACATGAAACCGGATAATCAACAACAAAAACAGCAGGCTGTAACGACTTCTCCTCAATCCTCTCAGCAAGGTCAAGTTGCTTCCGTAGCTGCGATAGACCGTCTTAAAGAATTCGGCGGTTTTTCTTTCTTAGAGAATATTATAGATGGATTCTCCAATTTAAATCCTAACAGAAAAGCCCGGCGAAATATTTTCTTGACGGATGAACAATGGGCGCTTGAACGAAAGGCCCTTACAAACCGTTTGTCCGTATGGTTGGATTTGTTACGAAACAATGATTCTGCCGAGAAAATGCGTGATAAGGCAAAAGAAACAGCTATTCAGGCTGAAGAACTATTGAATAAAAACTTGAAATCCGCTTTGGCGCGTACCCATGACCTGGAGAAAGCTTATCGCACCGTAGCTTCATTCTATAAGAATACCGAGAGTGACAAGGTCAAGAACATCACGATTGTCAATGCCAGCATTGAGCAGTTACGGGATTTGGATAATACTGTTTTTGCAGACCACATCAGCAAAGAATTGAAGCAAAATTTTGACCGCTTGGATTTACGCCGAAATTATTCTCTTCTGGTTGTGCCCGGATATTTGGGCTCCAATGCCATTTTGGACAAGTGGTCAAAAATGGCTCATGAAAATAAAGCCTTCTTAATAACGGATTTCCAGGATTTGGAATCTCCAGATGATGTTGTTGATATATTCTTTAATGCAGATCATACCGGTGGCGATGATTTTAAATCCAACACGGTAATGACTTGTAATTGGCTGTTGGGACGTCAAAAGGAAGAAGCCGTAGGAGAAGAGGAGAATTTGTATATCCCGCCTTCAGCCGCTTTGGCCGGAAAGATATACAGCACCCGAATGTCACAGGTTGTGGCCGGAAAAAAATTCGGTGGTCTGAATGAAATCGAAAGTGTACGTTTTGACCTCAAACGCAGCGAGATATCAGAACTGGAACGCATGGGGCTTGTGCCTATGGTAAACGAATACAGCAAGGTTATGGCATTCTCTGCAAAGACTCTTTTCAATGGAGACAATCTTGGATTGCAAACCTATTCGGTGGTACGTGTTTTTGACTATATTACCAAAGTTTTATTTGACTTCCTGAACCGGCGTGCCTTTGAAAATTGGGATACGCGTATCGAAGCCGATTTGCGTTCCCAAATTGTGAAATTCCTTGATAGCGTAATGGGACCGAATAAGTTGATCGAGCGCTTTAAGGTTGTGAAAATTGAACAACACCCGGAACTGAAAGACTGTGTATTACTGGATATTCATATTACCCCATTCTTCCCGGCCAAGAGTTTTGTAATCCAATTGGCAGGACATAAAGGAGATAGTCCGGAAGAGGCTGTTTGGGAGAGCGAATATAAACAAGTATAAGTGAAAAAATAACAAAAAAGGATTGCAGGTTTGTTGCCACAACATTCCTGCAACCTTTTTTTAGGACGATATAAGTTATGGGGATCACATTGCTGCAATTTAAAACAATGTGTCAGAATCGGCAACGGTACACCGGTTACGTTGAAGGTTTAGGATATGTCTGTTGGCGTCCAAGATATGTTATATATGACAGGCTGGACATGTCTTACAATAAGCCGTCAGGCTCGGAAAAAGTCGCATTTTATGAACTTGTTATAATTAAAAACGAAGAAAATACCCAAAGTGGATTCTCGCCATTAAGAGAAGTAAAGGATATGGCTATAAATGCCCTGTCTGTATATGGTGCTATTAATTCAGTAGAGCAGCTGTCAACCAAGCCGGTGGTTTTAGGACCGGATTACATTCAAATAAATCGTCAAGGTACGCTTGTACGCAATCGTAATAAGAAATACACAACAAAAGGAAAAATTGCAGGGCGTATCGGAGATAAATTATTTGGGATTGGAGTTATTATCGACTTAGCTTTGTGGCAAGCAGGTGAACAGGAATGGTACCAGACGAAAGTTAATATCGGGGTTAATACCGGTATTTTCTTAATAGGACAAGTTTGTCCTCCTGCCGGGGTTGTGTTAGGTATTTTATGGTTTATTCTTAATGCGGTACATACAGATCCCCGGCCTTCTCCCGGCATCTATGAGCAGATACATGGAAGCATTGCACCGGCTGATGCGACTAAAGTTCATAATCCGTATTATGATAATAGAATTATATCACGAAAATATGTTCCTTCGCAATACAATTTCGAACAAAAATAAGATATTATTTTGGGATAATATTTTTTTTTGGGTCCGGTCTTATACTCCTAAAGGAGGATATGCACACCGTGCTTACGGAGTTATTACATTAATTCAATATGTGTATTTGTTATTGATAATCTCCATAGTGGTTAATTGTCTGGATTGGGAAACCGCCTTATGGATATACTCCAATCAAAAAAATATTATTTTTGCTGTAGGGATAATTTTCCCTTTACTCTTTTTTGCAAACTCGTTAATATATAACGACCACAAGTATCAAAGTTTAGATGATAAGTTCATGCAAATAACTTCTGGTAAAAAGAAAAAGCTTAAAAGAACCTTTTTTATTGTTTTGGGCATTACTGCAATAATTGTATTTATAGAAATCAAACTGTTTCATCTGTTTGAAGAGAATTTCATACAATATCCTTAATGTATATCTGCGAGATTGCGCCTTGCAAGCAATATTTAATATGATGTGGACAAGCCGGGAGCCCTTACAGGGTGGAAGAACTGGAAGTTTGAGACGGAAAGTCCGGCTACATTTATTTTATTCCACCTAAAATATCATATAATCTTATTTCAATAAGTATCTGTGTCGCAACTCTTCCTTATCCTGCCTGATTGAGATGGGGCCGCCCGGCTTCCTCCTGCCGAACAAACCAATCCACGCTTCTCTTTTTAAAGAAAGAGCCGGGCTGAATAATCTCTTAATAAAAAGCCATATGCATGAAGTAGATAATCGAATTTTCATATTGATACGCCTAAATCCCCGTTTTTTTCATTACCTTTGTCTATAGACTGATAAAATTAGTAACAATGAAAGAATCCATAACCATAAAGAATGTTGGTCCACTGAAAAATATTCAAATAGACGACATTAAACCCCTTACCGTATTCATCGGTAAGTCTGCAAGCGGTAAGAGTACAATCATGAAAATAGTTGTGCTTATGCGTTACATCTATAAAATGGTAAATATCCGTTCCTATTTAAGGAATGCAAAGATTACACGTTCTCCATTCAAACTCCGGTTCGACTCCTTGCTCCACGACGGTTTGGACAAAATGATAACAGCAGATACGGAAATTTATTATACGGTAGAAATGAACGGCAATGCATATACTATATCTTATGCCAAGAAAAACTTGCAAGCCAGCATTAACATTCCCAATAATGACTTGGTATTCTTCAAAGAATCATACATATCTGAAACGAGAAGTGTCATACCTGCATGGACATCCAAAGTCTCTTCATTCAAGGGGGCAAGCCTCGGATTCTTTTTCCATGAGACATTCAATGATTTTAATAATGCTACGGATGTTATCAAGGAGCAGCAGTTGGAATACCTGAATCTGAAAATGAAAATACAGAAATCAGGAAACAAGCCCAAGTTATTTATGATAGAATCTGAGCAGGAGGGTTCTGTTCCTGTAGAGTTAAGGTATGCATCTTCGGGTATTCAGACCTCGGCACCCTTAGTTGCTATAATACGCTACTTTGCTAAAGAGTTCTCTTTTAAGGATGCTTTCCAGCGTTCCGTGCTAAGTTACCTGTTCAAGCAGGACCTTCTTACAAAATTCACTCCGGGAATCAATCAAAATGAACTGGCAAAGTATGTACATGTTCATATTGAAGAGGCAGAATTAAGCCTGGATCCCGAAGCGCAAAGAGGACTGATCAACAATATAGTCAGTGAGGCTTTTCATAAAAATGATGTTGATAGGAAACTGGGATTGATGATCGCTACCCATAGTCCCTATATAGTTAATCACCTGAATGTGTTACTCCGTGCCAGTTATTTTGAAAAAGCACGTAAGAACTATCCTTTTTTGGAAAAGGACAATATTGCCGTATATAGAGTAGGTGAAGGTACACTTACCTCCTTAATGGCCACAGATAATGATACGGAAGAGTATGTCATTAATACATACGACCTTTCCGACACCATGGAAGAAATTTTCAATGAATACGAAAGCATGGAGGAACAGGAAAATGGACAGCGCATTAATTGATTTCCTAAAAAAAGATTATCCTTCTCATTTCGGAGTGGTGTGGGATGAAACTACTATGTCTATCCGTAGGGAACAACGTCCGAGAGGGAAACATGAAATCCGGGACCAACAGCCCAAAATAGTACAGTATTCCGGTAAGGGTGTTTCTATAATTAATAATAACTCGCTTGTCGATATAGAGATTATAGATTTTGAACACTATATTAATTTATTTCATGATACAGCTGCGGGTATGGGACGAAAATGTGATTTTATCATAAACCCGATAGCTGGATACGACTTCATTGTCTTCAATGAACTGACAGAAAGTCAGGGCCAGTATATTCGACCGTTCAATTCACCAACAACAGGGGACAAAAAAGAGGGTAAACTGGCCTATGCAAAGAAGCAACTGGAAATTTCCATTGAAAAATTCTATAGTGTAAGCGACTTTTTAGATGGGTATGAAAAGAAGATTGCCCTTTTTTCATATCGATTGACTGATGGCAAACCGGGACATCTTATGACTAAATCCATGAATGCTTTCAGAAGACCGCAAAAAATTTTATCTAACATCCGCGCTCATGAACCCCTAATACATGGTTTTGTATTTGAACAAAGGATGTATCATGAAGAATACAAAGTAAACTGAATATAACATTCAAGATATGGCAAACAACGAACATAACCCAATAGCCATAAGAATCAGTCAAATTCAAGACTTATGGATTCAAAACAGGACAAACCATCCTGACGCAAAGGTGTATTGTCTGACATGTGACCAAGAGGATTTCCCTTTGGTGGAGGGTTTTATTCGTCTTGAAGGTTCTCCTTACGGGAGGTCCAGTGATACGATTCTTGCCTTTATGACGGATTATGATTCCCCCGCGGCGTTTTATTCTTTTCTAATCAACGAGTGGATCTCATCTTTTGCGGCAGAATTGGAAAAACACCCGGATTGGAACTGGACAGATTTCGAGGAACTGAAACAAGAGGCAGGCATTCTTAAACAGGACAACCCCAAAATCCTGAAAGACTTTTATATTCGTATGGTAAGCAGTTTTAAGATTTTCGAGGGGGTTGCCGGCAACATTCTTGGTATAACGATAATCATTTATCGAATCCAGGACGTGGAGTCGCTAAATAATTCTATAAAGGAATTGGCCGAGGCTCTTCCCCCGCATGTAAGTCTTATTCTGACGGACTATAACGGCCGTGAGGTATATGGCTTGTTGCTGGAGAATATGAAAGAAAAAGCCTGTCGGATAAATATTCCCGACCAGAACATGTCTGAAGCCTATAAAGAAATAGCAACACAGGGGGATCCACACGATCCGCAGGTGAAATACCGCTGTTGTCTGTTCGCCTTGGGGGAAGCAGCCAATGCTGGAAAAAAGAAAGAGGTTAAACGCTTGGGAGAAGAGCTTATAAAGATATGTCGTGAAATTGGGGGGATTGAAATGTGGGCTTCCGCATACCTTATATATGGAGGTTTTATGTTGGGCTTCAAGGATGAAGCCGCATTCACGCACAAACTGCTTGACAAGGGGATCGGCATAGCGCAATCTGCAGGACAGAAGGAAACAGCTTGTATCCAGATATTGATACAGCTCTATGATTATAAAGGCATTGCCTATAACCTGTCGAGAGATGCGCAAAAGGCAGTTGGCTGTTTTTTGAAAGGAGCGGAAATTGCCAGGGAAGAAGATTTAAAATCTATGGCTGTCAGTCAATATGGCTATGCGCTGCTTGTTGCATTGAAAAAGGATCGTTTCTTTTACGAACCGATCCTAACGGAGGCTTTTGAATATGGCTATGCACTGGATGATGACGAATTGAGGACGGTTAATTTATCCTTCATAGCCCATACTTATATTGGAAAGATATATAGTATTGAAGCCGAGAAGCGGGAAGAAATCGAAAAACGCATGGAGGCTCTTTACGGCGAAGATTGGCAGGCTGGCTCAAAAGAGATAGGTGCCAAGCTGGAAAATGAATATCTGTTGATTAAAAAGTGACAATGCAAATTTACTGTATATTAATGCAATAAGTTATTTTCATAAGTCGAAAAATACTTTTTTTGTGTTTTGCAAAAAAATATCTCTAAAAAATTTGGAGTTTTAATTTTAATTTCCTATGTTTGCCAACAACAAAGATGATGTTTTATTTTTCTTCTTTTTCTCCCACAAATAAAACAGAAATCAACATGGAAGAACCGGAGGAAATTTCAAAAGATCGTTTTTGAAGTTTTCTCTTTTTTGTTTTTATCCCATAAGAACTGAATTCAAAAAAGAGAGGAGAGATATTCAAAAACCATTGTTAAACTTTTAAATTTTCATTGATTATGGCATCATTTAGAGCAACATTGGAATTTGCAGGAAAAGAGTATGATGTGCTGCACTCCGAGTATGAATTCAGTCGTACGACCGACTCTAAGGGAAAACCCTCCTCAAATATTCAGGGAGGACGCGTAGGGGTTGTTATCGAATCCACTGATGACACCGCTACTATTGAAGCCATGCTGAACAGCCAGTTCAAGCAGGTAGAGGGAAAGATTGTCTACAAGAAAATCGAGGAAGACGCGAAGATGAAGGAAATCGAGTTCAAGAACGCCTACATCGTACATTACAAGGAAACCCTCGACGTGAACAACGAAGTGCCAATGACAATCGCGCTGACCTTCTCGGCTGAGATGATCAACGTGGGGAACGCCGCTTTGGACAATCGCTGGCCGAAGAACTGATATTTTCAGCTTGAACACCCGTCCGGGATGTAATAAGAATTGCCGCCTGACGGATTTTCCGTTGGGCGGCAATTGTGATTTTTAACTAAAATATAGCCGTTATGCTCGAGCAGAAGAAAACAACAGTCAGCATTGAAGGGAGTCCTCTGCCCTCCTTTTCTCAGGTCATATTGAAACAATTCATTAATGACCATCACTATTTTGATGTTCACATGGACATAGAATCCGGAGAACTTTATGCGGCACATACGCTTGACAAAAGCAAGAACTGGGTAGGCAAGAAACTGGATATTCAACTGGGAGATAATGTTTTCAAGGGTATCATAACTCACGTCGAGCTTCATCGTACCCAAGGCAATCACGGCTATCTGCTTATACAGGGATATTCTTTAACATTCCTGCTTGAATCAGAATTGAACTGTGCTTCATGGACAAAAAAAACATTATCCGGCATAGTTAAGGAAATATGTGACAGGGATGGTGTCCCTTGTCTGGTTAATCCGGAATACAAAACAGAGATCGAATATGAATGCCAGTATCGCGAAAGCGATTTTGATTTTATCCGGCGTTTGGCACGGCAATATCATGAATGGCTGTATTATGACGGACATCAGCTGGTATTTGGCAAACCATCGTCACTTCCACCTCCTGTCTCTTTGGCTTATGGCCGCGAAATTTCGGATTTGAATATCGGTATTCAGACACTTGCACGACCTTTACAAGGAAGTTCATACCATTCAGGAAATGCACAGACATATAAGGCTTCTACTCCGGATGCTCCAAAGGGGCTGAATATGCTGGGACAATCTGCATTCGACGCTTCTATAAAACTATTCAAGTCTCCGGCTGTCCAAAACTCTGAGATTAGGGTTGCCAACAAGAGTCAGCTTGATAATTATTTCCAGAAAAAGCAACAGGGTGACACAGCCTCATCACATTACATAGCTTGTGATACCGACAGCAATCTTGTAAATTTGGGTAGCGTAGTTGAAATTCAGACTGCAATCCAGATTTTTCAATCTGTTTTTGAAGAAAAGAGTTTGGGAGAATATATCGTAACGGAGATTACACACTTCTCAGGTGCGGGAGAAAGTTATTATAACAGTTTCACGGCTATCAGTTCTTCTGTTCCGACTCTTCCCCCTCCCGATGTGCCACTGCCGGTTGCACAAACCCAGCAGGCTGTGGTAATAAGCAATGATGATCCGGAAAAGCAAGGACGTGTGCAGGTTAAGATGAGTTGGCAAGGCGATGGAATGCAGACATCATGGATTCGTGTCTTGACACCGGATGCCGGTGTAAGCGATAAAGTTTCTACAAATCGCGGGTTTGTATTTATCCCGGAGAAAGATGATATCGTCCTTGTCGGTTTTCGCTATGACGACCCCAACCGCCCATTCGTGCTTGGAAGTTTGTTTAATGGAAAAACCGGAACCGGAGGAGACAGCGGGAACAAGAAAAAGAGCCTGACAACGAGAAGCGGTTGTACCATTACCATAGACGATGACGAAGGCAGTATCACCATGAAAGATAAGGATGGCAATAGCTATGCGGCTGATGGACAGGGAAACATAACTATTTCCGCCTCAAAATCCATCAAGTTGTGCGTGGGGGAAACTTCCATTGAATTGGATAGTGAAGGCAATATTACATCCAATGCTGCTGCCAATATCTCGGAAACGGCCGGAGCGGACATCATCCAAGCCGCCCAAAAAGTGAGCACTTCTGCCGAAACTTCATATAACATAAACGGTAATGAGGTTACTGCTACGGGGAAAAGTACGGCAACACTTTCCGGAGGCACACAGGCTACTGTGGATTCCAGTGGCACAACGGCTATAGCAGGTACAATCATTAAACTGAATTAATTTATGAGCAACGCCATACAACAGATAGCAGACAATATGCTTTACCTTTGGGAGGAAGCCATAAGTCATCCCGTAAAAATGGTTCGTATAGTTATTAATCCTGGAGATGAATCCATGCTCAAGGCATTTTATGACTATATGTTGGCCATTGACAGCGACGAGGAGGATATGGTTTTCGTCATAGCCTTGCCGTTTATGTCTGTTGTAGAATATAGCGATAAAGTTCTTCGGTATATAGAGCGGCAGATTGAATATTGGAATGATTCCGATAAGCCGGAAGACATTATTTTTGAGAGAATAGACTGGACTCCGGATTTTACACTTGGAAGCAAGGATAATCCTGCGCAGTTGGTTGTTGAGAATTTCAATAGATTGGCAAAGGTTATCGTTGGCGGGACTGATATGAAATGCAGTTTTGTCTTTGATATCGAGGGTACGCAGGAGTATGAAGAATGTCGATTTTGGTTCGAACAGGCTCTGTCATTGCCGTTCAATGCGCAGATGGTTTGGGGGATCAGTGACATTATCGGGCAGGAACAGTTCGGTGACATCATGTCTAAGTATCCGAAAGAAACGACCAGTATTTATCCACCGATCAACATGGATGAGGCCGTTGAAAAATTGGCTGAACAGGCCGCCAATGAGGATACTGGTGATCCGGGCGCCAATGCTTTTCGAATAATGTTGGTGAAACTAATGAATAGCGTGAAGAAAGGGGATGCCGCGCAGACTGAATTTTATGCACGCAAGTGCTTGGATATGGCTCTCGTCAATGTAAAAAAGGACTTAAACTGGCTGAGTCAATTCGTTACTGTCTATACCATTTTATACACTGACCGTATTACACGTAAAGATTGGGACATGGCTCTCTATTTTGCCAACAAGGCGGTAGAATCGGCACAAATGGGTGAAGGCAGGCTCGAGCCTTCACTGTCCGGCCGTTTGCTTGGTGGTGCACTTTTGGGAAAAGCCTCCATATTGGTGCATCGTTCCGGGTGGCAGGAAGCTGCTGAAATATATAAGGTGGGAGCGGATGCTTACTCCCGATGTAAAGACTATCTTATGCAAGCAGAGGCTTTGCGAATGTGCGGATGGTGTCGAGAAAAAAATCACGAGAACGCTTTGGCGGCAGAATGTTACATTGAAGGATTCCGTTTGGCAGATAAATTATCTGTTGAGCTGGTAAGGCACTCCTCTTATCCATTGTTGCTTCTCAAGCTGCTTGAGAGTTCGAACTACCAGTCTTCTGTCGGCAAAGACGAAATCGATTCGGTATTAACACGCATAATCGGGAAAGACTGGGAAAATTTCTTATATGAGTACAAACGGAATTTAGGGAAATATTATGAACTGGCTGAACAAAATATGGACAACGCTGCAACAGATATTCACTGATGGACCGGATTATATCAAGTCTAATCCGAAATCAGGTTATCTTATTGTTATACTGATTTTATTGGTGTGGCTTCTTGGATTATTACTGGACTGGAAATGGACTTATGCCCGTCCCGGCAGTTGGGGTGGAAATTTCTGGTTGGACATATTGGGACCTAATGGCTTACGCTTTTGGCTGGGGGTCATTGTCGTACTTGCCATTTTCTTGTCAGGCTATTTATTTTTTAAGACTTAAAACTATTAAAGGATATTGTTATGTCATCAGGAACAAGTTATTTCGACCAGGTAAGCTCGCAGCTTGAAGTCACTGTCGGCAAACAAATGTCTGGTGTGGTTTCCGGAGTTTCTGCTAATGCAGAAGCTGGTGTGTCACCATCGATAAATGCTCTCGACACGGGATTAAAGGCGGCAACCGCCCTTGGCAGCTTGGCTGACAACGTGAGTGAGGCAGCCATACTGCCCGTACTCGGCGCATTGGGTATGAAAGGACAGGCCTGCCTTCCCATATCCAAGCAACTTGATCCTGTAATCGGAGTGGATATACACTTGGTGAACATACCTCCGGCAACAAGCGTACCCATGCCGCATCCGTATGTGGGCACACTATTATGCCCTCAAGATTTTATGACCGCAGCAGTGGCCTCGTTTATACCGCCTCCGCCAACAGCAGAGGATACTGGAAGTGCGGACTCTGCCAAACTTGCGGAAATCGGACATACCGCATTGACAATGGCCGTGGGCATGTTGGGTGCAACCGTCAAAATAGGCGGATTTATTCCTCGTGCTGTAGCTTCCACACCCACACGTAGCATACCGCATATTCCTATGGGAGCCGGATTTGCTGCCAACTCTCTCCCGATCCCGAAGAATAACGGACACGCATTCATGGGAAGCCTTACGGTACTGGCTGACGGATTGCCTCTTTCAGGAGGAGGTACGCACCTGCATCTGGATTGTAACGACCTCGGTATGGCCAGTGTACATAAGGTGCCGGGACTATTTCTGCCTACGGGAGTCATTAATCCGATTCCCCCTGCAAAACAGATATTGACCAGCCCCATTCCCGTACCGCTCAACCCTATGGCCGCACTTTCCCGTAAATGCATGGGGGCTTTCGGCAGAGCCTACAAGAGAAAGACCGCAAAGGTGGCAAAAAAACTGCACGACGCGGTAAATGACAAAATAAAGAGCAAGTCCTTGCAGAATATGCTGCACAAAACGATCTGTACCGTCACCGGACATCCCGTTGATGTGGCAAGCGGCACGTTCTTTACTGATGAAGAGGATTTCTGGCTGGACGGCCCGATTCCGCTTTCGTGGGAACGTACATGGTACAGTCGCAGCGATTACCGTGGCCCCTTGGGCAACGGCTGGCATCACGCCTATGACATGGGGATTGTCGTGGAAAACGGAATACTAACTTTCCGTATGTCGGACGGAATACCGGTCGCATTTTCCCTGCCCACAGAGAAAAATCCGTCATTTATACGTTCCGAACGGAAAGAAGCACGGAAAGAGAAGGACGGTTATTGTATCTGGGATATGGACGAGGATCTGTACTATCGTTTTACACGGAAAGAGTATGACTCCATACATCTGCTTGAAAGCGTGTCCGATGCTAACGGCTTTGCCATACGGTTCAGTTACAGTGCCGAGGGCTACCTGCGCAATATAACGGACAGTGCAGGGCGCCATCTGAGGGTGGAATACGATGTCCGCAACGGACGCATCATGGAAATATGGGCTCCGCATCCCGAAAATGCGGATGAGGAAATCATACTTGCCTCTTACGATTACGATGCCGAAGGAAATATGATACGGCAACGTAATGCGGTGGGTGATGCGATGCTCTATGAATATGCCGGACGCCTGATCGTGAAGGAAACGTGGCGTAACGGACTCTCGTGGTATTTTGAATATGACGATACGGGTATCGGTGCCCGCTGCATCCACACATGGGGGGGCGACGGCATATACAATCACAAGCTGAAGTTTATGAACGGGCTGACAGAAGTACTTGACAGCCATGATAAACTGACAGTTTATCACCACCGTGACGGGCTTGTATATCTGAAAATAGACGCCAATGGAGGTGAACACCGCTGGAAATACGACACGGACAGGAAACTTTTGCAGGAAACGGATCCGGCAGGCAACAGCTACCTGTACAAGTATGACCGCTGGGGTAACTGCACGGACAATTCGGATCCGGGCGGTGGCAGTGTTTCTGCGGTATTCTTCCGGAAAGGTGCGTTACGCAACAGGCCGATAAGTGTGACTACGGCAGACGGGGGAACATGGATGTTCGGCTATGACGACAAGGGCAATGTGATGAAGCGCACAAATCCGGAGGGAGCTGAGACAAAAATAGAATACCGTGAAGGATTGGTTAGTCGTGTGACGGATCCTTACGGTGTGATGACAACCCTTTCTTACGACAAGGACGGAAATCTTACGGAAGTGGCAGACAGCCGTGGCAATGTGTTACGTTACCGATACGACCGGATTGGACGCTGCCTTCGCGTTACGAATCCGAAAGGCGCAGAACAGGTACGCAAGTACGACTTGGTTGGTCGTGTGGTGGAGGTGGAAGATTTCGATGGAAACCATATATTCCTGACTTATGACGGAATTGATAACCTGGTGGAATATCGTGATAACCTGCAACAGGTGGAATACCGCTATGCGGGAATGTGGAAACTGACTTCCCGTCGGGATAGCCGTGGCGTAGTAGCGTTCCGCTACGATGGAGAGGAACGCTTGCGCAAGGTAATCAACGAACGGAGGCAATGCTATGACTTCGACCTTGATAATACGGGTAACGTAATTAGCGAGGTGGGCTTCGATGGAAAGAGAAGGATATACAAACGTGACATAGCCGGACGGGTCGTGAGCGAGAAATTGCCGAGCGGAACGGAAAGGGAGTATGAATACGATGCGGCATCACGCGTTACGCGTGTTTCTTATGTCACAACTGACGAACCGGACCAGACTTATCAGTACGGCATATCGGGCAGGCTTGTGGAAGCCGTAAGAGGTGAAAGCCGTGTGGAGTTTACATACAATACACTGGGGCTCCCGGTTACGGAAACGACGGATGGAGAGACCATCACACGTACTTATGATAAGGTCGGGCAGATTCTTTCTTTACAGAGTACACTTGGAGCAGACTTGAAATATGAGCGAAACGAATATGGAGAGCTGGTTGGATTCAAGGCGAGTGACGGATGCGGTGAAGACGGAGGTGCTTGGCATTCCGAACACCGTTACGATACGTTGGGCTTCGAAGTGGAACGGATGCTTCCGGGCGGTGTGGTGCGCAGTTTCGCGTACGACAATATAGGACGGTTGGTAGATGCCCGGACACGCAAAGATGCCCGGACACGGCACATGCGTCGCTATTGCTGGGGTGTGGCCGACCGTCTGCTCTCCACCGAGGATAGCAAAAGAGGTACGACACGTTATGGCTATACGCCGAATGGTCAGCTTGAATTTGCGGAATACCCTGATGGTACACAGCAATGGAGAAAGAGCGATATTCTCGGCAATCTTTATCCTGATCCTGACTGTACGATACGGCGTTTCCTCAAGGGAGGCGTAATGGAGCAGGACGGTAAGTGGCACTATGAATATGACAAGGACGGCAACCTGACGGAACGTTATATTGGTTCAGGGAAATGGCTTGATGGGAAAAAAGAGCATTGGAGGTATCGATGGAACGCCGACGGTTCGCTGGCTAAGGTCATACGTCCTGATGGAGAAGAGGTTGGATTTACCTACGACGCTCTGGGCAGACGACTTTCAAAGACATTTGGTACGGTTGTCACTCGCTGGTTATGGAATGGGAATGTACCGCTGCACCAGTGGAAGCAGCAGCGTACCTATTTGCATCGATATGAACGCTGGGAAACGGATGAAAAGCGTCATGCCCGTACACTGTGGTTGTTCGATGAAGAATCTTTCGTTCCGGCAGCCATGATTAAGGAGGGGAAAACATATTCCATATTGACGGATCATTTGGGGACACCCACAGAAACGTATGATACTGAAGGTAATGAAGTGTGGAGTCGTGTGCTTGACTTCAATGGGAATGTCATTGAGGAAACAGGAAACAAAGGGATGATTCCGTTCCTTTTTCAAGGCCAGTATTATGACAGAGAGACAGAACTGGCCTACAACAGGTTCAGGTACTACTCACCGCAAATAGGAATGTATGTTTCGCAGGACCCGATTGGACTGGCTGGTGGAATTTGTTTATATAATTATGTTGTTGATACTAATGTTCTAATTGATTGGTTTGGCTGGCATGAGGTTATTGCTATTTTGGATGGGAAACCAGTATTAACAGATAAAGGAAAATATTCATGGTATAGTAATCCTGGATCGTCAGACGCACAATACAATGGATATGGTGCCACTGGACATTCAGAGGCCAAACTATTAGAAGCTCTTGATAAGAGAAACAAAGTTGGTGATTTATCGGGAAAAGTATTAGATATACATTCAATGGGGCAAATGACTAAAGGTGGTGTATCACAATTATCTCCATTGGCTCCATGTAATAGATGTGAGAAAGGCATGCAAACCTTTGCGATAAAGCATAATATGATTATTCGATATCATTATATTAATGATGAAGGGCATAAAAAAATATCAACTTATAAACCAAAATGATTATGGATTCAATCAAATACATTAAAAATAAAATTATTGAGAAAAGAAATTTGTTAGATAAAATAGCACAGAGTGATTTGATATTTAATCCAACTCTTTCTCTTGAAAAGATAAGACAATTTGAATTTGAAAATCATATAGAACTTCCACTAGATTATAAACGCTTTATCTCTGAGATAGGAAATGGTGGAGTTGGTCCTGGATTTGGATTAAAATCATTATTTGATTCTATAATAGATTTTAAATTGAGAAATCGACCTTGCATTTGTTTAAATAAAGAATTTCCATACCAAGAGAAGTGGAATGAGTCTTGGATTGCATCATTTGATTGGGATGATGATTATCCTGAATCCGAGATTGTGGATAAATATATGAATACCAAACATATATTTGGATGTTTACAAATAGGTCATTGGGGGCATGGTTGTACCTTTTTACTTGTTGTTAATGGAACAGAATTTGGTAATATTTGGCTTGATAATAGAGCTGATTATAGTGGTATTTCACCTGTTCTCAATAAAGAGAATAAGCATATTACTTTTAGTGAATGGTATTCAGACTGGATAACTAATCTGATATAATATCTAATAATTGTAATGACGGACACAGGTTATTTCGACAGCATAAGTGCAAACCTCAAGACTGGTGTAGGAAAAGATATCTTGGGTAGCATAAAAAACAACTCCAATGCCTCGATGCTCTCGGTTCTCGGGGGCATGAAGAACATGCTCTGCCTGCCCTTCTCCAAGCAGCTCGCTCCGGTGTTCGAAGGTGACATTCACCTTGTGGCGATATCGCCCTTCCCTGTCTCTCTCATGCCTCACCCTTATGTCAGCGTGCTCCTGAGACTGCAGCACTTCATCGTTACGGCTCTCTCCGTTACTGACAGTGGAGCAGGCGGCGGATACCAACAGTTGAGGGAACACCTCACATATAACAATTAAATTACATTTTTAAGTATTAATGAATATGATTGATAATCGCACAACATTTCTTATTGGAGCAGGTACGCCACTTGACCTTGATTTACCGCAAGGAACTATAAAACCATCAACAAGGAATATTACAGACGAGGTTTGTAGTCCCTATACGGATTATCTTGATCCAAGTAATTCCATTACAACAGTGAAAGATATTTATGACAAACTTAAGATGGCTTATCCGCCTGATCACTCCAATCCGTTTCTTAGGAAGGCACCGGAACCTAATGTCCATTTTGAACATCTGTTCCATGTGTTGGAAATGCTATATTCCTATGGATGGGTATGGGATGGCAAATGTCATAATGCGAATCTGTTCCCTGCTTTTGCTCCCTTTACACTGCCTAATATGGAGTTTGATCGTAACAATCTCAGCTCCGTGATGAAGCAGTTCGTTTTACGGATAATGGATATTATAAATGGATACGATACTGTTTTTCGAAATCGGAAGTATAAAGAAAATGAATGGTATCGGGATTTTTACCAACAGTTCGGAAAGGGCAGTGATTTCTTTGTGTTTAACTATGACACAACGATAGAAGATTCTATTGGAAACTATGAAGATGGTTTTGAACCTGATGGCATTCAAGATGTATTCAAAAGGTTTAATCCCAAGCGGTTGTTTGAGAATCCGGAAAAAGTGGCAACCATTAACCATCTGCACGGATGTATCAATTACTATTTCTCGTCCTATAAAAACGCAAATCAGGATATATATACCAATCTCTCCCATGACCTATACAAATATCCTAATTATGATATAGTAAAAGATATGATGATAGGCCGAGGACAGGGGCAACCAACCTGCCAGTCCGGAGAAACTTACTATGCGTCCCCTATAGTTACAGGATTGCGTAAACCGGATAAACTAAACTGTGTCCCCTTTGATTTTTATCATGCCAATTTAACTAATTGCATAATCCGGAACCCCAGATTAGTAATTGCAGGATATAGTTTCGGGGATTTATATTGTAACAATTTATTAGAGCGAATGCACTTCCTGCATGGAAATCGGCGTCGTATTGTAGTTATTGATTTTTTAGATATTCCGAAAAAGGACCGGATGCATGGCGGATATTGGTTAAGCCAAAATATGGGTAGTTTCCTTTGCCGTGCGGCAGAATGCGGTACTTTTGATGAAGTGGTGGAACAACTTTATAAAAATGAGGACCCCAAGACCGGTGCTTTGTATAGCGACAACGGTTGTTTGATGGTACTTTTTAATGGATTTAAACATGCCGCAGCATGTAGCAATGATATAGAATCTTTTTTAAATTCATAAACAATATGATGAAAGCTGATGGCACACCGAAGTCTGCAAAAAGGCAAGCGACAGGGAGTAGTATTTCCGTGCATCCATACCCATCAGTATGGGATACGGCAAACTATATCTGTGAAGAGATCAAAAGAAACGTCAGGTCTCAGGATGTAAAAGAACTTATCTCTCTTTTGAACCATTACAATAAATCACAGAATTCTCAAAAGCAAGCATTCAAGAAACTGACCCCATTCGGGCAGGCAGCAGTATCCGCACTAAATCCTTCTTCTCTACTTGCAAGTGTCGCATCAGACAAAGTAGAGGGAAGAATACAGGCATACAAAAAGTGGAAAGGACTTGTTGCAAATGAGAAAATATGGGATCATAAGAGAAAGATCAAAGAAATACAAGGTTGCGATTGGGCTTGTGATAGTGCAACACAATTGAAATTTATGTATGATATATGGTCTAACATACACTATGGATTTATCGGCAGGTATGTGGGATTTACCGAATTTGAACTTGTTAATGGCGCCGGTTTTGCCCAACTGGGAGACAATAACAGGTCTTATGGTACCTGGGCCAAACAATACATTTCGAATCGATTTGTTAATTTGGGAGATGCGGATATATTGGGAGGATTCGATGACGCAGAAGACACTCAGGCCATAAAGGTTGGTTTCAGCCTGTTCAATAAGTTCGGAGCGGTACCTTCTGTTTTGACATCTCGGCATATCATGGATGAACTTTATCTGTTTTACCGGAATAATAAGCCTTTACATATAGAAAAATGCGAATATCACCAATAACATTTCTGATTTCAAGTTTATTCGTTACAGGTTGCGAACTATCCCTGCCGACCGACGACGAAATGGTGCGTCATTTCACGCAACATGAAGCGGCTTTCAATGAAATACGCGACATTGTCGTACAACGTGCTTATGGTACATATTACCCTCCTTACAGAACGGATACATTATATGGCGACGATTTATTGAGTATCAAGGAACTGCCCGAAGAACATAAGTTGCGGCTGGATTCCCTTCTAAACGAAATAAGTTGTGAGCGTGTCTTTTACTGGGGAAAAGAATCGCTAAAGGAAATGGGCAAGGATACATCAAGAACAAAAGTCTATATCCCTTATTTTGTTCACGGCTTGTCAATCGGCGGAACTTCCAAAGAATTTCTCTATGAACCGGAACTGGATAAAGAGCAAATATCGGCAACAGAACAACAATTGGATTTGAATGATATCTATCGCCAAACAGATAGTGATACGACTCTATATAAACCTATCAAAGACGGCTGGTATATTATGCTTGACCACGACAACTGAACTGCCACAAAAAAGACGTTTGTCCTCGCTGTCATACAGCATAAGGTCAGACGTCTTCTTAATGTGGATACAAAATCAAACACGCTACAATCTACTGTTTGTAATGAAATACTTCCGCTTCATATACAATTAGTTCCCTAATCGGGCTTCCAATTCCTGAATGCTTTCTTTTAAAAAAGCATACCCTTCATTAACTATGCGCTTGTATTCTTCAATAGCTTTTTGTGCATTCTCCGGATTTCCCGTGCAGTCATATTCTATTTGATGTGCATAACCTATGGCAAAAGGAACGGCTTCATCTTTACCGCGCAACTTTTCTAATTCTTCTCTTCCTTCCTTACGTTCTTCAGCATCATTTGAAAATGTCTTATCTATAGCAGAATCCAACTGCTTAAAAACTTTTTGTTTTTCTTCTATATAATCTTTGATGTTCATAATTTATGATGTTGGTTTTCTACAAAAATAGGGAAAAAAGCAAGACTATCAAAAAAAGGAGAAGATATTTTTTTAGGCCACAAATATTTTATAACTTCGCGTAAATGAAAGAATTAACTCATAAAAAATACTTAAATGAAAAACTTGTATATTATAGGAAATGGATTCGATTGCCATCATGGAATAAATAGTAGTTATAGTGCGTACCGTCAATGGCTCGAAGAAAACGAACCGGAACTCTACGAAAGACTGAGAGAATTCTATTATGTGGATGATGACGAATGGTGGTGGCAGTTTGAGGTGAATTTAGGTGAAATAGAACTTGCGGACTACGTACAGTATACTGCTTCGGAAAATCAGCCGGATTTTGCCAGTGACGAGTTTAGGGATCGGGATTATTATGTCGGTTCGTACCAGGCAGAAAGTGAAATTGGAGGTTTGGTCAATGACATTAAAGACACTTTCAAAGCATGGATTAACTCTCTGTCAAAGGCGGATGGAAGTAAAAAGATAAAGTTGACCAGAGGAGATGACCACTTCATTAATTTTAATTACACTTCCACCTTACAGTATTTATACGGTATTCCTGATTCAGAAATTCTTCATATTCATGGTAAGGCTTCCGATGAAGTGCTGGTACTTGGTCACAATAAGACTTATGAAGAGCTGACCAAAGCTGCAGAAGTCATCCAACCGGAGCCTCCGGCAGATTTGTCGGAAGAGGAGCTCGCCGAGTGGTACGATGGGGAAGACTACATAACTCAAACAGTTCGTGATGCCGCAGTCAACGAAATATATAGTATTCGCAAAAATGTAGAGCAAATTATCCAAGATAACCGGAGCATATTCTCTTCAATGAATGAAATCGAGCATATTTATATTTACGGCTTTTCTTTTTCTCCGGTTGACGAACCCTATATTGACAAAATAATCAGCCACATAGACAAAGAGAAAGTTCATTGGACAATTAGTTATTACAGCGATGAAGACCAACAGAAAATACAAGCCTATATGCAGTCCCGCAAAATATCACCGGATTTGTGGGAACTTATAAAATTGGAAGATATCCAAATGTACAAGCAACAACGATTGTTCTAAGCTTATTGGCAAGTCACCTGCATTTCCGTTTGTATTCAGGAAGCGGATATGCAGGTGTCAATATCATTATAATTTATGTACACCATATAAAATAGGTCTTTTTCCGTAATCATCAGATCCCCTTGATTACAAAAAATATTCCAAACTATTTGGATGTTTTGAGGATTTCTGTTACATTTGCTTTAGTTGATATTCTTTTCTTTTTTCGAAAGCGGGACCTCTGCTTTAATCAAGAATTATTGTCTTGATTCATAACCATTAAAACAGTATTGCTATGGGAGCATTCAGAGTGACCGTGCAAATTCGGAACAAAGAAATAGATATACTCTACTCACATATAGAGTTTAGTCGTAAGACAGACGCCAAAGGGCGTCCGGTGACAACTGTTATTGGCGGACGGGTTACGTTCAGCATTGAATCGACTCAAGATACGGACATACTTGAGATTATGGTGAACGGGCAATTTAAGCCCATTAGCGGAAGGTTTACTTTTTACAAGATTGAAGATAACTCTGTATTTCGGATTATTGAGTTTAGATGTGCCTATATTGTTTTTTACAAGGAAGTTTTTAATGTAGATAAAAGACGTCCATTATTTACCACAATAACTCTTTCTTCCGATGTTCTTGTTGTTGGAAATGCCTTTTTGACAAATAGTTGGTAGCTGGTTTTGTGATGTGGTTTTATATTTTGATCTCTTGCGGCATATATTCGGTGGAGCGGTAAAAGCATTAATCAAAGAACGATTAGTTGTGTATGAACTAACAAAATCCGGTCTGAATCGTATATTTATGGCTTAGCTGTTCGTGAACAATAAAGAGGAATGTGTAAATATTAGATAATGATTCTTTTGGTTTATACTTGCTTGACGTTTTGGAGGGCAATGGCAAAGATAATGCAACAAATTTATACTCTATTGCAAAAATACACTTTTGTGTCAGGCTTAATCGAAAGAACCTCTGTATCTTTGTTTCATTAAAACATGTTTATATGAAAAGATACAGCAGGAATCGCATTTATATCAGCGAAGAAGAACAGGAGAAAATCAAACAAGTCCGTATTCTATTGGGTGGTGCCGGAATTGGCAGCATCATTGCAGAATGCGCCTTGCGGTTTGGTTTTGAAAATATGACCATTGTTGACGGTGATAAAGTGGAAGAGAGTAATCTCAACAGGCAGAATTATGTAAAAGCGGATATTGGAAAATATAAAGCAGAAACACTTTGCAAACGCTTGCAGAAAATTAATTCCAACGCAGAAATAAAATTCCATAATACATTTATAGACAAAGGTAATATAGAGAGTATTATCTCAGGGCATCATATAGCTATTAATGCTTTGGATTTCAAGGATGGAACCCCTTTTGAATTTGACCGCATCTGTTCCGAAAAGATGATTCCCGTTCTCCATCCGTACAATTTCGGATGGGCGGGATTCCTCACTATTGTAAAGCCGAAAGGTTATCAGTTGTCTGAAATCTCCCAAGAACCTAACGGCTTTGAACTGAAAGTGGCGGAGTATGTATCGAGGTATGGAACGTTTTGGAATATGCCAGTTTCATGGTTGGAGAAGGTGATAGAAGAATATCGTGCGGAAGGAGGCATCTTGCCCCCTCCCCAGCTTTCTGTTGCCTCGTGGATTGTTGCGGGACACTGCGTGAATGCCATGTTCAATCTGGCGACCGGACGTGAAGTCAAGTTCTTTCCTAAATTTTACCTCTCATCACTGATGTGTGAGAGCAATTCCCTATAGTAACCTATAATTGGTTGCATAAGACAGCGCTTCCGCAATGTTTTTTACTCCCAATTTGGAGAACAGTGCCCTTTTGCATGCCTTTATGGTATCAACGGACTTGCATAGTTTATCGGCTATGTCATTCATGGTATAGCCTTGGGCTGAAAGGATCAGTACATCACGTTCCATTTCGCTCAAGGTTATGCCTTCTTTCTTTATCCATTTATGCTTGTCCAAAGAATATTCATAATAAGATTTCGAACCGGATTTCTTCATGATGATGTAACCGGGAGTACTTCTTGCCGACATGGATATGGTACATAACGCCAGCCATATACGTCCATCTTTAGTCAATATCATTGGAGTGAGGTGGTGATTCACCAATCTTAGTTTCCTTCCATGTATAATATGGAAGTCATATGAAATGGTATAGTCAAGACGTTCCGCTAAGGGTATTTCGTTGAACAGATCGAATCCTTTCTTGTTTACTTCCAATAACATCTGTTGTTCTTTTTCAGGCACGTAATCCAGATAAAACCTGTACCCGAAATCCTTAATCTTGTCAGAAGTCTGACCACACCAATATCCCAGATTTTCTGATACGTACAGGAAGTTCTGTTTGAAATAATCTATGATATACACGCACTGGTGCGTGCTTCTTGCAAATGCTTTGGCTGTATTTACAAGAAGATTGATTTTCTGATAGTCCTCGTCCGTAATATTGTATACGGAATTAGACATTATAAAGAAGTCTCCTATATTTGTTGCCATAACAATTCTTTTTATAGATTCGCCGCAAATTTACTGATTATTCTTGAATATGTAACTTTTTAACACACAATTGTGTGAATATAATAGTGTATTTGTCTAAAATACACTTTTGTGTTAAATAAAGGCAGCCGTTCGTTTTTAGTTTTGTATCAGAAAAACAAAAAGAAATGGAAAAACTGATTTATACAAACGGACAATACAATATCTGGCAATTGGTGGGGAAGGAAAACCTGAATGAATTGGCAGAATTTGTGGTAAGGGAGAATTACAAACATCATGTGGGTGATTTTTCCTCCGAATCTATCAAGAATGAGATATATTCTGTTTATCAAGAAGAACTCCAGTATATTGATAACTCCACGATATTTGTAGTCCGCAATGATGCAGGCAAAATTATCGGTTCAATCAGGGTGTTCAAGTGGGACAGGAAGAAAACTCTCCCGTTACAAAAGATTTTCGGTATCAATCCGTTAACAGCTATACATTCTGAAACAGATTATAACTATTGGCATATAGGCCGATTTGCCATAGACTCCCTGGCAGGAATCCCGACAGTCACTCTGTTTAAGCAACTCATGGTATATGCGGTACATCCTATTATATGCGATAGCAAAAGCTATATGATAGCAGAAACAGACAGCAAGTTACTCAAAGTGATGAATACACTTGGTATTGAGACTGTTCGATTGGGGCATTCCATTAATTATCTTGCCTCAGAAACCATACCGGTGTACTCCAGTAAGAATGGACTTCTCCTATTCTACAATCATTATGAAAATTTATATATAGCTTCATGATATACACTTTTGTGTATTTCTCCATGAAGGTCTATAACGAATACACTTTTGTGTCAAAATATACTTTCATGACTATTTAACTTTGCAAATAAATAATTGGATGGCCAGACAATCAGCAACAGACCTAACTGTACAAAGGAGTGGATACCGAAAAACTGAAAGAGTAGGTTGGTTTAAGTGATACACAAATGAAAAAGAAAAAGATCGGACAAGAAAAGAATCTTGTCCTGCTTGATCGCTTAACTCAAAAAGAGCAATCAATTATCTCAGGTGGTGCGAAAAGAATCAGTGGTGAAATAACAGGCACCATCAGGGTTTACTTTTAATGTTTAATTTAAAATTTTACAATTATGAAAAAGAAAGAACTTAAAAAAATGAATGACATGACTCTTATGGACCGATTGACTCATGCAGAAGTCAACAAAATTAAGGGTGGAAAAGCGAAAATTGAAGGTAATTTGAACATCAAAATCTCAAACTACAAGTAATGAAAAAGAGAAATCTAACAAAAGCTTCCCGCCTTGCCAATATAGACCGGCTTACCAATCTAAATGCTGGTGCTATAAAAGGCGGTAAAAGTTCACCTCAAGATTCTATTTTCGTGGACGTTCCTAAAATTGATATTCCGGAAATAGTAATAAGAATCTAAAAAAAATGAGGGCATGTAGTAGCAAGCAAGCCTTGCTACTACTACTTAAAATGTACGACAATGAAAAAAACAATCTTATTAGGATGGCTTCCGCCTGCAATGGAGAATGTCCCATCTCCATGCCTGTCAGTCTTAAAACCTGCATTAAATCAGGTTGGGTACAATGTTTCTTTGAAGTATTGGAATGTATCATTGAACCCTCTGCTGAAAAGTTTCTTCAACATGGAGAACTTGATATATGATACCGAACTTAATAAACTGATGCCTTTTTTACTAAATCTTGGCATCAGTTTAAACGATACAAAAATTGTGGACAAGATTAAATATTATATCTACTCCATAAAGCCACAGCTGCACAGTAAAGGGAATGAGTATATTTATGAATACTTCCATTCATTCAATCAAAAACTGAATTGCTGGTTTGAAAATGAAATCAGTCAAATAAAGTTTGATGACTACCTGTTTGTAGGATTTTCAGCCCAGTTCTATCAATGGCTTGTTGCAAACCTGTTTATTGACAAGATAAAGACTGCTTATCCGAATACCCATATACTTGTGGGTGGTTTTGGAACAAAGGAAGAAGCGGTTACATTTTTGAAAAACTTTCCACATGTCGATTATACATCTTGGGGAGAAGGTGAATATTCAATACAACAACTGGCATTGTATCTGGACGGTGAAAAAGCAGCATTGTCTTCCATTCCTAATACCGTATATCGTATAGGAGATGAAATAAAAGTGAATTTGTTAAGAAATATTTATGTGGACTTAAACAAGTCCAAGATGGATTTTTCCGATTATTTCAAATCCATACAGGGCTTTTCTCTGGATCAGGAACTGTCCTTGCCTATAGAAGGCGGCAGAGGATGCAGCTGGAAACAATGCAAATTTTGTTTCTTGAATACCGGCTATAAATATAGGACTAAAACCAATGAACAGATAATAAGAGAAATAAAGGAGCAAGTGGAGCGATATGAGGTAAATCGTGTCTTATTCTTGGACAACGATATCATAGGAGCCGATATGGATAACTTTATTGAGCTGTTGGACATGTTGATCGAATATAGGAAAGAAAATAATGACTTCTCTATATTACTGGCGGAAATAGTTACAAAAGGGGTTCCGTTCAATGTCATAAAAAAGATGGCCCTCGCAGGATTTGAATCCGTCCAAATAGGATATGAATCACCCAGTAATAACCTTTTGGAAAAGATCCATAAGAAAAATACGTTTGCCAGTAACCTGTTCTTCATTAAATGGGCAAATGAATTAGGTATTCGTATTAACGGGGCAAATGTACTAAGAAATTTATTGGAAGAAACAACAGATGATATAAAGGAAAGTATTGACAACTTATATTTTTTGAGGTTTTATTTCCAAAAGAGACTGGTATGCCACAGCTATTCCTTCCTTAGTGTCGCAAAATCATCACCTTACTACCGGACTTTATTAAAAACAAACCGGTTGACAGAATGGGGACAATCGCACCTGGCACAATTTACCCCAGAAAATTATATGTCATTAGAAGATAAATTCATCCTCTTTTTTGATTTTATAAAACCGGAGTATAATCATTTGTGGGACACTTTCCAACAAATAGAGCAACATTATATAAACAATATTTATGATTATCAATTGATAATTGAAAGCAATAGTGTGTTCTACAGGGAATTCTATAATAACACATTGATTAAGGAAATCGAGTTCGAAACGGATGATATTTATTGGGAAGTGTTGCAGTTATGTGATTCCGAAGTGTTATCTATTGAACAGATAACAAGGAAGTTGGGTAATAAAAAATCAAAAGAAGGAGAAACATTGCCGGAAGTAATTCTCAACTTAGAAAAAGAAGGGTTGTTGTATTGCAATGATAATAAGACAGAGATTGTAACTGTTTTGGACATTCATAAGACTATCAACCTACGGCAATACGGAGTAAATACAAATTCTTCCATGCGGATAGATAATAAATGCCATGAGGCTTTATTGGTTAGTTAAATGTATAATTATTAAAAATATAGAGACATGTTAATGAGAAGAGGATTGATAGCATTGGCGTTTGTCTTGTTTTTAGGTGTGGCAGCAAATGCACAGACCATCACAGGCAAAATCGTTGATTCAAGAAATGAGCCGATAGAGGCCGTTACTGTTGTTGCGCAGACGATAGATTCAGTTTTTGTTGATGCCGCTATTACAGATTCTACAGGTCAGTTTTTAATCAAAAACGCACCTGAAAAATATCGTCTGATCTTGCAACACCTGTTATTTGTTACACAACAAGTTAACGGATATACCCCTAATATTGGAACTCTCACAATGAAAGAACAGGATTATACATTGAACGAGGTCGTCATAAAGGGGGAACGTCCACAAGTTAAGGTTGAAGATGGGGCTTTAAGCTATGATATGAATAGAATGGCAGAAAAAAAGGTAATCAGCAATGCTTATGAATCCATTCTGCAACTTCCAGGAGTAGTGGAACAAAATGGTTCAATAACCTTGGCCGGTGCCAATGGAGTATCTATAATACTCGACGGTAAACCGACAACCATGAGCAATGCACAACTTTATGAGTTGCTGAAAAGCACTCCGGTTTCAAATATTGAAAAAATACAGGTTATGTATAGCGCTCCTGCAAAATACCATGTCAGAGGTGCCGCAATCAATATTGTCACCCAAAAGAAAAAAACGGAGAATCCATTTCTACAGGGAGAAATTAACGGTTCGTATATTCAAAGGCATTTTACAAACGGTCAGGGAGGGATCAATCTGTCGTACTCTTCCCCCAAATTATCCGTGGACTTTCTGTATTCACTGTCAGCAACTAAAAGTAAGACACAACTTGATTTGGCGACTTTACATAAGTTGGATAATAAGGTTTATGAAATAGAACAGTACAATAGAGGAACAAAAAAGGATCTTGCGCATAACATACGTTTGGGAGGAGAGTACACTTTCAATAACGAGGACAAACTTAGCCTGGCTTACACAGCAGTTTTAAGCCCTGATGGAAAAAGCACAGAGAATTCTGTTGGCAGCTTTTCCAATTCTACCAATAACAAGGATTTCGAAAATTCCATGCACAATATGAGTCTGAATTATTCTTCACATAATAATTTCAATGCGGGAGTGGACTATACACATTATAATTCACTTTTCTATCAGGATTTCCAAGATAGCAGAACAGACGGAATGATCAACGATTTCACTTCAGATTCAAAACAAAAGATTGACCGGATAAAAGTATATGCGGACAAAAGCCATGAGTTTGCCAAGGATTGGTCATTTAATTATGGAGCGGAATTCACGTATGCAACAGATTATAATATGCAGAAATATAATTCAAGAACTGAAACCGACATGACGGGGTCGAACACAGACAGCAACATTAAAGAATATACATATAATGCCTATGCCGGATTCGATAAAAGTTTCACGGAGACTTTTTCCATGTCATTCTCTGTTATTGGAGAGTATTATAAGCTGGCCAAGTATGACAACTGGGCTGTTTATCCTACACTTGACCTTACGTATGTGCCTTCTCCCTCACATATCCTCCAGTTTTCATTCTCTACAGATAAATCCTATCCGGATTATTGGGATATGCAGGAATCGGTCGGATATTTGAACGGATATACGGAGATTCATGGTAACCCATATCTGAAGCCATCAAAAGACTATTCAGCCCAGTTGATATATGTCTTAAAAAGCAAGTATCAATTTCTTTTATACTATGACTATGAACCTGACCATTTCGAACAGTTAGGTTACCTGTCATCAGATAGGCTGGCCCTGATATATAAGACACTTAATTGGAACTATAAGCAAATGATAGGATTAAACATCGTGGTTCCTTTTAATATTGGAAATATTTTTGATTCAAGAATAGTCCTGAACGGCTATAACAATTCGTCAAAATGCAAGGACTTTTATGACTTATCCTTCAAACGGAACAAGTGGACGCTATATTCACGTCTGGATAACGCTATCAATATTTCCTCCAAGCCGAATATTAAATTAGAATTGGCAGCCATGTATATGACCCCTTCTATCCAAGGCATTTACGATTTAGGTAGAATCTGGAGTCTGGACGCAGGTCTGAAGTGGAGCTTTGCAAAAGACAAGGCGGAAATTCGTGTAAAGGGTACAGATTTGTTCAATAGCGCCATGCCTGATGTGAAAACCAGATATAAAAGCCAGCACATGGATATGCTCCTGAGACCGGACAGCCGTACTTTAACAGTTTCTTTCAGATATAAATTCGGAGGTTACAAAGAGAAGAAGTTTAAGGAAGTGGATACATCAAGATTTGGTCAAAAGTAATTGCAGTTTAAACTTTAAACAACAGTATATCAAAATTAGAAATATGTCTCAATTTCCACTATATTTCCAGCATGATGCCATGCAATGCGGCATAGCCTGCCTGCAAATGGTATGTAAATATTATGGTAAGGAATATACCCTTGCCCAGCTTTCCGATATATGCTTTGCCACCAATGAAGGCATATCTTTGCTTGGCATAAGTCAGGCTGCCGAAAAACTGGGATTACATACCGTTTGCGGGCGTGCAACAGTGGAGCAGCTGGAACAAGTGGACCTGCCGTCCATCATCTTTTGGAATCAGAATCATTTTGTAGTACTTTACAAAATAAATAAAAGGAAGAAAGGAAATATCTATTATGTGGCAGATCCCGGCAAAGGGAAAATTGTATATACTGAAGGAGAATTTAAAAAAGGATGGTTGAATACACAATCGCAAAGGGAGGAAAAAGGCATAGCAATGTTTTTCGAACCGACAGGGAATTTTTGGGAAATAAATTCTTCCGAGAAGGAAAAGCATTCTTTCCGTTTTTTATATGGTTATCTGAGACAATACAGAAAGCATCTCATTCAAATCTTATTAGGGCTGCTGGTAGGTTGCATATTGCAATTGATCATGCCTTTCCTTACACAATCCATTGTTGATATCGGCATAACTAACAGGGACATCGGATTTATTTGGTTAGTTCTGTTGGGTGAGCTTCTGATTGTCATTGGACGGACAGCGACTGATTTTATCAGACGTTGGTTGCTGTTACATATCTCTATGCGCATTAATATCTCACTTGTAAGTGATTTCTTCATTAAATTATTAAAGTTGCCAATGTCCTTTTTTGATACCAAATTAATGGGGGATTTGCTTCAACGCATGAACGACCATAACCGGGTACAATCATTCCTTACTTCACAGTTACTTAGTACATTGTTTAGTCTATTGAGTTTTGTTGTTTTCGGAATGGTACTCTTTATTTATAACAGGATAATCTTTGGAGTATTCCTTTTAGGCAGTTTTCTTTATGGAGCATGGATCGCCACGTTCCTAAAACGGCGTAAGGTGATCGATTATGAACTTTTTGAGCAGCAGGCAATAAGCCAAAGCAAAACCTATCAGTTCATTACAACAATGCAAGAAATAAAGTTACAAGATTGCGAACGCAGACGCCGCTGGGAATGGGAGGATGTACAGGCCGACCTGTTCAAAGTGCAGATGAAATCCCTTAAATTGCAACAGATGCAGGAAGCGGGAAGCATTTTTATCAATGAGGTAAAGAACATCCTTATAACAGTAATGGCTGCGACATCCGTAATTAATGGCAATATCACATTAGGGGCAATGCTTGCGGTACAATATATTGTAGGACAACTCAATTCACCGGTGGAGCAGCTGATGTCATTCATTTATTCACTACAGGATGTGAGAATCTCGTTGGAACGCATTAATGAAATTCATGAAAGAAAAAGTGAAGAAACATGCGAACGTCAACATATTGGATTTGCAGACAGAACTGACAAATCGATAGTCATTGATAATGTGGATTTTAAATATGACCCGCATGCTCTGAAAAAAACGGTTGAAGGTATATCTTTCATAATTCCTGAAGGAAAAGTGACCGCTATTGTAGGAGCAAGTGGGAGTGGAAAAACTACATTGATAAAACTTATATTAGGTTATTATCCAGTGATGGCAGGTAATATTCTCATAGCCGGAAGAAATCTTGATAATTATAATTTAAAATGGTGGCGTAGGCAATGTGGCGTAGTCATGCAGGACGGAATAATTTTCTCAGAAACAATAGCAAGAAACATTGCAGTGGATGATGGTGATATAGATGTGGAGCGTCTGGAACAGGCTGCACGAATAGCCAATATTCATGATTATATAATGGGACTTCCTCTAAAATACAACACTCAAATCGGTAGGGATGGTATGGGATTGAGTCAGGGGCAAAAACAACGTATTCTTATTGCGCGTGCGGTTTATAAAAAAACTGATTTTATCTTTCTTGATGAAGCGACCAATGCTCTTGATGCCAAAAACGAGAAAGCTATTGTAGAAAACCTGAACGGGTTTTATAAAGGACGCACAGTCATCGTTGTTGCCCACCGGCTTTCAACAGTAAAAAACGCCGATCAGATAATCGTACTTGACAATGGTAAAGTGGTGGAAATAGGAAATCATGCCTCACTTATAGAAAGGCAGGGCATATATTATAATTTAGTGAAAAACCAACTTGAATTAGGCAATTAACATGGAAATAGAGAGAAACAATGGTTCCGATCAGGTTGAACTCCGGTCAGAAAAGGTACGTAACATTATCGGTACGATTCCCCCCGCTTTAGTACGTTGGGGCATAGCTGTTATCACGATTATTTTTGTGATATTAATGTTAGTGTTTTTGGGGGTTCCTTACCCATATGGGAAAGGTGAGAGCATTTTTCAACACTTGTTCTTTTCTTGAAGAAGGGTGTTTTGCAAATCCCTAAATAAACTTTGTATTTCACACTTATCTGTTGTCATGCTTTATCAGATAGGGTGGGTTGTCTCTCTTTTGGGCAGAGAGACTATTTCTCAATTTGGATATATTCCGAATATTTTATTTCTGCATAAGGATTGTCACTTGAGATCATCTGGTGGATGGCTTTGGCCCGTTTCCAGAACCACCACCCTTTGTATTCTATCCAAATGGCCTGATTAAGCGTTACGGGCATTCTGATATCCCCTGTGAGACGGTTCTTCTCAATAAAACCTGTCAACTTTATATACGGTGTTGTCATTTCAATTTTTTGCCGTAACAAAGGAATTGTATCACGGACAATGAAAGTGTCACGGATAACGGCATCTATCGGAGCCTGTACCTCGACCTCATGCCGTGCCGCCGCTTCAAGATGTTTGATTCTCATTCCGAGTTCCTTGATTTTCTCAGTATCTTTGGTACGGAATTTCTTATACTCGTCCATGGTCAACCTCAGTACTTTGACATCGAGCGCCATTGTCGCGGAGTCGGATTGTATCCGCTTTATATCAGAAAGCAGTGCGGTATTGTTCATGCTAAAACGGTCACGCTCTTTCGTAAGACGCTCCATGCGGCGGTACTGTAGCCAGACAATGCTTACGAGTAACAGCATGACACTCAAAAATACTTTGTTCAGTCTATTCATAAGATATGGATTCTTCGGGGATGAACCACAGGAATTCATCCAGATAACTTTCTTCCAGCAACACAAGGCCGCCCCGGTTCGTTTCCCGGTTCTGTGACAGGTCTTCCACGAGCAGTCCACGGCGGCCGATCACCTCGTCCAATCTTATTTGTGAGAGTTTGGGCGAGGCGATGATAATAACATATGAGTTCTTAATCATGACGGTTATGTTCTATGATCCTATTTGTGCGTTCCCTGGCATTTGAGAAGCTCACGAATGTCCGCACGAATTTCGTGCAGGTCGTTCTGTACCGTATTGAGTTGCATCATGGTGGCCTCAAAAACAGACTTGTCCAGTTTCATGGCGTTAATACGGTCATACTGGTTTTTGATTTCGGTCTCCATACCGGCACATTTCGTTTCCAACTTGGCAATCTGCGCCGTGTTGTTGATATGTTGTATGTACAGTGTCAGTGAAAACGATAGTACCACTACAATAATCTTGAAGTACTTTATTACAAATTCCTTGAATTGTTCCATATAATTATTCCATTAAAAGAGTGTATGCGTCCTTGATAGCCCTGAGCAGGAGTTCTGCCGCCGCACTATCCCAAAATCCATAGACAATCAATGCGACCATGATTGCCAGATAAGTCCACCAGGCTATCTCCTGTTTGTCAATCTTATGCTTCCCTCTGGTCATCTTCTGTCGTTTTTTGGGGTACAATTACATTAAAAATCACATTGCCGTCATTACCCTCAATGCGCAGGCGGCTCTCTTCCTTGTGCCTGATGGGGAAAATTTCCATCAGCGCCTTGGCGGCATTGACCGACACGGCCCTAAGTGCCGCAGGAGAGAGGGGGACTCCGAAACGGTCCGTATAGTCCGAAGTGGCCGCCTCGTCCATGACGGCTTTGAGGGTTTCGGTCACTTGCAGTTTCACGGCCATTGTTTCCATTTCAAAGCGCTCCGAAGACAGCAATGTCCTGATGTGTGCCAATACATGGGGCTTGTTCATCAGGTAGTTGGCGGAAGCATTAGGATTCTTTACCGCATTCTCCCCAAACACTTCCACGAAACATTTCTTCGGTCGTCCCGCATATTCCAGGCCGCCATTCACATAGAGGTTGCAAAATTGCAGTTCCTGTTCTGTAAGCGGCTTTCCTTCCGGTTTATCCAGCATGTCCATTATCTTGTCTGATTTCATTTCCTTCTTTTTCTGAAAGAGTAGCGGGTTTCCAGTGATGAGGTTTTACAAAATCCGCTTTCTCATTAATTAATTGTTCCATCAGTGCCTCATAAAACACTTGTGCCAGCGCGTCGGCACATGCCTCGGCATCCGCCAGTGAATTTATAATCCGCAAATTGAACTTAATTTCAAGGTCATAGCCCGATATAAACGCCATAAGTTCATTGCCGTCATAGCCTAATGCCCCATATGTCATACGGTCTGCAGTATGAAACGTGATGGTTTCCGGAATCGGGCCCTGCTGAATGTCTTCCGCATCTTTTTTATTGATATCCGTCATCATATTTTAAAGTGTTTACGGGTTTTCTCTTTTGCCTGTATTGTGATTGCTTCCCCGCCCGCATGACGTAACCGGGAGGTATAGATACCAAGTATGTCAAGTGTGGCCGTTACATCGGCAGCCGCATCATGTGCATCATTCAATTCCACTCCCAATCGGGAGGCGATCAGCTCCAATTTGTAAGAAGTCACTTCCGGATCGGCTGCAAATGCCAGCCTCCCTACTGTAAGCGTATCGATATAGTGGGGCTGGAAATTACCGTAATAGTCCTTCGTTCCGGCAAAAGTTTTTTCAAACTCGGCAACCAGTCCGGCATAGTTCATCAATTGTTGTAAGAAACCGATATCAAAAGTGACATTCTGTCCGATCAGTATGGGTTTACACTGGTTGCCTTTCGACAAGGCGCTACGTTTGGCGAAGGCGATGATTTCTCCGGCCGCCGTCTTCATATCCACCCCTTGTGTACGTAACATTTCCATAGTGATGGCGGAATAGTCCAATGCCGTCTGCTCATATTTCATAGGGACAACCCCGGCTTCCTTCGCCTGTTCGTGGCGGGTTCGTAACACTTTGCGACGGGGCAGTCCGGCATCCGCCTTGCCATAGGGGGCGATATACGCCTGACAATGGTCGAACACCTGCCAGGTGTCGAAACGGACGGCTTGCAGGGCGATCTGGGTACAGGCGCATTCACGGCAGTCCAGACCGCCGGTTTCAAAATCCATCCCGATCCCCACGTATACTTTCTGTTCTGTTTTTGGTGTCATGTCTTAGGATTGAATGAATAACATTGAGTTCTTATAGGTTTGGAGCATATTGCATCCGTTATAATCACTGTAACGGACGACAGCCGTGAGAATGACCACCCGGCCCTTGAGGGCCTGTATCTCGGTGCGATGTTCCATGTAGTAGTCGTTCCAGCAGACACATTCCGTAATGCGGTTGTTCTGCGAGAGCGTGAGCTTGGCGAAACGTTTCCGGCTTCCCGTTTCTCTGTCCTTATAAGTATGCTCCGCAACCTCCACAACCGTGACGCAGACCGTTACCTTCCGGCCGTCGTTCTCATCCAGTGCCACCTCGTCCAGTGGCAGGTAAGAGGCTTTTCCCCTGACCTGCCTGCGGGCTTCCGAGTTGTCGAAGATGCGCCAGTAATCAATATTGCCGATGCCCGATACGGCAATCTGCTGTTGAGACCAGAAGAAATGCCTCTCACGCATATCCAGGGGGAAGTCTTTTTCGGAAAGAGAAAATCCCAGTTCCCTGGCGGCACGTTCGAGCAGGGCGCAGCGTTCGGTAACCGCCCCGACATTTTCCACGCGGTCAAAACATCCGGCAAGGACCATGTGCTTGACATGACGGGCATTCACGGGCACTTTCACCGCCTCCTCCGGGTTGTCCGGGTCATCCCAATAGCTGTACTTTTTGAGCTTGTAACGGAAAATGCGGTGTATGAAGTTCTCAATGCCGGTATACGCCCCGCCTCGGTCACGTTCCGTAACGATGTGTTCCACCGTCTTGACACCCACCTGTTTGATACGGGTAAGCGACCAGAATATTTCATCGGTGGCGTAGTCGGTAAAGAACTCCGTTCCCGAGCGGTTGATGTCCGGCGGCACGATCTTGGCTGACGAGCAGCGTTCCATCTCCGCCATCAGCGGGGGAATTTCCTTGTCATCCGCCCATTGCAATGCTACGGTATAGAATGCCGACGGGTAATTGGCCTTGAGCCAAGCCCCGCAGTAGGCGGTCAGGGCATAGGCTGCGGCATGGGAACGGTTGAACGAATATTTTCCGGCCACCTCTATCTTGTGCCAGATTTCTTCCGCTTCATAGTCCGGGCAGCCATTGCGGACAGCCCCCGCGATGAAATCGGCCTTGAGCGTAGCCATCAGATCCGCCTTCTTCTTGCCGATGGCTTTTCTCAACAGGTCGGTTTTGCCGAGGTCAAAGCCGCCGAGTGTGTGGGCTATGGACATGAACTGCTCCTGATAGCACATTATTCCGAACGTGTTCTTCGTCGCTTCGTAACAGCCGTAGTCATAGACCGGCGCCACTTCCCCCCGCCGGAAACGGATATAATCCTCCGTGGCCCCGATGTCGAGCGTGGCGGGACGGTACAGGGCGTTGATGGCGATCAGGTCCTCTATGCACTTTGGCCGCACATCCTGAATGAAGCGGGTGATGCCGGGTGAAGAGAACTGGAAAACATTCTGTGTGTTGCCTTCAGCGAGCAGCCGGTACGTCTTGTCATCTTCCAGCATCTCCTGTGTGATACGTTCTATGGACAGTTCCTGTCCGAAATGACTGTTGGCCAATGCGATGACGGCGCTGAGCTTGGCGAGCTCCTTTGTCGCCAGCACATCCTCCTTCAGCAGCCCGATCTCATCGACCGAGTAGCCGTCGAATTCCGACACCAATGCACCGTCCATCTTTCGGACAGGCAGGTAATCGAAGCACTCGGCCTGCCTGCCGTCCCGGGCATCAGGTGTCACTATAATTGCGGAAGCATGTATGGATGCGGCCTTGGGCTGTCCGAGCAGCCCGCGCACATCTTCAATGACTTCCGGATAGGTCTGGATAAACTCACGCAGTTTCCTGTTTGTCGTCGCCTGCATGAACAGCCCCGTCCAGTCCGTACCGTCATCTATCATGGCTGTGATATAGTTCACGATGGCATGCGGCACGCGGTGCACACGCGCCACATCCTTCAATGCTGCCTTGAGCTTCATGGTTGTAAAGGTTCCAGCCGAGAACACACGCTGGCGGCCATCCACATTGTAACGTTCTTCCAGATAGTCCTTGATCTCCTGCCGTCGGTCGGAAGCGTAATCGACATCGATATCGGGCAAGGACGCGTGTCCGCCTTCCGTCAGCCCTCTGTCAACGAACGAATCCATGACAGTCAAAGGGGTATCCGCTTTCCTGATTTTAATGTGAGTCACTTTCATCTTATATACTTCTTATATCGAACAATGGCGCTTACCGTCTGGCGGCTGACGCCGTACTGTTTTGCCAAGGTATTCTGTGAGACTTTGCCGGAGAAATACTTCACCCGTACCTCTTCCGCCTGTGCGTTCGTCAGTTTGGCGTTCACACTTTTCTCTCCATAATCCTGTTTGAGCCCGCCCGCAATGGCGTGTTCCATATTCTGTTGGTGCGTACACATTTCCAAATTGTCCGCGGTGTTGTTGTATCGGTCACCGTCAATATGGTTCACTTCCAACTTTGGATTCCATTCCGGAAGGAAGTGCTGTGCCACGAGACGGTGTACGGAGAATTTTGTCCCGACGCCTCCCTTATAAAGCCGCACACAGTCGTAATATGAGGTGGTCCCGCACCAATGGCTCATGATCCGTTCAGGCTGTGTCCAGGTGATACCGCCATGCGATACCTGCCGTTCCAGACTCTTGATGCGCCCCTTGTTGCTGATTCTATACTTCCCTTCATAATTTTTGATATCCACCCAGATTTCCCGGGTGTCAGTCATTGGCTATTCTGTTATATGCTGTTTGAAAAATATCCCGGTCTATCTCCACGCCTATGAAGCGCCGTCCCATGTTCCTGCAGGCGACAGCAGTACTGCCGCTGCCCATCGCAAAATCAAGGACGAGGTCCTCCTCGTCGGTATAGGTGCGTATCAGATATTCCAGCAAGGCAACCGGTTTCTGTGTTGCGTGCAGGCAGGACCTCTGCTTGTCCGTCTTGAATCTCAATACACTGCGCGGATAGCGTTCCGTGGAGATGTAGTCCCGGTAATTGTCATGCTTCCGATATATCTCCCCGCTGTCACACTTGCGCCGGTGGTCGGCCATTACGATCTTGCACCGGTGCCCGTCCGTTTTGACGGGGTTGTATTTGGGCAGCCTGTCATAGAACACGAGAATGTCCTCGTGCGCTTTCATCGGCATACGCCCGGCATTGAGAAAACCTGTCGCCTGTGTCTTCTCCCAGATCCATTCATAACGCAGCTTTTCAAGATTGGAACAGCCTAATATGCTGGTAAAAGGATGCTGGCAGAACAGCAGTATGGGAGTTCCGGGGGCAGAAACGCCTTGTATGGCATTCCACATCCCCCGAATATCTATCACGGCGTCCCAGCGGCAGTGTGTCGTACCATATGGCGGGTCTGACAATACCATGTCGGCAACGATGCCCTGCCCTGCCAATAGGGGCAGCACCTCGAGGGCGTCACCCCGGTAAAGGTCGCAGCCGTCATAGGGACGGCGGTGTTCGTAAGTCGGATTCATGGGTTTCGAGTTCCTTTAAGTTCCACAAACAATCTCGGCGGTCAAAAAGAATTTCGTCACCGCAAATCAATTCATCGGCATATATTGTTTTTTCTTCCCCGCCGCGGAGAATCCTCAAACGGGCATCCGCACAGAGACGATAAGTCTTATTTTCAGATTGTATCTCCACATATTGTTCGCCTTTGTTAAGCGTAATGTCCGGAGCCAGTACCGTTATCTCGTTTTTCCAAACCAGTCCGCAGCGTTCCGGAACAAGAAAACGTGAGAAAATCAGGTCGTATTTCAGCGGGTCGATGGAGGTAATGCCCAACAGGTAGGAGACCAACGATCCGCCGGCGGAGCCACGCCCGATACCGGTTGCAATGCCCCGGCGGTGCGCCTCACGCACCATGTCCCACTGTACAAGAAAATAATCCACGTTGTCGGTTGACTCGATGATATAGACTTCCTCGTCCAGCCGTTCCCGGTAGCGTTCCATATCCGGAACTTTTCGTTTCAACCCTTCATCAAGCAGCCGGAGGAACATCGTGCGGCGATTGCCGTACCGTTCCACTTCTTCGGGACGCATACGGTATTCGGGCATGAACATCCGTCCGGTCTCGAACACGGCTTCCGCCCGTTCTGCAATCTCCACCGTAGGGCGGCACATACGCCCGAACAGGGCATCGAAGTCCCATTTCTCGGAAAAAAGCGGACGGAGCGTGTCATACAGTTCATCCGCCGTTTTGAAATATTGCTCCCCGCTCTGTTCGTGTGCGGCTCCTGCAGCAATTTTATTCACTATAATTTTGGAAGCGGCATCATCTTTGTCCATATAATAGCAATCCGGCAGGAGGATCGGTTCTACTGTAAACAGATCCCTTTCGGTATCATAGCAATTACAGAAATAATATTTAAGGGCTTCCAGCTGCTCCCGGTCAATACGGTCCGCCTTATATTCGTTGGCGTCTATCTGGTAATAAACCGCTTCGGCCCCTTTCCGGATCCGTTCCACCTGCTTAGGGTGTCCGGCCATCCAATAGACAGAGCGGGTGGCAAAGACCGGCACACACCCTGCGGCATACATCAGCAGCTGTTCATAACGGATTGTATTGTTTTCCGAAACCACCATCACGGCGGACTGGATACGCAGCAGGTTGTGGAGCCCCTCATTGTTCAAGGCATATATTTTCAGGTTTACGGCTTCTTCTTCATGAATCATTGTCAGCGAGTAGCCGAAGATGTGTTTCAGCCCGTTTTTGGCACATTCTTTTTGGAAATTGAGTGTGGCGGCCATTGTATTACGGTCACAAATGCCGACCGCCGTATGTCCTGACCATTTTGCCTTGCGGCATAAATCCTCCAGGGAACCACAGGCGTTCAGCAGTTCGTAAGAAGTATGGACACCAAGATTCACAAACGGAATGTCATGTACCGGAGGCCCGGGACGGCCGATGTATTTCAACAGATTGAAACGGAATTCTTCCCGAAGGTCGTAATAGTACCAGTTATATCCGAACGGAAAAGCCACATGGTAGATTCCCTCCTCCATCAATACTGCCGGATTCTCCATCAGATTGAAGACAAGTTTATCGCCGTCACTGCGGAAAATGGATTCCACACCTGACAGGTCAGCCGTGAACAGCCGTCCGAACCCGGGTATGTCCACCACCTCCGTGTCAACCGGTATATAAGAAATCCGTTGTGTGTCAAGCCATGCGAGCAGTTCCTGTATCATCTTTCCTGTACTTTTTTGAGTTTGTATTCAAGGACAGACAGCAGACGGTAGGCAAAGATGCCGTAGACCTCCGTTTCCGCCAGTTCATCCCAGTCTTTATCGGCATCCGCTATATCTGCGATGAACACCTCGAAGTAGGGCCTCAGCCGTTCCGCAGCCCGTTTGACCGCCTCGACGGCATCACCGTCATATCCAATAACCACGGTCCTCACGCCCTTCGATTGCAGCTTGTAAATCTGCACATCGGAAATTTTCTTTCCGAAAGTCGCTACGGCGGCAATATGCGGGTTATCGTAAAGCTCAAGTTTTCGCGTCAGCGCGATGACGTCAAAAACGCCCTCTGCAACGATGACCGTATCGGTACCGTCCTTGCGGACGGCATCATAGTTATAAAGAAGTTTGGAAAAGTCGTTCTCTGTGGAATTCCGATAACGAAGTATCTTGTATTCACCTTTGTATTTCGTTTTACGGTTGTAGGTGTCTATCTCCTCTTTTGGCCAGGTATGGCGTGAAACATATCCGACAACCATACCGCAGTCGATGACCGGGAAAATTACATAGTCGGCATACCGCGGATTGAGCCTGCCGGTTATTCCGGCAGGAAAATATTCATAGTCATCGAAGCGGAATCCGCGCTGTTTCAGATATGGGTGGCGGAAAGTCCGTTTATAGAAGTCCGGCAGTCCGGACGGGACCAGTTCATCGTCTATATCTTCCGCCTCGTCAGGTTCCAGCAGGTGCAGGTTCAGCGGTGCCGAGATATCTGTTGTTTCGGAAACCATCAGGTCCATGCGTCCGATAGCCTCCAATAACTGCGCAAGTGTACGGGTGGACGCCCCGCAGGAGAAACAGTGTGCCATGAACGGTCTGTGGCGGACGGTTTCCTTACCGATATAGATACCGAACTTACCGCCCTGCTTGCCGCAGAACGGACAGCGCGGAACGATAAGGTTCTTGCCGCTCCCGTCCCGTTTGGCCCCCGTCTCACGGGTTATCTCCGAAACCAGATATTGATATTCCTGTACAGACAGTTCCATACTAAGGTATAGTACTGCCGGTCATAATAAAGTTTGAGCATTCTATAAATTGACTAATTATAAATGATTGTTCTGCCCTTCAACGAACAATGTTATAGTGTCGACTTTGTTAATTAAGACAAATACATTAGTGATGCTAAAATTATGATAATCAAACAAATAATCTTTATAAAGTTTTGGAATTTCAAAGAAAATTCCTATCTTTGCGAACTGTTTTGTCCATTGGCACATTGGATTATTGTGTAACGACTTAAAAACCAATAAAGTATGTGCCTGCTTTGTTGGTAGTTTAAAACTATGTGTAAAGCAAATGATAAGCTATTTCTGTTTAGCTATATTTTAGGGAGGTTTGTAGAAATTCATCGAGAGATGACTGTTTCCAATGGCAATGCGATGCCTTCAAAAGAAATATTACAATCATTCTCTAATACAAGAATTATGAAATTGCTCTATTGTTTATGCTTAGAGAGTTTGACTAATTTAGAAGAACCGCAAGGAGAAAATATACGCATAAATCAGAATAATCTATTTGAGTTTTTTGGCGCTTTCAGTGCATTGCCCAACGGACCTGTACTCCTTCATATTTATAATGCATTAGACATTATTCCCGGATTTAGATATGAAGAAGGGCATTTTCAAGAACAAATGTCAGAGACCCAATGCTTGATTCCGCCCAAATACAGAGATAGATATGAAAAGATTATTCATTTGATTGACAATGCTGTTTTGGGATTACAACAAAATATGAAAAAAGAACTTTTCATGGATAGGGATAAGCTTGTGGATTTAACCCACAATCTCCCATTGTGGAAAGAAACATTCATGTATGAGGCTAATAAGGAAATGAGTACTACGCTGCAAGATCTTCAACGGGAATATGAACAATATGTTTTATTAAGATCAGCAATGTAAAATCATACTATGCCCAATATAGGTTAATAATAGGTGTCTTATGACACCTTTTTTTATAAAACACAAATATTATATGAAAAAGACTTACATAGAAGAAGCTCAGGAAGTATATAATAATATTGTTGGTTGCAAGATAGAATCATACAAATTTTTTGTATTGCAAACATTGAATGGTTATGGTATCAAAAACATAGAACAATTAAGTATACTGAAAAGGGTTTTAAGCGTAAATGAATCTTCAATATTACAATTTAGTTTTCCTGAGAATAAAGACTTTGACTTTTCCTTTAAGGACGATGGCAAATCCAAGAAATACGACAAGGAGAAAAAAAGTTTTTTTGTAGATTTATCTCAGGATCAAAGATTTGAGCAAGAAATGACCAATATCCCTGGGCAGTATAGTATAATTGCAGCATTAAGGATTTGGGAAGAAAAAAAGAAACAAAATAAAGTTGAAGGGCAAGAGCTCCAAAAAGATACCTTCTCCGATGAAGATTTGGCAGCACTGCTTAAACGTTCATTTGGAGAATTTTGTGTTGCTTACACATATATGCATAATAAAACTGATTTTTACAGCTATTGTGACGCTATAACTTTTTTGTTTTTTACTTATTTATGGAAATCCGTTGCGGTTGGAGAATTTTATATTGTTTCCGGTTATAAGGATATAATTAGGGCATGGGAAGACAAAAAAGATGATCTTGATGAAAGAATACTACCAGCCTTTATTAATTGCTATTCTGATATTTCTTCGGCAATAGCAACATTTGTAAATAGAATAAATCCAAAGAACAACGGTGGGCTTTACGAAGTCCATTTTGAACTGGACCAAGATCTGATCATAGATTCAATTCCTGGTAAATATGTCAAAACAGAACATTTACAACCATTGATAAAATTGACACAATTGCTTTTTGATATCACCGTTATAGATATTCGATACATCGCATCAGAAAGTAACCTGTCTAAGTTGATAAATTTTATTTATGCATTTGACAAACTAAAAAAAAGTTTATCGCCAACAAAAGCAACTTTAGCTCGCAGAACATCCATATTTCTTGAACAAGCATTTGATGTTAATGCCTTGGAAATATTAAACAATGTAATAGAGGCATTAATTTTCAAGGCCTGTGTATTGTCAAAACAAATGATGGAACAGCAAGCGCCGGCAGGTCCTAAAATATGTTTTGGCTATAGCCCTCTTACCAATCCTGAAATTAATTCAATTATTGAGCAATATTCCCAATATGCAAAAGACTATACTAAAGATATATTCTATGTATTATATAAACATGATTCTAAAAATGATATTTCAACACAGGATAAATTCCAAGATGATTTAAAAAATTGCCGTAAAGATAATAGCCGCTATCCTGAGTGTAGTCTTATTAAAAAGTATAACGAAAATATAGATGAAGGGGTTTCGGCTTATATTACAAATAATAGGCTTTATTACCTTATAAAGAACAATGCTGATCCCCAAAGTATAATCCAAGGAATTGAAAGTTTTGTTCAAGAACATTCAGATATTACGGCATTTAAGTGTGTATCACCTTCTACATTGGTAAAATCGATATTATGGTTATATAACTATCTCAAGAACAGTGTAAATAGGGAACATAGAGTAATATATACTTATGGAAAATTACTTAACTGCTTAAGGCTTTTCATCATAGCATATAAAAATGAAAAAGATGCCCCGAGAAGATTTCGTTCATATTTTGAGTATTCATATTGCTCGGTAGAAGACAAGAAAGTGATTAAAGTGTATCTTTCTCCGGCAGAATTGCAGAATTATGACAGAGAACAAACCAAGCAATATATATTCTTTGCATCACAAGGGTATTCTCCTGTAAATATGCAATTTCTGGAAAACTTTTTCTTAAAATATAATAGGGAATTTAGGACATTTGAAGGAGACGCGATAGAGGATTCTATAAAAAAATCTGAAGAATTATCCGGAAAGATTACAGGTGCTATAGCAACAATAAAAGAAGAACGGGGGCGGACGCTACAATTAGTCGGATTATTAGGAACGTTCATCGCTTTTGTATCTTCTTTGGTTGGTACGCAGAAAGTTGCAATAGATATTTTTGATTTTATGTTATTTTCTATAACATTTATGACCGGGATATTGGTGTTTGTGTTTTGCGTATATAATATTGCAAATCCAGATAAAGAAAGTGTGTGGAAATTGCAAAACTTTAAAAATCCTTACTTTATAACATTACTTTTATTAATCTTGGCAATGGCAATATTGGTTTGTATTCGACCATCAAAGGCAAATACAAACCATATACCACTCGAGACAATTCAAAAAGCAAGAAAAACAGACATTGAAGTTTACGAAGATTCGTCTTCTCAACATGTGTACCATATACAAAAACAAATCGACAAGAAGTCTACCAATGCCTCTTCAGACACCACTCTTTCTTCCAAAAAAGGAATAGTGGATTCTTTACCGTAGTAATGAAAGTGTCCTCTGCCCGTCATAGAACACCTCGTTGTCATAGTCCGTCGCTATTTTGATGGTATCGCCCTTTTTGAAAAAGCGGCTCTTGGCCACATGCAGGCGCATCACGTTCTCCTTGCGTTCGGCCGATGACTGGTTGAGTGAAATAAGGTGCGTGCATGGGCGTGCCAGCCCCTTGGCCTCCGAACAGTTGTACTCTGTCAGTACATTCCTTTCGTCATTCAGCCACTCGCGGTCTTCAATGGTCGATTGATATGTCACGACCATCCATACCTTTTCGTCCGCCGCCAGGTCCTTGAGGTCATTGGCCACGGCGATACGCTTTGCGCGTTCATGGTCGGCACCCCATGAACGGCGGTTGGCGTCTGTCAGCAGATCCATCGAATCGACGATGACGATGTCCGGATTGTGACCTTTGAGTTTGCGGTATTCCGAGATTCCGTTCTTGATGTCAAGCGTCGATACCTGGGCGTTGAAACGCGGATAACTGCGTACCGTGATGCTGCCGGCATACGATGCCACCAGCTTTTCCAGATGGCGCATCTCCGTATCCGAGATCTTTCCCCGTTCGTAATAATAGGCGTTCTTGGAAACCAGCCCTCCCGAATAGGCGTTCAATGCTTCCTCCTCGGACCCCTCCAGCTGGAAGTGCAGCACATGCAGCCCGTCGTCGATATCCGCCCTGACACCTATCCATTTGGCGATATGGGATTTCCCCACACCGGTACTGGCAAGAAAGCAGGTCAGCTGCCCCCGCAGGTTGCGTCCGGCATTGAGCGCGTCCAGAAACGGGATATAGAACCGGGACACACGTGGTGATGCCGAGCGTTCCTCTTCCTCCTCACGGCGGCGGTTCCGCTGGAAGCGCTCCGTAAAGGTCTCCGCCACATCAATGAACGAGGTACTCTTCAGTGTAAAGCCCGCCAGCCATTCGGCATACCCGCGCAATGCCTTTTCCGCCTTGTCCTGCTTGTTCTCGTTATACAGTTTTCCCACTTCCGCATAGACCGACTGTAACCGGACCCCCTTGATGTAGGACTCCAGCATGTCGATCATCACTTCGGGACTCTGGCCCTCGTCATACTCCCGGAAGGTATCTATCAACTCAATGGCATCGTAATCCTCATGGAAAGTCTGTGCCAGTACGGCATATGACGGCGGTGTCTTGTAGGTTCTGAAATGTGCGGCAATAGCCTCCTGCACCCGTTGGAATGAGCGGTCCGGAAGGTATTCCTTGCGCATGTGGCGGGAAAGGACAGCGCACAGCTGCTCCTGGCACAGCGCCGTGGCATAGAGCTCATACAGGAACTCGGCGCTGAGCGGATTGACGGAACTCATGGCTTCACCTCCTCTTTCCACCATGCCTCACAACGAATCCGGTAAAGTTCCGGATAACGCGCCTCTGTTCTACGGCGGCACGGATTCGCTTTCGTACATTTGGAACATGACGGCGAGAAGGGTGTCCACATCAATGTGGAGAGCGCACAGACGAGATAGCCGGCCTCGCTGGAGAGCAGACGCCGTTTGGTAATCTCCTCATATTCCGGGTAAATGAAACGTCCGAAAGGATGCCCGCGGCGGTTCTCCATTGCCTGTGTCAGACTGTCACGTGACAGTCCGAAACCTTTCAGCCACCGGTCTTCCCAATAACGGCGTTCCTTTCCGGAATGAAGATACCGGTCAGCTGCCTTCCGGCCAAACGAATGGGAAATGTTCCACTTTCCACGATAAGAGGGGGCATATCCGGAAAGGGCATACACCTGGCATATGCAGAAATCGGACAGGCGTTCCGGACTGACAGATCCGGCTTCCCGGCACAACAGGTCGAAACATGCCGAAAGCTGTCTGTCCGCCTTTCCTCCGGACGGGAACTGGAAATCCGGCCACACTGCCGCACGGAGCAAGCGTGTAAAAAGCCTCCGGCATCCGTCAATCCACTCTTTTTTCTCCATCACGTGTCAAAAGTTTGCGCAGTTGTGTCTTGGCCAGAAAGAGACGGCTCTTGACCGTCTCCACATTTCTGGTCTGCAATGTTCCGTTGCGGTAAGTTATCTCCATGATTTCTCCGATCTTATAGCCGGCCTGCTGTAAAAGCAGGGCCTCTTTGTAAATCGGCTTGAGCCTGTCCAATGCCCAAAGGATATCATCATTGTAATACTTGTGATAATTATCCATTCCCATGCAGTTCTCCGACGGTTCCTCCTCGCCCGGCAGGGAGGAGGATATTTCCGAGATGTCGATATTGTCATCCGGGGGCATGCGGCTTTTATTGCGGTTGTTGAGGTCCGCCACAAGCCGCTTGGTCACGGCATAGATCCATGTTTTCACCGGACGCGCCGGATCATAACTGTCCATGTACTTGAAGAAATTAACCAGCGCTTCAAGATAGTTATCCTCTATGTCCTCCTGGTTATAGGTATATTTGATACAAATGCTGTATATCAGATTCTTGTGCGGCATCACATACTTTCTGAGAAGTTCCGCCCTCCGTCTTGCGGATTCATCGTCAGAGGGTACAACCGCAATAAACACATCTTTCTTTTCCACGTTTTCACTGACCGAAAAAAGGTTGATAATGAATCTCATGTCCTAATCTGTCAGCTGCCATTGAGCATCAATTAAAAAAAGCGGGCGGAGAGAAGGCCGCCCGAATCTTGGCAAGTGCCGTTCTACAACCTGTGCCTGCGGATGTAATAATGGAAGAGATGGCAGGCGTCCGCCGCATTGTCATCCACCGGAATGATGCCGTATCTTTCCTTGCATGCCACCACCATCTGTGCCTTGGTGGCGTGCCCGTCCCCCGTCGCCCATTTCTTGAGCACCGCCGGATTCACAAACTCCGGTTCGGGAAGTCCCAGGCTGTCACATACTTCGAGCAGGATCCCCCGAAGTTCCGAGAGCCGGCGCATGTCATAGAAATAACGGTTCACACTCACATCCTCCGCTACGACCCGCCGGATACCATACGCGCGGATAAACGAGACAAGGACGGTACGGAATGCGCCGTGCATCTTGTTGCCGTTGCGCCGTCTGCTTTCGGTAAAGTTCCATGTTCCGGCCTCATGCACGGAAAAATACCCGGTATGCGTAGCTATATCCAATGCAAGCACCTCTTTCCTGTCCGGGGTACTATTCTCCAATCCTTGATTCGCCATTCTCTTTCATAATTACCAGTTTATGGGGATAACCTTCCGCAACATTACCGTGGGAGACAACCAGTACGGTACCTCCGAGCGAGTTCAATGCCTCGAACATGGAAGCCAGTCCCGCCTCGTCAACCGCCTCGAGTATCTCATCCAGAACCAGAAGGTCCAGTCCCTTGCCATCATCACAGTTACTGTTCACGAGTTTTTGCATGGCAAGGATGGTTGCGAGGTTCACCCGTGCCGCTTCGCCTGCCGAGAACTTGCCGAACGATCCGCAGTCAATGCCGTCACGCAACAGCGAAATGGAAATCTTCTCCCGGACCTTACCGCTTTTGAGGACGGTATAACCGTCAAAACGGATGCGTATGTCACTGCCGATATTCTGCAGGAACTCGTTTGTTATACGGCTGAGTGCCTCGATTTTTGTATTGGCCAGATAGGTCTTGAACTGTATGAACCGTTCTCTTTGCATCTCCAATGTTCGGAGTTCCGCATCTACGGCGGTCTTCCGTCCCGCCGCTTCGCGGGATTTTTCCCTCACCTCCCGGAGCGTGCTCCGGAGCGTGGATATCAGATCGGACGGCACCGCCTCGTTCAATTCCCTGATAGTGCCTTGCAAAGTGTCAATGGCACAGGCTGCCGCCTGTATATCCTCCTTTTCCGTCCGTATGCTGCGGCTCAGTGAGGCATTACGCTCGTCTACAAATCCGAATGTTTCATCGAATACCTTACGGCGGATGCTCTCAATCTCATTTTGCAGCGCGGTAATCCCGGCTGCAATACGCCGGTGTTTGTTTTCCGTCTCTTCCACGTTCCGGGTAGCGTTCCTGACGGCACGTTCATATCCGGCCAGCTGCTGTTCCCATTCGGTACGTCTGGCCTCCAAGGTACGGCGGCCGTGGTTCAGGCGGCTCTGCTGCAGCTCCACAGAACCGGTCTCCTCCTGTTTGTCTTCGATACGGCCATTAATTTCCGTGAGTTGCCGCTGTCGTAGTTTCAGTTCCCTCATTCCCGCCTCAATGTCAAACTGCGGCTCCGCTATTAGGAAATTATGTCCGCAGGCAGGGCAGGTGACGGAACCGGCCAGCTTGTTTGAGAGCTCGTCAATACCGGCCGAGACAATACGCCGTTTGTGACGCAATTCTTCGATGCATCCTGCAAGATTGCGCAGGCGGATGTCTGTTTCCCTCAGTTTCTCCGCTGCCGTACCGGACTGCTCGTTGTATTCCTCACAGAAGGCGGCATACTTATTTTTGAACTGTTCCCAGTTTTCAGTCTCCTCTTCCAGTTCCCGTTCCGCCTGTTTCAAGGAGGTGTCACAATCCGACAGCCCGGAAACGGCCGTCTGCAGCTTCTCTTTTGTCCCGGTGATAATCCCGTTCCAGTCCGTCTGTCTCGCATCGGGGAAGAGGGGCATCATCTCCCGTATCTTTTCCAGACACTCGTCCAGTGCCGTATCCCCCGATTCCAGCAACTGCAGTGCCTCATCCGCCTGCTGAACCGCCACAAGCCGTGTTTCATATCCGGCCACCGTCTCGTGTCCGATGCGTATCTGTTCCCTTTTGGCTGCGATGGCCGCTTCCAGGGAGGCGATGCGCTCCGCACGGGTACGTCCCCGTTCCGCTCCGGTTTCCTCTTCCTTGCGGATCTGCTCCTGTAACATCTCGACACGCCCGTCCAGTCCCGCAAGTTCCAATGCCGCCTGTTGCTTCTTTTCTGAGAGCGGCACGATATCCTCCTCAAGTATGGCAATGGCCTCGTCCACCAGGATACCGTTGGAAAAGCGGTTGATTATCTCCTTTTTCTCCTTGTCCGATGACGAAAGAAAATCCTCATACCGGTATTTGGAGAGAATGAAGTTGTTGAGCAGCTCCTCGCGCGTGATCCCTAACTTTTCAAGGATATAGCGGTTATAGGCATCGACCGAAGGCTGGACAGCCTCGTCCGTCGTCACCTGCGCACCGTTACGGAAAAGTGTGCAACTGACCGTGGATGCCCCTTTGCGTGGAATGCAGCGGTTGACAACCAGTTCCTCCGCTGAGTTGCCGTTGCTGAAATGTAATCCGATACGGCACTCCCCGGACGCATCGTTTATAATTTCTTCCGACCTTATCTTACGGAGCGGGCTGCCTGTGATACCGACAGCGATACACTCCAGCAGGGCGGATTTGCCCGCACCGTTCGACCTTTGGGACTCATTGTCCCGGTTGTCGCCGAATATCAGTGTCGTAACCCCTTGCCGTAACGTGTATGACAGCGAGCGGAAGGCACAGAGATTCTCAGCTTCTATTTTCTTTAATTTCCACATGTCCTGTTATCTATTTTGGATAAATACTCTAATCCGATTGAGACATCCTCAATCTGTTTTTCCCGGCAGAAATCCTCGTAAGTTTCCCGGATACGGCAGCTGTCATACTTTTCAAAGAGCGAAGAGGATGCGGCCTCCAACAGTTCCTCGTCATCAGCTATCAGTTCCACCTTCGCCGCCCCGGCTTCCAGCAGCGCGGCCTTGTCAACCGACTTCATCGCAGCTGCCGGCGCATGGACACGTACCTTGACCTTGTAGCGGCCGTCAGCCTCCGTCTCGCGCAACTCGTCCATAAGGTGCAGCCCGGCACGTTCCACCGGCACATCCACCACACGGTAGCGCATGTTCACCCGGTTTTTGACAAACTCGTGTGTGCCGTCGGTATAAAGCACCGTATATCCTTTTTCCTCATCCTCGCCGAAGTTGTGCTGACGGGAGGCCCCGATGTATTCGATACGGGTTTGTGGAATGACGGTCCGGTTATGGTAATGGCCGACAAAAACCTTATCAAACGGGAGAAAAATCCTGGCGGGCAATTCTTTCTCCGATGGTTGCGCCAATGCCCCGTTTATACCTTCGTGTATATAAAGAAAATGTTTCTTTTCCTCTGAAAGCGCTTTCTCTTCCAACTGTCCGAGCCTTTCGACAAACGATCCGTCCTCCGGAAAATAACTCATCAGATGAAGCGCGAACTCCCAGCCGGGACGCGACAGGGTCAGGAAGTCATCCACTACCGTCACATCCGGATGGCAGTCAAAGACATGGCAGTAACCTCTGACGGCTTCCTGGTTCACGAGGTCATGATTCCCCTCGGCGAGCGTGACATGGATGCCCGCACGTGAGGTTTCCAGCAGGGCGTCATGTACTGCCAGCAGCACGTCAAGTGTCTGTGCCGCACGTGAAAAGAACAGGTCGCCTCCGACGGCGATTTCGCTGATACCCCATTTCCTGCAGATCTCCACGGCCTCCTGCCAGTTGGCCTGAAATGCAGGGATGTTGTCTTTTGAGACATGGATATCATTCAACAACAATATGCAAGGTTTGCTCTCTTCCATGAATGTGTGTGATTAAGACGGGAGGCATGGATGCCTCCCGCCGGGTTAAAACTCAAAGACTTATAAAAGGGGTTATCTGCGACGGCGGGGACGTTCGGCACGCTCCTCCGTTTCCGCAGGCCGGTGTTCCTCCTCCCCGGGAGCGTCCTCCGGTGTGTCTGTGGGTTTCGGACCTTCCATCTCACTCTCAATCAGTTCGAGCAGTTCCCGATTGCTTGTCGAGCGGGTGACACGGACGGACAACGCTTCCTGTTCAATGTAGCTGCGTATCATTGCACGCAGCTCCTGTCCCTCCTCGGTCTTGTCACCGAGGTCCTGCCTCCTGAGCTCGTCATAATATTCAAGAAGATCGTCCAGGGAAATTCCTGTCCCGTCCTGGACATTGTCCTTGTTGTCCTTCGTACGGCGGTCGAACGAGAAGGAGGAGGTATCTTCTTTCGGCAGTTCGTCGGACAACTGTTGTATGACCTCTTTCATCTCGTCCGTCTCCATAAGCCGCATGCCGTAAATGCCGTCGCACTGTTTAAGGAATTCAACGGTGGCACCCAGATGATAACGGGTATAGCGGTAAATGATTTCCGGAATACGGGGCGCTCCCAGCAAGGCGGTCAGCTCCTCCCTGGTCAGAGGTTCAGGGTCGGATTCATTGTCGATGGAAAACAGGTATTCGGTTTTGGCCCCGTTACGCCGTTTTTCTATTTCCACGGGATAGGCGTCGTACACCGATGAAACCGGACACGGATAAGACGGGTTCTTGGCCAGCTTCTTGCTCCAGAGTTTGAACTTCCGCTCGTCCAGATCCTTGAACTGGGCGTGCGAGAGGGTCATCATCTGTACTCCCTTGGCACGCTCGCCCAGGTCAAAGATATAGAGGCAGTGCCCGTAGTTGTACTTCAAGCCGCCACCGAACGAACCGCCGGCGATTTTTTCTGCCAGTTTCTCATCCCCGGCCTCTTTTGCGGCTTCTACGGCCAGACGCCGGTAAGTTTCGATGGGATCGACACTGTATCCGGCATCGGTGGCGCGGGTGACGGTGACATACATCTTCTGGGGCTTGTTTCCGGTTGTGGGCTTTTCCAGTTCCAGCAGCAACTGGTGAACCGGATACTCATAACCGGGCCGGGCCGGTGAACCGTCCGGATTGGGGGCGATGGGAAGGACACGCAGACGATAGGTCCCGAATTTGTCCATGCGGAAGAATTCCGTGCGGGCGAACGCCCTGTTCTCTTCCTGGGCACGCTGCTGTGCCTCCTGATACGATTCCTGGACACCGAGGAACATCTCCTCGACAGACATGCCTTCCATGCCGTTGTTCTTTTCTTCTTCTTGCATAAACGCTTGGTTTTATGGATTAAAAATGCCCGAAGAGTGCGACACGGCAGGCCCGTATCGCAAAGAAACTGGTTACAGGACAGACGGGTTCGGTTGCACCGTCCGTATTCACTTGACAATATAGGGAGAGGATATCCCGCCGACCGTATCCTGGCCGGATACTCATTTTACAATATGGAAAGGTCTTGCAGCGACTGTGGAATACAAAGTTAGACAAATGCTCCCGAACAGCCATACATGCATATGAATGTTTGCGCCAGCCATTGTCCGTCAATGCATTACCATTTCATTTTAAGTATGTTTTTAATCTCCCCGGGCAGTTTGTCACTGCCCGGCCCATTCCGTCTTTCAAAGAGCAGCTTCCTGCGGTTTTGACGGATATACTCTTCCGTCTTGCGACGGCGTATGCCCTCGTAATAGGTTTTACGTCCGGGCGTAAGCCGTTTGCCCCGCCGGCAGTAAACCCCGTTCCGGCGGTATTCATCCAGATAGCGGCTGAATTTCGCCTTTCTGAACGAAGGGTCTTTCGACGCCTCCGCAACCAGTTCGATGACATGCCAGTCCGGTTCGAAAGGCTGTTGCCGGTCATACAGCCTGCGGAGCAGATGGTAAACCACCGGCATCTCATAACGGAGCATGAACCCTATCCGGGTCTGGTCGAAGGGGAAACGTTTAAACGTCCCCTGCGGTCTTCCGTCTTCTCGCTTTCGGGGATTCGTTCCCCGGAAAGACGGTTTCTTCTGCGGCTGCCGCCGGATCCTTTTCTGTTTCATGATACTGTTGGCTGTTGTCGGGTGAAATATTCTCTCGGGCGGGAACGGACCTGCGTTCCGCAATTCTGCGGCGACTTTCGATGTCACCGTTTACATTAATCTTCTGTTTCATGGCTATACGAAATATGTAAAGTTGAGTTCCACATTGGCATTGTACATACCGCGCTCATAAAGCTGTATCCTTCGCGAGCCGCCGTAAATGGTGAACGATACCCCACGGTTGTACTTATGGTCATCATTCCAGTCAGTGGCGGTGCAGCGCACACTGTACCGGGGTGGTTGTATTTTGTTGGGGATGACCGCCACGATACCTCCCCAGTTGTTTCCGTCCCTGTTGGCCGTATTGACGGCACCCTGTATGGAAACGATGTTCCCGATTTGGCGGACGAAGAGCGACTGTGTGTTGGTACCCGATCCGCTGTTCTCCATCTGTACCCATCCTGTATCCGCAAGCAACGGCTGATACTCCTCGGCATAAGCGGCTCCGAGAGCACGGCAGGCCTGCCGTCTGGCCTCCGCCGTTGGCAGCAGAAGGTCGGACAGCTTGCTGTCCCGGCGCAGGTAATCCCTGACAATCTCATTCTTGGAGAGTACGTTCAACTTGCCCTGCAGGAACTGTTGTGCCTCCGAGGTGCTCTTTCCCTGCCGGACTAAAAAATTGATATAATCCTGGAACAGATTCTCAAGGGTGGCGAAACGGGCGTCGGCACCCGCCTTTGTATAGAGGTTCAGGTTCGTGGCGACGGTCTCCTTTTCGGAAGCGCTGTAGCCTCCCAACAGCCGGTCAGCCTTCTTTTTGAGTTCCCCCACTACCTGTGAGGTCATCACATACCCCTCGACCTGTGCGTGTGAGGTGCCGTTACTGTCGGTATATGCAAAAGAACCGGTGGTAATGGCCTGTAATTTATCCCGAAGCCCGGCCGTGAAGACAATGCCTTGATAGGCAGAGTCCGTACCGAGCTTGCCGGCCATCATCGTGTCTATCTCTGTCTTGGAATAGACTTCAAGATTTTTCCGGGCCTTGTTCTTGTCAGAAAGGTCTGAAAGATTCGACAGCTTGGCAAGTTTCAAATCTCCGGTACCTTTCCTTTCGGCATCAAGGGTGTCCCTCACGGCTGCCTGCTTTTCCGCTTTCAAAGCGGCGGCCTCTTCTGCCGGAAGCCTGTTGATCTCTTCAGCGGTCAGACGTACCAGTTCTTTCAACCCTTCGGAGGTCTTCAGGAAGACTTCACCGGCTTCCGTTTTGGAATAGACGTCGAGATTCTTCCGGGCGGCGGATTTGTCCATGATATCGGACAGGTTCTCATCGGCTGAAAGCTTCATTTTCAGTGCGGCACGGACAGCCCCCGCCGTAACATAGCCGTCACCGCCTCCCGTAAGCTCCCCGGTGGTGATGGCCGCAAGTTTCTTTTTGTATTCGGTGGTGAAATCCTCGGTGGAAAGCTGCTTTCCCTTGACGGCATCCACCTTCTTCGACATCTCCCCGGCAAAGGCCGTGACGCTCACATAGGTGTCCGATACGGATTTCCCGTTGATCTTAAGCGTGCCGAGCACATCCACCGAGCCGGAAGGGGCAAGCACAATATCCCCCAATGTGTTCCGCAGGATAAAGCGGTAATCGTCCGTGGTATCAAAACCTGCCATTGCGAGTACGGAGGCGGCACTGTCCCGCCAGGTGACCAGATTGGTGAGCCTGGCATTGTCTTTCGTATAGGCGGTATTCTGAAGGTCGATCCCACGTCCGGCATTCTGCACGACGAACAGCCCGCCCGCCCGTACGGTGGCGGTACGGCCGGTTACTTCCAGGACCGGGCTGCTTCCGGATTTCCCGTCATGTACGGCAAAGTTGCGGTATCTTGTTCCGCCTCCCTGCGCACCGTAATAATTGATACGGACACAGCCCTCATCTGTCGTATCCGAAGTGTTATAGATATCGGAACCTTTGATACGGATTGCCCCGATACGGGCGCTATCACCCAGTGAGGTACCGTAAGAGATCCCGTCTTCCGTTATACGTACCAGTTCCTTGCCCTGCTTCATGAAACTGAAGCCGCCGTCTGTGCGGATGATAATTTCACTGACCGGCAATCCGTGCAGATAAGCGCCAAGCGAGATGCCGCCGTCAGTTTTGACGACACCTTTGAGCATATAGCCGTTTTCCCCGCTGACAGAAACGGCGGTTCTGGAATTGATTTCTTTCTGTCCGGTAAGGGTGCCGGCCAGTACCAGGTCCTTCTTGACGGTCTGCCGGGTGAAAGGCGTGTCCAGCAGTACGGCATAACGCCCGAAGAATTTATCAATAAAACGGGGGGCATAATTTTCTGTAACTTCAATGCTTACAGGCAATTTACCCGTAACAGGATCGGTCGTTTCAGGTATGGCCTTCGCTCCGGCACACAGGTAGCAAGTACGTCCGCGTTTGTTGACATCATTGGCATAGACCACCGACTCATGCCTGTTGGCCTCGTAAATATAATAAGGATAGACGGCATCAGCGGCTCCCTCAAAACGGCGGACCTTACCGCCGAGCCACACATATCCCGGTGAGATACGGGGACCGTCCGGCTCGCAGCCCGAGATGATGAAATCCGAACAGCTGTCAAAAACGGCGCTCATGCTGAGGGCAAGTTCCTGCAGGTTCAGGATGTCATCGGAATAAGTGTACCGTCCGCCGGTCTCTGCGATATATTCTTTCATTGTCCTGTATTCTTGTTAGGTGTATATTCTTCTTCGTCAATCCTGATCAGATAGGTCTTGCCGGCCGTCTTGTAAGTATTCACCACATAGGAGAGCATATAGACCAGCTCGTGCGGTGATATGGTGACGGGCGGGACACAGACCACAAAGCTGACCTTGTTGATAAGTTTCTCCTCTATCAGCAGGTAGAACGGACGGGGCCGCTCCGCATCATTATCTGATATGATCTGTTCCCCATTGTACCAGATGGTACAGGGACGCTGGTATTCCGCACCCTCATGGTAGAGGTCCACACCGACACTCTCACTGTCCCTGATAAGGATACGGTCCTTGCCGTCCCTGATGTATTTGCCGAACTTGTAGTTCAGAAACCATTCGAAGTAGATTACCTGGGAAGTCATCCGTGCCCGGATATGCATCTCTTTCGTGAAATCACGGAACCGCTCATTGGTGCATTGCAACGGATAAAGGCAGCTCTGCACGAACAGGATGAACCTGCGTCCCGACAGGTAATGCGGAACCAGGCGGTTCACGGTACGGTCTATGGACAGCTTATATCTCATGGTTTTCTATTTTTAAAATGATGGCTTCACGGAAATTTGGCAGCCCGTCCTCCTCATCCTTCCCGGAGGACTCCTTCAGATATCCTGATGCGGTATAAGCCATACGGGCAATGCGTTGTGGCGGCTGTATATGGCCGTCGGTGTCATGGCTGGCGATGAAAACCCCTTGTTCGGGAACGGCATGCCCGTCGATATGGACATCGGTCACATGCTTTGCCCGCCGTATGGCATCCGTCAGGCGGGAAACGTAGACGGCGGCATCGAAATCGATATCCATCATGTAGGCATTCAACTGCTCTTCAATGGAGTCGTACACTTCTGATTCGGGTACGGCCCCGTCATGAAAGACCGTAAGGTGGGGAATCAGCACGTCGCCCTTGGTTGAGATGACCTCCACGCGTGTACCGGCGAATTTCAATTTGTTGATATAGGCGTTGATAGGCGCCAGTTCTTTCGGGGTATGGCAGAAAGGCTGCCTTTTGCACCGGTGGCCACTTTCAGGATAAGTTTACTGTCCAGGTTCTGGTCGTCTGTGCTCTCCATATAGGAAACTTGCGTGACGATGCGTTTGGTCTCGTCGATATTGGCATAGCCGAAGGCCAGGCCGTCTTCCCGTACCGTCAGCTCATCTCCCTGCTGATACTGCAACAGGGCGTTGGCATAATAGGCGGGAGTACCGTTGATGCGTCCGTTAATGGCTTCGGAAATATCCACGGCAAAGACATCCAGCAGGGATTCGAAACTGTATATGACAGCGGCCACTACCCACAGGATTCCGTTCATGACGGACATCTTGGAATCACTGGCGAACTCTGTCAGTTCCAGCCGCCGGTTCCGTTCCGCTACGGCCTCGTTGTATATTTCCTTTATTGTACGGCTCATTACACTGTATAGATTTTATTGTTGATGATAAATTCCCACGCTCCACCTTCGTTCCAGCTTTCCTCATGCAGAATGACCCATACCGCCTCCATGCCCGATGTGATACGGTAACGTCCGGTCGTTTCATCCCGCCCGGGTTCCTTATAGGTTCCCGTCGGGGCTGTCGGCAATGTCATGCGGCAATTACGTCTGTTTCCGTAATGCTCCACAATGCTTGTCAGGTATTTGTCTATGACGGCCGGCTTTATCCGCGCTCCGGACAGGTCGAGCTCCATCAGGTTATGGCACCCGGCAAGCGGAACGAGGTTGTCCGTCATTATCCCCGAGAGATCGATCCGGTAAGTTCCGGACAGAATCCCGAAGCTGTCCAATGCGGGTGTGCAGTCCCGGAGGATCAGCTCCTCCACGTGCAGCGGACGGAGTAAAACAACGGACGAAGGTTGCAGTCCGCTCCAATCCATATACCGGAATTCGGCATCGGTAAACCAGCGGATCTTGCGGCTCCGGCGCACCCGCCTGTCAAAAGTATGGCGCAGCGTGCATGGCGTATGGCCAAGAATGACGGTCTCCACAGCACTGTCGTCCCCCCAGTCAACTTCCAGCGTCCCCGTTCCTGACACCTTGCACTCTGCGGAGACCAATGCCGGCGGGAGCAGGAAGGCTGCCGTGAACGGACCGGTGAAATATTTGGGATAGACGTGCCGCTCCCCGTTGGAGGGGACGATGCCGTGCATTTCGTTATAGGCGACCACGTCGGCATTGATGACAAAGCCGTCGGTATATGCCAGTTCCTGTCCGGAACAGAGTTCTGTTTCCAGCGAGAGGGCAGGATTGTTGACCAGCAGGTCCACGATTCCCTCGACACTTCCATACAGGTGCAGGGCTACATCATAGATGTTCTGTCCTGCAACGACGCGGTAACTACCCATGGCTGTCCTCCTTCTCCTCGGTTTCCAGGAACAGTTCTCCTGTCACCGAATCTATATAGGCATTCCTGATGATGATTTTGTCGGAAGTAAATTCAGCCTGCAGTTTGGCGGCGAGCCCGTTGTTCTCCATATTGGAATGCAGGAAGTCAATCAGCCCCACACCGGTGGTCGGATGCTGGTACAAGTTTCCGGCGGCGGCTTTCAAAAGGAAAGTTTCGTTCTGCACCTTAGAGGCGCCAATACCAAAATCCGTCTCTTCCCCGCTGTAAATGACCAGGCAGTCCTCCTCGAGCAGCAGGTTATAGATCCCCTCATCGTTCAAGGCATAAAGCGAGGCGGGGGTGACCGTCTCCCTTGTCCCGTTTTCGTTCTCTCTCATGACGGGAAACCAATGCCTGCCGTCAACTGCACCACGTACATATTCGACACCCCCCGAACCGCTTTTCATGGCGATACGCACTTTCAGCAGGCGTATGTCTGCTACATAGGGAATGTGGATATGGATACCCCTTGCATCACTGTATGATGCAAGGAAATCTACCGGTACGGCTATCTCCCCGTAACGGCAGGCCGCATTGCCGGCACCCTCCACACTGTCAAACAGGTGGAAGTCGTAGAAGGTTTTTCCGGCAATCTGTCCGGAAGTCTCCACTTCTCCATATTCGGCATCCATTATGATATCTTGTCTGGGCATGTGCTGATACAAAAATCCCCGGCCATACCAAGAGTACGGCCGGGGCACTCTTTACATAAAGAGTAGCGGCAGATAGAAAAATCGGTTTATGCCTCCTTGGAGATTTCATTGTAAATCGCTTCCACAGTCCCCCACATATCGTCAGGCAACTCTTCGTCCGAGATTTTCTCACACGCGGCCTGCAAGTAGGCCATCTCATCAGGGGAAAACTCCACCGGCAACGGCTGTTCTTTTTCCACATCCCATTCGATACGCTTGTCCTCCGCATTTTCGCGGAGATTGATACCCTTGCGTTCCTCGTCGCCAATTGCGATTTTGCGCAGAATCTCTTTTTTAAGGTTGAACTCCTTGAAATTGCCGCGTGCCGGCAGGAAAGTCGGCAGGTAAAGGCGGTCTTTGACGCTCAGTTCCATTATGATTCTTTATTTAGGATTGATTTTTCGCGAATATCCTGTTGCATCCTGTCGAAATCCTGGAATATGGGGCCAAGCTCCCTCTCCATCGGAAAGTTGCAGGAAAGGACCCCTTGTTCCATATAGATAATTCCAACAGGCTTTATGTTGCCTTCCTCATCGGCTTCTTTTTCATTGACAGAAACATGCAGACGGCTCAGCTCGTCATTGACAACGGAATACTCCAGCATATAAAAGGCATTTTCCGTCTTCTCTTCTGCTGTCCTGGTAATAGTGACATTGGTGATATTCATATAATTTGAATTTTAAATAAGTATAGGGTAAAAGTTTCTGTTCCGGTTATTAACCATTATAATTTAATACCTGGTAATGAAAAGACGGGTAATTGCAACAAAGGAGCGTCAGCGAGTCCCCTCTTTCCATACCGTAATTTGACGTGCCCCCATTCTGATTCCGCACATTCATGATATTGATATGCCCTCCCCAGTTGTAGCTGTAAAACAGGGTAAACATATAGGCAAAATCGGAGGGAAGGCTCGAATATCCGAACATGCTTGCAACCGACGACGCGCTCGGAAGATTGACATTGTAGGTGGAGTTGGCATAGACACAAAAGACATTACTGGCGGAAAAGTCAATGGTATAGCCGGAACCTGTAAAATAGATATTCTTCATTTTGATACCGATGGCGGCCGATGCGACCAATGAGGCATTGGACCACACCCCATAGTTCCGGTAACCGTTCTTCACATCGATATACAACCCGTAGTTGTTCATATATGAATTTACCTTGTTGTTGACGATGCGCCCCGCCGCACAGGTCCCACCCGAGGTGGCGGGAAAAGTGTTGGCCCCAAACAGAACGTAGGAAGTGGTGTTTCCCACGCGGAACAAATCGTTGTAGATGGCCAGACCGCCACCGGAACCACTTCCCGTGGCCGTAGATCCAATGCGTCCCTGGCCGATGGAAAAGCCGCCTATCGTGCCGGCATTGGCATTGATCGTGCCGGTCATCGTCACGTTGCCGCCGGTATCCCATTTGATATTCTGGTTCGCAAGATATCCGGAACCGTCCGCCGCAAACGAAATTTTCCCATATCCGAAAACAGCGGAACCGTCGGTTTTCAAAGCCCAATACTCTTTTCCTGTGGAAGGGTTGTCATGATAGATATATCCGGAGGCCGCCATTACAATCCTATGCCCGGAACTTGGCGCGGACGCCGCAAGCGAGCTGGTGCCCAACGTCCATCCTCCGATCTTGCCGGCTACGGCAGTGATACCCGTCCTGTCGAGCGTCACTTTGACCGCGTTGCCCGCATCCTTGACTGAAATACTGCCGTTATAAGAGCTGCCTCCTACAACCAGGGCGCTGTCCACAATAATCTGGTTTGCCTTCACCGTACCGGTATAAACACCGTTGGCGTCGATGGTCGTGGTATACTTTTCTGTGGAAGTAAGGTCAAAAACCGTGGCATAAGCCACATACCAGACCAATGGTGCGGCAGATGTCCCCTGTGCCCCGTCAATATAGAAAAAATGGGTACTGGAGAAGTTTGAGGTGCCGCATACGACCTTGTATACATACTCTTTCCAGTCTCCGGTTCCTGCCGTGGAGGTAAGCCAGCGGCTCGAACCGCCCGTACCAATGTTGTTGGAGGCCCAACAGATATTGCGTCCGGCGGGAATTTTGGCGATGATACGGGCGACCAGCACCTTGCGCGAACTGCAGGCCGTTCCGAAATAGAATCCTCCGTTGCCAGGACTGGCGGTTCCATTAGTCTGTATCTTCAGGACATACTTGCTGTCATTGGGCGCCGACGTATCCTGCTGGCGGGTGACTGTCACCATGCCGTTGCCGGAATTGTTATAGACACCGGTACTGTTGTTCCCCTTCCAGAAGGTCGGGTCCCTGTAGAGCATCTTGCCGAATGCCATGGCAGAGGCAAGTTCCTGGGCGGTCGTGATGCCGGTTGTCCATTGTACAGACACGGAAGAGGCGAAGGTGACGGTTCCGGAAGCGTTCCATGAAATATTACCGCCTGCGATTTGTCCGCTGCCGTCATTGTTCAGTTTCCATTTGCTGCCGTTCGTAATCGAACCGTCGGAGCCCAACGAGATGTTGTTTTTCCAAATATGGTTATGGTCGAACGCCCAGCCGGCAATCCGGTTATAAACCTCCTTTCCACCGCTTTTTGTATAGTTGGCCGAAAGACAGAAATATTCCAGATGGTCCCATGACATCATCTGGATACCGATAAATCCGGTCTTGACAGAATTTCCACTTGCAGCCACCTGGCCGAAGACAATATGCCCCGCATTGCTGTTCTGATGCCAGGTCAGCGTGATGCCCAACGGTTTGTAGGCCCCCGTGTACCAATACCCGCTACCGGCAGATGCGGAGCGGACCTGTAATGGTATTGCACCGGTTGCACCGATACTGCCTGTTGTTATATTGTCGCTGCCGATTGTAAACCCACCGATTTTTCCCTTGGTGAAGGTACAGCTCAAGCCGTTGATATAACCGGTATTGATGATGGAGGACTTTATACTGGCCGCATCCAGTTTGGAGGCGTTGATACTGCCTGCCGCTATACGGTCGGCCGAAAGCGTCCCGGATTTGATACTGGATGCACTGATATCGACAGCGTTGACCTGTGCGGCCGTCAACGTACCGGTATAGATGCCTGTAGAGCCGATATAGGTCAGCGGATGTGCGGCAAGAGTGCTGTCACTTCCCTGTGCCAGTGCAATAAAACGTTTACGGCGTATTTCTTCCTCGACCGAAGCTGTCAGCGTGCGGGGAGCCGGTGCATTCGCCTTGGTGGAACCGCTTTGAAAAATCAAATCCGAGTTGTAAGCGATCTGCGGTGCTGCCGGTATGGGGACGGACTCATCGCGTTACTGACAATCGGCTGGTCGGAATAGATATGATAGACCGCTCCGGTCGTTCCGCCACCGCGTAAGAACACGGCGAACATACAGTTGTTCCCACATAGGGCCGCACCTGCGAACATGCGGCAATAGGATTCGGAGAGTTCATAAATGTCCCATGAATAGCTGATGCCGCCCCAGCCACCGAAATTGGCCTTCAGCAGCAGTACCAGGCCACCCTTATGCGTGGACGTGTTCCAACTTGCCGGAGCCTGCTCGCTGTAGGCACGACGCACAAGAATGTCCCGCTTGAAATTCTGTTCACCGCCCTTGAGGATGACAGGATAGTATTTGTTCTCTTCCCCGTTGATGACAAGCCTGTAATAATACGGATAGCCGTAATTGGTTGTTTTTGCGGCCTCTATGTCATTTTTCCATAGCAGGGAAACGGCAGGGGAGAACGAGACTTTCCCCGCGGTATCCCATGATATGTTCCCCGAAGCAATCTGCCCGCTTCCGTCATTGTTCAATTTCCATTTCGTACCATTGGTTATTGAACCGTCACTCCCCAGTACAATGTTTCCCTTACGGATGGAGGAGGCATCCACCGTCCAGCCGGCAATATTGTTCTGGGACCCAAAACGTGCGACACATGTGCCTGTGCTGTTCGTGGCATACAACCCGAAATCACTGTCGCTGTTATAATACAATTGTACCCGTTGTCCGGTTGTCGCGCCGGAATTAAGTCCGTAAACCACCACACGCCTGTTTCCGCAGTCAAGCAGGATGTGGTTGCCGCTCAACGCGGTTGCGCCGATTGACCAGCCACCGATTTTCCCTTTCGTGACATTCAGCGTCAGGGCCTCGATATTTCCGGCCGTAATGAGAGAAGCCTTCACATTGGCGATGTCCAGTTTGGAGGCGGTGATACTTCCGGCGGCAATACGGTCGGCAGAAATAGTGCCTGCCGTAATCTGTGAGGCGGTGACAGTGCCGGTATAAATACCGGCCGCAGTGATTTTTGTCAGTTTCGGAGAGCCGTTTCCGCCCAAAGCGGTAACGATAGTATTGATCGGATTTGTCCATTGCAAAGAGACGGAAGAGGCAAAGGTGACATTGCCCGAGGCATCCCAGGATATATTGCCTCCCGCAACAGCCCCCGCCCCCGAGGCATCCAGACGCCATTTAAAACCGCGGATGCCGTTTGACCCCAAAGTCATGGAGCCGGAGGCGGCGGTCATCGCCCCGGAAGTGTTGTTCTTCGTTCCCCGGCAGATGCTGTCACCGTCGACGGACCAGCCGCCAATTTTCCCTTTCGTGACATTGAGTGTCAGCGCTTCGATATTCCCGGCAGTAATAAGAGAGGCTTTCAGGGAAGCCACATCGATACGTGAGGCGGAGACCGTACCTGAAGTTATCTGTGAGGCGTCAAGCTGCGCCGCCTTTACCGTACCCGCTGAAAGTTTACCGGTAAAGACACCGTCTTTGTCAATAAAGGTTGCACCTATCCAGTTCAGGCTGACACCATTTCCGAACTCCACCTTGCCGGTAGCCGCATTGTATTTGACAACCTGGTCGCCATGACCGAACTGGACATTGCCGCCGTTATCTACAAAAAAGGTCTTGTAACCGTTCTTGAAACCATAGATGCCGTTAACCGTTTCAGAGGTAACGGTACCGGAAGCTGTCCTGACAGAGAGGGGGAACTGCCCGATTGCCACACCGGTTATCGTGCCGTCACTGTTTTTGATCCCTGTAAAAATTTTTGGAGTGATGACCGTGCTGCTGCCGATAAGTGTCTTGTTGGTATTCCACTCCTTGACCCAGTCAAGCATCGCTGTGTCGTTTCCATCCTTGCCGGGTGCCCCTGACTTGGCCTTTGACCAGACAAATGACAGGGTGTAGGTGATTCCGGATATAATGACGGGAATAACCACAGTGCCATGATCGGCCAGTGTGGTCGTTCCTGCTGCGACCGTATAAGTTATGGTCTTGTTGCTGTTGTTGACGGATATGGAGGAGAATCCTGCCGGTCTGGTAATGTTGCCGATGGAAAATCCGGTAAAACCGGAATCGCCAAGCGTGACCTTGACAGAGGAGGTGACGGATACGGCAGAAACTATCTTCCCGTCGGCATCCGCAGGGAAGATGTATTCACCGGGTGACTGGCTAAGCGTATAACCGTCCTTTTGTATGTTGATTGTCGCCTGACCGCGGGCGACCAGTATCTTTGCCATATGCTCTTTTAAGAAAAGTATAGGACAAAAAAAAGGCGGCAGGTTGCCGCCAAATGGCAAGGCTCCCGTTTTGTCGCACGGATGGGATGAGACCGGTTCACACCGCTTGCCATCCGTAGAAGCCCCGTTCCTTCATTACTATTTCGACACTTCACACATCAGTACGCCCTTGCCTGTCACATCGGCTTTCGATACGGTGATGGATTTGCCCGTATAAGTCTTTATGACGGATGTTCCGGCCGAGTTCCACAGTTTCCATGTGTAGGTATAGGCAGTCCCGTCATCGTCCAGTACCTCACCGTTACGATACAGCACCGCTTTGGCATCGACATCATTCCCGTTATTTTTGATGGTGAACCCTTTCTGGCTGACAAGGTCCACCGTAATGGGGTCGGACATATCCGTGAAAGAAATGATATCGCATACAACCTTGTTGGCCGAGGCGTTGCCGGCCGATGTGTCCGTGTCCTTGATGGCACATTTGAAGGTCTCGAAATTCAGTACGGCATCCGCAGTAATGGTTATTTCGTTCGTAGTCCATCCTGCCGTCACGCCACGCGGATTGGTGGAAGTCAGACAGGACCATCCGGCACCGAGCATGGAATTGTAATACGGACAGGAAACCGAAGCCCCTGAATTGGCCGCCGCAGTGAGGGCCGATGTCAGCGTTATGACCTTGGTGGAGGTGTTCACCGCCGATATGGTGTACTGCACGGAATTTATTGTAATCTTTCCGCCGGCTTCCATGTTATTGGTGGAGGCCACCGTGACGGTGGTCGCACCGGCAGTAGCGGCGGCAGCCAGTGTGGTATTGGCAAAAACGGAGGAATCCTTGATTCCCCAGGCATAGGTGACATTGGTGGTATCGATGGTGGCGCCACGCCACAGGTCGCAATGCGCCTTGAGTGTGGGTACCTCGTCATTTTTGAAGACAACACCGTCGGGAGCATATGCCACGGCGGCTATCATCGCCCCGGCATTCAGATGCTGGGTAAACTGTATCTCGGAACGGAAAGGCACCTCCAGCCCGTTGGCATCGATATAAACCGCCTCGAAGGCATACCGTACCTGCGGCGTGGAAACGGTCATATGGTTGGCCTTGATGGTCAGGGCATACTTGGCGGACGCCGCACCGACAGTACAGCTGTCCTGGCCCGAAGTTATGGCCGAACCGTTCTTATACCACTTGGCGGAGCCGCTTTTAACACCGGCTGTCAGCGTAGCCGCATTACCGACAGATGAAATCTGGTCGGTGGCGGCCTTGCCGCTGACGAACAGCGAAGGAGTGAGCACCAAAAACGGCGATGCCGCCCATGAAGGTGCATAAACGCCCGTATCCTTGTTGAATACCTGGGTGAGCGGTTGCGAAGAACCGATGAACGCCTGTAAGGAGACAGCATCATTCTGGTCAATGATGGTTACCTGTCCGCGTGCTACTTTTATTGCCATATGCTTATTGTTCTGTTGTTGATATGTCCACTTCACAGTCAAAAACGGCCTTATGCCATACATCCCTGCCGGTTATCTCAATCTCCCTGCCATAATGCGGCAGGTCATTCCATATCCTGTCGCCATCGGTATCCCTGCTTGTCCGCAGCCAGCGGAAATTACCATCGGGAATGAGTGCGGTAATATCTTCACCGCCCCTGTACACTCTGGCCCGCAGAACCGTGGAAACAATGCCGTTACGGAATATCGTGCCATTTTTCGACTCCACATGAACAGTATAGGATGGCGCACCGTCATAAAGTTTGAAGAAAGTATGGGTGGCTCCAATATTTTCATTCCGGAATACAGCGGTGTAACGGAGGGTTAATACGTCACGCCCTTCCCAGCCGTGAAACGCCGGTGTCATTTCAAACACGGCGGCATTGCAGCCTGTTTCTTTCCATATTCCGTCCGATGCAAGATATTCCCATAAGCGGCTTTCCGGATTAAAGTTATATTCGGTGGGGACAAGAGGGATGCTTTCCGGCTCACATATGCCGGAGAACTCATCCGTGAAATGGAAGGCCGTACCGCCCGTCAGGGATACGGAACGGGGCTTGAGCTGTTCCTGTGCCTCCTCGTCAAAATCTTCCCAGCGGATGGTCACGTCCCGCAGTTCGATGGTGTCCTTGCTCCATTTGAAGCGCCCTGACGCGAAATGCCCCGTACCGTCGGGATTAATGACGAAAGAACCGTCACGCGAGGTTATCGAACCGTCCTCACCCAACCTGAGCAGCGGATTCTGGATAGTTCCGCCAATACCTCCTTTCGAGAACCATGCCCCGTAATCTTCCGTGTAAGACAACACGCCATCCGTCGCCTGGTAAGGTGTCGCCGTCTTGCCCGGCTCCAATTGCGGGGCGGACAGAAGGACCGGTACCGGGGTTGCGATACCCAGTGTCATTTCAGGAGCCCCGGATTCCCGGACTGGAAAGGATACCTTATGACGTGTCCATCCCCTGCCGGCATCCACAGCCTGTTCGCCGACAAGATGCTCGTCCTGATAAAAACGGACAACCGTTGTTTCTTCCGCCTTTATCCAGATGGAAAAACAATAATAGTTGCCGGCACGGGCTTTGCGCCAACCGGCATCCTGTAATGTAAGACGGCTGTCTGAAATGACACGTACACTCTTTCCGATACCGGCGGGAGTGGCAGTACTGACAACCATAGATCCGCTGAAAGCACAGGAAAGGCTGTCCGGAATGACATTTTTGTGAATTTTGCCCACATAGAAAGTTGAGGAAAAACCGTTTTCATCTCCGGCGGTCAATGTTCCGGCGATGTTGACATTCCGTGTTGCGTAGAGATTCTGAAAATAGGCCCCGTAACCGTCCAGTATGCCGAATACCGGATCGATGATGCCGCAGACCTTTCCCACACGGGCTTTGGCCGCATCGCCGAAAGCGGACACGGAAGAAAGCCGCAGGATATTCAGGTCCGCCAATTCACACCAGTCACCCTCTGCGGTCAGGCTTTCCGTCAGATCGAGAAACAGGCTCCGGCTATATTGCGCAGGATAGTCCACAGTGATAACCCACAATTTGTACTCCCATTCCTGCCCGGCGGACAATATATCCTCGGCATCTGATTTCTCCCGGTTGGTATAGCCGAATGAGAGGGGGACGGAGGACAAATCCCTGAAAGCCCTGATTTTGAAGGATACCAGCAGACGTTCCGGATGCCCGACCGACTCCTCCAGAGTCTGCATCAGTCCGAAAAGGGATTCTCCCGCCGGTTCCGCATTGCGGACTATCCGGACAATGCGTGTCGCCTCCGCATCGTTTTCCCTGTATCCGGATTGAAGTACATGGCCACATACGGCATACTTGGATTTGTCAGGCACCCCCGCCACCCCTCCGTTCATGACCGGATAGCAAAGGGAACGCTCCGTTGCCATGCCGTCGATGACATCCATATAGGGGGCTTCGCTGTCCGAAGCCGTCAGGTACAGTGCCCCGCTACGCGTCGTATCGAACAGGTTGGTACTCCGTACGAAGTCCAGAAGCTCCCCGCTCTGCGGTTCATCGCCGTCCAGCAAAGCCCCGATAAAATAAGGCGCCTCCTTGTCGCCGACAAGCTCCGTTCCGGTTTCCGTCACGCACATCAGGGAATAGACCACCCGTTCCCGCCCGGCATATTGTCTGCGGACGATATCCCCGACATGCAGCCCCTGTGTTTTCTGCGAGTCGGGGTCGATACGGACCTTGTATTTTGAATAACGGAATACGGACATGGGCTATGATATTTTTTCAACGGAATCTCCCGAGCAGCTGTCGCTGATCCAGAAAGAGCCGTTGGTCGCGGAAACCTTCTTTACCTCGAATTCGTAGGCGCGTAACTTGCGCCGGGCGACAACCTCGTCGAATGTGGCGATGACATTTCCCGTGGTACGGTTCTTCCGGATGGCCCAGCCGCTTCCGGCAAAGCCCGAAGAAAAGAATTCCGAAGAGACGGAGCCGAGAAAACAGCTGTCACCGTAATGCCTGATACCGCCGGAAACAGCCTGTAACCTCAACGACTCTGTCAAGTATAGGATTTTGTCTGCCAACCGGGTTGACGACGCGCAGATTCCGACATGCCCGGCAGCCTCCACCGGAACCCCGGAGGAGATGAAATCGGCATCGGTTTGGATATGGAAAGACTCACTGTAACGGTTTTGAGGGGCATGGGCACTTATGGACGGACGGTGTCCCAATACTGTGGTATGGGGGACGGTTGTCCGCACGCCTTCCTTTTCGTATACAACCATGGAGGTCAGTGAAAGGGTTTCCTTATCTCCGGTAATCAAAAATCCGCCAGCCATACCCATACGCAGCCGCTTGTGAATAATTATGCCTTCATCCGAGTTGTCCACCCGGTACGAAGACAGCAGATCGGCACCATAGTTGTGACGGACAGTGAGCGAACCCGGAAAGCAGGCCCTGCCGTAGGACGAGAGCATCAGACAGTCACCGTCCACATCCGAAATGCCGGACAGCAGGCGTATTCTGGTGGTATGCCCGCTACCCAGCAACAGATCGCTTCCGATACCGCCCAGTTGTATCTTGTCATTATCAGTCCTCTGGAGTACGGGCATACCACCAATACGAAGCCCGTAACCGTCCAGAAATGAAAGAAAGCCTCCGAGGGCGACTTCCTCACCGGAAAATGAAAGCAGGCACTTTCCCTTGTCACCCAGCCTTACCCCATACAAGGCATCCAGACCACCGCTCAGAGCCGTATTCCCGCAGACCACCAGATGACGCTGCACCGTTCCGTCCCGCATGGTCCAGTCCACTGCCGCCAGATTGGCGTTGCCCCGGTGGTATACGCCATGTCCCCCCACAGTCAGCCGTGACGGAGAAATGAACACTCCCGTTTCCCTGTTCCCGATAATCCATTCTCCGCCCGAGTGTATGGAGGCATCCTGAAAATCAATGCGGGAGGCATTGAGCGTCGCCGTGTTCCTGTCCGTATCGTAACCCAATAATTGTTGTCCGCCTATATGGAGGCTGCTGCCGCCTATTTTCAGACTGCCGGTAATTTTGACACCGTATTCAACGGCAGTCACCGCCCCATCCGCATCGGTAATGTCCTGCGAACAGATCTCCAGAATACGGTTATTGGCGACACCCGCCTCGAAACCGTAATTCGCACGGAGTGCCCCGGTCATGTCACCGCCCGACTTCTTGAGGTATTCCAGCAACAACCCTCCATCACCCGGGGCACCTTCACCGGCAACCGCCCCCGCAATGGCCGAAGCAAACCCGTAGGCCGTATTTTTTAACCTTATGCTGGTCTCGTCCCCTTCCTCGACACCGTAAGGATGGTCATCATCCTTTTTCTGCTGGGCATTGAAAAAGTTATGGTAGAGCTGCGAATAGATGGAATAACACAGGCTCTCCTTATCAAGGCTGTCTATGTCCGGATGCAGTTGTACGTTCATTTGGTATAGCTGGTTTTGGAGAGGAACCTTTGAATGCGCGAGGTCAAAGAAATGAAATTAGGGAAATTGACAGGTGACATTGTACCCATCAAGGTGGGGGTCATCACCTTGCTGCACTCGGTCAGGAAGTCGAGCATAAGCCCGGCAAGTTCATTGCCTAATACCAACGGTTCGGTGGCATTCTCGTCACCGAGCGCCACTTTGTTGTCGGCAACCGTTACGGTCGTGGAGTTCACCTTTTGAATTATCTTGTCCGTTGTCTGCCTGACCTCCGACTTGTCTACAATGTGGGTAATGCTCTCCGCCTCAATCCCCGTAGAGGCTTCCTTACCCTTTTTGTTCCTGACAGTGGCGGTAACGGTTGTCGGCGTATAATGTGTGAAAGCCATATTTCCCGTAGCCTCCAGCTCGTCGTAGTCCGGAGCAGAGTCACTCTCCGGATCCAGTTCCTCCATTTCCGTTACACCGACAACGGTTTCCTTACGGGCATTCAGCCGCAGGATATCCACATGTGAGAAGTTCACCACATAGGCGTACCGGGTGGCGGCATCCATAAAAATCGTTACATCGGAAAAAAGTGCAGGTACAATCAAAAAACCGCCCTCGCTGCTTGTTGCCGCTGAAAGCAATACGCCTTTGTGGATGACGGGTTCTGCAGAGGCTGTCTCGTCCGGGTACTCGCCGACATCAACGGTACCGCCATACTCGGAAAATTCCTCGTCCGACGGGTCATCATGTATTTTGGCGACATATCCATGTATCATACGGGCCGTGCCAATGCCCGACATACCTCCCGGAGCCAGACTGATGCGTTCCATGCTACGGCCGAGAGCTATTTTACGGATAGCCTCACGAATAAGCAACTGATTCGACTTATCTGAAGACATTGATCTTTTTATAGAAGAATAGGTAGTTGGAATATATTCAGGTTTTCATTTTTCCTCCTCGAAAATAAAACATAAAAATAGAATTTTCTATCTTTGCGAAAAACACTTAATTATGTAATTATGGCAGGTTTCCAATCACCAATAACAATAGCGCAGGCAATAGAACATATCCACCGGAATGAATACCTGTTACCGGCTTTTCAGAGAGATTTTGTATGGTCGGCAGAACAGATAGAAAAGTTGTTCGATTCTCTGATGAAAGGCTACCCGATCAGTTCCATGCTGTTTTGGAAGGTAAAAGGAGGAACAAAGACTGATTTCCGGTTTTATAAGTTTCTATCAGCTTTCATACAGTATCATCGGATATGCAACGATCCGATTCCTACAGACAATATCAACGATTTTTATGCGGTATTGGACGGACAACAGAGATTGACGTCATTGTATATCGGTCTGTGCGGCAGTTATGCGTACAAGGATTATAGGAAACGTTGGGATTATTCTGAATATAATTTCCCTACCCGGCATCTATATTTCAATATATCCCGTAAATACACACAGGAGGAAAGCGACAGGGAGTTTATCTTTTCCTTTGTTGACAAGAATATCTCCAAGGAAAATGATTTATTTATTGACAAGTCTAATGAAAAATGGTTCCGTGTAGGTAAGATTCTGGCTTTGCACCAGGATTACAATTATGGCATCGATGAATTTGCCGAGGACAATAACATAGACAAGGAATCCAAAAGACTGCTGAGACTGTTGGACAATGTCATCCACACCAAGCTCAATATAAATTTTTACGAGGAGGATGAACAGAAACCGGACAAAGCCGTGAATATTTTTATCCGGATCAATTCCGGGGGAACCGCATTAAGTTTTTCTGATATCCTGATGTCCATTGCCATTGCCAATTGCAAACAGATGGACGCGAAGACAGAAATCAATAATCTGGTCGAGCATGTACGTTCAAAAGGATTTAATATATCTCACGATTTCATATTAAAATCGTTCCTGTACCTGTATCATAAAGATGTGCGTTCCCTTATAACAAGTTTCAATCTGGGCTTTATTGAACTGGTGGAAAATAATTGGACGAGGATCAGGGATACCATTTCAAACCTGTTCGACTTGCTGAGATCTTTCGGACTGACGGATTTCACAATGACCTCATATAATGCCGCCATGCCCATACTATATTATCTTTATCACAAGGGCATATATCAGGATTTTTACAAAAAGATAGGAAATAGGGAGGATTGTGAAATCATAAAAAAATGGTTGTTCTCAATTCTGCTCCGCAGGGCATTCGGAGCAAGCGCGGATTCCGTGCTTGCACAGTCAAGAAGGGCATACACAACAGACATCACCGGCAGCTATATAAAAGAAACCGTGACCTTGTTCCCGGCAACGGAAATAAACTCGGAAATCAGGAAACTGTCGGATGTAGGTGACGATTTTATAGAAGACCTGCTTTACAGCCAGAAAGATTCACGATACAGTTTTCCAATATTGGCCATGCTGTATCCGGATCTTGATTACAGAAACAATAACTTCCATCAGGACCACCTGCACCCAGCCTCTGCATACAATGATCTGGAAGAGAAAGACAAGGAAAAATACGGCTGGCAGGTCTACAATTCCATCCTGAACCTGCAGATGCTCGATGCCAATGAGAACGAGTCTAAAAACGCCAAACCATTGGAGAAGTGGGTCAGTGAACAGACCCGGAACAAGGATATGCGGAAATTCATGGAGGACCATCTTATCCCGGATACGGATCTTTCATTGTCCAATTTTTCTGATTTTATAGAAAAACGAAAGGCTATGCTGGTTCAGAGAATCAGAAAGATGATTAACTGATTGATATCAAAGGTATTTGCGGATATTGTTCTTCTTGCCGGAAACACTCCGGTTACGAAAATATTTTTTAAGGCAGAAATTTGTTGGAGACAATGAATTTTGATTATGAATGAAAATAATGATGCTCCTTGGAGCGGAACGGAATGCAGTTTTACCCTTCCAGGAAATTTCCTGGAAGGGAAGGATGTACATTGGTGGACAATAGTGTTATTTGCGAATCCTGTACGGAATACTCAGCTGCTGCCTGTACCCTCCGATCCCGAACGTAGTCGTGACCTCCTCCACGAGATACACGCCGTTCTTGGACGGGTTACGGAAATCGATCAGTTCCACCTGTACGGCAGGAGACAGCCCGAAATCTCCGAATATGGTCACGTTGCCGGTGATTCCATTCAGGTTGTAATTCCGGAAGTATTCAGTTGTCTCTTCCACAAGCCGGTCTGAATTGATGCCTACGTGCGGTGACATATACGGTACGATGGTATAAGTGGACAAATCCACCTTTGTTTTGGTTTTTGCCCCCGAAGCCGTCGTGTTTCCGGTCACCTTATGTGTCTTTTTTGAAATTTGGGTGGCATTTACCGTTTGGAACTCCTTGCTGCCCGGTACTGCCGGATCATATTCCGGATTCATGCGTACCGTCACTTCAAAGAACTTCTCGTCCGTTCCAAGCGCCTTGCCCGTCACCGCCAGAAACTTCGGGTCGGTCTTGACCACTTTCAGGTTGCTTTGCGCCACATGTTCGTTAAAATATATCTTGAACGGCCCGGCCGGGCCGTCTTCCGGAAATACCGGCTGCGCCTTGCTGGACGAATAAGGACGTCCGACAGCAATGGAAGGCATGACGCCTTCGTCCTCAGCGTCGTATTTCAAAAAACAATAAATCTTATATTTCGACCATTCGGAAAGAATGTCCGCCACCGTAAAGTTATCCGTCACCTTGATCTTGCCGATATGGATATCAAACCGTTTTGTATCGGAATGTATCTTGAAACCGGTATCTTTCAAGATGTTGTATTTCCCATCCAGCACATCATTCACGGTTGTCCCCTTTGCCGGAGTTTCGAAATGGGGCGCCTGTTTCAATTTAAGTTTGTAGGCCATATTCTCACATTGTATTTCCAATGTACTGTCCGAGTTGTAGCCGGTAATGTAACCGTCAAACATATTTTTCAATACACCGTTATACCCCAGCTTGATATTGATGCGTTGCCCAACTTTAAAAGTCGTCTCATCAACCAGGTGTTGTGTGCTGCGCTTTTCGATAATCACACCATCCTGCATGACCTCTGTCGTTATCCGGGACACGTCTTTCCCTTCCAGTGTCATATTGCCTATAATCGTCGAACGGCATACGGTACCTTTCGGGAACGTGACTTTGGCCGTCCCGATCAGCTTCTTGTAGCTCTCGTTAATCTCAAGCGTATGAACCTCCGTTATCTCCACTCCGCTGCGAATCTTCATCGGATTGGACGGATCGGCATCTCCAATGGTAATACGACAGCAGAGAACATCCATTGCGGCTACACCCATAGGCGTGTCAGTTTAAGCAATGAGGCGGGATCGACGATCTCCGTACCGAATTTGACATATTTGATCCATTTGTTCGTGTGCCTGATAGCCGTATCTGCCTTTTCCTGCCCGGCCAGTTTGAGCTCCACCGCTTCGGACGGCTCAACGGCGACACAATTGAGTGAATATGGCTGCACGTTCCTGCAGTCCGTCGGATGAAGCGTATACCCCTGTATAATCAGCTGTGAGATATTGAACTGGCGCAATACCGTATTGTCACAATCGACAACCCCCTTGTATTGTACCAGTTTAATAAATTTGGAAACTTCCGCTTCCGGATACACATCCGGATATTTGGATGTGATTTTACCGTTGATGGTGATCTCAAGGTCACCGCCGGATATATATTCCTTACGGGTATAATCACGCCCCTGCACTTGTGTCAACAGGATATTGTTCCGGCTGCCGATTTGTATCTGTGGTCCCAGGTCCACGAATGTAACCAGGCCGTATTGGCTGTTGGGCAGCACCTTGCACTCACTGTTGTCGTAATATTTGCCCTCTTTGGATATGGAGAGTTCCAGAAAATCCGCTACCGTCCGTCCGACAATGGAATCGGTATGGCTTTTCTTCTGTGCCACGGCCTGCTGCTCGCTGATAAGACGGTAGTACTGTCCGGTCTTGTTGGCCAGGCTGGATTGTGATTGTGTCTGAAGGTATTTATCCCGTACCTGTTGTTCCCAATATTTAAGGTATCTGGGATATGAACGCAACAATCCGTAGGCCGTTTGTGAGGTTATTTGTACCGCTGCCCGTTTGAGCAGGTCATGATGTTTGGAGAAATAATGCACCTGCCCGTCCTGCAATTCGGCCAGCCCCATGCCCATGGCAAGACGGGCTGAGTTGCTGATATAGCTGCCAATCGAACCGTTTCCAAGTATCCCCCGCTTAACAAGGTCGAGGATGCAATTTGTATCAGTCTTCCCATTTTTTATAGTTTTTTTATGCGTTCCATGATGCGTCAAAGTCGTGGACAACATCAATAAGCGCCTGTGCCAGTTGTTCCTTCAGGTTCTGTATCTCTTCCGTCTGTCCCTCCTTTGATTTCATCAGGTCGATAGTCCTTACACTCAGCAGGCTGTCGATGTTTACGATAACTTGTTTGGGGGCTGCGGATGACAGTTTGCCCGTGCCCGAGTAGTTTCCGCCGGCACCTCCGTCATCCAGGTGTGAATTGGTGATCGGATTCGTGTCGAACGGACGGGTATCGTTGGAGTCCGGTTCGTTGCTGTACTGTCCGGGTGTAAATCCTGCTGTACGAAGGATATTCTCGGCCGCCTCCGCTGACCCGCCAAACGTTTGCCGGAGTGATGAAAAGAATTTGACAAGGACATTGTGTGCCAGTTTACGGTTGGCAATATTGTCTATACGCTGCTCGTCCGTGGCATCCTGTCCCAATGTCCGCTGTTTCCACCGGCCTTTCTCATCCTGTTCGAACCCCCAGCTCCTGAGCCTGTTAAAATCGAAACCGCCCTTACGCATAAACTCCTGCGCGTCTGCGGCGCTCGAGATGGCGTTACGGTAGGCTGTTGCGGCCCGTATAATCTCCGGTACGGTCTGCGTGTTCATGTACCGGGCGTAATCGTATGTCCGGGCGGCCACCGCTTCCGGCTTGTCACCAATATCATCCACATAGACGATTTTACCGTCCCTTACGTTCCATAGTGACTTGTCCAGATCCTTGTCCTGCTGGCCGAAACGTTCCTGTACCGTTTTAAGGAAGGCGTCGACGTCCAGTGCCGTACCCATCTTGCCGAATTCGGCGTAGGCAGCGTCAATACGTGTCTGGCTGTCCCGCTTGGCGAGGGTCACAAGCGCCTCCCTTATGTCGTCCTGACGTGCCTTGTCCATATTGTATATATGCTCGCGCGACACCATGCCTTCTGAGGAGGCAATGGCAAACTCTCCCAGAAATCCCGTCCACCAGTTGGATGTGAACGCACCTATCTTACGTCCCGAAGCCTCTTCGATGCTCTTCCCCGCCACAACCTCGTCCACGGCACGTTTTGTCTTGAGCGCCATATTGTAGGTCTCACTCAAAGAGGAATGGAGGGCCTCTATGGACGGATAACGGTACTTGCGGTTCGAGGCGATTTCTTCCAGTACGGCATCCTTCGCCTCCTTTATCTTCCAGGTCTTATATGCCACCCATCCCAGAGCACCGGCCAATGCAGCGATTCCCGCCGTGGCAGCCACCGCTCCCGTGCCCATGGCACTCAGGGAGGCGGCTGCGCCTGTCAGGCTGCCACCTGTGGCCACCTGTGTTGCGAACAGCGACTGCAGCACACCCTTCGCCCCGACAACACCGCCTCCGGACATCAAGGTACGCGTCATAGCTCCCCGTCCTGCCACGCCTGCGGACTGCATGGCCGAGACAATGGCCCTCTTTTGTCCGAAAGACATCTTGCCGGGACTCCCCATATCCAACAATCCCTGTACAGATCCGACGGCCGCCGTCGCCGCCGATTGTCTGCCGATAAAGCCCATGGCGATACCGATATTGGTCAGGGCACCGGCCACCTTGAACAGCCGGACAGCCACCGCTCCCGTAAAAGCAAGCGGTTCTATCCAATGAAAGTTGCGTGCCACCCAAGCCCCGATATTACCTATGACGGTAAATATGTCCAACAGGGCGTTCCCGACAGAAAGCAGTCCGCGGGTAAATTCCGGAGCCTTGAATTTATCCAGAAAGGAACGCAGAACGGCACGTACCGAGGGTTCCATCACCTCGAACGCGCGCATGAACCCCTCGCTCAGCTGGGAGGTAACCTGCGCCCACAATCCCTTAGTGGTATCCTGCTTTACAAGTGCCAGTTCCGCCGATATTCCCTGGGAACCTCTATTATGGGAGCTGAGTGCACGCAGCTGGTCGTAATTACGGACAAACATCATAGCTGCATTCCCCCCGATTTTTCCAAAAATCGCCTGCATGTCCGCCATTGAGGCGCCTTTCCTGTTCAGCTCCTCGAAGATGTCCGCTATGGGGCGCAACTTCTCCACCCGTACCCCCTCCACGTCACGCTTTTCCGTGAATTTGACGCCCAGGCGGTCCAAAACCTCCCGGGCCTCTTTCGTAGGCTTGGCAAAACGGGTGGACATGGCCCGCAGCGAGGTACCCGCCAGTGTTCCTTTCAACCCCATATTGCCCAGCAGGCCTATGGCGGCACTGGCTTCCGTGAACTCCACACCGGCCATACGCAGGTAACCGGCAGCCATTTTATAGGATTCCGCTATTTCGACGATATTGACATTCGAGCGGGAGATGGTCGACGCAATAATGTCCGCCACACTATCCATACTGTCGTTATGGATATCATAGCCAGCCATGATGTTCGTGGCCAGGTCGGCAATATAGGACACGTCATTGTCCCCGATGAGCGCCAGGTTCGTGACCGGCCGGATGGATTTGTGGATTGTCTCGATATCCATGCCGGCCATGGAAAGGAACTTGACGGCGCCGGCGATCTCCACAGCAGTATATTTCGTATCGATTCCTATCTTGCGGACATGGCGGGCCATGTTGTCGAAGCGGGTCTCAAAAGATCCCAGATCCATGTCGGCCACGCGCAGGATGGATCTGGCCGACTTCATGATATTGGCATATTCGACAGCGTCGGACAGTTCCGAACGTACCAGGCTGTAGCCCATGTAGGCGTTCAGCATGGAAGCGAAAGGCAGATTCCTCAGCGAGGGTGCCTTCGAATATTGGATACGGTTGATGGCCGCACGTCGCTTGCTACGGTAAAGTGTCCCGGCAGCGGTATGTTCCCGTTGCATCAGCCGTACGGACTGCATAGCGTTACGCTGTTCCTGTTTTCTTGCCGCCTGTTCCGCCTTGCGCTGTTCCGTCTCGGCTTTCCGGCGTGCCTGTTCTGTCTGCCGGCGTAACTTTTCCGCTTCGCGGGCGGCATCCTTACGTTCCCGTTCCCTGGTACGGGCTTCGTCGGTACGCCGTTTCTCCTCTGCGGAGGCCCGGGCCGATTCCTCCTTGCGACGCTGGTCGGCAGCAAAAACATCCTCGGCATGTGCAAGTTTCTGGCGATGCAGCTGTTGCCGGGCATAAAGACGCTCCATCAGTTTCTGCTGTGCCTTTTCCGGCATGACGAATGTTCCCGGGGCATAAGGAACGGGAACGGAAGGAAACAAGCTCCCCACGGACATTCCACCCTGCATGCCCAGGCCCGGGCGGGATTCCCCCTTGATACGTTCCAGCAGGGAAAGCACACGTTGCAGCCGGTTTTCCGCCGTATCGGTCCTGATTTGCAGCTCCCTGCCGCGCTCCACGGAAACCAGGGCGGAATTGATTTTGCCGATGGCCTTGGTTATGCGCTTCTGGGCGTCGACCATCGTACCTACTGAAGAGGCCGCATTTTTCTCAATTTCGGCCTTGCGAATCTCCGCAGCTTTCTTCTCGTAAAGATTTTTAGCGGCGGTTTTGATTTTCCTGCTGTCGAGCACCTGTCCCGCATTAATGGTCAGGCTGATGCCTTTGGAAAGGGCCGCAATGTCCGTAAGCAGGTTTTTGACACGTTCCAGCTTCTCCTCACTGCTCCTCGTGTCAATGGTCAACCGATAGTCAAAACTACGCTTCTTCCCATTTTTGGTACGGAAGACACGGTCAACTTCGTTCATCATTGTCTTGATGTTGTTTACCGCAGGGGACAGCGAGGCTTTCGCCTGCACCAGCTTGCCCACAGCCTCACCGAAAGCTATGACCTGTTTAGTGCCTTGCGAGGCGTCGACGTTGATGGTATAATTGACCTGATAGTTTTGTTCCTGAGCCATGATTGAAGGGAATGTCGCATTAAAAGAGTAGTGTCACCGGAAAGGACGGGGTTTAAAGCGAAGCCGCCGTAACCCCGGAGGATTACAGCGGCCGTTCAGGGTATCCTCTCCGGCATGGAAACCGGCAACGGCATGCGGCTGGCAAGCATCTGCTCGTGCAGCCACAGCGCCTCTTCGGAGAGCATGGCGAACTCCTCGTCAGAGATCGTGTCAAGGTTGACGCCGGGGAAGTAGTGGCGGATATAGACAGTCCGCTGGCGGATACGCTGATCGTCCGTCACCACCCACCGGCCTATAAGTTTACCAGGAGACTCTGCCGCGTGGTGATAAGTTCGGAAAGTTGTCCCATAAGTCCGAAAAGGAAGAGTGACTCGTCATCCACAAGTTCCTTGTCGCCATCCACAAAACAGTCCCGGGCAAGTGTGCGCATGGCCATGACCTCGTCTTTTTTTGATGCGGCCATGAATTTGCTGAATTGTGGAAAGTTCGGTTCGGACATATAAGCCACATAAGTCTCTTTCTCGCCGTTGGACGTGTCTCCGAAGACCACCATCGGATAAATTTTACGGAGCTTCTTCTCTTCTTTCAATTTGAGAGCTTTTTCCTTGATTTTAGTTTCCTGTTCCAGTGAAAGCATTTTTTCGTCCATGTCGAATATTGTTTTGATTCATCGAAAGAGTAGGGCAAAGAACGGTGAAAAGATTATATGGGCATACATTTTATCCGGTATGGACCAAACATAGGGTTTTATTATCCATATATAATATGATGAAGCTACCGGCTGATCGTAACACTGCATTTCCGGGCAAGAGCCCGTTTAAAACAAATCTTCAGGAAATAAAAGCAGATAATACATTATATTTATTTGTAAAACAAGATATAATCACTATATTTGCACATTATCAAATACGAATGATTATGTGCAAATCAAATGATTATATACATAAAACAAGCCAATATATCAACGAAACGTTTGATTTGAAGGTTGATATTGCGCCCATTGGAAGAGAGGTCTTGAATATGTTCCCGGTCAATATAACCGCCGGATACCATTTTTATACGGCAAACCTGCTGGGCCGGGAAGTCTTTCTTTTATGCAGTACGGACAGTTCCGCATATACGCCGGGGCAAATACAGAGGCAGAAAGAACTGGTCGAGCGGAAGGTCCGGCATCCGGTAATATTTGTATTTGACATGATGGCGTCTTATAACATACAACGCCTTGTCAGACAACGCGTAAATTTCATTATACCGCCAAGACAGATGTTCATACCGGATTTACTGATTGACCTGAAACCTCAAAAGGCCCCCAAAGAGGAAAAAGGGACACAAATTCCGGCGATAGCCCAATGTGCCATCCTTTATCATCTGGAAGTAAATTCCCTTGCCGGCAAGGGTACTTATGAGATTGCAGACCTGTTTAAAGTCTCTTATGCCAATGCAAACCGGGCGGTCAGATGGTTGGAGGAAAAAGAAATCGTAACTTTGTCCGGGATTAAGACAAAGAGTCTGGAATTCAAATCCGCAAAACATGAACTATGGGACAGGGCGCTGCCGTTTTTGGCGAACCCCGTCGAACGGGTGGTGTATACGGATATCCGCCCGGATGACACTCTTTCCATAAGCGGCGTGAATGCCCTGTCGGAATATTCGATGCTCAACAGGGAAAGGAACGGCAGCTATGCGGTTTCGAAAGAAGAGTTCCGCAGGTTGCAGTTCCGGACAGACAAGGAATATGGAGAGAACCGTATTGAAATATGGCGTTACAATCCGAAACTGTTGCAGGACAATGGAATAGTGGACAAGCTGTCTTTATTCCTGTCCATGAAAGATATCGGGGACGAACGGATTCAAATAGAATTGGAGAACATGATAAATAATATACAATGGTAAGAGGTATAGAGAAATTCAAAGAATTTTTTGTAGGTTACGAAGACAACTATGTCATTATCGGAGGTACCGCCTGCGAAGTGCATGAGGAAATATATGCACAGAATCCGAGGGCGACCAAGGACATAGACATTATTCTGATAGTGGAAGCCCTGTCTTCAGATTTTGTCGCTAAATTTTGGGAGTTCGTAAAAGTCGCCGGATATGTGAGTCGGAACAAAGGAACGGGCGAAGGGGAACAGCGGCATGAATATTACAGGTTCAAGGAGCCCTCAGCCCCGGAATTCCCCTATCAGGTGGAACTTTTTTCCAGAAATCCCGGACTTGTCAATTTTCCGGAGGATGCCCATATCACACCGGTTCCGGTTGACGAGGACTTGTCAAGCCTGTCCGCCATTCTGATGGATGATGATTATTACAATTTTACAATTGCCCACAGCAGACTGGAATACGGGGTGCATATTGCCAATATTGAAAGCCTTATCTGTCTGAAATGCAAGGCTTATCTGGAAATGCTCGGACGAAAGGACAATGGAGAGCAGGTGGACAGCAGGCATATTGCCAAACATAAGAAAGATGTGTTCAGACTGGCTGCAATGCTTTCTCCGGCAGATATCCATACGGTACCCGACACTCTCAAGAAAGACATTGACGGATTCTGCGGGAGTGTTAAGGACGAACTGCCCAATGCGGACTTTTTCAAATCAGCCGGACTGAAAGACGTTACGGCGGAACAATTGTTGAAACAACTCAAGGATAATTTTACAACGCAATGATGAAAATTCAATATGCTTCCGACCTTCATCTTGAATTCAGGGAGAACAGTTGCCTCTTGAGGGACGATCCGTTGTCTGTTGCCGGAGAAGTGCTTGTGCTTGCCGGTGACATTGGATATATCGGTGACGAGAACTATTCCAGACATCCGTTTTGGGACTGGGCTTCCGAAAATTACAGGGAGGTCATAGTGATCCCCGGCAACCACGAGTTTTATAAAATGTTCGACATTGACAAACTGTATAACGGCTGGTCGCTCAAAATCAGGGAAAACATCACCTGCCACTACAACTCCGTTATTTCATTGGATGAAGATACCGACCTGATTGCTACCACACTCTGGTCCCATATTCCGTTGCAGGATGCCTATGCGACGGAAAGTGCCATCACCGATTTCCGCAGGATACGCCATGGCAGTGAGCCGTTGGACTATACAAGATTCAACGACGAGCATTCACGTTGTCTTCGTTTTTTAAAACAGGGCGTAATGCAGAGTACGGCCGGACATATCATTGTCGCCACGCACCATGTGCCGTCATTCGAGTTGATGGCTGCAGAATTCAGGGGAAGTCCGCTAAACGGGGCCTTTACTGTCGAGCTGGGGGACTTTATTGCAGACAGTCCGATTGAATACTGGATTTACGGTCATTCCCACCGTAATATAAACAAGGTTATCGGCCATACCCGATGTATCTGCAACCAATTGGGATATGTGTCCGGCAATGAGCACCTGTCCTTTGACAGGGAAGCGCATATTTCCATATAGCCCGGGCTTGTAACGTTCCTGATATACCAGACGGCCTGTCCGCCGGAATTACGTTTCCGACAGACAGGCCAATTTCAGCATACCCGACCAAGGAATGATCATAAAAATCGGGGAGCTACCAATTTCCCTTCGATACCGCACATTTTCAGGGCGGCGGTATTTTCCCTGTTAAAGGAGATCAGGCAGGATGGCGCCCCGGCAGTGCCTCCCTGCTCTCCGGTGACATGATAGAACCTGAGCCGCCCCCTGATGAAAAGTATTGTGTCCGCATAAGGGAATATCAGTTCATGAAACAGCCGGGTGTCCGTGCGGGCAAAAGTGAGCGCAATAGCATTCCGGTGCTCCACACATTTACGGATAAAGCGGACAATCAGCGGCGTGTCATAGGGCGGATTACAAAACACCCGCCCGAACCATGGCTGCCGTAACCCGTCATCCTCGACGGTGTAGTGATGCCTCGCCGTATCCCATGGACGGTTTACCGGTGAACACGGGTCCAAATCGAATTCTCCCAACCTGTCAAGCAAACAAGGAGGTGTAAGCCATTCATTTTTTCCGGTGGAAGATTTTCCTTCAAAGGTCACATTCATGACAAGTCAGATTGTATCGCCGTTACCTATCTGAATATCAAACGGATTCAAGTCGAACTCATGCGTGATGTTGGTATCATCCTGCTGCGACTCAAGACAGTCCTCCGTAAAGATACATCCTTTGAGTGTCACCGTTGTGGTCGTCCAGTCATCACTGGCCATGGGGTTGGCAAAGCTGATGATCAGGTCGAACTCACCGATTTCGAGCAACGAGCCATAGACTGAACGCAACAATTGTTGCGTGGCATAGTCCATTGTGATACTCGCCGTATAGGTAATGTTTCCGAATCCGCGGCTGACAGGTTTTCCACCCATGCCATAGTTACTTTCCACCTTACGTTTTTTCGACCATTTGATAGCGGACACACCTTCAAGGGTCGTGGATCCCTCGTCAATTCCCAGGGCGGTCGATGACAGGGTTATCATAGACCATGAATATGCCACATTATTAATTATTGCCATTTTCTATGATTTGTTTGCGGTTAATGAAAGTCCTTCCTCTACATAAATCTCCACAGCCACCCCGACAGGCACAAGGACATAGGAGATGCGGAGCGTATCGTCCACCAGTACATTCTGGTTCGGATCGATAGTGACAGCATATCCTGAAATTTCCTGTGCCGCCTGCATCTTGGCCAATATATCCCCGATGAGTGTTTTGAATGCGGTGATCTTCGACGGGGCAAGGAACCCGGTTGAAGGATTGACCATCAACGGGGAATTCACATATGGCAACAGTGCGGCACGCACGGCGCGGCGACTCTTGTTGATAGTACGGTTTCTTGCGATGGTGCGGAAATCACCCGTTGAGCAGGTCTGGTCCTTTGAAATATAAATACCGTTCTCACGGCCGGCGTACTTGATGGGGAAAATATAGCCCTTGTCATCAAGTTCGTCAAGCAGTGACGGGGACAACGACTCATACCGGTTCAGGCTGATAAAATGTTCCTCCGCCTCGTCAAGGCTGATATCACCGAACCCCAGCTCTATCTCCTGAAAATCATCCGTGAAGAGGTTGAACTGTTTGACCCATGCTATGGATTCATGGACGTTCGCCTTGGCAATGGCACCCATGACCGCGCCCAAGAATCCTACCGGTGTGTGATTCTTGTTGCGCATCTGCATCGTGGAGATCTTTTCGTGATGCGCCTGGCCGAATATACAGCTGATACGACTTGACTCACAGATACATGACGGTATTCTATTCAAGTCAATCTGACGCCCCTCAGTCGTGTCCGCCCCTGTATTGGATGGATTGGCGGAGAGTATGAGTGACAGGGGCTGGTTCTGTCCGGCAAGCCCTACAGCCACATCATTAAGTCCCTTTACCAGGTTGAGATTGTACTCTCCGGAAGTCCCGTTCGCTTTCCACAGCGGCTGTTCCGTCCAAATTCCCATCTGGTTGATCATGCCTCCGGCGGCACGCTGCATGATTTCGAGTGCGTCCCAGTTTGCAGAACAGTCAGCAAACATCACATAGAGTTTTCCTGAACCGTTCAGATTGCCTGACATCCGGAAAAACTCACGAATATGGTAGGCAGGAATACCATGCAGAAAATTGACGTTCATCTCCTCCTCGTCGGTAGCCTCCACACGCTCAACAATACCGAAATCCTTAACGGCGGACTTGAATGAGGTGATGTAGCATACATCCCCCGGTTTAAGCTTCGTTTCATTGGTTTTGCCATACCCTTCCGTAAAGAGTGTGGGTTGGAGGGAAATATCAAACAATAATCCCGTCACCTTCTCGTTGGAAGAACCGGTCTCGTAAGGGATATTGCCGTCCACATCCTTGATAAAGACATTGCCGAGTGCCATTATGGTTTTGTTTTAAGTTCGTTATAAAAAGGGTTTTTGTAAAGTACAGCCCCGCCTCTGACAGTTGCCGCCGTGTCCGGAGTGTAGGTTCCACCATGCCTGTCGATATACAGGGACGGATATGCAGGGAATTTTTCCAAAAGGGCCAGTATATACGGGTCTGCCGCCTCGTCCTCCGTATTCCCTGTATTCTCAGCCGGGACGGGCCGTTTGTCTTCAACCGTAGCGGATATTTTCTCGGACGTTTCCGGTATTGCTTCCGCCGGAAGTTCCGGTGCGGCAACCTTGTTGCCTTCTTTTTGAGGTTCCTCCTCCGTATTTATTTTTTTTGCCATAACAGTGGAATAAAAATGGGGAACGGGGCTCTGACCTCCGCTCCCCGGGTGGATATTGAAAAATGAAGAAAGGTGTGTTATTCGCTCTTTTTGTAGGCGGTATGCACCACGATCTCCGCGGGACGGACAATGTTCACGTCCATTTTCATGCGCATCTGGAAAAAGAACAGTTCGGAGTTGGCCTGCAACCGGTCAATTTTCAGAATATCCGTATCGTTGGCATAATCCACCCCCATCCAAAGATTGGAGTCCATCCCGGTGGAAAACTCGCCGAGCACCATCGTATGTTCGGGAATTCCCACGATCGGGATAATCCTCTTGCCTTTAAAGCGATAGCGGTTGACCTCGGTATTTTCGGAGTATTTGACCTGTTTGTCCGAGATATACTGGTCATACGCGTCCCAAGCATCCCATCCTACCACAAAGGCCAAGGATGTCTTCTTGCGGATTTGTTTGGGACATTTTTTCCACATCGCATAAAGAGCCGCTTCCACCGCCGCACCGTCCGTCAACTCGGTCGTTCCCGAAACGATACACTGTCCGCCGGCAACTACCTGCGTGTCCGTAGAGTTTACATTGTCGAGGATGCGTTTGACAACACCATCAAAATACTTCTCCTTGTTGGCACCAATTTTCGTACAGCCTTCCGGTGCGGTGATTTTTGCCACCGTATCTCCGCCACGTGCGGAGGTCCATATGGCATTACCGATGTATTCGTTTTTTTTGTCCATGAGCAAGCGAAGCATCGTGGCTTGGATTTTCGGGTCAAGTTCCCGGAATACAAGACTGCCCTCCGGTTGTGCGAAACGCCAGTACTTTTCATAGTCCCTGGGATTGAATTCAAGGTAAACCATAAAATCGGAGGGCTCAAGATACCGTTCGGTGAACTGGTACTCGTTCGAGCCGTCATCCCCTTTGGAACCGTGAATGGGCTGTGGGGTCGGCACATTGTCCTGAATGATATTGCCCAGCTTGATGGCAGGGAGTGTATAACGGTGCTGGATGCCCGTCTTGATATGGATCAGTCCTTCACGAACCGTATCATTACCCTGCACGGTATAGGTCAGCAGGTCCTCAAGAACCTCGCCGCTATATCCATTTTGAAGAAAATTTACTGTATCGGCCATTGTCGTTTTAAGTTTTTCCGTTGAAATGTGAAACTCGGCCGACTGGCGGATACTTGTGTTTCCGCGCGAGGCCTGCGGCCTCCGGCATGTCAATTAAGATCGGATGTCTGCCTGTCAGAGTTTGCGGAACTTGAAATCCGCACCGACTACCTCGGCCACCTTCTCGGCCATCATCTGCTCGGCCGTCTTGGTCGCCTCCGCCGTGGCCTGGATGTTGGCCGGGTCATTGGCGATTTCTTTGGAGATGATCTCACGCGCGGGGATGGAAGCCAGTGTTTTTTCCGCCAACTCGAAGTTGGCCTCCGCCATCTCCACCCATTGCGCTTTTGCCTCACGGTCAATCTTGCCTTCGCCAATGGCGTTCTCCACCAGCGTTTCGATGCGGGATGTCCTCTCGTCCTTCTCCTTTTGTTCGTAAGTGGAGAGACGTGCCGTAGCAGCGGACAGATCCTTCTGCAAGTTCCGGATTGCAGCATCCTTACCGGCTATGACCGTTTGTGCGTCACTCAGGGCTTTCTGCACCTCTTTGTATTTAGGTTCCATCGCTGCCAGTTCGGAGATACGGGCCATCACGTCCTTGACTTCTCCGTCCTTCATGCCCAGCGAGGCGGCAATCGCCCCGTACTCAAAACCTTGTGTCTTGTTTTCGTTTGCCATATCGTTTTCTGTTTCTGTAAGAGTAGGAAAAATATCCTCAAAAGGTTTATTCCCCTCACTGACGCGGTCCATCAACTCCTGAATGGCCGCCGTGTCCGCCAGTCCGGCAATCTCGTCATGTACTTTGCGACAGAGCTGCTTCGATGTACGAATAATGTTCTCTGATGGAATGATGCCCGCTTTTACGGCAGCCTGCGCATCAAAATAAGTCCCGTCCTTGCCGGCCTGCCCGTCCATAATGGCGCGCACATGCTCCTTGGTCAAACCGAACCTTTTCCGATAAATCGTTTCTATCTGCCTGGTGAAAGCCAACAGCATGTCCGAAGGCTCTTCCCCGTCATTGTCCGGCAGTATAGGATTATGGATCATTAAAATGGCGTAGTCCCGCATAAGGGAACGTTTGCCCGCAGCCCAGATAATGGAAGCCATTGACGCCGCCACGCCCTCGATGACACATTCTGTGTCCACTTTGGCATTGGCGATGGTGGAATAAGTGGACATGCCGTAAAGGACACTGCCACCTTCCGAATTGATTAACACGCGGATACAGGATGGACGGATAATATTTTCAAGAAAGTCGAACTCGTCATTGAACCGGGAGGTGGTTTCTTCCGTTACGCGGCCGAAGAAACGGATAACGGCAGGTTCACCCGTTTTTGCTTCACCCACCACATATTGCAATTCTTCTGTACTCATGTTTTTCTTTTTATGGAAGAGTAGGCGTTAGACAAGATTATGGGTTAAAAACAGTTCCGGACGGGCTGTCCACCTGCACGCCACGCAACTTTAAGATCATTTTACAAGACATTTGGATATGGTAGCGGGACTTACTTCCCGGAATAATGACATTTAATCGAAAAATGACCATGCATTGTTTGAACGGACGAAGCGCCGGACCACCCTTTCAGATACCCATGCCGTGAATGTGCAAGGCCCCACCATCAAATGCCGGAAATCTCATCCTTGTTTCCGCCATGTACGCCTGTTTCCACCGCCTGACTGAATCCTGTCGCCTTATCATAGCCCGGTTCAGGGTGATAGCCGTGCCCGCCGCCGTCATGCTGCGGCGCATCGCCATGCTGCGTGAAAGGCGGCATGACCAGATAGCGCTTTACCCAGTCCCTGTATTTCCATGCGGAAGACTCCCGGAACCATACCTCATAGTCCACCCAATACGCCTGGAGCATATTAGTGGTGGTCGGCATGTCAAAATAGGTCAGGTTACACCGTTCGTTAAGGGCGGGTTCCCTGTTCTTGGCATCCTGAATGGCCACGTTCAGCCTCTGGAATACGATGAATGACTCGCATTCCCTATCCTCGTCCCCGTTGTTGAGCGTATTAAGAATGAAGCGTACACGCATGGTGGCGCGCCCCTCGCCGATTCTCTGCTGTTGCACCAGGTACCTCACGTTGACGAAATGGATAAAGACGGCCGGAAAAACGGTCTCATATTCCGTGTTTTCCCCACGTACGATACGGGCGAACTGTCCGTTGTCAATGGCTATGGTCTTGAAAAAGGGAGGTGAGAGCGGATCGTCCGGGTCCTCTTTTATGGTCTGTATGGCCCGCTTCACCGCCTGATACATGTTCACAAACGGATTTTCGGACACTTCTTCCGGCAGGCTTTCCTGCACGGGAGCCGGTTGATGCGGTTGTCCTACGGAATGCTTGTCCTTTATCATACGCCCGGGAATCCTTTAAAAATCATATCCATAAAATTATCAGCGATGTAATCCTCTATCTTCGGGGAGAAACCTATGAACTGGCGGTGTACGGGACGCCGTGAAGAATGCTGGTTTACGGTGTACAGACCAAATTTCGGGTCGGTATTGTGTACGGCGGCATAGTGCCCGTAGCGGTTCTTGCTGCGTCCCCGTTTGCCCTTAATCGGAATGCTCTTCTCGGTAGTCCATATTGAGTAGCGGGCCCCTTTACGGAATATCCGGCTGCCGTCGCTGCGCCGCCCCCTGATATCGGTCCTGTCCGCTTCTCCCTTGATACCTGCGGCAAGAGCTCCCGTGTCATTCATGACCGGATGTGTAAACTTCCGCCCCCAACGGGAGGTACGTGGCGTCCATGTGCCGCCGCAGAAACCTCCCGAGGGAAAGGAGGCAAGAAACTGCTGCCGGCTGTACTGTCCGGCCTCGGTGGCAAAATCAAACGTGTTACCCGCCAGACGGCTGGGCAGGAACGGATCCCAGCCTCCCTTTCCCCTTTCCCTCACCCAATGGGTGCAAAATTCATCGAGTGTTATCTTTTGCATGAAATTTTTCTTTTATCCGTTTTACAATTTTGGTCATGTGCTCCGGCAGCGGCATGTCGAAATAGCGGTGTGCCCTGGAAAAAATGCGTCCACCCGTGGCCAGACTCTCCCGGAAGACAGGATCGATCCTCTTCCTGTAATTTTCCGGAACGGGCAGTGCAGCCCGTACCGCGGCGAACCCGTCCGCTACCAGAAAACAACGGCATCCCCACTCAATGGGCGGTATCAACTCCGGCGGGAATTCCGATTTGCGGTACGAGAGCCCCTCGAGGGACAGATGCCACGCCCGCACCCGTTCGTCTCCCTGCGTCATATAGGTCAGCACCGTGTCCGTATCCACCGTGAGCCACCATGCCGCCATCGAAGCGGCGAAAAGCACCTGGCTGTTCTCTCTCTCCGCATAAATAAAGTTATACCGGCGGCATATCTCCCCGTATGTCTCCATATCCCGTTCATCCACTGTCTCAGGCATATCCTTGAACATCGCATACTCTTCGGCCGCCGCAAAATCAACCAGGTTGTCTATGGCAGCGATGAGAATGTCACGCTGCAGCCTCTCTCTCTCCGTCGTAAAGCTATTATGGTTTCTCAGAATCTCCAATGCACGGTCCAGGTCAATACGTAAACCTGTCAACGCTTTGTCTATCAGGAAAGAAGCACGCAAAGTGATGATGTCCTCCATAATATCGAGACGTTCGGCACTGTTTTCATAGTGGAGAATGAACCTGCGGAATGCCTCAAATATGACACGGTACTCCTTTTCCGTACCGGATTCCTGAAAAGCGGACGCCCTGACGGCTCCATATGGAACACCGTTTGGGAACGGAAGCCGGGCCATCACTCCGTTCCCCGCAAAAAATTTTCAACCTTACTCCCCCGGGGATGCCCGTAACGTCGGAAATACTCTTCGTCTGACATGATACCGCGGTCGTTATGGCCGGGAATGTACCGGCCGCCATCCGCTTCAAGCCCCATAACCGGGATGGCATTAAGCTGCTTGCCCACATTGATTCCGAACTCCTTCTCGATTTCGTCAGCCGCAACCTCGTATTTTTCTGTAATGAGCGAATAGAGCCTGATACGGTCCTCGTTATTCATCTCTATCCGGTTTGAATACCTGAATTCCAGTCCTGCAGGAATATATCCGATGGCTACCAGCCGGGGGATTATCTCCTCATTCATGACATTCTCGATATATCTGCGGTAAACCTCGATACGGTCACGGAAAATATCCTGATGCGCCTTTGTAGAACCCACATACGACTGCATCCCTCCGGCCATGGACTCGGAACCGAGCACAAGGTTGGCAACCTCCTTGTTGACAAAGTCAATCAGTCCGGTATATATCTTTTCCGAATTGGACATGGTGAAGGTCTTGATGTCCACCTCATCCTCGATGCCGGTGACCACGACCTTGTTCTGCGCCGCATTGGCTATTTCACCGGCCAGCCGTTTGCGGTCGGCATTGCTCTCACTGACCGTCTTTCCATGAATGATCGGTTGTCCGTAGGTGTGGGAGAAGTTAACATAATTGGCCACCGTGAACTTTTTGGCGAGTATCAATGGCGTTGTGGCAGAAAAAAGCCCAAGGTCACCCGAGGTTACCAGCACATAACAACGGCGGTAGGCCGGATTGCGCAAATCCCAATGCGGCTCCCATAGACCCTGCCTTTTCAGTACAACTCTCTGGTCCGGCAATACATTGCGCCGTTCGATGATGTTGACTTCCGCCAACCTGCCTGTTCCGGAATCAACATACGGCATGATTTCGAGTAAAGTATACCCGTAAAGCTTGGCTTCCACGATACCCTTGATTATCTTGTCAAATTGCGAGCCCTGTATCTTTTGCGAGTTCACCACGTCTTTGGTATATTTCCCTTTCCCGTTCACATGCGCAAGCATATAACGGTCGCCGAGTATCTGGCTCTCCAAAGTTTCAACCACCGACCGTATATGCGCATCCTGCTGCAGGCAGGCCTCGTACAGGTCAATGAGCCTGGCACGGTCATCAAGGATGTATCCTGAACTTATATCCTGGCGGCATGAACGGTAGCGGTTGTTGCGTTCGATTTCGCGGACATACTCCTGAATGGTTTTCTTGGAAGTCCTGAATATGCTCTCCAAAAGCTCCCCGTTGAATGAATTGTCCGATGTCACCATATTTTTTTTGCTTTTTTACCTAAAGAGTAGAGAGCAGGCGGGAGAGAAGTTTTGTACAAAAAAAAGTATATGAAAAACAGGCTTCTTAATGCTTGATTTGCAAAACGAAATAATACAACCAAATATATAGATATTTCGATTTGAATTTTCTGTAAATCGCTTATTATCAACGATAATCAATTAAATAAAAACGAAAAATCAGTCTTGTTTTTTGTGATATTTCACCGTAAAAAGATATATATTTGCACAATGTTAAATACAAATTTGAAAACAATGGAAAAAAGAACATGAAAGAAGAAAAGATTCCCTGCCGGACAGTCCGGTACAGGGAATTCCCCGATTTGCTTTTTGGAACGTCACAGGAGGACGGACCGGTCTATTTCGACGCAACACATTTTATCCGGGCCCGAGGAGACGCACACCGGCACAACGTCCGTGACTTCCGCGCCTCTTTCCATCATTGGATAACAGCGCTGACGGATGTTTACGGAATAGACAAGGAAAACATGGTTATCCGTGACGAGGCGTCGGGACATCTGTTAATTGATGAATGTCTGGCTCTATTATTTGTCGTTTACATCGATCCTGCATTCGGTGCCTACCTTCTGGAGCGCATGTCCGAATTGCTGTCCGGTGGATTTACCGTTTCAGACACTTGGCTGGTACAGACTGCCGGCCTTAGATTTACAAAGGAGGAATTAACGCAAATATTAGGACAACATGAGACGTAGTACATTTAAACGGCCAAAAATGGTGCTCATTTTCAACGGGGCACAGGTTCTTGTCGCCATTACGCGCTCGCTACATAGTGCGGCGGAACTGACAAAAGGCAACTTGCAGGCCATTTCATTTTGTTGCACGGGCAAGTACGTATGCAGCGGCGGGCTCTATTTCAGACATCTGCATCCGGATGTCGAGATCGAACTGTCCGACCTTGGCACGCTGATGCTGAAGGATTATGATGCCCTTTGCGGTGAGAAACGTACATACTATCCGGTGCGCAAAATGGCCCACAAGCGGGCCTTGCTTGAGAATAAACATAAATCTGACAACAAAAAGAAAGGAGGAAATGATTATGAGAGAGAATAGGAACATTCCGTTTCGGGACTGGAACATACGGGTTTCCCGAAACCACAGCGGCCATCTGCACATCTGTGCCATGGACGTATGTAACATACTTAAACGGAGCGAGCTGCTTGAAGACGGGGCCATCGCCCGTATCTGCCCGACGGCATTGAGGATCAGTTTCCGGAAGAACGGACGGGAGCAGTGGAGTTTCCGGCCCATCGATATGCGCAGGCTTTTGCGGACGGTGCGCAAGGAGACTATTATACCCCGCGACATGCTTGACGAGCTGGAGGCATGGGGCAACCAGCTTCTGGAACTGGAGTCTGATGATCTGCACTCCGCGGTCCAGAATGACACAATCCTTCATTTCATGGAAGGGTTTCCTGTCACATTCCGGCGCATCGGTGACAAGCTGATGGTCAACGCCACACAGATCACGATGCATTTCGGGAAGATTCCATCCGAGTGGCTCCGCATTGCCTCTACAGATATGCTCCGCAGGGAGATGGCGGGTAACGGACGTACCGGAAAGTATGAGTCGCAAATCTTCACCACGCGTGGACGTGGACATGGGGCGACCTGGCTGGAATCCCCCCTTATCATACCGTTGGTCCGGTGGGTCACACCGGAAGACCTGTCCCTGGCGGAATGGTGTGGTGAAGCTATCGAAAAGCTGTCCATGAAACGCCCGACGACCGCCATTCGTGAACATCCGAAGCCGGCGCCCCCCAATATGCCTTGCCTGGATTGTCCCATGCCGCAAGATATGGAGGCGGCAAAGGAACTGATCCGGGAACTACGGAAAGTGGTGCGCGACTCCATGCCCAAAATTGTCTTCTACGAGGAGTTCATCGAGAACAGGGACTGGTTCAAGAGCACACGTATCGCCGACGAGCTCGGTATCTCCCCGCGACAGCTGCATCAGTTTCTTGCCGAGGAAGGAATCTGCAAGTACGAAAAACGGCAGTGGGTGGTCTTCCCCTCCTGCCGGGCATGGCAATGTGATGTCCCCTACACATGGGAAAACAGCCGGGGAAAGGTATATACCTTCGGTTCGACAAAACGTTGGACGCAGGCCGGCCGTGAATGTATCATAGAGTTATGGCGGAAAAAGAATCCGGAATACCATTTACCGGGCGCATAACGATGGAGACAGCATTACAGCGGATAATCCGCAAGACAGGAAGGCGTCCGGTGGAATGCCGCTGTCCGCTATGCAGGCGGCAATGCCACACCCCGTGCCTTGGTACGCCGGAAGATATCCTGCGGCTACTGAAAGCCGGATATAAGGAGAGGCTGGCACCCACCGGATGGGCTGTGGGATTGTTGCATGGAAAAGTTCCGGGCATTGTACCAATGGTACAGGCCAGGCAGGAAGCCGGAAGATGTACATTTTTCCGGGACGGCTTATGCGGGCTGCACTCCATCGGACTCAAACCTACGGAAGGAAGACTGTCATATCACACCATCACAAAGGAGAACCTGAAATTCAGCAAATCGCTCTCCTGGAACGTGGCCAGGGAGTGGCTGGACGAACGGAATGCCGGTACGATACGGGAGATCTGCCGGCTGATGGAGAAATAGTCGGGAGACGGCTCCGTGAATGAGGCTAAAATATAACCCGTTAATTCCTCCGTGCCGATTTCATGGCCGTCTCTTATTAATTCATATCAATTGAAAACAATTTGCACCAGTCATGGCTATCCTTACCATGAAACCAAATAAAAGCAATGATATGGAATTAAAAAGCAGAATGACCGTCGAGGAGATGGCGGCACACCTGACGGAACATACCGGCAAGTTCGCCAACCGGGTTTCCGTGGGACGTTATGCCAGGAAACTGGGTTACTCCGTGTATAAACCGATGCGAAATGGCAAAATATGCCACTTCTATGTCAATCCCGCAATAAGGGATGATGAAGCGGGAAATTCACAAACGGACGTTTCCGGGAAATAGCGCGCCATGAAAGAAAATAATGAAAAAAAAGCGGCCGTGATACCGTTTCTGAAATGCTTCAGCGGACTGGTGGGAGCATTTCCACCGGAAGAGGTCATATTCATGATGTACATGGCGGACCGCACACGTCTGCGGGAGAAGGGATATGACACTTTGCGTAGCAAACGGTATCATATGGAGAGCATGGAGATCGGTTCGCGCCTTTTTGATAAATGCGTGAAGAAGGCAACATGCATGGGGCTGCTTAAACGGGTGCCGCTTGGCGGAATGTATGATTATCTCTGGGACATGCATGCTTATGACAGGCTCGTGAGAATACTGGCGGAACTGAAAACATCCTTTTGTGTCAAGGCATTCTGCCGGCAGGTGTTTGATGTGGAAAAAAGAACAGTGATGTCCGTCTCCGACAAGGAGGTTTACCACTGGAAGGAGAACGGGCAAAAGCACGGAACATGTCCGCCCTGAAAAGAGGCACATGGAAGAATAACAGACGGTATCATTGCATGCCGTCTGTTTTTTTATATCCGTAGCCATATGCGACAAACAACAGATGTCTAAATTGAAACAAAATATGGCGCCAGGGGGAGAAGCCCCGGACGCCCCGTTTTTTTTACCTTGAAGATGATACAAATGTACCGGATAACTGAGACGAGGGGTGTTACAAATGTAGCAACAATACTATAAGTAGTATCATACAAGAAGAAGATGGTAGATGTACTTTTTTCTTTGGAGCAAAGAAAAAAGATACCAAAAAAGAAACAGATAGATAGCAGACGGCATCGCCGTCTGTTTTTGTTTTTATAAGGGAAAGAGCAAAAAAAAGAAAGGCCACTTCCCCTTCAGATTCCTAAAAGAGAGAACGATAGAATAATATTCTCCCCCTATTGTCGTGTTATCGCCTGACATCCTTGCCCCGGTTCAGCTTGACGATGGAGCGCACACAGTCACACACCAGTTCGGCATCCTTATGCTCCCTGAAATAGTTTCCGCATTCCAGGCGCTTTCTGTCTGACGGCCGGCTGCTGTCCCTGCATTCACAGATTTCCAGGACATCATTCAGGTAATAGTATTTTCCTCCACGATTGATATGTATTTCCAGCGGTTCAAGGCGTTTCAGCCGTCCGTTCCATACAATCCCTTCCCGGTGCAGCGCATCGGCAAACCGGCTGCGGGCACTGGTTCCTATCGGGGTAATCTGCCAATTCTCCGCAACGCCGATTTCCTCATGCAGTGAATGACGCAGGGTGCCGTCCTCCTCCATCAGGCAATACAACACAAGATTCCCTTTCCTGTCAATCTCCTTGAACGCCCCCAATATGACATGCTCGTCCAAAAGGCTCACTTTCACCTGCTGCCCGTCTTTGGGTATGTACATCGATTCCGACAATGCGCCTTTGCGCCTGTCCCATACCAGATGCCGTTTGTTCAACAGACGCTGTAACGCAATCTTCTGTTCCGTATCCGCCTCCCGGCAATCTTTCAAGGGCATTACGACATCGTCCGTAAGAAGTTGTTTGTCCGCAGTCACCCTGACCGGGACTGAAATACACTCGCCGGAAACATCACCCACAAGTCCCGTCTCCAATGTTGCCTCATTGAACACGGCCAGCCCCTTGCTTATGGAGAGTTCGCCCGGAATATTCCTGATATCCTTTCTACGATATGGTTTCATTATTCATCCTTTTCTTCGCTTCCTTCCTGTAACATTCAAAAGCCATGTTTCATACACAAGAGAAACATTATGGCAAATATACACATTATTCAGCAAAAAGACAGGCGTTTAAACACCAATTCTCAGGATTCTTATACAAAATCACAAAAAACATACAAAAAAGTCAAGAATCATACACATGCATTTCCATATATATTCTATATGGTTAATAAATAGACTATTACAGCGTAATCCCTACCGATGAAAATTCCATTTGAACATGCTGTTTTACAGAATCCAACAAGCCGTTTCTTACCGGTACAATCAAGAATATATACCAAGAGCCGGATACTTTGGCACTATATATTTATGCCCACATTTCCGATGTTCCCCAAAACCGGCCTTACCCGCAAGAAACGAAAATCTTCTGAAAGTCTGTATATCCATGAAAACCGGAAGTATGTGTATCTGTGGCTTGGGAATGTCTTATAAATGCCGGAATAACAGTTATGATTGTATTTAAAACCGCTGTAAGTCCATGTCCCCGTTATTATATATTTTTTGACGTCCGCTTACAATTTTATGGCAGGACCCCATATTGGATCGTTTTAAAAAACGGGATTTGGAAAAATGCCCCGAGGATAGAAATCGAATCCGCACCTTGGAGTACACCCACCCGGTTCTTTTTAAAATTGTTACTATATTAATTTACAATAAGTTACTTGTTTTACTTTTATATAAAGTAAACATAAAACAGACTTTGTTATTATTATTAGTTACAAAATGAAAGCAATATATATTTTTTCATTCTGTTTTTATCTAATTTGGATATTTATTCAGACCTATACCATTGATAATTAAATATATAGTAAAACTTTCATTTTAATATACATATAGAAACGGGCTTTTTTCGTTTTTTGCAATGAAAAATTTTTTTTTCGCAAAAGCTATTATTTTATATATTGTTGATATTCAATGAATTAATAATTCTCTTCGCGCGTATGCGTACCATATTCGCAAAAGGGGTGTTTTTGAAACAATCTAAAAAAAATTCTCAAAAAGTTTTGCAGTTCTGAAAAACAGTTTTATAATAGTCATGTACTCGAAAGCCAAACAAACGGCAAACAAGTACGGAGAAAAAAAGAAAAAAAATAGATAACTAAAAAACAGATTTAAAAAACAGAAAAACAAAGACCGCCAAGAGCGAGAAACAAAAAGCCCTTTTTGTGGGAAACCTATTTTTGAGGCTTGGAAAATCAAAAATTCGCTTGTTCGCTTTGGAGCGATTAAATAGGGTGTTAAATAACCACACCGAGCAGGACTACAAACCAATGTAGCAAGTTGGAACGGCTAAAAACGTGTTTTTAGACCGCATACACAAAGCACGCAAATTTGGGAGTGCAAGTTGTATGAAAAAGGACGTGTAAGAATAATGCCATAATTGCGCCCAGTGCGCTCGGAATAAAATGCACGATAGCGGTAAAAACTATCCGTATAGGGGACGCCGGTAAATGTATATGCCAATGCTATGCGCAATACCCGGCTCGGCAAAACGCCTAAATGCCTCACCTTAAAGTTATCTGCCGGATTGGAAAAGATCCGGGACGTGCCAAAGAAACGTCTTGTCGAAATTGGAGTAAGCGAGCGTTTGCCATGATGCGAAGTTACAGGTATTTGTCATTTAACATTGCAAATATAGTATTTTTTTGCGAGCAAACTATAGGGCACGTTAAGAAAGTTGCGGAAATGAATTAAAACCCGCGCATGTAGGGTGAAATACATGGGCGGGTTATGGGCACGTGGCAATGGCTGCCACATTTCGCAGCAATGTGAGATTTCCGGTTCGATTCCGGAAGTGCTCGCAATACGCACTTTTGCGTAGTAACTAATACTTTATCATTATGGCAACAAGCAGATTAAATTCAGAACAGTTTGTAAATTTGGTGAACGGGTTGAAAGGCGTGATCCTTGTGTACAAAAGTACAGACCGTGACGGCAATGAAAAAGAAACCGCCCAACAGTTCTTCGGTGCGGATTATGAACCGAAAGACAAGACGCAGGATGAAATTTTCCGTGTGTGGAAAAATGTGGTGATGACTTTCTGGGCTGTCAAAGCCGAAGAAATCAAATTGCGTGAGGCGAACGACGGCATCCGCTCGAAACTCCGTGCCACAACTCCGTGTGCCGTCATCTTCCGCACCCAAAAGGGTGAAACGGTGAAACGCTTCGACTTGGAAGAGTCCGTATGGGCAAAAATCGGTCTTGTACCGACCAAAAAGGACTTTGAACGTACGGCACGTGACTACAAGAAAGCTATCCACGCCGCCGCAAAAGCGTCCTTTGATGCGCTTGGTTTCCGTGTGGCGCTGCCAAGAGAAGCGGAACAACCGGTACCACAACCTGCCGAAATCCCGGCAGCAGTGACCGTAGAAACGACTGCCGGAACCGTGGCGGAACAGGCGGGCGCCAAAAGCAAGGGCAAAGGCAGAAACAAAGCAACCGAACAACCGGCTGCCGGACAGTCCCAAGAACAGCCTGCTGAAGTAACCGCTGAAACAACCGCCGGAGCTGTTTCCGAACAGGCGGCAGGACAACAACCTGCCACTGATATGAAAACTGCCGCCTGATTCATTGGAATTTCCGGTGAATTGCAGGTAACATGCCCGCATTGTATGGCAGTGTGCCGACTTTGCGGGCTTTTTCCGTCCAACTGTCTACATATCACTGTATGCCAATGGTATATCCTGCAACAAAGTGGTTTGTGAGAGTAAAGATGTTGCTATTTGCCGTATCACCGCCATTGTTATACAGCGTGGCACATCCGGGCAAACACTTGCGGTCAAAATGCCGCCATCAGCATAACTCCCGTTTTACAGGGAGATGCCGGATTAAATTCACGGGTGCTTCAGGTCTTGGCTGAAAACGGGTTCGATTCCCGTACACCCACACTTCCAATTTAACTTCCACAATTTACTTCTTTGCGTCGTGAGATGCCGTTCCCACCCCCGACATAACACGGTTGACGTAGTGCAGCAGGGCTGCCTTCAAATCACCCTTCACTGGGTGAGCTACGTCCCGCTGTTATCCCCAGTTTGGAACGTGAGGTAAAAGGAAACACCGAAAAACAGATAACTTATAATATATTTCAACATGGTAGAGATATTTTCCACAGACCGTACCATGAGTCTGGGCTGCTTTGTAAATTTCAAGGCTGCCAAAGGTACACTCAGCGGGCTTGCCGATGCCGGGATACTCAGCGAAAAACCGGCTGTCATGGTGTGCAGCTACAAGAATGACGAACCGCAACAGGAATATGTCGCAACTTATTCCGGCGGGAAATGGCATACGCCACGGATACCCAAAGTTCCCCATGCCGTCGAAAACAGGACAAAAAGACGCCACAGGAAACGTTTGCGCAAAGAATACCCGACTCCGGAACACTGCTTCCGTGAAGGGTTTCCTGACTGGATGAACAGGTCATACCCGGTGCCATATGCCGACAATCTCAGAAGTTGCAACCGGAAATGCCGGATACATGCGGTATAATGCAATAATCAAAACAAGACATAATCACATGAGAACATTAGCAGATGTAAAAAGAAAAATGGAACTCGGTTCCAACTGGCACTGCGTCAGGCTGTCCGGAGGCAACGAGGATATGGGCGTACGTGAGGTCGGCAAAGTACAGGGCAATGCCGTGGCTTTCCTCAGCGGTGGGAAACTCTCGTGGCTCTGGTGGCCAAAAGCAAAGGACGTGCAGGTACAAGGCAACTCGTTTACCATATTCCGAAACGGGAAGCCGGCACTTCGGTACACCCTTGTGGAACAGGCGCCACAGACAGTCAGTACAAAATAATATGAATTAATAACAACCATGGGGGCGGAATGCCCCTATGCTTTTACAAACAGGAGAAAAAAAAGAATGGCAAAAATAACGGAAAAACAAATAGGAGAACCATGGGAACAAACAACTTGTCCACCCACCGGCGTGGTGTGATCCTGCGCGGTATCTGCGGCGGAGCCGCATTGAAAGACAAGTCACCGCAGATTTCAGAAGACAATACCGTCATAACCTGTGGTGCGGAACTCAGTATCTGGGATATCTGTGCCATATCGAGCGATGCCGAAGCCTTCGGGCTGCAGGTCAAGTTCGGTTATGACGGACATACGAGAATCACTTTTACCCCTAAAGAACAACCGGAATGAAATCATATTACTACATGGACTGCCTGCACCGTGAAATCTTCCTTGAAGAGGAGGATATTCAGGCCGTGCCGGAATCAGGCAGGGCGGACGAAGCCTGTTCCGCCATTGCCGGGAAGCCGTATGTCGTGGAGCAGTTCATGGCGGACTCTTTCCGGACCCTCAAAGACGCGGCCAGCCATCTGTGCGATTCCCCCGATGTTAAAAGCCGCCACGACGCTCTGATGTATATCGTGTGGACGGCGGCACTGGACATAAGGGAACGGCGGACCCTGCGCCATGGCGAAGCCGCCGTCAAGGTAACCCGTGAAGACGGTTTCGTGTGGCTGCTTGTACCGGCGGAAAATGCCCGGAAGCTATGGGAGGCGGATGTCTTTGCCCTGTACAGGCTTTATGCCGATGATTCGGAATCCCTGATCGAAAGCGAGGCGGATTTGGAATCGACCATCGAGGGCGGATACCAGATAGGTATCGAGGTGGGGTTCGCCTCCGTAATGGGCCATGCTGCCCGGATAAAGCAACAATAAAAATCGGAAACAATCAAATAATCAAGAAGAAAGGTATGGAAACAACATTGTTGACAAAGGAAAATGCCCACCGTGTGACCATGGTGCGGCGTGTGGATGCCCCGGAAAGCGAGCCGGTGGCGTTTCTTTTCAGGGGAAAGAGATACGGGTATTGCAGCTATTCCCACCTTGTCGGGAATCCGGGCGGGGAAGAAATCCTCGCCCCGGCGAATTTCAAGGACTGGGAGGTTGTGGAAGTGGCGCATCCGGGTTATCTGGAAGAATACTTCCGCCGGGCGTGCGACTCCTATAACCTCACCTCGTTCTCACCCGAAGAGCGGGGCGAAACGGACATCGCCTCGCACGAAAAGGAACTGCACGAGGATTTGCAGTCTATGCCCGAACAGCAGCGGGAACGTTACATGGAAAACTACAAACGCTATTTCTCGGCAATGATTGCCGCCAACAGCCGCTGTGCCAGCGCGATGATCACGGGACCTGCGAGATTCAACACCGCCCGTAACGAAAAGGCCTGCAACAGCCACAACAAGAGCGTTACGGCATTCAGAGAGTGGCGCGAACGTGCCCTCGAAGCGATACGCAAGGCCCTCGAAGCCGCCAAGCCCGAAGAACAGCGTGCCGAAGAGGAATGGCAGAGGGTCAAGGCTGATATCGACGACACGGCCGCCACCATCCGTGGCATTGATACGGGCACATCACGCGGTTATAGCCGCTCCCTTTTCGTCAGCAATCTTGCCGGACGGCTCTCCACATATGCCAACCATGGCAATGTCGAAATAATCGACCGTGCCGTCGCCCGCCTCCGCGAGTGGAACGGCAAGGGCGGGAAACCCGTCGTCACGGAGCGTCATTCCATCTTCAAATACCCCGAGATCGCCCGCAAGGTGCGGGAGAAACAGCAGGAACAGGCCGGTCGTGAGAACCGTGAAATACTGTTTGACGGCGGCAGACTGGTATGGAATTACGAGGAGAACCGACTGCAGATACTTTTCGACGGGAAACCGGACGAGCAGACCCGGACACTGTTGAAAAAGACCGCATTCAAATGGGCGCCGAGCCACCAGGCATGGCAGCGGCAACTGACACTGGCGGCAGAATCCGCCGCACGGCACGTATTGCGTATCGACTTCTAACATACCGGCATCATGAAATACATCATAGATTCACGTTATTTCGACGGGACATGCCTCACGTCGATGTCCGATGACATGCACAGCGACTACGGCGGCGAGACGCTGGAAGCACTACGCGAAAGGGAGAAGAACCCGCATCTGGTCGCCGTATCACCGGGACGCATGACACAGCTTGTGAAACGTTATACCCGGGCACTATGCAAGCCCTTCCGTGAAATTACGGAGGAACGCTACTACGACCTGTGGGAATGCCTGCCTCCGGCACGCTGGAAAAACGGTTATTTCTTCGTTGGAGAACCTTATTACGGTGACCTGTATCCGTTCTGCTTCCGCTCGCAGGAGCGGTTCTTCATGGCGGAACGTTCCATACGTCTTTCCGACGGGGAACTCTCCCGCCAGATCAGGGAACATGCGGAGAGGCTGAACCGCCGTCCCGCCCTCGTTAAGGGCACGCCGGAGGTACGCTACATGGCATGGTATCGGTCGGACGTGGCCTATATCCCGTACTCGTTCATACTGGACGGGAAAAAACGGTTCTTCCGGAATCTCGCCACACGGACGGGGGTTGAATTCTACGATCGCAGTAATCGGAATGAACTGGCGGCATTGCTCCGGAACCTGCGCGGGAACGATTATGAATACTGCGCTTTCTACTCCCAAAAGAAGGACCTCTTCGAGTTCTTCGACTGGCTGCGGCAGAACAAATACACGCTGGAAGTCCAGGGCGACTTGTTCGACTTCGCTCCGGACCGTTCCTATGTGGACTTTCACGGCAACGTGCGTGAGTATTCGGCCGTGTTCCATTACCGCATCTATTCACGCGAGCTTTTCAGCCATATCATTAACCAGCTACGCACCGTGAAACGGTATCACGCGTGACATAAAAGGAGGGAAACACGATGAAAATCTCAAATGAACCTACCCCATACCTTTTGCTCAAGGCAGGAACTTACAGTGCATGGGATTGCTGCGACTTTGCAATCGTGTACCTGTCAAAAGAGTGGAAACAGACACAGTCCGGCAGGCTGGAAGCCGTCAAGCCATTCAAGGATGACATCAGTTTCCAGTCTTTAAACTTTTATGACATATCGGTTGGTTTTTACCAGCCGGACGAGGACGGGATACTGGGCAGCGAGGACTTGCCGGAAGACAATAGCTGGTGCTTCGTGGAACTTACCGAAACGGAACTGGAAAGGTTGGTTCCGCCGGACAATGTGCTGGACAGCCATATCTTGGCGGTATTTGCAAACGGGGAAGCCAGATACCGGGCGTACGGCAAACATACCGACGAGCGATTCTGGACTGAAAAATTCCCTTTGCAACAGATTTTGGATATACTGGCGAGTCATGAATCTTAAAATTTCAAAGCAGCCATGACAGAAATCATCAAAACGGACGGAACACGCCAACCCGTGCAGCCTGCCAATGGCTCGGACTTCACGCTGAAGGAGATGCAGGCGATTGTCGGCGGCTACATCGAACTGGTGGAACTGGACGGGAACACGACAATGGTCGTCAACGAGGAAGGCAAACTTATCCCTCTGTCCCTCAATCTTGAAGCGAGCAGGATATTCCGTGCTCATCACCCGGCGTCGAAAGACTTCATCGTCGGGGACGTACTTGTGTGCAACAACAATCAAATCAGATAAAAATTATGGATAAAGAAAAAGCAAAAGCGCTCAGCGAAATTCTCGCGCGCTACAAAGAATTACAAGAGAACGACAGTGTAAACCTGATCGAATTTCATACCGCTGACGGGAAGAAACACGGTATCGGCAATGCCGCTGCCATCAAGCTCCTGCTTTCAGTGGCCGTCATCGAACTGGAACGCCAGCTTCGGGCCGCACAGTTCGGTGATATTCCGGAAAGCCTGGAGAACAGCCGCGAGTACAAGGCGGCCAAACAGCTGGAATACGCCATGAACGATTTGGGATTCAAGTCCGAACGTTTCGCCCAGGCGCTTCCTTATTTCCACAAGACACTGGAACAGACATTCTTCAGAACTGTAAAAGCCGGTATTCTCGCCATGGCGGAGCGTGACCCGCGCCGTATCGACGGGCGCAACGAGGCTTCTTACGAAATGTGCCGGATGCTGGCCCCCATGTTACAGGATACCAGACTTCCATTCATCTAAAAGGACATGTTCATAGACGAGAGGACACAGAACCGGATCCATGCCATCCCCGGCGAGAGCATTTCCCATAGCACGATGCGTACGCAAGACCTGATCCCGGTGTTCATGGATGTTATCCGTGACACACCGGAGTACGTGCAGGTGATGGATGCCGTCCCCGCCCATGCCATGGAAGACAAGGATGCTGAATGGTGGAACAGCGATGACGCGGCCGGATTGCTGGAATCGCTGTTCGACACGCTTGACAGCTGCTCCCCGGAGGATTACTATTTCGGCGCCCACCCCGGTAACGGCTCCGATTACGGATTTTGGAAAATGGACTAATGAATGCCGGAACATGATACGGATTAAAAAAGACAAGTGGCATGGCATCCTCAAAGACGGGATTTGTATCGGGCAAATCTATCTTGCCCGTGCCGAAAGCAGGAAATTGAGATACTGGGCAATCTCTTGCGTGAGTGGAATCGGTTTCAACACTTTCAATGAAGCCCGCAGTTATGCCAAAAATTTCCTTTAATAAAAGAACCGCATGATAAATTGGATACAACAGATGCTTTTGTGCCGTAAAAAGACGGACAAAGGCAGAATGACACTCGGGAAGGTGCAGGAAGAGTATGGCGGGAACGATGTATGCATGGGAGAACTCCTTGATGCCCTTCCCGCCGACGGACTTTCCATAGAGGAAGCGTTCGGGCTGGCTATCGCCGCCAAGAAATGGGCGGACGGAGACCGTTTCTACCGAAGTATCAACGATGGAGAACCGGAAGAATTGTAAACAACAACAGAACAATGAAGACAAAGAAAAATGGACAGATATGATTTCATAAGATTCGGGGAACAGGTACGCTGGTACAACGAAAGTGAAGACCTGATGGAAACCATGCAGGTGTGCTGCCCCGTATATCCTCCCGTGCAGGGCGACACAAGGGTACAGCTGGTATCCGCCGGAATAGAGGCGCTGCAATCGGGATGCGGGTCGGAAAAGACGGTCAGGGCCTCGCAGCTCGTGCCCTTCATAAGCCACTTCGGCAGGGGATACTGGGAGGCTCTCACACAGGCAGCGGACAATGGGGCAGGCACGGACCTGCTCGAAGCGATGATCAGAAACAGCTGTCTGGGCCTGGGAGAACAGATATGCCTGCTTTGTGGCAAGGTGTCGGCAAGCGTGCACGCTGCATTCTGCAGGGTATATCCCGAAGAGGGAAGCCTGCTCGACGTCATTGAGTGGCAGGGAAAGGAGTACCCCATAAGGAAGCTGACACTGTTCCGGGGGACGGAACAGGAAATGGAAACAACCGTATCGGTCACCGCATTGCAGAGGAAGCTCATCGGACGCAGGAGCGGCGCACCCGTTTCAAAAGCCGCAGAAAGGATCGATGAAGGTATTTATTATTACTGTGAACAGGAAAAGGAGTTCCTCCTCCCGCAAGAAGGCCTCACCGCATTTGTAGAAAGGGGATGAGACAGGGAAATGATACGATATACACAGATAAAGACAATTGAAAATGAAAAAAGAACCGAGTAAAACGCAAGAAAACGGCATATCGGATACCGGCATTCCCATGCCGGACGACATCCTGCCGAGACTTGTCAAGGAAAAAGATGCCGGCAAAGAATATATGGCCGCTACCCGTGAAAAACTTATGCGCCTGCTCAAGGAATACCTTGGGCAAAAATACGGGCGGAAAGTCCGCTTCATCCTTCCGACGGGTGATCCGGCCGGTGACCTGCTGGACGGGAAGGGATTCTATCCCTGTTCGGTGACCATATACGACAAGTACGGTTTTGCAGCCTGCAGCAGTGCCGTATCGGTAGAGCTGACTGCGGAAGGAAAAATTCTCATCCCTACCGACGAGGCCGGAAAAATCCACGACGCGGAAGAGTACCTCTCAAATGACGACCTGCTGTCCTTGTGCGGAACGGTAGAAGAATACGAACGGCTGTTGCCTGAAATCCGCAAGGAACTGGCAGAAAACGGGAACTGGAAAGAATTTGCCCGAAGAATGCTGGAGGAAGAATTCCCGCAGGCAAAAGTTGAGGTACGGGAGGAGTTTATCCGGGACTGCTGGGAGAACCTGCAGACAGAAAGTTATAACCTCCAACACTTTGAACGGTATTGTCAGGAAAAATAATAAAAAATATACGAACCATGTCAGACAAGATATTACAGATGTTCTTCGACATCGGCCGGTGGAAAAAGGCCATTGAGAAAGGCGTGCTGAAAGACATCCGGAAAGACCAGCTTATCCGGCTGACCGACGAGCATACCCGTATGGCCATGGCCGATGCCATGATACAGGGGAAGTACGAAATCGCTCCCCCGCATACCGCACAGATACCGAAGGAGAACGGCGAGTTCCGTACGGTATACATCAACGAGCCCGTCGACCGGGTAGTGCTGGGCATTGCCAACGACCTGCTCTTTGAACTCATGCCGGAAATGGTACACCCCTCGTGTAAGTCCTACCAAAGCGGTATCGGCTGTGGCAGCGTAGTCACCGAGGCCAGCCGCCGGATAGCGGAAACGAGAGGCGGCGGCATTCTGGGCTGGAAGTCGGACCTGAGCAAATATTTCGATAGTGTGCCGATACGGTACATTGACGAGGCGTTCGACAAGGTCGAGGCCAGACACGGACGCTCCTCCTTAATTGACGTGCTCAGGAAGTACTACCACAACGATCTTTACTTCGATGAAGACAACCGCCTTCAAGCCAAGTACCAGTCCCTCAAACAGGGCTGTCCCGTGGCAAGCTGGCTGGCCGACGTGCTGCTCCATGATCTCGACGGGGAACTCTCAGGAATGACAGGCTACTACATCCGATACTCGGACGACATGCTGTTCATCGGGAAAGACTACGGGAAAGCAATGCAAGTGCTGGAACAAAGGCTCGGCGAGAAAAGCATGAAGCTCAACCCGAAGAAGGTGGAATACCTGATGTCCGACCGCTGGTTCAAGTTTCTCGGGTTCAGCATCAAGGGGGACATGATCTCCCCTTCGGCAAGCCGTATCAAGACTTTTCAGAAAGAGATTGAACGCCGCACGATCCGCAATCCCCGCACTACCCCGGCAAAAGCGGTCAATGCAGTCAACCGCTACCTGTATAAGGGCAACGGGGAGTTCAGCTGGGCGACCCAGGTGCTTCCGGTATGCAATGTCCGCAGAGACCTTGACGAACTGAACAAGTTCGTGATGGACTGCCTGCGGGCCGTAAGTACGGGCAAGCGGAAGGTAGGCGGTCTGGGATATGTCAGTACCGGGCAGGACGGCTGCATTGTCCGGGGCAAAGGGCGCAACGTGAAGGCGAACCGGGGCAAGACCCCGGGAATCATTCCGGGCTACCTGACCATAGGATGCATGCGCGGCGCCTTATTGACGAGCCGGGCGGTGTACAATACGCTGGTAGCATCGTTATAGGGCATGCCGGGCACACGGCAGAACGGGTGAACGGGCAGGTTATTCAACGTTACAGGCTTATAACCAGAATCCATATAGGAATTAACCGGTCTAACAGCCGGTTAATCCCACCTTGATTCTGGCTGCGCCTGTAATGTATCGGGAAATTAGAGTCATGTGCCGTCTGTCCCGCACCCGTTACCGGAGCACACCGGGAAAGTTCAAGGAATAGGTTTGGGCATCCCGCGTACCGACGTCTTCTTTCCGAGTCTGAAGGCGGCTGACCGTCGCCTTCGGACTCCGCAGAAGACCCATACGCGGGATACATCGGAAGCATAAAGCCATGTGCCGGTATTATGAGAACTTTCAGTCTTTTCCAGCACGGGAACGTGCGGTTCGGGGGAATGGATTCAGCCCGCTGTCTCCGATAAGCCCGTATCGCGCCGTCGTATCCCTAGCGTCATACGACGGCGCCATTCCGGCTTCCGCCACAGCAGACATCGGACCTGTAAAGGAACGTGCCGGCATTCCGGGAACCGCAAAAAGAACAGCACAGGACAAAGGGGGCAAGGCCGGGATTTCAACAGAGCCGCGATTTACACGGCTGGAACCTTTGTCATCTCCTGCTAACACGACAGATGACACAGGGTCCAGCCGTACTCGCGGCCCGTATCAGGTTTTTAAAGGGATGTGCCGTCCGGATGAGCCCCCTGAACAGAAGGTAGCGCGACCGCATATGCACGAGAGACCCAAATTCAAGATACAGTATTCAAGCTTGGTCCTGAGCCAGGCTACTACCTGGTTCAGGACCGAAGTCCTACTGTATTTATCAGGACTATAAAGATACGCGCCAGGGGTTTGAGTGCCATTAATTGTAAACAGGTGAGAAAATGGAAGATATTTACCGAGAAACCGTCACCGCCATAGAGAACGGCGCAAATTTCCGGATTGATTTCCAGTCCAGAAGTTTAAAAGTAAACGGGAGACACATGATACGGAACGGCAGGCATGATGGCGCTCCGTGGTTGCCGAAGTACGGCTGCGGGGATTTTTTCACGGATGTGGAGGATCTGTACCGCCGCTATAAACATTCGATACCATCGGAGCGCAGCCAGAGCAAGTCCCGCCGGTATTTCATGGCATTGCCCGAAAGTGACCTCGAGGACGGGGACATGCTGTATGGGCAACACCGGGACACCGCTCAATTCGAGCTGGAATTCTATATCCTCTGCCGGATTATGGGCGGGTTCACATGGAATCCCGAAACGATGGGCAAATGGTTCTGGCAAAGCGAAAAAGACAAGGACCTGGTGATACTCAGAGAATGGGTGGAGCCCGGAAGTAATCAACTATTAACAAATTCACAATGAGCAGAAAGAAACAAGAAACAAAAATCCTGTGCCCCGGATGCGGCACGGAATTCGCCATCGCGGACAAGGAATTTACCGCCACGGGCATCGTTATCGGCAAGAATTCGGGTTTGGGCACGGTCTATCCGGCGGTGGCCGGTCATAATCCCCCTGCCGGACTTCCCAAAGGGGCGCGCGAGCGTATCGAGGCGCTCCGAGGCGCCGGTGTGGACGTGAGCTGCCTGTTCGCCATGCAGGGAGCCGGGGGTGGCGAGTACGTCGCCTCCAACAAGGACGGGAAACTTACCATCCTGGATGACAACGACCCGATATTCGGCTGCATCATGGCACAGGGTACCGTTCCCAACAACCGCCTCTTCCGCCGGTGGGTCATGGCGCAGATGTTCCACATGATGTCATATACGCATCACTGCCGGAAAGAGCCGGCAGGGGTGACCGAGATGATCCACAGGAAAGGCTATGATTACCAGTGGAAAATGCTCCTGAACGAGCTACACGCCCAGATGAAGATGGAACACAAGGACATCACAGGTTTTGTAGAGAGAAACCGCTGGTTCAACCGTGATGTGGTTCTGGCCATCGCGAGCGACTATGTCAGCGCGCTGAAAAAACACGTGGGTAACCTGGAAACAAGAAAATGCAAGGGAGTTCCCTACAAGCGTGTATACGGCCGTAATATTTTCGTGGAGGACCTGCAATCCAAACTGTACTACCCGCTTTCCATCGCGATAACCCACATCAGGCACGCGCTGGACGCCGCACAGCTTTACAACGCGGTCAGACAGTTCAATGACCGCCGTATCCGGCTGCCATGGGATACTCCTCAAAGCAAGGCATGGATGGACGCCTATAAGGGCGCCGGGGCGTTCTTTACCATGCAGAACCTGATCCGTTTCCACGGCTGCACAGCCATTGACGATTCGGGGCGCAGGCTGGACAAGTACCAGTCACTGGCGTTCCTGTCAGCAAAAGCGGAAGAGTATAAAAACGGAGAAGGATGGCGGTTGCTGGCAGTCCTGAAAAAAATGCTGGCGGACAACAATATCAACATCAAGAAGAAGATGGCGGCATGGCGTAAGAAGTAGGCCGTCATCTCCATCCGCCCGGTAGGCGGCACGGTGTGGCGGGTCAGAATAAATCAGTACTCCCTCCATTGAAATGATGCTCATCCCTGTTAACACAAGATGAGCTTCTTTCAATGGAGGCATTACATCGAAAACGTAAAGAGATGCCCCCGTTTGACGACCACACCACTATTCTAATCAAAACGACATAATCCTTTATACGATGAGCAAGAAACAACTACGACGCAGGGCTTACCTGCTGTACCGGTTACGAAAACAGGGTATCCGATGCCTGACGCGCTGCCGGACCATCTTCTATCCTTACGGGGAGGATCCGAAATCAGTACCGTACATCCGCAGCCTGATAAGCGAGTTCCATTTCCTGGTCCAATTTGAAATATCCGCCTGACATGCAACCGGGAGACATTGCAACATTGAAAGTGCCCTACAAGGGCTATCGCCGCATAGAGCTGCTGGAACGGCTCCAATACACCTGGCTGGTACGCATCTGTGAGAGCGGGAAGGAAATCGAGGTCTATGAAGACGAGTTCGAAACGGATTAAAGGTACGGAACAATGAAAGGAGAACAACAGGAAGAACGCGTACCGAACTTCATCGGTAATGCCGTCATTATCCTCACGGCCAGCCATCTGGGCTGCAGGGTGGAGATGCTCGCCACCGCACAGGAGGTGTGGCGGACGAAACGCCTGCCCGAGGCGGTGCTGCTGGGCATGTACGAGAAGGCCGCACGCGAGGCCGTGTCGGCTGTCTGGAAGAGAGGCCTGGCGGAACAGGCGGACCGTCTCGGAGAGATATTTTACAAGACGGGGGAATTTCCTCCGGACAAAAAACGGGAACACTAAAAAAGACACCAGTATGAGAGCAAGAACCTTTCAGGAAATATACGACTTCTGTCGTACGGATGACACCTATCGGAGCTATTTCGAAGTATCGGACGAGTCCCGCATCACCGGGGCAAAGGCAAGAAAGTACTATTACGGCGATATTCGCCGCGGCCAGTGCCGCGTGGGAACATTCATCTACTGCCAGTCAATGCGGCAGCTTGAAAGGTTCCTCGGGGGCGCAAGGCAGGATCATTACATCCATATTGACCCGCTGACCTGCCGGGAAGTGAGTCTTAAGGACGATATGTTCCCCCACCGGACCGCCTATATCGTGGTACACGTCAGGCGGCAGGGCGTGCGGATTGAAATCGAGCATCCCCTGCACAAAGGATGGGTAGATTTCACGGCACGTTCCCACCGTCCCTTCACCAGGGAGGGAATCATAGCCGAGGCGAAGTCCTATATTGACAGGCACATCCTGCTGGCACCGGGCAGATACCGGGACTTGCAGCTGGAACATATGGTTTTCAGGGAACAGTTCCCCACATGGTACAGGCAGTATAAAAAGAGACTGCATGACCGGGCGGAAGCCGAACATCAGGACATGGTGGAGAGATACCGGTACAGGAATGACATCACCTACGGGGAAGCCCGTGACATGCTTGCGGCTTCAGGCATATTTTTCGACCTGAACTGCGACGAGTTCGAGCGGGATGAGATTACGGAACAATTTGTACAACTCTGTAACAGAACTTGAAATGGAAACGGACATAGTAAGAAAATGTATTGCGGACTATCTGCACAAGATAGACAGGTACAGGCAGCAACGGGATGAACTGCAAGGAAGGATTGATGCGACCCGCCGGAAAATTGCCTGGCATGAAAAGCGGATCATCAGGCTGTCAGAACAGCAGAAACGTATCGAAAGGCCGTGGTGGACGAAGGAAATCGTGGCTCCCCTCATGCGGGAAGTGGCACGCCTCACCCCGGAGGTGGCATGGAGTGCCGAAAACCTGTACACCCATGGGCTGAGGGCAGCATGTTCTGTTTACGGGGAAGCACAAAACGGCGGGACCGTCGGCCTGACTTTCACGTTTGACGGCGGTGTCCTCAGTTATGACACCGGGGAAGTCACACGCCGATTCGCTCCGGGTACGCTCGGTGATATCAACGGCATGAACAATGTCTGCGCCCCCGTGGAGAGTGTGGACACACTGGTTGCAAAAGTAAATGGACAAAGAGTGGAACTTAAAAGCCAAGCGGATGAACCTGTATAATCAAATCAAATATAACGGATACCACATCAACATCTACTATGATGACGATGCCGGAAGCCCGCGAAAAATGTTCGACAACCTCGGTACGCTCTACACGGCACACCGTCGCTACCGCCCGGAGAAGGAGTTCGATGAGCACTTTGATATCGACAAGGTTTTTGACGGGCGCATCGGAAATTTCCGGGGATCGTTCCTGAAGGAGTATATCGCCTTGCCGGTCTATCTCTACGAGCATAGCGGCACTACGGTATCCACCTCGCCGTTCAGCTGCCCGTGGGATTCCGGATTTTTCGGCATCATCGCGGTACCGTTGGACAAGGTGCGCCGGGAATACGGGTGGAAGAACATCACCGTGGAACGCAGGAAGCGGATCGAGGAATACCTGCAAGGTGAAATCAAAACCCTTGACGACTACTACACCGGAGAGGTCTTCGGATATTGCATAACACCGGAGGATGACGACTCCAACGAACTGGACAGCTGTTGGGGATTCTACGGAACGGACAGTCTGAAAGAGATGGAAGCCGAATGCAGGCATATCATCGACGGACTGGACAAGGCGGCAGCATAAAATAGAAAAAATGATTGACATGGAAGAAAAACAAGATTATAAGGAGATTAAGGTACGCCTGCATCATATAGATCGCGGGAACTGCACGGAAGTCTGGGAAGTACAGACGGAGGAAGGCAAGCCCGGGCGCTATCTGGGACGTGATGACGGTTATGGTCCGAAGGAGTGGTACACGCTCTGCGATGCCCCCTACGGATATTGCGAGAGGGACTGCCACGTAAGGACGGACCTCATCCTTGTCATATGTGACAAGAAATGGAACGAGGTACTGCGTGACGGAATGGACAGGGAACGCTTTCCCGAAAGTTTCCCTTCATTGGACGAGGCATGCAACGAGGCATGGGACAAGGTCGTGAAAGGGCTTCCGCATGTCACACGCAAAGGTTTCGGGCAGTGGATTACCAAACAGTCATTCCTTCCGCTCAGCCAGACCGAGGAGCTGAACTGGCGGGATTGCTACTGTGAGGAAGAGGCAAGCGAGATTCTCTCGCGTTTTACATGGATCAGTGAAGAGTACGCCATCTTCAAGGTCACCCGGCGGCACACCAAATGCGATGCACGGTGGTACGAGTATTACGCGGGCAAGACAAACCGGCAGGAACACGAAAGTTACGTCCGTTTTTTCGGATACGAGTTCCATGACCGACATGTCAGCGACGTAATCGGAACACTCGGCAGGCGGTGTGACGACATCTTCCGTACTGTGGTGGAAACCCGCACGGACCACTACTACGGGCGCACGGTTTCCTATTTCATGGACGAGATCATCGGTTACGACCTGTCCCATGAACAAGTCCGTGACGCCAAGGAATGCAGGTTACGAAAGGCACGGGAAGACTATGATGAGGCGCTCGCCTATTATCATTGGCTGGAAAAGAATGGGAACGGTATCCCACAGAACACAGAACAGGAAAAACAGTCACAATAACTAAAAATACAATTCAAAAGTATAACTACAATATAAAAAACATATATAATGAGAACATCATACGGACTTGAATTCAATACGGTAACAGAAATCAATCCTGAATGGAGCGATTATGACAAGACAATAGCGGAATGCCACCTGGCCAATACCGGTGTGGTCATCGTGGATACGGAGTACGGGCAACCGATAGACAACGAATATGACCTTGAAGAGATCTACCGCCTTCTCGAAAAGGAGAATAAAAAAAGCGCCGCCAGGGTAATCCGGTCTCCCTTCCAGCTTCTTGACGAGCTATGCCTGTTGGAACCCGGGAGCACCATCCACTGTACCTGTCTTCACGGGAAGGACATGGACAATCCCCTGACACTGAAGGAGAAAAACTGCCGCATCGGCGACTGTCCCACGTTCGTACTCGCACATAATGACGGGAGCACGGTCAGGGTTGACGGCGAGCAAATCATGGAAGGCAGCTGCCGTTTCGATCTTCCCGGATGGGAAACCCCTCCCGCCGGGCAACTGCGGTATGTAAACAGGACATACCCTGACGGCATTCCGGTACGGCTGGAAGTATTTTCCTACGATTCTCCCGGAAACCTTTACGTGGGACTTCTCTCACCGGAGAATGACAACGTGACATCATGGGGATCCTTCACCGACGTGACGGTAAACATGCGCCCCCTTCCTCCGTATTATGCCTTCGTCAAGGAGTACAGCGAGAACGAGGGAATGGGCGAGTTTCTCACCCGGAACGGCATCGCCTGCCGCTCCCATGTCATACCCGATATCCAGAACGGATTCGTCACGATGCACGCCTACCTGTTCGACAGGGAACGGCTCGCGCTGCTCGCGCCGGACACTTTTCCCGATTACGAAAAAAGCCTTGTGGAAGAATGATACCGACTACCATGGAAGTAAAGCAGGAAAATAAAGGCATCAGGGTACGCTTGAACCATATCAGACACGGGGAGTGTATGGAAGTCTGGCAACTACAGACACCCGAAGGCAAACCAAAACGCTACGTCTGCCGCGATACTTACGGTGAGAATTGCTGGTACTGGCTATGTGACGCCCCATCCGGCTGTTGCGAACGCGATTACGCAATCAATAACGACATCGCTATAACAGTGTGCGACCAAAGCTGGCGGGAAATCACGCGGGACAGCAATAACCGCAGACGTTACGCGAAAAGTTTTGCGACATTGGAAGATACCTACACCGAAGAGTGGAGGAAGATTGCCGGCAACTATCCGGGAGTGACACGGAACGGTTTCAAGGAATGGATTCTCAAGCAATCGTTCCGCCCGCTCAACGGGACTGAAGAGGCCAACTGGCAATATTGTCGGCATGAAACGGTGGCAAGCGAGACTTTGGCACATTTTACATGGATCGGTGAGAAGTACGCCATCTGCCGGGTCACCCAGAAACATACCGAATGCGACGCCCGGTGGTACGAATATTATGCGAGGAAAGTACAGGGAATATATTACGGACACACCCATTTTTTCGGTTACGAGTTCCATGACCGGCATATTAGCGACGTGCTCCGGACGCTCGGCAAACGGTGCGAGGACATCGGCAGCACCGTGGTGGAGACCCGCTACAGGAAGGGCCACTCTGCCATGTCCTACTTCATGGACGAGTTCATCGGTTACGACTTGTCCTATGAACAAGTCCGTGACGCCAAGGAATGCAGGTTGCGCAAGGCAAGGGAAGACTACAACGGGGCGAACACCTACTATTACAAACTGAAAGAGAACGAGGTGAGTGTCCGAGGCATCGAGGCAATACTGCTTGCCATGAGAAAACAAATGCTAAAAGCGAAAAAACAATAAATATTGATATGGAAACAAGTAAAACTATTAAACCAGAAGAAAATGCCGAAGCATCCGAGATGCTCGGCTATATCATGGGGCAGCTGAAACACAACGGTGGTAAATGGGACCTGACCGATGATGCGGGCAAGCCCGTCATCTTTGATACGGAAAAGAACGTGTATATTCCAGATATCATGCTTTCAAAAGACTGTACTCCGTGTGCGGTAATCCCGCTGGGATATTTCGAGGATGACACGATCCGTGCCATCGTGGAAATGATTTCCTTGTAATAATCCTCCAAATGAGATTCAAGGACAACGGACTGGCCAACCTTCACGACCGGAACCGTGAGGAAAGCGGTTTCTGCTGCATGCAACTGATCACATTCCTTACGGACAATGGAGTGAAAAGCTGGGATGAATGGCACCGGGCGCATACCGACGCGGCCCGGGGCGAATGCAAATACCGGACACGATGCCCGGTTTACCGGCGCAGTAAAAACAAGACAGAATCAGACAAATAAATACTGCAATGAATAAAATAAGGCCCGAACTGTTGGAGCGGATAAGAAAATCCAACGAGGAATACAAAAGGATTGGATCCCTGTTGAAACCTTTGGGATTCACGCTTTGTACGGGAGCGGTCTTTTACGGAGAACGCCCGTTCAGCATGTACTGCGGTAAAATGGAAGACTACCGGTCTTTCATCGACAATATCGACAGTATCAGGGAAAGGTACCGGAAACGGAAAAACGAGAGCCTGGGAATTTATGAAACAAGAAGTCAAAAGCAACATCCGCAGAATCGAAGCGATACCGTACTGCATAAGAAAAAGAAAGACATATGATACTCAACATCGTTAAGAACGGAACAGAAAACACCCGCATAGCGGAAGCTGTCAGGGAGGTATTCCCCGACTCGGAAGTGAAAGTAAAGGAGGATTACGGCATGTCCGTGGACATAGAGATAAGCTCCCAGGAAGGGCTGCACAGCCTGGAAGGCCTCAAAGAGCTGGAGGACTGTTTCAAGGACTATGACATAAGAATATGGTGACCGCCACGCAACGGGCGGCAAACCGGAAATTGTTCAACTACAGATAAAAACAATCAACATGAAACAAGAAAATCCCACAGTACCGGAAACAGACAGAATTTTTCCGGAAGATGATGACGCGCTTTACCGCGAAATGACAGCGCACATGCCCGGTTGTTATTTCCCGACTTCGCTAAGCGAGGATGGCATCCACGAATTTGCCGGGGAGGAATTTCGCCGCATCAGGAACATTGTCTGCCGGCACTATAACTTCGACGAGGACAAATATATCCAAGAAAACGCCGGCGTATCCCCTTTCGATTCCGTCCAAGACAACTTCGAGCTGGAAGTGTACAGGCGTATCCGTAAGGATTATATGCAACTCAGTGTCATCTCCATTAGAGAATCACTTTTGGGGAAAATTCGCCGTGCCGTGGAAAAAGAGAACAATATTATCGGCACGTTTTACCGTAACCGTGGCGTGCATTACCGGGAGTCGGAATCACCGGAGTATGAAACCTCCCCGATAGTGGTGGTCCATAATCCCGTTTTTTACGGATACGGCGGTTACGAAGGTGCGACAGTTTATGAACTTTTCATCAACGGGAACGGCAAACTGCTCTGCACGCTCAACGGTGAGGCCGGCGAGGATTTTGATGAGCCTGCCGAAAACGTACAGACCGAAGGACTGCTCAATATCACCCACTGGCTGGAAGAATACGGGTTTATCCCTGATGATACTGATGACGACGAGATTACCGTATGCGACGAGTGCGGTTCAGACAATATCCAGACACAGGCATGGGTGGACCCGAATACCCGCATATTCATTGGCACTACGGGCATTGACCGTGATGACAACTGGTGTGACGAATGCGAGGATCATCTGCCCTTTACCACGCTTAAAGAATTTAAGGGACGTATGCAGGAATGGTGGGATTCGCTGGATTCAAATCAGATGGAGAAGATTACAGGCTACCGTCAGAACAAGCGTCAGGCATTTGTAAAAGCCTGCAATATATGGTGGGGCAACAAGAACTACGACGAGAAACGTAAAATCTGGAAAGAACATAACAATTATTGACTCATGGTTTACAATCTTCTTAAACGCATACAGAACCTGTTGGTTTCCAAGCCTTCCGGAACAAAGGAGGAATTGGAACTCCTAAGTCTGGTCAACCAGGCGCTTCCTACAATGCTCAATGGGCGTGAGACCGAAACACTTGCCCCCAATGAACTGCTGGTACGGATATGTCCCGACACCAAACATCCGGTCCTCGTATGCCATGACGGCAACGGGCAGTGCCTGTGCCTGCATAACGGGACGACGGAAGAGGATGCCATCGATGTGGACTTATGGCTGCGTTCCAACGGCAGGGAGTGTAACGGCTACAACAAGTTGCAGGAGGCAGTCGTGGACCTTGCCTACAATGCCGGAGCGGACAACCTATGGGAAGATATGGATTCCCGTGCCGTCAATGCCGAGATCGTCCGGTGGGCGGAGGAATTCGAGACTGAACATGCGGGCACTGATTGGGATGCGGGGGACTACTTCCTTGCCATCGACGGGTTTTACAGGAAAAAGGCAAAACAAATGAATCCGGCCGCAATGTCGGCGGACTGAAAAATGGTAACCGAATGGACAAGGAAACTGCAGAAGAAATCATCCGGGAAAACCGTTATCCGTCCGGATATGACATACAAGACTATCTGTCGGACAATAAGGATACGGTGCTTTCTCTGGAGGATGGAACGGAGCTGCTTGACGACTTCGACCTCTGGAAAGAACATTCCGACCTCGAACTTGAGAAAACCATGGACCGGAACTACTGGTCCTCGGCAGGTGGGTATTAGATTAAACACAAAAATAATATTATGGTAAGAGAACTTTATCAACGGCTCAGGGAATATTTCAACAACTTACCCGAACCGACAGAAGAGGAAAAACAATTTATCCGGAAGCTGAACGCCGGGTATTTCCCCATCACGTCCGTCCATCGCGATGACCTGGAAGGGAAAGGTTTCGATGTGAAAAAGATCAGCGATGACGACATGCAGAACCTGGCGAAAAAGATGGCGAACGATTACTATGAACAGTTGTTCTGGCTCAGCATGGAAATTATCGCCGGAGAAATCCTGGGTTTCCCGAAAGTAAAAACAAAAGACATTATCTGTCCGAAATGCAATTCGGAAAATATCCGTTATGATATTCACGAAAGCCGGTTCCACTGCGACAAGTGTTTTCAGGCATGGGATGACAAACTGTATGTGCTCGTGGAATTTCCCGGGGACAGTGCCCCTTTCGAGGAAGAAGGAACCGGTTACCCGGCATGGGAAAGCGGGGACAACGGGGCGCTTTACGTGTCCGAGGAAGACTATGTCCGCCATACCGGCAAATCTCCCGAGCGGGACAAGTGTTACCGGGCCGTATGCTGGCCGGACTCCCAGAAATACATGGGGACGAAGGGCTGTGACCCCATACAGGATGAAAACGGGATACGGGATTTCGGCACATCGGCATACTGGGTGCCGATACTTCTGACGGAAGAAGCGGCAGGTCGACGAATGGACAAGAAAATGGCACCGGTATGCCCCGAATGCGGGGGCACCGATATTGACATTCTTAGTGACGAGGGCGTGGCTGTATGCAACGGCTGCCACCTTGAATGGCCTTACGTGGAGGATTAAGGGATGGAGAAAACAATGACAGTAGACGTATATGCAATCAGTGGTGATTTTGTCACCTGTTCCGATTGCGGCAAAGTGATGCTCCTTCCGCACGGCGCGGACAAATGTCCCGCCTGCCGTTCGGAAGGGACCCTCGCATGGACGGACGACGCATTGCAGGAGACCGACATCGACGGACTGGTCGGACGGCACTGCAACCTGCACCAGAAGGTCGCCCCCACACCGGAGGAATACCTGTCGCTCTCCACGCTGGCGACGGAATACATCCATTATCTGGCCGACAGACCGCAGACAGCGCGTGAGACCCTCTCGCTGATCCTTGAAATCAGCTCCCTTTTCGAGAAGCACTGGCAGGAAACGTGCTGCTTCCAGTCCGAGAACCTGTACACGCCGGCCATCAACAGCCTGCTTGACAAGCTGGACCGGAAACTGAGAGAGGGCGATGCGATCCCGATAGAATACCAGAACTGCCGTTCCCTCGGCGAATTCTTCCGGGTGGTCGCCGACGACCGTCCGGCAAGACAGGAGGTGCTGTTCTCCTCGGACAGGGAGGGCAACTTCTATTTCAACGGGCGGAAAGTCACGGTGGTGCCGTCCATGGACTACGCCTACCGGCTGAGGAAGACCCGGATACACACCAGCTACAACCGTCCGGCGGACTTTTACTTCCGCTTCCTGGCCCGTTACGGCCCGTACGGCACCTACGGGAACTCCTACTATCCGAGCGTCACGGACATGATATGCCGGCGCTATCTTCCCGACGCGACAGAATAAATTCCGGAAGGCGGTGGACGACGCTCCACCGCCTTTCTTATTGTATAACTTTTTAACACCAATCATTATGGCAACAGCATTAGCAACAACGGCTGCCCCCGTGCAGTTCGATTTTCAGAACAACAACGTCGAGGTGATGACACTCGACACGCTCCGACGCACACACAAGGAGAATGACATCTACGGCAACCCGCTCAAGGGAATTTACCATTACGAGGTGATAGAGCGCATGGCGGGTCTCTGCCAGAAACACAACCTGAACTACGAGGTGGAGGAAATCTTCGCCGCCCAGAACAAGAACAAGGCCCAGCCCGGCGTGGTCGTCCTGCCCCAGGTGGAACAGAAGTTCGGAACATCGGCTGTCGAGGCACATATTCTGCGCCGTGTCTACACGACCATCCGCATCAAAGAATGGGAAACGGACGAGTTGACCACCACGCTGGTCGTTGCGTTCCATCAGGACGGCATACAGGCTGCAATAGGCCCCTGCGTTAAAGTGTGCCACAACCAGTGCATCCTCTCTCCCGAACGCAGCGTTTCGAACTATGGGAAAGAAAAGGCCTCCACCGAACAGCTTTTCGAGCGCGTGGATGAATGGTTGTCTAACTTCGAAGTGCAGATGAATGAGGACCGGGAACGTATCCGCCGTCTGAAAGCGAAAGTGATTACCCCCGTGGAAATGTACGCCTACATCGGCCTGCTGACCGCCTTGCGCGTATCACATGACAGTTCCGACAAACGCCTCTCGTCCAAGGTGGAAACCTACCCGCTCAACCAGTCCCAAATTTCAATTTTTACCGAGGATCTGCTCAAACTTGCCGAGGAGAAGAAAACACTTACAGCGTGGGACATCTATAACGTGGCAACCGAAATCTACAAACCCGGTCGCACGGACATCCCAGCCATGATTCCCCAGAACGGGGCATTGGCCGAGCTGATGCTCTCGGAAAACCTGCCTGAAGCCTGACCATGACCCGCATCAGAGGACAACTGACAACAGCGGACTACCTTCCCATGGATATGTTCCGAAAATTGCTCGATGCATTGGAAAAAGACGGTGAATACCTGTGGGCGACCTACTGCTGGCTGTCATTCTGTACGGCATTCCGGGCTTCGGACGTACGTACACTCCGATGGAAAGACGTGCTCGGCCGCAACCAGCTGGTAAAGACGGAGAAGAAAACCCGCAAGAGCCGCATGGTGAAGTTCAGCCGATATGTACAGGAAAAGACGCGGCATCTGTACGGGCTGCAGGGCAGCCCCGATGTGGAAAACCTGATTTTCATGAACCCGCAAACCGGCAATCCGTACTCTCTGGAATACATCAACCGGTTGCTTAAGGTGTTCCGGGTCAGATACCGGATTCCCATACGCGCTTTTTCCACACATACCTTCCGCAAGACCTTCGGGCGCTATGTCTACGAGATGATGGGGCGTTCGGCGGAAGCCCTGATCCTGCTCAACCAGATATTCCGCCATTCCAATCTGGAGACCACACGACGCTACATCGGGCTGGCGCAGGAGGACATCGACAAGGTATTCAATTCCATACATATCTGACAACAATTTCAAGGACGCCCGGAAACCGGATGGTTGGTTTCCGGGCTATGCTTAATATGACAACATCTAAAAAACAACACTGTAAAAATGGATAAACCGATATATACAGACACCTACTTCCGCATCGAATCCGGTTACGAATGGGGACGTGGTATGTCAGAGGAAAAGACAGAGACATTTTTCGCCGAAATCAGAAGCCTGTTCTCGCAAAACGGCTTCACAATCGAGGAGCGCAAATACGGCGGTTGTCCGGATGTCGTGCTGGATAAGACACGGCTCTACTGCCACCCGCAAGAACTCTCCGGTCCCGTAAGGAAAGAACTTATCGGACGCATCGAGAAGATTCTGACGCAAGGTACGACATTCCAATACCTGCGTACCGACACCTACGGGGAAGTCCTCGACCTGACGGAAGAGGAAGAACTGGCGTATTACCGCGAAGTCCATGCCATGGGCATTGAGGGGATATTCAGCGAAGCCTTCCGTACCAGACGCCGGAACTTGTACAAGAGCCGTGAGCAGGTGCAGGAGATACTTGTCGAAAAACTCCGGGTCAAGACGTTCCGTGAGAGTTCCGTCTATTCAAGCACCTCCCCGGCGTGGCGCTATATCCGTGAGATCTACGAAAAGATGCTGGCCGAAGGGAAGCTCGTGGAAGGGTACAAGCATACCGGTTCAGGAAAACTGATGCTCTGCCGTACGGCAACCGACAGGGAAATCCTGCCAGACAAAGCAAAGAAATGACGGGAAGGAACCGTTTGCCATGCACTCTCCGGCCATCGTCATGCCGGTCAAACAACCCTTTTCAGGCGACCGCATGCAAGTAATCCGGCAGATATCAATTTCCAGCCAAAGCTGCAGGTAGAAAGAAAGCAGCCAGATTATACTTTAATAAAAAACAAGACAATGAGCATACAAATCGGGAAACTGTTGCCGGACGGCAGAGTCCGGCACATCAAGGCGCTCCATGAGACGCTTTCGAAAGACCTTGTGAGGAAACTCCGGGTGTTCTATCCTAACGACTGCCGGGTGGACGCCCTGCTTTCGCTGGGCGACATACATAAACTGGGACCGTCACCCTATGGGAAATGGACAGGGGCCGGTGACGTTGTCCATTGCTTTTCAAAGATCCGTGACGGACGGGAGACCCGGCAGCAATCCGTATCACGCATCGCGGACAACACGGACATTTTCAGCCGCATGGAGAACACGTGCCTCCTGTTCGATAGTGGTAAATGGTATATCATAGACAAGGGCGAACGACGTGAACTGCAGCTTTCCGTTGAAGACACGCCCTCCCATGACAGCATGAAGCCGATAACTGTTTATGTAAATAACCGTGCCAGACTCGAGAAGATCGAAACGCCGCATTGGCAGGAGCTTCAGGAGCTTGCCGAACGGGAATCCCGGATACTCTATGTCTACCGCGGTAGCCGTCTTGTGAGAATCGTACGATCATCCAAACTTAAAAAGAAACTGTATGCTACACAATAACATCGTATCGGCCATAGAATGGCTGCCGGACTGCCTGTTCACGGAAGAGATCGTGGAGGCAGCCGTCGAGAGCAAGGAAATAGAGGTGCTGAGCCATATTCCGGGACGCTTCCTCACACCCGAACGTATTGAACGCATCATCGCGGGCAGTACGGACAACTGGCACAGCTTCGAGCTGCGCAATATCCCGGAGGCGTGCCGTTCGGGGGCAGTCTGTGACTATGCCACGCGCAAAAAACCGAAGAACATCACCGCCGTTCCCGAGGCAATGGTTACCCGTGGGATGGCGGAAGCGGTCATACGAAACGGACGCGGTGATTTTGACATTCTCGCTTTCATACCTGAACGCCTCTGGGACGCACAGCTGGCATACTCGGCCTTGCGCAGCTATATTTACGATCCGTATTACACGGACAGCAGGACAGACGCCGTCATGAAAACGGGTCTTATCCTCGGATATGTCCCCGTTGGGGTAAAGACTCAAGGGTTCTATTACGGGATGCTCGACGAGATGAAAATATTAAGCACGGTTACCGACGCCGTTGTGCCGCCGCGCTTCAAAAACGCGGCGTATTACCGCAAGATGGCGGAACATGACCTCTCGCTTGTTCCCGCCCGGTTCTATTCCTATGGGATTCTCCATGCGGCTGTCTGCTCGACCGAAGGGAAAAACTTCATCACAGACCCCCAGTTTTTCAAGCCGTTGTCGGCATATCTGGATGACATGCTGGCGGACCGGCTGATGGAGAAACACCCTTACATGTTCGGGGAGCTGCCGAAGCGGTTCAAGACACCGGAAAGACTGGTCATCGCCATCGATAACAGCAAACGGGAGACAAACTGCTATATCGATGGGGAAACTGAACAATCCCTGCTCACGACGGAAGTATGCAAGGCGTTCGTCCGAAGAAACGGCAACTGTCCCGAATTTCCTGAAAATGTATGGACGCGGGAATTTGTCGACTACTGCATGGAGCACGGGACGTGTTTCCGCTGGTTCCGCCAGATGCCCAAAAAGTTCCAGACCTCCGCGAACACACAGGCGGCGTATGATTACGGTCATTACCATATCTGTGACTTTGCCAAACGGTTCATCACCCCGCAAATGGCGAAAGAGTGCTACCGGGAGCGCAGTTATGCACATGCCATCCCCGGACATTTCCTCACGGAGTTCTGCCGACAGACCGGACTGCCCGAGAAGTTTTACGGCAGGGAAACCACGATGCTGTCGCTGAAAAACAGCCGTGACGACTATACTTACTGCAAAATCGGCAATACCTGTCTGGCTTTTTACCTGAAAGAACGATACGAGCCGTCCTCGGCACACCTGATGATGACCCGGTCGGATTCAAAATACTGCACGCCGGAGAAGGTGTTCGACGTGCCTGTCGGAACCTTCCACCGCACGTGGCTGGAAAAGAACGTGGCGGAGAATGACCCGCGTTTCGTCAAGCCCCGAGTGGACAAGTCGCTGAAAGCCGTACAGGCAATCTGTTATTACGGTGTCGAGAAATTGAAGGACCTGAACCGTACGGAAATCTTCCGCAACACCTTCATGGGCGAGACCGTCGGTTACTGCGCCCGGCGCGGGAGCCTGACCTACCACAGCGACAACTGCGGGACCCTTATCGAGGGGCTGAAGTTCAAGATCCGGGGAATGGCCGTCCCCGTAACCCTGGCGGAAGACATGACTCCTTATACGGCCGACATGCTGCACCAAAAATTCGGATTCTGCTATGTCGGCATGACGGCATTCGCCACGGACTACGATCTGGACATGGAGAAGGCGTATACCTTTGCACAGATGCGCCAGATCGTAAGGGAGAAAGGGCACAAGCCGTCATTGAGAAACTACAAACGTGAACTGAAACAAATAAACATCATCTGATATGAAAAAATACCGGATAGCTATCGAAGAGACACTCCGCAAGGTCGTGGAGATTGAAGCGGAAACGCCCGGACTGGCCGTCTGCCGGGCGGAAGACGAATACAATGAAGAGAAACACGTGCTGTCGGCCGACAATTTCGCTGGGGCCGATATCGCGCTCTCGGCCGATGACACCACGCTCATGGAGGCACTGGGCAATACGGATTTCATGGAGTATGTGCAGTGCCGGTTCGAGGAATACCGGGAATCCATATCCATCGAGGACAAGATCAGGCTGGCGTTCGGAAGTTTCGACAATGCCCTATTCGAGTTCGGCGAATACCGCAAGGAGGCGGCCCGGAACCGTCCGCAGGTCTACCTGCTGTACAGGAGCGGCGCCTGGCACAGCCGTTCTTCCATGGAACTCATAGCCCCGTTCTCCTCCCTCGAAAACATGATGGAGTACCTGCGGCGCAAGAAAAAGGAATTCCGCCTGACAGAAAGTGACCTGGAAGAGTTCGAGAACAACCGGCAGACGCAGGGACGTGACGGGAACTACCTGTACGAGTCGGATTATCTGGATGTGCTGCCGGAACAAGAACCCGAACTGCCGCCGAAAGACGACGCTTTCTATGACAAGGTTTTCACTTGCGGGCAATCCGAGCTGTCACGCAGGGAGCTGGAATCCCTGCCGGAGCCGTTCAACACCTGCCATGTTACGGACGAACAGATGGAACAGATTGTGTACGAAACGGAAATGGAGACCCGCGACCGGCTGCGGCTCGGTGAAGGCGAGTCCATCGATTTTAACAACGACCGCCATAGTGAAATCTGGTGGGAAGAAATGGAAAAAGCACTGGTTAGGCACGGTGTACCATACTACGAAGACGAATAACGGAAACAGAACCTGTTCATCACATGCCATAATGATGACGGGCCGTCGCGGCTACGGCTGCGGCGGTCTTTTTTTTCACAACGAGGTGAATATTCCACCCCTTATACAAAACGATTACCTACTCTTAAAGAAACGGATTTATGAAACAGACAAGACAGGATTTCTTCACGGCAAACGGGGAAGGAATCAAAATCATGACGTTCGCGGAGTTCGCCCGGCATATCCTGCATATGGAATGCGGGGAAAGTCTGGAACTGTATGCCACTGTGAACCGGCAGACACGGGAGTGTTCCCGGCCGCTCTCTGTCAGAAAGGAACAATGGAACGGCACGCCCTTTTACCTGCTCGGCGGGCACAGGCAGGAAGTCCGTACCATCAATTTTGCGGGTCGCCCGAAAGAGGAGTTTGAAACGACCTGCCATGATGCCCTGGACAGCTACGATGCCGTGGAAAGTATCGGGGCGGTCGTGTCGAGACTGCGTGAATTATCCCCCGAAGAGCTGCATAAGCGGATTGCGGAAGAGATGAAGGCCGGCTGTAAATACCTGCTGGTCTACCGCAGCGAGGAGGAAATGGCGGCTGCACTCGACGGCAGGATATACGCCGTCAGCGACACGGACGGTAAATATCTTTGCGACCTGTACCAGCCGGATTACCTCCATTTGGAAAACGAGGGCGATATTGTGGACACCGCATCCATTCCGGACATGCGCTTCCATTCCGATTGGGCAATCGCCAACCCCACGGTACGCGACAAGGTGCTGTCCTCCCGGATGGTGATTATATATACCCACGAAACGATAACGCTATGATAGAAATTGGCAAAAGGATAGAAACGCCGGAAGGTGTATTCTATGAACTGGAATACGGAGGGGAAGGAAACATCTACAAGAACGAGGATGCCTTTCTCTACCGCCCCGATGAAGTGTGCTATATACCTGAATACGCGGCAGAAGACCATGAGGGCTGGCGTGTACCGGAGAGCAGTAACGGCTGTTTCACGCATAACTCACTGCTCGCCCTGTGCAAGGGTAATGAAGAGGTGTGCCAGGACCTGTTTTACAGCCTTGAATGGACGTATCCGACCACCTTGCTGGAAGAATGGGACTCGAACGGCTATTTCGATGATATCGGGGGCTGGTATGACGATAACGGTTAAATGGAACGGTACATCATGGACAGGAAATACAGAATTACATACTCGAGGAAGATCACGAACAAGACCCCAAGCTATATATTGGGCCTGCGGGCGCATCTGAAAGGCGTCTTCCCTGAAACGGAACGGTACGGCAAGGAAGAATTCGACCACGTGCTTCATTGCATCAGCTCGTTCATTGATGATTTTACCTTCAAGGTACGCAATTCCCGATACCGGGGCAATATCCTGAAAAGGACTATCCGGAACGACTGCCTGGAAGTCTTCAGCCTGGGTGACGGGAAAGTGATACTGACCGTCTCCTTTACCCTGCTGGAAACATGAAACCAATAACATGACAGATATGGATAAAATACAGAAAGACAATGCGGAGCCGGGTAAAGCCCCGGACAAAATGAGTGCCGACGAGCTGCACCTGTTCGCCGTCCAGTACGCCTTTATCGACGAACGGCTGCACGAGGCCGGGCAGGCCATGCTGAAATTCATGCTCGAATTTCTAAAACGATACGGCCGCGTATCGCTCGGCCTCACGGAAGAGGAGGAACTCGATGACAACAACTTCCCTGTCACGACAACCCTGTACGGGAAGCACGACACGCCCCGTATTAAACTCACCGACGTATACCTGACAAACGGGCAATACCTTCATGCCGACGGAATAGATGCAGAAACCGGTGAGAAACGGAGCGGTTTTTACATATACAGTGAGCAGTATGCCGATATCTTTCAGTTTATCGGCTACGCCTCCCAAATGAATTGACAATCGAATGAATAACCATAAAACCAAGCATCGATGAACAGCATTGAAAATTTACAGACTGCAATCCGCAATATCCTGACGAGCAACCGCCTTACGGAACTCTGTCTGGGAGAACCCGGCGAACTGGAGGATCCCACCTATATCATCTGGTATGACAGGCACTGTGAGCCTAACGAAGACCCGGTATTGAAGGTTTGCCTTGAAGATGAGGGCATTGCCGTTGAGGTCGAAGCCCGTAGTTTCGGGAACACGATAACCGTCTACGATTATGACATAGACCGTATTGAATGGTGGGAAGGCATTCATGCCAATATTCTGGAAGTACTGGAACGTGACGGCAAGCGTCGATGTCCGGCCTGTGGCAGGACGGTCAAGGGGAAGCAGCGGTATTGCGGTACCGGATGTCGTGATTTCATGATTCCCGGACCGACAGTAGAACAGGTGGCGGAAAAAGCCAACCGGAATATCCGCAAGCTGGCAAGCCTTGCCGCCGGAAAGGACAAGGCGTACCGGAAACGGCTGATAGAGAAATATACCGTCGGCCTGTCATAGGCCGGCTTTGTTACACTAATAATATACGATACAATGGCAACAAGAACCATTTACCTGACTGTACGGCTTGATATCGACAACCCGAAAGTCGATGAAATAACTGACGAAGAGGTTGACGAAATCATCAGCGAAATAGATTACGAATTCAAAAAATACGGGGATTATGAAATCGACACGGAAATCTGCGGACGAAATGACGAGGATGGTCTTTAGACGCTATCCCGACGGACAGGTCATCGCCCTGTTCCCGGACATACCGTGGAGCGGACGGCGGGGTGAGGCAACCTCCTACATGCACGTCGGCCAGCATGGCGCGGCGGATTACAGCCATGTCGTCGCCACGACCAAACCGGTAACGGAAAAGGAATATGCCGGCCTGCTGGATGAATTGAGGCAGACCGGCTATGACAATATGAGAATTGTAAAACGGGCAAAAATTCAGAACTATGAACAAAGATATAGAAAGGACAATACTTGCAGGCCATTATGAAGGCAGCCTTGATTTCCGGAAGGGACAGGGCAAAGATGAAATTACAGCTATGGAACCGGCCCTGCGCGGACCTGGAAACGCTGCGGAAACGGCGGACGGGATTGTGGCGACAACACCTGAACCTGACGATGAGAATGTCCGCCGCTGCGACCATTGCGGGAAACCCATGAAAGAAGGATATTATCTGGGCGGGGAATTCGCCTGTTCCGACGAGTGCGCGCTCGCCCTTTACCACGGGGACAAGGCTCAGATGGACGAAGACCTGAGCCACGCGGACGAAGCGGACGGAGAGTGTTACTGGACGGAATGGGATTCCGTTTACTTTGATTGAAATACCGGGGCAATGAGAAAATTTGAAAAAGGACAAAAAGTCTTCTGGAATGACCCTGCCGGTGAAACTTTCGGGGAATACAAGGTCTATGATGCCTTTGAAGAGAGATATGCGGACCTCACAGACGAAGATTTGGAAGCTCTGGAGGAATTCGACGACCGCATCATCCTGATCGGTGACGGGGTAAGTGAGGCGGAAGTCTACGCAGCCGAACTTGAAATCCTGTAAGGAATTCATTTCAGGAACAAGAATAATAGAATATCAAATGACAACGACCATCAAAAAAGGACAAAAAGTGTGGTGGGACGATCCCGCCCGAGAAAAATCCGGCGAGTACGATGTGCTTGCCGTAGATTACGTCAAAAATATCGTGAAAATAGGTGACGGAAAGGAGACTTTCGAGTTGCCGTCGGAACACGTGGAGATTGCCTGTCCGGTATCGGAAGAAGACCGGTTGCAGCTTGACAAACTGGGCCAACATTACCGTATGCTGGAAAAAGACATGCTGGAACTGATGCGGAAAATCGTCTCCCGTTTCGATGACGGGGAGTTTTCCGTCGAGGGGTATTCCGTACAGGTTTGCGACGAGGACCATGACCCCTGCTGCGTTTACGGTTTTACGGTGGACAACGGGGAATTGTATGCCGAACTGGATTACGAAAGCGGGGATATCCGCAAGGTTCCGGCCAAGGATTTACACACCGGGGCACTCTTTGAGGCTTTCTGTGAATTGGTCGAAAATCTATAAAACATCTCATGAAAGAACTCTATATTAAAAATCTTTGTATCGAGATTACCCGGCGCTGCAACATGTGCTGTGCCCACTGCATGCGAGGAGATGCCGAGCCCGTGGATATCCCTTTGAAACATATAAGCAACCTGCTGCGGCATGTCAGGCATATCCACCATTTCAACATCACGGGCGGCGAGCCTTCGCTTAACGTCCGGGCCATCCGCCATATCCTTGATCGGGTACGCGCCTACGGCATTACTGTCAATGACTTTTATATCGTAACCAACGGCTCTGCCACATCCCGTTCGGAGGAATTCATAGAAGCCTGTGCCGCGCTGTACGAGTACCAGGAGGAAAAGGAGCAGGACTCCGGCCACATGCTCGAAATGAGCGACGACCGTTTCCATGATCCGGCAGAGCATGCCGCCACGCTCGCGGCACTTTCCCCGTATCCCTTTTTCGGAGTCAGGGGACAGGCCGAACGGATCTTCCTTTTCCGGGAAGGTCGCAGTACGGAGGGACATCCGAATCCCGTTCATAGGATTTACCTTACGGAGGAGAACTACGTTTATGGCGATCTCTGTCTCAATGCCGAAGGCATGATTCTCTCCAACGGTGACCTGAGCTATGCCCGCCAGCGGGAACATGCCCTGTGTCCTTGCGGAAAGCTCATGAAATATCTCCGGAATACCCTGAAAGAGCGTAGAAAAGAAAGATTATACAAATAAACCATTCAAAACAAAAAGACATATGATAAAGATAACCATGATTTTTGGCGAGGATGCCGTAAGAAAATATGACGAGAGCAAGGAACTGCCTTCCGAGGAATGGCTGATGGACAACGGGGGTGTCGTGGACGAGAAAGAGTTCAAAACTCTTGAAGAATATAACGCCTATGTCGCCGGGTTGAATGACGGTGACGGCTGGAGCGATTACCAGATCATACGTCATGAGGACGAACCGGAAGATACGGACACCCAGTGTGAAGAGTCAGTATGGATGCGCCTTGGTGCCACGGTAACAGGCAAGCGTGAGGAAATCGAAAAAATACTGAAAGGTCATGTGGATACGCTCGCGCAGCTGTTGGCGCGGGGAAAGTTCGAGATAAGCGGTGAAACATATATTCCCGCAACGGTCATAGAGGAATACAATAAAGAACACCTGACCGATTTCGAGGAAAAGGATATGGATTTTCACTTGTCATAAAAAACGATTGCCACGATCATGATAACAGTGACACTTTTGCCCGGTAAGGACACCGTAAGCATATACAAGAAAACCGGGATCATCCCGCCGGAAGAGAATACCGCCGACTCCGGCGGTCACGTGATAACCAGGCAATTCGGGACTGAAGCGGAATATAGGGCCTACGCAATGGCAGTGGAAGACCTGGAAGGACATAGGGGCCGGCAGATGCCGGCTCCCGTCACGAGTCCGGCACCATCATTCCGCACCGGGGATTTCGTACGCCTGACGGACGAGACGGTCGGTTCGATACGCCGAAGTTTTGGAGACGGACCAGCGGCTTACCGCAAGGAAATGCTGCTTGAAGTCATATACTTACGGCCGAGTAGCGAGAATCCGACCGTAGGGGTGCGGGATATACACGAGGACGACGTCCAGGAATTCAACGCCGTTTCCCTCCGTCCCCTGACCGCCGAAGATCTGTTGGGAATTTTCTCAACGGTATAAGTTCACTAATACATAGAAATGAATGGCACATTATACCTTTGAGATTTTTAAATATAAGTGGATAACCGACAAGGACGGAGATACTTATAGAGATTATATAGATGAGATGCCACACTTGATTGTAGAAGCGGAAAATTATATCGAAGCGACTTTTAAGGCACAAAAGAAATACCCGTCGGATAAATACACGCATATGCTTATAGATACGGACGTGGAAAAATGGCCTGCCGATATATCAATGTTTTAGTTTAAATACGAACAAAAAGGAGATAAAGTATGGAATCAGAAGTATTAAAAACAGGAATGAATTTAATCATGGAGAAACAGATTATTCCCAATCCTATTTGCCCGAATGGTTGCATTTATCGATTAATACACAACAAAAGAATTAAAAATGAAAATACAAACTACAAAAATCACATTACCGCCGATTGGCCTTGACACACAAATTCAAGATGCAATCGAAGGCGAAAATGAAGAAACTAAGTTGGCCGTTCAGGACAAGAAAGAAAAGGTAAAAATCAATCTCAACAGGATAGTAAGTATTAATAACTCTCCGGTACGTGAGTGTTGGATAAAAGAGGAAAATCTCCACTATTATATGGCTAATGGTAAGGGTGTTGAATATTACTTCCCTATAAAGTACGCTTCGATTGGAATTGACATTGACTCAGGACCAACGATAACTTGTTTGTGACAAGAAACTCTCAAATGACATGAAAGAAAAAGATATAAATAATTTAGTAATGAATAAAGATGTTTTAGTAGCACATGCCTCCGATGGAATGGGATGTGCTTATGAAAAAGAAGTAACTTCCATATCTGTATGGATAAACGGAAAATGTAGGCACTGCGTTAATGATGAAAGTGTTTCCGCTTTACTTAAAGAGGCGAAGAAGTCCGGTAAAATTCAAATATACATCTGTGGTAATAAGAAAATGGACGGAAATATAGATGCGTTTGGAAGTACTCCTCTGTACACTAATGGGCAATTCAGCGTAAATGAGTTGATATACAACGGAAATGCTGTTTGGTCAAGAATTAAATCAAAATCAAATAGATATGAACTGTAAAAAAAATCAGGCTATTACGACTTTTATTCATGGAATGCAAACGATAAACAGACACAGCCATGCCATACAGAAGCACGGGAATAACCATTTGCGGGACACGGTATGACCGCAGGCAAAAACTGACACCCGAACAGCGGGCAGAGATTTTCCACCGTTACATGACGGAAGATGTCAGTCAGCGCCAGCTGGCACGCGAGTACGGTGTAAGCCGCCGCCTGATTACGTTCATCGTGAATCCCGAAAGGGAGAAGCGTAACAGGGAGCTGCTGAATAAGCGCAAAGCGAAGGGGCTGTACAAGCCTGACCGAAAAAAGCACACTGAAATTATCCGTGAATACCGGCGCTACAAACAGAAGTTATTCAAAGAAGGCAAAATCCAATTAAATACTGACAGAAAATGAAATTACAGGAAAAACAGAAAGAACTGGAACAGGAGATTATCGCCAATCTCAGGGCGATTCCAAAAATGCCGGAGGGCTTGCTGCCCCACACGGTCTATGTCGAGGAGGAAGGCGAGGACGATGAACATCACGGCATACCGGTATATACCGCGTACAAGCTGGAAGAGATCAGGTCGGACGGGAGCTGCATGCTCTATAATCCCGACAGCCGGGAGCGTTTCCCCTGCCGTCATCTTTACGAAATCAATATCGACTGGCTGGTTACCGTCTGGGAACGGTATCTGGAACTATGCGTCGGGCAGAAACTCTGGAAACAGAACGCCGTCGCTTTCCTGAAAGAAAGCACGGATAAAACGGAGGCGGAGATCTCCGCTTTCGTGGACTCTGGCTGGGACAGATGTTCGGCTTACACGGACAACCTGAAACGATTTCTCGGGAAAGATGAGGTCAAAGAGGTGTGGGTGTTCTCTTTCCCTATGGATGATTTCGGGCGTGACGCTCCTGACAAGGAGATCATTTTCGATTACGAGAACAACCCGCATACAGAGGTTGAAAAGATGACACCGCTGGAGTTCACGGCAAGAATCAATGACGAGATGTTCAATGACCAGGATAATTGGGTTCGGGCCATTGAACTTCCCGAGCATAAGTAATAACCACAAAACAATTTAATATGATTACCCAAAGAAATATTCAAGACGAGAACTTTGACTCTATGACTGTCAACGGTATACCGGCATTGTTCACCAATTTCAAGATTGACCGCAATGCCGTGCCGGAAGGACTGCATGCGTATGATATCCGGGAGTCGGATGACGGCGGGCGTTTTGCGACCATTGAACCGGAGGTAATGGTAAACCGTGCCGGAACAATCCTTACAAGAGAAAAGCTGGTCATGGGAGAAAATGGTTACGTGCGGATTGAAGAGTACGGATTTGAAGATTCCATGACACTGGACGAATGGCTTGCAGAGTATAATTAAAACGATGGAAACAGGTGTTAAAGAACTGACAGAAAAATACCGTAAACGTTTTGAGGCTTTTTATCATACGGAAGGAAGCAATACCGACAGAAAAGGAAGCGGGAGGAAGAGAACGGAAGAAAGTCCGAGCTTTCTAAAAGAGGTCATACGCCCGATACTTGACACGCTACCGGAACTGTTACCGAGATATGGCCTTATCAAAACCACGGGTGATTACGCTATGTACGGAAAATATTGTCGTATTAAAGCAGGCGCTGTCCTTATTGGTGGATTTTCTATAAGCGAGAACTTGGGCTACTTTTTACACCTCTGTTCCATGGTAAGGCCTGTAGTAAAAGCCATAGGATAGACAATATGAACAATTCGTTAAAACCATCAGTGAGGAGTTTGAAAAAAGGAGGTGAAAATGAGAGAATAGTTCCGCTTATAAAAAGTGGGGCGAGTCCGCAATTTATTGTATATTTGTCCAATAAAAAAGTCTGTATATACCTTTCGGATGAACTCCCAACAACTGAATTGGTTGCAGGTACTTTTTATGTTTGGCAGACACCAAACCATACACATATATTATATGAAAAAGGAACAGATTATCCGTCAGTGTTACGGAGGTATGAAAGAAAAGCATGGCGTGGAAACCATTACCCTTTTCCATGTAGGTGATTCATACGAAGCGTATTTTGAAGACGCCGAAACGATTTCCCGGATCATGGTAGCGCCTCTTTTCAAGATGACGGCGGCGAATATTCCTGCTGTCAGGATATCAGATACTGCCATGGAGGAATGTCGAAACCGGTTGTTGGATGCAGGACATGAAGTATGCGTGTCCGAGTTCCGGGGTGCATCCGGCCGCCACATCCTCAAAATTCTATGAAACAGTTAAGAAAGCAGGCTGATGAGTTTGTTTTCATGACAACTACAATCGGTCCACGGGCGATATTGGTATTTCTTGTCATTGTGGTAGGGCTGTTACGGATGTGTATTCCCGATAAGACTGATCCAATGGACAACAGTATCAACAAATCTTCCGAGATAGTGGCCCATGTCATGGTCAGGGACAGTACGAACAATGGCTTCCGGGTGGTATATGCAACAGCCGAACCTGTAACAGATGAACGGTTTGCGGAAATATGCACACGGACAAGCGTACGGAATGGTTTTGAAAGTCTGGAAAAGGAAGCCCCGATACATTTTGGAAACAATCTTTTGGAGACGGATATTTGCGACTTCGCCCTATATGTTTACAGGTTTCCGATTGACAAGGATATCCGCGTACATAACATTTTCGTGACAGGGAAAGAGAAGATGGATTTTTATGTCCGGGACAACCCTAATCTGCCGGGATGTGCCAGATGGATGCATCACGGCACAGAACAGGGAAACCAATATCTGAACGCTGACGATATAAATTACTATATACCTAACGGTGGGCGGATTTACCGATATTGGAAATGCCGTTATCTTCTGCAAACCTCTGATACAGATGAACGTTTCAGCCATTTTACAGAGGAAGAAAGACTGTACTGAGTGCAGTCTTTCTCTATATATTCGTACATAATTACCTGAAAACTAATGATTAAAATACTTTGTCAACACGCTTATTTGATATATATTTGCATGATAAAGTGAGTTATTAAAGACATATTGTTAATTGAAAGTAATAGATTGAATATGAAAGACCTGTAATATGACATCGGAAAAATCGCAACTGAAGTTTGCGAAATCGGAGCGGACAGGCGAACTGATCGGATTCGTTTCGCGCCACTCCAAAACACGTAAATTGATGGGAGTTCGTGAAGACTCAAGATTTGGCAAACAAATATGTGTTCTTTCAGAAGATCTGAAAGGAACTATTGAGCCAAACATCCTCTATTCGGTAGAGTTGAAACCCATGCACAACGCCAAAGGATATGTAGTGGTTGCTGCTACCCCTGTCTTGTTTCAAGCGCATGTGGAAACAATAATTGTCCCGAAAACATTGTATCAAGTAACTGTGACATTCGGCAACAAAAAGATTTTCTTCGATCCCAAGGACGGAAAGAGTGCTATGAGCCGTACAATAGACGGTGTATTGGAAATTCTCAAAGGGCGCAAGGATATCAGGCATCAGGAGAGTGTAATCAACGATTACCTAAACCAAGCACAGGCTTTGGTACGACGCATGGAATCTGACGGATTCATCCACACGAAAAACGGACATTCGGGAAGAAGCAAATGAAAGGAAAACCAAAGGTAGGCATAGCGACCGATGGTACCCATAAGGCAAAAGAGAGATTGACACGCTTCCGGGCTGTCGACCTCTCTTCCGGAATGGAACTCTTTTCGGAATCAATTGGCAATTGGACAAACAATATCGGGGAGTTTCTCGGTATTGTGACAGCTGTCAAGTATATTTTAGAGCATCCGGGGACTCCGCACACAATCTATTCCGACAGTATAACGGGTATTACATGGTATAATAATAGACAGACCGCTTCCTCACGCACATGCCCGGCATTACAGAAAGCGGAGATATTTCTCAAGGTAATGGAAGCAAGGATAGTGGATATAGAGGTATTGTATTGGGACAAGCACTTATGGGGCGAGATTCCTGCTGATTTCGGAAATAAATAATAAAGACAATTAATGATATGGCAAAATTGAAATCCCAGTCACAAAAATATGTTGAGCTGAAAGAGGAGGACTACTTACAGCTGGTTGAGAATACCATTAAAATGGAAGCTCTAAAGATTGCTGGCATTGAGAAGATGCCCATCTACAAGGCTATGAAGCATATTCTTGAACACGAGCACATCGACTTGCTTATCAAACCCGTTTCAAGGAGATATTCCTAATCTTTAAGTGGACAATACTATACTCCCAATACCGGAATAATTGTATATAGTCCATTATTTTATTTATTATTTATTGAAAACCCAAGAGAATGTGTAAAAATTATATTCACAGATTACACGGATTTACGCAGACAAATATTACAGAGTATCATCTGTTTGTTAAATTTAGTCTATGTACATCTGCGTAATCTGTGGTAAATTATGACACATTTCTGTTGTATTTCGTCATCACACCTTTCCGTACACTGTCCGTATTTTACCATCCACCAGCATCTTGTTCGACCGCACAATCCAGGTTCCACCGTCACTCAATCCGCATTTCAGTGCTTTCTCATCACCTCCGACCAGTATCGGTACGGTCGTTACCGTGATTTCGTCCGCCAACCCGTTATCCAAAAGCAGAGTTCCAATCTCCTCACCGTAAGCCACCACCGTACCGTCGCCATCCTCTTTTATTCTCTGCAGTTCTGCCACTACATCCCCTGTAATAAACTGCACTCGTTCATTCTCAGTCAGGTTGATAGCATTGTTCGTTACAACCAAAGTCTCTTTCGCTGTAATTGGCCAGCCCAAATGATTCATATAAATGCGCAGGTAAGTTTCTTCATCAATCAGCACGCAACCGGAGGCATCCACCGCTGTATCGAAATACTTGTCCGAAGAAGCCTGACAACCGTCGATAGATTGGTACACGTACAAAGTAATTTGTTTCATATCAATAATATTTTAATGGTTATGTTCGCCTTGTACCCAAAAGAACAGCGTGAACTCATTTTATATAAGCATACACAGCATGAACATTGCGTATACATCTTGCCTTTTTGAAAAGTGCAAGTTTATCTATACCAAGACGTTCAGCGAACGTACAATATGTATATCCCCCCGTCTATTTTCGGGCTGGGTATGAAGACGGCAGGAATCATACCCAGCCTGTCGTCTTCATTGCAACAAAGATAGCGAAACTTCCCGAATAATAAAACAATAGCCCTGTCAAATCCGGCTTCATCCATTAAAATATCCGGAAATTCTAACTTGTTGGTTGCTACTTTAGAATACAGAATTCATTTTTGTCAATAAGGTTTCGCCTTCGGTAAACTTGTAATAGTGCTTAAAGATTACCGCAACACTGTTTCCTGCTTGTTCTGCCGTAACAGCCGGAGAACAACCGGCATCTACCATACGGGAGATAAATGTACCTCGTGCGGAATACCAAGTTATATTCTCTTTTATATCCAGAATATTGCAAACTTTAGTCAACGTTTTGCTGACTCTATTAGAGATTTGAATGACTCTATTACGCATTTTGGCCTCCGTGGTATGTTTTTTTGTGAATACAGGGAATACATAGTTGTCAATGCCTTGACCTTCATATTTCTCAATAATTTGTTTTGATTTCTCTATCAACAAGGGTTTTCCAATTTTCGGGAATTTCATCCGTTCATAGATAACCTGGTTTCCTTGAATCATATTGTACGTCAAATGGCAGACATCCACATTGGCCATACCTCCTGTGTAATAACTGAAAAGAAATAAATCCAAGCAAAATTCCTCTTTAAGTGTAAGCAAGCTTCTATCCACATTCTCAATTAACTGTATCACTCTCTTGGAAACAGTTCTCGGTTCAAACTTGTGCCATTTCATCTTATCCTCCACACAGCCGAATATTTCCGGATCAGCACCGTGCATATTCAGCCCTTTGGCATAGTTGACTATGGCTCTTAGTTTACGCAACTTCTGGTTCAAGCCTGCTTTATTACCATTGGCAATCCCTTTTTTTTGTGTATATAGAACAAAATCCAAGAGGAACTGTTTTGTTATGTCACTGAAATAAAACACGGATAATGGTTTATTGTATTTCTTTTGTGTGAACTCTTCCAAAGCCTTCTTTATGATTTTATAGTCCTTTACACTCGCCAGGCTTTTCACAATCTTGCCGTTTTTCTCTTTTTCCTTTTCAGAGAATTTTTTAATCAAATAATCAATCATCTGGGAAACGGACAGAGAACGGTCTTCCTCTTTCATTTCCTTCCCTTTCTTTTTATCAAGACTAAGTGCCAGTTCGGCCGGACTCCATTTACGTCCTTCCTCTTCCCATTCTTCCGCAATCTTCTGATACTTTAATTTCAGATCAAGCAACATCTTGTTCTTTTTGATAGCATCGCTTGATTTGGAAATAAATGATTGTGACGCATTGTCCCAGTCTTTGATGGGACCGGTGATATTTAGCACTTTAGAAACTCTGTTGTAGCCTGTTTGGAAGAAGATCATTTCCAGTTTCACCAGTTTTTTGTCTTTTGAGGTCACTTTTCCTTTAATGTTGATCGAATACATTTTAATTAGGTTTTACGTGTACTCATGTAGACCAATTTTTTGCCTACATAACAGCCTACATAAGAATAGAGGTTACCCGCTATTTTTGTTTATTTCGGCTATTTATCCGTTCTACTACCTTTAATTAATTGTTTGACAATCAGAATGTTAAGATTTCCTCTTTATATATGGGCAAAAAAAAAGGCTATCTATCCCAGACAGCCAATCTTTATTAACCTTAAATCTAATACCATGAAAAACACATTGCAAAGATAAAGGGTTTTATGTTATAGAACATAATGATTTGGTGAAAATCTTCTGTTTGTTAACTCATATTAACTTTGTAGCTTCTGCTTTTATGCTATTAAGGCGATTATTCGACATACAGTACCAATCCTTTGAGATATTCGCCTTCCGGGTGATAGATATTTACCGGATGATCTGCTGGTTGAGTCAACTGATGCAGTATGCGTACACTTCTACCGGACATGGCTGCTGCTGTGAATACAGCAGTACGGAAATTATCTTTGGTCACCACCTGTGAACAAGAGAAGGTGAACAGGATACCGCCCGGTTTGATTTTCTCAAATGCTTTGGCATTAAGTTTGCGATAACCTTGGAGGGCGTTGCGCAATGCGTCTTTGTGCTTGGCGAATGCCGGCGGATCGAGGATGATCAAATCGTATTGGTCGCCCATGCGGTCGAGATATTTGAAAGCATCTTCTGCAAAAGCCGCATGACGGGTATCACCCGGGAAATTTAATTCTACATTTTTATTAGTCAAATCAATGGCCTTGGCAGAACTGTCTACCGAATGTACCTGTTTGGCACCTCCACGCATGGCGTAAAAGGAGAATCCGCCGGTGTAGCAGAACATGTTTAATACCGAACGGTCTTTGGCATAACGTTCCAACAAAGCACGGTTTTCGCGTTGGTCTACGAAGAATCCCGTTTTTTGTCCTTTCAGCCAGTCTACATGGAACTTTAATCCATATTCCTGAGCGATGTTGTCGTTACTTCCTCCTTTGAGGAAACCGTTTTCCGGAAAAAGGTCCGCTTTGAATGGCAAAGTCGTTTCCGATTTATAGTAGATGTTTTCAATCTGGTTGCCCATTACTTCGGACAATGCTTCGGCAATGGCCATGCGGTCTACGTGCATGCCGGCAGAGTGTGCCTGCATTACGGCGGTCCGGGCATAAACATCGATAACAAGTCCTGGCAGGTTATCGCCTTCTCCGTGTACCAGGCGGTAAGTGTTGTTAGTCGGGTTGGTAGCGATGCCGATGCTGCGTCGCATGTCATAAGCCACTTCCAACTTGCGTTTCCAGAAGTCATGGTCGATCTCTTCTTGTTTAAAGGAAAGAACACGTATGGCAATGCTTCCGATTTGGAAATGCCCTTTAGCTATGAATTCTTTTTTTGAGGTATACACTTCCACTACTTCTCCTTCTTCGGGTTCGCCGTCGAAGTGAGCAATGGCCCCGGAGAAAATCCAGGGATGGAACCGTTTCAGTGAGTCTTCTTTGCCGGGTTTAAGATATACTTTATGCATAAATTTATTATGTTGTTTTTATTTTTATCATTGATCCGAACCTGCTTTCACCGTCTCTACGGTTTCTTCTTCCGGGGCCAGTTCGTAATTACCCGTACGCTTTAGGTCTTGCAGTAGGTGGTATATGTTGAGGCAAGCCCATGCGTCTGTAGCTGCATATTGCTTTTGGGCATCCGTCAGTACATCTGCTTCCCAATTGGAAAGACGTTGTGATTTTGAGATTTTTTCCCTGAATAAGATACCGTATATCTTTTGCAGGCTTTTATCCTGAATGCCGAACGGACGGACATACTCTTGCAACTCGATGCATGCCTGCTGGTTGAAAGGAGCCCGTTTATGCAACATCATAAAGTCGTCTTTCAACGAGAGTCCTACTTTGATCACTTCCGGATTTTCAAGCAACTCTATGATGGGTTGGGTCAGCCCGGTCATGTTCAGGCGGAACAGGAAGCAACATTCGTCAGATGAAATCTGGAGCAATGCTACTTTATGGGAATGTCCTTTGGTGAATGAGGGACGGGTTTCGCTGTCGATGCCCAGAATTGCCTGGGATTGCAGATAAGCCACTGCTTTTTCCGCTTCACTTTCAGTTTGTATTACATGAATCCGTCCGGGGAATGCCGCTTTGGGCATCTCCTTCACCTCTTCTTTGCTTATGGTTCTTTTTAAAATCATATTCGTTTATTCATCGTCGTGGCAATGACAGCCATGATCGTGACAATGGCAGTCGTCATCTTCACAGTGACAGTCTTCATTGTTTTCGGGTTCGTATTCATCCTCCTCTTCGTCTTCTCCCCGGGCCTTCGGACTATATTTCACGTCATGCAGGGCACGCATGGTATTTACCAGTTTTTGTCCCCACAAGAGTCCGAAGTTTTCCTGGCAAATGGCAAGGGAGTCATTCATCGTCTCGTTCAATCCCAGTTGAAATACAAAGATAAAATCTTTAATATCCTGATAGATATCGGCCAGGTCTTCCGAAATATTCTTTTTGATGGGTTCATCGCTGTAAGCCATGTCGGGTAGGAATACTTCCAGATAGTCGTCCTTTTCCGCCAATACGGATGCCAGGTTGATGCGCAACACTTCGTATATTTCTTCCGTCACATATGTTTCCGGTGCTTCGTCGCCTATCATTTCGCATTTCGGAAGCATGGACGCTTTTAGATAAAGTAAAGGAAGAATTTTCAGGGTGGTGTCAACAAACATACTACGTTTCATGCCTTCGGCACGTTCCAGAAAAGCGCAGAACTCGGCAGCTACCGTAACGAATTCTACCACATTCTTATCAAATATTACTTGGCTTTCTTTTTTCATATCAGCTTGAATTGAAACGCAAAGGTAAGAAAAAGTTGTGGGTAGTCCAATGAAATTCTTTTTTTTACTACTTTTGCATCATTAATCATATAGCTTAAGATTCTTCATCCACATGGCAAAAAAGAAATCAGATAAGGAAGCAGAACAGAAGCCGGCTTCCACAAATAAGTACTTGGCTTTCTTCAGAAACGAAACAATCCACTTTGTGATCGGATTGGTATTGGTCATCTTTTCAGTCTATCTGTTGCTGGCTTTTACCTCCTTCTTTTTCACCGGAGCAGCCGACCAGAGTATCATTGATAGCGGGAATGCCCAGGATCTTGCTGCTGTGAATAATCATGTAAAAAACTATGCAGGTTCCCGGGGAGCTCAACTGGCAAGTTATCTGATCAATGACTGTTTTGGTGTCTCCTCTTTCTTTATTTTGGTTTATCTGGCTGTAGCCGGATTGAAGTTGATGCGTGTGCGTGTGGTGCGTCTTTGGAAGTGGTTCATCGGATGTACGCTGTTGCTCATTTGGTTTTCCGTTTTCCTGGGCTTTATTTTTATGGATCATTATCAGGATTCATTCATTTATCTGGGTGGATTGCATGGATATAATATCAGTAACTGGCTTATTTCGCAGGTCGGTATTCCCGGTGTTTGGCTTATTCTTTTGGTGACAGGCATTTGTTTTCTTATATATATGAGTGCTCGCACAGTCATCTGGTTGCGTAAGCTTTTCACTCTTAGTTTCCTGAAACGCAAACAAAAAGAAGAACATTCAGAGGTGAAGCAGGATTCCGATCCCCGTGAATATGATAATCCGAAACCTCAGGAAGTGGAATTCGATGTTAATCGCACTTTCCGTCAGGAGGTACCGGTGAAGAAGGTGGAAACTCCTACCGTAGCCGATCTGCTTGTCGAGTCTCCTTCTGAGTCTCCAATAGTTACGGAAAGCAGAAATACGGCAACCGATGGTGATGTCACCATGACTTTCGAACAGACAACTCCTGATCCTGTGCCCCCTTTTCGGGCAGAGTCGGCAGATAACGGGCCTGAGTTTGAAATAGAGGCTGCTGCCGATGACGAAAGTTATCAGGGAACGGAAACCGAACCCTATAATCCAAAATTGGATCTGGAAAACTATCATTTCCCTACTATCGATTTGATGAAGCACTATGAAAATAGTGAGCCTACCATCAATATGGAGGAACAGAACGCAAATAAAGACCGTATCATTAATACATTGCGTAGTTTTGGTATTGAAATCAGTACGATTAAAGCTACGGTAGGTCCTACGGTGACTCTTTACGAAATCACTCCGGAACAGGGAGTGCGCATCTCAAAGATTCGTGGGTTGGAAGATGATATCGCTTTAAGCCTTTCTGCCTTGGGTATCCGTATTATAGCTCCTATACCGGGAAAAGGTACAATCGGTATCGAGGTACCTAATTCAAATCCTAAGATTGTTTCGGGGCAGTCCATCATCGGCAGTAAGAAGTTTCAGGAATCGACATACGATTTGCCCATTGCGCTTGGTAAGACCATTACGAACGAGGTATTCATGGTAGATCTTTGCAAAATGCCTCATGTGCTGGTGGCAGGTGCTACCGGACAGGGTAAATCTGTCGGTTTGAATGCCATCATCACTTCATTGCTCTACAAGAAGCATCCTGCCGAACTGAAGTTCGTTCTGGTGGATCCTAAAAAGGTAGAGTTCAGTATTTATTCTGTTATTGAGCATCATTTTCTCGCGAAGCTTCCCGATGGTGAGGATGCTATCATCACCGATGTGACCAAGGTGGTGCAGACCCTCAACTCAGTCTGTGTAGAGATGGACAGTCGTTACGATCTGTTGAAAATGGCACATGTACGCAATATCAAAGAGTACAATGAGAAATTCATCAACCGCCGCCTGAATCCGGAGAAAGGGCATAAATTTATGCCTTATATTGTGGTAGTCATCGATGAGTTCGGAGACTTGATCATGACTGCCGGCAAGGAGATCGAGTTGCCGATTGCCCGTATTGCGCAGTTGGCACGTGCCGTAGGTATCCACATGATTATTGCAACCCAGCGTCCGACTACAAATATCATTACCGGTACTATCAAAGCCAACTTCCCGGCGCGTATTGCGTTCCGTGTGTCGGCCATGATGGACTCACGTACCATCCTTGACCGTCCGGGAGCCAATCAACTGATTGGGCGTGGTGATATGCTTTTCTTGCAAGGGGCCGATCCGGTGCGTGTGCAGTGTGCTTTTATCGATACGCCGGAAGTGGAAGAAATTACCAAATATATTTCACGCCAACAAGGATATCCTACCGCTTTCTTCCTGCCCGAATATGTGAGCGAAGACAGCGGAAGCGATCTGGGAGATGTCGATATGGGGCGCCTCGATCCTTTGTTTGAAGATGCTGCCCGCCTGATCGTAATTCATCAGCAAGGGTCAACTTCGTTGATACAGCGTAAATTCTCCATTGGCTACAACCGTGCCGGACGCTTGATGGATCAGCTTGAAAAGGCCGGCATTGTGGGTCCTTCGCAAGGAAGCAAGGCGCGCGACGTACTTTGTGTTGACGAGAACGACCTTGAAATGCGTTTGAACAATATTCAATAATCAAACGTTAAATGAGTGTATACAATGAAGCAGATTATAATTAGCATTTGGATAGCTTTACTGACTTTGCCTGTGTTTGCGCAACAACAAATGCAGGCAAAGGTTGTGCTTGATAAAACGGCAGCCACATTTGAGAAAGCAGGGGGTATTCGTGCGGGATTCAACGTGATGGTGTTCAATAAAGGCCGGATGGCGGGACAATTTGCCGGAGTCATTGAACTCAGGGGAGAGAAGTTCGTGCTGAAAACGGACGATGGTACCACGTGGTTTGATGGCAAGACCCAATGGAGTTATCTGGCAGGTAGTGACGAGGTCAATATCAGCAATCCAACCGGAGTCGAACTGCAAAGTCTTAATCCGTACGCACTTTTGCAGATTTATCGCCATGGTTTCAGCTATAAGCTTGGAACACTGAAGAATTTTGGTGGCAAATCGATTTATGAAGTGGTGCTGACTGCTACCGACAAGAAACGGGATTTATCACGAATTGTGCTTTATGTCAGTAAAGACACTTACCAGCCACTCTTCATTCTGATGGAACAACGTGATAAGAGCCGTAGCGAAATCACGGTGACCAGCTATCAGGCTGGATTGAAATATGCCGACAGTATGTTTGTGTTTGATAAGAAGCTCTATCCTCATGCCGAGGTGATCGATCTCCGATAGGTCAAGAGGAGTAACTTCGATCGTTTATTATAAATCGTAGAATGTAAAATAGGAATATGGAAACAGAAAGAATTAAATGCCTTATTATAGGTTCAGGACCAGCCGGCTACACAGCCGCTATTTATGCAGGACGTGCAAATTTGTCACCGGTGCTTTACGAAGGAATACAACCGGGTGGACAGTTGACCACGACTACCGATGTAGAAAATTTCCCGGGCTATCCTCAGGGAATCAGCGGACCGCAATTGATGGAAGATCTTCGTACACAGGCCGAACGATTCGGTGCCGATATCCGTTTTGGAATCGCTACTGCTTCCGACCTTGGCCAAGCTCCCTACAAAATCACGATTGATGGTGAAAAAGTAATTGAAGCCGATTCATTGATTATCGCTACCGGTGCCACAGCCAAATACTTAGGTTTGGATGATGAAAAGAGATATGCCGGTATGGGGGTCAGTGCTTGTGCTACTTGTGACGGATTTTTTTATCGCAAAAAGGTAGTTGCTGTTGTGGGTGGTGGCGATACCGCTTGCGAAGAAGCCATCTATCTGGCCGGACTCGCTTCTAAAGTCTATTTGGTTGTACGCAAGCCCTATCTTCGTGCTTCAAAGATCATGCAAGAGCGTGTGATGAAGCACGATAAGATTGAAGTCCTTTTCGAGCATAATGTAGTCGGACTCTTTGGAGATAACGGTGTAGAAGGTATGAATCTCGTAAAACGTTGGGAAGAACCGGACGAAGAACGTTATTCGCTGCCTATCGACGGATTTTTCCTTGCCATCGGTCATAAGCCTAATTCGGACATTTTCAAACCTTACCTGGATACTGATGAGGTGGGATATATCATCACTGACGGTGATAGTCCCCGTACCAAGGTTCCCGGAGTGTTTGCGGCTGGCGATGTAGCCGATTCACATTATCGCCAGGCTATTACTGCTGCAGGAAGCGGCTGTAAGGCTGCCATTGAGGCTGAGCGTTATCTGTCGGAGAAGGGATTGATCTGATAGTCGTAAGATATTGTTTATTAATATACCGGACGCAACCATGCTTAATAAGAGAGAGCTGGTTGCGTCCGGTAGTTTTTTTATAACTTCTTATTTCTTTATTGATTTTGCGAGATCAAGCCCCTATGGCACCCTACAAATTCGTCTTGTTCAATTCTATATGTTGTATCAGAGTCATCTCAGGCTTGATTCTGTTTTATATTTATCACTTATCCGGATAGATGAAGTTCTTTTTCCGGTAGTTTTCATTTCACCACCGATTAACAGATTACATTGAGAAGAAGATAATTGGGATTATTTATTTTTATGTAATCGTCAATCGATGGAAAAACAAATTAGTATACTTCAATTTCGTCCAGATACAGGTTTGCCTGAACCACCTCTTTGCTGCCCGGGTCTTTTACGAAGTCGATGCCGTTTCGCAAAGTACCGCCATTCTGAAGGGTGACTTTGAGATAGGTTACTTCTCTCGGTTCGAAGGCTAAGGTGTCTGTAAATGCCTTTCTGCCTCTTTCCGGATAGTTGCGTTTGAAGGAAGCTTCTGCGACTTTGCTGTATTTTTGTCCGTCGGAAGAGGTTTCGATGGTGGCAACACTCGGAGGGAGGATAACTGATGCAGGGTTGTATAGCGAACCGAAGACTACTTTGCTGACAGTAGTGGGCTTATCGAATTCGACGATGAATACCATCTCTTTGCAGTTATCATCCATCCGGAATCCGCTCCACGGAGTCATAGAGGCGGTGTTCCCGCGTTTACCGTTGGTAAGCCCGAAGGTACTTATGTCCGTGCCGAGAACGTCATTTTCACCAAAGATGTCGCCTTTGGCACCTCCAATGGCCGGAGTGACTGTGAAGCTCTTTCCGCTGATCAGGTTGCCGTACAGTTTCTTTCCGGTGACCTTGCCCAGCATCTGTCCGTCTTTGAAAGCGGCTGCTTTCACTTCAATTTCGCCCGAGAGGGTGAAAGGGCGATTGTAGAGGGGTGATTCTACGGTTGGAGTACTTCCATCTGTTGTATAATGAATTTCCGCATTGGGATAAAAGCTTTCCAGTATCACTTTTAGCGTATCACTCTCGTCTACATGAGTATTTATGTTCACGTCGAAGAAATTACGGCAGGCTTTTACATTCTTCACGTCCATTCGCCGGAAATCTTCAACCATGCGCTGGCAGAAGTCATTCCAGTTTTTGTTTGCGTTCAGTGTCCAACCGGTTTCGGCAATAGCTATTGCGCGCGGGAAGGCTTGATAGTCGCGGTTATTGTCGCTCGGCATGTATTCGGTCCAAATGTTGCCTTGTACTCCGATGATGTGTTTTTTTACCAGGTCGTCTGCATCGTCCGGTACCGGGTTATAACTGTAGGTTTTTTTAAGTGTATTATATCCGCCGATAGTAACGGGGGCTATCTCCGGTTCTTCCTGATATTGATCCAGATAAGCGTATGGATTCGGAGTCATAATAGCGTTGTGACCGGCTTTGGCTGCATTCATTCCGCCTTCTACTCCCCGCCAGGACATGACGGTAGCATTCGGGGCCAACCCGCCCTCCAGGATTTCGTCCCACCCGATGATGTTGCGTCCTTTGCTGTTCAGGTATTTCTCCATGCGGGTGATGAAGTAACTCTGTAATTTCTCCTCTTTGGTATGCTTCTTCCCGTCAATAACGTTGGGAGTGACATCGTCTTTCAGTCCCAGTTGTTTAATCAGTGACTGGCAATATTCACTTTTGATCCAGGCCGTTTTCGGACATTCGTCACCGCCTATGTGGATATATTTGCTTGGGAAGAGATCCATTACTTCGTCCATCACTCCTTCAAGGAACTCGAAAGTGGTATCCGAAGGACAGAATACCTCTTCGAATACGCCCCAGGTTCCCGTCACATCGCATGTACTGTCCGGTGTACACGAAAGCTCCGGATAAGAAGCGATGGCAGCTATTGCATGTCCCGGCATTTCGATCTCAGGGATTACAGTGATGAATTTACTGGCAGCATAGTCTACAATGTCCTTGATCTGTTCCTGTGTATAATATCCGCCATGCTCTTTGCCGTCGAATATTTGCGGATAGTTCACATAATAATAGTCTATCAGTGTCTCTTTGCGCTTGGAGCCTATCTCGGTCAGTTTCGGGTATTTCTTGATTTCAATTCTCCATCCCTGATCATCGGTCAGGTGCCAGTGGAAGGTATTCATTTTATGCATGGCCAGCATGTCAATGAACTTATATACATATTCCACTGGAGAGAAGTGGCGGCATACGTCCAGCATCATACCGCGGTATGCAAAGCGCGGGGCGTCTTCTATCTCGACAGCCGGCACTGACCATTCTGCGTTTTTTACTTTCTCTGTGCCATATACGGCGGGAGGAAGCAATTGGTAAAGGGTCTGTAATGCATAGAAAAATCCCTTGGGGGTGGAGGCGCTGAGAGTGATATTCTGCGGTGTGACCGAGAGTTTATATCCTTCTTCGGGCATTCCGTCCTGGGGGACAAAGCGGATGACGGGCTCGTCCGTTATGTTTTCGAAAGTCTGTTTCATTGTGATTCCGGACGTCAACTTCAATCGGTTGATAAGGCTGTCGGCAATGGTCTGTACTTCCGGTGTGCAAGCAGTAGTGATGACTCTTACTTTTTTACTTATTTCAAATCGCCCCTGTTGGGGAATCATTTGGTTGGGCAACGGAACGATATTGTACTCGTTCACGATGGCTTCTTTTGACTGTTTACATCCGGGGGCGATGAAAAGTAGAGACAAAAGAAGAAGAGTAATTCCTTTTTTCATGGTCTGATAAATATGTGTTAAGTTATTAAATAGTGACGAAGCGTCTTAACCGATTTTGCTGATCTTCTTAAGCTTTTCTTCGTCAATGATCTTGATTTTTCTTCCGTCGATGGTGATCAGGCGTTCGGTTGCGAAGTTGGACAACGTGCGTATGGCATTGGAAGTTGTCATATTCGACAGATTGGCCAGGTCTTCACGGGACAGATAGATACTCAGGGTAGAGCCGTCTTCCTCCAGTCCGTAACTCTCTTTAAGGAAGAGTAGCGATTCGGCCAGACGTCCGCGGATATGCTTCTGGGTCAGGTTCACAGTTCTTTCGTCAGCAATACCGAGGTCAACAGACAACTGGCGAATGAAAAACATGGCCAGGTCGTTGTTCTGGCCGAGCAGTGTCATGATGGCACTCATGGGAATCAGGCAGATAGTTGAAGGTTCGAATGCGGAAGCAGCGGTCACATAGTCTTCTTTGGCAAAATAAGCCCGGTAACCGAAATATTCCGTAGGTTTTATCATGCGGATAATCTGACTTCTGCCTCCTACACCGTCTTTGTAGATTTTAACTTTTCCGCTAAGGAGACACATCAGATAGGCAGGCGATTCGCCTTCGCAATAGATTGTTTCGTTCTTTTTGTAATTCTGAAGAGTGAAATTATTGGCCAGGAACTCTCTCTGCTCTGCGTTTAGAGGAGCCCACATCTCTGCAATACGTTCGGGAACGTTTATTTCTGACAAATTCATCTTTACCATGACTGCTGCAAAACTGTGTTATAAAGCACAAATGTAGAAAGAAAAAATGAAAAACGGAATAGTTTTGGGAAAAGTTTGCCATGTTGGCATTGCAATACCGCAGATTCCACAGATGTATGCAGGGTTTATTTCTTTCATTACAGAAGTAGAGAGGGCACAGTGAAACTATATTTTTGAAGATATATTCATAAATGATTAAAAGCCTGTGAACTCTGTATCTTTTGTATTGCATTCTTTGGCTGTTCCTTGTATACCTTTTGATCTCTATATCTAAAACATCCGGGTGTTTATGATGATAACATCCCCATGTTGTTGTGTAAAACATCCGGATGTTTTATGGTAAAACATGGGGATGTTTTAAGGTGAAGGAATTAGTGCTTGTAGTGGAACATTTATAAATAAAAAAAGAAAGTGTGTCGAAACTCACCACAGAGTAACACAGAGTGAATTTTAAGTCATTGATTATCAGTATTGATAATCTGTGATAATCTGTGTAACCTGTGGTGAAAAGACTTTTGACAGAGTCCTATTCTATAAAGTATAGGGCTTACTTTGTGAATAGTAGTTCTCTATACTTCGGTAACGGCCAGATTTCGTCGTCGATTTCCATTTCCAGGTGGTCAATATGATCGCGTATGCTTTCCAGATAGGGACGTACGGTCTCTTCGTAGGCAAATGCTTTTTCCTTAAAGTTCTCTTTATGGTTTGCCACTTTGCGGGCCTCTGTCATGTCGCGTACCAGTACCTTGATGGCAGACACACGGTGCGAGATTTCTTTGATAAGCTCTTTCCGGTCGGCACTCATGATTTCGTATTCTTCTGCTGGGAAGATCTCTTTCATTCTGCAAAGGTTTTCCAGCAAGCGGTTCTGATAGCTGACAGCAATGGGGACAATGTGGTTGATGGCCAAGTCACCCAATACACGACTTTCGATCTGTACTTTCATGGTGTACTTTTCAAGTTCCACTTCCAGGCGGCAGGCAAGTTCGGTTTCGTTAAAGATGCGTTCACCGATCAGTACGGCTCTCGATTGGTTGTCCATGTAGTGCATCAGGGCTTCCGGTACGTGGCAGATGTTTGTCAGTCCGCGACGAGCAGCTTCCTGCTTCCACTCTTCCGAATAACCGTCCCCTTCGAAACGGATGGGTTCGGAGGCGATGATATTTTCCTTCAGGATGCGGAAGATGGCTTCATCCTTGCTAATGCCTTCTTCCATCAGTTTGTCTACCGATGCTTTAAATTCGTTCAACTGGTTGGCCATGGCAGCGTTGATGGCAATCATGGCAGCGGCACAGTTGGCCGATGAACCTGCGGCACGGAACTCAAAGCGGTTTCCGGTGAATGCGAATGGAGAGGTGCGGTTACGGTCGGTAGTATCGAGCAAGATTTCGGGGATACGTCCGATGCCCAGTTTCAGGGTAGTCTTCTCTTCCGGAGTCATTTTGGAATTGGTCACCTGGCGGACAATTTCGTCCAGAGTAGCCGACAGTTGCGAACCCAGGAAGATGGATAAGATGGCTGGAGGGGCTTCATTGGCTCCCAAACGGTGACTGTTTCCGGCGCTCATGATCGAAGCACGCAACAGGTCCTGATTTTTGTGAACCATCATCAGCACGTTGACCAGAAAGGTGAGGAACAACATGTTTCCTTTTGGGTTCTTGCCCGGTGCAAAGAGATTGACACCTGTGTCAGTACAAAGCGACCAGTTGTTATGTTTACCCGAACCATTGACACCGCTGTATGGCTTTTCGTGGAAGAGTACGGCGAAATGATGCTTGCGTGCGATGCGCTTCATCAGATCCATCACCAGCTGGTTATGGTCATTTGCCAGGTTGCAGTTTTCGAAAATGGGGGCCAACTCAAACTGGTTGGGAGCTACTTCGTTGTGACGGGTTTTCACCGGTATGCCCAGTTTGTGGCATTCTATTTCAAGCTCTTTCATAAAGGCTGTGACACGTGGAGGGATGGAGCCGAAGTAATGATCTTCCAATTGCTGATCCTTAGCCGAAGAGTGTCCCATCAGGGTACGTCCGGTCAGTCGGAGGTCAGGACGCGCATTATATAAAGAGGTGTCGACCAGGAAATATTCCTGCTCCCAACCCAGATTGGTAAATACGCGGGTTACGTTTTTGTCGAAAAGCTGGCACACTTCGGTGGCAGCTTTGTCAACGGCGGCCAATGCTTTCAGTAACGGAGTTTTGTAGTCGAGCGCTTCGCCCGTATAGGAGATAAAGATTGTCGGGATACAAAGAGTGGTGTCTACCACAAAAGCCGGTGAGGATACATCCCATGCTGTATATCCGCGGGCTTCGAATGTATTTCGGATTCCGCCGTTGGGGAAGGAAGAAGCATCCGGTTCTTGCTGGATCAGTAATTTTCCGGAGAAGCGTTCGATGACTTCACCGTCTTCGCCAAACTCGATAAAGCCATCGTGCTTTTCGGCAGTTCCGTCCGTCAGTGGCTGAAACCAGTGTGTATAGTGTGTCACGTTGAGCGATTTAGCCCAGCTTTTCATACCATTGGCTATCAGATCGGCCATCTCACGGCTGATGGGTGTACCTTTTTCGGTAGCGTCTACCACTGCTTTGTATGCTTCCTTGGGAAGATATTCCTGCATCTTCTTGCGGTCGAATACGTGGCTGGCATAATAATCGGATAGTTTGTTTGAGGGAGTGGTAACTTCTAAGGGCTTTCTGTTAGATAGCTCTTGTAATGCGAAAAATCTCATTTTTGACATAATGGTGCCTTTTTTATCGGTTGTTGGGCGCAAAATTATGTGTTTTTTCTGAGATAACCCCTATTTTTATAGGGGTATTTTCTATAATTAGTCTCTTTTTTAAGATGACACCCTGTTTTAAGAAGGTAGATCGGATTCGTATAAATCATTAATTTATTAGTCGTATAATCGGATTTTTTTTATATTTGCCTTGAATAAAGGAGATTACTATTTGAGATACAAGATATGGATATGGGTGTTTGGGCTTGTCTTGCTCTCTTTTTCACAAAAGGGAGTGGCTAACGTTGTTCTTGATCCTCAGACCAAACGTCCGATTTCTGCCGATTCCATTTTAAATAATGTGATGACCTTTGCCCCGTTTTATGAAAAGTTGGTGACCGACTACCGAGCCGACCTCTATATAAAAGGTACGATGGACATCAAACGCAAAAATTTTATTCTCCGGTATGTGCCTTCCATGTTCCGTCTTCAGAAAGGAGTGCGCCAGTATATGGTGGAAACATATAGTGACCTGCATTTTACGGCTCCTAATATTTATGACCAAAAAGTGAAAGCCTCTGTAGGTACGGTACACAATAGCCGGGGAGTGCCGGGTATGCTGGAGTATTTCAATATCAACCTCTATTCGTCTACGCTGCTTTATGATCGGTTGCTTTCGCCCTTGGCCAAAAATGGACGGAAGTATTATAAGTATCTGATTGATTCCATTATGGGGGGGACAGATAACCGGCAGTATAAGATACGGTTTATCCCCAAAAGCAAAAGCGACCAGTTGGTGGGCGGGTATATGATTGTGAGCAGTGATGTATGGAGTGTCCGCGAGATACGATTTTCCGGCAGGTCGGAGCTTTTGCTGTTCAGTTGTCTGATAAAGATGGGAGGAGTTGGAGAAGATGATGAATTTCTGCCTGTCAGCTACAATGTCGAGGGACAGTTTAATTTCTTGGGTAATCGTATCAACGGGGTTTATGTGGCATCACTCAACTACCATGACATCGTACTTGAAGAAAACCAGAATGAATGGAAAGAAAAAGTGAGGGCAAGGACAAAAGGAAAAAGTAAATATGATCTTTCAGACTCTTACAACCTGCAATGTGAGACTGCTTCTTATCATACGGATAGTGCCTACTTTGAAACATTACGGCCTATTCCCTTGTCGGAAAGTGAGCGTAAATTGTACGAGGAAGATGCGCTGCGTAAAGACACCATTCAGCGCAATATCAAGCCAAAGAGTAAGAGCCAGGTGTTCTGGGGACAGGTAGGAGATGTGCTGATCAGTGATTATAAATTGAATCTGTCCAATTTGGGAAGTGTGAAGTGCTCGCCCATAATCAATCCTTTCTTATTGAGTTACAGTGGAAGTAACGGGCTTTCTTACAGGCAATCGTTTAAGTACAACCGGCTTTTTAAGCACGACCGGCTGTTGCGTGTGGTGCCTAAGTTGGGTTACAACTTTACGCGCAAGGAGTTTTATTGGTCTGTCAATTCCGAATTTAATTATCTACCCGAGAAAATGGGGACCTTCCACGTGGACTTTGGTAACGGAAACCGGATTTACAGCAGTGATGTGCTCGATGACCTGAAGGCCATACCGGATAGTGTATTCGATTTCAACCAGATTCATCTGGATTATTTCTATGACTTATATTTTAACTTCAGGCACAGTATCGAAATTATTAATGGACTGGAATTGAGTGTGGGCTTTTCCACCCATAGACGAAAAGCCGTGAAACCCTCCAAGTTGGTTCCATTGACCAAGAGCCTGGAACTTCCCAACGAAGATATTCAGGGAAAAATCAGGAATACCTATTTAAGCTTTGCTCCCCGGGTCCGGTTGGAGTGGACCCCTTGCCTTTACTATTATATGAACGGCCATCGTAAGATCAACCTGCGTTCTAAATACCCCACTTTTTCAATAGACTGGGAGAGGGGTATCAAGGGGGTGTTTGGCAGCACCGGGCAATATGAACGTCTGGAGTTTGACCTGCAACACCATATCCCTTTGGGACTGATGCGTAATATCTATTATCGTTTTGGTTTCGGTATGTTTACTAACCAGAAAGAAATGTATTTTGTTGACTTTAATAATTTCACCCGTAGCAATCTTCCTGAAGGTTGGAATGATGAAATTGGCGGAGTATTTCAGCTTCTTGACCGACGTTGGTACAATGCTTCACGCAAGTACATACGGGGGCATTTCACCTATGAAGCTCCTTTTTTACTTCTAAAGCATCTGATCAAGTATACACGCTATGTGCAAAACGAACGGTTGTATGCAAGTATATTATCGGTACCCCATCTTCAGCCTTATATTGAACTGGGATATGGAATCGGCACTCACATTTTCGATTTCGGCGTTTTCGTAGGAAGTGAGAACTGGAGGTATACCGAGGTTGGCTGTAAATTTACGTTTGAGTTATTCAACCGCTAATTTTATTCTTGTTATTATTTGTCGGGGAGGAGAAAATTTTTATCTTTGCCCGTAAGAGGATGAGATAAAGATTTAGCAAAAAAGAGGTGCAGTCGCCTCGTGAATTCAGGGTCTTTCTGGATTTCTTTATTAAGATACTCATAATAAAGAAAAGTAAATACTCTCATCCTCTTTTTTACTTGCTTCTATATATTAATTAAGGTATAAGGATGGAACTACTTTTAGCTATTGTGATTGTCGTTACCGGTTGGCTGGTTTTTAGTATCATTCGTTCAAGTAAAGGCCAGGAAGGATATAAAAGATGGAAAGCCGGAAACTATGCCGGTGAGAATCCTTATGCTAAAGAGAAGAAGGAAAGTGTTTCGTCCCTGAAGAATATTTTTGGTAGGAAAGCCGTGGCTTTCGGCTCAAAGCGGTTCGATGCCGGAGCTGTCAGTTGGTGTGCCAGTTTACTTGGAGTCAAAGAAGACACGTTGAGAGAGGTGCTGGATTATGTTCCGAGGCAATACACCCAGTTCTATATAAAGAAGAGAAGCGGAGGTGTCCGGATCATTACAGCTCCCCAAGGTCAGTTGCGAGTTATGCAGCAGACCATTTACCAACGAGTTTTATTGTTAGCCAATGTGCATCCTGCTGTTACCGGATTCTGTCCTGGTAAATCTGTATCCGATAATGCACGGGTTCATTTGGGACGAAAAAATGTGTTGAAAGTAGATCTTCATGACTTTTTCCCTTCCATACGTTCGCCCAGAGTGAGGGCGACATTCAGGGAGATGGGATATTCACATCCTATAGCGAAAGTACTGGCGGAACTCTGCTGCTGTAACAGGTACCTTCCGCAGGGTGCGCCTACAAGTCCGGCTCTCAGCAATATTATTGCTTATCCGATGGATAAAAAAATGATGGCGTTAGCTGATGAATACGGGTTGGTCTATACGAGGTATGCCGATGACCTGACCTTTTCGGGAGATTTTCTGCCGAAGGATAAAGTCTTGTCACGGATTGATCAGGTTATCAGGGAGGAAGGGTTTACGATGAATGTGAAGAAAACCCGTTTTCTGCCTGAGCATAAACGTAAGATAATCACTGGAGTATCAGTTAGTTCGGGTACGAAGATGACAATTCCCAAAACTAAAAAGAGGGAGATCCGTAAGAATGTGCATTACGTCCTGACAAAAGGATTGGCCAGTCATCAGGAGCATATTGGCTCCACCGATCCGGTTTATCTGAAGCGTTTATTGGGCAATCTGTGTTACTGGCGTTCCATAGAACCGGATAACCGATATGTATCCGATTCTATCGCGGCTTTAAAGAGCTTGATGTGAGACGTACCGATTGTAGCTCTTTTTAATATTTTTTTTGCTATTCTTTTCTAATTCAAGAAAATAGTTCTATCTTTGCGCCCGATTTATATAATCAATATAATGTCTTATTTAATTAAAGAATTACTAAACAATTAATTATTAATGGAAAACTTAAAGAACGTTGCTCCTATTGAAGACTTCAACTGGGATGCGTATGAAAACGGCGAGAGCTTCGCTGGTGCCAGCCACGAAGAACTTGAAAAAGCTTACGACGGTACGCTTAACAAAGTAAATGACCGTGAGGTTGTTGACGGAACTGTAATCGCAATGAACAAACGTGAAGTTGTTGTGAACATCGGTTACAAATCAGACGGTATCATTCCTTTGAATGAATTCCGCTACAATCCTGATCTGAAAGTAGGTGACACTGTAGAAGTATACATCGAAAACCAGGAAGACAAAAAAGGACAGTTGGTTCTGTCTCACAGAAAAGCCCGCGCTACCCGTTCTTGGGATCGCGTTAATGCTGCTCTGGAAAATGAAGAAATTATCAAGGGTTACATCAAGTGCCGCACTAAGGGTGGTATGATTGTTGACGTATTCGGTATCGAAGCATTCTTGCCGGGTTCTCAGATCGACGTGAAACCGATCCGCGACTACGATGTATTCGTTGGCAAAACAATGGAATTCAAAGTTGTTAAAATCAACCAGGAATTCAAAAACGTGGTTGTTTCTCACAAAGCTCTTATCGAAGCTGAACTGGAACAACAGAAGAAAGAAATTATCGGTAAACTTGAAAAAGGACAAGTTCTTGAAGGAACCGTTAAGAATATCACATCTTATGGTGTATTTATTGACCTCGGTGGCGTAGACGGATTGATCCACATCACTGACCTGTCTTGGGGCCGCGTAAGCGATCCGAAGGAAGTGGTTGAGCTGGATCAGAAGTTGAACGTAGTTATCCTCGACTTTGATGACGAGAAGAAACGTATCGCTTTGGGTCTGAAACAACTGACTCCGCACCCATGGGATGCTTTGGATCCGAACCTCCAGGTAGGTGACAAAGTGAAAGGTAAAGTAGTGGTTATGGCTGACTACGGTGCATTTATCGAAATCGCTCCGGGTGTTGAAGGTCTGATCCACGTATCAGAAATGTCATGGTCACAGCACCTGCGTTCTGCACAGGACTTCATGAAAGTCGGTGACGAAGTAGAAGCTGTAGTTCTGACTCTGGATCGTGAAGAACGTAAGATGTCTTTGGGTATCAAACAACTGAAACAAGATCCTTGGGAAACTATCGAAGAAAAATATCCTGTAGGTTCTAAACATACTGCTAAGGTTCGTAACTTCACTAACTTCGGTGTATTCGTAGAAATCGAAGAAGGTGTTGACGGATTGATCCACATCTCTGACCTGTCTTGGACTAAGAAGGTTAAACACCCGTCAGAATTTACTCAGATTGGTGCTGATATTGAAGTTCAGGTACTGGAAATCGATAAAGAAAACCGTCGTCTGAGCCTTGGTCACAAACAACTTGAGGAAAATCCTTGGGATGTATTTGAAACAGTATTTACTGTAGGTTCTGTACATGAAGGTACAATCATCGAAATGTTGGATAAGGGTGCTGTAGTTGCTCTTCCTTACGGCGTTGAAGGTTTCGCTACTCCGAAACACCTCGTTAAAGAAGACGGTTCACAGGCTCAGATGGACGAGAAACTGGAATTCAAAGTAATCGAGTTCAACAAAGACGCTAAGAGAATCATCCTGTCTCATAGCCGCATTTTCGAAGATGTTGCCAAGGCGGAAGAAAGAGCTGAGAAGAAAGCTGCTTCTAACGCAAAGAAATCTTCTAAGAGAGAAGAAACTCCTGCTATCCAAAATCAGGCTGCTTCTACTACTTTGGGTGATATCGATGCTTTGGCTGCTTTGAAAGAACAGCTGGAAGGTAAGAAGTAATTCAAATCTTTCATAGATTGATATAGAAGGGTATCTCATTCAATGGGATACCCTTCATTTTTTTGTATGTTGAATCATTGCGCTGAACTTTAATTGTCTATCTTTGCAAATACAGTTTGAAAGATGGAAAAATTTGAATTACATATATTGGGTTGTGGGTCCGCATTGCCTACTACCCGGCATTTTGCCACTTCGCAGGTAGTCAACTTGCGTGATAAACTTTTTATGATCGATTGCGGAGAAGGGGCACAGATGCAATTGCGTAAGTCGCGGTTGAAATTTTCGCGGCTGAACCATATCTTCATTTCGCATCTGCATGGTGATCATTGCTTCGGATTGATGGGGCTTATTTCCACTTTCGGGTTATTGGGGCGCACGGCAGAGTTACATATCCATTCTCCAAAAGGATTGGAGGAGTTATTGGCTCCTATGCTTAATTTCTTTTGCCATACGTTGGCATATAAAGTCATTTTCCATGAATTTGACACCAGACAAGCGTCGGTGATTTATGAAGACCGTTCGATGACAGTCACCACCATCCCGCTCCAGCACCGTATTCCCTGTTGTGGCTTTTTGTTTGCGGAAAAGGCCCGGCCGAACCATATTATCCGTGATATGATCGATTTCTATAAAGTACCGGTCTATGAACTGAATCGGATAAAGAACGGTGCAGACTACATAACTCCGGAAGGAGAAGTGATTGCTAATGCGCGCTTGACCCGCCCCTCGGATCCTCCCAGACGGTATGCCTATTGCTCGGATACGATTTTCCGGCGGGAGATTGCGGAACAGATCTCAGGTGTTGACTTGCTTTTTCATGAGGCTACATTTGCCGAATCGGAACTGGCACGTGCTAAAGAAACGTACCATACTACAGCCGCCCAAGCCGGCCGGATAGCTGTGGAAGCCGGTGTACGGCGATTAGTGATCGGTCATTTCTCTGCCCGCTACGAAGATGAAAATGTTTTGCTGAAAGAAGCTTCGGCTATCTTTCCGGATACTATACTTGCAAAAGAAAACTTGTGTATAAGTCTTTAATTTCGGGAGACCGATTAAACCTTTGTTGAATAGAATTGTCTAAAATAACATATACGAATTACAAACGAACCTATGAACCCTTATAATGAACGAGAGGTTTTGGCACTCCTTCAGGATGAGAGGACACAGAAGCAGGGATTTGAGCAGATCGTTTCGCTGTATAGCGAACAATTATACTGGCAGATCAGGCGGATGGTACTTTCACATGACGATGCCAATGACCTTCTTCAAAATACTTTCATTAAGGCATGGATAAACATTGACTATTTCCGGGCTGAGGCAAAGCTGTCTACCTGGCTTTACCGTATTGCCCTGAACGAATGTATCACTTTCCTGAATAAACAACGGGCTATGAATACAATTGCCATTGACGATCCGGAGGCCGACGTGACTCAGAAACTGGAGAGCGATCCTTACTTCTCGGGGGATCGGGCAGAGTTATTGCTTCAGAAGGCATTGCTGACCCTTCCTGAAAAGCAACGGATGGTGTTCAACCTGAAATATTATCAGGAAATGAAATATGAAGAGATGTCGGAGATATTCGGCACTTCGGTGGGGGCTTTGAAAGCTTCTTATCACCATGCCGTGAAAAAAATCGAGAAGTTTTTGGAGGAGGCTGATTAAACCTTTTAATATGCATAATGTCTAAGAAGAAGAGAGGAGAAGAACGTATGAAAGAAGAAGATAACATATTGAAGAAAGTGGGGAGGGAGAATTCCTTTAAAGTACCTGAGGGATACTTTGAAAACTTGACTTCAGAGGTGATGGGTAAACTTCCGGAAAAAGAGAAGCCTGCTTTTGAAGAAGTGAAGCAACCCACAATGTGGACTAGGGTGAAACCTTTATTCTATATGGCGGCTATGTTTATAGGAGCTGCATTGATTATCCGTGTGGCTTCTTCAAATCACCAGCCGGCAACGGTGGATGATCAACTGACTGCAAATGATGCAGGAACCGAAGTTGTTTTGGATGAATATATTGATGTAGCACTGGATCGCTCGATGCTGGACGATTACTCTTTGTACGTCTATCTCAGTGATGCTACAGCTGAATAAGTAAACTAAACTGATTTAATAAAGCAAAATGAAGAAACTGATTATTCTATTGATTATAGTTTGTAGTTGTATCCCGGCACTGAATGCCATGGGAGATCCTAACCAACATTTGTCACCCGAAGAATTCAGGGCCAAACAACGAGCATTTATAACAGAAAAAGCCGGTCTGACTAAGGAAGAGGCAGCAAAGTTCTTTCCGGTTTACTTTGAATTACAGGACCGGAAAAAACAACTGAATGACGAGGCCTGGAAGTTGCTTCGTAGCGGTAAAGATGATAAAACCACTGACGCACAATATGGAGAAATATTGGAAGGGGTATACGATGCCCGTATCGCTTCAGACCGTCTGGATAAAACTTATTTTGAGAAGTTTAAAAAGATACTTCCGTGTAAGAAAATTTATCTGATACAGCGAGCAGAAATGCGTTTTCACCGAGAGTTGTTGAAAGGGGTTCGTGATAACAAAGGAAAGAAAAAATAGAATGAAAAATTGCTCTCCTGCAAGAGCGGGAGAATTTACCACAGACTTAACGGATTGCACAGATAAACACTAATTGGGGATATTTATTGATCCGTCAATTACATACTCTGCGCAATCCGTTAGTTTGCAGTGGAATTTTGGTATTATCCTTTTAGAGGAGAGAGGACTTTTTACAGTCCTTTCTTTTTGGCTTCATCCCAGATTGCATCCATTTCTGCGAGAGACATCTCTTTCAGGTTTTTGCCTTCCTTAATGGTGTGTTCTTCCAGATAGTTGAATCGGCGGATGAATTTTTGGTTTGTACGTTCTAAAGCATTGTCCGGGTTGATCTTGTAGAGACGGGCAGCGTTGATGAGGCTGAACATGACATCACCGAATTCGGCTTCCGCCTTATCTTTGTCCATATGGGCTATTTCTACCTGAAATTCTGCAATTTCTTCTTTGACTTTTTCCCAGACTTGCTCTTTTTCTTCCCAATCGAATCCTACATTACGTGCTTTGTCCTGCATCCGGTAAGCTTTGATAAGTGAGGGTAGGGCAGTAGGGACTCCGCTTAATACAGTTTTATTTCCGTCCTTTTCCTTTAGTTTCAGCTGTTCCCAGTTTTCGGATACTTGTCCGGCTGTGTCGGCTTTTACTTCTCCGAAAACATGTGGATGGCGGAAAATCAGTTTTTCGCAGAGTTTGTCACAAACATCTTTCATGTCGAAATCACCGGTTTCTGAGCCTATTTTTGCATAAAAGGCCACGTGCAGCAATACATCTCCCAACTCTTTACAAATATCTTTTTTGTCATCGCGCATCAATGCGTCGCACAATTCGTAAGTCTCTTCGATAGTATTGGGGCGCAGACTTTCGTTGGTCTGTTTGCGATCCCAGGGACATTTTACCCGAAGTTCGTCGAGTATATCCAGGAAGCGCCCGAAGGCTTCCATCTGTTCTTCTCTTGTATGCATGTTTATTCTTTATTTGATTCTTTTTTCCATTCGTTGTATGAAATCAGCAGACCGATGACTTCCGAATAGTTTTTCCGTCCGCTTTCTATTTTGTTTCCTTTCAGATATAAGTCATATATCCAATCTTGAATATCACCTATCAACGGGCTATATTTAGCCATCCAATACTCTTGATCCTTCCGGGCGAGTTCGATGATTTCCGGACGTATCCGACTGAATAATTCCCGGTATTCATTTTTTGTCATCAATCTGCGGGCATTAGCAAGCACATGTCCCAGGATAGAGAAGTAACCGCTAAAGCGGATTTCTCTATTTGTAGAACGTGTGCAGACCTGATAGGCGTAAAAGTTGGCTTCCGCTTCACTGGTTATACCCAATAAGTGGGCCAGTTCATGCGTATAGGTTGCCGGATATTGTGGAGGTAACAAGTCACCATTCAGCGTGAACTCACAGAAAAACGGTCCCATGCTTCCTGTTACTCCTACCATTGAAATAAGTGGAGTGAACAACATTGTTTTGACCTGTGGCATGGAGTGTGGAGGATGGTGTACGCCGAGACTGTCACTGATCAGACTGTACTGGCTGACTGCCTCTTTACAGATGGTTTCCTTGTCGATCCGGGTTATGGGAACGTATGATTCATTCAGTAAATAGATGTATTGGTTTACAAAGTGGTCAAAATTTTCCGGAGTATAGGTAATATATGGTATCCCTGTACGCTCATAGAAGTTTCTTTGCGAATAGTTGAGTCCCCATGCCAGGTAAAACCATACATAGATCCATGCCAGATATTCCGTATCCCTTCTCAGGATTGTTTTCCAGCTTAACTTTTGGCGGATGCGTGCGTATACCGGATAAAGAATAATCCCTGTAATACTGAATGCTATGAACAGGTCACCCAAAGCAAAAGGAAAGAAATTGGAAAAACCGGACAGGACGTACGAGATAACAGGATAGACCGAGCGTGCATATCCTTCTCCCATTGCCGGGATCGCCTGAGTGACCCAGACAAGGATAATTAAAGTTCCTAAAACAGAGTACCGTATGACTCGCTTTTTGCTTTTCATTGCTACTTCTTTCTTTCGAGGAACAAAAGTACATATTCCTGTCCCTATATTCTACTTATTTTTATTAATTTTGCGCCAATCTTTCGCAATAAACTAATAAAATAGATATATACAACATGGAATTAGCAAGTAAGTACAACCCTGCTGACGTGGAGGGAAAGTGGTATCAGTATTGGCTGGACCATAAATTATTCAGTTCGAAACCCGATGGACGTGAACCTTACACCATCGTTATTCCGCCCCCTAACGTCACCGGTGTGCTGCATATGGGACACATGCTTAATAATACCATTCAGGATATCCTCGTTCGTCGTGCACGTATGGAAGGCAAGAATGCTTGTTGGGTGCCGGGAACCGACCATGCCTCTATCGCTACCGAAGCAAAGGTGGTGAATAAGTTGGCTGCACAGGGTATTAAAAAGACTGATCTGACTCGTGACGAGTTTCTGAAGCATGCTTGGGCATGGACAGATGAACATGGTGGGATTATCCTGAAACAGCTCCGTAAGTTGGGGGCATCCTGTGACTGGGACCGTACTGCTTTTACTATGGACGAAAAGCGTAGCGAAAGTGTGCTGAAAGTATTTGTAGACCTTTACAAGAAGGGACTTATTTACCGTGGCGTGCGTATGGTAAACTGGGACCCGAAGGCATTGACAGCTTTGTCTGACGAGGAGGTGATTTACAAAGAGGAGCATGGAAAGCTGTATTATCTGAGATATAAGGTAGAGGGTGAAGACAGTTATGCCGTTGTTGCGACTACTCGTCCGGAGACGATTATGGGCGATACCGCTATGTGTATCAATCCGAATGACCCGAAAAATCAGCACCTGAAAGGTAAGAAGGTTATTGTTCCGCTGGTAGGCCGTGTCATCCCAGTGATTGAAGATGATTATGTAGATATCGAATTCGGTACAGGATGTCTGAAAGTGACTCCGGCACATGACGTGAATGACTATATGCTGGGTGAGAAGTATAACTTGCCAAGTATTGATATTTTCAATGATAACGGGACTATCAGCGAAGCTGCCGGTATGTATATCGGTATGGACCGTTTTGAAGTTCGCAAACAGATTGAGAAAGATCTTGAAGCCGCCGGATTACTTGAAAAGACGGAGGCATATACCAATAAAGTCGGCTATTCTGAACGTACCAATGTAGTGATAGAGCCTAAACTCTCTATGCAGTGGTTCCTTAAGATGGAGCATTTGGCTCAGATTGCCCTTGAGCCGGTGATGAAGGATGAGATTAAGTTTTATCCTGCCAAATATAAAAATACTTATCGTCATTGGATGGAGAACATCAAAGACTGGTGTATCAGCCGTCAGTTGTGGTGGGGACACCGCATCCCGGCTTACTTCCTTCCGGAAGGCGGATATGTAGTAGCCGTTACTGACGAAGAAGCATTGAAATTGGCTAAAGAAAAAACAGGAAACGATCATCTGACAATGGCTGACCTTCGTCAGGATGAAGATTGTCTGGATACTTGGTTCTCTTCCTGGCTGTGGCCTATTTCTTTGTTCGATGGCATCAATAATCCGGGTAACGAAGAAATTAACTATTACTATCCTACCAGTGACCTGGTGACCGGTCCGGATATTATCTTCTTTTGGGTGGCCCGCATGATTATGGCAGGCTATGAGTATGAAGGTAAAATGCCGTTTAAAAATGTATATTTTACGGGTATTGTCCGCGACAAATTGGGACGTAAAATGTCCAAGTCGCTCGGCAACTCACCGGATCCGTTGGAGTTGATAGAGAAATACGGAGCAGATGGTGTACGTATGGGGATGATGCTTTCGGCTCCTGCCGGAAACGACATTCTTTTTGATGATGCACTTTGCGAACAGGGACGTAATTTCTGCAATAAAATATGGAATGCTTTCCGACTGGTGAAAGGTTGGGAGAATGGAATGGGAACAATCGATATTCCGGCGGATGCACACCTGGCTGTACAATGGTTTGACCAAAGACTGGATGCTGCCGCAGTTGAGGTAGCCGATTTATTCAGCAAGTACCGTTTGAGCGAAGCGTTGATGCTGATTTATAAACTGTTCTGGGATGAATTTTCTTCATGGTTGCTTGAAATCGTGAAACCGGCTTATGGACAGCCTGTAAACGGATTTATCTATTCAATGACTTTGAGTGCTTTCGAACGTCTGTTGGCTATGCTCCATCCCTTCATGCCATTTATCACGGAAGAATTGTGGCAGCAGTTGCGTGAGCGTGAGCCGGGGGCAAGCCTGATGGTAGAACCGTTGGCAGAAGTCGGAGAAGTGAACGAGGAGTTCTTGAAACAATTCGAAACGGCTAAAGAGATAATCAGTAGTGTGCGTGCCATCCGTTTGCAAAAGAATATTGCAATGAAAGAACCGCTTGAGTTACAAGTGGTAGGAGTAAACCCGGTAGAGAAAATGAACCCTGTTATCTTTAAAATGTGTAACTTGTCTGCTATTCAGGTAGTGGATGTAAAAGCTGACGGAGCTTCTTCATTCATGATCGGAACGACTGAGTTTGCAGTCCCCTTGGGTAATATGATCGATGTGGAAGCTGAGATAGCACGTATGGAAGCCGAACTGAAACATAAAGAGGGCTTCTTGCAGGGCGTTTTGAAGAAACTCAGCAATGAGAAATTCGTGAGTAATGCACCGGCTGCCGTTATTGAAATGGAACGCAAGAAACAGGCTGATGCCGAAAGTATCATTAAATCGCTCAAAGAGAGTATTGCATCTCTGAAAAACGCGTAAGAAAGTCTTTTTAGAAGATAAATATAAAAGGGCACTCTAAAATAATAGGGTGCCTTTTTCTGTATACGAATAATAATGATACCTTTGTCACCGATTTTAGCAATCGACCGTTACAAATGAAACAAATACAATTCAGATACTTCTGTTTCCTTCTGATTCTGTTGGGAGGAATGAACTGTCGGCTATCGGCTCACAAGGACAGGTCCGGTGAAGATGTGTTGTTTCTGAATTCTATTAACTTTAATCTTCCCTGGGCAAAAAGTATATATTGGTATGTACATCAGGAATTGCAGAAGGAAGATATTTCCGTAACGGCCGAATCTCTGTCTGTACCGGCCCTTTGTAGCCGTAAAGAGGCAACTGCAATTGTAGAACAGTTACGTCGAAAGCATGATATACCTCCTCGATTGGTTGTTTTTATAGGTGACCCGGGATGGATTGTCTGTCGGGAGCTTTTTGATGATGAATGGAGAGATGTGCCGGTCATCATTACTAATGCCCGGGACCGCTTGCCGGCAACACTTGATGTTTTGCTGTCTCACGAACCGTTGACTGATACCAATACCGTTCCGGCTAAAGAATGGCGCAAAGGATATAATGTGACTACATTGGGGCAAACGTATTATGTAAAAGAGACTATCGAACTGATGCGGCAAGTGATGCCCGGGATGAAACGAGTTGCTTTTATATCCGATGACCGATATATCAGTGAGGCAGTTCGTGGTGATGTCAGTCAGGCTGTGGGCAGATACTTCCCGGAGCTGAGTCTGGAGCAGTTGTCAACCAAAAATATTTCTACTGAAATGCTGCTCGATACTTTGAGCGGATATGATAAAAACACCGGATTGATTTATTATTCGTGGTTTGAATCGCATAACCAAGACGACAATAACTATTTGTTTGATCATATTCAGGAGATTATTACCCGATTTGTGCACTCTCCCCTGTTTTTGCTGGCTGCTGAGGATTTATCCAATAACACATTTGCGGGAGGGTATTATGTATCGGTGGAGTCATTCGGAGATTCATTATTGCAACTGATTGAACGTGTGTTGAAAGGAGAGCAACCCCGCGAAATTCCGTCTGCATTAGGGGGTGAGCCGGCCGCTTATCTTTGTTATCCGGCTTTGCAGTCCTACCAAATCCCTGTTTCGCTTTATCCGGAAGGGGCTGTATATGTAAATCTTCCTATGAGTTTCTTTGAGCAGTATAAAAAGGAGATTTTACTAACGGTATTTGTTGTGCTTCTGGTAGCAGGTGCCATTGGCTTTTATATTCATATTCTTAAGAAAACTCATCAACGCCTGGAAGAGGCGCGTCTGAAAGCGGAGGAGGCTAATCAATTAAAATCAGCTTTTCTTGCGAATATGAGTCATGAAATACGTACCCCTCTGAATGCTATTGTCGGTTTTTCAAACCTGCTTTCGCAGGTAGAAGATAAAGAAGAGATGAAAGAATATGCCGATATCATTGAAACCAATACAGATCTTCTGCTTCAACTGATCAGCGATATTCTGGATATGTCGAAGATCGAGTCCGGAATGTATGATTTTCATATAACCCGTGCGGATGTCAATCAAATGATGTCGGAGATAGAACAAGTGGGTAAACTGCGTATCAAATCGGAAGAACTCGTTCTAACTTTTGACGAACAATTGCCCCAATGTATTTTATATACTGATAAGAATCGGCTGACACAAGTCATTATTAATTTGTTGACCAATGCGATTAAGTTCACTTCCGGAGGGGAGATACGGATGGGATATCGGTTGAAAGATGCCGCAACATTATATTTTTATGTGTCTGATACAGGCTGTGGCATGTCTACCGAACAGTGTGAGCATGTGTTTGAACGTTTTGTCAAATATAATCCTTTTATACAAGGTACCGGGCTGGGACTATCTATCAGCCGGATGATTATTGAAAAACTGGGAGGTGAGATCGGGGTTACCTCCGAGGTTGGTAAAGGCTCTCTTTTTTGGTTTACTTTACCCTACCGGACTTCTGTATAGTATTTGCTGAATGCTCCGCTGTTTTAACGCAGCAGGAAGGATAGCAGGACGGGCAGATAATCTTTCAGATCGATGCGCAGTTGTTTCAGTGCCTGCTGAATCCGGTAATCTATCGTTTTGGGAGATACTCCTAAGCGTTCGGCTATTTCGTTGTAGGTCAGATTCTGGAAACGATTGAGCTCGAATGCTTCGCGGATATTTTCCGGGAGTCGTGCCAAAGCTTCTTCTATTTTCTCGGTTAATTCTTGCATGACGTAGAAATCGGGATCATCATACTGTGATTGGAGATTGTCGAAAATCATCTTTTCGATTCTTTGTTTCACTTCGTTCCGATTGATAAGAGTCAGGCAACGATTTTTAACAGCTTTGAACAAGTAACTTTTCAAAGAAGTTTCAAATGCCTGCATCTCTTTATTTTCCCAAAGCCAGACCATTACATCCGATACAATCTCCTGTCCGTCGTCCGGTTCCACAAACAGCCTGGCGTAAGCGCACAAGGCGGGATAGTGCCGGAGAAACAGCGCTTCAAATGCGTCTTCATTTCCCTGTTGTATCTGATAAAAAAGAATTTCGTCGCTTGTTGTATGCGATGTATTGTTGTGCATGTAAACCCTCGTTTTGGGCAAAAATAATATTTTTTTCAAAAAAAATACGTTTTTAGGTTAGGAGATTTCTGATTTCATTCGTCTTATCTATAAAAGCACGAATTATGGATGAATCCTATTACATAAATGAGTCAATTCTTTTAAGCTATTTTGCCGGGGAGCTTCCTGCTGACAGACAAAAGGAGGTAGAAGAGTGGATTGCTACTTCGGAGGAGAATACGAAGACAGCACGGGATATTTTTCAGCTTTACCGGGCAGCCGATACATTGAACTACATGAAGCATGTAGATTCTGTTGGGGCTTTCCATCAGGTAAAGGACCGAATACACAAACATCAACATAGAGTTTCATGGATGGTGTGGGGGCAGCGTATTGCTGCTTGTTTAGCTTTGCCGCTGCTTGCCACCACCCTTTATCTGATTTTGAAAAACTCCCCCGTGGAGTATGTGGAGATACGGACAAATCCCGGTATGGTTGCTGAAGCGAATCTGCCGGATGGAACTAAAGTTTGGCTGAACTCGGGATCTTCACTTAAACATCCTACCAGGTTCACAGGAGATATACGTAACGTAGAACTTGATGGAGAGGCTTACTTTGAGGTGCATAGAGATAAGAGTAAGCGATTTATTGTTAATACGCCTTTCCGTATTCAGACTGAGGTTTTGGGTACGGAGTTCAATATAGAGGCTTATCGGACGGACAGTGTGGTAAGAACTACCTTAGTATCGGGCTCTGTGAAATTGTCATTTCTGGGTGAGGGTGACAAGCAACGGACCTTTGTGATGAAGCCTGATGAGGAGTTTATCTATAATCCGAAAACACGTACAGTGAGGACCGACAAACCTTATGTGAAAACTTATACGGCCTGGAAAGACGGTCAGGTGGTATTTAGGAATACCCCGCTGTCTGAGGCTTTGAAAATACTTACCAAGCGGTTTCATGTGGAGTTTATCGTAAAAGATTCTACTCTTTATGGAAATTCATTTACCGGAGTATTCAGCGAACAGCACTTACCTCTGATTCTTGAACACTTCAGGCTTGCTTCGGGCATACAGTATAGATTTATAGAACTGGAACATAACACACAGCAGACAATACAGCAGAAAATGAAAATAGAGCTATATTGACCATTTGAATATTAAACTTTTAAAATCTGATACCTATGACAACACGTCCACCTTAAAACAAAAAAACATACAGGAAAATATTGGCGTATTTTCCTGTATGAAAGTCCACCGTCCGCTTGTTTGGCGACAAGTTGTGCGGTTAATAGAATTTTTTAAATCAAAATCACTACAAATCTATGACAATTTACTTAAACTTCCAATTTTTCGGGAGGCAGAATATCTTTTCGCTTCTGAAAAAAATACCTTTGTGTATGAAACTATCAGCGATCATGTTGTTTGTCTTTGCCAGTATGGCATTTGCGGCTAAGGGTTATAGCCAGTCAGTACGTGTGACATTGAATGTCAGCAACAGCAGTCTTCAGAAAGTGCTGGATGAAATAGAGAAGCAGTCGGAATACCACTTTTTCTATAATAATAAGCAGGTGGATATCTCTCGGAGTGTGACTATTAAAAGTACTCAAAAAGAGATCAGCCAAGTTTTGAATCAGCTGTTTGCCGGTACGGATATCGGTTATAAAATATTGGAGAATAGTATTATCCTGTCTCCTAAACAGATTTTGGAAACGACTGCTGCACAACAGCAGACCACTAAAAAGATAAAGGGACTGGTTACTGACGAGGCCGGTTTGCCCATTATCGGAGCTAATATTAAAGAAAAGGATTCCGGAAACGGGACGATTACAGATGTCAACGGTAACTTTAGTCTTTCTGTAGGAACTAAAAGCTCAATTATCATTTCGTATATCGGGTACATCACCAAAGAAGTTCCTGTGGGTAATAATACTTCACTTACTGTTCGGTTGGCCGAGAACACGAAACTGCTCGATGAGGTTGTTGTAACGGCATTAGGTATCAAGCGCGAAGAGAAGGCTCTGGGGTATGCCGTGCAAAAAGTGGACGGAGATCGGCTGGCTGCTGTAAAAACAGTGAATGTTGCTACTTCGTTAACGGGCAAGATTGCCGGATTGAATGTAAAAAACAGTACAGAGTTCAATACAGCTCCTTCACTCTCGTTGCGTGCATCTGCCCCCCTGTTAGTTATCGACGGTGTACCTTATGGTAATGTGGGATTGAATGATATAGCAGCTGATGATATCGAATCGGTTGATGTCCTGAAAGGAGCTACGGCTTCGGCACTCTATGGTGCCCGTGGAGGTGCCGGTGCAGTGATGATTACCACTAAAAAAGGTAAGGAAGAAGGATTGAATGTGACTGTAAACAGCAGTACCATGTTTGCAGCCGGATATCTGAGAAAGCCGGAGGTACAAACTTCATATAGTTCCGGGTCGCAGGGGACTTATTCCACCGGAGGATATGTATGGGGAGACAAACTGGACATCGGACGTACAGCATTGCAATATGATCCGTATACTCACGAATGGGTGGATATGCCTTTGGTTTCGAAAGGTAGAAATAACTTAAAGAACTTTCAAGGATTGAGTTTGGTGACAAACAACAATGTAAGTGTATCCCAGAAAGGTAAATATGGTAGCGTACGTACTTCATTGACCCATGTATATAACAAAGGGCAGTATCCGAATCAAAAATTGAATAAGATTACTTACTCAGTATCGGGCGATATGAAATGGAAGAAATTTTCTTTTGACGGAGGTCTGACTTATAACAAACGTTTCTACCCCAACGATATGGGAGCCGGATATGGTGGAAGTGGTTTCCTTTATAATTTGTTGGTATGGTCAGGGGCTGAGTATGATATACGGGACTATAAAAATTACTGGATTAAACAGGATGAACAGCAGAACTGGATGGATACCAAATGGTATGATAATCCATATTTCATTGCGAACGAAATTACGCGTTCAAGCGATTATGATTTGATTAACGGATATCTTTCTGCCAATTATGATTTTACTCCTTGGTTGAACTTATCATTGCGTTCGGGGCTGGACTCGTATTCACAGAAAAAAGAGTGGCGGAATGCTGTAAGTGCTGTGGGTGGTTGGCATAAACAGGGGTATTATGGTCTGCAACGCTTAGGCGGATATAGTTTAAACAATGACTTGATACTGTCTGCCGATCATAAATTCGGTAATTTCAATGTCGATGGTTTCGTGGGTGGAAACGTTTATTATTGGAAGAGTGATAATATTTTGGCTGAAACACAAAATGGTCTGAAAATTCCGGGATATTACTCATTGAAATCATCTGTAGACCCGTTGAAAACAACCAGTGGTATTACTAAAAAACTGGTGACCAGTGTATATGCAAAAGCTTCTGTTTCGTGGAAGAGTACTTTATTTCTGGATGTAACGGGACGTAATGACTGGTCATCTTCCTTACCGTCGGAGACACGATCTTATTTCTATCCGTCTGTGGCCAGCAGTGTTGTGCTTTCGCAGTTTATCCCAATGCCTAAATTTATTGATTTCTGGAAAGTGAGAGGTGCATGGACACAAACTAAGAGTGACCTGGGAGTATATGATACTAACAATACTTATAGTGTGTCTACCGATTTGTGGAATGGTGAGAGTGCTGCATATTATCCCACATCTATCCGTGGTGTTGCGGTGAAACCTTCGGCTACACGTTCTTATGAAATCGGTACGGCAGTCCATATGTTTAAAAATCGTCTGAAAGTAGACTTTACTTATTATAATAAGCTCTATTACAATCTGACTCGTAGTGCCGGCATCAGCAACTCTTCCGGATTTACGTCTACATTGATCAACATTGATGAAGAATATGTGGGTCGTGGGGTAGAATTGACCCTGTCAGGCGATATTATCAGAACAAGAGACTGGAACTGGGAGTCGGCTTTCAACTGGTCACGTGACCGTTGGTATTATACCAAAATAGACCCGGTATATTCTACACAGAAGCCTTGGGTAGCTGTCGGTAAACGTTGGGATTGGTACGGAATTTACGATTGGGAACGCGATCCTCAAGGAAATATTATCAATTACAATGGTTATCCTAAACAGAGCGATTACCAGTCGGTTATCGGTTATGAATATCCTGATTGGATATGGGGCTGGACGAATACGATAACTTATAAAAATTTCACTCTCTCCTTTACACTTGACGGACGGGTAGGAGGTATGGCACACTCGAAAACCAATCAGGCGATGTGGAACTCGGGGCACATATTGATTCGGACAATCAGTGGCGATATGATGAGGTGGTGAATAAGAAGACCAATTTTGTAGGTACCGGAGTGAAAGTGGTTTCCGGAAGTGTAGATTACGATTCGAACGGAAAAATTATCCATGACGACCGAGTATTTGCTCCGAACGACGTACAAGTATCTTACGAGTCGTATATGAAGAGTACTAACCCGTATATAGGTACCGTGACACGTCAGAATGTATTTGACGAGACGTTCTTCAAACTGCGTGACCTCTCGCTGAGCTATCAGATGCCTAAGTCTGTTTGCAACAAACTGCATATGAAAGGTTTGACACTGGCCTTTGTCGGACAAAATCTGTTTGTATGGACTAAAGAGTTCCGCTTTACCGATCCCGACAGTGACTCCGATAACCTAAGTTCTCCGTCCACCCGTTATTTAGGCTTTAATGTAAAATTGGATTTTTAAAAGATAGAATAATATGAAACGAATTAATAAATACATATCGTTGTTATTGGTAACTACCTTGTTGGCTTCTTGCGATAAGTTCGATGAAATCAACACAAATCCCGATGCAACCACTAAGGTTACCTCTTCACTGCTGGCGACCGGATTACTTTTGGATATTACATCGTCCAGTGCCAGTAAATCATTTATATATGACGATCTGCTTGCCAAACAGATGGCATGGGGCGAAAGTATGGAAGATTACCAGTATAATGTGTTCGGACGGTCCGGTTTCGGAGGATACACGACACTGATTAATGCACAGAAGATGGTCGAATCTGTTACGGATGATAATGTGAATGCATACGATGGTCTGGCACATTTTATAAAGGCCTACAAAATATTCTATATGTCGATGGAAATGGGAGACCTTCCTTATGAGGAGGCTTTGCAAGGTGAATTAGGGTTGGTACGCCCTAAATACAATACCCAAAAGGAAGTGATGGGGTTTGTTTTGAGTGATCTGGAAAGAGCATACGAACTATTTTCCTCAGCTAAAGATTTTGATGGTGATCCGATTCTGGGAGGTAGTATCAGCAAATGGAAGAAAGCGACTACAGCATTTCAGTTGAAAGTTCTGATGCATCTTTCGAAGAAAGAGAGTGATGTAGATTTGAATGTGAAAGAACGTTTTGCCCGGATCGTGGCATCGGGTAGCTTAATGGAATCAAACGATGATAATCTTCAGATGAAATATGCGGATAAAGCGAATACTGTATATCCTTTCCATAACACAAATACTAAACACGCCGGTTATGCCATGCTTTCTACTATGCTGATTGATAAGTTTAAGGCAACCGGAGATATCCGTATGTTCTATTATGCCAAACCGGCAAAGGCTAAACTTGATGCAGGAGTGACCGCTGACAGTTGGGATGCTTATATCGGGACTGATCCGTCATTGCCTTTTGAGCAGATAGAGAAGGCTTATGCCACAGAACAATATTCTGGATTCAATGCGCGGTATACTGATTATCCTTCCGGAGAACCGGTTGTCCGATTGGGATATGCCGAACAGAATTTCATTCTGGCAGAAGGCGCCGTGAGAGGATGGATTTCGGGTGATGCAACTACTTATTACAAGAAGGCAATCAGAGCTCACATGGAGTTTATAGCTGCTAATACTCCGGATGAAGAGATCTATCATCATGGACATCCGTTGACGCAGGAAGCGATTGCGGCTTTTCTTGAAACACCGGCTATACAGTTAAGTGGTGAGAGAGAGGGAGACCTTGAGAAGATATTGACACAACGTTATCTGGCATCGTTCATGCAACATCCGTATGATGTTTATTATGACTACCGTCGTACAGGGTATCCAGTATTACCGATCAATCCCGCAACCAACCGGAATACGATGAATGACAGACTGCCTATGCGCTGGATGTATCCGAAATCAGAGTCTGATTATAATCTGGAGCATCAGAACGAGGCTTTGCAACGTCAATTCGGGGGGGTAGATGACGTTAATAAACTGATGTGGATTTTGCAATAAAATAGAGTTTTAGAAGAGGTGTGTGCAGAATGGAGAGAAATACTTTCTGTTCGCACCTCCTCTGGTTTTTAATACATTTATTAATATGATGTTGAGATATAGTTTATTAAGTATAGTCTTATGGCTATCTACTGTAATGGCTTATGGCAAGGGAAACGAAGTTAAAGTCCTCCAAATGAATATCTGGCAGGAAGGTACCATGGTGAAAGGGGGCTTTGAGGCAATAGCTGACGAGGTGGCTCGTCTGAAGCCGGATATCGTGATGTTTAGTGAAGTGAGAAACTATCATGGAAAACAATTTATTTCGCGTATACTACAGGCTTTGGAAGAACGTGGAAAGAGATATTATGGTGAAAACAGCAAGTTGGATGTAGGTATTTTATCTAAATATAAAATTGAAGAACAGGCTCCTAATTGTCCCTTGGAAGATGATGCCGGTTCCGTACTGAAAGCCCGCATACGCATTAATGGAAGAGATGTTGTTGTATATTCCGCACATTTGGATTATACACATTATGCCTGTTATCTGCCAAGAGGATATAGTGGCGTTACATGGAAAAAGTTGGATGCACCGGTACTGGATGTAGCGGTGATTGAGAAAGCCAATAATGAATCTTTGCGTGATGAAGCGATTCGTCATGTGATAGAAGATGCCCGGAAAGAAAAGGGGAATATTGTTTTATTAGGCGGTGATTTCAATGAACCTTCACATTTGGACTGGAACGAAAATACGAAGAAATTGTGGGATCATAACGGGACGGTAGTTCGGTGGGATTGTTCCGTTCTCCTTGAAAATGCGGGATTTAAAGATGCCTACCGGACAAAATATCCTAATCCGATCACACATCCGGGATTTACTTTTCCGTCTGATAATGAAGGTATAGCTGTAGAAAAGCTGTCGTGGGCACCTGACGCTGATGAACGGGACCGTATTGATTTTATTTATTTCAGGCCTGACAAAAAATTGAAATTGAAGGATGTATCTGTGGTAGGACCTTCAAAATCGATTGTCCGCAGTAAACGTATAGAGGAGAGAAGCAAAGATTTATTTATAACCCCGTTAGGGGTGTGGCCGACGGATCATAAAGCTGTAATGGCCACTTTTCTTCTGAAATAATTAGGAGGATACAGGGGTTATTGCCAGTGAGTATTTATATCTTTGCTACTTAATTTTATTTGAAATATTTAAATGTAATACTTATGAACAGGAAAAACTACTTATTAGCTTTTATTCTTTGTATGCAGACTTTATTTGTTTCTGCGCAAGTTTATCCGGTACGTGCAAAACTTACCGATAAAAATTCTTTTTCAATGATTCTGTTGCCCGATCCACAGAGCTATACAAAGTTCGATGCCAACCAACCTCTTTTTGAGCTGCAGACAGCATGGGTGGCTAATAGCATTGAGTCTCTGAATATAAAAGGAGTGCTTTGTACCGGTGATTTGGTGGAGCAGAATGAAATCCGTATTCCGGATGGAGTGAACGGGAATCAGACAAGTGAAGAACAATGGCGTGCCGCCTCGCGTGCATTTGAGCGCTTGGACGGAAAGCTGCCTTATGTGATTTGTACCGGCAATCATGATTATGGATATCAAAAAGCAGAAAATCGTTTGTGCCATTTTCCTGATTACTTTCCTTCAGAGAGAAATTCTTGCTGGAGAGAAAGTCTGGTTGCTGTAGGAAATAACTATCAGGGCATACCAACACTGGAAAATGCTGCTTATGAATTCGTGACTGATACCTGGGGTAAGATTTTAGTTGTTTCTCTGGAGTTTGCTCCTCGTGATGAAGCTTTGGAGTGGGCGAAGAAAGTGGTGGATTCACCTCGCTATAAGGATCATAAGGTGATATTGTTGACGCATTCATATCTGGCATGGACAGGAAAAATAATTGAAAAAGAGAATTATAAAATGACACCTGCCAATTATGGACAAGCTATTTGGGACAAGTTGGTCTATCCTTCAAAGAATATTTGTATGGTGATTTGTGGACACGAATGTGAGATAGCCGATTATAAGGATAATGTCAGTTTCCGGATTGATAAAAATGCATCCGGTAAAAATGTTCCTCAAATGATGTTCAATGCACAGACAGCAGATGGACAATGGTTTGGTAACGGTGGAGACGGGTGGCTGAGAATTATGGAATTTATGCCTGATGGAAAAACGATTAAAATCAAGACTTTCTCTCCTCTTTTTGCTCTCTCTCCTCTGACTTGCGATAAATCGTGGAGAACAGATTCTTATGATCAGTTTGATATTACGATAGAATAAACAGTACATGTAAAGGAGGGTGTGTCGAAACTCATCACAGAGAATATAGAATACATAGATGTGTCTTTAAGTCGTTGATGATTAATGTGAATAATCTCTGCTACTCTGTGTCCTTTGTGGTGAAAAGACTTTTGACACAACTCCTTCTTTTTATTCGGTAACTCTGCCTCCTTTTATAATGTCTATCTTTCGTCTGTGCGAACTACGCTGCCAGAAAAATTAATGCCAATGATAAGAATTCCTTGAGTTCCTTGCGTAGTAATTTCAGTGCCTGTTGTATACGATAATCTACGGTCTTAGTAGATATATTAAGGAGCTCTGCAATTTCTTTGTAACTCATATCCTTGAAGCGGTGCATGATAAATGCTTCTCGATAAGATTCCGGTAACGCTGCTATGGCTGTGTGAATCCGTTTTGTTAATTCTTCTATCTGATAGAAGTCTACATCGTAAATCATTGCCTGATTTTTTTCATAAAATAGTGTATCTGCGCGATATTTTACCTCTTTCTGCGCGATGCGGTTTAATGCACGGTGATATATCATTTTTAGAAGATATTGGCTTAGTGATGATTCAATAAGTAATATCTCACGATTCTCCCATAGCCAAAGCATCACATCCTGTACAATTTCCTCCGCATCCTCCAAATCCACAAACCGGTGGGCGTATGCACATAACGTTGGATAGTATTTTCTGAACAAGGCGTTAAAAGCCTTTTTATCCCCTTGTTGAAGTTTGGAAAGCAATAAAATCTCTTCTCTTGTCCGGTTTGGCTTCATAGATTTAAGAATTTAATTTATATACAAAGATAGTCTTTTCTTATTAAAACAAAGATTTTCTAAAAAAAAATGGAATTAAGTTTAGGAATCCTATTTTCCCACCTGTCTTATTAATAAAAGAGTTGAGTTATAAATATGAATCAAGAAGATATAGACCATTTACTACCTCGTTATTGTGAAGGACTGGCTACGGAAGAAGAGTGTAGGCAGGTGGAAGCCTGGATAGGAGAATCGGAAGAGAACCGGAAGATGGTTGATCAGATGAATACTCTTTATCTGGCAGTAGATACAGTTAACGTAATGCGTAAAGTGGATACGGAGAAGGCCTTGGATAAGGTTAGGAGTAGAATGGTTGTAAAGAAAACAACTTGGTGGGAGTGGATACAACGTACCGCTGCTGTTTTATTCATTCCTTTGTTTATAGCTTTTGTGGTGCAATACACAAACAATAGTAAACCTGTCTTGAGTCAGATGCTTGAGATTAAGACGAATCCGGGAATGACAACTTCGGTGGTACTACCAGATAGCACGGTCGTTTATCTGAATTCGGAATCTTCTTTACGTTATCCAACTTTTTTTGAAGGTGATACACGAGATGTGGAGTTGCGGGGAGAGGCTTATTTTGCGGTAGCAAAAGATTTAAAAAAGAAGTTTTTCGTCTCTACTCCACATGCATCAAAGATAGAAGTATTGGGTACCCATTTTAATGTGGAGGCTTATGAAGATGAACCGGACGTCTCGACCACGTTGGTAGAAGGACATGTTTGTTTTCATTTTAATGATAGAGATTATCGGGTTAAGAAAGTTGTTATGAAACCCGGACAAAAGCTTGTTTATAGTTCGACAAGCGGTGATGTGCGGCTATATGCTACATCTGGCTTGTCGGAAACCGCCTGGAAAGATGGCAAGATCATATTCAGTAATACGCCGTTGGAAGTAGCGTTGAGAATGCTTGAAAAACGTTTTAATGTAACTTTCATTATAAAGAATACACGTTTAAAAACAAATGCGTTTACGGGTACATTCACCGAACAACGGCTTGAACGGATATTGGAATACTTTAAAATTTCGTCCAAGATACAATGGAGATACCTGGAGAGTCCTGATATTCAGGATGAACGGAGTAAAATTGAAATTTATTAATTAACCCTTAAAAGAAATGCTTATGAAAAACAAATCTCCCTGAACTACTAAAAACGTACGGAAAGATATTGGCGTATCCTTCCATACGTAAAAGAGTAAACCTTTTGAGCTTGTTTAGCGACAAGCTAAGATAAACTATTTTTTTAACTTTAAGTCAATACAAAATTATGCAAAATTATTTTAGCATCCAATTATTGCGGGTGGTAAAGTCTTCGCTTTGGCTGACCTCGAATAAAATACCAAGAACTATGCGACTATTTATTCTATTCCTAATTTGCTCTATGAGTTTTGTGCATGCCACAGATGTTTTTGCACAAAAGGTGGAGATCAGTATTGATATACATAATCAAACTGTAGAGAAAGTTCTGAAAGAAATAGAAAAGCAATCGGGCTTTGGCTTTTTCTTTAATAACAAACATGTTAACCTGAAAAGGATGGTTTCCGTTTCAGTTGACAAGAGTGATATATTTAAAGTGCTGGATGAAATCTTTGAAGGGACTAATGTGAAGTATTCCGTTTTGGATAAAAAGATTATTTTATCTACCGAAATGACATCGAAGCAACAACAAACGGTAAGAGTTTCGGGAAGAGTGACGGATGTGAACGGAGAACCGGTGATTGGTGCCAGTGTCGTTGAGAAAGGGACAACAAACGGTATCATAACTAATTTAGAGGGAGAGTTCTCCTTATCAGTGAGTTCGGAGAAATCGGTGATTGAGATTTCTTATATCGGATATCAGACTCAGGAACTGAAAGTTGTTTCGGGAAAACCATTGAGTGTTACGATGAAAGAAGATACCCGGGCTTTGGAAGAAGTGGTCGTGGTTGGATATGGTTCACAGAAGAAAGTGAACGTGATTGGTTCGATTGCTGCGGTGGATAGTAAGAAACTTGAATCCAGAACCGCTCCCAGCGTTTCGAATATGCTGACCGGACAACTATCCGGAGTAACAATTACACAATCGAGCGGTAATCCCGGACAAGATCAAGGTACAATTCGTGTACGTGGTGTCGGTTCTTTTGGAGCAACCCCCGATCCTTTGGTGCTGGTTGACGGACTTCCCGGTAGCTTGAATGATTTGAATCCAGCTGATATTGAGAGTATTTCAATCTTGAAAGATGCTTCCTCTGCTGCTATTTACGGTTCGCGTGCTGCGAACGGCGTTGTACTTGTGAAAACCAAGGGTGGTCAAAAGGGCAAGGTTACTGTAAGTTATAACGGTTATGTCGGATTTAATCAGGCTACTGAATTACCTGAAATGTGTGATTCGTGGGAGTATGCCGAACTGTACAATAAAGCAATGGGCAAGGAGGTTTATACGGCAGAAGAGATTCAGAAATATAAAGATGGTTCCGATCCGTACAATTATCCTAATGAACACTATCTGGACAAATTATTGGGTAACAAAGGGCTGCAAACCGGACATGAACTGACTGTGAACGGAGGCAATGATAAAACACAATATATGGTTTCCTTTGGCTATGTAAAACAGAACGGGCTGATGAAACACAATCACTATGATCGTTATAACGGCAGAGTGAATCTGACGACAGAATTGGCTAAAAACCTTACATTAACCACACGTTTAGGCGGTGTCGTTTCAAAAAGAAGCGAGCCTTCTACTCCGGGTGGAATGGATTCTGCAGGATTTAAAGCTTTTTCAAGCAATGCACTTCGTTTCCCAGGATTGTGGGCTACCAAATTGGAAGATGGTTCGTACGGTTTAGGACCCAAGGTGCTTGGTACACCGTTGGCATGGTTGGATAGTGGTTCTTTTTATGATGAAAACTTTGATAAATTCCGTTCTAATGTAGAGTTGGCGTTTACACCGGTGAAAGGTTTAACTTTGAAAGCTATCGGAGGATATAATTATACCGGTCAGCAGATTCGTCACTATCGTTCGGCTATGGAGATTACAGGCGGTAAAAAGTTGGGTCCTTCTTCTCTGTCGGATACCATGTATAAAACGGTCTATAAAACGTTTCAGGCATTGGCAGATTACAATGTGAAATTCAGCAAGAATGATTTGTCTGTATTAGTCGGTTATACTTGGGAAGATGAATCGCAGAGAACCGTAGGAGGAAGCCGCCTGAATTTCCCATCGGATGAAGTCCCCTACCTGAACGCCGGAGGAGCTGATGGGCAAACCAATTCCGGTGGAGGCTACGATTGGGCCATTATGTCTGTTTTCGGACGTTTGACTTATAATTATGACCAACGCTATTTGTTTGAAACCACGATGCGCTATGATGGTTCTTCCCGTTTCCCGACAGATAATAAATTTGGTTTCTTTCCATCTGTTGCCGCAGGATGGCGTTTATCGGAGGAGCAATTTTTCAAAGAAGCAGAGTCACTGAGCTTTATTGATAATCTGAAGCTGAAAGCATCATACGGTATTCTGGGTAATAACAATATTGGTAACTATCCTTATCAGTCTACTTATGCTCTTGGAAAAGCAATGAACTATGTATTCGGGGGTGTTTATACTCAGGGTGCCGCAGTGACTACCTATGTTGATCCGACTCTAAAATGGGAAAAGACCCGTACTACGGATGTCGGTATCGAGACTGCTTTCTGGAAGAACAAACTGACGTTTAATGCAGCTTATTTCTATCGTAAGACAACAGACATCCTGTATAAACCGAGCGCAAGTTATTCTTCTATTTTCGGTCTTGCACTTTCGCAAGTCAACACGGGAAGTCTTGAAAACAAGGGATGGGAGTTTGAAATAGGGCACCAGAATAAGGTTGGTGAATTTAGTTATCATGTTAACGGAAACTTTTCCATTATCAAGAATAAAGTGATCAGTCTGGGTGTAGGAGATGTGGAGCAAAAGAGTGGAATGATAGGTAATGGTAGCAATCTGTTCCTGGGTTATCCGATGAATATGTTTTACGGTTATAAGACGGATGGCGTATTCTTGACTGATGAAGAAGTAAAAGAATGGCATGATCAGAGTAAGATTGCTCCTAACTCCAAAGCGGGTGATTTGCGTTATGTGGATATTTCCGGTGACGGAAAGGTGGATGAAGCCGATAAAGCTTATTTGGGATCGAAGATACCTCAATATACATTTGGTTTAGGATTGGGTGCCGAATACAAAGGATTCGATTTTAATATATTGCTTCAAGGAGTGGCCAAAGTAAAAGGACAGTTGACTAATTATGCCGGTTATGCTTTCTTCCAGGAAGGTAATATCCAGAAATGGCAGGCAGAAGAGACCTGGACGAATAATCAGTCGAACCGGTATCCTAAGTATCCCCGTCTCGAGGTGATGTCGAATGCGGGTAGCAACAATACGCTGGGTTCTGACTTCTGGATTCTGGATGCCTCTTATCTCAAAGTGAGAAATATCCAGTTAGGATATACATTGCCCAAACATATCACTCAGAAGTTCGGTTCCTCCAACCTTCGTTTTTATATATCACTTGATAATCCATTCTCCATCAGCGGATATCGTAAAGGCTGGGATCCGGAAATTAATACAGACGGTAGTTATTATCCTATTCTGTCAACTTATACATTTGGTTTAACCTTAAAATTTTGATGTAAGATGAAGAGTTTAAAATATATAGTAGCATTGGCATTGGCGGCAGGACTGTTTCAAGCTTGTGATTTAGAGCGCTATCCACTGACAGACTTGTCCGAAGAGACTTTTTGGAATAGCGAATCGAATGCGGAACTGGCATTGACTTCTCTTTATAGAGGAAGTCTGACAGACGGCGTAGAGTATAACCCTTCGGATTGGTGGTCCTATCACGGAATGATTATGATGGAGCATCTTTCGGATAACGCTTTTGACCGTCGGGGTGAGAACAATCCTTTCTTTAAGATTTCAAGTGGAAACCTGACTGCGGACAATGCTTTTATTAAAAGATATTGGGAAACGTCTTATAAGCGAATCGGTTATTGTAACCGTTTCCTGGTCGGCATCCAGAATAGCTCGGAATCGGAAAAGAAAACACGGATGATTGCGGAAGCCCGTTTTCTGCGTGCGACACAGTATTTTTATCTTGCCAGCTACTTCAAGGATGTTCCTTTGGTAGAGAATGTGCTGACGGGTGAAGAAGCCAACAATGTGACAAAGACTTCACAAGCCGATATCCTGAAATGGTGTGTAACCGAATTTACTGCAGCTGCGGCCGATTTGCCCCGTTTCTCCGCCATTCCGGCGGGAGAAGCCGGACGTGCTTGTAAACAGGCGGCCCTTGCTTTTCTCGGACGTACCTGCATGTTGCAGAAAGATTGGAAAAGTGGAGCAAAGGCTTTCCACGATATTATGGAATTGGGAGATAATGCGATAAACGCCAACTATCAGGAGCTGTTTTATCCTTCTACCGGAACTTCGAACAAGGAGAATATTTTCTACATCCAGTATCTGGAAAACTATCTGGGTACCGGTCTGCCGCAGCATGCACTTTCTGCCAAAGACGGGGGCTGGAGCCTGGTCAATCCGGCTGCTGATTTATACGAATCGTATGAATTTAAGGATGGAACTCCTTTCAGCTATGATGATCCGAGATATGACCCGTCTAATTTAGGAAAGGATCGCGATCCGCGTCTGGATTATACAATTTACTATAATGGTGCCATCTTTATGGGTACAGAGTATAAGATGAGTCCTGACTATAGTGCAGCCAAGAAAGAGAAGCTCGATTATACGAGCGAGGCTTCCAGAACCGGCTTTATGATGAGGAAATATTTTGAAGAATCGACACCTATAAACGATGTACAGAGCGCAAACGGACTGACTCCGATTATTCGTTATGCCGAAGTGTTGTTGGGATATCTGGAATGTCTGGTTGAAGATAATCAAACGATCACTCAGGGAACATTGGACGAGACAATCAATGCAGTGAGAGGTCGGGCCAGTGTGAAGATGCCTGTTATTACCGAAGTGAATCCGGCTAAACTTCGTGAGATCGTGCGTCACGAACGTCGCATTGAGTTGGCTATGGAAGGTATTCGCTACTGGGATATCATGCGATGGGGGATTGCACATGAAGTGTTGTCCCAGAAAATATGGGGTGCTCCCTATCCAAATTCAACTCAGTATGCAACAACGACCAAGGAGGTTGATCCGACAGGGAAGTGCCGTTGGTATGTTGGAAAACGTGCTTTCCGCAATCCGACAGATTATACATGGCCGATTCCACAGTCTGAACAGAATATTAATCCTAATTTACGCGACTAATTTAATAGCTTAAGTAATGAGACAATATGTATTATTGGCTTGTCTCTCTCCGGTAGCATGCCTGATGGCTGCTACCGGTCAGAAGGGAGGGAAAGCCCAACAAAAAGTTAACGATCGGAAGCTCCCCAATGTTGTGTTTATCTATGCTGATGACCTCGGCTATGGTGATTTGGAATGTTACGGTGCAAAGAATGTGCAGACACCCCATGTAAATCGTTTGGCAGCTGAGGGGATCCGCTTTAATAATGCCCATGCTACAGCAGCTACAAGTACCCCATCCCGTTATTCCATGCTTACCGGAGAGTATGCCTGGCGTCGTCCGGGCACGGATATTGCGGCAGGCAATGCAGGGATGATTATCCGCCCCGAGCGTTATACGATGGCTGACATGTTTAAAAACGCCGGTTATGCTACTGCTGCTATCGGCAAATGGCATTTAGGATTGGGAGATAAGGATGGGGAACAAGATTGGAATGCTCCGTTGCCGACTGCTTTAGGAGATATCGGTTTTGATTATTCCTATATAATGGCTGCAACCGCTGATCGTGTTCCGTGTGTTTTTATAGAAAATGGTAAGGTGGCCAATTATGATCCCTCTGCTCCGATTGAGGTCAGTTATCGTAAACCGATTGAAGGAGAACCATTGGGAAAGGATCACCCGGAGTTGTTGTTCAATCTGAAGTCAAGCCATGGACATGATATGGCTATTGTCAATGGCATTGGTCGTATCGGATATATGAAAGGGGGAGGCAAGGCCTTGTGGAAAGACGAGAATATTGCTGATTCGATAACTTCACATGCCATAGGTTTCATTCGTGAGCATAAGGACGAGCCGTTCTTTATGTATTTTGCGACGAACGATGTTCATGTCCCTCGTTTTCCGCACGATCGCTTCCGTGGTAAAAATCCGATGGGATTGCGCGGAGATGCAATAGTCCAGTTTGACTGGAGTGTAGGTCAGATTATGGATACGCTTGATAAGCTGGGATTATCAGAAAATACCCTCATTATACTGTCCAGTGATAACGGGCCGGTTGTTGATGATGGCTATCAGGATCGGGCAGAGGAGTTGCTGAACGGGCATAGTCCCGCAGGACCGTTACGTGGTAATAAGTACAGTGCTTTTGAAGGTGGAACCCGTATTCCCGCTATTGTCCGGTGGCCGAAGGGAGCTGCTTCAGCCGAGGTTTCCAATGCTTTAGTTTCACAAATTGATTGGTTTGCTTCTTTGGCTTCATTGGTTGGAGCAGGGCTACCCAAAGGAGCGGCACCTGACAGTTTTAACTTTCTGGATACTTGGTTAGGCAAGAATCAGTCCGATCGTCCATGGGTGATAGAGCAGGCTTCAAATCACACTTTGTCGGTCCGTACCAAAGATTGGAAGTATATTGAGCCGAATGACGGACCTGCCATGATTACCTGGGGACCTAAAATAGAAACCGGTAATTTGAGTACCCCCCAATTATATCATGTAGCAGATGATGTGGCGGAACGGAAGAACGAAGCTTCTTTATATCCGGAGCGGGTTTTTGAGTTGCAGAATATATTAAGGCATGTCCGGATGAAAAATCTGAAACCTTAGAAAACTTCTTGGCAGAAACAGGATGCCGTCTTAATGATAATATCGTTGAGGCGGCATCTTTTTTAGATGTGCTTTATATTTAATTTCATTATTTTCATGACAGAACAAGATTCTTGCCTATCTTTGTACTCAGGCTCCATTGACCTCATCAGAAATTACTCTTGAACAAATTTAATATGACAAACGAAAAAATGAAGTTGCTAAACTGTACCTTAGGGGTGGTAGCGGGGGTATCTTTGCCGGCTACTGCTTTGGCCGGCGCGCCGCAGTCTGCACAAGAACAAACAGAAAAACAGCCCAACATTATCCTGATTGTTGCCGATGACTTGGGATACGGAGACTTAAGTTGTTATGGTGCCCATCGAATACAGACTCCGGGCATGGACCGTATAGCCAATGAAGGTATTCGGTTTACACAGGGATTCTGTACCGCAGCTACGTCCACTCCGAGCCGTTATTCGGTCATGACAGGGAAGTATCCCTGGAGCAATGTCGAAGCTAAGATTTTGCCGGGTAATGCCGCGTTGATTATTGATCCACAGAAGATAACATTGCCAAAGCTGATGAAGCAGGCAGGGTATACTACCGGTTCTGTCGGTAAATGGCATATCGGTCTGGGAGACGGGCATGTAGATTGGAATAAGGAGGTACATCCCGGTGCTGCCGAGATCGGTTACGATTATTCATTCATTCAGGCAGCGACGAATGATCGTGTTCCTTGTGTTTTTCTGGAAAATGGAAAAGTGGTCGGGCTGGATCCGAATGACCCTCTTTATGTGGATTATCGGAAAAATTTCCCTGGCGAACCCACCGGTAAAGACAATCCGGAGTTGTTGCGTATGCACCCCAGTGTGGGGCATGCAGGTTCCATCGTGAATGGGGTGCCTCGTATTGGTTTCCAGAAAGGCGGTAAGGCGGCACAGTGGAAAGATGAAGAAATGGCAGGATTATTTCTGGATAAAGCCAAACAATTTGTTGATGAAAACAAGGATAAACCTTTCTTTCTCTATTATGGACTTCATCAACCGCATGTACCTCGTGTGCCTAACGAACGTTTTGTCGGGAAGTCGGGTATGGGGCCTCGTGGCGACGTGATTCTGGAAGCTGATTGGTGTGTAGATCAATTTCTGAAAGAATTGGATAAACTGGGATTGGCAGAGAATACCATCGTGATTCTGACAAGTGACAACGGTCCGGTACTTGATGATGGCTACAAAGATGATGCTGTTGAATTGGTGGGTGATCACCAAATAGCCGGGCCCTTACGCGGGGGTAAAACAAGCATGTTTGATGGGGGAACCCGTATACCATTTATGCTTCGCTGGCCGGCCAGGGTGAAGCCTCAGGTATCAGATGTATTTGTTTGCCAGATGGATCTATTAGCTTCATTTGCTTCACTTCTGGGACAAAGTTATCCGGATAAAGTGGATAGTCAGAATACGATGGATGCTTTTTTAGGTAAGAGTAAAAAGGGTCGTAAAGAGTTAGTGATCGAAGGGATGTTCAATTATGCTTATCGTCAGGGTGACTGGGCACTGATTCCCCCTTATTATAATCCCTATAGTAAAGAAGACGGTGACTTTATCGGTTTAGGCTATGGCTATAAACTCTATAATCTGAAATCGGATATCGGTCAGCAGGAGAATCTGGCAGAGAAGTACCCTAAAAAGTTGGGTGAACTAATCAATCGTTTTGAATACCTGAAGGCGCATTCGGACAAGGTGACAAGGTATTGATTATCCATATGTCCGTCATGAACCCAATCCAAAAGAGGCTATTCGAATTATTCGGATAGCCTCTTTCAGTTATATCACAAGGAGGGGGCGGAACTATTTTTCCAATAAGTTTTTCAGAAAATCGTCCAGTTCTTTATCCAGCCCTTTCAGAAGTTCATCATTTACTAACAGTGTATCATCGTCTACAAGCAAAAGGTCGGAGATCGTCTCTTTATCTTCGTCTACCAATACGAAAGAATAAGGTTTAAGGATAGTCAACTTATCGAAACTTCCACCTTCTTTCATACGGCAGAGCATGGTGCGGAAGATTCTTTCAGCATCTTCGTAAAAGTCATCTCCCTCGTAGGCTGTCCATTCATCAATGGTTACACTGGATAATTCTTCATCTTCATCATCATAGATGAAGAGCTCACCGGAATTTTGGTTCGGTTGAATATGGATATCTGTGACGATGGTCTGTTCGCATCCACAGGTATATTTGTTAATTGCTTTTTGAATCGCAGATTCGATAATGGCTTGTGACTGCTGACTAAGTTTCATATCTTTTAGCTCTTTTTATTTAGCTCAAAGGTATAAAAAAAATAAGAACCCTTGCATGATTTCTTTAAAAATCATCATTAAATCTACTCATTTGGCCTTTAAGTTTGCCTAATCCCTCGGCCCTTTCCTTCAATTCGTTCACATAAAGGCTGGTCAGGTAGTAGTTGGGAATTCTGCTAAAGTCTATATCACTGCTCTTCAGTGAATCGATTTTATCTATTTTACGTGCAAATTCCTGTGCTTTGATAGCCCATTTTTCTGCTTCTTCCACACTATCTTTCATTTCGTGGTATAGGGCCAGATTGAAAGCTGCACGCATTTTCTTTTTGTCATTTTTAGTTGCTTCGAAAGCTTGTTCCCAAAGTTTTGATGCTTTGTCCCATTCATTTTCTTTCACATAGACGGCTGCGTCGCGCATTGCTACCGAGCCACTGATGAAGTAATAACGATAGGCTGTTTTCCAGTACGGCAGTATCTTGCTTACCGGAATGCTACCGGCAAACTCAGAGGATTCGCGAATCATTTGTTTGTCATCCGGGAGACGTGAGCGGACAAACGCTTCGGTATTTCCGTACTCTTCCCAAAAAATGCTGTCGTTGCTGTTGATCGTTACCATCGGGCTTTTCCGTCCCGGAAGATAAATCTTCACCGTAGGATAGATTTTAGTATCTAATGTACCATAATAAGTGTTCCATTCGGGAATATAACTGAAAACACGTGTTGATTTCATTTGCAAGTTTTCAAGTGAAATGATGAAATCAACACCTAAAGTCTGTGTCAAGGTCCGGACCTCTTCTTGGCTGAGGGTTGATTCACGAGGTCTGAAGTCTCGTGCGCGCAGAGCCGAATCACAAATAACGACTTCGTTAAAATAATTCTGCTCAGCTATGGCTTTGGCCAGTGCCTCGGTAGTGAGCACGGGCTGGCCGTCGTGATAGGATACTGCCCGGCTGAGTTCATTTTTATCTTTTATTTTATTTTCTTTGGGAGGTAAGGTATTATCAGGTGTGGCACTGACATTATTTACGATTGCCACCCGTTTCAACTCGTTAGGAAAACTGATTTCCGCAGGGAGCATATAATCAATGGAAAGTTGCTCAACAGTCTGGCAGGAACTGAAAGACACAAGGAGCAATACGAACAGAATATACGGATATTTTGTCATAGCCTGTTTTTTTACTTTTCTGAAAGAACAAAAATACGATTTTGATTGAATATAGAAAAGCCTCGAACAGTTTTTAACCGTTCAAGGCTTTTATTAAGGAGTTACGGGTTCTTTATATACTTAACTGTTCCGTCCGTGACAATTTTTATATTTTTTTCCGCTTCCACATGGGCAGGGATCATTGCGTCCTACTGTTTTTTCGGCACGGATGGGTTCACGTTTCACGGCTTCGCGCGTATCTTGCTGGGCAGCGGCCTGCTGATTCGGATCACTCAGATCTTGTTTTTGTTCCCGATATTTGCTCATGTCCTGACGTTGTTCCGGAGCTGCCTGGCGTACTTCTACGCGTCTGGCCGCTTCTTGCTGTTCTTCAGTTGGTTCGGCTACAGGAATCTGACCACGCATCAGGATGGATACAGTCTGATTATTGATCTTGTTTACCATATTATCAAACAAAGTCACCGATTCCAGTTTATAGATCAATAGCGGATCTTTCTGTTCGTAACTTGCGTTCTGTACCGAATGTTTCAGTTCGTCCAGTTCACGTAAGTTTTCTTTCCAAGACTCGTCGATGACATGGAGCAAGATCGATTTTTCGAATGATTTCACTACTTCTTTCGATTCGCTTTCGTAAGCAGCTTTCAGGTTGCAAGAGATATTGTACATACGTTTTCCGTCCGTGATCGGAATCAGGATGTTTTCGTACATATGTCCTTGGTTCTCGTACACTTGCTTGATCACCGGATTGGCTATCTGTGCCAGACGTTCTGTCTTGCGCTTGAAGTTAGCCATTGCCACATCGAATGTTTTATCTGCCAGTTTATCCTTTTTCTCGTTGCGGAACTCTTCTTCTGTGAAAGGAACCTCCATTGCGAGCGTTTGGAGCAAGTCCAGCTTACATTCTTCGTAGTCTGCATTGTTCTCGATAGCGGCGGCACAACGGTCCCAAATCATATTAACGATATCCATTCCGATACGTTCACCCATCAGAGCGTGGCGGCGTTTGGTATAAACAACCGTACGTTGCTTATTCATTACATCGTCATACTCCAACAGACGTTTACGGATACCGAAGTTGTTTTCTTCTACCTTTTTCTGTGCACGCTCGATGGAGTTGGAGATCATCTTGTGCTCGATCATTTCACCTTCCTGGAATCCCAGTTTATCCATCACGCTGGCGATACGGTCGGAAGAGAAGAGGCGCATCAGGTCGTCCTCGAGTGAAACGAAGAAGACAGATGAACCCGGGTCACCCTGACGTCCTGCACGTCCGCGCAACTGACGGTCTACACGACGTGACTCGTGACGTTCGGTACCGATGATTGCCAAACCGCCTGCTGCTTTTACTTCAGGACTCAGCTTGATGTCCGTACCACGACCGGCCATGTTTGTAGCAATGGTTACCGTACCGCTCAAACCTGCTTTAGCAACGATGTCTGCCTCCCTCTGGTGAAGTTTCGCATTCAATACGTTGTGTTCGATCTTGCGCATGGTCAGCATCTTGCTCAGCATCTCGGAGATTTCTACCGAAGTAGTACCCACCAATACCGGGCGTCCTGCCTGTACCAGTTGTTCTATTTCTTCGATTACGGCTTTATACTTTTCGCGTTTTGTTTTATAAACGCGGTCATTCATGTCTTTGCGGGCAATCGGTCGATTGGTCGGAATCACGACTACATCCAGTTTGTAAATGTCCCACAACTCACCGGCTTCTGTTTCGGCCGTACCGGTCATACCCGAGAGTTTATGATACATACGGAAGTAGTTCTGCAGAGTGATGGTGGCAAAAGTTTGTGTGGCAGCTTCTACTTTCACACCTTCCTTCGCTTCGATGGCCTGATGCAGTCCGTCTGAGTAACGGCGGCCTTCCATGATACGTCCTGTTTGTTCGTCAACGATCTTCACTTGTCCGTCGATTACCACATACTCATCATCCTTTTCGAACATGGTGTATGCCTTCAGCAACTGGTTGATGGTGTGTACACGTTCTGACTTGATGGCATAATTGGTCAGCAAGGCATCTTTCTTTTCAAGCTTTTGTTCGTCGCTCAATCCATGTTCGTTTTCCAATTCCGAAAGTTGGGCGGCTATGTCCGGCAATACGAATAAAGTCGGATCTTCCGAGTTACCGGTGATCAGGTCTACACCTTTATCTGTCAGATCTACGCTGTTCAACTTTTCGTCAATCACGAAGTACAATGGATCTGTTGCTTCATGCATGCGTTTGTTGTTTTGCTCCATGTAGATCTCTTCCGTTTTCAGCATACCGGCTTTGATTCCCTGTTCACTGAGGAATTTGATCAATGCCTTATTTTTAGGCAGTGCTTTGTGGCTGCGGAACAGAGCGAGAAATCCTTCTTCCACCTCTTTCTTATCATTCGAGTTGATAAGTCTCTTAGCCTCCGATAAGTATTTAGTTGCTAACTCTTTCTGTTTCTCCACAAGGCGTTCTACCAATGGGCGGAGTTGCTCAAAGAGTTGGTCTTCGCCTTTGGGCACGGGACCTGAAATAATCAACGGAGTACGGGCATCGTCAATCAATACCGAGTCCACCTCGTCGACGATGGCATAGTTGTGCTGGCGCTGTACAAGGTCTTTCGGGCTGATAGCCATATTATCACGCAGATAGTCGAAACCGAATTCATTGTTCGTTCCGAAAGTGATGTCTGCCAAATAAGCCTGGCGGCGTGCGTCAGAGTTGGGTTGGTGACGGTCGATACAGTCCACGCTGAGTCCGTGGAACATATAAAGCGGTCCCATCCATTCGGAGTCACGTTTAGCCAGATAGTCGTTCACGGTTACTACATGTACGCCGTTTCCGGTCAGGGCATTCAGGAATACGGGAAGCGTAGCTACAAGAGTCTTACCTTCACCGGTCGCCATTTCGGCAATTTTCCCTTTGTGCAGTACTACACCGCCAAACAACTGTACGTCGTAGTGAACCATGTTCCATACCGTGTCATTTCCACCGGCATTCCAATGATTCTGCCAGATGGCTTTGTCACCTTCGATGCGTACGAAGTCTTTGGTAGCCGCCAGGGTACGGTCGAAATCTGTAGCTGTAACTACTATTTCTTCGTTTTCAGAGAAACGTTTGGCAGATTCTTTCACGATGGAGAAAGCTACCGGCAATACTTCGTCAAGTGCTTTTTCGTATATCTCTAATATTTCTTTTTCAATTTTGTCGATCTGAGCGAATACTTCTTCGCGGTCTTCCAGTTCCACGCTTTCGATGCCTGCTCTGAGTTCGTCAGCTTTAGCACGTTCTTTGCTTGCCGAGTTGCGGATGTATTCTTTAAGTTCCTCTGTTTTTGCACGGAGGCCGTCATTGTCAAGCTTAGCAACCTCTGGGTAAGCGGCTTTGATCTTGTCTACCCAGGGTTGAATTTCTTTCATGTCTCGTGTGGATTTGTTTCCGAAAATCGAGCTTAAAAATTCATTAAATCCCATTATCTATTATTTATGTTTATTATTTACTAAATTGATTCAACTGCGCAAAGTTACATTAAAATGCTGATTTATTTGCGCTTTGCACACTGTTTTTTGTGTGGAAAGTGTCACCGGATGTCGGTAATCGGAGTTGCAGTGCATGCGTTCGGGGCCCGTATTCTCAGGATGTGAGCTACGGTAGGAGCTATGTGGTCGACGGTTACGGGCGTGTTGATTACGGCCGGTTTTACGCCACTGCCCAGAAAAATAAGCGGAGACGGAATATGTGCTTTCCGGACCACTTTATGGTCGGATGTATTTTCATTGACGATGGTCCAGCCCGGCAATACGTCGATCAACAGATCGCCCGAGCGTTTACGGTGGAAGCCATTCCGTATCATTGAGATGTCCGGTGTCCAGGCCCCCAATAACAGGCGTTTACCCGAATAAACCTCGTTTACCCCACTAAACTGGATCAGGAATTCAGCGGCTTTTTCCTGAATATCTGCCAAATCCAGTTGTTTTTCTTCTATCAGTTTATGGTTGAGATAAATTTGCTGGTCGTAGTAGGCTTCCACGTATTGTCCCTGACCGTAAGTAGCCATCAGATACATGTTCAACAGGGCCGCACAACGGTTCAGGTGGAACTCTCCGGTCGGAACCCGGTAGAGTCCCCGGTCTGCCGATTCAGTATCGGTATATCCGGTGGAAGTGATAAAGAAGACAACGTTCTGTAAGCCTACTTTCTTGTCGATGATATCCAGCAAAGAAGCAATGCTGCGGTCGAGGCGAACGTAGGTATCCTGCATCTCCATAGCGCATTCCTGTACGCTTTTGTGAGCATAATTGCCGGCGTAATAGGTGAGTGAGAGCATGTCGGGAGTATTGTCTTTTCCCATTGTGCTCTTATCCAGAAGCTCCTCGGTCAGCAAGTTAACTTCATCGTTGATAAAAGGGCTTGTAATCAGCCGTTTGTATTTATTGATGCGGTCATCGTCAAATTTATATTTAAAGGCTGCGTCCCTCCATTCGGGTAGGAATGTGTAATTTTGCATGGGGTGGACAGGAGTCCACGTCATATCGGCAATGCGGAAGTCTACGGCATTCCGATCGTTATATTGGCTCACCCACCATGGAAATTCACTATAATAAGTTGTTCCGCACCATTTTCCGGTAGTATTGTTGAGCCAGAATGCGCCATTTCCGGCATGTCCGGCTGCAAGAATGGCAGCGTCACGGAAGGGGGCGATAGCATATACTAATCCTTCGTTGCGGGTAGCTATTTTGAGTTCGTCGGCAATTGTTGAGGTCAGGAGATGTGAAGGAGAAGAACTTTCATTCGTGTAATTACCCATAAATGAAGGATCGTCTACACAACTCACGGTGCGCAGGATCGACACATCCATCCAGCGTTTACCGATGATTCCGTTGACCGAAGGAGTGGTGCCTGTATAAATGGCTGCGATGGCCGATGCGCGGTCTGTGCCACAGAAAGTATATTCGGCATTCCGGAATACGCGTCCTTCTTTCCAAAGCCGCCTGAAGCCTTTGTCGCCATACAAAGTTGAAAAAGCTTCCAGATAGTCCGTACGTAACTGGTCGATTGTAAGTCCCACCACTAATTTCGGAGTAGTGGGAAGTGGCTGGGCTTGCAGCCCGGTAAAAGTAAGTACGGTCAGTATGGAGGTTAATAGTCCTTTCATTTAGCTTTTTTGTATGTCAGTATAAGGTTGCTTGCAGAACGTATCAGCAAACTGAGTGCCAAAGGTAATACTGCTAAGTCGAAATTTTGTGGTATTACAGGGAAAAACGCTATAAAAAGTGTTAAAACCATGCAATTCAGCAGATGATACCTACTTTTGCGCTGCTTCCGTTCATCGTTTATGAAGAAAGGGAGGCAGAGCAGATGTCCCGGGTGAAAGACAAATAACAAGTAATTCGCCCCCACCGTGGGATGCTCGGAGAAAAGAGCAAGGAAAGCAATAATGCATCCTGCGATACCTGCTGCGGCGAATACTGCTATATCCAGTCCCCAAAGACTTTTCTTTTTTCGCAGGCCATAGACCGTAGCTATGCCGATGCCGATAAAAAACAGAAGAGATAGGCGGATGGGGGTAAGTGTATCCCAGATGTCACTTTCTGCAGGTGCGGATACGTCCGGTTCGCAGTCGATAATTTTTTGAGTGGCGGTCACTAACGGTCTGTTTTCGGATGCGTTAACGATGCGCGCTTTGTCAAAAGCATCCATCAGATAGAATGGTGAGAACATCATTTGTCTTTCGCTGATGGGGCGGTCGGCCTGGCTGCCGATGCAGAAGTCGATTCCGAATTGTGCCCAGGGGTGTCCTTTCGTGTATTGGTGAACAATATCCCGATAAGATTTAGTCTCGTTATTTTCGGTATATGTATTGCTGAAGAGCAGTTGGCTGCCACTTTTTTGCAGGCTCTCTTCCACTTTGTCCCGTGGTCGGGTAGCACAATTATCGTAGAAAAAATTATAGCGGTATATCCGGTTTTCCGGGCGGTAATTTTCTTCCAGAAGGGTGATTAACTGTTGTTGTTCTTCGGCTGTCAGATTGAGCGTCTGCTGCCATACACTGCGTCCGAAGTATTCATATTCGACGGCAAAATGGCGGTAATCTTCCACTCCCAACCGGTAGTCGGCATTGCCGAGTGCAAAACGTAGCGTAAAGTTAGGGGTGTTGAAACTGAACAGGCCGTAGTTGTACACCCTATCGATACCCCGTGCCGGTTCTTCATAGCGGATGGCAGTATGTCCGAATAACGAATAGATTTCTTCCCCCGGAGCGCACGTCAGCAGGCTGATTCGGACAGAATCAGGCGAGGATGGACTCTCTGTTCCCCATGTCAGGATGGTGAAGAAAGAAAAAAATATCAGGAGCAAATGTCGCAACTTTGAGTTCATGTGGCAAAGATACTGCTTTTGCGGGATAAAATACTCGATTAAGTGAATAAATCTGTCACTTTTTCCCGACCGCCGGGCTGTTTGTGTCGGAGCGCCGGGCTACAGATTGCGGAGCGCCGGGCTGCATACATCCGACCGCCGGGCTACGGGGCCGGAGCGCCGGGCTACAAATCTTTTTGTGATAAGTTTACCGGGGATGGCATCGGCAGCGGCGGTATCTTGTTTCTTCTGTTATTGTTATGTTCTGTATTGTATTGTTCTGTATTGTATTGTAGGTTTTTCTGGGTTTTTATACATACGTAAGGCGTTGCTAATCAATGGTGAAAACTGGATGTTTGGTTTTGGGTTTTCTGCCTTCCTTTTCGTGTGCTTTTTCAGGCGGGTTTTCTGTTTTAAAACGTGTTTCTTCGATAGCTCGTCAAGTCGTCTTTTGGGGGCTTTTCTTTGCCTCCCAATGCTTTTTATTTCTTATTTCAGTATGCAAATAAATTTTATCCCTTATCTTTGCACCCTCAAACAGAGAGAAAGTGAACTTAATTATCGATATTGGAAATACAGTAGCCAAGGTAGCGCTTTTTGACCAAACTTCTATGGTAGAAGTTGTTTACGATTCTAATCAATCTCTGGATTGTTTAGAGGCAGTTTGCAGCAAATATAATGTTCGAAAAGCGATTGTTGCCACTGTTATAGACTTAAACGAATGTGTGTTGGCTCAGTTGGGTAAGCTCCCTGTACCCATTTTATGGTTGAATTGCAATACGCCGCTTCCGGTAACGAATCTGTATGAAACACCTGAAACTCTCGGCTATGACCGGATGGCTGCTGTTGTAGCGGCCAACGATCAGTTTCCCGGTAAAGACATTCTGGTGATTGATGCGGGTACATGTATCACTTATGAATTTATTGACTCTTTGGGGCAATATCATGGTGGAAATATTTCGCCCGGATTATGGATGCGTCTCAAAGCGCTTCATCAGTTCACCGGGCGTTTGCCTTTGATCAATGCGGAAGGACGCCTGCCGGATATGGGAAAAGATACTGAAACAGCCATTCGTTCCGGAGTGAAAAAAGGGATAGAATACGAAATTGCAGGGTATATTACGGCTATGAAGCATAAATATCCTGAACTTTTGGTTTTTTTAACGGGCGGAGATGATTTTTCTTTTGATACGAAATTAAAAAGTGTCATCTTTGCAGATAGATTTTTAGTGTTGAAAGGATTAAATAGAATATTAAACTATAATAATGGTAGGATATAAACAGACACTTTGTGCGCTTCTGCTCACGATATTATTACCCGGAGTGGCAATCGCTCAAAATAATACAAACTCTCCTTATACACGATATGGCTATGGTCAGTTGGCTGATCAGGCATTTGCAAATAGTAAAGCAATGGGAGGGATTGCTTATGGGTTGCGCAATGGATCACATATTAATCCGTTAAATCCTGCTTCTTACACAGCGATTGATTCGTTGACTTTTCTTTTCGACGGAGGGTTTTCGATGCAAAATACCAACTTCAGTAGTGAAGGAACAAAGCTGAATGCGAAAAATTCAAGTTTTGACTACATCGCCATGCAGTTCCGTTTGCAAAAATGGATAGCCATGAGTATTGGTTTGTTGCCTTATTCGAGTGTCGGCTATAGCATGGCAAAAGCAGATAAAGACGTTGCGTCGGAAGATGCGCAGAATGTGACTACATTTTCCGGAGACGGCGGGTTGCATCAGCTTTATGTAGGTTTTGGAGTGAAAGTGCTTAAAAATTTGTCTGTCGGTGCGAATGTGTCTTACTTTTGGGGCGAAATAACACGTACGGCACGCATTGCTTTCCCGAATAATGAAAATGCTTTTGCTTTTCAAAATGTTGATTATTTGTCCGTTCGCGACTATAAATTGGATTTTGGGGCACAGTATACACAACAGTTTGGCAGAAAACATGCTGTTACTTTAGGAGTTGTGTTCTCACCTAAAAAAGATTTGCATAATGAAGCTTATGTGCAAAGGGCAACACTTACCAATTCCAATAGTAACCAGACAGTTGCTGTGAGCACTATCGATACGGTGGCCACCTATGGGACACCAAACAGTTTTGGAGTGGGACTCACCTACGAATATGACAAACGTCTGATCATTGGTGCAGATTTTAATTTGCAGAAATGGGGAGATGTAACCTATATGAATCAGCCTAACGCCTTTTGCGATGCAATGAAAATTTCAGTAGGTGCCGAATATATGCCGAATCGTTTTTCACGCAGTTATCTGGCACATATTAAATATCGTGTTGGCGGATATTATTCGGAACCCTACTATAAGATAGGGGGGGAGAGAGCTTCTCGTGAGTATGGAGTGACAGCCGGTTTGGGGTTACCGCTTCCGGGGTCACGTTCGCTAATCAATGTTTCAGCCCAATACATTAAAGTACACGGACTGAGAGCTGGTATGGTAGATGAAAATACATTGCGGTTGAGTCTTGGAATTACCTTTAATGAAGGCTGGTTCTTCAAACGTAAAGTAAAATAACAGAAAGAATAGACGGTATTATATAACAACTAAAATTTAGATACAATGAAAATTAAAACGCTTGTGGCTGTGTTGTTTCTTTCGGCGGGAGCAACAACTGTGGTAGCACAGGACGACGCTAATTGTAATTCGAACAGTAGTATTTCTCACGAAGCGGTGAAAGCAGGCAACTTTAAAGATGCCTATACTCCGTGGAAAGCTGTTTTGGAGAACTGTCCGACTCTTCGTTTCTATACCTTCACAGACGGTTATAAAATTCTGAAAGGGTTGCTGGGACAGATCAAAGACAGAAATTCTGCTGAATACAAACAGTATTTTGACGAGTTGATGAATACCCATGATCTTCGTATGAAGTATACTCAGGAATTTTTGGGAAAAGGTGTGAAAGTATCATCAGAGGACGAAGCTTTGGGGATCAAGGCTGTTGATTATATTGCCTTTGCTCCTAAAATGGATGTAAACCAGGCTTATGAGTGGCTGAAAAAGTCGGTAGATGCTGTAAAAGGTGAATCTTCGGGAGCTACTATATTCTACTTCCTGCAAATGTCACATGATAAACTGAAAACAGATCCTGCCCACAAAGAACAGTTTATTCAGGATTACCTGAGTGCATCCGAATATGTGGACGCTGCCATAGCTGCTGCTGATAAAGAGAGTACAAAGAAAGCGCTTACTGGTATCAAAGACAATCTGGTAGCTCTGTTCATCAATAGCGGTACAGCCGATTGTGAATCACTGCAAGCAATCTATGCTCCCAAAGTAGAAGCTAATCAGACAGATCTGGCTTATTTAAAGAAAGTTATCGACATTATGAAGATGATGAAATGTACAGATAGTGAAGCCTATCAACAAGCTTCATTCTATGTGTATAAAATAGAGCCTTCAGCTGAAGCTGCTACAGGATGTGCCTACCAAGCTTATAAGAAGGGGGATATTGAAACTTCTGTGAAGTTCTTTGATGAAGCGATTAATCTGGAAACGGATAATGCGAAGAAAGCGGAAAAAGCTTATGCTGCTGCCAGTGTTTTAACTACTGCTAAGAAGTTATCTCAGGCAAGATCATATGCTCAGAAAGCAATCAGTTTCAATGAAAACTACGGTGCTCCTTATATCCTTATTGCTAACCTGTATGCAATGAGTCCGAACTGGAGTGATGAATCAGCATTGAATAAGTGTACTTATTTTGTGGTTATTGATAAGTTGCAGAAAGCTAAATCTGTAGATCCGAGTGTTGCAGAAGAGGCTAACAAAATGATCGGTAGATATTCCGCTTATACTCCGCAGGCTAAAGACTTGTTCATGTTGGGTTACAAAGCTGGTGACCGCATCACTATCGGTGGCTGGATTGGAGAGACTACAACGATCAGATAAATTTATGTTGCGACAACAAAGTAACAGTTTATTAAATAAAAGTTTGAGCATAACAATTGTCTTCGGGGCAATTGTTATGCTTCTTTTATTTTCTTCCTGTGGCGGAAGAAATAAGGCAATGGCCGATGCCATTACCGAACGGGATTCCCTGCCTGTCATGGACACGCGAGGGGTGACGACTCTTATATCCGATTCCGGAGTTACGCGTTATCGGGTCAATACTGAAGAGTGGCTGATTTTTGACAAGAAGAAACCCTCGTATTGGGCCTTTGAGAAGGGAATTTATTTGGAGCAGTTCGACTCCTTGTTTCATGTAGATGCAAGTATAAAGGCAGATACGGCTTATTATTACGACCGTGACCGGCTTTGGAAGCTTATTGGGAATGTAGACATTAAAAGTCTGAAAGGAGATCATGTCAGTACCGAATTATTATACTGGAATGAAGCCACCAAGAAAGTATATACCGATAAATTTGTCCAGATGGAGCAGCCCGATCAGGTGATAACCGGATATGGTTTTGAGTCGGATGACCGATTTCTGAAGCCGGTTGTTCACAATATTGCCGGTATATTTTATGTTGACCAAGATGCCGAAAAGGCAAAAACAGATTCTGTAAATTAGTTATGAGTATCATTATTTACCTGTTGATAACCATGGCATTCTCCGCCTTCTTTTCCGGTATGGAGATTGCTTTTGTTTCGGTAGACAAACTTCGTTTTGAAATGGATCGGAAAGGGGGAGTGTCGTCTCGTATTCTTTCGCTTTTCTTCCGGAACCCGAATGATTTTATTTCTACCATGTTGGTCGGGAATAACATTGCTTTGGTTATCTATGGTATATTGATGGCACAGATTATCGGTGATAATTTGCTGGCCGGGTGGATTACCAATCATTTTGTGATGGTATTGATACAGACCGTTATTTCTACATTGATTATCCTGGTAACAGGAGAGTTCTTGCCCAAAACGCTTTTTAAGATCAATCCGAATCTGGTTCTGAACGTATGTGCGCTTCCTCTTTTTATCTGTTATATCATTCTTTATCCGATATCCAAATTCTCGTCGGGAGTTTCTTATCTTTTCCTTCGCCTGTTCGGGATGAAAGTGAATAAGGAGGCTTCGGCAAAAGCTTTTGGAAAAGTAGACCTCGATTATTTTGTCCAGTCGAGTATAGATAATGCCGAAAGCGAAGAGACCCTGGATACAGAAGTGAAAATCTTTCAGAATGCTCTTGATTTTTCGACGGTTAAAATACGAGATTGCATTGTTCCCCGTACGGAAGTAGTAGCCGTTGCATTGGATACCTCGCTTGAGGAACTTAAAAACCGGTTTGTAGAATCCGGAATATCAAAAATAATTGTTTATGACGGAAACATAGACAATGTCGTGGGATACATTCATTCGTCGGAAATGTTCCGTAACCCGAAAGACTGGCGCGACCATGTGAAAGAGGTACCTATTGTGCCCGAAACAATGGCTGCCCATAAGCTGATGAAACTGTTTATGCAGCAAAAGAAGACTATTGCCGTAGTAGTGGATGAGTTCGGAGGAACTTCGGGCATTGTCAGTCTGGAAGATCTTGTTGAAGAAATTTTTGGTGACATAGAGGATGAACATGACAATACTTCCTATATCTGCAAGCAAATCGGAGAGCATGAATATGTGCTCTCGGCCCGTCTTGAAATAGAGAAAGTAAATGAAACTTTCGATTTGGACCTCCCGGAGTCCGATGACTATCTGACAGTGGGAGGATTAATCTTGAATCAGTATCAGAGTTTCCCAAAATTGCACGAATTGGTATCCGTGGGTAAATATCAGTTTAAAATAATTAAGGTTACAGCAACGAAAATCGAACTTGTTCGGCTGAAAGTGATGGAATAATGATTGATAACTGTAATTTTTTAGCTAATAAATAGATGCATATTAGCATTTTTTGTATCTTCGTGCGCTAAAACCAAAGATGAAGAAAATAATAATAACAAATAAATCGTATTAATCAAAATGGCAACATTACAAAACATTAGATCCAAAGGACCCCTGTTGGTGATCGTTATTGGTTTGGCTTTGTTTGCTTTCATTGCGGGCGATGCCTGGAAAGTTCTCCAGCCACACCAGTCGCATGATGTAGGCGAAGTCAACGGAGAAACTCTTTCTGCTCAGGACTACCAGAATATGGTAGAAGAATATACTGAAGTCATCAAGTTCTCCAGCGGAATGAGTTCATTGAACGATGAACAAACCAATCAGGTGAAAGACGAAGTATGGCGTAGCTACGTGAACAATAAACTGATTGAAAAAGAAGCGAAGAAGCTGGGGATTACAGTTTCAAAGGCTGAAATTCAGTCTATCATCAACGAAGGTGTGAATCCGTTGCTGCAACAGACTCCGTTCCGCAATCCGCAAACGGGTGCTTTCGATAAAGATATGTTGAAGAAATTTTTGTCTGACTATTCTAAAATGGACAAAACTAAGATGCCGTCTCAATATGTAGAATACTATGAAGGCATGCATAAACTTTGGTCATTCGTTGAAAAAACTCTGATTCAGAGCCGTCTGGCTGAAAAATATCAGGCATTGGTGACAAAGGCTCTTTTCTCTAACCCGGTTGAAGCACAAGATGCTTTCGATGCAAGAGTGAACCAATCGGATGTACTGTTGGCTGCTGTGCCTTATTCTTCAATTGTTGATTCTACCATTACAGTGAAAGAGTCAGAGCTGAAAGATCTCTATAATAAGAAGAAAGAACAGTTCAAACAATATGTTGAAACACGCAATATCAAATATATCGACGTACAGGTGACTGCCAGTGCGGAAGATAAAGCGGCTATTCAGCAGGAAGTGACTGATTATACAAATCAGTTGGCTACTGCTAATGGTGATTATACTACTTTCATCCGTTCGACAGGATCTGAATATCCTTACGTTGATTTGTATTATACTAAAAGAGCTTTTCCGTCAGATGTAGTTGCACGGATGGATTCAGCCTCAGTGGGACAGGTATATGGTCCTTATTATAATGCCGGTGATAATACCATTAACTCTTTCAAGGTTTTGTCTAAAGTGGCTGCTGCCGATTCTGTACAGTTCCGTCAGATTCAGGTTTATGCTGAAGATGCTGCTAAAACAAAAGTTTTGGCTGATAGTATTTATACAGCAATTAAAGGTGGGGCCGACTTCACCGCTTTGGCTAAAAAGTATGGACAGACAGGTGAATCCAACTGGATTTCTTCTGCTAACTACGAAAATGCACAGATTGATGGTGACAACCTGAAGTTTATCACCACGATCAACAACCTGGGAGTGAACGAACTCTCTAATGTAGCATTGGGACAGGGTAACATCATTTTGCAGGTTACTGACAAGAAAGCTGTGAAAGATAAATATAAAGTTGCCGTAATCAAACGCGCAGTTGACTTCAGCAAAGAAACTTATAATAAGGCATATAATGACTTCAGTCAGTTTATCGCAGCCAATCCGACGGTAGAAAAGATGGCGGCTAATGCTGAAGAAGCAGGTTATAAATTGCTTGAAAGAAATGATTTGTATAGCTCGGAACACGGAATCGGTGGTATCAGAGGAACCAAAGAAGCTCTGAAATGGACATTTGCTGCAAAACCCGGTGAAGTTTCCGGTTTGTATGAATGTGGTGAGAGCGATCGTATGCTGGTTGTCGGCCTGGTTAACGTGATCGAAGAAGGTTATCGTCCTTTGGCTCAGGTTCAGGATCAGTTAAGAGCAGAAATCATTCGTGATAAGAAGGCTGAAAAAATTATGGCTGACATGAAGGCTGCCAATGCAACTTCTTTCGATCAGTATAAATCAATGGCCAATGCAGTGAGCGATTCTGTGAAACACGTAACATTTGCGGCTCCTGCCTATGTAGCTGCTTTGCGTAGTAGCGAACCGCTGGTAGGTGCTTATGCATCGGTAGCCGATATTAATAAACTGAGCGCTCCTATCAAAGGTAATGGCGGTGTATTTGTATTGCAGGTATATGCCAAAGATAAGTTGAATGAAACATTCGATGCCAAGGCAGAGGAGGTTACTCTGGAAAATATGCATGCCCGTCTGGCTGCCCGTTTCATGAACGATCTTTATCTGAAAGGTGATGTAAAAGACAAGCGTTACCTGTTCTTCTAAAAACAAGATTCGTTTTTTATTAAAAATAGTTTTATAGATAAAAGGTCATTCCTTGTGGAATGGCCTTTTCTTTTTGTTCTCTCTTTCCTTCTTCTTATTAACTTTTGTCCTTTCTCTTTTCAAAAATCAACTTTTATTCCTTACATTTGCATGAATAAATAAATATTTGTAGTAAATATGCCCAAATATCCGCTTTTAGGAATGACTCTTACCGAATTGCAATCTGTTACCAAAGACTTGGGGATGCCGGCTTTTGCGGCCAAACAGATAGCTTCCTGGTTGTACGATAAAAAAGTGACTTCTATTGACGAAATGACTAATTTGTCGTTGAAGCATAGAGAATTGCTGAAAGGCGAGTACGATTTGGGAGTAGTCGCACCCGTGGATGCTATGCGTTCCATAGATGGTACGGTGAAGTATCTTTATCGCGTGGGAGAGAACCATTTTGTTGAAGCGGTATATATTCCTGATGAAGACCGGGCGACACTGTGTGTGTCTTCCCAGGTGGGGTGTAAAATGAACTGCAAATTTTGCATGACGGGCAAGCAAGGATTTACAGCAAGTCTGACTGCCAATCAGATTTTAAATCAGATCGCGGCATTGCCGGAGCGGGACAAGTTGACCAATGTCGTTATGATGGGGATGGGTGAACCGCTTGACAACTTGGATGAAGTTTTAAAAGCATTGCATATCCTGACAGCTTCGTATGGATACGGTTGGAGTCCAAAACGTATAACTTTGTCGTCGGTGGGGTTACGGAAGGGACTACAGCGTTTTATTGAAGAAAGCGAGTGCCATCTGGCCATCAGCCTGCATTCTCCCTTTCCTTCACAGCGTTCAGAGTTGATGCCTGCCGAAAGAGCCTTCTCGATAAAAGAGATGGTCGATCTGTTAAAAAACTATGATTTTAGTAAACAACGCAGACTTTCGTTTGAATACATTGTTTTTAAAGGCGTCAATGATTCGTTGATTTATGCCAAAGAGCTGGTAAAGTTACTTCGTGGGCTTGATTGCCGGATGAATCTGATTCGCTTTCATGCCATTCCCGGAGTGGATCTTGAAGGTGCCGATATGGAGACTATGACGGCATTTCGTGATTATCTGACGTCGCACGGATTGTTTACTACGATTCGCGCTTCAAGGGGAGAAGATATTTTTGCTGCCTGTGGTATGTTATCGACTGCCAAGCAGGAAGAGAGTGACAAGAATTAATATAAATTATCAGTTTCGTAGACTATATGTATACGATGATTTCGTAGTTTTGTGAAAACATTAAAATTGATGCATATGAAAAAGTACCTGTTTTACCTCAGTATGGCTCTTGTAGCAGTAGTATTGTTTTCTTGTAAAGGCGGCAAGAAAAGTGTGTTTACTCCAACTTCCAGCGGACGTGCTTACGAAATCCTGGTGGTCGTTGATAATCCAGTGTGGGAGCGTCCTGCCGGTAGAGCTTTGTACAATGTGCTTGATACAGATGTACCCGGACTTCCGCAATCGGAACGTTCGTTCAGAATCATGTCTACTTCTGCGAACAATTTCGATGCTATCCTGAAGCTGGTACGTAATATTATTATCGTAGATATACAGGACATCTATAGTCAGCCTAAATTTAAGTATGCCAAGGATGTATATGCATCTCCCCAGATGATTCTGACTATTCAGGCTCCGGACGAAGCCACATTTGAAAAGTTTGTGAATGAAAACAAGCAAGCAATTATCGACTTCTTTACCCGTGCCGAGATGAATCGCCAGATTTCCCTGTTAGAGAAAAACCACAATGATTTCATTTCGAAGAAGGTTAACAGTATGTTCGATAGCGACATCTGGCTTCCGGCTGAGTTGGGCAGTTCAAAGACTGGAGAGGACTTCTTCTGGGCAGGTACGAATACAGCTTCCGCTGATCAGAATTTTGTGATCTACTCTTATCCGTATACCGATAAGGATACGTTTACGAAAGAGTTTTTCATCCATAAACGCGATTCTGTGATGAAAGCTAATATTCCGGGAGCTAAAGAAGGTATGTATATGTCGACAGACTCGACTACAGTCGAGGTTCGTCCAATCGATATTCATGGCGACTATACAATGGAAGCACGTGGGCTTTGGCGTATGAAGGGTGACTTCATGGGTGGTCCGTTTGTTTCGCACACTCGTCTGGACAAGGCTAACCATCGTATTGTCACTGTAGAGGTATTTATTTACTCACCAGATAAATTGAAACGTAACCTGATGCGCATGTTGGAAGCATCTCTGTATACTTTGCAACTTCCTACTGAGAAGAAGCAGGAGCAGATTCCGATGGGCATAGAGCAGGAGGAGAAAACTAACAAATAACAAAATGGAAGATAACAAAATAAAAATTGGTATCACTCAGGGAGACATAAACGGGGTAGGATACGAAGTAATCTTGAAGACTTTTGCCGACCCCGTCATGTTGGAACTTTGTACACCGGTCATTTACGGTTCGCCGAAGGTGGCTGCATATCACCGTAAATCACTCGATCTGCCCACTAACTTCAGTATTGTCAATACTGCTGCAGAAGCTGCACACAATCGGTTGAGTGTAGTCAATTGCACGGATGATGAAGTGAAAGTCGAGTTTTCAAAACCCGATCCGGAGGCCGGTAAAGCAGCTTTAGGGGCACTTGAAAAAGCGATAGAGGAGTTCAGGGAAGGGCTGATTGATGTCATTGTGACAGCTCCTATTAATAAGCATACAATTCAGTCCGAAGGATTCGCTTTCCCCGGACATACTGAATATATTGAAGAGCGTTTGGGAGACGGTTCGAAATCTCTGATGATCCTGATGAAGGAGGATTTCCGTGTGGCTTTGGTGACCGGTCATATTCCGGTTCGGGAGATAGCTTCTTCGATAACCAAAGAGCTGATTCAGGAGAAACTTGTCATTTTCAACCGTTCGTTGAAACAGGATTTTGGAATCGGCGCACCTCGCATTGCAGTGTTGGCACTGAATCCACATGCCGGAGATGACGGGTTGCTCGGTACGGAAGAACAGGAGATCATTTCTCCGGCTATCCAGGAGATGGCCGCTAAAGGAATCTTATGTTATGGTCCTTATCCGGCTGACGGCTTTATGGGATCGGGTAATTTTACCCATTTTGACGGAGTGCTCGCTATGTATCATGATCAGGGACTGGCACCTTTCAAGGCATTGGCCATGGATGAAGGTGTGAATTATACGGCAGGTCTGCCTGTGATACGCACTTCTCCGGCGCACGGTACAGCCTATGATATTGCAGGAAAAGGGGTTGCTTGTGAAGATTCATTCCGGCAAGCCATTTATGTAGCGATTGATGTATTCCGTAACCGCCAGCGTGAAAAGGCAGCACATGCCAATCCGTTGCGTAAACAATATTACGAAAAAAGAGACGACAGTGATAAACTGAAGCTCGATACAGTAGATGACGATATTTAACCAGGAAGGGAGTTTAGTGCGAATATGACAAAAGCGGAAATACAACAAGTAAAACTAAGGTTCGGTATTATTGGTAACACTGAAGCCTTGACGCGTGCGATAGATGTTGCCATACAGGTAGCGCCTACCGATTTGTCCGTGCTAATAACCGGAGAGAGTGGTGTCGGCAAGGAAAGCTTTCCTCAGATTATTCATCAGTATAGCCGTCGTAAACATGGCCAGTATATTGCCGTGAACTGTGGTGCTATTCCTGAGGGGACCATTGATTCGGAACTATTTGGGCATGAAAAAGGGGCTTTTACAGGTGCTATTGGTGAGCGGAAAGGATATTTTGGCGAGGCCGACGGCGGGACTATCTTTCTGGATGAAGTCGGGGAGTTGCCTTTGCCTACTCAGGCGCGTTTGCTTCGTGTGCTTGAAAGCGGAGAGTTTATAAAAGTAGGTTCTTCCAAAGTGCAGAAAACAGATGTCCGTATTGTGGCTGCTACCAATGTCAATCTGACACAAGCCATTGCTGAAGGGCGTTTTCGTGAGGATTTGTATTACCGTCTCAATACGGTACCCATCCAGATTCCTCCTTTGCGGGAACGTGGAGAAGACGTGCTGTTGCTGTTCCGCAAATTTGCAAGTGATTTTGCGGAGAAATATCGTATGCCTGCGATACAACTGACCGAAGATGCCAAACAGGTTTTATTGTCATATTCATGGCCGGGTAATGTGCGCCAATTGAAGAATATCACGGAACAGATCTCCATCATTGAGACAAATCGTGAAATCAATGCTTCTATTTTGCGGACCTATCTGCCTGTCCAGAATACACAACGACTGCCGGCTTTGTTCGGTGTAAAAGCCGGGAAGAGTTTTGAAAGTGAACGTGAAATTTTATATCAGGTTCTCTTTGATATGCGGCAGGATGTGACCGAACTGAAAAAGCTTGTGCACGAAATCATGTCCGAACGCGGAGCTGTAGCTTCCAATGTTGGTACGTTTTATGCCCCGGCTCCTGTTGTGACGCCTCCGCCTTCTGTACCTGCCCTGATCCATCCGGTCAAGCCTAATTGTCCCGATGACGATGACATACAGGATACCGAAGAGTATGTTGAAGAGTCTCTTTCGCTGGACGAGGTAGAGAAAGAAATGATACGTAAAGCCCTTGAGAAACATCATGGCAAACGAAAAAGTGCGGCAAAGGACCTCAATATCTCTGAGCGTACCCTTTACCGAAAAATAAAAGAATATGGATTGGAATAAAAAGATAATGCGAATCTCACTACTGGTTGTCACGCTGGTAGTGGGCATCTCGTGTACTGTTTCTTATAAATTTAATGGTGGTAATATCAATTACGATAAGGTAAAGACTATTTCTATAGCCGACTTTCCTATAAAGTCGGACTATGTTTATGCACCGTTAGGTACTAAATTCAATGAAGATCTGAAAGATATCTTCCTTCGCCAGACTCGCCTGAAGCTGGTGAATAATAATGCCGACCTTCAGATTGATGGAGAAATCACCGGATACAACCAGTATAACCAAGCTGTTTCGGCCGATGGATACTCTTCTGAAACGAAGCTGACGATTACGGTAAATGTTCGTTTTGTGAATAATACGAACCATGAGCAGGACTTCGAACAGCAATTCTCGGCTTTCCGTGTCTACGACTCAAGAGAGTTACTGACAGCTGTTCAGGACGGACTGATTGCGGAGATGACCAAAGAGATTACAGATCAAATATTTAATGCAACGGTAGCAAATTGGTAATTGGGATGATTTCTGCTAATTTACAACAATGGATTCAGCATCCTGAAACGCTGAATAAAGATACTTTGTACGAGTTGCGGACACTTGTCACACGCTATCCTTATTTCCAGTCGCTGCGTTTACTCTATCTTAAAAATCTTTATCTGTTACACGATATCTCTTTCGGTGCGGAGCTTCGTAAAGCCATATTATATGTGGCAGATCGCCGGAAGCTGTTTTATCTGATTGAAGGTGAGAGGTATATTTTGAAGCCCCGTAAAAAGAATATGGCTTCCGAAGCAGAAGTGTTGGAGGAAGAGCCCGGTCTGGATCGTACACTCTCCCTGATCGATGCTTTTTTGGCCACTGTGCCTGAAGAGGTTTCCGGGCAGACAAGTCTGGACTATTCAACGGATTATACTACTTATCTGTTACAGGAAGATGAAGAAGATTCCGCTCCGGAACAGTCGGAGATTCCGAAACTACGTGGGCATGAATTGATCGATGGCTTTATCGAGAGAAGTGAGGGAGAAACATCCATTCGTCTGCAGCCCGCAGCTAACAATGAAACGCTTCCCGTGGAAGAAGAGGGGGAGGCGCATCATGAAGAAGATGAAGATGATAGCTGTTTTACCGAAACATTGGCCAAAATATACGTCAAACAGCATCGATATTCCAAGGCTCTTGAAATTATTAAAAAATTAAGTTTGAAATATCCAAAAAAAAATGCTTACTTTGCAGACCAAATCAGATTTTTAGAGAAATTGATTATTAACGCTAAATCAAAATAACAAAATGTACTTATTATTAGTTATCTTAATGGTTATTGCAGCCATACTGATGTGCTTCATTGTGTTGATTCAGAACTCAAAAGGCGGTGGTCTTGCTTCTGGGTTCTCGTCATCTAACCAGATTATGGGTGTACGCAAAACTACAGACTTTCTGGAAAAGGCAACTTGGGGCTTAGCTGCATTTATGGTTGTGATGAGCATTGCTACTGCTTATGTTGTTCCGACTTCTTCTTCTAAAACGCAAGATGTCATCATGGAACAGGCTCAGCAGGAAGAACAGACCAACCCGTATAACCTGCCTGTAGGTACTACTGCACCGAAGACGGATGCTGCTGCTCCGGCTGAAGCACCTGCAACAGAAACTCCGGCAACCCCGGCAAACTAACAACAGATTCTTTTTAAGAAACGATAAGTGAAGCTGCAATTTCAAACCGAAACTTGCAGCTTCACTTGTTTTTAGCCGTAAAATGTATCTTTTTGTTAGGCATACAAGGCGGATTTAGTTACCTTTGTTCGCTATAACACTTTTACTAACTTCTGAGTTTAAATATTACAATGACAGAACAATTGAGAAACAAACTGAGTGACTCCAAAACACTTCGTTGGAGTGTGCTCGCTCTGGTCGCTTTTACTATGCTTTGCGGCTATTTCCTTACCGACGTAATGTCTCCTTTGAAACCCATGCTCGAAAAAGAGCTCCTTTGGGATAGTTTGGATTATGGATTCTTTACCAGCGCTTACGGGTGGTTTAATGTATTCCTGCTGATGTTGATTTTTGGTGGTATCATTCTCGATAAGATGGGAGTTCGTTTCACCGGAATGGGAGCCTGTATACTGATGGTGCTGGGTTGTGGACTGAAATATTATGCTATTTCTACAACTTTCCCCGAAGGCGCTTTGATTATGGGCTTCAAAACTCAGGTCTTTCTGGCTGCTTTAGGATATGCTATCTTTGGTGTAGGTGTAGAGATTGCAGGTATCACGGTTTCCAAGATTATTGTAAAATGGTTTAAGGGCAAAGAGATGGCTTTAGCCATGGGACTTGAGATGGCAACCGCGCGTATCGGTACTACTTTGGCAATGGTACTTACTGTTCCTATTGCCGATTATTTTGGCTATACGGATGAAAGTGGCAGTTTCCATACCAATATTCCGATGCCTATTTTGTTGTGTCTGATTATGCTGTGCATCGGTACTATCGCCTTCTTTATCTATACCTTTTATGATAAGAAACTTGATGCTTCTTTAGATGCTCAGGGAGAAGAACCGGAGGAACCGTTCCGTATGAAGGATGTTATGCTTATTGTTACTAATAAGGGATTCTGGTTGATTGCTTTATTGTGTGTATTGTTCTATTCCGCTGTCTTCCCCTTTATTAAATATGCAACCGACTTGATGGTGCAGAAGTATAACGTAGATCCTAAATTGGCCGGAAATATCCCAGGATTACTACCGATAGGGACCATCTTCCTGACTCCGTTGTTTGGTACTCTTTATGACCGTATCGGTAAGGGAGCTACATTGATGATTATCGGTGCCGTTATGTTGATTGGCGTACATACTTTGTTTGCGCTTCCTATCCTTAATGTATGGTGGTTTGCCACTGTAATTATGATAATTCTGGGTATTGCCTTCTCACTGGTGCCTTCGGCCATGTGGCCTTCTGTTCCGAAAATTATTCCGGAGAAACAACTGGGTACAGCCTATGCCCTGATTTTCTGGGTACAGAACTGGGGATTGATGGGTGTTCCTTTGTTGATCGGATGGGTACTGAATACTTATTGCAAAGGTCCCGTTGTAGATGGTGCACAGACCTATGATTATACTTTGCCTATGTCTATCTTTGCTTGTTTTGGTGTTTTGGCACTGATTGTGGCTTTGATGCTGAAAGCTGAAGATAAGAAGAAGGGATACGGATTGCAGGAAGCGAATATTAAGAAATAACAGAATATGGCAGACGCGAAAGAGAAAATAAATCTTCTGGATGTAATTCCTTTCCGTAGTGAGAATATTACAGCCGAAAAGGGAAGCGATGGTACCGTTACCATTGCTTTCCCCCGGTTTAAATATGAATGGATGCGGCGTTTTTTATTGCCCAAAGGAATGTCTCCGGATATTCATGTCCGGCTGGAAGAACATGGTACTGCTGTATGGGAGTTAATTGACGGGAAGCGGACCGTACGCCAGATTATTGAAGAACTTGCAGAGCATTTCGATCACGAAGAAAATTACGAATCGCGTATTACTGCTTATATCACCCAGTTGCAGAAGGACGGATTTGTGAAATTAGCGGTTACGAACTGACGGTGTTTGAAAAGCACAATTTAAGAAAATAAAAAAACTCCGACTGACCTGTATAGATCAGCCGGAGTTTTTTTATCAGTTTTATTCTCCTTCTTCCCTATCTACTTTAATCAATCCTCCTGTAGCCGGATTGAAAGTAACTTGTACGGTCGATTTTTTATTGAAAAGAGCCGGAGCCAGATATTCAATTGTTCCGAACTGTGTAACGGGAAGTTCACCGTTAAACCATTCTTTTTTTCCTTCTATGAGCGTCACTTGCGCCTTACCGGGTACGTTATAAGCTATGCCGTCTACTTTCTTTTTGCCATCGTCTTCCGGTACATTGACTGTTTTCAGATTTTTCAGAGTAATGTAAACCGGTTCTCCTGCCAGATCATTATTGGCAACTATACCCAGTTTCCTGGAAAAGCGGAAGGCCACTTCGTTATCCATCTCTTTTTCCGGATTCAGGCGGATAGTAAATATCCGCTCGTCTTTATTCAGTGTACCTGAGAACATTTCGGTCATGGCAGCTTCCTGTTCTTCCAGGTTGGCAAGCATTATCTTCAGTTGTTCTCCGTCTTTAGGCATGTTGTCTGCCTGTCCGCGTACTAAGGCGTTTTTGCTTTCGCGGATGTTGTAGATTTCTTTGGCGACCAATTCAGCCATTTTAGCTGTAGAACCTGCCATCAGAATCTCTTCTGTTAGAAAATCGCGTGGATTTACTTTTTTTCTCAGCGTAGTGGCTGGTTGTATAGGTGCAGACTTCTTCGGACTTAACGGTACATTGATCGATTTAACAATACCGTCTTCGGTCAACTCTATCAACGGAGCCACTGTTTTATCCTTCAGTTTGACGAAATAGGTATGGTCACTATCGGGGATACCGACAGATTTGGCTTTGACGCTGACCAGTTCCCAATATTCCTGAGGCTCTCCCGACACATCGGTCAGCCGCAGATAACGGTCGGCATATTTGCTGAATTCTCCCGGAGTGTATGTCACTTTATTGGCTTTGACTTCAATGTCGATTGCTGTTTTAGGAAGTGCATAGGTCACCCCGTAATCTTTTCCCCGGGTAACTCCCGCTGTAACTTCTGTCTGGGCATATGCCGAGGCAGAAAGTAACAGTCCTGTCAGTATAATTAGCTTTTTCATTTTCCGGTTTATTTTAACTGGTTTAAAAAACAAAGTTAATGAAGTTATTTGGAAAATCATAAGTTGTTAACCTTTATTCGCTTACCAGACGCCAGGCCATTGGCAGATAATTGACAATATCTCCGGCTGTCATACCGATAACGCCCTGCTTTTTGCGTGCGAAATCGCCGGCCAAACCGTGTACGTAAGTACCTATTTTAGCTGCTTCTTCAGCCGGGTATCCCTGTGTCAGTAAAGCCAGTAGGACACCCGTCAATACATCTCCACTTCCGGCTGTCGCCATGCCCGGATTACCTGTGGAGTTGAAATAACATTTGCCCGAAGGGGTGATAATTGCTGAATAAGCTCCTTTTAATATAATATGTACTTTAACGGTACGAGCCAGTTCACAAGCTTTCATCAGTCGCTCGTACGAATTCTGGCATTTGCCCACCATACGTTCCAGCTCCTTGGGGTGAGGGGTCAGGATGGAGCCTTTGGGGAGCGTGGTCAGTGCATGTCGGTGGTTGGCTAATATATTCAGTGCATCGGCATCCAGCACCAAAGGAGTCTGGCATCCACTGAGTTGCTCGAGCAATGCGGCTTCTGTTTCTTCTGAGCGTCCGATTCCCGGACCGATACCTACCGCCTGATAGTCATCTGTATCCGTGGGAAAAGCAAAGCAGGAATCACTGGCATCGAGTTCGACAATTGCTTCCGGGACGGAAATCTGTAGGATGTCATTGTTACGCATGGGTGCGTGTACAGTCAGCAATCCTACCCCCGAACGCATACAGGCACGGGCCGCCAGCACTGAAGCCCCTGCCATACCATACGATCCGGCAATCAGCAAGGCGTGTCCGAAATTTCCTTTGTGTGAAAAGGGGCTGCGGGGCTTGATCAAAGCATGTATCTCTTCTGCTTCCAATAAGGCATAATTGCTTTCTGTTTCTTCGATGGCTTCATGGCTGAGGTTGATATCCAGCAATTTCCATTCACCAACGAATTCGGCATTCTCTGCGAAGAGAAAAGCCAGTTTGGGCAATTGCAGGCTCAGTGTCAGATGGGCACGGATGATATTGGCTTTTACGTTAAATGTGTTTTCTTCTCCCATCAATCCCGAAGGGATGTCGATAGCAACCACTGTAGCAGGCGATGCATTGATATATTTCACTACAGCCGCGAAACCGCCGCTTAACGGTTTATTGAGTCCCGAACCAAAAAGTCCGTCCACTACCAAATGATCCATTGTCAGGGTAGGAGGTACGAATTGTGTGCTTACTTCACTGAACTTCACATTATCCATCATTTCCACCAACTCTTTGTTGGTCTGACAGTCGGCTGACAGTTCTCCTTTCGGGTTGAACAGATAGGCTTCAACCTTATATTCCTTTTCCGCCAGCATGCGGGCTACGGCAAGGGCATCTCCGCCGTTATTACCCGGTCCCGCAAATACCGTGACAGGAGTTGTGATGTCCCAACGTTCAGTGATGGCTTTTGTCAGTGCCTGCGCTGCCCGTTCCATCAGGTCGATCGATGCAATCGGTTCATGTTCTATGGTGTAAGCATCCAGTTTTTTGATGCTGCTACTTGGAAAAATCTTCATGGTGAACTTTTATTTTAAGTTTTTTGACCCACAAAGATAGCAATTAATATACGAAATCAGGAACTTCTTTTTCTTCTTCTTTTTTTCTGAATACGCCTGTTTTTCCGTAGTTCTCTCTACGATAACGTTGATGCAGATAGATAAATGAACATACGAAAGCGACAAAACAAATCACTCCTACATAGCCGGCCATCAGGTTGTAGAAAGCGGTCCAGTTAATGTCAGGTGAAAAGAATTCCTTGACAGCCAATACGATAACCGTACCCGTATAGCCGAGAAAATCATTCATGGCAATAAAGAAACCTACATTACCCCGGATTTTGAAGCAAGCGATAAAACGGTCGAAGAAAATGGTCTGAAAAGTGAGAAAAGCCAGATAAAGACAGAGGCTCTGAATGAATAACCAGACAATAGCGTTTAATTGCAATTGTTCGTAACCAAATGAAACCACTGCCATCACTACCATGCTGATGATGATCAATCCCAGTAATATCGATAATGCTTTCAAGTTGCTTCGTACAAAAACCATCAACCCGAAAATGACAAGGATAATGATAGTTACTACGCTGTCTACCTGAGCAAACATCCACGAAGAGTATTGGGATACATCGATAATCTTCACCAGGAAGTCTTCTTTGATATCCCTTAAGATTGTCAATACTACATTGGCAATGAAGAGCAGGGTGAGAAAAGGCATAAAATTCTTGAAGATATCCCAACGCTGTTTGCCGTTCAGTGTTTCCCGTTTCGATTTCATGGCGATATCTTCGGCCGTGGGTTGTGGGAGCCGGTTCAGAGAATAACCCAATAGGGCGAGTATGGGTAAAGCAATACCTCCGATCAGAGCCGGCATCCAGAATTCACTTATGTTTAAAGTGTCCATAACAAACAAGCCGGCGGACTTAGCTGTTCCCGAGCTGATAACCATACTGACACCCAACAGGCTGGCGAGTATGTCCGTCATGCGGCGTCCTTCTATAAAACTAAAAATGATTCCCCACATACATCCCAATGAAAGACCGTTCAGAAACATAGCTCCTATATTATAAGGTGCAGGTAGTAGTCCGAACAGTATCAACGAAGCTTCTGCCAGTACAATGGAGATCAGGATGAATTTCATCCGGTTTTCCCGTTTCAACTCTGAAATAAGTTTGATCCCAATGAACTTGGAAAGTACGTATCCTAATATCTGTGCGATAGTGACCACTACTTTATAATCCATTCCAAATGCCTCAAGTCCATCGAATCCGGCAGCCGTATAAGGTTTTCTTAGTGCATAAACCAGTGAGTAGGAGAGCAATGCAGCACCACCTGCCCAAAGAATGAAAAGGAAATCGGAAAGTTTCTTTTGTGAATTAGTTTTTACTTGTTGTACATTGTCCATAACATCTGCTTGTTGTTTTCTGGCGCAAAAATAGGTCCCTCGTATTACAGACCTGTTACTGAATATATGAATATTTATTATTAATAGATATTGATAATGAAAGAGTTATGCTGTAATGTTTATGTAACATTTATGAAATAGAAACGAAATTCATGCTGTGCTTCTATCGAATAAATTCCCTACTTTTAGGTATTGCCTGTTTATGTGGAATCTGTAACTTTGTTTGCGAAACCAAAACAAATAATAAATGAAAAGAAAAAGCCTTATTAACAGAATCTTGCAGAATGTCCGTAAACCCGAAGGATTCTTTGGAAGAATGATACTCTGGGGAATGAATCAGGGACATGCTTCGTTGGCTCATTGGGGAATGTCTTGTATAGAGTGGCATCAGGGATGGAACGTGCTTGATATAGGTTGCGGTGGTGGTGCCAACCTGGCGCAAATCCTCAAATATTGCCCGCAAGGTAAGGCTTTTGGCATAGACATTTCACCGGAAAGTGTTGCTTTTGCACGAAAAAGAAACAGAAGGCAACTTGGTACACGTTGTTTTGTAGAGCAGGGGAGTGTCGATCAACTTCCATATTCCGATCACAGTTTTAATGTGGTCACCGCTTTTGAGACCATTTACTTCTGGAGTGACTTACAGCATACTTTTACTGAAGTGGCACGTGTCTTGAAGCCTGGCGGAGCATTTCTTATCTGTTGTGAAATGAGTGATCCGACGAATGAAGTATGGACCAGTCGTGTCGAAGGAATGGTGGTGTATTCCGATGATCAGCTGAAGACTATTCTTGTTAATGCCGGTTTTACCAATATAGCCATGTACCGCCGTAGAAAAGAGGAATTATGTATAATAGGGCATAAGAAAATGATGCAGTTGTAAAGGATACCGATGGTTAGCTTACTACTGAATGTATTAACAATGTTAATGGTAAGAAGAGAAGTTTAATTGCTTGCCGATAACTTATTAACTTCGTATTTTTATGAAGTTAATATCCTATGGTTACGAAGTTAACTTTAACACTGTGTTAAAGTTAACTTCCTATAATCATTTTATTAATACCCTGTTTGCAGGAAATCAGATGATTATATGTTTGTTGTTTAGTTCAGGTAGAATCATCCTTTTACATTTAAAATATGAAGTTGTCAATTTATCAAGTTAGCATTAATACTTCTTGTTACTTAATTAAATGCTTGTTTTTATATTTTTCTATAATACATATATTATAGTACTTCCCTTCTTTATGAAGATTTGAATTATACTTTTGATTTACATGGGTATAGCCATGTTTTGTGAAAATAATCTGTGAAAAGTTTTGGAGACTCGAAAGAAGGTTTTACCTTTGCAACCGGAAATATATATGCGTGTGAATACTCCTTTTTGAATCGAATATATATTTCAAATAAAATAATTCAACGTATCAGATGGTTCTCAAATCTGATGCGAATACTTTTTCTATATCCAATCATTAAAAAACTTAATTTGTAAACTGCTGAGGATCAGATTTATTTTTTGAGAATTTCTGTTTTTAACAAATTTTTGTTTCTACTCATTATTCAAACTTATTCTTACGGACGTAGCGTTGGAGGCAACAGATAACGATAAACATTGGTATGTCGTATTGACACGAACTAATTCGGAACGTAAAGTTCGGGATTATTTTCAGTTACAGGAAGTAGATACTTTTCTCCCTGTTCAAAATCGTGTCATCGAACGTGAAGGAAAGCGCATCGAGCGTGAGCGCCTTCTCTTGCCCCGTATGGTTTTTGTTCATATCTCTCGTCAGGAAATGTTTGCCGTACGAAATACCCTGAATGTATACGATTTCCTTCGCGATCGTTCTACCGGAGCTCCCACTTGCATTCCTGATAGGCAGATGGCCGATTTTCGTTATATGCTCGATTATTCCCATGATCAAGTTATTCTGACCGGTGAAACCATTCCTCAGGGAACTCGTGTAGTAGTAGCTAAAGGTGACTTGCAGGGCTTGCGTGGTGAGTTGGTCCGTTACAATAATAAATATCACATTTTAGTGCGTATCGATATGTTCGGTAGCGCTATGGTGACTATTCCGGCCAGTTACGTCCGAAAGGATAAATAAAAACTATAAATGTAAAGAAAATGCCATTATATGTAATGGCGATAACAATATATGTAACGGGTGATAACAATATATGTAATGTCCCGTTACGTCATTAGATACAATTCTCTTTTATATAAGTCAAAAACCGAAGAAAGAATCGACGAATCATAATTCATTCCTTTTTAAAATGAAAAATTCTCTGTGTAACTCTGTGTCCTCTGTTGTGAAAAAGCTTCTGGAGTATGGTGAGGACGGTACTCCTGTCTATGTGAATGAACTTACTGCGTTAAACCAGGAACTCCGTAATTTGTGTGCCGATCTTCTTCTCCGGAAGGGGGAATCTCCCGAAGAAGAAGCAGAAATACTTGTCACTTTGTTCAAGGGTTACAATACCATGCTGTTTAATGTCTCCGCAGAGAATGAACAGGTTATTCAAGAGTTATTGGATCGTTCAATGGCTGTTTTAGAAAAACTTCCTGCCTCTGTTTTGAAATGTCAGTTACTGTTGGAGTGCTTTGAGCAGACGGGGGATGAGGAGCTGATAGGAGAAGCTAAGAAGTGCATTGAATAGTTGAAATCAGTGGCTTTATGCTATTGTGGTAAAAAAATGATTCTTATATATTGGAAATAAGACAATATAATTTGAATGTCTCTAAAAGATAAAACAGTAAGTAGTATTGTATGGAGTGGTATAGAACGATTTTCTACTCTTTTCATACAATTAGTCTGTACTATAATTATAGCGAGATTATTAACACCAGCTGATTTTGGCTTAGTTGGTATGTTAACTATATTTATTTCTTTAGCTCAGACTATTATTGATAGTGGATTTGGGCAAGCTTTGATACGGAAACAAGATGCAGATCAAGTTGATTATTCTTCTGTTTTTTATATTAATTTGGTGTTAGGAATAATTGTATATATTGTATTATTTCTATGCTCTAGTTCTATCGCATCTTTTTATGATATGCCAGAATTAGAATTGGTGTCTAAAATTTCTTTCATCGTACTACCAGTAAATGCTTTAGGATTGATTCAATATACTATCTTATGTAAAAAAATAGATTTCCGATCAATATCTCAAATTACAATCTATTCTAGTATTTTATCCGGTATTTTGGGTATATGTATTGCTTTTTATTTTCAGAATGTTTGGGCCTTAGTAGTTCAAAGTGTATCTTTTTATATTTTTAGGACAGCTTTATTATGGTTTATAAATAGTTGGAAACCATCGTTGGAGTTATCTTTTAACTCTATAAAAGCAATGTTTGGTTTTTCAATAAATTTATTATTGACAGGATTAGTAGGAAGCTTCTTTATGAATATTTATAGCCTAGTGATTGGTAAGTTTTATACTCCAACGGAATTAGGATATTATTCTCAGGCTGATAGAATTCAAAAAATTCCTGCTACAAGTATAACTGAGGTTATTCAAAGAGTTACTTATCCTGTCTTGGCAACAATACAGAATGAAGATGAACGCTTGAGAGAAAGTTATCGAAAAATAATAAATATGGCCATATTTATTATTACCCCATTGATGACTTATTTTATATTAGTAGCGCCTGAATTCTTTGACCTGATATTGACAGATAAATGGAGAATAGCTGCTAAATATTTTCAAATTTTATGTTTAACGGGTATTTGTTATCCTCTAAGTTGTATTAATTTGAATATATTGACAATTAGAGGGAAGACAAAGTTGTTGTTCTATCTAGAGTGTTTAAAAAAAATATTGTTACTGGTAATATTGATTATTAGTATACATTTTGATATAATAGCAGTTGTTTATGGACAGTTATTGTATGGCATATTAGCTGTAGTATTAAATCTATATTTTTGTGGTAGAGAGATAAAATTAAGTATAAAACAGCAATTATTGGATGTCTTTCCTGTTATTCTTTCTACCTTTCTTATGTATTTATGTGTCTTTTATTTACAGCATTATCTTAAGGAAACCCCATTGATTATTTATCTTTTAATCTCGTTATTGGTTGCTCTGATTAGTTATTTCTTAATCTCTTATACTTTTCATGTAAAATCTTTGAATGAAGTGAAAAATATTATCTTAATAAAATTGAATAAATGAAAAGGGTGATAACTTATGGTACATTTGATTTGCTTCATCAAGGGCATATCAATTTGCTAAGACGTGCAAAACAGCTAGGGGATTATTTAATAGTTGGAATAACTTCTGACAGCTTTGATAAGGAACGGGGAAAATTGAACGTTTGTAATAATGTTTTGGAGCGTGTTGAAGATGTACGAAAGACTGGACTTGCCGATGAAATTATTATAGAAGATTATGTTGGTCAGAAAATAGATGATATACAAAAATATAATATTGATATTTTTGCTATAGGATCTGATTGGCAAGGGAAATTTGATTATTTAAAAGAATTTTGTGAAGTTGCATATTTACCGCGCACGAAAGGAGTCTCTTCTACGATGCTTAGAGAAAAGCAACAAAAAAATTATAGACTAGGAATTATTGGAACTGGACGTATTGCAAAAAGGTTTGTGACAGAGATACAGTATGTTAGTGGCGTGGAACCTTATTCTGTTTTGAATCCTAATATGGAGGAGGCTAAATCATTTGCTAAGAAATATAATATATTAGAGGTATATTCTGATTTTAATAGTTTCATTCGGAAAATTGATGCTGTATATATTGCTTCTCCCCATCTTACTCATTATGCATATATAAAGCAGGCACTATTAGCTGGTAAACATGTCTTATGTGAGATCCCTATGGTTTTATCTGCTCGGGAAGCTCAAGAGTTATATTTATTAGCTGAAGAAAAAAAACTAGTTTTGTTGGAAGCGAATAAAACTGCACATTGTCCAGCTTTTACACATTTAGTAACGTTAGTTAAAAGTGGAGTAATTGGTGAAGTTGTAGATATTCGTTCTTCTCTGTCCAAACTATTGCTGGGAAACTTACGAGAATTGGATGTTGAACAGGCTGGTGGAAGTATAACGGAATTGTCCCCTCTGCCTTTATTATCAATAATTAAAATATTAGGTAAAGAAATAAGAAATATGCACTTTTATTCAAAATTACAAAATAATGTCGATATTTTTACTAAGGGTGTCTTTAATTATGATACAGCTATTGCAACGATAACATTAGGACTAGGAGTTAAGACAGAAGGTAATTTAGTGATTTCAGGTACCCAGGGATATGTCTATGTTCCAGCTCCTTGGTGGAAGACAGATTATTTTGAATTGCGCTTTGAAGACCAGAATCTAAATAAAAAATATTTTTATTCATTTGATGGTGAAGGTTTGCGTTATGAACTTCAAGAATTTATTTCAATGATAACTAATTCCCGATTGAGTTCTTATAGATTAAGGAGAAGTGAGTCTATTTTAATAGCATCTGTTATTGAGAGTTATAGGAAAGGTAATAATGTTATAATTATGAAATGAAATGAAAAATGCTATTGTTACTGGAGGAACAAAAGGAATTGGACTTCAAATAGTAAAGGATCTTTTAGCAAGAGAATATTTTGTTTTTCTTAATTATGCGAATGATGATCAGACTGCATATTTAATAGAACAAGAATTGAATAAGATTAGTTCAAACTTTAAAATAGTGAAGGCGAATCAAGCAAACATGGAAGAGTTTGACTCTTTTATCACATTGATAAAAAAGAAGGTGACTGCTGTTGATTGTATTGTTTGTAATGCAGGGGAAACATTACGTAAGTCAGCTATGTCCATAACAAATGATGAATGGGAAAGAGTTATGCAAGTTATTGTTAACTCACATTTTTATTTAATTCGTGAGTTATTCGAATTGATATCATCTAACTCTCGAATTATATTTATTGGATCTATGATGGGAATTTATCCACATAGTGTTTCTTTACCTTATGGAGTTGCTAAAGCAGCTATCCATGCCTTAGCCCAAAATTTGGTGAAAGTGTTTCAGGGGACTGGCACTACTATTAACACTATAGCTCCAGGTTTCGTAGATACAGAATGGCAAAAAAGTAAAGCAAAAGATCTGAGAGATAGAATCTGTCAAAAAACAGCGTTAAAACGATTCGCAACTGTGGAGGAGGTTGCGTCAGCCTGCATGTTTTGCCTTGAAAATGATTTTGTGAATGGAAGTGTTTTAGAAGTTAATGGAGGATATTGTTTTGAATAGATATTGCAAATATGAATAAAATAAAAGAAAAAATAAAATATTTATTAATAGGTATATTAATTTACCCTTTTAAGAAAATATGTCCTATTCAAAAGGGAATATGGATATTCGGCGCTCAAGGGGGAGAAAAATACGTTCAAAATTCGAAATATTTGTTTGAGTACGTATTGAGGCACTCTGCTAATGCCTTTTGGGTAACTCAATCTAAGAGCGTATATCTTAGTTTGAAGGAAGCAGGGCTACCAGTTCTTTATAATTTGTCTTTCAAAGGAATCAGGTATGTTTTAACAGCGGAGTATGTGGTGTTTTCAACTGAAATATCGAAAGATATATTATATACTTGTAAACGTGATGGTAGGAAGATTATTAATGTATGGCATGGAATGCCCATGAAAAAAATAGGCTTTGATCATACTGGATCTCCAAATTCTCTTTTGGAGAAAGTTCATTCTTGTCTGTGGAATATATTCATTGGATCACTTAGACCCAAGGATATTGATTTTATGTCTTCTACATCCCCTTTTTTTACAGATATTTTAAAAAAGAGTTTTAGAATATCGAATGTCTTTGATTTTGGAGAGCCCCGTACAGATGCCTTTTATTCTTGGAATTTGAATCAAATACGAAAAAAAATGGGATTTGCTGAAGAAGACTATGTTATATTGTATATGCCCACTCATAGGAATTTTGGACGTGGGGAAATGAACCCTTCCATTTTTAAATCGAATGGAACGGCTATTGACTATTTTAAAGAAAATAATATTACTGTTATATGGAAATTTCATATTAATATGCTTCGAAATTATAAATCTGATAATCAGTGTAGTAGCGTTTTTAGAGATTTTTCCCTATCATCTTATGATCCACAGGAGCTATTATTTGTTGCAGACATGCTAATTACAGATTATTCAAGTTGTTATATTGATTATTTATTATTGCATCGACCTGTCCTCTTTTATCTATATGATGATTATGAAACACAAGATAATGAAATATACTTTTCTTCATTAGATCATAATTTAGGTGATGTGTGTCATACAGAAATACAACTATTAGAGGCTATCAAGAAACGTATAAAACTTCCAAATCAATTTATTCCTAATATTATTTATCATTCACATCATGATGGAAAATCTTGTGAGCGTATTTATAATTATATAATTGAGGCTGAAAATAGGGATGAGTCAATCTAAAAATACAATAATAGTTTTATTACTGTTAGGATGTTTGGTGTTTTCTCCTTTGGGGTCTACCATTGCTTTAGACTTCTTTCATTTTCCTGTTTCTGTGCCTGAATTATTTTTATTATTATTTATTCCTTTTTTGAAGAAGAGATTTCACTTTAAAAGTCTAAAAAGGATTCATGTCTTTTTTATTTTAACAATTTGGTTAATCCTAATTTGGGAGGCATTTTTAATTGGGACATATTCGTATTATGCAATTCTTTCGACAGCACGTTCATATATGTATGTTTGTATATTTTATTTCTTGTTTAATCAAGAAAATAATGTGCAATTAGACGATATTTTATGTGTAAGTTTAGGATGTCTTTTAGGGTGGTGTATTGAATCTGTTATTCAATTGTATTATGCGATTGTTTCTGGTAATGCTCCAGCTTCTTATGGTACAATGTTATGTATACCTTTACTTTTTGGAATAACTATATTTGAAAAAAGATATAGGCTTTTAGTATTTGTCTTGTTGCTTTGTGTTGTTCTTTCTTTAATAGCAGGTATTCGTAGGCAAATTGCAGTTTCTGTTGTTAGTCTATTTTTAATTTATAGTTTTATAGGATTGCAGAATTATCACAGATTTTTTAAATTAGCTTCTTGTTCCCTCTTATTTTTTGGTGTTTTATTTGTTTTTATGCCTTCAATAGAAAAACAGACTGAAGAAATTTCTCCTCTTTTACATCATCGTATTTTTGTTAAAACTCAAGCTCTATTGAATGGTGATGCTGAAAAAAGTGGTGATGATATTCGTAAAAAATCAATTCAAATGTTATTTGATAATTTAAATGATTACTTATATCCACGTGGATTTGTAAGTAAACAGACAAACACAGATATTAACACTGGAATCTATAATGATTTACCTCTATTGGAATTATGTTATTCTTTTGGTGTAATTATTACTTTTGTTATTCTTCTGTATTTTTTGTATGCTTCTTTTCGATGTATCAAATTTTACTTTCTCTTTCATGAAAAAGAATCGATTTTATTTGTTATTTCCTTCTTTATAATGGTAATGTTGCTATTTCTTGAGGGTGGCTTTATTTCTTATCCTTACGCAGTCCCTATAACTGGATTATGTTTAGGTAGATTACATTATTTTTCACGAATACATTTTAAAAAGAAATCTCATTTAATATGACCTTCTTGATTTTTGACTTAGATGCTAAAGGACATCATTTAGAGTATATACATCATTTATATAGTTATGGTGGTATACATCTAGTTGGGCATCGGATTGTGTTTGTATTGCATCCAGATTTTAAAAATATGTATAATTTTAGAACTTTTTGTCCTCAAGAGCATATAGATATCATTTATCTAAAAGAAGAAGAAGTGGTAAATCTTAGTTCATATTCTTTTAAATCTGCATACAAAGCATCTTGTTTACTTAAGAAATACATCAATTTGGTGATTCCAGATACTGTGTTTTTGAATACTATAATATCGTTTATGCCATTTCTCCCTATTATGGTTAGAAATAGTCGATTTATTTCGGGAATAGAATATACTATTCCTGATAGGCGGATTAGAGCCAGTAATAGAAAAAAAATAGAAGATCATTTGAAATTATTTTTGTATGCTTATGCTCCTTGTTTTAAAAAAATTTATTTGCTTAATGATTCTAAATATCCAATTGTTTACAATAAAAAATTTCGAGTAAATAAGTTTTCGTTTTTACCTGATCCGTATGTACCTATATACTCTGTTGAAGAAATTTATTCTATTTCAAACTTGATTACAGACAAATCAAAATGTGTTTTTCTTCATTGTGGGGGGATGGGAATGCGAAAAGGTACTTTTAATATACTAGAGGCTATAGAAACGTTATCTATAAAAGAGAAAAATAAATCTGTTTTTGTGTTTGCAGGTGTTATATCAGACACTAATATGCGCGAAAAGTTTGTTCGTATAGTAAAAGAACTTTCTAGATCAGTACAAATTATTTTTATAGAAAGATTTTTGAAATTTGAAGAGCTTGCGTATTTATTTGAATTAACAAATTATGTACTTGTACCATATCAAAATGTAGAGCAAAGTAGTGGCATTATTGGTTATGCGGCTCAGTTTAATAAACCTGTTATAGGACCTTCTGAAGGTCTATTGGGAGAATTAATATTTTCTTATAATTTAGGCTATACTATTACTAACATTAACGCCGACAGATTAGCAGAGATAATCTCTAAATTATTAAAAAATGCTCCTCGTAAAATAGATGGTACGAGTTATTTAAGTATTTCTTCTTTGGATAATTTTTCAAAAATAATTTACGGTGTAAAAGATGAAAAATAATTTAAGATTATTCTTTCTCGGAGACTTTTATTGCAATGAAATAGATAGAATTGAGATTGCTGATGAGATAAGGACTATCATTTGTTCTAGTGATGTTAACATCTGTAATTTTGAGGCACCTGTACTTTCGCAAGGAAAGCCTAGCTTAAAAAGTGGTCCAAATATTCGTCAATCACGAGATGCACCCGCTTTTCTTGAAAAAATAGGATTTAATGTCTGTTCTTTGGCTAATAACCATATTATGGATTATGGGGAAGAGGGCTTAAAAAAAACTATTTCTTTATTTAAAAAGTCCTTACTAGTTGGTGCTGGTACTATTGATAATGCTTATCAGGTGAAAACAATGGTTATAAAGGGATATACCATTGGATTTTTGGCTCTATCACATAATGAATTTGGGGTACTTGATGACGATAATCAAAACAATATAGGTTGTGCATGGATAAACCATCCTTGTGTGAATCATGTGATTGCTAATGCTAAAAAGATGGTAGATTATCTTTTTATTTTATCTCATGCAGGCGTGGAGAATATTAGTATTCCTTTACCGGAGTGGCGTCAACGTTATCAAGATTTAATAGACTGTGGTGCAGACGCAGTAATAGCTTCTCATCCCCATATTCCTCAAGGATGGGAGCGATATAAAGAAAAACCTATATTTTATAGTTTAGGAAATTTTTATTTCGATAGACCATCTAAAGTTCCTTATGCCAATATTGGACTAGGAGTATTATTTGACATTAATGATAAAGGTTATATAAAATATACGGTTTGCCCATTAAAAAAGGAGGGTTGGGATCTGAATTTGAGTAATGATCCTAAAATTTGGGCATATCTTAAGGAGTGTGAGGAGATACTTAAGCAAGATAGTAAATATTTATTGGAAGTAAATAAACAGGTTGTAAATTTATGGACAAATATATATAAATATTATTTTTATTATTCCTTAAGGAAAATATCTTTTCAATTTGGCTTTTATAATTTGCTAAAGACTATATATAGGGCTGTTTTTTACTCAAATAATTATGTTTTATTATTGAATAATATCCGTTGTGAAAGTCATCGATGGGCAATTGTTCGTGCTATTAAATTATTGTATTTAAAATGAATGTAAATTCTTGCAAGCGTTGGGCTGCTGATTTTGTTTGTAAAATTAGCATAAAGTTATATTATCAATTGAGTTATTTGCATAATAGAAAAAGGCTTTTAAATTTTGCTTTTCCACATAATCTTAGTGAATTTATAATAAAGAAGATAGTTAGTGGTGAAACAGCACAGTATGCTGTTTATGCAGATAAATATGCTGTTAGAAAATATGTTGAAGAAGTAGGGCTGGGGAACATTCTTCCAAAAATTTTGGGTGTTTGGAAGGATGTTGATGAAATAGAATTTGATTCTCTTCCGGACAAGTTTGCACTGAAACTCAATTATGGATCGGGAATGAATATAATTTGTAAGAATAGAAGGAATCTTAATACTGCTGAAATAAAAGAAAAAATATCAGGTTGGATGTCTAAGGATATTTTCTGGAGAGCTGAGCCTCATTATGATTTGATTCCTAAATGTATTATTTGTGAAGAATTTATAGAGGATCATATGGGCTATTTTCCATTAGATTATAAGTTTATGTGCTTTAATGGAGTTCCGAATCATATTTTAGTGTGTTCAGAACGAAATGTGAAGATGAAACTTTTTACTTATGATTTGGACTGGAATAAGATAGATTTATTAACGTCTGATTATCGCTCAACAGAGGATATTCGTAAACCCCAAAATTTAGACTTAATGATTCAGTATGCGACACAATTATCCAAAGGGTTTGATTTTGTGAGGATTGATCTTTATGATACAGGTGAACATGTTTTTTTTGGAGAAATGACTTTTACTCCTGAAGGTGGAGTTTTACGATATTATAGTCTATCTGCATTGTCTATGATGGGAAAGCTGGTTTATTTAAAATAAGAAATATGGATAATATTAAGATTGCCGTAATAGGTCTTGGTTATGTTGGGCTACCTTTGGCCCGATTGTTTTCGACAAAATATGAATGTATTGGTTTTGATCTGAACCAGTCTCGTGTTGATGCTTTAAATTCCGGTCATGATATGACTTTAGAGGTTTCTGACGACTTACTTCGGAAAGCGATAGAAAATGGTTTCAAATGTACCAGTAATATTGACGAAATAAGTAATTGTAACTTTTATGTTGTAGCTGTACCAACCCCTGTGGATTTGAATAATCGCCCCGATCTTACACCTTTGATTGGTGCGAGTACTACAGTCGGAAAAGTTATTTCAAAAGGGGATATTGTTGTGTATGAATCTACTGTATATCCGGGAGTAACAGAGGAAGAATGTCTTCCGGTAGTCGAAAAGGTGTCTGGGTTAACATACAATGTAGATTTTTATGCAGGTTATTCACCAGAACGTATAAACCCAGGTGATAAAGAGCATACTGTTGAAAAGATTAAGAAAGTAACTTCCGGTTCGACTCCTGAGATTGCTGACATTGTTGATTCTGTTTATAATTCAGTGTTGGTTAACGGTACTCATAAAGCCCCTTCTATCAAAGTGGCTGAAGCTTCCAAAATAATAGAGAACTCCCAGCGCGATGTGAATATTGCCTTCATGAATGAACTTTCAAAGATTTTCAATGCAATGGGCATTGATACCAATGATGTTATTGAGGCTGCATCTTCCAAATGGAATTTTATCAAGTTGAAGCCGGGCTTGGTCGGTGGTCACTGTATTAGTGTTGATCCTTATTATCTTATTCAGAAGGCCCAGGTTTATGGGGTACTCCCACGAATCATGTCTGCGGCAAGGCGCTTGAATGATGGTATGGGAGACTATGTCGCTAATCAGGTGATTAGATTAATGAATAAAAAAGGTATTCTTGTCAAAGATTCAAAGATTCTGCTTCTGGGTTTTACTTTTAAAGAAGATTGCCCTGATATTCGAAATACCAAGGTGATAGACATTTATTCTACCTTACATGAGTATACTTCTGACATTACCGTTTATGATGCTTGGGCTAATTCGGCTAAAGTGGCACATGAATATGGTATATCGATCCTGACTGCTGGTCTTGATAATTTGGTTGGACAATTTGATGCGGTGGTGTTGTGTGTTGGACATAAAGAGTTCCGGCATATGAATATTCGCGGCTTTCTCCGTTCTGATATGGGTGTTGTTTATGATGTTAAAGCTGTATTGAGTAAAGATATAATAGATGGCAGATTATAATTCTTCTATTTGTTGTATTTTTAATATAGGGACTCACTATCGCAATCCTATATATTCAAAAATGTCTTCGGAGCTTCCCTGCGATTTTTATTTTGGCGATCGTCTATTGACACCAATAAAGAAAATGGATTATACCCAATTGAACCATTTTCGCTCAGAATTGCATAACAAATATTTATTTTCTCAGTTTTATTGGCAATCTAAATCTGTCCGGTTAGTCTTTAAACCCTATACTTATTATGTATTGGATGGAGAACCTTATTGTTTGTCTTCATGGGTTATCCTTTTCTGGGCAAAACTTTTAAATAAGAGAACAGTAGCTTGGACTCATGGTTGGTATGGCAGAGAAAGTTTTGTAAAGAAGGTTATAAAAAAGTTGTTTTATTCTTTGTTTTCTGAGTTGATGGTTTATGGCGAATATGCTATTTCCCTGATGTCAAAAGAAGGCTTTGATAAATCAAAGATGGTTTGTATTGCAAACTCTTTGGATTATGATAATCAGTTGAAAATCAGAATCAATTTGTCGCCTTCTTCTATTTATTCTACTCATTTTTCCAACTCCTATCCTGTATTATTCTATATCGGGCGTGTGCAAAAATCGAAGAAGTTGGAATATATAATCCAAGCTATGGATATCTTGAAACAGAAAGGGTTTCCGGTAAATCTTGTTGTTGTCGGTAAAGATGTGGATGGGGTTCATCTTGATTGTGAAATAGCTAAATATAATCTTGGCTCTCATGTCTGGTTATATGGACCTTGTTATGACGAGATGCGCATAGGAGAGATGTTCTATAATGCGGATGTTTGTGTGTCTCCTGGGAATGTTGGCTTGACTGCTATCCATTCTCTGACTTATGGTTGTCCTGTCATAACACATAATAATTTTCCTTTCCAAGGTCCTGAATTTGAATCTATAATTCAGGGAAAAACGGGGGATTTTTTCCAGGAAAATGATGTAAACAGTTTAGCTGATACCATTCAGAAATGGTTAAGTCGGAGTTTATATAGTAGAGATGATATCCGGCAGTTTGCCTATCAGACAATTGATACTAAATGGAATTTATATTACCAGATGAATATTCTCAAACAAGTTTTTCTTAAACAAGCTAAGGATGAATGACTTTCGGAGTTTAATAAGGAATAGTGTTTTGGATATTTTAGGGATATTTTCCCGTCCTCAAAATGGTATTCATATATTGAATGGACATATGATATGTCGTGGAGTGGCTAATGATCAAGCAAAATATTATTTTTCTCACCAATTAAAAGAACTTTCCCGACATGTACGTTTCATAAGGGTGGAGGAGGCCACTTCTCTAATTCTCAATCATGAAAGTGTCGATGAACCTTTGGTTGCCTTTACATTTGATGATGGTTTTATGGAATGTCATTCAATGATAGCACCTGTTTTGGAACAGTTTGGGGTGAATGCGGCTTTTTTTATCAATCCTAATTTCGTAGATGGGGATGATGTGTATATTCAGAATTTTACAAATAATATAGTTCTCACTCCCGGAAAAACTCCAATGCGGTGGAAAGAGATAAGGGAATTGCATGAGAGGGGACATATTATTGGTGCACATACAATGGATCATTATATGATTAATGATAGTAATTGGGTGGAATTAGACAAGCAAATAGGTTGTTGTAAATCGGTAATAGAACAGGAACTCTCTACTTCTTGTGAATACTTTGCCTTTCCATATGGACGCTTGGAACACGCTAATCAATCTTCGATTGATATTGCATGTAAGTATTACAAATATGTGTTTTCTCAATCGGACTATAAACATTACTTTTCTTTTGGCGGTCGCGTAATTAACAGACGGCATTTTGAGCCTTTTTGGCCCGTGAAACATGTTTCTTATTTTTTGAGTTGCCATAAAAAATAGGGGACTTTAATTAGTCTTTTCGATCTTGTTCTCTTCTATTTGATCACTACGATAGTGAAAACTCTCTTTCAAATAAATGTTGTTGCTAACTCTGGTTCCACCGGCCATATTGCAGAGGAGTTAGGGCGTTTGGTTATTGCTTCTGGCTGGAAAAGTTATATTGCTTACGGTCGTTGGGCCTGTCCCAGCCAATCTATGTTGATTCGGATTGGAACTAGATTTGATCTCTTTGTCCATGGCTTGAAATCCATGTTGTTTGACAGGCATGGTTTTGGTTCACGGAGAGCTACCTTGCACTTAATTTCAAAAATAGAGAAAATAAAACCGGACATAATCCATTTGCATAATCTTCATGGCTATTATTTAAACTGTGAGGTTTTATTTGACTATCTATCTACAGCTAAAATACCTGTTGTTTGGACTTTGCATGATTGTTGGAGTTTCACGGGACATTGTGTTCATTTTCAGAATATCGGGTGTGAGAAGTGGAAGACAGGTTGTTTTGCATGTCCCAATATACGAGATTATCCCAAAGCTTTAGGTTGTGATAACTCTCGTATGAACTATATAGAAAAGAAGAGATTGTTTACTTCGGTTGAACGTATGATGATTGTACCTGTTTGCAATTGGCTAAGTGATATGTTGAGTAAGTCATATCTTTCTCAAATAAAACGGCAGACTATTGTTAACGGAATAGATTTGAAAGTGTTTACTCCAAAAGGTAATCGTGATGTGATAAAAAGTAATTTAGGTGTAGGGACACGATACATGATTTTAGCTGTTGCTACGGTTTGGGGGACTACGAAGGGATTTGATGATCTTATATACCTAAACTCATTATTACCAGATAAGAGTGTAATTGTTGTGGTGGGGCTAACCACAAAACAAATAAAAAAATTGCCTGGTAATATGATTGGTATAGAGAGAACGGAGAATATTAATCAGTTGGTTGAAATATATTCTGCTGCAGATATTTTTATAAACCCGACATATCAAGATACATTACCTACAGTCAATATTGAAGCGCTTGCTTGTGGTACTCCTGTTATAACTTATGATACCGGAGGCAGTGCTGACATTGTAGATTCTGATACGGGAATGGTTTTAAAACGTGGGGATATTCATACGTTATTAGAAAAGATTTTAGAAATAAGAGAAAGAGGTAAAGAGTCTTATATAACAAAATGTCGCCAAAGAGCATTACAATTTTTTGATAAGTCAAAGCAGTTGAGTTACTACTTGTCTCTTTATGATCAATTACTAAATAAAGAAAGATAGTTCTTCTTTCATAGTTATGAAAATATCCCTTGTTACTGTCACTTTTAATAGTGCTAAAACGCTTCGTGATACGATTCATTCTGTTCTTTCGCAGTCTTATACTAATATAGAATATATAATAGTGGATGGTTTGTCTAATGATGAAACCGTTGCACTTATTAAAGAATATGAACCTTTATTTCAGGGTCGTTTGAAATGGATAAGTGAGAAAGATAAGGGACTCTATGATGCTATGAATAAAGGGATTCGAATGTCTACCGGGGATATTGTCGGGATTATTAATTCGGATGATTTTTATCATAGAGAAGATGTTTTAGAGAAAGTTGCTCAATCGTTTGAAGTTGGTGAAACAGAGGCGATTTATGGAGATGTACGTTTTGTAAACCCTGATAATTTGGATAGGACAGTTCGCTATTATTCTTCTAAAAGGTTTGTCCCATCCTTGTTTCGATTCGGATTTATGCCTGCCCATCCAACATTTTTTACATATAGAAAATATTTTGACCTGTTTGGCTATTATAAAACAAATTATAAAATAGCTGCTGATTATGAATTGCTTGTTCGTTTTTTATATGTACATCGGTTAAAAAGTAAATATTTGCCTTTGGGTTTTATGAAAATGAGAACAGGAGGTGCGAGTACAGCTTCTATTAAGAGTAATATCTTATTGAATAAAGAGATAGTAAGGGCATGTAAGGAGAATGGAATATGGACTTGTTATCCCTTGCTTTTATTAAAATATTTAGTAAAAGTGTTTGAACTGATTTTTATAAAAAAATGAATATACTTATTTCTGGAATTCATGGTTTTATAGGCTCTAATTTTATTGGGGCTTTGAAAGATAAACATACTTTGTATGGGCTTGATATTGTTTTTCCTGCTAAAGATGGGGTCGTTAATACTTTTTCTTGGCGAGATATCGAACCCACATCTTTCCCTTTTCAAGCCCTTCCTCAGTTTGATGCCATTATTCATCTTGCCGGAAAGGCCCATGATACGAAAAACCAATCGGCTGCTCAGTCCTATTTTGATATCAATACCGGTCTGACTCAAAAGATATTCGATTTCTTTTTGGAGTCTTCTGCCAAGAAATTCATTTTCTTTAGTTCGGTGAAAGCTGCTGCCGATAGTGTAGTAGGAGACGTGCTTACTGAAGACGTGATTCCGACTCCGGTTGGTCCTTATGGGGAGAGTAAGATTAAGGCGGAAGAATATATAAAAGAGCATTTTATGTTTCCAACTGCTTCTATTGATGAGGATCAGTCTTTGCGGTTGGGGAAAGATAAGGGGAGGATACCCAAGAATAAACAGGTGTATATTCTTCGTCCCTGCATGATTCACGGACCGGGAAATAAAGGGAATCTGAATTTATTATATAATGTAGTGAAAAAAGGAATCCCTTGGCCTCTTGGCGATTTTGATAATCGCCGTTCGTTTACTTCAATCGATAACCTTTGTTATGTGATTGAGGGGCTTTTGAATCGGGATGTACCTACGGGCATCTACCATATGGGAGATGATGAAGCTCTGTCAACGAATGAACTGATTGGCATCATGTGTGAAGCAATGGGAAAACAGCCGCATATCTGGAAGATGAACAAAGGGCTTATGGAAGGATGTGCCGGCTTGGGTACTCTGCTGCATTTACCTTTGAATACGGAAAGACTTCGTAAATTGACGGAAAATTATGTGGTAAGCAACGCTAAGATCAAAGCCGCTCTCGGGATTGATAAATTACCTGTAACGGCTAAAGAAGGATTGATGAAGACCATTCGTTCATTTGAAGAAACTAAATAACTTATGTACTATCTAATCATCTTAGTTCTGCTATTCCTAGCAGAACTTTTTTATTTCCGTATTGCGGATAAGTGTAACATTATCGATAAGCCTAACGAACGTAGTTCACATACCCGGATTACACTGCGTGGGGGAGGGATCATCTTTTATTTTGGGGTGTTGGCCTATTTTCTCACAAACCACTTTGAATATCCATGGTTTATGCTGGCTTTGACTCTGATAACTTTTATCAGTTTTATAGATGACATTCGTTCTACTTCGCAAGGATTGCGTTTAGTCTTTCATTTTACGGCAATGGCTTTGATGTTTTATCAATGGGGATTGTTTAGCTTGCCTTGGTGGACAATCCTTGTTGCCCTGATCATTTGTACTGGGATTATTAATGCTTACAACTTTATGGATGGTATTAATGGCATAACAGGCGGATACTCATTGATCATTCTGATAGCATTGGCCTATATAAATAGGGTATATGTTCCATTTGTTGAAACGGACTTTATTTATACTATGCTTTGCGCAGTATTGGTCTTTAATTTTTTTAATTTTCGCAAGAAAGCGAGATGCTTCGCCGGTGATGTTGGGTCGGTCGGTATAGCTTTTGTGATCCTTTTTCTGATCGGAAGTTTAATTATCAAAACAGAGAATTTTAGTTGGCTCGTATTACTTGTTGTATATGGAGTAGATAGTGTGTTGACTATCATTCATCGATTGATGCTTCACGAAAATATTGGTCTGCCGCACCGGAAACACTTATATCAGATTATGGCTAATGAATTGAGAATACCGCACGTAGCAGTATCGTTGGTGTATATGATTGCGCAATTTGTAATTATCATCGGGTATTTATATTGCCGGGATTATGGTTATTGGTATTTATTGGGTTGTATCATCTTGCTGAGTGGAATATATATTATTTTTATGAGCAAATATTTTCACTTGCATCTTTTACCTAAAAGATAATTATTATATTTATGATAATTGGGGATATGGTCGTTATTAATCCTTTCATAGTTGGAGGATATGTCTGATAATCCCTTCTATAAGCTATAACTTACTTTTCCGGTTTCTATAAACTGTTTTAATAAGGATGCAATTAATGCATCCTTATTTTTTTACTTCGTCTATGGTGTCTTTTATACACGATATATCCTGAAACGAGAATCAACGTTAGCAGAAGTCCGGAGATAAAAACGAATAGATCCGAGAAAACACCTAAGAAAGGTGAATAGCAGCGACCGACATGGAGTTCTAAGCAGAAATTCCATAATGACATGGGTTGCTGTTGCATAAAAACAGGCATTGCCGGCAATGCTAAATTATTCTCTTTATTGCGTGCTCCGTTGTCGTATTCGAAGATTACCTCCCGCGTGATTAATTCGTCGGTGAATCCGTTAACGAGACTGCCGCCGAGTGGTCTCCCGTAAGTTGCTGCCGGGGGGTGCCCTGTATAATAATCGAGAACACTTCCTGTAGATGGGTTCCAGATAAACAGTCCGCTGAAAGAGCCGATTAACCATTCGTCCGGGTTTTTCGGATAAAACACATTAACTCCCATAGGACTTACTGGTGGGGTTCGTTTTAATTTAACCGGTGGCAGTGTAAAGTCTTTTATAAGATAGAAACCGGTTGACGAAGACAATAACCAGACATTTTTTGATGCGTCCCATCGGATACTGCGGAGTTTGTCATGCCACGGATTGTCTGAATCAAGAGTTGTTCCGGGGATGGGGGTCGTGTTCACCAGAACAAAAGGTATCATTAGAGGCGGTCGGAGACACATACCCGTAACAGATAACAATATGGTCAGTACGATCAGCCATGTACCCAATTTATTGTGCCAGTTCAGTGAAGTTTTCAAGGCCTTTGCCTGTGTTTTGACAGGGAGCCTTTTTCTGTGTCTTCGGCGAATGAATGAGGGAAGAAAAGTATATATGATTCCCGTTATACTGAGAATGATTAATACTACTCCCAGAAAATCAACTACCAGTTTGCCGGGTGTACCGAACAACTCTCCGCTATGGAGGAGCCAGATGGTACGGAATAAGGAGGTTTTCGGTGAATAACTCGTGGGGGCTTTTAATTCTATTTTTTTGAATTGATGGTAAGGAGATACACTGGTATACAGATTAGAACGTGTGAGCACGACCAGAGTATCTCCGCGTTGGGTTATATCAGAGATTCGTTCCTCGTTTCCGGATATCGGATACTCCTGCCATTTGTTTTTGTCCAGGAGATAGACAGAGTATAATCCGGCACACCAAATATCGTTATTGGCAAGGCGGATGATATTACTTATTTTGCGATTGTCGATTCCCCGAACCAGACCTTGGTTGAAATCGGTAAAGGTGATGAAACAGGAGTCTGTTTGCCAGACTCCTGCATTACCATATGCCAGAATTTTCCCATCAGGAAGGCGTAATGTTCCTTTTATAATTCCATTATTCCAGTTTCTGTAGTGATAGCTTTCCGGCATCCAGTTTCTGTTGACTTCAACTTTTGAAAAAAGTGTACGGTGATTGAGTACAATGCCTGAGAAACAGAACATCAGGATAAAGAAGCTAAAGAACAAACCTACCCATTTATGGTATTTCTTCCAGAAATTTTTCATTAGAGATTGTTACTTAGTTTAAATTGGTACTGCCATTCGGCTGAATGGCGTATTCAAAGGAATAAATGCCACTATTGCCTTCGTCATCATAAAAACTTTTGGCTTTTAGTTTTGCATATTTCCCACTGGCTGTGCGGACGATAAATACATAATCACTTGGCGTGTAAGTGGGAGGGGGGCCGGCAAAAGTGATTGCTTTACAAAGTACTTCGTTGGCAGTAGACTCCATGGTAGGAGGAGGAAATCCGGTGCCGGGAGCGGTAATGGTATAGGCTGCATCGACAGTGAATGTTCCTTGAGGAACTGTCGTACAGGCTGCCATATCTTTGATATTCGTGAGTAAAGCACCGCCTTTTCCCTTACCGGACGCGCCGCTGTTGGTACGCACATTGTAACGGTTGAATGCGATATCCCAATCTGTGTTTTCGGCATGGGCTTCTTCACTGACGTTTACTTCTTTTCCTTTTTCAAGTGAATAATAAATCCAGTCGTTCCCATATGCTGTTTTCCGGCTCAGGCTTACCTGTTTTACCGGTAAAGCACCTCCCCCTGTGAGGGATCGTCGGGCAGAGAACCGTTATTGTCACCTGAGCAGGAGGTGCTGATAAATGCTGATAGTACGCCAAAGAATAGAATGGCGAATCTGAATTTGCTTTTGTTGTTCATACTTGTTTTAGTTTAATTTATTTATAGTGTATAATTACATGCGATAAAATAATTTCTTCCCGGTGAGGTAGAGGTATTGAAGGTTACCCGGTCTGAGGTATAATCGAACAGGTTGGTTATTCCTGCCGTGATTCTCAGGTTCTGCATGATGTATTGTGACACCGTCAGATCCCAAAGACAATAGGGGTTCACCTTAGCCTGATAGTAGGCTTCTACTTTCTTTCCCTCTATTTCGAGTTCGTCCAATACGTCGAATCTCTTTTTTCCCATGATATTGCCGGACAGATTGACAACTGTGGCATAACGGGGGATACGTGTATTGTATTCGGCACGGATGTTGCCGGAATGTGGACTGGAAGAACTTAACCGGACTCCGTCAGCGTCTTTGCTTGTGTAGAGGTAATTGTAAGCTCCGTGTACATTGATGTGTCTGTTTATCTGTACCTTGCACATGGTTTCAACTCCTGCCAGATGACTTTTCCCCACATTGGTATAATGGAGTTCGGTTTGGTCATTACTCCACATTCCTTCTATTTTGTTTCGGAACCAGTTACTGTAGATGTTGGTATTGATATTGATCCAACTATTCACGTACTCTCCTGAAAGTGATATATAATTGTTGGTTTCAGGTTTCAGTTTACTGTTGCCATATATCCAGAACATCCCCAGGTGATCCCAATTCATATAGAGTTCTTTAATGCTGGGTGAACGGTATCCGCGTGCATAATTGAAGCGGACTGTGAATGGGAATACTTTATACATGACAGAAGCTTTGGGAGTGACGTTGGCACCATATTTTTCATGATAGTCACATCGCAGTCCCGCCACAACGGAGAATTGCTTGTTGATACTCCAATCGTCCTGGAGGAAAGCGGTAGCATACCATTGGCTTTTGTTCTCTTTTACACCGGTTTCGAATTTATCACTGAACAATGACTCTCTGTAAAATTCCAAACCGCCCGTGATGGTCTGTTTGTCCAATGCAGTGGTAGTGTAAACGACGCGTGGCTGAATAATATTGTTTTTATATTCAAGGCGGCGCCCGCTTTTCAATTCGTATTTATCATAACGATTGTAATGGTCGGTATGAATAGAAGCAACCAAAGCCGATTTATCGGAAATCGTATAGTCTATTGTGCCCCCATAAGTATAGTCTTCTGATTTTTCGAAAATGTTATCTGCTTGAAAATCATACTTGTTTAGCATATAATAGCTTCCCTTTAACTGGACCTTCAGTCGTTTACTGAAACGATAATCCATTTTATGGGTTACTTGCACGTCTTCGTATCCCGATATGCTGGTGGGAGTTGTGTTGAGTTCTTCGGTAATTGTGGTGTTATAGGCCGGGAAGAATTTTACCAACGGCTTTTTGTCATATAATTGATATCCGTCGAAACTTTTATAAAGTATATCGGTGTTCATCGTGAATTTTCCTAAGTTTAATCCAAGGGATAAATTGGTGTTCAGATTGGGTTTATCTAAATGGGTCCGGTACTTGTATTGTGAATGGTCCTTGGGGGTATCTTTATAATTTTGCTGGTTTTTTCCCGCATAACGTATCCCTGCGGAGGCTTCAAACTTCTTTTTGGCTTTACGGGTAATGATATTGATGACTCCACCCATAGCTTGTGAGCCGTAAAGGGCAGAAGAGGCCCCTTTGACTATTTCGATATGGTCAATATTATAAAGATTGATTCGTGAATAGTCAATGTTGCCACCGTTTTCTCCTGCTATGCGTTCACCGTCTATCAGGAAAAGGATATGTTTGGAGCCCAAGCCCTGTATGTCGATACTGGTTCCATAACCGACTTCCTGAAAATTGAGTCCGGGTACTTCCTGGGTCAAGAGATCCTGGATGTTACCGGTTCCCCTTTCTTCTATTTGTTTTGCGTTGATTACCTGAGTGATAACCGGTGTATTTTTTATTTTTTTTTCAGTTCGGGTGGCTGTAACCACAATTTGTTCAAGGTTGAAAGGATCATCATTCATATAAGAAACTGTGTCCTTTTCTTGCCGTACATTCTGTGCTGCTAAAGGGAGTGCACCTATAAAAGTCAGTAGTAATGCAAATTTTGTTCTTATCATAATCTTTGTTTTTGGATCAGCAAAGATATAGGGTACTTAAAGAGTGTGAAATACCTAAAAATAGGTAAAAGACAGATGACGATTAATACTAATTCCATCGAAATAATTAGTTCAGCTTCCGGATGGCTTTTCTCACCTCGCATATCGGAGGGATTCTGCCGCTTCTCTTAAAGAATTTGCAGGAGATGGTGTAAGGAGTGGAATAAAAATCGTATTTTTGCAACCAACTTTTTTAAAATAACCGGTTATGAATACCATTCAGATAAAAGATAAACTATTCACTGTTTCTATCAAGGAACAAGAGATTCAAAAAGAAGTGATTCGCGTGGCGAATGAAATTAATCGTGACCTGGCAGGTAAGAACCCTTTGTTCCTCAGTGTGTTGAATGGTTCGTTCATGTTTACTGCCGATTTGCTGAAACATATAACGATTCCCTGCGAAATTTCATTTGTAAAGTTAGCCTCTTATCAGGGAGTATCGTCTACCGGTACTATTAAAGAAGTGATCGGTATCAATGAAGATATAGCGGGACGTACTGTTGTTATCGTAGAAGATATTGTAGATACGGGACTGACTATGCAGCGTTTGCTGGAAACACTGGGAACGCGCGGGCCACAGGAAATCCACATTGCTTCGTTGCTGGTAAAGCCGGATAAGCTTAAGGTGGATCTGAATATTGAATATGTCGCAATGAATATTCCCAATGATTTCATTGTAGGATACGGACTCGATTACGACGGTTTCGGGCGTAATTATCCGGATATTTATACAGTTATAGACTAACATAAAATAAATAATAGGTATACCAGTAATGGTAAAATGTAGAATTATAAATTAACAAGATGCTGAACATTGTAATTTTCGGTGCTCCCGGTTCAGGAAAGGGAACACAAAGCGAACGTATTGTAGAGAAATACGGAATTAACCACATTTCAACAGGAGATGTATTGCGTGCAGAAATTAAAAACGGCACAGAGCTGGGTAAAACAGCTAAAGGCTACATTGATCAGGGACAGTTGATTCCGGATGAATTGATGGTAGACATTCTGGCAAGCGTATTCGATAGCTTTAAGGATAGTAAAGGGGTTATTTTTGATGGTTTCCCAAGAACTATTCCGCAAGCTGAGGCGTTGAAAGTGATGTTGAAAGAACGTGGACAGGATATCTCTGTGATGCTGGATCTGGATGTTCCGGAAGAAGAGTTGATGACTCGTCTGATTAAACGTGGTCAGGAATCAGGTCGGGCTGATGATAATGAAGAGACTATCAAAAAGCGTCTGGTTGTATATAATACACAGACTTCACCGTTGAAAGAGTATTATAAGGGCGAAGGCAAATACCAGCATATCAATGGTCTTGGCACCATGGAAGGTATCTTTGAAGATATTTGTAAAGCGGTAGATACATTATAATTATATATGTGCCGATGTGCTCATTAAGAAAATAGCATGGATTATGGGTATGTCGGCACATGATCACATTGAAAATTTATTGATTATGGCTGAATCGAATTTTGTTGATTACGTAAAGATATACTGCCGCTCGGGTAAGGGTGGAAGAGGCTCTACGCACATGAGGCGAGAAAAATATACTCCTAACGGTGGTCCCGATGGAGGAGATGGTGGTAGAGGAGGCCATGTTATCCTGCGTGGTAACCGGAACTACTGGACATTGCTTCACCTGAGGTATGACCGTCATGCTATGGCCGGTCATGGAGAATCGGGGAGCAAGAACCGCAGTTTTGGTAAAGACGGCGCAGATAAGATTATTGAAGTCCCCTGTGGTACGGTAGTTTACAATGCCGAAACGGGAGAATATGTATGTGATGTTACGGAACATGGACAGGAAGTCATTCTCCTGAAGGGTGGCCGAGGCGGATTGGGAAACTGGCATTTCAAGACAGCTACCCGTCAGGCTCCCCGTTTTGCCCAGCCGGGTGAACCGATGCAAGAAATGACAGTGATCCTTGAATTGAAGCTGTTGGCAGATGTAGGTCTGGTTGGTTTTCCGAATGCCGGAAAGTCTACGTTATTGTCGGCTATTTCTGCGGCAAAACCCAAAATAGCTGATTATCCGTTTACTACTTTGGAGCCTAACCTGGGTATTGTGTCTTACCGTGACGGACAGTCGTTCGTGATGGCAGATATTCCGGGAATTATCGAGGGAGCCAGTGAGGGTAAAGGGCTTGGATTACGATTCTTACGTCACATTGAACGTAACTCTTTATTACTGTTTATGATACCGGCAGATAGTGACGATATCCGTAAAGATTATGAAGTGCTGCTAAACGAGCTGAAAACGTTTAATCCGGAAATGCTGGATAAGCAACGGGTACTCGCAGTCACCAAAAGTGATATGCTCGATCAGGAGTTGATGGATGAAATAGAGCCGACATTGCCTGAGGGAATCCCTCATGTGTTCATTTCGTCCGTATCCGGTCTGGGTATCTCAGTATTGAAGGATATTCTGTGGACGGAACTGAATAAAGAGAGCAATAAAATAGAGGCTATTGTGCATCGTCCGAAGGATGTCAGCAGACTGCAACAGGAACTCAAAGACATGGGAGAGGATGAAGAACTCGACTATGAGTATGAGGACGATAGTGATGAAGATGATCTGGATTACGAATACGAAGAAGAAGATTGGGAAGATAAATGATTTCACTCACCGACGATAAGAAAATGTTGGGGTATGGGCTGTTGGGCGCATACCCCAACATTTCTCATTTTGTGACGACCCGACATGGAGGTTATAGTGAGGGAGCGTATGCTTCTTTTAATTGTTCTCCTTACTCGGGAGATGAATTTGAAAAAGTAAAAAAGAATCAGCTTTTATTGTTTCAATCGCTACCGCAAGTACCGAAACATCTGATCCTCCCTTTCCAGACGCATGGAACAAAAGTGCTTCTGATTAATAAGGATTTTCTGGAGACTTCTATAGAATGTCAACAGGAAATGCTGGACGAGATAGATGCATTGATTACCAGTGAACCGGGTTGTTGTATCGGTATTTCAACGGCAGATTGTATTCCGGTACTGCTATATGATAAAGTACATGGGGGTGTAGCAGCCGTACATGCCGGATGGCGGGGAACTGTGGGGTATATCGTGGGACACACGCTTGAGAAAATGCGGGCGGCATTTGGTACGGAGGGACGGGATGTGATTGCATGTATCGGCCCGGGTATTTCTATTCAATCATTCGAAGTAGGGGACGAAGTTTATGAAGCTTTTCGTTTGAATGGTTTTGATATGTCGCGTATCTCTTTCCGACATTCGGTTACCCATAAGTACCATATTGACTTATGGGAGGCAAACCGGCAGCAACTATTAGACTTTGGTGTGCCGGGAGTTCAGATTGAAGTAGCGGATATCTGTACTTACATCCATTATGAAGATTTCTTTTCAGCGAGAAGATTAGGCATAAAGTCCGGACGTATTCTATCGGGTATTATGATAAACTGCTGATGGACAAAATTTTGATTTATTATGTATACCATTACTATATCGAAAGAGTTAAAAGAAGCATCTCCTGTTTTTGCAGGAGCTGCTGTATATGCTGAAGTGAAAAACACTTCTTATTGTGAAGGACTTTGGAAGGAGATTCAATCTTTTACAGAAAAGCTCACTACAACAACCCAGTTGGAAGATATTAAAAAACAACCAGTGATAGCTGCCACACGTGAGGCTTACAAACGGTGTGGAAAAGACCCCGGAAGATATCGCCCATCGGCCGAAGCATTACGTCGCAGGCTGATGCGGGGAATTGCCTTGTATCAGATTGATACTCTGGTCGATTTGATCAATCTGGTTTCTCTCCGGACCGGGCATTCGATAGGTGGTTTTGATGCGGATAAGATAGCGGGCACCAATCTGGAGCTGGGGATAGGCAAAAAAGAAGAGCCTTTCGAAGGTATTGGCCGTGGAGTACTGAACATAGAGGGACTTCCGGTATACCGCGATGCCGTGGGAGGAATAGGAACACCTACCAGTGATAATGAGCGGACAAAGATGGATCTGGAAACGACTCATATATTAGCCATCGTTAATGGTTATAATGGGAAGGAAGGATTGCAGGAGGCTGCCGGGATGATACAGACTTTATTGCGAAGATATGCAGGATCGGACGGAGGAACGATCACCTATTTTGAATAACAAGCGTCCATGAAGAACATACACACTTTTTTGATTTTATCTCTGTTTTCGTTGTGTACGAGTGCACAACGCAGTGCACAAACCAAATTCTCGGATATGGAAGTTAATCATGTCCGGGTGGCTACACCGGGACTTTTTGCTAAAGAGAATTGCATCATGCTCAATCTGAATTCCCTGTCTCGGAATTACTCTTTTCCTTTGCCGGGAGGTAAAGTCATTTCCGGTTATGGAACCCGTGGCGGACATAGTGGGGATGATATAAAAACTTGTGCCCGTGATACGATTCGCGCTGCTTTTGACGGAGTGGTACGTATGGCAAAACCTTATGGTGCATACGGCAATGTGATTGTGATTCGCCATCCCAATGGGTTGGAAACGGTGTACAGTCATAATGTGAAGAATCTGGTAAAAAGCGGAGATGCTGTGAAAGCGGGAAAAGCTATTGCCCTGACCGGACGTACCGGGCGGGCTACTACGGAACATCTGCATTTCGAAACGCGGATTAACGGGCAACATTTTAATCCCGGTCTTATTTTTGATATGGATAAACGCACTTTGCGCAAGGATTATCTGCAATGTACGAAGAAGGGGAAAGGGATTATTGTGAAAGCTTTGAAAAGCGAAAAAGTTCCCCCTAAGTATAAAACTCTTTCGCCTTTCCTTTATGAACTGCCCGGTATTAAAAAACCGGAATGGAATATACCAGGCCTAGCGAAATCCGCTGTGTATTCGGGTCTATAGCTTCTAAACGGCGGGCAGTTTTCAGGAGTTCGTTCCGTTTGTACTGATAATGGAGGAAGATCAATAGTTCGCTGTTTCGCATCGGATAGTATTCTACGCAGGCTTGCCCGCACCAGGTACGACGATAGGTGCCTTTCTCAAAGATTCCGTTTGTTTTATAAATCTTACCGGTTTCGTAGATACCTTTCAAGTATACATTCCAATTGGGATGGAGACGGTAGTCCACATTGGCAATGGTAGTGAAGTATTCGGTATATTGGGCCGTTTGTGGATTCTCCAGGTCAGTGTGGGGTAAGGCACTGATAATGCCTTTGTTGTCGATCCCCTGTCGGGAGTACATCAAATCTACATAAGCGATCCATGGCCCTTTTTCATAGACGTTTCCGGCAGTGAGATACAGGATGTTTCTTCCTTTGGCCTGCTGTCCCCATGAAGCGGCATATCTTAACTGGATGGCTTTATCCAGATAGTAACTGTTCCAGTTGATAGTTGAGATCAGGGGAACTTTGGTAGCTTCTACATTTGCCGGTAGCCCGTGGAGATAGGTATCTTCATCCCCACCATTACGGTTGTTTACTATCTGGAAGTTCAATTCCTGAGTAGGGGTTACATTCCAGGTGGCAGATACACCTGCCAGAAAGCAGTTGACATAATTATTAAACTCACTGAACTCACGCACTTTAATCGGGTTGACATAGTATTCGTAGCCACCCAGCATGAGGAACTGTTTTCCGGCGGTGATGGAAAAGCGGTCGGAGAGGTGATAGGTCAGATAAGCATACTCTACGGAAGAAGACAGGTTGTCCAGTACAAAGGGATTGCTGTATTTATTAAAAGATTGACGGAAATGGTAAGAGAACTTTTGGTTGATATTTCCTACAATTTCTAATTTGAACCGATTAAGTTTGAAAGCGACCTCCTCTAATTCATTCTCGATAAAAGAAGCAGCACATGAGGTGTAGAGTTGCAGGTTCATGTGAGCGGAGAATCCTTTGTTTTCTTTTCCGGTGATGCGTTGGACTACAGAAGAAATAGAGTCGTTTGGGGAAATAATGGGTTGCTGTTGGGCCGTAATGGTACCCATGGTAAACAAGGTTACCAAAAGGAAGACGTGTCTTTTCATATTTGTGAAATCTCTTTGGGTTAATAAAAGTGATGCAAAAATAATAAAAAACGTCTTCCTTTTCGTCTTTTCAAGGTAAAACTGTCTGTTTCTCCTTAAAGTTCCTGTTCTGTTAGTCTACAAATTTCAGGCAAACAGGTTTGTCTACTTTTATATCTTTCTTGATATCAGTCAATAGTCCGGTAGTCTGGTTCCTTTCAAATATCTGAATGGTATTGGTGTCGCGGCACGCTACCAGCAAATATTTGCCGTTGGGGGTAATGATGAAGTTACGCGGATGGATTCCCGTTAACTGATAACCTACCTTGGTCAGGGTACCATTGGTCTTGTCGACTTTGAAGATGGCAATTCCGTCTGCTTTCAGGCGGTTGCTGGCATAGAGATATTTTCCGTCCGGACTGATGTGGATATCGCCACTGCCTTGCGCATTTACAGTATCGGCTGCAATGGTTTGAATTTCATCCAGCATTCCGTCGGTATACCGGAAAGCTATTACCGTCCCTCCTATTTCGTTAATAAGGTAAGCAAACTTGCTGTCCGGACTGAATATCAGATGTCGGGGACCGGAACCCGGAGCAACCTTAAAAGCTTCCGGATTACCCTTTGTCAGGAGTTTCTCTTTGTTATCGGCATTGGCATTCGGATTGAGATTGAATTTATGTATCTGATCGGTACCTAAGTCATCGGCGAGTAAATATTTGCCATCCGGAGTGATACGTACGCAGTGCAGATGAGGCATTGTCTGTCGTTCTTTATCCGGTCCGGAACCTTTAAATTCGATTACATCGGAGGCGGGTAGCAGAGAACCGTCTTTTCCGATGGGAAAGACAGTGATACTCCCTCCGCTATAGTTGGCAGTGATAACATTCTTTCCGTTGGTGATCAGGTAGCAAGGATCGGCCCCCATTGTTTTCTGAGTATTCAATAAGCGAAGCGTTCCTTTGGTTTTATCGAAAGCAAAGGCGCTCACAGATGCCTGGTCTTTGCTGAATTCATTGACGGAATAAACGAATTTTCCGTCGTCCGACGGAACGAGGTATGATGGGTTGGCAACTTCTGCATCACTGAGTGGTACTGATGCTCCGGTTTCTTCGTTGAACCGGAAAGTGTAAATGCCTTTACTGTCGCCGGAAGTATATGTTCCTACCAGCATAGTCAGTTCGTTGTCAGTTGTTGTTGGATCTGCCGGCTGTGCGGTTGTCTTCTTTGGAGAACAACTGGCTACAAGCATGCCGACTGCACAGATACTAATGATTTTTTCGACCATAATAAATAGATGTTATTTTGAGGGTTTGTTGGTTACCTTCGTTATATTCTGAAAACACAAAGTTAGTATAATCTCCTGTGTTTCTTTCCGGAATGAATAAAATATCTAAAATCCATCCTCTTTTTCTTTCTTTATGATGAATATTCCCTATCTTTGCAGCCACATAAGTGGTTACCACTTCCTCATCTCAAAAGGGGTTGACTGGTTTTGACAGCGGGCAGAAATGGTGGGTAAGCATGCAGTGCGTCGGTGATTTGCACTTTAATCTCAGTTATCAAAATTTTATCTGGCGAAACTAATTACGCTCTTGCTGCTTAATCGAATCATAGTAGATTAGCTTAATCCAGGCACCAGGTGCCAGGACGAGACATCACTCGGAAGCTGTTGCTCCGAAGCATTCCGGTTCAGTGGTGCAGTTACATCGGGGATAGTCAGAAGTGGCCTCGCGCTTCGGATGAAAATTTAGAGGATAAGGCAGGAATTGATGGCTTTGGTTCTGCTCCTGCACGAAAAACTTAGGCAAAGATAAGCATGTAGAAAGCTTATGATTTCCTCGTTTGGACGAGGGTTCGAATCCCTCCAGCTCCACTTTATGACAGAAACGTCCCTCTGAACCGGTAAGTTCAGGGGGATTTTTTGTTAAGAATATCCGGATTGTCCGGGTTATTTGTTACGTTCTCAACGTAAGTCGTTGATAGGTAGCTGCCTATCGGCATTTAAACTGCTGTTATTTGTCCGGGTACTTTATTTTGTCTTTTAAAATAAACACTCTACATTTGACTTCTGAGCAATTCGTCATAGAGAGTCGACAAGTGAGAAACGGTCTAATCCCAAGTATGGTTAAAGAAATTATTGTCTGCTCATATTTATTGTTTATTCATATTCCGGTAAATGCCCTTGCCAATCTATCTTTTTCTTAATAAAAACCATATTGGGGAAACAAACTGAATATTGTCTCGTTATAATGTAGATCAGATTGATTTTTCATGTGAGTCGCCTTTCTTGATGTCCTGTTGCTCACCGATAAACGATGTGAACATCTCATTACTATTGTTTTGTTAGTATCCTCTACGACAACAGGGAGGGATTTAAGGCGTTCAGGAGCGCCGCAAATCCGGTCACCTACTCACGTGATGTGCAGAAGGTAGTGTTTTTCTTTCCCCCATGACTACCTTACTATAGGGTTCCCACTTTTAATAAAACTACTCCATTTTAATTATAACAAACAAAAAGAATGAAATATATTTTATACTTCATGATGATGATATATGGTTCGTTATGCCATGCCATCGTTTGCAAACACATTGTAGAAATAAGTGAAACGAATACTCGTAAAGTGCATCAGATACGGAGAGATGCCTTGGGATATATGTGGTTTATGAGCCATACCGGAATAAGCCGGTTTGATGGAACGAAGCTGAAACACTATAAGTTGTCTGCCGAAGGACAGACTGTGGATTATTATATGGGCTGTTGCCGGCTGCTTACGGACAAAGAGAATGGGTTATGGGCGGTTACCCGAAACGGAGATTTATGGACGTATAATCCGTCATTGGATAAGTTTGAGTGCAGAAACCATCTGCCGAACCAGGATAAGGCGTCAGTGCGCTTTCTCTGTGCAGATAGTCAGGGGCATATCTGGTTTTCCGCTGGAAACCGGTTGATTGCTTATCGGGGAATTACTAATACTTTCTATCGGGTGAATCACAATCTGAAACAGATTTCCGGTATGGTAGAAGTAGCTCCGGGAGAGTATTTCGTGGGCTCGGATGAAGGCCTGTTTGAGATAACCATGAAGGGTTATTCCATAGAAAAACAATCCGGCGAACTGTCCGGGAAGAGATGTCGCCGGATACATGAAATGCTTTTTCATCCGTATAGCGGCAGACTGATTATCGCAGACTATTTGGAAGGGTTAATGGTGTGGGACACGAAGTCGGAGCGGATGATTTATACATGGGACAGGCCTGTGAACAGCCGGATTAGCAGTTTGCGAACATTGGACGACCGGAATGTCTTAGTAGCGACGGACGGTGAGGGGTTATATCGCATGGACATTATTAACCCGGAAATCAGGTCTTTTGTACATACCGATTTTGAGAATGGTAATTCAATTCGTACGAACCGGATTGTCGATTTGTTTGTGGATGATCAGAAACATATCTGGGTGGCGGATTATCCGGAAGGCGTATCAATGATTGATATGGATTCTCCGGATGATTATAAGTGGTATAGGTTTCAGGCAGGAAATACGCATTCATTGGCGAACAACCGGGTAAATGCGGTATTACATGATTCGGACGGGGATGTCTGGTTTGCGACGGATCGTGGTATCAGTTGTTTTCACCCGTCGACAGGCAGATGGGAACGGATTGTTACAGATCTTCCTTGCCAGATGTATACTGCACTTAGCGAAACAGGTCCCGGAGAGATATGTGCCGGAAACTATGTACACGGCTTGTACATCATCCGTAAGAAGAATAATAATCAGGTTGTTCCGTATGCCCGCATTTCCGGAGTCAATGCACTTTGCCGTAAGGATAAAGATCGGTTGTGGATTGGGACGGATGAAGGTTTGTTTCTCTATTGTCCCAATGATAATGGTGTTGTAGAAGTGAAATCCTTGTCCGGTCTGCACATTCATGCCTTGTATCAGTCCGATAGCAATTGCCTGTATATTGGAACCGAAGGAAACGGTTTGCTGGTCTACCGTCCGGAGCAATCCCGGTTGGATACTGTGAAAAATTCAGGAGTTACTAATGTGTACGCTGTTTGGGAGGATGACAAGAAGCGGCTGATAGGAAGCAGTGATCAGTTTGCCTTTTCATTTGATCCTGTACAGCATTCGTTTCGGCGGTTTCCCAATAAAGGACTCCGGATTACGTCGGGAGCTTTTATTGGAGACGGCAGGCAGATACTGGGTACATACCAGGGAGCAATTGATTATGACAAACAAGAGCCTCGTTCGTTACACAAGACCTGCCTGGGATTTTATCTGGACGGGCTTCGGGTGCTGGATAAGGATATGACCGTAGAAACAGAAAATACTCCGTTAGAAAAAGCACTGAATTATACAGCTACCTTACAGTTGGATCATGATGAAAACACTTTTTCGTTTACGGCTACTGCCGTCCGCTACGATGAAATACAGGATATAGCTTACAGCTGGAAACTGGATAATACGGACTGGAGTAATCCGTCGCCGGAGAATAGAATTCGTTTTTCGAACCTTGCTCCGGGTGAATATGTCTTCTCCGTACGGGCAATATCCATTGGCAACGGACGTCCGTTTGCACAGAGGAATATGAATATCGTGATTCGTAAACCACTCTGGAAGACAAATGGCGCTTTTCTTTGTTATGGAGTTTTGGCTATTATGCTGGGGTCTTTAGCTGTTCGTTCATGGTTCATCTGGCAAGACAGGAATCTTTCAAGAGAAAAGATACAATTGTTTATGAATACTACCCGTAACCTCTGCATGCCGCTTACGTTGATAAAGGTTCCGTTGGAGTATCTTTATGAAAAATCGTCTTCTGAACTTGTCAATAACGTATTGCAACAGATTAAGGGTGTAAACAATCTGCTGGCCGACCTGGAAAGCATCAGCCGTATTTCGGCTTCTTCCGGGTGCCTGTCTCTTGCCGATCATGAGTTATCCATGTTTCTCAAAGAGACGGTGAACCGTTTCAGTGATTACGCAAACGAAAAATGTATTACGCTTCGTTGGGTGGACGAGCCGGCTTTTGTTACCGTGTGTCTGGATAGGGAGAAGATGGCTGCAATCCTCCGGAACCTTTTGATGGCTTTTACCGACAGTATAGACAGGGGCGGGGAAATACTTCTGAGTACATCGTGCAATACTCAAAACTGGGAGTTGAGGCTGGAGTCTGAAGATAACGGACTTCTTAAAAAAAAATTCTAAATTATAAGGGACTGGTTTCGGGAGGCTCTGCCGAGACCATGAGTTGGTTATTTATACGCAAATTAATCTGTTTGCATAAAGGCAAAATCAAATTTACTTATAAAGAAGAGCATAAACTGGTTCTTATCTTAGTCTTTCCTGTTGCCATCCGGCAATCGGAGAAATCTTCCGACCTTTCCGATCTGCTTTCCGTACCTGAATCTCCGACCAAGGACAGCGAGCTGTTACCGGCTAACGAAACGTTGCCGGCAATGGAAACTCCACTCCCGAAACATCGGGAGAAGAGACGCAACGGACGTTCTTTGGTATTGGTCGAAACCCATAAAGAATTACGTAATTATCTTGTGCGAATCCTGATGCCGGATTACGAAGTTGTATCGGTTTGCGATGCGGAAACGGCCTTTACGACTATATGTGAACGGCATCCCGATGCTGTTCTGGCCTCTTCAGCCCTTGTCGGAATTTCGGGGGAAGAACTTGCTGTCCGGATTAAATCGGATGACAGGGTAGCGCATGTACCTGTGATATTGCTCGTGAAACCGGGCGAAGACAGCAAGGAGACCCAACGGAACGCCGATCTTTATGTGACAATGCCTTTTGCCATTTCGTTCTTAAAGGCAGAGATTGAAAGTCTGATTACTAACCGGGAGATTATCCGCAAGAGGTATATCCGTTTGACATTAGGGGTTGATGCTCCGGATGACGTCGAAGCCGATGTGCCGTTGTCGGATGGTGATCAGGAATTTATCAGTCTGGTGAGAAGCCTGATTGAAGAGAGACTCACCGATTCCAGGTTTACGATTGACGAACTGAGTGATTGTGTGAATATGAGCCGTTCGAGCTTTTACAATAGGATTAAGGAGATAACCGGCCATGCACCCGCAGACTATGTTCGTAGTGTACGCCTTAACAAGGCGCTGATCTTGCTGATGAGTAGGAAATATACTGTAGCCGAGGTTGCCGACATGACGGGATTCAGTGATCCGAAATATTTCAGGATCGTGTTTAAGAAACGTTTCGGAGATTCACCGACAAAGTATATAAGCAATTTGTAAGTTAACGGGAGACCGGCCGGGGGAGTGCCTTGCCGGTCTTCATTTTATTAACTAATCCTGTCAGTGGGATTGAAAGAATAACTCTTATCTTTGCTTCTCAAAATGTGAACTGCGATGTAGAATTATTGCAGAAATGGGCGAACGTAAGATTATACATATTGATATGGATGCTTTCTATGCTTCCGTGGAGCAGAGAGACCATCCGGAATTGCGTGGTAAACCGCTTGCTGTCGGGCATGCCGAGGAGCGGGGAGTAGTGGCGGCGGCAAGCTATGAAGCGCGTCGGTACGGAGTGCGTTCGGCTATGTCGTCACAGAAGGCAAAGCGCTTATGTCCGCAACTGATTTTCGTTCCCGGACGGATGGACATATATAAATCGGTTTCCCGCCGGGTACACGAGATCTTTCATGAATACACCGATTTGATTGAACCCCTTTCGTTGGACGAGGCATTCCTGGATGTGACAGAGAATAAACAGGGGATTTTATTGGCGGTAGATATAGCCAGGGCTATTAAACAGCGCATCCGTGAAGAGTTGAACCTGGTAGCATCGGCGGGTGTATCTTATAATAAATTCCTGGCAAAGATTGCTTCGGATTTTCGCAAGCCCGACGGACTCTGTACCATCCATCCCGATCAGGCGCTCGATTTCATTGCCCGTCTGCCCATTGAGTCATTTTGGGGAGTAGGACCGGTGACTGCCCGGAAGATGCATTTGCTGGGTATTCACAATGGCCTTCAGCTACGTGGCTGTTCGTCAGAAATGTTGGTACGGCAGTTTGGTAAAGTAGGACTGCTCTATTACGATTTTGCACGAGGAGTCGATCTCCGTCCCGTAGAAGCGGTATGGATACGTAAATCAATCGGTTGCGAACATACGTTGGAGAAAGATATTCATGTGAAATCGGCTGTGATTATAGAACTTTATCACGTAGCTACGGAACTTGTGGAACGGTTGCAACGGAAGGACTTCCGGGGAAAGACGCTGACGCTGAAAATCAAATTTCATGACTTTAGCCAGATCACACGGAGCATGACGCAGGCTCAGGAACTGACGAGCCTTGAAAGAATTCTGCCTCTTGCCAAACAGTTGCTGAAAGAGGTGGAGTATGAGCAACATCCCATTCGGTTGATAGGGCTTTCGGTGTCGAATCCGAGAGAGGAGACAGATGAGCATCGGGGAGTGTGGGAACAATTGAGTTTTGAGTTCAGTGACTGGGGAAAATAGTTAAAGATCGGGATGCGGGGGATGAAATAGTCGGGTGATTGTATCTGTTTAGTATTATTTTTCTTATCTTTGGGAAGTGATACGGCATTGAGAACTAATAAATTATAAAAGATCATGAACCTGAGCAGATGTCCAATTCTCTTGTTGCTACTATTTGCGTTGTTCTGTAGTTGCCACGATGAAGACAGGGAGGATATACCTCCGACCGACGAACGAACCGCGAACTTCATTGTGAAATATAACGACGGATCCGGAATACATCCGGATTATAATGCTAAAGTATATATTTATTATGGAATATATTCGATGGATATTGCAGGTTTCCGCTATCTTCCGGATGGAGTTCTGGAATATCGCGGACAGGAAATAGTTCCTGATATAGAATTGTCTGCTGATGGGAAAGAAGATGTGTCACTGTTATTGAGTAACACGGAGAAGGTAACGGTCGTGGTTGAGAGTTCCTTTTATGAAGGGAAAATAGGAATAACAAGTTACTCTCCGGGGGATATGTCCATAAAGGCTACATTTATATTTGGGGGATAGTATGGTGGCTCGGGACAGCCGCCTGAATGTCTGTCCTCGTTTTATGATATATAAGAAAGGGGAGAAGCCGAAACTTCTCCCCTTCTGTATAGAGGCTCTGTTTGCTATGAACAGAGCCTTTGTTTGGTACGGATAGAGCCTCTGTTCTGCTTCTGCAGAGTCTCTGTTTCCGGCAAGTGCTTACTTCATTCGTTTTCGGAGCAACCGGCTCCCGGTGCTTTTCCCGGTTGCATCCGGGGGAATTGCCGGTTTCTCCGGAAAAGCCCTTAAAGCTGCCGGAATCTGTTTGCTACAATCCGTGTATCACTTTCATCAGTTGTTCGCCCAGTCCGATGGTATAGCCTTGTGAAACAAAAACTATCCGGTTGAACGTATCACCGATAATAAACATCGGCAAGATGGTGCTGTTAGGCAATTTCATTGATTCGGCAATTTGTTTCTGGATGGCTCCGTTCACATCGATACCATAGGTAATGGTCGAGGGCAGTCCCGGGAATTCTGTCGGGCGGAACTTCTTATATTGTTCTTCATTAGGGAAAAGCAGTACCATTTTGCGGCCCCATTTTTCGAATTCGCTGCTTAGGGCCGCAATATCCCGGAGAGCATGGTTTGTCGGTTCTTGTCCGGCTCCCAACACGGCAACTACAAAATATCCCCGTCCGCAAGTCTGAAGAATGCTTTGCGGTTCGGTGGCTCCTATCGGCAGGTAGGTGGATTCGGAGTTGAAATTACCGATCACCTGCACCTGATCCTTACTTTCGCGCATCACCAGATCGACAGTTGTTGTCTTTCCCTCTTCGATGGTGAAGAAAGTGATGTTGGCCAACACTGCTCCACTTGCCATACGGGTTCCGGTTACCATCATGTAGTATCCGGTATCCATGCGGGCGCCATTTTTCAGCAAGTTCGACCAGGTGGCTCCGCCGCCCATATCTACGTCCCCTTCATCGTAGTTCAGCAATTGGAAAGTCCCGTTGCGGAATTTCGAGAGAGTGAAGTGTGAATAGTATTTCGGATCGCTCAACGAAGGGATAGGCTGGTAGCGGGCTACGAGTGTTCCGGTCGGTGCCTGTGTCTGCTGTGCTGCTTCAAAATCCACGTCGTAGACTTTACCGTTCTTTAGATCGTTGTCATTGAAACTCCGGTATTGAATTTTTCCGGTCACTTCGTCTATCCAGGCGGGGATACCCAGACTACGTGCCATGGATACAAAGAAAATGTTACGGGACTTTTCGTCTGCTACCCGGGCTTTCCATACTCCCATTGGAGACATCGGAATACGTTGTGAGTTCAGTTCATTGTTGATAGTGATCTCTTTTCTGCACCATTCTACCAAAGCCTGTGGATTCTTTCGGAAAGCTTCCGCTTCAGTTGCCGGGAGCTCTTTCTGGAAGAATGCTTTGTAGGGAGTGATCATTTCGTTGGCCACACGAGGGTTCAGTACGTTGCTGTAGAAGTCCTCGGAACCGGGCAGACCGGAGTTGTTCAAATGATCGTTCAGTACTTCCGGACTAACGTCTCTTAGGTCCTTGGCTGAGATTACTTTCAGCAGGCTGATGGCCTGACCGGCTTTATCGGCTTTTACGGCAGCAGAAAGGAAATCTGTCAGAGTCTGATGGTTACCTCTGGAAGCTATCAGTAGGCGCACTGTTTCGGTTTCATCCAGCTTGTTCTCTTTGGCAAAAGTCCGGGCTTGCTCTTCGGTAATGAAAGTGGCTACGTAAGCATTGCGGATGGAATCTTCCTGTGCCATGCAGCGGTCGTTTTCAGCACGTTGCTCCGGAGTCACTTCGGGCAGGTTGGCACCTTCGGCCGGAGGAACAATATCCAGTGGGAGTGAATAGGTTTCACCGGCGTTCTTGTCCAGTGCGATCTTCAGTTCGTTATCTTTGCCGAATGACAATTTGGAATAACCGAACCGTCCGTCTTTAGAGGCCCATACCAGCATATCGCCCTTGCCGGCAGTCAGCGATGCGCGTCCTGCCTTATCCGTATGTTTAGTGGCTACGGTGTAGAATTCAGCATAATTATACACCTTGAACTCTACAGTGGCATCGGATACCGGCTGCCCTTCGGCATCTGTCACCAATACCGAGCCTTTGGCTGTCGGAGCATAGTTGTCGATTACATTGATTTCCGTATAGTTCGGAGTTTCGTACATGATTTCCTCTTGTCCGGCATAGCGTCCGAATACTTTGGTATGCATCAGCATGCCACGGCTGGCAGGAGCATTAAACCAGCCCAGGTTCAGTACCGGTTCCGGTTCGCAGGCGCCGAAGAAATACCATTTACCATCTACCCAGGCTTCTACCCAGGCATGGTTATCGTCGGTATGCGCCCAACGCGGAGTATAAACCTGCCGTGCCGGAATGCCTACCGAGCGGAGAGCGGCTACAGTGAAGGTCGATTCTTCACCACAACGGCCATAGGCGGTCTTTACCGAAGCGAGTGGGGAACTGGTACGGGCATCGCTTGGGGTGTAGACTACCTTTTCGTGGCACCAGTGGTTCACTTCAAGCACAGCGTCGTGCAGCGACAGGTTCTTCACACGATCTTTCAGTTCATTGTAAAATACCCGGCGCGAGTCGTCCAGATTTTCGTTGTTTACCCGGATAGGGAGTACGAAATGGCGGAATACGTCATCGGGGATCTCTTTTCCCCAAGGCATTTCGCGACGCGCCTGATCGGAGAGTCTGACATTCTCCAGATAGTAGTCACCTGTATAATCCGTCACGTCACCTGTGGGCATATAGGCATAGAGGAACATCAAGGCCTCCTGTTCGGGAGTGGTGAGTTTTTCATTAAACACTGCGAACAGATCTCCGTTAGGGAGCTGTTGCTTCTTCTTTTCAAAATCTTGCGTCACTTGGCTACGGTAAGTCTCATCTTTCAGGAAGTGGGACTCACTGCATGAAAAAAACGCAACCGACAACATCGGGATGATTAGAAAGCGGGTTAGGATTTTCATACAATTTGTTGTTAAATAAGGCTTCGCTCCTTTTTCTCTCCCGGAGAGAGGGGAGGAGTGAATGCTGTTGGTTTATATATTTGATTATGATTTCTTTTTTTATTTCCTAAAATCCGTTCATAGGGAAGAGTACTGTGGGGATCAGCAATACCATTCCCAGAATGATGAATAAAAGAAGTACTTTCCAGAACCATTTCACCCATATCTCGTAGGGGATGCGGGCAATGCCCAAGGCTCCCATCAATACGGCGGAAGTAGGTGTGATCATGTTGGTAAATCCGTCACCAAACTGATAAGCCATTACTGTAGCTTGCCGCGAAAGTCCGATGACATCGGAAAAAGGTGCCATGATAGGCATGGTTAATGCAGCTTTGGCCGATCCGGACGGGATAATCAGGTTGATCAGTGTCTGTATCAGGTACATCACCCCCAAAGATACTATTTTTCCGGTTTCTCCCATCAGTGAAGCCAGAGAATGTAAGATCGGGTCGATGATATGTCCGTCTTGCAGTATTTGGATGATCCCTCCTGCCAGACCTACCACAATGGCAGCTGATAGCATATCTTTGGCTCCGTCCATGAATTGCCTGATGATGTTATCTGTTTTTTCACTGTTGGCAAATCCCGAAAGAATACCCATTGCGAGGAAGATGGCGGAGATCTCCGGCAGATACCAGCCATGTCCCATGACACCGGTAATTAGGAAAAGAATGGTGAACGCAAGCAAGGTCAGTATGAAGAACTGGTTGGATTTACGTAAACCCAGCCAGCCGAAGACGGCAAATAAAACAGACAGGGCGGGCACTGCATAGCAGGTGACAGACGCTTCGCCTATTGCGAAGGTACTGGTTGGGTAAATGATGGAAAACAGGCATAAGGATATGAGTAACAGTATGTAGACGATCCATGCCGGACGAGTCGTGACACGGGATATCTCTCCGCTGCTTTCTTCTTCCCGTTTTCGCCAATAAGCGTCGGCATGATACATGGGTGATTTCTCCGGATGCTTTTTAATGACAGCGGCATATCTGAGTACACAGACTATCAGGACCGTGGTCAGTATCAGCCAGCAAAGCATGCGATATTCAAATCCGGAAAATAGCGGTAAGTCGGACAAGCCTTGTGCAATGCCAATGGTAAATGGGTTCAGTACGGCACCCGAAAAACCTATGTGGGCAGCAACATATACCATGCAAAGCCCCGTGATGGAATCATATCCCATTGAAATGGCCAACGGGACGATGATAATGACAAAGGCCAGGGTTTCTTCACTCATGCCAAATACGGAGCCGAAGAGGCTGAAGAGAATAATGACTAAGGAAATCACCACATTGTTTACCCCCAATGATTTAATCAGTCTGTGCTTTTCAAGCCCCTTCGTAAAGTTTAGGAATGAAAAGATGCCGGTATCGATGGCACGGCTGCTGTTCATTATCTGAAAGGCACCTCCCATGATCAATAAGAAGGCGATGATTCCCGCTTGCCGTTCGAAGCCTTCAAGAAGAGCGCTGAACACTTGCCAGGTCTGTGGCGTCTGTTCTACCCGGTGGAAAGAGTGGTCTATAATGACTGTGCGGGAAATGCCGTTGACGTCAATGGTCTCGCGCACATATTCACCTGCGGGAATGATCCAGGAAAGCACTGCACAGAGCAAGATGACAGAAGAAATGATGGTGTATGTGTGTGGTATCCGTTTTAGCATAGTCGTTTTTCTTGATAAAGTGCAAAGTTATGCAATATATTTGTAATATGCACTTGCCAAATCTGCCCATATAAAAAGAAAAATCAACTAATAACACACTTTTCTTATGTTTTAGAACATATTTTCGGAAACATTTCGTATCTTTGCAGTGTTAATAAAGAAAACAAGATGTAAAACCGCTCTTCAAAACGTGGAGAGCAAAAAAAGAGGACCAAAATTATGAAAAAGAATGCAAATGAAATTATGATGTTGCAGTACCGTATCAAACGTTACCAAGCAATGGGAAATGGAACAATGTGCCAGCTGTTGAATGGCAAACTTCAAAAACTGCTTGCAAAGCAGGTTACCATGTAATTAAACACACCTATATTATATGAATAAGAAGCGGGGAATCGGATGATTCTCCGCTTTTTTTGTCATTTATCTGTCTGTTCCGGGAACAATCATTATAAAATATTCGTTAATTAAACAACGAATCCTGTTTTATCTCAAATTTATTACTACGTTTGCGGTCACTATGATAAAGTACGTATTCTGCATATTGATAGGTATCTTCTTAATGTATGGAGCCGGTTGCACAGCCCCTGCAGAAGAGAACGCGCAACTTCCTGCGGGAGTTACTGCAACCTTTATATCGCAATGTGCCGGAGACCACTCTTTATTTAATGACCAGACGGCTGACTCGAAAGTGAGTGATGTCATCCTTCCTCACGGTTCTTTTTCACGGGAACTCGGTTCATCCAAAGTATTAAAACTTAAATTACAGACTGCCATCCGCTTGCTTAATACCTTTCATATCCGCCAGTCGGAGAAGGGAGATGCTTATCCGGATTTCAATCATAACTTCATTAAATATTCCAGCGGGTATTATGTATACTCGTTAGGGCATATCCTGATTTAGCTTTTCGGTTTCACACTTCCGTATTGAAGTGATTGGGTAACCCCATTTATCTGTTCCGATAAATGCCGGGGAAGTGTGTCTTGTCTCCCTCCGGCAGTCGTCATTCGTTGCATTTTATTTTTTCAATCTAAAATCATACCATGTTATGTTTAGTTTATTGTTATCCACTTTTGCCATGATGGGGCTTACCTTCGTCATTGGCTTTTTCGTTGCCGGAGTAATAAAGCTGATTGCTTCTGCGGCTGATTCATTGGCTTTCTACAGTTCACACCAGGAAGAGCTTGCCCGGTTGAAACGTATTCGGAAACTTCATCAGAAAGTAGCTATCTTGATAACCGAAAGTGCCCTTAGCGACGAGGAGTACGGGAGTGACGGGCGTGAAGACTTCAGCAGGGGCATCACCAAACATCCCGGAGACAATCGAGGGTTCTATCACGGTGTCAGTCCCGGTGAGCCGGAACGCGGACTGATGGATTATTTTTATCCGGAAGATACAAGATCCATGTTTCTTCGCAAAGAAGAACAAATGTTACAGCATGACAAAAAGAACAATAAGAAAGCATCTTCAACCAATAAAAACAAATAAATCTTGATAGTATGGAAAGTATAGACTTTGGAACCCTGTTTCAGGGATTTGGAACAATGATGGCCAGCGGATGGTTTCTGGCCAGTGCCCGTATGTTTTTAATAGCTTTGGGATTTCTGCTCATCTATCTGGGCTGGAAGGGTGTACTTGAGCCGATGGTTATGATTCCGATGGGACTGGGGATGGTAGCCATTAATTGCGGAACACTGATTATGCCCGACGGAGCATTGGGGAACCTTTTTCTGGACCCTATGTTATCGGATACGGACGCGTTGATGAATACGATGCAGATTGACTTTCTGCAACCGGTATATACATTGACGTTTAGTAACGGACTGATAGCCTGCTTTGTGTTTATGGGAATCGGTACGTTGCTTGATGTCGGATTCTTGTTGCAGAAACCGTTTGCCAGTATTTTCCTGGCCCTTTGTGCTGAGTTGGGGACTTTTCTTACAGTGCCTATCGCTTCGGGTCTGGGGTTGTCTTTAAAGGAAAGCGCTTCTGTTGCAATGGTCGGCGGAGCCGATGGACCGATGGTGCTGTTTACTTCGCTTGCCTTGGCCAAACACTTGTTTGTGCCTATTACGGTGGTGGCTTATCTGTATTTGGGATTAACATACGGGGGATATCCTTATTTGGTAAAGCTGTTGATTCCTAAACGTCTGCGTGCTATCAAGATGGTGGAGAAGAAAGCTCCTAAAAATTATGACGCGAAAGTGAAACTTGCCTTTTCTGCTATTCTGTGTGCTGTGCTGTGTTTCTTGTTTCCGGTTGCTTCTCCACTATTCTTTTCTCTGTTCTTAGGGGTAGCTGTACGCGAGTCCGGCATGAAGCATATCTATGATTTTGTAAGTGGTCCGTTGCTTTATGGTTCTACCTTTATGCTGGGATTACTGTTGGGTGTGCTCTGTGACGCCCATTTGTTGCTCGATCCGAAAATTCTGAAACTTTTGGTGTTGGGTATGCTTGCTTTGTTATTGTCGGGTATCGGGGGAATCATGGGTGGTTACATCATGTATTTCATTAAGAAAGGAAACTATAATCCGGTGATCGGTATTGCTGCCGTGAGTTGTGTGCCTACTACGGCAAAGGTTGCCCAGAAGTTGGTAAGTAAAGATAATCCGAACTCTTTCATCCTGGGGGATGCACTGGGTGCAAACATTTCAGGAGTAATCACTTCGGCTATCATTACGGGTATTTACATAACGATTATACCTTATTTATAATAATGTTGTAGCTGACAGAATGATTTCATGAGTGACTGACAGAGCTTATCCATTTACAGTTTGTATATTTGTCGCTCTCAGATAGTTTGAAAGACAAGGTTATGAAAAAACTTATCCCTCGATATACCTTTTTAAAGAATAAGTACGGCAGTGAGTTGCTGGTGGATATAGTAGAACTGAAAGATATAAAGAAATATGTCGTTAAAAGTTCTGTTCATACCCTGACTTATTATGACATTACCTTTATCACCGAAGGGGAAGGAAGTTTCATTCTTGATAATCATACCTACCGGGGCGGTGTGGGAGATGTGTTCTTCTCCAAGCCGGGAGAGATACGTAGCTGGGATACAAATGCGATTGTGAATGGATATGCTCTGATATTTGAAGAAGAGTTTTTATCTTCTTTCTTTAAAGATTCTTTGTTTGTGCAGCATCTTTCCTTTTTCAATCCGGTGAAGGAATCGTTGAAAATACATTTGCCGGAACGCTCTTTTCTGCGTATGTTGCAACTTCTGCAATCTATTAAGGAGGAGATTGATCTGTTCAGACAGAATGACGTTCATGTGTTGAGAGCGCAACTTTATGAAGCGTTGATGCTGCTTGACCGTTTTTACGTGCAGACCGTATCGGATGCAGGGATAAACAAGGAAGGACGCAGTCCGTATCTTGTTCAGTTTGTACAGTTGGTCGACCGTGGGTTCAGTGAATACCGTACCGTGCGGTATTATGCCGGAAGACTGTGTATTACTCCTAACTATCTGAATGAAATAGTGAGTACCGCTATGCAGATAAGCGCCAAGCAATATATTCAGAATAAAGTGATGGAAGAAGCAAAGCGGATGCTTGCTTACACGGATTTGCCGGTTGGCGAAATAGCTTTCGAACTGAATTATGAAACGGTTTCTTATTTCAGCCGTTGTTTTCGCCGGTATACGGGAGAAACTCCTTTGGGCTACCGGAGGGGACATAAACCATAAAAAGTGTCATTTCTGCCTTTGTTTCTGTCACATACCCTCTTTTTTCTTTCTGTACCTTTGTGTCAGTGTAAAACTATTAAAATTTAGAACAATGAAAGATGTAGAGAAAACGATTGGGAATCTGATTGATAAGCAAAAGATCGCATTTATCGGATCTGTTGATATAGAAGGCTTCCCCAATATTAAAGCAATGTTACAGCCCCGGAAGCGCGAAGGTATCCGGATTCTTTATTTTACCACCAATACCTCTTCTATGCGTACCACTCAATACCTGAAGAACCATCATGCTTGTGTCTACTTCTGTGACTCTCGCTTTTTTAGGGGAGTTATGCTGAAAGGTAAGATGGAAGTGCTTACAGATAATTCCACTAAAGAAATGATATGGAGAGAAGGCGATACGCTCTACTATCCGCTTGGCGTTACAGATCCGGACTATTGTGTACTGAAGTTTACCGCTATCACCGGCAGGCGTTATGGAAACTTCAGTTCGGAAGATTTTGAGGTAGAGTAGGCTGTTTTCAATCTTAGAAGCTGATTGAAAACAGTGCTTCTACCTGGAATTTTCCATAGTCGATCGGCTGGATCAGCCGTATGCCTGTCGTGAGCGGATAACTCATACGTAGCACATTCCAATCGAAAATAAGATCGCCTCCGTAAGAGCTTTGTGTGCTCCAGTTACTTTTGCGACTGGCTTGGTTACGTGACAAGTCATAAAAAAGATTTGCACGCAGCCTGCGTATGTAAATCAGTGAACTGATGCTCAGGTCGGGCGAAAGCAGGGGTAAAGCATAATCTGCTTTGAAGGCCCATTGTTGGCGGGTTTGATATTGGAAATGATATCCGCGAGGCTTTTCCAGCAGATGTTTGGGGAGATACAGTGATTTATTGTCAAGGTCTTGATATTGGTAACCCAAGCGTAGCATCAATCCGTGATTCCTGATGATACCCGGCCAATAGGTAGTCAGCCGGGCAGCGTACAGACTACCGAAATTCTCCTTATTGAACGGGGTTTTCAAGTATTGCAGCCGAAGCTGGTAACCGTTTCGGGGAAGGATATCGCGTTGTGCTTTTCGTCTGTAATCATAAAATAGGATTTCCGGGAGAATGTATTGGAAGTTGCGATACTTTCCACTATGATACTCCTGATACTTATTGTTTGTGAAATAGTAAGTAAAAGCAGGCTGTATGCCTCGTATGCGTTGGTTACGTGTCAGGTTGAAAGGGAGGTAAACTCGCGCTTCCGCTTCCAGTAGATTGCGTCCGGGATAATATCCTTTGGTGATATCCTGACCTTTGTCATCTTTGGTCCAGCCGATATTGAAAGCCTTATCACCATAGTCGGCAGCAAGATTGATTATAGGGAACCAGCCCTGATAGGTGAATGACAGTTTACCGTGATGGTAGCCTTCGTCATAATACCAGCCGGCCTGCATGATGGCAGTGTTCAGTGTATTTTGTGACATAATGGTTGCTCCCGGCTTGACAATTGTACTTAAATCACTTGCACTGCTGTTCATTGCTTCGGCCACATCATAATAGAAAGGTGCCCAGCTGTGTATCTTGAAAGTATGTGTACCTTTATGATAGCGTTTGGGGGTGAAATCAATGCTATCCAGACGGGTAGAGTCAAGGTTGAACTGTTCTTGAGCAGCCAATGTTTCAACGAATGGCATCGGAGCAGGACGGGCTAAATCGGCCTTTTCAAATAGTAAGCTGTCAGTCGACAACGCAGCAATCCGGTATCCGTCTGCTTGATAATCAGCAAAAAGCAGATGGTTGCCTGACTGGGAAAATGAAGGATCGAATGCACCGAAACGAGCGGCTGTCAGCCGATAAACCTGTTTGTCGGAGAGATGAAGACAGTAGATATTATTTGTGCCGTTGGCTCCCGACTCAAAAAAGAGTTTTCCGTCTTTCCAAGTAGGAGAGGTGATGTTGGCCGAGGTGGTTTTTATCAACTCCTTCCACTCTCCGGACCGCGGATTGAATTCCAACAGACTGGTTCCCGAATCGGTTACGGCTATGGAGAAAATATCAAGGCCTTCTCCGAATGTGAGTTCTTTGATAAATGCGTTGTCAGGTACGTCGAAAGAGGATAGCTCTTTTCCCTTTTCTGCATTTATCAATACAAGTTGGTTTTTGCCTTCTACAGTGGGGCGGGAGACCGCAATGGTCCGACCGGACTTGTCGATAGCCGGGACCAGATAACGTTGGCGCGGGGTGATTGTTTTTATCTGCTTTTTATCCAAATCATAATATTTCAGAACGGAATAGTTCTCGTGCGTCCAACGGAGCCCGGGAACCAATTCACTCCAGTAAATCCGGTTGTTCCGGAAGTTGAGACGACTATTGATACTTCCGATATAACTCAGATGCTTTTCTTTACCGTTGCTGATGGCTACCAGAGAGTTTATATCTTTCAGTCCGGATTTGACGGCAATAATTACACTGTCATTGATCGATTGGGGATATCGATAAGAGGTGTAGGTTTTTGAGGTAGAAGAGAGGTAGTCGGGCACAAGTGTACAGGTATCCTGTTTTTCCCATTCTTTCCGCAAGAAATCGAATGTGTCGTGCTGAAGCCGTTTGAAACTGCTTCCTGTGTAATGCTTGAATGAGCCTTCAAATAATAAATTCCGGACATAACGGCTGGTACTTTTATCCCAGATATCAGCTCCATAACGCTGGCGGGCATATGAAGCCATATCGTAGCCCAATGCATAATAAGTTCCTGTATAATTTTTGTAAGATCCCATTAACCACTTGTCGAAAGTATAAGGCTTTCCGCCTGCTAATAATTGGGCACGATAGATCATGTTAAACTCCGGAAGACGTCCCCGTCCGCCATTTGACATGGCAGTTTCGGTGCTTACCGCATCTCCTTCGAGAAACCACACAGGAAGAAAAAAAGAGGCCACGCCGGCTGCCTGTTCACCTATTATATAATAAAGAGGTTTGAAGATACCATGCATCACCTTTCCGGTCTGGAATACGTGGCGCGACTCGTGCAATACCAGATGTTTATCCCAGCTTTGAGTACTTAGGTCCGAAGAAGGAGTTGTAATCAGTTCCATCCGTCTCGGTGCCCAGGAAACCATTCCGTTGGATTGCATGCTGGCCGGATGGAGAATGACCGGGAAACGGGCTTTGATCGGCTTTCCGATGGTCTTGGACATATGGGGATATACATTTTCAAGAAAGAGAGCATATCGATAGGCCATTGAATCATTTCCTTGCGGGTATACCAGATCATAGTGAGGCAGTTTCGCTATGTTCCATTTAAACCGGGCGGGATCCGACCCGTAATCCATGAATTGTGCATGAAGCCGGAGCGGTGCCAGCAGGCAAAGAAGCGAAAGAAACAGATATTTGGATTGTAACATGAGCTGATTTTAAATAGTTATCTGTCGCAAAGCTATAAAAAAATCTCAGTCTGTTCTGTTAAATTCGTTTATACATCAAGAAATTAGTCATTTCTATGCCGTTCACATCGACCGTTTGTTCTTTTTCGGTGATATATCCGTGTTTTTCAAAAAAAGGCCGGGCGGTGATACTTACTTCCGAGTGAACCGATACAGCGCGACAATTGCGGGCATACTCTTCAGCTTTTCTCAACAGACTGGAAGCGATACCCCGATGCTGATATTGGGGATGGACGAACATGCTGTGCAGATACCCTTTAGGGTTGATAGAGGTGAATCCGGCTATTTGTGATTGTCTGATATCTTCTGCTAACAGAAAACATAAGTCACTTTGAAATAATTCCTGCCAACGTTGTTGAGTTCCTCGTCCGATCCATGCTTGAATCTGTAGGTGATTATAATCGGCAGAACAAGTGTTCTGTACGCTTTGTGTAAACACTGTTTGCAGCAAACCCATATCTTGGATCCTTGCTTTTCGCAGCCGGACGGGAGGAATTTGCAGGTGTAAAACAGGAAATGGCTTTCCCGTTCCGTCCAACGCGTCGCGGCCTGTCACTTCAAATCCTTGATGTAGATAGAATCCTAATGCTGCCGTGTTTTGTTCATTTACGTCTACTTTATAAATGTGTTTTTCACGGATGGCGAATTCAACCAGTTCACTGCCATAGCCTTGTTCCTGGGCCTTAGGACTGACAAATAGCATTTCGATACAATCGGTGCTCAGTCCCATGAAGGCAGCGATGGTTCCCGCATCTTCACGGATGACATAAAGTTGTACTGCGGCAAAGTATTCGTTCCGGATCAAAGGTTTATAAAACTGTATATCCGTTTCGGTCAGGAAGTGGTGGGTAGTGCGAACTGCCTCCTCCCAAACCTGAAGAAGCTCGTCATACTCGTGTATGTGGGGTTGTTCTATCATTGGTTATTTGTTAAAAGTCAGCTTTCTTTTCAATATATATTCTTTGTCCGGACACCGGATGGGTAAATTCCAGACGTTCCGCATGTAAATAAAGCCTCTCCGCTCTCTTACCGTAGAGTTCATCGCCTGCGATGGGGCAATTCAGACCTGACGGATGGGCGGAGTGAACGCGTAACTGATGTGTACGTCCCGTTTGCGGGAAGAAAGCGATACGGGTTCGTCCGTTTTTGCGATCTATTACGCAGTATCGGGTGACAGCCTTTTTGCCTGATTCTCTGTCTGCTTTTTGTCTGGGCCTGTCAAGAAGATCCGGACAAATGGGAAGATCGATGGTTCCTTCGTCAGTCGGTAAGATACCTTCCAGCAGTGCTGTATACTGCTTTTTAATGCTGTGGCTTTCAAACTGCGCCTGTAAGTGCTGATGTACTTCCTTGGTTTTGGCTACCAACAACAATCCTGAAGTTGCCATGTCCAGTCGATGTACGATCATCGGTCCCGTAGCTTCAGGATAGCGGGCTCTGAGTAGACTGTAGGCGGACAGTTCCTCCGATTTTCCAGGTACGGAGAGTAGTCCTTCCGGTTTATGGATAACCAGAAGCCATTCGTCTTCAAAGAGAATCTCTATTTCCTTTGGCGGGGCAGGGGCTGTTGCCAAAGGATCCGGTTCGACATCCAGACCTTGTAACATGTGACGTAAAATGGGCCCGCATTTTCCTTTGCAGGACGGATAGTAATAACCGTGACGCCTGATTTCTGTTTTCGGTGATTCTCCCCACCAGAATTCGGCCATGGCAATGGGCTTCAATCCATTTAGGTAAGCATATTGCAATAGCTTGGGCGCGGCACATTCACCTGCTCCGGCAGGTGGTATCTGCTGAATGGTTTGTTCGAAGATAGCACACAAGTTCTTGCTTTCTCCTCTGGCATTCAAAAAGCTGAATTGATGGAATAGCTTTTGCTGCAATGCCGCCGAACGGTTTTTGCGTTCTGCTTTGAGAGATTCAATCTGCGATGAAATACTTTCCAGTTCTGCTTTCACTTCGGAAATTCGCTCTTTCCAATATCTTTCCAGACGTTTGAATTCTGCTTTCTGATATTGGCTTTCACGTATCATGGCAGCTTGTTCATCTTCATCCGGTTGCTGCTGCCGGCGCTGTTCCCGTTTTTCTTTTGCCGTTTTCAGAGTCTTTCTCGCTTCGGTCAATATCTGTTGTGATGAGGCTGTTTCTTTCGCCAGCCTTTGTTGGAGTTTCACATACCGGTCACTGTTTTGCAATTGTCCGATTCGGCGGTTGATAGCCGAGATTTGTTCTTCTTCTATCTTGAAGAAACCATCCGGTTGCAACAAATCGTATACCGGTGGTACAAAGAAAGAGTGTGAATTGCTTCCGCACAAGTTACCCGAGAAAGCAGCCAGATATCCCATTTGTCCGTTAGAAGTACGGACTATCAATACGCCGAACATTTTTCCTTTGTCCAATTCTTCTTTCCATCTTGTCTGTTTATTTATGTAAGCCTGTACTTCTCCTGCTGCCATTACACATAACGGATGAGGAGTGTAATGGAAGGGATAAGTAAACAAGTGGGGCAATTCGATGCCGGCAATGGAGGTCTGGAAGGAATGAAACATGCTATTTTATTGGATTTAAACGGGATCTTGTGCGACAATTTTCAAAAGTTCCTCGAAGGAACTTACTTTATCATATTTAAGCTTTCCACCGTTTACATTCGCAAAATGTTTTTTGGCACATTCTATCTTTGCCCTTTCTATTTCCCGGTCTTGCAGGGAAGAATCGCTGGCTTTGGTTTCGGCTATAAAATAAGGATACTTCGACAACTTTTGTTTGAAGACGATGGCCCAGTCCGGATGGTATTTTCCCATTGGAGTAGGGATATAGAAACTGTTGGGTAGTTTTACATAAGCTTCTATTTCGTCATTTTCTTCCAGTTTTTCCATGAATGTTTTTTCATTTCGAGAGTCGAATCTCACATGGTCGTACAGATGTTTATCTGCTTTCATTGTGTTTACTCCCAAACATCCTTGAACAGCTGCCTGGGTAAAGACCGATACATCATAGTACTGGTCGATTGGGCTATATTCGATATGTTGTACTATCAGACGCGCTTTTTCTTCGTTAATCAGTTCCGAAGCCTTAATAATAAAATCTTCGGGATTATTTCTGAATTGGGCGAATACATTCGGTTTTATCCGGGCAAGAATCTGAGCAACTGCCTTTCGGGTCAGATTTGTGGCGTTTGTGAGTTTACCGAGCAAGTCATATTTTACTTGATCGTTTGCCATGGCATCTATCTTTTCATAGTGCGCCTGATTGGGATCTACTTTAAATGCCTCTCCCGAAACCAAAGTTGCTTTAGACTTGATTTCGTCCATTTGGCCTGTAATGACAGAAAGATAGAGCTGGGGTACTCTTAACTTTTCATTTAAGCTCCCGATTGCTTTCTCTACCAATTCTTTTTCGTCAAACTTTACGGTGTAGGTTGACTTACTGCATAGCAGCTTCAGCAATTCCTGAAGTTTGCTGTTTTCAAGTTTATCTTTCGACAACCGAAGATTTATGTTGTATTTCCTTGCATCGTCCGGCTGCATCTCTCTTGGATTATAGATAGAGGTTAGGATGGTCATGATAGACGCCTTATAATCGGTGAGCTCATCGTCGAAAATCACTTCTCCCTGTTTACGGTCATCATAGAATTTGTCCGTCAGTTCTCCTTTCTTGATATACTTGTTTTCAAGTAAAGAGTCGTAGATACTTTGTGCTATATCTTCGGTTGCTATGATGGTTTCACCATTAGGCAATCGGAGCGTCTTGTCCTTGAATAATTGGATAGTTACTTTTTGTGGGCGGTCGGCTATGGCTTCTGCCATTTCTGTCTGTAAGCCTTTGGCAAACGATTCATACGATTCACTGGCTATCACGGTCAGTAGGTTGACACGATGCACTTCTTTGCCTAAAACGTTGGCGTCCATGCGATCTCCCTGTCCGTTTACGCAGAGGCGCAGCCCGCGTCCCACCTCCTGACGCTTGCGTACCTCTGCCGAACTTTGTTTTAAGGTACAGATTTGAAAGACGTTCGGGTTATCCCATCCTTCCCGCAGGGCGGAATGTGAAAAAATAAAGCGGATCGGCTCTTTTCGGTCAAGCAGGCGTTCTTTATTTTTCATAATCAAATCGTATGCCTCCTCATCTGTCGATTCTTTGGTTCCCCGCTCGGTTTTACTGTCAATCAGCTTTCCTTTTCTATCTTTGGAGAAGTACCCTTCGTGAGCTTTTGATGCCACGGTCGATTTTAGATAATTGATATATTCCGGCTGATTGAATAACGAAAGGTCCAAGTGCTTTATGATATCGGTATATTCCTGTTCGAAAATCTCGGCATATTCTCCTTTTCCGTCTGGGTTATACTGGCGGTATTTGGCTACTTCATCGATGAAGAAAAGGGAGAGAACTTTGATGTCTTTCTCAAACAGTTCCTGTTCTTTCTTAATATGTGATAAGATGGTTTCTCGTATCTGGATACGTCGTAGTTGAGTTTCGTTGACGCTACCCGTTATGTCACCTGCATAAAGCTTGATGCCGTTCCGGAAGGTGACGGAATTTTCAACGCCGTTGATATCTGTAATTACATAGTCGTTCCGGTATTCTTCCAGACGGTTTGATTTAGCGTACAAGTCATCATTTACTTTCAGAGCCCGTACTACCTGATTCACTGCTTTGGTCCTTTTTATTTCGAATCCGATATTGGCAGTCGGATTTTTGTCCGGATACAGGTTTAAACCTTCCAGATAGACGAAGCCTTCAGTGGCTGTTGTTCCACTGATGGAAATGCCTTTGACGGCAATCTTCTTAACCAGTTTCAGGTTGTAAGCTTCCATCGCGTCCAGGCGATAGACCAGGTTATAGAGTTCGCGGTGTGTAGCCGAATAACGCAGTGTGAACAGGGGATTGAATCGTTTCAATCCCTCTTTTGTTTTGGCTCCTTCTACCGACTGGGGTTCGTCGATAATCAGTATCGGATTCATTTGTGCAATCACATCGATAGGACAGCTGCCGCCAAAATCATCCAGCTTCATGTAGATGCGGCGGGCATCTTTGTTCGTTGCATTGAACTTCTGTGAATTGATGATCATTACATGGATTCTGCTGTCTGTGACAAATGCGTTCAATTCACCCAACTGTTTGGAGTCGTAGATGAAATAAGACAGAGGGGTGCTGTAATCCGAGGCAAAGTGTTCCTTCATAATCTCCAGGCTTTTGTGGACTCCTTCGCGGATGGCAACACTGGGTACGACAATGATGAACTTGCACCAACCGTAGCGTTTATTCAGTTCGAAGATGGTTTTGATGTAGGTATATGTTTTGCCGACTCCTGTCTCCATCTCGATGGTGAGATTGTATTTCCCTTCCAGCGCTTCCGACGGTTTGATTTGTTGGGCACGCTGGATATCCTGGATATGTCTCAGAACCATCTCATCTGTGAGTTGGGGTACGACAGGGTGGTTACGGAATCCTGTAAACCTTTCGTAACTGGTCTGTCCGTCTTTCTTCCGGGTCTCTACTTGATAGTCGAGCATCTTGTATGGCTGCCCGGCAAAGACATCACATACCGCTTTTGCTGCGTCTTCCTGAAACTTTTGATGTTTGAATTTTAATTTCATTTCTGTACCTTCCTTCTCTGTTTAAAGAATCTCGATCATAGTACCGGGAGATAACGTTTTAAATATCTCGTCTATGTTGATGCGATCGGCACTATCCCTGAACGAGGCATCCCGAAAGACGACCCGGCGTGGTTGCCTACCGGCTATTTCACGGAAGACTTTTTCGGGAATCTGTTCAGCGAAACATGCCATTAATTCGGTCTTGTCGACAGAATAAACCGTATATCCATTTATATCCTCTTCATCGTGTGGTAGAGACAGGGATAGTCCCAGGTTGGTCAGGCAACCATAAAGCAGATCGAGTCCGGTACGGTCTTCTTTGATATTGTCTGTGAAATAAAACAAATCACTTTGTGAATATTCCCCTGCACTGTAATATACGTCTTTCATATTGCTGTCGGCAATCCGAAAAACACGGAAACCGATGTCCGGGCGGTTCTTTAATTTAAGTTGGTTGCATTCCGCCTCAATCGTGTCTCCGGCACGTCGAATACGCTCTTTGGACAGTTCGCAGATGTTCAATGCTTTATGCTTTTCCGTGAGGAAGTCGATCGCATTTTGCATGATCTCTTTTTCACTGGGAGTCTTGGCCTTTTTTATTGTTTCAGTCACATCTTCCGGCAGTTGTACGAGAATGTACTTCACCTTGTTTTTACGCGGTTTCATGTTCATTCGCATAACCGCTTCGGCAGTAGTGCCACTACCTGAGAAGAAGTCCATCACAATACAATCTTTGTTTTTGGTGTCGATAAACTCACATAGATATTGAATCAGACTGACAGGTTTCGGAAAGTTGAACACTTTCTTATCAAAGAACTGTAGCTGATAGTTACCGGCCTGCTCATTAGTTTCAACTCCTACTTTGTAATTGATCAGGTTGGGTGGAACTTCCGGGTCATATTCCAGTTTTTCGTACGAAGGACTTAACTTAAGAGTCGGTATTTTGATGGTTGTTCCTTTTTTTATCTCTTTCTCCAGATTTTCCTGACTCCATTTGAATTTGGCTTTCAGCTTGACAGGGGCTGTAAACAGTCCGTCACGTACGGTGGTATCTTCCAGTAATTCCACGTCATACGCATCTGTTCCGTACATGCCCGCTTTGATCACTCCGTCGGGGATGGAAGTAACTACTTTGTTGGCCGGGAAAGTCAGAATGCCGACGGAATTCGGTTGATTCAACAGACCGTTTGAACTGACCGACTCCTTCTTCAGACCCTGGAATTTCATGTCGTTTTTCTTCTTCTGATAGCAGACGATGTATTCGATGATTTGCTTGCTTTTTTTCGAGAGATTTTCCGGAGTTTCCGTCTTTGCCCAATTAAATACATCGATGAAATTAGAAGCATTGAATACTTCATTGCCTATTTTAATCAGATTTGCCAGTTCGTGATCATCAATGGAAATGAAAATGATGCCATTATCATTTAACAGGGTATGGGCAAGCATCAGCCGGGCATACATCATGCTACACCAATCGGAGTGAAACTTTCCGTTAGCCTCCGTATTCTGAAACAATCGTTGTCCTTCTTCATTATATCTTCCCTGTTTCTCGTCGGATTCTTCCTGTGAAAGAGCGAATGTATCATTGAAGATAAAGTCTTTACCCGTGTTGTAAGGCGGATCGATATAGATAACGTCTACCTTTCCTGCATAACTCTTTTTCAGGAGTTTCATTGCGTCCAGATTGTCTCCCTCGATGTATAGGTTTTGGGTCTGTTCCCAATTCCTGCTCTCTTCCGGGCAGGGACGCAATGTTTTGCGGATAGGATGCGCCGCCTCTCTTATCGCCTGCTTCTTGCCCACCCATGTTAATTCGTAACGTTCGTCGTCATCATATACCACTCCCATTTCTGCTTGGTTGGCTGTAAGGAGGAATTTCAGTTTATCAAAGTCGATAGCTTTATGTAGTTGTCCGTCCTTACCCATCGATTCAGTGACTACGTTCGGGAAGAGTTCGGCTATTTTATTCAGGCTGTCCTCTGCGATACTCACAGATTCCATTTTTAGCTTTTCCATATATGATTTCATTTTTGTCCTGCAAAGTTAAGATTTTCATTCTGATTGGCTAATTTCCTCTATAAATAATGTGTGTTTTGGGAAGTAACGTACCGCTATTCCGAACCGGTTGTTGGATTAGGTAATAAGGTAAGTGTTTTATCTTGCTGACCGGATAGTCTTATGTTCTAATCATCAATCGAAAAACACCCTCATGTTTTTCGATTGATGATTAGGAGGAAACGGGCATAGGATGTGAAGGTGTTTCTTGAATTATAGGAAGCAAGTGTATTTACTTGTATTTATTTTCATAGAATATGCCTTTTCTGAATACTTTTGCCTATTTTTGCGTATTCAATCTATTGACAGAATGGAGTAATATTTAGTTGAAATTTTATAGTAAAAATCATGAAGAACGCAATTGGTAATTGTAAGCAGCGAAAAGCAGTGCTCTTCGCTCTCGCTTTGCCTCTGATGTTTTCCGGTTCGCCTATGCAGGCTATGCATCGGTCCGAAATCGTTAGAGAGGTGACACAACAAAACTTGAAGATCGTTAGTGCAAAGAAAATCAATCCGACTACGATTGAAGTACTGTTCTCTAATAACCAGAGAATGACATTCGATTTCTACGGAGAGAACATTTTCAGAGTATTTCAGGACAATGATGGAGGAATCATCCGTGATCCGGAAGCGAAACCTGAAGCACAAATTCTGGTAAATAATCCCAGAAACACAGTCTCTACGCTCGACTTAAATGATGGCGGCAATCTCCTTTCTATCACTACGGGGAAAATCAAGGTGGAAATCGATAAGAATACTTCTTTGATGAAAGTGATCGACCTGGAAAAGAAAGCCGTAGCTTTTGAAGAAGCCGAACCGGTACTTTTTGATAAAGGAAAAGTTACTGTAACTCTGAAAGAGAACCCCAACGAATATTTCTATGGCGGCGGTGTGCAGAACGGACGTTTTTCGCACAAAGGAAAAGCAATTAATATTGTAAACGAAAATAGCTGGACAGACGGTGGAGTAGCTTCACCCACACCTTTCTATTGGTCTACTAACGGCTATGGCATGATGTGGTATACTTTCAAACCGGGTAAATATGATTTCGGTGCGGAAGAAAAAGGTAAAGTGAAGCTTACGCACGATTCTCCTTACCTTGATGTATTCTATATGGTTAGTGATGGTGCCGTAGGGATTCTGAATGACTTTTATCAATTGACCGGTAATCCGGTGTTGTTGCCTAAGTTCGGTTTTTATCAGGGTCACTTGAATGCTTATAACCGTGACTACTGGAAGGAAGACGAAAAAGGAATCTTGTTCGAAGACGGAAAACGCTATAAGGAAAGCCAGAAAGATAATGGTGGAATCAAGGAATCATTGAACGGAGAAAAGAATAATTATCAGTTCTCGGCCCGTGCAGTGATTGATCGCTATAAGAATCATGACATGCCTTTAGGCTGGTTGCTGCCAAACGACGGATATGGTGCCGGATACGGACAGACCGAAACCCTTGACGGAAACATCCAGAATCTGAAAAGTCTGGGCGACTATGCTCGTAAGAATGGTGTCGAAATCGGTTTGTGGACACAGTCTGACTTGCATCCGAAAGAAGGTGTGAGTGCGTTGCTGCAAAGAGATATTGTGAAGGAAGTGAGAGATGCCGGTGTGCGTGTATTGAAAACAGACGTTGCATGGGTAGGCTGGGGATATTCCTTCGGACTGAATGGTGTGGCAGACGTAGGTCATATTATGCCTTATTACGGAGATGATGCCCGTCCGTTCATTATTTCACTCGATGGTTGGGCCGGTACACAACGATATGCCGGAATCTGGTCGGGCGACCAGACAGGCGGTGTATGGGAGTACATCCGTTTTCACATCCCGACTTATATCGGTTCAGGTCTGTCAGGTCAGCCTAACATCTCTTCGGATATGGATGGTATCTTTGGCGGCAAGAATATGATTGTCAACACCAGAGACTTCCAGTGGAAAACTTTCACTCCGATGCAGCTGAATATGGATGGATGGGGATCGAACGAAAAATATCCGCATGCTTTGGGCGAACCTGCCACTTCTATCAACCGTTGGTATCTGAAACTGAAATCGGAATTGATGCCTTATACTTATAGTTTTGCGAAAGAAGCTGTAACCGGAATGCCGCTTATTCGTGCTATGTTCCTCGAATATCCGAATGCTTATACTCTGGGTACAGCCACGCAGTATCAGTTTATGTATGGTACCGACTTCCTGGTAGCACCTATCTATAAAGCCACAAAAGCAGATGCTGAAGGGAATGATATCCGTGACGGTATTTATCTGCCTGAAGGAGAATGGATCGATTATTTCACCGGAGAAAAATATCAGGGTAACTGTGTACTCAACAACTTTGCTGCTCCTCTCTGGAAACTTCCGGTATTTGTGAAGAACGGAGCTATTATCCCGATGACCAATCCTAACAATAACGTTGCTGAAATCAACAAAGGACTTCGTATCTACGAGATTTATCCGTATAAGCACATGATGACTGTTGAATATGATGATGACGGTGTATCGGAAGCATATAAAGATGGTAAAGGTGCCACAACTTTCATTGAGTCAAATGTTGATTCGAAAAACAATGTGAAGATCTCTATTCGTCCTACACAAGGTGATTTCGACGGTTTTGTAAAAGAGAAAGCTACTGAGTTTAGAGTAAACGTTACTGCCAAACCGAAGAAAGTTTCTGCTCAGGTGGGCAAAAGCAAAGTGAAGTTGATCGAAGTGGCTTCTATGGATGATTTCCGGAAAGGTGAAAACGTATACTTCTATGATGCTGCTCCTAATCTGAATAAATTTGCTACGAAAGGCAGTGAATTTGAAAAGAAAGTAATCACTAAGAATCCTCAGCTTCTTGTGAAGTTGGCTGCTACTGACATTACTAAAAATCAGGTTGTGATGAATATCGAAGGTTTCCAGTATGCGCCTGCCGATAATTACAGAGTAACGTCCGGTTCGCTGACTGCTCCTGCAGCTCAGATTACTGCCGAGAATATTGAAGCTTATACTTTGAAACCTACATGGAGCAAAGTGCCGAATGCCGATTTCTATGAAATAGAGTTCAATGGCATGTTGTATACAACAATTAAGGATACTGAGTTGCTGTTTGACGGGCTGGCTGCTGAAACCGACTACGCATTCAAGATCCGTGCCGTAAACAAGGATGGCTATTCGGATTGGGCTGAATTCAGCGCTAAGACAAAAGCGAACCCGCTGGAATTTGCTCTTCATGGAATCAAGGGTGAAACAACTGCGAAGAATCAGGAAGGATTTGATATCGATCGTTTGTTCGACTTTGCCGAATTGGGTGATATGTGGCATACGAAGTATGGAGCAAAAGCGCTGCCATATGATATGATTATCGACTTGAGAACTGTGAACCAGTTGGATAAATTCGAATACCTGCCACGTACCGACGGTGGTAACGGAACGATTCTGAAAGGTACTGTATATTACAGTATGGATAAAGAGAATTGGACTGAGGCCGGAGCAATAGACTGGAAACGTAATGGTGATGTGAAAGTATTTACATTTACTGAGCGCCCGACTGCACGCTATATCAAACTGGCTGTAACGGAAGGTGTGAACAATTATGGTTCGGGTAGAGAATTGTATGTATTTAAAGTTCCTGGAACAGAGAGTCGTTTGCAGGGTGATATCAATAACGACGGTAAGATCGATAATAACGATTTAACTTCGTATACCAACTATACCGGTCTGAGAAAAGGTGATTCCGACTATGAAGGCTATATCAGCGTAGGTGATATCGACCAGAATGGTTTGATCGATGCTTATGACATTTCTGTTGTGGCAACACAATTGGAAGATGGTGTCAGCGATGAACCGATTGAGAAACTGGATGGCACTATTGAGATCAGTACGGCTAAACGGAATTACAGTAAAGGTGATGTGGTTGAAGTGCTTGTAAAAGGTGTCAACCTCCGTTCTGTAAATGCCTTGAGTTTTGCGTTGCCATACAATCAGCAAGATTATGAATTTGTAGGTGTCGAACCTTTGAACCTTAAAGCAATGGAAAATCTGACTTACGACAGACTCCATACCAATGGTACAAAAGCACTCTATCCTACATTCGTTAACCTTGGAGCTAAAGAAGCCCTTGAAGGAACAAACGATCTGTTTATTCTGAAGCTGAAAGCGAAACGTGCCGTGAAGTTTGATCTGAAAGCTATTGATGGCGTTTTGGTCGACAAGAACCTGAACACACGTAAGTTTTAAACTTGTGTAAGAATACTCCGCCGTTTGAACGGAGAAAAATAAAAAGCTGCCCGGAAATTTCCGAGGGTACTGAAAAAACAGATGGCTTTTCAGTGCCCTCTTGAAGAGCAAAAGTGAGAGTCGCCAAGTTAGAAATACTAACTTGGCGATTTTTCTATTTGGTTCCAGTAAGTAAAATGCTTCACATAACGGTTGACATCGTACTTACGAACGTAGTTGTTAAACCGAGTTCTGTTCAAAAAAGTGGAAAAGTTGAGAAAAAGCGTATTTATCTTGATTCATCATTACAGCTGCAAAAATAGAAATTCAAATCCGTTTTATTTCAAAATATAACTTAATCGACTATATTTCAATTATTTCAAAGAACTATTATTCACTTTAACGGAACAGTAGTGAAACATTTATTATATAAATACAAAATATTATCATAATTCATAGTAATAATTATATTAATAATAGTAGCTTTGTTACTCCTTAAACATATAGTTAAACAATGATACTAAAACACAAATTAAACTATATACTACAATGAAAAACATGAAAATTGCATCCTTTATGATAAAATTCATAATGATGCCCCTGCTTGTCAGCACTTCCTGTGTAAATGAAATTTCAGAAGAACCGACAACCCTTCCCGGAGAAATTCCTATCCGCCTTTCTACACAAATTTTATGCAACCCCACACGTGTTATTGATAACAAATTTCAAGAAAAGGACGCCATTGGCTTGTATGTATTGACACAACCATCAACTATCAATCAGAAACGATACATTGACAATATGCGTTTCACATGTTCCCAAACCTCCGGCTTCGAACCGGAAGAAACGATTTATTATCCTAAAGGAAACGGAGAATGTAACTTCATCAGTTATTATCCTTTTCAAGAAACAGGTATTGAACCGGACAAAAGTACAATGCAGGTCCAGATACAGACCGACCAAAGTACTGTGGGCGGACTATCACTTTCCGACTTTATGATCGCTGTAAACAATGACATTACACCCAGCCAGAACATGGTTGCCATGGAATATAAACACAAACTTTGCAAACTGGAAATCATTATAAGACCCGCAGCCGGAGAAGACTTACAAGAGCTCTTGGCTGATAACCCTACCTTATCCTTAAACGGATTCCATTCGGAAGCATCTTATGATTTTCTCACCGGCCAATTCGGGTCATCGGGACAAACGAGCGGCATTATTCCTTATGGAGAATGGAAAATAGAGAATAATACCCTTATAGGCAAAAAAGCGATACTGATACCCGAAAAAATAGAGTCTGACAGTCACTACATAAATATGGAAATAGATGGAAAGAGTTATAGTTGCCCATTTCCGGACAACTTTCAGCTGTCCAGTGAAAAAAGCTGTTCCATAGGCATTATCTATAAGTCATCCGAAGGCATTCAAATCAACAACTTCGATCATAGCATTGCAGACTGGACAGAAGGGGAGTCGGGTGAAACGACAGCTCAGGAAACATCAGGTATAATTCACCTGGCTGCACTGAAATTCAGTAAGAGTAATGTATATAAAGCCATTAACGAAGGGACGCAGGTAGCAGAGATCTGTAAAGAGTACCTATTGGCAGACAATATCGATGCACAAGCCATCGTCGCCTATCCTGTTCTAAATGGAAAGACAGATTTAAACAACGGCACGGTAATTTGTTTACTTGACGAAACAGCAGCCGTTCACGGAGGCAAGGTCTCTTGGAACAAAGTTAATAATGTATTAGCCTACACGCCCGGAAATCAAAGCGTCATCAACGATTTCTACATAGCCGAAGATAACTCAATATCAATATCCAAGCCGGAAAATCCTCTACCTGTACGGTTGCAAGAAGATGTCTTGACAGATATACGGAATACGGAAACCAAAACTTATCCTATAGTAAAAATAGGAATCCAATATTGGATGGGACGTAGTTTGGAAGCGGCACGCTATACCGATGGTAAAACAATTACTTTGAAAAAGGATTTCACGGCAACAGCAGGCTATTACACCGGGAAATATCAAGATGCGCCTCAAAATTTTTACTTTTACAATTCTGAAGCTGTTATTTCAGGCAAGTTATCACCCCAAGGATGGAATATTCCTACCGAAACCGAGTGGGAACAACTAAAGCAATATATAAACAATGATGCTTCTAAACTGAAATCCGGACCATGGTCAAGCGATGAAAACGGTGACAAGCTTCCTATATTTAACACTACAGGATTCAATGGAATGCCGGAAGGATATATTCTAAAAAGTAAGAACGGATATACCAACGGCTTATATACGGTGGTATACTGGTCTACCAATTCATCTGGAAATCAAATAAATAAAGCAATCTATTTGCTGCATACTACAAATGAAATAAAAGACGGCAATATAACAGACAGAGCTCTTTCTGTCAGATGCATCCGTAAATAACAAGCACTTTGCCTATCATACAGAATCTAAAGTTTAGGTAGATCTCCTCACCGCTACTGGCCCAAACTTTAGATTCTGTATTTTATCGTTAAATTATTCTCTTCATTCAAATAGGGAATCTTCTTCTTTTTTCTGTCTTTATAATCAAGAAATCAATTATAAAACCCAAAACAGAAAACATATGCAGAAAGTATTATTTATCACCACAATTCTACTTACATTATTTGCCCTCTCTATCCGTGCCGAGCACAATCCTCAAAAAAGACCAGATGCATCTACCCAATTCCAAACCGTTTCCGGTCACAGTATCAGTTTAAATGGTATCGGACTGGCATATAGTTATGAATATGCTTTTGCTCCGAAAGGTACTGTTATTTTTAGCGCAGGAGCTTCTTATGCTTTTGAAAGAACATGGCAACTCAAAATGGAATCACTTCGCGAATTCCATATCGCTACCAAAGACTATCATTTAGTAACCGGAGATTTAGCCATAGAACCACGTTTTTATTATAACCTGAAGAAAAGGCATCGCAATGGCAAGCGTACTTGGGGTAATTCCGGTGGGTATTTATCTGCCTGTTTCGGATATTCTTTTCCAATAGCCATCAGCAGCGGAGTAAAAACAGCGCATATATATGTTATCACCCCATATTGGGGATTTCGACGCGTATGGAAACATTTTCTTTTCGATCTATCTGGCGGAGCCGGTTATATAAAGTCCTCCAACGGCAATTCCGCCATCTATCCTACTGTGAGAATAGGACTGGGATATAGATTTTAAACGTCATACTCTAATTGAAGAATAAATAACCAAAGTACCGAATACAAAAAATGGCTACTCATCCCGAGCAACCAATCTTTTGTTAACCTTAAATCTAATACTTATGAAAAAAACACAATACAAATATACCGAATTTCAAGCAATTAGCAAATATCAGAGCAAAAATATCCTGTATTATAACACCGTTTAATACTCGATCTTGTTTTGTTAATACTTTAGGCTAAAAACGTTAACAATTAACACATTCGTTCACAGTTCTCCTGTATCTCTATAGCCATAGGAAAAACAATATTATTTTCTAAATGAATATGATGATGCAAATTTTTCTCAAATGTCTCCAACATTTCAAACAATAACCTGTAGGTGTCACAAGCATCATCGGGTACTAAATATCCCTGAGCCAATAAAGAAATCCGGCGAAAACGTTCACCTTCGGCATCATGTTCATGCATCATTACCGAAATAGGGCTACTGACACTGCCACAATGAAAAGGCGGAACGGGGCGGTGTTGGGTCACTGCATCGAATAAATCGTATATATAAGGAAACAACACCATTTCCTCCTTGGTAAGATGATTATTCAGATCTATCCAGGACTCCTGAAACAACCCACGTATCTCATAAAGTTCCGGATGTTTCTCACCGTGTACCTCACAAACTTTATCAAGCAATTGAAGAATCTGCGGTCCCTGGTAACGGATATTACGATGATGGAATTTCAGGATGTAATCTACCAATAAATCCATAGGCCAACTTTTAAAATCAAAAATCGGAGAATGGTTCGGTTGCGTTTGCCTCAACTCTTCCAACAAACTGTCCACCCCTGCTCCGGCTCTTTCACAAGCATCAGTCAGCGAGATATCTCCATTGCAACAGAAATCAATGCCATACTTATTGAATACCTTTGCGTGGTCAAAACGATCGGCTACAATCTGACCGACTGTCATAAGTTTATAATCTTTCATATTTTCCTCTTTTATTATTCAGAGGACAAAGGTCGGGAACAGAAAACAAATAATTTGTAACCAATGTTACAGGAAGGATTTTCTTTTGTCTTTCGAAGCAATATGAAGTATAAAACAATGGCATACACAGTCTTCTATAACTTGTGTATGCCATATTCTTTTCTTAATTAAAATAATACAGAAAGATAGCGATACCTTCGAGTGCTTTCTTTGGCTGATCTTTAATCTCAATCGCAAACTTAATTTCAGCTTTAGCCACACCACGCAAGTTAGTAAGAGAATGCAGACTTGCCTTCAGTCGCACACTTTGACCTGACAGTACTGCTTGTCCGAACTTCATCTTGTCCATACCATAATTAATCATCATCTTCAAATTATTTACTTCAATAATCTGGTTCCACAAATGAGGAAGTAATGACAATGTCAGATATCCGTGAACAATGGTGCTATGATAAGGGCTCTCCACCTTAGCACGCTCTGTGTCCACATGAATCCACTGATGATCTAATGTTGCATCAGCGAAAAGGTTGATACGTTCCTGAGAAACCTCCAGATAGTCAGAGACTCCAATCTGCTGCCCCACTAATTTCTCAAAATCTTCATAAGAATTAATAATTACTTTATCCATATTTCTTCATTTAAAAATGTACATCTTTGCTACAAAGATATATTTTTTTTAGATAAGTTAAAATTAATCCGGTCTTTTAGATTCTTCATTAGAAAAACTCGCCGGCTTAGTACATGAATCTACTTTCCCAAATATCCGATACCGATATTTGGAAACCAATAAATACAATGCATCCCTTACTTTTACCGGAATCAGGATCAATGGATAAAAACACTGCCAGAATCCTCCCAGGTCTTTTAAGATATAAAGTATAGCCGTAGATTTAGAATAACAATCTCCTTTCCGGAAATAATAGAGAGTCTTATTACTACTTTCAACAGCATACCGGTCCAACAAAGTTTTACCCGCTTCAGATTGCAGTGAAACAAAACGGAACAGCTTTCTTTTATCCCTCTTTACAATAAAAGAAACTGTCCCGTTGCAGAGATTACATATACCATCGAAAAGTATAATATTCATTCTATATTTCTAAATAATTGAAGTCTCGTATGCACTGGTCAACATATCATAATCGGCATCACTGTATTCTCCTTTTTCCCGAGCCTTCTGCACCTGTTTGATAAATGTTTCTACCTGTGAAAGGAAAGTCTGATAAGACTTCATCTCGCTTTCATGACCATTCACGGCAGGAAGTTTTTTAGCAGCATCGAGTTGTTTGGTAAGTTCAGCTACTTTCAGGTCAATGCGGGGGCCATCCATCATATGCTTACGTGCATACAGGTTCAAAATACTCTGCATCGTAGCAGACATCTTCCGTACAGACATAATCTGTTCTTTCAGCGGACTGTCCGCCAGAAGCACCTGTTCAGCCTGTTCGGTAAACGGACTCAGAATATCAAAAACATTCTGCTTGTATTCAGACATCTGTGTGCTCAACTGATAATTCGCATCCAACAGTTGCTTCGCTTTGGTTACATCTTTCTTTTTCAAGTAAGAAAGATAGGTATCGAAATTTGCGTAAAACTCAGCTCTCGCCTTAAACAATCCGGCATAGTTCTGCACCAGATTCTGGCGGGTTTCTCTATTGAAGTAATCTCCGGGATTCATCACCGTCGCCGAATCTTTTGCAACAACTGCCGGTGGGGCGATGGCGGTAAGAGCCGGTACTTTTCCTTTTTGTTCCATATAATCCAAAACGGCATTTACATCTTTTTCCTTCACCATATCTTTTAATACTCCGAGAGAAGTATTATAATATTTGATTACCTCTGTCGCATTTTCAATATCTGCCGTACTGGCAACAGGAGCTTTGCTCTTGCTTCCACCCGAACAAGAGGCCAACAGAAAAGCACTCACAAGTGCTCCAAAAAACAATAGATTCTTTTTCATAATGTTTCCTTTAATAATTAGTAAATAGAACAAGCCTATAGATAGCTGATATTGCACTAATAACAATATAAAAGTCGTTTTGCTCTCAAAACCATCTATAAATTACAAAGGGAACAAAGAAATTAAAGAAATAAATATCATCGGAAGCGAAACCACATTACTGCATAAAACAAAAAATGGCTACTCGTCCCGAGCAACCAATCTTTTGTTAACCTTAAATCTAATACTTATGAAAAAACACAATACAAAAATACCGATTCCCAACTAATTAGCAAATTTACGCGCGATATTCTGCTCTATTATAACATGGTTTAATGTTACCGATAACTTCTTAACATTTTACACTTGTACTGTTAACAATTAACAAGTTCCATTACTCGTTTTCAGACATAAAAAGGCTATCATACCTCATCCACCCAATAACGATGATATCCCCACCGGTACAATATTACTGAATTTCTTTATCCCCCCTGATCATATTCCAATCCTTCAGATAACAATTTTTCCGATGACAATGAACATATTACAGGTATAACCGGTATTTCATTCATAACGAAATGAATGTAGACCTCAAAAGATAGTTTATAACCAATCCACACAACCCTATGCATTTCTGAAGCAGAAAGATAGAAATCAGACAAAGGCAGTAATCTATTATTCAATTCGAATAGTTCGAATGATGGAAAAAAAGAGAAGTCGATATTGTGATATTCTTTCAATAATAGAATCTTGTCACTTAATTTATTCTTTTTGATTTCTTGTATATTAATGTTTTTTTCTTGCTTTAGACATCAGATAGTGGTATATTTACCCCGAAACACTTCAGCCCGTTTCTTAACCTTAAAAGGAATTGAATATGAAAAATTTAAAATAATTATTGATCGTACTAATCTTTGTTACATAAAAAAACAAATAAAACAAATAAGATGAAACAAGTAAACACTGTTTTGACAGTCATTCTGTTGGTAGTATTGACTGGATGTGGAAGAAATAAACAATCAAACGATGATTTAATCATCGTGGACGTTTCGAAAAGCTATCCTAAAAAAGAATTGATTCTTCAGGATTTTATGAATGTGGAATATGTTGCGCTGGAAACTACAGATGAGTTTCTTACACAAGGCTTAGTACAAGATGTGGGAAAAGAATACTTATTGGTAACCAATAGGAATAATGATGGGGATATTTTTATTTTTGACAGGCAAACCGGTAAAGGATTAAAAAAGATAAATCGGCGAGGGCAAGGGGCAGAAGAATATGCAAGGATTAATGAGATTATTCTTGATGAAAACAATGATGAAATATTCGTAAAGTCACCGGGAAATAAAATCTTAGTATACGATCTTAACGGAGAATTCAAACGGTGTTTGAATCTTGGTAGAGATATTTCATCTATTTTTGATTATGACAAACATAATTTGATCTGTTATGATATGTCAGATTATCATAACAAAGGAAAAGATAGAAACAAATCGTACCATATTCTTATATCAAAACAGGATGGAAGTATCACCCGGGAAATTTTTATTCCTTTTAAAACGATTAACACACCGATTGTGACTGATGGAGATCGATTTATAGCAAATTATTCTTACCAAATACGCCTAAGTAACGGCAAATGGACACTTATGGACGCATCAGCCGATACATTGTATAACTATGCACCGGATGGTACATTAAGCCCCTTTATTGTAAGAACCCCCTCTGCAAATACTATGGAGCCTGAAATTTTTCTTTATATGGGTATTCATACCGACCGTTATTACTTTATGGAAACCGTTAAAAATGTATTTAACTTTGAAAAAGGTAACGGATTCTATACAGATGAGCTGGTGTACGACAAGAAGGAAAAAGCCATATTTCAAGTTGCCGTATATAATGATGACTATGCAGAAAAAAGAACTGTAGCTATGACGGCGAAATCAATAAATCGCGATATCGAGGATGTCACGAGTTTAAGTGCATCCCAACTTATTGAGATTTATAAGAAAGAGCAACTGAAAGATGGCAAATTGAAAGATATTGCTTCAAAGTTGAATGAAGAAGACAATCCTGTAATCATGTTGGTAAAGCAAAAAAATAGTGGTTTAAAATGAAAAAGGCAACCAACTATTTTATCAAGAGCAGTGGATCATCCACCACCTGCTGAACACTCCTTTTATTCCATTCGCAGGATTGTTGACCGAATAGATGGTGTTGCTCTTGTTCTTTACGTATACTATGAGGTTGTGTCAAAACGTTTTTGACACAACCTCCTTTTCACATTTACATTCAATCATTATAAAAATAACTAACCTTTCATCATGCTATGCTTATCATGATTTTATTTAGCCTTTTACGGTAATTCGTTTGTAACCATATACAGCACGATCACCCAATTCTTCTTCTATACGGAGCAACTGATTGTACTTCGCCATGCGGTCCGAACGGCTCAACGAACCGGTTTTGATTTGTCCGCTGTTTGTTGCTACGGCAATATCTGCAATGGTTGCATCTTCTGTTTCGCCGGAACGGTGAGAGGTGACTGTTGTATATCCGTGGCGGTGTGCCATTTCAATAGCGTTTAATGTTTCTGTCAGCGAACCTATTTGGTTTACTTTAATCAGAATAGAATTGGCACAACCTTTTTCGATACCTTTTGCCAGGAAATCAACATTAGTAACGAAAAGGTCATCACCTACCAATTGGCAGCGGTCGCCGATACGTTGAGTTAATTTTTTCCAGCCTTCCCAGTCATTTTCACTCATACCGTCTTCGATGGAATCAATCGGATATTCGTTGATAAGTTTCTCCAGATAGTCAATCTGTTCCTCGGCTGTACGTTTTTTACCCTTTTCACCTTCAAACTTGGTGTAATCGTAGATACCGTCATGATAGAATTCGGAAGAAGCGCAGTCCATGCCGATCATTACATCCTTACCCGGTTCATATCCGGCAGCTTTAATAGCGGCAAGGATAGAGTTTAGTGCATCTTCTGTGCCTTCCAGATTCGGAGCGAAGCCTCCTTCATCACCTACAGCTGTACTCAAACCACGGTCTTTTAATACTTTTTTCAAGGCGTGGAATACTTCGGCACCCATGCGCAGTCCCTCTTTGAAAGAGTTTGCACCAACCGGGCGAATCATAAATTCTTGAAAGGCAATTGGGGCATCGCTATGTGATCCTCCATTAATGATATTCATCATTGGGACGGGTAAAACATAAGTATTTGTGCCGCCGATATATCTGTAAAGGGGAATATCAAGATAATTGGCGGCAGCTTTGGCTACGGCAAGTGAAACACCCAGGATAGCGTTTGCACCCAGTTTGGCTTTTGTCTTTGTTCCGTCCAGTGCCAGCATAGCATGGTCAATGCCCATTTGGTCAAGGGCTGACATACCAATCAGATGTGGGGCAATGACTTTATTAACGTTCTCTACTGCTTTCTGTACACCCTTACCGCCGTAACGATGTTTATCACCGTCGCGGAGTTCAAGCGCTTCATGCTCACCGGTCGATGCGCCCGACGGAACGGATGCACGTCCCATGATGCCTGATTCCAATACTACGTCTACTTCTACTGTAGGGTTACCTCTTGAGTCGAGAATCTCTCGTCCTGTAATTTTTTCTATTTTCATTGTTTCTCTTGTTTTTTTAGTCTCTGCAAATGTACTCACTTATGGGAAGCGGTAGAATAACTATTAATAGGTATTCCGTGCGGTCTCTTTCCCTATAAATCAGTATTATCGCTTTTATACTATAAAACAAAGAGAGAGGTGGAAAAGTTCAGTCGTCTTCAACCTTGACTCCTAACAGAGGCAGTAAGTCCATTGCCTGTAATGAACTGACTATAGCCCCTTTCAGGTCAGCTATGTTTAGTTGAATGCCTGTTATTCTTGAGCTCCTCAGGTCGATACCTTTTAAAGACGTATGCGAAAAATCTGCTTCAAGCAGTTCACAATTGTCGAAAGCTGCTGGTATTAATTTACTGTCATTGAGGCTGGCGTTTCGAAAATCACAATGGCTGAAACGAACGGTTCGCATTTTCGTCATGGAAAGATTGATATATTGTCCATAACAATGCTCCATCCGGACATGGTTTAGGGTGGCTTCCGGAAAACCTGTTCCTAAGAGCTTGCATGATATAAATTCTACCCGGTAGAAAGTCGTTCCGGCAAAAGACACGTTGGATAAGTCGCAATTTTCAAAACGTATGTCTGTTAATTGGGCTGATTTCAACTGGCATTCGTTGAATATTTGTTGTTTGAAAGTACAATTGTTAATACTTAGATAGGGCTTATTTACTTGTCGGACAACTCCTTTAGAGAAATATAAATCAGAAATTTTCTCTTCATCCACCAAAATATCGAGTGGAGTGATGCTTTCGGACTGCTCATTGATGAATGGGGCTACGACTTTAACAGGTTGGACTTTCTTAATTGCTGGTTTCATATATTAGTCTATTGTTTTAAATGTTCTCCGAGGTATCCTCCACCTAATACGGCTAAAAGCCCGAGTATCATACTGGCTAATGTGTAAAATGCGAATATGCCGTAGAAGCCTCCTTTCAGTAAACTCAGGCCATCATTAGCCAAAGTAGAAAATGTGGTAAAACCTCCACAGAAACCAACAGTCAGAAATAGCCTTAACTCGAAGGATAGATCAAGACGTTCCGAAAGTGAATAAAATAATCCTATTAACAAACTCCCAGCAATGTTCACGGCAAACGTTCCCCACGGAAAGGGGAAAAAAGTAGGGCTAAGTTTCTCGTTGACGGCTATTTGTGCCAGATAGCGGGATACACTGCCTATGCCTCCTCCGATAAATATATAAATAATCTCTTTCATCTTTTTTGTTTTGTTGGCAAAGTTACCACTGTCAACTGTTTATGCAAACGTTTTCTGATAAATCTTCTTTATTTCGGTTCCATTCGTCGAACCGGAATCTGCTTCTTGCTTATCTTTGTTGCATGATTACTAATTTATATTAAACCATATCATGAAGAACATGAATAAACTGACTTTTAAGTTGGCTTGCTTTTTTCTTTCTCTTTTAGTGAGTAGTGTGGCAATGGCCGAAAGCATTACTTCTCCAAATGGACTCTTGAAACTGAACTTTTCGGTGAATGGAAAAGGCGAGCCTGTGTATGAACTTTCTTATAAGGGTAAAGAAGTGATTAAACCTTCTAAACTGGGCCTTGAACTGAAAGATGATCCCGGTCTGATGGATGGTTTTACATTGATTGATGCCAAGACTTCTTCTTTTGACGAAACCTGGGAACCTGTTTGGGGAGAAGTAAAGCAAATCCGTAACAATTATAATGAGCTTGCGGTAACTTTAGACCAAAAAGCTCAGGATCGTAAGATGTTGATTCGTTTTCGTTTGTACGATGACGGACTCGGTTTTCGCTATGAATTTCCGCAGCAAAAGAATCTGAATTATTTTGTGATAAAAGAGGAGCATTCTCAATTTGCTATGACAGGCGATCATACTGCTTTCTGGATACCGGGCGATTATGATACACAAGAATATGATTATACTCGATCGAAGCTTTCGGAAATACGTGGCCTGATGAAAACAGCTGTGACTCCCAATGCTTCCCAGACTCCTTTTTCTTCTACCGGGGTTCAGACTGCTTTACAAATGAAGACCGATGATGGATTGTATATCAACCTTCATGAAGCTGCCTTGGTGGATTACTCTTGTATGCATCTTAATTTAGATGATAAAAACTTTGTTTTTGAATCATGGCTGACTCCCGATGCACAGGGAGATAAAGGATATATGCAGACTCCTTGTCAGTCTCCATGGCGTACAATCATGGTCAGTGATGATGCACGTGACATTCTTACTTCCAAATTAACATTAAACCTGAACGAGCCATGTAAATTGGAGGATACTTCCTGGATTAAGCCTGTCAAATATGTAGGTGTATGGTGGGAGATGATTACGGGTAAAAGTACATGGGCTTATACTGACGACGTTTATTCAGTGAAGTTGGGTGAGACCGATTATGCTAAGACCAAGCCCAATGGACGTCATGGTGCCAATAATGAGAATGTGAAACGTTATATCGATTTTGCCGCTGAACACGGTTTTGACCAGGTATTGGTTGAGGGCTGGAATGAAGGATGGGAGGACTGGTTTGGCAAGTCAAAAGATTATGTGTTTGATTTCGTCACTCCATATCCCGACTTTGATGTGAAAATGTTGAATGAATATGCCAAGAATAAAGGGGTAAAGTTGATGATGCACCATGAAACCTCTGCATCTGTCCGTAACTATGAACGCCACATGGACAAAGCTTACCAATTTATGGAAGATAACGGCTACAACGCTGTGAAGAGCGGATATGTAGGCAATATAATCCCACGCGGTGAGCATCATTACGGGCAATGGCTGAATAATCATTATCTCTATGCAGTGAAGAAGGCAGCCGATCATAAAATCATGGTAAATGCTCACGAAGCCGTTCGTCCAACCGGATTGTGTCGTACGTATCCAAACCTGATCGGTAACGAGTCTGCCCGTGGAACAGAATATGAAGCTTTTGGTGGGAATAAACCATTCCATACTACATTGCTTCCTTTTACACGCCTGATTGGTGGTCCAATGGATTATACTCCGGGTATTTTTGACACTCAATTGTCTTTCTTGAGTGGTGAACATAGTTTTGTGCATACCACTTTGGCAAAACAATTGGCCCTTTATGTTACACTTTATAGTCCGTTGCAAATGGCTGCCGACCTTCCGGAGAGTTATGAGCGCCACATGGACGCATTTCAGTTTATTAAAGATGTGGCAGTAGACTGGGATGACAGTAAATATATTGAAGCAGAACCGGGAGAATATATCACGGTGGCTCGAAAAGCCAAAGGAACCGATAATTGGTTTGTTGGAGGTATTACAGGTGAAAATTCCCGTACTTCTACATTCGTTCTTGATTTCCTGGATCCGGGGAAACAGTATGTAGCCACTTTATATGCTGATGGGAAAGATGCGGATTATGAGAAGAATCCTACCTCTTATGAGATTAAAAAAGGTATAGTGACTAATAAAACCAAGATTTCTACTAAATTGGCTCGTAGTGGAGGTTTCGCTCTCAGTCTGATAGAAGCTACTCCGGCCGACCGAAAAGAACTTAAAAAGTGGAAATAAAGGTGGGTGTGTCATAACTCACCACAGAGGACACAGAGTAACACAGAGGTGTTTTTAAGTTACTGATTATTAGTAAAAAAAAACTCTGTGATACTCTGTGATGCTCTGTGGTGAAAAGAGTTTTGACACAGCCTCCCTTTTGTTGATAGTTACTATATTACCAATTAAGTGAGTCATCTCTTGACTTTCTCTTTTTATCTGCTGTTCTTATCTTTATTGATTATATTGTTTTTAATCAAGAGATTAGTTGTCTAATGTTGAATGTCTATAAAGCTAACTTTAACATCAAGTTAAAGCTTGTTTTTTAAATGCAAAGAACAAGTTGTTTGCATTTAAAAGATTTGTTCTTTGTACAGAGGGAATAATGATCTTTGTTTCTTCCTTAACATTGTTAAATTATTCTGTAGGGGCTATATCTTTTCTTTGATAGCTTTTGTTCTCTATATATAATAAGGTGTAAACAACTCTACTTATTAGCTCTTCCATCCAGTAACTCGGCTATTTTCTTTTTCAGGTTTAGCTTGATAATTTCATCTTGCTGCAGTTCTATCTCTACTGTAATTTTGGCATTTCCCAATTTATATCTGATATCTTCGTTATCACAATTTATCTGTTCTTGTTTGATGCTATATAAAAGGGCAAAATCATAATCTAACGCCAGTGAAATATTATATAATGTATCCGTATCAATGCTTTTCCTTGTCAGTAGATAATCTACACTTTGAGGCTTAACGTCCAATCTTCTTGCGAGTTCGGCTTTAGTGATCTGCCTCTCGGACATTATATTCTTGATAATTTCACCTATATAAATATTGCTTTTTTTCATTTGCATGAAAGTACAACATAATCCGAAGAGTTAGGTTTATCGGTATAAAAGAATATCTGTCTATTTTTGAATTTTGTTCATAATTTATTTGTTTTATCAGATAAATTGGGATATATTTGCTGCGAATTACTGGAAGAAGTGGACCAACACTCTTCTGGTAGCGGAAGAAAAACAGAGTGGAACATAACATTTATATTATTATTATTAACACTAAAATTTTGAGATTATGAAAAAGAAACTCATGATGGTTGCAGTGCTCCTGGGTGCTTTGTCACTGGGAGCTTGCGTAGACAACGACGAATCGGCATCGGTAACAGCGGTGCGTAACGCAAAAGCTGAACAACTGAAAGGTCTTGCTGCATTGGCTAATGCACAGGCTGAGGCTACAAAAATTACAGCTGAAGCAGAGGCGGCATTGAAAAATGCACAAGCTGAATATCAGAAAGAAATGACTGAAGAGGCTAAACAAAAGTTTGCGGTGAAGATTGAGCAAATCAAGGCTGAGGCGGAGAAGGCTATCGCTGCGGCAAAATTGCAGGCTGCTAAAGATCAGCAGGCATTGTTGGATCTCGCTGATGAACGATTGAGAGAACTATATGGAGAGTATACGGGAGCAATTAGTGTGCTTGATGGATTGAACTCACAAAAGTTAACTGCTACAACAGCACTTGCCAGTTTGGAAAATGGATTAATTTCTTTTAAAACTCAGAAAGATATTGATATCGCTCGTCAGGAGAAATCTATAGCCGACTATAATTTCCAGATCGGACTGTATGAGAAGTATGAAAAGGTTGATAAAACAGAGTTGGAACAGAAGGCTACCACATTGTATAAAGAGTGGGAGAAAGTGAATGCGTTGGTTGGTCCAAAGGAGACAGCGAAGGAACATGCTAGTGATGCTTTTGATAATTCTACAGGTAGATTTTACTTTTATAATTATCCAACAGGAAATGGAGGAGAATCTCAAGTTGAAAATCCGATTAAGACAGTTGCCAGTGTAAGAATTTTCAACGTTAAAGGTTGGTATGTCTATACCTCTGAATCTAAAGAGTTGTCAGCTAATAGAAGCATTGTTTATTATACATTGGTAGCATCTAATGTAGAACGTCAAAAGCAACAATTGGATAATACTGCTAAAAATCAGAAGAATTATTTGGGAGCTCCTAAGGCTGGGGAAACTGCTGCAACAGGACTGTATGCAAGTTTAGCTACTGCGGAAACTAATTTAGAGAATGCCAAAAAGGCTGAGCCGGTAAATCAAGATAATATAGATTATTGGCAGGGAATGGTTGATCAATATAAAGCTGATATTGCAACAGCTAAAACTATCTTAAAAGATGCTGAAGATGATGTTAAAGAGTTCGCTGCATTGATCGCAACATTCGCTGGTGATGATTTGAAGGCTTATGATAAAGCTATTGAGGATCAGAAAGCACTTGCGGAAGCGTTTGAAACAGCTCTTAAAGAATATAACGATGCTCTGGATACTGCAAGTAAAGCTTGGGCGGAATATGAAACAGCTAATAGTTTAGCAAATGCTGCCTTTGATGTTGATGGTGCTATTGAAAGCTTGAAATATAGTATTGCTGGTTGTGAACAGGCGATCAATACTCTTAAAACTAGTATCAATAGTAAAGAAGATGCCATTGCCAGCAAGAAAGCTGAGCTTGAAACACTCAAGACGAAGATTGAAGCTCAGACTGCAATCGTAAATAACTGGAAGGCTCAGATTGAAGCTGCTATCGAAGCACAGAAATAATCGCCAATAGTAACGGCAAATAAACAACAAATCAAAAAAAGTATCGTATGAAAATAAAAAGACTTTTAGTGTTGGCCGTTCTACCCATGATGTGTCTTGCAGTGAATGCGCAGAACTGTAGTAAAGACAATACTCCTAAAAAGGGTGACTTTACGGTAGCAGCTACTGTTGGATACAATAGTTACACAAACGTCACAGCCCCTTCGGGGCTGCTGACTGACTATGAAGTCAGAGCGCTCTCAACCAACTGGGCAGACAAAAAGCTGATGGTTGGTTTCGAAGGGGGCTGGTTCTTCAAAGATCAGTGGAAACTAAATTTGGGTGGCGGTGTCAGCTTCACGAATAACCCCGGTTATCCGGCTGTTCCCGGCACGATAGATGGTTCAGAATCGAATGGAAGTGGATCGGTAGACGATTTGATGGGAGAAATCCCTAACTATCGTGCCGTAGCCAGTGCCCAGTCGTTCGCCTATAATGTGTCGGCAGGTGTTGATCGTTATTTCAACATCAAGCGTGTTCCTAACCTGATGTGGTATACAGGCGTTCGCGTAGGTTTTGCTTACGGCGAAAATGAAATGAAGTATGATGAAGAGACCTCTATGGGCAAATCGGTTGCCGAGAGCTGGAATCTTCGTGGCGCCCTGACTATCGGTGTCGATTACTATGTTCTTCCTGCCCTCTACGTCGGTGCGCAGATCGATCCGTTTGCTTATACGTACAACAAGACTACGTATAATCCGCAAGCCGGTCTTGGCGATCTGTCGGCAGACAGCCATAACTACAGTGTTTTGGCGGCTCCGACGTTTAAGATTGGATTTAAATTTTGACCTCTATCTCCATCCGGCCGATAGGTTATCGGTCGGATGGGTGATTTTATAAATAAGTCCATTTATTTATACCTCCCCGGTGTCCGTGACGGCTATCGGGGATTTTTATTCACTGTCTTCTTCAAAATCAAAGTCAAAATCAAAGTCGTCCATAAATTCCGGAGTAGTGAATTCTTCAATGCTTCGACGGTCTTTTTTAGTCGGGCGTCCGGTGCCTCTTGCGCGATCAATGAAACCACTGATTTTGCTCATTTCCAAAAGTTCGTATTGATCGGGTGTCGTTACGTTTTCCATCATCTCGGATACAAGCTTTGCTCCGATTCGTTTCTCGATAGCTTGTAATACTTTGAAAGAGTATGTAATGGGGGGCTTTTTTACTTGAATTACGTCTCCTGGCTTTATCATACGAGATGCTTTCACAAACGATCCGTTGATGCTGATTCGTCCTTTTTTGCAGGCCTCAGCGGCGATGGTGCGGGTTTTGAAGATGCGGACTGCCCACATCCATTTATCTATTCTTGCTTCAGGCATTGGTTATAAATTGAAAATGAATTATTATTTTTTGTTGAATTGATTCATCGTTATGTCGATTCCTGCCAAACAAAAGCTTTTGGCAATCTCTCCGGCTGTCTCCAGGCGCTCGTTCATTGTTGTCCAGTCTTCTTCCGTAAAATGTCCTAATACGAAATCAACCTGTCCGCCCTTTGGGAAGTCATTGCCAATGCCAAATCTCAACCGTGCATAATTTTGAGTTCCCAAGATAGCTGCGATATGTTTTAATCCGTTATGACCTGCATCGCTACCTTTGCTTTTCAGACGTAATGTTCCAAAAGGAAGAGCCAGGTCATCAACGATGATTAGCATATTCTCCAATGGAATATTTTCCTTTTGCATCCAATAACGCACGGCATTACCACTTAGATTCATAAATGTCGAAGGCTTCAACAGAATCATTTGTCTTCCTTTTACAGATAGGGTAGCTGTAAAGCCATAACGACCGTCCTTGAATGATAGGTTGTTTGCTTTAGCCAAAGCATCCAACACCATAAAGCCTATATTATGGCGAGTTTCATGGTATTCTGGACCAATGTTGCCTAATCCGACAATTAAGTATTTCATATCTTTCAGTTTATTTGTTTTTAAATAAAAACGCAGATTAACACAGATGTGAAATCTGCATTAATCTGCGTTTGAATGATATCTCTAATAAAGGATAGCGATATTATTTTCCTGCTGCAGCAGCTGCACCTCTTGCCGCACGAGTCAACTTAACGGCACATACAACAGCTTCTTTTGCATTCAGAAGTTCCAGTCCTTCATAGCTCAATTCGCCTACTTTAACTGTTTTGCCAAGACCCAAGTGAGATACATTGACAGTCAGTTTCTCAGGAATAACGTTGTACAAAGCTTTAACTTTCAGTTTACGCATCTGCAATGCTAATTTACCACCGGCTTTCACACCTTCAGCAAGACCTTCAAGTTGTACCGGTACTTCCATTACGATAGGTTTAGCTTCGTCAATCTGATAGAAGTCTACGTGCAGGATAGTATCTTTTACAGGGTGAAATTGAATGTCTTTCAAAATCGCATTCACTTTTTTGCCATCGATAATCAGGTCTACTACGTGGATGTGCGGAGTATAAACCAGATTGCGAAGTCCTTCGTTAGTCACTGTGAAGTGAACAACTTCTCCACCACCGTAAAGTACACAAGGTACACCACCGTTGTTACGAATTTCTTTCAAAGCTCTTGCCTGTTCAGAAGAGCGTTCTGCAATTGTTCTTGCAGTTCCTTTAACTTCAATTGATCTCATTTCTTGAAATTTTTTGTGTTACTCTAAATTAAGTTATTTTGCTTGCTTAATTCACCATCACACGATGTGATTATCACACGATGTGCAAAAAGCGGTGCAAAAGTACACTTTCTTTCTGAAATATCAAAGAATTGATGTTTTTAATTATTCAAAATCAATATCTATTTTAATTTCACTATCTAAAACTGCAGTTTCAGTTTCGCTTTCAGATTCGATTTTTTTTTCGGATTCTAAATCTTCGGTATATTCTTGATTCTGATTGATATAACTGATCGCTTGTTCAAGACCGGACATGAATTTACCAAAATCTTCTTTATACAAAAAGATTTTATGCTTTTCAAAACTTACCTGGGAATCGTCTCCTTCTCCCATTACGACTTTTTTGCTTTCAGTGATGGCAAGAAACATTTCATCTTTACGGTTCTTTTTAACGTCCAGATAATATATACGTTTACCAGCTTTAATCGATTTGGAGAATACAATCTCTTTATCATTCATGTCTGTTCCTATTTTCTTTTTAAAATCTTCCATATTGTTAGGTCTGTTTATAATTGGCTTCAAAATTGGATATTTTTTTTAAACCGTCAAAAGAAAAAGGAAAGAGAATGAAATACTGCATTAAAAAATGTGATTTATTTGCGTAAACTCATTAAAAATGTCTACTTTTGCAATTCGTTAATAACAGTATTAATTAAGATTATGATTAACAGAGTTCTTATTCGTCTAAAGATCATACAGATAGTGTATGCTTACTATCAAAACGGCAGCAAAAATTTAGACTCAGCGGAGAAAGAGTTGTTCTTTAGCCTCTCTAAGGCTTACGACTTATACAACTATTTGCTGATGCTTATGATTGCTTTGACGGAATATGCACAAAAACGCATTGACACAGCGAAAGCTAAATTGGCGCCGACAAAAGAAGAGTTGTATCCTAACATGAAGTTTGTGGAAAATAAGTTTATCGCACAACTTGAAGTAAATAAACAATTGAGCGAGTTTATAGCTAACCAGAAAAGAACCTGGGCAAACGATCAGGACTTTATCAAAGAATTGTACGAGAAGATTATTGCATCCGATATATATAAAGAATATATGGCTTCTTCCGATAAATCTTACGAAATGGATCGTGAGCTGTGGAGAAAATTATATAAAACGTTTGTTTTCAATAATGATTCGCTGGATCAAGTGTTGGAAGATCAGAGTTTATATTGGAATGATGATAAAGAGATTGTTGATACATTTGTATTGAAAACTATCAAGCGTTTTGAAGAAAAACAAGGGGCTAACCAGCCGTTATTGCCTGAGTTTAAAGATGATGAAGATCAGGAATTTGCACGGCGCTTGTTCCGTCGGGCCATTCTGAATGCCGATTATTATCGGCATCTGATCAGTGAAAACACAAAGAACTGGGATTTGGATCGTGTAGCTTTCATGGATGTGATTATTATGCAGTGTGCGTTGGCAGAAATTCTTAGTTTTCCGAACATTCCGGTCAGTGTTTCGTTAAATGAGTATGTAGAGATTGCCAAACTCTATAGTACAGTGAAGAGCGGTAGCTTTATCAATGGTACATTGGACGGAATAGTTAATCAATTAAAAAAAGAAGGTAAGTTGACAAAAAACTAATACCTTTGTCCAAATAGATTAAAAAACTAAAAAACTGATTATTTTATGAACCTATTAACTGTATTTTTTCAAGCTCCTGCTGCTGGCCCTGATGGTAGTTTGATGTGGATTATGCTGATAGCAATGTTTGTTATCATGTATTTCTTCATGATTCGTCCGCAGAATAAGAAACAGAAAGAGATCGCTAATTTCCGTAAGTCTCTCCAGGTGAATCAGAATGTAATTACTGCTGGTGGTATTCATGGTGTGATTAAGGAAATCAATGATGATTATATTGTTCTTGAAATCGCTTCTAATGTAAAAATTAAGATAGATAAGAACTCTATTTTTGCAGATGCTTCAGCTGCCAATAGCCAGTCTGCTACGAAATAAAGGAACTAAAAATAAATAAAGCCTATGTTCGAACGTAGGAACATAAAGTATATTTATTTAAAATTATCAAGAAGGATTAAGGACTTTCTGCTTAGTGATAAGAGCAGAGAGTTCTTAATTTTTTTATTTTTCTTTTTTATTGCAGGTGGATTTTGGCTGCTTCAAACATTAAATAATGATTATGAAGCAGAATTTTCAATTCCTGTTCGTTTGAAAGGAGTACCCAATCATGTAGTTTTAACTTCTGAACCTCCTTCTGAATTGCGTATCAAAGTAAAAGATAAGGGTACGGTATTGCTGAACTATATGTTGGGCAAAAGTTTCTTTCCGGTAAATATCGATTTTTCTGAGTTAAAGACCCCTGATAATCATGTGAAGATTTATACTTCAGAACTTGAGAAAAAGATTCTGGGACAGCTCAATGTGTCCACTCGCCTGCTTTCTGTCAAACCAGATACCTTGGAGTATATTTATTCTACCGGAAAGTCGAAATTGGTGCCTGTTAAATTAGAGGGTAAAGTTACTGCAGGGCGTCAATACTATATTTCCGATACCATTTATTCTCCGGATTCTGTTTTAGTATATGCTCCTGTAGCTATATTGGATACAATTACAACTGCCTATACACAAAAAGTGAACTTTGAGAATGTAGCGGATACATTGAGGCAACGAATTGCGCTTGCCGGAGTGAAAGGAGCTAAGTTTGTTCCCGGAGCGATTGATTTAACTTTGCCTGTGGATATATATACGGAAAAGACTGTTGAAGTACCATTGCGTGGTATTAATTTTCCGGCAGATAAGGTGTTGAGAGCTTTTCCGTCTAAAGTCCAGATTACATTTCAGGTTGGACTAAGCCGTTTTCGCAAAATTAAGGCAAGTGATTTTGTTGTAAATGTCTCTTATGAAGAACTTTTAAAGTTGGGCACTGATAAATATACTGTCAAATTGAAGTCAGTTCCACGTGGAGTGAGTCATATACGCATTCATCCGGAGCAGGTTGATTTTCTTATAGAACAAGTTTCTTCTTATGGCAATTAAAATTGGTATAACCGGTGGGATAGGCAGTGGCAAAAGTATTGTTTCACGGCTACTTGAAGTAATGGGGATTCCTGTCTATATTTCAGATGAAGAGTCCAAGAGAATTGTAGCGACCGATCTTGTTATACGTAAGGAACTGTGTGATTTGGTAGGAGAGGAGGTTTTCTTAAACGATAAGTTAAATAAGGTCTTATTGGCTTCATACCTTTTTGCTTCCTCCATACATGCTTCTCAAGTTAATAGAATCATACATCCGAGAGTTAAAGAGCATTTCAGGCAATGGGCTTCACACAAGGGTTGCATGGATATTATAGGTATGGAATCAGCAATCCTTATAGAGTCGGGGTTTGCTGATGAGGTTGATTATATTGTGATGGTTTATGCCCCTTTAGAAATAAGGGTGGATCGTGCAGTTCGGCGTGACAATGCTTCGTGTGAACAGATAATGCAACGTATTCGGAGCCAAATGAGTGATGAAGAAAAGTGTGAACAGGCTTCTTTCGTTATAATAAATGATGATGAGAAACCGTTGATACCACAGATTTTAGAGTTAATTGCTTTCCTATATCAAAAGATTCATTACCTTTGCTCCGCAAAAAATAACTAATATAAAAGTAATATACTATGTTAAAGACTATTTTGTCTATCTCCGGTAAACCGGGATTGTATAAGCTTATTTCGCAGGGGAAAAATATGTTAATTGTAGAAACAATTGATGCGACTAAGAAACGTTTTCCTGCTTATGGTAATGAAAAGATTATCTCTTTGGCAGATATAGCAATGTACACAAACGACTCAGAAGTACCTTTGCGTGACGTATTGCGTTCAATAAAAGAAAAGGAAAATGCAGCTATGGCCTCTATAGATGTGAAGAAGGCTACTCCCGAGCAACTACGCCAATATTTAGCTGAGGTTTTGCCTGATTTTGATCGTGACAGAGTGTATGTGAATGATATCAAGAAATTGATCTTATGGTACAATATTCTTGTTTCTAACGGAATTACAGAATTTGGTGAAGAAGCTGCTGCTGAGGCGGAATAAAAATTAATTCTGTTTCTTTTAGTTAAAAGCGCAATATCCCTTACTGAAAGGGGGATATTGCGCTTTTATTTTTTATCGTGCACCAATAAACAAAAGGCTCCTTAAGCTGTTCTTGCATAACTATATAAAATTTGCATAGAATATTTTAGAGAACTTATTTGTCGTATTCAGGGCTTTTTAATTATCTTTGTTGCAATCCGTCGATACCTGAAGAGTCAGTGTTGCGAGGAATATTACACAAAAAGAACAAAAGCGTTTTTAAGATATTATTCTGTACTTGAAATCTGGACAATTTCACTATTCAGGAATAATGCAACGAACGCTCATGCTCTGCTGTATATGCAAATATATAGTATCGAGCGTGGGTTGTTGTACATTATTTGAATAGTGGCAGTCCAGAGCCTCAGGTACGATAATTGCAACGTTCCCACGCTTTTTTATATACGAAAGATTCTTTCGAGGGAACCGGGAGTGATAGGAGAGAAGGAAAGAGCATGAAAGCAACAAGAGATAGCGGTATCTGTATGAAACTGGACGATTTTACCGGAGTTTTGTCTTTGGAACGTCTGGAAGTTAATACAATGGTATACCTGTATAGTGAGCAGGGTGAGTTAATAGGGAAGATTCACTCAACGGGAGATTGTGTTACTTTTATATTGCCGAGAAGAGGCATGTATGTGCTTGTTATTCATTGTGCATCCTATCCGGTGGAGGTCAGGAGGATCACTTATTGAACTTTCAAGAAAGGGAAAAGCCGGTATACCATAAGGCATACCGGCAGATCGCTATAGTTTATAGATGCTCAATTCTTTAGTTACGAAAAACCAATCCGTCACCTTGTGCATCTACAATAATTGCTTTACTACGGTCTACTTCTTGTGCTAATAATTTCTTTGATAAATCATTTAATAAATATCTCTGAATAGCTCTTTTTACAGGACGTGCACCGAACTCTGGATCATAACCTACTTGTGAAAGAAAATCTAAAGCGGCATCTGTCAGCTTCAACTCTACTCCATTACCCGCAAGCATCTTCTGCACACTCTTGATTTGCAGCAGGACAATTTGTTTTATTTCTTTTTCCGTTAGTGGTAGAAACATGATGGTTTCATCAATACGGTTTAAGAATTCGGGGCGTATGGTTTTCTTTAGCATATTCATTACCTCTTTCTTGGTTTCTTCTACAACTTCGTCTTTGTTGGCACTGTTCAGTTTTTCCATTTGACTCTGTATGTAGCTACTACCCATATTAGAGGTCATGATGATAATTGTATTTTTGAAATTTACCACGCGACCTTTATTGTCTGTTAACCTTCCGTCATCAAGTACCTGTAACAATATATTGAATACATCCGGATGAGCCTTTTCGATCTCGTCAAACAGTACTACAGAATAGGGTTTACGCCGTATGGCTTCTGTCAACTGTCCTCCTTCATCGTATCCCACGTATCCCGGAGGTGCTCCAACTAAACGTGAAACACTATGTTTCTCCTGATATTCACTCATATCAATACGGGTCATCATTGTTTCATCATCAAAAAGAAACTCTGCGAGTGCTTTAGCCAGTTCGGTTTTACCTACTCCGGTAGTGCCCAGGAAGATGAAGGAACCAATCGGACGCTTGGGATCCTGCAATCCTGCGCGGCTGCGGCGTACGGCATCGGATACAGCTGCAATGGCTTCATCTTGCCCGATAACACGCTGATGTAATTCTTCTTCAAGATGAAGTAACTTGTCCTTTTCACTCTGCATCATTTTGCTTACGGGAATTCCGGTCCAGCGGGATACTACATCGGCGATATCTTCAGCATCTACCTCTTCCTTTATCATAGCTGTATCCCCTTGCATTTCATGTAACTTTTTCTGGGTATCCTCAATTTCCTTATTCAATTCTTGTAATTTTCCATATCGGATTTCTGCAACTTTCCCATAGTTTCCTTCACGTTCGGCCTTGTCAGCTTCAAATTTAAGATTTTCGATTTCAACTTTGTTCTGCTGGATTATATCCATCAGACTTTTTTCACTTTGCCATTTTGCTTTGTATGATTTCTCCTGTTCTTTCAGTTCGGCCAATTCTTTGCCGATTGTTTGTAATTTCGGTTCATCATTTTCGCGTTTAATGGCTTCCCGTTCGATCTCTAACTGTTTGATTTTACGTGATATTTCATCCAATCCTTCCGGGACGGAATCTACCTCCATACGGAGTTTGGCTGCCGCCTCATCCATAAGGTCAATTGCTTTATCCGGTAAAAAACGATCAGTTATATATCGACTGCTTAATTCTACGGCAGCTATGATTGCATCGTCTTTGATACGTACATGGTGATGATTTTCATATCGTTCTTTCAGACCACGCAGAATGGATATTGTACTCAGATTATCCGGCTCATCTACTTGTACTATCTGGAAACGGCGTTCCAAAGCTTTGTCTTTCTCAAAATACTTCTGGTATTCATCAAGGGTCGTAGCACCGATGGAACGTAACTCTCCACGGGCAAGTGCAGGTTTCAGGATATTAGCTGCATCCATGGCACCTTCTCCCTTCCCGGCTCCTACCAATGTATGGATCTCATCGATGAAGAGTATGATGTTGCCTTCAGATTTTTTCACTTCATTCACTACGGATTTAAGCCGCTCTTCAAACTCTCCTTTGTATTTGGCTCCTGCAACCAGTGCCCCCATATCCAGAGAGTATACTTGTTTATCTTTCAGGTTTTCAGGAACATCTCCCCGGAGGATACGGTGTGCCAGTCCTTCAACTATTGCTGTTTTACCGGTACCCGGTTCACCTATTAATATAGGGTTATTTTTGGTGCGTCGACTCAGAATCTGAAGTACACGCCGAATTTCTTCGTCACGTCCGATCACCGGATCGAGTTTGCCGCTACGAGCGGCTTCGTTCAGGTTTATGGCGTATTTTTCCAGTGATTGATAATTATCTTCACTGGACTGAGAAGTGACTTTTTCTCCTTTTCTCAATTCATTAATAGCTCCGCGTAGTTCTTTTTCGGTCATTCCTGCATCTTTCAGAATAGTAGATACAGTACTCTTTACCGTTAGTAATGCCAGTAATAAGTGTTCCAGTGAAACAAATTCATCACCCATTTCTTTGGAATACTGTGTTGCTTTCTGGAAGACTTCGTTTGCTTCCCGACTCAAATAAGGCTCTCCGCCCGAAACTTTTGGGAAAGAGTCAATTTGCTTGTCGAGTACAAGGGCGATTTGCTGGCCGTTCAATCCTAACTTCTGGAAGATGAAGTTAGTAACATTTTCGCCTACCTTCATCACTCCATACAGGATATGAGCTGTTTCAATGGCTTGTTGTCCCCGGCTTTGTGCCAGATTGATCGCTTCTTGTACAGCTTCCTGTGATTTAATGGTAAAATTGTTGAAATTCATATCGTTTATTCTCCTTTCTTTTTCTTATTTTCAATAACACTATTGAAGGCGCAAAAGATTTGCCATGGGTTAAAAACTGACTTTTTTTCAGCTTTTTAAGGAATGTAAAAGCCAAAATGTCATATATTTTCCTTTTTACAAGGAAATTGTGTCCGAATGCAAGGGCATTTTAGAAGTATGTTGTATCTTTATAGCCTGAATATAATTATAAAGGAATTACTATATGGACGAAAAAATAAAGTTCCCTTCGAATGTGATATTGATAGATGCAGCGTTCTTGAATTTAGTTATAACGGATCTGAAGAAATATTTTGAGCGAACATTGAAGCGTGAGTTACAAGAGATTGATCTTTCGGAATTGATAACTTATTTAGCGTTAGACTCAGGCATAACAGAAGGAGAAAATCAAGTTCAAATATTAGTGGTATACGATAAGAATTCCGTCCGGTTATCTAATTGTGTACCGTCTGATTTATCTACAGAGCTGAATGGTGTAGCGTTTAAGAGTCAGTTTGGAGAATTTTCTTTTGCCGGTGTGCCTTGTGAGGAAATGGTATCCCGTGAGGAATTATATCTCGATTTATTAAATATTGTTGCAGATTCTGCCGATGTGAGACAATTGATTTTAGTCTCTTTTAATGAAGAATATGGTGATAAAGTAATGAATCGGTTGAAAAAGATTAAAAATAAAAAAACGATTCAGTTTCGTATGAATGAACCGGAGGAAATGCTGGAAGGGCATCAATGGGAAATGCTTGCATATCCGTTGATGCAAGCGTTGGGAATCAGGGGAGAAGAATTGTAATATAGACAATAAACCTTTATATTTATGTCTGATTTTCGTCTAAAAGTATTTTTAAGTGTTGCTAAGAACCTTAGTTTCACGAAAGCGTCACAGGAGTTGTTTGTCAGTCAGCCTGCTATAACCAAGCATATTCAGGAATTGGAAACTTGCTATCAGGCCCGCTTGTTTGACAGGCAAGGGAATAAGATTTCTTTGACAGAGGCAGGGAAGCTTTTGCAAGAACATAGTGAAAAGATATTGGAGGATTATAAACGGCTGGAATATGAAATGCATTTACTCCATAATGAATATATAGGTGATTTAAAGTTAGGTGCCAGTACTACAATTGCGCAATATGTGCTTCCTCCTTTATTGGCTAATTTTATAGCAAAATTTCCTCAGGTGAATCTTTCTTTGCTGAATGGGAATTCCAGAGAAATAGAAGCAGCTTTGCAGGAACACCGCATTGACTTAGGTTTAGTGGAGGGAATTTCTCGTTTGCCGAATCTTAAATATACTACGTTTTTGCAGGATGAATTGGTGGCTGTTGTCCACACAGGTAATAAGCTCTCATTACCGGATGAAATTACTCCGGAAGATTTATCCAGAATTCCTCTTGTGCTTCGTGAGAGAGGTTCGGGTACGTTGGATGTTTTTGAAAGAGCTTTGTCCGGACATAATATAAAGTTATCATCTTTGAATGTGCTTTTATATTTGGGTAGTACGGAGAGTATCAAATTATTTCTGGAACATACAGATTGTATGGGAATTGTTTCTATCCGTTCCATCAGTCGTGAATTACTTTCCGGTACTTTCCGGGTTATCGAAATCAAAGGCATGCCTATGTTGCGTGAATTCTGTTTTGCCCAACCCCAAGGGCAGGAGAGTGGATTGTCACAGGTTTTGATGCAGTTTGCCATGCATCATAATAAAAAGTTATAAAGCATAATTAGATGCAATTGGCATATACCGATAAGTAGCCGTATCTTTGCACCCGAAAAATAAAAAAGATAATAAGATATGGTATCAGCTATTACGAAAACGTTACAGACAAACAATAAAAAGGTCTATGTTTCTTTACTTTCTATTTTGACTTTATTTCTAATGTTGGATTATGTTCCAGGATTGCAGGCACTTTCTGCATGGGTAACCCCACCATTAGCTCTCTTCCTTGGGTTAGCTTTCGCATTGACATGTGGACAGGCGCATCCGAAATTTAATAAAAAGACATCCAAATATTTGTTGCAATACTCTGTTGTCGGATTAGGTTTTGGTATGAATTTGCATTCGGCACTTGCTTCCGGTAAAGAAGGAATGGAGTTTACTATTATTTCAGTAATCGGTACACTGATCATTGGGTGGTTTATTGGTCGTAAGTTCCTGAAGGTAGATCGTAATACCTCTTATCTTATCAGTTCGGGTACGGCGATTTGTGGTGGTAGTGCCATTGCTGCTGTAGGTCCTGTAGTAAAGGCGAATGATAGTGAAATGTCTGTAGCGTTGGCTACAATATTCATATTAAACGCACTTGCACTTTTTATCTTTCCAGTAATCGGACATGCTTTAAATATGAGTCAACATGAGTTCGGAACTTGGGCTGCCATTGCTATTCATGATACAAGTTCTGTGGTAGGTGCCGGTGCTGCATACGGTGAGGAGGCACTAAAAGTTGCTACTACTATTAAATTGACCCGTGCCCTTTGGATTATTCCAATGGCATTTGCTACTTCGTTTATCTTTAAAAGTAAAGGACAGAAGATCAGCATTCCTTGGTTTATCTTCTTCTTTGTATTAGCTATGATTGTGAATACCTATTTGTTGGGTAGTGTGCCTGCATTGGGGGCAGCTATCAATGGATTGGCTCGTAAAACTTTAACTATCACTATGTTTTTCATCGGGGCTTCTCTTTCATTGGATGTTGTGAAGTCCGTAGGTATCAAACCTTTGATACAGGGAGTACTTTTGTGGGCAGTGATTAGTCTGAGCACTTTGGCATATATTTATTGGTGCTGATTAAATATAAACAGAACTGTATGTAAGAGGTACGATGTCTAAATACATCGTACCTCTTACATATAATAAATATCCTATATCATTTACTCTATACTTATGTTTTTTAGTTCTTTCCCAAGGTTTTTTAGTTCGTCATTCAAAGCGTTTAATTCTTCACTATAATTTGTATCTATAGTGTTCAAATTATAAGTTCCGCTTAATTCTATCATACCTTTTTGTTTGCTTATATCTTTCTTGCTGTCATAAATGACAGGTTTATTATTGGTATAGAGCCTATCTCCTGATATTATAAAGCACTGACTGGTATTTTGATACAACATTAGTTTTTTGATATCATCCGTTGTCATATCTCCTTCCATATATACAAATTTTAGGGAAGATGCTCCGTCCATTACCATAATTAGTTCTTTTATCTTACTTCCTTTACGATTTACATAGATTTCTGAACCGGAAGTTGTCCCTTTTTGTTTCATCAATAGTTCATATTTGGATGACTGCACCAAAGAACGAATATCTTTAGCCATCTCTTCACGTATCTTATTATCACGCGTAGAAAGGACCTGAACAGAATTCAAGTGTTCTGCCACCTTACCTATATAAAGGTCCTTCATAAATAAGTTCGGATTTAGTTCCATCATTGCTTTAGAGATGTAAACTGATGATACCCCTTTCATGTCGTTGTATTTGTTGAACAGATTCTTTTGTGCCTGACAAAAGAGAGGTGATAATAGCAGCACACAAACCAGAATAAATTTCATTGTTTTCATAACCGTTTATTTTTTTATTTCGTTTTTTACTTCTTGATGTATTCTTCTCATGTCAATTTGGCTTTCCTTCACTTCATTGAACCCGTTGTTCAGGTTAACGGAAATCTCCAGTAATGTCGCCTGAAACATTCGATAGGCTTCTTCCGGGTCAGAAAACGTGTCTTGCGGTGTAGGTGGACACACATTCTTACCCAGATTGTCGATACCATATCCAAGACCGACAAGTAATAATATAGTGGCTGCTATACTTCCAATCCAGCGCCAATTGTTCTTGGAACTGTTGGGGCGGAAGAAGCGTTGTTCTTTCTCGGCCATTTCATCAATCAACAAGTTTAGTTTGTCCTCCAAATATGCAGGAATTTCCACATCATGATCTGCGTTTAAGTAAAGGTTAAGAAAGATTTCTTTGTCCTTCAGCAGATGTTCGGGTACTTCCGTTGTTCTGAAATAATCTCTCAGCGCCTCTTCCTGGCTCTCGGTAGTAGTCCCCTCATAAAACTTGGCGAGCAACCTTTCAATTTCTTCGACTTTCATAATTATTCCATTTATTAAATTCTTCACGTATCTTTTTCCTTGCTCGTGATAGCAGTACACGAACATTAATAGAATTCAATCCGGTAACTTGTTCTATCTCTTCGTAAGAACAGCCTTTGATATCACGCATGTTTATGATCCGTTGCTGCTGTTCGGGTAAGTGGGCTATGATATCTGTTACCTGTCGTGCGCCTTCGCGTACTTCCAGGTTGTCCGACTGGGAAATATCCTGAACGGCAGACAGTTCTACGGTTTGTCGGGACAATATGTACTTTCCTGAGCGGAGCAAATCAAAACACATATTCTTTACCAAAGTGACACTAAATGCTTCCGGATTACTAATAACAGTCAGTCCTTCCCGCTTATCCCACAGCTTCAGGTAGGCTTCTTGCACTATATCCTCCGCATCGGCTGAATTCTCCAGTAGTCGGTAAGCTACACGGTACAGTTTGCGGTGATAAGGCAGAAACTCTTTTTTAAAACTCTCAGCATCCATGGATTCGTTTTTGTCAATGTTTATATTTGTAAGACGTAACGGGACGAATTATGTTACAAAGAAAGAGAAAAAAGAGCAAGTAATATGAAGATATTTGATGAAAAGGATGTACTTTTAATGACTTAATTAAAATGAAATACTATGAGTGAAAGTGAAATTACGAAATTGGATATTATTGTAGAGGTATTAGGTGAGAGAGAACCAGAGATACGGCGCTTGGTTACATTGGATGATCGGATAAGGACATTTGCAGAGTCTGGTGATGAAAATGGTCAGAGAATGCCAATTGAACTTATAGCGGAGTGGGCGATGTTACTGGATAAGTACTATCCGTTGGCATTGGAAAAACGGAATTCTCTGAATTGATATATGATAAACGATTGGCTGTCATTCAATGAAATACAGCCAATCGTTATCTATTGATTAGAGTTATTTGTGTTCTCTCAATTTTTCGAAGATTAATCCTTCCAGTTCTTCAGCGAGTTCAGGATTATCGGCAATACACTGTTTAGCTGCATCGCGACCTTGTCCCAGCTTCGTGTCGTTATAGCTATACCATGAACCACTTTTCTTGATGATTCCTAAATCGGCTCCCAGATCAATAATCTCTCCAGAATGTGATATACCTTCGCCAAACATGATATCGAATTCTGCTTTACGGAAAGGAGGGGCTACTTTGTTCTTCACAACCTTGACCTTTGTTTGTTTACCAATCACTTCTTCACCGTCTTTTATTTGTTGTGAACCGCGGATATCCAAACGTACCGAAGCATAGAATTTCAATGCATTGCCACCGGTTGTTGTTTCGGGATTACCGAACATTACACCGATTTTCTCACGCAATTGGTTGATGAAAACACAAGTCGTACGGGTTTTACTCACTGCTGATGTCAACTTGCGTAATGCCTGAGACATTAATCGAGCCTGCAAACCTACTTTATTGTCGCCCATGTCTCCTTCTATTTCTGCTTTCGGAGTCAAGGCGGCTACGGAGTCCACTACGATGATGTCGATGGCTGAAGAGCGGATCAATTGCTCTGCAATTTCCAGTGCCTGTTCTCCGTTATCCGGTTGAGAGATAAATAGATTATCTACATCCACTCCCAGCTTGGCCGCATAAAAACGGTCAAAGGCATGTTCAGCATCAATGAAAGCGGCAATTCCACCGGCTTTTTGTGCTTCTGCAATGGCGTGGATCGCCAGTGTGGTTTTACCGGATGATTCCGGACCATAAATTTCAATTATTCTTCCGCGGGGATAACCGCCTACGCCTAATGCTGCATTCAGTGCAATCGAACCTGTAGGAATTACTTCTACTTGTTCTACCACTTCTTCACCCATTTTCATGATAGAACCTTTACCGAAGCTTTTCTCTATCTTGTCCATGGCAGCCTGTAAGGCTTTTAATTTTTCGCTTGATGCCATTTTATTATTATCTGTTTCAAAATTTAACTCGTCTTCTTTCTTTGCCATAATGATCGATTTATAAAATTTGTGAAGCGTGTTCTTTGGTCTTTACCTCTTTCGGACCGATGATTCGTTCAACGACTCCTTCTTCATTGATCAGGAAAGTAGTGCGTAAAGTACCCATATAGGCACGGCCATATAGCTTTTTTTCTCCCCATACTCCAAATTGCTCTACTAATTTTTTATCAGTATCGGCAATCAAGGTAAATGGCAGATTATTCTTTTCAATAAATTTTTGATGTGACTTTTCATTGTCTACACTAACACCGATCACTTCGTATCCGGCCTTACGCAATTCTGCGTAATTGTCACGCAGGCTGCAAGCCTGAGCCGTACAGCCGGAAGTGCTATCTTTGGGGTAGAAATAAAGGACGATTTTTCTTCCTTTATAGTTGCTGAGGCGTACCTCTTCTCCCTTTTCATTGATACCCAGCAATTCAGGGGCTTTATCTCCTATATTCATCTTTGATGATTTTCCCAATGTATAAATTATGTCAATCAGCTTACCACAAGGTGGCATATAGCCAATTGACATATTATTATGTTAATTACAATTCCAGGTTTCCGTCGAATTCTTCGTGCCAAGGCAGACCTTGTTTGTTCAATTGTTCCATGAACGGATCCGGATTAAACTCTTCCACATTATTCACACCCGGTCGCTTCCATTCGCCTTTGAAGAACATCATGGCACCAATCATGGCCGGGACACCTGTGGTATAGCTTACTCCCTGCATACCCGTTTCTTTGTATGCTGCTTCGTGACTACAGTTATTGTATACATAGTAGGTACGTTCTTTGCCATCTTTTAAGCCACGGATGCGGCAACCGATAGAGGTTTCCCCTTCGTAATTTTCACCCAGATCTTGAGGATTAGGTAGCACGGCCTTCAAGAATTGCAAAGGAACAATTTTTTGCCCGTTGTAATCGATTTCGTCGATGCGGGCCATACCGATGTTCTGAATCACACGTAGATGAGTCAGATATTCCTGACCGAATGTCATCCAGAAACGTGCTCGTTTGATAGTTGGAAAGTGTTTTACAAGGGATTCTAATTCTTCGTGGTATAACAAGTATGAATCACGAGGACCTATATTCGGATAAGTCAAGTCTTTATGAATTTCCAAGGGTTCGGTGGTTACCCATTGTCCGTTTTCATAATAACGTCCGTTTTGGGTGATTTCACGGATATTGATTTCCGGATTGAAGTTTGTAGCAAAAGCCTTGTGATGATTTCCGGCATTACAATCTACTATATCCAGGTATTGAATTTCATCGAAATAATGTTTGGCAGCATATGCCGTATAAATGCCACTTACCCCTGGGTCGAATCCACAACCTAAGATAGCAGTCAGACCTGCCTCTTTGAAACGTTCGTGATAAGCCCATTGCCAGCTATATTCAAAGTGAGCTTCGTCTTTAGGCTCATAATTAGCGGTATCCAGGTAGTTTACACCTGCTTTCAGGCAGGCTTCCATGATAGTCAGATCTTGATAAGGCAAAGCAACGTTAATAACCATTTCCGGTTTGAAGTCGTTGAATAGTGCTACCAGTTCGTCTACATTATCAGCATCCACTTGGGCTGTTTTTATGCTGGGGTTGCCGATGGCTTTCACAATGTCGTCACATTTTGACTTCGTGCGGCTGGCGATCATGATATCAGTAAATACATCGGCATTTTGTGCCACTTTGTGTGCTACAACGGTACCTACACCGCCTGCACCGATAATAAGAACTCTACCCATTTCTTTAATTAAGAATTTTAAATTAAGAATTTAAGAATTGTTGATGGAACAAATATACGGCATTATTTCAGAATATTCGCCGATTTAAGTTTCTTTATTTGGCGCGAAGCAAGATACCATTTTCAAACTCCAGTATTTTTCCTCTGTATAACCATGTCTCAAAACGAGAGTCGGCCCGGGCTCTGATTTCGATAGGTTCGCCGATTGCCAACTTACACTCTTCGGTTGTCATACCCGGTTTTACCTCTCCTTTAGCAAGCATTAACCAGTTGGCTTCGCTAATGTTCGGATATTTTTTTCGTATGTTGGCAAATTCAAAAAGATTTTCGATGAAATCTTCATTTCTAAGGATAGGGTCATATCTCAAATCTACTTTTATTCGGTATGTTGTTCCCAAAACATCTGCCAGTAGGAGTGTAGCTGACGTTCCTGTTTTTTCAGGTTGCACATCTTTGATTTGTAGGGGAGTATAACGCAGTAAATCTGCTTGTTTTGTTCGTATTGTTTTTAAGGGATAAACGGCTTGTCCGATATATTTAGATTGAATGGACTCTTTGGCTTTAATGTCCGGATTGGTAAAAGAAAATGCATTGGGGAAGTAGCCCATCCTTTTTTCTGCTTGAAAATCTTCAGGTTCCATACAGGAATTTGTTCTGGACATGGCTACGTCAATATAATAGGTGTTCCCTTCACTGTCAGTAAAAACAATTCTCACAGGAAAAGCTTTGCTACCAATACTTATTGCTATGACTTTTACGGGTTCGCCTTTGGGAATGCTGACCTCTCTGTATCCGGAGTAACTGCTGACATCATCTACTTTTACTATGGTAGTCCGGGTATAAAGTGTTTTTCCAATCAATAATTCTTTGGCAGTATTTATATCTTGCAGGTAGACGAGCCCGTTGATACCGGCACGAGGATCTTTATCACACAGATCGTTTAGTTTGGTATCTTTCATTTCGTAATAGTATTTTTTACCTTCACATTCAAAAATGAAACGTGAAGTATATATTTTACCGATATATGTTTCATGCTCTGTTTCTTCTGATCCTACATATTCTACAGTTTTATTTTTGAGTAAGTCGTTAACTACTTCTTTCCCGTTTTCGTAACAATAAAATATGGGGATGAATTCGTCACCACTATCCGGAACAAACATAAATTTTATTCCAGGTGTCCACTTACATAATTGTTTCATCGGAAAATACGTTGTTATGAAATTCGTTTCTTCATCAACCGATGGAGTCAAGGGGGAAGAGAGGGGTACGGAACAATCTTTCTGTGCAATTGCCGCGGAAGCGACTGTCAAGAGGAGGAGTAATAAGGTTCTGGTACGTCTTTTCATGATTGTATATTGTTTGTTGAACTATTCGTATGTCTGTTCTGTTTATCTTAATTCGACAAATGTATCAACTTTATATTATTTTTTATCTATATTTGCGCCAATATTTAACTTAAATAGTATAACAATGAAAAAAGTATTGTTTTCAATTTGCATGGCAGGTGCAGCATTCGCAATGTCATCTTGTGGTTCAACCAAAGAGACCGCTTCTTTATCATCTTTAAATGGTGAATGGAACATTATTGAAGTGAACGGTTCAGCTATTGTTCCGGCAGAGAATCAGGAATTGCCGTTTATCGGTTTTGATACAGCAACTGGAAAAGTATATGGTAACAGCGGCTGTAATCGTATGATGGGTTCGATAGATCTAAATTCAAAACCCGGTACTATTGATATGAGTCGTTTGGGAAGTACTCGTATGGCTTGTCCTGATATGGCAACGGAACAAAATGTACTGAATGCATTGGGACAGGTAAAGAGTTATAAAAAACTGGGTAAACAGAACATGGCTCTTTGTAATGCTTCCAGTCGCCCGGTGGTTGTCCTTCAGAAGAAAGTATCTACGGTGAAGTTGTCTGCACTGAACGGTGAATGGAAAATAGAGGAAGTGAATGGTGAGGCTATTCCTTCCGGTATGGAGAAGCAGCCTTTTATCAGTTTTGACATTAAAAAGAAATCTATTCATGGAAATGCCGGATGTAATCTGATTAATGGAGGATTTGAAACTGATAAAGAAAATCCTCGTTCTATTTCTTTCCCAAATGTTATTTCTACTATGATGGCTTGTCCGGACATGGAGGTAGAAAGTAAAGTGATGAAGGCTATCAATGAGGTGAAATCATTTGATGTATTGTCCGGTGGTGGAATTGGTTTGTATAACGCAGACGGGACATTGGTAATGGTGTTAGTGAAAAAATAGAAGTGCCTTAGTTAAAAGATACAGAGAAGGGTGTCCCGATTAGGATACCCTTCTCTGTATCTTTTAACTAAGGTTTAGTATAATAATGGTTCTTCTTATTTTAGATATGAGTTGCGGAGTATGATCCAAACGATTACTGGAGAGCCAAACAAAGCAGTTACTGCATTGATAGGTAATGTACCCTGCATTCCGGGCATTTGAGAAATTAAGTCGCAAATTAACAGCGTAATGGCACCACACAGTATGGAGCCCGGAAGAATAATGCGGTGATTAGGGCTCCCAAACAATCCTCTGGCCACATGGGGCATGGTGATGCCTATGAAGGCTATAGGACCGGTAAAAGCCGTCGAAGTTCCGGCCAAAAGTGCAGTGGCCAGAATAATCCAGAGGCGTAATCTGGTCACAGAGACTCCCAATCCGTTGGCATAGTTTTTTCCCAACAACAAAATATTGAGTTGTTTTTGCAAGAGCAATGCAGTCAGAATTCCACAGGCAATGACAGGGGCCATCACACTCATCTGTTCCCAGCCCACTGAAGAGAGGCTGCCAAAGGTCCAGGTAATAAAAAGCTTGAGAGTATCCGGATTGCTCATACTTTGCAGGATACTGACGATGGCACCGGCAAAGTTGCCGAACATCATGCCTATGATTAACAGGGAGACAGTCTGAGGTATTTTGATAGAAACGATTATTACCAATAATAAAACTCCTATAGCCCCAATGATAGCAGCTGTCACTTGCCCCCATCCTGCTATAAGCCACAAAGGAAGCGAAGAAGTGCCTAAAGTGAGTAAGGCTACTCCCAGGCTGGCGCCGGAAGTTACTCCCAATACGTCAGGACCGGCCAGTGGGTTATGAAACAGAGTTTGCATCAATACTCCGGCAACAGAAAGTGATGCTCCTGCTAAAATAGCTGTTAATGCTTTGGGAAGTCGGTGATTGATGATAATTTCACAATAGATAAGATTATCACTGCCTCCGGTAAGTGTATCCCATACGTCTCGTATGGAGAGGTTGACGCTCCCAATAGCAATATCTGCCATGAAAGCAATGACTAACAATATGATTAATAATAAAAACAGCCGGTAGTTTTTCATTCACTTCTTAATTTATCCATGTAAGTTAACTCGTAGTCAGGCAATAGTGTCGGATGAACGATCTTGATCATATCACTCAATAATAGATCTGGACGAGCTACTCCACTTTCCCAATAGTCGTTTCCACCAGTAGCATTTGTTCGCTTGTTTATATGGTATACATTGCCGTCTTTATATGATTTGAATAGTTTGTATTTCGAGTCCATTCGTCCCAACTCTTCCAAAGTATTGGCTTGTACGCCTACCCATATGTCAGCTTGGTTGAAATGTATCAGAGCTTCTTCAATACTGCTGGATATACTACCGGAAGCTGTTGTGTCGTTGGCATAATAGTAATTGGCACCTGCATCGCGGAAGAGTTGTGCACTATAGCTTCTTCCTCCCGGCATAGACCAGGTTCCCCTGTAATCTTGCCCGGAAAGTATAGAAGGCGCATATGAAAATTTCTCGGCACTCTTTTTTACTTCATTGTATTGTTTTGCTATTTGCCCGAAAATGCTGTCAGCCAATGCTTCTTTGTCAAAAAGGGCTCCGACAAATTTAATCCATTCTGCACGTCCCAGAATAGATTTTTCTTGCCATTCAATATTATATAGGATCGGCAATCCCGTTTGTTTCATACGTCGGCTGTTTTCGTCTTCGGTATTGTAGGCAGAAGTCATTACGGCCTGTGGGTGTAATAAAAGTAAGTTTTCTATGTCCAGATTGAAAGCATCGCCCAAATCTTTTATTTTACCCTCTTTGACACCTTGCAGAATGGTAGGATTGTAAATATAGGCCGAGTTGCACACCCCTGTCACTTTATGCAATTCCCCCAGAAGTTCAAGAAACCCCAAATGAGTAGCTGAGTTGGTCATAATACTTTTTAGTGGGATCACTATTTTGTGACCGTTGGCAGGGACAGGCTGATCTTCGGTTTTCACAAGATAATAGATATCATAGGTCTCTCCCGGTTTCCAGGGATTATATACTGTTACTGTAGTGTATTCAGGAGAATGTGTTATTCCGAATCCTTCTGCATATGAAAGAGGGGCCGGAACACCTTCTTCGACAGTGAGTGTTGCTTTCTGCTTTTCTTTGCAAGCAGTGAGCAGAAATGATATTAGTACAAAAAGAATAAAAGAAGATCGGTTCATCATACTTTAAATATTGATTAGTCGTGGTGCAAAAATACAGGATTATTCCGGATTATAGGTCTGCCTAATAAGGAAAATGCCGTAAATACGAGCAAAGGGAAAGCTGATGAAAATGTGTTTTTAAACGTACGTTTATTTGTTCACAAAGATAAAGCTAATATTTAAATACACAAAGTGTTTAATAAAAAGACTTCCTTTTAACTTTCATTATTATTGAAATAACCTCATTCTCAAATCAATGTCTGTTCTTTTTCTTTTCATTTTATCTCTATGATTTTATAAATCTTTCCCTTTAACGAATCACTTGTTTTTAATGTGTTTTTAAACGTACGTTTAAAAACACATTTTTTTAGATATAATACATTGATAATAAGAGTGTTTTATTGAGAATATATTAAAAGCTAACTACTATGATTTTATTAGGATTGATTCTTGGAAGTGTAATATTAGGACTGCTTGCTTGTCTGATATGGATACTTTATGATTTTCGGAGATTTAAGAAGAAAAATAATCTTATAGAATAACTTAGGAAAATGGGCAAGAAAGTATTAGTCTTTTTACTGTTTCTTTTATTTATTGGATGGGTAAGGGCTCAACAGGAAGAGCTGCAAAAAGTAGTAGGACAGAGCGAACAAACTCAGGTTTTTGGACGCAATATATTTGCAAGTCGGAACTTGTCATTTGAACCTAATCTGAATATTCCTACTCCGGAAAACTACATGTTAGGACCGGGAGATGAAGTGATAATTGATATATGGGGAACTTCGGAAAATACGGTAAGAGAGACTATCTCTCCCGAAGGAAGTATTTTGGTGGAGAACATCGGTCCTATTTACCTGAGTGGTCTGAACATGCAGGAGGCCGAGCAGCATCTACGGCGTGAATTTAGTAAAATCTATGCAGCTATCTCCGGAGAATCGGTACATATCAAGGTGACATTAGGGAAGATACGTTCCATTATGGTTAATGTCATGGGGGAGGTTGAAGTTCCCGGTACCTACCGGTTATCTGCTTTTGCATCAGTGTTTCATGCTTTGTATCGGGCCGGAGGGGTCAATCGAATTGGCAGCTTGCGTACGATTCAAGTCGTGCGGAACGGTGAAAAGGTAGCCGATGTGGATGTATATAAATATATAATGGAGGGAAAACTGGCAGATGATATCCGTTTGTCGGAAGGAGATGTGATTCTGGTCTCTCCTTATGAGAATCTGGTCGGTATTTCAGGAAAAGTGAAACGACCGATGATTTATGAGATGAAACAGGGAGAGTCTCTGGCTGCCTTAATCAACTATGCAGGCGGCTTTACGGGGGATGCTTATCGGAATACGGTTCGTTTATTGCGTCGTAGCGGAAGAGAGAAGCAAATATATAATGTAGATAAAGTGGATTATGAAAACTTTATTCTGACTGATGATGATGAAGTTTCCGTAGAGGCGGTATTAGATCGTTTCTCTAATAAAGTGGAAGTTCGTGGGGCGGTATATCGTGCCGGTATGTATCAACTGGACAGTTTGACAGGAACTATAAAACAACTGATATGTCAGGCCGAAGGGCTTCGTGGGGATGCTTTTCTTAATAGAGCGTTGCTTAAGCGAGAGCGTGAGGACCTGTCACATGAAATGATTCCTGTTGATTTAAGGAAATTGATGGAAGGTATTATTCCGGATTTACCCCTTCAGAAAAATGATGTGCTTTATATATCGAGTATCCGGGAACTGGAAAAGGAAGGAACATTGGCTATTTATGGTGATGTGGCAAATCCGGGATATTTTCCTTTTGCTAAAAATATGACTATCCAGGATCTGATTTTAAAAGCCGGTGGTCTGTTGGAATCAGCTTCAACGGTTCGTATCGATGTATCGCGGCGTATTAAAGATGCTAAAAGCACCTCTTCCTCTTCTGTAATAGGGAAAAGTTTTACGGTTGAATTGGAGAATGGCCTATTGGTAGGAGCAAAGCGGGTGTTTGAATTGGAACCTTATGATATGGTTTTTATACGTAGAAGTCCGGGCTATCAGAAACAGGCGAATGTGACGGTTGACGGAGAAGTAATATTCACAGGCAACTATGCGCTGACTAAAAGGAATGAACGGTTGAGTGATCTGATAGCTAAGGCCGGAGGATTATCGAAAGATGCCTATGTAAAAGGTGCACGCCTGATGCGTAGGATGACAGCTGATGAAATCCGGCAAAAACAAGATGCAGTCCGGTTTGCTGTTAAGGGAACCGGAAAAGATTCGGTATCTTTGGCTGCTCTGGAAGTCGATCAGACTTATTCAGTAGGTATTGAACTTGAAAAAGCATTGGCAAAACCAAAGTCCGATGAAGATTTGGTGTTGCGTGAGGGAGATGTACTTTTTATTCCTAAATATGTCAGTACTGTGACCATTACCGGAGCTGTGATGTATCCCAATACGGTTCTTTATCAAAAAGGAAGTGGAATTGATTATTATATAGGTCAAGCGGGCGGCTTTGGCAACCGGGCCTTGAAGCGACGTGCCTATGTTGTATATATGAATGGCACTGTTTCCCGATTAAGACACAATACGGCAAATGCCATTGAGCCCGGGTGTGAAATAATCGTTCCCACTAAAGAAGAACGGAAAAAAGCTACTGTGTCCGGAGCAGTAGGCATGAGTAGTTCCATTGCTTCTATTGCTGCAATGGTTGCTTCTATGGTGAGTTTAACAAAATAAGAGATAGATGAATATAAATGAAAAGCCCGAAATGGCGGAGAAACAGTCATGTCATTGGTATCTTGCTTTTACAGCTTCGCGGGCAGAGCAACGTGTAAAACAAGAACTGGATCAACGAAAAGTGCGGAATTATCTTCCGTTGCGGAAAATTACTTATCAATGGCAGGGTCGTCCCAAGGAAACATTGTTACCACAGATAACTCGTTGCATTCTTATCCGGGCTTCAGAATCTGATGTTTTGCAGTTGTCCGGAATACAAGGATTAATTATTCCTCAAAATATATGGGAATATCGGATACCGGAATGGCAGGTGAACAGTTATCAATTACTGTTTTCTCATATAGATACTGCTGTGGAGTGGATACCTGATTGTCCGGAACCGGCTTCTATGGTTCGTGTCACCGGAGGTTCTTTAAATGGACTGGTGGGCGAACTTGATACTTCGGAAACAGAAATGCGGATAATAATCCGTTTTCATACTATGGGATGTTTTCGCATAACCATACCCGGAGAGTGGATTGAAAGGCTTTAGATATTACTTTCTCTTTTTTCATCTCAACGATAATTCCTCGTCCGTTTCAGGGCGGGGAATTATTATTTTATTTCCCTGTAACTTTGACTCTTTTTCACCTTTTAGATGACATAAGAATACCAAAATCTGACTTTCTGTCAGAATCCTGTCATTTTCGATCTTACTCAACCTTTTGGCATAAGGTTTGTTTTTTTATAGTCGTCCGCTTAAGACAAACTCTTAAAGAGAGTGCGGGAATAACCGGACAAAAGAAACTGAAATAATAATAAATAAAAGAATAACGATCATGGGAAAAATTATTGGTATTGACTTAGGAACTACAAACTCTTGTGTTTCTGTATTTGAAGGAAACGAACCTGTAGTAATCGCAAATAGTGAAGGTAAACGTACAACTCCCTCCATTGTAGCATTTGTAGACGGTGGCGAACGTAAGGTGGGTGATCCTGCAAAACGTCAGGCTATCACGAATCCTACCCGTACAGTTTTCTCTATCAAACGTTTTATGGGTGAAAATTGGGATCAGGTGCAGAAAGAGATCGCACGTGTACCCTATAAAGTGGTGAAAGGTGATAATAATACTCCGCGTGTAGATATAGACGGACGCTTATATACTCCACAGGAAATTTCAGCAATGATTCTGCAGAAGATGAAGAAGACAGCTGAGGATTATCTGGGACAAGAAGTGACAGAAGCAGTAATCACTGTTCCTGCATATTTCTCTGACTCACAGCGTCAGGCCACAAAAGAAGCCGGACAAATTGCCGGTCTGGAAGTGAAACGTATTGTAAACGAACCGACTGCAGCTGCGTTGGCCTATGGCCTTGATAAGGCTCACAAAGATATGAAGATTGCCGTATTCGACTTAGGTGGTGGTACATTCGATATCTCTATTCTGGAATTCGGTGGTGGCGTATTTGAAGTACTTTCTACAAACGGTGATACCCACCTGGGTGGTGATGACTTTGACCAGGTTATTATCGACTGGTTGGTTCAGGAATTTAAGAATGACGAAGGTGCTGACCTGACTCAGGATCCGATGGCTATGCAGCGTTTGAAAGAAGCAGCTGAAAAAGCTAAAATTGAGCTGTCTTCTTCTACAAGTACTGAAATCAACTTGCCGTATATCATGCCGGTAGGTGGTGTACCTAAGCACTTGGTTAAGACTCTGACTCGTGCTAAATTTGAATCTTTGGCTCACAATCTGATTCAGGCTTGTCTTGAACCTTGTAAGAAAGCAATGCAAGATGCTGGTTTGAGTAACTCAGATATTGATGAAGTAATTCTTGTAGGTGGTTCTTCACGTATTCCGGCTGTACAGAAGTTGGTTGAAGATTTCTTCGGTAAAACTCCTTCAAAGGGTGTTAATCCGGATGAGGTAGTAGCTGTAGGTGCCGCTGTTCAAGGTGCTGTACTGACTGACGAAATCAAAGGTGTGGTATTGTTGGATGTAACTCCGTTGTCAATGGGTATCGAAACACTGGGTGGTGTGATGACTAAATTGATTGACGCTAATACTACAATTCCTGCACGTAAGAGCGAAACATTCTCTACTGCTGCCGACAATCAGACAGAAGTTACCATTCATGTTCTGCAAGGTGAACGTCCGATGGCTGCACAAAATAAATCAATTGGTCAGTTCAATCTGACTGGCATTGCTCCGGCACGTCGTGGCGTTCCTCAGATCGAGGTTACATTTGATATTGACGCCAACGGTATCTTGAAAGTATCTGCTAAAGATAAAGCTACAGGTAAGGAACAGGCTATCCGTATCGAGGCTTCCAGCGGTTTGAGCAAAGAAGAGATCGAAAAGATGAAAGCAGAAGCTGAGGCTAATGCAGAAGCAGATAAGAAAGAACGTGAGAAGATTGACAAGTTGAATCAGGCTGACAGTTTAATCTTCCAGACTGAGACTCAGTTGAAAGAATTGGGCGATAAGTTATCGGCAGATAAGAAAGCTCCGATAGAGGCTGCTCTTCAGAAACTGAAAGATGCTCACAAGGCTCAGGATATGGCAACCATTGATAGCGCTATGGCCGAACTGAATACAGCATTCCAGGCTGCAAGTGCTGAAATGTATGCTCAGAGCGGTGCACAAGGTGGTGCGCAGGCTGGTCCGGATATGAACGCAGGTCAGGCTAATGCCGGACAAAATAACGGCAAACAGGACGATAACGTTCAGGATGCTGACTTTGAGGAAGTCAAGTAAGTAAGTTCTAAACAATAGGTCTACATATAGAAGGCCGCTGCAAGACGAGTGCTTGTGGCGGCCTTTATTTGTTTGAACTAATTTTAACTATTCCGGTGAAACCAAGCAATCTCCGGATTGTTGTACTCTGCAACGGTATAACGGACGGAGATATGTTTGGAAAATCAGGTGATTTAGAGGATATGAGGAAATGGCGGGTATGGAAGCTGAAATTGATAGATGCCCGTCTTTATTTTGTCAGTATATTCGTGGGATTGTTGACAGGGCTTGTTGCTGTACCCTATCACTATCTGTTACAATTCTTTTTTAATACTCGTAGAAACTTTTTTGATTCACAGCCACATTGGTATTGGCATATTCCTATCTTTTTGTCTTTATGGGGTATCCTCTTATTTGTGATGTGGTTGGTGAAAAAGATGCCGTTGATCACCGGTGGGGGGATTCCTCAAACCCGTGGAGTGATTAACGGACGTATCTCCTACAAGCATCCTTTTATAGAGTTAATATCTAAGTTTGTGGGAGGAGTGTTGGCGTTGAGTGCCGGTTTGTCTTTGGGACGTGAGGGACCCTCCGTGCAGATCGGCTCTTATATCGGTTGTCTGGTGTCTAAATGGGGAAGAGTGCTTGCCGGTGAACGAAAACAACTGCTTGCCGCCGGTGCAGGTGCCGGATTGGCTGCTGCTTTTGCCGCTCCCTTGGCTTCTTCGTTATTGGTCATTGAGTCTATCGAACGTTTTGATGCACCTAAGACCGCCATAACCACTTTGCTCGCCGGAGTGGTGGCAGGTGGTGTGGCGAGTATGATCTTTCCCATTAACCCTTATTTCCAGATTGACGCTATTTCTCCCGGACTGGTTTTTTCTTCACAAGTCAAATTGTTCTTATTGCTGGCTGCGGTAATTTCCGTATCCGGTAAGATTTATTCGGTTATTACAGTTTGGTTTAAGCGACTTTATCCGGCCATCAAGCATCCGGCTTATGTGAAGATGCTCTATTTGTTGTTTATTGCTTATTTAATATCACTCACGGAAGTGAATCTGACCGGTGGAGGTGAACAATTTTTATTGGAGCAGGCGATGCATGCTGACACCCATATTATGTGGATTGTAGGTATGATGATTCTGCATTTTGTTTTTAGTGTGCTTTCGTTTTCTTCCGGATTGCCGGGAGGAAGTTTTATTCCCACTCTGGTTACCGGGGGACTGATCGGGCAGATCGTTGCTTTGATCCTGGTACGTCAGGGCATTATCGGATACGAAAATATCAGCTATGTCATGCTGATATGTATGTCTGCTTTTTTGGTTGCGGTGATCCGGACTCCTTTGACAGCAATCGTTTTGATTACTGAGATCACCGGACATCTGGAGGTTTTCTACCCCTCCATTGTTGTGGGAGGGCTGACCTACTATTTTACGGAGATGTTGCAGATCCAGCCGTTTAATGTGACACTTTATGATGACATGATCAGTTCTCCTGACTTTCAGGAGGAGAAGCGCTATACTCTTTCTGTCGAAGTGATGAGTGGTTCATATTTTGATGGAAAGACGGTAAGCGAATTACTATTGCCGGAACGTTGTGAGATTATCAATATACACCGTGATCGGAAAGATATACCCCGGCAAAGCAAAAACTTGTTCCGGGGGACCAGGTGCAGATCGAGATGGATGCACAAGATATTGAAAAATTATACGAACCTTTGGTAAGTATGGCCAATATCTATTGAGCTTGTTCTCTCAGCCAGGCTATTTCTTCGGGCCACAGTGCTTCGTCAATGGTCTCCAGAATCAACGGCATATTGTCGAAACGGGGATCTTTCATTAGTTTCTCAAAGAAAGCGAAACCAATTAATCCCTTACCGATGCTGTCGTGACGATCTACTCGACTACCTAATTCTTTTTTGGAATCATTGAGGTGCATCCCCCGCAGATATTCAAATCCGACTACTTCACCGAATTCTCCGAAGACATTATCATAATCATTCAGAAAGTCATAACCGGCTGTAAAAGTGTGGCAGGTGTCCAGACAAACCCCTACACGGCTTTTATCCTCCACGCGGTCGATGATGTACTTCAGCTGCCAGAATTCATTTCCCAGGTTGCTTCCTTGTCCGGCAGTATTTTCAATAACGGCAGTTACTCCTTGGGTCTTTTCCAAAGTCAGATTGATGCTTTCTGCGATCCGATCCAGACATTCTTCCACCGGTATCTTGTTGAGGTGGCTGCCGGGATGGAAGTTCAGCAGTTTCAGTCCCAATTGTTCGCAACGTTGCATTTCGTCAAGGAAGGCAGCCCGGCTTTTGGACAGTCCCTCTTCTTCGGGATGTCCCAGGTTTATCAGGTAACTATCGTGCGGGAGAATGTATTCGGGGGCGAAGCCGAATTTCTCACAATTTTCTTTGAAGAGACGGATACTATCTTCGGTTAGTGGCTTACTGACCCACTGGCGTTGATTTTTAGTAAAGAGGGCAAATGCGTTGGCCCCGATTTCGTGTGCATTGACAGGAGCGAACTCAACGCCTCCTGATGCACTGACATGTGCTCCGATATATTTCATATTCTTTTCTTTGATTCATATGCAAAGATAACATTTCCGTAACAATATATGTTTTGCCCCATAACAATATATGTAATGAGTGATTACATATATTGTTATGGGGCAAAAGCTCTGATGGTATCCGACGGTTAAGCCAGATTGCCTATTTCATCCAGATTCTTTTGGATATCATCATCTGTAAGCGAATAGTTTACCAAGTCACCGGACAGGTATTTGTCATACGAAGCCATATCGATCAGTCCGTGACCGGACAGGTTGAACAGAATCACTTTCTCTTCTCCGCTTTCTTTGCATTTGTTTGCCTCACGGATGGCGGCTGCGATGGCGTGGCAAGATTCCGGAGCAGGAATAATACCTTCAACCTGTGCGAACAGGCATCCGGCTTCGAAAGATTCCAGTTGGCTGATATCGACAGCTTCCATCAGTTTGTCTTTGAGGAGTTGCGAAACGATCACTCCTGCACCGTGGTAGCGAAGTCCGCCGGCGTGGATGTTGGCCGGAGCAAAGTTGTGCCCCAATGTAAACATAGGCAACAGTGGGGTATATCCTGCTTCGTCGCCGAAGTCGTATTGAAACTTACCGCGGGTCAGCTTCGGGCAAGATGCCGGTTCGGCAGCAATGAAGCGTGTTTTTTTACCTTCAAGGATGTTATGGCGCATGAATGGGAACGCGATGCCACCGAAGTTGGAACCACCACCAAAGCATGCGATCACCATATCGGGATATTCACCTGCCATTGCCATTTGTTTTTCAGCTTCCAGGCCGATCACGGTCTGGTGCAGGGTGACATGGCTCAGAACGGAACCTAATGTATATTTACAGTTTGGAGTAGTTTGAGCCAGTTCGATGGCTTCAGAGATGGCGGTACCCAATGAGCCTTGATGATTCGGGTGTGCAGTCAGAATATCTTTTCCTGCACGGGTCGACATCGAAGGGGAAGGAGTCACCTGGGCACCATAGGTCTGCATGATGCTACGGCGGTAAGGTTTCTGCTCATAACTGATTTTCACTTGATAAACGGCTGCTTCCAAACCGAAAAGTTTGGCGGCGTAAGCCAGGGAAGCTCCCCATTGTCCGGCACCGGTTTCAGTTGTTACATTCTGTACACCTTCTTTTTTACAATAATAAGCTTGTGGAATGGCCGAGTTCAATTTGTGCGAACCCATCGGGCTGACACTTTCATTCTTGAAATAAATATGTGCCGGTGTGCCTAATGCTTTTTCCAGCCCATAGGCACGGACCAATGGAGTACTGCGGTAATATTTGTACATTTCACGAACCTCTTCCGGTATTTCTATCCATTGGTCGGTTTGGTTCAGTTCCTGGCGGCAAAGCTCTTCCGCGAAGATCGGATACAGATCTTCTGCCTTTAATGGCTGTTTGGTTCCCGGATGCAACGGGGGCATCGGCTTGTTCACCATGTCGGCTTGTATGTTGTACCAGTAATGCGGAATTTCTTCTTCAGGCAGTATGTACCTTTTTTTCTTGTCGCTCATAATATTGTAGTTATTTGATTATTCTGATGCCAAAAGTAAGTATAATTTTTAAGAATTATATGATTTCAGCAACAAAGAATCGGATATGTTTGTTATTTTAGTTAAGTTTGTGCGACTCTATTAATATGCAATCCGATGAAGATTTATCATAAATTCTTTTTGTACCAGAATAAATTGTTGCAGCCTTACGTACGACTTTTGTTACGATTAATGGCAATTATCACCTATCTGGCTTCCATCATGCTGATAGTCGGAGTGATTTACGAACATGGCTTTACGCTCTCTGCCCATGAAGTTACGAAAATACATCTTCTTTATAAGACGGTTTGGATTATATTCCTGATCGACGTTACGCTGCATATCCTGCTTGAATATAGAGATACGAAAAAGAATTTCCGGAAGTTGGCCTGGATACTGAGCTGGTTACTGTATCTGACTTTGATTCCTGTTATCTTCCATCGGCCCGAGGAGGGAGGGGCTATTCTGCATCTGTGGGAATTCCTGCACGGTTACTTTTACCATATTGTCTTACTGTTGCTTTTCTCCTTACTGAATTTGTCTAATGGGCTGGTACGATTGTTGGGCAGGAGAACCAATCCTTCTTTGATTCTGGCTGTCAGCTTCCTGGTGATTATATTTATCGGATCGGGGCTGTTGATGTTGCCTCGTTGTACTGTGGAGGGGGTTACCTTATCGTGGGTCGACGCGTTGTTTACTTCTACCAGTGCCGTCTGCGTAACCGGGTTGGTTCCCGTTGACGTATCCGCTACTTTTACGCCGGCCGGACTGACAGTTATCATTCTTTTGATTCAGATCGGTGGTCTGGGAGTGATGACACTGACCAGTTTCTTTGCCATGTTCTTCATGGGAAATACTTCTTTGTACAATCAGTTGGTCGTACGTGATATGGTAAGTTCCAATTCATTGGGGTCGTTATTCTCTACTTTATTGTATATATTAGGTTTTACATTGGTCATTGAGGGGATAGGCATGCTCTCTATCTGGTTCAGTATACATGGTACGCTGGGGATGGATGTTCAGGATGAACTGGCTTTTTCTGCCTTTCATTCCATCTCTGCCTTTTGTAATGCCGGATTTTCTACGTTGCCCGGTAATTTAGGCAATCCGATGATTATGACCCAGCATAACTGGCTGTATATAACCGTGTCTTTCCTGATTATTTTTGGTGGAATCGGATTTCCGATTCTGGTTAATTTTAAAGATATTATAGTTTACCATGCCCGTCGTTTCTGGCGTCTGATCCGTACCCGCCAGTGGGACAATCATCAGGTACATCATCTGTTCAATCTCAATACTAAGATTGTATTGATAATGACTGTTCTGCTACTGGTTTTCGGAACGCTTGCCATTGCTTTTTTCGAGTGGGATCATTCGTTTGCAGGCATGTCGGTTGCCGATAAGTGGACACAGGCTTTCTTCAATGCCACTTGCCCCCGAACCGCCGGATTCAGCAGTGTAGACCTGACTTCACTGAGCATACAAACCATCATGCTTTATATAGTCCTGATGTGGATCGGTGGTGCGGCACAGTCCACAGCCGGTGGTGTGAAAGTAAATGCTTTTGCTGTTGCCTCACTCAACCTGATCGCTGTGCTGAGAGGAACCGAAAGAGTGGAGGTATTTGGCCGTGAGTTGTCACATGACTCCATCCGACGTTCCAATGCTGCGGTAGTCGTTTCTTTGGGAATCTTGTTTGTGTTTGTCTTTATTCTGAGCATACTGGAACCCAAGATGTCTATCATGACCCTGACGTTTGAATGTGTGTCGGCTTTAAGTACGGTCGGCTCCAGTCTGAATGCCACTCCTTTGCTGTGTGATGAAAGTAAGTTGCTGGTATCTCTGCTTATGTTTATCGGCCGTGTAGGATTTATCACTCTGGTGCTGGGCATCGTGAAACAGAAAAAGAATACAAAATACCGTTATCCGAGCGATAACATTATCATAAACTAATCAGTTGAATTTATTATGAAATACATTATTATTGGTCTTGGAAACTACGGTCATGTGCTGGCTGAGGAACTTTCCGCCTTAGGGCACGAGGTGATAGGGGCCGATTTGGACGAAGGACGGGTAGATAGCATAAAAGATAAGATTGCCACTGCCTTTGTAATCGATGCGACGGACGAGCAGTCTCTTTCCGTTTTGCCTCTTAACAGTGTTGATATGGTGATTGTTGCCATTGGTGAGAATTTCGGAGCTTCAATCCGCGTGGTGGCTATGTTGAAGCAAAAGCAGGTGCAACATATTTATGCACGTGCCATCGACGGAGTACACAAAGCAGTGCTTGAAGCATTTGGACTGGAGAAGATACTGACTCCGGAAGAAGATGCCGCCCGAAGTTTGGTGCAGTTGCTGGATTTTGGTACAAAGATGGAAACTTTCCGGATAGATTCGGAATACTATGTAGTCAAATTCAATGTTCCCGAGAAATTTGTAGGCTATTTTGTCAATGAGTTAAATCTGGATGAAGAGTTTCATTTAAAGCTGATAGGACTGAAACGCTCCAATACCATCAAGAACTGCTTGGGCATTTCGTTGGTAGAGCACAAGATAGTGAACGAATTGCCCGAGAATGCCAAGATTCGTCCGGATGACGTATTGGTATGCTACGGTAAATATAATGATTTCCAGAAATTGTGGAAGGCATTGTGATAGACAAATAACGGAAGACGACGAATCATTGATATAAAAATGCGCCATAAATGTTATTGTCTAACATTTAAGGCGCATATAAAAAGAGGGAAAATTATTCTTTCAATGCTTCTTCCAGATTAATACCCAAGGCACAGGCTACTCCTGCACCATAAGCCGGATCAGCTTTGTAGCAGTTGCGCACATGCCGTTGTTTGATAAACAGTTCTGCATCGCCCATAGCACGTGCAGTATTTTCGAACAATAATTGTTGTTCATTCGCAGGCATCAGTCGGAATAAGTCACCCGGTTGGCTATAGTAATCGTCATCGTATTCGCGTTCGTTATAGTTGAATACATCTCCATGAACCTTCAGAGGCGGTTCCTTTTTATCCGGAGAGTCTTGCCATTCACCATAGCTGTTCGGTTCGTAGCCTTTGGCCGAGCCATAATTGCCATCCACCCGCATAGCCCCGTCGCGATGGAATGCGTGGAACGGGCAACGTGGCTTGTTCACCGGAATCTGTTCAGAGTTTACTCCCAGTCGATAGCGTTGTGCATCGCCGTAAGAGAATAGGCGTCCCTGTAACATCTTGTCGGGAGAGAAACCGATACCTTCAACAATGTTCATCGGGTTGAAAGCCGATTGTTCTACTTCTGCGAAATAGTTTTCCGGGTTACGGTTCAGTTCAAGGATACCTACATCCTGTAACGGGAAATCTTTGTGCGACCAAACTTTGGTAAGGTCAAACGGGTTGATGCGATAGTTGTCAGCCTCTTCTTCTGTCATCAGCTGGATCTGGAATTTCCATTTCGGAAAATCGCCTCGTTCGATACTTTCGTACAAGTCACGTTGATGTGATTCACGATCTTTGGCTATGATGGCTTCAGCTTCCTGGTCAGTCAGGTTCTTGATGCCCTGCATGGTTCTCAGGTGGAATTTAACCCAGATACGTTTGTTCTCAGCATTTAGGAAACTGTAAGTATGACTGCCGAATCCATGCATGTGGCGATAAGAAGCCGGAATACCGCGCGGACTCATTGTAATGGTTACCTGATGGAGGGCTTCAGGCAATAGGGTCCAGAAATCCCAATTGTTATTGGCACTACGCATGTTGGTGTGTGGGTCACGTTTTACTGCATGGTTCAAATCAGGGAATTTCAGAGGATCGCGCAGAAAGAACACAGGGGTATTGTTACCTACCAGATCCCAGTTTCCTTCTTCTGTATAAAACTTCATGGCAAATCCACGGATATCGCGTTCTGCATCGGCGGCTCCGCGTTCTCCTGCTACAGTTGAAAAACGTACGAAACATTCTGTCTGTTTACCTACCTGGCTGAAGATAGCGGCTCGTGTGTACTTGGTGATATCGTGTGTGACGGTAAATGTGCCGTAAGCTCCGGAGCCTTTAGCGTGCATACGGCGTTCGGGGATCACTTCACGATCGAAATGAGCGAGTTTCTCAATCAACCATGGATCTTGTAGCATGATTGGCCCGCGGGGGCCTGCTGTCTGGCTGTTTTGGTTGTCGGCAATAGGACGACCATTAGCTGCTGTAAGTTTTTTCTTTTCCATATAGTTTTGGTTTTTACCGGAAACAAAGCTTTCAATGATGTGAAGTCTTTTACAGCCCCTCTTCCGTGTTATTACTTGACAAAAGTAGCGCTAAATTGTTTACTCGTCAAATAGATAATTTCAATCCATGGATAGGTGATATCTATTTCTATCAAAGATATCAGTTTTACTTGGATTTGCAATGTTTCGTGGGAAAAAATATAAGATGTAAGTGGTTCTATTTTTTCCAGCCGATTGTTTCCAAAAACCATTGGGTATTAGTTTCGTTCAGTTTTTGCTCCTTGAGCATTTCCGGCATTTGACTATAGTTTCTTTTGAATGCTTTTATCAGTTCGTTAAAACGTTCGGGCGAGTAATTCAGTGCAATGCTGGTCGCTTCGGTCGCTCCCATGGCAGGGGTCAATACGATCCCGGCATCCCGGTATTTGAGCGCAGTGACAGCCTTGCTGAATCGTTTGAATTGTGAAACCATTCCGTCATTTAATTCCGGGATAGAAGTCGGATATTGAATTTCTATCGTGTTTCCCTGGCTGCACGATGTTTCCGGTAGAGTGATCAGTAATGCCAATTCATCACCGATGTATTCATATTCTGCTTTGCTTCCATTCACGGTGATTGCTTCCGGAATGGCGGAACCTAATACTTTTATCTTAAACTGACGGTTAAGCGGCATGTTGCGATAGCTGCCTTTTCGAGGAGCAATCGTTACGGTTAAAAGATTATCTTTTCGTTCACAGGCCATCCGGGTACGGGCATATTCGTTGGCATAATATTTATCATTGCCGTTGTCTTCATAGAAACAGAACGAACCGCTTCCTCCGGGGAATACATTTACGATGATTTCTTCGTTATTGCTGTTCAGATTCTTCACCCGGTTGTAAAGAGGGAGTACGGAGCCCGCTTTTACGTATACCGGATATTCGGTCAGTGTAAACGAGCGTTCTACTGTCTGTCCTCCTTTCAACAAGGTTCCGGTTGTCCATTCAAACCAGTCGTTACCTTCCGGCAGCCACACCTTTACTGTGGAAAGTCCGTTTTGCATGGGAGTAGTGATGGGGGCTACCAAAATCTGGTCGCCAAACATGTATTCGTTTCTGAAATCGTATGCCTCTTTGGCTTCAGGATAATCGTAATACATCGGGCGGCAGATAGAAATACCATTATCGTAAGTCTCCCGGGCCATCGTATATATATAAGGAGCCAATTGGTAGCGGAATAGGATCGAGTTACGTAAGGCTTCGAAATAATCCCCTTTGAAATTCCATAATTCTTTATTCAGGACCGCATTCTTTGTAGAGTGAGTTCGCATCACGGGTGTCAGAGCACCGTATTGCATCCAGCGGGTGAAAAGTTCCGGATCGAGTATTTCTTTTTCACCGCCTTTGAACATGTGCCCACCGATGTCATGGCTCCAGTAACCATACAATACATTGGAGGCGCAGTTAGTAAAGTAAGGTTGGAATTCAAGCGATTTCCATGATATGACAGCATCTCCCGAGAAGCCGATCTGGTAACGGTGATTGCCCAGTCCTCCCCAGCGATGATAGAGCATCGGACGCGTATCACGGTTATGCTCCATATCCGAGAAGAAAACATAATTGATCCACCAGGTATTACTGAGGCTGTCCACTTTCTTATCATACATCCATTGCTGCCAGTCGAGCCACCAGAAGTCTACTCCTTGTTTTTCCATGGGGCGGAGTACCTTGTTCAGCATACCGTTCATAAAATGTTTGTCCGAAACTACCCAGGGGATAGGTTCGTGTTTAGCCGTATCTATTCCCATCCATTGTGCCATCTCCGGATATTTTTCTTCATAAGGGGCCACACCATCAGCAGGATGTAGATTTAGGGTAATCTTTAAGTCATTGTCTTTCAGATAACCGAGGAATTTGGCAGGATCCGGAAAGAGTCGGCGATTCCATGTCCATCCCGTCCATCCGCCGAATCCCGGTTCGGTATAGTGCCAGTCCATGTCTACCACCAATACATCCAGAGGAATATTATAAGTGTGGAAGTTGTCCACCAATTGCCGCATCTCCTTGTCCGAATAACTCCAATATCTTGACCACCAATAGCCGAATGCGTACCGGGGTGGGAGAGGAACTTTTCCCGCAAAGGCTGTATAATCTTTCAGGGCAGCTTTGTAGTCGTGTCCATAGGCCATGAAGTACCAGTCTTGTCCGTCTTTATTTTCACGTGTCTCTACCCAGGGCCATTCCGAATCATCAAACAGGAAATTTTTTGAATCGTCAATCAGAGTCCATCCGTCTGTTGAGAGAAGACCGTCTTCCAGCTTCATGTCCTGATGGCTGTATATGTTGTGGTTTCCTTCAAAACCATCCAGTGTGCGGTCCGTCCCTTTCAGGTTTCCCTTTTGCGTTGTACCGGGTGTCCACTCGAAGGGCAACATTCCTTTGGCCGATGTAATCGTTAAATTATCTTTTGTGAAAGGACCTTTTCCTTTTTTATATTTCAATTTCATACGGGCGGTACTTATCACTACCACCGCACTTTTATTTTGTACCGTGTACTCCGGAATCGGTAAGTTACGGTGGATTGCTACAAATGATGGGGCGTCGGTAAACGTACCCGAAGGACTCCATTCCATACGGATAACCCCATCTGTGAGAATGCTAAAACGTACGTTCCCATCACAATAGGCTATTGTGTTCTGAGGAGTTGCTGCCGAGAGTGAAAGGCTGAACAGAACTCCTTGCAATGCCAGTAAAAAATAGACTGCTAAATATTTCATGTTGTATTTATGTTAGTTTTTCACAAAGATAAGAGTAATATTCATATATTCGTAATAATGAATTTTAAATCTTTTTATATCTTTGCAACCTGTGCAATAATTATCGTTCCTTTAGTTACAACAGATGATAGTATGAAAAAAGACGATTTCTCAGAAATTTATGATGTTTATTTTCCGAAGTTACTGCGTTTTACCCAAACGTATCTGATTTCAGAGGATGAATCGGAGAATATTGTCCAGGAAATCTTTATCTATTTATGGGAACACAGAGATATCATCGAAACACTTCAGAACCTGAATGCCTATCTGTTTACATTGGCAAAAAACCGTTGTATCGACTATTTTCGTAAAGAGATGGTTCGTGATATCCGTAAAGGTTCGCTTTCGGAGATAGAAAACAGGGAACTCCAACTGAAACTATATTCATTGGAAGCATTTGACAATGATCGCCTTTCGGATGCTGACATTGAGGAGATATTGAATAATGCCATCAATCGCTTGCCGGAGCGTTGCCGTGAAATATTTATTATGAGCCGTTTGCAGAATCTCCGTTATAAAGAGATAGCTATACGGCTGAATGTTTCTCCCAATACGGTTGAGAATCAGATTGCCATCGCATTGCGCAAGTTAAAAGAAGAACTGAAAGACTACTTTCCCCTTTTTGTTTTCATTATCTGAAAAAGAATCCCTATTTTTGTCAAGCTATTAGGAATTACTTATTTTATATTCAAAACACAACAATGAAACACTTAGTTATTTGCATCGTCCTGATGGTGGGCGGTGCTTGCTGCTTTGCACAGCAAAAGAAAGTGGCTGCCCATAAGGCCACGAGTGGTAATCCTGTACTCCAGGGGTGGTATGCCGATCCGGAAGGCATTATTTATGATGATACTTATTGGATCTTTCCAACTTGGAGCGATGTTTACGAAAAACAGACTTTCTTTGATTGTTTCTCTTCCAAAGACCTTGTGAACTGGACCAAACATGCTTCGGTTCTGGATACTACAGCCGTTAAATGGGCTAAGAAAGCGATGTGGGCTCCTTCGGTGATTAGCAAAAATGGAAAATATTATTTCTTTTTTGGAGCGAACGATGTTCACGAAGGAGAGATTGGTGGCATTGGCGTGGCAGTCAGCGATCGTCCGGAAGGACCGTACAAAGATTTGCTGGGCAAGCCGTTGATTAATGAGATAGTGAATGGAGCGCAACCGATCGACCAGTTTGTGTACAATGATGACGGGCGTTATTATATGTATTATGGTGGTTGGGGACATTGCAATGTAGTGCAGTTGAACGATGACTTTACAGGATTGGTACCTTTCGAAGACGGTACTATCTATAAAGAAGTGACTCCGGAAAATTATGTCGAAGGACCGTTTATGTTCAAGAAAGACGGCAAATATTATTTTATGTGGAGTGAAGGAGGTTGGGGAAGCCCTGATTACTCTGTAGCTTATGCTATTTCCGATTCTCCGTTCGGTCCTTTTAAACGTGTAGCCAAAATTCTGGAGCAGGATTCTTCAGTGGCAACCAGTGCCGGACATCACTCGGTGTTGCATGCTCCCGGGTCGGATGATTATTATATTGTTTATCATCGTCGTCCGCTGAATGATAATGCGCGCGATCACCGCGCGACTTGCATTGACAAAATGACTTTTGACAAAGACGGATTTATTAAACCTGTGAAGATGACTTTTGAGGGTGTACCTCCACAGAAGATCAAGAAGAAATAAGGAAATCGTTTGGGAGATGTGCCGGAAACAGAATGGCACATGAACAAAGCTGGTTTTGTAAACGGCCGCAGATGCTGACTTTTTCAAACTGTCGATGACATTTGAAATTGCATCTGAGGCCGTTTTATTGTTTGGGATCAGTAGGGTATCTTCGGGCGAATATGGTGATCATTAAGAGTGAGAAAGTGCATTAAGAAGTCCATTGTTTGATGGGATGTGCTTCTTTATGAAGTGGTGAAGTCATGACTGAAAAATCTTCTGGTCTGCATGTAAAGTTCATCTTAGCCGCTAAGATGGACATCTTGGCTGCCGAGATCTGCATCTTGGCTGCTAAGATACACATCTTGAGTGCTGAGATGGACAGTATGATATGGAGAATCCCATTTTCTTTAGTATTCTGACGAACTTTGATCAGGGACTTTTGTGTGTTTGATTTTAATCTTGTGATGGGCTTGTTCAGAAGAGGTTTCCGGAGAGGGAGAGGTATGAACCGATGAAAGGCCGGGACAGGGGATTGTGATGCTTTATTCTGGCTGCACGGGTCTGATTGCAAAGAAAAAAAGTTTTTTGAAAAAAAGTTGTTTTTCTTTTAGTGGATTTTAAAGGCTGTTACGCCTTATTAATAGAAACCCTAAAAAATGAATGAACTAATAGATAAATATTTTGCAGGAGAAATGACTGACCGGGAGAAAAAAGACCTTTTCGACCGGATAGAGACGGATGAAACTCTGAAGAAAGAATTTCTCCGGATGCAGAATGTAGTGGCGTTGACCGGAATACTCTCCCGGCAGGACGATCCTGAAGTCAGCCGAAAAGGGAAGCAGCATTTCGCGCAACTCCTGTTTCGTAAAAGATTGAAGCGGACAATTACCGTATCTTTGAAATATGCCGCTGTTTTTGCGGTGTTGATTGCAGGTACTTTCTATGTCACAAAGCAATACTTGTCAGAGGAATTCGGTAAAAACTATACTATGATTACAGCTCCCAAGGGACAGCGGGTAAAAGTGGATTTACCGGATGGAACCGTTGCCTGGCTGAGTCCTTGCAGCAGTCTCCGCCTGTCGGCATCTTTTAATGAGTCGGACCGTAAAGTAGAATTGGATGGCGCTACTTATTTTGATGTGGCAAAGAATCCTGAAAAGCCGTTTATCGTTTCGGCCAAGGGCTATCGGGTCAGAGTGCTCGGAACTAAATTCAATATATCGGCCTATAAGAATAGTGCTGAATTTGAGACAGACCTTGTAGAAGGCTGTGTTCACATTTACGACCCGGCAGATATAAGGAATGAAGTATTTCTGCAACCCAAAGAGAAGGCGGTGCTGTGGGGAGACCGTCTGATGAAGCGGGAATCGGACTTTGATAATGAAGAATACCTGAAGAACGGAATAGTGAGCTTCCTGTCGGAACCTTTCGGGAGAGTGCTGAACAGTGTCGCTTTATGGAATGACGTAAATTTCAAGATAAAGCGTTCGGTCAATGCAACCCAACGTATTTCCGGTAAATTCCGGCAAAGTGATTCTTTGGAGAGTATCTTAAAAGCTTTGCAAGGTGCCATGCCTTTCAAATACAAGATAGTTAGTGAAGAGGAAATTATTATTTATTGATAAATACGGATGATACTCTAACTAAAAACAGATGCCTATGAAATAGAAAAACAGTATGAAGTGAAAAAAAGGAGGAAATGGTCTGGTACACCTTTCCCTCCCGATAAAGTCAACACATTTGGCTGGTCCTAATAAAAAACAACAAAGTATTAACCTTATTACATTGCAAAAGTATGAAAAAAAACTTATTGCTGTTATCTTATGCAATTAAACAACGTGAAATTATTCAAATCTTGCGAATTATGAAATGCACAGTCTTGCTATTATTTCTGCTTATCCTCCAGGCACATGCCGGTGTAAGCTCGCAAAATGCAAGGGTAAACATGTCTCGAAACCAACTTCCGTTAAAGGAGTTTATGGCGGAAATTGAAAGACAGACAGACTATCTGTTTATCTATAGTGATGCAGAAATCAATGCTTCTCGCCAGGTAAGTGTGAAGAAAGGTACTCATAGGGTGGCCGATTTACTGAGCGAGGTGCTCTCTAAGAATAATATTTCTTATAATTTCGCAGATAATTATATTTCTCTTCATGTACGCAAAGAGGCTGAAGCACAGTCTTTGGCTGCATCTCCCCAACAGAAAAAGAATACAATTCAAGTATCAGGAACCATCGTAGATACCGCAGGTGAGCCTATAATCGGGGCTAACATCAAATTGAAAGGTGCTCAGGGAACCGGAACGATTACGAACGTGGAGGGTAACTTTAAATTGGAAGTGCCTACCAATGGTGTACTGATCGTTTCCTTTATCGGATACCAACAGCAGGAAGTGCCGGTGAACGGAAAAACCATGCTGAGAATTAAAATGGCGGAAGACGCAGAAGTGCTTGATGAAGTGGTGGTAACAGCTTTGGGTATCAAACGCGAAGAAAAGGCATTGGGTTACGCTGTCCAGAAGGTGGGTGGAAGTAAGTTGTCCACTGTGAAACCTGTTAACATCGCTACTTCACTGACCGGTAAGGTTGCCGGTCTGAACGTAACCAACAGTACGGAGTTCAATACGGCTCCGACCCTCAAACTGCGTGGTGAGACTCCGTTATTGGTTGTGGACGGTGTGCCGTATAGCAATATTTCTCTGAATGATATCGCGGCGGATGACATTGAGTCTGTTGACGTATTGAAAGGAGCTACTGCATCGGCTTTGTATGGTGCCCGCGGAGGTTCGGGAGCTATCATGGTGACTACAAAGAAAGGTAGCCAGGAAGGACTGAATATTTCGGTAAACAGTAGTACGATGTTCAATGCCGGCTATCTGGTGTTGCCGGAAGTGCAACACGGATACAGTACCGGTCAGGGAGGTAAATATACCGCTGCCGACTTTGTTTGGGGTGATAAATTGGATATCGGTCGTACAGCCGTACAGTATGACCCGTATACTTATGAGTGGAAAGAGATGCCGTTGGTTTCGAAAGGTAAAGACAACTTTAAGAACTTCCTGGAAACAGGTTTCATCACCAATAACAATATCAGTATCAGCCAGACCGGTAAATACGGTAGTTTCCGCTCTTCTTTGTCGCATGTTTATAACAAGGGACAATATCCGAACCAGAGATTGAATAAGATTACTTATTCGGTAGGTGGAGACATGAAGTTCGGCAAACTGAGTTTCGAAGGAGGCGCGATCTACAACAAGCGTTTCTATCCCAATGGTGAAGGAGCCGGTTATGGCGGCGGCGGTTACATCTACAACCTGTTGGTATGGACAGGTACCGATTATGATGTGCGCGACTATAAAAACTATTGGAGAAAGAAAGACGAAGAACAGAATTGGATGAATGACGTGTGGTATGATAACCCTTATTATCTGGCGCATGAAATGACTTCATCGAATGATTATGATAAAGTAAATACTTACTTGTCGGGTAAATATGACATCATGCCCTGGCTGAACTTCTCAATGAGAGCCGGTGCCGATGCTTATGCCAGCCGTACGGAAAAGAAAAACGCAATGAGTGCCCGCGGCGGATGGGACAAGAACGGATACTTCTATACATCCAAATCTACCGGATTCAGTTTCAATGGTGATGCTTTGTTATCTGCCAACCACAGTTTTGGCGATTTTGCCATCGATGGTTTTGTCGGAGGTACCATCTATTATTACTATGATGATGCCATATCATCGAATACCCGTAACGGATTGAGCATTCCGGGCTATTATTCGCTGAAGGCATCGGTTGACCCGATCGCTTCTTCAAGTTCATACAAGCAAAAACAGGTGAATTCTATTTACGGAAAATTCTCTGCTTCCTGGAAGAGCACCGTGTTTGTGGATGTTACGGCACGTAATGACTGGTCGTCTACTTTGCCCTCGGAAACACGTTCTTATTTCTATCCGGCTGTATCGGGAAGTATCATCATGTCGCAGTTGCTGAAGATGCCCGAATGGCTGAACTTCTGGAAACTGAGAGGTGCCTGGACTGTAACGAAGAGCGACTTGGGCATTTATGATACGAATCAGGCTTACAGTGTAAGCACCAACGTATGGGACGGAATGAATACTGCCGTATATCCGGAAATGATTCGCAGTTCAACCCTTGAACCGACTGCTGCGCGTTCTTACGAAATCGGTACTGCTTTCAATGTATGGAACAACCGTTTGCGCTTTGATATTTCTTATTATAACAAGCTGAAATACAACCTGACACGTGAAGCTACAATCAGTGGATCGTCCGGTTTTACCAAAACATTGGTGAACTATGATGAAGAGCAGGTTCGTCGGGGAGTGGAAGTTTCGTTGACAGCGTCTTTGATTCAATCAAAAGACTGGAATTGGGAAGTGAATGCTAACTGGGCCCGTGACCGTTACTTCTATGCTAAGGTTGACCCGGTGTACTCTACACAGAAACCTTGGGTAGCTGCCGGTAAACGTTGGGACTGGTATGGCATCTATGACTGGGAACGTGACCCTCAGGGAAACATCATTCATGAAAACGGTTATCCCGTACAAAGCAAATACCAGTCGGTAATGGGTAATGAATATCCGGACTGGATCTGGGGTCTCAGCACTACCTTGCGCTATAAAGAATGGACTTTGGGAATCTCGCTGGACGGACGTGTAGGCGGTATGGCTTATTCTCGTACGGAGCAGACCATGTGGAACACCGGTGTACACCCCGATAGTGATAACAAATGGCGTTATGATGAAGTGGTGAACGGCAAAAAGAACTATGTGGGCCAGGGTGTGAAAGTGGTATCGGGTAAGGTTGAATACGACACAACCGGAAAGATTATCAGTGATACGCGTGTGTTTGCACCGAACGATACACAGGTTTCGTATGAAAGCTATATCAAGAACTACAATCCGTGGTCGGGTGGCAAGGTTTACCAGAACGTTCACGACTGTACATTCCTGAAATTGCGTGAGCTTTCATTGTTGTACACAATGCCCAAATCAGTATGTGATAAACTGCATATGAAAGGCGTTACACTCGGTTTGATCGGACAGAACTTATTGATCTGGATGAAAGAGTTTAAGTATGCTGACCCGGATGTGGATTCGGACGACCTGAATTCACCTTCTATGAGATATGTCGGATTTAATGTTAAGTTTGATTTGTAAAAATGGAAATTATGAAACTAATAAATAAAACGTTGCTTTTACTTACAGCAAGTGCCGCTATCCTGGCATCTTGTAACAAGTTTGATGATTTGAATACGAACCCGGATGCCGCAACCAAGGTGACAGCCCCCATGTTGGCGACAAAACTTATCCTGAATATCACACAACAGGGTGCTGCAAAGAATTTTGTATACCACAGTATGCTGAGCAAGCAGATCGCATGGTCGGAGAATGCTTCGGATGAACAGTACAATTTGTTTGGCAGAACCGATTTTGACGGTTATACCATTCTCACAAACTGCCAGAAGATGATTGATGCGGCCAATGATGGAGATAAGGACTCGTATGCTGCTTTGGCTAAATTTATGAAGGCCTACAAGCTGTTCTATAAATCATTGGAAGTGGGCGATATCCCTTACAGTGATGCTTTGAAAGGCGAAGAGGGAGTTCAGAAGCCTAAATACGATACACAGAAAGAGGTGATGCGCCAGGTATTGGAAGATTTGGAAGAGGCTTACACTTTATTCTCATCGGGTGATGACTTTGACGGTGACCCTATCTTTGGCGGTGACACTGAAAACTGGAAAAAGACCGTGGTTGCATTCGAACTGAAGGTACTGACCCACTTGTGTAAGAAAGAGGCGGACGCAGACCTGAAAGTGAAAGAACGCTTTGCCCGACTGGCTGCCTCGGGTTCACTGATGACATCGAATGCAGATAACTTCCAACTGGTATATTCTAATAAGGCCGGACAGCTTTATCCGTTCTACTATACACAAAACAAGCATTCTGACTATCTGATGATGTCGAGCGTGATTATCGATAACCTGAAAAAGTTCAATGACTACCGCATGTTCTATTATGCTTCTCCTTCGAAAGCCCAGACAGACAAAGGGGTGAAAGAGTCCGAGTGGGATGCTTATCTTTCGGTAGATCCTTCGGACAGCTATTCAAATATCTCTGTCCTGTACGGAAAAGGTGAATTCTGCTTGGCTAACCTTCGTTATACCCGTATTCCGGAGGGGGAACCTCTGATGCGCCTGAGCTATGCGGAGCAGAACTTTATATTGGCTGAGGGAGCTGTACGCGGCTGGATTTCGGGAGATGCTTCTACTTATTATAAGAAAGGTATAGAAGCCAGCATGAATTTTATAGCGGACAACACGCCTGATAAGGAAGAGTATACTCATGGACGTACCATTACCCAAGAGTATATACAGGAATACTTGGCACAACCGGTCATCCAGTTATCCGGTGATAAGGAAAAAGACCTGGAGATGATCTTATTGCAACGTTATCTGGCCTCGTTCCTGCAACATCCGTATGACGCTTACTATGACTACCGCCGTACAGGATATCCGGTATTGCCTATCAATCCGAATACGAACCTGAATACAGAAAAGGATAAGATCCCTACAAGATGGATGTATCCGGAGGCTGAATTCAGTTATAATCCGGATAACGCCAACGAAGCTGTTCAGCGTCAGTACAACGGTTCGGACGATGTGAATAAGTTAATGTGGATTCTCCAGTAAATTATTACTCATTTGAAGGTAAACGCACAGGTATATCCTGTGCGTCCTTCTTTATACCCAAATAATCATAACCATGAAACAAATTTATTTATTGTTGGCTATCCTGTTGGGAAGCCTTCAGCTGGCAAGTGCACAGCAGCAAACTCTCCGGTTCAACAAAGACGGTAAATTCAAGATTGTCCAGTTTACCGATGTTCATTATATCTATAATGACCCCCGTTCGGACATATCGGTTGAGCGTATCAATCAGGTACTGGATTTGGAAAAACCCGATCTTGTTCTTTTCACAGGTGACGTGATTTATGGCAAACCCGCGGAAGAAGGGATGCGTACGGTATTGAATCTGGTATCTAAAAGAGAGATTCCTTTTGCCGTAACTTTTGGGAATCATGATAACGAGCAGGGATTGACCCGTGAAGAGCTGCTGAAGATTATCCAGTCCGTTCCTTACAACCTGACACAGACCACTCCGGGAATCTCGGGGGTGACCAATTTTATCCTGCCTGTGAAGTCGTCGGACGGAAAACGCAATGCAACGGTTCTTTATTGCATCGACTCCCATTCTTATTCACAGATAAAAGGGGTGAACGGATACGATTATATCAAATTTGACCAGATTCAGTGGTATCGTGAGAACAGTAAGAAGTTTACTGCGGAAAATAATGGCGTTCCGGTTTCGTCGTATGCATTTTTTCATATAGCTTTGCCGGAGTATAATCAGGCAGCCTCTTCCGAAAGCGCAATACTTTATGGTATTCGTAAAGAAAAAGCATGTGCTCCCCAGTTAAATTCGGGCTTGTTTACTGCCATGAAAGAGATGGGAGATGTGAGAGGTGTATTTGTGGGACACGATCATGATGACGACTATGCTGTGTCATGGAAGGGCATCTTGCTGGCATACGGACGTTATACTGGCGGTAATACAGTCTATAACCATCTGACAAACGGTGCGAGGGTGATAGAGCTGGATGAAAACGCAAGCAGCTTCCGTACATGGATACGCCTGAAAGAAGGGATTGTTCAACAAGTGACCTATCCTGCCGATTTTACTAAAGAATAAAGGTTGCACAAAAGCATGATGCGATATGACACTGCCGCCACGATGGGATATGTTTTTGGAGTGAAACAGCCGCAAGTTTGGACAGGACGTCCGATGATACAGGTTTTCAAGTAAAACAGTACTGTCACAACCCGAAGAAAAACAATGCACATAATATAAATTGGATAAAATGAAAAAGATTTTTTTTATGACGCTTTTCCTGCTGGTAACTATGGTGGGGCAAAGTAAAGGTAAAGGTGAATTTACGGTTCTGCAATGGAATGTATGGCAGGAAGGTACAATGGTTCCGGGAGGATATGATGCAATCGTTAACGAGATTGTACGTTTGCAACCCGATTTTGTGACGTTCAGTGAAGTACGCAATTACCATAACACTCGTTTCAACGACCGTATTGTGGCTTCTCTCAAAGAGAAAGGGTTGGATTATTACTCTTTCTATACTTATGACACAGGCTTGCTGAGCAAACATCCGATCACGGATTCACTGACTGTATTTCCGGAAAACGGAGATCACGGAAGTATCTATAAACTGACCAGCTCGGTGGACGGACATAAAGTGGCTGTTTATACGGCGCATTTGGACTATCTGGATTGTGCATATTACAATGTGCGTGGTTATGACGGTTCCAGTTGGAAAGAGATACCTATTCCGACTACTGTGGAAGAGGTGCTCAAAGTGAATGTGGCATCTCAACGCGATGACGCTATCAAGATGTTTATCGCTGGGGCCAAAAAGGACATTGCAAACGGATATAGCGTGATTGTAGGCGGTGACTTCAACGAACCTTCACATCTGGACTGGATTGAGGAAAACAAGAATCTGTACGACCATAATGGTCTCGTAATTCCCTGGACAGTGACAACATTGTTGGAGAAGGACGGATTTATAGATACATACCGCCATATTTACCCGAATCCGCTGACTCACCCGGGATTTACATATCCGGCAGATAATCCGCTGAAAGAACCCGGTAAACTGACATGGGCACCGAAAGCGGACGAACGTGACCGCATTGATTTTATTTTCTATCAGGGAAAGGATATTGAAGCAAAGAAAGCGGTGATCTTTGGTCCGAAAGGCTCTATCGTACGTAACCAGAGAGTACAGGAGACTTCAAAAGACAAATTCCTGCTTCCGTTGGACGTATGGCCGACCGATCATAAAGGACTGTTGGTAACGTTTAAGATGAAGTGATGTTTCACCACAGAAGACATAGAGTAACACAGAGTGAATTTTAAGTCATTGATTATTGACATAAATGCTCTGTGTTACTCTGTGTCTTAAATCTCCCCACGCATCCGGTCTTCGAATGCTGCGAGTGCTGCTTTGGCACCTTCCCCCATTGCGATGATAATCTGTTTGTAGGGAACGGTGGAGACATCTCCGGCAGCATAGATCCCCGGAACATTGGTGCGGCAGTGGGAGTCTATTATGATTTCACCCGGACGGTTTACTTCTACCGTTTCCCGGAAAATACCGCTGTTGGGCATCAGTCCTATCTGTACAAAAATGCCGTCTAACCCGATCACCTGTTCCTGCTCCGTCCGACGGTCTTTGACACGGATGCCGGTAACTTTGTCGCCATTGCCTATCACTTCGGTGGTCTGCGAATGGACGAAGACTTCTACGTTCGGCAGGCTTTTCAGTTTCTCCTGCAACACTTGGTCTGCTTTCAGTTCATCCATAAATTCGAGTACCGTGACTTTTGAGCAGATACCTGCCAGATCGATGGCAGCTTCGATTCCGGAGTTTCCTCCTCCTACGACAGCCACATGTTTTCCTTTGTAGAACGGACCATCGCAATGCGGACAGAATGCAACTCCCCGGCCGATGTATTCCGCTTCGCCCGGTACATTCAGTTTACGCCAGCTTGCACCGGTGGCAACGATTACTGCCGGAGCAGAGAAACGCTCGCCCCCTTTGGCTGTGAGCACTTTGTCTTTGCCTTCAAGCTCGAGCTTTTCAAGCCGGCGATGTTCGAGCAGGTCGATAGGGTATTGTGCCATGTGCGTTTTCAAGTTATCGGCCAACTGGCTTCCGGTGGTTGAGGGAACGGAAATCAGATTCTCTATGCCGACCGTCTCTTTTACCTGTCCGCCTATTCTTTCGGCAATAACGGCTACATTCAGGCCTTTGCGGGCCGAATAGATGGCAGCGGCGGAACCTGCCGGACCTCCACCGACTACAATCACGTCATACTTCCTGATAGAACTTTCACGGGCGCTTTGTTCCACTCCATATTGTTCTTCCAGTTTGCTCAACAGTTCGCCAAAGTCGCCGCGGCCTACATGAATCAGTTTGCCGTCTGCGAATACAGAGGGAACTCCCTGTATTTTCAAGGCTTCTACTTCGGCTTGATTGATGGCACCATCCACCGTCTGGTGCTGGATCCGGGCGTTGAGTGTGGTCATGGCATTGAGTGCCTGCACTACGTCGGGACAGTTGGTACAAGTCAGTGACACATAGGTTGTCAGGCGGATAGGTCCTTTCAATGCTTTTACCCGGTTGCAAATCCCTTCGTCCGGGAAGTTTTTGCCTTTTCCGTCTGCGTTCAGTACGGCGAGTAGTAATGAACTGAATTCATGTCCGTTGGGGACGGCGCGGAAAGTGATGCCCGTCCTTTGGTCGTCTTTGAGAAGCGTAAATTCCAGTCCTTCGCCCTCATGGATCCGGCAAGATAGTTTCTCTGAACAAGATGCCACGTCGTTCAAAAGGTCCAGGAGTTCGTTGCGGCTTTCGTGCTGTGGTGAGACAGTGATATCGAATGTGTACTTCGCCTCCAATCCGGAGAAGATGGTACGTAATTGTTCTTTTATAGCTGAGTCTAACATTATATTGAAGATTGATTAGGGTAAAAAAGACCGGCATTGGGGGATGCCGGTCTTCATAGAATTACTGCTTAGATCTTACCGACCAGATCGATGCTCGGCTTCAGGGTTGCTTCGCCTTTTTTCCATTTGGCGGGGCAAACTTCTCCGTCGTGGGTAGCCACAAACTGTGCGGCTTCTACTTTGCGGAGTAATTCATCGGCATTACGTCCGATGTTGTTGTCCTGTATTTCGGCAATCTTGATCTTTCCTTCCGGATTTACGAGGAAGGTTCCGCGGTAAGCCATTCCGTCTTCTTCGATCATCACGCCAAAGCCACGGCTCAGTACGCCTGTCGGGTCTGCCAGCATCGGATATTTGATCTTACGGATACTTTCCGAAGCATCATGCCATGCTTTGTGTACAAAGTGGGAGTCGGTGCTTACCGAGTACACTTCCACACCCATGGCCTGGAATTGCTCATACTTTTCGGCAACGTCTACCAATTCTGTCGGACATACAAATGTGAAGTCTGCCGGATAGAAGAAGAAAATAGCCCATTTTCCCTTTACGTCTTCGCTGCTTACTGTTTTAAAACTTCCGTTTTGAAAAGCCTGTACTTTGAATTCAGGCATCTGTGAGTTGATAATTGGTTCCATAATTGTTTCTTATTTAGATTCATTCTTTATTTGTTTACGTTGCAAAAGTATGGCAAAATTTCCCGTTTCAACAAAAAATCCCATTGATAATATTTATCGGCTGATAGATGAAATCTTATGGGGTATGCAGCTCCATGTGTTTTTTGCCTGGTATAAGGACGGAACGTTCATATTGTAACTTATTTCTTTAGTCCTCTTCCGGAAAGATAGTAAAAACGTTGATTGGCTGACAAGCCCTTTGAGGATTCGGATCAAACCGGCGGGAGTGAAGTGCAAAAACTGAGTTTTTCTTCCTCAAGAAGCAGGCTTGGGCGGCGCGAAAGCCGGTGTTTTCATCCAAAAGAGCCAGTGTTTCCGGAAAAAGAAGTAAGCATTTGGTCCGAAAGACGTAAGCAACTTGAGAAAATGCTTACTTCTTTTTGGAATATCTCTATATGTTTTCTCTCATTACATATATTGTTCCCGTTTGAGAGATGAAAAGAGAGAGATTTTTTTCTGGTTGACCTTTGATTATGAAGGTGCCGAAACAGATAAAAGGGAAGTGCCGGACTTAAATAATACCCTTTTTGTTCTTATTCTTATAGAATAAGTGTTCTCTTGCCTGAAAATAGAGATTAAAGGTGATAAAACGGAAAAGGCTGACTGGGAAAGGAGACGAAAAAAACGTTCTACTGCATTCTTGCCCGGAAAAAAGCAAATCTGGGTCCATTCGATTATCAATTTGACAGAACGGCATTTTAAAGCCTTCGCCGTGGAAAGAGGAGGGAAGGGTGCTTGGAAGAGAAGGTGATATGAAAGCAAAGAGAGCGCAGACAGGTGTAGTCTAATCAAAATAGAAATAAGTTTGCGTTTTGTTAAAGTTGTATTCACGTTTAAACTTCTATCTGACTTTTTAGTCATATAGACAGTTGCAACAAAAAAGACAGATGATTATTTGATAATTTAAAAAAGAAAAGAACAATGAAAAGAATAAGTTTTTTGTTAGTGGTCCTTTTGATGGTAGGGGGAATGGCGATGGCACAAGGTCCGCGCAGAGGTGGTCAGAATCTGGATCCGAAGGAACGTGCCGAACGCATGACTGAACGTATGGCGAAAGAATACTCTTTGAACGAAACCCAGAAGAAACAACTGTTGGAAGCCAATATGGCTCTGATGGAGAAGATGGGAACACGTCCCGGAAAGATGAAACCCGAAATGAGGCAAGGTAAGGAGGGGCAGAGTCAGGCTACTGACAGCTGCACTTGTAAACAGGATAAAAGAAAAGCTCCCCGCATGTCGAAAGAAGACAGAGAAAAGATGCAGCAGGAGATGAAAGCTTCGCGTGAGGCTTACGATGCCAGTCTGAAGAAAATAATGACGAAGGAGCAGTATGAGGCCTATACCAAGCAGAAGGCCGAACGCGGACCGAAAAGAGGAGGTAGAAAGTAAATTTCAGTATGGATGATCAGTGATGGACCGGCGTAGCGGTATAGGGCGCCGGTTCCTCACTAATTGTCAGCTACTAATTACCGAAATACTTGTATATTTCCACTGCTTTTTGTTCCTTTGCCGTACGATTTAATAAACAGATGATTCAAATATGAAAAAGCTTATTTATCTGCTTGGGTTGACAATGCTTATGGTTATCGTTGCGTGTTCCGGTACAGCTGAAAAGAAACAGAGCGATATCCGTGTCTTGATGCAAGATAGCACCGATGCACATGGCTTGCAGCGGATGACAGCCCGGAAGAGTGAGATAGATATTAAATACAAAGGCAAAGAGTACCATTCGTTTATATCCCGTACCCCTAATGATTCACTTCCCCGGGTAGTGAGCCAGATGGGAAATACATACGTTGACAATCAGATTGTTCTGAGACTGACACGCGGGAATGAACGTATTTTTAGCAGGACTTTCACCAAGAAACAATTTGCGTCTCTGATAGGAGAGGACTTTATGGCAAAGTCCATTCTGGAAGGAATTGCTTATGATAAAACAACTCCCGAGGGATTTGTCTATGCCGCCAGTATCTGTTATCCGCAAACGGACTTGTATGTGCCCGTCTCCATTACGATCTCGACCGATGGGAAGATCAGCATGAAGAAAGAAGAACTTCTGGAAGAGGTATACGAGGAGGATACTTCTGGCCGTTAAAAAATACAAAAAGAGTTTACCCTTTTGTTTATTACCAAATCTTTCCCGATTCTATCTCGTTATTTGCAGTGTAAAATAATTCCGAAACTTATTATTTACACTAAAAATAACGATTATGAAAAAGATTCTATCTATTCTTGTTTTGGCTATCATAGCCGTTCAATTTGCGTTTGCAGGTGATATCATTACGAAAGACGTGATGACACTGCCTCTTCCGGCACGCAACTTTATTAATCAGCACTTTTCTAATCCGCAGATTTCGCATATTAAGATAGAAAATGAGATTCTGCAAACAAAGAAGTACGATGTGTTGTTGACTAATGCAACCGAGATCGACTTCGATAACCGGGGAAACTGGATTGAAGTGGATTGTAAGAAAGCCGCTGTTCCCGCATCGATTATCCCCGGCTTCGTGAAGGAGTATTTGAAGTCCAATGGATATAACTCTGAATTTGTAACTCAGATAGAACGTGACCGCAGAGGTTATGAAGTCGAACTTAATACGGATTTGAGTCTGAAGTTTACCAAAGACGGCCGTTTCCGTAAAGCGGAATATTGATAAATTGGAATAAACCTGTTAAAAAAAGACCTTGATTATGAAATCGTTGAAATTTAGTTTGTTGGCAGCTGTGCTGCTGTCGGTAGTGTTTGCTTTCAGTTCGTGTGGTGATGATGACGATACAGGATATCTTCCGCCGAGCCAGGCCATTCAGGATGCACTGAAGAAGCTTTATCCCAATGCCACTGCCATTAAGTGGGAGCAGAAGGGTGTTTATTACGTAGCCGATTGTCAGGCTGACGGCAGAGAAAAGGAAGTATGGTTTGATGCCAACGCCACCTGGCTGATGACGGAAACCGAGTTGAACAGCATCAATAATCTGCCCCCGGCAGTGCTGACGGCTTTTATGGAGTCGAGTTACAGCAATTGGGTGGTGGATGATGTAGCGATACTGGAATATCCGAATGAACCTTATACGGAATTTGTGGTAACCGTGGAACAGGGTAAGAAGATTGATTTATACTTTTCGGAAGGTGGCGGTTTGCTCCACGAAAAAGATGTGACCAACGGTGACGATACTCACTGGCCCAGAACTTAAAGGTTGAATCTGCCGACCGAGGCACGTGAATAGAAAGAACAAGAGGATGTGCAATCTGTGGTGAGTCATGCACACCCTCTTGCGCTTTATGGAGAATGGCCTTTTACATCGGCTTGTAATCCTTTGCCAGTCCGCCTTCGCTTGTTTCTTTATAAAGTGAAGGGAGGTCGTGGCCGGTTTGTTTCATTACCTGTATTACCTTGTCGAAAGAGACGCGATGTATTCCGTCGGTGAATGACGAGTATAGATTGGCGTCCAGTGCACGTGCGGCTGCGTATGCGTTCCGTTCGATACAGGGGATTTGTACTAATCCGCACACCGGGTCGCAGGTCATGCCCAAGTGATGTTCCAGACCCATTTCGGCGGCATATTCAATTTGCGCAGGACTGCCTCCGAACAATTGGTTGGCTGCGGCCGAAGCCATTGCGCATGCCACGCCTACTTCTCCCTGGCAACCTACTTCCGCTCCGGATATGGAAGCGTTCTGCTTAACGATGTTGCCAATTAGTCCGGCCGTTGCCAGTGCGCGAAGAATGCGCATCTCACTGAAATCACGGCTCTTGGCAAGATGATAGAGAACGGCAGGCATTACTCCGCATGAGCCGCAGGTTGGTGCCGTTACGATTTTACCTCCCGAGGCATTTTCTTCACTTACGGCAAGTGCATAGGCAAAAACCAGTCCGCGGGATTGCAGGGAAGCTTTGTATCCGGTGGCCCGGATATAATATGTGGAGGCTTTGCGTCTCAGGTTCAACGGGCCGGGCAGTACTCCCTCTTGTTCAAGACCACGCTGGACGGACTCTTTCATCGTATTCCATACTTCTCTCAGGTAGTCCCATATATCGGGATCTTCGCATTCTTTCACGTATTCCCAGTAACTCTTTCCGGTGTGTTCGCACCAATCCAGAATTTCGGTCATGCTGTTCATGCCATATACTTCCGGGCTTTCAATGGAAGCTTGTTTGTTGTCTTCGGCCAATGCACCTCCGCCAACGCTGTAAACGGTCCAGTTTTCAAGTTCGTTGCCATCAGCGTCAAGCGCAATGAAGTTCATTCCGTTGGGGTGGAAAGGTAGAAATATTTTAGGTTGCCATATAAGATCTACCGGTGCTGTCGGTTCCAATGTGTCGATGATGGCTACATCCGTCATGTGCCCTTTTCCTGTCGCTGCCAGGCTTCCGTAGAGGGTTACTTTGAACGATGCTGCTTCAGGATGTCGGGTGAGGAACATTTCTGCTGCCTTGCGAGGCCCCATGGTGTGGCTGCTCGAAGGCCCGGTTCCAATGCGATAGAGTTCTTTTATTGATTTCATATTAGCTAATTAGGTTGTTGCGCAAAGGTAATTGTTTTTTCAAGATTTTTGGTAACTTAATACCATTTCTTCTTACGGAAAAACCAGTATACGGCTGCGCCTACCAATATCATCAATATCCAGGCGTATACATATCCATACCGCCAGTCCAATTCGGGCATAATCTTGAAGTTCATTCCCCATACACCGACAAGAAAAGTCAACGGGATGAAGATGGTAGAAACAATGGTGAGCCGCTTCATGATGTCGTTCATCCGCAGATCATTGTTCGATATATAAAGGTCTACCAAAGACGATAACGTTTCCCGGCATATTTCGATTGTTTGCAATACGAATTGCAGATGGTCGTTGACATCATTGAAGAAGGCACGGTTCACTTTGTGCATCAGGGAGTTTTCCGCCCTCAACAGTTTGACGTATTGTTCTTTTAACGGAAGAATGGCTTTTTTCATCAGCATATATTGCCGGCGGAGTGCCTGTATCTGGATGCCGATGTCGTTTCCGTCACTGATGGTGAGTAGTTCTTCTTCCAGGTCTTCCAGCGAGTCGTCGATGGTGGATACGGTGGAAATGTAGTTTCCCATCACGCTGTTCAGCAAAACGCTGAGCAGGTAGTCACTTTGCCGGCTCCGGATTTTCAGTACGTCATTGTGCAGGGCGGAGGTAACGTCATCGAAGAAGTCGGTTTCATTTTCCAGAAAGGTAAGCACAAAGTTGCTCCCTTGTATGATACACACCTGTTGCTGCTCCAATTCATCCATCTCATCTTCGGGGCTTGTTTCTTCTCTGTTGTTGAAGCGGAATATTTTCATGATCAGTACCGTATACTTGTCATGCTCTTCTATCTTTGTGGGATGTTCGGCATTCAGAATATCCTGAAGGGTAAGAAAGTCTATTTCGAAGTGGCTGCATATTTCGCGGATGAGCTCGGTATTCTGAAGCCCGTGTATCTGCAGCCAGTTGATTTCTTCGTGGTTGAGTGCATTGGCTACAGCCTGGAAATCGGTGCCCGATACTTCCTGCATTTCGAGGGCATTGTAGGTACACAAATGCAGGTGAGTGGGAGTCTGGCTCTCACCGGTATAAACTAATCTTTCACTTAACAGGTTATTCTTCATATTCTTTGTTCTTTTATGCCAAATCGACTACCGTGATACCTGCTCCCCCAAATTGGACATGCTCGTCGGCGAAGTGACGGATACCCGGTACGGTTTGCAGATATTGGCGGATTAGGGTACGCAAAATTCCCGTTCCGGTTCCATGCAGAATACGTACCCGGCTCATACCGACCAGGATGGCGTCATCCACAAAATAGGTAACAGCCTGTAAGGCTTCGTCCCCCCGCATTCCCCGCACATCGATATCTTGCTTGAAGTTCAGCTTCTTCTCGTACATGCTGTCCTGGGTCTGGTTGCTGACAAAAGTGCTTTTAGCAGGCTCCTGTTTCTGAGGAGTTGCATTGCTTCGTTCCAACCGTTCCAGCTTTACGGTTGTTTTGATACTGCCGAAAGCTACGACTGCATTCTTTCCGTTGATCTCAAGCACTTCTCCGACAGAACTCTGCCCTTTGATGCGCACCGGACACCCTTCGGTGATGGGAGCTACTTGAGGAGTTTGCTGTGCAGCTTGTTGTTCTTTCGGAACATTCTGCTTTTTTTCTTTCTTCCGGTTTTGCTTTTCTTTCAGCTTTTCCATCTTTCGGGCTATCTTGTCCTCCTGTTCTTTGGAAGTCAGGCTGTCCATCGACTCGCGGAACTCTGCCAGTTCCTGACGGACGAGGCGTGTCTTTTCTTTTTCAGCCTGTGCCTCTTTAATGGTACGTATGGTATTCTCGATACGTGCGTTCGATTCTTGCAATAACCGTTCGGCTTCTTCTTTGGCCTGGCGGATGATTTCCTTTCTCGACTTTTGCAACTCTTCCATTTCCGATTGATAACGGGCGATGGTTTCTTCCATCTGTTTTTCACGTTGACGGATGGTCTGGCGTTTGCCTTCCCAATAACGCTTGTCCCGCACAATGTCCTGCAAGTATTTGTCAGCATTGATGTACTCGCTTCCCACTATTTCGGAAGCATCGGCAATGACATCTTCCGGTAAACCGATTTTCCGGGCTATCTCTACTGCGAAAGAACTTCCGGGATTACCGATTTGAAGTTGGAACAGTGCCTGCATCAAGTGGCGGTCGTAGAGCATAGCTCCGTTTACCACACCTTCATGGTCTTCTGCAAAGTGCTTCAGATTTTGGTAGTGTGTAGTAATAACGCCGAAAGTATGCTTTATGTTGAATCGTTTCAGAACAGCTTCCGCAATGGCCCCGCCAATCTGGGGTTCTGTACCGCCTCCGAATTCATCGATCAGAATCAGGCTGCGTTCATTGCAACTCTTCATCATGATCTTCATGTTCGTCAGGTGGGAAGAGTAAGTGCTCAGGTCGTCTTCAATGGATTGTTCGTCGCCTATATCGATGAAGATGCTGCCGAACAGACCGGCGTGGCTGCGTTCGTGCATAGGTACCAGCATACCGCATTGTAACATGTATTGCAGCAGTCCTACGGTTTTCAGGCAGACTGATTTACCTCCGGCATTAGGGCCGGATATAATGAGGATGCGCTGTTTGGTACTCAGTTCTATATCCAGGGGAACTACCTTTTTTCCGTGCTTGGCAAGGGATAATTGCAGCAGTGGATGAACAGCCATGGTCCAATCCAGTAATTGTTCGTTTTCCAGACTGGGCTTGATGCTGCTGGTTTGAATGGCAAAGTAACTTTTGGCGCGAATGAAATCGATTTCGGCCAGAAATTCGTACGATTGGAGTATTTCCGGAATGGAAGGACGCAATGTATTGGAAAATGTGGTCAGGATACGGATGATCTCGCGACGCTCGTCTCCCTCCAGTTCGCGGATGCGGTTGTTGGCTTCTACCACTTCTGCCGGTTCGATGAATACAGTCTTACCACTGGCCGATTCATCATGGACGATACCTTTGATTTTGCGTTTCAGACCCGGAGCAACCGGAATTACCAATCGACCGTCGCGCATGGTCGGAGTAACGTCTTTATCCACATATCCGTCCGATTGAGCGTTACGCAGGATGCTGTTCAGCGAGCGTGAAATACTCCCCATCGTATTAGCCAATTCCCGGCGGATGCGTGACAGTTCGGTCGAGGCGTTGTCCTTGATTTTACCGTATTTGTCCAGAATGCCGTCTATCTTGGTGATAAGTTGCGGGAATACGGCAATATCTCCTGCGAGTCTTTTCAGGCTGGGGTAAGGGTGGTCGGATTCTTCTTCCTCGTTCCGTTGCAGAAAACGTACGATGTCGCGGATTGTCTCTAACGAACGCCGCAAGTCGAACAGTTCCTGTTCGTCCATGTACATGCCTTCTACCCGTACCCGTTTTAATGATGGACGGACATCGAAGAAAAACTGATCCGGGAAGTTATCTTCTTCTTGTATGATGCGGACAAACTCTGTGACTTGGTTCAGCAGTTCTTCAACAGTTTCAAATTGATCGGAGAAGTTCATTTCCGATACTCTCTCTTCTCCCAACGTACTGAGACATTTGTCCTTTAATAATTGTCTGATCTGGTCGAATCCTATTTTTTGCTCAAAATTCTGGGGATATATCATGTACTGTCTTATTTATCTGTATAACGCTTTAAGTTGAAATGTGCCGCAAAAATACGATTATTTCGCGAAAAAAAATGCCGAAACGTTTGCAGATTTGAAAATGATTCGTACCTTTGCAGCGCTTTAAGAGAAAAGCACTATTGAAAAGTAGTTTTGGAGAGGTGGCAGAGTGGTCGATTGCGGCGGTCTTGAAAACCGTTGTACTGCGAGGTACCCGGGGTTCGAATCCCTGTCTCTCCGCAAACTTATCGGATGGTAAGTGGATAAAAAGCCTACAAGTTCACAACTTGTAGGCTTTTTACTATTTATACTTTTTATTTCCAGAACACCTGAGTGAATAAAAAGGTATAATAATGCTACCATTTTATAATCAGACATTGCCGTATTGATGGAAATTATATTATTTTGACCGGTAGAAAATAAGCTATGAGACTCACAGACCCTAAATGCAAATACATTTTTGCCTTCATTCTTTTATTGGGGGTCTTCTTATGTGGGTATAATTCCAAACAGTGGTATGTCACAAATCATCGGATTAAAAAAAACATTTCTCTTATTTATTCTTGTTCAAAAGATAAAATCGGGCATGGACGCTTTGAAGAACTTGTAAAACAAGAGTTTAAAGCGCAGGGTATAGAGCCTGTGTTTGATGAATTTTACCTTGATTGTGACCGTTTCGACCAGAAAGTCGAAATGGAACATATAGGTAATTATCTTGAAATTCTGAAAACTAAGCCGATAGATCTTATTTTAGCGGTAGGGGACCAAGCTGCTTTTTCTTTGTTATCGACCCGTCATCGCCTTCTCTATTCTATTCCTGTGGTAGCCTGCAACGTGCATTTCCCTGATGAAAATCTTATAAAAGAGTATGAATCCAGAAAGGTATATGTGTTGAGAGATGCTCCGGACTTTAAACGCAATATGGATTTTATAAAGTCTTTGCAACCCCATGTAAATATGGAGATTGTTTATAATATTGATTTAACTGCTCTTGGGCATAAATCTTTTGACTTGCTGAATCGGGTTATCGACAGAAAGAATGTGCAGATTTGGGGGCATAAGTCAGCGTTTTCTATGGAGTATGAATACAAGGAAATGAGAGAAATGATAGAGTATTACAGTCTGATGCCTGCTGTCGCAAATCATAAATCAGAAAAGGAGGAACTGACTGTGAGCCTCTGCCCTTTCCGGTACATAAAAGGTGCTTCTTTGCTTGTTATGATGGAAAATTCGAAATCTGAGCAAGAGAGGAAGGCATTCTTACTTGATAAATTTGATCTGGTATCGCTTCCGATAGTAAATGCTCTGAATATACCTTCTTTCAGTTGTGTACGCGAGGGATTTGGAGATGGGAGTAAAATTGTAGGTGGTTATATGGCTACTGAAGAGATCTCTGCACAAGCTGTTACCGGTTTATCCGTCCGGCTAATGAATAAAGAGAAAATAGGTATGCCTAAGATAAGGGATCTGGAGAAAGAGTATGTGCTGGATTGGAGTGTCTTTTCGTCCTATAATGGTTATGATATTGGAAATGTGGCAAAGGATGTGCGTATTATTAATTATCCGTTCTATGACCATTACCGAAAGGAGGTTTATTTATTGGGTGTGCTATTTATTCTTGCATTCATTTTCATATCAATCAGCCTGTTGCGTACACGCCGACGTTCTCTGATAGAACGTAAGAACTTACAAATATTGGAAGAAGCACACAAACGGTTGACTCTTTCTGCCGACGGAGGGCAGATTTCATTATGGAATATGCAGGGAGATGACATTGAGTTTGATGATAATTATACGCGTCTGACAGGTATGGGAAAAAGAAGGGTTAAGAGAAGCACCTTTTTAGAGTATGTACATCCCGATGATTCTCAGTTATTGAGTTCTTTTTACGGAGCACTTTACAAATCTCCGGGCATGCAAATACAACGGGCACGTTTTTGTTTTGATGAAACGGAAGAATATCAATGGTACGAATTGCGCTGCCGGAGTCTGAAAGATGTAGAAGGCGAGATGATGCTGGCAGGTATCATGCAGAATATTCAGGAGGCGGTAGAACGTGAGCATCAGTTGATTCTGGCTAAACAAATGGCTGAGAAAGCTGAATTGAAACAATCTTTCCTTAATAATATGAGTCATGAAATTCGTACCCCGCTCAATGCAATTGTCGGATTTACGAATGTGTTGATAGGCGAAGGTTCCGAAGAGATAGATCCGGATGAAAAGGCAAGTATGCTTGATATCATCAATCATAATAATGAATTGCTTTTGAAGCTTATTAATGATGTGCTGGAAATATCCCGTCTGGACTCCGGAAGTCTGGATTTCGAAATAAAGGAATGGGATATGACAGAGATTATGAAAGAGATTTATCTGACGTATCAGCCGTTAATTCAGCCTTCCTTGCAGTTTCATCTTGAATTGGGTAATCCGGTTCCTTTACTTGTGCATATTGATCGTTTCCGTTTTACTCAGGTTATCTCCAACTTTTTGAATAATGCAAATAAGTTTACTCAAAATGGTCATATAATATTGGGATGCAAAGTGGACGAAGAACATCATGAAGTTTGTATATATGTAAAAGATACCGGTAAGGGAATCGATGAAAAGGAACTTATGATGATTTTTGACCGTTTTTATAAAACAGACGAATTTGAACAGGGAAGCGGTCTTGGACTTGCTATTTCTAAAGTTATTATCGAGCGATTGTCAGGGCGTATAGAAGTGCATTCAGAGAAGGGGAAAGGCAGCTGTTTTGCAGTGATTTTATCATTGGTGGATGTACGGAAGGACCATTTGGATGAGCTTTTATAAAGTGTCGTGGTGGGTGATCCGCTTGATCTGATTCAGCGGGGTCGGTTTCATGATAGTGTACCCTCTGTACTTACATAAAAATCCCCCTCTGTCCTTTGAGGCAGAGAGGGATTTCAACTTATTATTTTCTCAATGTTTATTTACGGAAAGGCGGTTTTACTACCACAGCTTTCAGCTTACGGCCACGCATATCGATGCATATCTCCGTACCGCCCTTGCTATATTCAGGCTTTACATATCCCATGCCAATACCGATTTTACGGGTTGGAGACATTGTGCCTGAAGTCACAATCCCGATCTTATCACCTTCGGCTGTTACCAGTTCGTAACCATGTCGGGGAATACCACGGTCGATCATTTCAAAACCTACCAGTTTGCGGACTGTGCCCTCAGCCTTCTGTTTTTCAAGCATTGGGCGATTTGTAAAGTTCTTGCCATCCACGAATTTAGTAATCCAACCAAGTCCGGCTTCAATAGGAGAGGTAGTGTCATCCAGATCATTGCCATACAGGCAAAATCCCATTTCAAGTCGAAGTGTGTCACGTGCGCCAAGTCCTATCGGCTTAATGCCAAACTCGGCTCCTGCTTCGAAAACGGCATTCCAGATCTTTATGGCAGCATCAGGATAGAAATAAAGTTCAAATCCACCGGCTCCGGTATATCCCGTGTTAGAAATAATCACATTTTTCTCACCGGCAAACTCACCAACCTTAAATGTATAATAAGGAATATCGGAAAGGTTAATGTCTGTCAACTTTTGCAGAGCTTGAATAGCTTTCGGACCTTGTACGGCGAGTTGCGCCATATTATCAGAAGAATTTTCCAGTTCGGCTCCTTCTGTATTGTGAGAGACGCACCAATTCCAGTCTTTCTCTATGTTTGAAGCGTTGACAACCAATAAATACTTTTCCGGTTCATATTGATAGACCAGCAGGTCATCAACAATACCGCCGTCTTCATTCGGAAAACAGGTATATTGAATTTTGCCCGGCACTAAAGCTGCCACGTTATTTGAGGTCACTTTCTGCAAAAAAGCCAATGCATGAGGCCCTTTCACCCAAAATTCACCCATGTGGGAGACATCGAAAACACCGACACTATTACAGACAGTAAGGTGTTCGTCAATGATACCGGTATATTCAATAGGCATGTTATATCCTGCAAACTCGTGCATCTTAGCACCAAGTGCGATATGTTTCTCGGTAAATGGAGTGGTTTTCATGAAATGAGAATTTAAGAATTATATAAATAATGATTATTTAGAAGCTACAAGTTCAGCAATCTTCACAATGACTTTCATTGCCTTTTCCATGTTCTGGATCGGAACAAATTCATAGCGGCCATGGAAGTTCAGCCCACCTGCAAAGATGTTAGGACAGGGTAAACCTTTGAATGACAATTGGGCTCCATCCGTTCCTCCACGAATTGGTTTCACATTCGGCTTCACGCCTACAGCTTCCATTGCGGCAAAAGCAGTATCGATAATATGCATCACAGGCTCAATCTTTTCTCGCATATTATAGTATTGGTCACGCAACTCAAGAGTGGCGGTACCTTTACCAAACTCTGCGTTGATCTTGTTTACCAGATGCTCTATTTCTTTCTTGCGATCTTCAAATTTATTGCGATCATGGTCACGGATGATATAGGATACAGTACTCTGCTCTACATCCCCCTGGATACCGATAAGATGATAGAATCCTTCGTATCCGGAAGTATGTTCCGGAGTTTCATGCCGGGGAAGCATGGTGATGAATTGGTTGGCTATGCGAATAGAGTTAATCATTTTATGTTTCGCATATCCCGGATGTACATTACGTCCCTTAAAAATGATTTTGGCAGCAGCGGCATTAAAGTTTTCAAACTCCAATTCCCCGACTTCTCCTCCATCCATCGTATAAGCCCATTCACATCCGAATTTCTGAACATCAAACTTATGGGCACCTTCACCTATTTCTTCATCCGGATTGAAACCGATCCGGATTTTGCCATGTTTAATTTCGGGATGTTCTTGCAGATAGACAACGGCTGATACAATCTCGGCAATACCTGCTTTGTCGTCTGCTCCTAATAAGGTTTTACCATTGGTGACAATCAGATCTTCTCCTTTGTGATCAAGCAATTCGGGAAATTGAGCCGGTGAAAGCACAATGTTTTCTTCGGTACAGAGTACAATATCCGAACCATCATATTTTTCTACAATGCGTGGAGTTACATTTTTTCCACTCATGTCGGGACTCGTATCCATATGTGCTATGAAACCGATAACAGGTACTTCCTTGTCTGTATTGGCCGGCAATGTTGCAAAAAGATAACCGTTTTCATCCAATGTTATATCTTCTAACCCCAAAGACTCTAATTCGGACTTTAGATATTCGGCAAATACCATCTGTCCCGGAGTACTGGGAGTAAGTCTTGTCAGTTCGTCCGACTGTGTGTCAAAGCTTACATACTTTAAAAAACGTTCTACTAAATTCATATCATTAAGAATTAATAATTTGCTAATCTATTATTTTTCACGCCTGTAAAGGTAAAAAAAGAGCCGTGAACTGCCAAGCAATTCACGGCTCTTTTTTAATACATTATTCTATATTTAGTCACTAATAGCTACTTAGAAACAGCTGGAGCCATCGAAACAATGGGTGCAGACCTTACATTTTGGCAGTCCGATAGCTTCAATTAGTGTTTCAATCGTATTGAATTTGAGGGAAGAAAGTCCAAAACGCTCAGCAATAATACTTACCATTTTTTCATATTCCGGTGAACCGGTAGTAGCATATTTATCCAGGTTTTTGTTTTCATCTCCTTCCAAGTCTTTTATTATTTGTCTGGTGATCAGTTCCATATCTGATTTTGAAGCAGTAAACCCAATAAAGGGACAGCCATAAATCAGCGGTGGACATCCAATACGCATATGTACTTCTTTTGCACCATAATCAAAAAGTATTTTCACATTATCGCGCAACTGCGTACCGCGTACAATGGAGTCGTCACAAAAGATGATACGCTTGTCCTGAAGCATTGCACGGTTAGGTATTAATTTCATCTTTGCCACCAGAGAACGTAATTCCTGCTTACTCGGAGTAAAACTACGAGGCCAGGTGGGAGTATATTTAGTAATGGCTCTATGATAAGGAATCCCTTTCCCTTCTGCATAACCTAACGCCTGTCCAATACCCGAATCCGGGATTCCACAAACGCAATCGGCGTCAAAATTATCCTGTTCTCCCATTTTCATTCCGCTCGTGAAACGCACTTCCTCTACATTACGGCCTTCATAGCATGAATTGGGAAAGCCGTAATATACCCAAAGGAATGAACAAATCTGCATTTTATCGTTGGGCTTACGGAGCTGTTCTAAACGGTCGGCGTGCATACGGACAATCTCACCGGGACCTAAATAACGTTCTATTTCAAAATCAAGATTCGGAAAACTGTTGGATTCACTGGTAGCAGCATAAGCCCCCTCTTTTTTACCGATAATTATAGGAGTACGTCCCCATTTGTCACGTGCGGCAATCACTCCATCTTCTGTTAACAGAAGCATGGAACACGATCCCTTGATATGGTTATATACGTTTTCAATCCCTTCAACGAAGTTTCTTCCTTGAATAATCAATAAAGCAATAAGTTCAGTCTGATTGGTGTTACCCGAACTAAGTTCGGCAAAATGCATGTTTTGTGAGAGTAGTTCCTCTTCAAGTTCTTTGAGGTTGGTGATCTTTGCGACTGTAACAATGGCGAATCTGCCAAGATGTGAATTGATAATAATGGGTTGTGCGTCTGTATCACTGATAATGCCTATACCGGCATTTCCTTTAAATTTATCAAGTTCCTCCTCAAACTTAGTCCGGAAATATGAACTTTGTAAATTGTGGATCGAACGGATAAATCCTTGTTCTTCACTATATGTCGCCAGTCCTCCCCGTTTTGTTCCCAGGTGTGAGTTATAGTCTGTGCCGTAGAATAAATCGGTCACACAGCTCGTTTTCGAGACTGTTCCGAAAAAACCTCCCATATGATTCTTTTTTGATGTTGTTTTTAAAAAGATGGCGCAAAAGTACAAAAAAGATTCGTGTTGGCATAGGTTTCTATAAGAAATCAGTTTTTCAGGCGATCCTCCAGAAACGCCTGTAAAATACGGGCATGATTATAAACCGGTTCCTTAGAAGCATATAAAAGAGTGACTGTTTTATAAGGATGTATCCGGACTAAAAAATCAGCTACTTTATCGGAGGTTTCAAGCTCTTTCCGGTACATTGCCGCAAATTCTTCCCAATGTTCTGAGATATCTCCGTGAAACCATTTTCTCAAATCGGAAGAGGGAGTCAGTTCCTTCGCCCAATAATCATACTTTAAATATTCTTTTTTCATTCCACGAGGCCAAAGCCGGTCAACCAGTGCACGATAGCCATCCTGTTCCGAAGGATCTTCATATACACGTTTAATTCTTATCTGATTCATATTAATGATCTTTTGATTATAATAACTTAATAGAAATAGAAAAAGTTTATGGAAGAAAGGACAAATCATAATACCTTAAGAAAATGTGAGTTTTAAAATATAAACATTGTAAGTGCATCGTTCTTCAAGTGGAGATTGATAAGAGAAGTTATGAAAGATGAAAATCGGAACATAAGGAATTAACAAACCATTCATTTTGTTTGTAGAGCTTCATATTGGTATTATACCTATTTAATTATTATAATCTGCTGAGAAACAATTTTATGTGAATAGCTCTGCAAAGCGATCTAAACGCTCTTTTTCTATTCCAATTATAAATACCTATTTTACAAAGGTTTGCATTTAATTCAAAAATTACTTCCTAGAAATAGGCTTTCGGAAATTTGCAAGCTACAAAAATAAATTATATTTTTGCGGCTGTTTTTGCAAAACCGGTTTACATGAATCGGATCGATAAAACAATTATTGGCGAATAATTAACTATTAATGTTTAACCAAACCAATTTAAAATTTAGAAAAAATGAAGAAAAGTATTATTATGTTTGCATTAGCAGCATTGATGAGCACAAGCGTTTTCGCTCAAAACAATGATGCAGAACGCCTTCCGGGGTACAAAACAACTTTCGAAGGTAATGGATTTTGGAATAATTGGTATATGTCTTTAAACTTTGGTGCGCAGTCTCTCTACGCTGAAAACTCTAAAGATGCAAAATTCAGAAACACTATAACTTTTATGCCAACTCTTTCGGTAGGTAAATGGTTCAACCCTTATTGGGGAGTTCGTTTGCAGGGTACAGGTGGCTCATTGCATGGATTTACATCTGGAGCTAATTCAATGTTACATTATCAATATGGTGCCGTTCATGCAGACTTTATGTTTGGACTGATCAATTTCTTCGCTCCTTATAAAGAAAATCGTCGTTTTGACATCGTTCCTTTTGCAGGTATCGGTGGAGCATTCATCCGCAAAGGTGACCAGTCATTTACAATCAATGCAGGTATTCAGGCACGCTACCGTATTTCAAAGCGTTTCGATATCAATGTTGAATACCAGGGAGCTATTTTAGACGACGATATGGTAGTTCGCGGCGGTTTCCCGAACGATGGAATCAGTGGGCTGACAGCCGGCGTTACTTTCCGTTTCGGAAAAACCGGTTTCAAGAAAGGTTACTCTTCACGTCAGTACAATGCAATTAAGAGCAACTATTCTGACTTAGAGGCAAACTATACTTCTTTGAAAAAAGAAAATGCTGCACAACAAGCCGAAATAGCTGAGTTGAAAGCACGTAAGCCGGAGGTTATCAAAGAAGAAACCGTAATTGATAATTCAGAAATCAAGGCTCTCCCAAGTACTATCACTTTCCCGTTCAACAGCAGTAAAATTGAACTCTCACAGGAAGTAAGTATCTTCAATATTGCTGAATTCTTAAAAGCAAATCCTGAAATCCGTGTTCGTCTAACTGGTTACGCCGACAAACGTGGTTCGGAACAAGCTAACAGAATTGTTTCTGAAAGACGTGCCAATGCAGTGACAGAGGTATTTGTCAATAAGTACGGAATTGCTAAAGATCGTATCACTACAGAATTCAAAGGTACCAGCACTAAATTTGAAAATGATGACTGGAACCGTGCAGTAGTTGTGGAATTGATTAAGTAATAACAATTATACTACCTTTTTTAAGAAGGCGCATTGATAGATCATATCAATGCGCTTTTATTTTTAATGGCCTTTTTTCAGCTCTGCCGCACATTCTGCGCAACATCCTTTTAATACATAATTTATACTTCGTACGGCAAATCCTTCAGGCAAATCTACTACGGGGACATGAATGTTTTCAAGGCAGAAAGTCTTATGGCAATATTCACAGTAAAAGTGCGTATGCAAATCTTTCACGGCACAAGTACATTCACTGTCACAAACCGCATATTTTAAAGATCCTGTACCATCATCTACGCTATGTGCCAGATGTTGGGAAACAAACAGGGTAATCGTTCGGAATATGCTCGACTTATCCACAGTATCCAGTTTGTTCTCCAAATCAAGAAGTGAAACAGCTTGTTCCGCATCTATCATAGCTTTTAAAACCAGCATCCTTATGGCAGTAGGTTTTATTCCTCTCTGTTCTAATATCTTCAAACACAAATTTTCCATTCTCATTTAATCATTTTCTGTATACGAATAGCATTCACTATGGCAATCAATGTCACACCTACGTCTGCGAAAACTGCTTCCCATAAAGTTGCAATACCACTTGCTCCCAATACCATTACCAGCAATTTTACTCCAAATGCCAGCGATACATTCTGCCAGATGATGCGGCGCGTACAACGTCCGACCTTTATGGCAGTCGCCACTTTCGAAGGTTGATCTGTCTGGATAACCACGTCTGCGGTTTCAATAGCGGCATCACTTCCTAACCCTCCCATCGCAATACCTACATCACTTAAGGCAAGTACCGGAGCATCATTCATTCCGTCACCGACAAAAGCAATCCGGTTATCTTTGTTTTCCTTCAGCTTTTCCATATGCTCTACCTTTCCTTCCGGTAGCAGATCACCATACGCCCGGGTAAGTCCCAGTTTGTTTGCAAAAATGCTAACAATACTCTGTTTATCACCTGACAAGATCTGAATATTCTTAATATTTAACTCTTTAAGTGATCTGACAGTATCTGCTGCATCGTCCTTTAACACATCGGACAATGTAATGTAACCTATATATTTATTTCCGACAGCACATACGACTGTTGTTTCCGTTATCGAAAGAATATACGCCGGAAACTCAATGGAATATTTCGACAACAGTCTGGCGTTACCGACCAACACTTTTTCTCCGTCAACCTCAGTCATTAACCCATAACCTGCAACCTCTTCTATATTCTCAGCAGCAGTAAGGCCAATCTTTTTCTTTTCGGCATAACTAACAATAGCTTTGGCTATCGGATGAGTACTATTTTTCTCAACGGAAGCTATTATATGTATCAGTTCCTCTTTTGAAACGCCTGGAATAACTTCACAGGATTCCACTTCAAAAACTCCTTTAGTCAGAGTACCTGTTTTATCAAATACGACTGTATTGACACGGGTTATGGCATCCAGATAATTTCCACCTTTGAACAAAATACCTAAACGAGAGGCTGCTCCGATTCCTCCGAAATATCCTAATGGAATACTGATAACCAATGCACACGGACATGAAATCACCAGAAAAACCAATGCCTTATACAGCCAATCATTAAAAACAAATCCGAATAACGGGTTTATGAATGAATAGATATATGGGATCAGCACAATCAAAAAGGCAAGGCCGATAACAATAGGGGTATATATACGGGCGAATTTTCTAATAAACAATTCGGCCGGTGCTTTACGTTCAGAAGCGTCCTCTACAAGTTCCAGAATACGAGCCAATGCGCTTTTATCAAAAGGCTTTGTCACCTTCATCCGGATCACTTTGTCTGTAACAATCATACCGGCAAGTACCTCCTCACCCTTGCGAATATCTCGTGGAACACTCTCTCCGGTAAGGGCCGCTGTGTTGAATGCTGCTATTTCGTTAAGCATAATTCCATCCAACGGTACACGTTCACCGGCTTTTATTTCGATAATTTCGTTTATAAAGACTGACTTCGGATTGACTGTAACGATCTCGTTCCTTCTCACTACCATTGCCTTTTCGGGTCTGACATCCAACAAGGCACTGATATTACGTTTAGCCTTGTCTATTGCTCGATCCTGAAATAATTCACCAACTGAATAGAACAGCATGACAGCAACTCCTTCCGGATATTCCCCGATATAAAAAGCGCCTAATGTTGCGACTGACATCAACGTAAACTCACTGAAGTAATCTTTCTGGAGAATACTTTCCCATGCTTCCTTTATCACAGGTAAGCCGACAGGCAGATAGGCCAATACATACCAAACCAAAGAAACTGTATTTTCCTTGAAAAAAGCAATATCCAGTTGATTCATTATACCGCCTGCTACCAACATCACCAATGAAAGCATTACTTTCCAATATTCGCCTATGAAGCCATTTGCTTCCTGGCAATTTCTGACCCGCATATTTGCATTCGTTTCACATTTGCATTGTCCCATAATCATGTTTATTATTAGGTTTATGATACAAAGGTAGCGGATTGCAGGTGCAACAAAGTTGCAAAAACTCAACCGGAAAAGTTTCGAAGGCATTTCGGAATCCGGGAAGGTACTTTTTTACATCAAAACAGGTGCAAGGAATTTAACCAGAAAATATCCTCCGGCAATCAGCCATAGATACAACAGGGAAGCAAGTATAAATGGTTTGGCACCAGCTTTTTTGAATTTGTCAATGCTGGTTTCGGCTCCCAATGCAGTCATCGCCATGGTAAGCAAAAAAGTATCCAGATTATTGATGAAAGTGATCAACCCTTGTGGCAGTAAATCAAAAGAATTAAAACCGATAACTGCCAGAAAACCGATGGCAAACCATGGAATGGATATGTCTTTCATGCGGCCGCCTTGTCCGCCTGTTTTCACTGCTGCCCTGGATACCATGAAACTGGTGATCAACAGTACCGGAACCAGCATCATTACGCGGATCATTTTCACGATAATGGCAACATCGGAAATTTCTTTTCCCATCGCATTTCCCGCACCTACCGTATGTGCAACTTCGTGTAGCGTAGCACCGGTAAAGATTCCCATTTCGTTGGGCGACAACATAAAAGTTCCGTTTCTATATAATATAGGATAGATAAACATTGACAGAGTACCAAAAATAACTACGGTGGACACAGCTACTGCAGTTTTGTATGGCTTGGTCTGGATGGTCGATTCAGCCCCTAAAATAGCGGCTGCACCACAAATGCCGCTACCAATGGAAGTCAGTAGTGCGACCCCACGGTCCATCTTAAGCATACGTCCAATTAAGATACCTCCGAGAATAGTTGTAGCTACTACAATGGCATCGATAAATATGGCAGGTAGCCCCACTGCCAGCACATCCTGAAAAGTCAATTTAAAACCATAAAGGATAATGCCTATCCGTAAGATACGTTTTGAGCAGAACTGAATACCTGGTACCCATGTTTCCGGAAGATTGTTTCTGAGGCTATTGGCATATAGCATACCTAAAATAATACCTACAATCATCGGACTGAAAGAGAGGCTCTTTATGAACTCCATGTCGCCTATGTAAAAGGCTGCACATGAAAACAGGGCTATTAACAAGACCCCGTGAAGCATACTGTTTCTTTTTTCACTTAACATAAATGAATTTATTTATAGTGTTTTTATTAGTACACCACAAAGTAAGCACTTTAAATCGGGACGCAAGCAATTAAAAAATTTATACCCCATAACTTATCGTTATTTCTGTTCTTGAAAATATGTTCCGGTTTTGTTATTATAAAAAAGCTCCATCCAAAGTATAATCTATACGCTTGGGATGGAGCTTGATTTCAGGAAAAGTCAATCAGACTGATCACTATCCTTTTATTTTTCTGCAGGCATTGCCGGTGTTGTGGGCCAATATGGATTTTGGTACAGCGGAGATAAATGGACGGATGTATGGTCAGAAGCTGTCAACAGGAATTGTTTAATTGGCAATGGTTGTAAATAATGGGCCATATGCCAAGTATAACCATCCTTATATAAATTTTCGGATCCCATATTTTTTTGATAAGGCCGGAGATACTCACTTAAACAGGCATTTGAGACATTTGCCGATGAACTACCGTCAGCAACCAACTGATCGACATACCACTGTTCCATCGGAGTGTTCCAAAGATGGAATCCTTCCACATGATATGGTTCTGTAATCATTTGATCCAATGATCTCCAACGTATCAAATCCATCCAACGCAAACCTTCCGCCATCAATTCACTACGACGTTCACGACGAATATTATACAACACAGGGTCAGTCAGCAATGCTCCGGCGGAATAAGCTCCCCAATCCAACTTTTCTTTAGTCATATCTGTCGCATCAATGGTCACTTGTGGATCAATAGCTGCGCCTTTGAAGCCCGCTACTGTACGAATCGTTTTCCAATATTCCAATATTTTTCCAGAAGCGATATTGCGCGTCAACTGATATTCAGCTTCTATATAGTTCAATAGAGCCTCTGTGGCACGAAATACGATTGATCCGGTATAACCTTCATAATTACCACAAAGCTTTTTATCAAAAGTACCGCCTTTTCGAAGAGCATAACCTGTGCTATAGCCTTTCTCGGCATTAGTCGATAAGATGACCGGATAGGGCTCATTCTCCACACCCATATTTTCTTCTGCATCCATATTCTTAAATAAGTTTTTCTGATTTGGTTCTTTTAAGAATATGTACAAACGAGGATCGGCATTTTTCCTAACCAATGCCAGCGTCTCATCATTATAAGAAAAACCGTCATGCGAAGCATAGCTGGGCTTACCATCCTTCATTACGAAACCTTCAACCATGCTACGGGTCAAGCCAATGCCATGATTTCCGTGCTGAACAGGAACTTCCACCTGGTTCATAACACCTAACCCTTTACTATATTCACGCCACAATAAAACATCCGTATATCCGGACATGTCGATGTTGCCGAACATACTAAAATAAGGATTATCAGGATCTGATTCCGATTGAGGCACTAATCCCGTATTTGAGGTCAATTGTCCTTTGTACTTATCAGCGATGATTTCCGCATTCTCTGCCGCTACTGTAAAAAAGTAGGTGATTTCATTATCAATATTGCCGGAAGGATATTCGTAACTCGCATTATAATCTTTAGCTTTACCGGGCCAGCCTTCGCCGTTCGGAACAAAAGCAGTACCTTTAAAATAGTTCAGCCACGAACCTTCGAACAATGCTACGCGTGATTTCAACAAAATAGCCACATCTGGTGACAATCGGTTATGGCGATCATCAAAATTATCACTCATATATATTTGTGCGCTATCCAAATCTGTGAGAATAAAACGAGCCACTTCATTACGTGGGCTGCGCTTGTTGGCTGCCACCAGAATCGCTTCGTTATCGGGCATAGCTTCTTTCAATATGGGTAAATCGCCCCATTGCTGAAGCATACTGAAATATCTGTAAGCACGAAAAAAGTAAATCTCACCAATATATTGACGAATGTTACGGTCTGAACCGGCGATTCCATTTTTATTGTAATAATTGAGTATCGTATTCAAAGAATAATTGATACTACGAATATTATCCCACGACCAGTTACCATTGGTCTGACCTACTTTCCATTGATCTGTTGCGTATTTTCCGTCCGCAGAAAAGGTAGCTTGATTATCTGTATGGTTGTCATATCCAAATGTACCATAACCTCCGCTATGAGAGGGCAATATGTCGGCGTATAGCTGATTAGCTATACTCTGAACCTGGTTTTCATCCTGATAGTAGTCTTCAGGAACAACATAAGAAGGTGGTTGCTTATCTAAAAAATCTTCACACGCAACAACTGAAGTAGCCAGTACGGCTACAGCTAAAAATTGTAGAATATTGAGTTTCATAATTGTTTTCCATTAAAATGTTACACTTAATCCGCATGACAGAGTTCTTGATAAAGGATAGCCATTGCCTCCTGAACCACCGGAAATTGTTTCCGGGTCAAACTGGTCAACCAGACTTGTTCCGGTCCACAAATTTTCTCCGGAGAAATAGATGCGTAAATTTTGAACTCCATACCGGGCAGTCAACTTTGTAGGAAATGTATATCCTAACTGTAGATTTTTCAAACGAATATAAGCCGCATTCTGCAAATAGCGAGTCTGAGTCTGTAGATTCTTATCATTATACAATGGACGAGGTAAATACGAATTAAGATTAGGACTCTGATAGCCCTCCTGAACCGACCATGTGTTATCGTTACGGAAGTAATCATCTACACCTTCAAGGCCGGTAGAATGCCACATTCCACTACTGGTTGCACCAAACATGTAGGCGCTTCCCTGCCAGTAATCACGTTTCATGACTCCTTGGAAAAACATACGAAGATCGAAACCTTTCCAAGTAGCATTCAGATCGAGACCAAACAGATAGCGAGGAGTTGTATTACCTATTACAGTCCAGTCTCCGGTATCATTCAATGTTCCCGAACCACCTGAAATCTTGCCATCGCCGTTTAGATCAGCATACATAATGTCGCCTGCTTTCCAATCAGATCCTAACGCGTTCTGTCCACCATTGGGCATTGTTGCCAAATGAGCCTGCATCTCTTCATCGGTTTTAGCGAGACCAACTGTCTTATATCCCCAGATTTCATTGATATAACGTCCTTCAATATACGTACTGACTGCTTGAGTCGGATTATTCGGGTATCGTGTGATTTTCGTACGGGCATCCGAGATATTAAATTTCGCGCCATAGGTAAAGCCATTTTCTAACCGGTCATTCCAACCAATCGTAAGTTCCCATCCGGAGGTTCTCAAGTCCGTATTATTCGTAACCGGCACCGCTGTTCCTAATAGAGCCGGTAGCTCGGGAGCATTACCAACCATGTCTTTTGTGTCACGGATATACCACTCGAATGTTCCCGTCAAGCGGTTATTTAATATTCCCCAATCCAATCCTAAATTATAACTCTCAATTGTTTCCCAAGTCAATGCGGCTGAAACGAGACCCGGAGCGGAAGCGGTGTTCGGCTTACTTCCGTTCATTAACCATCCACCATTCGAAGAACCCACTGACATTGTCTGGAAAGTCTGATACCAGTTCGTTGTATTCTGATTTCCCAATAAACCATAGGAGGCACGAAGCTTAAGTACATCGATCGTATTATTCAAAGGCTCGAAAAAGTTTTCACGTGCGATATTCCATCCTAAAGAGAAAGAGGGGAACGTTTTCCACTGGTTTCCTTTGCGGAAACGTGAAGTGCCATCTGCACGAAGATTTGCTTCTAAAAGATATTTACTGTTATAACTATAATTGACACGCCCGAAAAAACCTGCTGTGGCCCATTCATTACGAGATCCGTTAACAGAAGGGGTAACCGGATTTCCATCGTAATCCAGACCGTTAGTCAAGTCTACCTGGGGTTTATTCGGAAACATGATGCCATTACGTGTCAGTCCGAATTGAGTTTGTTTCAGGTTCTCAGCCTGAAAGCCACCCATCACATGAAAATCATGCTTTTGGTTGAACAGATGAGTGTATTCTGTATATACGTTGAAATTATAATAATTTTCTTTATACTGACTCTCATGTACATTCGACGATTTGTCACACGCATAGGCATTGCCATTGGCGTCATGATTATAAAGCACTTGCTTATTCCAGTTGTTATTAGCCGATTTTATACGATAATTAAAATCTACGTGAGTAATCCAATTCTTTATCGGTTCAAGGGTAAAGCTCACCTGATGGTATACATTGTCCGTCTGAGTCTGATCGACTCCTCCTTCTTCCAATCCTAGTAGGGGGGAGGGGGCATAAAAATAGTAACCGTTTGGGTCGTACATAGGTAAAATAGGCCATCCTTGACGTGCCATATCCCTATACAGATCACTGGTCATTGTTGCCGGCCGCTTGTAATCTTCCCTGGTAAATCGCATCGTATAATCAAACTTCAGCCATTTAGTCAATTCGGAAGCAATCTTTGCGGTGCCATTATAACGTGATAATCCCTCTTCCCCCAAATTCATAAAACCACCTTGATCCAGATAACTGAATGAAGCGTAATAATTCAGCTTTTTGGTTCCTCCGCTGGCATTAAAGTTATGCTCTTGTGAGAAGGTCCACTTCTTGAAGATCATATCATAATAATCAATATCATCTATCCCGTTATCGTAACCATCTTGCCAATATCCATCATTCCCGGCTGCAATAGAGTTTAAGATCGTTCCATCCTCGGTTATACGTTGCGCAGGTCCATAAGGTTTGGCATTGTGATAGGCAACAATCTTTTTCATACGATCATTGTTGATGTAGATTCCACCTCCCCCATTGGTGTTGGTATCATTGATCCAACTGGCAAAATCAACCGAATTCATCATATGGTTCATATTAATGGGGTTTCCCCAGCGGAAACTATTATTATAGTTTACCTGGGTTTTGCCTTCCGTGCTTCCTGATTTGGTTGTGATCAAGATTACACCGAATGGTGCACGTGAACCATATATTGATGATGCAGCCGCATCCTTCAAAACAGAAATATTGGCAATGTCCTGAGGATTAATGGAATTAAGATCACCTTCCATTCCATCAACTAAAACCAAAGGTTCACCGCTGGTTCCCTGTCCGATAGTGGTAGTACCGCGAACATTTACACTTGGTTTATCTTCCAGGCTACCGTTCGTCTGTGTGATTCGTAGTCCCGGAACCATACCTTGCAATGCTTGTGCCGCATTGGTCACCGGACGTTCTTTCAACTCTTTGGCTGAAACAACGCTGACGGACCCTGTCAGGTTTACCTTTTTCTGGGTACCGAATCCCACAACCACGACTTCATCCAAAACCTCCGAATCTTCTTTCAAAGTAATATTATACGATTTTCCCGAAGACGTTTTTATTTCCTGAGACTTATAGCCGATATATGAAATTACGACTATCACACCATCCGGGACAGACAGAGAAAAGTCCCCTCTAAATTTGTCACGACTCCATTAGTGGTTCCCTTTTCTACGACGCTGGCTCCAATAACCGGCTCTCCATTGGCGTCCGTCACTTTGCCGGAAATTGTATTTTTCCGCTGAAAAGCCTCTTTTACTACAACATTAGGCTTGCCCGATGTTGCAAAGACAGCCGAGGGAGCAAACCCGGCAGACAGCAATAAAGCCAATAGTAACTTACAATTGTTTTTCACTTTCATGTTTTTCATGTTTTTAATTATCCAATCACATAAAATTAACGTTAACTAAATAAATGTCATTAAATTAAGTATATCAAGTTTGGCCAAAAATGATTATATCTCCGAATCTAACGCAGTTCCTTTCTTCTATACGGGTTGTTTCGAATTCCTATCGAACATGTCTTTTATTTCCTCAAAGTTTTCAATGATTGTAGGATCGAAATCTGTGCTATTCATGTATTTCAGTAATGAAACAAGCATTTGTTTTGCTACCGGTCTGTTCTCTAAATCAGATTGCAAATCGAAAGTGGCTAATACCAATTTGCCTCCATGCACTTTGCCTTCATACAAAGAAGCCAGACGGCGATTATTAGTAAAGTTATCGACCATTTCTACAATAGGAGTCCCTCCCTGTATACTATCTGTTATCATGGTTTTGGAGTTCTTATTTAAATCCCACCATTGCCAATCGGTGTGCATGTCTGTCGGAAAATCAGCCAATGCTTTATGAGCCGGATTACATAATACTCCCATTGTCCCGGCCTGATTCGGAAAATGTACCGGGCTCCAGAATACAGGTACGAATTTGCCTTCGATACCTTTCATCTTTTTCCAATCCGGATTGAAAAGGACTTTTTGCCCTTCATTCAGCCATGCCATGGCCTGATCATAATTACGGGTATATTTCACATTACCCCATTCTACTTTTTCTCCTTCAGGATAAACCCATATGTTCCATCTGTTTACATAATCTGTTCCGATTACTTTTACACACACTTCCAGTTTTGAAGCATTCTGTATGTCTGTCAAGGGTACCGATATCTCACCCAATTTTCCATTATAACCAAATTTCAATTCTCCTACTTGTATTTCACCATGCTTTACAGAACGTCCTTTATCCAGAATATCCCAATGCAGTGTTTTGTTTGTCAGAATATCGTTTCCGTAATTGCATAACTCGATCTTAGCTTGAAACATTTCATCGTTTTTATATACTGCTTTAGGAAAGCGCAATAACGGCACCACCGGTGAACAAAACTCCCGGAAGGCTTTACCGTCGATAATTCCTTTACTTTCCCAGAAGGCATTCAATAGTCCGACGAGTGCTGTTCCTTGTCCCGGAAAGTCGTGTAAATCAAGTAATTGAAAACCACTGATTCCATCAGTTTTCAATGCACGCTCAATTTCTTCTTTATATAAGATTGCGGCTAACTTTCCGGAAGCCATTAAATAATCGGGTGCTTTATCAAGTAATTTCTTTTTTTCAAGATCATTCTTCACAGCCATAAAATTTAAGGGTTTCAGAACTCCGGTATATTTGGAAATCTCGGTTAAATCCGGATAAACCGAATATTGTCCTATTTCGTGCGTAATCAGAGGGACCTGTATACCTGCAACCGATTCACTGTAATCTTTATCGAATGTAGGGGATAGTTGATTGAAAACTCCCTGTCCCCGTACCCAGCCTTTATTGGTCCACTGCGTGACAAAGAAATCATCGTTTGATTCCGGCCATCCGCCATGTCCGCCTTCGAACGTAAACGAAGTTGTTACGTATAAGTGTCTGTTATCCTTTGCTTTCAATTCGTCTAACATTGCAGACAGAATGGTGAAATCTCCCTGCAATTCGTTTCCCAGGCTCCAAAGGCAAAAAGAGGGGTGATTGCCGTAATTTTTGATAATCCGGTCTGCTTCTTCTCTTAAAAAGCGTACGGCACTTGAATCCTGCCCAATTGTAAGTACCCATGCAGGAAGTTCAACCTGTAAATAAAATCCCATTTCATCCGCTGCTTCAAAAGCTGCTTCGGGAGGGCACCAGGAATGAAAACGGAGATGATTCAGCCCATATTCTTTGGCTGCGGCATATACTTTTTGCCAGCCTTCTTTATTCATTGGAGGAGTTCCGGTTAATGGGAATATGCAACACTCCAATGTACCTCTTAAGAACAAAGGTTTATTGTTCATCAACATTTTATCACCGTTTGTTTCCAATTGGCGCATACCGAAATCTTCTTTTATTTCTGATACTCTTCCATTGGCCTCCAATGTGACCGTAGCCTGATACATTTCAGGAGTAAATTCATTCCATAATATCGGGTTATCTCCCATGTTGTAAAGCAACTCAACCGATGAGGCTCCGGCTTTCACATCCATCTTTTTTACCTGCTCTTCAAGTTGTTGAGAGTCGTTTTTTGCAGATACTTTCATCGAAAGCAATGCATGTTCTGCGGCAGGTGTATTGTTTGAAAACGAAATAACGGCTTTTACCTGTTTGTTTTTTACATCGGGATATAGTTGTATGCTTTCTAAACGTATTTTTTCCATGGCCCGGACAGTCATATCTCCTAAAATACCATTCCATTTAATTTGTGTATGATCTGTATATGCATGTGCCATACCATTGGAGATATCATAACGCTTGCGATTATCGACGCGTATGGTCAGAATATGCTTTTTACCGCATGTCATATAAGGAGTCAGATTGTAGCGGTGTGGCGTGCTTAAGCTTTCTTCATGTCCTTCGACTTTCTTATTATCTACCCAAACCTGAGTATCCCACAAGGCTCGTTCCAAATCCAGAAACAGCTCTTTATCATTCCATTGGGCAGGGACCGAGATCTCTCTTGAGTACCATGCAACTCCTACGTAATTGTGCAAACGTGTGAGATATAATAACTGGGGTTTTGACAGTGTAGGTTCCAAGGCATTGAGGGTTCCAAGTCCGGCATCGTCAGTTGTACCCGGTAACTGCATGGGCGTTTCAAACAGGTTGCCTTGCCATGATTCTTTTATTCCAACATCTGTACTGTCCAGCCTGACAGTCCACTCTCCGGAAATATCCAACTGTTTCTTTTCAGAAGAACATGATGTCGACAGAATAATGATCAATAAAGAAAATAGTAGTTTTTTCATATTATTACATTTTAAATATTACAAATAGCTGATCTTTCAACATTGCAAAATAGCTAAGAAAATATAACCTTGAAAATGTAAGAAAGGACTGTTATGATGTATAAAATCTCTAATTTTAAGTGATTATATCATTGATTATCTTTAGAAATACCCTAATAACCAGTGTTTTCAGATTAATTCAATAAAAAGAGTCGAAAAATATCTCGTTTTATAATAAAGATGTATATTTGCAAAAAGAGTGTAACTATGGAACGCAAAAAAGAAGGATTTACCAATCAAAGAGCGATTGTTCTTCCTGAAGCTATAAAAAAAATATTGGTCGGCAACGAGCTGACTAATTTGTTGTATGTAACGGATATCGGGTATTATCCACATGCCACCGGACACTATCGAGCCAGAAGATATGGTTCGCAACAGCACATTCTTATATATTGCACTGAGGGAGAGGGCTGGTATAGCATTCACGGTCAAAGACAGAAAGTATGCAAAGACCAATTCTTCATTATCGAAGCGGGCTTGCCACACATTTACGCCGCTTCAGAAAACAGTCCATGGAGTATATATTGGTTGCATTTCACCGGAGAAAAAAGTCATTTGTTTAATTCATTCTACAACAAACTGCATAAAATAGATGAATCTCCCAACGCACGTATTAAAGATCGGATGCAGTTGTTCGAAGAAATTTACCAGAATCTGGAAATGGGATATAGTATTGAAAACCTGGAATACACTACACTGTGTCTATGGCATTTTATAGCTTCCTTCAAGTTTGTTTCACAGTTTAGAGAAATTAATCGGGCCAAACAAGGAGATGTCACTCAGGAAGCGATCAGTTATATGAGAAAGAATATCGAAAAGAAACTCTCGCTGGATGATATAGCCGGCAGTGTCAACTACTCATCTTCGCATTTCGGACAAGTGTTTTTAAAGAAGTCCGGATACACTCCTTTAAATTACTTCAATCAATTGAAAATACAAAAGGCCTGTCAGTTACTTGACTTTTCAGACTTGAAAATAAAAGAAATAGCAGAACAACTTGGCTTTTATGATCAATACCATTTCTCTAAAGTATTCTATAAGCAGATAGGCGAGACACCAAGCAGTTACAAAAAAAGGAATAAAGGATAAAAAAGAAAATGCAAAAGTACAACCGATAAATATATGAAAGTAGTACTTAAAGTTTGTTTATAAAGCAAATTGAGTGTATCTTAGCAGGCAAGATGTATATCTTAGCGGCCAAGATGCAAATCTTAGCTGCTAAGATGCACATCTTGCGACGCAAGATGAACTTATCGCCTAAGGGGAGGTCATTTACTGAAGTAGCCGGAGCGACTTTGTCCGGCATACTTGGCAAGTTTTTACCTTTACTTCCGACAAGCCCACTCTTTATCGGTTTTCTCTATTCACCTTTTAAAAACATTGCGAGCTATGGCTGAATATCAAATGCAAGAACTGACTCTTCCCAATGAGGAAGACAAGAAAATCCTTTTCCCGCGCATGAAGCTGTCCGGGCAGGTAGACTTAAATTACATTGCTTCACACATTAATTATGCAAGTTCTTTTACCCCGGGAGATATTATTGGGCTGACGAAGGCTTTGGCGCAAGCCATTGCCTATGAAATGGGGCAGGGACATTCAGTGAAAATCGACGGACTGGGTATCTTTACTCCTTCACTGGGGTTACGTGACGGAACCGAGCGTGAGAGCGGTGAGAAAGGTGGTAAAAAACGTAATGCTATGAGCATCTGTGTAAAGAATATCAATTTTCGTGCTGACAAACAACTGATCATTGAAACAGGAGACCACTGTATGCTGGAGCGTTCGGAATGGAAGTTCAGGCACTCTTCGCAATTCTACTCAGAGCAGGAACGGCTCAAGATGGCACAAGACTATCTGGCCGTGAATCATTTTATGAAAGTGGCGGATTATTGCCGCTTAACGGGATTGTTGCGTGACAAGGCCGCGCAGGAGTTGAAACGCTGGGCTAAACAACCCGAAACAGGTATTGATTATCGGGGACAGGGCTCGCATAAGATATACATGGTTCGTCTCAATCCATGAGCGTGTCCTTACAAAAAGGATAATCAGTGTATACGCATCGCGTTGCCGGGATATACTGCTGTTTTTCTAAAAAAACAAATTCCGGTCACGACTATCAGTCTGGCTGGCGGTCGGGACTTAGTGGTAGCGATACTTAGAAGATAAATAAATTTCCACGAAAGGTGGAACTTCAGACTTGCTTTTTCTTCACTAAGAAGTATCCACTCTCGAATTAAATTTTAATAGAACTCTAAGGTTTCTCTAACTTCCTCTATATGGGGAAGCGAGTACCTTTGTACCAACTTTTATATAGTATAGTAGGAATATCTTTAAATGATGAAAGAATATACTTCCGCACTTATCTCACTTGAAAAGGCATGTGGAATATTCACCTTTGACTTAAAATCTAAACATAAAAAAGAGGTTGCACTAAAAATCTTTTTTATCTTAATGTAACCTCTTTCCTTTTTAAACGAATGCATTTGATCTCGACCTGCAAGTATAACCTCTATGGTATGTACTTCTATTAAGTACCTCTTTTATTTGGAAACAATACTAAATTTATTACTTTGTAGGATTTGCGAATCCTTTTGGTTTTTTTTGGAATATAAATTAAAGGCCATTGGCTTATATTTGCTGCATGATAAGGATGAATAAAATTCATATCTAAGGATTAACATCAAACCTATAGCTATAAGGTACCATTTTTATAATCTATTTTAAATGAAATCAATTATGAGAAAACAGAATAATTTATCGATTTTTTAGTAATAACTATGCTGAAGTTTTCATAGAAAACGACAGGATGAATGGTTATAGCAGGGACGAAGATATCGTGATGGTAGAGGGAGCATACAAGACGCCACAATGTGTGGTCAGATCAAGCTTAACACCAAGAGCCTGCTTAGATATTAAAAGAGAAATAATCATTAAAATTGAAATGTTATGAATAAAAGAATAATCGTCAATTTTCTTTTGGGAGTTGTGCTCGTGTCTTCGTGCACTAATGAACAATTTACGGACCCTCCTTCTATGGTCTCACAGGCGGAAACTCCTGATATTGTTTTAAATGTGAATGAAGCAGTGGAAGATTTTGATAGCTTCGTTTCTAAGCTACGTTCTGCTGGAACAATCAAACTGGTGACTCCTGATTTTACACGTATTGTTAAGAACAATGGAGCTGACAGCTGTTTTCAGGCGGAGGGGAGCGAACGATTGCTGCTAAGCAATGATTCTATTTCTATGATTTTAACAGATCAGTACATTGTTTTTACTAGTGATCTGATAACAGAACAAAATTATAAAGCAACAACAACTCAATATTACTTAGTACACAAGTCCAAAGAGTATGTTGCAGAATATAATAAGATATTGACCAGCGAAGTGAATCAGCTCGTAAAAACACGTGGTTTAGATGAAGATTCTCCCAAAGTGGTCCTTCATTCGAACAATGCAATATCAATAAATCAGGCTCTGCACTTGTCCGAGACTATTCTTGAACAGCCTCAAATGAAAAATGAAGTTCCGTTTTCAGGTTTAAGTGGAATGCCTGAAACTAGGAGTTCAAGAATCGGCCACCGTCCTAAAGATGTACTAAGAATCTGGTTAATCCGTCATAAGGGATATTCGGGATTTCAACATGAAGTAACCTGGCAGCAAAATGATACCCGTGCTATGATTAAGGATCTTAATCCGAACGTCAAGGTAGAGTTCTATACTCGTTATAGTAACTTTACTGCCGGTTCAGACGCTTCTAAAACACTTGATGAGTTTAGAAAGTGGGTGAAAGATAGTAAATCAAAGGGATATGACTGGTCAGACAGGATTGATAAGGATATATTTATTCTTATTTCTTACGGAGGATATAATGAAAATATAGTCGGATTAGGAGCATTAGACACCTATAAGTTGGACAGAGAATCGAACCCACGTGCATTTGGACTGTCCGCTATGAACCCTATAACCGCACCTAAAACTTTGGCACATGAACTAGGTCATATTCTTGGTGCTGTCCATACGGATTATACTTGGTGGGAAGGTTGGTGGATATTCCAGATCCCGCAATATGATGTAATGTCGTATCGTGAATTCCGCAGAAATTTGATACGCGATCCTAATAATGTCCGCATAGTACGAAATAACTTAAAGATTTCACATTAGCCTAATAGAACTGACCATTGCGAAATAGTCCAATTCTGTTATTTTTAGTGGATTAGAAAATAGTTGATTAGTAGAAAATTAACAATGAAGGGGCTGTCTAACAACAAAAAGTTAGATGGTCTCTTTTTCTAGTATAAAGACTGCCCAAACTTATTGGATAGTCTCTTAATGTTATGTGTTCTTGTCATATGCAACCATCCTGCCAACATGAAGGGATTATAAGGGAATACCAGATTGTGTATTTTAGCCATCAACATATATTATATGTGAATCAGTAGGCCAACTACTGATTTGCATAATTTATATATTCTTTCTCAATTATTTCCTGTGGCCCTATATTGATAGTAATTCTTTTTTATAAATACGCTTCATATAACCTTTGCGCTCCCTTATGTGTATATTTAAAGTGCCTTCGGTTGTTTACGAGGCGGATTTAGTTTTAATATATAATGTAAAAGATGCAGGTTTATTGAATTTTATAATAAATGAGACCTGTTTCAATTTTTGCTCTTGAAGTAGTCCTTTAGCATTCTAAGTGGACGTTAGTTGTTAGTAAGCAGGTCATTCTGTAATTCTGAAAATTGGAGAGGGAGACCACAATCTCCATATATCATTGGTTTACGAATGTTTGTTGTAATTCGATGTAGTCATCGCCTGACAGAGTATAGTGGAGCAGCAGACCATATCGTTTGATATGGCTACTGTTACACTGCAATACAGGTGAGTTTCATTTCTCTGTTGGCAAAATGTTCCTCAATGATAGTATCGGCGAATTCCGGAATGGCTTTGATAAGGTTTAAGCTGATTGTTGGAAAACTACCCTGCAGCGTGCGGTATAGGGATAAAATAGATGCGTTGTGTCTGTATTATATACTTTTTATCAGGATATGTTCCAACATATCCTCTGTTTTCAGTGTTGGTTGGGCGTATTCATTTGACGCTCTTTTCCATAATTTGCAATTTTTCATATTCAATGGTTGTGGGTAAATTGATAAATACAGAAATTGTTTTTTTTAAATAATGCAAATGTAGTGACTTGATCTTTATGTTCTTTATGAAAAAATCTGAAATTATTCATTGGCCAAAATTTTCTTAGACAATTGTTTGAAAGTAGAGAAGAAAACGTCTCTCAACAGGCGTTGGTTACATCAAGCATGGAAAATACCTCTCCCCCCTCTCCCTCGTGGTTTGAAATTATTTCGGATTTTTTTTAAATAATAATAATTGTAATGTGACTATTTTTGCCCTCAAAATCTTATAGAATAAAACTTTATACACTGAGAAAACATTAAAATCACTCAATTATGCGTATGATAGAAAAAATAAAATTGATACTACTTACTTACATAGTCTTGTTGTTTGCTTCATGTGCAGTTGAAGAAGAAGTTAAAGAAAAAAGAGGGATTATGTTCAGTGCTCAAACACGCACCAATAGTTCCACCACTGAATACACGAACTTGCAGCCTGGAGAGCGGGTTGGAATGTATATTGTAGGGCGCACCCAGATAGGTACGGAGTCTTCGCTCAAACCCACGGGTAATACTTTCGACAATCTCTTCTTATCTTGTCAGGAAGAAGGAGCTCTCAGACCTCAAACAGTGACTCGGTATCCTCCAGAAATCAGCTATGTAGACTTTTATGCTTATGCTCCATATGATGCGGCAACAGAAATTGCGTCAAATCAGTTAATGTCATTCTTCGTACAGCACGATCAATCTCTCTCCGAAGCAGTTAGGAAATCCGATTTGCTATGGTCAAAACTGCTAAATGTTGCGACAACCTCTACATCAATTCCTTCCTTGACATTCAATCACTGTTTGAGTAAACTGATTATTAATCTGAAGGCTGGGGTAGGAGTTACATTAAAAAATACGATCGTGAAGATTACCGGAACCAAACCTGGTGTTAAATTAAATATGGTTGATGGAGCACTCGCCCAAGTTCAGGGCGATGCGATAGAGATAACTCCAATGATCTATGACGGCAAGTCGGGATATAAGGCTATCATTATTCCACAGATCGTTGCTGGAGGGACCAGACTTTTTAGTATCGTTAATAATGGAAAAAACTATTATTATACAATGAAAAGTTTAAAAGAGTTCACTCCGGGAACAAAGTATACATACGATATCACTATAAATGCGGATGATTTGAAGGTAGAAATGACCGGTAGTATTAATGAATGGGAGCCTGGAGAAACGACAACCGAAGTTTTGCTTGAAAGTTTATCTATAAAGCAACTTCCTGATAAAAGAGTCTATGCTTTGGAAGAAAATATAGACTTAAGTGGACTCAAAGTGCTTGGTAACTATGATGATGGTAAGCAGCGTCCTGTCAATGTTGGCATAGAACATATAAGTGGATTCTCTTCTTCAATTCCTGTCGAAGAGCAGAATGTAGTAATAACTATAGAAGATAAGCAGGTCTCTTTTCCTATCCAGATTGCCCCTGTACGTGTAGAAAATGGTGTCTTGTCAGAAGTCTTAAATGGTTATGATGAGATCGTGCTTCCGAATCATGTGACATCAGTTTCTAAGAAAGCATTTTACGAAAAAAAGATTATTAAAGTAGTGCTCAATGAGGGGCTTAAATCGATCGGAGAGGATGCCTTTTTTGCTTCAACTGTTCGAGAAGTGATCTTTCCTTCCACTTTGGAGCATTTGGAAGCCGATGTCTTTTATCACTGTCGCAACTTAAAGCTGATAGATCTGAGCCACACAAAAATCACTAAACTTCCAACCGGTACTTTTGCATATACCGGAGTTGAAAGAGTGTTATTGCCTGAAGGGCTGAAAGAAATCGGATCACAAGCATTTATTAATACTTCCCGACTGGAAGTGATTGAAATACCTGAGAATGTGAAAATAATCGGGCGTGAAGCTTTTCGCGAGAGTGGTATTAAAACTGCTAAACTACCTAACGGAATTGCAATTATAGCGGGAGCTGCTTTCTATCATTGTCTTGAACTGACAGATGTAATAACCTATGGACCCGTTTCCGATGACTATCCTGATGCTATAATCCAAACTTATTGCTTTGAAGGGTGTCCAAAATTAACTCGTTTCGAAATTCCGCAAAGTATCCGGATATTGGAGCAAGGTTTACTGGGTGGAAATAGGAAAGTTGGCCAATTAACTATTCCTGCTAATGTAGTAAAGATACATTTTTCTGCATTTGGTGAAACGGGTATTAAAGAAGTTAAAGTAAAAGCAATAAATCCTCCTCAAGCAGTGTTCGATGTTATGTGGTACGGTTTTCCGAATGATGTTACCACAATTTCGGTTTTTGCCGGATCGGTAGAACGATATAAAACCGAGAAAGGATGGAAAGACTTTGCCAGTAAGATAACGTCGCTGTAATAGATTAAAATTACTTCTATACTATTATGCTTTTTTGTATAAAATGAAACAACTGAAATGCGGTGTTATTACTGCTAAGTGATTATCATAACAGGTACGATTTGTTGCATCAGACTCTTCAATAGGCACCTAATTTAGAGTGTTACGTATGTTTTATATCAATGAAAATTTGGATATGGTTTGAAATGGAGGTAGATAGGTCTCTTAAATACTCTTCAGATACGCTTTCTTAATTAATCAAATTCGCGCAATCTCATTAAATAGGCTTAAATGTTAAAGTTTGTGTTGGAAATGTGTTGTAAAAGAATTATGGACATATTCAATGTGTTGATCTGTGGGTTATTTTTTTACATATTTACCAAACTGCAGAAAGAAGGAAAGTTTCTATAAATTGATATCCGGCTGAAAACTGCCCCTCTTTTCAAATGGTGGTGGGTTATTTATGACTTTAGTTTTAAAATAAATTCAACTACTAAACTGAATATTAAAGGCAAAAGAAAATTATTTATTATCCTTTTAAAGTGATAGAGGAGTGCTCTGAACAGCAAAAAGAGTGTTTTCTTTTAAGTCCAATGGAATGTTAACTAAAACAATGATACGGAGAATAAACAAATGGATAAAAGAGAAAAGATAAAAAGAACTGAAGTTGCCGCTAAGCTATCACTTAGGATCTACTACCGATAAAACAAAAGTGAAATAATCAACCATTTATAACATAAATATCATGAATAAGAAAAGAAAATCAAAAAAATTATTGTACGCAGAGGAACATTTATCATGTGTCAACTATGTAAATTCTCCTCAAACCGGATTCAGGTACGAAGAGATACCTGCCGGGACTTACTTTCAAAAAGATTCGATCACCCAGAATTATATACTCATGTTTTTGGAGGGGAGTTGCTCCATAGGTTCGGGATTTTATCCGCAGAGGGTTTTTAAAGCAGAAGAGATGGTGCTCATACCCAAATCCAGCGTATTTGAGGGACGGGCACTGGAAACGCTAAAAGTACTTGTGTTCCACTTTCATGTGCCCCTGAACAGTTGTGATACGGTGACATTTGAGATCTATTCAAGATACTGTCTGAGAATAGAGTATGATTTTTCACCCCTCCCATTTCGGGAGCCCCTGACTCAATTTGTGCAGCAGATGATTCATTATCTGAAAAGTGGAATAAAGTGCGCGCATCTGTTCGAAATTAAACATAAGGAATTTTTTCTTTTGCTGAGGGGGTTTTATACAAGAGAACAGGTAAGCTATCTGTTATATCCGATACTTGGAAAAGTACTTTCTTTTAAGGACTTTATACTATCGAATTACGTAAAAGCTGGCAGTATCGAAAATTTGATCAGCATGTCCCATCTGAGTAAAAGTTCATTTTATGACAAGTTTAAATCGGATTTTGGAATGACAGCCAAACAGTGGATGCTGCAACAACAAATGAACATTGTACGGGCAAAAGCCTGTGAACCGCAGGTAACAATTAAGGATCTTATGGATGTAATAGGATACAGTTCCCCTACGCACTTCAACCGTTTCTGTAGGACTTACCTGGAGTGTACACCCGGGGAGTTGCTGAAAATCAGTAGAGAGTAACACACTGTAAAACATATTTTTACATAATACTTTTAAATAAAAGCTTCTACTTTTGAATCATTGTGGAGTTTTTTGAAAAGAAGATAAGTCGCATCTACCGTATCTTTGCCCCAGATAAAAAATGAATCAAAAACAAATCAAGGATATGCAGGTCTCTCTATTATCTAATAGAAAGATATTGTTTTCTCTTTATTGTTTGCATTGTGTCATTTGGTGTCAGCAGTTCATTATAGAGTAAGTAGTTGCATTTTGGCTGCTGATCATCTTCCGGTATTAGAGTCTAATTGTATAAAAAATGAAATAAATATTAGTGCTTTTTGTTGAGATTATAATATTTTTTATTTCAGAGGTGCTGATAAGTTTTTAATTATTTCTATATATCATTTATTAATTTAAAAATTTGTATTAACATGAAGAAGAGTTGTTTTTATGCCGGTGCGCTGGCTGTATTGTTTGCTTCCTGCTCTAACGAGGATGGTCTGACTCCGCAGGTGGGTCCGGGGCAGCCCGGAGGCGATGTCGTTAATGAACTGAAGATTTCGCTGGTGTCCGGAACAGGGCCGGGTACAAGAACAGCGCCCGGGGAGGGAACTGAAAATACCCTGTACAATGCTTTTGTGTTTGTAAAAGCCGATGTGGACGGGCCTGATGCCGCAAGTCAGACATATGATTATAAATACATTGTTGTAGAGCTAACACAAGGTCAAACCAGTACTGTTGTTAAACATGTAGAAGGTGGTTCAAAAGTGTATGTTCTTGCGAATACTGATTACCTCACTAAAGCAGGTGCGGAAGGGCTCGCTAATGATGTTAACGGCGGCACGGTTAATTTTCACGATTTTGTAGAAGCTATTGACAAGTCGTATGTTTCAAAGCTTGAAACAACGACTGGAAGGTTCATCATGTCTGGTGTTGCAACGGTTCCTGCATTGAACAGCACAGGAGCAACCGTTCTTGCGGTAAGTTTGAAAAGAGATTTGGCCAAAGTGAACTTTAAGGTAAATAAAGCGTCAACTGAGGCTAATCTTAGGATTAAAACGGTTGAAGAGATTACTGTTCGCCGTTCTGCGGATCATATACAGCCATTTGCAATGAATGGTACAGCCTCGACTACCTATGTTTTGCCATACGGCTTTGGCGACGCCAACTATGTTCAGGATGGTTTGAAAGGTAACGTGCTCACACCGGATAATGATCATCAGACAGCAAGTGCAACAGACTTCTCATTTATTTATCGGGACAAAGACGTGGTGACATCTGCAAATGATTTTACTTTTAGTAACTTCTATGTTTTGCCCAATGCTGCAAGTACTGCTGAAAAGAGCACTATCATTGTCCTGAAAGCTAAAATAGAAAAGCAAAAAGCGGACGATGCCAATGTTTGGGAAGAAGTACAGGGCTCCAAATATTATAAAGCGCGTATTTCATCCGGCCTGACAGCTTATAATACTGCGCAAAATTCCAGCTATACCATTACTGCTACCATCAAAGGAGAAGGAAACGATAAGCCTTCGGGCCCTGACCCTGATAGCCCTGATGCCGAAAATACTGAGAGTGATTTGAATATCAACGTTCAGGTTGAGCCTTGGAGCCTGGTTGTTAGTAGTCAGGAAATAGAGTAAGTTCATTTTTCGGAATAACAAGTAATAAGTACTGCGGAGTGATCCGCAGTATTATTTTCCCAATAATATTCTTTCCTATGGTATTTTCCAGAACTATCTTTCCGTATCTTCTTCTGCTTTGTCTTTTTCTGCATTCGTGTATTACCGACAACTACGACCGTTGTCTGGGTATTCGTCTTGCTTTGAGTTATCCTTCCGAGGGCGAGCGCTGTGAGAGGATTCATATTTTTGTCTTTGACGAGCGTGGCAGTCTGTTTTCTTCTTACGAGAAAACGGGTCGACAGCTTGCTCCGGGTGTCACCTACCTCCTGCAAGTTCCTCCGGGAAAGTATACGGTCGTAGCCTGGGGAGACGTACACGGAGATTACTCTTTTACCCGCAAAGACATTACGCGGGCTTCCACGGGGCAGATGATACCCGGTTCCGAGCTGGAGCGTTTTCGTATGCTTGTGGCACTGGATAAAGACTTGAATACCCTTTCCCGTCCTTTAAATCCTGTTTTTCATACTTCAGAATATAACATTGATTTAAAAGAGGGACAAACCTCTGAGGTATCACTTGAATTTGTGAAAAACACGAATAAAATACAGGTAAAGACCTCGGGATTACCCGCAGGGGTTTCTTACCATGAGCTGGATGTCGGCATCCGTTCCAGCAACTGGCAATATCACTTTGACAACTCCGTCCCTCAGGACGCTGCAGATATTACCTATAAACCTTACGAAAAAAAAGTTGATAAAGAGGTTAGTATCTCTGATTTATCGGTCCTCCGCCTTATCGATTCCGGCAATCCTGTCTTTTACATTAAAGATGGTGACACGGGAGATATCCTTTATCAGCGTAACCTGATCAGCCTTCTTATGAACCTGCCCTATATGGACTTGGATAAGGAGGATTATTTTGAGATAGAACTGGACTTCGAGGGTCCGACCATTGCGATAAAAATAAACGGTTGGGAAATTATTGACAACGGCCAGGATATTTCCTGATCAGTTATGGTAACAGTTTTCTCAACGTATCTATAATAATTTGATATGAAAAATAGTAGTTTACATATGCTAAAACCGATACTTGCTTTCCTGCTGGGCTGGATTTTTGTGCTCTCCTGTTCGCAAGAAGAGACTAATCCGGACCTACCGGTAGGAGTGCCCGGCCCGAATGCCTCCGAGGCAGTGGTCAAATTACTTATCAAAGGGGAGGCTATTCTTCCCCCCTCTACCAGAAACATGTCCGATCAGACTGAGGGGAGCTATCAGGACGAGCTTCAGTTACTTATCCTTGAAAAACAGGCGGATGACAATACCTATATTTATAACTGTCACCGTCCTGTGGAGGGCACCCAGGGCAACTTCACAGTCAAAGTCCCCAATAGCCTTGACGGTAAAGAGTTGAAGTTCTTGCTATTTTCCAATTCAAAGGATATCATCGGTGACCCTGACCAGAAGTTCGTGGTGACAGATGGCACAAATAAAAACGAGGATGACATCCGGACAGCCTTGCTGCTGACCGTTAACACGAAGTGGGACCCTTCGAAAAAAATCCCTATGTGGGCTGAGGACTCTTTTACCTTCAGCGCTCCCACGCCCGGCGCTCCGTCCGCCTCTGTTGCCACCCTTAAACTGATGCGTATGCTTGCCCGTGTGGATGTGGGACTCAATTATAACGGTAAGGAACTACACTCCACGTCACAGGAGTTGACCAACTTCAAGCTACAGAAAATTAAAGTCTACCACAGTAAAGATAAAGGGCAGCTTATGCCCAATATGGCTGCCTATGAAACTACCGGTACGGGTACGGACAAAGTCATCACTATAAAAAGACCCAGTATCCCGATGGATGGCGAAACTATCACCCCTTACGAGATTACCGTTCCCGCGGGCAGCCATGCCAGCGAGCGGGACGTTTACCTGTTCGAGCAGGATATGAATCTGTCCCAGGCTGACTTCGATGCAAACCGTACCTGTATCCTGGTTCAAGGGGAATATACGGCTCCCGCAGCAGGAGGGACAGGCACTACTTATACGGGGTGGTACCGGCTGGACTTCCGTGATTTCGGCAGTGATAAGGGTTATGCCGATATTCTCCGCAACAAGCTTTACCGTTTCAACATTACGAGCGTTAAAGGCTCCGGTTTCTCCACGGAGGATGATGCTCTTAACAGTGTCTCTTCCAACATGACCGTTGAACTTCTGCCTCTGGACCTGAACCAGAATGATATTATTTTCGACGGTCAGAGCTTCCTGTCGGTGAGCGATTCCGAATTGTATTTTTATAAGAATCTCAATACCGCTAACTTCTCTTTGAACACGAACTACGGTAAAGGCTGGGAAATAGAGACAGGCGATGGATCCGGAATTACGGCCACTCCTGCTTCGGGAGCCGCGGGCAGTTCGGTTGTGAACCTGGCCTGGAATACTTTACCTTCCGCGTCGGTGGAAAAAGAAATCTATCTGAAGGCGGGTAACTTAAAGAAAAAGCTCATGCTCAAATATGTGCATGAAAACGCTCCGGGTAATCTAACCAGTTTCTCACTGGATCCGCCTTTGTTGTATTTCGCAAAGAGCGGAGGTGTCGGAAAGATAAATATAATTTCTAATATTACTAAAAAATACCTGTTCCCTAGCTTGGGCAAGCTTGATTTTACTGTACCCTCCGTAATCGAAACTACTTCTTTTGACGTAACGGTACAGCCCTTTAATCAAACTTCTTCGGAGCATATGGAACAGGGAGTTGTAAACGTGCATATCCAGGCAGCTAACGCGGAGGTAACGGGGCAAAGCAGGATTAACCAGCTTACCTATGATAAGCGGGTGGAGTGTACCCCCGGGCCGATGGGGCATGGGCTGGAAGATAAGAATACGCCTGCCTTGATGGATGTCACATATCGTACCAGTGAAGAAGCAGGAACCTATCTGATCAACTTTGTGCCAACGGATGGTGGGGTTGCATTAGGTCCGGTCATCTCCAATCCGGTAAATGGGATAGGAACCGTGAAGGTCTCAGCCTCACAGAATAAGGGTTCCAAAGAACGTGAGGTGGGTAAACTGGTATTCTCACCGGCCTTAAATGGTGAAAAAATTTCTTTAATAGGGTATACCCCCAAGGAGGTTCCCGTCATACAGGCTCCCGCTCCGGTTCCGGTTGCCAGCATTCGCCCCACGGGGAATATCACCGATCTGGCATGGGACCAGTCAAACCACAGTTTTACTGTGGAAGTGGATAACCCTAATTTTGTGGAGACTAACGAGGTGTCTATCACCACTCTTCCCAAAAACAAGATGATTGATATGACTGTTCCCGCTTCAGGTACATTGGGACAACCAGTGACTTTTACCCTGAACCCGAACCGGGGGGATGTTCCTAAGAGCAGGACTGTGAAGGTCAGTGTGGATGGTCACGGCGACCATGTGGGTGAGGAACAGGTCACCTTTACCCAGCAAGCGCCCGATATGCCGGTCAAGGAGCCTGTACTGGCTGCCACTCCCAGTAACACTCTCCCGTGGGACGCGACCGAGGCTACGCTGAATCTAACCAACCTGGATCAGATTTTCGAGGTTCAGGCCGGGAAGGAGAGCGTGAACGCTTCTGAGCCGTTAAATGTTACATTGCCTGCCGGCGGCTTCAATCTCACTGCGGATAAAAGTTCTGCTTCCATGAAAGTCACTTTTCCTAAAAATGATATGGAGGAAGAGCGGAAAGTAAAAGTTATCGCCACAGCCATCGGTAACAGGGAATCGGTAAAGAAGATAAAAGAGATTATCCTGACACAGGCTAAGAAATTGTTTGGGAAGATTTTCTTTCCTGAACCAACTACGGTAGAAGTACCATGGACGGAAAATAGCTTTGGCACTGTTCCCCTGACAATGGAAAGCATTGATTTCAATCATAAGGTCATATTTACTATGGAACCTGCGGGAGCCCGGAACTGGATAAGTGCGGTTGTAAATGGAAATAATATGGCATATTACATTACCGAGAATTCAGGATTGGCCAGAAGTGTTAAGGTGACAGCGAGTGCCACAGATCGTTGGGGAAACGATGTGCGAACACCTACACCTCTAACTATGACCCAAAAAGGAGGTCCCGGGAGTTTGGAAATCATAACAAGAGACCTTATATTGGACTATGATAATACAGAGCGGAACTTATCTTTAAATATAAAAAGGATTCAGTCGTCTACAGCTAAAATAACCTATCCCTCCTGGATACAAAGTGCCAGGCTTTTGGGAGACAAGATAATACTAGCACCCAAAGCTAATACAGGGGACTCCGGTGAAAGAGTGGGAGATGTAAGGGTAGAGGCCAAAGGTAATGATGAAGTACCGGTTAAAAGCAATACTGTGCAGGTAAAGCAAAAGGCAAATGTCATATCAGTGGATAACGGTAATATGAAGATAACAGGAAAAGTTCAACCCGGTTCTACTTCCTCAGGCAGACTATCTGTCAGAAGTGATTCACGAAGATTTCAAAGCGTGCGTATACTAACCCCGATTATCCCTACTGATCACATACGTCCACGACTAGAAACGATTTCAGGTGATCAAAAGAATATAAACGTCAAGGTTACAACTGAGGGAAATATGAAGACCTATGATAAACGTGAAAGGCAGGTAGAACTCGAGTGGACTAGTCCGGAAGGTAGGACAACTAAATCTTTATATAACATAGTTCTGGCAGGACATCCCGGAGGGATATTTGAAGTTAAAGGCGGTAACCTGCCAAGGAACAATGTACCACAGACTCATGTAAATGGCGATACCTTTTATGAGGCCCGGATTACCACTGATAATCTAGCCCTGGGTACTGCGTTCTACCTGGATATAGAAGAACATCCTAATAATAATGTTAAATTTAAAGCCGAACTCCTTGATGATAGGGGAAATATAGTTACTAACTATCTAGTAAATCAAACGGTCAATTTGAGGTTAAAGATAACTGTATTGGGTCCTTTTGAGCCAAATAAGGGTATTAAGGCGTTTTTTGATTTTGTAGCAAGGGGTGTTGACGGTGCCCGCTACGTCATGTACAGAATAAATTTTGCTGGTCCTGTTTAAAAACTTTTATAATGAAACATTTTATACTAATAATCGCTTGTTTCTGTAGTTCCTTTCTTTATGGACAGCGCCATTCTGTCTCGACTAACGGCGTCTCTTGGGGCACGTTGAGTCTGAATGCCGAATACTCTGCCCGTATCGGGCACAAACAGAGTGTACACGTACCTTTCTCGTGGAATCCCTGGACCTTTGGCGGTAACAAAAAGATGAAACACTTCACCGTATCGCCCCAGTGGCGCTACTGGAAGACTGAGGCCTACCTGGGTCATTTCGTGGGAGCGAACCTGATCGGTTCCCGTTACAACGTGAGCCGGGGTTCCTATCGTTTTGACGGTGGGGCCTACGGGGCTGGCGCAAGCTGGGGATATGCCTGGCTGCTGAGCAAGCGCCTGAACCTGGAGGTACAGGCAGGGATCGGAGTGGTCAGAACTGATTATAAAAGATTCAACTGCGGTACGTGCGGTGATTACCTCTCGAAAGAGTCCAAATGGTTTCTCGTTCCCAACCGTTTGGCCATATCACTGGTGTACGTACTTTAAAAAAGTAAAGATGACAAGAGTAAGAATGAAACGAGTAGAAGATACTTAGATTGATGACGTAAAGAATGGAAATGAAACGAATATTATGGTTCTGCTGTGTGCTTTTCTTCCTGGGATGCAGCAGCACGCGCAAGTTGCATAAGCTCAAGCCCACCGGGCAGATCGCCCTGCCTAACAGGAGCGGTTCTGAGCTGGACAGGGGGCAGGTGGAGAAAATCATCACGGAGAACTCTGCGGGAAACCAAGAGAAGGGCCCCGTCAAAGGCACCTATACCGCCCAGGGCGACTTTCAGGGGGAAGTGGAGTTGAGCGAGATACAGATCGTTGCCCCTTCCAAACGTGTGGCCGAACGCTTTGGCAAAGTACTGATCGAGTTTTTAGTGGACGTTCCCGAAGCGCTTTTCCGTAAGGACTACCAGCTGACCCTTTTCCCTAAATTAACCAGTAATGACTCGCTATGTGAGCTACGTCCGGTGGTGCTCAACGGTAACGAGTTCAAGAGCAAGCAGCAGAAGCAGTACCATGCCTACGAAAAGTATGTGCAATCTCTGGAAGAGAACGCCCGTCAGGGGCGTGAGAAGTTCCTCAACCGTCGGATGTTTTCTCGATACTTGGAACGCAAAGCCCTGATGCGTGAGAAAGAGAACGGTCGCAGGCTTAAAGCCTATTCGGCGCGCCTGCTATCGGACCGGAGACTGCATGAGCGGGACCTTCTTTTCGGGAATTTCCCGGACCGTGTCCCCCGTGAGTTTACTCCCCGCCTTTTTTCTGGTTTGCTCTCCCTGCTCCCCTACGCGCAAAAGACCCGTAAGGAACTCCTGACCGAGGCCTTGCGTACGGGTAATGGGCCGGCACTGGAACACGGGCTCAGCGCGGGGGACTCCCTGCACGCCTACAACCTTTTCTGGGACAAGCGTAAGTTCGAGTCCAACGCAAAGAAGATAGCGCGCCTGGACAATACCTTTGGAAAGATCGTCGAGTATCCGGTCTACGAGAACGCATATCTGGATACGGTCGTTAACCGTGGTCGGCATAAGATAAACTACCTGTATTCACTTGATGCGGGTGAGTCCTCTCCAAAGATGCTCCTCTCCCTTGGCGGTGCGGTCACGGCTATCGACGGTAGTACGTACCATTTCAAGGCTCGGGATACGCTGACCTATTTCGTCTCGTCGATGACGACTTTCATCGACCGCTCGCCGCGCTTTAAACGGCATATCACCCTGAGGCGGGTACAGGCGGGTATGAGCGTGAACCTCCTCTTTCCGGTAGGTAAAACGGATGTGATAGACACGCTGTCGGGCAACAAGCGGGAGCTGGAGCGTCTCAAGGGTTTTTACCGCGACCTTACCGGCAACGCGGACCTGATAGTGGACAGCATCGTCATCTTGGCGGGCAGTTCTCCGGAGGGTCCCTGGCAACTGAACGACCGCCTTTCCAGAGAGCGTGCCTCGAAAGCCGCGGACTTTCTTGCGGATCATTTCCCTGAGAATACGGAACTCCGGCAACTCTCCCGGCCCTACTCGCTGTCTGAGAACTGGGTACTGCTGGATACGCTGCTCGAGGGTGACACCTTGCTGGAGCATACGCACAGAAAAGAGATCAGGGAACTGATCGCCTCCCATGCCGACCCTGATGAGCGTGAGCATGCCATCAGACAGCGGCACCCTTCGGCTTACAAAATCCTGAAAGATGTATATTACCCCGGGCTGAGAAGCATCTCCTTCCAGTTCCACCTGCACAGGGCCGGTTTTGCCCGTGATACGGTTTATACCGATGAGCCCGACCTGGAGTATGCCCGTGGTATCGAACTGCTGGAGAACCGCAAATACAAGGAGGCCTTGTCTATCTTACAGGATTACGCGGATGCTAACACCGCCCTTGCGCACATGTCCCTTGGACATGACACGCAGGCACTGGCTATACTGGCTGCGCAGAAGTCTACGGCGGACGTGGACTACATGCTTGCTATCCTCAACCTGCGGATGGGTAACCCGGACGAGGCGTTGAGGTACTACCAGAGGTCGTGTGAGTCAGATCCCTCGAAAGTCTTCAGGGGAAACCTTGATCCCGAGATACAAAAGTTGAAAGCACTGTTTAATATTGATGATATGGATTGAAATCTCTGAATCGCTAATACGATACGTTTATTTAGTATATTCTGATTTTAAGGGTGTACGGTTCGGGAGGATAGTACCCCCTCCTTACTACTCATCAAGAAAATCAACTCTGCTTTCAACTTAGAGAAAGAGTTTTGTGGTTAGTAGAATAGCGTGTTGATATTTATTTATTTGTTTGTTTTTTTGTGTTTTATTTATGGAAGTTCCCTACTTCCCTGTCTTTATGAAGAAAATGTCTATAGTGTGCATTCCACCCGGCCGGCGGGATGGAGTGCACACTTCTCATAAATAAGAAGTCATTCTTAGATAGTTTACAGTTGGAAATAATTGTGCTTTTCAATAAAGAACTGTTAAGATCAAACATAAAAAACAAATCTGTCTTGTGATTTGTAAAATAATTCGGATCTTTTTAAAATAAAAATGGAGGAGATAGAGCTACATTTGCTCACGTAAATTCAGCAAATTAACTCTATATACTAAAAAATATCAAAATTTACCTGGTTATGCACATATCGGAAAAAATGAAATTGCTGCTACTATCTTCCATTGTCCTGCTGTTTGCTTCATGTACAGCCGAAGAAGAGTTTAAAGAGAATAGAGGAATTCTATTCAGTGCCCAAACACGTACTGATAATTCTACAACTGAGTACGCGAACCTACAGCCTGGAGAGCAGGTAGGTGTATATATCATAGAACGTATTGAGGCAGGTGCAGAAACTTCACTTAAACCTACGGGAAATATTTTCGATAACCTTCTCTTATCTTGTCAGTCAGAAGGAATACTCAAACCTCAAAATGAAACCTATTATCCGTTGAACATCAGCTATGTAGATCTTTATGCCTATGCTCCATACGATGCGGCAACAGAAATAGATTCAAATCGGTTACTTTCATTTTTCGTACAGCAGGACCAGTCGTCTTCCGGTTTAATAAGAAAGTCTGATTTATTATGGTCAAAAAAGTTAAATGTTTCGACAACTTCTGTATCAGCTCCTTCCCTGACATTCAATCACTGTCTGAGCAAACTGATCATTAATCTGAAGGCAGGGGTAGGAGTCACATTAGATAATACAGCCGTCAAGATAACCGGAACCAAAATAGGTGCTAAGTTAAATATGATTGATGGAACGCTTGCCGAAGCCCAAGGAGATGTGGTAGAGATTACTCCTATGGTTCATGCCGGAAAGTTTGAATATGAAGCCATCATCATTCCACAGACCGTTACTGAGGGAACCAAACTTTTTAATATCATTAATAATGGAAAAACTTATTATTGTACGGTGAAAGATTCAAAAGAGTTCAATCCGGGAACAAAGTATGCATACGATATCACTATAAACGCGGATGATTTGAAAGTAGAAATGACTGGTACAATCAACGAATGGAATACTGGAGAAACCACTACAGAAACCATTAGTTAGTAATTAACTTCACAGAAAAAAAATGTTTAAATTAGGCTTACTATCTCTGACTTGTCTATTTCTGTTTGTTGTGTGTATATCATGCAGCCAAACAGATGATGAACAAACTCCGGACGAACTGTCTACGAACCTCTCTGTATCTATGCATGGCATGACATTTTCCACCAATGCTGCGGACCGTATCCATCATGCAACGGTTTATTTCGTAGATGTCCCGAACAGTATCTTTATAAAAAGCCAGAAAGGCACTGTTTCTGAGGATGGCACGAAAGTTAGTATCAATACAACTTTCTCTGCGGATTACAGGGGTAAAGAAATACAAGCTTATTTCATTTCTAACGCTTCGGAGTTATCAGATCCACTGAATATACAGCCGGGGACATCGTTGGATATATCCAGATTTGCGAACCTCACAACCCGGGATCCGCTTTACGGCACTAATTCCCGATACACAATGAGCGCAAAAGTAACTTTTCAAGCGGGTAATGTACAGATTCCTGAAATTAAATTTAACAGAACTTTTGCTAAAGTGTATATTGTTCCTTCTTCGGATATGGATATCGAACAGCAACGTAAGATACGGTTAGTATCCGCCCAAATCGTATCGGCCGCCGCTGAAGGATACCTTTTTAAAGAAGGTGTAGTAAAAAAACGGGCTGATACACGCACTATTGTGGTTGATAAAACGCTTGACGGGTTGAATAACGCTCCGCTTTGTTATCTTTATCCGGATGAGGAAGATGCACACTTAACTGTGACACTTCGCAATGAGATAAGCGGACGTGTTATAACCAGACGTGTCATATTTCGTCCACAGAAGAATACCGCTCACAAGCTGACCATTTTGTCTGTACCAGATGGAAACAGCGACTACTCCATCACAGTCGCAGATTGGGATGCCGATATATTACTTCCCGACACAGAAACATCCGAGTCTTCCGAAATACATGTAGAAGAGGGTATTGACCTAATTAATCGGTCGGAAGTTTATTACTATTACAACCTGCTGAATGATTCGGAGAAAGAACTTTATCGTAGCATATTCCACATAACAAATAATTTCACAGAAACTCCACCTGTTGGTGGACGCTTGGAAATTGAATTGCCGCACTCTTTACAAGGTAAATTTGCCAGAGAAGATTTCAATAAGGTAACGGAATACTTATGGAATGATATGCCGGTTTTGTTTAATTCAGGTCGCGCCATACCATACCGAATGAGTTCCGGAAAAGTGCATACCTATCGCTTAGGGTTTAACGCAGATCGTGCAAGGTATGACATGAGAGTTGGGTTAGTGATAAAAGCCGCTCGGGAGTTCTTGGATACTCTTGAACCGGGAAAGAGTGAATACGAAATTGTTAAAAATGTTCATGATAAATTCCTGAGAAGCGTTAGTTATGGAGGAATGACATCTGCACTAGGAGGTAATATCGTCGGAGGTCTGGTGGATAAAAAGGCTGTTTGCGAAGGGTATTCGGCAACATTTCAGTATCTATTGCAGCGCTGTGGTATACAAGCTCTTTTTATAGGTGGAGAGGTCATTTCGAGCAACCGTCCTACGCCTCACGCATGGAATATCGTTCGGATAGAAGGAAAATATTATTATGTTGACTCTACCTGGGACGATGGTATGGTTGGTCTTCCTCCCGATTTTGTCCAATACACATATTTTCTCAAATCAAAAAAAACAATGGATAAAGACCATACGGTCAGAATGAATATCCCGATACCAGGCTGCCTTGAAGATTATCCACTAAATTTTTAATAGATGATAACAAATTTACTAAAATACGCTTGTGCTTTATTCGCTTTTATTCTTTTCTCCTGTTCAGCAGATATAACAGATATATCTGGGCAAGAAGAGAAGCCTGTCGTGAAAACAGCCTTTCGGCCTATAGCACATACCGGATTCGCAGATATCTATGAAGAAGAGGTGCTTACAAAAGTATCCCCTACAATCTCGGAACTCCTGAACCAAGTGAGATACATTGTCTATAATGCATCAGGAAATATCGTACAAGAAAAAAAGTTGACTTCCACCGAAATCGAAGATGGTTTCCAAGTGATGTTACCTTCAGGTGACTACCGGATCTGCGTATTGGGAGAAGGAAGGATTGTAAACTACATTCCAGTAGGAACAATATCTGATGAAATCAAAGAAAGTCCTTATTTTAAGTCCGTATGGGTTTCCACTTATCAGAATGCACGAAAGCCTGTATATCGTGACTATTTTTTTGGTGTATTAAAATTTATTGCAGGAGCACAGGGGATTAATCCCATTGTACTCAAAAGAGCGACGGGAATGCTGCAAGTAGAAGTAAAAGAGAAGGATAGTGATATAACTATTCATGATATATCTGTTGGATTCCTACAAAACGGAATACAGAACAATTTTCATACAGATGGAACTTATAGTTGCTCTAACCAACAATTTCCAACTTCAAGTGAGCCTTACGCAGTTCACCATTCGCTACGTTATGTTTCACAAAATGACTATTTTGAAGGAATTTATTTCCCTACCGCAACGGGAAGTATCACATGCGATCTCACTATTAGTTATCAGAAAGAAGGCAAAATATATATTCGGGAAATAAAAATGAATGACTTCTTGATAGAACCTAATAAACGTACCCGATTGCCAATAATAATCAAGAAATAAAGAAAAAATATCTTTTTGTTTATCTTCTCCTGAAGTTTTGTCTAATTTTGAAATATTTAATTCAAATAGCATGTCTTTTAGATCTTAGGATGTTTGTTTTTCAGTTATCTGTAAGATAGTCTGTCCAGAAATAGCTTTACGCTTTATATAGTTGTTGCTGGGTGAAGCTGTTTTAAGACAAGTCAAATATCGAAAGTCATTTATTGGATATGTGACAGACAGATTTTAAATGATCTGCTCTCTTTATAATATGTATCCGCTCTTTTCTTCTCTGTTTACGAAATATTTTTATCTCTAAATAATCACTATTTACATCCATATAAACTCTCGTATTTGCATTATATTCCATATTCTACGTTTATTGATTTCTTTGAATTAATATATATATGTATTTTTGATTCACTTTTATATCATAATGAAAAGAATGATTATATCAATCAAGAAGTGAAGTTTTTACTCTCTATGAAATAATGATGTAATTAAATAGTGATAGGTGTATCACTGTTTTCAGTGACAAAAATGTATTTAATATCGTTGTATAGTGGTAAATGGTGAAGTGAATAATACGTAATTGATAAATTTTGAAATATTTTTTCTGTTAAGTATTTGAAATAATAAATCTATGCGCTATATTTGCTGTTACACTAAAAGATACTAAATAAATAATTGCTTTTATTAAAATAATGTTAACTGTTTGGCCGACGATATTGGATTCTTATTTAAAGAATTCAATAAGAGAAAGAGAAGGTATATTTGATAATAAAATTTTATAGAGGTATTACACTTACATAACAAATTACTTTATTATAGGTACAAGAATATTGGGGGAGATGCGAGGATATTACAGTAAGTCAAGCTTGACATTATTATTGCTCAAATATCAGTTGAAAAACGAGATTTATACAGGATAAGCTGCATTGGATGTTTTGTTCACTGAATAATAACCGGAATTGACGTTAATATAAAAGTTCTATATATGAAAAAAATATATCTGTTATTATCATTTCTTTCTGCATTCTTTTTGCTCTCGGCTTGCTCAGATGATACTGAGCAATGTTTATATTCTCCTGAGGTATTTGATACCGGTAATTTATTGAGTAATAAAGTAAAAGAGGAATTCTTGAATTTTGATTATCCTGCTGGAATTGTTCCGGTTCTTTTTGCGGCAGATAGCATAGAGCCCATTAAAATGGGTGCTTATGCTGACGAATGTTTTGATGCTCTTGTGGATTCAATATCTGAATCAAAAGATTTTAAACGTAGGGGAATGCTGGTACTTGTGTCCAGGAATCCGGAGTTGATTCAAATTCGTTTGGGGAGTCGGTATCGGGTTTATTGTAATATGACTGGCGCAACTTCTGGAGTCGATTACTTAAACTTGCAGAAACAAATACGGGAAAAAGGTATAGAAGAAACTCTTCCGTTGTTTTTACAAAATACATCAGTTCGCATTCAAGAGTTGAATGCTTTACCTTCGTATAAAAAATATCGAATAAATTCGGCCGTATCGGCTATTTCTACTTGCCTGGAATACATAGGAACTCCCTCGGAGAACTTTTATGGAAAATGTGTTTTAACTCCTATTCTGAAGACAACGTCATTGGGGTACTATGTTTTTAAATCTTGGCTGCTGACCTTCATGTTTGTATGTCTGATAATGCTTTTGTGTCGTTGGGCATTGTTTTTAGTAGTGAAGCGTTTATTGCAGAAACATGTTATAGGTCTTATTTGGTCTCAAAAGATTATCAATTGGGGATTAAGATTGTTGTTTTCTATTTCAGCAGCGGCTTCGGCTATTATTTTATCCAGCGGACGTATGGAAGATGCGATCGCATTACAGGCCATCGGAGTTCCTTTTATAGAAAATTTTCAGATAGCGGCTGCCGATTATGTGTTGAAAACATCTTTTGTGGCTGCGTTCTTTTTTGTGTTGATGTATGCTTTGAAACGTAATATAGTATCAGATATATTTTTATATAGCCTCTTGGAACCAGAGAAGCAACAGGCTATTTATCATAATTTGAGTGATGCTCAAAAGACTACTTTGGTTATAGGGCATGAAGCGGATCTCAGCAAAGTTGAAGAAAGTTCTGAGCCATATTCCGAATTATTCACTTCTCGTGTTTCCCAACGGGAAACCATGACTATTGTTTCGTTGGCGATGGCAGCTTTATTTCTGATACCGCGTCCATTGATAATTATGGGCATTGCTTTAACCATTTATCCTTTGGCCGGACAATGTGTGAAGATCTATCATGTTGTAAGTAATAATACACTTCCTGAACAAATAAAAAAAGATAGGAGGACATCGTTAATAACTAATTTGCTTATCATTTTTATTATAGCTTTTATTACTGTTTTGATGGGATTGTTTTTTAATCCCATGCCAGATAAAAAAGAGATTGATTTAAATGAGGCAAGAACCGAACTGGTCACATCGGATAGGCTTGAGGGGAATTATACCGTTAGTAAATCTATTGCCGGACAGGTTCAGGTATCCAGTGGAATTATAAAAAAAATAAAAAATGGTGCGTTTCAATTATTGATAACCGGCAAGTCTTCACCTAAAGTGTACAAACTTGGTTTTGACTCTGATGAAATGATATTTGTTTCTGAGGAATTGGGTAATGGGATCATTCATTATGACAAAGATTTGGATAAAATTAAAGTTGTATTTACTATAAATGAACATACGACATGGACAATTTCAAAATGATTTATTCGATTCCATTTCTGTTTTTTACTTTTGTATCTTGTAGTAACTCGTCAACAGAAATGGTTGCTAAAAGTAAGTATGATGCTCAAATTGCTGAGTATAAAGAGTTAAATGAACAGCAAGCTGCTGTTATAGAAGATAACTTAGAGAAAAGTAAGATCATCAATAATGTAGTGACAGAGTTGAACCAAATAGCCGGGAATACGCAATCTTTACGTGTGAATGTAGAACATGGTGTCGGAGAACTAAGCCAGGCTGAAGAGATTAACCGGAAACTCCAGATTTTGAAGAAACGATTGACCGCTGTCGAGGGGAAGCGTAGTGACAGCAGTAAGAATCTGTTGGCAACGATGGATAACCTGAAGAGTATTATAGGACAAAAAGAAATTGAAATAAATAATCTCAAACAAGAGATTGCGAATCAACAACAGACCATTGCTAATCAGAAAAACACAATAGCTAATCAGCAGGTAACGATTGATGCCCAAAGTCAGGAACTGATGGCTAAGCAACAGGAAATGTGGTACAAATTAGGTGTTGAACTGTATTCAGTTGTAGAAGAATTGCCAAAAGTGAAAGGCAGGAAGGATAAGCGAAACATTAAAAACACCAGATATTATATTCTTAACAAAGCAAAAGAGTGCTTTGAGCATGCTGCACAATTGGGACATTCGTTCGCAAGTTCGAAAGCCAGGCAGATAGAAGGTGAGATGAGCAGGTTATAATGCGTGATTTTATTGTTTTTCTGTTTTTAATTAGTAGAAAACATTAATTTTGCATTCGATTTAAATCCGATTCGAATGTCACAACTTCCAACGTTAATAGCCGACCTCGCTCTGATTTTGATTTGTGCCGGTGTTATGACTTTGTTATTCAAGAAACTGAAGCAACCACTTGTGCTGGGTTATGTCGTTGCCGGTTTTCTTGCCAGTCCACACATGCCTTATACGCCTTCGGTGATGGATACAGCCAATATTAAAACCTGGGCGGATATTGGAGTCATCTTTTTGCTTTTTGCCCTTGGACTGGAATTCAGTTTTAAAAAGATAGTGAAGGTTGGAGGTACGGCTGTCATTGCTGCCTGTACCATTATCTTCTGTATGATTCTGTTGGGGGTTGCTGTCGGGATGGGCTTTGGTTGGCAGCGTATGGACAGTCTGTTTCTGGGCGGGATGATTGCTATGTCTTCTACTACCATCATCTACAAAGCGTTTGATGATTTGGGGTTGCGGAAGAAACAATTTACCGGTTTGGTGCTCAGTATTCTGATTCTTGAAGATATACTTGCCATTGTGTTGATGGTGATGCTTTCAACGATGGCTGTCAGCAATAATTTTGAGGGAACAGAGATGTTGAGCAGTATCGGTAAACTACTTTTTTTCCTTATTCTTTGGTTTGTGGTAGGTATTTATGCCATACCCGAATTTCTGAAACGTTGTCGGAAATTGATGAGTGAAGAAACATTGCTGATTGTTTCTCTGGCTCTCTGTTTCGGTATGGTGGCTATCGCTGCCAATACGGGCTTTTCTGCTGCATTCGGTGCCTTTATTATGGGGTCTATTCTTGCCGAAACAATTGAGGCCGAATCTATTGACCGATTGGTGAAACCTGTGAAGGATTTGTTTGGAGCTATCTTCTTCGTATCAGTGGGAATGATGGTAGATCCTGCAATGATTGTTGAATATGCAGTTCCAATTATAGCTATTACATTGGCAGTAATCTTGGGTCAGGCTTTTTTCGGCACAATGGGCGTTATGCTGGCGGGACAACCTTTAAAGACAGCCATGCAGTGTGGTTTTAGCTTGACACAGATAGGGGAGTTTGCTTTTATTATCGCTTCTCTCGGTTTGTCCTTGCATGTGACAAGTGATTTTTTATATCCGATCGTAGTTGCTGTTTCTGTTATCACCACATTTCTGACTCCTTATATGATCCGTGTTGCCGAGCCGGCTTCAAATTTTGTAGACCGTAAGTTGCCCGAGTCGTGGCGACGTTTCCTGATGCGGTATACTAACGGTTCCCGGACCGTCAATCATGAAAGCCTTTGGCGGAAATTACTGTTTGCCTTGGCACGGATTCTGGTGGTTTACTCCATTGTCAGTATTTCTGTGATTACCCTTTCATTTCGTTTTGTGGTGCCCTTGTTTCGTGAACATCTTCCGGGTATCTGGGGACCACTGGCGGGAGCTGTTTTTACTATTTTGTGTATATCTCCTTTCCTGCGGGCCATTATGGTGAAGAAAAACCATTCGGTAGAATTCATGACTTTGTGGAATGACAACCGTGTCAACCGGGGACCTTTGGTTTCTACGATTGTGTTTCGTGTAGCTGTTTCCGTTCTGTTTGTCATGTTCGTGATTACCCGTCTCTTTAAAGCCTCTGTCGGATTGATGTTCGGAGTTGCCTTGTTGCTGGTAATCCTGATGGTTCTTTCACGGCAGCTGAAGAAACAATCTATTTTGATAGAACGTAAATTTTTTCAAAATCTCCGTTCCCGTGATATGCGTGCCGAATACCTGGGGGAGAAAAAGCCGGCTTATGCCGGGCGTTTGTTGTCGAGAGATTTACACCTGACCGATTTTGAAATTCCCGGAGAATCGGCTTGGGCCGGAAAAACATTGCTTGAGCTGAATTTGGGCAAAAAGTATGGAGTGCATGTTGTTTCTATTCTACGGGGAAAGCGTCGGATTAACATTCCGGGAGGTTCTGTCCGTTTATTCCCGATGGATAAGATACAGGTTATTGGTACTGATGATCAGTTAAATACATTTGCAGAGGAAATGTCTCATGTTTCTGTTATCGATTGGGATGTGTTTGAGAAAAGTGAAATGACATTGAAACAATTGTTGATTGATACTGATTCTGCTTTTCTGGGCAAAACGTTGCGTGAATCAGGTATCCGGGATAAGTACCATTGCCTGATAGCCGGTGTGGAGCGGGGAGGAGAGGCTTTGATGACTCCTGACGTAAATATTCCTTTTGAAGAAGGAGATGTGGTATGGGTGGTAGGTGAGAATGAAGATGTATACCGGTTAATAGGGCAAAATTGTGATAGAAAACGTTAACAGGATACTGGCATATCATAAAAAAATGCGATATTTGCGAAATGATTCAGATAGAGACTATACTTGATATACTTGTTAAAGGATTCGTGATTGGCATTGTGGTTTCTGCACCGCTGGGGCCTGTAGGTGTCCTTTGTATTCAGCGTACTTTGAATAAAGGACGCTGGTACGGATTCGTTACCGGTCTGGGTGCTTCGTTGAGTGATATTGCTTACGCCCTTCTAACGGGATATGGCATGAGTTTCGTGTTCGATTATATCAATAAGAATATTTTTTATCTACAGCTTCTCGGAAGCATTATGCTATTGGTTTTTGGTATATATACATTCCGTAGCAACCCGGTACAATCCATCCGTCCGGTATCAGCCAATAAAGGTTCTTATTTCCACAATTTCATCACCGCTTTTGCGGTTACACTTTCAAATCCTCTTATAATTTTCCTTTTCATCGGTTTGTTTGCCCGTTTTGCATTTGTGCAACCCGGTGTGTTGGTTTTTGAAGAGATAACCGGTTATCTGGCCATAGCTCTCGGAGCATTGGCATGGTGGTTCGGAATTACTTTCTTTGTCAATAAAGTGCGGACACGATTCAATTTGCGTGGCATCTGGATTCTGAACCGGGTGATCGGAAGTATTGTGATGGCTGTGTCTGTGTTTGGATTGATATTCACTCTGTTGGGGGAATCTATCTATTAATGTAGGAGAAAAGAAAGAAGATGAAAATAGCGCAACAACTGAAAGAAAAGAATATTGCCGAGTACCTTATATATATGTGGCAGGTAGAAGATCTGATCCGTGCCAATGATTGTGATATCGACCGGATTAAGGAGAACATTATATCCCGTTACAAGATTGGCGATGAAGAACGCCGTGAGTTGACGGAATGGTATTCTAATCTGGCTTCAATGATGCGGGAAGAGGGAGTCCGTGAGAAAGGACATCTCCAGATAAACCGAAATGTAATCATTAACTTGACCGAACTGCATGCAGCTTTGCTGGCATCGTCTAAGTTTCCTTTCTATAGTTCGTCTTATTTCAAAGCACTGCCTTTCATTGTAGAGTTACGAAATAAAAACGGTCAAAAGGAAGAACCGGAACTTGAAACCTGTTTCGAGGCTTTGTATGGGATGATGTTATTGCGTTTGCAGAAGAAGCCTATCAGCCCGGAGACTACAAAGGCGATGGAGGCTATCAGCAGTTTCCTGTCTATGCTGGCTAACTATTACGACAAGGACAAAAAAGGAGAGTTAAAATTGGAATAGAAATGAATACGATTCACCACAGAGTACACGGAGGACACAGAGTTTTAATCTCTTGTTTATTAAGATGTTTAAGAAAAAGATATTCTCTGTGTTCTCTGTGTCCTCCGTGGTGAATTAAACTCAAAAAAAGATAGAAATGAATATATTAGTCACCGGAGCCAACGGGCAACTTGGTAATGAAATGCAGGTGCTTGCCAAAGAAAACCTGCAGCATACGTACTTTTTTACGGATGTGCAGGAGTTGGATATTTGTGATGAACAAGCTGTTTATGCCTATGTGAGTGAACACAAAATTGATGTCATTGTGAATTGTGCGGCTTATACAGCGGTGGATAAGGCGGAAGATGCTGCTGAATTTTGCGACAAACTGAACAATGTCGCACCAGGATATTTAGCTCGGGCGGCACAAGCCAACGGAGCTGCGATGATTCAGGTTTCTACCGACTACGTGTTTGATGGCACAGCCCATATCCCTTACACAGAAGATCAACCCACTTGTCCGACCTCAGTTTATGGCTCTACCAAATTGACCGGTGAGCAGAACGTGATGAACCATTGTGAAAAAGCTATGGTAATCCGTACGGCATGGTTGTATTCTATCTATGGCAACAATTTTGTGAAAACAATGATTCGTTTAGGACGTGAGCGTGAGTCTTTTGGGGTTATATTTGATCAGATCGGTACGCCGACTTATGCCAATGACTTGGCTCTGGCTATTTTTGCAGCCCTTAATAAAGGTATTGTCCGTGGTATCTATCACTTTAGCGATGAGGGAGTTTGTTCTTGGTACGACTTTACAATAGCCATTCATCGTTTAGCGGGAATCACTTCATGTAAGGTGAAACCATTGCATACTGCTGATTATCCGGCAAAGGCACCTCGTCCGCATTATTCCGTACTCGATAAGACGAAAATAAAAGAGACATTTGGCATTGAAATCCCGCATTGGGAAGAAAGCCTGAAACGTTGCATTAATCAATTAAGAGTGGAGAATCTGTGATTCTTCATCCTCAATTCTTGAAATATGGCAGATAATACAGAAATATTAAGAAGGCGCACTTTCGCCATTATTGCACACCCGGATGCCGGTAAGACTTCACTGACTGAGAAATTGTTGTTGTTTGGCGGACAGATACAGGTGGCAGGAGCAGTAAAAAGTAACAAGATTAAAAAGACGGCGACTTCCGACTGGATGGAGATCGAAAAACAACGTGGTATCTCAGTCACTACTTCGGTGATGGAATTCGATTACCGGGACTATAAGATTAATATTCTGGACACTCCGGGACACCAGGATTTTGCCGAGGACACATACCGTACCCTGACGGCAGTGGATAGCGTTATCATTGTGGTAGATGGCGCGAAGGGTGTGGAAACCCAGACTCGTAAGTTGATGGAGGTTTGCCGGATGCGGAATACACCGGTGATTATCTTTGTCAACAAGATGGACCGTGAAGGGAAAGATTCGTTTGACCTGCTGGATGAATTGGAAGAAGAACTGATGATTCAGGTGCGCCCATTGTCGTGGCCTATCGAACAGGGTGCCCGTTTCAAAGGAGTTTATAATATTTACGAACAGAAACTCGATCTTTATCAACCCTCTAAACAGGTGGTAACGGAAAAAGTGGAAGTGGATATTCATTCCGAGGAATTGAACAAGCAGATTGGTGATACGCTGGCTGATAAATTACGTGGTGATCTGGAGCTGATTGAAGGTGTGTATCCTGAATTTGATGTAGAAACTTATTTGCAGGGAGAGTGTGCTCCTGTATTTTTCGGTTCGGCTTTGAATAACTTTGGTGTGCAGGAATTGCTCAATTGCTTTGTTGAGATTGCTCCCGCTCCCCGTCCGGTACATGCTGAAGAACGTGAGGTGGTTCCCGAAGAACCTAAATTTACCGGTTTTATTTTCAAGATAACAGCTAACATCGACCCTAACCATCGTTCATGTGTGGCATTCTGCAAGATTTGTTCTGGCAAATTTGTAAGAAATGCGCCTTATTTGCATGTGCGCCATGGCAAGACGATGCGTTTCTCTTCGCCCACCCAATTTATGGCACAGCGTAAGACAACTATCGATGAGGCCTGGGCGGGAGATATTATCGGTTTACCGGATAACGGAACGTTTAAGATTGGCGATACGCTTACCGAAGGCGAACAGCTTCATTTCCGTGGTTTACCGAGTTTTTCACCGGAGATGTTCAAGTATATTGAGAATGCCGATCCGATGAAGCAGAAACAGCTTGCCAAGGGCATCGACCAGTTGATGGACGAAGGTGTGGCCCAGTTGTTTGTCAACCAGTTCAATGGCCGCAAGATTATCGGTACAGTGGGGCAATTGCAGTTTGAGGTCATTCAGTATCGTTTGTTGAACGAATACAATGCTTCTTGTCGCTGGGAGCCATTAAGTCTGTACAAAGCATGCTGGATTGAGAGTGATGATCTGGAAGAACTGGAAGCATTCAAAAAGCGTAAATATCAGTATATGGCCAAAGACCGCGAAGGGCGTGATGTCTTTCTGGCCGATTCGAATTATGTGCTTCAGATGGCACAGATGGATTTCAAAAATATTAGGTTCCACTTTACGAGCGAGTTCTGATTCGCTTTACGAAATAAATTGGATTAAGACGGTGGGCGGGTTGCAGAACAGTGTAACTTGTCCACCGTTTGTTCTCTTTCTGACAATATAAAAACACCTTGTTAACGCATTCTTATGGTATAATTTTCCCTAAATAAGGGGCGATGTTGCCTTAAAAATTTTACCTTTGTAATCTAAACAAAAACTCGAAGTCATGAAGTATAAATTGTTAGTCCTTGATGTAGACGGGACATTGCTTAATGATGAAAAGGAGATTACTCCACGTACCCTCGCTACCTTATTGAAAGTGCAGCAGATGGGTGTACATCTTGTTTTAGCATCGGGCAGGCCTACCTATGGGATTTTGCCATTGGCTAAAAAACTGGAATTGGGTAACTATGGCGGATATATCGTGTCTTATAACGGTGCGCAGGTTATTAATGCAAAAAATGGAGAAGTATTGCTTGAGCGGCGTATTAATCCGGAAATGTTGCCCTATTTGGAGAAAAAGGCACGTAAAAATGGATTTTCTATCTTTACATACACCGAAGATCGGATGATTGCCGATTATGCTAATAATGAACATATTCTTTGGGAAGCACGTCTCAATGGGATGGAGCTGATTGAGGAACCCGAATTTTCGGCAGCTGTAGATTTTGCTCCTTCCAAATGTATGTTGGTCAGTGATGATGAAGAAGCATTGGTAGCTTTGGAAGAACATTGGAAGAAACGTTTGAACGGTGCACTCGATGTATTCCGTTCGGAACCTTATTTTCTTGAAGTGTTGCCTTGCGGTATTGATAAGTCTACCTCTTTGGGAGCACTGTTGTCCCACCTTGATATTACACCCGAAGAAACGATTGTGATAGGCGACGGTGTCTGCGATGTTTCGATGATACAGTTTGCCGGATTGGGTATTGCCATGGGGAATGCCCAGGACTCTGTGAAAGTTTGTGCCGATGTGGTGACTGCATCGAACGAAGAAGACGGAGTTGCCCTTGCCGTAGAAAAGGCGATTCTTGCAGAGATCCGTCCTGCCGAGATTCCACTTGATCAGTTAAACGAGCGTGCCCGTCACGCATTGATGGGGAATCTGGGTATTCAATATACTTATGCGTCCGAGGACCGGGTTGAGGCTACCATGCCGGTAGACGAACGAACCCGACAGCCTTTTGGCATTCTGCATGGAGGGGCTACTTTGGCATTGGCCGAAACTGTAGCCGGATTGGGGTCGATGATTCTTTGCCAGCCTGATGAGATTGTCGTTGGTATGCAAGTCAGCGGTAATCACATGTCATCTGCCCACGAAGGAGACACGGTGCGGGCTGTCGGCACCATCATCCATAAAGGTCGTTCATCTCATGTCTGGAATGTGGACGTATTTACGTCGACGGACAAGTTGGTGTCTTCTATTCGGGTGGTGAATAGTATATTAAAGAAGAGATGACGTCAGAAGAAACAAATAATTGTGAGATTATAGATGAGTTGATCCGGCAGGGAAGAAGTTTTGCGATGTATCGTAATCCGGGGGAAGAAGAACCTCACTTTCTGATGCAGACTTACGGAGAAGTACGTTTGGTTCGGGAAATGGAAGAACTAAACGGACAGACAGGTTTTGTTATCGCTCCTTTTCGGGTTACTCCGCAATGTCCTATCATATTGATTCAACCGGACTGTCAAGAAATTCCTTCCTGTGTAGGCAGCCCGCGCAGGAGTGTGCAGCCTGTCTGCACAGAGGTGTGCACCCGGTCTGCACAAAACGAACGGCCTGTGAGAGCAAAGGAAGCTTATGCAGCCTGTTTTGATATTTTTATCCGGGCTTTACGGGCACATACTTTCGATAAGCTGGTGCTGTCCCGCAAAGTGACGGTGAAGAAAGAACCGGGGTTCTCTCCTGCAAGCGCTTTCTATAAAGCTTGCAGGCGTTATATTTACTCCTATGTCTATCTTTGCTATACTCCGCAAACGGGAGTGTGGATGGGCAGTACACCGGAAATCATTTTATCGGGTGAGAAGGGAGAGTGGAATACTGTGGCATTGGCCGGAACCCAGTCTTTACAAAATGGTGAACTTCCTCAGCATTGGGATGAGAAGAACCGGGAAGAACAGGAATATGTAGCCGCATATATCCGTAATCAACTCCGATCGTTAGGTATTTCTCCGGTGGAGAAGGGACCTTATCCGGCTTTTGCCGGAGCTTTATCGCATCTGAAAACCGATTTCCGTTTCTCACTGAACGATAGTCGTAAATTGGGGGATTTGTTGAAACTATTGCATCCTACTCCGGCTGTGTGCGGATTACCCAAGGAGGAAGCCTATCGGTTTATTCTCGATAATGAAGGTTATGACCGCAGTTATTATTCCGGATTTATCGGCTGGCTCAAACCGGAGGGGAAGACGGACCTGTATGTCAACCTACGCTGTATGAATGTGAAAGAGGATACTCTGACACTTTATGCCGGAGGTGGGTTACTGGCATCTTCCGAATTGGATGATGAATTTCAAGAGACTGAAAAGAAGATGCAGACGATGAAGAACTTGAACTCTTTATAAATAACTTAATAGAGCGATGTATTCAGATAAGGAAAACATATTGCAGTTGGTAGCGTTGCTTCGGGCACACGGAGTGACGAAAGTGGTCTTATGCCCCGGAAGCCGGAATGCTCCGATTGTACACACACTTGCCGGACATCCTGATTTCACCTGTTATTCGGTAACAGACGAGCGGAGTGCCGGTTTTTTTGCTATCGGGCTTGCCTTACATGGCGGAAAACCTGCGGCAGTCTGTTGCACATCCGGTACGGCTCTGCTGAATTTGCATCCTGCCGTGGCGGAAGCCTATTATCAGAAAGTACCTTTAGTAGTTATTTCTGCCGATCGTCCCGCAGCCTGGATTAACCAGATGGATGGGCAGACTTTACCGCAACCGGGTGTCTTTCAGTCGTTGGTGAAGATGTCTGCGAACTTGCCTGAGATACATACCGACGAAGACAAATGGTATTGTAACCGTTTGCTGAACGAAGTATTACTTGAACTGAATCACCATGGCAAAGGACCTGTGCATATTAATGTACCGGTTTCGGAGCCTTTGTTCCAGTTTACGGCAGATGTTCTTCCCGAAGAGCGTGTTATAACACGTTATCAGGGACTGAATGTTTATGATCGCGATTACGACGGTCTGATTGATCGGCTTAATAAATACAACCGGCGCATGATAATTGTCGGACAGATGAATCTGATTTACCTGTTTGAGAAGAAATATTCAAAGATGCTGTATAAGCAGTTTGCTTGGTTTACCGAACATTTGGGTAACCAGACTGTTCCCGGTATTCCGATCCGGAATTTTGATGCTGCTTTATATGCCATGTCTCCGGAAATGCAGGAAAAGATGATGCCCGAACTGGTAATCACTTATGGAGGACATATCGTCTCCAAGCGGATGAAAAAATTCCTTCGTCAACATCCGCCCAAGGAGCATTGGCATGTGTCGACGGATGGTGAAGTGATTGATCTGTTCCAAGGTTCACTCACGACGGTCATTGAAATGGACCCGTTTGAGTTCCTTGAGAAAATAGCTTTCTTGCTGGACAACCGTACACCAGAGTATCCTCGGCAATGGGAAAATTTTTGCAAAGAACTTCCCCAACCAGAGTTGCCCTATTCGGAGATGTCTGCCATAGGAGCGTTGATAAAGGCTTTGCCTGCTTCATGTGCTTTACACCTGGCCAATAGTTCGGTTGTACGCTATGCTCAACTATACCCTTTACCCGATACAATAGAGGTTTGCTGTAACCGTGGAACAAGTGGTATCGAAGGTTCCTTATCGACAGCAGTCGGTTATGCCGCTGCCTCCGGAAAGTTGAATTTTGTGGTCATTGGGGACCTGAGTTTTTTCTATGACATGAATGCGTTGTGGAATAATCATTTCGGAAGTAATCTCCGCATACTTCTCTTAAATAATGGGGGAGGAGAAATCTTTCATACTCTGCCCGGCTTGGAAATGTCCGGCACTTCGCATCGTTTTGTGACTGCCGTACACAAGACGTCTGCTAAAGGGTGGGCTGAAGAACGTGGCTTCCTCTACCAGGAAGTGCAGGATGAAAATCAGCTGGACGAAGCAATGAAGGTTTTCACCCAAGCCGAGTTATTGACTCAGCCTGTGTTAATGGAAGTTTTCACAAACAAGAATAAAGATGCACGTATTTTGAAAGACTATTATCATCAACTAAAAAAATAAGATTATGATTAAGCAAGGGGTGATGTTGATTGGTGGCTTATTGCTGTTTGTTATAAGCCCACTTGTGGAGAAGGTTGGGGCCATGTCTTCCGGGAATACCGTATTACAGGAGGTGACGGCTCATGTAGATACAATCGATTTTAGGTTGGCCTCTGCCGAAGAAGCTAAACGCCTGATAGTGGTTGAGGATCATTATACGCGTAACTGGACTCCGTTTGATATTGCAGCCCGTCTTGAGAATCCCGAAGGAAAAAGAGAAGATCTCGTCAGTCTGGCTATTGGTGAAGTTCGTGAATGGACTCCCCGGGAGGCGCAACAGATTGAACGGATCAGAAAAAGCCTGAATGACACGATTCGTAAGTATGGTTACCGGATTCCTTTCCCGAAAGAAATAGTATTGGTAAAAACAACAATGAAAGATGAAGGAGGAGCCGGAGGGTATACTCGCAGTAACTGGATAGCACTGACTGACGTTACTTTTCAGCGGGGAAACGAGCAGTCGCATACTCGTCTGTTGGTGCATGAAATTTTTCATATCCTGACACGTTTCAATCCCGGATTCAAAAAGAAAATGTACGAGGCTATTGAATTTAATATTCTGCCAAAAGAGATTGAATTGCCCGAAGATATTCGGGAATACCGGATTTCCAATCCCGATGTCAGCCGTTGGGACAGCTATGCCACTTTTACAATCGATGGTAAACCTCAGAATTGTACCATGGTTATATATGCCAACAGGCCCTATACCGTTGGTAAGTTCTATCAGTATATCAATGTCGGTTTGATTCCTTTGGATAAAGCATTCAAACCAGTTCGGGAAAATGGCAAGACAGTTATTTATCCGTTGCAGAAAGCTGCCGACTTTTTTGATAAGGTTGGGCGGAATACCGGATACGTTATCGATCCGGAAGAGGTGATGGCAGATAATTTCGCTATCGCAATGTTGAACAACCCCAATGTAAAGACACCCGGACTCCAGAAGAAAGTACAGGAATTATTAAAGAAATAACCATTAAAATGAATAAAGATGGAAACGAAAAGAGAGTGGACTCCTATTAAAGAATATGAAGATATTCTATTTGATTACTATAATGGCATTGCTCGTATTACAATTAACCGCGAGCGTTATCGCAACGCTTTCACACCGACCACAACCGGTGAGATGAGTGATGCTTTGCGTATTTGTCGTGAAGAGCCTGACATTAATGTCGTGGTACTGACCGGTGCCGGTGATAAAGCTTTCTGCTCGGGAGGTGACCAGAATGTAAAAGGACGAGGCGGATACATCGGTAAAGACGGGGTGCCCCGTCTGAGTGTGTTGGACGTACAGAAGCAAATCCGTTCGATACCTAAACCGGTTATTGCCGCTGTCAACGGATTTGCTATCGGTGGCGGACATGTACTGCACGTAGTATGTGATCTTTCCATTGCCTCCGAGAATGCAATCTTCGGCCAGACCGGACCGCGTGTAGGTAGCTTTGATGCAGGATTCGGCTCTTCTTATCTTGCCCGTGTGGTGGGACAAAAAAAAGCTCGTGAAATTTGGTTCCTTTGCCGCAAGTATAATGCTCAGGAAGCTTTGGATATGGGACTTGTCAACAAGGTAGTGCCTTTGGAAAAACTGGAAGACGAGTATGTCCAATGGGCCGAAGAGATGATGCAGCTCAGTCCATTGGCGCTCCGCATGATTAAAGCCGGCTTGAATGCCGAACTTGACGGGCAGGCAGGTATTCAAGAGTTAGCCGGTGACGCGACTCTGCTTTATTATCTTACCGATGAAGCACAGGAGGGCAAGAATGCATTCCTTGAAAAGCGCAAACCAGATTTTAAGCAATATCCTAAGTTCCCATAAGTAAAAAAGGCCTTCTTGATGGGAGGCCTTTGCTTTATAGTATTCCTATGTATACAATAAATATTATTCCCCGTATCCTCCATTTCAAGCAGCCGGCAGGAACTTCCCGCGGTACCTATACTACCCGGAAGGTTTGGTATATCTATCTTTCTACGACAGAGTATCCGGAACGTGTCGGAGTGGGAGAGTGTGCTCCGTTGCCTAAACTGAGTTGTGACGACCTGCCGGATTATGAACAAATACTCTGCAATGCTTGCCGGTGTTTGGAGCAGACAGGCGAACTGGATACGGAAGCTTTGCGTGATTATCCTTCGATTCTGTTTGGACTTGAAACAGCTCTTCGTCATTATGAAACTCAGAGTTGGGCATTATGGGATACTCCTTTTTCCCGGGGAGAAACCGGTATACCCATCAACGGACTTATCTGGATGGGCGATTTTGATAGGATGTTGCAACAGATCGAAGTAAAGATGCAGTCAGGATACCGTTGCATCAAACTGAAAATAGGTGCGATAAACTTCGAAGAAGAATTGGCACTGCTGAAGCATATCCGTGCTCATTATTCGGCGAGGGAAATAGAGTTGAGAGTGGATGCCAATGGTGCTTTTTCACCCGTTGACGCTATGGAAAAACTGAATAGGTTGGCTGAATTGGAACTACACTCCATCGAACAGCCCATCCGTGCCGGGCAGTGGGAGGAAATGGCCCGCCTGACGGCAGACACTCCGCTTCCCATTGCATTGGACGAAGAACTGATTGGCTGTAATACTCCCGAAGGAAAACAAGATTTGTTGACGTCTGTCCGTCCTCAATACATTATATTGAAACCATCTTTACATGGTGGAATCAGTGGTGGTAATGAATGGATTGCAGAAGCGGAAAAGCAGCATATCGGTTGGTGGATTACTTCTGCACTGGAATCGAATATCGGACTGAATGCTATTGCACAATGGTGTGCTACTTTCCGTAGTCCACTGCCTCAGGGATTGGGAACCGGACTGTTGTTTACAGACAATATCGAAATGCCCCTTGAGATTCGAAAAGATTGTTTATGGTTTTGTAAATAAAAGAAATACTTATGATATTTAATCGGGAAGAACAACAGCTGATGCTGGAAGGCAATTTGCTTTCCCGGGAAGATGTAAAAAGACTTGTTGCCAATTGTACAGACGCAACGCCGGTATTTCTGTGTGAACTCTACCGTTTTCTGGACGATTGGTTCAACGATTCTCCTTATCTTACTGTAAAGACGTCCGGTTCTACCGGAACACCCAAACAAATGAAGGTCCTTAAAGACCGGATGATGCAGAGTGCCCGGTTGACTTGTGAGTATCTGGGGCTTCGGTGGGGGGATAGTGCGCTATTGTGTATGCCTTTGCAATACATTGCCGGAAAGATGGTTGTGGTGCGGGCTTTGGTTGCCGGGCTGGATCTGGTTGTCCGCACTCCTTCCGGTCATCCGATGGCGGATTTGGATCAGCCGTTACGTTTCTCGGCAATGGTTCCGCTGCAGGTTTACAACACTTTGCAGATAGCCGCGGAAAGAGAAAGGCTCTGCCGGACCGATATTCTTATAATTGGCGGTGGTGCGATAGATGCCGGCCTGGAAGCTGAGATACGCCAATTACCGGGTGAGGTGTATTCTACGTACGGCATGACGGAAACCCTGTCGCATATTGCTTTAAGACGGCTGAACGGACCGGACGCGAGTACTCTTTATTATCCTTTTCCTTCGGTACGACTTTCTTTGTCACCCGAGCATACATTGATTATTGATGCTCCGCTGGTTTGCGATACGATTTTGGTGACAAATGATGTGGCGGAAATAAATTCGGACGGTAGCTTTTCTATCCTGGGCAGAAAAGACAATACCATCAACACCGGAGGTATCAAAGTGCAGGCGGAGCAGGTGGAAGATATACTGCGTCCTTGGATACATGTTCCCTTTGCCATCACTTCCGTTTCCGATGCCGCATTAGGGGAGGCCGTTGTTCTTTTGATAGAAAATGGAGGGTATACGGAACGGTTGGAGGAGAAGATGAAAGAGCTTCTTACCAAGTACCAGTTGCCTAAAATGGTTTTTTCAGTGGGCACTATACCCTTGACGGAAACAGGGAAAATAAATCGTGCCGGTTGCCGGCAATTAGCTGCTACTTATCAGGTGGGGCGTTAAGTGTTTTTTCTTTTTCAGTTGTATCATATACGGAATGGCTTTAAATTTAATAACCAACACATATAAACTAATGAATAAGATTTGCTTTTTTATCGGAGCTTTTATTACCCTGCTTCTGGCGGGTTGCAGTTCCAGTCCGATTTCACATGTCCGTTTGGCTACCTTCAACATCCGTTACGATAATCCGGGCGATAGCCTGAATTCTTGGAAATACCGTAAAGACCGGGTTTGTGAGTTTATCCGTGAAAAACAACCGGATGTACTGGGTATGCAGGAGGTGTTACATCATCAGTTAGAAGACTTGTTGGCCGGACTGCCCGATTATGCCTATGTAGGCGTGGGACGTGAGGATGGAAAAACTCAAGGTGAATATGCTCCGGTTTTCTATCGGAAAGATAAATATGACTTACTGGACAGCAATACATTCTGGTTGTCCGAACATCCGGATAGTGTCGGTAAACTTGGTTGGGATGCTGCCTGTACCCGTGTTGCCACCTGGGCTAAACTGAAGGAGAAATCCACCGGAAAAGAATTCCTGATGGTAAATACTCATTTTGATCACGTAGGGACAGAAGCCCGGAGGAACAGTGCATTGCTTATTATTGATAAGATAAAAGAGATAGCCGGTACACACCCCTCTATGATGACCGGAGATTTTAATGTTTCTGAGGAATGGGAAGCTTATAAAACAATTACATCCAATGAGTTCATATTGAAAGATGCGTGGAAGATAGCTGCGAAACAGACAGGAGAAAGCTATACTTTCCATGATTTTGGAAGGGTACCGGTGGCTGAGCGGGAGAAGATCGATTTTATTTTCGTAACTCCGCAAATAAAGGTGGCGGATGCGGAAATTATTTCTTCCGCGATTACAGACTCTACCTATTTGTCTGATCACAACGCGCATTTGGCCGACCTGGAATTCTAAACCACATAAACAGATTACATGACCATGAAACAAAACTTGCATTTGTTATTTGTCGCTTTTATACTGATGAGTTTTTATAGTTGTACTCCGAAGACTGAGTTATCCTCTCCGGACGGACACATCAAGGTGGCTTTTGCAACAGAACCTGACGGAAAGATGGTTTATCGGGTGGCGGTCAATGATACTCTTTTGTTGGACAACTCATCGCTTGGTTTCGAGGCGAAAGACGGGATCGACCTTAATCAAGGATTTCGTGTCGTGAAAACTACGTTTACAGATAAAGATGAAACCTGGACCCAACCGTGGGGAGAGAATAAGACGAACAGGAATCATTATAATGAAATGGCGGTTTTCTTGAAGAACGATGCCAATATAGAGTTAACTCTTCGTTTTCGTGCATTTGATGACGGTATAGCTTTTCGTTATGAATATGAGGTGCCCGGCGTTGACTCTTTGCTCGTCACCGACGAATTGACCGCTTTCCGCTTTCACGAAGATGGAATTTCCTGGTCAATTCCGGCCAGCTTCGAAACCTATGAATTGTTGTATTCGGAACAGAAGATCAGTGAAGTGAAGAATGCCAATACTCCTTTCACTTTCAAAACTCCCGGTGGGATATATGGCAGCATTCATGAAGCTGCTCTTTATGATTTTCCGGAGATGACACTAAAGCAGGATGGAGGTCATGCTCTAAAGTCGGAACTTGCTTCCTGGCCCGATGGTATCAAGGCCCGTAAAGGGAATAATTTCATGACATCATGGCGTACCATTCAGATTGCTCCGGCAGCTGTCGGCCTGATTAATTCGTCCTTGATTCTGAATTTGAATGAACCTTGTAAACAGGAAACTACCGACTGGATTAAACCGATTAAATATGTTGGCGTTTGGTGGGGAATGCATCTGGGGGTAGAAACCTGGAAGATGGATGACCGTCACGGAGCCACAACCGCCAATGCGAAAAAGTATATCGATTTTGCTCATGACAATAATATCGAAGGAGTATTATTCGAGGGGTGGAACGAAGGCTGGGAGAGCTGGGGTGGTATGCAGAATTTTGATTTTACCAAACCGTACGCTGATTTTGATATTGATGAAATAGTCCGTTATGCACGTGAGAAAAATGTTCAGATCATCGGACATCATGAAACCGGAGGAAATATTCCCAACTACGAACGCCAGATGGAAAAAGCGATCAAGTGGTATACCGAAAAAGGTATTCATATACTGAAAACCGGTTATGCGGGTGCTTTTCCCGACGGACATTCGCATCACGGACAATACGGAGTCAATCATTACCAAAAGGTAGTTGAAACGGCTGCTCGTTACCATATGACTTTGGATGCGCACGAGCCTATCAAAGATACGGGAATACGCCGTACCTGGCCCAATATGATGACTCGTGAAGGTGCCCGTGGGATGGAGTGGAATGCCTGGAGTGAGGGAAATCCTCCTTCCCATCACGAGATGCTACCGTTTACCCGTTTACTGGGTGGCCCGATGGATTATACTCCGGGTACTTTCGACATATTGTTTACACAGACGAAAGATTCTCCTAAACGCCAGAAGTGGAATGACCAGGATAAAGGCAATAGCCGTGTCAATACGACACTGGCCAAACAGTTGGCAAATTGGGTTATCTTATATTCCCCGTTACAGATGGCTTCTGATATGATCGAGCATTATGAAGGACATCCTGCTTTCCAGTTCTTTCGTGATTTCGATCCGGACTGTGATGAATCAAAAGCATTGGCCGGTGAGCCGGGAGAATTTGTAGTGATAGTGCGCAAGGCTAAACAGAATTATTTCCTGGGAGCTTCTACGAATGAGGAACCACGGACTTTACCGGTCAGCCTTGATTTTCTGGAAAAGGGGAAGACTTATAAAGCAATAAGCTATGCTGATGGCGAGCAGGCTGACTGGAAAACCAATCCGACCGAATATCAGATTACGGAACAGGAGGTGACGGCAAGAGACACAATAAATATCCGCATGGCCGCCGGTGGTGGGCAAGCCATCTCATTTATGCCCTTGCAGAAATAGAAACAGCATGATAAGAGGGAGGTAGTCCTTCAATTCCGAACGCAATATTTTCAGGGCTTGCCCTATGCGATAATTGACAGTTTGCGGAGAGACGTTTAGTTTCTCCGCAATTTCTTTATGAGTCAGTTGTTGATTTCGGTTCATTTCATATGCCTGACGAAATTCTGCCGGTAGCTTTCTTAAAGCCTCTTCATACAACCTGAAAAGTTCGTTTTCCAGATAAAAGTCAGGTGAAGAAAATTCGCTTTCATATTTTTCGGCAATTTCCAGATGTACCTTACGCTTTATTTCGAAATGGGAGATTTTATTAAGTGCCTTGTTCTTGACAATAGTAAAAAGAAGAGTTTTTAAGGTTAGTTCCGGAATGAGGGTTTTTCTGTTTTCCCATAACCACATCATGGTGTCCTGCACGATTTCTTCCGATTCACTCAGTGTGACGTACTGAGAACAAAAGACGCATAGTCCGCGAAAGTAATGGCGGTAAACATTGTCAAATACTTCTTCGCACCCTTCTCTCAAGGCTGATATAACGGCATTATTATCATTTATGTTTAGGTTAGTCAGAGTCTGTGCCATTCTTTTTTTCATTGTTATTAGCGAACAAACGTAGCTAAATTTTCGGTACTGACAAAATGATTCTTCGAAGAAAAAAAGTTTGTGTTTTTATTTAGTAACTTTGCTTTCTGAAATGTATTATACATAACAACGTATGATATAGGTATAAAAGATTTGGTTAATACAATGGATGAAACAAAACTACTGAACTACTTGAAAGGAGAATCAGATGCTGAAGAGTGTCTGGAAGTAGAGACATGGTACCATGACTCTGCGGAACATAAAAAACAACTTGAACAACTATATTATATGCTTTTTGTCGGTGAGCGCAAAGCGGTGATGGATGCGGTGGACACCGAAAGTTCACTGAGCGCTTTGAAGGATCGGATGAAGCAGAAAGAGCCGGATAGAAAATCGGTGGGTAAAATGCGTGTTTCAAAATGGAAGCGTTATGCAGTACCTTTGGCTGCCTTTTTGTGCGGTTTACTGATTTCTACCGGAGCTTTGTATTGGATGTCTTCCGGCAAGTCTGCCGGATATGTTTTTGCTACGGAAGCCGGTCAACGGGCACGTGCTGTTTTGCCGGATGGCACGAAGGTGTGGTTGAATGCTTCAACGCAGCTTGTTTATAAACCTTCTTTCTGGAAGCGGGAAAGATTGGTTGATTTGAATGGTGAGGCTTATTTTGAGGTCTCTCATAATAAGCACAAACCCTTTGTTGTTAATAGTAAAGATGTCAGGACTTGTGTGCTCGGTACAAAATTCAATGTCCGGGCACGCTCGTCCGAAGCAAAGGTTGTGACGACTTTATTGAAAGGATTGGTGCAAGTGCAGCTGCCGGGACAGTCCGAAGAAGAAGGGATCTTACTGAAACCGGGACAAACGTTGAGTGTGGATACCCGTACGATGCAGTTGATGCTTACCGAAGCTGATCGTCCGGGTGATGTGTTGCTTTGGATTAACGGAAAACTGAAATTCGAACAAGCTACACTCGTGGAGATTGTGCAATGTCTGGAAAAGCATTTTGATGTACATTTCATTATTTCTGATGCACAGTTGAAAAAAGAACGTTTCACCTGTACTTTTAGTACGGATGATGATATCAGACAAATTCTTTCTATACTTGCTCTTACCAAACGTTTTGATTATAAATGTGAGGATAATAACATAATATTGACTCCCAAGGCGGGTAGATAGCGATTTATTATTATAACCTAAATCAGTAAAAGGGACTGTTTCCAATGTGGAATGGTTCCTTTTTTTATTTCTCAATCTGTATTCTTATTCTTTTTTTATTCTTTTTTTGAAAAAAGTCGCTTCTTGATTTAGTATGCTTATAGGTTGAAATGTATTATTAGCAGAAAAGTGAATATAGTTAACCCTAAAATCTGTAACGATGAACAAGGACCCTTAATTAAAAACCAACCTTAATATGAATTAGCAGTTTTCTTTTGCTAAACCTTTCAATTTTTACCTAAAACATTTTCTAATTAAAAAAGAACAAGATGAAGAAATCAGTGAAACACAAGTTTCAGTACTTGCTATTTTTTCTATTGTCGATGCCTGCTTTTATTTTTGCTTCAGCGCAAGATATCCGGGTAAATATCGACTTCACTAAAGCCCCTTTAGGTAATGTCCTGGATGAAATCGGACATCAAACCTCATTATCTATCGTGTATAACACCAGGGATGTTAACCCCAATCAACCCGTTTCCGTTAAAGCTACTAATGAAAATATTACGTCTGTGATGAATCGTTTGCTTCGGGGGACGGGGATTTCCTATTCTATTATGAACAAACACCTCATTCTTTCAGCTAATGATAAGGATAAAGCTATTCAGCAGGAGAAAATTACGGTTACGGGAAATGTCTCGGACGCTAAAGGCGAACCATTGATCGGAGTAAGTATATTGGTGAAAGGAACATCCAACGGGACAATCACCGATATGAACGGACACTTTTCAATATCGGCTGCCAAAGGAGATGTCATCGAGATATCCTATATCGGCTATGCTTCGCAGGTCATTACAGTGACAGACTCTAAGCCACTGAAAATTGTGATGCAAGAAGACACGGAAGTGCTTGACGAGGTTGTTGTAACGGCTTTAGGTATCAAGCGGGCACAAAAGGCATTGAGCTACAATGTGCAACAAGTGGGTGGCGATGCCATCAATACAGTGAAAGATGCCAATTTCATTAACTCTTTGCAGGGCAAAGTTGCCGGAGTAACGATTAACAATTCCGCCGGTGGTGTCGGTTCGGCCTCCAGGGTAGTGATGCGAGGTACTAAGTCTATAACAAAGGATAACAATGCCCTTTATGTAATCGACGGTATTCCAATGTTCAATGTCAGTTTTGGCAAGAGCGAAGGTTCCTTTGCTACTCAGAGTGGTTCGGACGGTGTGGCCGACCTTAATCCAGATGATATTGAAAGTATTAATATGCTGACCGGTCCTTCCGCAGCTGCTTTATACGGCAATGCGGCTGCCAATGGAGTTGTATTGATTAACACGAAAAAGGGATCTGCCGAGAAGACAACTCTGACAGTCAGCAATAATACCATGTTCTCTGATGCGTATATTATGCCGGAGATGCAAAACCGGTATGGAAATAATCCGGGAGAATTTGCAAGCTGGGGCAATAAAACCAGACAGGGTTATGATCCTGCCCGTTTCTTTAATACCGGAGTGAATGTAATTAATGCCATCTCTTTCTCGACTGGAACAAAGAAAAACCAGACTTATGCATCGGCTTCAACAACGAATGCAACCGGTATCCTGCCTAATAACAGTTATAGCCGTTACAACTTCTCAATCCGGAATACGGCTACTTTCCTGAAAGATAAACTGACTTTGGACATCGGTGCCAGTTACATCATCCAGAATGATAAAAATATAACGGCACAGGGACAATATTTCAATCCGTTGCCGGCATTATATCTGTTTCCTCGTAATGATAATTTTGAGGAGATCCGTATGTTCGAACGTTATAGCGAGAGCCGTGGGGTGAATGCGCAGTTCTGGCCTTACGGGCATCAGGGGCTGAGTTTGCAAAACCCGTACTGGATTATGAAACGCATGAACCGTAAAACAGAAAAGAAACGTTACATGATCAATGCAAGCCTGACTTATAAACTTACGGATTGGCTGAACGTTGCGGGCCGTGTTAAAGTAGATAATTCGGATATTCGTTTGACTCAGGAGCGTTATGCATCTACCCTGACTACTTTTGCGGGAGCCAATGGTTTCTACTCGGACCAGAACCGTACAGACCGTAATACATATGCTGATATTATGGTAAATATCGATAAGAGGATAGGGGATTTCTCGCTGAATGCCAATATCGGTGCATCTATTAAAGATTTGGTTTACGAACAAATGGGTAATGAAGGCGATCTGGCCGGTATACCCAATTTCTTTACAGTGAGAAATATTAATTATGAAAGTAATTATAAGCCCAAACAGTTCGGATATCATGACCAGTCCCAGGGGGTATTTGCGAATATAGAATTAGGTTGGCGCAGCATGGCATATCTGACCTTGACCGGACGGAACGACTGGGAGTCGCAGCTTGCCTTTACTAAACACTCCTCTTTCTTCTATCCTTCCATCGGCGGATCTGTCGTTCTGTCGGAGATGTTCCGGTTGCCCGAGTTCATCTCTTATGCGAAACTGCGTGGTTCATACAGTTCGGTGGCTTCGTCTTTCGAACGTTATTTATCGAATCCGGGCTTTGAGTTCAATGAACAGTCCCATCAGTGGGGCTCTTCAACAACTTTGCCTGCCACTAATCTGAAGCCGGAAGACACACGTTCGTGGGAGGTGGGTTTAAATGCCAGATTATGGAACCACTTCAGTATAGATGCCACTTACTATCATTCGAATACGTATAACCAAACCTTTAACATCACCCTGGCGTCGTCGAGCGGTTATTCTTCGGCTATTGTACAGACAGGTAATATCCAGAATTATGGTTTGGAACTGGCATTGGGATATAATAATACATGGAGGGATTTCAGCTGGAACAGCAGCTTGACTTATACCATGAATCGTAATAAGGTGAAACGTCTGGCCAGTGGCGCGACGAATCCGATAACCGGTGAAATCATCGATATGCCGGAGTTGCGTATGGCTGTGTTGGGAGCCGACGGGTATGGTCCCAGAGTCATCCTGAGAGAAGGTGGAACGATGGGGGACCTGTATGTAGATAAGGGGCTTCGTACGGATGGTAACGGAAATATCTGGGTAGATCCCCAGACAGGTAAAGTCGGAGTGCAGGACTATGCCGAACCTAAAAAAATAGGTACGATGAATCCTGATTTCAATATGGGATTCAGCAATACCTTCTCTTATAAAGGCGTTAGCCTGGGCGTGGTTCTGACCGCGCGTGTCGGTGGATTATGCGTGTCGAACACTCAGGGTATACTCGATTATTACGGTGTGTCCAAAGCTACAGCCGATGCACGTGATGCCGGCGGAGTGTGGATCAATAACGGATTCGTAGATGCCAAGTCTTATTTTCAAACCATCGGAGGCTCTACCGGAGGATTGGGACAATACTACACTTATAGTGCGACGAACGTACGCCTTTCCGAGTTGAACCTGAGTTATACATTACCTCGTAAGTGGTTTAACAATAAAGTGGGCATAACGGCAGGTATCGTAGGAAAGAATCTTTGGATGATTTATTGTAAAGCACCGTTCGATCCGGAAATGACCCCTTCCACTACCAGCAATTTCTATCAGGGGGTAGATTACTTTATGCAGCCGAGCACACGTAATATTGGCTTCAATGTTAAGTTTCAATTTTAAAACAAGTCGATTATGAAAAATAAAATATTAAATATGGCTTTGGCCGCAGCTATCACGCCACTCTTGTGTTGCTGTACCAGTAATTTTGAGGAATACAACACCAATCCGTACGAACCCCATTCACTCAATCCGCCCATGCTGTTTGCAACAATGATTACTACCGGAATCAATGTACAGCAGAATGACAATCAGATGATTGACCAGATGGTAGCGGGACCTTTTAGCGGCTATCTGACAATGGCTAACTCATGGGGTGGCTCTAACTTCAATACATTCAACCAGACGGAATCCTGGAATCAGATTCCTTTCAATACGCCTTTTGAGAAATTCTATTCCAACTACTTTAAATTGGAAACGGCAACCGGCGGAAAAGGTCACTATTGGGCAATGGCGAAGCTGCTTCGCGTAAATACAATGTTGCGTGTGACCGATTGTTACGGTCCCATTCCCTACAGTCAAGTGGCCAATGGCAAAACGGCTGTTGCATACGACAGTCAGGAAGATGTATATAAACACATGTTTGAAGACTTGGATTATGCAGTACAGATACTGGGCGAATTTGTAGACGAGGTCGGCGGATTGAAGCCGTTGGAGGGCTATGATCCGGTCTATAATGGAGATTATAATAAGTGGATGCGTTTTGCTAATTCGCTTAAATTGCGTCTGGCTGTCCGTATCAGTAATGTGGCGCCCGAACTTGCCCGTGCGAAAGCTGAGGAAGCGGTAAAGAGTGCCCGCGGACTGATAGATACGAATGATAATAATGCATATGTCGGTGTAGGTGCCGAACCCAATCCGCTGTGGCTGGTAGCCTCCAGCTGGGGCGAAATCCGTATCAATGCCACTATTGCCAGTTATATGAAAGGGTATTCCGATCCTCGTAGCGCAGTCTATTTCACGACATCCAAGTTGGGAGGCAATAGCCCGTATATGGGTATGCGTTCGGGATTGGAAGGAGTGAAGCCGGCCACTTATGCAGGATACTCTATGCCCAATTACGATCAGAAAGACGATATGTTGATGTTCTGTGCGGCTGAAACAGCCTTTTTGCGTGCTGAAGGTGCTCTGCGTGGTTGGGATATGGGAGGTAGTGCCCGTGACTTCTACGAACAAGGCGTTAAACTTTCATTCGACCAGCGGAAAGTGGGTGGAGCAGAAGAATATCTGGCAAATGCAGTGGCAGTGCCTGAACCTTTTGTCGACCCGACTAACCCGGTTAAATGCAATTATACACCGAAAACCAAGATAACGATTGCGTGGAATGAAGGTGCTCCTACGGAAGAAAAACTGGAGCGTATCATTACTCAGAAATGGATAGCCAATTTCCCTCTGGGCTTTGAAGGTTGGGCCGATTATCGGCGTACAGGTTATCCGGAAGTGTTTCCATCTGTCAGCAATCTGAGTAACGGAGTAATTGACACCAACCGGCAATTGCGACGTTTGCCTTTCCCATTGTCCGAGAAGCAGGGAAATGCTGCCAATGTTTCGGTAGCCGTTTCAATGTTGGGTGGCCCGGATACTGGGGCTACCGACCTTTGGTGGGCTAAAAAGAATTGATGTTTAAGCTAAAAAGAGAAAAGAAAATGAAAAAGAGATATTTAAATATAGTGGTTTTTGCGTTGTTCGTCAGCATGCTTCTGGGTTGCAGTGACTGGACCAAACCCGAGGCAGAGGATTTTTTTGAAATGCCGGGAAATGACTACTACGAGAATCTGAGAGCTTATAAACGTTCGGAGCATTCGGTTGCGTTTGGCTGGTTTGGAGGCTGGACAGGTGTGGGAGCTTCGATGGTGGGGAGTCTGATGGGACTTCCCGATAGTGTGGATTTCGTTTCCATCTGGGGAAACTGGAAGAATCTGGATGAAGCCCGGATGCTGGATAAGAAAAAAGTGAAAGAACTGAAAGGTACGCGTGCATTGATGTGCTTTATCGTAGCTAATGTAGGCGATCAGTTGACTCCCGAAGAGTATAAAGAGAATTATAAAGAATATTGGGGGTGGAAAGATGGCGATCAGGAAGCTATCGACGGCGCGATCAGAAAATATGCAAATGCCATTTGTGACTCCATCGATAAGTATGGATATGATGGTTTCGATATCGATTATGAACCTAATTATGGGTCTCCCGGAAATTTGGCCAGCTATCCCGAAAATATGCTCACTTTCGTAAAGGCGTTAGGAGAGAGAATCGGACCCAAATCGGGCACGGAGCGACTGCTTGTGATCGATGGTGAGCCACAAAGCATTCATCCGGAAACCGGACCTTATTTTGATTACTTCATCGTGCAGGCATACTCCAACCTTGCGGGTAACTCCGATACTAATCTTGACAGGCGGCTGGCCGGTACAATTGCCAATTTTAAAGAGGTACTCACTCCCGAAAAAGTGGCTAATATGTACATCGTCACAGAAAATTTCGAATCCTATGCTCCGACAGGAGGAGGCGATTATGTAGATCGTTACGGAAATAAAATGCGGGCACTTGCCGGAATGGCACGCTGGACTCCGGTCATTGATGGTAAACAAGTTCGAAAGGGCGGAGTAGGGACGTACCATATGGAATATGATTATCCGGGCGACGTTGAATACAAATATTTGCGTGAGGCAATCAGAATTATGAATCCCGCTGTAAAATGACTTAAATGAATTTGATTATGAAAAGAATAACAATAAAATCTTATTTGCTTGCTTGTGTTGTTCTGCCGATGATTCTGGCTGGATGCGAAGATGCCGATTACCGTGTGATTGACAATGCTATTTATCTGAATGAAGCATCCGAGAATGGTTCGGCAAAGGTTACGGTTGATCCTGAAAATGTTACCACAACTACTTTGACCGTACGCATGGGGCAGCCTGTTGCCGGAGATGTAACTGCTGTTTTGACGATTGACCCCTCTATTCTTAAAGAGTACAATGAAGCCAATGAAACTTCGTACGAGGTTCTTCCTGAACAATATTTTTCTTATGATAAAGAGATAAAGATTCAGGCGGGTGATGTAAGTGCGGTACCATCAGAATTTAAGGTGAAACCTTATTCGAATGAAAACGGAGAACTCTATGCCATTCCGGTATCCCTCACCGAAATTCAAGGACCGGTGTCTACGATCGGGCTTTCGTCGAAGTTTATTATTTTACTGGACAAGCCGCTGATACAGTCCGTGCCGTTTATGAATACGACAAATGCTGTAAAACCGTCCAAAGAAGGTTTGTGGGGAGTGACAACCAACGAATGGTCGCTTGAAGCCTGGGTACAAATGGATGGCTTTGACATTAATAATCAGGCTATCTTCAATTCGGGTAGCAAAGACCATGAGGTATATATCCGTTTTGGTGACGCTATGATTCCTTATAATTCATTGCAGGTGAAAACGCTGGGAAGTCAGGTTAATACGGTGACTTTGTTTGAGAAAGACAAATGGTATCATCTGGCGTTCGTCTATAATTCTTCCGGATTGTTATCGATTTATATTAACGGGGTGCTTGATGTGACTTTACAAACGAAAGGAGGCCCGGTACGGTTCGACACGATGAACATGGTTTCAAGCGGCAGCTACTTCCGGAACAATTGCCAGATGGCTCAGGTACGTCTTTGGAAGACAGCGATCAGCCAGACACAAATTCAGTCTAACATGTATTTTGCCGTGAAACCCGCTGATCCGAACCTGATAGGCTACTGGAAAATGGACGAGGGCAAAGGAAATGCTTTTGCCGATTGTACCGGACACGGATACGACCTCACGGCAGGAGGAACTCTTGTATGGAAAGAGCATGTTCGTTTTGATAAACAATAACTATGTAAAAGAAGAATAAGATATGAATAGACATTTGAATTTTGTGACCTTAATCTGTTTGATAACAGGGTTTGTATCATTGGCTTCGTGTAGTAACGATGATGATGAAATGAACAAATATCAAAAAATATATATCAGAACGGGAGTAGCACCGGGGGCTGAAATGAGTGCTGTAGTAGTGGTAGATCGCGTAAGTAATTCATCTACCGCTGACCGTTCTGATTTTGAAATACAACTGTGTGCCGTACAACCCGTTTCACGGGAGGTCACCGCTACTTTAGGTATCGATACCCTGAAAGTAAATGCTTATAATTCGGCTAAAAAGACGAAATGCGAGTTATTGCCCGGAGATAATTATGACATTGAGAAAAAAGAGTCCACTCTGAAAACCGGACAGACTGTGGCCGAGTCTTCTTTCCGTGTGGTTTTGAAGGACATAGAGAAATTGAGCAACCCTGACGGATACGTACTCCCAGTGATGCTTAAAGAAGTTACCGGTATGGACGGACAGGCTGTAAGTACATCTATGAATACGGTCTATATCCGGATTTATGCCAGCATACTCTATACCGGCTATACGAAGCCTGCAGATTGGGCGGCAGTGGACCGCAGTGCATGGGATGTAAGTTGCAGTAATGCATACGCAAACGATGATGCCAGATATGGTGCACATCTGGCTATCGATGGTGAAGCAAATACATCTTGGTTTTCGTGGGGAGTAGCCAATGCTGGAGAGTGCTGGTGGAACACAGTATTGCCCCGGCCTGTTACTTTGGCAGGATTTTCGGTTACTAAACAGAGTGCTTACGGATCGTCATACAATCTGAAAAGTGCGGAGATCAAAGTCAGGAAAGACGGGGCGACAGAATGGGTGACTTATCAGAGGACTTTGACTTTCAGGAGCTTTAAAGGAAACGAGCCGCAGTATGCAGTCATCGAACCACCTATCGGGGATGTTAAAGAGTTCAGGATTAATTGTCTGAGCCCGGATAGCTATACCGGATTTGCGGAAATAAATTTATTTGTGAAGCAATAGAGGTGTTTAGATTGTAGATAAGGGGGAGAAGCATCGGGGCCATAAGGTTTCGGTGCTTCTTTTGTGTACTTCATCCCGGCAGAGCAAAAAAAAGAACCGGTAAGGATTAGTGATTTTGTGAAGTCGGTTGTATTATTATATAGTGAATGCAACTTCTTGTCGTAATTTTGGGCTATGTTTTTAATATCCCCTATCTTTGCTTACTGGAATTGTTAACCGATGGAATTATTATAAAAAACTAACTGATGAATAAAAAGCCGATAAGCCCTGTATGTTGGGTGCCTACTGTTTACTTTGCGATGGGATTGCCGTTTGTGGCCCTTTCGATGGTTTCTGTCCTTATGTTTTCCGATATGGAGGTGTCGAATGCACAGATTGCTTTCTGGACTTCTCTCATTATGCTTCCCTGGACATTGAAGCCTTTATGGAGTCCGTTTCTGGAGATGTTTAAGACGAAGAAGTACTTTGTTGTCGCTACAGAAATCATTACCGGACTGGCATTTGCGTTGGTGGCACTTTCGCTGCCGTTGCCCGATTTTTTTCGTTATGCCATCGCTCTGATGGGGATCATTGCTCTCAGTGGTGCGACTCATGACATTGCGGGTGACGGAGTATACCTGACGGAGCTGACTGCTACCCAGCAAGCCAAGTATATCGGTTGGCAGGGAGCTTTTTATAATCTGGCCAAGATACTTGCCAACGGAGGCTTGGTTTGGCTGGCAGGTATGCTGAAGGATGAATTTGGAGTGGTACATGCCTGGATGATTGTGATGTTGATGTGTGCGGGTATTATGATTTTGATCGGCCTTTACCACATTCGGATTCTGCCTTCGGGAGGAGGTGCTTCCGGTGAAGTAAATACGGTGAGAGATGCATTGAACGTGCTTTGGGAAGTCATTCGTTCTTTTTTCCAAAAAAAACATATTGCTTTCTACATTGTCTTTATCATTTTGTACCGATTTGCCGAAGGATACGCTCTGAAGATTGTACCGTTGTTCCTGAAAGCACCGGTTGCAGATGGCGGATTGGGGCTTAGTACTCAGGACATCGGATTGGTATACGGTACGTTCGGAGCAGGAGCATTTATCCTCGGTTCGCTCTTGGCGGGTTATTACATTTCGGCTTACGGACTTCGGAAGACCTTGTTTTCTTTGTGTTGCGCTTTTAATATTCCGTTTTTGGTATACTTCCTGTTGGCACTTTACCAACCCTCTAACCTGTTGATTATCGGTACGGCCATTGTATTTGAATATTTGGGGTACGGATTTGGTTTCGTCGGATTAATGCTCTTTATGATGCAGCAAGTAGCCCCCGGCAAACACCAGATGGCACATTATGCTTTTGCCACCGGTATCATGAATTTAGGAGTAATGCTTCCGGGGATGATGAGTGGATATCTGAGCGACTGGCTGGGTTATCGTGATTTCTTTGTCTGGGTGCTGATCGCTACCATACCGGCTTTTGTCGTCACTTGGCTGGTACCTTTTACGTATCCGGACGGAAAGAAGAAATAAAAGAGAATTTCAATATAAACGAGATATATACATAATATTAATTTAATCGAATCATGGAAGAATTTAAAATTGCAGGTGCTGCTTTGCCGGCCATGCCTTGGGAAGAACGTCCGGCAGGATGCAAAGATGTAGTGTGGCGTTGTTCGGCAAATCCGATTATTCCGCGCGACTTGCTCCCTACTTCAAACAGTATATTCAACAGTGCCGTAGTTCCGTTTAAGGATGGCTATGCGGGAGTGTTCCGTTGTGATGATACCAACCGTCGCATGCGTCTGCATGTGGGGTTCAGTAAAGATGCCGTTCATTGGGACATCAATGAAGAGCCGTTGAAGTTTCAATGTGACGATGCGGAGATCGGGAACTGGGTTTATGGATATGATCCCAGGGTTTGCTTCATTGAGGACCGCTATTATGTGACTTGGTGCAACGGTTATCATGGTCCTACTATTGGTGTTGCTTATACCTATGACTTTGTAACGTTCCATCAGCTGGAAAACGCCTTTATTCCTTTTAACCGGAATGGAGTTTTGTTTCCTCGTAAGATAAACGGTCGTTTTGCCATGTTGAGTCGTCCGAGCGACAATGGACATACTCCTTTCGGAGATATTTTTTATAGTGAATCTCCCGATATGGAATTTTGGGGACGCCATCGTCATGTAATGTCTCCGGCTCCGTTTGAAGACAGTGCCTGGCAGTGCACCAAGATCGGTGCAGGACCTATTCCGATTGAAACATCAGAAGGTTGGTTGCTGATCTATCACGGTGTATTAGCTTCATGCAATGGTTTTGTGTATAGTTTCGGTTCCGCATTGCTTGACCTTGATGAACCCTGGAAAGTGAAATTCCGTTCGGGGCCTTACTTGATTTCACCCCAGAAAGAGTACGAATGCATGGGCGATGTGCCTAATGTCTGCTTCCCGTGCGCGGCGCTTCATGATTCGGAGACCGGACGAATTGCCATCTATTACGGATGTGCAGATACGGTGACGGGACTTGCATTCGGATATATTCCGGAAATTATAGAATTTACAAAACGTACAAGTATCATCTGAATCGGATAAAAAAGAAAGGGTGTAGCTATCCTGCCGGGATGGCTACACCCTTTAGATAAAAGGGCGTAACCCTGTTTGGAGTTATCCGTTGTATGCTGTCAGCATCCAAACCATTTTTTCCTGTTCCTTCAAATAGTCGCTCATCATAGCCACTGTTACCTCATCGTTGTGTGAAGAGGCGAGAGACAGGACTTTACGCTCTTCTGCTATCAGGTGCCCGTAAGTTTCAAGAATATGATTCAACGCGTCATCGGCTTTGCTCACTCCGTCCACTTCCTTGATTTGTGCCATCTTCAGGTAGTCACTGTACTTATTGGCGGGAGTTCCTCCCAGCATCAATATGCGTTCGGCTATTTCGTCCACCTTTTCGGCAGCTCCGTTATAGAGCTCTTCGAATTTACCGTGCAGTACGAAGAAACCGTGTCCTTTGATATTCCAATGAAATCCTCTTAAGTTTGCATAGTGAATTTGAAAATCGGCAAGTAATTGCTGCAATGATACTACGATGTTGTTAGCTCCCTTTTCATCCAAATGTGTATAATTTAAAGTTTTCATAATGCTATTGTTTTTTTGAGTTAATACTATATATCTTCTTTTTATCTGGAACAAAGATACGGCACAAAATGATTCGTGTCAAACTGAAAATTTCTATCTTTGCATTGATAGATTCTATATCTTTAATAAATCAGAGAACGATGACTATACAACAATTGGAATATATTCTGGCCGTCGATCAGTTCCGGCACTTTGCAAAAGCTGCCGAGTATTGCCGGGTGACGCAACCTACTTTGAGTGCGATGATCCAGAAACTGGAAGACGAATTGGGAGTGAAGCTGTTCGACCGCAGTATGACTCCGGTCTGTCCCACTTCCATCGGTAAGAAGGTGCTGGAACAGGCACGCAAAATCCTTTCGGAAACTACCTGCGTCAAGGAGATTATCAATGAGGAACAGCATTCTTTGTCCGGTACGTTCCGGCTGGCCGTATTGCCTACGATTGCACCTTATCTTTTGCCTCGTTTTTTTCCGCAACTGATGGAGAAATACCCCGATCTTGATATACGGGTTATGGAAATGAAAACACCGGATATCCGCAAGGCTTTGCTGACGGGTGAAGCAGATGCCGCTATCATTGCCAGCCTGCTGGATGATGCTGCATTAACAGAGGAGACTTTGTTTTATGAGCAGTTCTTCGGTTACGTTTCGAAAAAGGAACCATTGTTCAAACACGATGTGATTCGTACGTCCGACGTGACCGGAGAGCGGCTTTGGCTTCTTGACGAAGGACATTGTTTTCGCGATCAGTTGGTCCGTTTCTGCCAGATGGAAGCGGTAAAGGTCAGCCAAATGGCCTATCGCTTGGGTAGTATGGAGACTTTTATGCATATGGTGGAGAGCGGTAAGGGCATTACATTTATTCCGGAGCTGGCAGTGATGCAACTGAGCGAAGAACAGAAGGAGCTGGTCCGTCCGTTTGCCATCCCAAGGCCCACTCGCCAGATTGTCCTGGTTACACGAAAAGACTTTATCCGTACCAGCCTGCTGCAAGTATTGAAAGAAGAGATCCAGGCAGCAGTCCCCAAAGAGATGCTTACTTTACAGGCTGTTCAGTGTCTGGTATAAAAAAACAGCGGCGATATTTTCACAAACATCGCCGCTTTATTTCTTTTATATATCAGAATTATTCTTAGTTTTGTCAAATTTGTGCAGGTGTCTTCTGTTGTTTTATTGAGAATGAAATGATTTTATTTTTAAGTTCTTATCTTCATTGATATCTATTGTGATATACTGTATGTTGTCATAAATCGTGTTTACACGGAGCTTTATTCCTTTTGCTGTCGGCAACAGATCGGCTATATTGGCCAGTTTGAAGGAGACGAGGCTTGAACCCAGTTTACTGGGAGAGTCGTCAAAGGCGTTATGCCTGAATTCCAGACAGATATATCCGTCGTCTTCAACAGGACCTGTAATTTTGTTTTGTACCAGATTCAGCATGTGCTTTTTATTCTCGTCCATACTGCCCAGATATTGGTATTCGATGGTGAGATAATCCTTTGTAAGTGCATGCGCCGTGACGTTGATGCGGTCGTCTCCAATGCTGTCCGCCGTTGCTTCCGTCAGCGGGATGATATCCTTTGTCAGTATATCTTCTATCGTGAATATCTTACCGTTTTCATATCCGGGCTTTTCTTCTCCTTCCATCTTCACGTAACCCACAAAAACCCTCTGTCCTTCTGCGACGGTGTATTTCCAGTTGCGAATATCGGCCGTATCTGCGGGGAATACGTTATTTCCATTGTCCAGGGCAATAAAAAAATCCCTCGGGGTGTCCGCATTGGGAATTTTCATTGTACCGATGGCCAGTATTCCACCCGGAGGACAAGTGACCCAATAATCATTGTCTTCATTGTCCAGACAAGACTGCAGGATGGGCATTAGTGCCAGAATGAGGGTAAAAGTAACTAATTTAAATCTTCTCATAAGTTCCTGTTGGTTTTAGTATCCTATTTATTCATTGAGATTTATTCTTCGCTGTATTGAAGAAATGCGGGGAGCCGTGAAATATTGCATCGTAAAATGTTAAAGAAACAAAAGTGATAAAAGAGTTGTTCTCTCAGTGCAGTATTTCTATCTTTGCTGCATTTATAAGGTAAACACGTGTTTAGGAGAATGAATGAATTAGAGCTGTCGGAACGTTGCAGGCAGGGAGATAATCGTGCCCGCAAAGAACTTTATGAGCAGTACGCAGGGCGCATGCTTGGTGTCTGTCTTCGTTATGCCGGAGACAGAGACATGGCACAGGACCTGGTACACGACGGTTTCCTGAAAATTTTCGACTCCTTCGACAAGTTTACCTGGCGGGGTGAAGGCTCTCTTAGAGCATGGATGGAGCGTGTAATGGTGAATACGGCTTTACAGTTCTTAAGAAAGAACGATGTGATGAACCAAACTATGGCATTGGATGAAGTTCCCGAAACTTATGATGAACCCGATGCTTCGGCTGTCGAAGCGATTCCTCAGAAAGTGCTGATGCAATTTATTAACGAACTCCCCGCCGGATATCGTACCGTATTCAACTTATACACCTTTGAAGATAAGTCGCACAAGGAAATCGCACAGATGTTGGGGATTAATGAAAAATCTTCGGCTTCACAACTTTTTCGGGCAAAGAGTGTATTAGCCAAGAAAGTAAAGGAATGGTTGATGATCAACGGTTGACGTATGTCTTCGGACACCAAGTGAACCCGGGATTTCTAAAATAGAATAGAATGATGAAAGAAAACGAAAAATGGATAAAGGCATTCAAAGAGAAGCTTGAGGATTATTCCGAGCCGATACCTGCTTCCGGTTGGGAACGACTGGAAAAGGAGCTGATGCCCGTAACCGAAAGACGAATATATCCGTACCGCCGATGGGCCGTTGCCGCGGCTGCCGTAGTGTTGGTGGTGACGACTGCTGTAAGTTTGTATTTCCTGGATAGTCCGGTCGCAGATGAAATTCGCTATGCGACGGCTCCTTCATTGGCTGTCAATCCGGATATATTGCCGGAACCGGCTTTACCGAATGTACAGGTTGCCGTGTCCGAGCCAATGAAGCCGGCGGGAGGGACAGACGTGAGTTCCGCTTCTGGATATTTGGCGAAAGGGAATGATCCAAAGATCACTCCGGAAGCTTTTCCGGAGGCAGAGAAACATCCGGAGGCTGTGGTGGTGGAGAAGCCTGCCGAATCACAGTCTGAAGCAACTGCTGTAACGGAGAAAAAAGAGAGTACTGCCTCACAAATAGAAAAAAGGAAAGAGGCCCGGAGGCCATCCGGTAAAGACAAATACCAGTTGCCCATTGAGAGTTCTTCTGCAAAGCGGAATGGAAAATGGTCGATGGGAGTAGGGGTAGGCAATGGGGGAGGACTTCCGACGAATGGTTCGGAAAGTTTTGCACCCCGTCCGATGAGCAACAGGGTAGACCTGATGACAATTATGAATGGGGCCGTGAATATTCCCGCAGATCAGGAAGTTGTGTTTGAAGGGGGAGTTCCTTATCTGAAGTCCAGTACGACTACCGTGATGGATTATGAACATCATCAGCCGGTAAGTTTCGGATTGTCCGTACGTAAATCCCTTCCGAAAGGTTTCTCCGTAGAAACCGGATTGACTTATACGTTGTTGTCTTCCGATGTCAAGCGACAGGGAGATAACAAGATGCAGACTCAGAAACTGCATTATATCGGTATCCCGGTACGCGGAAACTGGAATTTCCTGGAAAAGAAATACTTTACGCTTTATGTATCTGCCGGTGGAATGGTTGAGAAATGCGTATATGGAAAACTGGCGGGCGATAAGGTGAATGTGAAACCTCTGCAATTTTCTGTAGCAGGTGCAGTAGGAGCTCAGTTCAATGCAACGGAGCATGTGGGATTTTATGTGGAACCGGGAGTTTCGTATTTCTTTGACGATGGTTCGAAAATACAGACTATCCGAAAAGAAACACCTTGTAACTTTAATTTGCAGGCAGGATTGCGATTCACTTATTAAAGTAAGGCAGATGTAAGCCGGAGTGGCGGTGGCATTTAATCGGAATGCCGGTGGCACTTCATTAGAATGGCGGTGGCTCTCTGGAGTGATAAAAAAATAAAGGGGATGGGGCTGTGTCCTCTGTGTTGAAAAGACTCTTGATACACTCTCATCCCCTTCTTAATGATAAGCTAATTTATTTGTACTGTCCGGAAGTATTGCCTGAATAATTTTTCGGCCTTTTCTATTTGCTCCGGAGTGTTTTCTTTCACTCCTTTCAAGAGATATTCTTTGTCCATCGCTTCGTATTTATGAACTCCTAAAGTATGATAAGGCAATATCTCTACACGCTGAATCATCCGGTACGTTCCAAGATGTTCTCCCAACTGCCGGATATCGTCTTCGAAGTCGCTGTAGCCGGGCACTAATACATAGCGCAGCCAGAATGGCTTTTGATTGGCTTCGAGCCAGGCGGCGGTTTTCAGTGTTTGTTCGTTACTTCTTCCGGTCAGAGACTGGTGGTGTTCCGGATTGAACTCTTTGATATCCAATAAAACCAAATCAGTCAACCCCAAGAGTTCTTCAACATCATTGTTCCACAGTCCGCCGTTGGTGTCGAGGCAGATGTGAATTCCAGCTTCCTTCAGTCTTTTAAAAAGTGGGATAAGAGCTTTCGCCTGAAAAGTGGGTTCTCCACCGGAGAAAGTTATTCCTCCTTTCTTACCGAAAAAAGCTTTTTGGCTGACAGCCATGCGGACAATTTCATCCGGATGGGTTGGCGTACCTCCTTTGGCTTCGATTGTGTCCGGATTGGCACAATACAGGCACCGGAAGTTACACCCCTGAAGGAAAACGACGAGCCGGAGACCCGGCCCGTCGAATGTTCCCATTGACTCGTATGAGTGTACGTTTATCATTCAATTACATTCTTTCGTGGAAACTTCGGCTGATAACTTCCAGCTGGTGTTCGCGGCTCAGCTTCACGAAGTTGACGGCATATCCTGAAACGCGGATAGTCAGTTGTGGATACTTTTCGGGATGTTCCATTGCATCCTGTAGCATTTCACGGTTCAGTACGTTCACGTTCAGGTGGTGTGCGCCTTTGGTGAAATATCCGTCCATCATGGTCACCAGGTTGTCGATACGATCCTCTTGAGTTGCGCCTAATGATTTCGGAACGATAGAGAATGTGTTACTGATGCCATCCTGTGAATCACGGTAGCGCAACTTAGCTACTGAACTGAGCGAAGCAATCGCACCATTCTTGTCACGTCCGTGCATGGGGTTGGCACCCGGTGCAAAGGCGATGCCTTTGGCACGTCCATCGGGAGTGGCACCTGTTTTCTTACCATACATCACGTTCGAAGTGATGGTCAGCAACGAGAGGGTAGGACGGGCATTCTTGTATACCGGGAGTTTCTTCAGTTCTTCGCTGAAGAAGTATACCAGGTCTACACCCAAGTGGTCTACACGGTCATCATCGTTACCGAAGCAGGGGAAAGCACCTTCGATATCGAATCCTTCAGTCAGGCCGATGTCATTGCGGTGCGCTTTCACATGCGCATATTTGATGGCAGACAGTGAATCGATAGCGATTGAAAGTCCGGCTACACCATAAGCAAGGTTAATGCGCGGATCAGTATCTACGAAAGCCATCTGAGCCTTTTCGTAATAATACTTATCGTGCATATAGTGGATGATGTTCATGGCCTCGTTATATACACGGGCGATCTGTACCAATACCTTTTTATAGTTGGCCATTACTTCTTCGAACTTCAGCGTTTCGCCTGTCAATACAGGGATGTCTTTTACCATGACAGTGCCTGTGTTTTCGCAACGTCCTCCGTTGATTGCCAGCAACAATGCTTTTGCAAGGTTGGCACGGGCGCCGAAGAACTGAATTTGCTTTCCGATTTCCTGGTAAGAAACACAACAAGCGATACCGTAATCGTCCGATTGGCGGACCTCACGCATCAGGTCATCGTTTTCGTACTGTACGGATGAAGTATCGATGGATACTTGTGCACAGAATGCCTTGAAACCTTCCGGCAGTTCAGGACTCCATAGTACAGTCATGTTAGGTTCCGGTGACGGACCTAAGTTGTAGAGTGTCTGTAAGAAACGGAAAGATGTTTTAGTGACCTTTGTACGTCCGTCGTTGAAACGTCCTCCGATGGATTCGGTTACCCATGTCGGGTCACCTGCAAAAATATCGTTGTACGACTGCATACGCAAGTGACGTACCATACGGAGTTTGATAACGAACTGGTCGATCAACTCCTGAGCGAATGTTTCCGTAATAGTTCCCTGGCTCAGTTCATATTCCAGATAGATATCAAGGAATGAAGACACGTTACCCAATGACATGGCAGCACCGTCCTGCTCTTTTACAGCAGCCAGATAAGCCATGTACACCCATTGTACGGCTTCTTGTGCGGTATATGCCGGGCGGCTGAGATCCAGACCGTAGTATTCACCCAACACCTTGATTTCTTTCAGTGCCTTGATCTGTTCGGCCACCTCTTCGCGGAGGCGAATGCGGGCTTCTGTCATCGGACCTGTAAGATTATGGAGGTCCTCTTTCTTGGCTTCGATCAGACGGTCGAGACCATAAAGGGCAAGGCGGCGATAGTCACCGATGATACGTCCGCGTGCATAATTATCAGGAAGTCCGGTCAGGAATCCCAAAGAACGGAATGAACGGATTTCATCAGTGTATACATCGAATACTCCGTCGTTGTGTGTCTTGCGGTAATGAGTGAAGATATCCTTTACTCTATCATCCACCTCTACTCCGTTTTCACGGCAAGCCTTCATTACTACATTGATTCCGCCGAACGGTTTGATGGCACGTTTCAGTACCTGATCGGTTTGTAATCCGACGATCAGTTCGTTCTCTTTATCGATATAGCCGGCAGGGTGGGAGGTTATAGTAGATACTGTAGTGTAATCAAGTGCGCGAATTCCATTGTTGTTTCTCTCTTCTTCGAGAGCTTTGAGACAGTTGTTCCAGACAGCCTTAGTGCGTTCAGTAGGTCCTTGCAGGAAAGAAGCATCCCCTTCGTAAGGAGTAATGTTGTTACTGACGAAATCTCTGACGTTGATTTCCTTGCTCCAAAGTCCATCTTTAAAGGTCTTATTCAATTCCATAAAATTAATCAGTTAGTGGTTAGTTATCCTTTAGAGCGTGCAAATTTACGATCTTTTTTCGGTTTAGGGATATAAAAGGTTCCTATTTTATGTTGAATAGCATAAAAATACCTACTTATAGGGAGGTTGTGTTCCTCTCTGTTGAAGTACTCTTTCCAAATATTTTTGCGGAAAAATTTGCAGATTTAAAAATGATTCGTACCTTTGCAGCGCTTTAAGAGAAAAGCACTATTGAAAAGTAGTTTTGGAGAGGTGGCAGAGTGGTCGATTGCGGCGGTCTTGAAAACCGTTGTACTGCGAGGTACCCGGGGTTCGAATCCCTGTCTCTCCGCAAGAAACATTGATAATCAATGTTATACAGGATAAACACCCAACTTTACGTCCAAACTGTAAAGTTGGGTGTTTCTATTTTAAGGCTTAGTCTGAATGACTTTTATAGATATTCAATTATCCGAAGCTTTATGACGAATGTTATAGATAAGATAAATTCTGTGTGTCTGCTTTCTGACGATACAATACAAGCGTTGAAAGAGAGTGTGACCTTATGCCATTTTCCCAAAAAACATTTGTTGATAAAGGAAAATACATTTTGCAAGTTCGCTTATTTTATAGAAAAAGGGATGACCCGTTCTTTCTGGCTTGTGAACGGAGAAGAAATAACTACTTCTTTTTCTTGTGAAGGGGGAATTGTCTTTAGCATGGATGAATTATATTATAATAAGTTGAGTGAAGAATTTGTAGAAACACTTGAAGACGTTGTTGCATACAAAATATCACTGGCTGACTTGAACAGGCTTTTTCAAACCAATATCGAACTGGCTAACTGGGGACGGATTATCCATCAAAATGAATATAGACGTTTGCAGCGTTCACATAAGGAACGGCTTGCATTGCCGGCCAAAGAACGTTACGAAGAGTTTAAGCAGCAGTTTCCTCAAGTGTGCCAACGGGCTAATTTGGGATATATCGCATCATATCTGGGGATCAAGCTTTCTACACTTAGTCGTCTTAGGGCCCAAAAATGATTTTTATACGATAAGATTTTGCCATAGAACAAATTTTATGTTTTTCAAGTTGCGTAACTTTGCCGCATTATTATGTAACCGTTAACAAAAAACAAATTTGTAAATTATCATGCAAAAAGGAACTACTACTGCATTTTTAGACACAAAACCTCATTATGAACTTCTTGACGGATTGAGAGGGGTCGCTGCTCTCATGGTAATATGGTACCATATATTCGAAGGTTTTGCAACAAGTCCCATGGACCAGCGATTTAATCACGGATATCTGGCTGTCGATTTCTTCTTTATCTTATCGGGGTTTGTTATCGGCTATGCTTATGATGACCGTTGGAAAACGATGAAAACAAAAGACTTTTTCAAACGCAGATTAATTCGTTTGCATCCGATGGTGGTTCTGGGAGCTGTTTTGGGTAGCATTACGTTTTGCATACAGGGTTGTGAGAAGTGGGATGGTTCACAGGTTTCCATTTCGATGGTAATGTTGGCTATGCTTATGGGGATATTTTTGATTCCTGTTGCGCCGGGGGCAGGTCCCGAAGTCCGTGGAAACGGTGAGATGTACCCTTTGAATGGTCCCAGTTGGTCTTTGTTTTTTGAGTATATCGGAAACATACTATATGCATTGTTTATTCGCAAGTTGTCTACGAAGGCTCTCACGGTGCTGGTTGTATTGGCCGGAATCGGACTGGCTTCATTTGCCATATTCAATTTTTCCGGTTATGGTCACTTGGGTGTGGGATGGTCAATGGCAGATTATAATCTGATCGGAGGTTTCCTGCGTTTATTGTTTTCATTCTCTATCGGATTGTTGATGACGCGTGTTTTTAAACCGCTTCAGGTTAGAGGTGCCTTTTGGATATGCAGTCTGGCAATTATTGTTTTGCTTTCCATGCCTTATATCGGTGGTAGTGAATTTCCGTGGATGAATGGTATTTATGATTCTGTATGTGCCATCATTATTTTTCCGTTACTTGTCTATCTGGGTGCTTCGGGAAAAACAACAGATAAAAAGTCATCTAAAATCTGTGAATTCTTAGGAAATATATCTTACCCGTTGTATATAGTACACTACCCTTTCATGTATCTGTTTTATGCGTGGGTATGGAGTAAAGAACTCAGCTTTTCACAGGCGTGGCCGATGGCATTGGTTGTATTTTTCGGAAACATCTTACTGGCTTATCTCTGCCTGAAGTTCTATGATGAACCAGTCAGAAGATGGTTGACTAAGAAGTTTCTGGCAAAGAAATAAAAATAACATCACTGTATCATAAATGAAGGGGTTGCAAAAATCGTTTTTTGCAACCCCTTCATTTATGTCCGGCATATAAACTTAAAGTCTGACCCCCTGCTCTCCATTATCCTGCATATAGAGATAGGCCAAAGAATAAATTTAATCTTTCCATCTTATACAAGACAGATTTCAGTGTATATAAGAAAATCAATTCTCGTATATTCCGATTAGCCCATCCGCCGTGATGGTTTCTGCATTTATTTTTAGTTTCCGGCATCTGCTATTATTGTAGAAGCGGATGTGGGCTTTGCCATCCTTGTCCGTACTAACTGAGGGATTCCAGTAAAGAGTACGGCGATAATCGGGAACGGGAGGAAGTGCGGAGTAATTCGGCTGATAGAACTCTTTGACCGGACTATATCCGTCAAGCCATGTTTTTCTGACACCTTTGCCTGCCTCTGTCGGTATTTTGCCTTCCGGATAGGTTTCAATCAATACGGCGCAACCATATAAGTCGGATACATCGAAGGGTGAAAGCCGTGGGTCTGCATACCGGCAAATAGTGGAAAGGTTTTCAGTAATATAAATCGATTTGATGGCTTCAAGCCTTATATATTTGTATTTATTATAGTCCATCTCAGTATGTCGGGTACATTCATAATTGATAACGAAGAGCGGCATTTTACTTTTGTAATATAGATAATTCCTTTGTGGGACAGGACTGAAATTCTTATTCATATTCAGCATCAGTTCGTGTATGTCGTCACCGATGAATTTTCCGCTGTCCTTTATGTCGTCCAGTTCAGAATGGACGTCATAATAAGCTATTGATTTTGAACGACTGTCGTAAATCTCTTTTTCTTTACTTCTTTTTTTAGCTTTGATGGTCACCTCTTTCAATCGATAGTTCTTTTCGTGGTTGCCTGCTTTAGCCAGTGAATCTGTATAGGCGGCAAAGAAGGTTTCGATGTCGTCTTCTGTCAAGACATTTGTTTCTTTATCCGGAATAGTATCTTCTTCTTTTTTCGTATTGGCGATGTTCACCTGCATGTCGGCATAATGATATTTTGCGGGGGGAGGGCTGAACAATCTGTCTAATAGAATACGATAATCTTTCTTTTTTCTGTTGACTGTCACTGCCAATATCAAGTCCCATTTCCCATAGATATCCGATATCAGTGAAAAACGTCCTAAACTATCGGTAGTAATAGCCTCGATGAAGCTGCTGTTTTCTTCATTTTCTCCCCGTTTTTTCAAAAAGCACGATACTTCTACGTTGGGTTTTGGAAGTTGCCGGACGAAAGAAACAACCTGGCCCCGTGTTTCGATACCTCTTTCGGGACCATATTTGAGGTTGAGAGGTTCAATTCCGGTCATTTGCTTCCAAGAGTAGCGGCGCCAACCCTGTATCCTCAATAACAGATCGATTGCCATGCGGTGTGTGTCGTCTTCCGCTTCAAAATAATAGCCGGGATTGCGGACATACCCTTTTATCTCGGACATTAATAGGAGGTCGGTCAGCATATTGCGTCCTGATTCCACTTCATTCATGCCATCTCTTACGGATAAAGCAAATGTGTTTTGTACCGGTTGCATTTCAGCTCCGGTTAAGGTAAATTCCAGATTTACTAATTCATAGGGATTGTATGTTTCTTTGTCTGTCCGTGCTTTTATAGATAATCGTTTTTGAGGGTGAATGAATATCAAACGGTCGGACAGGACTTCTCCGCCACCATTGAATAACGCGATACGGGAGACTCCGGGTGTCAATCTGCTCTTATCTATTTTGAAGCGAATGATTTCATTTCCTTCAACGTCGATCAGACAAAACTTGTGAAGCTTTCCTCCGTTGATAACTGCTAATCCCAATAGAGTGGCGGGAGTATTGGGACTCTTTTGCAAAGCAATCTCCACACTGTCTGTGTATGACAGATTATCAACATGTAGCGCATACCCTGTTGGCAGGGCTTCCGGCATATTGAACTGGTGTTTTTTACCATTGAACTCAACGACTGCTTTTTGTTTATCACCTGTAGGTGTGTAATTGAAAACTCCCCGTCCGTCATGGATTGCGGTGAAATGGGCTGTTTCCTGTTTTTCGTCGTTGATAACAGTACCACTCAATGTTATGGGGTTGCCATAGGCATCTGTCGCTTCGAAAGCGATTTGTGACTCTATTCCCTGAATCAGGTTTCCACTTTCGGGGAAGAACTTTAAATTTACTTTTTTGCCTTTTGTCGGTTTGGGGCGCTCCATCGGGTAATTTCCTGTTGAATATTTCCGCATCTCTTTTTCAGCGAAGTTTCCTTCTGTTTGGGGCTTGTCGAAGACCGGCAGAAGTCTTGAAAAAATAATATCTTCCCCAAAGTTAAGCATGTATTTCGTATAGGCACGAACCTCGTAAAAGCCCGAATAAAAGGGTATTTGGTTTAAAGTGAAATCTCCGTGACATTGACTGTTCTCTATTTTTAATATCCGTTTGTCGATTATTTCACCTCCGGGATTCAATAATTCGACATATAAAGTTTTACTCAGGTTTGTGGCCGGGTATAGATCGGAGGTGACCAGAAAACATTTAAACCAGATATCATCACCTTGATAATAGCTGGTATTATCGAATTGCAGGTAAACTTTCTCCTGTGGAATATGTTTTGAGAAATTTTCTATCAGACAGGCGTATTGGCTCAACTTTTGGACAAGGCTGTCTTTGTTTTGTGCAGATACATGAAGACAAAACAGGCATAGGAATAAGTATCCCGTCCATTTTTTTGTTGTTTTCATCTTATTATAGCTTGGTTAAACGGTTATTCTTATTTTCTGCTATATCTTGTTTCAGGTAAAGTTCCTTACTGTCATGCCGGGATTTACCTCTTGCAGGGCTTTTATCAGTTCCTGAGGTGACTCCGGGTCTACCATGACAAATCCAGTGGCATGTTTGATTTTTATTTTCTGTATACCCAAGGCATGGGGAGTATATGTAATACTGGTGATATGATTGAAAGAGCGTTTTTGATGGAAGCCGTTCACAATTTGCAGCATTCCGTTTTCTTTGACGATGTATCTACTGGTTGCTTGCGAAAAGTAGATTGTCGCACCCGGACCTAAGCATGCAGCGCCTATCCATATTGCCTGAATTGTTATGAAACTGATGACAATGCAAGCTACTATGCCTATAGCGAATAGCCAAAGCCCTATCTTGGGATTTCTTGCTTTAAATGTTTGTTCCATCTTTTTTAAGATTATGTTTGTAACTGTCTGATAAAGATAGGAAAAAATAGAATAAAAGAATGAAATAACTTTCTTTTTTTGAGTATTGGCTATGAAAAGATTGATTTGGGTCCTATCCGTGCAGAGATAGACCGGAAAAATAATTCTTTGCCGGTAAACCATTAATTCTGCCTTTTTATCTATTTTTGCCACTTGAGAATTTTTTTAATATTAATCTAACTATCATGAGACGAAAAGCGACTTTACTATTGCTCGTAACATTCGGACTACTGCTCGGCGCAGTGGCACAGGAAAAAATGAAAACAGTGATCGAACCCTTGAAAAATGAAAGATGGTGGGGAGGATTCGTAGCTTTAGGTAACCAGATGCCGTTTGGTGATCATTTGCGGATGCAGGATATGTCACGCAATAATATGAATAATCAGGTAGTTCCGTTCATGCTTTCTTCCGAAGGCCGATATATATGGGCCGAGAAACCTTTCTGTTTTGAGGTGAAAGACGGACAATTGATTATCTATTCGGATTCGGAAAAGATAGAACCGGTAAAAGCGGGGAATACACTGAAAGAAGCTTTACTGGCAGCCTCGGCGAAACACTTTCCACCTTCGGGACAGATACCGGAACCTGCTTTCTTTTCTCTTCCACAGTATAATACATGGATTGAACTGATGTATGATCAGAATCAGGAGGACATTATGAATTATGCCCATAAAGCCGTAGAAAACGGATTTCCCCAAGGCGTATTCATGGTAGATGATAACTGGCAGAGATATTATGGTAACTTTGATTTCAAATCCGAAAGATTTCCTGACCCGAAAGGAATGACCGACGAACTGCACAAGATGGGATTCAAAGTAATGCTGTGGGTTGCTCCTTATGTATCGCCGGACAGTCCTGAATTCCGTGAACTGGAAGCAAAGGGATATTTATTGAAAGATAAGAATGGACGTACAGCCATCATCCATTGGTGGAATGGTTACAGTGCCTGTTATGACACCACGAATCCGGAGGCTATGAATCATCTGAAGGAACAGTTAAAAGCCAATCAGGAGAAATATGGTATCGACGGATTTAAATTTGATGGTGGAGACGTTGCTTATATGACAGGAGAATATGCTTTTCATGATAAAGAGGCCGATGTGAATACTTTTATGGAGAAATGGGCCGAGATAGGTTTGAGCTTTCCCTACAATGAATTGCGTGCTGCCTGGAAGTTGGGTGGTCAGGCATTGGTACAGAGGCTGGGCGATAAGGATTATTCCTGGCGTGCGACTCAGTTGCTAATTCCCGATATGACTGCCGCGGGATTATTGGGACATTATTATACTTGTCCGGACATGGTAGGCGGAGGCCAGTTTGGTGCTTTTCTGAATGTGAAGAAGTTTGATGAAGAGTTGATTGTACGCTCCTGTCAGGTACACGCCCTGATGCCGATGATGCAATTCTCCGTGGCTCCCTGGCGCATCCTGAGTAAAGAAAATGTAGCGATTTGTGCTAAGTATGCCCATTTGCATCAACAAATGGGAGATTATATTCTGGGATTGGCAAAGCATGCTTCCGAAACGGGTGAACCTATTGTTCGGCACATGGAATACCAGTATCCCCATCAAGGATTTATCGATTGTAAAGACCAGTTTATGTTGGGTGACAAATACTTGGTTGCTCCGATGCTGACTTCCGGGACAAGCCGTACGGTGATGCTGCCCAAAGGTAAATGGAGAGATGATCGAGGGAAGGTATTTAAAGGTCCGAAAACAATAACAATAGATGTCCCGCTGGAGCGCTTGCCGTATTTTGAGAAGCTGACTAAATAGTAATTTCTATAATTAAAGAGAAAAGCCACGCTAACATTACATAGCGTGGCTTTTGTTTTGGGTTTAAACTACTTCTGTGTTATTTTACACGAATGATGTTGTAATTCAGGTCGCTGGCAGATACTTCCAGGCTGTCGTCAGCCAGGGTAAGGGTAGTATCATTAGCGATTACGAAATAAACAGGTTCGCTTCCGTCACTCGGGTTCAGTTTAAGAGCCGTTTTCTTTTTATTCTTTACGGTTTTCTCCACTGTCACCGGTTTTCCTTTAGAAGTGAAGGTTTTGTCTTTACCTTTGCCTTCGGCATCCAGATAAGTGACGTCCAGTGTATACGTTGTATCGGCCGCATTCGCCAGTGTGTTCAAGGTTAACACGTAGCGGATACCCGGACCGTCAGCAGCGGGAAGTACACCTTCATAAACCTGAGTTTCTTCCATAGTGGGTTCCATAACCACTGCCAAACTGTCTGCGGCTGCTTCTTCAGCTTTTGTTCCTTTTGATTGGCAGGATACCAATGCAGCAACAACGGCTGCCAACATAATTACTTTTTTCATTGTTAAGTGCTTTAAATTAATATAAAAAGTGAGTGCTATTCCTACTCTTCTTCTTTCTTTATGACAAGCAGCTTATCGACCCTCCCGCGGTCCATGTCCACTACTTCGAACTGCAGGTTTTTATAAATGAATATATCTCCGGCTTTTGGAATGCGTCCTATCAGGAACATCGCCAGTCCGCCCAATGTGGTAAAGTCTTCCGACTCGATGTCATCATAGGAGAGAATTCCCATCTCTTCCATAAAGTCCCCGATGTTCATCGAAGCTTCTACCAACAAAGAGCCGTCCTGTCTGCGAACGATTTCCTCTTCTTCAGTATCGTCCTCTTCCAGAATGTCTCCAAAGATACTTTCGGTCAGGTCGTGCAGGGTAATAATGCCCTCCGTGCTGCCATACTCGTTAACAACAACTCCGAACTTATTTTTGTTCTTCTTAAATAGCTCTAAAACTTTTTTTGCGTACAAACTTTCCGGTATAAATAGTGCCGGACGGGTGATTTCTTTCAGATCAAACTCCTGTTCGGTGCCTACCATTAAGATAATATCTTTTACAGAAACGACGCCTGCTATCTCTTCTGTATTATCATCGATCAGCAGGTATTTGCTGAAGTGTTTATCTTCGATGGTCTGAAGGACTTTTTCTTTACTGTCTGTCGTATGCAGAACGATCAGGTCGCGACGATGGGTCATCAGTTCGTTGGCACGTTTATCCGAAAACCGGAATACATCGCGCAACATTTCGGTTTCTTCTTTGTCGATGACTCCCTGTTCCGAACTTTGATGCAGAATCATTTTCAATTCTTCTTGGGTCATCAGCCGCTCTTCACTTTTCAGCCCAATCAGCTTATTAAGCAGGCGGGTAGAGATGCTGAGTAACCATACGAAAGGATAAGAAATTTTAGTCAGCAGAATCATGACGGGGCTTAACAGGGTTGCATAGCGTTCCGGATTACTAAGAGCAATGGATTTGGGAACCAGCTCTCCGATGATCAGCGACAAATAAGTAATGATGACTACTGTGGTAATCATAGCGAGGTCTTTTGCATAAGGTTCGGCTCCCGGAATCATAGCGAAAAGGGGAACTACATCGTCGGCAATGGCCACTCCACCATAAGCACCCGATATGATACCGATCAGCGTAATACCAATCTGGATGGTAGAAAGAAATTTTTCGGGTTCTTCCAATTGTTTCAGTACTCCCCGTGCTGATTTATTTCCTTTGCTTACCAGGGTTTCAAGGCGTGCTTTACTTGAAGATACTAAGGCGATCTCGTACATGGCAAAAATACCATTCAGTACGAGTAAAAGAATAATGATTAAGAATTCCATATAGATGTGAATAGTTTCATGACCGCAAATTACACTAAAGTACGGACTCATGCAAAATCTATCGAAATTATTAATGAATTTTTTCAAAAAAAGTTGAGGCCGACCCTCCGGATGTGGGGGCCGGCCTTATGTAGGATCAGAAAATGTTGTATTCGGGTTTATTTATTCTTGGTGTATTCGTCAGCTTTTTCTTTAGCTCGGGCTACGCGTTTGGCTGTATCCGGATGTGAAGAGAACATTTTCTGGAATTTGGATTCTTTCGGGGCTTCGGCCGATAATTCCAATAATTTGTTCAATGCATTGTACATTGCGTATGGATCGATATTATGTTTGATGCTAAATTCAAAACCATAGTCGTCCGCCTCTGTCTCCTGTTTCTGAGAGTATTGCGCACCGGCCAATGCTTCCGCCATGGCACCCAGTTCAGAATCTGACAGTTTAGCTACAGTCGAGCTGGCAGCTCCTGCGGCATTTTTTACGGCCGAACGGAGATAAGCATTCTTCATTGCATCTTTTGAGTCTGTATGAATCACGTGTCCGATTTCGTGTCCTACTACAGCCATTACTTCATCGTCTGTCATAATGTCCATCAGACCGGCACAAATGCGTACACTGCCGTCACCACATGCAAAAGCGTTCACATCCACAACCTCGTATACGCCGAAATTTACTTTCAGTCCGTCCACTTCTTTGATGTGTCCGGTCAGTTTCTCCAGTCGTTTGCCATACTCACTGTCAGCAGCTGTCAGCGGATTGTGGGTATCCATCCATTGCATATATTCTTTGCTCATAGCTGCAATGTCGGCATCCGACAGCGTGATTGCTTTAGCTGCGTCACTTCCTGCCTGTACCACTTTGCCTACATTGATTTTTTTACCGCCGATTTTAAATTGTGCCGAGGCAGTCGTGAAGCACATTCCACATAACAGTGCTGCGATAAAAACAATTCTCTTTTTCATTTTAGTAAGTTTTTGTAATTAATAATATAGTTGTCTATGTGTTTAATATTCAAATGTGATTCCTAATGTAGGCATTAAAGTTCCGCTTTTTTGAGAGATGTATTTCATCTTATAGCGTTGTTCGGCTATCGGAGCCGACGGATTTTCGATGACTCCCGTACTCATCAATATGTCCGGCTGGCGGAACTTGCTGTTTGTCACATTTTGCAGGTCAATGTAAAAACCGAGCATACAGCGTTTCAAATAGAATGTTTTGTCAACGCGGACATCCAGTTGACCAAAGGCCGGCAAGCGTCCTGTGTTATATTGGCCGTAATCATAATAGGGTCGTCCTTGGGCATTCCATGCCGTCACCAGAGAGGATTTGTCAATATCGTAAGGTGTGTAGGGTGCTCCGCCGATGCAACTGACCTTCATTCCCAGACTCCAGTTGTGAGGAAAGTTATAGGTTCCACTCATATTGAATATGTATCGGTTGTCCCAGGCGGAAGCTATGTATTCGGATTCTTTGTTGTTGCGGTATTCACTTTTGAATAACGTGAACGAAGAGGACAGATTCAGCTTTTTGGCTATCAGCCATTTCATCAGTATTTCTGCTCCATATGCCCTTCCTTGTGAGGTAGAACTTAATGCTTCATTCCCGATCACTCCGTAATCGTTTCCTTTACAGGCCAGAGGTATCCCGTCGACAATAGAGAATGGTATTTTATCATATTTTTTATAGAAACCTTCAATAGATAACTCGAAGGTATTGCGTGGACGCCAACTCAGCCCTATGCTTTCCTGACTGACTCTCATGTAACGGAGGTATTTGTTGACCAGTTTGCCATTGTTATCCTTGAATCCCAATCCGGTATAAGGAGGCAACTGATAATACAGTCCGGCATTCCCGCTCAAGTAGACTCCATCCGTCAGCCGATAGGAGAGTGACAGGCGGGGAGACAACTGATCGGACATTCCCTTCATGCTGGAAGAGAAGTTGTTGGCATCAGTCCGTACTCCGAGTGAGGTGGTAAACCGTTCGTCGGGTGTAGCATAACTAATGGTTCCGAATAATCCCCAGCGCCAAAATCCCAAATAGGTATGATAATCGAAGGTCTTGCCTCCATCGATATAAACCCGTTGGAAAGTGGTATTGGTATATTGAGAATAGTCCAGGTTAGCTCCCAAATTTACTTTCCAGTTTCCGAACGTCGAGGCATTTTCTATCCGGAACTTGGTCTCCTGTTCCACCGAGCGTAATTTCAATGACAGGTTTTCTGCACTACTTTCGTCGTTGTTCAGATATTTGGTGTTGCGGTTATTCAGATAACTGTGGCTTATAACAACAGATTGTACATGGGCTCCGGCATAATGACGGTATACCGCTCCCAGTGTGAAGGTTTCCTGCTGAATTTTAGGTAAATAGCTGAGGATATATTCGGCTTTTTCTCCGTCGAGTTTCGTGTTCAGTTTCATGTTGTCGATGCCGCCAAGCCCCAGTACAGTCAGTTCGTTAGTCGTATTGAAACGGGTTTTCAATTTGAATTGTGCATCTGTAAATGTAGGCAGAAATGGTAGGCCCAGCATATCGAACAGGAATTGGAGGTAAGACTGCCGTACTGAAACCAGATAGGAAGTCTTTTTGCCAAGATGTCCGTTAGATGCTAAAGATACCTCCGAGGCACCCAGTGTCGCCTTGAGTGAATTGCGTTCCATGTCGCCGTCACGCAATTTGAAGTCAAGCACCGAGCTGAGTGAATTGCCTTTGTCGGCAGGAAAGGCTCCGGTATAGAAATTCACTTCACGGATCAAGTCGGCATTGATGATTCCTACGGGACCACCCGATGCCCCTTGTGTACTGAAATGATTAATGTTAGGTATTTCCACTCCGTCCAGATAGAATCGGTTTTCGGATGGAGAACCACCCCGGACAATCAGGTCGTTCCTGTATCCTGCCGGAGAGAAAGCAACCCCCGGATATGACTGTACGATGCGTGAAATATCCCGGTTGGCCCCCGGACTTTTCTCGATTTCCTGCAGGCCGATGATGCGTAGTCCGACAGGACTTTCCAGATCACGCCGGAAGGGGGAGGCGGTCACTGTGACTCCTTCCAGTTCGGTCAGGTTCTCTTCCGTTTCGATTTGGATGGTAAGATCTTTAGTGGAGACAATATATTCGGGGGTAAGTACCGTTTTATATCCTACCGCAGATGCCTGAAGGCGATAAATACCGGGGGGGACTTCCTGGATGTTGAAGTGCCCTTCAGCATCTGTCACCGCTCCACGTCCCAGCCCCAAGATCAGTACATTGATAAATTCCAGTGGTTGACGGCTGGCTTTGTCAATTACAGTCCCCTTGATTTTGTGCGTTGGTTGCGCACCGGCTGCCGTGAGCAAGCCCAAAAGAAACAGGAAGAAAACAGTTTTTTTCATTGGCCTGGTTTCGATATACTTTGTGAATTCTGTGCAAAGTTATATAAAAAAGGTTTTGCCTCTCGTTTTTATCTGCTATTTTTGTGGGGAAGTTTTAAATATAAATTATGAAAACCATAAAGCTGATTACTTGTAATGATGCCGTTCAAGCTCATATCATTCAGGGAGCACTTGCTAACGAAGGCATCGACTCTCTGTTACATAATGAAAATATGTCGACATTGTTGCGAGGTTATGTCCGTGACATCTCCGGAGTAGATGTTTTGGTGGCCGATTATGATTACGAAGCGGCCGTGCGATTGTTACAGCAGAATCAGATGATTCCTGAAGAACAGAAGTTTTGTCCTTTCTGCGGTTCGGATCAAATCAGGTTTGTTCTTAAAAAGGAGCACCGGATGAAAGCCATCAGCGCTGCCATCGCTTCTATGCTGGCAGGTGTTCCGCCGGGAGATAATCATTGGGAATATATTTGCAGCCACTGTGGAAAAGCTTTTGAGAAACCGGTTGCGGAATTCAATCCTGTTGTTCCCGAAGTGGGGGATTAACAAAGGTAAACGCTAAAAAACATAGATTAAAAATGAAAAGAAGAAACTTTATTTTGGCTTGTCTGCTCTTACTCGCTTTACCTCTTAGTGCTGCAAAAGTGGATACGCTGATGGTGAAGAGCCCCTCTATGAATAAGGAGGTTCAAGTAGTGGTAGTGACTCCTGATGTTGCTTCTGGAAAACAGGCAGTGGAGTGTCCCGTGCTCTATTTGTTGCACGGTTATGGCGGCCATGCCAAGACTTGGATTCAGATAAAACCGAATTTACCGGAAATCGCAGATGAAAAAGGGATTATTTTTGTATGTCCCGACGGGAAAGACAGTTGGTACTGGGATAGCCCCAAGAATCCGGCGTACCGGTATGAAACGTTTGTTTCTTCGGAGTTAGTGAGTTATATTGACCGGAATTATAAAACGATTGCCGACCGTAAGGGGCGTGCCATCACCGGACTCAGTATGGGGGGACATGGGGCTATGTGGCTCGGCATCCGTCATAAAGATGTGTTTGGAGCGGCAGGAAGCACCAGTGGAGGTGTCGATATCCGCCCTTTTCCGCAGAATTGGAGTATGAACAAACAGTTGGGTGAAATGGCTTCCAATAAAAAGGTGTGGGATGAACATACGGTAGTCAATCAACTTGATAAAATTCAGAATGGCGATCTCGCTTTGATTATTGATTGTGGTGAAGATGATTTTTTTCTGAATGTAAACAAAGACTTTCATAACCGGTTGTTGGGGCGCAAGATCAATCATGATTTTATTACCCGTCCCGGTGAACATAACGGGAAATACTGGAATAATTCCATTGATTATCAAATCCTCTTCTTCAGTAAGTTCTTTGCCAAGAAGTAGGGAACAGGTGACAAAGAGTCTTCTGGGATTATAAGTGTCACTTTTCTCCCTCTGTATATGAAGCCTGGGTAGGTTTGTATGGGGCATTACTTCACTACTTCGTGAGGGCAGAGGCAAAGCCGTTCTTCTTATTCAATATTGATATTGATGGTTCTCGTATCTGTTTTCGTTTCATTGTATGCATTACCGTTTATATCGATCACAGTACCCGTAGAGGTAGTCTTTGCTATGATTCCGGTTGGTTTGCCGTCTTTATCCAGTTCATAAGTGTATTTTGTATATTCCTCCTCGTTTCCTTCCGGAGTGTTTCCGATAATCAGATACTTTGACTGGGTGCCCAACAGTCTGGCATAAATAGCGTCGGTGTGGAGGGACAGGGGGTAAATATCACAAACCTGCAGGCAGGGAAGCTGATACAGGTTCTTCGTATTTCCCACCTGATAATTGGTTTGCTGGCCATTGGCTATGATATGGCTTAAATTTCCGTTATCGTATGCCAATTCCACAGAAGAATAAGGCGTACCGTCTATTTCTTCGTCGATCCGAGTAAGATATTCGCCGGAATATGTGAATTTATACTTTCTGATCTGGCTGGACAATTTATAAGTGCATTCGGTGGCATATCCCGTATCTCCTAAAGTATAGGTACCCGTATTCCCGTTTTCATCCGTCAACGTCACTTCGTTGCCGGAGTAGGAAAGAGTCACTTCGTGTGTCAGGTTCTGTCCGTAGAACTCCTGTACAGTGGTGTGGGTCGTTAATTTATTGTTATTGAATACGTAAGTATCCGTGCGGTATACATCGCCTCCGTCACTGTGCAAATTTTCCTTCAGGGTCATTTGGTTGAAATCGGGAACCGGGGGAAGATTCTGCTCTTCCTTATCATCGGTACATGCCGAAACAGCCATGACAGAAAATGATAAAAGGAAACAGTATAAAAGTTTATTCATATCAATAATGTTTTATTCGCCTGCAAATGTAGTTAATAACCTCTTTATCTACCACAATTATGGTATAAAAATGCCTTCAATGTGCGATTTCTTCCCCGGTCGGATTCTTCTATCTTTGCAACATATAAAAATTGGACACTGACAATAAACTCTAAATATAGATAGCAAATGGAAACGAAGAAATTACATTTTGAGACTTTACAACTCCATGTTGGACAAGAGACTCCCGATCCGGCAACCGATGCACGTGCCGTACCTATTTATCAGACAACTTCCTATGTATTCCGGGATTCGGCCCACGCTGCCGCACGTTTCGGATTGCAGGACCCGGGGAATATTTATGGACGTCTTACCAATTCCACTCAGGGAGTATTGGAAGAGCGTATAGCGGTTCTCGAGGGTGGAGTAGGCGGTCTTGCCGTTGCTTCCGGAGCCGCAGCCGTGACATATGCTATCGAGAATATCACTCGTTCCGGTGACCATATTGTAGCTGCCAAGACCATTTATGGGGGCACATACAACTTGCTGGCACATACTCTGCCTACTTATGGAGTAACAACCACTTTTGTAGATCCGTCCGACCTTTTCAATTTCGAACGGGCTATTCGTGAAAATACAAAGGCGATATTTATCGAAACTCTGGGAAACCCCAATTCCAATATTATCGATATGGATGCCGTAGCCGCCATTGCCCATAAATATCGGATTCCGCTGATTGTGGATAATACTTTCGGTACGCCTTACCTTATCCGTCCCATTGAGCATGGAGCAGATATCGTAATACATTCTGCCACTAAATTCATTGGTGGACACGGCAGTTCGTTGGGAGGGGCTATTGTCGATTCCGGTAAATTTGATTGGGTCGCTTCCGGTAAATTCCCTCAACTGACCGAACCTGATGCAAGCTATCATGGTGTACGGTTTGTAGATGCTGCCGGGGCAGCTGCCTATATTGTCCGTATACGTGCCGTACTGTTGCGCGATACGGGGGCTGCCATCAGTCCGTTCAATGCTTTTATTCTGTTACAGGGATTAGAGACTTTGTCTTTGCGTGTAGAACGACATGTAGCCAATGCTTTGAAGGTTATTGATTTTCTGGTGAACCATCCGAAGGTAGCAGCTGTTAATCATCCATCGCTGCCCGATCATCCGGATCATGCTATCTATCAGCGTTATTTCCCTGATGGAGCAGGTTCTATCTTCACTTTTGAGGTAAAAGGAGGAACGGAGGAAGCGCAGAAATTTATCGATAGTCTGCAGATATTCTCTTTGCTGGCCAATGTGGCCGATGTGAAGTCGCTGGTGATTCATCCGGCCACTACCACACACTCGCAACTGAATGCACAGGAGTTGGCGGAGCAGGGAATTAAGCCCGGAACGGTAAGACTTTCTATCGGTACTGAACATATTGAAGATATTATTGATGACTTGCGTCAGGCATTAGAGAAAATTTAAAAAATGGATATAGCAGCATTATTATCAGGAGGAGTAGACAGTTCGGTTGTGGTACACTTGCTTTGTGAGCAGGGATATAAACCTACACTTTTTTACATAAAAATAGGGATGGACGGAGCGGAATACATGGATTGTTCTGCCGAAGAGGATATCGAGTTATCTACTGCCATAGCCCGGCGTTACGGTTTGGAACTGGAAGTTGTGGACCTGCATCGGGAATATTGGGATAATGTGGCTGCTTATGCCATCGAGAAGATACGGAAGGGACAGACACCGAATCCGGATGTGATGTGCAATAAACTGATCAAGTTTGGATGTTTTGAACAGCAGGTAGGAAAAGATTTCGATCTTACGGCAACCGGACATTATGCTACGACTTTGCAACTGGGGGAGAAAACTTGGTTGGGTACAGCTAAAGATCCTATAAAAGACCAGACCGATTTTCTGGCTCAGATTGATTATCTGCAAGTTTCAAAGTTACTGTTTCCGATAGGAGGACTGATGAAGCATGAAGTTCGCGAGATAGCTTTGAAGGCCGGGTTGCCCAGTGCCCGCCGGAAAGACAGCCAGGGAATTTGTTTTTTAGGCAAGATAAATTATAACGATTTCGTCCGTCGCTTTCTGGGTGAAAAAGAAGGGGCGGTGATCGAACTCGAAACAGGTAAAAAGATTGGAACCCATCGCGGCTATTGGTTTCATACCATTGGCCAGCGAAAGGGGTTGGGATTGGGGGGAGGCCCCTGGTTCGTTGTGAAAAAGGATATTCAGGATAACATTATTTACGTCTCACATGGGTACGATGCTGATAAACAGTACGGATACGAATTCAGGATGAAAGACTTCAACTTTATCACAAGTAATCCGTGGAAAGATTCGACAGGCGAGGAGGACGTTACGTTTAAGATCCGGCATACACCGGAGTTTATCAAAGGCCGTTTGATACAGGATGCAGACGGTTACCGGATTATCTCTTCCGAGAAATTACAGGGAATTGCTCCGGGACAGTTCGGGGTGATTTATGATGCCGAATCCAGAATTTGTTTCGGGAGTGGTGAAATAAGATGATGCCTCGCCCGAAAATCTTTCTTTCGTTTTTTCAAATATAATATTCCGCCAAGTCAACAATGCCTGCCCGCATGGCATATTTGATGGCCTCGTGCACATTGTTCACTCCCAGTTTACGGAATATATTCTTTCGGTGACTGTTGATGGTATGGAAGCTCAGATTCTTCTCTGCGGCTATCTCTTTGGTCGTTTTTCCCAAAGCTATTTCTTTCAGGATTATTTTTTCTGTCGGTGTAAGCAGACGGTCTTCCTGCGGCACGAAAGTATGCACGGATGAAGCAGTGTTTGTATTTCCGCTTCCCGATAACAGCAGATTGCTTACGTGATTGCAGATAAAGCGTTCTTTGCGTGATGCGCATTGCAGAGCCGACATAATTTCTTCTTTGGAGTTATCTTTCAACACTACTCCGAACGCATGGCTGCTGAACAAGACCTGCCTCAGGAATCCGATACTCAATTCGTCGGAGAACAAGAGCCAGTCCGACTCTTTGAATCGTTCCTGAAGGATAATCAGTTCATCCGCACCGGAAAAATCGAACAATGTATAATCTAAAATAACCACCGCTTGCGGATGAATGCGTAATAGCTGAACCAACTCTATTTTATTGTCGGCTTCCAGCAACAGGCTTACTTCTTTCTGCTTGCTTAGCAAAAACATCATTCCTGCTTTCGTGATGTCCTGGTTATCTGCGATGATATATTCTCTCATAATCTATCCATAAAAAAACTCCGTTGCAAATGTACACTTTTTGTGCGATTTGCAACGGAGTTATGTGAATTAGTTACGAGTAGAGAACCACTCGTTACTTTTATTACCATGAACGGCCTTTAAATACATCCGACTGACTCAGCGGAACGAGGTTACCGCTCAGAGTTAATGTATTGGAGTTGAAGTTCGGGTTAATGGTTACAGTAGCGTTATTTCCACCGTTGGTCAATGTGATAAATACCTGAGCCGAGATACCGATACCCTGTACGCTGAAGTTACAGTTTACGTTTCCTCTTTTATCGGTAGTCACTTTTACGTCCGAAGTAGTTCCATCCACAGTTACACCACCAATTCCGTTAGGGCCGGGGTACGGAGTGTTGAATGCCACCTGCACAGTTGCTCTCTGTCCATTCAGCATCACAAAGTTAGTGTTTGACGACACGAAAGCGGTCTGGCCACGTTTGAAAATCACTTGGTCAGCTTCCAATACAAACTGTTTGTCTTTGATAGCTTGTACGGCTTGTTGATACGCTACTTGGTCGGCAGCCTGTTCTTCGGCTTTCAGTCTGGCTCTTTCGGCGTCTCTTTGTGCCTTGCGGTCTGCCCGACGCACCTCCCTGTTAGACTCTTGTGCATACATCATGGTCGATGCACTTACTAATACCAATGCTACTAATGCAATAAACTTTTTCATAACTTTTTTTTGTTTAGGTTTAAAACTGTTGTTCGTTTATTCCAAGAACAACTCCCTTTTCAGATTGTTCACTTGCGTCTCACAATTTTATATCCGATAGCGGCAATCGTAATGCTCATTAACGGACTGATAATGTTGAAGAAGCAATAAGGAAGATAAACCAGTGTCGGAACACTTAATATCGTGGCCTGTGTCATTCCGCAGGTATTCCATGGTATCAAGACGGAAGTTACTGTAACAGAATCTTCCGTAGTCCGGCTGAGCAGACAGCTTTCATAACCTTTCTTTTCATATATATCCCGGAACATGTTTCCGGTCAGGATAATGCTGATATATTGGTCGGCTGTGGCGAGGTTCAGGAAGATACCCGAACAGACCGTAGAAGCCACCATGCTAACCGTATTTTTCATGAAGCGGACAAATACGGAAGTGATACTTCCCAACATTCCGCTGGCAGTCATGGCTCCTCCGAAGCACATGGCACAGATGATAAGCCATACCGTATTCATCATACCCGCCATGCCACGGGTGGCCACAAGTTCGGTGAGTGCTTCGTTGCTTGTCTGTAGGCTGGTTCCTCCATAAAGGGTCATCATCAATCCTTTAAAGATGGACTGAATACCTTCGGAATTCTGAGCACCGGATATTTCTTGCAATAGATCGGGTTGGAAGAATACCGCAAATACTCCTGCCAATGCTGCCGACAAGAACAAGGTGATAATGGAAGGTACCCGACGGGCAATCAGTATGCCTGTTCCTATCGGTACAATCAGCAACCATGGCGTAATGTGGAATTTTCCTGCCAGTGCTGCCGAGAACTCTGCTATATGTTCTGTATTTCCGGCATTGTGTGACAGCCCGGCTACAGTGAAGATTATCAAGGTGATGATTAATGATGGCACAGTGGTTATCAGCATATAGCGGATGTGCTTGAACAGGGGGGTGTCGGTAACCGAGGCGGCTAATATCGTAGTATCCGATAACGGTGAGATTTTATCTCCGAAGTAAGCTCCCGAAATAATAGCTCCGGCGATCCATCCTTCTTCAAAACCTTGTGCTTTCCCGATTCCCATTAGGGCGATCCCGATGGTGGCAATCGTGGTCCAGGAACTTCCGGTCATAACCGATACCAATGCGCAAATAATGCAGGTAGAGGTCAGGAAAAAACTGGGATGAATGATTTGTATACCGTAATAAATCAGTGTCGGAACTACGCCACTGATCATCCACGCACCACTCAGGGCGCCAATAATTAAGAGGATAATCAGTGCGGAAGATACACCGGTAATATTGTTCGTAATAGCCAGTTCAAAGTCTTTCCATCCTATCTTGTAGAATCCCATGCCGATCAGTACACAAACAGCTGTTGTGGTCAGGAGGGACACCTGGCTGCCTCCGCTGAGTGCATCGCTGCCAAATGTGCGTATGGTGGCAAATAGCAGGGCAACCAGTACGATCAAGGGGATCAACGAGACAAGGGGCGAGGGGATTTTTTTCATGATTCTTCTTTTCCTTTTTTATTTTCAAGCATCTATTCCTGTAAATGTTTTCAGTGCGTAACCTATCAGGAAGCTGATACCGGCTACACTGAAACTGAGTACCGCCATTTCGGTAAATCTTTTGCGGAAGCTCTCTCCGCGTGCCACGGAATAGTAGTAATTGAACAATGCGATGATCATTAAAGCCATGGCCAACATTACCCCTAAAGCTATCAGTACGTTTTCAATCAGGATGAACGGAGCAACCAGTGCCGCCACCGTGATGATATAGGCGATTCCCGTATAGATAGCTGCTTTCACCGGGTGTTTGTTTTCTCCGCCTTCCGATTTGGTCGAGAGGTATTCGGACGAAGCCATTGATAAAGCTGCCGCTATTCCGGTGATGCTTCCGGTCAGGGCAATCAGCCTGGAGTCGCTTAATGCCAAAGTGAAACCGGCCAGTGCTCCGGTAAACTCTACCAAGGCATCATTTAGGCCGAGTACTACCGATCCTATATATTCAAGCCGCTCTTCGTTGATCAGTCCGATTAGTTTCTGTTCGTGGATTTCCTCTTCTTTGGCCAACTGCTGGAGATCCGGAAAATCGGTATATTTGGCATAATCATGATGTGCGTTCTCTTCGCTCGATTCCATCAGCTTAATTGCAAATGTAATACCCAGGACCCGTGCCAACCAGTAGTATTTGGCTATACGCATCCGGTCGGGTGCTACATCGGTTCCTGTATACTTCTTCAGTGTGGCATAATGTGCCTTTTCTTCTGCTGAAATCAGGCGTAATACTCTGCGGTTCGATTCGTCTTTTTCAATAGAGGCCAGCCGTTCGTATACGATGCTTTCGGTTTTTTCGTTTCTTTGGAAACGGATAAACTCTTCATTCATTTCTTTATTCAGGTTCGTTTTCATAACTCTTAATTTTGCAAGATATCCTGTCTTCTGCACCACCAATAGCGGATAAATAATACCCCTGTGAACATAAGTGCCAGTGAGAGTCCGGTGTAGAAAACCGAGATGAACGTATCGGGTAACAGATGTAGCGAACGAATGGTGATTCCCATCGCTATCATGAAGCACATGACAATCCATCCCTTTGCGTCGAAAAAAGAGAAGGGGCAATTCTTTTCCTTTTTCTTTTGTTCGATCCGGCGGGTATGTTTATAGTAGAGCTTTCGGAAGACGAGAATAAAAAACAATAGGAAGACAACCGTAGCTTCGCCTACCTTGAAGTGCCAGTGGCGTGAGTCATTGAGCCAGGTCACAATACCTATACGCAGGAGATTGGCCCCCGCTATTATCCAAACGATACCGGCTGTGATTAATAATACTTGTCTGTTTACTCCGTACTTCATGTCTATATAACAATTATTAGGTGACTTCGGATTATTGTTTTGAGAAAAAAGTAATCAGCAGTGAACCGATGGTCAATGCTATTCCCGTACCAACGACTCCATGCCAACCGAATGCCTGCCAGAATGTTCCTGCCAGAAACGTCCCCGTAGAGGCACCTATGAAGTAAGTGGTCATAAAAATCGTATTAATGCGGTTAGAAGCACTCGGACAGAGTTCGAAGATGCGGGTCTGGTTGCTTAATTGGATACATTGCATACCTATATCGATGATAATGATGCCGGCAACTATACCCCAATAAGAGTCTTCCCCTGCAAACAGCAGGAACCAAGCCAATAAAATCAGTCCGCATCCGATGAAATTGAATCGTCTGACCCCGACTCTCCGTACATACTTTCCTACGAGGGAAGCTGACAAAGCACCGGCAATGCCACACAACCCTAACATACCGATGACATGGCTGTCGGCATAGAATGGGGCACCTCCCATCTTAAATGCCAGACACGACCACATAGCCAGAAATGAACCGAAAGCAAGTGCTGCACGGACAGAGAAAATGCGAAGTTCGGGATATTGCTTCAATAATAAATACAAAGACTTCATTAAGTCGCTATACCTTCCCTGAAAGTTAGGGCGTATGTCCGGCAATACCCGCATGACCACAATGCCACATAACAGCATCATACCTGCGGCGATATAATACATTTCGCGCCAGCCAAACAGTTCTCCTATAAATCCGCTGACCACTCGTGAAGCCAAGATACCGGTCAGTAATCCCGAAACTACGATCCCTACGTTCCGTCCCTTGTTTTCCGGACGCGAGAACTGAGAGGCTATCGGGATAAATATTTGTGGCATCACCGAACAGATACCTGTGAGAAGCGAAGCACAAAGAATGATATGGATGTTGGGAGCCATTGCGATGACGAGCAACGAGAGAATCAATACGGAGAAACTGGTAAGAATGATACGTTTCCGCTGGTATAAGTCACCTAAAGGAACGATAAACAATAATCCGAGCGCATAACCGATCTGTGTCACCATGGCGATCAGATTGGTTTTAAACTCCGAAACGCCCAGTTCATGGCGAATCATGTTCAGTAAGGGCTGGTTATAGTAAAGGTTGGCTACCGATATGCCTGCAACAATGGCGAGTGTCCAAAGTATTGAAGCCGGTAATCCACCATTTTCTTTCAAAATCTGTTTCATGGCGCAAAGTTACCATTTTGGGGGCTATTCCACAAAGAACGTTGTTGAAATTGTATTTCCTTCGTCGTCTACTGCTGTCAGCGAGTGCTTTCCCGGAGCAGGGCGTAGAGAGAATTTATGGAAGTCTTGTGTCTGCATCAGGTAGGTTTCGTCCAGATGCCAGTAGACAGTTGTGTTGGGATGGCTGTGGACCAATTCGACGGTCAGCTGTCCTTGGTTACCATCCATCTGTTTAGGCAGATGGATCCGCGCTCCCATCGGAGGATAGATAAACTGCATCGGCTGGAAACGGTCTTCTCCGCATCCGGGTTTGAAGGGGGGGAGAGGATGATACTCAGGATGATGCTGTTTATAATACCACTCCCATACGGGTGGAAGGGTAAACCAGTTTCGGCGGGCAACCGGTTCACTGTCAGCACAGTTTTCGTAGATACGGAACCGTTCATCTGCTGATAGGGTGACCGGGTGGTGATAGGGGCAGGCTTCCGTTCTGAGGCCTTCCGGAAGAATTAGCAGGGTATCTGTTTCTTCACAAAACCGTCCTTTCAAATGTCCGGATTGCCGACAGATCTCTGCTTCAACCAGTTTACCTTGTGGGCGCTCGAACCAAGGAGAGGAGGGGAGCAGATTGAATACATCGAACAGGACAGGCCCCGCTGTACGGGCCCCTACCAGTCCGGGCTTGCCTTCACCCGTAGCATTTCCGACCCATACACCTACGGCATATTTGGGAGTTACCCCCACTGCCCAGGCATCCCGGAAACCATAACTGGTACCCGTTTTCCAGGCAATGGTTTGCATGGAAGGAATGGTACGCCAGTCTATCTCTTCGGGGCGGTTTACTTCTTTGATGGCGTCAAATGTCTGCCAGACTGCTCCGGGCTGGAATGGCGGATGTTGAATGATGGCCGGAGATCGGTGGGCGGAGAGGGAGTCCGATAATAATAAGGTACAAGGGGCCTGTACCAGTCCGTTGAGGCTGCGTCCCATATTGGCATAGGCCGAAGTGACATCCCAAAGGGTAGCTTCCGCTCCTCCCAGAATCAAAGAAAGTCCATAGTGTCCTGAGGGACGGTTTAAGGTGGTCAGCCCTATCTGCTTCAGAAAATTGTGGAACTTGGGTACTCCATACCGTTGTAACATTGTGACCGAAGGAATGTTGAGCGAACGTGCGATGGCTTCCGAAGCCGGTACGGCACCTTCGAATTGCTGGTTGAAGTTTTGTGGAGTAAAGCCATTAATGTTGACCGGAACGTCCGGTAACAGAGTATTGGGAAGAATCTCTCCTTCCTGTAGCATTGCATAATAAAGAAAGGGCTTGAGAATGCTTCCTGTGCTGCGTGGTGACCGGATTACATCTACCTGGTTACCGCTCTTTTTCTTGTCGAAGTGTACATTGCCGCAATAAGCAATGGCCTGATTGGTACGAATGTCAATTACGAGGATGGCCATATTTCGGATATCACTTCGCTTGAATTCGCTGTTCCACCGTTCTACCAGACTTTCTATCTGAGTTTGTATACCCTTGTCGATGGTCGATACGGAATATTCTCCATTTCGGGTCTGATAGAAATGGTCTGTCAGATGGGGAGCTATCTGTGGAAGAGGCAAAGGTTCCTGGGGGAGTGGCTCGCTGATAGCCAGTTCATAAGTGGAAGTATCGAGAATACCTTTTTGGTGCAGGTGTGTCAGCAGTCGGTTTCGTTTGTCAAGTAATGCTTGCCGGCTTTTCGAAAGGTGGATCATGGCGGGAGAGTTGGGAAGTACGGCAAGCATAGCCGATTCCGCCCAGGATAGTTCTTCTGCCGAGTGTCCGAAATAGCGCCATGCAGCAGCATCCAGTCCCACTACATTACCTCCGAAGGGGGCATGCGAAACATAAAGTGACAATATCTTCTTCTTGGAATAACGGAACTCCAGCCGGGTGGCTCCTATCATCTCGATCAGTTTTTCCTTGAATGTACGCGGCTTGTTCCGTGCCAGCCGAATCGTTTGCATCGTAAGAGTACTTCCCCCGCTGACGATTCGCTTGTGTCTGAGATTTTGCAGGGCGGCTCTGCCTATTGCCAAGGGGTTGACTCCCCAATGGCGGTAGAATTGGCGGTCCTCAAATTCAACCAGACAGGTAGCTACTTTTTCCGGTGTGTTGTCGCGCGGAGGGAAACGCCATTGTCCATCCGTGGCGATACGGGCACCGAGAAGTTCCCCATTACGGTCAACCAAGACAGTAGAATAGGGAGAGGTGAATAATTGCCGGGGAAGACAAAATAAGTATAGGAGAAGTAGGAGGAAGAGAGAAATCTTCCACCAACTTTTGAAATATTTCTTCCACCCCCTCCTTTGTGGGGAGGGGGGAAGATTGTCTGGTTTAAGAATACGGTTCATCAGGTTTTATTTGATAGTTTTACCTGATGACTTGCGTCCTTCCGGCCTGTGTCCTTGCCTGTGCATTAGCATCATACATCGCTTCACACTGGATAGCCGGCATAACAAAATCACCGGCATAGGTCGCCTGTAAGCGGACGGTAAATGTTTTGGCTTGTCCCTGCCGTAAGTTAAAGTAGGTCAGTATCCGGTCATCGCGAATATCCTGATAGCTATAAGGAGCAGAGGTCGTAATCTGTCCTGCCATTCGTTCATTGAAGATCTCCCAGCCGGCAGGAATGATATGTGTCAGTGCCAGATTCGTATAATCCGTCGTACCACTGATGTTGGCTACAGTTACCACTGCCATAAAGTCCGTACCCTGATTCAGAGAACGTGTATCTATCGGCGAGCCGTTATTGTCTAAATACCTTACGTTCAGGCGTAGATTATTGGCCATCGGCGGCAATGTGTCGTTCAGTAATTGGGTACGTGTGATCAGATCTGCGTTTAGAGATCCTTTCCCGTTATTTTTCAGGATTACTTTTCCTTCATGTGGTGAAGTGGGGAGTGATGCCTCGTATATGGCTTTGGCTGATTTTACAGCCGGTTGCTGTTTGCCATTCAACGTCCAGTTGAAGTCCAGCGTACCGGACAGTTTTTCTGCCAAACGTCCCATTGCCATCAATGAAAAGGCAGTAGACTGTGTGCTGAACCATGTCTCTTGTGCCAGGTTGTGTGAAACGATTTTGGCTTGTTCCATGGCCTCACGCTGGCGGTTCATCAGCAATAAGGTTTCAAGTATCATTGCTTCGTCACGATCGGATGAACCGTATACATAGTTATTCGATGAATAAGGTTCTACGGTTGTCTTAGCGCTGAATACCAGTTCACCGGCTGCTTTCTCTTTGCCGTTGAGTGCATAGGTGGCTGCCAAACGCCATTTGGCTTGTTGCGAGAGTGCCGGCAATTCTTTCATCCGGTTCATGGCTCCATGTTCAGGTGATCCCGCCAGAGCCAGTGTGTAAAGGCGGAAAGCCTGCTGGAGGTCTGCCTGCCAATGCCACCAGTTCTGCTCTTGTGTGACGGGTTGCCAATTCTGGGAGGCTGCCTTTTGGAAGCGGTTCCATTTGTTCAATACATTGCTGTTCACTGCATAACCCTTTTCTTGTGCCAATACCAGGAACATACCTGCATAAGAGGTGATCCATTCGTTTGCCGAGGCATCTCCCGGCCAATAGACGAAACCTCCGTTGGGAAGTTGACGCCCGTATAGTTGACGGATAGCTTCCTGTACATTGGTTTTTATCTTTTCCGATTCCTCGTTGTCTACTGTTTTGAACTGGCTGACGAACAGCAGCGGAAGGGCTTTTGAAGTCAGTTGCTCTGTACAGTTGTGCTGATAATTGTATAGGAAATCGAAACGGCGGCTTATGTCGACAGACGGGATGCGTGAGACCTCCAACTGTATACTGTTTCCTTCCGAATCGTTACTTAACTGGTAATGGAGCTCTTCACTCTTTCCGGCTTCCACCCATTTACTCTCACGCAAAGTGACTACCGGATTCGGATTACGTACCTCTATCTCGATTGTTTCTTTGGTACTTTGTCCGTTACCGTTAGCAGCCAGATGGATGGTAGCTTTCCCGGTTTTCGTACCTGTCTTTAATTTAAAGAAGATAAGCCGGTCACCGGTTTGGTTGAAAGTAAGCGTCTGTTGCTTGCTGCCGTTCACTTGTACTCCGGCACCGGAAGCCTGTATGGATACGTTTACATTCTTCACACTGTTTTCCAATGCGAATACGTTAACAGGAACTTCAATCTCTTCGCCGATACTCAGTACACGTGGCAGTGTCGAAAGAATCATTAACGGAGTGCGTACAGGAGCAGTTTTTTCTGCATTTCCGTATGCTCCGTCCTGACCGGCCACTACCATGGCACGTACGGAACCTACATACATTGGTAAAGTGATCTGGTGAGTGCGGCTTTTTCCTTTGGCAATACTGAAAGGACCGATGAATTTCACTACCGGCTTGAAGCGGTTTGCTTTCTGGTCCGATGGCTTCAGGGTTTCATCACCGCCTGTGCTGAACATCGATCCATAGCTTCCCGCTGTGGCTCCCAGTACATCGTCATACATATCCCAAGTACGGATTCCCAGTGCCTCACGGGCATAGAAACTGTTCCAGGGATCCGGTGTCTTGAAGTTGGTTAAATCAAGCAGCCCGTCATCTACAATAGCGAGTGTATAAGTCATCGGTTTACCGTGCCTTTCGCTTACGGTCAGGTTGAATGCCTGTTCGGGACGAAGCACTTCCGGCATCTTGATTTGCGGCTCAAGAACCGTTTGCTTATCAGTTACGAATGCCGGCATTATACCGTACATGCGGATAGGGAGGTCGTTTACCGTTTGCGCATGGGGTTGCAGCAGGCTGATATGAAGATAAACATTCGGAGCCATTTCGGGAGTCACCTTAAACTGATATTTGGTGTCCTCCTTCCCCGATACTTCAATCCACTCCCGTTGAATTACGGATGAACCGTTTTCAAGTGTTACCAGTGCTCTTCCTCCTGCGGAAGCCGGCAATATGGCTGTTACGGTTTCTCCCGGTTCGTAGGAGTCCTTGTCGATGGAGAAAGATAACATCTTGATACCACTCGGGTCACTCTTGTTGGAACGTCCCCGCCAGTCAGGCCAGTCCACATAGATGGTACCTCCCGTAGCATGTCCGCTTTCGCGGTCTTTTACGTAAACCAGATACCGTCCCCAATCCGGATAATTCACTCTGAAGCTGAATTGTCCCTTTCCGCCTACTGTGTTGAGTCGTCCTGTAGCTACGGGGCTGATGGAGCTGCTGTTGATGTATGTTTCGAATGATTCGTTATCGTTTTCCCACCACCAACTCCAACTGATGCGGTATATTTTGTATTCCAGCCCGGAACGGTTCACCGGTTTTCCGTCGGGACTGACTGTAATGACATCAAACACATGATCTTTATCTGTTTCGATATATCTGCCCTGCGGTTGGTTCAGGTTGATACCTACGTATGACGGGAAAGGAGAGTAGGGGACAGACTGAGTTTGGATACTGGCATCTCCACCCGGCTCGAATACCTGAGTCGTGATGTTGGCTTGAAGCATGCCCGGGGCATTTTCCGAGGCAGGAAGTTTCAGCATGAATCCGGCATTGCCACTTTCGTCCAGTGTACCACTGAATACATCGGTTCTTACCGAGGTGAATTCCGTAGCCGGATTATTGAAAATGTAAGTTCCATAATTCTTGAATTGGGTGTTGACTTTCGATAAAGACATTTCTATCTTTGCCTTCAGGCGTGATGCAGTGGCTCCTGTCAGCCATGCTGACGAAAGGTGTGCCTGTACTTCTTTATCTGAAGCTTTCAGGATTTCTCCCGGCAATTTCAGGTTTATTTTCAGGCGGTTCGGCTTGATGGTTTCTACCCGAAGCGCTTTGTGAAAGGCAGTACCTCCCACCTTTATGTACGCATTCCATAGTCCGGTTGGGTCTTCTGCCTGCGTCGGTATCTTGAATGTATAGAATCCATTCAGTCCGTTGGTTGAAATAAGTTTGCTATAAAATTGCCCCCTTGGATTATAGAGTTCCAATGCTACAGGATGTTTGTCCGGAATACGTTTGGTACGATCTTCCAGAATAAACGAGATATGCAGAGTGTCTCCCGGACGCCATACTCCTCTTTCACCGTACACAAATCCTTTCAAGCCTTTTTGGATATCCTTGCCGCCCACATCAAAGCGGCTGGTGGACTGTTCTTCTCCGTCTGCTACTTTTACGTAGGCTTTTTGCTTGTCTGATTCCGCTACTACGATGAAAGGCACTCCTTTCGTTTCAATTGTGGCGAAACCTTCCGAATCCGTCACTGCTTTGCCTACAGGCTGTAACTGGAAATTGTAAACAGTGACTTGGGCTTTTTCCACCGGTTTGGTATCCAGGATGTTGTTTACTGCTATCCAAAGTTTATTCATTGAATTGCGCTTCACAATCATGCCGATGTTGGAAGCCAGCACATTACAGGTGGCTATCCGGTCAGATGTCATGTAATAAGACGGGTGACAAGGGTTGTCCCGTTCATCCCATCGGTACTGACTCCAGTCGGCATTTTCATTTCCGCTGAAATAATAATATGTTTCGGGTTTGTCCCAGACTGCTTCATCTTCTTCCGGAAGAGTGCCGGATGTGACTTTGGTCAAAGATTCGGTTTCCTCGGAAAATTGCATTCTCGGGCTTTCACCACCACAAGGGTAGGCCGAATACTCCTGTTTGAACGAAAGGATGACACGATAAATAGCACCCGGTTCCTGATGGATCAGACCTGCCAGGTCAATAGAATAGTTTTCCCATTTATGAAGGTCTTTTGATGAATCTTTGCCTAAAAACAATGTTTTTTTGTAAACCAGTCTTCCGGATCTTCTTAATTCATTGGCCGAAGAAAGCGAATTGTTTTGCATAAACATCAGTACATTGTTTTCGAAGATGCGGATAACCCGCAAATCTACTGCATACAGGTTGACGGCCCGGAACGGAATGACAAGGTTTTTTGAGTCGGGAATGATGGCACCTGCAGAGGCTATTTCTACCTGAGGTTTCAGGCTCAGTTCGCCGAAAGAGATAGAGTGTGAGTTTCCCAGTGCTTTTCCTTGGCTGTTTTTTATGCCTTCGTGTATTTTCAGTGTAAGCTTGCTGAGCTGACTGGCTTCAAAATAAACATTCACACGGTTATCCGTTACCTGAAAGATATACGAAGAAATCTCCGGTATTTCGATCAGTCCCTTTAAATCCTGAGCATCCGAAACCGGGTCTGAGAAGACGATTTGTATTCCGTTTTCCGGTTGGTCGATGCGTTCGGCAGAAAGGAAGCGGAAACTGTCTTTGGCAGGAATAGTGATTGTTTCACTTTGCTTCCGGTCAATTCCGGCGGACTTTCCGTCTGCTGTGATTTCAAGTTCGTAGTCTTGTTTATTTCTTTGGATATTGCCGATGACGAAGCTATAGGCTGACGGATTGGAGGTGGACTCTACGGTGACTGTCGGAGAAGACAGCCCGCCACTGGCAGAAAGCATTTTTTCTACCTGCTCCTTAGTCGTTTTATCGCTGAAACGGATCTCTCCTTTCACAGTTACTTTATCGGGTGAAGAGGCGGTTATTTCAAGCGGAGCTGTATGTAATGTGAAATTGCTTTCCTGTACCCGGAAGGAGAAGTCGAATGATTTCAATTTGCTATCCACTTCAACGAAATTTCCCAGCTGGAATGTTCCCTGGTACAGTTCTCCCGGTTTCAGTTGTCCCTCTTCCGGAAGAAACTCTACAGTATTATTACTGACCCAATAGGCCTTCCCTTTTATCGAAGGAGTGAAGCGGAACGGATTATCCTTCAGTTCATTGTTTAAGTCCACCATCGGCTGGTCCTGCGTCAACTCAATCCGTATGGGAGAAGATTGAGAAATGACACCGCCCGTATAGGCATTGACGTAAGGAGCGTATTCCGAAGACGGAATAATTTCTTTAGCGCTGCGTGTGCAAGCGAATAATCCTGCGATGATGATCATAAACACACAGGAGAATAGAATTAAAAGATTCTTTTTCCCTTTCATAATGAATCATGTTTAGTTAGTTATTATTTTATCATCCGTTCGTTTTTATCTCTACTTTCAAGATTTGGATTTACAAAGATACAATTTATCCGATAGAAAGTGTCGCGAGGCTCTGTTTTTTGGTTTGCCCGACAGATGTGTAGCTTACGTCATCTATAGTGAGGGCATGTGGCGCTTCGGATGTAGTCATCATTTACACACCGAGGTAAATGCTTTTACATACCGGGGTAAATGCCTTTACACGCCGGGGTAAATGCTTTTACATGCCGGAGTAAATGCTTTTACATGTGCCGGTAAGGGCTTGGTAAATGTAATCAGTTGATTTTTAGTTGATATCTTTGGGGGAGATTCGGATAATCATTACCCGTTTTGTGTTGTTGCTTACTTTAAACCGATTGTCCGTTCGTTCTCCTATCAACCAGGCAATTCGTTCTCCGCAACACAACACCCATTGTTTCTTCTTGTCACTCAGGGAGAACTTCCGGTCCGTCAAATAGTCGCTTACACGCTTTTTGCCGATCATTCCAAAAGGAATAAACACATCACCTTGTTTCCATTTTCTTATACACCATGCTGCATCCATCTTGTCTGCATCAAAGCAAGCTGTTTTTTTATCTTTGGGAATTATAAATTCAGGAGTATAATCATATACTTCCGTAACCAGACGGAAAGGTGGTTTGGCTTCTTCCTCCTTTATATCTTCTTCTATTAGCAGCAATTCCCTGTCTTTTATGACTTTCCACCCTTTACCGATGAAGACTTTTCCCGGCTGTCCGTCGAGTGATTGCTGTATACTTTCTATTTGGGCGGCGTTGAAACCGAGCGGATGCAACAGTTCGAAGAGGATGGCTCCCGGTACCGGTTCTTGCAGTAAAGCCTCTATCCGGATACCTTCGGAGGTGAGCACGCGTGTCCGTGCTTCTTCTATACCTTTATTGTATAGAGTTGCCGTGTCATTCAGGTAGTTAGTCGTGCGGATAATGCTCTCTTTAACCGATGGATTGATTTCCTGCATCAGAGGTAATAGGTTCAAACGAATTTTATTCCGGGTATAATCATCCAAAAGATTGGTACTGTCCGTTACGTAATCCTGATTCATGCGTTGCAGGTATGCGATTATTTCATCGCGGCTCAGGCAAAGCAAAGGGCGTACGATGTTTCCGTTCTTTGGACGGATTCCGAGCAGTCCGTTAATGCCGGTACCCCGGATCAGATTCAGTAATACGGTCTCTACGCTGTCGTCTTTATGGTGAGCTACTGCGATAACAGCTGCTCCACGCTGTTTCCTGAGCGTTTCGAACCACTCGTAGCGTAATTCACGGGCAGCCATCTCGATAGAAATGTGTTTGTCGGCGGCATATTGAATTGTATCAAAATGTACGGTATGTAAAGGTACTTCCGCTTCATGGCACAACCGGCGTACAAATGCTTCATCTCTGTCCGATTCTTTATCCCGCAGATGGAAATTGCAATGGGTAGCTTCACAGGTGTACCCCATTGATAGCAACAATCGTAGCAAAGCCACAGAATCGGCTCCGCCGCTTAGTGCTACCAATACCTTGTCATTCAGATAAAAGAGCTTCTCTTTTTCGATGTATTGTGCTATTCTATGTTGTATCATATTGCAAAGATAATAGTTTTGTCAATATGGATAAGAATTCTTCCTTATTTAAAAACAATCTAAATAATTTGCATGCCACAAAGTTATGAATTATCTTTGCGCCAAAATTAGAGGTACACACACTATGCGATTGTCCGAATTAAAAACAGGTGAGAAGGGAGTCATAGTCAAAGTGCTGGGACACGGCGGCTTCCGTAAACGGATTGTGGAGATGGGTTTTATCAAGGGAAAAACCGTAGAAGTATTGCTTAATGCTCCACTGAAAGACCCGATCAAATACAAAATAATGGGTTATGAAATCTCTCTGCGGCGACAGGAGGCTGATATGATCGAGATCATCAGCGAGCAGGAGGCTAAGTTACAAACACAGGAATCTGCTTATCATCAGGGATTGACTGAAGATATTGACGTAAAAGAGGAAGATTTGAAGCGGGTTGCCCTTGGAAAACGGCGTACGATAAATGTGGCGCTGGTCGGTAATCCGAACTGTGGTAAGACTTCTCTTTTCAATCTGGCTTCAGGAGCCCACGAACATGTAGGCAATTATAGCGGTGTGACCGTAGATGCCAAAGAAGGATATTTTGATTTCCAGGGTTATCACTTCAAGATAGTCGACTTACCTGGCACTTACTCTCTGTCAGCTTATACTCCCGAAGAAATTTATGTCCGCCGCCACATCATTGATGAAACGCCGGATGTGATCATTAATGTGGTCGATTCTTCCAACCTGGAGCGTAATCTCTATCTTACTACCCAGCTTATCGATATGAATGTACGCATGGTGGTAGCCCTCAATATGTATGATGAACTGGAAGCCAGCGGTAATACCCTTGATCACCGCCTGTTGGGCAATTTGTTCGGTGTTCCGATGGTACCTACTGTTTGCAAGAAAAATATCGGAGTAGACCGTCTTTTCCATGTCGTTATCAATCTCTACGAAGGTGCCGACTTTATTGATAAAAAAGGGCATATCCATCCGGAAGTGGCTAAGGAAATCATGGATTGGCATCAGACCCTGCCTAACTTTAAGGATCATGGTGAACATCCTGCCGACTATACCCATGGTAAAGAACCGGTGGGCAAAGTATTCCGCCATATTCATATCAATCATGGTCCCGATTTGGAGAAGGCTATCGATGCGGTGAAAGAAGAAATCTCAAAGAACGAATTTATCCGCCATAAATATTCTACCCGTTATCTGGCTATCAAATTACTGGAGAATGATCCTGAAATAGAACGCTTCATTCATACTCTGCCCAATGCCGCAGAGGTGGAAAAGAAACGGGATAAAGCGGCCCGGCGTATACAGGAGACAATGAACGAAGATAGCGAATCTGCTTTGACAGATGCTAAATATGGTTTTATCAGTGGAGCGTTGAAAGAAACTTTCACCGACAATCATCTGGAGCAGGAACAGACAACGAAGGTGCTCGACTCCATTGTGACCCATCGCATTTGGGGATATCCCATTTTCTTCCTTTTTATGTATCTGATGTTCGAGGGTACGTTTGTAATTGGGGAGTACCCGATGATGGGTATCGAGTGGCTTGTCGAGGTGATGGGTAACCTGATTCGGGATAACATGTCCGAGGGCCCGCTGAAGGATATGATGATTGATGGTATCATTGGTGGAGTCGGAGGAGTGATTGTATTTCTGCCCAACATCCTGATATTGTATTTCTGCATTTCCTTGATGGAAGATTCGGGTTATATGGCCCGTGCCGCATTTATTATGGATAAAATCATGCATAAGATGGGCTTGCACGGTAAGTCGTTCATTCCTTTGATAATGGGTTTCGGGTGTAATGTGCCTGCAATAATGGCTTCACGTACCATTGAGAACCGGAAGAGCCGTCTGATCACCATGCTCGTCAATCCGTTGATGTCGTGCAGTGCCCGTCTGCCTATCTACCTGGTATTGGTGGGTGCTTTCTTTCCTAATAATGGCAGTTTGGTTTTATTGGGAATTTATGTTATCGGAATCGCATTGGCGGTTGTTATGGCTCGTTTGTTCAGCCGTTTTCTGGTGAAGGGAGATGATACTCCGTTCGTGATGGAACTTCCACCTTACCGCATGCCGACTATGAAGTCTATCTTCCGGCATACATGGGAAAAAGGCGCGCAATACCTCAAAAAGATGGGAGGTATCATTATGATTGCTTCCATTATCATTTGGTTTTTGGGCTATTATCCGGATCATAATGCTTATCCTACCCAGGCGGAACAGCAGGAAAACTCTTATATCGGGCAGATAGGTCAGGCAGTGGAGCCTGTACTTGAACCGTTAGGATTCGATTGGAAGCTGAGTATCGGTCTTCTTTCCGGTGTGGGTGCCAAGGAGTTGGTAGTAAGTACGCTCGGTGTACTTTATACAAATGATGCCGATGCCGATGCGGTCAGTCTGGCCGAACGGATTCCGATCACTCCGCTTGCAGCGTTCAGCTATATGCTGTTTGTGCTGATCTACTTCCCGTGCATTGCCACGTTGGTGGCCATCAAGCAAGAGTCCGGTAGTTGGAAGTGGGCTATCTTTACGGCAGGATATACCACAGCATTGGCATGGATTGTTTCATTTGCCGTTTATCAGATAGGAGGATTGTTTTTATGAATTGGCAAGAATGGGTTGTCGGGTTACTGATTATATTGTGTGTAGCCCGCATCCTCTATGGTATTTATGTTTTTTTTCGTCGTGTGAAAGAAAATGATAACCCTTGTGCAAGTTGTGCAAGTGGCTGTGAATTAAAGGATATGATGGATAAGAAGCGGAAAGAGTGTTCGTCTAAGAAAAAAAAGACAAAGAAAAATTGCTGCGGATAGTTTGGTAGTTTCAAAATTTGTACTACCTTTGCAACCGCAAACGAGAAACAAGGTTCCTTGGATGAGTGGCTTAGTCAGCGGTCTGCAAAACCGTGTACGGCGGTTCGAATCCGCCAGGAACCTCAACTGTCACTTTAAAGCCCTTGAAAGTCAAGCACTTTCGAGGGCTTATTTTTTACGGAGACCGTTTCGGGGACCACTTGAAAATTCGAGAATATTTTCCAATATATCTTTTGATTATGGATCAATGTAAAAATCTGAGGGCTTTTCTTTTTATGCATATAATTTGGCGAGTCTGTACAAGAAAAATGCTTTATCTCTTACTCCTCTGAACTGTGCCCTAAACGCTTTGATTTTAGCATTAAATGATTCTGCTGCTGCATTGGTAGCCCTTCTTTCAAAGAAGTTTATTATATTCAGATAGTGCGTTTGTATAGAGCGCGCTACCCTTCCAAAGGTGAGGAACTCCGATTTGTCTACTTCATCATACCACCTTGCAAGCCTTGTCAAAGCAATATCTTTAAACTTACACTGATGATAGATTGAGCCTAACCGCATGGCCAGATAATATCCCTTCTTTATATCGGGATATTCTTTAAATAGAATCTCGGCCCGTATCCTTTGTGACTGAGTCCATAGCGATTCTTTTTTGTAAAGCAGATAAATACTCCTTGCCAGCAACTGTTTTCTTGTATCTCCATTAGCGAAAACGGGCGCATGATACATCTTTCCGCAGGCCTTTGCGTAAGCAATCTGTATGGACTCTTCGTCCAAAGCCTCCCAGCGAGCTTTCACGCGCATCTCCTGAACAGCTTCATAAGCTAATTTCTGTACATGGAAACGATCTGTAACGCGTTTGGCGGCAGGGAAGCAAGTCCGGGCAATCTGTGCCATATTGGGGGCCATATCCAATGTTATCTCACGTACCTGGTAGCGACGACGACGGGAAAGTTTAAGCAGGACAGAGGTGACTGTACAAACAGCCGTACCTTTAATGATAGCGATAATACTGCCTTTACCACCGTGAGCCTCTTTATTAATCAACACAGTATAGAGTTCTCCACGAGAGAGAGCCACTTCATCAATGCAGACGTAGGCACCAATGTTCTTTTCAAACAAAAGCCAGTTCTCTGCGTGGGCAAGCTGCTCCCAGTGGAGGTAGCCACTTAAATGGTTACGGTATTGACGTTCAAATAAATCCCCGTCAACGCCATATAAAGTACCCAATAACTTGCAGCTGATCGGATAATTATCAATATAGTTCTTTTAAAAAAAACGCAAAATCCTGCGTCATACGAGTACCCTCAGCTAACATGCGCCAGTTACGGCAGATATACTCATTGCTCTTCTTTAATATCCAGCGACGACGGCGAATGTTCAGATACACTTTCTTGCCACGAAGGGGAAAGTCCTAAACAACCACTGGATCATAAAAGCCTTTGCTCTCAGTGCCCTCACCGGCATACTGCTCAGGAACCAGATTCTTCTCTTCAAGGTAAATCACAATCTCATTCACGCTTTCCTTCACATCAACAAGAGCAAAGCAATCCAAGGTGCCTTCAGGAAGAAGAAGGCGATAACCATTTAACTCCATTTTCTATAAATTTGAAGGCAAAGATAAGAATTTATAATTTTACCCCTCAGAGTTATTCATTGATCCAATAAATTCATTCTTTCCACACTATTGCAGTAAAAAATAGGACACAATCCTCCAAATCCATATACAAGCCATTTGAGCATATCCGACAGATGAGGATTCCATATTTCCGTATAATATGTCGTAAGACATATAAAAATGCAGTACATAGTAGAGTGTATTGCATTTTTCTTATATTTGCAAGTACTTTCATGAAAGGTAAAACAAGACTATAAAAAAATGAAAACGAAAAAGTTATCAAAACTACTACTGTTGTTCTTGTGCACAATTAATCTTATTGGTTGCAACAATGAAGAAACGGAATCTGCCTACCATTTGGAGTTGACTGTAAATTCATGCAAAATCATATTGGGCGGTAGTGAATCTGTAAAGCTGACGGCCCATGAAAACACGACATTGGATATAACTGATGGTGAAGTGGCTGATGCTGTTTATACATGGGGGTGGAAATACGGAATATGCCTCTGATATCAAAATTACAGGTAAGCGGGATGGAGAAACCGATATTATCGTTACCGATCATGAAACAGGAGAGACTGCCACGATAAAAGTGGAAGTGACCAAAGCGCCGATGCCTCACCTTGCACTTAAAAAAGGGAATAGGAAAAATGTTTTTGACCGTATGGATTTTTATCTAACAAATGATGGTTCGCAATCTATAACGATGGGATTACTGTCAGAGGTATGCGATTCAATAGTCTGGACAGTGAATGGACAGAAAGGCAGCTATCGGTTGTATGAACGTGAAAGTGGAGAAGGAGTAGTTAAGAGCCATTTGGTTATGGAGTGGGGGCACTGCTTTATATTCCCCGGAGATTATGAAACTTGCCTTACAGCATGGAAGGATAACAAGGTGCTTTACCAAGACATACTTTCGGTTACTATCATTAATGATAAAGATTTTCTGGGATTTAATTGGAAGGATGTGACTAATACTTCACAGGCGTGGACTTCTTATGCTGATGTTATCGGCAGTAACCCTGATTTGATGACTACTTATCGGTTTAATGTTGGTGTCCCATCAGTGGAAGTTGCATACTTTAATGTTACAAGCGATAAATATCTGAGCCAAAGCTATGATGTGCTTTATAACTACTTCTGTTCATTCTATTCGCAACCTACTTACGAAGATAAAAAGGATAAGCAAAAGATCTTTCGATTATATAAGGAACTGTTTTCCGAGCAAAAGGTATATCCGAATGCCTATCCGTGCGCTATATGGGTTACAGATAACGCCAATGCGGTTTTATTACTTGACGAAGACGATTCGGCACGCTATATCGTTTATGCAGAACCAAGACAGTGATAAAATTATTTTTTATGAAGGAAGCCCTCAGTGAAGTTTCTTCATTTAAATTCACTACATTGGTGCTTTGTGATTTATTAATAATAGTCATAAAGTGGCACTATCCCGGTCAGTTGGTTGATAATATCTAAATTTAAAGTGAGGGTGCGTATGGATACTGATTTTGTAAATTTGACAACAGAAAACCTTGCCGGTGAGCATTTATGTTGCATTATCCGCAGTAAAAAGCCACATCAGGGTATTGAAGCAAAGCGGCGATGGCTTTCTGATCGGCTGAATGAAGGCCACGTCTTTAGAAAATTGAATGCAAAAGCTACGGTTTTTATCGAATATGCTCCCCTTGAAACAGCTTGGGTCCCCATAACCGGTGATAACTATTATTACGTATATTGCTTATGGGTTTTAGGTAGTTACAAAGGAAAAGGGTATGCAAAGTCATTGATGGAGTATTGTTTAGCTGATGCCAAAGCAAAGGGTAAATCCGGTATTTGTATGCTGGGAGCAAAAAAACAAAAATCCTGGCTTTCTGACCAATCATTTGCAAAGAAGTTCGGTTTTGAAGTTGTTGATACTACTGATAACGGATATGAATTGCTTGCGCTTTCTTTTGACGGAACAATACCCCGGTTTGCGCAAAATGTAAAGAAGCAGGAGATTGAAAGCAACGAACTGACGATTTACTATGATATGCAATGTCCCTATATCTGTCAAAACATTGAAATAATAAAACAGTATTGCGAAATGAATGACGTTCCCGTATCTTTCATTCAAGTGGATACGTTACAAAAAGCAAAGGAATTGCCCTGCGTTTTCAATAACTGGGCTGTATTCTATAAAGGAAAGTTTGAGACTGTGAATTTATTGTTGGATGTCGACTACTTAAAGAGGATACTCAAAAAGTGAAAATATAAATTCGGATATGCTTTGTGAGCTTTGCTGAAGGTGTCAATCATATTTTAAATGAAGATGTGTCGAAAATGTCAATTCCGCATGGAGACATTCTCGACACACCTTCATTGATTTTATCTATCTTTACTCCAGAATAAAGATATAGCCTTTGTCTTTCGGTATTTTGATTTTATCTTTGGCTGACAGTGTGAATCCTTCCTGGAAACCTTTGATAGCAGGTGCCGTCAGTTTTGCCTTGTCGGGGTCTATCCCCAGTTTCTCCCAGTCAATTTGTAGTTTCACCTCACTGTCTTTCTTTGCCCAGCTGGCAATGGCTATCATCACTTTGCCGTCTTTGACAAACGAAGTGGCCAGAATATCGCTGCGTCCTGTTTTCACCGGATTGTATGATACCCAATACCCCATCATCCGGCTGTCCTTGATACCGAAAGCATCCCATACCTTCCAGAGTTGTGAAGGGACGGACTCCATCGGTTCGCGTGCTGTCATGCCGTATAGCATACCCCGGTAAGGATTGCCACCGTCCTGTAACATTTCGCTCATCATGCCGAAGGGGATACCCGAAACATCTGTCAGCCAGTATTCCGGTGATTTTTCGTATTTGAAGTATTCGCCGAACCAAAGACGGTCCAGGTAAGGCATGTGTTCCATGTACAGGAAGATGCTGTTGATGTACCCGTCCGCCGGATTGAACTGGTTGGCGGAATGAACGTCAATGCGCGGGTCGGGACGATTGTTTTCCAGTACCCGGCGGATACGTTTCATGGTGTTGCGGTCGAAAGCCAGGTCGTCGATATATACACCGTCGATACCTACATTCTTTGTCAGCCAGTTCAGCCCTTCCACGTAAAAATTATGCCAGCGTGAAATGCCGGTATTCACGATGGCTGCATCTTTGTAGGCATCTACAAACCATGCGGCGATGTAGTCACCGTCCAGATGCTCTTGCAACCATGCATATCCTCCTCCTTTGCCCGGAGAGAAGATCTCGTGTCCGAGACTTTTCAGGGCAAAAAGCTCAGGTGCATGATTGTTCAGCTCCCTTACGGTGTAGTAGATTTTCACTTTGTAACCTTTGGCATGCGATTCGTCCACGTACTGCTTCATGAAGGCCGGACGGAAGAACGGATAGTTGATATGCGGGTTGACTGCATTGCCGTGATGCAGGTTGATGACGTTCGCTCCGGTTTCGGCTACTACGTCTACCGCCTGATAAACGTGCGCATCACCCTCTTTCAGTTTTTCGGCAGGCTGGTAACCGTGATAGTAGCGATCGGTCCACTGCTTCATGGTGTCTATCGGTTTGAAAGGTGTCACCAGCACCAGGAAGTCGAAGTTCAGCTCTTCGCCTTTGGTCATGGTCCGCTTTCCGCTGTAGGTTTCGATATCCACTTGTTTCCCTTGTTCCCGGTAGCTGATACCTCCTTTGCCGTCGTTGAACCAGGATGGCGGCATGTTCAGCGGTTGCATTTTGTAGAAATTGGTGTTCAGCGGGCGGCGGTAGTTTTCCGCACGGAACAGGCATTGCATTCCACCGTTTACGTCGCCGAACCAGAAACCTTCCTGATTGCGTTCCACATTCCATTTCCATCGGTCGCTTTTAGGACGCAGAGAACCTTCATATCCCATTCCCAAACGATATTTGGCAGTCGTTGCCGGCATGGAAGTCATCAGAGCTATGTCATCTACCGATGTGTTTTCGGTTGCTTTTACTTTAATCTGATAACTCATGAAACCGTCGAACTCCATGCTGGCATGTACCGTCACATCGAGTGATCCGGCCTTCCCGGCAGCTGTCCAACTAACAATCCCGTCTTCCTTCTTGCCAAATTTCAATGGTGAAGTGATGGTGACGGGCAGTTGTTTTCCATTCCGGCGGATGACGAGCTCCATCGGTTTTGCCAGGATGTCTTTGGCTTCTTTGCCAACGGAGGTCATCTCTTCGGTGAAATAACTCCGGATGGAAGCCGGTAACCCCAGTTCGCCGGCAGTGACGCTTCGTCCCAATACGCTGATTGTGTTGTCTGTCACCGTCATCGGAATGAACGGCTTCACCAGTTGGTCATTTACGGCATATTGTGAATTCAGCCAGCGCAGGCGTGACAAACGCCACAAATCACTGTCTCCTTTGTCTACCAGCACATTGTCGGACAGGTTGATCGTGATCTTTACCTCTTGAGAGGCTCCCGATGAATCGCTGACAATGGCTTTACCGCTATAAATGCCTCTGCCGGCATGTTCCGGCATCTGAATGCCTATCCAAAGCGGCTGTACACGCCCCTTGCCCACGTTTACTTCCGGATGCATCGGGCGCCCTATCCAGTCGGTCCCTTCCGTATTGAAACAAGTGATGGCCGATGCCGGAATCATCCCGTCTTTACCTTTCAGGTCGGTGAAGGTTACTTTGACCCCGTTCACCGGATTCTTGAAAGCCCATAGTCCGAGTTGCAATACATAATATTCGTTTAAGTCTGCTTCACCGAAAAATTCGCCGGTGGCTCCTTGGGTTACCTGACGGTACGAGAGATCGTCGAACATACGGATAGGGAACTTACGGTCTTCGGGCAGCAGCAGGAACGGTTTATTGCTATTGGCTTCTGCCAATGCCTGTTTCTCTTTTGCTGTGGCAATGATTTCCATCGGATAGAAGCTGTTGAAACTGCCTAACGACTCGAATCTGACCAGTTTGGCCCGGGTCACCTTTGTTCCCGGAGTGGAACTGCAGATTGCTTTCCATTGTGCGTCGGCTCTGTCAGGTTGCTTCGGATAGTTCACTTTGGGGTATGGACCTCCCGATGTATGGTAGGGCAGATAGTATACATAGTAATTCCCTGTACCTGTACTGGCATCGAACCGGATACGTCCGTACTCACGGTTGATTTCCATCGGAAGTACATTGTCCACTACTTTGCCGGTAGAAGCATTTATCACAATAATCCCTTTCTGTTCGGGATTGGCGTCGCGTCTGCGCCAGGGGATATAAGCTTCCGCTACGGTGGCGGGAGTATTCATTGAAACAACGGCACGGTGATTACCCAGTGTGTCGGGAGTCCAGTAGTTTTCGCCGTAAAACGAAGCTTCGGGGACGAAGTCCTGAGCAGCTGCCGGAAAGGTTAACAAGGCTGACAGTGCCCATAAAAAGAGTTTTTTCATAATGTTTTGTCTAATAAATAAGTATGTGCAAATTTACAAAGAATCGTTTGGGATCGGATAAGATTTGCCTGTTTTTATTTGAGATGCGGTTTCTCTGTCGATTGGCGGACAGTATTTAGACACCTTTATTTGCATTTTCCCTTTTTGTATTATCTTTGCGCCCTCAAAAAACAAATAAACCCTACACTATGAACAAAAAGGAAGTTTTAGGTATTTCGCTTCTGGCACTCTCTCTGTTTGCTTGCCAGGATGATGATACCGTCGACATTCTCAATGCCTTTGGCACACCGCCTGCCTTGACTAAAATTTCGGCAGAGGAGTTTCTCAATCAGGGAGAACAGATGTTTGAAGATGGTGAGAGCGTTGATGACATTGTTTCGGCCGATCGTGCCTTCTATGTGAACCAACCGCTTAATGTATCGATGACAGACGGAAAGCTCCGCCTGTTCAATGGTATGGCTCACGATTTCAAAGAAGTCTCCGTATGGCTGACGATGCCCCATTTGCGTGATACCATCCATCTGATGCAGTTTGAAGAAGTTCCGGGCTTTTACAATATCCGGTTGGATTCTCCGCTGAAGATGGGCGAGGCAGTCTATCCCTCCAAAAGCGGCAAGCCTGTCCGTGTCAACAATCTGGCTTTGCTTTCTCCCGATCAGTACGAACTGTTGCTTACATGCAACGATTCTGTATTCGATATGTTGAAAACCATCAAGATGAAGACCCGCATTCAGATGGGAAAATACGGTAGTGGTAACTGGGGAGTGATGACGCCCAATGCAGCCCGTTATTATGCCACTTCAGCGGTAAATATGGCCGTTATGTTCAGTTCCGGAATTTTTCGTGATTCATTGATGAATTATAAAGGCAGCATCCATAACGATGCAGGGAAGGAGATTGACCGTGAGGGATTGTTGAAATCCATTCTGAATAAGCAAAGTCTGGTGTTCGGAGTAGTCACCGGGCCCGGAATCGCCGGACTTGGCGGAGGAAACGCACTGGGATTGCGTGAGGAATATCTTTCGGGCTTCTTCTACCAGAACCGGGTAGCGATAGATTGCAATTGGGTGCTTCATGTCTGGATTCACGAATTGGGACACTGTTTGGGTTACGGCCATTCCAGCAGCTTGTGTTATGGATCGATGCCCGACGAGATTGTGCCGAAAGTATACCGTTACATGATGAAACACCGGATGTTGCCTTATATCATCAATCCATTCAAGAGTTACAATGATTATAACCCCGGTATCAACGATGCCGATAATCCCGACATAGAGTTATGATGAAAAGATACAGCATTTTTATGGTAGTGGCGACTTTGCTGCTCACTTTTGCCGCATGTGATAAAAACAATATGCCGGGGTTCGGTTTCACTACCGATTCCATCCTTACACTGACTTTTGAGAAAGAGCTGGATGCGGCAGCCATCGGTGTAGGTACACAGAACTATAATCCTGTGGGAATGCGCCGTTCGGGTGATACCCTTTTTATAGCCAACCGTGCCGACGGATCGGATGGTGTCCGGATTGTTCGTGCCTCCACCGGCGAGTTGCTTTACTCGTTGACAGGTTGGACGTATGACGGAAAAGCTGAAAAGTTCGATAATCAAGTGATGGATGTAGCCGTCAACAGCGATTATATTTTTGTGGTGAACCGCTCTTCCCGGATCGACATGTTTCGCCGGAACGATTATACGTATGTAACCACTATCGGGCGTACAGGTTGGCAGTCAAGCTCGTTGTTGCAATGCGAGTCTGCCGAAGTAGCCGGTGACAAACTGTTTATTCGTGATAAACAAAAAATCAAGGTGGTACAGCTTTCGGACTGTACACCGGAAAATCGTTTCAAGGTCCCCGTGTTTGCCCAGAACACCGACAGCACAACTTCCAACAATGGATTTAACCTCGAGACCGTGGCACGTTACAAGGAACTTATTTACGTATCGGACTATGAAAGTTCGCGTATCCTCGTAATCGATCCCTCCACCGTCACCACGAAAGGAGAGCCGGTCCGCTTTGTCCGTTCCTACCGTATGCAAAGCAAGCCGTTGAGTATGGGATTCTTTCAGGATGAAATGTACGTTGTCTGTGCCAATAACCGTATCGTAAGAGTAAATCTCCTCACCGGAGAGGAGAAGGACGCTTACTCTTCTTTTGCCGGAGGAATGGGATTCGGTACTCCGGGACGCCTCTTTTTCCATAACGATATGTTCTATCTTTCAGGTCGGAACGCGAACGCTCCGCGCCTGATACAGGGAAAAGTGATGTTTGTTGAAATATCCGAGTTGGACTAAAAAAGCTCACGACAGAGGATCACAGAGTCTCACGGAGTGAAAATATAGAGTACAAAACTCTGTGAGACTCTGTGAAACCCTGTAGTGAATGAAATTCAAAAAAAATAAGTAAACATGAATTTAAAATTTTTATATCTGTTATTATTGCTGTCTGCTGCCTGTTGTGTATCCTGTTCCAAGGACGAAGAACCGGCTGATAAAGGCAATACCTCTCCCGAAGAACCGGTTTATACCACGTTTACCGATGCCGGCGAAGTGATTATTCCCGAAGTGCTTCCGGCCAATTTTACTCCCCGGTCCGTACGGGTCAAAGGGGATACATTATTTGTTGCCAACAATAATGCCGCCGACCGTTCTGTTCTTTTGTTGAACTTGACGACAGGCGAGCTGATCGGACGCATCGATTCGTGGATGCGGAAAGATACTAAAGAGACATTTAACGCTGAGATAGGAGATATGGCTGTTTCGGACCGTTATATTTTTGTGGGCATGTACAACTCCCGTATTAACATTTTCGACCGTCGTACCCTTCAGTTCGTCAATGCCATCGGGCGTTCGGATGGAAAGTGGGGTGACGATATTTACAGCATGACTCATTGTTACGGTCTTCGCGAATGCGGCGAGAGGCTGATGGTGCGTGATAAAAATACCATTCGCGGTTATTGGATTTATGAAGCTGTTACCGAGCCTGCGTTTCGTGTCCCCTGGATCGGAAAGGTAAAGGTACCCGAAGGAATCGGATATGACTATCAGCCCCGCATTCATGGCATGGCGGAGCATAACGGGCGCATGTACCTCACCGACTGGTACAACAAAAGCCTGCAAGTGTTTACTCCCTCAAAAATGGAGATTGTGTTCGGCGAAGAGACACATATCACTTCCGATGCCGTATTTAAGTACGACGCCATACAGCCTTTGGGACTGCTGTCCTATGGCGGAGAGCTCCTGATGTCAGTACAAAAGAGCGGGAAGATACAGCGCTATGACCCCGAGACGGGCGATTTGTTGGGGCTATTAGCCGAATTTCCGGACAAGGAAATCGGGCGTATGGAGATAGCCCGGGGAATGCTTTATTATATTGACCTCAAAGCCGGAAAACTGATGAAGGCAAAAGGAGAATGATTTACCACAGGGTTTCACAGAGTCTCACTGAGTTTTATTCTTCATCATTTTTACTCTGTGAAACTCTGTGAAACCCTGTGGTGAATCTCTTTCCGTTATACATTCATCGCATTTGCTCCGAGTGCACCCAAGTCTTAGAAGTGAATTTATGCTGTCTGAACCGGTATCTTCATCCTTATACCTTTCTTCAATTAACATTGTTAACGTTTTTTTTAGGCTGTCTTATTCTTATGCGCAAATAACAAGTCTTTTGCATTTAAAGAATTTGTTATTCGCATCCAAAGAACAAGCTTTAACTCTATGTTAAAACAAAGCTTTTGAGAACAGAAATCTTACTTTTTAAAGGCGTTGTTTTTCAGATGGTTAAGTCTGAAATTCGCTTCTCCGCCTCACGGATGGACTTTTCGGGCGAAAGCTGGGGTACTTGCTTTTTTGTCAACTATAAACGAGGGTTTACACTTCCGAAACTTGAATAATTTATATAATTCCGGCAAATATATTGTATTTTTTTGAAAAGCAGATGTGCTTACGTGCGCGTAAGAGGAGAAAATCTTGTGTGTAAGTGATAGGAGGGTGAGATACCTATTATTGGGCTACAAACATATACGTTATGTAGAATTTATAGAAAAAATAGGGGGGAATTGTTTCAAAAAACGTTCGTTTATAAACACAAAGGTAAGGCACATTTTTATAACAACAAAATATTTTTATAAATAAATTGCTTTTTTCTCTTTTTTACTAAAACACACTACTGATAATGAAGTAGTTATGAATAAAAAATAGTGTTTTTATCTATATTTTTTTTCATAAGAACGGGATTTTTCAAAAAGGTCAAAAAAAGGTGTTTCAAATGACGAACGTTTTTTGAAACAATTTCGTCCGTTTTACCACTATAAATAGTTTCGGAAATACTTACGGTTTGAATGAGAAAAGATGTCTCGTCCAAACCGCGTAGCGCACCCGAAAGTAACCTATCGAGTTTTAATTTCCAACAATAAATGTCTGAACAACAGGAGTATTGGTTTGCCGCTCGGACAAAGAAGGATCAGGAGTTTGCTATTCGTAATGCTTTAGAAAAGCTTGGAATAGAATACTTTCTTCCTACACAATTTGTCATTCGCCAACTGAAATATCGTCGTCGTAGGGTAGAAGTTCCTGTTATCAAGAATCTTATTTTTGTCCGGACTACCAAAGAGCGTGCCTGGTCCATCACGAAGGATGATCACGTTCCTTTATTTTATATGAAGGATCTTTATACCCATACTTTGCTCATCGTCCCCAACAAGCAGATGGAGGACTTTAAGTTTGTGATGGATTTAGCTCCGGAAAATGTAACTTTTGACGACCTTCCTCTTACCGTAGGTACAAAAGTACAGGTTGTCAAAGGAGAGTTTTGTGGTATCGAAGGTGAGTTATCCAGCCTTGCCAATCGCACCTATGTGGTGATCCGCATTCATGGGGTTCTGTCTGCCAGCGTCAAAGTACCTAAAAGTTACCTTCGTATTCTTTCAGCGTAATTCGTAATTTCAAAATTATATGAATCAAGTCCAAAATCTGCAACACATTGCCCGTGAGTTGCTTTATCTTGGTACGGATGGCTCTCCCATCTATACCGATCATTTCCGTCAACTGAACACCGAAGTTTTTCGCTTGTCCGAAGCCCTTTTCTCTATGAAAGGTACCACTTTTGAGGAAGAAGCAGCGATTTGTCTATCTCTGTTAATGGGCTATAATGCTACCATTTACAATGATGGCGACAAAGAATCTAAGATACAAAGCATTTTAGATCGCTCTTTTGCTGTGTTAGATCATCTTCCCGCTTCTCTATTAAAATGTCAATTGCTGACATATTGCTATGGCGAGGTATTCGAGGAAGATTTGGCACAAGAAGCACATCAAATAATGGATGGCTGGAAAAGCAGGGCGCTCTCAGAAGAAGAATTGGAAGTGATGGAAACATTGCAGACAATGGAAGAGAATAGCTATCCATGTAGCGAGATAGAAGACTGATTATATGCATTTTTGATGAATAATATAAAATATGCTTAATGTAGATAATTTTATTGGCGATAATATCACTTTTCGTCGTTCCAGCATGTTTGCTCCCGATATTGCAGCAAACAGTGATCGTCTTCGCCAGGAGGTTGAAGGTAAGAGTTTATTGGTAATTGGCGGTGCCGGTTCTATCGGTTCTTCCTATATAAAAGCCATTCTTCCTTTTAAGCCTTCTAAACTTGTTGTGATCGATTTAAACGAGAATGGATTGGCCGAACTTACCCGTGATTTGCGTTCCACTTATGGGCTGCATATTCCAGAAGAGTATCGTACTTATACCTTGAACTTTGCAGATCCCATCTTCGAACGGATGTTCCGTAAGGAGCAGGGTTTTGATATTGTAGCCAATTTTTCGGCACACAAGCATGTACGGAGTGAGAAAGACGAATATTCTGTACAGGCCTTGATTGAGAATAATGTAATCAAAGCCAAGAAACTGCTTGATCTGTTATCGGAATTTCCTCCCCGTCATTTCTTTTGTGTTTCTACGGATAAGGCTGCCAATCCTGTGAATATAATGGGTGCCAGTAAACGTATCATGGAAGATATGATAATGGCCTACTCCTCTAAATTTAAGGTCACTACTGCCCGCTTTGCCAATGTTGCCTTTTCTAACGGCTCTTTATTGGCCGGTTTTATTGACCGTATCATGAAGAAACAGCCTTTGGCTGCCCCCAATGATGTGAAACGTTATTTCGTTTCACCTGAGGAAAGCGGTCAGATCTGTATGCTTGCCTGTATTCTTGGGAATAACGGAGAGATTTTCTTTCCAAAGTTAGGTGAGGAAAAGATGATCACTTTTTCTTCTATCTGTGACCGTTTCCTCCGTACTCTGGGCTATGAAAAGAAAGAGTGTGCTACAGATGAAGAAGCCAGAAGATATGCTGCCGAAATGCCGGATGACAGCAAGATATATCCTGTTGTTTATTTTGAAAGTGATACCACGGGTGAGAAAGGCTACGAAGAGTTCTATGTGCCCGGTGAGCGGTTGAACCTGGAACGTTTTTCTTCTTTGGGTGTGATTGAGGATGTCAGTAAACGTCCTTTGTCTGAACTGGATTCCTTCTTTAATGAGCTGGAGTCCCTCTTTGCCCTTCCGGATTGCCATAAGTCTGATATCGTGACTGCACTTAAAAGATTCCTTCCCAATTTTGAACACGTGGAGAAAGGAAAGAATCTGGATCAGAAAATGTAATGTTTACAATTATGTATAATAATATAACTACTTTCATCCATAACTTGTTTGGTACGGATGAATTTGTTCCGTTGCACGCTCCTTTATTTATCGGTAACGAAAAAAAATACCTTGCAGAATGTATTGATACTACTTTTGTCTCGAGTGTGGGCAAGTTTGTCGATCGCTTTGAGGAGCAGGTTGCTTCCTATACCGGCTCAAAAAGAGCTGTTGTCTGTGTGAGTGGTACTAATGCATTGCACATGGGTATGCTTCTTGTCGGTGTTGAGCGTGATGATGAAGTTTTAACTCAGGCTCTTACTTTTATCGCTACCTGTAACGCCATCAGTTATATTGGCGCACATCCTGTATTTCTTGATGTGGATAGAGATACTTTGGGTCTTTCTCCTCTTGCTGTGAAAAGGTGGTTGTCTACGCATGCGGAAGTAAGGAATGGGCAGTGTTATAATAAGAAGACGGGACGCCGTATCAAGGCTTGTGTTCCTATGCATACGTTCGGGCATCCTATGAAGATTGACGAATTGTCGGCAGTGTGCAACAAATATCATATAGAACTTGTCGAGGATGCGGCCGAAAGTATCGGCAGTTTCTATAAAGGCCGTCATACGGGTACTTTCGGAAGAGTGGGAGCCATCAGTTTTAATGGTAATAAAACGATCACCACCGGTGGTGGGGGTATGTTGCTTTTCCAGGACGAAGAGTTGGGCAAGTTTGCCAAACATTTGACGACCCAGGCCAAAGTTCCGCACCGTTGGGCATTTGTTCATGACCATATCGGTTACAATTACCGTATGCCTAATATCAATGCCGCATTGGGTTGTGCCCAAATGGAGAATCTTGACAGGTATGTTGTCAATAAACGTGAGACAGCAGAACGGTACCGTGAGTTTTTCTCTCGTATTCCTGATGTTGAGTTTGTTGTTGAGCCTGCGAACAGCCGTTCTAACTATTGGTTGAACGCTGTACTTCTGAAAGACCGTCAGGCCCAACAGTCTTTCCTTGAATATACGAATGACCATGGTGTAATGACCCGCCCTGTTTGGGAATTGATGAACAGGCTTGAGATGTTTCGGGGATGCGAGACGGATGGTTTGGAGAATACTGTGTGGTTGGAAGAAAGAATTGTGAATATACCAAGTAGTGTAAGATTATAAAAAATATGGAAGAGAAGATTTTAATTATTATCAATGAGATAAGGAAAGCTAAAAATTTGTCAGAATTGAGTGTTATTAACTTAAGTGATACTTTAAGAGATGATATTGGATTTACTTCATTTGATTTGGCAGAACTTACCGTTCGAATAGAGGATGAATTTGATATTGATATTTTCGAGGATGGGTTAGTAAATACTGTTGGTGAAATAATTGAGAAGTTACGTTAATATGGGACTGTTTTTAGTAGATCAACATAAATCATATACTTATGAAGATCTGTTGCAACGGATAAATGAAGCAAAGTCATACATTCCACTGATGCAGACGAATAATTTATATGATTTCTTTTTGAATATGATCTTATCTTTGATTTCCGATCAGCCTCTAATTCTTTTAGACTCAGATACTAAAATGAATGAATTAGAAGGAATAGAAAATACAGATATAAATAAGCCTAGGAATATTCTTTTTGATGATAAAGCAGATATAGATGATCTGATAAATAGTGTTTTAACCTCAAAATCAGAAATAACTATATTCACATCTGGTACCACAGGGCAGCCCAAAAAAGTAGTACATACTATTGGGACGTTGACTCGTTCGACAAGAGTTTCTTTTAAATATCATTCTCAAATATGGGCTTTTGCTTTTAACCCGACTCACATGGCTGGTTTGCAAGTCTTTTTTCAGGCTTTTGCAAATAAAAATGCTTTAATAAATGTTTTTAATAAAAACCGAGTTGAAGTATATGAATTGCTTTCGGAATACCATGTAACTCATATTTCTGCTACTCCCACCTTTTATCGTTTATTGTTACCAGTAGAGAAATCTTATCCTGAAGTGTGTAGAGTGACTTTAGGAGGGGAGAAATCTAATACTAAACTTTATGAATCAATGCTTTTGATATTTCCGAATGCTCGAATAAATAATATATATGCTTCAACTGAAGCTGGTTCTTTGTTTGCAGCAAAAGGAGATTTATTTCAGATTCCAGTCGAATTGAAGGATAAGATTAAAGTTGAGGATGAAGAATTATTAATTCATAATTCTCTTTTGGGTAAATCTGATAGCTTTTCATGTGTAGGAGATTATTACCATTCTGGTGATTTAATAGAATGGATTGACTCTGATAAAGGATTATTTCGTTTTAAAAGTCGTAAGAATGAACTGATAAATGTTGGTGGGTATAAAATAAATCCTGGAGAGGTTGAGAGCGTCATGATGCAATTTGATGGTGTTCAACAGGCTTTTGTTTATGGCAAACCAAATTCTGTTTTAGGTAATATTCTTTGCGCTGAAATAAAGATTGAGGAGGGATGTAGTTTGTCTGAATTGGATATTCGTCACTGGTTGGCTGATAAGTTACAAGAGTTTAAAATTCCACGTAAAATAAAATTTGTGGAGAATATAGCATTAACAAGAACAGGAAAATTAAAACGAACATGAATATATTAGTTACAGGTTGTTCTCGTGGGGTGGGCCTTGAGATTTGTAGAGTTTTGTTGGAGGAAGGACATGTTGTTTATGGAGTTTCTCGTAGTTATTCGAATGAATTCCGAATACTTGAAGAAAAATATGAAAGTAAACTCTTTTTTAAAAGTGTTGATCTCTCAGATACGACCAATATTCACAAGATCATTTTTAAAGAGTTTCTTACTAACTCAGTCCCATTAGATGGTTATGTAAATAATGCAGCTGTGGCTTATGATGATATTATTACCAACTTACAAATAGATAAGTTAAGGGTAATGTATAACGTGAATGTATTCTCTCCGATGCTGTTGACTAAATATGCAATTCGTAATATGTTATTACATCATATTCAAGGAAGTATAATACATATATCTTCTATAAGTGTTCATACAGGGTATAAAGGGTTATCTATGTATGCTTCTAGTAAAGGGGCATTAGAAGCATTTTCCAAAGATACTGCTAGAGAATGGGGACAGTTAGGTATTCGTTCTAATGTGGTGGTACCTGGTTTTATGGAAACGGCGATGAGCTCTTCTTTAACAGAAGAACAGAAAGATCGTATTTACAAAAGGACTTCTTTAAAACAGGCTACTGATGTACGTTCTGTGGCAGAAACTGTCGCTTTTCTATTATCAAAGAAAGCTTGCTCTATAACAGGACAAAATATATTTGTTGATAACGGTACTATTTAGTGATGAAACCTACTCTTTTTATTGTTGGTGGTAGTAGTACTGCCTTGGAAATCCGAGAAACTGTAGATCAGTTTTTTAAGGATAAATATTTTGCTGTTTATAACGTTATATCAGATGAAGAACCTCCTATTTTACAAACTTATATTAGAGACTCGTCTTTATTAGATAGATTATCTACAATTGAGGTTTCTCATTATATTATAGGATTTACCAACAGAACTTTACGCTTACGGTTTGTTGATCTTTTTGGTGGATTTAACAGTGTACTTGATAATGTCATTCATCCATCTTCTTATATTTCTCCTTCAGCTATATTAGGTAAGGGTAATTATTTGGCTGCTAATGCTGTTATTTCTTCCAATGCTCTTATTGGAAATTCAAATCTGATTAATTACAATGTGACTATTGGGCATGATGTCGTTGTTGGTTCTGATTGTTTCTTTAATCCGGGAGCCAGAATTAGTGGTAATGTAAAAATTGGGAATGGATGTTTATTTGGTGCAAATTCTTTTGTATTTCAAGGACTTGAAATAAAAGATGATTGTCAGATTGATGCATTATGTTACATTGATAGAGTAATAGAAGCAAATAGTATGTGTACAAGTAATGGAGGGAGCTTAAGAGTATATAGGAAACGGTATTAATAGATACTAAAGAAATGGATTACCAACAGTTGATTGTGGATATAAATGTTTCCATATTGCATACATTGGAGCAAATGGATAAATGTAATAGGAAGCTTTTATTAGTGTTTTCAGAAGGAGAATATTTCGGTTTGGTTAGTATTGGAGATATTCAACGCGCTATAATTGGTAATAAATCCTTGGATACGCCTATTAAGAATATTTTACGAGATAGAATTATTACTGCTGACGACACTTTAAGCCTTGATGAAATCAGAACTTTAATGATGTCTTATAGAATGGAGTTTATTCCAATTCTGAATACCGAGAGGAAGCTTGTTAAAGTTTTAATGTGGAGTGAGCTTTTCCCCAATGAAGATAATGCTCCAATAGATCAGTTTGATCTTCCAATAGTAATTATGGCAGGTGGGCAGGGAACACGTTTAAAACCGTTAACAAATATTATTCCTAAGCCATTAATCCCTATTGGAGAAAAAACTTTTATGGAGGATATCATGGATCGTTTTGTTAAATGTGGAAGTAATAACTTTTATGTTTCTGTAAATTATAAAGCAGATGTCATCAAACATTATTTTTCTACTCTTAGAGATTCGTCATATCGAATAAACTATTTTCAAGAGAATGTTCCTTTGGGAACTGCTGGTAGTTTAACATTAATGAGAGATAAAATACACACTACCTTTTTTGTGTCCAATTGTGATATTATAATTAATGAAGATTACAGTCAGATACTGAAATATCACAAAGAAAATAAAAATGAATTGACAGTTGTTGCGGCTCTTAAAAATTATCCAATAGCTTATGGCGTTCTTTATACTAAGGAAAATGGTCTGTTAGATTCAATCGTAGAAAAGCCTGACTTGACTTTTAAGATAAATACGGGACTGTATATTCTTGAACCCAACTTATTGGATGAGATTCCAGAAGGACAATTTTATCATATAACTTCTCTAATAGATAAACTAAGAAAAGAAAATAGAAGAATAGGGGTTTTTCCTGTTAGTGAAAAATCTTGGATTGATGTAGGTAATTGGAATGAGTATTTCTCAATTATTAATAAATAGTCAATTATTATAGGCATGAAGGTTCTAATAATTGGAAATCGAAGTCATCAGTTTATATACAATTATGTGAAGACTCTAAAAAAAGTTTATCTTAATTCAGATTTAGAAATTGATATTCTTTCTCAAGATAGTTCAGATCTCTTTTTTCCTTCTGATAAATTTTATAATAATATTTATGCTTTAATAGTACCGTCTTTTTTTCAAAAAAATCGTTTCTTAAAAGTTCTTTATCAACATATATTGTTTCGTAAATATATTAAAAGACTTGATTTTTATGATGTAGTTCATATTCATTATGTTGAGAATATAATAGTACGAGATATTAGGTTCTTTTCGAAATATATCCGTGGAAAGTTAATTGTTTCAATATGGGGAAGTGATTTTTTACGTGCATCGGAAGATAGGAAAAAAAATATGACTGTGCTATTTAATAGAGCAGATCATATAACTATTGCATCGGATAAAGTTATAGAAGAATTTAAAGCTTGTTATCAAAAGAGTTCTTTTCTTTCCAAGATCGTTTTATGTCGTTTTGGGTTGGAACCTTTAGAAAGTTTGATTTCGATTTTAAGGAGTGGTGCAAATGCAAGAATTAGTAAATCTAAAATAGGATTATGTGCAGACAAAATAGTAATAACTATTGGATATAATGCTAGTAGGTTACAACATCATATTGATATTATAGAGAATATAGAACGATCTCCTTTGCTGTCTCCCTTTCATGATAAGGTAGAATTTCTTTTACCTGTAACCTATCCCAAAGATGCCGAATATATTGGTATAATAAAAAAAACAGTTCTTAATTCGAAGTTTCATTATAATGTAATTGAACAATTTTTGTCTGATGAAGATATTGCACATTTAAGAGTTGCATCTGATATTTTTATTCAGCTACAACCTACAGATATGCTTTCTGGATCGATGTTAGAACATTTAAGTGCGCAGAATATAGTTATAACAGGTTCGTGGTTACCTTATGATTGTTTAGATCAGTGGGGCGTTTTTTATAGGAAAATAGATTGTTTGGAATTAATATCAAATGAATTACATGATGTTTTGAACAAATTTGTTCCTTATAAAAAGCTCACTTGTAAGAATTCAGATATAATAATAGACAAGTTTAGATGGAATAATGTAATTCACGATTGGCTGGATTTGTACATGAAAAGATATGATAATAAAGAAAGTTTTTAAGAAGGTCTATCATTTAATTTATCCTCCTAGAGTGAGATTTAAGCATGGCCAACGTTTTTACAGTAACTCTTTAATTGATACATTATTTCCAGAACTAGTGGAAATAGGTGATGATTTTATTTCTGCACCAGGATCTATTATATTGGCACATGATGCTAGTACTCTTTGGCATACAGGTAAGTATCGAGTACAAAGGACTAAAATAGGGAATCGTGTTTTTTTAGGAGCTAATAGTATTATTTTACCAGGAGTTGTAGTAGGTGATGATGTGATAATAGGCTCAGGAAGTGTTGTCACTAAAGACATAGCTTCTAATTCTGTTGTAGCAGGAAATCCTGCAAGAGTTGTTTCCACTATTAGTGAATATATTGATAAATGCGAGCAGCGTAAAATTCTTTATGCTCCTAATGAGAAATTTATTGATTTAATTACTAGAGGTGAAATAATTACTGAGGAACGACAAAATGAATTGAGGGACACTATTTATACTCAGCTGAAATGAAAAGAATGTGTTTGTCACTTATAGGTGATATCTGTTTTCCCGAAGAATTTAAACAGATTTTTACTTTAGATGGAAAGTTTCTAATTACAAGAAGTTTAGGATCCGATTGGTGTTTTGAGATGAGTGGGGAAAGTATGTTTTATGCATTATGTGAGATAGAGAAATCTCAAAAAGAATCTCTTTCTGATTATAAATTAAGAATAATAGAAGCCATTGATAGACGTATAACTTGGGGTAATGGAAAACTATTGCATCGTAGCTTTACAGGAGATTATGATATACAATTTCGTTCGACAAATTCTGCATTGAGAACGCTGTTGTATGCTTGTGAAGATGGATTTGATACAGATAAAAATATCAGAATCATAGCAAATGAACAATTTAAATATTTTTTTGAATGGAAAGAAGGTATTTGGTTTTGCCATGATTCAAGTGAGTATGGTGGAAAAACCCCCTTTTCACATATTAGATCAAAAGTGGCAGGTAAGAGTTGGAGGAATACTTTAACCTTGAATACTCATATTGATTCTTTGAATACACTTCTGTTACTAAAATTCTATAGGAAAGAACATCTTCTTAACTTTGATTTAGACTATTGGATAAACAAAGGTCTTATTTCCATAAATCAACTTTTGGAATTAACTAATAAAGGAAAAATGATGAATAAATTGCAGGCAATGGATAATTATTGCTTGAATTTATTTTTGAAAGAACAACATAATTCTTTTTTGATTGATTGCGTATATGAAAAAATTGTTCATCCTATAATTTTTAAACTTGTATTTCCTACTGTCTTTTTTAATAATGGTTTTATTTCCAGGGATTTATCTGTTTTAAATAGGCATATAGATTATCAGTTAGTCAACATTGTTGATTTTGCTCGATTGCTGAATCTCTACAAAAAAAATAGGGAAACAGAGATACTAACTACAAGTATTTTAAACTATAATGAAATAGGGGATAAATTAGAACGAGCTATTGACTTTGTTGAAAATAATAAATCTCTGTTGAATTACATCCAATCTAGTGATTTACAAAGAGCTTGGTATGCAGAGATGTATTATGCAATGTCAAATATAAATTCTAAGTATATAAAAATGGCACAGAATCTTTATTCTGATCAGTTATATTGTTCTGAGAGCCCCTTTTATAAATTGGATTTTTTGAATGAAAAGAATTAATTCAGATTTTATTTCAGGTTTTATCAAGAGAGGAGGTTTTTCTGTCTTTTTCTCTACAGCTTTGGTAAAGATAAGTGCCGCACTACTTTCTATTATTGTTGTGCAATTACTTACTAAAGAAGACTACGGAATATTATCTTACGTATTGTCTATATATGCCATAGCAATCGTTATTGCAGGATTTGGAGGGAATTATTCGTTGTTAAGATTTGGTTCAATTGTGAATTCATTCTTGAAAAAAAAACAGTATTATTATTATACTCAAAGGGTTGGGATAAACTATACTTCAATTGTTGTTGCTATTATAGTTGTTTATTCTTTTTTTCTACCTGAGGGTATGAAGAATGAGTGGCTTTTAATTGTTTATATGTGTCTAGGATTGTATAGCTTTTATATTTTAGAAACAATGCGTAGTTATTTCCGAATTGTAAATTTAAATAGAACCTATTCTAAAATAAACGTGTACAATTCTGTTATATTATTATTACTGACGGTTTGCTTGACTTTGTTTTTTAAGAACTATGGCTATATTACTGCTCTTATATTAGCACCGTTATTGACTTTCTTTTTGTTTAGGAAAAAAATCTCTTATATACAATTTAGTAACCCGATTGAGATTTCTAAAAAAGAATATTGGGGATATGGAATACATACAAGTGTTAGTGCAATTGCTAACCAGATTATTTTCTCTATTGCTCCTTTGCTTTTAGGTATATTGGATGAACCGGAACACAGTATAGCAAGTTTTAGGGTTGCCACTATAATACCTTTTAATCTTTTAACTCTACCTGGAATTTTGATGATCTCTGATTTTAGCTATTTATCTAGGAACTATATGGATAGTAATTGTTTAAAGCGATATTATTATAACTATCTGAAAGTGGTAATTCCTATTTCATTTATAGTCTTTTTATTATTGATTATATATGGGGATTTTGTGGTAGAGAATCTATTTGGGGCACAATATAATGATTGTGTATATATGTATAAGATGTTTATGGTTGCAACATTTGTTACATATATTTTTCGGAATCCATTAGGGAATATATTACTCGCTGTTGGAAAAGCAAAGTGGAATGGATATAATACTTATGCTTTTTGCTTTTTATATATTATTTTCTCACTTATATTTTATCAATATTGGGGTGTTATAGCAATTGTTTATGGTTTGTGCGCTACATTTATTTTGTCAGGTATAGTTTCTCTTTTTTTGTTTTATTACTATATAAAAGGTTTGCGGTAAAGGTCGATGTTTCCTTATTTTCTTATATATTTTTTCTTACTGGTCTTTTGCTCTTTAGGAAGTGTTACTAAAAATCGCTTTTTTCTAATTTGTGTATTTATTCTTTTTTCCATTTTCTCTGGGTTTAGGTATTATGTAGGAGTCGATTATATTAATTATGTGAAAATATATAATCTTGAAGAGGGGTATGGAAGTCGAGAATTAGGATTTAACTTGATTCTAGATTTTTTGCGATATATCGGGGCTAGCTATCAATTCATGTTTTTTATAATGGCTGTTGTCATGCAAATACTGGTATATAATGTTATTAAACGATATAATTACAGTGTTTGGATTTCAGTTTTTATTTATTATTGTATTTCTCCGTTTTATATTGCAACCTTTAATGGGATGAGGCAATACTTAGCAATCGCTGTTTTTATTGTTGCATTAAAGTATATTGAACAAAAAAAAATATTTAAGTATATCGTTTCTCTTTTGTTGGGAGGATTCTTCTTTCATGAATCGATTTTAGTTTTTATTCCTTTATATTATATATTAAATAAGACTATATCTATAAAAGGCAAATTACTTGCGTTTTTGTTGACTATTGCGGGTAGCTTGGCTATAGATAAACTTATTTCCTATACTCCATATATTGTGTATTTGACAAGAGATCGAGAAACTCATATAAGCTCATTCACTTATATTTTTGCGGGCATTTCAATCTTATTCATCATCTTTTGGAATAAGCTTAATTCTTTTAAAAGTAGGCTTATAATGGAGAATATGAATCTTTTTTGTTTTTTGTCATTATTAGTAGTGTTACTTCAATCTAATGGAGTACTTATTCAAATGACTCTCCGAATGAATAGTTATTTCTTCTTTGTGTATATCATATTGGTTCCAGCCGTTATATCATCTATAAAGAATGTCCATATGCGTATTGGTATGTATTTCAGCCTTCATTTAGTGCTGTTATTATACCTTGTCCGTACCATTTGTTTTAATGGACATTTGTATGATTTGGTTCCTTATTCTATGAATTTCAACTTATTTAAATAAATATCATATTATGAAGATTGCTGTTATTGGCCTTGGATATGTAGGTCTGCCTTTGGCTCGCTTATTTTCAACAAAATATCAAACAATAGGTTTTGATATGAATCAGAAACGAGTAGAATCTTTAATGGGGGGGCATGATACTACTTTAGAAGTTACTGATGTTTTGTTACAAGCAGCTTTAGATAGTGGTTTTAAATGCACTTCTAACTTGGAAGATATACGTGATTGTAATTTTTATGTAATAGCTGTACCAACACCGGTCGATAGAAATAATCGCCCTGATTTAACACCGTTGATATCAGCTAGTGAAACTGTGGGAAAAGTAATTTCAAAGGGTGACATAGTTGTTTATGAATCGACTGTGTATCCGGGGGTTACTGAAGAAGAATGTTTACCTGTTGTAGAACGTGTGTCTGGATTAAAATTTAATCTCGATTTTTTTGCTGGCTATTCACCAGAAAGAATAAATCCAGGTGACAAAGAACATACTGTTGAAAAAATAAAGAAGGTGACATCCGGATCTACTCCAGAAATTGCTGACATAGTAGATAAAGTATATAATTCTGTTTTGATAAATGGAACACACAAAGCTCCTTCTATCAGAGTTGCTGAAGCATCTAAAATCATAGAGAACTCTCAACGTGATGTTAATATTGCATTTATGAATGAATTAGCGAAAATATTTAATGCAATGGATATTGATACCAATGATGTGATTGAGGCTGCTTCGTCAAAATGGAATTTTATAAAATTGAGACCAGGATTAGTTGGTGGACATTGTATTAGCGTTGATCCATATTATTTGATACAAAAAGCACAAGTGTATGGGGTCTTACCAAGAATAATGTCTTCAGCCCGGCGATTAAATGATGGTATGGGCGATTATGTTGCTAATCAAGTAATCAAGTTGATGAATAAAAAGGGAGTATTGGTGAAAGATTCTAATATATTGCTACTTGGTATTACTTTCAAAGAGAATTGCCCTGATATACGCAACACAAAAGTTGTTGATATATATTCAACTTTGTTAGAGTATACTAAAAATATTTCCGTTTATGATCCTTGGGCAAATGCAGAAAAAGTGTATGAAGAGTATGGCATTCGTATGATTGATAATGTTAATGAAAAAAAATACGATGCTATCATATTGGCGGTTGGACATAATGAGTTTAAAACAATTGATATAAAAGCACTTGGTAATGATATTTCTGTTGTTTTTGATGTAAAGTGTTTTTTAGATAGAGCAATTGTTGATGGACGACTGTAAGAATAATATGGTTTCTGGATTGGTTAGTGTCATTATTCCAACTTATAAACGTCCCAATATGTTGGGACGAGCTATAGACAGTGTACTCGGTCAAAGCTATACTAATATAGAGGTGGTGGTTGTAGATGACAATTCTGATGGTGATAAATATCGATTGGAAACAATCCAATATATGGAAAGGTATGCTAACGATTATAGAGTTAAATATATAAAACATAAAACAAATCAGAATGGCTCTGCCGCTCGTAATACAGGTATTCAAAACTCTGTAGGAGAGTATATTGCTTTTCTTGATGATGATGATTATTTCTTAAAAGATCGAATAAAGGAAGCCATACATTTTCTACAAAATTCAAGTGCAGATTGTGGTGGTACTTGTTGTAATTACGTAAAGAAATATAAAAATAAGATATATAAAGTAAGTCGAAACGTGGGCTGCTTTAATTCATGTTATGAGTTGTTGTCAGCACAAATTGATTATGCTGCTGGTTCTACTTTAATAATTAAAAGGGAGATATTAAATAAGGTGGGGTTGTTTGATATTTCTTTTAAGCGGCATCAGGATTGGGAGTTTTTGATTCGTCTATTTAGATTCTATCAAATAGAAATTCTTCCTTATGTAGATGTAGTGATTTGTGCTGATGGAATAAGAAATACACCTCGTACTGATGTTTTGTTGGAGGTGAAGAGGAAGTTGTTACAAACGTTTGCCACTGATATCGAAATATTGGGGACTCAAGAGCAGGCTGATATTTATCAGGCACAATGGAAAGAAATTATATATAATTATTTAAAAGAGAAAAAATATAGTACAGCTATCGCTTTTGCTCAAAAGAATATTTCAAAGACTTCCTTTAGGAAGAGGGATATACTTAATGCTATATTGTCTTGTATCGTTGGTATCATTCCATCTTTTATGATTGTAGTGTATTCAATTTATGATCTTAAGTTTAACAGATTTAAAAAAGATATTATATAATTATATTCATGTTATATGTTATCATGTCTTTGTATGCGAAAGACACTTTATTGAAAGTTCAAGAAGCGATAGAAAGTTTGCTTAATCAGACATATACTTCTTTTTATTTATATATTATTTGTGATGGTCCTATAGAAAATGGTGTAGCTTCCTATGTAACTAATTTGTTAACAGAACAAATCTGTATAAATACGAGAGAAAAGAATCTGGGGTTGGCTTATTCATTAAATGAGTTGTTAGATGTTGTCTTGAAAAAGGAGGATTGTACCTATATTGCTCGTATGGATGCTGATGATATTTCCATGCCGGAACGTTTTGCAAAGCAGATCGCATTTATGGACTCACATCCAGATGTTGATTGTCTTGGTACTTGGGCAATAGAAATTGATAATGAGGGAAAAGAATACTTCCGAAAAAAAATGCCGACAACCCATGAGGAATGTTTGGAACTATTTAAAAAGCGGGATTGTATGATTCATCCTACTGTGATGTTTCGGCGTTCATATTTTGAGAAAGCTGGTTTATATCCGGAAGACACTTACTTTGGAGAAGATACTATGATGTGGGCTAAGGGTTTTAAAAGTGGATGTAAATTTGCCAATGTACCCGAATACTTATTCAAATTTAGATTAGATTTAAACTTTTTCGAAAGAAGGCGGGGGTGGAAACATGCCAAATCTATTTATACCTTACGTCGTCGCGTCAATAGAATGTTGGGGTTTGGATGGAAAGAAGACTGTTATGCTTTGCTGTATGCTATGGCTAAATTAATGCCTAAATCAGTTCTTGATATAATCTACAAAACAGTTCGTTAATTTTACTTTTCTTATAAAATATATAACTCATGAAAATACCATTTTCACCACCTTATATTGACGAGGCGGTCATCAACGAAGTCGTTGATTCGTTATGTTCCGGTTGGATCACATCCGGTCCGAAAGTGAAGGCTTTGGAGGAAGAAATAAAATCTTTCTCGGGAGCAAAGGAAGTACTTTGTGTCAATTCCTGGACATCAGGAGCTATTATGATGTTGCGTTGGCTGGGAGTGAAGGAGGGAGATGAAGTAATTGTTCCTGCTTATACTTATAGCGCAACGGCATTGGCCGTGCTTCATGCCGGGGCTAAACCGGTGATGGTGGATTCCGGAATGGATTTTAATATCTCGGTAGAGGCTGTTCGTAAAGCTATTACTGCTAAAACAAAGGCAATTATCCCGGTAGACATTGCCGGTTTTCCTTGCGATTATGAAAAGATCATGGCACTGGTGCAGGAATCTGAAATGATAAAATTGTTCCGTGCAGAATCTCCTGTACAAGAAAAATTAGGACGTATCTTGGTGATGAATGATGCTGCCCATTCTTTGGGGGCACGTTACAGTAACCGGCAGCGTACCGGTTGCGAAACTGATGTGGCTATCTTTTCACTCCATGCCGTGAAGAACGTGACTACTGCCGAAGGTGGAGCCATTTGTTTGAACTTGCCCAAGCCGTTCGATAATGCAGAGCTGTATAAAGAACTCCGGATGATGAGCCTGAACTGCCAGACTAAGGATGCTTTTTCGAAATCTAAAGCCGGAGGATGGCGTTATGATATTGTCGGTTTCGGAATGAAAATCAATATGGCCGATGTGAATGCTGCCATCGGACTGGCGCAAATACGGGAATATCCGGAGTTGCTGAAGGAGCGAAAAAGGGTGTTCAATACTTACAATGATGCTTTTTCGACTTGTGACTGGGCTATTGTGCCGCCTTCTGTAGATGGAGAAAAGGAAAGCTCTTATCATATTTATGCTTTGCGTGTGAAAGACTTTACAGAAGAGCAACGTGACCGGATGATTGACGAGATCGCTAAACGTGAAGTGGCTGTGAATGTACATTTTATACCGATGCCGATGTTGTCGTTCTTCAAATCGATGGGATATGATATGAATGATTATCCACAGGCTTATCAGAATTTTAAGGGTGAGATATCATTGCCGATATATCCTCAACTGGATAGTGAAAAATTGAATTTCATTATTGATACTGTAAAGGCGGCCTATACGACCGTAATCGCAGAAAACAGATAGTATATTTACAAACACTAAACAGATAAGCTTCTTGATTCGTTTTTTTGATATTGTTTTTTCCCTTTTGGGAATTCTTCTGCTTTCTCCCGTTTTTCTCTTTCTTTATATAGCCATCTGCCTTGAAAGTAAAGGAGGCGGTTTCTATAAACAACTTCGTGTGGGACAATACGGGCGGGACTTTTATGTCTATAAATTCCGTTCAATGCGTGTGGGGGCTGATAAGAAGGGACTGATAACGGTAGGGGGGAGAGATCCCAGAATAACCCGTACCGGGTATTTTATCCGGAAGTATAAATTAGATGAATTACCCCAGTTGTTCAATGTACTGAAAGGTGATATGAGTCTGGTGGGACCACGACCTGAGGTTCGTAAGTATGTGGATTTGTATACTGATGACCAGAAAAAGGTATTGAGCGTACGTCCCGGAATTACGGATTATGCTTCTATTGAATATGTGGATGAAAATACGATTCTTGGAAAGGCTTCGGATCCCGACAAGGCATATATAGAACAGATTATGCCCGATAAAATACGGTATAATATGAAATATATATGTAATCGTTCGGTGAAGGAATATTTTAAAATTATATTTCTGACATTTTGGAGCATCATTCGTTAGATACGTTTTTAAAGAAAGTGGGGAAAATCCTTCTTTTTGTTTTTGTACCTTATTACGTGAGAAAGAAGAAGGAGGAGTAGCTCGGAAGTAAGTTCCGGAAAGAAATTAATTCAATAAAAGAGAAAGGATCAGCAATTGCTGATCCTTTCTCTTTTATTGAGCCTCTTGTCGGATTCGAACCAACGACCCCGAGATTACAAATCACGTGCTCTGGCCAACTGAGCTAAAGAGGCGTCATTTCTGTTTTGCGGGTGCAAAGGTAGGAAAAACTTTTAAACTTGCAAATACTTTGGCAAAAAATGCTTCATAAAAATAGTGTTTGATAAATCGGATTCTTTGTTTACTTTTGCAAATCAATTAATTATAGAAAAGTATGAAGAAGAACTTTTTTTATGTATGTGGTCTGTCATTGCTTCTTTGGGGTATGGCAGCATGTTCCGGACAGGGAAAAGTGGATAAAGCAACCGTTGTTGCGGATAGTGTAGTGGTGAAAACGGATAGTGTTGCGGCAGACAGCACAGGATATATTGTGAGAGTAGGAGAGATGGCCCCTGATTTTACTATTACTCTGACAGACGGAAAGCAGATAGAGCTTTCTGCACTTCGTGGCAAAGTGGTGATGTTGCAATTCACGGCCAGTTGGTGCGGAGTATGTCGTAAAGAGATGCCTTTTATAGAGAAAGATATCTGGCTGAAACATCAAAGCAATCCGGAGTTTGCCTTGATCGGTATTGATCGTGATGAACCTCTTGACAAAGTGATTGCATTTGGTAAGTCGGTAGGGGTGACTTATCCGTTGGGATTGGATCCGGGAGCGGATATATTTGCAAAATATGCATTGCGTGAATCGGGTATCACCCGCAATGTACTGATAGACCGGGAAGGTAAGATTGTGAAGCTGACTCGTTTGTATAACGAAGAGGAATTTACTTCACTGGTAAATCAAATTGATGAAATGCTGAAGAAATAAGTTGAACAAGCAGGGGTGATTTTTTGTTTTTAACATGGAATCACCCCATCTTTTTATTTTATGGCTATAACGATTATTATTCTCGTACTGTCGGCTGCCTTTTTCATGAGTGGAAAGGTACGTTCTGACTTAGTGGCATTGTGTGCGCTGGTATTATTAATACTTTTCAATATCCTTACTCCGGAGGAAGCGCTTTCGGGCTTTTCCAATTCTGTTGTTATTATGATGATCGGTCTGTTTGTGGTGGGCGGAGCTATTTTCCAAACGGGGCTGGCAAAGATGATCAGTAGCCGTATCCTGAAATTTGCGGGAACAAGCGAGTTGAAACTCTTTGTACTGATCATATTGGTGACAGCTGCTATCGGTGCTTTTGTCAGCAATACGGGAACGGTGGCGTTGATGCTGCCTATTGTGGTCAGCATGGCCATGAGTGCCAATATCAATGTAAGCCGTCTGCTGATGCCTCTTGCTTTTGCCAGCAGTATGGGTGGTATGATGACGTTGATTGGTACTCCGCCTAACCTTGTGATACAGAATGCCTTGATTGAAGCCGGATATGAACGGCTCTCATTCTTTACCTTCACTCCCGTGGGACTGGTATGTGTTACTGTCGGTCTGATTGTGCTGATCCCGCTGAGCAAAATATTCCTGACGAAGAAAACAGATAAAGAAACGCGGGGAAAGCATAAGAATAAGTCGCTTCAGGAATTGGCGGGGGAATATCAGTTATCGCAGAACCTGTATAGGGTGGAGGTCGAAGAATCTTCAGGAATTGTCGGTAAAACAATACAGGAGTTAGGGATTCCGCAGAGGTATCATGTGACAATTCTGGAAGTGCGTCGCCGATCGGTTTCATCCCGACACTTTTTTAAGACAAAAAAGCAGGAGATGGCAGAAGCGGGAACCCTGATTGAAGCAGAAGATATTCTTTATGTATTAGGGGAGTTTGAGAACGTGAAACGTTTTGTCGGTGAGAATCGTCTGGCTTTATTGGATACACATAAGACGGAAGGTAATTTGCATAATACGGATGAAGGTTTCGATTTTCAGGAGATAGGCATTGCCGAAATCTTGTTGCTGCCTACTGCCAATTTGATAAACAAACCGGTAAAAGCTTCCGGATTCAGGGAGAATTACAGCATTAATATATTGGGAATTCAGCGCAAGCGTGACTACTTGTTGAAGAACCTGAAGGATGAAAAAATGCATTCGGGAGATGTCTTGCTGGTACAGGGAAGTTGGGCAAACATTGCCAGGCTTGGTGAAGACCAGTCGCAATGGGTCGTTCTGGGGCAACCATTGGCTGAAGCAGCTAAAGTGACCTTGAACCATAAAGCACCGGTAGCGGCACTGATCATGTTGGGGATGATTGTAACCATGATGTTCGACTTTATTCCGGTGGCCCCTGTGACGGCAGTAATTGTCGCAGCTCTGCTGATGGTGCTGACCGGATGTTTCCGCAATGTGGAAGAAGCTTATAAAACAATCAACTGGGAGAGTATTGTATTGATAGCGGGAATGTTGCCCATGTCATTGGCATTGGAGAAAACCGGGGCTTCGGAAGTGGTGTCGCAATCATTGGTGAACGGTCTGGGTACTTACGGGCCTTTTGCTTTGTTGGCAGGCATCTATTTCACTACTTCGCTGATGACGATGTTTATCAGCAATACGGCTACTGCGGTGCTGCTTGCTCCTATTGCGCTTCACTCTGCCGTACAGTTGGGACTGAGTCCCTATCCGTTTCTGTTTGCCGTGACGGTGGCGGCGAGTATGTGCTTTGCCTCACCTTTCTCCACGCCGCCTAATGCACTGGTGATGCCGGCAGGACGCTATACATTTATGGATTATGTAAAAGTTGGTCTTCCGTTGCAGATCATTATGGGCGTGGTGATGGTGTTCGTGTTGCCGTTATTGTTTCCGTTTTAGTCTTTTAGGAGGACTGGTTATCGGGAATTTTCATGCCTGCCCGGTCACGGGACAACAGTCAGTTTGGCCAGGTAGTCATAATGTTTGCCCTCTTTTATCATTTCGGCCTTGAAGCCATTGTCGGCAGCATAGGCACTGAGGGTCTGGAAGTCGATATACAGCCAGTCGAAAGAATCACCTTGAATGTCTTTGTACTGCATGCGGAAGTCGATTTCTCCATAATAATCTCCGGCCAGGTCGATCAGGAAACTTCCGTCTTCATCTTCGAACAGATAGCGGAGGTCACTTGAATCCATCAGGATGCAACCATTCGGGCGGAGTATTTGTTTCATCTTACGGAAGAAGACAGGCATATTCTCCAAGCGTCCGATGATACCGGAACCGTTCATCAACATCAGTATGGTATCGAAAGTATCGACAAAGTGTTCGTCGAACAGATTAATCTGGCGGGCATCTTTTACTCCCCGTTGTTTCATTACTTCGACGGCCAGAGGAGATATGTCGATGGCAGAAACGTCTTTGCCGGCTTTCTGAAGCGCAAGGGCGTGGCAGCCACTTCCGGCGCCTACGTCGAGTATTCTTCCGGTAGCCATCTGAAGAGCTGTGCGTTCGAGCAGGGGCATCTGTCCGGCTTCGCGGAAAAGTTGTTTGACGGGTATTTCGTCTTCATCGAACTGAGAAGAAAATACACGCAGTCTGTCTGCCTTGTGATTGTGATAATAATCGGTTATGGCGGCACCCATCGGGTCTTTTTCTGCCGGGAGCAGGAATGTATCCATTGATTGGTTTTTAGTTGTTACAGCGGGCAAAGATAGGGAATTCACAGAAAAAGAGTATCTTTGTCCACGGAAAATATAGAATAAGAAAGGAAAGATTATGAGTTTAGAAGATGCAATTATGGGTGGGATTGTCTTTAAAGGAAAGAAAGAAGGCCCGAAAAAAGATGAAAATAAAGTGAAAACAAAAGCGAAGAAAACAACTTATATAAAGGGAACCCATGGTTCCGGAGCAGCCAAGATGAAAGCTGAAATCCGGCGAAAGAGGGCGAATAGACATAAACGGTAAATAACGATGAACGATAAACTGTTTGCAATATTAATGTGCAGCCTGTTTATCGTTCATTGTTTAGAAACATGCGTCGTTTATCGTTTTAGAACCGCTCCGGCAATATTTCGATCCAGTAATCATCCGGATCGTTGATAAAATACAGTCCCATGGCAGTATTCTCAAAGCATACGCAGTTCATTTCTTTGTGATATTGGCGTATGGCATCATAATCTCCCGTTACACGGAAGCAGAGATGGCTTTCGTTCTCTCCCAATTCATATGCTTCGGTATGGTCTCTCAGCCAAGTGAGTTCCAATAAGAATCCGGTGGTGCTATCTGTGAGATATACCAGGATAAACGAACCGTCGGCGGCTTCTTTCCGGTGATGTTCTTTCAGTCCCAGTGCTTTTTCGTAGAAAGCAATGCTGCGTTCCAGATCAGTCACATTGATGTTAAAGTGGTCAAATCTACTTTTTATTTCCATTGTTGCTAAGTTTATTTTGTTTTAGGTTAAAATAGAACTTATAAAGTTGCACCACAGATTATACTAATTAGAGCAGATTGTTTATATTAATAATCTAATTAAAATTCAATCTGTGTTTATCCATGTAATCTGTGGTGGCTGATTTATTTCATAAATGCTTTTGTTATTTTACCTGCATAAGTTCTGGGCTGTCCTTCCATTGGTGTCGGGGCAGGCAGCTTCTGACATTCCAGTATGACAGACGGCTCGCTTTGTCCTGTAGGATAGAAACGTATGCTATATGTCTCTGCTTTCTCCAATTGCTCGTAAGGCTGGTCAGGCGAGAGGATGCTGAATACAACAGGGCTTCCGGAAATTTTTCCTATGGATCCTCCGGCGTTAGCTGTCATCATGGTCATGTTGAAAGGATCGGAGCCGATAGCGATCACCAGTCGGCCTGCACCCATCTGGATGGCGTTGGCAGGGACTTGATCGGGAGCTACCTCTTTATAGCCCGGCATTGTGCTTGGAGGGGTAACAGGGATTGCGGGGGTAACCGTAGCTGCTTTTTCTACCTTTTCAGTTTCTTTTTCACCACCGATTACCACAACTTTCGGAGCGGTCACTACTGCCGGCTTTTTCGGAGCGGCTTCTGCTGCTGCGGCTTCCTGAGGTTTTTGGCTCAGTGCTTTTGCTGCCTCTTCAAAAAGGTTATCGGCAAAGTCTACCGTCTTCCTGCGCCATTTGGCAAGACCACGTACCAGTTTGGTTTTGGTTTTATTCAGAGCAAATTTATCGGTGATCCATTCTTCGGCTGTATATTTTTCTTTTTCACGATAAGTGTAGCGGATTTTTTCTATTTCCATTGTGCACTTCTGCGGCTGGCAGTTAACGGTGATTTGATAGGTCAGCCAAGTACGGTCCAAAGAAAGAGCGGTAGAGCTGAATACCAGCCACTCTTCGCCGGTTGCGGCAATGACACCTTGGTCTTTATATACCACGCGGCTATTGTTTTTGTTCTGGGCCATGCGTCCGTCAAGCCACTTGAGCATCCGTTCATAGATTTCGTCTTGTGACATGCCGGGAATACTGAATTCGCGGCTGAAAACTACCCGTCCGTCAACTTCGGGCACGGCGCCCGCAAGGTATCTGCTGTCATCATCATCTTTGTCATTGTCTGCCCAAAGGGTTGCAGGCAGGCAAATCATAAATAACACGAGAAAAAATTGTGTCAGTTTGTTCATAATCGTATGTTTTATTTAGTTATATCTCAAAGCTTTCGCCCCGGTGAGTGATGGTGATGAAACGGCATCCACCGGCTTCGGCTATAGACCGGAAAGCATTACCTCCCTCGTAGTCTTCGCTGAAGTGCATGGGTACAAATATAGTAGTTTTTATTCGTTCGATGAATTGTTGGGCGCCTTTCATATAATCTTTTCCCATTCGGCGGTCGACGGGGAACATTACCAGATCGACGGCCGGAGCAGATTCCCGGAGAAATTTCACTTCTGCCAGAAAGTCGCCTTCGGCTTTGCGTATCTCTTGTTCGGTAGACTCTTCGCTCCAATGCCAATTGTTGAGGTCACCGGCATGGAAGATGCTTTTCCCTTGCAGATGAATTAGGAAGGAGATGCCTACGTCCGTAGAACCGAAAGCCTGAATGCGCAGTGTATCATCTTCGTACTCCTCACCTTTATTAATATAGATCGCATCTTCACTTTGTGCCCGATGATGCTTCAGGATATCTTTTGAGAAGATATAGATGATGTCTGGACGTTGCTCTTTCCAGGTCAGTATTTCCCGGTTAAAATGGTCGGGATGAAAATGTGAGGCAAGTACATACAGCTTGCCGGGTCGTTGGAGCAGACGGTCGTGTACGATACCTTTATTTCGTTCCGTTTCCGAAGAATCCTTGTAATAATCAATGATAAGGGTTACACCTTCTGCTTCGATGGCAAACCCACTGTGGTATATATAATCCAGAATCATAAGCGGATGTATTTTATGAATGCAATATTACGTATTATTTGTTGGTTGCGCAAGCACAATAACCGGAAATATCAAGGGGCAAGCCTCTCTTTCCGCCAGCTTCCGTCCGCTTGGAGGGTGTAGAGAAAGCGGTCGTGCAGTCGGTTGGCTCTACCCTGCCAGAACTCGATTCGTTCAGGGGTGACGGCATAGCCTCCCCAGTGTACCGGACGTTCCACTTCTCTGCCTACCCATCGGGCAGCTTCTGCAACGAAACTGCGAATCAATTGCATCCGGCTCTTCAACGGACGGCTTTGAGGAGAGATGCGTGCTCCGATGCGACTTTTGTAGGGGCGTTGGTGGAAGTAGGCGTCGGATTCACCGGCAGGGACTTTTGAGGAAATGCCTTCAATGTGTACCTGTCTTTCCAGCGCGTGCCAGACGAAAGAGAGGGAAATATACGGATTCTTTGCCAGATGACTGCCTTTACGGCTTTCATAATTGGTATAAAAGATAAATTTTCCGTCATGCAAATCTTTCAGCAATACGGTACGGGTCGATGGTCGCCCTTCGGGGGATACGGTACCTACCAGCATGGCTGTAGGTTCTTCTACCTGTGCGTCGATAGCTTCGTGCAGCCATCGGTTGAAAAGAGAAAGCGGGTTGTCGGGAAGATCTCCTTCCTTCAGCCCGCCTTTGGTGTACTCCTGCCGGATGGCAGCGAGGTTGATAGTCTCACTCCCGGCCCCTCTTCCGTGAAGAGGGGAATCAGGATGTGTGGACGTATGATCGGTTGACATAAGCAATTACTTTAAATTTACATCGGTACTTCTATCAGTAATATCTTGGAGTCTTTCAGGGTTTCTATCTCAAAGCTTTTGGTTTCAGAGATTCCCAATCCGTCGCGGCGGGTCAGGATGATATCGTCTATTTTTATTTCTCCTTCGATGAGGAAAACGTAGACTCCCGTATCCGTTCCATGTATCTTGTATTCAAGCGTTTTACCGGCTTCTGCTTCACCCATCGAGAACCAGGTGTCTTGTAGCAGTTTGGCTGGTGTACTGCCATCCGGTGACAGGATCAGGGCCAGTTCGTTTTTTTTCAGCAATCCTCGGATGTCGTAGTCCTGATAGAGTGGGTGGGTGTTTCGCTCTTTGGGCATGATCCATATTTGCAGAAATTCCACAGGTTCCGACTTGCTGCCGTTCATTTCACTATGATAGATGCCTGTTCCGGCACTCATCACCTGAATATCGCCAACAGTGATGGTACGGCTGTTCTTCTTACTGTCTCCGTGTGCCAGAAACCCCTTGAGGGGGATGGAAACGATTTCCATGTTCTTATGTGGGTGGGTCTGAAAACCTTCTCCCGGTGCAACACGATCGTCATTCAGCACCCGTAAAGCACCGAAGTGGATGCGTTCGGGATTATAATATTCATCAAAGCTGAAACTGTGGTGGCTGTCGAGCCAATCATATAAAGATCGTCCGCGGGTATCCGAGCGGTGAACTACTTTTTTCATAATGTATCCTTTCTTTTAAAATGTATTCTATAAGCCAAACAATTGGGAAGTATAAATGGTTTGAAGCGTTCACTTTTTTATTAGGAACAAGGGGAAGGAGGCGGTTCCAGAAGAGAAACAATCAGGCTCTTGAAATCCGGTAAACAGAAGAGATTTGAATGCGTTCGGTAAATATGAGCCGGAGAAAATTTTGTTGAAAATATTATTATCTTATTTTTGTGCTTCCAAAATCCGCCAATAGTAAGAAGATATGAGAAAGTTATTGTATGTTATTCTGTTAGTACTGCTTCATTGTTTTATATCTCCGGTGTCTGTTTGCGCCGGAACGTTTTCTTTACCAGACAGTTTGATTACAGATGACAACGTATATAAGTATACATTCTCCGACTTTGAAAAAGCGCAGCAGATCATGGAGCAGTTGAGGAAACAGAAGTCGCTTCCTCCGTTCCGGCTGGATGTGGTGGAAGGCGATTTGTATTTCAATGTAGGGCAATACTACTGGGCGTTGAAATTCTATAAGCGTGCTTTGGAAAGTGACTCGGTGCTCAATAGTGATAAAAACTATATGGAACAGGTGCACCGTATGATTTCGTGTTACGACTGTTTGCACAATGAGAATAAAAAGGCACAGTATGTGGACTTGCTTTTGAAGAGAGCTGAGTTGTGTGATGATAAAGCGATGCAGTCCGTTGCTCTGTTTAATATGGGGAAGATGCTCTATTATCAGGGTAATAAGGATAAGGGATATGAATTCATGGAGCAGGCGGTAGCGATGATGGAAAAAACAGACTACCCATATAAGTACGATAACCTGCGCTATAATTACAATACTTTGCTGATATTTCAGGAGTCGGACAGGCGTAGTGAAGAGGCCCTGAAAACACTGGCTGCATTAGAAAGGATCGTGACGGAAGAGACCGGCAGTGAGATACCGATGGAGGGATTGAGCGGAAAGGAGAAAAAGGCGATGTATGCCCATTACGCTGTGGTTCTTTTCCGGTTGGGGCGGTCGGAAGAGGCTGACCGCTATTACCGGCTATTTTTGTCAGTAAGTAAGGAATATGATCGCGATGACTACCTGATTATGCCTTATCTGTTCGATCGGAAGATGTATGATCAGGTGATCCGTATGAATTCTGCTCGTGAAAAGGTATATGTTACGCGGAAAGATACGGTAAATTATTATATGGTCACCATTAAGAAGTCCCTCGGGCGTGCCTATCGGGATAAAGGTGATTACCGGACTGCTGCAAGATATTTTGAACAGCTGGCTGTGTTGCGTGATAGCATTAAGGCCAGAGAGCAGAAAAGTGCTGCATTGGAACTGGCAGCGGTTTATGAAACGAATGAAAAGGATATGTTTATTCAGCAGCAAGCCGCTGATATGCGGATGAGGAATGCCTTGCTGATATTTGTGGTCTGTATTGTTTTTCTGTTAGGGGTACTTTTATGGAGAACCATCCGACATAACCGTACCATACGCCGTAAGAATAAGGCAATGGTAGGAACCATCGAGGATTTGCTGGTTCACAAAGAAGAACTCTACCGGAGAAAAGAGGAGAACCATATATTGAAAGAACAGTTACAGAAAGAGCGGGAAGTACGGACGTATATAGATGGAAATGCATTGCAGGCAGAAGAGCCCGGAAAGTTGGATGTTCCTGTCGATCCGGAGCCCGAGACGGAAGATAACAATGCGGTACACGATAAAATGCTGTTCGACAAACTGGAGCGTGAAATCATTAACCGGCAGTTATATCTTCAGCCGGACTTTTCGAGAGAGGAGTTAATCAAGACAATCTACATTCCCAAGAATAAGTTTGCGCCGCTTTTTAAGCAATATGCCGGAATGAGTTTTTCAAAATACATTAATAATCTTCGCTTGGAGTATGCTGCCAAGATGCTGAAAGATTACCCCGATTATACAGTAGACACGATAGCCCAGGAGTGTGGAATGTCTACCCAATCTTTTTATCGTCTCTTTTCCGGTAAATTTGGGGTGACTCCTACCGATTTTCAGGTAGGAGTACAACGTGTTAGTAATAAGGAAATTACTGACTGAAAGTGAAAAAATGAGAGACTAAGAGTGAAAAAATGAGAGAATAACCCACTTCAAGTATTTTGATCTGTAAATCTTTCCCTTTACCTTTGAACCACATCAACGAATCTGGTTTAGGTGATGTACTGTACCCAAAATCTGCCGGGAGTTTTCTCCCGGCAGATTATTCTCAGCAAGGCCGGTCACTGCATCAGGCTATTAGAAAATTTCACAGAGTTAATCTTTTAAAAAACACGTATTGTTATGATTAGGAAAGCATTCAAAGTAGGTGATACAATCACCATCAAACGTACCTCACATGCAGGTACTGGTTATCGTTACGCTTTAGTACGCCTGACTGGTGGAGTTGCCCTTGTGGAGGAATTGTCAGAAGATGCCGATACCTTGGGTGGAATGTCTGTACAGTCTTTTACTTTCCAGTTTTTGCAGCCGGGACAGGTAGAGATTCAGTTTGCCTATTATCGTGATGTCACGGGAGTTCTTTACGAAGACGTATTCCCTTATACAGTGGTTACTTCCGAGAAAGCGGATATAATAATAGGAGGCTGGGGAGAATTTGAACCGTTGACGGATCAGGATAAAGAATTGTTTCAGACCTGCATGACTTTGAAAGGGGTGGATTACACTCCACTTCTGGTTGCCAAACAACTGGTAAGCGGCTATAACTACCGCTTCATCTGTATGACTAAAACAGTAACCCGCGAGCCCAAGTATGGTTTTGCTAAAGTAACTATTTATGCTCCGCTGAAGGGAGAGCCTTTGTTAGAGAGCATTGTGGAATACTGATGAAAAAAGGGTGAACCGAAGGCAGATAAATAGAGAATGCTAAATAGTAATCCCGGACATTATGTATTTCATCCGGGTCCCCCCCCTTGGATTAAGCCTGCCGTTTCTTGAGAAAGAAGTGGCAGGCATTATTGTTTGTTACACATCACTTTTTCGTGTTGCTCTTTTCTAAGCATTGCCCAGTTTCACTTCATTCACTAAAGGTTTCCGGTTCTTGAAGTCCCGTATGTTCTCCAAAGTCGTTGCTGCAATATTAGCCAGAGCCTCGCGGGTAAAGAATGCTTGATGAGAAGTTACGATCACGTTATTAAATGACAGCAAACGTGCCAGCACATCGTCGTCGATGATACGGTCCGATTTATCTTCGTAGAAGTATTCGCTTTCTTCTTCATAAACATCCAGTCCGGCCGAACCGATCTTTTTATTTTTTAATCCTTCGATCAGCGCATTGGTATGAATCAGCTGTCCCCGTCCGGTATTGATGATCATTACTCCGTCTTTCATTTTGCTGATCGAGTAGTCATTGATCAGATACTTTGTCTGTTCAGTGAGCGGGCAGTGCAATGATATGATATCCGAGCTGTGGTATAATTCATCGAGCGTCGTATATACTATCTGGTTCTCCCGTGCAAAGTTATAATCCGGATATAGGTCATAGGCCAATATGTTCATGCCGAATCCTTTGAGGATGTGTATCAGTATTTTTGCAATCTTTCCCGTACCGATGATACCTGCTGTTTTTCCGTGCATGTCGAAACCTAACAGTCCGTGCAGAGAGAAGTTCCCATCCCGTGTACGCCACGAAGCTCTCGGAATCTTCCGGTTGAGTGAAAGCATCAGGGCAACCGTATATTCGGCTACGGCATACGGTGAATAGGCGGGGACGCGGACAACGGTTACTCCGTTTTCGGCAGCGGCTTTTAAGTCTACATTATTATATCCGGCACAGCGAAGAGCGAGTAATTTCACCCCGTTGGCGGCCATTGTTTTTATTACTTCAGCATCAGCTGTGTCGTTCACGAAAATGCAGACAGCATCCACTCCTTGGGTCAGCAGCACGTTGTGCCGGTTCAAGTGACCTTTGAAAAATCGGAGTTCGAATCCGAATTCTTTGTTTTTTTCGTTGAAAGAAGCTTCATCGTAGGGTTTGGTACCAAAAAATGCGATTGTATATGCCATAGTTTTCTTATTTTATATTCTATAATATAAAAACGTTTAGCAATGGAGTAATGTTTGGCTTTCTGAGTGTCTTTTCTTATGATGTTTTCTTGTTCGTTTCAATCGAAACAGTTTGTGTTTTCAATTAATTTGTTGGTGAAAACGTAATTAGATGCACAGAAATATTCGTCATGTGCAATATTATTGTACCTTTGCGCCCGAAATAACTTAAAAAAGATTTAGATGAGAAAATTATTCTTGATTAGCATCGGGTTGCTAATCGTTTCAACTTCAACTTTTGCGGGAGGTCTCCTGACAAATACCAATCAGCACGTATTGTTTTTGAGAATGTTGGCTCGTGATGCTTCTACACAAATTGACGCGGTATATTCCAATCCGGCAGGTGTCGCTTTCATGGAAGATGGCTTTCATCTGTCTCTCAACGGACAGAGTGCTTTCCAGACAAGAACCATCACTTCTACTTTCGCTCCGTTTGCAGGCTTTGGCGGAAACGCTACAAAAGTATATAAAGGTGAAGCTTCGGCTCCGTTCATCCCCAGTGTATTTGCAGTATATAAGAAGGATAAGTGGGCATTCTCCGGGAATTTTGCAGTAACCGGTGGTGGTGGTAAGGCTACCTTTAATGAGGGATTGGGTTCATTCGAGTCATTGGTATCTGTAGTGCCCGGAATGATGGTAGCTGCCGGTAAAGAAATGGTAGACGGAGGCATTCTGCCGATTAATATCTTTGAAGGTACCAATAAATACTCGGTTGACAGCTATATGCGTGGTAAGCAGATGATTTTTGGTCTTCAACTGGGAGCATCTTATAAAATCACCGATTACTTGTCTGCATTTGCCGGTGTACGTATGAATTACGTAAGCAATGGATATGAAGGACATATTCGTAATATTGAAGCTAATATCGGTGGAGGAGAAATGGTAAATGTGAACAAATATTTCAGCGATTATGCCAAGCAAGCCAGAACAGCTGCAGATGCTTATCTGGCAGCGAATGATATGGTTAATTATGCAAAATATGATGCTATCGCAAAGAAAGCGACCGGTGTTGCAGAATTGACGGCTGATAAAGAGTTGGACTGCGACCAGACAGGTTGGGGGGTAACTCCTATTTTGGGCTTGGACTTTAAGATGAATAAGTGGAACATTGGTGTAAAATATGAGTTCAACACCAAACTGAATGTAGAGAACAAGACTCGTATAGATAATACAGGGCTGTTTGCGAATGGAGTAAATACTCCGCACGATATTCCGGCTTTGTTGACAGTAGGTGTTTCTTATGAAATTCTTCCGGTACTTCGTGCTTCAGTTGGTTATCATCATTTCTTTGATACCAGTGCACGTATGGCCGATGCTAAAGATCCTGTGACCGGCCAGACTATGGGTAAACAGCATTTCATCAAACAAGGTACTAACGAATATTTGGGTGGTATCGAATGGGATGTTTGTAAATGGGCCCAGGTAAGTGTCGGTATGCAACGTACCAAATATGGTGTGGGTGATAATTACCAAAGCGATATGAGCTTTGCAGTTAGTTCTTATTCATACGGTTTTGGTGCCGGATTCGACATTGCGAAGAACCTGAAACTGAACGTTGCTTATTTCTGGACTGATTACGATAAATATACCAAAGAGACTCCTAATTATGGAGGTACAGGAATCTCCGGAAAGGATGTCTTTACTCGTACCAATAAAGTATTCGGTATCGGTCTCGACTATAAGTTCTGATACAAGGCTTCTACTAATCTTTATTAATATAACTCTCAAGAAGGATCGGATTACTCAAATAATCCGGTCCTTTTTCATTTAACCTCCTATATTAAGATTATCTTTGTGTTCTAATCCCGAACGATATGAGAGACACATTTTTTCTTTTCTTTGCAGCATTGAGTTTTGCATGCGTTTCTTGCAGCCGGGCATTAAGTAAAAGAGTGGAAGATGATAATCCCTGTGTGGTGAAATTTTATTTTTAGCCCCATCTCCGTAGGGTAATAACAGAGACGGGGCTGGGTTCGTCCTTGGACTTTTTTTACGTTAGAGTTCAGAGAGATTTATAAAAAGTTAGAACGAATATTGTACCAATGCGTTCATGCGGTTGGCATGACGGGTATTGCTACTGAAGTCCGTACGCCATCCTCTCAGATATTCGGCGCCTACCTGTAAGTTGCTGGTTACGTTCCAAAACAGGTTAGCTACCAGATATTGGCCCTTCCGGTACATATCGGGTACATCGCTTGGATACGTGTGTTCCGAGTAGAGGCGTGACAAACTGTAAGTGCCCGATACAAATACATCTTTGCTGATGTTGTATTGCAATCCGGCGAACCATCCCAACATGGGGAGCGTCTGCATGCGCCCTTCTTTTTCCGGGTTAGGAACAATATCCACATTCAGGTTGCTCAAGTCGTTTAGGTATTGTCCGATACCCCTTCCGTAATTCACCTGTCCGTATACTTGCCATTTCGGAGTCACGTTGAAGGAAGTCGAAGCTTGAAGTCCGTATCCGGCTTTTGAGTGCGCCTTATTGTCTACGGAACTTGAATAAGTCATGCTGCGAACGATGGCAGCTAACTTCAGGTGGCTGTTGGCATTCCAGTTATACTGTGCTGAGGCAGTGAAGTCGGGCATACGCTGGGTGTTGATGGTGAGATACTGATTCGTGGTACCGTCTACCGATGGCATTTCGACACCGACGCCGAATTTCCAGTTCTTCAGCTTGTCACACATATAGCTCAATTGAGTAGTTCGATAGAAAGCCGAGCCGTTAGGGCCTGCAAAGTCGATGGTAGGAGGCAGGGCGGCAAGGTCCATAAAGTTACCATAGCTGTATCCCAGAGTAAAGCCGAGGAAGGTAGCATAAGCATTCTGCAACTCGAAAGTCTTTCCGTCTCCACGGAAGTTTGCAGCAGTATAAACCACGAAGTCACCCAGACGTTTGGTATGTCCCACCAGTTTCAGGAAAAGAGTCGAAGTGCTGATATCCATCTGGAACTGATTGCGTGCACGGTCGGCAGATCCTTTATTAGGAATCAGCGCCGGATAGAAGTCTACATCTTTCACAATTCCCCCGAAGTCATATTCGGCGGTTGCCCGTACATATCCGCCGATACCCAGTGCGAACTTTCCTTGCCGGTCGGTCAGTACGAAGCGTGGAGCCTTCGGTTCCTGGAAACGCGGAAGACGCGTCTCGTTCATGATCCGGATAATCTCGTCTCCGGCTTTGTCGGTCGATACAAACATCACGGAGTTCGGTTCTTCATCTTCGATAATTACTTTTTTCTGGGCATGTGCCGCTACAGGCAAGAGTCCCAATCCGAGTAGCATAGCTACAGATCTAAAAAATGCTTTCATTATAAGTTAAGTTTTAGGTGAATTGCCCTATTGAACAACTTAAATGGGAAATGGTTGAAGGGCCGAGGGAAAAATCGCCAAATTATGCGGAAGAATTGCTATAGGACAGACCGTTTAAAATGCGAATCTTTGCATATTCGATAATCAGAAAGAAAGAAGAGCAATGGAAAAGATGAATATTACCCATAAGATAGTGGCTATGCAGCCCGAACTGGAACATTTTGCCTATAAACTGACTGCTGACCGGGAGTCGGCCAATGATCTGGTACAGGATTGTCTGTTGAAGGCATTGGACAACAAAGAGAAATTTGTGCATACCCAGAATTTCAAGGGATGGATGTATACCATCATGCGCAATATCTTTATCAATAATTACCGTAAGTCGTTACGTGAAGTGGATATGACCGATTCCACCTATAATCTCTATGCGCAAACCATGACGGAAGGTGAGGAGGGCAACCGCTTTGAAACAATTTACGATCTGAAGGAACTCTATAAGGTGATTAATGCCGTTCCCGAAGAGTTGAAAAAGCCTTTCCTGATGTTTGTTGCCGGATTCAAGTATCGTGAGATAGCTGAGAAGATGGATTTGCCGGTAGGGACTATCAAGAGCCGTCTGTTCCTGATCCGCAAAAGATTACAGCAGGATTTGAAAGACTTCTCTTAAGAGGCTTATTAAGATCGATGCCGGATTTTCCGGAAGTATGAATGGGCTTTTGCAACTCTGTGACAAGAGTAAAAAAGAATAGTGTGTTAAGTGTTTGTTATGTTGTACCCGGACGGGGCATTACATTATATGTTATCGCGATAACAATATATGTAATGCCCCGTTACATATATTGTTATTTTGTCGATTAAAAAAGAATTGCTACCTTTGCTGCCCGTAAACGTATGATGCCGTGAATAGCGGTCGTGTATTCTAGAACACCACGTAAAAAACAGGAATTATGAAAGAAAAAGTATCTATACCCTTCATGTTGCTCGGCATTCTGTTCAACGTCTGCCTGATTGCAGCAAACCTTCTCGAAACCAAAGTGATTCAGGTTGGCAGTATCACTGTTACTGCCGGATTGCTGGTGTTTCCCATATCCTATATTATCAATGACTGTATAGCCGAAGTATGGGGATTTAAAAAGGCCCGTCTGATTATTTGGAGCGGATTTGCCATGAACTTCTTTGTGGTAGGCCTCGGGCTGATTGCCGTGGCGTTGCCCGCAGCACCTTTCTGGGAAGGCGAACAGCATTTTGATTTTGTGTTCGGCATGGCTCCCCGCATTGTTGTAGCCAGTCTGTTGGCCTTTCTGGTCGGTTCGTTTCTCAATGCCTATGTCATGAGTAAAATGAAAGTGGCCAGTGGAGGACGTAACTTTTCTGCCCGTGCCATCTGGTCTACGGTAGTGGGAGAAACGGCCGATTCACTGATCTTCTTTCCCATCGCATTCGGCGGACTGATTGCCTGGCCCGAGCTGTTGGTAATGATGGGCACTCAGATTGTGCTGAAGTCCCTTTACGAAGTGATTATCCTTCCGATCACCATCCGTGTCGTGAAAGCCGTTAAGAGAATTGACGGGAGCGATGTTTATGATACCGACATCTCCTATAATGTACTTAAGGTAAAGGATATATAATAAGGAGAACTTAAAAACACTTTTTTAGCAAAAATAAATGATGAAAAATGATTCAGCAGTAGTTCTGTTCAGTGGCGGACAGGACTCTACAACGTGTCTCTTCTGGGCGAAGAAGCATTTCAGCAAAGTATATGCGCTTAGTTTCCTGTACGGACAGAAACATGCACACGAGGTAGAACTGGCCCGGGGAATAGCCGAAAGGGCAGGAGTGGAGTTTCATGTGATGGACACCTCTTTTATCGGGAGCCTTGGAAGCAATTCGTTGACGGATACCAGCATCTCGATGGACGAAGATAAGCCGGAAGATTCGTTCCCGAACACCTTTGTTCCGGGACGCAACCTGTTCTTTCTGAGTATTGCCGCTGTCTTTGCCCGTGAACAGGGAGCTTTCCACTTGGTTACCGGAGTTTCGCAGACCGATTATAGCGGTTATCCCGATTGCCGCGACTCGTTTATCAAGTCGTTGAATGTCACTCTGAATCTGGCTATGGACGAACAGTTTGTTATCCATACACCGTTGATGTGGATCGATAAAGCCGAAACCTGGGCATTGGCGGACGAACTCGGCGTATTCGATCTTGTACGGAACGAGACGCTGACCTGTTACAACGGGATTCCTGCCGACGGGTGCGGACACTGCCCGGCATGCAAATTGCGGAAACAGGGGCTGGAAGAGTATTTAAGTAAAAGAAACCGTTAAATGATTAATAGATTATGACTGAACTGAAAGACCAGCTTTCTTTACTGGGAAGAAAGACCGAATATAAGCAGGATTATGCTCCCGAAGTATTGGAATCCTTCGATAACAAGCATCCTGAGAACGATTATTGGGTACGTTTCAATTGTCCGGAGTTTACCAGCTTGTGCCCCATAACGGGACAACCGGATTTTGCCGAAATACGTATCAGTTACCTGCCCGATGTGAAGATGGTGGAGAGCAAGAGCCTTAAGCTATATCTGTTCAGCTTCCGGAATCACGGCGCTTTTCATGAAGATTGCGTGAATATCATAATGAAAGACCTGATCCGTCTGATGGACCCCAAATACATTGAAGTGACCGGTATCTTTACACCCCGCGGCGGTATTTCGATTTATCCGTATGCCAACTATGGTCGCCCCGGAACGAAATATGAAGAGATGGCTGCCCGGCGGTTGATGAATCATGAATAGGGGATAACCCTATTCATGGTGATAGGGCCCGCCGTTCAGTATGGTCATGGCCCTATACATCTGTTCTACAAAGATCAGGCGGATCATCTGGTGCGAAAAAGTCATTTTCGACATGGATATCTTTTCGTGTGCCGCATCATATACCTTTTGTGAAAATCCGTAAGGTCCTCCTATGATGAATACCAGGCGTTTGTTGACGTTTACCAGCTTCTTCTCCATCCAGCGTGCAAATTCCACCGAACGCATCTCTTTTCCGTGCTCGTCCAGCAACACTACCACGTCTCCCGGCTGGAGGGCTTTGCCTATCAGTTCGCCTTCCTTCTCCTTTTGTTGTTCCGGGGTGAGGCTTTTCGTGTTTTTCAGTTCGGGAATCACCTCCATATCAAAAGAAATGAAGTGTTTGGTACGCTCTATGTAATCGTTAATTGCAGTGATATAATGCTGCTCTACAGTCCGTCCTACGACGATAAGGGTTGTTTTCATTCAAGTGCAAACTCTTGTTTATTGCACAAAAATAAGAAAAAAATGTTGTTTTTAGCATTAAATACTTACCTTTGCGTATCGATAATACTTGTGATTATGAAAAAACGGGTACTTTTATGGATGGCCGGACTCGTATTCGTTGTAACTTCGCTCTTCGCACAGGACATACCGATGGGCGTGGTCGTGGCGTTTAAGAAAGGAAACTCCCAAGAACTGAACAAGTATTTGGGAGAGAAGGTGGATCTGGTGATTCAGAATCGCTCGACAAGCGTCGACAAACAGACTGCTGAAGCAACACTTGCTTCTTTCTTTAATAGCAACAAGGTGAGTGGTTTTAATGTAAATCACGAAGGTAAGCGAGAGGAGTCGAGTTTTATTATCGGTACCCTGACCACTGCTAACGGCAATTTCCGGGTGAACTGCTTCTTCCGCAGGGTACAGAACAAATATTTTATAAATCAAATAAGAATAGATAAAACCAATGAATGAGTTAATAGACAGACTAATTGATCTGGCCTTTGCCGAAGACATAGGTGATGGCGACCACACAACACTTTCCTGTATTCCCGCCACTGCAATGGGAAAATCGAAACTTTTGATTAAAGAAGCCGGTGTATTGGCCGGTATCGAAATTGCCAAAGAAATATTTCACCGTTTCGACCCGACTATGAAGGTTGAGGTGTTTATCAACGACGGTGCCGAAGTGAAGCCGGGTGATGTGGCAATGGTTGTGGAAGGTAAAATTCAGTCTCTGCTTCAGACAGAACGTCTGATGCTGAACGTGATGCAGCGTATGAGCGGCATTGCCACTATGACACGCAAATACGTGAAGCAGCTGGAAGGCACCAAAACACGTGTGTTGGATACCCGGAAGACTACTCCGGGACTCCGTATGCTTGAGAAAGCAGCGGTAAAGATCGGCGGGGGTGTCAACCACCGTATCGGACTTTTCGATATGATTCTTCTGAAAGATAATCACGTGGACTTTGCCGGTGGCATTGATAAGGCCATCAACCGCGCTAAAGAATATTGCAAGGAAAAAGGAAAGGACCTCAAGATTGAAATCGAAGTGCGCAATTTCGACGAACTTCAGCAGGTGTTGAATATCGGTGGGGTAGATCGCATCATGTTCGATAACTTCACTCCCGAAAATACAAAGATAGCTGTCGAGATGATCGGAGGAAAATATGAGACCGAGTCGTCCGGTGGTATCACGTTCGATACACTCCGTGACTATGCCGAGTGTGGTGTAGACTTTATTTCGGTAGGTGCCCTTACCCATTCGGTAAAGGGACTCGATATGAGTTTCAAGGCATGCTGACATTTTGAACGGTCGGCGATAAACGTTCTTAAGTGATAAACGATGAACAGGCTACGCATTGATGCAAAGGCTTATTCATCGTTTATTGTTTCTTTAACTTCTTTTTGCACTATTGTTTGCAGCATTCGTTGCATCCTTGCGTCTAATAGACAAACGACGCAGACATACGTTCGATTTTAAAAAGACAATTGACATTGGAAAACGAGATAGAACTGATAAAGGGCTGTCGGGCAGGAAAGGATTCGGCCCGTAAGGAACTTTATACCCTATACTCGAGGCAATTGCTGGCGGTATGTTTCCGCTATACGGGCGATATGGAAGCGGCGCACGATGTACTGCATGACGGTTTCATCAAAATATTCACCAACTTCTCGTTTCGTGGTGAGTCTTCGCTCGGAACGTGGGTGACCCGGGTGATGGTGACTCAGGCACTGGATTACCTGCGAAGGCAAAAACGGATCAGTCAGTTGGTGATACACGAGGATCAGCTTCCTGATATTCCCGATCTTCCGGAAGGAGGAGAGGCAGGACCGATATCCGAAGAACAGTTGATGAAGTTTGTCGCAGACTTGCCCGATGGCTGCCGGACGGTTTTTAACCTTTACGTGTTTGAGGAAAAGTCTCACAAAGAGATAGCCGATATGTTGGGTATCAAGGAGCATTCATCCACTTCGCAGTTGCACCGTGCAAAGTTTTTATTGGCAAAAAGGATTAAAGAATATAGAAATCATGAAGAGAGAAAATGATGAAATAACCGATCTGTTCCGTTCCCGTCTGGGCAATGCCGAGATGACTGTGCGGGATGGTTTCTGGGAAGAACTGAATTCTGAGGTGATGGCGCGTTGCCATCGTCGGAAGGTGTTTTTCTTCCGCGTAGCGGCCGCCGCTTCCGTACTGCTGGTACTGGTTGCTTCATCGGCTGCTTTTTGGTTCTTCTCTCCGAAAGAGGAGATAGAAGAAGCTTTTACCCAGGTAGCGGTTGTCAGTGGAAATGCGACTCACCTGGATGGTGACGTGGTGAAACAGGATTTCACTCCCGTACATTCCGAGCCTGTTTTGAGTAAACCGAGGCCTAAGCGTTTCGGTACTCTGGCCCAATATCAGGACGAAGATGATGATTCGGTTTCGGTTACGGTTTCCATGTCATTCAGCTTCTCTGCAACGACTACACGCAGAGGACAAAATAATCATCCGGATAAAAACTATTGGCAGGCCGGCGGAGATGGACAGACCTTAGTAAATTCTGCTGATGAATCCCCGTCTTCCGATTACACGGCTATGACCGCTAAAGCCCGGACATGGGCTGTAAAGGCGGCAGTCGGTACCGCATTGCCTGCCGGAGATGGTAAATATAAGATGCCTGTTACGGTCGGACTAACGGTAGAGAAAAAAATAAATAAACATTTAGCCGTAGAAACCGGTTTATTATATTCCAGTTTGCGTGCCGGACAGAACTTGCATTATCTGGGAATTCCCGTAAAACTGAATGTGACACTTGCGGAAATGCCGAAGTTGGATATATATGCTTCTGTAGGTGGAGTTGCGGATAAGTGCATAGCGGGAGCACCCGATAACAGCTTCAAGCAGGAGCCTGTGCAACTGGCCTTTACCGCAGGAGTGGGAGTGAACTATAAAATTAATGATAAACTGGCTTTATTTGCCGAACCGGGAGTGTCGCACCATTTCAAGACAGACTCCAAGCTGGAAACAGTACGTTCGGCACGGCCTACGAACTTTAACCTGATTTGCGGTCTGCGCATGACCTATTAACCATTTAGTACGGACGTTATGAAAAAAACATTTTTTATGCTGCTCACGGTTGTTTTATCATTGCTTACTTGTGTAAGTTGCAGCGAAGAGACATTAGATTACAATAACCCGGATGTAGACCTTTTCGTAAGGCAACTCAAAGCGGGGAACTATAATACCAAGAGCCCGAAGGGCTTTGTAGAAGTGCCTAAATTTACGGAGAAGGATATTCCGACATTGCTGAATTATGCAGAAGACCTGACTCAGGTTGCTTCTTTTCCGCTTCCGCCGGTATCTGCTTACTATAGCGGTAAGGTCCGGTTGGGCGAGTGCATGTTGTGGATCGTAGAAACTATTCGGTTAGGGCATTATGCGTCGTTTGGCTGCAAAATGGTGAGAGCCAATGCCGAGAACTACGAGGGTATCTATTTCCTGACCGATGAAGAGTTACTTGATGCTGCTGCCCGGTATCGCCGCTGGTGGGAAAACAGGCAGTATCCTCGTACGGCATGGACCATTGACGCATGCTTTGACGAGCCCCTTTGCGGGAGTGGATACCGTTGGTGGTAAAAAACTAAATCAGATGAAACGTATCGACTTTCTGGTGCTGTCTTCAGGGGCGGCAGTGATCCTTTATGCCCGATGAACAGCCACGTAAAGGAATTCAAAGACAGGAACATGCGAAGCAGGTACTTTCATCTTATTAAATAAGTGTAGAAGAATGAAGCGTTTGATATTGTTTATATGGTTATGTCCGATGGTCCTGATAGCCCGTGCCCAATGGACTGCGAAGGATTCATTGAATCTGCAACGCATCCTGAACGGCCAAGAGGATATCAAGCTGAATATGGATGCTGTGAAACAGATTGATTTCAACAGCTTGCCGGGTGCTCCCAAAATGTCGAAGGAGAAGCCTGGTCTGAAATTGGACGAGACGCTTCCACAAGTGCTTGATAGAAAGAAAATTGTGTTGACTCTCCGGCCTTATACGGCCAATACCAAATATAACTGGGACCCTATTTACCAAAAAAAGATACAGGTGGATGCCGATACGTGGCGGGGAGATCCGTTTGTCGAGTTTTATGAGACCGTTCCTTCCAACTGGGCTAAAAATGTATACGATAAAGGTATCCGCAGTTCATATGAGGAAATCCGTTCCAGTGGGTTGCGGCATAATCTGTTTGGCGAACGTGCCAATGGCAGGATGGTGACTACGCAGAGTATGGTGCATACCTCTGCCATGAAGCTTGGCAAAAGTGGAGTAACCGTGAGTGGAGGCACTATCGGAGGTCTTGACCTGATGACTATTTTCACAAAAGATTTCTGGGACAAAAAAGGACGTGAACGGAGGGCGCGTACACTGGAAGTTTTGAAAGCGTATGGTGATTCTACAACGGTGTTGCTTCCTGAACCGATTATACATTGAATTTGTTAAAAGATAAATAGGAGGATTCTTGCCTTCTTTTTTCAAAAACGATATGACTATGAACAGAATTTCTTCTCTTTTCGGTATTCAGTATCCCATTATTCAGGGCGGTATGGTGTGGTGTAGTGGCTGGAGGCTTGCCTCGGCTGTCAGTAATGCGGGCGGTTTGGGGTTGATAGGCTCCGGTTCGATGTATCCCGATATTTTGCGCGAACATATTCGTAAATGCCGTGCAGCCACAGACAGACCTTTTGGGGTAAATATTCCTTTGATGTATCCCCAGATAGAGGAGATCATGAATATCATTGTAGAAGAAGGGGTTAAAATCGTATTTACCTCTGCCGGAAACCCGAAGACATGGACTGGCTGGCTGAAAGAGCGTGACATCACGGTGGCACATGTCGTTTCTTCTTCTAAGTTTGCCATGAAATGCGAAGAGGCGGGAGTCGATGCCGTGGTAGCTGAGGGTTTTGAAGCCGGCGGGCATAATGGCCGGGAGGAGACAACGACGCTTTGTCTGATTCCTGCAGTACGTGAAGCCACTACTTTACCTTTGATTGCGGCCGGAGGGATTGGTACCGGTGAGGCCATCTTCGCCACGATGGCGTTAGGGGCCGAAGGAGTTCAGATAGGTACTCGTTTTGCTCTGACGGATGAAAGTTCGGCAAGTGATATTTTCAAAGAATATTGTTTGCGGTTGAACGAAGGCGATACCAAATTATTGCTGAAGAAACTGGCGCCTACCCGTCTTGTGACCAATTCGTTCCGTGATAAGGTGGAAGTGGCTGAGGCGCGGGGAGCTTCTGTCGAAGAACTTCGTGAACTTTTGGGCAGAGGACGCGCCAAGAAAGGCATCTTCGAAGGTGATCTGGAAGAAGGAGAGCTTGAGATAGGGCAGGTGGCTGCTCTGTTCCGCCGCAGGCAAAGTGTGGACGAGGTAATGAAAGAATTGTTGGAGGGATACCGCAGAGCTTCGGACAAGGTATCTTCTTTTTTGTTATAAACGGATCATTCCACCACAGGGTAACACAGAGTCTTACGGAGTTCTTCTTTTTATGATTCTGCTTCGTGAAACTCTGTGTTACTCCGTGGTATTACTTGTTATTCTAAATTCAATTGCTCGTATTTAAGCCCGAATACCTCAGCTATTGCTTTATATACCACTTTCCCTTCTACCACATTTAATCCCAAAGCCAGTGCCGGATCTTCTTTGCATGCCTGTTTCCACCCCTTTCCTGCCAGTGCTGTTACATAAGGCAGAGTGGCATTGGTCAGTGCCAATGTAGAAGTGTAAGGCACTGCTCCCGGAATATTGGCTACGGCATAATGTACGATTCCATCAACCACATACGTCGGCTCACTATGGGTAGTGGGGTGCGAAGTTTCGAAACATCCTCCCTGGTCGATAGCTACATCCACTAATACTGTACCCGGTTGCATCATCTTCAGCATACTGCGGGTGATCAGGTGCGGAGCCTTGTCTCCCGGAATCAAGACCGAGCCTATTACAAGGTCTACGTCCGGCAACTCTTTCTTCAGCCTCAGTTCCGAAGCATATAAGGTTTTTACATTTTTTGGCAGTGTTTCACTCAAATAACGAAGACGGGCCAGGTTGATATCTGCAATTGTGACATCTGCTCCCAGTCCGGCTGCCATCTGGGCTGCATTGCTGCCTACGATGCCTCCGCCGAGAATTAATACTTTGGCAGGCTTCACACCCGGTACACCTCCCAGCAGAATACCTTTTCCACCTTGCGGCTTTTCCAGGAAACGGGCGCCTTCCTGTATAGCCATGCGTCCGGCTACCTCACTCATAGGAATCAATAAGGGTAAAGAATGGTCAGCTTTTTCTACCGTTTCGTAAGCAAGGCAAACCGAGCCGTTTTCTATCATGGCAAGAGTCAGTTCTTTATCGGAGGCAAAATGGAAGTAAGTGAACAGCAACTGTCCCTTGCGGATCAGCTTGTATTCCGGTGCGATAGGTTCTTTCACTTTCACTATCATCTGGGCTGCGGCATACGTCTCTTCCATAGTGGGCAGGATCTGCGCTCCTGCGGCTATATATGCCTCGTCCGGAAAACCACTGTTCTCTCCTGCGGTGTGCTGTATGTATACAGTATGTCCGCGTTTCACTAATTCGGCAACTCCCGAGGGCGTCATGCCCACCCGGTTCTCGTTGTTCTTAATCTCCTTAGGTACTCCGATAATCATAACGTTACTCTATTAAGGGTTAAACATGGCACAATGTAAGAAAATTCTGCTTATGTTGTTATCCTTATACGGATGTTTTACAGCAGAGTGATAGTAGAGGTGCAGGCACGGCTCTTTCATTTAACAACCGCCTTCCTCCCTTGTCCCCCCCTGCAAAACCTTCCATTCGCACACAGCGATGCGGAAGCAGTGCTTCGTTGTTTCTTTTTTAAGAAAGAATCCGGCTGGCTATTACCGGAGAAGTGTAGTAGATTAACCATTGTCATACAACTCTTTATCCCAGCCCGCATACCCGGGCTGATGAGCCCGCATACCTGGGCTGATGAGCCCGCATACCCGGGCCGATGAGCCCGCATGCCGGGGCTGAGATAAGGATCCGACCATTTGCACTAAAGAGAGTAAGGGAAATGAAATGCTTTTAGAGAGATTAACGGATAAGAAATTGGATATATCCATTTGTTTTCCAAATAGTTACTACTAAAATGCCCCCTAAAACAGCGGGTGGAAGATGGAAGATGGGGGTGGAAGATAAATGGCATAAAAACCGCATCTTCCACCAATCTATACATCTTACAATCAACGATATGCATTCTAAAAGGTGGAAGATGGAAGATCGAAACGTATTTTTTGTATGAGAGGAAGGCGTGGTGAAAGAGCCGTGGCAGGCAGGAATAAAATCCATCTTTCTGTTTTCTGATATGGCAGGAATAATGTATTTTTGCAAAGATTCCATTTTTAAGCAAACTACATGAAACAGTATATAGTTGCTCTGATGCTTGCCTGCAGCATTCAGGGACATTCACAAGATGTGAAGCAGGCTGCTTTTGTTCCTCCATTTGACTTTACACTGACTCTGAGCGGTAATTTCGGAGAAATTCGTGCCAATCATTTTCATGGCGGTCTTGACTTTAAGACTCAGGGAGTTGTCGGTAAACCGGTGCGCGCGCTGGCCGACGGATACATCTCACGTATTCGTGTCACCAATGGTTCGGGACATGTACTCGATGTGGTATATAATAACGGTTATACAACTATTAACCGGCACTTGAGCGGATTTATGCCGGACATTGCCCGAAGAGTGAAGAAGCTTCAATACGAAAAAGAAGATTGGGAAGTAGAGATTGTTCCCGAACCGGGGGAATATCCGGTAAAGGCGGGACAACAGATAGCCTGGAGCGGTAATACGGGTTATTCATTCGGACCGCACCTGCATCTGGACTTGCTGGAAACCGCTACCGGTGAATCTGTCGATCCGATGCCTTTTTTCAAATCAAAAATAAAAGATACCACTGCTCCCCGGGCTGAGGGCGTTATGTTGTTTCCACAGCCGGGAACCGGAATCGTGCAAGGCAGTTCGGAGCGGCAAACCTTCCAACCCAATGGGACGCGTCCCATCGAGGCATGGGGAGTGATCGGATCGGGTATCAAGGCTTATGATTACATGGACGGTGTTCACAACCGTTACGGTGTGCATACTGTTGTGCTCAAGGTAGATGGAACGGAAGTGTTTCGTAGTGTGGTCGATCGCTTTGCTCCGGATGAGAACCGGATGATAAACTCCTGGACCTACGGGCAATATATGAAATCATTTATTGATCCGGGCAATACGCTGCGTATGCTCCGGGCTTCGAATGATAACCGTGGATTGGTGACCATCAATGAAGAACGGGATTACAAGTTCGAATATGAATTGAAAGACGCTTTTGGCAACACTTCCCGCTATCACTTTACGGTGCGTGGAAAAAAACAGCCGATAAAGCTGTCTGAACATCGGGAGAAGTACTTCTTTGCCTGGGACAAAACGAACTTTTTGCAAGAACCCGGTTTGACCCTTACCGTCCCTCGGGGATGTTATACGACAATGTGGCTCTCAATTATGAAGTACGTTCCGACAGCGGGGCAATTGCTTACACCTATCAGCTCAATGATGAGAAAGTGCCGTTGCACGGTGGCTGTGAGTTGCGTATCGGGCTTCGTCATCAGCCGGTTGCCGATACAACGAAATATTACGTGGCTCGTGTTACTCCCAAAGGTGGTATGTATAGTGCCGGAGGAACTTACGAGGGTGGATTTATGAAAACCCGTATCCGTGAATTGGGCACTTATACGGTAGGAGTAGATACAGTGCCTCCCGAAATTATTCCGGTGGGCAAGAATGTCTGGGGACGTAATGGGAAAATTGTTTATCGGCTGAAGGACAAAGAAACCGGCATCCGGTCTTATCGTGGCACGATTGATGGAAAATTCGCTCTGTTCGGACGTCCTAACCTGACAAAATCGTATTGGGAGTGTAAACTCGATCCTGAATATGTAAAGAAAGGTGGACGCCATACGGTAGAGATGACCGCTACAGACGATTGCGGGAACGAGACAACGGTTCGTGAAACCTTCGTCTGGTAGCTTTCAAAACCAAATAACCGGAGATTATCCGGGTAAAACAGAATAAGATATTGTATTAATAATTTGTTATATGAAAAGAATCTTTCTCTTTGCCGCTCTCTTGACTGCGGCAGTGGCGGAAACCTTCGCCTGTACTAACTTAATTGTCGGTAAGAATGCTTCTACCGACGGTTCGACCATTGTTTCCTATTCGGCTGACTCGTACGGACTCTTTGGCGAGTTATATCATTATCCCGCAGCTACCTATCCCAAGGGTACGATGATGGATATCCATGAATGGGATACCGGAAAATATCTGGGACAGATTGAGCAGGCGCGTCAGACTTATAATGTGATCGGCAATATGAACGAGTTTCAGGTAACCATTGGTGAAACTACCTTTGGCGGCCGTCCTGAATTGGTAGATACACTGGGCATTATCGATTACGGAAGTTTGATTTACGTAGGACTGCAACGTTCGCGCACTGCCCGTGAAGCCATTAAGGTGATGACTGAGCTGGTTCAGGAATATGGATATTATAGCAGTGGTGAGTCATTTACCATTGCCGATCCTAATGAAATATGGATTATGGAAATGATAGGGAAAGGGCCCGGCATACGGGGAGCCGTCTGGGTAGCTGTTCGTGTGCCCGATGACTGCATCTCGGCACATGCCAACCAGTCTCGTATCCATCAGTTTGATATGAATGACAAGGCAAACTGTATGTACTCCAACGATGTCATTTCCTTTGCCCGTGAAAAAGGATATTTCAACGGAGTGAATAAAGATTTCAGTTTTGCCGATGCTTATGCGCCGCTTGATTTCGGTGCCCGCCGTTTTTGCGAGGCCCGTGTATGGAGCTATTTCAATATGTTTACCGATCAGGGTGAGGCTTATCTGCCTTATATCCAGGGAAAGACCAACGAACCGATGCCTTTGTTCGTGAAACCGAAACGCAAACTTTCAGTTCAGGACGTAAAGAATGCCATGCGTGACCATTATGAAGGAACTGCTCTTGATATCAGCAATGACTTTGGTGCCGGACCTTATAAAACACCTTACCGCCTCTCTCCGCTGACTTTTAAAGTGGGCGATCAGGAATACTTCAACGAACGTCCTATTTCTACACAACAGAGTGGGTTCGTTTTTGTGGCCCAGATGCGTGCCAATCTGCCTGATGCAGTAGGCGGTGTACTCTGGTTCGGTACGGATGATGCCAACATGACCGTTTTCACTCCCGTATATTGCTGTACTACCAAAGTTCCGGTATGCTATACCCGTGTGGATGGTGCCGATTACATCACTTTCTCATGGAATTCTGCTTTCTGGATTTTCAACTGGGTGGCTAATATGGTATATCCCCGTTACGATTTGATGATCGGTGATGTACGTTCCACACAGAATGAGCTTGAAACCACCTTCAACGAGGCGCAGGAGGGGATTGAGTCTGCTGCCGTTAAACTGTACGAGAAAAATCCGGAAGCAGCTGTGGCGCTTCTGACCAATTATACCAACATGACGGCGCAAAGCACTTTCGACACCTGGAAACGTCTGGGAGAATTTATCATTGTGAAGTATAATGACGGTGTCATCCGCAAGATGAAGGACGGTAAGTTCGAGCGCAACGCTATCGGCCAACCCGCCGGTGTGGTACGTCCGGGCTATTCAAAAGAATTCCTTGAGGAATATGTGAAGCAAACCGGCGAACGTTATAAAGTGACTGAATAAACGCTTCCGGAGAGTTTTCTCGCTAAAAGATAGGAATTTCAAACTTATTCTTTTACATTTGTATTTTGAATAGAATAATTATTAATCTCTAAAAATAGATATAACCATGGGGAATGAAGAACTAATCAAACAGGTGACTGAGAAAGCCGAGAAGTGGCTGACCCCGGCGTATGATGCCGAAACTCAGGCTGAAGTGAAACGCATGCTGGAGAACGAAGATAAGACAGAATTGATTGAAGCCTTTTACAAAGACCTTGAATTTGGTACGGGCGGACTCCGTGGTATCATGGGAGTAGGTACCAACCGTATGAATATTTATACTGTTGGAGCCGCAACTCAGGGACTTTCTAACTATCTGAACGCAAACTTTAAGAATCTGAAACAGATTTCTGTTGTGGTAGGATACGATTGCCGTAACAATAGTTCTCTGTTCGCTAAGATTTCTGCGGATATTTTCTCTGCCAATGGCATTAAAGTATATCTGTTCGAGGAGATGCGTCCTACTCCGGAGATGTCTTTTGCCATCCGTCACCTTGGTTGCCAGAGCGGTATCATTCTGACTGCTTCACACAACCCGAAAGAATATAACGGCTATAAAGCTTACTGGGATGATGGTGCACAGGTACTGGCTCCGCACGATAAAGGTATTATCGACGAAGTGAACAAGATTGCTTCTGCTGCCGACATTAAGTTCCAGGGTAATCCGGAGCTGATTCAGATTATCGGGGAAGATGTCGATAAAATATATCTGGATAGGGTGAAAACCGTTTCTATCGATCCTGAAGCTATTGCTCGTCATAAAGATATGAAGATTGTCTACACTCCGATTCATGGTACGGGTATGATGCTGATTCCCCGTGCACTGAAGATGTGGGGATTTGAAAATGTATACACTGTTCCCGAGCAGATGATTAAGGATGGTAACTTTCCGACGGTTGTTTCTCCGAATCCGGAGAATGCGGAAGCCCTGACAATGGCTCTCAATCTGGCTAAAGAAATCGATGCCGACCTTGTAATGGCTTCCGATCCGGATGCTGACCGTGTAGGTATCGCTTGCAAGGACGATAAGGGTGAGTGGGTATTGATCAACGGTAACCAGACTTGCCTGATGTATCTGTATTATATCATCACTCAATACAATAAACTGGGTAAGATGACCGGTAATGAATTCTGTGTGAAGACCATTGTTACTACCGAACTGATCAAGAAGATTGCCGACAAAAATCAAATTGAGATGCTCGACTGTTATACCGGCTTTAAATGGATCGCCCGTGAAATTCGTTTACGTGAGGGTAAGAAGAAATACATCGGTGGTGGTGAAGAAAGCTACGGTTTTCTGGCCGAAGACTTTGTTCGTGACAAAGATGCTGTTTCTGCTTGCTGCCTGATTGCCGAAGTGGCTGCTTGGGCTAAAGACAATGGAAAGACTCTGTATCAGTTGCTGATGGACATTTACGTTGAATATGGATTCTCTAAAGAATTTACTGTAAACGTAGTGAAACCGGGTAAGAGCGGTGCCGAAGAGATTAAAGCCATGATGGAAAACTTCCGTGCTAATCCTCCGAAAGAGTTGGGTGGCTCGAAAGTGATTCTGTCAAAAGACTATAAAACTCTGAAGCAGACAGATGCAGAAGGTCATGTAAGTGACATCGATATGCCGGAACCATCGAATGTGCTGCAATATTTCACCGCAGATGGTGGTAAAGTGTCTGTTCGTCCGTCAGGAACGGAACCGAAGATCAAATTCTACATCGAAGTGAAAGGCCAGATGGGATGCCGCAACTGCTTTGCCACTGCCGATGCAGAAGCTACTGAAAAAGTGGAAGCTGTGAAGAAATCGTTGGGTATTTAAGGAACTTCTTTAAGCACTCTTTTAACAGATACTTTGGGTAATATAAATGTGTCCATAGTATTATAGTATTATCGAAATGCCCTGTCCTGAATTGGATGGGGCATTTCTTTTTCTATCGAATGCAAGCCGACAGTTAAGCACTTGTGTTCTGGCGTATCGGGCTGTGTTGTGAATTGTTTTTTAATCACGCTTTTTTCATTGGGCTTTGTTTATTGGGCTTTGTTTATTGGGCTTTGTTTATTCGGCTGAAGTGTAGTTATTATATTTTTACGGTACTTTTGGTAGTAGTCCAAAAATTTTTAGCTTGGAGGTGCTGCCTGAGACACTTATAGAACTGCTGTGTATGTCAATCTTACGACTATAAATGATGGTATATCCATGGTATTACTTAGAATACAAACTCTTGCGTTTGTTCTTCATCTTACTACCGAACTAATGGAGATTTAAAAGAGTTATTGAGATATGGCTAATAGAGATATAGTCTTTTCTGCCAGTGAATTTACTTTAGAGGGAAGTTGTGTGTAAATCTGTTTTTTCAGGAGTATGCATTCTTTATCGTAAAAAGTGATTGATGTGTTAATAATATATAAGCAAAGTTTTTTGTAAATTATAAATAATAATTAGTAAATTTATTATTATAATATATGATATTATATATTAAAATGTTTTTAAATGTTCTTTGTTTTATAATTAATTTGTGACCTTCGCACATCAAAGATACACAACGAAATGAAGAAGTCTTGTGCGATGTTAATGAAAATATTTTTAGAACCTTTTAATTCTATGTAATGCATATTAAGACCAATCCGAATGATAAAATGTCTTTTAATCAGCTATATAATGATTATCAGACAAGGTTTGTGAATTTTGCTAATACCTATGTCAGAGATTGGGATGTAGCGGAAGATATAACGACAGAAGCGTTAATTTACTATTGGGAAAACAGAAATACTTTATCTGAAGTATCCAATATTCCTGCATATATACTTACCATCATAAAAAACAAAAGTCTTAATTATCTTCGTCATTTGCAGATACGGGAAGAACATTCTGAAAATATTAGAAAATATATTGAGTGGGAACTTAATGCACGTATCGTTTCTTTAGATGCTTGTGAACCCTATGAGCTTTTAGTCAAAGAGATGCAAGAGTTGATTCAGCAAACTTTGGATAAATTGCCGGAACGTACACGCAAAATATTTATTTTAAGCCGTTATGAAAACAAATCTTATAAGGAGATTGCTGCTTTAATGAATATGACCACCAAAGGTGTAGACTTTCATATTTGTAAGGCTTTAAAGGCATTACAGATTAACCTAAAAGATTACTTTCCATTATTTCTTTATTTTTTGATGAGATTTCACTAGGATACCTTTTCCATGAAGTGCCTTATACATAAAGGGACATTAATACATTGTCATGGATAAAGATTTACTATATAATTTTTATAAAGGAAAGGTTTCCATAGAGGAAGGACAAAGGGTCAAGGCTTGGGTAGAAGCATCAGACGAAAACGAGCGTACCTTCTATAGGGAGCGCAAAATTTTTGATGCCTTGATGCTTAATAATCCGCTTCCGGTAAAGAAAATCTCTTTTTTCAATTTTACACATAATAAAAGAATAGAGTGGCTGAAAATTGCCATTGCTGTAATATTGACACTTCTGCTTAGTTATTTCTATCAGGAGCATAAAGCCGATCTGGATTCAATGGCAATGAACACGATTTCTGTTCCTGAAGGACAAAGGACCAATGTCACATTACCCGATGGTAGTAATGTTTGGTTAAATGCATGTACAACGATACAATATCCGACTTCTTTTAACAGTCGGGAGCGTTTCGTTATATTAAAAGGAGAAGCTTATTTTGATGTGAAAAAGAATAAAAGCAAACCGTTTATTGTGCACACAGATGCCTATAGCATTGAAGTATTAGGTACGAAGTTTAATGTAGATGCATATCCGGGAACAGAAAAATTTGAAACTACATTGATGCATGGTAGTGTTAAGGTTACTTTGAAAGCAGATTCGTCGCAAACAGTAATATTAAAACCTGATCATAAATTGTCATTAGAAAAAGGACGGTTCGTAATGACTAAAGTGGAAGATTATAATCCTTATCGCTGGAAAGAAGGGCTTATCTGTTTCTTTGACGAATCCTTTCCTACTATTATGAAAGACTTTGAAAAGTATTACGGAGTGAAAATAGTGATAGAGAATAAAAATGTATTGCAGATTAATTTTACGGGGAAATTCAGACAAACCGACGGAATAGATTATGCACTTCGTATCTTACAGAAAAATATAGATTTCCAATATGAGAAAGATAATGAAAAACAAATTATCTATATAAAATAAAGTATTAATTCTTAAAAGCGAAATGCCTATGAAAAATGATCTAAGTTAACCTATTGAAAATGCCGATAAGTGTTCCCGCACCTACCGGCATAAGAAATCAACACAATTTTTTATTAAAAATGTATCAATTTAAAATCTATACAAAGGTATGAAAAATAACACTTTGTCGGGGTCATATTACCCTAAAAATCCCCAAATAAAACATTTTTTTAGAATTATGAGAATTACATTATTCCTATTGATGGCATGTGTTTTTTCTTTGTATGCCGGAAATTCCTATTCTCAAAATACAAAAGTTAGTCTTGCCATGGATAATGTAGGACTAAATAAGGTCTTAGAGGCGATAGAGAGTCAGACTGATTATCTTTTTATTTATAATAGTCAGATAAATGTCAATAAGATAGTTACTATTAAGGCAAATAAGCAGGCCGTTTCAAAGGTATTAGATCAAATATTACAGAATACTGGCATTGAATATAAATTGGAAGGCTCGCATATTATATTAGAGAAAAAAACAGAAGAAGTGCACAATAATTCATCTGTTGTTCAACAACAAACTAAAAAGATAGCCGGAACAGTGGTAGATAAGACAGGAGAGGCCATTATTGGAGCGAATGTCAAAATACAAGGTACAGATAAAGGAACTATTACTGACCTCGATGGTAATTTCACCTTGGAGGTTGCTCCAAAGGATGTACTTATTATCAGTTATATAGGTTATTTGGATGTAAAAGTTCCCATAGCCGGACAAAAACATATCCATGTGGCGTTGTCTGAGGATAATAAAATGTTGGACGAGGTTGTTGTAATTGGTTATGGAACTACTTCTACACGCAAGATGGCATCTGCAGTTACAGCCGTGAAAGGTGAGAAATTGCAGGACCTGCCATTTAGTAGCGTAACAGCTTCACTGGCCGGACGTGCAACAGGTGTTATTGTACAATCATCAGGTGGTGAACCGGGATCTACCCCTTCTATCTCGATCCGCGGTGGTGGTGCACCTGTCTATGTCATAGATGGTGTTATTTCCGATGCATGGGATTTCAATACGCTGAATCCGAATGATATTGAAAGCCTTTCAATTCTTAAGGATGCAGCATCTCTGGCTGTTTACGGTTCACGGGCTGCCAATGGTATTGTGATGGTGAAAACCAAGCAGGGAGGTAAAGGAAAGACAGCGGTAACATATACGTTCAATGCTGAATTTAGCCAACCCACCAAATTACTGGAGAAAACCCGTGGTTACGACTATGCTTACAACCAGATGCTTGCCGGCATCAATGATGGTTTGGACGAGGCGGACTTGCCTTTTAATCAAGAGGTGTTGGATATCATTAAAAATCAGTCAGATCCTTATACGTCCGGACATGCTGATACAGACTGGTTGGGAGAAGGATTGAAAACTTTTGCTCCTCAATACAAGCATACGGTATCATTAAGTGGGAGTGGCAATAAGGTGAATTATTATATTTCTCTGGGCATGCTCAATCAAGGTAGTATCTATACTTCGGATGCATTGAACTACGACCGCTATACAGTTCGCAGTAATGTTAACACAACTTTTGACAAGATTGGTCTGAAAGTCAGCCTGAATCTGAACGGAGCTTATGAAAAAAAGGAATACCCTTCCTTCTCGGGCGCAAAGATCTGGGAAGATCTTTATAACCAGTCTCCATTGAATCCGGCTTACAATAAGGATGGTACTTATGCAGCGGTTACCGACCATCCGTTGGCCGAAATGGACAAGCGTTCGGGATATGACAGGAACTATGGCAAATTCATTAATACGCAACTGGCGGCAGATTGGACATTGCCTTGGTTAAAGGAGTTAACCTTGGGGGCTATGTTCAACTATCGTCTGAACGACTCACATGTGAAGAAATTCAGTACTAAGGCTCCTCAGTATTACGCAGATGGATCTATATATCCAATAGGTAAACCGACATTGAATGAAGAAGGCTATTGGGGAGAATCCTATAATTTTGAAGTAAGTGCCGCCTATGTGAAAATCTTTGCCGAAAAGCATACGATTGATGCCAAATTCGTTTATAATATTGCTGAAAATACTGGATGGAATTTTAATGCATATCGTGGAGAATACTTATCTACGGTTGTGGATCAGCTATTTGCCGGTGCGGCAGATACGCAACAGAATGGCGGCAATTCAAATGAAGGAGGACGTATGGGATTGGTTGGCCGTTTGAAATATGACTTTATGAATCGATATATAGTGGAAGGTAGTTTCCGTTACGATGGATCGGATAACTTCACTCCAGGACATCGTTGGGGATTTTTCCCCTCCGGAGCGGTGGCGTGGGCCATCACCGAAGAACCTTTCTTCAAAGAGTGGGATCAGCATGTATTCGACTTGCTCAAGCTACGCGCTTCTTATGGGCAGACCGGTACGGAAAACGGAGTAAACCGTTTCGGCTATCTTTCTACCTATAGTCTGGATGAGAAAAAAATAGTGATCGGGGGAAAACTGCAATCAGGATTTAGTGAAGGGGCTTTGGTGTCTCCGGAGCTGTTGAGTTGGTATCAGGTCAATTCTTTTAATCTGGGATTGGATATGGCTTTCTTCAACAGTCGCCTGAAAGGTACTTTTGATTATTTTTATTACGTAACCAAAGGTGGTTTGATGAGTCCGGGAGACCGTTATACAACTCCTTTGGGTAAACCTCTGCCACAAATAAAATCAAATAGCGAACAACGTCGTGAAGGTGTGGAATTGACAATGCGTTGGTCAGATACGACTCCACGTAAATTCGCTTATGAGGTAGGATTCAACATGACTTACTTTAATAGCCTGTGGAAAGTCAAAGCGGATGAAGCATTGTCTGACCTGATGAATCCTTACAAACGCCAGACACATCAGACCGATTACTATGGATTGGGATATATAGATACAGGGCTCTACCAAAACAAAGAGGATATTCTGAATTCCCCTCGAAGATTGGGATCTACCCAAACTAAGCTCGGAGATATTGGCTATACGGATGTGAACGGTGATGGTAAAATAGACGGTGAAGACCAGGTACGTATCGGAAAGCCGACAATGCCTCACTTTACTTATGCCTTTGATTTTTCTTTGGGCTATGAAGGATTCACTTTGTCTGGTTTATTTTATGGAACAGGTGAACGCTACATGACCCTTGGTAATCGTTATCAGACAGGTGAAGGGAAATACCTGTATTATGAAAATCAGCTGAACTATTGGAGACCGGACAATACAGGTGCGGATTTTCCAAGAATTTCGATCAGTTCCGGTGTGAATGGAAATAATAATAAAGCAGGATCGACTTTCTGGATGCGAAATGCATCGTATCTTCGTCTGAAGGATTTGCAGTTGAGCTATGACTTCAAATATAAATACCTGAAGAGATGCGACTGGTTGCAGACGTGTCGTGTAAATCTGAGTGGTAGCAATCTATTTACTATTTCAGGTGTTAGCAAATTTTTCGATCCGGAAACATCGAGTACCAGTGGCGACGGATATCCTGTACAGCGAGTTTATTCAATTGGTGTAACAATAGGTTTTTAATAGGGAGGAATAAATATGAATAAGATAAAGAATTTATTTGTAATTATGCTATTTGCCTTGGTCGCCTTTTCCTGCAGTGATATATTGGACAAGGGACCACTTGACAAATATTCGGAGAATGATGTGTGGAAAAGTACTGACCTGACACAAGCATTCATTTATACTGCGTTGGCCAATGCTACGAATATGATGGTTTGGAAAGATAATTGGACTGATAATGAGGCTATTCTGGAAGATGGGCGAGATGTGAATGCAGAATTGATAGACCGTTATTATGATGCGGGATGGAATAAGTATGAAGATATCCGTCGTTGCAACATGGTGTTGGCACGTGTTCCGGAAGCTCCCTTTACGAATGCGGAAAAAGCTAATTTTATAGCACAGGCTAAGACGATACGTGCTATGATCTATTTTACGCGTGCTCGCTTGTTCGGTAAACTGATGTTAGTGAAAGAACTTATTGATCCGGAAGCGGATATGAAGTTCCCTCGTACGGCTACAGTGAAAGAAACTTATGATTTCATACTGAATGACCTCAAGGAGGCTGCTCCTGATCTGCCTGTAGATGCTCCATCGGGCGCACTATCACGCGGTGTCGCCTACGCATTGTTGGGAGAAGCAGCTTTGCATGGAGCTGCATACATTGAAAATGGACAGGAAGAGTATTACAGGATAGCAGCAAAGGCCTGTGAAGATCTGTTTGCACTGGACAAATACTCACTGGATGGTGACTACGCTGGTATTTTCAATGATTACGATCATTCATTGGTTTCAAGCGAGATAATTCTGGCACAATGGAGAAGTGCTGAAAATACGAATTTTTCAGATACTTGGATGCAGAGACTGGTTCCTAATATTGATCCCTCTAAATTGATTGCCGATGTGCAGGCAAAATATCCTTTGGTAGAGGAGATGGCTGGTTGGCCGCAAAGATTTCCTTCTGTTGATTTAGTGAATGATTATCTTGTAGTTGATGAGGATGGAAAAGCCAAAGAATGGGACCAGACTTCTTATTATCGGAAATTCTTGGCTGACGGAGGAACAGTTGAAGATGCTATTTACAAGAATCGTGATAAACGATTCAAGGCTTCTATCGTTTACGACGGATGTTCTTATTTCGCTAATAGGGTGTGGCTTCGTGAGGGAGGTAATCTATATTATACTTCCAAAACGACAGAATTCTGGGGGATGCCGGTATCAGGATATGTTTATCGGAAATGTGTTTATGAAGCCAAGCGTTTGCTAAACACGGAGAAAACGAATTATCATTATACTTTATTACGTTTGGGACGTTCTTATCTGAATTATGCGGAAATCAAGTTGCGGCAGGGTGATAAGGAAACGGCTATTGACTATATCAATAAGACGAGGGTGATCCATGGCGGTTTGCCGGAATTGCAAAAATCCTTATCATTGGAAGAAACCTGGAAAGAGTATAAACGTGAACGCCGTATAGAACTTGTCAATGAAGGCGACCGATACTGGAGTGTACTTCGTTGGGGCAAGGCTGACGGTCTGGAGATTGTTCCGGAACTGACAGTTGAACAGAAGTTCATGAAAATAGCTCCTGATGGAAGATCTTTTGAGATAATTCCACTACCCATTTACCAAAGTGATAATGAGCGTACTTTCACCAAGAAACATTATTTATTCCCTGTACCGCAAGGAGAACGTGATCTGAATCCAAATCTGGACCAGAACGAGGGATGGTAGAAAAATGCTGACGTCTAATTATTAAAGTATTACGAATATGAAGAAACTTATAAATACTATTTTGTTAATATTTCTAATAGGTACAGTTTCATCGTGCCTGAAATCTGGATTGGATGATTTGGAGGCCTATAATGAAGCTGAAATTACTAATTTGAACTTTGAATATCGTTGGTGGGATGAGGCTAAGAATCAGATGGCTGTTAAAACACTCAACATTGAAAAACAAATTTCGAAAGACGATAATCTGATTACCTGCAAACTAACGGTTCCAACCGCCAGTGGCAACTTTACAGATGCTGTCAGGCAAAATGTATCATTAAGTAATCTTATTGCCTATATGGATCTTTCTACTGCTGCCAGGATTGCGCCCTTGAACGGAGCTCCTAAATTGGGTACTCCTGGCGATTTCTCAGCTAAGGAGTTTAAATATCAGGTGACTGCCGCCGATGGTACGAAAAAAGAATGGACAATAAAGATTACGGATTTTGTGAAATAAGAATAACTATTGAAGTTACTCGGATTACTAATTGAAATGGGGAGGGAAGATATTTGAAAAATATCTTCCTTCATCTGTTATTATATTATATTAGTGAAATTAATAAAAAGAAGAACTATGAATAAACCCTATTTAATTGCATTTCTACTCTCTTTAGCCTTATGGACAGTCATTCCTTCTGCTTCTGCCGGAGATGTTATTTTTAAAGTATTTGAAGGGAAACCACGTATCAATTCTCCTCAGATTACAGGTAATTATCCTTCAACTCCATTTATCTTTTATATTCCGACTTCTGGTCAGCGACCGATGCGATGGAGTGCCGAAAAACTTCCCGAAGGATTGGAAGTGGATTCGAAAACTGGTATTATAAGTGGAGTCGTGACCTCCAAAGGAGATTATACTGTGACTCTCAAGGCTGAGAATGCATTAGGTGTAAGTGTGAAACAAATGGTCATCCGTATTGGTGATGAATTACTATTAACTCCTCCAATGGGCTGGAACAGTTGGAATACTTTCGGACAGCACCTGACTGAAGAATTGATCTTGCAAACGGCGGATGCGATGATAGAGAACGGAATGCGTGATTTAGGATATTCCTATATTAATATAGATGACTTTTGGCAGTTGCCGGAACGGGGGGCTGACGGACATTTGCAGATTGATAAAACTAAGTTTCCACGTGGGATAAAATATGTAGCTGATTATCTGCACGAACGCGGATTTAAATTGGGAATTTATTCGGATGCGGCCGAAAAAACTTGTGGTGGTGTTTGCGGTAGCTACGGATATGAAGAAACAGATGCAAAAGATTTTGCCTCTTGGGGAGTTGACTTGTTGAAATATGACTATTGTAATGCTCCTGTGGGTAGGGTAGAAGCTGTGGAACGATATGCGAAGATGGGAAGAGCTCTGAGGGCTACCAATCGTTCGATTGTCTATTCAATTTGTGAGTGGGGACAGCGTGAACCTTGGAAGTGGGCGAAGCAAGTGGGGGGACATTTATGGAGAGTATCAGGAGATATCGGTGACATCTGGTATCGAGATGCAAACCATGTTGGGGGATTACGTGGTATATTGAATATCCTTGAAATCAATGCTCCTCTGAGTGAATATGCCGGTCCATCCGGTTGGAATGACCCGGACATGTTAGTGGTTGGAATAGATGGAAAAAGTAAGAGTATTGGTTATGAGTCGGAAGGATGTACCCAGGAACAATATAAATCCCATTTTAGCCTGTGGTGTATGATGGCTTCTCCTTTACTTTCCGGAAACGATGTGCGCAATATGAATGATAGTACATTAAAAATCTTGTTGAATGCTGATTTAATAGCTATTAATCAGGATATATTAGGTAGACAGGCAGAACGAAGCATCCGTTCGGATCATTATGATATTTGGGTCAAACCGTTGGCAGATGGACGTAAGGCTGTGGCTTGTTTTAACCGGGCAAGTTCTCCGCAAACTGTGATATTGGATGAAAATACGATTGCCGATTTGTCATTCGAACAGATATACTGTTTGGACAACCATTTGACAAAGAGTGGTAGTGATTCAAAGGAACTGATAGTGAAACTGGCCCCTTATCAATGTAAGGTCTATATTTTCGGTAAAACGAATTGAAATGTACTAGTTTGTTAAATATTTAATTGGCAATTATGCCGCAAATATAATTCTCACTTTCCATTGCTTTCGATTTATTTCCTAAACTGGGTTAAATGTCCAACACGGAGATAAATCGTTGCATGAGAAAGCTGTTGTGCTGAACTTCTTTCACAGAAGCTATTTTAAGTTCGTGTCAGTTGAGAAATGCAACTTGCACATTTTCCCATTTTTATCTTTCCCGGATTCATCATGATAAAGAACGATTTGAACCGAATGGTCCAAGTTTATTTGATTTTGAATTAGCTTCAATCTTAATGTGATATTATCTATAAGATAAACTATCGTTTTTAAAGCTGATCATTGCGTGGAACGCACTCTTTAAGTAATAGGCAGACTGATGGGATATCTGTTTGAACTTGCCAAATTGGTAACCTCACCTCTTTTAACATTTTATCTTCTTCGTCTTCTTTTGCTTTCTTTAGGGAGTAAGGGGCAATCATTCTTAGGGATATATTGTTCTTACAGCAACATCTAAACTTAAAAACGTATGAAAGATCTTGTGTCCGGCATCCGGTATGATGCCTCTAATGTGATTAGTCAGGCTATAGGGCCAAGTAAAGAATTTTGCATGGGATATTTAAATCCCGGCGTTGTGGGTGGTGAAGGATATATTTCGACTATGAAATTGTCAGTCGGTACAGTCAACGTGAAAGACCTCGATGCAATAACCGAAAGGATTGTAGCAAAAGATCGTTGTGAGAAGAATGACGCGTATCTCGGGCAAGTCAATCTGATGAAAGCTTCTTCTTTTTGCGGACAGAATGGAGCTATTTGGGGATTTGATCTGGCGATGCACGATGACATTGCCAAAAGAAAAGAAATGCCTATCTATATGCAGGCGCAACCCGATGGAGTAGACATCCCTGTTTATAATATCCGTCCGTTGCTGGAGGCAACCGAACGTCTGTTCGGCCGTGCCAAGGAGCGCCGTTTCCCTGTGCTTCCGGGAGCTTACGTACCGGGAGGAAGCAGAAAAGTTGTGGCGTGCGGTCCCGTATGGGTATGGTCTGTAATCGGCCTGGCCATTCTGAAAGACCGTAGTAAAGGAGCTTGCCTGTTTGTAAAAGATGCAGGCACCTATGGAGACGATTCGACAACAGAAGGTGAAGCCATCGGTTTTTTGGAAGGCATACTCCGCAAGGCAACCAATAGTATTGCTCTTTGCGGTGAAGATCAGGATGTGATCTACGACCGTATTTACATCGGTTATAAATATACATTTGTAGAGCCCGGTCAGGTAGGTTGTGCCCTGTCGTGCACTCCCGCCATTTATATGGCGCAAAATGCTATTCCTGCCGATATGAAACCGGCCGATCTTTGCCAGATGACTATTAGTGACTGGGAAGAGAAGCTGGGGTTGGAAGAGTTGACGATCTTCGAATAGGAGTTTTGTAATCAAATACAAGCTACGGACAGGTACACAGGTTTATGATCCTGAGGACGGGTTTCTTTTCTATTCGTCCCTGGTTGTTCGTTTGTGGTAGGTGTACCTTCCGTAGCTTGTTCTGTTTTTACTGTTGTGCGATCCACCAGTCGATCATCTTACGTGCCAGGCTAAGTTTGCGGGGAAGTTCCGGCAAGTGATCCCTGGTATAGAAGTTCCCGGAGCTGAGCTCGTTATCTTGCAGGTGGATGTCACCACCGGCGTAGTCGGCGATAAATCCCACCATCAGTCCGCTCGGATAGGGCCAGGGCTGACTGCCGAAATAACGGATGTTTTTCACATCGAGCCCGGTTTCTTCTTTTACTTCCCTTACCACACACTCTTCCAATGTTTCGCCTGTTTCGAGGAATCCGGCTACCAGGCTATTGAAAGTACCTTTAAAGTTGCGGGCATGTACCAGTAACAGGGAGTCTTCTTTGCGCACCAATACCAGGATGGCTGTTGAGATGACCGGATAGATTTCTCTGCCACAATTCGGGCATTTCTTCATAATGGGTTCTTTCTGTACCAGCGGAGTTCCACAAGTGGGGCAGTAACGGTTGCTGCGGTCCCAGTAGAGAATTTCGTGAACCTTGCCTGCGGCCTGATAGTGTTCCTGCGACAAGTAATCATAAGAAGTGCGCAATCCTATCTGCACGTATTCCGGAGTTTCGGCTATCGGAGAGTCGGTGTAGAAAGCTTTGCATACCATACCCGTTGCCGTGGAGATGGTGTGTACAGTTGTTCCTTTCGGAATGGTGACAGGGGCATTCTCGCCCGTGGGGATGGAAAAAGCATTGTCGTTCTTTTCCAACAGTAACTGATCTTGGTAAAAGATAAACCACCAGTAGTTGGTTTCTGTATTTATCATTTGGGCATTATTCTTTTTAATCGGTGCAAAATTATAAAAAGATACTCTTTTTGATGCCGGTTTCCTTTACAAAATATTCATCATGTGATACAAGCAGTACACTGCCCGTATAATTCCGAATGGTGGCTGTGATGATTTCGATACTTTGTATATCCAGATTATTGGTAGGCTCGTCCAGGATAAAGAGGTCAGGCGTGTTGTTATTAATCATCAGGCAGCAGAAAGCGAGTCGCATTTTTTCACCTCCACTGAGTTGAATGCAAGGTTGATCCCAGCTCGTTGCCGGGAAGAGAAAGCGATTCAACCTGATTTTTATTTCGTGCTCCGGCAGGGCACGTACATTGAATGATTCTGCTTGTTGAAGCACCGTCAGCTGATTGCAGATGATGGAATACTCCTGATTGAGATAGACGTAACTGAACCCGGTGCGCTCCAGTGTACCCGAAGCAGGCAATAGTTCTCCGGTGACCAGTTTCAATAAGGTGGTTTTACCACTCCCGTTGTCTCCTTCGATACGTATCCGGTCGCCGCTTTTCAGTTGGAAACTTAGGGGAACCTTCCATAAAAACGAAATTTCATAAGTGAAGTTTATATCACGGGCAGTCAGTAATATTTTTCCCGGATGTAAAGCAGAAGCATTGAAATCGGTTTTAAGCAGTGACACTTCGCCCAACCTGTTGCGTATCTGACTTCGTTCGGCGACAAGTTTTTCCGATTTGTCCCGGTGGATGTCCGCCAGTTTGGTGGTACTTTTTTCTGCCCGGTCTTTCAGGGTATTGATGGCCATACGGGAAATGCCTTTTTGAGGAGCCGCTTTTTCGCTCCGTACATTCTGCTTGTCTTTCCGCTCGGCAACCTCACGTGCAAGCTTCCGTACTTGCCGGAGTTCTTTCTCCTTTTCATTCAGTTGTTGTTGCAAAGCACTTAGCAGAAGCTCTTTCTGCTGTTTGTAGAATTCATAGTTTCCTCCGTAAAACACAAGTGCGCTACGGCTCAGTTCGCAGGTTTCGGGAAGCAGATTGAGCAGAGTGCGGTCGTGGCTGACTACAATCAGCGTAGAACGGCATTTCTTCACCCATTCATACAGTTTGTTGCGTCCTTGGCTGTCGAGGTGATTGGTAGGTTCATCCATCAATATCACGGAAGTTTCCTGCAGTTCGATGCCTGCCAGGAATACGCGTGTCTTTTCTCCACCACTCAGTGTATGCATGGGCTGGTCAAGAGACATTGTTCCGAGCCCCCATCCATTGAGAGCTGCTGTGGCTTTTTCTTCGATGTTCCAGTCGTCATCGAGGATATTGAAGTTGACGATGGAAGTATCTCCATCCAAAATGGCATGGAGGGCTTTTCGTTTTCCGTCTATCCCGAGGGCTTCGGCAATGCTCATTTTATCATATTGTCCGAAGTGCTGGGGCACATAATAAAGAGCGAATGGACGGAGTACGGTTCCCGAACACGGTTGCAGTTGTCCGGATATGATTTGCAGCAATGTTGACTTGCCACAACCATTATTGCCGATCAGAGCCAATTGCTGTCCTTTGCTGACAGAGAAACTGAGATTTTGGAAAAGAACTTCCTTATCGGGATGGATATAGGTGATTTGTTGTACTTGGATACACATACTTGTCTATTGGTTTGAAAGTAAATACTTGCTGTTGATGATAGCGGGTAGGGGAGAGACAAACACAATAGGGGTTAAACAACACGGATTCGTGATGCTTAACAATACATGAAAAGAAGCATATGTGAAAAGTGATGTTTACCGGAAAGTGTTGTCTTACTTAGATATTCTCATGGGTATACATATGAAATTAGACTGCAAAGATAGAAGATATTTCGGCAATTACAAAAGAGAGAGGGGAAAAATCTGAAACTTTTCCCCTCTTCTTGTTAAACTAATCTATTGAAAACAATTCATTCAGTCCTTCGCCCATACTTGGATGTGTAAAGATGAAATCGCGAAGGAAGGTATAATGTTGTCCGGTCTTCATTGCCATGTTTACTATGTTAATGACTTCGGAAGATTCGGCACAGAACAGCGTGCAGCCCATGATGCGTCCCGAATGGCTGTCGATGATGGCTTTCAGTATACCGTCAGTCTGTTGTAAAGTACGTGCGCGTGGTAGTGCTGAGGCCGGGAGACGTGATACTTTGAAGGAATATCCCCGTCTGATGGCTTCTTCTTCGGTCAGCCCGACATGTGAAAGCGGCGGATCTATAAATACCGAGTATGCCACCGGGTTGCGGTCGTCGGCCGTACGTTCTTTATTTCCGAAAAGGTCGTCCCGGATAATCCGGTAATCGTCCAGTGAAATATAAGTAAACTGCAGCCCGCCTTTTACATCACCCATTGCCCAAATGTTTGGGGAGGTGGTGTGTAGATAACCGTTTACAACAATAGCCCCGTGGCTATCCACTTCTACTCCGGCTGCCTGAAGATTCAGTCCCTCAATCATTGGCTTGCGTCCCGTAGCTACCAGGATGGCATCACCTTCTATGTCAGAAGATGTACCGCCGGCGGTATCCGTATAAGTCAGGATTACACCGTCCGTTGTATCGCGGATGGATTGTGCACGGGCGTTGAGGCGGATTTCTATTCCTTTCTTTTCGAGTGCCTCTTTTACAGCGTTTGCTATATCGCGGTCTTCGCGGGCAATAAATTTGTCACCTCCTTCGAGCACGGTCACTTTGCTTCCGAAGCTTGCATACATGGAAGCAAACTCCAGTCCGATATAACCGCCGCCCACGATAATCAGATGTCGGGGCAATACATCCAGTTCCATCAATGATGTGCTGGTATATACCCGTTTGCTGTCTTTCAGCCCGTCTATTGCCGGTATAATGCTGGTTGATCCGGTATTGATGAAAATCTTTTTTCCCTGAAGTTCGATCACTTCGTCGGGAAGGGTTACTTTCACCACATCTTTTGAAACGAACGATGCCATTCCGGTGTAAATGGTTACATTGGGGAGACTGCTCAGTTTGTCGAACATATTAGCCCTTGAAGCTGCTGTCATTTCGTTTTTCCGTGCGATGGCGGCTTTATAAGCTTCGGCCTGTTTTTCGTAACTGGTTGGGTAGAGCCAACTCACCTTTTCAGCTTCGTGGATAAGGCGTTTGGTAGGCACACAGGCTATATTGGGGCAAGTACCTCCATACATCATGGCAGAGCGTTCAATCAGTGCGACTTTCCAGCCGCGTTTGGCTAATTCGGCGGTCAGCGTCTTGCCGCCCTTGCCGAAACCGATAATAATGGCATCATATTGTTTCATAATTCTTATACTTTAGAAGGATGTATCTTTAATGTCAGTTTATAACATTCCGTAACCCTTATTTGTTCCGTTTTTCCCAGTCGGCTTTTTTGAGGGAGTTCAGTACACGCTGCGATGAATCGGAAAGCAGGGTAACGGCACTTGCCAGAATTACGATATCTTTAATTACCAGACGTCCGGCACCGGATAGGAGCGGGAAGCCATATTCTCCGCTTCCCAGGTTCGGAACCCAGACTTCGGGAGTGGTCACCAGGAAGGAGAGTGTACCGAGTGTCATGATGATGGCCAGTGTGTCGCCGATAAGCGCCACTTTGGGGAAGAAGATGCCTAAGAATACCAGGATACCGATGGACATAATCAAAGCTCCCAATCCATAAGAGAACGTGTAGGTTCTGTTCGCTTCGTGCCATTCGCGGTTGGCCGGAACATAAGCACCTTCCGGATTTTTGTGTTCCTTATATTCGGGGGCATCTTTGGCGTAGAAGAAACTCATAAACGGACTGTTGGCTACAAATGGTACAATGCCGTCGGCCTCGTAATGAAAATACTTCAGTCCGCCGATCCAAACGAAAACAACGAGGATGGCTACGCGGATAAATTTCAGTCCGAAACCTTTCAGACCGGATGCTACTGTGAGCAGAGTGATAAATTTCTCTTTCATGCTATTTCTTTTTATGGGTTTAACTTTCTGATGCAAAGATCCGGTTTTTCCCATCGGCGGGAAATAGCAATATCGCCGGATGAATTGTCAATTCTTCCCTTCTACCGAATTTCGGTATTGCACAGGGCTTTCTCCGGTCATGTTTTTGAAGAAACGGCTGAAAGAGGACTGGTCCTCAAATCCCAGAATATCAGCAATCTCTTTCGAACTTTTGTTACTGTATAATAGGAGTCGTTTGGCTTCTGCTTCCACCCGTTCATGGATGACGCGCAGGGGCGAAGGCAGTTTACAGGAAGAAAAGATGTTCGAGAGTGTTTTGGGTGATTTATGCAGCATGTCGGCATAATCCTGCACTTGCTTTTTAGTCCGGAAGTGTTCGTCTACCAGATTATAGTATTGGCGGATAATCTCGAAGCTGTACTCCTTCTCCTGGGTGATATTCAGTCTTTGCCGGGCGATGCGTGTACTCTGGATGATGAAACGTTTAAGCAGGATGCGGAGCATCTCTTCCTGTAGATTGTCCGATACGGTGAATTCGCGGTCCAGCAAACCCACTACATCTTCCATCGACCGCCGTTCCGATTCGTTGAGCATAAATCTCACCACGTGCGAAGAACCGTTGAACAGAAATCCACTGCACGACACTTCATGGTCATTGCCGTAAATACAATAGAAGTTGCTGTTGAACAGCACCGTCAGATACTCTCCATCGATGGACAGGAACTCCAGATGCTGGAGATTGGAGAGGGAGATCACCTCGTTTTCGGCCAGTGTCACTTCCTGATGGTCTATCTCCAGGGTAATGCTTCCTTGGCGTACCCATATGAATTTATACAAACTCTTTTCTTTCTGCAAGTTCTTTTCGGTATGATAGCTTGTGGTCAATGCAAGCATACCTTTCAGTTTTGTCTGGTAAGTTCTTATCATAATCAATCCTCCATGGCTGATGCGTCAAATGACAGGGGTAATAAATGTCCCACACTCTGTATTTCGTAAATACACTTTTTGCCGTAAAGCAATATACGTATGGGTTGTTTGTATCTTTTTTCCGTTTCCAGAATCACCTGGCGACAGGCGCCGCAAGGAGGAATCGGAGTGTCGATAAAGTCTTTTTCCGTACGTGCGGCGATGGCAAGAGTCTTCACTGCCTGGTCCGGATACTGCGAATTGGCATAGAACAACGTAGTTCGTTCGGCGCAAAGTCCGGACGGGTAGGCTGCGTTTTCCTGATTGGTTCCTGTCACTATCACTCCGTTGGCCAGCAGCGCTGCCGCACCTACCGAGAAGTGCGAGTAAGGTGCATAGCTGCGCCGGGTTGCCTCAATGGCATCATCCAATAAGGCACGGTCTGCGTCATTGAGTTCGTCATATTCATATACTTTAATTACAGAGGTAATAGTCAGGTCTTTCATGTGGGTAGGTGGTTTATAGTTCTACAAATCATGTTACAAAGTTAGAAAAGAGATTGATAATCCCAATTATTTTTATGATTTTTGTGCCGCATAACCTAACATACACAAATTAATAGATGAATAGCAAACTTCTCAGGCTGATTGCCGTAGTTACAGTTCTTGCTTTTTCTGTCGGTGCCCAGGCGCAGCGCAGGAATTCCCGTTACGTAGATTATATAAATAAGTATAGTGCCCTGGCTGTAGAGCAAATGAAGGAGCACAAGATACCCGCCAGTATCACATTGGCGCAGGGGCTGCTTGAAAGTGGTGCCGGTATGAGCACGCTGGCGCGTAAAAGTAATAACCACTTCGGCATCAAATGCGGTAGTAGCTGGAATGGACGTACCGTACGCCATGACGACGATGCCCGTAACGAATGCTTCCGTGCTTATCGCAATCCCCGTGATTCGTACGAGGACCATTCGGCATTTCTGAAACGCGGTGCCCGCTATGCTTTCTTGTTTAAACTGAAGATAACGGATTATAAAGGCTGGGCCCGTGGGTTGAAAAAGGCGGGATATGCCACCGATCCTTCGTATGCCAACCGTCTGATTACGATTATTGAAGACTACGACCTTTATAAATATGACCGTAAGGGAGGATGGAGTTCGTCAAAGAGTGAACCGACGGTACTCAATCCGCATCAGGTCTACATAGCAAACGGTATCGCTTATATTGTAGCCCGTGACGGAGATACGTTTAAGTCATTGGGTAAAGAGTTCGATATCCGTTGGAAGAAGTTGGTGAAGTATAACGACTTGCAACGTGATTATACCTTGATGGATGGTGATATCATTTATCTGAAAGAGAAGAAAAAGAGAGCGTCGAAACCTTATACCGTTTATATCGTCAAAGACGGAGACTCCATGCATACCATTTCTCAGAAATATGCCATCCGGTTGAAGAACCTGTATAAGATGAACCGTAAGGACGGGGATTATGTTCCCGAAGTGGGAGACAGGTTGAGGCTGAGGTAGACTTTGCCGCTGCGGTATATAAGAAATGTATTAATAGCAAAAGGGTGTAGCCATACTTTATGCATGGCTACACCCTTTTGCTATTAGGGCTACACCCTTTCTGCCGGATGGCTACACCCAAACGTGTGTTTTTCACCGCAGAGAACACAGTTACGCTTTGTTACGAAACTGTACAGGGTGTTCATTATCGGACACCCTGTTTCTCTTCTTCCTGCTGAAACACAGTACTTTCCTTTTTTGGCATAAGGTTTGATCATAGAAATACAAAGAATATTTGTAAATCTATAATTGACTATATATGGACAGAGAAATTCCAAAAGAGGTGCGCAATAAAGAGCGTAATAAAAAGATTATTCGTTTTTCGGCTATCGGTATTATCGGGATAGTAGGCATTAGCCTACTAATTTCGTTGTTGCGTACGGGAGTACAGAAGAAGGATCTCGTGTTGTCTACCGTTGACAAGGGGACGATCGAGGTCAGTGTCAGTGCTTCGGGCAAAGTGGTTCCGGCTTTTGAAGAGATCATCAATTCACCGATCAACACCCGCATCGTGGAAGTATATAGAAAGGGCGGTGACAGTGTAGATGTAGGTACTCCCATCCTGAAACTCGACTTACAAAGTACGGAAACCGACTATAAAAAACTACTGGATGAAGAGCAAATGAAACGTTATAAGCTCGATCAGGCGCAGGTGAACAGCCAGACCAAATTGAGCGATATGGCCATGCAGATCAAAGTGTCGGAAATGAAACTGGCGCGGATGAAGGTGGAGCTTCGCAACGAACAATACCTCGACAGTCTTGGAGCCGGTACGACCGATAAGGTACGCCAGGCCGAATTGAGCTACAATACGTCCCGCCTCGAATTGGAACAACTCAAACAACAATATGCCAACGAGAAACAGGTAGCAGCCGCCGACCTGAAAGTGCTTGAACTCGACCTCAACATGTTCCGTAAGGGACTTGCCGAAATGAAGCGTACGTTGGACGATGCACAGATACGTTCGCCGCGCAAAGCCATCCTTACTTATATCAACAACCAGATCGGTGCGCAGATTCCTCAAGGAGGGCAGGTGGCTATCATTTCGGATCTGAGTCATTTCAAAGTGGATGGCGAGATTGCCGATACTTATGGCGACCGTGTGGCAGCGGGCGGAAAGGCTATTGTGAAAGTGGGCAGTGAGAAACTCGAGGGGACCGTAAGCAGTGTCACTCCGCTTTCAAAGAACGGAGTTATCTCTTTCTCCGTGCAACTGAAAGAAGATAATAACAAGCGGTTGCGTTCGGGACTCAAGACCGATGTATATGTGATGAATGCCGTGAAAGAAGATGTGTTGCGTATAGCCAATGCCTCTTATTATGTAGGCCGCGGCGAATACGATCTGTTCGTGATGACTTCGGACGATGAAATCGTAAAACGGAAAGTTCAGCTGGGCGATTCGAACTTTGAGTTTGTAGAAGTGGTGAGCGGACTCAATCCGGGAGACAAGGTGGTGGTCAGCGACATGACCAACTACAAAAATAAGAACAAACTCAAAGTGAAATAATACGCCGAAAAAACTTTTTAAATCAAGGCACCTTAGGGTTTAAACCAAAGGCTTGTTGGTTTTAAGCCAACGGAATTTTGGTTTAAAAGGTGGATTGTGTGCCTTTTAAGATGTGAAACTATGATAACAATTTATCTCAAACAATCTTATAATTTGCTGAAAGAGAACCGTTTCGTAAATGGAATCTCTGTAGCGGGTACCGCTTTGTCGGTGGCAGCAGTGATGCTTGTTTACCTCGTTTATCAAGTAAATTTCTCTGCGTATGCGCCGGAGTCTAACCGATACCGCATCCTTTTTGTCAACAGTCTGCAAGCATGCGGGAGTGACGGGAATCCCATCAATAATGGGGGTATGAGTCACAAGGTAGTACGCGAATGTCTTTATCCTTTGCAGACGCCCGAGGCAGTGACTGCTTTTACCGACAGACAACTTCCGGTCAATATACGCGGACAGCAGTTTTATGATAAATATACGATTAAGTTTACCGATGACGGCTTCTGGAAAGTATTCGATTTCACCTTTCTTTCCGGTGTCCCCTTTACACATGCCGATTGGGAATCGGGTATACGGCAAGCGGTTATTTCTGATAAACTGGCACGTAAGTTATTTGGTACGGTTGAAGCAACAGGGCAGACTTTACGCATGAATTATGCCGATTATCAGATATGCGGTGTGGTGAAAGAGGTGAGTCAAGCTGCCGAAAACGCCTATGGAGATGTATGGGTGCCCTATACGGTCAACTCCTCCTTATTAAAGGAAAATGTTAACTATTGCGAAGGAACTACGGGGGAGTTTACCTCCTGCATCCTGGCACGTTCTTCATCCGATTTCGAACCGATCCGCAAAGAGATGCTGAAGTTACAGGCGGCTTTCAATGCTTCGCTTACCAACACAAAACTTGACTATATGTATTCTCCCTATACCCAGTGGCAGGCCGTGCTGGGTACAAATGGTTTCGATCGGGGTACAGTGGGCGAATGGTTTAAAACTACCGGTGCGACGGTTCTTTTCCTTTTGCTCCTGCCTGCCTTGAATATAATAGGTATAACGCTGACACAGTTTCGCAAACGTCGCAGTGAGATTGGGGTTCGTAAAGCGTTCGGTGCTCGTTCGTTTTCGCTGGTAGAGCAAGTGATGACCGAGAACCTGTTGATCTCCTGCATAGGTGGGCTGATCGGACTGGTGTTGTCATACGCCTTGTTATCTCTTTGCAGGTCGTTTTTCTTTTCGGGAACTATTGCTCTGACACACGATATGCTGATACAGCCCTTCACTTTTGTTGCGGCTTTCTTTTTCACGCTGTTACTGAATTTGCTGAGTGCCGCGATCCCCGCCTGGCGGGCCTCACGGATGCCTATTACAGAGGCGTTGCATGATATGGAATAATTTTAAAAACAAAGACCCGTTATGATAAAGCAAATATTTAAGATAATATGGAACCAACGCCGCTCTAACGGTTGGATATGGATGGAACTTCTGGTCGTATTCGTTGCGCTGTGGTATCTGGTAGATATGTTTGTGGTACAGTTCTATTCCTATTCCCGTCCGTTGGGCTATGATATCACGAATTGCTGGCGGCTTTCGTTTGATGTTTATCCCGAAGATGCCGCCGAGTATGTCAGCGACACTACTCAGGCTCCTACCGAAGGTGAAGCATTGGCCCGGATCCTTGAACGCCTGCGTCGTGCCCCGGAAGTGGATAATGCTTGTGTTGCTTTCTATTCCTCACCCTATTCCGGAGGTAATTCATGGACACAGATCATGCCTTGTACGGCCGATAGCGGTAAGTTCAAAGAGCAATCCTATCACCAATATACCGTTTCTCCCGAATTTTATGATGTATTTCGTATCCGGAGCCGTGAGGGACAGCTTCTGAGTGAATTATTGAACAAAAAACAGTTGGAATATTTTATTACTCCGGATCTGGAAAAAGATTTCTTCGGTGAGGAGTCGGCAGTAGGACAGAAAGTATGTTATCCCGGCAGTAGTATGCGGGAGATACGCATTGCGGCAGTGACCGTCCCGGTTCGTATGACCGAGTTTGTGAAGCCGGAGCCCGAACTTTTCTTTACTATGAGACCGAAAGAGCTGGAACGTCAGGTGAATGCTTCCGGGGTAGCTAATATGGAGATAACCGTGCGGATGAAAGAAGATTTGACTCCGGAACAGATGGGGACTTTCCTAAACCGGATGAAGAGCCAGTTGACGGAGAATAATCTCTACGTTGCCAGCATGAAGGATATGAAGCAACAACGCAGTGAACGATTGCAGTCTGAATGGCGGAAAATCAGCATTAACCTTCTGTTGTCCGTTTTCATCTTGCTGAACGTGCTTTTCGGCATTACGGGAACTTTTTGGCTACGCATCGAGCAACGGCGTAGTGAAACCGGTCTGCGGATGGCACTGGGCAGTACACGCAGGCGGGTAGGATGGTTCTTCACTGCCGAGGGGTGGTTATTGCTGACCACCGTAACTCCGCTGGTGCTGTTTGTCATGTTCAATATGATACACATGGAAATTCCCGATTTGTACAATCTTCCTTTCTCCTGGTGGCGTTTTGCTGTCGGTTTTGGTGGGGTACTGTTGCTGATGGGGCTGATCATTGCGTTGGGCACGTGGTTGCCTGCCCGTCGGGCCATGAAGTTGCAGCCGGCGGAAGCGCTGCATTATGAATAATAAATTTAGTACCGAACAGACATGATAAAACTCTATTTCAAACAATCGTGGGCGTTGATCCGCCAGAATAAACTGTTCAGCAGTCTCTATGTGCTGGGCACAGGGCTGGCCATTGCCATGACAATGATTATTGTCATTGTGTATTATGTAAAGATCGCCCCTATCTATCCCGAAACGAACCGGTCTCAGACGATGGTGTTGACGTCGGTAGCCGTAAAAAACACCGAGCAACATTCTATGACCAAGTCCTCCTGTTCTTATCATATGCTGAAAGAATGGATCTATCCGTTGAAAAACGCGGAAGAAGTGACGGCCGTTTTGGGACGTATGTTATTGGGAAATTATGTACAGCCCGAAGATGGTGGGAATGTAATTCCCGTAATGGTGAAACAGACCGATCCTGCATTCTTCCGGGTGTTCCCGTTTGAATTCCTGGGCGGACAGGCTTTCTCACAGGCCGATTTTGAAAGCGGAATCCACAATGTAGTGCTCTCGGAGAGTGGTGCCCGCCGGATATTGGGTGACACAGAAGCGGTGGGACGTACGTTCTCGCTGAATTTTGAAGACTATCGGGTAGTGGGCGTGGTGCGTAGCGGCAGTTATATGCTCAGCGACTCTTATGCCGACGTGTATATGCCCTATACTTGTATAACCGGTTATGATCGGGGGGATAAAATGGCCAATATGGTAGGTCCTTATCAGGTGTTTATCAAACTGCCTGGGGCGGATGATGCCCCGAAGCTACGTGCTGAAATACAGGAGTTGGTTCATAAATTCAACCACTCTCAGCCCGATCTGGAAATAGACTTGAACAATCAGCCTCTTCCTTATTGGCAGTATCCTCTTAAACAAATGGGGTATTCGGAGATTGACTGGGCGAACGTATTCAAAATACATGGTTGGCTGTTGCTTGCTTTCCTGTTTGTTCCGGCCATCAACCTGGGCGGGATGATTTCCAGCCGGATGGAACAACGTCTTTCCGAGATGGGGATACGCAAAGCCTTCGGAGCCAATCGTTCGGTATTGTTAGGACAGGTGCTTTGGGAGAATCTGGCGCTCACCTGTGTAGGCGGTTTTATCGGTCTGCTGTTGTCATGGGGAGGTCTGGTGTTGGGGCGTAATTGGATTTTCGGTTTGTTCAATTCGTGGCCGGTACCCATCCCCGAAGGAGTGGAGGTTAATCTAAGTCCGGATATGTTGTTCAGTCCGTTTGTGTTTGTCCTTGCGTTCGGTACGTGTGTATTGCTCAACCTGCTTTCGGCTTTTTGTCCCGCATGGTATTCACTGCGTAAAAACATCATATATTCCATCAACGAAAAGATATAAATAGCCATGAATCAATTAATACTGAAAAACTTGTGGGCGCGCCGCAGTCGCAACCTGTGGCTATTGGCCGAGATTGTATTGGTTTGTATTGTCTCTTGGAAAATAGCGGACCCTTTGGTCGTGCTTACCCATGACCGTACGTTACCTGAGGGCTTTCGTTCCGATCATTTGTTTGTTCTTGAATTGGCGACTTTGCCGGAGAAATCCGGGAAGTTTCGTCCCGAAGAAGACGACAGCCTGTCCCGCAGGGAAAACCTGGGCCGCATTTTTCAACAGGTGAAGAATTATGAAGGTGTGGAGTCTGCTACGTTTTTTTTCAATCGTATAATGCCTTATTCCGGTAGCAGTACCACTTCTCCCCAGACGTTTAAGGGAGATTCTACCTATATGTCGGCATGGCAGATCTCTTTCCTGAACCGTTCGGACTTCTTCCGGACCATGGGGTTTGAAGGAGCTGAGGGGATGACGGCCGGAGAGCTGGACGAACGTATCTTTGATAAAGATGAATATGTGCTGACAGCCAATACGTCGGAGTTCTTTTTGCATCCGGAGAGTCCTCTCACCGGGCGGACGACATGGAACAACGACAGCACTGCCGAATATCGGGTGGCGGGTGTGATAAAACCTTTTCGCTATCGAAGCTATATGCAACCTCAGCCGGTCCGTCTGAATCCCCTGTCGGTTATGCCCGAACGGTATTATTCGGATTTGCCCCAGATTGTTTTCCGAATCGGGGATCGTCTTTCCGAAGAGGTGTTTTTGCATCACTTCATCCCTTGGACGGGGAAGGAGTTGAAAGCCGGAAATATATATGTGAATTCGGTGCAGTCGTATACCGATTTGCGTAAACAGTAGGAGTTCAGTGCCGGTACTACCGATACATACCGTAAAAATATAACTTTGGGCTTGTTCTTTCTGATCAATCTCTGTCTGGGGGTGGCCGGAACGTTCTGGCTGCAAACCCGTACACGGCGGGAGGAAGTCGGCATTATGCTTTCATTCGGAGCCCGGCCGCAAAACATTGTTCGGATGCTGCTGGGTGAAGGATGGGTACTGACAACAATCGGAACGCTGTTGGGATGCCTTGTTTATTTGCAATATGCCTTGAAAGAAGGACTATACTCCACAAATTGGGGATCATGGTCACCCGAAGTGGCTTCGCCTGCTTATTGGATCAATCATTTCGGTTGGCACTTCCTGGCAACTTCCCTGATGGTGTACATCTTGTTGCTGATTGTCGTTTCAGTCGGCATTTGGATACCTGCCCGGAAGATTAGCCGCATCAATCCGGTAGATGCTTTGCGTGATGAATAACTATTAAAATTACATACTATGATAAAACTTTATTTAAAACAATCGTGGATGTTGATCCGTCAGAACAAGTTGTTCAGCAGTCTGTATGTACTGGGTACGGGGCTTGCCATTGCCATGACGATGATTATTGCCATTGTGTATTATATTAAAATAGCTCCTATTTATCCGGAAGTGAACCGTTCGGTGACGATGCGGATGAAAGGGGTGAGTGCCATGCATGTGAAAGGAGGCGGAAATTCATATCTCTGTTCTTATGAAATGCTGAAAGAGTGGTTCTACCCACTGAAATCAGCGGAGCTGGTTACCGCTGTAAACGAACACTTTCTGAACCGGGAGGGGGCTTATATACAACCGGCCGGGGGAGGTGAGCAGATACCGGCTTTGGTAAAGTATACCGATCCTAATTTTTTTCGGTTATTTGAGTTTGAATTTTTGAACGGGAAGCCTTTTTCGGAAGCGGATTTAGCCAGTGGAATCCGTAATGTAGTACTTTCTGACCGGATGGCCCGCCGCATTTTTGGCAGGACCGATGTGGTTGGGCAAACGTTTAAACTGGATTTCAAAGAGTCTAAAGTCGTCGGAGTGGTACGTGAGGGCAGTTATCTGTTGCCGGCATCTTACGGGCAAATCTATATGCCCTATTCTTGCTTGCCAGGATATGACAGTAACAATGATGGCAGTCATAAAGTCGGTACCTATATCGTTTATTTTAAGGTTCGCCAGAAAGAAGATATGCCGAAACTGTATGCGGAGGTCAATGAAATGGTGCATAAATACAATATTTCCCAGAAAGAATATACAGTTGATATTTTTCATCAGCCGGATCCGTATTGGCAGACTTGGTTCAGAGAGGGCAATACGAACGAGATTGATTGGATGTCGGTCATTAAACTGTATGGAGGAGCTCTTTTGGCTTTGTTGTTAGTGCCTGCTATTAATTTGAGTGGGATGATATCCAGTCGCATGGACGATCGTCTGGCGGAAATGGGGATACGAAAAGCGTTCGGGGCCAATCGGAAACAATTATTGAATCAAGTGTTATGGGAAAATCTGCTTCTTACTTGCATCGGCGGGCTGATGGGACTTATTGTTTCATGGGGGCTGCTTGTGTTAGGGCGTAATTGGGTATTTAGCCTGTTCGACAAATATCCGACAGTTGTGTCCGACGGAGTCGATGTGGCTATCAATCCGCAAATGCTGTTCAGTCCTTTAATGTTTTGCGTAACATTTGCTTTTTGTTTGATACTGAACCTGCTCTCTGCCTGGTGGCCCACATGGCGCTCGTTGCACAACGATATTATTGACTCACTTAACACTAAGAAATAAATCATGATACGACTTATAATAAAGAACCTCTGGGCCCGTCGTCGGAAAAACGGATGGCTGTTGGCCGAATTGATATTGGTATCGATCGTCACGTGGGTGATTGTCGATCCGTTGGTAGTGTTGACACACGATCGGAATCTGCCGGAGGGCTATCGTCCCGATCATCTTTTCTTGCTTCAGTTGGCATCGTTCCCTGCCGAATCGGAGCAATTCCATATCGAAGAGAATGATACATTGGCGCGTAAAGCCAATTTTGAGCGGTTGCTCGACAAGTTGAAACATTATGAAGGAGTAAAGTATACTACTTTCATCTTGAATGGCCAATATCCTTCATCGAATTCCACGAGTAACGGTAATACGATGTTCGATACCATTCCGGTCCGCACTCTCCGTCTTACTTTCATGCCCCACACCGATTATTTCCGGACCATGGGGATGGAGGGAGCCGAAGGTATGACGGCCGAACAATTGGATAACCGTGACTTCCGTTGGACCGAATCGGTATTGACTGCGGACGTAGCGTATCGGCTGAAGGATGGAAAACCGCTTTACGGACGTCGTTTGGGGGAAAATGGAGATGATGAAGACTATCGGGTGGGAGGAGTGATCGCCCCTCTTCGTTACCGGAGTTATATGCAACCCATGCCCATAGAGTTATGCGTGTTTGAAGAGTTTCCTGATTATATGTACTATTATCTTCCGTTAATCGCTTTTCGTATAGACGACAATCTGTCGGAGAAGGCTTTTCTGCATCACTTCCGTGAGTGGATGGATAAAGGACTGACGGTAGGCAACTATTATGTGAAGTCTGTACGGCCCTTCAGCAGCATTCAGGATCAACATGAGTTTTCTGAAGGTATCACTAACCAGTATCGCCTGAACCTGGCTTTAGGTATATTCTTTTTAGTGAACCTTTGTTTGGGAGTGGCCGGAACTTTCTGGATGCAGACCCGTTCGCGCCGTGAAGAGGTGGGCATCATGCTTTCTTTTGGCGGTAATCCTTCACATATCACCCGCCTGCTTTTATACGAAGGTTGGGTGCTGACCACATTGGGGACGTTGATAGGCTGCTTGCTCTATTTGCAATATGCGTTGAAGGATGGTCTCTATACTACCTGTATCGGTTCGGAAGAGACGATGCCTGTTTATTGGATTAACCATTTCGGTCTGCATTTTGCGGCTGTTTCCCTGATTGTATACCTTTTGCTGTTGATTGTTGTTTCTATCGGAATCTGGATGCCGGCACACAAACTCAGCCGCATCAATCCGGTGGATGCTTTGCGGGACGAATAACCAATAAATAAAATAAATTGCTATGATGGTATTATACTTCAAACAGGCCTGGCAACTCCTGAAACAGAATCCTTTATTCAGCAGTGTGTACATACTCGGTACAGGACTGGGGATTGCCATGACCATGAGCCTGGTGATCATCTGTTACATCAAGATGGCTCCGGTCTATCCCGAAGAGAACCGGAACCGTATCCTGGTCAGTAAAGGAATGACTGTTGTAGAGCAGAAAAACCAGGAGAATTGGTTCAGTTCGCACGTATCCTTTCAGGCAGTGAAGCGTTTTTATTATCCGCTGAAGAGTACCGAGGCTGTAGGGGCATCTATGGATGGGCGCAGTACATCATTACTTGAACTGCCTGGTGACGGAGATTTGAAAGAGGTACAGGTGAAGCTGGTAGATGCCGGGTTCTGGAAGGTGTTTCAATTTGCCTTTGTAGACGGCAAGCCGTTTAGTCAGGCCGATTTTGATTCCGGATTACGAAAAGCTGTCATTTCGCGTACAATGGCTCGCCAGCTTTTTGGAGAGACTCCACCGGTAGGTCGTACTTTTGTTCTTGATTCCGATGAATATAGAGTATGTGGAGTTGTAAAAGATGTTTCCTTCATTACCCCTGCTACGTATGCGGATATTTGGTTACCACTGACGGTTGATTCCGATATTATAAAGGATAATAAGGGTGGCTATGAGTTGGTAGGTGATCTGAATGTCTATATGTTGGCTCCTTCTGTCGATGCTAAAGATAAGGTAATTACAGAGGTACGTGACGTGTTCCGCAAATATAATTATTCTCAGAAAAAATACAGTGTCGATTTACATGGGCAACCGGTATCTTACTGGAAAAGTATTTTTTATGAATATTCTAATTCGGCACCCGACTGGGGAGAGCTGTTACGAGTGTATGGCACTATCCTGTTAGCTTTATTATTTGTTCCGGCACTGAATCTGGCAGGAATGATTGCTTCACGTATGAAGCGCCAGCTTTCCGAATTGGGCATACGTAAGGCTTTCGGTGCTTCCAAAACTTCGCTTCTGTTGCAGGTATTTTGGGAAAATCTGTTTCTTACTGGCATCGGAGGTCTGTTTGGTTTGTTACTTTCGTATCTGATTGTCTATTGTGGCCGGAACTGGCTTCCGGACCTGTTGTCTTTCTCGGTAGATGTGATGCCCGAGGGAGTCGATAGCTTCTTGACTCCCGGTATGTTGCTGAATCCGGTGGTGATAGGTATTACCTTCATGGTCAGCTTGGTGCTGAATGTATTGTCGGCTCTGATTCCGGCTTTACATGCTTTGAAGAAAGATATTGTATATTCGCTTAACGAAAAAAGATAAAAGATATGAACCTGATGATGATACTCCGCCAGTTGTGGAACCAGCGTGCTGCCAATGGATGGATTCTGGGAGAACTGGTGGTTGTGACTTATTTTTTATGGGGAGTAGTCGACCCTGTGTACGTATTATTATCCGATAAGGCATTGCCCGATCATTATGATCTTACCGATACTTACCTGCTCAGTATAGGTGAATATTCAACTAACCATACCAAATATAAACCGGAGATGGCTTCCGATTCGCTGAAACGTATTGACTTTATGCGCATCGTAGATCAGGTGCGCCGCTATCCGGGTGTTTCTAATGTGACTGTCAGCCTTTTTAATTCTTATCCGCAAAGCGGGGGCTGGAACGGAGGACAGGTTTTCAATGATACGATCCTTGCATATTCACAGCAGATGACCTTCCTTTCCGGAACCGACTATTTTGGAGTTTTCCGTATACACGATGCACGGACAGGGCAAATTCCTCCGGTACTTGCGGAAGGAGAACAGGGGATCTACCTGACTCCTGATCTCGCAGAGAAGTTGTTCGGCGAGAAATATCCGCAAAATAAATGGGTGCATTGGGGAGATACGACCCGTAAGTTTCCGTTGACCGCTATAATCGCCCCCGTACAGATAAGAAGTAATAACCAACCCGGTCCTCTGATATTCAAGACTACTTCTGAATTGAAACATCTTCCGGGCAGAGTGCGGATTTGTTTCCGGGTGCGTGATGGACTCGCTTCACCTGTTTTCACTGAGACATTTAAACGTGAAATGCGTCCCCGAATGCAGATTGGGAACTATTATCTGGCATCGCTTACGGATTTCAGGACGGAAAGTAAAAATTTTGAGTATTATATGGGAACTACGGGGACTATCCGGTTGCAGACCATTCTCGCTTTATTTTTTCTGTTGTGTGTCTTTTTGGGGATGGGGGGTACCTTTTGGCTGCGTTGCAATGCCCGCCGGGAGGAAATAGGGCTCTATATGGCAATGGGGTCTAACCGCCACCGATTGATCCGGCAGTTTCTTTTTGAAGCCTGGTGGATGGTGACTATCGCATTTGTAGTAGGAGCATTGGTACAACTTCAAATAGTATATCTGAATGGCTTTGCTTTCCCGCCGGATAATCCGAACCCGGATTATATACAGAATCGTCCGGTGTTGCACTTCCTTATTGTATCGGTTATTTCGTATGTTCTGATTCTGGGAGTTTCGTTTGTGGCAACTTATATTCCGGTTTCAAAAGCAGCACGGATGAATCCTGCGGATGCTTTGCGGGACGAGTAACCGGATTGGTCGGCAAATACCTCTACCACAGAGGAGACATGAAGTAACACAGATTATTTATATTTTAAATTTTCCTCTGTGTTTCTCTGTGTTCTCTGTGGTGAGTTTTGACACATTTACATGATTTCAAAGAACTTTGGACGGTATATAACTTTTTTAAATATCAGTTCTGCGAATATCTGTATTCGTTGGGCGTTACTCCCGTAATTTTCTTGAAAAACAAGCAGAATAACTGCGTGTTAGAAAATCCCAGTTGACCGGCTATTGCTTTGATTGTATTCTCTTTATCAAGTAGCATTCTCTTTGCGGTTTCCATTCTTTTTAACTGGAAGAACTCCGGTAAGGTTTTACCGGTTTCAAACGTGAGTAAATCTTCAAAATAGGCAACGGAGAGCTTTAAATTTTCAGCACAATATGCGGAGGTAGGCGGACCTTCCCACTTTAGCTTACCGGAATAAATATAATCATCCAATAAACGGTCCGTTTTGTCGAGCAGCACTTTATTCTTGTTCTCCCTGGTGATAAACTGCCGTTCGTAGAACCGGGTACAATAATCCAACAATAGTTCGATGTATCGTGAAATCAGTGTTTGGCTATGGCGGTCTATCGGGTGATGTAATTCCTCGTCCATTTCCCGTAGGCATTCTATAATCTTATCCTTTTCGCGTTGGGACAGATGTAAAGCCTCTTCTTTCCGGTAGAAAAAGAAAGTATATTCTTGAATGGTTTTTTCAAGTGTGGTACCATAAAGCAGATCGGGATGGAAAGCCAGTAACCATCCCTGCTGTGGGAGTACTCTGTTTTTGTGGATGTCGAAGGTTTGTTCCGGAGGGAGGAAAACCATTGTCGCATTGGAATAGTCATAAGCTTTGCGTCCGCAACAACAGCAGTCCTCTATGTCGTTCTCCATCAACAGTATTGTGTAAAAATCGAATTTAATGCTGTGCTGTTCCACATTCGTATGGTCCAGACGGATAATGCTTGCCTGTGGATGCAGCGTCTTGCATCCCAGGCAGCGGTTGCATTGATGCACCGTTTTGATATCTAATGTTTCTTTACCGGAAGAGGCCATCATACTTGAATTATCCTGTATTCTGTCGGGGTACAGCCAACATTCTTTTTAAATATGCGTGTGAAATGTTGTGGGTATTGGAATCCCAGTTCATATGCAATCTCACTGACTGTTTTTTCTGAAGCCAATATCTTTTCTTTGGCTACATTTATTATTTTACCCTGGATGTATTCCTGAGCAGTCTTACCCGTTTCCTTTTTAACCAGGTCGCCGAAATAGTTGGAAGACAAGTTTACCTTATCTGCAAAATATTTCACTGTGGGTAATCCTTCGGTTTGCGACTGCTCACTTTGGAAGTAGAGATCCAATAGTTCTTCGAACTTCACCAGTACGTCCTTGTTCACTTTTGAACGTGTGACGAACTGCCGTTCATAGAAACGCATGCAATAGTCCAATAATAATTCGATATTTCTTGAAATCAGGCGTTTGCTGTGCTTGTCTATCGGACGTGATAATTCCAACTGGACTTTATCCAGGCAATCCTGAAAGATCTTTTTCTCTTCGTCCGAAAGATGAAGAGCTTCATTTGAAGCGTATGAAAAGAATGAATACTGTTTGATTTCCTGTCCCAAAGATGTGCCGCGTATCAAGTCGGGATGAAATAATATACCGTGTGACTTCGGACGTATCCCGTCAGTCACCTTTACCTCTACTACCTGTCCGGGGGCAAAACTTGTTACTGTGCCTTCCTGATAGTCATACATCTGCCGTCCGTAGCGTAGATCGCCGCACTTTGTTTGTTTCAGAAACAAAGCGTACAGTCCGTAGTTGAGGGTGAAGTGTGTGGGGAACAACGTGGCTTTCGACAAGTCGACTACTGTCACCAAAGGGTGCAATGTTTCGAGACCGTACATCTGGTTATACTGGTCTACCGAATTGAGCTTAATTACTTCTTCCATAGGGCATATTGTTATTTATCTGTGACAAATGTAGGGATTTTCATCATATGTAGTATGAGTTGGAGGAATAAAACCGGAATAGGGGTAAGAATATCCGTAATTGAGGTAATTACATCCGTAATCCGGGTATACGATGAGAACGGAAAGGTGCCTAAATTTGCATCATAAATTTATAATCTTATGAAAATGAAACATTTTATATGGGCATCGGCAATGATAACGTTGCTGTGCTATACCACAAATTCTTTAAAAGCACAGAATATGAAAAAAGAAGAAGTTCTCCAAAATCCGAGTGTATTTCCCATAGGAGATGCAAACGTGCAATATGCGAAGTTTTTTATAGGGCAGTCCTATCTGGCACGCTTGACGCAGAATGATGAATTGAATTGCCCTGTCAGCAATGTGACTTTCGAACCCGGATGCCGTAACAATTGGCACAGTCATACGGGCGGACAAATCCTGATAGCTGTCGGAGGAAGAGGGTATTATCAGGAAAAAGGGAAAAATGCCCGTCTGTTACTGCCCGGAGATGTAGTGGAGATAGCTCCGGATGTAGTGCATTGGCATGGAGCCGCCCCTGACAGTTGGTTTTCGCATCTGGCCATCGAATGTAATCCTGAAACCAACCAAAATACTTGGTTGGAACCTGTAGATGATCAGGCATACGCTGAGGCAACTTCCCCCCAAGGGATAGCTGCAACGAGTGTTTCCCGCAATGGCACGACGAGGTTTATCAATCTCGGAAACAACCTTGCACAGACCGATCCCGAACTGGAGGAAATATTCACTAATTTTGCTTTTGGCGAAACACAGCAATATGGTGATTTGGATACTCGTATGCGGATTTTGGTTACAATGGCTTCCACCATTGCCATGAGTACTGCGGGAGAGTATCAAAAAACACTCCAGGCCGCTTTTGTCAACGGAGTTACCCCGCTTGAAATAAAAGAAGTGCTTTATCATGCCGTTCCTTATGTGGGTATGGCAAAGGTTGCGGAATTGATTTCTATAGCCAATGGATTCTTGTCGTCAAAAGGAGTGAAGTTGCCTTTGGAGCCACAGGCGGTGATAACTTCCGAAAACCGTATGGAGAAGGGACTTGCTTTGCAGAAATCCATTTTTGGCGAACGAATAGACAAAATGTATGAAACCGCACCCCAAGGACAATTGCATTTTCAGGAATATCTTTCCGCCAACTGTTTCGGTGATTATCAAACGCGTCCGGTTCTGGATGTAAAAACGCGTGAAATGTTAACTTTTGCCATCCTTGTGTCACTTGGTGGCTGTGAGGCGCAGGTCAAAGGCCATATTCAAGGCAATATAAATGTTGGCAATGATAAATCTGTGTTGCTGACTGTCATTACTCAATTGTTGCCCTACATTGGTTATCCGCGTACACTCAATGCATTGGCTTGCTTAAATGAGATTGTTCCGGAGGATAAGTAAATCAGGCAGTTCGTTAACGGGCAGTATGTTCATTATCGGACATCCTTCTGTTAGTTTAATGTGCAATTTATGAGGATGTTATTCTTTTGGCATACCATTTGACATGTCTTGTTCATATAAGCCAAAATGGAACAAAACGAATCATCTAAATAAATTAAAGTTATGATTACATTAACTTCTCTCTCAAAAATCTATCGTACAAACGAGATTGAAACAGTAGCTCTCGAGAATGTGAACCTGAAAGTGGATCGCGGTGAATTTCTTAGCATAATGGGACCTTCCGGTTGTGGCAAATCGACTCTATTAAATATTATGGGGTTGCTGGATGCGCCTACAACCGGAACAATCGAAATAAACGGCACACACACGGAAGGGATGAAGGATAAAGAACTGGCTGCCTTCCGTAATAAAACGCTTGGTTTTGTGTTCCAGTCATTCCATCTGATCAATTCTCTTAATGTATTGGACAATGTAGAGCTTCCCTTATTATATCGTCGTATAGGCTCTTCCGAACGTCGGAAACAGGCTCAGGAGGTGCTTGGGAAAGTTGGTTTGACTCACCGTATGCGGCATTTCCCCACACAGCTTTCCGGTGGTCAGTGCCAGCGCGTAGCCATTGCCCGTGCTATTATCGGTAATCCGGAGATTATCCTTGCTGATGAGCCTACCGGTAACCTGGACTCCAAGATGGGGGCTGAGGTAATGGAGTTGCTTCACCGGTTAAATAAAGAAGACGGACGTACCATTGTGATGGTAACCCATAACGAGGAACAGGCCAAACAGACTTCACGCACTATTCGGTTCTTTGACGGACGGCAAGTGCAATAATAGGTGTCGAAGATAATTAGATCGGCTTTATAAAAATCTGAACTATGATTAAGCAATACTTAAAGCAATCGCTTGTTCTTTTACAGCAAAATAGGCTATTGAGTTCTATTGCCATTATCGGTACGGCATTAGCTATCGCTATGATCATGTGTATTGTATTGATTTATCAGGTAAGAACTGCCAATTACGAACCGGAGATCAATCGTGACCGAACTCTATCAGTTGAAATGTCTATAGCCCAGAAAATAGAAGATAAAGGATGGAATATAGGTAATATGTTGTCACTGCGTACCATTAAAGAGTGCTTCTATCCGATGACTACTGCAGAGGCAGTAAGTGCCGTACATTACAGTATGACCTCTCTGGCAGCTACTCCTGACGGAACTCAGGAAGTGAAATGTACAGTTAGTTATACGGATGATGCATTTTGGCGCGTATTTGGTTTTCGCTTTTTGCATGGCAAGCCCTATGGGCAAGAGTTTGTGTCCGGTGAGAAGAAGTTGGTGGTGACTCGTTCGTTGGCTCGCCGCTTGTTTGGTACAGATGATGTGGTGGGGCGTACAGTTTCATTGGGTTTTGTCGACTATACTGTCTGTGGGGTAGTGGCGGATGTGTCGGTACTTGCCGAGGCCGCTTATGCTGAAGCTTGGGCTCCCTATACTGCGTTGGCGGATTATGAGAGAAGTGTCAGCGATGGTTTGCAGGGTGGATATTCGTGCCATATTCTGGCATCTCGAGGAGCTGATCTGGATACAGTTCGTGCCGAAGCACAACGGAATGTAGATCGGATGAACGCCAATCAGAAAGAATTTAAGTTGCTGCTCGGCGGTGCTCCCGATACCCGTCTAATGGCTTTGGCCCGGGATAATCCGTTTGATAATCCGGATACATCACGGTTGGTGATTATTTACATTTTGGTGATTGTCATTCTGTTGTTGGTACCTGCCATCAATCTGAGCGGAATCACACTTTCACGTATGCGGCGGCGTATGGAGGAGATTGGAGTGCGGCGTGCTTTCGGTGCTACGCGTGGAGAACTTCTTCGACAAGTACTCGCCGAGAATCTTGTCATCACGTTGATAGGTGGTGCCTTAGGATTGATCTTCTCGTACATAGCTGTGCTTTGTATGAGAGACTGGTTGCTTAATACTTCTATGTCGGGATATTACGGAGTGGACACTCAAGTGTCGGTGGGCATGGTCATTCACCCGTTTGTTTTTTTGTGTGCATTGTTGTTTTGCCTGTTGATGAATTTGTTGAGTGCGGGTATTCCGGCAATTCGTGTATCTCGTGCTAACATTGTTAATGCCATTAAATAGAAGAAATCATGATTAAACATTTATTGAAGCAGATATGGGCGCAACGTTCGGTCAACACATGGTTATGGATTGAATTGATTTTAGTTTCAGTTTGTCTGTTTTACGTGATGGATTACCTTTATGTAACGGGAAGGCTGTATACCATTCCGCTTGGTTTTGATACTGAGCATGTTTACAGGATAAAACTTGCTTCTATACCTCCTGATGGAAAAGAATATAAACCAGGTGATACGGATAGTTTGAAAATCGAACAGTGGTTTTCTATTCTGTCACGTATCAGGGCCTATCCGGGAGTAGTGGCTGTATCATTGAGTATCGGTTCGCATCCTTATAATCAGAATAGTTCTAATGGTGGAAAAGGAATAGATACTACTTGGGTACACGGATACACATATAAGGTATCGCCCGACTATTTTCGAGTGTTCTGTGTTACGGATAAACAGGGGGAGACAGAGTCGCTTGTCGAGGCAGCTACTCAGGAAAATACGTGGATCGTTTCTGCTGAAACCGAACGTAAATTTGCCGAAAGCGGAATAGAAATATTAGGTAAAGGGATTAAGAATTGGGGTGAGACAGAACCGACAAATATTATCCGTGGCATTTGCAAGACCATGCGTTTTGACGATTTTTTTCCGGTTTATCCTGCGTATATCGAGTGCTACTCGGAAGCAACTTTGTTAGGCTGGAGGGGAAATAATGTTGAGTTCTGTGCCCGTGTTCGTCCAGATGTGGATGGGGTGGACTTTTCATCCCGTTTCCGCAAAGACTTGAAGGAACAGCTTCGTACCGGTAATTTTTATCTTTTGGATATAAGCTCTTTCAATGATCTCCGCGAGAACTATTATAGGAGTAACGGGAAGATAAATGATGTGAAAATCCGGATTGCCGCTTTGGGCTTCTTCTTACTGAATATTCTGATGGGAGTGATCGGTACGTTTTGGATACGTACGCAACAGCGCCGTTCGGAGATGGGACTTAGGTTGGCTTTGGGATCTACCCGTGCAAATCTCAGAATTCTGTTGATTGGTGAAGGAATTCTTTTATTGGTATTAGCCATTGTTCCGTCTGCAGTTATTAATGCCAATCTTGCTATTATGGGGATACTGACCGATACAATGCCTGCTACTGCCATGCGTTTTCTGGTTGTTCAATCCATTGTGTTCGTGTTGATAGTTATAATGATTGTTATAGGAGTTTGTTTACCCGCTCATCAAGTCATGAAGATCGAGCCGGCGGAAGCATTACACGAGGAATAAACGTTCATTTTTGATAAGAAAGAGAGTTCATTTGTGGGCAGAGTGTTCATTATCGGACACTCTGCCCAAATATTAAGTGGCTGTTTATAAGTGTATTAATTCTTTGGCATGTCATTTGAACATGATCTTAATAAAAAGAAATAATTTAAAACCATAAGTTTATGATTACATTGACTTCTCTCTCGAAAATCTACCGTACGAACGAAATCGAAACAGTGGCTCTTGAAAATGTGAACCTAACAGTAGACCGTGGTGAGTTCCTGAGCATAATGGGACCTTCCGGTTGTGGTAAATCGACTTTGCTGAATATTATGGGGTTGCTGGATGCACCTACTACCGGAACCATAGAGATAAACGGTACACACACTGAAGGCATGAAAGATAAGGAACTGGCAGCTTTCCGTAATAAGACACTTGGATTCGTATTCCAGTCGTTTCACCTGATTAATTCCCTGAATGTACTGGATAATGTGGAGCTTCCGTTACTGTATCGCCGTATGGGCTCTTCCGAACGTCGGAAACTGGCTCAGGAGGTGCTTGAGAAAGTCGGTTTGACTCACCGTATGCGGCATTTCCCCACACAGCTTTCCGGTGGTCAGTGTCAGCGCGTTGCCATTGCCCGTGCCATTATCGGCAATCCAGAGATTATCCTTGCTGATGAACCTACCGGAAATCTGGACTCCAAGATGGGGGCTGAGGTAATGGAGTTGCTTCACCGGTTAAATAAAGAAGACGGACGTACCATTGTGATGGTGACCCATAACGAGGAGCAGGCCAAACAGACTTCACGCACCATTCGGTTCTTTGACGGACGGCAAGTACAATAATAATCATAATACAGTCATTCATCTCAAAATTAGGAAACGATGAAAATAAGAGTAATGTTAGTGGCTTTAGCTCTCACAATGGGGGCAACTTTCAATATGATACAGGCTCAATGCAGTGATGATTGCCAATGTGGTAAAACTACCGGAAGTAAGGGAATCATTGTTGATAACCGTAAAGTTCCCGGTTTTTCTTCTATCCGTCTGGATGCAGTCGGAGATATCATTTTTACGCAGTCCGATCGTTGTTCTGTTCGGATAGAGGGCCCGCAGAGATATGTATCCGAAACTACAACGAAAGTGGAAAAAGAGACTTTGGTGATTGGATATAAAGAGAATAACAGCAATTCCAAAAATGTTAAACTGTATATTGCCGCTCCTGATCTGAAGAGTGTAAAATTGCAGGGAGTAGGCAGCTTCAATTGCCGGACCGCACTTCGGTTGGATCAATTGAAGATAACTCTTTCGGGAGTAGGCGGTGCTGAAATTAGTGATTTGGTTTGTGAAACTCTCAAAGTACGGTTGGATGGTGTAGGCAGTGTCAATATCCGGGTGGATTGTGATGAACTGACAGCTCGTGCCGACGGTGTAGGAAGCATGACCCTAAAAGGTAAAGCCCGTAAAGCTGATATTTCTAAAGGTGGAGTCGGAGGGGTTAATACACGCGGATTGAAAGTAGGAGAATAAAGAGAACACAATGATTAAACAATATTTCAAGCAGGCCCTGTCGCAACTTAAGCAACAACCATTGTTGACTACGATAAGTGTGCTGGGCACTGCACTGACCATTTGCCTGATTATGGTAGTGGTGATGCAACAGCAGATAAAGACGGTTCCTTTTGCTCCTGAAAGTAACCGGAATCGCTTGTTACACGTCAAACAGATGAGTGTAGGCAACAAAACCTGGAGTGACGACGGATCAAGTAACGGCCCAATGGGAATAAAAACGGCGAAGGGATGTTTCGAAGGATTAAAAACTCCCGAAGAAGTCAGTATATATAGTATTCCCGGAACGATGCAGGTTTCTTTGTCGCGGGGAGTGCGTACAGGAGTTGATGCACTTGAGACAGACGGAGCTTTCTGGCGTATATTCGACTTTTCGTTTATCGACGGCAAACCCTATTCGGATGCTGAAGCTAAATCGGGTTTGCCCGTGGCTGTTATAACAGAAAGTGTGGCCCGCCTTCTTTTCGGTACTGCTACAAATGTGGCCGGGAAAGAGATTTTTGTGAACGATGCCCCTTACCGGTTAAGCGGAGTCGTGAAAGATGTCTCTTCAATGGCTTCGACGGCTTATGCACAAATATGGGTCCCATATCTTTCAACTAATATCACAGGAGGGGATAATGTATGGAGTGATGGTATCATGGGAGCGATGCGGGTTGTGATTCTGGCTCGTAGTTCTTCTGATTTTGATGCGATTCGGGCAGAGTGTGAACGACATCGTTTGGCATATAATGCCGGATTGGGAGATTATTTTGTTTTTTACCGGGGGCAGCCGGATGACCAGTTGACCATGTCACAGCATAAGTGGGCAAATGAGCAACCGGATATGGCGGGTTATTTTCGCCAACAAGTGATCATTTTCCTTATTTTGTTGTTGGTTCCTGCCATTAACCTGAGTTCGATGACTCACAGCCGTCTGCGACAGCGTGTGGCGGAGATCGGCGTGCGCCGTTCGTTCGGTGCTACCCGCGGAGGGGTGATGGGACAGATTGTTGCTGAGAATTTGGTGTTGACTTTAATGGCGGGTGTTGTAGGATTATTGTTCTGTTTGCTGATTTCCTATGTGTGGGGCGGTACACTTTTTGCCGATTCACGGCTGATGTATCTCAATACGGCTCCGGTCATTGAGTGGAAGATGCTTTTCAAACTCTCTACGTTTATTTATGCTCTGCTCTTTTGTCTGCTGCTAAACTTGCTCAGCAGCGGGTGGCCGGCTTGGCGGGCATCCCGGATGTCAATCATAAATGCTCTTAGCGGAAAACTCACTTAAACACTACATGAACGATGAATAAAAAATTATTAAAACAAATAGTTAATGAACGGCGTTCGAATGCGTGGTTGTTCGTAGAGTTACTGTTAGTAAGTATTGTGCTTTGGTATGTGGTCGACTATATGTTTGTCACTCTTTATACTTATTTTGAGCCTCGTGGTTTTGATATAGAGAATACTTACAGGGTTGAATTTAATTATCTCACGGAAAAAAGCCCCGATTATATAGCCGGCCGTACGGAAGAGGAAAATAATGCCGATATACGTGAGTTATTAGATCGTTTGCGTCGTCGTCCCGGAGTAGAGGCAGTCAGTATGTCACAAAATTCTTTTCCTTACAATGGCAGTAACAGTGGTATGGAAGTACGTCTGGATACTATGGAAAGGAAGTATAATATCCGGCGGTGGGTGACCCCTGACTTTTTCCGTGTATTCCGTTATCGGGGAGCTAACGGAGAAACACCGGAACAATTGGGAGCTTTGCTGAAAGAGGGTACTTTTATGGCATCGCGTAATCTTTTTGAATCCCGTTATCATATAGACTTAAAAGATTATATTGGCAAAGAATTTTGTTTGGATCAGGATACAGCCCGGGGTACAAAGTTGTCTGCCGCACTTGAAGTGATTCGTTACGATGATTTTTCGGCCGCTTGCTATAGCCGGTCGGTAGTAATATTATTGCGGGAGGATCAATTAGCATATGGCAATGAAATCTGTCTGCGTACCAGTGATGGTGAACCTGCCGGATTCGCCGAACGGTTAATGAAAGACGCACCATCCCAATACAGAGTGGGGAATGTCTTTTTATCGAAAGTAAATTCATTCCAGAATATTCGTCGTACTTTCCAGTTAGACGATATGAATACTTTACGAAACTATTTGGTGGGGATGAGCTTTTTGCTGCTTAATATTTTCCTGGGATTGTTGGGCACTTTCTGGTTCCGGACGCAGCAGCGTAAAGGAGAGATGGCTTTAATGATGGCGGTAGGCGGCAGCAAGAAGAGTGTCTTTTTCCGTTTGCTCAGTGAAGGCTGGTTCATGCTGCTTCTGGTCACTCCGTTGGCACTGGGCATTGACTGTTATATTGCCAAAAGCGAACTGACACCTTCGTGGCAATTCTCCACGTTCACTGTCGGGCGTTTTGTATTGTGCGAATGTATTACTCTGCTGTTGATGGCATTGATGATATTGGCCGGCATTTGGTTCCCGGCCCGTCAGTCCATGAAAATCCAGCCGGCAGAAGCATTGCGTGAGGAATAAAAGCTTATTGCAATAAATCGTAATCTATCTGCGTTGTTTTCAAGATTATAACGTATATTTGCGTCCATAATCCTGATACAACGCAGTTTTTTTACTATGAACAGACGATCGTATACTATATTTCTTATATCTATCTTTTTATTTCTCACAGAAATATCCACTGCTGCGGAACGCATTTATAATGTTCTTTTCATTCAGTCGTATGCTTCCGAAACACCTTGGCATGGCGATTTGGCCAAGGGATTGAAAGAAGGATTCAGCGAATCCGGACTGAAAGTGAATGTGACAACAGAATTTCTGGATGCCAATTTCTGGACTTATCAGTCAGAGAAACTTATTATGCGGCGTTTCTGCGAACGAGCCCGCGAACGGGGAACGGATTTGATTGTTACTGTCAGTGACGAGGCTTTCCATACTTTGTTGACTTGCGGGGATTCATTGCCTTTACAGTTGCCTGTTGTCTTTTTTAATATAAAATATCCGGAAGGCAGTCTGATCGATTCGTTACCCAATGTGTGTGGATATACGGCAAATCCGGATTTCGGGGAGCTGTTGAGGCAGGCGAACCGCCTTTTCCCGAGTCGGACGGAAGTAGTCTGTATCTCTGACAACAGCCTTCTGAGTTCTAAAGGAAGAGACGACTTTATGAACGAATGGAATGGCTTTGTGAAAGAGCATCCGGAATATACGGTAACTTTCTATAATTCGCAAACGGATACAACCAACAAAATCATAGCTTCCACATGTTATCCGCGCAATACGCACAGGACACTGATTATTGCCCCTAAATGGTCGCCTTTTATGTCATTCATCGGACGTAATTCAAAAGCTCCTTTCTTTTCGTGTGAAAATCTTGCATTGACTAATGGCGCCTTCGGGGCTTATGATGCCGATTCATATACTTCTGCACGTGAGGTGGGGCGGACAGCTTCCGATGTGTTACGTGGGAAGACTCCTTCGGAAGTGGGGATTATTGAATCTCCCTTGAATTTTATGTATGATTTCAAGCAGCTGGTGTTTTTCAAGGTAAATCCCAAGCAGGTGCAGGCTATTGGAGGAACCATTATCAACGAACCATACGGAGAGAAATATCGTTTGCTCTATATCTTACTGTATAGCTCGATATTAGCTTTACTGGTGTTTTTGATAGTGTGGCTGTATCGCATCAACCGCCGCGAATCCCGTCGGCGCATCCATGCCCAGACCCGTTTACTGATACAAAACCGGTTGGTTGCCCAACGTGATGAATTCGATAATGTATTCCATTCTATCCGTGACGGTGTGATCACGTACGATACCGATCTCCGTATTCATTTTACGAATCGTTCTTTACTGAAAATGCTGCATTTGCCTAAGGATGAAGCCGCGCGTCCTTATGAAGGATTACCGGCAGGCAGTATCTTCAAGATTTACAATAATGGTAAAGAGATTCTCCGTTCCATGCTCGAGCGGGTGGTAACTGAAGAGGGCAGTGTGGTCATTCCCGAAAATTCGTTTATGCAGGAAGTCCACAGTGGCAGCTATTTTCCTGTTTCGGGTGAGATCGTTCCTATCCGGGCACATGGTAAAATCACCGGAATGGCCCTTTCGGCCCGTAATATATCGGATGAAGAGATGCAAAAACGTTTCTTTAGTATGGCGGTGGACGAAAGCTCCATCTATCCCTGGCAGTATAATATCCGTACCGGTTTATTTACTTTTCCTGCGGGCTTTCTGGTACGCTTCGGGTTTGCAGAGAACAAGACCACCATTTCACGGAATGAGATGGACCGGATGGTTCATCCGGACGATCAGGAGTTGGCGTTCGAACTCTTTAACCGTGCATTGGCAGGTCTGAGCCAGAGTACCCGTATGAGTTTCCGCCAGCTTAGCGGTGACGGCAGATACGAATGGTGGGAATATCGTACTTCGGTGCTTGCAGGACTTACGACAGACACACCTTACAGCATTCTGGGCGTATGTCAGAGTATACAGCGCTATAAGACTACCGAAGAGCAATTGACCGCAGCCCGCGATAAAGCACTTCAGGCAGATAAGCTTAAATCGGCATTCCTTGCTAATATGAGTCACGAAATACGTACACCGCTGAATGCCATCGTGGGCTTCTCCGATTTGTTGAGTGATACCAGTGGATTTACCGAAGAGGAGGTAAAGTTGTTTATTGAGACAATCAATAAAAACTGTGGCCTGTTACTGGCACTTATTAATGATATTCTCGATTTGTCCCGTATAGAGTCCGGTACGATGGATTTCCAGTTTGCCGGGCACAATCTTCCGTTATTGATGAAGAATGTATACGATTCACAACAGTTGAACATGCCTTCCGGAGTTCGGTTGGTATTGAAGTTGCCGGAGAATAGTAAAAAATATCTGGTGACGGATAATGTCCGTTTGCAACAAGTGGTGAATAACCTGATAAACAATGCTGCCAAGTTTACAACACAAGGGTCGATCACATTCGGTTATACGGAGGAAGAGCCGGGATATACTTCTATTTTTGTAGAAGATACCGGAAAAGGTATTTCGGAAGATGGGTTGAGGCATATCTTCGAACGTTTCTATAAAGTCGACAGTTTTACCCAGGGAGCCGGGTTGGGACTGAGTATTTGTCAAACCATCATCGGACGTTTGAATGGAGTCATCACGGTTACTTCGAAGGAAGGAAAGGGAACCCGTTTCACAGTTCGTTTGCCGGATACTTGTGAATAAGTACACCGGGGGCGTCCGTCTGCGGACAAACTGTTCATTTTCGGACAGAAGAAGGAGGATTGATTTTAGACGGTGAACGATAAACGGTGAAGGATGAACAAAAGGAGTGGTGGATGACGAACAGGTGAAGAGTGACCAAGAGGGAAGTGGAGTGAGGATTATCATACACTGAACTCTTTCAAATGAATGTTTATGTTATATAGCGAGTTGGAGTGATCGCTGCAACACTCAATATTTGGCACAGGGTTTGCTTTTCTGCCGGTAAATAAACAAATTCTATATGAAACGATCTTTTCTACTCTCTGCTTTTGCCTTCTGTTCGTTGGCATTGAGTGCACAGGAAACACGGGAGATTACCTTGAATGAAGCCATTGCATTGGCGCGTACACAGTCTGTAGATGCAGCCGTTGCTCTCAATGAGTTGAAGACAGCTTATTGGGAATACCGTACGTTCCGTGCCGATTTGTTGCCGGAAGTAAATTTCAGCGGGACTTTGCCAAGCTATGGAAAACAATATAACAGTTATCAGAATGAAGACGGCTCTTACTCCTTTGTCCGCAGTAATAAGTTAGGGCTGAACGGTACGCTTTCCATTGATCAGAATATCTGGTTTACGGGTGGTAAGATAGCCCTGTCTTCTTCACTCGACTTTGTGAAACAGCTGGGGAGTGGTGGAAACCGGCAGTTTATGTCCGTGCCTATCGCTTTACAATTGACTCAACCTATCTTTGGAGTGAATGACCTGAAATGGAATCGCCGCATTGAGCCGGTTCGTTATGAAGAGGCAAAAGCAGCCTTTATCACTGCTACAGAGACTGTAACCATGAACGCGATCACTTACTTCTTTAATCTTCTGCTGGCTAAAGAAACTCTGGGAACCGCCCGCCAGAATCAGATAAATGCAGATCGCTTGTACGAGGTGGCCGGAGCGAAACGAAAGATGGGGCAAATTTCCGAAAATGAGCTTTTACAATTGAAACTGGCTGCATTGAAAGCCCGGGCTGCCGTTACCGATGCACAGAGCAATCTGAATGCAAATATGTTCCGGCTGCGCTCTTTCCTGGCAATAGGAGATGATCAGGTATTGGAGCCGGTAATACCGGAATCAGCACCCGATCTTAAAATGGAATACAACAAAGTGCTGAATAAAGCATTGGAGCGCAATTCTTTCGCTCATAACATACGTCGCCGGCAGTTGGAAGCTGATTACGAAGTGGCTACCGCACGTGGCAATCTTCGTAGTATCGATCTTTTCGCAAACGTGGGATATACCGGACTGAATAAGGATTTCTCTGCTTCTTATCAAAAATTACTCGATAACCAAGTGGTAGAGGTCGGTGTGAAGATTCCGATTCTTGATTGGGGAAAGCGTCGTGGAAAAGTGCGTGTAGCCAAGAGTAACCGGGAAGTTACCTTATCCAAAATACGTAAAGAACAAATTGACTTTGATCAGGACATCTTCCTGCTTGTAGAGAATTTTAATAATCAGGCACAGCAACTTTCTATTGCCAATGAAGCGGATAAGATTGCACAGCAGCGTTATAAAACCAGTATCGAGACTTTCCTGATAGGTAAAATCAATACACTCGACCTGAATGATGCCCAGAATTCGAAAGATGATGCCCGGCAGAAACATATCAATGAACTCTACTGGTACTGGTATTATTTTTATCAGCTCCGCAGTCTGACGCTGTGGGACTTCCAGAATAATACACCACTGGAAGCCGATTTTGATGATGTTGTGAAGAATTAGTTTGGTTTTAACCCCAAAAAGAGTAGTTTTGCAAATCAAAAAAATAACACTTATGCTTTTAATTATAGATGATGATAGTGGAGTTCGTTCCTCGTTGAGTTTCATGCTGAAACGTGCCGGTTACCAAGTGGTAACTGTACCCGGTCCGCGTGAGGCGATGGAAGTAGTCCGTTCGGAAGCTCCTTCTCTGATTTTGATGGATATGAATTTTACACTTTCCACTTCCGGAGAAGAGGGATTGACCCTTCTTAAGCAGGTCAAGATATTTCGTCCCGATGTTCCTGTAATTCTGATGACTGCATGGGGTAGTATCCAACTTGCCGTACAGGGAATGCAGGCCGGTGCATTCGATTTTATCACCAAGCCCTGGAATAATGCCGCATTGCTGCAACGCATAGAGACTGCTTTGGAGCTTACTGCAACTCCGAAGGATACGCTTCAGGAGCAAAGCGGTTCATTGAACCGGAGCCATATTATTGGCAAGAGCCGTGGATTGACAGAGGTGTTGAATACGGTGGCTCGTATTGCACGAACCAATGCTTCGGTATTGATCACCGGTGAGAGCGGAACCGGTAAAGAACTGATAGCCGAGGCTATCCACATCAACAGTCAGCGTGCCCGTCAGCCTTTTGTGAAAGTCAATCTTGGAGGAATATCCCAGAGTCTGTTTGAAAGTGAGATGTTCGGTCATAAAAAAGGAGCCTTCACAGATGCCACTTCCGATCGTATGGGGCGTTTTGAGATGGCGAATAAAGGAACTATTTTTCTGGATGAAATCGGCGATCTCGATCCCTCATGCCAGGTGAAACTGTTGCGGGTATTGCAGGACCAGACTTTTGAAGTACTGGGTGACAGCCGTCCGCGTAAGACGGATATACGGGTTGTTTCGGCTACCAATGCCGACTTGGCCAAGATGGTAAGCGAACACACTTTCCGTGAAGATCTGTTCTATCGCATTAACCTGATAACCATAAAACTTCCTGCGTTGAGAGAGCGCAGAGAGGATATACCGTTACTCGCCAGACACTTTGCCGATCGTCAGGCTGAGATCAACAACCTACCCCGTACGGAGTTTTCGTCGGATGCATTGAACTTCCTGAGTCGTTTGCCTTTTCCGGGCAATATCCGTGAGTTGAAAAATCTGGTGGAGCGTACGATTCTGGTCAGTGGCAAGGAAGTGTTGGATGCAACCGATTTCGAGAGTCAGTACCAGCGACATGATGAAAGTACGTCAACTGCCTCTTCGTTTGCGGGAATGACACTCGATGAAATCGAAAGACAGACAATTCTTCAGGCATTGGAGCGTTATAAAGGGAACCTGAGCCAGGTGGCTACAGCGTTAGGTATCAGCCGTGCGGCATTGTACCGTCGTTTGGAGAAATATGATATCAGTGATAAGTGACTCGTTGCTTATCATTACTTTTTAATCGTTAATCATCAATCACATGCCGGTAAAAGGATTTTTCTTCATACTTATCTTTCTGTTGTTTTCCATTATGGGCTTTCTGTTCTATGTATCCGAAACCATTGTGGCGAAATATCTCTATATCGCAGAAGGGTTGATGCTGTTCCTCGTTTTATATCTGATTTTGTTTTACCGGAAGATAGTGAAACCAATGAATACGATTGGCAGTGGTATGGAACTTTTGAGAGAACAGGATTTCAGCAGCCGCCTGAGCCACGTAGGCCAACAGGAAGCCGATCGGGTAGTGAATGTGTTCAACCGTATGATGGATCAACTGAAAAACGAGCGTCTCCGGTTGCGTGAACAGAATCATTTTCTTGATCTGATGATTAACGCTTCACCTATGGGTGTTGTCATTATGACACTGGATGAAGAGGTATCCCAACTAAACCCGATGGCGATGAAGATGATGGGAGTCCGTCCGGAAGAAGCCGAAGGCAGGAAACTGTCTGAGATCGATTCGCCGCTTGCCATAGAACTGGCTGCCATTCCGAAGGGAGAAACCAGCACCGTGCGACTGAATGATTCAAATATCTATAAATGTACTCATTCTTCGTTTGTGGACCGCGGCTTCCAGCATCCTTTTTATCTGATGGAAGGATTGACAGACGAAGTGATGAAAGCGGAGAAAAAGGCATACGAGAAAGTGATCCGTATGATCGCGCACGAAGTGAATAATACAACGGCAGGGATTACTTCTACACTGGATACAGTCGAACAGGCATTGTCTGAGTCGGATGGTATGGAGGATATTTGCGATGTGATGCGCGTATGTACCGAGCGTTGTTTTTCTATGAGCCGTTTCATTACCCGTTTTGCCGACGTGGTGAAAATTCCCGATCCCCGTCTTACTCCGATCAACCTGAATGACCTTGCATTCAGTTGCAAACGCTTTATGGAGGGGATGTGCAATGACCGGAATATCCGGTTACAACTGATATGTGATGAATCATTGGACGATGTGAAACTGGATGCCTCCCTGTTTGAGCAGGTATTGGTGAATATTATTAAAAATGCGGCTGAAAGTATCGGGAAAGACGGTCAGATTACCATCCGCACCTCATCACCTGCTGCTATCGAAGTAGTGGACAATGGGCCCGGCATAACAAAAGAGACTGAAGCAAAGCTCTTCAGTCCCTTCTTTTCTACCAAACCCAACGGACAAGGTATCGGCCTGGTCTTTATCCGTGAAGTTTTAAGCCGCCATGGCTGTACGTTTTCATTGCGTACATACGCCGACGGACTGACAAGATTCAGGATTTTATTTCCGTGATTCCTGCCATCTCTGGGCATATTCATCCAGTATCCGTTTGATTCCCTGGCCTATTTTGACATAATCCTTTTCATTCAGGTTGGCAAGTGATACACGTACGCTCCATTCCGGTCCGGCAAAACCGCCACCGTTCAGCAATACCAATGAGGTTTCGTTGGCGAGGCGGAAAACAACATCCAATGGGCTGTACGTTTTCTTGAGGTAGTCTACAAACTCTTCTCCGTAGAATATCTTAGCCCACACCAGCATATCTATCTCACTATAATATCCTACACGCAGCGGATCGTCCACCAGTGAGAATCCGGTATTATCCCACAGAGCTTTCAGGCGTCTCCGGATGATCTCCTGCATCTTGTTTTTATACCGGTTCTCTTTATCCAGTATGGCGAAAGAAGCGAAGAGGCTCATCTGCGTCTGTTGCGGCAGAGACAATCCGGCCGTATGATTGAGCGCCACTTGCCGGCTGTCGGCTACCATGCGGTCGATGAATTTTAATCTTTCGGGGGCAAGGGTCAGGCTGGAGTAACGCTTATTGAGGATTGCCTTTTGTTCTTCCGGTAAGTGGGCTATCATCCGGTCAAAAATATTCTCTTCGTGCAGAGCGATTACGGCATCGCGCCATCCGGTAGCCCCGAAATATTTGGAGAAGGAATAGACGCACAAAGTATTTTGCGGCAGTTCGGCCATCAGCGAGCGGAAATGCGGACTGAATGTACCGTATACATCGTCTGTGATAATCATCAGGTTCGGATTGTCTTTCTTCACGATATCTACAATCCGTGCGGCAGTCTCGGGACTCAGTGTATAACTGGGCGGGTTACTGGGATTGGTAATGAAGAGTGCTTTGATCTGCGGGTTTTTCAGGCGGTCTATATCTTCGTCTTTGTATTGCCAGGTGTGCAGCCCGTCTGCTGTCATCTGGTCCGCAGATATTTCCGTAACGTTAAATTCATAGCGTCTCAATTGAGGGATTTCAATATAGGGGGTGAAGACAGGTACCATCAAGGCGATTCCATCTCCTTTATTGAGCAGGAAGTTTTCTTGCAGAGAGTCGAAAACGTAGCACATGGCTGCCGTACCGCCTTCGGTGGCGAACAAATCGTATTTGCCCTTTGGCGGACGACTGTCGCACATTTCCTGTGCCAGATAGTCTTGTACAATCATCTCGGTAAACTGGAGGATGCGGTCCGGTACCGGATATTGGTCACCTATTACCCCTTCTGCCCATTCGTGGACAAGAGTGTCCGGGTCGGCGGCATGTTCCAGTAACATGTATTGATAGGTTCCTTTTAATAGTTCCGCACCCGGCTGGCTATGATTGGTTTTGAGAAAAGTCTCAAAGCGGGCGGCAATCCCGTCTTTTTGCGGGATACCGGCAATTCCTTCCGGCAAGTACATCACGTGCCGACATTCTTCCAGTCCGAATTTACCTAAAAGGAAGAAAGCTTCACGTGGAGTGGTGGCAATCCAGTTCGGGTTTCCACGTCCGGCATTCAGCATGGTATGAGCTATCTTTTTGATGCTCTCATCAGCCATTTCAATCAGTCTGTTTTTCAGTTCGAAAGGACTGATACTCTCCATCTTTTTAGCAAAACTTTTAGTTACTGCTCCGTTGTTTTCATTACTTTTCATTATTATGTCAGGGTTATGTTTAGTTAATATCAAAATCTATTTTACATGAGTAACACAATTACGACTCCCCAGATAATCAGGAGAGTATTTCCCACAGCATACGTCACTGTATATCCCAAAGCGGGAGTCTCGCTTTCGACAGCTTCCTGGATGGCACCTAATGCGGCGGTAGTAGTACGTGCACCTGCTGTGCATCCCAATATCAGTGCCGGGTGGAATTTGAAGAGATACTTTCCCATAAGTATGCCTACTATCAGAGGAATGGAAGTAGCCAGTGCACCTACAATGAACAGGCTTAGCCCCACTTCTTTGAATCCCTGTACGAAGCTGGGACCTGCAGCGATGCCCACGACAGCAATAAACATGTTCAGACCTACGTTGTCCAGTATCCAGAGAGCAGGTTCGGGAATACGTCCGAAAGTCGGATGTTTGCTCCGTAGCCAGCCAAAGAACAATCCTCCGATCAATGCGCCCCCACTGGTGCTGAGACTGATGGGGACACCACCCATGTGGATACTCAGGGCACCTATCAGTCCTCCGATCAGAATACCCAGACCAACGAAAATCATATCTGTCTGGTTGGTTGGACGGTCGGCGTACCCCATTTTCTTGGCAGCTTCATCCACTTCGTGTTTGGTCCCTACCAATTCGACAATATCACCTGCATCCACAATGGTTTGTGGCAGTACCGGTATATCGATTCCCGCCCTTTTGATACGGCGTATGCTGACACCGTGCATGAATTTCTGTGAACGTATTGAACTTATTTTTTCTCCGGCAAAGGTTTTCCGGGTTACCATGACGGGCAATACTTCAGCCGGAAAGTCCAATAACTGAGGATCCAGTACCTCGGGACCGATCCAATCTTCCTCGCCGATAACATATTCACGGCGACCGCTCAATACCACCTCATCCCCTTTCCTGAGAATCAGGGTCGGGGTGATTTCTTTTACGATAACTCCGGCTTGTCTGACACGTTCGACAAACAGGTGCTTGCCATTCTCCTGGAAATAGCTTTCAAGATCTGATACCCGTTTTCCGTCACCAAACCACTCATTATCTACTTTATAAGCCCGGAAAGTCACCGGACGTGCAGCGGGCATAAAGCCGGGTTGATCCGCTTCGCTATTCCCCATTTTAGCCTCCAATTCTTTACAGGCAGCTTTTACTTTATCGAGTCCGCCCAATAACTTGGGGCCGAGAGAGCCCAATACCCATGCCGAACCCGCCGTACCGAAGATGTAAGTTACGGCATACGATACCGGGATAATATTATTATAAGCCTCTTTTGTTTCAGGAGATATGTTTAGTTCATTGATCGTATCTCCTGCCACGCCTATGACAGCCGATATCGTCTGTGAACCGGCCAGTAATCCGGCTGCTTCCCCTACATTGTAACCCATAATTTTAGCCAATATCCAGGGAATAATCAGACAGAATACACACATGATGGCAGCAAATCCCATTTGGGGGAGTCCGTCCTTTTTCAGTCCCCGGAAAAACTGCGGACCGACTTTATAGCCGATGGCGAATAAAAAGAGTAAAAAGAAAACAGATTTAATGGGGCCGTCGACCGTAATGTTCAATTGCCCCACAAGGACACCTACCAGCAATACGCTTGTAACGACACCCAGGCTGAACTTTCCGATTTTTATTTTGCCAATCCAAAACCCTACGAAAAGGGTCAAAAAGATGGCAAGCTCGGGGTGAACCCTAAGTTGATGAATAATCCAATCCATAGTTAATTTGTTTAGGTTTAAATTCTCATTAAAAACAGCTTGTGCAAGAAAGTGTTTTGTTAAACGGGCTATTCTTATATCATTGTATAAATTATTAACGTTATCTTTGATGCGTTAAATTGTATATTGTTTTGAAGAGTAAATTTCGTAATTTCTTTTTGGCCTTTGGCATCCTGGCCGTCATCATCATGCTGTTCACTTTCGATGTGTCTTATGATGAACTGCTGGACAACCTGCGGCGTGCCGGATTTTATCTGCCGCTGGTTCTGATCCTTTGGTTTTTCATCTATCTGATTAATACCCTTTCGTGGTATATCATCCTTCGTAGCAGTGGTCCGGTGAATTCATTGTCGTTCGCCCGGCTCTATAAATTCACGGTTTCCGGTTTTGCGTTGAATTATGTCACTCCCGTGGGACTGATGGGAGGGGAACCCTACCGGATTATGGAGCTTACCTCCTATGTTGGAGTGGAGCGTGCCACATCTTCGGTCATCCTGTATGTGATGATGCATATTTTTTCGCATTTCTGTTTCTGGCTCAGCTCGGTATTGATTTATGTCTTTTTTTATCCGGTCGGTTGGGGGATGGGCATTGTCTTGGGGTTGATCACACTCTTCTGCCTCTTACTTGTCACTCTTTTTATCAAAGGCTACCGGAACGGTATGGCTGTGGCATGCGTACGTCTGGGTAGTCATATCCCTTTTTTGAAGAAGCGCGCAGTCCGCTTCGCGGAACTTCATAAAGAAAAACTGGAGACTATAGACAGTCAGATAGCGCTGCTTCATCAACAGCGAAAAAGTACCTTTTATTCGGCATTGGGTTTAGAGTATACCGCTCGCATAGTGGGGTGTCTCGAAGTCTGGTTGATTCTGAATGTATTGACTACGGATGTCAGTTTTGTCGGTTGCATCCTGATCGTCGCTTTCTCTTCCCTACTGGCGAATCTGCTTTTCTTTCTTCCCATGCAATTAGGGGGCAGGGAAGGAGGCTTTGCCCTGGCGGTAGCCGGTTTGTCTTTGTCCGGAGCATATGGGGTATTTGCTGCTCTGATTACGCGGGTGCGGGAGATGGTCTGGATTGTTATCGGGCTGGCGCTGATGAAGATAGGAAATCGGAAATAGAGTAATGATGAAAAGCTGAATTTCTCTATATATCCTTACTTTTGATGATTTGCAATTTCTGTAATTGCAAAAGTTATATTAAATCAAAAAAGAAAAAAAGAATTTACTTTTTCTATATCTGAGAAATTTCTATCTTTGATAATTTTTTATCTTTAATCTTATTATAGATCAAAGTTTGGATTTTTATGGTAACTCAAAGTGAACAAGTTTTAGAAAATGCGTTGATTAAAACCTTGCAGGGAATGAATTATGAATTTGTTTCCATCAAGGAGGAGGATAACTTATATGCTAACTTTAAATTACAACTCGAAAAGCATAATAGAAAAGAACTAGCTTTACATGGACGTGACTCTTTTACGGAAAAGGAATTTGAAAAGATTTGTATATATCTGGAAGGGGGGACACGCTTTGAAAAAGCCAAGAAGTTACGAGATTTATATCCATTGGAAACAGAGGAAGGGCAACGTATTTGGATTGAATTTCTAAACAAGAATAAATGGTGTCAAAATGAATTTCAAGTATCCAATCAAATAACTGTTGAGGGGCGAAAGAAGTGTCGTTATGATGTTACCATATTGATAAATGGTTTGCCATTAATTCAGGTTGAATTGAAAAAACGAGGGGCAGAACTGAGAGTTGCTTATGATCAAATACAGCGTTATCACAAAACGTCTTATCATGGTTTGTTTGATTATATCCAACTTTTTGTCATATCCAATGGGGTGAATACGCGTTACTTTGCGAATAATCCTAATAGCGGTTATAAATTTACATTTAATTGGACGGATGCGGAGAATATGCCATTCAATGATTTAAGTAAATTTGCCTATTTCTTTTTTGACCAATGTAATCTTGGCAAAATGATAAGTAAATACATTGTATTGCACGAGGGAGACAAATGCCTGATGGTGCTTCGTCCTTATCAGTTCTATGCAGTGGAGCGCATTTTAGAACGAGTTCAGAATTCTAATAAGAATGGATATATCTGGCATACCACCGGGGCTGGAAAAACATTAACTTCTTTTAAGACAGCCCAATTGGTTTCTGAAATGGATGGAATTGATAAGGTGATGTTTGTGGTTGATCGACATGATTTGGATACACAAACTCAATCTGAATATGAAGCATTTGAACCAGGAGCTGTTGACGGAACAGATAACACTTACGAACTGATAAAGCGATTAAGCGGTGATTCTAAAATCATAATTACAACTATTCAAAAATTGAACTGTGCTATTACTAAAGATTATTATAACAAGTATCTTCAAGAAATTCGGCACAAAAAGGTTATTATGATTTTCGACGAATGTCATCGCAGCCATTTTGGCGATTGTCATAAAAATATAGTAAAATTTTTCACTAATCTTCAAATATTCGGATTTACCGGAACACCGATTTTTGTAGATAATGCCAAACAGGAGCACACTACAACTGAGGTCTTTGGCGAGTGCCTTCATCGTTATCTTATTAAAGATGCGATAGCAGATGAAAATGTGTTGGGGTTTTTAGTCGAGTATTATAGAGGAAGGGATGAGTCGGGTATCGATTATGCTAATGAAGCACGTATGAAGGAAATAGCCAAATTCATACTTACCAACTTTAATAAATCAACATATGATGGAGAGTTCAATGCTCTATTTGCTATTCAGTCAGTTCCCATGCTTATACAATATTATAAGATATTTAAAGAGCTGAACCCCAAAATCAAGATAGGTGCTGTGTTTACTTATGCAGCCAATGTCAGTCAAGATGATGAGCAAACTGGAATGAATCAAGGCTATGCAAATGATAAGGTAGTAGCTGATGATTTGCAAGAGATTATGAATGACTATAATCAAATGTTTGGTACTTCATTTACTACGGACAATTTTAGTGCTTACTATGATGATATAAATCTGCGTATGAAGAAGAAAAAGAAGGATATGGAGCCTTTGGATCTGCTTCTTGTAGTAGGGATGTTTTTGACAGGTTTTGATGCTAAAAAGCTGAATACGCTTTATGTGGATAAGAACTTAGAGTATCATGGTTTACTTCAAGCATTTAGTAGGACTAATAGGGTTGTTAATGAAAAAAAACGTTTTGGTAAGATTATCTGTTTCCGTGATTTAAAGGATAATGTAGATGCAGCAATCAAACTATTTAGCAATAATAATCCTACTGAAACCATCCTTCGGGAGCCATTTGAAAAGATAAAGAAAGAATTCAATGATTTGGCTATTAAATTCAAAGAAAAGTATCCGGATGTTCAATCTATAGATAACTTAAAGAGTGAATATGCAAAACGTGATTTTGTATTAGCCTTCCGAGAGATAATCAAGAAACGTGCGGAAATACAAATTTATGAAGATTTTGAGTCAGATGATGAAGACTTTATTTTATCAGAACAGGAGTTTATGGATTTCCGTAGTAAGTACTTGGATATTACAATTGGTTGCATTGAACCGACAGTTGTACCACAAATTGTTAGCGGTGAAGAAGTCCCCTATGGCGATGAACGGACTTTGGAGGATATCGATTTCTGCTTGGAGCTTCTTCATAGTGATGTGATTAATGTAGCATATATTTTATCACTTATAGTTGATCTTGACCCTGCAAGTAATGATTATCAGGAAAAGCGTCAGCGGATTCTGGATACTATGATAAAAGATGCCGCCTTGCGTAATAAGACTAAATTGATTGACGGATTCATGCGACAAAATATTGATAATGATAAGGTGAGTTTCTCTAAAGCGAAAGCTGATGGTTCTGTGGACTTGGAGAGTCGTTTGACTGAGTATGTCAATCAAGAGCGGAGTAAGGCTGTTCATGAATTGTCCGAAGAAGAAGATATTGAGGAGGCTGCACTTGTTAAATTTCTGAATGAATATTATTTTTTGCAGAAAGAAAAAACGGATATTCTCCAAGAAGCTATCAAAAAGAAAAAGGTTGGCTTAAAGGAACGTCGCTCCTTACTAAAGAGGCTAACTGAAAAATTACGTATAATAATAAATTTATTTGATTGGAAATAAAAAACAAAAATATGAGTGAAGAATTACAACAGAGGTTACGTAGCCAGTTATGGACAGTTGCTAATGCGTTAAGAGGAAATATGTCAGCCAGTGATTTTATGTATTTCTCTTTAGGTTTCATATTCTATAAATATTTGTCAGAGAAAATAGAACTTTATGCCAATGAAATATTGGAAGAAGATCAAGTTACCTTTAAAGATGTGTGGATGGGAGATGATGAAGAGATGAAGCAGGATGTAAAAGAAGAGTGTATTCAAAATTTAGGTTACTTCATTGAGCCGGAATATCTTTTTTCAACCATCATTGATGCTATTAATAGAAAGGAAAATATACTTCCTTCCCTTGAACGCTCTTTAAAGAAAATTGAAGATAGTACTATTGGACAAGAAAGTGAAGATGATTTTGGCGGCTTGTTTTCAGATATAGATTTGATTTCTCCTAAATTAGGCAGAACGGCGGATGATAAGAACAGATTAATCAGTGATGTATTGCTTGCATTAAATGGCATTGATTTTGGATTAAAAGAAGCAAGGGATATAGATATATTAGGCGATGCTTATGAGTATATGATTGGACAATTTGCAGCGGGTGCCGGAAAAAAAGCTGGGGAGTTTTATACTCCGCAAGAAGTTAGTCGGATATTGGCAGAAATCGTTATTACAGGGAAAGTTCGTTTGAGGGATGTGTATGATCCTACATGTGGTAGCGGTTCTTTGCTGTTACGTACTGCTCAAAGTGGTAAGGCAGATTCTATTTTTGGACAAGAGAAGAATCCAACAACATTCAACCTCTGCCGAATGAATATGTTGTTACATGATGTTAAATACAATGATTTCAACATTCAAAATGGTGATACATTGGAGGCTGATGCTTTTGGTGACAGGCAGTTTGATGCCGTAGTGGCTAACCCACCTTTTTCTGCAACTTGGACTGCTGCCGATAAATTCAATAATGATGATCGTTTTAGTAAGGCCGGAGTGCTGGCCCCGAAATCAAAGGCCGATTATGCTTTTATTCTTCACATGATTTATCATTTAAATGATGGGGGGACAATGGCTTGCGTTGCTCCCCATGGCGTTTTGTTTCGTGGAGCAGCTGAGGGAAAAATTCGCCAATTTTTGATTGAAAAGAAAAATTATATTGATGCTGTAATAGGGTTACCAGCTAATGTTTTTTATGGTACAAGTATTCCTACTTGTATTTTGGTTATGAAGAAGTGCCGAAAAGAAGACGATAATATTCTTTTTATTGATGCCAGTAAAGAATTTGAGAAGGTAAAGACACAAAATAAATTGCGCTCTGAGCATATCAATAAAATAATTGATACGTATCGTGAACGAAAAGAAATTGAAAAATATAGCCATTGTGCTACCTTACAGGAAATAAAGGATAATGATTTTAATTTGAATATTCCTCGTTATGTAGATACTTTTGAAGACGAAGAACCGATTGATATTCATGCGGTGATGGCAGAAATTAAAGAATTGGAGGCCCAACGTGCTGATTTGGATAAACAAATTGATGTTTATCTAAAGGAACTTGGATTGATTTAATTTTTTTGTTTTACTAAATCCTTAATCATTTTAATTAGAAAAAAGTAATAGTTATGGCTGATAATAAGAATAATAATGAACGTAATGTTCCCCCTTTGAGATTTCCGGAGTTTACGGAGGAGTGGAAAAAATGTACGATTGGGGAATTGGCTATCAAAGTGGGTAGTGGTGTAACGCCAAGAGGAGGCGAATCTGTATATAAAATGGATGGGCATCCTTTTGTTCGTAGTCAGAATGTAGGCTTGGGACATCTTATATTGGATGATATTGCTTTTATTGACGAAGAGACACATCTACGTCAAAAGAGCACAGAGTTAAAATTAGAAGACGTGTTGCTTAATATTACAGGAGCATCTATTGGACGTAGTGCATTAGTGAATGAGCAGGTAGTAGGTGGTAATGTTAATCAGCATGTCTGCATTATTCGTACTAAAGAAAGTCTCATACCTTCATTTCTCTGCAACTTTTTATTGTCCAATTATGGTCAAAGACAAATAGATAGTTTTCAAGCAGGCGGAAATAGACAAGGCTTAAATTTTGAACAAATTAAATCTATTAAAATTGCTATTCCGTCCACCAAAGAACAAACAAAAGTCGCAAAATTACTGCAACTAATAGAAGAGCGTATTGCTACCCAAAACAAAATCATTGAGAAACTGCAATCCTTAATCAAAGGAATTGCACAGAATATCGTACTTCGAAACAAACCTAATATGCACATATCACAATGTTTAGAATGTAGTTCTTCAACATTGCAGGAAAGTGATGTCTTGGAATATGGTACATATCCGGTCTATGGTGCTAATGGTGTAGTTGGATACCTTGACAATTATGGAACTCAAAGTGAAGCGGTCTATATTATCAAAGATGGTTCTGGAGTTGGGGCTGTATCCTATGTCACTGGGAAATGTTCTGCAACTGGAACTTTGAATGTCTTACAAGCGAAAGAAGGCTTTTCGCTCCAATACCTCTATTATTTACTGAAAGTTTTTAATTTTGAACCATATAAGACAGGAATGGCAATTCCACACATATATTTCAAAGACTATGGTAAAGCTCGAATCTTTTGTCCATCATATTCAGAGCAACTAAAATGCGCCAAGTTTCTGTCTACAATAGATGACAAACTATTGGCAGAACAAAATGTTCTAATAAACCTTAGTTTGCAGAAACAATACTTGCTTCGTCAGATGTTTATATGAACATTTGACAAAGCAGATACTGCTTTTGTGTAGTGTAGTGTCTCAGCAATGATTTTTCAATTTCTATTTTCTCTGTTATGCTGTTCAATATTGCATAGATGTACTTTTGATTTTCCAACAAAGGCAGTTTTATACTTGCTTTTTCAAAATCTGCCTTGCAAAGATTAAAGCGTGTGCTTCCTTGCGCAAACGGATATATAAACTTTCTAAATGGCGTTGAAGCAACGTAGTATGAAAGGTATGGTGAGTAGGCTATTCGTTTATTCTCAATATGAATACCGAAGCAAAAACTATTCAAATAGATTTCATTTTTTCCCAAATAAACAGATCCGACTCCAACTTCTTCTGGCGTTTCGGAGGATAAAGTAAACAATACATCACCATATTTGACCACATTCTGATTTTCTCCATCGTTTATACGAACATATTGATAATCGTTCTCTTTCACAACATTGTTAGAATAAACATTCAGATATGTTATGAATGGTTTGCCACTTCCAAAGTCATCTGCGGATTTTCCTGATAATCCTGAATATGAACGCCCAAAATCAGAAAAAGATGTTGTTATAGCATTACCATATTGCTTATACAAAGAGTCATTTAGTCCTTTGATTAAGGATTGCAGTTTCTCAATGATTTTGTTTTGGGTGGCGATGCGTTCATCGAGTAGTCTGAGGAAATGGGCAACTTTTTTTTGCTCAGAAAGTTCCTTTGGTAGTCGTATTGTTGTCGAAGAAAGTATCGGTGTATTTATTGAGGGCATAGTTTGCCCCACGGCACGATTACGAATATCTCGTTTGACAGCTTCAGTAGATAACGCATAATGTAGAAAGAGAGAATCAACATCATGCTTCGGGCGAACTCTTAAAACTCTCCCTGAAAATAACCATCCATTTTGCTCAATACCAACGTGGGCATTTATATCAACTGACCCGACACGAGAAAACACAATGTCGTTAGTTTCAAGTCGGTATCCTTTTAAACGTATATAATCCTCGTTAGACACTTGTGGTATTCCAAATTTGTCAGAGGGCATTAAGCCTGTCTTGAAATGCTCGGTTGTTACTATTGGTATGCCTTCTTCGACGTAATCTTCAGCATGTAATACGCTTCCAAAAGGTCCGTTTTTTATCTCTCCGATGTTTCCAATTGATGTACATTCCCACTCCCCACAAAACTCTGGAAATCTCAAAGGGGGAACATTATAGTATTTATATCCTTAATTCTAATAGCTTTACGCTGTTTATATAACTTAAATTTTAAAGATATGATTCAAAAGAAAACGATTAAGGAAGTTTCTAAACTCTGGAAAGAGGATAAAAAACAGTATGTGAAGCTATCAACCTTTTTTGCTTATGCACTAATTTTAGAGAACCATATTTATCCAGAATTTGGTGAGATGTATGAGTTGAATGAAGATGTGGTTCAGAATTTTGCACTTCAAAAATTAAGTGGAGGATTGAGTCAAAAAACGACTAAGGATATTTTGATTGTTTTAAAAATGATTATGAAATTTGGAGTAAAACAAGGGTTCTTGGAGCATAAAGAATGGGATATAAAGTTTCCCACAGAAAGTGATAATCAGCAATTGAATGTACTCAGCATAGCTGATCAAAAACTGATCATGAATTATATACAAGGACATTTTACTTTTAAAAATCTTGGAATTTATATTTGTCTTAGTACGGGGCTGAGGATTGGAGAAATATGTGCGTTAACATGGGATGATATTGATACGGATATGGGTATTATAACTATTCGAAAAACCATTGAACGTATTTATATTATTGATGGTGAAAGGAAACATACTAAACTTATCATTAATACCCCTAAAACCAAAAACTCAATGCGTGAGATTCCTATGACAAAAGAATTAACAAAGATACTAAAACCTTTAAAAAAGGTAGTAAACGGAAGCTTTTATGTGTTGACAAATGAAGAAAGCCCAACAGAGCCAAGAACATATCGTAATTATTATCAGAAGTTAATGAGGTCACTAGGTGTTCCTCCATTGAAGTTTCATGGATTGAGACATAGTTTTGCTACACGATGTATTGAAAGTAATTGTGATTATAAAACTGTAAGTGTGTTATTAGGACATTCTAATATTAGTACGACACTTGATTTATATGTTCATCCGAATATGGAGCAAAAAAAGAAGTGTATTGATAAAATGTTCAAAGGTTTGAAGTGAAATTAGTATTTAAGGGTGAGAGGTTGTTTTAAAAATGAAATTAAACTTTATTTTGAGACAATCTTTTATCTTAAAAAAGAATAGAGCATTATCATAATCCGGAAATAGAGTTTGCTGACATATAGAACTCGAACAGCAATAATTCGAAATAGTGATTTTTCCAATTTATTTAATAACATCCTAATAGAAGTCGTTTTTACCATTTCCTCTGCCGAATCGAATGTTAATTCATAGTTTCGGCAGAGCCTTCTATAATTGTCAAATCATGAAAAGGTTCTTTCTACAACCCACCTTTTCCCTATTGGCTTAAAACCTTTTACCTTATCACCATTAACAACCACTTCAGGGAAAAAGCACTTTGCATGATACCCAGGTTTCTTTCTGTGTTTTGTCCTGTTTTTTTATGTATATTTTTTCGTAAGTTATTCAATAACAAATCGAATCCACCTAAAGAAGACCATTTACGATAATAGTAGTAAACCAACTCCTAAGAGGCGAAATTACAAGGCAGCATACTCCACTGGCAACCGGTTTTCACTAAATAGAAAATAGCATTCCATATTCCATGCAAAGCATATTTTCGTTTCCTTTCTTGCAGGTTCAAGATTTTCTTGATGATTTGCCACTGTGTTTTTTCTAAATCCGTTGAGTACATAATTATTTTAAACTGCTAACTAAAAATAATCATTTTTCGACGAAAAGGGAAACACTCTTTTTATTTCAAAATGGAAAATTCAGACAGGCTCTAAGTGTGAAAAATAGCTAGTCCTTTTGTAAAACTACCCTTAAAAAATTATTTTATGTCTATAATTTTTCTTTTACTATCCATTTTCATTATTGTTGTGGGATAAAAAAGAAATATGGAGTCTAACAATGTGTCTTGAATATCAATGATAGATCTTGAAACTGTTTCTATTGATATTGATCCATCGTTATTTATAAACACAAATGTATTTATTCCATCAGAGATTGCATTTTCCTTTATTTTATTTAAATCATGCTTTCTCAACTTTATCCTATTTAATGCAGAATTGTACTGTTGATACGGTGGAATAATATAGCATTTTTGCCATTTATCATTTCTCAGAGAATCGAGTCTAAATTCGGTTTCTGGTTTTATTCCTGATAACTTTCTTTCGAAAGTTACCTTTGATACCACCTCTTTTTGGCAACTAAGCAAAGAAAATAAGATTGCTAAAAACAGATATGGCTTATGGATGTAATTTTGTTTGTAATTTTCCATCATTTTTATATTTTATTATTTCCTTAAATAAACGTTCTTCTGACCATTTATTTTGTTTTGCTAGATCTCCCAGTTGATAACCAATGGAGTTATTAAATAGATCCATATTCTTCTCTGCAATATCTTGTCCCGGATTTTGTTCATGTGCATCACCGAACTCTTTTGCCAGATTTGCATTTTCTGAAAGCGTGTTGAGAGCACTCCAATAAACATGTCTTACCGCATCGCCCTCTCCATTGTGCTGTCCTGGAAATTTTTTAGCTGCTTCACTATCTTTTCTTGCGTTATCATGAAATTTTTTAATTACTTGTGGATGTTGCATAAGGAAGCGCTTTTCTGCTTCAGTCAGCCGACTATAATCGCCACCAGATGAAGAACTATCTGAGGAACTTTCATTGCCATGTTCTTTGAGCCATTTGCTGTGTAGGAACTCAAGAAAAGCTTCATCATATGGATCTGAACAGATATGACTCATTTGTCGACATAAATCTCCAAGAATTGTAACTTCGGGAATCCACCCGGCATCTATAATACCGGCTCTGGTAATAGGAGCATTTATAATATTCCAAAAATTTTCCGGTAGCCCAATGATGGTAAATCTTATAATATTTGCTGATTTGATATTTGAAATAAATAATAGGAATTGTGTTCAGGGTTGGCCTGTGCTAGCAGAGGAACACATAAATGGAGTGTGTCTTGTTTCTGAAGAACCATAGAAACATTTTCCCATTTAGGGCTTAAAATCAAGTTCTTATAAAGTTCTGTATTATTAAAGTTTTCATCAAAATTGATTTTGGAATAATTAATGATGTCAGTTATTTGGCTCTTTAATAGTCCTGAGGAATCAGATTGTTCATTAGAAGTAATAATAGGGATATTATTATCCCAAGCATTGTCTTCATTGCCACAGGATATAAAAACTAAAAAAAATAGACTGAGAAAGAGTGATACAAAATACTTCATAATGTTTAGGTTAGGTTATAAATGATCTAATGTATTTGCCGCAAATATATTATAATGCAACTTAATTTAAGTTTTTAACCTTACAGAAAATGTTGGGCAAGATAAAAAATACCTAATTGTAGGTATTTGTTGGAGGTGTGGAAAATGTTTTTGCAACAAGGGTATATCCTTAGGTGAGAATAATATCGTAACAATTAACATTGTTAACTCCCTTTCTCAGCCATTTTTATTCTTGTGTGCAAATAACAAGCCTTTTGCATTTAAAAGACTTGTTATTTGCATCCAAAGAATAAACTTTAACTCTGTGTTAAAACAAAGCTTTTACTGACAGATGTTTTGAACTTTGAATGGTTTGTATTTCAGCTTATTAAGTTTGATTTTTACTTCTTTGCCTCACTGAAGGTCTCCGCAGGCTGGAACCGATATACTTGCTTTTTTGTCAACTATACACAGGGGATTTGCACTATCCGTTTATTTCCTTTTTGCCCTGTTCAGTGCCGCTATCAGATACCTTCCTTTTGCCCCTATGTCACTCCAGCAAGTGTTGGCAATCAGCCGCCACACCGTCGTTCCTTTTCTTCCATAGTCCGATAGCCTGAGAATAGCGTTTACTTCGCCCACCTCGTTAATTCCCAATCTTTGGAGCGTATCCGTCAGCCCCGGATAATTGTGCGTCATCGTATTGAAAGCGTATCCCGGTATCGGGAGAGAAGCAGAATCCTCCATCCTTTCTTCCTCCTTCCCCTCGGGGGGAGCTGAGGGGGGTAATTCTTTATTTTCCTTTGCTCTACTTTTCTTTACTTTACTTTGTCCGGAATTGCATGCATTTTTTGCGTCAACGGCTACATCGTGTACTACATTTCCCGGGCTAACGGCTACATCTCCTGTGCCGACAGCTGCTTTTCCTTCTTTAAGCGGCTTGGGTTGTTCAACTTCCTGTTGTGTGGATGCATTGTCCGGTTTGCCGCTTTCCTTTTCCGGTTTATCGTTTTCCTTTTCCGTTTTCACCATCAGGTAGGGGAGTTCCGACAACTCTCTCTTTCTCCGCTTTGTCGCCTCCATCCATACCTTCTGTATGTTTTCCGAGGTCAGTATTCCGTTTTCCAGATAGCTGTTTTTGTCCATTATCCCTTTGATGAAGAGGATCTCAATGATGCCCTGCACCTCAGCGGCCTGCACTTCCCTTCCCGCCTTGTTGGCAAAGATCAGGCACTGCTCTTCATCCCAACGGATGAAGTATCCCTCTTTGTATATTTTGCACAGCAGTTTCAGTACGATTGCCGAACCCTTTATTCCATATTTAGCTTCTATCACTTCCATTGCGTTCTCTTCCATGAAGTTTACGCCCACCGGGAAATAGTTGATCCCGTCATATGCTATTGCCATTGTTTTTTAGATTAGTCGTTTGTACTTTCAATAATACATTCACCATAAATTACCCCGGATTCCCAAAGATGTCTTCACTTGATTTCTCAAAATAAAAATAATTCATCGGTGAAAATCCGTGTAATCTGTGGTGGCGCCCTATACGATCGGTCTCCACTCCATGAAGTTCTCCACCTGGAATGTCGTCCATCGCTGTTCGTCCACATTCCAGTAGACTACTGCGCCTTCTATTTTTGTGGGATCATACTTCTTGTGGAATTCCGCTTCATAGTAGATCAGTGTCGCTTTCACCAACCTGAAGTCTCCGTTCTGCTTCTGATAAGCGATGGCTGCGTGCCCGTATTGCAGATGGTCGGTCAACGCTTCCAGGCGCTCCGCCATCCATTCGGCACACATTTCAGTGTATCCTTTCTCAAAGACAATCCGTTTTTTCCATCTCAGTTTCATGGCTTCAGTTTGTGATGCCGGTCTTTTCTTCTGTTTCATACGTATATGATTTAAAGGGTTAATAGATAAATTATCGCCCCAAAGGTAAGTCGGATCGAATGTATTCCGGTTTGATAAAATTCATTGTACGTATTTCAGCGCTTTCCTTCTTGGTTCTTTTTCTTTCTTTCCATCTTATTCCAGATTTCGTTGACGTAATTCCTGATTGTGCTGAAAACTAATGGTTTGAATACTCCATTTCTCATTTTCCCAAAAAGTTCTTTTTCCTCTATGTAGCGTGCCAATGAATCTTTGCATGTCTTGATATTTTGTTCTTTTGCGTCCAATATGTAGGATTCTATCAGCGCTTTTATAACTCCTTCATTGTTGGAGATAATTCCCGGTATCTGCGCTCCTGTTTTTCTGCCTCTTGTTTCTTTAATAGATTCTGTGATAGGAGGTTGTGTTTTAGTGTTGGCGTTTTTTTACACTTTTGTTCACTGTCTGTAATAATTCATTTTCTTTATTCATGATTTTTTTATTTAATCAATAACTAAATGTTGTTAATATGTTGCAAAGGTAGAAAGGAATCTATCGGTAGGCAAATAAAAGTGGAATTTAAGAGGGAATGAACGCTCTTGATAGGCTAATTATCTGATATATAATGTTGTATTAATGAAAAAAGTAAGTGTTTCAATAGACGTTCGTTTAATTGAACGCAAAGATAGAGGGTATTTTTAGAACTACAAAATGTTTAATAAAAAAAATGATTTTTTGCCTTTGTCTGTTGTTTTAATATGTTGAACCATAAGTGTTTATGAATTAATAAAAAACAGTTTATTATCTGTCTGATTTTGTTTTCTGTTCTCTTCTGATTTATATACAAAAAACATGTGTTTTTAAACGAACGTCTATTGAAACACTTTTTGTTTTCAATGCCCTCGTTTAAAGGCTATTATAATAAATAACTATTTTCTGCCTCTCCTTCTGTGATAGTGGAGGGTCATTAAATAACATGGATGCACTGAATTTTTCATTAAAATCCGCATTACATAACTTGACCGGGAGGTATGCTTCGCTACTCCGGTGTCCCCAAAGAACATCCTGACGTGAACGATATGACAACATCCGCATCTATCGAAGCTTCGATGGAGCGCTCTCAATCTATCTTATCTTCTTCCGCTTTGAACTGGTATGCCTTGCGTATCACTTACGGGCGTGAACTGGCTTTGCAGGAGTACCTCAATTCGGAGGGGATCGAGAATTTCATCCCCATGCACTACGAATATACCATTAAAAACGAGCGTCGGGTTCGTAAGCTTGTTCCCGCAGTTCATAATCTGGTTTTTGTCCGTTCCTCGCGTAGTTGTATCGATGCCATTAAAGAAAGCAGGAGCGCCACGCTTCCTATCCGTTACATTATGGATCGTGAATATCATCGTCCCATCATCGTTCCTGATTCCCAAATGCGTAATTTCATGGCTGTCTCTGCGAATTATGATGAATCCCTGCTTTATTTCGAACCTTCTGAGTTGAACATCCGCAAGGGTACCCGTGTGCGTATCACCGGGGGGCTTTTCGAGGGGGTGGAGGGCGAGTTTGTCCGTGTCCGCAATGACCGTCGTGTCGTAGTCACGATCGAAGGTGTTATGGCTGTCGCCACCACTTTTGTCCATCCTTCATTGGTCGAATCTGTCACCGAAAAATAACATAACAAGATATGAACTATTTAGAATCAGAAATCTCCGCTCTTTATGCTTCTGCTCATGAACTTTGCTATCTGGGCATGGACGGTCGGCCGATCTACAGTGATCAATTCACCCGTCTGAATCGTGATGTTTTTTCTCAGGCTAATGCTTTGTACGACAAGCATGGTGATAGTGATGAAGAAGAGGCCCGGTTGTGTCTGTCGCTCTTGATGGGATATAATGCGACTCTCTATAATAACGGTGACAAGGAGGAGCGTATCCAACATATTCTGGATCGTTGCTGGGATGTACTGGAACATCTGCCCGCCTCTCTGTTGAAAGTCCAACTGCTGGTTTATTGTTACGGAGAAGTTTTCGACGAGGAATTGGCCCGGGAAGCTCAGGCTATCATCGATACATGGCAGGACAGAGAGTTGTCGGAAGAGGAGCGTGAGGTGATGGAACGCCTGAAGGATGTGCAAGAGAATCCGTATCCTTGGAGTGAGGTGGAGTGATTTCGGTATAGTAATTTAAAAGGTGTATATGGCGTTTGGTCAACTATCCTGCGAAGTTTGTCGTCTATTATGATTAATATAACAGATAAGTCCGAGTGTTGCGGTTGCAATGCTTGTGGTGATGTATGTGCCCATAATGCTATAACATTCAAGACTGATATAGAGGGCTTTTGGTATCCTGAGATTGATAAGGATAAATGCACAGATTGCGGATTGTGTGAAAAGGTTTGTCCAATTGTCAATATTGAGGAACTCAAGAAGAATGATTTCGAGAAACCGGAATGTTATGCTATGCAGCATAAAAATTTAGAGTCACTTTTTAATAGTACATCTGGATCTGCGTTTGCAGCATTAGCAGAGCGAATGTATAAAGAGGGTGGTTATGTCGGTGGAGCTATTTATGATGAAAATTGGGACGTAAAACAATTTATTTCTTCAGAAAAAAAAGATCTTGAACAACTTAGAAATTCTAAATTAGTGCAAAGTGACGCACAGGGTTTTTATAAAGCAGTAAGAGGCATTGTTCAGGCTGGTAATAAATGTCTTGTGTGTGGTCTTCCTTGTCAGATGGCCGCTCTTCGTGCTTTTTTACGTAAAGACTATGAAAATCTTGTCATAATTGATTTGATTTGTAGAGGAATTAATACCCCTAAACTACTTAAGGGGTATATGGAAATTCTTGAAGAACGCTTTCAATCAAAGATTATCTATTTCAAAGTTAAAAACAAAGAATATGGTTGGCGTCAGTTAACTACTAAAGTCGTTTTTGAAAATGGTGAAGTTCTTTATGATACAAAAGATAAGAATATATTCACTTTAGCATATCTGCAGACAAATGCATTCTGTCGACCTTCATGTTACACTTGTCAGTTTAAAGGTTATCCTCGTATTGCTGATATTACTATAGCAGACCTTTGGGGAAAGCCTGGAATTATAGATAAAGATATGGATCATGATTTGGGGACATCCCTTGTTCTTGTTAATTCAAGGAAAGGGGGAAATTACTATAATAAGATTGTAGATAAGGTAAAATCTAAACCAATAGATTTTCAGACAGCAACAGTGGGGAATCCGGCATTAATCAAACCGCTTTCTGCTCCAAAGGTGGACAGAGAAGAGTTCTTTAAGGACATGGAATGTATGTCATTTAAGGATTTGGTGCGTAAATATGTAAAAATATCATCAGAACTGCCACTTTCTGATAAGGATAAACTAAAAAATACAGCTAGATTTCTTTTGGGAGTAAAAAGGGTTTGTGGTTGGAACTTAGGGACAATTTGCAAAAACATCTATTATAATTTGCTTTGTAAAGCGGTTAAAACAAACATAACAGAAGGAAAATTTATGCTTATACATAAGCATTGTACACTTGATATAGCAAGGACGGCAACCATTGAGCTCGGAGGTATTTTGGATTTTGGATCTAAACGAATCAGAGGCTCTGTACTTGAAAGCCGATTACTCGTTGATCCTCATGGCAAGCTTATCACTAAAGGAGGAGTTTCCATAGGTTATGGAGCAGATATAGAGGTCTTTCGCGATGCTAATCTGACTTTTGGAGCAGATTTCTCAAGTAATATCAATGCTACGATTATTTGTGGACACGATATAACTTTTGATGAAAAGGTATCTTTAGGTAGAGATGTTACGGTAAGAGATAATAGCGGTGAGCATTTTATATCACGTAGGGCATATAAAAATGTAAGACCTGTATTTATCGGAAAGCATTCTTGGCTATGTGAAGGTAGCATAATTATGCCTGGCACAAAGTTAGGAGCAGGTGTAATAGTCGGGGCGCGTTCTTTTGTCGCTGGAGGAAAATTTAAGAACTTTACTATGTTATCAGGTGCTCCGGCTGTGGTGGTAGATGAAGATGTGTTTGTAAAAATGTAATAAGAATGTATACTTTCAAAGAGCTTAAACGTGCGACAAAGCAAGATACTGTATCTCTTCCTAAGCTAAAAGTAGCCCTTTTGGGAGATACGGCGACTCAATTATTGGCAACGGCCATTAAGGGAGAGGGTATTCTTAGAAACTATAATATTGAACTTTGGGAAGCTGAGTATAATCAAGTCGAACGACAAATAATGGATCCGACTTCGGATTATTATCAGTTTGAACCTGATTACACTATTATATTTCATTCAACCCATAAATTATTAGAGAAGCATAGTCTTGTAAACTCTGATTTACAGAATAAACTTGCTGATGACAGACTTGATTTTGTTAGACTGCTATGCGAACAAGGTATAGGTAGAGTCATCTATTATAATTATCCGGAAATAGAAGATACTATTTGGGGAAGTTATGCTACAAAGGTTCAGAGTTCGTTCACATATCAGTTAACCAAGCTCAATTATGAACTGATGAATATTTCGCAAGCGTACCCTAATTTTTTTATATGCAATTTGGCGGGCATCTCGGCAAAATACGGTCGTAATTTCATGTTTGATAGTTCCGTATATGTCAATACAGAGATAATTCTTAGTCTTGATGCGCTTCCCATCATATCTTCCCGTACAATAGATATAATTGCTGCTATACAAGGCAAGTTTAAAAAATGTCTTATTCTTGACCTAGACAATACCATCTGGGGTGGAGTTGTTGGTGATGATGGATGGGAAAACATCCAAGTAGGTCACGGATTGGGCATTGGCAAAGCCTTTACCGAGTTCCAGGAGTGGGTGAAGAAACTTAAAAATCGTGGCATTATCATTGCCGTGTGCAGTAAAAATAATGAAGGTAAAGCCAAAGAACCTTTCGAGAGGAATCCTGAAATGGTGCTTAAATTGGACGACATCGCTGTGTTTGTAGCAAACTGGGAGAATAAAGCGGACAATATCCGTACCATCCAGCGTACCCTTAATATCGGATTCGATTCCATGGTGTTCCTTGATGATAATCCGTTTGAACGTAATATGGTGCGTGAACACGTACCTGGAGTTACCGTTCCCGAACTTCCTGAAGACCCGGGTGACTACTTGGAATACCTTTACACATTAAACCTATTCGAAACCGCAAGCTTTAGTGAAGACGATAAGGATCGTACGAAGCAGTATCAGATAGAAGCAAAAAGGGTATCACTGCAACAAAGTTTCACCAACGAAGCCGAATTCTTGAAGTCACTTGACATGGTGAGTGAGGTGAAAGGTTTCGATAAGTTCAATACGCCCCGTGTGGCACAGCTCTCGCAACGCAGCAACCAGTTTAATCTTCGTACTGTTCGCTATACCGAAGCCGAGATTGCTGCAATCGAATCAGATTTACATTATGCTACTTTCTCGTTCACTTTGGCTGATAGATTTGGTGACAATGGACTCATCTGTGTTATTATTCTTGAGAAGCAAGATACTGAAACCCTTTTTATCAATACTTGGTTTATGAGTTGCCGTGTGTTGAAACGCGGTATGGAAAACTTTACACTCAACACTTTGGTGGACTATGCACGCAGCAATGGGTTCAAACGTTTCATCGGCGAATATCTGCCTTCAGCCAAGAATCAGATGGTTGAGGAACATTATCCCCACCTTGGATTCAGTAAAATGGAAGGTGGGGATAATGCTGCTAGATATGTGCTCGACGTGGAGACGTATGAAGAGAAGGAATGTTATATAACAAAAAAATAATTATATATCAATAAATCAAATGGATAGAAAAATCATAATGGAAAAGATACAAGATATCTTCCGTGATGTATTTGATGACGAAGAACTAGTAGTAGAAGATTCAACGTCTTCTGATGATATTGAAGAGTGGGACTCGCTATCACATATTCAGTTAGTAGTGGCTGTAGAAAAGACCTTTGGACTAAAATTAACATCCAAAGAAATTCTTTCATGGGAAGATGTAGGTGAAATGGCGGACGCTATATATGCGAAGCTTGCTTAATAAATGACAGGTTCGTCGAATAAAACTATTGCTAAAAACACCATCATGTTGTATCTACGTATGATGGTGAATATGGCTATATCACTTTATACCTCAAGAGTTGTTCTTCAGACTCTTGGTATTGTAGACTTTGGGGTATATGGTGTAGTTGGTGGGGTCGTTTCTATGTTCATGTTCTTTAATAATTCAATGGCGGGAGCTACTTCCCGTTTTTTGACTTACGAATTAGGGTACGGTGATTTAAACAAATTAAAAGAAACATTCTCTTCAGCGTTGATTTTACATATAGGTATAGCCTTATTGATTTTTTTGCTGAGCGAAACAATAGGTGTATGGTTTCTGGAAAACAAATTAGTCATTCCAGTTGGGAGTTTAGATGCTGCCAGATGGGTATTACAGTTCTCCATACTAGCTATGATGATAAATGTAATGCAGGTGCCGTTCAACGCATCTATCATATCTCACGAGCGTATGGATTATTTTGCCTATGTGGAAATACTCAACTCTGTACTTCGCCTGTTTATAGTCTATTTATTGGTGATAGGAGATTTTGATAAACTCAAACTTTACGCTATTCTGACGTGTGCAGTATCAACTGTCATAGCAATAATATATAGATTTATATGCGTTCGAAACTTTGAAGAATGTCATTTTAAGTTCGTATGGAAACCTCAGTTACTTAAACCAATGCTTTTTTTTTCTGGGTGGAATTTTTATGGAGAAATGAGTTTAATAGCTATTACTCAAGGTGTGAACATGCTATTAAATATGTGGTTCGGGCCGGTAATGAATGCAGCTTCAGATATTGCGGCCAGAGTACAGGGTATAGTGATGAATCTATCAACTAATGTTTCAACAGCTGTTCGTCCGCAAGTAGTGAAATGCTATTCCCAGCAGGAATTTCCTCGTATGCTCAGTTTAATGCGTAATGGTGCAAGGATTACATTTCTTTTAATGTTACTATTTACAGCCCCTCTTATGATTGAGGCGCACTACATATTAAACCTATGGCTAGGAGTTGTACCGGAACATACTGAGACATTGCTGCAATTTTCACTAATGTGGAATCTGACTGTTGCTATGTCTGTAACCCTTAATTTTGTGGTACAAGCATCGGGTGATGTCAAGTTTCAAAGTTTATTGTCCGGTTCTTTATATCTTTCAGTACTTCCCCTTACATACATTGCATTTAAAATGGACGCACCATATTGGATGCCGTATCTTTTAAAAGTCCTTACCGTATTCACAGCAGTTTTTGTATCATGCCATACGATCAAGAAGCATGTGCCTGATTTCTCTTTTGTTAAAATGGTAATGCCTGATTTGGTAAGAGCATACATTGTTTTAATTATGATATTATCACTTACGTATATCCTTACCTTGTTGATAGAAGAATCTTTTGTACGATTAGTAGTTTCCACACTATTTAGCGCTACTTTAATTTGTGTTTGTGGATACTACATAATTTTACCCAAGAATATTCGGGATAAGGTATTGATGGTTGCAAAAAATAAAATATTGAATAGAGATTAATCTTTAATCATTATAGATCAAAATATAATACAAGATGAAAGTAGTACTCCTGGCAGGTGGTTTTGGCTCTCGTATTTCTGAAGAGAGCGTATTTAAGCCAAAGCCTATGATTGAGATCGGTGGAATGCCTATTCTTTGGCATATTATGAAAGAATATGCCTATTATGGTCACAAAGAATTTATAATCTGCGCAGGTTATAAACAAGAATATATCAAAGAATGGTTTGCTAATTACTTCCTTTATAATTCGGATGTTACATTTAACTTCTGTAATGGAAAGAACGAAATGACAGTACATCATTCCTATCTTGAGGATTGGAAAGTGACAGTTGTAGATACTGGTTATAATACAATGACAGGAGGACGCATCAGACGTGTAAAGGAATATGTAGGGAACGAAACATTTCTTATGACTTACGGTGATGGAGTATGCGATGTAGATATAAATAGAATAATAGAGTTTCATAAGTCACATGGTAAAATTGCAACCCTTACAGCAGTAAAGCAATTGCAAGATAAAGGTGTGCTAAACATTGGTGGAGATAATGCAGTAAAATCATTCCGTGAGAAAAGTTCAAATGATGGCGCTTCAATCAACGCAGGCTACATGGTTCTTGAACCAAGTATTTTTAATTACCTTACAGATGACAATTGCGTTTTAGAACAAACTCCACTTCGCAAACTCGTAGAAGATGGACAACTTATGTCGTATATACATACTGGATTTTGGCAGTGTATGGATAATATCCGCGAAAAGACCTTGCTTGAAAAATTACTTGCCTCCAATGCAGCACCTTGGAAAAGATGGGGACGAACTGTACCACAAGATAATTTTTGGAATGAGTAACATATCTAAAGTACAGTTAATTCATCGTCACCTTATTAAGGATGAACGAGGTTGGTTTTTTAAAGCTATTACAGGATGTGAAGAAGGGATTCCTTTACATACAGGTGAAGTATACCTCACCATGGGTATCCAAGGACAGATTAAAGGAGGCCATTATCATCCGGAAGCAGTAGAGTGGTTCACTGTAATTGAAGGTGAAGCAATCCTCCGTTTGGAAGATATTGTAACGCATGAACGTAGAGAAATTCTGTTAAATTTCGAACAAGCAGTTTCTGTATTTGTCCCTAATAATGTAGCTCATGATTTTAAAAATGTTGGTGATGGAAATATGATTATTTTAGCGTACACCGATAAATTGTATGATCCGGCAGATACTATACAATACAAATTATGATTGATATATTCGATAACTTTTATAAAGATAAACGGGTACTTGTAACCGGTCATACCGGTTTTAAAGGCTCATGGCTCTCCATTTGGTTGCATGAGTTGGGTGCCGAGGTTATAGGCGTTGCGCTTGATCCTTTCTCAGAGCGTGATAATTATGTTCTTTCCGGAATTGGAAGTAAAATTAAAGCCGATTTGCGTGTTGACATTCGTGATGGAGAGCGCATGAAGGCAATCTTCCGTGAATATCAGCCGGAAATAATATTTCACCTTGCAGCCCAACCTCTTGTACGCTTGAGCTATGAGATTCCTGTAGATACTTATGCTACTAATGTGATGGGTACTATCAATGTGATGGAAGCTATTCGTGCAACAGATAGTGTGAAGGTTGGTGTAATGATTACTACAGATAAGTGTTACGAGAACAAAGAACAGATATGGGGCTATCGTGAAAACGAACCAATGGGCGGTTATGATCCCTATTCCAGTAGTAAAGGTGCAGCCGAAATTGCCATTGCCTCTTGGCGCCGCAGCTTTTTCAATCCGAGCGACTATGGTATGAAACATCATGTAGCTTTGGCATCTGTTCGTGCCGGAAATGTAATTGGGGGTGGTGACTGGGCACTTGACCGTATCATTCCAGATTGTATCAAGGCTTTAGAAGCAGGCAAGGGTATTGATATACGTAGTCCGAAAGCTATTCGCCCTTGGCAACATGTTTTGGAGCCACTGAGTGGTTACATGCTTCTTGCTACCAAGATGTGGGAAGAACCAACGAAATATTGTGAGGGTTGGAATTTTGGTCCTCGTGCCGAAAGCATTACTCCAGTATGGGATGTCGCTACTGATGTAATCAAGAATTATGGAAGTGGTAAACTCAATGATATTTCCAACTCTAATGTATTGCATGAGGCTAAACTCTTGATGCTTGACATTTCAAAAGCAAAATTTCAATTAGGTTGGGAACCAAGAATGAATATTCATCAATGTATTGAACTAACGGTGGATTGGTATAAGAAATATCAAAATGTTGATAGCGTCTATATGCTATGTCTCAATGAAATATTTAAATTTACTTCATACAAGAAATAATGCAAGTATCTATTATTGGCACAAATGGTTTCTTATCAACAGCCATAGCCCAACACTGTAATGCAAAAAAATGGCAGTTGGATATGTATGGTTTAGAAGATCCTATTGGTCATGCATATGACCATTTTTTTAAGATAAATTTGCTCGAGTCCCAGATTGACTATACACAACTCAGTAAGTCTGATATTATAATCTATGCATCAGGTGCTGGTATACAAAACAATTTAAATGAGAGTGCATATCTTATTTATGCGCTGAATGTAACAGCTCCTATAAATATATGCAATGGTTTGAGGATAAATAATTATAAGGGAATTTTTATTTCTTTTGGTTCTTACTTTGAATTAGGACAGACAACTGAACGACACGCTTTTACTGAACATGAAGTCCTTACATCTACTTTTAAAGCTCCCAATGATTACACTATTTCTAAACGGATGCTTAGTCGCTTCATTGATGGTTATTCACATGAATTTACTCATTGGCATTTTTATATTCCTACCATTTATGGAGAAACAGAAAATCCAACGCGGTTAATTCCATATACTATCAACTCTATAAGAAATTGTAAGCCACTTAACTTTACTGATGGTAATCAAGTGCGTTCATATATTTATGTAAATGAGATCCCGATTATAATAGAAAAAGCTTATGAAGTATCCTTGCCAACAGGACTCTACAATATAGGTGGCTCTGATACATTGAGTGTAAAAGAAATTGTGAATCTTATTCGTAATTTACTTGATGAAGAAATACCTATTTGTCATTTTGGAACCGTTGATCGAAAAGATGTGAGTATGAAATATCTTGAATTAGATGGAAGTAAGTTGTATAATGCTATAGGTTATAAGTGTTCGATTTCAATGAAAGATGTGATTTTTAAATATTAATCATTACTCAAATATGTTTTTAAAAAGAATGCTATATAAATCCGTCCCGAGGAGAATTAAAAAAGTTCTAAAAAAGGTAAGAGCTGTGGCATATCCTATAGTTGTTGATCCTGAAAATATTTTTGAGGTAGTGCATAAAATTAAGGATGCATCTTGGGAGCACACATATTATCCTGAATGTTATGAACATTGTAAAGAGCAACATTTGGAAGTATATGTCCCGGCAGAGTACATCTATAAATCGGATAATGGAGTTGTGAGTTATGAATCGGACGTTGTGATTACACCCAAAGGTGCTTATTGGGATAAGTTTAATAGTGAAGAGTTTGTTACATGGGCCAAACCGGCTGATTCAAATGTAGTATGGTATGACAAAAAAAATATTGGGATTACAAGATATAGAAAGACGGAATTTATACGTGGCAGAGTACTTTCTTTAGTTGGTGTCTGGGCTTATCATTGGGGGCATTGTATGTATCAGTTTCTTCCTAAATTATTTAGTGCAGGAGAAGCTGGACTTCTTGATGATTCCATTACAATATTAGTTGTAGAGAATGAAGATGCAACTATCATGGAAATTATTAATTCCTATTTGACTAATTACCCAAATGCTAAAATAAAGTTTATTTCCAAAAAGATTGATTATACTTGTGAAGTATTGTATTTCATGCCTTCACCGGGTTCAAGCTTTAATGGTCCTAAATTCAGGCTTGACTATCCATATTATATTTCCCGTCATGTATTGGATAAGACAAAGAAATATATTATCGATCCAATTATAGAAAAGGTAAAAGACGATAAGCCTAAGTATGATAAAATTTTTCTTCCTCGGGTAGGCCGAATTAGAAATTTGACTAATTACGAAGAAGTACATAACTACTTTAAAGAGTTAGGGTATGTTGATATTGAAGGGGCTGATCTTTCATTTGAAGAGAAAGCTGGCTTGTTTTATCATGCAAAGGAAATTGTGGGTTTATATGGATCGTCAATATTAAACCTGATGTTTTGTAATCAAGCTAAGAGCATGGTTCTTATTAATTACAGGATGTCTACCGATACAAGTCTGTATCTACAAATAAGAGATTATGTGTCATGCTGTATTAATATTACAGGTCAAGATGAAGACTCAACTTATCATTCCAATTATACTATTCCTTTAAGCAAGATAAAAAAGGCATATAACGAATATTTCAAGGGATAATACATTATGCATAAACTAACTACAGCAAACGGTCATGATGTGCCTATGGTTGGCTTGGGAACTTATCCTCTTCAGGGTGAGGCTATGGCAAGTATGGCTTTGGATGCTTTCAAATGTGGTTACAGATTAATTGATACTGCAGATGATTATAGAGGTGAAACCGGATTGGGACTTGCACTTTCGCGGCTTAATAATGAAACAGGATTTAGACGGGAGGATGTGTTTATCCAAACGAAAATCTCACAGGATAATGCCTATGGAGATGAACCATTGGAAGGTGTTTGGTTTAATAAGTTGTCGAAATATCAAAATCGCCATACAGTAGAAGAAGTTGTTATGGATAAGGTTACTATTTCCTTGCGAGAGTTACAAACCGACTATATCGACTCACTCCTCATTCACTATCCTTTCCCGGGTTATTATGAAGATATTTGGGATGTTATGATGCGTTTAAAGAAAGAAGGTAAGGTAAGATACATAGGAGTGTCCAACTTTCATATAAATCACCTCGAAAAGCTTAAATCAATAGGTGAATGTCCTTCTATTAATCAAATTTATGTCAGCCCTCTTAGCATAAAACATGAGGATCTTGAGTATTCTATAAATAACGCTATTCAGCTGATGACATATTCACCGCTCATGGATTTAGTTCACGGGCAGCTTAATGACAATATTTTAATGCCTTTAGCAGAGAAATATAGAAAGACAAAACATCAAGTTATACTACGTTGGAATATCGATAGAGGTTGCATGCCATTGCCTAGAACCACTAATCCGAATAGACTTTTAGGCAACTTTGAGTTATTCGATTTTAAGCTCACAGAGGAGGAAATAGAAGCTATTTCAGCAATGAACAGGGATTTGCAGTTTTTGGTTGAGTCAAAACAATGTCCGGGGCTATGAGCATACTTAGAAAGATCTTTAGAAAAGTGAATGGTTTGTTAAGACGTTCCTATTGGGTAAATGAAGTTGTGTTTCCGGATTGTAAAAAGTTCTGGAATCATAATACCTATGGATTGGAATTAGTAAATCTGGGTAGCAGTTCTGCCAAGTATGGGTTTAATTATGACGGTGTGGATATAAAAGCAGCTAATTGGGCTATGGCTCCACAAACATTTGTGGGTGACTATGCCATATTATCCAACTATAGTTCATATTTAAAGCCGGGAGCTACTATTCTTATTTCATTTTGTCCATTTTCATCATTAGGAGGTGGAAATGATGATTTAGCAGACAAGTATTATACTGTAGTGAGACCTATTAGTATCCCCCACGCATCGTTGCGAAGAAGAGATGCGGTGATGGATATAAAGAGTAAACCGCTAAAATATTATCCACTCTTCGCTCTTATTGGAGAAATTAAAAGACTATTTGGATTAAAGCAGCAAGTCTGTAAGGATTTTGAGAGAGATGCAAACAGATGGATAAATTCTTGGAAAAAAGAATTTTCTTTATATAATTTACATGATCCATTTGCTCTTATAAATCAGGATCGATTTAACGATTCTGTTGAATCACTTCAAAAACTTCTTGTTTTTTGCAAATCTCATGGCTATAAGGCTGTTCTCGTTTTACCGCCAATGACCAAACATCTGTCTCAAAAGTTTGATAATCTATCGCGTCAACAACTAATTTATAACTTCATTGAGCAAAGTAATATAATTAATGCTCCTATTCTTGACTACATTGACCATGAAAAATTCTCTAATGACATTTTCTTTAGAAATGCATATCTTCTGAATGAAAAGGGAGCTAAAGAGTTTACAAATACAGTATTAATAGATCTTAGTAAGCTATGAATAATCAGACTTTGGATAGTAAAGTGTGTAGAAATCTACAATTGCCATTAGCAATAATGGTAGTTTTTTTGCATTCGTTTGGCCTTCCATCTGATGTTGACATTGCTGGTATAGATTATACCTCTTTAACCGGTTTGGATTTCTATAATTTAATTCGTGTAATATGCAGTAGGTTACTGTCAAACTGTGCTGTACCTGCTTTTTTTATCATTTCTGGTTATTATTTCTTCTATGACATTAACTCTTTGGGAAATAACCATAAATCATATTTCATCGGTAAATGGAGAAAGCGGCTTTATTCGTTACTTATTCCATATTTAGTATGGAATACAATATATATCTTATATACTTTTTTTATAAGAATAGCAGGCGTAATCATCAAAGGAAAATCTTTGTCATCAATCTATGATTGGATATCTGAGTACGGAAATTTTTTTTCTTTGTATTGGAACTGTACATCGTGGTCAGCTACCATTCCCAATATATTTGGCAGTTACGAAGGATTCACATCTCCTCTCCTCTTTCCTATGTGGTTTATTCGTGACTTGATAGTAGTTGTACTTATAGCTCCATTGCTATATTTTATATTAAAGAAATATCCGCTTGCAACAGTTTTCTCATTGGTTATTTGCTATACGTTAAGCATTAATTTCAATGTTCCTGGTCTTTCTATTATCTCAATAACATTTTTTGCAGTAGGTGCATCGATTGCTATACATCGCAAATCTCTAATTCAGATATTATCGATGCCTGCAATTAAGATATCAGCATATTGTATGTCGGTTATTTCTCTAATTGTTTCAATAGTAATTTTTGAACAAGGATTGTTATATCAGATTGTTTATAAGATATTCTGTTTATTTGGAACTATCAGTCTATTCAATATCCTGGCAAGTTTATTGGCTCATAATAAATATCGTGACTATAAATTTACGAAATTTTCCGGAGCTTCATTCTTTATATTTGCCATGCATATATTTGTTCTGGGTATTATTGTCCCTGTTCTTAATTTTGCTTATTTCTTTCTTTTTAAAGGAAATATATTGACAGTTGTGGGGGGGGGGGTAAAAAACTCTTGGCATTTGTTTCTACATTATCAAACGTTACTGGCTATTTCGTTATTCCAACTCTAACTGTAATCTTATGTATAGGAACATATATATTATTGAAGAGATTATTACCGGATTCCATTTTTAGGATTTTAAATGGAGGTCGATAAATTACAATAATCAATTAACGGATAACCGCCTTTTGGCGGATTACCTTATGCGATATGCTAAAATTGGACGCTAATGTTAATGGAAAATATATTGATAAAAGTATGAAAATTGGAATTCTGACCCAACCTTTACGTTTAAACTTTGGAGGCCTTCTCCAGAATTTTGCGCTCCAGTATGTGCTCAAAAAGATGGGGCATGAGGTTGATACTATTGACAAAGATTATAGGCGTGAATTGCCTCCATTAACAAAGAGGTTGTTAATATACCTTAAAAGATTTATCAAGCGTTATGTGCTAAATCAAAAGAAAGTAATGATAAGGTTTGAGGCTGAGTTTAATAAATCTTATCCTGTCATGAGTCAATATACGCAGCGGTTTATAGATAAATACATTAGCGTAAAAACGGTCGATCACTTTAGAAACGTATCAGAAGGATATTATGATGCTTTTATTGCTGGAAGTGATCAGGTATGGAGAGGAGGTCCGAATGGGGAGGGACTTGAAGATTATTTTTTTGATTTTGCAAAGAGCTGGAATATAAAAAGAGTAGCATATGCGGCTTCTTTTGGGACGGATTATTGGTATTTCTCAGCCAAATACTCGGAAAAGTACGTATCATTGATACGCCTTTTTGACGCAGTGAGTTTGCGAGAGAAAAATGCAGCTGATATGATAGCATGCCATTGGGGTATAAAAGCGTGCCATGTGCTTGATCCCACTATGCTTTTGGATGCATCTGTTTATCATGAAATTGCTAAAACATCTGATGTGCGTAAAGATGATGTGCAGTTATTGATTTATATTTTAGACTCTAATGAAGAAAAGGAAGCGTTAATTAATCGTACATCGACTCAGAAAAAATTATCTCCCTATTATGTGAATGCGAAACCTGATGATATTTGGAGACCAATCACTGAGCGTATTCAACCACCTGTTGAGTTTTGGCTCAAATGCTTTATGAATGCACAGTTCATTATAACTGACAGTTTTCATGCTTGCGTGTTTTCAATTCTTTTTCATAAAGAATTTGTGGTAGTTGGCAACCAGAAAAGAGGCTTGAGTCGGATGAAAGAGTTACTTCAAGACTTTAGAATGGAAGATAGGCTGATTGATGAAGCGAATATTTCCGATTTTGATATTAGCAGTCTTCATCTAATTGACTATACTTTAGTGGACAAAATATTAAATGAACGTAGGAGATATAGCTTGAATTGGCTAATGAATAGCTTGAATGATAAGAATGAATAAAAATCTTGTTTCGATAGTTGTTCCTGTATATAATGCTGCCGAACACATAGAACGATGTGTAGAAAGTGTGATTGACCAAAGTTACGATAATTGGGAGTTGATTTTGGTAAATGATGGTAGTACTGACGATTCTTTGGTCGTATGTTACGCTCTACAGCAAAGAGATAAACGAATCACTGTTGTAGATAAAACGAATGGTGGTGCAAGTTCAGCACGTAACGTAGGTATTGACAGAGCAACTGGACATTTTCTTTGTTTCATAGATTCGGATGATTATGTCGGTTCCCATTATTTGAGCGATATGGTTGAAGCGTATATTCCTGATTCCTTTTCATTGGTGATTACCGGAATGAAACTTTTATGTAATGGCCAGTTTCAAACATTCAACTATCAGAATGAGACTGTTACTACCAATATAATTTCAGATTTGTCACTGAAGAAGTTTTATCAGCATGGTGGTCCTACTAATAAGCTATATATCACTAAAGTCGTTAAAGATAATGCTATTCGATTTGATACTTCAATTCGTAACTATGAGGATTTGATTTTTAATCTGAATTATCTGTCTCATATGAAGGCAATAATCTATTCGGAGAGTACGGAGTATGTATATGATATAGGTAATTCTTCAGCTAGCAAAACTTATAATGGAGTGGAAGGGGAAATGAAACTTTATTCGTTCTATTCTGAAGCACTCGAAATGTTTGATTTGACTCTACTCAATGATCGGAAGATTATTGACTATAAGAATGCTTTTGTGGTGCGCTCTCTTAAATCACTGTATTTTCCGGGTTGTGAACAGAAATCATTTTGCGAAAAATATAATTATTTGAAGATACTATCGGACAGAGTTACACCACACTTTTCATATGGTGAATCACTTTTATGGAAGAGCATGCTACGGTTACTGAGATATCGCCTTCTGCTATTGACACATATATGTTGTGCTTGTTTGGGTGGTATTAAAAAAGCAAAACTAGAATAATAGTGCTTGATTAATTCTTTGTACAATTTTTGAATGAAATATTTGCTTATCTAAAAGACGACAATTATTCAATTGATAACAATCAGGCTTATCCAAAATTTTTGATAACGGGGCAGAGTGAAACATATGCAAACTTACCACACTGCAGAACTAGCATGCTCCACTTCGGCAGTGATAAGGGGGGGAGATAGCGGCTACGTATCACAACGTAATCAAGTGAAGATGTAAGGGCAGTCCGTTAGGGAGTCCCTTAGTGAATTTTTTAACTGATATTTTTAATTGTTGTAGAGATTATTTGAATTTCTCTCCAAAAAATATTGGATTGACACTATGCCAATAGTTAATCAAGCGTTGATATTTTAACAAAATAATTTAGGCACTCTAAAAAACGCCTGAAATTGGGACTATACCCTAAATTGAATACTAACGGATAAATAAAGAATGAATGATAAAATGATTCAATCCTATAATGAGAACAGAGGACAACAATTCCCTTTTGATGTGGTGATTCCCACAGATGAGAAAAATTCAAAATTTGTGGGAACGGTTGTTACTCATGTGCGTCGTAGAATGCCGGAGGCTGGAACTATTTATATCGTGACCAAACGAATACTATTTGACAAAATAAAGAGATATGTGCATGATGATGATTGGCAACTGATTGATGAAAACACAATGGTTGCAGGTTTGAGCTTTAGCGAGGTGTTTGGTTATCTGAAAAAGAAGGGATGCGATAGTGTAAATAAAGTAGGTTGGTATTTTCAACAGTTTTTAAAGTTAGCTTTTGCATTGACATCTTATTGCAAAGGATATTATCTTACTTGGGACTCGGACACACTTCCTATCTCAGAGCTTCATTTCTTTCAGGACGGGCAACCACTCTTTACAATGAAAAAGGAGTATCACCGTCCATATTTCAATACTTTGCAGCGGCTCATTGGATTGGATAAGACCTCGTCTAAATCATTTATTGCCGAGCATATGATTTTTAAGCCAGAGTTTGTTTGTGAGATGATAGAAGAAATATCTCAAAATACACTCCCAGGAAAAAATTGGGTGGAAAAGATTATTCAAGCTTGTGATTTTGATTATGAGGAACATTGTTTTTCTGAATTTGAGACCTATGGCACATTTTGCACGGTAAGGTATCCTGGCTATTATGGTGAACAGACGTTAAACACATTTCGTGCGGGTTCGCTCATTAGAGGCCGTTATGTGAATGATTTCATCATCGAGCGTCTATCTAGCGATGTAGATATAGCCTCGTTTGAAATTTATGATGCTATGTTTCCTTATGACATTGAAAAGCGGATTTATATATGGAAGAGTAGATGGAAAAGACTGACAAATCTGTCGCCTTCGCAAGCTTTGGGCTTGATTTGGAGAAGAATATTTAAAAAGTAAATATTGTTTACCAATAATTCTTGGTTGAAATATTATGCCCCTTTACTTTTGCGTTCGCAATTAAGGAATATTTGGGTGTAAGCACTCAAATTAAGGCTCTATTTTGAAATCCGTATCTTCGTTGCGTAAACTAAAGTGGTATATATGTAAGTGTTCAACCAGATGCCTTCGGGTAATATCTTGGTCACGATTCATTTCGTGAAGGTCTGAATATCCGTAAAAGTGACCCCTGTGCCGATATGGAACCTGATGAAATGAGAAGCTACGTACGCTTCCTTCTTTGGAAGCTGGGCGAGAAGCAGGAACAGATGAATTGCATATTATAGGATTTGTCAGAGCTTAAGTCAATTTTCAAAGAGCAAAGTAAAATGCTTGACAGTACTTCTTTTTCCTTTAGCACTGACCCTCAGTAGGACTAGCTCTTTGCTTATCGCAAGGACGGCGATTATACGATAGACGACAATTTGGAGGCCGAGCGATACGCTCCCTGGCTGTCCAGAGAAAAAATAGCTTGGTCTTCGGTAGTACGAAGGGGCTTTACGATCGGCTGTTTATAATACCTTTATTGAGACGTGCAAGCAGGCGGGAGTCAGTTTCCTGTCTTTCTTCTGCAAATACATGACGGAGATACGGAAAGTTCGGACGGATTATAAGAACCTGTTCCCATGACAATATGTCTAACCAATTAGTGAAAACAACTTAAAACTTACTGTTCAGAATAAATGACGAGTGCCACCAAGCACTCGCATGAAAGGGGTATACCATGTTTTGGACACTTACTAAACTATTTGTAAATAGTAGAACATTCTATTATGGATAAACTATTGTGTGATTTATCTAATCATGAAATTTCTAAAAATAAACAGTTTAAATGGCTGTCACGATTTTATGTTTTATATATTTTCTCTTTTCCTTTTGTACATGCCTTCGCTATAAGTGGAACAATTAATTTTTCCGTTTTATTATCTCTTTCACTTTTGATTTATTTGTTGTATAAACACTACGTTATATTAAATGTCCAAGTAGGTATACTTTGCTTGCTTTTATTGAATATTTATGTTTCTTTCTTGCTAAATATTTCAGATGGGAATTTAAAATTGATTTCACATTCTGCTGCTTGGACTACTTCTATATTACTTTTTTTTGTAGTGCCGTTTTCTTTATTTAAGAGGATACCAATAAATAAAATAAATCATGTATTATATATAATTTATTATATAACCGTTTCGTTTTCTATATTAGAATATCTTGATGTGAATATTTTCAATATAGGGTTTACAAATCTTATTCCTCGTCCATATGGTAGTGATTATGATCCTATCTTCATTTTGGGGATAAGAAGTCGTTCTTTTTTTGTAGAATCAGGATATTTTGCAATGTTTGTTTTGTTATATTTTCCTGTGATTTGTTACATGGAAAGGGGACGATTGTTTCGGTTGAAAAATATAGTATTGATAGTATTGACTATATTAGCTATGCTATTTGCTTTTAGTACTACTTTTTTTATCTTAAGTATTTTTTATCTTATTATTCTTTTTCTGTTTTCATCAAGAAAATATTTTGCTTTAAAAATTTTGTTGCTTTTTTCTGTGTTGCTATTGTTTTATAGCTTGTATAAACAAGAGTTAGATGCAGTATTTGATATTATTATATTGTCTAAATTTGATAGTACATCTTTTTCTTCTCGTACATCCTTAAATGAAGAATCCTTGGATTATATAAGAGAACATTACTCACTTTTGCATTTATTGTGGGGATATGGCCCGGGGTCTTATGATTATTTGAATCTGGAAGCGGCTATTAGTACATATGTGAATATCATTAGAGATTTGGGACTTATAGGATTATTCTTGTTTGTGTGTTTCTATTGTTCAGTATTTGTAAAATTATTGTTCTCTAAATCTGTTTTTAGTAAATACATGCTGTTTAGCTTATTTTCTAGTATAGTCTATTTACATACCAATACTTCTTATTATTATGCATTTAGTTGGTTTGTGATAATATTATCTCTTAATGTCGAAAATATTGAAAAGTATGAATCTCAGAATAACAGTTATAACTGTTTGTCGTAATAGTGTAGATACGATAGAAAGAACTTTTACTTCTGTTTTGAATCAGCATTATCTTCCTTATGAATACATAGTAATTGATGGCGCTTCCAATGATGGAACATTGGGAATAATATTGAAGTATCAGCAGCTATTTGAAGCAAAAAATGTATTATTTCAATACGTAAGTGAGCCTGATAAAGGCTTATATGATGCAATGAATAAGGCATTGCCTTATGTAACGGGTGATTGGGTGCATTATTTGAATAGTGATGATTTTTATTATGATAATAAGACGTTGTATAATATGTCATTATTTCTAGCCAAGACACAGAAGGATATTGTTGCCGGAAATATGTTTATTAGTTCTGAAAATAAGAGAACGAAACTTTGTCGACCGTCTATTATTCCGAGGAAATTAGCAATGCTATTTACCTGTCCTTTTCAGCAGCCAGCTGCTTTTGTAAAGGCTACATTAATGAAAAACACAAGGTTTGATACAGCTTACCGAAATAGTGCTGATTATAAATTGTGGGTCCAGTTGATTCTTGAAGGTATACAGTATGAATATGTAAATGTGAATGTGACTGTCTTTAATGTAGGAGGAGCTTCTGCTAATCTGAGAAATATGAATAATGAGAATATTCGTTTATTCAAGGAAGTGCAACTTCCTGTAGGAGCGGTAATTCATCGATGTTATATTCATATGTATTTATTATATTATTTGAAGCAAAAATTTCCTTCTTTGCATTTGCTGCTTAAACGTCTATTTTCTTGATAATATGAATATTGTATATGTTATTACGGGACTTTCTCTTGGAGGTGCTGAGACTATAACCGTTTGTCTGGCCAATGAAATGAGGCGGCGGGGACATCATGTAGCTATCTTGTATTTGACTGGCGAGAACTGGTTTAAAGACCGCATTGATAGAGATATTATAGTTCAAAGTTTAGGATTGTCAAAGAATCCTTTCAGTTTGCTAAAAGCACAATTGAAAGCTAAACAGTTTCTTAAAGTTTTTTCTCCTCAAGTAGTCCATGGAAATATGGTTCATGCTAATATTTTTGTAAGATTATTACGTCTTCATTGTCATATTCCTCTTTTGATATCTACTGAGCACAATAAAAATATAGAAGGACGGCTGAGGATGAAAATATATCAATATACAGATTTCTTGTCGGACATAAATACGAATGTTTCGAGGGAAGCTACAACTTATTTTATTCAGCAAAAAGCTTTCGGACGAAATAAAAGTATGACTGTTTATAACGGTATTGATCTTGTTCGCTTTGGAAGAAATGAAGATAAAAGATTGAAAATTAGAACTCAATATTCAGTTTCCAATAATGAGTTCCTTTTCTTAAATGTGGCACGTTTGACCCCAGCTAAAGATCATGTGAATCTGTTATTGGCTTTTAAAGAGACTTGCTCTATTTGTCCTGATATTAAACTGCTAATAGTAGGGGATGGGGAACTTAAAAAAGAATTGGAAGAAAAGGTAAAAGAGTTGAAGTTGATAAATAATGTAATATTTGCAGGTGCCCATATCCATATTGAAGATTATTATAGTGCGGCAGATTGTTTCGTATTATCTTCTGCATGGGAAGGTTTTGGACTTGTATTAGCTGAGGCTATGGCTGCTAATTTACCTGTTTTGACTACTGATGCCGGGGGCTGTGCTGAAGTGGTGGATGATTATGAATATGTGGTGCCAACACATGATCCTTTTTTACTGGCTGATAAGATGAAAAAAATAGTAATAATGTCTCCTGAGGAACGCGAACAGTTGGGAAATACTAATAAAGATAAGGCAAAACGATTTGATATTAATTCGATTGTTAAAGAGTGGGAAGATCTTTATTTGGGCTATTTGCAATAATTTAATTCTACAGACTTTTCTTGAGTATTACTTTTATTTATTTGTTATGAAAATTATGCATGTGATTACGCGTTCTGATTTAGGAGGTGCGCAAAGTGTATTGATCAATATTGTTAATTCATTGTGTAGGGAAAATGAGGTTATTGTCATAGCCGGAGAAGGAGATGGAAAGATGTGGGAGCTGTTGGATAAGCGTATAAGACGTATAAATGTACCAGCTTTGAAAAGGAATATTTCTATAATAAACGATATTAAAGTATTGTTCAGCTTCCTGTCTATATATAGGAGATATGAACCGGATGTAATTCATTTGCACTCTTCTAAAGTAGGATTGTTGGGGAGGTTAGCCTTTCCCAAAGGAAAAGTTATTTATACTGTGCATGGTTTTGATTCCATAAGATTAGCTTATAGACCTTTTTTGTTCTTGGAACGAATGTTACAATATCGTTGTAAAGCAATTATTGGAGTTTGTAAATATGATATGGATAATCTCATAAAAGAGAAGATCACGAATAATGTTGGATATATTTATAATGGTATAATATCTACGAATATTAGAACAAATTTACCTTTACCGGAAGAATGCTTGAATTATACTAAAAAGATTTTGTGTATAGCTCGTATATCTAAACAAAAAAGATTTGATATATTTCTTGAGGTGGCAACTTTACTTCCACAATATGCATTCATTTGGATAGGCAATCAAGAAAAAATGATGAATTTGCCAAATAATGTCTTTTGTTTGGGAAATATTACCAATGCGGGTATCTATAACACACAGGTGGACTTGTTTGTATTACCGTCTGATTATGAGGGGCTCCCGATCGTAATAATTGAGGCTATGAGTTGTGGGAAGCCAATTGTTTCTTCTAATGTCGGTGGAATCGGTGAGATAGTATATAATGGTGAAAATGGTTATGTCGTGAATAATAATTCTATTGATTTTGCTAAGAAAATAGAATACATATTAAAAGATGATGCTATTTATAGTCGTTTTTCAGCAAGATCATTAGCCATATTTAATGAAAAACTGACGGTGGACAAAATGGTTGGAGAGTATAAAAAAATATATAATCGATAATAGTATGAATACGTTAAGAAATTTTTGTGGGATATTGATATGCATATTGTTTTTTTCTTGTGATAACGATGATGATTTCGATAATATTGATTTCGGAATCACGTCCTTTGACTTTTTGCAGGCAGATAATCCGAAACTTTTGCTTAATGATGTTGAATGCAGGATTGACAATGGGGAGATAACCACATTAATTCCATATATAATAAAAGATTCGCTACTAATAGCACATTTTGAATTTGTTGGAGAGCGAATTCTAGTAAATGGAATTGAACAGAAAAGTGGGGTGAGTATAAATGATTTTAGTAAACCAGTTGAGTATGTAGTAGTTAATGCTTCGGGAGAAGAAAAGCATTATATCATTACTATTTCGTGTTTTACAAAATTGCCTGTTTTATTTATAGAAACGGAAGATGGTAGTGCCATTTCTTCTAAGAATGAATATAAGAATGCTACTATCTGTATTTGGGGGGATTCTCTTCCTTTTAATAGTGATGTGAAAATAAAAGGGAGAGGAAATTCTACTTGGACTCTCCCTAAAAAACCTTATAAGTTGAAATTTCCGGAGAAAGTGTCATTGCTGGGCGCTCCAAAGGATAAAGAATGGGTGCTATTGGCTAATTATGCAGATAAAACAAATTTAAGGAATGAGACTGCTTTTTATATGGGACGCATCTCACAATTAGAGTGGACACCACGAACTCATTTTGTAGAGGTGTTCATAAATGACGTGTATGAAGGTACTTATCAGTTATGTGAGCAGGTAAAAGTGTCCACTTCAAGAGTGGATGTTACTGATGATGGATTTTTATTAGAGATTGATCATCTTGATAAACTGGATGCTACAGATACTTATTTTGAAACGGAACGGATATTGGTGAATATAAAGAAGCCGGATGTTGAAGTGGGGGATGAAAAGTATTGTTTTATCAAAGAATACATAACAGAAGCTGAAAGAGTCTTATTTGGTGATAATTTTAAAGATCCGATAAATGGATACCGTAAGTATTTAGATGTTAATAGTTTTGTTGATTGGTATTTAGTCAATGAAATAGCAAAAAATAATGATGCCGTGTTTTGGTCAAGTTGTTATATGAATGTGTCTCCTAATGGTAAAATAAAGATGGGACCTCTTTGGGATTTTGACATTGCATTTGGTAATATAAATTATAATAATAATCAATTGGCTACTGGCTTTTGGGTTAAAGAAGCTTCGTGGATAAAAAGATTATTTGAAGATACTTATTTTGTTGATAAAGTGAAGGAACGCTTTAAATATTTTATGGAGAGGAAAGAGGATATTTTTATGTACATAAATAAAACAGCAGACACATTACATTATTCAGCTATTGAAAATAATAATCGATGGGGAACATTATATTCAAATACATGGCCTAATTATGCTGTATGGGGAGCCTATGAAAATGAAGTACAATACATGAAATTTTGGTTAGATAAACGTTTTCTCTGGCTTGATAAAGCGTTTGAAGACGAATAATATAATAGATTATTTTTATGACACTTCTATTTACAGGCGCATCCGGATTTCTTGGCAATAATATTATTCATCTTTTGAATGGGACATATAATATTATATCTGTTGGGCTTTCTCCTCAGGATACTTATTTAGTTAATATAGCTACAGATATTCCTACTTTTACTGATGCATTTGATGTCGTTTTTCACGCTGCAGGTAAAGCGCATTCCGTGCCTAAGACGGAAGCAGAGAAGCGACTTTTTTTTGATGTGAACCTTCAAGGTACTAAGAATTTGTGTACTGCTTTAGAGCGAAGTGGTATTCCTAAAGCGTTTATTTTTATTAGTACGGTTGCTGTTTATGGTTGTGATTCGGGTGAGAATATCACGGAAGAGCATCCTTTAAATGGAACTACTCCTTATGCTTTGAGTAAGATTAAGGCTGAGAAATACCTGCAGGGATGGTGTGCTATGCATAATGTAAAGTTAAGTATACTTCGTCCTTCATTGATTGCCGGGCCTAATCCTCCTGGAAATTTAGGAGCGATGATTCGTGGGATTAGAAATGGTAAGTACTTAAGTATTGCCGGGGGAAAAGCCCGGAAAAGTGTTCTGATGGTTCAGGATATTGCAAATCTTCTTCCTATGTTAATAGAAAAGGGTGGAATATATAATGTTTGTGACAGTTACCAGCCGAGTTTTCGTGAGTTGGAGATGGTGATATGTAAACAATTGAGTAGAAAAGGACCAATATCTATTCCTTATTGGTTGGCTAAAAGCATGGCTGTCGTTGGAGACTGCCTGGGTGAAAAAGCTCCGATCAATTCTTTGAAACTTCGTAAAATAACAAGCTCTTTGACTTTTAGTAATGAAAAGGCAACGCGTGAACTTGGGTGGAAACCTATGAATGTCTTGGGGAATTTTCAGATAGAATAAAGAGGTGTTGTAAGTGGAATTTTTTTTGATTATGGGACTCCTAATAGGGGGTATTTCTTTTGCCTTTTTAGGACTTCAACTTTGGTTTTATTTCATTAAAAAGAACGAATAGTTTATGTACTATCTGATAATCTTAGTTCTGCTATTTCTGGCAGAACTTTTTTATTTTCATATTGCCGATAAATATAATATTATCGACAAACCGAATGAACGGAGTTCGCATACCCGGATTACACTGCGGGGTGGAGGAATTATCTTCTACTTGGGTGCATTGGCTTATTTTCTGACAAATCAGTTTGAGTACCCTTGGTTTATGTTGGCTCTCACTCTGGTGACGGTGATCAGCTTTGTAGATGATATCCGCTCCATATCACAAGGACTTCGTCTTGTTTTTCATTTTACGGCGATGGGCTTGATGTTCTATCAGTGGGAGTTGTTTACTCTTCCCTGGTGGACTGTAGTTGTGGCTTTGATCGCATGTACAGGGATTATCAATGCCTATAATTTTATGGATGGAATTAATGGCATCACGGGGGGATATTCGCTGGTTGTACTTGGATCTTTGGCGTTTATCAATCATTGGGTTGTTTCGTTCGTTGAACCGGATTTGATTTATACCATGCTGTGTGCGGTGTTGGTCTTTAATTTCTTTAATTTCCGTAAGAGGGCAAAATGCTTTGCCGGTGATGTGGGGTCGGTCAGTATTGCTTTTATTATTCTGTTTTTAATCGGTAAGCTGATAATCGATACGGAAGATTTTAGTTGGATTGTGCTTCTGGCAGTATATGGAGCAGACAGTGTGTTGACTATTGTCCATCGATTGATGTTGCATGAAAATATTGGTCTGCCTCACCGGAAACATTTGTATCAGATAATGGCTAACGAACTGAAGATACCTCATGTCGCGGTGTCATTGACCTATATGGTGGTGCAGGGCGTAGTTGTGGCGGGATACCTGGTATTGCGGGAGTACGGATATGTATATTTGGCAGGAAGCATATTGCTGTTGAGTATATTATATCTGTTGTTCATGAAGAGATTCTTTCATCTGCACCAGTTTTGAGTTAGTCGGTGGTGGGAAATAAAAAGAAAGGCGACTTGATTGCAAGCCGCCTTTCTTTTTATTTAATCTCAAATTCTTCCTTCATATCGATCTCTTCTCCATGTGAATCGTAGAATACGTATTCAAGAAAAGCGAGTTTCTGACTCGGAATAATTTTAATACCAAATCCGTATTTCATCTGCCATTTGCGTTTCAGCGACATAAGTCCCTGATTCAAATAGGCAGCCACATACGGGTGGATGTGTAGTGAGAATTTCTTAATCTTCAGTTTATTGACCAGATAATCAATTTTACTCTCCAGTGTGTCCGTAAAGAGGATGGACGATTTGATGGTGCCTTTGCCAAAGCAAGTTGGACAAGTTTCCATCGTGTTTACATCCATGGCCGGGCGAACCCGTTGACGCGTGATCTGCATCAGTCCGAATTTGCTTAAGGGCAGAATGTTGTGACGCGCCCTGTCTTTTTGCATGTTGGCACACATACGTTCGTAAAGCTTCTGACGGTTTTCGGCTTCATTCATGTCAATGAAATCTACCACAATGATACCACCCATATCCCTTAGCCTCAGTTGGCGTGCCAGTTCGTCGGCAGCCCCCAGGTTTACTTCGAGTGCGTTACCTTCCTGCCCGTTGGCATTCTTGGTGCGGTTTCCGCTGTTCACGTCTACTACATGAAGCGCCTCAGTGTGCTCAATAATCAAGTAGGCACCACTCTTGTAGGATACTGTTTTACCAAAAGACGATTTAATCTGTTTGGTGATACCGAAATTGTCATAAATGGGAAGTTGACCTTTATACAACTTGACGATGCCTGCCCGTTCGGGAGCAATCAGCGTCACATAATCCTTGATTTCGTTGAACACCGCTTCGTTGTTCACGTGGATGTTCTCGAAAGAAGGATTGAAGAGATCACGCAGCAAAGCTACGGCACGGCTTGTTTCCTCGTAGATAAGTGTCGGAAACTTTGTGGCCTTTTGTACTTTGGTGATACTTTCTTCCCAGTGCTTCAGCAATACTTTAAGCTCTCCATCGAGTTCGGCAACACGTTTGCCTTCTGCCACTGTGCGTACAATCACTCCGAAGTTTTTCGGCTTGATGCTCATCAGCAGTTGTTTCAGGCGTGCACGTTCTTCGCTCGATTTAATTTTTTGAGAGACAGAGACCTTGTCGTTGAAAGGAATCAGCACCAGATATCTTCCTGCAAACGAGATTTCGGAAGTCAGGCGCGGTCCCTTGGTTGAGATAGGCTCTTTTACAATTTGCACCACTACTTCTTGTCCTACCTTTAATGTATTGGCTACTGTGCCATCCTTGTCCAGGTCGGGAAGCAGGGTTGCTTTCGAAATGGGATTAAGCTTTTTTTTGTCGCTTAAAGTCTGCTTTACGTACTTTTCGAGTGAGTTAAATTGAGGACCCAGGTCTAAATAATGAAGGAAAGCATCTTTCTCGTAACCGACATCCACGAAGCAAGCATTCAGTCCGGGCATCAATTTCTTGACGCGGCCCAAATACATATTGCCCACCGAAAAGGAGATATTTCTTCCTTCGCTTTGAAGTTCCACCAAACTCTTGTCCTCAAGTAAGGCGATGGAGACTTCTTTGGGCTGTACGTCTACTACTAATTCGCTTGTCACGTCTGTTTCCTAATTATTTAATTTTATAAAAAAATGAACGAATAACTTTATGCGTTTGTTCATTCAGTCGGGCATTTAAACAAAGAACAAACTCGAAAGACATTTGCTTCACAAGTTTGTTCTTTATTTCTGTCCAGATTCAGACTAAAAATTACTTTTTGCTTTTATGTCTGTTCTTTCTTAGTCTTTTTTTACGCTTGTGCGTAGACATTTTATGTCTTTTTTTCTTCTTTCCGCTTGGCATAGCTTCAAAATTTTATGGGTTAATACTCTTGTTTATTATTTCTTTACCGAAAGGGTGAATGTCTTAGCTGGTTTGAACGCCGGAATGTTGTGTTCCGGAATGATGATAGTCGTATTCTTAGAAATATTACGAGCGGTTTTTTGAGCTCTTTTCTTTACGACGAAGCTACCAAATCCACGGAGGTAAACATTCTCGTCCTTAGACAAAGAATCTTTCACTGCATCCATAAATGCCTCAACTGTTGTAAGTACTGTTACTTTGTCAACACCAGTGTTCTTTGCAATTTCGTTTACAATATCTGCTTTAGTCATTTTTCCTTAAAAAAAATATTATTACTATGTTCTTTCTAATTTTTTGGACTGCAAATATATAGCTTTTTAGTCTCCCAAAAAAATATATCCCGAACAATTTTCTAAAAAAGTCGCTTCATTAAGCTTTCTTAGTTCGTAATTAAACGAAAATGACTACTTTTGTGCAAGGATAAAGTTAACAAAAAGTAGAATCCGTCCAAAAAGCATGAACCGGAATTTCAGCAATGCAATAGAGAATTGGTACAAGGAATATAAACGTGAACTTCCCTGGAGGGATTCGGCGGATCCTTATGTAATATGGATATCGGAAATCATTCTTCAGCAAACGCGTGTGGTGCAGGGATACGATTATTTCGTCCGCTTTATGAAACGTTTTCCCGATGTCGCCACTTTGGCCGAGGCGGATGAAGACGAAGTGATGAAGTATTGGCAGGGACTGGGCTATTATTCGCGTGCCCGTAATTTGCATGCAGCCGCCAAGAGCATGAATGGGGTGTTTCCGAAAACTTATCCTGAGGTGCGTGCCCTCAAAGGGGTAGGTGACTATACTGCTGCTGCCATCTGTTCTTTTGCCTATAACATGCCTTACGCGGTAGTCGATGGGAATGTATATCGAGTGCTGTCGCGTTATCTGGGTATCGATACACCGATTGATTCTACAGAAGGGAAAAAGTTGTTTGCGGCCGTGGCGGATGAATTGCTGGATAGAAAGAATCCCGCATTGTACAATCAGGCTATTATGGACTTCGGAGCGATCCAATGTTCTCCTCAAACTCCCAACTGCATGTTTTGTCCGTTGGCTGACAGTTGTGCGGCGCTGGCAAAGGGGACAGTGGCGGAGCTTCCGGTCAAGCAGCACAAAACAAAAACGACCAATCGTTATTTCAATTATATATATGTACGCATGGGCGTGCATACTTTCATAAATAAAAGGACGGGAAATGATATCTGGAGAAATCTGTTCGAGCTTCCGTTGATTGAAACTCCGGTTGCCGTTTCGGAGGAGGATTTTTTGGCACTGCCCGAGTTCAAGGCATTGTTTGCCCCCAAGGAACTTCCGGTAGTCCGTTCGGTTTGCCGGGACGTGAAGCATGTACTTTCCCATCGGGTGATTTATGCCAATTTTTATATAGTAGATCTTCCGGAAAATAGTCATTCGTTTGCTGCTTATCAAAAAATAAAGGCTGAAGAGCTGGAACAATATGCCGTCTCAAAACTGGTGCATGCCTTTATAGAGAAATACATCGATTGAAATAGAAACTGAATATATTTTGTTGAATTATAAATATCTAAAATTATGAAACGACCTTACTTACTATTAGCCTGTCTTTCTCCCGTAGCTTGCCTGATGGCCGCAAGCGGACAAAAAGGAGGAAAAAACAAACAGAAGGTGAATGACCGACAACTGCCGAATGTGGTGTTTATCTATGCAGATGATTTGGGATATGGCGATCTGGAATGTTATGGAGCTAAAAATGTACAAACTCCTAATGTTAACCGTTTGGCATCCGAAGGTATTCGCTTTACTAATGCGCATGCTACTGCGGCTACCAGTACTCCTTCACGTTACTCCATGCTTACGGGAGAATATGCCTGGCGTCGTCCGGGAACGGATGTAGCGGCCGGAAATGCCGGAATGATTATCCGTCCGGAAGATTACACGATGGCCGATATGTTTAAAAATTCCGGTTATGTGACTGCTGCTCTCGGTAAATGGCATTTGGGACTGGGAGATAAAAGCGGAGAGCAAGACTGGAATGCTCCACTTCCCGCTGCATTGGGGGATTTGGGGTTTGACTATTCATACATTATGGCTGCTACTGCCGACCGTGTGCCCTGTGTATTTATTGAAAATGGAAAAGTGGCAAACTATGACCCGAGTGCCCCTATTGAAGTCAGCTACCGCAAACCTTTTGAAGGAGAACCTTTAGGGAAAGATCATCCGGAGCTGTTGTATAACCAGAAGCACAGCCATGGACATGATATGGCTATCGTAAACGGAATCGGCCGCATCGGCTATATGAAAGGGGGAGGCAAGGCCTTGTGGAAAGATGAAAATATTGCCGACTCGATCACTGCACATGCCATCGACTTTATTCGCGAACATAAGGATGAACCGTTCTTCATGTATTTTGCAACGAACGATGTGCACGTTCCGCGCTTCCCACACGAGCGTTTCCGTGGTAAGAATCCGATGGGGTTGCGCGGAGATGCCATTGTACAGTTCGACTGGAGTGTAGGGCAAATCCTGGAAACACTTGACAAGCTGGGACTTTCTGAAAACACGTTGGTTATTCTTTCCAGTGATAACGGTCCTGTTGTGGATGATGGTTATCAGGATCGTGCAGAGGAGTTACTCAACGGACACAGTCCGGCAGGTCCGCTGCGTGGCAACAAATATAGTGCTTTCGAAGGCGGAACCCGTATCCCCGCCATTGTGCGCTGGCCTAAGAAAATTACTCAGCCGCAGGTGTCGGATGTATTGGTTTCACAAATCGACTGGCTGGCCTCTTTAGCTTCCCTGGTTGATGCAAGGGTTCCCAAAGGAGCGGCTCCCGACAGTTTTGACCGTCTGGGCAACTGGCTGGGAACGGATTCTACCGACCGTCCTTGGGTGATTGAGCAAGCCGCTAACCATACACTGTCAGTACGTACCAAGGACTGGAAATACATTGAACCTAACGACGGCCCTCACATGATAACCTGGGGACCTAAAATAGAAACGGGTAATCTGAGTATTCCGCAATTGTATGACATGACTAAAGATTATGAACAGGAGAATCTTGCAGAAAAGAATCCAGCCAAGCTTTTTGAATTGCAAACCATTTTGAGAAAAGTGCGCAATAAAACTTATAGAGCTTTATAAAAGTTGTAACAATTCTTGCATTCTATTGTTATTCTATTTAATTTTGGCAACGAAATTCGGTATTTAGAAACATAAAATTCTGAGAATATGTCAGTAAATAAAGTGATATTGATAGGAAATGTCGGTAAAGACCCTGAAGTGAGATATTTGGATACAGGTATTGCTGTAGCCAGTTTTCCTTTGGCTACGACCGACCGTGCATATACTTTGTCGAATGGTACACAAGTGCCCGAACGGACCGAATGGCACAATCTTGTCCTTTGGCGCGGACTGGCAGAAACTGCCGAAAAGTATGTACATAAAGGTGATAAGCTCTATGTGGAAGGGAAAATAAGAACCCGTTCTTATGATGACCAGAATGGGGCTAAACGCTATGTTACCGAGATTTTTGTGGATAATATGGAAATGCTCACTCCGAAAGGTACCGGTTCGGGATCGTATGCTCCGGCACAGCAGCAGGCTGCTGCTCCGGTGCGACCTCAATCGCAACAACCGCAGCAACCGGTGTCTTCGCAAGATAATTCGGCGGATGACCTGCCGTTTTAATGGTTAATGGCTACAAGTTAAGAGTTAGAATTGCCATCCGGCATCTAACCTTAACTTGTAGTGATAACCTTTAGCTGACAACTTGTGGCACATGATTTGCATGTAGCTACTTATTATTAACTTAAAACCAATATTTTGGACCCAGACGCTTATTTATGCCAGTTGGCAGAAATTTTTAACGGAATATCCGTAAACACACCTTCATTATCGGCAATAATAGCCATTGTTCTGGCAGGGTTGCTCCTGCTCGCTTCGGGCTTTGCTTCGGCATCCGAAATCGCTTTCTTCTCACTTTCGCCTTCCGATCTGAATGATATAGAAGAAGGCAATCATCCTTCTGATGGGAAAATCAGCAATCTGCTCGCAGACTCCGAACGTTTGTTGGCAACCATTCTTATCACAAACAACTTTGTGAATGTTACCATTATCATGCTCTGTAACTTCTTCTTCATGAATGTCTTTGTCTTTCATTCGCCTCTTGCGGAGTTTTTGATACTGACTGTTATCCTGACTTTCCTCTTGTTGCTTTTCGGAGAGATTATGCCAAAGATCTATTCTGCCCAGAAGACATTGGCTTTCTGCCGTTTCTCCGCTCCGGTCATCTATGTGTTGCGTAAAGTATTTGCTCCCATCTCTGCTGTGTTAGTACATTCTACGGCTTTCTTGAATAAACATTTTGCCAAAAAGAATCACAATATATCGGTTGACGAACTTTCTCATGCCCTTGAACTGACCGACAAGGCTGAACTTACGGAAGAAAATAATATACTGGAAGGCATCATTCGTTTTGGTGGAGAGACAGCCAAGGAGGTTATGACTTCCCGCCTCGACGTGGTCGATCTTGATATACGTACTCCTTTTAAAGATGTAATTCAATGTATTATCGACAATGCATATTCCCGTATCCCTATTTATTCCGGTACACGCGATAATATCAAAGGAGTGCTTTATATTAAGGACTTGCTGCCCCATCTAAATAAGGGGGATAATTTTCGTTGGCAATCATTGATTCGTCCCGCTTATTTTGTGCCTGAGACTAAAATGATTGACGATCTTCTGCGTGACTTCCAGGCAAATAAAATTCATATTGCTATTGTTGTGGATGAATTCGGTGGTACATCGGGAATTGTGACAATGGAGGATATCATTGAAGAGATCGTTGGGGAGATTCATGATGAATATGATGATGAAGAGCGTACCTATACGGTGATTAACGATCATACCTGGGTGTTTGAGGCTAAAACGCAGTTGACCGATTTTTATAAGATTACGAAGGTCGACGAAGATGATTTTGACAAAGTAGATGGAGATGCCGATACACTGGCCGGACTGTTGCTCGAGATAAAGGGAGAATTTCCGGCACTCCACGAGAAGGTTCTCTATCATCGATACGAATTTGAAGTGCTGGCTATGGATAGCCGGAGAATCCTGAAAGTGAAGTTTACCGTTAACGAGCCTTCCCCAGAGGAAGAAACCTCCTGATATCTGTTTTTACCATGGCTTTGTTGCGGGAATATAAAGAAATTGCTTATCAATGGGGAATCTGGAAAACAGAAGAGTCCACGGAAGAACTTTTGGCACTGTTGCCCGATCCGGAAAGATATGAGCAACAGTTGACGCGTTTTTCTTCACCACATCGTAAATTGGAATGGCTTTCCGTACGTGTATTGCTATATCAGTTGTTAGGGGAGGAAAAGATAATTGAATATGCTCCCAGTGGCAAACCCCGTTTGGCGGACTCTTCTTATTTCATCAGCATTTCTCACACTCGCGGTTATGTCGCGGTTATACTGAGTCCCAGGTCCGAAGTGGGAATCGATATCGAGCAATACGGGCAGCGGGTGCACAAGGTCGCTCATAAATATATGCGTCCGGACGAGTTGATTTCTGAATATCAGGGAGAAGATACCTGGTCTTTACTTTTACATTGGTCAGCAAAAGAAGTGATGTTTAAGTGTATGGATGCTTCAGAGGTCGATTTTAGGGAGCATCTTCGCATCATGCCGTTCCAGGTATGTGAACACGGGGAGTTTCCGGCGGAAGAATACCGTACGGAACATAAGAAGAAGTTCATGATCCGCTATTTGCTGCATCCGGACTTTGTGATGACGTGGCAGGTGACATCTGCGTATTCCGTGAATGAATGTGATATTATGAAGAAAATACAATGATAAAACGTATCCTATTATTGGTGATCGTTATTGGGGGTGGTATGACAACCGTTGCTCAAAACAGCATAGATACTTTGTTTATGTCTGTCAGTCAACGTTTGTCCGGGCATCCCTCTGAACTCATCTATTTGCAGACCGGCAAAGATATATATGAAACGGGAGAAGATTTATGGTTTAAGGCCTATCAATTGGATGCCAAATCGTTCGCGTTGTCGGAACAAAGCGAAACGCTCTACTTGCAGATGCTTAATGATAAGGATAGTGTGGTTTGGGCCGAAAAGTATCCCATAGAGAAGGGGATTGCTGAGGGCCATGTATATATAGATACAAAATTATCGGAGGGCAATTATCGGTTGGGAACCTATACCCGCCACTCATATTATAATGATACGACCGGAATATCTCCGGAACGTAAAATCAGGATAGTCAGGAATATCGCTCTTGATTCTTTGCCGGAGCATCGAGAGAAGCCGGGTGAGTTCCGGTTCAATCTTTTTCCCGAAGGAGGAAATCTGGTCTCAGGTTTACCGTTCCGTTTGGCGTTTAAAGCGACCGGTAGCGGAGGATGTCCGGTCGATGTGGAAGGAACATTGTATCAGGATGAAATTCCTGTTTTGTCTTTTAAAAGTAGCCACGATGGGATGGGAGTCATACCTTTTACTCCTTCCTCCGGCAAAGAATACCGGATAGAGCTGGCGAACGGGTATAGTTATGCTTTACCTGAAATCTATCGGCAGGGGATGGGGCTCCGGTTATCCGGGCGGGACGGGAAACAGCTTGAATTCCTTATTTCCCAAACGGAAGGATTGTCCGATCAGGAGGTATATCTGGTGGGACAGATACGAGGAACCGTCTGCTGTGTGGCAAAAGGGTTGCTGAAAGATCGTTTGAAAATGAAGATACCTCTTTCGGAGTTTCCTTATCAGGGCATAGCGGAGTTTACCTTGTTCAATGCGGCTATGCAGCCTGTGGCGGAAAGGTTGGTATATGTGCATCCGGAAAAGAAGCTTCATATTGATATTGTAACGGAGAAAGAGAGCTATGTTCTTCGGGAAAAAGCTACATTGAAAGTAAAAGTGACAGATGATAATGGACAGCCCGTGAAAGCCGATTTGGGTATCAGTGTGTTTGACAAAGCATACAGCAATCCGGATGACCGGGTGAACATGCTGGCTTATTGTTATTTGTCATCACAGATACGTGGTGCTGTCTGCCGGCCGGCTTATTACTTTGACGAGAAGAATGCTGATCGTATGCAGGCAATGGATCTGTTGTTGCTGACTCAGGGGTGGAGGCGATACGTCTGGGAACTTAACGGAACGGTTCGTCATGGCGAGATGTTTTTGAGGGATGATGTAACGGGAATTCAGACCTTGGGCAGTAAGAAGAAAAGTAAAGGAACGGGAGGTGCTAAACAACTTATTCAGGTTTCGGGCGCCGAAGGAAATTCCACCTATCTGATGACGGATTCCTTGGGGCGTTTTACGGTCGATACTGATTTGATGAAGACACTTCGTGGCGGGTATGTGTATCTGAAACCCATGTTGTCGAAAGAGTTTAAACCTGAATTGGAGATTCAGGATTACTTCCCTGCCATCGATAGCATACGGAGAAAGAAGTCTTTTGACTGCTCGCTGATAAATTGTACACAGAGACCCAAAGAGGAGATTTACGATGCACCGGTCGTGAGTGGTGACAGTACCATTCTGCTGGATGAAGTGGTCATTGCCCGCAAGGCTCGTAAGCCGTTCAGAGATAAGCTTATGGGACGTCTGGATAGTTTGGCTCAAATGAATCTGAATAGTGTCTATGTTTGTACTTCGTGTGGGCTTTTATTGAATTATAATCCGGATTATCAGGGACATCATGCACTGGTGGGAGAAGGTGGATGTCCGGCTAAGGGAAGGAAACAACCGGTTGACGGAGAAACTTATAGGATAGCCAAGTATAAATATTATGGGGACTCAAAAGGTGGGGGAGTCTATTTTAGTGTGGTCGATGCACATTCCGTGGTTTATCATGCTACTGAATTTACCGAAGAGGAACTGCTCCGTATGAATAATATGTGGCGAGTGAAAGGGTATTACGGTAAGCGTGAGTTTTACCAACCGGATGAAATAGATATGCAGTTGCCTGTACCTGATGCCCGCAATACATTGCTATGGGCTCCGTCCGTAGTGACTGACGAAAAAGGTGAGGCTACCGTTTCTTTTTATTGCTCCGACATTAATACCGGTTTTATTGGAGTGGCAGAGGGAGTAGATGGAACAGGACTTTTAGGGACTGATCAATGTGAGTTTAGAGTGATCAGGAGAGCAGACTAAATCTTATAACCGCAGTTTGTGGACGGAGAGGAAATATAAAAGTCGCCGGGAATATCGTTTGAAAGATGTTTCCGGCGATTTATCTTATTTCTTTAGTTTATAACTCAACGCTCCCGACGGACACATTTTGATTTGGGCAATCAGTTCTTCCGTGGTAGCATTCTCCATCTTTATCCACGGACGTTCTTGCGGGTGATATACGTTAGGCAGTGTCTTTACGCAGATTCCGGCATGCCGGCAGAGTTCCGGTTGCCATACAATGGTCAGTTCGCCATTGCTGTATTCTATTTGTTTTCCCATAACTGTTTTTATATTATTGAATGTGAATACCACGAAGTACAATACGCTTCCATTCCGGATGCTTATGTATATATCCCGCAACGAACGGACAGAGAGGAACCAGGCGCAATCCCTGCCGTTCAATGTCAGTGAGAACTTTCTCTGCAAGTTGTGAACCTATTCCGTGTCCTCCCAAGGCGGCCGGTACTTCGGTATGTGTCAGATAGATCTCGCCATTTAAGGATTTTATGTATTCTATCCGGGGAACATAACCTTCAACATGAAATTCATATTGATGTTTTTCTTCATTATCTATCAGTTCATAATTTTCAGTCATAATCTTCTTACTTTTAAATCTTGTTTTATTCTACAACATTTAGAGGATAAACTTTGTTTTCTCCTCTTGTTTATTTATGAATCATTTAAACAATTGGATGACGGGATATAACTTTAACAGATAATAATGATTCATGGCAAAACAAATGCATAATCTTTCTGTTGATATTTGACTTATGCGGAGCAACGGTGCCTCGCTTACAAAACTACCATAGGGAAAGTATCTCGGTTTTAGGATACTGATTTCTGAGTGATTGAACGAATTGTTTTATATTTAAACTTTAGAGATTATGAATAGAAGAGTAATACAGATCTTCTGCATGGTAGTTGGCATGGTACTTGCTTCCTCTTGCGGAGACGAATGTCCGGTAGAACAACCTTACTCGGTTAGGGTATCTGTTAAGGACAAGAACTATTTGAATATATCGCAGTTTCCACAGTTGAGCCAGGTAGACGAAAATCTGCCTTTCCGGACTTATGCGGGAACTCTCTATTACGCCCTGTACGATGCATCTACCGGAGCATTGATCAGAGAGTCGGCGGTCGTCTCTACGGAAGGTGAAGAAAAGGAATACACCCTTACTTTTCCGGGCGTACCCGACGGTGACTACAAATTGGCCGTATGGGGAAATCTGACCACGGACTATCCCGCCGGTATCTTGCATCAGGATGGGAAGGAACATACGGATATTTATGTGACAAGCGGGGACTTGCATTTCTCTCCCGATTATCAGACAGAAGAATTGACACTGGAACGCACGAAGGGAAAGTTGTTACTGCTCTGTTCAAATTTCCCGTCTGAGATAACACGCATTGAACAGAATGTAAGTCATGTTTATCAGTCGACGGATGCCGGCCTCAACTATTCCGGAAGCACTCAAGTTGACAAAAATGTGCCGTTCACCAGTGTCCTGGAGACATTGCTTGCTCCTACTTCGGCAGAGGGACATTCCAAATTAACTTTGACTTTCTATACCGGTGGTACACGTGCATCAGAAACTCCATATCTGAAATTGCCGGTGATGGAGATGGATATGCGGCGTAATGAAATAACTGCTGTTTCTATAGACTACAATACATCAGAAGGAATCTGGGAAATCAAGATGTTCATCCGTGGAGAATGGATCACGATACATCGCCTGGATATTTTCTGATCACTTTTTCTCTTATCTATTTATTAAACTAAACTTTGCTATTATGAAAAAATTAATGTTTCTGGTGGCAGCAAGCTTATTTGTGTTTGCTGCTTGTTCCAGCGAAGATGATTCTTCACCCGAAGTGAATCCTGAAAATACTGCAATTACATTTGAACTGTCTGCGGTTAATGGTCTGACAGACGGAATTGGAACCCGGATGCCGGTGTATAGCCAGGAGGCCACACAGCATGTCACTCGTGTCAGTGTTTATGCTTTTGTGCAGAACGGCTCGACCTATCTGCATCAAAAGACTTATGATATCACCGGCTGGACCGATGGTACTACCTTTAAACGTTTCGCTGTTCCCGATGCGGATAAACTTCCTGTCGGCGTATATAAGTTTCTGGCCGTAGGACGTGATGCAACTGACCGCTTCTCTGTGACTACACCCACTTCCGGCAATACCAATTATACGGATATGCTTGCTTCTATTGTGAACTCGGGCGATGAATCGGAAATCTTTGCGGGTTCGGCCGATGCGGAAGTGATGGCCCAGGGAGGAACTCGTGTCAGCATTGAGATGACCCGTAAGGTGGCCGGTGTGCTGGGATACTTCAAGAATGTTCCCCAAGTGCTAAACGGAAGTACCGTGAAGTATCTGCGTCTGAAGGTCAGCAACTCCAACCAACAGGTGAACCTGACTAATGGTGTGGGGATCAATACAGCGCCTACTCCTTATAATATAATAGACATGGATCTTTCCGGGCAGGCTGTTTCCAACGGTGTGTATGTAGGTAACGATCTTTCCGGTCAGGGAGTGGTAAAAGTGCCTAATTCGCAATTGGGAGGTTCTTTCTATATACCGGTTAGTGGCGTGAGCATGACTTTGGGACTTTATGACGCAAGTGGTGTAGCTATCAAGGAGTGGACTGTGAGTGATACTAACAGTTCGGGAGCAACACAGTTCAATCTGATGGCCAATCATTTTTATTCATTGGGTGTGAAAGGTGCTACGGGCAGTGTAGATGGTGGAACACCGGGGAATCCGGGTGACGATGACGCTCCGGTAGATTTATTGACCGACCAGAACATTGTAATCACTATCAGTCCGGCATGGGAACTGATTCATAACCTGGTGATCCAGTAAAAGTAACTCAAAAACAGAATCATGGTATGGCTATGAGAAAGACAGGCTATATAACTATCCTTCTGACGGGATTTCTGGCAACGCTCTTGTTGGGTAGCTGCTCAACAGATGATGTTGCCGAACTCCCCTTGGAAGAAGGGGTTCCGGTTCGTTTTGAAATAAAGCGGGATGGGATCATGAGTCGTGCGCCGGGAGATGCAGCTCTTTCTGTCAACAGGATATTGATTCTGCCTTTTCGGAAAACGGATGAGGCATCGTCCAACGATGCAGCTAATTTCATTCCGGAATATAGTGCAGCCCGACAATTGGACGTCAACTCGTTTCCGGCAGTAGTCACGATGCTTACTCTTTCGGCAGCCTCTACCTATCAGTTGTTGGTGATCGGATATAATCGGAGTGATTATGATTTTACCGGTGGCGGGGGTGCGACGAAACGGTTTAATATCGGTTCGACAGATACTCCGGCTACATTGGCTAATTTGTATTTGCAACCGGTCAATCCGACGGTAGTTCCGGAGTTCTTCTCGTGTTTCGGAAACGGTTACCGGGGTGCAACGTTGGTTGGTCCCATTTTTAAACCTTCACAGATCAACTATGTGACGGGTACGCTGAAAAGGCTGGTTAGCGGTTTTACACTTGAAGTGACCAATGTTCCTGCGTATGTCAACTCTATGACATTGATAGCCGAGCAACTTGTGACGGCTACCCATGCAACGGATGGGACGGCACTGACATGGCAAACAGCCGGTGACGGCGATACGAAGACGTTGGCTACTCAGGCACCGGTTTCGGGAAAAGTCAGCTTCAACCAGTTTCTACTGGCTATTCCGGATAGTAGAAAGACTCTGTTCTATCTGGATGTGTCCTATGGAATCTTCACCGAACGTTATACGGTGAAACTGCCGGATACTCCGGGTGTGGTTTCGGGAAACCGGATTATCTTTACTCCTAATCATTGGGTGAAAGTGACCGGAAGTTATGCGAATATCAATATAGGTTTCACTTTGGCAGGAAACATCAATCTGGATGACAATGCCTGGGATGGCCTTCAATAGAAACTGAAAGCAAAAAGAACCGGAGATGAAAACGAAAGTGATAATAATGATGAGCCTTTTTATTTCTCTCTTCCTGACGGGATGTGAGAAAGAACTGGTCGAAGTACCCGGTGAAGTTCCCGGGCAACTTCCTCCGGAAGGTAAGCCTTCGGACTTGCCCGACGGATATTTTGAAGTAACCTTCTCAGCCGGATACGGAGGAGGAGATACCCGTACACCCGTCACAGGGACTGATTCACGGGTTCGCCACCTGCGTTACGTCATTTATAAGTCGACAGGTGAGTTTGTGAAAGGAAAGGTGGTGCTGAATACTACGGATGCCGCTCCTTCCTGGCCGATGGCGGCCTTGAAAGATACGCTTCCGAAAGGACAATATACAGCTGTATTTCTGGCCAATGTAGAGAAAACACAGTTCCCGATTCCCGTTTCGGGCGGAGGAACCAACTATGCGGATGTGCTGACGAACTACCAGATAACGCGTGCGAATGCCCGGATCGTGTTACCCGGTGCCGAGTTTACCGACACTTCGGAATTTTATCTGGCCAATGTATCTTTCTCGGATACCTCTGCTCAACCTTATGTATTGTTGCAGCGTATTATCAGTATGCTGAATTTGCGAAGAGTGTTTGTGGATGCACAAACCGCTTTGAATTCTCTGACCAATAATATTGTGACGCAAGTAGGGTATAAGAATATAATCCGGACGACGGTACAAGGCATTTTGCCCGGGTTACTGAAGACGGCAATGAACTTGGGGCCGGTTGGTAATCTTGTCTATGACGTTGTTGGCGGACTCGATGCCGCAGTCAATCTGGTGGTGGCAGCATTGGTAGAACCGGTCGTGGATGCACTGTATGCACAACTTTTGCAAGGGCTGGTCAATCAGATAGGGCTGACTCTTTCCGGTAATGCCACGCAGAACGGTGCATTGGGAGCGTTGGGCGATTTACTGAATCCCTGGCGGGGCAGTGATGCTGCTTATGCTTTAGTGACTATAAACAACTTCCCGAAGACTATGGACTTAGACCTGAATGTAAAGGATTTCTATACGGGCAATCATCGTTTCCGGTATGGATTCACACCTACACCCGGTACGACAAATAGTGAGAAAGATATTCTGATCAGAGGTTTTCATGGACTATATGATGTGCGGGAGATTCATGTTGCCAAACCCGGACTGATCTCCGGACTATTGGTGGATGACGTGATTGACGGTCCGTTGTTACTGAACGGAGTGTTTGTGAATATCACAGATCCAATACAGGCAACAGCCAATACGAATTACCGATATCGTTCGAACTATTCGTTTGTCAGCCTGGGGCTGAAATCGTATGCACAGCAGAGCGACGGAAACCATTCGCTGACACTCTCTGTACAGTTGAAGAATATTGCTAACCTGGATGGTATCTTGGGAGGAATTCCTGTGCTCGGTCCTTTACTGGATGCAGTCGTTAAAGGATTGATTGGCAATATAACGGTTGGCGTTCCGGTGAATCTTCCTTTGCTTGGAACCGATAACCTGACGCTGTCCGGTAGCTGGAGTACACCACCGGTGCAGTATTAAAAAATAAAAGGGGTACGGCCACTTACTATAGTACGGCTGCCCCCTTTTTAGTTCAGAGATTATAGCATTAATTCCTCCGTTTTTATGAATATTCAGTTTTTATTTATAATTAATATAATTGAATATCATTGGAGAAAAAAATATTGGTATTGGCTAGAAGTCATTACCATATACATTAGAATAGCCGATATGCCAACAAAAGTTTGGCTCTTTTTCGACTTGTGGCTTTTCGTAAAATTTTAAATCATAAGATGAAAGATACAAGCCTGTACCTATGTTTTTTAGCATAAAGTCGGATGCGTTATTTTCAGGAACGCATACTTGCCATAATTGGCTATTATCGTTTTTGAATACTGAGTAGTTTCCAGATGAGTCTAAATAATATTCATTATTTCTATCTACCATAGATTGGATTCTATAATAACCTTTACTTTTGATGAATTTTATAAGTCCTCTACTAATAGAACCACCCTGTATGGGATATAGTTCGGGGCGTTTCACTTCTTTATTACTCACATCCATAACAGTTAATATTGCTGTGGAGTTAATTACATTATTTTTTCTTGAACTTAGGACAATCTCCTGGGCAGGTAATGATAATAGAGCTGCTTCAATATCAATTCTTGCAATTGGATCCTCAATGAAATCACTTAATAAGTACATTTGTGAATCTGGATTTCCAATTCCAATTAAAGACTCTGAATTTTGGCTTACACTATTTATCCATCCTGTGTAATCTATAGATACGTTATCTAAGACACCATCTGGACTTTGACTAATAATGGCGCTTGAATTAACAGTACCACCTTGTGTCTTTATATATACATTGACTTGTTTGAAACTTTTAAATAGAGTCCTATCATACTTCGTACCAGCTTTAACTGATGAAAGCAAAAAGTTCGATTTTGCTTTAAATTCCTGTTCATTGAATTGGTCAGTACTTTCATATTTGCCTGTGTAGAAAGCTGAGAAATTACCACCTAATAATATATCCGTCATAACATGTGTACCATATTTTTGGATAATTTCTTGTCCCGATAGTTCTTTTAAATCTGCAAGGAACTCATCTGACAGAAAATATTTTAGTCTTGATGGCGAGGTATATGGAAGGGTCAGTCTTCTGGTTGTTTTTAAGGCATCAACTTTATAGAAGGAGTTTAAATTATTGCTAGTACTATTTTGATTAATTGTTGCCTCTAAATCAAGAGAAAAAACTTTTAGTATTTTAGTTCCTATTTTAGTTTTTACATTAACATTGAGCTTCTTTGTTAATTTATCAATTGATGTGCCATATGCAATTCTAGACTGCGCGCGTCCATGTAATATCGCTTCATTTATTTTTGCCGATGTAAAAGATAGTTCATCTTTAGTTATTTGATCTCGCCCTCTGCCTTCTTCCAGTCTTTCTATATCTATTACTTTACCTTGCACGTATAAAGGGTCACTAAAATCTGCATAAAAACAGTTATAACCATAACCTAATGCATCGTATTTACCATCTCCAACGGCTCTGGTGCTTGGTTGAATGTTTTCTAATTGTTCAGTGTCAATAAGCCCATTGTCAGTACAAGATACAATGAGCAGAGTTGACAAAAGATAAGTGATTTTTTTCATAATGAATATTGTTTAGGTTGAATAATCGAGTGTTTTTAAATAAACACTCGATTATATTTGTATTAATTATTTGAAAACTATGCTTGAAGGGAACCAATATTTACCTGTATAGTCAATTATTTGCTTTTGTGTTCCGGATTGACCATCAGCCACATAAATATTAGTATTTAAATAATGCGCACCATAGCCATCCTCAGTGTAAATAAGATAGACATCTCCATTTTGAGGATTCACTTGTATGCCTGCACCATATATTGATTGTATTTTGGAAGGGGCTTTGAAAAATTCTTGAGCAATTTTGCTTTCCGTGTTGTATTTGTAGATGTTTTTTCCATAGTAACTATCGCCATAAGCACCTGGCACGACAGTAGTATTAACTATATACAATGCATTTTCTGTTGTAGATGCACATAATCCTGTAGGAGTATATGCCCATTGATTATAAAACACATTTATATTATCAGGTAGCTCAACAGTGGTTTCGTCTAACGTTTTAGGATCGATTTTTATTAACGATTGGCCGTTGGCGGCCCAGATATTTCCATCTTTTGTCTGCGCGAATCCCGTTTTCATTAAAGCGGTTAGTTTTTTTACGAAAGAGAGGTCGGAAGATTTGTAGATCTTTATTGTATCCATATTATTTACGAATACATAATCGCCTGACTTTAAGATGTCTTTACAGCCATTTCCGTTGGCTGACTCGCTATTGAGTTGTGGGAGCATATTGCCGATAGATAATGGATTTAAATTAATTTTATAGGCACCTCTGCTTGCGGTCAATATACCTGTAGTTTCATTAATTGTACAGAAACTGTTTGCTTGTCCGTAGTCTAATTGTTCTTCTATTTCTGTACTTAATTGTTTGGTGATGTTGAAGTTAGCCAGCTCAATTTGGGTTAGATATGGAGCATCTTTAGCTACGATATACATGTATGAATCTTGAATGACTCCAACAGTTCCTGTTTGGCCAAGTGATTCAACAATGTTAAAGTTCCATTTTCCATCTTTATAATAATTTACGGAGGCTGGATCGTGACCTGCCCATCCTTCGTTAATCACATAGAAACCACCGTAATATGCGAAAACATCTACTGTTATTTGGGCTTTATCCGTGTTCCCTTTAGAGTCTTGTGCTTCGAAAATGATCTCGTGTTTTCCTCCAACCGAAGTGCTGAAAGTGTAGTTAACCTCATTGGATACCTCTTTGCCATCTATTTTCCAAGAATAGATTTTAGGGTTAATTAGGTTTAGGGTAGGCTTTAAAGTTAAATCTTCACCTTTAGCAATGATAGTGTCATTGGGAAGACTCAGATTTTCGAAATTCGTAGGATAATAATATTTATCATCATCGTCATTACATGAAGAGATGATTATTGGCAAAGCACAAAGTGCAATAAAGCACATTTTAGTAATTAAAGCATTTATTTTTTTCATGTTACAAAAATTAAATAATAAATAAGTGAGATAATTATTTCTTGTAGTGTAAATCTTCCACCGCCTGTATCTCCGTAGAGGCTTCACCCAGCCAACCGCAGTTCTGGTTGACCGCTGTATAAATCTTCACGAAGTCGATGCCGTCCAGATGAACCGGCTTTCCGTCTTTATCTACCGCCCAGTCTATCTTGAATTGAGAATATTCCGTATTGTTCGGATGGTTGTCGGCATATCCCCAGGCATAACAGTAGCCTACCCAATGCTCGGGCATGCCCGGACGCGGCTCGTTGATGGAGTTGTCCGCCAAGCGGCTTCCGCGGAATGTGATTTCAGCCGGCATCCATGCCGGATAATAAGAACCCTGGGTGTGATACGTGTTCCGGTAGATGTATCCCTCTTTGCCTTGATTGTCTTTCCACTTTACATCCCCGTCTGCCGGAGTGGGACGGTAGTAAGTGATTTCGTAGTTGCGGATGGTGGCAGGCGAGTTATATTCGCTTCCTGCCAATTCGTACCACTCATCATCCGGCAATCCGTTGCCATTCGTGTCTTTGGATACAAGCACGATTCCCGGTTCGGAGTTTCCTCCGGGTTTATCCAGCAGAGTGCCATACATATCATAGTAGGCGTTGCCGTATATCTTGAAGTCATATTCACCGGGGACGTTAGGGATGGTATGGTCGAATCCCACGGTAATGTTACCTCCGAATCCTCCGAGCGTGAAGAGACAGGTGGTGCGGTCCTGTAGCAGTTCGGTGGCGCGTGCCAACACTTGAATACCGGTGAATCCCTCTTCGTAAGCAGTATAAGAGGTATTCATATATTGTGATGGCGCCGGATTATACTCCAATACTTTATTGGCGAAGGCACCTGCTTCCGGGTCTGCGGGATTTTCGTCGGGATTGCCTTGGGAGGCTTTGTTCCGGAACAGGACGGTATTGGAGTTGATTCCCACATTGGGCAGCTTAAATATAAGTTGTCCCTGCGGACTAAAGCATAACACATCTCCTTTCACCTTATAGTCGTAAGCGTCGGTGATGTAGACGTTTCCACTGTAAGGGTTGACACTGATGCTGTAAGGAGTGCGTATCGTGGTGCCGTCTGTGATGAAGTTTTCTCGCTCTGTCTTTCCGGCTTTCAGATTGAAGACTTTGATTTGAGAATCTTGGGTGCGGTAGTCGTAGTTATACAGATAGGCCATGTTGTCGTGAATGGTGAAGCTCAACACCTTTTCGTCGAAAGTCCGTACCACTTGATCGGTATGACCGTCTATTTGTACGAAGTGATAGTCACCCGCCTCTATGTTTTCGCCGTGCGTGGCTACATAGACGCTGCCATCCGGCCCGGCCTGTATATCTCCCGGATTGGGACCTACTTCTATCTTCTTGATTTCGGTGAAAGAAGGGATGTCGATCACAGAGACCGTGCGGTCTACCCCGATGCCTTCCCAGTCCAGTCCTCCGGAATTGGAAACATACAGCTTTCCGTTCTGCACGCAGATACCGTCAGGGTTTCTGCCCGCCCGGGTCAGTGCGTCGATGGAAAGAGAGGCAGTATCTATTCGCGCCACTGTTCCGTCGAAGGAACACACGTATGCCTTGCCTCCGTCGAAAGCGATGTTGCGGGGTTGCCGGGAACTTCCGTTTTCTGACAGCATGGGTATCTGCTTGACAGACTTGCCGCTTTGCAAGTCGACCACTTCTATCTGGCTCGATACATTGACCACGATATAGAGTTTGCTTCCATAAATGCCCATGTCATTGGCGGTATCCCCTAGGCCGCGTCGGTTGATGCTGCGGAAGTAGTCGGTGTTCAGCTGATTGTTCTTGAAGGAATACAAAGCCAGCGAGCTGTTGTTCAGGTTGAAGAGTCCTTCGCTGAGGATGTAGAGTTCGGCTGTTCCGGTTTCGGCGGGCATACCGTCGTCGCCACCCGAAGGGGTATCCGTGTCTTCCAGGTCATCGCACGAGGCGAAGAGAAGCAGGAAGAGGAGGAAAAAGAAGGACACGCCTCCGATACCTCTCCGAAAGAGGGAAGAGGAATTGCTTCTGCCGTTATTGAATGAAGTTGTTTTCATATTGCTGATTCTTTTGATAATTACTGATTCAATGTCTGGAGTATCTTTAGTATCTTACTTTCATCGTCACTCTCACCGAGCGTCCCGGCATGGGGAAGTTCTTCACTATCTCGTAATTCTTGTCCAGCAAGTTCAGCACTTCCACTGTCAGGGATGTGTTTACGTTACGGATACGCAGATCGCGGCTGACGGATACACTGTGGTCGCTGTAACTGTCCAGCCGGTTTTCGCGAAGGTTCTGTCCCAGCATATAGCGCTTGCCCGAAAAGAGGAACGAGTAGGAGAGGTTCACCCACGGAGTCTCGATGCCGGCTTGTCCCGATCCGGATACACGGGGAGTATAGGCGATTTGTTGCTTGTAGGTTTTCCCTCCCGGTTCGGTCATATCCAGTGCACGCTGATAAGTGTAGTTCCCCGAAAGGTTCACCCGTAGTTTCTCCCAGGGTTGCAGACTGATGTTTCCGGCAACGTCGATTCCTTTGATGTCCACTTTGCCGAGGTTCACCATGCTCCATATAAAGAGGTTCTTGGTGGGTATGGCTATGATTTTGTCTTTCACCTTATTATAGTAAGCATCTGCCGTGACGGATACATAGGGGATCAGTTCATTGATCGACCGGCTGTATGTCAGTCCTAAGTTGTATTGCGTCGTGCTTTCCGGTTTCAGGTTCGTGTTGCCCACCTGTCCGTAGTACAGGTCGTTGAAGCTGGGCAACCGGAAGATGTCTTTATAGAACAGGCGGATGCGGAACTCTTCGCCGGCAAAGGGCTTGAACGACGCGCTGACGTACGGAGAGAGTTTCCGTCGGTTGGCTGCGGCGCTGCCTTGGCGCACCTCCTCGTTGATGACCGTTGCCAGTACCGAGGCCGAAGCGGTCAACCAGTCGTTGACGTATTTTCCGGCAAAGACCGTCAGCCACGAATAACGGGTAGGATATGCGAAATCTTTCAGGTTCGCGTTCAGCCGGTTGATGCTCGCGTCTGTCGAAAGCGAAAAAGAGAGGTTGCTGAGCACCCGGTAGAGCGCCGAAGCCGAGAGGTAATACTCTTGCTGGTAATAACTGTTCTCCGTTTTGCCTTCCGAACCTTTATAGTCGGGGTCGAGATAACGTTGGTAGCTCCAGTTCCATTTGGCCGAAGTCTGGAAGACCCATTGGCGGCTGAATTCTTTTTTGTATTGGCTTTGCACGAAGACATTCTTATCCCAGAGATGCTGTGAAGAGTAGTCGTAATAGTAAGTCGTGGCATTGGGCAGTCCGCGGGACGACTGATAGTAATAGGCCTTTAGCCGCCATTGTTCCGTATCCGAGAAGTTGCCGAACAATCCCGCTTCGGCACGGAGGTTTTTCACTTCCGTGTTTTTCCGTTTCTCACGGGAGGTCAGGTCATTGTCCTCGCCATAATGCAATGTGAAAGGATAATGACCATCGGCCGACATCCATTCGCCGTTGGCGGAGAGCACCCATTTCCGGCTCAGTTTCTGTTCGAGCAGGAGAGACGGATTGACCAGTCCCCACGAACCCGTTTTGAACGAGGCGCTCAGGTTGGTACGCCGGTTGTCTTTGAATTGCGGTGTCAGTGTCTGTATGTTCAGTATCCCGGCGGAAGCGAAAAACCTTGCGGGCTGAAAGATGTTGTCGCTCTGTCCGTTGCTGAGTGACAGGCGGTCTACATTGTCCAGTGAGAAACGTCCGATGTCTATTTGCCCCGTCTGGCAGTCGCTGATCGTTATTCCGTCATATCCCACGGCGGTATGCTCGGCTCCGAGACTCCGCAATGAAACGGTTTTCAGTCCGCCGATGCCGCCGTAGTCTTTCACCGTAACTCCGGCAAAGTGTTTCACGGCATCCGACACTTGCAATACGTTGAGGCTTTTGAGTTCTTCTTTAGAGAACACCTGAGTGGGAGCCATGGCTCTCACTTCGCGGGTGTGGTATGCTTCGGCAACGGTTACTTCGGGGATTGAATAAGTACGGGCGGTATCTGCTTTCTGCTGCTGGGCGGAAAGCGAAACGGTAAGAGCCTGGCAGCAACAGAAAGCAACACAGGAGTATAATAGCTTAGGTAATCTGAGTATATTCATCTTTGTTTTTTGTTGTTAAAATGTCCGGACGAACTCACTTCGGCCGGACACACTAAAATAAACTTGGCAGAGTTTATTATCATAACTTACTTTCTCTGAATCAGAGTGATGAATAAAATGACGGATGGAATAGTTCCGGCTCATTAGACTCAACGCTTTTTCCTCGAAAGCAATGAAAAAGATGCACAGGCAGGTCTTCTGACTCGTTTCTGTTGATAAGCGCCTTCCCAGGAAACGTTTCCCAGTGGCAAGTGGTGGTTGCTTACAACAATCTGATGTGAAACTTACAGCAGCGGGACTGTTCAGGATTTGCACCTGATTCCCTTTTAATTGCATCCCCGGAACACGGAGAATACAAACCAATGCACTGCAAAGATAAAAAGAATATTAGAAATAGCATACTAATTTGTGATTATTCTTTGTGCATCGCAGAGCGGACGGAACAGCATCGGGCAGGTGATCGGAATAACGTAAACAGTCGGTGTCATTTGTCTTGCCCCCGGGCGATAATGATGTCAGAATGACGGATAATCGCTCTTTGGGCTGACACACTCTTTCTCTAAAACCGGTGAACCGGAAGAAAAAACGGAGGAAAGCCCGGCTTTTCTGCCCCGAAAGCCGGGTTTTGAGTGGTGAAGAGCCGGGCTTTTGCAGAAAAGAAGCAGGCATTCACTCCAAAAGACGGGTACATTTGCTCCGAAAGAAGTAAGCATTTTCCAAAAAGGTTTACTTCTTTTTCAAATATCTCTATATGTTATGCTCCATTACATATATTGTCATGAAAACCGGGACTTATAGCTCCGGGTTTTGTTCCGGTTGCTTACCGGATATGATCGTTCGGGAAGTGTCGGAAAGAGTGGGTTTGTCTCTAAAAAACTGCTTTATGGACGGAACATTTCCAGACAGCTTTCTTCCGGTGGATAAAAGGAGGTAATTACTGTCGAATGGATGAACGGGCAATCGAATAGGGAGCGTTTTTCAGAACCTTGCCGTGTATCGGCCCGAAAGAACGGAAAATAGAGAGGTCGGATTATCATTCTGTCAAAATGATAACCCGACCTTCCGTATGTCTCCGGAGTGAAATGCCCCGCTTCGGTATGCTTGTTCAGCCGCGCTCTGCCAGATACTGCTCTACCTTTTGCAGGGTGGCGTCTTTCAGCAATACGGTTTTGTTCTTATCCAGTAAATAAAGAGTGGGAATGGCTCTCAGGTCATACAGGTTTTTGTTTTTGATGACCAGTTCTTTATCATATCCGTTGGTCCATTCTTTCGCAAAGTCGTTGCGGTGCTTTTTCCATTCATCCAATTCTTCATCCGGATAGATGGACAGGACTTTCAGTTTCTTGGCGGCTGTGAATCCGTTGATGACCGGAGAAGCCTTTAACCCCTCTATCATCTCCGCGCACGCATGGCAACCCGGATTGTTGATAAACAGCAGTGTGTATTCCGCAGGGAACTGATAAAGCGTACCCTTGGCGCCCGAATCCAATGTGTAGGTGAAGTTGAGTGCCTTAGTGCCTAACCGGTTCTTCTGTGCCAGCTCCAGCCGCGCCTGCGGACGTATCTTTTCCGTTTCATTCAGCATGGGGGAGGCTGTCAGAGCTTCCAGCACGGGGATGTAAAGCTCCTCGTTACGCATAGGCGAGTTAGGGTCGTAGAGGTATTTATCGGCCAGTTCCGCAAAGAAATCCAGCATCTTTTTGTTTTTCCCGGCCCGGCCGATCGTTTCTTTTATGGCAGTTTGCGCGTCGGACAAGGGCACATGTTCCAACAAATCGCAATAATCCACCCAAGCCTGTTCGGCAACGTCGATCTGACTGACGTAGGTGGTGTCTGTAAAGTCAAAGCGATCCCAATAGTGCTTTACCATATAATCTGCCCGTTGCGACACCGTGTTCAGCACTACGGGTATGTCGGGTAAATTGAAAACTTTAACCGTATCTTGCTTTCCGTTCTGCTCCTGGCTGGCCGCGGGGCCGCTTTTACAGGCAGTAAGCACCAATAACAGTATAAATGAAAGGTATTTTACATTGCTTATCATAATCTTTTGTTTTGATATGGGACAAAGATAGTATTTTTATTCTATATTTGTACTCAGTGATGAAAACGTTATACACACAACAAACAAGTCAGACATGAAGAATAAAAAAGGACAACCAACTACAGAGGCAATCTTTAAAGGAATACAGTCAGGAGAAGTATTTGATCTTTTTGACAAACTGCAATATCAGATCGTAATTCATGGTGAATTGACCTATAGCGATCCCTGGGGGGAAGTGCATTTGTTCAAAGAACAGTTTGAAAGTGCGAAGCATGATTCGGATTCACCAACAGCGATAGGGTGCTATCCGTTTGCCGATGTATGGATACGGTTTTATGAAGAAGAAGTGCGTGATTACTCACTTCTGTTGGAAATGTGCCTTATGGCGTCACATTCGCGGACTTGTGTCTGGCGCAAAGGCTTCGGTACGTTACTTGATAAATTATACGGAGAAATCCCTCTGGCGCCATACGAACAGGCATTGGAGCGCCTTGAACATCCCTATGCACTGAGTGAGATTCTCTGGGCATTGGAGTGGGATTACCGCGACCAGGAGGTGTATCTGAAGTATTCACACTACGTCCTGCTTCATTTGCTTCCGATGCTTACTCCCCGGAATATCACCTTTCTGTACAGCGTCCGTGAATGGTATGGTTCCTCCCACGATTATCGTGTCGTACTGGTTCATTGCTATTGGATAGATTGCTGGCTGAAACATCCGAAACGTTTGCTGACGGATAATGAGTTTATAACCGATTTCAAGATCCGCTACGAGTTGTACCGCTTGTGTAATTTCCTTTCTTATAAGGTAGAGCCTTATCCGGTTGAGTTTCCCATTCGTGCCGTCGATTTCGGCAGGGCCTACCAGATGGGACTTCTGTCCGAAGATGGCTTGATCACCGAACTGATGGATCGCCCGCTTTCGCCTACGCTGATAGAGGAGGCTGCGGGCTTTTTTTATCAGAAAAAGGGAAGGGACGGACGGATATATACCGACTGCCGGGATTATGATTTCAGTGGATTTAAGAAAGTGCTGGAAAAGGTGACCGTACGCATTCTGGACATCGAACTGGAACGGGGGAAAGCCCGTACCGATGTTACTTCGCTGGCCCAGAAACTGGACGGGGTGTTCGGTGCCGAAGTGATGATCCGCCTGCTGAGCCTGATGGGGAAGGAGAAGTTCATACGACTGGACAAGTGGTACTATGATACCAGCGAAAGCCGTATCGGCATGTTCTGCAACCTGATGCTTCATTGTGCCCCTCTGCCTACGGACACACCGGAATGGTTGAAGATGCTTGCCGAACGTGCCGGCATTACTCCGAAGCGCATGGTCGAGATGGCTGTATATTCCCCCCGTTGGCTCAGGATGACGGAAGAGGCTATCGGTTGGGAAGGGCTGACCGCTGCGGCCGACTTCTTCTATGCTTATACCAGGGAGTATCATCGGGATATGGAAGAGTCGAGATTTACGCCTTACACCACCCTTTCGGCCTTGGAGATTTCTATGGGTGTGCTGGATACGGCATGGTTCTGGTCGGTATACAATACGCTGGGGCGCGAACGTTACGAAAAGGTTTTTGCGGCATCCAAGGCCATTACGGATTCGGCCGGGGTATATAGCAGACTTCGGAAATACACCGATGCGCTTGTCGGGAAGTATACGGTAGAGCAATTGGAAGGCTTGGTGATGGATAACCGGAACAAAGATTGGGTGCGTGCCTATCCGCTTGCCCCGTTTACGGGAAAAGCCCGGAAGAAGGAGGTGACCGAACGGCTCCGCTTCCTCAAGGCTTTCTGGATAAGCAGTGATTCTCTGTCCGGACGCCATTCCACCGAAAAAGAGGCTGTGCAGGTAGCTATAGACAACTTGTCCGGAAACTCCGGATTGGAGAATCTGGACACTAAATGGTTTAAAGACAGAGTGTGGTGACAGGATTTACTTTTCTTTAGCCAAAGTAAATACAAACTCCAGTCCGCCGCCTTGGCTGTTTTTGGCCGAAATGCTTCCACCGTGGATGATGACCGCATTCTTGACAATGGCCAGGCCAAGCCCTGTACCTCCCAACTTGCGTGAGCGTCCTTTGTCCACCCGGTAGAAGCGTTCGAAAAGACGGTTCAGATGTTCGGGCGATACGCCTATGCCTGTGTCGGCAAAGCTGAAGTAGTAGAAGTTCTCGTCTTCGCGGAAACAATTGATGTGGATGTGGATATTGTTTCCGGCATAAGCGATGGCATTGTCCATCAGGTTGCGGAAGATGGAGTAGAGCAATGAGTAGTTGCCCCGCATCTGAATCTCCTTTTTCAGTGAGTTGACAACTGTGATATGCTTCTCTTCCAGCTCCAATGACACTTCGTTCACGATGTTGGTCACCAGTACGCTGATGTCCACCTTTTCCATGTCGATCATGTTGGCGGCTTCGTCCATGCGGGTCAGCACGGAGATGTCGCGCAGCAACCGGCTCAGGCGGTTACTTTGTGCATAGCAGCGTTCAAGGAAGACGTTGATCTTTTCCCTTGGGATATTTTCGTTGTTGACGATGGTTTCCAGATAACCCTGGATGCTGCTGACCGGGGTCTTCAGCTCGTGGGCAATGTTTTGTGTCAGTTGCCGTTTCAGACGGATTTGCTCCTCTTCCTGAGTGACATCGTTGATACTGATTTCAAAACTCATATCCTGGAAGATGATGCACTCCACAATGAAGGTCTTTCCGTTCTTGTTGATCGTGATGGACATCCGTTTCTCTTCTTTGCCGACGGGGCGTTTGGGGGCTTTGTTGATGAAGTCCGTTATCTCTTTCAGTTCGCTGATGTTGAATACCTCTTCTGCCGTTTCAAGGTTTGAGTCCGATATCAGGTTGCTGTATTGCGTAAACAGGTTGTTTACCAGAATCTCTTTCTTGTCTTTGCTGAATACCCCCAGTCCCTCGTGCGAAATCTGGAGGTGTGTGATCAGCTTCTCTCTTTCTATGTAGAGTGCTTCCTTCGTTTCGTGGAGGCGTTTGTATATCTGGATGATATGTTGCGAGATCTCTCCCAGTTCGTTGTGGGGGAAGGCGGACTGCATCGCCATTTCGATAGGCTCGTTACGGTCGGCGCGCATGGCGAACTCCCGGAGTTGATTGATGGAAGTACCCAGTTTGTTGGTGAACTTATAGAAGATGACCATTAGCAACAGAGTGACGATAGCGGTGAACCAGATGTAGTGTGGGTCTGCCTTCAGGTTATTGATCAGGCTGACGCTGTAGGGTAGAGCCGAGCGGATGATATAATCTTTATATAAAGTAGCGGAGTAGAAATAGGGGACTCCGGTGGTTTCGGAGGTGCGGCGAACATCGAAACCGATGCCGTTATGCAGGGCTTTCTGTATCTCTTCGCGTCCGATGTGGTTGCCTAACTGTCCCGTGTTCTGCTCCTGGCTATCGAAAAGAACTTTTCCTTCAAGATTGACTACGGTGATGCGTAAGTCTTTCAGTACGTTATGACGCAGGTAATCGGTGATTATTGGAGTCATATCCTGAGGGTGGTCGTATAGCTTTTCGTACAGCAGGTTGTTGCAGTCCTGCAATTGTATGTTCAGTAACTCTACTTTATACTCTTTCTCCCGCTGATACTGATAGGCCATGAAGCAAGCCGCGAAGACCAGAAACAGGGAGATGACCGAAAGAAATAACTTCCGGCTGAAAGAGAGAAAATGCTTTTGGGTGACAGGTAGGTTCATACAAATTTGGTTTTTAAGTTGGATTCACCACAGAGTAACACAGAGGACACGGAGTTTTTTTTAGACATAAGAACAAAAGAACAGATGATTCTTTATTCATTTGTTTTTGAGTTTTATTCACCACGGAGGACACAGAGGACACAGAGAATATCTTTCTTTTAAACATCTTAATAAACAAGAGATTAAAACTCTGTGTCCTCCATGTACTCTGTGGTGAATCGTATTCATTTCTATTCCGTTTCGAAACAATAACCGTATCCCAACCGGGTGACGATACGTTTACCATAAATGCCGATCTTTTTTCTCAGTCGGGTGATGTTGACGTCGATAGTGCGGTCCAGTACGTAGACTTCGTCGCTCCAGATACGGCTCAGGATGTCTTCGCGCGAGAAAACACGTCCTTTGTTCTGTAGCAGCAGGAAGAGGATTTCGAATTCCTTTTTGGTCAGCGGCACTTCTTCACCATCGATGCTTACTTTCTTTTTAGTGATATCGATTACCAGTGACTGATAACTGAGCTGTTCCGGTACCTTTTCCATATCCGAAGTGGCGGTACGACGTAACACGGCTTTCACGCGGGCAATGACCTCACGCAGTGAGAAAGGTTTCGATATATAGTCGTCTGCCCCCAGATTGAATCCGGTGACAGTATCGTTTTCCGTATCTTTGGCAGTAATGAATATGATGGGAACCTGGGCTGTCTTTTTATCTTTCTTCAGGATATTAGCCATCTTGAATCCGGAGATTTCTCCCATCATCACGTCCAATAGCAGCAGGTGATAACTGCTGATATTCATTTTCAGAGCTTCTTCGGCAGAATTGGCTGTATCTACTTCATACCCTTCGTTCTCAAGATTGAACTTCAGAATCTCACAGAGGTCTTCTTCGTCGTCGACCACTAAAATACGGTAATCGTTCATTGTATTCTTTGTTAATGTAATGCTACAAAGTTAAACTTTATTCCTTTTTCTTTTGCAAAGATGGAGGCTTTTTGTTACGAGGGGGTGAAACACGTATTACGATTTGATTACATTTTATCCCGTCTGAGAGCCTCTATAGGCTGATGCGGTTGGTTTTAAACCCGACAGTGCCTACCTTTTAAACCAAAGTTCTCTTGGTTTTAAACTAACGGCATCTTGGTTTTAAACCAACAATCCGCAGGTTCGGAGATACTTTATCAACAAAAAAGTCGTATCTTTGTTATGTCAATAAATTGAAATGCCACAATGATTAAGATAGATTTCAGGCAACGCAAACGTGAAGTGCTTTGGACGGTTGTCGCTTTGTTCTTTATAGCAATAGGCGTGTCCGTGTTTAAGTTCTCTTCTGCTACTTCCGGTTTTGAGATAACCGATGAACTGGGAGGGAACATTTTTCCTTCGGCCATCCTTTCGGTGGCAACGACTGATGCCCAGGTCATTCAGCCGGGTGACTCCGTATACTTGGGCAATCCCAAATCATGCATTGCCATCAAGGTGAAGTCCCGTTCCGCCTATAGCCGTGTGCGGATTGACGTAGCCGAAACCCCTTTCTTTTCCCGTTCCGTGTCGGAGTTTGTACTCAACAAGCCCCGTACCGAGTATACGATTTATCCCGATATCATCTGGAACTATGAAGCGCTAAAGAATAACAACCAGGCAGAACCCATCAGCGTAGCCGTTACGGTAGAGATGAATGGGGAAGATCTGGGACAGCGAGTGCGTACCTTCTCTGTACGCAGTGTCAACGAGTGCCTGCTGGGGTATGTGACGAATGGTACGAAATTCCATGATACGGGTATTTTCTTTGCCGCTTATGTCAACGAAGAAAATCCGATGATCGACCAGCTGCTGCGCGAAGCATTGAATACCCGTATCGTCAACCGCTTTCTGGGCTATCAGAATCCGGCTCCCGGAGCTGTGGATAAGCAGGTATATGCGTTATGGAACGTTTTGCAGAAACGTAAATTCCGCTATAGTTCGGTGTCGAACACCAGCCTTTCCAGCAATGTGGTCTATTCGCAGCGTGTGCGTACATTTGATGATGCACTGGAGTCGTCACAGATCAACTGTGTGGATGGCAGTGTCTTGTTTGCCTCTTTGCTCCGTGCCATTAATATCGAACCGATTCTGGTGCGTACTCCCGGCCATATGTTCGTGGGATATTATACCGACAATTCGCATAAGGATATGAATTTCCTGGAAACAACCATGATAGGCGATGTCGATCTGGACGACTTCTTCCCGGACGAGCAGTTAGATTCCACCATGGTAGGCAAATCACAGAATCAGATGTCCCTGCTCACTTTCGAGAAGTCGAAGCAATATGCCAATAAGAAGTATAAAGAGAATGAAAAGGGTATCCATTCCGGAAAACTGAACTATATGTTCCTTGAAATATCGAAAGATGTACGCCGGAGAATACAGCCGATAGGGAAGTGAATCACTATTCCCGTTGTCTGGTTCGTAGCTAAATAATCCTAATAAAACTCTGATATATCGATGAGTTTCGCCTCTTTGTTGTATTTTTGCCGTTCAATATTTGGATATATTCCAAACACACGTTAGAATGAAACGAAGAAACTATTTCATTATCAGCTGCTTGATGCTGATAGCCCCTGCCACTGTGCAGGCGCAGTTTGACAAAGGCCTAAACTATAAGATTGAAACCAGTGCAACTGTAAGTGGTGGACACAATACGCCTTTCTGGCTCGTGGCAAATAAGCACGGGCTGTCGTCTATTCGTAAAAACAATGCTTACTTGGATGCAGGAATCTTTCGGGATTTGGAGAAGGATAAAAAGTTCTCTTATGCTTTTGGATTGGAAATGGTCGGTGCGAGTCGCTTCACGTCTAAGTTCTTCATTCAACAGGCCTATGTAGACTTGCGTTATCGGGGGATGGAAATCAGTGTCGGCAGTAAGGAGCGTGGCAACGAAATGAAAAATGACCAGTTGAGTTCCGGTAGCATGACTTTTTCTACCAATGCCCGTCCCATCCCGCAGGTTCGGATTTCAATTCCCGAATATATACCTTTTCCATGGACCAAACATTGGTTGCATATAAAGGGACACGTGGCTTATGGAATGTTTACGGATGAAAAGTTTCAGGAGCGTTTCACGGATGGACGTTCTAAATATACGAAAGAGACGTTGTTTCACTCGAAAGCGGCTTTCCTGAAAGTCGAGAACCTGGAGAAATCACCGGTTTCGGTGGAGTTGGGTATTGAAATGGCGGCCCAGTTCGGAGGCGATTGCTATTATCCGGACGGAACGGTGTTGCGCACACCGGACAGTTGGAAGGACTTTTTCCGTATCTTCTTTCCGAGTAATGGAGACAGTGGCGCATCGGAGAGTGACCAGATCAATATTCTGGGAAACCACGTAGGCAGTTACAGTGCTGCTGTGGGGTATCATTTCCCGACCTGGAAAGTAAAAGCATATTGGGAGCACTTTTTCGAAGACCGTTCGGGGATGACGCTGACTTACGGTATGTGGCGTGATTGTCTGACCGGATTGGAGGTGACCTTGCCGGAGAATCCTTTTGTGAAGACGGTTGTCGGAGAGTTTTTGTATACGAAGCACCAGTCAGGCGCTTTCCATTATTTTGCTACTCCGGCTATTGATCATTCATTTACCGGGGCTGATAATTATTACAATAACTCGCAGTATGCCGGTTGGGAACATTGGGGACAGGGGATCGGCAATCCGCTGGTTACCTCGCCTATATATAATAAGGATGGAAATCTGGCTTTTGAAAGTAACCGTGTTAAAGGATTCCATATCGGGCTGAACGGCAGTCCGACTCCGGAGATAGATTACCGGATTCTGGTAAGTGTAGCCAAGCATTGGGGAACTTACGGAAGTCCTTACCGGACTATCAGGAGAAACCAGAACGGATTGTTGGAGGTGACTTATAAACCCGAACAGATTCCGGGATGGAGCTTCACACTGGCCGGTGCGGTGGATGGAGGTAATATGTTGGGAGAGAGCTGGGGCGGTATGCTCACCATTCGTAAAACAGGTTTAATTGGTAAGAAGAAATGAAAAAAGGAATCCTATTATTGTTCGTCGCCCTGATGGCTTTTACGTCTTGTGGAGAGAAGTTCGGGCATCGCTATCTGGATGGGATGTGGCAGATGCAGCGTATAGAATATAAAGATGGTAATGCGGAAACTCCGCTGGACACTTATTTCAGTTTCCAGATGGACATTATCAATCTGAAGAAGTTGGGGTATGGTGAGTTCTATGGGACATATACCTACGAGAACGATTCTATGCATATACAGATACTTGACGCTACGGCGGAACAGATGAAAACTTTCGGCATGGATGCCCGGGTACAGGATTTTGCCGTAGAGAAACTGAACAGTAACAAATTGATTCTCCGGTCGGACTATGCCCGTCTGGAGTTAAGAAAATATTGAGGACGCTAAAAGCTGTCTTCATTCATAGATGATGATTGGAACAGCCGGTTCGTGAGAATCGGCTGTTTTTTTATTCTATTTTTTGCATATCAGCGTTGGGATTGTTACTTTTGTGAGGTTATCAACATTCAGTAAGCAATATGATACAAGGTAAGAAATTTATCTCTCCGGGAACATGGTTCTCAATGATATATCCGTCAGATTGGAGCGAATTTGAAGACGGCGAAGGCTCCTTCCTCTTTTATAATCCCGAACTTTGGACGGGTAACTTCCGTATCTCGGCCTATAAAGCGGATGCTGCTGCTCAAGGTGGCATGAATTATGGAAAGGACTCCATCCGTCAGGAACTCAAGGAAAATCCTTCGGCCTCCTTGGTGAAGGTGGGGCAACTGGAGTGTGCCTATAGTAAAGAGATGTTTGAGGAAGAAGGTACCTATTACACCAGCCATCTTTGGGTGACAGGCATTGACAATGTGGCCTTTGAATGTTCGTTCACCGTACCGAAAGGAGAGCGTGTGGAGGAGGCGGAAAAGATCATATCCAGCCTTGAAATTCGTAAAGACGGACAGAAGTATCCCGCAGAAGTAATTCCCATTCGCCTTTCTGAAATCTATCAGGTGAACGAGGCTTATGAGTGGGTGACAGATACAGTGAAGACACAGCTGAAGAAGGACTTTCAGGGTGTGGAGGAAGACCTCGAAAAGATACAGGAGGTGATTGACAGCGGTGTCCTTTCGCCCAAAAAGAAAGAGCCCTGGCTGGCATTCGGTATTGCCATCTGCACGATTCTGGCTAATGAAGTGGAAGGCATGGAATGGATGACGCTGGTTGACGGTAACCGGGAAGTACCGGTGCTTCGGTATAAAGATGCGGAACATCTGATTGATCCGATGAAACTGTTGTGGAGCCGGGTGAAAGCCGGAGAAAGATGCGAGGTGGCAGAGGCATATAAAAAAGCACTGGCACACTAACCACATTTTATCATATACGATTATTATGACCCCTTATTTGCAAGTAGATAACCTTACCAAATCCTTTGGGGATCTGGTACTTTTCGAAAATATTTCCTTCGGTATTGCCGAAGGACAGCGTATCGGCTTGATAGCTAAAAACGGTACAGGTAAAACCACCTTGCTGAATATACTTTCCGGTAAGGAAGGATATGACAGTGGAAATATTGTGTTCCGCCGTGACCTTCGTGTAGACTATCTGGAACAGGATCCGCAATATCCCGAAGAACTGACTGTATTGGAAGCCTGTTTTCATCATGGCAACAGTACGGTGGAGCTTATTAAGGAATACGAACGCTGTATGGAAACCGAAGGACATCCGGGACTGGATGACCTGTTGGTGCGTATGGACCATGAAAAAGCCTGGGAGTACGAACAGAAAGCCAAACAGATTCTTTCTCAACTCAAAATACGGAATTTTGAGCAACAGGTGAAACATCTTTCCGGAGGCCAACTCAAACGGGTGGCTTTAGCCAATGCCCTGATTACCGAACCGGACTTGCTGATTCTGGATGAGCCCACCAACCACCTCGATCTTGATATGACCGAATGGCTGGAAGAGTACCTTCGTCGTACGAACCTTAGTCTGTTGATGGTAACGCATGACCGTTACTTCCTCGACCGGGTCTGTTCTGAAATCATCGAGATAGACAACCGTCAGGTTTATCAGTATAAAGGGAATTACAGCTATTATCTGGAGAAACGCCAGGAACGGATTGAGGCGAAGACGGTAGAGATAGAGCGTGCCAATAATTTATATCGTACCGAGCTGGATTGGATGCGCCGTATGCCGCAAGCCCGCGGACATAAAGCCCGGTATCGTGAAGATGCTTTCTACGAACTGGAGAAAGTAGCCAAACAACGGTTTAACAACGATAATGTGAAACTGGAGGTGAAGGCTTCCTACATTGGCAGTAAGATATTTGAAGCCGATCATCTCTATAAGAGTTTCGGTGACCTGAAGATATTGGAAGATTTCTCTTACATCTTTGCCCGTTACGAGAAGATGGGGATTGTTGGGAACAACGGTACGGGTAAGTCTACTTTTATAAAGATATTGATGGGACAGGTGCAGCCCGATAGCGGTACGCTGGATATCGGGGAGACCGTACGTTTCGGATATTACTCGCAGGACGGATTGCAGTTTGACGAGCAAATGAAGGTGATTGACGTTGTGCAGGATATCGCCGAAGTGATTGAGCTGGGTAACGGCAAGAAGCTGACAGCCTCTCAGTTCCTGCAACATTTCCTGTTTACTCCCGAAACTCAACACAGCTATGTTTATAAGCTGAGCGGTGGAGAGCGCCGTCGTCTTTATCTCTGTACCGTGCTGATGCGTAATCCGAACTTTCTGGTACTTGATGAACCGACAAACGATCTCGACATCATTACCCTGAATGTGCTGGAAGAGTATTTGCAGAACTTCAAGGGATGCGTGATTGTCGTTTCCCATGACCGCTATTTTATGGATAAGGTGGTCGATCACTTGCTGGTATTCAATGGACAGGGAGATATCCGTGACTTTCCCGGTAACTATAGCGATTACCGGGACTGGAAAGAAGCGAAGTCCCAAAAGGAGAAGGAAGCTGAGAAACCGCAGGAGGAAAAGACAGCCCGTGTCCGTCTGAACGATAAGCGTAAGATGAGTTTCAAAGAGAAACGGGAGTTCGAACAACTGGAGAAAGAAATAGCCGGGCTGGAAGCCGAGAAAGCACAGATAGAGGAACTGCTTTGCAGCGGTACACTTTCGGTGGATGAACTGACCGATAAATCAAAGCGGCTGCCGGAGGTAAACGATTTGATAGACGAGAAAACCATGCGCTGGCTTGAACTTAGTGAAATAGAATCATGAATCTGACTAATTATCATAGCCATACCCTCTATTGTGACGGCCGGGCCGGCATGGAGGATTTTATCCGTTTTGCCATCAGCCAGGGATTTACATCCTATGGTATTTCTTCGCATGCTCCGCTACCGTTCCCTACCCATTGGACGATGGAGTGGGATCGTATGGACGACTATCTGGCTGAGTTTGCCCGGATGAAGGAGAAGTATGCTTCGGAGATTGAACTGGCTATCGGGCTGGAGATAGACTACCTGAATGAAGACAGTAATCCGGCTGTGCCGCGTTTCCGCGAATTGCCGCTCGATTATCGTATCGGCTCGGTACATTTGCTCTATAACGATCGGGAAGAAGTGGTTGATATCGATGTGTGTGCGGAAGTATTCAGGGATATTGTCGATCAGCATTTCGGTGGTGATCTCGATCGTGTGGTACGTCTGTATTACGAACGTCTGTTGCGGATGGTGGAATTGGGAGGGTTTGATATCTTAGGACATGCCGACAAGATGCATCATAATGCAGCCTGTTACCGTCCCGGCCTGTTGGACGAACCTTGGTATGATGACTTGATGCACGATTATTTCTCAGCTGTTGCGGCCAAAGGGTATATCGTAGAGATCAATACCAAGGCTTTGCATCACTTGGGTACCTTCTTTCCGAACGAACGCTATTTCCCGTTGTTGAAGGAGTTGGGTGTCCGCATACAGGTGAACAGTGATTCGCATTATCCCGAGCGTATCAACAGCGGACGTCCCGAAGCATTGGATGCTTTACGGAAGGCCGGGTTTGAGACAGTGACCGAATGGCATGGTGGAAAATGGGTGGAGGTCTCACTTTAAACCAATATATCATGAAACACAAAAACTTATTGTTAACCTTGCCGTTTGTCTTTTGGACATTTGCCGGCATATCATTGTCATCCTGCAAAGATACCCCTGTCCGTAAGCTTTATAAAAGCGATATAGACTGGAGGCTCACTTGGCAAGATGAGTTCGAGAAAGACGGTACACCCGATCCGGAAAAGTGGGTGTTCTCTCCTTGGCATCCCTTTTGCCGGGACAATAACTTTGTTACATTCGTAAAAGACGGTAAGTTGATTTTGCGTGCTTTGCCCAATAGCGATCCGAATGATACGATCCGCTACATGGCCGGTTGTGTTGAGACTTTGGGTAAAAAAGATTTCTTGTACGGACGCTTTGAGGTGTGTGCCAAACTGGGCAGCGCTAAAGGTTCCTGGCCTGCTATCTGGCTCAAGCCGACTGATTCTACAACGTATGGTGCGTGGCCCAAATGTGGAGAGATCGATATAATGGAACAATTGAACAAAGATACATTCGTCTATCATACCATGCATACCGAATATATCAAAGTGTTAGGACATAAAACAGATCCGGACTATTATACCACCGCATCCTACAATCCGCATGAATTTAATGTGTTTGGGATGGAATGGACACCGGATAAGATTGATATGTTCATCAATGATTCGCTCACTTTCAGTTATCCCCGCATCAAAGAGGAGGGTTCTGTGCAGTGGCCTTTCGATGTTCCGTTCTTCCTGCTGCTCAACCAGATACTCGGGGGATGGGCAGGAGAGATAGACGATGCGGAGCTTCCCGTACAGATGGAGGTCGACTGGGTGAGATATTACGAATTGCCTGAAAACATGAGATAGCCGGAAGGTAGATTCTTAGATCTCTCCTTTGGGAAAAACAGCTTGGGAAACCGGGGTACCGTCTGCACGATACAGATAGGTTCCCGGTTTTTTTATAGGTATCTTTTTTCCGTTATACAGCTTGAGAGTCGTTGCCTGCCAAATAGCGACGTAGTACATTTTGTCGATAAATGCCACCTGTGCCTTTTCGTCATTTTGCAATACCTGTACTTTTGAAATATCGAATGCAGCCGTCTTCTCCTGAGTGGAAGCCGGGAGCACCAAATACCGGTAAGTGGCAGGGACACCTGACGGATGTTTGATGTAAATAGAGAAAATTTCATCTTCTAACATCCGGGGAGCGTACATTCCCATGAAGTCGTGCCACTGTCCTTTCTTCTTTTCTGCCAGTGCCAGGCAAAGTTCGTCTTGCAGAAGGATATATCCGGTGTTATCGTGGAAATAACGGCGGTTTCCTTCCGTCCATATTTCACCATTCTTGAACCGTTGATCGATGGAGGTGATAAGTGTGGCAGTGCTGTCTGCATGGATATCGCTTCCCAGGCACAGGATAAATTCATTGGTGAATATCCATGCTTTGTTCGCGGATAGCCCGTTACGGTTCAAGTGCATGGCGGTGATTCCCTGTTTTCCGTTTGTTGCTCCACCTGTGAAATTGGTTTTGTTGCGTGAATTCGGTCCGTTGTCTGTCGGGATGGGAGCATTGCTTTCATAGGTTGTGATACCGGGTATCCGGCGCCAGTTCCAGAAAGGGAAAATATTGTGGTATTCATCTCCCCGAATATACGTATAGACAGCTCCGTCTGCCATGTAATATCCCTTCAGGTTATCCTCATTTACCAGTTCCGTACCGATCACCCGGCTGGATGCCATGCGTAAAGATGCCATCCAATCAGAGGTACGGTGAATGGTCAGGTCGGAATCTTTGAAGAACTTATTTCCTGTGAAATCGTTTTCTGCATCCGGATGTAGAAAGTTGCGGGCTATAAATGCCTCTATTTCCTGTGTCTGCTGTTCATTGCTTCCCTTCATCAGTGAGCAGGCTGCGAAGAGCAGGTTGAATGATTTGTGAAGATCGGCGCTGTGGAAGAGTTGCCGGTTCAATCCGTTTACGTCCCAATGACCTTTCCATACAATCCACTGATACCCTTTCAGAAGAAGGGATACAAGGATATCCTGTTGTTCCTGGCTGAATGCAAGAGGGGTGTCGGCAAACAGTTCGGAATAAAAACTCATGTTGCAGAGGAAAGAAAGTCCGTAATTGCCGAACTGTTGTTGGGGACCATGCTGATGGAAGCTCCAGTCCGGCTGAATACCCTCTTTCTGTCCCAGTACGATTTCCAAGCCAATGTTTTCCCGTGCCTCTTTTACCAATTGGGAGTCATTCAAGAGCAAGCCCCGGATCAGTACATTGCCTGCCAGCCATACTTTGTTCTGTCCTGTCATGCCAAAATGGGATTGTTCCATCACCCGCACGGCTTCCTGCTTTTCTTTTTCCGTCATTTCTGCTTCGAAAAGGAGGAAAGCCGGTCCCAAGGTGCGGGGAATACCTATTTGATTGTACCACCAGTTTTTGCAGACCAGTTTTTCGGTGAACCAGTAATTCATGGCTTGGTGAATAATGCTGGTTACGGCTGAAATCTCCTGTGCGGAAGCATTCTCTTTTTCGCGGGCATAATATTTGGTTAGTTTCAGTATCCGCTCTGTGTGTTGTTTCGGTTCCCATCCCGAGCGTTTGGTATCGGCATAATTGATGTCCGGCCATGAACCGTCTCCCCGTATCGTACTGATCAGTCGGTGTATCTCTTCCCGGCGGATAGGGTAAAGTTGTTGAAGTTCGATAACGTTCTGGTCGGATACCTCTTTTTCGGGAGGAATTTTAGATAATAGTTGTAAGAAAGCTTGTTTGCTCTCGTCCTGTCCGATAACCGACCGGATATAATTCTGTTTGATAAGTTCGCTTTCTTTGCCTGTTTGTGCAGTAAGATGAGAAAGGAAAGTACAGATAAACAGTACTGATAGGAAGATTCTTTTCATATATCGTGTGTCTTTCATTGCATGTATTAAATTAGGCCTTGACGGGAGGAATGTGTCAATACTCTTTCCACTACGGAGAATACGGGGTAACACAGATTATCTGTGTTGGTAACCAATGATCTGAGATTCTCTCCGTGTCACTCTGTATTCTCTGTGGTGAGTTCTGACTTTACCTCCGTTAAGCCCTGAGTGCATTTACTCCGTACGTTTACAGGAGTTTGCCTGTAAGAATTCGTTCAGTGCATCTTCATAATTACCTTGTAACAAAATGTGATGGTTCCCGAGTGGATTCTTCAGGAAATAATCAGCCGGTGCATTCATTTTTATACGTACTTGTGTACGGCACATATTGATGTAATTGGTGTTTTCGGTCAGAGTTCCGGTAGAAAGGTAATATTCGTCCAGACATTCTCCACCACATTTCACGATAGTGACATCTCCGGTCGGCAGCAGTCCCTGAATACCGATACCGCTTTCCGTTTCAAAATGGCTGCGGATGATATAACGTTCGGTTTGCTTCATTCCGATTGTGCAATGTGCCAGTATTATTTCGTTGCTCCGGGCGTTAATCATCGAGGGGTTTGCCATGAAGCCCACTTTCCCGGTCAGTGCTTTGGCAGCGAGTAATGTAAATACAGATTGCAGATCCCCTTCACATCCGGCAATGATCCCTTCGTCGTTCAGCATGGCAAGAGCCAGGCAACCGGTAGTACCGGTGCGCTCTATCAGTTTGAAACAACTCAGGGTAACGGCGCTTAGTTTTTCTTCTTTACAGATTCGCTTGACGGCCCGGTAAAGGCGCATTGCCTTAATCATATCTTCGGGAGTCCCTTCACGGCATGCCAGAGCTTGCGAAGCAACCGCGGCGCATGAGGCACCGACTTCGTTGTCTGTAATACGGTCGTATACGTCATAAATCCGTTCCAACGGAATGTCCAGATACTCAATTCCCCAACGCCGCTTTGCGAGCAGATAATCCACATTACTTGCAATCAGCCATGAAGAAGGGGTGCCGATCACTCCGATGCGAAGCCCTACTAATGAACGTTGTGCCTTGAAATTGGTATAAAGTATCTGGATTCGTTGAACGATACTCATAAAGTCTCCATGGAGGATTTCACTTTTCATACCCCGCCCACGTAACCAAGAGGAAATTTCCAGTGCTGCAGCCAGGGAGTTTTGCATTCCGTCGGCCAGTATAATGGCAGGGCGGGGGAGCGATTCGAAGCATTGCATTACCAGTCTTTCTACCCCTCCGGTAGCAATGAAAATGATGCTGAATTCATCTTTTGGCAACTGGCTGATGTCCCGGTAATCAATAAAATTTACGGTGAAATATTTTTCCAGTTCACTGAGAATCGCTTCGTGTGAACTACGTACAGTGGCTTGCTTATGCAGAATCGATGCAAATGTGATCAGGTTTATGGTCATTATGTTATCGTTTTAGGTTTGTAGTTATACAAATGTATCGTTTTCTGTTGATATTACCACAACGTTTTTACCCTTGATAAGGTTTTTAAAGTTTTTATGTCTTTGTGTCCGATTTATTGTGTACATTTGCCGCTCATATTTATTAATTGACCATTTATAATTCAAGATTATGCCAACCATATCGATTCGCGGAACAGAGATGCCTGCATCTCCTATCAGAAAGCTGGCTCCCCTGGCAGATGCTGCCAAACAGCGGGGAATCCATGTATTTCACCTGAACATCGGACAGCCAGACCTGCCCACTCCTCAGGCCGCGATTGACGCGATACGCAACATCGACCGCAAGGTGCTTGAATATAGCCCCAGTGCCGGTTATCGTAGCTATCGCGAGAAATTAGTAGGATATTACGAGAAATTCAATATCAACCTGACAGCAGATGATATAATCATTACTACCGGAGGTTCCGAAGCTGTACTTTTCTCATTCATGTCGTGTCTTAATCCGGGAGACGAGATCATTGTTCCCGAACCAGCTTACGCCAACTATATGGCTTTTGCCATTTCGGCCGGAGCTAAAATACGCACCATTGCTACGACAATCGAAGAAGGTTTCTCGCTTCCGAAAGTAGAGAAATTTGAAGAGTTGATCAACGAACGTACTAAGGGTATCTTGATCTGCAATCCGAATAATCCGACTGGCTATCTGTATACCCGACGTGAGATGAATCAGATCCGTGACCTGGTGAAGAAGTATGATCTTTTCCTTTTCTCCGATGAAGTGTACCGTGAGTTTATCTATACCGGTTCCCCTTATATTTCGGCTTGCCATCTGGAAGGAATTGAAAATAACGTAGTGCTGATTGACTCTGTTTCCAAGCGTTATTCGGAATGTGGTATCCGCATCGGTGCCTTGATAACCAAGAATAAAGAAGTGCGTGATGCAGTGATGAAGTTCTGTCAGGCACGTTTGAGTCCTCCGCTGATCGGACAGATTGCTGCCGAAGCTTCACTGGATGCTCCCGAAGAGTACTCACGCGAAACTTATGACGAATACGTTGAGCGCCGTAAATGTTTGATTGACGGTCTGAACCGTATACCGGGTGTTTATTCCCCCATTCCGATGGGAGCTTTCTATACAGTAGCCAAGTTACCTGTCGATGATTCGGATAAATTCTGTGCCTGGTGTCTCTCTGAGTTTGAGTATGAAGGACAGACAGTGTTTATGGCTCCGGCTTCCGGTTTCTATACTACTCCGGGCTCCGGAAAGAATGAAGTCCGTATTGCTTACGTATTGAAAAAGGAAGATTTAACCCGTGCGCTCTTTGTTCTGCAAAAAGCATTGGAGGCTTATCCGGGAAGAACAGAATAAGACCTGATGTCATCCATTCATTCACATAGTCAAAGCAACTCCGTTCCCTTTTCCAAAGAGAAGGGCAAGGTGAGGCTTTCCTATTTTCTTGCCCGTCGGATTTATCGTGATACGGACGGGGGGAAACAAGTTTCCCGTCCTGCTGTCCTGATTGCCATGATTGGCATTGCTATCGGCCTGGCGGTGATGATCATTGCCGTATCTGTAGTGATTGGTTTTAAGAGTGAGGTACGTAATAAAGTGATCGGCTTCGGCTCCCATATCCAGATCAGTAATTTTGATGCGGTAGGGTCCTACGAAACTCATCCGGTTGTGGTGGATGATAGTATGATGATCGCTCTTTCCGCCCGTCCGGAAGTGAAACATGTGCAGCGATATTCCACCAAACCGGGGATGATAAAGACAGATGACGCTTTTCAGGGCATGGTGCTCAAAGGTGTCGGTCCGGAGTTTGATTCTGCCTTTTTCCGCGACCATCTGGTAGAAGGAGAGATACCGGTTTTCAGTGATACGGCTTCCACCAATCAGGTGGTCATATCGAAAGCGATAGCTGACCGGCTGAAACTGAAACTGGGAGATAAAATATATGCCTATTTTATCCAGAAAGATGTGCGTGCCCGCCGATTGACGGTGAAAGGTATTTACCAAACGAACTTTTCTGAATATGATAATCTCTTTCTGCTGACTGACTTGTATTTGGTGAACCGTTTGAATAACTGGGCCCCCGGACAAGTGAGCGGAGCAGAGTTGCAGGTACGTGACTATGACAAACTGGAAGATATAACCTATGGTATAGCCGTTGATACGGACAATAAGCAAGATGTTTACGGGGGGACTTATTACGTACAGAGCATCGAACAAATGAATCCTCAGATATTTGCCTGGCTCGATCTGCTCGACCTGAATGTATGGGTCATTCTTATCCTGATGATTGGGGTAGCCGGCTTCACGATGATTTCCGGATTATTGATTATCATCCTTGAACGCACACAGATGATTGGCATCCTGAAGGCTTTGGGAGCCAATGATTTCACTATCCGTAAAGTATTTCTGTGGTTCTCTGTCTTTCTGATTGGGAAAGGGATGTTGTGGGGAAATGCAATTGGTATTACTTTCTGTGTTTTGCAGTCACAGTTGGGACTTTTTAAACTCGATCCCGAAACTTACTATGTAAGTATGGTGCCGGTTTCCATGAACATCTGGCTTTTCCTTCTGATCAATGCCGGCACCTTATTGGCTTCTGTATTAATGTTGGTCGGTCCCTCTTATTTGATAACCAAGATCAATCCGGCCAGTTCTATGCGGTACGAGTAGTCAAGTTATCTTCGCATAAAGTCACCCTTTCTGCGATAGAGACGGTAGAGTCTGAACTTCAGGGATTGTAGCGGACGGATGATGTCGAAAACCGGTAGTGTAAAGTAGTAAGAACGGTTGTCTCCCATCTCATTGGCTGTTTTGTTGATGACGTAGGCTTGCGCCGAATAACGTACGATCCATAACAATAAAGCCAGTCCCGCAGCCAGCCAGTGAAAAGAGAGGATACCGAATACGATTCCCGACAGGCAGACGACATAAAACAATAGCCTCGTGGCGGTTTCCAATCCCAGTAACCAGCGTTGTGAACCTTTATAGAAGCGTGCGGTTGCCATGTAGCTTACCTTTTCTTCTTTCCAGTCCTTATAGCGTTCCACAGGTTGCATCCGTATCACTGAATCCGGTGAGGTTTCCACCCGGGTATTGTTTTCATTGGCAATTTGGTTGATAAACAGGTCATCTTCTCCCCGCTGCATGTTCAAGTGGGTAGAAAATCCTTTGACTTTGAAGAACAATTCCTTGCGGTAGGCCAGGTTGCGCCCGATGCCCATGTACGGTTTACCCGCCAAGGCAAAACCCAGATAACGAAGCGAGGTGAAAAGCGAGTCGAAAGACACCCGTTTGTGCAGCCATCCTTTTCCCCGTTCGTAACCGCTATATCCCAGTACGATGTCTGTACTCGGCGTGAAATTGCGTGCTATCCGTCGAAGCCACTTGTCACTGACCGGAGTGCAGTCGGCCTCGGTGAATACCAGCCAGTCATATTTACTGGCTTTAATGCCCAGCGTCAGTGCCAGTTTCTTCCGGCTGATGTACCGCGCGCTGTCCGGTGTGAAACTGTGATATAGGTTCGGGTATTCTTCTTCCAGCTCTGACAGGAGATCTTCGCTTTCGTCCGTAGAACCATCGTTGATGACGATTACTTCAAAGTCCGGATAATCCTGTTTCAGGATAGCGGGCAGGTTTCGGCGCAGGTTTTCCGATTCGTTGCGTGCACAGATGACTACAGACAGCGGGGGAAGTTCTCGTCCGAAGTGTACTTCATCTTTTCCAACAGCAAGGTTGTGCGTGTGTATCCGGTTATACAGTCCGAGATAGTAGATAAGTTGAACGATCAAAAGAACGCCTGCGGCTGATAGCAGTATCAGTTCGGCCGTATTGAATGTGAATGCTTCCATTGAATCTTACAAGATGTTTACGTCACAAAAGTACATAATTTTTTCAGAGATTAGGTGATTTGTTTCTTTCTTATTTCTTATTGTCCAGATATTCCTTTTTGAACATATCGACAAATAACAAGAACAGCGATAATATAAGCGGTCCGAAGATGACTCCCATGAATCCGAACAACGGTAATCCGATGACTACACCGAAGATTGTAATAAGCGGATGGGTGTCTGCCATTTTCTTCTGTAAGATAAAGCGTATCAGGTTGTCACATTGCGAAACGACAATTCCTCCGTAAGCTGCCAGTCCGATGGCGTTTGCCCATTCACCGGTCAGTGCAAGGTAGGCAGCCACCGGAAACCAGACGAGAGCAGTCCCCACCATCGGGATGATTGTAGCAAAACAAGTCAGAACACCCACTAACCAGGCATTCGGTGCTCCGAAGATAAAGTAGCCGATCAGTGCGACTCCTCCCTGAATAACGGCAAGTAAGGGAATGCCGATGGCATTGGAGCGGACAATCATGTTGATATTGTGTGTTACCTCCCGGGTGTTTTTCTCATTGAAAGGTAGGATGTCGTCAATGTAGGACTCCATTTTGGTTCCTCCTATCAGCATGAAATAAAGTACAAAGACCAGAACAAACAGGTTGATTGCAAAGCTGCTGATACCTCCCATGACTGCCTGTCCTATTTTGGGGAGCAGAGAAACGATGAACGAAAGTGTGTCACTGCCCAGTACGTCATATCCTGTTTTCGCCTTGATGATCCCTGCCAATTCTTCAACAGGGGCAATAATGGCCTGTGGGTCCAGATTGATGTCCTGCAACTTGTTGACCAGCATCCATACAATCAGAGAAATAGGTACCAGGAAGCACAGGATGGCTTCACCTGTAATCAGCAGGGCTGCGAAACTTCGTTTCATTCGTGCACCGAGATACATCATTTGTCGCCGGACCAGGATATAGATGGTGAGTGCTCCCAATAATCCGCCGAGAAAAGGGGTAATTTGCCGGAACAAGATGATGCCCAGTCCGATGATGATGATAATCAAAGAATATTTCCAATATTTTTCTTTCATAATAAATAAAAAGGAGAGTAGAGATTCCTCTCTATTTATAACATTACACCTACTAAAATGTTTCAGTCCTGAGGCAGGTCGATACTGAAAATTGTTTGTCCCGGACGACTCTTACGGATCGATAAGTGTCCGTCATGTTGTCGGATGATCTGCTTGCAGAGACTGAGTCCTATTCCGCTTCCTTCCGCTTTTGTGGTAAAGAAAGGAATGAAGATCTGCTCACGTATCTCTTCCGGGATGCCGGGACCATTGTCTTCTATTTCTATCAGCAGACGGTCTGCCTGTTGCAGGCGGAGGATGATTCTGCCTTCCGTCTGTCCTTCGAGAGCCTGCATCGCATTCTTCAGTAAGTTGAGGAATACTTGTGACAGCTGGTTTGCGTCGCCGTCGGTTTCTATCGAATCCGGTGTGGATTGTAACACGAAGTGAATGCCACGTTCGCGGAAATCACTTTGCAACAGTTCTTCCAGGTTGCGCAACATATCGGTCAGTGAGAAACGTTTCTTTTCCGGGTGAGGGAGGTAGGACAGATGCCGGAATGATTCCGTGAATTCCATCAGCCGTTCGCTTTGCGTTTGGATAATCCGTAGTCCGCGGGCTGACTTTTCGTTGATATCCGGATATGCGGATAAGGTTTGTGAGAGTGAAATGATCGGTGCAATCGTGTTCATGATTTCATGGGTCAGCACATGTGTCAGTTTGCTCCACGATTCACTCTCCTTATCACTCAGCTCGTCACCGATATCTTTGATGGATAAGATGGTTATGGTTTCACCTTCCAGGATCATCTCTTTTCGGGATATGCTGAGGCTGTCGCGAATGCCGGTTGCATTCAACAGTTGTGCCAGTTGCATTTCGGTGTAAAGACGGTTGCACTTCAGCAGAGAGAAGGCAGCACTGTTGGCAGTGATGATTCGGCCCGAAGCATCCCAGGCAAGCACGCCGCTGGGCACTTCTTCAAGTAACGATCGGTAGAAGTGCTCCTGTTTCTGGTTTTCGCCTTTGGTACGGGCAAGCAGGTCATTGAGCCGGTTGAGCGAACGGTTCAGTTGTTCCTGTTCTTTGCTGACATTCACTTCCGGAAAGTAGAGCATATTGTCTTTATCCTGCACTGCATCGAAGAACAATTTGATTTTTCGGTTGAATATATTTAGCCGCCGGGTCAGTGCACCGATCTGAAAAAGAGAACATAGCAACAATATACTGCCGATGATGTATCCGGTGCCGGATAAGATCAGCCATAGTCCGGCACCTGCCGTAGCGAGTATCAGTACGATGTGGAGCAGTATAATGAAATAGATGCGTCGGCTGAATATCATCGGGGTCAGAGTTTGAATCGTTTGAGCTTGTTATACAACGTTTGCCGGCTCACGCCCAGTTGCTCGGCAGCGGCAGTCAGGTTACCGTTGTTTTGCAGGATGGCAGTTTCGATGGCTTGCCGTTCCACCTCTTCCAGATTGGGTACGGTGACTGCTGCCTGTGGCTGCCAGGTCTGTTTCACCAAGATATCTTTAGGGCGGATCACGCTGCCCTCACACAAGATGACCGCTTTCTCGATGGTATGCTGCAACTCCCGGATATTGCCCGGCCAGTGATACCCGCGCAGTTTTTCAACAGTCTGTTCGTGCATCCGTATTTCCTGACGTTGATATTTGGAAGCGAATTTACGTAAGAAACCGTCGATAAAGAGCAAAATGTCGTCTCCCCGCTCACGCAAGGGAGGCAGTTCCAGATGGATGGTGTTGATGCGGTAGAACAAGTCTTCACGAAACATCCCCTCTTTTACCATTGCGGGTATGTCCTTGTTTGTTGCCGAAATCAGGCGGATATCTACCGGGATCACTTTGTTGCTTCCCAACCGCATCACATTGCGGCTTTGGAGTACCGTGAGCAACTTGGCCTGGAGCGACAGGGGCAGGTTGCCTATTTCGTCCATAAACAGTGAACTTCCGTCGGCGGCCTCAAACTTTCCCCGGCGGCTTTCGTAAGCATCGGTGAAAGCCCCCCGTTCGTGCCCGAACAGTTCACTCTCGAACAGTGATTCGCTGATCGCTCCCATGTCTACGTTCAGCATCGGGCGTGCACCGCGAGGTGAAAGGCGGTGAATCTCCCGTGCCAATATCTCTTTACCGGTTCCGTTTTCTCCTGTTATCAGGATGTTGGCATCTGTCCGTGCCACTTTAGATACTACTTTCATCAGTTGCAGCATGGCAGGCGAATGTCCAACCAGCATTTCGAACCCTTCTTTTTTGTTTTCCTTTGTCTGCCGTTCCGAAGGTTTCATGTTATTGCGGTAGGCTTCCGTCACTTTATCGATCAGGGCCTGATTATCCCATGGCTTCAGGAGGAAGTCGGCAGCTCCGTTTTTGAGTGCTTTTACGGCAAGTTCCACGTCTCCGTAAGCAGTCAGCATCACTACGGGCAGGGTAGGAGCCATCTTCCGGATATGTCCCAGCCAATACAGCCCTTCGTTGCCATTATTGATGCCTGCCGAGAAGTTCATATCCAGGATGACCACGTCGATGCGGTGGGTCGTCAGCAGGGCAGTGATCTGATTCGGGTTCGAAGCCGTCAGTATCTTGCAGAAGTAGTTTTCAAGCAAAAGTTCGAGTGAAGCCAACACCCCTTTGTTATCGTCTACAATCAGAATAGTTCCCGTGTTCATGATATCTCCTTTTGATTCGCTTCCTGTTTTTAAGTTCGTGGTAAAGATATTTGTTTTTGTAACTCCCTGCAAGAGAGTGTCCAATAATTAGACGTTTTCGAATTGAGAATTTATATGGGACGGGGATGTGGGGACAAATCCGGGGAATGTTGACGTCAACCGTCCAATATCTGTACGCAGTAGCGTCCAAATATTGGACGGTATCTTTTTATAGATAAGTCTATGTGGTTGAATTTTAGTTGTTTATTCTTTTTGGCACACTCTTTGCCCAGATGGTTTATATGAAACATCTTATATCACTTTGTACTTTATTTCTTTTTTCCGCTCTTTTGTCTGCACAGACAGAGAGATCGCTCGACGAATGTATTCGTATCGCATGGAAACAGAATCCGTCTTTGCGGAATAGCGAGATAGATATCAAGGAAAACCGGATGAACTATATCTCTGCCGTGGGGAGTTTCCTTCCCCGCGTCAGTGTATCGGCCGAAGCCGGACGAAACTTCGGACATTCCATCGATCCGAGCACCAACGGATACACCAATAATACGTTCGATGAAGGAACCGTGGGGCTGGACATGACGCTTTCCCTTTTCGAAGGTTTCACCCGCATCAACCGGGTACGTTTTGAGAAGATGAACCGCAGCCGGAGTGAATGGGCTTTGAAGGAACGGCGCAACGAACTTGCCTGCCGGGTGACGGATGCCTATTATAAACTCCTGCTTGAAGAGCGGATGCTCGATCTGGCTTTTGAGCAGAGCCGGCTAAGCGAACGTTATCTCAAACAAACCGAAGCTTTTGTAGAACTGGGTTTGAAGTCGGTTTCCGACTTACAGGAAGTCAAAGCCCGTCGCGAGGGTGATATTTACCGTTACCAGGTGCGTGAGAACGGTTGTCGCCTGGCATTGCTCCAACTGAAACAATTGTTGAACCTGCATGCCGGGGATACGTTGGTACTTCAGGATACAATCAACTACGAATCTCTTCCGCCTTGTTCGCTGCCCCAGACAGATGAGCTCTATATGCAATCTCTGGTAGCAATGCCTTCGATGCGGATGATGGAACTCAGGCAGCGGGCCGCCCGTAAAGAGTATGCCATGGCGGGCGGTAAGTTCTCGCCGACGGTTTTTGCCCGTTTCTCAATGGCCTCCCGTTATCTCGACGGTTTTTCTACCAAACAGCTGAACGACAATTTAGGAAAGTATATCGGTGTCGGCATTTCCATCCCTTTATTGAGCGGGTTGGAACGACTGACCACCCTGCGCAAACACAAGTTGAATATATTCCGTCTCCGGAATGAGGAAGAACTTCAAAAACAACAACTCTATACAGAGGTGGAGGAAACGGTTCTTTCTCTCCGTTCCGGATATGATGAATTCCGGCAGGTATTGCAGCAGTTCAGGGCCGAAGAACTGGTACTGAAAGAATCCGAACGGAAATGGGAAGAGGGGCTTATCTCCGTATTCCAGCTGATGGAAGCTCGCAATCGTTTTATCTCTGCCAAGGCCGAGTTGACCCGGGTGCGCTTACAGGTGGATATGACCCGGAAGATGGAAACTTATTATCGGACGGGAAGCTTTTGTACGTTGCCCGGTGAGAAGTGATATACGGGGTATGTGACCGGTACATCGTTCCTTTACGACCTGACGGTATAACCTTATAAACAAACGTGAATCATACATAAAACAATAACTATCTATGGATACAATGATCGAACGGAAGCCCGGAATGAAGCGAAAACATTATTATGCTATTGCCGGAGCCGTGGCACTGGTGGGACTTATCTTTTATTTTATTTTCAGGGACACTTCCTCTTCTATGAGTGTAGAAAAAGACCGGCTGACCATTGCTACTGTTACCCGCGGAGAGTTCAGTGATTACATCCGGGTCATCGGACAAGTGATGCCCAACCGCATCATTTATATGGATGCGGTAGAGGGAGGCCGTGTCGAGGAGCGGCTGAAAGAAGAGGGGGCCATCGTCAAAGCAGGCGACGTCATTCTCCGTCTTAGCAATCCGCTCCTGAACATCGGGATCATGCAGAGCGAAGCCGATCTCGCCTATCAGGAAAACGAGTTGCGCAACACCCGCATCAGTATGGAACAGGAGCACCTGCGGCTGAAGCAGGAGCGCATCGGGCTGAGTAAGGAACTGGCTGTGAAGAAGCGTCGTTACGACCAGTACAGCCGTCTTATCAAAGAGCAACTGATAGCACAGGAAGACTTCCGGTTGGCACGTGAAGAGTATGAGGCGGCACGGGCACAACTGGATGTTGTGGACGAACGTATCCGTCAGGACAATATTTTCAGGGAGAGTCAGGTTCATAGTCTCGATGAAAACATCCGTAATATGAAGCGCAGTCTTGCCCTGGTACGTGAACGGGTGGAAAACCTGAAAGTAAAAGCTCCCATAGACGGACAGGTGGGGAACCTCGATGCTCAGATCGGCCAGTCCATTGCTGCCGGCGAGCATATCGGACAGATCATTACACCCGATTTGAAAGTGCAGGCACAGATTGATGAGCATTATGTGGAACGGGTGGTTCCCGGACTTCCGGCTGATTTTACCCGTGACGGAGGAAACTATAAACTCGAGGTGACCAAACCCTATCCCGAGGTAAAGGAGGGCCAGTTCCGCACCGACCTTCAATTTACTTCCGGACGTCCCGAGAACATCCGTGCCGGACAGACTTATCACATCAATCTCCAGTTGGGAGATCCTGCCCAGGCCATTCTTGTTCCTCGTGGCGGATTCTTTCAAATAACCGGGGGCCGCTGGATGTATGTTGTTGACGAAAGTGGTAAATTTGCCACGCGCCGTCCCATCCGGATCGGACGGCAGAACCCGCAATATTATGAAGTGACCGAGGGATTGAAACCGGGTGACCGGGTGATTGTATCCGGATATGAATTGTTTGGGGATAACGAGAAACTTATATTGAAATAAGAACCGAATACTATGAACTACATTTCGCAAGTGATACGAAGCCAGCGGGTTAAAAAGTCTCTGACGCTGATAAACATAACAGGGTTGTCGGTCTGCATTGCGGCGGCACTTCTTATTATGCTTTATGTCTGGTCGGAGTTAAGTTATGATTCATTTCATGATACCGACCGTGTGTATCGTGTTGAAAGCAGGCTGTATGAAGGCGAGATGCTGACGGATAACTGGGCGACTACGGCTTATGGGCATGCTCCTGCCATGAACAGGGAAATAGCGGGAATTGAGAAGTACGTCCGTGTTACGGCTCAGGATCGCGAGCAGGTGGTGAATTACTTCGACAGGAGATTTGCCGAGGAACACTACTGCTATACCGAGCCTGCCTTTTTCGAAATATTCAACTTCCCCATAGTTAAAGGAGAAAAGACCGGGCAACTGGTACGCCCTAATACGGTGGTACTGACTGAAAGCGCTGCAAGCCGCTATTTTGGTGAAGAAGACCCGATAGGCAAGATACTGACCTTCAGTACCTCTTCATCACAGCAAAACTTTGAAGTAACGGGCGTTATTGCCGATATGCCTGTCCGTTCGCACCTGCGCTACGATTTCCTGCTTTCCTACAATACGATTCCCAAGGAACGGCAGGACATCTGGTACATTCACGGTGTATATACTTACGTCCGCCTGATGCTCGGAAAGACTCCGGGAGAAATTGAACAGGCTTTCCGTGACATATCCGACAAGTACAAGACTGATGCACTGAAACATAAAACCTGGGCTGTAGAACTGATCCCGTTGAAAGACATTCACCTTACTCCTCAAAAAGCATACGAGAAAGAGGTGAAAGGAAGCCGGACGGCGGTTCTTATTTTGTTCGTAATGTCCGCCATTCTGCTGCTGATAGGTTGGGCAAATGCCTTGAACCTGACCGTAGCCCGCTTTTTGGAGCGTGGACGGGAGTTCGGGCTCCGTAAAGCTTTTGGTGCTTCGCGCCGTCAGATTATTATCCAGGGACTTCTTGAGTCCGGTTTCATGAACTTGCTGGCTACGTTGATAGCTTTCGGCTGGTTGGAACTCCTCTTGCCTCTTGTCTATCGCTGGGCAGGGCGAAGCTTCGGGACAGACATACTTATGCAACCCGCTTTCTGGGGGATTGTAGCTGGAGTGGTTATCATCGGTACGTTGGTTGTAGGGCTTTATCCTTCCTGGCTGATGGTCACTATCCGTCCGTCGGAGATTATGCGCGGTAAACTGTTGCACGGAAAGAGAGGCAACCGGATCAGAAAGGCGTTGATTGTTGTTCAGTTCCTGGCTTCTTTTGTTCTGATTGCAGGCACGTTTACTGTGTTTCAACAGGTCCGTTACATGCAGCGTGAGGCCGAATCGGATCTGAATACCCGCATTTTGGTCATTAAATATCCTTCGTTCACTGAGGGACTGTCGCTGCGCATGGAGAGCTTCACCAAACGTTTGAAGCAACGGGCGGATGTAAGTCACGTGACAGTTTCGGGAGCTGTTCCCGGTGTGGAAGTTGCCAACTATTTTACCAATCGGCCGTATGGAAGCGATCCCTCACAAGTAAAATTGATACAGATGTTTTCTGTAGATTACGACTATTTGTCTGCTTATATGCCCCGTATGGTTTGCGGACGAAGTTTTTCCGAAGATTATGGTGGCGATCTTAACCGGGTGGTGCTTAACGAAGAAGCTGTCAGGCTGTTAGGCTACGAATCGGCAGAAGAGGCGTTGGGGCAACAACTTAAAATGGAAGTGGTTAGTGACCCACTTGAGATAATAGGAGTGGTGGAGAACTACCACCAGCAATCGCTTGCCGTGGCTTACAAGCCTATCATTTTCTTTTTGAAAGAGCGTGTTTCTTTTATTGCAACGCCTTATATTTCTGTCTGTCTGAAAGGAAAGGGGGATGCCGGCGTCTTGACGGAAATTGAACAGATGTATCGTGAATACTTCCCGACTTCTTTATTTTCTTATTTCTTTTTGAATGATTTTAATGAATTCCTATACAAATCCGATCGTAATTTTGGCTGGATATTTGCCAGTGCCTCATTGCTTGCTGTATTTGTTGCTTGCCTTGGATTGTGGATTGTAACACTGTTTTCCACCTTGTCACGTTTGAAGGAGGTGGGTATCCGCAAAGTGCTCGGCGCAAATAAAACCAGCCTGTTCTTTGTCCTGACCAAAGAACTGTTGCTGCTTACCGTATTGGCATCTGCAATCGGTATTCCTGTATCGGCAGTGCTGATGAATGCTTGGTTGGAAACGTACGCTTTCCACATTTCGCTGTCCTGGTGGATATATGCAGCCACTTTTGTACTGCTGATGCTGATAGCCTTTCTCACTGTGTTCCAACAGGTATGGCGTACCATCCGCCAGAAACCTATGCGCATTTTAAAATATGAATAACTAATATAATATATAACGATTATGATTAAAACAGAAAAACTGTCTATGCTCTTCACCACTGAGGAGGTGCAGACCAAAGCGTTGAATGAAGTGACCATGCAAGTGGAGCGGGGAGAATTTGTAGCTATCATGGGTCCTTCCGGGTGTGGCAAGTCTACTCTGCTGAATATCCTGGGTACACTCGATTCACCCACTTCCGGTTCTTACTTCTTCGAAGGCAAACAGGTGGACAAGATGAACGAGAACCAACTGACGGCCCTGCGTAAGGGAAATCTGGGATTTATTTTTCAGAGTTTCAACCTGATTGACGAACTGACCGTATACGAGAATGTGGAGCTTCCTCTGGTATATCTGGGCATGAAACCTGCCGTACGGAAAGAAAAGGTGAAACAGGTACTTGAGAAGGTAAACTTGTTGCACCGTGCCAATCATTTTCCGCAACAACTTTCCGGTGGACAACAACAGCGCGTCGCCATAGCCCGTGCCGTGGTGACGGACTGTAAATTGTTGCTTGCCGATGAACCGACCGGAAACCTCGACTCGGTAAACGGTGTGGAAGTGATGGAGCTACTACGGGAACTGAACCGTCAGGGGACTACCATCATCATCGTTACTCACTCGCAGCGTGATGCGACTTATGCCCACCGGATTATCCGCCTGCTCGATGGGAAGATCGTAGCCGAGAATATCAACCGTCCGTTGGTCGAAACTTCCGGGACTAATACAGAGAGCGTATGATAGGGAATTATTGGAATAGTGCCTATCGTAACCTGATGAAACGGAAGGGATTCAGTTTCATCAATGTTTTCGGATTGGCAGTCGGCATGGCATCTGCCTTGCTGATATTGACTTATGTCACTTTTGAGTTCAGTTTCGACAAGATGCACGAGAAGTACGAACGCATTTTCCGTGTGGAAAGCACTTTCTATGAAGGCGAAGTACAGACCGACTATTGGGCCAGCAGTTCGTTTGGTTATGGTTCGGCCATGAAAGAGAATCTGGCCGGAATTGAAGACTATACGCGGGTGGTCTCCTTGTATCAGCCGGAACAGATTGTGAAGTATGGTGAACTTACTTTACGTGAAAACCAGATTGCTTATGCCGATCCCGGCTTCTTCCGTTTGTTCGACTTTGAGTTGGTGAAGGGAGATAAGGCCACTTGCCTCTCCATGCCCCGGCAAGTGGTCATCACCGAACGGATTGCCCGTAAATATTTTCAGGATGAAGATCCAATCGGTAAGATACTTATCTTTACTGGACCTTATGACAAGGTGGTTTGCGAAGTGACCGGTGTTATGAAAGAGATGCCTTCCAATTCACATGTCCATTACAATTTCCTGATTTCCTATAAATCGCTCGGACAGTATTTGCATGATTATTGGTATAAGCACGAGGTCTATACTTACGTATTACTCGATTCTCCCGAAAGGAAGGCAGAAATAGAAGAAGCGTTTCCGGCAATGGCGGAGAAATATAAGACGGACGAGGCTTTGAAGAACAAAATCTGGGGCGTTTCACTGACTCCATTGGCCGATATCCATCTCAAACCCCAAGTGGGATACGAGGCCGAGATCAAGGGAAACCGCACGGCGATGATTGCCCTGATTTTTGCTGCCATAGCCATTCTGGCAATTGCCTGGATCAATTATATCAACCTGACCGTAGCCCGTTCGATGGAACGTGCCAAGGAAGTAGGGGTACGCCGGGTGATAGGAGCTTTCCGCAAACAGCTTATTTCACAGTTCTTGTTTGAGGCTTTGGTGATGAACCTGGTTGCTTTTGTGCTGGCTGTGGGGCTGATTGAACTGGTTCTCCCGTATTTCAATCAGTTGGTAAGCCGTACGGTTACTTTCTCTGTCTGGTTGACCGGATATTGGTGGTTGTTACTGTTGTTCGTGTTAGTTGGCGGCATTTTCCTTTCCGGTTACTATCCTGCGCTGGCACTGCTGAATCGTAAACCGATTACGTTGCTGAAGGGAAAGTTCCTCAACAGTAAGTCGGGAGAAGGCACTCGCAAAGTGCTCGTGGTTGTTCAGTATACAGCTTCCATGATTCTGCTGTGCGGTACATTGATTGTGTTTGCGCAGTTGAACTTCATGCGCAGTCAGTCGTTGGGAGTGAAGACGGACCAGACCCTGGTGGTGAAATTCCCCGGACGGACCGAAGGGATGAATACCAAACTCGAAGCCATGAAGAAAGCTATTGCCCGTCTGCCTTTGGTGGATAAGGTCACTTTTTCTGGTGCGGTTCCGGGTGAGGAGGTGGCTACTTTCTTATCCAATCGCCGGAAAAGCGACGCTTTGAAGCAAAACCGGCTCTATGAAATGCTGGTGTGTGACCCGGACTACATCGATGCTTACGGACTTCAGCTTGTGGCTGGACGCGGGTTCTCTGAGGATTATGGAGACGACGTGAATAAGTTGGTGGTCAACGAGTCTGCTGTCCGTAACTTAGGATTTGCTTCTAACGAAGAGGCTCTCGGCGAAGAGATAGAGGTGGAGTGTACCGATGCTCCGATGCAGATCATCGGCGTGGTGAAGGATTATCACCAGCAGGCACTCAATAAAAATTATACGCCGATTATGTTGATTCATAAAGATAAAATCGACTGGTTGCCGCAACGGTATATCTCTGTTGTGATGAAGTCCGGCGACCCGAAGGAGCTGGTGTCACAGGTTGAGGAGGTCTGGCATCGCTATTTCGAAGATTCCAGTTACGACTTCTTCTTCCTCGACCAGTTCTTCGATCATCAGTATCGGCAGGATGAGGTGTTCGGTGTCATGATCGGCTGTTTTACAGGTCTGGCTATTTTCATTTCTTGTCTGGGATTGTGGGTACTGGTAATGTTTTCGTGCTCGACGCGTACCAAGGAGATGGGAATCCGGAAAGTATTGGGGGCTACCCGTTGGAATCTGTTCTATCAACTGGGTAAAGGCTTCTTCCAATTAATTCTGGTAGCAGTAGTCATTGCGCTGCCCGTCGCCTGGTTCAGCATGAATGCCTGGTTGAGTCATTATGCTTTCCGCACGGACCTGAAAGCATGGTTCTTTATAATTCCGGTAGTGTTGATGCTGCTGATTTCGTTTGTGACAGTAGCCTGCCAGACAGTGAAGATTATAGTGGGGAAACCGGCACGTTCATTACGATATGAGTAACCTGACGCAATAGATACGAATACGATTCACCACAGAGTACACGGAGTACACAGAGATTAAAAACTCTATGCTCTCTGTGTACTCTGTAGTGAATTAAAAGTCATTGCAAAATCAGTTGGTTTTATTTCTCCGATTCCTGAGCGGAGCGATAATTCCTTTATTGCTGTGTATGGTTCTCTTCACCCCAATGAGTTTTCGCTTCCAGTTCTTCACGGTCACGCACCTCTTTTGCTTTTTTTGCATAAACAATCATTCGCAGAGACTGGTCGTAAGTGAAGTAATTCCATACCCAGTTAAGCAATACGTTTGCTTTGTTTCGGACTCCCAGGATGGAACGTAAGTGAACAACCAGCCACATCACCCAAGCCAGCCATCCGGCGGTTTTGAAACTGCTGAACTCTGCTACGGCACGGTTGCGTCCTACGGTTGCCATCGATCCCAGGTTGCGGTAATGGAACGGTTGCATCGGTTTTCCTTTTTCCAGTCTTTGCAAGTTTTTGGCAAGCAGCTCTCCTTGTTGGATGGCTACTTGTGCCAGTTGCGGGTGTCCGTTGGGATAGTTCTTGTCCGTGGTCTGGATACACTGGTCGCCGATTGCGAAAATATGCTCAGTTCCCTGTACACGGTTAAATTCGTCTACCTTGATTCTTCTTCCCCGTCCCAGTAACTCTCCGCTGATATTGCCAAAGGTGATGGCTGCCACACCACTCACCCAGATGAAGGTGCGTGTGGCTATCTCTGTCCCGTCTTCCAACACCACTTTATGATCTTTGTAGTCCGTCACCCGCTTGTTCAGCAGGATGTTGACTCCCATTTCGCGTAGGAACTGTTCGGCATGACGCGATGAATCTTCGGACATTCCGGCCAACAGTCTGTCTCCTGCTTCAATCAGATAGACGTGCATCAGGCTGCTGGGCATATCCGGATAATCATTGGGGAGTACGAACTTTTTCATTTCCGAAAGTACTCCGGCTATCTCCACTCCGGTGGCTCCCCCGCCCACTACGATAACATTAAGCAACTCCTGTCGCTCACGTTCTGTGGCGCAGGTGATTGACCGTTCAAAGTTTGCCAGTAGAGCATTTCTCAATCCCATGGCTTCCGAAACGGTTTTCATAGGCATGGCTTCTTCTTCGATGTGTTCGTTGCCGAAGAAGTTCGAAGTAGTGCCGGCTGCCAATACCAGGTAATCATATTCTGCTTTACCGATGGAAGTCTGGATCATCTTTTTCTCGGGGAAAATGGCCCGTACCTCTGCCATGCGGAAGTAAAAGTCTTTTCGCTTCTGAAAAATCTTCCGGAAAGGGAAGGAGATAGAGCTGGGTTCAAGTCCGGCGGATGCGACCTGATAAATCAGGGGAGGAAACTGATGATAATTGTTCTTGTCTACTAAAACAACCTGAAAGCCAGATTTCTTTAGCTTGTTGGCCAACTTGAGACCACCGAAGCCACCACCTACGATGATGACACGCTTCTTGTCGTTTTTTACAATGTTGAAACTCATACTGAAAACTTCTATTTAACCTGATGTGTCTAAAAACTAATGTCATGGAATAAACATTTATCATCGGTATAAAGTTTCCGTAAACAGCAATTAAAATACACAGATTAAGAGATTACACAAAGATATAACAGCCGGGGTTGCTTATCCGTGAATTGTCTGTTTGTGTAATCCGTTAATCTGTGGTGAAAGAGATTTTGCAATCGTGTACCGTGGCATTTATAATTCCGGTACTGTCCTGAATTTAGTTTCCGGGAAATGCTTCTTCAGATACCGTTGGATAAATAGCTGTGTATCCTCCTGTATAGTCCGGTCTTCGACTGTGGGATAGAGGTTGTATAACACCGTATCCAGTTCGATGCCCCGGCTTTTGATAGCTTCCAGACTGAGGAGAGTATGGTTGATGCTGCCTAACTTGCCCGAAGTGACAAAAAGCAACGGATAACCCTTTTGCGCTACATAGTCGATGGTAAGGAACTCTTCGGTGAGTGGAACCATCAGTCCGCCGGCACCTTCGAGCAGGACGATGTCGTAACGGTGGCTCAACTCTTCTGTGGCACGTTCTATCTTGTCGAAATCGATAGGCCGTCCGTCGATACGTGAGGCGAGATGTGGGGAACAAGGATAAGAAAAGATTTCAGGCATGGTCAATCCTTCCCGGTCGTCATCGGTAAGGGCAATGTCCATGATGCGGCGGTGCAGGTCGATATCTTCCGAATGACCGGTATTTCCGGTCTGGATAAACTTTTGGGTAATGGTACGTTGGCCTTTCCGGTTCAATTCCCGTGCCAGATAACCTGTGGCATAACTCTTGCCTGCATCTGTGTCGATGCCGCTGATAAAATACACATTCTTTTTCATACTTCTTATGTTTGAGACCCGCAGGTCGTTATTATCTCTTTTTCGCAATGATATAAATGGGATGATAGGTCAGTGAAACAGAGCCTTTACCGGGGCTGAACAGACGCTCATATTCCTGACAGAAGAGGTTCAGTTTGCTCCGGGTCCAGGCGCTGTTACAGGTACCCGTCACTCCGGTTTGTTTCAGGTGATAAAGTACTTCCATCGGATTGCTGAAATTCAGTGAGATGATTTCTTCTTCCGTATGTACGATGTCGTATAGTGCCGAGAGCGAAGCAGTCAGTTCTTCTCTCGAACGGTAGGCGAGTCCCTGTCCGGTCAGTTGACGGATCTCTTTCATGTTTTCTTTCCCGAATGTACTGAAGGCGATGTATCCCTTTGCATTCAAGATGTTTTCGCATTTGCGGAAAAAAGCGTCGGGATGCTCAAACCATTGCAGGACGGAACACGAGGTGATTAGTTCCGTTCCGTGGGGAAAAGCAAGTGCTTCGGCATCTCCGGGCAGGAAAGAAACCTGTTCGTTCAGGATATCTTCGCAACTGTGGCGCATCTCTTCACAGAGATCATTCAGTAGTAAGCGTTCCGGACGAAACGAACGGAGCAACAAACGCGAGTAAGTACCCGTGCCACAACCGAACTCTACGATGCGGCGGAAAGATTGCCGGGGGAGGTGCTGCTGTAACAGGGTACACATTTTCCGGGCAATCTGCTGTTGCACGCGGGCTTCGTGAGGATAGGTATCGATTGCTTTCGAGAAGCGTTGAGCGATCAGTTGTTTGGAAAAGGGAATAATGGGAGAGAGGTTCTCTTTCAATATCTTATCGTCATAATGTGCTCCTTCATATCGTTGTATTTCAGTGCAATGCCCTTCCCACGCCTGTTCCTGATTCCGGGACGGAAAGATATGGTCTGATTCTCCGATAATCGCTTTATTCCAGACAAAGGCGGATGGGGGCAGTTCGTTGCATTGCTTGCGGATGGCGGCCAGTTCCTCTTTCAGTTCCTCAACCGTTCTTTGGGGAGCTATCTCGCAGAAAGCCTTAAAGTCACTTCCCGAACCGCACATCCGCCGGCGAAACTTCTGTAGCGTTGCTTCGCTGAGGTTGTTGAGTGTGCCCTCAAAAATGACGGGGGGGATTCCTCTTGCGTCATCGATGGGGAAAGGGGTACCGTTGATGGCAATGCTTTGCGTTATGGGGAGGTTACTGCCTTGCAGCACTTGTGAAGCAGCCCATACTCCCATTGACCAGGCTACAACCTGTATTTGGGTATATGTGGAGAGCAACGTCTTGTCAAAGTCAAGGGAACGGTAATCATAGCAGATAATCAAGTCTCTATGTTGCGGGAGATAATGTATGAAGGGAGTTTCGTCCATTCCCCATCCGGTAAAGAAGAGAATGACTTCACTCCCGGTCTCTCTCCCGGGGAGAGGAGAGTTCTGAGAATATTTTGATTGATATAGTCTTTTAAGTATCATAGCTTTATTGTTTATCGTTCACAGTTTATCATTCATCGTTTACAGTTCATCGATTATCATTTACTATTGATATGAGTTTTTCGACTTCCTCATCCGTCACGTCTGCGGTCAGTGAAAAGCGGATGCGGGAAGTACCTTCCGGTACTGTAGGCGGACGTACAGGTAATGCGTAGAATCCTTTGCGTTGTAACTCTTTCGCTATCTGTAAGGCAGTTGCGCTTTCACCCGCTACCATAGGCACGATCTGACTGACTGAGGTGGAAGAATAACCTTTCTCCCGGAGTGCAGCCCGCAAACGGTTGCCGATGGCTGCTAAGTGTTCCCTCTTTGCCTGATATCCGGCCAAATGGCGGAGTACGAATGAAGTCCATTGCAGGGTGACGGGCGGAAGGCCGGTGGTGAAGATGAAAGGACGCATTTTGTTAATCAGATAATCCCGTATTACTTGCCTGCACACGATATATGCCCCAGAGGAAGCCAGCGCTTTCCCGAAAGTACCTACCAGAAAGTCGATATCCGCTATGCATCCGTAAGCTTCGGCACATCCCAGTCCATCGGTCCCCCGAACCCCGACAGCATGGGCTTCGTCCACGTAGAGCAGTATGTTCGGGTACTTTTGTTTGAGCTTGACCAGCCGGGGCAGGTCTGCTTCGTCTCCATCCATACTGAAGATGCTTTCGGTAACGATTATCACCTGTTCGTATTGTTTGTGGTGGGTTTCAACTAACCTTTCCAATTGGCTGTATTCATTGTGCCGGTAGCGGATACATTTGGCCTCCGATAGCCGGATACCGTCTATCAGGCTGGCATGTACCAGTTTGTCCGCAAGAATCAGTGTCTTTGTGTTGCATACGGCCGGCAGAATACCTGTATTGGCATGATATCCGCAGTTGAATACCAATGCTGCTTCTGTTCCGAAAAGTGAAGACAAGAGATCTTCCAGTTCACCGTATGCGGCAAAATTACCCGTAAGCAGACGGGAGGAAGAGGAAGAGAATTTGACTTCTTCCGGTTTCACTGTCTGCCAGAAAGCATTTAGTAAGACAGTATCATTGGCCAGTCCCAAGTAATCGTTGGACGATAGGTTTAGCATCCGTTGCCCGTTAATGATGACCTCTTTGCCTTGATGAATCAGGGTAGGGAGGATACGGAAATTATTCTGTTCTTTGAGAAGTTTCAACTCCTCAAAGAAACGGACGGATTCATAGCCTTCCGTTTCTTGATTATAGTTCATGATTGTAATGTTTTTGAGTTCACCACAGATTACACAGATTAACACAGATATTTTAATTTAACTCGCAGTAAAATAAATTATTAATCTGTGAGAATCCGTGTAATCTGTGGTGAGTTATATTCATTTCTGATCAGTTTAGAGACAGGTGGAGCCGTCGGTTATACATTCTATCATTCCTTCCGTCAGTTTCGTCAACTGTTCGGATGTAATGATAAACGGGGGCATTACATATACCAGTTTACCAAACGGACGCAGCCAGATCCCTTCTTCTACAAAACGGCGTTGGAGGTGTGCCATGTTCACCGGTTCTTTCATTTCGATCACTCCGATGGCACCCAATACCCGTACGTCCGCCACTTGAGGAAGATTACGTGCCGGAGCCAGTTCACGGTTTAGTTGCGCTTCGATCCGTTTTACGTTTTCTTGCCAGCCGGATTCCAGAAGCAGCCGTACCGATGCACACGCCACGGCACATGCCAACGGGTTTCCCATAAACGTAGGCCCGTGCATGAAGGCACCCGGGAAGTGGTTGGAGATGCAGTCTGCCACTTCGTTGGTGGTGAGTACTGCCGACAGGGTCATATACCCGCCTGTCAGTGCTTTGCCGATGCACATGATGTCCGGCTCTACTCCGGCATGTTCCCAGGCGAAGAATTTTCCGGTACGCCCGAATCCGGTCGCTATTTCGTCAAAGATCAACAATACCCCATGCTGCCGGCAGAGGCGTGCGGCTTGCCGCAGGTATTCCGGATGATAGAATCGCATGCCTCCCGCACCTTGTACAATTGGCTCGAGAATGAAAGCCGCCAGTTTTCCGGACTGCTTTTCCAGCAGTTGTTCCAGCGGACGGATGTCTTCCGGATCCCATTCGTCTCCGAACCGTGAAGTGGGGGCGGGGAGGAAATGGCGGATGGGGAGTGCCGAACCGAAAATACTGTGCATTCCCGTTACCGGATCGCATACCGACATGGCATTCCAGGTATCTCCGTGGTAACCGTTGCGGATGGTGACGAAATTACTTTTTTCCGGTTGTCCGGCTGCATACCAATACTGTACGGCCATTTTCATCGCTACTTCAACTGCTACCGAACCTGAATCGGCATAGAATATCTTTTGCATGGAAGGCGGAACCAGCGGCAGCAACAGTTTGCCCAGTTCGATAGCCGGATCGTGCGTAAGTCCGCCGAACATGACGTGAGACATCTTGCTGAGTTGCTCTTGTACAGCCCGGTTCAATACCGGATGATTGTATCCGTGGACCGCACACCACCACGATGACATACCTTCGATCAGCGTCTGCCCGCTTGCTAATGTGATGGTGACGCCGTCAGCCCGTTTCACTTTATAGACCGGAAGTGGATTGGAAGTCGAAGTATACGGGTGCCATAAGTGTTCGCGGTCGAACTGTGAGTCGGCAAAATGGTAGCCTTCCGAGAGAATCATCTCTTTGTCATCCGATACTTTAGAGCCAAGAGTAGTCAGCAAATCTCCCACAATGGCGGAGTTAATGCCGATATAGAGCGATTTCCGGACAGCTTCGGGCGTGAGCTGCGAACGTCCCCCGGCAAAGCGCAGGTAGGCTGTAGGGTTGATGAAACGGAAAAGGGCGATTGTTGTCAGTACCTCTTCTTCGCTGAGCGGTGACTGATGTTCGAGCGGAGTGCCCGGTATGGGTTGCAGCAGGTTGATCGGGATGGACTGGATGTCGAGCTCGCGGAGCGTGAAGGCGAACTCGATCCGTTGTTCCACGGTTTCGCCCATACCGATGATACCTCCGCAGCAAAGGTCCATTCCCGCCCGTCGCGCGGCATGAAGGGTCTTCAGTTTCTGCTCCTGTGTATGTGTGGTGCAGAGTGAGTCGAAATGTGAAGGAGCAGTCTCAAGGTTACAGTGATACCGGGTGACTCCGGCATTGTAGAGTGCCTGTAATTCTTCTTCGTCCAATAGTCCCAGTGAGGCGCATAGCCGGATAGACGAGTGACGTCGCATCCGTCGTGCGGCCGCGCAAAGTTCCTTCATGTTTCCGGGTGAAGGTTTCCGACCGCTGGTCACCAGTGAAAAACGATTGATTCCTTGCGCCTCGTTGTATTTGGCTTGACGCAGACACTCTTCCGCACTCACCAGATCATATACATCTGCCTTCGTCTTGTAGTGGGATGACTGTGCGCACCATTTGCAGTTTTCGGGGCAGCGTCCCGAACGGGCATTGATGATGGAACACATGTCGAACTCCTGTGCAGCGCAGAAACGGGTGATTTCGTGCGCTGCGTCGTACAACTCTTCTTTTCGGGGAAATTGTGCCAGCCATTCGGCCTGCTCACGGCTGATGACCGTTCCCTGTAATACTTGGTTTTTGATTTCTTCAATGGTCATAGGATGGGGAATTAAAAAAGAGGTTGCCGGTCCCATTTGGATGGGAGGCAACCTCTTTATATGAAATGTATAAAACGGATGTCGCAACAGCCTGCTGCGCGGCACCTGAATAAGAATATTTCAAAGATTGAAATGGAATGAACAGAAAGAGTAAGGGTGTGGGAGACAGTACGGTACTCTCCCAATCTTCTTCTGGGACAGAATCTTCTGTTTCACGTTGCGGATCAATTCCTTCCGTATGTGGAGTCTGTTGCTTGCACAACGCACATTCCGTGACATTCTTTCTCAATTGTCCGATGGTGACACACAATCCCAAAGTGGCGAATATGGCATAGGCTTTCCGGCTCCATTGGCGGAAGCGGATGAACGAATGCGATATATACCTTTCTTTTTTCATAAGCTATATGGGGGATATCATGTTATCGGACGGGGGCAAAGCTACAAAGAATCTACGGAATGACCAAGGGAATAGCATCGGTTTGTAAACAGAAGTGTCACTTCTACCACAAATGCGGTACAAGAATCCCCTATAAAAGGGATTTCGGGAACAACCCCTATACTCTACTTTTGCAGCATGGAATGATCCGTGAAAATTAATTAAAAAATGTAGGTGGCTTTTGACACACCTTCAAGAATAAGATAACAATTTCAAGGCTTTTAACAACAATCTGCCGGATTGTGTGTTAAACAAAAGATTCTAATTTAAACATAACTAAACTTAAGGTATGAAGACCAATTTACGTCTATTATTTACGTTGCTCTTTGTGGTTTCGGTTGCAGCATTACATGCCGGGACAATGAATGACATACGTGTTTCGGGCACTGTTGTGTCCGAAGGAGACCCGTTGCCCGGTGTATCGGTATTAGTGAAAGGAACCAGTGTCGGTACCATTACGGGTATCGACGGTAAGTATTCCATTAATGTACCGTCCGATGGTACGCTGGTATTCAGTTTTATCGGGCTGAAATCTGTGGAACATAAAGTGGGTGGACGCTCAGTGATCAATGTCGAACTGGTGCCCGACAGCAAACAATTGGAAGAAGTGATGGTAGTAGCCTATGCCACTGCCAAAAAATATAGTTTCACCGGCGCCGCCTCTACCGTTAAAGGTGACGAGATAGCAAAGTTACAAACCTCGAGTGTATCACGTGCCCTTGAAGGAACCGTAGCCGGTCTGCAGGCAAGTGCCGCAAGCGGTCAGCCGGGTACCGATGCAACCATACGTATCCGCGGTATCGGATCCATCAATGCGTCCAGCGCACCTCTTTATGTAGTGGATGGTGTGCCTTATGACGGCAGTGTGAACTCTATCAACCCCGAAGATATCGCATCGATGACCGTTCTGAAAGATGCGGCCTCGGCTGCTTTGTACGGTTCGCGTGGAGCCAACGGTGTAATTATTATCACCACCAAGCAGGGACAAAGCGATTCGAAGACTACGGTGAATGTGAAAGCCAGCTTCGGTGGTTCCAATCGCGCGGTACGCGATTACGACCGGATCGGCACCGATCAGTACTTCGAACTTTATTGGGAGGCTTTACGTAACCAATATGCACTGGATACAAAGAATTATACTCCTCAGATAGCGGCTATCAAAGCTTCTAAAGACTTGGTAGGAAAACTGATGGGGAGTGGTCCCAATCCTTATGGGGCTAAATACCCTCAGCCGGTAGGCACGGATGGAAAATTGGTGGACGGGGCCGTTCCACTCTGGAATTTCGACTGGCAGGATGCCATGGAGCAGCAGGCACTTCGCACGGAATTGGGATTGAATGTCTCAGGAGGGGGCAAAACCAATCAATATTACTTTTCTGCCGGATATCTGAATGATAAAGGTATTGCCTTGGAGTCCGGCTATGAACGCTTTAATCTCCGTTCGAACGTGACAAGCCAGATGACCAAATGGCTTCGGGGAGGAGTGAACATGAGCTTTGCCCACTCTTTGCAGAATTATCCTGTATCATCGGATACGAAAACAAGTAACGTCATCAATGCCGGCCGTCTGATGAACGGGTTCTATCCCATCTATCAGATGAACGAAGACGGAACCTATAAACTGGATTCCGAGGGACAGCGGATATACGATTTCGGTTCTTACCGTCCGTCCGGTTCGATGGCTAACTGGAACCTTCCGGCTACATTACCCAATGATAAGTCGGAGCGTATGAAAGATGAATTTTCGGGACGTACTTTCCTTGAAGTTACCTTTATCGAAGGATTGAAGTTTAAAACCAGCTTCAACTTCGACCTGATCAATTATAATTCACTCGACTATACCAACCCTAAAATAGGCCCGGCTGTTAATACCGGAGGTTCATCGAGTCGTGAAAACGACCGTACTTTTTCGTGGACCTGGAATAATATCCTGACTTATGACAAAACCCTCGGAGAGCATCATTTCAACCTGTTGGCCGGACAAGAGGCTTATTCTTACCGTTACGATGTGTTGCGGGCATCCCGTTCGAATATGGCATTGCCTGATTTTCCCGAACTGGCTGTCGGTTCGCTGGTAACCGGAGGGACAGGATACCGCGTTAATTACTCGTTGGTAGGGTACTTCTTAAATGCCCAATATGACTATCAAAGCAAATATTTCTTTTCAGGTTCTTATCGGCGGGACGGATCTTCCCGTTTTGCTCCAGAGACCCGTTGGGGTAATTTCTGGTCCGTCGGTGCTTCCTGGCGTATCGATCGTGAAGACTTCATGGTGGCTACGAGCGACTGGCTTTCTGCCTTAACATTGAAGGTTAGTTATGGTGCGCAGGGTAACGATAATTTAGGAACGTATTATGCCAGCAGCGGACTTTATTCGGTGGTGAGTAATAACGGAGAGAATGCATTGGTATCCGATCGTCTGGCTACACCAAAACTGAAGTGGGAAACCAACCTGAATTTCAATGCCGGCATTGACTTCTCATTGTTCAACAATCGATTCTCCGGTTCGTTCGATTTCTTTCAACGGCGTTCGAAAGATTTGCTCTATTCCCGTCCGTTGGCCCCTTCACTCGGTTATAATTCAGTGGACGAGAATGTAGGCGAATTGAAGAATACCGGTGTGGAAATTGATCTGAAAGGTACCTTAATCCATACCCGGGACTTTATGTGGCGATTAGGGCTTAACCTGACACATTATAAGAATGTCGTGACCGACCTTCCATTGAAAGATATGCCTGTGAGCGGAGTTCATAAACTGGCTGTGGGACGTTCTGTTTATGATTTTTACATGAAAAAATGGGCGGGAGTTGATCCGGAAAACGGGGATCCGTTGTGGTACAAAAATGTGAAAGATGCCAATAACAAGATCACCGGGCGTACGACTACCAATGACTATGCCCAGGCGGATTATTACTATACCGGCAAATCATCTTTACCCAAAGTGTACGGGGGATTTAATACCGCTTTCTCGTATAAGGGTTTTGAACTATCGACAATTTTTGCCTATAGTATCGGAAATTATATCGTGGACCGTGACGTGACTATGCTATGGCATAACGGAAGTTCTACCGGACGTGCCTGGTCGACAGAAATCCTGAACCGTTGGACACCGGAGAATCGATATACTGATGTACCGGCACTGAAAACCGTATCGAACAGTTGGAATGCAAATTCGACGCGTAACCTGTTTAATAACTCGTTCCTGCGGATGAAGAATATCACACTATCGTATAACTTCCCGCAACCGATGATAAAGAAGATCAGCCTGAACAGCCTGCAATTGTTTGTACAGGCCGATAATCTGCTTACCGTTTCGAAGAATCAGGGACTTGATCCCGAACAGGATATCAGTGGGTTGACATATTACCGTTATCCGGCTATGCGTTCCATTTCAGGAGGAATCAATGTTTCGTTCTAAGGTTTTAATCCTCAGAAAAGGGCTGTTGCAATCGTATGCTTCGCCCCGATTTAATCATGTATAAATCATATATAACAGATATAGTAAAGTATAAAATAACAGATGATATGAGAACAATACGATTTAACAATAACAGACATATTTCTTCTTCTCCTCTTCTTCGGACAGAGGGTGGGAGAGAGGCTTCCGTGAGTAATACCTCCGGAGATAAGATTCCCAAAGGTAAGGTTTCCTTTTTCCTCCTCTTCTTTCTTTTGTTCTTGGGGAGTTGCAGCAGCGACTTCCTCGACAATAAGCCGACAGATGCCGTAGATTCCGGTCTCGTACCCGTGCCTTCGAATGCCGAACGCATCTTTAACGGTGCGTGGTACAATCTGTTCGAATATGGTACCACTTATGCCAACATCGGCTATCGTGCTTTGATGTGCCTGGACGACATGATGGCTGACGACGTGGTTTCGCGCCCCATGTACGGGTTTAATTCTTCTTATCAGTTTAATGATGTGGTGATGCCTTCCGACGGACGTACCACTTTCGCCTGGTATCTGATGTATAAGACCATTGATAACTGTAATACGGCCATTTCTATCCAAGCTACCGGGGATGATGATACACCGGAATTCCGGCATGCCCAGGGACAGGCACTTGCCGTACGTGCTTTCTGTTATCTTCATTTGGCACAGCATTATCAGTTCACCTATCTGAAAGATAAGAATGCTCTTTGTGTGCCGTTGTATACCGAACCCACCAATCCGAATACCAAACCTAAAGGAAAGGCCACACTCGAAGAGATCTATACACAGATCATCAATGACCTCAACCGTGCCAAAGGACTTCTTGACGGTTATGTACGTCCGAACGACAAGTCGAAATATAAACCTAACACCGATGTGGTAAACGGACTCCTGGCCCGTACTTATCTGCTCACCGGACAGTGGGACGAAGCTGCCAAAGCCGCGCTTGAAGCAGCCAAAGGCTATACTTTGATGACGGACGCCAAAAACTATATGGGTTTCAACGATATATCGAATACCGAGTGGATCTGGGGACATCCGCAATCTGTCAGCCAGTCCGATGCCAGCTATAACTTCTATTATCTGGATGTGGTGGAACCCGATTCATATAATAGTTTTATGGCCGATCCGCATTTCAAGGATACTTTTACTGAAGGGGATATCCGTCTGGAATTGTTCCAGTGGATGCGTGAAGGTTATCTGGGATACCGCAAGTTCCGCATCCGTTCTGACCAGACGGGCGATATTGTCATCATGCGTTCTGCCGAAATGTATTTGATAGCTGCCGAAGCTTTGGCGCGTAAAGGTCAATTGGGCGAAGCCGTAAAACCGCTCAATACTTTAAGGAATGCCCGCGGACTGGCCGATTATGATCTTACCGGAAAAACGCAAGAGCAGGTAATTGATGAAATTCTGATGGAACGTCGCCGTGAACTTTGGGGTGAAGGGTTTGGTATCACTGATGTCCTCCGTACGCAACGTCCTGTGGTACGTGTCGCACTGACTGATGTGGAAGCTGCTAAGGAGTACGATTGTTGGCAGCAGAACGGTACTTTCAAGAAGTATCATCCGGAAGGACATTGGTTCACCAGCTTCCCCGATGGAACGAAGTTTGTGCCCAATAGTAAGTATTATTTGTATTCTATTCCTGAAAAAGAGACGAATGCAAATACGAATCTGAAATAAGAAATCATAGTCAACTGATTTTATATGACCTGTTTCTGAAAAATCAGATAGATTAATACAATAGACAAAAGGTGTGTCATAACTCTGCGGTGAATAAGAGTTGCGACACACCTTTTTTATCAATACCGTTAATGGTTAACTGAATATATACACAATGATTCCCGTAATGACTACATAAGCCAGTGCATATGGAATGGCTGCTTTTAGGATTTCTCCTTCTTTCCCTTGTTGGTTTCCTGCCGATGTAGCGATGGCGATACTTTGAGGGGAGATGATTTTGCCTCCTGTCGCACCTACCGTATTGGCGGCCGATAACCAGTCCGGACTGACATTGATATGTCCTGCCACACTGGCTTGCAGCTTTCCGAAGAGGATGTTCGAGGATGTATCACTTCCGGTGATGAAGGTACCCAGACAGCCGATAACCGGAGCAAAGAGAGGGTAGAGGCTTCCGGTGGCTGTGGCGAGTGCAGTGGCAATCACGGAAATCATGCCTGCCGTATCCATAATGGTAGATAACCCCACCAGGCAGATAACGGTGACGAACGTTTTCTTTAATTGTTTCACCGTGTTCCATAAAACGACAAACAATTCTTTCACTTTGGCTCCCTGTATCAGACCGCCTACAAACGTGCCTACGAAAAGCAGAACTCCGGCATGTGTCAGCCAGGCGATGGTATAGTTCACGCTGGAGTCATTGATGGGGAGGCTGATACGTGTCACCCAGTTATTTTCGAGCGTACTTCGGAGTCCTGGGAAAAGCGGACTGGTCAGTATGATCAGTAACAAAATTAGCAGATAGATGCTCCAAGCGTTTAGGATATCTTTACCTTTCAACATGCTTTTCTGTTCTTTCTCTTTTTTCGGAGAGGTCAGTTTGCCATAAATAACGATAACGACGATAGACAAGATGCTGCCGATGATAGCCGGTGATTCGGCCCCCATATATCGGGCCGCAACGTACTGGCTGCCTAAAGATACAGCGCCTACCAGTAGTGCCAGAAATAAGTTTTTGGGTAATGATTTTATTTTCGGGTCGGTCAGGAAGAGCAGTACCAACGGTATCAGGAACATTAGTACGGAAAGTTGCAGTACGACGTTCGTACTCAGCACCTGCACATCCAGATTGGTTTCTTTGGCAAGTACCAAGACCGGTGTACCTATGGCACCGAAAGCCGTAGCCACACTATTGGCAATCAGGCTGACGGTAGCTGAGAAAATGGGTTTGAATCCCAGACTGATCAGGATAGCGGCGGGGATGGCAACAGCTGTACCAAAACCTGCCATAGCTTCAAGTAACCCTCCGAAACCCCAGGTAAGGAGCAGTACCTGGATACTTTTATCGGTAGAGATGGAAGAGAATTGTTGTTTGATAATCTCCATCTTCTTTGTTTTCAGCAATACATTGTAGCTGAAGATAGCCATCAGGATGATAATCAGGATAGGAGAAACCGCTTTCAGTGCACCGTATACGAATGAAAATACCAAGTTGTCTGCCGCATAATGGAATCCGAAAAGAGCTATCAGCATAGTTACTATGAGGGAGATGACGCTACTTTTGTCACCCGGCATTTTAAAAAATGCCATTAATACAATCAAGAGCAATACCGGAACGATAGCAAGGATCAGTGTCATAATTGTCTGTTTTTAATAGTTGATGTTTAAGTTAAGATATTGATATAACAAAACCGGAACCTGTTTTGACGGATGAAATAATTATTTTTTTGCTGTATAGCGGTAAATAAAAAAAGGTGTAGCCCTCCGCATGGAAAGGCTACACTCTTTGGTCCGGATAGCTACACCCTTTTCATCGGATGGCTACACCCCAATGCCGGGGATTTATTTTTTCTTCATATTCAAGATCTGCTGCAGCTGCTGCAGGTTGGCTTTAGCGGCCTCGTTACCCATCTGGGCAGCTTGGTTGAAGGCAGCGACAGCACGTTGTACATCTCCATTGAGGAAGTTGTATACACCTACGTTGTTGATGAATTCTGCTGTTTGATGGTTGGCTTTATCCATATACTTGATTGCGTTTTCCAGATCTTTCTTGGTCAGTGATACGGCGGCGGCATTCAGGTTGGCTACTTCATCGTTCGGATACATACGTACAGCGATGTCGAATACATTCACGAAGTCGTTGCTTCCTTTTGGATAGCTGTTGGCCACCTGATACATCTCATTCAGACTCAAGTATTTCGGGTTGACTTTTATCACCACCCGTCCTTGCTCTACATCGAAGTTGGCTACGGTGTAGTCTATCTTGCAGTTCACTTTGCGGAGTCCGGGATAAATCTCTTTCAACATCGTACGGTAGGGTACGCCTCCGTCCACGCGCATGATTTCCTGTTTGCGGCGTGCATCGTCAGTCGTATTCTTGATGATACCGATAAATTTATCTTTATCTTTCATTGACGATTTTTCCAATGCTTGTACCAATCCGTCCCAGTTTTCACCACCAAAAGTTACTTTGTAAAGTTTGCCGGGAACTTTTTCGTTGGTAGTCAGATAATTCTTCAGAGCTTCGGCACGTTTCTGCGACAGTTGTTCGTTGAATTTCAACGGACCCTCCGGTGAAGCGAATCCTTCGATACTGATTCCTGTTACTGTCAGGTTCTTGTCATTCTGAATCTTGTCGAACATAGCATGAATGTTCATCAGTTCTTTGTGGTTATTCATGAATTCCGGCTGGATAACAGCCTTGCTTACAGGGAAGTCGAGGTGAGCTTCATACTGTTCGCTACGGTTTTTCACAACTTCTACGGTAGGCTGAATATAAGCAACCACCGGTACCATGGCGCTCAGGCGTTTGGCTTCGGTAGAGACATCGTTGGTGATCAGTTCTTGTGCGAGCATCTCTTCGTTATTGCCGCATCCGCAGAGGTTTTCAACCAGATTCAATGAAGCATTTGCCATCCAGGGTTCATAAGGGATCACCTGGGCATAGTTGAGCACTTCTCTTTTATTATAAGGTATTACGATTCCTGCAGGTAGTTCGCGGCTGATGGCTAATCCGCGCAAATAAGCCTTCTGACGGCGTTTGCCGTTAATGATGATCTCTTCCAGCGCTACGTTGTGCTGTCCGTCTGTCAGGAGCGGAGTAAGTGTGAGCATACGTTCGGGACTGACCGTTAGATTTTTCATGTCGATCTGCATGTCTACATAAAGCGAATTGCCTTGTTGCCACAGCGAAACATCGGATAGACTGATGGCATCTTTAAAGAATTTCTGGGCACTGGCCGGCATAACAACTGCGAGGGCCAAGAGGAAATATATGATTTTTCTTTTCATTGTTACTATTGATTTAATTTTTTATAATTGGTTCCGGAGAATGTGTGTGGGGCTTTACTTGATAGTATAAATAATGCTGAGTCCTATTTTCGTCGGGCCGAAATAATTCTTGTTGTTATGTCCCAGCTTCTCACCACACTTGCCACACGCATATTTATCATAATTCAGGCGGGCATATCCTGCACCGATGGTAGCTTCCATGCTCCAGCGATTCTTGAGTATCCAGTGGTAACCGTAAGAGATACCTGCACCATAGATTTTGCCGTCATAACGGTAGTTGCCCAACCCGAATATATCGAGATTGCTCATGTTTACATCGGCGTAATGGCCGTGCAGGCCGAAAAAACTACCGTTGAAACGTTCGCAAAGCCAGTAACGGAGTTCGGGTTGTACCAGCCAGTGCTTGATTTGTCTGTCTTTGGAGAATTTCCAGGGGTTGTAGTTGCCCGATACGTCAAGAGTAAGTTTTTTCGCCAAAGCCACTTCAAATCCCAGGTTCGGAGTACTGGTGGCCCAGTAGAGGGCATTGGTTTTGATGGCAAACTTGGGCAGATAAGTTTTTGTTCCCTGCTCTTGTGCATGTATGCCTGTGGCAAACACAAGCAGGAAGCATGCTGCTAAAAAATGTTTGATTGTTCTCATTTTCATTTTGGTCTAGGTTTTTACATAAACTATTTGCGAGATTAAACGTCTGAGAGGGGAAGTTTGTTGACTCATACTCAAAATAATGTTATAGGACATGCACGCTAACATTTTTAAGCAAATAATTGTTATCCTAATAAAGTCGGGATTCCAAACTTTTCATTTTCTTCGGGAAAGAGAGTGAAAATAAACGAGCAATTGTAATTTGGATTACATCTATTCTCTTTTTTACATGCTAACTTTACATATACTTTAAAATAATAGCCTATGAAAGAGCTTATCAATCGCCTGGAAGAGTTGAACAGGCAAGCTGAAAAAGGTGGCGGAGACGCCCGTATCGAGAAACAGCATTCTGTCGGAAAACTGACAGCACGTGAACGTATCGACCTGCTTCTGGAGAAAGGATCGTTTATTGAACTCGATAAACTGGTCACCCACCGTTGTACCGATTTCGGTATGGAGAAACAGAAGATTTCCGGTGACGGGGTTGTGACCGGATACGGAATGATCGGCAAACGGCTTGTCTATGTCTTTGCTCAGGACTTTACCGTTTTTGGCGGTGCACTGTCCGAAACGTATGCCAAGAAGATTTGTAAAGTGATGGATATGGCTATGCAGATGGGGGCACCCATCATCGGGCTGAACGATTCCGGAGGAGCCCGCATTCAGGAAGGAGTCCGTTCGCTGGCCGGTTATGCGGAGATATTCTTACGCAATTCTTTAGCCTCGGGTGTCATTCCGCAGATCAGTGCCATCATGGGCCCGTGTGCGGGTGGGGCGGTCTATTCGCCTGCATTGACCGATTTTATCCTGATGGTGAAAAACTCCGGTTATATGTTTATTACCGGTCCCGATGTGGTAAAAAGTGTTACGCAGGAGGAGGTCAGCAAAGAAGATCTGGGAGGGGCGGATGTCCATACTATGAAGTCGGGGGTGGCGCATCTTTCTGCCGAAAATGATATTGAATGTATCAATTACATCCGTGAACTGATTTCTTATCTGCCCGGCAATAATATGGAGGAACCTCCGTTTGTGGCTACCACCGATTCTCCGACGCGGCTTACGCCCGAATTATCGGAACTTGTGCCTGCCAACCCCAATCAGCCATACGATATAAAAGAGATGATCCGTGCCGTGGCGGATGATAATAGTTTCTTTGAATTGCAGGAAGAATTTGCCCGTAACATCGTTATCGGTTATATCCGCCTGAACGGGAAAACGATAGGAGTGGTGGCCAATCAGCCGTTGGCATTGGCCGGAACACTCGATATCAATGCTTCTATCAAAGCGGCACGTTTTGTGCGTTTCTGTGATGCGTTCAATATTCCGTTGCTCACGCTGGTTGATGTGCCGGGGTTTCTTCCGGGTGTGGATCAGGAGTATGGCGGCATTATCCGTAACGGTGCTAAACTGCTCTATGCTTATTGCGAAGCCACTGTACCTAAAGTAACTGTCATTACCCGTAAAGCTTATGGCGGTGCTTATGATGTAATGAGTTCCAAGCATATCAGGGGAGATGTGAATCTGGCATACCCTACTGCCGAGATTGCCGTAATGGGGCCGGACGGTGCGGTGAATATTCTGTTCCGCAAAGAGATTGACAAAGCTGCAGATGCCGAGGCGAAAAGAAAAGAGCTACAGGATGATTATCGCAGTAAATTTGCCAATCCGTACCGGGCTGCCGAATTGGGCTATGTAGACGAAGTTATCGACCCGGCCATAACCCGTATGCGCCTGATACGCAGTTTTGAGATGCTCGCTAATAAGCGGCAGTCCAATCCGCCGAAGAAACATTCAAACCTTCCACTTTAAAGCAGAGGAGAACATCGTATGATAAAAAAGATATTAGTTGCGAACCGTGGCGAGATTGCCATGCGTATTTTCCGTACCTGTCGGGTGATGAACATTGCTACGGTGGCTATTTATACCCGCGTAGACCGTGGTGCCTTGCATGTACGTTATGCCGAAGAGGCTTATTGTATCTCCGATTCGCCGGAAGATACCTCTTATCTGAAGCCGGAGAAGATTCTGCAGATTGCTAAAAAGACGGGAGCTGCCATTCATCCGGGATATGGCTTTCTGTCTGAGAATGCGGACTTCGCCCGTCGTTGTGAGGAAGAAGGGGTTATCTTTATTGGTCCGAGTGCCGATATTATTGCCCGAATGGGTATTAAGACTGAGGCCCGCCGGATTATGCGTGAAGCCGGTTTACCGATCGTACCGGGCACGGAAGATCCGGTGAAAGGCATTGCCGAAGCCAAAAAGGTGGCTGCCGAAGTAGGCTATCCCATCATGCTGAAGGCACTTGCCGGAGGTGGTGGGAAAGGTATGCGTCTGGTACGCAGTGAAGAGGAGATGGAAACCGCACTTCGCCTTTCGCAATCCGAAGCCGGAACTTCATTTGGCAACGATGCCGTTTATATTGAAAAATATATCGAGAATCCGCATCATATTGAGGTGCAGATACTGGGCGATAAATATGGCAATGTGATTCATCTGTACGAACGTGAATGTTCCATTCAACGGCGTAACCAGAAAGTGATCGAAGAGTCACCTTCTCCTTTTGTGAAGCCCGAAACACGTGCCAAAATGCTGAAGGTGGCAGTGGAAGCCTGCAAACGAATCAACTATTACAGTGCCGGTACGCTGGAGTTCATGATGGACAAAGACCAGAACTTTTATTTTCTGGAGATGAACACCCGTCTGCAGGTAGAGCATCCGGTGACGGAAGAATGTACGGGAGTGGATTTAGTGCGAGACATGATTTTGGTGGCTGCGGGCAACCGCCTCCCTTACCGGCAGGAAGATGTCGAATTTCGGGGTGCTGCCATCGAATGCCGCATCTATGCCGAAGATCCTGAAAATAACTTTATGCCTTCACCCGGGGTGATTACTGTCCGTGAGGCTCCCGAAGGGCGTAATGTTCGTTTGGACAGTGCTGCCTACGCCGGCTTTGAGGTTTCTCTACATTACGACCCGATGATTGCCAAACTTTGTTGTTGGGGGCGTAACCGTGATTCTGCCATTTCGAATATGGCCCGTGCACTGCGAGAATACAAGATTTTAGGTATCAAGACTACGATTCCTTTCCACCAGCGTGTGTTGAAGAATGCGGCTTTCCTGAAAGGAGAATACGATACTACTTTCATCGACACCCGTTTCGACAAGGAAGACCTGAAGCGCAGGCAGAATACCGATCCGACTGTAGCGGTGATTGCTGCTGCGCTGAAGCACTATGAAGAAGAAAAAGAGGCTGCTTCACGCGCCACTACGCTTCCGGTAGTAGGAGATTCGCTTTGGAAATATTACGGCAAGTTGCAGATGACTGCCAATAACTATTAAACTCAGAATGATTATGACAACAATATTAGCAACCTATTATGCCAAGATACAGGATGTGCCCGACAGTGAATATAAAGTGGAGATACTGGAAGACGGGCCTGTGAAGAAAGTGGCGGTTAACGGAAAAGTATATGATGTGGACTATAATGTAGGAGGTGATTCTATCTATTCCATCATCATCAATCATCATTCGCACGGAGTACAGATATCTCCGACTTCCCATTCCTCCTATACCATTATGAATAAGGGGGAACTTTATCAGATTGAACTGAAAGGGGAGTTGGAAAAGATTCATAATGCCCGTAACGGAGCAGATGTCGTAGGACGTCAGGTGGTTGTGGCTCCTATGCCGGGTGTTATCCTGAAAACTTATGTGAAGAAAGGAGACGAAGTGAAGAAGGGTGATCCGCTATGTGTGTTGGTCGCCATGAAGATGGAGAATGAAATTCGTTCGGTGGCTGATGGGGTGGTGAAAGAGATTTTTGTGGAAGAAAATACGAAAGTGGGATTAAATGACCGCATCATGGTGGTTGAGTAACAAACAGGTATTTAAGAGGTAGGGGCTCTGGAAGTTTTTATTTCAGAGCTCTTTTTATGTGTATTGTTATCTTTCATTGAAATAGATATAGTTAGCTTTTGGAGACCGGTATAAGATATTCTTAATCATTCCTAAAAAGAACTTGCTTCGTTTTGTCAATTCAGAATCTGTTCGTAGTTTTGCGAACAATAAACAATGGGAGAATGATAAAGTGAAAACAAAGCAGTACACAGAAAAGCAGGAGCAGCTTGCCCGCTTTGCCAAGGCTATGGGACATCCGGCGAGGATTGCTATCCTTAGTTTCTTAGCGAAACAGGATAGTTGTTATTTCGGGGATATCCATGAAGAGTTGCCTATTGCCAAGGCAACCGTCTCACAGCATTTAAAAGAACTGAAAGATGCAGGATTGATTCAGGGAGAAATAGAAGCGCCTAAAGTTCGGTATTGCATCAACCGTGAGAACTGGGAGTTTGCCCGGTTGTTATTCGTAGAGTTTTTAAACGATTGCACCTGTACCGGGACATCATGTTGTGGGTAAAGGGATTTTTTTTACGAAATCTGTTCGTGTATTTACGAACAGATATTCTTGCAATACGATTTTAATGAAGAGTATCGGATACGGAAGATTATAGTATGATTAAAAATGAGAACAAGATGGAAAAGAATCAGATAAAAAACAATCAAGATTTAAAGGAGTTAGTGAAACAACGTTATAGTGAGCTCGCTCTGAATGCAGAAGAGCTGAAAGGTTGCTGTTGCGGTAGAAACCCCTTGGCTGCTTCAAAAAAAGTATTTACCATAATGAGTGAGGACTATACAAATCTGAAAGGTTATGAACCTGATGCGGATTTAGGGGTCGGCTGCGGATTACCTACACAATATGCCAATATCAGTGAAGGTGATACAGTGGTTGATTTAGGTTCGGGAGCAGGGAATGATTGCTTTATTGCCCGTGCGGAAGTAGGTGAAAGCGGTAAGGTCATTGGTATTGACTTTTCCCCTCAAATGATAACAAAAGCACGTAACAACGCACTTAAACGGGGATATGCCAATGTGGAGTTCTTAGAAGGTGATATAGAGAATATGCCTTTACTGGATAATACGGCAGACGTCGTTGTGAGCAACTGTGTACTTAATCTGCTTCCTGAAAAGAATATTATTTTCAAAGAGATTTATCGTGTGCTGAAGCCTGGCGGACATTTCTGTATATCCGATGTTGTACTTAATGGAACATTCCCCAAAAAGTTTACTGATAATGCGGCGATGTATGCAGGGTGCATCGCAAGTGCTATTCAAAAGGAAGATTATTTGCAGGAGATAGAAAAGGCCGACTTTGTGGATATTCGTATTGCGAGGACTAAAACGGTTCTTATTCCTGATGAAGTGTTATATGAACATCTGGATGAAGACACGATCCGAAAGTATAAATCCGGAAATGTCGGGATTTACTCAATTACAGTAACGGGAGAAAAACGATCTTTGTAATATGCGGATTCTTAATTCTTTCCGTTTAAATGGATATAATTCCGGTTATCGCTGATTCTGCGTTAACCGGAATTTTATTTGGAGGGGAGTCGGGCTTTTCTACGTGAGATTAAATATTATTCTTGTATATTGTTCCTCCCTTCATAATCATTGCGAAATTTCTTTCCGGATCGCCCAGTAGTGTAATGTCTTTCAGTACATCTCCATCTACCAAGATTAAATCGGCCCAGGCTCCTTCTTCTATACTGCCTAACTTTCCTGGATAGGGGTTTCTTGCACCAGATAAGGCCAGTAACTCCGCATTATCATGTGTCACCATTTTAAGAATTTCAAAATTGCTGAACCATTTCTGTAATTTGAGGATACCTTGATTCTGATTTTTCGTATTGGCCGGATTGAATAGTAAATCTGTTCCCCATGCCAACTTGACCTTATATTTCTTTGCCAGTTGATATGTCTGGTCTGTACCCTGAACTACTAAAGCATGTTTCTCCTGCTGTTCTTTCGTAGGGAACTGATTATCTCCCAAAGTGAAAGGCTGCATACTGAGCCATATCTCTTTCTCCGCAATCAGTTCCATAGTCGCCTCATCAATCAGATGTCCGTGCTCAATACTTTTTACTCCCGCATGGATAGCTCGTTGAATAGCTCTGGGCACATAGACATGCACCATTACATAGGTTCCCGCATCTTCTGCCGCTTTGACAGCAGCATGAATTTCTTCTTCAAAAAACTGTGTGTCTTCCAACCGATCGTATAGAGAAGCAACTCCGCCGCCTGTCATCAACTTGATCTGGCTGGCTCCCAAGCGGAGATTGTTGCGTGCGGCAACAGTTACGGCATCCACTCCATCGGCAATAATGGCAGCACCTATCTCTTCCGTATGCGTTAATCCGCAACAATCGAATGGACGCGGTTCGTCATACACCGCTCTGAAATCTCCATGTCCTCCTGTCTGAGAGATAAGGGAACCGCTTGGATAGATACGTGGTCCGGAAAGAATCCCTTCATCAATGGCCCGTTTTAGTCCGAAGACCGGACCACCGGCATCCCTGATGGTCGTAAATCCGCGTAGTAGCGTGGCCTCTGCTTCCTGTCCGGCTTTGAATTGTGTATAAGCGGTGTCAGCAGTCAGCAGATCCATCATTGTATTGCATGACATATAAGCATGCCAGTGTGCATCGATTAGTCCGGGCATCAGGAATTTTCCCTTTCCGTCGATGATAGTGGGATTACTAATTCCGTCTGTAGGGATCGGAGTTTCTGAAATGGCTTTAATCCGGCTGTTTTCTATTAGTACATTTCCCCGGATAGTCTGCTCGTGGCTGCCATCGAATATTTGAACGTTATTGATTAAAATACTTTTATCCATGATACATCGTGAATGGGTGAATACTGGTGGTATAACCCGTGAGGGAAGGTATTGGTTTACTTACCGGGATGATAAACTTCGTTAACCGGGAAATACTGCGTCTGTATTCTAAAAAACTTTACTAAATATGGAGTGCCATTCTGTCTGATGATTTTGATTACTCTATATGCTGTTTTATGTCTTGTCATTATTAAAATAGAATATTTTTCTTGTCCGGAATAATTAAAATGACCTAATTAGAAAGTTCTAATAACTTTCCACATTGTACTATTTGCAGTACTTTCATGCATAGATTACTTCTTTTTGATAGACTGTATATTAACCTTAATTACTGTTGATTTGAACCTATTCTTTTTGCTGTACGTTCTCTTTTTATAGACGAAGTAATTGAACCCGTCACATTTCAGCCGGTAAATGTGGCATATTGTCTCACTATTAAACACATATGGATATGAAAACTTTATTCATTTTTCTATTTGTTTTGCTTGCATTCTACTCCTGCGATACGGACGAACCGATCAGTGCAGAGGATTTATCGGCTGCAACCGTTATGAATATGGATGATGTCGATGTAGCTTCCCGTCCGGGAAACTACTTAATCTGGCTCAATGGAACGAGTGCGGAAACAAAGAAAGTTGCAGTTCGACTGCAAACCGTGAACCATTACGACAAGATGATATCTTTTAATGATCTACCTGGTACAGATAAGCTGGCAACGTTGGAATCTATGGCAAAAGATACATTGAACGACCTGACAATTGTAGGCAATGTCGCTGACTTTTTAGCAGGTACTTATAATTTTGAAATGATACAGGATATCCGTCACAATCGTCAGGGAGTGATTTTAATTGCTAAAGATGGTAAGGAGGAAGATTTGAAGGAACAGATGCTGAAACTTTTCGGACTTTATGTAGATAAAGGGTATTATAAAGTTAGCTTCCCGCGCGAGCAGCGTTATGCTTATTATGACACAAATGATCCGGACGCTTTGAAGAAACTCTGTGGCACGAATGGTCTTAACCCCCATACCCGTAGTATGCTTTCTTCTCCGGGCCCAACGGATGATCCTTCTGCCCCTGAAGTTACCGAACGGGCTTTGCATGCTATGAAGAAAATTTATATCAGTAACCGGTTCTATGTTTATACCAGTGATTACAAGTATCATATGACTGGATATGAAACGTTGTTACCTTATACTGCTGAAACAAGGAATTATGCTCCAAGGGAAGATAAAAAGTATGATGGGATGGTTGACAGAGAATGGACTATTGACGCTTATAATTTACGCATTTATGCGCCAACCAATGGAGATAATATGCTTGCTGTTTACAGTTCGGGTGGCAACGGATTTTCTAACAGGCTCGATAATTCATTGGTATCTTTGAATAATCCACCCATGTATGAACTCTGGGCACTGATATGGGGATTACGGAATAATGCTTATACAAAGATTAATATCCGTGACGACGAACAGTCTCAATTAGATCTCAAATTGGTTGATTTTGCACCAGGACTGCCGCAAACCGAGAGTACCATTGAACATGCGTATGAAAAGAGTGTAGGGTTTGATTTGGGAGCGAGTCCTGTTTTAAAGGGTGAGTATCGTTGGGGAAAGTCTATCATCTATCAGCTGGCGGAAATGACCCGTGAAGTGACCCGTACTATTACCGATGCTGAGATGGATTATTGCTGGAAATGGTATCCTGAAATCCTTTTCAAGGGGAATAAAGCAATGAAAGCAGATGGTATGATCGATGGGGTTGCCATGATTTCGCCCGCATGGTATGATATTCTCTACAACCATGTGGCGGGAACCCCGGGCACGGATAATGTTTTTTGCGATTATAACAATGACTTGCAGTTTAACCAGAATTTGCTCAATTACAATCAGGAGTGTGCTATTACTGCTCGTACAACCGGCGCGTCGGCGGGTGTTGTAGTCATTGAAATAACTGACGGAATGGTGTTACAGCGCGGAGGAGCCTGGTTCACGAGTTGGGGAGCCGCAGTGATTCATCCTTTGCCAAGTAGTGCCGGCACTGCTTATGATGCCACAGTAGATGTGCATAAAACAACTACGGTGTGGATTGACTATAATAACTGGTAAAACGAACCATTAAAAAAAGATTATTATGAAAACAAAAATGATATATGTGCTACTTCTGTTCTCAAGCATTCTTTTAGGGGCATGTGTTAGGGATATTATCGATGATGTTCCGGTGCCTGATGAAGATAATGAGATCGATAAGAAAGATGTAGTCTTGGTACGCATGGGAACTGATGATGCGGAAGTGAAAGATATTACTTCCCGTTTGTTCAACAACATTCCCACTTCCTGGGAAATAGGGAAAAAGACAATTGTGGACTATGATAAGATGACAAATCCTGAGACAGAACTCGATGCCGATATCAAGAATCCGGATATCTATGTGACGGTTATCCTGAATATCAAAGATGTTGTTTCCGGTAAATATCCGGTCTCTCTGTTCCGCATGCTGAAGTTCTATAAGAGAGATTTCTATGTTATTGCCACTCAGGATACTCCGGGACAAAAGAACGAAATGCTTTCATTAATAGGAGTTTATATGGAGCCGGGTTATTATGCCATTAATTATGATAATGTGCAGCATTACCGAATCTTTCCTTCTGCCGATCCATATGCCAAAAACAATATGATTGGTAAGGGAGCGGCCTCTTTCAACCAGCAACTGTTGACCCGTTCTGCGGATATTTTGCCCAAAGGTACCGATCCGGATCCTGCATATAATGCACAAATGGCAGATAAGGAGGCTTTGAAGCGGATAGAAATTTATAACCGTATCTACGGTTATGCTCAGGGGGATATGAACTATTCCATGCAGGCGGTTCCTTATAAGATGAAAGAGGGGGCAGCACCCGATGTGATTATAGATAACTCCTGGGCGATAGATGCCTATAACTTCCAGATATACAGTAAGAACAACAATTGTATATTGAGTATAACGAACGACGCGGGAAATGGTTTCACTGCTAATATCAAAGACTATACAACGCCCAAAGGAGCCAATGTCTATGCTTACATCTGGAACCTGATGCGGGAAGCCTCCAGTGAGATCACTGTCCATTCGGATGGGGGTATTTTCCGGGAAATCAGTTATCAGCCGCAAACGGTGAATCATGGAACCAACTATACAGAGAATTCTTTTTGGAAAGTATCTGTATCCGTATCACCTGCTGAACTGGAAGAAAAACCTTGGAAGGCTTTCAAAGTATCGTTTGGCAAGGAATCGTCTACTGAAATATCTTATAAAACATTGTCGATGGATTACTCTTGTAAAGGACAATATGGCAATGGGCTATACAGTAAACTCTGGCAGTTTATTCCCGGAGAGTTTTATGATAGAGCAGAAGCCTTTGTTTACGAAACGAGCGAGGGGTTGCGGTGGATTGATGCTGCGCAGGCAATGACTCCCAATTATGTAACATGGGGGGGCTGGACTCTTCGCCAGAATTATCTGGCTCACATCAACAATAGTATGAAGCTCCATCGGCAGCAGTGTATTTATTCTCTGGAAGCTGATGCGCAACCCGGAGTTGTTTCTGTTGCCATTACCGATGCTATCAATTTGCAAAAGACTTATGTGCATTATAACTGTGGTATTCGCTATGGACACGATTCGGCTAAAACGGATCTCAAAATGTCGAAGATGGTTTGGATTGATTTCAGGCAGTGGGACAATTGAAACATCTAATTAATACGGAAAAAGTTATGCGAAATCTCTGTTACAATACGGATATGTGTAGCCCTTATATGCCTTATTCAGATGAGAAGTGAAGTGTTTCAGTCGGTCGCCATCTCCCCGGAAAGGAGGTGGCGACATTGTCTGTAAATGTTGCTTTTTTAAATCTTTGTTAATTGCTTGGGTGAGCCATGCCAGGAACACCCCAAGCAATATACTTCCGTAAAGTCGAATCCCTCAGTTGAGGCTTCCGGATATTTGGGGACTACTGTTCCATTTTGGGTGATGTATACTAATAACCGCTCTCCTTGGCTGTTTTTTACGTACATACCAGCGATTTTGCACTGGGGACAGAGTAATTTCTTCATATTACTAAAAATGGATTCTTTGATAAAATGTTATTTTATAATTGTTTTTATCTGTATGCCTATAAATCGGATGACATTCTACAAGCTCTTTAAATCTCAGCTCTCTGCAAATATGAATAGCAGATTTAGTAAAACTACTTCTATCTAATTATTTTGAGAAGAGATATTCCTATTCTTTGGTGGTCTGCCAAAGATTTCTCTGTGGTCTGCCATCACTTATTGATCGCATTTCAACAGGGCTTGCCTATAAATAATTTTTCTATTTGGAATATCATAAATCTCGGTGACCGAACCCTTCTTTTTACCCTGTTCTGATATATATTTATCCAGCGCAGGATATACTTTGATAAAACCAATAAATATGGAAAGCCCGTTTTTGAGTGGAAGTTCAGCTGTTGCATAGTCTTCTGACGGTAGAACTTTTATTTTGTACATGCATTCGTTGATAGACAAACGGTTAGTGTCTTTAGACTCAATGATGCAACCGATTTCCGAACGTAGCTTATCCTTGGCTATTTCTTTCGGATTATCATAAAAGATACCTATGCCTCTGTTGGCTTCTATTTTAAGTTTGTGCAACAAGTAATAATAGATCTTGTTGGTTATTGCTTTAGTCTGTTTATAGTCGCCTGTTACTTCTTGGTAGACAATAGTTTCTCCACCGGACTTTTGGGTACTTACTTTAATCTCGGAGAATCCGCCCAAGTAAGCATAGAGCCCCAGCAATAATACTAAAAGGATTATGATTAACATCAACAGTGTCATTTCTTCTTTTTATTAATGATAATGTTATGACCATTTTTAATGGATGCTGCAAAAGTACATATTTCCTTCTTATGTTTATGGTAAAAAAGCGACTTGTTACTTTTGTTCTCCTTCTTCATATGAAAGATACAGGATTAACTTAAAACTAAGCTCTATCCTTTTTTGTTGTTAATAGTAGGAATAACTTAAAAATTATACGATTATGAAATATGATATAGCTATCATTGGCGGGGGACCCGCTGGATATACCGCTGCCGAGCGGGCAGGAGCAAACGGATTACGTGCCGTTTTGTTTGAGAAAAAAGCAATGGGTGGCGTGTGTCTCAATGAAGGATGTATTCCTACGAAGGCATTACTCTATTCTGCCAAGATACTTGATAGCATCAAGAGTGCCCCGAAATATGGTGTCTCTGTAGATAGTGCTCCCACATTTGATATGGAAAAAATGATTAACCGGAAAAATAAGACGGTACAGAAACTGACGGGTGGGGTAAGAATGACGGTGAACTCTTACGGAGTGACCATTATAGATAAAGAAGCGGTGATAGAAGGTGAGGGTGAAAATGGCTTCCGCATCTATTGTGACGGAGATGTTTACGAGGCGACCTATCTGATGGTTTGTACAGGATCGGATACAGTGATTCCTCCTATAAAGGGGCTTTCGGATATAGATTACTGGACTTCGCGTGAAGCATTGGACAGTACCGTTCTTCCCTCTTCACTTGCCATTATCGGTGGGGGAGTAATCGGAATGGAATTTGCTTCATTCTTTAATAGTATGGGCGTCAGGGTACGGGTTATCGAGATGATGCCGGAAATTCTCGGAGTAATGGATAAAGAAACGAGTGCCATGTTGCGTGGCGACTATACAAAGAAAGGTATAAACTTCTATTTGAATACAAAAGTAACAGAAGTGAGTGATAAAGGGGTGACAGTGGAGAAGGATGGAAAGAGCTCGTTTATTGAAGCTGACCGGATATTGGTAAGTGTAGGTCGGAAAGCTAATATCACTCAGGTAGGATTGGATAAACTGAATATCGAATTACACCGGAACGGTGTAGTAGTGGATGAACATATGTTGACCTCTCATCCACGTGTATATGCTTGTGGTGATATTACCGGTTATTCACTGTTGGCACATACCGCTATCCGTGAGGCAGAGGTGGCTGTTAACCATATTTTGGGTATAGATGATCCAATGAATTATAATTGTGTTCCCGGTGTGGTTTATACTAATCCTGAACTTGCCGGCGTTGGTAAAACAGAGGAAGAATTGATGGCTAAGGGTATTTATTATCGGGTACAGAAGCTTCCAATGATTTATTCGGGACGTTTTGTTGCCGAGAATGAATTAGGTAACGGACTCTGCAAACTGATTATCGATCATAATGATCGAATTATCGGTTGTCACATGCTGGGTAATCCGGCTTCGGAAATTATTGTCGTGGCGGGCATTGCTATCCAACGGGGCTATACGGTCGATGAATTCAGAAAGAGTGTTTTTCCACACCCGACAGTCGGTGAGATTTATCATGAAACACTGTTTGCCTGATGCGTTTCATCAACAGTTTTTCAACGGATGCCGGTTTTAACTTGGCTGCTGAGGAGTATTTGCTGAAACAGGGTACGGAAGATGTATTCATGCTTTGGCAAAGTGCTCCTTCCATAATTATCGGTAAGCATCAACGGATGGAAGCGGAAGTGAATTTAACGGCAGCAGGTGAAAAGCAGATCCCTGTATTCCGCCGTTTTTCCGGTGGTGGCGCAGTATATCACGATCTGGGTAATATCAATCTTACATTTATTGAGACTACCCGCCTGGCACGTTTTGAGACTTATCTGGAGAAAACGATTACAATGCTGAGTGCTGCCGGAGTGGCAGCGACGGGTGATGAACGGTTGGGTATTTATGTCAGTGGGCGAAAGGTTTCGGGCAGTGCGCAATGCGTACATCGCAATCGTGCGATGTATCATTGCACATTGCTGTATGATACGGATTTGAAACTGCTGAATACACTGCTTGCCGTAGCCCCGTCAGAGGAAAATATCAGATTACATCCTTCTGTACGTTCGGTCCGTAGTGAGGTGACGAATCTGAAAGAGTATTTTTATCCGGCTATACCTACAGATAGGTTCCGGAATTGGATTTTCAGATATTTTGCAGAGACATCGGTCTCCGAGGGATTCAACAAGGCAGAACAAACAGTCATTAAAGAGTTGCGTAGGAACAAATACAATGCACTTGATGAATAATCATAGGATGGCCTGCAATATGATGTTAATCAAGATATTCGTGTAAAGTCTTTAGCAGAAGTTCCTTGTTTACCGGTTTTACGATATATGCGTTACAACCGGCTTCAAGTGCTGCTTCTTTGTCCGAGTTGAATGCATGTGCTGTTAAGGCGATAATGGGTAGGCTTTCATTTGTTCTTCTTATCCTTCGTGTAGCTTCCAGCCCATCGAGATGTGGCATTTTCATATCCATTAATATCAGGTCAAACTGTTCTGCCTTTGCTTTTTCTACAGCTTCGATTCCGTCCATTGCCCGATGGAGGCTATAGTTGGTGTGTTTTAATAAGGCGGTTATCAGCCGGTAGTTGCTATCGATATCTTCAGCTACTAATATTTTCTTTGGCTGGGGATCTGTCAGATCATTGAATCCGGCTGATGGTTTCTGTATAGCTCTGGATGAGGAGTCGGAGTCCGAAACTTCGATAATGTCAGTCTCTTTTGTGTCAGGTTCGCAGAACTCACATGGAATCCATGACCAGAAAGTAGATCCTACACCTTCTTTTGTCTCAAAACCTAATCGTCCACCACAGGCTTCGGTAATTGCCTTACAAATGGAAAGACCTAATCCTGTACCTTGTGCAAATTCGTCTAATTTCTCAAAGCGGTGATACACACGGGGTTTATTCTCTTCCGAAATGCCAATACCTGTATCTGACACATAGAAGCGGAGCCCTCCGTCACAACGTTCATATCCCATGCGGATAGTTCCTTTGGGAGTATATTTGATTGCATTCGTCGTGTAATTCAGCACCACTTGTGCCATTCGTTTGCTATCTAATTGTACGATACAGTGTTCGTATGGATTTTCGCAGATTAGTTTCACGTCCGGATTTGTCATTCGTTGTTGTGCCGAGTGATATAGCTCATTGAAGTAGATTGCCAAGTCGAGTTTATCTATCTTCCGGTCTACAAATCCGGCTTCAATTTTCGATAAGTCAAGTATGTCGTTAATCAAGCGCAACAGCAAGTCCGTATTTGTAGTGATAATCCGGTTAAATTCCATTTTTTCTTCTTGACTTTCAGTATTCATCAGCAAGCTTGAGAAGCCGACTATGGCATTGAGCGGTGTCCGTATTTCGTGGCTGATATTTGCCAGGAATGCCGATTTTAATTTGTCCGATTGTTCTGCACGTTCTTTGGCTTCACTTAGTTCTGAGATCAGGCGTTCGCGTTCCGAAACATCGTTAAGCCGGAGCACTACACCTTCTACCTTATCATGGCTGTTAAAAATAGGTGTAGCGTAGGATTCTATCAGCCGGTTATTCAAATTGAGGACATGTCGTTCTGTTTGCCGGGAAAGTATTGCTTTTTGCATTACACAATCTTCGCAGGGAGTATTGCGACCGTATGTGGATTGATAGCAGAATGTTCCTTTCTTATAAGCTTCGTTTGAGATGCTGGTGGAGCAGGTGCCCAGGTTAGTCCATTGTACTATATGGTCAGTTGAGATATAAACCAGGCCGGAATTACTGTTATTGAGTATCAGTTCGTTCTGTTGATTGGCTTTCAGGAGCGCGTCATTCAGTTTTTTCCATGACGAGATGTTACGACGGAAGCCAGTATAAACCAATATTTTTCCATTTTCATCTTTCAGAAAGGGAGTACCGCTTATGATACAGTCCTGCCAGTCGGGATCGTATGCTGTTTTCACCCGTATGGGGATCTCATAAGAAAAATCCTTTCCTTCATCCATTGCATTGATATATTCGCGGACATTGGCAAGGTCTTCGAGATGATGCATTGCGCTAATATATTCTTCGGTTGGCATCAATGCATCATTGTTATAATTGGTCACCGGATCGTTATAGGATGAAAACAAACGACTCCGGTTGTCATATCGCCAGAGTACCAGATTTGAAGCCTGTATAGCTTCATGAGATAGCCGGATGCTTTCTTCCAGTTGCTTTGCTTGTTCATACTCTTTGGTAATGTCATTCATGATAAAAACGTAATTCTGCATTTTACCATAAGAGTCGAATACCGGTGTACCGTTACAGCTGATACGTTTTATTTCATTACTGCGGTTAGTGTTGTAGAAACCTGTATTATTCACGATAGAGAAATCATAAGGAAAGTCTATTTGTATTTTCTTCTGGTGCTGAAAAGCTTCTTTCACAGCCAGTGGAATGACGGGGTTTTTCATGATTGGTATGGAGCCAAGTAACTCTTTTTTATCGGTTACTCCGAAGATTTTGCAACTACGTTCATTCAATCCTATCAGAACTCCTTCTTTGGAATATACTTCTACACCAACAGGAAGATCACCTAAAATCGCTTCGGTACGTAGGTTTTGCAGTTTTAGTGTTTCGTAAGCATCTTGCAGTGCGTTTGCCGTACTTCGTCGGTGCCTTGACATCCGGATCAGAATGACTGATAAGATAATGACGGCACAAGATGTCAGGAGAAGCAGAAGAGTTAATAAATATGTCATATCCTTGTTACTGATTTTAGTGAAAAACGTTACAGTTTAAAAACAAGTATACAAAAATACGTAATTTTTCATTAAAGCAGTATCTTGGAAACGCTTTTTTGAGCAGTACAACCTATTATTTTTGAATTTCACTTTAAAATATTCCAAAATGTTCGCTAAGAACATTTTTGTATAATCGCCCGGTGAATTTCAGGGGGAGTGATGGGTGCTTTATCAGTTACTTGGCAATCTTCTTTTTTCAAGCTATTACTTAAAAAAAACACTAACTTAAAACATTCTTTTTCAAAATCTTGTTCTACTTAAACAAGTGAAAGAATAAATAATTGTATGTATGGCAAGATTCGAAATAAAAATGCCCAAACTGGGCGAAAGTATTACCGAAGGAACCATTCTGTCATGGTCGGTACAAGTGGGTGACAGGATCAATGAAGATGATGTGCTTTTTGAAGTAAACACCGCTAAGGTGAGTGCGGAGATCCCTTCTCCCGTTTCCGGAAAGGTGGTGGAGATATTGTTTAAAGAAGGTGATACTGTGCCCGTGGGCACTGTAGTTGCTATTGTAGATATGGATGGAGAAGACTCCGTAGAAACATCGGAAACTGAAGGTTCCGCAGAAGGTACATCTGTTTCCGAAGCGGCGGAAGCTTCAAGTGCCGCGTCTGCTCCGAATGTGAAAGCGGAAACTACTGTCTCGAAAGTAGAACGTTGGTACTCACCGGCAGTGCTCCAACTGGCACGGGAGGCAAAGATTCCCCAGGAAGAACTGGATGCGATCCCCGGGACAGGTTATGAAGGACGGTTAAGTAAAAAAGATATCCGTCATTATATTGAAATGAAAAAAGGTGCTCCGGTTGCCGATGCCCCTGTTGCGGTGTCTTCAGCGGTTAAGGTAAACACTCCTGCTTCTTCACCTGCGACTCCGGTTGCTGCTGAAATGCCAAAGAAACCTGTAGCTGTGGCTTCCCAGTCCCTCAGCCCCTCTGTTTCGGACGCATCGGTAGAGGTGAAAGAGATGGATCGTGTTCGTCGCATTATCGCCGACCATATGGTGATGTCGAAGAAAGTTTCTCCGCATGTGACCAACGTGGTTGAAGTCGATGTCACCCGGTTGGTTCGCTGGCGTGAAAAGAATAAGGATGCTTTCTTCCGTCGTGAAGGGGTGAAACTGACTTATATGCCTGCCATTGCTGAGGCTACGGCGCAGGCATTGGCTGCCTATCCGCAAGTGAATGTGTCTGTGGATGGATATAACATTCTGTATAAGAAACATATTAATGTCGGCATTGCGGTTTCTCAGGATGACGGAAACCTGATTGTCCCTGTGATTCACGACGCTGATCGCCTGAATCTTAACGGACTTGCCGTAGCTATCGATTCGTTGGCGAAAAAGGCCCGGGTGAATAAGCTGATGCCCGATGATATTGACGGAGGTACGTTTACAATTACCAATTTCGGCACTTTTAAGATGTTGTTCGGTACGCCGATCATTAACCAGCCGCAGGTAGCAATACTTGGCGTGGGAGTTATCGAAAAAAAGCCGGCCGTAGTGGAGACTCCCGAAGGCGATGTGATTGCCATTCGTCATAAGATGTACTTGTCGCTCTCTTACGATCATCGGGTGGTGGATGGTTCGCTGGGAGGTAACTTCCTGCATTTCATTGCCGATTATCTGGAGAACTGGAAAGAGTGACTGCTGTGTGAAACTAACTAAAAAGATTGAAAATGAAGAAATATGATATAAAAACCACTGACGAACAGACCCTCCGCAAGTGGTATCATTTGATGACCCTGGGTCGCGCTCTCGATGAGAAAGCACCCGCCTATCTGCTGCAATCCCTTGGCTGGTCTTATCATGCTCCTTATGCCGGACATGACGGTATCCAGCTCGCTATAGGGCAGGTCTTTACCCTTGGTGAAGACTATCTTTTCCCTTACTACCGGGATATGCTTACGGTTCTTTCTGCCGGAATGACACCGGAGGAGCTGATTTTGAACGGAATTTCGAAAGCTACCGATCCGGGCAGTGCCGGACGTCATATGTCCAATCACTTTGCCAAACCGGAATGGCACATCGAGAATATCTCTTCTGCTACCGGCACACATGATCTTCATGCGGCAGGCGTGGGACGCGCCATGGTATATTATGGACATAAAGGCGTTGCGATCACTTCACACGGAGAGTCCGCCACTTCCGAAGGCTTTGTCTATGAAGCTATCAACGGTGCCAGTAACGAACGTCTTCCGGTGATCTTTGTGTTTCAGGACAACGGTTACGGCATTTCTGTTCCCAAAAAGGATCAGACAGCCAACCGTAAAGTGGCCGATAATTTCTCCGGTTTTAAGAATCTCCGTATCATCCATTGCAATGGGAAAGATGTGTTCGACTCGATGAATGCCATGACTGAAGCTCGTGAGTTTGCTATTGCCAATCGTACTCCGGTCATTGTCCATGCTAATTGTGTCCGTATCGGTTCGCACTCCAATTCGGATAAGCATACGCTTTATCGTGACGAAAACGAGTTGGCTTATGTGAAAGAGGCCGATCCGTTGATGAAATTCCGCCGCATGCTATTGCGCTATAAACGCCTGACAGAGGAAGATCTCCAGCAAATAGAGGCTGCCGCTAAAAAGGAACTTGCCGCAGCCAATCGTAAGGCCTTGGCTGCTCCCGATCCGAAACCGGAAAGTATTTATGATTTTGTACTTCCCGAACCTTATATCCCTCAAAAGTATAAAGACGGGCTTCCGGGACCTGTTGAAGGAGAGAAGAGTTTTATGGTGAATGCCATCAACGAAACTCTCAAAGAAGAGTTCCGTCGTAACCCCGATACATTTATCTGGGGACAGGACGTAGCCAATAAGGATAAAGGAGGTGTATTCAATGTAACCAAAGGTATGCAGCAAGAGTTTGGCGATGCACGTGTATTCAGTGCCCCGATTGCTGAAGACTATATTGTGGGAACCGCTAACGGTATGTGTCGCTTCGACCCTAAAATACATGTTGTTATCGAAGGAGCTGAGTTTGCCGACTATTTTTGGCCAGCCGTAGAACAGTACGTGGAGTGTACGCACGAGTATTGGCGTAGTAACGGTAAGTTTACTCCTAATATAACACTTCGTCTGGCTTCCGGTGGTTACATTGGCGGTGGATTGTATCATTCGCAGAACCTCGAAGGGGCTCTTACGACTTTACCCGGTGCCCGCATCGTTTGTCCGTCGTTTGCCGACGATGCTGCCGGATTACTCCGCACCAGTATGCGTTCCAAAGGTTTCACTCTTTATTTGGAGCCGAAAGCACTTTACAACTCAGTAGAGGCTGCTGCTGTTGTGCCCGAAGAATTTGAAGTTCCTTTTGGTAAAGCCCGTATCCGTCGTGAAGGAACCGACCTGACTGTAGTTACTTATGGGAATACGACTCATTTCTGCCTGAACGTAGCCGAACGTCTTGCTCAGGAGGGGTTGGGCAGTGTCGAAGTCATCGATCTCCGTTCGTTGATCCCATTGGATAAAGAGGCTATTTTTGCCTCTGTGCAGAAAACCGGTAAAGTATTGGTTGTACATGAAGATAAAGTCTTCTCCGGTTTCGGTGCTGAGATTGCCGCGCAGATTGCCGAAGAGATGTTCCGTTATCTGGATGCTCCGGTACAGCGTATTGGCTCCACCTTTACTCCGGTAGGTTTCAATCCGATATTGGAGCGTGCCATCCTGCCGAATGATGAAAAGATATATAAAGCAGCCAAGGAGTTGCTGGAATTTTAATTAAAAGCAAGCAATCATGAAAAAGATAGGAATATTTTATGCTGCCAAAGCTGATAAAACCTCTTGGGTAGCTGAAAAGATACAAAAGGAATTTGGTGCTTCCGCCGAGTCTGTGGCTATCGAAAATGCCTGGCAAAACGATTTTGAGGCTTATGACAACTTTATTGTCGGAGCTTCCACGTGGTTCGATGGTGAGTTGCCCACTTATTGGGACGAACTACTTCCCGAACTCCGTACTCTTCAGTTGAAAGGGAAGAAAGTTGCCATCTTCGGACTTGGCGACCAAGTGAAATATCCTGAAAACTTTGCCGATGGTATTGGTATTCTTGCCGAAGTATTTGAGAATGACGGAGCCACACTTGTTGGTTTCACCTCTATTGACGGATATAGTTTCGAACGCTCACGGTCTTTGCGGGATGACAAGTGGTGTGGACTGGTTATTGATATTGAAAATCAGTCGGAAATGACTGATAAACGAATAAAAGACTGGTGCAAACAGGTAAAAAAAGAGTTTGAGAGCCAATAAGGACCTTTCAAGAGTAACAAAGAACTTTATTCAGAGGTAAGCTACGCAAATCCCACTAATTTCTTTGATGGATACAAAATCAGAATATTTGTGGGATTTGCGTTTATTGCTATGTTTCCTGCTCTTTTAGATGATTGAGCACAGGATGAATGTTCAAAGGAACTTTAATTAGAGTACAAATTTTACTGCTGCCCACCGATTCTTTTCCTGATGGTGTACAAATGTAAATCCGTTCTTTTCCGCTTCCTGTCGGATGACCGGAATATCATCTACATAAAATCCGCTCATATATAGCTCCGATCCCGGGTGCATGCATGCTGCATACTGTTTCATGTCATTCAGTAAGATATTCCGGTTGATATTGGCTATTACTACATCGAATGGTCCTTTTCCTGCCAAAGCCGAAGCATCTCCCTGAGAAACGGCAATATCTGTCACTCCGTTCAGTTCGATGTTCTCTATCGAATTACGTACACACCATTCGTCAATATCGATGGCTGTACAAGGTTGAGCTCCCCGCATCCGTGCAAGGATGGCCAGGATTGAAGTTCCGCATCCCATATCCAGCAAGGACTTACCGGTTAGCTCACTATCTAACAGTTCACCGATAATCAGGCTGGTTGTTTCATGGTGACCCGTCCCGAAAGCCATCTGCGGATTGATCACGATGTCATATTCCACTTTGGGCACGTCTTGATGGAATGTACTATGAATCACACAACGGTTTCCGATCACAATGGGCTGAAAGAAATTCTTTTCCCACTCTTCGTTCCAGTTTTTATCTTCAGCTTCGGTAAATACATAAGTAATTTTCGTATCCGGTATCGGGAAGTTTGCCAGTTCAGTTTTCAGCGTCTCTTCATTATAGAGTGATTGTTGAATATAAGCAGTCAGTCCGCCTTCCCGTTCGACAAAACTCTCGAATCCGGCTTCGCCCAACACGGCAGCAAGCACATCATTCACCGTTTCGGTGCAAGGATGTGTATCAAAAGTGAACTCAAAGTACTTCATAGGTGTTTTTATTTGCAAAAGTACGATTTAAAGGGATAGAAACAAAGTAAACATTGTTTTTATCGGGTTGAGGTTTGTTAAGTTAAAGAACGGCAAAATAGGGAAATCCCTATTATTGTTTGGGGAAAATCTATCCGACAGCGTGAATACCTTGCTTATCTTTGTAACGTGAATAAAAAGATAAAGTAACCAATAAACCACGGAAATATGAAAAAGATTGTTTTATTATCGCTGTTTGCCCTGTGCCTTCCACTGGCTGTGATGGCACAAAGCAATAATGACGACCTTTATTTCGTGCCTTCTAAGGAAAAAAAGCAGGAAGCAGAAAAGACTCCTGTAAAGAAGGTGCCGGAAAAAAGGACAGTCACTACGAATATTTATACGGCTCCGGGTACTACGGTAGTGGTTCAGGACCGTAAAGGAAACAAACGTGATATGCGTGATGTGGATGAGTATAACCGCCGTTACGATGCTAAAGATAATGAGTTCGCAATGGAGGACGATACATTATATGTAAAAGAAAAAGCTGTCTCCGATCCGGATGGTGAATGGGTGAACGGGTTCAATGGCTCACAGGATGACTACGAGTACGCTGAACGCATCATTCGTTTCCGTAATCCCCGTTTTGCGGTAAGCATTAGCAGCCCGCTTTACTGGGATATTGTTTATGGAGCTAATTCTTGGGATTGGAATGTTTATACAGACGGTTTCTATGCTTATGCATTCCCGACGTTTACCAACCGCTTGTGGTGGGATTGGCGTTATAACTCTTATGGTCCCGGATGGGGCTGGGGATGGGGATGGTCTTCACCTTATTACGCCTGGGGAGGCTATTATCCCGGTTATTGGGGTGGTTACTGGGGCGGCTGGTATGGCGGCTACTGGGGACACCATCATCACTATCATCCCGGATGGGGTGGCGGAGGTAGCTGGGCAGGAAGATACGATACTTATACCCGCCGTGGTTCGTCTGCTGTGAGAAGCAGTTATGGAAACTCTTCAACTGTTCGCCGGTATGGTTCAGGTGCGGTTCGTTCCAATAGCGGTTCTTCCGTTCGTTCGTCAGGAACATCTTCTTACAATAGAGGAGAGAGCTCTGCCAGACGTGTGATAGGAACGCGTGTAGTCGGTGAGCGTCCGGGATCTACTACCCGTACAGATGCTTCTTCTTCACGTCGAAGTACCTATACTCGTCCAAGTAGCACACGCAGCAGTTCTTCTTATGAAGGAACCCGCGGCGGAAGCACTACTACAGGTTCTCCGTCTTACTCGGAAGGAGGCAGAAGGGCAAGTACAAGAAGCAGTTCTACTTATACTCGTGGCAGTTCTACGGCTCCTTCGCGTAGTTACAATGAGAGTACCACTCGTCGTTCGTACAACAGTACTCCTTCTCGCAGCAGCAGTTCGTCTACGCGTAGTTATTCTTCACCTTCAGGTAGTAGTTCACGTAGTTATTCTACCGGTGGCGGTGGTGGTTCTTCCCGTTCTTCCGGTGGTGGCGGTGGCTCTTCAAGGGGCAGAAGATGATAATGGAGGTATTAACTTAAAAAAGCATTTGACGATGAAAAAAATAATTACTTTAGCAACTTTGGGGCTGTTGGTAGCAGCAGCCCCGATAAGTGCACAGACTGTGTACGATGCTGCCAAGATAACAGGAAAGGACTTGAACGGAACCGCCCGTTTTGTCGGCATGGGTGGCGCCATGGGAGCTTTAGGGGGGGATATCTCTACAATCGGAACGAATCCTGCCGGTATCGGTATCTATCGCAGTAATGATTTTATGACTTCTTTCGGCTTTTCTTCATACGGGACGGAAAGCAAATATTTGGGAGATAAATTTAAGTCGGATAAAATGCAAGGTTCTTTTGATAATCTGGGTTTTGTATTTGCATCTAAGATTGGCAATGAAACTTCTTTGCGTTATGTGAATTTTGGATTTAACTATCACAAGGCTAAGTCTTTTTATAAGAATATGAAGATGGCAGGAGGACTTGGTAACAGTTCGCAGACCTATCAGATGGCCGAACAGGCAAGCGGTATATCAAAATGGGGAGATCATCCTTACGATGATCCGGAGATAGGATGGCTTTCCATATTGGGATATGACGGTTGGTTGATTAGTGATATTACAACTGATAAAATGAATGCAGCCGGCAAGCCTAATTCTCCGTATGTGGATAAAGATGGGAATCAAAGATATGACGTCAATGGTAAACCATTGTATACAACACCGGGCAATTATTATGGTATGTATGATGATGGTGTTGCCAACTTTAGCTCACAGGAACGTGGAGGAATCGATCAGTATGATTTTAATATTGCTTTCAATTTTAATGATCGGTTTTATTTGGGATTGACTATTGGAGCATATGCTGTTGATTATAGTAAGTACACTTATTATTCCGAAGCATATACAGGAGCGCATGCACCACAGAATTACAACTTAAGAAGTTGGAATAAAGTAAGAGGTTCCGGCTTTGATGTAAAATTAGGTACGATTCTTCGTCCGTTCGAAGATTCTCCGTTCCGTATCGGTCTTGCTATCCATACTCCTACATTCTATAATCTGGATTATAAGACCAGTGCTTATTTGGAATCGGATGTGTTGAATGTTGAGACAGGGAAGATAGATCAGTGGTCTATAGATACGAGGGATAAGTTACCCGGAAATGGAGATATGGTACGTGAATTCCGGCTTCAGACTCCGTGGACTTACAATGTAAGTTTAGGATACACCGTGGGTACCAGTCTGGCATTAGGTGCTGAATATGAATATCAGGATTATTCAACGATGAAGTTCCGAGGACCGACCGGTTCAAGTTCAGAGTTTACGTTTGAAAATAGTACGAGACCTATGATGAAAGGTGTAAATACCCTCCGTCTTGGCCTTGAATATAAAGTGATTCCCCAGTTTGCTTTGCGTGCCGGTTATAATTACTCTTCGGCAATTTTCCATGGAGATGCTTTCAAAGATATGCCTTATTATTCTATTCAGACAGATACTGACTGGGCAAATACGAAAGCTTTGAGCAATTATACTTTGGGTATTGGATATCGTGGATCTATGTTCTATGCAGATTTGGCTTATAAATTCTCTGCATATAAAGAAGATTTCTATCCGTTCGTAAATAAGTATGAGGAGAACAACGCAACTACGGTGCTGACACCGGAAACAACCAAAGTAACTAATACCCGTAGCCAAGTACTGTTTACTTTAGGTCTCCGTTTCTAATTAGATTCCCAAGCAATTAAATTATAACTTTTGTGTGTATAGAAATCCCCGAAGGACGATGCAGTGTTCTACGGGGATTCTTGTTTATAATAAGGCAGATTATTATTTAATCACTATTAACTGGGTTTGACTTTTGTGAAATTGCGTTTTTTTTATCAATATAGTATTTTTATTGTTAAATTATGTTATATGCTGATGGGATTGCTTGTTTTATTAAGATTAAAATCTTATTTTAGGAAAATTGTTATTGTTTAATTTAAAATGTAATATCATGAAGCATCAAAAAAAAATTCTATTTTCTACATTAGTCTTTCTATTTACGCTATTTTCATGTAATGATACTTGCTTAATGGAGGAGGGTGTGGGGGCAGAATCAGGTACATCAGTTTCTATTGATGATAATCTTTCATTAAAAAAAGATTTTAGCATAGCATTGGCAAAGGTTTTAAGTGAAAATCAGGATGTAAGAGATCTAATAAAAAAGGAAGCTTTAAAAAAAATTGATTTTGATTATGATGTATTATATCAACTAGTTAATAAAGAGGAGCTATCTGAAGGAAAAACGTTAGAACAACTTATGTTAAAATATTTAAGTGTAGATAAATTGAGTTCAATCAAGAATAAAATGCCTACGTTGACCATTTTTGTCCCTAGTTTGCCTAATGACAGTTTTTCTGCAGAGGAGTGGGATGTAAAAAGTCAAGTACCATTTGTTGCTGTGAGAGCAAAAGAAACAAATGATGTTATTTATTATAATAATAAGGGGGAAGAGGGGATAATAAGTCAATTTGATACTCCAGAATACCCAATAGTAGTTGTTAAGGAAAATGAACGTATAGTTTTGCAAACGAATAGTTCAACTGCGCATACAAGATCTTTTTCAGCTGCTACAGGTGATAAAGTTGCATTTGTGTTTTGTGATAAGGTTTTTGATAATATAACTAAAGTTGTTGGAGAATCAGAAAGAAAAGATCAAATATTGATTTCTTCTTTAAGGGAGGTTAGTACTAGTCGCCCTCCTATAAATTCGATTCCAGAACGCCTCGCTAAAATATATGATTCGTATGATGTCTATAAAAATAATGATGGTTGGCAAAGGGATTATGTATACTATAATATAACTCCTGTTAATGTAAAGGGACCTTTTGATTATAACTATAAAGAGCATCTGCTCTCGTTTCAAATGTGCGGTGATCCAATAACTGCTATTAATAAAATAGCAGATCAGACAGGTGATCCTCGCTATGATGGTAAAGATCATAAAAGACCTATAGGAGATGGAAGATATATAATATCTAATTGGACTGATGGGGAATTTGAATTTAAAGTAAAGATGTATCTGGGAGGAAAAGGTGTGGTTTCTGAATTGGTAACATATTTTAGAGCGAAGCCTGAAGACTTATTTAGTGTTAAATCGATGAATAGAGGAGATGTTACCATGAAAGCTGTACCTTTGTTTCTACCTTTATTTGAATGGAATTTAGAAAATTATGCTTCTTCTATTAAGATTGCAATTGAAGAAGTAGATGCTTTGGAAACGATAGAGCAGACAATTTCTACTACAAATGAATTTGCTAGTAATTTTAGTTACGATGCCACTTTTGGTGAGGTTGTGAAGAATGGCTTAAAATTTGGTGCTAGTCAAAAAGAAACGAGGACGGTTTCTTATAAAGTTTCTACGACGAAGGGCAATGATGAATTAGGTGAAGTTATTGTTAACTTTGCAGATGACATTATTATGAGTAGAAATCATATAGGCAGAAATCAGCGTGTTATTAATCCTGATTATAATAATAAATATACTACAGGTTGGTATAAGATACATATAGCCCCATGTAAAACCAATTAGGGTTATTTAGTAAATTCCCCAAATCATTTTTGGACGGAGTAAAGTTGACTTTCCATTTCAGTTTACTTTGTTTTTTTAATTATACTCTATACAGGGCTTTTCTATTTTTTGAGGTAGAAATAGCCCTGTATAAAGTTCATTTTTATCAGTATTCTATCTTATCTTCTTTTTCCATCCACTCCTCAAAAGCTTTGATTGCTTCGTCGTGAAGTAATACTTCGGATGGTAGTTTGCGGTTCTCCGGTTTCAGTTCCAGTTCATCGTAGATAAACGAGTCGTCGAACCCGATGTTTTTGGCATCTGTCTTGTTATTGCCATAGTACATCTTGTCTAATCGTGCCCAATAGATAGCACCCAGGCACATGGGGCAGGGCTCGCAGGAAGTATAAATTTCGTAACCGCTCAGGTTAAAAGTTCCCAGTTTTGAGGCGGCAGCACGGATGGCGGTTACTTCTGCGTGGGCGGTAGGGTCGCATGAGGCTGTTACACGATTGACGCCTGTGACCACTATTTCTCCATCTTTTGCTATGACAGCTCCGAAGGGACCTCCTCCGTTTGCTACATTTTCCCTGGAAAGTTCGATGGCTTTCCTCATTAGTTCTTCTTTGGTCATGTGATATAAAAATCTATCGTTAATATTGTTATACGCTTTTTGCAAATATAAACAATATGAACGATAGATTGTTCCTTCCGGCAGAGAAATCAGCTTATTCTTTTTGAATAGTCAGACTGTTGATGCCATTGGACGGGGGATATAGTTGCCATCCGTCAGGCTTCCTGTTACCAATACCAGCAGAGGCCGAAAGAGTAGGGATAAAGTTCGGGACCTTTTTTGTGCTCGAAGAGGCTGTAGGTAGAGTAGCGCAAATACACTCCGATGTCACCGTAACCTGCTTGTGCCAGGAGGTTAATGCCTACCGGGTGGACATTCAGGTTACTGTCCAGGTTCTTTTTATGTCCGTTGACTTTTGCTTTCGACTTGGCCCCGTGACGGATTTCCGCTTCAAGTCCGGCTGAAAAGAATAGTGGGCCGTTGCTGTGGCTGAATTTTTTTTGCCATTCCAGGGCTACCGGAATGCGGAAGTAGAAATAACGTAACCGACTTTTGGTATACACTTCCTCGTCGGGAACGCCCGGAACAATGCCGGTGACTCCCTCTATTTGTCTGAAGGCATAGTTGTTGCCCAGACGGAAAGAGCGGTATCCCCAGCCTAAACCGGTCGTTATACCCCATTGGCGATCACGTGAGAGTGTCAGGGAGCCTTGAAACAGATTGAAACCGATTTCCCAGGACTTGTTGGCGTTTATATTCAGTCCGTCAGGAGTATTGAAATTGATGCCGTCAGAGAGCCGTGTGTATCCCATATAGAATCCGGCAATATGCGGGTCGAACCGATAGTGGTTCTTTCTTTTGACGAAGGGGACGGTGAATGCCGTGCGGCGTTCGGTGGTTTGTCCGTCCGTATAGATTCCCTCAAAAATCTGATCGTTCTCTATCGTATCGCCGTGCGAAGACTGTTCGTAAAGTTTTACCTTTATTTTCCCCTCGTTTTCTTTAATCAGGATTTTGCGTCCGTTGACGTAAAGAGTCGTGTCTTGAGAAATGCCTTCTTGAGCCATTCCCGTCATCGGGATCAGCATAAACAGTAATAAATAAATGTGTTTCATATTCTTATAATGTTTAGTTTTTTTTCATAAATAACATGGTTACCAAATCGTCTGCATCCAACTCGCCCTCGATGTAAATCAAGGTAGCCGATCCTTTTTTGCCGGTTTTGAACAGGATGAACCGGTTGACGTCTTCCTTTAGCTGGGGCAATTGATAATAGCCGGACTGGATTTGGCCGCCTGCCACCACTTCCTTCACTTTCTTAGCTTTCTTTTTGTCGGCATCCAGACAGTTGAGAATGGTGGGCAGTGCTTCCTCGACATCTTTGAAGACAAGGCTTTTATAGAGAGTCATCTGGTAGGTTTCCAGCATTTCGTTGGACAGCTCTACCATAGTCACTCCTTTTTGTTTACCGTATTTCTGGAATACGGAAGCTATTTGTAGTCCCTGTTGTGCTCTTGCCATGCCGGAGGCGACAGTAAGTAGCAGGATAATCCATGTGGTGCGAATGACTTTATTCATACTTCGTTTCTTTTATTATTTTCTTTTTTTATTCGGAGAACAGCGTAGCGAATACTTCCTCCTCGCTGATACTGACATCACGAAACGCGATCATGGCTTGTTCGCGTACCAGTTTGGCATCGGTATAGCATTTCCCGTCAATGATTACATAATTAGCGGTTGAGGTGTTGAAATGTCGGTTGAGACCGGCAATACCCAATATAAGCAATATTCCGGCAGCCATTCCGCTGAATATGTAAAGTAGACGGCGGCGCAGAGGGACAGAAGTTTTCGGAACTTCGGGGACGGCAGTCTTGCTCTGCCGGTTCTCTTCGTTGAGGAAAGCAAACATCGGGCGGTACATCTGCAGATGTTCCGGTACGATGCCCCGGGTGAAAAAACGGCGGAGCTCACGTTCTTCCTCACAGGTGGTTTCTCCTTCAAAATACTTGTTCAATAATTCTTCTATATTCATGCTTCGTTTCTCCTTTTTCTTTGTTGTATGGTTTGCAGGTAAATGTCTCTCACTTTTTTTCGTGCCCTGGATAAATTGCTGCGGATGGCTTCGGAGCTGCATCCTGTTATTTCGGCGATTTCTTCGGTTTCATACTCTTCTACATCTTTCATCCTTAGGATGGTTTGTTGCAGAGGCGGTAGCGTGCCGATTATTTCGCGCATCAGGCGGAATTCGTCTTTTTCTTCCAGTAAGCGTTCGGGGGTGGCAACCGGGCTGGCAGCCTGTACGCTGTCGAGCGATAGGTTGTCGGGATGTTTTCCCCGCCAGATGTCCATACAGGTATGGTGCGTCATTGTCATGGCAAGTGCTTCAATGCTGTGGTACTCGTCCAGTTTTAGACGGAGGTTCCATAGTTTCAGCATTACTTCTTGCACGGCATCTTCGGCATCCGAATGGTCATCGGTCAACTTCCGCGCATAACTTAGCAATTTGTCGCGGAGTGGAAGAACGGCTATTTTGAATTGTTTTAGTTCCATTTACATAAGCAAGACGGAAGAGGAAGGAAAACGTGACATGGAAAAGAAAAAAAACGATGAAGTAATTATCAACACTGAACGATCAATGACGAATGGTGCTTTAATAAGCCGAAGGCATAAGGAAAAAACAATCTCTATTGTTCATCAGTCATTGTTCACCGTTGATCGTTGATCGTTGATCGTTTAGCGTTGCATGATTCATTCATAGTCTAAAACGTTTATCGTTTAGATCTTTCCAAGTATTTTATCCATGACCCAATTGGTCGTTGTGGCACTTTCGCCGTCACAGGAACAAATCGATTTTCCAAGAAGATGGTCTACCACAGCTTGAATCAAAGGTTGCTGCACATGTTCGGGGTTTTCTACAACTATTTCTTCACGTCCTCTTTCGGTGTGAAGGGCAATAGGGTCATAGGTGAATACGGAGAAACAGATCATGCCATTATCACCGATAATCTCAATGCGGTCTTCGCGAGCCGAATCATGGGCAACGAAGCACCATGAACCGCTTCCTACCAAGCCGTTGTCGAACTGGAAACAAGCACTCAATGTATCTTCTGCTGGATAAAGTCCCCCACGGTTACTCTTATATCCGCTGGCTTCAAGAATACAACCGAACATTTCCTGTAGAAGATCGATCTGGTGGGGGGCAAGGTCATAAAAATATCCTCCTCCGGCAATGTCTGCCTGTACACGCCAAGGCAGGTTCTCTCTGTTGTAATCCAAGTCGCGTGGGGGTTGGGCGAAACGGATCTGCACGTTAATCACATTTCCGATAGTTCCTTTGTCTACCAGTTCCTTGACTTTCATGAAATAAGGCAGATAGCGCCGGTAGTAAGCTACAAAGCAAGGTACTCCTGTCTCTTGAGAAATACGGTTGATACGGGCGCATTCTTCGTAAGTTTGCGCCATTGGCTTTTCGATATATACCGGTTTTCCGGCTTTCATGGACATAATGGCATAAGTGGCGTGCGAAGAGGGCGGAGTGGCTATGTATACGGCATTTACTTCCGGATCGTCTATTAACTCTTGTGCGTCGTCATACCACTTCGGTATGTTCCGCTCTTTAGCATAGGCTTTGGCTTTTTTACCGTCACGGCTCATGACTGCCACTACTTTGGAGCCTTCTACTTTCTGAAAAGCAGGTCCACTTTTGTATTTGGTCACCTCTCCGCAACCAATGAATCCCCATTTTATAATCTTATCGCTCATATTTTTTTATTTATCCATCCGCAAATATACTCAATTCTGCTGAAAGCGACGAATGATTAACAGTTATCATAATAGAGATTGTCTGTGCCCGTTTCTTAGTTAACATTCTCCGGTTGCACAACTCCGTATGCTACCAGTTGCGCAACTGGTAATCGTAGTCTTTAAATGAATTGGAAAGAAGGGGAGGGAGTTGTTACTGCTTTCCGTAGTATTTACGATAGATGGCCTGATATTCACCTTTCTTTCGGAAGTCGGACAGCCATGTATTCAGGCTATCGAGCAGAGCAGGGGAGTGCTTGCTGACTCCCCACGAGTAAAATTGGGTGAAACTGATAGCGGTATTAATATCGAGTTGAGGCAATGAATCTACGGCTATCCGGGCGATGCTCTCGTCACATACGGCAAAATCGATATCCCCATGCGCAACCATCGCAATCAGTTGTTCGGAACCATATTTTTCTACTTCGTTTACATAGATTGTATCACCTATTTCATTGCTGAGGTTGCGTATTCTAAGAATGGATGGAGAACCTTTTACTACGTTCAGTGTTTTGCCGGCCAGATCGAGTTGGCTTCTGATAGCAAGCGAGTCGTTCTCTTCGGCTTTGCGTTGCACCAGGACTTGTTTGCTCAAGATAATGGGTGAGGTGAGGAGCAGAGAGTCTTTCAGTTCACTTGTTGTCGGTATACCATAAGCTACTACGTCATAGGTGCCATTGGCTAATCCTTCCAGCCGTTGGTTGAAGCTCATCACCGGAGAGACCTGTACTTGCAAGCCCTTGTCACGTGCAAATGCCTCTATCAATTCATAATGAAATCCCGAAACGGTATCTCCATCCACATAAAAACTGATGGAGTTATATTCTGTGGCAGCATGGAGGATGCCGCTTTCTTCGATCTCTGCGTAGTCGCGCGGATGTCCTTGCGGCTTCTCTTTACGAGGCCAGAATGTGACAACGAGGGCTGATATCAGTCCTAATACTACATATTTCAGATATTTAGGCTTCAATAGATTCATGGTAGCGATTAATCGTAGAAGTTCCAGGAAACACCGATCTTAAACAGGCGCGGATTGATGGGATAGTGGGGCGACAGGAAGTAATTCGAGTTACCCATTCCCTGATTGACGTGATACATCATTGCGAAAAGACGTGTACGCTTCAGTTGCAGGTTGGCATATACATTGATGATGGGGTAACCGCCAATCTTTACCTGATCGTCTTCCGGTTGCAGATGGAACTGCTGGATGGCCGGAGTATACGCCGGGGCATAATACTTGGTAAAATAGCGTACATCGGCTCCCAACTGCACATGAAGCACTTTTTTTGCCAAGGTCGTCTGAATATAGAAATTATGGTAAAGTGAAAGCTCCGGCAAGGGCAATACGGTAGTGTTGCTCGACTTTTGCCAGGTCACTTCATTGTCCAGATGGAAAATACCCAATCGGAAATTCTGCGACAGAGTGGCGGAAAGTACCTGAATATTACCGTCATTCTGCTGAGGGAGTGCCTTTTGATTGAAGTACGTATAGTTCTTAATATTTTCTACTCCGGCTTTCAGGTGGGTCTGCCAATGCTCGATGTTCAGTTCGCCTTCCAGGCGTGTGCGGAACTCTTTGTTCATATTGTCATTATCCCAGTAGAAGTATTTAGAATGATAATGACGCATATAGAATGCCGGAAGGGTATTGCTGATCGATCCGCGGGCAATAAAGCTGACCGTATCTTTCCATAAGCGGAAGTTCAGGTCAAGATCGGCATTGACACGGAACTGACCAATCGCTTTATCCAGAATACCAACTTCGCCCATGGCACGGTAATGGAGCGTTTTTCCCTGTCGTTTGGCCAACTCACCTCCGACAAAAACTTCGTGTTCACTGTATTTATCTACGCTCACGGAGTCTCTGTCCATTAGCCGGTAATTACTTAGCTTATGTGAGATAAAAGCAGTCAACCCGGCTTTGGCATATTTATTAAAACCTTCGAGCAGGGCGATTCCTAACGTGTTTTTTACTCCGATATAGCTGGTAGAGTCATTCACCAGCTTATTGCCCGGTTGGATATAAGCTTCCGGGTAGATTTTGTACAATTCGTCCTCCGAAGTGAACTGGTGGCGGGTACGTTCCACTTTCATTGTATGGATGAAGCTGGTAACTGGAACAAATTCCGTCTTTTCCGTACTGGTGGTATCGTCTTTGGCTTTGGCCACTTCACGAGTGAATCCCAGTTTGTAACGTTGGGTGAGGAATATATAAAAGTCTTTGTTACGGTTGGCACTTTTGCTTAACAAGGTGGGGATGTTCTGTGATTCATATTCTTTTTTTCCCTCTGCCATTTCTTCCGGGCGGGTGATGTAACGGTCATCGGTGATACCGCCGTTTTCATTCATCTTTAGATAGTTGTTGCTATAAAGCAATGTTGCTTCGTAGCGGTCGCCTATATAACTTCCGAAGAGTGCAGCATTAAAGAAGGAAGTGTTTTGATTGTTGTAATATCCCCTTCCGTACAGATAATCGAAATTGAAACCAAATGCCAGTTGTTTATTTACATTAACTGAGAAATAGGACTTAAAACGCTCCTCTCCGTTTACCTTATTGCCGGCTTTATAGTAGGTAAGATTGGTGAAAGGTACGTTACTGTTAGTAAAGTTGAATTCGTCAGGACGAACAAAAAAACTGGAGAATGGCTCCATAAAGATAGTCGGTTCTGCGTCACGTCGTTCGAAAAAGAGACGTGACAGGCGGGGAGAACCTAAGTTACCCAGATAATTATAATGCCCTCTCAAGCCTTCCACTAAATTAGTGTTTTGAAACATGTGGGTTGCCGTATCAGCGGGTATTTTCTGGATTGCTCCCAGGTTTTCGCTGACATGCCACATGTAGAGTTTTGGGGGAAGTCCTTGTATTTCAACGTCTGTACTGTCTTCATGCACCTGCATGGCCGGGTCTATCTGGTTACCGTTGGCATCTCTACCGGTACGGGGATCGACTTGTTGTGTAGGATTGAACTGTGCCTGTGCGGTCAGTAAACCTACGACAAGGAGTATATATGTAAGTAGGATTCGTCTCATAATTAGCCGCAAAGATACTTATTAAAATGAGAATTGAGAATTGAATTTTAAAAATTATCCGGTTTCCCAAGCTGTAGCATAGCTAATAATTTTTAAATTTCGATTCTCAATTCTCAGTCGGCTTAAACCTCTCTGATCAGTTCCATACCTTTTTTGATGGCTTCTTCATTCATCGGAATCAAGTGATGGTGACGTTCGGGTAATGTTTTTTTCAGACCTTTCACTACATTCTCTAATGTAACGATGGGGCGAAGCTTCAGTAATCCTCCCAGTACAATCATGTTGAATGCTTTGGCATTGTTCATCTCGTTGGCCGCATCCATTGCGTCGATGCGGTATACTTTGATGTCTTTGCGGGTAGGAGGGTTAATGATTCCGTATCCGTCATAAATCAGGATACCACCTGGCTTTACACGGCTTTCGAACTTTTCAAGTGAAGGCTGATTCAGAATGATGGCTGTGTCATATTTACTCAAAATCGGTGAGGATATTTTGTCGTCGCTTACAATGACTGTAACGTTGGCTGTACCGCCACGTTGTTCAGGACCATAAGCCGGCATCCAGGTCACTTCTTTGCCTTCCATCAGTCCGGAGTAAGCTAAAATCTTTCCCATAGACAGTACACCCTGTCCACCGAATCCTGCTATAATTATTTCTTCTTTCATCTTAATAATATTAAATTATTATTTATCTTTCAGGTCGCCCAAAGGATAGAACGGGAACATGTGTTCTTCCATCCATTTGTTGGCTTTCTCCGGAGTCATTTTCCATCCGGAACTACAGGTTGAAACGATTTCTACCAGGTTGGAACCTTTTCCGTTCATTGAGTTCTCGAATGCTTTACGAATCGCTTTTTTAGCTTTTCGGATGGCGGGAACTGTTTGTACCGATTGGCGGGTTACGTAAGCTGTACCTTCCAGTTGAGCAGCGATTTCAGTAATCTTCAGCGGATAGCCGTGGAGTTCCGGATCACGTCCGTAAGGGCAGGTAGCCGTCTTCATTCCCATCAGGGTTGTAGGAGCCATTTGTCCTCCGGTCATACCGTAGATGGCGTTGTTGATGAAGACAATCGTAATATTTTCACCACGATTCAGTGCATGGATGGTTTCTGCCGTACCGATGCAGGCAAGGTCGCCGTCTCCCTGGTAAGTAAATACCAGGCGGTCAGGCCAGAGGCGCTTGATGGCTGTAGCAAGCGCGGGTGCACGTCCATGGGCAGCCTCTTGCCAGTCGATGTCAAGGTAATTATATATGAATACAGCGCAACCTACAGGTGAGATACCGACTGCTTTGTCTTCCAATCCCATCTCCTCAATTACTTCGGCAATCAGTTTATGTACTACGCCGTGGCTGCAACCCGGGCAATAGTGCATGCCATTGTCATTCATCAGAGTCGGTTTTTTATAAACCAGATTCTCGGGCTTGATTATTTCTTCTTTCGTCATAACTTCTTTTTTTAATCTTTAAGTCACTGAACTTATGGTTTTAAGTTAAGTCTCACGAACTTGAAAACACAAAAACTCAGAAACTTATCTGTTGGTGAACCGTATAAAAAACTCCATCAGCTTGACAAAGATTGCCGCGCCGCATACGTAGATAAACACCTTAAAGTCATCCTTCGCTACGAAGTAGGTGATAATAGCCGCCAGGGCCAATATCATAAACAGTATGTTCAATACGTTTCTTATTTTATCGGGATTCATCGTACTGTAGTTATTTGATTAATTGTTCTTTCAATGCAGTTACTATTTCGTCCGGGTCGGGAACAATGCCTCCCAGGCGGCCGAAATGTTCTACTTTCACTTTTCCGTTTACCGCTAAGCGGACGTCTTCTACCATCTGTCCGGCGTTCAGCTCAGTTACCAGCATACCTTTTACCTTATTGGCATACTCGGCAATTGCTTTTGTCGGGAACGGCCATAAAGTGATGGGACGAAGCATACCGACTTTAATGCCTTCTTCACGTGCCAGCTCCATGGCTTTCTGACCGATACGTGCCATTGAGCCAAAAGCTACGATCAGATATTCTGCATCTTCGCAGTCTATTTCTTCGAAACGTACTTCGTTTTCTTCAATTACTCTGTACTTCGCCTGGAAGCGCAGGTTGTTCTTTTCCATCTCTTCCGGACGCAACTCCAGTGAAGTAATGATGTTGGGCTTGCGGTCTTTCGTCTTTCCGGTAGAAGCCCAAGGACATTGTGCTATGACTTCTGCTTCCGTACGACGAGCTTTGGCGGGAGGAAGAACGACTTTTTCCATCATCTGTCCGATGACACCATCTGCAAGGATGATTGCCGGATTGCGATATTTAAACGCAAGCTCGAAAGCGAGTCCGACAAAATCTGCCATTTCCTGAACAGATGCCGGAGCCAGTGCGATAAGTTTATAGTCGCCATGCCCTCCTCCTTTCACTGTCTGGAAATAGTCTGCCTGACTGGGCTGGATGGTACCCAATCCGGGACCACCGCGCATCACGTTCACGATCAGACATGGAAGTTCGGCACCTGCCAGATAAGAGATGCCTTCCTGTTTCAGGCTGACACCGGGGCTTGATGATGAAGTCATCACCATTTTGCCGCTGCCGGCACCGCCATAAACCATATTGATAGCTGCCACTTCACTTTCTGCCTGAAGAACTACCATACCGGTAGTTTCCCAGGGTCTCAGTTCGGCAAGAGTTTCCAACACCTCCGATTGCGGAGTAATAGGATATCCGAAGTATCCGTCGGCACCACAGCGGATGGCCGCATGGGCGATGGCTTCGTTTCCTTTCATTAATACAACTTCTTCTGCCATATTCTTTTCTTTTATTCTACTTTAACTTTATAAACAGAGATACATCCGTCCGGGCATACAGTTGCGCATGAACTGCATCCGTTACAGGTATCTTCAAGAATCTGCTGGGCATAATTATACCCTTTTACATTCACCTCTTTGGCGAGGGATATTACGTTGAGCGGACAAGCTACCACACACAGGTTGCACCCCTTGCAACGCTCCGTGTCGACTACGATTGCTCCTTTGATTTTTGCCATAATCTGTCTTTATTACGTTTATTGATTATACATATCTTTATTGTAGAAATTTAAAATATCCATCACCATCTTGCGTGCCTGGAGAGCCGGGCTGTCGGGATTGAGTTCGATGGCGGATTGATAATTGTTGAGAGCTTTTTGCCAGTCTCCCAATTTGCGGTAAGCATTTCCCATCAGATAGTAAGCTTCATCTTTTCCGACTGGTTCAGTCCGGAGAAATTCGTCAAGTGCCTGAAGCGCCTTTTCTATATCTCCTTGGTTGATAAGCTCTTTGATGGTTTTCAGTTGATCCATATCTTTTGATTTTCCGGATTATTGAGTCACAAAGATAGCTTTTTATCTTTTAACCTGTTCATCTCTATTGTGAAAAATAGGAAAACTGAAAAAAATAGAGATCTGAGTATAGTATACCTCTTTGTCAACCTGATACTCTTTTGATGTGTTTGTAGGTATTTGTAGCTGCTGCTGTTTACAATTCTTTGATTATATCAGACTTTTGAAGAATTATGTTTTTTATATCTTAATGTGCTTAATTTAAGGTATTCTTATCACTTGGTAATCAATGAACTTCTTTTTCTGGGAAATGTATTACGGGAGTTTTATCCGGAAGGTGCTTTGAAAAGCGAAGCGGAGATTAAAGAAGGAAAACGTCATGGTCGTTACCGTGAATATTACGAAAATGGTAAACTGAAATTCCGTGGGAAGTATGCAAATAATCAACCTAAAGGTACGTGGAAATATTATACTGAAGAAGGTGAGTTTGAACGTAAGGAGAAGCACTGATAGAGAAGTATGCCGGATTGCCTGTAAATAGAAGAGGGTGTGTCGAAACTCACCACCGAGGACACAGAGTAACACAGAGATGATTTTAAGTTGTTGATTATTAGCAAAAAAAAGACTCTGTGCTACTCTGTCTTACTCCGTGGTGAAAAGAGTTTCGACACAGCCTCGTATTATTATAAGAATTGGCGTTCTACTGATATGAGACCGTATGGTTTTACTTTACCGGGATCTTATCAATACGTTTTTGATGGCGTCCGCCCTCAAATTCAGTGGAGAAGAACTCCGTCATAATCATGTCCGCTTCTTCGGTACTGATATAACGGCCGGGCATGACCAGTACGTTTGCATCGTTGTGCAGGCGTGCCATGTGTGCAATTTCTGCTGACCAGCAAAGTGCCGCACGTATACCTTGATGTTTGTTAAGTGTCATACTGATACCGTTTCCACTGCCACAAATGGCAATTCCCGGATAGCATTCACCGGCTTCTACAGCCAGAGCCAGCGGGTGGGCAAAGTCGGGATAGTCACAGCTGTCTGTCGAGTATGTTCCAAAGTCTTTGTATTCCCAGCCTTTTGCTTCCAGCCAACCTCTTACATATTCTTTTAATTCAAAACCGGCATGGTCGCAACAAATTCCAATTTTCTTCATTTTTCTTTAATGTGCTAATATAGTGAATGTGCTAATGCCCCAGTCCGGAAGAACTGGCACATTAGCACATTGAATGATTGATCAGAGCATTGATTTTACCTGATTGTATACGTTTTCTGCTGTGAATCCAAGCTTTTCATCCAGTACTTTGTATGGTGCGGAGAAACCGAAGGACTCAAGACCGAATACTTTACCGTTGGAACCTACCAGACCTTCAAGATTCACCGGTAGTCCGGCTGTCAGACCAAATACTTTGGCACCTGCAGGGAGTATCGATTCCTGATATTCTTTACTTTGATTGCGGAACAATCCTTCGGACGGAGCAGAAACGATGCGGACTTTTACACCTTCTTTGCGCAGAAGTTCGGCACCGGCAACCAGTGTGGAAACTTCCGATCCCGAAGCTACCAGGATTACATCTGGATTTTCATCGGCATCTGCAATGATGTAAGCACCTTTGGCAGCCTGTGAATAATCGGTTCCTACGGGCAGGTTAACGATGTTCTGGCGTGAAAGGATCAGTGCTGTAGGAGTCGACATATTTTCCATGGCGAGCTTCCACGCAATTGTTGTTTCTTCTACATCTGCCGGACGGAGTACCAACATCGAGTTGTGTCCTTTATGGTTTTTCAGCTTTTCAAGCAGACGTACTTGTGCTTCTTGCTCTACCGGTTCGTGAGTAGGTCCGTCTTCTCCGACACGGAATGCATCGTGAGTCCAGATAAACTTCACCGGTTGCTCCATCAGGGCAGCCATGCGAAGAGCCGGTTTCATATAGTCCGAGAAGACAAAAAATGTACCGCATGCAGCAATAATACCTCCGTGCAGAGACATACCGATGCAGATGCAAGCCATACTCAACTCAGAAACTCCTGCTTGCAGGAAGGCACCGCTGAAGTCGCCTTTTTTGAATGCATGGGTCTTTTTCAGGAAACCGTCTGTTTTGTCTGAATTAGACAAGTCAGCCGAAGACACGATCATATTTTCTACCTGAGTGGCCAATGCACCTAATACGGTTGCAGATCCGGCACGGGTTGCTCCGCCTGCTTTCTGTTCTATGGCATCCCAATTTACTTTCGGGGCTTTTCCTGAGAAGAACTCTGTCAATTTAGCGGCCAGTTCGGGATTCGCCTTTGCCCATTCTGCTTTGGCTGCATATTTTCCGGCAACAATTTTCTTCAGCTCTTCCGCGCGTTTTGCGTACAGTTCGGCCACTTCGGGGAATATAGTGAATGGAGCTTCCGGATTTCCACCCAGATTCTTGATTGTATTTACATATGCGTCACCGCCTAACGGTGCACCGTGTGTTGCACAATCGGCTTCATAACTGGTTCCATCTGCCCGGCGTGCTCCTTTACCCATGGTGGTTTTACCGATGATCAGGGTCGGACGGCTCTTCTCAGCTTTGGCTTCAATCAAAGCTTTACGTATTTCGTCCGGGTCATTGCCGTTGATTGTGATTACTTTCCAGTCCCATGCTTCATATTTCATGGCTACGTTTTCGGTTGTCACATCTTCTGTGTTGGTAGAAAGCTGTACGTCGTTTGAATCGTAGAACATAATCAGGTTGTCCAGTCCGAGTGTACCGGCTATACGGCCTGCACCTTGGGAAATTTCTTCCTGGATACCTCCGTCAGATATGTATGCGTAGATAGTCTGGTTCATTATTTCGCCGAAGCGGGCTTTCAGGAATTTTGCCGCAATGGCTGCACCTACTGCATAAGTGTGTCCTTGTCCCAGCGGGCCGGAAGTGTTTTCAACGCCACGGTCTACATTCACTTCAGGGTGTCCCGGAGTAGGGCTGCCCCACTGACGGAATTGCTTTAATTCGTCCAATGTATATTTTCCGGTGAAAGCCAATACGGAATAAAGCATCGGTGACATGTGTCCCGGGTCGAGGAAAAAGCGGTCGCGACCTTCCCAACGTGGATTTTGCGGATCGTATACCAAAAACTCAGAGAAGAGTACGTTCACAAAATCAGCACCGCCCATGGCGCCTCCCGGGTGTCCCGAATTGGCTTTTTCTACCATCGACGCAGCTAATATGCGGATATTATCAGCCGCACGATTCATAAGTTTACTATCGTTCATATCTATTGATTAATTTAGTTTTTTCAGATTTTTCGCAAAGATAACCTTTTAGTGGGATTTATCTACCATAAAAAGATAGCTTTTTTACATAACAAAAAGAAAGGCACATCTGTTTAGGATGTGCCTTGCCTTCTGAATATTAGTTTTTAAATCTTTATGCCAGTTTTCTTGAACCGTCACTGATAACTACATCATACACTTTCGGGCTTCTGCCGAATTTAGCTTTAAATGATTCTTTGGCTTTTTCGATGAAGTTGTCATACAATTCGTCTTTTACCAGGTTAATGGTGCAACCACCGAAACCGCCACCCATTACACGTGAGCCGGTTACGCCACATTCTTTAGCGCAGTCGTTCAAGAAGTCAAGCTCTTCGCAGCTTACCTCGTAAAGTTTGCTCATGCCATGGTGAGTTTCATACATTTTCTTGCCTACGGTTTCGTAATCTCCTTTTTCCAGAGCATCACATACATCGAGTACGCGTTGGATTTCTTCGATTACATATTCGGCACGCATATAATCTTCTGCACTGATATCAGCTTTTGCTTCTGCCAGCATATCCATTGTACAGTCACGCAGGAATTCTACATGAGGATGTTTTTTCTGGATAGCAGCTACGGCAGCTTCACAGCTCTGACGGCGTTTGTTGTATGCTGATGAAGCCAGTTCATGTTTTACAACCGAATCAAGCAATACCAGACGATAACCTTCCGGTTTGAACGGGAAGTACTGGTACTCCAGAGAACGGCAGTCCAAGCGGATCAGGCTGCCTTCTTTTCCGAATACAGAAGCAAACTGGTCCATAATACCACAGTTTACACCACAATAGTTGTGTTCTGTAGCCTGTCCTATTTTGGCTAATTCAAACTTGTCTATTTTATTCTCACCGAACAGATCATTCAGTGCGAAAGCATAAGTACTTTCCAAAGCTGCTGAAGAGGACATACCCGCACCCAGAGGCACATCTCCGGAAAAAGCTGTATTGAATCCTTTTACATCAACACCACGTTTGATCATTTCACGGCATACGCCGAATATATATCTTGCCCAACTGGCGCGCGGAGCATCTTCTTCGTTCAATCCGAAAGTAACATAATCTTTTAGGTCGATAGAATAAGCATTTACTTTGTCTGTGCCATTTGGCTTGATTTCGGCAATCATTCCTTTATCGATAGCTCCCGGGAAAACAAATCCGCCATTGTAGTCGGTATGTTCGCCAATGAGATTGATACGGCCCGGAGAGGCATATACAAATCCTGTAGTTCCATCAAAATGTTTGATGAAGCGACTTCTTACGTGTTCTATATCCATGATCGTTTTGGTATTAAAAGTTATTATTTATGTTTTTATTCAACAGGAATATCCTTATTTACATTCTTGCAACCTACAAGTGCATAATACAGCATGTATGCTACAGCTGCGAAGATTACCCAGTAACTTGCAATATAACTGCTGGTTACATCGGCTACAGCGCCCTGGATCAGCGGGAGAATACCACCACCGCAAACCATTACCATGAAGATACCGGAAGCCATTGCTGTGTATTTACCCAATCCTTCTACTGCCAGATTGAAGATACCACCCCACATGATAGAAGTACAGAGTCCGCAAAGTGCGAAGAACATGATTCCTACAGGTACTGTTTCCATACCGAAGCCGATGCTGGCACCTCCTTTAAATACAGGCATAGCTACTGTTGTTGCACTGGGGGCAAACATACCGATCAGCAAGAAGATCAGAGCCAGTGAAGAAACTACTGTCAACTGAGTTTTACTTGAGAACTTAGCTCCCAAAGCACCTCCACACAGACGGCCGATCATCATTAGGAACCAATAGGTGCCTACGATTGAACCTGCCATAGCTGTATCCATACCGAATCCTTTGGCACCTGCCGCATCCGGTGAAGTGGTCAGGAACAGGTTAATAAAGTTAGGAATACCTACTTCCACACCTACATATACGAAAATAGCAACTGTTCCGAGAACGAAGTGGCGGAATGAAAGCGGGCTGTGAGTGTCTTTTACTTTATGATCGCTTGCACTTTCTTTGTGAGGCTCGGGAATGTCCATGATGGCCAATACGATGAATACGACAGCGAAGATACCCATAGCGATGAACAATGCAGGGTTAGCATCACTGATACGTGTATCCTGGCTGATGGTACCGATCAGATAACCACCCAATACCGGAACGATCGTAGCAGAAATAGAATTCAGAGAACCACCGAACTGGATCAATTGATTACCCTTTTTACCACCACCTGCAAGTGTATTCAACAGCGGGTTTACTACCGCATTCAACATACACATTGAGAAACCTGAAACAAAAGCACCGGTCAGATAAACCCAGAATACAGTCAGTTCTCCCGGCTGATAGTCCATCTGTCCCGATAGCACTTGAATGCCTACTCCGATAAATCCTACGGCTACGGCAGTAAGGGCAGTCTTTTTGTAACCGATTCTTTTGAGCATCATACCTGCCGGCAGTCCCATAAAGGCATAAGCTATGAAGTTGGCTGCATTACCCAGCTGCGTCATCCAGTTGGCAGCCTGGAATTGCTCTTTTACAATAAGTCCGAGCGGATTAGTAAGTCCTGTTACAAATGAAATCATTGCGAAAAGCGCAAACATCATTGCAATAGGCAACACATAATTCTTTTTTTGTTGTGTCATGGTTTTTAAAAAGTTGTTAGTTATAAAAATGAGGTTAGTTATTTCCTTATTTATTTTTCAACTCCGAATTTATAGATAGTTACCTGCTGGTATTCATCACCCGGCAGTAACGTAGCTGACGGGAAATGTGCTTTGTTCGGTGTATCGGGGAAGCATTGCGCTTCGAAACAGATTGCACTTCGTGCTGGGAAGGTTGCTCCGTTTGTCCCTTCGAAACCTCCCAGCCAGTTACCTGTATATAGTTGTACGCCTGCTTCTGTGGTGTATACTTCCATAGTACGTCCGCTGTTAGGCTCTTTGCAGGTAGCTGCCAGGTCCAGAGAACCCGCTTCTATTTTGTTTAGTACATAGCAATGGTCATAACCTGCACCATGTATCAATTGCTGGAATTTATCATTAATTCGTTCACCGACGGTGTGCGGGGTACGGAAGTCCATTGGAGTGCCTTCTACTTTGGCTATTTCTCCTGTTGGAATGGATACCTCATCTATCGGAGTATAGAAATCTGCGTTGATTGTGACGATGTTGTTTTCTACTGTTGGGGTGGGATTGGCAGTACCTGCCAGATTAAAGAATCCGTGGTTGGTCAGGTTTACGACAGTCGCTTTGTCGGTAGTAGCACGGTATTCGATGACAATTGCATTCTCTTCTTCTTCAAGGCGATAAATCATTTCCACTTCCAGATTACCGGGGAAGCCCTCTTCTCCGTCTGCCGAAGTATAGTTAAACCGGATCATGCCTTCCTCTATCTGTTCGGCATCCCAAACTCTGGCATGAAATCCTGTGGGGCCGCCATGAAGTGAATTAGGGCCATTGTTGATTGTGAGATTGTGCTCTTCACCATACAAGGTAAATTTACCTTTGGCGATACGGTTGCCATAACGTCCGATAGTGGTGCTCAGGAAAGGTTCCGGTCCGTGCATCAGTGCATCCAGTGTGCCGTAGCTGAGTACGACGTTGGCATATTTTCCGTCTTTGTCCGGAACCATGATAGATAGAATGGCGCATCCGTAGTTTGTTACGGCAACTTCCATTCCTTTCTTGTTTTTGAGGATAAACAAATCGGTTTTCTTATCGTTTATATCCTTTTGAAAATCTTTCCGGCTGAGCCCTGACAGATTTCCTTCAGTTGGGAATGTGTTAATCATGTCTGGTATTATTAAAATTTCTTGCAAATAAAGGGAAATTCTTTCGTTCTCCCAAATTATTCCTTGTAAATCTGTTCGGCGATTTAGGAAAGTTTAGCGTTTCCCGAAAAAGCATCCAAAATTGTAATGTGAAGATAAAATTTTCATGTTACTTTTAATTAAAAGGCAGGATTTTGTGTATTATTTGATATTTTTCGTATGTTTGTCCCTTGATTGTTAAAATCATGAGTTTTTAATCTAAGTTTATAACAAGAAAAACAAAAATGTATCCGTTAAAATTCGAACCCATTCTGAAGCAGACGCTTTGGGGGGGCGACAAAATTATCCCGTTCAAGCATCTGAAAGATGATTTGAAGGGAGTGGGGGAAAGCTGGGAAATTTCCGGCGTAGAAAATAACGAGTCTGTCGTAGCTAATGGTCCGGATAAAGGCCTTACGCTGACCGATATGGTGAAAAAATACCGTGAGGAACTGGTAGGCGAAGCAAACTATGCCCGTTTTGGCAATGAGTTTCCTTTGCTGATAAAGTTTATCGATGCGAAGCAAGATCTGTCTATACAGGTGCATCCAACTGATGAACTGGCTAAGAAGCGCCACAACTCAAAAGGTAAAACTGAGATGTGGTATGTAGTAGGTGCCGATAAAGGGGCTAAACTGCGTTCGGGATTTTCTGAGCAGATTACTCCGAAAGAATATAAAGAGCGCGTGTACAATAATACAATCACAGATGTGCTTCAGGAATACGAAATCCATCCGGGCGATGTTTTCTTTTTGCCTGCGGGACGTATCCATAGCATTGGTGCGGGGGCATTCATCGCTGAAATCCAGCAGACCTCGGATATTACTTATCGTATTTATGATTTCAATCGTAAAGATGCGAATGGAAAAACACGTGAGTTGCATACCAGCCAGGCACTCGATGCAATCAACTATGAAGTGCTTGATGACTATCGTACCAAATATGAACCTCTGAAAGATGAACCGGTTGAGTTGGTGGCTTGTCCTTACTTTACCACGTCGGTTTATGACATGAGTGAGCAGATCAGTTGTGATTATTCAGAGCTGGATTCATTTGTTATCTTCATTTGTATAGAAGGTTCTTGTCTGATGACCGATAATGAAGGCAACGAGGTGACACTTGGTGCGGGAGAAACGATTTTGCTTCCTGCCACCACTCAGGATGTGACGATTGTTCCACAAGGCGGCAATGTGAAATTACTGGAAACGTACGTGTAAAGACTTCCTTGATATCACATGATAATAGTAGACGCCCGGATATACAATGATGTATGTCCGGGTGTTTTTTTAATATCTTTTCCGGAAAAGTCCGCGAACTTTGCGGATCATTTTCATGCCCAGCATGACGCCGTCAAAAATAGCCATACCGGTATTGAAAGAACGCATCAGTGAGCTACCACTTGAAGCTGCAGGTGCAAGGGGGGCGAAAATCCGGCGGGTAGTATCCGCCATGGCTTGTTTCTGGTTGCGGATATCCTGCAATATTTCTTGTTTACGCTGAGCAATGTCTTCCAGCGTAATTTTTTGGGGAGTAGGTGTGCTGTTGTTCATTGCTTCATTTTTTATCGGGATCGTTGAGAAACAGGTTTGCAAGGAAATTTACCATTGGTGAAATGATAAGTTGCCTGCGAAAAAAATAAATGATGGCGATCAATATGATATTGATGCCTGCTATGATGCCGAAACTTACCATCAATCCACCTACTAATGGTTCAAGAATGTAAGCCAAGGCAAAAAGCAGATAAAACAGGGCTACCATACCTAAGATAGTAAGCACTAAAATCATAATTAACGTGGATAGGAGTATCGTTAATTTTTCCGTCAATTCCAGTTTGGTATACTCTTTTTGGAGCACAAGAAACTTCTTGAACTCAGCAAACAGTTGCTGGATATTTTCAATGCTTTTATCGTCTGTAAACATGATAGCTCTGTTTTGGTCTTGTTCATTTAGTCAATTACTTCACCTTTGATTTCGGCTGCAATTTCGTCAACGAGATTTTCCATTTCGTTACGATTCAACTTGATACCTTTTTTGCGAAGAATCTCTGCGATTTTGTGACGAGTATCTTCTCCTTTTTCAGGAGCAAATAAAATACCCAGGGCTGCGCCTACGGCTGCACCACCCAGAAAAGCTGCTAATACATTAAGTCCTTTCATAATCTTTTGTTTTTAAATGATCATATTACAAAGCTAACATTTTTATTGAAAACTTGTTCTATTTGCCCTAATTTTTTTAGAAAATAATACTCTGTTTAAAATCTGAAGCCCCTAAAGCGGGAGATTCACTTCTTTGTGGGAATATTCGTATGGGAGATATATTTAATTAATAAAGAGTGTGTGTCGAAACTCACCACAGAGGACACAGAGTAACACGGAGGCGATTTAAAGTTGTTGATTATTAACAAAAAGACTCTGTGATACTCTGTGGCACTCCGTGGTGAAAAGAGTTATGACGCACCTTCTTTATACTTTTATATGGAGTGTTTTCTTGGAGTTATAAATCTCCAAGATTTTTCTCATACCATGGGGCTGTGTATATGGCGCTTTTGGGTTCTATTTATCATTGGCTTGATTTATATATTTTGATGTGAAAGAAAATCACATCTGCCCTATTGCCAACGGATTATTTCCTTTTTTCTTGCTTATTAGAAGAAGGCTGGTTAGGCTTTTGTTTTTTCCGTCTCCAGAAGTCACCGTTCGCCCGACTTCCACGGTATACTTTGTTGGCTTTTGCTTTGACCTTAATCTCTTCTTGTTTTTCTTCCTGAGCTTTGGCGCCTTCGGCAGTGACAAACGGATGTTCTTTCACTACAGGAATGTTTTTCCCTATCAGTTTTTGAATGTCTTTCAGGTAGGGAAGTTCTTCTGATTCGCAGAAAGAGATGGCTACACCTTCATGTCCGGCACGTCCTGTCCGTCCGATGCGATGCACATAAGTTTCCGGTACATTGGGTAACTCATAATTGATCACGTGCGATAGCTGATCTACGTCGATGCCTCGTGCGGCGATATCGGTTGCTATCAAGGCGCGTAGGGTGTGATTCTTGAAGTTGGTCAAGGCCCGTTGGCGGGCATTCTGGGTTTTGTTGCCGTGAATCGCTTCTGCGCCGATGCCGGCTTTGGTCAATATACGTGCCAGTTTATCAGCTCCGTATTTGGTGCGTGTGAAAATAAGTACCGACTCGATAGAGGCGTCTTTCAGCAAGTGAATCAGCAGGTCTTTTTTTTCTTTTTTCTCGACAAAATAAACTTGTTGAGAGATGATATCCACAGTCGAAGAAGCCGGGGTTACCTCCACTTTTTCCGGTTTTGTCAACATCGAGTTTGCCAGTGTCTCTATTTCCGGTGGCATGGTAGCCGAGAAGAACAGAGTCTGTCTTTTCGTCGGAAGCAGTTTCAGGATACGTTTGATATCGTGGATAAATCCCATGTCAAGCATTCGGTCTGCTTCGTCCAAAACAAAAAAGTCAAGTGAATTCAAGGAAACGAATCCTTGTGATATCAAATCCAATAATCTGCCCGGAGTTGCAACCAATATCTGTATCCCCCCCCGTAAAGCGTCGGTCTGTGGTTTCTGTCCTACTCCGCCGAAAATAACGGCATGTTTCAGACCAGTGTAACGGCCATATGCTTCAAAACTTTCACCAATCTGTATCGCAAGTTCCCGGGTTGGTGTCAGCACTAATGCTTTGATCCCTTTGCGATGGTCCGTTTTATACAATTTTTGCAAGATAGGGATAGAAAAAGCCGCCGTTTTACCGGTGCCCGTCTGAGCGCAACCTAATAGATCTTTTCCTTGAAGTAAAATGGGGATTGACTGTTCTTGTATCGGGGTGGGAGAGGTGTAACCCTCTTGTCTTAAAGCCTTTAAAATAGGCTCTATCAAATTCAAATTTTCAAATGTCATGTACAATAATTGAATGAGCCTCTCGGCTCTGTTATGTTATATAGCACAAAGATAGGTCAATAGTAAGACGTAAATCCTTTTTTCTGTAATGCTTTAATCTTATTTAACTAAGGTGTAGGGCATATCATCGGAGGTTTAAGCGTACTTTTGTGTCTCATTATATGGGAAATCTAAATTAATATATGAGAAATGAAAGGTAAAATCGTTTTTATAACAGGAGCAAGCAGCGGTATTGGTGAAGGCTGTGCACGTAAGTTTGCTTCACAGGGTTCGGACTTGATCTTGAATGCCCGTAATGTGGCAAAGCTGGAAGAACTGAAAAAGGAACTGGAAACTAAATATGGGGTGCGTGTCTGTTTGTTGCCGTTTGATGTACGTGACCGCAAAGCGGCTTCCGCAGCATTGGCCTCTTTACCGGAAGAGTGGAAAAATATCGATGTGTTGGTGAATAACGCCGGTCTTGTGATTGGAGTGGACAAAGAGTTTGAAGGAAATTTGGACGAATGGGATATTATGATTGATACCAATATTAAGGCATTGTTGGCTATCACGCGTATGGTGGTTCCCGGAATGGTGGAGCGTAGCCGCGGACATATTATTAATATCGGTTCGATAGCCGGTGATGCAGCCTATCCCGGTGGAAGTGTGTATTGCGCTACTAAGGCTGCCGTCAAAGCACTTTCGGACGGTCTGCGGATCGATTTGGTAGATACTCCCCTGCGGGTTACGAATATAAAACCGGGAATGGTGGAAACTAATTTTACGGTCGTCCGTTATCGTGGAGATAAAGATGCTGCCGATGCTTTTTATAAGGGCATTCGTCCGCTGACCGGAGATGACATTGCTGAAACCGTTTATTATGCTGCTTCTGCCCCCGAGCATATACAGATAGCCGAGGTATTGGTGATGCCCACTTATCAGGCCACCGGTACGATTTCTTATAAGAAAAAGGATTGCTGAGATTTCTGAAAAGGTGTTTTTTAGGAAGATTGTTTTGTGGGGTGATAAAAATTCTATTATTTTGTCCCCTTCAAACAGTGGATACGAAATTATTAACTAAATGTGTATAGATTATGAAAAAATTAGTAGTATTAGGGATGGGCGTATGCGTTGCCTTGGCATTTGCTTCATGTAAATCCAGCGAAAGCGCTTATAAAAAGGCGTACGAGAAAGCTAAACAACAGGAATTGGCTGAACCGCAGGTAGAAGCTCCCGTAGAGGTCACTCCGGTGGTTACTGCTCCGGTAGAAACTAAAAAAGCTGTTGATAATGCTGCAGGCGTTCGTCAGGAAAAGGTAACAGTGGTTTCAGGTGCCGATGGATTGAAAGATTATAGCGTAGTATGCGGTAGTTTTGGTTTGAAAGCAAATGCAGAAGGTCTGAAAGATTTTTTGGATAAAGAAGGTTATAATGCAACTATTGCTTTTAATGCTGAAACAGCCATGTATCGTGTGATTGTAAATACATTTGCCGATAGAGCTTCTGCTGCACAGGCACGTGATGCTTTCAAGGCTAAATATCCTAATAGAAAAGACTTCCAGGGTGCCTGGTTGTTATATAGAATCTATTAATAAAGAAATTCTTTTTGGTAATTTCGGGAGCAACAGATGTTTGCTCCCGGATAAAGGCAGTAACTGTGAAGTTACTGCCTTTTTCAAATAGTGATGTGATTATTTCTTTTCGCCGAACTCCTCCTGTTGCTGTTCTACTTCTTTCAGTTTTTCGGCATTCTTAGCTTTCTGCAATCTTTCTTTTTCCAGTTGTGTTTCTGACTTTAGAGTTAGACTGTTTGTTCCTTGTCCGGTAAAGGTCGGAATAAATGCAGATTCTTCCTGACTGTAAATTTGAGGGAAGGTTCCCGGTTTACTTTCTAATTCTAATACGGCACTACTTGGCATTTGTGACCCTTCGAATAAAACACTGGCCGTGATTTTGATTTTGCCGGGTTTTAAAGTAGATTGAATCAGTACCGGAGCCGTTCCCCAACGAACAGATGCCGGGTTAGCCAAGTTATTTGCGCCGCCTAAGATACGTCCTTCACCTTCTACCTGAAATTTGATGGTATAGTTATTCAAACGTTTGATATTACCATTCTTGTCGGCAACGGCAGCTATAACAGTGATAAAGTCAGAACCATCTGCCTTCAGATCTACTCCTTCATTATCTATCCATAAGAGTAGTTTTTCCGGTCGTCGTGCCGGATAAACTTTATGCGTAGCTACTACTTTGCCGTCTATCAGCCCTTCTGCCAATAAGTATACGTCGGCCTGTTTGCCCTGGCGTGACAATGCTTTGTCTTGCATAAAGTCGTATGCGTCTTTGAAAGTAATGATGGGGTAAGGCATCCCTTCTTTCTCCGGGGTGCGGACATAGGTTTGTGTTTTTCCACCTTTGAGATAAGTAAGTCTCACTTCGTCGCAGTTAGAATAGACTGTGACATCTTTACCGGAGAACGGGGTCATTTCATGGGCGATATAAACCATCGGACCTGTCTTGAAAAGACGCTTCTCTTTCCGGGGAGATCGTTGGGACATAAACATATAGTAAGAATACTTGGGTTGTCGGAATACATCCATCACACCTCCGTAGAACGGATCGGGGTGATAACCGCGTTGATGGTCGAACGAATGCCATAAACAGCCTCCTACATGTTGTCGGGGAGTGCGGTATAAGGCATCATAGCTGGTATATTTATAAGGTGGGCAAGCATAATGTTGCGCTTGTATAAGCATGGCTTGTTCACCCCAGTTGCGTGCCACCCGGCTGGGAGAGTTGTGAGAATTCCAGTCATCTACATTATCACCCCATTCACGTGTGAAGTAAGTGATCTGTTTCTTGATATGGTTGGTTGAGTAGGCTCCTCCGCCTCCATTGAGCGGATGGGTGAAAAGTATTTGGAAATGCTCTTTTCCTTTGGCTTCACTATCACATCCGCTGTAACAATATGGATACGGATACTCTGCTTTTACTATATCATGTGCATTCTGGGCAAAGTCGGCCGGGTACCAGGTTTCGTTCAGGATTGGTTCCCACATCCATACGCAGGGATGGTTACGGTCCCGTCGAACCATATTCCGGATGTCACTGTATACCCGTTGCGCAAAGACAGGGGCATCGTTCCAGAATTGCCAACCCGGTGTATTGACAATTACAAACAGTCCAAGTTCATCGCAAGCGTCCATGAAAGCCGGGTCTTGCGGGCAATGTGCATTACGAATTACTTTCATCCCTGCATCTCTCAGCTTTTTGGCATCGCGCCAGTGAATGCTGTTTGGCACTGCATTGCCCACTATCGCGAAGTCCTGATGGCGGTTAGCTCCTATCAATGGTGTTTCATAAGGCCTTCCGTTCAGCCAGAATCCGGCTTCTCCCTTGAATTCGATGCTGCGGATCCCGATTCGGCGGCGGTATCCGTCTATTACGTTGCCCTGTTCGTCACGAACGCGGACAATCAGATTGTATAGTGTAGGTGTCTCCGGGCTCCACAACATTGGATTTTTTACCGTCAGCTTATCAGATGAACTGGCTGCCTTACCGGATTTGACACGAATGACGGAATTCAGAAAAGCTATTTGTTGTCCGTCCGGTTGTTGAAGCTCGTATTCGACGACTCCTTTAAAAGCTTTTTTTCCGGAGTTCCGAATCTGTATTTTGAGCAATACTTCGGCCGAGAGATCCGATACATTGTCATAAGCGACGAATAATCCTCCGCCTGCTTCTTCGTTTTCATAATTCGGATCGGTAATGAATATCTGATTATGTGCCACCAGCCAGCAGTCCCGGTATATTCCTCCGAAATAAGTGAAGTCCAGCACTTCCTGTTGTTTTCCGGGGGATAATTAGGGTCATTGCTATTGTCGGCCCATACGGCAATCAGATTGTCTTTGCCAAATTCCAGGGCATCTGTCACATCGACAACTGCAGGTAGATAACCTCCAAAGTGTTCGGATAGTAGTTTACCGTTTACATATATTTTACTTTTACCCATAATGGCTTCAAAGTGCAGAAATAATTTCTTGCCTTTCAAGGTTGCATCCGGTGTAAAATGTTTGCGATACCATACTTCACCTTGGTAATTAACACAGCCGCTGGCTTCAGTAGGCAAGTATTCGATGCCATGGGGCAAGGAAACTACCTCCCATGATCGATCGTTGAAGTTAACAGCTTCGGCGCCAACGCAATTTCCTTTATAAAAGCGCCATGCAGGATTCATGGAATAGATCTCCCGACCGGAATCGGCCAATCGGAAAAATCCGGCGGTGGAGAATTCTGGCTGATGCGCTTTAATGCATAGCGGGGATAAAAGTAGACTGATAAATAGCAGAATAATGCTTTTCTTCATTGTGGTAGGTTTTGATAATCAGTTATTGGTGTTTTCTTTTTTTTGATTTTAAATCTTAATAGGTTGGTTTCGTAATCCTTGCGGAGTACGGCGTGAAGTTATTAAAAAAGTCTAATACTCGCAAGAGGCTTGCAAACTCTTTATATAAATCATCTTTTAAGCTGTATAATTACCGTTCGTTATTTTCATATATTCAGATGGGAGAGTTGCTACTTGCTTAAATAGCAATTATCTTTTCCGAAACTATAAGATAAAGATTCTTTAGATAAAGAAGGCTGTATTGTACTATTTTGCTTATAACCAGTGATATGGCGGTGCTTGTTTTAAGCTTGGAAAAGACTTGGTTTAACATTGTGTTAAACCAAGTCTTTTGTGGGTAAATATCAAGTCTTTTTGATGCAAAAGGTTTGATGTTTGTGAATGGAAAGCAAATGATACAAAAGAGGAATTAACAATGTTAATTTGTACGCTCCGTCAGAGAAGTTGTTTGGAGCGTATGTTTTATCTTTGAAGCTTCTTTTTAGCACTGTCTGTGTCATATAAAAAATTGGAGGTATAGCTGAATAGTTTTTTTGATATGAAAGGTTTTTTAGGGTTTTGCCGGTTTCTACTAAAAGAAGTTATAATTAGCTATTTAAAAACTTTTTAAAGAGATAAAGTTTTTACTTTTGTGTCTCTATTTACCTGGGGATTTTACGCCTTGTCGGAAACAAGGTTTTAATTGCGTAATAAAATGGAACATAAATACTTATTTATTGCTGTTGATGCAGCCCTGAAAGCAGGAGAGGAGATATTGTCTATTTATACCGATCCGGCTTCGGACTTCGAAATAGAGCGGAAAGCTGACAATTCTCCTTTGACCATTGCTGACCGGAAAGCACATATAATAATTTCCACTATTTTGAATGAAACTCCTTTTCCTGTTCTGAGCGAAGAAGGGAGACATTTGGATTATGATACCCGTCGTAAGTGGGAAATGTTGTGGATTGTCGATCCTTTGGATGGTACGAAAGAATTTATCAAGCGAAACGGTGAATTTACAGTGAACATAGCTTTGGTGAAAGCGGGGGTTCCTATTATCGGAGTTATTTATCTGCCGGTGAAAAAAGAACTCTATTTTGCCGGTGAAGAGATCGGTGCTTATAAATTGTCGGATATTACAGCTTTAGAGGATAATGCCACACTTGATAAATTGATTGCCGCTTCCGTACGGCTACCGCAGGGCGGTCGGCAAAATCAATTTGTGGTTGTTGCTTCCCGTTCACATCTGACTCCGGAGACAGAGACATACATTGAGGCATTGAAGCAGAAACACGGCGATGTGGAGTTGATATCCAGTGGCAGTTCTATTAAAATATGTTTGGTTGCTGAAGGTAAAGCGGATGTTTATCCTCGTTTTGCTCCTACTATGGAGTGGGATACTGCTGCCGGACATGCTATAGCACGTGCTGCGGGAATGGAGGTTTATCAGGCGGATAAAAAAGATGTTCCCTTGCAGTATAATAAAGAAAATTTGCTGAATCCTTGGTTTATTGTTGAGAAGAGAAGATAAACCACTAATTGTTTGCGTTTATGACATTTGAAATTGCGTTTGTGTTATTATCCTTATTGGGGATGGTTATTGCTTTGATTCTGGACAAGATGCGTCCCGGCATGATACTTTTTTCAGTAGTGGTGTTGTTTCTCTGTGCAGGTATTTTGACTCCGAAGGAGATGCTCGAGGGATTCAGTAATAAAGGGATGATAACCGTAGCCCTGCTTTTTTTGGTAAGCGAGGGTATCCGCCAGTCGGGAGCGTTGGGGCAGGTCATTAAAAAGTTGCTTCCTCAGAAGCGAACGACGGTATTCAGGGCACAATTGCGTTTATTACCTTCCGTTGCCTTTATTTCGGCTTTTTTGAATAATACTCCGGTTGTTGTTATTTTTGCTCCAATCATTAAACGATGGGCGCGTACCGTCCACTTACCTGCTACCAAATTCTTAATTCCTCTTTCGTATGTGACTATATTGGGAGGTATTTGTACTTTGATCGGTACGTCTACCAACTTGGTTGTGCACGGAATGATACTGGAATCCGGACATGAAGGATTTACGATGTTTGAATTGGGTAAAGTGGGGATCTTTATTGCAATTGCCGGCATCATTTATCTGTTTGCTTTTTCTAAAAAGTTGCTCCCTGATGCACGTCCCGATACGGCCGTACCTGATGAGGAGATAGAAGAAGGAGATAAACTCCACCGGGTGGAAGCTGTGCTTGGTGCCCGTTTTCCGGGTATTAATAAAACGTTGGGTGAGTTTAATTTCAAGCGTCATTATGGTGCTGAGGTCAAAGAAATCAAGAAACGCAACGGACAGCGGTTCGTCAATAACCTGGAAGAGGTTGTTTTGCGTGAAGGTGATACATTGGTAGTGATGGCAGATGATACATTTATTCCTACTTGGGGAGAATCTTCTGTGTTTGTGTTGTTGGCCAACGGCAATGATAACGAACCTGTACCGGGAAAAGGGAAACGCTGGTTTGCATTGATTCTGTTGATTCTGATGATAGCAGGTGCTACTATCGGAGAACTTCCAATAGTGAAGGAAATGTTTCCGGACATGAAACTGGATATGTTTTTCTTTGTTTCCGTTACTACTATTATCATGGCCTGGACTAAAATTTTCCCGGCACGCAAGTACACTAAATATATTTCGTGGGATATTTTGATAACGATCGCTTGTGCTTTTGCCATCAGTAAGGCAATGGTGAACTCGGGAGTGGCCGATAAGGTGGCAGAGTTCATAATCGGCATGAGCGATGATTACGGTCCCCATGTATTGCTGGCGGTTCTATTTATTATTACCAATCTGTTTACGGAACTGATTACAAACAATGCGGCCGCTGCGTTGGCTTTTCCGTTGGCTTTGTCGCTTTCAACCCAGTTGGGAGTCGATCCGATGCCGTTCTTTGTGGTCATTTGTATGGCTGCATCGGCCAGTTTCTCTACACCGATTGGTTATCAGACTAACCTGATCGTACAAGGTATCGGTAACTATAAGTTTATGGATTTTGTCCGTATCGGATTACCTTTAAATCTTATAACATTCCTGATTTCTATTTTCCTGATTCCTTTAATCTGGCCGTTTTAATGACTGAAACAACATCTAACATATTATAATGGAAGAAAATAATAACATATATCCAATATTCGACCGGATGCTGACCCGGCAGGATAAAGAAGGACTCCTGAGGCAGCATGGCGTGATGATTTGGTTTACCGGTCTGAGCGGATCGGGCAAAAGTACGATTGCAATTGCTTTGGAACGCGAATTGCATAAACGTGGATTGTTGTGCCGTATCTTGGACGGAGATAACATCCGTACGGGGATAAACAATAATTTAGGCTTTTCTGAAGCCGACAGGGTGGAAAATATTCGTCGTATAGCTGAGGTTTCCAAACTTTTTATTGATACCGGTATTATTACGATTGCTGCTTTTATCAGTCCTAATAATGATATCCGCGAGATGGCAGCCCGCATTATCGGGCAAGATGATTTTTTAGAAGTATTTGTCAGCACTCCGCTTGCCGAATGTGAGAAACGCGATGTGAAGGGGTTGTATGCCAAGGCCCGCAGGGGAGAAATAAAAAACTTTACCGGGATATCCGCTCCATTTGAGGCTCCGGAGCATCCGGCCTTGTCACTTGATACTTCAACACTTTCACTTGAAGAGTCAGTCAAGCGTCTGTTGGACATTGTATTGCCCCGTGTGAGCAGACATGAATAGAATATAGATGAAGAAATAATCATAACAATGAAAGAGGAATATAAATTAAGCCACTTAAAGGAACTCGAAGCCGAGTCCATTCACATTATCCGCGAAGTGGCGGCGGAGTTTGAGAATCCGGTTATGCTGTATAGCATCGGAAAGGATTCTTCGGTCATGGTACGCCTCGCCGAGAAAGCTTTCTATCCGGGCAAGGTGCCGTTTCCTTTAATGCACATCGATTCTAAATGGAAATTTAAGGAAATGATTCAGTTCCGTGATGAATATGCTAAAAAGTATGGTTGGAATCTGATTGTGGAAAGCAATATGGAAGCTTTTCATGCGGGAGTAGGACCGTTTACACATGGAAGTAAGGTACATACCGACCTGATGAAAACACAAGCTTTGCTGCGTGCACTCGATAAATATAAATTTGATGCCGCATTTGGCGGTGCCCGCCGTGATGAAGAAAAATCACGTGCCAAAGAGCGCATATTCTCTTTTCGTGATAAGTTTCATCAATGGGATCCTAAAAACCAGCGTCCGGAACTGTGGGATATTTACAATGCCCGCGTACATAAAGGTGAAAGCATACGTGTGTTTCCGTTGAGCAACTGGACCGAGCTGGATATCTGGCAATACATTCGCTTGGAGAATATTCCGATTGTACCATTGTATTATGCCAAGGAGCGTCCTGTGGTGCAGATGGACGGAAATCTGATTATGGCTGATGATGAGCGTCTGCCGGAGAAATATCGTGATCAGATTGAGATGAAAATGGTACGTTTCCGTACGTTGGGGTGCTGGCCGTTGACAGGTGCTGTCGAGAGCGAAGCCGACACCATTGAGAAGATTGTGGAAGAGATGATGACTACTACCAAGAGCGAACGTACAACCCGCGTTATTGATTTCGACCAGGAAGGTAGCATGGAACAGAAGAAACGCGAAGGATATTTTTAAATATTACAACTATGGCAGATAAATTAGATATAAAAGCATTTCTGGATAAAGACGAACAGAAAGATTTGCTGCGTCTGTTGACGGCAGGTTCGGTAGACGATGGAAAGTCTACATTGATCGGGCGACTGCTGTTCGATAGCAAGAAATTGTATGAAGACCAGCTCGATGCGCTGGAACGCGATAGTAAACGGTTGGGTAATGCAGGAGAACACATTGATTATGCTCTGTTGCTGGATGGGCTGAAGGCCGAACGCGAACAAGGCATTACGATTGATGTGGCCTATCGTTACTTCTCTACCAATAACCGCAAATTTATCATTGCTGACACTCCGGGGCACGAACAGTATACCCGTAATATGATAACCGGTGGTTCTACGGCCAATCTGGCTATTATTCTGGTAGATGCCCGCATGGGAGTGATCACTCAGACAAGACGTCATACCTTCCTGGTTTCTTTGTTGGGAATCAAGCATGTGGTGTTGGCAGTCAATAAGATGGACTTGGTCGATTTTTCGGAAGAGCGTTTCAACGAAATAGTAACAGAGTATAAAAAGTTTGTAGCTCCTCTGGGGATTCCTGATGTAACCTGCATTCCTCTTTCGGCACTCGATGGAGACAATGTGGTGGATAGGTCGGAAAGAACTCCGTGGTACGAAGGACTCTCCTTACTCGATTTTCTGGAAACGGTGCATATCGACAGTGATAATAATTTTGATGATTTCCGCTTTCCCGTACAATATGTACTTCGTCCGAATCTTGACTTCCGCGGGTTTTGCGGTAAGGTGGCATCCGGTGTTATACGTAAAGGGGATAAAGTGATGGCTTTGCCTTCCGGTAAGGTATCTCATGTTAAGAGTATTGTTACTTTTGATGGTGAACAGGAGTATGCTTTTCCTCCACAGTCGGTTACACTGACACTTGAAGATGAAATAGATGTATCGAGAGGAGAAATGTTGGTTCATCCGGACAACCTGCCTATTGTAGACCGTAATTTTGAAGCGATGTTGGTGTGGATGGATGAAGAACCGATGGATGTCAACAAATCGTTCTTTATCAAACAGACAACGAACGTTAGCCGTACCCGTATTGATAGCATTAAGTATAAAGTGGATGTCAATACGATGGAACATTCATCTGTCCCTTTCCTTTCTTTGAACGAAATAGCACGTGTGGTGTTTACTACAGCCAAAGAGTTGTTCTTTGATCCGTATCAGAAGAATAAATCGTGTGGCTCGTTCATTCTGATTGATCCGATTACCAATAATACCAGTGCTGTGGGGATGATTATCGATCGGGTTGAAAGAAAAGACATGAATGCTTCTGATGATCTTCCGGTTCTGAACCTGCCAAAACTGGGCATAACGACTGAGCATTATGAAGCGATTGAAAAGGCTGTGAAATCGTTGAGTGAACAAGGTTTCGAAGTCAGAATAGAAAAGTAAATAATGATTCGATGTGCCGACGGGCTGGTTACGGCCTGTTGACACATTAACAACTAACACATTATTATGGGATTACTTGAATTTAATAAACTTCCTATAAATACTCTGGTGGGTGCAGACTGGCAAACATTTAAAGCTATTACGGGAGGAAGGGAGGTCGATGCGCCCTATAAAGGTAAATATCGTCTGACAAAGGCTGTTTGCCGTTTACTGTCTACTTTGGCCCCTCTTCAGGATAAGCGTTATGAGAAGATACTGGCAGATAAACCATTAGAGCATGATCCGGTTTTTATTCTTGGTCACTGGCGTAGTGGAACTACTTTTGTGCACAATGTTTTTTCATGCGATACACATTTCGGCTATAACACGACTTATCAAACCGTATTTCCACATTTAATGATGTGGGGCCAGCCGTTCTTCAAGAAAAATATGAGTTGGCTTATGCCGGATAAGCGTCCGACGGATAATATGGAACTGGCCGTCGATTTACCGCAGGAAGAAGAGTTCGCACTTGCCAATATGATGCCTTATACCTACTATAATTTCTGGTTCCTACCCAAATACCAGCAAGAATATGCTGATAAATATTTGCTTTTTGATGATATCAGCGAAGCTGAATTGAAGGTTTTTGAGGAGACATTTACCAAGTTGATCAAGATTTCTTTATGGAATACGCAAGGTACCCAGTTTCTCAGTAAGAATCCCCCTCATACAGGACGGGTGAAGGAGCTGGTGAAAATGTTCCCCAATGCGAAGTTTGTTTATCTGATGCGCAATCCGTATACAGTATTTGAATCTACACGGAGTTTCTTTACCAATACGATTCAGCCATTGAAATTGCAGGATATTACTCCCGCCGAGTTGGAGGACAATATTCTTTCCATTTATGCTAAATTGTACCATAAATATGAAGCTGATAAGCAGTTCATTCCCAAGGGAAACCTGATGGAAGTGAAATTTGAGGATTTTGAGGCAGACGCTATGGGAATGACTGAGAATATTTATCATGCTTTGGATATTCCCGGATTCTCCGAAGCACGTGGTGCAATAGAAAAGTATGTGGGAGGTAAAAAAGGATATAAGAAAAACAAATATAAGTATGATGACCGTACTGTTCAGCTGGTGCAGGATCATTGGGATTTTGCACTGAAGCAATGGGATTATAGTTTATAAAAGAAAGGAGGAAAGATGATTCAGAAGACATATCGCTTATGGGTGGCAGGTCTGGTAACTTTGTGTTCTGCTCCTGCTGTGGCGCAGCAGAAGGTGGAGATGTTCTCTTTTGGGAATATGGATCAGTGGGTGACACGTGAGATAAAAGAATCGGGTATTATTGGTGGAAATACCAAAAAAGTATATGCCATTGGACCTACGGAAACCATTGTAGGTGCGAAACCTTATACGAATAAAGGAGGGTCTCCATGGGCTACTTCTAACGTTATGGCACGCGTGTCAGGGATTACGAAGACCAATACTTCGGTGTTTCCTGAAGCAAGAGGAGATGGCTTTTGTGCACGTCTGGATACCCGTATGGAGAGTGTGAAAGTGCTCGGAATTGTAGATATCACAGTTCTGGCGGCAGGATCTATGTTTCTGGGGACAGTACATGAACCGATTAAAAGCACTAAGAATCCTAATAAAATGTTACAGATGGGAGTGCCGTTTACCGAACGTCCGTCAGCTATCCAGTTTGACTATAAAGTGAAAATGTCCGATCGTGAAAACCGCATACGGGCAACGGGATTCAGTAAGATAACAGACGTGCCGGGCAAGGATTTCCCTGCTGTTATTTTGTTGTTGCAGAAACGTTGGGAAGATGCCAAAGGGAATGTATATGCCAAACGTATCGGGACAATGGTGAACTATTATTATCATTCGACTGATTGGAAAAATGGTGCCACTTACAATATTATGTATGGCGATATAACTAATGATCCGGCATATAAGGCTCATATGATGCGTCTTCAGGCTTCTGAGTATTTTACGGTGAACAGTAAGGGGGAGAGTGTCCCAATCCATGAAGTAGCATGGGGAGAAGCTGACGATGTACCGACACATATGGTACTCCAGTTTACGTCCAGTCATGGTGGTGCATATATCGGATCGCCTGGAAACTCGCTCTATATTGACAATGTGAAGTTAGTATATTAGGACTCTGTCAGACGAAAAGGATAAGCGAAGATGTGTTCATGAATAATGGACACATCTTTTTTTGTTAGTTTACATTGGAAGAAAATATTCCGGAGAGGGGCATGACTTGACAAGGCAAGAAAAAAAGGTACGTCTCAGCGACGTACCTTTTCAAAGTATAGAGCAATTTGTTTCCCGCTCTATTAGGAAATCGAAACCCTATTATTCTAAAATTACAACACGGTTCAGGAAGTTCTTGCCAAACATGTTGGCAGTTCCACCGAAACCGATGAGTTCCAGTTGATCTTTGCTTACGCCTTCTTTGATAAGAGCGTCATATACAGCTTGGGCACGTGCTTCAGATAGTTTCTGGTTCCACTTTGCACTACCGGTAGCTTCATCTGCATAGCCTGCCACTTTGTATTTCTTATCCGGATTAGCCTTCAGGATCTTAGCTGCCAACTGGATGTTAACCATGCCGTAGTCATCGATTTTAGATTTGCCAATCTGGAAGAAAACAGCACGAGGACCGGCTACTTCAACTTCTTTTACAACTTCTTTTGTTACAGGTTTCACGTTAGCCAGTGCGTTCTTAGCATCAGCCAAGTCAGACTGAGCTTTTGACAATTCACTTCTGTAACGATTCAACTCTTCGTTAATAGCACTTTGGTCTACCTGGGCACCACAAGATACGAATCTCTTACCTCCGAATGTGTAAGTAACACCTGCTGTCAGAGAAACAGCGCCATCCGTATGAGCTGAGCTATAGCGTCCGAATACGGAAGGGGAAACTTCTCCTCTTGCCTCTACATTAATGTCCAGGTATTTGTTGATGTTGAATTGTCCCATCAGACCAACAGAACCATTAATCAGTGCATCCAGTTTATCCTGGTTGCCATAAGCCTTGGCAAACGTAAGTCCCGGACCGGCAAACACTGATACGGTGAACAAACGGTCGGGGTTGTAGCCTCCGATGGCATTTGACAAATTGAACAATCCGTCGGCACGCAAAGTGAAGTACTTTTTATTCTTCATTTTGTTATATTCTCCTTCCGGCATGCCGTATTCGGAGTATAATGTGCTCCAGCATCCGGCTACCTGACCGCGGATACCCCAGATAGGGTTGAACAGTTTACCGACTGATGCATGGATCAGCGGAGTTATGGCATGTCCGAAGCCATAATCAAAGTTGTCAGGGTTTACACATCCCTGTGCTCCCACACCCACACTGATAAAGATATTATCTTTAGCTTTCTCGCTATAATAATGCTCTTTGGTCTGGGCTGAGGCGGAGATGGCTGCGCCTGTCAACAGTAAAGACAATATTGCTATTCTACTTTTCATGTTATTTCATTTTTTATTTTAACTCTTTGTTTCGTTTTTGCTTTTTTATTCCATTTTTCCCGGACAAGCGGAACTGGAGTGTCAATCCTCCCGTAACGTACTTCATCTTTTGTAATTCCACTTGTGCGTGTAGATGGTTGAAAAGCAAATAGGTGGCACCTAACGCAAAATCTTTCGAATCATATTCGGCAATCAATCTCAATTGCGGATGGAAAGACGGATTGTAGCTGATACCTGCCGCGATCCCATTCAGTTTGTATTCTATCCGTTTGTTATAAAGGTAGGAGAGGTGTACTCCTATTGTCTCTGATCCCAATCGGATATGTTTGGTGGCTGCGACATAGAAACGGCTGAAATATCCGTTACCTTCGGTCGGGGCGACAACTCCGTCACCGGACGAGGTAAAAGGATCGGAGGTTCCTATTACCACAGCGGGCATGTATTTCCAGAACTGTCCCTCTTTCAATGCCCGTAATCTGAGAGAAAAATACCGGTCCTGATTGGTGAACCCTGAGTAACCATAAGGCTTTAATCCAAGAGCTTCTGCCTTGAACAAAGTACAAGTATATGCCACTTCCATCCAAGGTAGAATGGTTACATTCAGGTAGTAATTGTACGTATGATAATACCACGTCGGAGGAGTTATCTCCTTATTCATAAAGTTAGCACCCAGCATCACTGTTTTATCCTTTTGCATCTCTGCCGAAGGGGCATGCAGTAATCCCGTAGTACCGTAGGTCAATTGAGCCGAAAGCATAAAGGGTATAGCTATAAATAGCGATACGATGAAGATTCGTTTTAAATTTATTGTATACATTCTCTACGCTTTCGGTTCAATGATTTCAATTACTACATTTATTTTCTCGATTATTCAGAGATGATGATACCACCACCGGCATTCAGATCATCACCGTGTCCGTGACCATGTCCGTGACCGATTGCTTCTATAGTTTCCACTACTACTGAAGAAACCTTGCTGATTGTAACTGTAGCTGTTTTCTTTTCAATAGCTTTGGTCGCTTTGTTGTAAACGGCAAACGGTAATGTATAAGTCGTTTTGATAACGTTTCTTGTTACCTTGAAACCGGTCAACTGTGTGTAAGCAGGCACTTCCAGTTCGTATGTGAATTTTTTATCTGTAAAGGCTGCTCCCGGAGTAACATTAGCGTTGTCATCTTTAATAGCTTCTTCCAAAGCAGCAGCAACCATCTTGATGGTGGTTGAGGTCAAAGAAGAATGAGCTTTCTTAACGATTTCTTCTACAGAAGCACCGTTTTCGCACTTGATGCCACCCTTCCAGTTGATTTCCATTTTTACTTTAGCTGTTTCACCTTCAGTGTAGCATGCCTTATCAAAATTCATAGTGTCTAATGCAGCTTCTGCATCAGCTTGGCTGTCAGCTTCTTCAAAACCGAATTTAAACTTAGAGAAGTGGTGGACATTGCCTACAAATACACCATTCTGATAAGTTGCGTAGTTTTCTTCAGCTTCCCAAGTGCTGGTCTTTTCGTTGAAGTAGAGAGTAGCCAGTGCAACTTCAGGAGTTTCTCCCTGAGCAACAACAACTGCAGGTGTGAACTTCACTTCCATCGGAGTAACGAAGATAGTACCGGTAGGAGTACCGTCATATTCGCGGATAGAAGCACCTTCCTTACCTTCGTCGGTGCGGCTGATGTTCAGAGTACTTGCCACGCCGCTTGTGAAGATAACCACTGTGTTGGCCGGAAGAACAATTTCGTCAGTAACTGTTTCTTCTTTGTCGTTATTGGTATCGATCACTTTAGATTCCAGTTTGAAAGTAGTTTCTTTTTCGATCGGAAGAACTGCTACTTTATCGATTTCTGTCAAAGTTCCGTTAGCGATGTATTTCTCCATGGTGTTAACCACTTGCTCTGCTTGTGCCGGAGTTATCTTGATATCCGATCCTGCAGCTTCCAATACCTTGTTGATTGATTCTTCTACTGCAGACTTGCTCGGTACTTTTTCTCCTTCTGCTTTTTCCGGAGCAGCTTCTACAGCATTTTCTGTTGGAATTTCAATTTCTACATTACCGCCGATAAATACATTATCGTCATCAGCAGGTTTTTCTGTGTCAGGTTTCAGAATCAGTGTAACGTTGACTACGGTGTTAGATACCTGACCATTACCTTCCGGTGCTATAAATGCGGTATATACATAAATTTTATAGCTATTGTGGCGGATTGTTACAGTTGCTTTAGTCAGCCCCTTTATCTTGTCGGCTGGAATTTCGAACTTATAAAAACCGTTGGAAGCAGTTGCGACAGTTTCATATCCTGAAAGGTTTAGTGTAACTTCAGCCTTGGTTACCATACCACCATCTTGATTATAGATGTTTCCTGACAGATAATATTTAGGAGCAATCTCTACTTCGTTTTTCTGCATAGAAACGGTTACCGGAGTTTTTGCAATGAAAATGCCTTCGCCTTCCGGACCTGTTACTTCACTGATGGCAACATTGGCAGTAGTCGGTTTGTATCCGTCAGCAGTAATATAGATTGTATGCTGACCCAGACTTACGTTAGACATTGTGAATTTGTTACCATTCTGGATAGTTGCTGTCAGTACTCCCGGAATGGTTGCAGCTTTAATAGTTACGGCTTCACCGCTTTCTGCATCAAATACGGAACCTTCAATCTGATATTCTACATCCATTGTCGGTTTTGTTTCTTTGCCTTTTTCCATTCTGGCATCAATCGTATAGGCAACGATAGAACCATTTTCCTGTTTGGTAACAAATACAGAGCTTGTCACTGTTTTGTAGCCGCTCTTAGCAAAAGTCACTACGTTGGTTTCTCCTACTTTGGCTTCCAAAGCGTACTTACCGTCTGCGGCGGTGGTCATTGACTTTGAGTTTGTAACATTGGTTACCGTTACACCATCCATCACAGCATTGCTTTCAGCATCTGCAACAATACCTGCAACTCGATATGTTGTTGCTGTAGGCTCGGTCACTTTAGGTACATCAATCTCATCTTTTTCGTAGCAACTTGCGAACATACCGCACATTGCTAACAGGGTTAACGCTAATTTAGCGCTACTACCGAAAAATTTACTTTTCATTTTCATCTCAATAAAATTAAAAATTTAATAACTCAGATTTTACAAAATATGGATTAAAACTATTATTCTTCATTATGTTGTCATCGGGTGCCGGCCGATAAGTTTTATAGTAATATTGTTCATTTCCTGCATTATAGGACATTCCCATATTGTTGGAGGGTGTGATCCGGGGGATATATCCTTTACGTTTATATCGGTAAGGAGGTAAGGCTATCTGGAAACGGAAACCTCCATTGGCTTTTACATTCTTGGCTTTCATGGCATAAAAGCCGATAGAGGCATAGCGAAAATGCCGGATTGCTTCTACTCTGACCGCCTTTTCTTGCAGTAGATATTGTTCCACTCTTGCATTTAGTTCTACATTATAGCGGGGCCAATAGAAACTTCCTCCCAATGACCATGTTGTACGCATCTTTGTGCCGTAGTGCATAGTAAAACCTTCCCAATATCCGGTTCCGGTATATCCTATACGTCCTTCTACGCTGAAACGTTCATCGTTGAAATGATGAATCAGATTGAAATCAATGCCATATCGGCTATTATTAAAATTACCTACAGACAGTGTTGCCCATAAGTTATAAGGTAAACGAACCGTTTGTGATAGTTCAAGGAAACCCGGATGCACTTTATCGTATCTGCTGGCATATCCGTCATTGTATACCGGAATCACCATTTGAGCGGTGAATTTCATCCCTCTCCATAAAGAGACTTCTATGGCGGGTGATAAATTGAAAAGTACTTGATAGATTTGCGTTATTACCAGATTTTTTAGTGATAATTCCGGATATATTGTGATATCTACTTTATACAAAGAGCTATTCTTTTTTTTATTCCTTTTTACTTTGTTCCAGCTATTTCCAAGATTATAGCTGACTTCCCAGTCTTGTTTGCTAATATCTATGGTACTGTCTTTTTTAGATGGCTGATAATAAAGAGAAATCTGAGGAACGTTGTTATTCAAAACGATAATTCGACATGGCTTTCTTTCGGGAAATCGATATATGGGTTTACGTAATATGGATTTACTTGCTGTTTGATTGTATAATATTGATATATAGTATTTTATATAGATATCACTTTTGCTTGGTTTATTATGATTCTGATTGATCTTTACTTTCATGAAGTATATATGTTACCGAGCTGCTACTTTAATTAAGACTCATAAAGAATCTTTGTGAAATTGATAAGTGATTAGAAAACAGAGATTTATTTGAGTTTCGTAGGCGGATATCGTTTAATCATTTTTCTTTAGAAATCTTTTTTCTGAGACTTTTGTTACCTGTTTGTTACTTATAACGGAATAATGTCTATATTTATAACTAATAACATGCAAACAAATAATATGAAAAAAGAAGTAAGGATTAAAGAACCGGTTAGAATTAGAACCAAGTGTCTGTCGAATGGTTGTGAGTCTATATATTTAGATATATATATAGATGGAAAGAGACAATATGAGTTTTTAAAGTTATATATAATACCTGAGCATACGCGGGAAGACAAAGATTTAAATCAGAGTACTATGAAGCTTGCTAATGCGGTGAAAGCTCAAAGAATTGTAGAATTGCAGAATGGAATATATGGCTTTAACCATCAAAAAGAGAAAAAGGATATAACACTGATAGACTATATAAAGTATTTGGCAGACAGGGATATAGAAAAAACTTCAAGAAAAGTGTCTATGTATACTTTGATATATCATCTCCAGCGTTATGATAAATTAGGTATTAAGCTTAGGCAGATAGATAAAAAGTATATACTCGGCTTTATTGAGTACTTGAAAACTGCAACTCAGAAGCATTGCAAAAGTATAAAGCATATAAATGCCAATACTCAGGTATATTATTATAAAGTTTTTCATTATTGCCTTAATAGTGCCATAATTGATGAAATTATAATCTCAAACCCGATGGATAAGATAAAAAAAGAGGAAAAACCTAAACGTAAAAGAACCGAAAGGGCCTTTTTAACTATTGATGAAGTTAAAACATTATCGCAAACGGATTTTCATAATAAGACTTTGAAGAGGGCTTTTCTATTTAGTTGTTTTTGTGGGTTGAGACATAGTGATATAGTGGCACTTACATGGGGAAATCTAAAAAAAAATAAGATAGGGAAAATAGAACTGCATATGACACAGCAGAAAACTCAGGAACTCCTTTCGCTTCCTTTGAGTAATGAAGCTTTAAAACAACTCCCGGTCCGTGGGAAGGCTCAGGATACAGAGAAAGTATTCAAAGGACTGATCAGTTTAGGAAGGACCAATGAGATATTGCCAAGATGGGCTGCTAAAGCCGGTATTCAAAAACATATCACATTTCATTCGGCACGCCATACTCATGCTACGATGATGATTACTCTTGGGGCTGATCTTTATACCGTGTCCAAACTCCTGGGACACACTAACATTCAAACAACTCAGATATATGCCAAGATAGTAGATGAAAGTAAAGAGAAAGCTATTGATCTGATTCCGGATATAACTTGAGAGAGTGATAAATGGTTCGGGTATGTAGTTGCGAAAATGTGAACCTCAATCTTATGCCTGAATGTTGTGGAGTAACGATAAAAAGCTAATAAGACATAAGATGTTGACAAACAGTGACATTAAATACTAATATCTTGGGTTTACGAAGTTAACTTTAACACTGTGTTAAAGTTAACTTCGTAAACCCAAGATATTAACTTCGTAAATACATAAGGTTAACTTCGTAAATCTAAGAATATAATTGGCTGCTTTTGTAGTTAACATTGTTAATTCAACTGCTTTATATAGTAGGTTTATATTAATATATGAATACATTATTATATATATACTGGTCTTTCCGATGCATTTCTGTTTTAGTTGGTAATAATTGTGCATTTGGTTAGATTAGCTACTACTTGATTTTACCCGGATTTAGTAAATTTGTAATATAGCGGTATTTTATTGGAAATTTAGTATTAATATATATTTCTATTTTATTTTATCATTTCTTTATTTATATAACTTGCTCTATTAGTGATTCTAAAATATATGATGGATATTATTTAAGATTATAAATGGTTTTTCTGGTCTATTTTTAAGTAAGCAGGAGTTCGAATGAAAAAAAACTGATACAAATCTGCGAAAAAACATGTAAAACTCTTTGGTATTATTAAAATTGTGTCTATTTTTGCACCATATTTTGTATCTATAATTTTTAGGGTACATAAGTTTTAAAGCAAACAAATGAATCACAAAAGCCCTTACATGAGGAAAAACATAACAATTGACGCTACTTTGCTCAGAATTTTACTCATATCATTCTGTTTACTCCCTTTAAAAGGTGTATGTCAAACAGGAGAGGCTACTGTTGACGCACTGGTGAAAATGGGATTTGAGAATGTAGGGTGGACAGAAGATAATGAGGAACGGGTTTTTGTGATACAGAATTCAGCCTATCGTCTTGAAGGAGTCGGAATAGGTAAAGCTGTTGATTTGATTCAAAAGATGGGTTTACCCGAAAATAAGCCATGTAGGTTAATAGTTTTGGACAATAATATACCTCAGATATCTCTCTATTATCAGCCTATGAAAGGAGATAGTATTGCTGAAGCAAATCGGGCCGACTGGAATGTAAGTTATGATTTGGGAGAAGGATGGAAGCAGGCAAGACGTATTAAGAAGCAAAACAGTTCTTTGTTTAAGGTAGATATAGTGGTATATCCGGAATTATTATTCAGAAACTATATTTTGTCTAAGGTCTATGAAATAGTGGTTAATGTCTCTCCTGCCATAGAAGTTTCTTTGTGGAAGGGAATGAAACTGACCGGACAAGTGATTTTCCCTATCTATAATGATTATGGTCAAAGGTATAAGCAGATCCGTCCCGGATTTGTGACTTTGTCACAGACAGTGCGTTTGCCTCAACGCACATTTCTGACCGCCTCAGTCGGATTTTTTAATAAGTTTCGCTGGGGAGGTGATTTAAAAGCAAAACACTTCTTTAAAGATGAGCGCTTTTCAGTAGATGCGCGTATCGGGTATACCGGAAGAGGGTATTTTGAAGATTGGGCCTTTTATCATGGTACCAAATGGACTCTGACCGGTTCTATCGGAGCTAATTTCTATTGGCCGAAATACAATACACAGTTTAGTTTAAAAGGAGAGCGATATTTGGAGGAAGAATATGGAGTCCGTTTTGATATGGTTCGCCATTTTCGCTATGCCTCTATTGGCTTTTATGGAATGAAAGTGCAACATGCAGGTAATAAAGGACTGAATGGAGGTTTCTTGTTTCAGATAGCTTTGCCTCCATACAAATATAAGAGAAAGGGGTATATCCCAAGAGTAATGCCTAATAATTTCGGATTCCAATATAATGCGGGTAATGAACGTATATATGGTAAAGGGTATAACTCTCAGGCAAGTGATAATGTAATGAATGATAATAGTTTTAATCCATATTTTGTAAAATCAGAATTATTAAATTTTTAATTTTATTGAGATGAAAATGAAAAGTAAATTTTTCGGTAATGGCGCTAAGTTAGCGTTAGCCGTTTTGGCAGTTTGCGGTACACTGTTTACAAGCTGCTACGAGAAAGCAGAAGTTGATGAAGCAACAAAACCAGCCCCTGCAAAGTATTATATTGCCGGTACTATTACTGACGCAACTACAGGTCAGGTTTTGACTACTGCTAAAGTTACATTGGGTGGCGAATCAGTTGGAGCTACATTCAACAAAGAAGTTACTTATAAAGCAGAAGGATATAGCTTGGAAGTTTCTGCAACCGGTTATTATTCTGTAACAAGACAAGTATACCTGAACCAGGTTAGTGACGGCCAGACAAGTGTTGCTACTGTAGACGTTGCTTTGGTTTCTGTTGAAGCAGCAACTATTCCTCCGGTAGTTTCTCCGACTGATCCTAAGACTGATGTTACTGAATCTGAAGCCGGAGCATTGGTAACTAAAGCAGCTGAAGAAGCTAAACCTTCTGCTGAAACAGTTAAGAATATGTGGGATGGCGCAACAGCTACAGCTGAGGAAAAGGCTGGTCTGGAAACTACAAAAGAGTTGACCGGTGACGTTACTACTGGAGCTACTACTGCTGAGGCTCAGGCTGATGGATCGATTTTGGTTACTACTCCGTTTGAATTTGCAAACTCTGTTAAAGATGCCGCTATCTTGGTTCCTTACTTCTACAATGAAGGTTGTGAACTTACAGGTGATGTAAAAGAAGTGGCTGCTCCTGCAACAAGAGCAGAAGGCGCTGTTTCTACTGATATTCAGGCTGCTTTCCTTGCAAATGCTGCTAAAGCTTTGAATAAGAATGCCGGTTTCGTACAGAAGGTTGGTTATGCTAAAATCAGCGTATTGAGCGGTTATGGTATTATTGGCTATAGAGTTAAAGGACAATTGGTTTCTAAGAAGCTGACATTCCTGATCTCTGGCAAATATTATGAAGGTATCGTTTCTTACCAGAACAGCGTAATGATCTATCCTAACTATTACAGCCACGATTCTCACGATTCTCATGACTCTCACGGCTTCAACCCGAACGCCGGTGGTGGATCTAACGACTAATCAGAGGTAAAAGTAATTGTTGAGAATTAAAAAGTACGAGTTGAACCGAAAGTATAGAAACTGCAGGTAATGATGAAAAAGATACTTCTTATGGGCTTGTTCCTTTGCTGTCATTTGGCACTTTCGGCTCAGTTGACGTACGGAACTACCGGTTTGCTCCATGCTCCGTCAGCAGAAATGCAACGGGATAAGACAGTGATGATCGGTGGAAATTTTCTAAATAAGGAGATAACTCCTCCTACATGGGATTACCATACGTATAATTACTTTTTGAACGTGACTATCTTTCCCTGGCTCGAAATAGCCTATACATGTACGCTGTTTCAGTCGCAGACTATAGGGATTGACTGGAAAGTTGGAAAGAAGAAGTTTACGAATCAGGACAGATATTTTTCTGCCCGTTTGCGAGTTTTGAAAGAAGGACAATTGTGGAAGCACATGCCGGCTGTTGTAGTGGGAACTTCTGATCCTTATACTGAGTCAGGCGATGGGCAAGTAGGTTCTGCCGATGGTAATGGCTATTTTTGCCGTTTTTATGTCGCAGCCACCAAGCATATCCCGGTTGGAAAGGAGAAGATAGGTGTGCATCTGTCATATCTGTACAACCGAAGAGTGGATTACCACTTGAATGGATTAGCCGGAGGGCTCACTTATGCTCCATCTTTTGCTCCTGATCTGACAGTGATCGCAGAATATGATGCAAAGGACTTCGCGTTTGGTGCTACCTATTTGCTTTTCAACCATTTGCATGCGCAGGTAGAATTGCAAAGAATGAAATATTTTACCGGCGGGCTTACATATAAGATTTATTTGAAGTAAGCAGAATGGTCGGAGCAAATAAGAAACTAAAAGAGTTGAAATATTTAAAAACAAAAAACAATGAAAAGTAAATTAGTAATATTATCTTTATTGTTGGCCGGTGCTACTGCAGCTACTGCTCAGACTAAAGAGACGTTCTATAGCGAAAGCTTTAAGGACAATATCTTTGTGAGTGTAGGTGTTGGCGCTCAGGGTTGTGTAAACCCGGACAACTTTGATTATGGCTTTGGTAAAGCCATAACTCCGCTGATCAATGTGTCAGTTGGTAAACTGTTCAATCCGGTTTGGGGTATCCGTGGTCAGGTGGCTGGCGCATGGACTACCTTGTATTCTAACTACGGACAACCTGCCGATACTTATATTAAGAGTAAGAATAAACATTACTTCACTCTGCGTGCGGACGGTATGTTTAACTTGTCGAATGCTATTGGCGGTTACAATCCGGACCGTTTGTTCACAGTTTCTGTTTTTGCAGGTCCCGGTTTGACATTTGCCAAAGCTTATGGCGATCAGGATAAAGTAAATGCACTGATCAACGGTTCTGTTGGTTTGGCTGGACAGTTCAATATCAATAAGTATTTAGATATCAACATTGAAGCAAGAGGCGAGGTTTCTCCTTCTCCGTTCGGTAATATTAGCTCTGCCCATACCGACGGCGCTGTTTCTCTGACTGCAGGTGTAACTTATACATTTGGTGGCAAGAGATTCGTATCTTGTGGTTCTCAGGTAGACCAGAATGCTATCAATGAAGAACTGAATCGTTACAGAAGCGAACTGGCTAAGGCTCAGTCTGACTTGGCTGATGCCAAGAACGCACTGGCTAACGTGAAACCTGTAACAAAAGAAGTTGTGAAGGAAGTTGAAGTAGCCGGACCTCGTGCTATCTTCTTCCAGATTGGCAAATCTAAGATTGACGACTATGGTATGGTTAATATTCAGTTGGCAGCTAAGATCCTGAAGGCTAATCCGGATAAGAAATATAAGGTGGCAGGTTATGCAGATAAAGCTACCGGTAGCGCCAAGTGGAACCAGAAGTTGTCTGAAGCTCGTGCACAGGCTGTTTACGATGCACTTATTAAAGAAGGTGTAAGCAAGGATCAGCTTGAACTGGTAGGCTTCGGTGGAACTGCCAACATGTTTGGCAAGAACTTCTTGAACCGCGTTGTGATTCTGGAATAATACAACTTTATTGAGGCAATAGCCCGATAAATAATGGAAGGGGTATCCGCACAACGGATACCCTTTTTGTTTGTTAAATAGGGAATAATCCAAATTTTAATCGTATTTTTGCACTCCAAATATGAGTAGAATAATAGCAATAGATTACGGACGAAAACGTACAGGAATAGCTGTGAGTGATGCGATGCAGATTATCGCTAACGGGCTGACAACTGTACCAAGTCATGAACTTCTGGATTTCATAACCAATTATGTAAAACAGGAACCGGTGGAACGCATTATTATAGGTTTGCCGAAGCAGATGAATAATGAGGTTTCTGAAAATATGAAAAATATAGAGCCTTTTGTACGTTCGTTAAGAAAACGTTTGCCTGATATTCCCGTTGAATATGTAGATGAACGTTTTACTTCTGTGCTTGCACACCGTACGATGCTTGAAGCCGGGCTTAAGAAAAAAGACAGACAGAACAAGGCATTGGTCGATGAAATTAGCGCAACTATTATTTTGCAGTCTTATCTGGAAAGCAAACGTTTGTAAGAAGAAAGAATATTTAAAAAGAATAATTATAAGATATGATTTTACCTATTTATGTATATGGTCAGCCAGTTCTCAGGCAGGTGGCGGAGGATATCACGCCGGATTATCCGAACCTGAAAGAGCTGATTGAAAATATGTTTGAAACGATGGATCATGCCGATGGGGTAGGGCTTGCCGCTCCTCAGATTGGCTTACCTGTCCGCGTAGTTGTTATTAACCTGGATGTGCTTTCAGAAGATTATCCTGAATACAAGGATTTTCGTAAGGCTTATATAAACGCACATATTGATGTTGTGGAGGGTGACGAAGTATCCATGGAAGAAGGATGTCTTAGTCTGCCCGGCATACACGAGTCTGTAAAGAGAGGCAGTAAGATTCACGTACGATATATGGATGAAAATTTTGTAGAGCATAACGAAGTGGTAGAAGGGTTTCTGGCACGGGTTATGCAGCATGAATTTGACCATTTGGACGGGAAAATGTTCATAGATCACATTTCTCCTTTGCGTAAACAAATGATAAAAGGAAAACTGAATACGATGTTGAAAGGAAAGGCTCGTAGCTCCTATAAGATGAAGCAGGTGAAATGATATACCTGAGATTTTCGAATAAAAAGCAATGGGTAAAGTTGATCATATAAATCAATTTTACCCATTACTTTTTCAGGACTGCATCTCAAATATCCTGCAACGGCTATTTGATGTTTTTCTTAAAAGAGTCCGGTTATGGTTGCTTTAAATATACCAGCATCATTACCGGATTATCTTCTTCCTTTAAGCCTTTCAACTGTTCGATTTGAAGTATGGAAGGCGTTTCTTCCGCTTTTTCTAAAAGTTCAGGAGCTTCCCATACATATAACAGTGTATGGCTGTCAAGTGCCGTTATCGGGCGTAATGGTAAACCAGGAGTCAAGTCATTTTTTATATGGCCTGTGGCTACTTTGAAACAGTTTTTGGCTTTTTTGTCGTAAATAGCCATTTGTCTTTCTCGCGCTTTCTCTCCTGCCCAATTAGAATAAGGCATGAATATGTAGGAGTCAGTCTCTATGGCACTGTACTGTATGTAAGGAGCGGCCATTTCCTGAAAACGCTTTCCGTTTCCATCGAGATATTCAAACCTGCATTCCATCGGTAATGAGTATTTGCCCATCTGGAATATATATCGGGGTTCTAAAGCTTCTGGAGTGACAGTGAATAGGGTGTCGTTATAATATTCTTTATAACAGGTGTGGTTTTCGTAATGGAACATATAACGATCTATATCACTACTGATCATCCAGCGATATTGGCTGTTTAGCTCAAATAGGTCCCAACGATTGAAGATTTGCAACGTATCACCTTTCAGGTTGGAAAGGTAAATACGTTCTTTTCGTCTTCCGTTATTATTGCGCATGAATGTTGCGGCAATTGTATCCTGAACACGTAACATCGCAAACTCACTAACTTCTATATTAGGAACTTTCATTGCACGGATGAATTTACCTGTTTCCATAGAGTAGATATTGATTTTTCCTGTAGTTGTTAGCATGTAGACCAATCCTTTTTCTTCATCCACGTCAATCTGCATGATCCAGTTAAATTCACCCGGTCCACCGCCTTTGCGGCCCAGTGTCCGTATGAATTTACCATCTTTTGTGTACTGAAATAATTTATCGAGCCATGGTAGGAAGAAATACTCTTTTGTCTGGATGATATTGGTTCCCTTTAACCCTCTTATCAGGCATTTATTGTTTGTCTCCAACGGGATATACCGTATTGAATCGGCTATTTCACTCAGTAGTATTTCCCGTTCTGTTTCGATACCTGTTTCGAAAGGTACGATTTGAGGGAATTCTGGTTCTGTAATTTGGACCGTTGCTTCGGACGGCTGGTCACTGTTCTTCTTTCCGCTGCAAGAAAGCAGCAGGAAAGGTAGTAGTAAAAGAAGTGATTTTTGTTTCATGTTGATACTATTTTATGTATAAAAGAGTTCCTGTTTGCAATATTGTACAGGTGTCTTTCTTTCTGTATTTTTAATTTTCGGATAACCCGTTTCATATATTGATTTATGGATATATTACAAATCTACGAAATAATCGTAAATTAATAATGAATGTGAGGTTAATAGGTGTTAAGAAGGTGTATAGACTACTGAATATCTGCATGGAGGGGTCCTATAAAATAATCAAAAAATATAAAAAGTTGTCCGTTATCCCTGTTTAATAGATGAAAAGCATTACTTTTGCTCTACTTAAAAAGTATTCAGAAGCCGATGATTAAAAAGATATTAGCAGCATTATTGTTGTTTCCTACATTTATATATGCTCAGATAAACACAGACAGGGTAATGATGATTGCCCGAAACGCGTTATACTTTGAGGACTATGTCCTTTCCATTCAGTATTTTAATCAAGTGATCAATGCAAAACCCTACCTGTATGAACCCTATTTTTTCAGAGGGCTTGCCAAGATCAACCTGGATGATTATCAGGGAGCTGAAGATGACTGTGATGCGGCCATTGACAGGAATCCTTTTGTAGTGGGTGCTTATCAGATTCGTGGGCTTGCAAGGATTAAACAGAATAAGTATGATGGGGCTATTGAAGACTATAAGAAAGCACTTCATTTTGACCCTGAAAATATTACGCTTTGGCATAATCTGACTTTATGCCATATACAGAAAGAAGACTATAAAGCTGCTGAAGATGATTTGGGTAAATTGCTGGCAGTTGCTCCCAAATATACAAGAGCCTATCTGATGAGAGGAGAGGTGGCTTTGAAGCAACAGGATACATTGCGGGCTTTGAATGACTTCAATACAGCTATTGAGATGGATAAGTATGATCCTGATGCCTGGGCATCCCGGGCCATCGTCAGGTTACAACAGGGAAAATATGCAGAGGCAGAATCGGATTTGAATCATGCAACGCATTTGAATGCCAGAAACGCCGGGAATTATATTAATCGTGCTTTAGCCCGTTTCCATCAGAATAATCTGCGGGGAGCCATGAGTGATTATGATCTGGCTCTTGATATTGATCCGAATAATTTTATCGGACATTATAACCGTGGTTTGCTTCGGGCACAAGTAGGAGATGACAATCGAGCTATTGAGGATTTTGATTTTGTACTGCAAATAGAACCGGATAACATGATGGCTACGTTTAACCGAGGATTACTTCGTGCACAAACGGGGGATTACCGGGGAGCCATTAAGGATTATACAACTGTGATTGATATGTATCCGAACTTTTTGGCCGGATATTATCAACGTGCAGAGGCAAGGAGAAAGATCGGCGACCGTAAAGGTGCTGAAATGGACGAGTTTAAAGTCATGAAAGCGCAACTTGACAAGCAAAATGGTGTAAGTAATAGCGATAAGACCGTGGCTGATAATAAAAAAAGTAATAAGAAAGAGGAGACTAAAACTCGTAAAAAGTCCGATAAGGATATGAATAATTACCGGAAAATCGTTATCGCAGATAATTCTGAAGTGGAACAGAAATATAAGAGTGATATTCGGGGCAGGGTACAGGATCGTAATGTTAATATCAAGATGGAACCGATGTATGCTCTTACCTATTACGAGAAGATGAGCGATGTGAAGCGGACGGTACATTATTATAAGTATATAGATGATTTGAATCGTGCCGGTGTTTTACCAAAACGTTTGTATATCACTAATATGGAATCACCGCTTACCGAAGAACAAGTGAAGTTCCACTTTGCATTGATTGATACACATACTTCGGCAATTGTTGAAAATCCGCAGGATGCACGTATACGATTCTCCCGTGCACTTGATTTCTATCTGGTACAAGATTTTGCCAGTTCTGTTGAAGATCTGACTCAGGCCATTTTGTTGGATGATAAATTCTTCCCTGCTTACTTTATGCGTTCCTTGGTGCGTTGCAAGCAGTTGGAATATCAAAAGGCAGAAGAAGCTAATGCAGCCTCGGCAGCACCGGCCACACTACCGGGTATATCCGCTCCACCGAAGTCGGAAATCAGTGCCTTGGACTATGATATAGTGAAAAGTGACTTGGATCATGTGATCTCTTTAGCCCCCGATTTTGTTTATGCGTATTATAACCGTGCCAATGTATTGGCCATGTTGAAAGATTATCGTGCGGCAATTGCGGACTATGACAAAGCTATCGAATTGAATAAAGAGTTTGCGGAGGCTTATTTTAATCGTGGATTGACACATATTTTCCTGGGTAACAATAAGAATGGAATAGCTGACTTAAGTAAGGCAGGCGAGTTGGGCATTGTTTCGGCCTATAATATCCTGAAACGATTTACAGAAGTGCCGGAATAACATTTTTTAGATAAAAAATAGTAAACTCAAAAAGAAATCCTTATTTTTGCGTGCAATAATGAAAAATATAACATAACATTATGATAAAAATAACATTTCCTGATGGCTCTGTTCGTGAGTATAACGAGGGAGTAAACGGACTGCAAATTGCAGAAAGTATCAGTTCGCGTCTGGCGCAAGATGTATTGGCGTGTGGAGTGAACGGTGAGATTTATGATTTGGGACGTCCCATCAATGAAGATGCTTCGGTAGTGCTTTATAAATGGGAAGATGAACAGGGTAAGCATGCTTTTTGGCACACAAGTGCTCACTTGTTGGCTGAAGCTTTGCAGGAGCTTTATCCGGGTATTCAGTTCGGTATTGGTCCGGCTATTGAAAACGGTTTCTACTATGACGTTGATCCGGGAGAGGCTGTCATCAAAGAGTCTGATCTGCCTGCAATTGAGGCAAAAATGGCTGAACTGGTTGCAAAGAAAGAAGTTGTGGTTCGCCGGGATATCGCAAAAAACGATGCTTTAAAGATGTTTGGCGACCGTGGGGAAACTTATAAATGTGAGCTGATTTCGGAGTTGGAAGACGGACATATTACAACATATACACAGGGTGACTTTACGGATCTTTGTCGTGGCCCTCACTTGATGACAACCGCACCTATTAAAGCTATTAAGCTGACTTCTGTTGCCGGTGCATACTGGCGCGGACATGAAGACCGTAAAATGCTGACTCGCATTTATGGTATTACTTTCCCTAAAAAGAAAATGCTGGATGAGTATCTGGCTTTAATGGAGGAAGCTAAAAAACGTGACCATCGTAAGATTGGTAAAGAAATGCAACTTTTCATGTTCTCCGATACGGTGGGTAAGGGATTGCCTATGTGGCTGCCGAAAGGAACTGCTTTGCGTTTGCGTTTGCAGGATTTCCTTCGCCGTATCCAGACTCGTTACGATTATCAGGAAGTGATTACTCCGCCTATTGGTAACAAGTTATTGTATGTGACTTCGGGGCACTATGCAAAATATGGTAAAGATGCATTCCAACCCATTCATACACCGGAAGAGGGTGAAGAATACTTCCTGAAACCGATGAACTGTCCTCATCATTGTGAAATTTATAAGAATTTCCCTCGTTCGTATAAGGACTTGCCTCTGCGCATTGCTGAATTTGGTACTGTGTGTCGTTACGAGCAGAGCGGTGAACTTCATGGATTAACACGTGTGCGTAGCTTTACACAGGATGATGCACATATTTTCTGTCGTCCGGATCAGGTGAAGGGAGAGTTCCTTCGTGTGATGGATATTATTTCAATCGTGTTCCGTTCTATGGATTTCACTAACTTTGAAGCACAAATTTCTTTGCGCGATAAAGTGAACCGTGAAAAATACATTGGCAGTGATGAGAACTGGGAAAAAGCTGAACAAGCTATCATTGAGGCCTGCGAAGAAAAGGGGCTGAAAGCTAAGATCGAATATGGTGAAGCTGCGTTCTATGGTCCTAAATTGGACTTTATGGTGAAAGATGCTATCGGTCGTCGTTGGCAGTTAGGAACTATTCAGGTGGATTATAATCTGCCGGAGCGCTTCGAACTGGAATATATGGGATCGGATAACCAGAAGCACCGTCCGGTGATGATCCATCGCGCTCCATTCGGATCTATGGAACGTTTTGTTGCTGTATTGATTGAACATACCGCCGGTAAATTCCCGTTATGGCTGACTCCGGAACAAGTCGTTATTCTCCCGATTAGTGAGAAGTTCAATGAATATGCGGAAAAAGTGAAGACTTACTTGAAAACAAAAGAAATTCGCGCAATTGTGGATGATCGCAATGAGAAGATCGGCCGTAAAATTCGTGATAACGAGATGAAGCGCATTCCGTATATGCTGATTGTCGGCGAGAAAGAAGCTGAAAATGGTGAAGTTTCTGTCCGCAGACAGGGAGAAGGAGACAAAGGAACCATGAAATTTGAAGATTTTGGTGAAATTTTGAACGAAGAAGTTCAGAATATGATAAATAAATGGTAACTTTGCGCCCAATTGTAAAAGCACAGCATTTTGATAATGTTCTAAAGACAGCTTTTACTTTAATACATAATTTAATTTGGTAGACAATAAAAAACAAACTGGAAGTAAACGTTATTTAATGAAGAATGACAGTATGAAATCGCAATATCGGATCAATGAACAGATCCGTGCGAAAGAAGTCCGCATTGTAGGTGATGATGTAGAGCCTAAAGTATATCCCATTTTTCAGGCATTAAAATTGGCTGAAGAAAAAGAAATGGATCTCGTGGAGATTTCTCCCAATGCCCAACCACCTGTTTGTCGTATTATTGACTATTCCAAGTTTCTGTATCAGTTAAAGAAGCGTCAGAAGGAACAAAAGGCTAAACAGGTAAAAGTAAACGTAAAAGAAATACGTTTTGGTCCGCAAACGGATGACCATGACTATAATTTTAAGTTGAAACATGCTAAAGGCTTTTTGGAAGATGGTGACAAGGTGAAAGCTTATGTTTTCTTCAAAGGTCGTTCCATCCTTTTTAAGGAACAAGGTGAAGTGCTTCTGTTGCGTTTTGCTAATGATCTGGAAGACTATGCAAAAGTCGATCAATTGCCGATTCTGGAAGGTAAACGTATGACGATTCAGCTTTCTCCGAAGAAGAAAGAAGGAGTTGTAAAGAAGCCTGCGGCTCCCAAACCAGCTGCTCCGGCTACAGTAAAAGCAGAAAAGCCTGCTGAAAACAATGAAGAGTAAGAAAAATGCGTAACGCGCAGGTATAGTGCGTTGCCATATAATTTAATAATTTAAAAACAATTAAGATGCCAAAGATGAAGACTAACTCCGGTTCTAAAAAAAGGTTTACCCTTACCGGAACAGGTAAAATCAAAAGAAAGCACGCTTTTCACAGTCACATTTTGACTAAGAAGTCTAAGAAGAGAAAAAGAAACCTGTGTTATTCAACAACTGTTGATACAACAAATGTAAGCCAGGTTAAGGAACTCTTAGCTATGAAGTAATCAAAAGCGTACAAAGTATTATTAAAGTTATTAACCGAATGCTTTAGCTTCAAGTTCGTTACGTGAAGTAACGGCGCTAACATTCAAAAAAGAGAAAACTATGCCAAGATCAGTAAATCATGTTGCTTCAAAAGCAAGAAGAAAGAAAATTTTGAAATTGACCAGAGGTTACTTTGGTGCAAGAAAAAATGTATGGACCGTAGCTAAAAACACTTGGGAAAAGGGTTTGACCTATGCGTTCCGTGACCGTAGAAACAAGAAGAGAAACTTCCGTGCTCTTTGGATACAACGTATCAATGCTGCTGCACGTCTGGAAGGAATGTCATATTCTAAACTGATGGGTGGTCTGCACAAAGCCGGTATCGAAATCAACCGTAAGGTTTTGGCTGACTTAGCTGTTAACCATCCGGAAGCTTTCAAAGCTGTAGTCGCTAAGGCTAAAGCAGCTTAAGTTCCGACAGTTTTATGATTTACAAAATGCTGGTTACATTAACTGTAACCGGCATTTTTCATTTTTAAAGCTGGGTTTATAATTTAAAAAATAGTCTAAGAGAGAAACAAAATCTTCTTTTTCCTTGTTTATCTCACTAAAAGTAACTACATTTGTTGTAGTAAAATATTAGCCGCATTGATTGGATCGGGAAACTCATCAATTAAACTGAAAACCGAGACAAGCTTCGCTTCTCAATGGCGGGCCACATCCTTCGGGATAACTTTATAGTCGGTGGATTACAAAGAGGACGGGCACTCAAATCATGTCATTCGGAGTTTCATCACATCATCGGTGCGGCTTTTTAATAAAGGAAAAGGGCGGTAATCATTTAAAGACTACCGTCCTTTTTTTATGCTGTTTTCTTTTAAATACACATATAGTTATGATATTCTATTTTTCAGGAACTGGAAATTCTAAATGGATTGCGGAGCAGATTGCAAGGGTACAAAACGAAACACTTGTTTTTATGCCGAATGCCATTAGGGATGGAATAAAAGAGTTTGTGTTGTCGGATAATGAAAAAGTAGGTTTTATTTTTCCTGTTTATTCATGGGGACCTCCGTTGGCCGTGTTGCAGTTTCTGGATTGGGTCACTTTGGCTAATTATCACTCCCAATATGTCTATTTCGTGTGTTCTTGCGGAGATGATACAGGATTGACGGAGAAAGTGTTTTGCAGGGCGTTATCTCGTAAAGGAATAGAGTGTAATGCCGGATTTTCGGTGACGATGCCTAATAATTATGTGTTGCTTCCCGGATTTGACGTGGATAAGAAAGAATTGGAGAAAGAGAAATTAGAAAAAGCTGTCGGCAGGGTAGAAGAAGTTAACTACTCGATAAATGCTCGTGAGACGGGTTTTCATTGCAATGAGGGGAGTTTTCCATGGTTGAAAACGAAGATACTGAATCCGCTTTTTAATCGTTTTATGACTTCTGCAAAACCGTTTTATGTTACTGATGATTGTATCGGTTGCAAGCGCTGTGAAAGAATATGTCCGGTTGGGAATGTAGTTGTGATAGGGTGGAGACCGGTGTGGGGGATGGACTGTACATCTTGTTTGGCTTGTTACCACGTTTGTCCGAAGCATGCAGTGCAATATGGGAAAAGAACCAGAAGTAAAGGGCAGTATTTAAACCCTAATGTGAGTATTTCACACGAATCAGCTAAGTAGAAAGTATTATAAAGAAAAGCCTTTGTATAGCCTGTCCGGGAGAATACAAAGGCTTTTTTACAGAGTTAATCTTTTATTGTAATCTGGCAATTGGATAAATCCTCAATAATGGCAAGAGACTCTACTCTTACTCCTCTTTCTTCAAGTGTTTTACGTCCGTTTTGAAATGCTTTCTCAATGATGAATCCCATTCCTACCAGATTGGCACCAGACTGTTTGATGAGGTCGATAACACCTAAAGCAGCGTTTCCATAGGCCAAGAAGTCGTCGACAAATAATATATTGTCTTTCGGGGTAAGGAAGTCAGAGCTGATGACTACTTCATAATCACGGTCTTTAGTAAATGAATGTACTGTAGTGCTCAAGGCATTTTGTATGGTTCTTGGCGACTTTTTCTTGGCAAAAACGACGGGTAAGTCCATCAAATAGCCCGTCATGATGGCCGGAGCAATTCCGCTGGCTTCTATGGTCATGATCTTATTGACGTTTGTTCCGGCAAAAAGGCGCACAAACTCTACGCCAATTGACTTCATTAGTACCGGGTCCATCTGGTGGTTGATAAAACTATCTACTTTGAGAATTCCCCCTTCATAGCATTTTCCGTCTTGCAGGATTCTTTTTTTAAGTAATTGCATGATTATAATAATAAGTTAATGTGCCCAATATGCCAATGCGCCGATGTATTCGGATGGTACATCGGCATATTGGGTTCATTGGATGATTATTTATTGTTTCTCAGGTCCTTCACTCTGACAGCTTTACCTTCACTTTGTGGTAGAGAGCCTTTCTTTACCAATTTGAGTTTGGGCGTGACAAGTATTTCGTCTTTTAGCTGGCGGGTAATGTCCTTACGTATCTTTTCAAGTTCAATGTAATTGTCTGTAGAAAGATCGCTCAATTCTACTTCTACAATCATTTCATCTTGGTTGTTAACAGTCTCAAGTGTGATAAGGTAATTGCTTCCCAATTCGGGGAATTGTACCAATATCTTTTCTACTTGCATGGGGAAGATGTTGACTCCTTTGATGATAAACATATCGTCACTACGGCCTTTGATGCGGTCAATTCGGATATGGGTACGTCCACAGGGACATTCTCCCGGTAAAATACGAGTGAGGTCACGTGTACGATAACGTATGAGCGGCATCATTTCCCGATCAAGGGTAGTGAGTACGAGTTCTCCGATTTCTCCTTCTGGGACAGGTTCTCCGGTTTCGGGATTAATGATTTCTACATAATAGCAATCTTCCCAAAAGTGCATGCCATTTTGCTCTGTACACTCAAACGCGACACCGGGGCCGTTCATTTCGGTCATTCCAAAACTATTGTATGCTTTAACACCTAACATGCGTTCTATTTTTTTTCGCTGTTCGTCTGTGTGTGGTTCTGCACCGATTACGAGAGTTTTGAGAGTGGTACTGCATGGATCGATCCCTTCTTCCTGAAAGACCTCAGCTAAGCGGATGGCATAACTGGGGATGGCGTGGAGGGCAGTTGTTTTAAAGTCGGTAATAAACTTGATCTGGCGTTTACTGTTACCGGCAGCGGCAGGTACAGTTAAAGCTCCCAGCCGTTCAGCTCCATATTGGAATCCGAGTCCTCCTGTGAACATACCGTAACCGGAACTGTTTTGAAAAACATCTGTATTACGTATGCCTACACAATATAAGCATCGTGCAACCAGATTGGCCCATGAATCTAAGTCATGCTGTGAATGGACAATAACCGTTGGTGTTCCTGTTGTTCCGCTTGAAGAGTGAATACGTACTCCGTCTTCTTTCATATTTCCGGCGACAAGTCCGAAAGGGTAATTGGCTCGCATATCTGCTTTTGTGGTAAAGGGCAGTTTACGGATGTCGTTCAGTGATTGGATACTTTCCGAAGTGATGCCATGCTCTCGAAATACTTTCTTGTAATAAGGGGCATTGGCTGCTATATTAATTGTTTTCTTGAGTCGCTCGAGTTGTAGTTCCTGCAGTTTTTTACGACTCATGGTCTCTATCTCTTCTTCCCAATATTTTGTATTCATGGCTTATAAATTATTTAAGTAGGGGGGGATAATGTATCAAGGTGATAATGCAACGGTTGTCCCGATCACATTATCACCTTTTCTATATTCAATTGTTCCTGGTCATTTCATCGTTTTTTCTGCGATCTCTTTTCCGGCAGCCAAGGCTTTTAAATTGAGTTCGACTATTGTATCACCTTTTTTCTGGAATATTTCACGAATACTATCCTGTATCTTTTCATAATCGATGCCTAAGAATGGGATAGTGGCACCTAATAAAACAATATTGGCAACTCGTGTAGAGCCTATTTCTTTGGCTACTTTATCTACATTCAGAACAACCTTATGCGGCAGTTTATTGATTTCTGCCATAACATCTGCCTCAGCGGGATAATTGGGGATATTAACAAATGGAGTTTCGTTTGTTACCAACCAACCTTCATGGCTGAGGTAGGGGAGGTATCTAAGCCCTTCCATGGGTTCAAGGGAGATGATCAAATCACATTTACCTGAGGGAATCAGATCTGATGCAATGGGCTGGTCACTGATTCGGAGATTCGACTGTACATCTCCGCCACGCTGGCTCATGCCGTGCACTTCTGCCTGTTTCATGTACAGACCGTCTTTGAGGGCGGCCTTTCCGATTACTGTAGCGATGGACAGGATACCTTGTCCACCTACACCTGATAATATGATATCTTTTTTCATGGCTTACTTACTTCTTTTTTTACGTGCTAATGTTTGTATACACTCTCTGCGTGGGATGATAACGGATACTCCTCTATAATCTATTTCCTCACGGATGATCTGTTTCATCTCTTCATAGTTTTTCTTTAAAGGAACAACTATACGGATGTGAGCCGGATCTACGCCTAATCCGGCGCAAATAGCTTCAAGTCGGCCTGTGCCGGCAGAATCTTGTCCACCGGTCATTGCTGTCGTTTCATTATCGGATATGACAATGGTGACATTGGCATTCTCGTTGACACAGTCCAAAAGTCCGGTCATTCCGGAGTGAGTAAAAGTAGAGTCTCCGATTACAGCGACAGCCGGATGTAGCCCGCCATCGGATGCACCTTTAGCCATAGTGATAGATGCCCCCATGTCTACACAAGAATTGATTGCGTTAAATGGTGCATTTGCTCCCAGCGTATAACAACCAATGTCGCTGAATACTTTGTGAGTAGGATATTCTTCTTTCAATACTTGAGTTAATGTTATATACATATCTCTATGCCCGCAGCCTTCGCACAAAGCCGGAGGGCGCATCTCTACAAGATTCGGAACACTGAATTCTGAACGATTCTCTTTGCCGACAGCGTGTGCCACGGTGTCCGGATTTAATTCTCCGTCTTGTGATAATGTACCGTCGAGACGACCTTTTACTTTTAATCCGATGCCCAGATATCCCTTCAGTTGCTTCTCAACAAATGGTTGTCCATCCTCTAATACGAGGATTTCGTCACAATCATTGATTAATTGCATTAATTGCTTTTTGGGAAGTGGATACTGCCCAATTTTCAAAACGGGATATTCGCAACCGTCAGGATAATTTTCCATCAAGTAATTATAGCCGATTCCACAGGCTACGATGCCCATTTTTTTATTGGGGCCATCTACGTATCTATTATAAGGTGATTCTTCGGATGCTTTGATAAATTCATCCTGACGTGTAAGTAATGCTTTATAACGCTTGCGTGCGTTGCCCGGTAGCAGGATAAACTGGCGTGGATCTTCACTGAATGAGATTTCGTTTTGTGATTTTTGTGCTTTGTTTTCTACACCTGAACGAGAGTGAGCCAAACGTGTTACCATGCGCATTAGTATCGGTTCACCGGTTTTCTCGGAAAATTCGAAACCATTGTATACCATGTCATAAGCTTCTTGTTGGTTGCTCGGTTCGTACATGGGTATTAATGAGAAGTCGCCATAGAAACGGCTATCTTGTTCGTTCTGTGAAGAGTGCATACTGGGATCGTCTGCCGCAACTACAATCAGTCCCCCTTTTACGCCTGTGATGGCTGAATTGATAAAACAGTCAGCAGCTACGTTCATTCCCACATGTTTCATGCAGACTAATGCACGCTTGCCGACAAAAGACATACCCAAGGCAGCTTCCATAGCCGTTTTTTCATTGGCACACCAGCGGTTGTGTATGTTACGTTCGCTCGTGATAGGAGCCATCTGGATGTATTCGGTAATTTCAGTGGATGGAGTGCCGGGATAAGCGTAAACGCCTGAAAGTCCGGCATCCAGTGCTGCTTGTGCAATGGCTTCGTCGCCAAGTAAGAGTTGTTTGCTCATATCTTATTTTCTTTTGGTGTTAATCACGTATTTTGTTATAATATCGGGCAAAGATACGTTTTTAAGATCATTTTATCACGGGATTACTTAAAAATCTTTCTTTCATTCAGCGCTTTCCAGTATTTTCTTGCATTGACCATGTGGTCTGCATAGTTGGAAGCAAAATTATGAGTACCCGAAAAATCTTCTTTGGCACACATATAAATATAGTTATGTTTTACATAATTCAATACACTATCAAGCCCTTTGGGAGAAGGTATCCGGATAGGGCCCGGAGGAAGACCCGTATTCAGGTAAGTGTTATATGGAGACTGTATGCTTAAATGCTGGTTGGTAATTCTGCGCAGACTAAAATCTTGTAAGGCGAATTTGATTGTTGGATCAGCTTGCAGAGGCATACCTGTATGTAAACGGTTTATATATAATCCCGCAACCATCGGCTTTTCATCGTTGTTGTTAGTTTCTTCTTCTACAATGGAGGCTAATGTACAAACTTCTTCAGGTGTCATTCCGATTGTTTTAGCTTTTAAACGTCGGTCCTCGTTCCAGAATTTATTATGTTCTTTTTTCATCCGGGCGAAAAAGTCTTCTATGCTGATGTCCCAATATACTTGGTAGGTTTCAGGGATAAAAAGGCAAGGCATGGTAGCTTTTGTATATCCCATTTTCTCTTGGAAAGCGGGATCGTATAACGCTGTAGCAATTTCAGTGGAGTCAATCATTAACTGTTTTCCTATGCTGCGGGCTAATCTGTCCAGAGTTCGTACACTTCCGATGGTCAAATTGACAGGCGTTTGGTATCCTCTTGATAACCTACTATATAAGTGGTATGCATTATCACCCGGTTTGATAGCGTAACGTCCGGTGTGGATGTTTTTACTAAATTCACGGAAATGGGCCATCCATTTAAAACCATCAAAGCTATGAGGATTTCCTTGCTTTTTTATTTTGTTGAAAATAGAATCTGTAGTGTCATCACGATCTATATAAATATAAGTGGTTTTACTTGGATGAAATTGAGGATAGAACAAATAGTAATAAACTATTCCGGAACCAGCAATGCCAATGAAGAGAATAATAGCCAGTATGCTGAAAAATATATTTTTTCTTTTCTTATTCATATAGAATATTCACTATTTATAAAGTTGTGCCAAAGTTAAGAAGATTTCAAAGATGTTTGTTCTTGGATAATAAATGTTTTCTGTCTGTTTAGTTATTATTTACTTTTTAGGGGTATTTACTTTTTCATTTTTAGTTTTTGATATACGCTTTTGTTCCCGTTCATATTTTCCACAAAGCGATATTTGTTTGGCTCTCTAGTTTATTTTCTAAAGAATCGGGAAGAGGAGAAAAGAAATCTAAGCCGGTGAGCTGTTCAACGCTGTCAACTGAGACTGCATAATTTCGTAGTGGTTTTGTTGCAGGTTCGTTGTTGAAAACAAATCCAATAGCTTTGGGGGGAGAACCGTAAAGAGAAAGGATGACTTTGAAAAATCTTGTTGGTACGGTTACCTGGTTCTTGCCGATTGTATGGGATTCTTTATTCATTATCGGACCGCAGACAATGAAGATGGAACTGTCGGCTACTGCCCACTCACGTACTTTATCTTCCAAGTCTTTCCATTTTCGCCGGTTTAATTCGGGGTGTTGCGGGCATATATTGCTGAAATAGAAAGACTCTTTCATAGCTTCGTTACTCCACTTCATGTCGGCAGCGGGGGCCATATGTCCCTTGTCGAATCCGGAATGTGAATAATCAGAATTAGTTGCCATATTGCCTTTGATAGAAGGATCGGCGAGGAATTGATTGTTTCTTTGGGCATTTCCCTTTGTTTCTTGTCGAGTGAGTTCATAAGCTACCCAGTTTGGAATCTTTTGGATTGTATTATAAGATACAGTGTATCCCTTGTGACAAACCAGCTGTCCGTTTAGCGAGTGTTGAGAAATTGGAATCTCCAGATTCTCATAACGTAAACAGTTAGGTACAGCTTTCTCTTTTGATTCCTTTGTTGTCTGAAAGAGGGTAGTCTGAATCTCCGGTATGCAAAGATAGATTCCATAAATTAAAGGTAAGATTGCAAATAGAGCTATTCCGAAAATACTCTTAAACGAATTTCTATGATATTTTTTAGACGACTTTTTTCGCTTGTTTTTCATGATATTGAAAATTTAAAGCTTGAAATTTCGAGCAATATGTGGGTACGTAGGCATTATTGTATTCCAATGATTATTGTTAGCAGCTATTGTATGGATAAAATTAAGGTGTAACAGGTATTTATATACAAGTTACACCTTTGGGATAATAAAAGAGCCGCTAGCCAGACTTGAACTGGCGACCTACGCGTTACGAATGCGTTGCTCTACCAACTGAGCTATAGCGGCGTTGCATTTTATCGTTTACGGCGTGCAAAATTACATCTTTATTTTTAAAAACAAAATGAATCTATACTTTTTTCGTGATATTTTCTCTGAAATGTTTATAAAATAAAAAGGTTGAGGATTAAATTAGAAAATAGTTGTAGATTCAAATATTAAAACTCATCTTTGCATATTTACTGATAAATCTACTTTTATATTACTATGAATATACGATTTTATTATAAGTATCTTTCATCACGAGTTGCTTCAAAATGGCTGATACTTGCTGTCGATGTTCTTTTAGTGATTTTTTCAATGTTTTTGGCGAGCCTTTTGCAAATAGGTTTGTCTGTGTTAGTTTTTGAATTCTCACTATGGGTGTGGACAACTCTATTCTGCGTAATATGTAATGTGTGTTTCTTTCATCTGAATCGTACTTATGTAGGAGTAATTCGCTATTCTTCCTTTATTGACATTTCTCGTATTTTTATTTCTTTAACTCTGGGCTATTTTGTTGTTTGTATCGGCAATTTGCTTTGGATAGGGTGGAGTGGAGGAGAAGTTCTGCCGATTAGTGTTATTCTTACAGCTTATATAGTTAATTTTTCCTTGATGGTTTGTTTGCGAATCTTGGTGAAAATGATACATGAGTTGATGACTTTTGATCGTAGGCACAGTATTCGCGTTTTTGTCTATGGTTCAAAAGGGTCTGGTATTAATATTGCCAAATCGCTACGGGTTAGTAGAAGTAATCATTTTAGATTGAAAGGGTTTATTTCTGATGATACGGGATTTATTGGGAAGCAAACAATGGGTTGCCGGGTATACGCGAATAATGAGTCTTTGTTTGATATATTAGAAGAAGAAAGAGTCGAGGCTATTATTGTTTCTTCCGAGAAAGTACATCGTCTTGAAACTTCCGGCATGATTGATCGGTTGATAGCTGAAGATATCCGTATTCTTACAGTACCTCCTATCAATGATCTTGGAAGGCAAGGCGTGCAAATAAAAGATATACAGATTGAAGATTTGTTACAACGGGATCCAATACATGTTGATATCCGGAAAATATCTTCACACATTGAAGGGAAGCGGATTATGATCACGGGAGCTGCTGGGTCTATAGGACGTGAGATGGTTAGGCAGATAGCGGGGCTGAACCCATATAAGTTGATTTTGGTTGACCAGGCGGAGTCTCCGTTACATAATGTGCAATTAGAATTACTGGATAATTGGCGGGATATTGATGCTAAAATGTTGGTGGCTGATGTAACTAATCGAACGAGGATGGAGTATATTTATAAGGAGTATCGGCCGCAATATGTTTTTCATGCTGCTGCTTATAAGCATGTGCCAATGATGGAGGATAATGTGTCTGAAGCGATACAGGTGAATGTATTGGGAACTTGCATTATGGCCGACTTGGCTGTGAAATATGGCGTAGATAAGTTTGTGATGGTTTCTACAGATAAAGCTGTTAATCCGACCAATGTTATGGGGTGCAGTAAAAGGCTTGCCGAGATCTATGTTCAGTCCCTTGCTCGTAAGTTATCTAAATATGCAAAAGATGGGGCACAAGTGAAGTTTATCACAACTCGTTTTGGAAATGTACTCGGATCAAATGGCTCTGTAATACCCAGATTTAAGCAGCAGATAGAAAAGGGTGGTCCGGTGACTGTGACACATCCTCAGGTTATACGTTATTTTATGACTATTCCAGAGGCTTGTCAGTTGGTATTGGAGGCTGGAAGCATGGGAAATGGAGGTGAAATCTATATTTTTGATATGGGTAATCCTGTGAAGATTGTTGATTTGGCGCGAAGAATGATTTATTTAAGTGGGCAGAAAAATATAAAAATAGAGTTTACCGGATTAAGACATGGTGAGAAGCTGTATGAAGAGTTGCTGAATGTAAAAGAGTCTACTTGTCCTACTTATCATGAAAAAATAATGATAGCAAAAGTTCGTGAATATGATTATGAGAAGATAAAGCAAGAAATTCAAAGGTTAATAGATTTGAGTTATACTTCCGACACCATGGGCATTGTTGCTTCTATGAAAAAGATCGTTCCAGAGTTTGTTAGTAAGAATTCTGAGTTTGAGATATTGGATAAAGCCTCTTTTTAATCTATTTTCGAAAACTTAGGAATGAAATAAATGTATATTATGAAAATAATATGTTACCTTTGTGCCCGGTTTATAATTTATTAGAGGAACACTAAAGATTAATCAGAATATCTTATGCGTAGATTTATTACACTATTCTTCTTGATTTTTACCTTATCCGGTGTAGCTGTAGCTCAGCAAATGTCCGATGATCAGGTCGTACAGTATGTAAAAGATGCTCAAAAGATGGGTAAAACTCAGAAGCAGATTACAACAGAGTTGATGAGAAGAGGCGTTACGAAGGAACAGGTCGAGCGTATTCAGGAAAAATATGAAAATGGAAATGGTAGTACAAGTACACAGAGTAACCAGAATACAACAAGGTCTCGTACACGTACTCAGCAAAATGATGAAAGTGACTATTCGAATCGTTCTCAGAAAAACCTGAAGGATCAGAAAAATCAAAAGAATCAGAAAAATATAAAAGGTCTCCGTCAATCGGCTAACCAGAAAAATAAACGGGGTATGGGCGATGATAATCAGGAAATGACTGATGAGGACATGATGTATGAAGAGGATTGGTCTGATGAATATATGATGAAACCGGAAGAGGATCCGACACAACAGATTTTTGGACATAATATCTTCACTAACGAGAATCTTACATTCGAGCCTAATGTAAATATTGCTACTCCTGTAAACTATCGCTTGGGTCCTGGAGACGAGGTGATTATAGATGTTTGGGGAGCTTCTCAGACAACAATAAGACAGACTATTTCGCCAGAGGGCAGTATTTTAGTTGATAATCTCGGTCCTATTTATTTAAGCGGGATGACTGTTCGTGAAGCTAATAATACGGTGCGTCGTGAATTTTCAAAAATCTATGCCGGCATTTCAGGTCCGAACCCTAACACCTCTGTCGATTTAACATTGGGGAATATACGTACTATCCAAATCAGTATTATGGGAGAAGTGGCTATACCGGGCACTTATGCGCTCTCGGCATTCTCTTCTGTATTCCATGCTTTGTATCGCGCTGGTGGCGTTAATAAGATCGGTAGTCTGCGTAGTATCAAAGTCGTGCGTAACGGTAAGAAAATAGCCGATTTGGATGTTTACGATTTTATAATGAAAGGTAAATTGAATGACGATGTCCGCTTGCAAGACGGTGATGTGGTTATTGTTGATCCTTATGAATCCTTAGTACAAATTACTGGCAAGGTAAAAAGACCAATGTTTTATGAAATGAAACCTTCCGAGACGATGGCTACTATTTTGAAATACTCAGGAGGATTCACTGGAGATGCTTATAAGAAAGCTATACGCCTGATTCGTAAAACGGGTCGTGAACATCAAGTATATAATGTGGACGAAATGGACTATTCGGTATTTAAACTGGATGATGGAGACGTTTTAGCTGTTGATTCGGTATTAGAACGTTTTGAGAATCGTGTAGAAGTCCGTGGAGCTGTTTATCGTGCCGGTATGTATCAAATTGATGGTACTGTAAATACTGTAAAACAGCTAATAAAGAAAGCTGAAGGGGTAAGAGGAGATGCTTTTTTGAATCGTGCCATTATCGATCGTGAAAACGACGACCTTACTCATGAAATGATTCAAATTGATCTGAAGGGATTGTTGAATGGCACAGTCGCTGATATTCCTCTTCAGAAGAATGATATACTTTATATTCCAAGTATTGAAGATTTGAAAGAAGAAGCGACACTTACTATTCATGGCGAGGTTGCCAATCCGGGTACTTACTTATACTCGTCGAATATGTCGGTTGAGGATCTTGTTTTGCAGGCCGGTGGATTATTAGAAGCTGCTTCAACAGCTCGTGTTGATGTGTCCCGTCGAATTAAAAATTCAAAAAGTACAGAATTGAGCAATGTGGTTGGTAAGACTTTCTCTTTTGAGTTGAAGGATGGTTTCCTTGTTGGAGGCGATCAGGATTTCCATTTGGAACCTTTTGATGAGGTGTATATTCGTCGTAGTCCTGCTTATCATCAACAACAAAATGTTACGGTTGGCGGTGAAGTTTTATTTGGTGGTCGCTATGCGTTATCGAAAAAGAATGAACGCCTTAGTGACTTGATTGCCAAGGCCGGTGGGATTACCCAAGATGCTTATGTAAAAGGTGCGCGTTTGATTCGTAAAATGACTGAAGAGGAATTACGGCGCAAGGAAGATGCACTCCGCATGGCTAATAAAGGTGGGGCTGATTCTATCTCTGTCAAGACACTGGATGTTTCTGATACTTATTCTGTGGGTATAGAATTGGAAAAGGCTTTGGCTAATCCCGGATCGGACTTTGATATGGTGTTGCGTGAAGGTGATATTCTGTTCGTGCCGGAATATGTAAGTACAGTAAAAATCAATGGCGCTGTAATGTATCCTAATACAGTCTTGTATAAGAAGGGTGAAAGTTTGAAGTACTATATTAATCAGGCTGGTGGTTTTGCAAGTCTTGCGAAAAAGAAAAGAGCTTTTGTTGTCTATATGAATGGTACCGTTTCTCGTCTGCGTACAGGTAATTCCAAGGCAATAGAACCGGGATGTGAGATTATTGTACCAAGTAAGGATCCGAAGAAGAGAATGTCGGCAGCCGAAATTATAGGAATGGGTACTTCTGCGGCTTCATTAGCTACTATGATTGCAACTATGGTTAACCTTTTTAAGTAATGACTATGACTGAAGATAAGAATATAAATAAAACGACTCCACAACCTGAAGAACAAGAGATCGATTTGATAGAGTTGGCTCAGAAAGTTTGGGCTGGTCGGAAATTGGTATTTAAAGTTTGTGGGATTGCCCTGTTGGTAGGCCTTGTGGTAGCTTTTAGTATTCCCAAAGAATATTCTACTAGTGTGACGCTGGCGCCTGAGACTGGTAGTAAGTCATCTACAGGAGGTATGGGAGCATTAGCTGCTATGGCTGGTATCAATATTGGCAGTTCAAGTGGAGAAGATGCTCTTTCTCCCGAATTATATCCGGATATTGTCAGCTCTACGCCATTCTTGTTGGAAATGTTTGATGTAAAAGTGACTGACCAGAAAGGCAAAATTAATACGACTCTATATGAGTACTTGGATAAACATCAGCGATCTCCATGGTGGGGGGCGATTGCATCAGCTCCTTTTAAAGCATTAGGTTGGGTGGTTTCTTTGTTTAAAGATACACCGGAAGAACTTGGAGACGCAAAAATAAATCCTTTTTGTCTGACTCCGGATCAGGCTGGGATTGCAGATGCTTTGAGTCATCGTATATCTGTTTCAGTAGATAAGAAAACAGGAGTGACTACACTTTCTGTAACAATGCAGGATCCGTTAATTTCTGCAGCTTTAACAGATACAGTAATGCATTGCTTGCAAAATTATATAACTGATTATCGCACAAATAAAGCGCGTCATGATTTGGCTTTTACGGAGAAACTATTTGATGAAGCTCAGGGGAACTACTATGAGGCTCAGCAGAAATATGCTCACTTCATGGATGGCAACCAGAATATCATTATGCAGAGTTTTCGTACAGAGCAAGAGCGCTTGCAAAATGAGGTAAATTTGGCTTATGGAGTGTTCACTCAAGTGGCGCAACAATTGCAAGTAGCGAAAGCTAAAGTACAGGAAATTACTCCTGTTTATACTGTAGTACAACCTGCAACAGTCCCTTTGAGACCGGCTAAACCTAATAAAATCATGATTTTAATTGGTTTTGTATTCTTAGCGGGTGTTGGTAGTATAGGATGGATTCTCTTTGTTAAAGATTTATTGAACGGATGGAAGAAACAGCCAGAAAAATAAAAGAAAATGCTTCTTGTTGGTATGCTGTATATACGGCACCAAGAGCAGAGAAGAAAGTGAAGGAACAACTGGATAAGATAGGTATTGATAACTACCTGCCTCTTCAGCCAGTGATTCGTATGTGGAACAATCGTAAGAAAAAGATTTTTATTCCTGTTGTTCCGGGATGTCTATTTGTATATATCTCCTCTGAAGAGATTGCACAAATAACCAGTATTCATGGAGTAGCTTTTTTGCTGAAGGAAAAGGGACAATACGTTTCTATACCTGAGGTGCAGATGGAAACTTTCAGAACGATGATAGAACGTTCCCATGAATTGGTTGAGTTCGCGCCTACAGATTTTGTTCCAGGAGCTACTGTACAGGTGATTCGTGGACAGTTGCAGGGATTAGTGGCTGAATTAGTTGAATGTCAGGGAAACAATAAGTTGTTACTTCGGATTGAAGGGTTGGGATGTGCTTTGGCTACAGTATCTGCAGATTGTGTAGTATCAAAAGAAAAACAATGAAACTGATTACCGAAGAACTTCTTGATAGAGTAACTGATCAGGCTAAGGAGAATTCACGTCTTCGAATGAATTATAATTTCCATGAATCCATGGAAGCTGCTATTCATAGGATGTTGAATGCTTTAGAGCCTGGAACTTATTTGCCTCCTCATCGCCATAAAAACCCGGATAAGGAAGAAGTTTACTTGGTTTTACGAGGGAGCTTATTGGCTATTTTATTTGATGATGAGGGTAATGTAATGGAAAAGGTCAATCTGAATCCGACTCAAGGTCGTTATGGAATTGAGATTTCTCCTTGCGTATGGCATACTATTATTGTCTTGGAATCAGGAACGGTTATTTATGAAATTAAGCAGGGGCCTTTTGTACCTCTTACTCCGGAGAATCTGGCATCTTGGGCACCTCCAGTTGCTGACAAGGAGGCTGCCCGATTATTTATGGAGCGAATGCTTGAGTTTTAACACTCAAACATTCTGCTTCTTGCAAGCATGCAAGCTCCTACGATACCTGCCCTGTCTTTAAGTTTTGATGTTACGATTGCTGAGTCTTTGTTTACTAAATTAAGTGAATATTTGCGGACGGCGGTTTTTATAGGTTGGGTGATATAGTCACCTGTAAGTGAAATTGTTCCACCGATAATGACAAGTTCTGGATTGAAGAGATTGATAAGTCCGGCAATTTGTTTTCCTAGTTTCTGCCCAATTTCTTCCACTATCTCAATACACAAAAGGTCTTCTTTGTTTACAGAAGCAATGATTTCGTCCAGTGTTATAGGATTATTGACATCTCCTATACGGCTGGATAAAATAGAGTTTTCTCCGTTTTGTATACGTTCTAACAAGATACGGTGTAGTGCGGAACCAGAAGCTTCGGTCTCAAGACAGCCTTTTTTGCCACAATGACAAATGATTTCATTATCAAAAGTGCTGGTATGGCCAAACTCTCCTGAAAATCCTGATTTGCCGGTATAAATTTTGCCATCGATAATAATTCCAACACCTAATCCCCAACTGATATTTACGAAAATAATATCCTTTTCACCGTTTACGCATCCCTTTAGATATTCTCCATAGGTCATGGCGCGTGTATCATTGTCTATAGTGACCTTATATCCTAATTTTTCTGCCAAGACTTCTGATAATGGACGTTCCTCAAAGTTAAACTGGCTGAAACTATATCCGGACTCCGGGTTGACACGACCTGAAACGTTTACATTGATATTCAGTATTTTCTCCTTGGCTATTGTCAGTTTCTTTATGAAGTTTGAAATGAGTTTGCATAATTCATTCAATCCCTCTATTGAATTCTCAAATTTATAAGGGATATTCATTTTAAGTTCCATCATGTCGCCCTTGAAGTTTATCAAACCGATATTAATAGCAAATCTTTTAATATCAACTCCTATGAAATAACCGGATTCCGGGTTTAGGCCATATAAATTAGGATGGCGCCCTCCACTTGTTTCTAATTTACCGTAGTCGTTAATATAGCCTTCCTCACACATTTCACTAATAAATTTTGTAACTGTGGGGACGCTAAGATCCAACTCTTTAGACAGGTCAGTAATTGTTGAACTGCCATTATATATATAATGTGTAATAATTTTCTTTTTGAGAAGAGCGCTTTTGGTTCCTAGTTCTATTTCTTTTAAAAGATGTTGTTTCATATAGATTAATTATTTTGGTAATATCTACAAAGATAGTTAATTTGTTTATTAATTCAGGTTTTTCAGGGTGAAAAGATGTTTCTCTATTGTTTTTAATTGATAATAATAGTGAATGAATTTTATTAAGCGGATGTTTGAATCTTCTTTTTATTAATAAAATATTTTATTATATGTTGATTGTTTAATAAATATGCGTATATTTGTACCGATATGCTAAGGATATTACGAGTGTATTATGAAAAACTAGTTCCTAATCCATATTAAAATTCTATATCATTAATATAAAAACGAAATTATCATGGAAAAGATTATTGGATTGATCAATGCTCCTTTTACTCCGTTTTATGAAAATGGAGAAGTAAATTATGAACCCATTGAAGCATATGCTAAGATGTTAGTAAAGAACGGTCTGCAAGGTGTATTCATTAATGGATCTTCTGGTGAAGGATATATGTTAACCGATGAAGAACGTATGAAACTCGCCGAACGTTGGGTAGAAGTTTCACCGGAAGGATTTAAGGTAATTGTACATGTAGGTAGTTGCTGTGTAAAGTCAAGTCGTAAGCTTGCCGAACATGCTCAGAAAATCGGTGCATGGGGAATTGGCGCTATGGCTCCTCCTTTTCCGAAAGTGGGTCGTGTCGAAGAACTCGTGAAATACTGTGAAGAAATAGCCTGTGGCGCTCCAAATCTTCCATTCTATTATTATCATATTCCTGCATTTAATGGAGCATTCTTATCAATGGTTTCATTTCTGGAGGCAGTAGATGGACGTATTCCGAATTTTGCGGGAATTAAATATACTTTTGAGAGTATGTATGAATACAATCAGTGCCGCTTGTATAAAGGAGGTAAATTTGATATGCTGCATGGGCAAGATGAAACCATTCTTCCATGTCTGGCTATGGGTGGTGCTCAAGGCGGCATTGGAGGAACTACCAATTATAATGGTGTAAATCTGGTTGGTATTATAGAAGCATGGAAAGCCGGAGATCTTGATAAAGCGCGCGAATTACAGAATTTCTCTCAGGAAGTTATTAATGTAATCTGTCATTTCCGAGGAAATATTGTAGGTGGAAAGCGGATTATGAAATTGATAGGATTGGATTTAGGTAAGAATCGTACTCCTTTCCAGAATATGACAGATGATGAAGAAATACGTATGAAAGCTGAGTTAGAGGCTATTCATTTCTTTGATCGTTGCAATAAGTTTTAAGATAAACTAATACTGCAATTGCTATGAATACTACAGAATATCTACAGACATGGTCTGACTCTTATAAAAATGACATGATAAGCAATATCATGCCCTTTTGGATGAAATATGGTTGGGATCGCAAAAACGGAGGTGTTTATACCTGCGTAGACCGAGATGGCCAGCTGATGGATACAACCAAATCTGTTTGGTTCCAAGGGAGATTTGCTTTTACATGTTCATATGCATATAATCACATTGAACATAATTCAGAATGGCTGGAAGCTGCGAAAAGTACCCTTGATTTTATTGAAGCACATTGTTTCGATACAGATGGGCGTATGTTTTTTGAAGTGACTGAAACGGGTTTGCCTATTCGTAAACGTCGTTATGTTTTCTCTGAAACATTTGCTGCCATTGCGATGTCGGAATATGCTATCGCATCGGGCGATCATAATTACGCTGTTAAAGCCTTGAAACTGTTCAATGATATCCGGCGCTTTCTTTCTACTCCTGGAATTCTGGAACCGAAATATTGTGAACGCGTACAGATGAAAGGACACTCTATTATTATGATTCTTATTAATGTAGCTTCACGTATTCGTGCTGCTATTAATGATCCGGTTCTTGATCAACAAATAGAGGAATCTATAGCCATTTTGCGTAAAGACTTCATGCATCCGGAGTTTAAAGCTTTGCTTGAAACAGTAGGTCCCAATGGAGAATTTATTGATACAAATGCTACTCGTACCATTAATCCTGGGCATTGTATCGAGACTTCGTGGTTTATTCTTGAAGAAGCTAAGAGTCGTAATTGGGATAAAGAGATGGTCGATACAGCGCTTACGATTCTTGATTGGTCCTGGGAATGGGGTTGGGATAAGGAATTTGGAGGTATTATAAACTTCCGTGACTGTCGAAACCTGCCTTCGCAAGATTACGCACATGATATGAAGTTCTGGTGGCCACAGACAGAAGCCATTATTGCAACATTATATGCATATCAAGCTACTAAAGATGAGAAATATTTGGCTATGCATAAACAAATCAGTGATTGGACTTATGCCCATTTCCCTGATCCGGAATTTGGTGAATGGTACGGTTATCTTCATCGTGACGGAACAATTTCTCAGCCTGCAAAAGGAAATTTGTTTAAGGGACCATTCCACATCCCTAGAATGATGACGAAAGGCTATGCACTTTGTCAGGAATTGCTGTCAGAAAAATAATCTCTTATTTATATCATGAAAAACTCAAAAATTTATCCTTGGATAGTGGTTGCCCTCCTATGGGGGGTAGCCCTACTCAATTATATGGACCGACAAATGCTTAGCACGATGAAAGATGCTATGCAAGTAGATATTGTAGAACTTCAGTCGGCAACTAATTTTGGCCGTTTAATGGCCGTTTTCCTTTGGATTTATGGTCTTATGAGCCCAATTTCTGGTATGATTGCCGATAGACTGAATCGTAAATGGTTGATTGTTGGCAGTCTTTTTGTTTGGTCTTTTGTGACCTATTTAATGGGAGTTGCAGAAACATTTAATCAAGTCTTTTGGTTACGTGCATTGATGGGAGTGAGCGAAGCTCTTTATATTCCGGCCGGCCTTTCTTTAATTGCTGATTATCATGGTGAAAAATCACGTTCTTTGGCGGTTGGTATTCACATGACCGGACTTTATACCGGACAGGCTATTGGTGGCTTTGGCGCTACGGTTGCGGCTGCTTTCTCTTGGCATACTACTTTTCATTGGTTTGGTATTATTGGTATTGCATATGCCTTTGTTTTGGTATTATTTTTAAGAGATAAAAAAGAGCATGTTAAAGTAGAACGTCCGGAACCTTCATCCAAGAATGGCGAGAAAGCAGGTTTGTTTAAAGGCTTATCATTACTATTCAGTAATATAGCTTTCTGGGTTATATTGCTTTATTTTGCGGCTCCTAGTTTGCCGGGATGGGCTACTAAAAATTGGCTTCCAACTTTGTTTGCTGAAAACCTTGATATTCCAATGTCACAGGCAGGACCTATGTCGACTATAACAATTGCACTATCTTCATTTATTGGTGTAATTTTAGGTGGTACTCTTTCTGATAAATGGGTACAAAAAAATATTCGTGGGCGTGTATATACCGGTGCAATTGGTTTGGGATTGACGATTCCCTCTTTGTTATTATTGGGATTTGGGCATAGTTTTGTTGCTGTTGTTGGGGCTGGGTTGTTATTCGGTATCGGCTATGGTATTTTTGATGCTAATAATATGCCTATTCTTTGTCAGTTCGTTTCTTCTAAATATCGTGCAACAGCATATGGCATCATGAATATGACAGGAGTATTTGCAGGAGCATTTATCACAGATTTGCTGGGTAAGTGGACCGATGGTGGAAATTTAGGTTTAGGTTTTGCCATGTTGGCTATCATTGTATTTATAGCACTGGCAGTACAACTCTACTTCCTGCGTCCGAAAACAGATAATATGGAATAAAAATAAAAGGAAATGATTGTATCTAATTTACAGAACAGCCAAAGGGTAGAAGGACTTCACCCACTGTTTAAAACTCTGTTTGATTACGTAAAAACACATGATTTACTTCATGCCGAATTAGGACGAATTGAGATAGATGGTGATAACTTATTTATTAATAATGTGAATCCTGAGTGTGTTACACGCGATAAACAAGTTTTGGAGTTACATCGCGATTACATTGATGTACATATTTTGTTGGAAGGAACAGAGACTATAGGCTGGAAAGCTATTGAAGATCTAAAGAGTGAAATGAAACCTTATGCGGCAGAAGGGGATTGTGCTCTTTACTCTGATGTGCCTACTACATTCGTTGATTTGCTCCCGGGACAATTCATGATTGTATATCCGGAGGATCCCCATGCTCCCCTTATCGGACAAGGTAAGATTCGTAAACTTATAGCAAAAGTTAAATTGTAGTTTGTTAAACGCATAATAAAAAAACGTCTGGATTGTTAATATTAATAATCCAGGCGTTTTTTATTATAGAGCTGTTATGTAAATTTCTATCATCATTGATTTGATAGATGTTTATTTTTTCTATGCAAATGGGAGAGGAGAGAGTTTCTTATTATAAGATTCTCTCTCCTCTATTTATATATTGCTTATAATCAGTGTTATTATGTTCTATATAAGGTAAATGTCTTTTTAGAGAGAATGACTATTATGATACTGTCTTTTAATAGACTAAATATATGCATTATGTATTTGCATCTAATTTATAAATGTGATTATAAATAATTGATTAATAGTAATATAATGTTTCTCCCTATTTAATGCTTTGAGAGTAATAATGTGCTGGGGTTCCGATAGAACTTAGCAAAAATTTTTCAAAACACATATAAACATCTTTATTATTAACTCAAAAAGCAATACTTATGAAGAAAACCATCTTCTTGATTTTGTGCTTGTTATGTTCCATCGGAGCCATGGCGCAAAAGAAATCAATCACAGGTGTGGTTACGGATGCTAGCGGTGAATCAGTCATCGGAGCAAGTGTTGTCGAAGTCGGTACCACCAATGGTGTAATTACCGATATTAGCGGCAAGTTTACGTTAATGGTCAATCCTAACGGAAAGATCAAGGTTTCTTATGTTGGTTATCAGTCTCAAGTAATCGACGTAAAAGGCAAAAACTCTTTCAATATCAAGTTGAAAGAGGACTCTGAAATGCTGGATGAAGTGGTTGTTACCGGTTATGGCGGTAAACAGCTACGTACGAAGGTTACGAACTCTATTTCAAAAGTAAAAGAAGAATCGTTAAAAGTCGGTTTATTCTCTAATCCTGCACAGGCATTATCTGGGGCTGTTGCAGGTTTAAAGGTAACACAAGCTTCAGGTAGTCCGGGAGCAACTCCAACAATTGTATTGCGTGGGGGTACCAATCTTGACGGAACAGGATCTCCATTGGTTATGATTGATGGTCAGCTTCGAGATGGTTTGAATGATATTAATCCTGAGGATATTGAATCAATGGAAGTCTTAAAGGATGCAGGTGCTACCGCTTTGTATGGTGCACGTGCCAGTAATGGTGTTATATTGGTTACAACTAAAAATGGTAAAGCCGGTCATCGTGAAATAAACTTTAAAGCAAAATTAGGTCTTAACTATGTGAATAATCCATATGAATTCTTGGGAGGTGAGGATTATATCAACGTTTTGCGTACTACCTATGCTAAATCTGGCTATAAATGTTCTGATGGTGAATACGTGTCAATTGCTCCATTGGCTAATCTAACAGGTGCCTCGCCTTTTGGTACAGGGAATGTATTAGGTAAATCTGCTTGGAATATTATGGGAAAAACAGCAGATAATGCTTACTTGCTGCAGAAAGGCTGGAAGGAAATGGTTGATCCATTGGATCCTTCAAATATGATTATTTACAAAGATATTAATCCTGCCGATTATAATTTAAATAATCCTTCTTTCTCACAAGATTATAACATTAATATGTCAGGAGGAAATGATCGGGGGAATTATTATGCCGGTCTGGGGTATAACCGTCAGGAAGGTCTTCCAATCAGTACTTTCTATGAACGTTATAGTTTTGTATTAAATGCTAACTATAAAATAACAGATTGGCTGACAAGTACTTCCAATTTCAACTATAATCGAGCCAACTGGAAAAACATGCCGGGATCAAATGGAAGTGAAGGAAATTATTTTGGTCGTATCATGTCAACTCCTCCTACGGCTCGTTTTGAAGACGAAGATGGAAATCCGACTTTAGGTCCTAACGTTGCTGATGGAAATCAGGCTTTTCAACCTGAAAAATGGCAAAACTTTAATCAAACAGATAAATTTACCATGATTCAAGGATTTCAGATTGATATCATGAAGGGGTTGTTTATCAAAGGTACAGCAAACTGGTATTATTCAGAAGGCTTATATGAATCTTTCACTAAAGATTATATGGATAATATGTTGACTGAACACTACACTAAAACTCGCGAAAGTACCGCCAAGTTTGAACGTAACTTTGCGCAAACGTATAATGCAGTCCTGAACTTTACTCATACTTTTGCCAAAGATCATAATGTTAATTTAATGTTAGGTATGGAATATTATGATAACTACAAACGTGGATTTGAAGCAAAAGGAAGTGGTGCACCGACAGACGATTTCTCTGATCTGAGTTTAACAGATAAAGGAGAGGGAAAACGTACTATTAATTCCTGGCATGAACAATATCGTATTCTTTCATATTTCGGCCGTCTAAATTATGACTATAAGAGTAAATATCTTCTATCCGCAGTATTCCGTCAAGACGGTTATTCTTCTCTATTAGGTGATAACCGTTGGGGATTTTTCCCAGGTGTATCTGCCGGTTGGATTTTCGGTCAGGAGAATTTTATAAAAGATGCCATTCCGTTCTTGTCATTTGGTAAACTGCGTGCTAGTTATGGCGTTAATGGTAATGCTTCAGGCATTGGTGCCTACACTTTACAAGGTTCTTATAATACAGCAGTATATAATGGAAATACAGGTTTTCTAATTGGAACTTTACCTAATCCGGGATTGAGATGGGAAAAAACAAAAACAGCTGAAGTTGGTATGGATCTGAGTTTCTTTGAAAACCGTTTGAATGCAAACTTTACCTATTATAATCGTTTGACATCTGATAAGTATGCAGATTTCAGTTTACCATCAACAACCGGTTTTTCCTCTATCAAAAATAACAATGGAAAATTCCGAAACAGTGGTATTGAAATTGAACTATCTGGAAAAATTCTGAAAACAAAAGATTGGAGTTGGGAAGCATCCGCAAATATCTCATTTAATAAGAATAAAGTAGTTGCATTACCAGAAAACGGTCTGGAACTCAATCGTCAAGGTGGACAACAAATCTATACAGGAGAAAAGTTCACTAATGAAAAAGGTGAAATAGAGTATGCAAAAAAATGGGTTGGCGGCTATCAGGAAGGGAAAGAGCCGGGAGTAATGGTCGTTTATAAATCAGAAGGAATTTATCGTAGTTGGGATGAGATTCCCGGGGACTTGGTTATTACCTCCGGTAATTATTTTGGTAAAAAAATGTATGGTCCTGAAGCATGGAAAAAACTAACCAAAGAACAACAAAAAAGTGCTTTGCCTATTATGCCGGGTGACATGAAATGGAAAGATATTAATGAAGATGGAATCATTGACTCTTATGATCAAGTCGTAGCAGGTAATACAACTCCCCACTGGATCGGTGGCTTCAACACTACTTTACGCTGGAAAAATTTCCAACTTTATGGTCGTTTTGACTTTGCTTTGGACTATTGGATCTATGACCACACTTTACCTGAGATATTCTTAGCTTGTGCTCAAGGTACTTATAATACAACTAAAGAGGTATTCAATACTTGGTCAGAAGAGAATCCTAATGCAAAATATCCCCGTTATGCATATGCAGACGTCTTAACGAATGCTAATTATGCACGAAATTCAACTATGTTTGCTTACAAGGGAAACTATTTAGCTATCAGGGAAATTTCTTTGAGTTATTCACTTCCTAAAGCATGGGCAAACAAAGCATATTGCCAAAAAGTAGATGTGTCAATCACCGGTCAAAATCTGGGATATATAACTTCTGCCAATGTAGCAACACCTGAGGTTTCTAATGCGGGTTCAGGCTATGCATTGCCGAGAACTCTCTTATTTGGACTTAATGTAACATTTTAAGTAATTAATTACTAAATAGAATAAATATGAAAAGAATAAAATCTACAATATTATATAGCCTACTGGCAGCTTCTTCCGGAGTACTTTGTACTTCTTGTGCCGATAAATTAGATCTTTCCCCGATTGATTACTATGGGAGTGGTTCATATTGGAAAACAGAAGCACACGTAATAGGATATATGGATGGTATACATAAGCATTTACGTGATGCGGCCTTTCAGCATACTTTTATTTGGGGAGAAGCCCGTGGTGGTGCTTTAATAAGTTCCGGTACTAGTGCCGATGGCATGGGTATGTTATATGGTGACATAAAATTACAGAATTTTGACGAAGACCATACTGGAGGCATTAATAAATTTGGTGATATTTTTGGGCGGTTGACTAATATAAACCTCTTTATCGCCAGAGTAACGGATGCCACCTATATGGACGATACCAAAAAAGGATATTACCTTGGACAAGCTTATGGTTTAAGAGCCTTTTACTATTTCGATTTGTATCGCACTTATGGTGGTGTACCTTTACGTCTCTCTGCAGATGTAGTAGAAGGAGTTATTGACCCCAATAAACTATACATGGCGCGTGCTACTCCCAAAGAAGTCATGGATCAAATAAAAAAAGACTTGGATAAATCCATGGAGTATTTTGGTGATAATAACTCATTTGATCCAAATAATCGTGGAAATAAAAAGGGATATTGGTCCAAAGCCGCTACTGAGTGCTTGATGGGTGAGGTTTATCTTTGGATTTCCAAGGTATCTACTGGAGATGATTCTGCGAATGAATCGAATCTGGGAATAGCAAAAACACATTTGCAAAACGTCTTGAGCAATTATGGACTGAAAATGTTAGATGACTTTTCATCAGTATTCGATGCCAAAAATGGAAAAGGAAATTCTGAAATCATATTTGCAGTTAGATATGCAGAAGGTGAGGCCACTAATAACAATAATTTGTTCACCTATGCAATGGCTACTGGAAGTACTAAAGATAATTATTTAGCTAATGGTGAAAAATTTCTTGATGCATTGAATATTGCCAATACAGGTAGTCAGCAGTTGGAATATAAACATGAAATTTATAATAGTTTTGATGTAACAGATACGCGGCGTGAAGCTACATTTATTGCTTCGTATAATAAAAATGTTGAGACAAATGAGCTGACCTTAAGAGGAACGCATGTTCGTAAAAACATTGGTTATGTGAATGCTCAGGGAAGCCGTATCTATTGTGGTGATTATATTATTTATCGCTTGCCACTTGTCTATTTAATGCTTGCCGAAATTGAGAATATGCAAGGAGGAAATGTTGCTCAATATATTAATATTGTTCGTAAACGTGCTTATGGCACTAATTGGAATGAGGCAATATACGGATATAAAAACTCTGATTATACAACAAATGAATTAGCGATTCTTCATGAAAAAGATAAAGAGTTCATTCAAGAGGGACAGCGTTGGTGGGATATTCGTCGCATGACATTGACTAAAGGAGGAAAACATCTCGTTTTTTGTAAAGAGGGAAGCATTGGAACAGATACGCCTACTTTAGACGAAACAACTGAGGCTCATAAAGTGCTTTGGCCGGTTGACAAAACCTTATTGGGTAATGATCCTTTGATTTATCAAACTCCGGGGTATGCTACTTATAAAAAACAAGAATAGGTATTATTAAATACGATTAATCTTAATTGCCAACATGCCGTGTACTTTGTTTAGTATACGGCATGTCTTTTGTCCGTCCATTAAGACGAGACAGAGCTCGATAACTATCTATCTGCATAAAGGTAGATTCCGTTTATCCGTCCTCTGATTTGAATAATGACAAACTGAAACAGGCGAAATATCCCACTTTGGTGGAGTATTACAGTAAATTGTATCATAGATAAAGAATCGCCATGTACCGAACAGTATACATGGTGATATGAGAGGGCGGATAACAAAATTCTTTTCTTCCTGTTTTTGTTTTCCGTCTCCTCAATTAAAATTGATTGTTTATTTAGGTTTCAATTACTACATTTCATCTTTCTTCCAATAATTCTCTCAACCATGGTACAACCAGTTCTGATTTAAAATAATGATTGGGACCATCTACATTTACCATTCGAAAATATTCATTACGATCCAGTCCTTCAGGTAAGTGTTTTACATTTTTTCGTGTATTTGGATCTGCGAATTTCTTATAATGATATACTTTCACGTTATCGGGAGCGCCTGCTATAGCATACGCTTTTCTTACAAGATTCAAGTCTCTATCTAATCCCCCTTCAGTCAGTATGATAGGACGGGGTGCCAAAGCTGCTACAATGTCTGGAAAATTGAAATTTTTCCAAAAATCAGGTATTAAATGACGTATGGAATTAGGGAATGGACGGCGTCCGTTTTTATCAGGCATAGTTATCACTTCCGCCCGTTCTTGAGTTTGACATAAGAAATCATTGTAAACAAAAGCATAAATTGAAGTATCAAGCGTACCCAATACCATCATAGGTTCGGTTCCCAAAGAAAATCCACTTACTACAATGCGATCTTTACGAATATGATCCTGGGTCTTCATCCAGTTTAAAACCTGCATATCCAAATATGAAGCGTATCCCAAATAGCTCCATCCCAATTCTAAAAGATGGCGAGATACAACATCGTAATCATAATTAGAGCCCAAAGTATATCTCTCCAGGTCTGAGGCTTCTCCGGCAGCCGGGTTATCTACTGCTACCGCTATATATCCTTCTTTTACAAAGTTGAGGGCTTGGGTCAGTTTCGGATCTTTGCACCGGTCGTCCAATTGGGGAGTTATCCCCGGTTCACCTGCAAGTCCCTCCTTATTTCCTCCGGAACCGGGAATACATAAAATGGCAGGTACGGGTTTATTTATATTATCAGGTATTAAAACAAGAAAAGTAGAAACGCATTCAGGAAGCGGATAAAATTCCCATTTTTCTAATCGATAACCTTCCCGCTGTTCTCTTTTTATACAAACAGGAGCAGGAGAATTTTTTATTTGAGGAAATTTCATTATTTCTTCCATCGCATGGCGAAGTCCTTTTTGCCATTTTCGAAATTGTTTGGGAGAGAAGTCATCATGAAAAGCATAACATGGCTTAGTATTTCTGAGCATAGCGTGCACTACACCATAAGAGCTTAAAAATCGCCCGTCCTCACGTGCAGACGTGATTAAATTATGATCCTTAGGAGACCAGCCATCGGACTGAGCATATAGGCTGCCATTAAAAAACAGTGATATTCCAATTATTAAAAAAATATTTTTCATGTGATTTAAATTTTATAGATTTTACAAATATAGTTTTATTTTTTGATATGCTCCTTTTAATTGCTGAAATATACAATTGGACATATAGTAAGTGACAGTATAAGATATGATGCAAAAAGATAGTATTTTATTTGTTTGAGAATCCTGTAATATTATCTCCTATCCTACAAATAGAAGATAATATGAATAAATTGAGGAATAATATACTGTATTGGCAAAAGTAATGTATATAAATTCATTACTGCTACCGGAAGATATTAACTGGCTAAAATCAGAATGTTAACTTTGTGTTTTCAAGAAGTTAACTTCGTACAGATACGAAATTAATTTCTTGAAAACAAGTTGTTAGTTCTCTGTCAACAGACGGTCTAAATCACTGCTAAGAGTGTGAAAATAATCTTTTATATGTTCTATTTGACAATGAAATTAAGAAAAAAGAAATATGTGGCTATGTTCCTTTTTTGAAATATCTCTATGCAAAAGTAAATCGTAAGTCGGTAAAAATATGCTTTTTGATCGTAGAATCGTGATTTCACTTTTCCTTTGATTTGATAAAACGGTTCAGATTTTGTTTTTTCTATTTCGGTTCCGGTCATCCCTCTGATTAGCACGATGTAGAGACATCAAGAAATACAAAATGTTAGATCTGTACCAATATATCAAATTGATAAAAGGGGGATTCAAAAAACAGGCTGCTCAATTGAGATACTTTTATCATTTTACTAATGAACATTTATCTACTACATATCCTCTAATGATAAACAGACTGTATTTATTTGGTATTTAGCCAAAACTTTATTCTCTAAGTGCTCCACTTTCTTTTGGAAAAGTTCTGGCTTGAAATTCTTTTTTTGACGTTTGACTTCTGCTACAATTGCACTTTTGTTATCTAAATAAATAGCTACAATGTCAATTTCGTTTTGATTGCCTTTGGGCTCCCACCACGAACCAATAAGACGGAACTCATAACTTTCAGCATATTTTTGCTTAAAATACTGTTCCAGGATTTTTCCTGAATATGTCGGATAGTCAGCTTTTATTAATTTTCGTAAGCCAACAAAATTTTTTATTTCAATGAGTGAACGATTTCTATCGAAATAATTAAACCAGAAATGAATAAAGTTATCGCATATTTCATATCTGACAGTTTGAGAACCCTCTTTAGAAAAGACAGGACGTTGGCGTACTACTATGTTATAGTCTTCAATTAATCGCTTTAGATAACCGCCCAGACTCTTTTCGCCAAGTAGTGCTTCTATTTCCGTCTGAGTATTATATCCGCCAGAGATGGCGCTCAGGATTGAGAAGTAAGTACCGTAATTCTTGCCGAATTCCTCTATTAATAGATTTTTTCCTTCATCTGTAAAGGGGGAGTTGTCTCTGACCATAAAATCGATCATTTCATCAACGGTTAACACTCTGTTATCACAAAATAATTCGACGTATTTAGGAACTCCACCAGAAAATGAGTATAATGCCAATAAATCATCATTTGTATATTGGGGATGATAGTCTTTCATGATCTTCTTTAATACATTCAGACTGAAAGCAGAAAGTTTTATAATGTTGTCAGCACGGCCAAAAAGCGGCTCCTTTTCACTATGAAAAATCTTTTCCATTAAAGAATAAATAGAGCCACTCACAACGAAATTCATGTGGGTTTTTTGTCTATACTGATCCCAGATATCTTGTATATCACTATAAATTGACTTATTGATATTGTAGAATTCTTGGAACTCATCTATAACCAAATTGAATGATTGTCTGGTAGCAGTTTCCATAATATACCGAAAGAGGGATTTGAAAGTCGATATTTCTTCTGGTACATAAATATCAAGTGCCTGGGAAACTAAGGTTATGAATTCCCGACATAGAGATGCTTCATTTTTTCTCCCCACAAACAAATAGATAGTAGGAGTTTTTTCAAAGGCTCTCATAATAAGACTTGTCTTACCTATCCTTCTTCTTCCGGTAACTACTGTCAGACGAGAGTTCTCTCCAAAAGATAATTCTTGTATCCTTTGTAATTCAGCTAATTCATTCTCTCTATTGTAAAACTTCATATTCTTTGTTTATTTAGTCCTTACTTTGTAACGGGCGTTACTGTAACCGCGGTTACAAAGATAACTCTATTTCTATTATTTCAAGTACAATGTTTCATAAGATTTCTCTGACGCTTTGTATAATAATGTTAATAGCTAATTGTGTTCTTTTCGATATGCCAATTTATATATGTCAACTATTTTAAACTAACGTCTTGTCTATTATGATATAAGTTAATTATGAAGATTATATTTATAATATAACCTTATTTGTTTGTCATTTATACCCTTATGCTACCGCTAATATTTATAAATAATGGGTCTATTTTTTTCTTTTTTATAATTATGTGAATTATTTAAATTGCTGTATGTTAGCTGTTTATTAAATGTGCTTATTATTCCATTTCTCCACATTTGGGTTACCGTCCCGATAGAACTTAGTAAATAGTTTTTAAAACACATATAAACATCTTTATTATTAACTTAAAAAGCAATACTTATGAAGAAAACCATCTTCTTGATTTTGTGCCTGTTATGTTCCATCGGAGCCATGGCGCAAAAGAAATCAATCACAGGTGTGGTTACAGATGCTACCGGTGAATCAGTCATCGGAGCAAGTGTTGTCGAAGTCGGTACCACCAATGGTGTTATAACCGATATTGACGGAAAATTTACGATCTCGGTAAATCCGAATGGGAAGATTAAGGTCTCCTATGTTGGCTATCAGCCTCAAACGATCGATGTGAAAGGCAAAAACTCTTTTAATATCAAGTTAAAAGAGGACTCTGAAATGTTAGCTGAAGTTGTTGTCACGGGTTATGGAGGTAAGCAGCTTCGCTCGAAAGTAACTAGCTCTATTACCAAAGTGAATGAGGAGGCATTAAAAGTAGGCGTTTTCTCAAATCCGGCCCAAGCATTATCCGGTGCGGTGGCTGGTCTAAAAGTGACACAGAGTTCCGGTAATCCTGGCAGCACCCCAAGTATTGTACTACGTGGTGGCACTGATTGGGACGGAAGCGGTGCACCTTTAGTCATGGTTGACGGACAATTACGAAGTGCTCTAAGCGATATAAATCCTGAGGATATTGAATCTATGGAAGTTCTGAAAGACGCTGGTGCCACCGCTTTGTATGGTGCACGTGCCAGTAATGGTGTTATCTTGATTACAACCAAAACAGGAAAAGCGGGACATCGTGAAATCAATTTCAAAGCAAAGGTGGGGCTAAATTATGTCAATAACCCTTATGAGTTTTTAGGTGCTAAAGATTTTATTACAGCTCTGCGCACAGCATATAATACAACTCCATGGGCTAATAAATCGTCACTTAATACTGCTTCCGCATATGGTACAGGTAATAAATATGGCGATGATTTAGTCTGGAATTTGCTGGTTAAAAACAAAGAGAACGAATTTCTGTTAAATAAAGGCTGGCAACAGATGCAAGATCCTATAAATTCGTCTGTTACCCTTCTTTATAAAGATATCAAACCTTCAGATTATAACTTAAATAATCCATCTATTACTCAAGACTATAACATAAACATGTCTGGCGGTAACGATAAAGGAGCATACTATGCTGGATTGGGTTACAACAAATCTGAAGGGCTCCCCATTTCTTCATTTTATGAACGATATAGCTTTGTGTTCAATGGCAATTACAAGGTAGCTGATTGGATAACAGCCAGCTCGAACTTCAATTATAACCGTGCTAACTGGCGCTCTATGCCTGGTTCTCAAGGTGATGAGGGTAATTATTTCGGTCGAATTATGTCTTTGCCTCCTACGGTTCGTTATGAAGATGAAGATGGAAATCCGGTTTTAGGTCCCAATTCGAGTGATGGAAATCAGTCTTATCAGCCTGACAAATGGCTAATAGACAATCAGACTGATAAGTTTACGATGATTCAGTCTCTGGAAATTAAGCCAATGAAAAACCTAACTATTAAAGGAAATGCTAACTGGTATTATTCAGAAGGTGTGTATGAAAGTTTTACAAAAGATTATGAGACTGCTCCCGGGAAATTTGAAACATCAAGAAGCACTTCTGCAAAGTTTGAGCGGGACTTTTCTCAAACCTATAATGTCGTTGTGAATTACAATAATACGTTCGCGAAAAACCATTATGTTGACATCATGTTAGGTTCGGAGTATTACGACAAAAAGACAAAGGGATTCAGTGCTTCCGGTTCGGGTGCGCCGACTGATGATTTTGGGGACTTGGGCTTGACAAGCTCGGATAAAGGGAAGCGGGGAATTGATTCCTGGCACAGTCAATATCGTATTCTCTCTTACTTTGGACGTTTGAATTATGATTATCTGGGAAAATACTTACTGTCGGGAGTATTTCGTTATGATGGATATTCTTCTCTGCTGGGAAATAATCGTTGGGGCTTTTTCCCCGGTGTTTCAGCGGGATGGGTCTTCGGAAAGGAAGATTTCATTAAAAGTGCCATTCCGGATCTTTCATTTGGTAAGTTGCGTGCCAGCTATGGTGTGAATGGTAATGCTACAGGCATTGGAGCCTATACTTTACAAGGATCCTATAACTCTCAGAAGTATAATGGAAATGTAGGGTACCTAATTGGCTCTCTTCCCAATCCAGGACTAAAATGGGAGAAAACAAGAACAGCTGAAGTGGGGTTGGATTTGAGTTTTTTCGATAATCGTTTAAACGCAAACTTCACTTATTACAATCGTTTGACCATGGATAAGTATGCCGATTTAAGTTTACCTACGACTACTGGTTTCTCTTCGGTAAAAAATAATAATGGGGATTTTCGTAACAGCGGTCTCGAAATAGAGTTGTCCGGTACACTCCTTAAGCTAAAGGATTGGACATGGAAAATGGGAGGAAACATTTCATATAATAAAAATAAGGTTGTTTCTTTACCTAATAATGGGCAGCCTAAAAATCGTATAGATGGACAGCAAATCTACACAGGGCGTAAAATTATGGACGAAAAAGGGAGTCTGGTAGATGAGATCGTTTTCGTTGGAGGTAAACAGGAAGGGCAAGAGCCTGGTATCTTAGTTGGATATAAAGCAGAAGGTATTTATAAAAGCTGGGACGAAATTCCTGGAGATTTAGTAGTTAAAACAGGCAATTATCAAGGTAAATATCAATATGGGCCTAAAGCTTATGCAGCTTTATCGGATGCTGAAAAAGCGAAAGCTCTCCAGATCGAACCGGGTGATATGAAATGGAAAGATATTAATGGAGATGGGCAAATTGATTCTTATGATCAGATTGTAATTGGTAATACGACTCCTCGTTGGTTTGGTGGTTTTAATACAACTTTGAGTTGGAAAGGTTTGACCCTATATGGGCGCTTTGATTTTGGTTTGGATTATTGGATTTATGATAATACAACGCCTTGGTTCTTGGGATGTATGCAGGGTGGATATAATACTACAACCGATGTATTCAATACTTGGTCTGAAGAAAATCCAAATGCCAAGTATCCAAGATATGTATGGGCTGACCAGTTAGGCACTGCAAATTATTATCGTACTTCAACCATGTTTGCTTATAAAGGTAACTATTTGGCAATCCGCGAGATATCACTATCCTATTCTTTGCCTGAGGCAATTGCCCGCAAGCTGTATTGCCAGAAACTGGATGTATCGGTTACAGGTCAGAACTTGGGATACATAACTTCTGCTAATGTAGCAAGCCCCGAAGTTTCAAAGGCGGGCTCCGGTTATGCATTGCCACGTACATTGCTTTTCGGTATTAATGTTACATTTTAATAACTCATAATTAATAAACAAGCATATGAAAAATATAAAATCTATTATTATATCTGGTGTTCTATTAGCCACTTCGGGGCTTATGGCTACCTCGTGTAGTGATTTATTAGACTTATCTCCAATTGATTATTATGGTAGTGGTTCATATTGGACTACGGAGGCTCAAGTTACAGGTTATATGGATGGTATTCATAAACATATACGTGATGTGGCTGGACAGCATATTTTCACATTTGGAGAAATGAGAGGCGGCATTTATAAAAGTGGCAATGCTTCTGATGGTAATGCGCTAAATGGCGGTAGCATTATACTGCAGAATTTTGATAAAAACAATACTGGAGTAACAAACTTTGGAGGCCACTATGGACGTTTGGCTAATATCAATTTGTTTATCGATCGGGTAAGCAAGGCCGATTATGTGGATGAAGCGAAGAAGAAATTCTATTTGGGACAAGCTTATGGTTTACGTGCCTTTATTTATTTTGAGCTTTATCGTATTTACGGGGGGGTGCCTTTACGACTTGACGTGGAAGTAATTGATGGAGTACTTGACCCTAATAAACTGTATATGGCGCGTGCTACTCCCAAGCAAGTTATGACGCAAATAAAGAAAGACTTGGATTTGTCGATAGAGAACTTTGGAAGTGTAACAAATTTCGATCCGTATAACCGCGGTAAGAAAGTATATTGGTCCAAAGCCGCTACCGAATGTTTGATGGGGGAAGTGTATTTATGGACCTCAAAAGTCACCACAGGTGACAATGAGGCCAATATAGCTGATTTGCAAGTAGCTAAATCACATCTGGAGAGTGTAGCTAATAACTATGGTTTAAAGTTGCTGGACAATTTTGCGAATGTATTTGAAGCCAAGTCCCACAAAGGTAATGATGAAATCATATTCGCTATCCGCTATGCAGAAGGAGAAGCTACAAACGGCAATAACAATTATGTATATATGAATCAAGGTGAAATTGATAAAGCTGGTTATCGTGCTGACGGTTCTAAATGGGATGACCCGTTTGATGCCAAAAAAGGCGGAGCGCAATGGTATGAATATATTCCAGAACTTTTTCAGCTATTTGATGTGCAGGATACACGCCGTGATGCGACTTTCATGGCATCATATAAGAAAGATTCCGAAAACAATCTGGCTCTGTGGGGAACCCATGTTTGCAAGAATATAGGTTATATCAACGCAGAGGGTAACCGTGTTTATTGTGGTGATTATGTTTTTTATCGTTTACCGTGGGTTTATCTTTCATTAGCTGAAATTGCCAATATGGAAGGTGATAATGCCAGCGTAGAAAAATATATTAATTTAGTTCGTAAACGTGCATATGCAAAGAATTGGGATGAAAATGTATATGCTTATAAAGCTGCTGATTTTACACAAAATGAATTAGCTATTTTACACGAGAAAGATAAAGAGTTTGTCCAAGAAGGACAACGGTGGTGGGATGTATTACGCATGACTCTGACCAAAGGTGGAAAACATTTAGTTTTCTGCAAAGAAGCCAATTTAAAGAATAATGGTCAGCCTATTTTGAATGAAGCTACAGAGGCTTATAAAGTGCTGTGGCCGATAGAACAGAAAATGCTTGATAAGGATCCGGAAATTAAGCAAACTCCCGGATATAAATAATGTTTTTTCTGGAAATTGTATTTAATGATTGATGGTAAAAGTCATATTTATTAGTTAGGTTTATGACTTCTCAGTGTAATGACATATCGGGAGATATGTCATTACTAATAAATAATAATTGAATATTTTCAAAATATGATTAATTTTGTTAATATTGCATTGGATTTTTAATTTTATATTTAATAAACAGGTTATATGAAAAAAAAATGGTTATTTCTGTTTTGTTTATTAGTTGCTATTTCCTCAATGGCTCAAAACAGCTATCAACCGAACTGGGAGTCGCTTGATAAACGTCCGGTTCCGGCATGGTTTGAAAATGCCAAATTTGGTATTTTCATTCATTGGGGATTATATTCAGTTCCGGCATGGTCTCCCAAAGGTACGTATTCAGAATGGTATAAATATTGGCTTGACAAGAAAACGCTAATGGGTAATGGTGATTTTAAAGGTACGGAAGTATATGATTATCATGTAGAAATGTATGGACGGGATTTCACCTATGCCGATTTCGCTCCTATGTTCAGAGCTCTCAGCTATAATCCCGATGAATGGGCTAAACTATTTGAGCGTTCTGGTGCAAAGTATGTAGTATTAACAACAAAACATCATGACGGATTTGCGTTATGGCCAAGTAAAGAAGCCTCTTCCAGTTATGGACGCCCATGGAATAGCATGGAGATAGGAGCGCATCGTGACTTGGTAGGAGAATATGTAGATGCATTACGGAAAACAGACATTAAAGTTGGATGCTATTTTTCTTTAAGGGAATGGGACAATCCACTTTATAATAAAGAGACAATGGATTTGTTTTATGAACGGCACTTCTTTCCTCAGTTAAAAGATTTGGTGAACCGTTATAAGCCCGATTTGATATGGTCTGACGGTCCAGATCAACTGAATGATAAGCAGTGGCAAGCTGAAAGAACATTAGCTTGGTTGTATTCAGAATCTCCGGTAAAAGACAGCATCGTGGTCAATGATCGCTGGGCCAATAACACCGGCAGAAAACATGGTGACTATTATACACGAGAATATAGCAGCACTAACAGTACTTTTGATAAGCCATGGGAAGAGTGCCGTGGAATTGGCCTCTCTTTTGGATATAATCAGAATGAAGATTTGGAAGATTACACTTCACCGAAAGCATTAATATTAACGCTTGCAAACATAGTTAGCCAAGGTGGAAACTTACTATTGGATATTGGTCCGAACGCTAATGGCAAAATTCCTCCTATAATGCAGGAACGCTTGTTGCAGATAGGTAAATGGCTGCAGATAAACGGAGAAGCGATTTATGGAACACGCGCTTGGAACCGTTCATGCCAATGGACTAAGGGTAACAGGGAGTGGAAATCAAAAGAAAAGCATTACGTCAGTGGAGATGCCATATTGAAACAGACAGTCGATCCGGAGCCCGGATATGCGGTAAAAGAAGTTTTTTTCACCCAAAAGGGAGAAAACGTATACGCTATTTTACCTCAATATCCTAAAAATAAAATTGTGTTGAAAAACGTTCAAACAAGGAATAAGACTAAGATTACTTTATTAGGATCAGATAAGAAAGTCCTTTGGAAACAAAAAGGTAATGATCTTGAAATCACAATGCCTTCTCTGTACGCAGATGAATTACCTTGTGATTATGCATGGGTTCTTAAATTGAACAATTTAGAAAATAAAGAAGATCGATAGGTATATTATATAAAATCGATTAGTTTCTTTTTTGTTGCGCGAGCATGCTGCACAAATTGAAAAGGCAGTATCTGAGTATCTTTCTGTATACTTGGGTACTGCCTTAAATATAAACTCTATGAAGCTTTTTCTTTAAATAATTATCTCTATAAGTATAGCTGAATTTGTTTTCCTTCAAGTACCCATCAGTTAGTACTATAAAATGTTAATAGTGGCATTGCTTTTCTATTGTGTTAAAATGTATATATTGTAAATAATTATCAATGTTTTTTCTAATGGCTTTCTTTTTCCACTGTTTTTGTCCGCAGTGATGTTTATATTGCATTTTTATAACATTTATCTGTTGTTTTATACCATTGGTCTACCGCCCGAAAAAAGTTATTTTTTTACTTATATTAGCCTTTTGGGTCTTTAAAAATAAACTGTATATCACTGTATATCAGTTTGTTTTTTGCTTACTCTCTTTCTTTTCTCTTTCCATTTTTCGCCTACCGTCCCGATAGAACTTAGTAAACAGTTTTAAAAACACATATAAACATCTTTATTATTAACTCAAAAAGCAATACTTATGAAGAAAACCATCTTCTTGATTTTGTGCCTGTTATGTTCCATCGGAGCCATGGCACAAAAGAAATCAATCACAGGTGTGGTTACAGATGCTACCGGTGAATCAGTCATCGGAGCAAGTGTTGTCGAAGTCGGTACCACCAATGGTGTAATTACCGACATTGACGGCAAGTTTACATTAATGGTCGATCCCAATGGAAAGATCAAAGTCTCTTATGTTGGTTATCAGCCTCAAACGATCGATGTAAAGGGCAAAAATTCTTTTAATATTAAGTTGAAAGAAGACTCTGAAATGCTGGATGAAGTGGTCGTAATAGGTTATGGCGGTAAACAATTGCGTTCTAAAGTGACTAACTCCATTGCCAAAGTAAAAGAGGAAACTTTAAAACAAGGTATGTTTACTAATCCGGCTCAAGCTCTTTCTGGTGCTGTAGCAGGTTTGTCAGTAAGTCAGACTTCGGGTAATCCGGGTAGTGCTCCAACTTTAGTACTCCGTGGTGGTACGAACTTTGATGGTTCTGGTTCTCCACTGATCTTAATTGACGGTCAGGTACGCTCTTCGCTGAGTGATATTAATCCGGATGATATTGAATCAATGGAGGTGTTGAAAGATGCCGGTGCAACTGCTATTTACGGTGCACGTGCTAATGATGGTGTAGTACTTGTAACAACAAAACGTGGTAAGGCGGGTAGAGCAGAGGTAAATCTAAAAGCAAAGTTTGGCTTGAACTACTTTAAGGATTCTTATAACTTTATGAATGCCGGTGATTACCTTTACTGGATGCGTACTGCTTATATGAATGCGTACGTTGGAGACATGAAACACCCGGACGGTGCTAATGTGAAAGGATGGTCTTCTCTAAGCGGATTGACTACTGCAACTCCTTATGGAACAGGTAATTTATATTTTGACAAGGATGGTGTAACGCCATTAGACGGAAATAAAACAAGTTCTGCTATTTGGAGTCCGATGATCTATTCAGACAATCTATCTTTTCTGCTCAATCAAGGATGGCAGACTATGATTGACCCGGTATATGGAGATAAAATTATTTATAAAAACACAGACATTGCCGATTTTAATATAAATACACCTTCATTCTCTCAGGATTATAACTTAAGCGTAAGCGGTGGTAATGATAAAGGAAGTTATTATGCCGGCTTGGGCTACAATAAGAGTGAGGGTACAGCAGTAGGTAACTGGTATCAAAGAATTACTTTTACTTTTAATGCTGATTATAAACTTAAGGAATGGTTAACTTCTAATTCAAGTTTCAATTTTGCAGATGCGACCTGGAACGGACTTCCTGCATCGCAAACAGCTGAGGCTAACTATTTCTCACGCTGTCTTTCATTACCTCCTACTTTCCGTGGTTATAATGCAGATGGAGATATGCTATTAGGACCGAACTCCGGTGATGGTAACCAACAATACAATTTCAAGCAATTCGTTCGTGATAATAATACCGATAAGTTTACGATGAATCAATCTTTCACAATTGATTTCATGAAAGGTCTATCATTAAAATTAGGAGCCATTTGGTATTATTCCGAAGAAAAAACAGAAGCTTTTAATAAAGACTATTTGAGCTCCCCGGGTAACTTGATTACATCTCACGCCACCTCTGCTTCATATAGCCGTACTTTAGACCAAACATATAATGCCGTATTGAACTATAATTATCAGATCAATAAGGACAACTTCTTGGATGCAATGGTTGGTTTTGAATACTATGATTCATACGGCAAAGGATTCAGTGCTTCTGGTTCCGGAGCTCCCACCGATGATTTTATGGATTTGGAATACACCTCAAAAGAGGAAGGAATGCGTTCTATAGACTCTTCACACTCTCGTCAACGTATTATGTCATTCTTTGGACGTGTCAACTATGACTACCAATCTAAGTATCTGCTTTCTTTGGTTTTAAGACGTGACGGATATTCAAAACTCGCTAAAGAAAACCGTTGGGGAGTATTTCCGGGTGTATCAGCGGGTTGGGTGTTCAGCAAAGAAGAATTTATGGAAAACACAGCATCTATTCTTTCATTCGGTAAATTACGTGCCAGCTTTGGTTTAAATGGTAATGTAAACAAGAACTTTGTTGGAAACTATACAGTTCAGGGAGCTTATGGCAGTAATCGCTATAATGGTTCAACCGGTTTCTTGTTAAGCAGCATTCCTAACCCATATCTGATGTGGGAAAAATCAAGAACCTTTGAAATTGGTTTGGATATGGGCTTTCTGGAAAATCGCATCAATGCTAACTTGACATATTACAACCGTTTGACTAGTGATAAATATGCTAATATCACAGTACCCTCTACTTCAGGTGTAAGTTCTGTTACTTCAAACAATGGTGAGTTCCAGAATCAAGGATTTGAATTTGAATTAGGATTCCGGATCATTGATTCCAAAGACTGGAAGTGGAACTTGAACTGGAATGGTGCTTTGAACAAAAACAAGGTTGTTTCTTTGCCGGACAATGGACTTGAAAGAAATCGTCAAAGTGCTTATCAGGTTTATACTGGAAACGGAGATGAAAAAATGTGGGTTGGTGGATATCAGGAAGGGCAACGTCCGGGCGATCTATACATGTTTGTGGCAGAAGGACTTTATAAATCTCAAGACGAAATCCCGACTAACTTGATTGACTTGACAACAGGTAATAACGGTTCAAGTGGCCGTCCTCTTTATGGTGGAACAGAAGGTTACAATAAATTAACAGATTCTCAAAAAGCCAATGCCCTTCCGATTCAGCCGGGTGACGTGAAATGGAAAGATGTAAATGGTGATGGAGTTATTGATAATTATGACATGGTGAAAATTGGGAATACTGTTCCTAAATGGACAGGAGGTATCAATACTACTGTAAGCTGGAAGGACCTTACCTTGTCTGCACGTTTCGACTATGCATTGGGATTCACCGCAGTGGACTGGAAAACAATGTGGATCATGGCATGTGCTCAAGGTACTTATAATACCATTGAGGAGACCAAAAATACATGGACCCCAGAAAATCCGAATGCTAAATATCCAACTTATGTATGGGCCGATCAATTGGGTAAACGTAATTATTGCCGTAGCTCATCCATGTTTGCCTATAATGGAAACTATTTGGCATTGCGTGAACTCTCACTATCCTATAAATTACCATCTGTATGGGCGCAGAAGGCTAAATTGAGCAATGTGGAACTTTCTATTACAGGTCAGAACTTAGGCTATTTGACAGAAGCAAAACACCTATTCTCACCGGAAAAAGCAGATAATAATGGAGGATATCCATTACCTCGTACAGTGATTTTTGGTATTAATGTTTCTTTCTAAATATAAAAAGACAAATTATGAAAAAGATAATATATATCATTTCTTTATTTGTGTCGTCTGTGCTTTACACTTCATGCGATGCATTGGATCTTGCTCCGGAAGACTATTTCGGAAGCGGCAACTATTGGAATAATAAAGCCCAAGTAGAAGGGTTTATGAATGGCATGCACTCTCAATTGAGAAGTAACTATAATATGTTTTATTGTTTGGGAGAATTGCGCGGTGGTACACAGCGCGTTGGTAGTTCTTCACAAAACACCAGTTTGGACTATGCCATATTGCGTACCAATACTTTAAGCCAGGATAATCCGGGATTCAGCAACTGGTTTGGATTATATAGCCCGATTATGCAAGTTAATCATTTCATTCAAAAAGTTGAGAATGAATGTGATTTTTTAAGTGAGGCAGACAGAAAAGCCTATTTAGGACAAGCATATGGTTTAAGAGCTCTTTATTATTTTATGCTTTATAAAACTTACGGCGGGGTACCTATTGTTACAACAGTCGAGTTGCTGGATGGCAAAGTGACTGCGGATAAATTTTATGTTGAACGTGCTACACCCGAGGCCACTATGGCCTTCATAAAAGAGGATATCGGTAAATCTGAAAACTATTTTGGTACAGAAGAAGTGACCAATAAGTATGATAAGACAATGTGGTCTAAAGCTGCCACTCTGATGTTGAAAGCAGAAATCTATATGTGGGCTGCTAAAGTTTCTATAAATGGCTATACAGCTTCTGGAAGATCGGATTTAGAAACTGCCAAAACAGCTCTGAATGGAGTGATAGGCAAATTTCAGCTATTAAACAAATTCAGCGATGTATTTAGTACAGCTAACCGTAATAATGCAGAAGTTATTTTCACCTTACATTTTGCTGATGGCGAAGCTACAAACTGGGGAGGAATGTTCCTCTATCAAGAGGCAGTGTTCATTGGACAGGTATATGACCGTGATGATAATAAGATTGAAACGGATACATTAAATTTGAAGGGTACCGGAGGTGTATTCCGCCATGAATATACTGAAGATTTCTGGAAAAGCTATAGCGATAAAGATACTCGTCGTGATGCAACATTCTTAGAATATTATACCCAAAAGAATAAAGAAGGCTTCGGTTGTGTTATGCTTAAGGCTATTGGTTCTATCAACTCGAACAACAATCGTATTTATGATACCGATGTGATTGTTTACCGTTATGCCGATGCTTTATTGATGATGGCTGAAATAGAAAATGGTTTAGGAAATCCTTGTGCAGATTATATTAATGAAGTGCGTGAACGTGCATATGGCTCCAATTATGAGGCTAATAAATATACGGAAGGAAATTATGCAGAGAATGAATTGGCCATCCTTCAGGAACGTGATAAAGAGTTTGTTTGGGAAGGTAAGCGATGGTTTGATGTAGTACGTATGCATGATGCTAATGGCAAATCTCTTGCTTTCTCTGCTACTGCAAATTATCCTTCGGATAAACCTCTTTTGGATCCAAGTGAGGAATATAAGTTGTTATGGCCTATTGATGTTAACATTATGAGTGTTAACCCGTTGCTGAAACAGACACCTGGATATGAAAAATAAAACTTAATCAATAGGTTTTTAGAATGAAAAATAAACGGGGAATGTCCGCAGAGGCATTCCCCGTTATATTAACTAATCAATTTTCATATCCCGGAGTCTGTTTTAACGCCGGATTGTCTGTCAATACACTTTCATTAATCGGCCATAATAGGCGGGTGGCAACGGCAGAAGTGCGCTTTGTCACATAGTCTGCACCCAATAATCTTAAATCATACCAGCGTTTCCCTTCAAACATAAATTCACGCATGCGCTCTTTCAAAATGGCTTCCAAAGGATCTTCATCACCAGACATGTATTTATTATCCGTATAGAAGTCTCCTTTATCATTCGGATAAGATAGCGTAGCTTTGTTTAACTCAAAGAACTCTTTTCCATAAGCACGTTCACGAACTTGATTGATCTCAGCTGCCGGATCTTCTCCCAACAGCGCTTTTGCTTCAGCAAGTAATAACAGGCAGTCTGCATATCGATAAATGGGGTAATCATTCAAAAAACTGCGCTGTGAAGCTCCGTCCAACAGGACTCCCTGATACTTATTGCAGAAAGGAGCAATATATTTAATTGTGCCATCTTCTTGCTTTTGGTAAACGGCTGTCATGGAAGCGTCCTTACGGGTATCTCCATCACGGAATGCCTTATTATACAAATCGTATCTTATCTGCAGACGAATCAAACCGTTAAGCTGTCCTTCAGGCAAATCTTTAAATGAAATTCCTTCTTTATTACAGTAAGTTGCAGTCATGTATGCCTGCTGTGGTACTAAGTTTTGTCTAAATCTATCGTCCCACATGTTATACTCATCTTTTGCATTACGTATAGAAAAAATAATTTCGGCATTATCTTTATTATTGTAAGCAAATACTTTTGAGAAATCATCCTGCAAGCTGACATTGGCATCACTGATAATTGATTGTAAAGCTGTTTTGGCTGTAGTATAATCTGTTGTGCCGCCACCCATTTGACGCCCACTCCATAAATAAACTTCACCTTTCAGCATTTGCGTTGCGGCCATTGACCAGTAATATCTGCCGAATTTGAAAGAGTAATCACTGCCGAATGCCTTTTCAGAAGCAATGATATCTTCTTTGATTTGTTTCATCACATCTTCTGCAGGAGAGGCTGCTTTTGAGAGGTTGCTTAAGTCTAAAGAGGCTCCATTCGTATAATCCAGATAGAGAATAACATCTCCCCAAGAACGCAATAAATGAAAATAAAGATATGCCCGCATACCATAAGCTTCACCTAAATAGTAGTTTTTAGTAGCTTCGGGAAGTACAGTCGTTTCTTTGGTTTTAGCGATCATCAAATTGATCTGATTGATCACTTTGTACATTCCTGCAAAGTTGGTTATTCCCGTGTTCTCTTTGTTTATCGTATTGAAAGGCAGGCGTTCCATGCCTTGAGTAGCTTCTCCACCAAAGGGAACGTCCCCATAGATGTCTGCACGAGGTTCACCTAATAAGAAAAAATTATAACTACATTCTCTAAGTAATGCATGCAAACCTACATTAAAGGTACTAAACTGAGCTTCAGTTTTCCAGTAGTTACTGTCCGCAATAGAACTGGTAGGTTCAATATCCAGTGCATCACATCTTGAAAACAGCAGGAGAGAAAGCCCTGCTAACATATATGTAAATATTTTCTTCATAATGCTATTTGTATTAATCATATATAATTTAGAATGTCACTGACAAACCGAATAAAACTGTTCTCGGAGTTGGATAGCGTCCGTTATCTATTCCACGACCATAAGTTGTATCTACAGCCGGTTCAGGAGAAACACCCGTGTATCCGGTGATATAGAATAAGTTCTGACCTGTTACATAGACTGATGCGTCTGTCATGCCAACTTTACTGATCCATGTTTTAGGCAGATTGTAATTTAATGTCAATTCACGCAGAGCCAGATAATCACCCTTTTCATAGAAGCGCGAACTGTTATTATCAATAGCTGTATTACCATTATTTGAACGGGTAATATTTTTCTTGCTTAACTGGTCTGCATAATAGAATGCAGGTAAATCTGTATCAGTATTGGTTTCACTCCATGTCTTTTTTACTTCTTTGATAATATTGAATGAACCTTGATACTGTCCCAAAGAACGTGCCGCGAGATCATTATAAATGGTATGTCCTAAAGCGTAATCGAAACGAGCATATAAAGAGAGGTTTTTATAACCCAATGTGGTAGAAAATCCACCAGTAATTTTGGGAAATATATTTCCTACCACTTGACGGTCATATCCATTGATTACGCCATCACCATTGATATCTTCCCAACAAACATCACCCGGTTCGATCGGCTGCCATCCTTCTTTTCCGGCATATTGAGCTGCAAGTCCCGGACCATATAAGTTGGCTACCTCGTCGATGCGGTTATTGGCATACTTTTTCACGTCATCCCAATCTTTGAATATATGATTTTGTTTGTAAGCAACCAATTCTCCTAATTTACCACCTTCCTGACGACCGGCAATCCATTTTGTTTCGGGGGTTCCATCAGCTTTTTTGCGTCCGGTTGCCACCTCATAGCCACCTACACGGTTATTTTCATTGCCATTATAAGGTAATTTCACGATCTTGTTTGCAACAGAAGACAGATTGGCTGTTACATCCCATGTCAATCCTTTCGGGTTATTCAGAATGTTAGCTCTTACTTCCATTTCAAAACCATAGTTACGCAAAGTTCCCATATTAGTCATAATCTCTGTAAAACCGGTATATCCCGGAAGTGCTTGTTTAGTTAACAAGTCTTTGGTAGTACGGTTGTAGTAGTCAAGAATGAAACTTAACCGATTGTTTAAGAATCCGATGTCCAGACCTGCTTCAAATGATTGACTCTGTTCCCAACGCAAACCGGTATTTACCAAGCCCGAGTTGTAGAATGCTGTTGAACCTCCGTATGTCTTTGCACCTACTTGAGAGTAAGCACCATATACATCGAAATTTCCGATACCATTCACATTTCCATTTACACCATAACTAAGACGAGGTTTCAAAGTAGAAATAACTTCTGAGACTTTAGAATCCTTCCAGAAATTCTCTTCCATGATATTCCAACCCACGGACACACCAGGGAAAAATCCCCAACGGTTATCTTTCAGTTTTGAAATACCATCATAACGAGCAACAAATGAGATTAAATATCTCATGTCATAGTTATAATTGATGCGACCAAATCCTGAAAGAATACGGTATGCTGTTTTGGTTGTAGAAGTATAAGTTCTTGTAGAACCGGCATTTAGGGTCGGAATATCGTCAGTTGGAGAATTTTGAGTTTTAGCCTCGAAATCGAACTGATCATAGGTGAAGTATTCAGTTCCTACCATTGCTTCCAGATTGTGTTTTTCAGCAAAAGTATCTGTGTATGTCAGTGTTCCGTTCAACTGGATCTGATTGTACTTCTGCACATATGCCTCTGCCTGACGTGTATTGTCCGGAGTTGCAGAAGATTGTGCCTGATATGATTTATTGAATTTTTCTCTTTGCCAGTCATAACGATAAAGAGAAGCATTACCATTCAAGACCAATTTTTTAGGTAAAATGTCAAGGGCAAATCCAATATTGTAAGTCGATTTGTTAGTACTGTTTTCGCTTGTCAATTTATCTCTATAATAATCGGGATTACCGTCACCTGTACCAAAACCGGATGCCGGAGTACCATCTTCATTCCAAGGATTCCATGTAGGACGTTGAGAACGTGTACGGTAGAAAAATTCATATTGACCGATCCAGAGTTCCGGTTGAGTTGACCAAGAGTAAGTCGCATTTGCCTTTACCGTCAAAAAAGGGAATACTTTATACGAACCGTTCAATGCTCCATTAAAACGTTCATATCCGGTACCTCTAATCTGACCATCTTCTTTGTAATAGCCTAGGCTGGCAGAAAAGGTTCCTTTATCGTTACCGCCTGTAATGTTTACATAATGGTCTTGTGTCAAAGCGCTATTATTGAAAACAACATCGTCCAATTCACCTGAGTAGTCTTTATATAAGATTGTTTTTCCGTCATAAAATGGGTCTGCCATAGAAGACCAGCCTTCATTTTTCAAATTAGCATTTTCGTCTGTCAAATAGCGGATATCAAATAAGTCGTTGCCAATTCCATATCCCATTTGTGTATCGACATTAGTACGCCCGGTTCTTTTGTAACCCATACGGTTATAATAAATATAATCGTGTGCATCGCAAAAATCATAGCCTTTACGAGCGAAGTTCACGCCCATTTTAAATTTGTAATTAACAGACGCTTTTCCTTCTTTTCCACTCTTAGTCTCAACCAAAATAACACCACCATTGGCGCGTGCACCATAGATTGCTGTTGAAGCGGCATCTTTCAAAACCTGAATAGATTCAATATCAGAAGGATTAATGTCACTCATACTATTACGAACAATACCATCAACTACAATAAGAGCCTTACTATTATCGCCTGTAATGGTAGCACCTCCACGCAATGTAATATCCGGTTCACTACCAGGTTGCCCCGTTTTGTTAACAACACGAAGACCTGTAACAGAACCTTGCAAAGACTGTCCTGCATTACTGAAAGCTGCGTTTTTGAGTACAGAATTATCAAGTTTTGAAATAGCAGTAGTCAGAGTTGCACGTTTTTGCGAGCCACCATATCCTGTAATTACTACTTCATCTAACACCTCTGTATCTTCTTTTAGTACTACATTATAAATGTTTGCAGTACCAACAGTAATTGTTTGAGGTTTGTAACCAATATAGCTAACTGTGAATTTAGCTCCAGTAGCTATCGTTAATGAGAACTTGCCGTCAAGGTTAGTGATTGTACCATTGGTTGTACCTACCTCAACGACACTTGCACCGATGACAGATTCACCGGTACCATCTGTAACCACACCTGTGATGGATTTTGTTTGAGCTATAGCTCCTATAGAGCATAATAAGCACAAAATCAAGAAGATGGTTTTCTTCATAAGTATTGCTTTTTAGTTAATAATAAAGATAATTATAATTGCTTTTACTAAGTTCTATCGGTACTTGGTATTTTTACTACCTAAATAATAAATGAAAAAGGTTAAATTTATTATTTCTTTTCATTTATATACTATCAAACCGTTGCAAATATATATATTATATTAAAAACTCACAAGTATATTTTAAATATATTTTTTATATAACCGAAATAATATTGAAAAACTAAGATAATCAGCTCCGGATTCTCATAAAAGATTGTTTATGGAAGAGTGCTATATATATAATATTGATTTCTTATATTATATATGATACTGCTTTCATTAAAATGGACAAATGTAATATGTTTTTATTTTGAAATACTGTTTGATTAACTTGAAAAGTGCCAAAGATTATATCTAATAACCTTATTATATGTTATAAGATGTTTCTTTGTGTTGAAAGATGGATCACTTCATTTCACTTACATAAAAGTGGCTTCCGAACACAAGAAAAGATGAAAAGTATAGTCTGATGATTCACTACTTTTCACCATAATAAATTTGTTTGTGAACATTTGTACGAAAATATTTTTTTAAAATCTTTCGTTTGTAAGATAAACAATTGATGTTTAGATTATTGCATATTTATTGTCCTTATTTCTGTTATACCATATAACCAAGTACCGATAGGACTGTGCTCATTTTCAGGTGTTTATATTTAAGAGATTTAGAAGAGATAATTTTCCTTTTTTATTAACTAAAAATCAATTTATGAAAAAAGTCCTTTTTATTTTGTTGGGCTGTTTGCTATCGTTTAATGTGATGGCACAGGTAAAGGCGATTTCGGGGGTGGTAACAGATGTTACCGGAGATCCCGTTATTGGGGCAAGTGTTGTAGAAGTGGGAACCACTAATGGAGTAATTACTGACTTAAATGGTAAGTTCTCGTTAAAAGTGGCGCCTAATTCACAATTCTTGGTGAGTTATATTGGCTATAAACAACAAACTATTAAAGTTGGTTCTGAAAGCACTTATAATATTGTGCTGAAAGAAGATTCGGAAGTTCTGGATGAGGTTGTTGTAGTAGGTTATGGTTCACAAAAGAAGGTGAACGTTACGGGAGCTGTAGGTATGGTTAGTGCTGATGCATTGGAAGCACGGCCGGTAGCAAATGCTTCACAAGCGTTACAGGGGGTTGTTCCCGGTTTGAATCTTACTGTTGGCAATAACGGTGGTTCTCTGGATGGAACATTGAACATGAATATTCGTGGAGCCGGAACGATCGGTGATGGATCGGGTTCTTCTCCATTGGTTTTGATTGATGGCATTGAGGGTGATCTGAATACTGTCAATCCTAACGATATCGAATCTGTTTCGGTATTAAAAGATGCTGCATCGGCTTCTATCTATGGTGCAAGAGCTTCGTTCGGTGTGATTCTTGTAACTACAAAGAGTGGTAAGAGCGGTAAGACAAATGTGTCATATAGCGGTAGCGCACGTTTTTCTGATGCTATTGGCATTCCGGACATTATGGATTCTTACACTTTTGCTCAGTACTTCAATCGTGCTTCTGCCAATAAAGGTGGCGGTGATATTTTTGCACCTGCCGTAATGGAGCGTATCAAAGCCTATCAAGAAGGAACGCTGAAAGCTACTACAGTTGATAATGGAGCAGGTATTTGGCAAAAATGGGCTAATGCGAATGGAAACACGGATTGGTTTGAAGAATTTTATGATCATTGGGCACCATCTCAGGAACATAACCTTAGTATTAATGGTGGTACGGACAAAACCCAATACTTGATTAGTGGAAGTTTTCTGGATCAGAAAGGTTTAATGCGTCATGGATCAGATAAGTTTCAACGTTACACACTGAATGGTAAAATCACAACGGCTGTCACTGATTGGTTCAAGGTGACGTATTCTACTAAATGGACCCGTGAGGATTTTGAACGTCCTACTTACTTGACAGGAAACTTTTTCCATAACTTAGCTCGTAAATGGCCTGTGCATCCGGCTTATGATCCTAACGGATTCCCTATGGACGAAGGTGAAGTGGAACAGATGGAAAATGGAGGAAAGCAGAATAGCCAGAAAGATTTTTATACGAATCAGTTGCAACTGGTTTTCGAGCCTATTAAAAACTGGAAAATCAATCTTGAAGGTAGTGTACGTACCACTACTCAATATCAGCATTGGGAAGTATTACCTGTTTATGCCTACAATGTAGATGGAGATCCCTATTATACAGTGTGGGATATGGGATATGGTTCTTATGCGGCAGGTTCTTCTCGCGTGAATGAATATAGTTGGAAGGAAAATTATTATACTACAAATATTTATTCGGACTATTTCAAACAGTTCGATAACGGACATTATTTTAAAGTGATGGCTGGTTTTAATGCAGAGTTATATAAAACCAGAAACATTACGGCTGAGAAAAACACATTGATTACTCCGGGGGTACCGACTATTAATACGGCAACTGATGACCCACAGGCTTATGGTGGTTATGCCGACAACTCTGTAGCCGGTTTCTTTGCACGTGTCAACTGGAGTTATAAAGATCGCTATATGTTTGAGGCCAATGGCCGATATGATGGTTCTTCCCGCTTTGTCGGAAAAGAACGTTGGGGCTTCTTCCCTTCGTTTTCTGCCGGTTGGAATATCGCCCGCGAACCATTTATGGAAAGCTTTGCTGAAAAGATCAATATGGGAAGTTTGAAGTTGAGAGCTTCATGGGGACAGTTGGGTAATACGAATACCAATGATGCTTGGTATCCATTTTATCAGACTATGCCTGTAGGGTCTAATTATGGTTGGTTAGTAAATGGCGAACGTCCTAACTATGCTACAAATCCGGGCATTGTCAGCTCTAAGAAAACATGGGAAACAGTAGAGACTTGGGATGTCGGTTTGGATTGGTCTTTCTTTAATAACCGTTTGTCAGGTTCATTCGACTATTTCGTACGTTATACTTATGATATGATTGGTCCGGCTCCTGAACTTTCAAGTCTGTTGGGAACTTCAGTTCCTAAAATCAACAACTCGGATATGAAATCATATGGTTTTGAGTTGGAGTTGAATTGGAGAGACCGGATTGGTGAAGTTTCTTATGGAGCTAAGTTAGTGCTTTCTGATGACCAACAGAAAATTTTGCGTTATCCGAATGACTCATATGATGTAGGTTCGTACTATAAAGGCAGACACTTGAATGATATTTGGGGATTGACAACAATTGGCATTGCAAAAACACAGGAAGAGATGGATGCCCATTTGGCAAAAGTTGATCAGTCTTCTTTAGGAACCAATTGGGGAGCCGGTGACATCATGTATGCCGATTTGGATGGTGACGGAAAAATAAGCAATGGTACTAATAAGTTAGGAGATACCGGTGACTATCGCATTATCGGTAATTCAACTCCTCGCTTTAAATATGGTATTACGTTGGATGCTGCGTGGAAAGGATTCGATTTCAGCATTTTCATGCAGGGAATCGGAAAACGTGACCTGTGGTTGGACGGATGTTATTTCTGGGGGGCTAACGGACAAGGAAATGAATGGCAATCTACCGGATTTACTGAACATTGGGATTTCTTCCGTCCGGAAGGTGACCCGTTGGGTGCTAATTTAGATGCGTATTATCCACGTGTTAACTTTAGTGGTGGCCGTAATACCCAAGTCCAGACACGTTATTTGCAGAATGGTGCGTATCTGCGCTTGAAAAATGTTCAGTTGGGTTATACATTGCCTCGGGTGTGGACAGAAAAAGCCGGAATCTCTTCTGTACGTGTATATCTTTCAGGAGATAACCTGGCTACAATCACCAGCCTTTCTAAGATTTTCGATCCGGAGGCTACCGGAAGTTTAGCCGGAACAGGATCCGGTAAACTGTATCCTTTGCAAAGAGTAATATCTGTCGGTGTTAACATTAATTTCTAAATTGAAGTATTATGAAACTTAAAATAAAAAATCTGTTTATACAAGCATGTTTTATTGCAGGAGGGGCATTGACACTCACATCCTGTAATGACTTTCTTGACAGAGAACCGCTTTCTTCTGTCACACCGGAAGTCTATTTTCAGACAGTAGACCATTTCGCTGCTTATTCCATAGCGAAGTATCAGAACTATTTTTCTTCGCATGGCGGTTATGGGGCAGGTATAGCCAATAATGATGGCGGAACAGATAATATGGTAGCCGGAGGGCGTAGTAGCCGTTATGTAAAAGGACTTTGGAAAGTTCCTTCCAGTGATGGCAACTGGAGTTTTAGTAATATCCGTTATTGCAATTACTTCTTTGAAAATGCTGTGCCTAAATATGAAGCGGGTGAAGTTGCCGGAGCGGACGCTGATATTCGTCATTATATTGGAGAAATGCATTTGATGCGTGCGCTTGTGTATTATAATCTGTTGCGTAATTATGGTGATTTTCCGATCATAACGGAAGTTCTTCCTGACGATAAAGCGGTACTGATGGAGAAAGGTGTTCGTCAGCCTCGTAATCTGGTTGCCCGTTTTATCTTGAAAGATTTGGATGACGCTGCCAGTATGATGTATAGTCAGGGATTTAAGAATAATACTCGTTTGAATCGTGAGACGGCTTTGTTGATTAAATCACGGGTAGCATTGTATGAAGCTTCTTTCGAAAGGTACCATAAAGGTACAGGAAGGGTACCGGGAGATGACAACTGGCCGGGAAAGAAAGTGCATCCTAATTTTTCGTTGGATGTGGAAGCAGAAGTTGATTTCTTCTTGACAGAGGCTATGAAGGCTGCGGAAGAAGTGGCAGATAAAATCACTTTGACACCCAACACGAAAGTTGCGGACCCGGCTAATCCTTCTATTACATCCGGATGGAATCCTTATTTTGAGATGTATGCTACTGTTGATTTGAGTGGCTATGATGAAGTGCTTTTCTGGCGCCAATATGCAAAAACCGGTAGCTTCTCTATCATGCATGGTGCTCCGGCATGGATTGCATCCGGTTCTAATCATGGTTTGTTGAAAAGCTATGTTGAAAGTTTCTTGATGCAGGATGGTTTACCTTGGTATGCGGCAAGCAGTGCGGCTCCTTATAAAGGTGATGCTACATTGGATAATGTGAAAGCAAATCGTGATAACCGTCTTCAGTTGTTTATGTTTGGTGAAAGTAATTTTGTGCCTGTATATTCAACCGAAGAAGCGGGTACGGTGAAAATGTTTGCTCCACACCCGGTGTCTAACCGTGAAGAGATGAGAGACCAGACAGGATATCGCATTCGTAAATATGCCAGCTTTGATATGGCACAGAATGTTTGGGGAAAGGCTGAATCAACTACAGGATGTATTATTTACCGTGGTGTTGAGGCTTATCTGAATTATCTGGAAGCTTATTATATGAAGAATGGTAATGTGGCAGGCAAAGCGGCTCAGTATTGGAGAGCTATTCGTGAGCGTGCCGGATTGGATCCTGATTTTACAAAAACTATCAATGCGACTGATTTGAATCAGGAAACAGATTGGGGTAAGTATTCAGGTGCCCAGGTTGTAGATGCTACCTTATTAAATATACGTCGTGAGCGTCGTTGTGAATTTATTGGTGAAGGTATGCGTTGGGATGATTTGGTTCGTTGGCGTTCGATGGATCACTTGCTGACGAAAAACTATATGCCTGAAGGATGTAATTTCTGGGATGAAATGTATAAGTCGGCTAACAAAGATGAGAATGGTGCTGAGATTACATTTAAAGATTCCGGTGAAGAAGGTTCCAATATCTCTTCACGTACCTTTAAGTATTTGCGTCCTTATGCCATTTTGAAAGCCAATAATGACGTATACGACGGTTATACCTGGCAGAAAGCTCATTATCTCAACCCTGTGCCGGTTCGCGAGATGGAATTGCTGTCTCCGGATGAAAAAGTAGAAACGTCTGTATTATACCAGAATCCTTATTGGCCAACTAAGATTGGAGAGGTTGCTGAAGAATAATTCGGTTTTCAATAGATTTTTAAAATAAAGTAGAGGAGAGGGGTGTTATTGAAGATAACGTCTCTCTCTTTTTTATTCTGACTTCAGATATGCTCATCACAAAGTTAAAACTCAGAATCCGAAAGATTCAGAGTAAAGTATATCTTGATCTTTAGAGAAATGTTTTCTTCGTACAAGCCAAGTTCATCTTGGTAGCCAGAATGAAGTTTAATTACCATTTTAGATAAGTTTGTTTTCGGTCCTTTAGCACTTTGAAAGAGGGATTTGTCGTTTTATAATTGATCTCTTAGTCTCTTTCTATCCTTTTGGGAGTGTCTGTGTTCTGTGAAAAAACAGACGAAGGAAATTTAGACAGGCTTTTATGGCAAATAGAATTAAAAACAATCCCTTAACTTGTGTGTAGTTTATTAATAGGTTGATATATAATAAAATATTTAATTAATATGACCATTGTATAATAAAAAATACTATCTTTGCTCCCGATAACATAAATATTAATTAGTCGATACCATGAAAAAAGCTGTAATTCTATTTTCGCTTTTCTGTTTTCTGTGTGCTATACCGGTAGTTCGAGCCGCAGATACAATTTTTGTTCGTGAGACCCGTATTCCTATTTTGATAGAGAGACAAGATAATGTCTTGTTCTATCTTCGTTTGGATGCTAAAGAGAGCCAGACTCTTAATGATGTAGTGTTGAATTTTGGTAAAGGAGTGGATCTGTCTGAAATTCAGTCTATAAAACTTTATTATGGTGGTACAGAAGCATTGCAGGACAGAGATAAGAAACGTTTTGCTCCTGTGGGATATATCTCCAGTAATACTCCGGGAAAAACGCTTGCCGCCAATCCTTCTTACTCAATAAAAAAATCGGAGGTGAGTAATCCTGGTAATCAAGTTGTTTTGAAAGGGAACCAAAAACTGTTTCCGGGAATCAACTATTTCTGGATTAGCCTGCAAATGAAGCCGGGTACATCCCTTACCAGTAAAGTGACTGCCGATATTGCTTCGGTCACTCTGGATGGTAAGAAGGCTCTGTTGGATGTTGTTTCGCAAGAAGGAATTGAACACCGCATGGGGGTAGGAGTACGTCATGCCGGAGATGATAATTCTGCCGCATTCCGTATCCCGGGATTGGTGACTACTAATAAAGGTACACTGCTGGGAGTTTATGATGTACGGTATAATAGTAGCGTGGACTTGCAAGAACATGTTGATGTTGGTTTAAGCCGCAGTACAGATGGTGGAAAAACCTGGGAGAAAATGCGTTTGCCTTTGGCATTTGGGGAGTTCGGTGGTCTGCCTGCCGGTCAGAATGGAGTAGGAGACCCTTCTATCCTTGTTGATACAAAAACAAATAATGTTTGGGTGGTTGCTGCCTGGACACATGGTATGGGTAACCAACGTGCATGGTGGAGTTCACATCCGGGTATGGATATGAATCATACTGCGCAACTTGTTCTTGCCAAAAGTACGGATGACGGTAAAACGTGGTCTGCGCCTATTAATATCACAGAACAGGTAAAAGATCCGTCTTGGTATTTTCTGTTGCAAGGTCCGGGTCGGGGCATCACTATGAGTGACGGTACTTTGGTATTCCCTACTCAGTTTATTGATTCGACACGTGTACCCAATGCAGGTATCATGTATAGCAAAGATGGTGGTAAAAACTGGAAAATGCACAATTATGCACGCACGAATACTACAGAGGCTCAGGTTGCCGAGGTCGAGCCCGGAGTATTGATGTTGAATATGCGTGATAATCGTGGTGGAAGTCGTGCTGTGGCTATTACAAAAGACTTGGGTAAAACATGGACAGAACATGAATCTTCTCGCAAGGCATTGCCGGAATCGGTTTGCATGGCTAGTTTGATAAGCGTGAAAGCCAAAGATAATGTTTTGGGCAAGGATTTATTGATATTCTCTAATCCTAATACGACGAAAGGACGTTATAATACTACTATTAAAATCAGTCTGGATGGTGGTGTGACTTGGTCACCCGAACACCAACTTTTATTGGATGAAGGCAATAACTGGGGTTATTCTTGTCTTACTATGATTGATAAAGAAACGGTTGGTATTCTTTATGAAAGCAGTGTGGCACATATGACATTCCAGGCAGTGAAGTTGAAAGACATTATTAAATGAGAAATTTCCCCCCCATAAACTAAATAAACACCGATGAGAAATAAACAAATTTTCTTAATCAGTTTCATTATTTACTTATGCACAATTTCTACGGTCCGGGCAGGTGAATATCACCTGCTTCCGGCACCGCAAAAGTTCACTCCTTTAAGTTCCAGTTTTGTACTGGGCAGAACAAAGCTTTCTACTCCGGTGCTTCGGCAAGAGTGGGAAGCTTTTGTTGTCGATAGGGGTGGAGTCATTGATGACAAAGCTCGTGCAAGTATTGAAGTGAAACTGGTACCTTCATTAGAAGAGGTACCTTTGAATGCAGACGAAGCTTATCGTCTGGTAGTTAGCAACGGAAGGGTCACAATTGAAGCCGTGACTGAACAAGGTGTATATTGGGCTATGCAGACTTTGGCTCAGTTACAGGATGTGCAGAAGAAAAAGGTAACTTTCAACGGTTGTTCCATCATCGATTGGCCTGCTTTCCGGATACGAGGCTTTATGCAGGATGTAGGGCGTACGTATATGTCAATCGAAGAACTGAAGCGTGAGATAGCCGTCCTTTCTCGGTTTAAAATTAATGTCTTTCATTGGCACCTGACTGAAAATCAATCGTGGAGGCTGGAAAGTAAGATTTTTCCGATGCTGAATGACAGTGTGAATACGACTCGTATGCCGGGTAAGTACTATACATTGGAAGAAGCGAAAGATTTAGTTGCTTTTTGTAAAGCGCATAATATACTTTTAATCCCGGAATTTGATATGCCGGGGCATAGTGAGGCTTTTGTCCGTACATTCCGTCATGATATGCAGAGCCCGGAAGGAATGAAAATTCTTAAATTGCTGGTAGATGAAGTTTGCGAGACTTTTGATGTACCTTATCTTCATATTGGTACGGATGAAGTTCGGTTTACCAATCTAAAGTTCGTTCCGGAAATGGTCGAATATGTCCGTGCCAAAGGAAAGAAAGTAATTTCGTGGAATCCGGGATGGCATTATAAACCTGGCGAAATTGATATGACGCATTTGTGGAGTTATCGTGGAAAAGCCCAAAAAGGTATTCCCGCAATTGATTCTAAGTTTCATTATCTCAATCATTTTGATACTTTTGGCGATATCATTGCATTGTATAACAGCCGTATTTATAATGTTGAGCAAGGAAGTGACGATATTGCAGGGACAATTCTTGCCATCTGGAATGACCGTTACGTAGCTAACGAACGCAATATTATACTTGAGAATAATTTCTATCCTAATATGCTGGCTATTGCTGAACGTGCATGGAAAGGCGGAGGTACAGAATATTTTGATAAGAATGGTACTATCTTACCTTCTGAAGACTCTCCGGAGTTTAAAGAATTTGCTGATTTTGAGAATCGTATGCTTTGGCATAAAGAGCATACATTTAAGGGATATCCGTTCGCCTATGTAAAACAGACGAATGTAAAATGGAATATTACTGATGCATTTCCTAATGGTGGAGATTTGAATAAAGTCTTTCCTCCGGAACAGGAATTGAAGGATTCTTATTTATATGAAGGAAAAGAGTATGGGGTACACCCTGCCATTGGTGCGGGTATCTATCTTCGTCATGTATGGGGGAAAATGGTACCTACTTTCTATAAAGATCCGCAAGAGAATCATACGGCTTATGCCTATACATGGGTTTACTCTCCGAAAGATCAGGAAGTAGGGCTATGGGCTGAATTTCAGAATTATGGTCGTTCGGAAATGGACTTGGCTCCGTTACAAGGTAAATGGGACTATAAAGGCAGCCGTATCTGGATCAATAATGAAGAAATACAGCCGCCTGTATGGACAGCTACTCATAGTACAAAGAGTAATGAAATAGCGTTGGGAAATGAAAATTGTGTGGCACGTCCGCCTATCGCCGTACATCTGAATAAAGGCTGGAATAAAGTTTTCCTGAAATTGCCGGTTGGCAAATTCAATATGCCCGAGGTGCGGTTGGTGAAGTGGATGTTTACTACAGTTTTTGTAACTCCTGACGGAGAAAATGCAGTGGACGGACTTATCTATTCGCCCGACAAAACGAAGTGATCGAGAAAAAATAAAAACGAATGAAGAAAATTTTATTAATGATGTTGTTGCTCGCCTCAATGGCGGGCAACGCACAGGAACGCAAATATTCTACGTTCTATTATCAACGTGCAACTCTGTTTGAGGAGCTGCCTGTGACTTCAAAAGATATCATTTTTCTGGGTAATAGTATTACTAACGGGGGAGAATGGAGTGAATTATTGAATAATAAGCATGTCAAGAACCGGGGAATCAGTGGAGACATCTGCATGGGAGTTTATGATCGTCTGGACGCGATTCTGAAAGGAAAACCGGCTAAAATCTTCCTGTTAATCGGGATTAATGATGTGAACCGGGGCACTTCTGCAGATACAATTGTTCATCGTATTGGTATGATTACTCAAAAAATTAAACAAGAATCTCCAAAAACAAAGCTATATTTGCAAAGTGTACTTCCGGTAACCGATCATTATAAGATGTTTGGCGGACATACGTCACGTTGGCAAGAGGTGAAAAAGATTAATGAAGGGCTGCTTCGGCTGGCTGACAGAGAACACGTGACCTATATTGATCTCTATTCTCATTTTGTTGATGAGAAGACCGGCAAGATGAATATTGAGTATACAAATGATGGTTTACACTTACTGGGTAAAGGCTACCTTAAATGGGTGGATATTGTTAAACCTTATATAAACAAGAAATGAAAAAGATACTATTCTTATCTCTATTTTTGATGATTTGCGCAGTTTTGTCCGCACAGAAGCGGATAAAAGTTGCTTGCGTGGGGAATAGTATTACGTATGGGTATACTCTTCCAAATCCGGCAACGGATTCTTATCCTTCACAGTTGCAACAACTTTTGGGCGATACTTATGAAGTTGGAAATTTCGGAAAATCAGGGGCTACTTTATTAAATAAAGGACACCGCCCTTACATGCAGCAGGAAGAATTTAAAAAAGCGCTTGTATTTGCCGGTGATATTGTTGTTATTCACTTGGGAATCAATGATACGGATCCTCGTGACTGGCCGAACTATCGTGATCATTTTGTGAAAGATTATCTGGCATTGATTGATTCTTTCCGTGTTGTTAATCCTAAATGTCATATTATTATTGCCCGACTGACACCGATTGCCGATCGTCATCCTCGTTTTGAGTCGGGTACCCGTGATTGGCATGGAGAAATTCAGCAAAGTATCGAGACAATAGCTAAATATGCCGGGGTTCAGTTGATGGATTTCCATGCGCCGCTTTATCCGTATCCGTATCTTCTTCCGGATGCTGTACATCCTAATGTAGAGGGTGCCGGCATTCTTGCGAAAACGGTATATTCTGCGATTACGGGAGATTTCGGTGGATTACACTTATCTGAACTGTATACTGATAATATGGTGCTTCAACATGGGCAGCCTCTGACTATTCGTGGCAAAGCAAACGCAGGAGAAAAAGTGACTGTAGCAATAGCTAAACAGAAACAGTCTGTGAAAGCTGCTTCCAATGGTGATTGGGCAATCACTCTCCAGCCTTTGAAGGCCGGCGGCCCATATACTTTGGCTGTTTCTGCCGGAAAGCAGAAACAAACTTTCAATAATGTATTGGCCGGAGAGGTATGGCTTTGTTCCGGACAATCGAACATGGAGTTCTATCTTGGTTGGAGTAAAACTGCTAAAAGGGATATTCCGCAAGCCGCCAATGATCAGATTCGTTTGTTCGATATGAAGGCGCGCTGGCGTACAGATGCTGTTGAATGGGATGAGTCCGTATTGGATTCATTAAATCATCTGCAATATTATAAAGATACCGAATGGACAGTTTGTTCGCCTGCTACTGCCGGTTCTTTCTCTGCGGTAGCTTACTATTTTGGTAAAATGCTGCAGGACAGTCTAAAGGTACCTGTCGGATTGATTTGTAACGCAATCGGCGGTTCGCCTACCGAAGCATGGGTAGACCGTAATACATTGGAATATAAATTTCCGGCTATATTACGTAACTGGACTCAAAATGACTTTATCCAAGACTGGGTACGCGGTCGTGCCGCTCTTAATGTGAAAAAGGCGAATAGCAAACAGCAACGTCATCCTTATGAACCTTGTTACCTGTATGAGGCCGGTATCCGTCCTTTAGAACAATATCCTATTAAAGGTATTATTTGGTATCAGGGTGAATCGAATGCACATAATCGTGAGGCACACGAGAAATTGTTTAAACTATTGGTTGAAAGCTGGCGTAAAAACTGGGAAAATAAAGATTTGCCATTTTATTATGTGCAGTTGTCAAGCATCAACCGTCCGTCATGGCCATGGTTCCGTGATAGCCAGCGCAGAATGATGTATGAGATTCCTAATACGGGTATGGCGGTATCGAGTGACCTGGGTGATTCGCTTGATGTGCACCCCAAACACAAACAGCCGGTTGGGGAGCGTTTGGCACATTGGGCTTTGAATCAGACTTATGGAAAGAAGAATGTAACGCCTTCAGGGCCAATGTTCCGCAATGTAGAGTTCCGTGATGGTGCGGCTTACGTGTCATTTGATTGTGCTGAAGGTATGCATTCATCGGATGGGAAACCGTTGCGCACATTCGAAGTGGCTGAAACAGAAGATATTTATTATCCGGCTACAGCCGAAGTTGTAGGAAATCAAATAAAAGTATATAGTAAAGAAGTGAAGAATCCTCTTCATGTACGTTACGGTTGGCAACCTTTCACTCGGGCCAATCTGGTCAATGGTGATGGCTTACCGGCATCTACGTTCCGTACGGACTGGGGAAGATAAACCTGAAAAGGAGGGCAGTTTATGATGAAAAAATTATTGTATGGACTTGTATGTTGTTGTGGTTTAGCTTATGGGCAAAACAGAGACACTTCAGATGTGTTAATGTTGAATGACGATTGGTCATTCTCACAAGTGGGGACAGAAAAATGGCTACCGGCTACTGTCCCGGGCACTGTCCATCAGGATTTGATTCATCATAAACTGTTACCCGATCCGTTTTATGGCACCAATGAAAAGAAGATTCAGTGGGTGGAAAACGAGGATTGGGAATATAAAACCTGTTTTGTCGTTACAGAAGAGCAATTGAAGAGAGAGGCCGCCCAGCTTTCCTTTGAGGGACTGGATACCTATGCGGATGTTTATTTGAACGGCTCTCTGATTCTGAAATCAGATAATATGTTTGTGGGTTATGCAGTTTCTGTAAAACAAGTATTACGTAAAGGGGAGAATCTACTGCATGTTTATTTTCATTCTCCGATAAAACAAACTCTTCCACAGTGGTCCTCCAATGGATTTAATTATCCGGCAGATAATGATCACCACGAAAAACGTCTTAGCGTATTTACCAGGAAAGCTCCTTATAGTTATGGATGGGATTGGGGAATCCGTATGGTTACAAGCGGTATCTGGCGTCCTGTTACTCTTCGTTTTTATGATGTTGCTACTATTGCAGATTTTCATGTGAAGCAGCTCAGTCTGACAGATCAGGTTGCAAAACTCTCTAATGAATTGGAAATTAATAGTATTTCTGAGAAAGAAAAGCCTGCTGAGGTTTCGATCTCTTATTCATTGGAAGGAGGAGAGGAAGTGACGGTAAAGAAAAATATAACATTAAAACCGGGTTTAAATCAAGTCCAAATTCCATTGGATATTCAGAACCCCGTGCGTTGGATGCCCAATGGGTGGGGGAAACCTCATTTGTATGATTTCTCAGTGCAGGTGGTGTGTGATGGCAAAACGGTCGCCGCACGGCAGCATCGAATCGGACTTCGCACGATACGCGTAGTGAACGAAAAAGACAAAGATGGAGAATCTTTTTATTTTGAGGTGAATGGCATCCCGATGTTCGCAAAAGGAGCAAACTATATTCCTGATGATGCGTTGCTCCCCAATATAACTACCGAACGTTATAAAACTCTGTTCCGGGATATGAAAGAGGCTAATATGAATATGGTTCGTATATGGGGTGGGGGAACTTATGAAGACGATCGTTTCTATGATTTGGCAGATGAAACTGGTATTCTTGTCTGGCAGGATTTTATGTTTGCATGTACTTCCTATCCAAGTGACCCTACTTTCTTGAAGCGAGTGGAAGAGGAGGCGGAATATAATATCAAACGTCTGCGAAACCACGCTTCACTCGCCATGTGGTGTGGGAATAATGAAATTCTGGAAGGATTAAAATACTGGGGATGGCAAAAGAATTATACTCCGGAAGTATATGAAAACATGTTCCGGGGATATGATAAGTTATTCCGGGGATTGCTGCCTGCAAAGGTGAAAGAACTTGATGAAGGGCGTTTCTACAAACATACTTCTCCCTATTTCGCAAATTGGGGACGTCCGGAGTCCTGGGGCACTGGCGATAGTCATAACTGGGGTGTGTGGTATGGCAAAAAGCCTTTTGAGTCATTAGATACCGATTTGCCTCGTTTCATGAGCGAATTCGGTTTCCAGTCGTTCCCTGAAATGAAGACGATTGCTACTTTTGCGTCTCCGAAAGATTATCAGATTGAATCGGAGGTAATGAACGGACACCAGAAAAGCAGTATCGGTAACGATTTGATACGAACTTATATGGAGCGTGATTATGTTGTTCCTGAGAAGTTTGAAGACTTTGTATATATCGGACTTGTACTTCAGGGGCATGGTATGCGCCATGGCATGGAAGCACATCGTCGCAACCGGCCTTATTGTATGGGGACATTGTACTGGCAGCTTAATGATAGTTGGCCTGTCGTTTCCTGGTCAAGTATAGACTATTATGGCAATTGGAAGGCATTGCACTATCAGGCAAAGCGAGCTTTTGCGCCACTGCTGGTCAATGCGATACAAGAAGGTGATAGTTTGAGTGTTTATCTGATATCTGATTTGTTGGAAAAACAGAGTCAACTTACACTTGAAATGAAAGTGATTGACTTTAATGGCAAGACATTAGATAAGGAAGTTGTCAGGGCAGTCGAGGTTCCGGCGAATGTTTCTTCTTGTATCTTTCGTAAACCGTTGAGTGAGTGGGTGACATCGGAACATCGTAAAAACAGTTTCTTACTACTTGCTTTGAAAGATAAAACCGGTAAGAAAATAGCTGAAGAGGTTTATTTCTTTAATAAGACTAAGGATCTGGAGTTGCCCCAAACAAATGTTTCTATGAAAGTAAAGCAATCCGATGGTAAGTGTGAAGTGACCTTATCGTCTTCTAAGCTGGCTAAAGATGTATTTATCCAGATTCCTGTTCAGGGCGCCCGTTTCAGTGATAATTTCTTTGATCTGTTGCCGGGGGAAAACAAGAAGATAACGATTACGTCTCCGGATATTAAGAAAGGAGAACAGCAAAATATTACAGTGAAACATGTACGAGATACCTATAACTAACACCTATTAAATAATTTGTATGAGAAATCTTTTTAAAATTGCCGGTTTACTGGCGCTCACGGGATTTATTTCTTCGTGTAACGACAAAGAGACTACAGCTAATTACCAGGTAATTCCTTTACCTCAGGAAATTACTACTGCTCAAAGCCAACCATTTACATTGAATGGTAGTGTGAAAATCATCTATCCGGAAGGAAATGAGAAGATGCAACGTAATGCCCAATTCCTGGCGAACTATCTGAAGAAAGCTACAGGTAAGGATTATGCAGTTGAAGCTGGAACTGAAGGTAAAGGTGCTATTCTGCTTAAATTGGGTATGGAATCAGAGAACCCTGAAGCTTATCAGTTGAGTGTGAATGCAGATGGTGTAACCATTGCTGCTCCCACTGAAGCCGGTGTATTCTATGGTATCCAGACGTTACGCAAGTCTATTCCGGTTGCCATTGGTACAACTCCTTCATTGCCGGCTGTAGAAATCAACGACTATCCTCGTTTCAGCTATCGTGGTGCCCATTTTGATGTGGGACGTCATTTCTTCACAGTAGATGAAGTAAAGACATATATCGATATGATGGCTTTGCATAACATGAACCGTTTGCATTGGCATTTGACAGAGGACCAGGGTTGGAGACTTGAGATCAAGAAATATCCTAAGTTGACAGAAATCGGTTCAAAGAGATCGGAAACTGTAATCGGACGTAATTCAGGAGAATATGATGGGAAACCTTATGGTGGTTTCTACACTCAGGAAGAAGCAAAAGAAATCGTAGCTTATGCTGCCGATCGTTATATCACTGTTATTCCGGAAATTGACCTTCCGGGACATATGCAGGGAGCATTGGCTGCTTATCCGCATCTGGGATGTACCGGCGGCCCGTATGAAGTTTGGAAGATATGGGGAGTATCCGATCAGGTATTGTGTGCAGGTAACGACAGTGTACTGACCTTTATTGATGATGTACTGACAGAGGTTATGGAAATCTTCCCATCTGAATATATTCATGTTGGTGGTGACGAATGTCCGAAAACCGAGTGGGCGAAATGTCCGAAATGTCAGGCTCGTATCAAAGCTTTGGGAATCAAGAGCGATGCTAAGCACTCAAAAGAAGAATATTTGCAGAGTTTTGTTATCAACCATGCAGAAAAGTTCCTGAACGAGCACGGACGTCAGATTATCGGCTGGGATGAAATTCTGGAAGGCGGACTCGCTCCGAATGCAACCGTGATGTCATGGCGTGGTGAAGGTGGCGGTATTGAGGCTGCCAAGCAGAAACATGATGTTATCATGACTCCGAACACTTATCTTTACTTTGACTACTATCAGACTAAAGATACTGAAAACGAACCTTTGGCTATTGGTGGTTATGTGCCTTTGGAAAGAGTATATGGTTACGAGCCGATGCCCTCTTCATTGACACCGGACGAACAGAAACATATTATTGGTGTGCAGGCTAACCTTTGGACTGAATACATTCCTACTTTTGCACAGGCTCAATACATGGTATTGCCGCGTTGGGCTGCTTTGTCAGAAATCCAGTGGTCTAATCCTGAGAAGAAGAATTATGATAACTTCCTGAGTCGTTTACCGCAGTTGATTAGCATTTATGAGGCTGAAGGATATAATTATGCCAAACATGTATTTGATGTGAAATCCGAGTTTGTTGCTAATTCGGCTACAGGAGCAGTAGATGTAGTGATGACTACTATTGACGGTGCTCCCATCCATTATACATTAGATGGAACTGAGCCTACGGCAGCTTCTCCCGTATGTGACAGTATTCTTACGATTAAGGAAAGTTGTACTTTAAAGGCGGTTGCTGTTCGTCCTACCGGAAACAGCAAGATGCTGACTGAAAAGATTGCTTTCAGTAAATCTACTTCAAAGCCTATTAAAGCTAATCAGCCTGTAAACAAGCAATATGAATTTGGTGGTGTTTCTACATTGGTAGACGGACTGAAGGGAAATGGTAACTACAAAACCGGCCGTTGGATCGCATTCTATAAGAATGATATGGATGTAACAATTGACTTGCAGCAACCTACCGAAATTTCAAGTGTGGCTATTACAACTTGTGTTGAGAAGGGTGACTGGGTATTCGATGCACGTTCTTTCTCAATTGAGGTTTCAGATGATGATAAGACTTTTACTAAAGTTGCTTCTGAAGCATATCCCGAGATGAAAGAGACAGATCGTAACGGTCTTTACGAGCATCAATTAACTTTCGATCCGGTAAAAACCCGTTATGTGAAAGTGGTTGCTACATCGGAACACTCCATTCCGGCATGGCATGGTGGTAAAGGTAACCCGGGTTTCTTATTTGTAGATGAAATTACGTTGAATTGAAAAAATAGAAATGACAGAAACTAAAACGATTCGTTTTCTTTCTATCATTGGATGTTTACTTGCCGGGATGGCTGCTTCGTGCAGCTCCCGGCAAGTTGCGCCTAATGAAGAAGGGATTAGCGTGCAGAAAATGACCGGATTCCCCGAAGGAGAACCCGGTTTTTCTTTGGGTGTATCGGCATGTTATGCCGGCATCTATCAGGGAGAGTTATTGATTGCCGGCGGATGTAATTTTCCGGAAACGCCGGCAGCCGAAGGAGGAAAGAAGAAATTCTACCAAGGTATTTATGCCGCTGACGCTTCTGCAGACTCAGTTTTCATATGGAGACAGGTCGGTCAGTTACCTGTTGCTGCTGCTTATGGAGTTTCGGTTTCGACTCCTCAAGGGGTCATTTGTGTGGGTGGATCGAACGAAAATGGATCCTTATCTGCTGTTTACCGCCTTTCTTTGACTGACGATAAACAGACTGTGATTGTAGATACACTACCTTCTTTACCTTGTACAATGGATAATATGAGCGGTTCAGTAGTGGATTATACACTTTTCGTAGCCGGAGGCAATGTGGATGGTAAACCTTCGAATGCACTTTATTGCCTCAGTCTGAGTAGCCCGGAGACCGGATGGCAGAGGCTTCCCGATTTTCCGGGTTCTCCCCGTGTACAACCGGTATGTGTAGGACAACGTAAAGAGGGGGAAACCCTTCTATATTTATGGGGAGGTTTTGCCGGTGCATCCGATGGACGGTCTGCAAGCCTTTCTACTGACGGATATTGCTATTCTCCATCTTTGCAACAATGGCAGTCGGTATCTGTTCCGGTTGGCAATGATTCTGTGCCTGTCGCTTTGGGTGGTGGAGCCGGTATAGCACTGACGGACAGTTTGATACTTTGTACCGGTGGAGTCAACAAAGATATTTTCTTTTCTGCTCTTCAGCGCGAGGAAATGATGAAGACAGCCGTGGCCAATGGCAAGCAAACTGTTGTAGACAGTCTGAAGTTGGAAGCAAAAAAGTATATGTTGCATCCGGCAGGATGGTATCGTTTTAATGACCGGATTTTGATTTATAATACACGTCGGGATAAGTGGGAAGAGGCTGTTCGGGGTGAAGATGTTGCCCGTGCCGGTGCTGCATTGACAGGGCAGGGACAGACCTTCTTTAATATCAATGGTGAGCTGAAGCCGGGAATCCGTACCCCGGAAATAGTTAAGATAATGATTGACTGATTGCAGATAATCTGACATTTTACTTATATTTGTACATTGAAAACAAAAAACTAAAACCAATCATATCATGATAAAACCTACAATGAAAATTTGTACTTTCTTGCTTGCGGCCGGTTTGATGATAGCAACAGCTGGTGTGAAAGCGCAGTCTGTCATTCCTATTCCTCTCCGGATGGAGCAAGGTAGCGGTACTTTTCTATTTACCGGTGACACTAAGCTGTATACCAACCTGAAAGGTGAAGAGAAGAAAATGTTGATGGATTATCTGGAGACATTACCTATCCATTTCAAAAACGGTAAAAAGCAAACGAAAGATAACGTGGTCTCTCTTATGATAACGAAGGCTAATCCTCAGTTATCTTCTCCCGAGAGCTATACACTGGAGGTAACTCCGCATAAAATAACAGTGCAGGCTACTTCCGGTGCCGGATTATTCTATGGCGTTCAGACTCTTTTGCAAATGGCTCAACCTGCAATGGAGGGTGCCTGGTCAGTTCAGGCTACAACGATTCAGGATTCGCCACGTTTCGAATACCGTGGGCTGATGCTTGACGTTTCCCGCCATTTTCGTTCTAAAGAGTTTGTGAAAAAGCAGATAGATGCATTGGCTTATTATAAACTTAATCGCCTGCATTTGCATCTTACCGATGCTGCCGGTTGGCGTATCGAGATTAAGAAATATCCTTTATTGACGGAACTTGCTGCTTGGCGTCCGGAAGCCAACTGGAAAAGATGGTGGAATGAAGGTGGGCGGAAATATTGTCGTTTTGATGCTCCCGGTGCTTCCGGAGGTTATTATACGCAGGATGATATTCGTGAATTGGTCAATTATGCCCGTGAACGTCATATTACTATTATTCCTGAGATAGAGATGCCTGCCCATTCGGAAGAGGTTCTGACTGCCTATCCGGAACTGTCTTGTTCAGGAGAGCCTTATAAGAATGCCGATTTTTGTGTCGGAAACGAGAAAACCTTTACTTTTCTTGAAGATGTGTTGACGGAAGTTATGGAGCTTTTCCCTTCCCAATACATTCATGTTGGAGGTGATGAGGCCGGAAAAGCTGCTTGGAAAACCTGCCCTAAATGCCAAAAACGCATGAAGGATGAGCAACTGGATAATGTAGATGAGTTACAGAGTTATCTGATTCATCGTGTGGAGGTATTCCTCAATGCCCATGGCCGCAAGTTACTGGGATGGGATGAAATTCTGCAAGGTGGATTGGCACCTAATGCCACTGTAATGTCATGGCGTGGTGAACAAGGTGGTATCGATGCCGTAAAATCCGGTCATCAGGCGATTATGACTCCCGGTTCGCACTGTTATATAGATAGTTATCAGGATGCTCCTTATTCTCAGCCCGAAGCCATCGGAGGATATCTGCCATTGGAAAAAGTATACTCTTACAATCCGATTCCCGCTTCGCTTACACCCGATGAAGCAAAATTGATTTATGGTGTTCAAGCCAATCTTTGGGCAGAATATATTCAGACTGACGAGCATTGTGAATATATGATTTATCCTCGTATTCTTGCGCTGGCAGAGGTCGCGTGGTCTGCACCTGAACGGAAATCATGGACTGATTTTCGTCCCCGTGCTTTAAAGGCTGTAGGATATTTACAATCCAAAGGATATCATCCGTTCGATTTGAAAAAGGAGATCGGCAATCGGCCGGAAGCAGCGCAACCGATTCAGCATCTTGCATTGGGCAAGACCGTAAAATATAATGCTCCCTACAATTCGTCTTATCCGGCACAAGGTGATAAAACCCTGACTGATGGAATCCGTGGGAGTTGGACCTATAGCGACGGGGCATGGCAGGGCTTTATTTCCCGTGATCGTTTGGACATAACTATTGATATGGGCAAATCGACTGATTTACATTCGATTGGTGCTGACTTTATGCAGGTAGTGGGTCCTGAAGTATTTCTGCCTGTCGAAGTGATAATTTCTGTCTCGGAAGATGGAGAAAACTTCACTGAATTGAGCCGTCAGACGCATGAAGTGGTTAAATCGGACGCTGTAGTATTTAAGAATTATGCATGGAACGGAAATGCCAAAGGACGTTATGTCCGTTACCAGGCTCGTGCCGGAGAGGAATTCGGGGGATGGGTGTTTACAGACGAAATCGTTGTAAAGTAACTCTTTCCGCAGGTCCGGTAAAACCGAACGTATAAATTAGATAAATATAGAGTATTGAAAGAATGAAGAAACTACCTTATTTAGTATCACTTGCAGCCGTTTGGCTGTCCATAGCAGTAGCTTCTGCGCAAGAGAGTCCGGTGGATTATGTGAACCCGTTTATCGGAACAACGAATTACGGAACAACGAATCCCGGAGCCATCTGTCCTCAAGGCATGATGTCGGTTGTCCCTTTCAATGTGATGGGAGGAAAGTCCGTTGGTAATAAAATAGATAAAGACAGCCAATGGTGGTCTACTCCTTATGAACATACCAATGCTTATTTTACCGGATTTTCACACGTCAATCTGAGTGGAGTGGGATGTCCGGAGTTGGGCTCTTTACTGTTGATGCCTACAACCGGAAAGCTGAACGTCGATTATTTACAGTACGGAAGTGCTTATAAAGACGAAAAGGCCACGCCCGGTTATTACTCGAATATCCTGACTAAATACGGAATCAAGAATGAGGTTTCGGCCACTTTACGTACCGGAATCACTCGTTTCACTTTTCCTAAAGGAGAAAGTAATATTTTGCTGAATCTTGGCGAAGGGTTGACTAATGAAACGGGAGCTACCGTCCGTTTTGTCAATGAGCGTGAGATAGAGGGAACTAAACTACTGGGTACTTTTTGCTACAATCCGCAAGCTGTGTTTCCCATTTATTTTGTAATGCGTATCAATAAGGTCCCTCGTGCCCGTGGCTATTGGAAAAAGATGCGTCCGATGACAGTAGAAGCCCAGTGGGACAATACGTCCGGCAAGAATAAATTGTATACTGCTTATACCAAGGAGATGAGTGGCGATGACATTGGTACATGGTTTACTTTCGATACCGAAGAAGGCGAAACCATCGAGGTAAGCATGGGAGTGTCCTTTGTCAGCATAGCCAATGCCCGTCTTAATCTGGATAAGGAACAGGCTGGTAAAGGATTTGATCAGATTCGTGCCGAAGCACGTTCCATGTGGGAGGACGATCTTTCGCGTATCCTCGTTGAAGGTGGCACGAAAGAGCAGAAGACAGTATTCTATACCGCTATGTATCACTTGCTGATCCATCCGAATATTTTGCAGGATGTGAACGGACAATATCCGGCTATGGAAGGCAGTGAGATCCTTACAACGAAGGGAAATCGTTATACCGTGTTTTCTCTTTGGGATACCTATCGTAATGTACATCAGCTGATGACCCTGCTTTTCCCTGATCGCCAACTGGATATGGTTCGCACGATGGTCGATATGTATAAAGAACACGGCTGGCTGCCCAAATGGGAACTTTACGGCCGTGAAACGCTTACTATGGAGGGTGATCCGAGTATTCCTGTTATCGTAGATACCTGGATGAAAGGCTTACGTGACTTTGATGTACAGGCAGCTTATGAAGCCATGTATAAGTCCGCTACGACTCCGGGTAAAGATAATCTGATGCGTCCCGATATCGATGATTACATTGCTAAAGGATATGTACCTTTGACAGAGCAGTATGACAATTCTGTTTCGCATGCACTTGAATATTATATTGCCGATTATGCCTTGTCTCGTTTTGCTCAGGCTTTAGGAAAGAAAGAAGATGCAAAATTGTTCTATGACCGTTCATTGGGTTATAAACATTATTACAGCAAAGAATTTGGTACATTGCGTCCTATTTTACCCGATGGAACATTTTACTCTCCGTTCGACCCGATGGAGGGTGCCAATTTTGCTCCCAGTCCCGGTTTTCATGAAGGCAATTCCTGGAACTACACTTTTTATGTTCCCCATGACATTGCAGGTTTAACCCGTCTGATGGGAGGTAAGAAGAAGTTTGTGGATAAATTGCAGAAAGTCTTTGATGAGGGGCTATACGATCCGGCTAATGAACCGGATATTGCCTATCCTTATTTGTTCAGCTACTTCAAGGGAGAAGAGTGGCGTACTCAGAAACAGGTGAAACGGTTGCTTGCTGAATATTTCACTGACCAGCCTAATGGTATTCCCGGTAATGATGACACCGGAACTATGTCGGCATGGGCCATTTTCAGTATGATAGGTCTTTATCCCGACTGTCCGGGAGTGCCCGACTATACACTGACTACACCTACTTTCGACAAAGTGACTATTCGGCTTGACCCGAAGTATTACAAAGAAAAAGAATTGGTTATTACGGCAGTACGTCCCGGAAATGATGCCGATTTGATCAAAGAGGTGAAGTTGAATGGAAAGAAACATGCAGGCTATCGTATCAGCCATGATGAGTTGGTACATGCCGGAACGATGGAATTTATATTAAAATAAAAACAGATCAATCATGAACAAGAAAATCAAAATTGCATTTGCTTCGATGCTCGCTGTGCCACTGTTGGTATGTGCACAGGTCCGTACGGAACAAACCTTTGAAAAAGGGTGGAAGTTTACCCGTGAAGACAGTAAGGACTTCAGTAATTCCACTTATGATGATGCAAAGTGGCAGTCGGTAACGGTACCCCATGATTGGGCTATTTACGGGCCATTCAGCATTAATAACGATAAGCAGAATGTGGCTATTTCGCAAGATGGACAAAAAGAGGCGATGGAGCATGCCGGACGTACCGGTGGGCTTCCTTTTGTAGGTGTAGGATGGTATCGTCTCGATTTTGAGGCTCCTTCATTCAGTAAAGGTAAGAAGGCTACTTTGGTTTTTGATGGTGCTATGAGCCATGCTCATGTCTATATCAACGGACAAGAGGCCGGTTACTGGCCTTACGGTTACAATAGTTTTTATGTGGATGCCACCCCTTATTTGAAGCCGGGTGAAAAGAATACACTGGCTGTCCGTCTTGAAAACGAAAACGAATCTTCACGCTGGTACCCCGGTGCGGGATTGTATCGCAATGTACATCTGGTAGTGAATGAAGACGCTCATATTCCTACTTGGGGTACTCAGTTGACCACTCCGGTAGTGAAGGACGAATTTGCTAAGGTCAATCTGAAGACAAAACTCGATATACCTGCAGGCAAAACATTTGAAGGATACCGTATTGTCACCGAATTGAAGGATAAGAATGGTAAGGTTGTGGCAACTAATGAGAAGCAGGGCAGTCAGTTCGACGGCAATGTTTTTGAGCAGGATTTTGTTGTTACTGCTCCGGCTTTGTGGACTCCCGATACTCCTAACCTTTACAATGCGGTTTCAAAAGTGTACGAAGGCAACACTTTGAAAGATGAATATACTACCCCGTTCGGTATCCGTTCCATTGAGATCATTCCGAACAAAGGCTTTTTCCTCAATGGAAAGAAAACCATGTTCAAGGGTGTCTGCAATCATCACGATCTTGGTCCGTTGGGAGGTATCGCCAACGAAGCCGGTATTCGCCGTCAGATCCGTATCTTGAAGGATATGGGGTGTAACGCCATCCGCACTTCACACAATATGCCCGCTCCTGAGTTGATTAAGGCTTGTGATGAGATGGGTATGATGATTATGGCGGAATCATTCGATGAATGGAAAGCGGCCAAAGTGCAGAACGGTTATCATAAAGTTTTTGATGAATGGGCAGAAAAAGATCTGGTGAATCTGATTCATCAGTATCGCAATAATCCAAGTGTGGTTATGTGGTGTATCGGTAATGAAGTACCGGATCAGTGGAACGGCGATCGTGGACCGAAACTTTCACGTTTCCTGCAAGACATCTGCCATCGTGAAGATCCTACACGTCCCGTTACTCAGGGTATGGATGCGCCTGATGCTGTGGTTAATAACAACATGGCTGCCGTAATGGATGTAGCCGGTTTCAATTACCGCCCTCACAAATATCAGGAAAATTACAAGAAACTTCCGCAACAGATTATTTTGGGTAGCGAAACTGCTTCTACTGTCAGTTCACGTGGGGTTTACAAGTTCCCGGTGGTACGTCGTGCCATGCAGAAATATGACGACCACCAGTCTTCATCGTATGATGTAGAACACTGTGGTTGGTCCAATCTTCCTGAAGACGATTTTATCCAGCATGAAGATCTGCCTTATTGCATTGGTGAATTTGTATGGACCGGATTCGATTATTTAGGTGAGCCTACTCCGTATTATACCGATTGGCCCAGTCACTCTTCATTGTTTGGAATTATCGACCTTGCCGGACTTCCGAAAGACCGTTATTACCTCTACCGCAGCCACTGGAATAAAGATGCGGAAACCTTGCACATCCTGCCTCACTGGAATTGGGAAGGACGTGAAGGTGAAGTGACCCCTGTATTTGTATATACCAATTATCCTTCGGCCGAGCTGTTTATCAACGGTAAGAGCCAGGGTAAACGCACAAAAGACCTTTCGGTTACAGTACATAATAGTGGTGATTCTGCTTCTATTGCCAATTTCAAACGTCAGCAGCGTTATCGTCTGATGTGGATGGATACGAAGTATGAACCGGGTACCGTGAAAGTAGTCGCTTATGACAAGGATGGTAAAGCCGTTGCGGAAAAAGAAATGCATACTGCCGGCAAACCCGATCATATTGAGTTGGTGGCAGACCGCAGTGTGATCGATGCTAATGGTAAGGACCTCTCGTTTGTAACGGTGAAGGTGGTTGATAAAGATGGTAATCTTTGCCCGTTGGCCGACAATGAAATCAGCTTCAAGGTGAAAGGGGCAGGTACCTATCGCGCAGGAGCCAATGGTAATCCGGCTTCACTCGAGTCATTCCAGACTCCGAAGATGAAAGTGTTCAGTGGCATGATGACAGCCATTGTGCAGTCTACAGAGAAAGCAGGAAAGATTACACTCGAGGCTACCGGGAAGGGCCTGAAAAAAGGTACATTGGTGATCGAGAGTAAATAATCCGTTCAGATAAAGATAAGAAAAGAGGGGATCCGGGCAACCAGATACCCTCTTTTTTTGTTATATTTTATATGCAAACCTTAAATGATGATAGTATGAAACAACACCGGATCATTCACATACCAACATTCGTCTTAGCTTTGTTTTTGATGTTTACCACCTCTGTTTTGCGAGCACAGGATAAGCCTGTTTGGCTGGCAGATTCTCTTATTACTGTAGGATACGCCACCGGGAATAAAAAGAATATTTCCGGTTCGGTGGAAAAAATCACGGAGTTAGGAATGAATAAAGATCAGATTACCAATCCCTTGGAGGCTATCCGTGGACGTGTTCCCGGACTCACCATAGAAAAAGGAACCAATGGTCCGGCTGCTTTGGATGCCGTACGTTTGCGGGGAACCACTTCACTGACCAGTGGTAACGACCCTCTGATTATTGTTGACGGTGTGTTTGGTGATCTCAGTATGTTGACTTCTATATATCCTACCGATATAGAAAGCTTTACTATCTTGAAAGATGCTTCGGAGACAGCACAATATGGTTCCCGTGGTGCTTCAGGTGTTATCGAGATCACTACCAAGAAAGGAATTCGGGGCAAAACCAGAGTCAGCTATAACGGTAGTTTCGGCATATCCTCCGTATACAAAAATCTGGAGATGCTTTCCGGCAGTGAGTTTCGCAATCTGGCGCAGCAACAGGGCATTTCAATACTTGATAAAGGGAATGAAACCAATTTTTTGAAAGAGATAGAGCAAACAGGTCTGCAACAGAATCATCATGTTGCATTTTATGGTGGGACGGATGCTTCAAGCTATCGTGTTTCGTTGGGTTTTATGGATCGTCAGGGCATTATATTGAACGAGGATATGAAGAACTTCACTTCGAATATGAACATGACCCAGCATGTTTTTGATGATTTTCTGGTGTGCGAGTTAGGTATGTTTGGCTCTATCCAAAAGAACCATAATTTGTTTGACCTTCAAAAAACATTCTATTCGGCTGCAACTTTTAATCCTACATATCCCGATCACCGTAATCCGGAAACCAGTTCCTGGGATCAGATTACCAATGCCAGCCAGATCACTAACCCTTTGGCCTGGATGGAAGTGAAAGATCATGATGCGACTTCACATATCAGTACTCATGCCCGGCTGACCTTTAACTTACTGCGCGAGCTTAAACTGATTCTTTTTGGTTCTTATACTTATAATATTGTTGAAAATTCCCAGTATCTGCCTACATCTGTATGGGCACACGGACAAGCATATAAAGGTACCCGGAAAATGGAATCACTGCTTGGCAATCTGATGTTGACCTATAAAAAGAACCGGAATAAACATTATTTTGATGTGCTGGCCCTGGCGGAACTTCAAAAAGAGACTTATAGCGGTTTTTACACCACTGTGACCAATTTCAATTCCGATCAGTTTGGTTATAACAACCTTCAGGCAGGTGCCATTCGCCTTTGGGAAGGAACGAACTCTTATTTTGAACAGCCGCGGTTGGCATCTTTTCTCGGTCGCTTCAATTATACATTTGACGATCGGTACATCCTTACGGTGAATGCCCGTACCGATGCTTCTTCCAAGTTTGGTGCCAATCATAAATGGGGCTTTTTTCCATCCGTGTCGGCTGCCTGGGTTGTCAGTGAAGAGAAGTTTATGAAGCGTATTTCATTGGTGGATAATCTGAAATTCCGTATCGGTTACGGGCTGGCCGGCAATCAGAGTGGCATCGACTCTTATACAACGCTTAATCTGGTAAAGCCTAATGGAGTTGTTCCTGTTGGGAGTTCACAGGTGGTTACTTTGGGTAATATGCGTAATACCAATCCCGATTTGAAATGGGAAGTAAAACGTACTTTTAATGCAGGTGCGGATCTTGGTATGTTTGGCAACCGGTTACTCTTTTCTTTGAACTACTATAATTCCAAGACCTCTGATATGCTTTATCTTTATAATGTCAGTGTGCCGCCTTTTACCTATAACACTCTTTTGGCAAATATAGGTTCCATGCGTAACAGCGGTACGGAGATTGCTGTCGGCATCACTCCTTTGAAGACCCGTGACATGGAATTGAACATTAATGTTAATGTCACTTTCCAGCAAAATAAATTGCTTTCATTAAGTGGAATGTATGGTGGAGAGAATATTTCGGCACCTGAGTATAAAAGCCTGGCAAGTCTGGACGGAGCCGGATTTCATGGTGGATATAATCATATTGTGTATCAGATGATAGGACAACCCTTAGGGGTATTCTACCTGCCTCATTGCAAAGGTCTTATTTCCGATGGCAATGGTGGGTATACGTATGACATTGCCGATTTGAACGGAGGAGGGGTGAGCCTTGAAGATGGAGAAGACCGCTATGTGGCAGGTCAGGCGGTGCCCAAGACTTTGCTTGGCTCCAATATCAGTTTTCGCTATAAGCGTTTCGATCTCTCAGTACAGATAAACGGGGCGTTCGGTCATAAAATCTATAACGGTACTTCACTGACCTACATGAATATGAATATTTTCCCTGATTACAATGTAATGAAGAAAGCTCCCGGACGTAATATCAAAGACCAGACCGCTACGGACTATTGGCTGGAGAAAGGTGATTATGTAAACTTCGATTATGTTACGATAGGCTGGAATGTTCCGGTGTCGAAGTGGAAAAAATACGTCCAGTCTCTCCGTCTCACATTGACTGTCAATAATCTGGCTACTATTACCGGATATTCCGGTCTGTCACCTATGATCAACAGTTCTACCGTTAATTCTACTTTGGGAGTGGATGACAAACGGGGATATCCTTTAGCACGTACCTATACGCTTGGTTTGAGTATTAACTTTTAATTTGGAGGATTAATTATGAAAAGGCACTATATATATTCCTTTGTCTGTATCCTGATGTTTAGTCTGCTGTTTTCATGCGATGACTTTCTGAATGAAAATCCTAAAGACAAGATTCCCGAAGAGGATGCTTACAAGAGTCTCACCGATTTGTATTATAATGCAGTGGCTTCCTTATACAATAACATAGGAGGTTATAGTGATAGTCAGGGGTTGCAGGGCACCGGCAGGGGAATTTACGATCTGAATACCTTTACCACCGATGAGGCTATTATGCCTACCCGTGGAGGTGACTGGTATGATGGAGGATTCTGGCAGGGACTTTTTCTTCATCGTTGGGGAGTCGATAATGATGCTATTCAGGCTACGTGGGAATATTTATATAAGGTTATAGGTCTTTGCAATCTGTCACTTGAACGAATCGATACTTATCAGGAGACTCACCACGACACGGAACTTCCTGCTTACCGGGCAGAGGTTCGTGCTTTCCGTGCTTTGTATTACTATCATTTAATGGATTTGTTCGGACGTGTTCCTCTAATTCTCTCATCTGCTATACCTTTGAAAGAGGTGAAACAAAACAGTCGTAAAGAAGTTTTTGATTTTATTGTGAAGGAGTTACAGGAGTCTGCCCCTTTATTGGCGCAAACATATAGCAATCGTTCCGGCAGTTATTATGGGCGGATTACCCGTCCTGTAGTCCATTTCTTGCTTGCCAAACTTGTCTTGAATGCTGAGATATATGCGGATGATAACTGGACCGATACACAATATCCCGATGGAAGAGACATCTATTTTGAAGTAGATGGCAACCGGCTCAATGCCTGGCAAACGGTGGAGGCATATTGCGATTCCATTACTGCAGCGGGATATCGTCTGGAAGATAACTATGAAGCAAACTTTGCTGTTTACAATGAATCTTCTGCCGAGAATATTTTTACCATTCCAATGAGTAAGACTTTATATACTAACCAGATGCAATATCTTTTCCGTTCCCGTCACTATAATCATGCCAAGGCCTACGGATTGGGAGGAGAGAATGGTTCAAGCGCTACTGTGGAAGTACTTCGAACCTTTGGGTATGATACCCAAACTGTCGATCCCCGTTTTGATAAATGTTATTTTGCAGGTGTTGTTTACGATTTGAAGGGAAAGGTCATCACACTCGATGACGGTACTTTGCTGGAGTATTTTCCTTGGAAGGTGGATGTCGATATCTCCAATACCTCCTATGAAAAGACCGCAGGCGCACGGATGAAAAAGTATGAGATTGATGAAACCGCCACAAAAGATGGTAAACTGATGGAAAATGATATTGTACTCTATCGTTATGCCGATGTTTTATTAATGAAGAGTGAGGCCAAAGTCCGTAACGGAGAAAATGGAGATGTAGAACTGAATCTTGTTCGCGCCCGTGTGAATGCTCCTTTCCGGACAGCTACATTAGAAAGTTTGCTTTCGGAACGTCAATTAGAGTTTGCCTGGGAGGGTTGGCGCAGGCAAGATTTGGTTCGTTTTCGCCAATATACCCGTGCTTATACAAGCAGGCCCCGGCTTCCGGGTGAGGAAAGTGGCTATACCACAGTATTTCCTATTCCGGAGAAAATCCGTTTGATGAATCCCAATTTGACACAGAATCCGGGATATTGAAATTGCAAAATATTATGTGGAGATGATTATTGTAAATCATAAAATAATCCATCATTATATTAGAAATATCTATTTATAAGGTAAATCGTTCTTGCTACTTTTGCGTATTGATACAAAATCAGTGAAGTAACATTGTTTTCAACCTTATAGATAATATGAAATAATGAAGATCAAAACACTAACACTTTTCTCGTTTTTATTGGCTTCCTGTTCGCAGCAGGTTACTAAGATCGACTTGTCGGGTAGTTGGCAGTTTACGACCGATTCTACTCATTGGGACAGTACGGTCCTGTTACCCGGATCCATGGCTTCCAATGGCTTGGGAGAAGACATTACTGCCAATACTCCGTGGACCGGAGGTATCGTTGATTCAGCCTATTTCCGGAGTGATGCCTATGCCCGTTATCGTGAACCGGGTCATGTTAAAATCCCCTTTTGGTTGCAGCCTGTGAAGTATTACAAGGGGGCAGCCTGGTATAAAAAAGAGGTGACTGTTCCGGAAGGCTGGGGGCAACAGGATATCAGTTTATTTCTGGAACGTTGTCATTGGGAAACTCGTTTGTGGGTAGATGATAAAGAGGTCGGTATGCAGAATGCATTGGGTGCTCCACATCAGTACGACTTATCGGATGTCCTGACTCCCGGAAAACACACATTAACTTTACGTATCGATAATCGTGTAAAGGATATCGATCCGGGTGAAAATTCCCACAGTATTTCCGATCATACCCAGGGCAATTGGAACGGGGTTATCGGGGATATGTTTCTTCAGGTGCGTCCTCAGGTGAACATTGCACGTACGACTATTTTCCCGGATATATCAGCTAAAAGCATTCGTGTGAAAACATTCCTCCGTAACCGTAAGAAGAATGAAGTGACAGCTTTGCTCGCTTTGGAGGCTGATGGCAAACTTTTGCAAAAGGAGGTCAATCTTCAGCCGGGGATTAATGAAGTGGAGGCTGTTCTGGCTTTGGGAGATGATATCCGTTTGTGGGATGAATTTCATCCGAATTTATATCGATTGAAAGTAAGTCTGACTGATAAGGAGCAAAAGACCACTGATTTTAGTGAAGAGTCTTTTGGTATGCGTGATTTTAAAGTAGTCAATGGTTGTATCACGATTAACAACCGTCCTGTCTTTTTGCGTGGTGCGTTGGATTGTGCCGCTTTTCCTAAAACAGGCTATCCGCCCACCGACAAAGAAACTTGGAGAAGAATATTCACAGCTTTTCAGGCACATGGGCTGAACCATGTTCGTTTTCATTCATGGTGTCCTCCTGAGGCTGCATTTTGTGCAGCTGATGAAATGGGACTTTATCTGGAAATAGAATGTTCCTCTTGGGCCAATCAGTCTACGACGATTGGTGACGGTCGTCCGCTCGATCGGTTCATTTGGGACGAAAGTGAACGGATTGTCAACACGTTTGGCAATCATCCTTCGTTTTGTATGATGATGTATGGCAATGAACCGGCAGGTGTGGGGAGTAGTACTTATCTGGCCAACTTTGTCACAACATGGAAGGATCGGGATAATCGCCGCTTGTATTGTAGCGGTGCAGGATGGCCCATGTTGGCGGTCAATGATTTTTTAAGTGATCCTGCTCCCCGCATTCAGGGATGGGGACAGGGACTTCGGAGTATTATCAACGCAGAACCTCCCCGTACCGATTATGATTGGTCGGAATATGTCAGTCGCTTCAGCCAACCTGTTGTAAGTCACGAAATCGGGCAATGGTGTGTTTATCCTAATTTTAAAGAGATCAGCAAATATGACGGTGTCATGCGTCCTGCAAATATGGAAATTTTCAGGGATATTCTGCAAAATAATGGTATGATACATCTTGCAGACAGTTTCTTGCTTGCGTCCGGCAAATTACAGGCACTCTGCTATAAAGCAGATGTTGAGGCTGCTTTACGTACCAGGAATTTCGGTGGATTCCAGTTACTGGGACTCAATGACTTTCCGGGACAAGGTACAGCATTGGTCGGTGTGCTGGATGCTTTCTGGGAAGAAAAAGGTTATATTTCTCCCGAAGAGTACCGCCGTTTCTGTGCTCCAACCGTCCCTTTGGCACGTTTGCCTAAACTTATTTATAAAAATGACGAACTGTTGAACGCCCGGGTAGAAGTGGCTCATTATGGCGAAACTCCACTAAAGAATGTGGCAGCCGGATGGACTTTGTCCGATACGGCAGGGAATGTACTGCAGTCCGGACAGTGGAAAGTAGATTTACTTCCCATAGGCAATAACTTCCCATTAGGAGATATTTCCGCTTCTTTAGCTCAGATGGAAACTCCCCGGCGTTTGGTGTTGGAGGTGGCAGTCGGTGAGTGGAAGAACAGTTGGAATGTTTGGGTTTATCCCGCTTTGCCACTCAAAGTAGAGGGAGAAGAGAGTATCCGGATGGTCGACTGTTTGGATGCCACTACCCTAAAGGCTCTTGAAGGAGGTGCTTCTGTATTGTTATCTTTAAAGAAAGGGACACTGACCCGTCAAATGGGAGGTGATATTCAGGTCGGATTTTCCAGTATTTTCTGGAATACTGCTTGGACAGGAGGACAAGCTCCTCATACCTTGGGTATTTTGTGTAATCCGAAACATCCGGCTTTGAGTCAATTCCCCACAGAATATTACAGTGATTATCAATGGTGGGATGCTATGAGCCATTCCGGTGCCATTAAAGTGGCCGAACTTTCCCCTGAAATAGCTCCGATAGTGCGTGTCATCGACGATTGGTTTACAAATCGTCCTCTCGCCTTGCTATTTGAGGTAAAAGTAGGTAATGGAAAATTGTTGGTATCGGGCGTTGATTTCTGGCAAAACATGGATAAGCGTGTCGAAGCACGCCAATTATTGTATAGCTTGAAAAAGTATATGGCAAGTCCGGCTTTCTCTCCGGTCGTATCTGTACAGGCGGAGCAAGTGCTGCAATTAGTCTCTGATAAATAGAATATTCTGTTTTATATAAATTTGCCCGGGCTTACATCTTTCGATGTATACCCGGGCAGATTTTATGAGATATTCTCTGTGTAGATCAGTGTGATCGGTGGTGAAACTTCTTAGTCGAAAAGACTTCTGAACTTCTTGAATATCTTTTCTTTAATTGAAGTACTTGGCTTGAAGTTCTTCGATTCTTCCAGCTTTTCCAAAGTACTTTTTTCGTCTTTACTCAGTGTCTCCGGCACATATACGCTTACGTTGACCAGCAGGTCTCCTGTGCCGTAACCGTTTACGCTTGGCAACCCTTTACCGCGGAGTCGGAGCACTTTTCCCGGTTGTGTACCTGCTTCGATTTTTACCTTCACTTTTCCGTCGATGGTTGGAATTTCTACCGCACCTCCGATAGCTGCTGTAGGGAAACTCAGCAATAAGTTGTATACCAGATCGTTTTCATCGCGAATCAGCTCCGGATGTGGCTCTTCTTCTACCAAAATCAATAGGTCGCCCGGGATACCGTTATGTTTTCCGGCATTTCCTTTGCCGCCCATAGAGAGTTGCATGCCTTCTGCTACTCCGGCGGGAATTTTTACTGTTACTACTTCCTCACCGTATTCGATACCTTCTCCACCACAAACCTTACATTTGTCTTTAATGATTTTTCCCTCGCCATTACAAGTAGGACACGTAGTACGTGTCTGCATGGTTCCTAAGATGGTTTGCTGGTTACGGATTACCGAACCGCTACCTTTACAGGTCGGACAAGTTTCAGAACCGCCATTACCTTCTGCCCCTGTTCCGTGACAGTGCGAACAAGGTACATATTTTTTTAGTTTGAATTTCTTTTCAACTCCTGTAGAGATCTCTTTCAAATTCAGCTTCACCTTCACCCGGAGGTCTGAGCCACGGAATTTTCTCTGTTGAGAACCTCCGCCTCCAAATCCGCCGAAGCCTCCGAAACCACCACCGAATCCGCCGCCGCTATGGCCGCCGAAAATATCACCGAACATAGAGAAGATGTCGTCCATGGACATTCCACCACCGAATCCTCCGAACGGTCCGCCGTTTCCGGCTGCTCCACTCATTCCTGCATGACCAAACTGGTCGTAGCGGGCACGTTTATCCGGATTGCTCAGTACGTCATACGCTTCGGCTGCTTCTTTAAACTTTTCTTCTGCTTCCTTGTCACCCGGGTTTTTGTCCGGGTGATATTGGATGGCTTTTTTCCGGTATGCTTTCTTTATTTCTTCGACTGTTGCCTCTTTCGTGACTTCCAGCACTTCGTAATAATCTCTTTTTTCTGCCATATTTTAGTTTCGTTGATTTTAATTATGTTAGCAAGTTTGTCGTGTTCCGGTTATTCACCCACAACTACTTTTGCATGGCGGATTACTTTGCCGTTAAGGGTATATCCGGTCTGTACACAATCCAGTATTTTACCTTTCTGTTCTTCTGTCGGAGCAGGGATCACAGCGATGGCTTCGTGATAATCCGTATCCAGCGGTTGGTCTTTGGTTTCGATAACCTTTACTCCATCCTGCGACAGGATAGACAGGAACTTATTATATATCAACTCAACACCCTCTTTTACGGCAGCTACGTCCGTAGCCGTTTCCATAGTTGTCAGTGCACGTTCCATGTCGTCGATTACCGGCAGAATACTTTTGATGCTCTTCTCACCACCGTTCAGAATCAACTCTGCTTTTTCTTTGATGGTCCGTTTACGGTAGTTATCGAATTCAGCCGAAAGACGGAGATATTTGTCCTTCTGATCTTCGATCTGGCTATGGGCTTCTTCCACTTCTTTTTCTAATTTCTCCTCTGCGGTCAGCGGTGTGCTTTCCTCAGTGGTTTCTTCGTTTTGCGACTGTCCTTCAACGGTATCCTGAATATCGTCTACTGTCAACTCTTCTTCTTTCTTGGTTTTTTTTTCTTTTGGGTCCATATCTATTCTGTTTTTATTCTTGTTAAACGGATTTAGTTTCATGTCAATACGGCATTTTAATGTATTGGCTTTGCAGCAAAAACTTTGCCAGTTTGTTTGTTTTGCCAAAAAACGCAGCAAAGGTAATACTTTTATGTCAGATTGACACATTACTGATAGTTCGTTATTCACTAAAAATGTCTACCTTTGTCACCGCATTATTTGATAATAAATAAATTAAGGAATAATAATAGAATGATTACAGTTTCAAACGTTTCGGTACAGTTTGGTAAAAGGGTATTGTTTAATGATGTAAATCTGAAGTTTACAAGTGGAAATTGTTATGGTATTATCGGTGCCAATGGCGCCGGCAAGTCAACTTTTCTCCGTACAATATACGGTGACCTCGACCCGACTACCGGAAACATTACGTTAGGTCCGGGCGAACGCCTTTCGGTATTGAGCCAGGACCACTTTAAGTGGGACGCTTATACGGTAATGGATACCGTAATGATGGGTCACACCGTGTTGTGGGATATTATGAAGCAGCGCGAAGCCCTTTATGCCAAAGAAGATTTTACTGATGAAGACGGTCTGAAGGTTTCCGAACTGGAAGAGAAGTTTGCCGAACTTGACGGATGGAATGCTGAAAGTGACGCAGCTATGTTGTTGAGCGGTTTAGGTGTGAAAGAAGATAAACATTATACATTGATGGGTGAATTGAGCGGTAAGGAAAAAGTGCGTGTGATGCTGGCACAGGCATTATACGGAAATCCGGATAACCTGTTGCTTGACGAGCCTACCAATGACCTGGATATGGAGACTGTCACCTGGTTGGAAGAGTATCTCTCTAATTTCGAACATACCGTGTTGGTTGTAAGTCATGACCGTCACTTCCTCGATTCTGTCTGTACACATACGGTCGATATCGATTACGGAAAAATCAATCTTTTTGCCGGTAACTACAGTTTCTGGTATGAATCCAGTCAGTTGGCCCTCCGTCAGCAGCAGAACCAGAAGGCCAAAGCTGAGGAGAAAAAGAAAGAACTGGAAGAATTTATCCGCCGTTTCAGTGCCAATGTTGCCAAGAGCAAGCAGACTACCAGTCGTAAGAAAATGCTCGAAAAGTTGAATGTTGAAGAAATCAAACCGTCCTCCCGTAAATATCCGGGTATCATCTTTACTCCGGAGCGTGAGCCAGGCAATCAGATATTGGAAGTTTCCGGTTTGAGCAAGAAGACCGAAGAAGGGGTTGTATTGTTCAACGACGTGAACTTCAATGTGGAGAAAGGTGACAAGATTGTGTTCATTTCCCGTAATCCGCGTGCGATGACTGCTTTCTTTGAGATCATCAACGGTCATATGAAGCCTGATGCAGGACATTTCAACTGGGGGGTAACAATTACAACTGCTTATCTTCCTTTGGATAATACCGAATATTTCAATACTGATTTGAATCTGGTCGACTGGTTGAGCCAATATGGCGAGGGTAATGAAGTTTATATGAAAGGTTTTCTGGGACGTATGCTTTTCTCCGGTGAAGAAGTACTGAAGAAAGTGAGTGTACTTTCGGGAGGTGAGAAAATGCGTTGTATGATTGCCCGTATGCAGTTGCGCAATGCCAACTGTCTGATTCTCGATACTCCGACCAATCATCTCGACTTGGAGTCTATTCAGGCATTCAACAACAACCTGAAAACCTATAAAGGCAATATCCTTTTCTCTTCACATGACCACGAATTTATTCAGACCGTTGCCAATCGCGTGATTGAGCTGACTCCGAACGGTATTATAGATAAGATGATGGAATACGATGAATACATTACTTCCGATCACATCAAAGAGCTGAGAGCCAAGATGTACAAGTAATGATGTACGGTTTTGGACGATGAACGATTAACGATGAACAGGTGCCCATTCATGCGCAACCTGTTCATCGTTTTTTTTGTTCGCATTCACTTTATTTATCGTTTACTGTTGTTCATCGTTCATAGTTTATCATTCATCGTTATTTTACCTTTCTCCATTTATTACGTATCATATATAAACAACATATACCGTGGCTTATGGAACAAAAGGAAATACAGGCATTAGTAGAAAGGAGCAGGAAGCAAGATGCAAGTGCATTTGCTTTGCTTGTGGCAGAGTATCAGACTTTTGTTTTTCGCCTGGCATTCCGCTTGTTGTGTAATGAAGAGGAAGCGCGGGATATGGTACAGGAGACTTTCCTGCGTGTCTGGCTTTCGTTGGACAAATACCGTCCTGAATTTCGCTTTGCGACCTGGCTTTACAGGGTGGCGTGTAATATTTGTTATGATCGTTTGCGGGTTTTACAACACTCGCCGGCCGGAGCGCTTTCCGATATTGCGTTTTCCGAGTTGCCCATTCTTTCCGATGATAACGTCGAAGCAGTGTTAGTCAACCGGGAGTTGAAAGCACATATCCTGTACTTTATGCAACAACTGACTCCTAAGCAGAAGCTGGTATTTACATTGCGCGATATAGAAGAGTTGGAAATCAAAGAGATCGAGATTATTACCGGACTTACATCGATCCAGATCAAAACAAACCTCTATCTCGCTCGGAAGAGTATCCGTAAGAAGTTGAATGAAATAAATAAAGAAAGATGAAAAAGGAAGAAATTAATTATGAAAGGTGGTTGGGACAGTTAAAAAAGACACCCCCCATTCTGGAAAATCCGGAGGCATTGACCGAAGATATTATGCGTGCTGTCAAGGCGGCTTCTTTCAGAAGTCCGGCCAAGCGCAGACCGAATCTTGTTGCCTGGTGTTCGGGCATTGCTGCAACTTTGCTCTTGGCGATATGGGTAGCAGAAACGATGTCTGTTGATTCATTTCCCTCGTCTGAAGTAATCATCATACCGGAGCCCTATCAATCGAATACTTTCACAGGCAGTCTGGAGCATAGAGGTTTGATGATAGGAGAGAAGCAGGAACTTTTCTTTACAGCATCCCGTAATCGGAAAAGGGAAATGCTTAAACGAGAACGGCTTTATACTCAGTATAAACAGATAATGAAGAGTGAGTGATCTTTAAAAAATAGATGCGTATGAAAACAAAAAATCTTTTACCGATATTGTTGCTTGCCGTTTCAATGGTGTCCTGCACCACCTATTATCAAGTGAAAACCCAGGTTTTTCCTGATGGATCGGCTCGTAGGGAAGTTTATGCCTTTGGCGATTCTGCATTCATGGCCGGAAAGCGGGCACAAAATCCTTTTATGTTCTCATTGGATTCCGGTTGGACGGTGACGCGTTTTGATTCTGTCCGGATGCATAATTATTTTGGAGAGAAGGAAAAGATAAACGTGTGTGCCAGTAGGGAGCAGGCTTCTGTCGACTTATTTTCGGAGCAGGTCCGGCCTAAAGATCCGATGTTTCGTCCTTTGGTGACTCCGCGGGAAACACTGACCAAACATTTCCGTTGGTTCTATACGTATTATACCTATAACGGTGTTTATCCCGAACTGACAGAAAAAGGGCCTGTACCTCTGAAAAACTATCTGAACGAGTCGGAACAGAAACTTTGGTTTCAGGGCGATGACACTGCGTATCGGGGAATGAACGGATTGGAGATGAAAGAAGTACTCGATCGTTTGGAAGGACAATTTGTTCAATGGTACAACCGGAGTCTCTATGAATTAAGTCTTGAAGTGATGCGGCCTTTTATAGCTGACTTGAAGCAGGGTGACTATCTTTCACGCCTGAATGCGGCTAAGGATTCATTGTATCAGGCATATCGGCCTCAGAATGATGATCCGGACTTCTCTCCGGCACTCGTTTGTCAATTACTTGATACTCACTTTCATACTGATTGCTTTTCGCTTCTCTATAAAGAAAAACAGCAGGAAGTGGATCAAAAATTTGATGAGGAAACACGTTCCGTTGAGTTATTTGGAGTGGTGATTCAATATGAACTCAATATGCCCGGACAAATGCTTTCGGCAAATACAACCTTTAGGGAGGATGGTCATTGGGTCTGGAAAGTAGATGCCTATCGTCTTTTGGCAGGCGAATATCTTTTGACTGCCGAGTCGCGCGTACCCAACATCTGGGCCTTTATCCTCACCGGCTTGCTTATTCTTTTGGGTATGGGCTATTGGATAAAAAAGCGATGAACAAGAAGGAGTGAAGTTGTGTCAAAGGTCCTCTCACCACAGATTGCGCTGATTTCCACAGATTATTCGTGTCGTTAAAATTCCTTCTGTGTTCCTCTGTGTCCTCTGTGGTGAGTTTTTTGATATGCTCCCGTTTTTTTATCGTTTATAAATCAACTTATTTTTCCCTTCCCCGAATAAATTGTCTCCTATGGTTGTGATTTTATCTCCTTTGGCAACTACGTAGCGTAGCCTGTCACATCCCATGAAAGCACCATATTCGATGGCTGTAATGCTTTCCGGCAATTCCACGGTTCCACACAGACGTCCGCAATTGCTGAAAGCCCGCTGTCCGATGCTTTTCAGTCCATGAGGTAAACGAACGCGGAGCAGGTATTTTTTTTGTGAGAAAGTAAAGTCCGGGATAGCTGTCGCATTGGTCTTTTCGATGTCTACGGCAACCAGATTCGGCATATAATCCCGTATCAGTTTAAAATCGGCCGCATCCAGTTTGCCTTCGATGGTCAGGAAGTTGATCTCTTTCGGTTGTAGCCCTGCTTTTTGTATTTCACTTTCCAGCGTGCTCAAAGCACCTACCTCTATTTTAGCTTCCAATGGTTCGCCTTCAATGAACGCAAAGTTATCCCAACGATTTTTCAGCCGGTATTCATCACTTGCTCCCAGCGGTACGAAGATTGCAGTGATGCTGTCAGCCAAGGCTCCCGGCAGCAGGTTGGGAGGAGTTTTCTTTTTGATCTGGCAGATGTTCAGGTTCTCGCATCCCATAAAGGCTGCATCTTCAATGTTCTTGATTTTTTCCGAAAGAACCACTTTCTTTAGGGTCGGTTTCCCTTTGGCAATACCGTTTTCCATCTTGCAGAAAGCATAGGCCGGAACAAAGTTTGGCATGTAAATATAGAATTTATCCGGATACGTACCTTCTTTTCCCGAATACATACTGATACTTGCATTCGCTATATCGAGCACTTGCAGATTTTTGAATTCATCGCGCAGATGCTTGAAGTCCACTGCGTTGATCTTTCCTGTCAGAGTGAGGTGAGTCACCTGGTTTGCTTCTTCTTCCGTCATCATCGAAATAAGAGTTCCCGGTTTGCTGACGAAATATGTTTTCTTAACTTCTTGTGCCGTAGCTGCAAATAGATTGGCAGCAAGGGCTATTCCTATAAACAGATGTTTTATTTTCATATTTATGATAAATGTTTAGACAAATATAGCGAATCATACTTTATCTCGTTGAGAGTTTTAGGAAAATATAGTTATTTTTGTCCTTCAACTAATAAATTAACAAAATGGAACAACAAGAAAAAGAGAACAGTCCGATCCCCTCTTCGGGAGGGATTCCGGCATTTGCAAGTATTGCATTATTTCTGGTGGGTTTCTATATTCTTATACCTCTGTTTGGGATTATCCTGAGTTCTATCTCTGTATTAAAAGAGTGGAGAATGGGGGCTTTCTTTATTGGGGAGGGAGCTATGTTGCTGAGCGTATTTATTGTAACCTTCCTGATGATGCGATTTCTTGATCGCCGTCCCTTCTCCGATTTAGGATTCAGTCTGAAAAGACGTGGTAAAGATATCCTATACGGTTTTCTGATGGCAGTGCTTATCTATGCCATTGGCTTTGCTGTTTGTTTGCTGACCGGGCAGATTGAGGTTGTCGGTGTCCATTTGCATTGGAGCGATTTGCTCTTAAGCGGGTTGTTTTTCGCCATGGTTGCCATTGTCGAGGAAACTATGATGCGCGGATATGTTTTGGGACATTTATTGCGTACGCGACTCAATAAATTTATTTCTCTCTTCATCTCTTCCCTTTTGTTTGCGTTGCTCCATCTGATGAATCCCAATGTGGCTTTTTTACCCATGCTCAATCTGGTGTTAGGAGGGTTATTACTGGGAGCTTCCTATCTTTACACCCGTAATCTTTGGTTTCCTATTTCGCTTCATTTCTTTTGGAACTGGATTCAAGGGCCCGTGCTTGGATTTGAAGTCAGTGGCAATCGTTTCTGTGAAACCTTGTTTTCACTTCGCCTGCCTGCAAATAATCTGATTAATGGAGGAGCATTTGGTTTTGAAGGTTCGCTGGTTTGTACCGTATTGGCAACGCTCTTTACACTGCTCATAATCTGGTGGTTTGAACAATAAGAAAATGTCCCATGTTCCGCTGAACTCTGGGACATTGATAAAACAAACACCACATTTACTTCACAGTAAGTCAGAGTGGAAAAGCAAGGACGCATTTACTTCGCAGTAAGTTTGTTGCGCACTATTAAACACAAACAAAACAAAATAAAAGCTGTACAACAGCCATTATAACACTTGCATCAATGTAGGTTTATATTAATTTGTCCATAAGAGAGAGCATAAAGTATGTGGGGGTGAATCTTATTCTAAAATTTATACGTTGTTCCCACCATTAACCCCACTGTTCCCCGTATGGGTTCCTGAAGGTCAGCCCGATAACTTCTGTCTTTAAATATATTGATTCGGGGTTCCAGCCAAAGCCCGGTATGGGCCGACAACCTGATTTCTCCCTGTAGTCCGATGCGGCCGTTCAGGATGATGGAAGATGATGATTCCGTTCCGGGAAAATAGCTCCCGATGCCACCTGCCACTGTCAGGTTGAACACGTGGCTGTCCCGGTCGGAAAAAAGCCTTGTGAGATTGCACAGATAGTCGATGTTGAGGCTGATATTAAAATCGCGGTTGCTTCCGCTTTCTTCATTATCTAAAAAGGCGGTACTACTGCCGGCACTGATCCGCATTCCGTTAATTTTGTCGAACCATTTACCTAAAGCGAATTCCGTGTCGAACAATACATTTCCGGTGTTTCCGGTGCCGGCCGCCAGTGAGGCAAAACCTCCTTTAAGGAAGGTCAGGGTAGTGTATCCTGCCGGTTTGTAAGTAATACCTGCCATTAGTGATCCTGCCAGGTTATATCTTTTCCACGATGGCTGGTTGTCCACCCGGTCCGGATAAAGTGCCAGTTGTGGCTCGATAAACAGGTTAAAAGCAGACGATACATTCAGTTTCCCTTGTAATCCTGCCCTCAATCCGTATGAATGGATTGTTTTTTGGTCTTTTATGATAGTGGCCTGATAACTGAGTCCGAGAGCGCCGATCACTTCGAATACCCGCTTCGGGTTGTATCTGGCGGCAAATGCACTGATATTGATCAGGTAGTCTACATTGGCTCCTGCCAGATGCATATCCGTATTTCCTTGTTTCCACTGTGTATATTCCCCTCCGGCCCGTAATCCTATGACGGGAGTCAGCCAATTGCCTGCCATGAATGATGCCCGTGGTCCGTGAGCGGTTTGTCCGCCTCCTACGTTAAACAGATAACCGATGCCCGATCCGACAGAGAAAAACAGATGCTCCGACCCTCTCTTCGAATGGAACTTTTCCGCTCCCTTTCGTTTGGGTATCAAATATTCTGAGGCCTCTATATTGTTTTTTCCCGCTGTTGAATCTTGCTTTTGCTCTTGTGCTGCCAGAGTTACGCATAAGCCGAAACCGACTCCTAACAGCAGGATTCTTTTATAGCTCTTTCTCATATTCTTCATTGCTTTATCGTTCTTTCTTCATTCAAGCCGTTCTCTTCCGTTTCGGTGTCTTCCGTTTCGGTTTTTTCTTTTGTTTTCTCCGCTTTTTCCTTCTGTTCTTTCTTTTCCTCTTCCAACTGTTGCAGTAGGTCGGTTACGTCTCCGTCTATCTGCGCAATCTCTTTCAGTGACGGATCTTCGTTCAGGGCCCGTTTTATGAAAGCATATGCTTCGCTCACTTTGTCCAACCTGTTGGCACATGCCGCCCTTAGATAATAGCTGAGTGGTTCATCCGGTAGTTCTTGTGCCTTTTCCCACGCTTCTTCATTTTGCTTCATGGCCATTAATAATACCACTTCATTTATGCCGCCTTGTGTTCCGAACCGTTCATAAGCATCCTCAAAATGCCCGTTGTAAGCTCCAACGATGGCTCTTACGTCTTGTGTCATGTCGTTGTCCGGCAAAAAGTCTATAATGGAGTCCGCCCGGTTATAAGCTCTTTCGTCCATTAAGGCGATTACCTGATTACAGAGTAGTTCTGTGGGAGCCGATCTGCTGACAAACGGTTCCAGTAATTTGCTGTCTGCTTTCTTTTGTTCTATCAGTAATGCAGCCAATTCGTTGGCCATAATCATAAATTTAGGATATTGTTCCAGTGCTTGTCGGCAGATTACTTCCCGTGTAGAGTCATTATCGGCATTCAGGTATATCCGCCAAAATTCATAGGGCACCAATTTTTTATAGTCTTGTTTATACATTATGCGTATTTCTTCATCGTTCAGCAATCTCATCACCGAATAGTTGAAACTATATTCCACCCGGCGCAGCCGTGGTAAGTAAGTCGTTAGAATGACATTCCGGTATTCCGGTAGTCGTAGGATCCGGCTGTATTGCGAGGCCATGTTGTCCGGATAGCAATTGATGATTTCCCGTAACTTGCCTGTAGGCAGTGAGTCGTGTTCCATCAATTCTGCTACCTCTTCCCATGAGGCCACCACTCCTTCTGTATATGTACTGTCTTTTATCGCGTCTATAGTACCTCCGTTCAGAAAACCAAAGATACGTTTCAGCGTACTGTCCGTGCGTTTTTGTGCCAGTTTCAGATTCGACTGATACGGACCTTCTGGCGACGATACTCCTTTGACGGAAAACGACAGGAATTCCGAGTTCGGATCGTTTTCTATTTCCTGCAGGCGCAAGCGCATTTTCTCCAGTTCTCTTTGGTTGTTCGGATCCTTTTCGTCTATCGTTGCCGAGTTGATCAGGAAGTTCAGCTTCACTTCTCCTCTGTCGCCTCTTTGTTGTTTTTGAGGTTTAGGGATGTATTTTTCATCTCTGATTTTCATGCCATCCGCTTGGTACGTAAAGAAACGCATCGGATTTACCGTACCTTTGGCTATCACTACTGTATCTTTGTATGCCAGTTTTTTATATTCTACCAGATACATGTAGATGTCACACCGGCATTCATCGTCCGGGTTATCCATATAGAGGGAGTCTACGTAGGCAATCACTTCATTTTTATCAATCTTTTGCGTTTTCTCCTGAAAAGGTGCTAACGGGTCTCTGCTCAGGTCGAATTCCATCATTCGTTCCAATGTGATGGCATACTCCTTTCCGGTCACCACTGCCGGGCGGAACAGGCTCTGTGTTTTACGGGTAATATTCACCAACATCGGTTGCACTACGATACGTGTGTTCGGCTTATACATTTCTTTGGGAATTTTTACTTTAGGGTGGATGATGTATTGATTTCCGACGATCTCGATGTCGGTTGGTTCCGGTAGCAGTTTGTCCACCACTTTTTTGGCGGTGATCACCACTTCGTCAATCATCGATGCTTCGTACGAGATCACTACGTTTATCGTTGTCTTTCCTTTAAGTTTTACTGTTTTTGATGCGTAGGCAAAGCCCGAGAAATGGAGGGTCGTACTGGGATCTGCCATGATCTTGAACTTTCCGTCCAGGTCTGTGATGCCGTATACATCTCCCTTTTCATTCTGGTCTCTGATTACGATAGAGATGGCAGGTTCTCCCTCATCATCGATTACGCTTCCGCGTATTTCTACTTTCTGGGCTTGTCCCCATGCCGGAATAATGGCGTATAGGGCCACTATCCCCAATAGTAAAAATCTTTTGATATTCATTAGGGTTATTTTATTTGGCTATATAGATAAAAGATACACTTAGTTTAACCGGTATGGGGGCCCATCCCGATTCATTCGGTTCACCGTGAGTGCTTCCCGGTTGGTAGCGCACCAACCTGTAGCGTGCCACACCCACACCGCCTGAAACCTCAAGGTTCCAGCGGCGTGACAGAATCCAGTTGTATCCATACGTGACACCCGCAGCTACGGCATCTCCATAATATGCCCTGGGGGTTATTCCTACGTCGAACATGGAATAGAATCCTGTGATACCGATGTAATGGCGCGCCAGCAGGTTCCGAAGCCAATATTTAGCTTCAGCTTGTACGCGCCCATGACGGTAGAAAAGTTTATCTGTAATCTTCCAGGGATTAGCCGATGCCGAAATTTCGGCTGTCATCCAATCGTTTAGCGGGAATTCCACTCCCAGATTGGGAGATGCCGCTAACCATTCCAGCGTATTAGTCTTGATGGCCATACGTTGGGCGGATACTTGAAAAGATATTGCTATGAAAATAAAGAGTATAGCCCGTTTCCCGAATAGAGACGGGAAATTATATCCGGCTATCTCCCACAACAAGTTTGGGAAATTTAGTTTTAAATTAAATGTATTCATAAACGCGCTCACTTCTGTCTAAAGCGTGCTGTCGTTTATTCTTGTCGGTGACAAATATAGAGGTTTTAATTTACATTTTTCAACTAATCGAAATCTTTTTTTATTAATTCTGATAAATACTCCTGTAAATCAGTCTCTTGCCCTATCTGTAATTTTTGTCGGAGCCGGCTCCGGTTGCTTCTCACAGTCGAAGGGGCTATATATTGAAGTTCAGCTATCTCTTCGGTTGTTTTGTTCTCCAATATCAGGCAGCAGAATTGTATTTCTTTGTTGCTGGGTTGAAGGTGCAGGGCGTTGAAAGCCGCCCATAGCTTTAGTTCGGAAGTCATCCTTTTTTTTTGCCGGTGCATGCTTCGCAATATTTCCTGTAACTTGGCGAGCATTACCGGAGGAAAAATATAAGCTACCGTCAGGCTGGGAAAATTCATAAGGTAGAGGCCGGACGATGTATAGAGTCCGATGCCCAGATAGAGCAAAACCGGTGAGAGGGATAGGATTATGACCGTGTGGCGTTTTACGGAAATGGAAGCCAGTCCGCAGGTCACCATTCCGATAATCAGGTCCTGCGACAAAAAGAATCCGGCTTCTTCCGGCGGTAGGTAGATACGGTTGTACATCGAGATCAGTATATTGCCCTGTATCGTATAGAAAACACTGTTTAGTAGAGATACGATCCGGGCTTTTTTCCGAATCAGTAAATAAGTGAATAACGCAAATAATCCCAGGGAGAGTATATTGCATATTGCCAGCAATAAGTTATTTCGCATGAGGTAGACGCAAAGATCGGCCAGGATTCCGATACTGAAGCAGACCACTGTACTATAATAGATGTAATAGATCGTTTGTTGTTCCGCACTTTCTATATTCTTGAACTGGTGGTATTTTCTTTGCAGATACTCGTTTCTTTTATGAAAAGGAAGGCTTTTAAGATTCATATTTATGTTTGGTTTCAATGTCAGATGTTGGTTATGTCCTATTCGCACAATGTTTGCGAGTCCCGTGGACAAAACTCTCACAGCGTCCTTTTTCTCCCATAATAAATGTGAATAATTTCAAAATAAATTCAAATATATATATTAAAAAGACGTAGTGCGCCCGCCATACGTCATCAAGGCTCACCACAAGCCTGCTTACTCAATGGCAGTGCACCACGTCCTGAGACGGTACAGTTACCCCAATGAGTAAGTCTATTATAGCCTTTCTTTGGTTATCGGAGGTGGTGATTCTGATGACGATTAGGCTATCGTTTATGTTGCTAAAACCGATTTGTTTCTCCGGCCGCATATAATTGGGGCAAAGATACAGATAAAAAATGAAAACTTTTAGAAATGTTTTTGATAAGTAGAACTCCCGATTTGCTTAAATATGAATTGGCTGGTGGATTCTCTTCCGAGAGTGTGTAGAGGACGTATTGATTTTCCTTCAAATTCTAACTATTTGCTTTGATATTTCCTTTTTTGCTGACGCGTGCAATGCTCCGTTTTCTTGGAATAGGGGCTTTGCGGGGATATAAAGACAGATGAAAAGAGAATTTGGTAGTAAAAAAGAACCGGATATTTACTTTTTTATCTATAGGAAGTTAACTTTGTAATTGCACAAAGTTAATTCTTTGTCGGCAGAAAGTTAGCTTTGTGCCGGCAGGAAGTTAACATCTAACCGGTGGCAAGTTGCTTTGCAGCCGATAACTCTCTTTTTTCTTTCGGAAAAGGGGCATAAAACACTGCATATTTTTCTGGTTGCTTCTCGTCTATGACTTCTCTGAATATATGAAAATGATCTATAATTGGAATTATATTTATCTTTTATATTGCAATCGGTTACGTATGTCGATTTTATGGATTACGTATTGCCTTATTTGCTTTCTTTTTGATTTACTCTGATACGGATTCTTGAGCTTCTTTTGATTAACCTTGGAACTTGGACGAAAAAAATGAATTCTATAAGCTATAGAAAATACAAAATGACAATTTTCAGATTCTATTGCCAAGTAAGTGATTCGATTGATTTACGAGAGCAAACATTACGCTTTGCAGTGCAAAGATAAGTGCTGCTTCTGCGCTTTTTCAATGAAAGGAAAGCATTCTGAGTGTTATTTATGGTTGAAGTCTCGATAACTTCTGATTAACAAATAGCAGGTAATATGGGGTTCATGTTTTCTTATCGTGTATATACTTTTCATGTATGTCGCGTATATGGCATAGGTTATTGTTTGTTGTGCTAATCGGGTAGTCGAAAGTTTAGATCATATGATACTCCATAATATCCATGCCTTTTTTATCCGGACAGATTTTTTTCTCTTCCCGGTGAAATAAAGAAAATCATGCAGGTAGTTCAAAAATAGCCCATTTCATCGGTGGAAATCCGGTGTTGCATATTTGCGACACCTTGAAAAAGAGAGGTGTTGCAAAAATGCAACGGCTATTTTTAGGTCGTTTCCGGGGGGTGGGCTACATTTGCTCCTCTCTTCATGGAGCGGGGTACAAACAAAATGTATAAGATTTTTTAAGATAGTGAAGTCAAAAAGCTGCCAACATATTGATAGTGGACGTTGTTATACTTTTGCAAAATTTTCAAAAGTAAAAAAGAAGATGACCTCCATCACTCCACGGCTCAATCGCTCGCGCGAGGGTCGTGATGGCAGCTATCCACTCGTGATACAGATCATACGCCATCGAAAGAAAAGAGAGATTTATACGCCTTACCGATTTTGGGAGGCAGAGTTCAACACCCGTTTAGAAATGGTAGAGAATACCGGTGGCAATCGTCGTCGCCTGCTCACTGTTCGCGAAGCCAACGAATACCTTATATATATAAGGAAAGAGTTGACGGCTATTTGCGAATCGCTGGAGGCGGAGAAGGGGAGTGCTTATACGGTGGACGACATTGTACGCGTCTACAACTATCACAATGATTTGACCCAGGTGCTGGTCTACGCCGACTCCGTGATAGCCGGTTTGGAAAACAAAGGGCGCCAGGGTACCGCCGCCAATTACCGTAGTGCCCGCCGGGCGTTCGAGTTGTTTGTAGGTGACCGTCCTTTCTCGTTCGAAGAACTGACCCCCGAAGTGATCGACTGCTTTGCCGACTTCCTCCGTAACCGGGGCAATCAGCCAAACACCATTTCCTTTTACCTCCGCCAGTGGCGTGCCATCTACAATCGTGCCTGTGCCGACCATGTGGTTTATACTGATCAGAAACCTTTCCGGAGGCTGAACCTTAAAGAAGAGGTGACTGCCAAGCGTGCCATTTCCCGCGAGAAAATTGCACGGATCGAGCAAGTCGATTTGACTGCTTCCCGTGCCGATATGCAGTTGGCTCGTGATCTGTTCCTGTTCAGTTTCTATACGCGTGGAATGTCTTTTGTAGATATGTGCTATATAAATAAGGAAAATCTGCAAGGAGACTACCTTTGCTACAAACGGCAGAAAACGGGACAAGAGTTGCGGATACGAATTGAAAACGGTTTGAGTGAGTTGATTGACCGCTATGCCGATTCTTCATCGGATTATCTGCTCCCGATGCTCCGCCGTGGTGACAGCTATCAGGATTACCGCCGACAGCAACGCAAGCTTAATAAACAGATCCGCGAATTGGGTGACAGGCTTCGGTTGGAGGTGCCGCTCACGTTTTATGTGGCCCGTCACTCCTGGGCGACCCTTGCTCATGCGAATGATGTGCCTGTCTCGGTCATCAGTGACTGCATGGGACACACATCGGAGAAGACCACGCGCATTTATTTGGATCGTATAGATACTACGCGGCTTGACAAGGCCAATCGGTTAGTGATAAACTGTCTTCGGTAAAGAGGGGGGGGAGGGCAAAAAAAACTCTTTCTTATAATGAAAGAGCCAACCGTGAGATACTCTCTGATCTCAAATAACTTTTGCAAAGATACATATTAAATTATTAATAAAGCAAATATTTTTTTAATTTTTTTTATTTTTGCTGTCAATTATTCATTTTCTCTTTCCATATATAAAAAAACATCCTCCTGTACACCTTCTTTTTGTCTACAGACTCTTCTAAGAAAGCATACACCGGTTTCTCACTATTTCTTTTCCAACGGTTTTCATCTGCCCGTCCCCACTGCTTCAGGCACATGCCGTTATCTATTCACAAGGATGATTAATCTGTTTATAATCAGATGTATGCAGGTCGTATGCCATCCTTTGTGTCGCTATTTTATGGCCCTTTCCGTCCATGTTTCTGAAATCGTTTCTGAGTCAACATCAAGCAATGCTCTATGAATCAGTGCTTTACTTTCATACTTCCTGCAATTGTTTCTGAAAATAAAAAAAATCAGAAACATTTCCGGATCGGTACTCTTTTATTTTTCTGTTTTACAGGAGGTTATGTTGGTAATTCTGAAGCTTTCCCTTTCATTATAAGAAAGAGTCCCTAATTATCAAACAAACCATAAATATGAAAAAGGTACTATGCACATTGGGGGTGATTGTTGCTTTACTTTTATCGTTTCCTTGTATAGGGAGCGCTCAGCAGTGGGGCTTGACTGCCAATGGTCTTTACTGGGCCACGGCTACTCCGAATGTAGGAGTCGAATATGCTTTTAGTTCAAAGATGAGTGTAGCCGGTCTTATTCAATATAATCCTTTTACGTACGCTAAAAACCGGAAAATGAAGCATTTGGTCGGGCAGGTAGAATACCGTTACTGGCTGAGTGAAGTTTTCAAGGGGCATTATCTGGGCGTGCATGCCACGGGAGGTATCTTCAACTTCGGTAACCTTCCTTTTGGTATTCTGAAGGACTATCGGCTTGAAGGCCAGTTGTATGGTGGGGGGCTTACTTATGGTTATCAGTGGATTATCAGCAACCGGGTGAATATCGGAGTCGATATCGGTTTGGGATACCTTCAAGTTGATTATGATAAGTTTTATTGTCCTACCTGCGGTGAGCGTGTCGATCATTACCGGACCGGTTATGTAGGCCCTACCAAGGTTGGTGTGTCCATTATCTATCTTTTAAAGTAGGGGAGGGGGCAAGACATGAATATCAGGCAAGCTTTTTTCATAAGTTTCTCATTTTTCATCTCTCTATCAGTGTTAGCGGCAGATAGATCTACGCAGCCTGTCCGTACAGAGGTGTATCGTTTGGAACGCCGGGACTCTGTCTTGTTGGTCGATCTGGCTGTCGACCTGACCAGCGTCCATCTGGCGCCGGACTGTACGGTCTATCTGTTTCCGCTACTCTCTTCGGGCAATGCCGCCGATTCATTGTCGCTGCCTCCCATTGTGCTCAATGGGCCTCAAAGCGATTTGATGTATCGCCGACGCCGGGCCTTGGGCACTACTTCTGGATTGGAGAAGATTCCTCCTTATACTGTGCTTCGTGAGGGAGATCACGCCTTGCCTTACATTCATTATCGAATCGAAGTTCCTTATGCGGCATGGATGGAAGATGTGAAAGTGTGGATGCGGGATACCAATTGCAATTGTGATGCCCGTTTGGTACCTTTTGCCATGCAGACAGAGCGGATACCCCCATTGATTGTAGAGCGGGTGGATACTATTGTGATTCGTGACACCGTCCGGGTAGTTCCGGATGTATCTGAACAGCTACCTGTGGTTGCGGATGCCTCTTCCCATAGGAAGGTGGTTCCTATTCAGGCGGGCTATGAAGCTGATATTTATTTTCCTACTAACGAAATGCGCATTCTTCCCGATCATGAGTTGAACCGTGCCTCTTGGATGCATTTCGTTAATCAGGTGGACTCTATTGAGCGGGATAACCGGAATTCCATATCGGGAGTTACCGTTACCGGCTACTCTTCTCCCGAAGGATATGCCTTGAATAACGAACGTCTGGCCGAGAAGCGTGCCAAAGCTCTTCAGGAGTTTCTTGAAAATAAATATGGCGAACGCATGGAGATCGCGGTTGAATGGGTAGGCGAAGATTGGGAACAGTTTGAGAAAGATATAGAACTTTCCGACCTTCCGGAGCGTGATGAAATTCTTTCAATCCTGCGTACTGTGAAAGATAACAATCAGCGGAAAAAATCTTTGAAAACGCTGAATAAAGGGAAAACATTCGGAGTCTTGCTGCGGGAATATTTTCCGAAGCTCCGGCGAGTGTCATGTCGTATTAGATACGTAAAATAAGAATATGAAAAGAATGTATTACATAGGATATATGCTCTGCTTGTTGCTTGCCGGTTGTGTAGTCGGTGAGAAAGCGGACGGCCTGTTGGAGCAACGTCTGTCTGATCGTACCCTTTTGGTTTATATGGGAGGGGATAATGATTTAGCCGACGAGACCGATGAAAAATTATCAGCGTTAGCAGAGGCGTGGGACAGGTTTCCGGGGCATCTATTGATTTATCAGGATAAAAAAGGAGCGGATAGTACCCGCTTGTTAGAGGTTTGTTTTGATGAACAGGGAGAAAAGGTAACAAAAATATTGGCTAAGTATAAACAGGAGAATTCAGCCAGTGCCTCCGTATTTGCACGGGTTGTCAATGAGGCTATGGCCCGGTATCCTTCCGTTGATCCGGGATTGATCGTGTTCTCTCATACCAGCGGATGGCTGCCGGTAGGTACGACGGTGGTTCCGGCCGGTACGACCCGTTCGGTTGTCAAGGATAATCATTCTGAAATGACTTTACAGGATTTTGCATCAGCCATCCCGGACGGCCAGTTCAATTTCATCCTTTTCGAAGGTTGTTTCATGGCCGGACTTGAGGTAGCATACGAACTGAAAGATAAAACACAATATGTGGTCGGGTCATCGGCCGAGATGCTTTCACCGGGCTTCACTCCGGTATACAAACAAATGTTTCCGTTGCTTTATAAAAAGGAAGCGGATCTGTCGGCAGTGGCTGCCGCCTATTATGATTATTATAACGATCTGGAAGGGGATTATCGTTCGGCTACCATCAGTGTGATCCGGACTAACGGCTTGGAAATGTTGAAGTCGCAACTTCGTGCAGCCGAGAGCCGGGTGGAACGTTGGGAGTGGATAGACCGTAGCGGCTTACAGAGTTTTGATCGTTTGCCGGATGGACAACATCTCTTTTATGACGCTTCGGCCTATGTGGAAAGGATTGGAAGCGCAGAAGAGTCTGCCGCTTTTGATGAGGCCTTGGAGAAAGCGATAGTCTATAAAGCGGCTACGGAGAACTTTATGCCACAGAGCCGGGGCGGATTTTCGATTAGCGATCATTGTGGTATGACGCTGTATATACCTGATGCCACCGCTCCCGCATTGCTGACCGAAAGAAAGAAATTGAAGTTAATGCAATAATATACATGGTTTAAATTAATTAGTGAATGGTAATAATAGAATTAAAAAAGTGATGGAAAGGAATCTTTGATTAACGAAACAGACAGTGACAGTTAACAGAACGATGGAACAGGGAGTATCCGCATTTTTCTCTCTGCCTTTCACCTTTCGCAGCCTGCAGGGGAGAAAGGAATAACCAAAGCGGATAAGCACATTAAATATTTCAAACTCATATTTATAATTAAATTTTTTAGTAACATGAAATTAAACAAATTATTTACATTTACATTGGCGGCCCTTGCAATGGCTGCATGTAGTAATGATGATGAACCGGGAATTGGCGGTGGCGGCCAAAAAGGTGAGATTATTGATGCCATCAGCATTGCTTTTACCAATTCTACAGCTCCTGCCACCCGTGCGGATAAAGGTGAAATAGAAGGAGTAGGCACTGAAAATAACGTGTATGTGGCCTATCTGTTTGCCAAAGAAAATGATCCGCAGCATGAAGGCGCGAAAGTAGGTGACTGGACTGTGAAGCGTGTGGCAGGTGACGCTAATACGGAAGACACTGATGTGGCAGCCGCAATCGGTGAGGGCGATGTTGCGACTCCCGGAACGAAGAAAAATATGTGTACGTTTAACGGTGTACGCCAGGGAGACAGTGTTTATGTGGTTGTGAATGATCCTCAGATGACCCTTGCTACCGCTCAGACATTGGCGCATCAGGGTGACAAGTCGGAAGCCGCTATCCGTGCGTATATCTCTAATCTCTCTAAAAGTTATCTGAATGGGCTGACTGTTGCTAAAGACGGAGCGCAGACTAAGAAATATATCATGGCAGGTGTATCGGCTATTCCTACCAACCCGAATATCCCGAACGGATCTACCGTTAAAGTTTCGATTCCTCTGAATCGTGAATTAGCGAAGGTATTCTTTAATGCCTCTGTTACTACCAATCCCGTATACGAGGCTTATGGTAAGATGGCAATCAAAGATGCAGATTGGGAAAATCCGGTAAGTACTAAAGACCCCGATGGTATTGTCGTAGTGCGTATCCCGAGACGTGTTTCTCCGTTTACAGCACAGACTCGTGACTGGTATTTCCCGCAGAGTGCAGATGCAACTGCTAAAGACTGGGATGTGGAAGGTTGGTTGAAAGCATTTGCCGGTCAGAACGAATCTGCACCCGGTACTGCAGAAGTTGCTGGAACGACTCCGGCATTGAATAAAGGGGAATACAATGCTGACGCGAAAGAATATCGTCTGACATGGGTTGTTGGTGAAAAGGCGCTGGCTGATGGAGGTACTCCTGCAGGTACTTCGATGGTATACGTTAAGAGTGACAAGTTATATTCTCCTTATTTTTATGTAACTCCTAACTATGCGGATAATGCCGGTTGTGCTACTGTGGTAGTTACTCAGGCTACTTATATCGGTACAAATACCCTGCTTGAACCGACTATTACAGAACATATGTTGCAAGAAGCTTTGAACAATGATGATTTCAAAACTGCTACTTCTACTGACGGAACTGTCACCTATGATAAATTGGCTGCTGATTTCTGGAATACTGCTAAGAATGTAACAGCATTGGTTGCGTTCCTGGAAACGAATGATACATATAAACTTGCGTTGAGAGGTGAAACGGAACAAGCTAAGAAAGAAGCTGCTATTACGATTAAAACTAACGACAAACGCTATTATCGTGCTGATGTTGCTAACTATAGCGATGACGAAACAACCTCAATGAAGATTACCGAACGCAATACATTCTATCATATTACAGGTACTATTACTACTTTGGGTGCCAAGAGTATTGAAGATGCTATCAATTCGGATAATATTGACATGCTTGTACAGGTAGTTGTTAAGCCATGGAAATATGTTGTTAACAATATAAATATGTAATCAGAATCTCTTTTTTATATGATCCGGGGCGGGCAGAAAATCCGCTCCGGTTTATATCCCTTTCTTTTTCGGAAAGAGAAGAATACAAAACTAAAATGAAGAAACTGCTACCGATACTTCTGGGTGTTGCCCTATTGCTGAATTCATGTATTAAAGATGATATGGATGCTTGTGCCGGATATATGCACATCTATTTCAGCTATATTTATGGTGGAGCCAATCGTTTTTTTGAAACGGTTTCTACTCCTACGCAACTTCATTTTTATAAACAGAAGCATAAATATCGGGAACTGGAAATAGGTTTGGACGAAGTAGGATTGACCGAACCTTATCGATTCTTGAAAACCTTTGATGATATAGACAGTCTGGAACTGATAGCCTGGACACATGATGAGGCAATTGATTATGTAGATACTCCTGATACTCCCATAGGAGAGGGGTATGTGAAATTAAAAGAAATTACCGACGGCAGCGGAATCTGCCGGCCTGTAGACGATCTGTTGTACGGACGCATTGCCATAGATGCCGGTCTGCGTGAAAACCGCAATATTGTGACCATTCCGTTTGTACGTGCCGTATGCCGTACGCGTATAACAATGATTCCTCAGACAGTAGAGGATAAGGTCGTTGAAGAAGGAGGAACAACACGTGCCGCGAGCAGTATTATTCCTTCCCCCGAAGATTTTAAGTTCCACCTTTACGGTACGCGTAGTGGTGTAGATTATAATAATAAAGCAAATACGGACGAAGTGATACTTGAACCTGAATGTTACTACGAAGAAAGTACCGGAAATGTACTGACTCCCTGGTTCGGTTCTTTTTCATCGGAAGGAAAGTTCCTGAAGGTAGATGTGTTTATTCGTGATGAAAAGGTCGCTTCGTTTGATTGTGCTCCTATTGAGTTGACTTCTGTTCCGGGCAACTATGTTGACTTGGTGATTGACGGACATTATGTGAAGCCCGTTATGCAGGTTCGTGTCAATGGATGGAAAGTGGCGGCAATAGAAAGTAATATGTAAGTAAGCTGATAAAAGGAGAGTATAGCATGAAAAGAATTCTGATATGTCAACTGATGGTATTTCTGGCCGTGGCTTTGGTTTCGTGTTCGGATGATACTTCCGAAAGTATCTCTCAGAGCCCGGATAAAGACATGTACCTCCGTGTGAATGTTCCCCGCACGTATGCTTCCGGAGCCGATGGGACGGATAACAAAGAGACGGTGATCAATGGCATTGACGTATTGGTATTTGCTCCGGGAGTGTCCGACCGGGATCGGCTGTATCTGAAATCAGCATCCGAAGGAACTCCGGTTGCCGGTAAAAATACGTTTCAGGTGACTATGCCTGTGGGAGAAGGATTGGAAGTGCATGTATTTACGAATTGCCATGCAGAGTTGGTGCGTAGCGGTGCCTATAAAGGTTTAGGGATGGAGATGAATGCATTATTGGAAAAAATGGTATCCAAGGTGGAGAATAATCCGTCCGGGATAGATTGTTTGCCTATGCATGGTTTTTTGTCAGGAGTGACTGTTTCGAAAGAGTCGGTAGGACAAACTCTTAGTGTACCGGTGCTGCGTTCGGTAGCCGCTGTACAGGCAAAAGTGGATGACGCGCATACGGGAAATCCGGGTGAGTTGTTGGATAGCGATGGTAAGGTGATTTTTAAGTTGCGTGAGTTTTATGCTTATTTCCCGGCGGATAGCGGTAGGTTGGCTCCGTTAAAGGAGGCCTATGAAGTGGTTACCGCAGGTTCAGAAGACGAGAAAAAGACCCGTAATGTGGTTAAAACGACTTTACCCGCCAAATTAGGGGTTCGCCCGATAGGTGACAAGCTTTTTTTGAAGAGTGAGTCTTCTTTGCCCCTTGCCGGACCGCTCTATCTATACGAAAACACTTATTACTCGGATAACGGCTTTGATCAGCCCGGATATATTGCCGGCAACGACAAAGTGGCTACCACTCGTTTGGTGGTAGGCGGAATTTATGGAGACGACGCGGATGTCACTTATTACCGGATTGATCTGACGGATCCGGACGATCCGAAAAAACTGGTTGAACTATTGCGCAATCATAAGTACACTTTTCAGATTATGAATGTCTCGGGTCCGGGGTATGACAATCCTGACGATGCGGCTACGGGGGTACCGATGAATATCTATGTGAAAGTGATTGACTGGATAGACGTGAATACGGAAATTGATTTTGACCGTGAGAACTGGTTCTCTTCGGGTACAAAGAAGCTCGTTTTATCCGGCTACGCAGGTTCGCTGAAATCCATTCCCATAGAAAGTGATGTTGCGTTCGGTCCTTTCTGGCAGTTGAGTTTTGATGCGTCGAGCCCGGTTAACGGTAATGCGACGGTTGCACCTGTAAAGGTATCTGACGGTGCAGTGTCGGCCGTAATCTCTAATGAACGCTACGAGATAACTGTCACTGCGGGTACGCTTACCGTAAAGGCCAAAAAGTCTTATGGGGACCTTGCCGCCGGTGAGGCTTATGACGATGACTTCTATATAAAAGTAAAGAATTTGACAGTGCATTATAAACTGACTCAGGTAGACCGTTCTCCCGATGATTGGGGAAACGGAGGAAGCCAGGAAGATGAACTGCATAATTAAACATAGATTAGTTGGCTTATGAAACGATTTAAAAGAAATATACGGCAAGGATGTATGCTTCTAAGCGTATTTTGCTTGATGGGGGTTACAGCCTGTTCAAGTGAAGAGGGACGTGATATGCAGCCTGTCAAGCCTGTCGCTTTCACGCTGAACTATACCATCCCCGATGCTGATAATCCGGAAACAAGGGCATCCGATACAGGAGGGAAAATACCTGTGGCCCGTCCGGAGGAAAGTGTGATAAATGATGTAAAGCTCTTATTTTTCATTTACGATGAACATGGCAACGGGTTGTATGCCGGTTCCTTGCAGGGAACCGTCGATGGCAATCATCTGGCTAAGACAGGGAAAATATCGGTGATTATACCGGAAAGCGGAAGCATCGACAATCATACGGATTATAATGTATTGGTGCTTGCCAATGCTTCTGCTTATTTTCCCGGAATGGATTTTGATACTTATTGTTCCGGACAGACTGAAAACTCAGTGCGGGTGCAACTTCGGGGAGATATGCCGTTGCAGTCAATAACGGACAGAACATATACCGTTACGGATAATAGTTTACTTATGAGCGGAACAACATTCAAGGAAGCAGGGAAGGATATGAGTGTACAGCTACTGCGTGCAGCCGTACGCATAGATGTCCGGGTGGCTGAGGATAAAAGGGGAACGGTTCTCTTGAAATCGGCTATGCTTCGTAATGTTTCACCGGTAATACCTGTATTTAATGATCCGCAGGATATGGCTTTCCTGCCGTTGACTTATGCAAATGAAAAAAATGCGTCAGAGCAATTCAGTATCATAGGCGGTTTGTATGCCACTGAGGTGTTGCGTACTCTCCATACTCCCTATCTGCTACAAACGCAGGCGGTGTGTCTGCTGTTGCAATGTGAAAAGTCTCCTTATAAGGGATGGTATCGGGTGAATATTAATATCGATAAAAATGATGTGCAGTATTTACGACGTAACAATGCTTATACGGTGATTATTAAAGATGTTTTGAGTCAGGGGGCTGACACTCCCGATGAGGCATACGGAGCGGGTAGTTTTGGTATAAAAACGGTCACTATACCTACCGATTGGAAAGTCCCCGATGGGATAGTAACTCCACCGGATGTAGAAGTGAATTGAATGATTTCATAAAAATAATAAGAACGATGATAATAAGGAAGTGTAAAATAGATTGTTTTCAGAAGTCCTGCATTCTTCTGTGTGTTGCGCTCTTCTCCTGTTCGCAGTATGACTGCGTTGTTCCGGGTGACGGAAAGACAGGAGAAGGAGAGCGCACTTCTTTATGCATAGGCGGAGTTTCAACAGGACGGTTAGAGGTACTTACGCGTTCGGCTGCTGAGCTTACTACAGTGACCGATGCCATCGGGGTTTTTCAGAAAAAAGATATCGCGAATGGTTACGAGGCCATTCATAACAGAAAATATACATATGGAACTCCATACTGGAAGACGGATGGGGAAGAACTGGTGTTGATCGATGGACTGGCGAAACTGACGGCTTACTATCCTTATAAAGAAGATCGGACAAGTAGTGTGGTGATGAACAGTGAACTCTATGCGGCTTCAAAAGAGATCTATTATTGTCCTTTTGAAGCTTCGAATACAACAGGTGCCGTAACGCTGAATTTACGCAGAGCCTATTCGCTCCTGAGATTTAACTTTATCAGAGGAGTAACAGATGTGGCTCAGAATAAAGGAGAGTATACCGGGAATGGCGAGATCAGTTCATTTACATTTTCTGCGGCTTTACGGATCACCGGAACACTGGATCTGTTTACAGGGATCGTTGAAGGAGGAGTGCAGGGGGTGATGTTCAGCTATACCGTTCCGATAACTATCGGAACCGCTGCAGTTCCTGCCGTTTTGGATTATATGGTAGTGCCTGCTGATTTTACCGGGGATCTTTCTTTTACACTAATAATAGATGGAAAGGAGATGAAAGGTAAGATTAGTGCTGCCGAGCTTTGTGGTACGAACAAGAAAATGGTGGAAGGGACAAAGTATGAGATAGATGTCATTATTCGTCCCACTGAAGTAGAGATAGGAACTGTGGATGTGGAAGAATGGGTAGAAGAGGCAGTCAAAGACTCCGGTAATCCGTTTGTGCCGCAATAAAGAGACAGAAAGGAATAAATATGTTTTTAAGAAAGCAGAGAAAGATGAAACACATTCTGGCAAATATCGGGATGGCAATAGTATTGATTGCCTGTAGCAACGGAGGGATGGATCCGGTGGATACCGGCGGGGAAGATGAGTATGTTCCTGTCAGAGTGGAAACAGTTGCGGACAATGGCGTTGAAACACGTGCGGTTGCTTTGTCAAATGCCAGCATAGGAATATTTCGCACGGCACCTTACACTGCTACGTTTCCGCAACAATATGATGTACAGTGTACTCACGACGGAACCGGATGGAGTTTGGCAGATAAACTATATGTTGGCGGTACGGACGCCTCTTTGCATGTCTATTATCCGTATGGTAAGGTCACTTTTAATGGTGATAATAGTACGGTTACTGCTTTGACAGTGAAAGATAATACGGCGGATAATGATTTTTGTTATGCCGATGCTCCTTTAGCGGCAGTCAATAACCGCAATCCGGTTGCTTCCTTTTTGCTGAAGCATGCTTATGCCGGTGTGAAGTTCAGCATTGCTTGTCATTCGACTTATCCGTTGAAGTGCAAGTTAACCAAGATTGTGATGAAACCCGCAACGAGCGGAAAGAGGTTTTATGTGGAACGTAGCATGGATATCAGTAAATCCGCTGCGGATGCGGGACAGTTGGGAGGGAGCACAGCTTCCGGTTGGACGCTGGATACATCTGCACTTGCTATGGGGACAACAGGGATAGCCCAAGGGAGTACGGATGTAAGTATCAGCAAATTGTTTCCTCCACAGGATTTTGAGGACGATACCCAACTGATATTGACAATTGATGGAAGTGAATATTCGGTAACGATTCCGTACGAGACTTTGAAAGCTCTGAAAGCCGGGTATTTATCTACCATTTTCCTGGAGGTCAAGGGTACGGGAGTAGATATTTCGGGAGTGAAAGTATATCCATGGGATACCTCTGTTGTACCCGGTGGTGATAACGATGCGACTTTAGATTAATAACTGATTGTAACAGAAAGGATAGTAATGAAAACCAAGTCTGATATGAAACCAATTATAATAGCCACTTTATCGCTGATTTTACTGGCGGGCTGTGGTAATGATGATTTTCCGGTAGAAGAACAAAAAGTTCCTTTAGAGATTGCTTCTGCATTTGTAACAGGTGACGTGCAGACACGTGCCGTCACGCCACAATTACTTACATCAGGTTCGATCGGAGTTTTTCTGGAAGGCGAATCCGGAACCAGTTATGTAAAAAAAGACAATATACAGTATGACTATAACTCCGGATGGAAACCCAACACGGAAACAATCTATCTGGGTGGAGAGAATGCCGGTGTGTGTGCTTATAAGAAAACAACGAAATTAGATTTGGCAACTAAAGAAGCTGTTTCTTTGACTTCTCAGATTTTTGACACCGAACTTGATTTGGTATATGCAGGTAAGAAAACAGTGAATGGTACTTCTGCCGGTAAGAGCGTTGAGTTTATCATGGGACATGCTTATTCGCAAATCGAATTTGTCTTTAGCCGGGAGAATTATCCTAATACATGCAGAGTAACCAAAATCGCCATAAAGAACGCAAGTATAATTGAAAACGCTACGTTGAACCTGGCAACGGCAGTTTATACATCAACTAAGATCAATGCTGCTTTCAGTTACTGGACAAATGCGACAAAGCAGGCGGATGGTATTGTGGTTCCTGAATCGGGGACTGTGAAAAGTAATGTGTTGATGATTCCCTGTACATTGGCCAACAGTAGCGGTACGGGAGTGACACTGGAACTGACAGTGGACGGTAAACTGATGACGGTTCCGATTACGTATGCCAAGCTGGGTGCGTTGACCAAAGGCATTATTCATCAGATCAGCCTGAAACTGAAAGGTACTGCACTTGAACTGAGTGTGAAAGATACTCCGTGGGATAATCAACCGGTAGATGGTGAATATAATCCGGAACCATAAAAAGGAAGGATGAATCATGAAACGAATTTATATGCATAATCCGGATTCTCACTTGGCAAGACACTTGTGGCTGATGTGGCTTTTAATAGTAGGCTGGAGCTCTTGTTCACAAGTAGAGGTTGCAGACTCTGTAGGGGGTGAGAACGGAGAGATACCTCTTGAAATCCGGGCTACAACCGGTGCAGAGGTCGACACTCGTGCTGTTACTGCTGTAGAAATGACTGAAGGGACATTAGGAATTTTCCGTTTACCCGAGACGGATTATACGGCATTGGAAAATATTCGTTATAACCGTGTTGCGGGAGAAAGCTGGAAGCCGGCTTCTACTGTGATATATGTCGGTGCCACTTACGCCAGGCTATGTGCTTATGCTCCCTATAACTCTGTAGAATTTAAAAATAGTTTGTTGAAAACAGAAGCCGGCTTGACAATGCAGACCTATGCGGCGGAGAAAGATATGCGTTTTGCTGTCAGTGGAGGGGATGAGGTCTGGAAAAAGACTCCTACTGCGAATTTTGAGTTGAAGCGTGCTTATGCCCGTTTGGTATTGTCTGTGGTACGGGATGCCACGTATCCGAACACGTGTAAGATAACGAAAGCAAAAATAGAGGCTTCTGCCGGAAATATAATCACAGCCAATACGGTTGACATCAGTACCGGAACCGAAGGAAGCGGAACACAAACACCTCAATATATTCACACTGTGACGACCGGTTTAAAAGACGGATTTGCAATAGGGGTTACAGATGATACGAGTTTTGACTGGCTGCTGCCCCAACAAACTTTTTCCGGAGGCGTAGTCTTGACACTTACGGTGGATGGCATGGATTATTCTGTTACGATTCCGGCCGATAAACTGAGCACATTTGTAAGAGGCACTAAATATACTGTGTCATTGGTTGTCAAAGGTGGAAAGTTAACTTTGATGAGTGACAAAATCCTGATTGATAGGGATTGGGCAGAGGTGCAGACAGGAACCGGAGGCAGTGGCGGTGATTATGATACCAGTTTTAATTAGAGTATGAAGATTATGAAACATTTATTATGGATCCTGGTGGGAGGTATTTTATTGAGTAGCTGTTCTGATGACCGTGAGATGGATGACGGGAGATGGAAAGCATCTGCGCTTCGAGTACCGCTCGAGGTATCTTCGGCAGTCATTAAGCAGGAGGTAGTTACACGTTTAGCTCCCGATCCGGTAGCTTTGACGAAAGGGGCCATAGGGATTTTTCTGTCGGGTACAGAAGCTGGAAGCGGATATAAAGTTATTGACAATCGTAAATATGTTTATAACGGCAGTGATTGGGGGCCTCCGACGGCTAATGATACAATTTATTTAGTGGGTAACGATGCTGATGTCTGTGCTTACTATCCTTATAAAGATGCGTATACGGACAAGACGGTCATTCCATTGCAATCACAGGATTATGTGGAAACTGAAGATATCTATTATGCATTGAATACAATGATAAATGGTTTTACTCCTGCGATTACTTTTAGTATGGTGCATGCTTATTCTTTAGTGGAGTTAAAGATCAGCCGTGAGAACTACTTTATGCCTTGTAAAATTAGTAAAATAACCTTGGGGAATTCCGCTTTAATAAAAAAAGGCACTATTAACATTGCCGTTGACGGAAGCATACAGGCTTCGGAAACAGGGAATTATGATTTGACAACAGTAACTGCAGCTTCACCTCATACATTGTCTGTTGGCGAATCTTATGTACGCCGTGTACTGATGATTCCGGTTCCGCTTAAAATTGAGCGGACAGATGCGGAAGGAGGACAATTCGGGCTGTCTGTCAGCCTTGTGGTAGATGGACAACAGATGCTCGTGGAGATCCCGTATTCCGAACTTGGAGAGTTCAGGCAGGGAGAGAAGTATGTTATCGGATTAAAGATCAAAGGAACAGAAATCGTGCCTACCGTTAGCGCATTGGAATGGGAAGATGATAAGGTTGATGGCGGGAATAAATATCCTGTTGAATAAAATCATATTTAAAACTGAGCTACTATGAAAGGAGTACTATACATAAGTTTTTTAGTTTGCATGTTACTGGGGTGCAGCGATGGTGATAGCTTACCAGATTGGAAAAAAGACAAAACAGCCCGTACAGAGTTGGAAATTGCGTCTGCTGCCATTGTGGAAGGCAATCCACAGACTCGTGCCAATGTACCTTTTACGCCCGGAAGTTCCATTGCTTTGTTTTGCCATGGGCAGGCTGCCGAAACGAGTTATACGCCTGTGAATAACAGAAAATATACGCTAAATGCCGGTGAGAGTCAATGGACAGCCGAGTCGGAGGCGAGTACCATTTATTTAGGTAGCGAGAAGGCGGATGTGTGCGGGTATTATCCCTATACGGAAGAAACAGTGGATGAGCTTTATAAGGACCGTACTAAAATTCCTATGGAGACACAAAACTATGACGTTTTAAAAGAACTGTATTATGTGGCTAATCAGGAAGTTGATGCTAAGAAATATTTTGTAGATATGCATTTTAAGCATGCTTATTCACGTTTAGTATTGAATATAGGGGTGGAAGATGCTTATCCGGCTATATGTAGTATTAATTCAGTGGCTTTAGCAAACGACTCATTGTTTCGAAAAGCGGTGATAGATATTACGAGTGGTACTGTTGGCATCCATCCGGATGATACGGAGAAACAATTTAGGGGCGGATATAACATCACAAAAGACCTTCCTTATGTTTTGGACGGTCCTACTAAAAAATACCAGGCTGATCTGCTTATGATTCCTACAAAATTATTGCCTGACCCGTTTGAACCGACTAAAGGGCTTAGCGTCATAGTGAATGTAAGCGGATTTCCGGCAACGGTGATCATTCCGATAAACGATCTCTCTGATTTCGAGAGTGGTAAAAAATACGTTGTCTCTTTGAAATTGAGAGGGATCGCAATTAAATCGGTGACCGTAACCACTACTGACTGGGATGAGAAAGTACTGAATGAAGGTATAGATTACGAACCGCTTCCCCAACCTTAATGATTATACAAAAATGAACAGCATGATTATGAAACTCAATATGAATATAAATACTTCTGTGGCTGCCATATATGTAATGACGATATTATTGGTTGCCTGTTCGCAGGAAAGAACTTTATTTCCGACAGAAAAAACGGACAGTGTGCCTTTAAGCGTATTCACTTCGTTCAAGGCGGATGTGACTACAAGAGCTACCGCTCAACCGTTGCCTGAAGGGAGCAGTATCGGAGTTTTTTTGATAGCGGATGCTAACTATGTTACCCCTCAGAGTAATGTGAAATACACTTATCAGCCTGATGACGAATGGACGTCAGAGACCTCTGTTTGGGTGGGCGGGGCAAGAGCCGGTCTGTGTGCTTATTATCCATATGGAAAAGTTACTTTTTCTGCAGTTACACAGACCACATTAAAGACCCAAGCTTACACGGAGGATGCGGATTGGTGGTATGCCAAAGACAATGTGGCTGTCACAGTCAATAATCTGTCACCACAGATCAATTTTTTATTGGAGAAACCTTATTCTCAGCTTTCTTTGGAGATGATTCGTAACGGAAGGTATCCGTTGCAGTGTAAAATAACCAATGTACGTATAGAATTGGACAACGGAGACCCGATGGTTGACACCGGGACGTTCGATATAAAAGACGGGAGTCTGCAAAACACAACAAATATTGCTTCTTATTCATATCCAACCTCCGGACCTATGCATGACACGGGATTGGGGGTAGGAGAAGCGGCGAGAGATACCACTTGTAACTATCTGTTTGTTCCGCAGGCTCTTGCGTCTGGCTTGAAACTGACTTTGACCATCGATGAACGTGATTTCAGTGTGATTGTGCCACAGGCGGATCTTGCCGGACTGGTAGCAGGAAAGCGCCACGTAGTCCGGTTGGATATCAGAGGGGGAATACCGATTAATATAGTGGAGGTTACCACGAAAGACTGGCAATCAATAAGCTTTGACGGTGGTGATGCCACTACTATTAAAGATGAAACAGAGATCATTATTGATGGTGGTAAAGTGGGAACAGAAGATTGGACATCGGATCCTACACAAAGTGGATCAGGGGCACTGTAATTTAATATTAAACGTATGAAGACAAACCTATTATTTTTTATTTGCATCCTATTTGCATTAGTCTCTTGTGAACAAGAAGACAAGGTATCCGGAGAAAAGGCACTGGCTGTAGTGTCCGCTTCTTCCGACGATAGGCCCTCAACACGCGGAATTATAAACGATGATACATACGCTTTAGGGGTCTTTCGGACCACTGCCGGTACTTATACGCCTTTATTCAATGTGAAGCATATTTATTCAGGAGGAGAGTGGGGATCTGATAATGTAATCAAGGTAGATTATCGGAATGCTTCTTTTTTTGCCTATTATCCTTATCATACAGCGACCGGAAATTATGCCGGGCTGGCAAGTGGCACTACCTTGACCCTGCAAGCACAGTTGTTCAATGCCGGAGAGGATATTTGCTATGGAGTGGGTGAAGCCTTGAATGGAGGTCCGGTTAGTGTATACAATCCGTTTGTTGAGTTTCTGAATATGAAACACGCATATACCCGGTTGAGGTTGACACTGACTCGCGGGGAAAAATTTGATAAGACTAAGAAATGTAATATACAGAATATTACTTTCAAATCGAATAATACCAATTTTTATCTGACACGTAGCCTTGATATCGCTTCCACTGCCGGAGCTACCGGAGGAAGCACTGTGGCTGCCGGATATGTTCATAATCCTAACGTTAATATTGCCACCGGTAAAAGCGTGACATACGAGTATATGTTTCCTCCGCAACCACTTGCCGGTAGTAAATTGACTATTCTTGTCACTGTCGACGGGGTAACTCGGAGTTGTGACATTTCAACGTTAGGCAGTTCTTTGGATTCGGGGAAATATTATGGAGTATCACTGACATTTACGGATGTGGGAATCATCCTGTCATCGGCAGTTGTTACTGTCAATGATTTTGGCGGACAAGGAAATACTCAGGTAGATACGGAATTATAACATAAACGGAGAATAAAGATGATACAACTGAAAGATAAACTAAAAGTAAATGGCGGAACAAGACGGTACATGGAAACGGTTTGTTTGAGCCTGTCGCTTTCTATTTTCGCAATGGGGTGCAGCCAGGATAGTGATACGTTTTATCCATCGGTTCCGGATGAAGAACAACCCGCTGTGGATGAAAGCCGGATGATTCCGATACAGTTGAGTGTGGACGGGGTTGATCAATTTTACGGAGGGGCAGTGACGCGTTCAGGAGAAACTGTTGCTCGCCTGGTACAGCCTTTGGATTCTACTTATGATACCGGATATGATGTGGAGACAACAGTGGAATCAATTCCATTAGAGAATAGTGTGTCGACCCGTGCCAACTTGGGCAATGTACAGTTCCGTGTAGTGGCTTACAGAACAAATGCTTCGTCTGCCGCTAATTATGCGGGGACAGCTGTTTATAAGACAAATGGTTCGGGAGTCGCAGCTATTGTAGCCAAGACAGCTACTCCTGTCAATAGTGCCGGACAATGGATATTGGGGCCGGGCACATATACTTTTGTGTGCTATTCTTATGGACTGAATAGTGCACCGGCAATGCTGTCCGGTAATTGGTCTACAACCGTTTCGCACAATCAGGATTTTATGCTTTGCCGGAAAGAAGGAGTTGTAGTAGCTCCCGATAATAAAGGAGAGTTTACATTGGGAGGAATCAGCTTTACGCGTCAGTGCGCTTTGCTCCAACTGGCTGTCACGGCCAATGACTTTTCTAATAATACGGTTCAACAATGTGCAGCCACTGTATCCAACCTGAATAGTAACAACATAACCTGGAATGCCGGTCAGGCGGCCCTTTCAACAGGCGGTACGGGGGGAGCTGTAAACTTTTCGTGGAGCAGCTTGAATGCGGCTACGGTTAATAGTAATGTATATAAGGTGCTGCCTCAGAGCAACCGTACATTAACCATTAAGCTCACGACTTTGAGAATTGGTAATATACAATATAATAACCGTGTGACGGTGAATGCCTCCGGGCGTCAATTTGCGGCAGGAGGTAATTATAAGATAACTGTTAAGATAACCGGTAACGGTATTACTGTGGGAGGAGCTACGTGGGCGAAAGGGAACGTTTACAGGAGTGGGGATAATTTTTATTTTGAGTCTTCACAAAGTGGTTATCACAGTGGTACACAAGGTGGATCTTTTTTTGGCTGGAATACGCTCTCTTCCAGTAATAACACGTATGGAGGAAGCTCTTTTTCTTCCAACAATGATCCTTGCTATCAGGTTGCTCCCCGAGGAACATGGTGTACTCCGACTGCCAACCAGTTACAGAATCTGGGAAATAGTGGATATAGGTCTGGAAGTATGAATGGTAAGAGCGGAGGATTTTTTGGCGGTAATAAGGTTTTTCTGCCTGCAATGGGAAACAGAGGTAAAAATAATGTAAACTATTGGCCTGGAACGGGATATTATAGAAGCAGTACGAGTGCTAGTGGCCAGCGTTGCTATTATCTGGAGTTTAATCAGAGTTTTGCTGTTAAGAATAACTATTATTGGTATTGGGACGGATTCCCGATAAGATGCGTCAAAAGATGAAAATTTTGAAAATGGTGAAGTCTAATATCGTAAAAAATGAATAATGAATAATCTAAATGATCTGATCAGGATTTGGTGTCTGCTACTGGTTTTGGTCGCCTGCAACCAGGATGACAGTATGGATGGTATACCCGATGATGCCACCGTATCTTGCACTATCAATAGCGTGAGTGTAGTCGAACCGCATAAGGTCAATACTCGTGCCGCACTAAGTGACGGAGAATCCATCGGGGTCTTTTTGACTGACGATGTGGTGAAGAATGCAGGTAACAGCCGGAAATATTCGGATAGGAATAATTGTAAATATACCAAGCTATCAGGAACGTGGACTCCGATTGACGATGAAAACACAGTGTCACTGGCTGAAGATGTATATGCAAATCTTTGGGCAATCTATCCTTATCATGCCGATAAGGAAAACGGATTGGATTATACGGATCGGACAGCTATCCCTCTGAAGTCAAAACTGTATTCGGCTGAGAAAGATTTGTGCTATGGGGCGGGAACCGGGGCAGCCAATGAGACCAGTTTTACCCAGCCTACGGGAAGTAAAGTTCCTGTAGATATTTCTTTTTTAAATATGGAGCATGCTTATAGCTGGGTCGTTTTTCGGGTCAACAGACATAAGTATACCAAAGATGCTAAGCTGTCTAAAATAAAAGTATCCAATGTGTTGACATACACTACTCTGAATATTACAAACGGAACTTATGCCGCCTCTAAAGCCACTCCGGAGCCGGGAATCGCTGAAAAAGTGGACGGAACGATTCCGGAACAGGAAACTGATTATGTAGAGGTGGGCTTCCTTATCGTACCTTGCACATTAGAATCGATCGGAACCATTCTGGGAGTAGCTGACTGTGGCATGAAAGTAGACCTTACAGTAGATGGTGACGTATATACATTGGGGATTCCGCTTACTAAATTGTCTCAATTGGAAGCCGGGAAAAAATACTCGATTGAGATTACCGTACAGGGGGCGCATGGAATCGTCATTGGGGCGAATGGAGTTTCTACTGTTGACTGGCCTGCGCCAACCACTGCTTCGGGAGACTTGATAGGTGAGGCTACTATACATACAAATTCTGTTTTAAACTGTTTTTGGTCATGAAAATTAATAATATGTTTTTTATTGCCATGTGCGGATTGTGTATATCATGCGGGGCAGAGATTACAACGGACACTTCATCCGAAGTATTATCCGACAGGCAGATTCCTATAGGAATATCGACTGTTTCTATTCCTGAATACGGTGCGGAGACTACTCGTGGGCTGATTGCTAACGCCACTTATCGATTGGGACTGTTTCGTACCGGTGACAAGGGTTACCCTCCTCAGTATGATGCGCCTTATACGTATACAGCAACCGGATGGACGGCTTCTACAGAAGTGAAGGTGGATCATCGCGGGGTGAGTTTGTATGCTTATTATCCTTATCAGTCTGTTTCCTTTGTAGATAACACGACAACAGCCGTCCTGAATGCGCAACTTTACAGTGCGGACAAAGATATGTGTTATGGGAAGGGGCTACCTGTGGGGGGTGCAAGCGTGATTAATAATGATGCTCCGGAAGTGGAGTTTATAGCTATGCAACACGCTTATGCCCGGCTCAAACTGACATTGCTGCGCGGAACGAATTATGATAAGAGTAAGGCATGTAATATCAAAAATATTACTTTGAAATCTAATAATACAAGTTTTTATCTACAGCGTCATTTGAATATCGCTACGGTAGCCGGTGTAACTGAAGGAACTGCCGTCGCGACAGGCTATGTTTATAATCCGAATGTGAATATAGCGATCGGGGGCAATTGAGCTATGACTTCCTGCTGCCTCCACAGCCACTTGCCGGCAATACATTAACAGTTCTTGTGACGGTGGACGGTGAAGTGCGTTTTTTGAATATTACGGGATTCGGCAGTTCGTTGGATGCCGGATCATACTACAATGTATCTCTGACGATTACAGATATACAGATGGTACCTACGAATGCTTTGACAGTGAATGATTACGGGACTCAAGGGAATACTAATTTTGATTATAAATATGAGATGCATAATTGACAGGACGCAAACGGGAATACTTAAAAGTATGATTCGCCTAATGGCTTGTTCATGTTCTTTGTTCTTGATTTTGCTTGCAGTGACAGGGTGTGACAGGGAGGAAGATGAAAGATTTCCTTCGGGACATCATGATCCGATAGAAGGAGATGGGGAGATGGTATCTATCAATGTAAAAGTAGATGGGGTAGATGAGTTTTTAGGTGGTGCGGTTACCCGTTCCGGAGAGATTTTGACAAAGATAGTGCAGCCTTTGGACAGTACTTATGATTCGGGCTATGATGTAGAAACGACAATTGAATCTTTACTTCCCGTTAATCCGGTACAGACGCGTGGCAATATGGCCAATATGCAGTTTCGGGTTGTAGCCTATAAAAACAATACCATAACGGCTGCTAATTATGCGGGTACAGCGGTTTATAGTACCAATGCTTCCGGCATTGCCTCGATTGTAGCGAATACAGCCACTCCCGCAGGTGTTTCCGGACAGTGGGTGTTAAGGCCCGGGACGTATGCGTTTGTCTTTTATTCATACGGAACCAATTCAGCTCCGGCCGCTTTGTCCGGTAATTGGTCGACAACAGTGACGCATAACCAGGATTTCATGTTGTGTCAGAAGACCGGGGTAAATGTTACGGCCAATGCAAGCGGACAATGCCTGTTGAGTGGCATTAGTTTTTCGAGACAGTGTGCCCAACTTCAGTTGTGTGTAGTGGCTAAAGAGTTTAATAATAATACGGTTCAGCAGTGTGCGGCAACTATCTCGGGACTTAGCAACAGCCCTGTGACCTGGAATGCGAGCCAGACAACTCTTCCTGTAACGGGGACAAGCGGGACATTGAACGTGGCATGGACCAATCCGAATGCTACTACAGTGAATAGTAATGTGTATAAGATACTCCCTCAAAGTAACCGTACACTTACAATTAAGTTTACTACTTTAAAAATCGGTAATGGACAAATGAATAACGCCATTACGGTTAGTGCTACAAACCGTTTATTCAATGCAGCCGGTAATTATAAGATAACGGTTAGCATTGTGCCAAATTATATCTCGGTGAGGAGCTATAAATGGGCAAGGGGAAATCTTTATAAAAGCGGATCTAATTTTTATTTTGAGGCTTCTCAGACAAATTATCATGGTGGTGCGACAGAAGGAGGATTCATCGGATGGAATACTCTCGATATCGGTGTAGGTAAATATAACAGTGGGAATTATTCTACAGCCAATGATCCCTGTTACCAAGTAGTCCCTCCCGGTACTTGGGAAACACCTTCTGATGGACAACTACAAGATCTGATTAATGCGGGAGTTACCTATAACAGTTCTCCCAAAGGTTTTTGGTTCGGAGGAAATAATGGTGTATTCCTGCTTACTTTGGGAAGCCGGAATCAGTCATCTACTGAAATAAACAATACTATATCAAAAGACGGAGCTTGGGCTTTTTATTGGTCTCGGACCCCTTCCGGAAAAACAGCCAACGGGCTTAATGTCATGCAAGGATCACCGAGTACCGCCGGTATAAATCCCAGTTGGGCGCGGGCTGATGGCAGAACGATAAGATGTGTTAAACGATAAATTGTATGTCCTATGAAACAAGTATTAGAATATTGTTTGCTTTCATTAAGTCTGTTTCTCTTTTTCTCTTGTGGGAAGGAGGAAGAAGGATCTATCCCAACCGATAGACAAGTGCCTATCGGGGTCACGGAAGCTTCTTTGAGTACGAGAGTGTCCACACGCGGAGTGATCAATACTGCTACTTATAAATTGGGTCTTTTCCGTACGAACGCTAACGGATATCCACCTCAGTATGATGCTCCCTATACTTACAGTGCAGCCGGTTGGACCGCATTCACAGAAATACTGGTGGATCACCGTCCGGTGGGGCTGTACGCATATTATCCTTATCAGTCTGTATCATTTGTCGATAACACGACGACTGCGACTTTAGTTGCCCAAATTTATGATGTAGCTAAAGATGTGTGTTACGGTACCGCTGCGGCTGTTGATGGATCAGCGGTGATAAATAATGATCATAAAGCAGTGCAATTTCTTAATATGAAACATGCGTATGCCCGGTTGAAACTTACATTTGTCCGAGGGACGAATGTGATGTCAGGCCGTAAATGTAAAATTGAAAACATAGTGTTGAAGAATAATTCAACCAATTTTTATCTTCAGCGGCAAGTCGATATAACTACCGGCACGATTACCGGAGGGACCCCTGCGGCGGGGGGATATGTATACAATCCGAATGTAGAAATTCCATCCGGGAACCGGGTTTATGAATATTTACTTCCTCCGCAACCTTTGACCGATAGTAAATTGACCATTTCGGTAACGGTAGATGGTGAAGTCCGTACGGTCACGGTTACTGCGTTTGGCGGCGCATTGAATGCAGGAGGATACTATCATGTTACATTGACAATCAATGATGTGCAGATTGTTCCGAGTGCGAATGTAATTGACAATGGGTATGCGACGGATAATACTACCATTCAGAATAATACTCCAAGTGTGGTTTAAAATGACTGATGATAAATGATAGGAGAGGCTCGCTAAGTGTGAGGTTTATACGGGCTATCCACACCTTTTAATAAATTGATTTTAGATAGATAAGATGAAAAGAGAACTGAGCATGGTCTTGTGTCTGCTGTTACTTCCGGGAATGGCAGGAGCGAAGGCCGGTGCCGACTCGCCGGAAAAAAAAACGGTGTCGGCAGTGAATAACAAACAGAAGGTACGACAGAAAATAACCCCGGTAGGTACTCGAAAGTCTACCTCGGTACGCCCTTTGTCCGTATGCGAGGTGAAGGTTGATCTGCCTACAGACAGCATGCTGCTCTCGTGGGTAGGCTTTTTGTCGCCTTCGGCTACGGAGGCACCGAAGGTTGAGGAGGTACGGCAGACGGTGCGTGGCAGCATCGTGCTGGATTACAGTCGTGGGCAGAAAACGAAGTATGATGCGCGTAACTTTGTAGAAGCTGTTTACAAACTTTTGGCTGTGACACGTCCGCTTAAAGAAACACCGGGTGTGAGTCTGGAAGGTATTCGTTTGACAGGTTATACGGCTCCGGACGGTGACTATCGGGCAAACGAACGTTTGGGCTTACAACGCGCACTGGCATTGAAAGATTATATCCGGCGGGAGAAAAGCTTCGGCACAGTGCCTTTTGAGGTGAACTGGATAGCGGAGGATTGGAAAGGACTGACCGATCTGATAGTTGGGTCGGAGATGGCATTCAAAGAGTCTGTACTCGACATTATCCGTACAGTGGATGTGGTGGACGGGCGCGAACGAATGCTGATGGATTTGGCGGGTGGGACTGCCTATCACTATTTGTCGTCAGCTTTCTTCGGGAAGTTGCGTCGTATCGACTACGAGGTAAGCTACGTAGACGGAAGCTTGGCGGCACAGCCATCAACAGGCATGACAGAAGGGGAGGCAGTTGTTACTTCGGGCAAACCGGAAGCATTCTCGGTGGCGGACTTCTGCCGCTTGGCAGAAGCACATGCCGTAGGTTCGGCTGAATTCAATGACTTGATGGACTTGGCGGGACGTCTTTATCCGGACAGTCCGGTGGCGTGCATCAACGCTGCCGGAGTAGCCTTGTTGCGCCGCGATACGGAGCGTGCCCGGAGATATCTGCAACGCTTTGCCACCCTGCCTGAGGCCGGGTGTAACATGGGCATTCTCTGTCTGCTTGAAGGTGACCGGGGAAAGGCGGAAGTTTACCTGAGCCTGGCACAGGCAGGAGGAAGCGTGCCGGCAGGGAGGGCACTGCGCTTCGTGCAAAGTAAGTAAAGGCTCACCACAGAATACGCAGATTCACACGGAGTCGTTTTTTCTCTCCGTGTGGTTGCATTTAGTAAAGTATGAATAAAGAATCTGTGAAAATCTGTGTAATCTGTGGTGAAAAGAAAAATGGAAAACACAAACTGACGAAAGTTATGGATATAGCGGAAATAGCAACAATGGCATTTATCGCTTCGGGGATGACATACAACGCCGTGAAGTATTGGCGGGTAAACCGAAAGGTGCACATTGCCCGTGAGTGGCCGGTGAGTCTGATTCTGAAACGTATGGATTATTTGTCGGAAGAGTGCCGGAGAGCGGTCTTGTTGGTCTTTGACCGACGAGGATATCTGGTGCGCAAGTACCCTGAGGCGGATGTGCTGAAACGGAAAAAGAAATGGCGGCTGCGTTGCACTGTACAGGAGGGGATGTTGAACTTCTGTGTGCTATTCACCCCCCATGCGCTTTGCCTGAGCGGGATACATCATCGTGATGATGTGGATCGCCTGTTTGCCGGTCATACCGGCATCTGTATTGCCGAAACTGGATTACAGGAGATTGTTCATGGCGCATCGTTGGAGTTGATAGCTGCCGGTACGGAAACAGACGAGGAAAATGAGAAGACCGATTCTGCCACATTGGATGCATTGCTTCCGGGAGAATTGGTTACGGACGCAATGGCAAAGGATCTTCCGGTAGAGTTGAAGGGGTGTAGCGAACAATGGTATACGGGAAGCGTGCATTATGCGAAAGGTGAACCGGATAACTGGCTTGCCGTGCGCCGTGAGGGGGACCGGCTGTTGATGCAGTTTCGTACCAACTTTTCTGCCGTGGAACGGGAGGCAACCATTGAGATAGGGAATGGCGAGGGAGTACACTTGCTCAAGGTGCGTCAGCAGGTGATGGGTATTCATCCCACGTTGACGGTCAGTCGTCGGCTCTATGTCAGTGCCGGGCGGAAGAACGAGGCTGTGACGCTAACCGTTATCCCTGACAATGAACAGGCATGTTGGTGCGTGAAGAGTGCTAACGCTAACGACGGTGGATGTTGGTATTCGGTCTATCCGCCTGTGGGCCTGCAACAGAAAGGGAGTCAGAACTTGAAAGTACATCTTGAAGCGAAACCAGCCAATGTGCGCTCGCGCTCGCTGGCTCTGACGTTGGAGACGGGTACATATCCTTTCAGCCAGACGACAGATCTGTTATTGATGCAGGGTGTCTGCTTTGATTATTATATAGAGTATCCGCCGGAAGATCCTTGTGCACGACATAGCGGAGTGATAGAGATGCCACCGGGTTACAGGGAGGAGGTGAGGACATACAGTGTGTGTGTGGACAGTAACCAGTCGTGGCGTATCGTGAGCGATGAGGCGGCGGCCTGGGTGGAGGTGAGCGAACCTGAACTGTTGCAGGGACATTATGACGGACGGTTCACGGTGAAGGTACATTCTAATGCAGGATACCGGGTACGTGGTGGATTTCCGGCAGCGCGTCACACGGTGCTCTCGTTGGTGAATGATACGGGCGTGGTACGCGATATCCTTATTTATCAAGGTGGATACGTACGTATCCGGGGTAAATATTGGCTGGACCGTAATCTGGCGGCAGGCGGGAAATTAGCACAGGTAGCCATCCCGTTGGGGTTGGAAGTGGGTACCACACTTAATCAGGGTACGTATTTTCAGTTTGGCTGTCCTACTGATCGATGGGAGGAGAATTTTACGCCCTGTCGCGGCAGTTGGTACGATGGCACGGCAGAGAGTCCTGCACGGATTAATGAGTTGGACCCTTCACCGGAGGGGTGGCGGCTACCATCGCGTATTGAAATGGAGGCATTGATGAACAGTCCCGCTGCTCCGATGGAGCTTCAACGGGAGGAGGACCGGACGAATATCTGCCTTCTGAGTGACGACGGAGTACCAGTATACCTGCCGCTGTGCGGACACCGGAGCCATATCAACGGCTGCCGGATTGTGGTTCCGCACGGTCATCGTTACTGGACGGGGAGTAGTCAAAGTCCGGTATATGGCTATTCGCTTTGCGTAGAACCCAGTCGACAGATGTATTTGATGCACGATATGAAGAAATATGGGTTTCCGGTAAGAAGCGTGATGAATGATGAACTATAAACGATTAACTAGGAAGGGTATGATAGAAATAAGGAAGATTGAAGAGGTACGGAGAGGTGTGGATATTCCGGAGATTACGGGTATTTATGATCCGCTGAGCGGAAAGAAAGACGGGACGATCACACCAATGGCACCGTTGGTGGTTTGGGGACGTAATTTGAGACATTATGCGCTGGAGGATTTTAAATTGTGTCTGGTGGCACAGAGGAAACCGGTGGAGGTAATCGAGATCAAACTTGTGTATACATATTCGGATAAGAAGGTGATTGCGGCTATTCCGGAACTCAAACCGGGAGAATATCGTCCTGCGGTACGATTGAAGGATGATGAAGGAAAGGTGTATGTGTTGCCTGCGGTGTGGGTGGTGAGGGGAAGATGGAGAAGATGAGGGACAATAAACGGATTTACCACGATAGATATATAGTAACACAAAGTTTCTTAATATATGGAATTAAGTACTATATGTCTTTGTGAGACTCTGTGGCGAAATAATAAGCATGAACAAAATGAATATAAAGAAGAAGTTGGTGGCATTTGTATCGACGGTAGTGTTGATGGCCCTGGTGGTGGTTTGTCTGGGTCTGCTGCTGGTAAAAGTTTGTTCGGGGATGGATGAATGGAAAGAGGTAAGAATAGAACCGGTAGTTGGATCTGCGGCGAAAGATTCAGTACATGTAGTGCATTACACACGGCCGGAGATACCACAGGTGATGACTGAGCCAACGGATCGGGCGGCATATTACGTGAAACATTATTGGGATAACTACTTGGTGGATGATACGGCGTGGGTGAACGGCATGGATACGGAGCAACTGTATGCCGACTTCATCGACGCGCTGAAGTATGCCGAGCCGGAGGCAAATTTGAAGGCGTTGTATACCATGATGGTGAGGATGGAGGCAGACAGTACGGCGTACAAGCGTTTCTGCCTGCTGGGTGAGAAGTATCTTTACGAACCGAACTCGCCGATGCGCAACGAGGATTATTACATCGCTGTGTTGGAACAAATGGTGGCATCCGGGCGGCTGACGGAGTGGGAGAAGATACGCCCTGCGGATCGCTTGAAACAGGCGCGCAAGAACCGGCCGGGGATGAAGGCAGCAGATTTTGCGTACGTCACCCCGAAGGGTGAGAGCGGGCGGATGAGCGGATTGAAGGCAGAGTATACGTTGCTGTTTTTCTATGATCCGGACTGCTCAAACTGCCGGAAATTTGAGAAGGTATTTGAGGAGATGCCCGCTTTTGTAGAGATGGTGGAACAAGGGACGCTGCGCGTGCTGGCTGTCTATCCGGATGAGAACGAAGAAGAATGGCTGGTGAAGTCGGCACACATGCCGCGGGGATGGATTGTAGGCTGGAATAAGGCGGGGGATATCCGCAGCCGGCAGCTGTATGACATTCATGCCACGCCGAGCCTCTATTTGCTGGACCGCCGGAAGCGGGTGATCCTGAAGGACGCATCGATGGACCAGTTAATCGGTTATCTGGCGACACGGGACGCAAAGAAGAAATAAAGACATTGAAGATCTGTCTGACCCCGGTTACCTCTTTCTATAAGAGCATGTACAACAGTGGTTGTCGTTTATTCTTGTTAGGGGCTAATTGAAGGAGGTACCGGGGTTTTATTCACCTCTGTGGTGAAATCTTTATTTGAAGCCATTATTCGATATTCATCGTCAACTGTATCCGTTTCCGTTCGAAGTCAATGCTCAGTACTTTCACTGTGACGTGCTGATGGATGGAGACCACTTCGGTGGGATCGGTGATGAATCGGTTGGCAAGCTGGGAGAGATGGACAAGCCCGTTTTCCTTGATGCCTATGTCCACGAAAGCACCGAAATTGGTGATATTGCTGACGATACCGGGAAGCACCATGCCTTCGCGGAGGTCATTGATGGTGCGAACATTCCGGTCGAATTCAAAAACCTGTATCGTGTCGCGCGGGTCACGTCCCGGTTTATCAAGCTCTTGGAGAATATCTTTCAGAGTGGGGAGCCCTACAGTGGGGGTGATATACTTTTCTACTTCGATACGGTTGCGCAGGGCTTTGTCGGCAATTAATTGGGGTACGGTACACGAAAGATCCTTCGCCATTTGATTGACGATACCATAACTCTCGGGGTGTACGGCGGTGTTGTCCAGTGGGTTCTCACCTCCGGCGATGCGAAGGAACCCTGCGCACTGTTCAAAGGCTTTGGCTCCCATGCGGGGTACTTTCATCAACTCTTTGCGAGAAGAGAAGGCGCCGTTGGCGGCACGGTAGGAGACGATGTTCTGTGCCAGTTGCGGACCCAGCCCGGAGATGTAGGTGAGCAGATGACTACTGGCGGTATTGAGGTTGACGCCTACCTGGTTGACACAGTTCTCAACCGTCTGGTCGAGCGATTTCTTCAGCTTCGTCTGGTCTACGTCATGCTGGTACTGACCTACACCGATGGATTTGGGGTCGATTTTTACCAGTTCCGCCAACGGGTCCATCAGGCGGCGGGCAATGGATACGGCGCCGCGGACGGTGACATCATAATCGGGGAACTCGTCGCGGGCTATCTTGGAAGCGGAGTAGATGGAAGCACCCTGCTCACTGACGACAAATACCTGTACGGGACGGTCGAACTGCTGGTGGGTGACAAAGGTTTCTGTCTCGCGGCTGGCAGTCCCATTGCCGATGGCGATAGCTTCTATCTTGTAGGCTTCTATCATTTTCCGGAGTTTGGATGCGGCTTCGGCTTTTTTGTCTACCGGGGGATGCGGGTAGATATTTTCGTTGTGTACCAGATTACCTTGCGCGTCGAGACAGACTACCTTGCAACCGGTACGGAATCCGGGGTCGATGCCCATGACACGTTTTTGCCCCAGAGGCGGAGCAAGGAGCAGTTGGCGCAGGTTTTCGGCGAAAACACGGATGGCTTCATCGTCGGCCCTCTCTTTACTGAGGGCGGCAAACTCAGTTTCAATGGAAGGCTTTAGCAGGCGGCGGTAGGCATCCTGCACGGCTTCGGATACATGGCGTCCGCATTCGTTGGTGCTGCGTACGAACTGGCGATAGAGTCGTTCGAGGCATTCATCGTCGTCAGGGGTGATACTGACCTTCAGCAAACCTTCGGCCTCGGCACGGCGGATGGCGAGCAGGCGGTGTGAAGTGCAGCGTTTCAGGGGAGAAGAGAAGTCGAAATAGTCACGGTATTTGGCAGCTTCTTCATCTTTTCCTTTTACTACTTTGGCAGTGATAACAGCTTGACGGGCAAAGAGGTTACGCACGGCATTGCGGGCACGTTCGTCTTCGCTAACTTGCTCGGCAATGATGTCCCGGGCGCCTTTCAGGGCATCATCGGCATCTTTGACATCGCCTTTCACGAAGGCGGAAACCCGGGCGTTGAGGTTGTTCTCCCGCTGCATCATTATCAACAGGGCGAGGGGCTCGAGCCCTTTCTGACGGGCGGCTTCCGCACGGGTCTTGCGTTTAGGCTTGTAGGGCAGGTAGATATCTTCAAGGGCAGTGGCATCCCAGGTCGCATCGATGCGTTGCTGCAATTCGGGTGTCAGTTTGCCCTGTTCACTGATGGTGCCGAAAATGGTCTCTTTACGCTTGGCGAGGTCGGAGAGTTTATCGTACTGCGTTTTGATAGCTTCTATCTGCACTTCGTCCAGGCCGCCCGTGATTTCTTTACGATAGCGGCTGATGAAAGGGATAGTGGCTCCCTCGGCCAATAGCCTGAGGGTATTGCTGATTTGCTTTTCCGGCAGGTTGAGCGCTGCCGAAATCATTTTGTGAAAGATTTCCATAAACTATTTTTAGGACATTGAGCGACAAATGTACGCAATAATCTACTATAACCATCAACTTTTAGTATCTTTGCGGGCATAAAAAACGGATACACACACTCTAAAACAGATGAATATGCCGGTATCATTTAAATATACTCTTTTTCTGCTCCTGATAGTTATTAGCTGTTGCCGTCCCTTGACGGGATATGCCGCTACCGGAGAGAAACCAATCCTTATGATCTGTTCGTACAATCCGGGAGCGTATCCAACTTCGGCCAATGTTTCCGACTTTATGGATGAATATGATAGGCTGGGGGGTAAAAGGGGAGTGGTCATTGAAAATATGAACTGTAAAAGCTTCTCCGATTTTCCTCGTTGGAAGGGAGTGATGAAGGATATTTTAAATAAATATCGGGGAGATCAGGAACCGGCGCTAATTATTCTGTTCGGACAAGAGGCATGGGCATCTTATTTGTCTCTGAACGACTCGGTAACGGGAGAGGTACCCGTTATGTGCGCACTGACCAGCCGGAATGTGGTGTTACTGCCGGATGATGAAAAAGATCTGGTACACTGGATGCCGGAATCATCCGATTTTTATGAAGATAACCTGAAACGGCAGGTTCGTGGTGGATTTATGTACGATTATGATATCGCGTCGAATATCCGCATGATCCGGGCTATTTATCCGGACACAAAGAATATCGCTTTTATATCGGACAATACTTATGGAGGCGTCACTTTGCAGGCACATGTGCGGAGGGAGATGAAAAAGTTTCCTGATATAAATCTGATTTTACTGGATGGACGCGAACACACTATTTATACCATTGTGGACGAACTTCGGAAACTGCCTAAACACACAGTTGTACTGATAGGTACGTGGAGGGTGGATAAGAACGAAGGTTATTTTATGCGGAATGCCACGTACTCGATGATGGAAGCAGTTCCGGACATACCGGCATTTACAGCAAGTTCGATCGGTTTGGGCTATTGGGCTGTCGGAGGGGTAGTTCCTGCTTTCCGGACATTTGGGAAAGAACTGGCAGGGGAAACGGTCAAATTTTTGGAAAACCCCGGAGATACGACGCTACAGGTGGAGTTGGTAGGCACGGAAGCACTTCTGGATAGTAAAAAAGTGAAGGAGCAGAAGATTGATGTGGCTGCTTTGCCGATGAAAGTGAAATTGGTCAATGAATTGCCTTCTTTTTATCAGCAATATCGGTATCAGATTTGGGGTGGAGTGGGTGTTCTGTGCCTTTTGGTTATGGGATTGCTGGTTTCTATCTATTTCTATCTGCGGACAAAGCGGTTGAAAGACGATCTGGAGCGTTCGCAGGCGGATTTGTATGAGGCGAAGGATCGGGCGGAAGAATCGAATCGGTTGAAAAGTGCTTTCCTCGCTAATATGAGTCATGAGATACGGACACCACTGAACGCGATTGTGGGCTTTTCGGATGTACTGGCTTCGGGCGGAAGTTCAGAAGAGGATCAGCGGAATTATTTCAGAATTATCCAGTCGAACTCCGATTTGTTGTTACGGCTGATTAATGATATACTTGACCTTTCGAGGCTTGAGGCGGACAAAGTGACATTGACTCCGGAAGACTGTGACGTGGTTCAACTGTGCAGGCAGGCGTTGTCATCGGTAGAGATGTCGCGTCGGGAATCGGGTAATCGGTTTGTTTTTGAAACCCAAACCGAATCTTTTGTTTTACAGGTGGATATCCAGCGTTTGCAGCAGGTACTTATCAATCTGCTGACGAATGCAGCGAAGTTTACCAAAAATGGTACGATTACATTGCAGTTTGAGGTGGAGAAGGAGAAGAACCGGGTGTTGTTTGCGGTGGCGGATACCGGATGCGGCATTCCGAAGGAGAAACAGAAACAGGTGTTCGAACGGTTTGAGAAGCTGAACGAGTATGCACAAGGTACCGGATTAGGACTCTCTATCTGTAAGCTGACAGTAGATAAGTGGGGTGGCAGTATCTGGATTGATCCTGACTATGAAAGAGGGGCGAGGTTTGTAGTTTCGCATCCGTTGTAAGAAAAAGAGACTGTCACAGGGTCACACAGAGTTTATTCTCTATTTAAATCCTCGTCAGTGAGCCTCTGTGTGACTCTGTGGTGAATCAAATTTAAAACATTATTATGATGAAAAGATTGATTTGTATTTATGCTTTCTTGCTTTGCCTGGTATGTGTATTGCCGGCACAAGAGAGAGAGGTGAAACTCAAGATTGTGCAGACCAGCGATGTACATGGTAATTACTTCCCTTATAATTTTATCACTCAGCAAGAGTGGGGCGGAAGCCTTGCACGCGTGTATGCGTTGGTGCAGAAGAATCGGGAAGTTTATAAAGAGAACCTTATTTTGCTGGATAACGGAGATATTCTGCAAGGACAGCCTTCGGCTTACTACTATAATTATATAGATACGGTGACATCACATGTCTGTGCCGAAATGATGAACTTTATGGGATACGATGCCGGAAACATGGGAAATCATGATGTAGAAACGGGACGCCCTGTATTCGACCGTTGGATCGGTGAGTGTAACTTTCCGGTGCTGGGGGCTAATATTATCGAAACGGCTACGGGCAAGACCCATCTTCCTCCCTATCAAGTGTTGGAACGTGACGGGGTGAAAATTGTGATATTGGGCATGATTACGCCGGCTATTCCCGCTTGGTTGTCGGAGAACCTGTGGCAGGGGTTGCGATTCGACGATATGGAGGAGACAGCACGGAAGTGGATGAAAGTGATCCGTGAGAAGGAAAAACCGGATTTGGTGATCGGGCTGTTTCATGCAGGGCAGGATGCTTTTGTGATGTCGGGTAAGTATAACGAGAATGCATCGTTGAATGTGGCGAAGAATGTGCCGGGATTCGATATGGTACTGATGGGGCATGACCATGCCAAGGAGTGCAAAAAGATAGTGAACGTTGCGGGTGACTCCGTGCTGGTGATTGATCCGGCAAGCAACGGGATCGTAGTGTCGGACATTGATGTGACACTGAAATTGAAAGACGGTAGAGTGGTGAGCAAACAGATAGACGGGGTATTGACGGATACAAAAGAATATGGTGTAAGTGAAGCCTTTATGAGACATTTTGCAGTGCAATATGGTGCGGTAGAGAAGTTTGTTTCGAAGAAAATCGGTGTGTTTACGGAAGACCTGTCTACTCGTCCAGCCTATTTCGGCTCTTCGGCATTTATCGACTTTATCCATTCGCTGCAACTCGACATCTCGGGGGCAGACATTTCGTTTGCTGCTCCGCTCTCGTTTGATGCTGAGATAAAGAAAGGAGATATTCACGTGAGCGACATGTTCAATCTGTATAAGTATGAAAACATGCTTTATGTGATGAAGCTGTCAGGGAAAGAGATTAAAGACTTCCTGGAAGAATCTTATTATATGTGGACGAATCAGATGAAATCCCCGGAAGATCACTTATTGTGGTTGAAAGAAAAACGCAGGGCAGGTGCTGAGGACCGGGCCTCATTCCAGAATTTCAGTTTTAATTTCGATTCGGCTGCGGGCATTATCTATACAGTGGATGTGACTAAACCGAAAGGAGAAAAAGTGATTATCGTCAGTATGGCGGATGGCTCTCCGTTCCGGATGGACCATATCTATAAAGTAGCGCTTAACTCTTATCGTGGCAACGGTGGGGGAGAACTATTGACAAAAGGAGCGGGAATCCCACAGGAAAAATTGAAAGAGCGCATTATATTCTCAACGGATAAAGATCTCCGTTTTTATCTGATGCAGTATATCGAAAAGAAAGGTACACTTGATCCGCATGCACTGAACCAATGGAAATTTGTGCCGGAAGAGTGGGTGAAACCTGCCGCAGAGAGAGATTATGAATATCTGTTTGGTGGAAAATAAAATAATATGGCTGAAGAACTGACATTTATATCGGGTAGCAAAGAAGAGCAATATCTCTCTTTGCTACCTCAGGTGAAATCCCTGATAGAGGGTGAGGTGGATTTAGTGGCCAATCTGGCCAATGTGGCCGCTGTCCTGAAGGAGGCTTTTGACTTTTTCTGGGTAGGTTTTTATTTGGTGAAGCAGGATCAGTTGGTGCTGGGTCCATTCCAAGGTCCGGTAGCCTGCACACGTATCCGGAAAGGCAAAGGAGTTTGCGGCACTGCCTGGCAGGAGGGTGCCACGCTGTTGGTGCCGGATGTGGAAGTTTTTCCGGGGCATATTGCTTGCAGTTCGTTATCCCGGTCGGAAATAGTGGTTCCGCTGATAAAAGACGGTGAGGTATGGGGAGTGCTGGACATAGACAGCGATCTATTGAATTTCTTTGATGAAACAGATCGGAAATATCTGGAAGAAATGTGCGGCTATTTATCGAAATAATGACTATCTTTGCCGCCTTAAAATAAGAGTATAGTAGGTGGGACACATCAAAAAGATTCTATTATCGTTTCTGTTATTGACGCTGTTCGTGACGTATCAGGTAAGCATTACAATGTTTACTCATGTGCATTACGTGAACGGTGTGATGATAGCTCACTCTCATCCCTACAAAGGTACCCACTCGCATACTGCTTCCAACATTGTTGTTATTGCACATTTTGCCGCATTCCATTCTTTGGAAGCCGATGTGCATTATGATTTTACACCCGAACGTCCGATTCTGTTCACTGTGGAGATACCGGAGAGTATACCGGTGACAGCCGGGACACATCTACAGGTGATTTCTCTGCGGGCTCCTCCGGCAGAGTTAGCTTAAAAATGGGGAATCCCCTTTTTTCTATTACTCATTTACATATTAATATATTAATGCGAATCAGTCTTTGGGTATGAACGTCATGCTTTCCAAAGAACAGGTGCTGCATGTAAGTGTGTTACATGTGGTACTGCTGATCCGTCTTTTATGGCTAACAAAAAATAATGAAACATTATATAGTTATGCTTGTGCTTGCTTGTGTAGGCATGAGTTCGTATGCAGTCAATCCGATTAAAGAAGGTAATATGATTGCCGGACACGTTATTGTGAAAGGCACTGAAGAGAGTATTCCGTTTGCAACAGTGATGATTTTGGGAACCAACCGTGGTGCGGTATCCAATGAGGAAGGACAATTTGAGTTTCGTAAACTGGCTGCCGGTAAATATACGCTTCGTGTACAGGTGATGGGATATAAAACACAGGAAAAAACAATTACGGTCAGTGCAGAGGCTACGTCCGTGGTTCATTTCCAAATGGAAGAAGTAAGTTTTACGACAGATGAGGTGGTGGTTTCGGCCAACCGGAACGAGGTGAGCCGAAAGGCGGCACCGGTGGTAGTAAACGTGATGAGCGCTAAACTGTTTGAGACGGTGAACTCTACCGATCTGGCTAAATCGTTGAACTTCCAGTCGGGACTTCGGGTGGAGAACAATTGTCAGAACTGCGGTTTTCCACAGGTACGTATCAATGGGCTGGAAGGTCCTTATTCACAAATCCTGATTAACAGTCGTCCTATCATCAGCGCTCTTTCGGGAGTGTACGGACTGGAGCAGATTCCGGTAAACATGATCGAGCGTGTGGAAGTGGTGCGCGGTGGCGGTTCGGCGCTGTTCGGTGCCAATGCCGTAGGAGGAACGATCAATATTATCACGAAAGACCCGATTAATAATTCTTTCCAGGTGGCAAGCACGATGTCTAATATGAATGGCAAGTCGTGGGAGCAATATATGGGAGGAAACGTTTCTTTGGTGGCAAAAGACAATTCGTACGGCATCGCCCTGTACGAGACCTATCGTAACCGGAATCCTTATGATGCCGACGGAGACGGTTTTTCGGAACTCGGTAAGCTGAATATGAATACATTCGGGATGCGTGCTTACTATCGTCCTAACTATTTTAGCCGTATCAATGTGGAGTATCACACGACAAACGAATTCCGGAGGGGAGGAAATAAGTTCAATTTGCAGCCCCACGAGGCGGATATTACTGAGCAAACGAAACATATCATCAATAGTGGAGGAGTGAGTTACGATCGTTACTGGGGCGAGAAGCACAAAATGTCCGTATACGGTTCTATCCAGCATACGGATCGCAACAGCTACTACGGTGCGCAGAAAGATATGAATGCCTATGGTAAGACGAACGATCTGACTTGGGTAGTGGGAGGCATGTATGTGGGTAACATGGACCGCTGTCTTTTTGCTCCGGCTACGTTTACCGGCGGTGTGGAGTATCAGAGCAACTCACTGCACGATGTGATGACGGGATATCACCGCGACATGCAGCAGGATGTGCGTATTGCCGGAGGCTTTGTACAGAACGAATGGCGGCTGAACCGCTGGACGATGCTTGTAGGGGCACGTTTGGACAAGCATAACCTGATCGATCATCCGATCTTTAGTCCGCGTGTGAATTTCTTATATAAACCGAGCGATAATTTGCAGGCACGTCTGACATATTCTACCGGATTCCGGGCACCACAAGCATACGATGAAGACTTGCACGTAACGGCTGTAGGGGGTGAAGGAGTACAGATCCGGTTAGCCGACGGACTTCGTGAAGAGCGCTCCAACAGTTTCAGCGGTTCGGTGGATTGGTCGTTCCCGATGGGGCACTGGCAGTCAAACATTCTTCTCGAAGGGTTCTATACGGATTTACATCATGTATTTGTGCTCGAAGATATCGGTGAGGACCAAAACGGAGATAAGATAAAAGAGCGCCGGAACGGCAGCGGGGCCAAAGTATATGGTGTCAATCTGGATGCAAAGGTAGCCCACGGACGCGAAGCGCAGTTGCAGCTGGGATTTACGGTGCAGCGCAGCAGATATAACCGGGCGGAAGTATGGACCAGTGAAGGAGAAGAAGAACAGACAACGAAACGCATGCCCCGTACGCCGGACTACTACGGTTACTTCACTTTTACTTCGGCGCCGCTGAAGAATTTCGATTTCTCGCTTTCGGGTACTTATACCGGTAAGATGATTGTGCCGCACATGGCCGGATACATCGAGAAGTCACGCATGGAGCACACCCCGCAATTCATGGATCTCAACCTGAAACTGAATTATACTTTTGTGCTGAAAGATCATATCAAAATGCAGGTAAACGGAGGAGTACAGAATATATTTAATAGCTTCCAGAAGGATCTGGATAAGGGAGAATTCCGGGATGCAGGTTACTTCTACGGACCGACTCAGCCGAGGACTTATTTTGTGGGGATAAAGATTATGAATTAAGTTTCTGATTTTATTCATATCTTTGTGATATCACATTTGAATCCTAAAAACAGAAGACCATGAATAAAGAAGTAGATCTTTCAGTATCCTGCCTTGGTAAGGTGAAAGGGCTGAAATATGATGTTATTATTTTGCCGTGGGGAGCTACGGAACCCCATAATTTACATTTGCCGTATCTTACCGATTGCATTCTTCCCCATGATATTGCCGTAGAGGCAGCCGAACTGGCACTTAGCCGTTCGGGTGTCCGTTGCATGGTGATGCCGCCGGTACCTTTCGGAGCGCATAATCCCGGGCAGCGTGAATTGCCGTTCTGTATCCATACCCGATATGCCACCCAGCAGGCTATTCTGGAAGACATCGTATCGTCCCTTCATGTACAAGGATTTCGTAAGCTGTTGATTTTGAGTGGACACGGAGGAAATAATTTCAAAGGGATGATTCGTGACCTTGCTTTTGAATATCCCGACTTTCTGATTGCTGCCGCAAACTGGTTTGAGGTGGTGTCGCCCAAAGGCTATTTTGAAGCGGAGATTGACGACCATGCCGGAGAATCGGAAACTTCCGTGATGATGCACTATCATCCGGAACTGGTGAATCTGGCTGAGGCCGGTGATGGTGAATCGAAACCGTTTGCCATTGCTTCGTTGAACGAAAAAGTAGCTTGGGTACCTCGCCATTGGGACAAAGCAACGGTAGACAGTGGAGTAGGAAACCCGAAAAAAGCAACAGCGGAAAAAGGAGAGCGTTATGTGAAACCGATCGTAGAAAAACTCGCCGGACTTTTTGAAGAAATGGCACAGCATGATCTATATGAATGATGGAAAGTGTCTGATAAAAAACAGGCAGCGTCAAATAGTTGACGCTGCCTGTTTTTTTAATTGTTACCTAAAAACTAATCTTTATTCCTATAAAAAACAACCTATTTATTAACTGCTGCAAAAATACAGCATGTAGTTGAATTACGTTTTGATATAAATCAAAAAATGTTTTTTACAGTACTCCCGAACGAACACGACTGAGTGTTTCCGGGGTCATCAGCAGGTAGGATGCAATATGTGATAACGGAGCTCGTTTGATGATCTCCGGATGATGGTGCAAGAGCAGGTTGTAGCGTTCGCGTGCTGTTTCGAAACGCCATGAATCGGCCTTTATTTGCGATACGATGAGTGAGTATTCCAGTACCTTACGATAGAAAGCATTGATTTCTTTGGATTGTTCCAGCAACTTTTGCAGGATGTCATAAGGGAGCATATATACTACCGCCGGTTCCAATGCTTCAGCCATGAGGTGGGTAGGTTCTTGTTTTAACAGGCTTTCGATGCACATCAGGATACATCCTTCGTATGAGAAGTGCTCGGTGACATCTTTTCCGTTTTTATAATAAAATTGCCGCAACATCCCTTTACCGACGAAAACCATGTGGCGGCTTATTTGTCCTTCGTTCAACAACATTTCACCCTTTTCCAGCTCTTTGCGTATCAAGACCTGTGCCAGTAGTTCTCGTCCCTCTCTGTTCATCTCCGGATATCTGGAGTTTACAACAATATCCACTGTCTCTTTCAGGTTTTCCATTATGTTATTATATTGATAAGTTATTATAGATTGCGGGGCAAAAGTACGAAAATCGGTTGATATAAATCAATTTTTCAAAGTAAAAAGATTCGTTTTACTCCGATGTCCGGCTGGAGGAAGAAGTGTATGAAAAAAAAGTTCTCTCCTTTAACATTTGAAACTTAGCCGGTTAACTTATTTCGCATAAAATCCTTGAAAAAAATGTTGTAGAAAGATTTGCGTAGTTCAAAAGTTCCCTCTATCTTTGCATCGCATTTGAGAGGAAATGCGGTTAAAAAGGAAGTTTGGGTGAGTGGCTGAAACCACCAGTTTGCTAAACTGACGTACGGGTAACCGTACCGGGGGTTCGAATCCCCCAGCTTCCGCACCAAATCTCAACTTCAAGATGACAAAGAAAGAGCTGGGTTTATTGCTTGGCTCTTTTTTGAATCTAATTTTCAATCGGGTGGGTTCGTCTAACGGTTAGGACACATGCCTCTCACGCATGTAATACGAGTTCGATTCTCGTACCCACTACAAATTAATAATCAGCCTTTTACGATAGCGTAAAAGGCTTTTTTATTGCATCTTGGTTATGAACGATAAATATGAAGAGAGGCTTGGTACGGACCGTATGTTGCCACTTGTGTTCAGGATGGCACTTCCTGCGGTAATTGCGCAAATCGTAAATTTGCTCTATAATATTGTGGACCGCATTTATATCGGGCATATCCCGGAGATCGGTACTCAGGCGCTTGCAGGTATCGGGGTGGCAGGTTCTCTGATTATTCTGATTTCAGCTTTTTCGGCTATTGTAGCCGGGGGAGGTGCGCCCCTTGCAGCCATAGCTTTAGGGCAGGGCAATCGCTCACATGCAGGAAAAATATTGGGGAACGGTTTTGTGCTATTATTACTTTTTACGCTCCTGACATCTGCCTTATCTTATCTTTTTATGGAGCCGATACTTTTGTTTACAGGTGCGTCCAATCAGACTCTCGGATATGCTACGGATTATCTTTCGATCTACTTGATCGGTACTCTGTTTGTAGAGGTTTCTGTAGGGTTGAATACCTTTATTAATACTCAGGGCCGTCCCGGTATCGCTATGTTGTCGATCGTTATCGGAGCGCTACTCAATATCCTACTCGATCCTCTGTTTATTTTTGTTTTTGGATGGGGAGTGAAAGGGGCGGCACTTGCTACTATCATTTCGCAAGCTTGCAGTGCTGCTTGGGTATTGGTTTTTCTGACATCCGGCCGTGCTTCTTTGCGGCTTGAATCCCGATATATGAAATTGGATAGGAAAGTAGTGGGTGCTATACTGGCATTGGGTGCTTCACCGTTTATTATGGCGAGTACCGAAAGTCTGGTTGGTTTTGTCTTGAACGGGTCGCTGAAAACATTTGGTGATATCTACGTGAGCGCATTGACGATCATGCAGAGTGCCATGCTTTTTGTCAGCGTTCCGCTTTCCGGATTTGCATTGGGATTTGTACCTATTGTGAGCTATAATTACGGGCATGGGAACCGGGAGAGGGTTAAAGAATGCTTTAAGATAGTGATGACCTTTATGTTCTTGTTCAATTTTATTTTGATTCTGCTGATGATCCTGTTTCCGTCTGTCATTGCTTCAGCCTTTACGTCCGATGAAAAACTGATAGAAACCGTAGTGCGGGTGATGCCCGTATTTCTGGCAGGAATGACGATTTTCGGATTGCAGCGGGCATGCCAGAATATGTTTGTCGCACTGGGGCAGGCAAAAGTTTCCATTTTCATAGCATTGCTCCGTAAGGTGATTTTGTTGGTTCCGTTGGCTCTGATACTTCCGCATCTGATGGGCGTGGTAGGAGTTTATGCTGCCGAAGGCATATCGGATGCTACGGCAGCTATTTGTTGCACAGCCATCTTCGCTGTTCAGTTCCCGAAGATTATGAATAAATTGGCGATGCGTTGATTACCGAGAGGATTGAGGTGCCGCTTTTTGTTTTTTCTTAGAGGCTATATACCATAAATAGATAGCCAATATGACAAAAACAGCCAGAATCGTGATCATCTCTGTTGGATGCCCTAACGGATCAACCCATATTTCGCTGAAGAAATCCATTCGTCCCAATATTTCCACCGGTGTCCAGAATACGATTACCGTGGCTATTGCCATGCGGATGTTTGCTCCCCAAGAGGCAAGTCGTAACTGTCGGCGAAACATGAACACTGAACCGACCAGGCAACCCATACCTATCAACATAGTCACCGGATGATGGTCCCCAAGGAAGTTACTGTCGTAACAGAACATTAGTAATAGGTAGCAACTCCATAACATCATGTTAAGTTCCATGAAGGTAACGATAGATGTATGACGGGTCATGGGGCGTGCCACGATTTCACTTTTCTTACTTCGGAACAATGCCGCCTGACACCAATTGATAAAGTTACAGCCTGTTTTTACACTAAATAGATAGAGCACCATGAACATAGCCCAGAATCCGAATGAGGTCGGCATAATCAGATATTCCGGTCGTGTTACTACTTCTCCATTTAGCATTTCGGGCTGTACTCCGTATCGGTTGGCATAGTACATAAATAAAAACTCTACCCAGCCTGTCCAAAAAAGCAGGCCACCGAACAGTCCCCAAAGCGTTTGTTTCGTGTCGTTTCGTGCGAAGACACCGATGATAACCATAAGCAATCCTACTCCTCCCATGGCAAATGCCGTATAATGGAGTGCAGTAGGAATGATCAGATGCTCCATCATAATCATTAGGGCATGTCCCAAAGGCATGGTAAATAGAACTAAAAGAAAAGAAGCAATTGTTTTCCACCAATATCTGGTTTGATTTTTCATTGTTGTTTGTCTCATTTTGGGTTATACTTAATTTAATTCATCACAATAGTAACTGATTTGTCCGCCACTGTCGCCTATCTCCGAATCGGCATTATACCAACTGATGATTTGTATCTTGAAATATCGTTTACCATCGGCGGTACGTATCACGTAGGTGTGATAAGAGGGCGTGTAAACCGGAGGGGGGCCGGCAAAACTCATGGCTTCAGCCAATATCGGATTGGCGCTGGTCAATGTTTTAGCCGGACCGGTATTGGGGTCGAACCACGGATTCTCATTAAAATTCAGCCCATGCTCTATCAGATATTTGTTCCAGTCATTTTGCGACATTGTGACGTATACTTCAGTATCATTGTCTACCGTCCATTTCAAATCAGTGGGTAGTTGCGAAACAGTTTTCCATTTGTCATAGCTTCCATATCCCAGATCAGCGGCAGCACCCTGACCGATGCCACTGGTACCACTGTTGGTGCGCAGGCGATATCCGCAGAATGCGAGATCCCAATCTGTGCGCTCTTTCTGTTCTCCTTCAGTAATATCCTGATTAGGTGAAAGGGTATTAAACCGCTCTCCGGTACGTAAGTTGAAATAAATCCAATCGTTCGTAACACCGGTGGAATAACCGCATGTGCGGGGCAGTGTCTTACCGGTAAACGGTTCGGCATCATATTTTACACACGAAGTTATTATAATGCAGCAGAATGACAAGCATAAAGCTTTAAAAACATTCATTTCTCTCATTTCTTTTTCTTTAATGCATTTATTACGTCGTCTATCATAAACTCAATCTGTACGTGTCCGCGGGCACCGGGGGTGGCGGGTACATTGAACATGGTCACTCCCGAACCCAATGTTTTGGGCTTATAGTTTAAAAGGTTGTCGACGCCCAGTGTCACTTTTACTTTGTTGTAGAAGGTTTGTGAAACGGACAGATTGCACAGCACATATGCCGGAAGATCGCAACGGAAGTAGGCATCCTTGCTGGTATTCTCCTCCTCAATCCATACACGATCCTGCACATCGAATTTCTTGTTACCCATAAATGATGCGCTGAATATGGCACCCAACCGATAGTTTTTGCGATTGTACTTATAGTCCAAACTGGCTGTAGCTGCGTGAGGAGAGGTGGTGTTAACCTGTACACCTTTAAGTTTGCTCACATTGACAAAACTGTAGGTGGCATTCAGCGTCAGGAAGTCAAACATGCGCCAACGTCCCAGTGCCTCCAGGCCCAGTAAGCGCTGTTTGCTGAGATTAGTGTATTCAAAATTGTATTGCATGTCATAGATTCTCCAGACTCCTTCTATTTTATCTTTAAAGTAGTTTCCGTAAACCGTACCGGACAAAAATAGCCGGTCGTTGGTGTATTCGGCTCCAACTGACATGTAGTTGTTTTTCTCCGGTTGCAGGTATTCGTTGCCTTTTATCTGAAACATGCCCAGATGGTCCCAGTTGAAGAAAAGCTCTTTGATACTGGGTGAGCGGTAACCCATTGAATAGTTGGCACGGAAACTCCATTGGTCGTTGGGTGAAAACTTGGCTGCGATTTTGGGCATTCCCATGAATCCGAAAGCATGGGAAAAGTTAGTACGCAACCCGGCGGAAATCATCCATTGTTTAGACACTTCCCATTCGTCCTGCAGAAAATATTCCGTTTCTTTCAGTGACCGTGTAGTCATTTTGCGATTCACAAAACGGTCGCTTGTCAGGTCATCCGAAATATGTTCCACTCCAAAGATCAGATGGTGGGCTTTAAAGTAATTGCTGGTGATGGTCAGTCGTGGTTGCAAGATTCGGCTTTCATATACCTTCTGCCGTTCATTCCGGCGTTCGTGTCGTTTAAAGCGGTCATAAAAATCGCTATGTAAACTTCCGGTTACAGAAAACCAGTCCTTCACATGGTAAGTGGCTTTGATTCCTCCCGTCCAGTCACGTGCCTGGCTAAAAGTCAGATCTTGTATCAGGTCGTATGTATTCATGAAGAATGCGCTGCCATAGAGCAAAACCGATAAATCTTTGTTCGGATCGTAATAAACCTTTTGTGAAGCTGAAATATGCTCGGTACCTTCGATTCCCATAGGAGGACGCGCTGTAGCGCTGGTTACAATGATATCGTGAGGTAGGAAGGGATTGGCTTCCTGTGTATATATCTTCTTGTCATTTTCCGCCTGATAAAGATAGAAAGCATCACTTTCGCTGTACCATACATCTGTTTGCGAGGTAAATGCTCCCTGCTTAAAACCTGCGGAGACCCAACTTTGCAGATTTGGCCGGTCAGCATTCTTTTCGAACATGTAGAGGAAGTCACTCTTTGATGGATTTTTATAATTACGTTCGTTCATTTGCCCGTAACGCACTCCGGCATCGATACTAAGAGGTTTGTTCGTCTTTTTAGTTATCAGATTGATAACGGCTCCTGCCGCACGCGAACCATACAGAGTACTACTGGCACCTTTCACAATCTCGATGCGGTCTATGGCATGCAGATTGAAACGTTCGTAATCCAGGTTTCCGGCCATGTCTCCGGTCAGTCGTTCTCCATCCATCAGGAATAACACATGGCGTGCATCCAGTCCCTGCATGCTTATTTCATTGCCAAAGCCTACTTTCTGTATGTTCAATCCCGGTGTTTCCTGCTGCAGAGCCTGCTGCAAGTTTCCATATCCGGCGTCTACCAGTGCTTTTCCTCCCAACACCTGCGTGGTCACCGGAGAAAGTTTGATGGGACGTGCCGTGCGTGAACCCGTTATCACTACTTCGTTCAGTCCCATTACATCTTCCGTCATGTGAAGGGTCAGGTTTCGGGTTGCTTGTGTTATTTTTCCTTTCAGGGGTATGTAGCCTACCGAAGTGATGTGGTAATGGTATGTACCGGGACGAGGGAGCTTCAAGATGGCATTGCCATTCAGGTCAGTGATGGCATACAACGTCTTTTCCGGATTATCATTTTCTGCAAATTCTATATTTGCCGCTATTATCGGTTGCTCGGTCTTTGCTTCCAGTATTGTGAGTTGCACTTTTGTTTGGGCCATAGAGGCGGTACATATAAACAGAAGCAGGCATGTGATCGTTACAAATTCTCTTTTTTTCATTTTTCTAAAAGGGTGTGTGATTCACAGTTTATGATAACCCATGTTTCTTCTTATACTCTTCCAAGTCTTTTTCAAATTGTGCGAACTCCTTTTCATAGTTGTTGATGCGCGTCTTGTCTATTGTTTGCAGGAAACACTCCGAGCGAACGTTCATCATGTTGTAGTCCACAATAAAATTAATCTGGTGAGTGTCGGTATTATAATAGCCTTTTACACTACTTCCTTTAGCATTGGCCGGAGTGCCATCTTTTTCTTCTCCCCAAGTAGAGCCGTCCTCACCATAGAATTTGATCCAGCCTGCACCCGGATATTCGTCTTTTTCCCATGTGTTGAGTTGCATGGTTTGTACGTCACATTTAAAGTTGATGATCATCCCCATTTTGCCTACGGTGAAATTAAGAAGAGACACACTGAAAGTATTTGTATCTGTATTGCTCCAGTCAAACTTAAATTTGGTGGGGCATCCTTTTTCAAGTAATGTTTTATTGACACCATTCAGGGTGGCATGGGTATTCAATACGATTTCTCCGGTCAGAAAATCTTTTGCTTTCTTTACGAGCTCTTCCGAAGCTCCTCCTTTGGTTATTTCTTCGTCGGATGAACAGGATGCCAAAAATAAACAGATACTGCAAAGAATGATATAGGATAATTTTATTGTTTTCATCTTGAAAGATAGTTTTTTATGGTTTATATAATGAATATTCGGTTATTGTTTTTTTATATGAATGAAAGGTTGTTTTCTTGTCACAACAACAAGAAAACAACCTATGGTACACTAGTTCATTTTGTGGAGAATATTATAAAAAACTTTATGCTCCACTAAAATTCACTTTGTTCCTTCAAATGTAACAATTGCTTCGAATAGTGAACCTGAATATTGAGTATTTACGGTAACTGTAAACTTCAGATAGTTTCCGGTAATTTCTCCTTCCACTAAAGCATCATAGGATAGGGGGAGTATACCGATCTTGAGTTTTACGGCACTTTCACAGGTCTGGCTGAAGTTTCCTCCGGATGTAGGGACAGTGATGTCCATCGCGTCGACCGTAATCGATCCCGGCATCGAACCTATTTTGAATGAATCAATATGAATATTGACCGTTCCGTCCCCATTATCGGTTACATTGGCAACCTTTCCATAAACCGGATTTTTTTCTCCATTCATGTAAACTCGGATCAGGTTACCCTGATAGTTACCTTCCAGACTTTCGGCAACAGTTGCTACTGAATATACGTCACTTGCTGCACTTGCAGAAACATTACTTGAAATAGCTGTCATTCCGAATAAAGCTATTCCCCAGATAAAAACTTTTTTCAACATAAGATTGGTTTTAAAATTAAAATAAAAAATAACACATATATATATGCTTGTTAGCTGTTAAATCTTCTTTGTCCAACGGAAAGCACCGTAATCACTGTAGTCTCTGTATCCGGAGTCATTTAGATTTTTTTTGTAAGTACTAAGGAATGTTTTACATGCCTCTTGCTTGAATTCATTTTCTGAAATAAGGATTGTGGCTTTCTGTGCGTCAGCCAGTGGCTTTAGTGTTTCGTACGCTGCACTATAGACATACTGGAAATTGGGATAAGTGATGGTACAATTCTCGAGTTGCAATAATATGACAGCCTGAAAACCGCGGAGAAAGCTTAAATCCATTTTTTTCAATGAAGGCAGGCTGGCCAGTTCTAATTGAGAGACAAGCCCTTTGCTCTGTTCCGGAAATTTGATTTCTTTTAAATTCTCACAATCGAATACATGTAGTACATTAGAGATTGTTTTATCAAAGTCGGTTGCTTCCTGATTGGTGACAAGTGTTTTTGATAGATCCAGTTCTGTCAAATATTTGTTGTTGCTTGAACCGAAACTTGCCAACTTGGCAGATTGTGAAAGATCAATACCCTCAGGGGTATCTGCATTCAGAATGAAAAGGGCTTTAAGGTTGTCACGAGGCATAAGATAGGCAACCGAACAATGATTCATGCACTCAACTTGCACATAGAATGGTTTGTAGAAAGGATTATTGATAAAATATTCTAATCCTTCAATTGAATGTATATTTTCATTATCCGCATACCAGGCATCTATGTTAATGCCGCTGCCTTGTTCGGTCAGGGCCATTGGCTTACTAATGTCAATCTGGTTTCCATCTTTTGTAAACAGGCTTGCAAACTTCGATTTCAGATAAGTGCGGAAGTATTCATCGGGAATATCACGCAAGGTGGTATAGGCTTGCAGGATTCCGTTTGCATTTTGCATCTGCATGTCGGTGGCTGCACTGGCCGCATGGAATGGAACCAGATCCTCTATATTGTATTTGGCCGTTTCCGGTAAATAAAATTTAGTGAGTGGATGTAAGACAGTAGTGCTCATTTCATCATTTACCATTTTTACATCTACCAAACCTTTAAAATCATATATTTTATTACCTGATAAATCAATCGCAGTAATGTTTTTGGGCAATGCGGAGAAGTCGAAAACGGGGCCATACTCATTGTTCGATAGATTAATTTCAGCAAGGTTAGGCAATACTTCCAGTCCCGATAGATTAGCAATTTGGGTGCCCGATAGATCAAGCGAAGTTGTACTTTTTACTTTATCATCCTGTACCAGTTTGCCTTCTGCATTAAAGGTATATCCTTTTTGTTGCAAGATAGTTCTTAGTTCAGTATTTGTCACTTCCACTCCATTCCAATCAATGTTGTTATCGTTAGTACATGAAGTGAAACATATACCGGAAACTGCTATAAACGTGCTAATATACGTTCGAATTTTGTTCATTGTTTAATGATGGGTTTTTTGATAATTAATATTTGTTTTAATCCGGTTACAAAGTTATATGCGGTTTAAAATATGTACAATACCCATTTATGGGTATTCTGCTGTTGAAGTTTAATAGTAAACTTTTTAATATAAATATATTTTATCGGTTGTTGTAGCTTGTATTTTATAAGATGACTTTTTATATAAGATATTTATGTTAAAAAGAATCGTGCTATTACTGCTTGTGTAGAGGACGGTTAAAGCGGTATTTCATCGAGATTATAAAATAACTTCCTATTTGTTGGGTGTGGTGTTCGGAAAAACCACTCGATGTCGTACTTCGGCTGTAGTTTTTCTTTTGATTCAGCATGTCTGCCCAATAGACTGATAATTCGGCCTGCTTTTTTTTCAGGAAGCGCCAGGTGATACCTGTATTCCATACTATCTGGTCGTCTTCTCCCTGCCGGATATTTGTACCATTACGAAAAGTATAGGTTGCGTCGGTTTTTAATTGTATGTTGCCGGGTAAATCGGTATAGGCATTGAATCCCAGAGAATAGTTACGGGTGTACGTATTTGTCTGCCGTAATGAATTGGAAGAGTGTTGAAAGCGCCAGTTCCCATTCAGGTCGATACTTCCCCATTTAGGGAAGTATCCCAGTCGTAAATTTGCGTTCAGTCCGGTGTTATGGGTAGTACTGTGGTCTGGTTGTTCACTTTCCCCTTCATTGATGAGACCGACATTTTGGATAAAAGATCCTCCTCCGACGGCCGAAATATTAAAACTACGGATGCGTTTCTGGTAACGTAGTGTTCCATGGATGTTCCAGTTACCATTTATGTTTACCGGATAACTCTCTCGCCCTCCCGTTTGCCGGTTATAAGTAATGGTACGGGTCTGGCTGTTTACCTCGTTTTGCCAGTTCAATGTAGCGAATATACCTTTTCGGATGTTTTGTGCTTCCAAACGGACTGATTGGCTATATGAGGGCTTCAGGTCAGGATTGCCGCGTGTGATATTTAGCGGATCGCTATTGTCGGTCAGTGAAAGCAAGTCGGGTAGGGAAGGTTGTCGGGTATCTCCCCGATAGTTCAAGCGTATCAGACTTTTCCCTTTTTTCCACAGAATGGTGAATGTCGGTCGGAATCCGACTGAATGCATGGTAGTATCGGCTTGCTTCAGCCCTGTCTTCTGATCCAGACTGCGTTGCTCAGGCTGAATCGATAGTCCGGTAACAATATTCCATACCCGGGTGGAGTAGTTTATATGGAAAGAGACTTCGTGTCCGAGTGTGCGACTGTGGCTTCGGTTACTAAGGCTGTCGGTATACTCGGTTTCATACTGCGGAGGCAGATAGCCGGGAGGATCTGTTGTTTCATCCGTCACACCGGATAGGTTATAAGTGTTACGGTCGCTCTGCTGTTTGCTATAGTTCAAATTGTAAGAGAGCTGCATTTGAACTTTTTTTGTAAAAGGGTGAGTGAATATCAGTCCGATATTCTGATTCCGGTTTCCGTTAGGGCTTCGCTGATATTGATTCCGATAGAGAACCGAGTCATTCTCTAAGCTATTTTCCAATTGGTAATAGGTGGTTGACGAAATAGTGAAACTTTCATTTTTACCTTTGCTGTCACTATATTGTGCCATCAGGCTGAGGCTGCTTCCTTTTCGGTTTATTTGGCGCGTGATGTTGGCATTGAAAGTATATTGGAGGCGCTTGTCTGTAGATAATGAATTCATTGTTATATCGTTGAGTCGCATATCATCGGGGATATTACCGATATTGCCGAAAGGGTCTGACGTTTCGAGATTGGGATTCTCGTCGAATGCGGCTTGCCGGTTGTTATTGGTGTTGTTCCCTCTGCCTGAGTTCAGATTGCCGGAGAAGCTCACAAAGGTCTTTTCGTTTATTTGCCAACGCAGGGCAAGCATAGAGTTTATGGTATGGTTTCGGTTTGTACTTTCACCGGCAGAATATTGGTATTTATTTCCTGTACTCAGGTATTGTTCATAGTATCCGGCCGATTTATTACCGTTATTGTTATGATTATAAGTCGTATTACCATTAATGGTCAAATTTTTGCCGAATCTTTTCACAAAGTTAAGTGCTATGTTATCCTGTATATTGTCCTTGTAACTGGTTGTCATGTTACGGTTACTTGAACGAACGATCAGTGAAAGGTTCTCGCCGCCTTTTTTAAAGTAGTTACCTAATAATTCAAGGTCCTTCTTATTATAGTTGCCCAGTCCGGCTTTACCCGATGCCAGCAAAGTGCTGTTGAATTCTTTTTTGGTTTGTAGGTCTAAGACATAATTTTCTTTTCCGCTACTGACTCCTGTCGTTTTTTCCAGATCACTTTTTTTATCGTATACCTTTATTTTATTGATCAGTTCTACCGGTAAATTTTCCAATGCCAGACTGTTATTTCCGGAAAAAAAGGCTTCACCGTTAACGTTGATTTCAGTAATGGGCAGACCATTATAGACCAGAGTTTTATCTTTGCTGTTGTATTCCAACCCGGGAATACGTTTTACGAGATCTTCCAGATAACTACCTTCCGGTGTTTTATAAGCAGACGCATTGATTATGGTAGTATCGCCTATCTGCTCTATTTCATGTACTTGTGCGGTAACTGTTACTTCATCCAGTTCGATACCCTCTTTCAGTACAATGTTTTCCAGATGAATGTCAGGAACATTTTCTGTTAACTTATGGAATACTGGTTGCATTCCTGTATAAGAAACTTTCAATAAATAGCGTTTACCTTTGTACGCAGGATACCGGAGGTCAAACTTCCCATTTGCGTTGCTTGTCGTGCCTTTAACAAGCGTAGAATCTTTTTCGTTGATGACAAGAACGCTGGCGTAAGGTAAGGACTCTTTTTCTTTTGCGTCTGCTGCCATGCTCCATATTTGTCCGCTGACTCTTTGGGACTGTTGGGCATATAGCTCAATAGCCATTCCGGAAATTAAAAGCAATAAGATACAGGTTTTACGCACGTCCATTTCGTATGTTTAGTATGAATGGTTGCAAAATTAGCGAGTTTCAGGTTTGCGTTCAATACCTTTTATTAGGTATAATAATCAGATTTATGAGTCATAATTCTCAATGTATGTAACCGGAATTATATAAAGGATGGGAGTGCAGATTATCGGATATAAAAAAAGGCTACTCTCACGAGCAACCAATCTTTGTTAACCTTAAATCTAATACTATGAAAAACACATTGCAAATGTACGAATTTGGATTATATCTGCAAATTATTCGGATATAAATCTCCGTTTTGTAACGTTATTTAGCGAATTGTTGTTTTCTGTTAACATTTGCTATGTCCTTTTTAGAACTTTCTGCCTTCTTTTTCCTGTTTCCCTCTTTTAATTAGGCGATTCCCTCCGAAGATGTAGGTTTTTTCTTTTTCCTGAGATCATTTGTTTCCCTACTTTTGTTCACATCAAACTGATATAACTAAAAAACTATACGATATGAAAACTTTAGCTTTCAAATATTTAAAATTGTTTCTGCTGGCAGTGGCAATGGTAAATCTTACTTCATGTGAGATAGAGATAGATGACTTTTATGACGATGATAACATTGGCGGTTCCTATTATAACAAGTCCCTCGATCTTTGCAGTCGTACCTGGGCAGATACGTTTTATGATGCTGACGGAAACTATTGTTATCAGGAGTTGAATTTTTATCTGGACCGTCATGGTGAAGATTATATTCGTGTGGAATATCCCAATGGACGTTATTCCGAATCGGTGTACTCTTTTACCTGGAATTGGGAAGACCGTTCTCAATATTCTCTCCGGATGGTCTATGGTCCCGGTGATGTTTCCTATCTGGATGATGTCTGGATCAGGGGGAATGTACTGAGCGGATACTTGGACGGACATGATAATTATGTTGACTTTACAGGAGTGAGATAACCCGAACCTTTATTGAAATAATTGTAGGCGGATTGATATATTCTTGATATATGTCAATCCGCTTTTTCAGTGTTTTTAAATACCTTTGCAGCCCGAAAAGGATTAAGGTAAAATGACACACAGAATTCAACAGGAGAGCATAAAGAGGCGCTTGGCAAAACTGGCCGCTCCGATTTTTATTGAAACATTACTGATAATGATGCTGGGAGCGGTCGACACCATTATGCTGAGCCGCCATTCTGATAACAGTGTAGCTGCGGTCGGAGTTGTCAATCAGATTATCATGCTGACTTTCCTGGTGTTTGAAGTGATCAATTTGGGTACGTCCGTGCTCTGTTCGCAGTATCTTGGTGCGAGGCTCGAAAAGAAAGTGGTACAGGTGGTAGGTGTGTCGTTACTTGTTAATTTATTGGTTGGAGGGATTATCAGTGTGCTTCTGTTTACGATGGCCCGCACCATTCTGCAATGGATGGGGTTGGGACCCGAACTGATGGCTGACGGTATGGATTATATGCGTATCGTGGGTGCTTTCGCCTTTTTTCAGGCCATTTCTCTTACACTTTCAGCTTCTTTACGCAGTGCCAATAAGGCTATATATCCGATGTTGGTAACAGTGGTAATCAATATTCTTAATATCATCGGTAACTATTCGCTGATTTTTGGTAAGTTCGGTTTTCCCGAACTCGGGGTAGAAGGGGCTGCAATCTCTACTGCTTTCAGCAGGGGAGTGTCTATGGTTATTCTGTTTATTATTCTGTTCCGCAAACATATCCATCGTTTCCCTTTGGCTTATTTCCGGCCTTTCCCTTTTGTAGAGCTGAAAAATTTGATGCGGGTTGGCCTGCCCTCCGCAGGTGAGCAACTTTCATACAGTTCATCGCAGGTAGTCATTACTTTTTTCATTAACATGCTTGGAGTTGAAGCGTTGGCTACCCGCACCTATTGTGTCAATATCATTATGTTTGTCTATTTATTCAGTATATCCATGGCACAGGGAGGTGCTATCTGTATCGGACATCTGATAGGGGAGAAGAAACCCCATGCAGCATTTCTGCTTGGGAAATATGTGATGAAGAAGTCGGTAATGATTACTTTGATTCTTTCATGTATTATTGCGGCTTCAGGCCACACTCTATTGAGTTGGCTGACTTCCAATCCCGAAATTATCCGTATGGGAGTGATTGTATTGCTGATTGATGTGGTACTTGAAATAGGCCGTCCCATTAATATTTTTGCGACGAATGCCCTGCGTGCAGCGGGTGATGTGAATTATCCTTTTTATGTCGGGTTGATTGTGATGTGGAGTGTTGCTGTCGGTGTCGGTTATTTATTTGGAATTTACTGGGCCTGGGGCATTTGCGGTATGTGGGTTGCTTTTGCTCTCGACGAGAACATTCGAGGAATTATTTTTGTCCGTCGCTGGTATGGGATGAAGTGGGTTAATAAAAGCTTTGTGAGGTCGTAAATAGTTGCTATCTTTGCGGACGCTAATGTATCCTTATGCGTTTCACGGATACATTGGCTTATGGATACATTGGTAAATTATTCACATGGAGTGGTTATATAGTCTCTTTATCGAACATTCTGCTTTGCAGGCAGTTGTCGTTCTTTCCCTGATTTCCGCCATTGGGCTTGGATTGGGCAAAATTCATGTTTGTGGCATTTCACTTGGCGTTACTTTTGTCTTTTTTGCCGGCATTCTGGCCGGACATTTCGGATTGTCCATAGATCCGCAGATGCTGAACTACGCCGAGAGTTTCGGACTTATTATTTTTGTGTATGCCTTAGGGTTACAGGTTGGTCCAGGATTCTTTAGTTCATTCCGTAAGGGAGGAGTTACCCTCAATATGCTTGCTATTGCCGTGGTGATTCTGGGCACTCTTCTTACGGTTGTTTGCAGTTATACCACAGAAGTTTCATTGCCCAATATGGTTGGTATCCTGTGCGGTGCCACGACCAATACCCCGGCTTTGGGTGCAGCCCAGCAGACACTGAAACAGATGGGGCTTGAAAGCAGTACACCTGCTCTGGGATGTGCAGTGGCCTATCCTCTTGGAGTGATCGGAGTCATTCTGGCTGTTCTGTTGATCCGTAAACTGTTAGTGCGTCGTGAAGACCTTGAAGTGAAGGAGAAAGATGATGCCAACAAAACCTATATTGCCGCTTTCCAGGTACACAACCCCGCTATTTTTGATAAAAGCATTAAAGATATCGCTCACATGAGCTATCCCAAATTTGTTATCTCCCGCTTGTGGAGAGACGGCAATGTCAGTATTCCCACATCCGAAAAGATCATAAAAGAGGGTGACCGCCTGTTGGTTGTTACTTCCGAAAAAGATGCGTTAGCGCTTACCGTGTTGTTTGGCGAGCAAGAGAATACGGATTGGAATAAAGAAGATATCGACTGGAATGCTATCGACAGCCAGTTGATTTCACAACGCATTGTCGTTACCCGTCCAGAGTTGAACGGGAAGAAGTTGGGAGCTCTTCGTCTTCGTAATCATTACGGAATCAATATCAGCCGTGTATACCGTTCGGGTGTGCAGTTGTTGGCTACTCCCGAACTGACATTGCAGTTGGGTGACCGCCTGACAGTAGTCGGTGAAGCAGCTGCCATTCAGAATGTGGAAAAGGTACTTGGAAATGCTGTTAAAAGCTTGAAAGAACCCAATCTTGTGGCTGTGTTTGTAGGCATTATCCTGGGATTGGCTCTGGGTGCCGTGCCGTTTTCAATTCCCGGTATCAGTACACCCATTCGCCTCGGATTGGCGGGGGGACCTATCATTGTGGGTATCCTGATCGGAACTTTCGGTCCCCGTTTGCATATGATTACTTATACCACCCGTAGTGCCAATCTGATGCTGCGTGCTTTGGGATTGTCACTTTACCTTGCCTGCCTGGGATTGGATGCAGGTGCCCATTTCTTCGATACGGTTTTTCGTCCCGAAGGTCTTTTGTGGATCGGCCTTGGCTTCGGTCTGACCGTTGTGCCTACTGTGCTTGTGGGTTTCTTTGCTTTTAAGATTATGAAGATCGACTTTGGTAGCGTTTCCGGCATGTTATGTGGCAGTATGGCCAATCCGATGGCGCTGAACTATGCCAATGATACCATTCCCGGGGATAATCCGTCGGTAGCTTATGCTACGGTTTATCCGTTGAGTATGTTCCTCCGCGTCATTATAGCCCAGGTGTTGCTCATGTTTCTTCTGTAATCATTTTAGGGTGAATTTTAAAATTGTAAATCGTTAAATCGTAAATCATATGACTGCTCAAAGTAATATAACCCCCGAAAGTATCGTTGCCGATCTGCGTTATCTGCAACTGCTTTCACGCAGCTTCCCGACCATTGCCGCCGCCAGTACCGAAATTATCAATCTTGAAGCTATTTTGAATCTCCCTAAAGGAACCGAACACTTTCTGACTGATATACATGGCGAATATGAAGCTTTCCAGCATGTGCTGAAGAACGCTTCGGGAGCCGTAAAGCGGAAAGTAAACGAGATCTTCGGCCACACTCTCCGTGAAATTGAGAAGAAAGAGCTTTGTACCCTTATTTATTATCCGGAAGAGAAACTGCAGTTGATAAAAGCTACCGAAACAGATATTGACGATTGGTATCTGATCACGCTCAATCAGCTGGTAAAGGTCTGCCAGAACGTATCATCCAAATATACCCGTTCGAAGGTTCGCAAATCATTGCCGGCCGAGTTCTCCTATATCATCCAGGAGTTACTTCACGAATCGACCATCGAGCCCAATAAACATGCTTATATCAATGTGATTATCAGTACCATTATTTCCACTCGCCGCGCTGACGACTTTATCATTGCCATGTGTAATCTGATACAGCGTCTTACGATCGATTCACTCCATATCGTGGGCGATATCTACGATCGTGGTCCGGGTGCCCATATCATAATGGATACTTTGTGTGATTATCACAATTTCGATATCCAATGGGGAAATCACGATATCCTATGGATGGGTGCAGCATCGGGTAATGAAGCCTGTATGGCCAATGTGATCCGTCTCTCGATGCGTTACGGCAATCTGGGGACATTGGAAGATGGGTATGGCATCAATCTTTTGCCCCTTGCCACTTTTGCGATGGATACTTATGCGGATGATCCCTGTACCATCTTTGCACCTAAGACCAACTTTGCCGATTCTACTTATAACGAGAAGACCTTGAGGCTGATAACCCAGATGCATAAAGCTATTACCATCATTCAGTTTAAGCTGGAGGCAAACATTATTAATCGTCGTCCGGAGTTTGGAATGGGTGGTCGCAAGTTGCTTGAGAAAATCGACTTTGAACGGGGAGTATTTGTCTATGAAGGCAAAGAATATCCGTTGCGCGATACCAACTTCCCTACGGTAGATCCTGCAGATCCTTATCGTCTGACTGATGAAGAGCAGGAATTGATAGAAAAGATACATTACTCGTTTATGAACAGCGAGAAACTCAAAAAACACATGCGTTGCCTCTTTACCTATGGAGGTATGTATCTGGTGTGTAATTCCAATTTGCTTTATCATGCCTCTGTGCCTCTCAACGAGGATGGAAGTTTCAAGCATGTGAATATCTGCGGTAAAGAGTATTGGGGGAAGAACTTGTTGGACAAGATAGACCAATTGATTCGTACGGCTTATTTCGATGAAGATGATGAAGAAGAGAAACGCTTTGCCATGGATTATATCTGGTATCTGTGGTGCGGACCGGATGCCCCTTCGTTCGACAAAGACAAGATGGCTACGTTCGAACGTTATTTCGTTGCCGATAAGAGCCTGCATAAAGAGACGAAAGGATATTATTATGCTTTGCGTAACAAAGAAGAAATCTGTGACCGGATTCTTGAAGAATTCGGAGTGACAGGGCAGCATACTCATATCATCAACGGTCATGTGCCGGTAAAGACCATTAAAGGCGAGCAGCCGATGAAAGCCGGTGGAAAATTGCTGGTCATCGACGGTGGTTTTTCGAAAGCTTACCAGCCGGAGACCGGTATTGCCGGATACACGCTGGTATATCATTCACATGGCTTGCAGCTGGTGCAGCATGATCCTTTCCAGTCTACACAGAAAGCCATCGAAGAGGGACAGGACATTAAGTCGACTACCTTTGTCATCGAGTTCAACTCACAACGAATGATGGTGAAAGATACCGATAAGGGAAAAGAGCTCGTAACGCAAATTCTGGATTTAAAGAAGTTGTTGGTAGCATACCGGATCGGTTTGATAAAGGAGAAGGTCTGATCAGGTTCACCACAGAATAACACAGCGTCTCACAGAGTTTATATTAAAATTATTCCTCTGTGAGACGCTGTGTCGTTTGGCTGTGAATCAATTAGAACAGAACCACTCCCGCTTCAGCGATCAGTCCCTTGTCATAAGTCTTGGCTTTGTTATAGTAACGGCTGCCACCGTATCCGCCTGTGACGAACAAACCGAATTTATCCGTAAACCGATACTCCAGGTTGAGGCGTGCCTGCAAGGCATAGAGACGTGCCGGAATGCCTTCCACCTTTTTATTCCGGAAAGTTTCGATGTGCTGATAGCCTAAATCACCACTTACAAACAAGTTTTTGTAGAGTGGAAGTTCAAGACCCGCCCGATAGAATAATGCTGCAGAGAATTTATCGTCAAAATCAAGATAGTGTGTACCTCCACCGAGGATAGTGTAGAAGAGTTTATTCTTGAAACGTGCACCTACATTGATTTTGGTTCTGTTTCCTCCGAATACCATTAACTGTACCTTGGTTTGAGGGTTGGCATTGACCAGTCCCAGCTGAAGCCCTTTCATATCTTCCTTGTGATAGTTGAACAGCCCGATCTGCAAACCTTTTGCCTTAGAGGCAAAATTGAACAGTCCCAATTGCACTCCGTTCATTTGTCCTCCGGTTACATTGGCAAGTCCGGAAAATTGCAGTCCGTTCATCTCTTCTCCTACCACGTTGAGCAATCCCGACATCATAAGTCCGTCATATTCCTCACCGGTTACGTTGGCAAGACCTGCCAATTGTACACCTGCGGCTTTATCGCCTGTGATATTCATGATACCACTCATCATCAGTCCGCGCATATTGTCTCCGGCAATGTTGCTTAACCCCGTAATCAGTACACCTTTTGCTTTATTTCCCGTAATATTTACGAGTCCCGAAACGGACAATCCTGCCAGGTTGTTACCATTTACGTTACTGATACCTCCAATCTGCACTCCATGCATGCTTCCTCCCGCAAGATTAGCCAATCCGGAGATCTGCACACCGTTCATATCGCTTTGCACCATACTTCCGAAGGCATTGAAGCCCACACCGTGCAACTTATGCATTGCCGAGAAAAGTCCCAGGTTGACATACGTAGTCTGTGTACTGTCAAGTGGCTGCGTACATGCTTTTTTCCATAAAGAAAGATTGATTCCCTCACTTTTGTTTCCGCCTTTATTCTGTGCAGGCAGACAGACTGCAGCCGAAAGAAGAGCTGCTACAAGAATTATTTTCTTCATAAGCTAAGTTTTTAGAACGCAAATTACGCAGATTTGCACGGATTATCCTATTAAAATCTATGCAAATCTGCGTAATCGATGTCTTTTTATGAAAAATAGAGACTGCTTTTATCCTTTTGCCTCTTGATATAAGAAGCGTTTGATACTCTTCTTCGGAGTTTTTTCAAACTCTTCCGGATAGATTTTCATTTTCGAGATCTGGCTGTAGGCAGGAAGCATTTCGTTCAAGGCAATCCGGTTTTCTTCCATCACCCGTTCCATGTCTTCATTTTTCAACCCATGCGCAAAGGCTTCGTCAAAATCCGGATAAACCAGTCCTACCAGTTTGTCATTCTGTTGTACGATAATACTTTCGGCGACGTACGGCAAATTGTTCAGCTTATCTTCTATTTCTTCCGGATAGATATTCTGTCCGCTGGCACTCAATAACATATTCTTGCTGCGTCCCTTAATTGTGATGTTGCCTTCAGCATCTTCTAAAGCAAGGTCACCGGTATGCAACCATCCGTCTTTATCGATCACCTGGGCGGTAGCCTCTTCATTCTTATAGTAGCCTAACATTACGTTCGGACCTTTGCAGACAATTTCGCCTACTACGTTTTCCGGATCGGGCGAAAGGACTTTCACTTCCATGTTGAGTGCCGCTTTTCCACATGAACCCGGTTTGAAGCGTTTCCAGTCTTCGTAACAAATAATAGGACCGCACTCGGTCATACCATAGCCCACTGTATAAGGGAAGTCGATCATTCTCAGGAATTGTTCTACCTCCTGGTTGAAGGCGGCTCCACCTACAATGACAGCTTCAAAGTTGCCGCCAAAGCCTTTTATCATCTCTTCGCGTACCGTTGCTTTAATCTTATCATTGATAATCGGCACTTTAAGCAGCAACTTCATGGTAGGAGTCTCCAACTTCGGAAGTACGCTCTTCTTGATGATTTTTTCGATAATCAGCGGAACAGCCACAATCAGGTTGGGTTTTACCTCGGCAAACGCCTGGAAGATAATCTTTGGGCTTGGCATGCGGGTGAGGAAGTAGATCTGACACCCTACCGCAAATTCATACAGGAACTCAAAGGCCAGTCCGTACATGTGTGCCATCGGCAGCATGGATACGATCTTATCACCTGCTTTCAGTGGAAGTACCTCGAAAGCGAAAGTCGTATTCGACCATAAGCTGCGATAGGGGAGCATTACACCTTTTGAATAGCTGGTGGTTCCCGAGGTATAGTTGATAACAGCCAGTTCTTCAGGCTGATCCTTATGATATTCGATATGTTCCTTACGGAAATTTTTGGGGAATTTCTTCCCGAACATTTCGTTGAGGTGTTCACGTGCGTGAGTCAGTCGTTCGCTACGTGATACCAGTAACGTAAAATCGTTCATCATCAGGATACCTTCGAGCAACGGCATGGCAGACTCATTGAGGTTTTCCCAGACCACGTCTCCTACAAACAGGAGTTTGGCTTCCGAGTGATTGACGATATTGTGTACATTATCTGCTTTGAATTCGTGTAAGATGGGGACGATAACCGCTCCATAAGTGAGAGTCGCGAGGAAAGTAACTCCCCAATGGGAACTATTTCTTCCGCAAACGGCTATTTTGTCTCCTTTACGGATTCCGCTTTCTTCAAAGATGATGTGGAGCTTTTCTATTTTGCGGGCTACGTCTTTATACTGTAGGGTGGCACCCTTATAATCTGTCAGGGCATCCAGATCCCAATTGTTTTTGATACTGTTTTCAATGTAAGCTATAAAACTTTGTTCCATTGTTTTTTGCACATTTGATGATAAATTGTGCAAATATAGCCATTTAATTGAGATTTGAAAACTTAGAAGCTATTTAAATTTTTCTTTTGCAGCTTTCATTGTATTCATCACGGGATAACACGAAGGACATAGAGTTTTATTTTTTTCTATTTTAAAACTCTGTGTCCTCTGTGCCCTCTGTGGTGAATAATTATCCCAGATACCACTCGTACATTTTTTGTACCCCCTCTTCAATATCGATCTTATGATGCCATCCGAGGTTGTGCAATTTCGACGGGTCGGTAAGTTTTCGCATGGTTCCGTCCGGCTTACTGCTGTCGAAAGTCAGCTTTCCCTGATAGCCGACTGTGCTTACAATCAGTTCTGCCAGTTCGCGGATCGTTATTTCTTTTCCGGTACCTATGTTGATGTGGCAGTTGCGGATATCTTTTGTTCCGGCTTTGTAGGTATCCTTGAAGTCCACATGTTCCATTACGAATACGCTGGCATCGGCCATTTCTTCACTCCAAAGGAACTCGCGTAGCGGTGTCCCGGTTCCCCAGAGTGTCACTTCTTTTTCAGTAATACCATATTTCCGGAGGATTTGCAGAATCTCTTCGTTAGAGTTGACACCACTGATGCCTTCCACCGGACGCAGGTTCATGTCTTTACGCACAGCTTCCCAATCTCCTTTTTTCAGGCAATGTGCCAAGTGAATTTTACGGATCATGGCAGGCAGCACATGACTGCGTTCCAAGTCAAAGTTATCGTTCGGCCCATACAGGTTGGTCGGCATCACGGCGATGTAATTCGTTCCATATTGCAGGTTGAAGCTTTCGCACATTTTCAGTCCGGCTATTTTGGCTATGGCATAAGGTTCGTTGGTATATTCCAGCGGAGAAGTGAGCAACACGTCCTCTTTCATCGGCTGTTCGGCATCTCGTGGATAGATGCAGGTACTTCCCAGAAAAAGCAGCTTTTTCACTTGATGGCGGAAACTTTCTCCGATCACGTTCTGCTGTATCTGTAAGTTCTTGTAGATAAAATCTGCACGGTAAATACTATTGGCCATGATCCCTCCTACAAAAGCGGCAGCCAGAAATACGTACTCCGGCATTTCCTCATCAAAAAACTGCTTTACGGCCGCACCGTCCAATAAGTCCAGTTCCTTATGTGTGCGTCCCACCAGATTCGTATATCCCTTTTCCTGCAGGTTTTTCCATATAGCCGAACCCACCAGTCCGTGGTGTCCGGCTACATAAATTTTTGCGTTTTTATCCATTCTGTCAATCATGTTTAGTCGCAATCATTCTTTTCACTTTGGCCATATCATGGCGTACCATGATTTTTACCAGTTCCGGGAATGGTGTTTTGCATGGATTCCATCCCAATACGGTTCTGGCTTTGGTCGGGTTACCGAGCAATTGCTCCACTTCGGCAGGACGGAAGTATTTCGGGTCGACTTCTACCAGTACTTTGCCGGTGGCCGTGTCGATTCCTTTCTCATTGACGCCTTCGCCTTCCCAACGCAGGTTGATGCCTATTTCGGCAAATGCCAGTGTACAGAATTCGCGGACGGTATGCATTTCGCCGGTAGCGATTACGAAATCTTCGGGTACGTCATGTTGCAGGATCAGCCACATGCATTCTACATAATCTTTGGCATAGCCCCAGTCACGCTTGGCATCCAGGTTACCCAAATATAATTTATCCTGTTCGCCTTGTGCGATGCGTGCTGCTGCCAGCGTGATCTTACGGGTTACGAAAGTCTCGCCACGGCGTTCACTCTCGTGATTGAATAAGATACCGTTTACGGCAAACATTCCGTAACTTTCACGATAGTTCTTGGTGATCCAGAAACCGTATTGCTTGGCTACTCCATACGGAGAACGCGGATAGAACGGAGTCATTTCGCTTTGCGGCACTTCCTGTACTTTTCCGTAGAGTTCGGAAGTGGAAGCCTGGTAGATGCGTGTCTGTTTTTCCAGTCCCAGGATGCGGACAGCTTCAAGCATACGCAATGTACCGAGTGCATCCGCCTCGGCGGTATATTCCGGTACGTCGAACGATACTTTTACGTGGCTTTGTGCCGCCAGGTTGTATATTTCGTCGGGTTGTACTTGCTGGATGATGCGGATCAGTGAACTTGAGTCGGTCATATCTCCGTAGTGCAGGTTGACTGTACGTTTCTGTTTCATATCGCGCACCCATTCATCAAAGTACAAGTGTTCGATCCGCCCTGTATTGAAAGAAGATGAACGGCGCAGGATGCCGTGTACTTCGTAACCTTTCTGAAGAAGAAACTCGGCGAGGAATGAACCATCCTGTCCGGTAATACCTGAAATAAGAGCTTTTTTCATGTCTATTGTTTTGAGTTTATAATCTTTTTGACGATGCAATATTCGGTATTTTCATAAGAACGGGCAATCTATCTGCTGAATTATTTTCTTTTTTCAACGGAAAAAACTTATCTTTGCTGTAATTTATTAAAATAGAAATGAATATTATGATTTTTAATATTGAAATATCTATTCTATTTTATATAATGGGTTTTATTTTAAATAAATTCATATATGAATGATATATTTGATGAATTGGCGTTGTCCAACTACTGGAATGGAAAACTTCCGAAAGTGGAATTTGCCCGTAAAAGTTATACAAACCGTATATTCGGGTATGTAGGTAACCGCCTTGTAAAGGTCCTGACCGGACAGAGAGGGGTAGGTAAAGGATGCCTGTTGCGGCAGATCATCTATCAGTTGATTGCCGATGGTGTTTCATCACGAAACATTCTATATATAAGTAAGAAGTTCACAGATTCGGGCGTACTTTCCGGCTATCGTGATCTGGACGACTTGCTTTTTATCTATCGTGAGAAAATCCATCCGGTAGGTAAAGTCTATATTTTTATTGAAGAAATACAAAAAGTGGAGGGCTGGGAACATTTTGTCCATTCCCATTCACAGGACTTTGTAGATACTTGCGAGTTGTTTATCAGTGGTTCCAACCAGGATATGCTTTCGGGTGAAGCCGAGAAGCTTTTGGCCAGACATTACGTCAGTTTTGAGATATTTCCCTTTAGCTTTTCCGAGCACAGGATATTGGAGAGGGTAGAGGCTACCGGCAAAAATTACGCGGAATATATGGGTAAGGGGGCACTACCCATTCTTTTCAATCTTCCGGATGCGGAGGCCGGATGGAAAGCCATTTCCGCTCTCCGCGATACGATTCTGTTTCGTGATATCATCCGTCGATATCGGATTAAGGATGCCCGCCTGCTCGAAGATGTGTTCGTCTATTTGTGCACCCATCTCGCTGAGTTGATTACCATCGGTCAGCTGGTCAGTCACTTTGCTGCCCAGAACCGGAAGACGAGTTATGATACGGTTGCCAATTATATCTGCTATCTGGAAGACACTTCTCTGATTCATCGCGTGGAACGTTATCAGATCCGCAGTAAAGAGATTCTTCTGGGTAGCTGCAAATACTATATTAACGATTGGGCATTTATGCGCCATCTGTATCCTTTTTTTGCCGGTTCCCGAAAATCCTGCTTTGAGAACCAGGTTTATCTGGAACTGCGGCGTGCCGGATATACCGTTTTTGTAGGTGTGCTTCGTGGGGGTAAACTGGTCGATTTTGTTGGCAGGAAGAAAGACCGCATTGTGTATTTGCAATGTGCACCTCTGCTCAATGATGATTTTCAAGTAGAGCAAATGTACAACAAGCTGGAGATGATACAAGACAATTATGAAAAGTGGGTCGTTTCTATGGACGATACCACATTGCCCTCCAAAGAAGGGATTCGTCACATACAAGTCTGGCAACTACCTGAAATACTATAGTCTGACAATCTTTTTTGATAGCTTTGATGTCCGGATGATGCCGTTTACGAAGTTAACATCTTGTTGTTTACGAAGTTAATATCATAATTTTACGAAGTTAAAATCGTATCTTCGGGAAGTTAACTTCCTGAAGATACGATTTTAACTTCGTATTAGTGCTTTTTGAATCGCTTTTCAACCCCTTGAGAATCAGTGCTCGTTTCCGGAGGAAAACAGCTGCATTCTTTAATTGATCGCAAGCAAACAGCATTTTCCAGAATATAAAAACGTACTGTTTGTCAGAAAAGTTCTTTTTTAGGTTCCGCTTCTTTTCTTTGCCCGGTTCAACGCTGCGATCATGTATTTTCCTTTTGCTCCGATGTTACTCCAGTTCGTGCTGCAAATCAGTTTCCATACAGGGGTTCCTTTTCTCCCGTAATCCGACAGTCTCAGGATTGCTTCGATCTCTTTTTCGTCTGTTATTCCGAATCGTTCCAGGTTTCCCATTAATCCCACGTAGTTGTGTGTCATCGTATTAAATGCGTATCCGGGCATACTGACCGGCGTAGCATTGACTTCCTCTTCCTTCCCCTTGGGGGAGCTGAGGGGGGAAATTCTTTACTTTGCTTTACTTTACTTTGTTCGGTATTGCATGCATTTTTTGCATCAGAGCCTGCATCCTGCTCTACATTTTGCGTGCAGACGGTCTTTTCTTCATTACATGTCTCTTTCGGTTTTATCAGTAGATAAGGCATGGCTGTCCAGTTCCTCTTTCTTCGCTTGGTTGCCTCTATCCATACTTTTTGTATTGCTTCAGAGGTCAGTACTTTATGTTCCGCATAGCTTCCCCTGTCTATCATTCCTTTCTCGATCATTATCTCGATAATCCCCTGCACCTCTTCTGCGTCTGCCTCTTTTCCCGTCTTGTTGGCGAAAATAAGGCATTGTTCCTCACCCCACGGAATATAATATCCTTCTTTATATATCTTGCATAGGAGTTTCAGTACAATCGCGAGTCCTTTCATGCCATATTTTGCTTCTATTACCTCCATTGCGTTCTCTTCCATAAAATTCACAGCTATTGGAAAGTAATTTATTCCATCGTATGTTGTTGCCATAATTGTTAAGTTGTTATGTTGCTGATTAATTGGTCACTGAAAGATTCTCCTATACGATCGCTCTCCATTCCATGAAATTCTCTATTTTGAAGGTCATCCACCTTTGTTGCTCCACATCCCGGTAGACCACTGTGTTTTTTATTTCCATCGGATCATACTGCTTTCCGAAATCTTTTTCGTATCCCATCAATGTTCCTTTCACCAGTTTGAATGTTCCGTCCTGTTTCATATAAGCTACGGCTGCATGTCCATATTGCATATATTCTATGAGGGCTTCCAGTCGTTCTGCCATCCATTCGGAGCACTGTTCTGTGTAGTCCTTTTCGAGCATGATTTGTCTTTTCCATTTTCCTTTCATCATTTCGTTTTTCGATACTGCTTTCCTGTTCTTTTTCATCATTGATTTTTTTAAAGTTTATTAATGAGTTATTGTCGGGCTTTTTTTTTACCCGTGGCAAAGTACGGTAATAAGTTTTGAATAGACTAATCCTGTAAAAGTACTTTAGAAAGGGACTTTTACAGGATTTTAACAATCGGTTATTTGCCTTCATCTCGCTTTTTCCGGAATGCTCTGGCATATTTTTTCAGCTCTGATAGAAAAGAACGTTTATTAGGCTCTGTAGCAATGCCTTTGCGCTGATATTCAAAGGTGAGATATTCTTTTATTATTTCCTGTAGTTCTTCAATGGGTCTGTTTTCCATACTGTTGATTCCGCCTTTGATAAAGCTTTCGGTAAGTGCCTCCATTAGCTTTCCTTTGCCTTTTGTGATGTGTAGTGGTTCTCTAACCTTTTGATTGAGGCTGAACTGCAAGTCGGCTTTGCCCGCAAAGATTACTTTTCCATTTACTTCGATGGTTACTAAGTTATTACTCAATGAGATAACTACTTTTTTTCTTCCATAATGTTAGTTATTAAATGAATTTATGAAAGGACAAAGTTTGTATAAAAAAATATAAATATAAAAGAATACCGGAGTTTTTTAGCTTAAAGGGAGAATCTTGAAGTGTAAGGATCTTGTTATTAGTTGTTTATCTTAAGATATAGGTGTTGTTTCAAAAAACGTTCGTTTGATTGAACAAAGGTAAGGAGTCTGTTTTAATGTACAAAATATTTAGTGGATAAAATTTTATCAAAGATTTTATGTTATTGATTTTCAAATACATATAGAGAAGAAAAAGTTTTCTGCTCAGCTACTTTACAATATTCATTTTTTCATCGAAAAAAAATTCAAAAATGCTGTTTCAAAAGACGAACGTTTTTTGAAACACATTCGTTCGTTCTCAACTTCTAAAAATGTTTCGTAAAATTTGACGGTTTGAAAGAGAAAAGATGTCTCGTTCAAACCGCGAAGCGCACCCGAAACAAAGGAAATTTTCCCCAAGTATAAATTGTAAATGTCTGAACAACAGAAGTATTGGTTTGCCGCCCGTACCCGAGATAAACAAGAGTTTGCTATTCGTGACTCTCTTGAAAAATTGAAGACTGAACTTGATCTCAATTACTATCTTCCCACTCAATTTGTCATCCGGCAGTTGAAGTATCGTCGAAAACGGGTGGAAGTCCCTGTTATTAAGAATCTTATCTTCATCCAAGCTACCAAGCAAGATGCTTGTGATATTTCTAATAAATACAATATCCAGCTTTTTTATATGAAAGACCTGCTTACCAGGGCTATGCTGATAGTTCCTGATAAACAGATGCAGGACTTCATATTTGTCATGGATTTAGATCCGAATGGTGTCAGTTTCGATAATGACCATTTATCTGTCGGTAGCAGGGTTCAGGTAGTTAAAGGTGATTTCTGTGGTGTCGAGGGCGAACTTGCCAGCGAGGCCAACAAAACTTATGTTGTTATTCGTATTGCCGGTGTATTGAGCGCCAGCGTCAAAGTTCCTAAAAGTTATTTACGTGTCATTTAAGTTATGAATACACTCACTTCTCAAATTGAACAATTACAGAGTCTCGCGCACGAGTTACTCTATTTAGGTGTGGATGGTGCTCCTATTTATACCGATCATTTCCGTCAGTTGAACAAAGAAGTTTTAGAACAATCCGATGCGTTGTATCCTCAGCGCGGTGCTACTCCCGAAGAGGAGGCAAACATCTGTTTGGCATTATTGATGGGTTACAATGCAACCATCTATAATCAGGGTGACAAGGAGGAGAAAAAGCAAGTTGTTCTCAATCGTTGTTGGGATGTGCTTGAGCAACTTCCTGCTACTTTATTGAAATGCCAATTGTTGACTTATTGTTATGGTGAGGTATTTGAAGAGGAGTTGGCGAAAGAGGCGCATACTATCATAGAAAGTTGGAAAGATAAAGAACTTTTGAAAGAAGAATGTGAAATTATGAAAGAATTAATTAATCTTGAAGAGAATCAATATCCTAACAGTGAGATTAAGTGATTTGAATTATGATTAATTTGATTTTTCTTATTTTGTTTTAATGAATTAATTCTTTACATTTTATAAGGATACTGTGTAAGAAAATGTATTAATGTTATGAATATAGCGATAATTGGTACTGGATATGTTGGTTTAGTAAGTGGTGCATGTTTCTCTGAAATGGGCAATAATGTTACATGTATTGATGTTGATGAAAATAAAATCAATAAGTTGAAAAATGGAATAATACCTATTTATGAACCTGAGTTAGATAGTTTAGTATCCCGTAATATCAATGCTGGGAGGTTACGTTTTGCAACAGATTTGGCATCCTGTATAAAGGATGTTGAAATCGTATTTAGTGCAGTGGGGACACCTCCTGATGAAGATGGAAGTGCTGACTTGAGGTATGTGCTTGAGGTGGCCCGTACCGTTGGAAGAAATATTGATAAGTATTTGGTTTTGGTAACTAAAAGTACGGTGCCAGTTGGTACTGCCCAAAAAGTAAAAACTGTAGTACAAGAAGAGTTAGATAAACGTAAGATAAATATTGAGTTCGATGTAGTATCTAATCCTGAGTTTTTAAAAGAAGGTAGTGCAATAAACGATTTTATGAAGCCAGATCGTGTTGTCATTGGGGTCGAGTCAGATAGAGCTAAAGAGGTAATGACTCGCCTATATAGACCTATGCTTATTAATAGTTTTAGAGTTATTTTTATGGATATTGCCTCTGCTGAGATGACTAAATATGCTGCTAATTCTATGCTAGCCACTCGAATAAGTTTTATGAATGATATAGCAAATTTGTGTGAACTTGTGGGGGCTGATATTAACATGGTCCGTAAAGGTATTGGTGCAGATGCTCGTATTGGTAGTAAATTCTTGTATGCAGGTTGTGGCTATGGTGGTTCTTGTTTTCCTAAAGATGTGAAAGCGCTTATCAAAACAGCAAAGCAACATGGCTATAATATGAAGGTATTGAAAGCTGTAGAAGATGTGAATGAAAATCAAAAAACAATTTTGTATGATAAACTATTAAAACATTTTGATGGAAAATTAACTGCTAAAATTATTTCGATTTGGGGACTTTCATTCAAGCCTGAAACAGATGATATACGTGAGTCTCCAGCTATTGTTTTGATTCATCTATTATTGAAAGCAGGTTGTCTGATACGCGTGTATGATCCAGTTGCAATGTCGGAATGCAAAAAGATAATGGGGGATGTTGTTACTTATTGTATTGACAAATATGAGTGTGTTGTTGATGCAGATGCGCTTTTAGTAGTTACTGAATGGAAGGAGTTTAGGATTCCATCATGGGATATTTTGAATAAAGTGATGAATACTCCTTTAATTATTGATGGTAGAAATATTTATGATAAGCAAGAAATGAAAGAATATGGTTTTCAATATTATAGCATAGGATAAGTCAGGTGATATATGACTGAGGATCTTAAATCGAAAACTATTTCAGGTATGCTATGGAGTGCTGTACAACGTTTTGGTACTATGGTGATTTCTTTTATTGGAAATATTATACTAGCGCGACTTTTAACTCCTGAAGATTTTGGGTGCATAGGTATGCTGATGGTTTTTATTGAGGTCTCTAATACTTTTATTGATGGAGGATTTGGTTCAGCCATGATTCAGAAAAATAATCCAACTAAAGAAGACTGTTCGACTATATTTTACTGGAATTTAATTCTATCTATATTTTTGTTTATTTTGCTTTTTTATTTTGCTCCTTCCATATCTGTATTTTATAAGATACCTTTATTATGTGATGTGCTTAGAGTTCAGGGAGTTGTGCTTATAGTAAATGCACTATGTATGGTTCAGGTGAATTTGTTATATAAACAATTGAATTTTAGATTGCTTGCAAAAATAAGTTTAATATCAACAATCTTAGGATCTATTGCTGGTATTGTTTTTGCATTGTTAGGCTTTGGAGTGTGGAGTCTAGTGTTTAAGATGCTAATACTTAGTTTTGTGCAATGTGCTGCTCTTTGGGTTATGAGTAAATGGCGTCCTTCATTACTTTTCAGTTGGCAATCATTTAAAGAATTGTTTAGTTTTGGAGGATTACTGCTATTGACCTATGTTTTAGATACAATATATGTTAATATTCAGTCGCTTATCATTGGGCATTTCTTTTTACCTAAGGAACTTGGTTTTTATACACAAGCCAAAAAAATTGAAGAGATACCTACTACCAGCTTGTCTACAGTGGTGAATCAGGTCTCTTTTCCTGTTTTTTCACAACTTCAGAATGAAAGGGAGAAACTTAAAACGGGAATGAGGAAATCAATATGTTCTATATCATTTCTAAATTTTCCATTAATGATTTTAATGATTTTGATAGCAAAGCCTCTCATGTTGTTATTATTTACAGAAAAGTGGATAGGAGCAATTCCATATCTTCAGATTTTGTGTGTATGGGGAATGTTTGTAGTTATTAATACAGGCAATTTAAATCTATTTAGAGCTTTGCGTAAGAGTAATATCTTTTTTACTGTTCAATTGATAAAACAAATTACTGGGTTAATAATTATATATGTAGGATTCCAATTAGGTATTTGGGGTATGATGTGGGGAATTGCTTCAACTGCTTATATTGCTTTTTTTATTAATTCTTTTGCATCAAAAAAGGTTATTGGTTATGGTCTTAAAGAGCAAATAAATGATATCTCTCCAAATTTGTTACTGTCTATTTTTACTGGTATAATAGTTTATATAATTTATTTATTTATTCAATCAGATCTTATTATCTTATCAATAATTATTTGTGTTTCGGCATATTTAGTAATTTATTTAGTAATAGCTCATTTTTTACGCTTGGAAGGATATGCTATATATTACAAATTAATAAAAGAAAGGTTTTTTTCTTGAAATAATTATCTGTTGCTGTTATAACTATTTATATTCTGTTTTTAATGCTTATTTATATTTTGATTTTATTTTTCATATTTCTTTGTGTGATGATAGAATGTTCTATAATAAGTATTAGAAATAAATTGTTGCTTTTTTATTTTATTCTATTCTTACTTTTATTAGTGTCGGCAATTCGTTATGATGTAGGAGTTGATTATGTTAACTATGCTGAATTATATGAAGAGTCTTCCGTGCCGAATATTAGAATAAAAGAGGCTGGGTTTGCATTGTTCTTTTACATCTTTAATTATTGGGGATTCCCGTATGAATATTTTATTATTTTGTTCTCTTTTTTAACTATTTTCTTTTTTTCTCGATATGTTAAAATCAACTCTCCATATATATTCTTGTCTGTGCTAATATTTTATAGTTTTGGACAGTACTATTTTAACACGTTTAATATAATAAGACAAGCTTTAGGAACTTATATATTCCTTTACTCTTTAGAACTTATATTGAAGAGGAAATTTAAGCCTTATATTTTGATTTGTTTAATTACTACTTACTTTGTTCATGCATCATTTATTGTATTAATACCGATGTATTTTATTTTACGACATTCCTATCCTTGGATTACAAAGTTATTGGTTTTAGCTGTTCTTTTATTAGGTTCTAGTATTGTAGCTCATTTAATAAGTATATCTTTTTACTCAATATATTTAGAATTTACTGATTTTTTTTCAGATATATCACCAACTACTTATTTCTTGCTTTTCTTATCTATTCTATTTTTTATATTAGATTTAGGTTGTAAAAATAAAACTCAGAAAGAAGCAATATTATATAATGTAAATTTTATTTCATTGGTACTGCTGCTATTGATATATCAGTTTAATGGTACTCCTCTTGTTATGCCTCTAAGCCGAGTTTCTTACTATTTTACTCCTATATACATAGTTCTTATTCCATTAAGCATATCTCGACTACATATACGAAATAATAGGGCTATATGTATTATTGGTGTTTCTTTAATCTTCTCAATTTTATTTTATTTTTCAATAACAATTAATGGAAAAGATAATAAAATAGTTCCTTATAAAACAATTATAAATAAATAATATATATAGTAATGAAGCCATTGTTAAGTATTGTTGTACCAACAAAAAATCGTTATTTTTATTTGAAACATTTAATTCTTTTAATAAGCAGTTTTAAATCGGAGAATATTGAATTAGTGATACAAGATAATTCTGAATGCAATAGTGAAATATTAAACTTTTTAAAAGATGGAGATTATTCTAATGTGACGTACTTATATGATTCGCGAAATCTATCTATGTCTGCAAATGCAGATTTGGCAATTTTACATTCATCGGGTGAATATGTTTGTTTTATTGGAGATGATGATGGAGTAACATCGCATATATTAAGTTGTGTTTTTTGGATGAAGCAAAACAATATTGATGCATTGATGTCAAGTCAAACAGTATATTATTGGGGTGACTATAATAAAAATATATCTGGTGACTTTTCCCAAACTCTACTTTATAAAAAGTACTCACAAAGAGTTTATAGACGAGATCCACTTCAAGCCCTTGATAATATAATGAAACAAGGATTTCAAACAAGAGGTGATATACCTTTAGTATATACTGGTATTATAAAAAGAAGTGTGTTGGATCAAATTTATTCAAAGGGGCAAACGTTTTTTCCAGGTCCTTCTCCAGACATGGCTAATGGAGTAGCTTTATGTTTTTTGGTCCATAATTTTGTGTATATAGATTTTCCAATAGTAATTACAGGAACATCTAAAATGACAGGAGGGGGAATTCATAAATTGAAAGGAAGGATTGCTAATATTGAGGATGTACCTTTTATTGATAGAGACGTAAAAAATAAGTGGGAAAGACGAATACCACCTATATGGGCTGGAAGATTTGCTTGGCCAGAAGCAGGTATAAAATCATTAAGGTATATGGGGCATGAGGAATTAATTGCAAAAGTTAATTATGAATTAATGTTGGCAGACTTTACTATATACCATTTATCTTATTGGAGGGTAGCCATTGGCTTCTCAAAGGAAAAAAAGAGATTTCTCTATTATTTTGTAATTCGTTTAATTTGGAAATTATCTAGAGGGATAAAAAATATGTTTACGCGAAAGTTTTTGGGGAAAATAAATGGAAATATAATTATTCATGACATTTCTAATATTGAGGAAGCTAATGATTACCTTGTACGGTTGGTACCAGATTTTAGATTGGAAATTCATTGATTATTATATATACAAATAAATAAAGATATGAAAATAACTATTATCGGTTGTGGAAATTCGGGATGTGCCCATGCTTTTAAGTTATCTGAAAATGGACACTCTGTAACACTTTTGAAAACGTCACATGCAATGCATGATGAAAATTTTGATATAATCCAAAAAAATGGTGGAATTTGGGGTGTAGATCATACAAATAATAATAAAAAATCATTTCAAAATATAATTTTAGCTACTAGAAATGTAAAAGAGGCACTGAATGATTCAGAAGTAATAATGATAATGACCCAAAGTATTAATCATGAGAGTATTGCCAAGTTGATAGCACCTTTTATACCAAAAACGCTTAAATTATTGGTTGTAATTCCTGGTAATTTGGGAAGTTTATATTTTAGGCAGTATATTTTTGATGAGTCAGTGATTATTGCTGAAGGAGAGTCTACTCCTTATGATGCTAGAATTATTGAGCCAGGAACAGTTACTATTTTATTTAAGAATGTTCGTAATGCATTAGGCTTTTTACCTCAAAATCAGTCATCTCAAGGGTTAGCAATTGCTAGTAATTTATTTGATACGTATAGATATCTGCGTTCAAATGTTATTGAATCAGCACTACATAATCCCAATTTAGTAGTACATACGGTAGGAACTATTATGTCTGCGAGCAGAATCGAATATTCTAAAGGAGAATTTTGGATGTATAAAGAGGCTTTTAGCCCTTCTATCTGGAATCTGATAACTAAACTGGATGAGGAAAAAAATACTGTTATTAAAAAATATTCTGGTGTACCAGCTAGCTATCTTGATGTAGCAAAATGGCGTAATGAGGAAGATTTGACAAAAGACTCTTTAGACGTTTTTAAATCATATGGAGAGGATGGCGGACCTAAAGGCCCGACTACTATATATTCTAGATATCTTTTAGAGGATGTTGCTAATGGGCTAGTTCTGTTAAGTTCATTTGGCAGTTTAGCGGGCGTGCAAACTCCAGTAACAAATGCACTGATTGAGATTGCCTCATCATTAGTTAATATTGATTTTAGAAGAATAGGAAGAACTCCAGAGAAGTTTAATATTAAATCAATGCAACAATTGGTTTCAATACTTTAATTTTATATGTTTTGCAGGAAGAATATGTTTTCTAAATTACTGTCTCGTTTGGTAAAGTTTATTATACCACTGATATCAATAATATCTCCCAAAGTGAGTGTTAAAATATTATACCGATTATGCTTTAAGCGGAATTTAAATTTAAAAAATCCTCAAACACTCAATGAAAAAATTCAGTGGTTAAAACTTAACTTATATAATAATGATCCACTTGTCAAAATATGTGCTGATAAATACACTGTGAGAGAATATATAAAATCTAAAGGGTGTGGAAGTATTTTGAATGATATATATGGTGTTTATAATAATGTAAATGAAATCCCATGGGATAAATTACCTGATAAATTTGTTTTAAAATGGAATTTCTGTAATGGATTTAATATTATCTGTCAAGATAAAAAGCTATTGAATATTACTAAAGTTTCAAAGCAATTGAGAGTTTGGGGAAAAAGTAATAAACATCTTTTGTATTCAGAATTTCAGTATAGAATCAAAAAAGAGCGGAAAATAATATGCGAACAGTTTATTGAACCTACAGAAGGACACTCTTCATTAGAAGATTATAAGATCTATTGTTTTAATGGTGTAGCTGAATATGTAATGGTTTGCTATGGACGAGAATCGGGAGATCCTAAATTCTACTATTTTGATAGGAACTGGACATTAATGAAATTAAGTGTAGACGCATTAAATATTTCTGATGATTTCTGTTTTCCTAAACCCAAAGGATTGGATGAGATGTTTTACTATGCTAATAAAATATCTAAGCCATTTCCATTTGTTAGAGCTGATTTTTACCTCCAAAATGGTAATGTTATATTTGGTGAATTAACCTTCACTCCTAGTGGAGGATTTGACACAAAACGAATATATGAAACTGACCTGCATTTGGGGCAGAAACTAATTCTTCCCAATATAATATAAATGTAATTTATGACAAGGAAGTGTAAGATTTTATTGTTGACAAATATTTATCCATCACTTGATTTGGACTTATTAAATAGTACTAGCGTTTGTCATTATTTTGCTAGGGAGTGGGTCAAGTTGGGATGTGAGGTGAGAGTTATTTATAGTTATCCTATTTATATGAGATTTTTTCATTGGTTAGCACATGTTTTTGAAGCACGAATAGCAAGTAAAGGTGCGGCTTTTGTTGCTACAAAAAGAATCACCCAAGATACGACTTATGTTTTAGAGGGAGTTACTATACATCGTTTCCCTATTTATAAATTATTTCCCAGGATGCAATATTCGCCTAAAAGAATTAATGTGCAAATTGATAAAATAATACAATCTAATTTGGAAGTTGGTTTTGTACCAGATATTATAACGGGACATTTCCCATATCAAAATATTGAAATTATAAATAAGCTGAAAGAAATTTATGGTGCTAAAGCCTGTATGATTCTTCATGGTAATGGGGATAAGTTTAAAGAAATATATCCTAATAACTATCGTCGGCTGATAGATCGAATTGATATATGGGGATATAGGTCATTACCAATAAAAAAACAATTTGAAAATCAATATGGCTCTCCCAAAAAGTCTTTTATGTGTTATTCAGGTATTCCTGAAAAATATTTAAATAATAAATCATGTAAAAATTTTAATCTTTTATGTAATCATTTTATATATGTTGGTTCGCTAATTAAACGCAAACATCCAGTTGCATTAATAACAGCTTTGAGAATTGCTTTTCCTTTAGATGATTTTGATTTAAATATAATAGGTAAAGGTGCAGAAGTAAAGAAAATAAAACGAATGATTCAATCATTTAACTTGGAATCTTGTATTCATTTATTGGGACATTTATCCCGAGAACAAGTTTTTGAAAAAATGACTGCTGCAGATTGCTTCGTTATGATAAGTGAAAATGAAACATTTGGACTAGTTTATTTAGAAGCTATGGCACAAGGATGTTTAGTTATTGCATCTGAAAGAGAAGGTATGGATGGAATTATAGAGCATGGTGTAAATGGATTTCTTTGTAAAGCTGGAGATGCTATTGAATTGTCAAATATAATAAAGCATATTAATAATTTATCTATTGAAGAAAGAAAAGTTATTTCTTTTAATGCTTTGAATACTGTTCGTAATTTGACAGATAGGCGAGTGGCGCAATTATATTTGGATGCAATTACTGAAAATATAAATTTTTAAAATATATCTTGTATGTTTAAAGACAAAGTACTTTTAATTACTGGTGGGACAGGCTCCTTTGGTAATGCGGTTTTGAAGAGATTTCTAGACTCAGATATAAAAGAGATTCGAATATTCTCTCGTGATGAAAAAAAACAGGACGATATGCGCCATCACCTTCAAAATAAGAAAGTTAAATTTTATATAGGTGATGTCCGTGATAAGCGTTCTGTAGATGGTGTTATGAAAGATGTGGATTATATTTTTCATGCTGCAGCTTTGAAACAAGTTCCCTCTTGTGAGTTTTTTCCTGTTCAAGCTGTTCGGACAAACGTATTAGGTACTGAGAATGTGCTTGATTCAGCCATCGAACATGGGGTCAAGAATGTAGTTGTGCTCTCGACAGATAAAGCTTGTTATCCTATTAATGCTATGGGGATCAGTAAAGCTATGATGGAAAAGGTCGCTATTGCTAAAGGACGTCAAATGGGAGAGGGTGGTCAAACTACCATCTGCTGTACCCGTTATGGCAATGTGATGGCAAGCCGCGGATCAGTGATTCCTTTGTGGGTGGAGCAAATGAAGGCCGGTAAGGATATCACAATAACCGATCCGAACATGACCCGTTTTATGATGACACTGGATGATGCGGTTGATCTGGTGATTTATGCTTTTCAGCATGGGCATAATGGTGACTTGTTTGTCCAAAAAGCACCTGCAGCTACTCTTGATACGTTAGCCCGTTCTTTAAAGGAACTTTACAAAATGGATACCCCCGTACGTGTTATCGGTACACGCCATGGTGAGAAACTTTATGAATCATTAGTGACTCGTGAGGAAATGGCCAAGGCGGAAGATATGGGTAATTATTATCGGATACCTTGTGATGCCCGTGATCTTAATTATGATAAATATTTTGTGGAAGGACAAGAGAAGGTCTCTAAATTCGAGGACTACCATTCACATAATACCCATCGTTTGGATGTGGACGGTATGAAACAGCTGTTATTAAAACTTGATATGATAAAAGAGGATGTATGCTTAAAGTAATGACGATTGTCGGAACTCGTCCTGAGATCATAAAGTTGAGTCGTGTGATGGCTGAGTTGGACAAATACACTGAACATATTATAGTCCATACCGGTCAGAATTTCGATTATGAACTGAATGAAATCTTTTTTCAGGAACTTCGCATCCGTAAGCCGGACTATTTTCTGGATGCTGCCGGAAAGAATGCCGCAGAGACGATAGCCAATGTAATCCGTAAATCGGATGAATTGATGGAACAAGTGAAACCGGATGCTTTATTGTTGTATGGTGATACTAATAGTTGTATTTCCGTGATTTCCGCAAAACGGCGTAAGATTCCTATTTTTCATATGGAGGCTGGTAACCGCTGTTTTGACCAGCGTGTTCCTGAAGAGATCAATCGTAAGATTGTGGATCATTTGAGTGATATCAATATGCCTCTTTCAGAGCATGCACGTAAATACTTGCTGGCTGAAGGGTTACGTCCGGAGACCGTGATCAAAACCGGATCGCCAATGACAGAGGTTTTGATCTATCATAAGGCGGAAATAGAAGAGAATGATGTTTTAGAAAAAGAGGGGTTGAAAAAAGGTGATTACTTTATTGTAAGTACGCATCGTGAGGAAAATGTGGATTCCGAGAAGAACTTTTCCGACCTGCTTTCTTCTCTGAACGCCATTGTGGACAAATATCATAAAAAGGTGATTGTTTCCACCCACCCCCGTACCCGCAAAAAGTTGGAATCTATTGGCTTTATTAATTCCAATCCGATGATTGAGTTTATGAAACCTTTTGGCTTCATGGAGTATATCAAACTTCAACAGAATGCTTTTTGTGTTATTTCTGACAGTGGTACGATCACGGAGGAATCTTCTATTCTTCATTTTCCGGCTATAACTATCCGTCAGGCACACGAGCGACCTGAAGGTATGGATGCAGGGACGCTGATCATGACCGGATTGAATAGTGACCGTATTCTGGAGTCTATCGAAATTGTAACTTCCCAGTATACAGAAGGTGCAGACGTAATTCACTCTATTCCTGATTATGCTTCGGATAATGTATCTAAAAAAGTAGTCCGTATCATTCTTTCCTATACAGATTATGTCAACCGTACGGTTTGGCATAAAGAAATCTAGTTCCTGTTTTTTTATTTTTTATGGTTAAAAAGAAGATTCTGTTGTTCGGCGCCACAGGTATGGCCGGGCATATGGCTTATTATTATCTGCAATGTACGGGGAAATACGATCTTGTGAATGTAGTTTATCGTACCCAATTGACTGATGATAGTATCGTTGTGGATGTGACGGATGGGGATGCTGTCAGTCGGCTCGTTCGTGAAGTCCGTCCCGATTTTATCCTGAATTGTATTGGCGTATTGATAAGAGGTTCCAGAGAACATCCGGACAATGCTATTCTGATAAATGCATGGTTCCCTCATTTGCTCAAGAAACTATCGGATGAAGTGGGAGCAAAGTTGATTCATATCAGTACGGATTGTGTTTTCTCCGGTAAAAAAGGCAACTATTCAGAAACTGATTTCCGGGATGCTGACGATGTTTATGGTCGTAGCAAAGCACTCGGTGAGATAATCAATGACAAAGATCTGACAATCCGTACTTCTATCATAGGTCCTGAATTGAAGGAGAATGGCGAAGGCTTGTTTCATTGGTTTATGCATCAGCATGGTTGTGTGAATGGTTTTCAGACTGCTATTTGGGGAGGTGTGACCACTCTGGAATTGGCGAAAGCCATTGATGTGGCCATCGATCAGGGAGTAACCGGTTTGATACAACTGAGTAATGGCCTTGGTATAAGTAAATATGATTTGTTACATCTGTTTTCCCGTATATGGCACAAACAAGATGTTGAGATCCTGCCATTTGATGGAAATGGAATTGATAAGTCGATCGCAAAGTCCGCAAGATTTAGTTATGTTGTACCCGGATATGAAGAGATGCTTCGGGAACAATATGATTGGATGCAGAATAAACAGGAGCTATACCGAACTCTATATTTATGAAAATATTATTGGTTTCCCAATACTTCTGGCCAGAGACATTTCGTGTTAATGATTTGGCGCAAGAGCTTGTATTACGGGGTAACGAAGTGACAGTCTTAACAGGAAAACCTAATTATCCTCAAGGGGCTATTTATAAGGGATATAGCTTTTGGGGCTATAAAAAAGAATATTATAAAGGTATTGAACTGATTCGTGTTCCGTTAATACCTCGTGGTAAAGGTTCAGGGTTGCGTTTGGCATCGAATTATTTGTCTTTTGTATTGTTTTCTTGTTTATATATACTTTTTCATAAGCGAAAGTTTGATGTTTCTTTAACATTTGCAATTTCTCCTATTACTCAGGTGTATGCAGCTCTACTTCACAAAAAGCTGTTTGGTAGTCGTGCTTATCTTTGGGTTCAGGATTTGTGGCCTGAAAGTGTGTCCGCTGCGGGTAAGATGAATTCTGGTTTAGTATATCGGATATTAACTAAGATGGTACAAAGTATCTATCAAAAAGTCGATGGGATTTGTATACAGTCGGAAGCCTTTAGTCGGTCCATACTGCAAAAAGGAGATTATAAGCATAAAATTAGTTATATTCCTAACTGGGCTGAAGATTTGTTCACTGATGATTCTTTGATTAATAAGGAACATTTTAAGTCGTTGATCCCTGATGGATTTGTTGTAATGTTTGCCGGTAATATAGGAGAGGCCCAAGATTTTGATTCAATATTGAAAGCTGCCATTCGGACCAAAGAGTATAAAGATATTAAGTGGGTAATTGTTGGCGATGGACGAAAAAAAGAGTTTGTAGAGCAGCAAGTTAAAGAGTTGAATTTATGTGATACTGTTTTTTTATTAGGACGCTATCCTTTGGAAGACATGCCGGATCTATTTATTCATGCAGATGTAATGCTTGTCTCTTTAAAAGATCAGAATATTTTCTCTTTAACTATTCCATCAAAGATACAATCTTATATGGCTTTTGGAAAACCTATTATTTCTATGATAAATGGTATTGGTAATGAAATAATAAAGGAGGCAAACTGTGGCTTTACAGCTAATGCCGGAGATTTTGAATCGTTGGCAAACAATGTGAAAAGATTATCTCGAATAGATAGAAATATGCTGTATGAAAAAGGGAGAGCCGGGAAGGAATATTATCAATTATCTTTTGCAAAGAAAAAGATAATTGATAATTTAATAGAAGTTTTTCAATCTGAGTGATTTATTTTAATAATGGAATTAAATGAATATTCTTATTACAGGGGCTTATGGATTTGTAGGCACTAATCTGATTAATAATTTAAAAATTAAACACAACCTTTACGGACTTGATATCGTGTGTCCGACAAGAGAAGGTGTACTGAAAACATTTTGTTGGAAAGATATTGATCCAGAGTCATTCCCATTACAAACTCTCCCCCAATTTGATGCAATCATTCATCTTGCCGGAAAAGCTCATGATACGAAAAACCAATCAGCTGCTCAGTCTTATTTTGATATTAATACCGGTCTGACTCAAAAGATATTTGATTTCTTTTTGGAGTCTTCTGCGAAGAAATTCATATTTTTTAGTTCAGTAAAAGCTGCGGCGGATAGTGTAGTGGGAGATATGCTTACTGAGGATGTTATTCCAGCTCCTGTTGGTCCTTATGGGGAAAGTAAAATAAGAGCTGAAGAGTATATAAAGGAACATTGTGTATTTCCTGCTGTCTCTTCCTGCGAGTGTTCTCCTTTTCGGGAGATGACTTCGGTTACAGAAAAACAGGTTTATATATTAAGACCTTGTATGATTCATGGTCCGGGGAATAAAGGAAATCTGAATCTATTGTATAATGTGGTGAAAAAAGGAATTCCCTGGCCATTGGGTGACTTCGAAAATCGTCGTTCGTTTACTTCAATTGATAACCTATGCTATGTGATTGAGGGATTATTGACTAAAGAGGTACCTACGGGCATTTATCACATGGGGGATGATGAAGCTTTGTCAACAAATGAGTTGATTGCCATCATGTGTGAGGCAATGGGAAAACAGCCCCATATCTGGAAGATGAATAAGGGCTTTATGGAAGGATGTGCCGGACTGGGAACTTTACTCCATTTGCCACTGAATACGGAAAGGCTTCGTAAACTGACGGAGAATTATGTGGTAAGTAATGCTAAGATCAAAGCTGCTCTCGGGATTGATAAAATGCCTGTGACAGCTAAAGAGGGGTTGATTAAAACCATTCGTTCATTTCAAGAAACTAAATAAGTTATGTACTATTTAATAATCTTAGTTCTGCTATTCTTAGTAGAACTTTTTTATTTCCGTATTGCTGATAAATGCAATATCATCGATAAACCGAACGAGCGGAGTTCGCACACCCGGATCACTTTGAGAGGGGGAGGAATTATTTTCTTCTTTGGCGCATTAGCTTACTTTCTGACGAATCAGTTTGAGTATCCTTGGTTTATGCTGGCTTTGACATTGATTACTTTTATCAGTTTTGTAGACGACATTCGTTCTACTTCTCAGGGGTTACGTTTGGTGTTTCATTTTACGGCGATGGCTTTGATGTTCTATCAATGGGGGTTGTTCAGCCTGCCTTGGTGGACCATTGTGGTTGCTTTGATTATTTGCACAGGGATTATCAATGCCTATAATTTCATGGATGGTATTAATGGCATTACAGGTGGATACTCGTTGGTGGTGCTGGTGGCATTAGCATTTATAAATGGGGCATATGTTCCATTTGTAGAGCCGGCTTTGATTTATACCATGCTTTGTGCTGTGTTGGTCTTTAACTTCTTCAATTTCCGGAAACAGGCAAAGTGTTTTGCGGGGGATGTAGGTTCGGTTAGCATTGCTTTCGTGATTCTCTTTCTGATCGGTATGCTGATAATCCGTACGGAAAATTTCAGCTGGATTGTCTTGTTGGCAGTCTATGGGGTGGATAGTGTGCTGACAATAATTCATCGGTTGATGTTGCATGAGAATATTGGTTTGCCACATCGGAAACATTTGTATCAGATTATGGCAAATGAGTTGAAAATTCCTCACGTGGTGGTTTCATTGGTGTATATGTTGGGGCAGGCAGTAGTTATAGCCGGGTATCTTCTATTTCCGGGGAATGAATATGGGTATTTGTCGGGTACCATTATTGCGCTGAGTTTGGTCTATATTCTATTTATGAAGCGTTTCTTTTACTTGCATCAAGCGAAGTGATATTGTCAATATTATGCTTTCTGCCATAGATCTAATATGGTCTAAAAAATAAAAGAAGTTACAGTCGAAAAATAATAGAGTTACAAAACAATAGGCATCAACTCCTGCTATGTGCTCATATCGCTGGTAGTTGCTGACAACACTGATTACCTTGTCTACGTATTTCTCCTTATAGGCTACCAATGTACCCACTTTCCGATTCCATAAAAACACATCAAGATTTTGTATCATTATTGTTTCTCCTTACTCTTTGGGGAATGAATTTATTTAGTTGTTTCAGTGCCATTAGTGGCATGGGCAACTCAGGCAGTAAATCACTTATACGTTGCTCCATGCCGATTATCCGCAACAATGATATGAAATTATTTAGGGTCATGTTCTGATTGACACCTTGTTCAAAATGGCTTATAGTAGCAAGACTCACACCGGATTTCTCCGCCATTTCCTTTTGGCTCATCCGTGCGGCAAGCCTATACTCCTTTATGCGTTTCGCTAAAAGTAGCATTATCTATTGGTTGGTAATATAGTCCGCTTTACTTATACATGGTGGAATATTACTATTTAATTGCAAAATTTAAAAATAATATCTATATATTACTACTATTGTGAGACTTTCTGTACTGGAACTATGCATTTGTCGGATGAACTAAAACTTAACTGATATTGGGTACATGTGTATGCACCTGTTTTGAACGAAGAGCTTAGAATTATGATACAGATAATCAGTGTGTTATAAGTTTTTCTGAGAAAACTGCTTTCCGGACCGTTCTTTCCTTTGCCGATAATTTGTAAATCTTCATCTTTGCAGTGTTGATCAACGAAACATGAATGAAACGTAGTAGTAACATTAGTAAAGAAGGAGAAAAATTATGCCTTTATTTTATAGAGCGAGACAATCGCAGTTGAAAACTAAAGAGGGAAAGAAACAGTGGCACCTCACTCTGGTGAAAGTTGGAAAAATGGTAACTTCACAACAGTTGGCCGAAGTAATAGCTGAAAAATCATCGTTGACACCGGGTGATGTTCATAATGTGATTCGTAACCTGATGACTGCCATGCGTAAAGAGTTGTTAAATAGCCGTTCGGTACGTCTGGAGGGATTAGGCACTTTCACGATGAAAGCTTGTACACAAGGGAATGGAGTGGATCAAGAGGAAGAGGTGAATCCGAATCAGGTGGCGGCTCTTCGTTGTCTGTTTACTCCGGAATATACTCGTCCCGCAGCTATCGGCACTACCCGTGCTTTGCTTCAGGGAGTGGAATTCCAGAAAGTCAGTGCGATAGGGGGAGCAATTAATGGTGGATCGGGTAGTGGAGATGGAGATATTGTAGATGATCCGACAGCTTGATAAAGTTTATTGTAGATATAATAATGATTGCAAATGAAAGGAGGTATGAAGAATATGAAGAAAACGGGATGGAATATTATATTGAAGTTGATTATTGCTGTGGCAAGTGCTGTAGCCGGTGTAATCGGTGGGCAGGCTATGACATTATAAAGCGGAATTAATAACCAAACAGGGTGAACTCCCGATAGCTATTAAAAGCTTTCGGGAGTTTTTCTTTTCCCCATGATCTTGTCTATAATCAGAGCGATGGCTCCATCACCGGTTACGTTACAAGCTGTACCGAAACTGTCCATAGCGATATAAAGGGCGATCATCAATGCCTGGGCCGATTCATCGAAACCGAGCATGGACTGGAGGATGCCTAAAGAAGCCATAATAGCGCCTCCGGGGACACCGGGAGCAGCAACCATCGTGATGCCAAGCATGAAAATGAAACCTGCAAACAAGGAAAAATCGAAAGGCATGCCTTGCATCATCATTAAGGCTAAAGCGCAGGCCACAATCTTCAGGGTACTTCCGGATAAATGGATAGTGGCACAAAGCGGGATGACAAATCCGGCTATATCAGCTGATACACCGTTCTTCTTGGTCTGCTCGAGTGTAACAGGGATGGTGGCGGCTGATGACTGAGTGCCTAAAGCGGTGAAATAAGCCGGCAGCATCCGTCCCAACAAGCGGAACGGGTTTTTACGGACAAACAATGCTGCAACAGAGTACTGGAAGACCAACAGAAAGATGTGTAGTACAAAAATGACGCCAATGATCTTAATAAATACCATCAGGATGGAGAATACTTGTCCGGAATGTGTCATGTTGAGGAAGATGCCAAAGATATAAATGGGAAGTAATGGGAGGATAACTGCACTGATCATGCGTACGATGATCTCCTGGAAGTCGCGTGCTACGTTTTTCAAAGCGTCACTGTGCAGACTGGCAAGTCCTAAGCCGAGGGTAAAGGCAAGGACAAGTGCGGTCATGACATTCATCAACGGTGGGATGGCGACCGAGAAATAAGGTAGAATACCTTGGGCCTCACTTACCTCGTCGAGAGGTGCTCCCGGTGTAATAAGTGAGGGAAAAACGGCAGCTCCGGTGAAATAGGAGAGGAAGCCGGAGAAAAGAGTGGCACCGTAGGCAATGAGTGCGGTGACAAGTAGCATTCGTCCGGCTCCTTTACCTATGTCGGCAATGGCAATGGTGACCAGGCCGAGGATGATAAGAGGAATGGAGAAATTGAGGAACTCTCCGAAGATGGAGTTGAAGGTCACGAACAGCCGTACCAAAGGCGTCGGCAGGAAATTTCCGATAGCGATACCAAGTATAATAGCTATGATGATACGTGGTAAAAGTCCGATGTGTATTTTCTTCATTACGAGTTTTTAGAAGTTTGTTACAAAAGTAATATTTTATTCTGAAACTATCCGAACAAATATTTTCGATATGTGTTATAGATAATAAGAAATAGAACAAAATATCAACTGATTTAGATAAATATTACAATTATGGCAACTCAGAATAAAACAGATATAGGCCTGATTGGTTTAGCTGTAATGGGAGAAAATTTAGCCTTGAACATGGAAAGTAGAGGATGGAGCGTATCGGTGTATAATCGTACGGTGCCCGGTGTGGAAGAAGGCGTGGTGGAACGTTTTATGAATGGAAGGGCTAAAGATAAGCATATAGAGGGGTTTACGGACATAAAAGATTTTGTGAATTCAATTGCTGTACCTCGTAAGATTATGATGATGGTGCGTGCCGGTAGTCCGGTGGACGAATTGATGGAGCAACTTTTCCCATACCTTTCTCCGGGTGATATATTGATTGACGGAGGTAACTCAAATTATGAAGATACAAACCGCAGAGTGAAACTGGCAGAGTCGAAAGGCTTTCTGTTCGTCGGTGCCGGTGTGTCGGGTGGAGAAGAGGGAGCCTTGAATGGAGCTTCTATCATGCCGGGCGGTTCGGAAAAAGCATGGGAGGAGGTAAAGCCCATCTTGCAGAGCATTGCAGCCAAAGCTCCCGATGGCAGTCCGTGCTGTCAGTGGGTGGGGCCTGCCGGATCGGGACACTTTGTGAAGATGATCCATAACGGGATAGAGTATGGTGATATGCAGTTGATTGCTGAAGCTTATTGGGTGATGAAAGAACTGCTGGATATGACTAATGAAGAGATGGCATCTGTGTTCACCCGTTGGAATGAAGGTAAGTTGCGGAGTTATCTGATAGAAATTACAGGCAATATACTTCGTCATAAAGATAAGACAGGGACCTATCTGATTGATAAGATTCTGGATGCTGCCGGTCAGAAGGGGACAGGTAAATGGTCGGTGATCAACGCCATGGAATTAGGTATGCCATTAGGATTGATAGCTACGGCCGTTTTTGAACGTAGCTTGTCGGCTCAGAAGGAACTGCGTGAAACCGCCGCCCGACAGTATCAATCTAAACATTCGATGGCTGTATATAATAAACAAGATACGGAAAAAGAGATTTTCGCGGCATTGTATGCTTCGAAACTGGTTTCGTATGCTCAAGGGTTTGCGGTATTGCAGCGCGCTTCCGATGCGTTTGGATGGAGCCTCGATCTGGCTTCGATTGCACGGATGTGGAGAGGTGGTTGTATTATTCGCAGTGTTTTCCTGAATGATATTGCTGCGGCATTTGAGGCAAAAGAAAAGCCTAAACATCTGCTGCTGGCTCCTTATTTTGAAGAAGAGATCAAAGGGCTGTTGTCCGGGTGGAAGAATCTGGTGGCACAGGCCATGCGTGAGGAACTGCCTGTTCCGGCTTTCTCTTCGGCTTTGAATTATTTCTATTCGTTGGTGTCTGCTGATCTTCCGGCTAATCTGGTGCAGGCACAGCGCGATTATTTCGGTGCTCATACATTCGAGCGAAAAGATGAGTTACGAGGAGTCTTTTTCCATGAAAACTGGACTGGGCACGGAGGAGATACAAAGTCGGGTACGTATAATGTATAAGCAGAAAAAGAAATATGAGTAAATTTGTAATGACTATCTTTGGTGCTTCGGGTGACTTGACGAAGCGTAAGTTGATGCCGGCATTGTATTCGTTGTATGTAGCCAAGCGTCTTCCGGAAGAATTTGAAATTCTCGGGGTGGGACGTACGGTTTATGAGGATGCGGACTATCGGACTTACATTTATAGTGAGATGGAGAAATTTGTGAAGTCGGAAGAGCAGAATAAGGAGAAGATGGACGCTTTCGTTGGACATCTTCACTATCTGGCAATAGACCCGGCATTGGAAAGCGGATACGGACAACTTCGGCTGCGAATTGAAGAACTGAGCGGGGACAGCCGGCCGGACGATTTGTTGTTTTACCTGGCTACACCTCCATCATTGTATGGCGTGATTCCGTTGCATCTGAAATCAGTACATCTGAATGAAGGTCGTGCGCGGATTATTGTTGAAAAGCCTTTTGGGTATGATCTGGAGTCGGCCGAGAAACTGAATCGAATTTATGCTTCCGTATTTGATGAACATCAGATTTACCGAATCGATCATTTCTTAGGTAAAGAAACTGCTCAGAATTTGTTGGCTTTTCGTTTTGCCAATGGTATTTTCGAACCTTTATGGAACCGTAACTATATAGATTATGTGGAAGTAACCGCCGTGGAAAATCTCGGAATCGAGCAACGCGGCGGTTTTTATGATACCACGGGTGCTCTTCGGGATATGGTGCAGAATCATCTGATCCAGTTGGTGGCACTTACTGCCATGGAGCCTCCCGCTGTGTTCAATGCAGATAACTTCCGTAATGAAGTGGTGAAAGTATACGAGTCTCTGACTCCTTTGACTGAAACGGATCTGAACGAACACATTGTCCGGGGACAATATACAGCCGGAGGAAACAAAAGAGGGTACCGGGAAGAGAAGAATATAGCACCGGACTCGCGCACCGAAACTTATATCGCCATGAAACTGGGGATCAGTAACTGGAGGTGGAGCGGAGTGCCTTTCTATATCCGGACAGGCAAACAAATGCCGACGAAAGTGACGGAGATTGTCGTACACTTCCGTGAAACTCCGCATCAGATGTTCCATTGTGCGGGTGGTAATTGTCCGAGGGCAAATAAACTGATTCTTCGCTTGCAGCCCAATGAAGGTATTGTATTGAAATTTGGTATGAAAGTGCCGGGACCGGGATTTGAGGTCAAACAGGTTACAATGGATTTCAGTTATGATCAGTTGGGAGGGGTGCCCGGAGGAGATGCTTATGCCCGCCTGATAGAAGACTGTATTCTGGGTGATCAGACCCTCTTTACACGAAGTGATGCCGTAGAAGCATCCTGGCATTTCTTTGACCCTATTTTGCGTTATTGGAATGAACATCCCGAGGCACCGCTATACGGCTATCCGGCAGGAACTTGGGGACCTTTGGAAAGTGAAGCTATGATGCATGAACATGGTGCCGACTGGACCAATCCATGTAAGAATTTAACAAACACAGATCAATACTGCGAATTATGAAACCCTATATTTTCCCTTCGTCCATAGAGACGGCACGCGCACTGATATTACATTTGGTGAAACTGATGTTAGATGAACCGGACAGAACCTTCTGCATTGCATTCAGTGGCGGAAGCACTCCGGCACTGATGTTTGATTTATGGGCGAATGAATATACGGATATCACTCCTTGGGAACGATTGAAAGTGTTTTGGGTCGACGAGCGTTGTGTGCCTCCTGAGAATTCGGATAGTAATTATGGGATGATGAGGTCGTTGCTGCTGAGTATCGTACCTATTCCGTACGAGAATGTGTTTCGTATCCAGGGAGAGAATAATCCAAAGAAAGAGGCTGCCCGCTATTCGAAACTGGTAATGAAGGAGGTGCCGGTGAAGAACGGTTTTCCGGTGTTCGATGTAGTATTGTTGGGAGCAGGTAATGACGGGCATACATCGTCTATTTTTCCGGGGCAGGAAGAACTGCTTTCGACAGATCATATATATGAGGCGAATTTTAATCCGAATAACGGGCAAAAGAGGATAGCTCTGACAGGAATGCCGATTTTGAATGCGCGTAGAATCATCTTCCTGATAACGGGAAGAGTGAAGGGACCGGTTGTAGAAGACATCTTTTATTCGGGAGATACGGGTCCGGCTGCTTACATAGCCCATCATGCTGACAATGTGGAGCTGTTCATGGATAACGCGGCGGCGGAAAAGATTATCCGCAGATAAAAAACAAAAACCGTCCGACCTTCACAGGCCGGACGGTTTTTGTTCTATTTTTGAATACGTTATTTACATACAACAATTAAACAGTATGATAATTAAAATAACAACTCAACAAAATGGAATCCGGGAGAATCACTTCGGCCGGATTGGCTTATCTCACTTAAATGTGACTTACGTAATAATTATGACTAATTAATGTATGGCAAAGATAGGTGGTTTTTTGCTTTGGGGCAATCACTCGATTTAGGTATTGTGAAGAGGGTTATCACTATAAGTAGGGATTGAGCCGGCCGGAAAGGAGGAGTGTGTTTTGTTTTATGCTCTTTAAGTTGTAAATTTGCGGAAAAACAAGAGTAATATGGAATATAAGTTTGACGAACAGAGTGTGAAAGAATTAATGGAATGGGCGCAAGCTGCACAGCTGCCTCAAGAGCTGGAACTGAGTAAGGCAGAGCGTATTTTTGATGTGAAGCTTTGTGTGGAATCTGATTTATCCTGTATCAGAGCTCACTATCCGGATGCTTTTTACAATCCTGCTATTACTCGCCTGTATCGTATCAAGGAGAAGCTGGAGGAGAAGTGACTTCCGGATATGAGTAAGTGACTTAAAAGTATGTAATCAATTTGCGATTCTGTGGAATTTTTCCACAATAAATGTGGAATACTCCTTTATATTCCACTATTCCAATGAAAGCTGTTTTTATATAATTACTTGAAAATGAGTTGTCGATCTGGATTGGCATATGTCTGGCATGTGTATTGCATTATAATATTCAGATGTTTAGTTATAGTTAGTAGATCTAGAACAATTAAGTTTTCAAGAATTATGAAAAAGGTATTAGTAGCATTGGTAATAGTAATGGGATTGGGATTTTCAGTAGTAAAAGCAGATGAACCTCTAAAGAAAAAATCTGCGAAAGTGGAACAGAGGGACTCACGGGAAGATTTTACGCCAATCGAGGTTAATAATCTTCCTGAGGCAGTGATTGATGAGTTATCCTGTGAGGGAGCACTGATTAAAGAGGCTTTTATAGCCTATAGTCGTTCGGAAGGTAAACTTTACAAAGTGATTATATTATCGAGCGATTTTCATGAACAGGCAGTGTTCTTGAATGAAAGAGGGAATATACTGAATAGATAGTTTCCCAATCTTTGAAGAAAGCACACAACTGAATTTATGTTAAGCCTCGGTTCGAAAGAACCGGGGCTATTTTTTTGTTCAAGAGAAATGATTCTGTATTTGAGAGGTAAATAGAATGGTTTGAAATTTATAATTGTTTCCGCCTTTTCTCTTTCATACTTTTGTACTGTAAGCTTACAAGAGACAGGAGATTTATAGGCGGATTCTGAAAAGCCTGATAGAAAGAGTAAGAGTAAAAAGGGTATTATGATGAAAATCAATGGTAAGTTAGTAGGGAATTTTTTGACAGAAGGTATGATTACGGCGCTACCTGATTGGTTTGTTGTATTAGGTAAGTGTGGTAGCAATGGAAAAAATCAAAGAATGGTAGAAGCGCTTTCAATAGATGATGAATTGAATGCATATTGGGGTTGAATATGGGAATTCGATATATAAACTATCAGGATCGCTTAGAAAATGCTTATTGCGGCGGGTATGCTTTGGCGGCCATGATTAATTTGTTCGATTCGTCACTGACTCCGGATAAACCGTATGGTAAAAGTATTTATGATCAGATTCAGGCCATACAGCGTGCAACTCTCGATAAGAACAGGAAATGTTTTATTGATAGGATAACTCGATATTTGCATGATCGGAATATTGAAGGTACATACTCTCTGCCTTCCTCGGTCTCTATGTATGCAAAAAATATGGGATTGAATCCGAGAGTCTGTTATAATGAGTCAAAGTTGAAAGAGAATCTGGTATCCGTAATAAATAATATAGGTTTAGAACAATTTAATGTTGATGATTTGATAGGGGAAGAGATATCTCTGATAGTCTCTTCGGGAATACCAGTTGTTGAAAATGTTACTAATTTTTCTATCATGAACTCTCTGGCATTGGTGGAAGGGGGAATGCATTGGATTGCTATTGGCGATATAAAAGTCGCGAGTGGAGAAAATATGTATTACGATCCTGAATCAGTGGGAAAACCTCCTTATGAATATTCTGGCTTAAACATTGTGTTGAATCCTTTTCAGTGATTTTGCCGTGTTTTATAGGCGGATTCCGAAAAGCCTTGAATAGAGTAGGAAAAGCTTAAGGGTATTATAATATGAAAGTATGTATGTCGTCTAAAAAGGGAAACAATGGTTCTGTTGCTAAAATTCAAGGTCATTACTACAATAATAATGATGACTCTTGTTTTCAGGAAATAAACGAAATGGCCCCAATTTCTATTAAAGCTTGTAAGGGGAATCAGTTGCTTATTACGCTTACCGTTTTGGATACTTGGTGTGAGAAAGCCGGTGACGGAGCATGGTTTGCTATTAAAGTTAATAATAAAATTGTAGCACGGGGATTGTATTCTGTGGCAATGGATGGACAACGTGTTCCCATTACTTTACAGGCAATGGTTGATGTCACTTCGTTGGAAGAAGATATTACGATCAGAGCTATGTGGTGTAATTGTGAGGGAACTTCCGGCAGAGCTTGCTGCATAGGAGAATTCTCAGAATCAATACTTACTGTGTTAGTGAATGACTGGAACATAGCTAATTCAAAATTAGAAGAAATGACTAAGAATTTATCTAAAATTCCGGGTCTGAAATAAGGCGGACAACGATAAGTCATGGATTATACGGGCAGTGAATTAATGGCGGCATTTGTTCACTGCCCGTTTTGTCGGATTTATCAAAAAAGTAAATAAAAAAGTCATATCTACTTTATGGAAGTTATAATTATGGGTGGTATTATTTACGGGTTTCAGAATAATTCATATCTTTGAAGCTGTAACTAAAACTAATCAATAATGAAGCAAATACATTTAGATTGCCTGGCAGTGAAGCTGTTTCTCTTTTTTTCTCTTTTAAGTTTGCCGTCCGGGGCACAGAGCATTTTTCAGAAATACGATCGTTTCCTGACGGAACCTCGTTCATACGTGTGTTATCGTGTGGACGGTAAACTGAAAATAGATGGTAAACTGGATGAAGTTTCATGGCAGAAGGCAAAATCGACAGCTCCGTTTGTAGATATCAGTGGCGAAGGATTCCCTACGCCTAAATATGAAACTACAGCTAAGATGTTGTGGGATGATGAATATTTGTATGTCGGGGCAATTTTACAGGAAGACGACATCAAGGCACGTCTTACTCAGCGGGATACCATTATTTACTATGATAATGATTTTGAGGTTTTTATAGATCCTGATTGGGATGGACACAACTATTTTGAAATAGAGACCAATGCCCGGGGTGTTATATTCGATTTGATGCTGGACAAGCCTTATCGGTCAGGAGGCAACTTTATGGTGCAATGGGATTGTCCGGGATTAAAGTTGGCTATTCATCGTGAAGGTACGTTGAATAAATCGAAAGACAAAGATAAATATTGGAGTGTGGAGATGGCTATTCCTCATAAGGCATTGACTATAAATTTTAACAACCCGTTGAAAGCAGGCAATTGCTGGCGAATTAACTTCTCACGGGTACAGTGGTTGAAAGCCGGAGGGCCTGAAGAAAATTGGGTTTGGACACCTACGGGAAAGGTGGATATGCACATGCCGGATCGTTGGGGATATTTGTTTTTCGCTGACGAGGCAGTAGGAGCGCCCGAACGTACTGTTGCGCTACCGTATAATACTGCTGTGTATAAACTGCTTTGGGCTATGTTCTATGCACAGCAGGAGAGATATGCAAAAGAGAAAAACTATTTACGTACGGAAAAAGATTTTTTCCTGACGGATGCGGAGTTGAAAGGACTCCCACAGGGTGCGCAAATTTCAGTTGAGGCTACCCGGAATACATACCAGATAGCTATTACTGTTCCGGGTGAAAACAAGCGTTACGTTATTAATAATGAAGGACGTTTCTGGACAGAGAAGATTGCTCCGCGTCAGGTGAAGAACTGGGTATGGACACGTATAAATAAGAATAAAAGTGAAGCAGATTACCGTCAGTGGTTTGCTTTGCTTAAGGAGTGCGGAATCAGTGGGGTGATGTTTGAAGGGTATGATGAAAATCTATATCGCATGTGTAAAGAAGCCGGTCTTGAGGCCCATTTCTGGAAATGGACAATGAATCGTGCGGAACTGCTGAACGTGCATCCCGATTGGTTTGCGGTGAACCGCAAGGGGGAATCTACGCATGATAAACCTGCTTATGTGGATTATTACCGTTTTCTCTGTCCTAACCATGAAGGAGTGGCGCAATACCTGGCGGATGATTATGTGAAAATAGCTCATTTGCCTTATGTAGATGGGGTACATCTGGATTATGTTCGTTTTCCGGATGTGGTTCTGCCTGTCAGTTTATGGAAAAATTATGGCATAGAGCAGACGAGTGAACATCCTGAATATGATTATTGCTATTGTGAGGTTTGTCGTGCCAAGTTTAAGGCGCAGACGGGACGTGATCCGTTGGAATTGAAGTATCCGATGGAAGATCAGTCATGGATCAATTTTCGTTTGGATGCCATTACCCGTGTTGTAGACCGGATTACTGAAGCGGTGAAAGCTGACGGAAAAGCAATTTCTGCCGCAGTATTCCCGGGACCTTCTATGGCCAAGAAGATGGTACGTCAGGATTGGGGAAATTGGACACTGGATGCTTATTTCCCGATGATCTATAACGGCTTTTATTACGAAGGGCCGGAGTGGATCGGACGTTCGGTTCAAGAGAGTGTGAAGACGGTTGACGGACGTGCGAAAGTGTATGCAGGATTGATGTTTCCTGATATAAAAAATGATTTTGAGAAAGCATTGGATGAGGCGTTTGATAATGGTGCGTCCGGTGTCTCTTTCTTTGACGGACCATCGGACGAATATCTTCATAAATTTAAAGCTTATCTGGATAAGAAGGGATTAAAAACGGAATAAAGCCTGTGAAATATGAATGCTTTAATCAAATGTTATAAAGGATAACAATATGCCTATTATCGAAATATCATCCTTGTCCCATCCCGGAGTAGAGATATTCAGTACCCTTACCGAAGCTCAGTTGCGTAATCGCCTCGAGCCTGAAAAGGGGTTGTTTATAGCGGAAAGTCCCAAAGTCATTAAAGTGGCTTTGGATGCAGGCTATGAACCTTTAGCAATTTTGTGTGAGCAAAAACATATCACGGGGGATGCTGCGAATATCATTGAACGCTGTGGTGATATACCCGTCTATACAGGTGACAGAGAACTGCTTGCTACGCTGACCGGATACGTTTTGACACGTGGTGTACTTTGTGCCATGCGTCTTCCGGTTCTGCGAAGTATGGAGGAAGTATGCCGGAGAGCCAGGCGCATCGTGATCATAGACGGGGTGGTGGATACTACCAATATCGGTGCCATCTTCCGTTCGGCGGCCGCTCTCGGAATAGATGCGGTATTACTAACCCGCAACTCTTGTAGTCCATTAAACCGACGTGCGATCCGAGTGTCTATGGGGGCGGTCTTCCTTGTACCATGGACTTGGCTGGATGGTCCTCTCAGTGATCTGGCTCGGTGGGGCTTCCGTACGGTTGCCATGGCGCTTACGGATAATTCTATTTCCATCGATGATCCTGTGCTGACAACCGAACCCAAGTTGGCTATTGTGATGGGTACCGAGGGAAACGGGCTCTCGCATGAGAGGATTGCCGAAGCGGACTATGTCGTTCGCATCCCTATGTCACATGGGGTCGATTCGCTCAATGTGGCTGCTGCGTCTGCCATCGCTTTCTGGCAACTTCGTGCTGAGAAAGAGTATTAGTGAATACAAAGAGTAATGTATAATGTAGAAGAACAGAAATGAAAGATAACGAGTAAGGCAGCCTCATAAGGCTGCCTTACTTTATAAATTGTAATAAGGAATATATTAATTCCCTCTGTATGTAGAATACCCGTTGGCTGACATAGTAATGGGAATATGATAATGCTTTTTGCCTTCAATTCTAAATATAACTTCGACAAACGGATAGATTGATTTTAAGCCTTGTTTCAGGAAATAAGGCTCTGTATAAAATTTAAGCATATATATACCTGTATTATCCTCTATGCCTGGTAAAAAATTGGAGATTCTTCCATTTACATCAGTCTTGCCGGTTGCAATCTGTTTCCATTGGCTTGGGGTGGAAGGATTTAATTTATAGAGGGTGATGTCAACTCCTTGTGCCGGTTCTCCTTTACTAATATCAAGTATGTGTGTACTTAGCTGATGGCTTTCTGTTTGGGCATAGATAGAGAAGGGCAGGAGGAATAAAATAATAATTACCGAGAATTTCTTGATTAGTTGCGTCATATCTGTTTTCGTTATTATGATTATATAATTAACAAATAAATTGAATTTATGTTTGGTTTGGATCAAAGATGGATCTCCATACCGACTTACCCTCTTTAACCGATAACCATACCAGATATCCGCCACCAATTTCACAAATGCCGGCAAGTATGAAGACTAAAATAGTTCTTAATATAAGCATATATTCATTTTTTTATTATTGGGTCACAAATATAGTTTAAAAAGAGAAGGATGAAATCAACTGGCTTCGATTTACATTCTCAAATTTGCTATGCCGGGAGGGATGCCGCTTGATATCCCGTCAATGATTGTACACTGAATACAGGGCACATCATGACCGGAACATCAATGCGGCAATTAATTTTTAGTCGATTCCCGGCTCTCTCCGGTCTTAATCGTAAAAGGGCTGTTAATTGTTGGTTAATATTTCTACAGCCTGTTTTAACGTGCGATCAATATGGGTATAAGGTGAAAGGGCCATTTCATAAATTTCTTCTTCGGTTAGTGGTTCCATTAGGAAGTCCGGTTTAATCCCAATTCCTTCTATTACAGTATGAGTTGCATCCTGCATTGCAAGTAAAGGCATATAAAACTCTAAGTAATCACCGACTTTACCTCTCAGCCCTCCGTTAAACTGATCCGAATCTCCTAATCCGGCAGTTGCACCGGCACTATAATGTCCTACGACAGTGACATGTTTCCCCTGGCTTTTTAGCATTAGGGTACTGATTTCAGACATACTTGCACTGTTCTTGTCTAAGAGAATAACTACCGGTATTTCTTTTTTTATCCCAATGTCTGTTGGCTTTGTCATGCAGGGTGTCCATGGGGTATAACTGAATGGATTATTGTCTTCTTTGAACCTCTGGTAGCCAAAGATGACGTCTTTGGTGATAAAGCGATCTGTAAATGTTCTTGCATCAAGAACCATACCGCCACCGTTTCCTCTAAGATCCAGTATTATCTTTTTTATATCCCCGTTTTTGAGGGGTACCAGGAAATTCTTATAGAAATCTATCTTATATTGATTGTTGATAACATTATCTATATCCGAGAGAAAAACTGTATACTCACATGCTAATTGTAAATGCTCGGTCGAGCGTTGTTTAAACCACTTGGTATAATTCGGATTTAGTTTAAACTCTTCCAGACCGCTTAGCTGTAATAGCTCTAAATTTATATTGGGTGCATTCTTTTTGGCTTTGAGTAATGCCTCGACAAAACTCTCGTCTATAGTTTCAGATTGCTTAAAGTTCTCTATTTTTTTTATTGCATCTTGCGCGATCTCGGACATCATAAAAGAGTTAAACTTATCTATATACTCTATAGACTTCTCAATCAGGACACTTTTTACAGCAGGGTCTTTTATTTTCGCTTCAATGGTATCTCTTATCTCTTTTCCTGTTAAATAATACGGGCTTTTATCATCTATAACCAAGTATTCATCACCAAAAGAAACTATATAATCATTACTTATTGTAAACGACTTAAAACCGAAATAGTATATGTCGGGATTGTCTGATAAGAAGCCACCTAACATATCATTTTTATGTCCGAATACTCCTGTGTCAGGTTGTATCTTAGACTTCATATATTCATACTTTAGATCAAAAGGATAAGCATATATCTTGTCTTTACTCTTCATTCCACCATAAAAAATGGTGCTTTTGAAATAACTATGTGACACGGGAAGTGATATTTTCACATAGAAATGTCGGTCTATGATAGGATCAATGATTTCTGTAAAGTATTCTATTGCTTTGTTACAATCATCTGATATTTCAGCTTTGGTATACTGTTTATCCCTGTTAAACGTTTTTAATTCTTTGAACTTTGGAGTATATTCTTTATATATCGCTTCCCAGTTCAAACTACTCTGTTCGTAAAAATAATTGTATTTCTGGTTCATTGTATTCCAAAACACATCGAACAGGTCAGAATATGATTTTATATCACTTGCTGTATACCGTGTTGGTTCTTTGGTTGATTCTGTAACGTCTTCAACGCAACTTCCAGAAATAAAGAGCACAAGAAATAAAAGAAAGAAGTGACGTAATGTCCAATTATATTTTTTAGTTTTCATAATCTATAGTTTTAGAATTTATAGGCGATGCCCAATGATATTATGTTTGAGATTCTTCTCGATTTACGATTCGAAGAAGTTTTTGCTTTGTATATGTCGGTTAGACCATACTGATAGGTGTATGAAGCAAAAACATCGATCTTCTTAAAAGAATAACCGATTTCTCCTGTGCCCTCTATCCCGAACAGGTTTCTTTTCAAGTTATTTTCATTTCGCTTGAAATCATACGTTTCATTCACTTGAGCTCTGATATAGGAACCGTCTTTCTGTAATTGTGCAAAGATCGGGTATTCTCCTTTCCGGTGCATTCTTGTAAAGTATTCATAGTAAACACCGCCTTGAATTTTGAGCCATACACCATTCTCTTTATAAGGGTTATTGAAAATATATAACCCTACATTCAGCGGTACATTCATAAAGTTGTTTTTATACAGTGTATGCGTTCCCGTAATATTATCCGTCTTTTTATATTCATAGTTTCTTTGTATGAATCCCAGACCTGTTCCCACAATAAAGTCTTTAAAAAAGTTATATTCAAGATTTACACCGGTTGCAACCCCTGTTTGGGTATTGTAACGTGTATTGACCAGATTGGAAACGTCGCTACTTAAAATACTCCTGGAGATACCGACATCCAAACTAACTTTTAATTTCTGTGCTTTTACAGATGAAGGAATTGTTATAATTCCTAACAGAATGAAAATTGCTACTTGTTTTTTCATAAAATTAATGTTTAAATTAAACAAAGAACCAAACGGATGTTGTGGTTCGAATAAGTAAATTATGGTGGATTAAATTAGGTATAATACGAACAGGTATCGACTGTGTATTAATGCTGTCACGAGAAACGTGCAACGGAACTGTATCATCAATGGGATTTTATGCTACTCAGATCCATAGCATGCTCAATCATATTCAGGTATCTTATGATTGAAATATCACTTGGCGAATTCTTCTTGTGGAAAGAATTCGCCTACATCTGATTATCTCTATAAACTTTAAATTTCTTCATATATATTCAGGTTTTGATTAAAATAGGTACTTCTATATTTTACAAAACTATTATTCTATGCCGGAAAACAAACACATTTCATTGCTTTTTTTTAAAATTTATATGAAAAATACCACAAATATGTTAGATGATATTGGTAATATTACCTTTCCGGTATCCATCTGACTGATGCTATTTCGTTTTTTTCTCTTCGATTTAAAAGAAATCTCCCGGTTTTCGGAAGGCCAATATGCTCATCAGAAATTCATAATTGTTCCCGCTCTTTTTATCCCATATTTTTGTATCGTAAGCTTGCAGAAATAGTTAAAACGATAGGCGGGTTTCGAAAAGCCTTTGATAGAGTAGAATAATATTTTTAGGGTTATGAATGAAAAGATGGATACAGCAGGTTTCAACATAGGAAATATTGCGGGTAACGGAAAAGCGGGCAACCTGCTTAATGTGAAAGGTATGAAGAGAGGAAATTGGAGTTATTTCTTTTCACCAATGGTGAGATTTGAGGAGAATGGTCAGAATTTTCTTTTTTCTCATAGTGCTGATGGAAATAAGATTAAGTTGTCATCTCTGACGTCAGAGGGAGAAGGTCAGGTTTTTATCGATGATAAATGGCATTGGTATTATAATTCTCAGGTTCCGTTTGTTGAGAATGGAAAAAATTACATATTCTGTTATAGTAACAGAGGAAATCGGTGGTTTATTTCTGAGTTATCTACTAAATGGGATGGACAGAAAGAAATAAAAAATGGCCAGGGATTCGGCAAAGACTATGATGTTATGATCCCCTTTAATGAAAACGGTAAAAATTATATTTTTGCTCATAGCAGTTCGGATAAGAGTTGGTTTATGACTGAGTTGTCCACTAATTGGGATGGAAAGAACAGAATTAAAGAAGGGCGTTGGGCACGTTTTTACAAGGTTTTGATACCTTTTGTCGAAAATGGGCGTAGTTATTTGTTTGCGCATAGTGCACAAGACAATCGATGGTTTGTTTCTGAGTTATCTACAAAATGGAACGGTCAATCAGAATTGAGATGTGGCAATTGGGCACGCTATTACCCAAGTGTGACTGCATTTGTGCATTTGGGCAAACCTATTGCATATTTCCACAGCGAGAAAGATAGACGTTGGTTTATGTGGGAACTTTCTACAGATAGAAAAACAGACAAAGATTTAAATAATGGAAATCTTGATTCGTTTTATGATACGGTTACTTCGTTCAAAGAGAATCAAGCATGTTATATACTTGCACAAAGCAGCAAAACCAAGGAGTTCTTTATTTGTCCGGTACTTTAGTTGATGTGCTTTAAATGTTATGGGCGGGTTCTGAAAAGCGATGATAGGGCAGGAAGAAATATCCGAGGTAGTATGGAAATATGTTACTTGAATAGTAAATCGGTACCTCTGGCACCCAAAGTGGCTATCTCCAAATATTGTGTAAACGGAAAACTACGCGATTCTTCTCGTTGTTTCTCTTATAATCGTGTAAGGCTCCGGATCGGAAGATTCGGAGCTTATTGTGTATTTATTCCCCAAAGTGTGTGTCTATTCCCCATTTATTTCCCAATCTTTTTTTATTATATTGAATGTAACTTGCTGTTTTATAGTTGATTTGTGGCCTGTTAGTATTCTGGCATGTCCTTTGCCTTTTATTTGGCATAAGAGTTAGTTTTAATTATTCACACTAAAAAATTACGATTATGAAAAAGGTATTAGTAGCATTAGCAATGATTATGGGATTAGGCACTTCAGTAGCATTTGCCGGTGTATCGGGTGACACTTTAGCAGTAGAACAAACTCTGCAAACTCCTCAGGACGAATTTACAAAAGTTGCCGCAAAGGAACTTCCTACTCCTGTCATCAATGCATTGGCCAAAGATTATGAAGGTGCTTCTATAAAGGAGGCTTTCGTTTCGGAAAGAGAAGACGGTAAGGTATATAAAGTGATTGTGACTGTAACCAAGGAAGATCAATCTACAGAAGATATCACTGTTCTTTTGAATGAGAAAGGTGAGATTGTGAAGGAATAGTGAGCTTTTCAACTTAATTTCTACTTTTATGGCCCTGGTTCTTAGGAATCGGGGCTTTCTCATTTAAGAGAAATCTCCCCGTTTCCAGAAGGTTAATCTGCTTATTTAAGATTTATAATTGTTCCCGGTTTCCTTCTCATATATCTTTCTTTTGAAAAAATAGTCTTTGATTCGTTTTTATTAGTCAATAAAAATATGTAATGTTTATATACGAGGATAAGAAAAATGCTTGATTTTTCTCTTTTCGGATGGACTCTTCAAAGAGTTCTATTCTTACGGTCTGATAGACAACTTTGTTAATGATCGTATCTATTTAAGTTTCCGACAGCCCGTTCTATACCCTGACGATTAACCACTTCCATCGGATTATGGCAATGGCAGAAGAAATATCAACCTTCTGTCGGTTCTTCTTCAAATTTGGTGGTAAATTCTTTATTTCTTTATTTTCAAGTTGATAATTGTCCTTTTTGCTTGCTTTAATAAGAAAAAATAGACACCGGCTGAATAAGATAACTCAAGTTTCGGAAGTGAATTTGCGCCGTCTGAACCGGTATCTTCATCCTTATACCTTTCTTCAATTAACATTGTTAACGCCTTTTGCAGGTTGTCAGATTCTTGTGCGCAAATAACGAGTCTTTTGCATTTAAAGAACTTGTTATTCACATCCAAAGAACAAGCTTTAACTCTGTGTTAAAACAAAGCTTTTGAAGATAGAAATCATACTTTTTAAAGATATTCATTTTCAGATGGTTTATCCTAAAATTCGCTTTTTCACCTCGCGGATGGACTCTTCGGGGGAAAGCCGGGATACTTGCTTTTTTGTCAACTATAAACGAGGGCTTACACTTCCGAAAACTGAATTAGATTCCATGAGTAAAAGAAAACTTACCACCTAATTTGAAGAAGAACCCTTCTGTCTATTGAAATCAGTATGAGATGTTACAGAAGAGCCTATTTCATGTCCTGATGCTTTGGAAATAGCTTCTTTACGTATATCTGACCTCGCTACTATATTGTTTCATTGTATCTTATTTAAGATTGTAGATAAAATTATTTATTTTTTATCTTTTTTATTTAACATCTTTTGGTTTAGTATGATCTTCATTTCAAATGTTTTTATGGTATAAAGGACGTGAATTTTTTAGAATATTCGGATCCCGGAAACAGATCTTTAATTATTTATTTAAAAAACAATTGAGTATGAAAATTATTTTAAATTTCTCTAAGTGTATTATGATCCTTTCATTGCTTAGTCTGACATGTACTGTTCTTTCTTGTGATGAAATGGACATTGATCAAGGGCCTCCAATCTCTTCTACCCGTAATTTGATGATTAGTTTCAAAATCGATACAATTACGTATGGTCAAATTCCGGCCGAACACGCTCGAAGAATACTGTCTCTTGACGAGTCTACTTCAGTTGTAACTGATAAGAGTAAACGTTCTTTTAGAGTTAATGAATTATTCCAAATTAGAAAAGCAAGCGATCAATTACTTTCAATTACTAGTTACTCCGCTAAGACGGTCTATAATCTCACACTTGAGGCCTATGTGGAAGGTGGCTCCCAGTATATTCCTATTGCCTATTTAGACTCAATACCGGGATTTTCACAGTTTGAATTTAAGCCTTCGTTAATAAATGGGAATTTCATATATAAAAATGGAGACGGTATAGATACATTATCTCTTTCAAGCCTGAACGAGAAACAAATGAAATTTCGTTTACTCAGTGATGACAAGCATTTTAAAATGCTTTCTAAAATAGATGCACAGTGGGGTGTTTCCTTTTCAAATTATGATTGGAAGCCAGGTTATGAAAACGGTTCGTGGCGCGAGTTAAGGGCTATCTATGCCCGTGAGTGGGTTGTTATCATCACCAACTATGCCTATATGATGACTACACCCGAGTATTCTTTTATAATGAGAAATTTTAGTAAAGTATTTGGGGGTGAACTTTATGATAATAATCGTGTTAAATTCACACCGGAAAAGTATTTGTCAGAAGAAAAACGTTTTAAACAGTCACATAACTTTGTTTGTGGACGATCTAAACCGTCTGTTGGAGGTTTAGGCGGAGGAAGTGTATGGGGGGTAAGTCACTGGAATTATTATGGTCATTATGCCTCTTTTAGCGGCTGGGAGTCAATTACACATGAATTCATGCACTGTATGGGATATGGGCATTCTAGTAATATGACTTATTCTTCAGGGGGAGTAGGATGGACTGAGTTTATGTGGCAACTACATACCTATTTGAGAGGTAATAATTTGCTGCCATATACAGATCGAGATCTATTAGGCTTTCATAAACCTGAAAATGCGAAATATCGTGATGGTGGAATAGACCCTGATAAACTAAATGATAATAAAATTTTGCAGTTTTATAATAAAAGCAAAGTTACAAAGTATTTTTTAGCTAATCCATTAACTAAATAAGTAATAACCATGAATAACAATTAAAGGTCTGTTTCCAATTATTATTCATTTATTTAACCCTTATTGGTTTTATTAACAGATAAATAGAAAACTACAGAACTCTTCTCGTAGTTTTCTATTCTCTTTTAGGCTACTTTCGATCTTTTTCATAATCCTACAAGTTTTTCGAATAAGGTCTGTCCATTTGTATGTTCTCTGACATTTGACCGGTTGAGAATATTTATCTGGACCCTTTTTCTGTTTAAGAGGGGATACTATCATCAGTTTAGATAATATAGCTTTAGTTCAATGGGGGCGCTGATGTAATATATCTGTCTTTATAATAAATCAGCGTTAATCCTATTTCGTGTATATTAAGAGATTAATTTCTTTTTGTATTTTGAGTTGAGTACGGTTTTTAATATGGGTAGCGATTGCTTCCGATATTGTATCAATATCCTCTACCATCTTGTCGAATGGCCGACTTGTGCATATCTGTTTTTTGTTCGGTGCTTAAGTTTCTATATCAATACAGGAAATGCCTAAAAGTTCTTTCTCCGACTGCAGTGATGCTTTTACGCACTTAAGATCCGGGCAATTTGGTAAAGTCATAGGCTGTTTTGACCCCTTGTTTTTCTAACTTGGCAACTTGCCGGCGACCGATCCCCCATATATCACCAATTTCAGTAAGCTGCAGGGCCTTGATGCACTTTTCTTCTGTGCCAATGATACATAAGCGTACTTGTTCTGCCAGTATGGACATCACGCGTCAGGACATGTCGGCATATAGCGTATAGTTCGATGAAAAGACAGATATACCATATTTCTGAATATCATCTTTAATCTGATATGTCGGAATCCCCATTTTTATTCCCTGTGCTTTCGCTTCGTTACTTCGGGCAATAACACATCCGTTGTTATTACTTAAAACAACGATAGGTTTACGTTTAAAGCCGGATTGAACACTCTCTCGCAACTTGCGTAGAAGTTATTGCAGTCCATTAGTCCAAATTTGATCTTTTTCTTCTGTTCTTTTTTATTGTATAGGTCACTATTCCCTAGACGATAGATTTATTCTCCTTTGTTATTTTGATTAAAGAGTATTTCGGATTCGTCGGTACTAACTAGACGGCATTAGGTTCAATTCGTACCCGCTTTACAGTAAAATTTCCATCAATAAAACACACGGCAAGGTCGTCATCCTGTAATTCCAGTGATTTGTCGATGACCAGAATGTCTCCTTCTTCTATGCCTTCATTCCGCATCGAATCGCCTACTACACGTCCAAAGAATGTATCGGCAGGATGTTTGATTAGCTCTTTGTTCAGATCTATGGCTTGCTCCATATAGTCTTGAGCCGGTGACGGGAAACCAGCCCGTATACCTTCATCTGCGTATGGGATCGGCAAACTGCTGGATACGTCAATCTTATGTATTTCAAGTTTTCTTTTCATCATTCTATTTCATTTGAGTTGTACCTTAACAAAGCATTGCGGCATTTGATTTGTCGACTTAGATATTTGAGGTGTTTTCTTTATAAATTGTTTTTAGGCTTGGTAAATTTGATTCGTTGAGTTTTTAAGGTAAGATGTTCAAAAAAAATCTTCCCATCAGTGAAAGATCAATCAACCTATCTAAAATTTATAATTGTTCTTGGTCCTCTATCCCTATATCTTTGCAATGTAAGCTTACAGAGATAGTTAATTTATAGGCGGGTTCCGAAAAGCCGAAAAGAGAGTAGGAAGAATTTGAAACAAATATTATTATGCCTGATTTTAATTTAATTGTAGGAGGAAATCCACTTCCTTGTGATCTTGTGCAAGAAACTGATGACTGTTGCGTCATTCTTCAAATGACTAATTCAAACGATTTTAATGCTGTTCAAGCTGCTGTTAATCCCCATGCTGATTTAATTCGCAGAGCAGATGATGTAGTTGATAGAGAGGTGACTATTCCTGGAGTGACTCTTAATGATGAAGTGTTTAGAATAAAATGTAAAGCCGTTATCAAATAAAATATTGACTACGAGTAGAAAATGAAAAACTGCAGGATTCTGGTTTTATACTTGAATCCTGTTTTATTTCTTTGCCTATCATTGTAGATGTATATCCACTTTTATTAGTAGATATTTTATGGCATTAAATCAGATGTACCGCGTTCGCGATCATTATCCTGATCCGTTTTACGCCTCGGCGATTAATCGGCTGTATCAGATTAGAACGATGACAGAAGAAGAATAGAGGCATCGCTAAAAACAATGCCTTATACAGTTCTCCACGCTCAATAACATATACTCAACTACACTGTAAAGGTTGTATATAATGTATTACTGATTAATTAGAAATAAGTTCGGTACCGGCATAAAAAAAGTGAGGGGAACCACCCCCTCACTAAAGTCAAACCAAAATAATTCGAATTATGTCCGTATTATCTTGATTCTGCAAATATACAGTATTATTTTAGATTATCTAATATTTCCCTAATAGCTTTGTCTGCGTGTTTTTTCATGATTGTAACGTAATTGAAGATCGGTCTGTCTTCTTTCATTGATTGTCCGATGCAGTACTCTAAAGTACTGAGTGGGATACCAAGATCAAATCCATGCTGGACGAAACTTTTTCGTGCTGAATATAATGTGAAGTCATGTTTGATATCGGCAATTTTTTTAGCGTATCCAGTTTCCGTGTAAGTGTATTATAGCATGATACATAGGTTTTGTACTTTCCGAACACTATTCGCCCGGTATTCTTATTCATGTATTTTTTGATGATAGGTCTGGCTTCCTCCGGGATTGTGAATGATGTAATATGATCCCCGTCTTTTGTGTTTCTGGTCTTAGTTCTTATATAGTTTATTTCATCCGTACGGAAATCGTAAGCGAGCATATCAACGAGGTTCATACCTGCGAGATAGTATGTGAGCATGAAAATATTACGTACTACCGATTCGTTGTATTTTCTTGGCTCCATATCTCTGATCTTTTTTAGCTGTTCGACCGTGATATATGTATCTCTCTTCCGAGAAGATGGGATCTTAGCGGTAACGAAAGGATCTACTTTGTATTCTACATACCTCATTTTGATTGCGTAGTTGATTATGACCTTTAAAAGAGTTGTGTAGATATTGATAGTTGTTCCTGACAGTTTTTCTCTTTTCAAACTATTGAGATAGTTATTGATCCGGACTGGAGTTATATGTTCCATTAGAGAGCTTGGTCCAGTAAACTGTAGAAAACGATTTGCTGCTAACTTGTAGAGCTTGTATGTTTTTGTCCGGTCTTCCTCGTCTATTTGTGATAAGAACTCTTCAACTATATCTTCAAATTTGCGGTTACGTTCGCCGGTAATAGGTTTGGTGATCATTTTGATCAATTGTGTGCAAGTTAACGTATTGGCTTTTTGTCGGCACTATAGTTATGAATAGATTAGCCATAATTTCTTTGTAATTAGATTATTTTTGTTTTTGTTTTATTGCCACGGCAATGTAACGGCAATAAAACGGCAATAAAATAGCGTCAAAAGTGACGTTTTTAACTCTCTAATACAGGTACTAATGAAAATGAATATAGTTTGATTTTGTTTATAAGTAATTGATAATCAATTAATAGAAAGGGCTTCTAAATCCTCCTCTGAGGTAGAAGCCCTTCAACACAAAAACTAAACTAGACTTAACTAAACTATTCTATTCTTGGAAGTTTCACAACTTCCGTTCTGTTTGTTACAAAGATAGAGATTTTTTTGTTTATATATAAATAATAATCGACAAATGCTCACATTTTACCGATAAATCAGCTGCAAATCCTTTCAACTTCGTTCGTCAAGGAAAGCTTGGAAAGCTTGTTTGTAGCTATCGCTGACGGGGATGTAGGTCTTATCGAATACGATGCGGCCGCGGTCGATGATGCGTATTTTGTCCTTTTGGACAATGAAAGAGCGGTGTACACGTATAAAGCGGGTGGGAGGGAGCAGCTCTTCCATGGACTTCATACTCATAAGTGATAGGATGGGCTTGGGAGCATCTTCGGTATAGATTTTGATATAGTCCTTCAGACCTTCTATGTACAATATCTTTTTGAGCTCTACCTGTACCAGTTTGTAGTCGCTCTTCACGAAAATACTGTCTATTTCCTCGGGTTTCTGAACGAGTTCGAACCACTGCAATGCCTTGTTGGCCGCCTGCAGGAAGTCGACATACGAGATGGGCTTGAGCAGGTAGTCCAGTGCGTTGACCCGGTATCCGTCGATGGCGTATTGACCGAAGGCGGTGGTAAAGACAATACGGGTACGGGCATCTACCATTTTAGAGAATTCCAGGCCGTTAAGCTCCGGCATCTGGATATCCAAAAACAGCAGGTCAATCTGATGTCCCGGAAGTTCTTTCATGGCTTGTACAGCGCTGGAATACTTTCCTGCCAGTTCAAGGAAAGGGGTTTTGTTGACGTAACTCTCCAGCAGGCTGAGTGCCAGAGGCTCGTCGTCTACTATGGCGCAATGTAGTTTCACGGCTGTGGATGATTAAATATTAATAATTTCGATATATATTCTTTGCCATCTTCAGAGATGGCTTTGTCCCATCGGTAGCGTCCGGGGTAAGACAGTTCGAGGCGCTTGCTCACCTGTTCGAGCCCGATGCCCGATCCGCTTTTATCCATATTGGTTTTGGGATGGCAGCTGTTGCGTATTTCACACCGGATCTCTTCTTTATTCTCAGAGATAAGGATGTGGATGAAGCTCGGTTCGGTAGGGGAGATGCCGTGTTTAAAGGCGTTCTCAATAAGGGAGATGAAGATCAGCGGGGCGATCTTCGTCTGGCTGTCCGGTTGTATGTCGAGTTGCGTAATGACCTCTACGTTTCCAGAGAGGCGGATACGCATTAGTTCGATGTAGTTGCGGATAAAGTCGACCTCTTTGCAGAGGGGGACGTAGTTCTGCTGGTTGTCATAAAGCACATAGCGGAGCAGCTTGCTGAGCTCCTGTACAGCCTGCTGCGCTTTGTCGCTGTCGAAGGCAATCAGTGCGTAGATGTTGTTCAGCGTATTGAGCAGGAAGTGCGGGTTGAGCTGATTGCGCAGGTTTTTCAGTTCGGCTTCGGTGCGGCTTTTTTCCGCTTCGCGGCGGGCGGCTTCGGCTTCTCCCCAGCGGGCGCTCATGCGGATGGCGGCACTCAGGCCGATGGTGAAGATAAGGCTCAGGATGTCCCGTACAAAGAAGATCCATCCGGGAGGCATGTGAGGTTTCTTTATGGGGGGTACCGGGGCATTCAGGCTTTGCCAGATGTGCAGCAGGAGGCCGATTATGCAGACCAGCAGGATGTTATAGATGATGTACTTGTTCTTCTGTTCCCGGAACAAGAGGAAGGGGACCAGCAGGAAGTAGTTCAGATAGAATACGGTGACAAAGGAGATGGGTACGGCAGAGTGGCGCAGATAGGCACTCCAATTGATGCTGTTTCCCGCACGATCGATAAAGAAGAAAGGGAAACCGAACACGATCCCCCAGCTGATAATATGTATCAGTATTTCCAGAGGGCGGCGGGCTGATGTCAGAGACTGTTTCATGGGGACAAAGATACTAATTTTAGTTTACGTTTGGGACGTTTTGAACGATGAACGATAAACGGGGATCACCACAGAGGACACAGAGTTTACTATATATATAATGTATAAAGAATATATAATGGGCAATGAAAGCAATCAGCATCATAGGCTTTACTGATAGAATATCGGGCTTTCGTCGTTCTTTATACTTTTTTTTACTTTACGTTCTCAGTGTCCTCTGTGATAGATTACTCGTATCGGATTGCCTCGATCGGGTCGAGGTCGGCTGCTTTCTTGGCCGGATACCATCCGAAGAAGACCCCGGTGACGGTGCACACAGCAAACGACAGGAATACACTCCAGGGCTGGATGAAGATGGGCCAATGGGCAACGCTTTTCACGAGCCAGCTGGCACCACACCCGATGATTACTCCGATAAGGCCGCCGGTGATACTGATCAGGATGGCTTCTATCAGGAATTGGCTCAGGATGTCGATTCCCCGTGCACCGACTGACATGCGCAGGCCGATTTCCCGGGTACGTTCGGTGACGCTGACGTACATGATGTTCATGATTCCGATTCCGCCTACCACAAGCGAGATGCCGGCGATGCAGGCAAGCAGGGTGGTCATCAGGTCGGTGGTGGAGTTGAGCATGCTGCTCAGTTCCTGCTGGCTGCGGATGGTGAAGTCATCATCGTCCCCTTCCTTGAGTTTATGATTGCGGCGGAGGAGTTCTGTGATTTCTTCCGTGGCATTGTCCGTCATATCCTCGGTGAGGGCAGAAGCGTAAATGCCTTGCAGATAGGTCTGTGCCAGCAGGCGCTTCATCACGGTGGTGTAGGGGGCCAGTACGATGTCATCCTGGTCCATACCCATGGAGTTGTAGCCTTTGGACTTCAGTACGCCCACTACGCGGAACGGGATTTTATTGAACCGGACAATGCGTCCCACGGGGTCTTCTCCACCGGGGAAAAGATTGTCTACAATGGTTTTTCCTATCACGCACACCTTGGCGCTGGACTGGATATCGGCTTCGCTGAACATCTCGCCGTTGTCGACCGAGAGCTGGCGTATCTCCAGATAGTCCGTACCCACGCCACTGACGGATGACGGATAGTTATTGTTACCGGCTATCAGTTGCCCGGAGCTGGAAACATTCGGGCTGACGGCAGCTAAAAAACTGGTTTCGTCCCGCAATGATTCGTAGTCGGTCAGTTTCAGTGTCTGCATGGCACTGGGGTCCTGACGGACTCCTCCGCGCATATCTGCTCCCGGATGGATCATGATCATATTGGAGCCCATTTCGGAGATTTGTGCCTGAATGCTTTTCTTTGATCCCTGTCCGATGGCGAGCATGGTGATGACAGATGCCACACCGATAATGATTCCAAGCATCGTAAGGAATGCGCGCAGCTTGTTGTTGTTCAGGGCACGCAGGGCTATTTTAAATAAATTGGTTCCATTCATAATGGTAAGGTTTTTGAGTATTATTCACCACAGAGGACACAGAGGACACAGAGTTTTAATATTTTGTTTATCAGGATGTTTAAGAGAAATATATTCTCTGTGTCCTCTGTGTCCTCTGTGGTGAATCGTATTCATTTCTAAACTGTATTATTCTTCCTGCACAGGCAGTGCGGCCAGTGCCTCGGCTGCCGAAAGAATGTTCGGGTTGACACTATCATCCTTGACCTGCCCATCGCGCAGCACAATGTTGCGGCTGCTGTATTGGGCTATTTCCGGGTTGTGCGTCACAAAGATGATGGTACGCCCCTCGGCATGCAGTTTCTGAAACAGCACCAGAATCTCGAAAGAGGTGCGTGTATCGAGGTTACCCGTCGCTTCATCCGCGAGGATGACTGCCGGATTGTTGACCAACGCGCGGGCGATGGCTACACGCTGCATTTGTCCGCCGGACATTTGGTTGGATTTATGTTCCAGCCGGTCGCCCAACCCTACCGCGCGGAGGGCTTCGATGGCCCGCCGGCGCCGTTCGGAGGCGCTGACTCCCGAGTTGTACATCAGCGGGAGCTCCACATTCTCCACGGCGGTCGTCTTCGGCAGCAGGTTGTAGCTCTGAAAGACAAAGCCTATCTTGCGGTTGCGCAATACGGCGCGTTGCGGCTTGCTCATGGTACGCACCGAGATACCGTCCAGCAGATATTCTCCACTGGTGGGTGTGTCGAGGCAACCCAACGTGTTTAGCAACGTCGACTTTCCCGAACCGGAAGTACCCATGATGGTGACAAACTCCCCTTCGGTGATGGTGAACGAAACTCCGCGCAGCGCATGTACCGTTTCGTCTCCCACCCGGAAGTTGCGTTTGATGTTCTGAAGTTCGATGACTGTTTTGCCCATACTTATTTTCCTTTCTTCTTACTGCCCGGGTGGCTTGGCATGAACGGGCTTTGCTCTCCGCCACCGTCCGGTCCGGCTTCGGGTGCTACGTTTCCACCGGGCATGCTTCCGATGGTTGCTTCGGTCACTACTACCATTCCTTCGGAGGCTCCTCCGGTGATTTCGGTATTGATACCGTTGGTGATACCTATCTGTACGGGATGTGCCGTGAATGTATTTCCTTCACGTGTCCACAGTTTATGTTCGCCCTCACAGTCTTTTACCACATCCTTGTCGCTTATCAGCGGCTTTTCCGGGGTGAAGCGCAGTGCGCGTGCAGGCACGGAGAGCACGTCTTTGCGGTCCAGGGTATAAATGGTGACATTGGCTGTCAGGCGGGGTTTCAACTTCAAGTCCGGATTGTGGGCGGAGATCACTACTTCGTAAGTGACTACGGTGGTCGACGTACTGCTCGTGCTGGTGCTGCTTGCGTCTCCCAGTCGGATTTGCGTGACCGTTCCTTCGAATACGTCGTTCGGGTAGGCATCTACGGTGAATGTAGCCCGTTGTCCTTCTTCCACACCGCCTATGTCGGCTTCATCCACATCGGCCACAACCTGCATCTGAGTCAGGTCGGCGGCAATGGTGAATAGGGTCGGTGTTTCAAATCCCGAAGCTACGGTCTGTCCTTCTTCCACATCGCGGCTGATGACCACGCCGTCGATCGGTGAAGTGATGGTGGCATACGACAGGTTGCGTTCCGCTTTGGCCAACGAAGCCTGGCTGCTCTCGAACGAGCTTTTTGCCTTTTCATAGTTGTAGAGCGACTGCTCGTAGTCGGTATCGCTGATCAGCGCCTTTTCGTGCAGTCCCCGGCTGCGTTCATAGTTCTTCTTCTGATATTCGTATTCCGCTTTCGCTCCATTGTAAGTGGCGCGTTGTGAAGCGAGTTCACTCTGCAACGTCACGCGGTCCATCTCGGCAATCAACTGTCCTTTGGTCACTGCCGCATTATAGTCCACATAGATTTTGTCGATGATTCCGGATACCTGTGTACCGACTTCCACTTCCGTTACCGGTTCGATGGTTCCTGTGGCGGTCACCGATTCGGATATCTCGCCTTTGCTCACGGTCGCCGTGGTATAGGTCACTTTGTGCTTGGCCGTCGGGCTTCCGAAGAGCCAAAGCCCTCCGCCTGCCAGTACGACGATGCCTGCGGCGATAAGGATGATCTTTTTCTTATTCATATCGTTTATACGTATTAAATGTTTTTGTTCTCTGCGGTGAGTCCTGTCAACTCGTCTCCCTGATAGAACTTCAGCAGTTGAGTGTTCAGAATGGCCATATACTTGGACTGTAGCAACTCCTGCTGTGCTTGCAGCAGATTGTTCTTCTCCGTAAGCAGTTCTACCGTATTCTTCATGCCGGCATTAAACTGTTCGCTGATCAGTTCATAGCTGGTCTGCGTGCTGCGCAACTTTTCTACAGCTGCCGCATAGCGTTGTTGTGCGCTGTTGGCATCGAGCCACAACCCTTCGATGGTCTTATACAGAGTTTTCTGTTCATCGAGCAGCGTCAGTTGGCTGGTCTGATACTGAAGTTTGGCCTTTTCTACGGCGCTTTTCGTCTGCCGGTTGTTGAAGATAGGTACGCTGATGCTGAGTCCGATGGAGTTATTCCATCCGTTTTTCACCTGTTCCCCGAAGGTGAAGTCGCTTCCGCTCGTATGGTTTGTCCCTATTCCGGCTGTCAGGCTGACGCTGGGCAGATATCCCGACCGGGCTATTCCGATGCCCAGTTCCGAAGCCTCCACACTGAGTTTGCTTGCCTCGATCTCCGGCCGTAGGGCCACGGCAGCCTGAAACACGTCTGCTTTGGTGGGCAGGGGCGACAGTACATTTTCGTCACCCAGCACAGGCAGATATATCTGCATCTCCTGTTCGCCGTCCAGTTCGAGCAGTTGTTTCAGTTGCAGTTTATAATCCTGAAGCGTGGCCTGTGCCGTGACCAGTTGATAGCGGTCGGTGCTGACTTGTGCTTCCAGTTGGGCATAGTCGCTCCGGGCGATGCTTCCCGCATCCAGCAGTTGCTTGCCGCGGTCCCGCTGGGCTTCGGATACTTGCAGGGTGTTTTCGTTCACCTTCACCGACTCGGCCGCATACAGTATTTGTATGTAGGTCTGGGCGATGGACTGCCGGATGTCATTCTCCGAAGTAGCCACGTCGAGGTCCGCCACCCGGTTGTTGAGTTTTTCCTGCTCGATGGTCTTCAGGCGTTTGCTGCCGTTGTATACGGTCCATTGTGCATTCAGCCCGTAGTTTCCGTTGTAGGTTGTCTTGTTGCTGCTCTTCAGCACTTCCGATCCGCTGATGATGCTGCTCGACTCTTGATAGGGACGGTTCACCAAATTCTGGCTGCTGGAGAATGAAAGGCTGGGGAAGAGGGCCGCTTTGGCTGTCTTCACGTCCACCTGTGTGCTTTGTGCGTTGATTCTGTTGCGACGGATGCTGATGTTTTGCTGCAAAGCATAATCGATGCAGCTTTGCAGGTCCCACCGGGCAGGTATTGCCACCGAGTCGCTGGCCTGCATTTGCCCGGAGGTTCCGGTTTGTTGCGCCCACAATCCGCCTTCGGGCAGGGTGGCTGCCAGGCAGAGGGCTATCAGGGTGATTCTTTTTACGTTTGTCATACGCTTGGTTCTTTGATTTTACTGAAACAAAGGTACAGCGTATAAGAAAGAGGCGCAAAAGCGATAGACGGGAGCGGAGGTTTTAACGATAAAAGATGAACTATAATCGATGAATGAAGTTTACCACGGAGTGACACAGAGTTCCACAGAGAATCTTTTTTAAGATTTCCTGAGTGGGAAATGTCCCGGTGACCGGTAACTGCCCTCACAGGTAAAAAGGAGGTGTGTTTCAGGAACTTTGATAGAAGTGTGACCTGTCAGGTCACACTTCTTAAAAGGTAAATATTTACTTTTGTAAGCCGGAACGTTTAGAACGATGAACTGTATAGAAATGAATACGATTCACCACAGAGTACACGGAGGACACAGAGTTTTAATCTCTTGTTTATTAAGATGTTTAAGAGAAAGATACTCTCTGTGTTCTCTGTGTCCTCCGTGGTGAATTAAACTCAAAAACAAATGGAAAGAAAACAATTTTTTATTCTTGAGAAAGATTTCCTGAACACACGGGAAGTGGGAGACTTGATAGAAGCTCTCGGACCGGGAGGAGTGGGAGCCTATATGGCAATTCTGATCTACTTGCGTCATCAGCCTGCCTATACGACGTGTTACAGACCTTCCTTATTGAGCCAGTTGGCGCGTTGCAATAACGGTACTGTTGAGTTGTTCAGAGATGTGCTGCTCAACTTCGGGCTTTTTGATTTTGGTGAAGGAGAGGAGCCGGAGTTTCATTCTTTTTATCTGGACCGAGTGATGGAACCTATGGACCGGAGATGTGCAAACAGCCGTCGTAATGGAGCGAAAGGAGGACGTCCGCCAAAGGTGGCTCGTACTGTGCATAATGTGATTCCGGAAGTGATGGAAGAGGTTACGGAACCTGTTGCGGAAGAACCTTTGCAACTTGCTGTGGCTGAGGAAGAAAAACCCAGAAAAACCTACAATACAATACAGAACAATACAGAACAATACAATACAACAACAGAAACAACAGAAAAGAGTAAAAGCGAAACCTCCGTGCTTGTTCCTGTTGCCGCCGCCATTGCTGCCACCACTGCCGTTGTTGGGGAGAACATACAATCTTTGTTTGGCTTCCGGACAGACCGGCGGATAAGGATGGACGAAACGCGGATCGACAGGCAATGCTGTATCGGGCATATCCCTATCGGTACGAGGCATTGGCGGGAGGATTGCAGATCTATCTCTTGTCTACCTCACTTGCTTGGAGTGTCCGGAAGAAGTGGCGATCGGAAAATAAGGGCCTCCGGCTGTCAGAGATCTGGTCCCTGACTGTCGGTGAGGTGTAGCCCGGCTGTCGGTGAGGGGGTGCCCGGATGGGTATCCGTCGTAAAATGTTATCTTTGCACGTATCTAAAAACACAATAGAGTCATGAATACACCCGTAACCATTCCGTTGCGGAAACTCCCGATAGGGATACAAAGTTTCGAAAAACTGCTTATCGACGAGTACGATAAACTCGTTTGGCGACTATTGGTTCACCGGCGGAACCCCTGCTTTCCTGGTGGAAATGCTGCAGAAGACCAATTTCGGTTTACGGGAGATGGAAGGAATCGAAGTGCCCTCCACTTCGCTGAACGATGACCGTGCCAATGTGGGCAATCCCATTCCTATGATTTATCAGAGTGGCTGCCTGACTATCTTTGTAATAATCAGAAACTTAGATTCGATTCTGTGTCGTTCTGTGTCCTCTGTGGTGAGTAAGAACCGTTTATTTTGCTTGTTTCATCAACATTTTTAAGATTATCTTTGTTATTATTTGTATAGACACTAATTTTGATATGTTATAAAATTACCCTGTATTATGAAGAATACACTGCTCCATATCTGGAACTTCTATGTCGAAGGTTTTCGAAGCATGACTCTGGGCCGCACCCTGTGGCTGATTATACTGGTGAAACTCTTCATCATGTTCTTCATTCTCCGCCTCTTTTTCTTTCCTAACTTTCTGAGCAGCCAGCCTACCGACAAGGACAAGGAAGAATACGTTGCAGGCGAACTGATACAACGCGGGCAATAAACGGCTGAAGTTTAACTCTAACTACTAATGATATGATTGAAAGTATTGACACTTCACTTATTGACTGGTCGAGAGCCCAATTTGCTCTGACAGCCATGTACCATTGGATTTTTGTGCCGCTCACTCTCGGCTTGGCAGTCGTTATGGGTATCATGGAAACCCTTTATTATAAAACAGGCAATGAGTTCTGGAAACGGACAGCCAAGTTTTGGATGAAGATTTTCGGTATCAACTTTGCCGTAGGTGTAGCCACGGGACTGATCCTTGAGTTTGAGTTCGGAACCAACTGGAGTAACTATTCCTGGTTTGTAGGTGATATTTTTGGCGCGCCGCTTGCCATCGAGGGCATTTTGGCTTTCTTTATGGAGGCCACGTTTATTGCCGTCATGTTTTTCGGGTGGGATAAGGTCAGCAAAGGTTTCCACCTGACTTCTACCTGGCTCACAGGACTGGGAGCTACGATCTCCGCCTGGTGGATTCTGGTAGCCAATGCCTGGATGCAGCATCCGGTAGGTATGGAGTTCAATCCCGATACAGTGCGCAACGAGATGGTCGATTTCATGGCAGTTGCCTTTTCGCCTGTCGCCGTTAATAAATTTTGCCACACGGTGCTCTCGAGTTGGGTGCTGGGAGCTGTTTTCGTGATAGGCATCAGTTGCTGGTTCTTGCTGAAGAAGAGAGACAAGGAGTTTGCCATAGCCAGCATTAAGATTGGTGCCATCTTCGGGTTGGTAGCTTCGGTGCTGACGGTGTGGACCGGCGACGGTTCCGGTTATGCCGTTGCGCAAACACAGCCGATGAAACTGGCAGCGGTAGAAGGATATTACGAAGGACAGAACGGAGCCGGGCTGGTAGCTGTCGGGGTGCTGAATCCTGATAAGAAGACTTATGACGACGGTCAGAATCCGTTTTTGTTCCGTATAGAGATTCCAAAGATGCTCTCCTTCCTGGCCGAGCGTAAAGCAGATGCTTTTGTGCCGGGCATCAAAAACATCATTGAGGGGGGATACGAACTGAAAGACGGCACGAAAGCGCTTTCGGCTGCCGAGAAAATAGAACGGGGTAAAAAAGCGATTACTGCATTGGGCACTTATCGTGAGGCTAAAAAAGACGGTGACGAGGCTGCTATGCAGCAAGCATCCGCCACGTTGAAAGAGAATGTTGCCTATTTTGGTTATGGGTATATTAAGGATGTGAACCAATTGGTTCCCAATGTGCCGCTCAACTTTTATGCTTTCCGCGTGATGGTGATCTTGGGTGGATACTTTATCCTGTTCTTCATTGCGATTCTCTTCTTTGTCTATAAGAAAGACCTGTCGCAAATGCGATGGATGCAATACATCGGACTATGGACCATTCCGTTTGCTTACATTGCCGGACAGGCAGGATGGGTAGTGGCCGAATGTGGTCGCCAGCCTTGGGCGATACGGGACATGCTGCCCACGTCGGCAGCCATCTCAAAGTTGGATGTAGGCTCTGTACAGGCCACATTCTTCATATTCCTTATTCTGTTTACGGTAATGCTGATTGCGGAAATCGGCATCATGGTCCGGGAGATCAAGAAGGGACCGGCGGCTAATCATTAATCACGAACCATTAATCATTTAAACTATGGGTACATACATTTTTCTACAACAATATTGGTGGCTGGTAGTCTCACTGCTCGGGGCTATACTCGTATTCTTGCTGTTTGTGCAGGGTGGCAACTCTCTGCTGTTTTGTTTGGGTAAAACGGAGGAGCATCGCAAGATGATGGTAAATTCCACCGGACGTAAGTGGGAATTTACGTTTACCACACTGGTCACTTTCGGTGGCGCGTTTTTTGCTTCATTTCCTCTGTTCTACAGTACCAGTTTCGGCGGCGCCTATTGGCTTTGGATGATCATTCTTTTCAGCTTCGTATTGCAGGCTGTCAGCTACGAATTTCAGAGCAAAGCGGGCAACCTGCTCGGGAAGAAGACTTACCGGACTTTTCTGGTGATCAACGGTGTGGTCGGCCCTCTGCTCTTGGGAGGTGCCGTAGCTACCTTCTTCACAGGGTCCGATTTTTATATCAATAAGGGCAATATGGTGAACGAGATTATGCCTGTCATCAGCCATTGGGGCAACGGCTGGCATGGGCTCGATGCGCTGACCAATATCTGGAATGTGATTCTGGGACTGGCCGTGTTTTTTCTGGCACGCATCCTGGGAGTTCTCTATTTCATCAATAACATAGCCGATAAGGAACTCGTCGGCAAGTGCCGTCGTTCGTTGATTGCGAATACAGCTCTGTTTCTGGTGTTCTTCCTAACTTTTGTGATCCGCACTTTGTTGGCCGACGGATATGCTGTCAATCCGGAAACAAAGGAGATCTATATGGAACCTTATAAGTATTTCAATAACTTTATCGAAATGCCGATAGTGCTGATTATATTCCTTGCAGGGGTTGTGCTGGTGCTGTTCGGCATTGGCAAAACAATGTTGAAGAAGACATTCGATAAAGGGATCTGGTTTGCCGGCATTGGTACGGTACTCACCGTCCTGGCACTGTTGCTTACTGCCGGATATAACAATACAGCTTATTATCCGTCTTACACGGATATACAAAGTTCTCTCACCCTTGCCAACAGTTGTTCCAGCCAGTTTACGCTGAAAACCATGGCTTACGTTTCTATCTTGGTTCCGTTTGTCATCGCCTACATCTTCTACGCCTGGCGCAGCATCGACAATCGTAAGATCGATGCAAAGGAAATGGACGAAGGCGGACATGCCTACTAAGATTTTTATCAGATAGAAGTACAGGATATCGGAATTTTATTACTTTTGTAGCGATGCTTATCTGCTCTTGACAAACGAAGGCGGATAAGCATTGTTTTTATCAGTAATTAAACAGACATACTATGAAACGAGTATTTGTATTTCAAGACTTTAAGTCTCAGAAGTTCTGGAGCATCGATGTTCGGGGAACCGATGTTGTTGTGAACTATGGCAAGTTGGGAACAGACGGACAAACACAGGTAAAGAATTTCTCGTCGGTCGAAGAGGCCGAAAAGGCCGCTGCCAAATTAGTGGCGGAGAAGACGAAGAAAGGATATGTGGAAACCCGGGAAGAGGTTGCCAAGGAAATGAAGGTGGAAGCTAAAAAGTATGCGCTGAGCTATGACGAGGCAGAAGAAGGTGTGAACTTGATGGATAGGATATTGAAGGATAAAAAGCTGCCGTCGCTCAGGCAGATCACGATCGGCTGTTGGGGGTATGACGGAGAGGACTGCTCGGCTATTGCCGACGGCATTGTGGCGAACAAGGAAAAGTTTACCCATCTTGAGGGCTTGTTCTGGGGAGACATGGATTCTGAAGAACAGGAGATTTCCTGGATTGAGCAGGTGGATTTAGGTCCGGTGTTGGACGTGATGCCCTTGCTGAACAATCTCAAGATTAAAGGCACCAATAATCTGAGCATTGGCAAGAAACCTCGTCCTAACCTGAAGTCACTTGAGATTATCAGTGGTGGCCTGCCCGATTCGGTGGTGGAGGACATTCTGGGATCCGACCTCTCTAACCTTGAAAAGCTGGTCCTTTATGTAGGAGTGGAAGACTACGGATTTGAGGGTGATCTGGCTGTATTCAAGCCTCTCTTCTCCAAAGACCGTTTTCCTAAACTGAAATGGCTGGGCATTGTCGATGCGGAAGAACAAGATGCTGTTGTGGAGATGTTCCTCGAATCGGATATTCTTCCGCAACTGGAGACGATGGATATCTCTGCCGGAGTATTGACAGACGAGGGAGCACAACTGTTGCTGGATCATGTGGACAAGATCAGCCACTTGAAGTTTATCAATATGAAATACAATTACCTGAGTGACGAGATGAAAAAGGAGTTGCAGAAGGCACTGCCGGTGAAGATCGACGTTTCCGACTCACAAGAGTATGATGATGATTACAGTTTCCCAATGATTACGGAGTAAATGAATGAAGATATGTGTTGTCAGTAATTCGACTTCAAAACGTACGGACTACTTTATCAAAGCGGGTAGAAGCCTCGGGGCGGATACCTGCTTTGTCACATACGATGAGTTGATGGCTACTCTTCCGGAGTATCGTGATACGGTTGTGAAGCTGGAACCTCCGGTGTTTCAGGAAACGGACTTCCGGAAATACAATTCGCTTTGCCGGGATTACAGGGAAATGTTGAGGCGCTTAGCCGCTGTGGATAGACCGGAGGGCGTGCATATTCTGAACGAGCCGAGTGCAATTCTCTGTGCTTTGGATAAGGTCCGCACTCAGCAGAAACTGGCCGGGGCAAGCTTGAAAACAACCCCGTTGCTCTCGGCGGCACTACGCACTTTTGATGAACTGGCCGAACTGCTTTACCGGCAGAAGAGGGGAGGGTTTCTTAAACCTCGCTATGGCTCCGGAGCCGGAGGGGTAATGGCTGTCAGATACAATCATCGCCGGGACGAATGGGTGGCTTATACGACTATGCGTTGGGCGGGAGATCATGCTTGTAATGAAAAACGTATCTGCCGGTTGACAAACCGGAAAGAGATTGCTGTGCTGGCAGAAGAAGTCATGCGATGCGGAGCTGTCCTTGAAGAGTGGATGGTAAAAGAAAAACTGGAAGGGGAGAATTATGACTTGCGTGTTGTCTGTAGGGAAGATGAAGTCGACTATGTCGTGGTACGTTGTAGCAAAGGTGCCATAACCAATCTTCATCTGAACAACAAAGCAAGGCTGTTCGGAGAGCTTTCGCTTGCACCTTCCGTCCGTGAGGAGCTTTTTTGCCGGAGCATTGCCGCCACGCGGGCTCTGGGACTGCGGTATGCAGGCATAGATGTGCTGATTGCACGGAACACGGATACACCTTATATTATAGAGGTGAACGGACAGGGAGATCATATCTATCAGGATATGTTTACGGAGAATAAGATATACACCAATCAGATAAGAACGATAGAATCACTTTTCAATGGAAATAGATGAACTGCCATCCGGTAAGCAAGACCGGAAACCGGATATAGATATGAATGGAATTGTGGGCACGCATGACATACTGATGCTCTGTTTCGACACCTTGCGCTATGACGTCAGTGTGGCCGAAGAGGCTTCCGGGGGAACTCCCGTACTGAATAGCTATGGCAGTGGCTGGGAGAAGAGGCATGCTCCCGGCAATTTTACCTATCCCTCGCATTTCGCCATTTTTGCCGGATTCTTGCCTTCACCTGCCGAACCCCATGTGTTGCGCAGCCGGAAGTGGCTTTTTTTCCCTTTTCAGGCCGGCACGGGGCGCATACCTCCGGAGGGCAGTTATGCTTTTAAAGAAGCTACATTCGTACAGAGCCTGTCCAATATCGGTTATGAAACCATCTGTATCGGCGGAGTCAGCTTTTTCAGTAAACGGAATGACATCGGAAGGGTATTTCCCGGTTATTTCAATAAAAGTTACTGGCTGCCTGCTTTTGGCTGCACGGATAAGAACAGTGCCGCCAATCAGGTGGACTTTGCTGTCAGTAAACTGGAAAAGTATCCGGCGGACCGGAGAGTATTCATGTATATCAATTTCTCGGCCATCCATTTTCCCAACTGCCATTATGTAGAGGGTAAGAAGAAAGACGACAAAGAGTCGCATGCTGCGGCTTTACGATACGTTGACAGTCAGTTGCCCCGCTTGTTCGAGGCTTTCAGAAGACGTTCGGATACATTGGTCATTGCTTTGTCCGATCATGGCACCTGTTATGGTGAGGACGGTTACGAGTATCACTGCATTTCCCACGAGAAGGTATATACGGTGCCTTATAAACATTTTATTCTCAGAAAATGAACGATCAGCAGCAGATTTCACGATATATCAGCTATATGTACAGTTATCCGCATAAGACGGCTTACCGTACTTTTAATCCTCCGGTCTCTCTTGCCCCTTATTTTGAACGGTTGGCAGGGGGGCAGGCAAGTCTATATTTTCATATCCCTTTCTGTGCCCATAAGTGCGGTTATTGCAATCTGTTTTCACAGCAGAGCTGTGATGGAGGGCGTATCTCGGCATATCTCCGTACGATGCGCCGTCAGGCAGAACAGTTGTCCGTGGCGGCACAAGATCTGAAATTTACTTCGTTTGCAGTTGGGGGAGGTACTCCGCTTATTCTGAACGAAAAACAGTTGGATGAACTGTTTTGCATAGCCGAGCTGTTCGGCGTACGTCCTTCGGAGGTATTCACTTCCATCGAAACTTCACCGGAGTATGCCGACAAGAAAGTTTTGCGGCAATTGCGGACGAGGGGGGTGGAACGGTTGAGCATGGGTGTACAGAGTTTCAATGATGCGGAGTTGAAAAAACTGAAAAGGAGGCCTGTGCTTGCTACCGTGATCGATGCACTTCAAAATATTCGGGAAGCGGACTTCCCGCAGTTGAACCTCGACCTGATTTATGGCATTGAGGGACAGACGGTGGATAGCTTTATTCACTCGCTTACCACTGCGCTTACTTATCGCCCCGACGAATTATTTATTTATCCTCTTTATGTCCGGCCGGGTACACGTATCGATGTACGCTCAACGGATGACATGTGTTATGCTATTTACAGGTCAGCTCGTGAACTGTTGGTCGAGCAGGGATTTGTGCAGACTTCCATGCGTCGCTTTGTTAAACGGAAAACAGTGGAACTGGAGTTCTCCTGTGGCGATGAAACCATGCTGTCCTGTGGTTCCGGGGGACGGAGCTATCTGGGAGATTTACATTATGCCACTCCATACGCTGTGCGGCAGGAAGCCATAGCCGGAGAGATAGACCGTTATATCCGGACTGCTGATTTTTTGACGGTAACCAATGGTTATTTGCTTTCCGCGGAAGAGGTACAAATAAGGTTTATTATAAAGAACCTGATGTATTATCGGGGGTTGGACACGGCGGAGTATGAACGACGTTTTGGTAAGGAGCCGGACAGAACGCTCTTCCGGGAATTTACAGACCGGGGGTGGATTGAAGAGAAAAACCGGGTTCTGCTTCTTACGGAGGAAGGAATGGCCTACTCCGATTGCATCGGCCAGTCTTTTGTTTCACCTGCCGTAAGGAGACTGATGTCCGAGTATATATATCCTTGATCAACTTTGCACGATGGGGGCTTTGAGTACTATCCGGAATATCTATTATAGGGGCAGTCTGGAATATTGCAACTATACATGTTCGTATTGTCCGTTTGGCAGGAAATCCGCATCTGCCGATACGGACGGTGACCGGGAAGCGCTGCACCGTTTTATTTCACGTATCGGTCAGTGGAAGCATGGGGCGTTGCGTATTCTGATTATCCCTTATGGAGAAGCGATGATACATCGGTATTACAGAGAAGGTATCATTCGTCTGGCTGCCATGCCCCATGTGGCCGGGGTTTCTTGTCAGACCAACCTGTCCTTTTCAGTTTCCCGTTTTCTGGATGAAGTTGAAGAGGCTCGGGCAGATGTCACCAAAATCAAATTCTGGGGGAGCTACCATCCTGAGATGGCGGATGTCACAGATTTTGCGTCTAAAATAGAAAAACTGCATGCGGCTGGTATTGAGGTCTGTGCGGGAGTGGTTGGTGATCCTTCGGCAAAGGAACAGATCCGGAGGTTGAGGCTGCTGCTGGATCCGTCGGTTTACTTGTTTGTGAACGCAATGCAAGGTTTACGGAAGCCGCTTTCGGAGGAAGATGTCCGCTTTTTTAACGAGATGGATAATCTGTTCGATTATGATCGGCGGAACGCAAAGGCATGTTTGAATAATTGTTCCGGAGGCAGAGAGAGTCTGTTTGTTGATCGGGAAGGGGGGATGTATGCCTGCCCGAGAAGTGGGGTGCGGACAGGGAATTTCTACGATGATTCTACTTCTCTCCTTCAGCCTTCTTGTCTCCGTAAAGTATGCGATTGCTATATTGCTTTCAGCAATCTGCGGGATACGTCTCTGAGGAGAATGATGGGAGAAGGGGCATTGTGGCGTATACCGGAGAGGAAAAAGGTCAGGGCTGTATTTTTTGATATTGACGGTACATTGACAGATGTGCAGGGGAGGATTCCCGTGCGTACCGTTTCTGCACTAAAATATATGTCCGGCCGCTTACCTCTGTACCTGAGTACTGCCTTGCCGATGGCACACGCCAAGAAGCGGCTTGGTGATGTGTTCGACTTGTTTTCGGGAGGGGTTTTTGCCGATGGGGGCTTTCTGTGTTATGAAGATACCGTTGAATGTGTTCCGGTTGAACATCCTGTGACTCTTGATTTCCCCGGTTGCCGGATCACTCGTTATACTTGGAAAGGGGAAATCTTTAAGTATGCCGTGCTTGTGCCTACTGTCCGGGAAGCTACTCGGCTGTCGGCCGGATTGGAGGGGGAGGCATATCAACTGTATCAGGAAGGCCGGTTGCTGACAGTGGTGGACAGCAGGGCGGGAAAAAAGAATGGACTGATGACTCTATGTTCGAGGTTGGGAATCTCTTTGCGGGAGATTCTGGTGGTAGGTAATACGATGCACGATTGGCCGATGATGTCAGTTGCCGGTTATTCTTGTGCAGTGATGGATGCGGAAGAAGAGTTGAAGAAACTATCGGGATATATTCTGAATCCCGATAGTATTCCTGTCTTTTTTGATATCTGACTTTATTTGGCTACGTTGTTTATGGGTTTTCCACCGATGTATGCTTTCAGGTTGTCAACCAGAATGGTCATCAGACGTTCACGGGCGGCGGAAGTAGCCCAGGCTATATGCGGGGTGATATAGCAATTTCTGGCAGTCAGCAATGGGTTGTCCGCACGTGGAGGCTCGGTGGAGAGTACATCCAATCCGGCAGCATAAATCTTATAATTATTCAGGGCGTCTGCCAGGTCTTGTTCATTGATCAAAGGGCCGCGACTGGTGTTGATTAAGATGGCGTTTGGTTTCATCAGTTCAAGGCGGCGGGCATTAACCAGATCACGGGTTGATTCCGTTAACGGACAATGCAGACTGACGATGTCGCATTCACGGAAAATCTGGTCGAGTTCCGCTTTTCTGATTTCGGGAGGCAACTGAAGCCGTGACTTGGAGGTATAGGCCCACACTTTCATTCCGAACCCGATTGCGATACGGGCTGTATTATATCCGGTCTGTCCCAGTCCGATAAGACCGATTTTCTTTCCTAACAGCTCTATAAGCGGGGTATCCCAGTAACAAAAATCCTGATTCCGGGTCCACTGCCCTCCACGCACTTCGTCTGCATAGTGTTGCACTCGCTGAGTGATATTCAGGATATGGGCAAAAACCATCTGTCCGACGGATGGAGTGCTGTAAGCCGGGATGTTGGTAACCACAATACCGCGTTCTTTGGCTGCCGCAATATCAATAATGTTATATCCGGTGGCTATTACGCCGATATACTTCAGGTTAGGCAAAGAGGCCATGTGCTCTGCGGTGATCACGGCTTTGTTGGTAAGGATGGCCTCGGCGTCCTTCGCATGTGTAAGCACCTCTTCGGGGGCTGTGCGATCATAGATTTCACACTCACCTAAAGTTCTCAATTCATCCCAGTTCAGATCTCCGGGGTTGGCGGCATAGCCGTCTAAAACTACTATCTTCATAAATTATTAGGTGTTAAGTATTAAGTTTGTGTACTTGAATACTGAATTAATAACTCTTTATCTAATAAAACAATTACAGATGTTTAATAGTTCTTTTCATTTCCCCAGAGTTGTTTCATTCGTTCGGCATGTTTCTGTTCAGCCGGGTTGTGTTGGGGCTGCCATATTTGCTTATTCTTGATTTCGTCCGGCAGGAATTGCTGTTTTACGAAATTACCTTCATAATTATGGGCATATTTATATTCCTGGCCATATCCTAACTGCTTCATCAGTTTGGTGGGAGCATTGCGCAGGTGCAGAGGTACCGGTAGGTTGCCGGTTTCGCGCACCAATGCCAGTGCATCGTTGATAGCATTGTAGGCTGAGTTGCTTTTAGGGCTGGTTGCCAGATAAATGGTGGTTTCCGCCAATGGGATTCTTCCTTCCGGCCAGCCTATTTTCATCAACGTGTCAAAACAGGCATTAGCCAATAGCAGTGCATTCGGATTGGCCAGGCCAATGTCTTCCGAAGCCGAGATGACCAGACGTCTGGCAATGAATGCCGGGTCTTCTCCTCCTTCTACCATACGTGCCAGCCAGTAAATGGCACCGTCGGGATCGCTGCCTCGGATCGATTTGATAAATGCCGAAATAATATCGTAATGCATCTCGCCGTCTTTATCATAAGCCAGCGGATTCTGCTGTAAGCGTTCGGTTACCAGATCGTCAGTGATAACTACGGTCTCTTCCGTTTCCGACTCTACTACGAGTTCCAGTATATTCAGCAGCTTGCGGGCATCGCCTCCCGAAAAACGAAGCATGGCACTGGTTTCTTTCAGTTCTATTTTACGTTCTTTCAGTACGGTATCGGTAGTGATGGCACGTTGAAGCAATTCAAGCAGGTCCTCTTTCTCCAGAGACTTCAGTGTATAGAGCTGGCAACGGGAGAGGAGTGGGCGGATTACCTCAAAAGACGGGTTCTCCGTGGTGGCACCTATCAGAGTAACTGTTCCGTGCTCGACAGCTCCCAGCAACGAGTCCTGCTGAGATTTGCTGAATCGGTGTATTTCGTCGATAAACAAGATGGGACTGGACTGAGTGAAGAATTTGTTGCTTTTGGCGCGATCTATCACTTCGCGCACGTCTTTCACGCCCGATGTTACGGCACTCAGTGTATAAAAAGGGGTTTCCAGCTTGTTGGCTATTATCTGGGCCAGTGTTGTTTTACCGACTCCCGGAGGCCCCCACAGGATAAATGAAGAGATACGTCCTGCATCAATCATCTTGCGCAAGATAGCACCCGGTCCCACAAGGTGTTTCTGACCGATATAATCATCTAATGTCTTTGGCCGTAGCCTTTCCGCTAATGGTTGCATATCTATTTGTAATGAATCTGTTTATTAGTCGATCACCGTCCCCATCACCTGTACATCTGTGATAGCGGCTTTTTCTCCGATGAAACTGATACGTATGAAACGTCCCTGTATACCCGGAACAACCTGGATCATCCGAATGTTCTCGTTTTGTTTATAGTTGGTCTGATCCGGAATAAGTGTCCAGTGTTCTCTATCCATCGATGCCTCCACTTTGTATTGGTAATGGTCCGTATTCGGAAATGCGATTCGGATGTGGCGTATGGACAAGCCTTTCTCTGTGTCCAATGTCCAGGAGCGTTCCGGGTCGTTGCCGGCAGCTTGCCAATAGGTGGCTCCATCTCCATCGGCAGCAAATGCGGACGAGTGTCCGTCGGCCGATGAACTGCAGAAGGTCGGATTATTGGGCCCGAAGGTTTGCAGGTTATCTGTTTTATCCTGAACCTCAAAACGTGTATAAGGTCGGTCTTTCACTTTGCAGGCTTCGGTATAAGGAGTGCTTCCGATGAACCGGAGTGTGATCTCGGCAGGCTCGAGCCCCGGCGAGGTAGCCCGTATCACGGTTTCTCCGGCATAGTATGACCGGAATTCAATCGCGGCTTTTCCATCGAGAATACGGATATCACTCTCTTTTTCAAATAGGATCGAGGTACCGGTAGGAAACTCTCCCGGACCGGATATGATGTTGAGGCTGACTGCCGGAGAATTGTTGACCGGTTTACCGTCTGCATCCAGAATGGTTACCGACAACATAACGTCATCTGTCCCGTCTGTCTTTATCTGGTTCGTTTGATCGGCTGTCAGGGCAATGCGTGCAGGTGTTCCTGCCTCTGGCCACTCCGGCGGAGCAATCCCTTTGTAGGCATTGCGGTACCAATACCAGGCACGTTTGGGAATCCGGAAATAATCGATAATTCCCATTTTCCCAAGAGCACTTCCGGCTATACTCCCGTGGTCGAATGCGCACCAGATGGCTTGTCCGCTACGCCAGGCAAAGCCATTTTGCGCATTATTCTTTGCCAAGTCTCCCCAGCCCGGATCGTACTCTCCCGGACGGTCGGCTGTCGTGCTGCCATACTCTGAAACTACCGTCGGTATGCCCGGTTGCTGAAACTCGGGGATGTAGCTACCGTCACCGTTATATCCGGCTATATCACCCAACTTGTCAATTCGTTTCTCTCCCAACGGACGTTGAGCACCGCCAATGGCCGCCGGACGGGTTGGATCGAGTTGCTTGGAGAGTTTGACGGTTTCTGACAGTAACTTGCGCATCGGGTCGATCGTTTCGGGTGCGGTAAAGAACGGTTCGTTACTCATACTCCATACAACAATAGAAGGATGGTTGCGGTGGATGCGGATCAATTCTTTCAGTTGGGCTTTTACACTGCTCTCAAATCCTGCCCTGTCTGCTTCATTTACGGGATATGCACTTGCGTTCCAGTAGCCATCTCCTTTGTGACCTCCGATTCCCCAAAATGCATTCTCTGCCCAGAATAGCATACCTATTTCATCGCATGCTTGTGAGAAAGCCGGTGAATGGGGGTAATGCGAACCTCGTATCAGGTTGAAGCCGGCTTCTTTTACCAGACGGATATCTCTTCGCATACCGGTTTCGGTCACGGCATCTCCCCATCCGGCATGATCCTGATGAACATTGGCTCCCTTAAAATAATAATGTTCCCCGTTCAGGAAGAATCCCCGGTCCGGTGTCCATTCAAACCAGCGGAATCCGAAAGACGTTTCATAGCGGTCTATCAATTTTTCTCCGTGGTAAAGCGAGCTGACCACTTTGTAAAGTGCAGGATGATCGGGATGCCACAGTTCCGGTGCTTGAATCTCGCGGGTTTGCTGCTCAAATGTGTAGGTTGCGTTGTCCGGCAATGATTGTGATGTAGAAACAGAAGCCGCTTCTTTGCCTCGGGGATCGATAACAGTGGTCAGAAGTCGGTAAGTTTCTGTTTTTCCGGAACGATTGCATACATCTGTCCGTATGTGGACGCTCCCTGACTTTCCCTTTTTTTCTCCTAAGTCCGGTGTGGTGACCAATGTGCCATACCAATCGATATAGGTCGGTTCTTTGATCACTAAGCGTACGTTCCTGTAAATGCCTCCGCTAAATACATGTTCGCCTGCACGTGGAGCGAGGTCAGGTCGCCAGCAGTTGTTAACCCGAACCGCTATCTGGTTTTTTCCTTCTTTCAGATAGTTCGATATATCAATGGAAAATCCGGTATATCCTCCTTGGTGGGTTCCTGCCCGATGTCCGTTCACAAAAACTTCCGCTTCCTGAAATACACCGTCGAATTCAAGAAAGCTCCTTTTGCCAAGCACTTCTTTCTTTATCGGAAAGGCTTTGCGGTACCATCCGTAACCTACATAAAAATCTTTCGACATGAAGTATGGAGTACTGAAAGAGTGGGGAAGTCCCGCCCTTTCCCAGTCGGAATCGTCAAAATCCGGTCGGGAAGCACTCTTGAAGTCTCCCCGGCAATATTTCCATTCCCGGTTGAAGTTGATGGTTTGTCGTGGAGAATCCGCCCGGCAAACATGGATTGCACTGCTTAACATAAGAAAAACCAACCATAGCTTCATGCCATTGCAGGTGTGTACTGTGAAATTCATCGTATTGGGGTTTTATAGTGTGAATGATAGATAGGCGGATCAGAATACTACCTGAATCATAAACCGGATACCTTGTTTGTTGATTCCCGGGTGGTTCAGGTAAGTCAGACGGCGTACGTATTCGATATGCAACAATTTAAAGATGTTGTAAATGCCCACACTGGCTTCCAGGTAAGGTACTTTCGGATCCATCACATAGCTGGTGTAGCTGCCGTCCCGTTGCGGGAAATCAAACAGTTCCGGATTATTGCTCTTAAACGGGTTATTCTTATCCGTCAGGTTGCCGTATAGAGCGCGGAAACGGAATACTTCTCTCCACTTCAGTTTCTTAATCAGCGGGATGCGGTTGAAAAGTTTACCATTCATGTCATATGTGAGTGCCAGCGATGCATAACGGTCGTTGAGGAACTCCATATTATTGATCAGGTTGAACGTTTCTTTCTGTGTGATATACGATAGGTTGGCGGCTGGCAAAATAAGTAATGGGAACGGAACGGTATTCCATTGTGCACCTCCTTTTAAGGTAACATCTACTTTACCCCAGGACGAGAGCCAGAAGCGCTTCCAGATACTTGCCTCCGTCAGGTTGAAATTATATTCTCCTCCTAAAACACCTTTAAATCCGGTAGTGTGGGAGAGGGTGAAGATGGGAGCATCCAGCGATACCGGACGACGGCGTTGCTTTGTATTGACGAAGGTCTCGCCCGGCGCATAACGTAAGGTCAGCCCCAATTCGGCGGTAGTTATATCGGGTACGATGGTTTTGGCAGCATCATTGCGGATGTATTGCAACTTGCCTGCCGGAGTATCTTCCCGGTGTCGCGCCATGGCCGCAACCGAGAAACCCGATAAAGTTTCCATTTCATATCTCAGTGTGGCGTCCCGTACGTATGACATCTGGTCGACGGTTGTGGTTTTCCACGCTACGAATACGTTATCCTTATCCGTGTCGAGGAATTTATCCATTGGCGACATGACGTCGTAGCGGTAGGAGGCCGAGATGTAATGCTTCGGGAATTCCCAGGGGAAGAATTCGCATTTGCGGAAAGAGTAGGTCACATTGCCTTCATATTTCCATTTTTTATCTTTGAGTCCGTACGCTCCGTATCCATTGAAGAACCAGTGGGGATTCAGCTTGGCGGTAGTCATACCGCTGAGACGGAAACGGGTACCATCCACATAATTGCTCGATATCATGGTGTTGATCGGTCCGAAGTCAAACTTACTCGGATGTTCTTTGGTTCCGGTTTCCACATAGTTTTCTATCAACGCTTTTGCTCCGAATATCACATATTTGAATCCGGGTATTTGTTCCAGCCGGTTCATGAAAAGATCCATGCTGCTCTCGGTCTTTGTTAGAGGCACCTGGCGTACTCCGGCCCAATATTCGTCACTTTTGGTCAGCATGTCCGCCTCTTTGATCACACTTCCTTTCAAACGGAAAAGTCGTGGCTCGATGGGGTCGAAGACATAATTGCTATATTTGGTTGTTCGTTTTACCTGGATGCCCTGAATAGCTTTCATGACTAAAAGATCCACAGTCATATCGTCGTCTGTCAGCACCCAGTTGCCATTGGGAAGCTGTTCATATTGTTGTACGACGTCCAGATTTTCTACAAAGTTTACTCCTGTCTTTTTAGGCAGATTCATGGTGCACTTTTTCACTGCATAGGTAGAGTCGTCCAGTACATACAGGTGTCCGGTGAATCCGAAGTCCTGAGAGTTCTGTGGGACGAAGGTGAGATGCACGCATTTATCTTTATCCACCATCACAGTGTCCATCAGGTAGAATTTATAGAAAGAGATGGCTCCGCTTCCGATTGGACTTACGAAACGGCGTTGCAACAGGCGGATATCATCATCATAGATATTGATATCGGCAAATACATCATTGAGGATGGTACCCAGCATATCACCTGTTGAGAAGAATTCTTCCACGCCATTGGAGTTCATACCTTCGATTATGGTCTTTTTGCTTTCTGGGTCCTTCCGGTAAATGGTTTTGGAAGACGTTTCCTGCACCGAGATAGGCAGAATCAGTTTGTTGGTTTCAGGCGAAACCTCAACCTGGTCTTTGAGGAAAGAAAACTTTTTATAGATTCCTTTTTCAAGGCTTTCGGGTGTCACGTCATTGAGTGACATCTTCATCTTCTGATACTTGTTGTACTGATAATAGTCGTTGGTTTCCAGCTTCTGAGCTTTCTTGTGGTCGATGACCTTTCGCATGAACTCCACAGCGGGATTGTTTTTCCGGGAATACTTTTCTTTTTTAGGTTTTATCACCACCTCGTCCAGCATGACATCATCTGGTGAGAGCACCACATTCAGTTCTTTGGCACCTGCCGGAATTTTCACTTTCTTGGTGATATACCCCACTGCAGAGAAGGTCAGTTCGTTCCAACCTTTGCGGGTTTCTACCTGATATTCTCCGTTAGCATTGGATATACCGCCTACTCCTTTTCCTTCATAGAAAACGGAAATGTACATTAGCGGCTCATGTGAAATAGAATCGGTGATTACTCCTTTCAACTGTGCAAAAGCCTGTGGCGCAGAGAGTATAAGGAAGACTACTATTAATAGTTTAGAATATTGTTGTTTCATACACACTTCATCTCATCGTGAGACTGCAAAGGTAATAAATTCCTTTTGATTGAAAGGACTATATAACCTTTTTTGTGTATCTTTTGAGTCCTGTAAGGAGGGGGGAATCCGGCATTATTCCCCCAATAATATTTGTACAATTCGTTCTGCGGTTCGTCCGTCCCAGCGTTCGGGCAAGGTACCTTGTTTCCATTCTCCGTTCATCAGTTTATCCATACTGGCAGCCAATGCTGCCGGATCTTCCCCAACCAGTTCATTGGTGCCTGTGCGCCAGGTTTCCGGATGCTCGGCATAGGTGTTGAGGGTGATGCAGGGAATTCCCAGGAAGGTCGCTTCTTCCGCCACATTGCCTGAATCTGTTATAATGGCTTTTGCCTGGTTCATCAGATATCCGAAAGAGAGGTAGCTTTGTGTGGGCATGATGTGCAGGTTAGGAGCTGTGATGCCGAGAGTTTTGATTGCATCACGTACATAAGTGTGCAGGGGTGCCACAATAGGCATGCCGTTTGCCTTTTCAAGTAAGGTCTCTATCAACTTCCGCAGATTTTCCTTGTTGTTCAGCAGCACATGGCGGTTGAGGGTCAGCAGGATGTATTCGTGCTCTTTCAGTCCCAGGACAGAGAACCATATTGGCTTTATCAGGCGGTTGCGGTTATACCGTATTGTATCGATCAGGATATTGCCTACATAGTAGACTGTTTCATTTTCTGTTCCTGTCTGATTCAGGTTACGATTGGCCACCATGCCGGCTGTGAACAGATAGTCGGAAAGTCCGTCTGTTATCATACGGTTGACTTCTTTGGGCATGGACATATCGAACGAACGGGTGCCGGCTACGAGATGTGCCACTTTTATATTTTGTTTTTTGGCTACGATCGCACAGCTCATAGTTGCAGTGAGGTCATCGACTACCAGAACTACGTGCGTAGGGTTTTCCGTCAATTCACGTTCGAAGGCGATCATTATTCCCGCAGTAAGTTCTGTGGGGTTATTGCCGTTTACGCCCAGATAGGCATCGGGAGCTTTCATATGCAGATCTGCAAATAAGGATGCATCCAGACTGGTGTCATTCTCTATCCCTGTGTAAACCAGGCGATAAGAAATGCGTTTACCTTGTGCCTTAGCGGCATCAATAGCCCGGGTGATAGGGGCGATTTTCATAAAGTTAGGGCGAGCCCCGGCAACAATCGTTATCTTCATCTTCGTATTCTTACAATTTTCAAGGAACAAATGTACACTTTCTTGCGGAATTATTTGTTTCTTTGCACACAAAAAACTTGATATATGCCAACAATCTTTCAGATTCCGACCTTTATCCAGATTCTGGAGTTTATCGGGACATTTGCTTTTGCCATTAGTGGCATTCGTCTTGCATCTGCCAAACAGTTTGACTGGTTTGGTGCTTATGTAGCCGGTGTGGCTGTTGCCATTGGCGGTGGTACTATACGTGACGTATTGCTGGACGTTACTCCGTTCTGGATGACGAATCCCATTTATCTTATCTGTTCGGCGCTGGCCCTTCTGTGGGTTATCTTTTTCCGGAAGCATCTGATTCATATGCACAACACGTTTTTTATCTTCGATAGCATTGGGCTTGCATTATTTACGGTAGTTGGTATCAGCAAAACGATCGATTTGGGCTATGCCTTTTGGGTGGCCATCATTATGGGCACAATGACCGGAGCGGCCGGTGGCGTAATCCGCGATGTGTTTATCAACGAGATTCCGTTGATTTTCCGTAAAGAGATTTATGCCATGGCATGCGTTATTGGCGGAGTCATTTATTGGGGACTCGACCGTCTGGGTGTTGATGCTGCTTTAACACAGGTCATCAGTGGCTGTTGCATTTTTGTGGTACGCGCATTGGCTGTGAAATATCAGATCTGTTTGCCTATCCTGAAAGGGGAGTAGACTTATACTAATTTTAGTCCGGCAGTATCAGATCACCGGAGAAGCTGATTGATTCACGATTCTGCATATCGACATCTATGCTGGACGAACCATTAGAATAGATAGTGATTCTAAACTTGAACTGATCTTCGGAGTTTCTGGCGGTGAAGTTTATCTTTGCTGCTCCGCGTTTGCCCATGACCATATTATATTTGTCAATCGGAGCCTTGAACATCAGTCCTTGCCCTCCTCCATAGGGAATAGAATAAGCACGCCCGAAATAGGGTAGTTGTGAAAAGACCGAATCGTTTCGAACTACCACAGAATAAACTGAGGTCAGTGGAATCATATGCCCTCGGCGTGGGTATGCTGTAGATACGTCAATCCGGTAGTTTTCCGATTCGATCAGCTCTTTTACTGTTTGCTCTTTTTGCTCTTTCTTTTCTTTCCGGCTTTGGGCCTGAAGCGGGCAAACTCCTGTTCCGATGATGAGCAACATCAGAAGGATGATACATTTGCTTGTTTTCATATCAATGATTGTTTTTCGGATGTTTACATAAAGATAACGGTCGGAAGAGATAAAATGTATAAAGCAGACAAATGATTTAATATTATTTCGTGTTTACCGGATGGGATTTCACAAAGAATAAAAAAGGAGGGCATGTCAAAACTTACCACAGATTGCACTGATTAACACAGAATGAATTTTAAATCGTCGTTTACATAATGCTTAATCTGTATAACCTGTGGCGAAGAAGACTTTTGGGTCTATATGGGGGTGGAGGATATTTCTGTTAGAACTGTTCCAGAATGGCAATTCGTTTTTCGATTGGCGGATGGGTGGCGAAGAGCCCGCTTAGCCCGCTCAATGCGCTTTTAGCCTGTTTGCCAGGATGTTGTATGAATAACTGCGCTACATCTTCGCGCTCCACAGCTTCTATATCGGGATCTGCAGATATCTTTCTTAAAGCACTGGCCAGAGCCAATGGGTTCTTTGTCATTTCTGCTGCTCCTGCATCGGCCATGTATTCACGTTTGCGGGAGATGGCAAAGCGCATCAGCGTGGCAAAGAAATAGCCGATGGCGGCTACAATCATGGCTAAAACCAAGATGAGGATGGCACCATTGTTTTTATCATTCCGGCTGCGTGTCCACGAAGAGTAATAAACGGAGCGCAGTGCTATTTGTGCCAACATCGAAAAGATGCCTACGAATACAATGGAGATAATCAGCAGTCGGACATCGTGATTACGGATATGTGTCAACTCGTGTGCAATGACCCCTTCGAGTTCTTCGTCATTGAGTTTCTCGATGATTCCTTTTGATAAGGTGACCGTATAAGTACGTTCGTTAATTCCGCTGGCATACGCATTGAGTGAATTGTCATCGATTATGTTGATTTTAGGCATTTTCATCCCTTGCGACATACAGAGATTCTCCACTAAATTGTAGATGCGTTTATTTTCTTTACGTTCCAATGGTCGTGCCCCTGTAGCTGCTTTGATAATACTGGAATTGGCAAAGTAGGCAATAATAAACCAGACCAGAACGCCTCCTATAATATAAGGAATCAGATTAATAAACATTTGATTGGTCATTGCCAATGTGTCGTATTGCCCGTAATCATCTGTCACGGTAAAAGTGATGAGCAGGTAGCTGAACAAATAAGTCAGTACTGCCACCAGGCAAGGGAAAAGGAACAGTAAGATGCCGGAACGTAGGTTATTCCGGCTCTGTTGTGTCTGTATTCCGACGTATTGCATGTGTATATACTTTCCTGGGGATTAGAATTTGATTTTCGGGGCTTCTTCCAGATTGGCACGTTGTTCAGTACCCAAATCGAACATCATTTCTTTATGAAAGCCGAACATGTTGGCTATCAAGTTGGAAGGGAATGTCTGTACTGCATTGTTCAGTTCTTTGGTAGCTGAATTAAAGTAGCGGCGTACTGCAGCCAGTTTGTTTTCTACGTCCGAAATCTCTTCCTGCAACTGGAGGAAGTTTTGGTTGGCCTTTAAATCGGGGTAAGCTTCCAAGGTGATTTTCAATCCCGCGAGGGCGGAACTAAGTTGATTCTCTGCTGTAATCTTTTCATCGATTGTTCGGGCACTGACAGCTCCGTTGCGAGCCTGAATGACGCGTTCAAGTGTGTCCTTTTCGTGAGCTGCATATCCTTTTACTGTATCTACCAATTGTGGGATAAGGTCGTGACGTTGCTTTAACTGTACATCGATGTCGGCAAATGCATTTTCACGGTTGTTTCTCAGTTTTACCAGCGAGTTGTACATGGAAGCAATGATAATGGCGAGGATGACTACAATCCCCAAAATGATAAGTAAGTTCATAATTCTTTTGATTCTTAACGTTGTTAAACTTGATCCAAAGGTATGTGATTCAGTCTCTATTTACAAAAAGCGCATAATAAAAAACATTAATTATCAAACAAACCTCTCAAAGTGTATTGAAACTTTCCTGAAATAACACCCAAAAACTGTCAAATAGCACCCAAAAACTATCAAATGATAGTTTTTACCCCAAAGATTGGTGAAATTTACCCTACTGAAATCTAAAATAAGCCTTAAACTTGCATCATCGAGAAAGAAACGAAATATTAACCGCTTAAAAACCGCAACGTATGAAAAGTTTAAGTTTTAGAAAAGACCTGATAGGGGTACAAGAAGAGTTACTCCGTTTTGCTTATAAACTCACAGCCAATCGCGAAGAAGCCAATGACCTGTTACAAGAAACTTCATTGAAAGCATTAGATAATGAAGATAAATTTATGCCGGATACTAATTTTAAAGGCTGGATGTATACAATCATGCGCAACATCTTTATTAATAATTACCGCAAAGTTGTGCGTGACCAAACTTATGTAGACCAAACCGACAACCTCTTCCATCTGAATCTCCCGCAAGACTCCGGATTTGAAAGTACCGAAGGAGCCTATGACTTGAAAGAAATGCACCGTGTAGTAAATGCGTTGCCTAAAGAATATAAAGTACCGTTTTCAATGCATGTTTCCGGATTTAAATATCGTGAAATAGCTGAAAAATTAGAATTGCCACTCGGTACGGTTAAGAGCCGGATCTTTTTTACCCGGCAGAGACTGCAACAGGAATTGAAGGACTTCGTTTAATTAAGGTGATACTGATTATAATTATAAAGATTGATTTTTAGATACTGATTTAGTGTAGATTTTTAGTTGTGCAAAAGAAGGAGTAAGCGAGGGACCCCCTCCTTGCTCCTTTGTTTTTGTGACAATATGATATATAACATATCTTTTATGGGAACTTTTTAAGGCTAATTTTTGTCTTTATGTCAGATATCTCAGTATATTTGTAATGACAAGTTAACCTATGAATGTGAAATCACTTATAACTTACGGCAATGAAAAAGGAAATTAAATTCAGTCTCGTATATCGGGACATGTGGCAGTCGTCCGGTAAATACCAACCCCGTGTCGACCAGTTAGTACGAATTGCACCTTTGATTATTGAAATGGGATGTTTTGCCCGTGTGGAAACCAATGGAGGAGCTTTTGAGCAAGTCAACCTGCTCTATGGTGAAAATCCTAACAAAGCAGTACGGGCTTTTACCAAACCCTTCAATGATGCCGGAATACAAACCCACATGCTCGACAGGGGACTAAACGGTTTGCGGATGTATCCTGTTCCTGCCGATGTCCGTCGGTTGATGTATAAAGTTAAGCATGCTCAAGGGGTAGATATAACCCGTATTTTTTGTGGATTGAATGAAGTGAGGAATATTATTCCTTCTATACACTATGCGCTTGAGGGGGGAATGATTCCACAAGCGACTTTGTGTATTACCTTCTCGCCGGTACATACGGTGGAGTATTACACAGCCATTGCCGACAAACTGATTGAGGCCGGTGCTCCTGAAATCTGCCTGAAAGATATGGCGGGAGTAGGACGTCCTGTCATGTTAGGGCGATTGACGAAAGCTATAAAAGAGCGTCATCCTGAAGTCTTGATTCAATATCACGGGCATAGTGGTCCCGGATTATCAATGGCTTCCATTCTTGAAGTTTGCGAGAATGGTGCTGATATTATTGACGTAGCCATGGAACCCATATCCTGGGGTAAAGTTCATCCGGATGTGATCTCCGTACAGGCCATGTTGAAAGATGCCGGTTTCCGTGTTCCTGAGATCAACATGAAAGCATATATGAAAGCACGTGCCATGACACAGGAATTCATTGATGATTTCCTCGGCTATTTCATGGATCCGACCAACAAGCATATGTCTTCATTATTGTTGAAATGTGGTTTACCGGGTGGGATGATGGGGTCTATGATGGCCGATCTGAAAGGAGTACATGCCGGTATCAATATGATACTTCGGAATAATAATCAACCTGAGCTCAGCATCGACGATCTGCTTGTGATGCTATTCGACGAAGTAGAATATGTGTGGCCCAAGTTGGGCTATCCTCCGTTGGTGACTCCATTCAGCCAGTACGTGAAGAACGTGGCATTGATGAACGTAATGGCACATGTGAAGGGTGAGGAGCGTTGGAGTATGATAGATAATAATACCTGGGGGATGATTCTGGGGAAAAGCGGACGTTTGCCCGGACCTTTGGATCCCGAAATTATAGCTTTGGCAAAAGAAAAAGGATATGAGTTTACGGATGAAGATCCACAGAAGAATTACCCTGATCAGCTTGAAGAGTACCGGAAAGAAATGCTGGAGAACGGATGGGAATTCGGACCTGACGACGAAGAACTTTTTGAACTGGCTATGCATGACAGGCAATATCGTGACTATAAGTCGGGGGTAGCTAAAAAAAGGTTTGAAGAGGATTTGCAACGTGCCAAAGATGCGGCATTAGTCAAACAAGGTTTCTCTGAAGAAGACGTGAAGAGAATGAAGCGTGCCAAGGCGGAACCAATAACCGCGATGGAAAAAGGAAGAATCATTTGGGAAATTGATGTGGAGTCACCTTCTATGCCTCCGGAAGTAGGGCATAAGTATGAGCCGGATGATGTATTCTGTTATATTGCCACTCCGTGGCATACTTATGACAGGGTATTGGCCAACTTTAGCGGACGTATCATTGAGGTGTGTGCCAAACAGGGTGCTTTGGTCAATAAGGGAGATGCATTGGCTTATGTAGAAAGATGTGAAGAACCGGCATAACGTTTAAAAGTTGTATTGTTATAGAGTGGATAAGGACTGTTCCCGGTGTAAACCGGGGCGGTCCTTGTTTTTTTGCCCTTTCCTCAAGTTAGATGCCTATTTTCTGTAAGTTGTCTGGTCAATTAAAGAAAGTCTGATAGCTATATTTGACTGTCATATTTGCTATAATATTTGATTTCGGTTAGATATTACATTTGTAATATCCTGTTTGGGTAGAAATCTATTGATTGTTTTTCGTAGTTAGTAAATAAATATTGGTTTTATATTCAAAAAAGAAATAAGGAATCTTTTCTAAGCTTTTAAGTATGGATAGAACTTTTACTTGTAAATAGTGATCAAACCTTATGGCTGAAGTTAATCGGAGAAATGACATATACATCTCAAACCCATCTTGGGCGAGTAGAAAAACATATAAGCTAAGTTCTCTTAGAACTCAGTTCTTGGATACATTACAGGCACTTCTATAGGGATTCTGGTGGATGTTAATTGCCGAAGGGGAAAAAGTAGAAATTAGTATTTAAAAATATTATAGTATATTTATTGTATTTTGATACTTTATATCTATATTTACTCCGCAAAATAAGATTGGCAACTCCTTATTTTAGAATATACAACTAAATCTCATTGACAAATGTAAAATTACGCTGCAATAAAGAGGTTAATATTGTATATAATTTACGTTTTTCAAGAATAACCAAGTTCTAAGAGAACTATAATCTTTATTATAACCTAAATTAACACATATTGTTTAACTAAAAAAGAAAAATGAATGAATAACTCGAAAATTATCAATGTGAGATTGATGAAGAAAATGTTCGTGCTTGTTCTGTCTTTTTTATCTGTTACTGCTTTTGCGCAGAATATAACAGTGAAAGGAATTGTAAAAGATGGAACCGGTGAACCGATTATCGGAGGGAGTGTACTTGTTAAAGGTTCATCAAATGGTACAGTGACAGATATTGATGGCAATTACACCTTATCTAATGTTCCTGTAGAAGGAGTCTTGGAATTTTCTTATATCGGTATGAAGAAACAGGATGTAAACGTAAAAGGTAAAACCGTTATTAATGTTGTGCTTCAAGAAGATACCCAGATATTGGACGAGGTTGTAGTGACAGCTTTAGGTTTGAAACGTGAACAGAAAGCTTTGGGATATGCAGTGACCGAGGTCAAAGGAGACGATTTAAAAGCTGCCAATACGATTTCTCCGGTGGCTGCCTTACAAGGAAAAGTGGCCGGTGTCGAGATTCGTCAGTCGGATGGAGGTATGTTCGGAGCTACAAAAATTCAGATTCGTGGCGCCTCTACCTTGAAAGGCAATAACCAGCCTATTTATGTCATTGATGGGGTTATCCTTGATAACTCGACTTCCGGAAATACAACAATGGACTGGGATGCCGGAAACAATAACGCAAATGATTATGGAAATGAATTGAAGAATTTAAATCCGGATGACTTTGAAACAGTTTCGGTACTGAAAGGTGCAGCTGCGACTGCACTTTATGGTTCGCGTGGTCTGAACGGAGCTGTAGTAATTACTACCAAATCGGGTAAAGGCTTTAAAGGTTTCGGAGTTTCCGTATCTCAAACATTTGGTATCGATCATGCTTACAGAACACCGGATATCCAGACTGAATATGGAGTAGGGGTAATGCCTGGTTGGAAAGACACGGACAACAATGGCTCTGTATGGGATCCTTTTCAGTTTAAACTTGATGATAAAGGAGACCGGACCTTGATTGGTGCGGGTAGTTACGGGTGGGGACCTAAATATGATGGTCAGCCGATCCGTAATTATGACGGTACTTGGACCAACTATTCACCTCATAAGGACAATATGCTGGACTTGTATCAATTGGGACTGAACTCCAATACGAATGTGGCTATTCGCGGTGGGAATGATAAAACATCATATTACACCTCTCTTTCTTATAAAAAAGCAAGATCTACCAGCGAAAAAAATACATTCGAACGTTATTCGTTTTTGTTGAAAGGTTCGCATAAGATCAGTGACCGGGTGGAGGTTTCGGCAGCTATGAGTTTTACTAATTCGAATCCGAAGAACTCTCCGAGAACGGTGGGAGAACGTTTCGTCAATCCGAACGGCACCATTATGACTCCGATGCTGGATGTGAATTATTTCCGTGATAAATATCTGGGTGAGCATGGTGGACTGGCATCTACAAGCTATGGTGATAAATATGGTTCTGTTCCTGGACGTGATCTGTTTTTCATGATTGACAAATACGATTATTCTCAGAAAGAGACCGTGGTTCGCCCCCAGATGGAAGTGAACGTACAGATTCTGGATTGGTTGAGATTTAAGGCCGATGCTAATATGAACTACTATTATACTAAATTTGAAGAAAAACAGTTGGGTAGTGGATATGCAAATGAAGGCGGTAAGTACACAATGGGGCAAACTACGAAAGAGCAAGCTACTTTTGGCGGAACATTTACTGTCAATAAGCAGATAAAAGATTTCAGTGTAGGTGGTTTTGCGCGGTACGAATACTATACGAGCCGTTCGGAGGCATACAAAGTATATACAGATGGTGGTATGGTAGTACCGGGACAGTGGTTTGTCGATAACTCAAAGAATCCTAAAAAGTCGGAAGCCAGCATCTCGAATACTAAGCGAATGATGTCTGCTGTTTTTGCCCTGAATCTGGGATGGAAAAATCAAGTTTATTTAGATATAACGGGGCGTAATGACTGGTCTTCTTCTTTGGTATATCAAAGCGGAATGGGTACTTATTCTTATTTCTACCCATCAGTATCCGGCTCATGGCTGCTTAATGAAACATTTGATTTGCCGCGTTGGATCACTTTTGCCAAAGTACGTGGGTCGTGGGCACAGGTCGGTAACGATACCGATCCCTATTATGTGAATTCGGTATATGGTTTTGGAACCAAAGAAATGTATGATGGCAATATCTATGTGAACACTCTGGATAAAACAATGAAGAGTCTGAAGTTGAAGCCGGAACGTAAGAATGCTTGGGAGATTGGTCTGGACTTGCGTTTGTTTGATAGCCGTTTGAATTTTGACGTTACCTATTATAAGGAAAATACGAGGGATCAGATTATGTCGATTGAAGTTCCTGCTATTTCGGGTGTCAACACTCAGTTGATAAATGCAGGTAATATTCAGAATAAAGGTATTGAGATTGCTGTAAACGCCACTCCATATAAAAACAAGGATTGGCAGTGGGATGTCGCAATGACTTATACAAAGAATAAAAATACTATTATTTCATTACATGAAAACGTAGCCGATTACATTGCGCTGAGCGGTTATGCTAATGATTACGATTACCATATCGGTTCGGTTGCCAGAGTAGGTGGTGACTACGGATTGTTGATGTCTGACATTCTCCCTGCCAAAAATGACAAAGGAGAAACACTGTTGGAATGGGACGACAGTTGGAGAGGGGCTTATGAAGCACGTAGCGGAAAAGTACAGGAAGTGGGTAAAATGACTCCTGACTTTTTAGGGTCCTTATCCACTACGCTGTCCTGGAAAAACCTTAGTTTGCATATTGCTACTGATATGCGTTTTGGCGGGTTGGTAGCCTCTTATTCCAACTTGTATGGCACACAGGCCGGATGGATCAAGAGTTCTTTGAAATGGCGTGACCCTGAACATGGTGGCTTGTCTTGGACCAGTCAGTATGGCGATAGCAAAGGTATCTCTTATGGTGATGGTGTTATCCCTGACGGAGTATTTAAGAACGGTACGTTCGCAACACTTGTAGACGGAACTAAAATGGATGTAAGTGGTATGTCCTATAAACAGCTGGTGGCAGAAGGAAAACTGGAACCCACACATGCCGGAACTTATCATGTGAATCGTGCGGCTTGGGGACAGAATACAATATTCGACACTTGGGTACATGAGTTGAATTACATTGCGTTGCGTGAGATCACATTGTCGTATCGCTTTCCGAAATCGGTGGCAAGTAAGTTTGGCGCTCAGGGATTGGGGTTGAGTTTCTCTGCACGCAATCTGGGATATCTGTATAATTCATTACCTAACCATCTGAATCCTGAGAGTGTCCGTGGTAATACGGCTTCTGAGTTCCGTATCCGTGGTTATGAACCTTATACGGCTAACTATATGATGACTGTTAATTTAGATTTCTAAACCTTTAATGTGATATTTAGTATGAAACGAATAATGAAAAAATATCTATATCTTGCAGCTATGACTGTTGTAGGTACAGGGTTCCTGATGTCGTCTTGTAAAGACGAGTTTGCCGGGCAGAATACCGATCCCTCTACAGTTTCTAAACCTAACGTACGCTATTTATTTACTCAATGTGCCATGAGTTTTCAACCGGCCGATTATCTTCAGTGGTTTGCCGGCTTCGATGCAATGTCTACCTGGGTGCAGGCAACTGCAGCGGGAAGTGGAAACTCCAGCAAGTTGAATGTGGTAACTCAAACCGGCTGTGGCTATCAGGTCAACGAAGTGCTTCGTTATACCAATGAAATAAAGTATCAGATCAGTTTGATGCCGGATGACGAGAAGGAAAAGTATGAATATATTGCTTATCTATGTAACCCGATGTTGGTATATCTGGGACTTGAAGACTCGGACATGTATGGTTCCCGTCAGTACTCAGAAGCAGAAATGGCTCGCTACGGTGGGACTCTGACTCCGAAATACGATACGCAGGAAGAATTGTTTGAGCTTTGGTTGAAACAGCTTGACGAAACGATTAACTATCTGAAAGAAAAAAATCCGCAGGACGTGCTTGGTGCCCAGGATTTTATTTATAAAGGAAAGCTTGACAAATGGGCCAAACTGGCTAATTCATTGAAGCTTAGAATTGCTGCCCGTCTGATTAATAAAGACAAGGCCCGTGCAATTGCCATTGTGAATGAAGCTGTCCAGAATCCGGCCGGTCTTATTTTATCCCTTGATGATGATTTTGTTTTCAATAAAGGTAAGAGAGATAATAATTGGAACAATGATATTTCCGTTGGTGCAGGAACCAAGCAGTTGATCGATTTTATGGTGAGCAATCGCGATCCACGTCTGTTCTATTTCTTCCAGAAGAATGATTATAACTCTAATGTAGTTCAAGGTTTCTTTGATCAGAAAAGAGCCTTACCATTTTATGTAGAGGCCAATGTGAATTATACGGTCGATGCTGACGGAAAGAAACATTTTGAGAGCTGGAAGGCTCCCGGAGAGCCTTGGGTACGCTATTATGGGGTTCCTTGTCAGGTGGATATCAATAAAAAGGATGAATATAAAGATTATTTCGATCCCAACAACGAGTTGTTCTATTTGCTGAGCAAAGACGATGCGAAAAAGACCTATACTCCGATTGCTTACCGGAATACAGAAAATATTAAAGGTTTGCTTATTTACACGTTCCCCGATGTGCCCGATGTAGCTCCTGTACAGGATAAGGAAGAGTACGGATGGTATGGTTTGTATTTCTCTGCGGGTGAAACAAACCTTTTGTTGGCGGAGTTCAAATTGTTAGGAGCCAATCTGCCGATGACCGCACAACAGTATTTGAACGCAGGCGTGGAAATGTCTGTCCGCGGTTATGATTTTGTTGCCGGTAAGAATCATATTCCTTACTATGATAAAACCTATGCGAACGATGTACATGATAAAACAATCAGTCTGAAGGAAGGTATGATTGATGAAATGCTGTCACATGATGCTTACCACTTGACCGGTGATCTGAATAAAGATCTTGAGAAGGTTTATATTCAGCAATACATTCATTATCTGATGCTTCCGATGGATATGTTTGTTACTGCTCGCCGTTCGGGAGTACCGATGAAGAATAGTACCTTGTTACCATATCAGGACTTCGATCCGTTATTGGGCGACCAGTACGTAATTCCACGACGCTTCCCGGTAAGTAAACCTCTTGATTCTGATTTGCTCCGTGACATTACGATTGCAGCTTATCAAGCACAGGGATATACGTATGAGGGCGAAATGAGTAATTCGCCTGTAACGTTGAGCAAAGAACGTGTCTGGTATGATAAAGAGGCGCCGGCTTTTGGTACGGGACCTCAACAGTAATTTCCTGTTTCACATAAATCTGAGGCTGCTTCTATTCACAGAGGCAGCCTTCTTTATTATTCTTATATTATTTTATTTTAAGGAGTTTTTCTCCGTATACATGATCTGAGACTTTTGAGCTATTATTGAACAATGTTTCTGTGATCAAATTAATCGTCTTTTAATTTTAAAGTTGTTATTTTTTCTTTTTCTTATTTTGAGGGCTTTTCGTATCTTTTCCTTGCTCTTTTTTCTTATCGGCAGAAGGGAATTTCGGAACCAGATTCATCAGACGCAGAATTTGCCCCTGACGTCGTTTGATATAAGGTGAAGGGCGTGCCGAATCAAATCGTATTGGGTTGGGTAAAGTAGCTGCAATTAGGGCACATTGTCCCCTGGTGAGTTTGGCGGCTGTAGTTTTGAACTTATATTTAGCTGTTGCCTGTGCGCCATAAATGCCTTTACCCATTTCGATGGAGTTTAGGTAGACTTCCATAATCCGTTCTTTCGACCAGCATCTTTCGATCAGAAACGTAAAATATACTTCGAATCCTTTTCTTATCCATGAAGATTGAGGCCAAAGAAAAACGTTTTTTGCAGTTTGCTGGCTGATGGTACTGGCGCCCCGTTTCTTTTTCCGGGTTTCGTTTTCTTTCATCGCTTTCTTGATTTCTATCATATCGAATCCGTTGTGTGAAGCGAAGCGATTGTCTTCGGAAGCAATCACAGCCATTGGCAGGCTGGGAGAGATTTTATTAAATGGTACCCATGTATGTTTGCATATCACTTTTTCTCCGGAAGTGAGTTGCTGAACAGAACGGATAATCATTAACGGAGTGACATATACCGGTACGAATCGATAGAAAATGACTGCGCCGATCGAGGAGATAAAAAAGAAGAGGATCAGGTTACGCAGAATGCGAAAGGGTTTCCGGAGTTTCATTGTGTGTGATATTGTTGGTTCGGTATACGAATGTGCCAATGTACCGATTTTATATATCCTCCATCATTCAGGATTAATCAGTATATTGGCACATGGCATAAAACACCTATGGGTGCGTTATGAAATTATTATTTACCAGCCTCAGCGTTTTTAATCATTTGCTCACTGGCGTACATGAATATTTCTACACGACGGTTTTGTTCAGGTGTTTCAGCTTCGTTGTACTGCGAATAGCCTACACCTTCTACCTTTTTGAATTGATAAGGTTTAACACCACAAGACTGAAGGTAATTTTCTACTGCATATGCACGGTTGGAAGATACTTTCTGATTGGCTTCATAAGTACCTACTTTGTCTGTATGACCGATAATGGCTACGTCGACTGTTGGATCTTCTTTCAGAATATTGGCAAATTCAGCTAAAGATTGTTTGGATGCTGCGCTCAGTGCGGAAGAATTGAATGCAAAAAGTATTCCTGACGGGAAAGTTACTTTTACAGCAGCCAGTCCGTTGTTATCAGTAACCTGTTCCACTTGCGCATCTTTAATTTTTGCAGCTTCAGCAGCTTTTTTGTCCATTTTACGACCAATCAACACACCTGCTCCGGCACCTACGGCAGTACCTACTGCCGCACCTATGGCTGCACCTTTTCCTTTACCGGCAATACCACCGATGATAGCTCCCAAAGCAGCTCCCGAACCACCTCCGATGACACCGCCTTTAGCTGTATTGTTCATGCTTCCACAACTTCCGAAAACGAGGGCCATGCTCAGAAACAAAGCCATAAATTTAATCTTCTTCATAATTAAGCTCTTTTTATATAGTTAATAATTAAATGGATACCTCCATTTTATAAAAACATGGCAAATATACAGATTATTTGGTTAGCCTGTCATTTGCCTTGTAAAAAAAACAAGAAGGTATATACTTTTGTTGCCTGAGTTGAACAATTTCTTTTCAGACTACGGGGCGTGACAGTACTTTTCGTTTAATCAGAGCAAACCACCCTGCCAATATCAGTCCTTTAGCAACTGTAGTGACGCACACGGCCCACCAAATGCCTTCTACACCCATGCCCATACGGACAAACAGAATAGCGAGTGGAATACGCATATAGTTACATGTAATACTGATGATGGCAGGCGGAATTGTTCGTCCGATGCCATAGAATACTCCTTGTGTCGTGATTTCAAGCATCATGAAGAGCTGTGAATAGCCATCGATACGGAGAAAAATACCACCGGCCTCATAGGCAGCCTGCTCGGGGACAAAAAGTGCAAATACTTCGTTCCCGAAAAAGACGAATAGTAAGGTACAAAGGGTACCGAAAACCGAAGTCATCAACAAAGTCGTATGCCATGACTTTATTACGCGGTCCGTTCGTCCGGCTGCATAATTTTGGGCGATAAAAGCACTCAGGGCTGTGGAGAATCCCTGCGATGTGTTCCAGGTAATGGCTTCTATTTGTCCTCCGGTCGTAAAAGTCATCAGTCCGATGTGCCCTCCTTGTTCGGATGCAGTACGGCAAAGGAACATGTTGACGAAAGCAAACAGAGTATTGAGAGTAGCTACCGGTAGCCCCAGTTTCAGGATGCGATGGGTGTATTTCTTTTTTAGCCGCGTGAAAAACGGGAACCGTTCCAACAAAGCATCTCTGCAACGTAATTGGTAGATGAAAATGCCGAATACTGCTGCCTGTGAAATCCAGGTAGCATAGGCCGCTCCGTTGGTACCCAATCCGAAACCGAAAATGAAAAGTGGGTCGAGGATAATATTAAGTAATAATCCGGTGCCACTGATATAGAATGGGATTTTGCTTCTTCCAGCCGCATTATAAATACCGGTGAAGGCCGCCGAAAGAAATATGAAAGGCAGTCCGGTAGAAATGATGCGCAGATAAGCAATTGCATTTTCGGTGATGTGTGCTTCCAGCTCGTAAATGCCGATGATGGGACGGGCGAATAGAAAGAGCAGTCCGCCCCAGCAGAGTGAAATAACAAGTGCAATGGTAATGTTGTGCGAAGCAAAACAACGGGCATCTTCGTAATTTTGTGCACCTATGGATTGTCCGACACTAACCTCAGAACCTACTTTATTCAATAGAGAAATGGAACCGGACATCCATGTAAGAATGCCTACTGAGCCTACGGCAGCGACGGCTTCACTTCCGAGGCGTCCTACCCAGGCCATATCTGTCAGGCTATATGCCATCTGGATAAAGGAGGTTGCCATAATGGGCATAGCCAGGTTGAACAGTTGTCTGTTGATAGGACCTTGAGTCAGATTCTTGATTCCTTGCATAATGGTATTTTTGTGGAAAATGAATGGCAAAGATACGATTTTCTTCCGTCTGCAATCCTTATCTTTGCGGAGAAAATTTTATAGCAAATCGGGCAAATATGAAAACAACTTTAAAAACGGCCGGATGGTATCACGTGATGGCGGCGGTGACGGTAATGATATGGGGAACTACGTTTGTTTCTACCAAGGTCCTGATAAAATATGGTCTGTCGCCTGTCGATATTCTGTTCTACCGTTTTTTATTGGCATATATCTGTATCTGGTTTTTCTCTCCCCGTGTGTTACGGGCCAAAAGTTGGCAGGACGAACTGCGGTTTGTGGGGCTTGGATTGTGTGGAGGCTCACTCTATTTTGTTGCCGAAAACACTGCGTTGGGGATGACGCTTGCTTCAAATGTATCACTCATTATCTGTACAACTCCTGTCTTAACAGCGCTGCTGGCTCCTTTCTTTTATAAAGGTGACAAATTGAAGGCCCGTTTGGTAGGTGGCTCTTTGATAGCACTCATTGGAGTGGGACTGGTTGTGTTCAATGGCAGTTTCATTCTGCAGCTTAGTCCGGTTGGCGATATTCTGACTCTGGCGGCAGCATTGATGTGGGCTTTCTATTGTTTACTTCTCAGGCGGATGAATACTCATTATCCAACGTTGTTCATAACACGGAAGGTTTTCTTTTATGGTCTGCTGACCCTTTTGCCTCTCTTTTTTGTTTCTCCTTTGCAGATGGATACACATATTCTTTTCCAACCGGTCGTTGTTTTAAACCTGCTTTTTCTGGGAGTGATTGCTTCGATGCTGTGCTACATTATGTGGAATACGGCAGTGAAACAATTGGGAGTGGTTTGCACTACCAGTTACATTTACGTTGTTCCGCTTATTACCTTACTGACTTCTGCTATCGTGATTGACGAGACAATCACGATAGTTGCTCTATTGGGATCGGCATTGATTTTGAGTGGAGTCTATATTGCCGAACGAGGAGTAGGCAAGAAAAAGTAGATCTGTATGGTCTTCAGTTTTCGGTCTCTTCTATTTTTGAAGAAATTTTCTCGATGGCTTCACTTAACTCTTTTTCGGGAGGAATTATATTGAAATTCTCCCAAAAATCTTTGTCGTATACAAATGGAGTTTCTGCAAAAATGGTATGTGTAGCCAGTCGGTCACTGTAAGCGAAACGGCTGACATTGCCCGTTTCTATCTTACAAGTGACCATTTCAAACCAAGTATGCAGGTTTGTATTGCTGAGCCATTTGTTCCTTTGTTTTATCTTGAAGTGTAAGTCTCCACGGACATGGTGGATGTAATACGTTTGATTCCAGGGCTTATAAGATACCGTATAGACTACCTTTTGTGGAATAATCCGGATATTGCGGCTTCTTTTTTCTACCAGCATGTTGGCGGCTTTGTGTATATACCGGGGAATCAATTCGAATCGTGCGCGTAGCAGGGCACCATCTTCAGTATCGATATAGAGTTCTCCACAATAGTATGGGGTCTTGATGCCCGGATGTTGTTTGAAGTAGATCACGTTGGCAAGCCGGTTATCGATTACGGCAAGATCGCTGGAAGTATAAACGTATACACACTCTTTGGAGTCCGGAAGTAGGAAATTGGGCAGACTCTTGATAAGATCCAATTCGATACAGGCGTGGATACCCGATTTCATTTTAGCAATTAAAGTGTCTTTTACGGCTTGGTTGGTGATGCGTCGCATTTTCAGTAACTTCACCTGATCAGCCTTCTCCGGATCGTCCGAAGGAGCTTTGTATATCTTGAAAATTCCCTCTGTCAGACTGACAAACCGATTCTTTTGTTCGATTCCTTCTCTGTAAAAAGAAGTCAGGTAGACAGGATTTTGTGAGTAATTCTTTTTTCGCAATTTGAGCATTTCTCTCAACAGGCGTACCGGGTTGACAATACGTACGATAACCTCCTGCAAAGGAATTACTTTGGGTTCTAATGCAAAAGTACCGCTTCGTCCGGCAAGGAGGGAAGCGTCCGTCGTTTGTGGCACATAGCCCAGATGTGAAAAGTGAATCCGCCTGTTTTGGAGAGAGTCGGGCAGATTAAGTCTGAAACTTCCATTTTGATTGCTAACGCTGCCGATAGAGGTTCCCTGCACACTTACGGTAGCATAGGGAATCGGTTCTCTGGAAAGTTGGTCTATTAATATTCCCTCAAGGGTGAAAAAGAATGTGTTGTCTTTGTGCGAGCTTGCTTCCCGTTCAGTTGTTGCTATGGTTTCCGGTTGGTTGATAATAATGTGCTTATCCACAGAGCGGAGTTGAAGACTGTCGCTGCCGATGATGTCATAAATGGCCTGACGTACGGTTCGTTTTCCGCCTTTTAATTTTATCTTACGCTCATTGTCAATCAGTTTGCTGTCATAGATAAACAGATATCCTGTCTCTTCTGTTATTTTGGCCAAAGATTGATAGACTGTTGCTTCAGTTCTTGGAAGCCGGATGATGCGGTCGAAGATACCGGAGCCGTCTGCTTTCACCCGAACTGCCATAAACAATAGCAGACAAGTGAATAAATATTGCAGGGAGAGACTTTTCAAAGTTTTCATTTCTTTTTCTTCTTTAAGTTCCGGAGCTACTTAGTAAGAGTGATTACATTATGCTTACGTGTACACTTCAGGTTCAGTGCCATGCTAATTAATTCGGCCATTTTTTCAGGGGAGTCATCCGAAAAAGAAACTGTCAGCAAATGTTCGTCCAATTCCGGGGAACTCTCTAAATGGATTTCTGACTGGCGTAGATTAATGGCATGCAGGATATTGTCCAGCCGTTCGTCTTTAAAGCACATCTTTTGCATATAACGGGCAAACTGTTTGGAATCTTTGGTTGCAGTCAGGTGCCATTTATTCTGTAATAAAGTGGCAGTTTCTCCTGCTTTGACGTGTATTTCTTGTCCGTTCTGTTTTTGAGTGACTTTTACTTCGCCTCGCTGGACGGATAACTCAAATGGAGAATTACCACTGTTTTTTACATGGAAGGCTGTACCTATCACCTCAATCTGTACTTTTCCGGTTTCAATGAAGAAAGGACGTGCACGATTGCCCGCTACATCAAAAAGGGCATTCCCTTTTAGGCTTACCTCTCTTCTTTTTTCAGAAAAGTGTTTAGGATATTGCAATGAGGTTTGTCCGGAAAGATAGACTACAGAACCATCTTCAAGAGTGGTGACCAGTATGTTCTCTTCTTTATTGGCCTTGACCAGTAACTCACCGGTAGATGATTGGCTGTCGGTTCGTAATGTTATGGGCAGATAGATACATAGGAATATGATTGCTGCAATCGATATTGTGCTGATCCATACAACCGGACGTATGGCGGAGCTGTGCCCCTCGGCAGGTAGCAGCCCATCTGTCTCCAGGCGATTATATAACTTGTTCCACGCCCGGTCTGTTTTGATCTTGTTTTTTTCTATTCGATTCATGATGTCTGAATATAGTTCTCAATTTCTTTTCGTAATGTTTGGAGTGCCCGGGTCATTTCTTTCTCCACAGTCTTCACCGATAGTGAGAGGAGGGAAGCTATCTCAGAGTACTTCTTTCCTTCTGTATGGTGCAGGCGAAAGATCTGGAAACGGCGCTCCGGTAATTTTTTAAGGGTTTTGTCTATCAGCTGTTGCAGTTCTTTGTATTCAATCTGTTCCTGTGGATCGGCTGAAGCCACATTTTCCGGAATAGATAGAACCGCATCCTGATAGCGTTTTCTTACGTCTTGGTGTTCGCAGTACTGGATGGAACGGTTGCGTACAGACCGATAGAGATAACTCTTGATAGAATGAAAGATTTCAAGTTTCTCACGGTCTTTCCAGAGTACATAGAACAATTCTTCAACAATTTCTTCTGCTACGTCTGTTTCTCCCGTTATGCTGGCGGCGTACAGGCAAAGCGGAGTATAATATTGGCGGAATAATGTTTCAAACGCCTTTATATTTCCTTCTTTTATTTGAGTGAGTACGAATACGTCGTTCAGCATATCGGGGTGTGTTGGGAGTTAGAATTCGTCAAAGATACTAAAAAAGTGGTTACTGTTTCTGTTGCTTTTTCAGTTTGTTTACCGCATGTTCCAATGATTCGGTGGGTTCTATGATGTTATAAGTTCCCCAGAAGTTGTCATTGGTAAAGTTATCCACTTTGTCGGAAAATACATGGTTTTGTTTGAAAGCGACTTTATAGGGAATGGCTGTTATGTTGTTTTCTTCCCTGTCTGTCACTACCATTTCCGATAAGATCGTGTAATTGGTAGAAAAGAGTTTGCGTTTCCAGTCACATTTGAAACGAATGTTGTTCCGGATATAACTCAGATAAGTAACGTCTCCCTGATTCTTGTACGATACCAGGTAGGATACTTCTACCGGCTTGAAATGCAGTCCGAAAGGTTTTTTCCTCAGAATAGCTTGAGTCGCCTTGTTTTTGTCATCCATACTGAGATTGAACTCTGCCCGCGTGAACGAAAGGCGTTCCTTGTCAATATAGAGTGTACCATAGCACAGAGGATAAGACAACTTTACTTTAGGGCGGAAACTGATGACATACTGTGACCGGTCACCGATGCTGGTCGGGTCTTCCATACGAAATTCGTAAAACAATAAATCTTCTTTAGCCAACAGGCAATCAGGGTTCTTTACTACATCAATATAAATGGCCATATTGGGACCTCCAAGTAATTTTACAGCCAGTGTATCGCTTTGCTTTTGGCTTAGCAGTCTGCGTCCTTTGGAAATCTGAACCCGGTCTCGTTCGGCTGTTTCATTGTAAGGTGTTTTATAAATGTCTATTACGGCTTCCGATATATTGATATACCGTCGTCCTTTTTGGGCAATTTCCCTGTAGAATCCCTTGAGCATATTGCTTTTCGGACTGTAGTTGGTTGGAATCTTGCGAAGTGCTTCTTCCACAATGCTTCGTGGATCTCTGGCCCGTACCAGAATCTCGCTGAGTAAGTTGGCATAAGGAGAGAGCCAAATGGTCTGTTCCGTGAGGCTTTCTCCTTTCAGGGGGATTCGGGCATTGAGATAACCGATATGCGAAACTTCTATGTCTTTAGCTTGAATCGATTCGGGAATTTTTAAAGAGAATTCTCCGTCAGTATTGGTGATGGTACCGATATTACTTTCCGATATCGAGACATTGACATGCTCCAGCTTCTTTTTATTCGATTTATCCTTGATTACACCACTGACTATCGTATATTTTTCCACATTGTCCTGTGCTGTCAGTGGAATAACACCTGACAGAATCAAAACTGCCAGTACACATCCGATTGATTTTATCCATTGCGTTTTCATCTTTTTCAGAGTTTGAAGGGTGAATAATAGTTTGCTTCCTATATATAAGATCGTTCAAACAGAGAATACCCTACGAGTTTCTGGAGAAAAATGAAAAAAACTTCAATGAAGAGTGTTTTTCAGGGATAATCTAATCGTTTTACTTCAAAATCTCGTTCAAATCTTTAGTGAGACATCCCCATTTGAATTCATGGTTAGGTGTCAGATAAGGGTACTTGGCATAAGAATTGCGGGTGACAACTTTAAATCTTACTATTTGCTCCCCTCTGATCCAACCATAAAAGCCAACTTCTTTTCTGTTGAAGTCTACCCACCCTACAACGACGTAATCTTTTGTTTCGGGGTGCTGTTCCTGTGGATAACCATAGGTCCAGTTGTCGGATGGAGGATTGGCGGTTGTTTTCTTTGCCACTTTGATATCTATTTTGGCACCGTTTACTTTTACGTCAAATTCATCGGTATGATGGGATTGGAAGTCTGTATGATCCAATTCGAATGGAATTCCCAGATTACTTAAATGTTGTTGGAATGCTAACTCTCCGATGCAGCCTAACAGAGCTTTATCCAATCTCTCTTTATCGGATAACCTGAAACGTGAATAAAGTCCGTTTTCTATCATTTTTTCAGCTTTGGCTTTTGCCAATGCAACCGTTTTATCAAAATTTAAATTTTGTACAATCATAGTAATAAGGTGTTTTGTATTTTATATCCGGTTATTGAATGAAAGCAAAGATAGTTTTTTTATATCGTAATAGTGGTATGAAAGCTAAGTATTCACTACATTTGCGCAGATTATGATTGCCGATAGATTATGAAAAGAGGAAAACTATTGATACTTCCCTTATTGGGAACCCTTATACTGACAAGTCTTTTTTCCTGTGGTGTAGACCGCTGGCCGGAATATTATCCGGAGACGGGACGTGACATTTGGATAGATAGTGTGATGCGTCAGGAGTATTTATGGTATAAAGACATGCCTTCACCTGCCGCTCCGGATTATTTTCAGGAGCCGGCAGAATTTCTAAAAAAGGCTGTTGCTTCCATGGATAAGGGCTTCAGTAATATTGACTCTCTGCTTGACGAGCCTATCCCAAGCTATGGCTTTGACTATAGCTTATACAAAGTGCTTGATAACGATACGGCTTATAATGCTCTGATTTCTTATGTTGTTCCAGGGTCACCGGCCGAAGAGGCCGGATTGAAGCGTGGGCATTGGATTATGATGCTGGATGGAGACTATATCACCAAAAAGGTAGAGCCGGAATTGCAACAAGGAGGTGTCCGGACGCTTCAAATAGGTGTATATAAAGAGGTAGTTGGGGAAGATGGCAAAACAACTGGTAGTGTCGTACCGATAGGGGACACAACGATATCTGCTTCACGTTCTTTGACCGATAAGCCTGTCCATTATTTCGATGTTATCCCTTGGGATGGAAAAACGGTTGGGTACCTGATGTACAATGAGTTTAAAGCGGGATCAACAGCGGATAGCCAGGCCTATAATGACGATTTACGGAAAGTTTTCCGAAAATTCCAGACAGATGGTGTAAATGAGTTTGTGTTAGATCTCCGATATAACACCGGTGGCAGTTTAGATTGTGTACAGCTGCTCTGCACTATGCTTGCACCGGCTGATAAAATGAATCAATTGCTTGCTTTATTGAGGTATAATGATAAACGTGTAGAATCGAATCAGGATCTGACGTTCAATCCGGAACTTATCCAGTCGGGTGCAAATCTCAACTTATCTACTGTTTATGTATTGACTACCAATGCTACGAGAGGAGCTGCGGAGATGGTTATCAATTGCCTTAACCCTTATATGAAGGTGATATTGATAGGAACTCAAACTGCGGGAGAATATGTTGCTACAGAGCCTTTTGTTCATCCTACGGATCGGTTCATCCTGAATTTAGCTGTATGTAATGTATTCAACGTACAAGAAAAATCGGATTATGTCAACGGTTTCAAACCTGCATATGAATATAACGAGGATTCTTATTTAAGCACTTATCTGCCTTTTGGTAATACGAATGAGACATTGCTGAGTGTAGCATTGAAAACAATGAGTGGTGTATCGGAAAACGGAGGAGGAGAGGGAACAACACGTATGGTTGTAACGAAGAGACTTATGAAATTCCATCCTCGCCGCGGATTGACTTTGGGAATATCGGAAAAGTAATCTGTCATTTTGTATTTTAGAAATGCGGAGAGACGTTTCTTTACGGACTGACGATGACAAATAGAATAAAAACGCGTGGATTTTGCAATAGCATAATTCATGCGTTTTGCATTTGGGAAATATTGTGCCCACGATGAAGGGCAATTGACGAATGTTGTAATAAAATTGAATGCTGAAATAGCGGAATGGTTCCAAAATGCTATTCTCCAGATGTTCATCTATAGTTGAATTCTGGAAGAAAATTGCCTTTTTTTGGTTCGGTTTATCATTTTTCTCACGACTTGACCTTGTTTTGCTTTCTGAAATTAATATCCTGAAAACAGAAAGTTAACTTTCTGTTTTCAGGATATTAATTTTCTCTTGATAAGAAGTTCGTTCTTTATTTTTACGATGTTAACTTCTTGTTAACGACTTCCGGCTTTCATCCTATAAATATGCGGAATATTTGCATCTTACTTGCCGATTCATTCCTGTTTCGTTGTTTTTTGAAAAATGAATAGTTAGTCAAAATGGACTTTCTACGATTTTCTGATCAGGATCTGAGGATATTGCTTGTATAATGTCAATCGTCAAGTGTAGATACAGATATATACTTTGCAGCTATTTCACATAGTTAATCAGCCATTTTACCATTTCCGGATCATAATGTGAGAAGAATAGACTTTTTTCATTGTCAAGTGCGGCTATAACCGTCATTTCTCTTTCTGTCAAACTGAAGTCAAAGACATTGAAATTCTCAATCATACGTTCTTTATGTGTAGACTTGGGTATTACTACTATGCCACGCTGGATTAAGAAACGTAGAGCAACTTGTGCAACCGACTTTCCATATTTGACACCAATGGCGGCCAAAGTCCCGTTGGTGAAAAAATCATTTCGACCTTCGGCAAACGGTCCCCAAGCCATTAGTTCTGTGCCGTATTCCTGCATGACTTCCTGTAGTTTTCTTTGTTGATTGAATACATGGGTTTCCATTTGATTCACCGCTGGCTTTATCTCGCAGAATTCTGCCAGATCGACAAAGCGGTCGGGATAGAAATTGCTGACTCCGATAGCTCGCACTTTACCTGTTTTGTTTGCTTCCTCCATGGCGCGATAAGTGCCATAATAATCATTGAAAGGTTGGTGAATCAAAAGCAAATCGATATAGTCGGTTTGCAATTTTTGCAGAGATTCCTCAATAGATGCCTTTGCTTTTTCGTAGCCTGCATTCGATATCCAAACTTTCGTAGTGATAAATAGATCTTTGCGGGGAATGTTTGATTTTCGGATGGCATTTCCCACGCCTTCTTCGTTTCCATAGGCTTGGGCTGTATCGATCAGCCGATACCCTACACTGATAGCATCTGATACGCATCTTTCACACTCTTCGGGAGTTACTTGATATACTCCGTACCCTAAAATCGGCATTTCAATGCCATTGTTCAGTTTTACATATTCCATAATCATATATTATTAGATTACACATTTACCGGCATTAGACTGATCATTCAGTTGTTTTTGCCTTTTTGATTCAAATGCAAAAATAGTCGGTTTTGTTCGTTGATATAGGATATGGATTACAGCTTTTATTACCTTTATTACGGATTAAAAAGTATTATTGCATTATGTTTACCAGATGGTTTGAAAACACTTATAAGATAAACTTGTTCCAACTGTTGTCATAATAAAAATTGTGGTTATCTTTGCGTTCTACTAAAAAAGTTTGGATGTTTAAACTTAAGAAGGATTCCGTGAAGTAAATAACCTTTTAAACGTAAGTTTGAGGTTATGCTGCAATTCTGGCTCAGGCATATTTTTTGTCTGAGATATTTTCATATATATACATTAATAAATTAAAGCATCATGAATAACGATAATAAATCAATTCACGAATTCGATTTCGATTTAATCTGCGAATATTTCTCAAGTATAAAACGACAGGGGCCTGGCAGTCCTGAAGTGACCATTAAAGCTCTTAGTTTTATTGAGGATCTGAACGAAAATTCTCGTATAGCTGATCTTGGTTGTGGTACAGGCACTCAGACAATGACATTAGCCGGGCATACATCCGGACAAATCATAGGTTTAGATTTGTTTCCTGCTTTTATAGACATTTTCAACTACCATGCCAGTCAGTTGAGCTTACAAGATCGGGTAAAGGGAATTGTAGGTTCAATGGACAATCTTCCATTCAGTAGAGAAGAGTTGGACTTGATCTGGTCGGAAGGAGCAATTTATAATATAGGTTTTCAGCATGGGCTGAAAGAGTGGTGGCAATATTTGAAAATAGGGGGCTATATCGCTGTCTCAGAAGTTTCCTGGTTTACTGATAAACGGCCTGCCGAGATTAATGATTTCTGGATGGATGCTTATCCTGAGATAGATACTATTCCCAATAAGGTTGCCCAAATGCAAAGGGCCGGGTATATCCCTGTTGCCTGTTTTATTTTACCTGAAAACTGTTGGATAGAACATTTTTATACTCCACAAGTAGAAGCCCAGGAGAATTTTCTGAAAAAATATGCCGGTAATAAAGCTGCTGTGGATTTTATTGCCAACCAGCGTCATGAGACCCAACTTTACTATAAGTATAAGGAATATTATGGGTATGTGTTCTACATAGGAAAGAAAATCTGATGTTCCTGTCAAAAAGTTAAAGAGGCTCTAAAGGTTATTATTATGGTATTGATAAATACCTTTAAAAGGATTGGGAAAATGAATTTCATCTTTCCCAATCCTTTCTTTTAAGTAGTGTCGTAAGGATTGATAGGTGTTTTTTCAGACTGTTTGTAAATATAGGTAGGCGATAAGAAAGGTTTATTTTTCGCGGGCAATCTCGACAGCTTGTTTGATGCGGTCGGCCATACCGATTCCTCCTTTGAGATTTCCTGCCAATACCAATCCGGGATATTGCTTTTGTAGTTCGTTAATTGTGGTAAACCTGTCGGCGCTGCTGCTTTCGTATTGGGGAATGGCTTTTTCATGCCGGAAGATGCGTATCAGATCGGGTACTATTCCAACAGGATAATTCAGCATCTCGTGCATGGTAGTGCCAATTAACGTGGTAATTTCGTCATTGCTTTTTGTCAGGAGTTCGGGATGCCTTGTTCCGCCCAGGAAATATGAATACAAGGCGCCATCCTTTGGAGAACGGTTGCTGAAGCAAGCCGATGGAAACAGAATACCTAAAACAGATTTTTGTTCACAGGAAGGAACCAATCCCCCAAAGGCAGGGAACTCTTTTCCATAAGTATTACGCAGACCCACACAGACTTGCATAACGGGAGCATAGGTAAGATTGCTAATCCGGTTCATTTGTTCGGTGGGGATAAAAGGAAGAAGTGGAGGCAGGGCATAGGCAGGTATGGTGGTTATCACCTTCCGACAACGAATTTGATCGACCTTTCCGTTGGCATCTGTAAAGCAAACCAACCAACCACGCTCACAAGGTATCAGGGATGTTGAGGTGGCTCCCAATGAGAATCGTTTATTTCCAATGGCCTGTTCCAATGCTCCTGTCAGATTACTGAGGCCTCCATGGGTAGAGAAAACTTTTCGTGTGGCCAGTCGATCGCGTTGGTTTCGGGGTGAAAACGATTTTGCAATGCCACCGCGAATGAAGCTGCCATAGGTCTGTTCAAGCTGATAAAGCTTAGGGAGGGCGTGACGGGTGACCAACCGCATGGGGTCACCGGCATAGACACCCGAAATGAACGGGTCTACCGCATAATGCAGATAAGACGTGCCCAAGCGACGTTGTACCAGTTCGCCAATGGTTTCGTCAGGATTGTTTCCTCTTGAGCGGAAAGGTTCGCATAGGATATTTAATTTATCTTTTGTACTGAACAACGGTGTGGTAATTGCATTGAACAGTCCCGAGGGGAGAGGGTGAAAACGATTACCTTTCCATATAAGACGTTGTTTGGAAGCTTCGCGGGCTGTTTCTAAACGGCAGATTGGAGAGAGTGCCTCGAGAAGTTCGGCTACTTCAGGGTGAGAGATTATACCGGTATTCGGTCCGCTTTCGAAGGTGAAGCCACTTTCGTGGTAGGTACATATCTGACCGCCCGTGCGGGATTGTTGTTCGATTACTTCGACATCACATCCCTTGCGAGTGAGGTAATAGGCGATAGTCAGTCCGGTGAGACCTGCACCAATGATAATCGTGTCTCGCAAACGATAATTTTTTGTTTCTGGTTGGTTCATTTTTACAAAGGTTTTGAATATGAGTGTGGGGTATGGAGCATAAGCTTGTCAAGTGAAGCGGCTACGTTGCGTACAAATGCCGAACCTTCGGTTGTCATCTCAAGATAGTCATCAGTATAGTAAATCAGCCCGTCATTGGCAAAGACCGACAGTTTCTGTTCATCATAGGCTGTAGTGGCTTTTAGAGTCGGTACTGATACGTGCAAACGGTTTGACAGAGCTTTCCAATCGATGCATCCATTGCACATTAAGGTTTCAATCACTTCTCTGGTTAATTGCTCGGTTGGAGAAAGGGCGTAGCCTTTGGTAATACATAGTTCGCCTTTGCCGATAGTCTCGATGTAGTGGGGAATATCTTTCGTGTTTTGAGCATAGGCCGATTCGAGTTGGCTGATAGCAGTTACGCCCAAGCCATATACCTGTGCAGTAGTACGTCGGGTACAATAACCCTGAAAGTTGCGGTGTAATTTTTTTGTTTGCATGGCGATACTCAGTTCATCGTTTGGGCGTACAAAGTGATCCATTCCGATAGATTGATAACCGGATTCAAGCAATAGCTTGGCAGCAGTGTCAAACATATTCCGTTTTTCACGATTATCGGGTAGACCTGATTTCTCCAGAATCAACTGTCGTTTATTGATCCAAGGCACGTGGGCGTAACTGAATGTGACCAGTCTGTCGGGTGATAAGGAAATGGCTTGCTCTATACTACGGGCAAAGCTCTCTACTGTTTGCTTGGGCAAGCCATAAAGAAAGTCAAGGTTGATGCTTACCCCCCTTTCACGTAGCAGAGCAAAGATATCTTCCATCGCTACTAAGGAAGGGCGGCGATTCACTGTTTTCAGGACTTCGATGTTAAAGTCTTGCACGCCAATACTGACACGGTTGAAACCACATTCGGTTAACTGTAGCCAATCTTTCTCAGAAAGATATCCGGGATGGCATTCAATGGCTATTTCCGGACGATCGATCATCCGGAATGATGATAATAGGTGAGCATTCAGCTCTTTGATCAAGGCTATAGGAATGGCTGTGGGGCTTCCGCCTCCATAATGTATTTGTGCGATCGGGCGGCTTTTGTCCAACAAAGGAAGAATTTGATCCATCTCCTGGTGCAAGGCCTTTACATAGGATTCAATGACTTCGGGACGTGCCATAGGATATGAGTTGCATCCGCAATAGTGACACAAGTGTCGACAGAACGGGATATGCAGATAAAACGATAACGCACGTTCTGAAACCTTGTTCGATTGCTGCACAGCCTCCAGGTAGCGGCTGTTGGTAAACGGTTCAAAATAATTGGCCGGTGGATAACTGGTGTATCGGGGTACCGGTACATTGTATTTATTGATTATTTCAGTATACATATGTGTTAAGAATGAATAGTTTGAGATTCTTTTCTGAAGAAACAAAAGATATAGATCAGCGATATGGAAGCCAATACGACTTCGAAGATAAATAGACCGTGATAACCAACCCTGTCGGCCACCACTCCGCTAAGAAAGGCCATAAGCAGACCACTTAGGTGTGTGAGTACAGTTTGAATGGTAAAATCAGTTCCTTCGCATCCTTTGCGTACACAATCCATGGCAGTGGTATATACCACAATGGTTGCCATACCGTAGGCACTCCACAATAGTACGATGCCCAAACAGAGCATTGGGAGTGAGGGAGGCGTCCACGAAATACACATAAAATAGAGTGTGGTAAACAGAATGAATATCGCGAATAGTATTCTGGAATAATATCGTCCGATTTTGCGAACCAGTAATCCGGCCAGAAAAGATGATGCGAAAGCGGCTCCGGTACCTACGATGCCTATCATAATGCCTATCTCTTTCATCGAATAGTCCAGATCAACCAGGTAAGAACGCAGTACCGATAAAATGCCGATAATGCTGGCGTAGTAAAGTAGTAGAAATCCTATTTGTTTCCAGATACTGCGACGGGCAAAGAACCATATAAAATCGGTAAGTCGTGCTCGCTTTGCAGATTCCTTGACAGTCATTTTCATGCGCTTATTCTTCAGTAACGGGATAACTGCCAATAGTACGAAAATGCATAAGCACGGTATCACTGCATGCCAGCCATAGTGTTGGAGAACAAGAAGCAGGACGCCCGTTCCTATTAATGTACCTCCGAAGCTACCCATTGATTGCATACTGTTGACCAAACTTTTATCCCGCTTGTCAAAAGAAAGTACAGCAAGTGTGTCTGTGGCTATATCTTGTGTAGCTGAAGCTACAAGTGATAGAAACACCAATCCGATAATGAGGTAAAGGTCTGTCTGGATGTCGAGTAGCCCTACTAAAAGGATCAGTAAAGCATATACTATTTCGGATGAAATGATACAGCGTTTATAGTCTTTCATGGTGATGCAATGCCGGTCGATGAGTGGTGCCCAAAGAAACTTCAATATCCATGGAAGTTTGATAAGCTGTAATAAGGCGATGGACGAAAGAGAGTAATCAGCCTGTCTCATCAATACTTGTATGGCAGTAGAGAAGAAACTCATCGGGATGGCCTGTGCGATATATAGACAGAAAAACGTACCAAGGTTCAGTGTCTTCTGGGATAGTGGGAAAAATCTGTTTATTTCCATTTTTTGATGTTGCTTGATTAAAGACGGACGCTGACAGATGTCCCCAGGGTGATGGGTTTTCCTTTTTGCGCATAGGCTTTGCTTGTCACGAAGTAGTAGCTCAGATAGTCGGTATTGGTGAGGTTTTTGCTCCAGACTTCCCACGTAAAGTTTCCTTTACTCGCACCAATTTTCAGATTGACCAGTGCATACAGGTTTTGTTTGGCTTGGTTGTCTTCGTACCAATAGATTGGGCCTGTTGCCGATACGCCACCATTGAGTGTAAGGCGGTCGATCCAGGAGCAGATGTTGTAGAATGTATATCCGGCTGTTAAAGAGAAGGTGTGACAGGGGACCATAGGCAGGTAATTACCCCCATAATCTTTTAGGGTGCCACGTTCTTCTTTCTTATAGTGAACAAATCGGGCATCTGTATATCCATAATTCATATGTACGACCAATGAATTTACCGGACGAGCCTGCAAACTTATTTCGACGCCTTTATTGCGAGAGCGACCGGCGTTTCGGATTATATTACCTACAGCCGGAATAGTATTGGTTATCTGCTGGTTGCGCCAATCTATATAGAACAATCCTAAGTCGGTTGTCAGTCGACCATTCAGGAAAGATAGCTTGGCGCCTATTTCGTAGTTCCAGTTATATTCGGGTGAATAGATATACTCGTCATCGTTGAGGAAAGAAACATTAAATCCTCCGGTTTTATATCCTCTGGATACGGAAGCGTAAAGCAATTGATTGTGGGATGAGAGATATTGCAAGCTGAACTTGGGAGTAAACTGGCTGAAGTGAAGGGATCTGTCGAATTGTCCGAGAGATTTTGTTTCTCCCTTACCATCCAACGGCTGTTGCACTTTGGAAAAATCGCATCGGGCCTGTTCATAATCGTAACGTAAACCCACAGAGCAGGACAAACCTTGGAACAGATCGAGTGTGGATTGATGATAAAAAGCAATCCCTTGAGTGGGGATCTCACTATTAGTAAGATGCCGGGTGGTATCTGTAAAACGACTGAGGTCAACTTTCCTATCTACCGTTTGCCGGAAAGCAAAAAGCCCCGTTATCCAATGATAACGACTGTTATTGACAGATTTTGCTGTAAACTCTTGGCAATACATATGCTGTCGTATCCGGTTTTGCCCGTAGAATATATTGCGGGGCGAGAAATCTTGATCAATCCCCATTTTATCTTGTATATACTGATAGGAGGTTTGGCTGTTGAAACTAATGCGGGAACCATCGTAGCGTACATTAACCCCGGAAGTCAACAGATTTCGTCGATACAGTCCTTCATCATTGTAGTTTACGGCTTCTGTTGTTCCGTTATCGGCATTGTACAATCCGTATGGATATCCTCCCTGATTCGAATACTCGTAGGAAGTTATGAAACGGGTGGTCCAATGGGCTGCAGGTTTCCATATCAGTCCGATTCGTCCTGCTCCATTATCAAGCTTGTCCGCTTTCTTATGGGTATATAGGTTTGTAAAAAAGCCATCATTGTGGTGGTAATTGCCGCTAATGGATAAGCCCAGTTGTTCGTTTACCTTTGTATGGTTTGAAGCCATCAATCGAATATCATTGTAACTGCCATATCCTAAGCGAAAACGTGTACCTTGATAATCAAGGGGTGAATGGGTGTATATATTGATAATTCCACCGATGGAGTTACGTCCGTAGAGGGTGCCTTGTGGCCCGCGAAACACCTCTATACTACTTATGTCCGACAAGTCAACATCGAAAGCTGAGGTTTCAAAATGGGGAATTCCATCGACATAAAACCCCACCGATGGAGTATCTTTTTTTGCTCCTATGCCTCGGATATAAACCGGAGAGTTTTGTTTAGATCCATAATCGGGCATATAGAAATTAGGCAGTAAGGAGCTTAAGTCTTTAGCTCCCGATATTTCATTTTCTTTAAGGAAGCGATTATCTAAGGTAGAAATAGAAAGTGGCTCACGATTGGGACTGTTCTGTTTAAAACCTACTATCGTTACTTCATCCAGACTGATAGGCTTAACCAATACCGTATCGGGTTCATTAGCTGAAACCATTGTGGAAAAGGGTAGGAGGAAAAATAGTTTTCTTATCATATTTTTAGAATTTGCGGCAAAGGTAGACCATGTTTCCAGAGCGGGCAATCCTCATTTCTTAGGATTTTATCTACCAGTTTCAGTTTGCCTTGCATTAATCGTTTTTATCTTTTATTCTGACATTATTGGTCGTGTGCCTTTTTCATGTTTTCTTCTGGTATATAACAAACCACCCGATTCTATCAGAATAGTATAAATAGGGGGTATTGCTTCATTTGACTGATTTCTGTTAGCGACGACAGCTCCTTTATATTTTCCCTAAAAGGGCTTTATGATATAACTTCCGGGGATGGAAATCATATGTTGTTTTCGTCGGTTTATAGGAAGTAATAGTTTGCCTATAGATTGTATTTGTTTGTTGTATAGAGATTTATGTTACTTCTGTTTTCCTCAGGATGCATTGCGGCTATTTAATAGTTAGCCAATTATAGTGCCGGCATTCTGAAATTGTCTGATACATATAAATAGTATTCTTTTTTATATAAATATAAGAGTTTATAAGATATTACTTTTGCATCAGAAAGTACGTACTTATTAAACGCGGTTCTGATAATATGACTTTTTATCCCCATATCTGTATTGTCAACTGTCGTTTATATAATTATTTTATACATTTTATTGATAAACAAAATGAACAATGCTAAATTATTACATTTAATGGTTTATATCTTAACCATTATTTTAGGATGGGCTTGCACAGAAGTGGATATTACGATGCCCAAAGGTCCTAAAGGTGATAGAGGAATGTCGGCTTACGAATTCTGGAAAGAGAATGTAGAGAATGGAGTGATATCCTGGCCTAAACAAGAGACTGAGATAACTGATTTTTTTAAGTACTTAAAAGGTAAAGACGGTCTGGATGGAAAAAATGCTTTTGAACTTTGGAGAGAGGATGTAGCTACAGGTACTTTAGATAATCCTCACCGTCCGGGAAGTAAATGGCCCGTATCTCAAAATAATCTTAGAGATTTTTGGTATTATCTGACAGGAGCGAGTGGTGAGAATGGCCAGACACCTCATATCGGAGATAATATGAATTGGTGGATTGGTAATAAGGACACTGGAATACGCGCACAGGGCAGGGACGGACGAAATGGTGAAGATGCTGTTCCACCGATTGTTACCATTGGGGATAATGGTAACTGGCTGATTGATGGGGTAGATACAGGAAGACCCTCCAGAGGTGAAGAGGGAGTTGCGGGAACAACACCTACTATTACAATTGGAGAAAATGGAAACTGGGTAATCAATGGGAAAGATACCGGAAAGGCTGCGATAGGTAAAGATGGAAGATCTCCAGAGGTAATGATCGGTACTAATGGAAACTGGTATATTAATGGGAAAGATACCGGTATTCGTGCATATGGTAAAGATGGTGTTGACGGCAAAGACGGTACTAATGGAAAGGACGGTACTAATGGAAAAGATGGTGCCGATGGAAAAGATGGTGCTGATGGAAAGGATGGTAGCAATGGAAAGGATGGTGCTAACGGAAAGAGCGCTTATGAATTGTGGGTAGAGAGTGTTGAGGCCGGTTGTAATAATACTGGGCCTAAAGTGAAAGATCCTCATAATCCGTCTTTGGATTGGGATTGTGGTAAAACCTCTTTGAGTGATTTTTGGGAGTTTTTGAGAGGTGCGGATGGCAAAGGTGGTGCGGACGGTAAGGATGGAAAACCCGGTATTCCAGGCAAACCGGGTGCTGAAGTTACTATTATTAAAGGAGTACCTAACGTAATTGCGCTTTATTCGCAGCAAGAATTTGGCGAGTATGTCCGTACAACCGATGGAGGAGTAGCTTATCGTGTGTATGATGAATCTGGTAATAAGGCCCCAAAGGCTGTAGTTAAGGGAATCCCCGGCTTGGATCCGACTAAAACCTACACAGCCAATGAGGAGGGGGAGTTTATTATTCCGAAAGAAGATCTTCCTCAGATTGATGATGTGGATGCTCGATGGGGAAAAGTTAAGGAGGTAACTATTAATAATGTGACAAAGGAATCTGCAGAAAACACTTATGTCCCTAACAGAATGCAGATTAGAATGATTTATATTGCCACCTCTCCATATCTTGATTTTGAACATAACCTGCAGTTTAGAGTAGAAAGAAAGACAGATCCTGGTGCGGAATGGAAAACTCTTCCCAGCTATTTACCTAATGTAAATGCCGGGTTTACGGCATACCAGGTTACAAATCCGGAAGATCCGACATCTCTTGATAAAACGAAAAAAATAGAAAGTTCTACACCTAATATGAGCAGTACATCAATGTCTATTAATCCTAATAGATATGTTAAAGAGAACCTTGCTGGTATAAAAAATGGAATAACTGACTTTTGGGATGGAAAAGATAACTATTTCTCAATAGTAAAAGATACCCCTTATTATGGAGAAACGCTTTATTGGAATGGAGTCTGTAAAATGGCACCTTACCAGATACCTCCTACACTTAAAACATTAGTTTTGACTAAGGCATCTGCTGAAAGTGGAGATAATGTATTCTTAAATCGAGTTCAGGGGGAGTTTGACTTTTCGACTATTGATTTCAATATCATATCTAAGCGTGAATTGGTAAAAACAGTGAAACCGAACGGAATAGATTACATTGAACCAGTATTTTATACTCCGGAAGAGGCGAAGGGACTTTTACTTTGTTATGTTAAGTTTACATATACCTCTCCATTGGGAGTGCAAACAGCTACAAGCGAACATAATAAGTCGAGTTATAAGAAACCTGAGTATGCTGCCCTTAGTCCATATTTGGGAGCTACAATCTATTCAGTGGGAGCGAACAGTGCTTTCATCTACTCTAACTCTAGCAGTGGTGTATCTTTAGGAGTTCTCAAGAAGAAAGTAGATGATGGTACATATTATGTTGAAAATACATATAAAAATATGCCTGAAATTAATGTAACTTATAAAGACAAATAAAATATAAACAAGATGAATTTCAGTGTAATAATAAATAGACTTTTTATAGGAGCATTGGCTTTTACTGTCTTTCCCTTCTATACTTATGCTCAAAACGATAAAGTGGAGAGACAAACAGAATATAGAACCAAAGCTTGGGAGGTGGGGGCTGGTGGGGCTCTTATCAACTGGGATAGAGTGACCTTCTCCGATTTCCGCCAAATAGATGGTGATTATTTGTATCGGATGAATATCGATCATCTTTTTGGTGGTATCCAACTGTATGCTGCTCGTGAACTGAACCCCTGGTTTTACATTGATTTGCAGGGAACATTGGGTTTAGCAAGAAATCAAGTTGAAACAGGCGGGCGTAAATACGATTTCATGTATATGGCCGGTCCGGGACTTCAATTTCGATTTACTCCATTGTTTAAATCAAAATATGTAGAACCTTATTTACGTATAGGTGTTAACTACCTTCATCATGATTTTCATGCAATTAATGCGGGTAAGTTTGGGAATGATCCTATAGGAGAAGCAGAATGGACGTCATCAAATCCTTGGAATAAAGAGACAATAGGATCTAAACAATCCTATTTCCCCTTATCCTTTGGAGCCGGGGTACAAGCTTGGTTTAACGATCATTGGGGAATAGGATTACAGGGAGAATACATAATGCCTGTCGATAAAAATCAAACGCGTTTTGTTCAGGCTTCGATGCGTGTTATGTTCCGTTGGGGTGGAAGTACAAAACGTCCCATACCGGTTGTACAGTACATAGATCGTCCGGTTGATAGGATTGTAGAACGGATTGTTGAAAAGAGAGTTGAAGTACCGACTGTGGTAGAAAGTCATATCTGCGATCTGTTCGATAACATTCATTTTGAGTTTGATAAGGATGTGGTTACTTCCGAATCTGAAGTCACTTTGGATAAAATTGCAAATCTGCTGAAAAGCTATCCGGATAACAATTTCTTGATAACCGGATATACAGACGCAAGAGGAAGTGATAATTATAATATGGATTTGTCAAAACGCCGTGCAAAAGCTGTATATCGCGCATTGTTGAAACGACAAGTGCCTCAGCATATGCTGAAATGGCGTGGAGTTGGGTATCATGCCAGTTCGGTGCCGGCTTCAAGTCCGGATAAAGTCAGAATGGGTGATAGAAAAGTGTCTATTGAGAGAGTGACGAATTCGGATTACTGGGGTTGGTTAACAAATGAAGAATAATGAACTGTATTAATTTTTTATAAAAAACAAGGGCGGCAGGAACAATATTGTTTTTGTTGCCTTTTTTGTTTCGTTGTTTTAATGTAGAATGAAAAGATTCGAAGAAATAATAGAATAATAAAGAATTAATCATCATCTGGCTTAAGTGTAGGTAACTCTTTTGACTTTATGAAAAAGAAGTGCTTAAGAAGATTATCTTGTAAATAAATGTAGACATAATTGGCGGATTTATGTAAAAGGTTATTGTGTGATAAATAACCGCTAATAGTTTAATTTTATATGTTTAATAAAATAATATTATGAAATTGCTTTATTTTAAAGAACATCTGTCATGCATGAACTATCAAGTAAATGTTAATACAGGTTTCGTTTATTATAATTTAGAGAAAAATAATGTAAGTCAAATAGATAATAGTGCTTCTCCTTGTCTTTTTTTCCTCCTTGATGGAGAGGTGTCTATCGATAGTGGTGAATATCAGAATGTACATGTTGAGAAAGATGAAATGCTTCTTATCCCACAGCATGTGGATAATAAAATCGAAGTCATATATGATGCAAAATGTCTCTTGTTGTTTTGGAATAAAGACATTAGAGTGTGTGATAAAGTTTATATAAATTCTCTCTCTTCTTATGAGAAAAAGAAAGAAGAGATGTGTGTACTTCCTATAAGAGCTCCTTTACTGGCTGTTTTGGATTCCATCGTTGCATATTTATATGCCAAAATGCAATGTAAACATATGCATCTTATCAAACAGCAAGAGGTCTTGTTGGTTTTGAGAGGGTATTATACGAAGAAAGAATTATTTACTTTTTTTTCTTCTATCTTAGGTCATGCAGGACATTTTGAAGATTTTGTAATGGATAATTATAGGAAAGTAAAGAGTGTGAAGGAATTTGCAGGTTTGTACTGTACTTCTGAGCGCTCTTTTAATCGTAAGTTCCGGGATTGTTTTAAAGAAAGTCCTTACCAATGGATGCAAAAAAAGAAAGCGGAGTTGATCAGAGAAAAAATAAGTGAGTCTGATACTCCTTTTCAAGAGATCGCAATGGATTTTGATTTCAATTCACAAGCTCATTTCACTTCTTACTGTAAGAGATTATTTGGAATGACTCCCAGTAAATTGAGAACAGAAAGTAAACGGATCGATGCTTCCGATTTGGGTTACTGATATATATACCGGAAAATCATATAAAGGCTGGATTAGATGCTTATTCTATTCCGGCCTTTTTATTTTAGTGATATTTTGTAATACAGTTAGTTGGGGGGTAAACTCTTTCTTTGCTTGGGTTTCTTGATGGCTTCGGTTTCAATTTCCTGTTTCATTTAAATACTTTTGATCACTTTAAGTCTTTGGTCTTTTTTAGTGCTTTGCTCCATTCGGACATATTAATTCTGAAGCCGAAAAGTGTCACTGGAAAATAAGAATGCAGTTAAGAACTATACTGTGAGAAATGATACAAAACTTGTTCTCATGACATACTCCTGACATCCTGTTTGAGGGATGACTGATAAAAGCCGGCTTTAACTGCAAGTTTAATTTGCCGGGATCCGGTGGAACACATAAATATTACTTAATGGACTGTTATCTTACTCCTTTGGTAACTTTATAAGTTTAATGCCATATCATGCTCATACTCTGTGTGTAAGCAATCTGTTTTATGTAATGTTAGGAAAAATTTCGATTTGGTGCAAATACCTAAATATAGTGATTGTGGGTTAAATTTAGTGTCTTTATCTTTGCCGCCGTAATTAAACAAACAACTAAACTAGATTAAGGAATACAGTTTCTATACCCTAACAAACATTAGAGTTTTGCTTTCCTTTTTTTCCTATCCATGCAGGCACTACAGCTTTTCTAAAAGAGTCGATATGGGTGTTAAGTAAGCAGGTTATACCGCTATTCGTAGCTTGATTTCTGCAAAGCGCATCTCTTGTGGAGGTAAATTCAATAGAAGCCCCCTGACAGTGTTACAATTTTATTAATATGACAAATAGAAAACCTTTATTTATCATCCTCTTTTCTTTGGGATATTCAGCTATATACTCACAGGAACAGCAGGTGAAGAGTGACTCCATCTACCAGTTACAAGAGGTAGTAGTATCATCCCAACAAATACTTGGAAGCAAGTTTAAAGCAAGAAACCGTACAGGCTCGGCATATTATATCTCGCCCGAGGAAATTCGCAAGCTTGGATATACGGATATCAACCGCATGCTGAAAGCCGTCCCGGGAGTTAATATGTATGAAGAAGACGGTTTCGGGCTTCGTCCGAACATTAGTTTGAGAGGAACGAAGGCCGAGCGAAGTGAGCGTATCTCTATTATGGAGGACGGTGTACTGGCGGCACCGGCTCCTTATTCTGCTCCGGCGGCTTATTATTTTCCCAATGTTGCCCGAATGGAAGCTATTGAGGTACTGAAAGGTAGTAGTCAGGTACAATACGGCCCGTTCACTACGGGAGGAGCCGTTAATCTGGTATCGACTCCTATTCCGAACAACTTTTCCGGTAAAGCAAACATTTCTTACGGAAGTAAGAATACGTTTAAATCTCATGCAGCTATCGGAAGTAACTGGAAACATTTTGGATATATGGTGGAATATCTACGTTATCAATCGGATGGTTTCAAGAGATACGAAGATTATGCAGCCGAAGGATTTAAAAGAAATGACATTATAGCCAAAATGGTGGTAAAAACGGATAAAGTAAGGGGAGTGAATCATGCTTTGGAACTGAAATTCGGATATGCAGGCGAAAATTCGGATGAAACGTATGTGGGGCTTTCCGCAGATGATTTTAAGAAAACCCCTTTTCTCCGGTATGCAGGTTCGCAAATGGATAAACTTAAAACTGATCATCAGCAGTGGGTTGCTACTTATCTTCTGACTTTTTCCAACAAATTGAAAGTAACTACCAACGTATACTATAACTATTTTCACCGGAATTGGTACAAACTAAATGATGTGCGTGCAGGAATCACCTCGAAAGAGAAAATATCCGTCGCCGATGTACTTATAGACCCGGAAACTAATATCCGCTATTTTGATATTCTAACAGGAAAAACAGACCGGGAGGGTGAGGCCTTATTGGTAAGAGCCAATAACAGAACTTATCGTTCCAGAGGTATACAAACCAGAGCTGAATACCGTTTCAACGTGAAAGAGTTCTTCTTCGACCTGGAGTTCGGGCTTCGTTATCATGCCGATGAGGAAGATCGTTTTCAATGGGATGACTCTTACTCAATGAAAAATAAGAAGATGGTACTATTCATGGAAGGTATTCACGGTACAAATGCCAACCGTGTTACTTCTGCCAACGCTTTAGCCAGTTACCTGCTTGCCAAATTAAGATATAACGTGTGGACTATTACTGCCGGGTTACGATACGAGGACATAGACTTATTGAAAAAAGACTATACGAAAGAAGATTTGGCGCGTTCGGGTAAAGTACGTATTGAGACCCCGAACCATGCACGTGTACTGATTCCGGGAATAGGCGTACACTATCAATTGCTTCCGGCCGCTTCTGTTTTCTTCGGGGTCCACAAAGGGTTTGCTCCTCCAAGCGCGGAATTATATCAAAAGCCTGAAAGCAGTGTGAATGTGGAATTGGGCACACGTGTTTCTATCGGGAAATTCAAAGCAGAGCTAATAGGCTTCTACAACAATTACAGTAATATGCTGGGAAGCGATCTGGCCGCTTCGGGCGGATCCGGAACGCTTGAGCAGTTCAATGTGGGAGAGGCCCGGGTAAAAGGTGCGGAGTTTCTGGTGCAATATCAGCCTCTGCCTCATACTTGTAGCCTAAGATTGCCTTTGCAGTTATCATATACTTATACGGATACGGAAATGAGGAACTCGTTCGAAAGCCACTCATGGGGTAATGTAGTTAGAGGTGATGAAATACCTTATATTTTCAAACACGCTCTGAACATGCAATTGGGGATAGAATATAAATGGTTCTACGCAAATATAGGTGCACGCTATAACAGTGACATGCGCACCTCACCCGGGCAGGGAACAATTGCGGAGAGAGAGAAAGTTCCGGCGAACCTTATACTCGACGCTTCGGTCAATGTACTTGTAAATAAATATCTGACGCTCAGGTTAAACGCGATCAACCTGACCAATAGGGTTTACCTTACATCCCGCCATCCTGCGGGTCTGAGAGCAGGACATCCTTTTGGAATCTATGCGGGAGCTAATGTACAGTTCTGATATTAAAATTCAATTGTGATAAACAACAAAAAGAATAAATAACAATGAATGCAACATCGATTATAAAAATTGTAATTAGTAGTTTGCTGCTGGCAATCTTTTCTCAGATTTGTCTGGCACAGGAGCCGGCAGAGATAAAAGGTACAGTACGTTCTACAACTGGAGAATTTCTGCCGGGAGCTACGGTGGTAGTGGAAGGAACAGCACGAGGGGTTATTACAAACGTGGAAGGGAAGTTCTCCCTTAAAGCCCGGAAAGGGCAGATGCTGAAAGTGAGTTTCGTGGGAATGAAAACCCGGGTAGTCAAAATCACGTCCGATATAATGAATATAATACTTCAAGACGATGTACAAGAGATAGAGGGAGTGGTGGTCACCGGCTATCAACAGATTAAAAACAGGGTTTTTACAGGGGCGGCAGCTTCGGTAAAACTGGATGAAATCAAGCTAAACGGTATATCGGATGTATCGCGCATGCTCGAAGGACGTATCGCGGGACTTTCCATACAGAATGTAACAGGAAGTTTCGGTGCGGCACCCCGGATCAATATACGGGGCGGTGCTTCCATAATGGGGAATGTACAGCCTCTATGGGTTATAGACGGAGCAGTATACGAAGATCTTGTCTCGCTTACACTTGACCAGCTGGCTTCGGGTGATGCTGTAACCCTCATCAGTTCGGCTGTTGCCGGGCTGAATGCATCTGATATTGAAGATATACAGGTATTGAAAGATGCTTCGGCAACTTCGATCTATGGTGCCAGAGCACTGAATGGAGTGATCGTAATCACCACTCGATCCGGTCAAAGGAATTCGCCGAACAGATTTTCTTATTCATACGAACTAAGCATGCGCTCTGTTCCTTCCTATACGAATTTCGATCTGCTCAATTCTCAGGAGAGTATGTCTATTTATCAGGAGATGGACAGAAAGGGATATTTCTCTTTGCAAAATACACTATATGGGCGTCGCAGTGGAGTGTATTATCAAATGTATAAAGCACTCAACACAGTTGATCCGACTACCGGGCGATATTATCTGGAGAATACGGATGATGCTAAACGGACGTTTATGCGCGCAAGAGAGTATGCTAATACTGATTGGTTTAAAGAGTTGTTTACATATAAGCCTATCCATACACATACGGTGACTTTTTCCGGAGGAGGAGAGAACTCTGCTATGTATGCTTCTATCGGTTTTTATGATGACAGGGGATGGACACTGGCTGACAATGTTAAAAGGATTACTGCCAATATCAAGAACTCTTTCTACTGGAACGAGGACAAGATAAAGGTTACTATATCCGCACAAGGAAATCTGCGCAACCAAAACTCGCCGGGAACGATTTCGCAACGTAAAAATACTGTTATCGGAACATTCGAACGTGATTTCGATATTAATCCTTTTAGCTATGCTTTAAGTACGAGCCGCACTTTACGTCCTCATAGTGCGGATGGCGAGCGAGAGTACTATCGGAACAACTGGGCTCCGTTCAACATCCTGAATGAATTTGAAAACAATTACCTTAAAACCGAAGTGTTGGATCTCAAATTGCAGGGCGAACTCTCATACAGGCTTAATAACAACATTGAAGTAAAAGGATTGGCTACGATACGTCATGCGGTTACCAAAAGTTCGCATTTTATAACTGAAGGATCTAATGTGATACAGGCTTTTCGTGCCAACGAGACTCCCTATGTAGCCCGGGAAAACATTTATCTGTTGAAGAATAAAGATGATCCGATGCAACTGCCCCGGGTGGCATTGACACATGGAGGTATATTCAATAAAACGGAAACTTCTTTGCGAAGTTATTTGGGACGTCTGGCTTTGGATTATAATAAGCAACTGGGCGAGCATAATATACGCGCTTTCGGATTTACTGAAATACGATATGCGGATCGCAGCATCAATCCCTTTCAAGGTTATGGGATACAGTATGATAGAGGGAATCAGGTCTTTTCCAACCCCTTGGTTTTTGAAAAGTTGACCAATGAAGGAGATACCTATTTTTCTCTGACGGAACGTTATGAAAGGGGAGTGACGCTATCGGGTAGCGCTACTTACGGTTATGCCGGAAAATACATTTTCAATGGGGTATTCAATTATGAAGGATCCAACACTGCGGGTAAATATAGTCGTTCTCGCTGGTTGCCGACTTGGAATATCGGAGCTAAATGGAATCTGGATCAGGAGGAGTATATGAAAAAATACTCTACCATTTCAAGACTCGCCCTGCGTGCAAGTTATGGACTAACTGCCAAAATGAATGAACAAGCTATTAACTCTACTGCGGTTTTCAACCATCTTATAGTCAACCGTACTCTTCTGAAAGACAGGGAGAATGCGTTGCGTATTTTACATTTGGAAAATCGTGATCTGACGTGGGAAAAAATGTATGAGTTGAACTTCGGTCTTGAACTTGGACTGTTCAACAATCGCATTAGTGCAACATTTGATGTGTACCAACGCAATTCGTTCGATCTGATAGATCTTATCCGTACTTCCGGTGTGGGAGGACAGTATTACAAATATGCTAATTTCGGGGATATGCGTACGCGCGGAGTGGAGTTGGCGGTACAGACCCAAAATATATTGAGTGAGAAATTCAGTTGGTCTACCACATTTACTATCAGCGGAATGAAACAGAAGATTACCCGGTTGCTGAATACCCCTAACACCTTCGATATGGTGGCCGGAACCGGACGTGGCAACATTGTCGGTTTTCCACGTGGATCTCTGTTTTCTTTCAATTTTCAGGGGCTTAACAGTGATGGTCTGCCTACTTTCGATTTCGGACTTTATCCTTCGAACAAGGGAGTGAACAGTGAAATATCAGGAGCAGACTTTCTGGATGCCCAGCATTCAAAGTCGTACCTTATTTACCACGGACCTATTGAACCGAGTTATATAGGAGGTATTGCCAATACCTTTAAGTATAAAAACTGGGAATTATCGTGCTTCGTTACCATGCAAGCAGGTAATAAGATTCGGCTGAACCCGTCGTTTGATCCGGCATTTGCCGACCTTAATGTATTTTCCAAAGAGTACTACAACCGCTGGTTGAACCCCGGTGATGAGTGGAAAACAAATATTCCCGTTATTCCTTCACAGGATCTGATACGGAATATCGGAAAAGAAAATATCGAAAAAGCTTATAACACCTATAACTATTCACAAAATAGGGTGGCCGATGGCAGTTTCGTGCGTATGAAAAACATCTCGTTGGGATATCGTCTGCCTCAAAGATTCCTTTCCTTTCTCAAAATCAAGCAGATGAATGTAAAGGTAAACGTGACGAATCCATTCCTGATCTATTCGGATAAGAAACTAAACGGGCAAGACCCTGAGTTTTATAGATCAGGGGGAGTTTCACTACCTACTCCCAAACAATATACGATGACATTGAATGTTGAATTTTAATTGGACAAAAATGAAGAAGACAATCTTTTTAAGTATCATGATCCTTCTGCTGACGGCGTGTCAGGACTATCTGGAAACAAATCCGGATTCTACCCTTGATGTACAAATAGACAGCGAGGACAAAATAGCCGAGCTCCTTACCGGAGCCTATCCCGAAGCCAGTTATTTTGCTTTCCTGGAAGCACGTACGGATAATGTGGAAGAAAGGGTAAACGGCATTCATTCGCGGTTGAACGAAGCGATGTATTATTGGGAAGACTACGATCAGGAAGATTTAGATACTCCGCTGAATTATTGGAATGCATGTTATGCCGGAATCGCTCAAGCCAATCAGGCATTAGAGTTACTCGGTAAATACCCTAAAACCGATCGGGTAAAAGCGTTGTATGGAGAAGCGTTTCTCTTGCGTGCTTATCTGCATTTCATGTTGATAAATATCTGGGCCGAGCCTTACGGAACCGCCAAATCGGCAACAGCCCCGGGCATACCTTATTTAAGTCGACCTGAAAAAAATGCACTGGTAGACTATGAGCGCGGAACGGTGAAGGAGGTGTATGAAAAGATTGAAAAAGATATGAAACTGGGTCTTTCGTTGGTGGATGATGCTTATTACATCAAGCCTAAATTTCATTTCAATAAGAAAGCGGCCTATGCTTTTGCTTCGCGCTTTTATCTGATTAAGGGAGAATGGGACCGGGTGGTCTCATATTCTGATTATGTACTTGGTATCGATCCAAAGCCTGTCTTAAGAAACTGGCAGAAGTATAAAAAGGAATTTAACTCCAATAATAAGTATCTCTATATTCGGTATGCAAGTGTTGATGAACCAGCCAATTTATTGTTAACTACCACAGAATCAAGAGTAGCACGTAATATCCCCTCAGAAAAATATGGAGTAACAACCCAAAGTGCCGAAAAGGTGTATAATCAACACGGAATAGACGGATGTTTTAATTTCCGGAAAATGAAGATGCAGCCGTACTTTCTGTTCAACTATAATGATGGACGTATAGACGACGGACAATATATAGCAAAATTCGATGAACTGTCATTATCCGGTTATACAGGTATACGTCCCAGAGGGCTGTATGTTACCAATGTTTTATTCTCTACCGACGAAGTTATGCTCAACCGGATGGAAGCGTATGCCATGCTTGGAGAGTATGATAAAGCAATAGATGATTTGTTGGTCTACTTATCTGCCAAGTATGGAGTGTACCCTTCTTGCAACCGTTCGGCTTATACGCAGACAAGTAGCGACAATTACCAGACTTATACTCCATTCTATGGAATGAGTATCAATCAGTTGGCGCTGATAAAAATCTTTTTAGGTTTTAGAAGACAGGAATTCCTGCACGAAGGTCTGAGGTGGTTTGACATTCGCCGTTTTTATATATCGGTCAAACGTACATCGAAGTATAAGTTTTACAGACAACTGGAAAAAGAAGATTCCAGAAAACTTCTGCAAATTCCGGCAGAAGCAGTTAACCGGGGATTGGTTCCTAATCCCCGATAAAATATTCTAAAAAATAATTAAACAATAAAACCGAGCGTATGAAAACAATAATCAAAAAAATGAAATTCAGATATTTTATCCGGAGAAGTCTGTATTTTCTGGTTACCTCTTTCCTATTGGCAGGCTGTGAGAAGGAAGCACCCTTATCTGATCGGAGTGTAGTGGAAGCGGGTGCGGTAGAGCGTGAAAAAACAGAGTTGGACAAATGGATATTGGATACATTCACCCTCCCTTACGGCATCGAAGTGGAATATCGGTGGGACAAAAATGTAGTGCAAAACGGGGGCTATATCTATCCTCCCGAAGTCGCTAATGTAAAAAGTGTGCTCAAGGCTATCAAGGCCTTATGGATTGATCTCTACACAAGCCCCGATTTGGGAGGAGAAAAGTTCTTATTGGGAAAGAATCCTCTTAAAATATATATGTACGGAGGAAGAAATGTAGATGGAAACGGGATGGAATTATTAGATAATCCCGAGGCGACAACTAATGAGATGTTTCTGTACAACATCAACGAGTTCGATCCTAAAGATGAAGATAAAGTTTTTGTCTTAATGCGAAGTGTACATCACCAGTTTGCCAGACATCTTATGGAACTTTTCCCTTACGACAGAAACAGCTTCCTATCCATAAGTAGAAACAAATATATCGAATCGACCACCCCCATTGCATGGGTCTTCAAAGGAGAGACGCATGGACGTAGAGTGTTCGTTTTGGCCAGATATGCCAATAGAAAAGGCTTTTTTACCTACCATTCTCTTCTCTCGCCCGAAAAGGACTTTGCGGAAATTATCAGTTCAAAGCTGACACATACCCCAAAAGATATACTTAAAGCCTTGACTGAAGCAAAAACTCCTTATACAGCCGGATCGGATCAGGACCTCCAGAATGAATATAACGAACAAGCTGTCCAGGCATACAAAGAATTGACAGAAAAGCAAAAATTGGTAGAAGATTACTTCAATAAAGAAATTAAGATTTCGCTTAATTATCTTCAACTGAGAAGTATAAAGCAATTAAAAGCATTTACTAAACAAAAATAAAAAGCATGAAAACAGGATTTCGAATACTGATTCTGATAATGGTTTTCTTTTCATGTAAGGATGAAAAAATCTTCGACTTATCTCCTTCTGAACGGAACGCGAAACATATTAGCGAACTGAGAAAGGAGCTTATAAACGCTCCTTACGGATGGTCTGTCACCTACTTTCCCCGAACAGACTCTCTGCTGTTTACGAATGTGAACGAATTGATAACTCTTCCCAAAGGGATATTCGACGAAAAGTATAAATATGGATATGGCGGACACTGCTTCCTGATGAGGTTCTCTGACAATGGAGTTGTACAGGCTGTGGCCGATTATACCGAGCAGAGTTTGCAGGAAGTTCGGCAAAGTGAGTTTGAAGTGAGCCAAAATACATTTACACAACTGAGTTTCACTACTTATAACTATCTGCACTCTTTGGTGAACGACCGGTTCACCGGTTCTTCGGATTTTCTTTATACAGGAAAAGATATTGATGGAAATCTGATATTTAAAACATCCTCATATATAGAGCCTGCACGGGAGTATATTGTATTTACAAAACTGAAGAGTGATGAAAGTTGGCAGGAGGATATCAGAAAGTCATATGACAATAAGCTGTTCTTTGAGAAGATGAAAAATCCTCAACTAAGTATCCGTAAGGCTGACCGGGTTTATTTTCGAAGCGACATGCGTATGAATGCCACTTATAGCACGGATGGAAATACGAAACAACCACTGGAAGTATATCAACGCTATCGTCTGTTTCTTGCCATAGATTACTTTGCTCCTCGGGGATGGCTTGGGAATAAGGTGAGAGGCTTGGGATCGGGATATGTAGGTACAGCTGACGGCTTGACTTTCAGGCCCGGTATACGGTATAGTGAAACATACACTTTTTATGATTTCCGCAGAGAGGGAGAGCGGTTCGTCTGTGAACTTGTCAAAGTGTTTGACCCTTATAGTAAAACAATGCGTTGGGTAAGCAGACATCTTGCTCCCGAAGGAGAAAAGACCGGAGTAATAGCTGAAATCCGGGATGAAATTTAAATATTAAAAACCAGAATGAATATGAAACATATATGGATAATTTGCCTGCTGGTTGTATGCAGCTGCAATACAGTAAAAGAAGATTTCGCAGTGAATGAAGATTATGAAAAACTATTTCCACCTAAAGAGATAGAGAAACCTGCAAACAAGCGTGGAGAGCTGTTCGTGCAATTGTGTGATCCCAATCAGGCATTGGAAAGTTACCAATACCCCGGTACGGAAACACCGGATGACGCTGAACAATATAAGATAACCTTGATATGTTCGTTTCAGGAAAAAGGTTGGGATGGAAACCTTACAAATGATGTCATTGCCCAGTACAAAGTGAAATATATTAATGAGAAGAAAGAGTTGGTGACAATCAGTTGTGGAAAGAAGAGTGCGGGAGTGGCACGGGAGGATACAGGCCGGTTAATCCCCAACGTAATGTATAATGGAGAGAAATTGGAAATCTCTTTTAATGTCCATTCGGGATTTCCTCTATATCTGTGTGTTACCGGGGAGGGACCCAGGTCTTCCAACATAAAAGCAAGTATCAAAGCCGTTTCTACCGACGGACTGATTGAAATTCCCGGTTTGGAAACAGAGCAATATCAAAATGAGGAAGGGATCAACCCACTGAGGTATCCTTATTGTGAATATTTGATTTTACCTTAAGAAAAAATAGCAAAAAGATGAATTACTTACTGAAATATATACTCTCTTTCTGTCTGCTGACGAGTGTTGCAGCTTGTACCGAAGGGATAAATGAAACAGTGGAAAGTGCGTACCAACTTCCGGTATTTCCTGAACCTTCATACAAATTCTCAAGAAACGGGGAGAGTTCTGTAAATGTGCTGGAATGTGAATTTCTGAAATCTCCCATTGACCGAATTTTTTCGGAATATATGAATGAAGCGCGTATGAGTACTCAAAGAGATTATGACGAAGCACGCCGTATCTATCATGAAGGGACATTCGGACTGAAACCCCAGAAAGAAGTTTCCACTTCTCCTGTACATCTGAACGATAGAGAAAAGATTCTGCGAGACATTGACAATTGGTTTGAAACTTCTGCACGCATTGCGGGTTTAGGGGCGAACATTCCCTCTTACGAACATAGGAACAGGGAAGCTGCGAAAGGTTCGACGGGATATGTAGGCAACAATATAGGCGATTCAGATATCTGTTATGTAGATAAGAAAGGGATTGCCGTGGCCGAGGTTTACAAATATGCTGTTATGGGGGCGATATATCTGGACAAAATATTGAATATACATCTGGGTGAGGAAATATTGGGAAATAACGAGATACTTATCCGAAACGACCTGACACAACTCTTACCCGGTCATAACTATACAGAGTTAGAGCATCATTGGGATCTGGCTTATGGATATTACAGCTTCTGGAAAACATTGGCTCAGGCCGATGGCTTACCTGCCCTAAAAGACTGTCACTTACGCATCTTCCGCTCCTTTGTAAAAGGACGGACCTTTATGGAGACTTCTCGATATGATGAAATGAGGCTACAGGCCGATACCATCAGACAAGAGCTTTCGCGGGTGGTTGCCGCAAGAGCTATGAATCTGCTTGTCGGCCCTAATACATTTGCCAATCTAAAAGAGAATCCCAGACGTGCATTCCGCCTGCTCTCCCAAGCTTACGGGTTGATCTATGCTGCACAATTTGCACGTAATACGCAAGGAAAGCCATTCATTACAAACGAAGAAACCGGAAACTTATTGCATGAACTGGAGAAGAACGATGGTTTATGGGATAAAGAGCGCTTATTGGGAAGAGAGCAAACCGAAGGGGCGTTATATAATTTGGCAACTCGCATTGGAAAAATATTTGGAGTTTCATTGGAAGACATTAAAAAATAAGGAGAAAAATGAGAAAGATACATAAACTGCTTTTACCAATAATTATATTCATGTCGGCAACAATCCAAGTCAAAGCTCAAAAAGAAAATATCATTCCCAATGGAGGATATGAAGAGTGGAGAGATGGGGGACAGCCCATTGGCTGGCGTATAGCAAGCGACTTTAGTCCGGAACAAGTACAGGAGAGGCGTCCCGAGAGTCCGGGTACATATGCACTTAAGATATGGCTCAACGGAGGATCTATCTATTTGGCTCAACCTACACCGGTAGAAGGGGGAAAACAATATGCATTCTCTTTCTGGTACAAAACGAATATAAAAAACACTGAAATAGCAGTAACTTTATTGTGGTATGATGATGGAAGGATAAAAAGTAGAGAGAAAATACTTTCGGTAAGAACAGTTAAAGATGAATGGAAAAAAGCGGAGGGTGTCGTAACAATTCCGAAGAATGTTTATAGTATGGGGATGGGTATAAAAACACTTCGGGTTTATCAGGAGGGCTATATGCTGTTCGACGATATGTCGATGGTGCCCAAAGGGACCGGACCGGACATATCTTCCGTCCCGAAAGCTCCCCGCAATCTGAGTATAAAAGCGTATCAGAGCGAAATGGAGATCTCTTGGAATAAAGTCATGGATGAAGAAATGCGATGGGAAGTTATGTTTGATGGCAAAACCGAAACAACCACATCCGGAAATTCATATATGAAGACAAAACTTAAACCGGGAAGTGAGCACCACGTTAAAGTAAGAGCAGTAAAGGGTAACGAGTTTTCACCATATGCCGAACGAAAAGGAGTGACGGAAGGAATGAGTAAAGCAGAAAACTCTGAAGATCGGATTCCTTACCTGCGTACTATCACTCCTGACGGGAGTTGCAAGGGGCGTTTCCTAAAGCTCTATTATAATGAACTGGCCAATCCTGATGCGAGAATCTCTTATAAATTGAACGGAATGACAGTTAACCCCAAAGATGATACTTTAGAGTTCCCTGAGTTTGAAGGATTTTACAAACAGTTTCGACTGGAAATCTATATTGATGAGGGAGAAGGTCGTGAATGGGAGATTTTATATCCCCAACTGGGTGTAGAAAAGATTCAAGAATAAAAATACAATTAAATAGGAAACAAACCAATGATAAAGAATGTAATAACCCAATTGTGTATCATTTTTTGCCTTATTTGCTTTTTTGCATGTGAAAAACAAAAAGAAGAACTTCCCGATATCCGGATAGGAAAAGAGAAGGGTGTCGAAGAATTGTTGTTGAATAAACAAACGGAAAAAAGACTCCTTCTCTCAGGCGGAAACGGGAAATATATAGTTAACGTAGAAAACGCACAGATAGCTACTGCCTATATAAGTATGGACACGCTTAAGGTAAAAGGTCTGTTGGAAGGTGAAACGTTTGCCACTATCATTTCGCATGACAAGCGTGCAAGGCTGAAAATCAGCGTGGTCTTTCCCGACTTGGAAGTGAGCCATTCAACGGTTCAGTTCCTTCCCGGATTTAAAAGTAAATACGTAAGTATCTTCGGAGGAGGGGAACTGACCAAATTGGAAGAGAACGACCCGGCGGATATCATGGATATCAAATGGGACGGCTCTACCGGGATGCTTGAGATAAATCCCAAATATGAGGGAGAAGCCCAAGTTATCGCTATTTCTGAAGATGCAAAAGAGAAGAAAATCATCCATATTAAAGTGAGACCGGAAGGAGAACTGGAGATTTCGGGTTGGTATAGTACCAATGCAAGTTCATATTATTTGATTTTGAATAATAAAATGGTAGTCAAAAGAAAAGGAGTAGGTACGTGGATTGCAAACAGCGCCCGTCCTTATGGAGGGGGAGGAGTGACTTATAGTAGTTCTTATATAAAATTAGCTCCCATTGTGAACCCCATACAGGGTGATTCTGTTGATCTGAATATTCTTCGTTATGAATCCCAAAAACCGCAAATAACAGAAGGGATACATCGGTTGTTTGTAGAAGAAGTGCGTGAGTCTGAAGTCATGTTGCGGGGGAGAGGTTTCAAGTTTCTGCTTCCTTATCAGAAGTGAAATATGGATGTGGATTGTGTTAATTTATGGGATTCATTATTTGTGTTAGAATCTACATGATTAATTAATAACTGTGTTTTATGAGTATAGAAATATTGTTGCAAACCGTTGCTGTGGGTTTTTCTTGTCAGTCGCTTTCTTGCGTCACAAAAAAAGTAAGCTGTCTGATTGATAAGATATCCGGCAGGGTGAATGATAAGGGAGCATTGTTATTTGCCCTGTTCATTCTATTGGCGGGCGGGAGCAGGGCAAGGCAACATAGAAAAGAGGATTTTATAATCCGTGGTAAGCAGGTTGCAGTTTTTGGACGCAATATATTTACTGACCGGAATTTATCTTTTGAACCTAATCTGGATATCCCTACCCCTGAAAATTATGTGTTAGGGTCCGGAGACGAATTGATTATCGATGTGTGGGGCACTTCCGAAAATACAGTCAGAGAAATTATTTCTCCTAAAGGTACTATTCACGTGGCAGGTATAGGTCCCATCTTTCTGGATGGAATGAGTATACAGGATGCCGAACGGAGCTTAAGACGTGAATTCAGTAAGATTTATGCCGCTATTTCCGGAAAATCGGTTCATATCAAGTTATCATTAGGGGGAATCCGTACCATCATGATCAATGTCATGGGTGAAGTACAGGTACCGGGTACTTACCGCTTGTCGGCATTTGCATCGGTATTCCATGCCTTGTATCGTGCCGGTGGGGTCAGTGGTATTGGAAGTTTACGTGATATTCGTGTTGTGAGAGGTGGAAAAGAGGTCGCTTGCATTGATGTATATGATTACATTATGAAAGGAAAGTTGACGGACGACATCCGTTTATCGGAAGGCGATGTCATTTTGATTCCTCCTTATGAGAATTTGGTTAGTATTTCCGGAAAAGTCAAACGTCCGATGGCGTATGAAATGAAAAAAGGAGAAACCATAACAACTCTGCTCAGCTATGCGGGAGGTTTCACGGGAGATGCTTACCGGGACGCGATACGTCTGTTTCGTCTGAATGGGAAAGAGAAACAGATATACAATGTAGGGCAGGATGATTACCAATCTTTTGTTTTGACCGACGGTGATGAATTGTCTGTTGAGGCGGTATTGCAACGTTTCTCAAACAAAGTTGAAGTTCGTGGTGCTGTGTACCGTGCCGGCGTATATCAATTGGACGATAGTATCACGGGAACTGTCAGGCAGTTGATCAGCAGAGCAGAAGGACTTCGGGGAGATGCTTTTCTCAACAGGGCTTTGTTGAGACGTGAGCATGAAGACCTAACACATGAAATGATCCCGGTCGATTTGAAAAGAATGATGGCTGGCGCAGTCTCCGACCTACGTTTACAGAAAAATGATGTTCTTTATATCTCGAGTGTGAAAGACATTGAGAAAGAAGGTACTTTATCTATCTATGGTGATATAAGGAATCCGGGAGATTTCCCTTATGTTAAAAATACGTCCATACAGGATTTGATTGTAAAAGCGGGAGGATTGCTGGAATCTGCTTCTATGGTCCGGATCGATGTCTCGCGGCGGATTAGAGATCCTAAGAGTATATCATCTTCCACTGTTATCGGAAAAAGCTTTACGGTTGAACTTAAAAACGGGCTGGTGATGGGGGAGGATAAAGGATTTGAACTGGAACCCTATGATATCGTTTTCATTCGCCGAAGTCCGGGATATCGTAAACAGGCCAATGTAACAGTTAAAGGCGAAGTGGCCTTCACCGGTAATTATACATTAATCCAAAGTAATGAGAGGCTGAGTAGTCTGATAGCAAGAGCCGGCGGACTATCGAAAGAAGCTTATGTAAAAGGAGCGCGTCTGATACGCAGAATGACGGCGGATGAAATGCGTCAGAAAAAGGATGTGCTACGTTTGTCGGTCAGAGGAAGTGAAAAGGCTTCTGTATCTCCGGTTACTCTGGAAGCCTCTTCCACTTATCCGGTAGGCATAGAACTTGAGAAAGCATTGGTAAATCCAGGCTCTGACGAAGATATGGTTTTGCGCGAAGGAGATGTACTTTTCGTTCCTAAATATGTCAGCACGGTAACAATCAATGGAGCTGTGATGTATCCTAATACGATACTTTATCAGAAGGGGAGCAGTCTTAGTTATTACATTGAGCAGGCAGGTGGATTTGGAAACCGGGCACTGAAGCGGCGTGTTTATGTAATATATATGAATGGTATGGTTTCTCGTCTGAAAAGGAGAATGGGCAATGCAATTGAACCCGGATGTGAAATAATAGTGCCCAGCAAAAAAGGCAGGAAACAAACTGTGGCGGCGGACGTTACAGGGATGAATACTTCCATCGCCTCTATTGCCGCAATGGTGGCTGCTATGGTTGGTATGATAAAGTAATGTTCATAATAAAAAGAGTAATCCGACAGCTTTTTGTACCCTTAAGATTAAATAAGGAGGCAACTTATAACAGAGTTAGTGGAAAAAATGTCAGTCAGTAACAAAGAAAAGGGACAATCAGCCTAAAACAAATTAACGGTATACGTAATTTTTTCCATCTTGCGCACTAAGATGTATATCTCGCGTGCTAAGATGTGCATCTTGGCTGCTGAGATATACATCTCGGCTACTGAGATGAACTTTAATTGCCTTCTCAGTTAGGATGGATAATCTGTGCATAATACATCTTATGGCAACTTTTTTTAACTACGGAATTATTTGTATATTACTGAAGTCTTTCGTTATTTTGTGGCGAATTGGTTCACTTATGCTTTTCTGCATAAGTGATTAAAAGGGAATCGGGTGTAAATCCCGAACAGTCCCGCTGCTGTGAAACTCCGGTAGACTTACCGATACTAAACTTATTGCCACTGCATTGCCCAAGTAGATGAGGAGAAGTGTGGGAAGGCATCGGAAAGGAGGAGTCAGTCAGAAGACCTGCCATTCATCAAAGGCTGTTTCTACTCGGGGGGTAGGGAAACAGTGCGAAACGATAAAATAATTCATTTCAAGAACATTTCATGCAAATAATCAAGAGGAATGGGGCTACGGAACCATATAATAGAGAAAAGATAGCCGTTGCGATACGGAAGAGTTTTGCCAGTACCGGAAGAGAAGTACCGGACGAAACCGTTTACACAATTGTAGATGAAGTAGAACTCTTTTTGTGTGATGAAGTACACCGTAGCGTGGAACAGATTCAAGATGAGGTGGAACGTAGTTTGATGGAACATGGCTTTTATGCCGAAGCTAAAAACTATATACTTTATCGTTGGCAACGTACGGAACGGAGAAAAGCTTTTAACCATATTGTCAGTAGTATAGGTTCTGAAGCGTTGGCTGACACATTGAAAGATATTCAAAAGGATTTTGTTGCCAATGAATATAGTTTGGTGATCCTGGCAGAGAAGTTTGTAAACCTCTGCAAAACCGATATGACAGCTGAAGAGAGGTTGACGACTCTTATTAAGGCTGCCGTAGAGCTTACTACGCAAGAGGCGCCTGACTGGGAATTTATTGCTGCCCGTTTGTTTAATTTTCAGTTGACGCAGAAGTTAAAGGTACAGGCAGAAATTGCCGGTATTTATTCTTTTTATGACAAGCTGCGCTATTTGACGGATGAAGGTTTGTATGGTGACTATATCCTGAGCGCTTATTCTCCACGAGAAATAGAAGTGGCTGCCGGGTTTATGTGTCCCGAACGTGATAAACTTTTCAATTATTCGGGATTGGATCTTCTCGCGAAACGTTATCTTATCCGTACGCACTCACATGAACCAATGGAATCGGTACAAGAAATGTATTTGGGGATTGCGCTTCATTTGGGTATGTCCGAAAAGTGTGATAGATTGCAGTGGGTAAAGAAGTTCTATGATATGCTGAGTCGGTTAGAAGTAACCATGGCAACCCCTACACTGTCCAATGCCCGCAAGCCTTATCACCAGTTATCCAGTTGTTTTATTGATACAGTGCCCGATAGCCTGGAGGGGATTTATCGCAGTATCGATAATTTTGCCATGGTCAGTAAGTTTGGCGGAGGAATGGGAATGTATTTTGGTAAGGTGCGTGCGGCAGGAGGAAATATACGAGGGTTTAAGGGAGTGGCAGGCGGAGTAATACGCTGGATGAAACTGGTAAATGACACTGCCGTAGCTGTCGACCAACTGGGTATGCGTCAGGGAGCTGTAGCAGTATATCTGGATGTCTGGCACAAAGATTTGCCCGAATTCCTGCAACTCCGCACCAATAATGGAGACGACCGGATGAAGGCACATGATATCTTTCCTGCCGTATGCTATCCTGATTTGTTCTGGCGTATGGCAAAGGAAGACCTGAATCAGCAATGGTACTTGTTCTGTCCCAACGAAATTATGAATGTCAAAGGGTATTGCCTGGAGGATTATTATGGAGAAGAGTGGGAGCAAAAATACTTGGATTGTATAAACGATCCCCTTCTCTCTAAGCGGGTTCTGAACATCAAAGATATTGTCCGGTTGATACTACGCTCTGCCGTAGAGACAGGGACGCCTTTCACATTCAACCGGGATACAGTGAACAGGGCTAATCCTAATTCGCATCGGGGGATTATTTATTGTTCTAACCTATGTACGGAAATAGCTCAGAATATGTCATCCATTGAAACTGTTTCCACTGAGGTCCGTACGGAAGGTGGTGATACGGTTGTAGTCAATACCGTCCGTCCCGGTGACTTTGTCGTTTGTAACCTTGCCAGCTTGTCGCTTGGACATCTTCCATTGGAGGATGAACGGCAGATGAAAGAAAAAATAGCTGTTGTAGTACGTGCGCTCGACAATGTGATTGATTTGAATTTCTATCCTATCCCTTTTGCCCGGATAACAAACCATCGGTACCGTAGCATCGGTTTAGGGGTGAGCGGTTACCATCACGCACTTGCATTGCGCGGTATCCGTTGGGAAAGCGTGGAGCATCTTGATTTCATTGATAAAGTATTTGAGTGTATCAATTATGCCGCCATCGAAGCAAGTGCCGGGCTTGCTAAGGAAAAAGGAAGATATGTTTATTTTGAAGGAAGTGACTGGCAAACCGGAGCTTATTTTGCGAAACGTGGTTATGATTCTCTTCAATGGAAAGATTTGGCGGCCAAGGTTGCGGCAGATGGCATGAGAAATGCTTATCTTCTGGCTATTGCTCCTACCAGCAGCACTAGTATCATTGCCGGAACAACTGCCGGAACAGATCCGGTCATGAAACGTTTTTTTCTTGAAGAAAAGAAGGGTGCCATGCTTCCGCGAGTGGCTCCGTCATTGTCTGATAAGACGTATTGGTTGTATAAGGGAGCTTACCGGATAGACCAGACATGGAGCATACGTGCTGCGGGTATCCGGCAATTGCATATTGATCAGGCACAAAGCTTGAATTTGTATATCACCAATGATTTTACCATGAGACAGGTATTAAACCTTTATCTGTTGGCATGGGAATGCGGAGTGAAGACAGTGTACTATGTACGCAGTAAATCGCTGGAAGTGGAAGAATGTGAAAGTTGTGCATCCTGACTAACATTAAATAATAAATATGGAAATAAAGAAATTAAAGAAGAATGCCCTCTTCAATCCCGAGGGTGATACCGAACTCCGTCTCAGAAAAATGATTGGCGGGAATACAACTAATTTGAATGATTTCAACAATATGCACTACAAATGGGTAAGTGACTGGTATCGTCAGGCCATGAATAATTTCTGGATACCCGAAGAAATCAATCTTACTCAGGATACAAAGGATTATCCACATCTGGATAAGGCGGAACGGACAGCTTATGACAAGATATTGAGCTTCCTTGTTTTCCTTGACTCCCTGCAGAGTAACAATCTGCCTACTATCAGTGAATACATTACAGCAAATGAAGTCAATCTCTGCCTGCATATTCAAGCCTTTCAAGAGTGCGTCCATAGCCAAAGTTACAGTTATATGCTGGACTCTATATGTAGTCCGGAGGAGCGCAATGACATTCTGTATCAATGGAAAACAGATGAGCATCTATTAAAAAGAAACACTTTTATAGGTAATTGCTATAATGAATTTCAGGAAAGCCAGGACAGTTTTACGTTGATGAAAACATTGATAGCCAATTATATACTGGAGGGTATTTATTTTTACAGTGGCTTCATGTTTTTCTATAACCTGAGTCGTAACGGAAAGATGTCTGGATCTGCTCAGGAAATCCGTTATATCAATCGGGATGAAAATACCCATCTTTGGCTGTTTCGTAATATCATTCTGGAATTGAAGAAGGAAGAGCCGGAATTGTTTACTTCTGATAGGGTGAAAGTATACGAAGCGATGATGCGTGAAGGAGTGAAACAGGAAATAGAATGGGGGCAATATGTGATAGGTGACGAGATCCAGGGATTGAATAAGAAAATGATAGAAGACTACATTCATTATTTAGGAAACCTCCGCTGGACCAGTCTTGGATTTACTCCATTGTATGAAGACAATTTAAAAGAACCCGAAAGCATGCGTTGGGTATCACAATATTCCAATGCCAATATGGTAAAGACTGATTTCTTTGAGGCTAAGAGTACTGCTTATGCAAAAAGTACAGCATTGGAAGATGATTTGTAATTGGTATATAAATGAAAGATATAATCCTTCACTTCACTCCTCACAAAAGTTTCCATTTCGATGATTTTCCATTCGCTTCCGAACCTGGTTCTGCCGCAGAAGACAGGGCAGAAGATAAGAAAGGATAGTAACTCTCCGTAGAAGACAAAACACCGGAACCCCGACCAAATTTATGGTTTGAATTCCGGTGTAGTCTTCCTTCAAGCAGTTTTTTTCATAACGTAGATCCTGCGGTAATACAACACTTCCCGGAACTGCCATCAATATAAATGCCATCATCAAAGAAACCACCTCCTTCAACGGACTGCATCGCTGCACTACGCTCCGGTTCCGGCAATTACTCTGGTGGCAGAAAAAAAGATAATCAAGCTATTCCGATTCATCCCGAACTCGCAGGACTGTGTGCCCACAATCCAGTTGATCCTGAAGTTGGTAAAGACTATAGCAAATGCTCTGCTGCGCCAAAGGCGGAACAGGCGAGGCTGTAGCCACTGTTATAATAGAATATTCCACTAAACAATCCGACGTGAAGCCCAGACGGGCGAGTTGTTCCCAATCCATGCGGTTCTCAAAGCCCAACGGTTGCGGACTTGTTCCCCTGCTTCGGATTGTCCGGGGGAGGAACCGGTAAACGACTGTTATTCCGTTGCGGTGGGAGATTTCTGCTCCTGCACCAGTATCGGATAATCATTCGGATTGATCTTGTACAGGTCGATGAGATCCTGTTGTCTTCGGGATATCCCAGCATGTCGGTAAACACGTCCGTCGTATCCGGAAAGGAGACGGGAATACGGTAGTTTCCATTGAGGGCAGCAACAAGCGCCATATCCCTTCCTTTGCAGCGGACTTGTCCACTGCTTTGAGTTTGCTGTCGTCGTCCTTGTCGGCCATGAGTAATACTTCTTCTTCATTCTGATTTTCTTTCATTGTAATTTGTTTTATGTAACTTGCATCTATCGTAATGCGGGGCGAAAGTAGATGCAAGTGTCTGTAATTCAATGGAACCTGAATAGCGTGGCACCAAGTGGCACTAAAGTGGCTGCTTGTGGCATAATTTGGTGATTTATTATAAATTCTTTCATGTTTGTTCCACCTGATGATATTTTTTGTATTTTTGAAGAATTATAAATCAAGAACTTACGTAAACACACAACCAATATGAAATATAAAACCAGTCTGATAACTATTTTATGGGGAAGCCTTTTATGTTTTACCTTACCTGTTTTAGCACAAAATAGCCTACAACATCAAAAAGACTCTTTGCGGCAAGTGATTGAACACTCTGAAGGTATTGATAAACTAAAGTCATACAACAGATTGTACTATTTATATATGTCGGAAGTTGGCGACGACTAAAAAATGGATACATTGCTGAGGCTGTTCAATCAGGTTGAAGCCGAAGCCATAAAGTAGGGAAATGTAGAAATGCAGGGAATGGTGTATGGAAATACCATCATATCCCACATAAACCGGAAGGAGTATGATGAAATCATTCAAAAAGCGTCCGGCTATCTTGACTTTTATATTCGGCATGAACTGTGGAAATTCTATTATCAGATCAATATGCAGCTAATCACTGCCTATAATCTGAAAGGGGATTATAAACAAGCAGCCGAAGCAGCAGAACTAATGTTCGACCGTGCCAGGAAGCGGGAGGATAAGGCAGGGATGGCATTGGCGCTCTATGCTACCGGAATCACTTATAATGTTCAGAATAGATGGAAAGAGGAAGAAGAATGTTTCAGAGAGTGCGTCGGCTTATTATGGGAAGTTTCGGGATACGACAATATCCTGACACAATCCTATGCGTTCTTATGCACTGCTCTCCGGGCACAGGTAACATAGCTGTCACGCATTAACTGGTTGTGGAAGTGTGAACGGATAAAGAGGCCGCCGTGGTGATAAACACCGTCGGTAATATCTTTTTCGGGCAAGTCGTCGGCGACACGGCAAAAACGCTTTCAGACCGCTTTGGGAAAGTGTTGCAGAAACGCCAGTCGATGACCATTAACCGCAATAACAAATCAACGTTCATCTCTAACCCAATGGATTCTCTTATTTCCCCCAGCAAGATTTCAAATCTGACACAGGGGAGGTTTGCCGGTGTGGTGGCGGACAACTTCGACGAGTGTATCGAGCAGAAAATTTTCCATTGTGAAATTGTCGTTGATAACGAGCGGGTAGCCGCCGAAACCAAAGCGTACAAGAAAATCCCCGTTATCACCAACTTTGTAGATGAAAACGGCATTGACCACATGAAAGAAATGATACAGGAGAATTATAACCGCATCAAAGCCGAAACCAAGCAGATCGTTGCCAATGAGTTACAACGCATTGCGGACGACCCCGACCTGTGCCACCTGTTGCCGAAAAAGGAGGAATAGAAATGACAAACTAAAAAAGGTAAGAAAAGTCCATTAATTTTTTACCTTTTGGGTTGTGAAACTTAAGATGAAGCACGCCCTTATAAATTACAAAATCTCATCTCTAAAATTCAAATAGTAACCTGATTTTAGTAATTCTTCATCACTTTAGGCGAAGACCTTTTTTCGTTATTATTTTGCTCCTCAAGTCTTTTTCCGTTAATCGCATAGTATATTTGATAGAATATTATACCTTTGTACGTTTTTTATAAAAAATATTAGTATGGCATTTACCATTAATTCTATAGAAATATATTCAGAATGTAAGTTTCGAAAAGTAGTGAAGCCAGGAAAATACACTTTTGTTTCCAGAGTGGAAGATACAAATGGATTTTTCGGGAAAAATATCATGGTGTCTGCCATTGTTGGGAAAAATGGTAGTGGAAAATCGTCCCTGCTAGAACTGATATTCCGGATGATAAATAATCTGAGTGCCTTTATGGTTATTGGCAACAGACGTCCATCAGCGGCAAAGATGTTTTATGTAAAAGGTATAAGGGCGGATTTAAGTTACGAGATAGATGGGATGTGCGGCATTCTGAAAAGTCGTGATATGAGCATGGGGTTAGAATATAATGATGAAAAAGTTTGTTTTGGTAAACCCTGCGAGGAATTTACGGACTATGAAGATTGCAGCAAAACAAATAACGATAGAAAGATTGAGCTGATGAAACAATTTTTCTATTCCATTGTAACCAATTACTCATTACAGGCTTATACGGCAGAAGATTACAAAAATGAGAAAGTATGTGAGATAACAAAGGAGGGGAAACTTACAGAGAAGACTGAAACCGGTATATGGATTAACAGCTTATTTCATAAGAATGATGGTTACTTAACGGCTATGAATCTTAATCCATTCAGAAACAATGGAAAAATTGACATGGTGATAGAAGCTAGATTAGCACGACAGCGAATGGCTGCTCTATTACTATATTCCAGGGAAAAGAAGCAGCAACTAATTGAGGGATATAGCTATGGGAAGATTGAATATCAGCTTGATATTTCCACATTCAAAGATAAATTTAATCAAACTTATGAGGAATGGATCGGAAACAGACTGGTAAAGAAAGCAGAGATGACGGTTGAAGAATTTTTGGAAGAGTTCAGAAAGCAACTTAGAAGTGAGGAAACGATAGCGACAAGAATCTTGCAACAATTCCCAATTGGTAAGATTGATCCGGACTCAGACTTAAAGTTATATGGTTATCTGTACATCGTGTACAAAGTACTGAGTATTGCGTCAAAATATCCTTCATATCGGGAATTTGATGACATCGGCGATACATCACTGTGTATTAAAAAAGTAAAAAAAGAAGAACGGGTAAGAGCAATATTACTGGCTAAAAGGGTGAATACAGACCATTCTCACATCACCACAAAAGTAACACAAGCCATAAATTATATCCTGAAACTGAACAATAGTCCTGACTGTTCATTCATGCAGGATTCAGAAACGCCTTTTTCATATGAACGATATGAAAATCTGAATACAGCAAAAGGAGAGAAAAAGCGAGCAACTACGATTGAATTTCTGATGAGCCAGACACCGCCTCCGTTTTTTCTGCCTCATATTTATTTAAAACCCAACAACAGTGATCCTTCCGAAACCGAGCCTTCCAAAGGCGTTTCGATGGAATCATTAAGCTCGGGAGAGAGGCAGTTTTATTTCGCTGTCAGTACACTTATCTATCATATATTCAATATAAAATCGGTTCCTATCAGTAGGATTCACTACCGAAATATATTGTTGGTACTGGATGAAATTGAGCTTTGTTTTCACCCGGAATATCAACGTACTTTCATTAAACGACTGATTGATTTGTTGGAAAGGTTGCACCTGAACACTTTTCTTTCATTTCACATTATCACCACTACCCATTCGCCTTTTATCCTGTCAGATGTTCCATCTGATAATATCCTCTACCTCAAACAGGGTATAGAACAAAATAACAACGATTTTATCAATCCATTTGGCGCTAACTTGAATGATATTTTATATCAGAGTTTCTTTTTGGAAAATGGCTTTATGGGAGCTTTTGCACAGGAAAAGATTAAAAGCCTGATAAATTTTCTGTCTTCAGAAAAAATGGAGACCAAAGAATGGGATAAGTTTAAAGCCGAAAAACTGATAAAGTGTATTGGAGAACCAATCTTGAAAGTGCAACTGGAGGTTTTATTTGACAGGAAATTTATAATTGAGATTGAACGGCAAAAATTAATTGATGATTTGCAAGCAAGAATTGATGAATTAAAACGTGAAATATGAAAAGGATTTTTATAACTCCGAAAATAGAACGGATGGCTTACGATTTCTCCACGACATTATTTACGGATAGAAATCTTACTAAATTTGACATGCCAAAAGACAAACTGCAGTTACTTGAAAATACATTAAGGACAAAACGGACAGGGTGTAAATATGCGGACTATGTGCATGAAATATACGATAAATATTCAGATATCCTAAGACTAAAGCCAAGCGAATTTGAGAATTATAAGACAAATCATTTTTCTAACTTGACTGATGCTGAACTTAGAAAACCAGTGCCTGGATTCTCAAAAGTAGACGGTATTAAGAAGATTCAATTCTATAAATTGGTTGTTAATGCGATGCGCTATGATGGGCTGCAAAAGAAAGACTTTCGTCCCTATATAAAAAAGTTAGGGATCAGGACTTGTGTCTATTGTAACGCGCAGTATGCTATTACAACATCGGAAAATAAGGGACAGAGAGTTACTTACCAACTTGATCATTTCAAGCCTCAATCCGAATATCCATTTCTGTGTACTTCTTTTTTTAATCTCCAGCCAAGCTGTGGACATTGTAACCAGAGTAAATCTGATAATCCTGCGTTATTTAGACTTTACACGGAAGACTATAATGAACTTTACCCATTTTTTTTTCATATTGATCCTGCAAGCATTGCCAAATATATGCTGTCTCATAATTGTGATTGTCTGGATATTAGATTAGATGTACACACCAAAAATGCCCAGAATCTGAAGTTATTGCAGAACCATCAGGATAGATTTCATATAGATCAAATCTATTCTGAATTTACGGATACAGCTGAAGAAATTATTTGGAAAGCAAAAATTTATAACAAAACCTATCGTGAGCAACTTATGAGTGAATTCAAGAAATTGTTTGCTAACGGAATGATAGATTTCTCCCGTTTTTTTTATGGATTTTATATTGGAGAGGAAGATATACTAAAACGTCCTTTAACAAAACTGATGCAGGATTTTGCAAAAAAAATGGGATTGTTAGTTGATAAATAATTATCGATCAAAATTATTTTACTTTTAACACTACTAATCCACTGCTTCCATGATTCTGTGTCTTTTAAAATTTATGCGGATTTGAGAGTATTGAATTGGGTCTGTTTGCCGTTGATTGTGATACGGGCATGAATGGGTACTAAACCATTCTTTTTCATCTTGTCTTTTTTCAGGTAAAACAATACGCTGAATGTACTCTTTTCATTTTTCATAATCTCACTTTTTTTAGATTGCAAAACTAATTTTAATCACTGTAAATGAGATAAATAGAGTATAGATAAATCACGTCAAAAGTAAGCCGTTTTCCGACAATCGTACCCCCTAATCGTTTTTTGGGGAAGGGGGTACGATTTGGATACTCAACCGTGTCTTTTCGTGCCCCTTTTTTGTCTTTTAGGCAAGACTGAAACAATAAAAAAAGTCCTACAATACGTTGATATTGTAGGACTTGTCTCTTTTTTGTCGCCGTTTGGCTTTGTTCTTATGTGATCCGCCTGGGGCTCGAACCCAGGACCCCAACATTAAAAGTGTTGTGCTCTACCTGCTGAGCTAGCGAATCAATCCTTTATTGCTGTTAAGCGGGTGCAAAGATAGAGCTATTTTTTATAATTGCAAATAAATTCCGAACATTTTTGTTATCTTTGTGCCATAAATATCAATACACATTATTTATATATGGCTGACGATAAAAAAATAATTTTCTCGATGGTGGGAGTAAGCAAAGCTTTCCAACCTAACAAGAATGTGCTAAAAGACATTTATCTTTCTTTCTTCTATGGAGCTAAGATTGGTATTATCGGTCTCAACGGTTCGGGTAAATCTACTTTGCTGAAGATTATTGCCGGTCTGGAGAAGTCTTATCAGGGAGAGGTGGTTTTTTCTCCCGGATATTCAGTGGGCTATCTGGCACAGGAGCCTTATCTGGATAACACTAAAACAGTGAAAGAAATCGTAATGGAAGGTGTGCAACCCATTGTTGATGCACTGAACGAATACGAAGAAATTAATCAGAAGTTCGGTTTGCCTGAATATTATGAAGATCAGGACAAGATGGATCAACTTTTTGCACGGCAAGGGGAATTGCAGGATATTATTGATGCGACGGATGCCTGGAATCTGGATAGTAAACTGGAACGTGCAATGGATGCTCTCCGTTGCCCGCCCGAAGATCAGTCTGTGGCTAATCTTTCGGGTGGTGAACGTCGTCGTGTGGCGCTTTGCCGCTTGTTATTGCAAAAACCTGATATTTTATTGCTCGACGAGCCGACCAACCATTTGGATGCTGAGTCTATCGACTGGTTGGAACAGCATTTGCAGCAATACGAAGGTACGGTAATTGCTGTGACACACGACCGTTATTTCCTTGACCATGTGGCTGGATGGATTCTTGAACTTGACCGTGGCGAAGGTATCCCCTGGAAGGGTAATTATTCCAGCTGGCTGGAGCAGAAAACCAAGCGGATGGAAATGGAAGAGAAAACTGCCAGCAAACGTCGCAAAACTCTGGAACGTGAGCTCGAATGGGTACGTATGGCACCCAAGGCACGTCAGGCTAAGGGCAAAGCCCGTTTGAACTCGTACGATAAATTGCTGAACGAAGATGTGAAAGAAAAAGAAGAGAAATTGGAAATCTTCATACCGAACGGTCCTCGTTTGGGTAATAAGGTGATCGAGGCTAAACATGTGGCTAAGGCTTACGGTGATAAACTGTTGTTTGACGATCTCAACTTCATGCTTCCTCCCAATGGTATTGTGGGAGTTATCGGTCCGAATGGTGCCGGAAAAACAACTCTTTTCCGTTTGATTATGGGACTGGAAACAGTTGATAAGGGTGAATTTGAAGTAGGGGAGACCGTGAAGGTGGCTTACGTAGACCAGCAACATAAAGATATTGATCCGAATAAGAGTGTTTATCAGGTAATTTCCGGCGGAAATGATTTGATCCGCATGGGAGGGCGTGACATTAACGCACGCGCCTATCTTTCACGCTTCAACTTTTCGGGTGCTGATCAGGAAAAGCTTTGTGGAGTACTTTCCGGTGGTGAGCGTAATCGCTTGCACCTTGCCATGGCATTGAAGGAAGAAGGAAATGTATTATTGCTCGACGAGCCGACCAATGATATTGATGTCAATACCTTGCGTGCACTTGAAGAAGGTTTGGAAGATTTCGCCGGTTGTGCCGTTGTGATTTCGCATGACCGTTGGTTTCTCGATCGAATCTGTACTCATATTCTTGCTTTTGAAGGCGATTCGAACGTGTTCTATTTTGAAGGTTCTTACTCGGAATACGAAGAGAATAAATTGAAACGGCTTGGCAACGAAGAGCCTAAGCGCGTGAGATATAGAAAGCTGATAGCTGACTAATACTTAACAATGTGTAAGCCCCGCAAATTAATTGCGGGGCTTTTTTGTTTCATAGAGCTATAATATGTTTATCTCTCTTAAAAAATTGTAGCATCTTTGTAATGTATATATAAAGAATATTAATTACCTTTGTGCTCCAAAACGTTTATTTACAATTTATTAATTAACAAGTTCTATTAACTAACAAAGAGAATTATGAGAAGACATCTAATTCATTTCCTGCTGGTTGCAGTACTGACGGTATGCTCTGCCGCTACGGCTATTGCCCAGGTAACAGTGAAAGGTCAAGTTGTGGATGCGGAAACAGGTGAGCCATTGATTGGTGCAGCCGTAACGATTGTCGGTACTACCCAAGGTAGTGTGACTAACCTGGATGGTGAGTTTACACAGAAAGCTGCCTCCGGTTCGACACTGCTTATCAAGTACCTTGGCTACAAAGACTTCAGTAAGAAGATCACCCACAAAGGGGGTACTGAAGATTTGGGCGTGATTAAAATGGCACCGGATGCAATGGTATTGAACGACGTTATCATTACATCTTCCGTTGCTGTTTCGCGTAAAACTCCGGTAGCTGTATCAACAGTTGACCCCGTCTTTATCGAAGAAAAACTCGGAACGCAGGAATTTCCTGAAGTTCTGAAGTCAACTCCGGGTATCTATGCAACTAAGCAAGGTGGTGGTTTTGGTGACTCCAAAGTGAACATACGTGGTTTCAAGACTGAGAACTCTGCTATGATGATTAATGGTGTTCCGATGAATGATATGGAGTGGGGTGGTATCTACTGGTCTAACTGGGCCGGTTTGAGTGATGTGACTCGTAGCATGCAGGTACAGCGTGGTTTGGGTGCGTCAAAGGTAGCAGCTCCTTCTGTGGGTGGTTCTATCAACATCGTGACAAATACAGTTGATGCCAATAAGGGCGGTTTCATATCTTACGGTATGGGTAATGACGGATTAAACAAGATCCTGTTCAAGGTATCTACCGGATTGACCAAGTCAGGTTGGGCTATGACCCTTTTGGGAGGTAAGACCTGGGCAGATGGTTATATTCAGGGAACCGACTACGAGGCTTATAACTGGTTTGTGAATATCACAAAACGTTTCAACGACAATCATCAATTGTCATTTACTGCTTTTGCTGCTCCTCAGTGGCACAATCAGCGTGGAAATAAAGACGGACTTACTATCGAAGGATGGCAAGAAGTTGCTAAAAACTATATGAATGGTGAAAAGCCTTATCGTTATAATCCTACTTACGGTTTTGGATTGAATGGACAAAGAAAATCATCTGCATATAATGTATATAATAAACCTCAGTTGTCGTTGAACCACTTATGGCAGATTAATGATAAATCAAGCTTAAGTACAGCCTTGTATGCTTCTATCGGTCGTGGATATGGTTATTCCGGTCAGGGATTGACCGGTGCTGATCGTAGCAACTGGTATGGTAGTAACAGTGGAAAGCTGAATATGACATTCCGTAAAGCTGACGGAACATTTGCTTATGATGAAATCTATGCTCTGAACGAAGCCAGCGAGAACGGTTCGGTTATGGCTATGTCGAAGTCTAAGAACTTCCATAACTGGTATGGTCTGCTCTCTACTTATACAACCAAGATTGGTGACTATTTTGATTTTTATGGTGGTATAGACTACCGTTATTATAAAGGTACGCATACGAATGAATTGGTTGACCTCTATGGTGGTGACTTTTATGTAGATTCCAGTTCAAGAACCAATGTGCTTACTTCCAACAATGCCGCTGCTGCTGCCGGTTCGGCATTCGTAAATCAGAAGTTGAAAGTGGGTGATGTGGTTTATCGTGACTACGATGGTTATGTAATGTCTGAAGGTGTGTTTGCCCAGGGTGAATACAACAGAGATAAGCTGAGTGCTTTCATTTCCGGTTCGGTTTCTAATACCGGTTACTGGCGTTATGACCGCTTCTATTATGACAAGGCACACGCTAAATCAAAAACCACCAACTTTATCGGATGGAATGCAAAAGGAGGTTTGAATTATAACCTTACCGAAAATCATAACGTTTTTGCTAATATCGGTTATATCAGCCGTGCTCCTTTCTTCTCGGGCGGTGCTTTTCTGAATTCAACTACCAGCAATGCGACTAATCCGGATGCAGTAAACGAAAAAGTTTTCTCTTTCGAAATCGGATATGGTTACCGTTCAACGTATTTGACGGTGAATGTCAATGCTTACCACACTCGCTGGATGGATAAGACTACTACTCGTTCGCAAGATATTAATAATTACTACGAAGGTAGTCTTAGCGAGCCTTATGATGCAAGTAAGCTGGTTTCTACCAAATCTGTTATCAATATGCAAGGTGTAAACGCCTTACACCAGGGTGTTGAACTTGATTTTGTTGCAAGACCTTTCCAATGGCTGGATTTGAGCGGTATGTTCTCTATCGGTAACTGGCGCTGGGATAGCAATGCATCAGGAAGTTTCACTGTTGAAGGTCAATTTGTAAACAGTGCATCTATTAAGGGAAATGATGGTAAGGATATAACAGTTCTTGTTAATGCCGCAGCCAATGGGTTGGAACCGGGTACAATGAAACTGAACCTGAAAGATGTGAAAGTGGGAGGATCGGCACAGACTACTGCTGCTTTGGGTGCTACTTTCAAGATTGATAAGGCCATTCGTCTGGGTATCGACTGGAATTTATACGCACGTAACTATGCTGACTGGGCATTAACCTCAAACGACCTGGTGATGAACAGTGAAAAGGACTTTTCTACTCCCTGGCGTATTCCGTCAGCAAGCACATTCGACTTGAACGCAAGTTATAAATTCAATTTTGGTAAGTTGAATGCAGTGCTGTCAGGTAACGTGAACAACTTATTCGACCAGACTTATATTTCTGATGCTACAGATGGTAGCAATCACGACTGGAAGACCGCTTATAATGTGTTCTACGGATTTGGCCGTACTTATAGCTTGAGATTAAAAGTTAATTTCTAATCTAAAACAGGAAGTTTAAATTATGAATAGAAATCTATTAATGCCTGTAGCGGTATCGTTAATTCTGCTGTCCGGCTGTAAATATAACGATGACAACTTCGAAGGATTGGACGAGATGACCCAGCCGACGAATTTGATGAAGATAGAATATACGCTGACTGATGCTGATTATGCAACTATCAGTACGAACTCTACTAATAAAGATATCGCCAAAGCAGGTGGTGTATCTAAAGATCTTGAGAACATCAAGACCAATCTTTATCTGACAGAAAAGATTACAGGAGCCACCTATATCCCTGCTTTCTTGCTTGATAAGTATTACACCGCCGATAAGGGCTCGAGTGCAAAGATTACTTATAAGTACAAAGAAGCGATGTCTTCTTTGCTGTCTGAGTATGCTTCGGTGAAATATCTGAAACCGACGGATGCCGAATACAAGTTGGTTTATGGTGAGGATGCGTTTGCGCCTTATCTGAATGAAAAGACTGAAGGCCAAATGTATAAGATATTGAACGAGAAGTTTAAAGATGCTGAAAAAGGAACTGCTGTTTTCGTTGACTATAAGTTGGGCGAGGGACAGTTGGAGAATCCGTTGATGTGGCAGAATTTTGAGGCTGTTGCGACGGGTGAACTGAAATCCTTGGATGGATGGTTTATCAGCTCTACCGGTGGCACTCAGTGGAAAGTCACTTCTTATGATGATAACCAGTATGTTCAGTATTCGGCAAACGGTACGAAAGGAGCATGCGTCGGCTGGATGGTTACTCCTGCTATTTCTGTTGCTGCCGGTGATTATCTTGGTTTTGATGTGACCGTGGGATACTATAATGCCAACTGCTTGTCCGTTCTTATTTCAGAGAATTTCGATGGTAAGAATGTCGATGCCGCCAGTTGGACTGACGTAACTTCGGATTTCAACATCCCTACCAAGCCGACAAGCGGTTACGGTACATTCGCTTCTGCCGGTAAGATGTCTTTATCAGCTTATGCGGGCAAGAAGGTTTATGTAGCCTTTAAATATGTAGGTGATGGTGCCAATAAAAAGACTACTACTTATCAGATTGATAACATCATGGTAGGTACTTCTATCCCGGCTAACAGTCTTTCTACTCCTGCTTACGCAGTGAAAGTGTACGATGGTAAGAGCTGGAAAGATAAGAGTGGTGACGTATATGTTCCGACATACGCTGATTATGGAGATATGGGGCAGAGCAAACGTTACTTTACTTCAGAAGTTCCGGCTGTTAACTATTTGCCTGATTATTTGTCTAAGATGGTAGCATATCCTGTTGATGGCGATGCACGTGTAGTGATTTACAGATATTACAATGGTACTGCTTTGAAGATTTATAGCGATGAATACACATACTCGGCTGAAACTACAAGGTGGTCACTGAATACACGTATTGTTGATAAGACAGAGCAGTTTGTACTGTCTGACGGTAAGTGGAACTTTGACCCGAGCACTGTGGTTACTTTGAAGGCAGAAAAGGGCGATGCAGAAACTGCTGCATTCTATCAGACCATTACCGATTGGGTGATTGCCAATAAGGGACAAGAATATGCACCTATATTTAATGGTAAGAGTAATAACGAATATTATTATGGTAGCTCTGCTTATCAGAACAATTTTGATTTCCGCCCGGCGAAGTGGAGAGAACAAAATGCTGCCGCTTATGGCAACATGTCAGATGCCGATCTTACTAAGTTGATGTTCGAACGTTTGCCAGAAGCATTCCTTCCGGGATTGAAAGCAATCTATGGTAGTGCGGATGTTGTGGAAGGTGTAGATGTGTTCTATACAATTAACTTCGCCATTTACGACGGTTCTTCTACCACACAATATACCATTAAATATAAAGTGACAGGTAAAGGACAGTTTGAATATGTTGCAGACTCTTTGAAGAAAGTAGAATAAGGAAACTAATTCATTTATAATAAGAAAGGCCGCTCTGAGTAATCAGGACGGCCTTCTTTTATATTATAACGAGAGAGTTATGGGGGTGAAACGCACCACAGAGGACGCAGAGTAACATAGAGTGAGATTAATTCGTTGATTATTAATATTTTAATCTATGGTATCTGTGATAATCTGTGTGATCTGTGGTGAAAAGGCGTTTTGATACACTCCCGTTTACATCTTCACCTCCATCACTACCGGATTATGATCACTGCACAAATCGAGGTCAGGCGAATAGTAGTCTACCCCTTTAAATTCTTTGGAATGGAAAATATAGTCGATTCTCAGCAGGCGTTTAAAGTACCGGAACGTATACATGTACCCATGTCCGCAAGTCTGGAATCCGTCTTGAAGATTGTCACCTTTCACGGTACTGTATGTGTAGGACGATGGGAGAGAGTTAAAGTCACCGCAAACCAGTATAGGGTAGGGGGTGGTGCGGATTAATTGTTCCAAAGTCTTTGCCTGTGCCGCACGTTTCCTGAAGTTTTCGTTGAGTCCCTCCAACAATTGCCTGGCCACTGCTTCCTCTCTGCCTGTCAGTTCGTTTTTAGCCAGTTCCCTTTCCAGCCTGCGCTTATTTTGGCTGACCTCCGTTGTTTGCAGGTGGTTATTGAAAACACGAACCGTTTGTCCGTCTACGTCCAGATCGCACCACATACTGCAATTCCTTGAGTCCGGATAAGTGATCAGTTTGCTGTCCTTCACCGGATATTTGCTGAATAAAGCTATCTGTAGGATGGAGATGCTGTCCGGAGCTTGCGGGATAATGACGTATTGCCAGTTTGCAAAAGTGTTTCGTATGCTGTCTGCGGTGAAATATCGGTTAGCGGCAAACTCTTGAAGACAGACGATGTCCACTTGATGCTCTTCCATGTATTTCGCGATTTCTTTGCACGAGTACCCCGATTGCTCGTTACCGAAACTGTCTACATTATACGTCGCTATTTTCAAAGTTCTTCCATCTTCTTTTTCCGTCGGAAAGGGTGGTTGGAATATCCGTCCCAGATATTGCCAGTTGGCAGCTATGGCTATCAGCGGAATGACTATCCAGAACCGGCGGCGTATGCCCCAATAGATGGCCGCAGCGAGGTTGATCAGCAAGAGCCCCGACAGCAAGAGCCCGATAAAAGGTATTAAAGTCGAACTTTCCGGGGGAACATGCCCGGCAAATGCTCCGGTGATGGTGACACCAGCCAAAGCAAAAGTCAGTGCGACAGAGGTATAATAAAATAATTTGGATACGGCTTTCTTTCCCATTGTTTTAAATTCTGCATTTTAGTCCACCATAAGTTCACCACAGAGGACACAGAGGACACGGAGTTTTTATTTTCCAGGTTTATAGAAAGATCTTAAATTCTTCCTCTGTGAACTCCGTGTCCTCTGTGGTGAACTTGTGGTGAGGTTCTTTATCTCAACCATTTCTTTATCATCTCCTTCAGCTTTTCCTGAGCAATCGGTTTCGAGATGAAATCGTTGCATCCTGCCTCTTCGGCAGCTTTCCGGTCATATTCATAAGCATAAGCACTCTGTGCGATGATAGGTACATCTGCGGACAATTGCCGGATGATCCTGGTAGCTTCCAGCCCATCCAGATTGGGCATTTTTATATCCATTAATATCAGGTCCGGTTCCGCTTCATCGTACATGGTTACAGCTTCCATACCATCTCTGGCACGTACCAGGTGGTATTTCCTGCCCAGAATCGCATTTAGCAAGTCATAATTGCTGTCGGTATCTTCTGCTATCAGGATGGTAGCCTTATCGGTTTCCGCCTCCGTTACTTCCATGGATTTACGTTCCTCCTTGCTTCCCGCCGGCTCTTTTGTCCGATCGTCGGCTTCCGGATATTGCCGGTTGTCGGTTTCTCCGTCCCGATGTTCTTCCTTATCGGCCTTCACATCTTGCATTACGCTTTCCAGAGGCAGCCAGAAGGTAAATGTAGTACCTGTCCCCACTTCCGAAGAAACGGATATTTCTCCTCCCAGACGTTCGATGATAGTCTTGCATATCGACAATCCCAACCCCGTGCCCTGAGCGAAGTTATTGAGCTTGGCAAAGCGCTGAAACACCCGTCCCAACTTCTCCGGTTCGATGCCCAGTCCGGTGTCTTTTACGTAAAATACCACTTTTTCGGCTTCTTGCCTGTAGCCGTAGCTCACGCTGCCTTGTGTCGTGAACTTAAATGCATTTCCTATCAGGTTAGAGAATACCTGGAAGATCCGGTTCTTGTCCGAGTGAATGCTCAAAGCTTCGTCCGGCGAGTCAAATTTCAGTTCCACTCCTTGCGGGCAGCGGAACACATGTGCATCATGAATCTCTTTGCAAAGCGTGTGCAGCTTTACCGGTCCGTAAGTGAACTCCACGATGCCCGATTCTATTTTCGACAGATCCAGTATTTCATTGATCAGTTGCAGCAGCCGTTCGTTGTTGGCATCCACTATTTCATAATATTCTTTTCGCTCTTCCGGGTTTTCGCTCTCCGAGATGATGCGTGAGAATCCTACGATGGCGTTGAGCGGTGTCCGTATTTCGTGGCTCATATTGGCAAGAAAGGCCGACTTCAGTTTATCCGACGTCTCTGCTTTCTCTTTCGATTCCATCAGTTCGCGGCGCATCAGTTCCAGCTGAGTAATGTCCCACTCGATGCTGACAATGATGGGCGAGAAGTCTTCACTTTCTACTATGATTTTTTGTTTGTCCAGAATCAGCAGATTGCCATTTTTGTCTTTACCTTCCATGATCCAGTGCATCCCTTTTCCGGTATTGGCAATTTCCATGTCCTCTTTCCGTTTCTGCTGTGCCATTTCCAGCGGATAATAATCGAAATCGTTCATACCGATGGCGTTTTCCGCGCTGATATCCCGGTTATACGATTCCCGGTTTCGGTAGATATACCGGAAATCATTCTCTATATCCTTCACAACGATCCCCGCCGGGAGGTTTTCCATCGTGGTATCCATGATGCGGTTGAGCCGTTTTATCTGCGATTCGTACCGTATACGTTCCGATATGTCGTGTGTAAACGACCAAAAGGTTTCTTCTCCGTCATCCGTTGTCACGCTGTACATCGTACCCTCAAACGCCAATGTGCTTTTATCATGCTTCAGCGGGTGGTAGGCCAGGAAGTTGAAATTCTGTCCTTCCCGTATGCTGTGGTAACGTTCTTCCCAATCCTTCGGACCGTCCATGTCGCCTACAATGTCGAAAATCCGTATTTGCGATAGGTCCGCCTGTTCCGCGATCCGGTGGTTGAGCCTGAACTGTCTGTTGGCAAATATCAGCGTGCCGTCTTTCCGTGCCGCATAAATACTTTCTTTGGCATTGTTGATGGCATGCGTCAGCGTGTTGATGTCATTCCTCTTCCGCTGGATGTCCGTAATGTTCTGTATATATCCTTCCAGAATGATGTTACCGTCTTCTTCTTCACCCCTCAGGTAGCATTGCTGGCGCATATAGTATACCTGTCCTTCCAGCAGAATGCGGTATTCGATGTACTCCTTTACCAGTTTACGGCGGTTTGCCTCCATCCATGTGTTCACGGCAGGCAGATCTTCGCTCAGAATGGTCTCGTAATAATCCTGAAAGTTGATGCTTCGCTCTTCTTCCGTGCATACGATTCCGTTGTATCCCCGGTAATAAAATGTCTTCTCTCGTGATGAATATTTCCATTGCCCTATCTGTGCCGCTTTTTGTATCTCTTTCAGTTCGTAATTCGTACGTTCCAGTTGCAGCTTTACGTTGCTCCGTGCCGTGATGTCACGATATTGGCACAACACCTTGTCGCCGTCATACGGCTGCATGATGCATTTGAAGTAGTACGTTTCGTCCCCTTCCAACGGCAGCCTGTAGTTGCGGTTTACCGTTATCCCCTGTTGGGTCACCCGGCGGAAGTCCGGCAGCAGTTTCTGGAAGGTATGGTCGGGAAGCAGATTGAACAGATTTTTTCCCAAGAGCTTGTCTTCTTGCAGGAACCACAAATCGCTGTGCGGGTCGATGTCCAGACACGTGCCGTTTTTGTCCACCAAGATCAGTGTGTCAGCTGTCAGTTGCAGTATCTTATGGGCATTGTTTACGTCATGCAGTATTCTATCCATGCTTCGTTCGGTTTATTGGTTTAAGGATTCTGTTTTCGTTCTTTGGGCTTTTTCCCATGCTCCTGTTCCTTTCATTTTACGAAGGTAGTTAACACCTTTCATCACGTTAATGTTCATAAACAGGAAATAATATGGGATGAATAACAGCTTGTTTTTTATTTGCCGGGCAGACAGGTAATAGCCTCCCATCGCTAAGATGTAGAACAATACCTGAAGTGCCAGAATGGTGCCATACCAGATAGGGGAGCCCCCCATCAGCAGTATGGCAACGTTGAGCGGGAGCAAGGCGAACAGCAGCACCGGGGCCACCGACCACCGCAGCACCCTGTGTGATATATACTGGAAACTCAGCACTCCGTAACGGAAGGGATTGAGCAGTTCCCTCAGCCGCCAGATAGATTGCAGTCCGCCGGCGGCAATGCGCACCTTTCTTTTCTGTTCTTCGCCCATGTCTGCCGATCCGCTTTCGATGGCATATGCCCGGGTGCAATAGGCTATCTTGTATCCCTGCATGGCGATGCGCAGCGACAGGATGAAGTCATCCAGCAGTGTATCCGGTTCCATCACCGTGAACAGCTCCCGGCGTATGGCAAACAGCTCGCCTGCGGCTCCCACAGCCGAATACAGACGTGCGTCCAGTGCTTTCAGTGTCGATTCATATTTCCAGTATATGCCCTCGCCACCGGCTGCGGCTCCATCCTTTTCTTGCACGGCGATGCGTTTTTCTCCGGCCACGCATCCCACCCCCGGATCCTCAAAAGCCAACACGATTTCGCGTATCGCTTCCCGGTTCAGCATTGTGTTGGCGTCGGTGAATACCACAAGTGGCGTGTCCACCAGTGTCATCCCCCGTGTCATGGCAGCGGTTTTTCCTTGCCGCAGGGGTTGGAAGTGGACGGTGGCTTGCGGCCATGCCTTCAGTCGTTCGTTGGTAGAGTCGTTGCTTCCGTCGGTGGTCCACACAATGTGCAACTTGTCCTCGGGATAGTCCAGCTTCAGGCAGTTGCGCATTTTTTCGTCCACAACGTCTTCTTCGTTAAAGGCTGTGATAAAAAGTGTCACGTCCGGCAGCAGCTTGTCGGGCGGGAGTTGCCGCTTGACGGGTTTCACAGTGAGTTCTTTGAGCTTGACCAGTGTGTAAAGCAGTATTCCGTATCCCAAGTGGGTATAGAATACGAGGAAGAGGGCAAGCCAGAAAAGAATTTGTACGGTGATCATAGTATTTTTTATTTAATCCGGTTCAGTAATTCTGTTTTTTTGCTCGATTCTTTTAGCATATTCACAAAGTAGATTGCGTCTGCTTTGTTCGACTGGTTTGTTTTGTCTTTTTCATATTGCTCTACAAAGTGCGTAGCGTGTTCAACCAAGAACTTCCGGCAGTCGATATTTACCATGACCCCGTCATGATAGTCTCCGTAAGATAGTCCGGTGACGACACTATTACTTTCTATCGACTTGATGTCTTCTTTCTTCAGTCCTTTCAAATTGATAGTGACCGAAGGATAATAAAAATATTTCTGGCTCGGCAGGCTAACGGTTAATTTAAGTGTTTGCCCGTCTACGCTCCTTGCAATATTTCCGTGTGTGCGGTAATAATTGTATTCGTAATACTCTTCCTGACTGGGCATCCATACACAATCTTCGCCATCTTTGCCATAAGTGTCGTTCAGCCAAAGGAGGAAGTTGGTCCATCCGTTGTCTGTGTTGTGTACACCTATATGGACTGCTTCTCTCATTTCCACTGGCACTTTCATTTGGGTTTCTATCGCATTTTTCACTTCGGTGGGTGAATTATAAAATACTCTGTGCAGCACTGTTTTCGATAGGTCCCCGTTCACGCTGAAGGGGCTGAGCCTGATTGTTCCGGTCTGTGCGGTACTGGTTTGAATTGGTTCGTAGGTCTGTGCGGCTTTCAGATATGTTTTATTTCCATTGGGTTCTGCAAGCATCTTGCATCCTCTTCCTGCTAAGTGCTTCAAGATGCTGTCTTGAGCTATGATGAAATGTTTCCGGATATCTTCCACTGCATTTACATCGGCGGCTTTTACGTCATGGAAAGCGATGCCTGTTCCATAGTTTAGCAACTCTATTATGTCATACCATGATAACACCGATTTGTTGTAGAAGCGTGCATAATTATTTGTTTCGCTGAACATGACTTTTGACTGTACATTCATCCATTTCTCTTCGGGAGCTACTGTCGTGGTGAAGTTGAAGCGGGTTTCGTTTCCACATCCGTCCGTACACCCCAATGTCTTTTGAGCAGCTATGATATTGGGGGGTAAGTCTTGGTTTAATAATTGGTGTGCGTCATAGAGTAACTGGTGTGAACCGGCTGATGACGATTTGAAAGGAGATGAATCAGAGATCGGCTTTCCATGAATGATTGCCCATGTGCGGCAGAATGCCGTATGTACACAGTCGTCCTGTGTCAGCATCACCAGCATCGATTTGTTGTATTTGAGTGGTGGGACTCCCATTTCTTCTCTGAGAAACTTTTTGGCAGATATGTGGCTTTTTAGCTCAATGGTAATTTCTGCATTCGAATGGTTTTCTTCATTGGCATAAGGGTACAGGTATGATATTTTCTGCGGAACTATATACAGACTTCTTTCATCAATGCAGGATGTGCATAGGCTGATTGCGATGTAAATGACATATATTTGCAAAAATTTGTTCATGTAATACTGTTTTTTGAAGTGATTCTGTTCTGCTTTGATCGTTCTTCTTTAGTTTGGGGATTTAGTAAGTTGGATTCCTTATCTTCATACTTTTTCTTTTTGGTGAAGAGACTGGTAAAGCCATTCAATGCTTTTGTGAACCGTATACGGAAGCTGTTAAACAATGAACCGTCTGTATTGAGGGTGGCATTGCTGGTCAACACACGAGCCTTCCGGTTGGTTATAAATACCAGTCTTCCGTAAGGTTTCAGGGTCAGGGCCAGTGAGCCGTCTTCTCCACGCCGAATGTCGGTGCGAAACCCGAATCGACGTGCCAGATCCGTTCTGAACGCAAATGCCATTCCCCGTACGCATAGTTCCGGACGCTTGATCGCCTGTATGCGCAAGTGTATGTCTCTCAGTGTTTCGTACATCCACAACCCCCAAGTCGAATGGGCAGCGTCGGGGATAAAGCTCCACAAGCTGTATGTGCATACCACATCCGGTTTTTGAAGCTCCTTGAGGTGTGTCTCTATATAGTAGGGCGGATACATTGTGTCCGCGTCGATACAAAGATGATACACTCCTTTGGCATGTTCCAGTCCGCATTGGCGTGCATGTCCGGGACCTTTTTGAACTTCATTAAAGTAGCGTGCCCCCAACTTTTGGAGTAACTCTTCCGTACGGTCTGTCGAAAGATTATTGATGACCAATATTTCGATGGGAGATCCCGTCTGATTGTTTACCAATGACCAAAGGCAACTCAGTAAATGGCACTCTTCATTATGGGCAATCAGCACTACCGAAACCAAAGGCTGGTCAGATTGTCGTTGCTCCAACAATCCTTTGACGTACCCGATTGCGTCTTCCGGTAATTCCGACAACGGTTTGCCAAAGAAAGGCAGATATTTATTATACCACTTTTTCATTGTTTTTTAAGGTTTCAAATAGTGTTTTCCATTCCTGTGCGATAGTTTCCATTCGGAAGCGTTCTGAACGTATACGGGCATTTCGTCCCATTTCTTTTCGTTTGTCTTCATGCTCTATCAGGTCGTTTATTTGTGTGGCTAAGTCGTTTATGTCTTCCGGTTGTGCCAAGAGTCCGTTTAGTCCGTGTTCTATGATATCACGGGGGCCACAGGGACATGCAAATGACACGGGTGGAACTCCACATGCCATAGCTTCGGTTATGACCATTCCGAACCCTTCATACCGGGAAGAGAGTACGAAGATCGAACTTTCGCAATATTTCTCGGTGATGCGGGCTGTAGTAGGCTCTAAAAAGCAAGTCTGACCGATCCCTGCTTGATCAATCTGTCTCTGCAACTTGGTACGCAAACCACCGTCTCCATAGATACGCAATGTCCAGTCCGGATGTTTTGGGGATACGATGGCCCAAGTCTCTATCAGTAGGTCGAATCCCTTTTGCGGGGCGTATCTTCCGGCGGCTATTACTTGCTTTGGGCTACAATCCGATAGCTGGTTGCCAGTGGTGGCTATGGGGTTGGGAATAACACAAAGATTCGAAAGTTCCGGCCAAAAAATTGCTTCTTCATGTGTTAGTGTTACTAACTTGGAGAGCGATTGCAGATGTTTTAGGAGTGTTTTGTCCCAATACTTTTTGAGTAGTAGCCCTATTATACCTTTTTCATAATCTTTACTTCCTATTCCATAGTAGTGGCGAGTGAAATGGCACTCTCCGATTTTTGTACTTCCATCACGTATGGAAGAGATGAAATTCAGTTCTCTTCTCAGTGTTGAAACCGTGATGTCGGGGCGTAACTCTTTTAGTGTTTTGGAGAAACGTTTTTTGAATAGCCAATATTTGTATGGGTACTTTAAGAACTTGCTGATAGGCGATTGATTAAAAGGCCAATCGAAAGGTACATTTAAATCCAGGTGCTTTACTTTTGGCGATAAATCATAATGAATAGGACGGCCTATCTGTTCGGAAGTAAGAATATAAATTTCACTTCCTTTCCAATGTTCGGCCAAATAGCTGGCTTTGAAGGTGATGATACGTTCCAGCCCTCCTGCGCCATAGAGTGCTGGGATATAATAGACTATTTTCATTCTCTTAATTTATTTTTGTGATTATTTGCCTGTTGTATTCTTCTCCCGCATCGGTCACACTATTTCCATCGGAAGCTTCATTCACATATTTTTGTTTGAGTTTTACTTTACGCTGTGCCCCCATTCTCCACCATTCATATTCCACATCCACGTGCCCGATATCTACTGCCTGGTAACCGGCTTTATGTAGGTCATAAGCCAAGATGGTTGCGGTAGGTCCCAACGCGATTAAAAAAAGTACTTCTTTTTCTATTTTCAACGCCTCGTTTAAAATGCGGTCATACTGTTCGAAAGCATTTTGAGGAGGACAAAGGATACGATGGATACTTTTGGCATTGCCGAACAGGTCATTTCCTACTCCAAGCCTACTCATTGCACCTTCAATGAATATAATGTCACGTCCCTCCCAAATGGCTTTAAGCTCGTGAAACCAACGTGCGCAGTGTTCTTTGGAAGCATAATCCATATATGGACGTGAAAGGAATGCGTTTTCGTATTTACGTCCAGGAATAAGCAATTTATCCCACCACGTGCCGTAAATGAAAAGGTGAGTCCGTTGAAAACGGCGACACTTACGTTTGTAACGGTTTAACTTGGTAAAAATATCAGGGATAGCAACCAGATGTCTTTCTTCATGACTGCCTAATACTTCTTTGAGCCTTTTAGCCAGCACTGGATCTCCTTTCTGGAAACCAATGTTTTTTTTGTCACTGGTAAGCAGCATTTCCCCGTCACCAAAACGACTGACGGAGCATTTCTCACTTATGATTTTCCGAATCGTTTCGTCGATAGAAGCTACTTGGGGAATCACTTTTTGGTGTCGCCTTAAGATGATATACCAAAAGTTGTACCACTCTACCGTACTGCCATATTTCAATTTGTACCGTATGGTATTGATTAGTTGGCGGATGTTCATTTCTTTTTTTCTTTTTTATATTCTTTTGAATGTCTCTTCTATTACATATTGCATTTGTCTCTTCCACGATAAGGTCTTTTCGATGGAACTCCTGATTTCTTTGGGAGTAAAACGGATCGAATCGTAAAAATCGATTATTTTCTCTATATCCAGTGGCGTTTCGTCTGCCGGAGCTTTCAGTATATATGGCATTTTCTCAAAGTCATCATCGGTTTCAGAATAGACAAAGGGGATGCCCCGGGCGGCATATTCTCTGTTCTTTAATGTTTTTATTTTGTCGATTTGGCTGCGATGGCGTGCCAGGCTTCCGATCCCGAAGTCACTCTCGTCGAACATTTTGTCCAGCGCTTCACCAAAGAGCGATCCGTGAAAGAATACATACTGTTCCAATCTGTTTTTCCGTACAGATTGTTGGTATTGCGACAGCACTTCCGGAACCGCCGAACCGATGATATGTATGTAGACCTTTCTTACCGGATTTTTTTGATAGTATAGTGCCAATCCTTCGATGGCTCGATCGAATCCGTGCCAAGGGTGAATCGTTGCTACTGCAATCAGTCTTAAGTCGGTATGGGGAGCTACTGATTGTTTTATTTTGATCTGGCTGAAATCTATTCCATTGGAAATTTTAATGGTGGGGCGTCCCCATATTTGGTCATAATCAGAAAAAGTCACAATCTTGTCTACATAGTGCGCCAGCCGTTTGCGGAAGCATTTATCGAAGAACAAAATGCGTTGATAAGGCAATGGTAGTCCTTTATATTCCTGATCGTAAGGATAAGTAGGAATCTCCATTACAATGTATGCACCTGTTTTTTTTAGCTGTTTCATCAGCCTGATGGTAAACGGGCTTGCGTTGTGGACATAACGTACATAAATGACTGTTATGTTGTTTTCTCTTACGTGTTTAATAATGCTTCCATATTCTATTCGTTTTAGGATTTTTCCTTTAAATCCTGTGCCATAATCGTTGAGAATGGTATCGTTTATCATCCGCCGTTTGTGGTCGTGGGCGTCATCCAGCCAACAGGTATCTACTTCCAAGCCACACGCTTTGAGTGCCTTTATCTGGTAACGGATTTTCTTGCTGATCCCGTTTGCCTCTTCGAATCCGTGGAAGATAAGAAACAGTGCTTTCATTGTTTGTTTTGTTTTTAAGATGGGCTTTCACCCCCTGCTTTTACGTTTGTTCAGGATGCCTTTTGCCTTGCCGATGATGTCATATTCACCGGTCAACTGTATGTAGCACCCAAATATACAGAAAAATATAATGCTTTTTACAATCAGGGTCAGAAAAATGTTGCCTCCTTCTGTCAGCAGGCTGAGCGGATAGAGTACGGCTATCAGCAGCACACTGACCGCTGATGGTGATACAAGCTGAACCGCGAAATGTCGCAGGCTGCGGTGCAGTGTCACCCGGTACATCATCCAGTAGCATTGCACAAAGTTGACGGTGAACGTCAGTGTGATGCACGTGGCTACGGCTTGGAGTGTGCCTATCCGGAAAATGCCCAGCAGGATGCCCGCCACGTTGAGTACCGATGAAAACAGGCCGCACACAAACAGGCTTTTCGTATCGCCTGCCGCCTGAAAGATGGACCCGGAGGAGGAGAGGACGATCTGTATGCCTACCGACAGCGTGAGTATCCGGAATATAGGGATGGAGGGCATCCATTGGTCGCCGAACAGGATCAGGGTCACCTCGCCGGCCGTGAAGTATAGCAGCACGCTCAGCGGCAGTCCGATGAAGGCCAGAAAGCGGACAATGCGTTCGTAACCCGATGCCAGGCGTTCAAGGTCGTTCTGGTATTCGCTGAAGATGGGGTGCATCACCGGGGTGATCACCTGTGTGATGTTTTGTAACGGCAGCATCATCAGGCGGTATGATTTTTCATAATAACCCAGGGGAGACATTCCCATGTACTTGCCGATCAGTAGTTTGTCGAGGTTCCGGCTGAAGTAGTTGATGATGTTGAACAGGAACTGGTAGGCAGAGTAGGAGAATATCCGGCGCAACACGTCCAGCCCCAACGTAAGCCTCAGGCGCTGCGGATAGCGTCGTATGGAGACCACGAAAATCAGGATGCCCGACAGGATGGGCCCGATGACCAGCGCATACAATCCGGCTCCGCACAGAGCCGCCACGACGGCTGCCGCACCGGTGGCGATCTGTATGACGAAGCTTCGCAGGGCGATGAATTTGAATTCTTTGTTGCGGTAGAACAGTGCGTTGGGAACGATGGTGGCAGAGGCGAAAAACAGGTTGACGGCCAGCAGCTGGCACAGCGTCCGCAGTATTTCCCGGTCGTAGTAGGCGGCAATGGGCCACGAGGCAGCGGCGAAAAGCAGTGCCAGGCCGATGCCTGTCCAGATGGTGAAAGAAAAGAGTCCGGACAGGTTCTCCCGGGTCAATCCTTTGTGCTGGATGATGGCGGGTGACAGGCCTACGTCGGTGAACAGGTTGAAAAAGGCAATGATCACCGTGGCTATGGCCATCACGCCGAAGTCGTCCGGCGAAATCAGGCGTGCCAATACGCCCGCGACGACGAGTGACACCCCTATGCCGCTGTATTTGGCAAGGGCGGTATAGAATACTCCGGAGAAAAGTTGATGTTTGATAGACGTCATTCTTATGGTGTTTTTGAGTTTGGTTCACCACAGAGGACACAGAGTTTTAATCTTTTATTTATCAAGAAAATTAAGAGAAAGATATTCTCTGTGTCCTCAGTGTCCTCCGTGGTGAAATGGATTCATAACTTTTGTTTTTTTAGTATCAGCACCATCAGTGTCCGTGTGCTGACGTATCGTTTGTAATGCCGCAGGCAGAGCAGGCATAGCTTGAGGCGCTGTCGTAAAGGTAATGTATGGGCTTGCCATACGGCGGCATCGAGCATCTGTCGTAAAAAACGAGAGATCACCTTGCGAGTATTTTCCGAATAGTCAAGGGCGGCTTTCATCAGCTCGTTGGTTACGGTAAGATACCCCTCTATGTTTTTCCATGTAAATTGCTGGGTCATGGTGGAGCTGGATCTGAAACGGCGTAAAAAGAACTTTCGTGGAATATACCCTACCTTTTGGGCTTTCAAATACAGTTGTGAGGTGAAGAGCTGATCTTCGTGGATGATTTTGGGATAAAAGTTCAGACCGGATTCTTTTAGGAATTTCGCTCTGATCAAGTTCAAGCATGGTGAAGGGCTGAATGCATGATGTGAGAGTTGCAGTTGTAATAATTCCGTTCCTTTATATGTTAGGGTTGGGTCGATACAATGGTTCCGTTCGTAGTTAAAGCACTTGGCATAGGGATGCTCTTTGTTCAGAATGCTTGCGTCAAAACATGTAAAGTCCAGTTGTCTGGATTCACACAAAGAGTAGCCGGTTTCCAATGCGTCAACTTCCAGACGGTCATCACTGTCCATAAAGTAGATATATTTTCCCGTAGCGTAGAGCATTCCGTTATTTCGAGTTATGCTTTGACCTTGATTCGTTTGTCCGTACACCCGGATACGGATGTCTGTGGCAGCTATCTTGTCTATTACTTCCCGGCTTCCGTCAGTCGACCCATCGTCTATCACGATTATTTCCAGGTCCGTCAATGTCTGCCGGCAAATGCTTTCAAGTGCTTCCTGCACGTAGTTGCAGGTGTTGTATACAGGGATAATGACACTCACCTTGGGGTGTCCGTTGGGTTGTTCCATGTTGTTTGTATGAGGTACGGTTCAATAGAGCAAAGATACACAAAAAGATTTAAATAAAGTCTTTTTCTCCTTCAGGAAAAAGGTGAGGTTTGCATGATGATTTCGTTCAGTATCTCCCGGCAACTGATTTTCACTTCCGAGTTTTCTTCTATGAAAGCAATGTAGTAAGCGATGATGTCTGCCGGTTTTTCAGTCGACATGTTTTTGCCGTGCTCCAGTTTGCTTAGCAAGCTGCGGCTTATTTCCATCATTTCAGAGGCCTGTGTGGTAGATAAATTCGCTTTTTTTCGTAAGCTCGCCAATAGTTCCGGGATAGTCTGGTGCGATTTATGATGCTGAGTCCTGGATTTGTTTCGGGAGCAGTGAGATCAGATGATAGTGAAAAATCGTCCTCCGATCGCAAATTCTGCTGATATATTTTAATATATCTTTTTTGTTTATTATTTATTTATGTGCAGGTTTTCATGTTGGCTGGTTTCGATGTTACCTTTATAAAATGTTGATTGAAAGAATATTGTGGGCGTGGAAGCATGTTGGTCTCCGTGTTGGTGTTTTGGAGGCTCTGAATGGTGGAAATGGAGGCTTCAAAAGGGAGTAAAAGAGGCTCTGTTTAACCTTGGTAGAGGGTGTGTTTCATCAAGAGGACGCTGTGCTCTTTTGCACCGAAGTGCACCAATCTGCACCACTTTTTTGTATTCTCTGCTTCCAATGCTTAGCTTTGTCCGGTCGTTCCCCGAAAGGAAGGCATATTCTCTACTTTTTAAAATGAAATCTTATGAACATATTGACCGAAGCTGTTTTGATTAAAAGATGGATCTTTATTCTCAAATCGGTGATTGCGTCTCTTGCACCAACGATGAGCGTTTTTAAACAAGGAACGGTGAACGAGGAACAGAAGGAACTGCAAAACTCAGTGATAATTTGCTACAGAGGCTCACAGAGTTTCGCAGAGGATGATTTATCACAGAAGCTCATAGAGTTCCGGTCTCTCGTTTATGGGTATCCAAAAGAAAATAAATTCTCTGTATTCATCTGTGAAATCTGTGGCGAACTGAAACTCCGTGAATTCAGTGTCACGGAGTGGTGATTTATCACTCATCCGTGTTCGGTATGTATGAATTTCTTGTTAGCTCCTTTGAGCCGGAACAGGTTAGCGATGGTTCCCAGTGCCAGCGAGGGTACTTGCATCAGTGCCTTCAGCAGTCTACCGTTGAGCAGACGGGCGGGGACGGGAATGAACATGGCTACCACCTGTGCTGCCGACAATACCCACCATTTGGGTGCCGCCTGCCAGTTCACTAATGTGGCGAGCAGTGTCAGCCCGAAAACGGCCGTCAGTTGCACCAGACGTGGGGGGAGCATCCATTGGACAATTTTATTGGTCAAATCCGGTTCCGGCCACCATCGCCACCATCCCGCATCCTCCTTGACGTCTCTTACGAAGCGCAACGCCCTGAGCAGAATGCTGAATTGTGCTGCCATCCAGCGCCGGCGCTGATTCTTGATGTTCTCTTTCTTTTGCGTCTTCTCGTCGTAGACGGGCAGGTGATCCAAGTAGACGGTATGCATTTCGTACTCAATCAGCAGAAGCTCCAGTTCCTTATCTTCGCCTGCCGTTTTGAGTTGATCCACAGCCTCGTAATACCAGGAATACTGGAAAGCCATACCCGAACCCGCCAAGCCGGCGGACAATCCGAGGACATTGTGCCCTTTCCTGAAAAATCCGTTGTTGATTTCCTCGCTCACCCCGTCCAGCAGGGCGATGTCCGTATTCAGGTTTTTGCCTACGCGGTGGGCTTGCATCGACTTTACTCCGGCAGAGTAGGCACGGTTTACTTCGGAAAGGAAACCGGGGACGGTTACGTTGTCGGCATCCATTACCACGGCGATGTCATACATGTAAGCCAGCCGGTAGTCGCTTAGCCCGCTTGCCTTTCCGTCCTTCTGGATGGCACGGATGGCCAGCAGGAGAGCTTTGGCCTTGAAACTGTCTTCGTAGGTGGCCGTCAGCAAACGGATGGGAAGCTGCCGAAGGGCTTCGTTGGTGGAGTCCTGCATGTGGTCGGAGATGACGTATACATCGTACATCTCTTTGGGGTAGTCCTGTTCAAGGAAAGAGCGTACGGAGTCGATGATGACTTTGTCTTCTTTGTAAGCGGGGAAGAATACGGCGATTCGGTGCAACTTGTCCGCTTCCGGATAGATGGGGGAACGATAGAATTTGGAAGCGATGGCATATACCAGCAGATAGCTGACGCAGAGTGCCAGCGGAATGAATAAAATCCAGTCGATCAAGGTTAGTATCATAAGTCTGATATTGGGTTATTGTTTAAACATTTATGCGGACGATTCAGCACAGCGCCCAGAAATCCTTCACTCCGCGCCAGACGGCCTCTGCTAACTTGGGCTGTCCTTTCAGAGCGAAGCGCAGGCTGTCTTTGGGAGCTACTACCAGCATCTGGTAAACGATGGACAGGCAACGTTTCATTCCCGACAGGTTGCGCCAGGCGTAAAGCATTCGGTTTCGCATCATATAAAAAGCGCGAAGGGGACTCTGCCTGCCGGTGCTTTGGCTCTCTTTATGGAAAACGGTGCAGCGCGGTTCGTACCAAAGCTGATAGCCGGCGCGCGTCATACTGGTACACCAGTCCAGCTCTTCATAATAGAGGAAATAAATCTCCGGCATCAGTCCGGCTTTCCAGATGACCTCCCGTTTCAGCATCAGTGCGGCTCCATGAAGGTAGGCGCTGGGGCGGGGCGTGCTGAAAGTAGCATCGTCCGGACATCCCATACCCAAAGCCTTGTTGCGCATCGTATAGGGGCTCAACTTGGTGTAGCCGGCAAACTGGATGTTTTGCGGTGGGAAGGCGAAGCGGATCTTGGGCGAAACTGCTCCGATGCGGGGACTGCTCTCCAACCGTTCTATCAGGGCGGGCAACCCGTCTTCGGTCAGGTAAGTGTCATTGTTGATCAGGAACAGGTATTGTCCTTGGGCTATCTGTATCCCGAGGTTGTTGCCTCCCGCGAATCCGAGGTTCTTTTCGCTGCGGAGGGTACGCACAAAGGGGTATCGTTCCTGTATCATCCGGGCTTCATCTTGCCGGGACGCGTTGTCCACCACAATGATTTCGTAACTGACGGAGTGTATGGTAGTGCGTAGCGACTCTATCAGCTCACAAGTGTCATTCAAGCCGTTGTAGCAGATGGTGATAAAAGAGATGATAGGAGGTGTTTGTTTCATTTATGTAACGGTTTTGAGTATTATTCACCACAGATTACACGGATTCTCACAGATTAATAATTTATTTTACTGAGAGTTAAATTAAAATATCTGTGTTAATCTGTGTAATCTGTGGTGAATCGTATTCATTTCTACTTTAATTATTAATAAAATTCTTCTTGCTCTGTCTTATTTTTCTTCTTTTTCAGTTCCTCTTCTTCTTTCTGCATCACGGGATCGATATAAGGACCCGCTATGCAAAGGGCGAAACCGGTATAAACGATAATGGAGTTGGGATATTGCATCACATCATTTACATAGGCGGCAACGAAGAAACCGGCAGCCATACAAAGCCAGGCGGCCAACAAGCCTCTCAAGCGCTTGTTCATCACCTTAAACATCAATAGCCAGGAACACCAGGCAAAGAGTACTCCATGAACAAGCAGATAGAGTACCAGTCCTATGATTCCTGTTTCTACCCACACACCTACCAACCACGAGTCGGGCGGGTAGTGCATCAGTTCCCGGGGCTGAAAACGTTCTCCTTTCGACAGGCCGAGCCCGTAACCGATGGGTTTTACTGCCATCAATGCTTTCATGTTGTTCTTATTCTCAACCCTTACTTGATAGGACGCATCTTTGTTGGGGCGGAAGGCAGAGCGCATTTTGCGGACATACTGGTTGCTGTCTCCGATATTAGTGAAGTAAAAAAATGAAAAGACGGCAAACAGTGAAACGATTCCAAGCACAAATCCTTTCCAGTTTTTAGAGATTAAAACATACAGCAGGATTCCTCCCAACGGTACACCTACGGCTGCCCGGGTACCCGAGATGCCAATGCAATATAGAGCGCAAAGGGTGATGACACCGAAGTATATCTTCATCCACTTTTTACGGACGAAGAAGGCGGACAGGCCGAATGTGGTGGCGGCCATGGCTGCGTGGACTCCATAGTTGGCTGCATCGGAAAAGCAGGAAAAATAGCGGATGCCGGACCAGATGATATGGGTGCGGTATCCGCCCAATACGTAAAGAAAATAGAGTTCCCGTTCGTTGAAGCCGTGATTTTTTTGCCAGTAACCTTTCAGGGTGGCTATTAAAACGAAAACGGACCAAATCAGCAGCAGAACTTCTATTCCCTTATAATTACGGATGGTCAAGGGTACCAAGAATGCGCAAAGCAATGGGTAGAAAAAGTATTGGGTGATGGCTATGTTCCATGCTTCCTGCACGTGGTTAGGATTGCCTATTTCGAACAGGCAATAGAACCCCCATATCAGGATAAGTCCTGCCATTAAGTTTCTTCCCCGTTTCCAGTCTGTGCTCTGGCTGCTGCATCTGCCCAAAGCGATCACACCCAATACGGTCACGGTAGGAAGAGTGACCAGACCCATCTTGATGGACATGAACATTCCCATCAGTACAAGTATCAACTGGGAGGCGAACAAAAGATAAAAAACGGGTTCGGATGTATCCGGATCCCGTTCTTTATAGATTTCTTCATCATTCTTCATCATCGTCATCCTGGAGATTGTCTTTGGAGGTTTTCTTGCTGCGGAGGCGGTATAGAGACCTTTCTGTCAATGCGAGTTGAGAGATCCGATACATCTGTTTGCGCATCCAGGTATATGGCGGAAGCATACCGGTATAAGTCTCTACTTCGTACTTCGGCGCGCGGTTGAGGTAGAAATAAGGAGGCTTTCCTATCTGTAACCTGAGCTTTTGGAGTAATACCTTGTCAGTCGCTTTCCAACCAAGAATAGCCGAAGCAACCAATAAGTTTAATTGAGCTTCTTGCAACAAGGGTGTCGGTATGTTTATTTGCTTCAGATTGCGGTATTCCACAATCACGATATCTTCGGACTGAGGCGTATAGATGTCCTTCAGACTTTGGGATAATATGAAACCGGGTGAACCGGAGTCGAAATCAATCCCATCGGTCAGCAGTCGTACTTTCAGGCCAAGCGATTCCCAATAGTTCTTAAGGCGTTCTGCCAAATAGGACTTGCCACTGCCTTCTTCGGTACTGAGAAGATTGAGAATAAAAGGAAGCCCTTCTGCTCGTCCGGTAAAGAAACGTTGAATAGCGGTGGCCATATAACGGGTGGCCGCATCCTCACATTGTTTGTTGACGGGGCCGGGCTTCATGTGAGCAGGATAGGAGCCCAGTACAATGCCGCCTGTCAGCTTGCGCGTACGGGGTGTGTCACGCAGGGTGCGGTCAATCAGTTCTATCAACAGGAATACTGCCACTAAAAAGATAAAGGTGCCGACACATGCCATCGCTACAATTTTCCGACGTCCTACAGATTCCTGATTGATCGGATAGGCAGGCGGATTGAGCACTTTCAGGATGGCGGCTGTCATCTCCAGATTCTTTTTGCGCAATAGGGCATCGTTATAGCTCTTTAAATTGGTCAGGTAGCTCTGTTCGGTAAAGTTGATGATGCGTTCTTTGCGCTTAATGGTGGTGCCTACCGGAGCAAAGTGGGTGTATTTCGCATTCAGGTCATTACGGCTTTTTTGTACGATTTTCAGTTCGGCCTTTGCTTTCTCAAAAAGCAGTAGTTGGTCGAGCCACTGTTCCACGATGGTGTTTCGGGCAACTCCTTCTTTGGAGTGTTGTCCGTTCACGTATCGGCTGGCAATGCTTGACAATTCTTTCCGATTTTGCGCTAAGCGGTCTTTGTAGGCTTGAAGCTTGGTTCCGGTGCTGTCACTTGGCGATGAAATCGTTTCCATCTCAGTGATTTTTCCGGTTAAATTGCTCGTTTGCTTTAGTTTATCCACTAACTGTACGTTATGGATCAGCTGCTTGGAGTTTGCGTCCATCTGTCTCTCGAGCTCCATAAGCATCGCTCTCGAACTGTTGTAAGCAAACTCGACATCTTGTTCGCGCAATTCAAATTCTTTATTGATGGCAGCTATCTCTTTGGTCTCGTCATAGTAATTGATAATCTGGTTGTCTATATTATATTGGGTCAGATTGTCTTCCTGGCCGGCAAGTTCTTTACCGATGCGTTTCAATTCTCCCGCAAAGTATTCAATCACTTTATCGGTGCCGCCGTAACGGAGTGCCTGATATTCGTTGACAAATTCCTTCATCAGGATGTCAATCGTATTATAGGCAATGCCCGGATCGCCGGACTGATAGCTGGTCTTGATTAAATCACTGTTTCCCTTACGTTCTACTTTGATCTTCTTCAGGGCTTGAAAGCTGTAAAATACATGCTGAAAATAAAACAATCCGTAAATGTAATTTTCTTTGTCCGGACGTTCATATTTCATGAAGTTCTCCATGGTCTTGTCTTCGCTGTTCCGATCAATCAAGGCAACCAGCGCTTTACCATCCTTACTGTTCTTCATGTGATTGTAAGTATAGTTGTAGCTGGAGGCGGTGATTCCTTCGTTGTCTTTATCCGGCCTCCCTTTTACCAGGACGCGTGAGAAAAGACGCAGGGAGACGCGCTTCAAGGTACTTTCCGATTGCAGGATATTGATCAGGTTGTCCATTGAGTTTTGAGCCAACGCCCAGTCTACTTTAGTCGTTTCTTCGATGCCATAGCCCGATACAACCCCTGTATAAAGGGTGGATTCCACATTGTAGCCTCCCTGCATCCGTCCTATACGGAAATATACAAAAGCCGTAATAAGGGCGGTACCCAACAGGATCCACCATTTCACACGATAGAGAGAGCGGAGCAGATAAAATACATAGTCCATAATGTATGATTGTTTATTTTCTTAAAATAGGTGTACGGGTGATGACTTCCAGAATCATCAGGCTCTTGGTTACTTCAAACTTACTTTTTTCGAAAGCTTCTAATGCGGTGGATTGTCTTTGCTTCTCAGTGGATAAATCTCCTGTGTTAATGGTATTATTCACGAAATTCTTCTCGGCCACATCATACTGCATAGTTGCCAATTCCAAGGCTTCCGCCCGCAGTTTTAATACATTGAGTTGAGAGGTTGCGGTTGCGTACATTTCGATGATTTCCCGCTTCATCTCTTCAAACTTTACTTCCCGTTCCAAGGCAGCGGCTTTTACATTCAGCTTCTGGCGTTTAACGCGAGGAGACAGATCGAATAATTCGTCAAAGGGGATACTGACTGCACCGCCTATTGTATACATGGTTTGTTTGGATGTATTGTAGTTGTACATAATGGGGGTGGAAACATCGGTAAACGTATTATCTACTCCGACTTTTCCCCACTGATAACTACCCCGGGCACTGAAGAACTTCAGGAACGCGCGTCTTTCCTTGGCCAGCAGTTTGCGCTCTATCTGCTCTTTTACACCGGCCAGTTCATAGATCGGTCCTCCTTTGGCATTTTCGAACAGAAGGTCGAGTGGGGGGAGGGAAATATTAGTATAGTCTTCCGTAGTCAGTTTAGAGTAATCGCTGGTTTCCTGCGCATATACAAGAGAAGCTGCACCAAATAAGAGTAGGGGTATACTAATGAATATGAATAGGATTCTTTTCATAAACGGGTATATTTATTTGTATATATTGTCTGTATGCTTGTGAAATCTGTGCAAAGATAAGACAAATCTGCAACTAATGCCCTAAATATACCCCTTTTTTTTATAAATATAGCATTGAATTTGAATATAATTTATTTAAAATGCTTCGGTCATGTTGAAATAGAACAGGTTTTGTTTGTTCACCATGTTGCGTCCCAGGTCGAGACGGACGTTCATACGGGGCTGTACTTCTATGCGGAGACCCACGCCCATGTTGGGCAGAACACCCTCTATTTTTCCCGGATTGGGACCCATAAATCCGCATCCGGCCCATGCCACATAGCCTACATGGCTGAGCATGCGTTTCACCCAGTTGCCCTTGTCCGTATTGATCATCTGGCGATATTCGGCCATGACGACGTGTGACGATTTATCGCGGTATTGCCCCATATAATATCCCCGAAGGTCGAACGGAGTGCCGCTTAGCGCGTATTTATTGAGCGGAACGTCGCCAAATACGTTTTTACTTTGGGCGGTCCATGCAAGCACACCGCGTTTGCGCAGCGTTTTGTACTGGCGGTAGTCTATCTCCAAACGGTAGAAGTTGTTGTCGCTTCCCAGGAATTTTTGGTACATCATGCCTCGGAAGTCGAGATACATGCCGCGATAGGCATTGGCAGGTACGTCGCGTGTATCATAAGTCAGCAGGAAACCGACACCTGAACTGAAGTTCTTATAGCCTTTCTCTGTACCGCCGGCTGCTTTATAAGAGGGTTGGTCGACAAGGTATTTGGCCGGATCGTACATGTGGTCATAATTGAGGTCGACTTGCGGACCGGCAAAGAAGTTGCTTTCGCCCAGGCGGAACAGGAACCAAGGGTTGATCTGCAATCCGCTGTAACGATACTGGCTGGTGGTGTCGCTGCGCACATAATCCTTATTGGTACTGTAACCGATGCCGTAAAAGTTTTCCTGTGTGTTTTTATAACTGAACTGTCCGAAAATACGGAAACGGTCGCCCTTAAAGAAAAGTTGCGGCTTGGAGAACAGGTTGAGTCCGCCATTGAACATCAGGGCAATGGCTACGGGCACTACAGAGCGCTGCTGGGTGGTGTCGCTGGGATTCATCCGGAAGGTCATCAACCCGCTACCGCCAATCAGCAGACCGAAATCGGGAGTGTAGCTGGGACCTCCGAGAATATTGTAGTGAAGGTTACGGCGGGCCACCCGCTGACGTCGTAGTTCGCGCTTGGATAGGGTGGGAATGCTGTCTTGATTTGTCGTGTCAGTGCTGAGCGTAGTGCCTTCTTCTTGAGCCACAGTGAATGTGGCGGGCATGATCGCCATCAATATACCTATTATATATTTTTTCATTGCTTTGTACGAATATGGGTGCAAAGGAAACTATTTTATTTGGATTAGTTTTCATTCGAATAGATAATAAATCTAAATACTGTGACAAAAAATCCGGAAAAGGATGCTATTTTTGCAAAGAAAAAGGAGAAGGCTCCTTTATTAACCAAATTACTTTACCACATGAATAAACGAATATTATCTGTTTTTGTTCTGAGTGCCGCATTCTTAAGTGTGTATGCACAGCAGGACAAGGGAGGTATCAGCCCCGAAATGCTGAACCGGATTAAACAAAACTACCAGGGCACGACAACCGACAAGGCCATCCGTAACGCGATCGGTAACAACGATATCCGTAAGCTGGCTCTGAATCAGGACAACCTGAAGGGAATGGATACCCATTTTTCTATTAAAGTAGACTCAAAAGGAATTACAGACCAGAAATCGTCCGGTCGTTGCTGGCTGTTCACCGGCCTGAATGTGATGCGCGCCAAAGCCATCGCCCGGTACGGACTCGGATCGTTTGAGTTTTCTCAGAATTACAACTTCTTCTGGGATCAACTGGAGAAAACGAATCTTTTCCTGCAAGGTGTCATCGACACCCGTGAGAAGCCGATGGACGACAAAATGGTGGAGTGGCTGTTCCGTAATCCGCTGAGTGACGGAGGTACGTTTACAGGTGTAGCCGACATCGTTTCTAAATATGGTCTGGTGCCCAAAGAGGTGATGCCTGAGACGAACAGCAGCGAGAATACATCACGCATGGCTGGGCTGATTGCTGAAAAATTGCGTGAATTTGGTCTGCAACTGCGTGATCAGGCTGCAAAGGGAGACAAACTGCCTGCGCTTGAAAACAGCAAAACGGAAATGCTGGGCACCGTATACCGCATGCTGGTGCTGAATCTGGGGGTTCCGCCTACGGAGTTTACCTGGACGCGTAAAGATGAAAAAGGAAATCCGGTGGAGACTGCACAATACACACCGATGTCGTTCCTCGAAAAATACGGCGACAAGAATCTGCTGGACAATTACGTGATGCTGATGAACGATCCGAGCCGTGAATATTATAAGTGTTATGAAATCGACTTTGACCGTCACCGTTATGACGGACGCAACTGGACGTATGTTAACCTGCCGGCCGATGAAATCAAGGAGATGGCCATCGCTTCGCTGAAAGATAGTACGATGATGTATTTTTCGTGTGATGTAGGTAAATTCTTGAACTCGGAACGCGGATTGCTGGATGTGAACAACTATGACTATGCTTCGTTGATGGGTACCACTTTCGGTATGGATAAGAAACAGCGTGTGCAGACATTTGCCAGTGGATCGAGCCATGCCATGACTCTGATGGCGGTAGACATTAAGGATGGCAAACCGGTGAAATGGATGGTGGAAAACAGTTGGGGAGCTGCCAATGGCTATCAGGGACACTTGATTATGACGGATCAGTGGTTCAACGAATATATGTTCCGCCTGGTGGTAGAAAAGAAATTCGCAACTCCCAAAGTGTTGGAAGTTCTGAAGCAGAAACCTGTTCGTTTGCCTGCTTGGGACCCGATGTTTGCTCCGGAAGAGTGAAATGAACGCTGACTGATGAACTCTGAATGATGAACGGTCAACAGGTTTGTGTATTGCCTTCATTCTCCCCCGGTTTATAAGGGGAGCGTCCTTTGGGGGGGAGAGGAGATTGAATACATATCTTTATATATCGATTGAAGGGTTCCAAACGATCGACGCTAAATAAAAAGGGGTGTAGCTGTCCTCCGCGGATGGCTACACCCTTTTGCTGTTGGGGCTACACCCTTTCATCCATAGGGCTACACCCTTTTACAACTAAGGCTACACCCTTCTTTCCGGATGGCTATGTCCCCCCATAATTTATACTTTCCGGCATCCCCTGTTCGTCGTCAATAATTCATTCAGCATAGCCTGTTCCTCGTTCTTTGTTGACCGTTCATCAGTGATAATTTTAGCCTTTTTAGTATCTTTGTGATCGTTAACGATGCTAATTAAAGAAATATCTCCTTAATTCCTTTCACATTTCCTCTTTATTCACATTATTATTTATTACTTTTGCGGGCAAATTATGAAACCATTATTTTATATAATCACATGGCAAATGTAATAAAGTTACGTAAAGGCCTTGACATCAACCTGAAAGGAAAAGCTGCTGAAGAGCTCTCAACGGTGAAAGAACCGGGATTCTACGCACTCGTACCCGATGATTTCCCAGGAGTGACTCCGAAGGTGGTGGTGAAAGAACAGGAATATGTGATGGCCGGGGGACCCTTGTTTATCGACAAGAACCATCCTGAAGTTAAATTTGTTTCGCCCGTTAGCGGCGTTGTAACAAGCGTGGAGCGCGGTGCACGCCGTAAGGTGCTGAACATCGTGGTTGAAGCCGCTGCTGAGCAGGATTACGAAGAATTCGGCAAGAAGGACGTATCCAAACTCGACGGTGAGGCTGTGAAAGCTGCACTCTTGGAAGCTGGTATGTTTGCATTTATGAGACAGCGTCCGTATGACGTGATTGCCGATCCGACAGTCGCTCCGCGGGCTATTTTCATTTCTGCTTTCGACAGCAACCCGCTGGCACCCGATTTTGAGTTCGCTCTGAAAGGGGAAGAAGCTAATTTCCAGACTGGACTGGATGCCCTGGCTAAGATCGCCAAGACGTATCTCGGTATTAGCAGCAAACAAAAAACGACAGCCTTGACACAGGCTAAAAATGTCACGGTAACCGTATTTGACGGACCGAACCCTGCCGGAAATGTAGGGGTGCAAATCAATCATGTAGCTCCTGTGGTGAAAGGTGAAACCGTGTGGACCATCGGCGCAGAAGCTGTGATCTTCATCGGACGTCTGTTCAATTCCGGACGGGTGGATCTGACACGCACTGTAGCCGTTACAGGCTCTGAAGTCCTGAAACCGGCTTATTGCAAACTGAAAGTAGGTGCATTGTTGACCAATGTGTTTGCCGGAAACGTGACAAAAGATAAGGAGTTGCGTTACATCAGCGGTAATGTGCTGACAGGCAAGCAGGTGAAACCAAACGGATTCCTCGGTGCTTTCGACAGTCAGTTGACCGTGATTCCCGAAGGCGACGACATCCACGAGATATTGGGATGGATCATGCCGCGTTTCAATCAGTTCAGCGTGAACCGTTCGTATTTCAGCTGGTTGATGGGGAATAAGAAAGAGTATGTGCTCGATGCCCGTATCAAGGGAGGCGAACGCCACATGATTATGTCCGGCGAATACGACAAAGTGTTCCCGATGGACATTCTGCCTGAATTCCTGATCAAAGCAATCATTGCCGGAGACATCGATCGCATGGAAGCTCTGGGTATCTACGAAGTAGCGCCCGAGGACTTTGCTTTGTGTGAGTTTGTCGACTCTTCGAAACTGGAATTGCAACGCATCGTTCGTGCCGGACTCGATATGCTTCGTGCTGAAATGATGTAATTCATAACACATAATTTATATAATTCATAATTAATGAAAGCGTTAAGAAATTATCTCGATAAGATAAAGCCGAACTTTGAAGAGGGCGGCAAACTCCACGCGTTTCGTTCGGTGTTCGACGGTTTCGAAACATTCTTGTTCGTGCCAAACACCACTTCGAAATCGGGAGCGCACATCCACGACTCGATTGATAGCAAACGTATCATGTCGATTGTGGTTATTTCGTTGATACCGGCTTTACTGTTCGGTATGTACAACGTAGGTTACCAGCATTTCACTCACACCGGAGCTCAGGGTGGTTTCATCGAAATGTTCATTTACGGTTTCCTGGCCATACTGCCTAAGATTATCGTATCTTATGTAGTGGGTCTGGGCATCGAGTTTGTCGTAGCACAGTGGAAGAAAGAAGAAATTCAGGAAGGTTTCCTCGTTTCGGGTATCCTGATTCCGATGATCGTACCGGTGGACTGTCCGTTGTGGATTCTGGCGATAGCTACTGCATTTGCTGTTATCTTCGCCAAAGAAGTATTCGGCGGTACAGGTATGAACGTGTTCAATGTTGCGCTCGTTACCCGTGCTTTCCTGTTCTTCGCATATCCTACCAAGATGTCGGGTGATGCCGTTTGGGTGGCACAAGACAGTATCTTCGGACTGGGTAATACGGTAGACGGACTGACAGCGGCCACTTCGTTGGGTGTAGCATCTACTGCTACCGATCCGAACGGGTTCCCGGCTTTCTCCTGGGACATGGTGACCGGTCTGATTCCGGGTTCTATCGGTGAAACCAGTGTGATTGCTATTCTGATTGGTGCTGCTATCCTGTTGTGGACAGGTATCGCAAGCTGGAAAACGATGCTCTCCGTATTCGTAGGTGGTGCTTTCATGGGCTGGATTTTCAATGCTGTAGGTCCGGACACTGCCATGGCTCACATGCCTTGGTACGAACACCTCGTGCTGGGTGGTTTCTGCTTCGGTGCCGTATTTATGGCTACCGACCCTGTGACTTCTGCACGTACGGAGACCGGTAAGTATATCTTCGGATTCCTGATCGGTGCGATGGCCATCATCATTCGTGTGCTGAACCCCGGTTATCCCGAAGGTATGATGCTCGCTATCCTGTTGATGAACATCTTCGCTCCGCTGATTGACTACTGTGTGGTTCAGAGCAACATCAAACTGCGTGAAAAACGCGCTATTAAGTCTAACAATTAAACCGAACAAGAAAGATGAATACAAATAGTAATTCTTATACTATCATTTATGCTTCGGTAATGGTTGTTATCGTGGCATTCCTGCTCGCATTCGTCAGCTCTTCACTGAAAGCGATTCAGAACAAGAATCAGGAGCTGGATACGAAGAAGCAAATTCTGGCTGCTTTGAACATCAGAGATGTGAAGGACGCCGATGCTGAATATAATAAATATGTAAAGGGTGACATGCTGATGAACGTAGATGGCACTCTGACAGAAAATACGGATGGTTTCTCTATCAGCTACGAAAAAGAAGCAAAGGAAAACAATCGTTTGCACGTTTTCGTATGTGATGTAGACGGAGAGACCAAGTATGTGGTACCGGTTTATGGCGCAGGCCTTTGGGGCGCTATCTGGGGATATGTGGCTTTAAATGCTGATAAGGACACTGTTTATGGTGTTTATTTCTCGCATGCCAGCGAAACTCCGGGCTTGGGTGCCGAAATTGCGACAACCGCTTTCCAGGGTGAATTCTCGGGCAAGAAGGTGTTGAAAGACGGACAGGTTGCACTGGCTGTAGAGAAAAACGGAAAGGTGACAGACCCTGCTTATCAGGTGGACGGTATTTCGGGTGGTACAATCACTTCGAAAGGTGTGGATGCCATGATCAAAGCTTGTCTGAGCCAGTACGATAAATTTTTAACTAATAATTAAGGAGGAACGATAGAATATGAGCCAATTATTTTCTAAAAAGAATAAAGAAGTATTCGCTACTCCGCTGGGATTGAATAACCCGGTAACCGTGCAGGTGCTCGGTATCTGTTCGGCGCTGGCTGTAACGGCCAAACTGGAACCGGCTATCGTGATGGGTCTTTCGGTAACTGTGATTACGGCTTTCTCAAACGTCGTTATCTCTTTGCTGCGTAAGACGATTCCTAACCGTATCCGTATCATCGTACAGTTGGTGGTAGTAGCTGCGTTGGTAACTATAGTAAGTGAAGTGTTGAAGGCATTTGCATACGACGTAAGCGTACAGCTTTCGGTATATGTAGGTCTGATCATTACAAACTGTATCCTGATGGGACGTCTGGAAGCATTTGCCATGGCAAACGGCCCGTGGGAGTCATTCCTCGACGGTGTGGGTAATGGTCTGGGATATGCCAAGATTCTGATTATCGTGGCTTTCTTCCGCGAATTGCTCGGATCGGGCACATTGCTCAACTTCCGTATTATCCCTGAGGCATTCTACAAGATGGGCTATATCAACAATGGTTTGATGTTGATGCCGCCGATGGCACTGATCATCTGTGCTTGTATCATCTGGTATCAGCGCAGCCGTTGCAAAGAACTCCAGGAAAAGTAATACAACCTAAGAAAGTAAAAGAAAAATTATGGAACAATTATTAAGTTTATTCGTCCGCTCCATCTTTGTGGACAACATGATATTCGCCTTCTTCCTGGGTATGTGTTCATATCTGGCTGTGTCGAAGAATGTGAAAACTGCTGTAGGACTGGGTATCGCCGTAACTTTTGTTTTGATCGTTACGTTGCCGGTCAACTACTTGCTTCAGACAAAGGTGCTGGCTGCCAATGCTATCATTGAAGGTGTTGACCTCAGCTTCCTGAGTTTTATTCTCTTTATTGCCGTTATTGCCGGTATCGTGCAGTTGGTAGAAATGGTAGTGGAACGATTCAGCCCTTCGCTCTACGCTTCATTGGGTATCTTCCTGCCGCTGATCGCCGTTAACTGTGCCATCATGGGTGCTTCACTGTTCATGCAGCAGAGAATCACGATGGATCCGTCGAACCCGCAGGCCATCACCGGTGTAGGTAGTGCTGTGGTATACGCGCTCGGTTCCGGTATCGGTTGGTTACTGGCTATCGTCGGTCTGGCTGCTATCCGCGAAAAGATGGCCTACTCTGATGTTCCCGCTCCGCTGAAAGGTCTGGGCATTACGTTTATCACAGTAGGACTGATGGCTATGGCCTTTATGTGTTTCTCTGGATTGAAGTTATAACTAAAGTAAAAAGAATAAAACAATGACGTCTTTAATATTAGCAAGTATCGGAGTCTTCCTTGTGGTGATCATCCTGCTTGTCATTATACTGCTCGTTGCGAAGAGCTATCTTTCTCCTTCGGGCGAGGTTACGATTACGATGAATGGAGAGCAACAACTGAAAACATCTCAGGGTGGTACACTGCTGGGTACGTTGTCTGCCAACAATGTGTTCCTTTCATCGGCTTGTGGTGGTAAGGGTTCGTGCGGACAGTGCCGTTGCCAGGTGCTCGAAGGCGGTGGCGAGATTTTGCCTACCGAAACCGGTTTCTTCTCTCGTAAAGAACAGGCCGATCACTGGCGCCTCGGTTGCCAGGTAAAGGTGAAACAGGATATGTCTATCAAGATCGACGAGTCTATCCTGGGTGTGAAAGAGTGGGAGTGCGAGGTGATCTCGAACAAGAACGTGGCTACGTTTATCAAAGAGTTTATCGTGGCTCTGCCTCCGGGCGAACACATGGACTTCCTGCCGGGTTCGTATGCCCAGATCAAGATTCCTACCTTCTCGATGGATTATGATAAGGATATCGATAAGAGCCTGATCGGTGACGAATATCTTCCGGCATGGGAGAAATTCGGTCTGCTGGGCTTGAAGTGCCGCAATGACGAGCCGACTATCCGTGCTTACTCTATGGCCAACTATCCGGCTGAAGGTGACCGCATCATGCTGACTGTACGTATCGCTACTCCTCCTTTCAAACCGAAAGACCAGGGACCGGGCTTTATGGATGTGATGCCGGGTATCGCTTCTTCTTACATCTTCACGCTGAAGCCGGGTGACAAGGTGACCATGAGTGGCCCTTACGGTGACTTCCACCCGATCCTCGATTCGAAGAACGAAATGATGTGGATTGGTGGTGGTGCAGGTATGGCTCCGTTGCGTGCTCAGATTATGCACCTGACGAAGACACTGCATATCACTGACCGTACGATGAACTACTTCTACGGTGCCCGTGCACTGAACGAGGTGTTCTATCTGGAAGACTTCCTGCAGATTGAAAAAGATTTCCCGAACTTCAAGTTCCACTTGGCACTTGACCGTCCGGACCCTGCAGCAGACGCAGCCGGCGTGAAGTATACAGCAGGTTTCGTACACAACGTGATTTACGAAACTTACCTGAAGAACCATGAAGCTCCGGAAGACATTGAATATTACATGTGTGGTCCTGGCCCGATGAGCAAGGCTGTTGAGAAGATGCTTGACGATCTTGGTGTTCCGGCTAAGAACTTGATGTTTGATAACTTCGGTGGATAATCCTTCGGGAATTATAATAAAGAAACTGCTTTCGGCTGTCCGGAAGCAGTTTTTTTTTATCTTTGTGTCATTATTCAAAAATGTGGAAAAAACAATGAATGGTTTGAAGGATATACTCGAAAGGTTGAAAATAGAACAGCTCAATCCGATGCAGGAAGCATCTATTGAGGCATTTAATAAAGGTGGTGAAGACCTGATATTGCTTTCGCCCACAGGTTCGGGCAAGACCCTTGCTTTCTTGTTACCGTTGGTCGGTAGTCTGAGGGCTGATGTGAAAGGAGTACAAGCTGTGGTGCTGGTGCCTTCGCGCGAGTTGGCGTTGCAGATAGAGCAGGTGTTCAAGGCGATGGGAACAGAGTTCAAGGCAATGAGTTGTTATGGCGGACGTCCGGCAATGGAAGAGCATCGGACGATGAAAGGAATGCAGCCGGAGGTTATCATCGGTACGCCCGGCCGTATGAACGACCATCTCTCCAAGCAGAACTTCGATGCAAGCACAGTAAGCCTGTTGGTGATCGATGAATTTGATAAATGCCTGGAGTTTGGTTTTCAGGAAGAGATGGCAACGGTTATCGGACAGTTGCCCGACTTGAAACGACGTTTTCTGACTTCGGCAACAGATGCGGAAGAGATTCCGCAATTTACAGGACTGAACCGTACGATAAAGCTTGATTTCCTGACAAACGATGTGGAGGAATCACGCTTGCGGTTGATGAAGGTGGTTTCGCCTGCTAAAGATAAGATAGAAACCCTCTATAAGTTGCTTTGTACGTTGGGAAGCAGTTCGAGTATTGTTTTCTGTAACCACAGGGATGCGGTGGACCGTGTGAGTGCCTTACTAACGGAAAAAGGAGTTTCCAATGAACGCTTTCATGGAGGTATGGAGCAACCGGATCGGGAACGGGCACTGTATAAGTTCCGTAATGGCAGCTGTCCGGTGCTGGTGTCTACAGACTTGGCTGCCCGCGGACTTGATATCCCGGAGGTGGAGCATATCATCCATTATCATATCCCGGTGAATGAAGAAGCTTTTACTCATCGTAACGGACGTACTGCCCGCTGGGATGCGACGGGTACTTCTTATCTGATATTGAATCCGGAGGAACGCGTGCCGGATTATATACCTTCGGAACTCGATATCTTTGACTTACCGGAGAACGCGCCCCGTCCGTCTAAACCTCAGTGGATAACTATTTATATAGGTAAAGGGAAGAAGGACAAATTGAGTAAGATCGATATTGCCGGATTCCTCTATAAGAAAGGAAATCTGGCGCGTGAAGACGTTGGAGCAATCGATGTGAAGGACCATTATGCTTTTGTAGCCGTGCGGCGGTCTAAGGTCAAGCAATTGCTGACGCTTATACGCGGTGAGAAGATCAAAGGGATGAAGACGGTGATTGAAGAGGCGGATTAAAACGGATTTATTTGATAGAGGGGGCACGGCACCACCGATTTCACCGATTACTTTTAGTTTTATTGCTGATAAGGTAAATCATCAATCTGTGTCAATCCGTGAATTCAGTGGTGAGATCGCAAGAAGCATTCACCGCAGATTACACCGATTACTTTTAGTTTTATTGCTGATAAGATAAATCATCAATCTGTGTTAATCTGTGAAATCTGTGGTGAAACAGTTTTTCGGATTCCGGCTCTTCCTTCCCTACATCCCGGCGCTCCGGTTGTCCGCTCCCGGTTCTTTACGGTCTTTGCCTCTTCTTCTTATAAATATTCACTTTTTAGTCACTCTCTCTTTCATTTCAAAATAGATAGCCTTGTAATAATATCAGTTTGAACTTTTTTCTACCATCTTGGCATGTATGGATAACAAAATGGTGTATAATTCCTGCATAAACCATTAAAAAGTAAGATAAATGCCCTCTGAGATTGTAATTTTATAGAGAAACGTTTGTTGAGAGGAAATAAATTCGTAAATTCGCCATGTCAGTAGACATAAAATAACGAAATTGTATAACCAAAAACACTCATCAAATGAAAAAGCATAATTTCAGTGCAGGCCCTTCCATTCTCCCTCGCGAAGTAATAGAAGAAACAGCGAAAGCTATTCTCGATTTCAACGGTTCAGGTCTTTCTGTTTTGGAAGTCAGCCACCGAGGCAAGGATTTTCAGGCAGTCATGGACGAAGCCGTAGCTTTGTTTAAGGAAATACTTAATATTCCCGAAGGGTATTCGGTACTTTTTTTGGGCGGTGGTGCCAGTATGCAGTTCTGTATGGTACCTTACAACTTCCTTGAAAAGAAAGCTGCTTACCTGAACACCGGTGTTTGGGCGAAGAAAGCGATGAAAGAAGCGAAAGGGTTTGGCGAAGTGGTTGAGGTAGCTTCTTCGGCTGACGCAAACTATACGTTTATCCCTAAAGACTTTACCATACCTGCTGATGCAGACTATTTCCATGTGACAACCAACAACACGATTTATGGTACAGAGTTGAAGGGAGATCTCGATTCACCGATTCCGATGGTTGCCGATATGTCATCTGATATTTTCTCTCGTCCGGTAGATGTTTCGAAGTACATCTGTATCTATGGTGGTGCACAGAAGAATCTGGCTCCGTCCGGTGTCACTTTTGTTATCGTAAAGGACGATGCAGTGGGCAAAGTGTCACGTTACATCCCGAGTATGTTGAATTACAAAACCCATATTGACGGCGGATCTATGTTTAATACACCTCCCGTATTGCCTATATATTCTGCGATGCAGACTTTGCGCTGGATCAAGGCTCAGGGTGGCGTGAAAGAGATGGATCGCCGGGCTACCGAAAAGGCAGATATGCTGTATGCCGAGATAGACCGCAACAAGATGTTTGTGGGAACGGCTGCTAAAGAGGACCGCTCACGCATGAATATCTGTTTCGTAATGGCACCGGAATACAAAGACCTTGAAGCCGATTTCCTGAAATTCGCTACGGACAAAGGTATGTCCGGCATTAAAGGACACCGTTCTGTAGGTGGTTTCCGTGCATCTTGTTATAATGCGATGCCGAAGGAAAGTGTACAGGCGCTGATTGACTGCATGCAGGAATTTGAGAAACTTCATTAATAATGTGATTTCACCACAGAGTGCCATAATTGAAGAAGAAAGACAAATCTGTGTCCCTCTGTGGTGAATTATCCCCAAAACATAACAAAGGAAATGAAAGTACTTGTTGCAACCGAAAAACCATTTGCCAAAATTGCCGTAGATGGTATAAAGAAAGAAATAGAAGGAGCCGGATTCGAATTGGCTCTGCTTGAGAAATATACAGATAAGGCTCAATTACTTGATGCGGTGAAAGATGCGAATGCCATTATCATTCGCAGCGATATCATCGATGCGGAAGTGCTTGAGGCTGCGAAGGAATTGAAAATAGTAGTCCGTGCAGGTGCCGGATATGACAATGTGGACTTAAACGCCGCTACCGCACACGGTGTGTGCGTAATGAACACTCCGGGGCAGAATTCGAATGCCGTGGCCGAATTGGTGTTCGGGCTGCTCGTTTATGCCGTCCGCAATTTCTATAATGGAACGTCGGGTACGGAACTGATGGGAAAGAAACTGGGTATCCACGCTTATGGCAATGTGGGACGCAATGTGGCACGTATTGCCAAAGGATTCGGCATGGAGCTTTACGCTTACGATGCTTTCTGCCCGAAAGATGTGATTGAAAAAGATGGAGTGAAAGCCGTCGACTCGGCCGAAGAACTTTACAAAATTTGTAATATCGTCTCACTGCATATTCCGGCTACAGCCGAAACAAAGAATTCCATTAACTGTGATTTACTGAAGAATATGCCGAAAGGAGCTATTTTGGTCAATACGGCCCGTAAAGAGGTGATCAATGAGGATGAACTGATTCAGCTGATGGAAGAACGTCCGGACTTTAAATACATCACCGATATTATGCCTGCTGCCAATGCGAAGTTTACCGAACTCTTTGCCGGACGTTATTTCTCAACACCGAAGAAGATGGGTGCTCAGACTGCCGAGGCAAATATCAATGCAGGTATTGCTGCGGCGAAACAGATTGTAGGCTTCCTGAAAGAGGGTTGCGAAAAATTTAGAGTGAACAAATAATCCCCAGTTTTATGGCAACAATAAAACCATTTAAAGGCATCCGCCCTCCACAGGACTTGGTAGAACAGGTCGCATCACGTCCGTATGATGTGTTGAACTCAGAAGAGGCTCGTGCAGAAGCTGCCGGAAACGAGAAATCACTGTATCATATCATTAAACCTGAAATAGATTTTCCGGTCGGAACAGACGAACACGACGAGAAAGTCTATACCAAGGCGGCAGAAAACTTCCGTCTGTTTCGCGATAAAGGGTGGTTGGTGCAGGATGATAAAGAGAATTATTACATCTATGCCCAGACCATGAACGGCAAGACGCAGTACGGACTGGTGGTAGGCGCTTATGTGCCCGATTACATGAACGGCGTTATCAAAAAGCATGAACTGACCCGGCGTGATAAGGAAGAAGACCGTATGAAGCATGTTCGTGTGAACAATGCCAATATCGAACCGGTATTCTTTGCTTATCCCGATAATGCAGTGCTCGACACTATCATCCGGAAGTATACGGCTCAAAAACCGGTATACGACTTTATTGCTCCCGGTGACGGATTCGGGCATACTTTCTGGGTGATTGATGATAACGATGACATTGCTGTGATCACAAAAGAGTTTGCTGCTATGCCGGCACTTTATATTGCCGACGGACACCATCGTTCGGCCGCTGCCGCTCTGGTTGGAGCCGAGAAGGCGAAACAGAATCCCGGTCATCGCGGAGACGAAGAATATAATTACTTCATGGCTGTATGTTTTCCGGCGAATCAGTTGACTATTATTGATTACAACCGGGTGGTGAAAGATCTCAATGGTCTGACACCTGCCGAATTCCTGACTGCTCTTGAAAAGAATTTTGTGGTAGAGGAGAAGGGGAAAGAGATTTATAAACCCGCTGCATTGCATAATTTTGCCCTTTATCTGGAAGGTAAATGGTATAGCCTGACAGCCAAACCGGGAACTTATGACGACAATGATCCCATTGGGGTATTGGACGTGACGATCTCTTCCAATCTGATTCTGGATGAAATTCTGGGTATCAAAGATTTGCGTTCGGACAAACGGATCGATTTTGTGGGAGGTATCCGTGGCTTGGGTGAGCTGGGCAGACGGGTGGATAGCGGAGAGATGAAAGTGGCACTGGCCCTTTATCCCGTTTCAATGAAGCAACTGATGGATATTGCCGATACGGGAAACATTATGCCTCCGAAAACCACTTGGTTCGAGCCGAAACTGCGTTCCGGACTGGTGATACACGAGTTGGAATAAAGAGCGTATCGATGTAGAAAAAGAACGAGGATGTTACTCTAAAACAGAGGAACATCCTCGTTTTGCATTCCGGGCTATCCAAATATGTACGTTTTTCCGTATCTTTGTGACCGAAGTAATTATTATCTGAATAGATCTATGGGACGAAAAGAAGAATACAAGTTGCAGAACGAGCAATTCATGCAGGCATTACGTGCCGAAGCGGATGTATACGAATTGCCTTGTGGCATATTATATAAGGTTTTGGAGGAAGGTAGTGGTACCGCTACTCCCCGGCCCGGCAGTGTGGTGTCTGTCCATTACAGGGGGACACTGATCAATGGACGGGAATTTGATAATTCCTGGAAACGGAACTGTCCCGAAGCTTTCCGTTTGAGTGAGGTCATCGAGGGATGGCAGATCGCTTTGCAGAAAATGCGGGTGGGAGATCGTTGGATAATTTACATCCCGTATACCATGGGGTATGGGACACGTACCAGCGGTCCTATTCCGGCTTTTTCGACCCTGGTTTTTGAAGTACAGTTGTTAGGTATAGCCTGAACCATTAAAAATGATTCCGGATATCATGTCAGAAGATACATACAAAACCATCACTGAAGTTTCAGAAGGTACCTATACCGAGAAGCGTAGTAAGTTTATTGCCATTGCTCTTCCGGTGCGTACATTGGAAGAGATTAAGAATCACCTGGAGACGTATCAGAAGAAATATTACGATGCCCGTCACGTCTGTTATGCCTATATGTTGGGGCACGAACGTAAAAACTTTCGTGCAAACGACAACGGAGAACCTTCCGGTACGGCCGGCAAACCGATTCTGGGACAAATTAATTCCAACGAACTGACGGATATTCTGATTATCGTGGTTCGTTATTTCGGGGGAATCAAGTTGGGAACCAGTGGATTGATTGTGGCTTATAAAGCCGCCGCCGCCGAGGCTATTGCCGCTGCCACTGTTGTAGAGAAAACGGTGGATGAAGAAGTAACCGTGCTTTTTGAATATCCGTTTATGAACGATGTGATGCGGATTGTGAAAGAGGAGGAACCGGAAATTCTCTCCCAGTCGTATGATATGGATTGCAGCATGACACTTCGCATCCGACAGTCGGCGATGCCTCGCTTAAGGTCTCGGTTGGAAAAAGTGGAGACTGCACGTATTTTAGATGGAGAAGAAGGAAATGAATAAGAGAAAGAAATAAGACAGGGGGGAGGTTTTCTTCCCACACATAATAAAAAGATAGATAGAATGGCATTTGAAGCAACAAAAAGAGAGTGGAGTGAGCTATATGTTTTTTTTCGTCTGCTGGCAGACGGAAAAGTTTCTCTCGGAACTCCACAAGCAAAGAAAGAAGATGAAAAGTGCTGGCCCATTGCGATGATTCAGCGTGAGGAGCATGATGGCACCCGGTGTTATTATATCGAAGGAGAAGATATCCGGATGGAAGGTGAGAGAGTCGGAAAAAGCTTGCCCCGCGAAGATTTTGCAACGGTGGCTGACCTGATTCTGAATGCGATAAAAGGTTCGTCTACCGATGAAGTCACTTCTCCCGATGGGGTGGAGGAGTTTTTGGACGAAGCCGGAATCTTTGATCTTGAAGCACGGACGGAAGATCGTACCGATTTCTCAATCGCCTTTTGGCATCCCGAAGCTCCGTTAGCCGGTTTCAATGTCCGTTCGCGTCTGAGTGCAATGAATCCGTTGCTGGATGGGGGACGTGCTGCAAACCTGAAATTGGAGCAATCCGGTGTAAAGTTTGCTGCACCTACCGTAAATAAAATTAATGCCCTTCCCGAATCGCCTACGGAGGTTGCCGAGCGCATGATGATGATCGAACGTCTGGGAGGCGTGTTGAAATACTCGGATGTGGCAGACCGTGTGTTTCGCTGTAACTTGCTGATGATTGACTTGCATTTTCCTCGTGTGTTGGCGGAGATGGTGCGTACGATGCATCTGGACGGCATCACACGTATCAGTGAACTGACCGAACTGATGAAGACCGTAAATCCTCTCAAGATAAAAGAAGAGTTGATCAGCAAGCATGGTTTTTATGAATTTAAAATGAAGCAATTCTTATTGGCGCTCGCTTTGGGTATGCGCCCGGCAAAGATATACAACGGGACGGACTCGGCTGTTGAAGGTATATTATTGGTTGATGGCAGTGGCGAGGTGTTGTGCTATCATAAGTCGGAAAAGAAAACGTTTGAAGACTTCCTTTATCTGAATTCACGTCTTGAAAAAGGATCGGTTGATAAAGATAAGTATGGATTCCTTGAAAGGGAGAATGGTGTATACTATTTCAAACTGAATGCCAAGATTGGTTTAATTAAAAGATAAGGAATACAATATTAATAGATATTCATGATGAAAACCAATGAAGTTTTAGAAACGATTAAGGCACGCCGCAGTGTGCGTGTCTATGATAAAAAGCAGGTACCGTCGGAAGACTTGAATGCCATACTGGAGGCAGCTACCTATGCACCGAGCGGCATGCATTATGAAACGTGGCATTTTACGGCAGTCCGTAATGCGGCTAAACTTGAAGAATTGAACAATCGTATCAAGGAAGCATTTGCTAAAAGTGACGATAAGCGTCTTCAGGAGCGTGGACATAGTGAGACTTATTGTTGTTATTATCATGCTCCGAGTTTGGTCATTGTTTCTAATGACCCTACCCAGTGGTGGGCCGGGATGGACTGTGCCTGTGCCATTGAGAATATGTTTTTGGCAGCCCGTTCTTTGGGCATCGGTTCTTGCTGGATCAATCAACTCGGGACGACTTGCGATGATCCGGAAGTCCGGGCGTATCTTACCTCTCTTGGAGTACCCGAGAACCATAAAGTTTACGGTTGCGTAGCTTTGGGATATCAGGCAGAAGGTGTATCGTTGAAGGAAAAAACGGTGAAAGAAGGTACAATAACCATTGTGGAATAGAGTATCGGATTCAAGTTTAAATTCACCACAGAGTAACACAGGGTATCACGGAGTAGAAATTACAAGAGATAAACTCTGTGATACTCTGTGAACTCTGTGGTGAATCAAATTAATTTCAGTCGAAACAGCCATAGCATGTCGGCAATAGTTTGCGGTCGCCTAATGTATTATCGACACGGGCTACATTCACCCAAAACTTATTTTCACGTACACTTTCTATCGGGTATGCAGCTTTTTCACGCGTATAGCAGTGTTCCCACCGGTCGCTTACTACTTCATACTCGGGGTGTGGAGCATTTATAAGCACATTGTCCCCCTTATCGGCTTCACCGTTCTTCACTTCCTGAATTTCATTCCAGATGGTCAACATCGTATGGATGAAGTTATCCAATTCGGCGAGGCTCTCACTTTCAGTCGGTTCAATCATCAGTGTGCCGTGAACCGGGAAGGAGAGGGTAGGAGCATGATAGCCATAATCCATCAGACGTTTGGCAATATCATTTTCACTGATACCTGTCTCTTCATATACTTTCCGACATTCCAGGATCATTTCGTGTCCCACAAAGCCGTTGGCTCCCCGGTATACGATGCCATATGTATCTTTCAGACAGGCTGCCAGATAGTTGGCATTCAGGATTGCTATTTTGGTTGCCATTGTCAGTCCTTCGGTTCCCATCATGCGGATATAGCCGTAAGTGATGGGCAGAATGCCTGCACTGCCAAATGGAGCGGCAGAAACCTCGTTCTGTGAGTTTCCGAACAGTCCGTGTCCCGGAAGGAATGGTACCAGATGTTCGGCTACACAGATCGGGCCTACACCGGGACCGCCGCCACCGTGAGGAGAAGCAAATGTTTTGTGCAGATTCAGGTGGCAAACATCTGCACCGATAAATCCCAGATTCGTTAATCCTACCTGAGCATTCATGTTGGCGCCATCCATATATACCTGTGCTCCACAATCGTGAATGATCTGGCAGATTTCCACAATTTCCGTTTCGAAGATACCATGTGTGGAGGGATAGGTGATCATTAACGCAGCCAGATCCTCCTTGTTTTCTTCAGCTTTGGCGCGGAGATCGTCCATGTCTACGTTTCCGTGTTCATCGCAAGCACAAGTCACGGTAGTGAAGCCTGCTTGTATGGCAGATGCCGGATTGGTCCCGTGGGCAGATGCAGGGATTAATACTTTGTTCCGGTGTCCTTGTCCGATGCTTTCAAGATAAGCGCGGATGGTGCGTAGTCCGGCGTATTCACCGGCAGCACCGGAATTGGGTTGCAGGCTCACTCCGGCAAACCCGGTGATAACCTTTAACTCTTCGCTCAGGTTGTGGATCAGTTCGCGGTAACCGGCAGCCTGGTCTTCCGGAACAAGCGGATGCATGCACATGAACTCGGAACAACTCAACGGTAGCATTTCGGCAGCTGCATTCAACTTCATGGTGCAGGAGCCAAGTGAAATCATTGACTGTGCCAGTGAAATATCTTTGCGGTCAAGGCGCTTGATGTAGCGCATCATTTCCGTTTCCGTGTGATATTTAGAGAATACTTCGTGTGTCAGATAGGGGCTCTGGCGTTTCAGTTCTTTGCAGATGGTACTTGTTTCGGGTACGTCATCCACTTTCTGGAAGTCTTTTCCGGCAGCAATAGCAAAGATAGACAACAGGATGTTAACGGCTGCTATATCGGTCGTTTCGTCAATGCTCAAACCTACATCGCCATTATCAAAGTAGCGCAGATTCACCTCTTTGCTTAAAGCGATGGTGCGGATTTGCTGTGCTGAGATGCTATCGGGCAAGATAAAGCGGAGGGTATCAAAGTATTGTTTGTTTACCTGCTTATATCCCAGTTTTCCGATATTTTTTTCAAGGAAAGCAGCGATGCTATGGATGCGTGAAGCAATGTTACGGATACCTTCCTGTCCATGATAGACGGTATAGAATCCGGCCATCGTAGCCAGTAATGCCTGTGCGGTACAAATATTTGAGGTCGCCTTTTCCCGTTTGATATGCTGTTCGCGCGTCTGGAGTGCCATGCGGTAACAGAGTTTGCCATACTTGTCTTTTGACCATCCGATGATACGTCCCGGCATGTTACGTTTGTATTCGTCGCGGGTAGCGAAATAGCCAGCCGAGGGACCACCGTAGAACATCGGAGTACCCAAACGCTGTGTAGTGCCGAATACGATGTCTGCCCCCCATTCTCCCGGAGGTGTAAGCAGGGCGAGGCTCAGGATGTCGGCGGCTACAGCCACTTTGCAGTTGGCTGCATGTGCTTTTTCCGTAAACTCACGGTAATCTTCCGCATTACCATTCGCATTGGGATACTGTAAGACGCAGGCAAAGAGATCGTCTGTAAATTCAAGTTCATGGAACTTTCCGGTACGGATTTCAATTCCTTGCGGGATGGCTCGGGTAGTGATGACAGCCAGGGTTTGTGGGAAGATGTTCTCGTCGATAAATACCACATTGGCTCCGGATTTTTGCTGGTTGCGTGAACGCAGAGCGTACATCATTGTCACAGCTTCGGCAGCGGCGGTTGCTTCATCAAGCAGAGAGCAGTTGGCCAATGGCATGGCAGTCAAGTCGCATACGGAGGTTTGGAAATTCATTAAAGCTTCCAGTCTGCCTTGCGAAACTTCTGTCTGGTAAGGAGTATAGGAAGTATACCAGACGGGGTTTTCGAAGACGTTGCGTTGGATGACTGCCGGAGTGATTGTGTTGTACCACCCCATGCCGATATAGGTCGTGAACAACTTGTTTTTGCTTGCCAACTCGGCAATGTGGCGGGCAAATTCATATTCGGTCATCGGCGCAGGCAGTGCCAGAGGTGCTTTGAGCCGGATATTGGCTGGAATGGTTTTATCAATCAGTTCGTCGAGCGAACCAACTCCAATTTTCCGGAGCATTACTTCGGCATCCGCTTTGTTGACGCCGATGTGACGGCAGGCTAATAAATCGGTTTTCATGTTATTAATGATTTATTTATAATAAGGTTTGTTGATATTCTCTTACCTGAAGAACGGATTTTCCGCCTTCTCTATCCCAATGGTAGTCGGTGCGCCGTGCCCCGGATAAACGATTGTTTCGTTGGGCAGCACGAACAGTCGGCTACAAATATGCTCTTTCAGTTCATCAAAGTTGCCTCCGGTCAGGTCTGCCCGGCCGATGCTTCCCTGAAACAATACATCTCCTGAAAACATGCAGTTTTCTGCCTGGCAATAATATACAAGACTTCCGGGAGAGTGTCCGGGTACATGGATTGCCTCCAGCGTTGTATTTCCAAAAGTTATGATATCCCCGTCATGCAGGTATTTTCCCAATGGCACAGGTGCCTCGTTCAGCTGAAAACCAAACATGCGGCTCTGCTTGGGAGCTTCGTCTATCCAGTACTCGTCCGCCTGGTTTGCTTCGGCAGATAGTCCGAACTCACGGAGCATGAATGGATTACCGAAGATGTGATCCAGATGTAAGTGAGTGTTCAGCAGATGTTTTACGTTCAGATGGTTGGTGACGATGAAGTTCTTTAAAGCTTGTTTCTCTTCGTCATAAAAGCAGCCTGGGTCTATCACGACTGCCTCGTTCGTTTCATCCCATAACACATAGCAGTTTACGGGAAACATATTGAACTCAAATCTCTTTATTTTCATGACTATGTTGTTTGATCGTTTAAATCGTTACATATACCACTTTCTTGGTCTGGAAAAACTCTTCGTCGAAATCCTCACTCAGGCTATGCATGGTTGTCTTGTGCTTGAACGGCATTGCTTCATGTTCCAACTCGCCGCCTTTCAGGCAGATTAACCCGTTGGGGAGGGCATTCTGCTGTTTGGACGAAATGTTCTTCCGGATTATCTTTATCAAATCGGCCAGGGGCATCACGGCACGGCTTACGACAAAGTCGAATGTTTGTTTTTCCTCCTCGGCTCTGGCATGACGGAAAGTGACGTTCTTTAGACCGATGGCATTGGCCACTTCGGTTGCTACACGTACTTTCTTTCCAATGCTGTCCACCAAGTGAAACTTTGTATCCGGAAAAAGAATAGCCAGCGGGATACCGGGGAATCCGCCTCCGGTGCCAAGATCCATAACTTTGCTACCCGGACGGAAACGAATGACACGGGCAATTCCCAGTGAATGGAGCACATGATGTTCGTACAAGTTTTCGATGTCTTTGCGCGAGATTACGTTGATTTTAGAATTCCAGTCAATGTAAAGTTCGTAAAGAGCTGCGAATTGTTTGCGTTGCTCTTCCGTCAAGTCAGGAAAGTATTTAAGAAGAAGCTCCACTCCGGTTTCCCCTCCGGTAGAGGGGAGGGAGGAAGTTTGTTCTGTTGTATCCATAAGGTTGTAATATATCTGTATTTTAATAAAAAGGGTTAATCTATTGAGCTTTCATCTCTCCGATGATCGGGTTGCTGCCCAGCATGTGCTCCATCATCTCGTATGGAATCTTAATTTCTACCGGTCCCATGGCATACGGAGTGATGTCGTATACATTATAATAGAAGGTAATGCCGTCTTTGTCGAGGTAGAAGTTTTCTGTCGGGGCGATATCTCCGGTAGAACCGTAGCCCATATCTTCAAGTGCTTCATGGGTCGTTACTTTTTTGTCTGCCATCAGCTGGTTCCATAACAGGTCGGTCAGTGCTTCCTTATAATCACCTGTGAAAATGTCATCCAGCTTCAGTGGACGCAGGTTTATCAGATCCATATTGAGGAAGGTTGTCATGTAAATGCCATGCGCGCCTCCGGTATATTCATTGTAGTTGATGCGATAAACCAACAGGTTCTTATAATAGAGTTGCACGTGGCTCTCTATTCCTTTATAATACGAATACCATGCGCCGATGGACCCTTCGCTTTCTTTGTTCTTTTCGTCTTCGGCATACATGGGTTCAAGGTCTGTGCGATATTCCTTTACGTAATGTTCAGTATATTCCTTTACCACCTTTGCCGGTTTTTCACCGATATATCCTTCTCCGAAGCAGGCAGCTATAAAGTAGCTGTTCAGGCTATCCTTCAATTTGTTGTCCGATGACTTCACCGGATACGTGAAATTGATGGTCAGGTTACATGCCGGCTTTGCCGTATCTCCGAAGAGATGTGCCGTTTCGTTCACTTGTATGCTGTCGAATTCCAGCGCACCGGTATTCTTGTTCATCTTGTCACCACAAGAAAATAAAAAGCCACTTGTAGCAAGTATTATCGCAAGCAGACTGACATATTGTTTTTTCATAAGGGGTTCTTCTTTAAATTCAACATTTATATAATCGTTCACTATCGACAAATATAGTTCATATTAGTGAATCGGCAGCATAAAAAAAGAAAAAAGAATGAGGAGAGCTGGTTAAATCTGCTTATCTTTGCAACCGTTATGAAGAGATTCCGCTATATACTTGCTGTTATTCTTTCCCTCCTTATAGTATATGTAGGGGCGGGAGTCTCTGTCGTTCAATATTGTTGCAGTGGTTGTGAGACGGCAAATTGCTGTTGTGCCGACAAATGCGGCTTCTGTGATAAGTTCGATTTTGAATTCCATAAATCGTGCCGGGGTGAGGGATGTACGGCGACTATCTACAAACTTGACCTGGTGAAGCAGGCGTTCGAATCTTCTGTCCCTGCTCCTGTCAGTGTATTCCTTTGCAACCAGGTATCGGAACTGCTGTGTGCGCTTTTCCGTGACGGGGTGTTGGAAACTCCTTATGTAGTACCGCCACCTAAAACCAGTTCCCGGCATTATTTAGCTCTTTATTCTACTTTGCTTATTTAGTTTCTTCAATATTTTACTGTTTGGATTGCATCACAGATTGCACAGGCTTTCACTATTTAAGGGGTAATACCGTTGATTATTGAAGCGGGACAACTTGTGTTCTTCTGTGTAATCTGTGGTGAATCCTACTTATTTCTTATTGAATATAAACCAAATAAAAAAGACAAACGAAGTTATTTAATGAAATATATATTATTGACCGGACTGCTTCTCGGCAGTCTGACTGTACAAGCGCAAGTGAGCGGTACGGTGAAAGATCAGGCCGGCGAACCGATTATCGGTGCCAACGTTTTCTGGAAGAATATTCCCGGTGGGGTAGCCACTCGTGAGGACGGTACTTTTTCCATATCCAAATCCGACAGGGGCAGTCATCTCATTGTAAGTTTTGTAGGTTACGAAAACGATACCATACAAGTGAAAGACAAGAACGCCGTTCTGGACGTAGTACTTCGCGAGGGGATGGAACTGAGTGAAGTGAATATTGTCAGTCGTAAGTTGAGCACACTGAAGCTGCGCAACAGCGTGATGAACGAAGAGATCATTACCAGTGACGAGCTCTGTCGTGCAGCATGTTGCAATCTTGGCGAGAGTTTTGTCACCAATCCTTCAGTGGACGTCAGCTATTCGGATGCCGCTACCGGAGCGAAGCAGATCAAGTTGCTCGGACTATCGGGAACTTATGTGCAGATGCTGACCGAGAATATTCCGAACTATCGCGGTGCTGCTTCTCCTTACGGGTTGGGTTATGTTCCCGGTCCCTGGATGCACAGCATACAAGTATCCAAGGGGATTTCGTCCGTGAAGAATGGTTATGAAGCCCTTACCGGACAGATCAATGTTGAATTTAAGAAGCCGCAACTGCCTGAGGCGGATTGGGTTTCGGCCAATCTTTTTGCCAGTACCACCAATCGTTATGAGGCGAATGCGGATGCCACGGTGAAACTTTCCAAACGATGGAGTACTTCGTTGCTGGCACATTACGAAAATGAAACGAAAGCACATGACGGCAACGATGACGGCTTTGCCGATATTCCCCGGATAGAGCAGTATAATTTTTGGAACCGTTGGGCCTATATGGGTGACCACTATGTGTTTCAGGCAGGCATCAAAGCGCTGGACGAAAGCAGAAAAGGCGGTCAGGTGAGTCATAGCGGTGTGCCGGCAGCCGATCGCTATGCTATCGATATTGAAACCCGCCGTTACGAGGCTTTTGCCAAGAATGCCTATATATTTAATAAGGAGAAGAATACGAATCTTGCGCTGATTCTGTCCGGTACGCTGCACAACCAGGATGCGCTTTATGGACGTAAGATTTATGATGTTGACCAGTCCAACGCTTATGCTTCGCTGATGTTTGAAACCGAATTTACAAAGCAACACAGTCTTTCGGCGGGATTCAGTTATAATTATGACGGATATGACCAGCATTACCGTTTGACCAACAATGCTGACACTCCGTTGACGAAGGCTTTTGCACGCGAATCGGTAGGAGGAGCTTATGCGCAGTACACTTTTAATCTGGAGAATAAACTGGTGGTGATGGCCGGACTTCGTGGCGACCATAGCAGTGAGTACGGCTTTTTCGTGACTCCACGTGCCCACATTAAATACAACCCCAATGACTTTGTTCATTTCCGTCTTTCTGCCGGAAAAGGGTATCGTACGAATCACGTGCTTGCCGAAAACAATTATCTGATGGCAAGTAGCCGGAAGGTAAGTATTGCCGGTCACCTCGATCAGGAAGAAGCGTGGAACTATGGCGCAAGTATATCGGGTTACATTCCGCTTTTCGGGAAAACGCTGAACCTGAATCTGGAATACTATTACACCGACTTCCTGAAACAGGTCGTTGTCGATATGGATACGAATCCCCATGAGGTGGCATTCTACAATCTCGACGGACGGTCGTATTCACAAGTGTTTCAGGTGGAGGCTACCTATCCGTTCTTTCAGGGTTTTTCGCTGACAGCTGCCTATCGTTGGACAGACGCCAAGACGACTTACAATCACCGGTTGATGGAGAAGCCGCTGACCGGGAAATACAAAGGACTTGTAACCGCTTCTTATCAGACTCCGCTGGGCTTGTGGCAGTTTGATGCCACCTGGCAGATGAATGGAGGAGGACGTATGCCCGATCCGTATACACTTGCTGACGGCACTCCTTCGTGGGATGCCCGTTATAAAGGCTTTAGTCAGCTTAGTGCACAGGTGACGCGCTATTTCCGTCGTTGGTCGGTATACATTGGAGGTGAGAACCTGACAAATTTCAAACAAAAGAATCCGATTATCGATGCAGCCAATCCTTGGGGAGATCATTTTGACTCGACTATGATATGGGGACCGGTACATGGAGCAAAGGGATATATCGGAGTGAGGTTTAACCTGGCACGAGATTGAAAGAGAGTAAAACGAACGACTAAAATTATTGATTACTAATACTTACATTCATGAAGACTAAAAAAATGATTGCCACACTGGTGGTGGCTTTACTTTCGGTGACTGCCGTTGCGGCAAAAGACTTTCGTACCGTTGTTTTCAAAGTGGCACAGATGGAGTGCGCCAACTGCGAACGAAAGGTGAAGAACAATATCAAGTTCGAAAAAGGACTTAAAAACTTTAAGACTGATTTGAAAACTCAAACCGTCACCATCACTTACGATGCGGAAAAGACGAATGTTGAAAAACTGAAAGAAGGCTTTCGGAAATTTAAATACGAAGCTGTAGTCATAAAGGAAGCAAAGGAAACGGACAAGAAGTGAACATTGTTCTTTACCTCATTGTTTATTAGATAGTATATATAATAATAGATTATGGGTAATATTATAAAGAAAGCGTTTCCTGTACTGAACATGCACTGTGCGGGGTGCGCTAATAATGTGGAAAAAACAGTGAAGAAATTGGCCGGTGTGGTAGACGCATCGGTCAACTTCGCCACAAACACACTGTCCGTTTCGTACGAAGCCGACAAGCTGACTCCCGGAGAAATCCGTGCGGCCGTACTTGCCGCAGGTTATGACCTGATAGTGGAAGAGGCCCTGAAAGAGGAGCGTCAGGAGGAGGCCCAGGAGAAACATTACCGACTGCTGAAGCGGCAGGTCATCGGTGCATGGATCTTCGTTGTCCCCATGTTGCTGTTTTCTATGGTCTTGATGCATGTGCCCTTCTCTAACGAGATTCAGTTGATACTCGCCCTTCCCGTGATGATTTTCTTCGGAGGTTCTTTCTATGTCAATGCCTGGCGGCAGGCACGTTTGGGGAGGAGTAATATGGATACCCTGGTGGCACTCAGTACCTCCATCGCCTTCCTGTTCAGCGTCTTCAACACATTTTTTCCCGAATTCTGGTATAACCGAGGACTTGAACCTCACGTTTACTATGAGGCGGCAGTAGTCATCATCGCTTTTGTGCTGACCGGTAAACTGATGGAAGAGCGTGCCAAGGGGAATACCTCTACTGCCATTCGGAAGCTGATGGGACTTCAACCCCGTGTGGCCCGTGTGCTTCGGGGAGGAGTTGAAGAAGATATCCTGATAGACCAGTTGCAGGCAGGCGACCTGGTGGTGGTACGTCCCGGTGAGCAGATTCCCGTAGACGGGCGGTTGTCCGAAGGAGAATCTTATGTAGACGAAAGTATGATCAGCGGCGAACCGATTCCCGTAGAAAAGAAAACGGGCGACCGTGTATTGGCGGGAACTATCAACCAGAAAGGCTCTTTTGTGATTAAAGCCTCGAGTGTAGGAAGCGAGACGGTGCTGGCACGCATCATCCGCATGGTGCAGGAGGCTCAGGGGAGTAAAGCGCCCGTACAGCGCATCGTAGACCGGGTGACCGGAATCTTTGTGCCTGTCGTGCTTTGTATTGCCGTGCTGACGTTTGTTATCTGGCTTTTGGTGGGAGGTACCGATTATTTCTCACACGCCCTGCTTTCGGCAGTATCCGTACTGGTCATTGCCTGCCCGTGTGCTCTGGGACTTGCCACACCTACCGCTCTGATGGTGGGCATAGGCAAAGCAGCCAGTAATCATATCCTGATTAAGGATGCGGTTGCCCTTGAGCAGATGCGTAAAGTAGATGTAGTGGTGCTCGATAAAACCGGGACGTTGACCGAGGGACATCCCACGGTTTCCGGATGGCTTTGGGCACAGGTGCAGGAAGAGCACTTCAAGAATGTCCTGTTGGCGGCCGAACTTAAATCCGAACATCCGCTTGCCGGAGCCATTGTCTCTTCTCTGCAGGAAGTGGAGAAAATAGTTCCTGCCCAACTGGACAGCTTTGAGAGTATCACCGGAAAAGGAATCAAGGTGGTTTATCAAGGGGAGACTTATTGGGTGGGCAGCCACAAGTTACTGAAAGATTTCAGCGCTTCGCTCTCTGATGTGCTTGCCGAAATGATGGTGCAATACGAATCGGATGGAAACAGCATTGTATACTTTGGCCGTGGCAGTGAGGTGCTTGCCGTAATTGCCATTGCCGATCAGATAAAGCCGACTTCGGCCGAGGCTGTGAAAGAGTTGAAACGTCAGGGGATCGACATTTGTATGCTGACCGGCGACGGACAACGCACGGCACTTGCCGTATCGGGTAAGTTGGGCATCGACCGCTTTGTGGCAGATGCCTTGCCGGATGATAAAGAAGAGTTTGTGCGTGAACTCCAGATGCAGGGAAAAACCGTAGCTATGGTAGGTGACGGAATTAACGACTCACAGGCGTTGGCACTGGCCGATGTCAGCATAGCCATGGGGAAAGGGACGGATATAGCCATGGATGTAGCAATGGTTACGTTGATGACATCCGACCTGCTGTTGCTCCCCCGCGCCTTCGAATTGTCAAGACAGACTGTGAAACTGATTCACCAGAATCTGTTCTGGGCATTTATCTATAATCTCATAGGTATCCCTATTGCAGCCGGCATCCTGTTCCCTATCAACGGACTGTTGCTGAACCCGATGCTTGCCAGTGCGGCAATGGCATTCTCAAGTGTTAGTGTAGTACTGAATTCATTGAGTCTGGCCAGAAAATAACAAGTCCTTTCAAAACTAACTCACCACAGAGGACACAGAGTAAACTTCAAGTCATGGATGATCAACATGAATACTCTGTGGCCTCTGTGGTGAAAATCTTTTTGCCACGAAAGGTGTCAGCTGTTTCTGAATTCCAGCGGACTCATGCCTACATATCTCCTGAAGTACTTTCCGAAAAAAGAAGCACTGGGGAAGTTCAACGAATAGGCAATCTCCTGAATAGTCATGTGAGTCGATTTCAATTTGGCTTTCGCGTCGATAATGACCACATAGGCTATCACATCCAGTACGTTGCGTCCTGTCACTTGTTTGACTGTGGTACTGAGGTGTTGCAGTGATATTCCCAACTTGTCTGCATAGAACTGGGCACGGCGTTCCTCCGCATAATGCTCTGTGACCAATCCTACCAATTCGCGGCAGATTTCTTCTTTACGGTTCGTATTGTGATCTTTCCGGGAATATTTCTGATAAATCAGTCCGACGGCGGTCAGAATAGATTTCAAAGATACTTCCGTCATCTCGGAGGGAAGAGAGAACCTTTCATCACATGTCACTCGTGCCAACAGGGAGAAGTAATCTTTTAGATAACTGGCTATATCCTCCTGTAATTCCACAATCGGGCACTCGGTTATCTTAGAGAAAGAGCTGACCATCGATTTTATCAGGTTGATTCGTTCTACACATTCCGACGAGAATCCGGCGAAGCATAAACGTACTTTCTCTGTCCGTTCGCGGAACTGGATGATAGTGCCCGGCAGCAGTGTGATCAGATCGTTCGGTTTTATTTCGTAATCGATCAGGTTAATGGTTGCGGTCATCTTACCTTCCGTACAAATAGCAAAGATGCCGGCTTTCAGCCTGCACGATTGTTTGTAGATATTCAAGATATCTTCAGTTACATCATTCCATGCCAGAAGTTCGCATGGGAGATCTACTTGTGGAAAGTCAAACTTCATATTACTTTCTTTTTTTGAATCACGCAAATATACACATTTTCTTTTATTTTTTTATCTTTGTCCGTATGAAAACAATTACAACCGATTGGGAACTTATTCCGTATTCTGAAGCATGGAGCCGACAGACGGAATGGTTCGATGCCCTCGTCCATGCCAAGCAGGGAGGGGAAAAGTACGAGAATCGCATCATTTTTTGTGAACATCCGCACGTTTATACCCTGGGGCGTAGCGGAAAGGAAAATAATATGCTGCTGGGAGAGGAGCAACTGAAGGCTATCGGTGCCACCCTCTATCACATCGACCGTGGCGGCGATATCACCTATCATGGTCCCGGGCAATTGGTGTGTTACCCGATTCTTAATCTTGAGGAGTTCGGATTGGGGCTGAAGGAATATGTACACTTACTGGAGGAAGCCGTTATCCGTGTCTGTGCATCTTACGGCGTCGAGGCCGGCCGTTTAGAGAAGGCGACAGGAGTCTGGCTGGAAGGTGATACGCCCCGTGCCCGTAAGATATGTGCGATAGGGGTTCGGAGCAGTCATTACGTGACGATGCATGGACTGGCGCTGAATGTGAATACCGATTTACGCTATTTCAGTTACATTCATCCTTGCGGTTTTATCGATAAAGGCGTGACTTCCCTTCAGAAAGAACTCGGACACAATGTTGATATGGACGAGGTAAAAGAGAGGCTGGGGAGCGAACTGCTTACTTTCCTTTTGTCAAAATGATAATCAGACCTCTCTGGTTTGCTCTGTTTGCATCCAATGATATGGTTGCCTGGTAAAATCGCCCTCCTTACAGGTTGGCGATTTTATGTTTGATGCCGAAAGACTTTAAGAGTTGGCATGATGTAAGTGTGGCGAAGCTAAATGCGTGAAGAGTTGTATCAATGGATGCTTACGGCTTTCTTTTTGACAGTCGGGACTTGTTCGTTTACGGTATGCAACCAGAGAATAATCCTTCTCTTTTTAACGATAAAACCATAACAACAGATGTAAAGTGGGAAAACATATAGAGATAATTTGAAAAGAAGTAAGCATTTCAGCGGAATGCAACCGTCTTTCGGGCCGAATGCTTACTTCTTTTCATAGAAATCCCGGCTCTTTTCGGGGCAGACCCCGGCTCTCCGGACACAAAACCCCGGCTTTTCGGGAAGAAAAGTCTTGTTTTCCGTCTTCTGTGCTTCCCGTTGCCGTTGAAAAGCAGAAGGGACAGTCAGGAAATAAGGCTATTCTCTTTCTTACTGAAAAGAAAAATCCCCGAAACGCATCAAAATGGTTTCGGGGATCAGATAAGTCCGGTATGGTTTGTTTCCGGTTTATTTCTTCATTCTCAGCACTCTGATACCTGTCAGTGATTTTCTGTCTTTCAACATCTGGCTCAGTGCACTCTTGTCTACTATTACCTTGCCTTCTTTGGACGAAGCATGCAGCAGGTGCAGCTGTCCCTTGATGTAAATGGCAATGCCCATGTGGCTTACGTCCAACCCCGGAGTATTGGTGGTCAGGGCAATAATGTCCCCATTCTTGATCCAGGGCAATCCGTCCGGCTCCAGTTTGTCTTTCGGCAGGTAATGAACCTCTTTACCGCTCAGTGCCTTTTCATACTTTGCCATCTGCGCTACATTTTCCGGAGAGTTCTTCAACGATTTGTAGAGTTGCGGATGTGTGCTCATGTAAGAGATCGACAGTTTCTGTGTGAGAGGGCTGTGGGCAGCCGTTACGTCTTCAAGAAAGCCTTGGCGGACACCATTATTGATCCAGTCGGATATATAATGCAGACGAGAGGTATAACCGTCAATTTTTCCGTCGCGATAGCGGATACGTTGCAGGTTACGGGCAAAGTCACTTTCCTGCATGTCGTCTCCCTGTTGCGGGCAGAGTGCCATTGCCAGTGCATATTCTACGAAAGTGGTGCAGTCCACCTCGTCACAATTGATAATGAGGTCTTCTGCATCGTCTACTTCAAGGGTACCTGCCTTATAGGGGGTATCAACGAACCCGAGTCCGTTACTCAGCACCAGACTGTTCTCCTGTGCTGCAACTGTTCCGGCCAATAGGCTGGTACATAACAAAAGTGTACGAATTGTTTTCATCTTTATAAATGTTGTTTCGTGAGTTTCTTTATATGTCATCTGGAGAATTTCACTCCGTCGCGGAGCCGGATTGACATACGCTCCTCCCGGATGCATGAAATTCAGCTATATACTTCATTTTACCTTCATGGATGCTTTAATGAAATACAGGATTAGCAGTACGTAAGCTACCAGGGCAGCCAACTGTGAGAGGGTATTGTTGAGCCATGCATCGTTCACCAGATTGATTCCGCCGAAGCGCATGGCAGCGCTGACTACACCCATCAGGGCACCTCCGGCAATGAATCCGGATGCCAGCAGCGTCCCTTTTTCGCCCCGTTCGGTGTTGAGCGCACTGTCTTTGCTGCGGGTGGTGACATACCAGTTGATAGCTCCGCCCACTACGAGCGGTACATTCAGTTCGAGCGGGATGAACATACCCAACGCAAACGCCAGTGCGGGAACCTTAAAGAACGTCAGGATGATGGCCAGCACCGCACCGATGCCGTACAGCAGCCAGGGGGCGCCTACACCACTCATCAAAGGTTCGATTACAGCAGCCATCGCGTTGGCCTGCGGTGCGGCAAGTTGCCCGCTTGTGAATCCGTATGTCTTGTTCAGGATAATCATTACACCGCCTACGGTGGCAGCGGATACGATTGTTCCGAGGAACTTCCACGCTTCCTGCTTGGCGGGCGTACTGCCCAGCCAGTAGCCGATCTTCAGGTCGGTGATGAAACCGCCTGCCATAGAGAGGGCTGTGCAGACTACACCGCCCATCACTAATGCGGCAACCATGCCCGAAGGACCTTTCAGCCCGACGGCTACCATTACAACCGATGCCAGAATCAGCGTCATCAGCGTCATGCCCGATACCGGATTGGTACCTACAATGGCGATGGCGTTGGCCGCTACGGTGGTGAACAGGAATGAAATTCCGGCTACCAGTAAAATGGCTACCAGTGTATGTACCAGGTTACCCTGCATTACGTCGAAATAGAAGAACAGCACCACCAGGATCAGCGTGATGATGGAACCGATGGCAATGATCTTCATGGAGAGGTCGCGTTGCGTACGGATGACGTTTTTCTCCACGTCTCCTTTTCCTCCCATCTCTTTAGCTGCCAGTCCCACTGCGCTGCGGATGATGCCCCATGATTTGATGATACCGATCACTCCCGCCATGGCGATACCGCCGATACCGATGCTTTTGGCATAATGGGAGAAGATCTGCTCCGGACTCATGGAACCTACAGTGGCGGTGATTTCCGGATTCCACTGGTTCAGTACAGAGTCGCCGAAGAAAAGGGACATGCCCGGTACGATGATCCACCATACGGCCAATGAACCGATGCAGATAATGGAAGCGTACTTCAATCCTACGATATAGCCCAGACCCAGTACGGCTGCGCCGGTGTTTACTTTAAATACCAGTTTGGCTTTCTCTGCCAACATTTCACCCGCACCACAGACGCGGGTGGTGAAGTTCTCGTTCCACCAGCCGAAAGTTGCCACGATAAAGTCGTACAGACCTCCGATTAACCCGGCCATCAGCAATGGTTTTGCCTGGCTGCCGCCCTTCTCGCCCGACACCAGCACCTGTGTAGTGGCTGTTGCCTCCGGGAAAGGATATTTACCGTGCATATCGCTTACGAAGTATTTGCGGAAAGGAATCAGGAACAAGATACCCAGCACACCGCCCAGCAGTGAACTGATAAATACTTGCATGAAGGTGACTGACATTTCCGGATATTTGGCTTGCAGGATGTAGAGGGCAGGCAGTGTGAAGATGGCTCCTGCTACGATGACACCCGAGCAGGCACCGATGGACTGGATGATTACGTTTTCGCCGAGTGCGTTTTTACGCTTGGCTGCACCGGACACACCGACTGCTATGATTGCGATGGGGATGGCTGCTTCGAATACTTGTCCCACTTTGAGCCCCAGATAGGCTGCGGCAGCAGAGAAGAGGATGGCCATGGCGATTCCCCATGCTACCGACCAGAGAGTGACCTCCGGATACGTTTTCGTCGGACTCATCAGCGGGTTGTACACTTCTCCCGGCTTTAGTTCCCGGAACGCGTTTTCGGGCAAGCCCGTAAATTTGTCTTCTTCTTGTTTCATAATTGTTTTTTGTAGTTTATGTATAGTTTATCGGATTTCCAAACGGTTGGTTTTTCAAAACAGCCTCAAAGTAAGCAAAAAAAAAGGAGAATCCCGAAAGATTCTCCTCTTTGTTGTTATTTATTTTTGCTTACTTTGCGTCTTTGGCCGTCATGTCGCCTTCCACAAAAAGACGTATCATCTCTGTTTTGGCGTTTGTACGCAGGGTAATCGACTTTTTGAAGTGTCCCGGATATTTATCCGTTCCGTTGTAAGTCACTTTAATTGTACCTGTTTTTCCCGGCATGATGGGTTCCTGGGTATATTCGGGTACGGTGCATCCGCATGATGCCACTGCCTGATGGATGACCAGCGGACCATCGCCGATATTCGTAAACTTGAATGTGCAACTGACAATCGGGTTGTTTTCAGAGAATGTCCCGAAGTCGTGTGTTGTCTTATCAAACTTTATTTCTGCTTTACCTTGAGCCTGGACAAGACCGACGCTCAGTACCATCATAGTGATAAAAAATAGTATTTTCTTCATTTTCTATTTCTTTTTTATGGTTTCGTGGGCGACAAAGTTAAGGCTTTTTTTGATAAATGGTGTCGTATGACGGTGAAATTGTATTAAAAACCGTCTGATGGAGAGGGTGTAGCCATCCGGTGTATAGGGTGTAGCCCTAAGGTGCGGATGGCTACACCCAATGCCCCGGATGGCTACACCCTCCTTAAAAAAGGGGTGGAAACAGGAGGGTGAAGGTACTGCCTTTACCTGTTTCGGACGAAGCGGTGATGGTGCCGTGATGCAGGTGCATGATTTGTCGTGAGATGGTCAGTCCGATACCCGAACCGGTAGTTTTGGTAGTGAAGAACGGTACGAAAATACGTTCGAGCACTTCCTGCTCGATTCCCGTCCCATTGTCTTCAATCCTTATATACGGACGTTCGCCGGAGCTTAATCCGGTCGACAGCCGAATGTCGGTCGCATCGTTTTCGCGGGCATTCCTGATCAGGTTGATAAGTACTTGCTCTATCAGATCCTTGTCTATAATAAGACGCAGGGGCTTGTCCGGCAATACCAGGTGCAAGTCATCCCGGTCTGTATGCATCAGTTGTGCTATCCCTGCCAGTAATTCCCGGTCTGTATATATTTTCAGGAGCGGTTGTGGGAGATGGGATACTTCCCTGTAGCTGTTCACGAACCGGATCAGTCCGTCGCCCCGCCGGCGGATGGTCTGTAACATCTGGAGTATTTCTTTCCGTTCTTCGGCATCACCGTCGAAGTTGCCTATCTGCTGTTCCAGCAATTCCGATAAAGAGGTGACCGGAGTGATGGAATTCATAATTTCGTGCGTCAGTACCCGGATCAGCTTTTGCCAGGCTTCCGTTTCCTGATTGTCCAATACAGAGTGTATGTTCTTCATGCTTGCTACGATCAGGGGACGTCCCTGTATGACGAACTCCATGCCTGAGAGTGCGAGTTGTATTCTTTCTTCTTCCTTTTGCACCTGCAATACAGACAGGTCTCCGGCTTTGAGCGAATAGAGCCGCGAAGGAAGTTCGGGTTGGAAGTCGGCCAGATCTTCGACACTTTTCAGTGTGGATTTTCCCAGTAATCTTTTGGCGGCTTCGTTCAGCCATTCTATCTTTCCGGAAGGGGTGTAGACAAGGACCGACAGGTCGATATGATTGGCCAGAGCCTGAAAATACTGGAGTTGGCTCTCTTTTTTCTGAAGATTCTGTTTATAGAAGTCCAAGGCTTCGTTCAGTTCATCCCAAAGTTCTGCAGGGAGCGAATGGAGGTGCTCTTCTCGCTGTGCGGGCAAGGAGAGGAAATCGGAATAACGAATGGCCCAGATGAGTTGTGCCATGGCACGTGCGGAACGGAGGATATACCGGTAAATGGTGTAAGCCACGAAAAGGGTGACACAGCCTGCGACAAGCAGACTGATATAAAACCCGTGCATGCCGAGCCAGATGGTGATAAAACAGCAGAGCAGCAACGCTGCCGTTAATAAGAGGGGATGTTTCACCCATTTTTGTTTCATGTTGTTTCTGTTTGGTGCTCTTATAATCCGTACTTTTCAATGCGCCTGTACAGCGATGTACGGGTGATGCCCAGCATTTCCGCGGCCACTGTGATGTTGCCGGCACAAAGGCGGAGTACTTCATCGATAGTTTCCCGTTCCTGCCGTTCAAGGTTGTATCTCTCTTTTTCGGAGGGCTGTTCCTGCAGGGCGGGACGGAGCATAAAATCGTCGGGTGTCAGGGTGGAGCTTCCTGAGAGAATGACGGCCCGCTCGATGGTGTGTTCCAGTTCGCGTACATTGCCAGGCCAGTGATAGAGCTGCATGCGCTTGCGGGCTTCTTTCGAGATGGTACGGACTTCCTTTTTATACTTCTTCCGGTAATGTTGCAAGAAATGGTCGGCCAGCAGGAACAAGTCGTTTCCCCGTTCACGCAATGGAGGGATGCGTATTTCGATGGTATTGATGCGGTAGAGGAGGTCTTGCCGGAACTGTCCGTTGTCGATAGCCGTATAGAGGTCGGTGTTGGTGGCACATATCAGCCGCACGTCTACCGGGTAAGAGGCAGTGGCTCCCAGTCGGGAACTCTTCCGTTGCTCGATGACCGAAAGCAGTTTGGCTTGTAGCGGAAGGCTGAGATTGCCGATTTCGTTGAGGAACAACGTACCTCCCGAAGCCACTTCCAGCCTGCCGGGTTTGTTTTTCCGTGCATCCGTGAATGCTCCTTTTTCATATCCGAAAAGTTCGCTCTCGAACAGTGTTTCGGGGATACTACCCAAATCGATCGGTACGTATATCCCGTTTTTGCGGGGCGACTGTTCGTATACATATCGGGCTATCAAATCCTTCCCAGTACCGTTCTCGCCCAACAATAAAAGGTTGGCATCCGTATCGGCCAATTTGCGGATGGTCTGGAAGATGGTTTGCATGGCGGCCGATTCACCGATAATGCGGGTGGGTTCGGGCGAGGGCGCTGCCAAAGCCTCTTTCTGTTCTTTGAGAGATTCCACCTCCGTGCGGCTGAAACTGAGTTGCAGTGCGGCAGATACCGTAGCTATCATCTTGTCATTCTGCCAGGGCTTAGCTATAAAATCGGTGGCTCCCTGTTTGATGGCCTGTACGGCCTTTTCCGTATCGGCGTATGCGGTGATAAATATTACTACGGCCTTGGGATCGAGTTTCAGAATCTCTTCCAGCCATCGGAAACCTTCACGTCCGCTTACGGCATCGCTGCGGAAGTTCATATCCAGCAGTATTACATCGTGATGGGTACGTGAGAGAATCGGCAACAATTCCCGCGGGTCGGTGGTGACGGTTATTGTTTCCGCAATGGGACGCAACAACATCTTCAACGTGAAGAGGATGTCTTCATTGTCGTCCGCAATCAGTATTCTTCCTCGCTTTAGTGTCATAGTCGGATGTCTTGTATAGCGACAAAGATAGGGAATATGTTTGAATAAGCGGTGTACGATATCGTACAAAAAGTGCACGGTATCGTGCAAAATACCGGTTTGCTGTTTGCGTCAATCGGCTGATAAATAAGGGAGTGCTTATTTGGTATGCTTCTTGTCATTATCTTATTAAAATAACGCATGGCATTGGGGCATCGGAGTATGAACAGGAAATAAGAAGAACGGTATGAAGAGAAGATGTTGTTATATTGAAAGTTTGTTTCTGGCAGGCATTATCTGCTTGTCAGCTTGTGGCAGTAAGAATCCGGGAGTCAGTAAGGAAGAACTGAAAAAAGAATTTGTCAAAGGCAGAACTCAAAAGGATTCTCCGGTTGAAGAAAGCGCACCATCGGAGTTTGCGGAAGATTATCAGGCTCCTCCGGGTATCAAATATCAGCCCCGGATCATGACTGAAGGTGCGATTGTGCTGAATGTTGAATCGGCATTGAAGAATGTCCGCCCTTTCCGGCTCAGTGATTTGGGGAAGGAGGTGAATTATAAAAAGATGGAACCCCGATGTGATGGGAGCTCACTGATTAGGATTGATGATGACTTTCTGGTGTTTGCCGAAGACGGACTTTGGTTGCTGGACCGGGATTTTGAGAAAAAGAAAATGCTGGTTCGTTCGGATTTAAAGGTTATTCACAGCGGAGGTGGTTCAGTGAAAGTTGAAGGAGGATATTTCCTGAGAGATTTTTATTATGATCCTGCCAAGGGGCAATTGCGATTTACATGCCGGAATATGAAGACGGGCAAAGCGCATTTAGTGGTTACTCCCTGGGCAGAGTTGCTGGCATCTCCTCAGCCGGTAGAGTTAAAGTCTATCCGCAGTAAGCTCCCGATAGACAGAAATTATCTTTTTTCCATGCCCGACGGTTATGGAATGCGTGTCAGTTGTTCGGATGAACTTTATACGATGGGATTGAAAGGTGATACGCTTTGCCATTTCGTATTGGAGGATAACGAGCGGTACAAGGCCCGGCTTTTTGAGGCTGAAGGGGATATCGTTTACTATTATCAAGGCAACACCATGTTCTACCATGCGTATGGCGGTAAGATATACAGAATAAAAAATGCTTCGACTCTGGAAGTAGCCTATAAACTCGATTTCGGTTCATTGCCCCACCTGACAGGGGTCCGGGTGGCCGGTGGGGCTGATGTGGGTAACTCTTATTTCCTCACTTCGTGCGTTGATACGGATCGCTTCCTTTTCTTAAGTATCGATAAAGGATATGATAGCATAAATGCCCGTAAAAACAGGAGTGTGAAACTTTATTCTCTGGTGTATGACAAGCGGAGCGGAGAGTTTTTCTCCTTGCCTGTGGTGTCTGATAAAGTGAATCCGGAGCAGCCGCTTATCATTGCCGATTTGCCGGAAAGTTTACCTTTCTGGCCCAACCGGAGTATAGAAGGCAATCCGGCCCGGTTTTTCTCTAAAAGTTCTTTGTTAGAGTTGTATCCGGTACAGATGCGGGAAAATGGGCAAGTGGAGAAGTTGAGTGAGACTGATAATATCTGGTTAATTATTAAATAGGTAAATATGATAAGCCATTATTTAAAAGTAGCTCTTCGGTTGATAAAACGGAGCTTCCTGTTTTCTACCATTAATATGTTGGGATTTGTGTTGGGCATGGCAGCTGCATTCCTGATTTATTTGTGGGTAGTGGATGAATTGACATTTGAAGATTATAATCCGGATGCAGGGAGGATATTCCGGGTGATTGAAGCCAATTGTACTGAGAGTGGGGAAATAGTGGAAAGCCCTTTTACAGCCATACCCTTGGCCGAAGCTTTTCGTAAAGAGTTCCCTCAGGTGGAACAGGCAACATACGTTAAAGCCAGGGAGTTAAGGTCTTTGTGCTTGAAGGACCGGAATCTTTCTGCCGATATGATATGTGTCGATACGACATTTTTTGATATGTTTCCCTTCAAAGTGGCAGAAGGTGATCCTTCCAAACTCAAATCGGGCTTCAACCATATAGTACTTTCCGAGAAAATGGCCCGAAAGTTCTTTGGTACAGCTTCGGCAATCGGACAACAGCTGATATATACCGGAGGTATGGATACTGAGTACAGCCTTACGGTAGTCGGGGTGGTAAAAGTGCCCCGTAAGAGTCATCTGCAATTTGATGCTGTCGTCGGACAGGCATTATTTGATAAGATGAACGAGAATGTATGCATCTACCGGAGCGGCACAGACTGGGATCGCAGAGAAGCGAATGTCTACGTGAAAATGCGTTCCGGTTCGTCGATGTCTGATGCAGACAGGAACCAAATGAGTCGTTTGTTGAGTAACCGTGTCCATGCAGAACGTTTACTGCGGTTTCAGCCCTTGAATGATATACATTTAAAGACCGACTTTGTAGATGTATCTGTCCGGAATCACGGCAATATGACTTCCATTTTCCTGTTTATAGCTTTGGCCGTATTGATTGTTTTTATGGGGGCATTTAATTTCACTACCCTTTCTACAGCCCGGGCAGCGTTACGTTATAAAGAGATAGGAGTGAGGAAAGTGACCGGTGCCAAGCGTAAAACACTGATTGTGCAGTTTCTTTCCGAAAGTCTGGTGCAGGCGTTCATTTCACTGGTGTTGGCATTAGCCCTGACAGAACTGCTTTTACCACTCTTCAATCAGATGATGGGTAAAGATATTACCCTGCAATTCAGCTGGAGTGTATTGGTCTATATTGTTGTGGGAATTGTCGGTGTGGGATGTCTTTCCGGCAGTTATCCGGCATTTTATCTCTCGGCCATAAATCCGCTGATGGCTTTCAAAGGAGGACAAAAGTCGGGAAAAAAGGGAGGCCTGATACGCGGTCTGCTTTGCGTACAGTTTGTTATTGCCATCACGCTGCTGTTGTATACCGGCATTGTATTCAAACAATTGAATTATTTACAGAATAAAGATTTAGGTCTGAATAGAGAGAATATAGTTTCTGTCTATACGAGTTTATGGTATAACGTTGATGGATTCCGACAAGAAATTCTAAAGAATCCGAATATCCTCAGTGTTTCGATGGGGGCTGAAATTGCCGATTATATGGAAGATAGCAAGGGGCAGGGTGATGTATTGCAGTGGACGGATGCGGAAGGAAAGGTCGATTCACTGCGGATGATGTGTATCTGGGCTGATGGCAATTTTGTGAATACCTTCGGACTGAAACTTCTGAAAGGAGAGATTTTAAAGGCAGATGGCGGAGCTTATTTTAGTGGAGTGTATGATTTTCCGATAATTATTAATGAAACAGCCTGGAAGGCAATGAATGTGTCTGATCCCGTGGGTATGGAGATTAGCGGAGGTTTTGGTGTGGGGAGTTTTAAGAAACGTATTGTGGGCGTTGTGCAGGATTTTAATTTTCAATCGTTGCGTGAAAAAATTAAACCGGCATACCTGATGTACAGTCCGGAATGTCTGGTGAATATACACATTAAGATCTCTCCGGAGCATAAGCAGGAAACTTTGGCGTTTATTCAAAAGAAGTTTGAGGAGATGGCTCCCCTGTTTGTCAAGGAGTTTAAGTATCAGTTTTTTTCAGATGCTTTGAATCGGAATTACGAGAAAGAGCGACAACAAGGCCGGATGCTGTTTTCGTTTACCGTACTTGCTATTGTTATAGCCATGATGGGAGTGTTCGGGCTGGTTTCACTCTCTACCCGGCAGCGTACTAAAGAGATCGGTATCCGTAAAGTGAATGGTGCCCATTCGGATCGGATTGTAAAGATGTTCTGTCTGGAATACCTGAAATGGGTGGGCATTGCCTTTGTGATTGCTTGTCCGTCGGGTTATCTCCTGATGTACTATTGGTTGAGCGATTTTGCCTATCAAACAGCGATCAGCTGGTGGCTGTTTCCGTTGGTGGGACTGATTATAGCCGGTATCACCTTGCTTACGGTGATTGGCCAGACTTGGCGGACGGCTTCACAAAATCCGGTAAAGTCATTGAGATATGAATAATAAAAAAACTGAAAGATTATGATAAAAGCAATTGGATTGACAAAGATATTTCGTACAGAAAGTGTGCAGACTACCGCATTGAACGAAATTAGCATCGAAATATCAGAAGGAGAATTTGTAGCAATCATGGGGCCTTCGGGATGTGGAAAATCAACTTTGCTGAATATGTTGGGCTTGCTGGACAATCCTACTTCGGGGCAGCTGTGGTTCATTGACAAAGAGGTTTCCCGCTACTCGGAAAACGATCGGACGGATATGCGGAACGGGAATATTGGTTTTGTCTTCCAGAGTTTTAATCTGATAGACGAGCTGACTGTGTTTGAAAATGTGGAATTGCCATTGCTGTATGCCGGAGTACCGGTTCGTGAACGTGTGGAACGTGTGAACAAGGCGTTGGAAAGAATGCAGATTGCCCATCGTGCGGAACATTATCCTCAACAACTATCCGGAGGTCAGCAGCAGCGTGTAGCTATAGCCCGGGCCATTGTGACGAATCCGCGGATTATATTAGCGGACGAGCCGACAGGTAATCTTGATTCTACCAATGGTAATGAGGTGATGGCCTTGTTGAAAGAGTTGAATAAGGATGGGGCAACTATTGTAATGGTGACCCACTCGGAAGAGAATGCGCGGGAGGCCAACCGTATTGTGAGGATGATGGATGGGTGTATTTTGACGGAAAGCAAACGATGAAGGTTTTTGAATGATAAGCAATAAGCGATCAACGATGAATAATGCGATTAACAGAGAGAATTATGATAACCTATTTTACTCGCTAATTACTTTATTATTCATCGTTGATCGTTGTTTACCGTTCATCATTCAAGAGCTCTCATCGTTTCAGTTCATATCCAAGCATCATGCCGTCATAGCTGTCTGCCAATGAACTGATGGCCTTGAGAGTGGCACTGCTGCTTTTACTGGATAAGAAAGTGATTAATTTCAGTAACTTATCTGCTTCAAACAGAAGATCCATTTGCTGGGTCGTATAGTTGACTTTTGCGTTCATGGGGATCAATTTCATGTACTTCAACTGGAGCATACCGGTTGTGGGGTTATAAGAGTAGGTACCGTTCAGCTTGCGTTTGCCTAAAGTGCTGACAAAAGTACTGTCTGTGTTGAACGTAAAGCTCAGTTGCCCTTCTTTTATGCCGAGTTTGGCTAATTGTTCATCCAGTTTTTGTTCGGCAGCGGAAGCGGCAACCGTTCCTCCGGCTTTTTTCAGCAGATTTTCCGATTCGAATTCAATGGCGGAGCCGGTATAACGCCAGGTTCCGGTCATATCCACTGTTTCGGTATGCCCGGTGACCGCATTGACCACTTTGGAAATATTGTCTTTGTTGAATAGATCTTTAATGGATTGTGCACGACCTGTGGCCGGTACAAACAGCAGTGTGGCAAGAACTGCCAATGATAATAGTTCTCTTTTCATTTTGATATCTCTGTTTTTACTTTGAATAAAGTTCTTTGTTAATTGATTCGATGTAATTTAATACTTCTGTTCTACCAAGGCATTCTTCCGATGAAGTGATGAAGTAGGGGGGGAGTTCTTCCCACTGTTTCCGTAACTCCTTCAGATATGCGTTGATATTCATTTTGAGTCGTCCTCCTTTTAGCTTGTCTGCTTTGGTGAAGATAATGGAAAAGGGGATTCCGTTCTCACCCAACCATTCCATGAACTCTATATCTATTTTCTGGGGCTCCAACCGACTGTCTATCAATACGAAAAGATTGGTCATCTGTTCCCGCTCGAGGATATAGTCTTCGATGATAGTGCGTATTTGCTCCTGTCCTTTCTGGCCTCGTCTGGCATATCCGTATCCGGGGAGGTCAACCAGATACCAACTGTTATTGATCAGAAAATGGTTGATAAGCATTGTCTTACCGGGAGTGGCGGAAGTCATGGCCAGTCCCTTTCGGGCGGTCAGCATATTGATGAGGCTGGATTTGCCCACATTGGATCGGCCGATAAAGGCGTATTCGGGAAAGGTGCCTGCAGGACATTTTTTCACGTCCGTGTTACTAATTACAAACTTAGCATTGGTTATTTCCATATTTCTTGTTAGTTTTTAAATTCATTTTTTAGTTGCTTTTCTTGATGCAATCCACATCCCTGCAAAAGTAAGCATACCGTTCAGCATCAGTAATTCATAACCAAACTGATAGCCGGTTTCCTGACGGGCAAGCCTATCGGCTGCGTAACATATCAGCGGTGAAACTATCGCAATAAACGGTATGTACCGATCGTTTGTTTGCCGTCGGGTAAACAAACCGAAAGCAAACATTCCCAAAAGAGGGCCATATGTATAGGAAGCTATGATGTAAATGGCATCAATAACACTTTGATTGTTCAATGCATCGACAAGGCAGATAAAGAAAACAAGCAGAATAGAGAGCCCGATGTGTACCCGGTTTCGTTTTTTACGGGCTATTCCTTCTGTGTCTTTCCCTGTGTCGAGCAGATCGATGCAAAAGCTCGTTGTCATGGCGGTCAAAGCCGAATCCGAATTACTAAAGGCGGCGGCAATGATACCGATTGTGAATAGAATCAGCACTCCTTCTCCCAGATACCCTTGAGTAGCAAACATAGGCAGGATATCGTCACCGGTTGCCGGAAGCTCCAGCTGCATCTCCTGAGCAAGGACCAGTAATAAAATGCCAAGGCCGAGGAACAGCAGGTTGAGCGGGGCGAATGCGAAGCCATAACAATACATATTTTTCTGTGCGTCACGCAGGCTACGGCAAGAAAGGTTTTTTTGCATCATGTCTTGATCGAGTCCGGTCATAACGATAACAATGAAAATCCCGCTCAGAAACTGCTTGAAGAAATTCTGGCGTGACATCCAGTCGTCAAATACAAAAATGCGGCTGTGTTCATTGTTACTGATTGTCTGTATGACTCCGTTGAAGTCAAGATTTAGTTTTGCTGTGACAAAAACAAGGATACAGATCAGTGCGGCAATCAGACAGAAGGTCTGTAAGGTGTCTGTCCAGACGATAGTTTTAATACCGCTCTTGTGAGTGTATATCCAGACTAAGGCTACCGATCCGGCAGCAATACTCCAGAATGGTATGCCCATGTCGCGAAACACATAGGTATATAGAATCAGACAGACGAGGTATAGTTTTGCAGCTGTGCCCAGCATACGCGAAAGAAGGAAAAAAGAAGCTCCTGTACGGTAGGCGCGCTTTCCGATACGGGTATCCAGATAAGTGTATATGCTGGTCAGGTTGAGTTTATAATAGAGTGGGAGGAGTATATGGGCAACTGCCAGGTAACCGAAAAAGAATCCGAATACAGTTTGCATATACGTCATATCCATCGCCTTTACCATGCCGGGTACAGATACGAAAGTCACTCCCGAAATGGATGCGCCAATCATTCCGAAAGCAACGATGTACCACGGAGACTGGTTTTCTCCTTTGAAAAACGCTGCATTCGAACCTCCTTTCCGTCCGGTGATACGGGCTATCAGCAAGAGAATGGCAAAGTAACATACAATAGTGACAAGTATCATCATAACGGGTACAAAGGTAACACTTATTTTGCAAACGATGATTGCTAATTAAAATTTGATATTTATCTCTACGGGTCTATAATGGAATTTTATATATGGATCAGCAATATTTATAGACGAATAAATAATAAAAGTTTGGTAATCACCCGCACCGCTCTGTTGCAGGTAAACACACCCTCTTGTAACAGTTGAAACACCCGCCTATGCTGCGTTTATTTAGATATTAACGATTGATAAGCAAATGATGAATAACCATATTTATGTCAATATGACGGCATAAACAACTGCCGAAACTGAGAGGCTTATTATAGAATAAATAGTGGCAGACTTTGGTGATTTCTTCACGAGCTTCACGATACCCATCAAAAGGCCACCCAATATAGGTGTCAGGGTGCCGAGTGTTATTAACAGATTTCCATCGCCATTGGGATCTAATACGATGCCCATGACGGCATAGACAGGAATAATGCTGGCCAATAGTGCGAGAACGGTAGCGATTCTTGATATAGTTTTCATTATGACTGGGGTGCTTTATAAATAAGTCCGGCAAATTTAGAAATAATAATGGATAAAGAACGATTCAAATACAGGTTACGGATAAAAAGTTTCTGTTTGAGGCAGTTTGGGAGCGGTGAGAAGTGGGAGCTGATTCAGTTCAGATTTGTAATGGTTCTGATTTCACCATAGATTACACGGATTGATAATTAATTTCGTTGAGAATAAGATTAAAGAATCTGTGCTCATCTGTGTAGTCTGTGGTGAAATGGATTTAGTTTTCCAGTAGTTTTTTCATCACCTTCTCTTCTTGTCGGATACGTACAGCCAGCAAGCATACATAAATCGGTAGCCCGATAAATAGCGTGTACCAGGCATTACAGAGTAAACCAACTCCAATTAGCTCAGGTATGATATTCAGATAGTAATTGGGATGTCGCACCGTCCTGAAAAGGAAGCTCTTTTCAATGCGTTGGCCGGGAACAATATAAAGTTTCACTGTCCATACATCGTGTAGTTTATAGATGACATAGAATAACATAGCATAGGCAAAGCCCATTACAAGAACACCACACACGGAGAAACAGTTGAAGGTAGTTCCCGAAATATACGCTTCATAGAGAGCGGATAAATAGTAGGCGACATGCGCTAATGTCAGTAATAACGAATTAACTTTACCATATTGTACAGCTCCGTTTTTCAGGAGACGTTTTTCGTTACGAATGGAATAGGCCAAGGACAACAATCTGAGTGTGAAAAAGACGATAAATGTAATAATGATATTTTGCATTGTTTTTGTATTTTAGGGAGCAAAGATAATTTTTTATTTTCGTTCTCAAAATGACGAAGGAATGCCCGGCACAAACGAGCCGAAACTCAGTTCATTTCAGAATAGCTATGAATTGGCGGATGGGCATAGGAGTTTTTAAATACTGGTTAAAAATATGCGGCTTTCATTCTGATCTGTTTGATATTTGTGAAAAAAGGAATTTGCTGAAGATAAAATCTAAAAAGTGGTTTTAAAAGTAATTCCGTGAGATTATAACCTGGAACCGCTTATAAAACCGCTTTCCGTTTACAAAGGTTTTAACTTCAACTCTATTTGTGTAACTGAGCCCGAACGTATGGTACGTCCCGAAGACCATATTTCATAGTTCTCCGTACCACTGCCATATTGAACGGCGAAAGTAAAGAATCTGTCTTTACTTGACTCGAACCACTCATCATAAGTAAAAATGAAAGTGGCCACTCCTTTAGAGTTGGTTAATGCATATGCTGTAGGAGTCGTTCGATTATCCTTTTTGAACTCTTCATAAGTTTTTTCATCGAACATTTGGACGATTTCGTTAGACAGGGGTTTGTCATCAGCACTGATCACAGTGACTAATACCTGCGTATCATTTTTGTTTTCATCATCGCTGCTACAGGATGTAAGCACTAAACTAATGAGGGTGAATAGATAGAAAGTAGTCTTTTGTAAGTTCATAATTTTAGTTATTTAGCTATAATAACAAAAATGTGCCGTTGGTTGTTCAACGTATAAGGGGTAGCCATCGGGAACTGCACTTGTTCATGTCGTAAGAAATATGATCTGAACATTTAGGAATATTTGATATTAATTTTCATCATCTGATACTTGAAAATGATCGTTCGGCGGTGTCGAACCTGATTGCGGTATGTGTCTGTGATCGTTATTCTGAGCTGTTTTTATAGTTCCGTAATGATAGGTTGTCTCGGAAATTGTAATAGAAGAAATGAACAGGTCGATTGAATAAGTCTCCTATTTTATCAGTGGCAGATTTGCCATTTATAAAATATGCGTATCTTTGTGCTTCATTAAGTATACAATATCTTTATGGGAGAGTTGAAGTGCTTTTATATTAAATCTGTTGCTTCTATGCGTATTGATATATACTTTATTGAAAATTAAATAGATATACTTGTTTGTATATGAATCAACAATATCCATCGACGTTACTTGAAAAAGCCGTCGGAGAATTTTCTAAATTGCCGGGTATCGGACGGAAAACAGCTATGAGACTGGTGCTTCATTTATTGCGTCAGGATACATCTGTGGTAGAAGCTTTCGGAAGCTCTATTATAACTTTAAAGCATGAGGTGAAATATTGCAAGGTGTGTCATAATATATCTGATACAGAGACTTGTCAGATCTGCGCAAATCCGCAGCGAGATGCTTCTATGGTTTGTGTCGTAGAGAATATACGGGATGTGATGGCTGTAGAGGCTACTCAGCAATATCGTGGGCTATACCATGTTTTGGGTGGTGTAATTTCACCTATGGATGGGGTGGGGCCGGGCGATTTGCAGATAGAAAGCCTGGTGCGTCGGGTAGCCGAAGGCGGAATAAATGAAGTCATTCTTGCTCTCAGCACAACTATGGAAGGGGATACTACAAATTTTTATATTTACCGTAAACTTGAGAAAATGGGTGTCAAACTGAGTGTGCTTGCCCGCGGGGTATCTATTGGTGACGAGTTGGAATACACTGATGAGATAACATTAGGTAGAAGTATCGTGAACCGCACAACGTTTACCGGAACCGTTTAAAATGGAATTACTGTAATTGATAATCATTATATATAATAAATGGAAGAACAAATAAAACGCGTTGTGAAAAGCCAGAAGATACAGTATATTTCTTTTTGGATCATTCCGTTACTGTTGGTACTGCTTGGAGAAGCTGGTGTGTTGCCTGTTGGAATAAAAGCAGATAATGTAAGGGCCGTTTATGTTTTTGAAACAATCGGTATTTTGATAACCGCTGTCTGTATACCACTTTCTCTTAAATTATTCAGTTTTGTTTTGACAAAGAAAATAGATCAACTGACGTTTCCGGTGGCATTGAGCCGCTATATGCTTTGGAGTGCTGTTCGGCTGGCTTTACTGGAATTTGTAGTGGTGTTTAATCTGGCAGGTTACTACTTTACACTTAGCAGTACAGGTGCGCTATGTGCACTTATAGGCCTGACGGCTTCCTTTTTCTGTCTTCCGGGAGAGAAAAGATTACGTGCCGAGCTACATATCAACAAAGAATAAATGATGAAACAATCTTTCTTAACCAATGAGCGAATATACCTCCGTGCAGTGGAACCGGAGGATTTGGATATCATGTACGAAATGGAAAATGATCCTTCCATGTGGGATATCAGTAGTTTTACAGTTCCGTATTCTCGTTTTGTGCTGAAACAATACATTGAAGGTTCGCAGAGCGACATGTTTGCTGATAAACAGCTGAGGTTGATGATTATGCGCCGGAATGACAATCGTGCTTTGGGAACAGTTGATATAACTGATTTTGTGCCCTTGCATTCAAGGGGAGCAGTCGGAATTGCCGTTCATAGGAATTATAGACAGGAGGGGTATGCTGCCGATGCATTGAAGCTGCTTTGTGAATATGCTTTTAATTTTTTATTTGTGAAACAATTGTATGCCCATATAGCTATAGATAATGAGGCCAGTTTACGATTGTTTACTTCTTGTGGATTTACCCAATGTGGGGTATTGAAAGATTGGCTGTTGACACACGAAGGTTATAAAGATGCAGTACTTGTGCAATGTATGAATCCTAAGCGGTAATTTTAGTTTAGAGAAGGAACTTGTGGGAAGCGGGACCAGGTTTCATACTTGCTACCCAATTTCCCTAAAGCTTCTTTCCACATGCCTTTTATATCTTCATTCATTAAATAGGTGTTTTCTTCTTTTGAAATAATCCAGGTGTTCTCCTTTATTTCCTGAATTAGTTGTTCGCACTCCCAACCGGAATATCCGAGAAAAAAGCGTATCTTTCCTTTTACAGGATTTCCTTGTAAAATATATCTTTTGATAGCATCGAAATCTCCATTGAGGTATAATCCATTATTGATTGGAAGGGTTCCGGGAATTTCGCGTAGAGTATGTAAATAGAATAGGGTATCGGTTCCGATAGGACCACCTTTGTGTAGCGGAATATCTTCTATATATTTAAATTCTTTAATAATATCATTGAGCATCAATGGGAGTTGTTTATTTATAATCAATCCCATGCTTCCTTCCTCAGTATGATCAACAAGTAATACTACTGACCTTCCGAAGGTTACGTCGTGGAGGAAAGGTTCTGATATCAGAATCTTTCCTCTCGATGGCATTACGTTATTCGATTGGATCTTAAATATGTCGGAATTGATGTTCATGCCCCTAATTTAAAGATTTATTTTACACGAACAAACAATATTCCTCTTTTTTTCGATTTAGTGTGCTCTTTTTAAGATATAGGATGGTTCTCGGCAAATAATTTCATTCTTTCATCCAACTGAGTATATTGGTGCTCTTTAATGAAAGAAGTGCATGCACGCAATCCCTGTTGATGGCTTCCTGTGGTAACTAAAGAAATTGCACTCACTCCATAGTACATCAATTCTTTAGCTAACTCTCCACCGGTCATTCCCGGATAGCCAATGGTGAAATAAAAACCGTCGGCAACAGGATCTTCAAGATCTTTATCGTATACCAAATGGAAGCCGTAGCGTAAGAATATCTCTTTTAACTTACGGGCACGTTCACCATATATCTTCACTTCATTTAGGAAATTGTATTTACCTTCATTGGCTGCTTTCAGCATAGCTGCCATAGCGAATTGTGCCGAATGACTGGTTCCTGACGAGAGAGCATACAGTACACGATGGATAAATACAGTACCAAAAGTGCCGCCTCCGTAGCGTTTGTCGAATCCGGGATAATGGCGATGATATAATTTATCAGAGATACAGCTGACACCGATACGTTGTCCTGCATAACTGAATGCTTTAGAACCGGATATAAGTAGAATATAGTTGTCTGTGTAGTGTGCTACCGAAGGTTGGTAAGGTGCGTGATATGGATTGCTTAGATCTTGACGGAAGTCCATAGCAAAATATGCCAGGTCTTCAAGGATAATCACATCGTATTGGGTCGCTAATTCACCGATAATCTTCAGCTCTTCATCTTTCAAACAAATCCAGCTTGGATTATTGGGATTCGAATATATGATAGCTGAAATATTTCCTTTTTTCAGATAGCTTTCAAGTTTCTCTTTTAATTTGTCTCCTCGGTAGTCGTAAACATCAAATGTTTCGTATTTCTGCCCCATAACAACTAATTGTTGTTTTTGTACCGGAAAACCGGGATCTATGAATAAAATTGTATCTTTCTTTTCGTCGCATTGACTGCAAGTCAGGAAAGATGCGAAAGTACCCTGCATAGATCCTGTGACAGGTACACAACCTTCCGGTTTGAGATCTATATTGATAAATGCTTTTATGAATTTTGATGCTTCCAGTTTTAGTTCCGGCAATCCATTAATATCAGGATATAAACTTGCTATTCCGTTTTGCAGTGCTTCTATTTCGGCCTTCACTCCTACAGAAGAGGGGGAAGACCTGGTACTCCCATTTCCATTTTTATAAATTCAACTCCGGATGTTGCTTCTGCTTTCGCTGCTATGGCTTTTACTTCACGGATGGTTGCTTTTGAAAAGTCGGCTATTTGAAATTCTTCGATAGTTTCATCAATAAGATGCCGTTTGATAGGTGTATCTTTCATGTTTCTTTTTATTGCTTTATAATTTGTGTCACAAAGATAGGTATAATCTACTTATAATCAACAAATGAATAAGAAAGATGAAAAAAAATCTTTCTTAGCTATTGCAGATATAAAATAAATATCTACCTTTGCAACCGCAATCGAGAGAGATAGCGATTAAGAAATGAAATACTGGTGCGTTAGTTCAGTTGGTTAGAATACATGCCTGTCACGCATGGGGTCACGGGTTCGAGTCCCGTACGCACCGCAAAGGAGAATTGAGAACAAATATTTAGCACTGATATTCAATATATTAGTGCTTTTTTATGTTCTTACCTTTGCTACACTTTTAAAAATGGTGTGCATAATATGCGACCGATTATTAGTAACCCGTGCGACCAATCCATGCGTAACATTCATGTATTTTAACTAACTGAACTAATGAATGTTATATATTGATTACTTTTTAAATTTTGTACCTTCCGTCTTATATGAATACGTTTTTCTATCTTAAGTCCATCATTTATCATGTAAAGTGATTTTGTAAAAGGATGAGATCCTTATGTCATATAAGCAAAAAAGACTGTATGGAGTTTTGTTCAGAACAGTCTTGCAATTCAATGCATTCTTTGTCTTGTTTTGGTATTATTGGTGTCCCATTCCACTTCAGTTTGTTGACTAATCCTTTCTTTTGAGTAACATGCCAAGACACAGCTATCTATCTTCTACCTTTTCCTTTGTTTAGTCCTCCCATAGGAGTGGAGATAAGGACAGCTTTTAATGGTTTTACCATATAAACTTTACGTTCATAAATTCCCATGTGTTTCTTTCCTTTAAAACGGTTCTTCTCCAAATTTGGTGGTAAATTCTTTATTTCTTTATTTTCAAGTTGATAATTGTCCTTTTTGCTTGCTTTAATAAGAAAAAACAGACACCGGCTGAATAAGATAACTCAAGTTTCGGAAGTGAATTTGCGCCGTCTGAACCGGTATCTTCATCCTTATCCCTTTCTTCAATTAACATTGTTAATGCCTTTTGCAGTTTGTCAGGTTCTTATGCGCAAATAATAAGGCTTTTGCATTTAAAGAACTTGTTATTCACATCCAAAGAACAAGTTTTAACTCTGTGTTAAAACAAAGCTTTTGAAGATAGAAATTTTACTTTTTAAAGATATTGATTTTCAGATGGTTTATTCTAAAATTCGCTTCTTCACCTCATGGATGGACTCTTCGGGGGAAAGCCGGGATACTTGCTTTTTTGTCAACTATAAACGAGGGCTTACACTTTCCTTACCACCAAATTTGAAGAAGAACCTTTAAAACTGTTATTCTGTATTTTGCATTGTGCTTTGAATGATAAATAATTGGAAATTATTTCTTTAAAGTAAGATCTATTGATAAATAAATCTCTTATTTCCAACTTGGAAGTGAATGAACATGAATTTGTGTACGGATTTTTTGTTTTAATGAGTTCTAATATATCGTTTATTTTTACATTATATGCTTTGGCAATGTCTCCGATAGTCATTCCAGCTATATTCTTGAATTTCTTTCGGCTATAGGAATCGTTTGGGTTGGGAACTAAAAAATTCTTTTGGCGTATTAGTTCCTTTTCCTCTTGGCATACTGCTTCCTTTTTCTTTTGCGTGACCTGTTTAATTTTCCTTAGTTCAGTCAGTTGTTCAAGGAAATAGAGTTGTATCTTATATTTATTAATCATATTCATGATTCTTAATTGGAGAACTTTATTGTTTAGTAGATTTTCTTCCAAAAGTTCTTTGATTATCAAATCTATTTTTCTATGGTATTAACTGGTATATAATGGGTTAGCTCCATGGATGTATGTCTTTAAGGTTTCAGACAAATTTAATTATAATTTGGGTAATATGATTAGGATTGAATAAAAAAGATGAGGAATCTTTCACTTTCCTACAAAGGAACACATAACCCATACCATAAATCTTTTTATGAAAAGACTTCCTCTGGTGATAGACAATATGCCAAAAGAAGAACAAAAAACAATATCATTCTTCATTGGTAGAAACTTGGCAGAATCAGAAGTCCCTCTTCTGCTAATTACCCGGAAAGAGATTGAGTATGGGGTAAATATTGTTTCTGCTGCATTTGCAAACGAGAAAAATCAAGAACCAAGACTTTCCTCTGTTAAAATGTTTTCTACTTTTGTTGGAAGGGGACTTCTCTGATAGTAATTTTTTACTCTAAGAATTCTTTTTCAGCAACTGAGGAAAAACTAATTCAATAGCTAACGGATGATTGTCAATACACAAACGAGGGTGGTGATTAGTAAATCTGCAAGATCCTCACGAAGCAGCTTTGTTGCCTGTTGTATGCGGTAAGCAATGGTTTTTATTGAAACTCCGGAAATCTCAGCAATTTCTTTATAACTCTTTTTGGTAAAACGATGCATAAGAAAAGCCTCCCGATAAGAAGTTGGTAACCCATCTATGGCCTCTTTTATTCGTCTGGAAAGCTCTTGAAATTGAAATGCTTCTACACCATGTATTAGCTTTTCCATTTCTTCATAAAATATGGTATCAGCTTGATTTTTCAAATTTTTCTGCTTAATGCAGTTGAGTGACCTGTGATATACCGATTTGAGTAAATATCGACCTAATGAAGTTTCAACCTGGAGTGTCTGGCGATGTTCCCACAACCACAAAATTGCGTCTCCGGCTATTTCTTTTGACTCTTCATTATCTACAAACCTATTCCCATATGCGCAAAGAATTGGGTAGTATTTTTTAAATATACTATCGAAAGCTATTACTTCTCCTTTTCTCAGGGCAATTAATAAATATGCATCTTCATTGCTGTGTTCCATGTCTGCAATGATAATGCTTGTATTTTAAATATATACAATCACTGTTGTTAATTATAAAGTTTATTAATATTAAGTAATGTTAATTATGAAAATGAGTTTAGTATTTTTTATTTCCCGGTTGTCTCTTTAATAAATTTATCATGGAAATGGATTATTCGAATATAGAAGACTTGCTCATTAGCTATTATGATGGTAAAGCGACAGCAGATGAAGTACGGGAAATAGAAGCCTGGATCAAGTCGTCAGATGGAAATAAAAAGAAGGCTATTGACATTTATACTCTTCTTCTTATGACCGACGCACAGCAAGTCGCTGAAAATATAGATTTGAATGAAGAGTTAACCAAAGTGAAAGGGCATATGCAGGGAAGCAAGTATCATATTCCCTGGTGGAGTTGGATGCAGCGCGTAGCCGTGTTTTTACTTATACCGATGACAATTACTATTTTTATTTTGCTCTATCAATCGGGATCTGCTGCGCCTGTCCGTACCCAATTATACGAAATCCGTACACAGCCTGGGATGATTACCTCATTTAGATTACCGGACAGTACTTTGGTATATTTGAATTCTGGTTCAGTTTTGAAGTATCCTTCAGCTTTTACTGGTGATATTCGTGAAGTAAGCTTGGATGGTGAAGCTTATTTTGATGTGACTAAGGATTCCACTCGCAAATTCATTGTTTCAACGCTTCAAAATTCTAAAGTGGAGGTTTTGGGTACACGTTTTAATCTGGAAGCATTCGGCAATATGGATGAAGTCACTACAACGTTGATAGAAGGTAAAGTAGAATTTATATATCAGCAGGCAGGTACTAAACGTAAAGTGACAATGAAGCCGGGACAGAAAACCATTTATAACAAAAAGAACGAAGAAATTTTATTAAAGAGTACGAATGGAGAATCGGAATTGTCGTGGAAAGATATGAAAATGATATTTGACCGGACTCCTATGAGGGATGCATTACGCATGCTGGGGAAACGTTATAATGTAGACTTTATAGTAAATACTTCTAAGTATGACAAATATACATTCACCGGTATGTTTACAGATCAATATGTAGACGAAATCTTGGAAAACTTTAAAATTTCATCATGCATTCGTTGGCGGGTCATTAAGGCAAAAGATAACGATCAGAAGAAGCGGGTTATAGAGATATATTAGAAAGAACCCTTATGTTTAACTAAATTTGATACTATTATGAAACATTACAAGCCTCCTTAATTAAAAAGACATACAGGCATGATGCGCCAACATCTGCCTGTATGTGAAAGCCTTTAAACTGTTTGCGCGCAAACAGAATAAATTATTTCTTAACTTTAATTCATGCAAAGATATGAAGAAAAACAACTATGTCCAACAATTATGGGCGGATAATCCCATGCCTGCCGTTTGGAAAAAATTTCCATTAACTATGAAATTGCTTTTTGTGTTTTCTTTTTGTTTTGTTGGTTTACTATGTGCCAGCGACAGTTATGCCCAACGCACTATAATCAATGTGGAAGCAAAAAATCAGACTGTAAAAGAAGTACTTTCCCAAATTGAGTCACAATCTGAATTTAGTTTTTTTTATAATGATAGTCATGTTGATATTAACCGCCGGGTATCAATATCAACCGGGTACAATAACATCTTTACTATATTGAATGAGGTGTTTAAAAATACTAATGTAAAATATGTTATAAATAACAAGAAAATAATATTGTCCACGAAGATACCGGATACATCTTCCGTAAAACAGACAATACATATAAAGGGAAAGGTGACGGACATATCCGGCGATCCGGTGATTGGAGCTACTGTTATGGAGAATAGCACTAAAAACGGCGTGATAACAGATCTGAACGGAAATTTCACTCTGGATGTCTCTTCGCCTAACGCTACTATCACAGTTTCTTATGTAGGTTATGTATCTCAGACTGTGAAGGCGCAAGGTGACAAAGTTTTGTCGATTATTCTGAAAGAGGATATGCAAACATTGGATGAAGTCGTGGTCGTAGGTTTCGGTACACAAAAGAAAGTGAATCTGACCGGTTCTGTATCTACGGTAAATGCTGATGAATTATTGTCGCGTCCGGTTTCCAACGTAAGCCAGGCTTTACAGGGATTGGTTCCGGGAATGAATTTTTCCTATGCTTCCGATGGCAATGGCGGTGAGATAGGTGCGGACATGAAGGTCAATATTCGTGGAACAGGTACTATCGGCGCTGGTTCCAATGCGGCTCCGTTAATCCTGATCGATGGTATGGAAGGAAATATGAATATGCTGAATCCGAATGATATTGAAAGCATATCAGTTCTGAAAGACGCTGCCGCCTCATCTATCTATGGTTCGCGTGCACCTTTCGGGGTAGTGTTGATAACAACTAAGAAAGGAAAAGCCGGGAAGGCAACCGTTAATTACAATAACAGTTTTCGTTGGTCGCAGGCTATCAATCTGCCGCATGTGGCAGATGCATACACATATGCTATGTATTTCAATACTATGCAGCGGAATGACGGTGTAACGGCAGTACAGTTTGATGATACCCGCCTTCAAGCTATCAAAGATTATGCATCGGGAGTGATTACCACTACTACTCAGCCTAATAGGAATACCCCTACTATTTGGGACTGGATCGGCAATACGGATACGGATTGGTATGATGTAGTATTCGGAGGAACGGCATTTTCACAGGAGCATTCGCTGAGTGTTAGTGGCGGAACGGAGAAAATACAGTATTATTTTTCGGGAAATTACATGGGGCAGGAAGGCATGATGGCTATCCGTCGTGATCAATTGCAGCGTTACTCGGTGACAGGAAAGATTAATGCAGAACTTTTTCCCTGGCTTCATATGAATTATAGTATGAAATACATGAGAAAGGATTATTCCAAGCCTACTGCTATGACCGATAATACTCTTTATCAGAATATTTCCAAACGTTGGCCGATGGAGCCTACTGTAGATCCTAATGGATATCCAATGGGAAACACGATCATCCGGCCTATTCTCTACGGAGGTGACAATGATTCTCAGACTGACTGGCTATACCAACAATTCCAGGTAGTAGTGGAGCCTGTCAAGAACTGGAAAATTTTCGGGGAGATTAATTATAAAACGATCGATAACTTTTCCCATACGGCTTCTTTAAAGGTTACACAAATGAATGTAGCCGGTGAGCCTTATTTGGGTGATACCTGGCAAACATCGAAAGTTACAGAAAATGCTGAACGTACCAATTATTTTAACACAAATGTTTATAGTGACTATAGCAGAACTTTTGCTGAGGCACATCATGTGAAAGTGATGGCAGGATTTCAAGCTGAAATGAGCAAATGGAGACAGCTTAAGGCTACGAAGCAGGATTTGATATCAGAATCCGTCCCTAATATAAATGCTGCCACGGGAAAACCTACTATTGACAAGTCTCAACTGACTCATTGGGCTACAGCCGGCTTTTTCGGTCGAGTCAATTACGATTATAAAGAACGTTATCTGTTCGAGATGAATCTTCGTTATGACGGAACTTCACGTTTTGCAAGGAATAAGCGCTGGAACTTGTTTCCCTCGTTCTCTGCCGGATGGAATGTGGCGCGTGAGGCATTTATGGAACCTTATAACGATGTTATCAATAATTTGAAAGTCCGTGGCTCTTGGGGAGAGCTTGGCAATCAGAATACGACAAATCTATATCCGTATATCCAGTTGATGAAGTTTGTTGCTGAAGATCCTAACTCTAATTGGCTAATTGAAAACAAGCGTCCCAACACAGCGAATGCACCGGATTTGATCTCGGCGTTATTAGGCTGGGAAACCATGCGGTCATGGAATATTGGTTTCGATTTGGGATTGTTGAGCAACCGCTTGACTGTAAGCCTTGACTGGTTCAACCGGAAAACCATTAATATGGTGGGGCCGGCTCCCGAACTTCCTGTCACTTTGGGAACGAATGTTCCTAAAGTGAACAATGCCGATATGCAGTCTACCGGTTTTGAACTGGATTTGGGATGGAGAGATCAAATCAGAGGATTTAATTATGGAGTCCACCTGTTACTTTCGGATGACCGCCAGAAGATTTTGAGGTATCCTAATAAGACGGGTAAAATCGACACTTGGTATGCAGGTGAATATAGCGGTAATATATGGGGATTTGAAACCATCGGCATAGCCAAGAGCCAGGAAGAAATGGACGCCCATCTTGCTTCACTGCCCAATGGCGGACAGGATGCTTTAGGCACCAAATGGGGTGCGGGTGATATCATGTACCGGGATTTGAATGGCGATGGTAAAATTACCTCCGGTGCCACTCTCAATGACCCGGGAGACAGGAAGATTATCGGTAACAGTTCTCCTCGGTTCAAATTCGGTCTGGATTTGAATGCATCCTGGAAAGGTTTCGATGCGCGTTTGTTCTTCCAGGGGGTAGCAAAACGTGACGCATGGTTAGGTGATAATATGTTCTGGGGAGCTACAGGTGACATATGGCAATCAGCATGCTTTACTCCTCATCTTGATTTTTTTCGTGAAGGCGATGATTTTTGGAGTCCTAATACAAATGCTTATTTCCCCAGGCCGTTGTCTGTCAATTATGCTAAAAACCAACAGGCGCAGACTCGTTATTTGCAAAATGCCGCTTATGTACGGCTGAAAAATCTGCAGATCGGCTATACTATCCCTGCACGGATAACGTCTAAAATGGGTATTTCCAATCTGCGAATATTCTTCTCAGGAGAAAACCTGTTTACACTTACGGGATTGCCGCAAGGCTTTGACCCGGAAACAATCGGTACCGGATACGGATCAAATTCATATACTTCAGGAAAGACCTATCCGTTGTCTCGTACTTTCTCCACAGGATTTAGTGTTAATTTTTAATTGATGACGTATGAAAAAGATAATTCAATATTTGTTTTTGTTGGCAGGAGGAAGTTTTATTCTTTCTTCTTGCAATGATTTCTTGGATAAGGAACCTTTGGATAGTGTGACTCCGGACAACTTCTTCTTCAATGAAAGTGACTTGGCTGCCTATGCTGTAAAGCACTACAATTTCACGACTCACGGCGGATACAATGCAGGTATTTGGAGAAATGATAATGCAACCGATAATCAGGCTGCTACCAGTTATGATAATAAGTGGATTCCCGGTCAATGGAAAGTGCCGGAAGCTTACAGTGATCCCAGTAATAATGACCCTTGGTATTTTGGGCCTATTCGTGAAGCAAATTATTTTCTTGAAACAGTGATACCCCGTTTTGAAAAAGGAGAAATAGAAGGTACGGAAGCCAATATCAAACATTATATTGGCGAAATGTATTTTTTACGTGCTAAAAATTATTTATCTAAATTACAGACCTTCGGTGATTTTCCTATCATAACAAAAACATTGCCGGACGAAAGCGAGGCTTTAGTTGCAGCCAGTAAACGGGAGCCCCGCTACAAAGTCGCCCGTTTTATTTTGCAAGATTTGGATAATGCCATCGGTATGCTGAGCAATAATATTACAGGTGGAAAGAATCGTATAACCAAAAATGCGGCTTTATTATTGAAATCGAGAGCTGCCTTATTTGAAGCCTCCTGGCTGACATATCATAAAGGTACGGCTTTAGTTCCGGGTGGCCCGGGGTGGCCGGGAAAGGCGGAGGATATAACGGGTTTTAATATCGATACAGAAATTGCATTTTTTCTGAAGGAGGCTAAGGCCGCAGCTAAGGAAGTAATCGGGAATGCGGCTTTGGTACAGAATACAGCAAAAGACTGTACGGATGAAATAGTTAAGACAGATGAAGACGTATATAAAATGAGCAATCCTTATTTTGCCCAATTTTCCGCAGATAACCTGGAAGGATATTCAGAAATATTAATGTGGCGTCAATATAATCTCCTTGAGTATAAAATCATGCATTCGGCTCCTTATTATATTCGAGTGGGAGGAAATACAGGATATACGCGGAATTATGTGGAGAGCTTCCTTTGTCGTGACGGCAAGCCGATCTATGCAAGCGATGAATATAAAGGGGATGGGGCATTACGGAATGTACGTAAAAACAGAGATTTGCGTCTGCAACTTTTCATGATGACTCCTGGTGAAACACTCAGCCCGACTATCATGAATGGTACTCCCGATTTACTACCGGAAGCTCCGAATCTTTTGGATATAACAGAATTAAAATGTGTGACGGGCTATCAGGTTCGCAAAGGGCTTTCCGATCATTGGTATCGTGATGGCAATACAGCGATCGAAGGCTGTCCGGTATATCGTGTAGCCGAGGCGTATCTGAATTATATTGAAGCCGATTGTATGGAACATAACGGTACATCTATCGGTTCAGAAGCGGCCGGCTACTGGGGGGATCTTCGCGAAAGGGCCGGGTTGCCGAGAGATTATACGGTGACAGTGAATAATACGGACCTTTCCAGAGAGAGAGACTGGGCGGTATATTCGGCAGGAAAAGAAGTTTCTTCTTTATTGTATAATATACGTCGTGAACGGCGTTGCGAACTCATGGCGGAAGGTCTTCGTATGATGGACTTAAAACGGTGGAGAGCCTTGGATCAGGTTAAGGGTTACATTATTGAAGGTGTCAATCTGTGGGAATCCGATTTGAAGGATATGTATATGAAGGACGGGAAGAATCTTTTGGTACAGGAAGGCGAACCGAATTCTAATGTTTCAAGCTATGCCAGTAGTGGTAAGTATCTATGTCCTTATCGGGCTACTAAAACAAATAATCTGATGTATGATGCCGGATACTCCTGGTGTGAAGCACATTATCTGAATCCGATTGCTATTACGCATTTCAGAATCACTGCTTCAGATCCTAATGATCCCAGTACTTCTGTTATTTACCAGAATCCGGGATGGCCTACTGTAGCTAATGAAGGACCGATTGGTGTAAAGTAAAACATATAGAATTTCAATTTGAAAGAAGTTATTGCAAGAGCCTGGGTGGTAGGTAAAAATACCAATTGCCACTATTATATATCCCTAACACCGCTCTTTGGGTAGCCACTCTTTCTTCCTGAGAAAAAATAGTGGGGGGGAGAAGGCTTTTGCAATACTTCTTCTTTAACAACAAACTAAAAATGGAAAGAATTGCTTCCTTATTTTTGTTATGTCTTGCGGGTAATATGTATGCAGGAGGCATAAAAGTGGACAAGCGTCCCAATATCCTTCTTTTTCTGGTAGATGATATGGGGTGGCAGGATACTTCCGTACCTTTTTGGAATCAGAAGACACCTTTTAATGAACGTTACGAGACACCCAACATGGAACGTCTTGCCCGGAAAGGTATGAAGTTCACACAGGCATATGCCAATAGCATCAGTCCGCCCAGTCGAGTAAGCTTATTCACAGGTATGAACAGTACCTGCCACAAAGTCACCAATTGGACCCTGGAGAGAAATGCTTCCAATGATGCCCCAAGTGACAAACTCATCTATCCACAATGGAATGTAAACGGATTCTGTCAACAGGACAAGATTGAGCATTGTACCTATGCGACTTCGCTGGCACAGTTATTAAAAGACAATGGATATTATACCATACATTGTGGTAAAGCACATTTTGCCGCACGTTCAACACCTGGTGAAAATCCGCTGAATATGGGGTTTGATGTTAATATTGCCGGTGGAGCTCCTGGGGCTCCCGGCACTTATCAGGGACTTACACATTTCGGAAATGCCTATGAAGGCCATGCGCCATCGAAATTTGCTACTCCCGGCCTTGAAGAGTATCGCGGGAAAGATATTTTTCTGACTGAGGCACTTACCTTGGAAGCGGTCAGGGCACTCGATAAAGTGAAGCAGGAAAACCAACCGTTTTTCCTGTACATGGCACATTATGCCATTCATGTGCCACTGGAAAAAGATAAGCGGTTTTATAAGAAGTATAAGGAGAAAGGACTATCAGATAATGATGCTGCTTATGCGGGACTCATTGAAGGAATGGACAAAAGCCTTGGGGATCTGATGGATTATCTGGAAAAGAATGACCTGATGGATAATACAATCATACTTTTTATGTCGGATAATGGAGGACTGGCGTCGGAGCCTTACTGGCACACGCCTTTGTATGTACAAAATGCTCCGCTCAGTAGTGGAAAAGGATCGGCCCATGAAGGGGGAATCCGCGAACCGATGATGGTCTATTGGCCTGGTGTAACTCAACCGCAGACTGAATGTGACAAATATGTAATTATAGAGGATTTTTTTCCTACTATTCTTGGAATGGCAAAAATCAAACGTTACCATACGGTACAGCGTGTGGATGGAATCAGCTTTATTCCGTTGCTGACCGGTAAAAAGGATACCTCTAAAAATCGGGCCCTTTTCTGGAATTTCTCCAATGGATGGGGGGAAGAAGGGCCCGGGTTCGGAGCCAGTTGTACTATCCGTAAAGGCGACTGGAAGTTGATCTACTACTATGGTACGCAAAAGAAAGAACTCTTCAACATAGCCAATGATCTTTCAGAAAAACAGAATCTCGTACAAAGTCATCCCGGTATAGTGAAAAGGTTATCTGATGAATTAGGTAAATATTTAAGAAAGAATAAAGCTCAGCGTCCGAGATTTAAAAGTACTGGAAAATTAGTGCCTTGGCCGGATGAAGTTCTATGAGAAAGTAAAATAGTCTATCGTTGATATACAGAAAAATACCTAATTTAGTAAAATAGAAGAATTATGAGATTTTCTTTAATCTTTTGGAAAATTGTGCTTATCTGTCTGATGTTGACCGAAGCAACAGGTATTTATGCAGACGGCTACCAGCCATCTTATTCCACTGCCGGCTTTTATTCACTTCCCAACACAGGACGTGCGGTGTATAGTATGAATCCCGCCTGGAGACTTCATAAAGGAAATATCGAAGGAGCGGAACGGCCGGGATTCAATGACAAGGCCTGGAATATCGTATCATTGCCGGATGGCATAGAGTATCTCCCCACTGAGGCCAGCGGATGCGTCAATTATCAGGGTGAGGTCTGGTATCGGAAACATTTTACTCCCGAACCGTGTTGGAGGGGCAAACAGCAATTCCTCCATTTCGAAGCTATTATGGGAAAGTCCAGAATATGGGTGAACGGAAAGTTGCTGAAGGAACATTTCGGTGGTTATCTGCCTGTAATCGTTGATGTCACTCCATACCTGAAATACGGAGAAGATAATGTAATTGCCGTATGGGCGGACAATGGTGATGATCCCGATTATCCTCCCGGAAAACCACAGGACGCATTGGATTTTGCTTATTTTGGAGGAATTTACCGCGACTGCTGGATGATAGTCCACAACCAGGTATTTATTACCGATCCCAATTATGAAGACGAGGCTGCCGGAGGCGGGCTGTTTGTCTCCTTCGACAAAGTGTCCGAGTTGTCTGCACAGTTGAAATTGGACACCCATATACGCAACAACTCCGGAAAATCTTTTGGCGGAAAAATAACGTATGAACTCTATGATCAAGATAACAAATGCATTCTTACCAAAGAAACCGGCTTGTCAGTGAGTAACGGGATTGCCAGACAGTTTTCCTGTAAAGCAACTGTCGAAAAGCCTCACCTCTGGTCACCCGACACTCCCTACCTTTACAAACTGCACATTTATGTGAAAGACAAAGCCGATAACATCATTGACGGATATTGCCGCCGTATTGGTATCCGCAGCATTGAATTCAAGGGAAAAGATGGCTTCTGGTTGAATGGAAAGCCGTATCCGTATCCTCTGATAGGAGCCAATCGTCATCAGGATTATGCTGTAATAGGCAATGCCCTGCCCAACAGCCTGCATTGGCGCGATGCGAAAAAGTTGCGTGATGCCGGATTGCGTGTTATCCGGAATGCCCATTGTCCGCAAGATCCGGCATTTATGGATGCTTGCGATGAATTAGGACTCTTTGTGATTGTCAATACACCGGGGTGGCAGTTTTGGAATGACAAGCCGATCTTTGCCCAAAGAGTATTCAGTGATATCCGCAATATGATTCGCCGGGACCGTAATCATCCTTGCGTATGGATGTGGGAACCGGTCCTGAACGAAACCTGGTATCCGGCGGATTTCGCCAAGAAGGTAGTAGATGTTCTCAAAGAAGAATATCCATATCCGTATTGTTATGCCGGATGTGATGCGACGGCACGCGGACATGAATATTTTCCCGTCCAATTTACCCATCCGATAAACGGTGGCGGCGGAGCTTTCAACTCCAAAGATTTAGACCCTAAAATATGTTATTTCACTCGCGAATGGGGAGATAATGTGGATGACTGGAACTCTCAAAACTCACCAAGCCGGGTCAATCGCGGCTGGGGAGAAGTGCCTATGCTGATTCAGGCACAGGGATATGCCAAGAATGATTATCAGCTTACAAGTTACGATATACTGTACAGAACTCCCAGACAACATATGGGTGGTTGCCTCTGGCACTCCTTCGACCACCAGAGAGGCTATCATCCCGATCCGTTCTACGGAGGAATCATGGATGCCTTCCGGCAGCCCAAGATGTCCTATTATATGTTCTGTTCCCAGCGTCCTGCCGAACCCAACAAAGAACTGATAGCCGATAACGGACCGATGGTTTACATAGCCAATGCGATGACTCCTTTCTCTCCGAAAGATGTGACAGTATATAGCAACTGCGATGAAGTTCGCCTTACCTATTGTAAGGGAGGCAAGCAATATACTTACCATAAGCCGGCGAATGAAGCCGGAATGCCTTCACCGGTTATCATGTTCAAGGATGTCTTTGATGTCATGCACGACAAAAAGTTGGCACGACAAAACAAACAGGCGGATTCTTATCTCCTGGCGGAAGGAATAATGAACGGAAAGGTGGTTGTGACACATAAAGTAACGCCTGCCCGTCGTCCCGTGAAATTATTGCTTTGGGCGGACGATGAGAAAGTACAGATGAAAGCGGACGGTTCGGACATGGTGACAGTCATAGCTGCCATCGCAGATGAAGACGGGAATATCAAACGTTTGAATGACTACGAAGTCAAATTTGAGATTGAAGGACAGGGGCAGCTCGTTGCCGATGAAGCGACATTTACCAATCCCCGTCCGGTACTTTGGGGAACTGCCCCGGTGCTGATAAGGTCTACCACTACACCCGGAAAAATCAAGATTCGCGCATCGGTGGCATGGCAAGGCAAACAGACTCCCGTTCCGGCAGAATTGATTATTTCCACTTTTCCTTCAGAGCATACTCTGATAGCGGACAAAGAGGAACTGGCACAAGCCCAATCAACAGACGGGCGTAAAAACGAAAAAGCAATTACTGTCTCTTCTGATTGTGAAAAGCGTGTCCTTGACCTGCAACAGGAATTAAGCCGCCTGAAACTAAAAGAGGTAGAAAAACAGCAGAGTGACTTTGAATAATTACCCCGGCTTGTTGTGGATAGAATAAACACATATTTATTTCAATTTTAAATTATAATCATATGAATAGAGTATTGTATACTTCATTCTTGTTAGGAGCCGGGCTCACCTGTATAAAGGGCCAGACAAATACTCCTCCTAACATTGTATTGATTTTATGTGATGACATGGGTTTTTCCGACCTGGGTTGTTACGGAAGTGAAATCCGGACCCCCAACATCGACAGTCTTGCCGAAAACGGTGTTCGCTTCAGCCTGTTCAAGAATACAGGAAGAAGTTGCCCCAGCCGTGCTGCTTTACTGACAGGGCACTACCAGCATGAGGCGGGCATGGGATGGATGACGGCAGTAGATGAACATCGCCCCGGATATAGAGGACAGATTACGAAAAACATCCCTACTATTGCCGAAGTGATGAAGGCGAGTGGTTACAGCACTTATATGAGCGGCAAATGGCATGTTACAGTGGATGGAGCTTTTGATGCTCCTAACGGTAGCTATCCGGTCCAGAGAGGTTTTGACAAATATTACGGTTGCCTGAGCGGAGGAGGGAATTATTATAAACCGACTCCCGTATACAGTAATCTGACCCGAATTACCGAATTTCCCGATGATTATTATTACACCACTGCCATCACCGATTCGGCAGTAAGTTTTGTCAAACAACATCCTGCAGGCAAACCAATGTTTATGTACGTGGCTCATTATGCTCCTCACTTGCCTCTTCAGGCTCCTGCTGATCGCGTGGGTAAATGCATAAATCGGTATAAGGTGGGATATGACGTGCTGCGCAAGCAGCGTTTCGACAGATTAAAGAAGTTGAAGTTCATTCCGGACGAAATGGATTATCCCGTCTTCCAAAAAGAGTTTGGTGGAAAACGTCCTTCTTGGGAAACACTCACACGAAAACAACAGGAACAATGGATTACCGATATGGCTACTTATGCTGCTATGATTGAAATCGTGGATAGCGGAATTGGTGAATTGGTGGAAACAATCAGGCAAAAAGGGATGCTGGATAATACCGTATTTATCTTTTTAAGTGATAATGGCGCAACAAAAGAAGGCGGATATTTGGGACAGCTTATGGCTGACTTGAGTAACACCCCTTATAGAAGTTATAAGTCACAATGTTTTCAGGGAGGTACAAGTACACCTTTTATCTTATCCTATGGAGATGCTGAAAAAAATAAGATGAGAGGTCAGATTTGCAGACAACCGGCTCATATTATTGATATACTGCCTACTTGTATAGATCTTGCCACAGCCACTTACCCTTCGGATTTCAAAGATAATTTGCCAGGTAAAAGCTTACTTCCTTCAATCAATGGGAAAAAAATAAAGCCCAGAGAATTATACTTTGAACACCAAAGTTCCTGCGCTATTATTTCCGATCATTGGAAACTGGTACGTGGCAGCCAGAATGAACCATGGGAACTAATTGATTTAAAGACGGATCCATTTGAAACAAAAGATCTGTCCGCTCAATATCCGAAAGAAGTGAAAAAGCTGGAGGCTAAGTGGAATAAATGGGCGGAACGCTCTAATGTGTTTCCACTTGAAGATAAACCCTGGTCTGAAAGAATCAAATACTATATAGAGCGAAACCCGGATCAAAGCGGAAGAGAAGCGAAATAGTAAATGTTCCATGTTTTAATAGGAGCTGTATATATCCGGGGCTGTGTCAAAACTCTTTTTACCACAGATTACACAGATTATCACTGAATAAGAATGTTGATAATCAATAACTTAAAAATCACTCTATGTTACTCTGTGTCCTCTGTGGTGAGTTTCGACACACCCTCTTTTAGTTCATCTGTATCGTTGAACAATGGGCTTTAGGTATACAAAAAATTCGTTGCGTTTGAGTGATATCAACTTTAACCTATTTGAAGTTCTTGCTATTCATTGTTTTGTGGTATGATAAATCGGGGATATCCTCAGATATTCATTTTCTTTTTGCACTTTTACCGATAATTGAATCCGCAGCTATGCATCCTTGCGAACGGCTGTCAATTGAGCCACTTCTGTAATCCCCTGCAACGAAGTAGCTGCCCGCCGGAACAACAATCGCAGACGTGGTAGCCGTTGTCGAATCTATGGGTACAACGCTTTTACAGATATTTACCTTTATGCCGTTGGGCAGACGTTCACAATACTCTTCACATTCATCATCTTCATAGAAAAGCTTTCGTATAAATTCCCATTCGCACTTCTTGCCGTTAATGATACATTGCTGATCCTGAAAACGGATAGTGTCACCAGGAAGTCCGACAATTCGTTTAAATGCCCTCTCCTGAAAGCCGGGTATATATGAATAATATGCGATCACATCTCCATAAGTCAGGGAGTCTACCGGAATAAGACTAACCACTTCACCAACTTGATAGTTCGGATACATTCCGGTACTACCCAATTCAACTTTTTGACTGCATGCTACCAATATCAATGGTACGACAAGTGAATACAATCGCTTTCTCATAAGTTCAACTTTTATTTATTCAGGAATTCGTCATGGTTTAGATAATATTCAATAGCTTTTATGTAATCTTTATATAATGTTTTAAGATTTAATTTGTATTGAAAATTCAATATTCCTTCGAATGTTTCAACATCGACCAACGAACGTATATCCAAATTGGATGCCTGTTTCGTAAGCAAATATAACGATTGTTTTTTATGGCATAGTAGAATATGCCAAATAGTTTGGACTATTTCGTTTTTTTCAAATGATTCTGATTCTTTCTGTTGTGTTGCAATGTTCCGGGCATATATTGGAAGCCGGTGTTATTCCCAAAACTGTGTTCTCTGCAATAAAATACAGAGAACCTCCGCATAATTCCGCAAGGAAAAGAAGTAATTCATCCTTCGGGCAATTAGCCCAAAGTTTTCCGTGTGATATTATCCATATACATGAATAAGCTAAAATAAAACGGCATAATAGAATCTCTACCAGTGGTAATCTTTCATTGATTAATACTTTGGCAGAGACAAAAATGGTACCCTGTATAACAACCGTCAGTAAAGAGATAATAGGGTATAGTATATTCTTACTTTTATACATTTTATCTGATCAGGCTTAAACAGCCGGTTACTTTATTTATAATTTTCTTCTCGGCACAAATTCCAATGCCAATGTAGTGCAGGTCTGCTTCATTGGCACTATACATTTCCCGTTCGTATTCATCATAAGTTTTAGATTGTTGAGCAATAGTAGAAAAATCGACTAATACCAGCTCTTCTATTTTTAAAGAATTGAAGAGCTTACGGATTTCTTTTATCTTTTCTTGCGAAGCTCCAAGTATAGGAATTGGGAGTTGGGTTATGCCTAAATGTTTTTCGCCTTGTTTATCGTATACATCATGACTCACAATGTTATTGACTTTACACCCAAGTGTCATGGACAAGACACTGGCAATGTTAGCTACTATGCCCGTAGGTTGGGCGTTATCAATCACTAAAACACATTTGTGTGTGGCACTTGAAAGATTCTTTGTTTCCATATATTTATATTGCTTTTGTGTTTGCAAAGTTATCTATAATGGATTATTTTCCTATATGTCGGTTTAAAATACGATATTATTCCTATATTTGCTTGTTTTTCTATTCTATTTTCCTGAAAAGGAGAACTTAAACCATTTAAAATAGGAAAAAAGACTATGGGGCAATTAGACAAAACCGACATTGAAATACTTCAGGTATTACAGAAAGACGCTAAGGTAAACACTAAGGAGCTTTCAGAGAAGCTTCATATTTCCAAAACTCCGATATACGAACGCATCAAACGGCTGGAAAATGATGGCTATATAAAAGGGTATGTTGCTTTGGTAGATAATAAGAAGATAGGACTGCCGTTAATTGTCTTTTGTAATGTCTCTTTGGCAGTTCATGATGACGAACATATTAAACGTTTTCAAGAAGAGATAAAGAATATAGATGAAATTATGGAATGTTATTCTACCGGTGGTATTTACGACTTCTTCATTAAAGTAGTTTTAAAAGATTTGGATGCTTATAATCAATTTGTTTTTGAGAAACTGACTAAGGTACACGGTATCATTAAAATGCAGAGCTCATTTGTTTTGAGTGAAATTAAACATACAACCGTATTAAATATCGATAAATGATTTATAAGGGGGGGACTAACTATAAAATAAGAATTTTCCCCTAATATTTGAATATCCAATGTACTGTTCTGCAGTGCCTTTCTTAGTGAGACGCTGTGATAATCGATTTTATGGAGGGAGTAATGCTTTCCAATTCAGGAAGATATTTTCATCTTCGTTGAAAGGAGGAAGCAAAATTTTGATGGAGTCATCCATCACGGATGTCGGATATTTCTTTTCAAGCTTTTTTATAATTGTTTTTTTTACTCGTGCTATGGCGTAACTCTCTTCAGGCTGCACTCCAAAGAGTTTTCTTACTTCGATTTCCGGGAAGAGCATACATAACAAGAAAGCCGACCATTCATAAGTATACCAGTAGCCGTTGACGTAGTTCAGATAAATGCCATTTCTGTTATTTTGTTCCCGTCGCAATACAAATTCTATTTTTTCCATTTTTCGGGTCAGGACTTCTTATTCTGCAATTTTTTCTCTGAATTCACTTGGAGTGATTCCAAGCTTTTTTTTGCAATAGGTGGTGAAATGTGAGGGTGAGGCAAAGTGAAAAGTTCGGGCTATCTCACTGATGGGTATATCGCGATTAGCTAATTGCCCTTTGATGTGGCGTGTTTTTTGGGTGAGAATCCAATTATAGGGAGTATCATGAAAACAACTTTTAAATTTACGGTTGAAAGAACGTTCGGAGCAATGATATAGTTGTGCAAACTGTTTGATGTTTCGTACTTGTCTGTAATTTGCGAGTACGAAACTCTTGAAGTTTAGATCTCGTCCTATGATAGGCATCAGGAAATGTGCCATTTCTGTCTGGTTGTAGAATGTTCCGAATGCCATGAATACCTCTTTTTGTTTTAATTCGTGTATATGGCTACACTGAACCTTCTGTTTTAGATAGTAGCAAATACTATCCAACACATGTCGCAATGGGGGATAGATAGGTAAGGAGTAGAAATAAGTATTTTCGTATTCAGAGTGAATGGTAAGCGATTCGATAGACGTCTTATTATAAAGATTTATCTGGTTGTCAAAGAATAGCAATACAAATTCTGTCTCTGTCATGCTCTTGCTTTTATTCGGGTCGTTTTGGGGAAAGAGAATCATGTTTCCTTCAGCAACTTGTTGATTGTGGAACTCACTGCAAGATGTCAGGAGTTCTCCTTTTAAAAGAAATAAAATGCACGAGTGATGATGATTATCTACTTTAAAATCGCCTCCTGAAAAGAGTCTTTGGTGAATAAAGCATATGTTGTAATCAGATACATAATTGAGGCAAGTGGTGTGTCGTTTTATATGTAATAATTTCATAGTCAAGCTATTTCTTATTTTAATAATTATATAAGAACAAAAAAGGAAAGCGGGAAGTTTTATATTAAAAAGACACAATGTTTTATAATCGTGCCATCTTTTTTCTTTTTGGTTTTTTATAGTTATATCTGCATTTTGCTTTCATTTTTTATCTATTTTTGCCATTTGCATAGATTATATACCAAAAGGGCTTTGATACCATGATACAAACAATACAAGTGCAAGGAACAGAAAAACGCTTATACCAACTTATAGCTCCGTTAGTGATGAATCCGGATGTTTTGAGTGCAAATAATAATTATCCTTTTAAAACGACTGAACACTATGTGTGGTTCATTGCTGTAGATAAAAAGTCTGTTGTTGGCTTCATGCCGGTGGAGCGGAGGAGAAGCGGTTGTGTTATCAATAACTATTATGTCTGTGATGATAACCGTGAAACACTCTCTTTATTAATTACCACCACCTTGGAGGCAATCGGCTCGGAAGTACGGTTGTGTGCCGTTGTCATGGTCGAGCATCAGGCAGTGTTTGAAAAACATGGGTTTATAGTAGAGAAGGCATGGAAACGTTATGTAAAAATGCAAAAAGATGAATGATGACTAAAACAGCAACTACTCTTAAAAATGTATATGAGTTAGCGCAGGAACGTTTGCGTATCATTTTCAATGAGTTTGATAATGTCTATCTTTCCTTTTCGGGAGGTAAAGACAGCGGGGTGTTATTGAGTTTATGTATTGATTATATCCGTAAGAATAACCTGAAAATAAAACTCGGGGTTTTCCATATGGATTATGAGATACAATATAAAATGACAATCGATTACATTGCCCGTATGTTGGAGGAAAATAAGGATATTCTGGAAGTATATCGTGTCTGTGTACCGTTCCGGGTAGCAACCTGTACATCCATGTATCAGTCTTTCTGGCGTCCGTGGGAGGACAGCAAAAAGGAATTGTGGGTACGTCCGATGCCTGAGAATGCCATGACGAAGGAAGACTTTCCTTTTTATAATATACAGATGTGGGACTATGAGTTCCAGATGCGTTTTGCCTCTTGGCTGCATACTAAAAAGGATGCCGTGCGTACTTGTTGCCTGATTGGTATCCGTACACAAGAAAGTTTCAATCGTTGGCGTTGTATCTATCTCAATCGTAAATATCAGATGTATCATCGCTATCGATGGACCTCAAAGGTGGGAAACGATATCTTTAATGCGTACCCTATATATGACTGGAAGACAACGGATGTATGGACAGCTAACGGGAAATTTAAGTGGGATTACAATAAACTATATGATTATTATTACTGGGCAGGAGTTAATCTGGAGCGTCAGCGTGTAGCCAGTCCGTTCATAGGTGAGGCGCAAGAGAGCCTGGCACTTTATCGTGCTATTGATCCGAATACATGGGGGAAAATGATAGGCCGTGTCAATGGGGTCAATTTTACGAGTATGTATGGAGGAACTCATGCGATGGGATGGCAGTCCATCAAACTTCCGGAAGGATATACCTGGCGGGAATTTATGTATTTCCTGCTTTCCACTTTACCCGATCGAACCCGAAACGGATATCTTCGTAAGTTGCAGGTCAGCGTTCAGTTTTGGCGTACAAAAGGAGGATGTCTGAGTGACGAAACAATTCGTAGACTGAATGCGGCAAAAGTGCCTATTATCGTTATGGATAGCTCCAACTATAAAACGAACAAGAAACCGGTTCGTATGGAATATCAGGATGATGTCGATATTCCGGAATTCAGGGAAATTCCCACTTACAAGCGTATGTGTATCTGTATCTTGAAAAATGATCATGCTTGCAAGTATATGGGATTCTCTCCGACGAAAGAGGAGATGAGTAAACGAAATCAAGTAATCGAACAATATAAAAACATATTGCAATGAGTATAAAGAAAAGTCCGGTATATAATGTAATTGCGGTTCCGGTTGAAAAAGTACAGGCCAATGATTACAATCCCAATATAGTGGCTCCTCCGGAAATGAAGCTCCTTGAACTTTCTATCTGGGAGGATGGGTTCACTATGCCTTGCGTTTGTTATTATGATAAGGAGAAGGATATTTATATCCTTGTCGATGGTTTCCATCGTTATTCTGTGCTGAAGACCTCCAAACGTATCTTTCAGAGAGAAAATGGGATGTTGCCTGTAGTGGTGATCGACAAAGATCTTTCCAATCGTATGAGTTCCACTATCCGCCATAATCGTGCCCGGGGTACACACAATATAGAATTGATGTGTCACATTGTTGCCGAACTGGATAAAGCAGGCATGTCCGACCAATGGATAATGAAGAATATTGGTATGGATCGGGATGAGTTGTTGCGCTTAAAGCAAATATCGGGTCTGGCTGATCTGTTTGCCAACCGCGACTTTAGTATTCCTGAAGAGGACCAGCCGGGAAATGTTGATAAGAAGCCTGCCCGTTAAATTAATCTTGCAGGCATAGATTTTACAAGCATATATCCCATCGTTGACGGGCATATTCTGTGTAGAATCTATGCCTGTTTTTTTGCCCCTTCTTTTTGCCCGGATCGCAACATACTGCTGTTTTGTTTGCGGAAAGCGAAACTACGCAGAACTTTCCCCTCCCTTTTTTACATTTAGCAACTTCATTTCATTAAAGCCTCATTATTAGAATTTTTATTATTCTTTTTTCTTCTATAAGAGAAATGAATACAATTCCCGGAATGATACAATTCCGCGATATTTGTCATGTTCATTTTGAGCAAGTTTTTTAGTCAGTATATATAATAGAAGAAACGAGTATGAAAAAGCTAATTCTGTTTGGAGCCGCAATATCGATTTCAGTAGCTATAAGTGCACAGCATGTCGCTCTGAAAAACAACCTTCTGTATGATGCTACCACTACACCGAATCTGGCATTGGAGATAGGGCTGGGCAAGAAAACCACATTCGACCTGTATGGCGGTTACAATCCGTTTACGTTGGGGGGGAACAAGCGTTTCAAGCATTGGCTGGTACAGCCGGAATTTCGTTACTGGACCTGCGAACGTTTCAATGGAACCTTTTGGGGACTACACCTGCATGGGGGTGAATTTAGCGTGGCCGGTATCCATTTGCCTTTTAAGATGTTTCCTTCACTCAAAGATCATCGTTATGAAGGGTATTTCTATGGAGGAGGCGTCAGTGTGGGACATCAGTGGGTGCTGAGTAAGCGTTGGAGCCTGGAAGCCTCGGTCGGAGTGGGATATGCTCATTGGGTATACGAAAAATATCGTTGTGTGAACTGTAGCCCTAAAATAAAGAGTGGACATAAAAATTATGTAGGTCCTACTAAAGCAGCTGTCTCTTTAGTCTATTTTATTCGCTAAGTTGAATTTTTTTAAAATGAAAGATATGAAAAGGTTTTATTTTCTGATATTGGGTTTTGTCCTTTATAGCATGGGCATTCAAGCGCAAAATACTTATCAAGGTCATATCGTTTTTGGACAGCATCATGTAGTCCGGAAGGGAGGGGAGTTGAATCTGGATGTATCCCTTGATTTGGAAACCGTGAAGTTGGGTAGTCAGCAAATGGTTGTACTTACACCGATTCTGCAATCTGCCGGAGGCGGGGAACAGAAACAGTTTGCTCCTGTAGTGATTGCCGGACCCAAGCGATATCGGGCCCTGAAACGAGCTTTGGCTTTTGGCTCTGCTGATTTTGATACGCTTCCTATGCTTGTCGAAAAACGGAAAAACGGAATGCCTCAGATGGTGGATATCCATCTCAGGTTACCATATGATGAATGGATGCGGCAGTCAAGATTTGTTTTCCATGAAAAAGTGACCGGTTGTGCCGATTGTGCTGTCGGGCGGGATGAGCATATTGTCATGACATCGGTATTTGACGAGGTGTTTACGCCCCGGTATGAATTGAGCTATGTAACTCCACCGGTGGAACCGTTGAAGCAACGTAGCGAGACGCATACGGCCCGTCTGAATTTCGAAGTAGATAAACACGTTTTGTTACGCAATTATAAGAATAATGCCAATGTACTTGGTGAAGTAGATCGGATTGTCCATGAGATACATAATGACTCCAACCTGACTGTAACGGAATTTAAGGTTACAGGCTATGCATCACCTGAGGGCAATTACAATCGTAACATGAAGTTGTCGGAAAATCGGGCATTGGCGTTGGTCGGTTATTTGCGGAATCGTGGGGGAGTTGACAGGTCTTTGTTAACCGTTGATTGGAAGGGAGAAGACTGGACAGGTCTGCGTAATGAAGTCGCAGCTTCTCGCCTGAATGATAAAGAGGTTATACTCGCTCTTATCGATGGGGAGACTGATATTACCCGGCGAAAGAATCGGTTGCAGGCTTTGAATGGGGGCATTACCTACCGAATGCTATTGCAAGACTATTATCCGCCTTTGCGTCGTAACGAATACACTATTGCCTATGTGGCACGTGCTTTCAATGTAGATGAAGCAAAAGAACTGATTAAAACAAAACCCCGGTATCTCAGTCTGAATGAGATGTTTCTTGTAGCCGATACCTATCCCAAGGATAGCAAGGAGTTTAAAGAAGTGTTCGACATAGCTGCTCGTATTTATCCCGATGATCCGATAGCACAGCTTAATACGGCGGCACTCGAATTGGAGAAGGGTGCTGTAGATGCTGCTATTATTCGTCTCCAAAAGCTGGATATGCCCGAAGCGTGGAATAATTTAGGAGTGGCCTACCTGATGAAACAGGAATATGGGAAAGGAGGAGAATATCTGGAGAAAGCAATAAATGCCGGTATACAAACGGCAGTATACAATATGGGGCAGTTAGCGGCTTGGCTAAAAACCCAGGAGTGACCAATAAATGTATTTATTAATTAAACAATTGTAGAACTATGAAAGTAGAATGGAAAAAACTAATGTTCGGCCTCGCAATCGGAGCTGGAATGATGATGATGGTATCTTGTAGCGATGAAGAGAATTTTGACCCTGGCGGCAGTCCCGGTAAAGAAGTGCCGGAACCAACGGAGAAAGCGTTTCTCTCCATGCGCTTATCTACCGGTTCGTTGGCCGGTACCCGGGTGGCAGTCGACCCGACAACCTCGGGACGTACAGAAGAACAGGTGGTAAATCATGTACGCATGGTGCTGTATGAAACCAAGAATAATACGGTGCGATACTCCTGGGATCTGAATGTATCTACTGATGGAGTGAATGAATTTACCGGAGGAGATGTAGTCAGAGGAGAAGACGTGCCTTCGGCTACTCCTACAGTGAGCCGTTTTGTGACGGTGGGGCGTGAAGTGGTGAAGCAGGACTATGAATTGCTTATTCTGATCAATCCTCCCGGCGAATTACTGGAAATAACCGAACAAGGAAATCCCAGAAGTTATTTATCACGTGCTGCCAACATAACAAAAGAGTCGTTGATACAGCCTTATGGTATTGCCGCAGACAATAACTTTTATATGACCAATCATCAGGATCTTATTTTTGTTCCTGAAGTAGAGCTGAAGGATAATCAGCGGATGGCTGAGGAAAATCCGGTGAGGGTAGAAGTAGAGCGTGCAGTAGCAAAAGTGGTTGTTAGTGGGGTGCCTGAAGTAGTGCCGCACGGAGACCGGATTGATAATTTGAAATGGGGGCTGGATGTAACCAACCAGTATACTTATTGGATGCGTAAAATGACTTTTATCGCTAATTCGGGTGGTGTGCCGGGCGAAATGGAACAGCTCAATAGCGGATACAGGGAAGAACGATATGCCGAGGACCCGAACTTTACCGGATTCAGTGCATGGAATGGTGGAAATCCTGCCGGGCAATTTGAATACCTGTCCGGAACTCCGGAGTTGACGAAGGATTTTGATGATTATGATTATACTCTGGAAAATACAATGGAAGCTGTTGAACAGCGCCATGACGTTACTACCCGCGTAGTGATCAGTGGTACTTATACACCGAATGGCTTTGGATCGGTGGCAACTCGTAACAGTGGTGGCATCAGCTTCTACTATTTCAAAGGTAATGCTATCAGAGTAGAAGCCATGAGAGACATGGTGAATGACAGGAACCTGATTCCTCAGGAATTGCGTGACGCCGGATTGGAACAGGCTATCAACGATGTACTGGCATGGAATCCGAATGCGTTTAACTCGCCTACGGCTTCATTTTCGGTGGGTGGCCTTAATTTCTACTATGAAGGAGTATGCTATTATACTGTCCTGATTCGCCATTTCTCCAATAATATGGTACCCGTACTGATGGGATATGGACGTTATGGTGTAGTGCGTAATAACGTTTACCAACTTAGCATCAATAAGATTATTGGTCCGGGACAGCCGGTGATCAATCCTCCGGGAACAGATCCGGATGATGAAGATACCTCTTGGATCTCGGCAGATGTCAACATTATGCGGTGGTATATCCGTAATCAGAATGTAGAGGAACTTTTATAAATTCTTTCTTATTTAAACTAAACTGAAGTAGCTATGAACAGATTTATCGGATACATACAGGTTGCATGTTGCTGCCTTCTGCTATGTGCTTCCTGCGTCAGAGACGGGATGGATGAAGATTGCAATTCTTATGTCCGCTTTGTATACGACTACAACCTGGAATACATAGACCTGTTTCATAAGCAGGCAACCAAGATGAACTTGTATGTATTCGATGAAAAAGGTGTATTTGTGACAGAACTTGAAGAAAAATCCGGTGCTTTTGCACCGGATTATCTGATGACTTTACCTCAATCCATGTCAGGCAAGAAGTATATTTTTGTTGCTTGGTCCGGATTGTACGGCGAGTCGTATGATAAGGTTGCACTCACTCCCGGAGTATCTACACTGGCGGATCTGGAGGTCAGCGTCAATAACTTGAAAACCCGGAGTGGTGGGGGAGTGGTCGACAGGGAACTCCATCTGCTATGGCATGGCAAGCAGGCAGAAGTGTCTCCGCAATATAATAATGATGTCACTACTGTCTCGTTGCTGAAAAATACGAAAAAATTTCGCATTATCATGCAAATGCTTGATGATAGCAACATTGATGTGGATGATTATGATTTTCGGATCGTTTCACCCAATGGAAGGTACGATCATGAAAACGGCCTTTTGGGAGATGAAACGGACGAGAAAGTAGAATATACTACTTACCATACCGAAAACGATTCTGAAACCGGAGCTATAGCCGAACTGAACACATTGCGACTGATGACTGACAAAGAAAACAGATTGGTTATTACACATAAGCCATCGGGCAATGTGATTCTTGACATCTCTCTGAATAAGTATCTCAACGCGTTGAGGCTTCAGCAATATTCTGATTTACCTCTGCAGGAATATCTGGATCGTGCTGATAAGCATGGTATCATTTTGTTCTTTAAGGGCATGGATAGCAATGGAAACTATATTAGTGTGGATGTGCAGATCAACGGTTGGTTGATTCGGAAACAAGAGGTCGATGGAGTTTAGGTGGGAGGGTGTAGCCATCTGGGGCGGATGGCTACACCCAAACGTCGGGATGGCTACACCCTATATACTAAAGGGCGTAGCCATCTTTTTTATGCATATCTTCGTCGGGTAAGCTTATAATGTGTCGATAAAACTTTTTTGCTGTTCAAGAAAGCTGATTCTTTGTGCCTCTCCGCTCTCTGAGATCAGTGTAGAGTGTCTTTTTAACGATTGTATCCAATCTTTTTGTATCCCGCAAATTCGTGGGCTCTGAGAATCCATCGAATTAATGGAATATACCCGGAGGAGACTGATCTGGAAATCTTTCTTTTCTATATAGCTATAGGTTGCCTCAAAGTCGATATTCGATAAGTAAATGGCCACTTTGTTTCCGTTACCGAATTCTCCTTTTGCGGATATTTGTTCCAATTCATGCAGCAACAGTACCAGTTCGTTTTTTAAATGCATCAGGTCTGTTTCCGAGATCAGATTTAATCCGGTAAAGTATTTCATTTCTTTCACAAACGAGTAGAATACGTTACTATCCCATATGAAACAAGTCTTTCTGCACGCCTTAACTGCTTCACTCAATAATTTGTGGGCATTTACCGCTTTGACGGGTATTTGCATACCCGACAAGTTGTTAGGAGTACGTATTTTCCCGTTCTGATAAATCCATCTGCATAAACGGAACTTCGATAGGTATTCATACGAAGAATAAAGAGTAAAAGGGATCACATTGGAAGCCGTATATATCTTCGTACTACTGTCGTCCTTTACATAATTGAAGATGCGAAGATAACGCTCTATAATTTCATAATAACTCTCCAGGGGATCGGGTGAATGCAGTAAGTTCAGGTCGAAAGTCACCCGGTTTGACTGGTGGTTCCCAATAATTTGGTCGATTGATATCCCCAGTTTACATGAAACCAGTGCAACCTCGTCGAAAGTGAAGGCTACTTCTCCCCGTAATCTTCGGTATACAGCTTCTTTTCCCATGCATAGCGCATCTGTCAGATAGTTAGCCAGATTTATTCCCCGGGGAATCCGCTCTTTCATTGCTGCAATAAGCTCGTTAACGATATAATTTTTCATAACTGCCATTTGGGTTATTGATTAATAATATTGTAATAATTGTAATAGCTTGTGGCATATACAAATATAGAGTAAGTAACCCGAACTTTTGTGTGGCATATCATGTGTGGAAAAAAGAAGGTATTTCTGATTGGGAAATAATTGTCGGAAAGACAGGTTGGGAATGAAAAAAAACAGATGGCAATGCCACCTGTTTTCGATAATTGTCACTATTCTCCCCAGTTGTTTCGTTTTTCGTTTTAAGAAAGTTACAAGGTGTTTATTATTTCACGCTGTTCTTTAAAGAAGCGTATACGTTGCATCTCTCCGCTTTCGGATATTTGTGTTGAGAATTTCTTGAGTGACTGCACCCATTCTTTCAAACTGCGGAACATGCCGTCATCCTGGGTAGTAATGGCATTGATAGAATATATACGTATCATGCTGATGTGACTGTTGCTGGTTGCCACATAACTGTAAGTGGCGTCGAACTTAATATTCGAAATATAGATGCGTACATCATTGCCGGTTTCGTATTTACCTTTCCCGGCGAGTTCCTCCAATTCTTCCGTCAGAAGTAGTAAATCATCTTTTATCATTTCTTTATCTTCTTCAGATATCAGATGGATTTCCGAGAAGAACTGTATGTCTCTCACAACATGTTCAAAAACGGTATTATCCCAGATGTAATCTGTAGTTCTCATCTGCTGTGTCATGTTGACGAAGTCTTTTTGGGCATCATATATTTTGTGTGGAATCTCCAGTTCGTCAAAGTGTTTACATCTGATATTTTCGTTCTGATACATCCACTTAAACAAACGGAATTTCGAAAGAATATCATGCTTGAGATATAGTGCCTGAGGCAAAATATTCGATGACGTTGCCATTTCTGTTGTAGGGTCTTCACGGATACTGTCGAATGCATTGACATATCTTGTGAGGATGTCATGGTAAGTCTCGAATGTGTTACTATGGTGTACTACATTAAGATCGAATACTGCGTTATTGCTGAAACTCACACCAATCATTTTGTCGAGCGATATTCCTAATTTTCTTGAAATGACAGCAGCTTCTGCCAGTGTAAATGGTACTTCTCCACGCAGGCGGCGATAGATAGCTTCTTTACCTATATATAAGATATCCATCAATGTATTTGCCAGATTGGCTCCGGCCGGAACTTTTTCTTTTGCGGCTTCTATTAAGCCTGTATTTAATTCGTTTATTATCATAGCCTTTGTTTCTTTATTTAACATATTTGCACCCTGGCTTGTTTCGGTATTCGCAACTATTTTTTCATTTGCAGCCTCTATTTGCATAATAAGTGAGTTGATGCCGTTTAATGTAGATAGAGAGAAAGCATTTCTGAAACAGAAACATTCTATCGGTCACGAATATCTTCTGATCCTGGTGTAGCTTTGTATACACCGAGTCGGAAGTTCCGTTTTTATGTTAAACCCCTAAAAATGATTATTATGGATTTAGAAAAAGTATTATTTAGAGAAATAGACAATAAAAGCCGTATTTTTTTGTATAAGGAAGGAGATTGCTGGAGTGCACACGATAATTCGGCGCGTCATCTTTGTTTTTTGTATTCGCAGCTCAATGCTTTTGATCGTATTTATCATGCATATGAGATTGTACTGAAGTGTGTTATGCTGAGTAATGCCATGATTGAGAAGTTTGTTGAACACACATTGGTACAGACGGGTCGAGCAGATGAAATGGAAATCAGCATTCCGGAAGAAAAAAAAGCGGAATTTGAAAGCTGGCGCAGCACGTTCGGAGTATAAATGAATTTTTAGAATTGGTGGCTTTTTATTAAAAATATGTGTTCGGAAAACTTGCATATTTTAATCAAATCGTTTACATTTGTGCAGATCTAAATGATAGAGGGCGCACGTTTGCCCTCTGTCATTATAAAATAATTACATGAAAAGAATCTTAGTTAGCGGAGGTGCCGGGTTTATTGGCTCACATCTCTGTACTCGGCTAATCAACGAGGGACACGACGTTATTTGTCTGGATAATTTTTTTACCGGATCAAAAGAAAATATTATCCATTTAATGGATAATCACCATTTTGAAGTGGTACGTCATGATATAACATTCCCATATAGTGCTGAAGTAGACGAAATATACAATCTTGCCTGTCCGGCTTCTCCCATACATTATCAGTACGACGCCATTCAGACCATTAAAACATCGGTGATGGGAGCTATCAATATGTTAGGATTGGCCAGAAGGCTTAATGCTAAAATTCTGCAGGCTTCGACCAGTGAAGTTTATGGTGATCCGGAGGTACATCCGCAACCGGAATCTTATTGGGGAAATGTCAATCCGATAGGTATCCGTTCTTGTTATGATGAAGGGAAACGCTGCTCTGAGACCCTTTTTATGGATTATCACCGCCAGAATAACGTACGTATTAAAATTGTTCGTATTTTCAATACATACGGTCCACGGATGCTGCCCCATGATGGGAGAGTGGTTTCTAATTTCGTCATTCAGGCGTTGAAGAACGATGATATAACTATCTATGGGACCGGTGAGCAAACCCGTAGCTTTCAGTATATAGATGACTTGGTCGAAGGTATGATTCGGATGATGAATACGGATGATGATTTTACGGGACCTATAAATCTTGGTAATCCCAATGAATTTTCCATGCTTCAGTTGGCAGAGATGATTATCCGGAAAACCGGGTCGAAGTCAAAGATCACTTTCAAACCTTTGCCTCATGACGATCCTCAACAGCGTAAGCCTGATATCAGTTTAGCACAGGAAAAGCTGGGATGGCAGCCTACAATTTTGTTGGATGAAGGTCTGGATCGTATGATTGATTATTTTAAAAAGAAGTACACGTTATAATAAAATAAGAACTCAAGATTAAAGCTACATAAAGATGAATATGGAAATTAATCCCTCGGAATATAAAATTCTCATTGTAGACGATGTAATGTCAAATGTCCTTTTGCTGAAAGTATTGTTGACCAATGAGAAGTTTAACATAGTGACAGCCTGTAATGGAACCCAGGCACTGGATCAAGTGAAAAAAGAGAATCCGGATTTGATATTGTTGGATGTGATGATGCCGGACATGAGCGGTTTTGAAGTCTCTCAGAAATTAAAGGCTGATCCCGAAGCAGCTCATATTCCAATTATCTTTTTGACAGCACTGAATAGCACTGCCGATATAGTGAAAGGTTTTCAGGTAGGTGGCAATGACTTTATATCTAAACCTTTTAATAAGGAAGAGTTGATAATCCGTGTCACACACCAAATTTCTTTAGTAGCAGCCAAACGTATTATTGAAGCTAAAACGGAGGAGCTTAAAAAGACTATTATCGGGCGTGATAAGCTCTATTCGGTTATAGCTCATGATCTTCGTTCGCCTATGGGATCTATTAAGATGGTACTTAATATGCTGATCTTGAGTTTGCCCAAAGAAAAAATAGGTGAAGACATGTACGAACTGCTGACCATGGCTAATCAGACTACTGAAGATGTATTTTCTCTGTTGGACAACTTGTTGAAGTGGACAAAAAGTCAGATAGGTAAACTTAAAGTTGTATATCAGGATATTGACATGGTTGAAGTTGTGGAGGGAGTTGGAGAGATTTTCTCAATGGTGGCCGGTTTGAAGAATATTCATTTGCGTATTGAAGCACCGGAACATCAGGCTGTATATGCTGATATTGATATGATAAAAACAGTTATACGCAATTTAATAAGCAATGCTATCAAATTCAGTAATGAAGGTTCTGAGATCCTCATAAAAGTAGAAGATATGGATGGAATGTCAATCGTTAGTGTGAAGGATAGCGGATGTGGTATTGATGAAGAAAGTCAGAAGAAACTATTGCACACTGATACGCACTTCAGTACTTTCGGGACTAATAATGAAGAAGGTTCGGGACTTGGATTGCTGTTGTGTCAGGATTTCGTAGTGAAGAATGGAGGTAAGTTGTGGTTTACTTCTGTTAAGGGTGAAGGCTCAACTTTCTATTTTTCTATTCCACTGAAAAAATAAGGCTTCAGCAGTTTGGGTGGATCGTTTGAGAATCAGACTATTCAAGTAGATAAAAATGGTGCAGACTATATTTCTAAAAATAAGTCTGCACCATTTTATTTTGTCTGATTCATTCGTGTGATTATACCAGTGGGAGCTTTTTATCGTTTACACATAGCTTTAAAATCGCAATATTCGCATTTCTTTAGATCCTCAGTTTGGGTGAACTCCTCTTGGTCGTTGTATATTTCCTCAAGTAGTGCCAATAGTCGTTCGCGGAACTCTTTTTCATAAACAGAAAAATCATCGACAGGTAGTTTGGGTTTGCGTGCTTCTCCCATTTCAATTACAGGAGAGTAGCTTTCGGAAGCTGCCCGATGGATATATAATAGAGAAGGAGCCACCTTTAATGTTTGTTGGCGTGCCATGATGGCGGCATAAAGAAAGGTTTGGAAAATATAGTTGGGACGCCCTTCGGCAGGTGTGAATAGTTGCTCCACATTCGCCGGCACTTTGGGGCTTCCTCCGGTTTTGTAGTCCACAATCCGAAGTGTACCTTCTTTACTATCCATACGGTCAATCGTACCTCCGATCTTTAATGATAACATTCCTTTGGGACCTTCTATCTGGATATCTTCCGTTACTTTCTGTTCCATACCTATCATTCGGAAAGGAGCATATTGCAGATCGTTACGTAACAACTGGCGGAGATAGGAAGTGATAACCTTTGAGTTTATTAACTGTACTCCGTTATACTCGGGCTTTTCGTCAAGAGGAACGTGAAAAAATTCTTCTTTGAAAGCTGTATCGACATAATTTTGCAGACGGACATTATCGCGCAACAAACGTTCAATATCTTCTTTGTGTATTTCTTGTTTGTGGGCTGTCAGGTCCAGATAGGCTAATTGAGCCGAACGGTGGAAGATAGTTCCGAACAGAGCGGAATCAATCTCTGCACTGACCTCATCGGGGGCCTTGAGACGTGCCACGTAACGGAAATAAAACTTCAGTCGACAGTCGAGATATGTATTCAGTGCCGATGGAGAAAGCATCAAGGCATCGGCGTTATGTGAGAAATCGTAGGTCTGGTATAAACGATCAATGATTTCCGGTGTTTTTGTGATACGGATGTCCCGGCTGTTTTGTGGTGATTGGCCTGCTTCCAGATATTCACGGCTGATTTCATGTGGCCATTCGATCAGAAACTGTAGCATAAAGCGTGACCATTCTCCCCGGTTTAGTCCATCCGATGAAGTGTTATACATCAGGGTGATATTTTCTGCCCGCTGAATCAGGCGATAGAAATAATAGGCATAAACTGCATTCTTGTGTTCAATGGTAGTCATGCCGAAAGCCTTACGTAGGTTATATGGAATAAACGATGATTCGCCTCCCGATTTAGGTAACTGTCCTTCATTAAGCGAGAGGAGGAGCAGATTACGAAAATCAAGATTGCGTGTTTCCAAAACTCCCATTATCTGCATTCCTATGGCCGGTTCACCATGGAAGGGGATATTGGCGGCATTTAATATTTTGTTCAGCAGGCGTTTCAGAGTATCTATACGCACTTGCAATTCACCGTTGTCAATCAAGTTGAGTAACCTGTTTACCAGAGTGAAACTCTTAAAAAGAGATTCACGGTACAGTTGGTTGAAAATATCATCATTCTCCTGCTCATGACGGTATAGAATAGATACCTCTTTCAGTAATTCCGTTATGTAAATACAGAGCTCCCGAATGCCATTACGGGGAGTGAATAATAAATCCAGAAACCTGTCTTTCTTTAATTCGGAAGGAAAAGGATAAAAGCGGTTGGTTTTAGTGAGTTCCCGTTGCAATGGTTCGGCATTGTCCGAAAGACGACGGGTATACGGATGTTTTAATATAGTTTGTACGGCCTCATAAGTGTATCTTCCTGATTCTGTACGGTATCCGCTGGTTTGCAGTTCGAGTATGGCATTGATAAAGCTATATACCGGCGTTTGTGCCAGTGGAAATCCCATGGTGATATTAACGTTCCTTACTTCTTCCGGGATGGAATGCAAGACAGGAAGGAGTAAGGCTTCATTACATAGAACGACAGCATTTTCTTTTTCTTCACTACTCAGGTTCTCCCTGATCCATTCGGGCAGATAACGGGCCTGAGCATTTTCGGTGGGTGAAGAGATAAAACGGACCTTCTTGGGTTTTCTCAATTCATCAAACAATTCGGCCGGAAGCTCGTTGGGGAACAGTTTGAGATTACGATTTATAAATTCTCCGGCTTCGTGGCGTTGTTTGTGTTGTGAAGGAAGTTGAGTATAAAATACATCGTAGTCCCAATAGAACAGGGCCTTTCCCGTACTCTGCAATTGCCGGAAGAAGTGGGTCTCTACTTTGTTCAGTACATTGAAGCCGACAAATACGTAACGATCGTACTTCAATGATTCAGGCTCAAGGTGTTCAATGACGTTCCGGTAGAGCATACCTTCATATGCAAGTCCTGATTCTTCCAGATTCCTTCGGTACTGACGATATATATTACCCAATTTATCCCAAAGTGAGATAAATTTCTCCTTTAACAGTGTTCGCTTTTCAATAGAGAAATTCAGGAAAAACTGTTGGATCGCTTGTTCTTGCTCTTCGTCGAGAAAGTTGTAATCGTCCATGACGTTTTTCAGGTCCTGAAGATTGGTAAATAGCTTGTCGGCATCAACCATATTTTTGTCCACGTCATCGAAGTCGCTTATCAGTAGCTCACCCCAGAAGTAGAAATCGTCAAGTGATTCTTCGCTTTTCGTTTCTTCACGGAATACCTTGTAGAGTTCACATACCAGACGAATCGGATCTCCTAACTTCAAGACTGAAAGCTGTTGGAACAGTTCGCTGATGCTCACATAAGCAGGTGACCAAAGTGGTTGATCGGATTGGTTGGCTAAATGCTCGTTAAAGAACAGGCTGGCACGTTTATTTGGGAAAACGATAGCTGTACGTGACAGATCGTTCCCTATCTTGCTATAGAGGTCCTGTGCGACCAACTGGAGAAATGTTTTCATACTTTTTCAATTATTTCTTCTTCCACATACCACAGATAGCCTGTGATGTTTTTATATCCCATTCGGGAGAGGAGTTGCATGTATCCTTTCACCTGTTTGTTGTACTTCTTATTTTCTTTACCAAACTTAAAATCCACTACGACGACTTGCCCGTCTTTCATCATCACGCAGTCAGGGCGCCTGGTTTGCAATACTCCTTTATCTTTGTAGATGATGGCGCATTCGTTAAACAATTTCCACTCGCCGGAATACCATTCCTGTACTTCAGGCAGAGAGAAGGCTTTCATGGTCAAAGTACGTATTTCCTCTTCTGTCTCTTTGCTGCCGATAACACCTTCGAATACCAGTTTTTGGATGGCAGATTCTATATCTTCTTTCGTTTCAATGGCAGAAAACAGTGTATGCAATAATTGTCCATGATTTATGAAGCGGTCATCCGATTCTTCTTCGGAAAGTCCTTTTATGAAATCGGCTGAACGGTTTGATTGCCGGAACTCAATATCCGGATGCATGGATTCCATGCTAACCGGAAGTTTCTCAGGTTTGCGTGTAAGCTTGTTGCCTGAATCGACCATTTTTTCATCTTCGGACGGGCAGAGGTCACCAAACTCATATACTTGCTCCTCGTCCCATTCTTGCTCCAACTTACAGGCTGCTTGCGGTAATGCTCCGGCCAATAACTCAGACATTGTGTTTCTTTGTCCTTTCCGACTCCAGATAATCAGGTTCTTGCCCGCACGGGTAAATGCTACATAGAGCAGGTTCAGGTTGTCTACCCAAAGTTGCAAGCGCTCGTGCAAGTAGTCATTCCGGTATACCGATTCTGCCATCGCAGAAGAATAGTTTACCGGTACAATATCTAACTCGTTGAAAGGAGACTCTTGGGGTACGCACCAAACGAGTTGATTATTTGTTTCATTTTCCATTTTCCAGTCGCAGAAGGGGAGAAGTACTGTATGAAATTCCAACCCTTTGGACTTATGGATGGAGAAGATACGTATGCCTTCTACTTCACCGCTTGGTATTGTTTTACCAGATAAAGTTTCGTCCCAGTATCGGATAAAGCTGTCCGGATCTGAAGAGTGGCTTTGAAGATAATCGGTCACTGCATCAAAGAAAGCAAATAAATAAGCATCCTGCTTCTCGATGCGGTGCAGCTCAAAGAGGTTGAAAAGTTCTTCCAGTAGTTCGTAGAGAGGCATCAGACGGAGTTCTGTCATCCTTTCCAGAAAAACAGAAGGCAATAATTCTTCAGCCTTATGGAAGAGCAGTGAATTAAGATTGTTTTCGGTATGAAGTACTTGTAACTGATAGTTAGTTGCAAGTTGAGCTTTTACAATCCGATTTTCCGGATCGGAAAGATAGCGCAGGGCATCCAGCATCATGCAGATGGCAAGTGAAGCGTCAAGCCGGAAGGCTTCGTCAGACACAACCTTATAATGCAGTTGTTTGTCAAAGTAATCGGCAATGCGGGGGATACTTTTATTCTTTCTTACCAAAATGGCGATATCGTTCAGCTTTATACCCGATTGTATCAGATGTTCCACTTCCGTTCCGAGGCTGATAAGGGTTTGTTCGGTATAATCGTGTTTTTCATCTGATTCGAGAAACTCGACTTTAACGTATCCTTTTTGTTCGTTCCGGGGGGATTCTTGCTCCACATCAGCATATGCATTAATTAAAGGCTCACAAATGCTTCCCAATTGCTTATTGTGTATTTCGTTCAGATAATCTACAGCAGCCGTAAAGATACTGTTGTTGAACCGTATGATATTGGTTTCACTTCGTCGGTTGGTCTTCAGTGTTTCTGTACGGATGGAAAAGTATCCAAGGCGTTTGTTCAATCCGTTCAGGATGCCCCAATCACCGTTTCGCCAGCGATATATAGATTGCTTGACGTCACCAACGATCAAGCTGTCCGCTCCTTGTGAAAGGCCTTCAAGAAGCAACAGTTTAAAGTTATCCCATTGCATCCGGCTGGTATCCTGAAATTCGTCAATCATCACATTACGGATGTTTGTTCCGATTTTCTCAAACACAAAAGAAGAATCTCCGTCTTTTACCAGTTGATGGAGCAGAGCATTGGTGTCTGAAAGGAGAAAGCGATTGTTTTCACGATTTAGTTGACGTACCTCTTCATCAATATTAGCCAATAGTTGTACTTTGTTTAAATGTTGCATTGAGAGCCGGCAACTGTTTACAATCCGGTTATTGCGTGAGCGATGTTGCTCAGCATCTTGCAGAAGCGGCATTAAGATGGAGGAGGCTAATACGATAATGTCAGTATAGTATCTGGAAGTTTTGGCAGCCCAGTTTGTTTCGTCCTCCAGACATTTTACTACGGTTGCATTCGCTATTTCGTCCCCCAATATGCCATTCCTGAGCTTATTAAAGTAGCTTCCTATCCCTTTAGCACCGTTTTTTAAATCAGTTGGCTTTAGCGATTGGCTGGAAAGTACATTTTCAAACTGCTGAGCGAAATCTTTCATTTGTTCAAGAGCGGCTGTTTCCATCTCTTTTAATGTCTTGCGATACTCGCGGATTACGTTCGGGTCGCGAAGACGTTGACGGAGACCGTCACCTTTTTCAATATACCCTTCATCAAAAATATTGCGTCCGAAATTTTTGATCTCATCCGAAACATTCCAGCGTTTGTCATCAGCAATGCGTTCGTTTATGTAATCAAGTAGCCATGCCAATACCGGTGAATTAGGGCCCAATTTTTCAATCATACTGTCTACGGCATCACTTAATACTTCAATATTATTCAGCTCGATATTCAGGTTGGGACTCAGTTCAAGTTCACGGGCCAGATTACGCATGACGGATTGGAAAAAGGAATCGATGGTTTCGACACGAAACCGGCTGTAATCATGGAGCATGTAGCTCAAAGCTATGCCGGCTGTTTTTCGTATTTCATCTTCCGAACAGCCTGTCTCAGCGATGATGCGTTTTAGGTACGCATTTGAGTCCGGGTCAGCTATATGTATTCCATATAGCTGACTGAGAATACGTTCCTTCATTTCGGCAGTAGCTTTATTGGTGAAAGTCACTGCCAATATCTGGCGGTAGGCACGCGGGTTTTGTATTAGCAACTTGATATACTCAGTGGCCAGGGTGAATGTTTTCCCAGAACCGGCAGAGGCTTTATAGACAATAAGTTCGCTCATTCACAGTTTATGTTGGATAATAATTATTTTCTTTTTACTATTTCAAACGGCACGCGCACTGAAACACCGTTTTTCATTAAATTGGTCAGGTTCGGATATAACCGTTCTTTGAAAGAGTCCCAGCTGCGATGTTCCATTTGGGTCCATCCGGCTTCTGCCAATGCCAGTCCGCGAGGATAGGTCATGTACGTTACCCGGTTGATATCTTTTATTGCTTCTCCCCAAAGCGTTCCCATTACGCCCAGAATATGTGCTTGTTCGGATGCAGGTCTTCCGTATCCCGGGTCAAATTGATAACAAGTTTCGAGCGTTGTGACAGGCATTCCCCAATTGTTGAATTCCGGAAGATCACCTTTAAACTGGGGATAATCGAGATATGCAAATTCTCCCGGTGCCATGATCAGAGGGTTGCCGTGCTGTCGGGTCAGCTCCTGGCAAGTAGGTGTCAATCCGTATCTCCAGCTTACGAGTGTCACATCTTTGGGGTAAGGAAACAGATAGTCATTGGCAGGCATACGAATATTATCCAGTTCGCACCAAAGGATCGGCTGTTTTCCATCTGCCCGTACAAAACTGAGCATTCGGTCGAAGAAAGGAATCATTAACTGAGATGCTTTTTCATATTTCAGTTCTTTCATCATCTTTTGGCAGCGTTCGCATTTGGTCCAGTTTTTTTCTATTACTGCCTCGTCGCCTCCCAAATGGATATAGCGTGAAGGGAAGAGAGCACTTACTTCGTCAATAATGTCTTTGTATACCGTGTATACCTTTTCATTATTGGCGCAAAGCATTAAATCTACTGTTTTACCCACATTCTTTTCAATGGTATCGGTATGTGTACATCCCAATTCCGGATAAGCGGCTAATACAGCAACCGTATGCCCGGGAATGTCCAGTTCCGGGATTATTTCAATATGGCGTTCAGCTGCATAATGAATCAGATCGGTTAGTTCTTCCTGAGTATAAAAAGGTTGTCCGGCTGTAAGCTTCGGGTGCTTTTTGATCTCCATTCTCCATCCCTGATCATCTGTCAGGTGAAGTTGAAGCACATTGTATTTGTATCGTACCATTTGGTCAATGTAAAATTTTACATCTTCTACCGGCAAAAAATGCCGGGCAGGATCGAGCATTAAAGCCCGATATTCAAAGCGTGGAGCGTCATCAATGCTGACTGCAGCCATTTCTTTCCGATTGGTGGTACATACATCTCCTAAAAGTATTTGATCAACCGTCATTACCCCATAGAAGACAGCTGCTGCACTGGCTCCGCTAATGGTAATTCCTTTCTGATCTATTTTGAGTTTATAATGTTCTTTCCCGTTTAGTTGCGGATCAATAGTTAACCGGATGGCTGATTGCCGTGAACCGGAAAGAGGGATATTTATTTGCATCCGATCTTTCAGGATGGCTTGCAGGGTGGTAGCCGCAAACTTAAGTTCCGGTTGCTCTGGATGAATAGAGATATTTTTGCCTGTCAGGCTAAAAGGTTTACTTTGCAGTTGCTCTATATGATTGGGCATAGGCAACAGGGCCGAACGATTGTTTTGTGCAATTGCCGTAAAGGCAAAAAGAAGGAAAATCAGTCCTAAATAGTTTTTCATGGGATTAATTTATTTAATTAGTTTCGCGGCAAATATACGATTATTGTACGAGAAAACGGACACTTCAGCACAGAAAGAGGGGAGAACTGAACTTTCTTTTTAATCGAAAACTTGCATAAAAATGTGATATTTACTCATGAAATAGAGAAAAAAAGTCAAAATGTATCATTCTTATTAGGTATTATGGGCTATTTTGTTACCTTTGCGCCCCCTTATTCCATAGCGTAGAATAAGGTTAAGTGCTAATTAGATTTAACATGAGACTAAAAACAATCCTACTGACCACTGTGGCCACCGGTTCATTTTTGTGCGAGCCTGTCGCTGCTATGCGTGTTGAACCTCCCGCTATTTCTGAAATGGGATGGTTCTCGAAAAAGAAAAAGAAGAGTAATCCCCAAGACAGCGTCAAAGTTGAGAATGAGTATGAGAAACTGACGGGAAGCGATAGTGTCGCTCATCGCGGTATGTTCAATGTGTTCCGGAAGAAGAATGATTACTACTTTGAGATTCCCGCCACTTTGTTGGGACGTGATATGCTGGTAGTAAATAAACTGCAACGAGTACCTTCGGAACTGAATGAGGCCGGAGTGAACCGCGGAACTAACTATGAGAACCAAATGATCCGTTTGGAGCTGGACAAGCCGGCTAATAAATTATTAATCCGTCAAAGTCGGCCCTTGCCTCTTTCGCCATCCGAAGATGCTATCAGCCAATCGGTGAAGGACAACTATATATCTCCGTTAATAGCCGGTTTCAAGATAGAGGCATATAATAATGACTCTACCAGTATGTTGATTAAGGTAAACGATATATATGATGGTACGGAGACAAGTATTAATAACGTATTTACCAATATTAATCTGGGAACATCGGCTATAAAGAACTTATCGAGAATTTTATCCATTAAGTCTTTCGATAATAATGTAGTGGCAACTTCAGAACTCACTACACGTGTCACAGAAGGGACTACTACTATCTACGTGACAGTGGAGGTAAGTTCATCTATCCTGTTGCTTCCCGAAGTGCCGATGACCGGACGTCTGGATAATCCTCGCGTGGGGTATTTTACTAATCCTCTGACTAACTTCAGTGATGGTCAACAACGGGTGAATAAAAAACAATTCATTACCCGCTGGCGTCTTGAACCAAAGCCTGAGGACAGGGAAGCATATCTGCGCGGTGAACTGGTAGAGCCCCAGAAGCCCATTGTATTTTATATAGAAAACTCTACGCCTTATCGGTGGAGGAAGTATATCAAACAGGGAATTGAAGACTGGCAGGTAGCTTTTGAGCGTGCCGGATTTAAGAATGCCATTATAGCCAAAGATATTACCGATGATATGGAGGTGGATATGGATGATGTAAACTACTCTGTATTGACATATGCCGCATCTACCAAGGCAAATGCGATGGGGCCCTCTATTCTTGATCCGCGTTCGGGGGAAATACTTGAGGCTGATATAATGTGGTGGCATAATGTGCTTTCAATGCTTCAGGAGTGGATTACGGTACAAACCGGTGTGGTTCGTCCCGAAGCTCGCGGCGTAACACTGCCGGATAGTCTGATGGGGGATGCTATGCGTTTTGTCGCTTGCCATGAAGTGGGGCATTCACTCGGGTTACGTCATAATATGATGGGTTCTTGGGCTTTTCCTACCGACTCTCTCCGTTCGAAAGCATTTACCGACCGGATGAATTCTACTTCATCATCCATAATGGACTATGCCCGCTTTAATTATGTGGCACAGCCCGGTGACGGTGTGAAAGCTTTGTCACCTCATATCGGACCTTATGATATTTTTGCCATAGAATATGGTTACCGTTGGTATGGCAAACAGACTCCGGAAGAAGAAAAAGGATTGTTGCAGGATTTTCTGGCAAAACATACCGATCGGCTTTACAAGTATAGCGAGGCACAGGATCCCCGGGATGCCGTTGACCCTCGTGCGCAGAACGAGGATCTTGGTGATGACCCCATCCGTTCTTCGCAGTATGGTATTGCCAATTTGAAGCGTATTGTTCCTCAAATAATCCAGTGGACCACTACCGGGGAGAAAGGGCAGACATACGAAGAGGCGTCACGTTTGTATTACGCAGTTATCAATCAATGGAATAATTATCTCTATCATGTGATGGCAAATATCGGGGGTATTTATATTGAGAATACAACCGTAGGTGATGGCGAGAATACTTATACGTTTGTGGAAAAAGAGAAGCAGCAGGCTGCTTTGAAGTTTTTGCTCGATGAAGTATTGTGTTATCCTAAGTGGTTGTTCGATCCGGAGGTTGCACAATATACTTATCTGCTCAGAAATACACCTTTAGGAGTAGTGGAGAATGCACCGACTCAAGTGTTGAAAAATGCACAGTCCTATATTTTTTGGGACTTGCTATCAAATAATCGCCTGATGCGTATGCTTGAGAATGAGTCTGTAAACGGCAGAAAGGCTTTCACAGCCGTGGAAATGATGGATGGTCTGCATAAGGGGATTTTTGCCGTAACCGAGCGTGGCGGCTTACCCGATGTGATGACCCGCAATTTGCAAAAAGGCTTTGTAGATGCATTGATTACTGCTGCTGCCGAAAGCGAAGGAGTGAAGGTGAACAAAAAGTTGACCGATAACCATTTCTTGTTCGATCATCAGGCACCGCTTTGCAGTTGTGACGATCATGCACATCGTTCGGCATACACCGACCGTATGGGGGCACGCCGTGAACTGAATTTTTATGGTTCTCAGATAAATCGTATTTCCGATGCCATTTCAGTGAAACGGGGAGAGCTGCTCCGCATTAAAGATTTGCTCCAGAGCCGTCTGGGTACATCGGATGTAGCCACCAAATATCATTATAAAGATTTAATTTTGCGTATCAACACTGCGTTAGGCATTTCTAAGTAAATACACCAAAAACACAAAGTTCCCTCTGACAAACACTCAACGATTTTATTTGCTGAGCGAGGGGCTTTGTGTATTTATATAATTAAAGAACAGTTTTCAAAATGAGTATTAATTTTATAGGATGTAACAAATGAAAAGACACGTTTTTATTCTTTTATTGTCTTTTGTCGGAGCATTGACTTCTGCATTTGCCGCCGACAGGCAAGTTCAAGGAGTGGTGATCTCATCGGAAGATAATATGCCGTTGATAGGTGCTTCTGTCTATATAAAGGCAGAGGATCTGTCAAAAGACGGCAACTCTCCGACAATGACAGGAGTGATTACCGACATAAATGGTAAATTCAATATTTCAGTACCCGAGGGAGTAACTCGTCTATTCTGTAGCTATGTAGGATATGATGTGCAGGAAATTAAGCTTGTTCCCGGAAAGAATCAATATGAAATAACTCTTTCTCCATCGGCACAAATGCTTGATGCAGTAGTAGTGACCGGTTATCAAACTGTAGAACGTCGTAAACTGACAGCTGCCGTTGGGAAGCTGAACATTTCGGATGAAACTATTGGTGCTGTAAAAAGTATCGATCAGGCATTGGCCGGACAAATTGCCGGACTTTCCGTAACCTCTACTTCCGGTGCACCCGGTGCACCGGCAAAAATACGTATTCGTGGAACTTCGTCATTAAATGGAACTCAGGATCCGTTGTGGGTTCTGGATGGTATTCCATTGGAAGGTACGGATGTACCTCAGTCGGAGATCTTGAATGATATTTCTAATATACAACAGTCGTCTATTGCCGGATTGAATCCTGCGGATATTGAAAATATTACCGTACTGAAGGATGCGGCTGCTACTGCCATTTACGGGGCTCGCGCTGCAAATGGTGTGATTGTGATAACTACTAAAAAAGGAAAAGTAGGGAAGCCGGTGATTAACTTTTCTTCAAAGTTTACTTATATGCCTACACTGAGTTCCAAGCGTTTGAATCTGTTGAACTCTCAGGAGAAAGTAGATCTGGAACTTGAACTGCTCCGTTCTAATTTTGCCTATGGGGATAATAAGGGTGGAGTTTCTAAAATAATTTCCGGCTATGGTCTGACCGATGCATACAAAAACGGGGGCTGGGGAGCATTGACTTCTGAAGCGCAAGCCGATATCAACCGGTTACGGGATACTGAAACCGATTGGAATGATATTCTCTTTCGTGATGCTTTTAATCAGGAGTATAGTTTGAGCCTTTCGGGAGGTAACGAACGTGTAACCTATTATACCTCTATCGGATATTATAAAGAAAACGGTAACGTAAAAGGTGTTGGGTTGGATCGTTTGAATATTGTAGCGAAGACTTCGTATAAAGTCAACCGCATGTTAAAGTTCGGTGCTTCTTTGTTTGCTAACCGTCGTAATAACAAAACTTACCTGACAGATACGTACGGATTAGTGAATCCGGTTTATTATTCACGCAAGGCCAATCCATATTATCAGCCTTTCGACGCAAATGGAAATTACGTGTACGATTTTGATGTACAAAATACTTCTGATACAGATTTAGGTTTTAATATTTTTGAGGAACGTAAAAATACATCGAACGAAGAGACAATTAATGCGATTTCATCTATTTTCGATGCTGAACTGAGATTCAATGATAAGCTGAAGTTTACTACCCAGCTTGGGTTGCAATTAGAGAAGGCCTCAAAAGAACAGATTGCCGACCAGGAAAGTTTCTCAATGCGTTTAACCCGTAAGAACAGTAAATATTGGGATTCTGCTTCTCAAAGCAACAAATACTTCATACCGGACGGAGGCGTGCACAAGGCATATGAAAACACGAATTCTCAGATTACCTGGAAGGCAATGGGAGAATATCGGGATAGTTTCAATGATATTCACGAACTGGAAATAATGGTGGGTACTGAATTGCGTAAAACCTGGTATGAGACACTCTTTTCCGCGGGATATGGCTTCGACAGACAGACGTTGACCACGAAGCCGGTTATCTTTCCGGACGAAGATCGCGCCAAACAATTTCCACTCCATAAGAAAACGTATAAAGAGAATGCTTATGTTTCTTTCTTCTCCACAGCTTCCTATTCGTTGATGAACCGTTATACATTCGGAGGAAGCATCCGTTTTGACGGTTCGGATTTATTTGGTGTCGATAAGAAGTACCGTTATCTCCCTCTGTATTCAATAAGTGGATTATGGCGGTTATCGAATGAACCTTTCATGCAGGGAGCCGGAAAGTGGATGGATAATCTTGCATTTCGTGCTTCATATGGTATTCAGGGAAATATAGATAAAAACACTTCTCCTTTCCTGTTGGGCAAATATGTGGTAGACAATATTTTACCGGGTGGATCCGAACATATGATCGATATAAACTCGGCTCCGAACAAGAAACTTCGTTGGGAGAAAACTCAATCCGTGAATGTTGGGTTTGATTTCTCGGTACTCAATCAGGCAATTAACCTGAGTGTGGATTATTACTATCGTAAAGGTACAGATCTGATCGGAAGACAAATGTTGCCACTTGAAACCGGTTTTGTTTCGACCAGTGTCAATTGGGCGAGTATGACCAATAAAGGTGTGGAAGTATCTCTTTCCACACGAAACGTTGCTACCCAAAATTTCTCATGGTATACGAACTTCAACTTTGCCTACAATAACAACAAGGTATTGCAGGAAGCTATTCCGGAGGCTCAGACTACTCCGGGGCGTGAAGGATATCCGGTCAGTGCTATTTTTGCGATAAAGACTGCCGGATTGGATGAGGATGGTTATCCTCTGTTCTATGATAAAGAAGGGAAGAAGGTTACTTTGAAAGAACTGTATCGCTTACAGGATCCTTATGGATTAGGTTTTACGGTTAGTTCGGATGTAACTCCGGCAGAAGAACGTGGGTTTTATTCATATATGGGTTCGGGAGATACTCCTTATACCGGCGGTCTGATCAATACATTCAGCTATAAAAACTGGGAATTGACAGCGAATTTATCCTTTAATTTAGGGGGATATGTACGTACGACCCCTTCCTATAACTCTATCAATTTTGATCGGGGACAGAATGTGAATCGTGACATTTTGGATCGTTGGACTCCGGAAAACACCGACGGACATTTACCGGCATTGATTACCAGTGAAAAACGTGCTGATGAGTATTATTGGTATGATCAAAAGAGTGATATATATCGGAATCTGGATATTTGGGTGAAGAAGCTGAACTATTTCCGTTTGCAGAATCTGCGTTTAGGTTATCGTTTACCGGAGAAAATGACCAAAGCTTTAGGAATGGGGTCAGCTTCGGTAGCTATTGAAGGACGTAATCTACTTGTATTTGGTTCAAGCTACAAAAATTTCCTCGATCCGGAATCAATGTACAATCCGTATGCACCGCCCATTCCTAAATCAGTTACGTTTAGCTTGAATTTAAATTTTTAATCATTAAGCAGAAAAAAGAAGATGAAAAAAATATATGTTTTGACTTTGTTGAGTTGTCTGTTGATGCTATCTGCCTGTGATAGTTATCTGGACATAAAACCGGTGGGAAGCGTGATCCCCCAAACTGCTGAAGAGTATCGCGCTTTATTGGCGCGTGCTTATCTGAATGTACCGAAGGACCGCGGACAAGCTTGTTTTCGTTCGGACGAGATGATGGTGAATGATAATGAATACGACCGGAATTCATTCGGAGACATTGAACGTTGGAATGATGTTTCTCCGTTTCCGGGGACGAGTCAGTTTACCTGGTCCAATTTCTATAATGTACTTTTTATAGCTAACCAGTTGATCGAGAATGAAAAAGAAATTACAGAGGGCACTCCTGAAGTAGTGAACCAGTTGGTAGGGGAGGCCTATCTACTTCGTGCTTATATGCATTTTGTTTTGGTAAACTTACATGGTCAGCCATATACTAAGCCCGGAGCCTTAAGTTCAAAGTCAGTACCTTTGAAGTTGGATACGGATATTGAAAAGACATTAGGACGCAATACTGTAGAAGAAGTTTATATTTCTATTTTGTCAGATATCGAACGGGCTCGTGAACTGATAAACAAAGAAGAATGGGAAACAGTTTTCTCTTATCGGTTCAGCGTTTTGGCAGTAGATGCATTGCAGTCCCGTGTCAGCCTATATATGGGTGAGTGGCAGAAATGTCTGGAATCTGCTGAAGCAGTATTAGCAAAGAAATCTGTTCTTGTTGATATGAACGAAGCCTCCTTTGTCCTGCCTAATCATTTTGAATCAGTTGAAACCATAACGGCATTGGAGCAAGTTATGAGTTCAGTAGTCAATAACGCCGCATGGGCTCCTGCCTCTTTTCTTACTATTTATCAGGAAGGTGACAGGAGATTGGCTGCCTATTTTGCTACTCCCGATGAAAATGGAAATCGAAAGAGTTCTAAAGGAGGGAAAAGAGATTACTCCTGTACTTTCCGTGTAGGTGAACTTTATCTCAATGCAGCCGAGGCTGCTGCGCGTCTGGACAAATTGCCGCAGGCACGTACACGTCTTTTGGAACTGATGCAGAAACGTTACACTCCCGTAGCTTATGTTGAGAAAAAGAATGCTGTGGATACAATGGATAAAGATGCTTTGATTGGTGAAATATTGAATGAACGTGCCCGTGAACTTGCTTTTGAGGGACATCGCTGGTTTGACCTTCGTCGTACTACGCGTCCACGGATTGTGAAAGTCCTCCAAGGCGAAACCTATATATTGGAACAGGATGATCCACGCTATACGATTCCTATTCCGAAAGATGCTATTGCTGCCAATCCGGGATTAGCCAACTAATACACATGAAGATCTAAAAAAGCACACACAACCCAAGCCGCAGAGTCTATAAAAAGATTTTGCGGCTTTTTTTATTTGTAATTTATCGCTGTGCCCTAATAAATAGCTTACGTTAGTATTGATTTAGAATGAAACTTTACTTGTCAGAAAAGTAATTATCTCCTTTCAGAATGTATGAACGGAATTCAGGGGATACAAATTGAGTATTTTATTTATATATCTGCAAATTAGATGATTAGAATGCTTTGTTGCTTGTCGGTCAAAGCTTTGTTTTAACACAGTGTTAAAGCAAGGCTTTTGATGATAAAGAAGAAGTCTTTTAAGTGCAAAAGATTTATTCTTTCTATTCAAGAATGGAATACTTTAAGAATAGCATTAACATTGTTAATTGGGAATTCTTCCGAAACGAGGAGCCGTATTGTTATATTTTATAGGATATAGGAAAAAACTAACAGATTCCTTTGTGGGTGATTGGACAAAACCGTATTTTTAGAGGTCATAATACTGATATTGATGAATTATCAGAATGTATGTGATAAAAATCAGAATAAGAAATTGAAGCATATAGCGTAAATTTGCCCAATATTGTAATTGGATAGACAAGGAGATAACTTATAGGTAGTCATATAATATAGATAATATGCCTGACGAAATACAGAATATAAAAACATACCGGAAAAAAGAACGGATGATTCTTTCCCGTTCCATACGGAGAAGGAGAAGGTATATTGAGGTGGCTTTCGGGAATAACGATGCTGCAAGGCTATTGTTGTCAAAGGAGAAGGGTGTGCTGTTTGAAAGTGACAAGGCATACCTACCGGCAGAAGACTTTGTTTTGGCAGAGTTCTTCGACCGTTATGTGAATCTTGCATTTATTGACTATTCCAAAGTAACAGACACTACAAATAAACCGGAGAAAGAAAAGACCATCCGCCCGGAACTGCCTGCGGGCTTTTTGGAAAAGCTGAAACAGATGCGTTACAGCAATCATACAATACGGGTATATACTACCTATATCGGAGATTTTCAACAGTATTTTGCCGGAAGCAACCTGAAAAGGATTTCGCCTGACGAAATAAATGCCTACCTGCTTTATCTGATAGACAAGAAAAATATCTCTTCCTGCCAACAGAACCAACGTATCAACGCGATCAAGTTCTATTATGAAAAGGTGCTGGGCAACGAACGTCACTGCTACAAGGTAAACCGTGCAAAACGTGAGAAGACACTGCCGGATGTTGAGCAAGGAAGAAGTGAAAGACTTTCTAACAGTAGCTAAAGAAGATTTGCGGTTTTATTGCATGTATTCGCTGTTGTACTCGGCAGGGCTTCGTATCAGCGAATTGCTGAATTTAAAACCGGATGATATAAACATTTCCCGTTCACTGATACATGTGCGACAGGGAAAAGGGAAGAAAGACCGATATACGCTGCTATCCAAACCGTTTATCAATAAATTGGAAGAATATAGGATAGCATATCAGCCGGAAAAGTGGCTTTTTGAACGTGAAGCCGGAGTACAATTCTCTGAAAGCATCGTTTCCAAAAAACTGAAAGAGATAGCCCATGAAGCAGGAATAACAAAAAGAGTATATCCTCACTTGTTTCGCCATTCGTTCGCTACACATTTGATAGAACAAGGAACAGACTTGAAAATCATAAAAGAACTGTTGGGGCATGAAAATATTAAAACCACCGAGATGTACGTCCATATTGCAGACACTTACAAAAGCAAAATTAAAAGTCCGTTGGACGATATTTTAGAAGAAGAGATTTAATAAAATACTTATAGAAAATAACAGCGAAACATTAAATGACCGCTGTTAGCATAACGTTAGCATTGAAAATAAACTGAGAAAATGATCCAATTAAAAAGAAAAGAAGCTATTAGGTTAATAAAATACCACCATCTTCTCCATTTATCAAATGAAGAAAAGGCAGATATAATATCTGATTATAATTCCAAAGTAAAAGTATATGATAAAAGCAGCAGTTTGGATTTTAAAGAGATTCAAAAATATAGTAATAATAAGTATATACTTGATCGATTTTCATATAATGATTTAGTTACTAATGAATACATTGAAGAGATTTTCTTTGCTTTATATAATATTCATATTGAGTTAATTGATAAGCCGGTGTCATTATTAGGATATTGTTGTCCATGTTGTAACTATAAAGTATATAGAAAAATGGAAATATTTGATATTTGCCCTGTTTGTATGTGGGAAAATACAAATACTGGAGAAGATCAATATAGTGCCCCTAATCGTTCTACATTAAAAGAGTATCGACAAGCGTTTTTAAATAATCAAAAGTTAGAGCCTAATAATCTTAAATATATACAGTATGAATTAGGGAGTATTTAATTGGGGAACAATATATCAAAATCAACAATAAAAACATCATGATAAAGTAAAAATAAATGCTAACAAACGGCTTAACTTCCGAAAAGTTAGTTAGCCGATAGACATTATCAACCAATAAACAAAGAATATGGAGCTGAAAAAATGTTTTCTATATAAAGCAATCCCCACCACCAATACAGACAAACCGTTTTTTGGTTGGATTGGTGGTTGTCCACCTGTATGTTTTGATAAAGAGGATACTTCTTTAATGGGTTATCTTTTTTATATGACTATCATATTACCTAATAAGCAAAGACAGATTTCTATTTTTCTACCTGAAGATTGGGAAATCTATCTAAATAAGGATAGGTATCCCGATTGTGCAATCAAGGTAATTGAACATGATGTTTCATTGGAAGGTATAACAATAGAGCTACAACATCCAGTAATTATAAAGCATGATATTATTCTTTACAAAGAGTGTTGTGATACTGAAACCGAAAGTGAACCCTTCTTGGTAAAGCTGGGTGGTAAACCTCGCTTAGTTCAAAATAAAAAAATCTATTATGATCAGTTGGAAAAAGATGGCTATTCTTTTTATATGCAAATAGACGAAGACGGCTATCCACTTGATGGACTATTGAAAGGCAATTATCCTTTCTGCTATGGTGCATTATATCTGTATGCCAAGCAAAACAATAGCATTGTAGAAAACATTATTGCTGGTTATTGGCAATCGACATAAAAAGAAAAAAGGTTGATAACACGTGACTAAATCTCTTTTAAGAGTGATTAGCCACATTTCATTATCGACTATAAACAAAAAATAGAATTGTAAAATATAAGTAAATATGAAATACTATGAATTAGCAGACTATTACAAAAGAGATGTAAACTTTGTATTTGATGAAAAAAAGAATGATTTAGATTACTTTGTTTTAAGTGAAGGTCATCCCGTTATCTACAATCATCCTATCTATTATACTATTGATAAGATTGATTCTTACATTGATAAATATGATTTTTTGCCAACATTAGGTCCTTCACTTGTTAGCAAAAAATTTAGAAACACTTTTTCTTTTCTTGAAAATTCTGAATTACAATTTTTTAATGCTGTTATAACAGATAAAAAGGGGAATCAGATTAATGACTTTTTTGCATTAAATATAACTAATACATTAGAATGCTTGGATTTGAATAAATCTGTAATAGAAACAACAAGATATGGTATTAGAACAATGAAGAAAATCTTTTTCTTAACGGATGCTCTTAATAAATTTTCGATAGTACGTATGAAAGAACATAAATCTTATATTGTTGTTACGGAAGAGTTTAAGAATATATGTGAAAAATCCAATCTGAAAGGTATAAGATTTTTAAGTGAAGGAGATTCAATTTATACAAATGTATAAATTGGTCGATAACAAGCGGCTCAACCTCCCCTAAAAGGTCGGTTAGCCACCAAACATTATCCACCAAGAAAAAAAATGAAATGGTTAAATTAGTTGATTATACAGAATATCTTTCAAGAGGAGCAATCCTAAAATGTAAGGGTAAATACCCTTATGAAGATACCGTATATTTTATGGTAGCGGAGCAAATAGGTGTGCAAGCATATCAATTATGGACTATATCAGGATATTATGCAGGTATGATATTGCACAAATTACCTTCAGATGCTAATTATGAAACTTATGCAGTGAGCACTAAATGGCTTGTAGGAAATTGGCATGAATGGGGATATATTGATTGTCCTCTTGAAGATGTTTGGGTAGTTGAAAATGAAGAACTATTTTCCAATCTTAATATCAAAAAGTTAAATAGCTCTTACTAAATAGTGGTGGATAACAAGCGGATTAATCTCCATAAGGGTTGATTATCCGCCGGACATTATGTGCAACTTAAAAATGGAAAAATATGAATGATTCAGAATTTGTTAATTCATTGAAAAGAGAAATATTAAATGACTTATATAATCGCTATTTCAACACTCTAAATACATTGCCGGTGAGCGGTGGTGATGAGCGATGGAATGATAGTAAAGAATTATATAGTCATTTGAATGAAAAACAACGGCAAGAGCTAAAATCTTTTGTCCGTTTAATCATGACTGATACATTATCTAATGTTTTTGCCAAACTGGATAACGTATCATCTTTTGCCAACCAAGAAGGATTTTTTGAATTAACCTTGAACGGTAAAATAATAAGTGGAGATTTGCAGGAAATATTTCTTATGCAAATAGAAGAAAACAATGAGGCACATAACAATCACCTAAACTGCTAAACGCAGTTAGTTGAATCCCATTATCATTTCTACAATGAAAAAACGAAGAGGACTTAAAAAATATTATCGGAAACTGCATAAGCAGGATGTAAACCGATATTGGTGTGAAGCCTTATCTGATAATGAGGCTTGGTTTAACCTCGCGCACGAACATTTTGATTGGTCGGGCTATGGCAATAGATCATGGAGAGAGCATAAAGAGCATTTGGATATGCTATTCAAGCATTTTTCAATTATGGAAAATCGGCTTAAAGGTATAGAACGCCCAATCCAGATGTTTGCGGTCTTGCATATAAATGACAGCGAACAAGATGCCCTTTATTTGCACACTCCCAATCCGCATACCGATTACCCAATCAATTTCGTCAAGAACGGGTGTACTGTTGGCATAAATTGCCATGATATACCAATCACTGATTATCTCAAAGATTTGGAAAAACAAGGATACACAGTACTAACATCACCAAGAGAGACCAATAACAATTATCTTGGCTCTTTTGTGATTTTCAAAAATGGTGTGGGCGAAAGCCTGATTGTAGAAAATGATAACAAACAGCAAACCGACTGAACAAAGCGGAACGCTGTCAAACGTTATTTGCCAGAATAAATTAACAATAAAAAAAGAAAAACAATGATTAGATATATAGAGAAAGGCGACATATTCCGCATCGAGGGTGTGAGCAGTTATGCACACGGGTGTAATTGCGCTGGTGCTATGGGTAAAGGCATTGCCGTACAGTTCAAGGATAAATATCCTGATATGTATATTGAATATAAACATTTGTGCAAAGAAGATAAGTTTTGCCCCGGAGATGTATTTGATTATAATTATGGCAACGGACATATTTATAATCTTGGAACTCAAGCAACGTGGCGAACACGAGCTAAAAAAGAGTATATCACAAAGGCATTGATAAAGATGCTTGAGTTTGCCAATCGTGATAACGTAACGGCAATAGCTTTACCTGCGATCGGTGCTGGATTAGGCGGATTAAAATGGAATGATGTAAAAGCTATTTTGGAAAAAGTTTCAAATGATTATCCGAATGTTGATTTGTATATAGTTGAAACTTATCAAAGTGAATAGAGGCAGATAACAAGCGGATTAATCTCCTGAAAGTCGATTATCCGTCGGACATTAGCAACCCCAAATAAATGGAAATGATTGAAGAAACTTTAAGAACTGAATTTGAAGCATTGAAAAATGATTTTGAAACCATAAGACAACAAATAGAAAGCGATGTTGTCAGGACTGAGTTGTATAAGGGCGAGTTTTATGAACTTACCCCATATTCCTATCAGCGTAATGGTTTCAGACAAGGAAAACCTGTAAAGCGTCCTGATACAGTAAAAAGCACCAAAAATCTTTGTATTTACGGGTTTAATAATCAAAATCAAATAGTCGAAGTTAAGGTTGGTTGTTCGATTGAAAATCAGTTTTATCACACTTTCCTATATTATACAGACAATTTTGTGAAAAGTATTCTATATAATAATGGTAAACGTTTGATAAATGTACGCCATTACTTTTTCGAGGGCGGAAAGTTGAAACGGTTACAGTCATGTGGTAGTCGTGGTAGCCGTGAAGAGAATTACATCTATAATGAAAATGCCTTGACACATATTGAAATTAAACAATATGATATTGATGGCAAAAACGGTGGTGACTTAATTCACAGATTCCAATATCAGGACGATGGGAGTTTAGAAACTATTACCCAATCATTTCCAAATGGATATTCTGAAATAATCTATAAAACGAAAAAAAGGCTGCTAACAAACAGATGAAACATTTAAGGCTGTTTATCTGCCGGACATTATCGGTCAAACAATAAAAAGAAAAAGTTTATGAAACTACGAGAAGAAATAGAACCTAAAATTATTCAAATAGAAAAAATATGTCCGCAAATATCGAGGTTACTACGTGGGTATGATAGTGAAAAGGACAATAAATGTTTGAATATAATAAAAAAAATTTCTGAATTAACTCACAAAGTTATTACTAAAGATATTCTTTCTGAATATATGGAAGATGACTCTATTTGTATGGTTGCTCTTGGGCTTTCAATAGGGACTCCACCATTACTCCATATTCCATTATCGTGTGACGAACTTCTTGAAATCATACAAAGAATACATTCTAAGAATAATGTCGAATATAAAGTTAAGGCTTTTCCTGAAGATGAACTTTGGTGGGTTCTGTCACACGATTATTATGTTCCGTTATTGGAAAAAAACATGGAATTATCAGAACCTTCGCTTATTCGTGAAATGCTATATCAAGAAACTGTATTTGACAGTTTGCGGTATAAGCCGGAAGAAGTACTTGAAAAAATTTTAGGTGTAATGAAATAGACCGATAACAAACAGCAAACCGACTGAATAAGCGGAACGCTGTCAAACATTAGCAACTTGGAAATAAAAAAGAAAAAATGAACAATAATTCAATTCAAACTAATCAAATGTGTCCTGTTTGCCATAGCTTTATGATCGAAGCTCCCAATAGCGTTTGCTCTGTTTGCCATAGTAAACACAAAAAGATGTATGAGCATAGTAGTTTTATGAGCAATGAATGGACTAAAATTTCTCAAAATGGGCTAAGTGCAGTAGAGGTTCTAATTGATATATTGGATAATATTGATGCAGATACAGGTACGGATGCAGATATAATTTGGCATAGACGTAGAGTATATTTCATGAAAGATATGGTAGAGCAACTTGGTTTAAGATATTTTGCGCCTGCAACGCCTCAACAAATATTTGATTTTACTCAATCTGCAATAGATTTTTGGAATGATAAAATCTCTCATAGAGAGGCAAAAGATAAATATGATAGCATGGCATGAATCCTTCAAAAGAAAGATATTACACAGTGGGATTCCAAAAGTTTTCTTCTTTGGATGATTCAGGAAAGGGAAGATTTTGATTGGATTTGGGATCAATGGTTTGAGTGTTTACATAACTGCATACCAGAACGATGTAATGACAATATTTGGATCAGTCTTTTAGCCCAACATTTTTCAGAAGAAATAAATGCTTGGGTTAATGATGACAATTAAAGTTGCTAACAAACAGCACACCGCCTAAAACGGCACGCTGCCGAACATTATCAATAAAAAGTTGAGTATGCGAATACATGATTCTGAAACAAATAAATGCAAGAAAAAATTAATGCTTGAACCAAAAGAGTTTGAACAAGGTATAGAATATGCCCTTGCGAATGATTGTGACGGTTTACAAGTTGACACATGGAATATTGTTGATACAATAATGGATTTCAGGCTTTTCGAGAAAGTGGCTAATCAAATTGTATTCCTATCGTTTATGAATGTTAATACTACAAATGTATCCAATTTTGAATATATATACTCTCTTGAAAGATTAAAAACATTCTATTGTCAGAAAGTGGATTTGCATATAGATTTTGCTCGTTTTTCATCACTTCGGAATATTGGAATCTTTTATAATAAGAACTTTCTAAATTTGGATAAGCTGGAACAATTAGAGAGTGCGGTTATCAGCAAATTTGCAGGGAAAGATATGTTGTTGTTTTCCGGTTGGAAATCTATAAAAATATTACATATCTATCAATCACAAATAGAATGTTTACGAGGCATAAAAGATTTGGTTCGGATTGATACCTTAGTTTTTGGGCATAATAGAAAGCTAACCGATATTGGCTGTATCAACCTTTTGGATTATGCCGGAGAAGTTTCATTTGAAAAGAATAGCAGACTACATGATTATTCTATGCTGGCGAATAACCGGAATATTCATAATCTTTTCATTTCGGATTTGGACGATTTGGAATTTATTAAAAGCATGAAATCCTTGTCATCATTCAAGTTTTGGAATTGCAAAAATGGAGATTTATCTCCCTTGTTGGCAAACCCTATATTGAAAGAAGTGTACTTCACACCAAACAAGAAACATTATTCGCATACATTAGAGCAGATTAAAATATTGATAACAAGCGAATGAACTGCCCTAACGGTCAGTTATTCACAAACCATTAGCATCAAAAGAAAGAAATTTTATATGAAGAATTTAGAGTTGAGAAAACCATATCAGTTACAAGAAATTATAGATTCAATATCTAAAGATATTCTTGATAATGGTTTTACGGATGCAAATTATTGTTTGTATTCCAATGAGGATATAGCAAAACTTGAATTATTGTGTTATTTGGAACTTTATCCAATAGTAACCGATGAAGATGAAGAACTTTATCCGGATTTTGTAAAAGAGAAATCTTTAAAGTTGTTCTATTATGGTCAGCAATTTGAAGATGTATTGATAAACGTTTCAAATCAAAAAGGTTCAGCTTCAATTAATGACTATATCGAAGGGCTGAATTATTACATGAAACATGATACGTTTATGGATTTTGAATGATGCTAACAAGCACCTGTGCCACCTAACGGCGGCAAGCTGCATCCCATTAGCAATAAAGTTAAACAAATAAAATATCATTAAATCATGCTAAGTAATAAAGTGATAGACTATTTGAATAAACAAGGTGTATATTCGGAAAAAGAAGATAAAGCATATAAAAAGGCTTTGATAGATTTAGGAATTGATTTAAATAGTGATTTTGCATTCTTTTGTCTTCATACAACGGAAACAAGGTTTAAAGGGCGAGTTGGTAGTATAGATAATATATGTTGGTTTCTTGTATATTCAACTTATGCTCGAAGAGCAGAAGCTCTGCAGAATAATTTGGAACTACCGAAAGAATATCTTCCTTTAGATAATTTTGAGGCGGAAGGCGGTTTTTTCTATAACCGTAATACAGGAGAAGTTCTCGAAATTGAATTGGGAGAAAAACTAATCAATTTTCAGAATGGAAAGTTGTCTCCACAATGGAAAGACTTCAATTCTTTTTTAGAATGGTATTTGGGATTATAATAAGTTATTGCTAACAAGCGAATGAACCACCCTAACGATCAGTTATTCACAACCCATTATCGGTTTAATAAAATGGAAAAGGAAGGAGTAATATATTGGCTCAAACCAGAAGAGGGCGGATTGAAAAATCTGCCTACTTATGAGTTGTGTTATGCTGTTACTGTTTTACCGCAAGTGGAGCCTTCAGCATGGAGCATTAAAATGTTTATACTTGAGCCTGATAAATATGTAAGTGATTGCTTGGTCGCTTTTCTGGTTGATCATGCACCTCATGAAGTTTTAAATACCATAGAATCCGTAGATGTATATGCAGGCAATAAAAAAGTAGCTACTATAATATTAAAAACCGATAACAAACAGCAGACTGACTGAATAAGCGGAACGCTGTCAAACATTAACAGTATAAAGAAATGAAAAATGAAAAATTATTATATAGCTTTCGATTCTTTGATAAAAGAAAGAAATGATGTATTGAAACACATGGTAGAACATCAAACAGAAATAGTAAATCATGTGAAAACAGCTAAATGCTATGAGCTATATAGTAGTTCAGCCGATGATTTAGGTATTCTTACTCCCAGTTTAATCAGAGATAAAATTACAAGTGGGTATCATAAAGGTAGGAGACTCAAACAGAAACCTTTGAAAAAAGGATATGTTTCATATGAATTTGATAATACAATGAGGCCTTTAAGAATACGTAAGTATAATAAAGAAGGCCATTTAGATGTAACTTTTTATTTTATTGATTACAATGATGCATTATTTGCCATACCATGTGGAGGGAATAACCCCTTATATATCTATCCTACTGATTTACACAAAATAGAATATAGAGAAGGCCAAATATGGAGATATTCAACCATTACTTCTAATTCTTTATGGCAGGAAGTATATGATTTTGCAAAGAACGATTATGTAGAATGCAAGAACTGCTACTATGTGTCTAATTTGGTTGGAAGTGACAAAAGTGTCCTTGAGGAACAAAATAGTTCCCCTCTACAAACATGGTTGGCAAAAATTTATATGATTGAAAATAAGGTTTCAAGATTACTGTATTATAATTTTTCTAATAATAAAGAAGAATTGATATATGAATATGGAAAAAAACATACCGATAACTCCTATCACTCGTGAAGAAATGGTACGAAATCAGTATTCTTACTCAACGGTATGGTTTCCTATTGATTTAGAAAACAAAATAATAGAAAAACTGGCTACTAACAAGTGTATCAATCGCCCCTGAAAGGTCGATTATCCGCCAAACATTACCAATAATGCCATAAAATAATAAAAATGAATTTGAAAGATAAAACGTTAGATATTACAATTAAAGACTACTTGTTGTCAGGTGGCATTAAACATATTAATCCATATGCCGATTTTAAAATAAATGAATTTAAAAATATGGCAACAGAAATATGGACAACACCTGAGTCAGATTCAATGATTATTTCGATAAACATAAACAAAGTGACAACTTTTGAGATTGTATATGATAATAAAGATCATTATTATGTACACGATTCTTTAAATTTCAATATCGGGTTATTAAGAAATTCCCCCAAGTATGTACATAGATTAGGATTGTTTTACGCTAAAGAGCTTGAAAAATCAGAATACATGAATAGCCTAAAAATTGTCGGTGAAGTATCAGACCAAGAGGAAAAGGTTTTATTCTTGAGCAATGGAGTTAATTTGCATTTTCTAAAAAGTGATAAAACAGATGATTATTTAATCATAAAAATCGTCCCTGATGGAGAAGAATACAGGAGTTCTATTAGGAAAATTTTTAGGGAAGTTAATCTATCGGTAACAAACGGATGAATTGCTCTAATGATCAATTATCCGCCAAACATTATAAGCAACAGAAAAACGGAAACAATATGATAAAATACATTTCGGGAGATATATTGCAAAGCAAAGATGAGTACATAGCGCAAGGTGTGGCTGTTGGCTCACAAGAAGGATTAGGAACTGGGCTTGCCTTTAAGCTATCAAGTCAATTCCCTGAAATCCAAAAACTCTTTAAGAAGTACACACGAAACACCAAGTTTCAAGCTGGTGATATGTTTATAGGAGAAATCAAAGGTTTCTCTCCGGGTATAATCTACATCGCTACACAACCGGATATGTATCATGCAGAACTTACATATCTGAATAAAGGCTTGAAACGCTTGAAAAAAGTATGCGAAAGCAGAGGTATTAAAACTGTGTCGCTCCCGAAAATAGGTGCAGGTTTGGGTAAGTTGGATTGGAATAGTGAGGTCAAACCTTTGCTTGAAAGCATTTTATCTGATTGTGAAACTGTATTCAATGTATATGAAGATTACAAGATTGAATACGAAAATTAGCTTATAACAAGCACCTGTGCCACCTAACGGCGGCAAGCTGCAAACCATTACCAATAAACAAATAATTGAAATGTTAGATTTTAGCAATACAATGAATAATCATCACTTTGCTTTGAATAATGTTGAATTGAGAATATTACAACCTGTCTTTTGGGAGTTTCATGCAAAGACAGGATTGAGTATTGATGAATATGGAGATACAAGATTGATACCTCAAAATCTTGAATTACTTATTAATTTGGCAAATGATTATATAAAGACGTTAGATAAACAATCAATGAAAATTGTAATAGAGTTTATTAAGAATTTGCGTCCTATGATAATAGATAAAAACACAATTTGGGTAAGTGGAGATTGAAATATTGGTAACAAGAGAATGAACTGCCTTAACGGTCAGTTATTCACAAACCATTATCTGCATAAAAAAACAAAATATGAATGATAGGTTATTCAAAATATTAAAGAAAGTGTATTTCAAAAAGAAATACATCAAAGATGAAAAAGGCTATCTCCGTGAAATTGATTGCGGAGATAAGTTTGATTGTGATACAAAGACAATTCATTATGCAACAAATAACTTAACTCCTGCCGAATATGCTTATCTTATAGAGTCTGGTTATCCTGTAAATGAGGTTGTCCATTTAACACACGACCAATGTATTGAAAAATACAAGTTCGTTTTGCAGAACGAAAATATAAGCCTAAGAAGTTGTTTGTCTACCTTTGTTTGTGGATTTGGAAGTTTTCCAAGGGGCAGACAGCCGATTCTAAGTTATTTGTTTGCAAGAGCCGTTCCTATCCACAATTTTGTTGGAGATGTGTGCTGTCCGATTTGCTCAATTAAGGTAAATAACTGGTTGCAACGTGGAGAAGAAATTTTTAGGTTATATTATGGCTATGCGTGGAATGAAGGATGGGACGCTTATGTAATAGACTTGGAAGAATTTTCCCAATTGCCACCTTGTGAACCGACTGAAAATGACATTACGGTTTTCCGCACTGTTATTGATTACATTCGCAATGCTCCAGCAGAAGAAACATCGGGTAAGTTGGAACAGAGAATAAGAGTGGCAAAGATTGTTCCCGGTTATGAAAAATATCGTTTTCGAGGTCAACTTATGGTACTTGCAGAACTTGGAATCATGCCAAACTCTTATATAAAGCCTCTATTTGAGGGCTTTACACCGTTTGAAGAAAGATGTCATGTTAGTGATAAAGCTACAACCAATTTCAGGTCTGATATAATCTTGCCGCTTTCCGGATGGCGTGGGAGTAATCCTATAAATGAGGAACGGCTCAATGAGTTATTTGGAAATATTATGTAACAATACAGATAACAAACGGATCAATCTCCCCAAAGTCGATTATCCGCCAGACATTACCAACAGAGTAAAAAAATGAAAGTATATAGAATAGCAATAAATATGATTAAGCAAACCCAGATTTTTAAATTCATAATCCCTATTGTAGTATTCATTCTATTGTATGCTGTCTCAACAATTAGAAACAACAATGTAAGAAAGGATGGCATATATTCTATAGTAACTCTTGTCAAATACGGTTCTGCTTATAGAGGGCAAAGTGCAAAATATGAATTTATATACAATAAGACTTTATATGAAGGAAGTTTTTTTATATCATTTGCCGAGAGTAAAAATACTCCAATCGGAACCCGTTACTTTGTGACATTCTTAGCCAAAGCCCCCGACCGACATCTTATATTAGACAGCGTACCATCTTGGTTTACTCTAAAAGCACCGGATAAAGGATGGAAAACATTACCTACACAAAAACAACTACGAATAATGATGAAAGATAGCTCGAATTAAAATGCTGCCACCAGACATTAACTTGATAATAAATAAACGAAAAATGAAACAGAAATACTATATAATCAAACTCTTATTGAAAATATGGTTTGGAATATTATGTATTAGTCTATTGTGTACCACGGGTATTCTTTGGCTAAAGACTTAAAATATAAAACCTGTACCAGATATGGATACTTCTTATAGAGGCATGGCATTGGCTTGGTCAATTTTGGCATTATCTACCGGAGCAATCACTTTGTTCTTGAACTGCTTTGCAAGAGTTAGAAACAGCATACTGTATAGTTCCCTATCATTTTTTCTTATTCCTATTTTGATGATTTTATTTTCTGGTACAATGTGCTTGTATGATACTACAATACCATTTTTACTTTGTTTATTGGTGTCATACATATTGTTTAGAAATAAAATAATACAGAAAACAAGCGGATGAATTGCTCTGATAGTCGATTAGCCACCAGACATTATCAGAATATATATGATAAAAATCAGAGTATAAGATTGAAACACATAACGTATATTTGCAGTCTATTTCAATGAAATGGATGAAATCATAAGAGTAATTTGAATATGAAACATTTAAAAATAATAAGGATGGGGATATTTGCCTCTATGCTGGGTTTACTGGGATGTGGATATGGAAACAAGCAAGCTATGCAGAGTGAGAGTATAAATCCATATATTCCGGTAGCCGCACAGATTACAATAGATAAGTTGCCAGACGTGCTGAAAAACGTACAGGCAGGACGAACGGAATATGATTTTACGGGTATCTGTGCCCATGGTGTGGATTGTATTTATTTCATGCAGGATAACGGAAAGTTCTACATTGATTTTGAAGCCATGAGCAAAGACCAGCTTCCCTATCTGGATACATTGAAGCAGTTTGCCAAAGAGCATAATTACCCAATTATCGAAATGACCTATAACAACACGCCCATAGATTACGATCATGTGAAATTTGCGGTTCTAAGCCTGAAAGTCAATGCGGATATTGACAGCATCGTTCATGTCGGAAAATTGATTGAACAAACCATTTTCAAGAATAACGATCAGACCATTTACGATATAGTGCCTTAGAGGGCATAAGGGAACTACTATGGGAATAACAAGCGGATGCGCTGCCCTAACAGCCAGCTATTCACAATTCATAAATGATAATTGATATGGAAGAATATAAAGAAAATATAGTAGCAGTCAAGTTGGCTGATAATTCAGAATTTGAACTGACAATAAATATCATGGAAGATGATCTATTTACAATGTCTGTGTCATTGGATGATCATCTGTATGAAGTACAAGAAGAAGACATTTTTCCAACATTTCAAAAGTTGCGGGATATGCTTTTGTTAAATGGCATTGGTCTGAAATGTTGTGGTGCTATGATAAATGCACACCAGTCAGGAATGATGAGTACTTCTGATAAAGTCTATATCTTAACTCTTGGAAAGCCCGCTTTAAGAAAGGATATTTCCATGATATTTAATTATACGGATATTCGAGAGTTTCCTAACACATCTGAACAAAAAGAGTTTGCTCAAAAATGACTTAAATCTTTGCAGGAAGAAATATAATGGAAAAAGTGACCTGTAAAGAATATATGCCCGCATCCAATAACACTGTGATAACAGGGTTTTATTTTTCTAATCATAAACTGATTAAAATAAAATATAGCGATGGTAAAAATGAAAAAGAAATAACTCCTTTAGATGTAGATTTATGGAAAATTATTACTACCCAACATAGCGAAGAAATAAAACGGTATGAAGTAATGCAAGCAGCTTCTTTTACCGTAAACAATCATAAAAAAAGCAATAATCCCAAACACCTTAGCAAAGTAAAGAAAGCTATTTTATTTTTAAGCCTTGTTATTATTGCTACGTTAATTCTGTTATGGGGAATAAAAATGACGATTTAGTCCACTTTGTAAGAGGATATAAATTGTATTCACCAACATTTCTTCTATTAGGATTAACATTGAGTATATTAGTTCATATATTTATACCTCGTAATATAAAAGCATGGAGTAAGAAGAAAAAAATATTATTCATTGGGATAGCAAGTGTAGGTTTAGTTACTTTAATAATGCTTGTATTATTAGGTATAGCAATTTTATTCAAATCATATTTGATATAAAATACAATGGGAATAAAAGAGTTAAATGCTATTCCGTCCCATTTTTCATTATGAAAAATAATTAATAAATAGCTCAAAATAGAGAATGAAAGGAAGAATCTTATTCATATTGATAATTCATGCAATGATAGCAACTGCATGTGTCAACTCAAAAAACAAAAAGACGGATCAGAATGAACCGTTAGTCATGGCTGGCAAAACTGCTGAACGGGCATTACAGCTTGCCGGAGCAAACCGCAATAATCCGGATTCGCTGGCTTTAGCGATTGAACTGATTGACGGGGCAATCGTGCTTGTAGACCAGTCGCAAACATCTGATGATGACAGGTCGTGGTTCTATCACACACTCTATGGGCAAAAATCCCAGATACAATGTTGTCAGGGAAAGTTTGACACGGCACTTGCCACGCTGGATGATGCAGAGGTAAAATATGGTGCTTTTTGGATGAACTGGTTTTTAAAGGCTATCATATCCGATTTTACGGGAGATACTGCGTCTGCCAACTTGAATTATGAGAAGGTGATTGACTATTGCGACTCTAATTTAAAGGAAACGGATCAAAATACTCAAGAGTATTTGAACATGCTCGTCACGTGCATTACAGCTAAAGTGAATAGATACGGTAAAGAAGCGGTAAAAGAGGATATAGAGGCGTTGAAAGCCCGAAAGGATTATACCGAAGGCTCTCCTGTTTATCATGTCGTTATCGGATTTGAGGATTGGGATAAAGAGGTATATTTCAAAAGTTTATGGGGAATAAAAGAATAGAATTGGATATGAGAGACAAGGATTCCGGGAAAAAGACATTCTGGATTTACCCTACAAATAAGTTTGTTTGGGCAGGAGTTGCAATTTGCTGTATATTCAGTTCATTTATGATCTACTTTTTATGTGTAGCCAATTTAAGTGAGAATAAAGTCTTCCTTATTTTCCTGTTGCCCATATCTTTGTCTATCCTGTTAATCTGTTGGGCACTACCCAGTAAGATTTTACTTTGTGAGGATAGAATAGAAGCACGAAGCCTGTTCGGGAAAAGAAGCATCCGGGTGGATGAGATAAACTCGTGGGGAGTTGTGCAAATGTATAAGCCCTACCGTTGTAAAGAGGGTATTTATTCTTATATACCTGCCAAGTCATTCAAGCCTTCCCGTAAAATAGAGCAGAACATGATTTTCTCGTATGGACTGTTTTTATCCAATATTCCACACTATGACGGGAATAAGAAAGATTCGTTCCAAACAGATAAAACTATTTTTGTCAGTTACCGGAAAGAAGTGTATATTGCATTGGAAAAGCATCTGAAAGAAAAAATACAATGAATAAAAGAATCATTTCATTTATCTGTGCGGGATTGGTCGCAACAAGTTGTGTGTCCTCACTCTGTTTCTATGATTATTTTGCCAATGATGGCAATACAAGCAATCCTATCTATTGGATTTTCGACTTTTTCCAGTTATCCATACTGCTGGGACAAGCCGGAATAGGTGTTTATGCTATCAATGCGCTTCTACGGCAGCGGAAAGAAGCCGTTTCTTCTCTGGGATATTTTGCGGCTCACGTATTTCTGCAAAATATAGCTCCCTTGCTCCAAGCATGGTCTGCGGCTGTCATAACGGAATATCCGCAATGGTTGCTGATGAGCCAGGTCGGCTTTAGCATTGTTCTTTTTATTACTTTGCTAATCATCCAGCCTGCCTCTTTATTCAGAAAGTCGGAATATATCCCCCGGCTGTTGATGGCTGCATTTTATATCAACTGCGTATATACGGCACTTACCGTCATCGGATTAATTATTACCCTGTAATGATTGCATATAAACAGAATCCAGCACAGCACCTTCCCAATGAATAGCAGGCGGGTATTGTTTCCAACCTTTTTTCGGTGGGGACAGTACCCATGTGGGGACAAACTCGTCCCCGAAAGCCTTATTGTATTCAGGGTTGCTGATGGCATACCTCACTATGATGCGCAAAGGATTGCTGACACCCAAGAATTTGGGGTATGTCGTCGTAGTATTATATTTCACCCCATCCACATAAAAACCGAACTGGCGTACCTTGTGCCCCCCTTTAATGACACCCGACACTTTTTCATAAGTGGCTAAAGTGTATCGGTTGCCTTCTGCCAACGCACGGGCTTTGTGTATGCTATCATACCATGTCCAGCCGGAACCTGCCATTGCGAAAAGGTATAAAAGGTAAATGGATAACGAAGTCTTTTTCCCCTCCGTAGCCCACTGCTTTTTCAATAGCGAGCCTACTATCATGGCAAGGGCTCCCGCACCCAACAGGGAGACACAGATCAAAGCCGGAATGTTCATGTACTCTATCATATTGTTGTTTATACCGTACCTTTTAGTTCTTGTTTTTGGTTGTCCATTCTCTTTCGATAGCTTGACGGATTGCTTCCCGGTTATCACAATTCCTGCCACCGGAAGCGTGCCAACGGCGAGTGGGATTGCATCGGCTATTGTAAGCCATATGCGGATTCCCGAAAATGACGGTTATACGCACACGCCAGCGCATACAAATGTCATCGGCTACGAATTGCTGTTTGTTGCACAATATTATTTTCCACTGATTTTCCTTAGCCAGCCGTATCAGGACTTTTTGTTGCTCTTGGGGGGTGAGTGCCGTACTGATGTAATGCAGTTTGAGCGTGTTCTTCTTATTCCGATAGGTAATGTAACCAACCGCAGCGAAAACAACCGGAAACAATACGACAAACCATACAGATTCCGGTTCTATCGTTTCACCCTTAATCTTTGCCATCAGAAGGCAAAACAGTAAAGCGACAGAAGTAAACAGAAGCATAAAAAGAGGTTCTTTAGGATAGTAATCCTTTTTCTCCTGATTCGTCAGCTCTATGCGGCGGTTCTTTAGCGTGCGCTTTAATAATTCCTGATTCATATCGGATTCTTTGATTTACAAAGTTACGGATATGGCAGGGAAAGGGCAAATTTCAATCGGGAAAAGATTATGACCGGAGCTTGTTTTTATCTTTAACGTGTTAAACTGACGTTAATAAACAGGATGGGCACTGGTATTATACACCTTTCGCATATATTTGATAATAATAAACAGCAGGCTGCACGGCATTTATAACAAGCAGAGTAAAGTAATATGAAAGCAACTGAATAAAATGCAGTACGACATGTTTTATTTTGGGGAATCAGTTTATTGGACGTATAAGATGTGTAGCCCGGAACCGCTGTCCCTGTTATATAGATGAGAAAAAGGGCGATAAGAACCAGTACATGGGATGCGGTTGGAAAAGATCAGCTAAACAGAATGAAATAAAGTTCATATAACTTTTCCATTTAAAATAGAAAGTATGGGAAAAACTTTGGGTCAGATTTTGATGGATGAAGCTCGACAAACAGGGTTACAGGAGTGGATGAAAAAGGTACAGGTCGCTGTGCGGCAGACGGATGTGAAGAATCCGGTAACGTGGATGGCATTGGAAAGATTGTCCCGGGACGAGGATAATATGCCCTGTCTGGTGAAACTGTTGAAGGAACATTGCCCTTGCCCTTCATTAAAAACACAGGAAGAACCGGCTTACCTGATATTGGCTGCTTATCATAACGACAACGATTCTTTGGGATATTTATTGGATACAATGAAAGTATATATCAAAAAGAAAGACCATGACGGGATATTGTTCTTATGCCGGATGCAGGCTGCCATCAATGATAATGAGGATTATCCGCACCTGAACGGATTGTACAACGAACTAACGGGCTACCTGCTATCTTGTCGCCGTGATAGGGTAAAGGAGTACCGAAAAGGGAATATTCCCGTATTCAGCGAAGCGGATCTGCAAGTGGCGGAAAAGTACTTGCCACACTTGAAAGAATATTCTTTTCGTGACAAAGTGATGGCTGCCTTCCCTACAGCAAAGACCGTTACGGAATTGGCGGAGAAATGCGGATGTGCGGTGAATACTTTTGAACGTCGTTTCAAAGAGGAGTTCGGGGCTGCTCCCCGCAAATGGATGATGGAGCAAAAAGCAAAGCGTGTAGTAACGCTGCTCACCCATACCAACCTTCCCATGAAAGAGATTGCGGGTGATTGCGGGTTTGAGTCGAGCAACTATTTCTGGGACTTTTGCAGGCGTAACCTCAAAGCTACACCCACCCAAATAAGGGAAGGATTCATGGATGAACAGAAGTCCGTTGATTAAAGATAGTGGGATGTCGTGGATATAGGAACGGCTTGGTACCTGAACAATGGGGTTATAACCTTACTTTAGGGACTTTTTACTCGAAAACTGTTTTACCGTTTTGTGAGTAAGATGCTGACCTGTTTGATTGGATATTTAATAGGATTAATATATAAATAAAAAAAGGAGTACCGCCGTACTCCAACCTTTGTTAACCTTAAAATCTAATACTATGAAAAACACATTGCAAATATACGCACGATAAATTAATCTGCAAACTATCCAAGAAAAAAAGCATGCTTTATAACATAATTTAAATAAACCAGAATCTATCGCAGATATCTAAATAAGTTTTTTCACATTGTTTTTGTACAGAAAGAGCATATATGTAGGTATTGTTTTGCTTGATTTTCTTTATTTCTTCCGAAAGCTCGTCATTTAAAGGAGACATTTCGAAGTCGGACATCATTACCAGATCAGCATTCCGATAAGATTTAGTTCTTAAAATATGTATAGCGTGAAGAAGTGCAGGCGTTAAATCAGTGCCTCCATGAAAACTTTGACAAAGAAAATCTGCTAATTCCTGTATATTTTGGCTTAAACGTTCTATCTCAATGCAGGCTATGTCGTCGGAAAAGCTGATAAGATAGCATTTTCGATCTTGTTGTTCCGTGAGTTCGGCAATGGCAAGAATGGCCGATTTGACAAACTCTTCTCTTTCTCCACTCATAGATCCTGAAGTATCCACACAGATAATAAATGGTCCTGATTGTTCTTCTGCAATATCTTTTCCCTGTACCTTTACATCTTTTATGCGGTGTTGTTCCTTTGATTCATAGTCTATCATCTGTAACTTCTTCTTGCTGAATCGTTCGAAGAAAAGAGATTGTAAGACTGGATCTGAAAGATAACAATACTCTATGGGTAAGAGGCTGTTTAAATCATTGCCTTCACATATTCCTCTTATATCGCTTTGGGCAGCAGGCGTAATGATCTGTTCCTGGTGTATGCCTGCAATCATACGGAATTTTTTCTCCTTACCTTGATGTTGTTTTCCGAGAATTTCTGCCAGTTCCCGAATAGCCGGGTGAGTTTTTGCTATTTCGTCGTAATGGAAAAGTTGTTTAGCCAGTTCTTTGTGACCCCTTAATAACCACATTAAGCGGATGCTACCACGTTGGGGCAGCTGATCGGCTATACTTTTCTGTAGTTGGTAGAAGTTCTCACAAAGTCCGTCGATACGTTCTGTCTGATAATTATATTCATTATTAGCTAACAGGTGATGCCATTTGCCGAAAAAAAGATTTCGAAGGTTTTTCCACTCTTTCGACCGTTTTTTAAGTGTATGAAATCGGCTGATATAGTATTGAATATTTAAGTCACCGCGGTTGTATTTCATTTGTAACGGATAGGCTGAATTCTCAAGAAAATGCAAAAAAGCGGTGTCCGTAAGTTCACGACTTTCGTAAAAATGTTCCCATTGCGCAGCATAATGTGAATAAAATTCCTGCAGGGAGGGTTGAGTGTGTTGATAATAAGACTTGATTTCTTCATCAAGTTCCTCTTGCTTGATAATATCATTCCGAAGATGTGACTCGTATAGTTGGTAAGTTACCTTTTCCAGCTTTTCCAGATAGATGTCTCTAAGTTCTTGCAGCCTAATATTCCTTATTTTCCAATCCATGTGTATATGCTATTTCCCGGATTTCATTCTGGCAGATGTCCAGCATTTCTTTCTGGCTGTTTAATACTCGTTTAATCATACTGCGTTGTTTATCGTCCATAAATAAATGTTCCTTGCAATATTGTAATTCGATGTCAGTTATGCGCTTTAAGTCATTTTCGCGGTTGTGGCATAGGTCAATCAACTCCTGAAACCGAAATTCAAAAGGTTGATATGTCTCTTCCGGAATATCAATGTCATATCCTGTATTACAGGTTAATGGGTGCTCTTGATTATTGATGAATACAGAGCGAGTGCCTTTTTTAAGTGAGACGACGGCTGATTGGGATACATTGCGATTGCGGACATAGTCATATACCTTTAATATCCAATTTACAGGACGATACTTATCTCTCTGGATATAAAACAATTTTTGAGTATCTTTCCTTAAACCTTGGTAGTCGGAAGCAAAAATCAATAAATTGCCTGCTACAGGATATCCTTCAATCTGATGATAGAAAGTATCTACAATCTGTAATGCAGGATCTTTTATTTCTCTCAGGCTGTGTTCTGATTTCATGTTTTCCCGGATACTGTTCAATTTCTGTTCTAAAATTCGTTCACCACAAAGATAGTGGTCGATGCACTCGCGGAGTGCGGCCGAAACTATTTGTTCGACAACCGGGATTTGTTCCACCTCGTTCCACAGGCAATGTAGTAATAGCGTACAGTCGGAGAAGCGAATGGTATCTGCTCCGTTCAGAAAAGCAGAAGTTCTGAGTAAGGATACGATTTTTTTCCATCGGCGGTCAGAAACATAAAGAACAGAGTGGGGGATTTCTTCTTTCTGTATGTTATATTTTTCTATCTGCCGTTTGATGGAGTGAATTAATTCAAAGATGGTATAATGTATATTGACTTGGTTGATTTGAGTTCGCCAGTCCCTGTATTGCTCTTCTGTAATGGAAAGTCCGGATGGAATTACCGGTTCAGCATCATTTACTGAGGCTATCATCCGGTCGAAAGCGAATTCCTGTTCGATGTTCCCTACGAAACAGCGTATTAGGAAACGATCCCACAGAGCTTCTAAACCTTCTCCCTGAGCGGGCAGTTCGTTAGAAGCTGCTATTAATCCTTTCAATGGCAACCGGATCGTATATTGTCCGTTGCGGTATATTTTCTCGTTGATGACTGTCAGCAATGAGTTTTGTATGCTTGGTCCGGCTTTCCATATTTCATCCAGAAATACGATCGTTGCCGATGGAAGGTAGCCTTCGATAATACGTTCATATTTATCCTCGTCTTTCAGCTTAGAGATGGATACCGGACCGAATATTTCATCGGGGGTACTGAAACGGGACATCAGGTATTCAAAGGAAGTGCTTCTGTCGAATGCCAGTTTCAATCGTCTTGCGATAAGGCTTTTGGCGACTCCTGGAGGTCCGAGGAAGAAAATGCTTTCTCCGGAAATGGCTGATAAAAGTGATAATGCGATGGGATGTTCTTTCTCAAAGATTCCCTCGTTCATGGCATACAATAATTGGGTAATATGTGATTTTACTGTTTTCATGTATTTCTGAATTTTGTGCAAAAATAAGGGATTTTTCTGCCAAATTGAGGCATAGTTGTATTTTTGTATGTCAACGGCTTGTATAAACATATATTCGTATGGAGTGTTATAAACAGAAGTTGGTGAAATGGAAACATTATTGTATCTTTATCACCTGTAACAGTATACAGGAAGGAGTTTGAATTATGGAGTTGCGTACAGTCGATGTCACTCGTTACATCATGCCGCTGCGTGAGGGTGGTTCTCTACCGGCACTGGCCGAAGCTGATGATGGTTTTAAATATGTTGTTAAGTTTCGGGGTGCAGGGCACGGAACTAAAGCACTGATAGCAGAATTGATTGGTGGTGAGATTGCACGGATGTTGGGTTTTCGTCTGCCGGAGTTGGTCTTTTTGAATTTAGATGAAGCTTTCGGACGTTCGGAAGGTGACGAAGAGATACAGGATTTATTGCAGGGAAGCCGGGGATTGAATCTGGGCTTGCATTTTCTTTCAGGCGCTTTACCATTCGATCCGGTTGTTACTGAGATCGACGGCAAACTGGCGTCACAGGTTGTATGGCTGGATGCGTTATTGACTAATGTGGACCGTACCACGAAAAATACCAATATGCTTATGTGGCATAAAGAGTTGTGGCTGATAGATCATGGTGCCTCTCTCTTTTTTCAGCATTCATGGGTCAATTGGCACAAACATGCAATGAGTCCTTTTACTCAGATTAAAGATCATGCTCTATTGCCGCAAGCCGATAAGTTGGAGGAGGTGGATGCCGAATTTCGGGTATTACTGACATCGGAGAAGATTCGTGAGATCGTAAATTTGATTCCGGATGACTGGGTGGAGTGGCGTGACAAAAATGAAACTCCCCAAGATATCCGTGATATCTATTACCAATTTCTTATAGAAAGGATAGAACATTCTGAAACGTTTGTAAAAGAAGCAAAACATGCCAGAGAAGCATATTTATGAATACGCCGTTATCCGGATTGTTCCGAAAGTGGAACGTGAGGAGTTTATCAATGTTGGAGTTATCCTGTTTTCCAAACAAGCATGCTTTATCAGGATGCGTTATGATATCAATGAAAAAAGGCTGAGGCTATTTGCACCGGAACTTGATATTGATTCTTTCCGTGAACATCTGGAGGCTTTTAGCAAAATTTGTGCCGGTTGCCGTACAGGAGGAGCTATTGCCCAATTGGAAATCCCGGAACGTTTTCGATGGTTGACTGCACACCGGAGTTCGTGTATTCAAACTTCAAGACCTCATGTGGGTTACTCCGATGATCTGGAGGAGACATTGGAGCGATTGTTCCGGGAATTGGTACTTTAATGCTTTTATCCTTTTGCCTCCTGATACATAAATCGTTTGATGCTCTTCTTCGCAGTTTTCTCAAATTCTTCGAAGTGAATCTTTATTTTAGTAATCTGGCAATAAGAGGGTAATTGCTGATTGAGTTCAATCCGGTTGGTTTCCATCATCCTTTCAATATCTGTTTGTGATAGTCCATGTGCAAAGGCATCATCGAAATCAGGGTAGATTAATGCCACAAGTTTATCTTTCTGGAGCAGGACTAATGATTCGGATACATAAGGCATGTTGTTGAATTTACTTTCTATTTCTTCCGGATAAATGTTCTGTCCGCTTGAAGTTAGTAACATGTTTTTACTTCGTCCACGTACTGTGACATACCCCTCCGAATCCATTGTGGCTAAGTCTCCGGTATGGAGCCATCCGTTTACATCGATGATTTGTGAAGTCGCTTCCGGATTTTTGTAGTACCCCAACATTAGGTTCATACCCTTACAAATGATTTCTCCGGCAATGCTTTTCGGATCAGGGGAGTCGATTTTCACTTCCATACGGCTGGTTGCTTTTCCGCACGAAGCCTGTTTCAAGGTTTCCCAGCGACTTGAACAGATAATGGGCCCACATTCTGTCATGCCATAAGCAATGGTGTATGGAAATCCTATTTGTTTAAGGAAGGCTTCCACTTCTGCATTGAATGGAGCTCCTCCGATAATAATCTCATCGAAATTTCCCCCGAAGATCTCCATAGCGGCCTGTCGGGCAGCGGCTTTTATTTTATCATTAACAATGGGGACCTTCAACAGCAATTTACCTATTTTATTGTCCAGTTTGGGGAGAATATCTTTTTTAATAATCTTTTCAACAATCAACGGCACACAAGAGATCACTCTCGGCTTGATTTCCGCAAATGACTGTGCAATGATCTTAGGAGACGGCATACGCGTCAGAAAGTAGAGATGGGCGCCGGCAGAGAATCCGTAAAGGAAGTCGTAGACCATGCCGAACACATGTCCCATAGGGAGCATGGAGACGATATGATCTCCCGGTTTTACCGGAAGCATCTCATGACAATAGGCGATGTTTGACCACAAACTCCGGTATGGAAGCATAACTCCTTTGGAATAGCCGGTTGTTCCCGACGTATAATTTATGACAGCCAGTTCTTCCGGCATTTCTTTACGGTAGGAGATATGTTCCGGGCGGAAATTTCTGGGATATCGTTGCCCGTATATTTCATTACGGTGTTCATGTGCATACGTCAGTTTATTGTTGCGCGACACAAGTGGGGCAAAATCAGTTAAGGAAGATATGCCTTCAAGTAGCGGCATCCGGTCCTCATTAAGGTTTTCCCACACCTGCTCACCTACAAAAAGCAATTTTGCTTCGGAGTGATTGACGATATTATGAATATTGTCAGCCTTAAATTCGTGTAAGATAGGAACAATGACTGCACCATAAGTCACAGTAGCCAAAAAGGTTACAGCCCAGTGGGCACTATTACGTCCACAGACAGCTATTTTATCTCCCGGCTGAATGCCGGCCATTTCTAATATGATGTGAAATTTGGCTATTTTCCGGGCTACATCCTTATATTGAAGGGTGATTCCTTTGTAGTCTGTCAGGGCGTTTGCATCCCAGTTGTTTATGATGCTCTGTTCAATATAACCAATGAACCGTTGTTCTTGTTCCATTTTGTAATTTTTGCACATTCAGTTTAAAACTGCGCAAAATTAATATTCTATTAACGGAAACCGAATTCTTTCGTAAAGTTTTACGTTAAATTAACGGAGGATGGGAGAGCTTTATTTGTCTATTATTAAGCCGATAAAAGTCACAGAGACACGTCTTATGATATCAGGGTGATATATAATCTCCGTGTTCTCTGTGTACTTCGTTATGAGCTTTTATTCACTCTCAGCCATTTCCTTTTTATTCTTTTCTGAGATCAGCAATAATTTGTCCCCTACATGCAGTTTTAGTGTGCCATTAGGAATCAGGAATTCATCTCCGCGTTTTACGATCATTACCAAAGTTCCTTTAGGCAGGTTCATATCTTTCAGCGTATCGGCTTCACTCAATATTTCCGAAGTGATGGTCATGTCCGAGAGGTCGGTATCTATTTCTTCGGGAAGTTCGACACCAAATTCATTTCCGGTCTTTTCAAGAGGAGTAGACAGATGCAATAAGCGTGCTACAAACGATACGCTTGTTCCTTGCACAATCAGCGAAACAATTGTGATGAAAAATACAATATTGAAAATCATATTCGATCCTTCTACATTAGCTACTACCGGATAGGTTGCAAAAATGATAGGCACAGCTCCCCGCAGACCTACCCACGAAACGAATAAACGCGATTTCAAAGTGATTTTTCGGAAAGGCAACAGACAAAGAAATACACTTAAAGGACGCCCGATAACGATCATGAATACTCCGATAAGTAATGCTACAACAGCAACTTCAAGCATTTCGTGCGGATTGACAAGTAGTCCCAGCATGAGGAACATAATGATTTGGAATAACCATGTAAGTCCGTCCATAAACGTTGCAATTTCTTTCCGAAAGGTTATTTTATGGTTACCTACCATCATACCGGCAATGTATACAGCCAAATATCCGTTACCGCGGAGTAGGTCGGTGATGGCAAAAGTAAAGAATACAAATGACAGTAACAGAATGGGATAAAGTGACTGGTTATCGATATTTATTTTATTAAGGATCAGTATTGCCAGCTTTCCCAGTATATATCCGGCGGCTGCGCCTACCAGAAACTGGATGATGAATGAGCCGATAATGGTGCCTGTACCCATACCATCCGATTGGATGAACTGTATTAGGACAATGGTCAGCATATAAGCCATCGGGTCGTTGCTTCCGCTTTCCAGTTCGAGCATGGGACGCAGATTATGTTTCAGATTCATCTTCTGTGAACGGAGGATAGCGAACACGGAGGCAGAATCGGTGGACGACATGGTCGATGCAAGCAGTAGGGAAGTAATCAGCGGGAAATGGATATTCGTCCAACCCATTCCGGAAAGATACCAAATGAACAAACCGGTGAAAAGAGCTGTGAGGAATACTCCTACAGTAGAGAGTACAATTCCCGGTGACAGGATGGGACGGATTTCTTTGAACTTAGTATCCATACCACCGGAAAACAAGATGACGCTAAGGGCTACCATACCTATAAATTGAGCGACTTTGGCGTTGTGGAACTGCAGTCCCAGACCGTCGCTTCCGAAAAACATGCCTACGAGAAGAAATAATAATAAAGCGGGTACTCCGAAACGATAGCCGGTTTTTCCGACAACAATGCTAACGAATAGTAAGATAGAACCAATGAGTAGAATGTTTTCTGCGGTAAATATCATAAGCAATAAGTGCTGAAGGTTATTAATTTGTTATTTTACATTTCACTGTGCGAAGTTACTTAAATTATGTAACAAATAGAAATCCTCTTTGGATGTATTTATGTCCCAAATTGCCGTAAAATAGTTTAAAAATGTTATTTTTGCAGCCAAAATAATATCATTCTATATCTATATGGATTCAAATCATCTTTCTCCTTTACGTAAGGGCGTGGTAGGAGTACAGTTTCTTTTTGTGGCTTTTGGCGCTACTGTTCTCGTACCTTTATTGGTCGGACTTGACCCCTCTACAGCCTTATTTACGGCCGGTATCGGTACACTTCTTTTTCATTTGGTAACAAAGGGGAAAGTTCCTATCTTCCTGGGCAGCAGCTTTGCGTTTATTGCTCCCATTATTAAAGCAACCGAATTATACGGACTCGCCGGCACGCTTTCTGGAATGGTGGGGGTTGCATTGGTATACTTTGTCATGAGTGCTTTGGTCAAATGGCAGGGAATCAGACTGATTGAACGCCTGTTCCCTCCGGTAGTTATTGGTCCGGTAATTATCTTGATCGGGCTTTCACTTGCCGGAACCGGAGTCAATATGGCAAAAGAAAACTGGACTCTTGCATTACTTTCATTACTGACTGCCGTGGTTGTATCTATCCGTGCTAAAGGACTATTGAAGCTAATACCTATCTTTTGCGGAATTATCGTGGGGTATGTTGCCGCATTGGTCTTTTATGATGTAGACCTGTCGGGAGTGAGAGATGCAGCATGGTTGGGCTTTCCGCAGTTTGTATTTCCTAAGTTCTCCTGGGAGCCTATTTTGTTTATGATGCCGGTAGCGATTGCTCCGGTGATAGAACATATCGGTGATGTGTATGTAGTAAATACTGTAACCGGAAAGGACTATGTGAAAGATCCCGGATTGCATCGAACGCTCTTGGGAGATGGTTTGGCCTGTCTTTGTGCAGGCTTGTTGGGAGGTCCTCCTGTGACTACATATTCGGAAGTAACCGGAGCGATGTCACTTACCAAGGTGACAAATCCTCAGGTAATACGAATTGCGGCGGTCACGGCAATCCTGTTTTCAGTGATCGGCAAAGTCAGTGCTTTGCTAAAGTCTATCCCTTCGGCTGTATTGGGAGGAATCATGCTGCTTCTTTTCGGTACGATTGCTTGTGCGGGAATTGCCAATCTTGTCAATAATTGCATTGACTTGAGCCGGACGCGCAATATCATAATTGTTTCTCTGACCTTGACAATAGGCATAGGTGGAGCCGTGTTGACATGGGGTGAGTTTTCATTGTCAGGAATCGGTCTCGCTGCATTGGTAGGAGTAGGGTTGAACCTGGTGCTCCCGAGAGAAGAGTGATAAACGATGAAGGGTAAACGATAAACCGGTTGTGTGCCATAGGCAAGAGTCCTCCGTTTATCGTTTACTGTTCATCATTTACCGTTCATATCATGCCAGGAACCTTGCAATATCTTCATCCGCTGTGCTGATACCTCCGATTCCGAAGTTATCGATCAGTACCTGTTTTACGTTAGGTGATAAGAATGCAGGAAGTGTCGGTCCCAAATGAATCTTTTTCACTCCAAGTGCTAACAAAGCCAGCAGAACAATAACGGCTTTTTGTTCATACCACGCAATGTTATAAACGATTGGCAGATCATTGATATCTTTTAGTCCGAATACTTCCTGCAATTTCATGGCGATGATAGCGAGCGAATAACTGTCATTACACTGTCCGGCATCCAGTACTCGGGGAATGCCGTTGATGTCTCCTAAAGGCAGCTTATTATATCGATACTTGGCACATCCTGCTGTCAGGATCACTGTATCTGCCGGAAGTTTCTCTGCAAACTCTGTGTAATAACTGCGACTTTTCATTCGGCCGTCACATCCGGCCATGACGAAGAACTTACGGATAGCACCGCTTTTTACTGCTTCTACCACCTTATCGGCCAATGCGATTACTTGGGCATGGGCGAATCCGCCTACAATCGTACCGTTTTCTATTGCTACCGGTGGTTGGCAACGTCGTGCATGTTCAATGATGATAGAGAAGTCTTTGGGCTTTCCGTTTTTACGTTCGGGGATGTGGATAGCACCTTCCAAACCGGTGGCTCCCGTTGTGTAAATCCGATCTTTATAAGTGGCATTCGGGCGTGGTGGAACGATGCAATTGGTAGTGAAGAGGATGGGACCGTTGAAACTCTCAAATTCCTCTTTTTGCTTCCACCAGGCATTGCCGTAATTTCCTACTAAATGCTTGTATTGCTTCAGCCGGGGATAATAATGTGCCGGCAGCATTTCACTGTGGGTATAAATGTCTATACCGGTACCTTCTGTTTGCTGTAGCAATTCTTCTATATCTTTTAGGTCATGCCCGCTGACAAGGATACCCGGATTGTTCCGGACGCCAATATTCACTTCAGATATTTCCGGATTTCCGTAATGATTGGTGTTGGCAGTATCAAGCTGGGCCATTGCCTGTACCCCATAATTTCCGGTAGTGAGTGTGAGGGTTATCAGTTCATCTACCGTAATATCTTCGCGGGTCAGTTCTGCCAGTGCGTGTTGCATAAAAGCAAATATTTCCGGGTTTTCGTATCCTAAGTTATAGGCATGTTCTACATATGCCGCCATACCTTTAATGCCATAGTGAACCAGTTCTTTCAGTGAACGGATGTCTTCGTTCGGAGTGCGAAGTACGCCTACAGTTTGGGCTTTTTCTTCAAACTCTGATTCATCGCCATACCAGGTACATTCATCGGGGACGGACTCGATAGTAACCTGACTACCTAAATCTTTTTTAAGTTCGAGGCCCTTCTTTATTTTTTCAATAATGGCCCGTTTGTCAAAATTGGCGTTTGTAATAGTGACAAACAAGGCATCGAAGATGAACTTATCTGCCTGGGCAGAAGAACGTCCTTCTTTGCGTAATGCCTCGTTGTAGACTGCGATTCCGCGTACAACAAAAAGCAAGAGGTCTTGCATATTGGCTACTTCGGGAGTTTTCCCGCATACTCCGCTAAGGATACAGCCTGTACCTTTTGCGGTTTCCTGACACTGATAACAGAACATACTCATAATTCTTACGTATTAATTGGTTTCTTAATTGAAGGCAAAGATAGGTGGAGGATTTGAGGTAGTTCTGTAACCAATGTTACAAACAATAGAAAAAAGATTGGAGATTTTATTGTATCAACTGCATTAAATCTTCTTTTCTCAGGATATGCACTAATTTCCGGTCTGTTCTGATCAGGCCATCATCCTGCATGTGTGCCAGTTCGCGTGCCAGTGAGGGGCGTGACACTCCGAAATAATCGGCCAATTCTTGCTGTGAGCGATCGAGTAGTATAGGATTTCCCTCCTGCTGTTTTGAAATCCGGAGCAGGTACGAGGCCAGTTTTTGCCGGATCGTCTTGAAAGACATAAAAAATAGTTTGTCGGCAAGTGTCCGGGCATAATTGGCCGAAAGGTTCATATAGTTTTCTAAGAATCTCTCATTTCTCCGGAATAGCTTCAGTACACTTTCTTTAGGAATTTCAAAAATCTCAGTAGCTTCGTTTGCTGTGACCTCTACCGGGTAACGATTGTCGGCACCAAACAAGAAAAGTGGGGCTATCGCACGAGGGGCAGTAATATCCTCTACTTTAATCAGTCTGCCCGAATAATCGATCATTTCTCCCCGGACACTGCCCTTTAGCAATATCATCAGCCGGTTGCATACGTCACCTTGTCTGACAAGAATGTCACCTTTGCGGAACATACGGAGGTGAGAAACGATTCCGTCAAAATCACGGGATAGCGTTTCGGGCGAAATTCCGTGGAATAAAGGGTTGTTAGCAAGATAGGTCATGGCTTTAAAGATTGAATTGATATATTATTAATAACAGGAATCTTTTCTCATTGTTTGCCGGTAACTGTTGCTATTGCGTTGCTAATAATACTGATATCGCATTTTGGAAACAATGGTTTTACTTAAATTTCAGCACAAATTTAGTTTCTTTACCCGGTAATAAAGTGATGCTTCCTCCGGACAGACGCATGATCTGGCGAGAGATGCTAAGTCCGATGCCGCTACCTCCCTCTTTAGTCGTAAAGAATGGGATGAAGATATGGTCTGCTATTTCCGGGGGAATGACGGGACCATTGTTCTTGATTTCTATCAGTATCTCTTCCGAATCGTTACAGCGGGCACTGATTTCTATTTTTCCGTCAGCTTGTGTACCAATAGCTTGAATTGCATTTTTGAGCAGATTGATGACAACCTGCGAGATTAGATTTTCATCGGCATAAACAATTAAGTCGGCAGGAGAAATATCTGTATGAAACGTGATGTTTTTGCAAGTGTTCTGATGCCGTGCCAGTTCTACCATGCGATCGATGAAGGCTTTTACATAAAACAAAGATGGTTCGGGAGTGGGGATACGGGTAAAACGTCGATAAGACTCTACAAAAGCTAATAACCCTTTCCCTGTAGTGCTGATGGTCTGGAGACCACTGCGTATTTCTTCGTCAGGGGTATCGGAAAGTGAGAGTAGGGTATCGCTCAGTGAAGTGATGGGAGTTACCGAATTCATTATTTCGTGAGTCAATACACGCGTCAGGCGTATCCACGAATCAATTTCCTTTTCGTCCAATTCGCTGTTGATGTCGCTGAGGGCGAGGATGCGTAAATGTTCTTTGCGTATTGTAATATCCGATACGCGAATGGAAAGATTGACTGTGCCCCGTTCATTATTAAAAGTAATCTGTAGTTTTTCTCCGGTACGGCAGAATTCCACCTTTTGCATCAATGTCACATCTACTTTACTCAGTTGGCGGATGTGAGTGAGTACATTCAATCCTAACAGACGGAGTGCTTCGTTATTTTTTTGATAGATGGCTCCATTATCGTTGAGCACTAATACTCCTGTGTTTATACAGTCAAGAATAAGTTCATAGTACTTCTCTTGTTGTGCCGTTTCCGATTTTACATTATATAATATGTGTCCCACCCGGTTCAGTGCACGATTGATGTCCCGGGTTTCGGGTGTGGTTTTTTCTTCCGGGAAGTGAATGGCATTGTCGTTGTTCTCAAGCGCATCGATCATGAAAAGAACCCGCTTGGTATGGATGCGGTATAGAGATAATTGCCACCAGATGCTGAAGATTAAAAAACAGAGGCTCAATATCATCCAAACGAAGTCTCTGTTTGAGTAAAACAGAGCCGCTGTTATGGCAAAACAGAGGCTCACTCCGAGGCGGAACCAATATCGTTCGGTAAGTAGTTTGATGTGAGTCTTCATAAGCCGAACTTTTTCATCTTATTGTATAGTGTCTGGCGGGTGATTCCCAATTGGGAAGCTACTGCCGAAAGGTTGCCTCCGCATTTATCCAATGCCTTCCGGATCATGGCTTTTTCCATCTCCTCAAGTGTGGAAGCTTCGGTTTGCTGTATTTCTGTTTTTTGTACCAATTGAAACATTTCGGCAGGTATCGAATTGCCGTCACAGATGATGACTGCTTTTTCGATGGCATGTTCCAGTTCCCGGATGTTACCGTACCAGGAGTGTGCGGTCAGCTTTTCACAAGCAGATGCAGTCAGGCTGATGGGAGCTTTGTCGTATTGTTTACAGAAACGTGTAATGAAGCGTTCGGCCAGTGGGACAATATCTTCCCTGCGATTACGCAAAGGCGGAATCTCTACATGAATGGTGTTGATACGGTAAAGTAAGTCTTCGCGGAACTCTCCTTTATCAACCATTCCCTGTAGATTCCGGTTGGTAGCACAAATCAGCCGGATATCTACAGGAACAGGTTCGTTACTACCTACCCGTACGATACTTCTTTGTTGGATGGCTGTCAACAGTTTGGCTTGCAGGTGGTAGGGGAGGTTCCCGATTTCGTCAAGAAAGAGAGAACTATGGTTGGCTGCTTCAAATTTACCCGTGCGGTCGGCATGTGCATCGGTAAAAGAACCTTTCACATGTCCGAAAAGCTCGCTTTCGAATAAAGACTCGGTAATTGCCCCCATGTCTACGGAGACCATCGTTTCTTTATAACGGGATGACAGGGCGTGAATCTCCCGGGCGAGCATTTCTTTTCCGGTGCCGTTTTCTCCCGTAATCAATATGTTGGCATTGGTTGTAGCTACTTTTTCTACCAGCATGCGAAGTTGTTGCATAGCACTGCTTTCACCCCAGTACATGGCAGCTATAGAAGGATTTTCTTTCTTTCGGTTCTTCTTTTTGCCTTCTTTGGCCTGTGAAGCAGCGTTTAGCAGAGTCTCGACTAACTTTTGGTTATCCCATGGCTTTACGATAAAGTCGGTAGCGCCTTCTTTGATACCTCGTACAGCTAAATCAATATCGGCGTATGCGGTGAAAAGTACTACCGGGAGATTGGGGTATTGGCGTTTGATTTCGTGCAACCAGAATAGGCCCTCGTTGCCGTTGTTGATGCCGGAAGTGAAATTCATGTCCAATAAGACGACTTCCGGATTTTCTTCTCTCAGAACAGATGACAAGCTGACTGGTGAAGAGAGGGTGATGGTTTTCGAAAAATGATTTTTCAGTAATAGCTGCACTGCTGTCAGTACTCCTTTGTTATCGTCGACAATGATAATGGTTCCCATTTAGAAGATTGAAATTTAATTGTTAGCGGCAAAGTTAATAACAATTCTCTATTACAGAGGATCAAAATGAATCTAAATCCGGGAAATATCTTATTATCTCCCCTTCTGACAGGAGAAAGAGGGGAGATAAAATTTTATCTTTTGTTTATGTCGTTATAGCCACTGGAATTTTAATCCGAAAGATAGGCTTAAATAGTCACGTGCCCGTAAGTAACGGTTTGTGGCACGGCTTATCAGCAGCAAGTCGCAAGTACTCAATTCATAAAAGAGTGTGACAGACTTGGTAAAGAAACGACGGTCTTTATCTATGTTATAGGTTAACCGTTGTCCCAGAAAGATGTGGGTACGGATTTTGGAAGAGAAGCCATAGTACCCTTCCGGATAGCGGCTGGGTTCTTTTACCCAGAACTCGTGTCCGAATACCGTATTAAAGTAGAGCCCGCATGACAGAGGTTCCGTAGAAAAGCCTTTCCCCAACTCAAGACTCCAAGGCATATAGTTTTGCTTGAGGGTCATAGTCAGTTTCGTGCGATGTGAGTCATGTTTGGGAATAAATCCCAGAAAAAGGTCGGTTTCCCACTGATCCCTCCGTCCGTAATCCCATCCGGTTCCGAAAGAGAACATGCCCATATTTCCGGCAAACTGTATTTTATTGTGAGTCGGTATCAAAGAGTTCCATCCTTTCCGGAAACGGTGGATGCGTTTATCATATTTGCTGGGCTCCGATTTGGAGACCAGAACAGTATCTTTGGTTTCTTCTTCATCACTTTTGTCTGCCTGTGCCAAAGCGTCTTCCGGACAAAACAAGAACAGTGCCAATACAGTATAAAGAGTAGATTTAAAATTCAACCACTTCATAATCATATCCTTCAGGTTTTATGGTGAATACTAAATAACTGCGGTTTTTCATACAATTGCTGCCGTAGTACATTACTCCGTCTTCAAATACATCCGAAGCACTGATACGATGCTCATGGGCTACAGTACAGAATTGCAGGGCTGGAAATTGACGTATATACATTTGAAAGATCTTGGCTACATTGTTATTAAACTGATCGCACAAAGGGCGGGCATGCATGCAAAATACCGTCTTGTCAAACTCGTCCGAACGTTCTGTCAATTCCGCTTCGATAAAATTGAAATCCGGAATCGGATCGGAGTAATCATATTCCATTGCATTCGTATTGAGGCATACAAACTTTACTCTTCCTGCGATAAATGAAAAATTAGTATCTCCAAATATCTTCCTGAATGCTTCTTCTCCTGTTCCCAAACAGTCATGATTACCAATCAAAGCGACATACGGCACATTTAGTTTGTTCATGATATCTCTTTGCCATAGAAATTCGTCTGTTAGTCCGAAATCGCTCAGATCTCCTCCATGCACTACAAAGTCGATGTCGTTTCGTTTATTTACGGCATTTACGAAGTCTACTGTCTCGTCATACCATCGTTGCGAGTCACCCATAGCTATAAAGCGGATAGTGGTCTTATTCAGACATTTGGCTTCTATCTTCTCGATATTTTTGTTATTAATATCTCTTTCGCCTTTGATTTTGACATCGTAGGGATGGTAGTCTATCATGTCGCAACCGGTAAGTAACAGGCAAGAGAGAAAGATTCCGATTATTCCTTTTTTCTTATCCATAAACTATTTTTTTGAATTGAAAACTCGATGCAAAGATAGAGTTTTCTTCTCGATAAGCAAATATTGTTGTCTAATAAATAGACAGCAGTGTCTAAGAATTAGACAGGTAGAATGAATATGGTGAAATGTAACGGTTTGATTGTCAATAGATAAATTCTCTTGGCACGCTTTCTGCTTTATAATAGATAAATAACTTTATAATTATTGGGTTACTTCTGTTTTTCTAAAATAATAATATACAGACAGAGATATGAGACAACTTTACTACACTTTCCGGACTCTTCTTAATAGGCGGGGTTTAAATTTGGCTAAAATTATTTCGTTGACCTTGGGATTATTTATGGGGATACTGCTTTTTGCACGGGTTACTTTTGAATTGAGTTTTGACAACCATTATTACGAGGCTGATAAATTATGTGCCGTCAATGTTACAGTGCATTATAAGGATGGTGAAAAGAAAGGTCCTTACCCGACAGTGATGGCTCCTGTTCCGGCTGCTATTAGTGAAAACTTTCCCGAAGATATTGAATCGGCTACAGTGGTGCGTGTGCAAAGTCGTAGTAATGCTTTGTTCAATGGAAGTACTCGTTTGGAGCCTAAGGTCATTCTTGCCGATTCTCTTTTTTTTCGGACGATGGGTATTGAGATCCTAAAAGGTAACCCGCATGAACTGGGTAATCCGGAAACCATGTTCATTTCCGAGAGTTTTGCCCGAAAAGCATTTGGCAATGAAGATCCGATAGGGAAAGTACTACTTTATAAGCGTTCCCTTCCCATGACTGTTAAAGGTGTCTATGCGGATATTCCGGAGAATAGTTCTTTACGTCATGATGTGGTAATATCTTTTGCTACCATCATAAAGCATGAGTGGGAATGTGTCAGCTGGACTTGTGGCGATAGCTTCGAAGGATATATTCGCCTGAAAGAGGCCGGCAGTTTGGAGAAAGTGAACTCTCGGATAGATAAGGTGATTGAAAAGTACTTGCCGTTCGATCTTGAAAATGACGGCTTTGGAATGCGCTATTCACTTCAACCGATCCGTGAAGTTTACGCAGAGACTCCCGTTGTACATAAAATGATAATGATTATGTCCTTATTGGGATTTGTTATCCTTTTTATAGCTGCAATGAATTATGTTTTGATTTCTGTTTCGTCACTTGCAAGTCGTGCCAAAGCGATAGGTGTACATAAATGCAGTGGAGCCAGTGGCGAAAACATCTTTTCGATGTTTCTTTGGGAGACAAGCATTATCATTTTGGTATCTTTGATATTGGTCGGCATCTTGGTTTTAAATTTTGATGAGCAAATAGAGGATATTGCTTCCGCTTCTTTAAGTTCTCTTTTTGCATGGAGAACTCTCTGGGTACCTGTTTGTGTCATTCTGGTTCTGTTTTTATTTGCCGGTATCATTCCCGGTTATCTATTTTCCTCTATTCCTGTCACTCAGGTGTTCCGACGTTATACTGAAGGGAGGAAAGGTTGGAAACGGTCTCTGCTTTTTGTACAGTTTACCGGGATGACTTTTATTCTTGGTGTATTGTGTGTGGTTCTAATACAGTACAATCGGATTACAACCAAACCTTTAGGGTATAATGCTGACGGAGTGGCTTTCACTTATCACAGCTTTGATGATCCGGAATCTGCTTTGGATAATCTCCGTCGTTTATCAATGGTAAAAGATGTTGCTGTCTGTTGGTCAAACATAACTTCCGGTTATAGCGGTCAGCCTGTTGCTGATGATAACGGAGCGGTTGTATTCACAGCACGTCTGAATGTTTGTTCATATAATTATGCTCCGTTTATGGGGATTCGTATTAAAGAAGGGAAGAATTTGGATGGTCCCAATCAAGTTCTGGTAAATGAAAAGTTTGTAAAATCTGTCCATTGGACTGATGGGGCTGTGGGCATGAGATATGAGGATTTTACAGTTGTGGGAGTGATGGAAGACTTTCCGGTAAGCAGTTATTATGATGAATTAAAACCGGTGGTATTTATGGGGCAACAGGATGTGAATGATTGTTATCACGTCCGGCTCAAGGCACCTTACGAGGAAAATCTTCGTCTGCTTAATAAAACAATAAGAGAAATGTATCCTACTGAAGATATTGTATTTATATCATTACAGAAAACCATTGATAACCAATATTTAAGCGTACTTCGCTTTCGCAATGCCGTGATATTGGCTTTTATTGTTATCTTGCTGATTTCACTGATGGGACTGATAGGATATACTAATGATGAAGTACGTCGTCATAGCAAAGAAATAGCTATTCGTAAGGTGAATGGTGCCGAAGCTTCCCATATATTAAAATTACTTTCCAAGGAGGTCGTTTGGGTAGCTCTGCCAGCCGTATTGTTAGGTGCTACAGGAGCCTATTTTATGGGTATTCATTGGTTGGGACAATTTACCGAACAGATTCATTTGAAGGTATATTGGTTTGTACTGATTGCTTTGGCTATAATGGCTGTAATTGTGATTAGTGTGATGATAAAATCCTGGCACATAGCCAACGAGAATCCTGTAAAGAGTATAAAGAATGAATAAACAAAAATAAACCGATTAAAATAAAAAGAATTATGATACAAATTAATGATCTTAGTAAAGTTTTTCGTACTTCTGAAGTAGAAACCGTAGCGTTAAACCATGTGAGCCTGGATATAGAGGAAGGTGAGTTTGTTGCCATTATGGGACCTTCCGGTTGCGGCAAGTCTACGTTGCTCAATATTTTGGGATTACTTGATAACCCGACAGAAGGTTCTTATCAGCTGATGGGCCAGGAGGTAGCCGGTCTTCAGGAGAAGGAGCGTACGCGGGTACGTAAGGGTAAACTGGGCTTTGTTTTCCAGAGTTTCAATTTGATAGATGAACTGAATGTTTACGAGAATGTGGAACTTCCTCTCACTTATCTGGGGTATAAGGCTTCCGACCGGAGAAAAATGGTAGAGAATATGCTGCGCCGGATGAATATTAGTCATCGTGCCAAGCATTTCCCACAGCAACTCTCCGGTGGACAACAACAACGTGTGGCTATAGCCCGTGCGGTAGTAACTAATCCGAAATTGATCCTTGCTGACGAACCTACAGGAAATCTCGATTCTAAGAATGGTGCGGAGGTAATGAATTTGTTGACCGAATTGAATAAAGAGGGAACAACAATTATTATGGTGACCCACTCCCAACATGATGCCTCGTTCGCCCATCGCACGGTACATCTGTTCGATGGCAGTATTGTGGCGAGTGTAACTGTTTAATAAAAAGGATCATACGATGAAACAATTCTATTATACCATTTTGACATTGATTCGCGGACGTGGAAGTAATGTCATTAAAGTAATATCTCTGACGTTGGGGTTATTAGTGTCTATTATTTTATTCTCTCGAGTTGCTTTTGAGCTTAGTTATGATAACTTTTTTCAGGATGTGGATGATCTTTACATCGTAAAAACGGAGTGGGTTGAGAATGGAGTGATTAAAGGGAATGCCGGAGTATATACATTGATTCCGGTAGCCTCTACCATTGCTGAGGAATTTCCGGAAGAGGTAGAAAGTGCAGCTTTTTCGAGTTTGTCTTTCGGAACTACTTTAAAGATAGGTAACCGAAAGTTGAATAGGTCTTTCATTTTATCTGACTCTCTTTATTTTCGTACCATGGGGATAGAAGTTATTAATGGCAATCCGAATGATTTGACCAGCCCAGATGTGGTTTTTCTGTCACAGTCTGTTGCACGAGAAGTATTTGGTGAAGAGGATCCTATAGGAAAAACCTTACATCTGATGATTTGGGGCACTCAAGTTGAAGCTTTGGTGAGAGGAGTTTATGCCGATCTTCCGGATAATGTATCGCTGGAACGTCACGAAATGGTTCTTTCTTTTGCCAGCCATAATAAATATGGTTGGGGACGTTCGGGTTGGACGAGTGGTGGTAATTATAATGCTTTTATCCGCTTAAAAGACGGAGAAAGAAGCGCTGATGCTATCAATGCCGGTATTGATAAGGTGATTGCAAAGCACATTCCTCCTGAAATGAATCTGCATTTACATATGTTTGTAGTACCTTTACGTACTATTCATTTGGAGCAATCTAATGTGCGGAAGACAATTTTAATAATGTCTTTATTGGGTTTTGCCATCCTTTTTGCCGCCACTATGAACTATGTACTTATTTCTATTTCTTCACTTTCTCAGCGGGCAAAAGGGATCGGCGTTCACAAGTGTAATGGTGCGTCTGATAAGGCTATACTTTCGATGTTTATATATGAAACAGCTTTGATTATAGGGATCTCTCTGCTTTTCATGGTAGTACTTTTATTCCAGTTCCAGGAAAAAATTGAAGAATTGGCGGAAGTGTCGTTATCATCTCTTTTCACTTGGCACAATCTATGGGCTCCATTGTCGGTAGTTGCCTTTTTGTTTGTTATTGGAGGTGTATTGCCGGGAAAAGTATTCTCTTCAATTCCGGTAACGCAGGTTTTCCATCATTACTCTAAAGGGAATATGGGTTGGAAGCGGATACTTCTATTTATAGAATTTGCAGGGGTAGCTTTTATTTTTGGATTGATGTGTGTGACTTTTTTTCAGTTCCATTATATTACAAATAGAGATATGGGGTATCGACCGGAACGTATAGCATCTTGTTGGCATAAGTTTGCTGAGCCGGATAATGCACGTAATAATTTGAAATCGTTGCCTTATGTAGAAGGAGTAGCTACTGCTGAGGGAGGCATGATGTGGCTTGGGAACCGACAGGTGACTGATGAGAACGGGAATGCTCTTTTTAATCCCCGTTGCGGTATATTTGACAGGGATTTTGTCCCGCTTATGGGGCTTCGGCTTAAGGCCGGGCAAAACCTCACTGGTGAAAGGCAGTTTCTGGTCAATCAACCCTATGTAGAAAAGATGGGTTGGACAGGTAGTGGCGTTGGTGAAATAATTCCTAATCGAGGAACGGTGGTAGGAATACTTGCTCCTTTCTGTTTTGGTACGCTTCCACCTGACTATGAACCCATAGAAATTGAATGGGGGACTAATTTAGTGAATATGCATGTACGTCTTAAAGAACCTTTTGCAGATAATCTGCGTATGTTGAATAATGAAATGAAAAAGATATACCCACAAGAAGAAATAGAGTTCACCTCTTTGGAGCGGGATTTGGAAAGGGGATATCGTCCCACAATGATATTCCGTGATACTACTATATTGGCTTTTATAACGATTCTGTTTATCACTTTGATGGGATTGATCGGGTATACGAATGATGAAGTTCGCAGACGTGGTAAAGAGATAGCTATTCGTAAGATAAATGGCGCCGAAGTAAGTTCTGTTTTGCTTTTGTTATCTAAAGATATCTTCTGGGTAGCTATTCCTTCAATTGCTATCGGTACATATGGAGCTTACTTGGTGAGTCAAATATGGATAAGCCAATTTAGGGATACGGTATGTATAAGTATAGGCTGGTATGTAGCAATAGCTATTTGCCTACTGGCTTTTATCATTATATGCATTATTTGGAAATCCTGGCACATCGCCAATGAAAATCCGGTGAATAGTATTAAGAGTGAATAACAAATAAAATAAATTATGATACAGATTAATGACATTAGTAAAGTCTTTCGTACTTCTGAAGTAGAAACCGTAGCGTTAAACCATGTGAGCCTGAATATAGAGGAGGGTGAGTTTGTTGCCATTATGGGACCTTCCGGTTGCGGCAAGTCTACGTTGCTCAATATTTTGGGATTACTTGATAACCCGACAGAAGGTTCTTATCAGTTGATGGGGCAGGAGGTAGCTACTCTTCAGGAGAAGGAGCGTACGCGGGTACGTAAGGGTAAACTGGGCTTTGTCTTCCAGAGTTTCAATTTGATAGATGAACTGAATGTTTACGAGAATGTGGAACTCCCTCTCACTTATTTGGGTATAAAATCTTCTGAACGGCGTCAGATGGTAGAAGATATGCTGCGCCGGATGAATATTAGTCATCGTGCCAAGCATTTCCCGCAGCAACTTTCCGGTGGACAACAACAACGCGTGGCTATAGCCCGTGCAATTGTGACTAACCCGAAATTGATCCTTGCTGACGAACCGACCGGTAACCTTGATTCCAAGAATGGTGCGGAGGTAATGAATTTGTTGACCGAATTGAATAAAGAGGGAACAACAATTATTATGGTGACCCACTCCCAACATGATGCTTCGTTTGCCCATCGCACGGTGCATCTGTTTGACGGTAGCGTGGTGGCAAGTGTAAAGGCTTAATAAAGATCAATATGCTAAGACACATATATTATACCATTCAGACCTTAATTCGTAGACGCAGTTCAAATGTCATTAAGATTATTTCGTTAACTTTGGGACTGTTTGTCGGACTTCTACTGTTTGCCCGGGTCGCGTTTGAACTGAGTTATGACCATTTTTATCCGGAGTCAAGAAACCTGTTTCTGATACAGGCTTCTTACTCCTATGAAGGAAAGCAGGAGAAGCCAAGTCCTTATATTTATGGTGCAATGCCTGCTGCTATCCGAGAGAACTTTCCTGATGAGGTGGAAGAGGCTACTGTGCTGCGTAATGTTGGTCAGCAAATATTTTTTAAAGGAAACGAACGTTTTGATCAACAGCAGACTATTTATGCAGACGATCACTTCCTCTCAACTATGGGGGTAGAAGTGTTGAAAGGGAACAAAGCTGATTTAGTGGCTCCCGACGCTATTTTCATTAATGAATCATTGGCACGACGTGTTTTTGGTGATGCAGACCCTATCGGGCAAACCATGTTATGGGAAAAGAACTATCCGGTCACTGTACGGGGAGTATTTGCCGATCAGCCGGAGAATACAGATCTAAAATATGATGTAATCGTATCGTTTGCCACTTTGTATAAGCGGATGGGAGAGGATCGTGCCGGTTGGGGATATGATATCAGTTACATGGGGGTGGTTCGTTTCCATAATGATACGGAAGCTCCTGAGAGGGTTGCCGGACGGTTACCGGAAATGCAGAAAAAGTATCTTCCGCAGGGGAAGGATGGTTTTTCTGAAGAGTATTCTTTTCAACCTATATCTGAGTACCACAGTAGTCAGCCGGAGGTTCGAAAAATGGTACTTATCATGTCGGTTCTTGCTTTTGCCATTTTATTGATAGCTGCTTTGAACTATGTCTTGATTTCCGTATCGTCATTGGCACGTCGTGCAAAAGCAGTGGGAGTCCATAAATGCAGTGGGGCCAGTGATGGTAACATATTCGGTATGTTTTTATGGGAAACCATGTTTATTATATTGTCTGCACTCGTATTGGTCGGGCTATTGATTCTGAATCTTAGGGAACTGATTCAGGATACGCTGAACGCCTCGGTCGGTGCACTTTTCACTTGGGAAACCTTATGGGTGCCTTTGCTTGTGATAGTAGTTGTTTTCTTTGTGGCAGGAGTGATACCCGGATATATGTTTTCGTCTATTCCGGTGAGTCAGGTTTTTCGTCGTTATACCGAACGGAAGACAACCTGGAAGCGCCCGTTACTTTTTGTTCAGTTTGCTGGAGTACCTTTTGTCTTTGGTTTATTGGCAGTTGTATTGCTTCAATACTATAGTGTGATGAATCGTGAGTTGAATTATACTCCTGAACGGATAGCTGTTGCAAGGTGTTACTTCAGCGATGACGAAGTTGATAATGTCCGTTCTGATATGCGTCGTTTGCCGATGGTAGAAGATGTTGCTTTTGCCTGGTTTCCTATTTCCGATTACTATAGTGGTTTCAGTGTCTACAACAGTACAGGAAAGTTGCTTTTCGATGCACATACTTCAATGTGCGATTACCACTTTTTGTCAATGATGGGAGTTCAGCTTATTGATGGTAAAAATTTTGATTCTCCCAAACAGGCTATTGTAAATGAAGAATTTGTGCGGAAGATGCATTGGGAAGACAGTGCGGTAGGCAAACAAGTCAATATCGGAACTTCTCTTCCTGTTGTGGGAGTCGCAAAGGATTTTCCGATACGAAGTGCATATACTCCTCAGGATATAGTGATGTATATCAGCAGTCCCTTTGCTTCCGGAGCTCCCCATGTACGTTTGAAGGAACCATTCGATCAAAATTTGAAAGCTCTCAATCAAAAGATGGGAGAGCTGTTTACTACGAAGGATATTGTGTTTATCCCTTTGCAGGAAATAATCGATCAACAATACGAAGCGATTCGTCGTTTCCGCGATTCGGTAATCATTGCTTCTATTTCCATCCTGCTGATTACCTTGATGGGACTTTTCGGCTATACTAACGATGAAGTCAGTCGTCGTAGTAAAGAGATTGCGATCCGTAAAGTGAATGGGGCTGAGGCCGGAGATGTTTTGCAACTTCTTTCAAGAGATATTTTCTGGACAGCCTTGCCTGCTGTACTATTGGGTGCAGCAGTAGCCTGGTTTGTCGGTGGCAAATGGCTTGAGCAGTTTAGTAATGCCATTGTTCCCAATGCCTGGTTATACCTCAGCATAGCATTGGTTGTGTTGCTGTTGATTGTTGTCAGCGTAATGCTGCGGGCATGGAAAGTGGCCAACGAAAATCCGGTGAACAGCATTAAATCTGAGTAACGCTTCAAGACTATACGACAGAGGCTCGGTTTCACTGAAACTGAGCCTCTGTCGTATCTATACCAAGCCTCTGTTTCATAGGGTTAGAGGCTCTGTCCGGATGCTTTCTCTTTTACCTTTTTAATATATACCATCAAAATCACTACCGCTGTTATGAAAGCTAATCCGTCAGAGACAGGCATGCTGATCCATACTCCCTTTACACCGTATAAAGGGGGAAGCAAAAGTAATCCCGGAAGCAGGTATACTAACTGGCGTGAGAGTGACAGGAAGATACTGATCTTAGCCATCCCTATACTCTGGAAGAAGTTTGATATAACGATTTGTGCACCTACGAACGGGAACATCAGCGTGCAAATGCGTAGTCCGGACGATGCCATGTCAATCAGTTCATCGCTGTCGGTAAAGATAGCCGAAACTGTATGCGGAAAAAGTTCACAGATAACGAAGCCGCTACTCGTAATCAATACACCGACGATGATACCCAGACGGAGCGTATGTTTCACGCGGTCAATCTTCTGTGCACCATAATTGTATCCGACGATGGGTTGCATTCCCATTGTTAATCCCATAACTACCATCACATACAGCATCAGCAGGCGGTTAATGATACCGTAGGCACCGATGGCCATATCACCACCGTATTTTTGCAAACTATTGTTGATGAGGATGACGATGATACATGCCGTGACATTCATGGCGAAGGGAGACATTCCTATAGAGAAGATACTGCCGATGATGCGTTTCTTCATCTTCCAGAAGCCCGGCATAAAATGGACGAAACTCTCTTGGTTACGGAAGTGGCTTACTACCCATACCATTCCGATAAACTGTGACAGGACTGTAGCCATGGCAGCTCCCCGAATTCCCCAACCGAAATGGAAAATGAAGACAGGGGCGATGATAACATTCGCTATAACCGTCACCAATGATGTCAGCATTGCCTTTCTCGGATATCCGGTGGCACGCATCACGTTGTTAAGTCCGATCATGGTATAAGTGATGGGAGTTCCCAAAAGAATTACCTGCATAAAATCGCGGGCATAGGGAAGTGTACCGGTACTGGCACCGAAGAAAAACAATATCGGGTCCAGAAACAGATAAGCCAGTCCGCCGAACAGGACTGCATTCGTCAGGCAAAGCATTAATGTATTTCCCAGGACATCGGTTGCTCCCTTGATGTCTTTTTGCCCCAGGCGTATGGAGGAGATGGTGGCGCCACCTGCAGAGATCAGCACGCAGAAGGCCACGACCAGATTCATTAGCGGAAAAGTGATAGCCAGTCCGGAGATAGCCATGGGACCGACACCGTGCCCGATGAAAATGCTGTCGATGATATTATAAAGTGACGTAATAGTCATTCCGATGATGGCCGGGATGGAGTATTGTAACAGAAGTTTGCCAATAGGTTCTGTGCCCAGTATACGAGGATCGGTTTGTTGTGCCATATAGTGAAGCGTTACATATTTTTAAGTGCGGCAAAGGTACAAATAATTTGCCTGATTCGATGATTATTCTGAACTTTGCCCACAGAGTTTAACAAACAGGTAAAAGAATGTTTATGGATACAACAAAGAAGATTACCGCATTATTCGATTGTGATGGTGTAATTGTCGATACAGAAGGACAATATACTGTTTTCTGGAATGAAATGGGACAAAAGTACGTAAACGATGAAAACTTCGGTTCCAAGGTTAAAGGTCAGACGCTGGTACAGATTTATGATAAATACTTTGCAGGAGAACCGGAGAAACAAAGGGACATAACCGAGGCATTGAATCGTTTTGAAATAGAAATGAGTTATGACTATGTTCCCGGAATAGTTGAATTTATAGCAGATCTGCGTCAGCATGGTGTAAAAATAGCCTTGGTCACCAGTTCCAATACAGCTAAAATGGAGAATGTTTATCGTGCACATCCCGAGTTTAAATCCCTTTTTGATGAAATATTGACTGCTGAGCGTTTTAAACGTTCTAAACCCGATCCGGAATGTTTCTTATTGGGAATGACGATTTTCGGTTCCGATTCAAAAGATTCCTATGTGTTCGAAGATTCATTTCATGGTTTACAGGCCGGCAGAGCATCCGGTGCCACTGTTGTCGGATTGGCAACTACAAATCCACGCGAAGCTATTACTGATAAGGCAGACTATGTGATAGACGATTTCAAAGGAATGACTTACGAAAAGCTGCTGACTATAACTTCACGTTATATCTGATAAGAAAGATTGAATAGTATCTCAGGGAAGAATCCCTTAGCTTTGCATGGTATTAAAAAAAGAGAGAAAATCATGTATAAGCAAACGATTCGCCCTGTTTTATTTCTGATGGAACCCGAAAAGGTACACACCTTGTTGGTTTCCTTCCTCAAATGTTACCGGCATTTGCCATGGTGCAAATGCTGGATACGTCATCTCTATACTTGTTCCGACAAACAGTTGATATGGAACCATCTTACTTTCCGAAACCGTATCGGCCTGTCGGCCGGTTTCGATAAAGGTGCCGAGGTTTTTGATGAATTGGCCGATTATGGTTTCGGATTTATTGAAGTCGGTACTGTCACTCCCGATGCCCAGGATGGAAATCCCCGTCCCCGTATTTTTCGCTTACCTCAGTGTGAATCTTTAATTTCCCGTACAGGTTTCAATAATCCCGGATTGGATGTTATTAAACGCCGTCTTGAACAGAAACACGGTTCATATGTTTTAGGTGTAAATATCAATAAGAATCCCTCTTCGGAAGGCGAACAAGCTGTGGCAGACTTTTTGCATTTATACAAAGAGTTATATCCTTATGCCGGCTATTTCACGCTTAATTGGGGATCGGTGGAGATTACTCTGATGAAGCGGGTCCTCAAAACGCTGGCTGCTTTTCGTTTGGAACAGAATATACATGTTCCGGTACTTCTCAAACTTCCTGCCGATATAACAGAAGAAGGAATGGATGATGTGATCGACTGTACTCGTCTGTACCGGGTAGATGGAGTGATAGCTACCGGACCGACCATGGAGCGTACTTGTTTAAAAGGTTATTCGCCTGCACAATTGCAGAAGATCGGAGCCGGTGGAGTCAGTGGACGCGGGATAGGGGAGAAGTCATTAAAAGCCGTCGGCTATTTGCGTGCCCATGCCGGAAAAAGCCTTTTGATAGTAGGGGCAGGCGGAATTATTACTCCCCCCGATGCCCGTCGAATGTTGGATGCGGGGGCCAATCTGATACAAATCTATTCTTCGTTTATTTACGAAGGGCCGGGCATAGTGAAAAAGATGATTCAGGAAATTAAATAATAAGGAATAAAGTTATGGAACAGAGTTTTATTGAATATTCATTAGGAAAAGATGCTTCTTCGGCTACTCTTTGGGTTTATCCGGCTCGTAAGCCAGGAGGTAAAGCCATTATTATGTGTCCCGGTGGCGGATTCAATCAAGTAGCTTCAGATCATGAAGGACGTGATTTTGCTGCGTGGTTTAATAATCAGGGTATCACATACGCTGTACTGAATTATCGCATGCCTCATGGTGATGTTGAAGTGATTCGTGAGGATATTCGTGAAGCGATTCGCCTGATCCGGTGTCAGTCGGCAGAGTGGGGAATCCATCAACTGGGTGTTATGGGAGCTTCTATCGGAGGCTATATTGCTGCTACTGCCGCTACTCTTTATACCGGGACCGACCGCCCCGACTTTCAGGTATTGCTTTATCCTGTTATCAGCATGAACGACCGGCTGACCCATTTGCCTTCACGCGGACGTATGTTGGGAGAAACTATTCCGGAAAGTTTGAAAGAGACATTATCTCTTGAGCTTCATGTCACAGCCGATACCCCTCGTACATTTATTGTTTTAGCTGAGGATGATCAGGCCGTATCTCCTCTCAACAGTATTGTCTATTATACAGCATTATTGAAACATGGAGTCTCTGCCGGACTGCATATTTATCCGGAAGGCGGACATAGCTTCGGATTTCGCGATAGCTTCATATATAAAAAGATATGGACTGATGAACTGCAAAAATGGTTGCTGACCTTTTGATGCGGACGCACTAATTTATTTGCTTTTACTTGTATGGTATGAATTAAAAGTTATACCTTTGCGCCCGATTTTTAATTTAAAAAGATTGGATATGGCTGGTTATATATCAGATGACACAAGAAAAGTGACGACTCATCGCCTGATCGAGATGAAGCAAAGAGGCGAAAAAATATCTATGCTTACTTCGTATGATTATACTATGGCGCAGATTGTAGATGGTGCCGGTATCGATGTTATCCTTGTAGGAGACTCTGCATCAAATGTGATGGCAGGTAATGTAACTACACTTCCTATTACTCTCGATCAAATGATTTATCATGGTAAATCGGTTGTGCGCGGTGTGAAGCGTGCAATGGTAGTAGTGGATATGCCTTTTGGTTCTTATCAGGGAAATGAGATGGAAGGGCTTGCTTCGGCTATCCGTATTATGAAAGAGAGCCACGCTGATGCTTTGAAACTGGAAGGCGGCGAAGAGATTCTCGACACTGTGAAGCGTATCCTGAGTGCCGGTATTCCGGTGATGGGACATCTCGGACTGATGCCGCAATCTATCAATAAATACGGTACATATACCGTTCGTGCCAAAGATGATGCAGAAGCAGAGAAGCTGATTCGTGATGCACATCTGCTTGAAGAAGCCGGATGTTTCGGGCTTGTGCTTGAGAAAATTCCCGCAGCATTGGCCGCCCGCGTTGCAAGCGAACTGACTATTCCGGTTATCGGCATTGGTGCCGGTGGCGATGTAGACGGACAGGTATTGGTTATTCAGGACATGTTGGGTATGAACAATGGTTTCCGTCCCCGTTTCCTTCGTCGTTATGCCGACCTCTATACGGTGATGACTGATGCAATCAGCCACTATGTTTCGGACGTAAAGAACTGTGACTTCCCGAACGAGAAAGAACAATATTAATTGTCGTATGGCAACTAAATTATGGACATTGCATTTTATGCGGATATGCCTTGCTAATTTATTGTTGTTCATATCCCTGTACCTGTTGTACCCTGTGCTTCCGGTAGTGATGGCTTCACGTTTGGGCGTGCCAGTCAGTCAGACGGGGGGAATATATATACTTTTTACGCTTGCCATGTTTTTTATCGGCCCGTTTCATGCGTATCTGGTCGATGTCTACAAGCGAAAATATATATGTATGCTTTCGTTTGGGATAATGGTAGCGGCGACTGCCGGTTACACACTTGTGCAAAGTGCCACACATCTGTTGTTGCTTTGCTTGGTACAGGGAATCTCCTTTGGAATGGCTGCTACGGCAGGCATTACATTGGCCATTGATGTCACCAATTCCACTTTTCGCAGTGCCGGCAATGTAGTCTTTTCTTGGGCAGCACGTCTGGGGATGATTATAGGGACAGCGTTGGGAGTGTTTTTATTCCGGACACATGGCTTTGAAACTCTGTTATATGTTTCTGTCGCATCGGGAGCCTTGGGAATGCTGTTTGTGTCGAGGGTATATGTGCCTTTCCGTGCACCAATAGGGATGAAGGTTTGTTCGATGGACCGTTTTCTGCTTCCCCGTGGATTTATTCCGGCATTTAACCTGATGTTGATCGCTTTTGTGCCCGGATTGTTGCTTCCTGTGCTTGCCGGTGCGCCAAGTGATGTGCCGGTAGGAGGTGAACTGATACCTTTCTTTGCTTTGGCCGGAGTCGGTTTTCTCTTGTCAGTAATGGTGGTGAGACTGTTTTTCCGTTATGATAACAAGATATGGCTGCAGATAGTCACCGGGTTGATAACTATGATCGGAGCGATGGCTTTGTTGTTTTCTCCTGAAACCGGTTGGAATGTCCCGGCAGCGATATTGATGGGATTAGGACTTGGATTGGTTACTCCGGAATTCTTGATGATGTTTGTCAAGCTGTCTCAACATTGCCAGCGTGGCACGGCCAATACGACTCATTTACTTGCATGGGAACTTGGAGTCGGCTTAGGTATTGCATCTGCCTGTCACTTACATCTCACAGCTAATGAACATGTGGTTTGTCGGGTAGGATTGTTGGCGGCAATCGTGGCTCTGGCTTTCTTTGTCCTGATTACATATCCTTATTTTAAAAGGAAGAAGGTGAGATAAACGATATATGTATATCTGAAAAACAGACTCCGTAGTTTGGTGATGAATTGTCGCAAAACTACGGAGTTCGTTTTTATTGTCTATCCCATGTTGCACAATAAAACCGCAAGCACATAAGGCATGAAGATAATGACTCCTATGATGACGGCAACTATGGCACATATCAGCACTGCACCTGCCGCAATATCTTTCACATCACCTGCAATCGGATTGTGTTCCGGGGATACGAGGTTGACTAATCTTTCTATAGCTGTATTGAATCCCTCCGCTGCCAGTACCATTCCGAAACAAAGTATGATGGCTATCCATTCGTTCCGGGTGATACCGAAGTAAAATCCGGCGATTGTTACTGTGATGATTGCCACACAGTGTATCCAGGCATTATGCTCTTTGCTTACAAAACTCCGAATGCCTTTCCAGGCATATCCGAAGCTCTGTATCCTTTTTTTTATACTGAATTTTTCCATTCTCAGTTTCTGCTAACCTGTTTTACACCTTTCACTGTGCGTAGCTTTTTAATCAGTGCCTCCAGTCGTCCGGTGTCACTCACCATAATGGTCAGTGTGCCCGAGAAGAGTCCGTCGTTCGAATCAATTCCAATGGAACGCAGTGAGATGCCATTCTCTTTTGATATGATAGAGGTGATATTGGTCACAATACCGATGTCATCATGACCCACTACACGGAGTGTGATCGGATATTGAGTACCTTCCGATTTTCCGGCCCAGCGTGCTTTGACAATACGGTATCCGAAGCGTTCGCGCATCTGTCCCGCATTGGGGCAGTCGTTGCGGTGAATCTTGATCCCCCCGGATACAGTGACAAATCCGAATACGTCGTCTCCATATATGGGGTTGCAACATTTGGCCAACTTGAAGTCCAGTCCTTTCAGGTTTTGGTCAATGACGAGTACATCCTCTTTAGTGACAGTGGTTTCGTCTATCTGGTTTTGCAGGTTGTATTCTTCGGCACTGCGGTAGATCACTTCATCACGTTCACCGTCCCGTTTCTGTTGTTCGATGTATTTATCCAGAATGTCGTTCACGTCAAGCACTTCGTCGGCAATATTCTGATAAAACTCTGTCACATTCTTGAATCCCAGGCGTTTGATCAGACGCATCATTACTGCTTCGTCATATTCCATCTTCCGGTTTTTGAATTTCCGTTCCAATGTTTCTTTGGCGAAATCGTGTTGGCGTGCTACCATTTCCTTCAGGGCTTGGCGGATCTTCGTACGGGCTTTTGAGGTAGTGACAATGTTCAGCCAGTCCTGTTTCGGAGTCTGTGTGTTCGATGTCATAATCTCTACCTGGTCTCCGCTATTCAACTTTTGTCTCAGCTGTACATTTTTACCGTTCACCTTTGCACCGATGCACTTACACCCCAATTTGCTGTGAATGTGGAAAGCGAAATCGAGTACCGTAGCTCCTTTTGCCAGTTTGAAGAGGTCTCCTTTCGGCGTAAACACAAATACCTCGTCTTCATACAGATCCAGTTTAAACTGATCCATCATTTCCAGGTCGTTTTCTGTATTCTCCAATGCTTCGCGTATTGAAGTCAGCCATTCGTCCAGCCCGCTTTCACCTTTCACGCCTTTGTATCTCCAATGTGCGGCCAGTCCGCGCTCGGCTATCTCGTCCATACGTTCCGTACGGATTTGCACTTCGACCCATTTTCCTTCCGGCCCCATTACAGTAATGTGCAATGATTCGTAACCATTGCTTTTGGGAACCGACAGCCAGTCACGCAGACGTTTCGGATTAGGTTGATACATATCCGTCACAATGGAGTAAGCCTGCCAGCATTCCTGCTTTTCTTTTTCGAACTGGGATTCCAGAATGATACGTATGGCAAACAAGTCATACACGTTTTCGAACTGGCATTTCTGTTTCTTCATTTTCTGATAGATGGAATGAATGGATTTGGTGCGTCCTTTCATGTGAAAATGCAGTCCCGCTTCCTCCAGTTTCCGTTGTATCGGAGCGATGAAGTTGGCAATATAACGGTCACGTGACTTTTTCGTCTCGTTCAGTTTCTCTTTGATGTGGTAATAAATGTCATGTTCGGTGTACTTCAATGACAAATCTTCCAGCTCCGATTTCAGTTTATACAATCCCAGTTTGTGAGCCAACGGAGCGTACAGATAGGCGGCTTCATTAGCCACTCGTCTGCGGGCCTCGTCATTCTCGGCATCCTTTATTTGCCGCATCACGTTTACACGGTCGGCGATCATGATCAGGATCACACGCATGTCTTCGGCAAAAGACAACAACAGGTTACGGAAATTTTCCGATTCGATAGTCGGACTCTTATCGTAAAGGTCATTAATCTTAATGAGTCCCCGGATAATTCCAGCTACATCTTCGCCATACTCCTGTTGAATATATTCTATTGTATACGAGTGACAACGCACCGGTGTGTGTAACATGATACCCAGAATAGATGCCCGTTTCATACCGATTTCTTCGGCTACGATTACAGCAGTCTGCATATCTTTGATGACAGGATTCAGACCGAAACTGTCCCTTTGCATCGCATTGTTCTGTGTGGAGTCGATAAGGTGCTTTTTCAGCTTTCTGCAGTCTCCTTTTTGTAAGGTTTCTCCGGTGAGGCGCAGTAGTTTTTTGTATAGTGAGAACAATAATTCTCTCTCTTCTTTCGTAAAGAATTCATCTCTTTCCATAAGCAGCTCAAATTTATCGTCGGTAAAGATAGTTTTTTTCCGGGTTTTGTAGGGTGTCCTCTTCCTTTTTTTGTATTTTTGGGCATGAATTAATAAAATTAGATAGTATGATAACACCTGAAGACAAAGAATTGCTTGCCCAAAAAGGCATTTCGGAAGTACAAATCGCTGAACAGTTGACTTGTTTCCAAAAAGGCTTTCCTTATTTGAAATTAGATGCTGCCGCATCTGTAGAAAAAGGTATTCTGGCTCCCGATGCCGAAGAACAGAAAGCTTATCTCGCAGCCTGGGATGCTTATACCAATTCTGACAAAACGATTGTAAAGTTTGTACCCGCTTCGGGTGCTGCCAGCCGTATGTTCAAAAATCTTTTTGAATTTCTGGATGCTGACTATGCTGAGCCGACTACAAAGTTCGAACAAACGTTCTTTGCCTCAATTGAGAAATTTGCTTTCTATGATGATCTGAATACTGCTTGTATGAGGATAGAAGGTAAAGACATTCCCGGTTTGATTGCAGACGGCGACTACAAGGCAGTTGTTTCAGGATTGCTGAACGTAGCGGGATTAAACTATGGTGCACTTCCGAAAGGTTTGCTCAAGTTCCATAAGTACGAAGAAGGCTCACGTACTCCGCTTGAAGAACATTTGGCGGAGGGTGCTATGTACGCTGCCGGTAAAAGCGGAAAGGTGAATGTCCACTTTACTGTTTCAACCGAACATCGTGAACTCTTTAAATCATTGGTAGCTGAGAAAGCCGATGCCTTTGCCAAACGTTATGGAGTAGATTATAATATTAGTTTTTCCGAGCAGAAACCAAGTACCGATACGATTGCGGCTGATATGGAAAACCAGCCTTTCCGCGATAATGGCAAGCTTTTGTTCCGCCCCGGTGGTCATGGAGCACTGATTGAGAACCTGAACGATTTGGATGCGGATGTGATTTTTATTAAGAATATAGACAATGTCGTTCCGGACAGATTAAAAGGTGATACGGTGCTTTATAAGAAATTGATTGCCGGTGTACTGGTATCCCTCCAGAAGCAGGCTTTTGAATATCTGGAACTTTTGGATAGCGGTCGTTACACACACGAACAGGTAATGGATATTCTGCAATTTGTGCAGAAGAAACTTTTCTGCAAGAATCCAGAAACGAAGGATCTGGAAGATGCTGAATTGGTCATCTATCTGAAGAATAAATTGAACCGCCCGATGCGTGTTTGTGGTATGGTGAAGAATGTGGGTGAACCGGGTGGCGGTCCGTTCCTTGCTTATAACAGTGACGGAACGATTTCATTGCAAATCCTTGAAAGTTCACAGATCGATATGAATAATCCGGAAGCTAAAGAAATGTTTGAGAAAGGTACCCACTTCAATCCGGTAGATTTGGTTTGTGCGGTACGTGATTACAAAGGACATAAGTTTGATCTGGTAAGATACGTGGATAAAGCCACAGGCTTCATATCTTATAAGTCGAAGAGTGGTAAAGACTTGAAAGCTCTTGAGCTTCCCGGCTTGTGGAATGGTGCCATGAGTGATTGGAGTACGGTATTTGTGGAAGTACCACTTTCTACATTTAATCCGGTGAAGACGGTAAATGATCTGTTGCGTGAACAACACCAATAGTTGAGGGGGAAATAAAAAGGGATGTCAATTGACATCCCTTTTCTCTTATTCTATTGCTTATCAGATCAGTTTCTTGGTAAAGCTTCTTTTACTACCATCGGACGACCGGCATATTCTGCTCCGTTCAATTCTTTAATGGCATTGCTGGCTTCTGAAGATTCCGGCATTTCAACAAAAGCAAAACCTTTAGATCTTCTTGTTTCGCGATCTGTGATCAGTTTTACTGATTCTACTGTTCCATACTCTTCCATAACTTGTCTCAAATCTGACTCCTTAACATTATAGCTAAGATTTCCAACGTACATATTCATAAATATACAAAAATAAAAAATTAATAAAATAACAATAAAGCTTTAGGAAGTGTAAATCAGAAATGAAAGTTCTCAATGCGAACATTGAGGAAATACATGTGAGAGTTAGACCAATAAAAACCTCTTATTGTTTGGTTTTGCAAAGTAAGGCATTAATTCCGGATAATATGCTATATTCGGTTCTTTTCATCCTTTTAAATATTCTTTTTTGTGTAATTAGACCAATAATTAACACTTTATTTTGGCCACCCATTCTTGTATTTGTCTCTATATTAGAAATTATTTTATGCCGTTTATGAAGTTAACATCCTGTTGTATACGTCCTATTTTGATATACTTTCTAGGGATTGATCTTTATGCACAAATCGCTGAATAATAGCGCATTTATTGCTTTTTGCTTTCTCAATAGTTTGTTGTGTTTTCCAATAATCTCTATATTTATATGCAAATCGTATGCACATATATTTGCATGCAACAGAGTAGAAACATTAAATACAACAACGTGTGTCCAAATATTCAAAGGACGGTGTTTCGGTACTATCGGTACTGGATGCACGCAAGGTAAAGAAAAGCGGATTATTTCCCGTGAAGATACAGGTGGCTCTAAAAAGTTTGTTTTGTTGGAACACAAAGAAAGTGCAGTTCACAATGACAGGGAACTGCATTTTTCTTATATTTGCAGACAGAGAGACTAATTCGAAAAAATAACAGCGAAACATTAAATGACCGCTGTTAGCATAATATTTGAGTGTTGCCAACGTTTGAGAATGTATGTACATACGCTATAATAAGACGAATTGTTTCCGGAGAAAAGCCTGAAACATTTGCGTTTACAGGTATAATGCTTGGAAATAAAAAGTCTCATAATGTAACATAAGGATAACTATGCCTTGTCATAAAGAAAAGCATGAAAATCCTATTAAAATGAATGAAAGGAGAACAAAAAATGATTTGTAAATGGAATATGGTATCTCCAAATAGTCAGAATAGATATTCGCCTTTCTGTTCAATGGCAAATGTAGGGGAAATATTGAATTTCTAATAATAAGGTAAGCAGCCTAAAGGTTACTTGGAGGTTGTTAAAGCAGCCGAAAGGCTGCAAAAAGGTAGTCTCGAACAAAAAGTATATCAGTCTAAGGGCTTATGACTTAACATTATAGGTCAGGAATTAACTGAAAATATTATGAAACTAAGAGATGAATATAGAATATAATATATTATCAAAGCCAAACAAATTTATCTACAAGTATTGGACTTGATTGATAAATATGACAATGTTTGCAACATTGAGAATAAAGAAAAGTGTGTAGAAATTATTCAGCAGCTTTCAATACTGACAGGTAAACATATTACTGAAAATGATTTATTTGAACATTGGGAAGGTGGTGGAACAGAAGAGTTTGCTTTTCGATTTTGTTTATCAGAACCATCAACACTTTCATCATCTTTATTAGAACAGGAACTATTTGGAATCATTCAAAGAATATGTGAACCTAAATATAAACCTTACCCTGAAGTTTATGAAGATATAGCATATCCTAAAGAATGGGTCAAAGGATAGTTTTGGATTCCTTTAAACAGTGTGTACCATTTTCTTTATTAGAGAAAAATTTGAATTTACCTAAAAGTTTTTAATATAAGAACTGATGCTTTTGGTGATAACGATGCCACACCAATAGAGATACTTGAAATAATTTAAGAATCAATGAAGTGAAAGACTGATAATAAGTAAATGCGTAGCCCTAACAATCAGCTATCTGCATCCTATTCAAGTGATATGGATACAAGTAAATCGTCCGAATGTTTTTTTAACAAAATAATCGCATGCAGACAATTCTAAAAATAGTATTTTTCATCGTTACCGCGGCTGTTTATCCATTGTTGTTTTATATTATCGTCCCGTGGAGTAACTCATTCAAAGATTTTAGCGAATCAACCGATCCTGCCGGTGGGGGTATGGCTACCGGATTTTCATTCTATTACGGATGCCTGTTTTCATTTATCATCTGGCTCGTTCTCTCAAGTATACTTGCTCATTGGTGTGTGCGGGCGTGGTGGATAGGTCTTCTCGCACTGATAGTGGGAGGTATTGCAATATCGTCGATAGAAGCATACAAGAAGCATCAAGCAGACCACCTCCTCCATCCCTATGAAAAACACTATGAGACCGGCATGATTCGCGAAAAAGGAAATTATATAGGACGGAAAAGTTCAGAGAACAAACATGGCAAGATTACCCAGTATTATCCGGATGGAACAATAAAGTCTGTCGATACCTATGAAAAGGGTGAGCCATCAGGTCCCTGCGAATTATACTATCCCGACGGCAAATTGATGGTTAAAGGCGGATTAAAGGGTAGTGAATGGAACGATGGAGAACAAATAGGAATACCGGACGGAGACTGGATCTATTATCGCAAAGACGGCAGCATAGACGATGAGCGCACCTACGCCAAAGGCAAACTGATAAATTCCAAGAACTTTACTCTTTACTTTGATTCGGCAAGGTTAGTTTGCACGATTGCTACCAGTAAACCATTTACAGGTCAGCTCAATAAGACGGGAATTGTGGATGAATATCTTTTCCCAAATCGGTATACTGTACAAGTAAACAATGGTCAATATGAGGGCGATTTTTGCTCCTATTACACCACAGGAGATGATTTAATCGTTGCAGCAACAGCAACCTATGCCAACGGCAAACTTAACGGTCAGCTCAAGAAGTATCATACTAACGGTCAGTTGAAGACAAATGCAGTATATGTCAATGGAAAAATTGAAGGTAATTATACCATTTATTATGCCGATTCAATCGTTAAGCGCCCTTATGGAAAAATAGAATATACATGTAGTTATAAAAACGGAAATCGTAACGGCGTGGGCAGATGGTATTATAAAAATGGAATGCCGGAAGAAGAAACTGAATATTTAGAAGGGAAGAGAGAGGGTATCTCGCGCAAGTATTATCAGGATGGGAAACCAAGCTCAATATACAACTATCGCAACGGAGAGAAGGATGGGGTATTCCAGAGCTATGATGTTGATGGCAGTTACGAAAAAGGCAGTTATGAGAAAGGTGAAATATCGCTTCGTGAAAAATATCGCGCTGACGGCACATTAATATCTATTTATCAGTGGCGTAATGGTAATTGCATCAGGAGCGACAATTATGACCAGAATGGTAATTTAAAGTGCTATTAATAATTGCCCTTGTCTTGTCTGCAATAGTGTGGATAGGTATAATCCGAGCTTTATGCAATACAATTCATTTTTCTCGCCAGTGTTATTTCTATACTTTGCGCAAGTGAAGAATAAGAAAAAGCAAAAACACACCATTTATTGGGGTTCTTACAAATACAAAAGTACGCTTCTATTTTCTGAAAATCGCCTAATTAGTATGCAAATTACACGTTCTAAAATTACAGTTCAGATTATAAATAAAATTTAATGCCCATATTTCCAATATAATACAAGAAAGTTGCTTTGGTATAGTTTTTAATATTTTGTTGTATACGATGTTAATAACGTAATTATACGAAGTTAATATCGTAAAGTCGAGAAGTTAACTTTCTGCAAATACGATATTAACTTCGTATAATCCCTTTCTATGTGTGCTTTAAGTGGTTGAAAATCAGTGATGTTATATGAAGTGGAAATACTCCATTCTTCTTTTAGGAGGAGAGTTTTCTCTTGAATATGTTTTGCAGACCTTTTACTTGTTAATCATTTTTTATACTGTTCCCTTTTTCTTTCCTTTATTGCAATCATTTAGTAGCTCGTTCGGGATTTATTGGAAGAAAAGTAGTATTTTTGCGTCATTATATCTTAAAATATTCAATCATGAAGAAAATACTTTTACTCGGATCGGGCGAACTGGGAAAGGAGTTTGTAATTTCTGCTCAACGTAAAGGTCAATACACCATTGCTTGTGATTCGTATGCCGGAGCACCTGCTATGCAGGTAGCCGATGAATATGAAGTTTTCGATATGCTGAACGGTGAAGAACTGGAGCGTATTGTAAAGAAACACCGGCCGGATATTATCGTCCCCGAAATTGAAGCCATCCGCACGGAACGTTTATACGATTTCGAGAAGGAAGGCATTCAGGTAGTGCCGAGTGCCCGTGCGGTGAATTATACCATGAACCGCAAAGCCATCCGTGATTTGGCCGCTAAGGAATTGGGGCTGAAAACTGCGAAATACTATTATGCCAAATCGTTGGAGGAATTGAAGGAAGCTGCTGCGAAGATAGGTTTTCCCTGTGTTGTGAAGCCTTTAATGTCATCATCGGGCAAAGGGCAGTCGCTGGTAAAAAGTGCTGCTGAGTTGGAACATGCCTGGGAGTATGGTTGTAGCGGCAGCCGCGGAGATATTCGTGAACTAATTATTGAAGAGTTTATCAAATTCGATAGTGAAATAACTTTGCTCACGGTAACTCAGAAGAATGGTCCGACACTATTTTGTCCGCCTATCGGACATGTACAGAAGGGAGGAGACTATCGTGAAAGTTTTCAGCCCGCACACATTGACCCGGCACATCTGAAGGAAGCGGAAGAGATGGCTGAAAAAGTAACTCGCGCATTGACCGGTGCCGGATTATGGGGAGTTGAATTCTTCTTGAGTCATGAAAATGGGGTTTACTTCTCAGAACTGTCTCCGCGTCCGCACGATACAGGAATGGTAACATTGGCGGGAACACAAAACCTGAATGAATTTGAACTTCACTTACGTGCCGTATTAGGATTACCCATTCCGGGTATAAAGCAGGAGAGAATAGGAGCGAGTGCTGTTATTCTTTCACCGATTGCCAGCCAGGAACGTCCGCAGTATAGGGGTATGGAGGAAGTTACCATAGAAGAGGATACCTATCTGCGTATATTTGGTAAGCCATATACACGTGTGAATCGCCGTATGGGGGTAGTACTCTGTTATGCTCCGAACGGTTCTGATCTGGATGCTTTGCGTGATAAGGCAAAACGAATAGCTGATAAAGTAGAAGTATATTAAATACGGAGGTTTCTTTCTGAAAATCCAATAACAGGTCTTTGTCGCTTAAGAAGTGGCAGAGACCTGTCTTTTTATTAGTCTATGCCTCTGTCTTTTTCTGCTCTTTTGCAATTGTTAATACTCTGCCCGGTTAAGTCTGCAGAGACCGAAAAATGACCCTCAAACACAACTCTCTTTTATCAATATAAAACTCGTTGCATGTTGTACTATCTAACATTTGACTAATTGACTGAAAACACTATAGGTACTTGAAAACTCGATAGGTCGCCTTGTTAGATCGAGAATAGTGCCTATTTGCCTGAACATGCTTTGTATAACAGTAAAAAGGGCACTAATAATGTTCATTTTCACGCTGCTGTAAGTTTAATGAATGTTATCTAAAGAGAAAATATAGAAAAATGGTACAACGGGAAAAAAAAGTTTCTACATTTGCGAAGTTGTTTGTTTAACTATCTGTGTGAACAAAACCGAATATCGAACGTTATGTTAATAGTGAAACTGGTAAAAACGCGACTTACCATGCTATAACGCTTTAGAGTATTAGAAGAATAATATATAAAAAGATTGCTTATGTCACAGATTATAGGACATATCTCTCAGGTAATTGGCCCTGTGGTCGATGTGTATTTTGAAGGTACAGAATCGGACTTGATATTGCCAAGTATCCACGACGCATTGGAGATAAAAAGGCACAACGGCAAAAAGCTGATTGTAGAAGTACAACAACACATTGGTGAAAATACTGTTCGTACCGTGGCCATGGATAGTACCGACGGCTTACAACGCGGGATGAAGGTATTTCCTACAGGAGGTCCTATCACAATGCCGGTAGGTGAACAAATCAAAGGACGTTTGATGAACGTAGTCGGCGATTCTATTGACGGAATGAAAGAACTCAATCGTGAGGGTGCCTATTCCATTCACCGTGATCCCCCAAAATTTGAAGATTTAACCACCGTACAGGAAGTGTTGTTCACCGGAATAAAGGTGATCGACCTGCTTGAACCTTATTCAAAAGGAGGTAAAATTGGTCTGTTTGGTGGTGCCGGAGTAGGTAAGACGGTACTTATTATGGAACTCATCAATAACATTGCAAAGAAGCATAATGGTTTTTCCGTATTTGCCGGGGTAGGAGAACGTACCCGTGAAGGTAATGACTTGCTTCGTGAAATGATTGAATCGGGTGTAATCCGTTATGGAGAGGCTTTTAAAGAAAGTATGGAAAAAGGACACTGGGACCTTTCGAAAGTAGATTATAACGAAGTAGAGAAATCGCAGGCTACATTGGTGTTCGGACAAATGAATGAACCTCCCGGTGCACGTGCTTCGGTTGCGCTGTCGGGACTGACTGTTGCCGAATCTTTCCGGGATATGGGGGCCAAGTCGGGTGCCAGGGATATCTTGTTTTTCATTGATAATATTTTCCGTTTTACTCAGGCAGGATCCGAGGTCTCAGCTTTGTTAGGACGTATGCCTTCTGCCGTAGGTTATCAACCTACATTAGCTACGGAAATGGGTGCTATGCAAGAGCGAATCACTTCAACCAAGACGGGCTCCATCACTTCGGTGCAGGCTGTATATGTGCCGGCTGACGACTTGACCGACCCTGCACCGGCAACCACTTTTACTCACTTGGATGCAACAACTGTATTGAGCCGAAAAATCACTGAACTCGGAATTTATCCGGCTGTAGACCCGTTGGAATCTACTTCTCGTATCCTTGACCCACATATTGTGGGGCAAGAGCATTATGATGTGGCTCAGCGTGTGAAGCAGATTCTGCAACGAAACAAGGAATTGCAGGATATCATTTCCATCTTGGGTATGGAGGAGCTGTCCGATGCCGATCGTTTGGTTGTGAACCGTGCGCGCAGGGTACAACGTTTCCTGTCTCAGCCGTTTACTGTAGCCGAACAGTTTACCGGTGTGCCGGGAGCAATGGTCTCTATTGAAGACACCATCAAAGGGTTTAAGATGATTTTGGACGGTGAAGTGGATTATCTGCCCGAACCGGCATTCTTAAATGTAGGTACGATAGAAGAAGCTATTGAAAAGGGTAAGAAGTTGCTTGAGCAAGCCAATAAATAAAATAAGGAATCATGAAAGAACTGCATTTGAATATTGTATCGCCGGAAAAGGAGGTATTTGATGGTGAAGTGAAGAGTGTTACTCTTCCGGGAACCAGCGGAGTATTTTCCATTTTGGCGCAGCATGCGCCGATTGTCTCTTCTCTGCAAGAAGGAACAGTCAGTTACACGACAACGGATGGCGAAGAGCATACGTTGGATATTCACAGCGGTTTTGTGGAGCTAAGTAACGGAGAAGCTTCCGTTTGTGTATCCTGACCTTGATCCACACAAGAACCTGTTTTTACTATGAATATGAGCATTACAAAACGCAATTTCCTGAGTTATCTTACCATTTTGACTCTTGTCGGAGGTGGGTTGGGAGCTTTGGTTTTGCATTATCTTGAGCCCGGACACTATTTCGGAGGTTATCCGTTGATACCGGTATACTTTTATATATTCGGTGTATTTTACATTTATATGTTTGATGCCTGCAGGCGTCATGCACCGGACAAGATGGTGATGCTTTTTTTGGTAGCAAAGGTTCTGAAGATGATTATATCAGTCTTTCTGTTGATAATCTACTGTGTGGCTGTGCCCGATTCTGCTGTGGAATTTCTGCTGACATTTCTGGCATTCTATCTGGGCTACCTTATATATGAAAGCTGGTTTTTCTTCGTTTTCGAATGGAATCAGAAACTAAAAAAGAAATCAAAAAAATATGAAACAGTTGCGTAACATAGTTACCGGAATGTTGATCTTGATAGGAGGTATGTTGCCTGTTATGGTCTCTGCACAAGAGCCTGTGGAGGGCGATACCGCCACTGCTTTACAGCAAGAGATTATTGTGGGGAAAGACACAATCAATCAGGAGGCAAATCAGGTAGATGTAAAAGGCATTGTATTCGGTCATATCGGCGACTCCTACGAATGGCACATCACAAATATAGGAAAAACCTCTATCTGTATTCCATTGCCGATTATCGTATATAGCGAAACTTCAGGTTGGCATGCTTTTTTGTCATCGCGCCTTGAAGAGAATGACGGTAAATACGAAGGATTCTATATCGCTCCTGCCGGAAGCAGGTACGAAGGCAAAATTGTAGAACGTAATGCGGCGGGAGAAGAGGTTCGACCATGGGATATTTCTATTACTAAGGTTACTTTATCTCTGTTTATCAATAGTGCTATCTTATTAATAATCATCCTTAGTGTGGCGCATTGGTATCGTAAGCGTGAACAGGGAGCTTATGCCCCTGGCGGATTTGTCGGTTTTATGGAGATGTTTATTATGATGATCCATGATGATGTGATTAAGAGTTGTGTAGGGCCTAACTATAAAAAGTTCGCTCCTTATTTGTTGACAGCCTTTTTCTTTATTTTCATCAATAACATCATGGGACTGATACCGATTTTCCCGGGAGGAGCGAATGTGACCGGAAATATCGCTATAACGCTGGTGTTGGCTTTATTTACATTTGTCATCGTTAATATATTCGGGACGAAACACTATTGGAAAGATGTTTTCTGGCCCGATGTTCCCTGGTGGCTGAAAGTGCCTATACCCATGATGCCGTTTATCGAATTTTTCGGTGTATTTACAAAACCGTTCGCATTGATGATCCGTTTGTTTGCCAATATGTTGTCCGGACACATGGCTATGTTGGTTCTTACCTGTTTGATATTTATATCGGCAAGTATGGGGCCTGCCATTAACGGTTCGCTTACGGTGGCTTCGGTGCTGTTCAACATCTTTATGAATTTGCTCGAAGTGTTGGTTGCCTTTATTCAGGCCTATGTGTTTACAATGTTATCGGCTGTATTTATCGGACTGGCTCAGGAAGGCGGTAAAAAAGAAGAAGTAAAAGAATAATATAAACCATTTTAAAACTGAAAATTATGTTACTATCAGTATTATTGCAAGCTGCTGCTGCAGGAGTAGGATTGAGTAAATTGGGAGCTGCCCTCGGAGCTGGTTTAGCTGTTATCGGAGCAGGTATCGGTATTGGTAAGATTGGTGGCTCGGCCATGGAAGGTATTGCACGTCAACCGGAGGCATCGGGAGATATTCGTATGAATATGATTATTGCTGCTGCTTTGGTAGAAGGTGTGGCATTGTTGGCATTGGTTGTTTGTCTGTTAGTACTTTTCTTATAATAAACAAAGAAGATTATGTCATTGTTACTACCCGATAGTGGCCTGATATTCTGGATGCTCCTTTCTTTTGGAATTGTATTCGCGGTATTGGCTAAATACGGCTTCCCCGTCATCATTAAGATGGTGGAAGGCCGTAAAACCTATATTGACGAATCATTGGAGGTAGCCAGAGAAGCAAACGCCCAGTTGTCACGACTGAAAGAGGAGGGCGAAGCTATTGTGGCTGCCGCTAATAAGGAACAGGGACGTATCATGAAAGAGGCTATGCAGGAACGTGAGAAAATTATTTACGAGGCCCGCAAACAAGCTGAAATAGCTGCCCAGAAAGAACTGGACGAAGTGAAACGACAGATTCAGATTGAAAAGGAAGAAGCCATACGCGATATTCGTCGTCAGGTAGCTCTTCTATCTGTGGATATAGCTGAGAAAGTTATTCGTAAGAATCTGGCTGATAAACAAGAGCAGATGGGAATGATAGACCGTATGCTTGATGAAGTATTAACGAAGAACTAAGAGAAAATGGAAGTCGGAATAATTTCAATGCGGTATGCGAAAGCTCTGATGGCTTATGCGGAAGAGAGAGGAGCGGAAGACAGGCTATATCATGAACTTGTCACGCTGGCACACAGTTTCCGTACAGTGAAGGGATTTTGTGCCGTACTTGATAATCCCATTGTTTCTGTTGACGAAAAGTTCAGTCTGATCTGTACGGCAGCCGATGGAGACAATAAACCGAGTGAAGAGTTTATTCGTTTTGTCCGTCTGGTACTCAAGGAGAGAAGGGAGACTTATCTGCAATTCATGAGTCTGATGTATCTGGATCTTTACCGGAAGAAGAAGCATATTGGTGTAGGTAAACTGATCACTGCTGTCCCGGTAGATAAGGCTACTGAAGAGCGTATCCGACAAACTGCTGCACATATTTTGCATGCGTATATGGAGTTGGAAACAGTGATCGACCCTTCTATAGAAGGTGGCTTTGTTTTCGATATTAACGATTACCGACTTGATGCCAGTATCGCTACACAGTTGAAGAAAGTGAAACAACAGTTCATTGATAAGAATCGAAGAATTGTATAATTAGTGAAAAATTATGTCTGAAAATATAAGAGTAAGCGAAGTATCTGAGATTCTGCGCCAACAGCTTGAAGGAATCGAGACCAAGGTGCAGCTTGATGAAATCGGTACGGTGCTGCAGGTGAGTGATGGTGTGGTACGTATTTACGGTCTGCGCAATGCCGAGGCCAACGAACTGCTTGAGTTTGATAATGGTATCAAGGCCATTGTTATGAACCTGGAAGAAGATAATGTGGGTGCCGTCTTGCTCGGACCTACGGATAAGATCAAGGAAGGTTTCACAGTGAAACGTACCAAACGAATCGCTTCTATCCGTGTGGGAGAAAGTATGTTAGGACGCGTTATCGATCCGTTGGGAGAACCGTTGGACGGAAAAGGATTGATCGGCGGTGAACTCTATGAAATGCCTTTGGAGCGTAAAGCTCCGGGGGTAATCTATCGTCAGCCGGTAAATCAGCCGTTGCAAACAGGTCTGAAAGCAGTTGATGCAATGATTCCTATCGGTCGTGGACAGCGTGAGTTGATTATCGGTGACCGGCAGACGGGAAAAACATCGATAGCTATTGATACGATAATAAACCAGCGTAGTAATTACGAAGCGGGCGATCCGGTATATTGCATTTATGTAGCTATCGGACAGAAAGGATCTACAGTGGCTTCTATTGTGAATACTTTACGCCAATATGGTGCGATGGATTACACTATTGTAGTAGCTGCCACAGCCGGAGATCCTGCTGCACTTCAATATTTCGCTCCGTTTGCAGGGGCTGCTATCGGTGAGTATTTCCGTGATACCGGTCGTCATGCGTTGGTGGTTTATGATGACTTGTCCAAACAGGCGGTATCTTATCGTGAAGTATCTTTGATTCTCCGTCGTCCTTCCGGTCGTGAAGCTTATCCGGGTGATATCTTCTATTTGCATTCCCGTTTGCTGGAACGTGCAGCCAAGATTATCAATCAGGAAGAGGTGGCTCGTGAAATGAACGACTTGCCCGAGAGTCTGAAAGGAAAAGTGAAAGGCGGAGGTTCACTGACAGCATTGCCTATTATCGAAACACAGGCCGGAGACGTTTCTGCCTATATTCCGACTAATGTGATTTCCATCACGGACGGTCAGATTTTCCTTGATACAGATTTATTCAATCAGGGTAACCGTCCGGCTATCAATGTCGGTATCTCAGTTTCCCGTGTGGGAGGTAATGCTCAGATTAAGGCTATGAAAAAAGTGGCCGGTACGTTAAAAATAGACCAGGCGCAATATCGTGAACTGGAAGCATTCTCCAAATTTAGTGGAGACATGGATCCGGTTACCGCACTGACCATTGACAAAGGACAAAAGAATGCCCGTTTATTGGTTCAACCTCAATATTCTCCGATGCCGGTAGAGAAGCAGATTGCGATTCTCTATTGTGGTATAAACGGATTGCTGAGAAATGTTCCACTGGATAAGGTAGAAGACTTTGAGGCGGCATTTCTCAATACACTCGCTCTCGATCATCAGTCGGATGTACTGGACGTATTGAAGACAGGGGTTATCAATGATGAAGTAACGAAAGCGATTGAGGAAACAGCAACGATGGTTGCGAAACAGTTTAGTTAATTATAAACCATAAAGACTATGGCTTCACTAAAAGAAGTAAAAACCAGAATAAATTCGGTACAGAGTACCCGAAAAATCACTTCAGCAATGAAGATGGTGGCTTCTGCCAAGTTACACAAGGCACAGGGAGCCATTGAAAACATGCTGCCTTATCAGAGGAAACTGAATAAGATATTGACCAACTTTCTAAGTGCTGACCTTCCGGTAGAGTCTCCATTCTGTGCGGAACGCCCTGTCAAGCGTATTGCTATTGTAGCTTTCTCTTCCAACAGCTCTTTATGTGGTGCTTTCAATGCGAACGTACTAAAGATGTTTTTGCAGACGGTTGGAGAATATCGTGAGCTGGGGCAGGATAATATCCTGATCTATCCGGTTGGCAAGAAAATAGAGGAAGCTGTGAAAAAATTAGGATTTTTTTCTCAAGGGAGCTATCAGAGACTGGCAGATAAGCCTTCGTACGATGAAGCTGCTGCGTTGGCCAGATTGTTGATGGAACTTTTTCTGGAGAAGAACATCGACCGGGTGGAGTTGATTTATCATCATTTCAGATCGATGGGAATACAGGAGCTGTTGCGTGAAAGATACTTGCCGATTGATCTGTCTGCCGTTCAGAATGAAGACGGGAAAACCGGAATGGTAAATGACTATATCATAGAACCTTCCGCAGCCCAGTTGATAGCGGATCTGATTCCGCAGGTTTTGAGTCAAAAGATCTTTACGGCTGCTCTCGATTCTAATGCATCCGAACATGCCGCACGTACTTTAGCTATGCAAATAGCAACGGATAATGCCAATGAACTGATTCAGGAACTGACAAAGCAGTATAATAAGACCCGCCAGCAAGCCATTACAAACGAGTTGCTTGATATTGTGGGCGGTAGTATGGCTTAAACTTTCCACAGGGGGCACAAAGGTTGCGGAGTTGTTATCAATGAAGAAACTGACAACCAATCATCGTCCGTAGCCTTTGTATCTTCTGTGGCAAAATAACTTATTATTATATTGGTTTCTTCTTTCTTTTGCTATAACTTTGTAGCAAAGTATTATTTCATGGAAGAAAATCACGAATTAGAATTAGCCTGGCAAGTCATTGAAAATACCGGTACCCATCTGTTTCTGACAGGAAAAGCCGGAACCGGAAAAACAACCTTCCTTCGTCGGTTAAAGGAATTAACTCCCAAACGCATGGTAGTGGTCGCTCCTACGGGGATTGCTGCCATTAATGCCGGAGGTGTCACCATACACTCTTTTTTCCAATTAAACTTTGCGCCATATATTCCGGAGAGTACATTCAATTCTGCCCAACAAAGCTTCCATAAATTCGGGAAAGAAAAAATCAATATTATCCGTAGCATGGACCTGTTGGTGATCGATGAAATCAGTATGGTACGTGCCGATCAACTTGATGCGGTGGATGCAGTGTTGCGTCGTTATCGGGATCGTTCGAAACCTTTTGGAGGTGTTCAACTTCTGATGATAGGCGATTTACAGCAGTTGGCTCCGGTAGTAAAGGAAGAAGACTGGAACTTGTTGACCTCTTATTATGACACGGCATTTTTCTTTGGCAGTCATTCACTGAAAGAGACTGAATATATCACTATAGAGTTGAAGAAAGTCTATCGACAGAGCGATACGGCTTTTGTCGGATTATTAAATAAAATCAGAGAGAAAGAGGCCGACGAATCTGTGCTGGAAGAATTGAATAAACGTTATTTTCCGGAGTTTCGTCCGAGAGAAGAAGAAGGGTACATCCGGCTGACGACACATAATTATCAGGCCCAGCAATATAATGACAGACAGCTGCTTTCTCTTTCCGGCAGGGCTTTCAGCTTTCAGGCGAGGGTAGAAGGTACTTTCCCGGAATCGGCTTATCCGGCGGATGAAATGCTCACTGTCAAGGAAGGGGCTCAGATTATGTTTATTAAAAACGACTCTTCCGGGGAACATCGATATTATAATGGAATGATCGGTTTGGTTACGGCTGTTGGTAAAGATGGCATCCGGGTGAAAGGAAATGGAGAATCGCAGGACTTTTTACTTGAAACAGAAGAATGGACAAATAGTAAATACAGTCTGAATCCGCAGACGAAAGAGATAACGAAAGAGGTTGAAGGTACTTTCCGGCAGTATCCTATTCGTTTGGCATGGGCTATAACGATCCATAAAAGTCAGGGTTTGACTTTTGAACGTGCCATCATTGATGCAAACGCTTCTTTTGCTCATGGGCAGGTTTATGTTGCGCTGAGTCGTTGTAAATCTCTTCAGGGACTGGTACTCAGTTCTCCTTTAAGGAGAGAGTCTATTATCAGTGACGACACGATTGACGAATTCACCCGTAATGCCGGAGAACTGACCCCTGATAAGCATAAGCTGGCTCTGCTGCGTCAACATTATTTCTACGAGTTGCTATGTGAACAATTCGATTTTCATCCTCTTGAGCAACATTTCGCACGTGTTCTGCGTCTGCTCGATGAACACTTATACCGACTCTATCCAAAGTTGCTGGAACGGTATAAAGAAACGATCGATCTGTATAAAGCTCAGATAATGAAGGTTGCCGATACTTTCAAGTTGCAATATTCGACTCTGTTGATGGAGGTGGAGGACTATGACGCAAATCCGAAACTGAATGAACGAATTGTGGCCGGTGCCCATTATTTCCGTAAACACCTGGAGGATTTGTTAAACCCACTGATGGTTTCTACAAAGGTAGAAACGGATAATAAAGAACTGAAAAAGAAATTTTCCGAAGCGTTAGATACATTGAAGACGACACTCCATGTGAAGCTGGGAACACTCTATTATACCGAAAAAGAAGGTTTTACCGTATCAGCTTTTCTAAAACATAAGGCTGTCCTGACCTTATCCGTTTCCGGAGGAGAAAGTACATCCTCGTCCGGAAGATCGGAACGTAAACCCCGAACTGCTGAAAAAATAGAAGTTCCTACCGATATCCTACATCCGGAACTGTATAAACAGTTGATTGCATGGAGAAACTCAGAAGCTTCGAAAGCTAATCTTCCTGTTTACACTGTTATACAACAGAAAGCAATACTGGGCATTGTGAATTTATTGCCCTGTGATACGGCTTCGTTAGTGCGTATTCCATATTTTGGGAAGCGTGGTGCCGAAAAGTACGGCGATGTTTTGCTTGAAATGGTGAGCCGATATGTAAAGGAACAGGGAATAGAACGTCCACCAATGCCTGCAATAACATTGACCCTCAAAAAAGAAACTAAGGAACCGAAAGAGCCAAAGCCTCTAAAAGAAACTAAACCCGTGAAGGAGCCAAAACTTGACACCAAAGAGATAACCTATCGTCTTTTCAGGCAGGGGAAAAATATCGAAGAGATAGCCAAGGAACGTGAGTTGGTTTCAGGGACTATAGCCGGACATCTGGAGCATTATGTACGCTTGGGAGCAGTTAAGATAGAGCAGCTCGTTCCGAAAGAAAAGATTATGAAAATTACCCGTTATGTGCAAGCTAATGGAAGTGACAAAGGACTTACGGCAATTAAAGCTGCTTTGGGTGATGAGGTTTCATATGCAGATATAAGGCTGGTACTTGCTGCCGGAAAAAAAGAATCATAAGATTTGTACGTCAGTCAGCTTACGTTTTACCGTGGTTGACTGACGTACCCAATGCTTAGTCAGGTAAATTATAATAGTGCCTCTTCTATTAACGCTTTTAGTTGCGTTTTATTCATGGTTCCTAATTTCATGGTCGGTTCTCCTCCAACAGGACAAAGCAGCAGATTAGGGATTGTACGAATGGCAAAAGCCGCTTCCAATTCCGGTTCCTGATCTACATCCACTTTATAAATATCTATTTTACCATTATATTCTACAGCCAGTTGATCCAGTATGGGTGACAGTGCTTTGCAATATACACACCAGGGAGCATGAAAATCTACCAGGCAGGGCTTGTTGCCTTTAAACTTCCATTCTTTCGGATATCCTTGATAATCTGCAACTTTTTCTACAAAACTTTCTTTGGTTAAATCGATGACTTTCATATTTCTATTTTTTAAAGGGTTACTACTTGTTTGTTTCTTTGATGTTGCAAAGATAGGAAGATCGGAGTTATTGGCAGATAGCTATTTCTCCTATTGTATTAGCAATTCTTCCTTGTCCTGCTTTTTCCGCTTTCTAATAACTTTCTAATCTCATCTGAGTATCTTATAATTGCTTTCAAACGGTCTGCGTGAAGTGTGAATTGTACTTTTGTCATCAAAATAACAAGGACTATGACCAGAAAGTTTTTTATTCTCTTTTTTCTTGGATTTTTCGGAATTGCCGGAGCACAGCAACCCTCCGGGAGCTTGACGCTGAAAGAGGCCGAGCAACGTTTCTTGAAATGTAATTTATCCCTATTGGCCGAACGCTACAATATAGATATGGCACAAGCCAGGTTGCTTCAAGCTCGATTATTTGATAACCCGGTGATCTCATTCGAACAAAATGTTTACAACCGGCTTAATGGCACTTATTTTGATTTTGGTAAGAGCGGTGAATCTGTTGTAGAGATAGAACAGGTGATCCGTCTTGCCGGACAACGGAATAAGCAAATACGGTTGGAGAAAATAAACCGGGAAATTGCCGGCTATCAGTTTGAGGAGGTAATGCGGACTTTACGTCAGGAGCTTGGGGAAGCTTTTATCGAAGTTTACTATCTGTCAAAGTCATTATCGGTTTATGATAAAGAGGTCAGTTCGCTTGAACATTTGTTGGCAGGCATTAAGGAACAGCATGTGAAGGGGAATGTTTCTTTAATGGAGATGACCCGTCTCGAGTCAATGCTGTTCTCCTTGAAAAAGGATATGAGCGAATGTGAGAGCCATTATCTATCACGGCGGGGAGAGTTGAATTTATTATTGAACTTGCCCATTGATTTTCGCACTGAGCCAATAGTAGATGAAGGTTCGCTTGAACGTCTGACCATAAATGGATTGTCTTATGCCGGTTTACAAGAGATGGTATCCGTGAGGCCTGACCAAAAGATGGCACGTAGTAATATCATTGCTTCGCAAGCCGATCTGAAATTACAGAAATCGTTGGCCTTTCCCGAATTTTCAGTGAAAGGTAACTATGATCGTCAAGGTAATTTTATTAATAATTATTTCGCTATCGGGTTTAGTATGTCTGTTCCTATCTTTAACCGTAACCAAGGGAATATCAAGATGGCACGCTTCAATCTCCTGAAGGCAGGCCGGGAGCAGGAATATATTCGCAGTAAAGCTGAGACAGAACTGTATGCTGCCTATACTGCCTTAGATAAAGCGTTCAAGCTTTATCGGTCAGTGGATGGGAGATTGGAACATAACTTTGAGAAACTGATAGCCGGAGCCAATGAAAACTTTATCAAACGTAATATCAGTCTTTTAGAGTTTATCGATTTTTACGATAGCTATAAAGAGACCTGCATTCAGCTTTATGATATAAAGAAAAACGTATTTCTCGGCATTGAGAATCTGAATGCAGTAGTCGGGCAACATGTCTTTAATAATTAAATCCATATAATTTATGAATTGGACAAAATACTTTCCATGTATATTGATTCTGGGGTTGGGAGGTTGTTCATCAAAGATGAAGCAATCTGAGGTGCATACAAACTTATGTCTGACAGATAGTTTACTGAAAATAGTCTCTGTCGATACGGTACGTCTGCATGATGTGACGGATGAACTGGTTCTAAACGGGCGTGTGACTTTCAATCAGGAGCAGGTAGCGCACATTTATCCTATGTTTGGCGGTACTGTGACGGAGCTTCATGCCGAAGTAGGGGATTACGTACGAAAAGGAGATATACTTGCGGTGATCCGTAGCGGTGAAGTGGCTGACTACGAGAAACAAATGAAGGAAGCAAACCAGCAGGTTATCATTGCCCGTAGAAATATGGATGCCACTCAGGATATGTTCGATTCAGGCTTGGCGTCTGATAAAGACGTATTGCAGGTGCGACAGGAATTGGCTAATGCAGAGGCGGAAGAGAACCGCATCAAAGAAATCTTTTCCATCAACCATTTCAGCGGTCGATCATTTTACGAAATCAAATCTCCGGTTTCCGGTTTTATTGTAGACAAAAAGGTGAGTAAAGACATGCAACTCCGCTCCGATCAGAGTGAGGAGATATTCACTGTTTCCGGCCTGGAAAATGTATGGGTGATGGCAGATGTTTATGAAAGTGATATTAGCAGAGTAGTTGAAGGAGCACCCGTACATATCACTACCTTAGCTTATCCCGATAAGGTCTTTTCCGGAAGTATCGATAAAGTCTATCACATGCTGGATACCGAAAGTAAGACGATGAATGTGCGCATTAAATTGTGTAATGAAGATTACTTGCTGAAGCCGGGTATGTTTACCAATGTCGGTGTGGAGTGTAAGTCGTCCGGGAAACAAATGCCCCGGATCGATGCACATGCCCTGATATTCGAAGGAGGGAAAAACTATGTTGTGGCAGTGGCTACGGACCACCGTTTATCGATTAAGGAGATTGATGTTTACAAACAGCTGAGTAAGGAATGTTATGTCCGTTCCGGACTTTCAGAAGGTGACAGAGTGTTGAATCAAAATGTATTATTGGTCTACAATGCTTTGAATGCAGACTAAAAGCGAAAAAAACTATGCATAAGTTTATAGACAATATTGTGGCTTTTTCGTTGAAGAATAAGTTTTTCGTCTTTTTTTGTACGGTGATTGCCATCATCGCCGGTGTGGTTTCATTCAGACACACTCCGATCGATGCATTTCCCGATGTGACGAATACGAAAGTGACCATCATTACCCAGTGGCCGGGACGCAGTGCCGAAGAGGTAGAGAAGTTTATTACGATTCCGGTGGAGATAGCCATGAATTCGGTACAGAAGAAGACAGATATCCGTTCGACAACCTTGTTTGGGTTGTCAGTCATCAATGTGCTGTTTGAGGATCATGTGGATGATTTTGTTGCTCGTCAACAGGTATATAATTTATTGAATGATGCCGATCTGCCGGAAGGAGTAACTCCTGAGGTGCAGCCTCTCTACGGACCTACAGGAGAGATTTACCGCTATACCCTGCGAAGTGACAAACGGAGTGTACGCGAACTGAAAACGATTCAGGATTGGGTGATCGATCGCAATCTGCGTGCCGTATCGGGTGTGGCGGATATTGTCAGTTTCGGTGGTGAAGTAAAAACCTGTGAAGTAAGTGTCAACCCAAACCAGTTAATCAATTATGGCATCACCTCGCTGGAACTTTATGATGCCATTTCGAAGAGTAATATTAATGTGGGCGGAGATGTAATAACCAAAAGCTCCCAGGCTTATGTCGTAAGAGGTATAGGGCTGATTAACGATTTGGAGGAGTTGCGGAACATTGTAGTGAAAAATATCAATGGTACTCCCATTCTGGTGAGGAATCTGGCTGATGTCCGTGAATCTTGTTTACCTCGTCTGGGACAGGTAGGGCGAATGGACGAGGATGATGTCGTGGAAGGTATTGTAGTGATGCGCAAGGGAGAGAACCCGGGTGAAGTGATATCCGGACTGAAGATGAAAATAGATGAATTGAACGAAAGCATCTTACCGACGGATGTAAAGATTGTACCTTTTTATGATCGGGAAGACCTGGTGGATCTTGCTGTACATACAGTAACGCACAATCTGGTGGAAGGCATACTATTGGTAACTTTCATTGTATTCATCTTTATGGCGGACTGGCGGACAACGGTAGTGGTAGCTGTCATTATCCCTTTATCCCTGTTGTTTGCTTTTATCTGCTTGCATGTAATGGGGATGTCCGCCAATCTGCTTTCTATGGGAGCCATTGACTTTGGGATCATAATAGACGGGGCCGTAGTGATGGTAGAAGGTATATTCGTTGCTCTCGATCGGAAAGCGAGAGAAGTGGGGATGCCCGTTTTCAACCGGATGTCGAAGATGGGGCTGATCAGGAATACTGCCAAAGAAAAGGCCAAAGCGGTCTTTTTCTCCAAGCTGATTATTATTACGGCGTTAATCCCCATATTCTCGTTTCAAAAGGTGGAAGGGAAAATGTTTTCTCCTTTGGCTTATACATTGGGGTTTGCTTTACTGGGGGCCTTGATTTTTACTTTGACCCTGGTTCCGGTCATGTCATCCATCCTGTTAAGGAAAAATGTGAGTGAGAAAAGTAATTTTCTGGTGAGTTTTATTAGAGAGAAAAGTTCGGCCTTATTTGCCATTTTTCATGCTCATCGTAAGCTGTCCATCGGATTAGCTTCTTTGGTCGGAGGAGCCGGGCTGTTTCTTTACTCTTTTCTGGGGATGGAGTTTCTGCCGCAGTTGAATGAAGGAGCCATCTATATTCGTGCTACCCTTCCGCAAAGCATTTCTCTGGATGAGTCAGTTTCACTTGCCAACAGAATGCGTAGAGAGCTGTTAGCTTTTCCCGAAGTAAAGCAGGTGCTCTCGCAAACCGGGCGCCCGAATGATGGGACTGATGCTACCGGTTTTTACAATGTGGAATTTCATGTTGATATTTATCCGGAGAAAGAGTGGGAGAGCGGACTCAGTAAAGAACAGTTGATTGAAAAAATGCAATCTGCCCTTGCTCTCTATCCCGGTACCGATTTCAATTTCTCACAACCGATTACCGACAACGTGGAGGAAGCCGCTTCGGGTGTAAAAGGTTCTATTGCCGTTAAGGTTTTCGGGAAGGATTTATATGAGGCAGAGAAACTGGCTGTACAGATAAACAAAGTGTTGGGAACCGTAGCGGGTATTGAAGATCTGGGAGTGATCCGGAATATAGGTCAGCCGGAACTTCGCATCGAGTTGAACGAAAAACAGCTTGCCCGTTATGGTGTATCGAAAGAAAATGTACAATCTATTATTGAGATGGCCATCGGAGGTAAATCTGCTTCATTGCTCTATGAAGACGAGCGTAAGTTCAATATCATGGTTCGTTATAATGAAGAGTTCCGCCAGAACGAAGAGCAGATAGGTAAGATTCTGGTACCAGCGATGGATGGTGCGATGATCCCGATCAAGGAATTGGCAGATATCCGGACCATTACAGGACCATTGCTTATATTCCGTGACAGCCATACCCGTTTTTGTGCTGTTAAGTTCTCTGTACGTGGTCGTGCCATGGGGTCTGCCGTTGCCGAAGCACAAAAGAAAGTGGAAGCTTCGGTACATCTTCCGGACGGATATACACTGAAATGGACCGGAGATTTTGAGAATCAGCAACGTGCCAGCAAACGCCTTGCACAGGTTGTTCCCGTCAGTATTGCCATTATATTCGTTATCCTCTTCATCCTGTTTTCCAATGCCCGGGATGCAGGACTGGTATTGTTGAATGTCCCATTTGCGGCGGCCGGCGGTATCATTGCCCTATTGATCACTCACTTCAACTTCTCAATTTCTGCCGGGATCGGTTTTATAGCCTTGTTCGGCATCTGCATTCAGAACGGAGTGATTATGATTTCGGGTATTAAGTCGAATGTGCATTCGCACATGTCTTTGGCCGAAGCAGTGAAGAGTACGGTTCATTCGCGGGTCCGGCCGGTTGTGATGACGGCTACTATGGCTGCTATCGGACTGATGCCGGCAGCCATGAGCCATGGTATCGGCTCCGAGTCGCAGCGTCCGCTTGCCATTGTTATTATCGGTGGCGTATTGTGTGATACTTTCTTTACGCTTTTTATTTTTCCGCTGATTGTAGAGGCCATTTATGGTAAAACTTTGTTTGATAAAGATGGAAAGCTGCGGCAAAGACGAGTGTAAACCGTATATTTGTCACTTTAAAACTCAAAAGTTATGGCAAAGATATTATTGGTAGAAGATGAAGTGAATATAGCTTCGTTCATAGAACGGGGACTGAAGGAGTTCGGACATACAGTGTCAGTTGCCAATGACGGTAATTCCGGATGGGAACTGATCCGGCAGGAAGTATTCGATCTGCTGATCATAGATATTATTATGCCCGGAATGAATGGCTTGGAGCTTTGCCGTCTCTATCGCCGTCAGTATGGTTATCTGGTTCCGGTGATTATGTTGACTGCGCTGGGTACGACGGAGGATATCGTAAAAGGATTGGATGCGGGAGCTGACGACTACTTGGTGAAGCCTTTCAGCTTTCAGGAACTGGAAGCCCGGATCAAGGCCATCCTGCGTAGAGGAAGAGAAGATTCCGCCCGGCAGTTGGTATGTGATGATTTGGTGCTTAACTGTAACAGCCGCCGTGCCAGACGTGGAGAAGCGGAGATAGACCTCACCGTCAAGGAATACCGTTTACTGGAATATTTTATGACCCATCAGGGATTGGTGCTTTCGCGCCTGACATTATTGAGAGATGTATGGGATAAGAATTTTGATACGAATACCAATGTAGTGGATGTATACGTAAACTACCTTCGTGGTAAGATTGATAAAGACTTTAGTAAGAAACTGATTCATACTGTAGTTGGTTCCGGATATATCATGTATGCCTGACTAAAAAACACCTGACTATGAAAATCGGACGTAAGATTGCCCTCTTTTATACGTTGATAACAGTGTTGACCACCATGATCGTCATTGGAGTGTTTTATCTCTTCAGTTCGAGGTATATCGACGGATTGTATCAGTCGTATCTTCGGGAAAAAGCTTTTCTGACTGCCCAGAAACATTGGGAACGGGATGAGGTGGACGAACAAAGCTATCTGGCCATTCAACGGAAGTATGATGAACTGTTGCCGGAGGCCAAAGAGATTTTGCTGAATATGGACAGTGACGTCGTGGTACGTGATACGTTGAATAAATATCTTTCTGCCGGGCAACAAAAACTGCTTCTTGATTCAAAGGAGATGTCATCGGTATCTTTTGTCCATAAAGATATGCTGGGAGCTGCTTTGTACTATCCTGACAATGAGGGAAACTTTATCGTAATCGTAATGTCGCATAATGGCTATGGGGTTAAAATACAGGAACATTTGCTGGTATTATCTACCTTCCTGATAATCAGCAGTTCGGTATTGATCTTCTTCATGGGACAACTTTATTCTACGAGAATATTAATCCCCTTACAACATATTTTATTGCAGCTGCAGCGGATACGGGGCAATAGCCTGAACCGCCGACTGAAGACTACCGGCAATAAAGATGAACTGGATCATTTGATAGAAGCATTAAACAGTATGCTCGACCGTATCGACACTGCGTTCAAAGCAGAAAAATCGTTTGTCAGCCATGCTTCCCACGAATTGAATAATCCCATTACCGCCATTCAGGGTGAGTGTGAAATCAGTTTGTTAAAGGAGCGTAGCACGGAGGAATATGTCGAAGCCCTTCAACGAATTGCCGGGGAAAGCAAACGTCTCTCTAACTTGATCAGGCATTTGATGTTTTTGTCGAGGCAGGAAGAGGATATCCGGAAAAACAACGTCGAAAAGATTTATCTGGCAGACTTATTACAGGAGATGAGTTCTGCTGTTCCCCGCCTCCGGTTGCAATATCCGGAGGAGGGCGTAAAGAGTGCTGTGGTCGATGCAAATCCCTATTTGTTTAAGATAGCCTTGCAGAACATTATAGACAATGCCTGCAAGTATTCGCAAGAAGAGGTGATTGTGCGGCTTTACAAAGAGGGGGAACGATGGGGAATAGCGGTCGGGGACTCCGGAATCGGAATTCCCAAGGACGAGATAGAACATATCTTCCAGTCGTTCTACCGGGGAAGTAATACGAGAGAATATACAGGGCAGGGGGTTGGACTCAGCCTTTCAGCGAAAATATTTTCTGTTTACGGAGGAAAAATAGAGATTGCCTCCGAAGAAGGGAAGGGGACGGAAGTGAAGGTCATTTTCGGGTGACGCATCATCCGGATTTCTAAGTGGGGTACGTACGTTAGCATATGCTTTGGCACGTATATGATGGGCTGTTAAAATATCACAATAAGAAGATGTTTCTTGCATTTATAACATCAATAAGAGGCAATCTGTGTTTGTAGATGAGTGTTGCATTCTTAATAAAGTGTTTTAAAAAGCAAGAACTATGTCGTTGAGTAATCTGCTAATCATATTTTCATCCTCCTTTATGGCTTTGTTTCCCGTAGTAAACCCTTTGGGAAACGGTTTTGTTGTAAATGGCTTTTTTACAGACCTGGACCCAAAACAGCGAAAGACTGCCATTCAGAAGCTGATTTTCAACTTTATAATGATCGGTGTCGGTACTTTGGTGATAGGGCATCTGTTTTTGTTGATTTTCGGTCTGGCCATTCCTGTGATTCAGCTTGGAGGCGGCATACTGATTTGTAAAACGGCAATGGAATTGCTTGCCGATTCCGGTTCTTCTGATAAGGGAGAGTCTAACCAGAATCTGGATAGCTTTAAATGGAAGAATATAGAACAGAAGATATTTTACCCCATCACATTCCCCATCAGCATCGGTCCCGGCAGTATATCTGTCATATTCACTTTGATGGCCTCTGCCAGTGTCAAAGGGAAACTACTGCAGACCGGAATCAACTATTTTGTTATCGCACTTGTCATCATCTGTATGGCTGCGATACTGTATGTTTTCCTCTCACAGGGGCAGAGGATTATTCAGAAACTCGGGCCTGTAGGCAATCAGATTATAAATAAGCTCGTAGCCTTTTTTACATTTTGCATCGGCATACAGATTTCGGTAACAGGTATATCTCAGATCTTTCATCTGAATATCTTGTAATGATGAAAGGTTGATATGTATTTATCAGCAACCGGATCTCTGCTTATAGATACCCTTTCAGCACCTTTGCGATCCGTTTGTATCCTTCTGCATTCGGATGCAGTCCGTCACGGAACAGAGAAGAGTCTATCGATCCGTCTTTTTGCGTCAGTTGCGGAGCAAGGTCAATGTAAGTACAGTCTTTGCCTGCCAGTTGTTTTTGTAATTCCGCATCGATTCCGGCAATGCGGGCTTCCATCCCTTTTCTTGGCAGGATGCCCATGATACAGAGTTTTGCCTGCGGCTGACGTTCATGAATGGCTTTTGCGATCCGGCAGATACCTTCTATAATTTCTTCATCACTGTTGAATAACAGATTATTGGTACCTATCAGCAGAAATATATTGCGAGCCTGGAAACCGTCCAGTTCTCCGTGATAGATGCGCCATAGTACATTCTCTGTTTTGTCCCAGCCGAATCCGAGGTTGCGTACACTTCTCCCTTTGAATAATTTCTCCCAGGATTCTTTGCCAAACTGGTTATGCGCGATGGGTTCGCCTCCCCAGAAGTGTGTTATCGAGTTGCCGATCATCACTATTTCAGGAGCACTTTGTTTGTTCAGTTTCAAGATTTCTTCGTGACGGCCGTACCAATCATACGGATCTCTTTGTTGCTTGCATGGGATGCACGAAGCAGGTCCTTGATTGTCTTCACGCAAAATTTCACGTATTTTCTTCTGGTAGCTGTCAGCGTATTGTTGCATACCCAGGTCGGTGGAGTGAACACCATCTACCATGGCATCCATCGGGATACCGATCTCTTCCTTGGTCAGATAGTATACAGCCGGAACCTGCTCTTTTTGTAACGTTTCATATGCCTTGCGCAGTTCTGCATTGGCTACACGATAAGATTCTTCCGCACTTTCGGAACTATATTCGTTGCTATAACCGTCGTGTTCTACCAGCAAGATAGGGGTCCGGCTCTTTTCACGCAGCTTTTTCATTCCTTTCAGAGTGCGCTCGTATACAACGGCGGATTCTTTCTTTCCCGACAGATTGGGCATGCAATCGATGATATACAATTGCGCATCGATTTCAGACAACAGATCAAAGAGCGCTTCTTCCAGCTTTCCATTGCCGGAGAAACCAAGATTGATGACCGGATGTCCCAATTTCCGGTTTAAAATATTTCCCCATGCCATGCCCGGGCGGGAAGCGCAAGCTCCTTGTGCAATAGAAGTACCGTATATAACCAGTGGTTTTTCCTGTGAGGCCGGTAGAAAACGGAAAGAGGCATCGGCAGGAACTCCTATTTCCATCCACGATACTTTATTGTATAACGGCAAAAATAATTGATATTCGAACCCGTTACCGGATTTGGCTGCATATGAAAGTCCGCTGAAACTGTAGGTTATCGTGTCACCCATGGAGTATCGTCCGGCACACCATCGTTCCCGTCCGTTGTTGTCCGTAGCGTATAAGTCTACACCCGAAACTCCGGTTGCCGGCATGTGTGGCATAGAGAGTCCGCCTTTCACCACATAACGAATCTTTATTTCCGGTGCATTGGAACGGAACGCAACAGACAGTCCTGCACTTTGCTGCGCCAAATCCCATAAAGGCTTGCGCACTTTATCCCGGGCCCGTAGAGGCAGTCGGGCATATGAATCTTTTAATTCGCTCTGCCATGCTTGTCCGCGCACCACATGGATATCTTGGTTTAATGGATTTGCCCATTTGTATTGTGCTTGCAGAGAAACACATCCCAGGAAAAGGGCTAAAAGGGAAAGTTGGAGTTTGGTTGTTTTCATAATCATCATCGTATTAGGGGCATGTAAAGGTAATTATTCCATCTCAAATATGCAATCGTCCTGACCAATAATAGACGAGTTACACACGGCTCTTTCATCTAACAACCGTCTTCCTCCCTTGTCCCTCCCCACAAAACCTTCCATTCGCACACAGCGATGTGGAAACAGCGCTTCGTTGTTTCTTTTTTAAGAAAGAATCCGGCCGGCTATTACCGGAGAAGTGTAGTAGATTAACCATTGTCATACAACTCTTTATCCCAGCCCGCGTACCTGGGCTGACGAGCCCGCATACCCGGGCCGATGAGCCCGCATGCCCGGGCTGAGATAAAGATCCGACCATTTGCACTAAAGAGAGTAAGGGAAATGAAATGCTTTTAGAGAGATAAACGGATAAGAAATTGGACATATCCATTTGTTTTCCAAATCGTTACTATTGAAATATCCCCTAAAACAGCGGGTGGAAGATGGAAGATGAGGGTGGAAGATAAATGGCATAAAAACCGCATCTTCCACCAATCTATACATCTCACAATCAACGATATGCACTCTAAAAGGTGGAAGATGGAAGATCGAAACGCGCTTTTTGTATGAGAGGAAGGCAGGGTATGAAAGATTCGTGCGAGTTACACAACTGGTCCATGACGAGTTGTACAACCGGTATATGCCGGGGTACACAACTCGTCTATAGGTAGTTCAAGACCTTCACCGGATAAAGTCCGGTCAGAACCTGATAATCATTACTGAAAAATAGGGGAATCTCTTCTCACGGAGTTCTTCGTTGGAGCAAGAGTAGTATTCCTTCTCTGTTCCTACATTCTCAAAATAGTGATACTGATATTCTGGATGGCTGTTTATGCATTGGTGTACTTCTTCTACACATTGCGAGAGCTTCATAATGACCACTACGGTTTGTTGCTTCAGGTAATTTTCCAGCTCTTTGGTTGTGACAAGTCCGGGTAGTATAATCAGCCGTTCTTCCCGGCTGACGATGTGCATGCCTGCCATTGCTCCGGAAGCTATAAAAGCGGGAATACCTGCAATCTGTTCTACAGGGATACCGTCTTCCCGCAGCTTGTCGTAAATATAATGGATGGAAGAGTAGAGACCTGCATCTCCTTCCGCCACAATTACAATGTTTTTCCCTTCCGCACGGAGTGTTTTGCTGCTTTCGTATACAGCTTCGTAGGCTTTTAGAGCTTGTGTCCGATCTTTGTCCATTGGAAGCCGGAAACATTGTACGGTGTCCGAGAATCCGAGAGTATCCAGAATGGAAAGTGCTCGTGACGAAGATTTCCCGTCGCGGGTCATGGTGGCAGGACAAAAGATACAGTCGGCCGTTTGCAGGGCTTTGAATCCTTTCAGTGTTATCAGGTCCGGTTCACCCGGTCCTAAAGATACGAAACGTATGGGGTGTGATGTTGTCATTTGCTATCGGTTTATCATCTTAATGTTCTGCAAAAGTGAGGAAAATATCCCTATGAAACAAGAATTATTAAGTATCTTTGACCGCTATAATCTGAATTAAAAGACGAATACCGATGAAACAATTCCTGATTGGATGCGCACTGCTGGCCTGTATTTCTTTTGCCGGTTGCCGTCCGAAGAACAACCAGAACGTAACAACTGTAACCTGTGAGGCGGCCGATACTTCTTCCATCCGTATCACACCTGTTTATGCTAAAGGATTCAGAGTGACTTATACACCTACGTGCCGTTTGGTCGATATCAGTGATCCTCAGAAGGAAGGCGGCGAGTCTTTTCATTATGCGCTTGTACCCAGAGGCGTGAAACCCGAAAATATTCCTGCTGACTATACGGTCATAGAAACGCCTGTTAAAAGTGTTATCTGTATGACCTCCTTGCAGTTATCAAATTTCATTAAACTGGATGCTTTAAGTCATGTGGTAGGTATTACGAGCACCCGCCATCTTTTCAACAAAGAGATGAACGAACGTCTGAAGCAAGGGAAAACAGCTAAGATAGGTATTGAGGGGAATTTCGATAACGAAGTAATCATGAGTGTAAATCCCGATGTCATTTTCATCTCACCATTCAAACGAGGCGGATACGATGCCATGCGTGAAGTAGGTATTCCGCTGGTTCCGCATCTGGGTTACAAAGAGATGACTCCGTTGGGGCAGGCCGAGTGGATTAAGTTTATCGGACTTTTTATAGGTGAAGAAGAAACGGCCAACCGGAAGTTTGCGGCTATTGAAAAGCATTATAACGAACTGAAAGAGCGGGTTGCCCATGTAGAAAAGCGTCCGGTAGTTTTCAGTGGAGAAATCCGGGGAGGCAACTGGTATGCTGTAGGAGGTAAGAGCTTTCTGGCACAACTTTTCCGTGACGCAGGAGCCGACTATTTCTTGAAAGACGATCCCCGTTCGGGAGGTGTCACGCTCGATTTTGAAACGGTGTATAGCCAGGCAGAGAATGCCGATTATTGGCGCATCGTCAATAGTTTCGACGGAGCCTTTTCTTATGATGCACTGAAAAGCGAAGATCCGAGATATGCCGATTTCCGGGCTTTCCGTGATAAAGGGGTGATCTATTGCAATATGCGGAAGAAGCCGTTTTATGAAAGTATGCCTACCCAGCCGGAAGTTGTACTGGAGGATTTGATTAAAGCTTTTCATCCGGATTTGTTGCCCGATTATACTCCTGTTTATTACGAACGCCTCAATTGATCTGCCTGATGAAACGACCGACAGTACCTCTTATGTTGCTTATAGCGGCATCTATTTTTATCTTTTTCCTGTTGAACCTTCTTTTGGGTTCGGTTTCCATCCCTATCGGTTCGGTATGGAACATACTTTGGGGAGGGACAGATGAGTCCATTATCTGGCAGAATATAATCTGGAAATCACGTGTGCCACAGGCTCTGACAGCTTTAGTGGCCGGTGCCGGGCTTTCCATCAGTGGTTTGCAGATGCAAACCGTATTCCGTAATCCGCTGGCGGGACCTTCCGTACTTGGAATCAGTTCCGGTGCCAGTCTGGGGGTAGCCTTTGTCGTATTGCTGTCCGGTGCGTTGGGAGGTGTGGCACTTAGCAAACTGGGATATATGGGTGAAGTGGCACTTTCGTTAGCGGCTGTTATCGGAGCCTTGTCGGTTATGGCACTTATTGTATATGTGTCGCAAAAAGTGAAAGGGAACGTCACACTGTTGATAATCGGTGTGATGATTGGGTATGTGGCAAGTGCTATCATCGGTGTACTCAAATATTTTAGTGTGGAAGAAGATATCCGTGCCTATGTGATCTGGGGACTGGGAAGTTTTGCCCGTGTCTCCGGAGATCAGATGACTTTGTTTGTCTGCATTATGGTCGTACTGATTCCGCTCTCTTTCTTGTTGATTAAAACCATGAACCTGATGCTGCTTGGCGATGGATATGCCCGTAACCTGGGATTGAACATAAAGCGTGCCCGGCTTTTGGTAATCTCTTGTTCGGGAGTGCTTGTCGCCATTGTGACGGCTTATTGTGGTCCGATCATGTTTATCGGTTTGGCGGTTCCCCACCTTTGCCGTGCCATCTTTCACACTTCGGATCACCGCATCCTGATGCCGGCTACTTTGCTGGCGGGGGCGTCACTGGCTTTGGTGTGTAATCTGGTGGCCCGTATGCCGGGGTTCGAGGGGGCACTTCCCGTCAACTCCGTGACAGCATTGGTCGGTGCGCCGGTCGTGGCATCTGTGTTGTTCCGTAAACGTAAAAGTGAATTAAGTGAATAAAGATATGAAGCAGAAGACCATTCATATAGAGAACCTTTCGATAGGCTATCTGGGTAAGACCGATGTCAAAGTGGTGGCCGACCGCATCAATGCCGGCATTAACTGTGGCGAATTGACTTGCTTACTGGGCGCTAATGGAGTGGGGAAGTCTACTTTGTTGCGTACGCTTTCGGCTTTTCAGCCTAAACTGGGAGGCAAGATAGAGATTGTGGGTAAGGAAATCGATGCGTATACCGACAAGGAGTTGTCGACTGTGATTAGTGTGGTGCTCACCGAGAAATGTGACATACGCAATATGACGGTACACGAGCTTGTAGGTTTAGGCCGGAGTCCGTATACCGGTTTTTGGGGGACACTTCGTGGAGAAGACAAAGAGGTGGTTGAACGTTCTATTGCTCTGGTAAAGATTGAGAATCTGGCACACCGCATGGTACATACCCTGAGTGATGGTGAGCGCCAGAAAGCAATGATTGCCAAAGCACTGGCACAAGAAACCCCGGTGATTTTTCTGGATGAACCGACAGCCTTTCTTGACTTTCCCAGTAAAGTGGAGATGATGCAATTGCTCCACCAACTGAGCCGGCAGACCAACAAAACGATTTTCCTTTCTACCCACGACTTAGAGTTGGCTTTACAGATTGCCGATAAAATATGGCTGATGGATAAGATGAATGGAGTGACTATCGGCACTCCCGAGGATCTTTCCTTAAGTGGTAAATTGAGTAGTTTCTTCGCTCGTAAAGGTATTGTATTCGATCTGGAGACTGGTTTGTTCCGAGTAGATAATGAATATACATCACGAATACGTCTGGTAGGGCACGGACAGAAATATGCCATGGTACGTAAAGCCTTGCAGCGTAATGGAATTCTGGCAAATCGTAATATCGAGTCTGATATTTATATCGAAACCGGTGATTTGAAAGAGGGTAATGGATTCATTATGCATCTGCAGGAAGGAGAAGTGGTGACGGTGGGGAGCATTGAAGAATTGTTGGAGAAGTTAGGCTAAATCAGTTCCTTTTCACCACAGAGGGCACGGAGAGGATATATTAGGGAGGGGGTACTCGCCAAAACAAAAAGTTAAACTCTGTGTCCTTTGTGGTGAATAAGTCAGTAGAGGGTTAAAACAGGGAGGCTGCCATACCTTCTTCCAACGTGTGTGGGTTGTATCCGATTTCAGTTTTAGCTTTTTCAATGCTCAATCCGCTAAAGCGGGGACGGGGAGTAGCCTCTTGCATTTCTTCGGTAGTGACGGGCTCAATCAAAGAACGGTCCAGTTTCAGAAAATCGGCTACCCGGTAGGCGATTTCGGCAATCGTGAGACATTCATTCCCGCAAATGTGATAGATTCCGTTGGAGGGGTGAAACATCAGTTTTTTTACTCCTTCCGAAATATCTCCTACAAAAGTCGGTGTACGCCATTGGTCGGACACAACGCGAATTGGTTCCCCTTTTCTCAACCGGTTGGCAACTAACTGAAGAATGTTGCCATGCTGCCCCGTGAGGGCCTTTCCATAAACAACAACTACACGCACTATTGCATAATTGCTGCAGCAATCAGCCACCACTTTTTCAGCTTTCAGTTTCGTAACTCCGTAATAATTGACCGGAGAGGCTTCATCTTCTTCTTTGTAGAGTTGATTGCTTTTACCATCAAATACAAAATCAGTTGACAGATGGATGAAACGGCTGCCATACTGTTCACAGGCATGTGAAATGGTTTCAACAGCCGTTACATTCGTGGCTTCGGCTTCTGCATGGTGGGTTTCACAATAATCCGGCACCGAAAGGGCAGAAGTATTGATTACAATGTCCGGTTGGGATTCATTGAATAACCTTTGTACGGCATCTGTGTCCCGAATATCTGTACGTACAAAACGGTAACCCTTTCCGGGGCAGATATCATCTCTTAAAGAACATCCGGTGACATTGTAGATAGGTTTAGCCGACAAATCGTTCAGTATCCGGCGACCCGTAAATCCGTTTGCACCGATAATCAGTATGTTTTTCATTTCTTTCTTTTTTAATATGGATAGTAGCGTCCTTGTTGAACCTCGATGCGGATACCGAAATTACCATCGGAAGATTTCATTTCAAAAGCACCTTTGAAGTTATTCTTTTCCCATGGCATGGCACCATGGTTAGGCACCTTCTGGCCTTTGGCATTATATTCTCCGTATGTATTCATGCGCATGCCGTTTTTCAGTTTAAACGATCCCATCTGGAGTTGTTGTGGAGACGAGAAGAAACCACCAAATCCGTATGAAAGAGAGGGCGTGAATACATTGGATAACCCTTGTGTCATTATAATGTCGGGATTTAGACTGAATATTCGGCTATAATCTTTGCTCGCATCGGGCAGCTCGAATTTATATTCCGGTAGTTTGGGAGGAGCTGCCATAAACAGTCCCATGTCGATCAGGAAGTCTCCGTATTGTTTGACGGTAGAGGGCAAATGCCGGATGCTGTCGGACGGTGATTCCGACTGTGCAGAAAGTGAGGCCGTACTCAGTAACAGCAGCAAAAAGAATATCAGCTTCTTCATATCCGTTGGGTTTATCTTTAGTGTCGCAAAGATATGAAAATAATCAGCTTGCCGTGAATCCTTTATTTCTTTTTTAGATGAATTACGGGACCGAAAACAGGGGTGGTTTCCCAGTGCCCTTTTATTGGATTAAATTCATGGACAGCTCCCCCGGTAATACCGAATTTATCATTGAACATGTAGTCGAGTGTACCTCCGAAATGGCTTTGCATATAGAGATCGGGAACCATATAGCCCATTTTAGAGTTACGTTGGCCATTAAGTGAATATTGTCCGAATACGTTCAAGTAATTCCTGACGGATTTCGGGCACAGTCCTGCGATAACCTGTGACGCTGTCTTGCGGTTGTTCCGTTTGTGCAAAGGCTATTGTAGACATGATTGCCAGTATAAATGTGCTGTATATCTTTGAGGTTATCATGCTGTTTTTTTAGTTTAATATCAATTTGTATCCGATTCCTCTGACATTTACGATGCGTATACGTTCGTCAGCCGATAATTTATGTCGGAGTTTAGTGATGAAAACATGTAAGCTCCGTGAATTGAAAAAGCTATCGTCTCCCCAAAGGTCGAGTAGTACATTCTGTGTGTTGACTACCTGATTCTGATTTTCGCAAAGCCGTTTTAGAATTTCTGTTTCCCGATGGGAGAGCTCTTGTTTCAATCCGGCATGTGTCAGTGTTTGTGCAAGGGTATCGAACAAATAGTTGCCTATCTCAAACCGTGTGGTTATTTTCTTTTCTTCTGCAAAACTGAATGCCTTACCTACCAATGCTTTAATACGGATGATCAGTTCCTGCATTCCGAATGGCTTTTTCAGGTAATCATTGGCGCCCAATTCAAAACCTTCTACTACGTCATTGATGGCCGAACGGGCTGTCAGGAAAAGTACCGGGGTCTGTTTATCGGTCTGGCGGATACGTCTTACCATCTCAAAGCCATCCATACGTGGCATCATCACGTCGGCTACCAGTACATCCGGACGTATGTCGAAAAACATACGCAATCCCTCTTCACCGTTGGCAGCAATGGTGAGGGTGAAGTCATTCTCTTCAAGTGTATCCTTGATAATCATGGCGAGGGTCAGTTCGTCTTCCACTAATAATACTTTAATTTTCTCTTTCATAACATAATGGTGAATGTACTACCGTGTCCAGGTTCGCTTTCTACACAAACTGTGCCTCCATGCTTCTCAATCATTGTTTTCACATAGTAGAGTCCCAGACCGTATCCTTTTACGTTATGGAGATTTCCGGTCGGTACACGGTAAAATTTGTCGAATATATGTTTTTGTTTCTCTTGTGCGATACCTATTCCCTCATCGGTGACTGAGATTTCTACTTTTCCGTTAACTTCTGTTTCACGACAGCGGATATGGATAACGGCTTTCTCTGGTGAGTATTTCACGGCATTGTCTATCAGATTACTCAGAATATTGCTGAAATGAGTCCGGTCGGCAAATACCGTAAGATCTTCTGGTTCTGTTTTATAGTCAATGCTGACGGGTTTCTTTGCTTTGAGTCGGTGTTGCTCTGCTAATGTTTCGAGCAAAGGGATAAGAGTTATCTCTTCCGGGCGGAGTCGGAAAGCCTTACGCTGTTCCATACTCATCGTTAGTATCTGTTCGACCAGCCCACTGAGTCTTTGCAGTTGCTCCTGGCTGATATTTAGATATCTGTCTCGCTTTTCTTTCTCATCAGCTTGTCCGAAGTTTAGCAATGCGTCGTTGGCGGCATATGCCACAGCTATAGGGGTCTTTAATTCATGCGTGATGTTGTTGGTGAAATCACTTTTCATTTCTTCCAGTGTTTTCTGTTTCAGCAATGTACGGATCAAGTACCAGAAAGAGAATCCTAATATCAACAAGATGATAAATGAAGTAATAAGTATACCAGCCATCTGCCGGACAATAACTCCAGCTACAGAATCCATCCGGAGGCGGTAGAGCGAGTGTGAATGGATGTCGAAAGTATAGTCGTAAGTATGTGCATCCGGTCCGGGGATGTAGTCCGCTGTACCGGCAACTCCCAAGGTATCGGTAAAAAACTGAGTAGAATCGAGAGTGTGGCTGAAACGCAGATATTCTATCCGATATGGAAGTGTTATTCCCCTTTCTTGCAGGTTTAGTGTCAGCAGGCTGTCGTAGGACTGAAAGTCGGGATCCATGATTATGTCAAGTCCCGAATGTAATCCCCTTTGAAAATAAGTAGCCAGTTCGAGCATGCTACTCTGATCTTTCAATAATAGGTCCAGACCACCTTTCGTTTGTAGCATGGCAGTTTTCACTTCCTGCGAAGTAGAGTCCTTGGGGATTACTTTTATTTCCTTTTGATCATTACGGACTACGATCAGGGTGTCCAGTTTTTTTTCGGTTCTAAGAATGGTGTCCTGTTGTACATCCATACCTTTGGGAACCTTCTCTTTATGAACTGTAGTGCTGCTGCGAACCAGTGTTCCACCTTCATCATTGTACCCGGCAGAGACAGAGATCTCACCATGATCTTTGTCATCACGGCGCATGCATTCTATGCGTAGCATCATTTCATTATAATCACATGTGCGCATGGCCTCGGTAATGGAATGCTCCATGTCTGTTTTCATGGTATGGTACATGCTGACCAACCAATATGTCTGGTAGGCAAAAATAGCTATTAAAGAGGCTATTACGAGTATGGCAATATGTTTTATGGGGAGTTTCATGCAAACAAAGATAATAGCAAACTTTCTGGATTATCACATCTGATAAGACTAAATAACACTAAAGTCAAAAACTACAGTGACGAAATAGCCTGATTAGCAGGATATTCGTGAAGTCAAAGAAAAATGAATAGTGAATTAGGTAACGATTGATTTTTGAGGTCAATTTCATTATTCTGCATTAATCTTCAAAGAACTCTCTTTCAGGCAAAGATAAAATATTTGTTTGTTACTTCGATAACTTGGATTGGAAATATATAAAATTGAGAATTTGTCTGCATATATACTGAGTTTCAAAAGATAGCTAATATGTCGATTTTTTAATGTATTGATAATGAATGTATAACTTATGTGTAAGGTGCTGATTTGGATTGGCATGACAAGTCTTCACGTAGCAGTGTGGAGATGTCAAATGCCAAATCACGCCCTGCATTAAAATCTAAACCGGAGAATCTTGCAGATTACGATATCATTTATATTGGTTTCCCTATTTGGTGGAATTCAGTTCCGAGAATCATCAATACTTTTATTGAAAGCGGTGATTTTGCAGGTAAAATGATTATTCCGTTTGCTACATCGGGTAGCAGTAGTATTTCTAATGCGGAAAAAGAGTTGCAGGAAACCTATCCTGATATGAAATGGCAGAAGGGCCGCCTTTTGAATGGTGCGACGAAGGAAGATATTAAGAAATGGACTAAAAAATAAATTGTTATGAGAAAGAATTTTGGGGCAAAGCCCTTTACTTATCCGCAGCCGGTGTTTATTATCGCTGCTTATGATGAAAATGGTACTCCCAATGCTATGAATGCGGCTTGGGGTGGTATCAGCGAGATGCATGAAATTAGTATTTGTATTAGTGAGGGACATAAAACGACAGCCAATATACTGAAGCGTAAGGCTTTTACCGTAAGTATGGCAGAGGTCGGACAGGTAGTTGGCTGTGATTACGTGGGTATTGTTTCCGGTAATAAGGTTTCGGATAAATTTGCTCGTGCAGGTTTCCATGCTACTCGTTCGGAGTTTGTAGATGCACCGTTGATCGACGAATTATCCGTAGTGCTGGAATGTATCTTGAAGGATTATAATCCTGAAACCTGCATTTTGCGTGGTGAGATAATAAACGTAAGTGTAGATGAACGTGTTCTCGACGAAAATGGTAAGGTGGATGTATCCAAAGTGTCTCCTATTATATTCGATCCGTTCAATAACGATTACCTGGAAGTGGGTAAAAAGGTAGGTAACGCCTTTTCGGATGGGAAGAGATTGAAATAAGGAGTAGCATTATATATGAAAGAAATAAGATTACAATTGACGATGATATTCAGATAGCAGCCAACGTGCAACTTATATCGAATAATCATGATCTTGACAATTGCTCGATTATTACTTGTAAGCCGGTGTATATTTGTAACAGGGCATGGATAGGAGCAGGGGCTGGGAGTTACAATCGGTGAGAATAGTGTTGTAGGAGCGGGCAGTGTTGTGACTAAGGATGTAGAACCGAACACGATTGTGGCAGGTAATCCTGCTATGGTAATTCGGAGGATTTAGATTTTTCGATTATTGGTTGTGGAAAATATAAGAATAAAAAGGGGATGTCATAACTCTTTTTACCACGGAGTAGCACAGAGTATCACAGAGTCTTTTTACTAATAATCAACAACTTAAAATCACCTCTGTGTTACTCTGTGTCCTCTGTGGTTGATTTTGACACATCCTCTTTTATTCTTGTGAACCCTCGTTTGGGCTTCTTCCATTTGTTATTCTTCGTTTGTTGCTTGTGGAGATTCAGACAATATTCCTCTTTATATATGTTTGTGTTCTGGGACAATGCACAAGGCATTTCAAACAGGTACTACATCCATGTATATTAACGATTTCATCTCTTGAAACAGATCTACTCCAAACTTTACCTTTAAGAACCTTTCTCTCGCAGATATTGACGCAAGTAATGCAATTACCGCATTTTGGAGATAGAGGTTCATGCAATACCGTTTCCAGTGGAGCATCAGTTAAAACCGTACCGAGACATTGTGCTGCACCATATTCAGGAGTAATTAACAGGTTGTTTTTCCCAATCCACCCTAATCCGCCAAGTAGTGCAACGGTTTTATGGGGCAATACTGATTCTTTTGTTTCAAAATTGAATACGCCATCAGCCACTAATCCTGTATCGGATTGCGATATGGCTTTATACCCCTTTCCGGTGATGAACTTGGCCAATTCGTCTGCTATTTCTCCCGCCTTATGTTCGGTTTGCGAATATTCATCATCGTCGAAATTGTAATTATCCGCTATCCGTGCTTGTACGTAGTCGGGAATATTAAATACCATTTTAGCATATTCTGCGGTTAGCGGGAGTGCAAAAACAATGGCGTTCGGGAGTTGTCTGTTTTGCTTTTCATTCAAATGCGATATGCCGACAAAGCGTATCAGTTCTGCTCCTTGATTTTTTAATTCGTTTTCTATCTCTGGGTTTAAGTATTTCATGTTTCTTTTTTTGTAATAGGGATATAAATATCTGTTATAAGCTCCGCAGCCGGAGTTTTTTCGGGAGTGTTGATGTAAGTCTCAAAGGTGAGCTGTTCTCGCAGGGCATAATCGCTTGTCGGCAACCAGTCAAGGTAAATATGGCGGTACACCTTATTTAGTTCATGATAAAACCCTTTGAAACGAAAGATTGCATATTCTCCCGCATGAATCTCATAAACGCCAAAGCCTTTCGGCATTTCAAATGATTTGGGCAATATTACCCCAATCATAAAACGGCTTTGTTCTTCTGGCGTGATATACGGATAATCGAGAGTCAAACTCATGTATTTACATCCTTTTGAAGACAATTCATATTTTTCGGAAAATTGTAGCAACTGCTTCCACAAAACAGAGAAGCTATGGATGACATTATTTGTTCTTTCCAATTTCAAGTATGCGATTCGGATACCAGATATTTTTTCAATACTTGGTTCAATTCGTATCGGATTCTTTCTTTCAGGATTGACGTTTGAATGCTTTTTGCGAAATTCCGGAATGGAACAATTGAAATAACTCTTGAATGCCCTCGAAAGTGTATGCTTGTTCTGATAATTGATTTGCCCGAGAAGTTTCGGGACACTTATATCAGTTGTTATTAGCTTAAATGCAATGTACTCTAATCTCAGTCGTTGAATGTACATTCCCATATTTTCGCCACAAACTGCTTTGAAAAGCCTGCGAAAATAATATTTGGAGATACCTGCAACATGCGATAGCTTTTCGGAATCAAGGTCGTCAAACAAATGGCGGTTGATATACTCCTGAACTCTTATAATCAAATCATATTGCACATGAGCCGTATTGATCTTTTGTTTCCACCTCTTGATATTCGGAAGTCGTTTGGACATTTCCGCTCTCAATTCTTCCGAAGTGAGATTGACTCCTGTCTCTTTATAATATTCTTCGGGGAAAAGCCCCCAAAGATAAATGAGATAATCCATTGAGAAATCATAGAGTTTAACCCCGTTGTGCAAACAATAGTCGCAATACTCCACATTTTGGTTTGCTTTAAGATTGGTATAATCTATGTCTAATGGGATTCCACACGTTTGGCAATATTTTGTTTCAGCATTGATTTTCATATATTTCTTGTTCTTGGGGTGCAAAGTTAATCAATAGATTGTGCTAAAGGTTACCATAAGTAGTCTTCTTTTAAAAGAAAATAGGGAATGCCTTAATATAATTATAGATTCAATACTTTACATATAGAAATGGGTGATTATATTTTCATTAGTGTAAAATTTCTTTCTGTTAGGATTCTATTTAATAATTTGAGGGTACCCCTTAACTATAAATTAGCATTATTGATTTTCCCTTGCATCACTTAACCAAACTTGCTCTTATCTCTGTGTTAGGAGAAGAAGCAAAAACAGATCGTTTTATCGTGATAAGTGAAAGAACAGCGGCGGATAAAGTTGGTGGTTATTTCGGTGTCCAACCTGGACATCCGGAATAGATAAATTATACAGCCTACGCCTGAAATTGAATATTTGCCGGGTTCTTTTATTTCCCCTTTTGTGTTCTTTATCACTTCCTCACGTTCTTTACTTTGCATCCCAAAACTTTCCCGTCGTCGTGCCTGTTTCAGGACATACGCGCGATGCGGAACTAAAAATCAGAGTATTATGGATGAAAAAGAAAGGAATGCAGGAGGGACGCTAACCACGAACTTACCGGATCTGGCATGTTACATGCAGTCGGTGATCGGACAGTTGGAAGCGGACAAGAAACGTTCGGCGGTACATACGTACACGTATGCGCTGAAATCTGTTACGGAGTTTTACGGGGGTGAAGGAACACCGATGCCGGTGGGTGAAGTTTTCACTCCGGGCAGGTTGAAGGAGTATGAGGAATGGATGAAACTGGAAGGGGCGCGAAAGAGAAGCTCCGGCAAGGAAGGGGCGCAAAAGATAGATAGGGGGCCGAAAGGGTTGAGCCTCAATACCATCTCTACCTACATGCGTGATTTGAAGGCGGTGTACAATCGGTTCGGGAGTTGTCTGTTTGGCCTTTCGTCCAAATGCGATATGCCGACAAAGCGAACCAGTCCTGCTCCATGATTTTTTAATTCATTTTCTATTTCTTGGTTTAAGTATTTCATGTTTCTTTTTTTGTAATAGGGATATAAATATCTGTTATAAACTCCGCAGCCGGAGTTTTTTCGGGAGTGTTGATGTAAGTTTCAAAGGTGAACTGTTCCCGCAGGGTATAATCACTTGTCGGCAACCGGTCGAGGTAATTATAGCCGTACACCTTTATTCAGTTCATGATAAAACCACGCCGATACTCAGTATCGCACCCCCCTACTGCCAGTTGAATCCACCAGGCCGAACAGCAGGTAGACGCCTAATTGCAGAATCTGTAATTCGGGTTATATTCCCCGTAATTTATCTACTAAGTATGTTCTCTTAACCACATACCTTTGTAACATGAAAAACAACAATTTAAACAATAGATAATTATGAGCAAGAAAGTATTGATTTTATCATCCAGTCCGCGACGCGGTGGAAATTCTGATACACTTTGTGATGAGTTTATGCGTGGAGCCACAGAGGCAGGGAACGAAGTGAAAAAGGTTTTTCTACGGGACAAGACCATCCACTATTGTACGGGATGCGGCGTATGCAGCCAATATAAGAAGCCGTGCCCTCAGAAAGATGATGCGGCGGAAATTATTGAGAAAATGTTATCGGCCGATGTTATCGTTTTAGCGACACCCGTTTATTTTTATGCAATGAGTGCACAGTTGAAAACGTTACTCGACCGTTGTTGCGGCCCTTATACCGAAATGATTAATAAGGAGTTTTATTTTCTCGCTTCTGCTGCCGAGGGTAAAGAGGGACTTCCTTATTTGGAACATGTATTCGATAACCTCATGGGATTTATCGATTGCCTGGAAAATCCGGTAGTGAAAGGTAAAGTGCTTGCTACCGGTGTTTGGCATGTGGGTGAAATAAAAGGTAATCCGGCATTGGCAGAAGCATATGAAATGGGGAAACAGATTTCATAATATAGATTGGTATAGAATAAATTATTTCAAAACATAATCCTAAAACAGTATGGAAACAAAGACAGTAAAAGCTTACGGAACAGAATCGGCTGAAACACCGCTTCATCGTTTGGATATTCAGCGTCGTTCACTTCTACCGAACGATGTGGAAATTGATATTTTATATTGTGGAATTTGTCACTCAGACCTTCATTCTGTGCATAATGACTGGGGCGGAACTATTTATCCCATAGTTCCCGGACATGAGATTGTAGGACGTGTTACAGGAATTGGTTCGGATGTGACGAAATTTAAGGTTGGTGATTTAGCTGGTATTGGTTGCATTGTCGATAGTTGCGGACATTGCGAACACTGTCACAACGGTGAAGAGCAATATTGTGATGAAGGCTGGACTGTTGTTTTTAATTCGCCCGATAAATATCTTGGCGGACAGACCTATGGCGGTTTTTCGCAAGCTATTGTGGCCGATGCCAATTATGTACTGAAACTTCCTGAGACGATTGATCTTGCAGCATCAGCTCCCATTTTGTGTGCAGGAATTACCGTTTATTCGCCATTGAAGCATTGGGGGGCAGGTCCCGGAAAGAAAGTAGGTATTGTCGGTATGGGTGGGTTAGGCCACATGGCAATAAAGATTGCCAAGGCGATGGGAGCCCATGTTACTGTGTTTACAACATCTCCTTCAAAAATGAATACAGCCAGAGAATTGGGTGCAGACGAAGCTGTTCTGTCCACCGACTCCAGACAGATGGAATATCAGACTCGTTTTGATATGATCCTGGATACGGTTTCCGCACGGCATGACGTAAATATGTATCTGAATGCCTTGAAAGTGGACGGTAGTCTCGTTTTAGTTGGTCTTCCTAACCAACCGCTTGAAGTCGGTGCATTCAATATTGTAAATGGCCGCAAAAGTTTCTCCGGTTCCAATATTGGCGGTATTGCCGAAACACAAGAGGTGATTGATTTCTGTGCGGAACATCATATTACGGCTCAGATAGAGTTGATTGGTGTTGATCAGATAAACGAAGCCTTCCGACGTTTGGAGAAGAATGATGTCAAGTACCGTTTTGTGATTGACATGAAAGCGAAAAAAGTTTCTCCGAATACCGATAATGTGATGTAAGGTCCCATAGACTGATAACACGGACATGGTCCGTGTGTTTCATTTCCAACATATTGGTAGATATCAAAAAAAGCATTCTGTCCTTGTAAGGTATAGAATGCTTTTTTGCGTAATGCCGTTAGTTAGCTGTCTGTATCGCGGTGGCACTTTATGCCAAACTTAAAATTGGTGTAGGCATAAAGAAGCATAATCTGTAATTCGGGTTATGATGTCTGTAATATGTCTACAAGGAGTCTCTTTTCTTCCTTGTATATTTGCAATGTAGAAAGAAGATAATCAATTATTTAATTACTAAAATCAAGGAAGATATGAAACGAAATTTATTATTGGCAGCAACATCGTTTACGATGCTCAGTGCAAATCCTTCTTTTGCTCAAACCGATGCAGATAATTTCTATAAAAGCAATGTGATAAATAGGGAGAAGGTATCCTTTCCCAATCAGTACAAAATGAAAATGGCAGGTAATCTCTTTTTGCCTAAAGAGATGAAAGCAGACGAGAAACGTCCGGCAATTATTGTAGGACATCCTATGGGAGCCGTCAAAGAGCAGAGTGCTAATCTCTATGCTACGAAAATGGCCGAACGCGGTTTTGTAACTTTATCCATCGACTTATCTTTCTGGGGAAGCAGTGAAGGAGAGCCTCGCAATGCAGTCCTTCCGGAGCTTTATGCAGAAGCCTTCAGTGCTGCAGTCGATTATCTGGGGACACGTTCATTTGTCGAACATGAGCATATCGGTGTGATTGGGATTTGTGGCAGTGGAAGTTTTGCCATCAGTGCGGCAAAAATAGATCCTCGTCTGAAGGCCATTGCAACCATAAGTATGTACAACATGGGGACAGCCAGTCGTAATGGGCTGAAGCATGCCTTGACTTTGGAGCAACGGAAGCAAATCATGGTCGAAGCCGCCGAACAACGCTATGTAGAGTTCTCGGGTGGAGAAACCCGATATACTGGTGGAACTCCTCATGAAATAACAGAAAACTCCGATCCGATAGCACGTGAGTTCTATGAGTTCTACCGTACTTCACGGGGAGAATATACTCCTGAAGGAGCAACCCCATTGACCACTACACATCCCACGTTCAGCAGCAATGTCAAGTTTATGAATTTTTATCCGTTTGCTGATATTGAAACCATTTCACCACGTCCGATGCTTTTTGTTACCGGAGAGAATGCACATTCGCGTGAATTCAGTGAAGATGCCTACCGGCTTGCCGCCGAACCAAAAGAACTGTATATTGTGCCTGGTGCGGGTCATGTGGATCTTTACGACCGCGTGAATTTTATTCCGTTCGACAAATTGGAGGATTTCTTTAAGACATATTTGAAATAATAAAAGTTCATCCGACAAATGCGTAGTTTTTTCTCATGCATTGCTGGAATCTGGTTTATCCGAAGAATGCGTTGTCTTGACGTTAACTCCAGGTGCGGACATCCGTAACCTTGAATGCCGGTTCCGTTTACCGGCCGGGGTAAATGCTTTTACATACCGAGGTAAATGGATTTACATGCCCAGGTAAAAGCATTTACATGCCTGGGTAAATGGATTTACGTCGATAGTAAAATTCAGGTAAATATAATCTTCTGATTATCAATTCCATTTAAACGCTGATTCAACTGCGCATGTATCGGGTGAACCATAAAAAAGAAGGATATGGGAATGAAATATGATATAATCATTCTTTTGAGTTACTTTGATGGAGAATATACCAGGGGAAGAAATAAAATCGATAACTAAACAATCAAATCATGGAAATAATTAAGAATAAGGACTATGAAGGCGAACGTCCTTTGTTTGCCACACACGACTTGCAATTGGAAAACGTAACGATTCATGCCGGTGAATCCGCATTAAAAGAGTGCAGTAATATCATAGCGGTGAACTGCCGTTTTGAAGGTAAATATCCTTTCTGGCACACGAATGGTTTCATTGTGAGAAGCAGCTTTTTTACGGAAGGAGCACGTGCCGCACTTTGGTATTCACAAAATCTCCAGATGATGGATACCGTGGTAGAAGCTCCGAAAATGTTTCGTGAAATGGATGGTATCAAATTGGAAAACGTACAACTTCCCAATGCGTTGGAAACGTTCTGGCATTGTCGTAATGTAGAATTAAAAAAGGTACAGATAGATAAGGCCGATTACCTGTTCATGCATAGTGAAAATATCCGTATTGATAATTATAGCCAGAACGGGAATTATTCTTTTCAGTATTGCAAGAACGTAGAAATTCATAATGCTGTCATTAATTCGAAAGATGCCTTTTGGAATACGGAGAATGTAACCGTGTATGACTCTGAATTGAACGGAGAGTATTTGGGGTGGCACTCTCACAATCTGCGTCTGGTAAATTGCAGAATCTCGGGAACGCAGCCACTTTGTTATGCTCACGACCTTGTTATGGAGAATTGTATGATGGCTGATGATGCTGACCTTTGTTTTGAATACAGCAGTTTGCAGGCAACTATTAACACTCCGGTACATAGTGTGAAGAATCCGCGTACCGGCAGTATAACGGCAGAAAGCTATGGGGAAATCATTATGGATGGAAGTATTAAAGCTCCTGCTGACTGCGCACTGCAACTATGGGACAACTTAACTTGCTTTAGCGCATGAAGTACGATTTTGATGAAATAATTTCCCGTCGTAATAGCAATTCCTATAAATGGGATGCGGTGATGGAAGAGGGTGTTCTGCCTATGTGGGTAGCCGATATGGATTTCCGTACGGCTCCTGCTGTGGTTGAAGTGTTACGTAAGCGGATGGATCATGGCATTTTTGGCTATACCAAAGTCCCTCCGGTTTATTATGATGCCATTATAAACTGGTTCACGCGCCGGCATGGTTGGCAGATAGATAGAGATTGGATTATATACACTTCGGGAGTCGTTCCGGCTTTATCTGCCATAATCAAAGCCCTGACAGTTCCGGGTGACCGTGTGCTGGTACAAACCCCGGTTTACAATTGTTTCTTTTCTTCTATTCGTAATAATGGTTGCGAAATAGTAGCTAATCCCCTTGTATACACGAATGGAACATACCGGATTGATTTTGACGATTTGGCAAGGAAGGCTACCGATCCGAAAGTAAGACTATTGTTACTTTGCAATCCACACAATCCTGTAGGAAGGGTTTGGACCCGGGCAGAACTGATGTGTATCGGTGAAATTTGCCTTCGTAATGATGTACTGGTTGTAGCGGACGAGATACATTGTGAGTTGGTTTACTCGGGGCATACTTATATACCTTTTGCTTCTATTTCGGATGATTTCCGAACTCGTTCGGTTACCTGTACTTCGCCAAGCAAAGCATTCAACCTTGCCGGATTGCAGATTGCCAATATCTTTGCGGCTGATGAATCTGTACGTGTGAAAATAGATAAAGCAATCAATTTGAATGAGGTTTGTGACGTGAATCCGTTTGGTGTGGAAGCCTTAGTGGCCGCCTACAATGACGGGGAAGAGTGGCTGGAGGAACTGAAATGTTATCTGTCGGATAATTACCTGTACATGAGGACTTTTTTCAATAAGTATCTTCCACAATTTCCTGTTGTGAAATTGGAAGGTACATATCTGGTATGGGTAGATTGTTCGGTGCTGAATCGTAGTTCAAAGGAAATTGCAGAGTTATTATTGAAGGCAGAAAAACTTTGTATAAACGAAGGAAGTATGTATGGAGAAGCCGGTGAAGGCTTTATCCGTATCAATATAGCCTGTCCCCGACAGATATTGATTGACGGCCTAAATCGATTGAAGAGAGGTCTTAAAGAAATGAGTCTTTGCTATTGTCGGGATAGGTAGATGCTGCTCCATGATACAATTGAGTAAATATAAGAATAGTATTCCCGATAACAGTAGATAACTCTAAATAAGCCGGTGATAACTCATTGTTTTGTCTTTTCTTCGGTACTTTGCAGCTGTAACCCAAACAAAAAACGAAAAGATGAAACGGATTTACGTAACTTTAGTGTTTGTTGCTGCTGTCTGTTGGCAGGTGGCAGCGCAAAATGAAGACCGGATACTTTCTGCAGATAGCCTGATTACGATGGATGGACGTTTAGACAGTTTATACAGATCCTTGCCGGAAGTGATGGTGGTAGGTGAACGTCCGATAGTGAAAGCTATGCAAGGCAAACTTATATATGACCTGCCACGGCTCCTCCGGAATTTAGCGGTAGATAATGCTTATGATGCAGTGAAGGAGCTTCCCGGTGTCACGGAAATGAACGATAACCTTACTTTAGGTGGAAAGAGCGTTACTATTGTATTGGATGGCAAAGTGACTACAATGACTCCCGAACAACTGAACACTCTATTAAAAAGTATTCCTGCCAGTCGTATAGAGAAAGCTGAAGTGATGTATTCGGCTCCAGCACGTTATCAGGTGCGTGGAGCCATGATAAACATTTGTCTGAAGCAAGGTGATTCCGGAGCAGCCTCCCTGCAAGGAGAAATTTTCAGTGACTACCGGCAAAAGCATTATGAAAACCTGACTGAGCGTGCGAGCCTTCTATATTCCGGACATAAATTTTCTGTAGACTTTCTTTACTCTTACAGTCATGGACGGAACTATTTCTTGACGGATAAGAAGGCTTTGCACACCTTGTCGGATGGTACGATACATCCCATGAACACCAACGAATCTCAAAAAAGTCGTTTTAACAGACACAATTTACGCTTGGGAGGTGATTATCTTTTTGCCGACGATCATCAGCTCAGTTTGACATACAATGCCCAGTTTATGAATGGCTTTAATTTAAGTACAGTGAATGGTACACAAACCTCAAATGCCCGTACCCGGATGGTCGATCAACTACATAACGGGCGGATCGATTATCACACCCCATTCGGAATGAAAGCAGGAGTGGAATATACTTATTATCATTCGCCTTCTTCACAATTGCTACATAGCCGGTTAGAAGGCGATGAATTGAATTTTCGTAGTAGCGATTCTCAGCGTATCAATCGTTGGAAGCTTTTCCTTTCTCAAGAACATGAACTGCCTAATGGGTGGGGAGTAAACTATGGAGCTGTCTATACTACAAGTTTAGACAACAGCTATCAATATTATTATAATTCTGAGAATGACAACATGATGTTGGAAAGCAACAACATGAAATCTCGTCGGCGGGAACAAACACTGAATTTCTATGCCGGATTTAACAAGAGTTTTGGCGATAACTTGTCTTTGGATGCCTCGTTGGCTGCCGAACAATTCCATACGACTGTATGGAATGAATGGAGTCTATATCCGGCTTTTAATCTCAATTACACTCCGGCACCGGGAAACGTATGGCAATTGTCACTCAGCAGCGATAAAAGTTATCCCGACTATTGGGCAACTCAAGATGCCGTGTCCTATATGGGCGGAGAATATTCGGAAATTCATGGAAATCCTTATCTGAAACCGGAAATTAATTATCAGCTACAATTGACTTATATTCTGAAGAGTAAATATATATTCAATGTCTGGTATAGCCATACTAAAGATAATGCAACACAAACTCTTTATCAGTCCCCCGACCGATTGGTCGAGATCTATAAATACTTCAATTTTGATTTTGAGCAACAAGCAGGTATACAAGCTGTTGTTCCATTTACGATAGGTCGCTGGCTAAGTTCACGTTTTACGTTGACCGGCGTTTACGATCGCCAGAAAGACAGTGACTTCTGGAATATTCCTTTTGACAGGAAAGTATATTATGCCATGTTGAATATGAATCATACCCTGACCCTTTCTTCCCATCCGGATCTCAGGTTGATTGTGAATGGGATGATGCGCAGTAAGGCAATACAGGGCATTTATGATTTACCGGTATCCGGCAATGTAGATGTAGCACTCAGATATACCTTTGCTGGTGGGAAAGCGTTGTTAACCTTTCGGTGCAATGACTTGTTTGAAACGGCTCAAATCTCTCCGCGTATTCGTTATGCCACGCAGAACGTAACAAACCATTATTCCGCTTTTCGTGAATTGGGTATCTCGTTTACCTATAAATTCGGAGGATATAAAGAGAAGAAACGTGAAGGTGTGGATACTTCACGTTTCAAGTAGATTTACTCTTAAAAATTAAGGAGGGGCTATTGGACAGGTATTGTTACTGTTATTTTAGTACCTTCCTTGTATGTCGGATCGATATTTATCTCTCCGGATAACCTGCGGATAATTAGTTGACACAGATATAGTCCTAATCCATTTCCCGGAGTAAACGTGTTGAGTTTCGAGAAACGCTCGAATACCTCTTTGTGCTTGTCAACCGGAATACCGCATCCGGTATCTGTCACACTGATATGAAGCTGTTGGTGTGCTTCATCCATGCGGTAACGGAGGGTGATAGTTCCTTTTTCGGTAAATTTATTAGCATTGTTCAACAAGTGTTCTATAACCAATGATAAATATTTCTCATGGGTAGACAAAATGACAGGGTGTTCCGGTAAGTCCATATGATATTCTATATCAGGCTTATGATACTGGCTTAGTTGCTTCATTTCTTGTATGCAGATATGATGTAAATCGACTTGTTTACAAGGCAGCTTTTCCTGTGATACATCCAGACTGGATACCTCGAGCATATTATTGATCAGTGAAGTCAGTAAGACCGTGTTCTTCTGCACCTCGTGTGAGAAGCTTTCGCGGTTTTCTTTATCTACTTCATCATTGAATATCAAGTCAGAGAAACCGACAATGGCGTTAAGTGGTGTTCGTATCTCGTGGCAAATAGAATTAATGAAAGCTGTTTTCATCTTTTCACTTTCTTCGGCCTTTTGCTTGAGATTCCGGAGGTGAATTTTCATCTTTTTTTCTTTTTTCAGATTGTGATATAAATAAAGACAGATAACGATTACAATGGTCAGGATGATGAACAGGCATATCACTAAAATGCGTTTATTTTTTATTTCAAGCTGTGACTTTTCATTATTCAATTTGTTCACCTCATATTTTATTTGGAGTTCACTAAGTTGCTTTTGCATATTTTCAGTGTTTAGCGAATCTTTATACTGAGCAGATATTCTAAGATATGCCAGCGCTTCCTTAAAATTGCCCATGGCCTCATATGTTTGTGATTGAATGTCGTAGAGTCCTGGCAGATTATTTGGAATTATCGTTTGAGCTATTTGAATCAGACTGTCGTTGGCAATTAATGCTTTCTCGTAATTGGGGTGAGGCTTTAAGTTCAAGTAATAGTTGTCCATTGATAGGAAATAATTGTACCGGTCGTACGGATTTGTCAGCTCCTTGTTCAGTTTTACTATTTGCTGCCAGTAATAATCCATCTTTTCGGGAGCTACCATGATAGCATTTGTCAACAGTGACGCATAGATTTGTAACTCACGTGCAGCCAGATTGTAAAAGGGGCGTTTTGCTTTGTAATGATCTTTATAATACAGTTGCTGATTTTCCAAATCTTCTTCCAAAAGACGGATCGCTGAGTCACATTCATTCAAAAAACTATAGATATTGGATAATTTCCAAACAATCATTGATACAAATTTAATGCGTTTCTCAGGAGGTAATTGCTTGGATAAGTTCATTGCTGTTTCCAAATAGGGGAGTGCTTCTTTCATCATTTCATTGGAATGAAGGCTACTTCCGGTGATATAAGCTTGTACGATTTTGCTGTATAGAGATGGTGCGTCCGATTTCTTTTCTTCCGTAAACTGCAATTCCTTCGCAATGGCCTCTTCTGTCTCGTTATGGCTGCATAGCATATCGAAAAAACGCATGTGAAGATAAGCTGATAAAGGAATTATTTCTTTGACATTATGAGTTGCTTTTATCAGATTCATATAATGATACGCTGAATCCATGCGGTATTCTTTAGCCTCTCCGCATGCAAGATCATTCAATGCATCAAGCATCATGGGTGTGTCACCTGCCTTTTTAGCTTCTCTATACATGCCAAGCAAATATGTTTTTTCGTCCGGTGTTTCAAAACAGATATCTGCCAGGTTTCTGTAGATACTGATTCGTTGAGCGGATACTGTTGTATGTTTTAGTTGTAGTAAGAGGCTGTCTTTTGCATGGTGATCTATAGCTGATACTATTCCGGTACAGATACATAGAGCCACAAAGATTATATATCGTATCATATTGCTTGTTTGTTTGTAAGTAGCAAATATACGTCTTTTTTCCCTGAAAAATCCAGCAATGATGTGGCATCTTTTTATCTCCACTAAAAAAAGGTAATAAAGACAACTTTGATATGGAGTTAATTGTTAATTTTGCGACTTCATTTACTAACTTAATAACTCCCAATATGAAATCAGACATAGAAATAGCACGTAGTGTTGAATTGAAGAAAATAAAACAAGTGGCTGAAAGCATCGGTATACCTCGCGATGAAGTAGAAAATTATGGCCGGTATATTGCAAAAATCCCTGAATATCTGATTGATGAAGAGAAGGTGAAACAGAGCAATCTGATTTTGGTCACTGCCATTACCGCAACGAAAGCAGGGATTGGTAAAACGACTGTATCCATAGGGCTTGCATTAGGATTAAACAAGATAGGTAAAAAGGCAATTGTTGCTTTGCGTGAACCTTCCCTGGGACCGTGTTTCGGTATGAAAGGAGGGGCAGCAGGAGGAGGTTATGCCCAGGTACTTCCGATGGAAAAGATTAATTTGCATTTTACCGGTGATTTTCATGCCATCACTTCGGCTCACAATATGATCTCTGCATTACTGGACAATTATTTATACCAGAATCAATCTAAAGGTTTTGGTCTGAAAGAGATTCTCTGGCGTCGCGTACTCGATGTCAACGATCGTTCATTGCGCAATATCGTAGTTGGTCTTGGTCCGAAAACAAATGGTATTACACAGGAATCCGGATTTGACATTACACCGGCTTCGGAAATTATGGCTATTCTTTGTCTTTCAAAGGATGTAGATGATCTCCGCCGTCGTATCGAAAATATTCTTTTAGGCTACACCTATGATAACAAACCGTTTACTGTAAAAGATCTGGGCGTGGCAGGGGCTATTACTGTCTTGCTGAAAGATGCTATACATCCGAATCTGGTACAGACTACCGAAGGCACCGCTGCATTTGTACATGGTGGCCCATTTGCTAATATTGCCCATGGCTGTAACTCTATTTTGGCAACAAAAATGGCGATGACTTTTGGAGATTATGTTATCACAGAAGCCGGCTTCGGTGCCGATCTGGGAGCAGAGAAATTTTATAATATTAAATGTCGTAAGAGCGGGCTTCAACCACGTCTGACAGTGATTGTTGCCACAGCACAAGGGCTCAAAATGCACGGAGGAGTAAGCCTGGACCGAATTAAAGAACCGAATCTTGAAGGATTGAGAGAAGGTTTGCGCAATTTGGACAAGCATGTTCGTAATCTTCATTCGTTCGGTCAAACGGTTATCGTTGCTTTCAATAAATTTGCGAGTGATACGGATGAAGAAATGGAGTTGCTTCGTGAGCACTGTGAGCAGTTAGGAGTAGGCTATGCTATCAATAATGCCTTTACGGAAGGAGGTGAGGGTGCTGTCGAACTGGCGAATCTTGTGGTTGAAACAATTGAGAATAAACCGTCTGAACCGTTACAGTTTACATATAATGATGGAGACAGCGTACAGCAGAAAATCGAGAAAATCGCAATCAATCTATATGGTGCAAGTGTCGTGACTTATAGTACACTGACCCGTAACAAGATTAAATTGATTGAAGAAATGGGTATTGGTCATTATCCTGTATGTATTGCTAAAACCCAATATTCTTTCTCTGCCGATCCGAAAGTATATGGTGCGGTAGATAATTTCGAACTTCATATTAAAGATATCGTTATAAATAACGGTGCCGAGATGATCGTAGCGATTGCGGGCGAAATAATGCGTATGCCGGGTTTACCTAAAGAACCACAAGCTCTGCATATTGACATCGTGGATGGTAATATTGAAGGATTGAGTTAAAAATAGTCCGATATAAAGTAATAAATAAATCCCCGCTATTCTTCTTGAAAGAATGGCGGGGATGACGGATATATAGAGTCCAGTGTGCTACTTTTTGATTCTTTCTAACACACTGTACGATTGTAGTTCCTTCTTATTGTTGTATTGTTCGGAGCGGACAATTCCAATATTGGGTGCATACCATTCATATCCATAACCTTTTATTGTTTCCTGAGGAGTCCAGATATTCATTTCGTACTTTACTTTGGTACAATAGAATGCTCCTGCTGGAGTGTTTACCGTTTCGGTAGCAACAAATTCCCGGTCGAAGATAGAAATTTCGGCGCGGTTATTTTTATTGCCTTTTTGATAAAGACGCAGAGTGCCGTCATCAAACTCATCATCGTCTCCCGGACTCATTGGATTGGAAAATGCATTCGGGTAATTCATTAAATCTCCCATCATATATACATCGGCATTCATCATATTAAGTGCAGTGGGGAATGTGGCCACATCTCCCATACTCATAGAGAAGTTACCGTCATTGCAGCGAGCTACCATTTGCCCGGAATTGAGTGTTTTTCCGGAAGCATCAGTAAATGTATAGTTGGCTACTACTTCCATTCCTGAAGGGTAATCGTAGGCTTGGTCTACTCTGTAGACAAGGATGTTGGTGAGTTTACCATCAGCGGTGTAACAATTACGAGTGATTTGCTCACCTTCTTGATTAGGAAAGAAGAAGGCGCAATCCTGATTTTGAGCCATAGCTCCTGCAGCAACAAATAATGTAGTTGCAACCATTAAATTTCTTATTTTCATATCAGTTTAGGTATTAAGTGAATATCTTCTTTTTTTAACTACTTAACAACGGTTCTTGGAAAGGAAAGGTTTTAGGGTGGGGTGTTAATGCCATGTTAAAAGAGCAAAAAAAATGCCCGCAACTTTCTTCACAGAGAATTGCGAGCCCACGTATGTTATTGTTTAATACTAAAATGTGCTATTTAATAAGCGAAGATCGGATATTTTTCCATTGTCTTATTGACACGTGCACGTACTTGTGCTATCACTTCTTCGTTCTCTACGTTCGATAGAACGGTTTCGATCATTTCTGCAATCTCCAGCATCAGATCTTCTTTTGCACCACGAGTCGTGATAGCGGGAGTACCCAAACGGATACCTGAAGTCTGGAACGCAGAACGGCTATCGAACGGAACCATGTTTTTATTGACTGTTATATCAGCAGATACAAGTGCTTTTTCGGCAACTTTACCTGTCAAGTCAGGATATTTACTGCGTAGATCCACCAGCATCGAATGATTATCCGTACCGCCGGAAACGATGGTAAAGCCACGGTCAATTAAGGCTTGTGCTAATACGGCAGCATTCTTTTGCACTTGTTTCTGATATTCCTTATATTCCGGTTGCAAACACTCACCGAAAGCTACGGCTTTAGCTGCAATTACATGTTCCAGCGGGCCACCCTGTATTCCGGGGAATACAGCTGAGTCGAGCAACTGAGACATCATTTTAATTTCTCCTTTTGGAGTTTTCTTTCCCCATGGATTGGGGAAATCTTTACCCATCATGATTACACCGCCACGAGGTCCCCGCAAGGTCTTGTGGGTAGTTGAAGTTACGATATGAGCATATTTCACAGGATTGTCCAACAGCCCTGCTGCAATTAATCCGGCAGGATGTGCCATGTCAATCATAAGGATTGCACCCACCTTGTCGGCAATTTCGCGCATACGTTTGTAATCCCATTCACGAGAGTAGGCTGAACCTCCTCCAATTATCATTTTGGGTTTCTCACGTAATGCCACTTCTTCCATCTGGTCGTAATCCACGCGACCGGTTTCCTGTTTTAAATTATATTCGCAGGGAGTGTAAATGATTCCCGAAGTATTTACTAATGAACCATGTGAAAGGTGACCTCCGTGTGCCAGATTCAGTCCCATGAACTTGTCGCCCGGGTTCAACACAGCAAGAAATACAGCAGCATTAGCCTGTGCTCCTGAGTGAGGTTGTACATTGGCCCATTCTGCACCGAAAATCTCTTTCAAGCGGTCGATGGCAATTTGTTCACTCTGGTCTACCACCTCACAGCCGCCATAATAGCGTTTGCCCGGATATCCTTCCGCATATTTGTTGGTAAGACAAGATCCCATTGCCTCCATCACCTGATCACTCACGAAATTCTCTGATGCGATCAGCTCAATGCCTTTCAACTGACGTTGATGTTCTTTTTCGATAATCTCGAAAATTAAATCGTCTCTTTTCATTATTTGTTATAATAAGATTAAAGTATATCTTGAAACCTTTATTATTATAATCGCACAAATTTAGGTAATATTTAAAGAGTGTGCAACCTTTTAGCTAAAAAAGTTATTTAAAATATAACTCCGAGTGAAAAACTAAGTACATTATCACGGCGTCGAAAAGTGATATTACTTACTTCCGGCTTACCCTCGACGTCTATATTATCGTAAGTAACAGACTTCGACAAGTTGTGAAGTCCTTGTTCATAACGAAAATCGAAAAAGATACGTGAAATGCTGACGCTTACTCCGATTACTGCACTGGCATTGAAGGGATGTAAGCTCTCATGGATGCCTTGCTGGTCGAAGTTCTCAAAGGTGATTTTATTTTTTTGATTCCACAGATATCTTAGTTTCGGTCCGGCAAAAAGAGACATGCTGTAAGGTCCTTGTCTTACTACGTGATAGCCGTAAAGCAACGGAAAATCAACACTGTGAATAGTTGAATTAACCGATGCATAGTCAGGTTCGATATCGGGATGTTGTGAACCCAGTTTGTCGAAAGTGATTTCGCATCTGCTGATGTTATACGATATCTCGGGCTGTATAAAATGTCTCTTCATGTTGAAGCGCATGAAGAGAGCACCGAAATAACCTATTTTATAATTATTCTGAATCTCGTCAATGGTTACATCTTTGATTTTCAGATTGGAAACCAAAAACATCGAAGAGTTAAAACCACCCCTGATTCCTACATTTATTTTGCGGTCATCCGGGCGTTTTTCCTTTTTATGATCACCTTCACCATAAGCGGCAAAAGTAATCCACATATATATAAAAAGGAGAATCACTCGTTTCATAGCTTCACTTTGTTTTCTTTTCTACTGACCAACCGAATTTACCGATCTTTTCTCCCAGATTATAATATCCCCCATGTACATATACAAGCGGATTAGCTTCTGCCAGTTCCAGTTTTCCGGTTTCCCGGTTTAAGTGACGGTCATCCGCCCGAATGTTTACCACATCGGCAATAAACATATCATGTGATCCTAAAGATACAATTTCTTTCACCCGGCATTCGATACAAAGGGGAGATTCCTCAATGAGAGGCGCACTCACCACTGTGCATTTACTCGGTGTCAGTTTCATTTCTTCAAATTTGTGATAATCCTTACCCGATCGTACCCCACACCAGTCTGTTGCAAAAGCCATATCCCGGGTTGTCAGGTTGATCACAAACTCCATATTCTTTTTTATAATAGGATAGGAGTAGCGTTCGGGACGGACAGAAATATAACACATCGGTGGATTGGTACAAATGGTTCCGGTCCAAGCCACCGTAAGTATATTGTATTCACTTTCATTGTTTCCGCAACTTACCAGTACGGCAGGCAACGGATAAATCAGGGTTCCGGGTTTCCAGTCTTGCTTCATCTTTTTTATTAACAGCGTGCTATATGCGCTACAAGTGCTATTACGCCATAGCACAGTATTTTAAAACTCGTAGCGCTATGTCACGTAACTAAATGATTGTGATATCTTCTCTTTTCTGTTCTTTTTCGCAATAATGGCATTTTATAACGCAACTATCCTTGTCAATCACATGGAATAACGTGGCCATCGGTTCATTGTTCGTAATACATTTCGGGTTGGCACATTTCACTATACCTTTCAACTCGTCCGGCATACGTACCTCTTTCTTCTCTACCACTTCGTAGTCACGGATAATGTTTAGTTTTACATGAGGTGCTACTACGGAAATACGGTTGATTTCTTCGTCACAGAAGAACTTGTCGGCAATCTTGATGATTCCTTTCTTACCCAGTTTCTTGCTGTCCAGATTGAATCCGATAGTAATATTGGTCGTCATGTGTTCCAACCCAAGCAGTGAAACTACAGTAAAGAGTTTCTCCGAAGGGATATGGTCGATAACAGTGCCGTTTTTCAGTGCGGCCACCTGTAGTTCTTGTTTATTCTCGCTCATGATTTTATAAAATATCTTGTAAAGTGATTCCTAATACATCGCAAAGTATAGCTTGACGGGCATAGAGACCGTTCTGTGCCTGCTGAAAGTAGTAAGCTTTCGGACTATCGTCCACGTCATAAGCTATTTCGTTAACACGTGGCAATGGATGCAGGATGCGGAGGTTAGGACGAGTGTTTTCGAGCATTTTCGCTTTTAGGATATATACATTCTTCACCCGTTCATATTCCATTAGGTCAGTGAAACGCTCACGTTGTACGCGGGTCATGTAAAGAATATCCGCATCCTTAATTACCTCTTCGTTGAAGTCTGTGTGCTCCACATATTTTATGTTATGTTCTTTGCAATAAATCTTATATTCTTCCGGCATCTTCAGCTCTTCGGGAGCAATGAAGTGGAAAGTCGGATTAAAATGCCGCATTGCCATCAACAAAGAGTGTACTGTACGTCCGTATTTCAGGTCACCTACCAGATAGATGTTCAGATTCTCCAATGTACCTTGTGTTTTATAAATGGAGTAGAGATCGAGCATTGTTTGTGAAGGGTGCTGATTGGCTCCGTCCCCGGCGTTTACGATAGGCACTGGAGCCACTTCACTTGCATAGCGTGCTGCTCCTTCCAGAAAATGCCGCATTACAATCACGTCAGCGTAGTTACTAACCATCATAATTGTATCTTTCAGAGTTTCCCCTTTGGATGAGCTGGTAGCTTTAGGATCCGAGAATCCGATAACCCGTGCGCCCAGGCGATTGGCAGCAGTTTCGAAACTTAGCCGGGTGCGGGTAGAAGGTTCAAAAAATAGGGTAGCCACTACTTTACCTTCCAATAACCGGCGGTTGGGATTCTTCTCAAATTGTTTCGCCATTTCGAGCATATAGAGGATTTTTTCTTTCGAATGCTCCGCTATGGTTACTAAACTTCTGTTTTCCATATCGTTATATGTTTATTGATATATCCTTTATTTCGGTTTGTAAAGATACGAAGAAAAATACAGGTTCTGCAAGATTTTCATCGTCTTTTTATGAGTAACTCCACTACTATGACTATTTATATTTTGCATAATTATTTGGAAAATATGCGCAATAGTATTACCTTTGCACTGTAATTAATGAATAATATGAACCAATTGTTTACTACATATAGCATACACAATGCCGTGCGAGAAAATAAGATTCTGTACGGACACTGCATTGTGCATGTACATTGGTTTAGCGGATTTATCTGAATTACTCCCTGTTTTGTAGTTTGATTTATCTCTTTTCGTTCCCTTATTAATATAAGGTGAAAGGGAGGATATGTCCGGCAGCTTATACATAAAAGTTGCCAGGAAGTGCATTGTGTAACTTTTTAAAATATACGAGTATGTTTTCCATTATATCTATCATGTTTTTAGGTATTGGCATCGGTTATTTGCTGCGTAACCTGAAATTTCTGGAGAAAGTAGAAAAGAGTACTTCGCTTACGATATTCCTGCTACTTTTCGTGCTGGGCCTTTCGATAGGCTCCAATAGTTTAATCGTAAATAATCTGGGTAAATTCGGATGGCAAGCCATTGTGTTGGCTACTTCAAGTATCTTGGGCAGCATGTTGGCTTCTTTTCTCGTATTACGCCTGTTTTACAAGAAAGGAGGAAAATCATGAAAGGCAGTCTGATTGTTGTCGCATTTTTCTGTATAGGTTGTCTGGTCGGAATTTTCAATGATTTCCAGTTTGACATGCACAATCTTTCTATGTACATACTTTATGCATTGATGTTGCAGGTTGGCATCAGTATCGGAAGCAATAAGAATCTGAAATTTCTGATCAAAAGCCTACGTCCCAATATGCTTTTAGTGCCGATAGCTACCATTGTCGGAACCCTTCTTTTTTCAGCTTTTGCCAGTTTATTACTGAGTCAGTGGAGTGTATTCGATTGTATGGCAGTGGGAAGCGGATTTGCATATTATTCCCTTTCATCCATCTTGATTACTCAGTTCAAGGAGGCTTCCGTAGGATTACAGTTGGCAACGGAACTTGGTACAATTGCTTTGCTGGCCAATATTTTCCGCGAAATGATGGCATTGCTGGGCGCACCACTGATCAGGAAATATTTTGGGAAACTGGCCCCTATTTCTGCTGCCGGTGTAAATTCAATGGATGTATTGTTGCCGTCCATTACTCACTATTCGGGGAAGGACATGATACCTGTTGCCATCTTTCACGGAATCCTCATTGATATGAGTGTACCTTTCTTTGTTTCATTGTTCTGCAGTTTATAGTCATATTTCTTCATTAACTATCTCCCAGCCATTAATCTTGATAATGACCGGGATGTAGTTATCGAAGGATATTTCAATGGTGAAATCATGGTTATGTTCAAAATCAATATTGGGATTTCCGCCTATAAGTTTACCAATAAGATTCTCATCATAGCGGATTGTACCTGTTTTGTCAGCAATTCGCAGCCGGGGTTCTCTATCTTTTTCCAGCCTCATTACATTGAAGTCGGCAATCAGCGGATCTGATTGTCCCGATGATGCTTCATAAATGGGAATATAGGTTATCCGGTCATCATCGGAGAATTGTGAATCATATCCATACTTACCGTTATTATCCTCTATATAAATGTTGTCACTTCTGTCTTGATTCAAATTATGAGCAATGACCCGGATATGATTCGTCATTTGTTTCAAGTTTATCAATACGATTGTTTTTTCTTTACTGTTAAGCTCCACTATATCGTGCATACCGTGATAGAGCAGTTTGGGCTGATTGGTTACCCGGTTGTCCTCCTGACGTTTTACAGATAGAAAGAAATCATCGATATAAGTTTTCCCCGGCACACATTCAGAAGTTTGATAAGTACTTTTATCATAGCCACCCCATGCTACAAATTGGTAACTGCCCTGTTTGTAAGGCAGCTCCATGACATAATCGTCATTGATTGAAGTCATAGAATCGTTTACCTGAGAGATAAAAAGTCCTTTTTCATCGAATATGAAAACAGCCAATCGATCGACACCTTGCGCAGTGCTCTGCCTTGAGTCTGCATTTGTGTCATAGCTGAATTTGAGGGCCAGCCCTCCATCATCTTGGGGACATCCGGACATATCTTCCCGGATGCAATTCGTGAGTACGAAAGGCAATATAATGAATATGAATACTCTGAATCCGGCTTCTATCTTGCAGGTAAACATTCTGTGGGGCATTAATTAGCTGGTTATAAATCGTGATCTTCTTCAGTCACCTCCCAAGGGATAATCTGGATGTCGACCCCAATCCATGAATTAGGCTTGATTGGTTCTCCTCTGTCAAAGTTGTCCGAAGGATTTCCAGGTGCTTGTACAGAATTGATGTTGATCTTGAAATATTGGTTTCTGTAGATATTATAAGGAGCCTGTGGTGTGACTGCATCACCGTTAACAAAAATATGATAGTAACACAATCCGTTGCTATACGTATTCTCCGATAATAGGTAGGCCCCATTGATAGATGGCATTTGCGGAGTATTTGCGGCACATAGCTCCGCAAACTTTTCTGCCGTAGGTCCATCTATAAAGTAATTGGCAACACCATCTGCAGTCCGCACGACAAAGAATGTTTTATCCGCCGGTTTCGGATTGACGATGATTTCAAAATCAGCCGCAACTACGGGGGGATTTATTTTGGCAGATATGATGTTATTGGGGGTAAATACCCCACTGACACTGATAAAAGTTGCTGCATCCACATTGGATGTACCCGAAATATACTGGAATGCATTTTCCGTAGCATAGGAAAAAGAGGTAGGCACATCAGCCGAAGCATAAACGTTGATGGCATCTGTTCCCCTCGTAAAATCTTCTGCGGTATAATTAGCCCAGTTATAGTCTTTGATGAGAGCGTCCCTGTTATCCTGAATAAAGTAGAATTTTTTATTCAGGTTTCTCCAGCCGAACTTCAGATCTGTCATCGTTCCGCCTCCGTTCACCACAAAGCTCTGTGATTGGAACACCGCCGCTTTTGCAGTGACGCGATTTACAGAAATGGTTATGTGATTGTTTTCGGCTTCACTTTTCTTCTCATATAAGTCAGTAGCGGGCGTAAGGGTCGGATAAGCACTATTGAACATGACAAATCCATTTGTTTGATCGGCCAATTTTGTTATTTCTTGTGTGAAATCTTTATAGCTGAATGCACCTAATCCATTAGAAGTAATATAGTTCACTATTTCTGCATTAAGGTTTACTCCCGCAAAAATATATTTATCCGTCTTTTTGGTACTGACCGGTTGGCTGGTCACCCAGGTAGAACTCTCGGCTGGTTTCTGTGTGAGTGTGCCTCCTGCGACCGTAAATTCAGCTACAGTAGGTGTATTGGGAGATTCTGCGTCATAAATAAACACATGTAGGGATTTCACTGTATTTTCCGCTGCAATTCCCGGATCTGTAGATACTGCACGTGTCTTCGATGCGTGGGGAATGCTGATGGAAAAAGAGGCATATGCATCCGGGGCAATTACGTCCGGATTGCTGGGCTGGTCAACCCAATCATTGTCATTGCTGCATGCGGCCATAATCAATGCAACCAGTGTAGTCATAAAGATTTTACTTGTTTTCATTATCTTTTTATTTAAGTGGATATACTACGTTTTTTTCAGATAACAAATATACCTTCCAGACAGCAACGATTTGTGACTTTAAAAATGTATTTATAAACAAAAAGTGTCTATTGAAGCAACCCCTGAAAAAGAAAGCTCTGATAATGCAACGCACCGTCATCAAAGAGATTGTTCGTTTCGATAGGCGCAACAAAAGTTACAGATTACTTGTTTACAGATAAAAATATAAAAACAATGATTATGCGTAATATAAATACAGATTTAATAGATGCAATGAAAATATACTTACCCAAGGGGAACAATCTTGCAAATGCGCTGATGGACATTCTTTACCTTGGCAAAGAAGCTACTTACAGGCGGTTGCGGGGTGAAGTACCGTTCACTTTTGCCGAAGTTGCCACCATATCTCAACACATGGGCATTTCTCTTGATAAAATAGTAGGGGCCGATTTGAATGACAACGCTATCGTTAATCTGAATATGTTGCAATGTCAACGCCCTGCGGAGACCTATTATTCTATTATTGATTCGTATATAAAGTTGTTCGGTCAATTGATTGAACGGGAAAGTTCGGAAAGAAGTACCTCCTCAAATACCGTTCCGCAAACCCTGTATTTAAAGTATGAAGCCTTATCCAAATTCCAGCTTTTCAAATGGATTTACCAACATGAAAGCACATATGCAGGCAGACATTATGAAGATTTGGAGATTCCGGAAAAATTGATTGACAAGCAAAAAGAATTTGTAAATTTATCCCAGCTATTCCAGACAACCAATTATATATGGGATAAAGAGATATTTATCAGATTGGTCAATGAGATCAAGTTTTTCTTAAATATCAATCTGATATCAGAAGACAGTGTAAAAAGAATAAAGAAGGAATTATTGGTATTACTGAATGAATTGGAGAAGATCTCAGCTCAGGGAAAATATTCATCCGGAAAAGATGTGAAAATATATATATCCGATATCAATTTTGAGTCTACATATAGTTATGTAGAAACAGATATCTACCATCAATGCCTGATAGGGGTCTTTTCTATTAATTCCATAACTTCGAAAGATGATTTGCTATTTCAGCATTTGAAGGTATGGATACAGTCATTAAAGAAGTATTCAACTTTGATTTCGCAGAGTGGTGAGGTTCAGCGAATCCATTTCTTTAACCGGCAACAAGAACTGGTGACAAGTTTATGACGAAGTTTCGAAAATGGATACACGTCTTTACACACATTTCCGATTGTTGCATAATTGGACAACAAATTCATGTGAGATGTGATAATAGAAAAATCTTTGTTTACACCATTCATTAAACGCCACGGATTCCTTCCTGAAAAAGTCCATCTTTGTATCTGAGAAAATAAACCTAAACCCTAATGAAAAAATTAATGGTTATTCTGATAACCGGCCTTTTATATATGTCATGTACCGACAGTATGGAAGTGCCCGGAGATGAAGATAGAAATAATACAGAGGATGTATCGGTAAGGTTAGTGATAACCATACCGGCCTCCACTACATATGCCCGGACGCGAGGAACATTTGCGACGACCGATCATGAGTCTAAAATCAGTGAGATTCAAGTGTTAGTGTTTGAAGAAGGTAAATATAAGTACCGTGTACCCGGCATATCCATCAACAACACTTCATCCGCTGCTTCTTTTAAAGCTTTATTAAAATCAAACTGTTCGCCTTTAAAATTACTCATATTAGCCAATGCTACCGATGCGGTAATAGCCAATGAGCCTTCGGTGGATGATAGCGAAGATTTGGTGAAAAAGAACATCAATCTCCGGTTCAACAATATCACTTCCGATTTTCCAATGTATGGGGAGTATGAATTGCCCGGAGGATTAGAAGCAACGGTTATAAATAATATTACCGGAATAAAGATGTTACGTTCCATTGCCCGGGTAGACGTGAAAGCTACGGAAGTGGCAAACTTTAAGTTGTCAGGGGTAAAAGCATATCGTGCCAATGACCACTTGCAGATAATACCCGATGAAACCGGAGTCGTCAGGGTTACGCTTCCGAGCGTACCTGCCGGAAGTACCGGAAATGTAAACAGTGTCCTGTATCCTGTATCTGCTGAGAACCTGAATGAATTTTCAGCCCAACTCTACTTGCCTGAGGCCGATTCACCAGCCCCGGACAATCGGGTTAGTCAGGCAACCTGTATTGTTGTGGAGGGTTATTATGAAGGAAGTGATCAACCGGGTTACTACCGTATGGATTTTGATCCCGATAATGTTGAAAATGCTTTCGGGCAAGTACTTCGTAATCATAAGTATATTTTCAATATAAAGAAGGTCTCAGGTCCGGGGTGGGGTAGTCCGGACGAAGCGGCGAATAATCGTTCTGCCCATATCGTAGCCGAAGTACAGGCATGGGATGATTATACCATTGACATGAGTTTCGATGGAGAACATCATTTTGGGGTGTCTTCGCGAGAGATCATCCTCAAGAACAAAGCCGGTTCGGCAGGAATCATCAGTGTGAATACCGATCTTCCGGATTATACTTTACAATGGGCCGACGCGGCAGGAACTCCCCAAGGAACCGCCGACCAGTCATTAGCAAATGAATTCTTTAAAGTAGAAAAAACACAGAATGGGAGTCAACTGGTGATTACAGCTCTGCAGAACAATTCGGCAAGCAATATCCGCCGTACTCAAAACTTTATGATTACAGCCCATCGCTGGCGTATTTTAGTGAATATACAGCAGAGATATGATGTAGCTGCCTACAAAACAATTGATCTTTTAACATTCAATGCCGGTTTGGGATATCTGGGAACGAATATCATTGGCTCTGGCAATGCAGAGGCGCGCGCAACCGGTCTTCGCGGAATACTCAATAATCAAAATAATTTCGGTCCGGCCGGAACAGTTGAATGCGGAGGATATAATCTGATTGGCGTGAGTGCGAGCAATAATAATCTGACAGATGCTCTTTTCGCGGCTTTTGATGTCGTTTATGTCCATTATATGAGCAATTCTTTATTCGGGATCTCGGATGCCCAGAAAGCGCACAATTGGGTGAAAGCTAAAAGGAACCGTGTCTTGATTGTTTCTTATGATGCCAGTGATGTCAGCCAGAATTTATTAAAAGAGATATTGGGTGGTAATAGTGGCATTTCTTTTATCAGAAGTAATACCGGAGCATTTCCTTTGGCAAACCCGGTAGACAGTAATCGTTATTTTACTAGCACCGGTCCTTTTACCAGTGGTTCATATACTCCTGTCAGCACTGGTTTTTCCTTACGCAATTACGATTCTTTTCATGGTGAGATATTGCTTAATACCGATGCTTCTAAAGGCATCACTCCTATATTGATGGGATCTTCAGGAGGAATTGTTTTAGGCATAGACTACTCAAGAAGAATAGTCTATTGGGGCGATACGGATATAGGCAACTCGGGAACAGGTACAGGAGGGACCACTAATAATCGTATAAATAATGATGATGGGACCATTAATAATGATGCCTCCAAACTGATAGCCAATGTTTTTGCCTGGATAGCGGAGACTGTACTGTATGGAGAGTGATTACTATTCTCCGAGTGTAGTAAGCAAATCGTACGAAGGTACAAAAAACAATGTGCCTGTTACCGGAGTACTGAAGTCCAACAAACGATCGGTGTTCCCCACAGGGTCACCAATAAACATGTTCTCCAACATTTTGCGGGTAGTACTGAAGGTGCTGGCATAGCCGATAAAGTATGTTCCATATTCTCCTTTAGAAGTGTTGGCAAACGGCATATTGGCACGTACGATTTTCAAATCGTCACCGATATTGGTTACGGCATTGTGGGCATTTTGCGGTTTCTCTTCGTCCGACAATTCCACATCATTATATTTGCGGCGGCCAATCACCTTTTCTTGTGCTTCGACTGGAAGCGAGTTCCATGCTATCATGTCATGGATATATTTCTGCACAAAAACGTAACTGCCTCCTGCGAATTGCGGGTCTTCGTCACCGACAACTGCAAAATGATAAGGGTTTTCATCTACGGCCGGATTCTCCGTACCGTCTACAAAACCGATGATCGCTTTTCCGTCCATATATCTGAACCCGTGTGTTTCATCGATGGATTCTGCCACACCTTTGAGTTTTTCGTCAATTATAGAGGCAAATTCAAAACAGAGACCCATCTGTTTAGCCCGGATGTGCAGTAACAGGTCGCCCGGGGTAGATACAGCTATATATTTATCTCCTTTTATCTCTTCAAAGGTACTTAACTCTTTAGGTTTGTTCAACTCCGGAAAAAGTCTGCTCCAGGCATCGGCACCAAACCCCATCGTGCAGCTAAATTGCATATCAGGAAAACGGTTACGCATACTGCGTATCAGGGCGGAGAAATTAGCACATACATCTTTTACTTGCTTGATTGCATCGTCCGATTGCTTCAGTCCATAAACAATAAAAATAGCGTTTTCGCCTTGTTTCTCAGTTACATCTTGTGGTATATTTCCACCGAATAATTCTTCATGTACATTCATACTTTCCTATATTTTAAAGTTGTTGTTTATTGTAGTCGGTCTGATCTGATCAAATCAGATTTTATTCTTTTCTATATATCATATAACTTAAAAGACTTGGCTTAGGTTCATTCGGAGGTTTGATTTTGTTCACCACAGGATACATCGGCAAACATACCTTGTATAAACTCTGTGGTGAACTTTGTTATATTACGGTTTTACGTATTTGGCGACATTACTCAAGCGCTTTTCCTGTACCGACAGGCCAATATGGATTCTGATACATCATGGATGTATTGATGTCTTCCGGATTGGTGGCCGACAATTGCAAATCCTGTAGTCCGAGTGGTTCCAGATAATAAGCTTTTTTCCAGGTATATCCGTCATAAAGTTGATTATTCGTTTGTGTCCTTCGCAGTGGTCGTACGTATTTCCCGTCCGATTTCGGCGACATGTTGGCAGATGTGCTGCCATCGGCTACTACAGCAGACTTTTCATTTCCGTCTTTATCCGTGGTTGTGTAGAGTTTATAGGCTTCATCCCAGAAGTTGATGCCTTCTACAATATACGGTTGTGTAAATAACCGGTCCCAAGAGCGCCATCTCTTCAGGTCATCCCAGCGCATGCCCTCGGCGATAAATTCGCAGCGGCGTTCACGGCGAATATTGTAAAGCGTCGCATCTACCATTCGGTCTCCCGAGTAAACTCCGAGGTCGTCTTCGCGGCTCAGATCCGTACTATTGATCGTCTTCTGATAGTCTTCATCGACACCGGCACGTCTGCGAATGGCTTTCCAGTAGTCCTGTGCTTTACTGTCTAACGAACCATTCTTCTCATAACAAGCCTCGATGTAGTTAAGATATGCTTCGGAAACACGAAAAATAGGACAGGCATTGGTCCCCAGCAATTCGTCCGATCTGCTTTGTTCGTCATCATACGGATAGAACTTACGGGAACGATAACCGGTGATATCACGTGTCTGTTCCTGATCACTGATTACTGTAGATTTTACCCAAGGTACAGGTACGGGATTCGTTACCATGTTTCCCGCCTGGTCCTTATTGTAATTCTTCACTGTATCTGCTCTTTCATCTGTCATCCACGCATCTTTTTCTCCCCACACAAACAGTTGCAAGCGCTCGTCGCGGTCTTTCTTTTCATCAGAAACCGTTCTGTCATCAATAGCATTGTTGCTTGCATAGATAGGCATACCGTCTTTCATCAGAAATGTTTTGATCAGTGAACGTGTCAGTCCGGTGCGGTCTCCGTTTTTAAGGCGTGCACCTACACAATGTGATACGGTAAGTGACAGGTTATATTGTTTCCACAGCAGTACTTCTTCCACATTCGAAAGATCCGGCTGGCTGAACATTTCGAAATAAGGATTCCACCCATAAAGTGTATTGTATGGAGGATTCATTACATGCGAGTTTTCTGCCAGTTGAACATGATCGGCAACTGCTGCCGCTGCTTGCATTGCTTCCGTCAGGAAGAAGTTTATTTCTCCTGCTATATCGAATGTTTTTCCACTGTTATAGCTCATTACGGCTCCGGGCCATGTTGGATCACCCGGTACGCGCCCCGTTCCCTGATGATATTTCTCGAAGGTTGCTTCGAACAGTGCAACTCTTGATTTCAGCACCAATGCAGCCTGTTTGTTAATACGCTGGTTATTCTGGAAACCACGTTCTTTCAGGCGGCTGATAGCTTCGTCAAGATCTTTTAGAATGAAGCGTGCCACTTCATTGCGTGGTGCGCGCTGACTTTTCTTGATCAGTGTTTCGGAGTCGTCCGGCAATACTTCGGTAATGATGGGATAATCGCCAAAACGTACCAACGCGTTATAATACGCCAGGGCACGGAAGAAATAAGCCTCTCCGATATACTGCTTCAACAATTCTGCATCTCCGGGAATCGTACCCTCTTTCTCTTTCGGCAGTACTTGTTCAAAGAGATAATTCCACACACGAATGCGGTTCAGAGGTTCCTGAATATTTTTCCCTTCGGGCACCTGTTTGTTTCCCGCAAAATAATCAAGGTTTCCATCATCACTCAATAAATTGTCGGTGTTAGCATCATTTCTTACCACTCCGGAGTTCCATGCCCTTTGGTGATACATCTTGGTTGTATTTGAATTTTCAAGGTAGTCGTCATAGTAATTGATAACATAGCTTCCCACTTGATCTACTGTGTTGAAGTAATCTTCCGGAGTGATATCACTGATTGGCGAACGGTCCAGGAAGTCGTTGCATGAAGTCAGTGCCAGTCCGCCCATTCCGATTAACGAGCAGAAACAGATATGTTTTAGTTTTAGTTTCATCATTTGTCTGGTAAAATTAGAAGTTAACATTTAAGCCGATAGAAATCGTTCTCTGCAAAGGATAGAGCTTACCGTCTCCCCAGTCGCTACCCAATAATTCCGGATCAAATACTCCGCTGATTCCCGAGAAGGTCAGCAGATTGTCTCCGGACACATAAACACGTACCGATTCCATTGCTGCTTTCCGGGTCCATGTTTTGGGCAGAGTGTAGCCAATCTGGGCATTCTTCAGACGGCAATATGCGGCATTCTGTAGATATCCGCTTTGTACTTTCTGGTTTTTATCCGTATTAAAATAGGGTTTTGGGTAGTAAGCATTAGTGTTTGCACCGAGAGGATCACCTTCCGGACGCCAATAGTCCATGTGCTCTTTGAATGCAGTTGATTGCCATAATCCGCCATTTGCTCCCCAGAAGTACGGACCGTCCAACCAGTAATCTCTTTTCATCACTCCCTGCAGGAATACTGAGAAATCGAATCCTTTCCATGCTCCGGTCAGTGTCAGACCGAAATTATACCTGGGTGTGCTGTTACCGATAATTGTTAAGTCACCATGATCTTCCAGAGTGTTCGATCCGTTGTTAACCCCTTCTTTTCCATCCAGGTTTGCATACATAATGTCACCGGCTCCCCAGTTTGTTCCCCAGTTGGGTGTGCCTCCGTTGGCCAGGTGCGCATTCATTTCCTCTTGGGTTTGTGCGATGCCAACAGTTTTGTATCCCCAGATGTCACCCAATATCTGTCCATTATAGTATACGTCCGAAGAGAGTGAATTCGTCGGGTTTGGATATTTCAGTATCTTACGTTTTCCATCAGATAAAACGAATCGCGCACTATAATCAAACTCGCTGATGCGGTCTCTCCATGAGAGCTCCAGCTCCCAACCGTATGATTTCATGTCGCAGTTGTTCACTTGAGGGGGTAGAGCTCCCAGTACGGGGGGTAATATAGGAGCAGGACCTATCATATCGTATGTGTAACGGTTATAATAACCGACCGATCCTGTCAGGCGATTATTGAGCAAACCAAAATCCAGACCGAGATCCCATGATTCAATGGTTTCCCATGTCATCAGTGAATTAACGATGCCCGGCAGTTGAGCTGTATTTTGTTTCTTGCCGTCGATCAGCCATCCGGAATTGGCAGATCCCGTAATCATATTTTGATAAAAGGGATACCAGGCATTGGCCTTATCCGTGTTGTTGTTGCCAAGCTGCCCCCAAGAGCCCCTCAGCTTTAAGGTGCCGATAATACCGGCCAAAGGACGGAAGAAATCTTCGCGTGCTATATTCCATCCGGCTGAAAAAGAAGGGAACAATCCCCAACGCTTATCGCCTACAAACCGTGAAGAACCGTCATAACGCAGATTGGCTTCTAACATATACCGCTCTTTGTAGTTATAGTTCACACGTCCGAAGAAACCGGCAATTGCTCTTTCGCGTGCCCATGCATTTGCCTTCTGATTGTCCTGAGTCAATCCTAAAGAAGGAACATTCGAACTGATCAGGTCAGTTCCGAATCCGGTCATTCCGCTTGGCCGGAAAAGTTCGGCGTTGAAACCACCCATCACTTTAAAATAATGATCACCGATTGTTTTTGCATAGTCGCTGTAAATGTTGCCGGAGAAGTAATCTTCATCTTCACGTTCGTCCTGAACCTCTGAATATCCGGCCGCTCCACCGTTCCACGACAATAAGTAAGGTTTGTTGTTCACGTCATATCCATAGATCGGTAATACTGCCCAATGTTGCTTTCGTGTATAGGTACGCATACTTCCCTCTACTACAATTCGCCAGTCTTTGACGGGCTCGAAGATAGCTTGCAGCTGATTGGTATACCAGTTTTTCTGGCTCGTTTGCACACCTCCCTCTTCCAACTGAATGATTTCCATATTGGGCATGTAATGACCGTTCGGATCCATGGGAGCACAGGTCGGCCAGCGGCGGGCAATGTTATGAAAAAATGCGCCTGTCATGTAAGTTGGGCGGTCATAGTCTTCACGGGTCCATTTGCTCGTGTAGTTTAACGTGATCCACTCCGCAGGTTTTGCCGAGATTTTAGCATTCATCGTATAACGGTTGAAGTTATCTTCGCCGTGCTTGATAAGGCCATTCTGATTCAGGAAACTGCCGCTGATCATATAAGTCAGCTTCTCTGTTCCTCCACTGATACTGAGGTTGTGTTCCGTAGAGGGTGTCCAGCTTTTATAAAACTCTTTGAACCAGTCTGTATTGGCAAAAGATCCTGCATAGCTTTTCCATTTGCCGTCCGGTCCGGCTTCCAGCCCGTAATACTCGGGAGTGGAAGGATCGGTAAACTTTCCGTTTTGGAAGTCCAGAATATTTTGCAATGCTTTTTCGTCAAAGGTAGGAGATTCCCCACCATTGGTCGAAGCCCGGTTAAAATACTGCGCAAAGGTGTAAGAATCCACCATGTCAGGCAACTGAATGGCATCCGAGAAACGTACATTACCCGAATAGTTTACACGTGTTTTGCCACTTTTACCACTCTTCGTAGTGATCAGGATGACCCCGAATGCCGCACGCGCACCATAGATCGATGAAGAAGCTGCATCCTTCAGTACAGATACCGATTCAATATCATTCGGGTTGACTGTATTCATGTCTCCTTCGATTCCATCGATCAGTACCAACGGACTACTGCTCGAACCATCGCTTATCGTACCTGCTCCTCGGATATTTACGTTTAGTTCGCCATCCAGTGTACCACCGCTACTGCCCACGGACATATTCAGTCCCGGAATAACTCCTTGCAGTGCCTGTGACACATTCTGTACGGGGCGCGACTCCAGGACGTCCGCATTGACCATACTTACAGATCCGGTAACGTTTACTTTCTTTTGTGAACCATAGCCCACAACTACCACTTCATCCAGTTGCTTTGAATCTTCCTGCATGGTGATATGGAGTTCCTTTCCGGTCACTTCCGTTGTGACAGTTTTGTAACCGATAAATGAAAACTCGAGGATAGCTCCTTTGGGAGTGTCAATAGAGAACTTTCCGTCCAAGTCGGTGATGGTTCCCGTATTGGTGCCCTGCACTTTTACGGAAACTCCGATAAGTGGTTCACCCGTGTTGTCGATGATTACACCGGTGGCTTTCACGGTTTGTTGTTGTATACTGGCAGTCGCTTGTGTTTTGTAAGTATCGGTCGTCGCTTGTGCCGACTGTGCGCACCACAGCAACAAAGTAGCAACTACTGTTTTCAGGCAGTGTTTTTCCCATACTCTTGTAAACCTTAAGGATAGGTTACTTTTTTTCGTCATAAATTAATAGGTTTGAGTTAAACATGTTTTTCAGTTTTTTACTTCTTTTGCAACTCCGTCCTCATTTCGGAATCGAAGTCTTGTTAGTTTTTGTTTTCTTCTACTTTTTCATAATTTTTCTTTTAAGTGATACAATTATTCCGGTTTCTCTGAAAAGAAACTAATTGATGAAGTAGACAAAGATTATGCCAGATGTGAAAAGATGGTATAAGGCACTAATGAAGTATAATACGGGGATGTAAATGTGGAATTCACCACAATTTTGTGGAATAAATCCACAAACAAAATCCGCTTGACGTTGTTGTTGTATCAAACTTAAATTAATAGAAACCCAAATGATAAAGAAGCTTAACCCCCTTTTGTTGATGGCAATGTTGTTATTCATTTCCAGCACTGTTTTTTCAGCCGGTTTTCCTCCTCCCGATAAAGTGCAGGAAGCCTTTCAGAAAATGTATCCTAAAGTGACCACGGTCGATTGGGAGCGAAAAGGAGATTATCACATTGCCGATATCAGGGTGAAAGGGCGGGAGCTAAACGTCTGGTTCAGTGATAAAGGTAAATGGTTGATGACAGAGACCGATGTCGAATCTTTGGAGGCTGTTCCTCCTGTTGTGGCAAAGGCCTTTATGCAAAGTACGATGGCGTCCATGCAATTGGAAGATGTAAGAATCATCACTTTTCCCAAGCAGCCGGCGGTCATCATAATCGAAGTGGAGGAATATGACACTGATTCGGAATTTCAGTTGTTTTATTCTCCGGACGGTAAACTCTTACAGACTCTTAATGTAAGCGAAACAGGAGGGGAGATTTATCCCGGACTGTTTAAATAGAGTTTGCTACATAATACCAGCTACTCTTTTCACCACAGCTAAACAAATTACGCAGATATTCAAATCACATCTATTGATTTCTTTTTTCTCTGTGTAATTTGTGAATCTGTGGTGACTAATCTATGAAGATCATTCCTTTTCTCCATGCGATTGTTCATTGAGATTTCTTTTTTATTGTGCCATGGTTTCAGAATCATCCTCAGATTTTGTATCGTTATCTTCTTATGCTCGTACAATTCATTCCCGGACGCAATTATTCTTTAGCTTTTCTCTAAAATTGCATTTAAGAAAGGTGTAGCCCAACTGTTGTTTGGGTGTAGCCATCCGATCGTTATGGCTACACCTTTCACCTTGGATGGCTACACCCTTTTCAGGTAATCAGTCTTACCTCCTTCCGATAATTCTCTTTGTAGGAACTATATCTTTTTGATTTTTAGAATATTATTTTGTTGTCTAACTTACATTTTACAAAATTGTCTGCATCTATGAAAGGGTATCTTGGTAAGATGATTACTATTACGAATCATAATAATATGACGATTGGAGTAACAACTGTCATGAAATACTATTTTATAGGATAGAGGAAAAAAATAACAGATTCCTTTGTGAGTAATTAGACAAAACCGTATTTTTAGAGGATGATTATGTACGGTTGGATAATATGTATATAAATTTCTGATAATTAATTTATTAGATATTAGAATTATGATGAAGTCCATAAGCTGATGTTGTAAATCTCGGAAGGAATGACTCTATGTGTGAAAATATCATTTGTTCCACATGTGATAGTATGCCAAAAGAGTCGTATCGAACAAATTGCGTAGTTAGATAGCCAGTGGACATTATCAACTTAAAGAATAAAATGAAAGATATTATTGATCTATTACAAAAGAAACGAATAAAAACTGTTGATGCCTTAAAGCAAGGCGAACAACATCAGTTCTCTTGCCTTCAACAAATAGTAAATAACATATCAGGTTTCAATTCCCAATTTTGGAGAATTGGAGACCTAGGATTATATGAAACCAAACATCCAATCAACATAGATTCTTTGAATGGAGATTTTGTTGCGTGGTTTGACGTCGGGAATGAAAATTTTCCCACTGAAAAACAACTTGCCACATGGGAAGACTTTTGTAAAATCAGCCCAACGAACATGAAAGAAATGATTATCGAGGGACTTACGAAGTTATCAAGGCAAATGGATTTATTATTTGCTGATATCAAGCCTCAATATGGCCCAGTTTACAATCCAAAGGCGGTATCAAGAAACGCAAAGAAAGCCATTGAAGTGATGAGCAAAAACAACAGGTCTATCGGTCGGCAAGCTAAATCGATTTTCCAATGCACTTCTGTTGTGATTCCAAAGCAAGACAAGTCCCCAGTTCGGTTTATAATTCTAAACTTTCAGATCGGGCGGCATCCATATGAATTTGAAGCTGTCTTGTGTGATAGTGTAGTATTTATCATTGGAGAAAACTCAGGTTTATGGACTCGACTTGATTGGGATTATGAATTTAATGTATCAGATTTTAATATTGCAACAGCTTTGCATCCATATTGGCGACAGAAATAATATGAGATTAAAGGCAGAGTAAAGAAAATAAAGCTATTCTGTAATGTAGTCGTGAGATCAGTTGATAATAAGCGAGTTATATCATAATCCTGAAAAACACTCCGTGAGGGGCTGTTTTGCTTGGTACTCTTCAGGGAAAACCGGATATTTGCACTGTTGATCAACGAAACGAGACTATAAAAATGAAATTTAAATCTTTAAAAAGAAACGTAGTATGAGTGTAATTTTTAAAACAGTGCAACGCCCGTCAGATCCGCGCGTTGAGAATTCTCCGAAGAGGTATTATCCGCAACTCATTACATTGGGGCGGTCGGTAAACCTGAAGTTTATAGCACAGAAAATCCAGGACCGTTCATCACTTTCGGTAGGTGACATTAAGAGTACGATTCAGAATTTTGTAGAAAAGCTGAAAGAGCAGCTGCTGGAAGGAAAAGCGGTAAACATTGAAGGATTGGGGGTGTTTATGCTCGCAGCCAAGTCGAAAGGTGCCGAAAAGAAAGAAGACATCACGGCCAAAAGTGTAGAGGCTGTACGTATCTATTTTCAGGCTAACAAAGAGTTGAAAATTACCAAAACGGCTACCCGTGCGGGTGAAAAACTGGACCTGATCAGTCTGGACGATTACCTGAAAGGGACAACTGATGGAGGAGACGGAGGTATCGTAGATGATCCGACGGCATAAAACGGCTGGCGGAGAGGTAATGATCCTGTAACAGACGAATAGAAAACAGGATGTGTGTATGGCTTCCGGCCGATTCCCGAAGAAACGGGACGGCCGGGAGCCTTTTTTTACTTCGCTTAGGCTTTTTTGTGTGCAAACATGGAAGGGAACGCTTGTCAGATGGAAGGGAATGATTATCTTTGCAACTTCGAATAAAACTACGGAATAAAATGGTTAAGAAGATAGTAAAAGGCCTTTGGATTTTCTTTGCACTGATGGTGCTGGCAGGAATTGCAGTATTTGCTTCTATCGCTTATGGATGGATTGGATATATGCCTCCTGTGGAAGAATTGGAAAATCCAAATTACAAGTTTGCCACCGAAATTCTTTCGGAGGACGGTAAGGTTTTAGGAACATGGTCGCTTAGTAAGGAGAATCGTGTATATACCTCATATAATGAACTTTCACCTAACATCATCAATGCACTGATAGCAACGGAAGATGTACGCTTTGCCGAACATTCGGGTATTGATGCCAAGGCACTGATACGCGCTGTAGTGAAACGTGGATTATTGATGCAGAAAAACGCAGGTGGAGGTAGTACGCTCTCGCAGCAACTTGCCAAGCAGCTGTTCACAGATGAAGTTGCCAAAAACACTCTGCAACGTCTGTTTCAGAAACCGATAGAGTGGGTGATTGCTGTGAAATTGGAGCGATATTACACCAAAGAGGAAATTCTGAGTATGTATCTCAATAAGTTCGACTTTCTGAACAATGCAGTAGGAATCAAAACGGCTTCCTATACCTATTTCGGATGTGAACCGAAGGACTTGAAAGTTGAACAGGCAGCCACGCTGATCGGTATGTGTAAGAATCCTTCACTCTACAATCCGGTACGCTTTAATGAGCGCTCGCGCGGACGGCGGAATACTGTACTCGACCAGATGAGAAAAGCCGGATATATCACGGAGGAGGAGTGTGACTCGTTGCAGAACCTGCCGCTGGAGCTGGTGTACCACCGGGTGGACCATAAAGAAGGATTGGCTACTTATTTTCGCGAATATCTACGTGGTGTGATGACTGCTCCTAAACCCGTTCGCAGTAACTATCGTGGCTGGCAGATGCAAAAGTTCTATGAAGACTCGATCGACTGGGAAATGAATCCGTTGTATGGCTGGTGTGAGAAAAATAAGAAAAAGGACGGTTCGAACTATAACATCTATACGGACGGGCTGAAAATTTATACAACCATCAATTCGCACATGCAACGTTATGCCGAAGAGGCAGTGGAAGAGCATATCGGAGACTATCTGCAACCTCTGTTCTTCAAAGAGAAGAAAGGACGCAAAAAAGCTCCGTACAGCAATCAATTGACTCAAGAAGAGATTGATCGCATTCTGGACAGGGCAGTGAAGCAGACCAGCCGTTATCAGAGCATGAAAGCAGCCGGGGCCTCGGAAACAGAGATCAAGAAGGCATTCGACAAGCCGGAGCCGATGTCAGTCTTCACATGGCACGGTGAAAAAGATACCATTATGACTCCAATGGATTCCATCCGTTATTATAAACACTTCCTGCGTGCCGGATTTATGTCGATGGATCCGATAAACGGACAGGTAAAGGCATATGTGGGTGGACCGAACTATACTTATTTCCAATATGACATGGCGATGGTGGGGCGCCGACAGGTGGGATCTACTATTAAACCCTATCTATATGCGTTGGCAATGGAAAACGGATTCTCTCCCTGCGATGAAACACGCAACGTGGAAATCACCCTTATTGATGAAAATGGAAAGCCCTGGTCACCGAAGAATACTTCGAAAGGACATTATGGTGAAATGGTAACTTTAAAATGGGGACTTGCCAACTCAAATAACTGGATATCGGCTTATTTGATGAGTAAACTGAACCCGTATGCGTTGGCACGTCTGATCCACACTTTCGGGGTACGCAATAAAGAAATTCAACCTACAGTATCTCTCTGTCTTGGTCCGTGCGAAATTTCGGTAGGAGAGATGGTCAGTGCTTATACGGCCTTTGCGAATAAGGGAATTCGGGTAGCACCTTTGTTTGTGACCAAAATAGAAGACAGTGAAGGCAATGTGTTGTCCACCTTCTCGCCACAGATGGAAGAGGTGATCAGTGCTTCGAGTGCCTATAAGATGCTGGTAATGCTGCGTGCCGTAATCAATGAAGGTACAGGAGGACGTGTCCGCAGGTACGGAATAACAGCCGATATGGGTGGTAAGACCGGAACGACTCAGCGCAACTCGGACGGATGGTTTATGGGATTCACTCCTTCACTGGTATCCGGTTGCTGGGTAGGCGGTGAAGAACGGGATATCCATTTTGACTCGATGAGAGATGGACAGGGTGCTGCGCTGGCATTGCCCATCTGGACAAAATACATGCATAAGGTGTATGCAGACCAGACATTGGGATATGATCCGAAAGAGACTTTTAAACTCCCTGACGGATTTGACCCGTGCAAAGACTTCAGTATTTCGGGGGATAGCATCATAGATGAACCGGCATCGGGACTGGACGATTTATTCAATTAACGTAGTCAGTGATGCACTCCTGTCTGATTTGTATCGGAAGTAATTATAACCGGAAGGAGAATCTCCTTCTTGCCCGTAGGAGGCTGACGGCTCTGTTTCCCTCCATCCGCTTTACGGGTGAGCAGGAAACAAGGCCGTTATTCTTTCGTAATCCGGCGTTGTTCTCTAACCAAGTGGCTCGCTTCTATACTGATGCGGACGCCGAACGGGTGGTGAAAGAGTTGAAAACAATCGAAAAGGAGGCTGGAAGAGAGAAGGAAGACAAAAAGAGGGAAAAGGTTTGTCTGGATATCGACTTACTCGTTTTTGATAACCGGGTATTGAAACCGGAAGACTTGAAAAGAGACTATATTCTCAAAGGACTTGAAGAACTGAAGTAGCCTATGGCTCGCAACTAAATATAAGAAATATGAAATTTTTAGGAATAATTCCCGCACGTTATGCTTCTACCCGCTTCCCGGCAAAACCATTGGCTATGCTGGGAGGAAAAACGGTGATACAACGTGTATATGAACAAGTGGCCGGTGTGCTTGATGATGCCTATGTAGCCACGGATGACGAACGGATCGAAGCTGCTGTAAAAGCATTTGGCGGCAAGGTAATAATGACTTCTGTTAACCATAAAAGTGGAACAGACCGCTGTTATGAAGCTTGTACAAAGATAGGCGGGGACTTTGATGTAGTGGTTAACATACAGGGAGATGAACCTTTTATTCAGCCTTCGCAGCTGAAAGCTGTAAAAGCCTGCTTTGAAGATGTGTCTACACAGATTGCTACTTTAGTGAAACCCTTTCCGGCAGATGACGAGCTTGCCGTGCTGGAAAATGTGAATTCTCCGAAGGTAGTACTGAATAAGAACATGAATGCATTGTATTTCAGCCGGTCTGTGATCCCGTACCAACGTAACGCGGATAAAAAAGATTGGTTGAAAAATCACACTTATTATAAACATATCGGACTATATGCATACAGAACAGAAGTACTGAAAGAGATAACTTCACTCCCACAGTCTTCGTTGGAGCTGGCTGAATCATTGGAACAACTTCGCTGGCTGGAAAACGGGTATACCATTAAAGTCGGAATCAGTGAAGTAGAGACAATCGGGATCGATACACCTCAGGACCTGGAAGAGGCAGAGAAGTTTTTACAGAAAAATAATTTATTATGAACCGGACACTTCAACCCGAAATTCAGGAATTAGTTCAGTTCAACATCCTTCCTCCGGAACGTACGGTAATGCCGAACGGAGTACCGTTGACGGTTATCAATGCCGGCGAACAGGATGTGGTACGCGTTGACATTTTGTTTGGTGGCGGACGTTGGCAACAGTCGAAAAAACTACAGGCATTGTTTGCGAACCGTATGTTGCGTGAAGGATCCCGGAAATATACGGCAGCAGAGATTGCTGAAAGGCTGGATTATTACGGGGCATGGCTCGAACTGTCCAGTTCGGCGGAATATGCATATGTCACACTGTACTCACTGAATAAGTATTTTGCCGAAACGCTCGATGTGCTTGAATCAATTATCAAAGAGCCGCTTTTTCCGGAAAAAGAACTGAATACGGTAATAGATGCCAATATTCAGCAGTATTTGGTTAATACGTCAAAAGTGGATTTTCTGGCACACAGGAGTCTACTGAGGGCACTTTATGGTGAAGAACATCCATGCGGACGCTATGTGGAGGAGACAGACTATCATAACATAACTCCGGACTTATTGCGTGAGTTTTATAATACGTATTATCATTCGGGAAATTGCTATATTTACCTTTCCGGTAAAGTAACGGACGAAATTACCCGCCGTATAGAAGTTGCATTCGGTACGGTTCCGTTTGGCAATCATCAGCAAAGGCTGGTTAAGAAAGAATATCCGTTTGTTGCGGTCCCGGAGAAGCGTATTTTCACGGAAAGAGAAGATGCAATGCAGAGTGCGGTGAAATTGGGAACTACAACTATCTTGCGAACACATCCCGATTATCTGAAACTACGGGTGTTGATCACTCTGTTCGGGGGGTATTTCGGCAGTAGATTGATGTCGAATATTCGTGAAGATAAAGGATATACCTATGGAATTTCTGCCGGGATCATGTTCTATCCGGGTAGTGGCCTGCTTGGCATCAGCACGGAGACAGCGAATGAATATGTAGAACCGTTGATACAGGAAGTTTACAAGGAGATCGATAAATTGCAGAATGACCGGGTGGCACCGGAGGAGCTGGCCATGGTACGTAACTATATGCTTGGAGAGATGTGCCGGAATTATGAATCACCTTTCTCACTGGCTGACGCTTGGATGTTTATCCTTACTTCCGGTTTGGATGATGCTTATTTTGCCCGCTCGCTACAAGCTGTGAAGGAGGTTACGCCGGAAGAAATACGGGAGTTGGCAGGTCGTTATTTGTGCAAAGAGAATTTAAAAGAGGTCATTGCAGGTAAAAAGTTAGCATAAAAAAGCGTCAAAAGAAAGCAGCTTTAGTGTATAAATTGTATATTTGCCAAATGAAAACAACAAGATACATCTATACAGCACTCATTTTAGCGGCTCTTTCGCAAGGGAGTGCTGTCGCACAAAATAAAGGTGGATTCTTCAGCAAAGTGCGAGACACCTTCTCTACTGAAATTAAAATAGGAAACTACACGTTTAAGGATGGCTCCGTATATACCGGAGAAATGAAGGGACGTAAGCCAAACGGTAAAGGTAAGACTGTTTTTAAGAATGGCGACGTTTACGAAGGGGAGTACGTAAAAGGTAAGCGTGAGGGATTCGGAGTTTATACTTTCCCAGACGGTGAACGGTATGAAGGACAGTGGTACCAGGACCAGCAACATGGCAACGGGATCTACTATTTTATGAACAATAACCGTTATGACGGTATGTGGTTTCAGGATTATCAGCACGGGCCGGGAACGATGTATTACCATAATGGAGACGTATATGTGGGTGACTGGGTGAACGACAAACGTGAAGGTAAAGGAACATACACTTGGAGAGATGGTTCCAAATACGTGGGCGACTGGAAAAATGATAAAAAAGACGGTAAAGGCGTATTGGAATGGAATGACGGTTGTAGATATGACGGTGACTGGAAAAATGATGTCCGTGAAGGTAAAGGAACCTTTGAATATACAAACGGTGAAAAATATGTGGGTGACTGGAAGGACGACTTGCAACATGGAAAAGGTATCTTCTTTCTGGGAGGCGACCGCTATGAAGGTTCATATCTGCAGGGCGAACGTACCGGTTCCGGTATATATTATCATGCTAATGGTGATAAATATGTAGGTAACTTCAAAGATGGCATGCAGGATGGTGAAGGTACGTTTACCTGGGCTAACGGTGCCGTATATGAAGGTGAATGGAAAGATAACAAGCGTAACGGACATGGAACCTATAAATGGAGCAACGGGGATGTGTACGAGGGAGAATGGAAGAATAACCAGCCTAATGGTAAAGGTACTCTTACTTTGACAAACGGTACCAAATATAAAGGTGGATTTGTGAACGGATTGCAGGAAGGCAATGGAGTGGAAGAAGATAAAAACGGGAATCGTTATGAAGGCTTCTTCAAGCAAGGTAAGAAAAATGGACCGTTTGTAGAAACAGATAGTACCGGAAAAGTAATCCGTAAAGGAACTTACAAATTCGGACGACTGGAACAATAGACAGAGCAGAGATAAGCATAAATAAGCATAAATAAAAAAACGTAGAACTGAAAGTTCTACGTTTTTTTATTGTCCTTTATCCTATCTTTCTTAGATAATGTATTGTGAACTGATGGATTCGTTGTTCATTACACGTTTAATTGTTTCGGCAAACATATCGGCAATGCTCAGCTGTTTTACTTTGACACATTTTTTAGAATAAGGAATGCTGTCGGTGAAGACCATTTCAGTCAGTCCTGACTCCTGAACACGGAATGATGCGGGATCGGACATTACACAGTGACTGGCAATGGCACGTACTGAGTTGGCTCCGGCTTCAAGCATGATGTTGGCGGCTTTTGTAATAGTACCGGCTGTATCAACAATATCGTCAATCAATACTACGTTTTTACCTTTTACATCGCCGATGATCTGCATAGAGGCTACTTCATTTGCTTTCTCACGTGACTTATTGCAGAGAACCAGGGGTACACCCAAATACTTGGAGAATGTACTTGCTCTTTTTGAACCACCGACGTCGGGAGTTGCAATTACGAGTTCTTCCAGCTTCAATGACTGAATATAGGGGAGGAACACGGCCGAAGCATACAAGTGATCCACCGGAATATTGAAGAAGCCCTGAATCTGGTCTGCGTGCAAATCCATTGTGATCAGACGATCGATGCCTGCAACTGAAAGCAGGTCCGCTACCAGCTTTGCGCCGATAGAAACACGTGGTTTATCTTTTCTGTCCTGACGTGCCCATCCGAAATAGGGGACAACTGCAACGACGCTCTTTGCAGATGCTCTCTTGGCTGCATCGATCATCAGAAGAAGTTCCATCAAATTGTCAGAATTAGGGAAAGTGGACTGAACCAGGAATACGTGTGCGCCACGAATTGACTCTTCATAAGAAACTGCAAATTCACCATCAGCAAAGTGGGTGATATTCATGTTTCCCAAAGGACAATTGAGGCTTGCGCAGATTTTTTCTGCCAGGTATCTCGAATTAGTTCCCGAGAATACCATAAAGGGTGCTTTTTCGCTCATTGTGTGTAATAGTTGTTACCTATTGGTTATAATTTGCGCGCAAAGGTATGAATTATCTGGGCATTTTAAAAGACTTATTGTAGAAAAAATTGTAGTTTTGCTACCTGAACACTAATTGTATCCGAAAAGAAATGAATCCGCGTTTGCCTATAGTGCTTTTTTGTGTGTTGTTGCTGACGACATTCTTCTCTTGTGTCGATACAGCTCCAACCAAGGAGGTACAGCATATCGATTCGCTAAACCAACTGGCATATACTTATCGATATAGAAATCTGGATTCTTCTTGCCGGGCTGCGTCGCAGGCCTATAAAGAGGTTAGCATGTATCAGCAGGGAAAAGCGGAAGCCTCCAATAATCTTGCTTTCTGCGCTTTCATGCGGATGGATTTTGATAATGCGGAACGTTTGTATAAAGAGGTCTACAATCTGACGAAAAATGAACTGGAGCTTTTGATTGCTGATATCGGACTGATGAAAATTTATCAGCGGACAGCTATGAATAAAGAGTTCTATGATTACAGGAATAGTGCAATCCGGAGAATGAAGCGGATTGATGAAGAAAGTAACCTGTTTATAGATCGTCACGAAAGTGCCCGGTTGAATTATGCTTTTACAGAATTTTTTATCGTTTCAGCGGTTTATTACTACTATCTGCAACAACGTGCCGAGGCGATGGCTTCGCTGAACGAAATACGGCAAAACGAGGAGTTGGCAGCCGATACAAATCAAATTCTCTATTTTCATTATATCAAAGGTTCAGCCGGTTTATGTGAGGGGAAAACACCGGAAGACCGGAAGCTTGAAGAGTTTGATGAACTGTATACCACTTGGAAAATGGCATCGGAGCAAGGATATTTATACTTCGAAGGAAATGGCTTGCAGGGGCTTGCCAATCTGATGGCATCTCCGGGTAGTTATGAATTATTCCTGAACAGACGTTCGCATGCTCTGACAAGATTCGGTATGCCTGTAGATTCATTGTTGCCGTTGAGATTAGGACAAATGGCACTGGAACGTTTTCGCAAATATAACGACCTTTATCAAATAGCGGATGCGTATGTATCAATCGGCAAATACCTGAATGCTCATGGGCGCTATGCAGAAGCGCTGGACACGTTGGCAAAAGCGTTGGATTGCGTAAACCAGCACCATATAACATATTACCATTCTGTAGCAGATACACTTGATAAACTGGAGGTGTTTGTCCCAAACAAAGATGTGGCATATACTGAAGTAACCTGGCTTGGGAAAGAAAAGGTGAAAACTGTGCCGGAATGGATCTCCAGAATACGTGAACAGTTGAGTGTGTCATTTGCGTGTCTGGGTATGAAACCGGCTTCGGATTATAATAGAAATGTCTATCTGGATATCTTGCGATATACCCGTCAGGACAAGGAACTGGAGAGTCGTTACCTGTCTCTGGAACAAGAATCCAGACAGTTGAATGTGGTATTATTTTTCGTAGTTATAGGGCTCGTACTGGTTGCTGTCATGTTTTGGCTGTTCAACAAAAGATCGAAAGTACGAAACCGCATCCATATTGCCCGTTTGAAACAAACATTGGATGTCTGTCAGAAAATCACCGCTTCTATCCCGGCTGATGTGGCGGATGAAAGTGAGATTGTACGTGCCATCGCCGGATCGATATTGCCGGATATGGAACAATTGTTTAGTGCGACAGGAATCAGAATCGGGGTGAGGGATGAAGAAGCTGGAGAAATTAAGTTTGACGAAGAATGTGAAAGTGAACAGGAAACTGAAGTAAAGCCGGGTAGCGAGATTGGTATAAGAGCCGACTTTAATTTATATGTACCCGATAAAACAGATCCTATCGGTATTTTGATTCTCTTTACCCGCCATCGGCTGAATAAAGACGAACAGGCGTTGGTGAAAGTAATAACTCCTTATATTGCTTGGGCATTAGACAATGGAATGACATTTATTTCATTGGGTGATGAACGAAATAAGCTGGAAAAACAAAGGTATGTTTATGAACAGCACATCGCCGGAAACAAACGTCAGAACCTGATAAAAAAATCCTGCCTGGCTATCGTAGACGGAATCAATCCGTATATAGATCGGATTATTAACGAAGTCCACAAGCTGACGGAAAAAGGCTTTATTAATGACGACCGGATAAAAAAAGAGAAGTACCAGTACATTGACGAACTGGTCACTACTATCAATGAATACAATGATATATTGGCATTGTGGATTAAAATGAGACAAGGTTCACTTAGCTTGAATATTGAAAATTTTGAGTTGAACGAACTGTTTGAGTTGATAGGCAAAGGGCGTAAAGCTTTTGAAATGAAGAAGCAGAGGCTTGAAATAGAACCGACAGGGGCATTGGTAAAGGCGGATAAAGCTCTGACCTTGTTTATGATTAACACTCTGGCCGAGAATGCCCGCAAATATACCCCGGAGGGAGGTACCGTGAAGATATATGCTGGGACGACCGATGAATATGTGGAGATTTCTGTGGAGGATAACGGACGGGGACTTTCGTCTGAAGATATAACGAAAATTATCGGTGAAAAAGTCTATGATTCTCAATCGATAGGGATGAAAGAAAGTACGGATCAAGAAGAACTGAAACGTAGTAAAGGCAGTGGGTTCGGACTGATGAATTGTAAGGGAATTATTGAGAAATACAAAAAGACCAACGACTTGTTCAGGGTGTGTACATTTAACGTAGAGAGCACACCGGGTAAAGGAAGTCGCTTCTATTTCCGGTTGCCTCCCGGGATACGTAAGATCTTCGGGATCTGGCTATACCTGATCATATCTTGCAGTTTTTTCTCTTGTCAGGATGAACCGATGCCGGAGAAACTGAAAGATGTCCCTGTCGACTCCGTAACCTTGGTAGCTGAAGAGGAATACGAACGTTTATTAGACGAAGCTTCCCGCTTTGCTGATACAGTGTACTATTGTAATGTGATAGAAAATTTTGAACTCGCTTTGCAGTATGCCGATTCGGCACTAAACCGACTGAATGCACATTATAAAAAGTATGCTCGCCATCCTCAACGATATATGAAACTGGTGGGGAGTGGAGTACCGGCCGAACTGGAATGGTGGGTGGAACCGTTCAATACCGATTTCCATGTGATATTGGATGTGCGAAACGAAGCGTCAGTCGCTTTCTTAGGTCTCAAAAAACTGGATGCATATAATTACAATAATGTCGCTTATACGGCATTATATAAACTGACTGGAGAAGATCAGTCTCTGGAAGGTTATTGCCGTCAACTGGAACGGTCGACTACTAATAAGACAGTAGGGATTATTTTGTGTATTCTTTTGTTAGTGGCTTCTCTTTGCGGCTATTATCTTTTGTACATGCGAAAACGGCTCCTGAACCGCCTGAATCTGGAGCAAGTCCTGGAGATTAACAAAAAAGTATTTGCCTCTTCACTGACACGTACGCAAGAATCGGCAGAAGCTTTGCAACGCGAAGAAGATACGCTGAAAGAGATACCACAGAGAATTGTAAATGAAGCTTTTGACTCGGTAAACGAACTTTTGACCATAGAGAGGTTAGGCATTGCAGTATATAACGAAATGGGACATCGGCTTGAGTTTGCTTCCAGTCCTCACATGAATGTGACTCCGGAAATTGTACAACAATGTTTTGACTGTCAGTCTTATCTTTCTGACAAAGACATGCAAGCATTGCCTTTGCTGGTCGATGCGGGAGGTGAACATCAGTGTGTGGGTGTATTATATTTGGAAAGGCAGGAAGAAAGCATGCAAGAGGCAGACCGCCTGCTGTTTCAATTGATCTCCAGATATGTAGGCATTGTGGTCTTTAATGCAGTTGTCAGGCTTGCTACGAAATACCGCGATATTGAAGCAGCACATGAAGAAACAAGAAGAGCTTCATGGGAAGACAGTATGCTGCATGTACAGAACATGGTACTGGATAATTGCCTTTCGACCATTAAACATGAAACGATTTATTATCCGAATAAAATCAAACAGATCATCGGCAGGTTGAATGTGCAGTCCCTCTCAGAAGAGGAAGAGAAGGAGAGTGTAGAGACCATTAGTGAGCTGATAGAATATTATAAAGGTATTTTTACGATATTGAGTTCGTGCGCTTCACGTCAGTTGGAAGAGGTTACATTTCGGAGAACAACAATTCCGGTTGCCGATATAATGGCATATGCTGGTAAGTATTTCAAGAAAGCTGGTAAAGGGGGTGCTAATAAGATAACGATGGCTATAGAGCCTCTTGAAGCTAAAGTAATAGGAGATATCAATCAATTGCGTTTTCTTATGGAAAACCTGATTGATGAAGCCCTCTCTTTCCATCAGGATGGAGAGTTGATATTAAAAGCTGTCGCAGACGGAGAATACATTCGTTTCCTGTTTACAGACAGAAGACGTGAAAAACACGTAGAAGAACTGAACCTGTTGTTTTATCCGAATCTGGCACGTATGACTTCGGGGGAAAAAGGTGAGTTGCGGGGAACTGAATACTTGATATGCAAACAAATTATCCGTGATCATGATGAATTTGCCGGAAGACGCGGTTGTCGCATCAATGCCGAACCAGCACAGGGGGGAGGATTTACAGTCTATTTTACTGTACCTAAAAGATAAGAAAACTAATATACATAGATAATAGTATGGAAGATAAGAAATTTAAAGTAATTATTGTAGAAGACGTCAAACTGGAACTGAAAGGAACCGAAGAAATATTCCGTCATGAAATACCGAATGCCCAGGTAATTGGTACGGCAATGACGGAAAATGAATTCTGGCCTTTGATGGAGACTCAGTTACCCGATATGGTATTGCTGGATTTAGGGTTGGGAGGTTCTACGACGATCGGTGTCGATATTTGCCGGAACATATTTAAACGCTATCCAGGGGTGCGGGTGCTGATATTCACAGGAGAAATTCTAAATGAAAAGTTATGGGTAGACGTATTGAACGCCGGAGCAGATGGAATTATATTGAAAACAGGTGAATTACTGACCAAAACAGATGTGCAGGCCGTGATGGATGGCAAAAAACTGGTATTTAATTATCCTATTCTGGAGAAGATTGTCGAGCGGTTTAAAAAATCCGTTGCCAATGACGCTAAACGTCAGGAAGCTGTCATAAGCTATGATATCGATGAATATGACGAACGGTTTCTCCGCCACTTGGCCTTAGGGTATACCAAAGAGATGATAGCTAACCTGAAGGGTATGCCTTTCGGAGTGAAATCACTGGAAAAACGGCAAAACGATTTGATTGGGAGGTTGTTTCCGCAAGGTGAACGGGTGGGAGTAAACGCAACCCGGCTGGTGGTTCGTGCATTAGAACTTCGCATTATCGATCTGGACAATCTGGAAGCCGATGAAGAGTAAATGGCGCATTCCGCATCCGGCAACGATGTTCTTCCTGTTTACGCTGGCAGTCATCTTTTTATCCTGGATATTCGATATCTATGGACTAAGAGTACAGCTTCCGCAAACAGGAGCGGAAATTCGTGTGCAGAGTCTGCTGAGTCCGGAGGGGATTCGCTGGATGTTGCGGAATGCGATCACTAACTTTACTGGGTTCGCACCGCTGGGCATGGTACTGACAGCAATGTTTGGCATCGGAGTAGCCCAACATTCCGGATTTATCGATGCTTGTATCCGACAGGGAGTGAAGAACCGGAGAAACACTAAAAAAATAATTCTTTGGGTGATTATCCTGGGATTGTTATCGAATATAGTGGGGGATGCAGGTTATATCATACTACTGCCGATAGCAGCTACTCTATTCTATTCGGTTGGATTGAATCCGGTAGCAGGAATCATCACTGCATACGTATCGGTATCTTGTGGCTACAGTGCCAATGTGATGTTGAGTACAATGGATCCGTTGATAGCACGTACCACACAAGAGGCGGCTATCGACTCCGGAGTATATCAGGGAAACACAGGACCTTTATGCAATTATTATTTCATGTCTGTTTCTACATTTATTATTGGAGCTATTATTTATAGAATAACCTGTAAACAACTGATTCCTTCTTTGGGAGAATATGAAGGAATGCAAATATCTGAGGTCTATAAACAACTCTCACGGAAAGAACGTCGGGCTATGACTATGGCAATCGTAGTAGGGATGATCTACGCCTCAATCATACTATGGGCTACTTTTTCATCTTGGGGTATTTTGCGGGGAGTAAATGGAGGACTGATACGTTCACCTTTCATTATGGGCATTTTATTCTTACTATCGTTGGGAGCTGCAATCATGGGAATGGTCTACGGATTTAGTTCCGGACGTTATCGTACGGACGGAGATGTAATAGAGGGACTGGCAAAACCGATGAAGTTATTGAGTGGCTATCTTGTCATTGCTTTTTTTGCTGCTCAGATGTTTGCTTGCCTTGAATATTCACATCTTGATAAATGTGTGGCTATCATAGGGGCCAATTTGCTTTCTTCGGTGCAAGTAGGTCCATTATGGACTCTCATCCTGTTTATATTGTTCACTGCTGCAATCAATCTGATTATGGTTTCTGCGACTGCCAAGTGGGCCTTTATGGCTTTTATCTTCGTACCTGTATTTGCACGGATGGGGATTGAACCGGATATGACGCAATGCGCTTTTCGGATAGGTGACAGTGCGACGAATGCCATTACCCCATTTATGTTTTATATGCCTTTAGTATTAACCTATATGCAACAATACGATAAACAGACCACTTATGGTTCGCTTTTAAAATATACCTGGCGATATTCTGTATATATATTGATAGGCTGGACTATGTTACTTTTTATTTGGTATTTAACTGGCTTACCTTTAGGATTATAGAATAGTGTGATGAAAATGTAAGTAAAAAAAGTCATAGATTCTTTTGGAGATTTCAGAAAAAGCACTACCTTTGCACTCGCAATCAAGGATGGTTCCGTAGCTCAGCTGGATAGAGCAACGCCCTTCTAAGGCGTGGGTCAAGCGTTCGAATCGCTTCGGAATCACAACGTAAAGGCAAGTAGTCTGTAAAAAGACTGCTTGCCTTTCGTCATTTTTCTGGCTATCAGACACTTAGTGCTATATCGTTTCAGATCAAAATCGTGCGAATTTCTTCAAAAAGGTAGAAAACATGCCTAAATAGGGGCATGGTAGAAAGAATTTAGAAAACAACTAAAGTAGTGGATGGAAACAAGTAAAGCCATCTGGATGTTATATAACCAATATTAATGAAATACTAACTATTAACTACTAAACCATGTGTTTTCATAATTCAATGTCTGCCAAAGCTATAAAACTGGCTGCACGTTACGGACGAAAATCTGATATCATTGAGATATATCGGGATGTTCTTAACGAACAATATCACATTAACGCCTTTAACTTTCCCAAATATCCGATTATCACTGCATCTGATGAGATACAGGTATTCAATTGGGGACTTATTCCCTTTTGGGTAAAGACAGAAGAGGATGCTGAAGAGATGCGTAAAATGACCTTAAACGCAAGAGCAGAAACAATATTTGAAAAGCCGTCGTTTCGTGAATCTATAATGAGGAAAAGATGTATCGTTCCCTCTACTGGATATTTTGAGTGGAGACATGAAGAGAGTAAGAAGACTCCTTATTATATTTATGTTAAAAATGAATCCATCTTTTCAATGGCAGGCATTTATGACATCTGGACAGATAAGGAATCGGGTAGGCAGCATGCTACTTTCTCCATCATAACGACTGCTACAAATTCGTTGACGGATTACATACATAACACTAAACACCGAATGCCGGCTATTTTGTCACCGGAAGATGAAGAACAGTGGCTGAATCCTGAATTATCCCGCGAGAATATTGAATATTTCTTTAAACCATATTCTTCAGATGAAATGGGGGCATACCCGGTAGGTAATGATTTTATAAAGAAAATGCCAACGGACAAAAGTATTTTGCAGCGGGCATAAAGTTGGTGTACGGTTTCCGGAATGTTATCGGATTGGTATTTTATTACCTTTTTTAACATAAAAATAACTATCGTTACTGACTTTTCAAAAAAGTCAAAAGATAAAAAAATATATTGTGTTTACATAAGATTCGTGTTACATTTGAACGATAAACAATTAAAAAACACAATAACCATGAAAAAAATTATTTTATTACTTGCTTTATGTTTTACCGCAAATTATTTCTTTGCGCAGACTACTGATCCGAATCAACTGAAGAATGAAGGTAATGACGCTTTGAATGCAAAAAATTATGCTGTTGCTTATGAGAAATATAGCGAATACCTGAAATTAACTAATAATCAGGACTCTGTTACTGCATACAACTGTGGCGTATGTGCGGATAACATAAAGAAATATAATGAAGCTGCCAACTATTTTGATATTGCAATTAAAAAAGGGTACAACTTAGCAAATGCATATATCGGTAAATCGGCTGCCTATCGTGATATGAAGAATAATAAGGAGTATATTGCTACATTGGCAGAAAGTATCAAAGCTGTTCCAGGCAATGCAACGCTTGAAAAGCTATATGCAATATACTATTTAAAAGAGGGGCAGAAATTTCAGCAGGCAGGCAATATTGAAAAAGCAGAAGAGAATTATAAACATGCAACTGACGTGAGCAGTAAAAAGTGGAAGACTGATGCTTTATATAGCTTGGGAGTTTTGTTCTATAACAATGGAGCAAGTGTTCTGCAGAAAGCAACTCCTTTAGCAAATTCGAACAAAGAAAAATATGCTTCCGAGAAAGCCAAAGCAGATGCAGATTTCAAAAAAGCCGTAGACTACCTGGGAGAGGCAATTACCTTGTCACCCAATAGAACTGAAATCAAACAGATGCAAGATCAAGCAAAAGGAATGATAAAATAAAAAGATTATCCTGAAGATAGAAGAGAATGGGGTTGCTAAAATCAGCAACCCTATTTTTTTGTATGCATCTGTTTTTTATTGTAAGTTTGTCACTTGAACTAAACAGTGAAAAAAAGAATGATGCAATCCTATAGTAAAAATGAAGCTATCGACCGTATAAATAAACTGGCCAAAACAGGAAAAGCGTTTCTGTTTATTATAAACTATAAACAAGATTGTTCTTTTGTAGAGCAGATAGATAATATAGACCCGTCTGAGCTTCTTTATAATCTGAATGGCTTTAGCAACTGTACGTCTGTACCTATACCTTTACAATCTCCTATAACATGGAGGACGACCCCAATATCGCTTGTACAATATAAAACTTCGTTCGATATTGTACGCAGAAATATTCTGGGAGGAAATAGTTTTTTAACGAATCTCACCTGTATAACTCCGGTCGCTACAAATTTAGGATTGGAAGATATTTTTTATCATTCTCAAGCTTTATACAAACTTTGGCTGAAGAATCGCTTTGTCGTTTTTTCCCCAGAGATATTCATTCGTATAGAGAATGGGAAGATTTGTTCTTATCCTATGAAAGGAACAATGGACGCAACTTTACCTTCCGCCTTGGAGGTATTGATGGAGGATGAAAAGGAGGCGGCAGAACATGCCACAATTGTTGATCTGATACGGAATGATTTGAGTATGGTGGCAGATTGTGTAGCTGTAACCCGTTATCGCTATGTAGATACTCTCCATACAAATCACGGCCCTATTTTACAGACCAGTTCGGAAATCAGTGGGATTTTGCCGAAAGATTATGTTTCCTGTTTGGGAGATATTCTTTTCAAGCTTCTCCCTGCCGGTTCCATTACGGGAGCCCCAAAACATAAAACGATGGAGATAATAGAACAGGCGGAAAATTATGATAGAGGGTTTTATACTGGCATTACCGGATACTATAACGGAAAAAAGTTGGATAGTGCCGTCATGATTCGTTTCATTGAAGAACAAGATGGAAAAATGTTTTTTAAGAGTGGAGGAGGGATTACCTGTAAAAGTGACTTAGAAAGTGAATATAATGAAATGAAGCAGAAAGTTTATGTGCCAATTTATTGAAACAATACATATAGAGAGAGGAATAATATATAATCTGGATTATCACACGAATCGGATGAACCGGACACGTGCAGTTTTCTGGCCGGAACAGCCAGCGTTAGAGCTATCGAAATATCTTTATCCTGTATCAAGCGAAGGAGTGATGAAGTGCAGAGTAATCTATGGTCGCGAAATAGAGGAGATTACATATACGTCTTATCAAATACGTCCGGTACATTCTTTACAGATTGTTTATTCGGATGATATCGATTACACTTACAAAAGTACAGATCGGAGTGTAATTAATGAACTTTTCGCTCGCAGACAGGAACAAGACGACATACTAATTGTCAAGAATGGACTTCTGACAGATACATCTATAGGTAATATTGCTCTTTTCGATGGAAATGAATGGTATACCCCAAAACAGCCTCTCCTTAAAGGTACCCGAAGAGCATCATTGTTAGCTATGAATCTAATCAAGGAAAAAGAAATAACCGTAGAGCGGTTGTTTGAATACTCTCAAATCTGTTTATTCAACGCAATGATCGACTTTGGTAAGATAAAGATTGATGTCAATCAGGATCTCATACGGATATAACGATTATTAACAAGTTTATTTCTGGTCTGTTTGAACAAAACCTCTTTGGGGCATGTTATATAGATGTGTTTTTCATAGTATTAGATATAAGATTAATTAAAGAGATTGTACCAGCTTGTGATAAGTAAGTACGTCAGAAACAGAGGCGTCTGTTTTATTGATAAATGTGTTAAAGTGTCGGCTCTTTGTAGCCGACACTTTTTTTATACCTGTTTTTCGTCAATTTTATGGATAGTTACAAATAATTCTTATATATTTGTGGGATATAAACAGAAAAGAATGACACAATGAGTAATATACCTGTTATCTTTCGTTTTTTAAAAGACCTTACTGCGAATAACAATCGTGAGTGGTTTAATGAACATCGGGGTGAATATGAAATAGCCCGCATAGAATTTGAAAACTTCCTTTCTTCCGTAATTGCCCGTATTTCACTCTTTGACGAAAGTATCCGTGGCATTCAACCCAAAGATTGTACCTATCGTATTTACCGGGACACCCGTTTTTCTTCTGATAAAACTCCTTATAAGAATCATTTCGGAGGATATATTAATGCGAAAGGGAAAAAATCCAATCATAGTGGTTATTACGTACATATACAACCAGAAGGTTGTATGCTGGCCGGAGGTAGTTTATGCCTGCCACCCAACGTTTTAAAAGCATTGCGTCAATCTATTTATGATAACATTGACGAGTATCGTTCGATTGTGGAAGATCCTGAATTCAAAAAGTTCTTTCCAGTTGTCGGTGAAGATTTTCTAAAAACTGCTCCTAAAGGTTTTCCTAAAGATTTCAAATACATTGATTATTTGAAACCTAAAGAATTTACTTGTGCTTATTCTGTGCCAGACAGTTTTTTCCTGGCTCCTGATATTCTGGATAAAACAGAAGAGGTGTTCCGGCAATTCAAACGCTTTGCTGACTTTACGAATTTTACTATCGATGATTTTGAATAACGATTGGATAGTTATATCCTGAATGACTCTAAAAACAAATTCTGAAACACAATAATACATCCTTTTTATGGAAAAGACTCTTAATCTGATTAAAAATGATCCTTGGCTGGAACCTTACAAAGACGCTATCGTCGGACGTTTTGAACATGCCATGGATAAGAAGGCCGAATTGACCAATGGGGGAAAATCTACGTTGTCGGACTTCGCTTCCGGATATCTTTATTTCGGTTTACATCGCACTGATAAAGGATGGATATTCCGTGAGTGGGCACCAAATGCGTCGCATATTTACATGGTAGGTACATTCAGTAATTGGGAAGAAAAACCTACTTATAAACTAAAACGCCTGAAAAATGGTAACTGGGAAATTAAATTGCCTGCTGACGCTATCAAACACGGCGATCTATATAAATTACATGTATACTGGGAAGGTGGTCAGGGAGAACGAATTCCCGCTTGGGCTAATCGGGTCGTGCAGGATGAAAACACCAAAATATTCAGTGCCCAAGTATGGGCACCGGAGAAGCCATTTAAATTTAAAAAGAAAACCTTTAAACCCAGTACCGATCCATTGCTGATTTATGAATGCCACATCGGCATGGCACAGCAAGAGGAAAAAGTTGGAACATATAATGAATTTCGTGAGAAAATTTTGCCACGTATTGCCAAAGAGGGATACAATTGTATCCAGATTATGGCCATACAGGAACATCCATATTATGGTAGTTTCGGTTATCATGTGTCAAGTTTCTTTGCGGCATCATCTCGTTTCGGCACTCCAGAGGAACTCAAACTGTTAATTGATACAGCTCACGAACTGGGTATTGCTGTTATTATGGACATTGTTCATTCGCATGCCGTAAAAAATGAGGTAGAAGGGTTGGGCAACTTTGCAGGTGATCCGAACCAATATTTCTATCCGGGCGGACGCAGAGAACATCCGGCATGGGATTCACTTTGCTTCGACTATGGTAAAAACGAAGTAATGCATTTCTTGCTTTCAAACTGCAAATACTGGTTGGAAGAGTATCGCTTTGACGGATTCCGTTTCGATGGTGTCACTTCTATGCTCTATTACAGTCACGGATTGGGCGAGGCATTCTGTAATTATGGAGATTATTTTAATGGGCATCAGGATGGCAATGCCATCTGTTACTTGACACTGGCTAATGAATTGATTCATGAAGTGAATCCTAAGGCTATTACCATTGCAGAAGAGGTATCCGGTATGCCGGGACTTGCCGCCAAAGTGGAAGACGGAGGGTATGGATTTGACTATCGTATGGCTATGAATATCCCCGACTATTGGATTAAGATCATTAAAGAAAAGATAGACGAAGACTGGAAGCCATCCAGCATGTTTTGGGAAGTAACTAACCGCCGACAGGATGAGAAGACAATCTCATATGCCGAAAGCCATGATCAGGCGTTAGTAGGAGATAAGACAATCATATTCCGCCTGATTGACGCCGACATGTACTGGCATATGCAGAAGGGCGATGAAAGCTATATGGTTCATAGGGGCATTGCTCTCCATAAAATGATTCGTCTACTTACGGCAAGTACGATCAACGGTGGATACCTGAATTTTATGGGAAACGAATTCGGACATCCGGAATGGATTGACTTCCCGCGTGAAGGTAACGGATGGTCATGTAAATATGCTCGCCGGCAGTGGGATTTGGTTGATAATAAAAACCTGACTTACCATTATTTAGGTGATTTTGATGCTGACATGCTGAAAGTAATCAAGAGCGTTAAAAACATTCAGCAGACTCCTGTACAGGAAATTTGGCATAACGATGGTGACCAAGTACTGGCATACCAACGTAAAGACTTGATTTTTGTGTTCAATTTCAATCCGAAACAATCATTTACTGATTATGGATTTTTGGTAACCCCCGGAACTTATGAGGTAATATTGAATACAGACAATGTAGTTTATGGAGGCAATGGCTTGTCAGATGATAGTGTGAAGCATTTCACATTACCCGATTCTTTGTATAAAAAAGAAAAGAAAGAATGGTTGAAACTCTACATTCCTGCGCGAACAGCAATGGTATTGAAAAGAACCAAATAAAAATGGGAATAAACAGATAAAAAAACAGCCCTTGCACAGATTAGATTGCAAGGGCTGTTTTATATTCAATTAAAATTTAATCTTCAGTATTTTACCGGTATATGCTCCTAAAGCTATTTCTGTGGCTTTATAAGGCAATAAACAGACTACTTCTTCTTTATCGGTCATTAAATCGGTTGCTTTGTATGAGTCAAATTGGGGAATCTGCAAAAAATCGAAGGCATGAGAAGGTACATTAATTGCAACATTTACCGATTGATTATCAAAGTTTACGACTACAAACAGCAATTCATTTTTATACTTACGCATGAAAGTATACTGCTTATGTTCATTAAATCTCCATCCATTTTCATTGGCATACATCAAATCAAAAAATACACCTTTTGATATTGCCTGCTCTTCATTACATAGAGTCAAAACCTTATGGTAAATTGCATATAAATGCTTTTGTTCTTCAGTTAGCATTTTTCCATCAAATTTACCTTCGTTACGCCAACGCCGAATGGTGTCTACACTCCAATAATCGAAAATAGTGGTTCGTCCGTCACGTCCGCTGAATCCTTCACTATCCATTCCCATTTCTCCGAACTCCTGACCAAAATAGATCATCATCGGATTCGTATTCATGCAAGCTGATACGATTAGTGCGGGAATGCCCTTGCGTGGGTCTCCGGCAAAGAAATCAGATGCAATGCGCTGTTCGTCATGATTTTCAAGGAAGTTAAGCATCCGCTTTTCAATCCCCCCCAAAGACTGCCAACTACGGGTGATGGCAGTTGCTGAATCATAACCACAAGCCACGTTACGCAAGGTATCATACAGTCCTACTTTATCATAGAGATAATCGAACTTACCACGAAACAGATAATTTTTATATTCGTGAGGATTGTATACTTCAGCAATAAACAAAATATTGGAATAGGTTTGTTTCACTTGTGGAATAGCCCATTCCCAGAACTCTACCGGAACCATTTCAGCCATATCACAACGGAATCCATCAATGTTCTTGGAAGCCCAGAAAAAAAGAATATCCAACATTTTAATCCAGGTATCCGGAGTCGGTGAAAAATGACAGGTTCCTCCATTTTGATAATCTACTCCATAATTCAGCTTTACAGTTTCATACCAGTCATTTATATTCGGGTAAGCATCAAATCGATTGTTACCAGTTGCTTTGGCAGGAAATTCACGATAAGGTTCCACTGCGTTTCCTGTCATATCAAACTGACCGTGCAATTCCGATTGTGGAATATAATAAAAATTATTGTATGGACTGAACGAGTAATTAGGATCATCGTTGGCTCCGAGTTGGCTGGTACCATCCGGCTGTGCATCCGAATGATATTGGCGCGCTACATGATTCGGTACAAAGTCGATAATCACTTTTAGTCCTGCCCTGTGTGTGCGGTTTACCAGGTTTTCAAACTCTTTCATTCGTCCGGGAATATCAGTAGCCAAATCCGGATCTACATCATAATAATCCTTAATGGCATAAGGAGAGCCCGCTTTGCCTTTTACAATAGCCGGATGATCCGGTCGGATATTATATCTTCTGTAATCAGTCTGAGTAGCGTGTTCGATAATACCGGTATACCAAATATGAGTCGCTCCGAGCTTTCTGATCTCACCCAAAGCTTTGGCTGTGAAATCAGCCATTTTTCCACAACCGTTTTGTAAGATGTCTCCGTTATTGATGCAGTGGTTATTATTATTTCCAAACAAGCGCGTAAACACTTGATAAATAATCATTTTTTCTTCGTTCTTCATTTTTATAAAAGCTATTTAAGATTAACTATTTTAGTTTCCCGATGGCTCTGATAAGCCGCTTCGATTATTCGTATTACATTCAAGATGTCTTGTGCATGCGTTTTCAACGTTTTTCCTAAACACAAGTGTTCATATATATTCTGATAGAAACCACCATAATTACCGGATATACCCGGATATTTCCGGCAGATTTCCTTTCCATTCATTTCTGTATGCAGTAATCCCCATTCTTGTTCCGATTCCTCTCCCCAATTAGGGTTGCCAGGTATTTCGCCAGCCAATAAGGCAGCTTCTTGTTTGTCAACTCCATATTTGACATACGATCCTAACGTCCCATGTAACATGAAACGTGGTTCGGCTTCCCGCATCAAATAGCTTGCTTTCAGGGTGATCTTCACATCAGGTGCCAAGGAAGGACGTAACAAATGAATTATAAAATAATCATCTACTTTTCCTCCATTACGAAGTACACCCAAATCGGCAAAAACAGCTTCAGGCATTCCGAAAAGCTGAACTGCCTGATCAATCAGATGTGATCCCAGATTATATGTCAGTCCACCTCCCGATACTCCGGTTTCTTTCCATGTATTAGGCTTGATGAAGTTTCGGTAACGGGCGAAAGTTGATTCATATTCCACTAAGCGACCTAACAACGACTTATCAAGAATATCACGTACTGTCAGAAAGTCTGCATCCCACCTGCGGTTTTGATACACACTAAGCATTAGTCCTTTTTGTTCAGACAAAGCTATTAATTCTTTTCCTTGTTCTGTAGTAGAAGTAAAAGGTTTCTCAACTACCACGTTTTTTCCGGCTTCAAGAGCCATTCGGGTATATTCATAATGTGTGCTGTCTGGGGTATTAACCACAATCAGATCTATTTCGGGATCCTCTGTCAACTCATTAAAACTACGTACAATCGTTGCTTGCGGATAACGTGCTTTAGAGAGTTCCTTGGTACGCTCTACTATTTTACAAAGTTTGAAATGCGGATTCGTACTGATAAACGGGGCATGAAATACCTGTCCCGACATACCAAAAGCTGCCAATCCGGTTTTTATTATCTCCATATCTTTCCTTTCTCCTCAATCAGTTGATCCAAAACTTCGGAAGCTGTGTTATAGCCTTGCTCAAAAATCTCTTCAGCTTTTTCAAGCTCAGTATTGCTGTAACCCTCCAGATTATAAGGTTCTATTAGTAAATCACAATTATCGCGCTCCGGAAACGTATTGGCGCGAAACATAAAATGATAAGAGCGCATGGCAATACTGACAATATTCATTTTATATTTCTCTGCCATCAGCGGACTGACATTTACTGCCACTACTTTTTCACATTCATTTCGGATGGTAGAAACCGGTAGATTCATCAAAAGCCCTCCGTCCACATAGTGTGTATTTCCTATTTTTACAGGCGTAAACAATACCGGCATACAGCATGAAGCTGCCACTCGTTCGGCTATATTCCCTTTATGAAAATGCATACTGCGCCCATGATCCAGATCAGTGGCGGTGATGATAAGTGGAAGTTTTAAGTCTTCCAGTTTCTGTGCTTTAAGATTCGACTTCAGAAAGTCTATAAATTCTCCCAGTGCAAATAAACCGACTTTGGGAATCACAAGTTTGGTCAAGTCCTGAAATTTATGTCCGGAAAAGTAGTCCAACACTCTATAGGGTTCGTTACCGTCGGCGTAAAAAACTCCGGCCAAAGCTCCGGCACTTACTCCTGAAATGATATCCGGTTTAATATCATGCTCCAATAAGGCCTGGATAACTCCCAAATGGGCAAATCCTTTAATAAAGCCTCCGCTTAAGGCATATCCAATGTTATAAGGTTTTCCGGTTAATGCGTTATTCTCCATTTTCATTTACTTGATTCATATATGTACGCCACGAAATTAGTAAAATAATTAAGAGGGAGAATTGATATAAGAAAAAAACTGGTAGAAAATAGCATTAAAAAGGATAAAATCCGGAAAAGTGCTTCCGGATTTTATTTATTCAAATATAAAAAGCAGATACAGACTACTTTTCAATTATTCTTATTTTTCTTTTTTCGTTTTTTTTTAAATCCGGTAAAAACCAAGTTACCAATCCTAATAACGGCATGAATGCACAAGCATTGTATACCGCATCGATTCCAAATTTATCGGCCATATTGCCAAGGACAGCAGAGGCGATACCGGCAACACCAAATGCAAATCCAAAAAAGAGTCCCGAAATCAGCCCTAATTTATTAGGAAGCAGTTCCTGCGCATAAAGCAAAATAGCGGGAAAAGCGGACGATAACATCAGTCCGACGCAAAAACTAAGAAGTACAGTCCATACAAGTCCGGCATGTGGCATCAACAAACTAAACGGTGCTGTGCCAAGGATTGATCCCCAAATTACATATTTGCGCCCGACCTTATCACCGATAGGGCCTCCCATTAATGTACCGATGGCAGTAGCTACCAGAAATACAAATAAGAAGAGTTGTGATTGCTGAATACTTACATTAAACTTATGTATCAGATAGAAAGTATAATAGCTGTTCAGACTCGCCATATAAATATATTTAGAAAAGATCAAGATCATCAGTATCGTAATGGCAAATACTGTTTTGCCTGGAGAGAGCGGGCGTTCAATATAGGTTCTTGCAAGTATGGGACGTTTTTTAAGATGGTTCAGATAGGCCTGGTACCAACGACAAATAGGGAACATTGCACAGATAGCCGCTAAAGCAAGAATTGCAAACAAAGCAATATAATGCCTGCCGTAAGGAGCCACTAACAACGCCACTAACAAAGGGCCTAATGATCCGCCCAAATTGCCGCCCACCTGAAAGAGTGATTGCGCTAATCCCCGTTTTCCTCCTGAAGCTAAAAAGGTTATACGTGATGCTTCGGGATGAAGGACAGAAGAACCGATTCCAATAATAAAAACGGATGCAAGCAACCAGTGTAAATTGGATGCAAAAGCCAGATTCAACATTCCTACCAGTGTGAAACTCATTCCGATGGGAAGTGACCATGCTATAGGACGTTTGTCAAAAATAAGACCGGTCAGTGGTTGAAACACGGAAGCGGACATCTGGTAAACAAGAGTTATCAATCCAATCTGAGCAAAACTTAACGAGAGATCTTCTTTAAAGAGAGGATATACAGCCGAAATGACAGCCTGCAAAAGATCATTTAAACAGTGAGAAATACTTAATGCGATCAATATAGGAAATGCAATCCTACGAACCGGTTGGACCTGATTTTGTACCATATATTCTATACCTTATTAAAATCGGATGCAAAGGTATAAAAAACAAAGAAGTAAGTAGCATAGGAGTGAGTCTAAATTAAAGAATAGCCGAATCGTCAGCGGATGAAAGGGAACTATTATTTTTCATGGGAATAAATCTTGATTTGCTAACTTTTTGTGTATCTTTGGTTCATAAAATAATCTGTTAACCCAAATAATTAATGAAACAACAATCAACGTATGATGAATCAAGAATTATTAATGAGTCCCAATCATCTGGTGACATTTTTGCAAAAGCCTGCTGCTGAATTTACAAAAGCAGATATTATTTCCTATATCCAACAAAATGAAATCCGCATGGTTAACTTTATGTATCCTGCTGCGGACGGACGACTTAAAACATTGAATTTTGTAATAAACAACGCTGCCTATCTGGATGCTATCCTGACTTGTGGTGAACGAGTGGATGGATCAAGCCTGTTTCCTTTTATAGAGGCAGGGAGCAGTGATTTGTATGTAATTCCACGCTTCCGTACCGCATTCGTTGATCCATTTGCAGAATTACCTACACTCGTGATGCTTTGCTCTTTCTTTAATAAAGATGGAGAACCTCTGGAAAGTTCTCCCGAATATACCTTACACAAAGCTTGTAAAGCGTTCACGGAAGTAACAGGCATGGAGTTTCAGGCTATGGGAGAATTGGAGTATTATGTGATTGCCGAGGACGACGGAATGTTTCCGGCAACCGATCAGCGCGGTTATCATGAATCAGGACCTTATGCTAAATTCAATGATTTCCGTACACAATGTATGTCTTACATAGCTCAAACGGGTGGACAAATAAAATACGGGCATTCTGAAGTCGGTAATTTTATGCTTGACGATAAAGTCTACGAGCAAAATGAAATAGAATTTCTGCCAGTCCGTGCTGAAGATGCTGCCGACCAATTGATAATAGCCAAATGGGTTATCCGCAACTTAGCTTACCAATATGGTTATGATATTACATTTGCTCCGAAAATTACAGTGGGTAAAGCTGGATCCGGATTACATATCCATATGCGCATGATGAAAGACGGACGGAACCAAATGCTAAAAGACGGGATTCTTTCTGATACAGCTCGTAGAGCCATTGCGGGCATGATGCTGCTTGCCCCATCCATCACGGCTTTCGGAAATACAAATCCTACTTCATATTTCCGGCTTGTACCACATCAAGAGGCACCGACTAATGTTTGTTGGGGCGATCGAAACCGTTCTGTATTGGTACGAGTTCCATTAGGATGGTCTGCTAAGACGGATATGTGTGCATTGGCCAATCCATTGGAATCGGACAGCCACTATGACACGACGCAAAAACAGACAGTGGAAATGCGTTCACCGGACGGATCAGCCGATCTCTATCAATTACTGGCAGGACTTGCAGTGGCCTGTCGTCATGGTTTTGAAATAGACAACGCCTTAACCATTGCAGAAAATACATACGTTAACGTAAATATCCATCAGAAAGAAAATGCTGATAAACTGAAAAACTTAGCACAATTACCAGATAGCTGTGTGGCATCAGCAGATTGCTTACAGAAACAACGAACTGTATTTGAACAGTATAATGTATTCAGCCCTGCTATGATTGATGGCATTATCAGTAGATTACGAAGCTATAATGATGCTACCCTGCGTATAGAGATACAGGGCAAACCGGAGGAGATGCTGGCATTAGTAAGCAAGTACTTCCATTGCGGATAAAGTCCCCCAAAGATCATTTTAATGCGGATTGAGTATCATAGTTCAGTCCGCATTATTTATATTCGCACTTCAAAATGAAATTATATCATGGAAGAAGCAAAAGATTTCAATAAGTATACATCGAAGGTTAACTTTGCCCCCATTACAGATTTTGTACTTCAAAATGGGCAACTTACCCAATATCAAAAAGGAGATTTCTTTTGCCGACAAAATGAATCCTGCAAATTGATGGGGTATGTGGCAGAAGGTTCTTTCCGCTATTGCTGTACCAACAGTCGGGGAGAAAATAAAATTGTAGGCTATACATTCGAACACTCGTTTGTGGGTAATTATCCGGCATTCCGTTTAGGAGATAATTCAAATGTAGATATACAAGCCATTTGTAACTGCACTGTTTATATAGTAAACAACAGACAGTTAGAGGAATTCTATGACCGGGACGACACGAATCTGAAATTGGGCAGACATATAGCTGAAATATTGTTATGGGAAGTATATGAACGGATGATATCGATGTACAGCATGACGCCCGAAGAACGATATAGGGAGATACTTGAACGTTGTCCCGGACTGTTGAATTTGATTTCATTGAAGGAACTGGCATCCTATCTGATGATATGTCCGGAAACACTCAGCCGTCTTCGAAGAAAGTTAGTACAAAAATAAAATCTTGATTTCAGTCAAGATTCATTTGTTCCGATCCCAATACCTTTGTGTAAGCATTAAAAAGAATAAAAATGAAAAAGGTTATCATAATAGGAGCTACATCCGGGATCGGCAGAGGATTGGCAGAACGGTTTATTCAGGAAGGGAATATGGTTGGCATAACGGGACGAAGGGAAAATAAACTGCAAGAGCTTTGTTCACAAAATAAAAACTGTTTTTATACCATATCAGATGTTACAAAGGAAACTGATACAATCCGGCAACTCAATAATCTTGTGGACAGAATGGGAGGTATGGATATACTCGTGTTCTGTTCGGGGGTAGGGGAACTAAACCCTGAGCTCGATTATAATTTAGAGAGACCGGCTCTTTTGACCAATGTTATCGGATTCACCAATGTGGCAGACTGGGCATTTTATTTTTTCCAGAGACAAGAATCGGGGCATCTGGTTACAATTTCCTCTGTAGGCGGGATGCGTGGTGAAGGAATAGCACCGGCATACAATGCTTCGAAAGCCTATCAAATCAATTACACGGAAGGCTTGAGGAAGAAAGCAGCCAAGCTATCTTACCCCATTCACATTACGGACATACGTCCAGGATTCGTAGATACAGCGATGGCTAAAGGAGAGGGGTTGTTTTGGGTCACTCCACTACAGAAAGCCGTACAACAGATATACCGGGCGATCTTTCGGAAAAGAAAAGTTGTATACATCTCAAGAAGATGGAGATATGTAGCAATGCTTTTGAGAATAATGCCTGCTTCTATTTATTGTAAAATGTGACAGCAGAAGTAGGGCTCCGGTTTTTCTGACATTTGACAGATTGAGTTATCTACTTTCGTTCGATCTTTGCAGCTCCCGGAATATTTATTAATATGAATGTTATAATAAGACAAATAATATTTTCATATTAATTGTTCCTAATGTCTTCTGCATCAAAAGAATTATCTTTGTAGGCATATACTATAAACCTATAATAGAACGAAATGAGTCCACGTAAATTAATACTTTGGCTATTTGCCTGTACCCTTATAGTATGTGCCCTGCGGGCCGGGTTATTGACAAGTGCAGATCAATATATCTATCATCTGCGGAATATGCATGCTTCGACTTTTGCATATCGGTATGATGATTTTCTACCCTATCTACCGATTGTTGTCATGTTTATATTGAAACTTGCAGGAGTAAAAAGTCGTAGTAACTGGAAACGTATGCTCGTTTCAACTGCATTTGCGTATGTCTTGATGGGAGCAGTAGTCATCTCCATGAAATCATTGGCGGGTGTTCTCCGTCCAGACGGTTCGGATTTTCTTTCCTTCCCTTCAGGCCATACGGCTACTGCTTTTACGGCTGCTACTCTTTTATATAAAGAATATGGCTTCAAGACTCCTTTAGCCACCATTGCCACTTTCCTGCCGGCTGTTGTTACCGGCTTCACACGCCAATTAAACAATCGTCATTGGCTAAGTGACGTATTGGCCGGTGCTACCATTGGCATCATGATGGTAGAGTTAGCTTATTTTCTGACAAATTTAATTTTTAGGAAAGAGAGTGACACGCATACTTGTCCTAAATCGTAAGAAATATAATAGGGATTATCCGGTGACGAATAATCCCTATTATATTTCTTAGACTCTGACAGTCAATTCTCTTAAAGTAAAATCAGAAAGCATCATGACTGACATATAGCAGGTAGTTGTGTCTCTGAATAAAAATATTATTTTCTCTGGCTAACCAACCTACTGCAAGTGCAACATCTTCAGCGCTGAGGTTAATTTTCCGACTAAGTTCCTGAATAGATATTTTTCCCCTCATTTCATTCAGGGTGCGCCATACTTTGCCGGCGTTTTCTCCAATTGTTTCTAATTCCATTTTACATTATTTGGTTATGTTCCTAATATACAGAAAAACATTCAAATACAGAATTTTTAAGTCATGTTTTTATTCTGGTTTTGCATTTTTTAGTGTAAATCTCAAGTACTCTTTACCGGATAATCCGGCTTTGGAACAAGAAGAGTAAAATAAACCATATTTGTGCAAATAATAAGGGGGATTAACTAAAAAAGGAGCCCACGATAATCGAGGGCACTGAAAAAGTCCTCCTGCCTCCCTTCTATAAAAAAATGGCGGTATAAATCCAAGAAAATCCGGATTTATACCGTTTTTTTGTATCTTCGAGTGACCAAAAGAATACCGCAATGTTAGCACTCCAAGAACGTTTGGCTTTTAGTGATTATTCAAGTCTTTATGATTTGATCATCCCTCAGGATAACCTGCTTCGACGTATCAACTCGCTGATAGACTTTTCCTTTGTTTATGATGAGCTTGTTTCCAAATATTGTCCGGACAATGGTCGTATCGCCGAGAGCCCTGTCCGTATGTTCAAGTACCTTCTTTTAAAAACCATTTATGACTTGTCTGATATTGATGTGGTTGAACGCTCACGCTATGACATGTCCTTTAAATACTTTTTAGGGATGGTACCGGAAGAGGATGTGATAGAGGCCAGCTCTTTATGCAAATTTCGTAAGCTCCGTCTGAAAGATACGGACTTGTTGAACCTGCTTATCAACAAGACGGTAACTTTGGCAATAGAGAAGGGCATTATAAAATCCACCTCTGTAATCGTTGATGCCACACATACCGGTTCGCGTTCAAATCCCCATTCTCCTATTGAGATACTGAAGCTGCGTTCCAAACAGTTACGTAAATGTCTCTATGAAGTGGATGAGAAGATAAAGGAAGTATTACCCGAGAAGAATTCTGACGACGTTCTGGAACATGAACTGACTTATACGCAAACACTGATTGATACATTAAAAGAACAGGAAACCTTCGTCTGCATTCCCAAAATAAAGGAAAAACTGAACCTCTTAAAAGAGACATTGGATGATATCAGAGACCATTACACTGTTTCTGAAGATGAGGACGCACGTATCGGGCACAAATCGGAAGAAAGTTCTTTCTTTGGGTATAAGACGCATATCGGAATGACCCAGGAGCGTATCATAACAGCGGCTGTCATAACTTCAGGTGAAAAGGGAGACGGTCCCCAGCTGCCCGCGTTGATTGAACAAAGCCGGAAGAATGGTATCGATGTACAAACAGTGATTGGTGATTCAGCTTATTCGGGAAAGGATAATCTGGAGAAAGCTCGTGATGAACACTTTGAGTTGGTAGCTAAATTGAATCCCAGTATCAGCCAAGGTTTCAGAAAGGAGGAAGGCAAGTTTGATTACAATAAGGATGCCGGCATGTTTGTTTGCCCTGCCGGCCATATAGCTATACGTAGGGCAAAACAGGGGAGAAAGAATGGAGCATGGAATCAGGCGTATACTTATTATTTTGATGTACATAAGTGTCAATGCTGCTCAAAACGGGAGGGATGTTATAAGCCGGGAGCTAAATCTAAAACCTATTCTGTACCCATAAAAACCGATGAGCAGCAACAACAGATAGAGTTTCAACAAACCGAACGGTTCAAAGAGAAGGCTGCCGAGCGTTATAAGATTGAAGCTAAAAATGCGGAACTGAAACAGGTATATGGATATGACAGGGCGCAGTCCTACGGACTGTCATGTATGAAAATGCAAGGAGCAATGGCTATTTTTGCAGCAAATCTCAAGAGAATACTCAAATTCAGTTAAAGTAAGTGTAATCCATGCTCGTGGAAGACAAACACGGCTTGTATAAAGCAAATTGTGGAGTTATTACCCTTAATATAAGAAAAAGTTGTATGTGAATGAAATGCATCATTCGACATGCAACTTTTTCCAAGAATTTCTAAAAAAGGATTGGATGCTAAAAAAGATCACTTTTTCAGTGCCCTCCGATAATCCCGGCCTCCTTTTTCAAACGTTTTTTTCAATCAAACTCTGTTTTATAATCCTTTATTCATGGAGCATTACATAGCCCCAAATCATAGAATCGGAATTACCGATTCTATCAAACAATCTTTTTACCCATTTCATAATCTCAAATTTTTATGTTATACCTTGAAAACATTACAAATGTAAGGGAGAAATATGACGATTGAATTGACGTAGGATAAAAAGGCTGTTTTAAACTGTTTGTTTTTGATGTATGTCAATGATTGCAGGATAATCCTGTTACATCTTATCAAAGAATAACCCGACAAAGAGTAAATGTGAAAATAAATAGTTAAAAGATGGATGAAAACGGAACAAAGTAGATAAAATACCGTCTTATTATAAATGTTATACAACTGATAAAGTGAGGGAGCCGTACACCCTTTATGCGTAGCCATTCCCGAAGGTAGCCGGGAGTATTCTATTTCCTTTGAAAAAGCCCGTACAATTTTTGTACGGGCCTTTTATTATGCAGAAAAGTGATTCAATCGTTATTATCTTCCTCGTCGTCGACCAAATTATTAAGTTCCACTTCCAGATCAACCAACTCTTGCTCCCATATCTTCAATATCTCTCTGGGGGTATCTTTGGGAGCTTTCTTAATTCTTTCCTGAGCAAGAGATACTTCATGCTCTAATTGTCTACGTCTACTCATAACTTTTAATTTGTAGTTTGATAAATTAAAAAAGAATTGTTTAGAAACTGCCTTTTAGTAAATCCGGTATTTTCGAAGGTTCACCGGCAACTCTGATTCCTGCAGCTTCCAATGCTGAAATCTTTTCGGCTGCAGAACCTGAACTTCCGGATATAATAGCTCCGGCATGTCCCATCTGTTTGCCTGGCGGAGCAGATTTTCCTGCAATAAATGCCACCACAGGTTTAGTCACATGTTTACGAATGTATGTTGCGGCCGCCTCTTCTGCGTTGCCCCCAATCTCACCAATCATCACAATGGCATCAGTTTGCGGATCATTTTGCAACATCCCTAAAAGATCACGAAAATAAAGTCCGACAACCGGATCACCTCCCATACCAATGGCAGTAGACTGTCCCATACCTTTAGCAGTCAAATGCGATACGATTTCATAGGTCAATGTCCCGCTACGGCTAATCACTCCTATATTGCCCGGAGTGAACACTTGCCCAGGAAGAATACCTACCAGACTTTTCCCAGGAGAGATCAGACCGGGGCAATTCGGCCCAATGAGTTTAGCTCCTTTCAGTTCGACAAATCGGTAGGCCTTTATTATATCCAATGTAGGAATTCCTTCTGTGATACAAATTATCAGCCGGATACCGGCATCGGCAGCCTCCATTATAGCATCGGCAGCAAAGCGTGCCGGTACGAAAATGACAGATGTATTGGCTTGCGTTCGGCGAACAGCCTCATACATGGTATTGAATACCGGAAAGGTATCATCTATCATTGTTCCTCCTTTGCCGGGCGATGTACCGCCCACCACATTTGTTCCGTATTCAGCCATCTTTTTGGCATGAAAGAGTCCGTCCCTGCCTGTGATACCCTGCACCAAAAGTCGGGTAGATTTATCAATAAGTATGCTCATATCGATTCTTTCTTTAATGATTCTATAGCCATTTTAGTGGCTTCTTCCATTGTTTGGGCCACTTGAAAACGGTTATTTTTGCGCAATAATTCACGTCCCATATTTCCATTGGTACCTGTAAGCCGCACAATAATAGGAATATCCGTTTGTATCTGCTCAAACGCCTGCAATAGTCCGATGGCTACATCGTCACATCGGGTGATACCTCCGAAAATATTGATAAAGACTACTTTGACTTTTTTGTCATCCAGCAATAATCTCATAGCTTCTATCACCTTGACAGGATTTGAACTACCGCCAATATCAAGGAAATTAGCCGGATTTCCTCCATAAAGCTTGATCATATCCATAGTTGTCATAGCCAGACCGGCTCCATTAACCATACAGCCTATCTCACCGTCCATACGCACATAGCTGAATCCTCTTTCTTTGGCAATCGCTTCCAACTTCTCATCTTCTGTGGGCTCTGATAACTTCTGTAAGTCCGGATGACGATAAAGTGCATTATCATCAAAAACCATTTTGGCATCAATAGCCAATAATGTCCCAACAGGGGTAAGTACCAATGGATTAATTTCAGCAAGTGAAGCATCTTTTTCAATAAATGCTTTGTAAAGATCCTGAATAATAGTTGCCATCCGGTTAGCTTGCTCAGCTTGTTCAAAGAGAGAGAAAGCAAACTTATGTGCCAGATAATCGGGAACTCCGATTAGAGGATCAATGCTGCAACGTATTATCTTTTCCGGAGATTGGCGGGCTACTTCCTCGATGTCCATACCACCGGCCGCACTCATAATCAGCGTGACAGAGCGCGTATTACGGTCTATCGTAAAACTGATGTAATATTCGGCTGCAATGTTGACAGCCTCACTAAGAAGAATCTTGGTGACGGGATAACCTTTTATAGTCATCTCCAAAATAGTTTGAGCGTATTGGTAGACATCTCTATCATTATTGGCCAACTTTACTCCGCCGGCTTTTCCCCGCCCGCCGGTCAGCACTTGGGCTTTTATGGCTACCCGGTTTACCCCCATTCGGTGATAAGCAGCCACAGCTCCATCTGCCGTATGGCATAAAGCATGCCTCTCGACAGGTATTCCGTAAGTGGAGAAAATCTCCTTTGCCTGATATTCGTGTACTTTCATTGGATAAAATAGGTTTATTATCCAATTATAACAAAAGTGTTGGCAAAAAAGTTGTAAACTGTCCGCGTCCCGTCATTGCAGCCCAGAGCGATCTTTACAGATAGAACGATGAGAGTAATTTATGACCTTAAAACAAAAAAACACAGCACCGGAATCCTACATAAAGATTCCGATGCTGTATGTTAAGAGTGGTCTATCAATAGACTTATGCTATTCCGTGAGCCGAAACTGTAGAGTCGATCTTCTTGATCAATCCCTGCAATACGGCACCCGGTCCACATTCTGTGAAGTCGGTAGCACCATCGGCAATCATATTTTTTACGGTCTGTGTCCAACGTACAGAAGCAGTCAGCTGAGCAACCAAATTCTTCTTGATTTCCTGCGGGTCCGTATGGGGCAGGGCATCTACATTCTGATAAACCGGACATTTCGGTGTGTGGAACTCAGTTGCGTTAATGGCAGCTTCCAATTCTACTTTGGCAGGATCCATCAGAGGAGAATGGAATGCACCGCCTACTTTCAACGGAAGCGCACGCTTAGCTCCGGCTGCTTTCATCAGTTCACAAGCTTTTTCGATACCCGGTACAGATCCGGAAATAACAATCTGTCCCGGACAGTTGTAATTGGCAGGTACACAAACTTCTCCTTCAGCGGTAACAGAAGCACAGATTTCTTCTACTTTCTCATCCGGTAAAGCTATAATAGCAGCCATTGTAGAAGGAGTTGCCTCACAAGCTTTCTGCATAGCCATGGCACGTGCATAAACCAATTTTAAGCCGTCTTCAAAAGACAGAGCACCGGCAGCGACCAATGCAGAAAACTCACCCAGTGAGTGTCCGGCAGTCATTTCAGGTTTGAAGTCGTCACCCATGCAAAGTGCAGAAATAACAGAGTGGAGGAATACAGCAGGCTGAGTAACCTTGGTCTGACGAAGATCTTCGTCCGTGCCGTTGAACATAATATCTGTAATGCGATATCCCAGGATATCATTTGCTTTTTCAAACAATTCTTTTGCTAAAGCTGAAGTTTCATACAGGTCCTTACCCATACCTACGAATTGGGCACCTTGACCGGGGAATACAAATGCTTTCATATTTTTGTTTTTTAATTTAATTTGCGGGTGCAAAGTTATATATTTTTGCAATATCATAGCACAGATTTGGTGAAATTGTGCAATGGACAATATGTTTTTCAGCCTATTCTACCTTATTATCGTCCCATATCCGGGCTTTCTCAGGGCCCCAGAAGTGACATAACGGTCCGTTGCCATGTCCGATAATTATTTCCTTGCCGGCATCAATAGCTTTGCTTACATAACTCTTTGCCTTGCCAACTGCCTGGTCCATAGGAAGTCCTAATGCCAGATAAGTGGCGATCGAAGAAGAAAGGGTGCATCCCGTCCCATGCAAACTCCGGCTCTCTATCTTTTTCTCCTTATATATATAGGTGTTCCCATCGGTAAACAACACATCCTGCATTTCGTTTCCCTCCAGATGTCCTCCTTTCACCAATACCGCTGTATGATACTCTTCTGAAAGTTGCCGGGCAGCTTCCTTCATCTCTTCTGCTGTTGTGATTTTCTTTCCGGTCAGTACCTCCGTTTCATCCAGATTGGGAGTGATCAGGCTTGTAAGTGGAAAAAGTTCTTCTTTGATCAACTGTATTGCATCTTCTACCATCAACTTCCGTCCACTGGTTGAAACCATGACGGGATCATAAACTATCGGACAATGAGGATACTTTAGCAGGCATCCGGCAATAATCTTCACAAGCACCGGTTCACTCACCATACCTATTTTCAGGGCATCCGGACGCAAATCTTCCATAACCGCTTCAATCTGTCCCTGCACTATCTCAGCGGGAACTGTATGCACAGCTTTTACTCCTTTTGTATTCTGCACGGTAACAGCAGTAATTACCGATGCCGCATATGCTCCCAAGGCAGAAATCGTTTTTATATCTGCCTGAATGCCTGCCCCGCCCGAACAGTCGGAGCCGGCAATGGAAAGAACGACCGGATAAGTTTTCATTTTAGTTTTTTTAATAGTTTGGAGGCAAAGATAGGATAAAAACAAAGAAGATACAAAATGACATACCCTATAAAATACAATAAGTCCCTCGTATCGCTCGAGGGTATGCGACTACCGAAGGAACTGATTATAAAGACTCCCCGGCTTTCTGTACTTTCTACAATTACTATCGTTCACCGAGGGTAGAAATACATATTGTTATCGATACAATAAGATGAATACTTCTTATTGTAAAATTTACGATATGTATATATATGAAAAACAATGCTTTATAGCATATTATTTATTTGTTTACCGTGTGATAATATCTCTATATTTGCAGCAATCAAAGACTCAATATTATGCATGACATACCCAAACAAATCCCATTGGCAAACAATCACATCTCAGTGGACTGTGTAGTGATCGGTTTTGACGGAGAACAACTCAAAGTTCTGCTGATTAATCGGATAGGAGAGGAAAACGGAAAAGTTTATCGTGACATGAAACTTCCCGGAAGCCTGATCTATATGGATGAAGACCTGGACGAAGCAGCCCAGCGGGTCTTATTCGAACTGACCGGTATCCGAAACGTCAACCTGATGCAATTTAAGGCATTCGGTTCCAAAAACCGGACGAGCAATCCCAAAGATGTACATTGGTTGGAACGGGCTATGCAATCGAAAGTGGAACGCATAGTCACCATAGCTTATCTGTCGATGGTAAAGATAGACCGGGCACTGGACAAGAATCTGGATGAATTTCAAGCCTGTTGGGTAGCGTTGAAAGAAATAAAGACATTGGCTTTCGACCATAACTTGATAATCAGAGAGGCGCTGACTTATATCCGGCAATTCATAGAGTTTAATCCTTCGATGCTATTCGACTTGTTGCCGCGTAAGTTCACCGCATCTCAGTTACGAATCCTGTTCGAACTGGTATATGACAAAGCAGTGGATGTGCGTAACTTCCATAAAAAGATAGCTCTGATGGATTACGTTGTACCGCTGGAAGAGAAACAAACCGGAGTAGCCCATCGGGCAGCCCGTTATTATAAGTTCGACAGGAAGATATATAATAAGACAAGACGATAACCCCCAATCGGGATTTAATATTAAACTACAAATAAATTAATAAACAGTATCATGTTTTTATTAGGTTATGATATAGGCAGCTCTTCGGTTAAGGCGAGCCTGGTAGATGCAGAAACAGGTAAATGTGTCGCTTCTGCGTTCTTTCCGAAAACAGAGGCGGGCATCATTGCCGTACGTCCCGGATGGGCAGAGCAAGAACCGGAAAGTTGGTGGGAGAACTTGAAACTCTCCACCCGATCCATTCTCTCGGAATCACGGGTAGATGCCAAAGACATCAAAGCCATCGGCATCTCTTATCAGATGCACGGTCTGGTGTGTGTGGACAAACGGCAGCGCGCATTGCGTCCGGCTATTATCTGGTGCGATTCACGTGCGGTCTCCTACGGGCAGAGGGCATTCGAGGCAATCGGTGAGAAGTTCTGTCTGGCACATTTGCTTAATTCTCCCGGAAACTTTACTGCTTCAAAACTGGCATGGGTGAAAGAAAACGAACCGGATATCTATGAACAGATCGATAAAATTATGTTGCCGGGAGATTACATCGCCATGAAACTGAGCGGTGAAGTATGTACGACAATAGAGGGATTCTCCGAAGGAATGCTTTGGGACTTCCGAAACAACCGTCCGGCCGACTTCCTGATGCAATATTACGGAATCGATCCTTCGCTGATCGCCGACATCCGGCCTACTTTCGCCGAACAGGGGCGACTGACAGGTACGGCTGCCCGGGAACTCGGGCTACAAGAAGGCACTCCGATCACTTACCGTGCAGGAGACCAGCCCAACAACGCTCTTTCCCTGAATGTGTTCAATCCGGGTGAGATAGCTTCCACAGCCGGAACATCGGGAGTCGTATACGGAGTAAACGGCGAAATCAATTATGATCCGCAGTCACGTGTCAACACCTTTGCCCATGTCAATCATACTGCTGCCGATCCCCGCCTCGGCGTATTGCTCTGTATTAATGGAACGGGGATTCTCAACTCGTGGATCAGGCGCAATGTTGCCCCCGAAGGTATTTCGTATGCCGAGATGAACCGTTTTGCTTCATCCGTTCCCATCGGCAGTGCAGGTATCAGCATCCTTCCTTTCGGCAACGGAGCAGAACGAATGCTCAATAATCGGACAACCGGTTGCGGTATACACGGCGTAGACTTCAACAGGCATGACAAGTCACATCTGATCCGGGCGGCACAGGAAGGAATCGTCTTTTCATTTAAATATGGCATCGACATTATGGAAGAGATGGGCATCCCCATTAAAAAGATCCATGCCGGACACGCCAATATGTTTCTGAGTTCCGTTTTTCGCGAGACACTGGCCGGTACGACGGGAGCCACCATCGAACTCTATGACACAGACGGTTCCGTTGGTGCAGCCAAAGGAGCAGGAATGGGAGCGGGCATATATAAAGACCATGAAGAAGCATTCGCCACTCTCGATAAGCTGACAGTCGTAGAACCGGATGCCGGCAAACAACAGGAATACACTGATGCTTACGCACGGTGGAAACAATGTCTGACTCAGTCCATGCAGACAGAAACAGAGAATAAGTAATCATTAAGAATAGAATATTAATCATTCCGGCTTTCTTTCTTCTTCCCAAAGGAAGAAGAAAGGGCAAAGCCCCTAAAATTTTAAATAAGATGGCAACAAAAGAGTACTTCCCGGGTATAGGGAAAATTAAATTTGAAGGTAAAGACAGTAAGAACCCGATGGCATTTCGCTATTACGATGCCGAGAAAATGATTAACGGGCGTAGTATGAAAGATTGGTTAAAGTTTGCAATGGCATGGTGGCATACACTTTGTGCCGAAGGCGGTGACCAGTTTGGGGGCGGAACCAAACAGTTCCCATGGAACGGTGACCCTGATCCCGTGCAGGCAGCTAAGAATAAAATGGATGCCGGTTTCGAGTTTATGCAGAAAATGGGCATCGGGTACTATTGCTTCCATGATGTCGATCTGGTTACGGAAGCCGACAGCATCGAAGCCTATGAGGCCAACTTGAAAGAGCTGGTTGCTTATGCTAAGCAGAAACAGGCCGAAACAGGCATCAAACTGTTGTGGGGAACGGCCAATGTATTCAGCCACGCGCGTTACATGAACGGCGCAGCCACCAATCCCGATTTTGATGTTGTGGCCCGTGCCGCTGTCCAGATAAAGAATGCGATTGATGCCACCATTGAACTGGGAGGTACGAACTATGTCTTTTGGGGTGGACGCGAAGGGTATATGTCGTTGCTGAATACTGATCAGAAACGCGAAAAAGAACATCTGGCACAGATGCTGACCATTGCCCGTGATTATGGACGTGCACGTGGTTTCAAGGGCACTTTCCTGATTGAACCGAAACCCATGGAACCGACAAAGCATCAGTATGATGTCGATACAGAGACAGTTATCGGCTTCCTGAAGGCTCACGGACTGGATCAAGACTTCAAGGTGAATATCGAAGTGAATCATGCCACCCTTGCGGGACATACGTTCGAACATGAACTGGCGGTGGCCGTAGACAACGGAATGTTGGGATCTGTCGACGCAAACCGCGGCGATTATCAGAACGGATGGGATACGGATCAATTTCCGATTGACAACTTCGAACTGACACAAGCCATGATGCAGATTATCCGTAACGACGGATTGGGTAACGGCGGTACAAACTTCGATGCCAAAACTCGCCGGAACTCTACTGACCCGGAAGATATCTTTATCGCACATATTGCCGGAATGGATGCCATGGCACGTGCCTTGGAAAGCGCAGCCAATCTGCTCAACGAGTCACCTTACCAGAAAATGTTGTCCGACCGTTATGCCTCGTTCGATGCGGGCAAAGGCAAGGAGTTCGAAGAAGGAAAACTCAGTCTGGAGGAACTGGTTGCTTATGCCAAAGCCAACGGAGAACCGAAGCAGACCAGCGGCCAACAGGAACTGTATGAAGCACTCGTTAATATCTATTCATTATAAGTCCGTATTTCATGGTCTGCAGGCTCTTGTTGTCTGCAGACCGTAATTCAAAAAAAGCTAATGCCATGAATCATACCAACGAGGGTAGCAAGCTCTACCTGTATTCCATTACATCGGTAGCCATCCTGGGCGGATTGCTGTTCGGCTATGATACCGCTGTAATTTCAGGAGCTGAGAAAGGGCTCGAAGCCTTCTTCCTCACAGCCACAGATTTTCAATACGACAAAGTGATGCACGGCATCACCTCCTCGAGCGCACTGATCGGTTGCGTCTTGGGTGGTGCATTGTCCGGCATCTTCGCTTCACGGCTGGGACGCCGCAACTCACTACGGCTGGCCGCCGTACTTTTCTTCCTTTCGGCACTGGGGTCTTATTATCCTGAATTCCTGTTCTTTGAATATGGGAAGGCTAATATGAACCTGCTTATCACCTTTAATCTCTACCGCATTCTGGGAGGCATCGGAGTGGGACTGGCGTCCGCTGTTTGTCCCATGTATATTGCCGAGATAGCTCCCTCCAACATTCGCGGTACGCTGGTGTCGTGCAATCAGTTTGCCATAATCTTCGGCATGCTTGTGGTTTACTTTGTAAACTACCTGATCTTGGGCGACCACCAGAATCCTGTTATCCTGAAAGATGCTGCCGGCACACTTTCTGTAAGTAGTGAGTCGGATATGTGGACCGTTACCGAAGGGTGGCGCTATATGTTCGGTTCCGAAGCCTTTCCGGCAGCTTTCTTCGGCATGTTACTCTTCTTCGTACCTAAAACTCCCCGTTATCTGGTGATGATTGATCAGGATCAGAAGGCTTATTCCATTCTCAAAAAAGTGAACGGAGCCACAAAAGCACAAGAGATTCTTGCCGAAATAAAAGCCACTTCGCAGGAAAAGACAGAGAAGCTGTTCACCTACGGTGCGGCGGTGATTGTTATCGGTATTCTGCTTTCTGTCTTCCAGCAAGCCATCGGCATCAACGCCGTGCTCTATTATGCGCCGCGAATATTCGAAAATGCCGGTGCCGAAGGCGGAGGAATGATGCAAACCGTCATCATGGGCATTATCAATATAGTCTTTACACTGATAGCTATCTTCACCGTCGACCGTTTCGGACGGAAACCGTTGCTTATCATCGGTTCCGTCGGTATGGCTGTCGGAGCCTTTGCAGTCGCCTTGTGTGACAGTATGGGCATCAAGGGGATACTTCCCGTACTGTCGGTCATTGTATATGCAGCTTTTTTCATGATGTCATGGGGGCCCATCTGTTGGGTACTGATATCCGAAATCTTTCCCAACACCATCCGTGGCAAAGCGGTGGCCATTGCTGTGGCATTTCAATGGATATTCAACTACATTGTTTCATCTACGTTCCCCGCGCTCTATGATTTCAGTCCGATGTTTGCCTACAGTCTTTACGGTATCATTTGTGTGCTTGCCGCCCTCTTCGTATGGCGTTGGGTGCCGGAGACCAAAGGAAAAACATTGGAGGATATGAGCAAACTTTGGAAGAAGCGTTAACCGGAGTAAATCTTACGTCATTCCACATTGAAAGCAAATCGAAGTAAATGCCGACCGAATGCAGCATATACATCCTTTTGGCTAACATGCACTTCTTCAGAATCCGGTAAACCGGAAGCGTAGCAAACCATAGTCGGTAGTTTCACCCCTTTCAGCTTGCTTCTGAAAGGGGTGGAGCTACCGACTTTTAGATGAATTAAAGTAAGCAAACGGGCAAAAAGCTTACTTCATCCACTCATTAAGGCGTAACCATCCTGTCCGGATGGTTACTACATATGCTCCGTATGGTCTAATGATATCGAATGGGAGCAAAAACGAGGACGGTATTTCTCTATTTGGTTATATCCGTACGATAGAAACAAAATAGAAGAATGATTACTGTTTACTCTATTTACTTATCATAGAGATATTAAAAAAAGAATCCACCTATATATATTTCAGTAAATACATATAGATGGATTTCCTTTTTAAAAACACTGATTCAAATTGCAGACGATTTTTTAGTCATCTTGCCCGATGGACGGAAAGATGCGATTTTACACGCAATAAATTATCAAAAAGACACATCTTTCAGAATGTCTTTTATTCTTTCGAACTGTCCATCTGTCTTCTCCGGAGTAATTTTCAATAAATGGGCCAACAGCGGGTAGATATCCACATTGACAAATCCCTTCGATTCATACCCTGCCTTAAAGTCGGGACCACAGGCACGAAACATTACCTGCATATCCGGACTTTGCGGAAAATATCCATGAGCACCTTTCAAGGCACGCGGTACATCGGTAAATTGCCATCCTAACTCGGGAGCCACTACAATATCACCGATACGGTCACTGCTTCCATAGTTTAATTCGGCAGGAATCTCCTCCTTTTTCCACACATGAATATGGGGCACATCTTTCAAGGCATGGTATACCGAGTCACGGTATTCCGGTTTTGTGAAGATAGAGGTCGGAGTCCGTCCATCCACAGCCTCACACCATTCCGGACGCAGATACTTATTCATGTCTACCACGCGGTCATCACTGATCTCGGTCATTCCATGATCGGCGGTGACAATCAGGTTAACATCCTTACCAAAAGGAAGCGATGCAATTCCCTGCCGTAACATTCCGATCAAACTATCCATACGGTGTACAATGGCAGCAGCTTCTACACTACGGGGACCATGATGATGCGTCACTCCATCCGGCTCCTCAAAGTAAAGCATAACAAAACGGGGACGTTCCGCTTCCGGCTTTCTCAGCAGAGCTATGGTCGAATCTACCCGTTGCTCAAAAGTAAGACGGGGCTTTTCTGCATATTCCCGGTAATAAGTAGGATAACCGCCTTTGATGGCAATATCCGAACCAACCCAATAAATATTTCCTGTCTTCACTCCCTGTTTTTGAGCCGTAATCCAGATCGGTTCACCCAGATAATAGTCGGGATTGTTTCGTGTGGCAGGATCTCCCATGGAGTATTGCCGATGCCGTTTTACATCCCAGAAAGTGTTGTTGATAATACCGTTGTGGTCAGGCACCAATCCCGTAGCCAATGTATAATGGTTGGGGAAAGTAGATGCAGGATAGGAGGGGAGCATAGTTGCTTTAACCCCTTCGCGGGCCATCTGGTTCAGGTTAGGGGTATCATACATTGCCGGGTAATCCCAGCGGAAGGCATCCAATGAAACAATTACGGTGTAGTGCGGAGCCTTGTCCTGCGCTGCCAAAGTAAAAATAAAGAAAACATAGCAGCAGAAAGAAATAATAAATTTACGCATACTCTTGATAGTTGTTATGAAGTGCAAAGGTATAAAATTATATGAAAGCTGTCCGGTTATAAAGATAAAGCTTACCTTTGCAACGTTTTTTTAATACAAGTTACTATGGATTATCCTCATAAAATTAATAAGGTACAGATCCGTAACCTCCAGATTGAAGATTACGCTCAATTATCCCAATCGTTTACACGTGTATATTCGGACGGAAGTGATGTCTTCTGGACACACGGACAGATTGAGAAACTAATCAAGATTTTCCCCGAAGGGCAGATTGTAACCGTAGTCGACGAGAAGATCGTTGGCTGTGCACTCTCTATCATTGTAGATTATGATAAAGTGAAGAACGACCACACTTATGCCCAAGTCACAGGGAAGGAGACTTTCAATACCCACACAGCCCAAGGAAATATCCTATATGGCATCGAGGTCTTTATTCATCCCGAATATCGCGGATTACGGTTGGCACGGCGCATGTACGAATATCGCAAAGAACTTTGCGAAACGCTTAACCTGAAAGCGATCATGTTTGGCGGACGTATTCCGAATTACCATAAATATGCTGACAAGATGCGTCCCAAAGAGTATATTGACCGCGTACGCCAGCGGGAAATCTACGACCCGGTGCTCACTTTTCAACTTTCCAATGATTTCCACGTTCGGAAGGTGATGACCAATTATCTGCCGAATGATGAAGAATCCAAACATTATGCTTGCCTGTTGCAATGGGACAACATTTACTATCAGCCCCCTACACAGGAATACCTCGCTCCCAAAACGACGGTTCGCGTAGGATTGGTGCAATGGCAGATGCGCAGTTACAAAACTTTGGACGACCTTTTCGAACAGGTAGAATTTTTCGTTGATGCCGTATCCGACTATAAAAGCGACTTTGTGCTTTTCCCCGAATACTTTAATGCGCCGTTGATGTCAAAGTACAATGATAAAGGCGAATCACAAGCTATCCGCGGACTGGCCCAATATACCGAGGAAATCCGTGACCGCTTTATCAATCTGGCAATCAGCTACAATATCAATATCATTACGGGCAGCATGCCGCTAATAAAAGAGGACGGACTGTTGTACAACGCCGGTTTCCTCTGCCGGCGTGACGGAACTTACGAAATGTATGAAAAGCTTCATGTCACTCCGGACGAGATAAAGAGCTGGGGACTGAGCGGGGGTAAACAGTTGAAAACATTCGAAACAGACTGTGCCAAGATCGGCATATTGATTTGTTATGATGTAGAGTTTCCCGAACTTTCCCGGCTGATGGCCGACCAGGGAATGCAGATTCTGTTTGTGCCGTTCCTCACCGATACTCAAAATGCTTATTCACGTGTACGGGTCTGTGCACAGGCACGTGCCATTGAGAACGAATGTTTTGTTGTAATAGCCGGCAGCGTAGGCAATCTTCCCCGTGTACATAACATGGACATTCAGTATGCCCAGTCTGGGGTATTTACACCTTGCGACTTTGCCTTCCCGACGGACGGAAAGCGCGCCGAAGCCACTCCAAATACGGAAATGATCCTGGTTTCGGACGTAGATCTCGATTTGCTGAACGAGTTGCATACTTATGGCAGTGTACGTAACCTGAAAGATCGCCGGAACGATGTATATGAAGTGAGATTTAAGAAGCCGCAATAGATTTTGTCTATTATCCGATAGATATTATAAATCGTTAAACTTTGGTAGCAAACAAAGATTCTGATAGCTTTGTTTCCGAAATGAATCGTTTAATAACTTCTAAAACAAGAAAATTATGAGATCATTAATTGGAAAACAAGCGCCGAAATTTGATGCCACGGCCGTAATCAATGGGCATGAAATCGTTCAGGACTTCTCGTTGGATCAGTATAAAGGGAAAAAGTATGTAGTATTCTTCTTCTATCCGATGGACTTTACTTTTGTATGCCCCACCGAACTGCACGCATTTCAGGAAAAGCTCGACGAGTTTGAAAAACGGAACGTAGCTGTGGTAGGTTGCTCGGTCGACTCTGAATATTCTCACTTCTCCTGGTTGCAGATGCCCAAGAGCGAGGGAGGTATCCAAGGCGTGAAGTATCCTATTGTGTCCGACTTTTCTAAATCAATCTCTGAAAGTTACGGAGTACTGGCCGGAAGCTATGCTCCCGATGAAAATGGCAATTGGGTATGCGAAGGGGCACCGGTGGCTTTCCGCGGTCTGTTCCTGATTGACAAAGAAGGTGTAGTGAGACATTGTGTCATCAACGACTTACCATTGGGACGTAACGTAGATGAAGTACTGCGTATGGTGGATGCCTTGCAACATTTTGAAGAGTATGGCGAGGTTTGTCCGGCCAATTGGTCGAAAGGTAAAGATGCCATGAAAGCAACCGAAGACGGAGTGGCCAGCTATCTGAGTAAACATTAATAGAGAGCATCTGTAAGAAAAAAGGGCGTTTATTGAAAAATAAATGCCCTTTTATAGTTGATAATCCAAATATTATGACGTTCTTTGCTACCGAAAACAATTGATCGTTTTATTTTACTCTATTTTCTACTGAATCAGTCGAATCCGGATCTAATCTCAAACCTCTGTTGTTTCTAAATTTATTTATCAATTTTTATTTTTTTTATTTTATGAACATGTACATTGGAAACCTTAGCTATCGTGTTAAGGAAGCAGATTTGAGACAAGTAATGGAAGAGTACGGAACAGTTGATTCAGTAAAACTGATCACCGACCGCGAGACTCGCAAATCTAAAGGATTCGCATTCGTTGAAATGCCGAACGACGACGAAGCCAAAAATGTTATCGCTGAGTTGAACGGTGCTGAATACGAAGGCCGTCAGATGGTTGTTAAAGAAGCCCTGCCTCGTAACTAATCCATTTATAGCATAAAACTAAAAAGGATACTCTGCAAAGAGTATCCTTTTCTTGTTTTTATCCGGCAGACATTACAATGCCTTGCTCTGATTATCATTGGTCAGTGGTTTACCTTTGTACTCTCCGGTCAGTGTTTCCAGGAAAGCTACTATTTTATTCAGTTCATCTTCCGGCAGATTCTTGTCTACCTGATATTTGGCCATATAATCCACGGCCTCCTTCATTGTTTTCATGCTACCGTCATGAAAGTAAGGAGCTGTCAAGGCAATGTTTCTTAAACCGGGAACTTTGAAACGATGTTTATCACGATCATTTTGGGTCTGTTTGAAGCGTCCGTTATCTTCTTCTGTCAATTCAATGCCACGATCTGCAAAATAATCTCTCTTCACACCCATTAACTCGTAAGACTGACCACCCAAAGTTTCACCTACATGGCAAGTAGCGCAATCGTATTTCTTAAACAATTCGTATCCGGCAAGTTCCATATCGTTAATAGCAGTCTTTTCACCTTTCAGATAAAGGTCGAAACGAGAATTGGGAGTGAGCAATGTCTTTTCGAACTCTTCGATAGCGTCAGTGATATTCTTTTCCGAATATCCGTCGGGATATACAGCTAAAAAGGCTTTGGTAAAATTAGCGTCCTGTTCGAGTTTTGCAATGATTTCGTCAAAAGACTGGCAAGCCATCTCGACCGGATTCAACGGAGGACCGGCAGCCTGCTCGGCAAGTGTTCCGGCACGTCCGTCCCAGAACTGCACGAAATTGTAGGCAGCATTGTATACCGTCGGAGCATTCACACCTCCGAATTGTCCACCTACACCTTCTGAATATTGCTTGTTGTCTACCCCTCCCGTATTCAATCCATGGCATGATGCACATGAAACGGTGTTGTCGGCCGAAAGGCGAGTATCGTGATAAAGCATATCTCCCAAAATCACTTTACGCATATCTACCGGAATGGAATCAGCGATGGGACGCACCGGCTCGTTAGCGAATTCGGCTGAAGCCAGCCCGTTAGCATAATGTGCCAGACGGTGTTGTTTTGCCCACGCCATAGCCATTTCCTTTTTAGCATCTGTCACACTGGCTCCCCAGTGTACCATATAGTAGGCATGTTTGGGCATTGTTCCGTCCATGATCACTTTCTCTACTTTGGCCAAAGCCACTTTTCCTACAGGTTTACCGACTTTTAAGGCTTCAGCCATTTCGGTTATGTCAAAAGCGCGATAACCTTGTTCCACGTCCTTCTGAACCATTCCGCCGGCAACAGGCCAACTTGCATAAAAAGGAAGATCCGGACTACCCGAATGGCATTGCAGGCAGCCACCGGAAGTAATGATCTCTTGCATCTGAGCGTCAGCGGCAAGCTCTTTTGACGGAGCCTGATTTACGACGCGGTAAGTGATAGCCAAAGCTCCGACCGTCACCAGTAATGCGATGATAAATTTTGTACTTTTCTTCATTGTGCATTCTTTTAGTTAATTATTACGATTATATAAATGTACACTTTGTTGAGCCGAAGGCAAATAATTTACTCCATACCAACACATCTGCAAAGCCAAAAAGGAGAAAATAAGTATGACATACAGCATCTTTTTACGAAGCCTGTCCCGTAAACGCAGGTGCATATATAATAGGTATCCCATCCAGGTAACCACTGCCCAGGTCTCTTTGGGATCCCAACTCCAATAATTTCCCCAGGCCTCCTTTGCCCATAAAGATCCAAGAAGCATGCCGATCGATAAAAAAGCCACACCAGAATAGACCAGATTATCTGCTGTCACCAAATATTCTTCTTTGTGGTGTACAAGCCCGCAAATAGCAATAATGAAAGCACATCCCAATACAGAGTAGGAGAACATATAAACTGTGACATGGGGAATAAACCAGACACTTTGCAAAGCCGGCATAAGTGATTGGTCATGTATCTCGGGCTTCAGCAAATTGATGATAACAAAGACAGTGGACAGCAGAGTGGAGAAAGAAAGTATCCATCGATATTTCCAGCGAATATACGTCAACAGCCCGGCAATCCCCATAAAAAAGGAATACCACAAACGGGTTTCACCCATAGTGCGAAGAGGAGGGCGTTGCAGAGATATCCATAGCCCGGCAATGAATATCCCCAGACAAGTAATTCCTGCTACAGTCAGTACAACAGCTATTTTACTTTGTCCCGATGAACGAAGTGCCGATATGGCACCCGTAAGCCAAAGGCAGATGGAGACGGTTGCAAACAGATAGAAGTTATCCCAGGTTATCATGATTTAACTTTTTTAGGACCATTAATAAATAGCAGAACAGCTCCTGCCAGCATCATTAAAATACCAGTCACCATTACATATTTCCAAGGTTGACGTACAATCTGAAGAATGCAATATCGGGTATTTCCCACATTACGTGTATCATATCCGGTCAGATAAATATCTTCTCCCAAACGGTAACTGTGAGGATGATTTACTTCAAGCGTAGTTCTCTGCTCTCCAATACGTACATCTGCCGCAAAACGCGAAGGCATCCCGTTCGGATAATACTCTGTATTGAAGGAGTAGAGTTCCAATTCATAATCCAGATAATAGGCTTTCCCATCCATACTATAGGCTTCGCGTCCCGGTTGTCCGGCATAAAGCGGAATCCGTAATGTCTGCACATCGCTGCTGCCGAAGAATCCGGCAAATAAAGCGAACCATACCCCCAAATGGTTCAGGAGAAAACGCTTCTTCTCTGGTACACGATGATAGAAAGCATGGATAACCACCATTGTCAGATTGCTCAATAAAAGAAAAAGAATGGCAATGAATACCCAGGAAGTCATAAAGTTATAGCATCCCAGTGAGGCTGGGACTCCTGATATGGAGGCAGCTTCTGCTTCCGATAATTGGGGAAACAACCCGATAACCAAGCTGCCACCTATTAATAATAAGATTGATAAAATACTTGTCCGGGAAGACAGCAGAAAACGGGTTAACGGCAACTTATTACCTTCTCTATAGAGACGCCATAATAAATAGACCCATATAACTGCTACAATCACATTCAGAGGGAATGCAAAAAAAGATAAGGGGAAATTGCCTGTCATAGTTTGCAATAATGCTGCTATTACAAAATATGCAGTCACTAATAGTTTTTTGTGCATAGTTGTGCCTTTATATGGTGCAAAGTAAGTAAAAATATGCCAATAAACGTATAAAAGGGCTATTAATTTGTATTAAATACAATTTTGAAGTAGATTTAAATTGAAAAGGAACGTTGCTATTTATAATATTGGTTGGGGATGACCGGGATACAAAATAAAAGAAAATATAAATTAGTACTTAGAATAAAGTCGCTTTCCAGGAGATTATCTATATTAGCATTCACAAAATAGCTTTAATCATTAAATGTCTAATCTTAAAAACGGCAAAACATGAAAACTCCATCTTTAATTCTGATGATAATCATTTTATGTAATCTCAGCATCCCAATAAATGCTCAAGTACTAACCTCCCGCCAGCAAAAAGAAGATTTTGACACCTTATATAGCTTATTATGTCAAGTACATCCGGATTTATTTATGTATCAAACACAAAAAGAATTCGAAGAAAAGCATGATTCAATATATCGCTTGTTGAATAAAGAACGAAACGTTTCTGATTTCTACTTTATAGTCTCTCCATTTGTTGCATCTGTAAAAGATGGTCATACTAATTTCGCAATTCCTGCTACTCCAGACAGAATAGACTATTTGAATCATGGAGGACTGACTCTGCCTTTACGCTTAAAAATAGTAGACGATAAGATAGTGGTTGATTTCCCCTTAATATCCTGTTCGATACAGGAAAATGATGAAATAACATGTATGAATAATATAAATAGTCAAACTATATTAAGTCAATTGTATCTCTTACTGGGAGCTGAAAAAGGGAATGCTATTAAGGAAAATCAATTGACCCTTTATCTTTCTACTTTGCTATGGTATAAATATAATTGGGGTGACAAATATGATTTTACAATTAAAAGGGGAAATAAGATCTGGAAAGAATCATTGAATGGCATCGGACAAATAGATGCCCTCCCTGTTTTAAAAGCAAAACTTGGAAAAAGCCTACCGCAATTTAGTTATACTCTAAGCCCCGATAGACAGACTGCTACTCTGCAAATAATGAACTTATATCAATTACCACAACTAAAACAATTTTGTGACTCTGTCTTTTCGTTGATTAACAGAGAACATGTACCCAATTTGGTTATAGATATCAGAAATAACAAAGGAGGGTCAAGTGCCGGAGTTGACATGCTTCTATCATACTTATCGCATGATGTTTATACATTATATACTAAAACGGATTTAAAAATCAGTTCATACTCAAAACTGTATAATAAGCAAAAACATCCGGAAACTTATGAAGAAATCAAAAATTTACCTGACGGATCTTTATTTGCTATTCAAGATTCTTCTATAGCGGGAAACCGGGATAAAGCAGATATTTATAAAGGAATAGTTACAGTATTGGTAAATGAAACCACTTATTCCGGAGCGTCGACATTTGCATCTGCTATTAAAAAATCTCATGCAGGAAAAATTCTTGGTGAAACCGGCTGCCCAAATGTATATTTTGGCAATTATATGTCATTCACATTACCCAATTCCCAATTAGAATATTATGTCTCACTTAATAAATTCTATGAATAAATGAACTCTCTAAAACGAAAGCGGAATTGTGAACTCCGCTTTCGTTTTAGGATTGTCCTATTGCATTTATTTTGAAGATGTTCCACTCTCAAGAATACTGACAATTGAAAAGAGGGTGAAGCAAATAGCCCCTAAACCGGCTAATACGCGTGCAGGGATAAAATAATCATCGTGCGTCGTACCTAATTCGAAGACGAAAGAGGCCAGAAACAGACAAGCTAATGCTGTCAATACCGGAATCAGAGGTATACGGTTGGCCAAAGCAAATTCTCGCCCCCAGATTTTAGCCAGCAAAATTACTTTACTGGAAATACTGTAACAAACAAGACCAAGCCCAATCATGATATATCCGATTACCCCATTAGTAGTGCTTGAATCGGCAAAAATAACAGACAGCCCCCAAAGAAGCGATACGGTTCCCATCAACAATACGAGTTTTGGCCATCTTTTACGTTCTCTATCGGTATACACATTTCTGATTTGACGGGCAATAGTAGCGACCAAAGCAATCAGGCTTGTGCAAATGCAAGCCAGACCTGCCATCACATGCCCTGCTACAAAATAAGCAGGATGTACATCGCTTTTGGCCAATAAAACAAAAGCCCATATCCAAGCAATCAACGATACAATAATAGCTATTGTTTTTAATACAAGTTCTTGACCTTTAGTAAACGCTCCTTTAGGAATACCATTACCAATCATTTTTGAGTTGGCAGGAATCAGTGAAAAACGGGTAGAAGATGTTGCAGCGGTTGCTACACAAGTAGTTATCAGTCCTACTCCGGCAACCACATGCCCAGCCACAAAGGAAGAGGCAGAGGCAGATCCGGTAAACATACAGATTCCACCAATAATAGTAACGGCAGCAGCGAGATAACCGATAATAGGCAGTGCGTACAAAGAACCGCGCCCATAAGTATGTATGATTTGCCGGATAATAGTAGCAGCCGTTGCAAACAATGCAATACAAATCATGCCTAATGAAAAGACTACAGGACCTGCCACCAATCGGTTAGAATCATCTCCATATACACTGATAAACGCTCCGTAGCCGAAACAAAACAGAGCCATCGCCAAAGGAATTGCTCTGAACAATATACTAATACCGTAATTCATAACATATAGGGTTTTAAAATTTCCCTGATAAACAAGGCATATAGTTTTTTGTTTTGCTCCCCTTACTACTTTTTACACTCTTTTCACAAGGTGGCCCTTCCTGTCAGACTGAAATTAAAAAGGCTTTTCTTGTATGAAAACGAATGTTTTTGTACATTTGCACCCTTAAAATAGGGAGGGTATCCCGATCTTAAATTGTAAAATAGTAAAATTGTAAATATAGCCATGAGCAAGAAATTTGCCGAATATTCGCAGTTCGACCTCTCGCAGGTGAATAAGGACGTATTGAAAAAATGGGACGAAAACCAGGTTTTCGCCAAGAGTATGACAGAACGTGAAGGCTGTCCTTCGTTTGTTTTCTTCGAAGGGCCTCCATCAGCTAACGGTATGCCGGGTATTCACCATGTAATGGCTCGTTCTATAAAAGATATTTTCTGTCGTTACAAAACGATGAAAGGATATCAAGTGAAACGTAAGGCAGGTTGGGATACACACGGGCTCCCTGTAGAATTAGGTGTAGAAAAGTCTTTAGGGATCACCAAAGAGGATATTGGAAAAACAATTTCTGTAGCAGAATACAATGCTCATTGCCGTCAGGATGTAATGAAATTCACAAAAGAATGGGAAGACCTGACTCATCAAATGGGGTATTGGGTGGATATGAAGCACCCGTACATCACATACGACAACCGTTACATCGAAACACTGTGGTGGTTATTGAAACAATTGTATAAAAAAGGATTACTTTATAAAGGATATACTATCCAGCCATATTCTCCGGCAGCCGGGACTGGATTAAGTTCGCATGAGCTGAATCAGCCGGGATGCTATCGTGACGTGAAAGACACAACGGTAGTGGCACAATTTAAGATGAAGAACCCTAAACCCGAAATGGCAGAGTGGGGTACTCCTTATTTTATAGCATGGACTACTACTCCATGGACACTACCTTCGAATACAGCACTTTGTGTAGGTCCTAAAATTGACTACGTTGCAGTTCAATCGTATAACGCATATACAGGACAGCCAATCACGGTAGTATTGGCAAAGGCATTGTTGAATGCACATTTCAGCCCGAAAGCAGCCGAACTGAAACTGGAAGATTATAAACCAGGTGATAAGTTGGTTCCTTTCAAAGTAATTGCTGAATATAAAGGTACCGATTTGGTAGACATGGAATATGAACAATTAATTCCATGGGTAAATCCGGGAGAAGGTGCTTTCCGTGTAATACTGGGCGATTATGTAACAACAGAGGACGGTACGGGTATTGTACACATCGCTCCGACATTTGGTGCGGATGATGCTCAAGTGGCAAAAGCTGCCGGTGTGCCTCCATTACAGTTGGTTAATAAAAAAGGTGAACTTCGTCCGATGGTAGATCTGACCGGTAAATTCTATACTTTAGATGAGTTGGATGAAGATTTTGTAAAACAGCGCGTTAACGTAGATTTATACAAAGAGTATGCAGGTCGTTTCGTGAAGAATGCTTATGATCCGAATCTATCTGATCAGGATGAATCATTGGATGTAAGTATCTGTATGATGATGAAAGTTAATAATCAGGCTTTCAAAATAGAAAAGCATGTGCATAATTACCCGCACTGCTGGCGTACAGACAAACCGGTGCTTTATTATCCGCTGGATAGTTGGTTTATTCGTTCTACTGCGTGCAAAGAGCGCATGATAGAGTTAAATAAAACCATTAACTGGAAACCGGAATCTACCGGAACCGGACGTTTTGGCAAATGGCTGGAAAACCTGAATGATTGGAATCTGAGCCGTTCCCGTTACTGGGGTACTCCGTTGCCTATTTGGCGAACAGAAGACAACAGCGACGAGAAATGTATAGAGTCGGTTGAGGAGTTATATAATGAAATCGAAAAATCGGTTGCCTCAGGGTATATGCAATCGAACCCCTATAAAGATAAAGGTTTCATACCGGGTGAGTATAATGAAGAAAATTATAATAAGATAGATCTCCATCGCCCATATGTAGACGATATTATTCTTGTTTCAAAAGATGGTAAGCCTATGAAACGCGAAACAGACCTGATTGACGTATGGTTTGATTCGGGTGCGATGCCTTATGCACAGATCCATTATCCATTTGAAAATAAAGAGTTATTGGATAGCCATCAGGTATATCCGGCAGATTTCATTGCAGAAGGTGTGGACCAGACACGTGGATGGTTCTTCACTTTACATGCCATTGCAACCATGGTATTTGACAGTGTTTCATACAAAGCAGTCATTTCAAACGGATTGGTATTAGACAAGAATGGCAATAAAATGTCTAAACGTTTAGGAAATGCAGTTGATCCGTTCTCTACCATCGAGAAATATGGGTCCGATCCCTTGCGTTGGTATATGATTACCAATTCTTCTCCATGGGATAACCTGAAGTTTGATGTAGAAGGCATCGAGGAAGTTCGTCGTAAATTCTTTGGTACTTTATACAATACCTATTCTTTCTTTGCTTTGTATGCTAATGTAGACGGGTTTGAATACAAAGAGGCTGATGTTCCGATGAGCGATCGTCCGGAAATTGACCGATGGATTCTTTCTGTACTGAACACATTAATAAAGGAAGTAGATACCTGTTATAACGAATATGAACCGACTAAAGCAGGACGTTTAATTTCTGATTTCGTAAACGACAATCTGTCTAACTGGTACGTCCGCCTGAACCGTAAGCGTTTCTGGGGTGGTGGATTCACTCAGGATAAACTATCTGCATATCAGACTTTGTATACATGCCTGGAAACGGTAGCCAAATTAATGGCACCTATCGCTCCTTTCTATGCAGACCGTCTGTATGGCGACCTAATCAGTGCAACAGGACGCGATAATGTAGTTTCTGTCCATCTGGCGAAATTCCCGGAATACAATGAAAAAATGGTAGATAAGGAACTGGAAGCACAAATGCAGATGGCACAAGACGTTACTTCCATGGTGTTGGCATTGCGTCGTAAAGTGAATATTAAAGTTCGTCAGCCGTTGCAGTGTATCATGATCCCTATAGTGGATGAAGCACAAAAAGCCCATATCGAGGCTGTAAAAGCACTTATCATGAGTGAAGTCAACGTAAAGGAGATTAAATTCGTTGATGGTACAGCCGGCGTTCTGGTGAAAAAGGTTAAATGTGACTTCAAGAAACTGGGACCAAAATTCGGAAAGCAAATGAAAGCTGTAGCAGCAGCTGTAGCAGAAATGTCACAGGAAGCTATTGCCGAACTCGAGAAGAACGGCCGTTATACCCTTAATTTAGATGGGGCAGAAGCTGTTATAGAAACTGCAGATGTAGAGATCTTCAGCGAGGACATTCCGGGATGGTTGGTTGCCAATGAAGGGAAATTGACTGTTGCGCTGGAAGTTACTGTAACGGAAGAACTTCGCCGTGAAGGAATTGCACGTGAATTGGTAAACCGCATTCAAAATATCCGTAAATCAAGTGGTTTCGAGATTACAGACAAAATAAAAATAACATTATCTAAAAATCCGCAGACAGATGATGCGGTAAATGAATATAATGGTTATATTTGTAACCAAGTTTTGGGTACATCCCTTACTTTGGCAGACGAAGTAAAAGGCGGCACAGAATTAAATTTCGACGACTTCTCTTTGTTTGTGAATGTAGTGAAAGAATAATTCTAATACTAATAACCTAATAAACAGTAAAAGTTATGGCAGAAAAGACAAGATATTCGGATGCGGAGTTAGAAGAATTCCGTGCCATCATTAATGAAAAACTGGAACTAGCACAACGTGACTATGAACAGTTAAAACTGAGCTTAATGGGGCTGGACGGAAATGACACAGATGACACGTCCCCCACATATAAAGTCTTGGAAGAAGGAGCAAATACATTGTCGAAAGAAGAGACTACACGTTTGGCTCAACGCCAACTGAAGTTTATTCAGGGTTTACAGGCTGCTCTTGTACGTATCGAGAATAAAACGTATGGTATTTGCCGTGAAACAGGAAAATTAATTCCGGCAGAACGTCTGCGTGCCGTGCCTCATGCTACACTGAGCATTGAAGCAAAGAACAGTGGAAAGAAATAAATAGTAGGCTACGAGCTACCTATTGCAAGAGACAAGTGTATACACGGCAATATCGTGTTTCTCTTTAGCTTGTAATTGGTAGCTCGTAACTTATATAACTGATAGCTTAACAAAATGAAGAAACTACTCACGAAAGGACAAATCGCTCTGCTCGTCATTTTTTCTGTGCTGATCATTGATCAAGTGATTAAAATCTGGATCAAGACTCATATGTATTGGCATGAGAGTATCCGTATTACAGATTGGTTTTATATTTATTTTACCGAAAATAATGGTATGGCGTTTGGAATGGAGATATTTGGAAAACTCTTTCTGACTACATTCCGAATCGTTGCAGTAGGCTTGATAGGGTGGTACTTATATAAAATAGTAAAAAGAGGATTAAAAACCGGATATATCATTTGTGTATCGTTAATCTTGACCGGTGCACTGGGTAACATTATTGACAGTGTTTTCTATGGAGTCTTTTTCAACGAAAGCACACATTCACAAATAGCCAGTTTTATGCCCGAAGGAGGTGGTTACTCCACTTGGTTCTATGGTAAAGTAGTTGATATGTTTTATTTCCCGATTATCGATACAAACTGGCCGGCATGGATGCCTTTTGTAGGTGGAGAGCATTTCATTTTCTTTAGTCCGATCTTCAATTTCGCAGATGCCGCCATTAGCTGCGGAATTATTGCCTTATTACTGTTCTATAGCAAATATCTGAATGATTCATACCATCATTCTGTGACCAAAAAGTAAAAAAGAGGTAATGAAAAAGTATTTCCGGTTTCAATTATGTTGTATCTGTCTTTTGGTACTGATAACATCTGCTTGTAAGGTGAAAAGACCTGATAGCGTTATATCAGAATCACAGATGGAAAATCTGCTATACGATTACCACATTGCCAAAGCGATGGGTGAGAACATGCCTGGTGGCGAGAATTACAAAAAAGCACTGTATGTAGAAGCTGTATTTAAGAAATATGGTACAACAGAAGAAGTTTTTGACTCGTCTATGGTATGGTATACACGCAACACAAAAATACTATCGGAAATCTATGAAAAGGTAAATAAAAGGCTGAAAGCCCAACAGGATGCCATCAACCACTTAATAGCATTGCGTGATAATAAGCCTAAGATGTCTGCTCCAGGCGACAGTATTGATGTCTGGGCATGGCAGCGGGTTGCCCAGTTAACGGGATCTCCATTGAATAATAGGTTCACGTTCACATTACCTTCTGATACAAATTTCAAGAAACGTGATGTATTGCTCTGGAAAATACAATATAACTTCCTGGATGGAATGCCGGACTCAACAATGGCTCCGGTAATGGCCATGCAGATTGTTTATAAGAACGACAGTGTGACCAATAGTTGCACGAAACATATATTTGAATCAGGAATTCAGGACATTCGTCTTCAATCAGATACGATGACTATCAAGGAAATAAAAGGATTCATTTTCTATCCGCAATCCCAAAAGTCAACAACACTTTTGGTTAGTGACATTTCGTTGACCCGTTATCATGTAAATGACTCATTAACACAAATGGGAAAAGACTCTTTAAATGCCGACTCAATAACAGAAAAAAATAAGGTAGATTCTATCCGGAAGAAAGCTCCCCAAGATACTATTCAAACGACGCCGGTACATCAACGGACTAATCCAAAGGATTTGAACCGCCCCAATAACGATGTCCGTCCCGTTAAACCGGAACAACGAGAGAAAGAGCAACAAATAGAAAAAGAAAAACAGCAATTAGAAAGACAGCAACGAACTAATCCAAGGAGACCATTGCGTCGTCAGAATAATTAGAAAATAAGATGAAACGTTTTGCTGCACATTATATATTTATTCCGGAAAGTGGATTTTTAAAACTGCATGCCATAGAAATGGAGGGAGAGTATGTCTATCGTATTTTTCCCTGTAGTGAAGAAATTGAATCTGTAGAATGGTTTCCCGGTGTCATTTTATTGATTCCGCAAGAAAGGATGGATATAAATAATACTTTGTTCAACTTAACCAATACCGATGAACAAAGTATTACTATTCCGGAAATTACCTCATGCATGAAATGGCAGGCTTATTTGTTATTTCCATTTGACTTTGCTACAATGCGGCCTGTCGCCGAAACTCAGCGCAGACAATTGCGGTAGCAATGGCTACATTCAATGATTCTGAGGTCTCCCGTTCTTGAGGATAATTTGGAATGTATAACTTACGGTTTACCAGCTTTTCCACTTCGGCTCCAATACCATTTCCTTCATTCCCCATTACTATTATTCCATTCTTTGACAAAGGCTGCTCATACATATTCTTTCCATCCAGAAAGGTACCATATACCGGTACATTTCCCAGTACATGAATCAACTCTGGCAATGCGATATAATGTACTTTTACTCTGGCAATGCCTCCCATGGTAGCTTGTATGGCTTTAGGATTAAAAACATCAACAGTATTGGGCGAACAGAAAATGTGTTCAATACCAAACCAGTCTGCAAGACGAATGATTGTCCCAAGATTACCGGGGTCTTGAATATCATCCAAAGCTAAACATAAAGAGTTACGAATAACTTCTGTATCGATCTCGTACTTCGGTTGTTCAAACAATGCCAGTACTTGTTGAGGGCTCTTCAACAAACTGGCACGAGATAAATCCTCAGGACCGACTTCAATTACCTCCACAGCCTTAACTGCAGAATGTTCTCTAAGCCATTCCGAAGTGGCCGCCAAAAACTTGCAAGGGAAATGTCCCAGTAAATCACCTACCAATTTGGGACCTTCTGCCAGAAAGACTCTTTCTTCTTTCCTATTTTTTTTTAATTCCAGCGATCGGATATATTTAACTCTATTTTTACTTAATGTTCCCATCTAACTCTAATTTTACGGCAAAGCTATAAAGATATTCCCAATTAACTATTATATTTCTAATCCTTTTTATGTCTTTATTTTCTTACCATTAACAAACTTTATATTGATAAATATAAACCATCTACTTAAATTTAGTAGATTTGTAATACATCATTATATTGATATCCAGAACGAAGAAGGTATGCCCAGACACATAAAATACAATAAAGAAAGAAGAACAGTATCTTCTCTTAAAAAATAAATAAGCTCTGATTGGCTGCAGCAAATCCAGATATTAATCCTAATGTATAACCTTTAAAAACGAATTAAAATGTTGAACGAAAAAAGAACTCAAAAAATTATGAAGAGCAAATTTCTGATATTTCTGCCGGTAGTAGCCATGTTGCTATTGTTTAGCAATTGCGGGAGTAAAACAAGTAACGAGCAGGCTGTTACCGAAGTGAAAGACTCTGTAAGTGCCACACAATCCCTTAAAGAAGAAGTAGTACCGGACTCTGTAGCTATACTAAAAGACGTAGTGTATGATGTCGTTGATAGTGCTCCTACATTTCCGGATGGAATGAAGGCATGCTTACAGTTTATTGCAAAGAGCATCAAATATCCGGCCCAAGCTATTGAAAACAAGGAAGAAGGTCAGGTAGTAGTTCAGTTTATTGTTTCTAAGAATGGTAAACTGCTTAACCCGATTGTTGTAAAAAGCATATCTCCGCTACTTGATGCCGAAGCTATCAGAGTGGTAAACTCAATGCCCGATTGGATTCCAGGAAAACACAAAGGTGAAAATGTAAACTCACGATTTACACTTCCGGTCAGGTTTAGGCTTAAATGATGTAATCATCTATAAAAATGCCGGAAAAGTAGAAATGCTCTTCCGGCATTTTTATTTCCCAAAACAAAAAATATGGTTTATATTTGTAACCTATTTGGCGTAATCTATTAAAAACCGTATATGAAGAAAGGGGTTCTTTACACGATTCTTCTTTATTTTGTTTTGTCACTGGCTTCGTGTTCTGCCACTAAGTTTGTGCCGGAGGGTTCTTATTTGTTGGATGAAGTAAAAATACATACTGATAATAAAGACATAAAACCGTCGGACATGCGACTTTATGTGCGACAGAATCCTAACTCGAAATGGTTCAGTGCAGTCAAGACTCAACTGTATGTGTATAATTGGTCCGGAAGGGATTCTACGAAATGGCTCAATAAATTCTTGCGCAAGATAGGAGATGCTCCGGTTATCTATAATGAAGCCGATGCTATCCGTTCGCAAGAAGAAATTGCAAAAGCAGTGCAGAATCTCGGCTATATGGGAGCTACCGTAAAAAGAACCATAAAAACTAAAAAGAAAAAGCTAAAACTGTTTTATGAAATCAATTCAGGCAAACCTTATACTGTACGCACACTGAAGTATGATATTTCTGATAAGAAAATAGCCGAATATCTTCAAAATGATTCTACCAAATCAACGTTGAAAGAAGGAATGCTTTTCGATGTAAACACACTTGATGCGGAACGGCAACGTATTACAGACTACTTATTGTGTAACGGTTATTATAAATTTAATAAGGATTATATTACTTATACGGCAGATACTGCCCGCAATACTTATCAAGTAGATTTGACTTTACATCTGTTGCCCTATAAAGCTTATGTTGGTGATGTTCCTAAAGAACATCCTCAGTACAAGATCAACAAAATCAATTTTATTACTGATTATGATGTCTTGCAATCATCAGCTCTGAGCAGCATTGAAATTAATGACTCTTTGCATTATAACGGATTCCCGATCTATTATAAAGACCAACTGTATTTACGTCCTAAAGTGCTCGTAGATAACTTAAGATTCACCTCCGGAGATTTATATGATGAACGTAACGTACAAAAGACCTATACTTATTTTGGGAGGCTTTCAGCTCTCAAGTATACTAACATTCGTTTTTTTGAGACACAAAATGACGATAGTACCAGACTGAATTGCTATGTAATGCTAACCAAAAGCAAGCATAAATCCATTTCTTTTGAGTTGGAAGGTACTAATTCGGCAGGTGATTTGGGAGCTGCCGCGTCCGTTTCTTTTCAACATAGAAATTTATTTCGCGGCTCAGAAACTTTCATGGTAAAATTCCGAGGAGCTTATGAGGCCATATCCGGATTACAGCCGGGATATAAAAACCATAATTATACTGAATACGGAGTTGAAACAAGCATCAATTTCCCCAGTTTCTTATTTCCCTTTCTTACTTCTGACTTTAAACGGCGGATAAGAGCAACGACAGAGTTCGGACTACAATACAATTATCAATTACGCCCCGAGTTCTCCCGTACCATTGCTTCGGCTTCATGGAGCTACAAATGGATGCAAAAGCAAAAGATTCAGCACCGCATTGATTTATTGGATATCAGTTACCTCTACCTTCCCTGGATTTCTCCTCAATTCCAGGAAGACTATATTGATAAGGACAAAGACAACTACATCCTCAGATATAATTATGAAAATCGTCTTATTGTACGTATGGGATATACTTATAACTATAATAGTGCAGGAGGAACCCTTGTCAATAATACGATAACTTCCAATTCTTATTCCATACGGGCAGGCTTCGAATCTGCAGGCAACATTCTTTACGGAGTCTCTAAAATGATTAATATGAGAAAGAATAAAGATGGGGAATATGCTATTTTAGGGATACCTTATGCACAATATTTGAAAGGCGACTTTGATTTTGCCAAGAATATTATAATCGATCATCGCAATTCCCTTGCGTTTCATGCGGGGATAGGAGTTGCCGTACCTTATGGAAATGCCAAGGTAGTTCCTTTTGAGAAACGTTATTTCTCAGGAGGAGCCAACAGCGTAAGAGGATGGTCTGTACGTAATTTAGGACCGGGCTCTTTTGCCGGCGATGGAAATTTCATGAATCAGTCCGGAGATATCAAATTGGATGCAAGCATCGAATACCGGACCCGTCTGTTTTGGAAGTTCCGCGGAGCGGCATTTATCGATGCAGGTAACATATGGACTATCCGTGAATATGAAAACCAGCCGGGAGGAGCTTTTGAATTCGACAAGTTCTATAAGCAAATCGCAGTGGCTTATGGATTAGGGCTCAGACTGGACCTTGACTTTTTTGTACTTCGTTTTGACGGAGGTATGAAAGCTGTAAATCCTAAATATGAGAAAACAAAAGAACGTTATCCTATTATTCATCCTAAATTTAGCCGTGATTTCGCATTTCATTTTGCTGTAGGCTATCCATTCTGATTCTATTAAGGATAGAGATAAAAAAAAGATGAAACTGACTCTCAGAGCGGTTTCATCTTTATATTTATAGTTATTTCGATAATCAGCGTGCTGCTAAAAGCAGTCCGCCCATTGTAGCCTGACGTGCAGCCATCATACCTTGTGCATCAAGAGTTACGTTCATCTTTTCTCCATTCGGTAAATTCATTTCAGCAGTACCGTCATTGTTCATTTTCAACAATTCCGTGCTGACTCCGTCAGCAACAACATTCCAAGTGTTTGCTTCTTTGTTATAAATCAACTCCATAGCTGAATCTTCACCTTCTTTAGTGATGGAATAACCATTCTCAAGGGTCTTTACCAGATAATCTCCGTTCTCACCCTTTACTTTCTTCACATCACCTACATTAGCCATAGGATTGGTGCCACTCCAGAATTCGATTGAGTTAATCACCAATGCATCTGCCAGATAAGCGACACCATATACCGGAACGATATTTAAAGCAAGGAAAACAAGTTCATTTACAAATTTTGTACCAATGGACTGATTCCATGACGAAATGCGATTGAACAATCCGAATGATCCTACACATGAACTAAACAGGATAGTACCACTGAGAAAAATGGCAGCAACCAAAGTTAATCTGTTCTTTTTCATACTAATTTTTTTATTTGTTATTAGGTTAATATTATGGATCATTTATATAAAAACGATCCTGTTATAATCTGCAAATATACTCTTTTTAGCTAAAGAGAACAAATTTAGGTTACTTTTCTGCTTACATTTTCCTTTTGTTTCGGAGTTGCCGGCCTATCATATAATCGACAGAATATTTCCCCGGTCCGCTTATATACATCAAAATAAAAACAATCAAATATACTAATGCCAATTCTTTCATTGCAAATGCATCATTTGCATGAATAACAAAGAATGCAATACCCATAGTAAAGATCATTGGAATCATGGCCAACCTGTAAAGAAAACCTATAATAAAGGCCATCGAACATACTAACTCTGCAAAAATGGCCAACCCCAAGGAGAGGGGAGAACCTAATCCCAACGGATCAGGAAAGGATGTGGAAAGTTCCTGAAAATTACTCCATTTTTGTATGCCATGATTCATTAACAATAATCCAAACGAGATTCTTAGAATCAGCAGGAATGCGGATGCTCCCATACTGTCTGGTTTAAGAGGAAATAAAAATTTGTAAATCATAAGTTTATATTTTTAGATTTTATAATATAAACAACTATCCGTTTTGTATTGTTTACTTGATACAGATCAAATAATAGCCAGATCCCCCCAAAAAGCAATATCAAAATACAACTCATGAATTATCATTTTTGTTATATCGGCGAATGACAACTAAAATGAAAGGAATGTGATCATGAAAAAAATAGGGAAGTTTCTGAGAAGCTGTTTGGAGGAGATTGGCAGAAATACTCTTAAAGAATATGGCTACTCTGATGACAAATAAATCTCTTACTGATGTTATTATTGGAGAAATGTATCGTATTCTCAGGAACAATGCATTTATTTTCATCCGAATATGCAAAAAAAATGTAATACGAACATCTTTTCAAAATCCAACCTGTTATATAGTCAATAAAATAAAGGGATTATGGAATATATAATTATTTATATAGCTTTTTTGCTTATCACGTGGGCATTTATAATGAAAAGTATACATGATGCACCGGAAATGGAGGATACAGAGAGTAATCCTCTATAGAAATAAAGGAGGATTGATACTCTGAATAGTATAAAATCCTCCTTTATTATTCTTATTTATTATTATTTTCCGAAGAAGGAACAATGTAATCTTCTTTAATGAATTCGTCATACACCTTTTTCGGATGATCAAACGGAGCTACTCCAGTGCGATTTTCATTAAAATTCTCACGTCTGAATTTCTTCAGTTTAAGATTATCCTCAGCATATTCCCGGAGTTTTTTCTTTTCATGCCCATACAATGAACTATCCAAAACTTCCGAATCCAATAAACTCTCTTTAGGAGTTATAGACGGCAATAAGTTTTGTTCTAATAACCCACGATAAGCACCGTTGTATTCACACCACACACAATCTCCCAATATAAACAGCCGATAAGTGTATCTGGACCATGCTGTTTTAATAGTAACCTCACGAGAGTAGATCTCCACAGTTGCCTCCGAATCGAATGCACGATCACGGATTACGACTAATTTCCTACCTGAAATATCTTCCTTAATAAGGGTCGTCCATCTTTCGGAATTTAGAATTTCCCCGATTATTTCAGGTAACTTTTCCTTAATTTCAAATTGTATTCTCATATCATTCGCCTGTGGGCCAGGACTTATTAATTGCCCCCAATTATAATCTATTTCCTAAAGATAGTAAGTTTCAAGGTTAAAAACAAAATAAAATCCATTTTTTTCCAGTCTTTTTGCTATAATTATCTATCTATTTACTATCAAATACATAAAAACGGAGTAATCGGAAATTTTTGTTGGCATTCATCTTTATGTAAAAAGGGACAGTCCGATTGCAGCCCATAAAAATGATTAAAGTACACCTAAGGAAATATAATCAGAACTTAACCACAGGAGCGGTATACATTTCTTTTTATTGGTTGTAAAGACCCAATTATAAAATAACAAATCACTTTACTATAAAGTGCTGAAACATAGAAAATAAACTTTTCAGACCGATAGTTAAAGTCCATCTTACGGGCTAAGATCTACATCTTAGCTCGCAAGATACACATCTTGGCCCGCAAGATCTGTATCTTAGCTGCCAAGATGAACTTGAATTATAGGAAGCAACCATTTTCCCAAGGATCAAAAGATACTCCTCCACCTGAACCTTTAGGTTTCATTATTGATGGACTATCCTTACTTATCAGGAAAAACATCAATACGAAGAAGGTTGTGTGACAAAGGCATCGCTAAGATGCAGAAATATAAAGAGAGGAGCACCAACAAAAATTTCCGATTAATTCAATATCTTGTTGAAGAACAGAAGCAAAATAAAAATAAACACATAAAAAATCCACTACATTTTTATATGCAGTGGATTTATAACGAATTGTACACCCTCAGGGACTCGAACCCTGGACCCATTGATTAAGAGTCAATTGCTCTACCAGCTGAGCTAAGAGTGCATGTTATCAAGCGTTCTTGATTTCGGGTGCAAAGGTAAACCTTTATTTTTAAACTGCAAATGTTTGAAGGATTTTTTTCGTCTAAAGAATGTCTTTTATTCTGTCTAATGAAACACTTGTATCTTTTTAAGTATTCATTCATAAATAATCATACATGATAAATTGTCTCATTTACAATAATCTATATTAGACCAAGAAGCGTTGAATTAAGATTTAGTAAAGAAAAAACATATTCCGGTCAAAGATTAAGTTTTAAAAAAGTTTTTTTAATCGCACATTAAAGCATTTTATATAGTACGATTTACGTAAACTATTATAATTCAACAGATAAATGTATAATACCTCTTATAATATATAATTTATAAAATTATCTGTATCTATTTAATTAGATTTATATTACAATCTTCTAATGAAAAAAAATCAATATATCAATAAATTATAAATATTCATTTCATCTATATTTCTTTTAATGTATTTTTGTATCCGAAATAAATAGCAAGGCTAAAAATCTAATAACAAATGAACTTATATCTAAAACACACTTTTTCCTACTTGTTGGGCATATCTTACGCTTTATTATCTTCGGCACAGCCCAACTCGGACAAACTACAATGTAAAGTGACAGGACGAATGCTTCTGGATGGAGGCGTATATCTTAAAAATGATAACCATTTTGGTAATGGAGTGGAATTTGGTGATCTTCGCATAGGCGCAAAAGTTGCTTATCAAAACTGGAATATGAAAGTTGAAATAGGCTATACGGGCAATAAAGCAGCAATCAAGGATGCTTACGCAATGTATACACAAAAAAAGCACACTATACAGGTTGGACAATTTTATGAACCCTTCAGCTTAGAAATGCTGTGTAGTACTTTCGACCTTCGCTTTAATCAATCTCCCGGAGTCGTTCTTGCCTTGACAAACAGCCGGCGAATGGGAGTCGCATATAGCTATAGAAGTAAACGTTACTATTTGTCGGGAGGGGCATTTACCGACAATGATGTCAATAATCTGAAAAATGTTTCACAAGGCTATGCGTTGGATGGCAGGATAGTATATCGACCGGTATTTGAAAATGAGAAGCTTATCCATATAGGGTTTGCAACAACTTATCGTACTCCTGACGGTTCATTGAATGAAGAAGACAAAAACGTATTTTCTTATAAATCTCCTGGAGTGAGCACGATTGACAACCGAAACATTGTTGCAGCCACTGTCGACCATGCGACACATCAGATAAAGTTTGGCACCGAATTATTGGTTTATTATCACCGTTTTTGTCTGCAAAGTGAATATATACGCACACATGTGAAGCGGGATGATGCATTTGAAAATTATGTAGCACAAGGTGGTTATCTTCAATGCTCTTGGCTTTTAGCCGGTCAGACTTATTTATATGACGAATCAGTCGCATGTCCCGGCCGGCCGAAAGGAAAAAGCCTGGAGCTCTGTTCCCGATTTAATTATCTAACACTTAATGACGGAAAAGCTGCTATCTGGGGAGGAGAACAAAAAGATATCTCCGTTGGACTTAATTATTACATTAATAAATACATCGGAGTAAAATTAAACTATAGCTATATGATACCCGGAGCTAATATAAAAGAGATAAGCAACCAAAACTTCAGCGTAGTTCAGGGAAGATTCCAATTCATTTTCTAATCAATAGTCTTTAATATATTCAAGTTATACTATATTTCATAAGATGCTCACTGTTTATCTCTTCACAACCCAAGAGATAAACAGTGAGCATAAACGGATGACTTATAATAAATAAATTCGTTCTACCTGCCTTTTCTTTCCAAATCCCTAACGGCTGGAATACACATCATCAAAACGGCGGTAAGCACAATTGCTATTCCGCAATAAATGAAAATATTGGCTATCCCCAGATTATCAGCAACAAATCCCGTAATAAACAACCCTATAATAGAGGGGAGTAAGCTCACGCTATCAAAAAGTGAAAATACCCGTCCTAAATATGCCGGTTCAAATTGAGTTTGAAGCAATGAAGTAAAAGGTCCGGAAAAGAACGGAACAACTATGCCCTGTGCTACTGTTAGTATGGCAAAATAGATAAAGCCTTCAGCCGGAAGCACTCCACAGAATGCCAACGCCAGACCGAGTAAAAAGTAAGAGGTGGCAATCAGCAGAATTTTCCGTATCTTAGGATTCCAAACACCCAGCAATGCACCACCGGCCAGCATGCCTGCACCGAAAAGGGCCTCTATCAAACTCACCTGATATGCCGTTCCCGAGAAATTCTTCAAGGTCATCAATGGCATCAAAGCTACCATAGGCATAACAAAAAATGTAACAAGAACTTCTGTTACCATAACCCAACTGACTCCTTTGTTGCGCATGATGACATTAAACCCATCTCGCATATCATAAAGCACATTCTTAGCAGAAGCATTTTCTTTTTTAGGATTAGGAATATACACAAAAAGTAAAGCTGTACAAGCTATTATGGCTCCAAATACATCCAAAAGCATAACAAGGCTCATGTCGAAGGCAAGCAGTAATATAGCCCCGAGAGCCGGTCCACCGATGTTACATACTGACTGAATCGCCTGATTGATACCTGCAATGCGCATAAGCTCTTTCTCGGGTGCCAGCAATGGCACAGACGATTTCATGGCAGGCGTATGAAATGCACCACCGACAGAGCGCAACATAAGCAAAAAATATATATGCCATAGCTCAACTGTATTAAGATAAAACAACAATGCAATTATACCGGAACAAAGGGCGACGAAGCTATCTGCTCCAATCATAGTCCACTTACGATTCCAACGATCGACAAATACACCGGCAAAAGGACCTAATACCGCCTGTGGCAATAGGGCAGCAATTGTTGCAAATGACAATACTTCTGCAGAACCAGTTTTAAGACTAATCCACAAAACAATAGAGAACTGGGCAATAGAACTACTTAGTATAGAGAATAGCTGCCCGGTCCATATAATAATAAACTTTTTCTTCCAATTATTCATATTAAAGTTGAAATAAGATAAAGAATGAGATCATTCCTCTGTTGCATTTATACAGGAGGAAAAGAAGAATGAGATATACCATTACGAGAAAAGGCATATCAAAATAAGGTGAAACCGTAGCTAAGCCAGTTCCAAATAATCGACAAGTATGTCAAACAGATAAGTTGTTTTCATCAATTTTATTCTTTGCGGCGACAAAGATAAGATAATATTTCAAAATGTCACAAAAACAAAAAGGAGATTATAAATAATCTCCTTTTGTACACCCTCAGGGACTCGAACCCTGGACCCATTGATTAAGAGTCAATTGCTCTACCAGCTGAGCTAAGAGTGCTTGTTTCTCGTTTGCGGTTGCAAAAGTAGGGCTTTTATTTCATATTGCAAAACAAATAGGAATCTTTTTTATTCTTTTTTTCTCACACTTACTCAAATTCATAGAGCTCTGATGGCGTATTTCTCTTTAAAGCAAGCAGTTGCACATCCTTCCCAACAATGACGCCTTTATTCTTTAATTTCCATTCAACCGTTTTATAAGCCAGTTCCGGATGATTATTATCTTTGCTCAGATGACAAAGCCAGATATAACGAAGATGTTCCGTGATATTCTCAGCAAGAAAGTCGGCAGTATCTACATTACTCATATGGCCTGTACTACTTGAAATACGTTCTTTCAGATATGTAGGATAAGGTCCCATACGAAGCATTTCTTCATCATAATTAGCTTCAAGAATCAAATAATGGGCTTTACAGATATATCGGGCAGCAGTCGGAGTAATCTCTCCCAAGTCTGTTAGAAAAGAAAAGACTTTACCATCAACTTCTATACAATAACCCACATTGTCTGTTCCGTCATGTGGAACTTCAAAAGACTCAATGCGGAAGTCTTCCAATTGCATAGGCTCTTCTTTCTCCAGATAGCGTACAGAAGCATGCAATTTTTCTGTCATACAATAACTTTTATTAATCCCCGCATGTATACGTGCTGTGGTATATACCGGAATATTCAACTTCTCACCTAAATGCCCCACAGCTTTGATATGATCAGCATGATCATGCGTTATAAACACTGCGCGTATCGAATCCATCGTCACATTTATATCTCTCAACGTTTTTTTTATGGTACGAATTCCGATACCTGCATCAATGAGTATGCCGTATTTTTCGGTACCCAGATAATAACAGTTTCCGCTACTGCCACTTGCCAGGCTTATAAATCTAATCTTCATTATTATTCTCTTCTTTTAAATGCAAATTGCCGTCAACTTTTATGGCAAAGTGACGGCAAATATACATAAAAAAGGAAACAATCAGGTGTTAGCTTTCTTCTTTTTATCGATGAAATCGGTGATTTTTGCAAAAATAAGCAATGCAATTGCTGCAATCAAACCGATTGCTGCAAAGTAATACCAGATGTAATGAGCATTTACACTGGCGGCTTCCCAAGCTTCTCTGGAGTCAAACAGGGCAGGATCCGGACAATACTTGGTCAGCAGCACCCCTGCGAGCCCAAAGCCAAAAATAGAAGACAAAAAAGAGTGAAGATGGCTAAAACCTAAGTACATGCCTTCTTCACCTTTAGGAGCTTGTAAAGAGAAATATTCCAGATAACGCGGAGAAATAAAGCATTCTGCCAAGCCTTGTACCACGATGCCGGCAATCATCATCAACGTAATATTACTCATTCCCGAGATAACTTCATTGCCCAAGAGATTACCACATGCCATCAACAGCGCTGATATCGGAATCAGAAACATACCAATATTCATCGAAGTGATAGCACTTCGTCTGGCCATCCAGCGAGTCACAAAGCTCACACAACAAACAACGACAAAAGGATTTACATTGGCAATCCACCCCGGTTTTGCAGTTTCACCAGCCATGCGAATAACATACTTAGGCATTGTAGCATAAAGCTGATGTTGTACCATCCAGAATCCCGTAATAATAAGGATTAAGATCAGCAAACGCCAATTAGTGACAATACGCAAGAAACCTTGTCCGACCTCACGCATACTCTTTCCTTCTCCTACGGTATGAGTCGATTTATACAAAAAGAAAACAGCCAACAAAGCGATGAGAGTCATGACTCCTGAGAAATAGTTAATATAGATATAAGCTTGGTCACCAATAACATTCCGTAGAGGATCGATAACCGTTTTACCGGTAAAGGCACCGATATTAACCATCATATAAAAAATAGAATATCCGCGTGCCCGAGTCGCTTCAGTTGTTTCCTTGGCAACAGAAGCTGAAATAACCGATTTAATAAATGCGCCGCCTATCATAATTATAAATAGAACCGGGACTATCAACCAACGGGAGGCACTATCCGTCAGTCCATCGAAATGAGTGCTTTCTCCATAAGTCACTAATCCGGCACTTTCAAGTAACGTGGGTAATACTCCCAGGCCCAAGTATCCGGCTGTCAATAATGAAAAAGCAACAAGCATTGATTTGCGAAAACCGATTTTATCGGCATATGCTCCGGTAAAAATAGGAAGCAAGTATAATCCACCGGAAAAAAGGCCGGAAATCATACTTGCTTCAAAATCATTAAAACCTAAAATTGTAGATAGATAAATAGTGAGAACGATAAACACGGCATAGTAAGCCATGCGTTCAAACAGTTCGACTGTGTTGCTGACATAAAAGGCTCTTGTGAACCCTTTAGCAGCAGGCTGAGGGGAATTGTTCATTTATGTTTTTCTTTTTTTAATTGATAATCGAACGCAAAGATAAGATTTTTTGCCAATCCGACCAGCCACTCATGAAATAAAAGCCGGAAAAAGGCTTGGAGAACCAGTTTCCGACTTAATTTATTATAACAGTTAAATAAACAGGTAATTAAAACTGAAAAAAGTTTTTAGCATTAAAATAGCTGATATCTTTAACCATCTGACAGACACGGTCCATCTCAGATGCCGGTATTTCACCGCTTTCCACATCACGCCCCAATAGATTACACAATGTACGGCGGAAGTACTCATGACGAGGGTAGGAGAGGAAAGAACGAGAATCCGTCAGCATTCCTACAAAGCGACTCAACAATCCAAGTAAAGAAAGGGCGTTCAATTGTTTTTCCATTCCATCCTTCTGATCAAGAAACCACCACCCCGATCCAAACTGAATTTTTCCGGGGATACTGCCATCCTGAAAATTACCTATCATAGTAGCAATCATTTCATTTGCACAAGGATTCAGATTATATAGAATTGTTTTGGCCAGTCTACCTTTTGAATTCAGACGGTCCAGAAATTTACTCATTGCTTTAGCGGTCATAAACTCACCAATGGAATCAAACCCAGTATCAGGTCCCAGCAATTTAAACATCCGACTGTTGTTATTGCGAATTGCACCATAGTGAAATTGTTGTGTCCATCCCTTCTCCCAATCCATTTCACCCAGTATAATCAACATAGCCGATTTAAATTTCAGAACCTCCTCTTTTGTTAGTTCAGATCCACCATAAATTTTATTGAAAATAGCTTTAATCTCGCCATCCGTATACTCTTCAGCATAAAATTCTTCGATTCCATGATCAGACAGCTTACATCCCTGATCGGCAAAGTAATCGTGGCGTTTACGCAAGGCTGTTATCATATCGTCAAAATCAGAGATATCGACCTCACTTATTTCCGATAGTTTTTCAACATAAGCACGAAAGTCTGATGGTATTTCTACAGCCATCACTTTATCCGGCCGCCAAGTGGGTAACATCTTTATTTCAAATCCACTTTCACGTGTTTTAATGTGATACTCCAATGAATCGATAGGATCATCGGTCGTACAAACGACTTCCACATGATAGCGACGCATCATTCCACGGGCAGAATATTCTGGAGAAGCCAGTTTATCGTTACATTCATCATAAATTTCACGTGCTGTTTTGGGGTTCAATATTTTATCAATACCAAATGCTGTTTTCAATTCCAGATGAGTCCAGTGATATAAAGGATTACGTAAGGTATATGGAACTGTTTCCGCCCATTTCTCAAATTTTTCCCAATCTGATGTGTCTTTTCCTGTACAAAAACGCTCCTCCACACCATTTGAGCGCATGGCACGCCATTTATAATGATCACCACCGAGCCAGATTTCGGTTATAGATTTAAACTGGTAATCGTCCGCTACCATCTGGGGAACTAAATGACAGTGATAATCAATAATCGGCATCTTAGATGCATGTTCGTGATATAATTCCTGAGCCGTTTCTGTTTGCAGCAGGAAGTTCTTACCCATAAATTTTTTCATTTCTTTGTGTTTTTATTGTACAGAATAGTTATTTGTATTAAAGCCAAGGTATATTATTGATTATAAATACAATATATTCTATTTATATTTCGATTTTATTTATCGTTATCGAACACAAAATTAAAAAAATTACTTAGAGATGCAAAGACAAACCAGATATTTATGAATTTAAACTTTAAAATAATATGGGAAAAACACTCTTTTAAAGGAAGGGGTAAGATATTAACTTCATAAAGGATAGAAAGTTAATATCTTGTTTGCAAGAAGTTAACTTCCTGCCTTTACGATATTAACTTCCTAAAAATACTGTTTTTCAGATTATTAGCATGAAAAGTATATCACTGTTCATACTCTATTGAGAATTCAGATTTCCTCTCTTTTTCTTGCGGAACGGAGAATAATAGTAGTAGCTCCAATAGTAATGATAGCTCCGTCTTCAATACGAATACGGTCTTTATCACCCAAAATTTCGTTCATAAGAAAAGTACCTGTCAGACTCGGGGCATCACGTAAAGTATAAACTAATTCCCCCTGCTTGTTACGTTTTACATTGATAATGCAGTGACGTCTGTCCATACTCATATCGCCGGTTTCAATCGGAGTATTGATATTTGTACCGATACATCGACGCCCAATGATGTTATCACCTTCCTGCAGGGGTAGGACTTGTTTGAAACCAAATACGTTCTCAATCACGACGATACAGCCATATTCTTCTTTATATACCTCCTCGTCCAATTTCTCTTCCTTACGGGAAGCTTTTATTTTGCTCTTTCCCAGTCGGATACTAAACTGTTTACCACAATGTTCACATACAAAAACCAATGATTGGCCTTCGCTATATTTGGTTTCATCAAAAGAAAGGTAATTTTCACACTTAGGGCAAAGAATTCTTTTCATTATAAAAATATTTATTTAGCCAGCATCCAGGCATTCTTATAAGCCTCGTTCTCTCTTAATTTCAACAATTGACGGTTAGCGTCTTCACGATTGGCACATGACATTATGCTAACACGAATTTTGCCGTCACCTGTCAATACACTGGCACCTGCATAACCTTTAGTTTTCAATTCGGCAGCCATTAACTCAGCATCCTTGGTATTAGCTACACTGGCTATGATTATATGATATGGAAAAGAAGCTTCTGTAACCTTTGCATCAGCTGTTTTCATTGGCTTTTCCGGATGAGCAACTTTTACTTCTTTTACTGCAACCGGTTTTGTTACAGACGCTTTATAGACAGTCGTCGTTTTCTTCTTTGTAGTTACCGGTTTAGCTTGTGGAGTAGCAACGTTTGCTTTCAGCATAACCGGAGTCATTGCTACTGATTGTTTTTCTATCTTCTCAAACAAATCAGTAGGGAGCAATCGAGCATAATTGCCCTTTTCTACATATGTATTTTGGACAGGAGTAGACATTAGAAAAAACAATGCAACTGCAGCAATCATTGCTACTGCATTTCTTAAAAATGCCCAGTTTACGCTGATTTCACGATTTTTCTTTTCTTTAGGAATGAACGGAAGAATTTTCTCTCCTTCCGGACGTCGTAAAGACGTTAACTCTTTTATCTCAAACGAATCGAGTCCGTAAAGATAAGGAGTAGTAATTTTATTGTCGTATGGAATAAACTCGTAAGTGTTATGAATAGTATAACGGATTTCTCCAATATTAGGTAAATCAGTTTTTCCTTCTTCATGGAGAACGGCAATAAGCTCTGCCACTTCTCTTTCCACCATTTTTGTGGCATCCGAGAAATTGGTATCATACACAGCCATATATGATTGCACTAATACTCCGTCATTCAACCTCAATTGGGGATTGAAACCGATAACACGGGTAGGAGGGAGAAATATATTTTCTTCAGCCACTCGCATAGCAGGAGCGTAGTGAGCGATAAATCCACCAAATCCGGGAACAATTACACAATCATTCTCCAATAATAATACTTCAATATGCTGTGCCAATTCAATCATGTGTGCAAAATTAACAGATTAATTCAAGATATGCCATAAAACTGCACATTTTATTATTAACAAATGCTAAACTCAACCTTCCTTTCTTATCTATCTATACCTGTCATATTAGAAAAAATGCCTACTTTTGCGCTACTTAATAATATCATCAGAAACGAATGAATTATATACAAACAGAAATAGATGGTGTGTGGATCATTGAGCCGAAGGTTTTTTCTGATCCGCGCGGATATTTCATGGAAGCATTTAAGCAGCAAGAGTTTGATGCTACTATCGGGCAGATAAATTTTATACAGGATAATGAATCCAAATCTTCATTCGGCACGTTGCGCGGACTCCATTATCAGAAAGGAGACTATTGCCAAGCTAAACTGGTACGCGTCATTAAAGGCGAAGTTTTGGATGTAGCTGTTGATTTAAGAAAATCGTCTCCCACGTTCGGAAAACATATCAGCGTATTGCTAAGTGATGACAATAAGCGCCAGCTTTTTATTCCTCGTGGTTTTGCTCATGGATTTCTGGTGAAAAGCGAAGAGGCCGTTTTTACTTATAAAGTAGATAATATATATGCTCCTCAGGCGGAAGCCTCCATAATATACAATGATCCGGCATTGGGCATCGACTGGCCTATTGCCGATTCACAACTCGTCATGTCGGAAAAAGACCGGCAGGCAGGAAATTTCCGAGCAGCAGAGTATTTTGAATAGAAACCCTCAATAATCAAAAGAATATGAAAATTGCAATTGTCGGAACCGGATACGTAGGTTTGGTCACAGGAACCTGTTTTGCAGAAATAGGCGTGGATGTCACTTGTGTTGACACGAACAACGAAAAAATAGAAGCACTTAAAAAAGGTGTTATTCCCATTTATGAAAATGGGTTGGAAGAAATGGTTATCCGTAATACCAGAGCTGGAAGACTGAAGTTTACAACTTCATTGGAAAGCTGCCTGGATGATGTAGAAGTGGTGTTTTCCGCTGTTGGAACCCCTCCCGATGAAGACGGAAGTGCCGACTTGAGTTACGTACTTGCAGTAGCACGCACTATCGGACAGAACATGAAAAAATATAAACTGGTAGTTACCAAGAGTACCGTACCCGTAGGTACAGCCTGTAAAGTTCGTACTGCCATTCAGGAAGAACTGGACAAACGGGGAGCCAAAATAGAATTTGATGTGGCTTCGAATCCTGAATTCCTGAAAGAAGGTAATGCTGTTAATGATTTTATGAGTCCTGACCGTGTTGTCATTGGCGTCGAGTCGGAACGTGCAGAGAAACTAATGACCAAGCTTTACAAACCGTTTATGCTAAATAACTTTCGTGTGATATTCATGGACATTCCTTCTGCTGAGATGACTAAATATGCTGCCAACTCAATGTTAGCTACCCGGATCAGTTTCATGAACGACATTGCGAACTTGTGTGAATTGGTAGGGGCTGACGTCAATATGGTACGCAGTGGTATCGGTTCGGATACCCGTATCGGACGTAAATTCCTCTATCCGGGCATCGGTTATGGCGGATCATGTTTTCCAAAAGATGTAAAGGCTTTGATTAAAACGGCTGAACAGAATGGATATCAAATGCGGGTATTACGGGCTGTAGAGGATGTGAATGAAGCTCAAAAAAGCCTGTTATTCGATAAGTTAGTAAAACAGTTCAATGGAAACCTGAAAGGCAAAACCATTGCATTATGGGGACTGGCATTCAAACCCGAAACAGATGACATGCGTGAAGCACCTGCGCTGGTATTAATTGATAAGTTGCTTAAAGCAGGATGTCACGTACGTGCTTATGATCCGGCAGCGGCAGATGAGTGTAAAAGGCGGATCGGCGACTCCATATATTATGCACGCGACATGTACGATGCCGTTTTGGATGCCGATGCGCTGATGCTGGTTACCGAATGGAAAGAATTCCGTCTGCCTTCATGGGCTGTTGTGAGAAAGACAATGTCACAACAGGTAGTCATGGACGGTCGTAACATTTATGATAAAAAAGAAATGGAGGAACAAGGCTTTATATACCACTGCATCGGTAAATAATATCCAATATCCATATCCTCAAAAAAGTAATAACGGAGCTGAAAAGTCAGGAGTTTTTTTGTAATCCCCGACTTACTTTTCAGCTCCTTTTTATATCTTTATCGATATAAATGAGTAATTTTGCACAAAATTAAACAGATGATAAAGTACATTGCAACATTGTTACTGATGGTCTTATTCGTAGCATGCAATAATGGCAAAGGACAACAGCCCTCTGAAGACAATGAAGACCCCAAAGCTAAAGAAATCCTCCAAGGCATTTGGCTTGATGATGAAACAGAAACTCCCCTGATGCGCATAATCGGAGATACTATATATTATGCCGACACTCAGAGCACTCCGGTTTACTTCAAGGTTTTAAAAGATACTCTTTATACATATGGCAAAGATATAACCCGATACCAGATTGACAAACAGAGTGAATACTCTTTTTGGTTTCATTCTCTGGCTGACAACATTGTCAAGTTGCATAAATCAGAAGATCCGAATGATACATTGGTATTCTCTCGCAAATCTGCAGAAGTTATCCCAACTTATACGGAAGTTACTAAAAAAGATAGTGTAGTAATATACGATGGTGTCCGTTACAGAGCCTACGTATACATTAATCCGTCACAAATGAAAGTAGTAAAAACAACATATTCAGACGATGGCATCAGTATGGACAACATTTATTATGATAACGTGATGCATATATGTGTGTATGAAGGCAAAAAGAGTCTATATGCCAAAGATATCACCAAACAAATGTTTGTTGATGTGATTCCTGCCGACTTTTTGCAACAAGCCATTTTGTCCGATATGAATTTTACAGGAATTGATCGCACAGGTTATCATTACCAAGCCTTAGTTTGCATTCCGGAAAGTCCGGTATGCAATCTTGTGAATTTGACCATTAGCTTTAATGGACAATTGAATATAGCAGCTGCTAAATACAAATAAGCATCTGATTGTAAAAGATATCAAAGAGACATATTTTAGAAAAAAAGGGTAGGGGGCAGAAAGCGTACGCTTATTTTCTGCCCGATCTGGGTGATGCAGAGCGTCCCCCATTACTGTTTCTTCTACCTCCATTTCGAAAGTTTCTTCCTCCTCTTCCGCCACTATTATTCGAACGAGGGTTATATTGAGGTGCTTCTCCTAATTCTGAAGGTACAGGAATCTTATAAATTTCCTTCTCAAGAAAGTTCTCGATATTTTTAAAGTTTGTCTGTTCTTTTTCATTAACAAACGTAAGAGCGACTCCATCATTATTTGCACGCGCAGTACGTCCAATGCGGTGTACATAATCCTCACTGTCATGCGGTACGTCGAAATTGATGACTAAACGGATATCATCAATATCAATACCTCTGGATACGATGTCCGTAGCAACCAGAATATTAATACGTCCCGATTTGAACTCATGCATAATAAACTCACGTTGTGCCTGCTCAAGATCCGAATGCATCTCTCCGACATTCAATTTCATCATTTTCAAGGCTTTTGCAACCTCCTTTACCTTTAATTTGGAAGATGCAAAGATGATCACTCTTTCAGGAACTTCCTCCGCAAAGAGACTTCGTACAATGCCTAATTTCTGATTCTCGTAACAAACATAGGCAGCCTGAACGATTTTTTCAGCCGGTTTTGATACTGCCAGTTTGACCTCCACCGGATTATTAAGAATAGTATTGGCCAATTGCTGTATCTTGGAGGGCATGGTAGCAGAAAACATAATGGTCTGACGTTCCTTGGGCAAGTATTTTACAATCTGCATTATATCTTCGTAAAAGCCCATATCAAGCATGCGATCCGCTTCATCCAGAATAAAATAAGAAACTCGGGATAAATCAACGTAACCCAAACTCAGATGTGCAATCAAGCGTCCCGGTGTAGCTATAACCACATCAGCCCCGAGCATCAAGCCTTTCTTCTGTTGTTCGAAAAGTATTCCGTCATTTCCACCATAGACAGCTACACTTGAAACAGGCATAAAATAAGAAAATCCTTCCATTTGCTGGTCTATTTGCTGAGCCAGTTCACGAGTAGGGGACATGATCACACAGTTAATAGCATCCTCCGGGTGTCCGCCTTCGGACAATCTATTCAATATAGGCAACAAAAAGGCAGCCGTCTTTCCGGTTCCCGTTTGCGCTACTGCTATTAAATCTCTACCTTCAAGTATTACAGGAATCGCTTGTTCTTGTATGGGAGTACATTCCTCAAAACGCATAGCGTCGAGTGCTTCAAGTACATTGTCATTTAATTGTAATTCGGAAAACTTCATCGTTTCTTTTTATTTGCTCGCAAAGATAGAAAATTCACTACGTAGTACAAATTTTTCGGGTTCTTTTATTATTCCCACTCTTACATATTCAGATATGAGTCTTTAAAGCCCAGAAAATAGAGTACCCCATCAAGCCCAATTGTATTAATAGACTGCTTGGCATTGGCTACTACTTTAGGCTTTGCATGAAAGGCTATGCCAAGACCTGCAATCCCCAACATTGGCAAATCATTGGCTCCGTCACCCACGGCAATGGTTTGAGCAATATCCACTTTTTCTACCTGAGCAATCAGCCGGAGCAATTCCGCCTTACGCTTTCCGTCCACTACATCTCCCAGATAACGGCCTGTCAGTTTGCCATCGACTATTTCAAGTTCATTAGCATATACATAATCAACACCATATTTTTTCTGCAAGTACTGTCCGAAATAGGTAAAGCCTCCCGAAAGAATAGCAATTTTATAACCATATTTCTTCAGTACATACATCAGACGATCGACTCCTTCGGTAATTGGTAAACTCTCGGCAATCTCTTGCATAACAGACTCGTCCAGCCCCTTCAACAATGCAACCCGTTCGCGAAAGCTTTCCGTAAAGTCAATCTCCCCGCGCATGGCACGTTCGGTGATTGCTTTTACTTCGGCCCCTACACCCGCACGCATAGCCAGCTCGTCAATCACTTCGGTCTCTATTAAGGTAGAATCCATATCAAAACAGATTAGACGACGCATACGACGATACATATTGTCGAGCTGGAAAGAGAAGTCCATTTCAAGTTCACTGGCCAACTTCATCAATTGTCCCTGCATAGCTTCTTTATCCCGGGGGTACCACGAACTGAAAACTCAATGCAAGCACGAGTGTGCATTTTCCTTTCGTCCAATGGAATACGTCCGGTCAGACGTTTGATAGCATCAATATTCATGTCCTGTTCAGCTAAGATGCGGGTTACCGCTGCAATCTGACGAGCAGTGAGCTTACGTCCCAACAAAGTAAGAATATAACGGTTCTTACCCTGCAGATTTACCCAGCTTTCGTATTCTTCCGCAGAAATTGGATAGAAACGAATAGTCACTCCCAAAGAAGATGCTTTGAAAAGTAACTCTTTCATCATAAATCCCGAAAGTTGCTCCTCAGTCATACAAAGAATACCCAACGAAAGAGTATTATGAATGTCTGCCTGACCAATATCCAAAATAGTAGCATCGTATTTTGCCAATATTTCTGTTACGGAAGCTGTGAGTCCCGGACGATCTTCACCGGTGATACGGATCAGAATTAGTTCTGTTTTTGATGGTTGCATAGCGGATTGTTCATTAAGTATCCTGCAAAAGTAGGAGAAAATTCCCAGTATTTATGCTAAATAACATAAAAAACTGCACCTAAAAAGTGAGAAATTTACTTGTTTATTTGGAAGTTGAAATAATATTTACTTACCTTTGCACCCGGTTTCTGAATTAAAGGCCTTGACAGTCAACAGATTCCTCTCTGTTGTGCCTAAAAAGACGATGTTTCGGGGAGAGACCACTGTTTAGAGGACAGTCCCGGATAGTATTAACTAAAACCGAATTACATGAGGCATGTAAAATGGATTTTTGTTGTATTACTAATTAGTTCCTTGACTTCTTTCGTAGAAAAAGACAAACCCACCGGAGGTTTGAACGTGGGTGACGTAGCCCCTGATTTCAGAATCGAAACTACGTCAGATGTACAGCACAATCTTGATTTAACCGATTTGAAAGGTAAATATGTGCTGCTTAGTTTCTGGGCAAGTTATGATGCGCAGTCCCGGATGCAAAACGCAAGTTTAAGCAATGCGCTTCGATCAACTTCTCAAGATGTGGAAATGGTTTCCGTTTCGTTTGACGAGTACCAGTCGGTATTTAAAGAAACCATTCGTAAGGACCAAATAGTTACGCCCACCTGTTTCGTGGAAACTAAAGGCGAAAGCTCCGGCTTGTTTAAGAAATACCGTTTGAACCGGGGTTTCACTAACTATTTATTGGATGGAAATGGTGTGATTATAGCCAAAAACATCTCTGCTGCAGAACTTTCTGCTTATGCAAACAAAATCAAAGGTTGATTTTAAGGCGTAAGAAGAAAGTGGGGGTTCCCTACAGGACTTCGGTCTTGGGAACGAGACAAAAGAGGAAATGAATACAACAAAAAATTCCGCCCGCACTTGTGATTTCACAGGAGCAGGCGGAAATTCTTATTTTTAGACCTTTCATATTCAGATGCACTCCATTATTTGGGAGCCTTTCTATATAAGTAAAATGCAATCAGTGCATATAGTAAGTTAGGAATCCACATTGCGATCACCGGAGGCATATTTCCATTCACTGCGAAAGTGGATGCTACGGTCTGGAACAGGATGTATGAGAAACTCAAACCAAGCCCGATTCCCAAATGTAACCCCATTCCCCCTTTTGTTTTTCTTGAAGAAAGAGATACTCCGATTACAGTCAGGATAAACGATGCAAATGACATGGCGATCCGCTTATGATACTCGATCTCGAACTCTTTGATATTAGCGATGCCTCTTTGGCGCTGTTTATCAATATAAGCGCTTAATTGCGGACTGGTCAGCATTTCCTGTTGATTACGCATGATCATAAAATCGGCAGGTTCCATCGGTATGATGGAGTCCAGTTTATCCCCACGGATAATTGTCTCCTTCAATCCGTCTAGATTACGAATCATATAATCCTTGATCGTCCATTTATTAACAGCTGTAGTGTCATAAGTTATACTGCGGGCGGTCAAATGAGACACCAGCTTCTTATCTACAAACTTATCCAGCGAAAAGCGGTTTCCCGTTTTGTTATAATCCTGATAATTATCAATATAAGCAATCACGCCTGTGTCGATCTCCAACTGTATGTTATGTACATAAGTAGTCTTTTTTTTCTTTACGTATTTATCTTCAAAATCCAAACGCGTCACACTTCCCCTCGGGATAACATACGATCCTAATATAAAGGTAGAGATCGCGATGATACCGGCCGATATCATATAAGGACGTAGCATGCGTTTAAAACTCATACCGGTAGAGAACATCGCGATAATCTCAGAGTTCTCGGCCAACTTTGAAGTAAAGAATATGACAGCAATAAATACGAACAACGGACTGAACAGATTTGCGAAATAAGGAATGAAGTTCATATAGTAATCGAAGATGATAGCCGACCACGGTGCACTTCGCTCCATAAACTTATCCATTTTCTCGTTAAAGTCGAATACTACTGCAATAGAAATAATCAATGCAATAGCAAACACGTATGTCCCCAAGAATTTCTTGATGATATACAAGTCCAGGCGTTTAATAAACCGATTGCTTCTCATAAGTTTATAGTCTTGTTGACACTCTTTTCACCATCATAGGTTTCCAGGTTGAAAAGTCCCCTGCAATAATGTGCTTGCGTGCTTCTCCCACCAACCACAAATAAAACGCCAGATTATGGATAGATGCTATCTGCATGGCCAACAGTTCCTGAGCATGAAACAAATGGCGCAGATATGCTTTACTGTACAACGTGTCCACATACGAAGCACCATCAGCCTCAATAGGAGAGAAGTCTGCTTCCCATTTTTTATTACGCATATTCATGATACCATCTTTCGTAAACAACATTCCATTTCGCCCGTTACGGGTAGGCATTACACAGTCGAACATGTCAACTCCACGTTCAATGCCCTCAAGAATATTAACCGGCGTGCCCACACCCATCAGATAACGAGGTTTGTCCTTCGGAAGTATTTCATTCACTAACTCTATCATCTCGTACATCTTGTCTACAGGCTCGCCTACAGCGAGTCCGCCTATGGCATTGCCATCTGCACCTTTAGAAGCTATATACTCTGCGGATTGTTTACGTAAATCAGGATATACGCATCCTTGCACAATTGGAAACAAAGACTGATTGTAGCCATATTTAGGTTCCGTCTCGTTGAACCGTTGAATACAACGGTCAAGCCAGCGATGCGTCAATCCCAATGACTTTTTGGCATATTCATAATCCGAATCTCCCGGCGGACACTCATCAAATGCCATCATAATGTCGGCACCGATAATACGTTCGATGTCCATTACTTTTTCGGGAGTGAAGATATGCTTACTTCCATCGATATGTGAACGGAATTCAGCTCCTTCTTCACGCAATTTACGAATTCCGGATAAAGAAAACACCTGAAAACCACCGCTATCGGTCAGCATCGGACGATCAAATCCATTGAACTTATGCAACCCACCGGCCTTCTCGAGCACCTCCAGTCCCGGACGCAAATAAAGGTGATACGTATTTCCCAGAATAATCTGAGCTTGAATATCCTCTTTCAATTCAGTCTGATGTACTCCTTTCACACTGCCGATTGTACCTACCGGCATAAATATAGGGGTTTGTATTTGCCCGTGGGCTGTCGTGATCAGACCGGCACGGGCATTACTTTTTGCGTCTGTATATTGTAGTTCGAATGTCATTCCTGGCTGGCTTTCTTTACGGATAAATCAATGGCATCGGCAACCTTCTCCTGGGTCAACGCAATAGCAAAAACTTCTTTTACATCATTCACATAATGGAAAGTCAGTCCTTTCAGATATATATCCTGTATTTCGTCAATATTCTTTTTATTTTCGGCACTCATGATGATCTCTTTGATACCGGCACGTTTAGCAGCCAGAATCTTCTCTTTAATACCACCCACCGGAAGCACCTTACCACGTAAGGTAATCTCGCCGGTCATAGCCAGGTTAGCCTTTACTTTACGCTGTGTCAAAGCAGAAGCCAATGAAGTAGCCATTGTGATACCTGCCGAAGGACCGTCTTTGGGAATAGCTCCTTCGGGAACATGGACATGAATATTCCAGTTATCAAAGATTTCTTCATTCAGGTTCAGAAGTGAAGCGTGTGCTTTGATATATTCAAGTGCCAACATTGCAGACTCTTTCATTACTTCACCCAAATTTCCGGTTAAAGTAAGACGACCGCCTTTGCCACGGCTCAAGCTGGTTTCGACAAACAAGATCTCACCTCCTACAGCTGTCCATGCCAAACCTGTTACCACACCGGCATAATCGTTGCCCTGATATTTATCACGTGTATATTCCGGAGCCCCCAGGAAGTCGTACAAATCAGCCGGTTTAATTTCGGTTTTGGAAAAGAAACCATCCGTAGCATATTGACGGGCGGACTTACGAAGGATCTTACCGATCTTCTTTTCCAGTTCGCGCACACCGCTTTCACGTGTATATGATTCTATAATAGCCTCCAAGGTGTCTTTTGGAATCTTGATATCGGTTTTCTTCATACCGTTTGCTTCCAATTCTTTCGGCACTAAATGTTTCCGTGCGATCTCCACTTTTTCCTCGGTGATATAACCACTTACTTCGATTAACTCCATACGGTCGAGCAATGGTCCCGGGATAGTATTTAAATTGTTTGCCGTAGCGATAAACATCACTTTAGACAAGTCATAATCCACATCCAGAAAATTATCATGGAAAGCCGTATTCTGCTCCGGATCAAGCACTTCAAGCAAAGCAGAAGAAGGATCTCCCTGACGATCGGCACTTACTTTATCAATCTCGTCCAAAATAAACACCGGATTAGAAGATCCGGCTTTTATCAGGTTTTTGATGATACGTCCCGGCATTGCACCGATATAAGTTTTACGATGTCCGCGAATTTCCGCTTCATCGTGCACACCTCCCAATGACATACGGATATATTTCCGTTTCAATGCAGCGGCAATGGATTTACCCAATGACGTCTTACCGACTCCCGGAGGACCATATAAACAGATAATAGGAGACTTCATGTCACCTTTCAACTTCAGTACCGCCAAATGTTCCAGAATACGCTCTTTCACCTTTTCCAGACCGTAATGATCTTTATTAAGAGTCTTTTCCGCATTCTTCAGATTCAGATTGTCAGTGGTATATACTCCCCACGGAAGATTAAGCATCGTCTGCAGATAATTTAACTGCACACTGTAATCAGGTGATTGAGGATGAGTACGTTCCAGTTTAGCCAATTCTTTCAGAAAAGTCTCATGCACCTCGGAACTCCACTTCATGTGTTCCGCTTTCTGACGCATTTCCTCTATTTCCTGTTCCTGGCCTCCGCCACCCAATTCATCCTGAATGGTTTTTATCTGCTGTTGCAGAAAATATTCACGCTGTTGCTGGTCAATATCTTCACGAGCACGCATCTGGATAGATGCTTTAATTTCGGCCAGTTGTACCTCGCGGTTCAAAATTTCAAGTAACCGATAGGTACGTTCGCGCAAAGAATCGATGCGTAACAATTCTATTTTCTCGTCCTTCTTTAATGGAAGGTTTGTGCAGATAAAATCTACCAGGAACATGTGATTCGTCAGGTTCTTGATGGCAAACGCCGATTCCTGATGTAAAGAGTCCGATGACTTAATATATCGTATTGTTAGGTCTTTGCAGGTTTCTACCAATGCCTGGAACTCCTTATCGTCTTTCGAAGGTATCTCTTCGTCGATAATGTTCACTTCTCCTTTCAGGTATGGATGTGTTTCTGTAATGTTCTTCAACTCCAGGCGTTTCATCCCTTGGATAATGACTGTTGTCGTCTGGTCAGGCATTTCAAGCACACGTACAATCTTACCTATCGTTCCGATTGGATGCAAATCTTCGAATGCCGGTTCGTCTGTTTCTGCCATTTTCTGGCAAACTACTGCAATATAGGATTTTTTCTTATCAGCTTCCCTCACCAATCTCAAAGATGATTTTCTACCTACAGAAACAGGCATAAATACTCCGGGAAACAATACCATATTACGGAGGGGGAGAACCGGAAGAGTTTCACCAACCTTAATATCAAACACTTGATCTTCATTTCCGTCAAAATCGGCAATCAATGAAAATGCGTTATCATTCTGGTCATCCATCTCTCTTAAATATCTTTCTTTCTTCATTTCGTATAAATTAGTTTATGTCATATCAGCGAGCATAAAACGTTCGCAAAGTTAATCGATTCTTCATTAAGAATAAAACATCTGTTCGATAAAAACACAAAAACAATGCCAAATAATAATACGGACGGAATGTCATATCACAATATTTACCTATTTTTGGCGAACTTAATTATTTATTAGCTAAATGAGCCAACCTTATTTTCAGTTTAAACAGTTTACCGTTTGGCACGATAAATGTGCCATGAAGGTAGGTACAGACGGCGTCCTGCTCGGGGCATGGACTCCCGTAAAATCCTCAGTCCGCATTCTCGACATTGGTACCGGCACAGGACTGGTGGCACTTATGTTAGCCCAGCGCAGTACAGCTTCCATTACAGCTCTTGAGATTGATGAAGCCGCTGCTGCCCAAGCAACAGAAAACATAAACCGCTCGCCCTGGAAAAATAGAATAGAGGTAATCCAACAAGATTTTAAACATTATAGCAGTAAAAATGGTATTTCTAAATTTGATACAATAGTTTCCAATCCTCCTTACTTTAACGCTTCATTAAAGTGTTCTGACGAACAACGTAATAAAGCCCGTCACAACGACAGTCTGACATATGAAGAATTATTAGCAGGTGTATCCGGACTACTTTCGCAAGGGGGAACATTCACTATAGTGATACCAATGGATGTCGGTGAGCAAATTAAAACACTTGCTCATAAATATGGGCTATATCCTTCACGTCAACTCTTTATCATAACCAAGCCCGGCGGAGCTCCCAAACGAACTCTAATTTCATTTAGATTCACCAAACAGACATGCGAAACAGAAGAATTACTGACTGAAACCTCCCGTCATCAATATAGTGAAAAGTATATAGAACTCACCCGGGATTTTTATCTGAAAATGTGAAAAAACTAACACAAGTTCCATCTATAAAGCCGTGCAAGCGTTCTGTCACAGATGGTATTCTTGGTATTATACGATGTACATCAACAATTACATAACCAATTCACCATTGAACCGCAAGAAACCATCAACAAGAGCACTATTACGGAGTTTGGCAATAATTATCTCAGGCATACCGCAAAGATCGTTTCCTTTATAATCTTGAAATATCTCATAATATTCCAGGCAATGAATGAATATCACCATATCAGAATCATCGCATAAAGTATCACTATCCCGCAAATCGGTCAATTGAGAACGCTTAACTTCAATTTTTTTTCTACTTTCAATAGCCCGATTCATTTGAGAGATAACAATTAAAGGTATATATAAGATGGTTGGCTATTCTACAAATTATTCCCTTCTTGTATCCCATTTTAGAAGAGAAAGAAAGCATTTAAGTTTATCAGTGTAAATTGCTGCATGTACGATATGCTAATTTTCAATGGGAGCTTCTCATCTTTCTGTTTCACAGGTTGGCATAAGTAGAATTATATGGATAACATTTTAAAATTTGCGTTTTTTGCAGTATTTTCATTCTTGAAGAATCATAAATCCTGGTTCTTTTTCAAATTTGGTGCTAAATTCTTTATTTCTTTATTTTCAAGTTGATAATTGTCCTTTTTGCTTGCTTTAATAAGAAAGACCAGACACCGCCTGAATAAGATAACTCGAGTTTCGGAAGTGAATTTGCGGCGTCCGAGCCGGTATCTTCATCCTTATACCTTTCTTCAATTAACATTGTTAACGCCTTTTGCAGGTTGTCAGGTTCTTGTGCGCAAACAACAAGTCTTTTGCATTTAAAGAACTTGTTATTCACATCCAAAGAATAAGCTTTAACTCTGTGTTAAAACAAGCTTTTGAGAACAGAAATCTTACTTTTTAAAGATATTGATTTTCAGATGGTTTATCCTAAAATTCGCTTCTTCACCTCACGGATGGACTCTTCGGGGGAAAGCCGGGATACTTGCTTTTTTGTCAACTATAAGCGAGGGCTTACACTTCCGAAAACGGAATTAGATTCCATGAGTAAAAGAAAACTTATCACCAAATTTGAAGAAGAACTTAAATCCTTTTAATACCCATCTGATAAATAAAAAACACTGATAGTTAAGTTGCAAACTTAATTACCAGTGTTTTTTTATTGTCGGGGTAGCGGGATTCGAACCCACGACCCCCTGCTCCCAAAGCAGGTGCGCTAACCGGACTGCGCTACACCCCGAAAACTTTTAATGAAGAACTCCCTTTGACTTCGTCGGGGTAGCGGGATTCGAACCCACGACCCCCTGCTCCCAAAGCAGGTGCGCTAACCGGACTGCGCTACACCCCGTTCTTATAGGGAAGTTCCTTTCAAAAGCGGTGCAAAGATAGGGACTATTTTTAAATATGCAATAGTGAAAGAAGCATTTTTTCATATTTATTTTTTAACATCCTATCAGTCACGCATTTGGATATATAAGAAAAATAGAAGCTATTAACCTAAAAAGTCCCGATTCCGCCAGAATCAGGACTTTTATGCTAAACACACGACAGAGACAAGTTATTCAAGATCCTCTTTGATCACTTCATCTATTTCCTTGATCTTCTTTTCTCTTATCTTTTTGCTTTGGGCAGGTTTCTTTTTGGTATCATCATACACATTGTCTGCACGATCCACCATCTCTTCACTCCAGTCATCATACATGTTCGATGCCGGCTGACCGGTCAGGGTGGTATTTTCTTCTGCGATAGGTACATCCCTATTAATTACTTTAGCCATATGTTCTACGTTTTATTGTTATGCTATAATGACAATAAAACATAGAAAAAGTTCTCTCTGTTAATGAAGTTTGATACTATTAGATAGATTTTAAACGGTACTTTCCGGCAATATTTCCGAAAGCTGTGAACTAAATCCCGTTTCAAACGTATAATACAGAAACATCACTATAAAAACAAATATCATGAGACTTAGAATTCCTAAACCTATGTATTTCATTGCTTTTGCCGGTATGGCTTTGTTTATGGGCAGTTGTGCCAAAAATACCACCATTATTTATGGCAACGGAGAAGATAATCTTCCCGAAACTCCACAAAAGGAGACGACACTCGTCACTTTCAATGCTTCTGTCGAAAGCCGAAACCTGACCCGTGCCATGTCTCCTATGAAAAAAGGAATCAAGAGCACTTTGTACGCCTATCAAAAGGCACAGAGTACCACCAGTCAGGAAACTCTGTTTGCCGAAGGATTGTACATCACTTCCTCTCCGGGGGTATTATCCGGAAAAGACGGGTATAAAATGTATCTTGCGAACGGCATCTATAATTTTTACGCCGTATCCGACAACTTCTCAACCATACCACCTTCTTTTACCGGACAAGAGTCAGAACCTTTATTCAATGGCATCGATTATCTTTGGTGGGGTAGTACCGACCAGGATGTAAGCAGTGCACAGATCAATATTCCCATTGTATTCCAACATGCCTGTACACAAGTTGTCGTTGAAGTCTCTGCCGGAGATGGTATTCAATTAAGCAGGCTACTATCAGCTACTATCACTCCGCCGGTTCCAGGAGCGAGCATGACACTCTCCACCGGAATTATTCCTCCCGCAACATCATATGACAAACCCGATAAAATGGGCATTAATGGATTTCTGGCGCAATATATCATGCTTCCACTGCAGACCAATGATCCGATGACACTTACGCTTGAAGTGGAAACAGATGGAAACAACAATTCGAAAACTTATAGCGTTCAGATCCCTGTCCCAAGCGGAGAGTTGAAAGCCGGAGATTCTTACTTATTCAGTGCGGTGATCAATGGCAGTTCCGTTTCTATTCCTTCCGTCAGCGTAAAGGATTGGACGGAAGTAGACGAGACAGGTAACCCGCTTTATCCATCACAAAAATAACAACTTTTATGCTTACACAATTTTTAAGTCTACTGGCTACTATTATCAGTGTCATCAGCTTGCTGATTGTCACTTATGGGGCGCTGATTGCTATCCTCTCTTTTATCCTCAATGAACTGAAGAGGATAACCGGCACCTATACCCCAACTAATATACGGAAGCTGAGAGCCGTATTCGGAACCTATTTATTATTGGGGTTAGAATTTCTGATTGCTTCGGACATCCTGAAAACTGTATTGGAGCCTACAATGAACGAACTGATTATTTTAGGCGGTATCGTTGTCGTAAGAACCATATTATCGGTATTCCTGAACAAAGAAATCAAAGAATTAGAAACAGAAAATAACTAAAATGTAATGAACCATCCATCTGTGGGGGTGTTTACATTATTATTAACTAAATAAAGGAGATCGGACTTATGAATACTGAAAAAGAGAAAACTTCATCGGAAGAACAGAAGAAGGCTGAAAAGGTACTTAAAGACAAAGTACCCGTACAGCAAACCGGAACTTACAGCGAAGCCACCAAAAAAGAAGTGCGCGATGCAGTAAAAGAACTCAATCCGGACATGAGCGGATTGGATAGGGGTTAACAGCCCCTATCTTCCCGGAAACATCAGTGTAAAACAGCTGCCTTTACTTATCTCTGAGGAAACAGTGATAGTGCCCCCATGCAGATTCATAATCTGTTTACACAAACTGAGTCCGATACCGGACCCCGAAGGTTTCGTCGTAAAAAACGGAACGAATATTTTATCCATCACTTCCGGAAGAATGCCCTCACCGTTATCACGGACCGTCAAACTGCAGACTTTTCCGGGTATTTGTTCCAATTCTACTTCAATCTGCGGAGCAGTACTTTGTCCACAGGCTTCTTTCGCGTTTTTAATCAGATTAATCAATACCTGTTCTATCTGTGCACGATCGATGTAGAGAGTAGCACCTCTATGTGTAGCCGCAAAATGGATAAACGCATCTGGAAATAGTTTCCTCAGATCAGAAAAAAGTTCGTCTACCATCACCAACGCACAGACAGGAGTAGGGATACGGGTCAGCCGACGATAGTTTTCCACAAACCCGAGCAGTCCCTTGCTTCTCCGATGAATGGTCTGCATAGCCTGCAACATGACACCGTATTCTTTCTCGCTAAGCCGTTCGGGTATTCCACGTTCACTCAATGTTTCAGACAGAGAAATAATAGGAGTAATAGAGTTCATAATCTCATGAGTCAATACCCGTATCAATTTTTGCCAGGCCTCCATCTCGTTACGTTCCAATACCGAATGGATATTTTTCAGACTGACCAGTAACCTTTCCTTGTTTTGTGCAGCAAACAGGGTGCAGGACACAGCCATTTCGACAGAAGTTCCTTGCTGCCGGATGTGTACTACTTGCGTCTCGTTCCAAGAAGTGGTAAGCCATTCCTGAGGCAATTGGGTTTCTTGCCCGACTAAAGCCACAGCCGCATGATTCATCCATTCTACCCGGCCTGAACGATCGGTCACCATCACAGCCGTATCTACCTTACTTAACAGATTCTCATAATATTGATGCTTTACTTCTTCCTCAAGCAGTCTGCCTCGGAACAATTTCAGCGTTTGCGAGAGTTCATCCGCCAGTTCAACCATCATCCTGCTTTTAAACGGCGGCTGAAAACTTTGCGTCATATCATTGAAGCGGATGCTATCCGTCAGTCGCCGCATCATGCCTGCCAATCTCATCTGAATGGAATAGAGGTGCACTCCTGTGGCAATCAGCAAAAGTGTCACAATCAAAGTGCTAAACCACAATTCGTAATGGAAGAGCAGATATCCTCCGATGGAGAGTACTACCAACAAAAGGATGTGTAGCACTACACTGATAGAATAGCGTTTCATAAGCCGAGTTTTTCGAGTTTACGATAAAGAGCAAAACGGGTGATTCCCAGATATTCGGCCGCCCGGGTGATATTGCCTTCGCTCAGGCGCATGGCTTTATCTACGGCTTGCCGTTCCAACTGTTCCAGATTAAGTACTTCCTCTTCTTTTTTCTGCCGTACAGAAGAGTGGAAAAGGAAATTCTCCGGCTTCAGCAGAGAGCCGTCGCCCAGAATCACAGCACGCTCTATGGTGTGTTGCAACTCGCGCACATTGCCGGGCCAGTTATATTTCAACAATTTATTCTTCGCCTCACGCGTCAGCCCATGCATATCCTTTTTATACTTGCGGGCATAACGTTCCAGAAAGAACTCGGCCAGCAAGATGACGTCATTACCACGTTCACGCAGGGGAGGAATATGGATTTCTATCGTATTGATGCGGTAAAGTAAGTCCTGACGGAAGTTTCCTTCATCCACCATTGCCCGGATATCCGCATTGGTTGCACATACCAGACGTACATCGATAGGCACCGACTGAGTGGAACCCAACCGACTGATTTGCCTCTTCTCAATCGCAGTCAGTAACTTCGATTGCATTGGAAGTGAAAGATTACCTATTTCATCCAGAAACAAAGTTCCGCCCGTAGCCACTTCCATCCGCCCGGCTTTCGCTTTCCGGGCATCGGTGAAAGCACCCTTCTCATAACCAAACAATTCACTTTCAAACAATTGTTCGGGGATACTACCCAGATCAATTGTCACAAAGGGCTTTCCGTAACGGGGAGAACAACGATAGAGCAAACGGGCAATCACATCCTTTCCGGTACCATTCTCGCCCAAGATCAGGATATTCGCATCCGTTTCACTCAATTTATTAATGGTAGCAAACACTTCTTGCATGGCTGCCGACTCACCGATGATCTCGTTCTCTGATCCTCCCTGTCCGCTCAATACTTCCACCTGTTCCTTCAGCATATTCACTTCGTGACGTGACTGTCGGAGTTTCATGCCCGAAGACAAGGTTGCCAGAAGTTTCTCTTTCTCCCATGGCTTGGGAATAAAATCTGTTGCACCTGCCTTGATGGCCCGTACAGCTTTGTCCGTATCGGCATATGCCGTCATAAAAATCACGATTGCCTGCGGGTCAATCTTCAGAATCTGTTGCAGGCTCTCAAATCCTTCCTGCCCACTGATGGCGTCACGGCTAAAATTCATATCGAGCAGGATGATGTCCGGGCCGAAAGTAGTCATAAAATATTCAATGCGATCGGGGGTAGTAGCCACTTTAATCTTTTCGGTATAAGGTTCGAGCAAAAGATTGAGGGCAAACAATACATCTTCATTATCATCTACAATTAATATCTTTCCAAGCTGTTCCATATTATATTACGAGCTAATTTATGTTCCTTTAAAAGATGAGATATACCAGTTGTACAGCTCGTCATATCCCGGTTATACATCTCGTACATCTTATCTCACTATGCAATGATGCCAATGTAAGCCGGATACAACTGCTTACCTTTAGGCTGAGGGCAAAGATACAGATTATATTCATGCGTTGTGTGTGCTAATTCGCACTATTTTTGTGCGTATATGCACATGAAGACAAAGAAGCGCGCACATATAAAATGCTATTAAAAAGCAACTTACATTCATGGCATACCTTTTGAATGATTTATATAAAAAGTAAATACACAATGAATCTGAAAACGATATTTATTATTGCCGGATGCAGTTGCATCTCATTGGTCGCCGCACAGGAACACACGATGGAGCTCTCTTTGGACGAAACCGTGAAGCTTGCCAAGCTTCAGTCGCCGGACGCACAAACGGCACGCCATAGTTTCCGTTCGGCTTACTGGAATTACAAATATTATAAAGCAAACTATTTGCCTGCTTTGAGCCTGACTTCGGACCCCAATTTAAACCGGGCCATCAACAAAGTAACACTGGGAGACGGAACTGTAAAGTTCATAGAACAGAATATGCTCAGCACAGACCTCACCCTAAGCCTGACTCAGAATATTCCCTGGACCGGAGGTTCACTTTTCATAGAGACGGCAGCGCAACGCATGGATCTCTTCAGTGATCATACAACGGCTTGGCAGACTTCACCTATTAATATAGGTTACCGCCAGTCGCTCTTCGGATACAACAGTTTGAAATGGGACCGCCGCATTGAACCGGTACGTTACCGGGAAGCAAAAAAATCGTATGTAGAAACACTCGAATTGGTAGCTGCACGGGCTACACAGAAGTTTTTTAACCTTGCCACCGCACAAAGCAATTACGAAACCGCCACCATCAATTATGCCAACGCAGACACACTCTATCAATATGCCCAGGGGCGCTATAACATCGGTACCATTACCGAAAACGAAATGTTGCAACTGGAACTGAACAAACTAACCGAAGAAACCAACCGAATGAATGCCCGTATTGAGATGGACAACTGCATGCAGGAGCTACGCTCGTATCTGGGCATTCAAAGTGATGAAGAACTAAAAGTGAAAGTCAATGACCATGTGCCGGACTTCAGTGTAGAATTGCACGAAGCGTTGTTGCTGGCCAACGAGAACAGCCCGGAGATACAGAACATGATGCGCCGGAAACTGGAAAGTGAAAGTAATGTGTCATATGCCCGAGCCAATGCCGGACTGAAAGCGGATATTTATCTGCGTTTCGGATTGACACAGACAGCCGATAAACTGGGGAGTGCATACAAACGACCTTTAGACCAGCAATACGTCAGTTTGGGCATTGCGCTTCCCATTCTCGACTGGGGACGCGGCAAAGGCAAGGTGCGTGTGGCACGTTCCAATCGCGACCTTGTATACACACAGGTGGAACAGGACAAAACCGACTTCGAACTAAATGTGCGCAAACTGGTGAAACAATTCAACCTTCAGGCGCAGCGGGTACGGATAGCCGCACGTACCGACGAAACTGCCCAACGGCGTAGCGACGTGGCACGCAAGCTCTATCTGCTCGGTAAGTCGACCATTCTCGACCTGAATGCTTCCATCACAGAGAAAGATCAGGCACGCCGTAATTATATAACAGCCCTTTATAACTACTGGAGTTTGTATTACACCTTACGCAGCCTCACTCTCTTCGACTTTGAAGGAAAGGCACCACTCACCGAGAATTATGATCTGTTGATAGACTGATCCGAAACAAAAATCGTTAATCGAAAAAAAATAAAAATAATATGGATATTAAAATTGAAAAGAAACCCTGGTACATCCGCTATAAATTCTACATAGCCGGAGGCATTGCATTCGCCGCTTTCCTTGTTTACGTCATTATTTTGTCGGTCGGTCCGCGCAAGCTCCGCATCGAATCGGAAAACATACAGATAGCCGAGGTCAAAGACGGTAAGTTTATGGAATATGTAGATGTGGAAGGACTGATCCAGCCAATTCTCACTATCAAAGTGAACACCCGCGAAGCCGGCAGCGTAGAGCGTATCATCGCTGAGGAAGGAAGCCTGCTCCAAAAGGGAGATACGATCCTTACCCTTTCTAATCCGGATTTGTTGCGCAGCATCGAGGACCAACGGGACGATTGGGAGAAGCAGCGCATCACTTACCAGGAAAAAGAGATCGAAATGGAACAGAAAAGCCTGAACCTAAAACAACAAACGTTGGAAACCAATTATGAACTGGCGCGGCTCAAAAAGAGCTTTGCGCTGGATAAAGAAGAATTTCGTATGGGTATCAAGAGCAAGGCACAACTTGAAGTATCGGAAGACGAATATAACTATAAGGTAAAAAATGCCGAACTGCAACGTGAAAGTCTGCGCCACGACTCGGCTGTGACCATCATCCGTAAAGATCTGATACGTACAGATATGGAACGCGAACGCAAGAAATATGAGCGAGCCACAGAGCGTCTGGGCAATCTGGTAGTAAAGGCACCCCTCGGCGGACAACTCAGTTTCGTCAAAGTGACACCGGGACAGCAGGTAAGTTCAGGTGAGAGCATTGCCGAAATCAAGGTACTCGATCAGTACAAGATTCACACTTCATTAAGCGAGTATTATATTGACCGCATCACCACCGGACTACCTGCTACCGTCAACTATCAGGGCAAGAGGTATCCGCTTCGCATTACTAAAGTCGTACCCGAAGTGAAAGACCGCATGTTCGATGTCGATCTGGTTTTCACCGGTGAAATGCCCGATAATGTACGTGTAGGCAAGAGTTTCCGTGTACAGATCGAACTGGGGCAACCAGAACAGGCCATTGTCATCCCACGCGGTAATTTCTATCAGGCTACCGGAGGACAATGGATCTACAAAACCAATGCATCAAAAACAAAGGCAGTACGTACGCCCATCACCATCGGACGCCAAAATCCTCAGCAATATGAAATCACCGGAGGATTAGAGCCCGGAGATTATGTCGTTACGACAGGATATGATACCTTTGGGGAGGCGGAAGAATTAATACTGAAGTAATATAAAAAATGGATCAAACTCACCACAGAGTAGCATAGAGATGGTTTTCTTTTAACATCCTATAAACAAGAGATTAAAACTCTGTGGTGCTCTGTGGTGAAATCAAACTCAAAACCATTACAAACATGAAAACTATAAAGCTGGCCTGGAAAGCCCTGGCACGTTTCAGAACATATACATTTATCAATATACTGGGCCTCGCCTTGAGTCTGGCTTGTGTACTTATCATCCTACGGTATATCCATCAAGAGGTTACTGTAAACCATTTCTGCAAAGACCTTGAAAACACCTATCTGCTATATTGCGAGTACGAAGATGGAACGCGGACAATAAGCAGCAATGAAGATAGAAATAACGACCCCAACTTTATCGATCCGTTGAAAGATCCGTCTGTTCTGAAAAGTACCCGGTGGATTAATTTTTCGGAAGACAGGATTACAGTCGGGAAACAGATATATAATGTGAAAACCGTGGTGACAGACAGTGCGTTTCTGCAAATACTGCCATATCCGTCTGTATCCGGTATCTCCTCTCTGAAATCTCCGAATGATGCCATCATCACCCGGCGATTGGCTGAAAGACTGTTCAAAGGAGATAATCCGATTGGGAAAACAATGACTTACAGCACAGGAGACATCATCACGATTACGGGAGTAATAGGGGAGCCGCCTACGAAAAGCTTTTTAGATTTCGACCTGATTGTATCCGAACAATTGCAACATTCATGGTCGCGTTCAAGCTATAGCCTGATACAACTGATGCCCGGAACGGACTTTAAGAAGCTGAACGTCAAGAACGAAAAGTTTATGAAGTTAAGGTGCTATATGGACACACCGACTCGCCTGCAATTTTTTCCATTAAAAGATTTCTATTTCGACAAGACCATTCGTATCTATGATAACGGCAAGAGTAATTTCCAGAGAGGCAACTATAATAATATCTTAGTACTTGCTGTTGTCACCATTGCTTTGTTGATAATCGGTTTGTTCAATTTCATCAATATCTATACGGTAATGATGCTCAAGCGTGCCAGAGAGTTTGGAGTTAAAAAGGTATATGGTGCCGGTACAAAGGATGTATTCGCACAGATTTTCACTGAAAACTTTATCCTGACAGGCATGGCTCTATGTATATCCTGGTGTATCATCGAAATAACCGGTGGTATGATGGAACATGTGCTCCGGATACCGCAAATCTCCAATACGGAATTCAGTGCCATACTTTCTGTCGGAGTACTGATTCTGTTGCCATTATTGACTTCTATTTATCCATTCATCAGATACAATTACGTTTCGCCTTCCGTATCTATCCGTTCGGTGAATGCAGGAGGACATTCCATCGTATCCCGTGTGCTATTTTTATTCGTTCAGTACCTCATCACCTTTGTGCTTATTATTGTTTCTCTCTTTTTCACAAAGCAAGTGCGTTTCATGTTGGCTGCCGATTTGAACTATACTACCAAGGACATCATTCAGTGTCAGTTATATGCCGAACGTTCTTCATATGATCTAAATATGTCGAACGAAGAGTGGGAGAGACGGAAACAAAGAGAAAAAAGTAATCTGGCTTACATCAAAGAAGAAATGGACCATTCTCCGCTCTTTATCCGTTGGGAGTATGGAGAGAACCCGAATCAATTGGACGGTAATTATAATAATGTGCGGAATGTGCAGCGGGATGAGTTCAAGCAAGTTATTTATAGCAGTCTAAGCAACAAATATATTGAACTATTCGACTTTCAGCTAAAAGAGGGGCGCCTGTGGAATGACTCTGTTGATCAATGGAGTGATTATAAAATGATCATTAATGAATCGGCCAAATCACTCTTAGAAATAGATAATATAGAAACGGCCCTGATTCAACCCGAAAGAAGATTGTGGTGGTCTTCTTCAAAATCCGAAGAAATGGAGAAGAATCCTCCATATCAGGTTATCGGAGTGATCAAAGACTTCAAGATCGGTCACTTATCGAAAACCACTCCTCCGCTCTTCATTGTTTACGAAGATCCGCGGGGCAGTTATAGAGATCGACTGATGGCACAAATCATTCCCGGAAAAAAGCAAGAAGCCATTGCCTTCCTGAAAAAGCTGCATGATGAAATACTGGGCGAAGGTGAGTTTGAATACAGCTTTTTAGAAGACGAGATAGCGACCATGTATCAAGAAGATAAGCGAACTGCTGAGATATACTCCTTGTTCAGTGTCATTGCCATTCTTATATCTTGCCTGGGGTTATTCGGATTATCTATGTTCGACATCCGTCAGCGATATCGTGAAATTGCACTACGTAAAGTGAACGGAGCCACCCTAAAGGAGATCTATCCGCTCCTGTTAAAGAAATACTCGATTATTCTGGGAGTGGCATTTGTCATCTCAGCACCTCTATCCTGGTATATCATCTCAAAATATCTGGAAGGATTTGCCAACAAAGCTCCTATATCCTGGTGGCTGTTTGCTGTTGCCGCCATAGTGACTTCCTTCATTTCGCTGGCCACTCTGATATGGCAAATACGAAAAGCTGCCAATATCAATCCGGCCAAAGTGTTGAAAGGAGAGTAGTAAATTTGTATTTTTGTGCGCATGCGCACTATGATCGTGCAAATTCACACGGTGTATCTATACATCATAAGCACATAAACAATAGTGTTTCAACAAGTTGCTTCTTTGGCATACTTCTTGAAACACTATTTGTAAAAACAAGAACCAAATGATACGACACTATTTTAAAATCGCATTCCGAAATCTGCAGAAATATAAAACTCAGAGTATCATCAGTGTTATCGGATTGGCTGTAGGAATCACCTGCTTCACGCTTGCTACCTTATGGATACGCTATGAAATGACATACGATACTTTTCATAGAAAGGCCGACAATATCTATATGGTTAGAGCACAGCTCAAATCGGCAACCGGTGTACTAAGCAATTCACTGCCATATCCTGCCATAGAATATCTGAAAAAGAATTTACCCGAGATAGAAGACATCTGCGGAATCTCTCCCATAAGACGGAAACTTCAGTTCAATGACAGGAGTGAGAATCTGCTGACTGTCGAAGTAGACTCTGCCTTTATCAACATGTTCGATATACGTCTCCTAAAAGGAAATGTCAACTTTCTTAAAGAAAGAGGAAAAGAAATAGCCATCACCGAATCGCTGGCTAAAAGTTGGTTCGGAGAAGAAGACCCTTTAGGAAAAGAGGTTGAGTTGGGAGGGCGTCTTTGCCGGATATGTGCAGTCGTCAGCGATTGGTCACAACACTCCAATCTGGCATACAGTATCTTGCTACCCATCCGCCATTACCCCGACTGGTTAAGTGAAACGGAACAAATATTTATTCGCATACGTTCCAATACGGACATTGAGAGCTTTCAAAAAAGAGTATCTGCTATCAACCTCTCTAAACAAGAAAAAGAGAGCAGTTTGGGCCAATTGACCATAACGCCGATTACCTCACTCCGCTATTCAGATTACTTAAATAGAGACGAAATCGTTATTTCGTTTAATTATATCCGTTATTTTGCCATAGCAGGGGCTCTGGTCATCCTATGCTCGCTATTCAATTACCTGACTCTCTTTATCAGTCGTCTTCGCATGCGTGGCCGTGAAATGGGACTTCGCAAAGTTTGTGGTGCTACAGACCATTCACTGTTCGCACTATTCTCCATCGAATACCTGTTAGTATTGATTGCCGGATCTGCAACAGGAATGGTCCTTATAGAGTTATGTTTATCACGATTTATAGAACTGGCACAAATATCAGAAACAACATCACTATATTCAGAAGCAATGATATACATCATTGCGGTAATTATCCTGTCATTTATCATTTCACAAATCCCTCTGTATTACTTCAGAAAACGGACTTTACAAAATAATATTCAAAACAAAAAAGAGACCGCTCAACGGGGGATATTTCGCAAATCCGGATTGGTCATGCAGTTAATTATCAGCTTAGGCTTCATTTTCTGCACAGCTGTCATGATGAAACAACTTTATTATCTGAAAAACACAGATCTGGGTATGGAACGACACAACTTAGCCAACGTTGCCATCTGGATGAAGGGAGGTGATATCAATGAATGGAATACTAAAATTGCCAGTTTGCCCATGGTTACGGAAACTTTGCCGCCACACTATTTCCCGATCATTCCCACAGGGCCAATGATGTATACAGAGATCAACGGATGGGATGGGCAGAACAAAACAAATGATGAAACATATTCGGTAGGTATCATGCCTTCGGGCGAAGATTTCTTCAGATACTACGGATTGCATTTGTCGGAAGGAGAATGGTTATCTGATAAGAGTATTACAAATGATGTTATCATCAATGAAACCGCCGCATTAAAATTCGGGTGGAAAAGTGCCGTCGGAAAGAAATTCTACTCAGAATACGACGGACAGAAAACATTCTATCATGTGATAGGAGTTGTGAAAGACTTTAGCCATCTTCCCCCTACGGTTGCTCCGCAACCTCTCGCCTTTGTCCGTGCCGAAGAGCAGCAATATTTGTGGGGACGTGCCAGTATCCTATTCAAGTTTAAAGAAGGAAGCTGGAAAGCTTGTCTGGACACAATTCAAAAAATGCAGAACGAAGATTTCCCGTCTTCTTTCATGAGACTGTATAACGAAGAGGAGGAATACAACAAATATCTGCGCTCCGAAGATGCACTTATGACCTTATTGGGAATTGTTTCTTTGGTCTGTGTCATTATCTCCATTTTTGGCATTTTCTCTCAAGTGACTTTGTCATGCGAACAACGACGTAAAGAAATAGCTATCCGCAAAGTGAACGGAGCTACCATAAAGAACATCTTGCAGATGTTCTTTAAAGAGTATTTCATTCTTTTGTTTATAGCCGCCATCATTGCGTTTCCAATCAGCCACATCATCATGCAAACATGGATTGAAAGTTACATCCGGCAAACGACTATTCCGGGCTGGATGTACGTCGCCATCTTTATTGGCATAGCGGGAGTTATTGTCATCAGTATTTTCTCAAGAGTATGGAGTGCTGCCCGGCAAAACCCGGCAGAGGTAGTAAAAACAGAATAAAAGAGGAAAAGTATGATACGACACTATTTTAAGATTGCTTTCAGAAACTTATTGAAATATAAGGCCCAAACTATAATTAGTATAATCGGACTGGCTATGGGATTCACCTGTTTCGCTCTTACCGTTTTATGGATTCGCTATGAAATGACATACGACACTTTTCACGAGGGAGCCGACCGAATCCATCTAATATACAAGAAATCCATACTGGATGCTACAGGATTTGATAAAACGGTGCCATATCCGGTTTCAACTTCTTTAAAAAGAATGCTCCCTGAAATAGAGGATGCATGTGCTTTTGAATTTTATAAATCGGATATAACTGTCAATGACGGTGCCACACAACAGCTATACCGGATCAATGCTGACTCTTGTTTCATGAATATGTTTCGGATACGGGTTCTTGAGGGAAACCTTGACTTTTTAGAATCAGCCAATAAGATAGCCTTGACGGACAAAGCTGCCAACCGTCTTTTTGGAACAGAAAACCCTATCGGTAAAGAAATCAAAGTCTATGGAGACCCCAAAACAGTTTGTGCCATTGTCAACAGTTGGAGCGAACATACCAATTTACCATTCTCCATATTAGGAGGCGGAATACGGCAATGGCAGGACGTCTGGTACAATAATGGATTCTATGTTTTTATTAAACTTCATCAAGGAGTAGATGCCAAGGCACTAAGTAATAAACTGAAGCAAACAGAAATAAAGACAAATAAAAACGAGGGGGCTATCAAGGAGTTATTAATGATGCCTGTCAGTAAATGCCATTACACGATATTGGCAGACAATAATGCCATTCAGTTCAACTATATTATTCTCTTCGCTGTGATTGGAGGTTTGGTGATCCTTTGTTCGTTGATCAACTATCTGTCACTGTTTATCAGCCGCCTATGGATGCGGGCCAAGGAGCTTGCATTACGCAAAGTTTGCGGTTCGTCCAATCGGAACCTGTTTGCTTTACTGACCATCGAGTTCCTGGTTATCCTGATTTCGGCCGGATTGATAGGCATGGCATTAATAGAATTAGTATTGTCGGAGTTTAAGGAACTTTCGGGAGTGACAGACGGAAATATATATTGGGAATCATCTCTGTATTTTATGATTATTATTGGATGTTCTCTTTGCCTCTTCATGCCCGTCACTCTCTATTTCAACCGACAGACCCTGCACACCAACATACAGAAGAGTAACACAAACAGACATCGATATTTCATTCGTAAGGCAAGTATCCTGTTTCAGTTATCAATCAGTATAGGATTCATTTTCTGTATCTGCATTATAATGAAACAACTCTATTTCCTAAGTACTACAGATATCGGCATAGAACGTAAAAACATTGCTACCTTAAGCTTGTATCCGCAAGACAATCTACCTCCCGCAGCAGATAAAATAGAGCAGATACCTTCTGTTACTCAAATACTGAAAGGACATTTCTCTTTGCTCCCGAGAACAGTGTCTATGTCTATGGCTTTCAAGGACTGGGATGGCAAACAACCTTCGGACCCCGATATGAACATGGAAGTACTGATGGAAAGTGAGGAATTGGCCCAATTCTATGGCATCCGGCTTTTAAAAGGGAAAATGCTGAAAGAAGGAGAAAGTGACGCAAGCACTATTGTTATCAACGAAACGGCTGCAAAAGCTTTGGGCTGGAGCGATCCGATTGGCAAGAAATTAATCAGGCCTAACGGAACAGCCACCACTGTCATCGGTTTGGTCAAAGACTTCCACACTACTTCGCCCACTGTTCCTGTAAAACCAATAGCATTCATAGCCAAAGGGTTTTCCGGTTTCTATCTTGGCAAAGGAGATATTCTGATAAAATACAGGGAAGGGGAGTGGCCTAAACTGAAACAGGCTGTTGAAGATCTTTGCCGAAAAGAATATCCGGACACAAAAATCGTATTATCCAACATGGAAGATGTTTATAACGATTATTTAAAATCTGAACATGCACTCTTGAAATTATTAAGCTGTGTAGCAATAGTTTGCATTTTGATCGCAATTTTTGGAATATTTTCGTTAATAACACTGGCTTGCGAACAACGTCGCAAAGAGATAGCTATTCGAAAGGTGAACGGAGCAACACTTAAAAATATACTCTCTATTTTTGCAAAAGAGTACCTCATATTGATACTGCTCTCTTCTCTTCTGGCATTTCCACTCGGTTATGTCGTCATGAAGTCATGGTTACAGAGCTATGTGGAACAAACCTATATAAATGCTTGGATTTACATCGTTATCTTGGCAGGAACTACTATTGTCATAAGCCTTTGTATTGGTTGGAGAGTGTGGAAAGCCGCCCGGCAAAATCCGGCGGAAGTAGTAAAAACAGAATAAAAAAATAGCATGATACGATCTTATTTAAAAATAACATGTAGGAATCTTCTGAAGTATAAAGCTCAGAACATACTCAGCATTATTGGACTCTCCATCGGTTTTATAGCCTTTTTGTTAGGTGGCTACTGGTACTACTGGGAGCACCATTTTGACAGTTTTCATCCACAAAGTGAACATACTTATGCCTTGACGACTACCGGAATATTTAAAACAGCCGATGGGTTGGAAGGAGAACTGAACCAAATACACCAGCTGGCGGAGAAAGAGATAATAGCATTCCCTGAAATAGCTAAGGTATGCCATGTCAGCGATGTGAAATATGAAGCAGATGGTAAAGAAAGAAGTTGGATAGGAATGGCAGTAGACTCCACTTTTTTTGATATCTTCCAATGCCGGATGATCGAAGGAAATTATCATAAAACGCCTTATAACGCAAACTTTGTAATTCTGACCCGGAAAATGGCAAAACATCTTTATGGAGATAGCAGCTGTATAGGGAAAGAAGTGAAAATTAATAAAGAAATATCTTACACCGTTGCGGGAGTAATGGAGAATTATCCGCAGAACAGTGATTTTAAGTTTGAGTATCTCATTCTGAATACCCCCCAAGCCAATATTGTGAAGCGTAGTACCACTTATGTATTATTACACTCCAGTGCCAATGCATCACATCTGAATAAGAAAATAACATCTTTCCGGATTAAAGAGGCAGACACTCAAAGGGATACTTATTCCGAATGGCATTTCCACTTACGTTCATTGCCCGAGGTTCATGTCTACTGTTCTCCGGAACTCAAGGGAAGATTTCAACATATCGGCATTTTGGCAACAGCAGGTTTACTGGCTTTTGTCAGTGCGTTAATGAATCTGCTCGTATTGTTCATCGGACAACAGCAACGAAAAGCACGGTATAATTCAACTTTTTCAACTCTCGGAGCTTCTACCCTGAGCTTGGTAGGTAAAAACCTGCTTGAGCTCATTATACCTTTATTCATCGCTTTTTTGATATCAATGGGAGTTTGTGAGTTCTTATTTCCATATTATAAAGATTATACCAGCCTGGTGGCAGAGAGTAACAGTTATTATTTTGGCACGATTCAAAGCATCACCAGACAGGAAATATTTGGAACAGCTCTTTGGATCTATCCGTTATGTTGTGTTGTTTTCCTTGTCATAAGTCTGCTTCCCATCATCGGATTGCTGAAACGAAGCAGTCATGGGACTTCAACGTCCTTACGAAACGGATTAATCATCGGACAAATATTTATTGGTGCTTTATTTCTTTTCACTTCATGTATGTTCTACAGTCAATATAGCTTCATGACACACACAGATAAAGGGCTCGTTACAGACCATATATGGCAAATCGATTTAGGATATGATGCGACTTATAATAAAGACTGCAGTCCTTTTATAGCAGCATTAAAAGAAAGCTCTGCTATCGAAGGAGTGACAGCTTTAACACAGCCGATCCTTGTTTTCAGAGGGGAATGGTATTGTACTTTCATTACCAATTTCCCTATTGAAGGACGGAATTCTGATGAATCTGAGGAGGATAACTGCGTCATCGTACAAAAGAATTTTCTCCCATTCTTTGGGATGAAGATGAAAGAAGGAGAATGGATACAAAATCAAGGAACAGAAGATATCGTTGTCAATGAAACCGGGGCACGCCAACTTAATATCCCTTCCTTAACAGGTCGTCCTATTATCAATAATACAGGAACCGATGCAAAGTCTTATAGAATCAGTGGTATTTTACGCGACTTTTACTATTGTCCGATGCAATATCCTCTGTCGAAGACCTTCTTTATGTATCAAAGCAATGCCGATGCTGCGAAAGCTTACAACGGTTTCCGGTACTTCTATATAAAGGTACGTCCGGGAAAAGAAAAGCAAGCATTGGAACATGTCCGGCAGATTTATCCGGAATATAGCAAAGGAGAGATTACCGAAGATGCACAGATCATTCAGCTCTCTACATTGATGGAATTGTTCAACCGGCCGGAAAAGATGATGTTCCGTATTTTCCTGCTATTGGCTATCCTTTGCATTCTCATTTCTTCATTCGGAGTATACTTTCTGGTTTCGCTCTCTACTGAGCAACGCAAGAAAGAAATAGCCATTCGGAAAGTAAACGGTGCACGATTCTCTGATATTTTGTGCCTGTTTTTTAAAGAGTATTTATGGCTGACTTTAACCGGTAATGCGATTGCTCTTCCGTTAGGATATATCTTTATCCGCCGCTGGCTGGAAACCTACGCATACCACACGGGCTTCCACGGATGGCTGTTTATATGTGTGTTTCTTTTTACCTGTATTATTGTTATCCTTTCCGTTATAAAACAAGTAATAATAGCAGCTAAAATAAATCCAGCGGAATGTATGAAAAGTGAATAAGCCGTCAGAGTGCGTATTCGCACCGGAATCGTGCAATATCACACACTGTTTTTGAATGAGCAATAGATGTAATATACATGAATACAGTACTATACAAGTTTGGCACATTTATTGAATCTATAATAACAATAAAAGACATAAAAACAAATAATGCAAACGAATTATGATATTACATTATATAAAAGCTACATTCAGACAATTGATAAAACACAAAACGCAGACTATCATTTCTATATTGGGAATCACTTGCGGATTGCTTTGCTTCAGTGTTTGCAATTATTATAATCGTATTTTCAGTACTGGCAATAAAGATTTAGCAACTTATGAACGTCAGGCTGAAATATGGATAGAGGGAAATGCATACCAAGTAAATATTCCAATACAAGACTTTGAAAAAAAAATCGGAAAAGAAAACTTTGAAGCAGTTGCTTTTTATTTCAACGCTAATGCCAAGATTACTTTGGATGAAACCATTTATTATAAGATAAGCAAAACTGAATGCAATGCCGATTATTTCAAAGTATTTCCTGCCAAGTGTGTGAACGGGTCATTACAACAGTTTGGAATATCATATAATGAGGCAGTAGTAACTACTGATTTTGTGAGAGAATTCTGTGGTAATAAATCTCCGTTGGGAAAGAGCATACTAACTGAAAATGGAAGAAACTATACGATTATTGCCGTCATAGAGCCTTATCCGGCAGGGATGAACAACTACCACAATCAGTATGATGTTTTTCTCCCGTTAGCAGAAAACGCTTCATTTGGAGCACACAAAATCTTATTAAAACATGCAGAAGATGCCGAACGGCTCTCTCAATATCTACAAAAGTTAGAACTTTTTCCAAAATTCCCGGAATGGGTACCTCAAATAGTATTAGAAAGCAAAATGGAGCACAAGTCCGGTGCCGAATTATGGATTGCATTTCTTGGGATATTGGTTCTATTGGTAGGTATGATCAACTATTTCTCGTTCAGCATAGGAACATTTGCCAATCGCTGCAAAGAAATCAGTCTACGTAGTACATTAGGAGCTACTTATTCAGGACAATTCATGCTACTTTTCCTTGAACAAGCTGTCGTTATCCTGATTAGTGGAATAATCACCTTAGCTGTCACCGAAAGTTTCCTACCCTGGTTTATAAGTACGTTTTCGTATGAGATGCAAAAAGAATTGTATATTGATACCTATCGGCTCTGGAAATACGAATGCCAATACTTGATTGGGATACTGTCAATCAGTGCCTTAGTCTCTCTTCTTTCATCATGGTATATTACGCGTAAAACCGCGGCGCAAGGTTTAAAGGGGGGAACTGCTACTGGTCAGCGTCACATCATAAGAAACTCTTTATTGGGTTTCCAACTTTTCTTCTCCCTTTTATTCGTCATTGGAACAGTCAGTATTTGGATGCAGATGCAGGAGTATAACCGAATAGCCAATCCGTACTTGAGTGCTAAAGAAAAGAAAGAAATCATGGTATTGGATATTAGAGGATATAACCGTATCGAAGAGAACCGGCAGGAACTTATAAGTTTTCTCCGTTCACGCCACTGGAACGAAAAAATGGCATATAGTAACAGAGATTATGCTCAGGATTATGGGTTCACAGAACTTATTTACGTTTCAGACGAATATTTTGAATTGATGAATATAGATTGTAAACACCAGGCAGGGGAACCATTTTGTTATGTAAACGAACAGCTATATCAGACTTTACAGACAGATTCTACTCCGGAAATCTATCGTTATCAAAACAAAATATATCCAGTGAAAGGTTTGGTACATATAGGTTGTGACTCACCAAGCGCAAAGCTACTCGCTATTCTGCCCATTTCTGCAATGAACAATGAAATTGGAAAAATTTATATCCAGTTAGCCTCCAATGTTTCTCACAAAGATATAGAAGCAGAGATGGCCGGAAAGATAAATCAATATTTGCCGCAAAACGAACCTTTTGAGTTCATCAGCTTATATAAAGAACAAATCGGTCTGAGGAGTATCTCACTTATATGGCTATTCATTGTTTGCTCCTCTATTTGCCTACTGATTACGATGTTAGGAATTTATGGTGCAATCAGTATTGACACCGTACGCAGACAAAAAGAGGTGGCTATCCGTAAAATTAATGGTGCACGCCTGTTGAATATTTATTGGTTATTTGGGAAAACCTACCTGATTTTATTCTTAATATCTTCTATTTTAGGGAGTTTGAGCAGTTTGTTTATCATGATTACAGGTAGCCAACATAAAATCATTCTATTTGATTACGCTAACCCATGGCTTTGGATATATTCTCTTTTGCTCTTAATAATAATTATAGCAGGTACTGTTAGCTGGCAAATATACCATATTGCACGAACTAACCCGGCGGAAGTTATTAAAAACGAATAAAAACAAATTACACTATACACCATTATGATACTACATCATTTAAAAATAGCCATTCGCAGTCTCTTGAAGTACAAGACTCACTGCTTGATCTCAGCCATTTGCCTTTCGGTAGGTATGACCTGTTTCTGTATTGTACATTTCTACATTAGTGAAATAGATGGCGCCACTCGTCGTCTGCCCAATTTTGAACAGAGAATCGGACTCCGGATCATGAACCCCAACAATAAGGAAGACAGGGCATGGGGATGGTTTCTCACCCCTTCCCAAATCAAAACATTAACAGATCATCCTATACCCGGAATCAAACAGCTCAGCTGCCGATCCTTTGAAAGTCAAGCTGAAGTCGTCTTTATCAATCAAGAACAGGAGGAAAAGCCCTATATTGTATCTTATATAAGTACAGACCCCAACTTCTTCCCGCATTATCAAGCGTCATTCTTATACGGGAATACACTTCCTGTTGAACCTGACGAGGTTGTGTTATCCGAAAGTTGTGCCCGCAAAGTTTATGGAGAAAAGAATCCGGTCGGTACTCTGCTGAAAATAGTACAATTCAAAGAAGAAGAAAAGAAAAAAGACATTTATTACAAAGTCGTTAACGTAGTAAAAGAGTTGCCGAAAGTACTTCGTGTACAAGCCGATATCTATTTCTCTTATCGCAGAGACGATGCCCAGCAAAATGGATTTATTATGGAAGGAGTGTTAGACACTCCTGACGGACTTGATAAAGCAAATGAAAGCTTAAAAGGAGTCCCTTTTCTGCATCGTGGAGAAATGACATATCTTGTTGCCTCCAAAGAAGCCGATTCATATCAAGAGCCACAACGCCTCATTGCTATGGCATTCATCACTTTCTTATCTTCCTTAATTTTGCTATCAGGCATGATTAACTTTTTAAAGTTTATCATACAATCTTTCTATAACCGAAACCGTGAACTGGCATTGCGCAAAAGTATGGGAGCAACTGCCCGAAGTTTGTTCGGACTATTGTTTACGGAAGTTTTCTGGATGCTTACCTTCTCTTTACTTCTTTCTTTGGTATTGTCTGAATGTGTAAGTGGTCTTCTTGTATATTACATTCCGCCAAAAGAAATGATTCCAATAGATATACAAACGTTATACTCTATCCAATTCCAAGTATATTTAGGTTTACTCATAATTTGTGCAATCATTATTCTCTTTCCAGTCAGACGACTTCAAAGATCCGGACTTGCAAGCAATATTATGGGGAAAAGTCATAAACATATTTTCCGCAATATCATGATGTGCATACAACTATGTGTGTGTATTTTCTTCTTGGGAACAGCCATTGCCGTTCATTTATTCAATAAGGAGGATAACCGTCTATACCTTCCTTTATCCGACCAAGAAACAGGCCGTACTTTCTGTCTTCAAATGAATAGCGTTACACTCTATAAAAACAAAGATGCTATCCTCTCACAAATAAAGATGTTACCCGGAGTGGAAGAAACAAGCGCAGCTTTGATGACCGGCTCATTCAACTCTTTCTTGACCAGCAGCTATGAGTCTGCGGATCATCGTACACTTACCATCAATGTCCGGCAAGGTGATCCCAGCTATTTCCAGTTCTTCCGGATTCCATTTCAAGGAGAAACTGTTGATGCCGATGCAAGTAAAGTGGTCTATATCAGCGAAGCCTTCCGGCAACAACTGGACAAAGATTCTATCAGCGGAAACGTGAAATTAGGAGAGGAGAGCTACCGGATTTTAGGAACCTATAAAGCCTGCTACGGAGAAAATCTTTCCGAATATAACCAATACCACATATCCGTATTTTTCCCCACCAAAGAAATATCAGTCATATACATTCGTTTTCGAAATGACATTGCCTTTTCTAAAGCGAAAGCACAAATAGAGAAGGTATGCCGTAACTATGTACCAGAATCACTGGCATTAGACATAGAGCCCTTGGACGTAAGAAAAAGTACGACTCAGGGAATTAGGGACATGATGGGTGATATTTCACTGTTACTTGCTATCATTAGTATATTGCTTGTGGTGTTAAGTGTGTATTCTGCAATCTCCATGGATACCGTTAGTCGGCAAAAAGAAGTAGCCATTCGTAAAATTAACGGTGCTACACCTAAAGTGATCGCTTTCATGTTTGGAAGAGTCTACATCATCCAATTCATACTGGCCTATATGATCACTTATCCATTGTTACGGTTACTGATCATTGATATGACCAAAAGTTCTCCAATCAGCAGTGTCTGCGGATTTGCCTGGGGCATTTACCTGTTCATTGTAATAGGTTTGCTTATCTTTGTAACAACGGCATACAAAATATACAGAGTGATGCACCTCAACCCGGCCGATATCATTAAAAATGAATAATATAAACCAATAAAAAATTACCATTATGATTAAAACAGTAAACTTACAGAAAATTTTCAAAACCGAAGAAGTAGAAACCTGGGCGTTAAACAATGTCAGTGTAGAAGTGAAAGAAGGCGAGTTTGTAGCCATTATGGGACCATCCGGTTGCGGAAAATCCACTTTGCTCAATATTTTAGGTCTGCTTGATAATCCTACAGGAGGCGAATATTACCTGAATGGGAAAGAAGTATCCAAGTATACGGAATCGCAACGTACCAATCTCCGCAAAGGAGTTATCGGTTTCGTATTCCAGAGTTTCAATCTGATCGACGAGCTAAATGTATACGAGAATATTGAACTGCCATTACTTTACATGGGTATTCCCGCTTCTGAACGTAAACAACGGGTGGAAAAAGCAATGGAACGCATGGCCATCACTCACCGCAGCAAACATTTCCCCCAACAACTCTCAGGAGGTCAGCAACAACGTGTTGCCATAGCACGTGCAGTCGTTGCTAATCCGAAGTTGATTCTTGCCGATGAACCTACCGGTAACCTTGACTCCAAGAATGGTAAAGAAGTGATGGGACTGCTGAATGAACTTAATAAAGAAGGAACTACCATCGTCATGGTGACACACTCCCAACATGATGCAGGATTTGCTGACCGAGTGATTAATCTGTTTGATGGTCAGGTAGTAACAGAAGTAAGTATTTAACTTTAAACAGAATGCAATATCCGGTTATACTGAAACTTATTTTAAGGAGTTGGTGGCGAAATAAACTATTCGCCTCCATCTCCTTATTGAGCTTAGCGATTGGCATTACATGCACTATCTTGCTGATATCATTCGTTACTTATGAGTACACTATAGAATCTTCCAATCCAAGAAAAGAAGATATTTTCCGGCTAACACAAAATGTTCCGGTTATGCAAAAGCAAAAACAAGGGACCTTTGTTTATGGAGGCAGTGTTCCGGACATTGTATCCCAATTCCCGGAAATTGAAAGCTATCTGCGAATGAATGAACTTCAAACGTCAGGTATTCGGGTCGGAAATGAAAAATTCGACAAACAAACAATAGTTAAAGCAGATAGTTCACTACTTCATTTTTTCCCTTTTGAAACAGTATATGGTAATCTGCCTGAAGTATTATCTCACCCCGGTCAAGTAGCCATCAGCGAGAAATTAGCTCGTCTTTATTTCGGAAATGAGAATTATGAAAATCGTACGATTACACTGGAATTGCCCGATACCATTTATACGGTACAAGTAACTGCGGTGTTCAGACATTATCCACAAGCCATGTTACAAGCTGATATCCTTACCTCGTTGTCAGATCCCGAGCAGGGAAGCTCTTGTATGATTCTCCTGAAAAAAGAAGTCCAGTCAGCCTCATTTCGTCAACGATTTGAAGAAACAGGACTGCCTACTTTGATGGGAAGAGGAAATTATCAGTTGTTAGGTTTGCAAGATTCTTATTTCAATACAGACCTCTCTGATACTTCCCAAACTATGGAACATAGAGAAATTACATTACTCAGCATAGGGTTGTTATCTGCTTTGTTAATATTATCCATAGCCTGTTTTAATTATGTCAATCTTAGTTTTTCACGATTGCTGAAACAGATTAGAATGCTCCATGTAGAAACATTAATGGGAGCTACCCGTCAATATATACACAAGCAACTATTTGCCGATACTTTTTTGACTGTCATGCTTGCGTTCTTGCTGTCTGTACTGTTGATAAATGATCTTTTACCGGCATTCAACTCTCTTGTAGCAGCGCATTTAACATTCGGTTTCATATTTTCGGGGAAGGTATTGCCATTATTAGCTTTGTTTATTATAATCTTATCTGTCATTCCCGCACTTTACATGAGCAGGAAGATGTATTCTCTGTCAGAAAGTAATTACCGCCTGTTCTTTATTGGTAAAAAAAAGAGGCGCATAGTCTCTATACTGATTATACTCCAGTTCATAATATCTATTGCCTTAATGACAACTTTCTTAATTATACGTTCACAATTAAATATGATAGAGAATGAAGGAAAGCGTTATGAAAATATAATTGAACTTGGAGATGGACAGCAACTATCATTACTCCCAATATATAATGATTTAAAAAGTCTACCTGGAATAAAAAGTGCGATTACTACCCGCGGGAACATTTTTGAACCCTGGAGCATGGCAGTACCTGTGAACCAGGAAGGAGAGGAAGAAACACTGGTCATGGTTAATTTGTACAATGAAAGCCCGAAGTTTCAGGAACTATATGACATGACTTTACTTCATCCGGAACGTACTAAAGAACTAATAGCCCAAACCGCTATACCGGTTATTGTCAATGAATCCTTCCAACATCATTTTGTACCCGCAGGAGAAGACCCCATTAGTCAGCCACTGAACAAATACAACAAGAATAATACTCAGCAAGGAGCTATTATTGTAGGAGTAATCAAAGACTTTAAACTGACCTCTTTTAATCAACCGGTAGCCCCATTGCAAATGATCTTGCAAGAAGTCCCCGAGAACCAATGTTATTATATATCTTTAAAGATCGATCCGGACCAACGAATTGAAACCTTACAAAAGATACGACAACTATGGGAGACACATTTCCCTAATCGTTCTTTTACCGGTACAGATTTGTACATGAAATACTTGTCATTCAATCAAGAAGTAACTAATTTCTCTCAATTATTATTGGTATACTCAATCATAAGCTTATTCTTGACAGCTTTTGGTCTGTTCGGCATAGCATGGTACGCATCCGAACAACGCACTCGGGAGATAGGAATTCGTAAAGTGAACGGTGCTTCCACCTGGCAAATCGTTTGGTTACTTAATCGTCCATTCTTATGTTATATCTTAATTGCATTTATCATCGCAACTCCCATTGTATATACACTAATGTTGCACTGGATAGAGCAATTCGCTTATAGAGCCCCCATTGGATTGAAAGTTTTTATTCTTCCTCTATTGATAACTTTAGTCATGACAATATGCACTGTTAGCTTTAACAGTTGGCGGGTTGCAAAGTCCAATCCAATAGATGCAATTAAAGAATAGATAATGTCATGGGATACCCCTGATAAGGATAAGGATATTGATAACGTAAACTATAAATGGAAACAAAGGAGCCTTAAATGAAAAAGGGATTATGTCAAACAACATAATCCCTTTCGTATATTTATTCCTTATCTTATTTATAAAAGATCAAGTGCCTTGAAACATTTCACCAACTTACCGATAGCAAAGTCAATCTGTTCTTTGGAATGTGTAGCCATTAATGAGAAACGAATCAACGTATCATTCGGAGAACATGCGGGAGGAACTACCGGATTTACAAATACGCCCTCGTCAAATAACATTTTGGTTACCATAAATGTCTTCTCCATATCACGTACATATAGCGGAATAATAGGAGTGGAGGTGTGCCCGATTTCGAAACCAAGCTCACGGAAACACTTTAAAGAGTAATTGGTAATGTCCCATAAGTGTTCGATGCGTTCTGGTTCGTTTTTCATAATCTGGAGTGCGGCACGAGCAGCGGCAGTGGCAGCAGGCGTATTACTTGCACTGAAGATATACGAACGGGAATTATGACGCAAATAATTAATAATGGATTCATCAGCAGCTATAAAACCACCGATAGCAGCCAATGACTTACTGAATGTACCCATGATAAGATCCACTTCTTTAGTCAACCCGAAATGATCACAAGTACCACGTCCGTTATTGCCCAGAACTCCCAAGCCGTGTGCTTCGTCTACCATGATATTGGCATCATATTTCTTAGACAAACGAACGATCTCAGGCAAATTGGCTATATCACCTTCCATACTGAATACTCCATCTACTACAATCAGTTTCACTGCATCCGGACGACACTTCTGCAACTCCTTCTCAAGAGATTCCATGTCGTTGTGCTTAAACTTAAGGATGGTAGAAAAAGAGAGGCGACGCCCTTCAACAATAGAAGCGTGGTCAAGTTCGTCACAGATCACATAATCTTCACGACCTGTCACACACGAAACTACACCCAAATTTACCTGAAATCCTGTGGAATAAATGATAGCATCTTCTTTACCAACAAATTCGGCCAGTTCTTTCTCCAATTGAAGATGAAGGTCAAGTGTACCGTTCAGAAAACGCGATCCGGCACAACCCGTACCGTATTTGCGGGTAGCTTCAACAGCAGCCTCAATTACTTTCGGATGATTAGTCAGGCCTAAGTATGAGTTCGAGCCAAACATTAACACCTTTCTGCCACTCATTATCACCTCTGTGTTCTGTTCACTTTCGATACAACGAAAGTATGGATATACGCCTTTAGCCTTTATCTGCTGAGGGAGGTCGTATTTAGCTAACTTCTCTTGTAATAATCCCATGAATAGTTATTTATATAATTCGCTTATTGACTATCTTATTTATAACAGTCTAAATCCTTTTTCCTTAACAAGTGTTTAAAACAGGGGGCAAAGATAACAAAATATGTTTTTAGCTGTTCTTTTTCTATGAAAAAATATACTCTTTATAGTTTTAGAAAGCTGGGAAAGGGCAAAAATTAAGATATTTATATTACTTTTGTCGACCACAACATATAAATGATGGAACCAACTTGCATGATCGAAAATAAGAAAAAAATAATATTCATCGTTAATCCAATTTCGGGTACACAAAGTAAGGAACTTGTTCTGAGTCTACTGGATGAGAAGATAGATAAGGATAAGTATACTTGGGAAATTGTGTATACCGAAAGAGCCGGACATGCAATCGAAATAGCAGCAGATGCGGCAGATAGCCACACAGATATAGTAGTGGCTGTAGGAGGCGATGGAACAATCAATGAGATTGCCCGTTCGCTGGTACATACTAATACGGCACTGGGCATCATTCCTTGCGGCTCCGGAAACGGATTGGCACGACATCTTCAAATTTCGATGGATCCGCGTAAAGCACTTGAGATTTTGAATGATGGATTAGTTGATATTATAGATTACGGAAAAATAAATGGTACAGACTTTTTTTGCACCTGTGGAGTAGGATTTGACGCTTTTGTCAGTCTGAAATTTGCCAATGCGGGTAAACGCGGACTCCTGACTTATCTGGAGAAAACTCTGCAAGAAAGCCTGAAGTATCAACCAGAAACCTATGAACTGGAAACAGAAGACGGTACTTCCAGATACAAAGCCTTCCTGATAGCTTGCGGCAATGCTTCACAATATGGAAATAATGCTTATATAGCTCCACAAGCTACGTTGACAGACGGTTTGTTAGACGTAACCATTCTTGAACCATTTACCGTGCTGGATGTTCCGGCACTGGCTTTCCAACTCTTCAATAAAACAATTGACCAGAACAGCCGAATTAAAACCTTCCGTTGCAAGAAATTGTGCATCCACCGCAGTTCACCGGGAGTAGTCCATTTTGACGGTGATCCGATGCAGGCTGATGAAGATATCAAGATAGAGCTGATTCAGAAAGGATTACGAGTCGTTGTACCTACCGATAAAAAAAAAGATAATTCCAACGTACTGCAAAAAGCACAAGAATATGTGAATGGTATCAAGCTGATGAATGAAGCCATCGTAGAAGACATAGCACATAAAAACAAAGTTATTTTGAAAAAAAATAAGCAGCTGATACAAAAGCTTACTAAAAAATAGCCCTTTAGAAATAGTACAGAATCCGAATTAATATGTACTTTTGCAAACTACTTTAACAAAAATATAAAAATAATATATTAAATATGTTCAGAACGCACACGTGCGGAGAATTAAGAATCTCCGATGTTAATAAACAAGTCAAGCTGTCGGGATGGGTACAGCGCAGCCGTAAAATGGGAGGTATGACTTTTGTTGACCTTCGTGATCGCTACGGTATCACTCAATTAGTATTTAATGAAGAAATAGACGCTGAGCTTTGCGAACGTGCCAACAAGCTGGGTCGTGAATACGTTATTCAGATTGTCGGAACCGTCAACGAACGCTTTAGTAAGAACGGAAATATTCCGACCGGTGATATTGAAATTATCGTTTCGGAACTGAATATCTTGAATTCAGCCATTACTCCTCCTTTTACCATTGAAGATAACACAGATGGTGGTGACGATATCCGCATGAAATACCGTTATCTGGACTTACGTCGTAACGCTGTCCGTTCAAATCTGGAGTTACGTCATAAAATGACAATAGAAGTGCGTAGTTATCTTGATAAACTGGGCTTTTTGGAAGTAGAAACTCCGGTATTGATCGGTTCAACACCGGAAGGAGCCCGTGATTTTGTTGTACCTTCCCGCATGAATCCGGGGCAATTCTACGCATTGCCACAATCTCCACAGACCTTGAAACAATTGTTGATGGTTTCCGGTTTCGATCGTTATTTCCAGATTGCCAAATGTTTCCGTGACGAAGACCTGCGTGCCGACCGACAGCCGGAGTTCACTCAAATAGACTGTGAAATGAGCTTCGTAGAACAAGAAGATGTAATCGTTACATTTGAAGGAATGGCCAAACACCTGTTTAAGGTTATTCGTAATATTGAACTGACAGAACCATTCCCACGCATGCCTTGGAGTGAAGCAATGAAACTGTATGGTAGCGACAAACCGGATATTCGTTTCGGTATGGAATTCGTTGAATTAATGGATATCCTGAAAGGACACGGTTTCTCTGTATTTGATAATGCTGCATATATTGGTGGTATTTGTGCCGAAGGTGCAGCCAGCTATACTCGTAAACAACTGGATGCCTTGACTGAATTTGTGAAAAAACCGCAAATTGGTGCAAAAGGCATGGTATACGCCCGTATTGAAGCCGACGGTACTGTAAAATCAAGTGTAGATAAATTCTATACGCAAGAAGTATTACAGCAATTGAAAGAAGCTTTTGGCGCTAAACCAGGCGATTTAATTCTGATTTTATCAGGAGATGATGCCATGAAAACTCGTAAGCAACTCTGCGAACTGCGTCTGGAAATGGGTAATCAATTGGGATTACGTGATAAAAACACATTCGCGTGCTTATGGGTAGTAGACTTTCCACTATTCGAATGGAGTGAAGAAGAAGGTCGTCTAATGGCTATGCACCATCCGTTTACTTCGCCCAAACCGGAAGATATCCATCTGTTGGATACAGATCCTGCAGCTGTACGCGCCAACGCTTACGATATGGTAATCAATGGTGTAGAAGTAGGAGGAGGATCAATCCGTATCCACGACAGCCAGTTACAGAATAAAATGTTCGAACTACTCGGATTTACTCCGGAACGTGCACAAGAACAATTTGGTTTCTTGATGAATGCCTTCAAATTCGGTGCGCCTCCTCACGGTGGTTTGGCTTACGGATTGGACCGTTGGGTATCTCTTTTTGCCGGACTCGACTCAATCCGCGATTGCATTGCATTCCCGAAAAATAATTCAGGCCGTGATGTTATGTTGGATGCTCCTGCAGCACTTGATCCGTCACAACTGGAAGAACTGAATCTGATTGTAGATATTAAGGAGTAAGTGAAAGAGTCAGTACGCATTTTTCGATTTGCCGTAATTGGTACGCTCAATGCATTAATCACAGCCTTTGTTATTTGGCTGATGATGGATGAATTGTCATACGATTACATTCCGGCTAACATTACAGCGTACATAGTAGCCCAGATACATAATTTTATCTGGAGCAAATATTGGATCTTTCCGATTGAAAATAAAAAGAATAATATCTGGAAGCAGATATTATTCTTTTGTTCAGCTTTCGGATTGGCATATAGCGCCCAGTTCCTCTTTTTAGTTACTTTGGTAGAATGTGGGGATGTAAATGAGTATCTGGCACAATTCCTGGGATTGTTTATCTACGGAACAGTAAACTTCATCGTCAATAAGAAACTTACATTTAGATAAAAACTATTTTAAAATATTCAATAAAAAGTCCCGCAGATTATAGACTCTGCGGGACTTTTTATATTTACAGAAACGTAAGACTTCAATCGATAAAACGTTTCGTCAGGTTACCATATTCATCTATACGTCGGTCACGAAGGAAAGGCCACCAGCGACGTACATTTTCCGAGCGTTCAAGATCTACTTCAACAACTATATTTTCGGGACGTTCATTTCCTGCCTGCGCCAGATATTCACCTTGAGGACCAACAACAAAACTATTCCCCCAAAACAAAATACCATTGGTCTGCCCTGACGGATCGGCTTCGTGGCCTACACGATTTACAGAAATCACCGGAAGTCCATTGGCCACCGCATGTGCGCGCTGAGAAATAATCCAAGCATTGAGCTGACGGGCTTTTTCATCATCCGTATCTGAACTTTCCCAACCGATGGCAGTAGGATAAATCAAAATTTCAGCTCCTTTCAATGCCATCAGACGGGCAGCTTCGGGATACCATTGATCCCAGCAAACCAATATTCCCAATTTACCCAAAGAAGTCTGTATCGGTTCAAAACCAATATCTCCCGGAGTAAAATAAAACTTTTCGTAATAAGCCGGATCATCAGGTATATGCATTTTACGATATTTACCGGCAATGCTTCCATCCCGATCGAAAACAACGGCTGTATTATGATATAATCCCGGAGCACGTTTCTCAAATAAAGAAGTAACAAGCACTATCCGGTTAGTTGCCGCCAGTTCGGAATAGAATCCTGTAGAAGGTCCCGGAATCGGTTCCGCCAATTCAAATAGATCAGTATTTTCAGTTTGGCAAAAATACAATGAATTATGAAGTTCCTGAAGAACGACGAGTTGTGCGCCATGAGCGGCACAAGCTTCAATGCTTTTAGCCAGATTCATCAGATTCATCCTAATATCTGACGTATTGGCCTGTTGAATGATTCCTACTTTTATTTTTCTCATACTCAAATTTTATTATTTAATGACTCCCATCGGATATTGCATTGTTACGCAATGTAATGACCCGTGTTGTTTAATGAGTGCACGACAATCAATGCCCACCACTTCATATGCCGGGAAAGCTTCACGAAGCACTGTTCTTGCCAGTTCATCATTTTCCGGCTGATTATAAGTGGGATAGAGCACAGAATCGTTCAAAATCAGAAAATTAGCATACGTTGCAGGCAGTCTTTCTCCAGATACTTCTATTTTATCCGCCATAGGTAATGCCATTAAACGATAAGGATCACCAGATGCCGTACGGAATGTTTTCAACTGTTCTTCCATTTTATAAAGCTCCTCATAATGTTCATCTTTGGGATCGGAACACTTCACATATGCAATTGTATCCGGAGAACAAAACCTGGCTAATGTGTCTATATGACTATCCGTATCATCTCCGGCCAGATAACCATGATCCAACCACAACACCCTTTGCAAATGAAATACTCTGCAAAGGTGTTCCTCTATGTCAACCCGGTTCATCGGTGCATTACGATGCGGAGACAATAAACATTCGGAAGTAGTTAGCAATGTCCCCATACCATCACTTTCAATAGAACCACCTTCAAGCACAAAGTCCAGACAATCTTTATATTGCCCTTTCAGAACTCCAGCCTCTACAGCCTTACGGGTTATCTGATTATCTAAACCGGCTTCGAACTTTTTTCCCCAACCATTGAAAGTAAAGTCCAGCAAACATGCTCCATTCGTATCCATCAGAGTGATGGTCCCATGATCACGTGCCCAAGTGTCATTCGTTTCGCACTCCAGAAAACGTACATTGTTCATATTCACTATTCCGGCTATCTGATTCTTTACCGCCTCCGGACAGGGGGTAACAATAAGCAAAAGCTCACGTTTGGCAATTTCACGAGCTATGTTGATAAAACATTCCTGAACCTCAGAAAGCATATAAGCCCAGTCTGTTTCAGCATGCGGCCATGTTAATTGCACACCACTTTGCAAAAACCATTCCGCAGGCAGAAAAGGAGCCAACATCTCTACCTGATCATCGACAGTTAAACCAAAGTTCAGTTGCAAATCTTTCTCTGAACCTCCTGAAGTAGGAAGACCGACTATTATTCCCATTATATTTTAGTTTTTTGAAGAATAGGATACGGATAACAAGTGGATACATCTTTGAATGCCACTTGCTATCTATGTTATTTATTAGACTTACGATCAAAAAATGGATTCTTGGAAGAAGCACTAACCGGAATAGCCATTACTTGGCGACACCCCTTCAACCAGTCAAGACGTTGGGCAGCCAATCCGGCCGAAAACATTACACGGGTGTCTACCCGCAGATCAGCAGCTGTAGCACATGCCGAACCAATAGCAATACCCACATCAATACTATTCAATGCACAAGGCACACCTTCGGCACGCCCCGCACAAGTAGCATAACCGCAATGCCCACAATTCAGTCCCTGTGCTTGCTCCCGTGTACCTATTAACAGAATACATTCAGCCTGGAGAATATTATCTGCATCCCGCAAGAAAAATTTCATTCCCATCTCTTCGAACATAACTTTCAATGTGTCCGAAAGTAACTGTATTTCTTTACCGATGACAACTGCAGTTTCTATGATATCAATTCCTTTCCCTTTAGGGGCGGTACGTGCAGCAGTCATCATCTGCCGTGCCACATTCAATATATGCTCGTGGCGACTATCTCGTTCGTTCAGTATCATATCTTGTCCATTAATTAGTGATACAAAGATAAAAGAAATCCCGCACATATTATGAATTTTCACTAACTTTGCAAGATAGATTTAAAGATACACAATGTTACAAATAGACAATGCATGCATTGCTTTCGGGGAGGATATACTTTTTTCTGAGTTTTGTATGCAGCTTAAAAAAGGCGAAACAGCTTGTATAACAGGAGAATCCGGACGTGGAAAGACTTCTCTGCTCAACGCAATCATGGGATTCGTTCCTTTACGGAAAGGCCGAATCAAAGTAGGGGATATTTTACTTGAACCTGCCACCATTGATATTATACGCCAACATATAGCTTGGATTCCACAAGAGTTAGCGCTTCCCTCCGAGTGGGTAAAAGAAATGATAGCACTACCTTTTGCACTAAAAGCCAACCGACATATCTCTTTTTCTGAAGAAAAACTCTTCACTTATTTTGATGAATTAGGCCTGGACAAGGACTTATACCAGAAGCGGGTAGGAGAAATATCCGGTGGACAACGCCAACGCATTATGATAGCAGCGGCAGCTATGCTGGAAAAGCCTTTGATTATTGTAGACGAACCGACATCTGCATTGGATTCCGGTTCTACAGATAAAGTTTTAGCTTTTCTACGTAACCAGACAACAAAAGGAACAGCTATACTTGCCGTTTCACATGACCGGGCATTCGCCTACGGATGTAACCAGCTAATCACATTATAGTTATATGGGAACTATCGATATATCTTATTTCAACCTACTCGTAGGACTACTACTATTGGCAATCCCGCTTTTCTACCTGTGGAAATTCAAGACCGGATTACTGAAAGCCACCCTGATAGGGACGGGGCGCATGATTATACAGCTCTTCCTGATAGGCATGTACCTCAAATACCTGTTCCTGTGGAACAATCCATGGATTAATTTTCTTTGGGTTATCATCATGATTTTTGTAGCCGGACAAACCGCCTTAATGCGCACCGGGCTAAAACGTGAAGTACTTTTGATCCCTATATCCGTTGGATTTCTGTGTAGTGTTGTTCTGGTTGGCATGTATTTCATAGGCATTGTATTGCAACTGGACAACGTCTTCAGCGCTCAATATTTTATCCCCATCTTCGGGATCTTAATGGGAAATATGTTATCAAGCAATGTCATTGCATTGAATACATATTACAGCGGATTGAAACGGGAGCAACAATTGTACTGTTATCTGCTCGGCAATGGCGCCACCCGCCAGGAAGCACAGGCACCATTTATACGGCAAGCTATTATAAAATCCTTCAGTCCACTGATTGCCAACATCTCAGTAATGGGATTAGTAGCACTCCCAGGTACTATGATCGGACAGATTCTGGGAGGAAGCAGCCCGAATGTCGCCATCAAATACCAAATGATGATTATGGTCATTACTTTTACGGCTTCCATGCTATCACTAATGATCACCATCTCACTGGCCTCCCGTAAATCATTCGATGAATATGGCCGTATGTTACAAATAACCAAAGAATCCCTTAAATAAGTAACCATGACACTAACCGACTCCGTTTTACAATTAATAAGCGAAATACATATTCCGGGATTCTTCATTACCACAGATTTTCTGCAAACTGGAGAATTTCTCCCCCAAGGAATAGATTTTTTTTTAAAAGAAAAGCATGCGAAGATAATTCAAGGTGCCAACGGAAGAAAATTCATTTATCAACAATCCGGCTGGCGCATAGCATTCACATTCTATCCAACCGATCGGGTAGTCGATGAAAAATATGCAATGAAAAACAAAATGATAAAGAAACGATATGATTATTGATGTAAATCAAATCATTACTATCAATATTTGCCTATATTTGCGAACATTAATAATTAAACAATACTACAAAGAATATGCACATCAGTCACATTGCTATCTGGAGTACCCATTTAGAAGAGCTAAAAAATTTCTATATTACTTATTTCAACGGAACAAGCCATGAAAAGTATATCAATCCTAAAAAGGGATTTGAATCTTATTTTGTCAGTTTTGACCAAGGATTCGCTTCCCTGGAAATTATGCAACGACAAGACATTACTACCCCGGCATTAAAAGATAGCCTCGGATTGGCCCATTTCTCCTTTTCTGCCGGTAGTAAAGAAGCTGTATTGAAACTCACCGAACGTCTACGCAAGGATGGCTTTACGATCGCAAGTGAGCCACGGACTACAGGAGACGGCTATTTCGAAAGTGCAATCCTGGATCCTGAAGGAAATATTGTAGAAATCACTATTTGACACGCTTAGCAAGTGCAGGTATGTAGCGAAGTTGCACATATTGCTCGCCAGGATTAATATACCGATTGTCCATCAGTATCTTCTTAACTTTGAAATCTTTCAGCCGGTAACGGATATATCGTTGTGCATTTGCAGGCTGTACTTCCACAAAGGACTGAAGGGCAATCGTCCCATCAGTCCGAATAATAACTTTAGCCTTGGCCGTACGAAAAGAAAGAGCATCGTCCTTTTTCATTTCTTTCATATGGTATTTATCGATCCAGAAAATAGCCGTTGCCTTGGAAAGGCTATCTACTGTTTCTTGCAATCCATTTTCCTCTTCAGTAGCAGATATAGGAGTTTCTTTATGCTGTTGACATGAAATAATAAAAAAGAGAGAAAAAAATAATAATAGAATTGCCTTCATCGGTTTGTGCTTTTATAAATTTGGAGGTAAATATATTAAAAAATCAATAAAAGCAAGGTAAAGTATTGGCTTTTTCTTATCTTTGCAACAAATTTTCTACTGATAATGAAAATTAAAGAAATTGTAAGCGCCCTTGAACGGTTCGCGCCTCTGCCATTGCAAGACGGATTTGATAATGCCGGCCTGCAAATCGGACTGACAGATGCGGAAACAACAGGGGCTTTGTTGTGTCTTGACGTTACCGAAGCTGTGCTTGACGAAGCTATCGCGTCCGGCTGTAATCTTGTTATATCCCATCATCCCCTTATTTTTAAAGGTTATAAATCGATTACCGGTAAAGATTATGTTGAACGTTGCATCTTAAAAGCAATCAAAAACGACATTGTCATTTATTCGGCCCATACCAATCTTGACAATGCTCCGGGGGGAGTGAACTATAAAATAGCTGAGAAAATAGGATTAAAAGATGTACGCATACTTGAACCCAAAGAGAACTGCCTGATAAAGTTAGTCACATTCGTCCCGACCGCACAAGCTGAAGAGGTCCGTAATGCTTTATTCACTGCCGGATGTGGATATATAGGCGACTATGACTCATGCAGCTACAACACAGAAGGCGAGGGAACTTTCCGTGCACAGGAAGGAAGTAAACCTTTTTGTGGAAATATAGGAGAACTTCATCATGAAGCGGAAGTACGGATTGAAACCATCCTGCCGGAATATAAGAAAAGAGAGGTTATCCGTACGTTACTATTGACACATCCCTATGAAGAACCGGCATACGACTTATATCCTCTTTACAATAGTTGGGCACAGGTCGGAGCAGGAATCATCGGAGAACTGGAAGAAGCTGAATCGGAGCTTGAATTCCTGAAGCGTATAAAGAAGACATTTGAAGTAGGATGTTTGAAACATAACAAACTAACAGGTCGCCTGATTCAGAAAGTTGCCCTCTGTGGAGGGGCAGGAGCTTTCCTTATTCCACAAGCTATAGGTAGCGGAGCTGATGTTTTTATCACAGGTGAAATTAAATATCATGACTACTTTGGTCATGAAACAGAAATTTTACTTGCAGAAATAGGACATTACGAAAGCGAACAATACACAAAAGAAATTTTTTATTCCATAATACGGGATTTATTTCCTAATTTTGCACTCCAATTTAGTAAGGTTAACACGAATCCCATTAAATATTTATAAGTAAAATGGCAAGAGAAGCTAAAAATGAACCGAAAGAGTTGACAGTGGAACAAAAGTTGAAAGCTTTGTTTCAGCTGCAAACAACATTATCTAAAATTGACGAAATTAAAACGTTAAGAGGTGAACTTCCATTGGAAGTGCAAGACCTTGAGGACGAAATTGCCGGTCTGAGTACACGTATCGATAAGATCAAGGCGGAAGTAGACGAACTCAAATCAGCTATCGCCGGTAAGAGAGTGGAAATTGAAGCAGCCAAAGCTTCGGTTGAGAAATATAAATCACAGCAAGACAATGTTCGTAACAACCGCGAATATGACTTCCTGACAAAAGAAATCGAATTCCAGTCCCTGGAAATAGAGCTTTGCGAAAAAAGAATCAAAGAATTCACTGCAGAAGAGCAGGAAAAATCTGAAGAAATAGAGAAAAATACCAAAGCACTGGAGGAACGCCAGAAAGACCTTGACCAGAAAAAGAATGAGCTGGACGAGATCATCGAGGAAACTAAACAAGAGGAAGAAAAATTGAGAGATAAAGCTAAAGATCTTGAAACAAAAATAGAGCCGCGTTTACTCCAGTCTTTCAAACGTATCCGCAAGAATTCACGTAACGGATTGGGTATTGTTTACGTACAGCGTGATGCATGCGGTGGTTGTTTTAATAAAATTCCGCCTCAGAGACAGTTGGATATCCGTTCACGTAAGAAAATTATCGTTTGCGAATATTGCGGACGTATCATGATCGACCCGGAACTGGCAGGTGTGGAGATAGAGCACAAAGTAGAAGAAGCACCCGTTACAACCAAAAGAGCTATCAGAAGAAAAGCTGAATAAAGCCTTGCATTGATATTCTGATGGTCCGATTTTAAAAGTTCGGAATTCATCATATTTAAACCCCGTAATTTTACTATAGCCCGATTGTGAGCATAGTAAAGTTACGGGTTTATTCATTAATATCCGTTTCTTCAATAAAGAAAGTATATTCCCTTTAAGCATAGTGATTCTCTTATAGACAGGATAAACAAATATTTCTTTTCGTTGTTATGTTTTCATTTCTAAATAACCTAAACTTATGAAACTACGAATAGGAAATATCATGTTCTTGCTGTTTCTTTCGTCCGTAGCCTTTCCACAGGCTACGAACCGCTATCTGGACAAACCTTTGCCACAAGAATGGGAAGAAGATGCACAAATTTTTCAGCAAGTATTGCCGGTGGATGACCAATGGTGGAAAGCTTTTCAGGATCCGGTTCTCGATTCTCTTATTTCTGTTGCGGTCAAACAAAACTACTCGATACTGACCGCTATTGACCGTATCAATATGGCAAAAGCCAACCTGAGGATGGAACGTGGAAACTTTTTTCCAACGATCGGACTGAATGCCGGATGGACTCGTCAACAAAGTAGTGGCAATACCAGTGAATTGCCTCAATCCACTCAGCATTATTACGATGCCTCGCTGAATATGAGTTGGGAATTAGACCTCTTCGGAAGCATCCGTAACCGTGTAAAAGCTCAGAAAGAAAACTTTGCTGCCAGCAAAGAAGAGTACACCGGTACAATGGTATCACTCTGCGCCCAAGTAGCTTCAGCATATATCAACCTGCGGGAGCTGCAACAAGAATTGGCAGTAATACAAAAGAACTGCGCATCGCAGGAAGCCGTATTGAAAATCACAGAAGTGAGATACAATACCGGACTCGTTTCTAAATTGGACGTAGCACAAGCTAAATCTGTGTTTTTCAGCACAAAAGCCTCTATCCCCCAAATTGAATCGGGTATCAATCAATACATTACTACCCTTGCTATACTATTAGGCACTTATCCTCAGGAGATACGTCCCACATTAGAGTCTCCAGGAATATTGCCTGACTATATGGAACCAATTGGAGTAGGACTTCCGGCCGACTTACTGCTTCGTCGTCCGGACATCCGTAGTGCAGAACGAAGTGTGAATGCTCAAGCGGCTTTAGTGGGGGCATCCAAATCGGACTGGCTGCCTCAGATTTTTCTAAAAGGTTCGCTTGGTTATACTGCTAAGGACCTGAAAGATCTGACTCATCATAAGAGCATGACCTATGAAATAGCACCGGCACTAAGCTGGACACTTTTTAAAGGGACTCAATTGGTAAATGCCACCAAACTGGCTAAAGCACAATTAGACGAAGCTATCAACCAGTTTAATCAGACTGTATTGACTGCCGTACAAGAGACAGACAATGCCATGAATGCTTACCGGAACTCCATCAAGCAAATAGTAGCTCTACGCGAAGTGCGTAATCAAGGACAAGAAACCTTGACACTCTCACTGGAACTCTATAAACAAGGATTAACCCCATTCCAGAATGTACTGGATGCACAACGCTCGCTACTCAGTTATGAGAACCAACTGGTCCAAGCAAGAGGATATTCCTTGCTCCAGCTGATAGCCATGTACCAAGCCCTGGGAGGCGGATGGTCCGGAAACCTAAATGATTAACTATAAAGACCTATCATAATGAAAAAACTAATGTATATTTTTCTCATCTTTCCTTTGGTAATGACCGGATGTAAAGGAAAAAAAGAAGCCGGAAGAGGAGAGATGCCTACTCCGGAAATCAGTGTGGCATATCCACTCGTACAAAACATTACCCTGACAAAAGATTATCCGGGATATCTGACTACCGAACAAACCGTAAATCTGGTAGCCCGGGTCAACGGCACCCTGCAATCCGCCTCATTCACACCGGGGACTCGTGTAAAGCAGGGGCAACTCCTGTTCGTTATCGAACCTACTATCTACAAAGATAATGTAACACAGGCTGAAGCGCAATTGAAAACTGCGCTTGCACAACTGGAATATGCCCGCAATAACTATACCCGAATGAAAGAAGCTTTGAAAAGTGATGCAGTCAGTCGTATACAGGTTTTACAGGCAGAATCAAACGTTGCCGAAGCCACCGCTGCTGTTAGCAATGCTGAAGCCACCCTGAATACTGCACGTACCAATCTGGGATACTGCTACATCCGTGCTCCTTTCAATGGAACAATCAGCCGCTCACTTTACGATGTAGGAAGCTATATCAGCGGAGCCGGACAACCTGTCACTTTGGCCACGATCTATAAAGACGACCGAATGTATACCTACTTTAATGTAGCAGACAACCAATGGCTATCCATGCTACTTTCACAAACCGGTAAGGAGAAAGAACTTCCCAAAAATGTTATCGTACGCTTGGGAGAAAACGGTACACAAAACTATCCGGCTACACTGGATTACTTATCGCCCAATGTAGACCTGGGTACAGGAACACTTAACGTACGCGCCAACCTCGATAATCCGAAAGGGGTTCTGAAAAGCGGACTATACGTCAGCATTACATTGCCATATGCCGAAGCGAAGCAAGCATTGCTCGTACCAGAAGCCTCTATTGGAACAGACCAGTTAGGAAAATACCTATATATTGTAAATGATTCGAATGTTGTGCGCTATCGCCACATCGAGCCGGGACAGCTGGTTAACGATACGTTACGTCAAATTAAAAGCGGGCTTTCGGCTAAAGAGCAATACGTCACAACGGCATTAATGAAAGTGCGTGACGGCATGAAAATCAAGCCAATATCAGTCAATCACGAGTCACAAACCTCTAATCATTAAGTACATGTTTTCAAAGTTCTTTATCAATCGGCCTATATTTGCCACGGTACTGGCATTGATTATCGTGGTGGCGGGATTGGTAACATTAAATATATTGCCTGTCGCACAGTTTCCGGAGATTACTCCACCTACAGTACAGGTGTCTGCTTTCTATCCGGGAGCAAATGCTGAAACTGTAGCTCAAACTGTCGGCATCCCCATTGAACAGCAAGTGAACGGAGTAGACGGTATGCTTTACATGAGTTCCACCGCATCCAGTTCGGGTGCCTATTCACTGACTATAACCTTTGCCGTAGGCACAGATATCGACATGGCTACCGTACAGGTACAGAACCGGGTAAGTGTAGCGCAATCTTCACTGCCGGAACCAGTTGTAGTCCAGGGAGTAACTGTACAGAAACAATCATCCAACATCGTGATGTTTCTCACAATGCAGGCAAAAGACTCTGTATACGACGGACTATATCTTACGAATTATGCACAACTAAATCTGGTAGATCAACTAACACGAGTACCGGGTGTAGGAGCTGTCAATGTAATGGGGGCAGGAAACTACAGTATGCGTGTCTGGCTCGATCCGGAAGCAATGCGTATCCGTAATCTCTCTCCTGCGCAAGTTTATCAAGCTATCCAGTCACAAAACATTGAAGTCAGTGCCGGCTATATCGGACAACCTATTGGAAAAAATAATAATAACGCCTACCAGTATACGTTGAATGTACAGGGACGGCTGACATCTCCCGAAGAGTTCGGTAACATCATTATCCGAACCGGAGAAGGAGGGAAAATGCTCCGACTGAAAGATATAGCACGCATCGACCTTGGCAGTTCCTCGTACAATGTTGTCTCTAAACTAAAAGGACATCCCACTGCTGCCATTGCTATTTATCAACAACCGGGTTCAAACTCGCTTGATGTTTCCAAAGGAGTCAAAGCTAAGATGCAGGAGCTTGCACAAAACTTCCCGGCAGGCGTCAGCTATAATGTGACATTGGATACAACCGATGTCATCAATGCATCTATCGATGAAGTATTGGTAACTTTCCTGGAAACCACCTTACTGGTAGTACTTGTTATTTTCCTGTTCCTGCAAAACTGGCGGGCTGTTATCATCCCATGTATCACCATCCCTGTATCACTGATTGGTACTTTGGCAGTAATGGCTGCTCTTGGATTCTCAATCAATACTTTAACTCTGTTTGGATTAATACTTGCCGTAGCGATAGTGGTAGACGATGCAATAGTAGTGGTAGAAAATGCTTCCCGATTATTGGAAACGGGACAGTATTCTCCTAAAGATGCCGTCACCAAAGCAATGGGAGAGATCACCGGCCCAATTGTCGGGGTTGTACTGGTATTGCTTGCTGTTTTCATACCAACTACATTGATCAGTGGCATCTCCGGACAGCTTTACAAACAATTTGCCTTGACCATTGCCGCTTCTACCGTATTGAGTGGCATTAACTCGTTGACACTGACCCCTGCATTATGTGCCTTGTTTTTGGAACATAACAAGCCATCCAATTTTTTCATATACAAAGGATTCAACAAAGTATATGACAAGACACAGAATCTCTATGACCGCATTGTAAAAGGATTACTCATTCGTCCGGGACTTGCACTGATCTCTTATGGGATCATTACAGCGATAGCTGTCATTCTGTTCATGAAATGGCCTTCAACTTTCGTGCCCGATGAAGATGACGGGTATTTTATCGCTGTCATCCAATTGCCACCGGCATCGAGTCTCGAACGCACACAAGCTGTCGGACAAAAAGTGAACCGAATTTTAGATAGTTATCCGGAAGTAAAAGACTACATTGGTATCAGTGGCTTTTCTATTATGGGAGGTGGCGAACAATCAAATACAGGTACCTATTTCGTTGTACTGAAAAACTGGGATGAACGGAAAGGAAAAGAACACACTGCTGCAGCTGTAGTAGAGCGTTTCAATGAAATGGCTTATGGCATTCAGGAAGCGCAGATATTTGCGATGGTGCCTCCGGCCATTCCCGGCTTAGGAGCCTCGGGAGGTTTACAGTTACAACTGGAAGATCGTAACAATCTGGGACCGACAGAAATGCAGAGAGCTATCGAAACTTTGATGGCTACCTATCACACACAACCGGCCCTCGCATCCATATCCAGTATGTACCAGGCCAATGTGCCACAATACTTCCTGAATATTGACCGTGATAAAGTCCAATTTATGGGTATCCAGTTGGACAATGTATTCTCTACGCTAAGTTATTACATGGGGGCAGCCTATGTCAACGACTTTGTTCAGTTCGGACGCATCTATCAGGTAAAAATAGAAGCCGGGGAACAGGCTCAGAAAGTGATCGATGATGTATTGAAGCTCAGTGTCCCCAACGCCGCGGGAAATATGGTACCATTTTCTTCTTTTACAAAAGTTGAAGAACGTCTGGGTATGGACCAGATAAGCCGCTACAATATGTATTCAACAGCTTCCATAACCTGCAATGTAGCCTCAGGAAGTAGTTCAGGTGAGGGAATACAACAGATGGAGAATCTCATAAAAGAGCAACTGGGCAATGAATTCGGTTACGAATGGACTTCGGTAGCTTACCAAGAAACGCAGGCAGGAAACACAACGACCATTGTATTCATTATGGCACTATTGGTAGCATTTCTGGTATTGGCAGCCCAATACGAAAGCTGGACAAGCCCGTTATCAGCTATCATGGGACTACCAATGGCTCTGTTGGGCGCCATGATAGGCTGCTTCGTCATGGGTACCCCAGTGAGCATCTACACTCAGATTGGAATTATTTTGCTGATTGCCCTTTCAGCTAAAAATGGAATTCTGATTGTAGAATTCGCACGCGATTTCCGTGCCGAAGGCAACTCCATACGTGACGCTGCCTATGAAGCCGGACACGTTCGTTTACGCCCAATCCTTATGACTTCTTTCGCCTTTGTGTTAGGAGTAATGCCATTGCTGTTCGCTACCGGAGCCGGGGCACAAAGCCGCATTGCTCTTGGGGCAGCTGTTGTCTTTGGTATGGCACTGAATACATTGCTGGCAACCGTATATATCCCCAATTTTTATGAATTGATGCAGAAATTCCAAGAAAACGTCTTGGATCGGAAGAAAAAGAAATAGTTCTCTATATCACTATCTCTATTGTAAAAAACGTCCTTTTCATTTCACAGTCTATTGTCACCGAGCTGAATCTCGGATGACAATAGACTTTTTCTTATACTTATCACAAAAACAATTAAGTGCTTTCATGCTTATTCCATAAAAATAGGAATATGTTGAGTTATTAGGTAATAGTTCTGATTATAAACAAATTATGAAGACAACAATCTGTCATTACGAAGTTAACTTTAACAGTGTGTTAAAGTTAACTTCGTAATGATAAACAATTAGCTTTTTACATTTACGATATTAACTTCCTAAAGATAAATCAATAAAGGTCCAAATTCACTGTTAACATTGTTAATTTTACAAGATAGCATAATCCGGAATATCAGCCAGAAATGAATAACTTTGAGTATCATAATTCATCCGGCAGCAATAGTGTTGCATACCATTACTGACAACCAGATAATCAACCTTCAAAACCATATTATAACGAGTAATCTGATCAAAAACAGCTTGTGTGATCTCAATGTGGGGAGCTTTGTATTCAACAATCATTCTGGCAGTAAGATCACGCTTATAAAGCACTGTGTCACATCGTTTCTTGGTTCCATTCAAGTTCAACAGCACCTCATTGGCCATCAGAGACGACGGATATCCTTTATAGACAATAAGAAAGTGTACAAAGTGCTGACGGACCCATTCCTCGGGGGTCAACGCGACATAACGACGGCGAATCACATCGAAAATAACATTTTTTCCATTTCGAGTGGCGATTTTAGTGTCAAATACTGGTAGGTTTAACGATAACATTTACTATTTTTGTAAGTTAAATAATGGCTTCCTGTTATTGGAAGCACAAATTTAATGGAATCTTATGAAAACAAAGCAAGAAATCGTAGCTAATTGGCTGCCCCGTTACACCAAACGTAATCTGGAAGACTTTGGAGAGTATATCCTGTTGACTAACTTCAACAAGTATGTAGAAATATTTGCGGAAAAATTTAATGTTCCTATCCTTGGCAGAGATGCCAATATGATATCTGCCAGCGCAGAAGGGATTACAATCATCAACTTCGGCATGGGAAGTCCCAATGCAGCCATTATCATGGATCTGTTAAGCGCCATTTCTCCCAAAGCTTGTCTGTTTCTGGGCAAATGTGGAGGAATTGATAAAAAGAACAAAATAGGTGATCTGATCCTGCCAATTGCCGCTATCCGGGGAGAAGGTACCTCAAACGACTATTTTCCACCCGAAGTTCCATCGTTACCGGCATTTATGTTACAACGTGCCGTATCATCGGCCATCCGCGACTATGCACGCGATTACTGGACAGGAACCGTCTACACAACCAACCGCCGTATATGGGAACATGATGACGCCTTTAAGGAATACCTGAAGAAAACTCGTGCAATGGCAGTCGACATGGAAACAGCAACCTTATTCAGTTGTGGCTTTGCCAATCATATTCCGACCGGTGCTTTGCTGCTTGTATCCGACCAGCCTATGATTCCGGAAGGAGTGAAAACCGATAAAAGCGATAATATAGTTACTAAAAACTATGTAGAGGAACATGTAGAGATAGGTATTGCTTCATTACGAATGATTATTGACGAAAAGAAAACTGTAAAACACTTGAAATTCGACTGGTAACGCCACACCAACATTTATATGGCAAAACAAGAACTGACTTGCGACGATATCCTCAAAGAATTGAGGGCCAAACAATATCGCCCCATCTATTATTTGATGGGAGAAGAATCTTATTATATCGACTTGATAGCCGATTATATCACCGACAATGTATTGACGGATACAGAAAAAGAGTTTAACCTTACTGTGGTTTATGGCGCGGATGTGGATGTAGCAACCGTAATTAATGCCGCTAAACGTTATCCGATGATGTCCGAACATCAGGTTGTAATAGTAAAAGAAGCACAAGCTATACGCAATATAGAAGAGTTATCTTATTATCTGCAAAAGCCATTAAATTCAACTATCTTAGTCATTTGTCATAAGCATGGCACTTTGGATCGTAGAAAAAAATTAGCTGCAGAAGTTGAAAAAGCAGGTGTCCTATTCGAATCTAAAAAGATAAAAGAGGCGCAACTACCTGCATTTATCAGTTCGTACATGAAACGTAAAGGCATAGATATGGAACCCAAAGCCACTGCGATGTTGGCCGATTTTGTAGGGACTGATCTCAGCCGTCTAACAGGCGAACTGGAAAAGCTAATTATTACATTACCCAGTGGTCAAAAACGTGTCACACCTGAACAGATAGAGAAAAACATAGGAATTAGCAAAGACTATAATAACTTTGAATTGCGTAGTGCACTGGTTGAGAAAGATATACTCAAAGCTAATAAAATAATAAAATACTTTGAGGAAAATCCTAAAACAAACCCGATACAGATGACACTTTCTTTACTATTTAATTTCTACTCAAATCTTATGTTAGCGTACTATGCACCGGATAAATCAGAGCAAGGAGTAGCCACAATGTTAGGACTAAAAACCCCATGGCAAGCTCGCGATTATCTGGCAGCAATGCGAAAATACAGTGGAGTAAAAACAATGCAAATTGTAGGAGAAATACGATATGCAGATGCTAAATCGAAAGGTGTGGGCAATGGTTCAATTAGTGATGGAGACATCCTCCGCGAGTTGGTCTTCAAGATTCTTCATTAAAAACAATCCACTTTAAATCTACTCCCTATATGCATATATTTTGCCGGTATAAAATATGTGTATGGGGAGTAAATATATCCTCATAATCCGAAATATACTTTCCTATAATTATCCACTTGATTCTTCACATCAATTTTACACTCTTTTCCCTGTCTCTACCATACATATAAAACTTAAATATAGTATTCTGTTTCTTCTAAAAGAAAACAGATTTTGCATGGGGCGAATAAGTATACTCCCAATAGAACAATATAAAAATCAACAAAAAGAAGATAACATATCCCATATAATAAAATTGTGATTATACTGATTCCTATCAATCATCTATATGGGTGTGATATGGTGCTAATGCTTCATCATAATGCTATCTAAAGTAGTATAAATTATATCATAATGCTATTTCTCTATGTATAGATTCATTTTTCTAGAATATAAAAAAAATATATATCAAAAAACAAGCATATTCTTCTATATATCAAATAATTAGGTAATATTTGACTTCCTCAGAATCGAATAATTTCATTTGGATAACCAACCATACGGAAATAACGCAAAAATTTGGCATTATAGCCTAAATGTAAGGTATGATGACACGCTATTCTTTATATCTATATCCAATAGGCATAAAGACAAAAGCAACTCCCATGCTATTTGTTGCATATATAACGATACAATATGACAATTGTGAATAAGGACTATAGCCCTTATATGGATTTACAAAAGTAATAATATCATTTTTGTATAGCAAATAAATATAGCACAAATGTAAATAGACGACATTACATATGTGTATTTACATTTGTAGATGTAATAGGGGAGTAGTTAACATTTCCTTTTTTACATGCTAATGACAGAATAATCAATAAGAAAAAAAATATATATCAATCAAATATTCAACTAATGCATGAAAATATGGACACATTTGTAATAAACAAGCAACACAAGATAAAATGCATAGATACATATTACAATAAATCAATATATTATAATATCTATATAAAGTAATACTTTATATAGATATTACGACTGTATAGGCAATACAAACAGAATTAAAGAGGAAGTCCTATCTTGCGTTTACAATAGTAAAATATGAATTATGTATTTGTAATTTGCTTTTGTGATTTTTATTTTTTACTTTTGTGCACTAGTAAATATTTCATTTACTTTTGTGAATTAATATATAAGTCATACATTTGTAAAACCTTCAAAGGATATGGAAATAAAAGATAGGATTAAAATGATCATGGAAAAAGAGAATATGGCTTCCGGTGCTTTCGCTGAAAGCATAGGTATCCAACAATCCACTCTCTCGCACATTTTGAATGGCCGCAACAATCCCAGTTTAGATGTTATCATGAAAGTACATCAAAAATATAATTATGTAAATTTGGAATGGTTATTATATGGGCAAGGCAATATGTCGGAAGAAGCCATTCAACCGACCTCCGATTTTCAGCCTTCTTTATTTGCTGAGAATGCTATAATTCCGTCCAATGAGACGATGGCTCCGGAAAATCGCAGAGAAATAGCGTTAGAAAGCCCCGAAACATCCCATAAAGAGATTGTAAAACAGGAAATTAGATATATAGAAAAGCCTTCCAGAAAAATCACTGAAATAAGAATTTTCTTCGATGATAATACATACGAGACATTCAGAGGAGAAAAATAAGACAGATAAATCACTGTTTGCACAATTTCCCGTATCTTTGCAACACGAATACGAATTTACTCACAATACATGAAAAAATTTATTTTAGATCTGACAGTAACTGAGAATCTCAGATTGCATTCTAATTATGTTCTGCTGAAATTGACATCTCAGTCCGTCCTCCCGGATATGCTACCGGGACAGTTTGCGGAAATTCGGGTGGATGGTTCACCCACCACCTTCCTGCGCCGCCCTATCTCTATTAACTATGTAGACAGACAACGTAACGAAGTATGGTTTCTGATTCAACTCATCGGTGATGGAACAAAACGCCTTGCACAAGCCGCTCAAGGAGATATAATAAATGTAGTACTCCCGCTTGGAAGCAGTTTCACAATGCCTAAAACACCTTCTGACAAGTTACTATTAGTAGGTGGAGGTGTAGGGACAGCTCCTATGCTTTATTTAGGCGAGCAGCTGTTCAAAAGCGGTAGCAAACCAACATTCCTTTTAGGAGCACGTAGCGACAAAGATCTGCTCCAACTGGAAGAGTTTACCGCTTACGGAGAGGTTTACACCACAACAGAAGATGGCAGTTATGGCGAAAAAGGATATGTCACTCAACATTCTATATTAAATAAAATAAACTTCGAACAGATATATACATGCGGTCCCAAGCCCATGATGATGGCAGTAGCCAAATATGCCAAAGCTAATCATATCAATTGTGAAGTATCATTGGAAAATACAATGGCATGTGGCATAGGTGCATGTCTTTGTTGTGTTGAGAATACTACAGAAGGGCATTTGTGCGTTTGTAAAGAAGGTCCTGTTTTTAATATAAATAAACTATTATGGCAGATTTAAGTGTAAATATTGGTAAACTACAAATGAAGAACCCCGTAATGACAGCATCGGGTACATTTGGATATGGTGAAGAGTTTGCAGATTTTATTGATATAACGCGAATAGGCGGTATCATTGTGAAGGGTACTACTCTTCACAAGCGTGAAGGTAACCCATATCCGCGTATGGCTGAAACTCCTTCCGGAATGTTAAACGCTGTAGGACTGCAAAATAAGGGTGTGAAATATTTTTCTGATCACATATATCCCCGTATTAAAGACATTCAAACCCATATGATTGTGAATGTTTCCGGATCGGCTATTGAAGACTATGTAAAAACGGCAGAGATTATTAATGAACTTGACAAAATTCCTGCTATCGAACTAAACATCTCATGTCCTAATGTAAAACAAGGAGGTATGGCTTTTGGAGTAACAACTAAAGGAGTATCAGAAGTTGTTCAGGCAGTTCGTTCTGCTTACAAAAAGACACTTATCGTTAAGCTTTCCCCCAATGTTACCGATATAGCCGAAATGGCACGGGCAGCTGAAGCTAATGGTGCCGATAGTGTATCATTAATTAATACATTACTGGGAATGGCTATTGATGCTGAACGCAGACGTCCCATACTTTCAACCGTAACCGGAGGTATGTCGGGAGCAGCTGTAAAACCAATAGCATTACGGATGGTATGGCAGGTTGCTAAAGCGGTAAATATTCCAGTCATAGGATTAGGAGGTATCATGAACTGGAAAGATGCCGTCGAGTTCATGCTTGCAGGGGCTTCAGCTGTACAGATTGGTACTGCAAATTTCATAGATCCGGCTATCACCATCAAAGTAATGGATGGTATAAATGATTACCTGGAAAGACATGGATGCAAGTCCGTTTCTGAAATTATAGGTGCACTTGAGGTATAGTAACAAACAGATAATAGCCCTTCGTCACAATTAGCCATAAAAAAGTTATTCAAACATGGATATTCCTTTCTCTGTTAATCCCAGAATAGGTTAGACAAATTCTGGTATTAAATAGAGAAGTTCCATGAAAACAAATTCCATTATATTAATAGTATAGTTTCATAAAAAAAGAATGTCTTGTCTTTTAGCAAGACATTCTTTTTTACATACAATAAGAATTAGTCTTCCAATAAATCGGGGCGAAGTCTTTTGGTGCGCTCCAACGATTGTTGAAGTTCCCACTCTTTAATTTTGGCTTCATGCCCTGAAAGCAAGATTTCAGGTACCTTCCAACCATTATACTCTGCCGGACGGGTATAAACAGGAGCTGCCAACAAATTATCCTGAAAAGAATCAGAAAGAGCAGACTGTTCATCAGAAATTACTCCCGGAATAATCCGCACTATAGCATCCGCCATCACGGCAGCAGCCAATTCACCACCAGTCAGAACATAATCTCCAATACTAATTTCTTTCGTTATCAGATGCTCCCGGATACGATAATCAATACCTTTAAAATGCCCGCATAAGATAATAAGATTACCAGATAATGATAAACTGTTGGCCATCCTCTGATCAAACTGCTCGCCATCCGGAGTAGTAAATATCACTTCATCATAATCGCGTTCTGCTTTCAAAGCATTAATGCATCGTTCAATAGGTTCTATCTTCATCACCATACCGGCAAATCCACCAAAAGGATAGTCATCTACCCGACGATACTTATCTTCTGTATAATCACGCAAATTATGAATATAAATCTCAGCAAGCCCTTTGTCTTGAGCCCGCTTCATAATAGAACAATTGAAGAAACCCTCAATCATTTCGGGCAATACTGTTATAATATCGATACGCATAATCTTTAATTTTTCGCAAAAGTACAAATATTCGAAGAGAAACCTGTATTTTTGCCTAAAACAATCCAAAGAATATATGACTGTAAAAGAAAAAATAGATCAGCTTCGAATCCAACTCCACCAACATAATTACAACTATTATGTGCTGAATGCTCCGGAAATCTCCGACAAAGAATTTGATGACTTAATGAGAGAACTCCAGACTTTGGAACAGGAACACCCAGAATATAAAGATGAAAACTCACCTACTATGCGTGTAGGTAGCGATATCAATAAAAACTTTACTCAAGTAGCTCATAAATACCCAATGCTTTCATTGTCAAACACCTATTCTGAGAATGAAGTAACCGATTTCTATGGCAGAGTACGAAAAGCATTGAATGAAGATTTTGAGATCTGTTGCGAGATGAAGTATGACGGTACCTCGATCTCTTTGACCTACGAAAATGGTAAACTTATCCGTGCCGTAACCCGTGGCGATGGCGAAAAAGGAGACGATGTAACAGACAACGTAAAAACCATTCGGAGTATCCCTCTTATCCTGCATGGAAATAATTATCCGGATGTTTTCGAAATCCGTGGAGAAATCCTAATGCCATGGGAAGTTTTCGAAGAACTAAACCGGGAAAAAGAGGCCCGTGAAGAACCTCTTTTCGCTAATCCCAGAAATGCCGCTTCAGGAACTTTGAAATTACAAAACTCTGCAATCGTGGCTTCCCGAAAACTGGATGCCTACCTCTACTACTTACTTGGCGATAATTTGCCTACTGACGGACATTATGAAAACTTGCAAGAAGCGGTTAAATGGGGCTTCAAGATCTCTCCTCTAATGCGTAAATGCCAAACATTACAGGAGGTATTTGATTTTATTAATTATTGGAACGTAGAACGTAAAAACTTAAATGTTGCTACAGACGGAATCGTACTGAAAGTTAACAGTCTCAAACAACAAAAAAATCTTGGATTCACTGCCAAATCTCCACGCTGGGCAATAGCCTATAAATTTCAGGCTGAACGGGCACTCACTCGCCTGAATACAGTATCTTACCAGGTAGGAAGAACCGGAGCTGTTACACCTGTAGCCAACCTTGATCCGGTACAGCTTTCCGGAACAGTCGTAAAACGCGCATCTCTACACAATGCAGATATCATCGAAGGACTTGATCTACATATAGGTGATATGGTTTATGTAGAGAAAGGAGGAGAAATCATTCCTAAAATCACAGGCGTAGATGTTGCTGCCCGTTTTATGATTGGTGAAAAAGTAAAATTCATCACTCATTGTCCGGAATGTGGCAGCAAGTTAATAAGATATGAGGGAGAAGCTGCCCACTATTGCCCGAACGAAACTGCCTGCCCACCGCAGATCAAAGGAAAAATAGAACATTTCATCAGCCGGAAAGCAATGAATATAGACGGATTAGGCCCTGAAACTGTTGATATGTTCTATCGTTTAGATCTAATTCATGATACAGCCGATCTTTATCAATTGACGACTGATGACATTAAGAATCTCGACCGTATGGGAGACAAATCTGCGGAAAACATCATCAGAGGAATTATGCAAAGTAAGGAAATTCCTTTTGAAAGAGTTATTTTTGCATTAGGCATTCGTTTTGTAGGTGAGACAGTAGCTAAAAAAATAGCTAAATCATTCAAAGACATAGTAGAATTGGAAAATGCAGATTTGGAAACTTTAGTCAGCATCGATGAAATCGGCGAAAAAATTGCCCAGAGTATTCTTAACTATTTTGCAAACGATTCAAACCGTAAATTAATTGACCGATTGAAAATAGCAGGATTACAGTTATACAGACCGGAAGAAGATCTAAGTGAGCATACTGACAAATTGGCCGGGCAATCCATCGTTATTAGTGGTGTATTTACCCATCATTCAAGAGACGAATACAAAGATCTTATTGAAAAGCATGGAGGAAAAAATGTGGGAAGTATTTCCGCCAAAACCAGTTTTATCTTGGCCGGAGATAATATGGGACCTGCTAAATTAGAAAAAGCCAATAAACTGGGGATTAAAATTATGAACGAAGAGGAATTTCTAAAGCTTATATTGTAACATTTTTCTGCTATATTCTTATTTTATATATTATTATTGCTGTAAAAAAAGAAAATATTCGTACTTTTGCGAGCAAATTATTTAGAGATTATTATTAATACTCATGATACAGACTAGATTGAAAGGAATGGGGGTAGCGCTGATTACTCCTTTCAAAGAGGATGAAAGTGTTGATTACGATGCATTAATGCGATTAGTAGACTATCTGCTTCAAAATAATGCAGATTTTCTGTGTGTGCTGGGAACGACAGCCGAAACTCCAACTCTGAGCGAAGACGAGAAAAAGAAAATCAAAAAAATGGTAATCGACCGTGTCAACGGAAGAATTCCCATTCTATTAGGAGTCGGTGGAAACAATACACGAGCTATCGTAGAAACACTCAAAAATGATGATTTCACCGGAGTGGATGCCATCTTATCCGTGGTTCCTTACTATAACAAGCCCTCACAGGAAGGAATCTATCAACATTATAAGGCAATTGCAGGCGCTACAGAGCTTCCGATTGTATTGTATAATGTTCCCGGCCGAACAGGGGTTAATATGACCGCAGAAACGACCTTACGCATTGCTAAAGACTTCAAAAATGTCATAGCAATTAAAGAAGCATCAGGCAATATCACTCAGATGGACGATATTATCAAAAACAAACCGGCCAATTTTGATGTCATTTCCGGAGATGATGGCATTACTTTCCCTTTAATCACATTAGGAGCTGTAGGGGTTATTTCAGTTATCGGAAATGCTTTTCCACGTGAATTCAGCAGGATGACACGCCTGGCATTGCAAGGTGACTTTGCCAACGCCCTGACCATACACCATAAATTTACAGAGTTATTTAACCTGTTATTCGTAGACGGAAACCCTGCCGGAGTAAAATCAATGTTGAATGCAATGGGAATGATCGAGAATAAACTTCGTTTGCCACTGGTACCAACACGTATCACAACATTTGAAGCCATTCGAAACGTACTTAACGAGTTAAATATAAAATGCTAATAACTAAATCATTATAAGAAAGCAAAGAGTAAAGTTACATAAAAATTGACTTTACTCTTTTTTTGTATATCCAGACCTTTCCTCTGTCACACAGCCCTCTTCGTATTGATGTTTTTCTTGAAGAGATTTTTACATTGATCCGAGAAAGGCAGTCCATCAACTTACGTTGATCCCGGTATGATCCTAATGGCGGCATAACAAAAAAAGAAGGTATCCTTTTAAGATACCTTCTTTTGTGATCGCGACAGGATTCAAACCTGTAACCGGCTGATCCGTAGTCAGCTACTCTATTCAGTTGAGCTACGCGACCGTTTGTTATTTTTAGAGTGACCGCGACAGGATTCAAACCTGTAACCGGCTGATCCGTAGTCAGCTACTCTATTCAGTTGAGCTACGCGGCCATTAGTTAAACTTTAAAGTGATCGCGACAGGATTCAAACCTGTAACCGGCTGATCCGTAGTCAGCTACTCTATTCAGTTGAGCTACGCGACCATTGTTTTTGTTTAACGGGTGCAAAGATACGGACTTTTCTTGAATTTGCAAGCTTTCAGCAAACTTTTTTGCAAATAAATTATTCGATGAAACGATAGTTAAACAATTGCCAACCGAGCGTCAAACCGACATTCCACTCCCTTTTCGGTGAGCTATAATGATTTACATATGCCGAGATTGCACCAAACGGCAACTGACATACCACTGAAACTTCTCCCAAATATTCGAAACGAGAGAAAGCTTTTCCATAGTAAGCCTTATTAATTGGATTTCTTTCTATAGGAAAAATCGGCAAAAAGCCATAAAACTCTCCACGAACGTGAAACATCTGATTTAAACGATAAATAGGCCGTATCCCGGCTGCCAGATATTGATTGGCACGAAAAGCTTCATTATATGTTAATTTACTATGTGCAGTAGGTGCAAATTCACTGGCCTGCATCATTGTAGCTGTATAATTCTCTGAGAAGTTTTTAGACGCATATAATGCATCCAGATACCATCCTAATGTCCAATTTGCTCCCATTTTATGGTATTTCTCCTTCATATAGGATAACTGCAACCATGAATGTTTCTCTTCCGTAGATTTCCTGCTCTCAGAATTCACCCCAGGGCGAAAGCATTCCTTCCCTGTAAATATCTGTGCAACGAGTGCCTCTCGTGCTCCTTGAGTAGGAAATTGTCTAAAATTCAATGTACTACCATTAAAACTTACTGAACCGCCAAACAAACGATATTCACTTTTATCATATTTGTCTTTATCGAAGTCGATTACATTATTTTGGAAATACCGGTCTTCTATTTGTGCAATTCCAAACCCAAGCTCCACTCGTTTACTTGAAAGAAAAGGAAGAGCAACTTTGAGTTTCAGAAAACGCTCATCTTTTTGATTAAAAGCCGGTTTATCATTTTTAGAGAAAAGCTTATCCTTCTTAAAATAATCGAAAGTACTGATCGAAGCAATAAAGCGATAAGAAGTAGGAATAGTAGTGGCAAAGTCTACTTTTGCCATAAACTGAGCATTATTATATATTTTTCCCAATTGTCCATCGAATGTAAACTCCTTCGAATAATAGTTAAGATTCTGATATGTAAGTCCCAGATAAATTTGGTTAGAACTGGTAGTGGACACATTTCCGCCCAAACGAACAGAAAATTCATTTTCCATCTTTATCTTCAAATGCAAATCGTAAGTATCATCTTCGGGGTTAAAAACTGCATGAGGAATAATCTCTGAGATCATATTATCAGATAATAGACGAAAATATCCCCGTTTCAAATCCTCATAGGTAAACTCTTTATCATCTGAAGTATGGAATTCTTTCTTTATGTAAACCTGTTGATGAGAATTAGCACCATCGATATATATATTTTTGAAACGGAGTTCCGGATAATTACTTTTATAAACCAACCGCCTCAGTCGTATATTATCCATATTTACTCTACGATGAACACGACTTTTGATAGAATCCATTAAGCCCATGGCCCGATCATATCCTATTTTCACCAGTTCATCCATTCGTTGAAAATCCATCAGATTAACATCGTTGTACTTAAATGTCATCAATATTCCAGCCGAATCCGGAAGAGAATAATCAGTCTTTTGCATTACCATATTCTCAATCTGACTCATCAAATCATTTTCTTTCGGTTTTCCCGGGTTGGTAGAAACAACACTACCTATAATTATATCCGGATGAAAATCCTCTCGCATGACATCTGTAGGAAAGTTATTATAAATTCCACCGTCATATGCCAATAAACTATCTATTTCAATGGGCTTAAACATAAAAGGAAAACTCATAGAGGCTCGTACCGCATCTCCAAGATCACCACGCTTTAAGACAAGTTGTTTTTTATTATACACATCGGAAGCTATACATCGAAAAGGCACAAACAACTTATCAAAATCGCCTTCACAAGTAGCAGTCGCCCGTGCGTAAAGATCAATAAAGACAAGGTTCATCTGAATTGGATTAACCACACTGGTTGGCAAAAACTGTGGCTTTAAATTAAGTGAATCTTTGAACGAAAAGCGTATATTGAAAAGTTCAGGAGTCGGAAGATTCTTTTTGAAATAATACATATATTTTTCTTCCACTTCACCAGAATACCAACGTTTAAAGTCATCTGACTTCAGCAATGTCTCCATATCATCAGGTGAATATCCCATGGCATAAAGAGACCCTATAATAGCTCCCATAGAAGTACCTGTAATATAATCAATTGGGATATTATTCTCTTCCAGGGCACGAATTATTCCTATGTGTGTCAGCCCCTTTGCACCGCCACCACTCAATACTAACCCAACTTTCTGAGCGTGGACAAGCATTGGTAAGAACTGTAAAAAGAGAAATAACAATAAAAAAACTTTCTTCATAAGGCTCAACAAAACATCGTATAAATGGTTGATTTAACGTTCAAATATATACAATAGTTTCTAATCTATCGACTATGACCGCACATTTATTAATAAAAAAAGAGCATTACGGACACTTTTATCGTGCGCAATGCTCTTTTAATTTATGTTATATGAATTAAATGTGATAGACTAAATCAACTCAATACTTCTTTTTACAAAATTATTCAAGGCTTCACCTTTCAGCATGTTGTTCTGTAATAATGCCAGGTCAATCAGCTGACGAACAACCTTATTCTTACCTGCGTATCCTGCAAATATCGATTCTTTTTGTTGTTTCAAATTATCCCATTTCTTATCCAAATCGTTAAGTTCATCTTTTTCAGCAACAGGAATATCTTCGTCTTTTTTACCTTCTTGTTTTTTCTTGAGTGCATCACGGCGTTTTGTCACTTCATCCAATTCAGCTTGTACCGGTGCAATAGCTGCGCTACATTCTTTCTCCTCGTCAGACAGCACTTCTTTTACCAGTTTGTGATCAGAATTCAATACCAGATTAAACATATCCGGCATTTCGCCATAAAAACTCATTCCAGCCTGAATATTTGCCATCTCCTTCATGCGACGCATATATTCACTTTGCGTAATCATTACAGGAGCACCATTTTCGCCTAATGCCTGAGTCATCACATTAAACTCAACCTTTTCCATCTTTGGCAACTGGCTCTTGAAAGCTGCAGTCAGAGCTTCTTGCTTAGTGGCTTCAAGCACTTCGCTTTTCTTATCTTCTTTCACAATCAGATTGTCAATAACATCACTGTCTACACGAGTAAAGCGAGATTTCTCCAGTTTTTGTTCGAGCATGCTCACCATTGCCACATCCAACTGCCCATCCATCAACAATACATTATATCCTTTATTTTTGGCAGCTTCAATATAAGCAAACTGTTCATCTTTATTATTGGCATATAAATAAACCAGATTCTTATCTTTATCTGTCTGATTATCTTTAATAAGAGCCTGATATTCTTCGAAAGTGTAATGCTTTCCATCCGTATCTGTGAATAGGGCAAATTTCTGTGCTTTATCATAGAAATCTTCTTGGGTAAGCATTCCATAATTAATAAAGATCTTTAAATCATTCCACTTTTCTTCAAACTGTGTACGATCATTCTTAAAGATAGACTGCAAACGATCTGAAACTTTTTTTGAAATATAAGTCGAGATCTTCTTTACATTTGAATCACTTTGTAAATATGAACGGGACACATTCAACGGAATATCCGGTGAATCAAGTACTCCATGAAGTAAAGTAAGGAAATCCGGAACAATACCTTCTACCGAATCAGTCACATAAACCTGGTTGCTATATAACTGAATCTTATTCTTATTTAAGTCAATATTGCTTTTTACTTTCGGGAAATAGAGGATACCTGTCAGATGGAACGGATAATCCACATTCAAATGAATCCAAAACAATGGTTCATCAGACATTGGGTACAACTCACGATAGAACTTCTTATAATCTTCATCAGAAAGTTCACTCGGTTTTTTAGTCCACAAAGGAGTAGTATCGTTGATTACATTATCTTCAGTGGTTTCAACCTGCTTGCCATCTTTCCACTCTTTTTTCTTACCAAAGGCAATAGGGACAGGTAAGAAACTACAATATTTTTTCAAGAGTGCAGAGATACGAGCTTCTTCAAGGAACTCTTTGCAATCATCATCGATATACAATACAATATCTGTTCCACGATCGGCCTTTTCTATCTCTTCAAGAGTAAACTCCGGGCTACCATCACAAGTCCATTTTACCGCTTGTGCACCTTCTTTATAAGATTTGGTAATGATTTCTACCTTTTTAGAAACCATAAAGGCGGAATAGAAACCTAAACCGAAATGCCCGATAATGGCATTAGCATCATTTTTATACTTTTCCAGAAAGTCATTTGCCCCCGAGAAAGCAATTTGGTTGATATATTTATCAATCTCCTCAGCTGTCAAACCGATGCCTCGATCGGAAATGGTAATAGTATCCTTGCCCAATGAAACATGTACGGTCAAATCACCCAATTCACCTTTGAACTCACTGATAGAAGCCAGTGTATTCAACTTCTGTGTAGCATCAACAGCATTGGAGACTAATTCCCGAAGGAAAATCTCATGATCACTGTACAAAAACTTTTTAATGATAGGGAAAATGTTCTCTGTTGTAACTCCAATATTACCTTTTTGCATAATAACGTGTATTTTTTAATTATCTGGTTATTAAATCGAATTATTTTTTGTAGAGATACAGACAAAAAAAATGCCAGACCCGAAGGTCTGACATTTTGACGTATACTCAAAGGAAATAACTTAGCTATTCAGTCGTTTTGGCTTCATGATTCATTTCCAACTCTCCTTTTTCTTCGTTCAAAGAAACAGTTATTGTATCTCCTTCTTTCAAAGAAGCCGAAATGATCAGTTCAGATAAACCATCTTCCAGATAAGCTTGAATTGCGCGCTTCAACGGACGGGCTCCATATTGTACATCGTAGCCCTTAGAAGCAATGAATTGCTTAGCCTTATCCTCGATAACCAGCTTATAACCAATCGAATCTATTCTATCATATAAGCCTTCTAACTCGATATCGATAATCTTCGTAATAGCTTCCAATGATAACTGATCGAAGGTGATAATTTCATCCACTCGATTTAAAAACTCAGGTGCGAATGATTTATTCAAAGCCTTCTGAATTACACTTCGCGAGAATTCTTTATCGTCTAAGCGACTTTGTGTAGCAAATCCGACTCCACGGCCAAACTCCTTTAGTTGACGAGTACCAACGTTTGATGTCATGATGATTACCGTATTCTTAAAATCAACCATTCTGCCATAACTGTCAGTCAAACGTCCTTCATCCATTACCTGAAGCAGGAGATTAAACACATCAGGATGTGCCTTTTCTATCTCATCAAGCAAAACAATGGAATAGGGCTTACGACGTACTTTCTCAGTCAACTGACCGCCTTCCTCGTATCCTACATATCCCGGAGGAGCACCAACTAAACGCGAAACTGTGAATTTCTCCATATATTCACTCATATCAATGCGAATCAATGCATCCGAAGAGCCAAACATATATTTAGCCAATTCTTTAGCTAAGTGGGTTTTACCGACACCTGTCGGTCCCAGAAACATAAAAGTACCAATTGGTTTATTGGGGTCTTTCAGTCCGACGCGGCTACGCAAAATAGCTCTTACCAACTTCTCGATAGCAGCATCTTGAGCAATCACTTTCGACTGTAAGTCTTCTTTCATACCGGCCAATTTTATACCTTCAGCCTGCGCCATCCTCTGTACAGGTATGCCCGACATCATAGATACAACATTAGCAATTTCTTCTGCATCAACCGTTTCGCGATTATCTTTCAAACGCTCTTCCCACTCTTTTTTCATCACATCCAATTGAGTGGTAAGTTCTTTCTCTTTATCCCGGAAACTGGCAGCCAACTCAAAGTTCTGCGATTTCACTGCATCATTTTTCTTGTTCTTAGCCTCCTCAATCAGTTTCTCCTGATCTTCAATCTCTTTCGGAACACTGACATTTGTAAGATGTACACGTGAACCGGCTTCATCCAATGCATCAATAGCCTTATCAGGGAAGTTACGATCAGTTATATAACGATCTGTCAACTTGACACAAGCTTCCAGTGCAGCATCTGTATAATTTACATTGTGGTGATCTTCGTATTTATCTTTAATATTACGAAGAATCTGCAAAGTCTCCTCAGCCGTAGTAGGTTCTACCATCACTTTTTGAAAACGGCGCTCTAAAGCACCATCCTTTTCTATATTTTTCCGGTACTCATCAAGAGTAGTAGCTCCGATGCATTGTATCTCACCACGTGCCAAAGCTGGTTTCAACATATTGGCAGCATCCATCGATCCGGCAGCTGATCCGGCTCCGACAATAGTATGGATTTCATCTATAAACAAAATCACATTCGGATTCTTCTGCAATTCATTCAAAATAGAACGTATTCGCTCTTCAAACTGCCCACGGTATTTAGTTCCGGCCACAACAGCAGTCATGTCAAGCGCTACCACACGTTTATCAAACAGAATGCGGGACACTTTTTTCTGAATAATACGAAGCGCCAATCCTTCCACAATAGCCGATTTACCAACACCCGGCTCACCAATCAGGATAGGATTATTCTTTTTACGACGACTAAGTATCTGTGCTAAACGTTCTATTTCACGTTCACGTCCTACAACAGGATCTAATCGACCTTCTTCGGCCGCTTTAGTCATATCCGTACCGAAGTTGTCAAGCACAGGAGTATCATTTGTCGGCTTTCTGGAAGCTGTCTGTGCTTGTTGCTGATGTTCACCCGCTCCATGAGCGGACCGAGACTGATTCATCTCATCTTCATCGTCATCATCCTCTGTGAATCCCATACCTGCACTGATATCAGGTTGTAACGACAATTGTTCAAACACCTGCTGGTAGTCTACATGGTTGGCTTCAAGAACTGTAGCTGCCAAATTATCCTTATCTTTAAGAATAGCCAGCAAAACATGTTCTGTATCTGCAACTTGACTTTTCATCACACGTGCTTCTAAAATACATAATTTTAATATCTTTGCAGCCCCATTTGACAATGGAACGTCAGCATCAGGCAGCAGCATGTCATCTGCATGTTCTTTCAGTATGGCCTCAATCTGCTTCTTTATGTCGGTCAGGTTTGTTTTGAGCTTAGACAATATCTCGATTGCTTTTCCCTCACCATCGCGAAGCATGCCGAGCAATAAGTGCTCAGGGCCTATATAGCTACTTCTCAGGCGGTTGGCCTCTTCCTTGCTATATACGATAATATCGGAAACTTTTTGTGAGAATTGATTATTCATACTTTCTTCCTTCTTCTAAGAGATTATTTACTTGCAAATATACGCATTTCATATCGTTTGCTTATGCATCATTTGCTTTATTTGTTATATAACAAATGTCGTGCCATTATTTCTTTCATTTCTATACATTATAATATAATAGAGCAATAAAACACACAAAAACTACTAAAGAAAAGAAGTTGATACAGCCGGTATACAAGCATCATCATATTATAAGAACTAACTTCAGCCCCTTTTAAAAAGCCTAAAAACTTTCTTCGTTAAAACTTTCGTATATCAAGGAAAAGTAGTACTTTAGCGTGGTTTTTCATAAGCCACAAATGTATAATTAATAATCTTTTTAAATGCTTGAACAAGACAGAATTATAAAGATTAACATTGAGGAGGAAATGAAGTCATCGTACATTGACTACTCCATGTCGGTCATCGTTTCACGTGCCCTTCCTGATGTTAGAGATGGATTTAAGCCCGTTCACCGTAGAATTCTTTACGGAATGATGGAACTGGGAAATACGTCAGATAAACCTTATAAAAAATCAGCTAGAATCGTAGGTGAAGTACTTGGTAAATATCACCCGCATGGAGATTCTTCCGTATATTTTGCTATGGTACGTATGGCTCAAGAATGGGCAATGCGTTATCCGTTGGTAGACGGACAAGGAAACTTCGGTTCTGTAGACGGTGACAGTCCTGCTGCCATGCGTTATACTGAAGCACGCTTGAATAAATTAGGTGAAGAAATGATGCAGGACCTCTACAAAGAAACTGTAGACTTTGAGCCTAATTTTGACAACACACTGATGGAACCCAAAGTGATGCCAACACGCATTCCTAACTTACTGGTCAACGGGGCTTCGGGTATCGCTGTAGGTATGGCCACGAACATGCCACCTCATAATCTGTCTGAAGTCATCGATGCCTGTGAAGCTTATCTTGACAATAAAGATGTTACTGTAGAGGAATTGATGGAATACGTAAAGGCACCCGATTTTCCGACAGGAGGATATATATATGGCATAAGTGGTGTACGTGAAGCCTACCTTACAGGACGTGGGCGTGTTGTCATGCGTGCAAAAGCCGAAATAGAGTCTGGACAAACACATGACAAGATCGTTGTTACAGAGATTCCGTACAACGTTAATAAGGCAGAATTGATCAAAGCAATCGCTGACCTTGTTAATGAAAAGAGGATAGAAGGCATCTCCAATGCTAATGACGAGTCCGACCGTGAAGGTATGCGTATTGTTATCGATATCAAGCGTGATGCTAACGCAAGTGTAGTGCTGAACAAACTTTATAAAATGACAGCATTGCAGACTTCGTTTGGTGTAAACAACGTAGCATTAGTCAACGGACGTCCTAAGATGCTGAATTTACGTGACTTAATCGTATATTTTGTAGAGCATAGACACGATGTGGTCATTCGCCGTACCCAGTTTGATCTACGTAAAGCTAAAGAACGTGCACACATATTAGAGGGGTTAATTATTGCTTCGGATAATATTGATGAAGTAATCCGTATTATTCGTGCAGCAAAAACACCTAACGACGCAATCTCCGGGCTGATGGAACGTTTCAAACTGAGCGAAATTCAAGCACGTGCTATTGTTGAAATGCGTCTGCGCCAATTAACCGGCTTGATGCAGGATCAGCTTCATGCTGAATACGACGAGGTTATGAAGCAAATAGCTTATTTGGAAAGTATCTTGGCTGATGATGAAGTATGCCGTAAGGTGATTAAAGATGAATTATTGGAAGTAAGAGCTAAATACGGTGACGAACGACGTTCCGAAATCGTATATTCTTCAGAAGAATTTAATCCGGAAGACTTCTATGCAGACGACCAAATGATCATCACCATTTCGCATATGGGATATATCAAACGTACACCATTAACTGAGTTCCGTGCCCAGAACCGTGGCGGAGTAGGCTCCAAAGGCACTGAAACCCGTGACGAAGACTTTATTGAGCATATTTATCCGGCAACAATGCACAACACTATGATGTTCTTCACTCAAAAAGGTAAGTGCTATTGGTTGAAAGTATACGAAATTCCCGAAGGTACCAAAAACTCAAAAGGACGTGCAATACAGAATTTACTGAACATAGATTCAGACGATGCTGTTAATGCATATCTGCGTGTAAAGAGCTTGAATGATCAGGAATATATTAATAGTCATTACGTACTGTTCTGTACCAAGAATGGTGTTATAAAGAAAACATCATTAGAACAATATTCGCGTCCACGTCAGAATGGTGTAAATGCCATAACTATTCGTGAAGACGACCGTGTAATTGAAGTACGTATGACAAACGGAAACAATGAAATCATTATCGCTAATCGTAATGGACGTGCAATACGCTTCCATGAAGCAGCAGTACGCGTTATGGGACGTACAGCAACTGGAGTTCGAGGAATCACATTGGATGATGACGGACAGGACGAAGTGATAGGTATGATTTGCATCAAGGATCTTGAAACAGAATCTGTAATGGTTGTTTCGGAACAAGGATATGGTAAACGTTCCGATATTGAAGACTATCGCAAAACGAATCGCGGTGGTAAAGGTGTAAAAACAATGAATATCACCGAAAAAACAGGCAAATTGGTTACAATTAAGTCTGTAACAGATGACAATGACTTGATGATTATCAATAAGTCAGGTATCACGATTCGTCTGAAAGTAGCTGATGTTCGTATTATGGGACGTGCAACTCAAGGAGTTCGTCTGATAAATCTTGAGAAACGGAATGACCAGATTGGCTCGGTATGTAAAGTAACGTCAGAGAGTTTGGAAGATGAAATTCCTGCAGAAGAAGGAGAGGGAAATATTCCAAGTAATCCAGAAACTGACACGTTGGTAAATGAAACAGAAGAATAGACATAATATTAATAATTAATCAAACAACAATCATGAAAAGAGTATTATTTTCAATGGTCTTACTGATGGCTGTAAGTTTTGCTTTCGCTCAAGAAAAGAATGTGAAAGAAGCGAAAAGTATTGCCGGTGAAGTAAAACCTGACTTCGCAAAAGCTGAACAGCTGATTAATGAAGCACTAACCAATCCTGAAACAAAGGATAATGCAGCTACTTGGGATGTAGCTGGTTATATCCAAAAAAGAATCAATGAAAAGGAGATGGAAAATGCTTATCTAAGAAAACCCTATGATACATTGAAGGTATACAACAGTGTACTGAACATGTATAATTATTTTGTTAAATGTGACGAATTGGCACAGATTCCCAATGAAAAGGGTAAGATTAAAAACAAATATAGAAGTGCCAACTCAAAAACGATTCTGGCAGAACGTCCCAATTTAATTAATGGCGGTATTCAGTATTTTAACCTAAACCAAAACGAAGAAGCATTAAAATTCTTTGCTGCTTACGTAGATGCAGCTACACTGCCTATGTTAGAAAAAGAAAATCTACTGGAAAAAGACACTATCTTACCGCAAGTAGCATATTATGCTACTTTGGCTGCCGATAGAGTAGGCGATAAGGATGCTGTCATGAAATATGCTCAATATGCCTTGAAAGATAAAGAAAATGGCCAATTCGCAATGCAGTTGTTAACAGACGCTTATAAAGCTAAAGGCGATACTGCCAAATGGGTAGAGAAGTTGCAGGAAGGTATTGTTAAATTCCCAGAAAATCAATATTTCTTTGCTAATCTGGTTGATTATTATAGTAGCTCTAACCAGAATGACAAAGCAATGCAATTTGCTAATGACATGTTGGCTAAAGATCCTAACAACAAATTATATTTGTATGTAAAAGCGTATTTGTATCATAATATGAAAGATTATGAGAAAGCAATTGAATTCTATAAGAAGACTCTTGATGTAGACCCTACATATGCAGAAGCATGCTCAAACTTGGGATTAGTCTATCTGCTACAGGCACAAGACTATGCTGATAAAGCACCAACAGATATTAATGATCCGAATTATGCTACAGCACAAGCCAACATCAAAAAGTTCTACGAGGAAGCTAAACCGTATTACGAAAAAGCAAGAGAACTAAAACCTGATCAGAAAGATTTGTGGCTGCAAGGTCTTTATAGAGTTTATTATAACTTAAATATGGGACCGGAATTTGAAGCTATAGAGAAACTGATGAATTAATCTCACTGATGGATTAATCAGAGATATAAATTACAAAACTTGTCTTTAAAAAGAGGTATCACAAGCTAAAGTGATACCTCTTTATTTTTCCAGAAAAATATAAGAAATAGTGTATTTATCATTATCAAAAAGGCAACTTACTTAAGTATAGTAAGTTGCCTTTTTCTATTAAACATAATGTAGATTATTCCATTATTTTAAAGCGCGCATTTTGAGAACTTGATCATCCATTAATAACTAAGAGCGGTGTATCAGAATGAAAGATCATCTTACGAGCTATGCCTGGATTAAACAAACGAGAAAATATATTCCGCTTATAAGAAGTTAATGTAATAATATCAATCTGATTTGTTTTAATGTAGTTTTCTAAACTATTCAGAAAATCATTACTCATTACCACATCATAATGAATTTCAAGATCCGGGTATTGCTTCTGGAAATAGTCTTTAATGCCTGCCAGTTTTATCTCATTCCATGTATCTTTTACATCTGATAAGTGAATAAGAGAAACAGAAAAATGAAATGGATCAAGTCCATTGATAAATGAATCAAAAGCAATCAAATCACGCTGATCAAAGTTTGTCATAAAAGCTATCCGTTTCACTTCATTAAAACTATTAAATGGAGTATTCTCAGGGATAGCCAATACTGTAGTATGACTACGTTCTATCACTTCAGCGGTTACACTACCAATAAGATCAATATCTTTTTGATTTTTACCACGTGTACCCATTATAATGATTCTAGGACGATGTTCTTTATTATACCGTAATATTTCTTCCTCAGGAATGCCTTCTCGTAACACACAGGTATATTTCACATCAGGGAATTCGCCTGACGCTACCTTTTGTTTTATTTTCTCTGATAAAGCATTCAAATCATCATGAACTTTATGCAACACATTCTTTACGGTCTCTTCATCGCTAATCTGATAATTAAATACATCACCATATGGCAGTGATGAAGCATAAATTGGTGTAAAGTAAACATGTAATAGTATTACCTCCGCATCATAAGATTTCGAGAAATTAAAGCCAAATTCACAAGCCTTCATCGAATAATTAGAGAAATCGACTGGAATAAGTACCTTTTTAGTACGGTGTTCTACTTTAGGCGCCTTCTCTCCCACTATACTTTCAGCAAGCCAAGCTGAACTTTCTGTGATTTTTAAAGCACGAGGTAAGTCGCTTTCTTTAATACGCAAACGCACACCAGATGACACAACCGGTTGTATTTGGTTAACATTGTGAATATACGTCTCTATACCTTCATTTTCAAGAACATTCTTCAATATCTGAGCTTTTGTATAAGTCAGAATAGCTAAAGTTACTAATTTGTCTTCCATAATTCGTTTGTTTTATTGAATTTAACAAATAAGAAATCCCAATTGTTTTTGCCAATTGGGATTCTGACTTTATCTTTTATTTAAGCCTGCATAGCTTCGGTAGCTTCTTCTTTTCTCATATTCAATTCATCCAATATCCTTAATGCCCGATCAAGCACAGTGGTATCATCAATCATAACCAATCCACCATCCGGACCAGGCTCAAGATGTATTCCGACACTTTTCCCCTCCTTAAAGTTATGACCACCAAAAAAATTTCTCACCGTGTCGACGTTTAAATTTAGTTCGTCGGCTATTCTATGCATGCTACCGCTAGGCAATGAATCTTTAATTTTACGAAGTTCATTAAATGTTATTGTTCTCATGTCTCATAAATTTAATGGTTAATACTACGTGACTATATTATCACGCTATAAACTTAAGGAAAAAAAAAGATAAAACAAAAAAAAAGTGCTTCTTTTTTCGCTAAAACAATCTAAATCAATAGTAACTTCTTATAATACAATAAAGTCCCTCTTCAATAAATCCAATACTATTAAAGAGGGACTTTGATAAAATATTTATAGATTCTATTCTCAAATAATTTCAATCGAACTAACCGGTACCCATCCTACCTTTCCATCTTCAAGACGAATTTCTTTCCAGTCTTTCATAGAGCTATCTTTAATATCAACTTTATGCCCTTCATGAAGAATAAACAAACTAGTACCACTCTCACTGGGTGTACTCCTAACCGTAACACTTGGATTCATTATGATTGCACTATCCCGATGCAATAATTCTTCTTTTTGCTTAGAAGCAAAAACATTGGCCATTACAACAACTATTAGAAAGACTATGCCTGTAATAAATCCCACTTTCTTCAACACCACTTGTTTTGAGAATATAAAGAAATAGAGAGATACGATTAGCAACAGGAAGCTCACAACACCCCATACAGCCCATGCATCTACGCTCATACTATTAATCAATGCTTTGGTCCACGTCACAAAGAACACCTCGGGCACAGCTTCCACCTTGTCAACAGTCTTACCACGAGCTATCTCTAAATTAGCACGAATATCTCCGTTACCAGGTTGAAGTAATAATGCTCTTTCATAATTTAAGATAGCCTTTGCTATCTCATTGACTTTATAATAGCTATTTCCAAGATTATAATATACATCAGCTGCATCTCCTTTACGTAATAGTGATTCATAAATTTGAATTGCAGATGCAAAATCATTTCTTATATAAGCACTGTCGCCTTCAGATTTCGTAGCATCCTCTAATTTAGAACTGGAAAACTCTGTATTACGAATATTGACAGAATCTCCTTCCATCCTCTGAGTAGAATCTGTTACTAATGAATCCTGCCCGAAAGAAGTCACTGCCACTAACAAGCCCAAAGTAAAAAACAATATTTTTTTCATGACTTTATCTTCTCTAATTTAGCGTTTTATTGAATTCTCCATCTTACTAACCACTTCCAACGATGATGAATAAACCTTATCCATAGCTTGGCTTTCATCTCCCGGCGCAAAACGTGCAAACTCACACTCATTCAGAGCAGCCAAGAAATCTTTTATCAACTCGTCACTGACTCCATGATTTCTAAGTTTATCTTCCACATTATCTTTTGACAAACGAGAAACCGGAATATTGAGTTTATCACTAATATACCCCCATAAAGCTTTAAGTACTTCATCATAAAATGCTTCTTTCTTATTCTCTGCAAGTAATTTTCCAGCCAACTTCATTCGTCTTGCAGCTACTTTATTAGCTTTCTTTGTACGCATCTTAGCTACATTTGCATTTTCTGCAGCTTGCTTACGGTAAACTATGAAGAATATAATAAATACAACAGCAGGAATAGTGTAGAATAGCCAATAAAGTAAAGAACCGAATAAAAGACTGTCTTTCGGCTGAAGTTTAACATCATTCAATTTTATATAGCGAATGTCTTCACCTAATATTTTCAGATCCTCTTTATTAGTAAAGTTTGCAATAACCTGATCTGCATTTCCTGCCCCTTTTTCCACTTTGACTTCATAATCTTCAGTACTCAGTGTTTTATAAGACTTTGACTTTATATCAAAATAACTGAAAGAAACTCCCGGAATCTTATAAACTCCAGCATGTCTCGGAATGGCAAGATATTCAATAACCTTACTCCCTGAAAGTCCTTCTTGAGTCAAACGAACTTTACTGTCCATCTTCGGTTCATATACATCAAAATCCTCCGGGAATTTTATTTCCGGGTTAGCTATTAATTTTAAATTACCAGTTCCTGAAATTACCAGCTTTACCGTTATAGCATCATTCGTCTTTACTTCTTTAGAATTAATAGAAGAAGTGATGCTAAATTCCCCTACTCCTCCTGAAAAGTTAGTGGGTTTACCAGCAGGCAACGGAGTTACATTAATTGTAATCTTGGGTGTCACGATTACCTTACTCACATTTACATAATTGCTACCGCCATTAAAAAAAGCATCAAATGGATCATCAGATTGTACAGCTTTCGCGATAGTAGCATCAAAACGTGCAGGTTCAATCGTCAGCTTTCCGGATTGTTGAGGAAACAATACAAATTGACGATATACAGTCGTAAAATAATTCCTTCCCTTATAATGTTCCTGTGACCATTTTGCATTAGCCGGCATTTCTATTTCTTGAGAATGGAATCCCTTAAAATCAGGTAGTTTCACATTCTCAAATCGAAGTTGGGACTCACGAGTATAAATTTTAAAAGTTAAAAGGAAAGCCTCCTGTTCATATACATTAGTCTTATTGGCTGTAGCAGTAATAAGCAAATCTTGATTGGAAACGGAAGAGGATGTCCCAGTTGGGCTACTTGATGACGAAGCGCTACTACTGCCAGTACTTCCTCCAGTCTTATCGGGAGGAAGAACCTTTATTTTTACCGAATTAGAAACCATCTGATTTCCATCTGCCGTAATCGTAGCACCCGGAATAGAATATTCTCCTTCAGCCGTAGCCATCAGAATATAAGTAAAAGTAATACTATTATTGGTAACCCCATTAATCGATTGCATACGTTGCGAACGATTAGGTCCCATTAATACATCAAACCCTTTTATAGAAGGCACACGAAAATCCCTTACTTTTATCGTATTTACTGTATACGATAACCTAAACTGGTCACCCACTACTACAGCATCAGGTGCAGATGCAGTAAATACTACCTTCCCATCAGCCCACGCCTGTGTAGTCACCGCTACCAGTGTAATCAATAAGAAAATCAATTTTCTCATTTCCTCTGAAGTTTTTATCATCAATTATTTTATTATTACCAATCCTTCTCTAAACGTCTTCCCTGAAGAGTCTGCTGCTTCTTCACTTTATCTTGAACACCTTTTTCATCTTGCATTACAGAATTAAGCAACTGCTCTGCATTTTCCTTAGACATTTCATTGTCGTTTTTCTCAGATTTAGGAGGTTGCTGTTGCTGTTTATCCTTATTTTGATCATTTTGCTTATTCTGATCTTTATTATCTTGTTGCTTTTGCTGATCATCTTTATTCTGATCCTGATTTTGGTCTTGGTTCTGTTGATTTTGCTGTTGATCTTTCAACAACTTTTGAGCCAATGCCAAGTTATAACGGGTTTCATCATCTTTCGGATTATTTCTCAAAGACATCTTATATGCTTCAACCGCTTTCTGATAATCTTTACCAGACTGGAATAATACTCCCATATTATGATAAATCTGTCCCAACTTGGCCTTATCTTTTTCTATTTGAGTTGCAGCTACATATTGCTCCATCGCATCTTTAAACTTTTGCTGTTGCGACAACGTATTACCCAAATTATACATAGAAACAATTGATTTGGGATTCACCTCTAATGCTTTTCGGTAATTAACCTCAGCATCCACAAAAACACTGTCCTTAAAAAGACGATTGCCTTTACGGATATAATCACGCTCAGCTTTTTGTGCAAATGTACCCAGAGAGAGGGATAGCAACAGAGCGAATAATATATATTTACTTCTTGACATACACATTATTACTTATTAGAAAACAACCGAATGTTTTTAAATAATGGATTTTTACGATCTAAAATCAACATCTCTACCAATAATAAAAGCAATATCATCCAAGCAATTACTTGGAATTGTTCATTATATTCTGTATAAACCTTAGACTCAACATCTGATTTAGCCATCTTATTAATTTCTTGATTAATAGCCTTTTGCGCAGAATTTGAGTTATCTACACGAACATAAATCCCATTCCCGACCTTTGCAATTTCCTGACACATAGCCTCATTCAAACGGGTCACAATTACATTGCCTTCACGATCACGGCGAAAATCGTTACTACCTTCAATTGGAATAGGAGCACCATCGGGCAAACCAACTCCCAAAACGTTCACTTGAATACCTTTTTTGGCAGCTTCTTTAGCAGCTTCAACAGCCCCACCTTCATGGTTCTCACCATCGGTAATCACTACAATAGCACGTCCTACTCCTTCTTGTGGAGTAAAGCTGCGAGCTGCCAGACTGATCGCTGCACCAATAGCTGTACCTTGTTTAGATATTAACGAAGGATTAATAGATTCCAGAAACATCTTAGCGGAAATATAATCACTCGTTATTGGCAACTGAGTAAAAGCATCTCCCGCAAATACAATCATACCCACTTTGTCATTCTCCATACCATCCACTAATTTAGATATAAGCCTCTTAGCTTTTTCCAAACGACTTGGCTGAACATCTTGTGCAAGCATAGAGTTAGAAATGTCCAATGCAATCATAACCTCTACTCCTTTACGCTTTACAGTTTCAAGTTTAGAGCCGAATTGTGGACGGGCTAACAATACCGCAAACAGACCTATGGCGGTAAATACCAACCAGAACTTTACATCGGGACGATATTTAGATACATCAGGCATCAGTTGTGCCATCAATACCGGATCCCCGAATTTACGAATAGCTTTCCTCCTTCTATAGTTAGAAAAAAGATAGAAGGCTACCAACAATGGTAGCAACAACAACAAATATAAATATGCAGGTTCTTCAAATCGAAACATCTTTCTATCTATTTTATGGTATCTTCTTCAATATTGAGTTATGTAACAGTAGTTCAAGCAGTACACATAAGAAAGCAGCCAGCGCAAACCAACGATATTCTTCCTGACGCTTACTATACTCTTTCACGTTCAATTTCGTTTTCTCCAATTTATCAATCTCTTCATAAACCTCTTTCAGTTTCGAATTGCTGGTAGCACGAAAATAGTTTCCATCCGTAATACCTGCTATTTGAGTAAGGGTTTTTTCATCAATTTCAACCGGCGTATTAATATACTGTACTGTTCCCCCAACCGGTACCGGATAAGGAGCCATACCATTTGTTCCCACACCAATAGTATAAACACGTATACCAAAACTTTTTGCTATTTCAGCAGCTGTCAATGGAGAAATATCTCCTTTATTATTTGTACCATCTGTCAGCAAAATAATCACTTTTGATTTTGCTTTACTATCTTTCAGCCTAGTTACTGCATTAGCAATTCCCATTCCCACTGCTGTCCCATCCTCAATAATATCGCACTTAATACCTTGAAATAGATTCAGTAATACAGCATGATCTACCGTTAAAGGACACTGAGTAAAACTTTCACCGGCAAAAAGCGTAATACCTATATTATCATTCGGACGGCCATTAATAAATTCCGCAGCTACATCTTTAGCAGCCTCCAATCTATTAGGCTTCAAGTCCTCTGCCAACATACTGGTAGATACATCGATAGCTAACATAATATCAATACCTTCGATTTCGCTGTTTTGCCAGCTATTGGTTGTTTGAGGGCGTGCCAAAACCAAGATGATCAATATTAGAGCAATGATGCGCAAACCAAAAGGTACATGCAGCAAATAGTTCCTATAACTTTTCGGTGCATGTGCATATACACGTGCATCAGAAATCTGAAGAGTCGGCTCCGTCTTCTTCCGCTTCATTATATACCACACAATATATGGTATAAGCAACAGCAGCAAAAACAAATATTCAATATTGGCAAAAACCATTCTATTTACAATTTACTATTTCTTATTTTATATGATAAAAGTAAAAACCTATTACGCAAACAGATTATAGAGTTGTAACCCTATATATACAAAGGTTCCAATAAGAGCAGCCGACAAAAATACAATACCACATATCAGTAATATCTTTGTACGCAAAGATCTTTTCTCTATAATGGTGATTTCAGTAGGCTGTGGCTTTAGGTTCTCTTCTTCCGGTTGTTTGGTTTCATTAATAAAATCAATTGCATTAATTAAATTCGCATCATTTTCGTTCATTTGCGGATCATGCTTAGCGAATTTAACCAAATCGGCTGTCTGGAATAAATATTTTAAATCTGATATAGCTTCTTTATCATTAAATTCAAGCAATTTATCTATAATTTCAGATGAAGTCATTTCCAATGCATTAAAACCAAATCGATTCTTAATATATGTGCGAAGGGCATCTGTCAATTCCGTATAATACTCCTTCGGTTGTCCCTTTTGCCATATCTTCTCTGTCTTAATACGCTCTATCTCTTTCATTGCCAGTTGATGTGGAGGCAACTTAGGCTCAACCTTTATTTTACGAATAATAGGCTTATTATCACGGATGCGAACAATCAAATAAATGAGCAATCCTAACAGTGGTAATGCCAAAAAAGAGCAACCAATCAAGCCATACCAATCTTCCCATGCAAAAGGAGCCTTCATAACGGTCTTCTGACCAAAAAACTGATCAGGATGCAAAGTATCCACAGGCATTGAGTACACTTTCAATGCCAATGCTTTCGATTTATACTCTTTATTATCAATCTTCACACCCATAGGAGGAATATAATATAAAGCTGAATCAAAAGAAGTTACCGTATACTCCTGGGTAATTAACATTCTCTGGCGATCATTTAAATATTGTGTATCAGGTTTAGCAGTTTCCACAATTTCCACCCCACGTACCAGCGTATCTGTAAATACCGGAAAAACAGCTTTCTGCTTCACATCCATCGCTACTTGTAACTGCACTTTTGCCTGTTCTCCTATTAGAATTTGCAAAGAGTCTATTTTAGCATCGACAGTCACAGACTGTGCAGCAATTCTGCCAGAAACCAGAAATAACAATACTATCAGAAATATATTTTTATTCATCTTTCCTGTTAATTTCGTTTAGCAAATAAATTCAGTAACGCTTTCACGTAATCCTGATCAGTACGTACCGAAACAGAATCAACATTACTTTTGGTAAACGTCTCGTCTAACTCAGTTTGTTTATTTACCCACCATTCATGATGCGCCTTACGCACTCCGGCCGAAGATGTGTCTATCCACTGTTCATGTCCGGTTTCCGCATCTTTAATCCGCATCAAACCTACTGCCGGTAACTCAGCTACTCTCCTGTCATATACTTGAATAGCGACAACATCATGTTTCCTATTGGCTATGGTCATTGCATTCTTAAAGCTTTCCTGATCTATAAAATCGGATAAAATGAAAGCTGTACAACGTCTTTTCATGACATTCGTCAGATATTCCAGAGCAAGGCGAACATTTGTACGACGACTTTCGGGCTTAAAATCAATCAATTCACGAATAATGTACAGAATGTGTTTACGCCCTTTCTTGGGAGGAATAAATTTTTCTATTCTGTCTGAAAAAAAAATAACTCCGATCTTATCGTTATTCTGAATAGCAGAAAATGCGAGAGTAGCTGCAATTTCTGTTACCATATCCTTCTTCAGTTGTTTTACGGTGCCAAATTCCAAACTACCGGAAACATCCACCATCAACATCACCGTCAGTTCACGCTCTTCCTCAAACACCTTCACAAAAGGTTTGTTAAAACGCGCTGTCACATTCCAGTCAATGTCACGTATATCATCACCAAACTGATATTCACGCACCTCAGAAAAAGCCATACCTCTACCTTTGAAGGCCGAATGGTACTGTCCTGCAAAAATATTGTTCGACAATCCACGCGTCTTTATTTCAATCCGACGAACTTTTTTTAGAATTTCACTTGTTTCCATCTATTTAATTGAGAATTGAAAGTTGGTAATTGAGGATTATTTATTCTCAATTAAAATTAAGGCACTTCTATCTTATTCAATATTTTACTTACAATTTCATCAGAAGTTACATTGCTGGCTTCCGCTTCATATGTCAATCCGATACGATGCCGGAGGACATCATGTGCAACAGCACGTACATCTTCCGGAATCACATAGCCACGACGTTTAATAAATGCATAAGTACGTGCAGCCAAAGCCAGATTAATGGAAGCACGAGGTGAACCACCGAATCCAATCATATCTTTCAGCTCTTTCAAATCATATTTTTCGGGATAACGTGTAGCAAATACGATGTCTACAATATAGCGTTCAATCTTTTCATCCAGATAAACCTGGCGTACTACTTTACGGGCTTCAATTATTTCTTCTGCCTTCAAAATAGGTTTCACATTGAATTTCTCTCCATTAATGTTTTGGCGAATAATTAATTTCTCCTCTTCCTGCTTCGGATAATCAATAATCACCTTAAGCATAAAACGGTCTACCTGAGCTTCCGGAAGCGGATATGTACCTTCCTGCTCAATCGGGTTCTGTGTAGCTAACACAAGGAATGGCTCAGGCAACAAGAATGTCTCTTTACCAATGGTCACCTGACGTTCCTGCATTGCTTCAAGCAGGGCACTCTGCACTTTGGCAGGCGCACGGTTTATTTCATCGGCCAATACAAAATTAGCAAAAATCGGACCTTTTTTCACTTGAAAGGTTTCATCTTTCTGACTGTAAACCATAGTACCTACAACATCGGCAGGCAACAAATCAGGCGTAAACTGTATGCGGCTGTATTTTGCATCGATCAACGAAGCCAATGTCTTGATTGCCAAAGTTTTTGCCAATCCTGGTACACCCTCAAGCAATACATGCCCGTCAGAAAGTAGCCCGATTAACAGTGACTCTACCAAATGTTTCTGACCCACAATGATCTGGTCCATGCCTGTTGTAAGATTGGTAACGAAAGCACTCTGTCTTTCAATCCGCTCGTTCAATTCGCGGATGTCAATTGATTCAGCCATAAATACTAATTATTTTATTGTTTAATTTCTTACTTATAATGTAAATGAAACCTATGTTGTAAGGCTTTTTAATTTCGATTCCAAAAGTACACTATATCTTTAACCATTCCAACTAATTTTTATTAAAAAACAATGCGAAGTCTTTAGATTAAGGTACTTTCATACGCTTTTGTATTTGTATAACATAAACACGGCACCCGGATGTATACAAGTTTATACACCCGGGTGCCATACAAAGCCGTTACTTTTTAACAAGTTCCGGTATTTTAAGTACAGTACCATATGGCACACTATTCGGATTCTTAATCACTCCCTGATTATGCTTAACAATATAAGGCCACAAATCTTTTGTACCATAGAAGCGTAAAGAGACCTTGGTTAAAGTCTCCCCCTCTTTCATCGTATAGGTAGTCTTAGTACCGGTAATTATGTAATTTACAGAATCCGGCTTAACAGGTATTGACACCACCTTCTTAGTAACCTTTTCCTGAGCAACCGATTTACTCTCCGATACTTTATCCGTTTTCACCGACACAGGTTTAGGATTCACTACCTGTTGTTTATCCTGCATTTTTGCCACCACTTCGGCTATAGTATCTGTTTTCATAACAGTATCTAACGGGACTTCCTTTATAGGCTCTTTTTTCTCCACCGCTTCAATTACGGTTGATTGCATTTCTTTTTTAGAAAACAAATCCGGATAATAAACAAAAACCAGAGCCGCACCACAAAGCAGCATAACAACCGCTATGATAGTTACCAAATAAGGGACAGGAGACTTCTCTTTTTTGAATTTAATTTCTTTTTGGGGGTACCTCTCCTTTCCCATAGGAACAATCGGAACTTCTGTTTTCTGAATCTCCCGAGCAATTATTTCTTCTGCAGTCAGTTTAGGAGCCTCGCCTTCTTCTATTTCTTTTTCCGCCTGCTCTTGTTCTTCCTCGAATCCTTCGTCAGTCTTATCTGGTTTAATGTCTTCCGATACTTCATCAACAGATAATCCTTCTATTTCTATGATAGTCTTTGTGCCCGTATCCTTGCAGGTTTCCTTTTCAACTTCTTCAGGCACATCAACCATTCGACTTCCAATTTCTATATTTTCCGTTTTTTTCGTATCCTCCTCAATATCCCCTGTAGTAGTCTCAGCATTCTCTGCGTTTTGCTCCAGCATACCCTCCGATTCTGCTGTTTCTATCTGCTTTGCTGCCTCTATAGGCTCTGTTTCAATTGAGACATCCTCCATAAACTGTGTTCCTTCTACTTCAGGCACATCCACCGGATCTCCCTCCAATTCCTCTATCGGCGTATTTTCCAATACAGTATTCTCATTCAATACAACCGTCTCAAAATGAGAAAAAGGCCTATTAATAATATCCCGCAAAGAAGGATCAGGAGTAAAAGAAATCTTTGTATGTCCTTCTATCTTAATTCGTTCGCCTGTATTGATATTTACACTTTCACGGCTATTAACCCCTATCAGTTTAAATGTTCCCAGCCCCTTGATTTTCACGTACTGATCATTCTCCAGAGCCTGTTCTATCAACAGAAAAAACTCCCGAACAAAAACATCGGCATCTTTTTGAGGGACCCCATGCCTGCTAACCAGTAAATCAACAAGATTCTGTATAGTCAACCTTTCATTCATACGGAAATGCTTCTTTAAACTTATCCTTTAAGATTGGACTTGGCTTGAATGCCAACACCAGTTTGGGTGGAACCAACAAGCGTAGTCTGGTGACAGGATTGATGACAATACGCTCAGCCTTCTTTTTTACTTCAAAAGCACCAAATCCCTGTATTCCTATAGCATTACCTTCCTGCAGCTCCTGAATGATGTCAGACAGCAGAGTAGTTATCAAGTCAGAAGTATCTTTTGTATTATATCCTAACCTGCGCGAAAGTTCTGAAGTAAATTCTTTGTTATTCAAAATACTACAATTTTAAAAGTGTGTTGCTATATTAGTCAATCCGAATGAAAAAAACAAATTCTTAGGGAAATATCTTTAGATAACTTTCGCAAAAAGATCGAATTCATCGGAATCAATCACCTCTATTTGATAAAAGTTACCAACCCTCAGACTATCTCCCTCGCACTTTATTAATACCTCAGGATCTACTTCCGGAGAATCAAATTCAGTGCGCCCAACATAATAATCACCCTCTATACGATCAATGATAACTTTCATTTGCCACCCCACCTTAGATGCACTAAGTTCAGCAGAAATCCCCTGTTGAATATCCATCAGTTCATCCAAGCGGGCCTGTTTCACTTCTTGAGGAATAGAATCTTCATAATTAGCTGCCGCATACGTGCCCTCTTCCTCTGAATAAGCAAAAGCTCCCATTCTATCGAAACGGACTTTACGAACAAACTCTTTCAATTCCTCAAAATCCTCTTCTGTTTCACCCGGATGCCCCACCATCAACGTTGTACGTAAATGAATACCGGGAACTTCTTTACGAAACTGTTCAATTAACCGATAGGTGTCTTCTTTGGTCACATGACGCCGCATACGTTGCAACATGTTATCACTAATATGTTGCAATGCTATATCCATGTATTTGCATACATTATCCCGTTCACGCATCACTCTAAACAAGTCTTCAGGAAAATGTGCCGGGTATGCATAGTGTAAACGTATCCATTCCACACCCGGAATCTCAGAAACACGCTCAATCAATTCCGGGAGCATTTGTTTCTTGTATAAATCGACTCCATAGTAAGTCAACTCCTGGGCAATCACCTGAAACTCTTTCACACCATTGGAAACCAAGTATCTCACTTCGTCCAAGATCTCTTCCATGGGACGAGACACATGACGTCCTGTAATGATTGGTATAGCGCAATAAGAGCATTTACGGTCACACCCCTCTGATATTTTCAGATAAGCATAATGTTTAGGGGTAGTTAGCGTACGTTCAATATGAAGTTCGTCATGGTAGGCTTTTCCCAAGTCCTGCAACAACTCTTTCCAGTTGAATTTACCATAAAACTTATCAACCTGAGGAATTTCAATCGCCAATTCTTTTAAATAGCGTTCCGAAAGACAGCCCATAACAAAAAGTTTTTCCAGATTTCCTTCTTCTTTTTCCTGGGCAAATTCCAGAATCATATTAATTGATTCTTCTTTCGCATCACCGATGAAACCGCAGGTATTGATAACTGCTATTTCTCCTGTCGGTTTTTCCGAGTCATGGGTAACATCATATCCGGCTTCTTCCAACTGACGCATCAACTGTTCCGAATCCACCAAATTCTTAGAGCACCCTAATGTTATAATATCTATAGTTTTTCTTTTCATGCATTCTCTCCAAATAAGGAGTCTACAAATTCTTTCTTGCGGAAAACCTGCAGGTCTTCCATACCTTCACCCAATCCAATATATTTCACCGGAATCTTAAACTGATCTGAAATTCCGATAACAACGCCTCCCTTTGCCGTTCCGTCCAGTTTTGTTATAGCCATGGCAGTCACCTCTGTAGCCAACGTGAATTGTTTAGCCTGCTCAAAGGCATTCTGCCCGGTTGAACCATCAAGCACCAGCAACACCTCATTCGGAGCATCAGGTACCACCTTCTTCATTACATTCTTAATCTTCGTCAGTTCATTCATCAAACCGACCTTATTGTGTAGGCGTCCTGCTGTATCTATAATCACAACATCCGCATCATTAGCAACGGCCGAGCTTAATGTATCAAATGCAACCGAAGCGGGATCAGCACCCATTTTTTGTTTTATTACCGGTACCCCTACTCTATCTCCCCAAATTACAAGCTGTTCTACAGCTGCTGCACGAAATGTATCGGCCGCACCCAAGTAAACAGATTTACTAGCTTTCTTGAATTGATAAGCAAGTTTACCAATGGTAGTTGTTTTACCAACTCCATTCACACCCACTACCATAATGACATAAGGCTTTTTCTCTACCGGAACATCGAAATCAGCAACATCATCCGAATTATTCTCAGTCAACAATGCTGCAATTTCTTCACGCAGAATTGAGTTTAGCTCTTGTGTATTTACATATTTATCTTCTGCTGCACGTTTTTCAATACGTTTAATGATATTAAGAGTAGTCTCTACTCCCACATCCGATGTGATAAGCACCTCTTCCAGATTATCCAGCACTTCATCATCCACCTTCGACTTGCCGGCTACCGCACGGGCAATCTTGCTGAATACACTTTCTTTGGTTTTAGATAATCCTTTATCTAAAGTTTCCTTCTTTTCCTTTGAGAAAAAACTAAAAAATCCCATGATTACAATTATTTGTATAATACATTATGCTACAAAGATATAATAAAACTGGCGTAAAGTAAAAATTGAAGCGAATAAAATTGGCAAAAAAAATCCCCTCAATGAATATCAGTGAGAGGATTTTTCAGGTTGCAATCTAATGCAACCGGCTTATTTCTTAAAAAAGTCTTGTACTTTTTCGTTAGGAACCATTTGTTCATCAAAAATGTAAGCTCCAGTCTTCGGAGATTTAACCATTTTGATAACCTTAGTATAAGCACGACCTTCTTTAGATCCTTCGTGCAAACTTGCTACTGTTTTCTTTGCCATGGGTTATACTCTTTCTTTTTTATTTAATTTCTTTGTGTACTGTTACTCTCTTCAGAATCGGGTTGTATTTTTTCAACTCAAGTCTTTCTGTAGTATTCTTTCTGTTCTTAGTTGTGATATAACGAGATGTTCCCGGCATACCGCTATCTTTGTGTTCTGTGCATTCCAGAATCACCTGAACTCTATTACCTTTTGCTTTCTTTGCCATAATCAGTTTCTCCTCTTACGTTTTAGCCAATAACTTTAATGGTTTTCCAATCACAATACCCTTTGGCAACTGCATCATTCAGAGCAGCGTCCAAACCTTTTTTATTAATAATACGCAAACCAGCAGCGCAGAGGCTCAGGCTGATCCAGCAGTCCTGTTCTACATAGTAGAACTTTTTGTTAAACAAGTTCAAATCAAAGGTTCTCTTAGTTCTTCTCTTTGAGTGTGAAACATTGTTGCCAATCATGGCTTTCTTTCCGGTAATTTGACAAATCTTCGACATTTCTATCTTATTTTTATAGTTTTAATCTATACTTCTTTCAAACAGAGCGCAAAGTAAGCACTTTTATAGATATAAAACAAGCATTTCTTAAATAAATTCATTATTCAGCAGTAATTTTTCTTCATTTCACCAATTTTCGAAGTAACAGAAGAGCATTATTACCTGCTCTCTCCACATTCATTTCTCTTCCGCGGTCAGTTTCCTGCTTCATAGTGCAAATTTCATTTTTATAGGCAGCAGCAATCCAGACTGTACCAACAGGCTTCTGCTTAGTACCTCCGCCAGGACCTGCGATACCCGAAGTGGCGACTGCACAATCAGTTTTCAGCGCTTCCATCGCACCTTTTACCATCTCAATTACGGTTTCCTCGCTTACAGCACCTTTCTTTTCAAGCGTTTCCATCGATACCCCCAGCAATTTCATCTTTACTTCATTAGAGTATGCCACTACACTTCCTTTAAAATATTCCGAACTTCCGGCAACCGAAGTAACACGGGCTGCAATACTTCCACCGGTGCAGCTTTCTGCGGTGGAAAGGGTCAATTTCTTCTTTTTCAGAAGTTCCCCAATCAGAATCTCAATCGGTGTATCTTCTTCATCCAAAATATCTTCACCTAAAATGGCTTCCAATTTGGCGCTCTCAACATTTAAGCATGTCTCTACTTCCTGACGATCTTGTCCACGTCCTGTCAATCTCAAACGAATCAAACCGGGTTTAGGCAAGTAAGCAAGTTTAATACAAGACGGCAGCGCCACCTCCCAAGCCTCCAGTTTTTCAGCCAGCACTGATTCCGGATAATTTTGCACAGTAAAAGTACGATGTACAATGGCATCTGTATGAAACTTTGCGCACAAACGAGGAATCACTTCTTCACTCATTACCGTAGTCATCTCCTGAGGAACACCGGGCATGGAAACAAGCACTTTACCATCCTTTTCAAACCAACTGACAGAGGCACTTCCCACCCGATTATTAATGACCGTACAATTCTCTGGCACCATCGCCTGACTCTTATTCAACGCATTCATCGGTATTTTTCCAGCTAATACCCGCTTCACATTTTCAAACACAGCCTCACTGAAAATCAGTCTGGTACCAAAATATTCACAAAGGGTTTGTTTGGTGATATCATCCTTAGTAGGACCCAAACCACCTGTCATCAATACAATATCCGCCCTTTTCATCGAGGCATCCACTGCTTCGGTTATCTCTTCTGCACGATCACGTACAGACACTACACGAATAACTTCGATACCGACTTTATTTAATTCGCGTCCCATCCATGCCGAATTAGTGTCAGTCACCTGGCCTATCAGCAACTCATCACCGATGGTTATTATCTCTGCAAACATGATTTTTTTTATTTAGCTTTCTCAATATTATAGATATAAAGAAGAAGAAAGATCTACCCTCTTTTCTTTTATAAAGTCACACGTGAATAAGCCGGCAATTCCATAGGACAGAAGTCTTTATCCTGATATTTAAAATATCCCGTAATAGCGATCATTGCAGCATTGTCCGTGGTATAGCTAAACTTTGGAATAAAAATCTTCCAGCCATACTTCTCCGCATGCTCACGGAAAGCATTACGCAAACCGTTATTGGCGGACACACCACCTGCTACAGCTACCTCGTTAATCTTATACTGTTTGGCTGCTTTACGGAGTTTATCCATCAATATATCTACAACAGTCGCTTCAAGAGAAGCGGCTAAATCAGTCTTATGATGTTCGATGAAATCGGGATCTTCTTTCATCCAATCACGCAACGAGTAAAGAAACGATGTCTTCAATCCACTAAAACTATAGTCCAACCCCGGGATGTGGGGTTTGCTGAATGTATAAGCTTTCGGATTGCCCTGACGTGCCAAACGGTCAATAATAGGACCGCCCGGGTAACCAAGCCCCATCACTTTTGAACATTTGTCAATAGCTTCTCCGGCAGCATCATCAATTGTCTGTCCCAGAATCTCCATATCATTGTATGCCTTCACCAGTACGATTTGAGAATTACCCCCGGACACCAACAAGCAAAGGAATGGGAAAGTGGGTTGTTCATTCTCTTCACCCTTTTCTTTAATGAAATGTGCTAATACATGTCCTGTCAGATGATTAACATCGATCATGGGAATGTTTAATGAGCGGGCAAACCCTTTCGCAAAAGATACTCCCACCAGCAACGATCCCATCAGTCCGGGACCTCTCGTAAAAGCTACCGCACTCAATTCCTCTTTTGTCACCCCTGCACGTTTCAATGCTTCATGCACCACAGGTACTATATTTTGCTGATGCGCACGTGATGCTAATTCGGGTACTACACCACCGTAAGCTTCATGCACCGCCTGACTGGACACTACATTCGACAACAGAAAACCATCTTTTATTACCGCAGCCGATGTATCGTCACAGGAAGACTCAATTCCTAATATAATTGTACTCATACGCTTTTTGATATTTAAACGATGCAAAAGTAATGATAAAAGTAGGATTCATAACGAACTATTTTATATTTTTGTTCGCAAAATAAAAACAACCGCTTATCAGAACGCTGAAGAAGACTGTACGCTGGGTTATCGGTATTATATTAGGTATATATATCGGAACTATCATTTTGCTGAATATTCCTTTTATTCAGCGAAATATGACCACGTTTGTCGCAAAAGAACTATCCCGGACATTAGGTACTGAACTGACTATCGGTAAGATAGATATCGGACTATTGAATCGTATCATCATAGACGATGTGCTGCTCGACGATCAATCGGGCAAAGAGATGCTTAAAATTACTCGTCTTTCCGCCAAGTTTGATATTATCCCCCTATTCAACGGAAAAATCGCAATCAGCAGTGTACAATTGTTCGGCTTTAACATCAACCTGAACAAACCTACTCCGAATACGGACCCTAATTTCAAATTTGTCCTTGACGCATTTGCCTCTAAAGACACAGTAAAAACAGACAAGAGCCTCGACTTGCGTATCAACTCTATATTGATACGCCGTGGTAAGTTGGCTTACGATGTACTGTCGGAAAAAGAAACTCCCGGAAAGTTCAACCCCCAGCATGTCAAATTGCATAATATCATTGCCAACATCTCTCTCAAAGCACTTCAAGGCGATTCGATCAATGCGGCCATCAAACGGCTAAGCGTGGATGAACAATCGGGCTTTGAGCTGAGAAAGTTGAGCCTGAAAGTCATAGCTAATGACAGAGGCATGAAAATAGAGAATTTTGCTATAGAAATGCCGGGTACCGAAATGAAAATGGATACCATTCGGATGGAATATGACAGTTTGGGAGCACTCAATCATTTTGCCGATGAAGTCCGTTTCTCTTTCCGTACTCTGCCATCCTACGTGACCCTGAATGATATTTCAGCTTTTGTTCCGGCACTATCCAACTTTAAAGAAAAGCTGGATCTGGGCATCGATGTAGAAGGCACACTCAACCAGTTGAACTGCAAAACGCTGGAAATTAATGCAGGCGATAAATTCCGACTGAAGGGAGATGTCTCTTTACAGGATCTATCACGCCCGCAAGATGCCTATGTATACGGGCATCTTGCCAATCTATCTGCTAATAACGAGGGAATCGGATTCCTGGTACGCAACCTGAGTCCGCATTACAATGGGGTTCCTCCTATTCTGCAACGTTTAGGAAATGCTTCCTTTCACGGTGAAATATCGGGGTATTTCACAGATTTGGTCATGTACGGTCTGTTTCGTACCAACATTGGTTCTGTCCAAACTGACTTAAAGCTCAGTTCCGATAAGGCCAAAGCCTTGTTTTCTTATTCGGGAGGTGTAAAGACCACCGACTTCGAACTGGGACAGTTGCTGGATAACAAGCAACTGGGCAAAATTACCTTTAATCTGAATGTTCAAGGCAGCCACTACCGTAACCAGTACCCCGCCATCACGCTAAAAGGCCTGATAGCTGCCTTTGAATACAGTAATTATAAATATGAGAATATCACACTCGACGGAGAGTTCGAACGTGGCGGCTTCGACGGAAAGGTAGCACTGGATGATGAAAACGGTTCGATACATTTAAATGGTAACATTAATGTAGTCGAGAAAATCCCGACTTTCAACTTCAATGCTGTAATAGATAAAGTACGCCCGCACGACTTGAACCTGAGCAAGGATTATCCGGACGCAGAATTCTCTCTGAAGCTGAAAGCTAACTTCCGTGGCGGTTCCATCGATGAAATGATAGGTGAAATCAACATAGACAGTCTACAATTCACCGCACCCGAAAAGAATTACTTTCTGGATAATATCAACATCATAGCCACTCGACAAGACAAACAAAACCAACTGAAACTGACCTCCAGTTTCCTGAAAGCAAGTATTGAAGGCAATTATCTGTACCACACACTTCCGGCAAGCGTAATGAATATTATGCGGCGATACATTCCTTCATTGATCCAGCCGGATAAGAAGCCGATTGAAACGAATAACAACTTCAGTTTCGATGTCCACATATTCAATACAGAACTGCTGTCTACCGTATTCGACATCCCATTGAAGATATATACTCACTCGACTGTAAAAGGTTACTTCAATGACCAGGCACAGCGGCTGCGAGTAGAGGGCTATTTCCCCCGGCTACAATATCAAAACACGTTTATCGAGTCCGGACTGGTGCTCTGTGAAAATCCTACTGACCAGTTCAAGGCCAAGATACGGTTCAATAACCTGAAAAAAGAGAGTGCCGTAAGCATCTCACTGGATGCGCAAGCCCAAAATGATACCATAAGTGCCAACATCAATTGGGGCAATAATACCATCAATACTTATAGCGGACGATTATCCGCTGCTGCCAGCTTCTTCCGCAAGGCCGAAGAAAAGTCGGCACTGAAAACAGTCGTAGACATTAAGCAGACAGACATTATCCTGAACGACACTTTGTGGCAGATTCATCCGTCACAAGTAGTAGTAGACTCGGGCAAAGTAGATGTAAACGATTTCTATTTCTCGCATAAAGACCGTCACATCCGCATCGACGGACGCATCTCGGAACATGCCGAAGATACACTGAAGGTAGACCTGAAGGACATCAATGTGGGTTACGTATTCGATGTGGTAGATTTTGACGATGTGGACTTTAAAGGAGATGCCACCGGAACGGCATATGCCAGTGGCATTTTGAAGGAGCCGGTCATGAATACCCGCTTACATTTTAAAAACTTCACTTTCAATGATGCTTCTTTGGGAGCAATGGATATTTACGGAGCATGGGAGAACGACAAACGTGCCATCTTCCTTGATGCTCACATGGAAGAAGAAGGGCTATCGAAAACGCACGTCATCGGGCACGTCTATCCGTTAAAGCCGGAAAGTAAACTGGATTTGAATATAGAAACGGAGCATACAAACATTCAGTTCCTCCAATATTTCATGCGTTCCATTGTCGAAGACCTGCATGGACGTACCAGCGGCAAAGCTCATTTCTATGGAAAATTCAAGGAACTCAACATCGAAGGGGATCTGATGACAGATGCGTCGTTGAAGATAGGAATATTAAACACATCATTTGCCGTAAAAGACACTATCCGTCTGTCCACCACCGGTATCACTTTCGACAATATACATATCGCAGATATGGAAGGGCACCAGGGCACGATGAACGGCAAACTGAATTTCAGGCATTTCAGGGATTTGAGCTATCACTTCGAATTCAACGTGAACAACATGTTACTGATGGACACGAAAGAAAGCTCTGATATCAACTTCTACGGAAAAGTGTATGGAACCGGCAATGCGATGCTGGTTGGCAATCCGCAGGAACTGCAAGTCAATGCAGCCGTCACGACCAACCGCAATACCAATTTTGTCTACATAACCAATGCCACTGCTTCAGCAGCCAGCAACCAGTTCATTAAGTTTATCGACAAAACTCCGCGCAGATTCGTTCAAGATTCCATCAATGTAATATCAGAATATGAGCGGCTGCAGCAGGAGATGGAGGAGGAAGAGACAAAAACGGATATCCGCCTGAATCTGTTGATAGATGCTACTCCGGACGCTACTATGAAAATTATCATGGACCCCATTGCCGGAGACTACATCAGCGGTAAAGGCTCCGGCAACATACGGACAGAGTTCTTTAATAAAGGAGATGTGAAAATGTTCGGAAACTACCGCATCAGCCAGGGTATTTATAAGTTCAGCTTGCAGGAAGTCATCCGCAAAGACTTTATCATAAAAGACGGAAGCAGTATCACTTTCAACGGTCCCCCGTTGGATGCGACGCTCGATATACAAGCCAGTTATACGGTGAACTCTGCTTCGCTGAATGACCTGATCCCCGATGCCGCAGACCCGATCACCCAGCAACCCAATGTAAAGGTGAATTGCATCATGAACCTGACCGGAATTCTCTGGCGCCCCAATATTAAATTAGGTATCGAACTCCCCAACGAACGGGACGAGATACAGACGCTGGTACGCAATTACATCAGTACGGAAGAGCAGATGAACATACAGATACTCTATCTGCTGGGTATCGGCAAGTTCTATCCACAGGAGAGTACCGGAGGCACCCAAAACTCCAATATGACATCGTCAGCCCTATTCTCTACTCTGTCCGGACAGTTAAACAATCTGTTATCGCAGGTATTCGATAACAACAACTGGAACATCGGAACGAATCTCAGTACCGGTGACAAAGGCTGGACGGACATGGAAATAGAAGGTATCCTGTCCGGACAGTTATTGAACAACCGTCTGATTATTAATGGTAATTTCGGCTACCGGGATAATCCGTTAGCTAATACCAATTTCATCGGAGACTTTGAAGCGGAATGGCTGCTCAACCGCTCAGGAGACATACGTCTGAAGGCGTATAATGAAACGAACGACCGTTATTATACACGGACCAACCTGACTACCCAAGGAATCGGTATCATGTACAAAAAAGATTTTAATAAATGGAGTGAACTTCTCTTCTGGAATAAATGGAAGTTGAGAAACCTGAGAAAGAAACAGGCTGCCGCACGGGACAGCATCCCGAATGACACGGTAAAAGACACCACCAAAGCTAAATCGGAAATGAAAAGAGAGCATCCAATGTGACGCTCTCTTTTCTTCAGCCTTTATTTTCGTATGTCTCTCTTACAAAGAAAGAATACAAAAACGGAAAGTGTATGAATACCGAAAAGGGATGTGAAGAAGATAGAACGATTAAAAGCCCTTATCGACAATAACCTTTCCGAAGGGAGTCAGAGCCAGTCCGGCAAGTTTGAAGTGTTGTCTCCCGAATGGTATACCAATGATTGTGATACAAAGCAGAATCCCCCATCCCAGGTGAGAAAGGCTGATCCAAATTCCACCAAGAAACAGCCAGACTATATTCATTATGATACTGAGGCAACCTCCCGAATCGAGGGTGCTCCTCACCTCTTTGCCGAACGGCCATAAAGCAAGCCCGGCCAGTTTCAGAGTCTGAAAGCCAAATGGAATACCAATAATGGTAACCATCATCAAGAGACTTGCAATAAGATACTCTATCGCAGTAAAAATGCCGCCACACAGCAGCCAGATAAGATTCAAGAATGGATTCATAGGCTATTAGAATAACGGTAGTAAAGAAAAAGGTCGGAAGTTCATTTCGGTACCTCCAACCTTTTTTCCTTATACCTTATATTAATTATTAATAAGAACGAGCAAATATCACACGGCAAGCAGAAGGTTTGCCGGTTACCATACACTTACCGGGCTCTTTGTCACCTTCAACAAACGAATCGAACGGGATACAACGAATAGTAGCTTTTGTCTCTTCCTTGATCTTCTCTTCTGTTTCCGTAGTTCCGTCCCAATGAGCCAGAATGAAACCGCCCTCTTCGATTTTTTCCTTGAATTCATCGTAGCTGTCTACCTTAGTGATACGTGAATCGCGATAAGTACGCGCTTTCTTGTAGATATTGGCCTGAATCTCTTCCAACAGATTTTGAACATATGTCTCGATACCATCGCAAGTGACGGTCTCTTTTTCCAATGTATCGCGACGCATCACCTCCATCGTATTGTTTTCCAGGTCGCGTCCGCCCATTACCAGACGAACCGGTACACCCTTCAGTTCATAATCGGCAAATTTGAAGCCCGGTCGTTTGTTATCGGCATTATCATATTTGACCGAAATGCCCAATGCCTTCAGCTTCGCTACAATACCTTCTACCTTGGCATCAATCTGTTTCAGCTGCTCGTCATTCTTATATATAGGAACGATCACTACCTGAATCGGAGCCAGATGCGGAGGTAATACCAGACCGTTGTCATCCGAGTGGGTCATGATCAATGCACCCATCAGACGGGTAGAAACACCCCATGAAGTAGCCCATACGTACTCAAGCTTATTTTCTTTATTAACAAACTGCACATCAAACGCTTTCGCGAAGTTCTGTCCCAGGAAGTGAGACGTACCACTCTGTAACGCCTTGCCGTCCTGCATCATCGCTTCAATGGTATAGGTGTCGAGCGCACCGGCAAAACGTTCATTGGCCGACTTCACCCCTTTCACCACCGGAACCGCCATATATTTCTCTGCAAAGTCAGCATATACATTCAGCATGCGGATTGCTTCTTCTTCTGCCTCCTCACGTGTTGCATGTGCCGTATGGCCTTCCTGCCACAGGAATTCTGCTGTACGGAGAAACAGTCGTGTACGCATCTCCCAACGGAAAACGTTTGCCCACTGGTTGCATAAGATAGGCAGGTCACGATAAGACTGAATCCAGTTTTTATAAGTATTCCAGATGATTGTTTCGGAAGTCGGACGGATAATCAGTTCTTCTTCCAACTTTGCAGCAGGGTCAACCACCACACCCGAACCATCTTCAGCATTCTTCAGGCGGTAGTGAGTAACTACGGCACACTCTTTGGCAAAGCCTTCCACATGCTCAGCTTCACGACTCAAGAATGATTTTGGAATCAGCAACGGGAAATAAGCATTCACATGTCCGGTTTCCTTAAACATATCGTCCAGCTGACGTTGCATTTTCTCCCAAATAGCGTATCCGTAAGGCTTAATCACCATACATCCGCGTACAGCCGATTGCTCTGCCAAATCGGCTTTCACTACCAAATCATTATACCACTGCGAATAGTTTTCGCTGCGTTTGGTCAGGTCTTTCAGTTCTTTTGCCATTATATTTTTCTTCTTTTAAAGTTTTCTATCTTCAAAACAGGATGCAAAAATACTAAAAATGGGTGAACTGTGATCATTCTTTATCTATAATTTTAAGAGGGAACCCGGCAGGGCAGTTCATAAACAAGCCGGTTTATCGATTGACAACCGGCTTATTTATGATTTTTCAGAAAGCAGAATCACCACTTCTTGCCTTTTCTTCCAACGGAAGTCCGTCACTGAATCCCATGGAAGCATGCGTACCGTCGCAAAACGGTTTATTGGACGACTGTCCGCAACGGCACAAAGTCACCCTGTTCCTGATTGTATAGCTTTTGCCATCCGCACTCTCTATGCGGATACCGCCTTTTATCCAGATAGGTCCGCTCACTCTGATTCCGGGATCCTCAATAATACCGATAGAGGGCTCAAAAGGAGGTTCGAAGACTTTTTGCGTCTCTTTATCCCAAACGACGAGCCGTCCGGCAGGACAATGGGCAGCCTCGCGACGGACAAGTTCACGCTCTTCTTCCGTTTCAGCGAGCTGTACCAGATTCCAGATTCGGCCGCGTGCATCGCAGAAACGGGCAAAAGCACAATACTTTTCGTTATCGGCAAGCACCATGGCGGGGCCTTCCAATTCCTCGGCTTCTTCAAGTAACGGACGTTTGTTATTGGTTTCATTAGAGTCCCAATCGGTGGCACGCTTATGAGAACCGTCACAGAAGGGTTTATGGCGGGAATGCCCGCAACGGCACAGAGCCACCGGAGTGGCCGAACTGTCGAAACTCAGCCCGCGTTGATACACCCACGAAGAACCTTCTTCATTGGGAAGAATAATTTCCTGGTCAATGGGAGGATTACCATAAACAAGATAAGGGCCGTCAGGAGTTATTTTAATATAATACTTCTCGGGTGCTTGCCGACTGCCCTCTTCTACTAAAACTTCTTCTTTCTTAGTCATAATTTTACGCCATAAGGAGGTTTAACATATCCTTTATCGCTTAAAGAACAGATAGTCAAGCTAAAAAGTTTCTTATAACACCGTCTAACTTCTTACAGATTCGTTGATACCAAACCCGAAAAGTGCAAAGTCTCCCTTCACCGGATCATCCGGCCATACCTCCCGCAATGCATCGGTAATACAACACGCAGTCTTCAGACATTTACGTGCATGGGTCAGTCCAAGATCGACTGAAATGCGATGCACATGCGTGTCGAGAGGAATAATCAGATCCGAAGGATCAAAACTCCGCCAGATACCCAGATCCACAGGAGAATCCCGACGAATCATCCAGCGCAGAAACATACACATCTTTTTCGCTTCGGAAGCACTTGCCAAAGCAGGCATCCCATTGATATGTCCGAACACGGATTGCAGTCTTTCCAACGGAGTACCCGAAGAAAGCGAATGGCACAAATGCACCTCCAGATCTTCATGTTCCTGATAGGCCGCATACAAAGCCTGACAAAGTAAATAGAAATCGTTCCAGGAATAATAACGATAGAAGCTGGTTTTTACTCCTCGATATTTCTTCCACTCCTCATTAAGTATATACCGGTAAGGAGCATTCGAGAACAGTTCACGGTCAATCCGGTCGCCACTTTTGATAATCGCCTTCCGGTTTCCGGTAGCAATCCAAGAGACTACCAGGGCAGAGATCTCAATATCGGCCTTGCTGGTATAACGATGTGGAAACTGTATAGGGTCGTCCATAATAAATTCGGCTACCTCATATTTATCTGCCAAAAATGCAAGTTTATTCTTTAGTTCCTGTTTCATAAACGTTAGAAGGTATTGTACCAAAAAGAAACACCACAGATTACGCGGTTCTATACAGAACTCTGATAATGAGTCTGTAAAAGTACGTGGAATCTGTGGTGAAAACCTCTTACTGCAATCTCAGTAAGTTTTTTATTTGCTAAAATCTCTCGGAGCAGGTACCGGAGCCAATGGTTTACGGTCTTGAAGCTGTTTCATAACCTCTTCGATGGCTCTGTTCAGCTGTTGATCCTCTCCATTCCACTCTTTCACCGGATCATTATCGATCAGGATATCCGGGTCCACACCATGGTTTTCGATAATCCATTGTCCCGTCTTCGGGTCATAACTGGTAAAGAACGGAACACGTATGTCTGTTCCATCCATATATGGCAATGAACCACTAATGCCGACAATGCCTCCCCAGGTACGGGTTCCTATCAACTTACCCAAGCCAAGTGCGCGGAAGCCCCACGGGAACAGGTCGCCATCTGAAGCGGAGTATTTATTAATCAAACAAACCTTCGGTCCCACCTGTACAGCATCAGGCACTGTTCCCACATGGCTGGTACCTCTACCCATCGTCAGACGATAAGGTTCACGGGAAAGACGTTCCAAAATCATTGGTGAAACATTACCTCCACCATTGGCACGATCATCGATAATCAACCCTTCTTTATCAAGTTGCGGATAGAAATAGCGGGCAAACTCGTTCAAGCCTTCCGGTCCCATATCCGGAATATAAATATATCCGATACGTCCATTGGAAGCCTGGTCCACTTTCTTTATATTATCCTGTACCCAATTGTAATGTATCAAAGGATATTCATTGGCAAGCGGACTGATCACAACCTTACGTGCTCCGGAAAGCTGAGGTTTGGCATTCAGCGAAATTTCAGTAGGTATCTCTGCTTTACCCACCAGTAAAGAATACATATCTTTAACTGTATTGGTCGGCACACCGTCAATAGCTACGATATACTCTCCTGCTTTCACATCAACACCCGGTTCCGTAAGCGGAGAGCGCAGTTCTTTGCTCCAAGATGCTCCGGGGAATATCTTCTCCAGACGGAAAAAGCCACTCTTGTCGCGGGTAATTTCCGCACCAAGCAAGCCGGTATTGATCCGTTTGGGCTGTTCCGTTTCTCCCGGATTGACATAAGCATGTCCACAGTTCAATTCACCTATCATCTCACCGATAATGTAATTCAGGTCTAAACGAGTTTTAACGTAAGGCAGCAAGACCGCATATTTTTCTTTAATTGCTTTCCAATCTACACCGTGCATGCTCTCCTGATAGAATCCGTCACGATAGGCACGCCAAGCTTCATCAAAGATTTGTGCCCACTCTTTCGGATAATCCACAGTAATCTTCATATTGCTTAAATCGACCGGAGCGGTCAGTTCTGTCTTACCCGAAGGAAGATTGGTCACATAAATCTGACGGCCTTTAAAGAAAAGTGCCTTCTTACCATCGTAAGTAACATCCATCGAAGCTCCATCGGCAATCGATTCCTCTTTCTGACTTGTCAAGTCATACATTTTCGTACCACCGCGTCCCCAGTAGTACACCTTGTTGCCATCCGAATAGAAGTTACCATAATAAGACGGAGACAAGGGCAAACGAACGATGCGATCGGTAATGCCATCCGGATCGAACTTCACCAACGAAGCATCGGCCACTTCCTTCTTATCTGCCGGTTTCTTATCCCCGCTTTTAGGGGTAGCATTAGATACAGCCACTTCCGCATCTTTCTGCATGAAAGGAGATGATGTATCCTTAGACAGCAAAGCGATGTACACACCATACATATTATTATATACATGGTTCCATTCCAATGATCCGTAAGTCGGGTTAAAATCACGGGCAGAAGAGAATATCAGATACTTTCCGTCGGTACTGAACACCGGAGAAGAAGAGTTATACCATTTGTCGGTCACCGGATATTCTTTCTTTTCCGCAATGTTGTAGACATATACGACATTGATTTCATTTTTACCCATCCGTGTATAAGTCAACCACTCACTGTCCGGAGAGAAAGTAACTCCACCCGGCACTCCCACCGGATCTTGCAATAATAAAGAAACTTTCCCGGAAGCCACATCCAGCAGATTAACTCGGTTCTTACGATCCATATACACTATCTTCTTAGAATCCGGACTCCATTTAAAGTCACGGATATACGTATCGTTCTTATGAGTTAACTGCATCGGTTCGCCACCTGCCGCATTCTGCAGATAAAGTTCGGTTTCCCCTGTGGCATCAGAGATATAAGCAATCTGTGTTCCGTCCGGTGACCACTGTGCGTCACGGTCGTGAGCTCCCGGCGAACGAGTTATATTTTTTGTAACCCCTTTCTCTACCGGCAGATTGAATACTTCACCCCGGCTTGTCACTACCATTCGTGCTCCATCCGGCGACAGACTGGCCGCAGTCACATAATTCGCTCCGTCTTTCAAATCGGTACGGGCATAGATGTTATCCGAAGCCAGTGCAATGTTTACCTTTTCAGCCTTCCGGGTAGCGGCATCCATCTTATAAATATATCCACCATTCTCAAAGACAATGGTATTTCCACTGGCACTTGGGAACTTCACATCATACTCAGTGAAATCAGTTACCTTGGCAGTCTGTTTAGTCTTCGTATTGTATACAAAGATATTCATGATGCGGTCACGATCGGAAAGGAAAAAGATTTCATCGCCAATCCACATCGGAAAAATGTCCTGAGCTACATTATTGGTAATGTTCTCCACTGTTTTGCTGTTCGGATTATACACCCAGATATCATCCGCCATACCGCCTTTATAATATTTCCAGGTACGGAATTCACGCATCACCCGGTTGTATGCCAACTGTTTTCCGTCCGGTGAGTAACTACAAAATCCGCCCTCCGGAAGAGGAATTGCTTCTGACAATCCGCCTTCCTTGTCCACTGTAAACAGTTTGCCGGAAAATCCATCACTGATACGGTTACGGTATACGATGCGCTGTCCGTCCGGTGTCCAGGTCATGACAATGTTATTGGGTCCCATACGGTCACCCAGATCATCGCGGCTATTGGTAGCCGTATAGGTAACCCGTAATGGTTCACCCCCTGTCGCAGGCATGGTATACACTTCTGTATTTCCATCATACTGTCCGGTGAATGCAATCGTTTTGCCGTCCGGAGAAAACCGGGGAAACATTTCGTATCCCACATGGGAAGTCAGACGCTGTGCCTCACCTCCCGCAGCAGGCACTTTATACAAATCGCCCGCATACGAAAATACGATCTCCTTTCCGTTCGTAGCAGGAAAACGCAGTAATCGTGCCTCTCCCGCAGCCGATAACAGTACAGGAGCCCCCGCCAGAACGAAGATAGATAAGATTAGTTTCTTATTCATGTGATTATCTATTAAAATTGATTCACAAAGGTAAGAAAAGAACAAAGAGTGAAAGAGGAAATACACAAAAAAACCGCAGATTCCATCATTCTTTTCTCACAAAAAGATCAAGGGAACCTGCGATATTTACTTTTGACTTGAAAACATGAATTGAGCGGTAGGCGAGGGTCGAACTCGTGACCTGCGGCTTGGGAAGCCGCCGCTCTGCCAACTGAGCTACTACCGCAATGTAATTGCTTCCGTTTTGTAAAGCAGTGCAAAGATAAATATTGTTTCTGAAATACCCATGGCAATGGCACAATATTTTGCATCCGGGAACGGAAATATAAAATATTACCGTACATTTGCTAACCGAAAATACACAGATAGATTCATGAAACAGATCATACTTATCACCGGAGGGGCCCGTTCGGGCAAAAGCAGCTATGCCGAACGGTTAGCATTATCTCTCTCCCCCAATCCGGTCTACCTGGCCACCTCACGCATCTGGGACGAAGAGTTCCGTCAACGGGTGTTACGTCATCAGGCCAACCGGGGACCGGAATGGACCAACATAGAAGAAGAAAAGGAACTGAGCCGCCATTCTTTGCAAGGGCGTGTAGTGCTGATCGATTGCGTAACACTCTGGTGTACCAATTACTTCTTCGACCTTGAAGCGGATACAGACAAGGCACTCGCCGCCATAAAAACCGAGTTTGACCGGCTGACAGAACAGGAAGCCACCTTTATCTTCGTCACCAACGAGATCGGCATGGGAGGCACCTCAGAAAACCTTATACAACGAAAGTTCACCGATATGCAGGGGTGGATGAACCAGTATATTGCCACCCGGGCCAATCAGGTCTTATTAATGGTATCGGGCATTCCCGTAAAAGTAAAAGATGAAAAACAAACGATAGACTAACCCTATATAAAATGAAAACATTTCAAATCACCAGACCGGACGAAACAATCCGGGAAGCATTGACTGACAAAATAAACAATCTGACCAAGCCCAAAGGTTCTCTGGGAACACTTGAAGAACTGGCTTTGCAAATCGGGCTTATCCAGCAGACACTGACTCCCACGCTGAAATGTCCGCAGAACATTATATTTGCAGCCGATCATGGCATTGTCGACGAAGGTGTCAGCCTCTCTCCCAAAGAGATCACCTGGCAGCAAATCAGCAACTTCCTTCATGGAGGGGCAGGTGTCAACTTCCTCTGCCGCCAACACGGATTCGAATTAAAGATCGTGGATGCCGGAGTGGATTACGATCTGCCTTACGACAGGGGAATTATCAATATGAAAGTACGCAAAAGTTCACGCAACTACCTGCATGAAGCGGCCATGACGGAAGAAGAGATGGACTTGTGTATAGACCGTGGGGCAGAGATAGTCCGCCGGTGCCACGCCGAAGGATGCAATGTGCTCTCCCTGGGTGAAATGGGAATCGGCAACACTTCATCCTCCTCTATGTGGATGACCTGCTTCACCCGTATTCCCCTCGAACAATGCGTCGGCGCCGGAAGCGGACTCGACAATGCCGGAATCCGTCATAAATACAGCGTATTGCAGCGGGCACTGGACAATTATCAGGGAGACGGAAGCGTACGCGACCTGATTCGTTACTTCGGCGGCCTGGAAATGGTAATGGCGGTAGGTGCCATGCTTCAGGCAGCCGAACTGAAAATGATTATCCTGGTGGACGGATTCATCATGACAAACTGCATCCTCGCGGCATCCCGGCTTTACCCTGAAGTAATGCACTACGCCATCTTCGGCCATCAGGGAGACGAGACTGGACACAAGCTTCTGCTTGATGCCATGGGAGCCAAGCCGTTATTGAATCTGGGTTTGCGCCTTGGAGAAGGGACCGGAGCCATCTGCTCCTATCCTATCGTAGACTCTGCGGTGCGGATGATCAACGAAATGGACAACTTTGCGCATGCGTCCATCACCAAATACTTTTAAAGAAGCCCCACATGAATATATTAGCAGCATTTATCTTTTTCACCCGTCTCCCCTTCTGGCGCATCCGGGAAGTTCCGGCAGAATGTTTTAAGCACGTGGTGCCTTACTGGCCCCTTTCAGGATGGCTTACGGGCGGCATCATGGCGGGGGTACTCTGGTCGGCCGCACAGGTTCTCCCCTTCACCGTTGCCGTATTGCTGGCACTTATCAGCCGATTGTTGATTACAGGCGCATTGCACGAAGACGGGCTGGCGGATTTCTTTGACGGATTCGGCGGAGGAACCAGCCGGGAACGTATCCTCTCTATTATGAAGGATTCGCACATCGGCAGTTATGGGGTCATCGGATTGATCGTATACTTCTTCCTGCTATGGAATCTCCTGACAAGTCTTCCTCTCTCCTTCGCCTGCTCTGTACTGATTGCAGGCGACACTGTGAGCAAGTTGACTTCATCACAGATCATTAACTTCCTGCCTTACGCACGGAAAGAAGAAGAGAGCAAGGCGAAGGTGGTTTATAATAGAATGTCGCAAGGAGAATTTGCTTTCGGACTTTTATGCGGAATACTTCCTTTGACGCTCCTGCTCCCGTACAGGTATTGGATTACCATTATATTCCCGCTGGCAGTGTTGTATCTACTATACAGGCTGATGAAACGAAAGTTACAAGGGTATACAGGCGATTGCTGCGGTGCACTGTTCCTTTTAAGCGAACTGTCCTTCTATCTGGGGGTAGTTATTCTTATATTCATATAGTTTGATTCACCACAGAGTAACACAGAGTTCCACTGAGATGATTTATCTCTTAAACATCTTATAAACAAGAATTTAAAAACCGGTGAAACTCTGTGTTACTCTGTGGTGAATCAAACTCATACTTAAACCAATAAGATCATGGAAATCATATTGATCCGACATACCTCTGTCGATGTTCCCAAAGGCGTCTGTTATGGCCAGACCGATGTTCCCTTACGGGATAGTTTTAAAGAAGAAGCCACAATCACGGCTCAACAGTTGCAGGATGATGTGTTTGATGCCGTATTCACAAGTCCTTTGAGCCGCTGCACCCGTCTGGCAGAGCACTGTGGCTATCCGGATGCCATTCGTGATGCCCGTCTGAAAGAACTGGACTTCGGTGAATGGGAAATGAAGGAGTTCGACAAAATAGATGATCCGCGACTGCAAGAGTGGTATGACGACTATTTCCATGTAGCAGCCACAGGCGGAGAATCGTTTATAATGCAACTTCAACGGGTCTCCGAATTTCTGGATGAAGTGAGCAGGCAAAAGTACGGGCGCGTGGCTGTCTTCGCACATGGCGGAGTACTGATTTGTGCACAGATCTATGCAGGAACATTAAAGATGGAAGATGCTTTCGGCGCACTGACACCTTACGGTGGAATAGTCCGGCTGCAACTTAACCCAAAGACAGCAGAACAGTCAGCCACACCAACGCGACCATCAACGCCTCTGCCTTCTGATTGACGGATACCGCTTTCCTCATATCCGATGTTGTCAATACCCGTTCGTTATCACCGATGAACGGTTTCCATACCTCCTCCCCGAAGTAATAATGCGGACCGCCGAACCGGCAATTCAGGATACCTGCCAATGCCGCCTCCGGATAACCGGAGTTGGGACTGGCATGGCGACTGCCGTATTTACCCACAAACCTGAATAAAGAAAGCCGTCCGCTGACGATTATCATCAACAGAGCCGTCAGGCGGGCAGGAATGTAATTGGCGACATCATCTATCCGGGCCGCTATACAACCGAACTGACGATAGCGCTCGTTTCGGTAACCAATCATCGAGTCGAGCGTGTTCACCATCTTATACGCCATCATGCCGGGTACTCCCAGCACGGCATACCAGAAAAGAGGCGCAATCACTCCGTCACTCAGATTTTCCGCCAAGGTTTCCAAAGCTGCCGTGCGCACTTCCTGCGCAGATAAAGCAGAAGTATCCCGCCCCACGATACGCCCCACCTGTCGGCGTCCCTCGTCCAACGAACGGTCCACCGCCTCGAAAACCATCCGGACCTCACGTATCAACGTCGTTCCGGCCAGGCAGCAGAATATCAGCAGGGTCTTTATCAGAGCCGTCAATACGATGGAATACTCTTCGGTCACCCTGAGAAAGAAGAAAGTAAAAAGATAGACTCCCGCAATCAGCACTGCCGATACCAGCCCACCTTTCCAAACGCGGGCACTCCCCACATTCATCGACTTTTCTCCCCAGGCTATCAGTTTGCCGAATCCCACCACAGGATGCGGCAACCAGGCAGGGTCTCCCAACCAGCGATCCAGCAGCCAAGCCAAAGGCAAGGGGGACAGCCGGCAGAAATATACAAGGCAAACAAACCAAAAAAACATCTCGTCCATACTTTGATACATCCTTAATCTGCCATTATTCCGCCATCCACTTCGCAATGGCCCTCACCAGTTCATCATTCTCTTCCGGTGTCTGGGTGGCAACTCGGAAGAAACGTTCGTCCAACCCTTCGAAGTTGGAAGCATCACGAATCAGAATTCCTTCTTCACGAGCCAGATACTCTTTCAAGGCGGCAGCTTTACCGAATCGCAAACAAACCAGCATAAAGTGCGTATCGGTAGGCCATACTTCCAGTCCGCCTATCGCTTCAAGCGAACTTTTCAAACGGGCACACTCTGCCAGATAGTCCTTCATGGAGAGAGCTTCCGGAATGCCCTCGGAAAGCAGGTAGAGACCTGCCTCGATGGCAAGCTGATTGACCGACCAAGGCATGCGGTTCGTACGCAGACGAGCCATCAGCCCCGGCTGCGCAGTTACGTATCCCAGACGGAGCCCCGGTATGGCATATCGCTTGGTCATGGAATGCAAGAGGATCACATTGGGAAATCCGGCAGCTTCACGTGCGGTGAAGAGTTCCTCCAACGTAAAGTATTCATACGACTGATCGATCACGAAGCAAACCTGCGGATGTTTCCTGATCAGTTCGGTCAGGCGCTCCTTACCATGCACCTCTCCTGTCGGATTATTCGGGTTGCAGAGCCATACCATACGCACGTCCTCCGGCACTGCCTCCAGCGTATACAGGGATGTGACCCTATGCCCGTGCATGCGGCAGGCATCGGCATATTCGCTGAACGTAGGCATCAGAATGGCCGTATTCGTCCCCCGGAAGGTTTGCGCTATCAGATAAATGGCTTCTGTGGCACCATTCGTCACGCAAACCGAAGCGGCAGGCAAAGCGTGACGGTCGGCCAGACGGGCCTCTAATGTATAAGGTTCCGGTTCGGGGTAAGCGGAAATGGCGGAGATACGCCCGCACAAATGCGTCCGCAGCCCGTCAAGGTTTACCTTATTATATACGTTCGAACTGAAATTACTCCGTATCGGGTGGAGGTATTTATAAGAATCGTCTCCGTGTCCTTCAATCATTGTCTGTCAATATTTGATAGATAAGCGGCAGGTCGACATGCTTGCGGACGTGGGCTGCCAGTTTATCGTATTGTTCTTCTTTAAACGCTTTATAGTCGAAAGTGGTCTCCTTCAGCTTATCGGCGAAAGGTTCCAGCAGATAGTCGATGACCGAAGGATTGTCGAGAATGCCATGTACGTATGTCCCCATACAGGTACGGTCGGCAAGATATCCGTCCTCCCTTCCGTCTGCCAGATGGTTGAGTGGCGAAGCGGGAACATCGGCAAGGGGCGTCGTTGTGCCCATGTGTATCTCGTATCCTTCACAGGTCTCGCTGCCTTCAAGAAAGTGGAAACGTACCTGCCGCGTAATCTTTTCTCCCTGCATACGGGTGCTGACGGGCAATAATCCCAATCCCGGCAAGCGTTCTATCTCACCTTCCACATGATCGGGATCGCAAACCTCCTGCCCCATCAACTGGTAACCTCCACAAATGCCCATCACCGTGGCACCCTCGCGGTGGGCACGGACGATGGCCTGCGCCACTCCGTTACGGCGCAACTCATACAGATCGGACAAAGTGCTTTTCGAACCGGGCAACAGGATGATATCAGCTTTCATCAGTTCGTCCGTATTGTTGGTGTAGAACAGGTGTACACGCGGATCGCGCTCCAATACATTGAAGTCGGTAAAGTTACTTAAATGCCGGAGCAGCACTACGGCTATGTTTACCTTCCCCTGTCCGGCACGGATATTCTTGGTTTGCAGCATCACCGAATCTTCTTCCTCAATATAGATATCTTTATAGTAGGGCACCACCCCAACCACCGGAACACCACAGAGATCTTCCAGCATCTTCACTCCCGATTCGAAAAGACGGATATCTCCACGGAATTTATTAATCAATATCCCCTTGATATGCTTCCGCTCTTCCGGCCGAAGCAGCATCACCGAACCGTAAACACTGGCAAACACTCCCCCACGGTCTATATCCGCCACGAGAATCACATCTGCTCCGGCATGCATAGCCATAGGCAGGTTCACCAGATCGCTGTCACGAAGATTTATCTCGGAGATGCTCCCCGCCCCCTCCATCACTACCGGATTATATCGGGCAGCCAAACGGTCGAATGCAGCATGAACCTCTTTTCGCAATTCCTCCCGTCCCTCACGGCGGAAATATTCGTAAGCATTCCGATTACCGATGGGGCGCCCGTTGAGCACCACCTGTGAAGTATGATCGGACGATGGTTTCAGTAGCAACGGGTTCATATCCGTATGGCAAGGCACGCCTGCGGCCTCGGCCTGCACAGCTTGTGCCCTTCCTATTTCAAGTCCCTCGGGAGTGGCATATGAATTTAATGCCATGTTCTGTGCCTTGAATGGTGCAGGATGATAACCGTCTTGCAGGAATATGCGGCAAAAAGCGGCGGCAATGATGCTTTTACCCACATCACTACCGGTTCCGGCCAACATTAAAGGGTGTAAGTTCTTATTCATATCGTGTTTGTCACGTTAATGGGCGACAAACTTAGTGAAAATATTCGGGGGGGACAAGTAGTATATCAATGACTTTTTGATAGATTCTCCCATATATGCACCCAAGGTAATGGAAAGTGGAACCATGCTTAGTCCCTCGTAGCTGCTGACGCGATAGCCCACTGCTATGATTACATCCAAGTTATACATCGGAGCACACCCGTTTCATCCCATTGGTCCGATGGAATTCTAATTTTTCGAACTGCTTCGGACAAATGGATTTCGCCACTCTCATCAATCTGCTTCAAGTGGTAGTTGATAGTCGAAACCGTAGTGCCATAGTTCTGCCATCCTCTTTTGCGATAACCAGAAGGTATCGTGATTAAAAAGCACCGTAGCATTCACTTTGCCTACTCCTGAGCGGTAAATCAAGACATTCGACTCCATACCTTTTACAAGTTCTGAAGCTGAAAGCCGACCACCGAAATATTCAATGCCCGGCTGTTTCATGGGCTTACGCTTATCAGCATTGGTTGCAATAGTCAAGCAAATAGCTCATCAATATCATGCCTTTTTCTTCCATATAAAATAACCAATGCATAGGGTCGTATGAAGGAAGCGATATACCCATACAAAATGCCTGATACATTTACTGTAATATATCCAAACTCAACTTTCTTGTCACATTCTTTGCTATCCCCACAAGATTCTTTATCTTTGTCACTTGAAAGCCAAAGAGAAATACAGCTCATTGAAACAATTTTGCAGACGAAGAAAGTCCCAAATTAATTTAATGCAAAAACTGAATATCAATGAATCTGTTTCATACGTACGACGTAGGGTCGGGCATGTGAACATATTTATTATATACAGGGGTATTGGTACTACCTTTCGTCTGGATAAATATGAACTCAGCGTCCGACCTCTTATGTATACCTTATACATAAGAAGTCGAGCGTTCATAATAATGACAGGCCAATCAAAAAGGTAGTCGAGCGTTTGAACATATTTATTAAGTTCAAAGGTATTGGTAGTACCTTTCATCCGATAAATATGAACTCAGCACTCGACTTCTTATATATAAAGGTATACATCAAGATATAAGCGTTTATAATAATCAGAAAAGCATAAACAGACCTTATTGACTAGCAACCTGCCTCACTGAGGTATGTCCTTCCCAAACTTTCTTGTCACATTCTTTGCTATTCCCACAAGATTCTTTATCTTTGTCACTTGAAAGCCGAAGAGAAATGCGGCATATTGAAACGTTTTTTGCGGAAAGAAAAGTACCAAATTTAATTAATGCATAAAAACAAGAACTTCAATAAATCAGTTTCATACGTGCGACGTAGGGTCGGGCGTGTGAACATATTTATGAAGTTCTAGGTATTGGTACTACCTCTTTCCGCGTAAATATGAACTCAGCGCCCGACTTCTTATATATTAAGGTATACATAAGGATGTGGACGTTCATAATAATCAGAAAGGTATGAACAGACCAATCAAAGAAGTAACAAGGAGGGGCAGGCATGGCTAACTGGATAACCCTCAAACAACTGTCGGAGAAACGCGGTATTGCCGAATCCGACCTCCGCACATGGGCAAACTTGGGATATATCGCTTCATCGAGGATAGAGAACGTCCTAATGATTGATGACGAAAGCCTGACCCAATATCTTGATGTTCACCAGACCAAAGATTTAGGTGAGAATTATCTGGAAAAGATCATCAAAGAAAAGGAACTGGAACGTGAAGTACTCCTCTCACAATGTGACGACGAACTATTTCTATTGAAAACCCAGAAACTACACCAACCGCTTTTCCATATCCTCATTCAGGAACTCGGTCAGTTGATTACGGACGATCACGAACGGGAAATATTCCTTTCCGTCTCCAGTGGCGAACCCATCGCACGGGTGGCGAAACGTAACAAAATGACGTATGCACGAGTGGCGACTAACTATAGTTCCATCCTCCGGACTCTGGGCGAACATAAGGGGCGAATCGCCACATTTCGCAGTCGGACGATGGAACTGATGTTCGATAAATGCAATACGGTCACACCCGTAAATACTCCCCTATCAAACCTTGTCGGCGCGCATGCCTATAATGTTTTATATGGAGAGATGGGATTCAGGACAGTACGCGACCTTCTGCAATACACCACCCAGAACGGATGGCAAAGCCTGAGACGCTTCAAGGGCATGGGGCTGGTTACGTATAAGAGTGTGATGAACGCACTAAGGGATGCCAACTTCATCATTGTCCGCAAAGACGGAAACATCGAGCTGTCACCAGAGATCGCTGCGCTGGTAATATAAAAAAGATAGAACCGAGTATCCCGAAGGGAATTGAGCCAGACACAAAGTACCCTTTTATCAAAATGATAATCCAAACGCTTCAGATTCGCTTTTTCCCGTACAAAGTACCAAGGATGGGCAAAAATCGCCGTATTTTCGCATCAAGAGAATACCGTTGGAAACCAATACATCAATTACGAGAACAAAAGGATACCTATTTTGCATTATCGTTTAACAACAGAAACAAAAACCAATAAAATATCATATTCTTATCAATCATCAACCTATCACTCTACGAAAGCAACCAGAGAAATAGGACCACTGTTTTCACTCCCAAACAAGAACAATATATGTAATGGAAGAAAACATATAGAGATATTGGGCAAAACTCTTATTCATTTTTGAAAAACGCAACCGTCTTTCGGAGCAAATGCTTACTTCTTTTAGTCGAAATGCCGGCTCTTCAAAGTGAAAACGCCGGCTCTTCCTCCTCCCAAGCCCGGCTTTCCGGGCGAAGAAGCGGAAAGTTCCGGGACATTCTCTCCTATATGGGCAAGAAGATGAAAAGGGATAGTTAGCGGAAAAGGCCATTAGCCGTCTTTTTGATTCCGAAAACGTTTTATAGACATCAATTAGGCAAATGAAATTAATTCTGAACGGAACCTTATTCGCTATCAATTAATTTATTATCTTTGTATTCATACCAAAAAACAAGACGCATTATGAAGGAGTCTAAAAAATACAAGCAACAAGAAGAGGAAACAACCAAAGTATCCGAACCGGTAGTAGCTTACAATAGTATGGCTTATCTTGAATTGGAAGCAGAGAAAGCAGAATTGATCCGGACTATTGCCAATATAGACAGTAAAGAGATCATCGACAAAGTGAAGCAGAAACTTCACGATGTGCTCGGTTTGAGAGAGAAAACTGCTGTTAAGAAAGCAGCTCCCTGCCAGCTCACAGAAGATGAAATTAAAGAAGAAATAGAACAAGCAATAGATGAAATACAACAAGGACAAATCATCAGCAGCCAAGAAATGCACACTACTTTTAAACACTATCTATTATGATGAAGATAGCATGGACAATTCAAGCACAAAGAAGGGTTATTGAAATTTTAGAATACAGCCAACAAGAGTTTGGTAACAAAGCAACCGATCGCCTGGCAAGAACCATTGAACAAAAAACATTGCAACTAATCAATAACCCATTCCGAGGACCTGTAGAACTGATACTTGCCAAAGAGAAAAAGATTAGCTGCCGATACTTACTCGTAAATCCTTATAAAATTATATATTATGTAGATGAAAAGGAAGAAAGCATATACATCGTAACTTTGTTCCATACTCACCAACATCCTTCAAAGTTGGACAAAGAAGTCGAATTATAAAGACGGCATTCCCTTACATTTTCTGAACAAACCTCCCCCCTCGTCTGTTACAAGGACTCATAAACCTAAACCGTAACAGACGTATGGAAAAAAAGAAAATACCTGTCGCGCTGATGATAGCGGCAGGAATACTCTTATACAGCAACACCGTTCTGGCGCAAAGCCTCCCTCCCACGCGGGAAACTTCGCAGCAGCAACTCAGCTTTGATGAAGCGTTGCAACTGCTGCACAAGGGCAACCAAAGCCTCAAGATAGCCGACAAAGGTATCGACATAGCCCGTGCCGAACGGGGAAAGCTCAATGCCTTCTGGATGCCCAGCCTGCAATCGACGGGCGCATTTGTGCACCTTTCCGAAAAGATCGAAGTGAAACAACCCCTTTCCCAGTTCACCGATCCGGCCAAAGACTTTGTACATACCATCCTGCCGGATGATAAGATCATATCGTCCATACTCGACCAGATTGGTACGAACACACTTATTTTCCCGTTGGCGCCGCGTAACCTGACCACTGTAGACCTCACCGCCGAATGGGTGCTCTTTGCCGGAGGCAAACGTATTCATGCCACCAAGATAGGCAACACAATGATAGACCTCGCCCGTGAAAACCGGGCACAGGTAGATGCCACGCAGCGCACGCTGCTTGCCGAAAGCTATTACGGCCTGCGCCTGGCGCAGGAAGTGGTCAGTGTCCGCCGGGAATCGTACCAGGCACTGAAGCTCCATTACGAGAATGCGTTAAAGCTGGAGGCCACCGGCATGATAGACAAGGCGGCACGCCTCTTTGCCCAAGTCAACATGGACGAGGCACTGCGCGAGCTGGAAGCCGCCCGCAAGGAAGAGGCCGTGGTGCAACGTACGTTGAAAACCCTGCTCAATCTGGAAACAAGCGGAGACATCACACCTTCCTCTCCCCTGTTTATCAACGATACCCTACCTCCCAAGATGGAGTTTTTGCAGGTGGTAGGCATCAGCAACTACCTGCTCAACCAACTGAACCTTCAGGAACACATGGCCAAGCAACAGGTCCGGATAGACCAGAGCGGCTATCTGCCCAATATCGCCCTCTTCGGTAAGCAGACGCTTTACTCTCATGGCATACAAAGCAATCTGCTGCCTCGCACCATGGTCGGCATAGGTTTCACCTGGAACCTTTTCGACGGACTGGAACGGGAGAAGCGGATCCGGCAATCGCGCCTGACCCAACAGACTCTCGCATTGGGGCAGGAGAAAGCACGTGACGATCTTTCCGTCGGAGTGGACAAACTGTACACCGGTCTGCAAAAGGCGCTCGACAACGTGCGGGCACTGAACACTACCATCGAATTGAGCGAAGAATTGGTGCGGATGCGGAAAAAAGCCTTCGCCGAGGGAATGGCAACTTCAACAGAAGTAGTAGACGCAGAAACTCTGCTATCGAAAACAAAGGTGGCCAGACTGGCAGCCTACTACGAGTATGACGTAACCCTGATGAATCTGCTGGCACTCTGCGGCATACCGGAACAATACTCGAACCTGCAAAATAATCAATAAAACAATAATAAAGAGATGGAGAAGTCAGAATCTAAAAAAGGCAGAACCTTAAGCATCGCCTTCATCGCCGTACTTGTGGCAGTAGCCTTGTTCACTGCCATCGGAATGATTGCCATGCGCCGCCAGCCCCTGATCCTGCAAGGTCAGGCCGAAGCAACCGAAATCCGTATCAGCGGCAAACTGCCGGGACGCATCGACACCTTCCTGGTGGACGAAGGCGAGTGGGTGAAACAGGGTGATACGCTGGTGGTCATCAACAGTCCCACCGTAGAGGCGAAATACCGCCAGGTGGACGCATTAAAGCAAGTGGCTGTAGAGCAAAACAAGAAGATAGATGCCGGAACCCGCCGGCAAATCATAGCTACGGCGCAGCAACTGTGGAACAAAACCCAGAGTGACCTGGCACTGGCACAGACAACGTATAACCGCATCCTCACCTTATACAAGGACAGCGTGGTCACCTCTCAACGCAAGGACGAGGTAGAAGCCATGTATAAAGCGGCTCAGGCAGCCGAGCGTGCGGCCTACGAACAATACCAGATGGCAGTGGACGGGGCGCAGAGTGAAGATAAAGCTTCGGCCCGCTCCATGGTAAACGCGGCCAACAGCACGGTCGATGAAGTTTCATCACTGCTGGTGGATGCCCGCCTGATTGCGCCGGAAGACGGGCAGATAGCAACTATCTTCCCCAAACGGGGCGAACTTGTGGCACCGGGCACTCCGATCATGAATCTGGTAGTGATGGACGACGTGCATGTCGTTCTCAATGTAAGGGAGGACCTGATGCCAAACTTCCGCATGGGAGGTACATTCATTGGAGACGTGCCGGCCCTCGCCGAAAAGGGAATCGAGTTTAAAATCTACTATATCAGTCCGCTGGGGAGTTTTGCCACCTGGAAGTCGACCAAACAAACAGGAAGCTACGACTTACGGACTTTCGAGATCCACGCCCGCCCTACCCGGAAAGTGGAAGGATTGCGTCCGGGGATGTCGGTATTGGTGGAGATCAAATAGAGAATAGAAATGAATACGATTCACCACAGAGGACACAGAGGGCACAGAGTTTAAATTTTCTGTTTATAGAATATTAAAGAGAAAAATATATTTTCTCTGTGCCCTCTGTGTCCTCTGTGGTGAATCAAACTCAAAAACCAATCATTATGCAACAATCCCCTATCACCCGTGTCGTACAACGTGAGTGGCGACGGATGACCTCACGGCGCCTTTACTTCGGCGTCTGCCTGGTGCTTCCGCTATTCACGCTTTTCTTCATGGCTACCATATTCGGCAACGGACAGATGGAGAACATCCCCATCGGCATTGTCGACCAAGACAATACGGCCACCTCGAGGGATATTACCCGGCGGATGTCTGCCGTACCCACCTTCCGGGTGGTTCGTCACTTCGTCGACGAAGCCGAAGCACGCAAAGCGGTACAGCAGAAAGAAATATATGGTTACCTTTCCATTCCTCCACGCTTTGAGCAAGATATGATATCGGAACAGGACGCTACGCTGAATTATTATTATCACTATGCACTGCTCTCGGTGGGAGGCGAGCTGATGGCCGCCTTCGAAAGCTCGCTTGCTCCCGTAGCCCTCTCACCTATCGTGATGAAGGCCGTGGCACTGGGCGTAAACGAACAGCAGATAGAAACCTTCCTGCTCCCCGTACAAGCCAACAATCACCCGATTTACAATCCATCGCTGGACTACTCGGTCTACTTGAGCCAGCCCTTCTTTTTCGTACTCTTCCAGGTGCTGGTACTGCTTATCACGGTATATGCGGTGGGGAGCGAAATCAAGTTCCGTACGGCCGGCGAATGGTTACAGGCGGCCGGGGGTGACATCACGATAGCCGTTATCGGCAAGTTGCTGCCTTATACACTTATTTTCAGCCTGATCGGCATACTGGGCAACTTTGTCATGTTCGGCATCCTGCACATACCTTTTCAAGGGAGCTGGTTGCTACTCAATGGAATGACGGTACTTTTCATTATCGCCACCCAGGCACTGGCTCTGTTCATCTTCTCCCTGTTTCCTGCCGTGGCAATCATCATCAGTATCGTATCCATGGTCGGATCGCTGGGGGCTACCTTGTCCGGCGTCACCTTTCCGGTACTCAACATGTATCCGTTGGTGCGAGACGCCTCTTATCTGTTCCCCGTGCGCCATTACACCGAGATTACACAAACCATGCTCTACTATGGTGGCGGATTCATCCACCTATGGCCTTCGGCAGTGATACTTTGTATCTTCCCGCTATTGGCATTGGCGATGCTCCCCCACCTCAGACGAGCCATAATCAGTCGTAAATATGAAAATATCCGGTAAACTATCGCAGATTTCCTTCATCATCACACGTGAATTCCGTGCCATCAGTACCAGTTATGCCGTACTGTTGGTGCTGATGGGAGGTATCTTTGTTTATGGGCTGCTCTATAATTACATGTATGCTCCCAACATCGTGACCGACGCTCCCGTAGCAGTTGTCGACAACTCGCACAGCAGCCTTAGCCGCCAATACATCCGTTGGCTGGACGCCACGCCGCAAGTAGCCGTCTATGCACAGGCAATGGACTACCGGGAAGCCCGCGAATGGATGAAAGAAGGCAAAGTGCAAGGCATTCTGTATATTCCGCATGATTTCGAAACCCGCGTCTTTCAAGGACGGGAAGCAGTGTTCTCGCTATACGCCACCACAGATGCCTTTCTCTATTTCGAGGCGTTGCAGGAAGCCACTTCACGTGTATACCTTGCCCTCAATGATGCCCACCGCATGGATGGTGCCGTATTCCTTCCTCCACAGGGACTGCTTGCCGTAATGATGGCTAAACCTGTCAACATAGCAGGCACGGCACTCTATAACCACACCGAAGGGTATGGCTCCTATCTGATTCCGGCTGTCATGATGGTCATTATCTTTCAGACATTGCTGATGGTCATCGGTATGCTGACGGGCGACGAATATCAGCACCGTGCCACAGAGCCGTTACTTCCGGGATTCAGGACGACCGGTAAAAACGGGCTTTGGGGAGCGGCAACTCGCCTTGTGGCGGGAAAAACATTTGTATATTGCGGGCTTTATGCGATCTTTTCCATGTTCCTGCTCGGGCTGTTACCCCACTTCTTCAGTATCCCCAACATTGGGAACGGACTGTACATCACCGCCATGATGGTGCCTTACCTGATGGCAACCTCTTTCTTCGGGTTGGCCGCCTCGCGTTTCTTCACCGATTCGGAAGCCCCACTGCTGATGATCGCTTTCTTCTCGGTGGGACTGATTTTCCTGTCGGGAGTCTCCTATCCGTTGGAGCTGATGCCCTGGTATTGGCGTATGATGCACTACATCATCCCGGCCGCACCCGCCACTCTCGCCTTCGTCAAGCTGAACTCGATGGGGGCCGATATGGCAGACATACAACCGGAATACATTACCTTATGGATACAGGTCGTTGTTTATTTCGGACTTAGCGTGTGGGTATACAAGAAGAAACTGGAAGCGTAAACCAGAAGCGTGAGCCCTTCCCAAATTCGGAAGTGACGCCGATACGTCCGCCCATCTTTTCGATAATGCTCTTGCACAAAGGAAGGCCGAGACCCGTACCCTGTACGAAACTGTCTACTTTCATAAAGCGGTCGAAAACTGCCGTCTGATTCTCAGCAGAGATACCGATGCCGGTATCTTCTACAAACATTTCAAGCTGCCGGGCGGCATCGATCTGATAACCGATGGTGATAGTGCCCCGGTGCGTAAACTTAATCGCATTGCTCACGAAATTGGTAATCACCTGGTTCAAGTATCCGCTGTCGGCATTGAACCAGGCATCGAGCGGTGAGTCTTCATCGATCCGTAACTCTACTCCTTCGGGTACTCTGTCCTTCATCTTCTGTAGCATCATGGCACAGAACTGATAAAGATAAACAGGTTTCGGCATATACTCAAACGAACCTGCATCGATCTTAGAAAGGTCGATGATATCGGAGAACAGTTGCAGGAGCAATACGTTGTTTTTCTGTATGGTCTGACGGAACTCTTCCTGCTCCGCCGGATCGTCCACTGTCATCAGAAGGTCGGAAAAGCCGACAATGGCATTAAGCGGCGTACGTATTTCATGGCTGATATTTGCCAGAAAAGCGGACTTCAACCGGTTGGACTCTTCCGCTTTATCGCGGGCTGCCCTGAGCTCTGCCTCTGTTTCTTTCTGGACCGTTATGTCATAGTTCACCTCTACTAATTCCAGTCTCGGATCGGGCGACTGGTAGGAAGTCACCATGGAAGATTTATGTATCCAGTTCCATTCGTCCGAACCCTCTGCCCGGCGGATACGCAGATCACCATCAAAGAAACGTTCCGTACCCGCTTTGGCCTTTTCATAGAAATCGAGTACCAACTTCCGGTCATCGGGGTGCATGTACGAAAACACACCGATAATATCCGTCAGCGGCGTGTCATGGCTTTCACCCAGATTCCTGTACCACTGGCGGATAGCGTATCCGGTGTGATTCAGCAGGTTGATTTTCGCATATCCCACCTTGGAATAGTCGGAAATAATAGAGAAGAAGTTCTCAAAGTCATGCACTTTGCTCAGTGCATTATTGCGTTCGGTATTATCTATATTCATCAGCAGATAGTTCGACAGATTCCCTTCCGCATCATAGAGCATCAGGCTCCGCACATCAAGATCGACCATCCCCTTCCGTTCCGACCGGAAGAGCCTGCGTTCTTCGTCGAAGTTATAATGCAAATGAAAACTGCCGGGACAGCCGGCTTGAAGGCTTTCAAGCATATCCTGAGTCACATTGGGGCTCTCAAACAGGCTCAGGCCGATGATCCGGTTCTTGTCTGTTACTCCGAATATCTCGAGGTTCCGGTTATTGCAGTCCAGCAACACGCCCTCCTTATTATATAGCTCGAGACCGACCGGAATGTTGTTGAATATATCGTGAAACAACTTATCGCTACGTTGGCTCCATACGCACTGATAGCCTTCTGTCTCCGGGTTTTCTATCCGTTGGCTATATCCGGTAGCAATCAGCTGTCCTTCTTCATTTTCCTCTTCCATGCTCAGTGCGCAGTGCATCCAGAAGATGTTACCGTGGCTGGAAGATACGGGAAAGGTCTGTTCGAATACTCCTTTTTGGGGAATGGACATGAATTCGTCCGTAATGCGTTTGCGATAGTCCCGGCGTACAGTGGACATTAATTCGTCTATGCTCAACAATTCACTGCTGACTTCCAGCGCCTTAAGCAGGGTTTCCGCAATAAGGCATTGTCCTGTGTTAAAGTTCACTTCCCACCATCCGATTTGTGCATCGGCACAAATCTTATTCAGTTTGGCTACATTGTCCAAAGGAGTTTTGCTAATCATTATGTTTGCTTTGTTTTGACAGAATTTGGGATAGGCTTCTTATTTTTTCTTTTTCTTATATGCGAACGACTGCCAGCGCTCTTCCGGCCAGTCCTGTTGTTGCATGTCATAGCGTGCCATAACAAAAAACAGGTCGGACAAGCGGTTGATAAAGCTCAGGATTTCTTCCGGGACGGCATCTTGCCGGTTCAAAGTCCAAAGACGGCGTTCTGCTCTTCGGGCAACTGTGCGGGCAAACTGCAATTGGGCAGAAACCGGTGTGCCTCCGGGCAGCAGGAAGTAACCATTCTCTTTCAGCTCGGCCGTCATCGCATCCATTTCCTGCTCACAGAAGGTTGCCAGATGGGGTGATAGACTGTTCGGGTTCTTGTCGCGAATGGCCGACGGAGTCGCTACATGACTCATAACCACCATCAACTCCCGCTGGAGGGTATGCAGCAACCTTTGCCAGTCATGTGTTTGCGGAAGCAATGAACGGATTATGCCGATCACCGCATTCAATTCATCGATGGTTCCGTTTGCTTCAATCCGGATATCGTCTTTTTCTACCCGTTCTCCACCATGAATACCGGTTGTTCCCCGGTCGCCGGTCCGTGTATAGATTCGTTTCATTATTCAAATAATTTAAGTAAATCAATCTCTCCCCAGTATAGATGCGTGTAACTGGCTATCACGTTTTTGTATCGGAACACAGGTGTGCCGACAGGTATTCCCTTGGCATTGTATACCTGAGTGACAGACTCCGGCAGTTCTTCCGTCTTCGGTTCGAATTGCGTATAGTGGAACTCGTGGCCGCGAAGATGCTGTCCGTTATAATCGAAAGACCGATACCCCAACGTCAAACGCCTGTCGGCTTTACGGCTTGAAATATAGAAAGGAAATACCCCTGTTTGCAGTCCGGTCGCAATCCCCGGATGTTCCGGCCGGTCGAAGAGGATACCTTTAGAAAGGTAAATCATCCCTCCGCATTCGGCAAGCACGCGCCCGCCCGCCTCTGCATAGTTACGGACAGACTGCATTCTTCGCCAAGCCCGACTCAGCCGGGTATGACATTTCTCCGGATAGCCTCCGGGAAGATAGAGCAGATCGGTTCCTTTCGGCAACGGACGATTGTGTTCAGGATTGAAAAAGGTAACGGTTCCCAAACGGCGAAGTATATCCAGATGTTCCTGATAGATGAAAGAAAAAGACTCTGCACTGCATGCCACGGATATTTTTAAATCTCCTTGCCGGAAAGTATCCGGAGTAGAAGGTATGGGGGCAGGAAGCATTGTCTCTTCAAGCAGGCGGGTATAGTCGATGTGTGTTTCCATTAAGGCGGTCAACTCTTCAAGTGCATCCGTCCCTCCCGAACGGCTGAAGTCCAGCCCCAAGTAACGGGATTCCTGCACCAGATTCTCCCGCTTAGGCAAATATCCTAAACAGGAAATACCCAGTTCGCTACATACTTCCTGTAGCATTTCGTAATGACGGGGAGACCCTACACGGTTAAAGATAACTCCCGCTATTCTTATCTCAGGACGGAAATGAAGGAAGCCCGAAAGCAGAGGCGCCATCGAGTAGGCCGCCGACTTGGCATCGACTACCAATACGACGGGTAAATTCAGCAAGCGGGCTATTTCGGCCGAAGAACCCCGGTCACGGTCATATCCGTCATACATGCCCATCATCCCCTCCACAATACAGGCATCGGCCCCTGTGGCATAGCGGGCATAAAGTTCCCCCACATGCTCTGCCGAAGCCATAAAGGTATCCAGGTTAATGGAAGGACGCCCGCAAACTGCCGTATGATATTTGGTATCGATATAGTCGGGCCCGCACTTGAAAGGTTGTACTTTCAACCCTTTCTTTATCAATAGTGCCATTAATCCGCGACTGACCGTTGTCTTTCCGCTGCCCGAAGAAGGGGCTGCTATCAGAAACTGAGAAATCATCCTACACTCCATATTGTCAGTTTTTATCCTGCAAAGATACGGATATTTCTCTCTAAGGGTATACCTTTGTCTGTAAAAATGCGCTATGGCTGCTGGGTCGGCACCAGTTCCAGAAACATGGTCGTGGTCAGTAAAATCCCGATAGATACGCAGACAAGAATAAGTAACCAATTAATATATTTTGCTTTAGGCTTGGTATCGGCATGCAGATTGTTGAGGAAATACTCCCGGAAAAAGAGGTATAATGCGGGAATCGTTGCACTGGCCAGCAGAAAATCTTCCGGAATATTAAAGAAGTAAGTTTTCGACAAACCGATAAGAGACCAATGGCACAGGAACAATACCAGAAACATATTCACTTTGCGCGAGAATAACAGAAGCAGACCGATGGTAAAAACGGTTACCGAGCAAGGCATCACCGGCGATGTAATGCCGGGAAAAGCAAGTCCCCTTGCGACAGACACCAAAGGATATACGAATGGCAAAGCCAACAGCACATACGAAAGCATATCGTATTTATGCGTACGCTCAAAAGTGGTATATCCGGTGATGGCATCCCACACCCATATCGTAGCCATAACAATCCAAAACATAGCCAATGCCCCGTTATAGCTGCGCTCGTTACAACAGATGGCATAGTATGCGATGGCAATCCACAAATACAGAAAAACCATATACAGTTTCATGCCCATCTTTACCCATGGACGGGGATTCTTTATTAGCATCACTGTCAGCAGCAAGCCGGCAACAATGATCAACAACTGATAGATCCAGGTAGCAGAATTATAATACGCAATAGTTTTCCAGAATATCTCCATAAAATATAGATTCTTATTAAACAGATTAATTTATTAATGCCGCGTCAGGGAAAATGCTTTGTGAGGAAACAGGAACATGGGGAAAGTGGCTCCCACCGCCAACATAAAGATAACGGTACAGGTCACCAGTCCGTTGGCAAAGAATGTCTCCATGTATTTACCCAGCCGCTCCGGCTCGTTCATTGTTTGCAGACTCATAATCAGTGAAAACACCATGTTATAAGCAAACTTACCCGGAATCATCGGAAGCAATGCCGGTATATAGAGTACGGTCATCGGGCAATATACTTTCTGCCCGAGCCACAAGCTGCCGAAACCGATAATCAATGCTCCGAACAAAGAAGCCGTAGCAATATCCACCCCCAGAAAAGTCATCAGGCAATAACGGCAGGCATGTCCGGCAGCCGCAAGTAACGCAATCATCTTGAAAGCCCGCAACGGCGGATCGGATATAGCCCCAAAACCAATACCCGCAATTGCGGCAAAAAATCCATCGGAAAGAATATCTAAAGCTATCATATCAAACTGTTTTTAACCATTAACAATGTAAACGAAAGACCTATCGCAATGCTGACAATCAGCAGGGCAGCCTCCGTCAACCGGGCAAATCCCGTGAGGATATATCCTTCTACAATATCGATCACACCGTTGATCAGCGGCACGCCAGGTACCAGATAAAGCACGCTGGTTGCAAGGGCTATCTCAGAGGTAGTGTCAAAAATAAGTGCTGTCGACGCACATAATGACGCAACAAAAGCGGAAACAATAAAAATGATATAATGATTTATTTTCTTCTTCTGCATCTGTTGCTTCAGGAAAAGTCCCGTGATAGTAGCCGAAAAGACAATGCTCATAGAAATGATATCACCACCAAACAACTTACAGAATGAAGCATTGGCGAATCCAACCAGCAGAAGCACAAACAACGGATCTATTTTCGGTGCCGATATAATTTTATTGAACTTGTCCGCCAACTCGTGTAAAGGCAGATGCTTGTCATAAACCTCCCAACTCAAAGCACTCAATTCAGAGTTGTGTTCAAAACTGATCGGATGGGCAGGAATATCAATTACTTCGTTACAAGCCTCACGCGTTTCGTTATCAATAATGGTCAGGATAATGTTTTTATGAAAAACACTCAACTTCACATCCACCCCATAGGCTTCTCCGATACGCTTCGAGTTACGGATGACACGTGAGGTGTGCACACCTGCTCCCATCAGATGGGCCGAATATCCGGCAATGAACTTGGATATGGAAATCAAAGATTCATTTGTAGTCATAATGCTCACTTTTTAAAATCGGGCGCAAAAGTACAAAAAAGATAGGAAAGAGAGACATGATGCAACCTTTCATTTTATCCAAATCTTGTTTCGCGCCGCGTAATGTTGTTATTTCTAAAGTTAACCTAATGCCAAAATAAGGATCTGTGCAGTAAGTACCCGCAGGAACATGGTCAATGGATAAACCGTAGCATAACCAACCGCAGGCGCATCGCACGAAGTCAGGTCATTGCAATAAGCCAATGCCGGCGGATTGGTGGTCGATCCGGCCAGCACACCGATCAACGTGTAATAATTTAACTTAAAGACACAACGTCCGATGATTCCTGCCAATAACAGAGGAAGCACAGTGATAATGATGCCATAACCAATCCACACATAGCCTCCCTCATAAATAATTGTTTCTACAAACCCTCTGCCGGCTCCCAGTCCCACACAAGCCAGAAAAAGTGATATGCCGATTTCGCGAATCATCAGATTAGCACTCATTGTAGTGTAGGTAATCAGTTTATACTGCGGTCCAAAACGGCTGATAAGGATGGATACAATCAATGGTCCTCCTGCTAATCCCAGCTTGACAGGCTGAGGAATGCCGGGAAACATAAAAGGAAGACTACCTAAAATACATCCTAAAGCAATACCCAGAAAAATAGGAATCAGATTGGGATGGTTCAGCCGTTTCATCGAATTACCCAATACTTTCTCAGCGTGGCTTACTGCCAACTCACTCCCCACAATGGTAACACGATCTCCCATTTGTAACTGTAGTTGCGGGGCGGCTACTAAATCAACTCCCGAACGATTGACACGAGTGACACTGGCACCAAAATTATTGCGGATCTTTAGCTGTGAAAGTGTTTTGCCGTTCAATTCTGGTTTAGTTATCAAAATACGGCGGGACACTAACTCCTTATTCAACTGCTCCCATTCCATATCAATCGGTTTACCAAAAAAAGCTGTGATAGCCTCCATATCTATTGGAGTGGCAATCACCAATATTTTATCCTGCAGGTGCAATACCGTATCAGAGTTGACCAGCTCCGTCTCTTTCTTTCCGTCATGGTGACGGATACGTGATACAACGAAATTGCGGTTTACCAACGGACGTATTTCTTTGATTCTTTTCCCTTCCAAGGCTTCATTTCTGACTTCCAGAGAAACAGGCCGGACAGTTAGTTCCTGTAGATGTCCCAACCCCTGCTCTGCGTGGGCTTCCTCTTGTTTTGTATTAATATGAAGAAGATATTTTAGTCCCAGCAAAGACAAAATACACCCTACCACTCCCAACGGATACGCCACGGCATATCCCAAAGCGATCTCCGGGGCATCAATTCCATTCAAATCACTATTTGCCTGTTGAGCCGCACCCAGTCCGGGAGTATTGGTTACCGCCCCTGAAAGGATGCCCACCATGGTCGTTATAGGTATACCTGTTATAAGATGTATGGAAACCGTAATAATGACTCCCGCGAAAACAACCGTCATAGCCAATACATTCAGTGTAAAACCTCCTTTCTTGAAAGCGGAAAAGAACCCCGGTCCCACTTGTAAGCCAATGGAATAAACAAACAGAATCAGTCCGAATTCCTTCAGAAAATGAAGTAAGTGCTCGTCCAGGTTCAAATTAAAATGCCCGAATACAATGCCGACAAATAAAATCCAGGTGACTCCCAAAGAAATACCTGCCACTTTTATTTTAGCCAACATGATACCAAATGCAATGACAAGCGACAAAATAAGTACGGAGTGTGCCACTCCTCCACCCCATAGGTTGGGGTAACCTTCAAAAAGATTTCTTAAAAGTTCCATAGTATAATATAGTTAGATTCGTTCAATACTTAGCTTTCCGGAAGATGTGTCGTCCTTCACGCTATGTGCAATGTCCTCCAAGCATGAATGACACAAACAGTCTGTGTAATTTTCTTTAATATAAGCGTATTGGAATGCGTCCAGTTTCACACTTGCACAATGACACAACATTATATTGTCATGCCGGCACTCAAAAGCAACACCACAACGAGGACATACCTTTTTCATCGGCATACCACCTTTCCATCTTTTTTGAAGTTAATCTTTTTTCGTACTGCTTTCCTAATCCCACGAGTAAAAACAGCCTTTGATGAATGGCAGGTCTTCTGACTTACTCCTTATCCTGAAGCCTTCCCGATGTTTCAAATCCGACACCAGTGGCAAAAGATGTTTCCAAGATATATAAACGGAGCTTCACAGCAGCGGGACTGTTTGGGACTTACACCCAATTCCCTTTTAATCCGAATGACGAGAATCTTCATCCGAAACCAATTCGGGACAAAGATAAAGAAAAAAACAGAGCGGGGAAGAATAATCAATAAGAAATGTAAAATACAATCCCATTCAGCATCTTCCATCATTGACATTTTGACATTCTGTCATCTTGTATTTTCTATGTGGCTTGTAGCACATTTTTCGGAGTCTGTCCCAGGCTTCTCCGGAAAAAGCGCCGTATTTACAATTCTCCAAAAACAAAAGAACATTCGTGAACATATCTTCTAAGCAAATTAAAATATATCCACTGCATTTTGTAGCATAAAGAATATAAATAACTGATATTACAATCCAAACGATTAATCCGGCCGAGCATCGAGACGGAGTCAACCAGCATAAGAAACAGAGCTTTTAGTGCCTTTTTTTAGAGTGTTAACCTCACCCGGATACAATGTTAACTTCCTCTGAACGCAATGTTAACTTCCTCCGAATACGATGTTAACTTCATATAAAGACAATATTAACTTCCTAAAGGCAAGAAATCGATCATCTCTGATCATCCAAAGTATATTTAATCACAAAACAGTCCGGATATCGTATACTAATGCCATATTTATGCGGACTACTTTTCTATTTCACACATATAGAATTCTTCCCTTGTTTTAAAAACAGAGCAAATCCCTTCTTTCTGCTACAAATAAGCAGTAAACCGCGTCCTTTTGACTGAAAGACATCCGCCTTTCCCAATATAAAAGACTTCACTTCTCCGATATACCTATAAATAAGTATATTCTTTAATTTATTTCTATATAAACTAATAAATGTATATCTTTGCCCCCGCTTAGGTGATGCAGTCGAAGCATTCCGTTCGATGCATAAAAGGGAATCCGGTGAGAATCCGGAACAGTGCCCGCTACTGTGATGCCCATATACTCCGCATTCTGTTCAAAGGAGGAAAGGAAAGCATTTCTACACATACCACTGTCGATGCCGGAAGGCAAGGCGGGAAGGTTGCTTTCTAAAAAAGGGATAGTCAGGAAACCTGCCGAGCAGACATAGATAACAGTGCCGTCCCGGGGTCAGGAAGGCCGTTTATTAACACATTATTCAAAAACATCAATGGACAAAAGATGCTTACTGACCATTCTCTTGGGAGGATGTGCAGCGGTGGGTGCGTTTGCACAGCAACACGCAACAGGCAAAGAGATGACTGTGGACCTGAACCCTGTAGTTGTGACAGGTACCGGTACACACCAAAGACTGAAAAACACACCGGCTCCGGTGGAAGTAGTAACTGCCAACGAAATAAAGAAAGCCGGTATCACAGACTTTCAGCAGGCAATGACCATGCTCGTTCCTTCCCTTTCATTCTCTACCAACTCAATGGGTTCTTACCTGATGATGAACGGCCTCTCCAACAAATATGTACTCATCTTGATTAATGGCCGAAAACTGATAGGGGACATATCCAATAACATCGACCTTTCGCGCATCGACATGAGCCGCGTGAAACGTATCGAGGTGCTTGACGGCGCAGGTTCATCGCTTTATGGTTCTGATGCCATTGCAGGTGTAATCAACATCATCACCAATGAACCGAAAGAACTGATGCAGGTGACTTCTACCACCCGATATGAAGATCACCGCCAACTGACACAAATGGTAAATGCGGACATCGCTACTGAAAAGTTTGGTTCGTATACCTCCTACAAACATGAACAAAGCGCAGGATGGAGAAACAGTGACTTAGCATACGTGACAGATAGTAAAACAGGAGCAGTATCAACTATTCCCACCGTATCGCCTACATCCAATGGCTTCCACTCAAATTTAGTAAATCAAAAGTTCACTTTCCAACCGACTGAGAAGCTCTCTTTCTATGCTAATGGAGGTTACTACTGGAAATTAACAGATCGCCCTGTATACGATAAAAGTATCGACGGAGGTTCTAAATATGACTTGCATTACGAATCATATAACTTCGGTGTAGGCGGACGCTATAAAATCAATAAGCGTTCTTCTATTCAGTTGGATTTGATGAATGACAACTACATGCAAAATTATAAATATACTGTGGCTGATGACAAAAGCAAGATTGCCATCGGAGACTATGCCAAAACTAAAGAACAACATTTCTATGACGCAGAGTTAAAAGGTATCTTCAATTTTGCCAGAAACAATATGACTGTAGTCGGAGTAGATTACCGTTCAGAAAGCCTGGACCGTCCCAGTGCAAAGGTAGATAAGTCTGTGTATACAGCATCTGCTTATGCGCAACACGAAATTAAATTATGGAATTGTCTGACCGGTATTGCCGGTGTACGCTACGATTATCACGAACTGGCAGGAGGACGCTTTACTCCGAAAGTGGCTGTGATGTATTCAGTAGGTGCTTTCAATATTCGTGGTACTTACTCCACCGGTTACCGTGCCCCTGGTCTGGATGAACTTTATTATTATATGAATAAAGGTACTACAATTACCCAAGGAAATAAGGACTTGAAAGCAGAACATAGTAACTACTATTCACTTAATCTGGAATATAACACAAATCGGCTAAACATATCAGTAACGGGCTATTTGAATTATATCAACGATATGATCAACTCTACTACTTATAAATTGAAAGACCTACCCAATGGTGAAGAACTTCGTGCAGAGGCTCAAAAAGAGTTCAACCTAACAGATGCCGAAGCCAAAAAGCTCTCCAATTACAAACTCTACGGCAACCTTGACAAAGGTGTTGTCCGTGGCTTTGAAGTAAACGCAGCCACCAACCTTGGCGCAGGCTTCAGCCTGAATGGAAACTATGCTTTCGCTTATGCACGTGGCAAGAGTGTGGACGGTGTATGGGGTAATATTGAACGCTCGGTACGCCACACAGGAACCGTAGCGGGGAATTACAGCCATTCCTGGGATGACTATCTGCTGAACATCAACATCAACGGACGTTTCCAGAGCAAACGCTTCCATCCGGGACACAGCTATGGTGACGCTCCGGGTTATGGGGTGTGGAACCTGAACGTAAAACATTCACTGACAGGATTCGAACACCTGGGACTGGACTTCGGCATGGGTCTCGACAACATTTTCAACAAACGTGATACCCGTCCCAATGGCGTTAACTACGCACTTCTTTCTCCGGGACGTATGGCATATGTAAGTTTAACTCTCCGATTCAAGAAATAACCAATGAAAACATCTATTCTCTCTTTACTCTTGTTAGTTTCCCTCTTCTGCTCCGCGCACGAAGGGGGAAACTTCGTGGCCTCCGATATGCTGGCCACCATGCAACCGGGCGATAAAGCCGCCCTTCTTATGGTACACTTCGGTACTACATACGATGACACCCGTACCAAAACCATCGATGCCATCAATGCCAAAGCCAAAGAAGCATTCCCGCAACTGGAAATGCGCGAGGCTTATACTTCACGTATTGTCATGCGCCGCCTCAAAGCTCGCGGCATTGAGAAACCCAGTCCACTGGAAGCACTGTTGAAACTTCTCGGAGATGGCTATACACATGTCATTGTGCAGAGTACTAACATTATAGAAGGTGTTGAGATGGAGTCGTTGAGACGTGACGTAGCCTCAGTAGCGCCATTCTTTAAAGAGATCCGGGTAGGTAACCCGCTTCTTTATTCGGTAGAAGACGCTGAGGCTGTGGTGGATATCCTGGGCAACAGCAAGCCGGAAAAAGGCAGTGTGGTCCTCGTCGGACATGGCACTTATACCCCAAGTACAGCTACTTATGCCATGATCGACTATATGCTGAAAGCCAAAGGATTGAAAAACTTTCATGTAGGTACCATCGAAGGTTACCCTACATTCGACACCATGCTTCAGCAACTGAAGGATAACAAAACCAAGCAAGTGACGTTGATTCCCTTTATGTTTGTAGCAGGTGACCATGCCAACAACGACATTGCTGTCGACTGGAAAGAAGCTCTTGAAAAGGAAGGCTTGAAAGTAGATGTACGTATGCAGGGATTGGGTGAAATACCCGCTATCCAACAACTATTTATCGACCATGCCCGGTTTATGCTGAAGCACAAAATGGTGGACATTATGAAGAAAAAAGCTAAATATGCAAAAGAAAAAGACGAATGAAAAGAGTAATATTAATGGCAATAGGCAGTGCACTATTGCTCCCCTCGCAGGCACAGCTGCAAAACAAAAAATATACCAACTTCAATGATTCTATATTCTCAATCAACGAAGTAGTAGTGGCAACCAACTACAGACGAAAGACCGATGCCCTGAAACTGGATGTTCCCGCCAAGTTCATTCCTATTTCAACCAATTCAATCACTTCCGGAATGCTTGAGAAACGAAACATCCGGGACATACAGGAAGCTGCCCGTTTCCTCCCAGGTGTACGCTTCCGCACCTCCTACGGAGCCTTTACGCAGTTCTCCATCCGCGGGTTCGATAATTCCGTGATTATGGTGGACGGAGTGCGTGACGAACGTTCATCCATCGACAATTCCTATCCGTTTATGGACCTGTCTTCCGTTGAAAGTATCGAATTGCTGAAAGGTCCGGCTTCGGTACTTTACGGACAGTCCGCCGTAGGTGGTGTTCTCAACATTGTCCGTAAAGCTCCCGTAAGCAAACAAAGCGTATACGCACGTCTCGCTTATGGCAGTTACTATAACAAACAGGCTACAATGGCGTTAGGCGGCAAACTGGTAGGTCCCCTAAACTATCGTGCAAGCGTCAACTGGCAAGATCAGGAAGGATGGAGAAGTAATGCTACCAAACGTCTTTCCGGATACCTGTCCCTTGGCGGACATCTGACTGAAAGCGACGAACTGGACATCCGTATCGGCGCCAACCGCGATTTCTATCCGACCGAGATCGGTTTACCTCCCACAATGTCTTATGATATACTCTCAGCCACAGACGGCAGCACATACCTGAGCAAAGGAGATGCCCTGCCCGGACTGAACAAAAAAGCCCGCTACAACAGTGAATCGGACTTTATGTACAACCGTGGTTTCAACGTATCCGCCATGTATAAACACACCTTCAGCGAAGCGTTCAAGCTGATGGACAAACTCTCTTATACTTATGACGATATTGATTACTTCGGTACTGAGTCATTGGACTATCTGACAAGTGACAGCCCTATCTATGATCATTATTACATAACCAAAGACAAGCAAGGTAACGACACCAAAAAGTATATCTGTCTGGATTCCATCTATTACAGCTATCCGCTACGCTTCTCACATATCGCTAAAACTGTGAACAACCAACTGGAAGCAAGCGGTAAGTTCTATACCGGAGACGTTGTGCACAACTATCTGGGCGGTTACTCTTTTGTATCCCTGATGCGTGACTCTTACATGGCTTATGGTGGCGGAAGTACCGGAGCTACTGGCCCCGGAACCACAGGACACGGTTCGGTATATAATCCACACAGCATTGGCTGGATGGAAGCGCCTTTCAGATTTGTCACCGCACAGAAAACATTCACCCACGGATTTTACCTGCAAGACCTGGTGGAGTTCAGTGATAAACTGAAAATGATGCTGGCAGGACGTTATGACCTGTTCATGTACAAGACCGCCAACCTGAACACCAGCGACGGAGGACGCCATTATGACAAACCGGATGACGATGCATATAACAAAATCACCAACGGTGCCTTCACGTTTCGTGCCGGATTGGTGTATCTGCCTATTGACAAAATGTCCATTTATGGTTCATACGGTACTTACTTCAAACCTATCCGCGCATTTTATGACGCTAATACCATTTACATTGATAAAGATGGTAAAGAGTTTATTCCGATAAATGGTAAAGAGGTATTCAAGCCGGAGAAAGGTTTCCAGGTAGAAGTGGGAGCACGATACGAGATCACACGTACGTTGCAGGCTAACGTAAGCTTGTTCTATATTAATAAAGATAATATCCGCCAGACTCTTGCAAACAAAGGAGACATTGCCAATGGTGTAGAACTGGACAAAAAAGTTGTAGGGCAAGTGGGTAGAATGGATTCCAAAGGATTCGATATTGATATTACCTGGAGTCCTATTTACAACCTGTCTATGAGTGCCGGATACGGATACACCGACGCCAAAGTGCGTGACCTGGCCAACAACCCTTATATGCAGACAAACGCAAGCGAAGGCAAGCAGTATGCTTATATCCCTAAAAATACTTTCTACGCTTTCGGTGCCTATACGGTTTCAAAAGGTATGCTGAAAGGTTTGGGAGTGAATCTCTCTACCAGTTTCCAGGACAAAGTGTACCGCAACTCAGACAATACAAGTTCGTTCGATGCTTACTGGCTGACCGACCTCGGTCTCTCTTATACATTAAAGAGCAATGTGCGTCTGGGAGTCAATGTCAACAATCTGTTCAACAAGGAATACTGCAACCAGGCACTTGGCAATCAATTGATACCAAGCATGCCACGTAATTTCATGCTTTCTGCGTCTTATACTTTATAATGATGATCACGAAATTGATGTATACCATTCACAGGGTACTGGGCACACTGCTCAGTATCCTGTTTTTAGTTTGGTTCCTGTCAGCTTTTGTCATGATGTACCACGGATTTCCACGTGCATCTCAAGCTGAAAAATTAGAGAAACTGGAACCCCTGTCTCCTTCACTGCCTTCTGTCGGCGAAATCACTTCCCGACTGCCCGAAGGTGAAAAAGTGAAAGGAATCCAGATAGACCGATACCTCGGACAGACCGTCTTCCACATCCGCACGGACAAAGGTGAACATAATCTGCCCGCTGACTCTGCTCAGGTACTACCATCTGTAGACGGATCCCGTATCCGCCGGATAGCGTCCCTATGGTGCAGTGCACCGGTGGAGCGGATAGATACGCTGAACCGGCTCGACCAATGGATTCCGTTCGGTAGCCTGAAGAAGGAGTTTCCCATTTATAAGTTCCATTTTGCCGATGCGGAGAGACACCAGTTATACATCGGCTCACAAAGTGGAGAAGTATTGCAGTTCACCACCCGTAACGAACGTTTCTGGGCATGGCTGGGGGCTATTCCACATTGGGTTTACTTCACCTGGCTCCGGCAAGATGCCGCTTTATGGAGCGTCACGGTGATCTGGCTGTCGGGCATTGGCTGCCTGATGACGATTGCAGGACTGTGGGTAGGTATCGACATCTGGCGCCGCTCACGCAAACAGGGAAAAGGTTTCTCTCCCTATCGCAAAAAGTGGTATCACTGGCATTATGTGACGGGAATCGTTTTCGGCCTCTTCGTGCTGACATTCTGTTTCAGCGGAATGATGTCACTGGCAGAAGTTCCGTCCTGGATCAGCAAACCGGTATTGGATAAAAATCCCACACGCGAAATAAAGAAAGGAGCACCGAGGTTAGAGCAGTATGTGCTGGATTACCGCCGGATATTAACCGAATATCCCGACGTACGCCAGATAGAATGGAGTAATTTCCGCTCGCAACCTTACTATATAGTAAAACGAAGTGAAGGAGATCTATATATCGATGCATCGGACTCCCTGTCGCGCCCGCTGAAACTGGACGAAAAGCAGATAACGGATGCCGTGAGAGCCATACATGGTGACAGTGCCCGGCTACATGTAACACTGATCAACGAATTTGAAACCTACTACAGGGATATGACCCGGATGTACCGTGACCGCAGTCTGTTGCCCGTCTGGAAAGTCACTGTCGGCGACGCAGACAAGAGTTGTTACTACATCCATCCGGAAACGGGCACCGTACGATATGTGAACGATACGGTCCGTTGGAAATACTGGATGTACACTGCCCTGCACCGCTTACGCATACAGGGGCTGAACTCTTCGCCTACACTCCGTAAAACCGTTCTTTGGGTACTATTGCTGGGCGGTACTGTCTGTTCGCTGAGTGGTGTAGTGCTCGGAGTGAGGTACATCGAACGTAAATGCAGAAAGAAAATAAAAAGATAAAATGAAAGGGTCCACCCATCTTTATGTTCCCGAATAAAAGGCTAAAAACGGATTAATCCGTATCTTTGCTACATAGTTTCTCTAAATCAGGAATAGGAAATGAATCAGGTTCACCACAGAGGACACAGAGGACACAGAGTTTTAATCTCTTGTTTATATGGATGTTTAAGAGAAAGATATTCTCTGTGTCCTCTGTGTCCTCTGTGGTGAATAATACTCAAAACCATTGCAATTATGAAACAACCCAAGATAATCGTAGCCGGCATCGGGCCGGGAAGTGAACAAGATATTACCCCTGCGGTGCTCGCTGCCGTGAGTGAAGCAGATGTAGTGGTAGGATACAAGTATTATTTTCGTTTTATCCGTGACTTTGTCCGTCCGGATGCCGAATGTATCGACACCGGAATGAAGCGCGAACGGATTCGTGCCGAACAAGCTTTCGAATACGCCGAACAAGGCAAAACAGTCTGCGTCATCAGCTCGGGCGATGCAGGTATCTATGGCATGACTCCCTTGATATATGAAATGAAACGCGAACGACAAAGCGATGTGGAAATCATCGCCTTGCCCGGAATCAGTGCTTTCCAAAAAGCCGCCTCCCTGCTGGGTGCTCCGGTAGGACACGATTTCTGCGTCATCTCCCTCTCCGACCTGATGACTCCGTGGGAACGCATCGAACGCCGTATCATCGCCGCCGCACAAGCCGATTTTGTAACTGCCGTTTACAACCCCAAAAGCGAAGGACGCTACTGGCAGCTATACCGCCTCCGGGAATTGTTTCTGCAGGAAGGGCGCTCGCCGGAGACTCCGGTGGGATATGTCCGCCAGGCGGGCAGAGATGAACAGGAAATACACGTAACGACTCTTTCCGCATTCGATCCGGAAGAAGTAGACATGTTCACAATCATCATCATTGGTAATTCGCAAACCTACTCTTTCGGTGAAACGATGATTACTCCCCGCGGGTATTATCGTGAGACAAAAGAAGACGCAACCGGCATCGGACAGGATATTATGATACGCAGTTTCCGTACCATCGATGGAGAATTGAAAAACAAAAACATCCCGCTCGACCATAAATGGGCTTTGCTCCATGCCATCCACACAACGGCGGACTTTGATATGGAAAAACTACTCTACACCGACCCCGGTGCAGTGGCTTCACTTTATCATGCCATCGGTGAGGGAAAATTGAAAACGATTGTCACAGATGTGACCATGGCTGCATCCGGCATTCGCAAAGGTGCCTTGCAACGTCTGGGTGTCGAGGTAAAATGTTACCTGAATGATGAAAGGGTAGCAGAAATGGCTGCCTCTAAAGGCATCACCCGCACACAAGCCGGCATCCGCCTGGCCGTAGAAGAACACCCGGACGCTCTATTCGTATTTGGCAATGCTCCCACGGCACTCATGGAACTGTGCGACCTGATCCGCAAAGAGAGAGCGCAGCCGTCCGGCATCGTTGCCGCTCCCGTAGGTTTTGTCCACGTACAGGAGTCCAAACACATGACCAAACCCTTCGTTCACATCCCCAAACTGATTGTAGAAGGCCGTAAAGGAGGCAGTAACCTGGCAGCCACACTGGTCAACGCCATCCTCTGTTATCCGGATGCCGAACAATTAAGACCAGGAAGAGACGTTTAAAAGGAGAGAAAACCCATTAGAAACTTAAAGACATGACAGATCACCATCATCCCACCCAATTCATTGTCATTGGTCTGGACGACAGCCCTGCTCCTTATCTCCCACCCTCGATACAGGTACTGATACGCGAGGGTAAGGTCTTTTCAGGGGGCTTGCGTCACCATGACATCATCTCCGCCTTCCTTCCCGAAGGGGCGGAATGGATCGATATCACTGTCCCTCTCGACGCGGTATTTGCCCGTTACGAGGCCTACGACCACATTGTTGTCTTCGCTTCGGGCGACCCGCTCTTTTTCGGATTCGCCAATACCATCCGCCGGCGTTTGCCCGAGGCGGGGATACAACTTTATCCTACCTTCAACTCCCTGCAAACACTGGCTCACCGATTAGTCATGCCTTATGACGACATGCGCACCGTATCCCTCACAGGGCGTCCCTGGCATGAATTTGACCGGATACTGATAGAACGCACACCGAAAATGGGCATTCTCACCGACAGGGAACACACCCCTGCCGCTATAGCCCGACGTATGTTGGACTATGGCTACACTCATTATACGATGTACGTCGGCGAACATCTGGGCAACCCGGAACGGGAACGTATCCGCCGGCTGGAACTTCAAGAGGCGGCAGAACTGACCTTTGAATATCCCAACTGCCTGATTGTCCATCAGTACCCCGACACCTATACTCCCACCCACCCCGGAGCGCGTATAAGTCTCCCTCCACTCGGAATCCCCGATGAAGAGTTCGAACTGCTGGACGGGCGCACCAGGATGATCACCAAAGCTCCCATCCGTCTGCTTACACTCAGTGCGCTGGAACTGAATCGCCGCGTCTCTTTCTGGGATGTCGGTTTCTGTACCGGCTCCGTATCCATCGAAGCCAAACTGCAATTCCCGCACCTGCACGTAACCTCCTTTGAGATCCGTCCCGAAGGACAAAGACTGATGGAGGTCAACAGCCGGCGTTTCGGCACTCCGGGCATCACCATCCTCATTGGTGATTTCCTTGAAGCCGATCTCGACACCATTTCCCGCCCCGATGCCGTCTTTATCGGCGGGCATGGCGGACATCTGAAGGAGATGATTGCACGCATCTCCCATTACCTCCTTCCGGGAGGATGCATTGTCTTCAACTCCGTATCCGAAGAAAGCAAGTCGCTCTTTATCGAAGGGATAAGAGAAGCCGGACTCCGGCTCCTCAGCGGAACAAGAATTGCCGTCAATGAATACAACCCCATTGAAATACTCAAAGCCGAACAACAATGAAAACAGCTATTATCGTAATATCAGAAGCCAGCATATCCATGGCGAAAACCCTCAAGCAGGAACTACCTGAGTCTGAAATTTTCTCTACCATCGCAAATGCCGACTGCCGGCATATCCCGGCCCTTCAGGAGGCAGTTCCACAACTGTTCCGCGACTCCGACGCACTTATCTTTATCGGGGCGATGGGCATTTGTGTGCGTGCCATCGCTCCCTGCATTGAAGATAAGAAGACAGATCCCGCCGTGCTATGCGTAGACAGTACGGGACGCTACGTCATTTCCGTACTCTCCGGACACGTCGGCGGTGCCAACGGACTCACCCAATATGTGGCAGGCATTCTGGGTGCCGAACCTGTCATCACCACCCGTAGCGACCGCACCGGACTCTGGGCACTCGACACCCTCGGAAAGAAATACGACTGGCAGGCAATCCCCAGCGAAAACTGCGACATGAACCACCTGATCTCCCTTTTCGTCGACTGTGCACCGACCGCTCTGTTACTCGATATTCGTGACGAAGGCACTGCCCAACTGGAACACACCTTGCCGTCACACGTAGATGTGTTCTATAACTTCAAGGACATAGATACCGGCAAATACCGCCTGTTGCTGCTCGTCACTCCTTATTTGTATGAAACTTCCGGCATGCAAGCACTCTACTATGTACCCAAAGTGCTGCACATGGGTATGGGACTGGCACGTAACGCCGGCCCGAAGAATGCCGTCATCACCCGCCTGATGAACACCTTACTGGAGGCAAACATCATACCTGCCGCCATTCGGACCATCTCCTCCATTGAAGAGAAAAAGCATGAAGAAGTACTGAAACTGCTTGCCGATGCTTATGAACTGCACTTGTACACAGCCAGCCAACTCAGCCAGGTAGATGTACCTACCCCAAGCGAGGTAGTCGATAAATACATGGGTACGCCCAGCGTATCCGAAGCCTCAGCCTTGCTGACAGCCGGAGGCGGCCCGCTGATTCTGCCGAAGCAGAAATGTGAGAACTTTACCGTTGCCATCGCCCTGGACAGCGTAGCCGTACGCCAAGGGCACATCGAAATTGTGGGAGCCGGTCCCGGCGATCCCGAACTGATTTCGGTACGCGGACGCCGTTTCCTTGAAGAAGCCGACCTGATTCTCTATGCCGGTAGCCTCGTCCCGCGCGAACTGACCGAATGTGCCAAAGCCGGAGCCACCATACGCAGTTCGGCGTCCATGACTCTTGAAGAACAGTTTGCCCTGATGAAAGACTTTTACGACCGCGGACAGCTGGTAGTCCGCCTGCATACGGGCGATCCCTGCATCTATGGTGCTATCCAGGAACAGATGAACTTCTTCGACCGATACGGCATGCATTATCACATCACTCCGGGCATCTCGTCATTCCAGGCCGCGGCCGCTGCCTTACAATCACAGTTCACCATCCCCGAAAAAGTACAAACCATCATCCTCACCCGAGGCGAAGGACGCACGCCCATGCCCGAGAAAGAGAAACTCAGCCTGCTGGCACGTTCGCAAAGCACCATGTGCATCTTCCTCAGTGCGGGTGTGATCGATCAGGTTCAACAGGAATTACTTGAACATTATCCTCCCACTACCCCCGTTGCCGCTTGTTATCATCTGACGTGGAAAGACGAACGCATCTATCGTGGCGAGCTGAAGGATCTGGCACAAATCGTAAAGGAGAACAACCTGACACTGACCACCATGATTGTCGTAGGCGACGCCATCGACAACCGTGAAGGATTATCACGCCTGTACTCACACCAATTCAAACATCTATTCCGTAAATAAAATGATACTGATATTAGGAGGAACAACCGAAGGAAGGAAGGTCGTCGGCATTGCCGAAGAAGCCGGAAAACCTTATTACTATTCAACCAAAGGAGACGAACAGGAAATCAGCCTGCAACACGGAATACGGCTCACAGGTGCGCTGACCCAGACCACCATGAAAGCCTTCTGCCGAAAGAACGGTATCCGCCTGCTGGTGGATGCCGCCCATCCCTTTGCAGAACAACTGCACGCAACGGTCACCGCCGTTTCACAGGCGCTCGGCATCCCTTGCGTTCGGTACGAACGCATGTATGATGACCTGTTCAAGCTGTTTAATGAAGAGATGTACGATGAATATCCGCTCAAACTGAGGGAAAAGTACGAAGAACTGTCAGAGTTACTCAACGAAGAAGGCATACATCGGGTACTTGCCCTGACCGGGGTCCAGTCCATCCCCAAACTAAAACCCTTCTGGAAGAAAAAGGAAAGTGAGTGTTACTTCCGCATTCTCGACCGCGAAAGCTCCCGCGAGATAGTCCGGAAGGCAGGCTTTCCCGAAGACCGCCTGGTCTATTATACTCCCGGCAAAGAGAACCTGCCCGAACTCCTCCGGCAACTCTCTCCGGAAGTCGTTCTTCTGAAAGAAAGCGGCGTGTCCGGAGGATTCTCCGAGAAAGTGAATATCATTACCGAACAGGGAATCCGTCTTTATATCCTTCTTCGCCCTTCTCTGCCCCCGTATGACCAGACAGTGAATGGAGTGAATGGAATGCGCCGTGCCATCGAGCACTTTTTGCCCGACTTCCTGCCCCTGCGCAGCGGACTTACCACCGGGACATGCGCAACCGCAGCCGCCAATGCAGCTCTGCGGAAACTCCTGTCGCCCATACCCGGAAATATAATAAAAGATGTTTCCGTTTTGCTCCCCAACGGAGAAAAGATTGCCGTCCCTGTCCATTCCGTTACCGGCTCGTTCACTGACCGGCGCATGGAAGTCTCCTGCACTGTGATCAAAGACGGAGGCGATGATCCCGATGTCACGAACGGGCTACCCATTGTAGCTACCGTATCCATCGATATTTCTGAAGAAAAGCCGCACACCGAAGGTGAGCGGCAACAGGTTATACAAATCCACGGCGGACAAGGTGTAGGTACCGTCACCCTGCCCGGATTGGGACTGGAAGTAGGCGGACCGGCCATCAACACCACTCCCCGGCAAATGATTACAGAAAATCTGCTGCACATCCTTGACAGACACAAACCTCTGCCCACTGCCCCCATACATGTCACCATCTCTGTCCCCGGAGGCGAAGAGGTTGCCGCTCGCACCTTCAATCCCCGCCTCGGTGTTGTAGGTGGCATTTCCATTATCGGCACCAGCGGTATTGTGAAGCCATTTTCTTCCGAAGCATTTGTCAATTCCATCCGTAAAGAAATGTCGGTAGCCCTGGCTACAGGTTCTCCCCGCATCGTCATCAATTCGGGTGCCAAGAGCGAGAAATACATCCGCAGTCTCTACCCTGAATTACCATCACAGGCTTTCGTCCATTATGGTAACTTCATTGGTGAAACCATTCGGATCGCTGCCGAACTCGGCATCCGGCAACTCACGTTGGGGGTTATGATCGGTAAAGCCGTAAAGCTGGCAGAAGGACATCTCGACACGCATAGCAAAAAAGTAACGATGAATAAGGAATTCCTGAAAGAGATAGCCCGTCAGTCCGGGTGCAACACTGCCACTGTAACAGCCATCGAAGGCATCACGTTGGCACGGGAACTTTGGGAACTCCTGCCCGAAGCGGAACTTCAGGCATTTTGTTCATTACTGATCGAACAATGCCATCGCCATTGCGACCCACTGTTGCCCGACGGAGAACTGACTATTCTGCTGATAACGGAAGAAGGGAAAGTGATTCGTTAACTGATTTTAATTACACACATCATTCTCTTCTTTGCCTATGATACCATTATCCGAGTTTTTCTTTGCAACATAGAAACCACGTCCGGGCGTCCACTCCACACAAAACAATTCACTGATGTCCGGATACCCCTGCCGGGCAAGATTATCCTTCAGCCACTCTTCCGTTTTACCGGCACTCTCCAATGAAGAATCCAGCACTGAGCCACTGTTTACGAAAAGATACGATTCCGATTTGGAATTGCGGGTCGATACCGTAAGTTGCCCGTTTGTTTCAAAGCGCACATCATCCACATCCATCATCGAGAAGATGCCATTCTCACGCAAAAGGGTACGGAACTGTTCCATTTCCAGCCCGTTTCGTTTAAATTCTTTCAGATTAATCTGACCATTGCGGACAATCATCACCGTATCTCCCTTTATAAGGCGACGCAACGTTTTGAAACGAAGCAGATAGCGAATACCCATGTTGAAACAGGTCCACACCCCCAAAGAGAAAACGAGTTGCCATGCCGATACATCGGGACTATAGATAACACCTCCGACGAGCGCACCCAGCACAAAAGCATTGACTGAATCAAGAGGAGTCAGTTGCGCCATCTGTGTTTTACCGGAGATACGAAGAAAGAAGAGCACGCCCAGCATGCCTACCACAATTTTGACTATAATAGTAAGGTACATCATCTGCAATAATAGGATTTAATTTTACAAAGAACAACATCCGAAACGAGATTTTGTTTACGAGCAGACCAAATTCTTCCCTCTCTTGTCACCACAAACATAGCAATCAGACTAATCCTACCAGTATACTCCCATTTACACTCTTGGACCTTATAGTAGCCCTCCTTTCTTTTTGTAATCTGTCGAATCCTTCGTAGCGACAATGAAAACAAGCACGTTTTTATCAGTTATTAGCAATCATCACCTTTGAATCAGATGAATTGTATCATTAAAGTAACCTCTATACTTTCCTCCCTCAGGCACAAATACGCCTTTTATTTCTTTAGAAGCAAAGTCATTACCAGTATAATAAATGCCAGAAGCTCCTACATGCCAGAAACCTGCCTTATAAACACAAACAAACTGAATGGTAGGTATATAAAACGTTGATTGCCCTGCTATATTATTATTCCAATAGTTCCCAGCCTCAATTCTGCATACCTGTGTTCCCACATTGCGTTGTTTATGCATATTGCTCCCGTTTGCATCATGATAAAAATAATAGTTATCATTCAGGTAGCAAACTTCCAAAGCACATCCATTCATTCCTCCTGTCACTACAACCGTTCCATCCTGAATAGGAGTTTGTATCCCCACATATCCGGCATTGCCCTGCACATATGGAAAATAAAAATCTGTTGAGTGATGATTAGCAATGTCCCAATAAAACACTCCATTCTTCAACTGTTCATTTATCTGTACAGTACATCCTAAAGGAGTTTGAACTAAATTACGTGTATCAACAAAAAAATGTTCGCTACTCAATACTGTTTGCGGATTTGTTCTTAACTGTGTCAGTCCCATATAAAATATAATTATAGTCTCCTACTCTATTTACTATCAGGATTTTCGGATTCTTCCCTGATGAAAAGCGACCGTGGCCCACGTATGGCGGGCGGTGTATGAACTGAGCCTGCCTCCCAGTTTCAACTCCACCGAAACCCGTTCCAACTGCCGGTTCAGGTTACGCAGGGCACATTGATATTCCTGATAAGGAGTGGGACTTTTCTTTGTATGCCACTTTCGGGTACGGGGTTGACCCAGGATAGGCAGCAGATAGCTCGGATGGCAGTTCTCAGCCACCCTCCTGTTGATAATTTCCATCGCCTCATGCGGTACGGTGATAATCACCTCCTGCCCCGTCTTGTGGCGGCAGTAGGTCAGCACTCCTTTATCGAGATTATTCCTGCGCAAGTGAGCCAGATCGACAAACGGGATCCCCCGGAGCATAAACATCAGCACAAACCAGTCGACGGCTTCCCCTGAAGCGTCTCCGTCCGGATGTCCTGCCATCCGGATCATCCGCCCCACTGTCCCCGGACTGACAGCACGTTTCACGTCGGAGCGCGTACCGGTGTATACCTTATCGAAAAGCCCGGTCACATATCCCGGGCGGCCTTTCATCCCCCTGTTGTAGCCCGCACGCAAGGCACGCATGTAAGTCGATACCGTGTTCCAGCTCAACCGCTTTCCCAGCAGCCAATGTTCATACTTGTCCAGAAACACCGGACTCACCTCTTCGAATCCGATCTCCTCTTTTCCTGCACTCTCCCTAAGTGTACGCAGCATATTATGGTAGATACGCCGGGCCGGTTCACGCCCCTCTTCTTTGAGCCTTTCAATCTCCGAAATCATAAATACTGTTAATGTTTCATTCATCTTATTCATTGTTTTTAGTTTACAAATTTCCTTTAGATATAAATTGTGTAAATAGCCGGATAACAGAATCTATATCTTTACAAAAAACATCTAAAGAGACTTTGCAGAACAATCCTCGGGACGATATGCTATACTCTTTTTGTATATCTTTGCCGATCCTAACGTCGTTTTAACAAACATTGGCATCCGCCATCCCATACAAACCTCAAAGTAAAATGAAAAAGAGCATCCAAGACCTGAAAGAGTCATTAAGAAAGAAGGAAGAGAAACAACAGCGACTGCGTGAAAAAGAAGAATCGATAGAAAAAGACATCCGTGTGCTGCGCTATCTGATAGTTAGAGAGGAACAAGCCGCCTCACCACAAGCCCCCCGGAAACGAAAAATCACCCGAAAACAGGTAGGCAGCTTTTTCAGCCGGATCGCCCTATTTTATGAAGACCTGCAACGACGCCTGAACCTCCGCATCACTTACCGCTGCTTCTGCCGCTGGCTCTGCACCCGCTACGAGTTTGAGTCACGCTATCGCGACCGCCACAAGCTGTCGCCTTGCACGGTACTGGGATATTTTAAGAGAGAAAGGGGTGGATGAAGGGGAAGTAGCCTCTGCTCTTTAAAAGAGTAATGTATTGTTGGGGAGTATATAAAAAAACGACCCGCCTATTTGAGCATTGTTAAGAGGCTTGGCAGGTTCTATTGGTTGTAAATATAGAACTTTTCTTTCAAACTACAAAATATATTCTTTTCGTATCGCCCGTACACTTCTGTGAGAATCTGTGTAATCTGTGGTGAGTTATCCTCCTATCACCCACTCCCCAATATTCCGTTCTTCCTTCTCGAAGGCTACACCCACCTTCACTACTTTCCGCCCGTCCGCCTGATAGGGCAGCAGATATCCCTTTTCATCAATCTGCCTCAAGGCAGCCTCGGCGCTGTCGTTCAGTTTGAACTCAAACACGTAGATGTAGTCCGGTGTCTTCACCACCGCATCGGCACGCCCCCGGGCACTCCGGACCTCCGTTTCCGTAAACTGCCCCATAAGTTGGAAGACGAGGTAGAACACCGTCTGATAATGCCGCTCCGTACGGTCGTTCAGGTCGTAGGGGATACCGGCAAAGAAGCAGCGCAGGCGCGTGAGGAAAGCGTCTACATCGCCGCTCTCCAACTCGCGGATGAACTTGCCGATATAGAACGAGGTGTCTGTCTGGGCTATAGGAGTGTAGAAGGGACTGACGAAGTTGAGGAAACCATATTTCACCTCCTCATTGGGGAACCCCAGCGTGTACATCCGGAAGCGCTCGTCGTAGTCCTTAATCGTCAGATATCCGCTCTGATAAATCATGGGTATCGGATTGTTTATATCCGCGCGGTCGTCGCTCAGCGAAGCCTCATTCACCTCAATGCCCTCCATCTCCCTCAGGTCGAAATCGGTCTTCTGCAGCATCTCCACCAGGAAGGTGGGCGTGCCGCTCGCAAACCAGTAATTGCCATACGAACGCTTCTGCAAGGCACTCAACACGCTGAAAGGATTGTACATGGAGGTGAATTCCTCGTCTTTGGTGAACCGGTATCCGTCATATTGGCGAGTCAGCCGATCCATCACCTGCCGGCAGGTCGCATTACTTTTCACTGCCAAGGCTTCCAATTCGGGAGAGAAGGTAGCTTCTATCTCCGCACGGGTCATGCCGCAGAGGGTGTTATAGTCGAGGTCGAAACTGATATCGTTCAGTTGGTTCAGATTACTGAAAATGCCCATTTGCGCGAACTTGGTCACTCCGGTAATGAAGACGAACTGCAACCAAGGGTCGGCATCTTTGAGCACAGTATAGAAAGCGGTCAGCGTCTCCCTGAAGTCGTGTTGCAATTCCTGATTGTCGAACGAACGCAGCAAGGGTTTGTCATATTCGTCGATAAGCACCACCACGCGGCGCCCCGTCTGTTCGCAGGCACGCCGGATGACGGTCATGAAACGTCCGGAGTGCGTAATGCCTTCTCCTCCCGTCCGGTATAACTCTTCCCACTGCCGCAACTGCCGCTCAAGTATATCGACCAGCCCCTCACGACTGTCATACTTCTCCGCATTGAGGCTGAGATGCAGCACGGGATATTGTAGCCACTCTTTTTCCAATTTCTCGATAGCCAATCCGCGGAAGAGTTCCTTCTTACCTTGAAAGTACGCCTCGAAAGAAGACAGCAACAGGCTTTTGCCAAAGCGGCGGGGACGGCTCAGGAAACAGGGATTGCCCGCTTGAGCCAGTCGGTAAATCAATGCGGTCTTATCTACATAAAGGAAATTTTCGGAGCGCAGTTTCTCAAAACTCTGTATCCCTATCGGGAGTTTTCTAAGCGGGGCATTAATCAGTGTATCCATGGGGCATTGAAGTTAGTCTTTTGCAAATGTACACAATTATTTTTTAGATTCTCACACGTGGTTACAAGAATGTTAGGGATGCAACAATTGCCCCTTCTTTATTATCCTTATACCCATGAATACAAAGATAACATTTTCTTTTGTGTTTTACGTGTTGTATATTAAAATTCAACAATCCACTTTTCAATGTTGCGGGTTTTGGCACTGAAGTTTACACCAATCTTAAAAAGTTTACGGCTGTCTGCCGCAAAAGGTTGCGCATAATGTTTCTCGTTGATCTGGCGGAGAGCTTCTTCAGCGGTACCATCCAGTTTGAATTCCATCACATAAATAAATTTATCTGTTTGCAAAACGAGATCGATGCGCCCTTCACTTGTGCGATATTCCACATTGGTATAGAACCCCATTAACTTGAAGACAACGAAAAGCACATTCTGGTAATGGAGTTCCTGCTCGCGAATTATCTCGTAAGTGGTATCCGCAAAGAAACTTTGCAAACGGCGGAAGAAAGAGTCATAGTCTCCGGCGCGAATCTCACGGACAAACTTCTGAACTTCAAACGGAGCTTCTACCTTATCGGTATTCGCATAGTAGGGAAGCAGGAATTTCATGAACCCCTCCTCCACTTCACGGTTCGGGAATCCCAAACGGTAAATTCCAAATTCACGGTCATACCCCTTAATGGTAAGGTAACCGCTTTGATAAATCACAGGAATAGGATTGGTAGAGGAAGAGTCGATGCTGTTCAATACATCCGCATCGGTTTCCACATGCGCCATTTTATGAAGATCATAGTGATGCATCTGCAACAGTTCTACCAAATAGGTAGGAGTACCCGTTTCAAACCAATAATTTCCAAATTTCATTTTATAGAACGTATTCAGCAGGCTGAAAGGATTGTAAATGCCGATCGAATCTTCCACAAAATGATACCCGTCATAGCATTCCTTCAATTCACGGCACACCTCTTCATAACCCATCCTCTGCCTGTCGGCAAGTTCGTACAATTCTTGCTCCAGATTAGTCCGTATTTCCTTTTCAGTGATGCCGCACAATGCCACGTAACGTTCGTCCATCGACAAATCAATCAGATTGTTCAAAGCACTGAACACACTCACTTTACCAAACTTGGTGACACCGGTCAGAAAAGCAAACCGGATGTATCCATCCATTGTTTTGATGGCTCCATAAAAGGCTTGCAACGTCTTGCGAAACTCCTTTTGCAATTCTTCATCCCCGATGGATTGCAGCATAGGCTTATCATATTCGTCGACCAGAATGACTACACGATGCCCCGCCTGCTTGCAAGCACGCTCTATGACACCGGCAAAGCGCAGAGACAAAGAGCGCTCCGAAGGTTCAGCTCCATAGAGTTTCTCCCATGCCACAATTGCTTTCTCCAATATATCCTCAAGACTTTGCAGTGAGTCATATTTCTCTATATTCAAATCCAGATGCAATATCGGGTGTTTTATCCATTCTTTCTCGAGCTTTTCCATCGCCAGCCCTTCAAAGAGCTCCTTTTTTCCCTGAAAATAGGCTTCGAGGGTAGAAACAAGCAAACTTTTTCCAAAGCGACGGGGACGGCTCAGAAAATAATAACTCCCGGTCTTTACCATTTGATAAACCAATGCTGTTTTATCAATATAGAAAAAGCCCTCTTTACGGATTTTCTCAAAATTCTGTATCCCGATAGGATAGATTTTATTGCTCATATTCTTTTATTCCGGATAAATAACAGACAAACTTATAAATACAAAGATAACATTTTCTTTTGTATTTTACGTGTTGTGTCTTAAAAGAATGGTTTTGAGTTCACCACAGATTACACAGATTCTCACAGATTAATAATTTATTTTACTGAGAGTTAAATTAAAATATCTGTGTTAATCTGTGTAATCTGTGGTGAGCCCCAAATACAATCAAGTCAGTGCTGCCATACCGGTTCCTATCAGGTTGGCATTGCTCATGTTATTGATATGAACTTCCACATCTTCCAGTTGGAGTTCGCGAAGAAGTTCCTGCAATTTCTCCATCACAAGAATGTTGTAACTTTTATCTTTCCGGCTCTCACTCCAGAAGAGGCTTCCTTCGGCTATCAGACAAATCCGATGAATATCTTTGTTGTATGATTTCAGCAATGCGATCAGTCCGGCAAGGGACGCGGCAACCAGTTGGGCCGATCTGCTATAGATCCAACGGGCCACCTGCACATAGATATCTTTGTGGATATCCGGATAGTTCATGATGGCAGTCAGCTTCCGGGCATCGAACTTTTCTTCAAATTCATCCAACGGAAAGGCCGCTTTCAAGATATCCCCTAAATACATGCCGGACACCGCTTTCTCAAAACGCTGTTTGCCCATGCTGTCGGACATTGCATCCACCGTATCATCCACCGCTGTCAAGAATGGCGGATGAAAGTTGCCCGACTCCAGATTGACAGGAATCAAACCCTCTACGCTGTATGCCGGATCCAGTTTCTTTATCTTGTCAGCGGGAATAAAAGTGGCCATATTCGTACCGGTCCCGACAATCAGGCCGATATAGGCGTCGTAACTCTTGTCGGTAAGCCCGGCAAACAAACTGGCGATCGTGTCATTCAGAACTTTGATGCCTGTAAACTTTATTTTATTCTTTTCATTCAGATAGTCGAGTAAAGGTTTCCCCACAAACTGCCCGACCATTTTCCGGATATCCACTCCTTTGGTCCAACGAAGCAGCTTTGCATCTCCTCCGGGCACTGATTCGGCGGGATAAGAAAAACAATAGCCAATAGGCATTTCCTCTTCCCGTTTTATCTCCACAATCAGATCGGCCAGTTCTTTGAACAGTTCTTCGCGCGTATAGCCGGGCGACTTCATGACGGACATGTCTTTCTTCCAGCCATTGTTCGGGTAGATGACCGGCTTTTCTTGCGTGAAATCGACAATCGCCACCCGGTAGTTGGTACCTCCCAGATCGAGGACTAAGGCCTTTCCTTTGACATCGGCCGCCTTGGGCAGAATAAAGGTAGGAATACATTGTATCTCTGCATTTTTTTTACTTAATCCTTCTTCCACTTTCTCCCGGAATGCATAGGCAATTCCTTTGAGTTGTTCGTTGTCCAGTTTGAAAATATTCTTTTCCATGGTATTGGTTTTATGTATGGATGATTTTTATTTCTGTAAATAACAACTGAGAAGGTTTTTTGCTCAAAACCGGGATAAAAACGATTTCACCACAGAGGTACACAGAGTCTCACAGAGTTTTTTTAGACAGATGAACAAAAGAACAGATGATTCTTTATTGGTTCATCTGTTCTTTCGTCTGAAAACAAATAGAGCGCAGCTAATTAATCTCTGTGAGACTCTGTGTACCTCTGTGGTGATGGTATAAAAAAAGCCATTTGGTATCTTCGGAAGAAAGTTTGCGGGATTGAAAAAAAGAATAGTTTATCATTGAAAATCATGAAGTATCTTTACCGTGTAAGCTTACAGAAAAATGACATAGGCGGATTCCGAAAAGCCTTGGAGAGAGTAGGAGAAAATTTAATAATTAAGATTATAATGGCAAAAACTCAACAGTCTAATGAAAAAAAAATTATTGAATCAGAAAATAGAGACGAATATGAAAATGGGCGCCCGGTTTTTAAAGCGGATAACTGGGAAGGGGTATCCAGGTATGCAAATTGCTATGCATATGCAATGAATGTAATAACTGTAAAAGAAGATGAACATTTGTCACCCGGAATGCTCAGTAATCAAGATACTAACTATTCGGAACATACTATCGAAGAGCTGAAAAGAATATTTGTGGAGTATATAAAAGCAGACATCCAAACAGGCAAAATTGAAAAAGCCACAGATTTTATTCCATGTGGAATAGATACGGAGCTTAATGGAAATGAATATAAAGTAGCATTGGCATTCGCTCCTTCTCCGGAGAATGAAAACAAACTGAAAGATTTTCATTTTTACCGTGAAGATAGTAATGGACTATGGTCTCATAAAGTGGGAGAATCGTCTATTATCTGCCAAAAAGACGCTTCGGATAAGTTCATAAGCTCCTCTAACCCACCGGAAAACTGCAATCGAAATCATAGAGAAATAGGAAACTATTCTGTATTTGTAGGTTATTTCAAAGTTGTCCATAGTTAAAAATGACCCTGTTTCACCACAGAGTGACACAGAGTTTCACGGAGTTTTTTTAACAAACAGAGTGCAGCTAATTAATCTCTGTGAGACTCTGTGTACCTCTGTGGTGAAAGAACAGAACAAAACCCATGCAAGCATTCAGTTCCGTTACATAGTAAAAAAGTCTTTCTCGATAAGCAGAGAATATGCTACTTTGCCACGTAAACAAAAACAACAAGAATGAAAGACTTAAATTTTGACTGGCTGCTGAGTGGAAGCTGCCTGCTGTCGGACGTGGCGATGGCGTATTTTACAACTTGTATTTATCCCCGCTCGGCGGGCAGACAGATGCGTGAGCAGATAGAACGATATCCGGACTTGCATGCCGAACTACTGGAAGCAGGATACAAACGCTCCAATACACTGCTGACACCCCGGCAAATCTGTATCGTGATACAGCATTGGGGAATGCCCGACACGGTGTACCAATGGCTACGCGAACATCCGGAGGATCGGGTCCAAAAACTGTTCGCCGATCGCAAATTCGACTGATATATGTTAATATATCTTTTTGCTTATTATTTATTTATGTGCAGGTCTGCCTGTTGGCGGCTTCCGGAGCATCCTCCGTAAACAACTGACGGACAACGGACTACAAGTCTGAAAGCATGTTGGTATCCGTGTTGGTGATTTAGAGGCTCTGAATGACGGCAACAGAGGGTCTGAAAGGGTGAAAACAAGGCTCGGTTTCACCCCGGCAGAGTGTGCGTAGGACAGCAATAGGAATCGCCGTACACTTTTGCACCAATCTGCACCAATCTGCACCAATCTTTTGCATCCTTGCCCTTCTATGCGTAGCTTTGTCATGCCGTTCGGGAAAGGACGGCACATTCAATAACCTTTAAAACGAAATTCCATGAACGCACCGACCGAAACAATTCTGAAAAAAGGATATATCCTGATTCCCAAATCCATGATCGAAGATTTCTTCAAAACCGGATCGCAAACCGAGGGCTACCTGGAAGCATGGATACAGGTATTGACGCGGGTCAACTACTCCGATACGGAGGTTTGTGTACAAGGCAACCGGATCGTTTGCCGGCGGGGTGAAACCGTATATACCTACAAACAGTGGGAAAAGACACTGGGATGGAGCCGATACCGCACCCGCCGCTTCTTCGAAACGTTGTTCAAATCCGGAATCATGGAGGTGGTAGAGAATCCCGCCGGAATCACCCTGCTCCGGGTAACAGACTATGACCTCTGGACCGGACATAAAAAAGCCGCCACCACCCGGGACAGCCATGCGACGGAAGGCTTTGCCGGCTTCTGGGATCTTTATCACCGGGTCACCCAAAAAGATAAGATAAACATAGCCCGTGCCCGGAAAGAATGGAAAAAACTGACAGTAACGGAAAAGAAACTGGCACTGGAAAACATCGAGGAGTATTACACCCACCAAAAGGACATACGCTTCTGTAAACAGGCAGCCACATATCTGGAAGATAAGGCGTTTCTGAACGAATACGAATTTTAGAAGTCACCACGGATTACACGGATTAACACAGATTACAAAGTTATTCTGCTGATATTTAAAATTTAAAAATCTGTGAAAATCCGTGTAATCTGTGGTGAACTATACCCCAAACCATATACCATCCAAACATTATGTTACAACCCCAAGCACCCGAACTCGAGGAAACCATCCTCGGAGCCTGCCTGATTGAAAAAGAAGGCATGGCACTGATTGACGAACTGCTGAAACCGGAAATGTTCTATGTCACCCGTCATCAACTGATTTACGCCGCATTGCAGGCGATGTTCCACGCCGGTACGAACATCGACATCCTCACCGCCACCGAGGAGCTTCGCAAACGTGGAAAGCTGGACGATGCCGGAGGGCCGTTCTACATCACCCAACTGAGCAGCCGGGTGGCAAGTTCGGCACACCTGGAATATCACGCACGCATCGTTCACCAAAAGTACATCCGAAGGGAAATGATCGTGGGATTCAGCAAACTGCTGACACTCTCCGGCGACGAAACCATCGACCTGACAGACACGTTGGTGGATGGACACGACCTGCTGGACAGGCTGGAAGGGGCATGCGGGCACAACAGGCAGTTGCGCGATATGGACACGCTGATGCAGGCAACCCTGACCGAAGCGGAAGGACGCATGCAGAAAAACAAGGACGGAGTGACCGGAATCCCCACCGGACTGGCCGAACTGGACAAGATGACAGGAGGATGGCAAAACAGCGATCTGATCACCATCGCTGCCCGTCCGGCAGTGGGGAAAACCGCCTTTGCACTCCATCTGGCAAAAGCTGCGGCAGCGGCCGGACACCACACGGTGGTGTACAGCCTCGAGATGCAAGCCGAGCGGTTGGGCGACCGCTGGCTCCTGTCGGCAGGAGAAATGGACCCATACCTCTGGCGAAGCGGAAAGCTATCACAGGAAACATGGCTACAGGCCCGGCAAACGGCCGGAGAACTGGCAAGGCTCCCCATCTGCGTAGACGATAACCCGGATATGAGCATGGACCGTGTACGCTCGAGCGCCCGGTTGCTGCAAAGCAAAGGGAAGTGTGACTTTATCATTATCGACTACCTGCAACTGTGTGACATGCGCACCGAACAAACCAACCGGAACCGGGAACAAGAGGTGGCACAGGCGAGTCGTAAAGCAAAATTGCTGGCCAAAGAACTGCACATCCCGGTCATCTTGCTAAGCCAACTCAACCGTGGCTCCGAAAACAGGGCGTACGGACGTCTGGAATTGGCCGACCTGCGTGAGAGTGGAGCCATCGAACAGGACTCGGACCTGGTGCTCCTCCTCTATCGTCCGGCACTGGCACATCTGGCAACAGACAAACAAAGCGGATATCCGACGGAGGGACTGGGAGTAGCCATCATCGCCAAACACCGCAACGGGGAAACGGGAAACGTATACTTCGGACACAACAAGAGCATGACCAAAATAGGCGACTACGTTCCGCCCATGGAATGGATAAAAAAGAATGCCAGATAGAGGCTCCGTTTTCTTAACCTACACATCGTTATTTTCATCATTTTACTTGACTTTGCCTGTTTGATTTCGTATCTTTACGTAGTGATTGAGACAAGAAATTTATTAACCTAAACCTTAACTTTTTATTGTATGGAAGTATCAGTGGAGCGCTATCAGCGCAAGAAGTATGTCAATCAGGAGAACTCTCCCGTGTTGTATTACATCCGCCAGAAAGCGGGAACAGCCAATGTTATGGATATCGACGCACTGGCGGAAGATATCCAGACCAATTGCGCCCTGACAACGGGCGATGTGAAACACACCATAGAGGCGCTGGTGGAACAGCTGCGAAAGGTGCTGACGCAGGGAAACAAAGTGAAAATAGAAGGACTGGGAACCTTCCACATGACGCTGACCTGCCTGCCGGGCGAAACCGAGAAGGAGTGCACGGTGAAGAATATCAAGCGGGTGAACGTGCGGTTCATACCCGATAAGGCAATGAAGCTGGTGAACGCCAGCCGGAGCATGACCCGAAGCCCGAACAACGTGACGTTTGCCATGGCTTCGGCAGGCGCTCCGGAAGGCGGAGGAAGCGGAGACGGGGGCATTGTGGACGACCCGACGGCATGATTGCTCACCACAGAGGACACTGAGTTCACAGAGGAAGAATTTTTAAGGTCTTTACATAAAACGGAGAATTAAAACTCTGCGCCTACAGCCATGACAGAGTGACATTTTACCCCTCAATGTAGAATGAAAGCTCTGTGGCCTCTGTGCCCTCTGTGGTGAAACAGTGAAACAACGAAACTTAATACAGCAAAAACAATGAAGAAAATACAAAAAATACTGGAATGTTTACTGGCATTCCTGATGTTTCTCCGCGGGGGGAACACCGAAAAATAGAACCGGAACTATGAGAGAAATCAATCTGATTGTTATTCACTGCTCCGCAACCAGAGAAGACCGCTGCCTCACGGAGCATGACCTGGAGGAGTGTCACCGAAGACGGGGATTCGAAGGAGCGGGCTATCACTTCTACATACGCAAGGACGGGAAGATCATCACTACCCGACCGGTGGAACGGGCCGGGGCACATGCCAAGGGATTCAACGCACACTCCATAGGCATCTGCTACGAAGGAGGGCTGGACTGCAACGGACGACCCAAAGACACCCGGACAGAATGGCAAAAACATTCAATGCGGGTACTGGTGAGAGTATTGCTGAAGGAGTATCCCGGAAGCAGGCTGTGCGGACACAGGGATCTGAGTCCGGACCTGAACGGAAACGGAGAGATAGAACCCGAAGAGTGGATCAAGGCATGCCCGTGCTTTGAGGTGAAAGAGGAAAGCTTTTAAATTCACCACAGAGGTTCACAGAGTCTCACGGAGTTTTAATGTTTTTCACCACAGATTACACGGATTATCACAGATTTATCTATTTCTCAATCTGTGTTAATCTGTGTAATCTGTGGTGAGCTCCGTTCATTTTTAAACTATTAAAAAATCTCAGCTTCACAAATATAAAACAAATTTATTATTCAAATCATTCTTACCCAATCATAAAAACGTAGGAGTAAACTCTATCCCAAGAGCACGAGCTATGCGGAAAAAACTTGAAATTTGAATATCCGTCTCTCCTTTTTCCACACGGGCAATATAACTTCTTGCAGTACCAACCTTTTCAGCCAGTTCCTGTTGAGTTATCTTTAATTGCTTTCGGCGATCACGTAATATCTCGCCGTAGTACCATGCTATTGACTTCTCATGAAAAGTTGTGCGAGACCCAGTTCCGACCTCCCCATATTTGTTGTCCAGTAGTTCACCTGCCGTATGCAATCTGGCTAATTTATTTTCATCTAACTTTCTCATAGCTCAAAGTCTTTTAATATTCGTTCTGCAATCTTTATTTGTTTACTATAATCCTTTGTGGACTTCTTTAAGAAACCATTCAGAAGTAGTACTTTTTTTGAAAGAATGATATTATCATTATCAACAGCAAAAAGAATAGTTCTGTATTCATTGGTATTTACAGACACCCGCATCTCGTATAAATTTTTATTTTCCAAGTGCTTCACAAACTTCGTGCTAAGTACATACTCAGTTCTAATAATATCCATCGTATGCTCAAATTTAACCTTTACTTTATCCTGTAACATACTATAGAATTCAACAAATTCATCCGAGAAATAAAGTTCACGTATATCGTTACCTTTCTTATCTGTTGCTTTCATACCACAAATGTAACCAATTAGATACAATTAAACAAGCAAAATATAAACTCTTGCGAATATTTAACGCTGACTGTTATCTTAAAGCAACAGTAAACGGTAAACAAAAAAAGGAAGCTGAATCAAATGATTCAACTTCCTTTTTCTTTGAGCGGAAAACGAGACTCGAACTCGCGACCCTAACCTTGGCAAGGTTATGCTCTACCAACTGAGCTATTTCCGCAATGTAGTGCCCAGAACAGGACTCGAACCTGCATGCCTCTCGACACACGCACCTGAAACGTGCGCGTCTACCAATTCCGCCACCTGGGCATTGACTAATCAGGAATCTGCTGTTTAAATGGAGAGGAACAGATAACCGACGTTCTTGTTGAGCGGAAAACGAGACTCGAACTCGCGACCCTAACCTTGGCAAGGTTATGCTCTACCAACTGAGCTATTTCCGCAAAACAACTTTAATAAAGAATGTGAAGAGAAGGAGACTCGAACTCCCACGACAGTAATGTCACTACCCCCTCAAAGTAGCGCGTCTACCAATTCCGCCACCTCTCCAATCTCGATTAAAGCTTTGAACTATTCTCACCTTTTGTGCCCAGAACAGGACTCGAACCTGCATGCCTCTCGACACACGCACCTGAAACGTGCGCGTCTACCAATTCCGCCACCTGGGCAAAAGGTTTCCAACATTTCAAAGAGAGCGGAAAACGAGACTCGAACTCGCGACCCTAACCTTGGCAAGGTTATGCTCTACCAACTGAGCTATTTCCGCATTTGCAACCGTTGTTTCTCGATTGCGGTTGCAAAGGTAGGCATTTTCTTGATATCTGCAAGCATTCGGGATACTTTTTTCTCAGGAAAATGTGCATTTTGTTTTTGCCAAACGACAAATGTTTTGATTATCAACTCATTCTATTGCGATAATCTTCATAGGAAAATTGCTTGAAGATTTCAGCATTTCCACTCGCCGTCCACAAAGCGATGGCAGGATGGTGGATCCCGTTGAACATATTTGTTTTTACCATCGTATAATGTATCATATCTTCAAAAACAATACGTTCGCCGATCTGCAATTCATGATCGAAACTCCAGGAACCCATATAGTCTCCGCTCAGGCAGGAATTACCTCCGAGCCGATAGACAAACGGTCCCTCCTCTCCCATCACCGCCCCGCGAACGGCCGGTTGATAAGGCATTTCCAGACAGTCGGGCATGTGACAGGTAAAGCTGACGTTAAGAATGGCGGTACGGATACCACGGCTCTCGACAATATCTACCACCTCGGAAGTCAGTACCCCGGTTTGCCAGGTGAAAGCCGAACCGGGCTCAAGGATGATGCGCAAATGCGGATAACGTTTCTTTAAGCCCTGCAACAAGCCTATCAGGTGCCCGGTATCATAATCTTTACGGGTCATCAGATGTCCGCCTCCCAGGTTGAGCCACTTTATCTGAGAGAACCACGGGGAGAACTTCTCTTCAAGATGTTGCAAAGTACGCTCGAGTTCGAACGAAGATGATTCACAATGGCAATGGCAATGAAAACCCTCGATCCCCTGCGGCAACTGTTCGGGCAGCAGATCGGCAGTGATGCCGAAACGGGTGCCGGGAGCGCACGGATTATAGAGTTCGGTCTCCACTTCGGAATATTCGGGATTGATGCGAATGCCGCAAGAAATGTCACTGCCTCCGGCTACGGTCATCGGGTAGAACCGGTGGAACTGCACCATGGAATTGAACGTGATATGACTGCTGCAACGCATGATTTCCAGAAAGTCGGCTTCGGTATAAGCCGGAGAATAAGTGTGTGCCTTACTGCCGAACTCTTCGAGTGCCAGGCGCGCCTCGTAGACGGAGCTTGCCGTGGAATGTCCGATGTATTCCCTGAAAATAGGGAATGAACGCCACATGGCAAAAGACTTGAAAGCAAGGATGATTTCAACTCCGGCCCGGTCGGCCACACTCTTTATCAGACTGAGGTTCTTTCTCAGCAATTCTTCCTCCATGATATAGCACGGAGAGGGAAATTGGGTAAAATCTATCATAGTCAACTACAAGGTTCACCACAGAGGACACAGAGGACACGGAGTTTTTATTTTCCAGGTTTATAGAAAGATCTTAAATTCTTCCTCTGTGAACTCTGTGTTACTCTGTGGTGAATAATTATTCTATTACTTTAAATCTCGCAAAACGCAGCAGCAACTGTTTATCGCCCGCATTACGGAAATGGATCGTTGCTTTGGCATTGTCGCCCGAACCTTCGACACGAATCACCTGACCTATGCCGAAACGCTCGTGTTCAATGGTCTGCCCGGGTTGTACACCTGTAATGCCGGCTCCGGGAGCTGCCGATGGGGATACCGTGGTACCACTCACCCTCTTCAAGTTACGGGGGACGGTCGGAGCAATGATCTGCTCCTTCGGACGTTCACGCTGCGGACGGTCGGCAGACGGACGGGCAGAAAAACGCTCGGCAGACGGACGGCGGGAGTATCCCTCCTCCATTTCGCGGCGGAAACGGCCGGCTCCTTCGTCAACGCTACGGCCTAAAGCTGCCTCCTGCGGAAGTTGCAGGAAGCGGGTATCGATATCCCTCAGGAACCGACTGGGACTGCCGAACTCCATCTTTCCGTAACGGAAACGGGTTTTGGCAAACGAGAGGAAACAGTGTTCCTCGGCACGGGTGATGGCGACGTAGAACAGGCGGCGTTCTTCTTCCATCGCGCGCGGTGAATCGCCCGCCATGCCACTGGGGAAGAGATTCTCTTCCAACCCTACCACAAATACATTGCGGAACTCCAGCCCTTTGGCAGAATGCACCGTCATCAAAGTCACCTTCTCACCATCTCCCTCCTTATCGGAATCCTGATCGGTGAGCAGGGATACTTCGGAGAGAAAGTCGATCAGTGAAACATTTGTGTTCCCCTCTTCCTGACGCATGGCACAGAAATCATTCATACCGTTCACCAGTTCCTCGATATTCTCTTTGCGGCTCAGGTTTTCGGGCGAATTGTCCTGACAGACGTCATTGATAATGCCGGACTGGCGGATGATTGCCGTACCTATTTCATAGGCATTCTTCTCCGCCACCTCGGTCATGAACTGTTCGATCAGTTCACGAAAGCCTTGCAACTTGGTGTGTGTATTTTTATTGATAGTAAGTCCGTAAGTGATGGGTTCGCACAGCACAGTCCACAGACTGACATTGTTGTCGGTAGCGGCTTTGATAATTTTCCCCACCGTAGTATCACCGATGCCGCGTGCCGGATAATTGATAATCCGCTTGAACGCCTCTTCATCGTTGGGATTGACCACCAGACGGAAATAAGCTATGATGTCTTTTATTTCCTTACGCTGATAGAAAGAGAGGCCGCCGTAAATCTTATAAGGCATGCTCCGCTTACGCAAGGCCTCCTCGAAGACACGGCTTTGGGCATTGGTGCGGTAAAGGATCGCAAAATCAGAATAGCCATAATCGTGTTCGCGACGCAGCTGGGCGATTTTATTGGTCACGATATCGCCCTCTTCCACATCGCTGTAGGCTTGGAATACACCGATGGCTTCTCCCCGTTCTTTCTCGGAGAAAACCTCTTTGGGGATCTGCCGCTCGTTCTTTTCGATCAGGCTGTTGGCTGCACGGACGATGGTCTGGGTAGAACGGTAATTCTGCTCCAGCTTGAAGACTTTTGTGTCGGGATATATCTTGGTGAAATACAAAATATTGTCGATGTCGGCTCCCCGGAAAGAGTAGATGCTCTGCGCATCGTCACCCACCACACAAACACGCTGATTCTCCTTAGTGAGCTGCAACACAATGCTATGCTGCGCATAGTTGGTGTCCTGATACTCGTCGACAAGCACATAACGGAACTGCTCACGATAGCGCGCCAGCACTTCGGGAAAATCGCGGAAAAGAATATAGGTATAGACCAGCAAATCATCGAAATCCATTGCTCCGGCTTGCCGGCAACGCTCCCAGTAACGGCTGTAAATGTCGCGTATGGCAGGCATCTTGGCCGCAGCATCTGCCTCGTAAGCCTCCTTGTTGGCAGCATAGCCCGAAGGAGACACCAAATGGTTCTTGGCATTGGAAATGCGAGCCTGCACACTGCCGGGTTTATAGGTCTTTTCGTCAAGCCCCATCTCCTTGATGATGGAACGGAGCAGGCTCTTGCTGTCCGCCGAGTCGTAAATGGTGAACTGTGACGTAAATCCGATGTGGGATGCCTCGGCACGAAGAATACGGGAGAACACCGAATGGAATGTACCCATCCAGAGATACCGTGCACGCTGTTCGCCCACCTGCCGGGCAATGCGCTCTTTCATCTCACGGGCGGCTTTGTTGGTAAAAGTCAGTGCCAGGATGTTCCAGGGATTGTAACCGTTCTCAAGCAGATAGGCTATCTTATAAGTAAGTACGCGTGTCTTTCCGGAACCGGCACCGGCAATGACCAGTGAAGGACCATCACCGTAGAGCACCGCTGCACGCTGGCTTTCATTAAGTTCTTCGATATAGTCGGGCATAAAATTTATCTGTTAAATCTCTATTCACTGGCAAAGATAGAGGAAAGTTTGGACAACTCCGAACATTTAGGCCCTATATCCCGTTATATATTTATAGAAATGAAATAAAAGATTTGAATTTATGAATACATTATTAATGTCTTTAATATTTACAACCATGACTTACGAAATGCCTAAACTTCCGTACGCAAACAATGCGCTGGAACCTGTAATCAGTCAGCAGACCATTGATTACCATTATGGTAAACATCTTCAAACATATGTAAACAATCTCAATAGCCTCGTTCCGGGCACCGAATTTGAAGGAAAAACAGTAGAAGCCATCGTAGCTTCGGCTCCCGACGGAGCCATCTTCAACAATGCCGGACAGGTGCTGAACCACACACTCTACTTCCTGCAATTCGCACCGAAACCGGCGAAAAACGAACCGGAAGGTAAGTTGGGAGAAGCCATCAAACGCGACTTTGGAAGCTTTGAGAACTTCAAGAAAGAATTTAATGCGGCTGCCGTAGGATTGTTCGGTTCGGGATGGGCCTGGCTGTCTGTGGACAAAAACGGGAAACTGCATATCACCAAAGAAGCCAATGGAAGCAACCCGGTGCGTGCCGGACTAAAACCGCTACTGGGATTCGATGTGTGGGAACACGCTTATTATCTCGACTATCAGAACCGGCGGGCCGACCACGTAAATAAACTGTGGGAGATCATCGACTGGGATGTAGTGGAAAAACGACTGTAATTCAGAAGTATTCACCACAGAGGACGCAGAGGACACAGAGTTTCAAATTCGGGAAAAGAACGAATTTGACTCTGGTGTCCTCTGCGTCTTTTGTTTCCTCTGCACCACTCTCTGCCTACTCCGTGGTGAAATAATCCCTGATTTACTTTTTTCTTATCTCCTTTTTCACTTACTTTGCTCCTGTAAAGACAAAGGGGTGCCACCCGGTGGCTGAGATCATACCCTAAGAACCTGATGCAGTTAGTACTGCCGAAGGGATTGTGTATTTCTTCTTATCGTTTCTCTCCGCATGCACTCTCTTTGTATTTACTTTCATTTATCTATAAATACATATACGAATATGAAAGTACAAGTGAACAACAAAGAAGTGGAAACTACCGCAAGCACCATCACCGGGCTTGCCACGCAATTGCAACTTCCCGAAAACGGCATTGCCATCGCTGTGAACAACCAAATGATCCCACGTCCGCAATGGGACGAATTCAGCCTGCACGAGAATGACAACCTGATTGTGATTAAAGCAGCCTGTGGAGGATAAATCATGCTGAGCCTGCAATTTATCACTCACCAGACCGGGAAATACTCTTATTTCGAATCGGCATGTATGGCCCTCGAAGGAGGATGCAAATGGATACAACTGCGCATGAAAGAGGCATCTCCGGAAGAGGTGGAAACAGTAGCCCGGCAGCTGAAACCTCTTTGCAAGACACACGGGGCCATCCTGATTCTTGACGATCATGTGGAACTCGCCCAAAAACTGGAAGTGGACGGAGTGCATCTGGGCAAAAAAGACATGCCTGTCAGCGAAGCCAGAAAAATCCTGGGCGAAGCATTCATCATCGGAGGTACAGCCAATACTTTTGAAGACGTGAAAATGCACTTCAGCGCCGGTGCCGACTATCTGGGCATCGGCCCGTTCCGGTTTACTACAACCAAGAAGAACCTCAGCCCCGTACTGGGACTCGAAGGATATACCTCTATTTTATCGCAAATGGATGAATGCGGCATCCGGATTCCGGTAGTCGCCATCGGAGGCATCGTAACGGAAGATATCCCTGCCATCATGAAAACAGGCGTAAACGGCATCGCCCTCTCAGGAGCCATCCTGCAAGCGCCGGACCCGGTAGAAGAAACAAGAAGGATTCTAAACATATAAGGAAATGAATACGAGTTCACCACAGATTACACGGATTTTCACAGATTCTTTAATTTAACTCTCAGTAAAATAAATTATTAATCTGTGAAAATCCGTGTAATCTGTGGTGAGCTCAAAACAAAATCAGAAATGGAAAAGCTAATTATTGCGGGACGTGAATTCAACTCCCGCCTCTTCCTGGGAACAGGAAAGTTCAACTCAAACGAATTGATGGAACAATCGATACTGGCCTCGGGCACCGAAATGGTAACAGTGGCCATGAAACGTATCGACATGGAGAATTCGGAAGACGACATGCTGAAACATATCGTGCATCCACACATCCAACTGCTGCCCAATACCTCGGGAGTGCGCAATGCGGAAGAAGCGGTGTTTGCCGGACAAATGGCACGCGAAGCCTTCGGGACCAACTGGCTGAAGCTGGAGATACACCCGGATCCGCGCTATCTGCTGCCCGACTCGGTAGAGACTCTGAAAGCAACCGAACGACTCGTGAAACTCGGATTTGTGGTACTGCCTTATTGCCAGGCCGACCCGGTGCTCTGCAAACAACTGGAAGAGGCGGGAGCGGCCACAGTGATGCCGTTGGGAGCACCGATCGGAACCAACAAAGGTTTGCAGACCAAAGAATTCATCCACATCATTATCGAACAGGCGGGTATCCCGGTAATAGTGGATGCCGGAATCGGTGCGCCGAGCCATGCGGCAGAAGCGATGGAGATGGGAGCATCGGCGTGTCTGGTAAATACTGCCATTGCCGTAGCCGGCAACCCGGTAGAAATGGCAAAGGCTTTCAAGCAGGCAGTCGAAGCAGGACGAATGGGCTATGAAGCAGGACTCGGCATGCAGACTACCGGATTGGTGGCAGAAGCAAGTTCACCGCTGACGGCATTTTTAAACGAATAAAAAAACAGTCCCACCTCTAATAACGAATTTATGGAACAAAGAATAAAATTCCCCCGCTCCGAGAAAGTATACCTGTCCGGAAAACTTTTCCCCGAAATCCGCGTAGGTATGCGGAAAGTAGAGCAAGTGCCCAGCACCACTTTCGAAGGAGAGAAGAAAATCATAACTCCCAACCCACACGTATATATCTATGATACAAGTGGACCTTTCAGTGATCCGGACATAGAGATTGACCTGAAAAAAGGTCTCCCCCGGCTACGGGAAGAATGGATACTGAAAAGGGGGGATGTAGAGCAACTTCCGGAGATCAGTTCGGAATACGGACGGATGCGGCGGGACGACAAAAGCCTCGACCCTCTCCGCTTTGAGCACATCGCACTGCCCTACCGGGCCAAATCCGGGAAACATATCACCCAAATGGCATATGCCAAACAAGGTATCATCACTCCGGAAATGGAATATGTGGCTATCCGCGAAAACATGAACTGTGAGGAACTGGGTATCGATACTCACATTACTCCTGAATTTGTATGCCAAGAGATAGCCGAAGGACGGGCGGTTCTGCCTGCCAACATCAATCATCCCGAAGCCGAACCAATGATTATCGGCCGTAACTTTCTGGTAAAGATCAATACCAACATCGGTAACTCCGCAACCACGTCGAGCATCGACGAAGAGGTGGAGAAAGCGATATGGAGCTGCAAATGGGGAGGTGACACGCTGATGGATCTTTCAACGGGAGAAAACATACACGAAACACGGGAATGGATCATACGCAACTGCCCGGTTCCGGTGGGTACGGTACCCATCTATCAGGCACTGGAAAAGGTAAACGGCAAAGTAGAGGACCTATCCTGGGAACTGTATCGCGACACACTGATAGAACAGTGCGAGCAGGGAGTGGACTACTTCACCATTCATGCGGGAATCCGCCGGCACAATGTGCACCTGGCGGAAAAGAGGCTTTGCGGAATCGTATCCCGCGGCGGGAGCATCATGAGTAAATGGTGCCTGGTGCACGACCGCGAGAGTTTCCTTTACGAACACTTTGACGACATCTGTGATATTCTGGCACAATATGACGTAGCGGTATCATTGGGAGACGGTTTGCGACCGGGTTCCACCCACGATGCCAATGACGAGGCACAGTTTGCCGAACTTGATACCATGGGCGAACTGGTGGTGCGCGCCTGGGAAAAGAACGTACAAGCCTTCATCGAAGGGCCCGGACACGTGCCGATGCACAAAATCCGCGAGAACATGGAACGCCAGATCGAGAAGTGCCACAATGCCCCGTTCTATACACTCGGCCCGTTAGTGACGGATATTGCACCGGGATACGACCACATCACCTCTGCAATCGGTGCGGCACAAATAGGCTGGCTCGGAACAGCTATGCTCTGCTACGTGACGCCCAAGGAGCACCTGGCATTGCCCGATAAAGAAGATGTACGCGTCGGAGTGATCACCTATAAGATTGCCGCCCATGCAGCCGACCTGGCCAAGGGGCATCCGGGAGCCCAGGTACGGGACAATGCGTTGAGCAAAGCACGCTATGAATTCCGCTGGAAAGACCAGTTCGACTTGTCACTCGACCCGGAACGCGCATTCTCTTATTTCCATGCCGGACGACACACGGACGGAGAATATTGCACCATGTGCGGACCGAACTTCTGCGCAATGCGACTGAGCCGGGATTTAAAGAAAACTAAAAAACAAGAGTAAGACCAACTGTCATGGAAAGAACAGACGAATACCGGAAAGCATTGGACGTACCCATCTCCGAACTATCCATAGACCGGATCATTGAGGAGATCCGCCAGCAGCCGGAGAACTTTGAGGCCCTCTATCATCTGACGACAGACGAGAAGCTATTGGTCTCCTGGCGGGCACTGTGGGTATGCGATAAACTTTGCAGGCAATACCCCGATTGGTTCGCCCCGCTCCGGGAAGAACTGACCGGAAGGCTGGTGACCTGCAAACACGATGGTTCCAAGCGCCTGCTTCTCTCCATACTCTACCATGCTCCCGCCGAAGAAATCCCATCGGTTGAATTGCTTAACTTCTGTCTGGATTGCATGCTGTCTCGCCACGAAAGCATAGGCGTGCAATCCTTAGCCGTCCGAATGGCCTACCACCTGTGCAAGCACGAACCCGAACTGCTCAACGAACTGCGGACCATACTGGAAAGCACAGATACGGAACTGTATTCGACCGCTGTAAAAACGACTGTGCGGAACACATTGAAGAAAATAAATCAGAAGAATAAAAAGAAAAAATAAAATGTTTTCAGATGAATTAGAAAAGATTTCCTGGGAAGAGACGACTAAAATCATCTATTCCAAAACCGACGCCGATGTGCGCCGCGCATTGTCAAAGGAACATTGCGATGTAAACGATTTTATGGCATTGATTTCGCCGGCTGCCGCCCCCTATCTGGAGACTATGGCGCGTCTCAGCCGGAAATATACGCTGGAACGCTTCGGAAAGACAATTTCGATGTTCGTTCCACTCTATATTACAAATTCTTGTACAAACTCGTGTGTATACTGTGGCTTTAACCACAATAATCCGATGAAACGGACCATCCTTACGGAAGAGGAAATGGTAAACGAGTACAAAGCGATCAAGAAACTGGCTCCGTTCGAAAATCTGCTGTTAGTAACAGGCGAAAATCCTGCCAAAGCAGGAGTAGATTACATTGAACGGGCCCTCCTGCTGGCAAAGCCTTATTTCTCTAATCTGCAAATTGAGGTAATGCCACTTAGAGCAGAAGAATATGAACGGCTTACGTATGCCGGACTGAATGGAGTCATCTGCTTTCAGGAGACTTACAACAAAACCAATTATAATGTGTATCATCCCCGTGGCATGAAATCGAAATTTGAGTGGCGTGTCAATGGTTTTGACCGTATGGGACAAGCAGGTGTACACAAAATAGGCATGGGGGTACTGATCGGTCTGGAAGAATGGCGCACGGATGTCACAATGATGGCCTACCATCTGCGCTATCTGCAAAAGCACTACTGGAAAACGAAATATAGCGTCAACTTCCCCCGGATGCGCCCCTCGGAGAACGGAGGTTTCCAACCTAATGTTGTGATGAACGACCGGGAACTGGCACAGGTGACTTTTGCCATGCGCATCTTCGACCACGATGTGGATATCTCCTACTCTACCCGCGAAAGCGCAGAGTTCCGTAACCACATGGCTACGCTCGGGGTGACTACCATGAGCGCCGAAAGTAAAACGGAACCGGGAGGCTACTTTACCTATCCGCAGGCACTGGAGCAGTTTCATGTCAGCGACGAACGGAAAGCCGTGGAAGTGGATGCCGCACTGCGTTCACTGGGGCGGATACCCGTTTACAAAGACTGGGACACGGCACTGACCCTGACTCAATGCTAACGATCAAGACGAATCATGGAAAGATACAACAGGCAAATCATGCTTCCGGAAATAGGAGAAGCAGGACAAGCAAAACTCAAAGCTGCCAAAGTATTGATTGTGGGCGTAGGAGGACTGGGTTCTCCCATCGCCCTCTATCTGGCGGGTGCAGGAGTAGGTACCATCGGACTGGTGGATAACGATGAAGTAAGCCTCAGCAATCTGCAAAGGCAGGTGCTCTATACGGAAGAAGAGGTAGGAGACCTAAAAGCGATTTGCGCTTCACTGCGGCTCAGTGCCCTGAACCGGGAAATAGAGGTAAATGCCTGTCCGGGACGGCTCAGCAAAGACAATGCCCGTGAATTGATAAGGCAGTACGACATCGTAGTGGACGGATGCGATAACTTTATCACCCGATATCTGATAAGTGACGTCTGTGTAGAGTTGGGAAAACCCTATGTATACGGTGCCATCTGTGGTTTCGAGGGACAGGTTTCTGTCTTTAACTACGGGAGCGAGACACAACGGAAAACATACCGTGACCTCTATCCGGATGAAGAAGAGATGTTGCGTATGCCTCCTCCTCCCAAAGGGGTAGTCGGAGTAACACCGGCAGTGACGGGCAGTGTGGAAGCAACCGAAGTCCTGAAGATTATCTGCGGATTCGGCGAGGTTCTGGCAGGCAAACTATGGACAATTGACTTACGGACATTGCAATCTAACATATTTTCACTATAAAGGTTGGTTTCTGAGTAAGTTAATTACTAACTTTGCTAAACTTAACAGTTTAACAACAGAAATGAAACTTATCGTAGTAACGACGCCTACTTTCTTTGTAGAAGAAGATAAGATTATCACTGCTCTCTTTGAAGAGGGATTGGATATTCTGCATCTCAGGAAACCGGAAACGCCGGCTATGTATTCGGAACGCTTGCTCACACTGATTCCGGAAAAATATCATAAACGCATTGTCACCCATGAACACTTCTACCTGAAAGAAGAATTCAACCTGATGGGAATTCACCTGAATGCCCGCAACCCGAAAGAGCCGCATGACTACTCCGGGCATATCAGTTGTTCCTGCCACTCGGTGGAGGAAGTGAAAAACAAAAAACACTTTTACGACTATGTGTTTATGAGCCCGATTTACGACAGTATCTCAAAAGAAGGATATAACTCGCCTTACACGGCTGAAGAATTGCGTCAGGCAGGTAAAGACAAAATCATCGATGGCAAAGTAATGGCTTTGGGAGGCATCACGCCGGAGAATATACTGGAAGTAAAGGATTTCGGATTCGGAGGTGCAGTGGTTTTAGGAGACTTGTGGGGTAAATTCGATGCCTGTTCCGACAGAGATTATCTGGCAGTGATAGAACACTTCAAGAAACTGAAAAAGATGGCGGACTGAGCCAAAGAATAACGGACTAAATAAAATAGGGTGACTTCCTTATGAAGGGAAGCCACCCTATTTCGTTGAAACCTATTTGATTAAAATTCGTAATGGAATCCGAATGTTAAGTCTTCGCTACTTGCGCTAAAGCCGAATCCGCTGTTATTCATATAGTCGTCCTTATAACCCAAGAAACCACATTTGGCAACCAAACTGAAATGTTGGTTCAGTTTTATGGCAATACCCGGTTTCAGACCGATCTCAAAACCGTTTATTGCATCTCCGCCATCTTTCACCTTAGTGGTAGCAAAGCCAAACCCACCATCGATAAACAGACGTACAATCTTGTTCTCGTAATAAGAAAAGCGTGCATAAGGAGCAATAGCAAAAGAATTAATCGTTTTATGACTTATATAATCATGGTTAAACTGGAGTTCAACGCCCAGTGCCCATTGTTCACTCAGGTTGTATCCGATTTCCGGAGCGAGCTTGAAAGAAGTAGTATTAGCGTCATCATTACGCCACAAACCTACGGTACCTCCCATGTAAATGTCCTGAGCTTTGACAGATAAAGTTGCAATAGCAACAAATAAAAACAATACAATCTTTTTCATCTTCTTAGTAGTTTTAATTAAATGTACCTATTTTGAAAACAAACAAAAGAATTATTTCACTTTTGTTTCGGGGCGCAAAAGTATAGTATATTCATTAATTAAACAACTATTTCCGCCACTATTCGCTGAGTGAATATAAAAGAAAAGCCGCTTGTAGTTGATTTACAGCGGCTTCTCTATTTTAATATTTATCGGTTTCTCAGAACTTATAACCTACACTGATTGAAACATTCAGATTTTTACCATTTACGTCGTCCATTACATCGACAAATCCGAACTGACCGTCAAGCCCTGCGATGATCTTGCCAAACTCCGCGGCAACACCGATACCCAAACCTACATCGCCACGTTTCAGCAGACCGTCGTCGCCAAAGGTATCAACTTCCAAACGTCCTTTACCTAAATCGACTTTAGAATTACCCCCGATACCGCAAGCAAAATAAGGACCGGCACTCAACACAATATTGATATTATCGGCTACTTTGAAACGCGCCGCAGCCATAACCGGCAGTTCCAGATAAACAGCATTCACACTCAGTTCATCCTTCTTGACACCTTTGGAAGATACGAACAAAGAGGGTTGCAAAGACCAGATTTCATTAAATCCATACTCCATACCACCGCCTATCTTGAATCCTACTTTGGCATTCATTTCAAAATCACCGGTATAATTACTGATATTCATTCCCACTTTGGCATTCCAGCTCACTTGAGAAAAGCCCACAACCGAAACAAGGACAAACAATACAAACACAAGATTTCTTTTCATAATTCTGTAATTTTAGTTTGTTAAAAATATAATAAGTAAGGTTTCATAAGATAAAGGAAATATTTTTATTTGAATTATACAAATATTCACTCTACATTTTATCCACTCCCCCTGCTTCTGCTTTCTCTTATTCTGTTTCCATAAAAAAACGAGGCTACCCTTTCACGGGTAGCCTCGCCTAACCAGTTATCTGAAATCTATTTAGTCTTCGATAGCTGCTTGCGCCGCTGCCAGACGTGCAATAGGCACACGGAACGGAGAACAACTAACGTAATTCAAACCTACTTTATGGCAGAACTTCACAGATGAAGGCTCACCGCCATGTTCACCGCAGATACCGCATTTCAAATCCGGACGGATAGCACGCCCTTTTTCGGTTGCCATACGTACCAACTGGCCTACACCATTCTGGTCGAGTACCTGGAACGGATCTACCTTCAAGATCTTCTTCTCCAGATAAACCGGAAGGAAAGAAGCGATATCGTCACGAGAGTAACCGAAAGTCATCTGAGTCAAGTCGTTGGTTCCGAACGAGAAGAACTCGGCAGACGAAGCGATACGGTCGGCAGTCAGAGCTGCACGAGGAATTTCGATCATGGTTCCGACCTTGAAGTCAATGCGGTCTCCCACCTCTTCGAAAAGCTTTTCTGCTTCGGCACGGATCACACTTTCCTGCTGCTGGAACTCGTAAAGAATACCTGTCAGCGGCACCATGATTTCGGGATGTGTTTCTATTCCTTCTTTCTTCAGTTCAAGAGCGGCACCCAAAATGGCACGAGTCTGCATCTGTGTGATTTCGGGATACGTATTTCCCAAACGGCAACCGCGGTGACCCAACATCGGGTTGTGTTCGCAAAGTGATTCTACACGCTGCTGGATATATTGCAGGCTTACCCCCATCGTATCGGCCATTTCTTGCTGTCCTTTCAGATCGTGAGGAACGAATTCATGCAAAGGAGGATCGAGCAGGCGTACGGTCACCGGACAACCGGACATAGCCTTAAAGATACCTTTGAAGTCGGCTTGCTGATACGGAAGGATCTTAGCCAGTGCTTTGCGGCGCCCTTCAGCATTTTCTGCCAGGATCATTTCACGCATAGCCTTAATTTTTTCACCTTCAAAGAACATGTGTTCCGTACGGCAAAGGCCTATACCTACCGCACCGAAGTTACGGGCAACCTCAGCATCATGCGGAGTGTCGGCATTAGTACGTACTTGCAGGCGAGTATATTTATCGGCCAACTTCATCAAATCGGAAAAATCACCCGATAACTCAGCAGCCTTCGTTTCTACTTTACCTTGGTAAACTTCACCCGTACTACCGTTCAAAGAGATGAAATCACCCTCTTTCAGCAACACGCCGTCCACTTCTACTGTACGGGCTTTATAGTCGATGTTCAGTGCACCGGCTCCCGAAACACAACATTTACCCATGCCGCGGGCAACCACGGCTGCATGTGAAGTCATACCTCCGCGTGCGGTCAAAATGCCTTCAGCAACTGCCATACCGGCCAAATCTTCCGGTGATGTTTCAATACGAACCATTACAACGCGTTTTCCGGCAGCATGCCATTCGGCAGCGTCGTCAGCAAAGAATACAATCTGACCGGTAGCAGCACCCGGAGAAGCCGGCAAACCGCGAGTCAACACTTTAGCCTGTTTCAAAGCAGACTTATCGAATACCGGGTGGAGTAATTCATCCAGCTTATTGGGTTCTACACGCATCAGGGCAGTCTTTTCATCAATCATTCCCTGACGGAACAGATCCATTGCGATTTTTACCATGGCAGCACCGGTACGTTTACCGTTACGTGTCTGAAGGAACCAAAGTTTGCCTTCCTGAACGGTGAACTCCATGTCCTGCATATCTTTATAGTGATTTTCGAGCTTAGTCTGCAATTCGTCCAGTTGTTTATATATTTCCGGCATTGCTTCTTCCATAGAAGGGTATTTCGAAGCACGCTCTTCTTCGCTCACACCGGCCAACTGAGCCCAACGCTGAGAACCGATCTTCGTGATCTGTTGCGGAGTACGGATTCCGGCAACAACGTCCTCGCCCTGTGCATTGATCAGGTATTCACCATTGAAAAGGTCCTCACCTGTGGCAGCATCGCGTGAGAAGCAAACACCTGTAGCAGAACCATCGCCCATATTACCGAATACCATTGCCTGAACACTTACGGCAGTACCCCATTCGTCAGGAATTCCCTCCATCTTACGGTACAGGATGGCGCGTTCATTCATCCATGAATTAAATACGGCACAAATTGCTCCCCAAAGCTGTTCGTATGCACAAGTCGGGAAATCCTTGCCGGTCTGTGCTTTTACAGCAGCTTTAAATTTCTTCACGAGTTCTTTCAGGTCTTCTACCTCAAGCTCGTTATCCAATTTCACGCCTTTGGCATGTTTCACCTCTTCGATGATGGCTTCAAACGGATCCTGGTCTTCTTTGTTAACAGGCTTCATACCCAATACTACATCACCATACATCTGTACGAAACGGCGGTAAGAATCCCATGCAAAACGGGCATTTCCTGTTTTACGGGTCAAGCCTTCAACCACTTCATCGTTCAATCCCAAGTTCAGGATCGTATCCATCATGCCCGGCATGGATGCACGCGCACCCGAACGCACAGAAACCAGCAACGGATTCTCTACGTCACCAAATTTTGAACGCATCAGGTTCTCTATATTTGCAATGGCTTTTTCTACTTCTTCTTTCAGGAGAGATACGACCTTTTCCTGTCCCATCTCGTAATATTCGGTACAAACGTCAGTTGTAATTGTGAAGCCCGGAGGTACGGGGACACCGATCAGATTCATTTCGGCAAGGTTCGCACCTTTGCCCCCAAGTAAGTTTCGCATACCGGCTTTTCCTTCTGCCAGTCCATTACCAAAGGTATAAACTCTTTTTTTGTCCATAATACGATTTTAAAGTTATTAGTTGTGATTCTTTTCTGTTCGCAAATCTAAGGATATTTCGCAAACCAGAAAACTTTTATATGAAAAACTTTCTATCAAAATGCAATTTCGACATTGCAATCTGCATTATTTCACTTCATATAGAGAAATACGAAAAAAAATACCTACTTTTGCGAAAGATTTTATTAATATGGCGTAGAATGGTGATTTTATATATTCACGCTTTATACATAAAGAAATCATTTTAATATAATTCAAGGAGTATTGTGGCTAGAAAGAAAAAAGAACTTCCCCTGCTGGAGAAGGTGACAATAACGGATGTGGCTGCCGAAGGAAAAGCCATCGCAAAAGTAAATGACCTGGTAGTTTTTGTGCCTTACGTAGTGCCGGGCGATGTGGTGGATCTGCAAGTCAAAAGAAAAAAGAATAAATATGCCGAGGCCGAAGCGGTGAAGTTTCACGAACTCTCGCCGATACGTGCCGTTCCTTTTTGCCAACACTATGGCGTATGCGGCGGATGCAAATGGCAGGTATTGCCTTACGCCGAACAAATCAAATACAAACAGAAACAGGTGGAAGATAACCTCCGTCGCATCGGCAAGATCGAATTACCGGAGATCTCTCCTATCCTGGGATCTGCCAAAACCGAATTTTATCGGAACAAACTGGAATTTACCTTCTCAAACAAACGCTGGCTGACAGCAGAAGAAGTGAAACAGGATGTAAAGTACGACCAGATGAATGCAGTGGGATTCCATATCCCGGGAGCATTCGACAAAGTGCTGGCTATCGAAAAGTGTTGGTTACAAGACGATATTTCCAATCGCATCCGAAACACAATCCGTGATTATGCTTACGAGCACAATTACTCTTTCATCAACCTTCGTTCACAGGAAGGAATGCTCCGCAACATGATTGTGCGTACTTCAAGTACCGGCGAACTGATGGTAATTCTAATTTGTAAAATTACCGAAGAGCATGAAATGGACCTCTTCAAGCAGTTATTGCAGTATGTGGCCGACCAATTTCCGGAAATAACCTCTCTCCTATACATTATTAATAATAAATGCAACGACACCATCAATGATCTCGATGTACACGTATTCCGTGGCAACGACCATATCTTTGAAGAGATGGAGGGCCTGCGTTTCAAAGTGGGACCGAAATCGTTCTATCAGACCAATTCGGGGCAGGCATACAACCTCTATAAGGTAGCGCGCGACTTTGCCGGATTAACGGGTGGCGAACTGGTGTATGACCTGTATACCGGAACAGGAACCATTGCTAACTTTGTATCGCGACAGGCACGGCAAGTGATTGGCATCGAATACGTGCCCGAAGCCATTGAAGATGCGAAAGTAAATGCGGAAATTAATGGAATAGAGAATACGTTGTTCTTTGCCGGAGACATGAAGGATATCCTGACTCAGGACTTCATCAATCAGTATGGACGTCCGGACGTAATTATCACCGATCCTCCCCGGGCAGGAATGCATCAGGATGTGGTAGACGTAATCTTGTTTGCCGAACCAAAACGAATTGTATATGTTAGTTGTAATCCGGCAACGCAAGCCCGTGATCTTCAGTTGCTCGACGTTAAATACCGTGTGAAAGCAGTGCAACCGGTAGATATGTTCCCACATACCCATCACGTGGAAAACGTAGTGCTGCTCGAACTTAAATAAGGAAACGAATATGAAAAGAATGAAACGAACTCCGGCCGAAAAGGCACGTGCGCAATATACAGGTTATCTGGTGAAAGAGCCTATGGAACTAATGGACTTCCTCGCAGCGAAAATGCCTGATGCCAGCCGTACCAAGCTAAAGTCACTGCTCAGCAAACGAATCGTACTGGTTGACAATGTGATTACGACACAGTTCAACTTCCCTCTGCAACCGGGCATGAAAGTGCTTATCAGCAAAGATAAGAATAAAAAGGAATTCCGTCATCCGCTGCTGAAAATCGTCTATGAAGACGCTTATATCATCGTAGTAGAGAAAAAAGAAGGCTTACTCTCTGTTGGCACCGACCGGCAAAAGGAACGCACAGCACAGCATATCTTAAGTGAATATGTGGGGCGTTCGGGGCGTGGAAACCGTATTTTTGTAGTTCATCGTCTGGATCGTGACACCTCAGGATTGATGATGTTTGCCAAAGATGAAAAGACACAACGTACACTGCGTGACCACTGGCATGACATCGTGACGGACCGTCGTTATGTAGCAGTAGTTACCGGCGAGATGGAAAAGGACAGCGACACCGTCGTATCCTGGTTGACAGACCGTACCTTATATGTCAGTTCAAGCAGCTACGATGACGGTGGTTCCAAATCAATCACCCACTATCGCACTATCAAACGCGCCAATGGATATTCATTGGTAGAACTGCGACTGGAAACCGGACGTAAAAATCAGATACGTGTACATATGCAGGATTTAGGGCATCCTCTGATCGGAGACGGGCGTTACGGTATCGACGGCGGTCCCAATCCTCTCGGGCGTCTGGCGTTGCATGCTTTCAAACTTTGTTTCTATCATCCGGTAACAGATCAGCTGATGGAATTTGAAACTCCTTATCCCCCGGCATTCAAGAAATTGTTTCTCAGAAAATGATACTAAAAATGGGCGTGAAATAGTTGTTTCACGCCCATTTTGATATATCTCACCTGTCAAATATAAGTATTATTCCATCCTAAGCTCAAAATTAAATCCCGGTGCATTGTCCGAAAGATAAAAGATACCGCTCAGCCGATCTCCGTATACTCTTACGTCATCCATAAAAGAAATACCGTTAGTTCCGTAATCCAACACTAAATTACGATTATAAGAGTCGCCCCAATACCACCGGAAACGATACTGATCATACAAAGCGCCGTCAGAAGCATAAAACTGGGTTTCCACCCCAAAACCGTCAAGCCCGAATTCAAAGGTACTAAACAAGGCTTCACCATTATCGGCATTCATCCCCACATCTCCTGTCCATGCCCGTCCGGCAATGACATATTCAATCTCTCCCTGATCGTCTTCACAGGATGCCAGTCCGACAGCCAGCAGCAGTACCAGCAGAATCTTTAAATAGCCTTTCATCTTTCTATCTCCTTTTCTAAATTAGTTTCTGTTGTATTTTGAATCAACAAATACAACGACCTTTCCGTTCAGCTTTCCGGAAAGATTATGTTCGCGCACCCACACATTATCAAAATAAGTCATCCCGTTTACGCCATAGTCAAAAACAATTCCTTCCATCGAATCGTCTATCCAGGACCAAGTCAGATTATTTGTTTCTGTCCGGTAAGGTTGGTTTTCATTCAAATGATAATAAGCATAAGTTTCTGCCAGCCGTCCGCTATCATCAAACTTCAATGTATGGCGCACCCATTCATCCGCATCATTTTTATCAGAATCATTCACCCAAGTCTTTCCGCATAACTTTGCATTACTGTTTCGCAAATAATCATCTGAATAATACTTGTCGCCACAAGAGCTCAAGCCTACTATAGCTACCAATAAAAGCAGCGTCTTCATAAAATTCAATGTCTTCATAAGTGTCATTTGTCATTAAATTAATAATACAAGGGACAAATATAAGGATTGTTTTCTAATAAAAAGGAAATAGGATTAATAAAAACATTTCAAACAAATAAAAACCACATTATTCGCTTCGGAGGCATTCTGTTTACCTTACCTGAATTTTCAAAAAGAAACCTTTAAGAGGAAGTAAGCTACAGATTGCTTCATTTATAGAAGAATCGCTAACTCTATATAGAAACAAAAGTCCTCAGATAGAACTTATATTTAATAGAAAACGGATAAAAAAAGAAATAACATACACTTTTATCACTATCTAATGATAAATATGCAAAAACACTTAGACCTTTATTAATATCCTCTAAGTCTTTTGTTAACTTCATCCAAGTCTTTTGTTAACTTCATCCAAGTCTTTTATTAACTTCGTCTAAGTCTTTTGCTAACTTCATCCGAGTCTTTTGCTAACTTCATAATCCTCAAAGACGTTTCCCACTGTATAAGACCACTTTTTTATTTATTAGCACTCGCAGAAGCAATCATACAAAAATAACATATATGTGCATAAACATAGACATTCATAACACAATAAACGATATTAGAACTATCAATAAACGATATCACAGTAAAACAATGGAATAACATTCTTTTTGAATTATACAAATTCCGCTATTTCGCGTTCTTTTCCACAAGGATTGATATAGGACCTGAAAAATCAAATCTGAGCAGCATTAAAATACAAAATGACAAAATGAGTTATTGAGTATTAATTGCTGCTTTTCACCTCCGATTCGCAGAAATAATCTTTCCCGATACACAGCATTTCCCCTTTTTATTCCCTACATTTGTGCTACGAATAAAAAATCAAGATAGTAAAATGAAAAAGTTTATTAAAGGAGTCCGGTTTACTCCTTCCAATTATCCGGATGAAATAGAAGATAAGATACAGAAATACAGAAAACAAGGCTATAAACTTCCCCCACGCAAAGTGCTCCGTACGCCGGAACAGATTGAAGGTATCCGTGAAAGTGCCAAAATCAATACGGCGCTGCTTGACCACATCGCGGAAAACATTCGTGAAGGAATGCCTACAGAAGAGATCGACCGATTGGTTTATGATTTCACAACAGCTCACGGTGCTATTCCCGCTCCTCTCAATTATGAAGGATTCCCTAAAAGCGTCTGTACCAGTATCAATGATGTGGTATGCCACGGAATACCCAGTCCGACCGAATTTCTGCAAAGCGGAGATATAGTCAACGTGGACGTATCGACTATTTACAAAGGCTATTTCTCCGATGCATCACGTATGTTCATGATCGGTGAAGTCAGTCCGGAAAAACAAAGACTGGTGCAAGTTACCAGAGAGTGTATGGAAATCGGTATAGCAGCCGCACAGCCTTGGGCACGGTTAGGAGATGTGGGTGCCGCTATTCAGGAACATGCCGAGAAGAACGGTTATAGCGTGGTCCGTGACTTATGCGGGCACGGAGTAGGTATCAAATTCCATGAAGAACCCGACGTAGAACACTTCGGACGCCGGGGAACAGGAATGTTAATTCTTCCGGGCATGACTTTCACCATCGAACCGATGATCAATATGGGAACGTATGAGGTCTTTGTCGACTCTGCTGATGACTGGACAGTCTGCACAGACGACGGATTGCCGTCTGCACAATGGGAAAATATGATTCTGATTACTGAAACCGGAAACGAAATATTGACTTATTAAATGGAACTGACTCTCCTCTTGATTATTGCAGCCTTGCTGGTTGTCCAGCTTGTATTGACACTAACCCGCAACAATCGCTCGCAAAGCGAAGAGATGCAACGGGCATTGCGTCAACAAATGCAGGAAAACCGGGAAGAGTTGAATCGCAGCATTCGTGAGTTGCGCATGGAAATGACGCAAACCCTGAATCAGGGTTTACAACAGTTGCAGGACGCCATGCATAAGAACATGATGACCACCGGAGAACTGCAACGCCAGAAGTTCGACGCAATGGCACGTCAGCAGGAAACGCTGATACAGTCTACTGAGAAGCGTCTGGATGACATGCGCGTGATGGTTGAAGAGAAATTACAAAAGACTCTTAACGAACGTATCGGACAGTCCTTCGAGATAGTCCGTTCGCAACTTGAAAACGTGCAAAAAGGCCTGGGAGAAATGAAGTCTCTCGCACAAGACGTGGGTGGTCTCAAGAAAGTTCTGAGCAACGTGAAAATGCGCGGGACTTTTGGAGAAGTCCAGTTAGGTGCTCTTCTGGAGCAGATGATGAGTCCTGAACAGTATGAAGCAAATGTCAAGACCAAGAAGAGCGGAACCGAATTTGTAGAGTTCGCCATCAAACTTCCTGGGAAAGACGATGCAAACAGTACCGTTTATCTGCCAATCGATGCAAAATTCCCAAAAGATGTTTACGAGCAATATTATGATGCCTTTGAGGCAGGTGACGCTGTACTGATGGAATCATACGGGCGTCAACTGGAAACAACCATAAAAAAGATGGCAAAGGATATTCATGACAAGTATGTCGACCCGCCGTTTACAACGGACTTCGCCATCCTGTTCCTCCCCTTTGAAAGCATTTATGCAGAAGTAATCCGCCGCACAACTTTAGTGGAAACACTACAAAAGGATTTCAAGATTGTCGTAACTGGGCCAACTACTTTGGGAGCTATACTGAACAGCCTGCAAATGGGATTCCGGACACTTGCCATACAGAAACGTACTGGTGAGGTATGGACTGTACTGGGAGCCGTAAAAACTGAATTCGGAAAATTCGGAGGACTGCTTGAGAAGGTGCAGAAGAATCTGCAAAGTGCAGGTGACCAATTGGAAGAAGTAATGGGAAAACGCACCCGCGCCATCGAACGCAAGCTCCGGCAGGTCGAAGAGCTCCCACACGAAGAAAGCCGGAAAATCTTACCGATTGACGATGGCGGAGAAGATGATTAATTGATAAAACAACGAGATATAAGGTCATGGAAACAACACTTAAGGATCAGTTCATTACCTTGTGGGATACTTATTTTCCACAAGCCGGACTCCCCATAGCATTTGAATACTCGGCAGATACACAGAATCTTCCGGTAGTGGAAGCTCCGAAAGGACATCGGTGTATCATTGCCCAACTGACACAAGTACAACGAGGAAAAACTCTCTGTATACAGGCAGATTCTGTGGGATGCCGGGGTGGAAAACGGTATACAAGCTTTACGGACAAAATGTTCCCCGGGTTTGAATGTTTCCTTTCACACAATGGGCAAGGAGAAGGAGAACGATACAAACAAACGCCGGAATTGGCTGCGGAGGCTCTGGCACAGTTACCCGTACTTCCTATCAAGGGGGAAAACCTGATTTTCAAGCGTTGGGACAAACTGGAAGCAGAAGACACACCGGAAGCGGTTATTTTCTTTGCATCTGCCGATGTTCTCTCCGGATTGTTCACACTGGCTTGTTTTGACAATGCAGATCCTGATGCAGTGATTGCTCCTTTTGGTGCAGGCTGTGCCTCCATTATCTATCATCCGTACCGGGAACAACTGGACGGAACCAATCGGGCAGTGTTAGGATCATTCGACCCTTCGGCACGCAAATGTATGAAATCCGACCTTTTGTCTTTTGCCATTCCATTTAACAAATTCAAAAAAATGGTGTTGCAAATGGAAGAAAGCTTCCTAAAGACAGCTACGTGGGAAACTATTAAAAAGAGAATGGACAAATCCAATCAGTCTTAAATAAAAGAGCTATTCCGGAGAGTTGTTTCACCGGAATAGCTCTTATCAAAGTAACCGAAACCGGTTCTTCTTACCAGTTCTCTCTGAGTATCTGTTTCATTTTCAACACTGTCCCCATATTACATTCACGATCAACCTTGACCCTCACACTAAGTTTCCGACCATCTTTCAGTTTCTCCCGATAATCGGTTACTGCCTGTTGTAACTCCTCTGCCGTAGGATTCTTCAATTCTTTAAGCAAATCCTTACCGGACATAAAATTCAACTCGATCCCACTCAGACAATCTCCATTTTGGGAGCCAAACTTCTTCAAATTCTCATATTGCGAAACAACGATGGGGAATTCCTTGTCAAGAAAATCTTTACTATCATTACCCGAAGCAATAGCAATGCTGTCACGTATTTCGGTATATGCATCGTAAACCGCCTGCAATGCCTGCCTTGCTTCATCCACGTTGGTTCCTCTGTCACACCAGAACCCAACAATCTGTTCGTCTTTACGACCAGACTTTTCTTTCTCTCTCCGTTGTTTATACAAAAGCTTTTCCTTAACTTTATCCTTCAGATTTTCTTTGAGAACATAATCTCCATCGAACAGCATCACATTCCTGGCATTCATTAGCAATTGATTCATCCGGTTCTCAGGGGTAGTAGGGGCAACCTTCTTTCCAAATTTCCGAAGGTTGTAGGCCTCCTCTTCATTCCTCAACAGTTTCGACAGAGTTTGATAATCCATTGCTTGTTTTTGGTGCAGTCCGGGCACTGTCTGTACAAATGTCTCCTTCACTTCGGGCCGGGCGAACGCATAAAGCGTTCCGGCCATCACGGGCACAAAAAGCAACAGCTTCAAACGTGCCCACCCATTGGTTCTTTCTTTCAACATCATGGTGATTCGGTTTTTAAGTTTACTGTGATTGAAACCGTTGGCCATAGAGTAGAGCCTTGTACCAACAGCCTTTTTCACTAACAAAAGTTGATATCTCGTTGCATCGATGCCATTATTTATCACTCCGTCGTCTGCCTCAAATTCGTGAACTTCCTGTAACTCACGTTTCAACAGCCACACGGCCGGATTAAACCAGAATAGAATGAGAAGAAGTTGAATCCACAATAAATCCAGCGTATGCCAACTACGCAAATGCATCACTTCATGCAGCAGAATTTCTTGTGAATGACCATAATCCGCTTCAGAAATCACAATAACCCTCCCCCAGCTAAAAGAACCTACCGTTTGAGAAGTCAATGCCAATGTATACTTTCCGTATCTGCTCCTCCTGGCATGTAATATCAGACGCCACATACGAATCGCAGACAGTACAAAGCCTAAGAACACTACGACGCTCCCTATCAAATAGACAACTCCCCCTACTCTTATTAATTCATGCCGGAATGTGATATCAGGAGAAGTATGTCGTACCCTTTCAGGCGAGTTTGCCAACCGCCCCATTCCTCCTTCCTGAACCAACTCCAACGAAGAATCGGAATAACCTTCTTCCACCAATACACGATGGATGACCTGAAAAGGAGTATGGAAGAGATGCTCTTCCTCAGTAGTAAACTCCATCAAAGGGAGGACGACACATACCGACATCCCCACCAGCAATGTCAATCGGTTAAAGCGAAAGAAAGTGCTGCGGCTCAGCAACGCCCGATAAAACACATAAAATAATATCAGGCAGAAAGCTGACTTGAGCAGGTAAAACAAGAAAGTTCCCATAAGATTATTTTTTACGTCCTTGTTCTATCTGGCGAATCAAAGCTTTCAGGTCTTCAACAGATAACCCTTCTTCCTCAATAAATGCCGATACAACATTGGTGTAGGAATTATCATAATATTGGGAAACAACTTCATGAAGAGCGGAGCGCTTATACTGCTTCTCTGAGATCAAGGCAAAATACTGATAGGTATTGCCATAAGCTTTATATCCGACAAACCCTTTCTCTTCAAGACCCCGTACGATAGTAGATACTGTATTATAATGGGGTTTGGGCTCGTCATAATACTTCAGAAGTTCACGGACAAACATTGCACCTTCTTTCCAGAATATGCGCATGATCTCTTCTTCTTTGGCAGTAAGTCTTTTCATCGTAATTAAGAATTAAAAGGTTCTGATACCACAAAGATAATAAATCATTCAGAACAAACAACTGCAACCATTAGTTATTCAACTAATGCCATAAGTTATTTAACTAATCTTAGCAGGAGATTAGAAGACTACCTTATTATATAAGAAAATCATCTTTTCCGGGGCAAGACCCAATGCAAAACCAGATATCCCAATATACCTGCTATTACCGTACCGGACAAAACACCGAGTTTAGCTTGGTTCAACAATACGGGGTGAGTGGAGCCAAACGAAAGATTGGCAATAAAAAGTGATACCGTAAAACCAATGCCTCCCAATAATGCCACTCCGGATATATTCTTCCAGTTCATCCCTAAAGGCATTGGAGTGAGTCCACTCTTGATGGCCAACCATGTAAAAGAATAAATCCCAAGAAACTTGCCAGCCAACAGCCCCAGAGCAACCGCATAGGTAACTCCGCCAATGACCTCGCCTTCACCACTGAACATAACACCGGCATTGACAAAAGCAAATAATGGAAGAACAAGGTAATTCACCGCACCATGAAGATTATCTTCAAGTGATTGAAGCGGACTGATGACTCTGTCGGAAGCCGACTCAACCTCCTTCAGCTTAGCTATCTGCTGGTTGGTCAATACGATATTGTTTGCTCTCATTTCGGGAAATGTACTGATAATACGCCGGATACGCTCAATATAAGTACCGACATTCAACTGAGGTTTAGCGGGAATGACAAAAGCCAGAATGACACCGGAAATCGTACTATGGATACCCGATTGCAGGAAAAGATACCAGATAACCACCCCAACGACTAAAAAGAAAATCTTATTAGTGGCTCCTTTCTTACCTATAAAATATAACAGTACGTAAAGTAATGCCGCCCATAACAAATACTCATAAGCCACATGTGAACTGTAAAAGATAGCAATCACCAAAATACCGCCTATATCATCGACTACCGCAAAAGCTGTAAGGAAGATTTTCAAACTTAGCGGCACACGCTTGCCCAACAGACTGAGTACTCCCAAGGAAAAGGCAATATCGGTCGCCATGGGGATAGCCAACCCTTGTCCTCCTTCAGTGCCCGGAGCACAAATCATGGAATAGATTACAACAGGCACTACCATTCCGCCACATGCGGCTATGAATGGCAGTGCAGCTTTACGAAACGAAGAAAGCTCACCTACCAGCAACTCCCTCTTAATCTCCAACCCGACCATCAGGAAAAAAATCGTCATCAATCCGTCATTGATGAACTCAATCATTGTCAGATTGTGTCCCGCATGCGAAAGTAAATTAAAGCCTCCGATACGGAAATGAAGTTCGTGCGACAAAAATTCCTGATACACCGGTGCCACAGGAGAGTTAGCAATTACCGCAGCAGCAATCGCTGTTACAAATAATAAAATACTCGCCGTAATATTCATCGACGAGAAATCCTTCATCGAACGTAAAACTGTCATAATATGTATTTATAGAATTAGGTTTAAGTAACTTTATGCCTTTGCTAAGTTGTATAACTCCGCAATGCCAACTTCTTCACCCATAGAACAAAGATGCCGGTCAGGATCAGGTTTAACACGATCGTAAGCACTGAGATCACTAAAGCAGGACCACCCAGATTGTATCCAAGGGCAATAAAAATAATTCCGGCTCCTACTTCACCACGGGTAAACATACCGATAGAAAGTGCCAGTCGTTCGCTGAACTTCCGGTCCCGGTAAAAGAATACGGGGAATAACTTACCTATGTTTGAAAGCAGTGAAACAATCAACACATGCAACGTTATCATTCCCCATGACATCATTTCCTGTGAGCCTGTCACCGAATGGGTTCCGGCATGCGTCTCTGCAAAGTTCACCCCAATAAAATGCGGCATACTGAGTCCGACTAAAAACATAAACAGGAACGAGACTCCCGTCGAAATTTTGTGCTCCACCGGAGTATCTATCTCTTTATGTTTCATGATCATACCCAGAACAAAAGCCGGCAACAGCACTTCGATATGAATGCTGCCCTCTTCGCCATACAACTGCTTGCTGAAGTAATAAACAGCCTGTGTAGCAACAAAAACAAGTACCGAATAGCCCATTATCGCTTTCCAGTCCTGACGCCAGTTATATTTGCCCAACTGTTTCCAACCTAATGAAAGCAGCAAAAAGACGATAAAGATAACCACAATCAGTTGCCAGCGCATACCGATCATCATTATCTGCAGAGGAATCATCAATAAAATCGTATCAAGGTCATCGAAGATAGCCAGCACCTGAATCTTTTTATAAATCCAACTTGACTTAAGTCCGATAGCAGCGAGCATTGTGAAAAGGATACCTGCCGACGTAGGAGCGGCAAAACGGCTTAACAGCAAATTCTCTTTCCACGCCTCCCAACTATTCCAAAACTCAGGAGGAAGAAGTACAAACACATAATAAAGGGCAATCAGGAACCAAGGCATAGCGGCAGTAGCCATCGCAATAAAATAATCTTCAGCGTAACTTCGCCAACGGGTCTTATCTACTTCAAACTCACGCCCGACATTAATCATAATAAAACTCAGGCAGACATAAAGAAGAATACTAGATACAGTTTTTACAGCAGCATATCCTTCACCTGCCAATGATGGCAGGAATTGTGATAGTAAAAGGCCAATAATCAAAAAGGCCGAAAAAGACAGAACTTTTCTCATTTTTATTGTTTATCGTTGTTTTAAAGGCAATTGCCAGGGAAAGCTCTGCGGACAGATGGCAATTACCTGGTATATTAGAAACTGGCTGCAACGAAATTTGTTCAGAAAGATTTCTGCTTTTTATCACGTTGCAGCCCTTATTTCCTAATCCAGTTTAAGCACGGCAAGGAACGCCTTCTGCGGCACTTCCACGTTGCCGATCTGCTTCATACGTTTTTTTCCTTTTTTCTGCTTCTCAAGCAATTTACGTTTACGGCTGATATCACCTCCGTAACATTTCGCCGTAACATCTTTACGCACAGCCTTGATCGTCTCACGTGCTATGATTTTGGCACCGATGGCAGCTTGGATGGCAATCTCAAACTGCTGTCTCGGAATCAGTTCTTTCAATTTTTCACACATCCGGCGTCCCATATCGTAGGCATTATCGAAGTGAGTCAAGGTGGAAAGCGCGTCAACCGATTCGCCATTCAACAGAATATCCAGTTTCACCAACTTAGACGGACGGAAACCATCCGGATGATAATCAAACGAAGCATAACCTTTCGAGATACTCTTCAATCTGTCATAGAAGTCGATCACAATCTCGCCCAAAGGCATATTGTAAAACAGCTCGACGCGGTTTCCAGATATATATTCCTGCTTCAACAGCTCTCCCCGCTTGCCAAGGCAAAGCGTCATGATAGGTCCGATATAATCGGTAGTTGTAATAATGGAAGCTTTGATATAAGGCTCTTCTATGTGGTCAATCATTGTCGGATCGGGCATACCGCCGGGATTATGAACTTCCGTCATATTGCCTTGCTTATCGTAGATATGATAAGATACGTTAGGAACCGTAGTAATGACGTTCATATCGAACTCACGATCCAGACGCTCCTGTACAATTTCCATGTGAAGCAAACCCAGGAAACCGCAACGGAAACCGAATCCCAGCGCCAAAGAAGATTCCGGCTGGAAAGTCAACGAAGCATCGTTCAACTGCAACTTCTCAAGCGAAGCCCGCAGATCTTCAAATTCTTCGGCCTCAATAGGATAAACTCCGGCAAACACCATCGGCTTCACCTCTTCAAATCCGGCAATCGCTTTATCACAAGGACGGGCTACATGGGTAATCGTATCTCCCACTTTCACCTCTTTCGAGGTCTTAATACCAGAAATGATATATCCAACATCCCCCGTCCGTAATTCTTTACGGGGAACCATTTCCATCTTTAACACTCCAATTTCATCGGCGACGTATTCCTTTCCGGTATTGAAGAACTTCACTTTGTCCCCCGCACGGATAACTCCGTTCGTGATTTTGAAATAAGCTATAATTCCACGGAAGGAGTTGAATACAGAGTCGAAGATCAAAGCTTGCAACGGTGCGTCTTCATCACCTTTCGGATGAGGTATACGCTCTATTACTGCTGCCAGTATTTCTTCAACACCCATACCCGTCTTACCGGATGCACGGATAATTTCATTCCTCTTGCATCCCAGCAACTCTACAATCTCGTCTTCCACCTCTTCAGGCATGGCACTCGCCATATCGCATTTATTAATGATCGGAATGATTTCAAGATCGTGCTCAATAGCCATATAAAGATTTGAGATGGTCTGTGCCTGGACCCCTTGTGATGCATCTACAATAAGCAACGCACCTTCACAGGCAGCTATCGAGCGGGACACTTCATACGAAAAGTCAACATGCCCCGGAGTATCAATCAGGTTCAAAATATACTTTTCCCCCCTGTATGTATACTCCATCTGTATGGCGTGACTTTTAATTGTAATCCCCCTCTCCTTCTCCAGGTCCATATCATCAAGCATCTGCCCTTCTGTCACTTGAATGGTATTAGTGAACTCCAACAAGCGGTCCGCTAATGTTGATTTACCATGGTCGATATGAGCTATGATGCAAAAATTTCTGATTTTATCCATCTGATACTATTATCTTAATTTAATTTGGTGCGCAAATATACACAAATGCCAGAACATAAAAAAATGCGCTGATAACATATCATAATGTATCAACGCATTTTTTTATTGGGGAAGTAGCCCACTCCTTAGTTCAATGTAACGAAGATTTCACCTTCGATTTCCTGAGTAGAGATCTTGTCTTCTCTCAACAGCCATCCGAGGCCAAGGAACAAATCTTTATCTACCAACTTAGTCGCTTTCTTAATCTGCTTGGCAGTCAGTCCTTCTGTTCCATTCAGTGCATTCCAGATTTTACCTGCAATTTCACCTGCTTTTTCTTTCAACATTTGCTTTAGAAATTTTAGTTAGACATGAGTTAAAACCTGAACAAATCAGATTTTATTTCGGCTGCAAAGATAGTTATAATTATGTTATATAACAGATTATTAGTAAGTTTTTTCTCTTCTTTGTAATGAAAACATCAATTTAACAGCTATTTTTTCTGTTTTTCGAGATATTCAGCCCACATTCTGGCTGCTTCTTCTACCATTTTCGAACAAGGTCTTTTGGCATAGTACTGTTCTGTCCGGGCCTCCGGTTCGGATGAAACCGGCGCTTTCTTCTTTAAACCAAGCAGTTCGCCACAATTCAACGAACCATTTCGTTTCTTGAATTCGGCTGCAAGCTCTTGTACCAAAGCATAATTGGCAGCCTTCCCTTCACGATCGGCTCCGTCGACAGCTCCCTTCTCCAATCCGGCAAGCAGAAACATGCCACAAGCCGCTCCGCACGTTTCACGCATGCGCCCGATACCTCCACCGAACGAAGCAGCCATACGCAGTGCCTGTTCTTCAGTAAATCCATACATATCGGCAAACGCAGCTACTACAGACTGCGAACAATTATAACCGCTCTTAAAAAGCTCAGAGGCCCGGTTTATTCTATCTTCCAGTGTCATTTTATATCTTTTTAATTTCTTGCAAATTTATTAAAAAAGTATCTTTGCCGGCAACTAACCAATGATTTTTATGGCAACAACTTTCGATATACGACTGCCGCACTATCCGCGCGGCTTTCATCTGATCACTCATGACGTCCTCTCCCTTATCCCTGAATTACCGGAAAACGGACTGTTGGTCGTGTTCATCAAACACACCTCGGCAGGCATCACCATCAACGAGAATGCAGATCCGGACGTGCGCCATGATTTTAATACGTTTTTCAACAAACTGGTACCCGATGGGGCACCTTACTTCATCCATACCGAAGAAGGACCGGACGATATGAGCGCACACATTAAGGCGTCATTAATAGGAACATCGGTCACCATTCCCATCCGAAACCACCGGCTCAACCTCGGAACCTGGCAGGGCATTTACCTGTGTGAGTTCCGTGACGGAGGAGACAGACGCAAACTGAGTATCACCATTCTCGAATAATTCAGCCGACTTCCAATGCCATCGGACAATGGTCGGAATGAACGGCATTGTTCAAGATAACGGCCTCTTTCAATAAAGAGCGCACCGGTTCGCTTACCATACAATAATCAATTCTCCACCCCTTGTTCTTAGCGCGTGAGTTGAAACGATAACTCCACCAGGTGTACTCTTGCTTTTCGGGATAAAGCGTGCGGAAGGAGTCGATAAACCCTGCGGACAGGAAGCGAGTCATCCATTCCCGTTCTTCAGGCAAGAAACCACTGTTGGTGGCATTACGTACAGGGTCATGAATATCGATGGGTTCATGACAAATATTATAATCCCCGCAAAGAATCAGATTCGGACGGGATTTTCGCAGTTCGGTCACATACTTTTGGAACGCTTCAAGCCAAACCATCTTAAAAGCCTGACGTTCATCTCCGCTCGTACCCGAAGGATGATAAACACTCACCACCGACAAGTCGCCAAAATCCGCACGGATAAAACGCCCTTCGTTATCATACTCTTCGATACCCATCCCATATTCGATGTGGTCGGGCTCGATTTTGGTCAATATGGCCACTCCGCTATACCCTTTCTTCTGTGCAGAGTAAAGATATGCTTTATATCCAAGCGCCTCGAATGCCTCTGCCGGATATTGGTCGGGTTGCAATTTGGTTTCCTGCAAACAAAGCACATCGGGATTCTCTTCTGCCAACCATTCGGGCAACCCTTTATTCACCGCGGCACGAAGTCCGTTCACGTTATAAGTTATAATTTTCATCGTCTATATTTTATGAGAACAACAACATGATATTCAATACAGTCACTATCGCAGCAATGGCATAAAGCACAAACGTGCTCCATCTGCTGTTTACATAATCTCCCATCACCTTACGCGAAGAGGTCAGACCTACTTGTAAGAAAACGGTAAACGGAAGCTGGATACTCAGCACCATCTGGGAAATGATCAACCCCTTAAACGGATCACCAATAAAGAAGATCAGCAGCAACGCAATGCCCAACGATAAAATGACTCCTACCTGAGAGTGGCTGTCCTTGATGTGATAAGATTCACCAAAGATACCGGCAAAAATAGATCCGGCTGCCATCCCGCTGGTGATTGTAGACGAGATACCTGCCATAAGTAATGCCAGAGCAAAGACAATGGCTGCATTGCTACCAAGCAAGGGTTCAAGCAATGACTTTGCCTGTTGCAATTCTTCCACCTGGATACCGCTTTTAAAGAAAGTAGCGGCTGCCAGCAGAATCATAGCACTGTTGATGGCCCATCCCACAATCATGGAAAAGAGGGTATCAAACAGTTCATACTTTAATACCTTTTTTATAGATGCATCATCTTGCTTGTTATATTCGTGGCTTTGAATCACCTCCGAATGGAGGAAAAGATTATGAGGCATCACCACCGCTCCCAATACACTCATAATGATAAGCATACTTCCTTTGGGTATAGACGGTGTCACCCAACCTTCGATTGCCATAGGCCAGTCAATGTCTACCAGAAAAAGTTCATAAATGAACGACAGCCCGATCACCGATACAAAAGCGATAATAGAGCGTTCGATTTTCTTATATGAATTTGTAAAAAGCATAATGGATACAAAAACAGTTGTCAGCACCGCTCCCCAGATAATGGGAATATCAAGCAGCATCTCCAGAGCGATAGCCCCTCCCAGTATTTCGGCCAGTGATGTGGAGATGGAAGCGAGTACGGCTGTACCCAGAATAGGGCGTGATACCCACTTAGGAGTATACCGTGTGGCAGCCTCCGAAAGGCAAAGTCCGGTCACAATCCCCAAGTGGGCAACATTATGCTGCAATACGATCAGCATGATGGTGGACAGCGTGACCACCCACAACAGTGAGTAACCAAATTCTGAACCTGCTGCAAAATTAGAAGCCCAGTTACCCGGATCAATAAAACCTACAGTAACCAATAAACCGGGACCAATATATCTGAAGACGTCCAAACCTCCCAGATAGCGTTTGTGGTCTTTACTTCTCAAATCTTTAAAAATATTTTTCATAAGGATGTCATGTCTCTTGTTTTTCCTCTAATTTACAGAATGTATCTACAAAGATAGCTATTAATAACAAGCAAGAACCTTGTTCGGTTCACTTTTAACAACTATCTTTGTTCCATATTCACACATTAAAAAGATTAAGCAAATGAAAAAAATCATTCTCGGAGCTTGCGCTGTTCTTTTCACGCTGGCTTCTTGCCAACAAGCTAAACAAAAGGTTTTCGAACTGGCTTCTGAACAAGTAAACAAACAGTGCCCTATCACTGTAGATGAAATGACAAGAATGGACAGTACCACTTATTCGGGCAAAGACAATACATTTACCTATTTCTATACCCTGAGCGGACAGGCTGACGATCCTACCATGTCGGAACAATTAAAGAAATCACTTGAAGAAACGCTCCCGGAAACTATAAAGAACACTGAAGAGATGAAAGTGTACAGAGAATCAGATGTGACGATTAAATATATTTATCTGTCAGGTAAAACGCAAGAAGAGCTGATGCAGGTTACAGTTACTCCCGAGATGTATAAATAAGAAGCTGTATTCTATTTAAAAATAAGGGAGGCGATGAACTGTCAATTCATCGCCTCCCTTATTTTTTAATAGAGCCTTTAAATGGTGCAAACAGAAGCTACGTTCGTAGTTGACAGAGGCTCTGTTTACCCCGAATACAGACTTTGTTTTTTAGAAACCCATCTCGTGCAAAGCACGGCATAGTTGGTCGGGACATGAAGTAGAACGAGTCCCGCAACGGACCCCTTCAAGTCTCGTGATCACCTCTGACACAGGCATTCCCGTCACCAAACGTGAAATGCCCTGCAGGTTGCCGTTACATCCACCCCAAAAAGCAATTTCCTTCACGATGCCATTCTCAACATCCAGTTCAATGTTCGTGCTGCAAGTGCCCTTGGTTTTATAAACATATTTCATTACTCTTCGCCTTCGTCCTCAGCAGGTTTCATGTTTGTGTACACATTCTGTACATCTTCATCTTCTTCCAGACGCTCTACCATCTTATCGATCGTGGCACGTTGTTCCGGAGTCAGATCCTTTTCATCATTCGGAATACGGGTAAACTCAGCACCCTTCACTTCGAAACCATTCTCTTCAAGATATTTCTGAATCTGGGCAAATGACTTCGGATCACCGTAAAGTGTGATTTCATCACCATCTTCATCATATTCTTCTTCTACTCCGTAATCAATCAGTTCCAGAATCAGATCATCCATGTCCACACCTTCTTTCTTTGTGATAGTGAACATTGACTTCCAGCTGAACATAAAATCAAGGCTACCCGAAGTACCCAATGTTCCGCCAAACTTATTGAAGACACTGCGAACATTAGCCACAGTACGGGTCGTATTGTCTGTAGCAGTTTCTACAAATACTGCAATACCAAACGGACCGTAACCTTCATAATTCATCTCTTTGTAGTCCTTTTGGTCCTTGCCCATTGCATTCTTGATAGCGCGTTCCACGTTATCCTTCGGCATGTTCTCACGTTTGGCAGTGGCAACTACTGCACGCAGATGCGGGTTGTTTTCAGGATCGGGACCACCGGCTTTTACAGCGATAGCAATTTGTTTACCGATTCTCGTAAATGTACGGGCCATGTTGCCCCATCTTTTCAGCTTGGTAGCTTTTCTATATTCGAACGCTCTTCCCATTGGTTTAAAATATTTGCCTCACCCCGCCTCCCCTATCCCGATAGAAAAAGCGAGCGTGAGTTTTATTAATTATTTAATTGTTATTTTTATGTTCCGTATTATCTGAGCTTTGCTCCCAGTTTATCTTCAAGGTTCTTCACCAGTTTCGACATGATTTTATCAATCATTTTATCGTTCAGAGTCTGACTCTCGTCCTGAAGCAGGAAGCTGACAGCATACGATTTCTTACCGGCTTCAAGATTCTTGCCTTCATAAACATCGAATAAAGAAACTTCTTTCAGAAGCTTTTTCTCCGTTTCATAAGCTATCTTCTCGATCTCGGCAAACTGTACTTTCTTATCCAGTAACAGAGCCAAGTCACGTTTTACGGCCGGGAACTTAGAGATCTCTTTATAGCTTACTTTCACTGAACGGATGGCTTTCATCAACTCTTTCCAGTTCAGGTCTGCATAATAAACTTCATTATCGATATCAAAAGCTTTCAGCAGTTTCCTGGTAATTACACCGAACGTAGCCAGTCTCTTGCCACCTTTTGTGTTCACAGTCAAGGCTGTAGAATAAATATCGTCACTCAGGTTACCCACCACCAGTGTATGCAATTCCAGTCCCAAACGTTTGAGAATATTCTCTACGTAAGCTTTCAGTTCATACACAGAACTGTTTTCATCTGCATGTGCCCAAGAGTTTGATACCATCTTACCGGTTACCCACAAGCCCAAATGGTAGTCTTCTGAATAAGGAGCCAATACCTTTTCCGGATTCTTCTTTTCTGCATCAAAATGGTAACAATTACCGAATTCAAAGAATTTCAAGTCGGCATTCTTACGGTTTGCATTGTGAGCAATGCTTTCCAAGCCACCGAACAACAATGTCTGACGCATACAATTCAAGTCTGCACTCAAAGGATTCAACAGCATCACCAGATTCTTGGCAGCATAAGTTTCCATACCATCGTAATAGGCTGCCCGAGTCAAAGAGTTATTCAGTATTTCGTTGAAACCGCAACCAACCAGTTGTTCGGCTACCAGATTCTGTAACTTATTCGACTTGTCACAATCCCCTTTAGTAGTCAGACTCGACTTCAAAGTCGATGGAATTTCCACATTATTGTATCCGTAGATACGCAGGATATCTTCGATTACATCACAATCACGCTGTACATCTACCCGATAAGGAGGTACTGCCAATGTCAGTCCTTCGGCTGTCTCGTTCATGATTTTCATTTCAAGACTGGCAACAATGCTCTTAATCGTCTCTACCGGAATCACTTTACCAATCAGGCTGTGTACCTTTTCGTAAGTCAACTCGACAATAAAATCCTGTGCAGGAGCAGCACAGATATCTTTAATCTCCGAAGAAATGGTACCTCCGGCGAGTTCTTTCACCATCATAGCTGCCAGTTTCAGACAGTAGATAGTGATATTCGGATCAATACCTCTTTCGAAACGGAAAGAAGCATCTGTATTCAGACCATGGCGACGGGCAGTCTTACGTACCCATGTCGGATGAAAATAAGCACTTTCGATAAACACATCCGTTGTGGCCTCTGTAGAACCGGAATCAAGACCTCCGAAAACACCTGCAATACACATGGCGTCTTCTTTGTTGCAAATCATCAGGTCACGTTCATTCAACTTACGTTCTATTCCGTCCAGTGTAACAAACGGTGTACCCTCCGGCATTGTTTTCACAATCACTTCGCCACCTTTTATTTTGTCCGCATCAAAGCAGTGAAGCGGCTGCCCGAAAGCATGAACAATGTAGTTAGTAATATCCACTACATTATTAATAGGCCGCAATCCGATGATACGCAACTTATTCTGCAACCATTCCGGGCTCTCTTTTACTGTAACGCCCTTCACAGTAACGCCTGCATAACGAGGACATGCTTCACTGTTTTCCACAGTTACCTTGATATCCAGATCATGATTTTCGACAGCAAAAGCATCGACAGACGGCTTGGTTAATACAGCTTGTTTACCATTCTGTATCAGATAAGCATACAAGTCACGCGCCACTCCATAGTGTGAACAAGCATCCGCACGGTTCGGAGTAATATCTACTTCAAGTACATAGTCGCTCTTTACATTATAATAATCTTTGGCAAGTGTTCCCGGCACTGCGTCTTCCGGCAATACAATGATGCCGTCATGTGATGTTCCGATACCAATTTCGTCCTCAGCACAAATCATACCAATAGACTCTACACCACGAATCTTCGACTTCTTGATCGTAAAACATTCGTCACCATCATAAAGCTTCGTGCCCAAAGTGGCAACAACTACTTTTTGTCCGGCAGCGACATTAGGTGCTCCGCACACAATCTGAGTAGGTTCGCCGTTACCCAAATTTACGGTTGTGATGTGTAAATGGTCTGAATTCGGATGTTCAACGCAAGTCAGCACTTCGCCAATCACGAGGCCTTCCAGTCCGCCTTTAATCGTTTGAACTTCTTCCACTCCACCTGTTTCCAGTCCGATAGAAGTCAGCGCAGCCGCCACTTCATCGGGCGTCAGATCGAAATTGACATACTCTTTCAGCCAATTATAAGAGATATTCATATCATTAAGTTTTTTATGTTTTCAAAAGTGACCCGCAAAGTTAATAAGATTTTTTGGTTGACAGGGAATGAATGCTTATAAAAAAACTCCCGGTCACCTTTAAAAAAGGATGACCGGGAGGCTTTTTTCATCAGACTTGCCACCGAAGCATCATTCTGTCATCTGATGCAGGTGGAAATATTTCTTCATAAACAAGACATACACTACACTTAATACGATGATTGCTCCCATCAAATAGCAATAACCATTGCCGGGAATTAACAGATAGCCAACTATAATTACAGCTTGTGACATCATATAAATCAATGAGACCACCACATGTGGAATTTTCAATTCATTTGCCATCAACTGGTATAGATGCTTGCGATGCGGCAAACCAATATTTTCATGTAACATAAGCCGATGGATAATAGTCAGTACACTGTCTACTCCATACACCGCAAGCAAAACGATCCAACTGAAATTCTCTGTCCGGATTATTAATTTGCCTATCAAAAAAAGAACAACGAAAGCAATACTGACCGATCCGACATCTCCGGCAAAGCATTTTGCTTTCTTGCGAAAATTGAAAAAATTAAATACCAATACCGCACAAAGCATAGTGTATATAAGATCCCCTTCCACAAAATGAACCATTTGCATATTGACAAAGGCTAAAGCAAGTAATACAATTAAAGAATAACCTCCTGTTATGCCATTAATCCCGTCCATAAAGTTATAAGCATTAATAATTCCCGTACAAACAATCAGGGCAACAAAGACCGTCCACCAAGGCAAACTGAACAATCCCCATTGATAGAACATTAAAGCCATTGCCGTAAAATGAAAGACTAAACGCAATCCTTGCGAGGTAGAACGGATATCATCCACAAAACTGATAAAAGTAATCAAGGTCAAGGCCAATATGAACCAGGGATATTCGAAATGGTTTGTCAGAAAATAAACCAACGCCCCCAAATAAAAGATAATTCCCCCACCCCGCAGCGTGATCCGGGTGTGCGAACTACGCTCGTTAGGTTTATCGATAATGTTACATTTATCAGCGATACGAAAATAAAGAAGTTCTACTAAGAATAGCAGAACTAAAATCATCAAATAATACATAAATTATTCATTCTTGTCTATTAAATGAAACCAAAACTGAAGCCCTAAAAAGACTAAAGCTGCCAATCCCATCAAAAGCCCTATTATCCAAAGAAGAATATCCACCACACTTTCTTCTATTCTATTCGAAAATTCTCTAAAACATTCATAGGTTTCCATCCAAGTTCTCGTACTGCCTTTTCATTACTAAAGGTCAAAGAGCTTGTGATTTTGCGAAGTTTCAAAGAATTAATCGGAGCTTTTGCTCCCAGACAGTCGCCCATTACAGCCATACTTTTAGCCAACCAATAAGGAATAGATATTGGTGCTTTTTTATTCAATTGTTTACACATTACCATCTCTAATTCACGAAAACTCGGCTGGTAACTATCACAAACATTATATATTCCACCCTTTTCTATTAACATAGGAAGAAGATTTGCAATATCCTGAACCATCAGAACACTCTTTCTTGCTTTTCCTCCTGCAATACTCAGATACTTATTAGTTTTAATCCCATGAATCATCGCTCCTAAATTTCCCGGAGGATTAGGTCCGGCAATCAATGAAGGACGGAGTATACTTAACTTTACATTATACATAGCACACCATCCTTCCAGGTATTTCTCAGCCTTAATCTTACTCAAAGCATAAGGAGTCGTTCCATTTAAAGGATGCTCTTCCGTGATATTCTCACCCGAATCACGACCATAAACAGCAACGGTACTAATAAAAATGAAAGCTTTAGGAATGCCACTATTCTCTAAAGCAGTGCATAAATTCTTGGTACCCTGAAGATTTACATCAAAAAAAAGTTGTTTCTCTTCTTCTGTTTTAGGAATAGAATGCGCTTTACCTGCAGCATGCAGCACAACATCGTACTTGATATTCAGTTTAGGAACATCCGACACTAAATTTATAGTATAATTATCCCGAGGAGTCAGCCCTACAGTCCTAATTTGATATTTATCTTTCAGTAGAGAATAAAGATTGCTGCCTAAAAAGCCAGAAGCACCAGTAAAAAGAAGATTCATTGATTATATTATTGAAAATATTGCCTGATTTTGGGTAATAAACGATATAAAGGATATAACATACTCACTTTTATTCCGTTCTTTTTAAAAGCATTTATACATTCAAGATTTCCTTTCCTAATATTAGATAGATTCTTACTTGTAGTTCCACCTAATCGCATCCTGACTAAAGGTTCAGGAAGATAATATAATTTAATATGCTCTTTATCAATCAAACGAAGCATTAACTCAAAATCTGCTGCGAACTTAAAATCCAGATCGAACAACCCATATCTCTGATATACTTCCTTCTTCACATAAAATGTAGGATGAGCCGGATGCCACCCTTTACAGAAAGGACGTTGTCCCCCTGATTTCCAATACCGAACTATTTTAGATATATCGTTCTGAGCAACATAATATAAATCAGCATAAACAGCATCAATAGAAGTATCTGATTCAAAGCATTTTATCACTTTTTCAATTGCATTAGGATCAGATATTAAATCGTCAGAATTAATAATCCCAATCACATCTCCTGTTGCCATTTGAAAACCTTTATTCATCGCATCATACAAGCCATCGTCTTTTTCACTAACCCACTTCAGACGTCCATTAAACAATGGTTCATACTCTTTTATAATCGCCACTGTGTTATCTTTCGAAAAACCATCTATTATTATGTACTCTATAGCTTGATGAGTTTGTGATAATACAGAAGTTATAGTATCACGTAGTGTCTGTGCGCTATTGTAAGTTACTGTAACTAAAGAGAAACTCATTTATTCAAATATTTTCGTTTTAATAAATAAAAAAGCATACACAACCGATACTTTATCTTATACATTAATGAGTATTTACTTCCTTCCCCTCCAAAACTAACATTTGAGCCATGTCTTCGATATAGTATTAGTTGGCGAGGCAGAAAAAAAGAGTTACTATGCATTTCAACAGATAATCCTATCCATATATCATGCATCGCTATATTTCTAGGAAAAGGTAATATATAACCTAATACTTCTTTTCTAAATGCCATACAGCACCCCAAATAAGTGTTCTTAATTAAATTCTTCCAAAAACCTTTTCCTGACAAACGCCCCATAAAAAAAGACTGAGAAATTACATTCAATTCCGCATCCACCACCTTACAATCCGACACAACCAAATCATATTGAAGCAAATATTGCAGCATACTTTCTACTTTATCGGGAAGCCAAACATCATCTTGATCACATAAAAATATATAATCGCCTTTTGCATATTTTAAGGCATTTTCAAAGTTTTGGATAGGAGAAAAGAAATTATTACCGACTAAAAGCCTTATTCGAGGGTCATTGAAGGTTCGAATCAAGTCTACTGTACTGTCGCCAGAACCATCATCAGAAATAATAACTTCATCATTGGAATGCAATTGCATTAGTACTGATTCTAATTGTTCTTCAATATATTTTTCTCCATTATAGGTAGCCATACAAACTGTTATCATCGTTTTAGCAATATTTTATTACATATATATATTACCCATACCAACATCGTATTGAACGCATTAAAAAAACACCCCATCAATATACAAAAGACAACTACCCCCCATGAGATTATGTATTCCGGACAATTCTTTTTCTCATACCTTTCGAATAACATAACAGCAATCATTCCATATAAACAATTAAGAACAACAACCCCTGCATATCCAAAATCAAGATATGGATCTGCGATATAAGTAGATAAATTTTGTTGTGTTTGAAACTCTGCGACATTATCCAATGGTTCACTTATATTCAATAGTTTAACTATTGGCTTTAATGAATTTCTACCATTAGAAGAGTAATTCAATACTTCTTTTTGTTGTATTACATCATTCATCTTATAGAAATTAACAGAAGAATATGATATTAGATAAGATTCTAAAATAGATGTTTCATATTGGGTATTTCCTATTCTCCTAAGCACTTTATTTATTCCATCAAAAGTACTTCCAGACCTCACATTACCCATAATAATAAATAAACTGATAAACAAAAAAATTATACTAATAAACTTTGGGGCACTTAATTTTGTATAAAATTCTAAATATATCAATCCTGTTATTATAAACATCAAAAGAGAAGTACGACCAAAATTATTAACAAATACAAACAGCAAAAAAGAAACAATACAATTTCTAATTCGTGTCTGTATAATTCCCTCTTTCGCTAAGATGAGAGACCAATAGAATAATATAGGAGTCAATAAAACAAATGTATGTAAAACGGAGTTAGATTCACCAACTTCTCCATAAATATCTAAACTTTGTCCTATCACAAAGATAGGTATGTAACCAACATTTTTGATCTCATAAATAAAACAAGAAAAAGTTAGTACACATAGAATGTAATAAAAGATTCTTTTTGTCCTGTTTGTAAAAACCGGGAAAGTAATAATGTGTATTTGAGGCAAACAAAATACACCTACAAAATAAGCTGCTACACCACATAATATTATCAAGAGCAACTCATTCGAGAAGCGAATATTCTCTGATAGTGGTAATACACTATATGCAAATAGTCCTACAAAAACAAGATATACAGAAGATGGGTTTACTATTCTTTTAAATCGAAAAAAAGAAATAAGCATAAAAAGTAATACTACATCTATGATTGCAATAAAAAGCCAAATAGAATCTGTTTTTATTCCCCAATTTGAATATCTGGAAAATAATAATAGATCTGATACAATTAATAGGCTTAGAAAAATAAAAGAAAAAACCAGATTACGAGTTTTTACTTTAAAAAAGATCATATAAAAAACGTATTGGTCTAAATAATAACTTACCTAACTTATATTCATAAGATTTTGCAATCAAATAATACTCAAATGAATACTTCGGATTAAAGAAAACGGTAGAAAATAAGTGTTTATGATTCTCGTATATAGTTTTACGTAATAATGAATAATAATCTTCAGAAATACTTTTATTTCTAGAATAGCCTCTGATTCTATAGTAAAAAATAGCCTGCTTTGCACAAACAACTTCACCACCAAACTCTAACATAGACAACCAAAAATCCCAGTCCTCTAAGCCCTTTGCCATATTTTCGTTAAAACCTTCCGTTTTTTCAAAATCAACTTTACGGAACATAGACGTAATCACAAATAGATTTCGCCCCATTAACTTTTCTAAAGAGTAATCAGTTGATGGTATCACACGATGGATTTTACCAAATTGCACAACAGTACTTGTTACCACCTTCACAGATTGTTCTTCATCCAAAATAGGATACATACATTCCAAAAAATTACGAGATATTTTATCATCACCATCAAGGCATAAGATGTACTCTCCTTGTGCCATTGCTATACCTCTATTTCTGGCTATACATACTCCTTGATTTTTTTGACATATATAATGAAAACGAGGGTCCTTTTCCACATAGGATAAAGCCACGTTTTCAGAATTATCAATCGAACCATCATTTATGATAATACATTCCCAATCAGAAAAGGTTTGCATTACTACAGAATCTAATGTTTCAGCCAAATATTTTCCTTGATTAAAACAAGGAATAATCACTGATATCTTCATATATCAAATAAAATTACTAATATCTATTTCGTTAAAACGCTTATTTCTCAACAATCTCTTTTTATGGTAATTATTTCGCACATAATCATTTAATAAGAGTCCATTTATTATAAATGACAAAAGCACACGTACTTTTATTATAGCAATTCTAATACATTTTCTTATTTTATGTCGGTTGTCCTGTATCCGAGTATTTTCATTATAAAGCAATAGAGGATTAGTAGAAGATATTCCAGTTATTGCATCAAACAAAACCAATGGTATAGGTATGTACTCAAAAGTACACCCCTTATGATATAATCTATATAACAGTTCATAATCAGCGGATATCCGATAAGAAGTATCAAATACATTTTCCTTAAGCAATTCTCCTTTCACAAGAGTAGCTGGATGAGATATAGGAAAATATGATTCAAAATCACTCAAAGCACCAGGTTTTAAAAGTAAATTTCCAAAATCAAATTTGCATATGACATCACCATATAAAACATCAGCTTTCACTTTCTTCTCATTAAAGCATCTTATACAATCTTCCAATATGTGGGTGTTCAAATAAACATCTCCTGCATTTAGAAAATGGATCCATTTTCCAGTAGACTTTACAATACCTTTATTCATAGCATCATAAATACCTTTATCTGGTTCGCTAACCCAATAGGATATTTTCTTTTCATATTTCTTGATGACCTCTATTGTTCCATCTGTGCTACCACCATCTATAATGATATATTCGATATTGGAATATGTTTGCCCAATGATACTAAGAATAGTAGCCTCAATCACAGTAGTAGCATTATAACACACTGTAATAACAGACACCAAAGGTAAATAAGTGCATTGCTCCATCAAATTATAAATTTTAAAATGGTTGTTTCTTTTCTTTACATACATCAAATAATGTTCTCTCCAAAGTCCCTTTTACTATATTTCATAGCCAGAAGTCCGAAGAATTGTTATAATATCTTTGACCCTGTTATCCCAAGAAGATATTTTTCTTGCCGTCCGATAGTTTCTATCGACTAATTTTTGAAAAGAGCTTATATTAAGTAATATATCTGAAAGTTGTTTTTTAGGATCTTCCCAATCCACATCAATTACAGGATTATAACCTATCAACTGGATCAATTCATTTGGAGCCCGACCTACTATCAGATTTCGGCTAAGCATTGCCTCCCAATATCGTTGAGTCAGAGTTTCTATATTACCAACTTTTTCCGGATGTGTATCCACTTGAGGAAAAGAAATCACTATCTTTATATTGGGTAAAGCCTTCAACAAAGCTTTTGCAGTAGGAAATGCTAGTTTAGTAGTCATTCCATTTGTATCGTATTCATTACAAAGAAAACTCGAAAAGATACCTTCTGATTTCAAATCACACAAAATCTTGTGATAATCAGCCTTTTGCCTTCCAAGCTCATAAATCTCAATGCTTCGTTCCGTCAAATCCTGACCAGGCACATAATCCAATATATCTATACCTTCAGGAAGCCAATGGACATTTATGTTTGGTAGTGTTTCTTTTATCCTTTGTGCAACTTGGCTAGAAGTCACAAAACATGTTCTACAATTTAATCTTCTTAACGAATAAATCTGCTCTTCCCAATTAAAAGGCCAACTATCCCAAAATACTGGAATTATTTCATACAATAGACTATACGGAAATGACGTATACATTAATCCACCACCCCAAGTAGAGACAATAATCGCTTTATTATTACACCGACAAAAGAAAAAATTTATCCAATGTCCCAGTTTGATCATCACAGCACTCAGTTTCAACCGCACACACACATGCAATTCATTCACAAATGGTATGTTTTGTCTGATGCAAGCTTCTACAAACTGATGCATATAGAACTGGAACTCCCCTTTTTTTCTAGAAATATTTTTAATATAAACTTTCATCTTATTTAGGTTTACTCCAAAGATCAACAATCTCCTTTTGCAAAGCAGTGTATATACTTTCTACTTTTCCATTCTGATATTCCCATTTACATACATAAGTCATCATATAATAGCTTAAGAAAGAATAAAATAAAGCTAAAGCTTGCCGTCCTTTGAACAACCCACCTCGCAAAAAAACAAAACGAAGCACAGTCCTTATTATGATTTTATTTATTAGGGATAGAGGTTCCGAAGAAGAAGCCTCTCCTTTCCAATATCTTACATTTCTTTCTATAATACTCTCAGCACTTTGATGAGTCAAATGATAATAAGCAACTTTAGGATCAGTAAAAGGAATCTGATACAAGCGGGAGGATGTAGGAGTTAAAACAGCATGTACAGAGTTGAGATTAAGATTCAATGCACTTACCCGAAAAATCTTATTCATGTGCTCTGTATACCAAGGAGAATACTTCTCACAACAACCTAGAAAATATGGTTTATACGGTACAGAGACAATATCATATTCGAAATTACAGTTATTTATAAGTTCTTTCATGTTCCGCGCCAATTTGGGATGAATCAAATCACTTGCTGTAACAATCATACACCACTCTGTTGTACAATTCTTAATAAAATATTCAATTTCATTGGAATCATATTTTTCGGTATGCTCTTTTGTTAAAACCGTCACATTAGGGTATTGTTTTGCTATTTTTACCGTATCGTCAACACTTCCTTTATCTAATAACAAGATTTCATCACACCACTGAAAACACTCCAATACATTTTTAAGGCGTTTTTCTTCATTATATACAGGTAAAAAAGCTGTTATTCCAGCTTCTCTTTGATTACTCATATAATACGTATTTTTTTTGAAATTCAGCTCTATTATTATACAATAGCCAACCCAATATTAAACCCACCAAAGCAGCTAGAGAATAAGACAACACCAATCCGCTTAATCTATAATAAAGAGTACACGGAAAGACTATTAAAAAAACAACAGCTAGATTAATTAAAGATACCCTTAAGAAAGGCTCTTTCTTAAAGCATCTAAAGTAAATAGCCCAACAGGATGTAATCTGTGTGAATACAGAGGATAATGACATTATTAGGAACAACGACATCGGAAGTAACTTAGACGCAATATGCAGTATATTAAACTGAATAAGACATAAAGCTACAATGATAAATCCCATACAACTCAAAAGTACCAATACAGCTAGTATCTTAGAAAATGATTTATCCAATTCTTTAAAATTTCGTAATGACACCAATTTAGACAAATTGGGTACTTTAGTGTATATCCAATTCATTGAAACAGATGAGACCCCGTTTATCACACTTAATGTCATTCCAAGTTGCCCAGCAGCAGCACTACCTATTGTGGCAAACAGAATCGGATTGAAAAACTGAAAAACCAAAGAACTGCTAAGCCATCCCACAGCTACCTTCCATTGAAATGGAAATATCTCTTTCTTGTAATTAATAAAATGAATAGTTACTTTCTTATATATATTCAAAAACAAAATTCTGTATCTGTAAGAAACAAAAATAAGAATAGCCACACCACCAGCTAAACTCGAACATCCTCCAACATATAGCTTCATACCTCCTATCAGTCCCACCCATAATATCAGCAAACTTACAGTTTGCTGAATAAAACGGATAAAACAAACCTCTTTCATTAAATTTAATCCTTCTAAGAAGGATAAGAAAGGATTTAAGAAGAAAGATAAAGATGTTGAAACACAAAGCAGTAACCAAGGAATTTTCCAACTAACCCCAATATTACTATTTATTGAAAAAAAGACACAGCCACCTATAAACAAAACAATCAGTAATCCTATAGCCAAATAGGAATAATATTTAACACATAATCGTAATACAGAAGCTAAACGAGAGAGATGAAACTCTTTTCCTACTAAATCATCCTTTCCTTTCCAATCTAAATGTGCTTTCTCGTGAGCAACAAACTGAGTAATAATAGAGTTAAGCCCCAATTCAAAGAATACCTGTATATACAATACACTGATAAAAGTATAATAGTATCCTTGTTCTACTAATGTTAATTTTTTTGCGATTAAATAAACCGTTAGAAAGCCCCCAAAGCCACTGAGAATCTTACTTAATGAAGAGTAAATGACAGCAGCATCTAATTGCAAAAAATTATATATATTTTTAAAAAACACTCTTTGAAATCATTTTTTAATCAATTAATAGACATAAGCGAATCCTATAAATGTAATTAAGCCTCACCTCATAAAGAATAAAGGAACAAAAGCTAAAAACATTCATCAAGCCTCTAATAGCATATTCTCCTTATATTCTTCTTCTGGCAATAAAGGTAAAGGCTTGGAAATAGGCTTATCATATTCCAATTTCGGAGAAACACTAGTCAAGCCTTCTACCACACATTCAATAATACAGTTATGAGCCGCCCGTATCTCTTCCCTCAAATCAGGATCATCTAAACGGTTAACAGTCAATCTAAAATAAGGTAAACCATAAGCTGCAGAAAGAGATTTAATATCAGGCACTCTGTAGCCTCCATCAAAAGTAGTTCCACACATGCGATCACCAAAATACAAATGTTGGAATTGAGTGATCATACCTAAAGAAGCATTATTTAATACCATTACTTTAATAGGAAGATTATATTGAGAAATAAGCATCAAAGACTGGATAGCCATATGAAAACCTCCATCACCATTTATGGAAAAAACTTTTTTATTTGGATTGGCAAACGAACACCCGATGGCTACCGGTAATGAAAAGCCCATTGGGGCAAGTCCGCCACTTGTTACAATTTTTTGCCCGGATTTTAACCGTAAGGTTTGAGCCGCCCACATTTGATTCTGACCTATATCCGCACATATAACATCGTCGGTTTGAGTCAAAGAATCAAAATACTGCATGAAGCGATATGGAGATTTGTTTTCAACAAAACGCTCTATTTCTTCATCCTGACCATATCGTTGCTTGAGCCCATGCAGGAAAAAATTCCACTCTGAAATGTCCCCTAAAGAAACCGGCATTTCTTTTTCTTTCTGTAGAAAGCAATCAATGGTACAATTCACTTTTTTACGATTCAATAAACGATGATATTCCAGTTCGTTGTCATCAATATCAACATGAATGATGTGCCCATTTGATAAAAATTGATCCAACCGGGCACCGGTCTGTCGAGTATCCAATCTGGTTCCTAATGCAATCAGCAAATCGGCATTGGCAACGCCCATGTTAGCACAACGGTTGCCATAACTGCCTATCATCCCAATATAATTATCGTATGTTTCATCAATAGCCCCTCTACCCATTAAAGAAGTAATAACCGGGAAATGGTGCCGTCTTATGAAATCATTCAGCAAAAACATATCCGAATTGCAACATCCTGCCCCTAAAAGCAACATGGGACGATGGGACGACTCCATTAATAACCTGATTTCCTCCCAGGCTATCAAAGGATTATTTATAATACTCTCACCGGAATATCCGATCAATGTTTCCGGATTAATTTCCTCCCGTTGGATATCCATTGGCAGATCCAGCAGTACAGGCCCTTTTCTACCCGACAAAGCAATATATAAGGCTTTATCCAGTTCATATTTAATATCTTCAGCCTTATCTATCAATTTGGCATATTTAGTGACCGGCTTAACCATACTTACAATATCCGTCTCCTGAAAACCTTGCTGACGGACAGGCTTATCATATTTGTATTCATATGTATTTACCTGGCCCGTTATATAAAGAACCGGAATAGAGTCAAAATATGCGTCAGCAATACCCGTCATCATATTAGTAGCTCCAGGACCACTGGTCGAAATAGCAACTCCAAAAAGTCCGGATTCTTTCGCAAAGCCTTCTGCAGCGATAGCAGCGGTCTGTTCGTGGTAAGTTTGAATAAATTGCATATTCGGATTCTGAGAAACAGAATCGACCAGATGGGTGATCATTCCACCTATATATCCGAATATGACATGTACTCCCCGGGACTCGATATACGATATTATATAGTCAGATACTTTCATGTTGTTTTTTATAATAAGTGATAGTATACTCCAAACCGGCATTTAACGGTGTATTCTCAAAGTGCCCAAACGACTTTACAAATTTCGACACATCACCTTGCACCAACATTGGTTGACCGGCACGATAGGGCAACGCACCAAAACGCAACTCAAAAGCCGGATTTAATCTATCTCTCAAATGTTCAAGAAGTACTCTTAATTCGATCGCAGCAGAAGATGATAAATTATAGACACCGCAGGGAGCTTTCCCTGAACATACTTTCATTACGGCATTGGCAAAGTCCTTCACATATAAATAAGCGTAGCGTTGTTGCCCTAAAGTCAGATCCATACCAGCCATATTGTCAAGCATATTAGTCAAAAGACCGGGGATCAGCCATTGGTTTGACTCCCGCTCTCCGTATACGGAAAAAACTCTTAACCAGTACCAATCAATCCCACGTAAATCACAGAAAGAACCAACCATCCGGGAAACCATGGACTTCACGTATCCATAGCTATTGACAGGAAACAAGCCGGCATTTTCAGAGACTATCCCATCAAAATCCCCATATTCGGCCTGACTACCCAAAGCTATAAATTTAGAAACGTTACTTTTCTCTGCTATATAAAGCAAAGAATTCATAAAGTCAATATTAGACAGTTGGACCGGCCAATCGTATCTATTGCCAGACAGGACCCCCGTCCAGGCTGAATGAATAATAATATCAGGGCTAAAAGAGCAAGCTTGCGATATCCAGATAGGGTTATCCGAGTTTATGACTTGTACATGATCGATGAAAGAGGTACAATTGTTCAACGAAGACATTGACCGTTTGGTTATCATCAGGTTAACATCGTTTGCCAGCAAGGCTTCTGCAATATGCGATCCTAAAAAGCCAGTCGCCCCCGTCAATAATATCTTCATTTCAATAAATAATCTTTTATCTGGTCAACACAAACATCATACACCGCCTCTTCCCGGTATCTCTTATACCAGTCCACCGTCAATCCGACCGTCTGCCCGATATTCATCCTAGGCTCCCAGTCCAGACGGAACCGAGCCTTGGAGATATCCAACATCAAAAGCCGGGCTTCATGCAATGCATCCGGAGTAGAAAGGTCACGCAGTTCACCCCGCCCATACTCGGACACAACTCGGGTGGCCACATCCCAAACTGTCGAGATGGACTCGGAACGGGGACCGAAGTTCCAGCCCTCACAATAGTCCGTAGGGGCGTCCCACATCTTTTGTGCGAGCAGCATATAACCGCTCAACGGTTCAAGCACATGTTGCCAGGGACGGACAGCCTTCGGGCTGCGGATATCGATCGTCCGTCCCGATTCCAATGCACGGATACAGTCCGGAATGATACGGTCCAAGGCCCAGTCGCCACCGCCGATCACATTACCAGCACGTACACTGGCTATGCTTTTGCCGTGTCGGGCATACTCCGAGGGGTTGAAGAAAGAACGCCGCCACGAAGCAATCGCGATCTCAGCTGCCCCCTTACTGCTGGAATAAGGATCGTAACCGCCCATAGCCTCGTTTTCACGGTAACCCCAGATTTGCTCCTTATTCTCGTAACACTTGTCCGTGGTGATCATCACACCCACCTTCACGCTATCAGTAGAACGGATCGCCTCGAGCACACGGATCGTACCCATTACGTTCGTTTCGTATGTATCCATAGGGATATCGTAGCTCAGACGGACCAAGGGCTGGGCGGCAAGATGGAAAACAATATCGGGACGGTATTCGCGGAAGATGCGCTTCATGCGCTCACCGTCACGGATATCGCCGCGAAGGTCCGCCCTGATGCGGCGGCCGATGCCCGAAAGGACAAAATTATCACGGTCCGTACAAGGATCCAGGGAGACACCGACAACATCGGCTCCCAGTTCATGGAGCCAGATAGAGAGCCAGCTGCCTTTAAAACCGGTATGACCGGTGACAAGGACGCGTTTGCCTTGATAGAAATTATTAAACAGATCGACTTTCATTGATTACCAGACTTTCCAGGGAGCAACTCCCTGATCCCACATTTCATTCAATTCTGTATTGTCTCTCAGAGTATCCATCGGTTTCCAGAAACCCGTATGACGGAAAGCATGCATCCGACCCGCCTTGGCTATAGACTCGAGGGGCTGACGCTCAAAGATGGTGGAGTCACCCTCAGGGATATAATCGAACACTTCGGGTTCACACACAAAATAGCCTGCATTGATCCAATTACGGTCACCGTCGGGCTTCTCCTGGAAAGAGAGGACCTTGTCCGTATCGAGATCGAGCTGCAGGGCGCCGAACTTACCACCGGGTTTGTAGGCCGTAAGGGAAAGGAGGCAGCCCGAAGACTCGTGAGCCTTCAGGGTATCACCGATGTTCAGGTCGGTGACACCGTCACCATAGGTCAGCAGGAAACGTTCGTTCCCGAGATATTTCTGTACACGCCGGATACGCCCGCCCGTTTGGGTGTTCAGCCCGGTATCAACCATCGTGACTTTCCAGTTCTCGGAATGGTTGTCCAGAATGGTGGTCGTATTGTTGGAAAGGTCCACGGTCATATCGCTGTTATGACGGAAATAGTTGGCGAAATACTCCTTGATGATATATTGTTTATAACCGCAGCAGATCACGAAATCGTTGATGCCGTAATGGCTGTAGGTTTTCATGATATGCCAGAGGATGGGTTTACCACCGATCTCCACCATAGGTTTGGGGATCAGGTTAGTGGCTTCGCTCAGGCGGGTGCCGAAGCCACCGGCTAAAATGACGGCTTTCATTATGCTTGACAGATTATTGAAGGTTAATAACCGGAAATTACTTATGGGAAGAGACAAAGTCACGGATCGTACCGATCATGTGGTCGAGCATGGCACGGGTCATACCCGGATAGACACCGATCCAGAGGGTATGATTCATAACGTAATCAGTACCTTCCAGATTGCCGATTACGCGGTAGCCCTCACCCGTGGAACGCATTTCATCAAAGGCGGGATGCTTCAGTAGGTTGCCCGCAAACAGGTTGCGTGTCTGGATCTTCCTGCTCTCCAGGTGTTGGGAAAGGTCGTTACGGGTGAAGCCCGCATCTTCCTTCACCGAGATAAGGAAGCCGAACCAGCTCGGGTCGGAGTTCTTCTGCGCTTCGGGAAGGATAAGGCCGGATATACCCGCAAGGCCTTCTTTCAGGTAGGCGAAGTTCGACCGCCGGGCTTCGACAATGGAGTCCAGTTTCTCAAGCTGGGCACAGCCGATGGCGGCCTGCATATCGGTCACTTTCAGGTTATACCCGAAATGGGAATAAACATATTTATGGTCGTAACCTACCGGAAGGTCACCGAACTGTTTGCTGAAACGGTATTTGCACGTGTTGTCAACGCCCCCGATACACCAGCAGTCACGGCCCCAGTCACGGAAAGAGTTCACCAGTTTGTGCAGCAGAGGATCATCGGTATAGACAGCACCGCCCTCACCCATCGTCATGTGGTGCGGAGGATAGAAACTGCTCGTACCGATATGGCCGATCGTACCTGTTTTCTTTTCCACACCGTCGATTGTATAAGTAGAGCCAAGGGCATCGCAATTATCCTCTACCAACCAGAGGTTATGTTTATCACAGAAATCTTTGACAGCCTGCAAATCAAACGGGTTACCCAAAGAGTGGGCAATCATTACCGCTTTAGTTTTGGGAGATAATGCGGCTTCCAGTTGAGTCACGTCGATATTGTACTCGGGGATGGTGACATCCACAAAAACAGGGACTGCACCATACTGGATGCAGGGGGTCACGGTTGTGGGAAAGCCGCAGGCTACCGTGATCACTTCATCGCCCCGCCTGATCCTGCGCTCACCCAACTGCGGCGAGGTCAGGGCCATAAAGGCGAGAAGGTTGGCCGAAGAGCCCGAGTTAGTCAGGGAGCAATACTTCACACCCAGCCATGCGGCAAAACGGATTTCAAACTTCCGGGCCCAGGGACCGGCAGTCAGCCAGAAATCAAGGGACGAGTCAACCAGGTTCACCAGTTCGCGGTCATCGAAATAACGGCCGCCGTAGTTGACAAAACTCTTACCGGGTTCGAAAGAGCGGGAGGACCCGTGAACCTCTTTGTAGTATTCCCGGGTTAAATCGAGAATTTGTTGCTTGAGTGTTTCTTTCTTACTCATATAATGTATTGTTTATATCAAACTGTAGTTCTATGTTATGTAACAGAGGATGTGTGTAGTCTTTACTACTCAATATAACCCGGTCTTGTGGTATCTTCCAGTCGATATTCAAATCCGGATCATTCCAAGCAATCGCCCCTTCAGCTTCCGGATGATAGAAATTATCACATTTGTATTGGAAGATGACCTCTTCGCTCAGCACACTAAAACCATGTGCGAAGCCACGCGGAATAAAAAACTGACGGTGATTGTCTTCTGTCAATTCAACCGAAACATGTTTTCCAAATGCAGGAGAACCTTTCCGAATGTCGACAGCCACATCAAGAACTGCACCCTTGATTACCCGTACCAGTTTGCTTTGGGCAAAAGGAGGTTTCTGAAAATGGAGACCGCGAATGACACCGTAACTCGATTTGGATTCATTGTCCTGAACAAAAGTCGTTTGACATACCTTTGATTCGAACTCCCCCTGATTGAAGGATTCGAAAAAGTAGCCACGGTCATCCTGAAACAGACGGGGCTCAAGGATAACAAGACCTTCGATTGATGTTTTTATTATATTCATTGGAATAAAAATTCTACTTTATGGATAATTCATCGATGACTTTCAATAGATATTGCCCATATTGATTCTTCAGCATCGGACCTGCCAATGCTTTCATCTCTTCAGGAGAGATCCAGCCTTGCCTCAGGGCTATGCCCTCCAAACAAGCCACTTTCAATCCCTGACGTTTTTCAATAACCTCGATAAATGTACTTGCTTCGGACAAAGAATCGTGAGTACCTGTATCCAACCAGGCGAAACCACGCCCTAAAAGCTGGACTTTCAATTCCCGGTCGGACAGGAACCGTTGATTGACCGTCGTGATTTCCAATTCTCCACGAGGGGAAGGCTGAATACTCTTGGCTACTTCCACCACCTTATTGGGATAAAAATAAAGACCCACAACGGCATAATTGGACTTAGGGACCTCAGGTTTCTCTTCGATGCTGAGAACATTCCCGGCCCTGTCAAACTCAGCTACACCATAGCGTTCGGGATCACTTACCCAATAACCAAAAACAGTTGCTTTGTTCTCCGATTCGGCTGTATGGACTGCTTCACGCAGCATACGGGTAAAACTTTGCCCATAAAAGATATTATCACCAAGAACCAGACATACAGAATCATTGCCTATAAACTTCTCACCAATAATAAATGCCTGTGCCAAGCCGTCTGGAGAAGGTTGCTCGGCATACTCAAAACGTACTCCAAAGTCAGAACCGTCACCCAGCAAACGTTGAAAGCCGGGTAAGTCATAAGGAGTGGAGATAATCAATATTTCACGAATCCCTGCCAACATAAGTACAGAGATAGGATAATAGATCATCGGCTTATCAAATATCGGAAGCAACTGCTTACTGACTCCTTTGGTGATCGGATATAAGCGAGTGCCCGAACCACCAGCCAAGACAATACCTTTCATGATAATAGATTACAGATCAAATATTAATCAATATAACTATTTGGATACTGATTTTCCTCTATCATCTTCAGCATATCTACAGTCTCCTGTTCATCTATCGATAAAGTTTTATTATCCCAGTAATCTATAATTGCATGAGCTTCCTTTGCCAACTCTTCTTCAAAAACTTCTCCATAACAATATGTCAAAAGCTGACACTTGAGCAAAGAAGACGGGAGAGACTCTAACACAAGCAAGGAACGATCCAGAATAACCTGTTTCTTAGATTCCTTGTCGCCATAATCATAGATTGTTGCATTGTAGCCCATCAAGAGAACCAGGCAAAGTCGTGCTTCTTCTTCCGGATTTTCTCCTTTCAAAGCAAACAAAGCATCAGATTTTTGAAGCACTTCAGTGTTTAATTGACGGAAACTGTCGGTATAGATAGGAGAACCGTCAGCGCCCAAATACAATAATTCGTGAGCCACATGTTGCAGCTCATGAATCTGGGTCATAAGAGTATTCATTTTATATGATAAAATATTACTGATTACGGTGCGAGAATGCGAAGGTAGCTTTTAGGAACCTTGACACTGGCAGATAAAACGCCACGAATACGGATAGTGACATAAGTACGATTAGAAAGACTGGCCAGTTCACCTTCAACTCCACAAAAATCTCCCTTGATAACTTGTACTTTGGTGCCAACTGCGAAACAATCATCGTTGAGGATAACAGCAGCAGGGTCGAGATTCATGACAAACATAAAATCTTTCATCTGCTTATCGGGAACAATAAGCATACTCTTAGTGTCAAAATCACGCATATAGAAAAGACGAACCCCGTATTCGTTGGCAATAGCACAAGCAAACTCTTTGGTAGCATGTACAAAAATAAGATTACGAATGACAGGAACTTCTACACGACGCCGGCGATATTTCAATTGACGAATGACAAATTGGGTCGGCAAAAAGTACTCGACACCTATTTTCTCTAATGCGTCACGAGTAGTAAGCTCCTGATCCTTACGGGTACGGGCAGCGAACCAATATTCTTGTTGTTGAGACATTTAGAAGGATATATTCCTGAGTGATTTACTTAAGTCCGGGTATGCTTCGCAGTTGGGTGAGACTCTTTTTCTCAGCCAAACTGCAAGATTTTTTATGACTTATTTTAGGTGGAAACGAACGGATTCAATCAATTGATGTTTCAAAAAACGTTCGTCTTTTGAAACATCAATTATGGAGATAAAAGACCACATGCAAAATAAGTAAAAAACTGTTTTTATTATCAGATTATTATCTGATAATCAGCACATAAAGAAGTATATTTACTTTTTCATCTAAAAATATTTTGCACATCAAAATTTAGTTCATACCTTTGTGCTATTAAACGAACGTCTTTTGAAACACATTCACTACTGACTATCAGTTAATTACAAAAGAATTTATTCTTTTTGTTCTTTTTACGCTTACCACATAATATACTGATAATAAACAAATTACCTAACAAAATAAAATCTTCATTATTCCATCTATAGAGGTTTAGAAATTATATACTCCCAAAAGCATTCTGTCACATTGTATCTTGAATAGCCTCAGGAATCCCTTATTTGCGGACCACTGACTTAGTTGTTATAAAAAACACCGGGATTCCATTTTCACCAATATCATATCTCCACCAAATAAATCAGATCACCAGTCACAAGTTCAATAAACATGTACTAATTTCAATCAGTAAGCAACGGCAAAGGCATCCTATACCTCCAAAATAACATTCAGGAATGATTCATATTGACCTATGCTACAGAAAAGAATTCTATAGTTTTTGTTCAATAAATGAAACCGTTAGGCAAAAAGTAGGAGAATTTTCAATAAAAATGAATTTCGTAACTATACGAAGTTAACTTCGTATTTTCTTATAACTAACTTCTTCTTCACAAGAAGTTAATGTTTTGCAAAGACGAAGTTAACATCGTATGAAGAGTACACGTATGAAGAAACGAATTAAAGGCAAGTTTATGCTCCATCACTTGCTATTTCATCACTTTCTCAAGACAACAGAGTTTTTAAAACAAGAAAAAAGCAGACTTAAAGATACCAGAATCTCTATTTTACTATCAGAATAACAGAAGAGGCAAACTTAATGAGGAATAGAAAAGGAAGTCGACAAGAGATAAAGTATTTACCTCCCGTCGACTAATAATGATTTTATGATCGTGATACTTGGAATCCCTTATCCGACAGCGTCATTTCAACGAAGCGTGCACGAGGATTCGGAGCGTTCTCTGTCAGTATCTTACGAATACGAACAGCAGCTTGCGGATCTTTCGCTACCATATATAGGTACCCGCCACCACCGGCTCCCGGCAATTTATATCCCAAAGTATAATCTTTTATCAGATCGATAATTGCCTCCACAGCCGGAGGATTCGTTCCGCTATCCAATGCTTTGTTTTGTTCCCAGGTTTTTCCTACCAAACGGCCAAACTCAACAAAACTTCCACGCTGTATAGCTTCATTCATATCCAATGCATGTGCCTTCATTTCCGAGAGCAAATTGAGATGCAACGATGAATTGAGGAACATGGAACTGACTATTTCTGCCAAGATTCCTTTTGCCGTACGAGTTATGCCGGTATAATAAAGCAAGTGACAGTCTTTATATTCAGGATGCGTAAATAAATGATCGGGCAGCCAACGCACCAATGGGCTTTGAGCAAAGCCCGCCTCGGTCTGAAGAAGCTTCACACCCTGCAACACACCTCCATACTGATCCTGCCATCCACCACCGGTAGTCAACAATTGTTCAAGAACAAGGGTGCGTTGACAAATCTCATTCTTATCCCAGACTAAACCACAGAAATCGTTAATGGCACCAAGTACGGTAGAAGCTAAAATAGAACTTGTACCCAAGCCGGAACCTGCCGGAATAGCCGCCAATAAAGTCACTTCAATACCTGCACCGAAATCTTTAAGCTGTTCCTCCAATGAAGCATAAGATACAGCAGAAAACGCAGGTGCAAAGCCTGCCAACGATAGAGCGGCTTTCGGTATAGAGAATGGTGAACCGATCTTCTTATAATCCTGCAATTCATCAAACGTAGATACTATTTCCATGGCACCCATATCGATAGAACGCAGGACGATATGGAAGTCTTTGCACGGCTTCACATAAACCTGTAAGGGAGGTTGTCCGTTCAACTCAATGGCCAGATTCACAACGTTTCCTCCCGAATAAAGTGAATAAGGAGGAGTGTCGGTCCACCCTCCTGCCATATCGATACGTACAGGACTGCGTCCCCAAACAATCTGATCGGAATATACATCCAGTTTTGGTTCACTCTTGCGGTTGCTGATCTCGCCCAACAATCCATCGCGCAGCAGATCAAAAGCAGCCTGTTCTTCCGGACGATAGTCTTTCCCGTCTAATTTCAAAATACGCGCACGCAACATCCGGTTATGGATTCGTGACATCTGCAGAGCATCCTCAGGCAATAACTCAGGCATATCCAAACCAAGACGTACAAAATCTTCGGCCGCATCGGCCAGATCGAGCTGATAAAAAACACTTTTTTCATGATTAACGGCCAATGCTTTCCAGTTTCCTTTCCGAAACTCTTCACGCTGTGCATACAAACGTTTCAGATTGGCACCTGCCGAAATCTCGTCTGCAGAGAAACGTTCGGAACGTAACCAAATGCTCTTTCCCTCTTCCAACTCAGGCTCGGCCAACATCCACCTCAACACCAATCCCAATTCTTCAGCAGAGTTAACCAAAGGAAATACAGAAGCAGCCTGCAAGTCGTCCGTACGTCCTTTCAAATCTGTATATGAAAGACCACGTTTCGCCATCCATTCACCAAAAGGAATACCCGTCAGGATTGTTTTAGAATCTCTCAAATCTCCTTTGAAAACATCGTCCAGACCGTATGGACGGGCAACAAAGCCCTTATCTCCCATCGGAACCACATCTACACACACTCCGGCAGGAACAGTCAATGTCCAGTCATTTTCCGGTACACCGGTTATGATATGTCGTGAAGCTATCTTCCACTGAGCCCCTATATGGCTGTTTTCAATCCATAAATCAGCATTCTCTGCACAGAGAGGTATCTGCACTACAGCATTTTGGACAAACATAGCCGGATTGGGTTTTACTTTACGATGCATGATACGACGCTGATCGTACACTTTATTCTGCACAGAAAGAGTGGAAGAAATCAGCTCTTTACTGGTACCATAATGATAAAACTCTCCCCCGGGCAAAGGTAAAATAGCAACCGACAAAGTATTTACCTCTTCATCTTCAATGCACGGGTGTGCGCCAAGAGCCAATCCAAAATCGGAATAAAGATCGTAATATCTCAGTTCCTCAGAATTCTCTTTATAGGAACGCTTCATCAACACCTCCACAGCACGGTCACTCAAAAGCCAGATGCCAATATCCATCAGAAAAAGATGAGTCTTTGACAATGACTCCAGTTCATCCAAAGAAGGTTTTTGGAGCATGAAGTCAAGTTTTTCAGGATGTTTCCGGTCGGAAGCAAATACACCATGATGAGTGGCCAATGAAGGATCAACCCATAGTCCATAGCAAACTACATCTGCATCCGGAATGGTTTGTAAAGGCTTCTCCGAACGAATATATACATCACCGCTCGCAATCAATGTATGTAGATTTTCCGGAGCTAAAGACATGATCTTTTCATACAGAGGCAACTGTAAGGAAAGCAAGTTCTGCCCAAGGTGTTGTCCCCTTTCCCATCGGAACACGGGAACCGGTGTCAGTATCTTGCCCGATGGTGCGTAACCGGGCAGACGACGGCTTTGTCCGCCTGCATGCAACAGAATTCTTTTCTCTTTTCCCAGCCACCCGGAAAAAGAGGTCCCGTCAGCAAATTCGTTATAACATTCTTTCAGTAACCAAGCTGTTCCACCTCCGGAACCAAGTTTTTTGCCTACCGGATCGGAAGTACAAAACCAATCGGTACGGTTTACCCGCTCTAATTCATGAAAGGACTGAACCAGATTAGGAGGCAAAGATAGTAGTTTTTGCATATCATCAGAGTTTAAATATACGTTCCATCATTTTCCATTTCTCGTGTGATGCTTGTCCGGGCAACGAACGCTGGAAACGGGACATATAAGCTTCCCATTCAGCCTGCCGAGGCAGTTTAGCCAGACGTTCGTTATCTTTTATCCAATCGAATTCATCTACCGTATCGACAATCATAAAGAGAGTATGTTCGTGGATATAAATCTGCATATCGAGTATCCCGACTTCACGGATACCTGCTTTAATTTCCGGCCACACATGCTGATGTTCTGCGACATAAGCACGAATCAATTCCGAATCGTCATACAATTCGAGTGTTTGGCAATATCTTTTCATGGTATTATAAATTAAATAAATATCTTATTTCTAAAAAGGCAAAGGTCCGTCATTGCCTCCTCCGAACGGATTACCTCCCTGAGGGGCAAATTCAGCTGGAGGCGGAGGTACACTCCCGGTATTATTCATGCGCGACCCCAACATAGCTCCTGCATCAGGCAACGGAATCACCATATCGTCATCCGGATTCTGGAAACGGGTATATTCACCTTTGAATCGCAACAGAACATCGCCAACTGCACCATTACGATGTTTAGCGATAATAATTTCGGCCATTCCACGGAGATCGTTTCCTTTATCATCCTGAAATATCTTGTAATATTCGGGACGGTGAATGAAGCACACCATATCGGCATCCTGCTCAATGGCACCGGATTCACGAAGGTCACTCAACTGAGGACGCTTTCCTTCAAGTCCTTCACGACTCTCGACACCACGGTTCAACTGTGACAGAGCAATAATCGGGATATTCAACTCCTTGGCAAGTCCCTTCAATGAACGTGAAATGGTACTGACCTCTTCCTGGCGGCTGCCGAATGCCATACCGCTGGCGTTCATCAACTGCAAGTAGTCAATGATGATAATTCTCACTCCATGCTCACGTACCAACCGACGCGCCTTGGTACGAAGTTCAAATACGGAAAGTGAAGGTGTATCGTCCACATAAAGCGGTGCATCCAGCAAATCCTTTAGTTTATAATCGAGCTGTTGCCATTCATAAGCTGCCAATTGTCCGCTCTTGATTTTTTCACTCGGAATTTCACAAACGTTCGAGATCAGACGATTGACCAACTGAACGTTACTCATTTCAAGAGAAAACAAGGCTACCGGATTCCTAAAATTCACGGCAATATTCTTAGCCATTGAAAGTACAAAAGCCGTTTTACCCATGGCCGGACGGGCTGCAATAATTATCAAGTCGGATTTCTGCCATCCGGAAGTCATCTTATCCAGTTTGGTATATCCACTCTCCAATCCGCTCAGACCATCGGTACGTGCGGCGGCTTTCTGAATCTGTTCGTAAGCTTCCGCTATGATCGGATTGATCTGCGTATAGTCTTTCTTCATGTTCCGCTGCGAAATCTCAAAGAGTTTTCCTTCAGCTTCTTGCATAAGATCATCTACATCAAGAGTCTCATCAAACGCCTTACTCTGAATATTACTTGTAAAAGTTATAAGTTCTCTTGCCAGATATTTTTGTGCTATGATACGAGCATGATATTCAATGTGAGCAGAAGATGCCACTTTACTGCTCAATTGAGTAATATAAAATGGTCCTCCGACTTCTTCCAACTCGCCACGCTTACTGAGTTGCTCTTTTACTGTCAGAATATCTACCGGTTTTTGATTAACGGCAAGGTCGGTAATAGCAGCATAAATCAACTGATGCCGATGTTCATAAAACGATTCCGGACGGAGAATCTCACTCACCAGCGAATAAGCATCTTTTTCAATCATCAAGGCCCCGAGCACAGCTTCTTCCAGTTCCGGCGCTTGCGGCTGGATACGCCCATAATCATTTACGGGTTGAACCTTGGACTTAGTGGTACTACGGGTATTTCTTCTTTGTTCGGCCATCTGTATTTTTATTGAAATATAGAAAATGAATAGTGGATTAAGTTGTATACATCCACAAAATGTAGGCAAAGATAATTCTCTATTATCAATTTTCCATTATCAAATCTGAATTATTTATTTAACTTTGCGTCCATTAGATAGCATTAATCATTAACCACGAATCATTAATAGTCCAAAGACATGATTACATTTCCGAATGCCAAAATAAACCTGGGGCTGAACATTACTGAAAAACGTCCGGACGGATACCATAACCTGGAAACAGTGTTCTATTCTGTACCTCTGGAAGATGCTCTGGAAATTACAATATTGAATGACTCTAAACAGAAATTTGCTTTGCATCAATCCGGTCTTGAAATCAGTGGAGAACCCGAAAACAATCTGGTAGTAAAAGCTTATCTTTTACTTGATCGGGAATTTCAATTACCCCCGATAGATATATACTTGTACAAACACATTCCTTCGGGTGCCGGATTAGGAGGTGGCTCTGCAGATGCTGCTTTCATGCTGAAGCTGCTAAATGAAAAATTTCACCTGCATCTGACAGATGAGAAACTGGAAGAATATGCTGCCATGTTAGGAGCAGACTGCGCTTTTTTTATAAAAAACAAACCAACTTTCGCAGAAGGTATCGGGAATGTCTTTTCCCCTGTCGATTTATCACTGAAAGGGTATCAGTTAGTACTTGTAAAACCCGATATCTTTGTCTCGACGCGGGAAGCTTTTTCATTCATTAGGCCCCGCCATCCCGAACATTCATTAAAAGAAATCATCAAACGTCCGGTAAACGAATGGAAAGACAACATGCTGAATGATTTTGAAGAAAGTGTCTTCCCACAGTACCCTGTAATCGAAGATATCAAAAAAGAACTTTACCGCAAAGGAGCCGTATATGCTGCCATGTCTGGTTCCGGTTCATCTGTCTTCGGTTTATTCAACCCTGAAGAAGAAATAGCAGATTTAGATTTCGGCCAGGCATTCTGTTTTCAAACGAAATTGAAATAGCCCCATCATAAATTATAATACAATGAAAAACTACTTATTGGCATACGGATGTGCTATGCTTTTATTAGCCTCTTGTACCTCTCCATCAAGAGAAACGAAAGCGCCCGGACAGATAGATATTGTTGGAAAAATTAAAAATCCAACGGAACTTAAAGCCTCCGATTTTCTAAAGGAAATCAATTATATAGCATTAGAAACCACAGACAGTTGTCTGATCAATAACAATCCGGATATACAAGTTTATAAAAACAACATTATCGTTAGCACAAACAAGCAATGCTTAGTCTTCGATAAAACCAACGGCAAATTCATACGTTCTATCGGACATGTAGGTAACGATCCGGGAGGATATAGTGAAGCGACTTTCTGGATCGATGATGTGGCAGAAGAACTATATTTTGTCGGGTGGAACGGTAGTTTAATGCGCTACGATCTGAAAGGTAATTATTTAGGCGAAGTTAAGGTTTCCAAAAGCTTAGGCCCAAGAAATCCTGCTTGCTTTGTTTTCACAGATTCATTAATCATCAGTTACCAATCTGACCTTTTCCCGATAAAAGGAACGGAAAAGAAGCCCCCTTTTCTCCTCCTTGACAAAAAGGGGGAAATATTAGACAGTATCCCATCTCTACTGCCAGTTATACCCGTAGCCATAAATACAATACGAATAAACATATTAAAGAATGAAAAAGCACGAGAGTTCTACGGCAACATGGGGATCTATGGCATGATAATAGCATACTTTAACAGTGATGAGGTCATTGAATCTCCACGGATGCTTTCTACATTATGGAAACATGATGGAAAAGTACGTTTTAAAGAAGCTTATCTGGACACAATCTACACCTTATCCGGAAATAAGTCACATCCTTATCTGGTTTTCAATACAGGAAAATATCATTATCCGGTAGAAGAAAGATACCAGAAAAAGAAAAATGATGAAAGAATTAAAATCGATCATGTGATGGAAAGTGCTTCAATCATCATATTCCAGTTCAGGCAGAGAGATGAGGTATACACCGGCATATACAATAAAAACACTCAAACGACTCAAGTAAGCAAAGGACAGAGTTTTATGAACGATATTGATAACTTCATGCCTCTGAATCCCCGTAGATGTAATGCTGATAATGAATATGTAGATCTTATTCAGGCAAGTAGTGTTTTAGAATGGATGGAAGAGCATCCGGAAATTAAACCAAATGGCAAGTTTGCTTTTGCAAAAGAGATCAACGAGGAATCTAATCCGGTAGTCATCCTTATGAAATAGATTTTTCAAGAATCAAAAAACTAAATATTTTGGTTATTTAACTACAACAAATAGTTTAACCACTAAAATATTTAGTTTATTTGTCCTTCATAACGAACAACAGGTATTTTATAACCTAAAATAAATGATAAAAACATGAAGAGACAAATTGTACCATGTGGCATTTTCGCCCTATTATTATTATTGCCTTCTTGCAATAGAACACAGCAAACCTCGGAAATCAACCAGATAGATATTGCCGAAGGAATAGAAAAACTGGCAGAGCTCAAAGTATCTGATCTTGGAAAAACAATCCAATACATCCCTTTAGAAACAACAGACTCTTGTTTAATCGGAGATTTTCCGGAAGTTAAACTTTTGGATGATAAGATTATGATCCATAATGGGAAACAATGTTTGTTGTTTGATAAGCAAACCGGAAAGTTTATTTGCTCCGTAGGACATAGAGGAAATGATCCGGAGGCTTATAATAATACTAATGGATATCTGAATCCACAAAACCAGTTGTTATATTTTAACCGTGAACCTAATCAACTGGTAAAATATGACCAAAAAGGTAAATTTGCGGGAATCATTACCATTCCCACTCCGGAAACCTCAACCGGCAGTATTCAAATAAATCGTCCCGGACTCAACGGATTTATATTTTGTGATTCTATTATTGTAGGACATTATGTAGGTGGTTTGGGTCAGAAATGTCCCAGTTCGATATTATACTTTTCTGAAAAAGGCAATTTTATAGATACAATCCCTAATATTATACCTGAATTAGGTACAGGGCAGGTAGACGATATTAGTAGTATTTCCGTACGCAAAGGATTCGGACTGTTAGGTGGTATCATCCACATACAATACAGTAATGGAAAGCAGAGCATTTGTGTGCCTAATCATACGGCACTTTGGAAAAATAATAATGAAATCCGTTTCAAGGAATTGTTTACTGACACCATTTATACATTGAAAGATTATCAATTGGAAAAACACATGATATTCAATACCGGCAAATATCATTGGCCGGCAGAAGAACGAACACTTTCGGAAAACAATAGTGACCGTATTCTGGTCAGCTATGCAATAGAGAATAACAAATTACTCTATTTCCAATTTATCAGAGGACTATACACAGAAAAGCCTGTTTTATACAATGGAATTTATGATAAAAAGACGAAGGTAACCCATATAGCTTTAGCTGATAATAAATTCATCGATGACTTAACTCAGCTTATGCCTTTCAACCCTACTTTCTTTAATGAAAAAGGAGAATATGCCTCTTTAGTTCAGGCAGACGACATTCTTAGCTGGCTGGAGGAACATCCTGAAATAAAAATAGAGAAAGAACTAAGTGTCTTAAAAGAATTGAATGAAGAATCGAATCCTGTAGTAGTATTGGTAAAGTGATTTAAAAGTGTAATCACATTTTGTTCTCAGACAATAATCTGACAAAGCGGAAGAAGATAAATCAAATAAAGTTCATAATAAAAAAACAGTACCACGACTCACGTCGTAGTACTGTCACAACACAAACACAAAATAAAACACGACAAAACTACTATGCAATCTTACCTGTCTATGCCGGGGAGGCATAAGTACCAATTATGGATATTCACATACACATAAACAGCATCAGGCCGATTTGCATCCTATAAACAAATGTATAAAAACATTTGTTCATTTCTTATATGTTAATTAAAACAATATTCTAATTTATTGGATACCTCTTTCACGAAGTTTCAACTGCCAAGCCCATGCAGAGCGCAGTGTATCTTCAAGAGTTTCCTGTGCCTTCCATCCTAATTCATTGTTTGCATAATCAGGATTAGCCCACACTTTTTCTATATCACCGGCACGGCGCCCTACAATCTGATAGTTCAGTTTTACGCCTGTAGCTTTCTCAAATCCGTTGATCAGTTCAAGAACCGAAACTCCACGACCTGTACCGATATTGAAAGTCTCAACTTTATCTTTTTGTTTTTTTTCAAGAATACGTGCGATAGCAATCACATGTGCTTTGGCAAGATCTACAACATTAATAAAATCACGGATACATGAACCATCGGGTGTATCATAATCATCACCAAACACGCTCAGTTTTTCACGAATTCCGATAGCAGTCTGGGTTAAATAGGGAACAAGATTTTGTGGTACACCATTAGGAAGTTCTCCCAATAATGCTGTTGGATGAGCCCCGATCGGATTAAAGTAGCGCAACAAAATAGCATTTATCGGAGCACCTGAAGTTACAGTATCTCTGACAATCTCTTCGTTAATCTGTTTTGTATTTCCGTAGGGAGAAGTAGCTTTCTTAATCGGAGCATTCTCTGTTACAGGTAATTCATCCGGTTCACCATATACAGTACATGAAGAAGAAAATACAATACCTTCTACACCATGTTTTGGCATCAGCTCAAGCAGGTTGATTAAAGAAACCAGATTATTGCGGTAGTACAGCAATGGTTTTTCTACAGATTCACCTACTGCCTTGCTGGCTGCAAAGTGAATAATTGCCTTAATACCTTTATATTTATTGAACACGGCATCCAAACCGTTAAAATCCAAACAGTCCAGTTTCTCAAAAACAGGACGAATACCTGATACTTTCTCGATGTTATCTACTACATCAGCATTTGAATTAGATAAGTTATCAATGATGATTACTTCGTATCCACTGTTTTGCAGCTCTACTACAGTATGAGAGCCGATATATCCGGTTCCGCCTGTTACTAAAATTCTTTCTTTCATAACGTGTATAATGGTTAGTTTTTTCGGTTTTCTTGTAAAGTGTTTGCAAATGTAACAAAATAAATTTAGATAAATGCACAAAAAACGAATATTATTTCATGATGGAAATGTGCATTAAGACAAAATAACAGAAAAAGCGACGGAAGAACTACCTTAACGATAGCCTGTCCGCCGCTCATCCTTCAGTTGTTTGTCGTCAGGATTTATACCACTCCGGAGAATCCCATGAATGCCATAGCCAGCAATCCGGCTGTAATTAAAGCAATCGGAGTTCCTTTCATACCCTCGGGAATTTTCACAAGGCTCATTTGCTCACGGAGTCCGGCAAAAAGCACCAAGGCCAAGCCAAAACCGATAGCAGTAGAGAATGCATAGACAACTCCCGTCAATAAATCATAATCTTTCTGGATAACAAGAATAGCCACACCCAAAATACAACAGTTTGTCGTAATTAAGGGAAGGAATACGCCCAGTGCCTGATAAAGTGCAGGGGAAACCTTTTTTAGAATAATTTCCACCATCTGGACCAGTGCCGCAATGACCAATATAAACGTAATAGTCTGCAAGTACTGCAATCCGAAAGCATCGAGCACAAACTTCTGGATCAGGAACGTTACGATTGTGGCAATGGTAAGCACAAAAGCCACCGCTGCACTCATACCCAACGCTGTATCCACTTTCTTGGAAACACCCAGAAACGGACAGATTCCCAGAAATTGCGACAACACAATGTTATTAACAAAGATTGCCGAGATAAATATCAATATATATTCCATAATCGTTTATTTTAATTTGCTTTCTTAAGGCTGTTAATCAGCGCAATCAGATATCCTAATGCAATAAACGCACCCGGAGCAAGAACAAAGACAAGCATACCATATTCTTCGGGGATGATTGACAAGTTGAATATCTTACCTGTACCCAGAAACTCGCGGACAGCTCCCAACAATGTAAGAGCAATCGTAAAGCCCAGTCCCATACCAATTCCGTCGAACATGGACGAAAGAGCATTATTCTTAGCTGCAAATGCTTCTGCACGTCCCAATACAATACAGTTCACAACAATCAACGGAATAAAAAGCCCTAATGTAGCATACAATCCAGGGACATAAGCCTGCATCACCATCTGAAGCAAAGTCACAAAAGACGCGATTACCACAATGAATGACGGAATGCGTACCATGTCCGGAATCAAGTTCTTTATCAACGAGATCACCACATTAGAGCAAATCAAAACAAACATAGTGGCAAGTCCCATACCCATACCGTTAATGGCCGAAGAAGTCGTACCCAATGTAGGACACATACCAAGCAGGAGCACAAATGTCGGATTCTCTTTAACAATCCCATTCATCAATACTTTAAAGTTATTCATATCTTTATACTCCTTTCTTATTTAATAACAACTGAATCGACAATCGCAGTTTCAGACTCCTGTACCGGAGCGGCTTTCTGAGAAGCACCGGTTGTCCCGTTAGTATCGCCATTGCCTTTATAAGCACCATACGCAGCGTTCACGGCATTCAAGAAAGCGCGTGAAGTGATTGTAGAAGCGGTAATAGCATCTACCTGTCCACCATCCTTACTTACCGTTAACGGTTGCTCACCCGGATTCATTCCTTTAATACTACCTTTATTGCCTTCCTTAAACCAATCGGCCGCTTTTGAACCAAGCCCGGGAGTCTCGGCATGTGACAACAATGAATAGTTATAGATTTTGCCTTCGGCATCAAAACCAACCAGTACTTTCAGTTCTCCGCCAAATCCCATCGATTTAGCTTCAACCGCCGTCCCGACCCATTGATCTCCGTTTTTAGCCGGATAAATAATAAAGTCAACAATCTTCTTACCGTCTTTCTCACTAAACATAGTATCACACTCTGCAACCGGATTATTCGTGAATTCGGGTAAGACTTCTTTTAAAGCCTCATTCAGTGTTTTTGCATTTGCTTCTGCAATAGGCCCTTTGGTCAACTCATTCACATAAGCCAGCAGAGCTACCGAAATAGCTGTTACTCCCGTGAGTACCAGCAACATATTTTTCAATGATGATTCTAACTTTTTCATTTCTTCTTCGCTACCTCCCCAAAGCGTTTTGGTTTACAATATGTATTGATTAGCGGAGTGAATGCATTCATAATCAGAATAGCAAATGACATACCTTCCGGATATGCACCGAATAAACGGATAACAACTGTCAGCAAACCGATGCAAACACCATAAATCAGCATACCTTTTTTACTCATCGGAGAAGTCACATAATCAGTCGCCATAAAAATGGCACCCAGCATCAGACCTCCCGAAAGCAACTGGATTACCGGAGAAGCATAAGCTTCCGGATTGGCCAGGTACATAATGCCTGAGAATACAAATACAGTGGCCAGAATAGATACCGGAATATGCCATGTAATGATTCTCTTCCATAACATATAGAGGAGGCCCAAAATCAAAGCAGCTGCACTCACCTCGCCCAAACATCCGCCATTATTGCCAATGAACAAATTCCAGGCATCAGGAAGTTGGCTAAAAGCTGAGGCATCACCATGAACGGCTTGTTTCATCAAGGCTAACGGAGTAGCAGCGGTAGTAGCATCAGTATAGGCAGTCAACTGACCAACCACCGGCCACGAAGTCATTTGTACAGGGAATGATAACAACAGAAACACACGTCCTGCCAATGCCGGGTTAAACGGATTATTTCCCAATCCTCCAAATGACATCTTACCGACGCCAATAGCGAATAAAGCACCTAAAATAATGATCCAAATAGGCAGGTTCGACGGAAGATTGAATGCCAGCAACACCCCCGTGATGATAGCAGACCCATCACAAATAGTAGTGGTTTCTTTCTTCAGCAAGAACTTACCGATTGCCCATTCAAAAAACAGACAGGCTATTACAGAAGTCGCTGTGACAATCAACGCACCCAGTCCGAAATATACGAGCGAAACGATAAAGGCAGGAATCAGTGCGATCAACACACCGTACATGTTTTTCTGTACACTGTCTCCACCATGAACGTGAGGCGATAATGATACGATTAATTTATTTTCCATACTTATTATTTTTTAGCTTGACGTGCACGAATCATGGCACCGACTTTCCCTTTACCCAAACGACAATAGTCGAGTAACGGACGATTGGCAGGACAAGTGAACTGGCAAGAGCCGCATTCGATACAATCCATGATTCTTTCTGATTCCATTCTTTCAAATTCTGTGTTCTCGGCCAAAGCGGAAAGCAGATACGGCTCCAGTCCCATCGGACAAGCACTTACACACTTCGCACAACGGATGCAATTTTGTATTTCTCCGCGTTTAGCCTCTTTCCGGTTCATAATCAAAATTCCGGAACTTCCCTTAGCAGTAGGAACATCGGTATTAACCAATGCTTTACCCATCATCGGGCCGCCTCCAATTACCTTTCCGGTGTCTTCGGGCAAACCGCCACAGGCATCAATCAGTTGTTGCATCGGAGTTCCGATACGTGCCAGGAAGTTGGAAGGTTTAGCAACCGATTTACCGGTCACCGTAATCACACGTTCAAACAAAGGCTTATTTTTCTGCACAGCCTGGTATACTGCAAATGCTGTACCTACATTCTGAACAACCGCTCCTGTAGAGATGGGTAGTGCACCACTCGCAACCTGACGTTTGGTTATAGCATCGATCAGCTGCTTCTCACCTCCTTGCGGATATTTCACCTTCAAAGGTACAACCTCGATACCGGCATAACTGGATGCAACTTTTGTCATCAACTCAATAGCATCGGGTTTATTGTTTTCAATACCGATAAATGCCTTATTTACCTTTACGGCTTTCATCAGAATGGAAACTCCTACCATTACCTCTTCGGCATGCTCCAACATCAACTGATGGTCGGCGGTTAAATAAGGCTCACACTCTACAGCGTTTATAATAACACATTCTGCTTTAAATGAAGGAGGCGGACAGAGTTTAACCTGAGTGGGAAAACAAGCTCCTCCCAAACCAACAATACCGGCATCGGCTATCTTCTTCACAATCTCTTCCGAAGTCAATTCGCACTCTTTCACCAGTTCAGGGCTGCGATCGATAGATTCTTCCCATTCGTCCCCGTCTACATCTATAAAAATAGCAGGTTTGGCATAACCACTCGCATCGACGATCGAATCAACCTTAGCGACTTTGCCACTGACAGAAGAGTGAATGGCAGCCGAAACAAAGCCATTGGCTTCGGCTATTTTAGTGCCCACCTTCACCACATCACCTTTTGCCACAATAGGCTTAGCAGGTGCACCGATATGCTGCCCCAAAAGTATTACAGCTTTTGCCGGAACTTCCGCCGTAATAATGGGTTGATGTGCTGACAGTTTATTTTCGTGTGGATGAACACCACCAATTGAAAATGTCTTCAACATACAATTCTGTATTTTATCTGTTTATTACTCGTTTTCTTAAGCTTCAGCTGTTTTAGCAGCTTCGGCAACAGGTGCTTCCTCTTTGGGTTTGCGCGGAGGGAAATTCAACTCGATGATAGTGTTCTGGGGACAAACTTCAACACACTTACGACAAGACTTACATTTGTTGTAGTCAATGTAAGCAAGATTGTTCTCAAGTGTGATTGCTTCAAATGGACAAGTCTTGACACACTTACCACAACCGATGCAACTTACCGTACAAGCTTTACGCGCAACAGCCCCCTTGTCTTTATTGACACAAGATACATATACGCGGCGGGATTTTTTGCCCTTAGCACGAAGTTCGATTATCGCTTTCGGACAAGCTTTGACGCAAGCGCCACAGGCTGTACACTTTTCTTCATCCACTTCAGGAAGTCCTGTTTCGGGATTCATGTGAATAGCATCAAACTGGCAAGCAGCCACACAATCGCCACATCCCAGACACCCATAGCTACAGCCGGTTTCTCCACCATAAAGCGAAGCGGCAATAGCACAACTCTTTGCACCGTCATACATATTTGTACGCGGACGGTTCGTGCAGGTTCCGTTACATCTAACCACTGCCACCATCGGTTCTGCAGTTCCGGCGTCCAGCCCGAGGATCGAAGCAACCTGCGACATCACAGGTTGTCCGCCTACCGGACAAAACTTACCTTCCAGCGAACCGGCTTTGACGCAAGCATCAGCAAATCCGCTGCAACCCGGATAACCACATCCACCGCAGTTAGCCTGAGGCAACACTTCGGATACCTGGGCAATTCGTGGGTCTTCGTACACGGCAAATTTCTTGGAAGCAACATACAATATCGCAGCCAGTACAAGCGCAATAGCTCCCAAAGAAATCACTGCAATCAGAATCAAATTCATAATTTTTAGTTATTTATTGGTTTTATAGTAAAAGAAAATTTTTGTTTCAACCGAGTTCTGTTCAGCCATATTATATAATAATAAGGAACAAGCACCGCTAAAGCAGCAAGCGCTCCATATAGTTCACTATGAAGAACTGTCTTGAAAACGAAAAGGCCGAGAATTAAAAGAAAGAGAGGAATAACAAAGGCCAGAAATACAGCCTGCATACCCATGGAAGTAGCACCAATAATTGTCACCTCGTCACCTACCTTCCATACAGATGAAGTGTCGGTAATCTCAATTACCTTCTCTTTGCTATCTGCCGAAGAGCAATGTCCCTTGACACTGCAAGTTGAGCAGGCCGATGTTTGGATGATCCTCACAGAAACCTGAGAACCACTTATGTTTTCCACAATACCTTGATGAGTTATTATATTAGTCATTTTGCAAACTGCACATTACAAATTGCGGCAAATTTAAGCATAAGTTTGAGAACTACGAAGTATTTGAATGTTTTTTATAGCGCAATAAGAGTTCTTTTTGAAGTATTTTTTTACTCCATTAATCAGGAGTAGAAACAGAAAAAGCAGGCAAAAAGCCTGCTTTACTGCTAAATTGTTATCATCCTCCGATATTTTAAAATAAATTAGAAACAGAAACCGATTTTTTATCACTTTCTGTTCATTTCCTTATTTTACATCTTCAAACATTCATTTATCTCAATCATCCGAATCAAATCTGTCCGTTGAATGGAAAAAGTGCTGCTTTCTTTCTGAACATACTTCAGTAAAGTGAGCCCATCCTGGCGCAGTTTAGACTTTTGCAAAATATTAGACTCCATCTCATCCGAAATCTTCAGCAGGGTCATGGCAGCCAGTTCTATCTTTCCCATCCGGTTAGGATCTCCTTCATAATGGTCAATCAGTTCATCCGGATTCATACTCTGCAACTGCTCCTGAGGAAGTCCTAAAATCTGTCGCGTAAGACAGTCATATTCTGTCCATTCATCCTTACGAAACTTCTTTTTATTCAAAATCATATTAACAATTAACGAAATGATTTCCTGAATCATTCGTATCAGATAATCTTGTTTAATCATAAGACACTTTCTTTAAGTATAACATTTTGATTACAACGATGAAATTGCACTAACGGAAACAACAGAGCCGACTGAAAACTCCAGCCGGCCCCATATTTATCTTTGTGTCAACTATTCCTTTACCATTTATAGTTCAGACCAAAACTGAGCAACTCTTTCAACTGGAAATAACTGCTACCGGTGGTCGGCTTTGCACTGTCATCAAAGCGTGCATGCACAAAAAGCTTAGTAGAAAGATAACGGTTCAATACAAAATTGAAAGTATTTTCCCACTCAATGCGTACCCATTTATAGTTAGTCAGATAGTTCAGACGGGAATCGACTACAATGGACGGAATAATGGTCCATGAAATGGTAGGTTGTACCTGTGCACCAAAGTCATTCTTTGAACATTTACCTTTATCCAGTCCGAACTTGGTTTCGTCCACATTTTTGTTACCAATATAACGAAGGTTATAGGTCAATGGAGACATGAATACGGAAAGGTTGAATTTTTTCTTTTTCAGCTTATAATCCATACCGACACTGACAATCACATCAGCAGGAGCAAGGAAAGCAGCAACCAGTTCTTCACTGTTAGCCTTATAACCTTTGGCAAACTGAGTCTTAAACTCACCGGTGATAGTATAGTACCAATTATGTGCAGCCTGGATACCTAATTTGGAATACAAGCGCAACTGGTCAGTATTGACCAAATACTTATGATATTCATCCGATGGAGAAGAGTTGAATCCCAATTTAGCCTCCAACAGATTCTCAAACTGCACTTTCTCACGGTCATTGTAATTGGCAAACAACTGTAAATTAGCCATTACAGCATTGTTACTCTCACCACCTTTATACCAGTTGTCCGATATATAGTTCTGAGTAATTTGAAGCGAACCGTTACCTCCCGTCACCCACCAGTTAGGTTTCGAAATTACCATTTCTGCTTCACCTACATTCTCTTCTACCTTATCTGCACGGAACAGGCTTTTCACTTCCGTCTTCGGAATTTCAATCTTTTTATTGCCATGATACAATTTACGGCTCATTATATGATCTTCGGTAGTAACAACCAAATTGGGATGGTTCAGGTATAAATCCATCAAAGCAGCATCTACCAGCCGGGCCGATCTCTTGATTTTGGTAAACTGCAAAGTGTCACACGGTGATAACTGCTCATTAAGGGAAGGTGCAGTAAAAGGCTCTTTAAATTTCCAGCGCATAGTAGAATATTCCGCAATAGGCGAATAATAATAAGTTAGCGGAACAAACAGGCGGTAGTAATCCGGATCTGTTTTCACATAACGCATAGGTACTGAAGGATCATTGAGGTATTCCAACTCTCCTATATAATTATTATATAAGATGGACACTGTATCCATCTTGGGCTTCGGACCATCCAGATTCAGTTTCAGGAGAAGGTACTGCTGAAGCACCTCGGAAAGTGTATCAGCTTTCACTTCATTTTGCACTGTCTCGGAAACCGGTTTTATCGTCTTCTGCGCCATCACTGACGAAGAAAACAGGATTGCAAATGCTAATGTTGAGATGTGACTAGTCTTCATTTTTATAACAAATTTGAGGGCAAATTTACATTAAATAGTTTAGATTACATAAAATTCGCTCATTTTTAATAGGAATAACCGATCAAACGGATCGATGAAACAACCGATCTGTTTTACCGGAATTTGTATGGCATGCATGAGCTACGCAAATTTATCCTGTAGACAGGTTTATGCTACTTATGCCACCAGACGGATAAAGCCCCATTCATCCGTTAGAGGCATACAACTTTTTGTCGTCCAAACATTTCGGAACCCGGAATTGCATTTTTTAATAAATTTGTTTTGTAGAAAGCATCCGTTCTTCCCCATTTTTTTGTAATTTTGCGGTTTTTAAGATTCAAATCAAACGATTTAGAAACAAATTATTAAAACAGTTATAGCTGTGGGAGAAACAAAGTATATTTTCGTAACCGGTGGTGTTGCCTCTTCTTTAGGAAAAGGTATCATTTCATCTTCCATCGGTAAATTGCTGCAAGCAAGAGGTTATAAAGTAACTATCCAAAAGTTTGACCCGTACATCAACATTGACCCGGGAACATTGAACCCTTATGAACACGGAGAATGCTACGTGACTGTAGACGGCCATGAAGCCGACCTTGACTTAGGACACTACGAACGTTTCCTGGGCATCCAGACTACAAAGGCCAACAATATCACGACAGGCCGTATCTATAAGAGCGTCATTGATAAAGAACGCCGTGGAGACTATCTGGGAAAAACCATTCAAGTCATTCCCCACATCACGGATGAAATCAAGCGTAACGTCAAGTTGCTGGGCAACAAGTATAAGTTCGACTTTGTAATTACAGAAATCGGAGGCACGGTAGGTGACATCGAGTCCTTGCCTTATCTGGAAAGTATCCGTCAGTTGAAATGGGAGTTGGGACAGAATGCGTTGTGCGTGCATTTAACTTATGTACCTTTCCTGTCTGCCGCTCAAGAACTGAAAACCAAACCGACCCAACACTCTGTAAAAGAATTGCAGTCACTCGGAGTGCAACCGGATATTCTGGTGCTTCGTACCGAACATGACCTGAACGCCAACCTGCGTAAGAAAGTGGCATTGTTCTGTAATGTTGCCGAGAATGCGGTCGTTCAGTCAATCGATGCTTCAACTATATATGAAGTACCCCTGTTGATGCAGGAACAAGGCTTGGACGAAACCATACTTCAGAAAATGGGCTTACCTGTGGGCGAACGTCCGCCGTTGGGACCTTGGAAAGACTTCCTGAACCGTCGTGCCAATGCTACCGAAACGGTGACTATTGCAATGGTAGGTAAATACGTTGAACTGCAGGATGCGTATAAGTCTATCCTGGAATCACTGTCACAGGCTGCCACTTATAATGACCGTAAAGTTAAAATAGAATATGTATCATCCGAACACCTCACTCCGGACAACGTGGACGAACAGTTGGGACATGTAGACGGAGTAGTTATCTGTCCGGGATTCGGTTCACGTGGTATCGAAGGTAAGTTCGTAGCTGCCAAGTATACCCGCGAACATAACATTCCGACTTTTGGTATCTGCCTGGGTATGCAATGCATGGCCATCGAATTTGCCCGCAACGTACTGGGTTATGCCGATGCCAATTCTATTGAAATGGACGAAAAGACCAAACATAACGTGATCGACATCATGGAAGAGCAGAAGGCCATCACCAATATGGGAGGTACAATGCGTCTGGGTGCTTACGAATGCGTCTTGAAAAAAGACTCTAAAGTATACGAAGCTTATAAACAAGAACATATTCAGGAGCGTCATCGCCACCGTTACGAATTCAACAACGACTATCGCAAGCAATTCGAAGAGGCCGGCATGAAATGTGTAGGTATCAATCCGGAATCGGACCTGGTAGAGATTGTAGAGATCCCTACATTGAAATGGTACATCGGAACGCAGTTCCATCCGGAATACAGCAGTACAGTGCTACACCCGCATCCGTTGTTCGTATCGTTCATTAAGGCTGCAATCGATAAGTAAAATCACTATCGTATAGATTATTAATCATTAATCACTAAAACAAGAGAATGGATAAAAACACCATCACAGGCCTCGTTTTAATAGGTATATTACTGGTAGGATTCAGTTTTCTGAGCCGTCCCAGCGAGGAGCAAATAGCCGCCCAGAAGCGGTATTATGACTCTATAGCCGTGGTACAGCAGCAAGAAGAAGCACTGAAAGCCAAAACCGAAGCTGCACTGGCTAACGAAAAAGAGGAAACAGCCGCCGATTCGGCATCTCTCTTCTTCAATGCCACCCAAGGTAAAGAGGCGTTTACTACTATCCAGAACAATTTGGTAGAAATCACTCTGGATAACAAAGGCGGCCGCGTTTACTCTGCCCTGTTGAAAAACTACATGGGACAAGATAAGAAACCGGTTGTGTTGTTCAACGGCAGCGATGCTTCCATGAACTTCAACTTCTACAATAAGAAGGGTGCCCTCCAGACAAAAGACTTCTATTTCGAAGCAGTCAATAAAACAGACAGCAGTGTTACGATGCGTCTGGCCGCCGACAGTGCCAGCTATATCGACTTTATTTATACACTGAAACCGGATAATTATCTGATGAGCTTTGTGATTAAAGCAACAGGTATGGAAGGCAAACTGGCTGCTACTACAAACTATGTGGACATCTCGTGGTCACAACGTGCCCGCCAGATCGAGAAAGGATATACTTACGAGAACCGTTTGGCAGACCTCACCTACAAATATACAGGTGATGATGTGGACAACCTTTCGGCAAGTAAAGACGATGAAAAGTCAGTACCGGAGCGTTTGGACTGGATTGCTTTCAAAAACCAGTTCTTCTCTTCTGTATTCATTGCAGAACAGGATTTCGAAAAGACTACGGTCAGATCGAAAATGGAGAAACAGGGAAGTGGCTACATCAAAGACTACTCGGCTGAAATGAGTACGTTCTTCGATCCTACCGGTAAGCAACCGACCGACATGTATTTCTACTTCGGCCCGAACCACTATAAAACACTGACCGCATTGGACAAGGGACGTGAAGAGAAATGGGAACTCAACAACCTGGTATATCTGGGTTGGCCGTTGATTCGATGGATCAACAAATGGATCACCATCAACGTGTTCGACTGGTTGTCAGGTTGGGGATTAGGCATGGGTGTCGTACTGTTGCTATTGACAATTATGGTGAAAGTTGTGGTTTTTCCGGCAACCTGGAAGACTTATATGTCATCGGCCAAGATGCGTGTACTGAAACCAAAAATTGACGAGATCAATAAGAAATATCCCAAGCAGGAAGATGCGATGAAGAAACAGCAAGAGGTAATGGGACTATACAGTCAATACGGTGTAAGCCCGATGGGCGGCTGTTTGCCGATGCTTGTTCAATTCCCTATCCTGATGGCATTGTTCATGTTTGTGCCGAGCGCTATCGAACTCCGCCAGCAGAGTTTCCTTTGGGCGGACGACTTATCGACTTATGACGCATTCATCACTTTCCCGTTTCATATCCCGTTCTTAGGTAATCACCTTAGCTTGTTCTGCCTGCTGATGACCATTACCAATGTCCTGAACACGAAGTATACGATGCAGCAGCAGGATACAGGTGCCCAGCCGCAAATGGCAGCAATGAAGTGGATGATGTACCTGATGCCGATCATGTTCCTCTTCGTCTTGAACGACTATCCTTCGGGATTGAACTATTACTACTTCATTTCGACTTTGATCAGTGTGGTAACCATGATCATACTGCGCCGGACAACTGACGAAGACAAGTTGCTCGCCGATCTGGAAGCAAAGAAAAAAGATCCGAAGCAAATGAAGAAGACCGGATTTGCCGCACGTCTGGAAGCCATGCAGAAACAGCAGGAACAGATGGCAAAAGAACGGGCTAATAAGCAGAATAAGCGATAAGAAATAAAAATTAGCTTAAAGACCGAAGAGCCGGGCAAGCAGTATATGTTTGTCCGGCTTTTTTTCCCCTTTATAGAATATATAAAAACATGACTACCAAATACACATACAAAGAGATATGGCTCATAGCCTACCCTATCCTAATCAGCCTGATCATGGAACAATTAATAGGTATGACAGACACTGCCTTCCTGGGACGGGTAGGCGAAATCGAACTGGGAGCCTCGGCCATCGCAGGCGTATATTATCTGGCCATTTTCATGATGGCGTTCGGATTCAGCATCGGAGCACAAATCCTGATAGCCCGGCGAAACGGCGAGCAACAATACCGCACCATCGGACCGATATTCTATCAGGGGGTCTATTTTTTGCTGGCATTGGCAATAGTGGCATTTACCCTTTCTTTATGCTTCTCTCCTCATTTGCTGAAACTGGTTATCAGTTCGCAGCACATTTATGACGCGTCCATCAGCTATATCAACTGGAGAGTTTTTGGTTTCTTTTTCTCTTTCGTCGGCGTGATGTTCCGGGCATTTTTTGTAGGTACCACACAGACCAAGACCCTGACATTGAATTCAATCGTAATGGTATTGTCCAACGTAGTATTCAACTATATCCTGATATTCGGTAAGTTCGGCTTCCCCGCATTAGGTATTGCCGGAGCTGCTATCGGGTCGTCACTGGCCGAAATGGTATCGGTCATCTTCTTCATCGTCTATACCTGGAAGCGGATAGACTGTAAGAAGTATGCACTGAACCAGCTTCCCAGTTTCCAACCGGAAACATTAAAACGAATATTAAACGTATCTTTTTGGACTATGATCCAAAATTTCTTCTCACTATCCACCTGGTTCATGTTCTTCCTTTTTGTGGAACATCTGGGCGAACGCGCACTGGCCATTACGAACATTATCCGCAACGTATCGGGTATTCCGTTTATGGTTGCGATGGCATTTGCCACCACATGCGGTTCACTGGTGAGCAACCTGATAGGCGCAGGAGAGATTAAAAGCGTACCCGGAACTATCCGGCAGCATGTACGCATCGGCTATGTTTTTGTATTACCTCTGGTACTGTTCTTCGCCCTCTTCCCCGATCTGGTGTTAAGTATCTATACAGATATACCGGATCTGAAAGAGGCTTCCATCCCCTCGTTATGGGTATTATGTTCCGCCTATCTGATATTGGTCCCGGCCAATGTTTATTTCCAGGCGGTATCCGGAACGGGCAATACACGTACGGCACTGGGATTAGAACTCTGCGTGCTGGCTGTCTATCTGGCTTATATCACGTATGTCATCCTCTATCTGAGAGTAGACGTAGCCTTCTGCTGGACTACAGAGCACTTATACGGAATCTGTATCCTGACTCTGTCGTACATCTATATAAAGAAAGGAAACTGGCAAAAAAAGCAGATTTGACCTGATTTTTGCTTATCTTCGCAACTCAAATAATCAATTATTAAAAACTTATGAGACAAGTAAACCTATTTATTATGTCGGCAACAATGATGTTAGCATCCTGTGGCGGAACCAAGGATGCAGGCAAAACGGACCAGGCGCTGATCGGAAAATCCGATATCAAAATCGAGGGGAAGCGGATGACTCCCGAAGCACTCTGGGCAATGGGACGTATCGGCGGACTCTCCGTATCGCCCGATGGAAAACAGATAGCCTATACAGTGGCTTACTACAGTGTACCCGAAAACAAAAGCAACCGGGAAGTTTTTGTGATGAACGCAGACGGAACCGACAACCGGCAAATCACTCACACTCCTTTTCAGGAAAATGAAGTGACTTGGGCAACGGACGGAAGCAAACTGCTTTTCCTGAGCAACGACAACGGCAGCAGCCAACTGTACGAAATGAACCCCGACGGTAGCGGACGCAAACAGATTTCCAATTATGACGGGGATATCGAAGGATATTCCATCTCGCCGGACGGCAAGAAGATACTGTTCATCGCCCAAGTAAAGACTGTTAAAAGCACGGCTGACAAATATCCTGACCTGGACAAAGCAACCGGCATCATCATCACCGACCTGATGTACAAACATTGGGATGAATGGGTGACAACTGCCCCCCACCCCTTTATCGCCGATTTCGATGGCAAGTCGGTAACCAACATCGTAGACGTGCTGGAAGGTGAGCCTTACGAAAGTCCGATGAAACCATGGGGAGGTATCGAACAACTCGCATGGAACACTACCTCGGATAAAGTGGCTTATACCTGTCGAAAGAAAACGGGACTGGCTTATGCCATTTCTACCAACTCGGATATCTATGTATACGACCTCAATACCAAGAAAACAATAAATATCACCGAAGGTATGATGGGTTATGATACTAATCCGCAATATTCTCCGGATGGAAAGAGCATCGCCTGGCAAAGTATGGAGCGTGATGGTTACGAAGCAGACCAGAACCGTCTCTTCATCATGAATCTGGAAACCGGAGAAAAACGTTTTGCCAGCAAAGCGTTCGATTCGAATGTAGATGCATTCGTATGGAGCCAGGATGCCAAGACGATCTATTTCACCGGTGTATGGCATGGTGAAACTCAAATCTACTCACTCGATCTGACCAATGATTCTGTACGTCCTGTCACTTCGGGTATGTACGACTATGAAGGCGTTGCCCTCTTCGGTGATAAACTGATCGCCAAACGTCACTCTATGAGCATGGGAGATGAAATTTATGCCGTTTCCCTGGATGGGCAGACGACACAACTGACTCAAGAGAACAAGCAGATCTACGATCAGATAGAGATGGGCAAAGTTGAAGGACGCTGGATGAAAACGACAGATGGTAAAGAAATGCTGACATGGGTCATCTATCCGCCCCAGTTCGATCCGAATAAGAAATATCCGACACTGCTCTTCTGCGAAGGTGGTCCACAGAGCCCGGTAAGCCAATTCTGGAGTTATCGCTGGAACATGCAGATTATGGCTGCCAACGGCTATATCGTTGTAGCACCGAACCGCCGCGGACTTCCCGGTTTCGGAGTGGAATGGAACGAAGCTATCAGCGGAGATTACGGTGGCCAATGCATGAAGGATTATTTCACGGCAATCGACGAAATGGCAAAAGAACCTTTCGTTGACAAAGACCACCTGGGCTGTGTGGGTGCCAGCTTCGGAGGATTCTCCGTCTACTGGCTGGCAGGACATCACGACAAACGTTTCAAAGCCTTCATTGCCCACGATGGTATCTTCAACATGGAGATGCAATACCTGGAGACAGAAGAGAAATGGTTTGCCAATTGGGATATGGGAGGCGCATACTGGGAAAAGCAGAATCCGGTTGCCCAGCGCACTTTTGCGAACTCTCCGCACTTGTTCGTCGAAAAATGGGATACCCCGATTCTTTGCATCCACGGTGAGAAGGATTACCGTATCCTTGCCAATCAGGCCATGGCTGCGTTCGACGCTGCCGTAATGCGTGGCGTACCGGCTGAACTGCTTATTTATCCGGACGAGAACCACTGGGTGTTGAAACCGCAAAATGGTGTGTTGTGGCAACGCACTTTCTTCGAATGGCTGGACAAATGGTTGAAACCAAACACTACAGATTCCAAATAAAGGCTCTGTTCTGCTAAAATAAAGGCTCTGTTCCGTCGGAACAGAGCCTTTATTTTAGCAGAACAGAGTGTCCGTTTACTCCTTCGGAAAGCTTACATCCGCTTCAACTTGACAATCTCTCCAAGTACCGGAATATACACGTCTATCCCACGTTTCTTTGCTTCGGCAGCAAAAACCTTCGGAGGGTCATGCAGAGGTTCGTCCGACAAGTCGAACGTACCATAATGCATCGGGATGGTAAGAGCTGCTTTCATATCGGTGGACGCTGTCAGTGCATCGTAAGGTGAAATGTGATTGGGCTGCATAAACCAACGCGGCTTATAAGCACCGATACCCACCAAAGCATAATCGGGTGTCCCGAATAGCTCGGGTATCTCACGGAAATGCCTGGAATATCCGGTATCGCCACTGTAATAGATGGAGATGCCGTCACCCTGTACCATAAACGCTCCCCACAGCCTTCGTCCTCCGTCACGCACCGAACGCTTGCTCCAATGCTGGGCAGGAAGAAAAGTAATCTTCAACCTGTCATCTTCTATCTGTTGGTACCATCCGGCCTCCGTTACCTCAAGCTCCGGAAACCAACTCTTTATCAATTCACCGGTACCCAACCCACAGAAAAGTTTCATCCGGGGATTGTTCTTCACCAGCCGGGCTACACTTTGCTTATCCAAATGGTCGAAATGGTCGTGACTGATAAGCAAGTAATCTATATCGGTAAAAATATCGGGGTTTGCCGGAAAATCACTCTGACGTTTGACAAAAGGGATATCTCCAAAAACAGGATCGAACATGACACGTTTTCCTGCCAATTGAAGGAAGAAGGAGTTATGCCCCAGCCATATCAGCGAATTACCGACCACCCCTTCCAATGAACGCAGATAACTCATCCGGGGATTCCACTTCACACTCTTCTTCTCTTTCCGCTGCGGATTGGGAGAAAGGCGCCATTTCAAGACACTTCCCATCCCGGGACGAAAACGATGCTGGCGATTGACAAACTTTCCTCTCACCACAGGATTACCCCGCCAATGCGGGTTTACCGTTGCCAGTCTTTCATTTCTTCTGAAACATATATGCTCGCCCATACACTTATATACTTTTTTCGTTGTGTAACAAACAAAAATAACAAAAGATTTGTGTATAGTCGCAGAATAAGACATTTTTTTAACTTAAAAAGATCACCCTCACGTCAAACAGGATTGTAACGTGAGGGGTAATCTTCGCAAGCGTCATCCGTATGCAGTATGGCGAGTACGACCAGCATCGCTCTGTACAAGCCAATGTTACCGATAAATAAATACGTTATCATTGTTTTTGGTTCCAGACAGTCAGTACCCTAACTTATCGACCCACTCACGAATGGATTTTTCATTGGCACGATTAAGTAATCTTCCCTCTTTCCATTTCAAATTGTGATAGTCTTTTTTCAATGCTGTCTCACTACCTGTAATACTGCTTCCCCCCGAAGTGGCAAAAGGTATGATAATCTTATTTTTAAGATCATGACTTTCAATGAAAGTGTTCACAACACGAGGTGCAAGATTCCACCAGATGGGATAGCCGATAAAGATCACTTCATAATCGGCTATGTTTTCTTTTTTATTCTTAAGGACCGGACGTGATTTCAGATCGTTCATCTCCACCGAGCTGCGCGATTGTTTGTTATGCCAGTCAAGATCGGCATTCGTATAAGGTTTTGCAGGAGTGATGGTATACAGTTCACCACCCGTAACCTGAGCCAGTTTCTTTGCAGCTTCCGCCGTAGTACCGGTTGCCGAAAAGTAGGCAACTAAAATTCGTTTACCATTGTGCCCCTGCTTTATGGGATCTTGTGCCGCTGCGTGTAAATTCATAAATAAGATTGCTAAAAGCGTTAGTAAAACAGATTTTGCTCTCATATTATTCAATATTTTAATAAGTTATTTTATTACTTTTCTCATACGTTTACGATTGCTGCAATGCAAGCCGTCGATCGTTGTCTGCCACCATCCTTTGCCAAAGCTCAAACCATACAGGAGTGCTGTCAAATATACGGCAGTTATACCCGGAATTTAGCAACTCTCCATCTTCAGCTCTATTCGGGGGCTATCGATTTGATGAATTTCGCCGGAACTCCTCCGACAATGACATTCGGCGGCACATCTTTTGTGACCACCGCTCCCGCCGCAATAACGGCATTGTCACCAATCATCACACCCGGAAGAATTGTGGCATTTGCCCCTACCCAGACATTTTTTCCTAAAACAATCGGAGCAGGATACGTTGTTCCGCGGTCTTCAGGAGCAAGCCCGTGATTAAGAGTGGCAAACACTACATTATGTCCGATTTGGCAACTGTCGCCAATGGTTATGCCACCGTGATCCTGAAAGTGGCAACAGGCATTTATGAATACATCATCACCTATCACTATATTCTTCCCAAAATCAGTATAGAACGGAGGAAATACGCGAAGTGTAGGCGGAACCGGACTTCCAAAAAGCTCGGATAATAAATTTCGCACTTCGGCCGGCGTATGGTAAGAAGCATTCAGCCTGAATGTAAAACGCCTTGCCTCGTTACTCATATCATCCATAAAACAGTGGATTTCTTCTGTGTTGAGAGGCTTACGTGACTTTACATACTCTTTAAAACTTTCGATAGTCATATTATTGTCGTTATAATTTTACTCATACATCTTTGGCTACATCCTATGTCGCGATACCAATCCGATAGCCGATATATTTAATTGCAAAATTACCGGAATAAAAAGGAGCGGTTGTATATGATTTACGGATACTCATACCCGAATCCCCGATTTTGAAATAAAACGCATATTATCTACAAAAAAAATACCTTCCGGACACACAACGGAAGGTATTTCTACACATGTCAATCTATTCATGGACAGGTCATCCGACCAAAAGGAAAGGATAAGGCCATCCCAAATAAGACAGGTTGATAACAAAGATTACGGCTGCCAGCACCCACAGTATCAATAAAGACCATTTCAGTCCGGACGCCATAGCCGGCCAATCAAATATCTGTCGGAGAATAGCATAAATGATCCCCACCAAAGGTATGCCCACCAATGCTACTCCTGCAATACTTCCTACAATGGTCATCATCGGCGAAGTGGAGATCAGCGGTGACCAATCGACTGCTGGCAGCATATGATAGAGAGCAGCTCCACCACCAATGGCTACTGCAATGGCAGCAATCACCAGAGCAACAAAAACAATGGCAAGCACAAAAAGCACCGGACTGCATATAATGGCGAGCACCACCAGACAGGCTTTCAGAAAGAAACCCGCTATCGATACCAACGCATCGCCCACCTTCTGCAGAAAACTGCGGGGCTTACCTGAATTTACATAATTGTTCACCCCGTTGGCTACCCTTTCAAACCCATCAGTCACCGTCTTACCGATATTCTCTATGGTGATATCCTCGCCGCGCATACTCAACTTCTCGGCTGCCGTACGGGCCTCGGGAATAATCAGCCAACAGATGATGTATATAGGAATCAACACTCCATATCCACAGATCAGCACAACGAACATAATCAGTCGCAACAGCGTTACATCCCAGTTCAGATATGCAGCCAGCCCGCTAATCACCCCTCCCAATATTTTATCATCCGGATTACGGTAAAAACGGCGATGAATGGTTGTGCCGGATTGTGCCCCTGTATGTCCGGCTGTCTTTTGAGGTTCGTCTTCCTCACTCTCCTCACCAAAATCTTCGGGTTTTCCCATCCGGGCAATCACTTCTTCTACGTCGGCAATCGTAATCACTTGCGATCCGGCAGCCAACTTCTCGGCAAATAGTTCGGAGATGCGATTCTCTATATCGTTCACAATCTCCTCTGCTCCTTCTTGTTTGCGAAAGTGAAGTTTTAGGTTGCACAAATAATTATCGAGCAACCGGTAGGCATCCTCGTCGATATGAAAAACGGTTCCACCTAAATTTACGGTTAATGTTTTTTTCATCTTTATTTCTTTTTAAATGGATTCTCTATTAGCAATATGATTCACAGTTTCGTTCAGCTCCCTCCACGAAAGTTCCAGTTCGCCAAGGAACAACTCGCCTTTCTCTGTCAGCTTATAATACTTCCGTGGCGGTCCCTGTGTAGATTCCACCCATTCGTAACTAAGTAAATCATCGTTTTTCAATCGGGTCAACAATGGATACAATGTGCCCTCCACCACAATCAGCTTTGCCTCTTTCAACTTCTGGATGATATCCGAAGCGTAAGCCGGCTCTTTATGCAACAGCAGCATGATGCAATATTCCAGCATGCCTTTTCGCATTTGCGACTTTACATTATCTACATTCATAAGCTTTACCTTTTTGATGCGACAAATATATGCATAACTTTAGTACTATGCAATGCAAAGTACCTTAAATTCATACTAATTAACTTATTAAGATACCTCCACCTTATTATAAAAGCAAATTATCACTATATTTGCGACATAAACCGAAAAATACAACAAACATGTTTACTATCCGAGAAGCCACTTCAGATGATTGCATACTGATTAACAAACTGGCGAAACAGGTATTTCCGGCTACCTACAAAGAAATACTTTCGCCCGATCAACTTGACTACATGATGGAATGGATGTACGCGCCCCTGAATATCCGCAAACAAATGGAAGAAGAAGGACACGTATACTTCATCGCTTACCAGGAAGATGAACCTTGCGGCTATGTATCAGTACAGCCTCAAGGAGATGATGTGTTTCATCTCCAGAAAATATATGTCCTTCCCTCTTTTCAGGGAGCACACCTGGGAAGCAAACTATTTGACCACGCAGTACAATACATCAAAGAGATTCATCCGTCTCCCTGTCTGATGGAATTAAATGTCAACCGGAATAACAAGGCATTGCACTTTTATGAACATAAAGGGATGAAAAAACTACGTGAAGGTGATTTTCACATCGGAAACGGATATTATATGAATGACTATATCATGGGATTGGAACTCTGATGCGCATGTAAAGAAAATGCCAATATAAGAAACGCCCCGTTACATATATTATTATCGTAATAACAAATAATGTAACGGGGCGTTTGGTGTATAGATACAACCCGAAGGTTATGCTACTTTTTCAAGTTTCTTCATGATAGAGAAGATGAACAGAGCGGCCAGCAGACAGCATACGATAAGTACACTCCATACCATCCACAACTGCATGCCACCCCACAGATAACCAATGATGGCAACGAGGTAGTTACCAATGGCAGTTGCGGCAAACCATCCACCCATCATCATACCTTTGTATTTGGGAGGAGCTACTTTCGAAACAAACGAAATACCCATCGGAGAGAGGAACAACTCGGCGAAAGTAAGCACCAGATAAGTAGAGATCAACCAGTTTGGAGAAACCAGTGCGTCTTTCTCGATGCCACTGGCTGCCAGAGCATCCGGAGTAGGCAACCCGATAGACCCAATGGCCATTATCAAGAAACCGCATACGGCAATCATCATACCGATACCGATTTTACGCGGAGCAGAAGGTTCTTTCCCTTTTCTGGCAAGATATCCAAACACCGCCAGTGAAACCGGAGTCAAGGCAATCACGAAGAACGGATTGAATTGCTGGAAGATCTGAGGCAGAATATTAACAGTAGGATCCATAGAGCTATAGCTCCATCCCAGACAGAGAAGTGCGGCAGCAACTACTATACCGGCAATCATTTTTGATTTGCCGGTCTTTCCCTGGAACAGTGAAAAAAGTCCGTAAATAACAATCAACAAGAAGGTGAGGTTCACGATATTGAAGCCCAAACGGTCGAGTCCGGTCACCTCTTGTGCGGTATAATCACGTGCAAAGAATGTCAGTGTCAGTCCGTTCTGGTGGAAAGCCATCCAGAAGAAAATAACTACGGCAAATACAAGCAACAAAGCCACGATGCGCTGTTTGGTTTGTTCCGGAGTCAACTTCTCCTCAACTACGTTAGCCGGTTTAGCTTGTTTAGAGTTGTAGTCGGCATGTTTAAATGTAGAGCGGAAAGCGACGTAAATCAACATCGAAATAATCAATGATACACATGCCACACCAAATCCATAGTTATATGCTTCAGAAAGCTTATCGATATAAGTAGTACAGAATGTGGCAATGTCGCCGGTAAAGTTCTGTGCAGCCTGCAATGATTCCAAAGTAGCCTGGTTAGCAGGAGTGATTGTACCGTCAAGATATTGATGTGCCAATGAAGGAATCTGAGGAACATACGAAAGCCCTGCCTTGCCCAACATATAGTTGGTTACCTTTGTAGCAGCTGTCGGAGCGTACATCGCACCGATATTGATAGCCATATAGAATATACTGAACGCCGTGTCACGTTTGGAGCTATATTCGGGGGCATCATACAAATTACCCACCATTACCTGCAAATTACCTTTAAAAAGTCCGGTACCGCAAGCAATCAGAGCCAGTGCACCAAACATCATTACTTTGCCGGAATCGTTGGAAGTCGGGATGGCAAGCAGTGCGTAGCCGATAAACATGACTACAATACCCATTGTCACCATTTTGCCATAACCAAACTTATCGGCAAGAATACCACCAAAGAACGGAATAAAATAAACAGCAGCCAAAAAGCATCCGAAAATGGTAGAAGTTTCAGCAGCAGTGTAACCAAACTTTGCTTGTAGAAACAAAGTAAAAATCGCAAGCATGGTATAGTAACCGAATCGCTCGCCTGTGTTGGCAAGTGCCAGAGCATACAAACCCTTAGGTTGTCCTTCAAACATAAAATTAGAATATTAGATTATTAAATAGATATTTTCTGCAAATATATACTTTTTACTGAAATTAAACAGTATATAATACACAAACTTCCGCCCGAACCTCGTTTATTAGCTCTTTAGGATCAATTTTTATCTGTAATCCGCGTTGCCCCGCACTTACATAAATATACGGAAACTCCAGACAGGTTTCATGGATATAGGTGGGAAAATGTTTTTTCATTCCGACAGGCGAACAGGCACCGCGGATATATCCGGTGACGGAAAGAAGCTCTTTCATAGGAATCATATCACAACTCTTATTACCGGACACCTTTGCGGCAAGCTTCAGATTTACCTCTTTGTCTCCGGGAATCACGCAAACGAAGTATCCCGTTTTATCGCCATGAAGCACAAGAGTTTTAAAAACCTGATCAATATTCTCTCCCAAACTGGCCGCTACATGCACAGCACTCAAATCATTTTCGTCTACCTCGTAAGGGATAAGTTCATAGGAAATTTTGGCCTTATCCAACAGACGGGCAGCATTGGTCTTATTGATTTTCATAGATATATGTATATTGGAGCAGCCATAGAAAAAAGCTGCTATTAGTAAGTTAATAACGTAACTCTACAAAGTTAACTTCGTAGTTGCAGGAAGTTAACTTTGTACAAATACGATATTAACTCTTTATTATTTAACAAGTTAATATCGTATATACAAATTATCAATCGATTCTCAGTTCTTCGCGAAGAAACTTCGGGGTATATCCTTTTGTACTCTTCGCAACCTCTTCCGGTGTCCCGAAACTGAGAAGTTCCCCTCCCCCTTTACCGCCTTCGGGGCCCATGTCGATAATGTAATCCGCCATCTTTATCACATCCAGATTATGCTCAATGACGATCACAGTATTACCTTTATCCACCAATTTATTTAATACTCCCATCAGCACACGGATATCCTCAAAATGCAGACCGGTAGTCGGTTCATCAAGAATATACAAAGTCTTTCCCGTATCTCGTTTCGAAAGCTCCGTTGCCAATTTTACGCGCTGGCTTTCACCTCCCGAAAGGGTGGTTGATGATTGCCCTAATTTAATGTATCCCAATCCAACATCCTGGATAGTCTTAATTTTGTTCAGAATCTGAGGAACATTTTCAAAGAACTCTACCGCACGGTTAATGGTCATATCGAGCACATCGGCAATGGATTTTCCCTTGAAACGCACTTCCAGAGTTTCGCGGTTATAACGTTTGCCATGACAAACTTCACATGGAACATATACATCGGGCAGGAAATTCATTTCGATTGTCTTGTAGCCATTCCCGGAACATGCCTCACAACGTCCTCCGGAGACATTGAAAGAAAAACGACCGGGTTTATAGCCACGAATCTTAGCTTCCGGCAATCCGACAAAAAGACTGCGGATATCTGAAAAGACACCGGTATAAGTGGCAGGATTGGAACGCGGAGTACGCCCCAACGGAGACTGGTCCACATTGACAACCTTATCTATGTTCTCCAATCCTTCAATAGAATCGTATTCCAAAGGATCCTGCAAAGAACGATAGAACTTCTGCGAAAGTATCGGTTGCAAAGTTTCATTTATCAACGTAGACTTACCACTACCGGATACTCCCGTAACACAAATCAGTTTGCCTAACGGAAATTCGACATCTACATTCTTCAGATTATTCCCTTTAGCGCCACGCAACCATAAAGATTTTCCATTACCGGGACGCCGCTTGGAAGGCACTTCGATGGCAGTTTGTCCGTTGAGATACTGTGAAGTAAGCGTACTGGTCTTCAACATCTTTTGCGGAGTTCCGGCAAAAACAACTTCTCCCCCCAGTCGTCCGGCTTTAGGCCCCATGTCAATCACATAGTCGGCAGCCAGCATCATATCTTTATCATGCTCTACCACGATCACAGAGTTACCCATATCACGCAGTTCTTTCAAGGAGTTGATTAACCGCAGGTTATCACGTTGGTGCAGCCCGATGCTCGGCTCGTCAAGAATATAAAGCACATTGACCAGTTGAGAACCAATTTGTGTGGCCAGACGGATACGCTGACTCTCCCCACCCGACAGACTGACGGAACTACGGTTTAAAGACAGATAATCCAATCCTACATCCAACAGGAATTTTAAGCGGGTACGTATCTCCTTCAAAATCTCTGCGGCAATCATTTTCTGCTTATCCGTCAGAAATTCGTCCACTTTCATCAACCAGTCATACAACTCATTGATGTCCATATTTGAAAGTTCATTGATATTTTTATCATGGATACGGAAGTGGAGTGCTTCCTTATTCAGTTTCGCTCCCTTACATTCAGGGCAAACTGTGGTTTTGGCAAATTGTTCCGCCCATTTCTGTGCAGTGGCCGAAGCATCTTTCTCCTGCAACATCTGGATATACTTGACAACACCTTCATACGTCACAAAATAATCGGAAGAAGTACCTATCAAAGAGCTTTTTATCTTGATACGTTCGTCCGAGCCATACAGAATCTCGTCGATTGCATCATTTGGCAAATCTTTTACGGGAGTCTTCAATGACGCATCATATTTCTCCAGCAAAGCACCGATCTGCCAGAAAATCATTGCATTCTTATATTTACCTAAAGGAGCTATCGCCCCTTCATATATAGACAACTCTTTATCAGGAATCACCTTATCTACATCAATCTGACTGACTACCCCCAATCCCTTACAACGCGGACAAGCTCCCTGCGGAGAATTGAACGAAAAGTTGTGCGGAGCCGGTTCACGATACGACAGTCCCGTGACAGGGCACATCAGGCGTTTACTGTAGTGACGGATACTCTCTGTCTGTGCATCAAGAATCATCAATAATCCGTCGCCCTGCCGCATAGCAGTAGCGACACTCTGTTTCAACCGCTTGTCATCCTTATCTTCCACGATAAGCTTATCCACAACGACTTCGATGTCGTGGTTTTTATAACGATCCAGTTTCAGTCCGTGGGTGATTTCGCGTACTTCTCCATCTATACGGACATACAAATATCCCTTTTTGCGAATCTGCTCGAAGAGTTCTTTGTAATGTCCCTTACGTGAACGCACCAAAGGTGCCAGCATATAAATTTTCTTTCCTTTATAATCTTTCAGGATCAGTTCCAGTATCTGTTCCTCAGTGTATTTCACCATCTTTTCTCCCGAGAGATAAGAATAGGCTATTCCGGCACGGGCATAAAGCAGACGGAGATAATCGTAAATCTCTGTAGTAGTGCCGACCGTGGAACGGGGATTTTTATTCGTAGTCTTTTGTTCTATGGAAATAACCGGACTCAACCCTGTAATCTTATCTACATCCGGACGCTCCAGATTGCCCAGAAAGTTGCGGGCATAAGCCGAAAAGGTTTCAATATAGCGGCGCTGGCCCTCTGCAAATATTGTATCGAAAGCAAGAGATGATTTCCCGCTTCCACTCAGTCCGGTAATCACAGTCAGGCTGTCACGTGGTATTTCCGCATCAATGTCTTTCAGATTGTGTACGCGCGCACCGTACACATTTATATATTCTGTTTCCTGCATACTCTAACTTTTATTGAGTTGCAAAATTAATGTTTCCGCCCGAAATATAGTTTTAAAAAACACAATATTATTTTCTTAACTCAATATATTATGTGAATCTATGACATTATTCGTACCTTTGCCGTAATCAATTGAGAATTGAATAGTAAAAATTACAAATTAAGATTAATAAATTGATGAAATCAATCAAACGAATCTTCTTTCTCCTGTCTTTTATAAGTGTTTCCTATTTAAGCACATTGGCACAAGAGAACCAATCCTACTTCCTTCACACTATTGAAAAGGGGCAAAGCTTATATTCCATCTCAAGTATGTATGGAGTCAGCAAAGCAGATATTATTCGCCTGAACCCCGGTTGTGAGGACAAAATCTATGCAGGACAAGCCATCAAAATCCCACAGAACAAAACCGCCCAGAAAAGTGAAACTTTCCATACCATTCAACCGGGAGAAACCCTTTATCGGTTGACAACCACCTATAAAGTTTCTGCAAAAGCCATTTGTGACGCCAATCCGGGATTAAGTGCAGAGAACTTCCGTATCGGACAGGTTATCCGTATCCCTTCCGCTGCAGAAGCCATCGACTCTACAGTAGAAGCAGTAGTCACAACTCCCGAACAACCCATTATCCAACCGGCTGTAAAGCCCCGTTGCAGAGACATGCACAAAGTGAAACGCAGAGAGACTATTTTCAGCGTCAGCCGTGAATATGGCATTTCTGAACAGGAACTGATTGCAGCCAATCCGGAGTTGAAGAACGGTATGAAGAAGGGACAATTCCTTTGTATCCCCTATCCGTCAGAGAAATCGGCAGTCACTACTCCCCAGACAGACACCAATATCACACCGCCAAGCAACAGCGAATTGTTCCGTGAAAACAAAGAAACACCCAAAAGCATTTCTACCATCAAAGCGGCTCTCTTGTTACCCTTTGACGACAAAAGAATGGTAGAATATTATGAAGGCTTCCTGATGGCAGTTGACAGTCTGAAACGTACCGGCACTTCAATCGATCTATACGTCTACGATTGCAATAAAGAAAGTTCATCATTGAACAACATTCTGGCAAAAAGTGAGATGAAGAATATGAATGTCATTTTTGGTCCGGCACAGCAACAGCATATTAAACCGTTAGCAGCTTTCGCGAAGAAAAACGATATTCGCCTGGTTGTCCCTTTCTCTTCAAAAGAAGGCGAAGTATTCAGCAACCCGTTTATTTATCAAATCAATACTCCACAGTCTTATCTGTACTCCGAAGTCTACGAGCACTTCACACGTCAATTCCCGAATGCTAACGTGATTCTTTTGGAATCTTCGGTTGTGGATAAAGATAAAGTTGAATTTATCAAAGGCTTAAAACAGGAACTGGGAAGCAAAGGGATTCCGGTGAAAACATTAAAGGAAAACGCCCCGGTGGAAACGCTGAAAGCAGTTTTGCGTAACGACAAAGAGAACTTCTTCATCCCCACCTCCGGTAACGATTTGACGCTTTTGAAAATCATTCCCCAATTGACATTACTTGTAAGAGATAACCCGGAAGCGCGTATTCATCTATTCGGTTATCCTGAATGGCAAACTTATACAAAGGATCATCTGGAAAGTTTCTTTGAGCTGGACACCTATTTCTATTCGTCATTCTACACGAATAATCTGCTACCTGCTGCAATCAACTTCACTCATGCTTATCGCAAATGGTACAGCAAAGAGATGGAAGAACGGTACCCGAAATACGGCATGCTGGGTTTTGACACAGGATACTTCTTCCTCAAAGGACTGTCCAAATACGGTTCCGAACTGGAAAAAAATCTCCCTCTGATGGATTTAACTCCTATCCAAACCGGATTTAAATTCCAACGTGTCAATAACTGGGGGGGATTTGTAAACAAGAAAGTATTCTTTGTCCATTTCACAAAGAACTTTGAATTGATTAAACTTGACTTCGAATGAAAAAGAATCAACTGAAATCAATCCTACTGGGAACTGCTTTGCTGGCAGGAATTGTACTGCCGGCAAATGCCCAGATAGGCGAACAACGACATAATTTTGCCATCGGAATTAATGGAGGTGCAAATTACAGTACCGTTTCTTTCCAACCTACCATTAAGCAAAACGGATTATTAGGAATTACCGGAGGAGTAACAGCACGTTATATTTCCGAAAAATACTTCGCTATGATTTGTGGAGCACAATTGGAACTTAACTTCTCGCAACGGGGATGGGACGAAAAATTCGACCCCGAGCAAGGCTTTTCTTCAGAAGACTCTTATGTCCGTACCCTGAACTACCTTGAAATACCTTTTCTTGCCCATTTGGCTTTCGGCAAAGACAGAGGAGCACAGTTCTTCATCAACCTGGGACCGCAAATAGGTTTCTTGTTAAGCGAAAACGAAAAAAGAGAAGGTAGTTGGAAAACAGCCAATCGGGCACCCAACGAACAATATGGAAAACGGATAGAAAATAAATTCGACTATGGAATTGCAGGTGGCGGCGGAATCGAAGTCAGGACTAAGGCCGGAAATTTTCTTTTAGAAGGAAGATATTATTTTGGACTGGCCGATTTTTATAACAGTACCAAAAAAGACTATTTTGCACGTTCGGCCAATAGTACCATTACAGCAAAAATCACTTATTTATTTGACATAAAGAAGTAAAAGCATATAAATGAATTCACCACAAAGGATATAGGATGTCTCTATGGACACCATATCCTTTGTGGTGAATCTTTTTTATCGGAGACGGTCGGCAGCCTTTACCATCACTTCATCCCGTCCTATCGCACGAATAGCCAAATAGTTGAGAATAATCGAAATCAACGGCAGGCACAACGCCCATGAAATCTGAAAAGCAGCATTCAGATCTTTCTTCAGGACAAACATAAAAGCAAGAAAGGTAAGATAATAACCAATCAACAAAATGCTATTGAATATCGACATGCGAATCTGCAACATACGGTTCTTGAAAAGAAAGATTGTGGCAAATGCGATGATTGCACTAAGCAACAATATACCAAATACTCCCCAAGTAGAATAAAACATTCCGTTCTGTTCCACCCCCAATGGTTTGAAAGTATACATGGCAGCATCAGCACCCATAAAGCTGCCGACAGGCAGACACATACTTGTTATCAGTAATGCAGTAACAAGCAAAAGATAAATCGTTTGAATTCGTTGAATCATAGTTTTTAAAGTTGTGTTTAATCCGGAATAAAAAAGTCAAGCAATAAGAGATAGAAGAATAGACTCCTACTTACTACTTGACTGTTAACTCTTCAACCGACGAAGAAAATTACTGTAATTTTTCTTTTTCCTTTGCCGGGTTTCTATAATAGATCTTTCCTTCTACATACTCTTGCGCAGCAATCAAATCGGGTTTCGGCAATTTCTCGTAGTAACGTGAAATTTCGATCTGCTCTCTATTTTCAAATACCTCCTCCAAATTATCGTTGTAGGAAGCAAACTCCGCAAGTTTCTTGGAAAGGTCGTTCTTTATTTCCACACTGATCTGATTGGCACGCTTACCAATGATAGCTACTGTTTCATAAACATTACCGGTATCGGCACATAAGTCCATCATATCACGGGTAATGGTATTCGTCGGAGCATTTGTTTTCTTGTAATCCATAAATCTATTTATAATTTAGTCTTTAATTACTTTTTGAGAATCTTTGAATATCCTTTCGGCTTCCTTCAGATATTTACTTTCCGGAAATTCATTCTTGAAAGCATAATATTCGTCTACCGTTTCACGGTAACGATCCATCTTCTTGTCTTCCACACTATTCACCGCCATTTCATACTTGGCCCGGAGAATCAATATAGACAGTTCTTCACGATAATCAGTATAAGGATAGTCCTTTAAAGCATTCTGGGCAGTGATCACACAAGACATGAAGTTATTGCCCAGATAATTACCAAGATTATAATATAATCTGGCAGACAGAAGTTCTTTCAAAACCAACTTGTCCTGCAAAGCAAAAATCATATTTTGTGCCTCCTGTTTTCTACTGCTCTGGGGATAATATTCCAAAAACATCTGCAACTGCTGGATAGCCTGATAAGTACTTGATTGATCCAAACGGGGTTCAGGAGTATCCAAATACAGAGCTTTACCGGCATGGAAGCGGGCCAACTCTGAGAACTGACCGCGCGGATATGTATTGAAGTAAGTGATAAATGACTGGGCCGCAGTAGAATAATCTTTCTGATTATAATAACTCATAGCCAGCATGTATAATGATTCTTCTGCTTTATCCGTACCTTTCAGGATAGTTATCAACTCGTTCAGCAATGTAGCCGATCGATTATACTGACCTTTAGCGAAGTAGTTCTTAGCGGCCTCATACTTGTATTCGTAATCGGTGCTTTTTAGCAACTTATTGTACTCTCCACACGAGGATAAAACAGTAGCTGCAAGCAGCGTTATAATGATGTTCTTCTTCATTCTGTATTTAAATAATGCGCAAAGTTAAAGATTCGCGCTGAATAAACCAATTAATCAATGTTTTTTAAGATAAAAAAGAATGGAAGAATAGAGTTTAGTTACGAATAGTGAACAAGCGATGATGGATGGTTAATTTATAAACAATGCAACAGTCATTCACTAACCACCCATCACTACTCACAGGTTTTACAGTTTATACAGGTCGCTTGCCGCCAGCAAGTCAACTTTCTTCTCTGTTAACACCCGGATACAATTTTCCATATCGTTGGGACGGATAATCACATTTGCAGAATTATTATTGGCAAATGAATACATATATTCAATGAAAACCCCTTCATTGGAAAGATATTGTAATACTTTAGCCAACGCACCGGGCACGTTAGGGCAGTTAATACCTACCACCTCCGTCACATTGACTGCGAAATGGTTATCTTTTAAAGCTTTGTAAGCCTTATCCGGATCGGATACAATTCCGCGGAGAATACCAAAATCGGCGTTCTCGGCAATGCAAAGAGCCGAAAGATTAATACCTTCCTTTGCCAATACTTCAGTCACCTCTGTCAGTCGGCCTGATTTATTTTCCAAAAAAATGGAAAGTTGTTTTGCTACCATAATAAATGACTTTATATTTATATTCGTTATAGTTTTCTATTATCAATCACACGCTTCGCTTTACCCACACTACGCTCGATGCTGCGAGGTTCCACCAACTTCACATCTACTCCCAAACCTAACACACTCTGCAAACGTGCTGTCAGCTTTTTCTTTAAAGCCAGCATCTTATTTATTTCATCCGAATAATAGTCCGGACGAACTTCAACTTTCAGTTCCATAGTATCCGTATTATTCTTACGGTCGATAGTCAGCAGATAATGCGGCTCAAACTCTACCATTTCCAAAATAACAGATTCAATCTGTGTGGGGAATACATTGACTCCACGGATAATAAGCATATCATCGCTGCGTCCCAGAATACGATCCATACGTACCAAAGTACGTCCACAAGAGCATTTTTCATAATGCAATGCGGTCAGATCTTTCGTCCTGTAACGCAATAGAGGCATACCCTCTTTAGTCAGATGGGTGAAAACCAATTCACCGGTTTGCCCGGGCTCTACAGGCTGTAATGTATGCGGATCTATTATTTCAGGGAAGAAATGATCTTCATTCAAGTGGGTACCGTTTTGACACTCACATTCATATCCGACGCCGGGACCTGCAATTTCACTTAATCCATATATATCATAAGCCTTAATCCCTAATTTTGCCTCGATGTCTTTACGCATGCTTTCTGTCCAGGGTTCTGCACCGAAGGCGCCTGCTTTCAGCTTAAACTCTTCACGCGGGAAACCGGAATCATTAATCGCATCAGCCAGATAAAGGGCATAAGACGGTGTACAACATAGGACGGTTGATCCGAAATCATGCATCAAAGTAATCTGTTTCTCCGTATTACCACTCGACATAGGAATAACTGAAGCCCCGATATTTTCGGCACCGGCATGTGCTCCCAGCCCACCTGTAAACAGACCGTAGCCATATGACACCTGAAATATATCCGAACGGCTTGCTCCATAGGCCGTAAAGGCACGGGACAAACACTCTGCCCAGGACGATAAGTCTTTACGGGTATACCCTACTACAGTCGGTTTGCCGGTAGTACCCGATGATGCATGGATACGTACAATCTGACTCATAGGCACGGCACACAGTCCGAATGGATAATTGTCGCGTAAATCTAATTTAGTGGTAAATGGTAGTTTGGAGATGTCTTCTATTCCGTTGATATCATCAGGAGTGATACCTAATTCTTGCATTTTCCTACGATAGAACGGCGTATTGTGATAAACGTATTCTACTATTTTCTTTAGTCTAATGCTCTGGATTTTACGCAAATTATCGCGTTCCATGCATTCGATGCTCTCATTCCAAATCATGTCTTTCGTTGTATTTTGTTAGTTATGTTGTGCAAAGTAAAGGATTTATTTTAAAAATCTATTTGTTTATCTCAACTATTTTGCCGAATATTGTCTTCTGAAAGAAAAAAGAAACATGAATTTTGAATTAACATCCGCATACAAGCCAACCGGAGATCAGCCGGAAGCAATCGCACAACTGACCGAAGGAGTTCTTGAAGGTATACCGGCACAAACGTTACTGGGTGTAACCGGTTCCGGAAAGACATTCACCATTGCCAATGTTATTGCCAATATCAATAAACCTACGTTGATTCTGAGCCATAACAAAACGCTGGCAGCTCAGCTATATGGTGAATTTAAAGGATTTTTCCCCAATAACGCTGTCGAATATTACGTCTCTTATTATGATTATTACCAGCCGGAAGCCTACCTTCCGAGTTCGGATACATATATAGAAAAGGACCTCGCTATCAATGATGAAATTGACAAGCTCAGATTGGCTGCAACTTCAGCTCTCCTTTCCGGAAGAAAAGATGTGGTGGTGGTATCTTCCGTATCTTGCATCTATGGTATGGGAAATCCATCGGATTTTTATGATAATGTTATTGAAATAGAGAGAGGGCGAACCATCAACCGCAATGTGTTTCTCCGACGATTGGTAGATAGTCTGTATATGCGTAACGACATCGAACTCAATCGTGGAAATTTCCGGGTAAAAGGAGACACGGTAGACATTTATCTGGCCTACTCGGACAATTTACTTCGGGTTACCTTTTGGGGGGATGAAATTGACGGCATCGAAGAAGTAGATCCGGTTTCCGGAGTAACCATCGCACCTTTTGAGGCTTATAAAATATATCCCGCCAACCTGTTTATGACTACCAAAGAAGCAACCTTACGCGCCATCCATGAAATAGAGGATGATCTCACCAAACAGGTTGCCTATTTCGAATCTATCGGCAAAGAATATGAAGCGAAACGCCTTTATGAGCGAGTAACATATGATATGGAAATGATACGGGAACTGGGTCATTGTTCCGGCATCGAAAACTATTCACGATACTTTGACGGTCGTGCAGCAGGTACACGCCCTTACTGTCTGTTGGATTTTTTTCCGGATGATTTCTTGATTGTAATAGATGAAAGTCATGTAAGTGTTCCGCAAATACGTGCTATGTACGGAGGAGACCGGGCCCGCAAAATTAACTTGGTGGAATATGGCTTCCGACTGCCTGCCGCAATGGACAATCGCCCGTTAAAGTTCGAAGAATTCGAATCAATGGCTAAACAGGTTATCTATGTAAGTGCTACCCCCGCCGATTACGAACTGGTGCAATCAGAAGGCATCGTCGTTGAGCAAGTGATCCGCCCTACCGGTCTATTGGATCCTATTATCGAAGTACGCCCCAGTCTAAACCAAATAGACGATTTGATGGAAGAGATCCAACTCCGTATCGAACGGGAAGAGCGCGTACTCGTAACTACTCTGACTAAACGTATGGCTGAAGAATTAACGGAATATCTATTAAATAATAATGTACGTTGTAACTATATCCACAGCGATGTGGATACCTTAGAGCGCGTCAAGATCATGGATGATCTTCGCCAAGGTGTATATGACGTATTGATCGGGGTAAATTTATTACGTGAAGGACTTGATCTTCCGGAAGTATCACTGGTGGCCATCCTCGACGCAGATAAAGAAGGTTTTCTCCGTTCACACCGCTCATTAACCCAAACAGCCGGACGAGCTGCCCGAAACGTAAACGGAATGGTAATCATGTATGCCGACAAGATCACGGACAGCATGCGACTGACCATTGACGAAACTAACCGCCGCCGCGAAAAACAACTCGCATACAATGAAGAGCATGGAATCACTCCACAGCAGATTAAGAAAACACGCAACTTGGCTGTATTCGGCAATGGTAACGAATGGGAGGAAACGCAAAAAGCAACCCGTGCATACGTGGAACCCTCTTCGCCCAATATTGCCGCAGATCCGGTCGTACAGTATATGAGTAAAGCTCAGCTGGAGAAAAGTATGGAACGCACCCGTAAACTGATGCAAGAAGCAGCTAAGAAGCTGGAATTCATTGAAGCTGCCCAATACAGGGACGAATTGCTCAAGATGGAAGACTTAATGAAAGAGAAGTGGCCGGGATAAAAAGCACCTTGGTTTTGATAGAATAACAAGTAGTTAGAATATATCGGAGAAACCATCTTTTTCTTAATTATCCTAACAAATTCAATTAATAAATAAAATAAATGTTATAAAACCAGGCGTTTCTAATAAAACGCTTGCCAATATTTGAAAAAGCTGTATCTTTGCAATGTGTTTTTCATAGTATTAGATTTAAGGTTAACAAAGGTTGGAGCAAGGCGTTGCTCCTTTTTTTATGCTTTCAAGTCAACTTTCAACCCAAATCCCTATCTTTGCAAAGAACTCTGAATATAAAAAATGAAAAAGATTATCTTTATAGGAGCACCTTTATTGCTGACAGTTCTTGTAATTACCATCTATGTATGTAATCGGACTATTCAGAAAAACAGTGAAGCATATCTTTATTCAACAGTATCCGATATTCCCTATAATAAAGTAGGTCTGTTATTGGGCACCTCGCCCAAATTGAAAAACGGGAAAAACAATCTGTATTTCGACTATCGGATTAAAGCTGCCACAGAATTATATAACGCAGGAAAAATCAAATATATATTGGTGAGCGGTGACAATCGGAGAAATGATTATAATGAACCCGAAGAAATGAAGCAGGCATTAATTGCCATAGGTATTCCCGAACAGCAAATCATATTAGACTATGCCGGTCTGAGAACATTGGACTCTGTTATAAGAGCGCATTTAATTTTTGGTCTGGAGCGTTTCACTCTGATTTCACAAGAATTTCACAATGAACGGGCTATTTTTCTGGCTCAGCAAAACCATCTTCAGGTTATTGGATATAATGCTCAGGACGTGAGTGCATATGCCGGCTTTAAAACCAACCTTCGAGAATTACTGGCAAGAGTAAAAGTCTTTATGGATATCATTACCGATAAAGCTCCCAAACATCTTGGGGAAAAGATAGAGATACCGGAATAATAATTTTAATATTTCCCTAATAACTCATTATCATGAAAAACATGCAAAAGTTGCTATTTCTTTTTTTATTGTCGCTGATGCCATTTTCTTTCCTGTGTCATGCTCAGACGACTTATCGAATGGTGACAAGAAATTACTCTCCGGTCACAGATTCTTATCCACAAGAGGTTTCTGATTTAAAAAAGGCAGACAGTGTCTACCATTTCACCGTAAAAGTATCCAAAGCTTATGACGATACCTTAAAAAGAAAAGTAGCAGAAAAGGCCCTTTATATCCCCAATGACATCTATGACGAAGAGGTTGCTCCTTATCTGAACCCAACCAAACTTATCGACTATTCTTCTCCTGCTATCGAACTCATAACAGACTCTTTATTCAAAGGTGAAGACAGTACAATGATAATTATTAAAAAAGGCTTAGAGTTTGTATCCCATTATATAAGTTTTGACGATTCTTTAGCCATGGCTATTTCAAAAGGTGATTGTAAAACATTGGATGTAAATCATATCCTCCAAAGAAAGAAAGGTACTTGTAGCGAATACACCAATTTGTTCACGGCACTTATGAGAAAGAAAGGAATTCCTTGCCGTTTTGTTGCCGGCTTTATTTTTATACCTGAACAAAAATTCTATGGATGTCATGCCTGGGCCGAATGTTACCTTAAACAATACGGATGGATGGCAGTAGACCCGCAATCTGGCAAAAGCTGGCTACCGACAACTATAATCCGACTCTTTGCCGGAAAAGATTATACAGACTGCGGACTGAACTCTTTCATGGATTTAGTACCTAAATCTATAGAAATAGTAAAAGAATAAATACATATCAAAAATATAGAAAGGTGAATAACATTCAGATAATTATGGAACAACAACTTCAACTCAACGACCATAACAAACAAGAATATCCCTCTATGCATACGAAAGAGACATATTATTTTGTTTTTTAGACATAAGAACAAAAGAAGGAATATGGAAATAGAAAGTTTGATAAAAACTATTATTCAGTGTGCATATAATGTAAGAACACATCTTGCTACGGGTTTTCTTGAAAGTGTTTATCAGAAAGCATTGATGATTGAATTAAAGGAAAAAGGTATTCATGCAGATACAGAAATGCCTATAAATGTATATTACAAAGATGAAATTGTGGGAGAATTTAGAGCGGACATAATCGTAAAAGGAGAAATAATCATTGAGCTTAAAGCTGTACAGCATCTTCTTCCCATACACGAAACCCAATTAGTAAATTACTTAACCGCTACCAATACAGACCACGGCTTATTAATAAACTTTGGCGGTGAACGCATTGAAATAAAAAGAAAATTCAGAGAATATAAACATTTATAATCACCCATAAGAAAAAATATGTTCTTATGTCTAAAAACAATAAAAATTTGTCTATTATGGAAATAAACCAAGCAGCTCCCAAGTTTCAGGATGTGTCAATCGCGCCTATGCATACAGCAGAGCATTTGCTCAATGCTACTATGGTAAAAACATTCGGATGTCCACGTTCACGTAATGCACATATCGAAAAGAAAAAGAGCAAATGTGATTACGAACTTCCGGTTTGCCCAACCGAGGAGCAGATTCATGCCATTGAAGAAAAAGTAAACGAAGCCATCAATCGCCATTTACCTGTAACCTGTGAGTTCATGACACACGAAAAAGCCCAAAGCATTGTAGACCTGAGTAAGCTTCCGGAAAATGCAAGCGAAATGTTGCGTATTGTTAGAATAGGAGATTACGATGCCTGCGCCTGCATCGGGCAACACGTAGAAAACACATCGGAAATAGGCATCTTTAAAATTATCAGTTACGACTATGCCGACGGAAAATTACGCCTTAGATTCAAACTGATAAAATAGGCATGTAATGGTATCGAACGACCAAGGGATTTTTAACAAATATCTTATCAAAGTATAAATAGGAGAACAATTTGACAGCAAGATAGCAAGTTTGACATTACATCTCTGACATTTAGTCAAACAAAGAAAGAATATGGCACTGGCACAGGTTTTGTATCTTCTTTAGTGAACAACGGTTCAAAAGAAAGAGCCGGAGTTCAAAAATTAACCTGAATGTTTAACTAAAAAGATAGGAGACTAAATTATGATGCCTGTTAGAAGATCTCAGAATTGGTTACCAAGTATCTTTAATGATTTCTTTGATAACGAATGGATGGTAAAAGCAAATGCTACTGCACCTGCTATCAACGTAATTGAAACTGAAAAAGCCTACAAAGTAGAGCTGGCTGCACCGGGAATGACCAAGGAAGATTTCAACGTGCGTATTGACGAAGAAAACAACCTGGTAATTTCAATGGAAAAGAAAACTGAAAACAAAGAAGAGAAAAAAGACGGTCGTTATCTGCGCCGTGAGTTTTCGTACTCAAAATTCCAGCAGACAATGATTCTGCCTGAAAATGTAGACAAAGATCACATTTCCGCACAAGTAGAAAATGGAGTTTTGAACATTGAATTGCCCAAATTAAGTGAAGAAGAAGTGAAGAAACCGGACAGAACCATTGAAGTTAAATAAGCTCATTGAATAAGGAAAGGTTCCCTAACACAAAGAGGACTAAGGGCTACACCGGAATTATTCTCCCTAAGGAGATGAAGTTCCGGTGTATTTTTTTATAAAGTGCAACACAGTTAGCCCACGTCAAGATGGAATAAAACAAACATTATATCATTATTCCTTCAATAACATCAAGTCTGTCATCCATCTTTTTTGAATATTCAACCGGCACTTCATCAATTAGATTGCTTTAATTAGGAAATTTGGTAATATATGTTGTACCTTTGTAAAACTATTATTAACCTATTATATATACAATGGAAAAAGAAACGTTCGACTACTCAATGGTTCCCAATAATTTTAGTTTATGTATAGAACAAGATTGTCCAAATGCCGATACTTGCCTGCGTCGCATTGCGTACGATCATGTTCCGGCAAGTATAACTTTTCTGTCTATACTGAATCCGAAAGCAAATAAAGAAGCGACAAGAAAAAAATGTCAACATTACTGTTCAAACGAAAAAGTACGTTATGCTAAAGGATTTGTACGCACTACGGGAGTCCTGACGGTAAATGCAGCAAGTACATTCCGCTACAAGCTAATTGCCACTTGGGGAATCAGACGATATTACCAGAAGCGAAAAGGGGAAACTTTACTCTCTCCCGTCGAACAACTACAAGTCATCTCACTTGCCCAAAAGCTGGGCGTTCATCAAGAAGAATACTTTGATAATTATATAGAAGAGTACAAATGGCATAATGAAACCGATTAAAGGATCACTTCATATTACCAGATCTACCTTTTAACAATAGGGCCTAACTCTTCCGGCCCCAAAGGAATATTCCGTTTACATACCGGGATAAAGGCATTTACATACCGGGGTAAAAGGATTTACGCACGGAGGTAAAAGACGTTACATACCGAGGTAAATGGTTTTACATTACTATGTAAAACCATGGTAAATATAACATTTTGATAATCAGCGATTATTTAGTAAACCGTCATAAAGCAACATCTGGAGAATAGCAGTATTTACGTAATACAGACATCAGTCTTGCTTTATCTACCGGCTTGGCAAGATAATCATTACAACCGGCTTCTAATGCAGCTGCCTTATCGGAGTCGAAAGCATGTGCCGTAAGCGCTACAATGGGTAATTCCTTATTGAACTTCCGAATCTCAACTGTTGCCGTCAGTCCGTCCATTACAGGCATTTTCATATCCATCAGCAAAAGATCAATCCTGTAGTTCTTCGCCATCTCTACAGCTTGCTGTCCATTCATGGCATGAAGCAAATTATAATGCTTACACAGCATGGCCGATAATAACAGATAATTACTTGAGATATCTTCTGCTATCAGAATCGTCTTTCTATCCAAAGCCGCATTCAGATTCCGGCTATATGTCATATTCTCTTCATCTGTGCTTGGCCCGATATGCCTTTCGGGCTCCCGCCCGGTTTTCACTTCCGGATTGCAAGGAATAATGGCCCAGAACAGAGAGCCTTCATGGTATTTAGATTCAAAACCGACACTTCCTCCCATCGATTCGGTAATTGCCTTACAGATAGAAAGGCCGAGCCCTGTGCCTTGAGCAAACTCATCGAGTTTCTCGAACCGATGGAAAACTTTATTCTTTTTCTCCTCCGGTATGCCGATACCTGTGTCTTTTACATACAGACGGATTCCTGTATCCATTACTTCATACCCCATTTCTATAGATCCTTTCGGAGTATATTTAATGGCATTTGTGACATAATTAGTCATCACTTGTGCCACACGGTTTCTGTCAAGTTTCACCAGACATACATCATAAGGATTAATCGTCACCAACCGGACTTCCGGATTAACTATTCGTTGCTTCATAGAAGATGCCATGCCATTAAAATATTCGGCCAGATCAAAATCTTCATATTTTAGTTCCACCGAACCGGACTCCAATTTCGACAGGTCCAGGATATCATTAATAAGTTTCAGCAACAGTTCGTTATTGGTATTGATAATCTGCATATACTCTTCTCTATCAGCCTGCTCCTCCGAGTTCATCAGTAAATCAGAGAAGCCGACAATCGCATTTAGCGGTGTACGGATTTCATGACTCATATTGGCAAGAAAAGCTGACTTAAGTTTATCCGATTGTTCGGCCAGCAGCTTCGCCTGCCTCAGTTCTTCGATCATTCTCTCTCTGTCAGTAATATCATCCACACGAATCACGATGCCATCTATCTCTTCACCTTCACCAAATACGGGAGTAGCCAATACCTCTACAATCCGGTTGTTTTCCGAATGAAACTTTATCTTTTCCATCTGCCTTGATGCCAATACTTTGCCTAACACACAATTTTCACAGGGAGAAGTCCGGTTATGGGCACTCTTATAACAGCACTCTCCCCGCTTATATGCCTCAAAGGAAAGGCTGGACGAACAGACCGATACATTTTCCCATTGCACAACATAATCTTTAGTGATATAAGCCAATCCGGAATTAGTATTATTCAGTACCAATTCATTCTGCCGGATCAGCCTCTTCAGTTTCTCCTTATTCTTCAGCAAAGTCAATTCTGTCTGTTTATAAGATTCAATGCTGATCGTCATGCCGGAGACATACTGATAAGGAGTATCATTAAGAATAGAGGTCTCAAGCACTCCACGGGTTTGCCACCATTCGTAATTCCCGTTTCCCCGCAAGTCTGCACGATATTCTATGTCCCATTCACCACTATCCTGCTTCAGCACTGCATCCATCGTACCGATGAACTGCCTCCGGTCGTCAGGATGTACACATTCTGCAAACTTTTCAAAAGTATTGATGTCCAAAGCATTCCGCCCTATCTTATCAAATCCCTCACCAAAACTGACTCTTTGCTTCGACGGCTCGTAAAACCAAGTATAAGCATTCATCACCTCCATGGATATGGAAAGAACCTTGGCACGGCGTTCAAGGTCATTCTGCAATTTCTGATCCCAACGAATATTGAGCAACAGACGCTTGCTACCATCATAAATGATATTCTTGCGTACAATGGTATCATAGCTGCGACCATCCTTCAGAATAATTCTTTCTACCCCAAAATAAGGCTTGCCGGTAGTAAAAACTTCCAAATCTGTTTTTTGCATGCGCTCCGCCTGTTCACGATCCAGAATGTCACTTACTGTTTCACCTTCATAGGTGCCAAACATCCGCATACTTTCTTCATTACAGAAAACATAACGAAAATCATCTTCCACATCTTTTATGTGTATAGGCAACGGTATGCTATTCAAAATGTTCTCTTGCAATAACTTCCGTCTTTGTAACTCTGTATTGTTTTTGCGAAACCCTACATACTTGACAACTTTTCCATCGACTCCCCTCTCATACGGAGAACAATTCAATTTACAATATTGCCACTCTGATGTATCGGACAGTCTAATCCGGATATCCATTTCATACAGACAATCACAACCATTAAGCATATCAAACAAAATGGGTTCCGCTTCTTTCCAATCCTCCGGATGAATATGTTTTTTATAATCTTCAATAGTGAGGGGCTGAGTAGGATCGCAGTTATTAAGTGGTTCATTCTCCGCATAGAACAAATGGGTGCGAACATCAAATTCCCATAAAACCACATCGGCGGCCTGCATGGCCAATGCAGTTTTTTGCTTGCTTTGACGTAATATCTCTTCGGTACGTACCGTTTCGGTCACATCCTGTGCTATAAAAAGGAACTTATCGATCTCCTTATTCTCATCATCCCGGACTACCGATACGGTAATTTCAAAATAACGTATCCCTGATAAAGTTGTCGGATAATAAAATTTGGCTAATTCAAAATCATACTTGACTGTAAAACGAATATTCTCTCCCGCACGCAAGCGGCTCTTCATTTCATCGGGAACATTCGGGTTTTCAAAAATGTTGATACCCAACATATCTTGTTTATCCTTCACCCCCATCATTTTCAGTCCTACACTATTTATCTCTATCAGGCGACCTTCACAATCATACAATTCCATCCCTACGGGAAGATTTTCATATATAGTTTGCTGAAGTCTATGGGTTTGAGAAGGGCTTGATGTTTGTTTGCTCATTACGTAATATCTTAGTATATCTGTTTTCTTTCTACAAAAATACACATAAGTTGCAAGCAAACACAGGTTTATCCTAAATTTTCCAGTCTGTTAACCACTTTTCGAATGCTTTTTGAAGCTCTCCACTGCCTAATTAGCCACTCTTCCGATAGCTCTTCACCGCCCAAATATTGAAAAACAGCGCAAAGGCCAGCAAAGCTCCCAGCTGCGGCAATAAATCGATAAACCCGCTCCCCTTGAGATATACCATACGCATCACCTGCATAAAATATTTCAGTGGATTGAGCATAGTGATCCATTGTGCCCACTCGGGCATACTGCGGACAGGAGTAAACAATCCGCTCATTAAGATTAGAATCAGCATACAGAACCACATGACAAACATGGCTTGTTGCATGGTAGCCGAATGATTGGAAATGACCAATCCAAGACCGGATACAGCCAAAACAAAGATGATGGCAAAGAAATAGATCACCAGAAAATGACCTGCAGGAAAAATTCCGTAAAGTGCCCATGCCAGAATAAAACAAAGTGTCAGAACCACAAAGCCTATCAACCAATAAGGAATCAGTTTGGCAAGGATAAAAGTGAACTTTCCGACAGGAGTCACATTGATCTGCTCAATCGTACCGGCCTCCTTCTCCCCTACTATATTCAACGCAGGCAAGAAGCCGCAAAGCATGGTAAGCAGCATCACCATCAGGGCCGGAATCATAAACAGTTTATAATCCAGATTAGGATTGAAAAGATTCTGAGTAAGAATATCAATCCGGGGCAGATTCCCGTTGGCAGCAGCCGGAATGTTTCCACTCTCCGCCTGCAATTCCGTACCATAATCGTTGATGATGGCAGACAGATATGAACTGCCCAAACCGCCCTTGGTCCCATTTACGGCATTGGCGGCCACAAGTACGTGGGCAGCCTCGCCATTCACCCAGTCCTTCTCGAAATCTCCGGGAATTTGAAGCAGCACATCGGCTGTCCCCGCTTCAATCGCTTCCAACCCTTCTTTATAGGAGTCCGGTAAAGCAGTGGTCCGGAAGTAAGTTGAAGCCGTTATCTTATCGACCAGCCTGCGTGAAAGAGCCGAATGATCATTATCTATAATATTCATCCGGATATTTTTTATTTCAAGATTAGCAGCCCAGGGCATAAGAAGCATAATCATGCAAGGGAAGATAAAAATCAACCTCGGCAGGAAAGAGTTGCGGAGCAACTGCTTGAATTCTTTCTCTATAAGATATTTAATCATAACCTGTTTTTGAATTTCTTGAAGCTAATTGTTATCAACACGACTGCCATAAGAGCCAGAATACTGACCTCAGACAGTACAAAAGAAATATCTACTCCCTCAATCATCAATTTACGTACGGCCTGAATATACCAGCGGGCGGGCAGAATATCGGAAATCAATTGCAATACCAGAGGCATGCTCTCTATCGGAAATATCATGCCGGAAAGCAACATTGTAGGCATCATCAAGATCAACCCCGAAGCGAGCATGGCGGCCACTTGCGTCCGTGTCACCGTGGAAATAAGCAATCCCAACGCCAACGACACAAAGATAAAAAGCAATGATACCATTATCAACCAGAACAGGCTGCCTGCCACGGGTACATCAAGTACATAAACTGAAAGCAGCAGAATCGTCGTAAGATTGACAAACGACAGCACAAAATAAGGAACGGCCTTAGCCAGAATAACGAACAAAGGTTTCACCGGAGAAACCAGCAATATCTCCATCGTACCTGTCTCCTTCTCGCGGACAATGGATATGGAAGTCATCATGGCACAGATCAGCATCAGGATAAGTCCCATCACACCGGGCACAAAATTGTAGGCACTCTTCATCTGTGGATTATAGAGCAGTTTCACATCGGGCACAACAGAAGATACGGACATTCCGGGAGGAAGCATTTCCTGTCGGACGGAAGCTATGACATTAGTGGCGTAACCGGCTTGTGTGGTAGCCATATTCGGATCGGTTGCATCGGAAACCAGTTGCACACGGGCATCGCCTGTATACAGATGATTGGCAAATTGTTCGCTGAATACAAGTGCCATGTCGATTTCATTTTCCTGAAACGCCCTTTCCATCTCCTGTGGAGAATGCAACAGGCACTTCACGGAAAAGTATTCGCTGGCATCCAAACGGTCGATGATCTTGCGGGTAACCATGTCATTCGAAGGGTCGAGTACACCCACACGTACATTTTTCACTTCGGTAGTAATGGCAAAACCAAAGAGAATGATCTGAACAACAGGCATCCCTAACAGAATCAACATAGTCCGTCGGTCGCGGAAAATGTGGAAGAACTCCTTTTTTACAAATGCTATAAACTGTTTCATAGGTTAATCGGCTTTACGCACTGCCTTACGGGCCAGTTGCTGGAATACATCGTCCATGGTATCGGCATGAAAACGTGCCTTTAGTCCGCGAGGGGTGTCAAGTGCCTCGATACGTCCGTCTACCATGATAGACACACGGTTACAATACTCGGCCTCGTCCATGTAATGGGTGGTTACAAAGACCGTTATCCCCCGATCTGCCGCTTGATAAATCAATTCCCAGAATTGCCGGCGGGTAGCAGGATCGACTCCTCCCGTAGGTTCATCAAGAAACACAATCCGCGGATCATGGAAAATCGAAACTGAAAAGGCCAGCTTTTGTTTCCAGCCTAAAGGAAGGCTCTTCACAAGTGTGTCACGCTCGTCGCTGAACCCCAGACGATCGAGAAGAGCATCTGTCTTTTCGGCTATCTCGCGGTCCTGCATTCCATAAATGCCGGCAAAAAGACGAATGTTTTCCCATACTTTAAGATCTTCGTATAGAGAGAACTTCTGGCTCATGTATCCAATATTCTTCTTCACTTCTTCAGGGTGGACGGCAACATCAAAGCCGGCTACCCGTGCTATGCCGGAGGTAGGTTTGCTCAATCCGCAAAGCATACGCATCGCAGTGGTTTTTCCCGCACCGTTCGCCCCGAGAAATCCAAAGATCTCTCCCCGGTTCACCTGAAAGGAGATATGGTCGACAGCCGTGAAATGCCCAAAACATTTGGTAAGCCGGTCTACCTCAATGGCAAAATCATTTTCGGCATGTACTTCCGCACGTTCCAGACCGGGTGGACAAAGAATGTGACTGAACTGTTTCAGGATTCGTTCCGGCACATCGATCCCCTGTATCTCTCCTTCGTTGATAAAAGCGATACGGTCGCATTGCCGGGCTTCATCCATAATCGGAGTAGAAACGAGAATAGTGATTCCCTGCTCCTTGAGATGCCTCAACATTTCCCAGAACTCCTTGCGTGAAACCGGATCCACACCGGTAGTCGGCTCGTCCAGGAACAGAATGCCGGGTTTGTGAATCAACGCACAACTTAAGGCCAGCTTTTGTTTCATACCTCCCGACAAAGCCCCCGCTCTGCGTTTACGAAAAGGTTCTATCTGCTGATAGATATCTTTCACCAAATCATAGTTTTCGCGGATAGTCGTATGAAATACAGTAGCAAAAAAGTCGAGGTTCTCTTCCACCGTCAGGTCCTGATAAAGCGAAAAACGTCCGGGCATGTATCCCACCTGTTGCCGGATTTGTTTGTAATCCTTCACAACATCGAGCCCGTTCACCGTAGCCGTCCCACTGTCGGCAAGCAACAGTGTAGTCAGGATGCGGAAGAGTGTACTCTTACCGGCGCCATCCGGTCCGATGATGCCGAACAACTCACCGGGATTCACGGAAAAGGAAACCTTCTTCAAGGCTTCTACTTCACCGTAACATTTAGTCACGTCACTGACAAATACAGCTGGTTTCATCATCAGGCATCATTTAAAACTTCACTCCACCATACATACCTATTTTGAGCAGTCCGTCGTTCTCCACGGTTATCTTGACGGCATACACCAGATTGGCACGTTCTTCTTTTGTCAGAATCGTTTTAGGAGTAAATTCAGAACGATCTGAAATCCAGCTTACGACTCCCGGATACTCTTTACGTTCGTTTCCTCCATAGTCGGAGAAAACTGTCACCCGGTTACCGATTTTAACCTGCGAGAGCTGTTCGGATGTGATATAAGCGCGAAGATACATATGATCGACATCTGCCACCTTGAAGAGTGGCTTGCCCACGGCAGCCAGTTCTCCTGCTTCGGCATATTTCGCCAATACAGTACCGCTGATAGGCGAAACAATATGGCACTTCGCCAACTGGTCTTCCACCTGTGCCACCTGAATGGCTACTGACGAACCTTGTTCCGTAAGACTGTTCGTACTGTTTTGTAAAGACGACATCTGTGCCGCAAGCTGACGCTCGAGCAAAGCGACCTGCGCATCCCAATCATCCAGTTGCTTCTGATTAGCGGCTCCGGCTTTCAAAAGGTTTTCTACACGTTTCTTCTCCCGTTGGGCGGTAGCGATTTGCTGGCGGGTAGCGGCAATCTGCTTGTTGACATCCGGACGTTGGCTTTCAACCGACTTCATACTGGCTTGCAATTGCAGTTTCTTCAGGTAAAGTTGCACGGTATCGATCAATCCCACTTCTTCACCGGATGCCAACCGTGTACCTTCTTCAACATCAAAGCACAGAAGCCTTCCCGAAGCCTCGGCCGAAACCAGAACTTCAGTCGCTTCGAAAGTTCCCGTAGCATCATAGTCGATAGTTCTGCCTCCGCAAGCGGAAAGTAAAGACAGTAAGAATAGACATCCTATAAGTTTATTTGATTTCATAACTGCTATTATATTAGTTATTCGTAGTATATTTCAATTGATAAATATTCATCAGGAGCTGGACTTCATGCAAAGCCTTGGTCTGTCGAGCCAGATTCTCGGAAGTCATATCCCGAAGCATATCGGTAACGGTCATGGTGCCATTAGCCACTTTCGCCTCCGAAGCTTTACGGATATTAGTCCGCAAACGGATAATTTCATCATCATCCACCATCTGACGGCGCACGCTCTCCACGGCACTCTCCTGCTGTGTAGCCTGAATGCGGGTGTTAAACAGAAACACATCCCGGTTACTGTCCAACTGTCGGCGACTGGTATCTATCACCCGCCTATCGTTACGCAATGTATACAGGCTGCCGAAGTTCCACGACAAACGGACTCCTGCCACATAATAAGGGGTGAACTCATTTTTCAGCATATTCAGTCCCGGATTGCCATACGCCCCCTGTACGAAGAGCCCGAGACGAGGCATCAGTCCGGTTTTCAAAGCTTCTTCCTGTACTTGTAAGCGTCCGTTCTGTGCATCGAACCATAGCAATTCCGGACGATTATTCGCCATCACCTGTATGTCCGACTCGGCGACCGGCTTCTGTAAAGACGCACTGGCAAGTACTTCTTCGCCTGTCAGCAGCGAAAGCATTGACAGATAGGCCTGGCGTGAAGTCGTTAACTCTATCCGCTTTTGCCGGGTGTTCAATTGCTCCACACTGACGGCATCGAGATCGGCCTGACTGGCAATGCCATTTTCAATGTACGAAGAAATCTGCCTGTGGGTACGTTCCAGTTCTTCCAGGAAGAGCTGATTCTGGCTCAATTGTTCGTCCAGTAACAGAATCCCGAAATATACCTGATTCACCCGCTCGGTAAGTGCATACATATCCACATTCAGCTTTTCCCGGTCTACGTCCGACATCGCCTTTACCTGCTCTTTCCTTGAACGGATTTCACCACCGTCCCAAATGTTCTGTTTCAGTTCCAGGATCACCTGATATTGATCCTTGGACAAGCCCTTGATATCTACCCCGGGAATCTGCACGGGCAGCTCTGTTACCTCACTCTGCCAGGTAGCTTTGCCCGAAAGGGTGAACTGAGGCAGATTAGCTTTCGACGCATTTGCCAGATTATATTCTTTAGTCTTCTCTATCAACCCATACTGCCTCACCAACGGATAGTTTTCCCGGGTTTTCCGTTGGCACTCTTCAAGAGTGATCTGCCCATATATCAGCAGGGCAAACAGAGAAAAAGACAAAGAAAAAATAAATCGTTTCATATTCTATTCCTAATTAATTCTTCTTTCCTGCAAAGATAGAGAATAAGAACACGCAACCAGGTTCCAATTGTTTGCAATAATGTTCTATTAGTTCGATTCTTTAGAATAAATCATATGAATCAAATGCCGACTATAGATTTATTCGGGATTTAAGATACGCTTATCCTTTTATTGAAGCCATTTATAAATCCATACCTTATTAGAGTCCGCGAAAAGCGATGACCGAAAAAACAAACCCCGGAAAATGACTCTCCCGGGGTTCCATATTTAGAAATACTTCTTTCTAAATCAACATTGCCATATCTCCATATGGATTCTTTATTCTTTCACCTTTCCGATAAACAGAACATTATTATCATTCTCATTCAAAGTAGCTGCCAGTTCCTTAAGTTTCTTTTCATCCGGACCGGAGCATTTGCCGGAAGCAAGATGTTTTTCTATCTTTTCAATCAACTGGCCCGGTTCCATACTTTGGATAAAGTACCCGCGATAGAAACTGTGACCCGGAGCCGAAACAGGAAGATTACCGTAAAAGTCATTAACAAGGCGGAAATAAGAAGAAGCATTCTTCTTAGTGTCTACCAAGACATCTCCACCTCCTGTTCCCTTTTTCCCCCAATAGGTGACTATGAAATGATGAGGTAGTCTGTAATATAAATGTATCGGTTTCTCATTCATATTCGGGAAGGTCATGGTGAATCTTGGTAACAACTTATTGTTAGTGGAATCATAAGTAAAAAGAGTATCTATACTGGTATGGAAGAAATCGAAATCGTTGCAATTTCTGTATGAGAAAATTTCTCCGTCGAAGTTCATCACCTTTGTTGCGGCTGTCGCAGGGATTTGCTTCAGTATATTTCCGTCCGTATCCATTTGGAAAGCAAGAGGCTCTCCCTCATTGAAAGGCATGTGTATAATAGATAAACTTCCATCTTCATTCACCCATATTTTCGGTTTATTGACTTGTATGGGAAGCTGGATATCCTTAATCCATTGCCCGTTTATATCATACATCATGATTCTCTTCCCCACAAAAGGCGTGAAGAATATATGACCATTCTTTTCATCAATGCATTCATCGTAAAGGGTGGTGTCATATTCACCGGGACCGCTTCCTACGGAACCGACATTATATAGGAATTTACCATTCCTGTCAAACAGCTTAAACACACCCCGATCCCCTTGGCGGATACCGATGTAATTGTCGGTAGCATTAATAAACCAGGCTTTGAAGTATGCCTCTTCGGAGGTCTCAAAACGAACAATGCGACAATCTTCGACAAACTCGCTGAGTGGCACTTCTATGGTGTCTTTTACGAGTGATAAGTCACATATAGTCAGTTTGCTTCCGGCAGTTTCGACAGTAGTGATGCTCCCATCGTCTGTTTTCATTTCTTTGGATTTCTGGCCGGAGGTGTTGCAAGCGGATACACATCCCAGCAACAAAGCGGAGGATAAAAGTAAATAAGTGGTTTTCATGCAGAATTGTATTTAAGTTATTCGTCATCAACAAATATACGAATACTTCGTAATTACAAACTGTCCGTATAAACATATTTGCTCCGGATTAAACTATATTAACTTTTTCAGGACAAGCTTCACCCCACTGCCCATACCCCTATTATATTATCCTCCATGCTCATCATCCTCATCAGTATGTTGAGGTCCGGACCGGGATACATGCACACTATCTCATTGTGTTTTGGATAAAATATGCTATTCTTTTACTTGGCTCGCTTATAAATCGCATATTTTATCTAAGTTTGCCGTGTGATAACAACTGATTTATGGAAAAGAACAAACCTCTGGAACTGGCACTCGACCTGCTGAAGCACAGCAACATGGTATGCAACAACGAATATCGCTTCGTCACCCCGGATTTTGGCATTGTCATCAGCTTCGCCAATATGGAAAGCCACCTGTTCCGTTTGGGACAACCCTACCGGCTGAAGGAAGGAAGAATTATCCGCGGACTACGTGGAAAGGCACGGATCATTATCAACCTGATTGAATATACCGTCTATCCACAAACCATTGTCACTTTCATCCCCGGCTCCATTGTCGAACTTTTAGAGTTCACACCCAATTACGATTTTCAGATGATCGCAGTGGACAAAGACTTCCTGCCGCTCCTACGACGTGACCAGCTCTTTGAATCACACGTACGGCAGAACCTCGTCACCCGGGTGACAGATACCGAATGGAAGTTGTCGGATGCTTATTTCACTCTGATTTGGGAAACTGTTCAGGAAAAACCCTTCCGCCGGGAGGTAGTACAACATCTGCTTGCAGCTCTACTGCATAATATAAAGTATATACGGACGGAAGAAGCCAATGACGCTTCTCACAGGTTTTCACATCAGGAAGAGATATTCTGGCGATTCATCACACTGGTGAACGAATCCAGCAAAAACGAACGTACCGTAGGATTCTATGCCGACAAGCTATGCCTAACTCCCCGTTATCTGAACACACTGATCCGGCAGGTCAGTCACCAGACAGTGATGGAGTGGATCAATCAGTCTGTTATTCTCGAAGCAAAAGTGTTACTGAAACACAGTGACCTGCTTGTATACCAGATTTCGGATGAACTGCATTTTCCGAATCCCTCCTTCTTCTGCAAGTTCTTTAAACGAATGACGGGAATGACACCACAGGAGTATCAAAAAAGATAAATTCACTTTGATAGCATATTTTAGATTTAAATAGAAAAACATCAAAGGTCACAAAACATTGAATTCTAATGGAGTACACAGTATTACAATATTATTTAATATCAGTTTCGTATTCCAATCCTTCCACCTCTGAATAATGAATGCCATCCCACTTTACAGGCATAAAGCAAAATTGCCACCTGCGTTGTCCTTCATCCCCATTCCAGTGGCCGAAAGGTACACGAACTAAAACCTTATTTAGCCCCTTCTTGAGACTAATCTTAATTGGTGCCCGATAAAAATATCCTTGCCCTGTAAGCGGTATTTCAATTCTCCCCTGTCCCCATCCTGACCACGGTAAACTTTCAAAATCCCAAACAGGAGGCTCAATCCTATTTTCATTGAGCCATATATCTCCTCCACTCCAATCCCAACTGCCTTGTTGCGGTGCTCTTTCGGAACGATACCCGCCCGAATGTCCCCACATACCATTAAATCCGCACATTAAAAAAACGTCTTGCTCCCTGGGGCTTTTAATATATGTCAATGCATAACATGTCCCATTGCCAATTCCCACATCATCAGACATTAATGTAGGCCATAAGTTAGGCTGATATCTATTGTTATGCATATTAAACATTGCGTACAAAGAACGAATTTGTACTACTCCTCCGTAAGCTGCCTCATCTTTCCATTTTAAAATCTTATTATTATCGATATATTCACTTTTTATAATCCGTTCAGGCTCAAAAGAGGTATCATTGATTCCCTTATGATCAAAGGGACCTATGATTCTCCACTTAAGCTCAGGTTGCTTGACATAAGCAAAAGGAATTCCTTGAAAATATTTATCCCTGTGAGCTACTAAACGATTTTCAAACTCATCAAATGCGATCCATGCACTACTCCCTTTTTTAGGCATGTTAGCAACAAACTGATTGGCTGATTCTTTAGCACCTCTCCATATTCTTTCGGCATATGTTAATAGAGTAGGATAAAATGGATATTGAGTTAAAATTTGCTTTTCGGGATATTCCCCAAGTCCACCGTCTGTCCATACACACATCACTCCCCCCAATGCATTTGTGTTTTCAGAAGCAACTTCGCATGGTTGCTGAAAGAATACTTGTTGTACGCCGGACTGAGAATCCATATAATCCATATAAAATCCATTACCATCAATATAAGGTATATCTGTTTTGATCTGATGTCCTGATTCACATTTACCCCAAAACATACGAATACAATCGTTATCTTGCTGGTAGCCGGGACTCCAAATAACAATCCGCTTGCCTTTATCTCGAATATACTTAATCATCTCAGGCATAAACTCAGGCATTGCAAACCTAACTTCATCGGATCCGATATGAAATAAAGAATCCTTGAATAATGGAATTACCTCATCCAATGCCTCTTTTAGTATAGCAATTCCTTTGGAGGTTTGCATATCATATCCTGTTGCCTTTTTAAAATACGCACTATGACCAGGCATATCAACCTCGGGGAGTACCCTTACGTTAAGAGAATCACAATAGGCAACAAACTCTTTTATTTCTTTTTGTGTGTAAAATTTTCCCGGCTGTCGTGTTTTCCAGTAAGAATTATAGGATGTCAGTTCAGGATGACTTTTAACCTCAATTCTCCACCCGGGATCATCGGTTAAATGAAGGTGGAGCATATTTATTTTGTACATAGACAATTTGCGGATCACTTCACGCAAAAAAGAGATCTCCAAAAAATTACGTCCTATATCAATCATCACCGAACGAACGCTAAATTCAGGGAGATCATCAACGTGACAATAATGTAAACGTAACATGCCGTGAGGTGATTCGGTAATCATTTGACGAAGCGTTTGTAAAGCGTTAAAATACCCACCAAATGCATTTGCCTCAATAATAATGCCTTGTTTGTTAACTTGTAATGTATATGCTTCATCCGTTTCGAGCTCCCTTGAAGGAGTTGTAAATCTAATTTCGCATGTTTTTTTTCTCACCGACGTGAATTTTAGTGAATTAGAAATATCTATCACCTCTCTCTTCACTTTTTGTTGAGTAGAACAATCGACAGAACCAGAAAACAAGATCGATAATTCTGTAAAATCTATGGTTTTGCGAGTTGAAGCAATAAATTTAGGCTGCGGTATTATAGCAGGATGACAGGCCTCTTGGGATGGTGTCGGAAGAGTCCAATTCTGTGCATAAGCAATATGATTTGTAAACAAAAACAAACCTGCTATCCACAGGATCACTCTTATTGCTGATTTCATTATGATATTTTTAAGGTACAATAAATGCAAAGATAATAAATTATCGGAAGTAAAAAAATATCTTAAAGAAAGAAAAGCTGTTCATTTACTAACCTTATAAACAAACTACCCGATATAGCGCATGCTACACCGGGTAGAAAATACAAAATGACATGATTGGCACTTTGCTATTTGAACTCTTCCAACACCAGTTTAAGTTCATCGATGGTCAGTTCTCCCACTTGCCTCCACAATTCGTGTCCACGCTGCAGAAGGATGAAAGCCGGAGCCGTCTCGATATTGAATGAATCCGCGACTGCCTTATCTCCCACTATATTCACTTTAACCACCTCGGAGACTTGTTTCTCGTAAGTCCGTACTACAGGTTCCAGCCATTCATAATGGGGAGACCAGTCTGCATAAAATTCTACCAACACCAGACGATTCGTTCCGGATGCGGCATCCAATTGCTCTGCTATACTCATTGTTACACGCTTTATTGATTTATATGTACTTTCAACAACAGTCAACAGAAAAAGTTCCGGATTTCAGGATTGTTAAGCAAAAGAGGAGAAGAAGACGGAACTTCTTATTTATATTCTTCCCATGACTTGATTGCTATATCGTCAATATCCATCGTACAGAACGCATTGATAAACGCACTCGCCAATCGGGCATTGGTAATCAGCGGGATGTTGAGGTCGATGGCGGCACGACGGATTTTGTAACCGTTATCCAGCTCACCGGCAGTCAGATTCTTGGGAATATTGACTACCATGTCGATCTCTTTCTTGTGCAACATCTCGAGTGCCTGGGGATGTCCTTCCTCACTGGGCCAGTAGACGCGGGTGTTCTCTACGCCATTCTCGGTAAGAAATTTGCTGGAACCTCCCGTTGCGAAGATATTATATCCCTTCTTCTGTAACATACGGGCCGCTTCGAGCATATCCACTTTCTGTTTCGGCGTTCCGGTAGAGAGCAGGATGTTCTTCTTCGGAATGCGATAGCCCACGGAAAGCATTGCTTTTAGTACGGCACAGGAAGTATCGCTGCCGATACAACCTACCTCACCGGTCGATGCCATGTCGACACCCAGCACAGGATCAGCTTTCTGAAGACGATTGAAAGAGAACTGACTGGCCTTGATACCGACATAATCGAGTTCAAAAAGGTTCTTGTTCGGCTTCTCAACAGGCAGACCGAGCATGACTTTCGTAGCAAGTTCGATAAAGTTGATCTTCAGCACTTTGCTGACAAAGGGGAACGAACGGCTGGCACGGAGATTACACTCGATCACTTTGATGTCGTTGTCTTTAGCCAGATACTGGATGTTGAACGGACCGGAGATATTGAGTGCCTTGGCTATTTCACGACTGATACGCTTAATGCGACGCACCGTCTCCACATACAACTTCTGCGGCGGGAACTGGATGGTGGCATCACCGGAGTGTACGCCGGCAAATTCGATGTGTTCGGAAATGGCATACGCAACGATCTCCCCGTTTTGTGCTACGGCATCCATCTCCACCTCTTTGGCATGTTCAATGAACTGGCTGACCACAACCGGGTGCTTCTTCGAAACATTGGCTGCCAGTTGCAGGAAGCGTTCCAGTTCTTCCTGATTGGAGCAAACATTCATGGCCGCCCCACTAAGCACATACGACGGACGCACGAGCACAGGGAAACCGACCTTGTCTACGAAGGAGTTGATATCTTCGAGCGAAGTAAGCGCACGCCATTCCGGCTGATCCACGCCGATGCGGTCAAGCATGGCGGAGAATTTATCACGGTCCTCGGCATTATCGATACTCTTGGCGGAAGTACCGAGAATATGAATATTCTGGGCATCGAGGCGCAGAGCAAGATTGTTCGGTATCTGCCCTCCGGTGGAGACGATGACACCATGCGGATTCTCCAGTTCAAGAATATCCATCACACGTTCGAAAGTCAATTCGTCAAAGTAGAGGCGATCGCACATATCGTAATCGGTCGATACGGTTTCGGGATTATAATTGATCATCACCGAACGCCAGCCTTCCTTACGGATGGTATTGAGTGCCTGCACCCCGCACCAGTCAAACTCTACCGAAGAACCGATGCGATAAGCACCCGAACCAAGCACCACGATGGAACGGTGGTCGCCCAGGTAGGTTACATCGTTGGCTGTGCCGCTGTAGGTCAAATAAAGGTAATTGGTCTGTGCCGGATACTCGGCAGCAAGCGTATCGATCTGCTTCACCACGGGAACGATGCCCAGGCTCTTGCGGTAATTGCGGACATAAAGGCTCCCGTCTTCCATATCACCTTCGTAACCGATGGCACGTGCTATCTGGAAGTCAGAGAATCCCTGTCGCTTGGCTTGCTTAAGCAGGTCGGCAGGCAAGTCGGCTATCTGCTTGTGATTATTCCCCCACTGATGAAGCTCCTCCGAAGTATTCATGATGTTCATCAGCTTTTGCAGGAACCATTTGTCAATCTTGGTCAGGTCGTGCACCTGGTCGATGGTATATCCCGCACGGAAGGCCTTCGATATGACGAAGATACGTTTGTCGGTCGGTTCATGCAGCGCTTTGTCGATGTCGGAGATGACGAGTTCTTTGTTTTCCACAAAACCGTGCATACCCTGTCCTATCATACGAAGTCCTTTCTGAATCGCTTCTTCAAAGGTACGCCCGATGGCCATCACCTCACCGACAGACTTCATAGAAGAACCGAGTTCTTTATCCACTCCGTGGAACTTACCGAGATCCCAACGGGGGATTTTGCAGACTACGTAGTCCAGCGCCGGTTCAAAGAACGCACTGGTAGTCTTCGTCACGGAGTTTTTCAAATCGAACAGCCCGTACCCGAGTCCGAGTTTGGCAGCCACGAAAGCAAGCGGATAACCGGTAGCCTTCGACGCCAAAGCAGACGAACGGCTCAGACGGGCATTCACCTCGATCACCCGGTAATCTTCCGATTCGGGATCGAAAGCATACTGCACGTTACATTCGCCCACGATACCGATGTGGCGGATGATGCGGATGGCAAGCTCACGCAATTTATGATATTCTTTATTGGTCAAGGTTTGCGAAGGAGCAATCACAATGGATTCTCCGGTATGGATGCCCAGTGGGTCGAAATTCTCCATGTTGCAGACCGTGATACAGTTGTCAAAGCGGTCGCGCACTACTTCGTATTCCACCTCTTTCCATCCCCGCAAGCTCTTCTCAACCAGCACCTGCGGAGAAAAAGCGAACGCTTTCTCAACAAGTACGTCCAGTTCTGCTTCGTTGTCACAGAAGCCGGAACCTAATCCACCCAATGCGTAAGCCGCACGGACAATGACCGGATAACCTAATTCCCGGGCTGCACGACGAGCATCTTCGGCGTTCTCAACAGCTTCGCTCTTGATGGTTTTCACGTCAATCTCGTTCAGCTTCTCCACGAAAAGCTCACGGTCTTCGGTATCGATAATGGCTTGTACGGGAGTTCCCAATACACGTACTCCGTATTTTTCGAGAATGCCTTCGCGGTAAAGGGCCACGCCGCAGTTCAGTGCCGTCTGTCCGCCAAAGGCAAGCATGATACCCTCAGGACGTTCCTTCTGAATCACCTTCTCGACGAAATAAGGAGTTACGGGAAGGAAATAAATCTGATCTGCCACACCTTCCGATGTCTGTACGGTGGCAATATTGGGGTTGATCAGGATGGTTTCGATTCCTTCTTCTTTCAAGGCTTTGAGCGCTTGGGAACCGGAGTAGTCGAACTCACCGGCTTCACCGATTTTCAAGGCTCCGGAACCAAGGAGCAGTACTTTCTTTATATTGTTTTCTTTCATTATTAGTTTGTTTTTGAGGTTAATCCACCACAGAGGACACAGAGAACACAGAGTTTTAATCTCTTGTTTATTAGGATATTTAAGAGAAATATATTCTCTGTGTCCTCTGTGGTGAATCGTATTCGTTTCTGATCATTTATGCAGAATATACTTCAGAGCAGTTTCACGAACTCGTCGAAAAGGAATTCCGTATCGGTCGGTCCGCTTGCCGCTTCCGGATGGAACTGTGCGGAGAACCACGGGTTTGTTTTATGGCGGATTCCTTCGTTGGAGCCATCATTCATATTGATGAACAACGGTTCCCAATCGGTGCCGAGTGTGTTGTTATCTACCGCGTAACCATGATTTTGTGAAGTGATGAAACAACGTTCAGTGCCTGCCATCCGTACCGGCTGATTATGACTGCGATGACCGTATTTCAGTTTGTATATTTTGGCTCCTCCGGCTTTGCTCAGCAACTGGTTACCCATGCAGATACCAAAAATAGGAAGTTTCGAGTTCTGCATAGCACGGCGGATGTTCTGCACCGCAGCATCACATGTATCCGGGTCACCCGGTCCGTTGGAGATGAAGAGTCCGTCGAATTCCAGATGATTGAAATCATAATCCCAAGGCACGCGAATCACTTCCACATCCCGGCGAAGCAAGCAGCGGATAATGTTCGTCTTTACACCACAATCCACCAGTACGACTTTTTTCTTACCCGCGCCTTCATTGTAACGGATCACCTCTTTACAGGAAACCTTGTCTACGTAGTTCACCCCGCTGTAAACAGCTTCCGGAGCATTTTCCGGTTCATCGTCAAACACAATCCGTCCCATCATCACTCCGTGTTCACGCAGCACTTTGGTCAGCTCACGGGTATCGATGCCCGTAATGCCCGGCACCTGCTCCCGTTTCAGCCAGTCCGCCAGACTTTCCACTGCGTTCCAATGGCTGTATTCCTGTGAGTAATCGCTCACGATGATGGCTTCGGCATGGATGCGTTCGCTCTCCATGAATGTAGCCAGCCCGTTGGGTTCCATACTGAAAGGAGGCACACCATAGTTGCCTACCAGCGGATAAGTCAGTGTCATCAGCTGCCCTGCATACGAAGGGTCGGTCAGACTCTCCGGATAACCGGTCATGGCGGTATTAAACACGACTTCACCTGCCACAGGCTTTTCGTAGCCAAACGACTTGCCGTGGAAACGGCTCCCGTCGTCAAGGATCAAAGTTACATTCTTCATTCTTATCTTCGTTTTAATCCACCACAAAGGATACAAAACTCGCAGAGGCTTCATCTTTTATTTTAAAGTACATCTAAAATAAACTGGTCCACTGTGTACGCTGCATCCTCTGTAGTAAAATCCTGATTTTCTTAAAATTGATATACCTGTTCAATATAATTAATAAATGCTTCGTTCAGCAGTTTCACTCCCCCCGGCGTTGGATAATTACCGCTGAAATACCAGTCTCCCGTATGGTTGGGACATGCCTCGTGCAATCCTTCAAGGGGTTGGTAAACAATCTGTACCTTGGCCTTCGTACCCTTCGGCGTCAGCAGTTCCACCATTTTAGCAGAGATTTCCTCGTCGGTGAAAGGAGCATAAATCTCCTTCACGTAGTTTACCATCTGTTCCTTCGGCAATCCTACCTGATCTTTCGATTTCCGGTAAGCTGCCGCGATCACGTCTTTCATATCCCGGTCCTTCAATAGTTCGATTGCCGCCTTGAAAGCGATGAACTCGGACATTTTCGCCATATCGATGCCGTAATAGTCCGGATAGCGAACTTGCGGGGAGGAAGAAACGATAACTATCTTTTTCGGTCCCAAACGGTCGAGGATACCGATAATGCTTTGCTTCAATGTGGTGCCACGGACGATGCTGTCATCGATAATCACCAGATTGTCGATACCTGCCCGGAGGCTGCCGTATGTTATGTCATACACGTGTGCCGCCAGATCGTTCCGGCTATTACCTTCGGCAATGAAAGTACGCAGTTTGATGTCCTTGATCGCTACCTTTTCCGAACGGATACGGCGAGACAGGATCACTTCCAGTTCATCGTGGTCCGGATTATGTCCCAGATTGGCAATCTGTCGTACCTTTTCTTCATTCAGGTAATCGTCCAGCCCTTGAAGCATACCGTAAAATGCCACCTCCGCCGTATTCGGTATGAACGAGAATACGGTATGGTCGAGATCATTATCAATTGCCTTCAGGATGTTCGGCACCAGTTTTTCACCCAGTTGTTTTCTCTCCTTATAGATGTCCGCGTCACTACCCCGTGAGAAGTAAATCCGCTCAAACGAACAGGCTTTCTTCTCCCGCGCTTTGTTGATCTGTGCCGTACGCAGTTTTCCCTCTTTGCTGATAAGAAGTGCCTGCCCCGGTTGCAATTCCTTTATTTCTCCTATCGGAACATTGAGTGCAGTCTGAATCACCGGACGTTCACTGGCAAGCACCGCAATTTCTTCATCCTGATACCAGAATGCCGGGCGGATCCCCCACGGGTCGCGCAACGCAAAGCTCTCTCCGCTTCCGGTCAGTCCGCACATCACATATCCTCCATCCCATTCCTTGCTCGATGTACGCAACACGTTTGCAAGATCCATATGATCCTCAATATAATGCGTCACGCCCATACCGGTCAGTCCTTCGGCCTCGGCCTGATTGAACAGTCGTTCCACTTCCCGGTCGAGTCTGTGCCCCACCTGTTCGAGCATGATATAGGTATCGGCATACTTACGCGGATGTTGTCCGATGGCAGTGATACGGGCAAACACTTCGTCCACATTTGTCATGTTGAAGTTACCGCAAAGGGCAAGGTTCTTCGCCCGCCAGTTGTTCCTTCTGAGAAACGGATGGACATAGGATATGCCGGATTTTCCGGTGGTCGAATAACGCAGATGTCCCATGTATACTTCCCCCGCAAAGGGCAGTGTACGCTTGGCAAACCCAGCATCGTGCAATTGCTCCCCGGTCAGATCCTTGAAGTTGGCCTGCACCGTTTCAAAAATTTCAGTGATGGCACCGGAACCCAACGCCCGTTCACGGAACATATACTCTTCACCCGGATTTGCTTCCAGTTTCACACATGCCAGTCCGGCACCTTCCTGCCCACGGTTATGCTGTTTTTCCATCAGCAGGTAGAGCTTATTGAGCCCATACATCCATGTCCCGTACTTCTTTTCGTAATACTCCAGCGGTTTAAGCAAACGAATCATGGCAACGCCACATTCATGTTTCAGTTGTTCCATCTATTTTCGATTTAACTATATTACAATCGGTTATTGAACTCACACCATAATCACACTCTTTTCCTCCTATCCCGGTCGGTCTGTCGTGCCTTCCCGACCCATAACGATACATCACGGGCAAAGGTACACTAATTATCAACGGTTTAAAGCACTTTAATGTTTCCGGACTTCCGATACATAGATTATCGGTCTTACAAAACCGGTAACTCTGCAGGAAACATGAAACGAAATGAACGGGGATCTCTGTACAGGTACTGTTACAGGAAGTATAACTTTGGGATAGAAATTCTTGGAGGATAACGGTGGAAATTTCAAGATTGCCGTTAGCAATAAAAACAGATGCTTCGCCTTTCGGCTGATACATATCAATATAGCCTACCATTCCACACATATTATCCTTTTTTGTTTTCGCGTGCAAAGATACATAATCTAAATAACATAAAGATTAGTTTTCCTATAAATATTTGACATAAACGTACAAAAAAGTTGTTTTAATATCAAAACGTTAATTTATCTATTATTTCAGTCTCAAAAAGAAAGAGATTACAATCGTTTAATGATATAATGGAAGCAAGTTACAGTTTGAAACAAAAAGTAGTTAATTTACTTACGATCTGAAATATTAAAAAACTAAAAAGAGAATTAGTGTCACACAAAGGCGCGCCATACATATCATAATGAAATTAAATTCCTATTTTTGCCGAACATTTTGATACAACAAACAGGTATTATCGTATAATAAAGCTAAACAGAATGAAGGAACAAGAACTTTTTAACAACGAAACAAAAGAGTTGCCCTGTCAACGACTGCCCGAACAGTTGGGTCTCTATCATGCAATGAACGAACATGATGCCTGCGGAGTGGGTATGTTGGTGAACATTGACGGGGGAAAATCGCACGACATTGTGGAGTCCGCACTAAAAGTACTGGAAAACATGCGTCACCGTGGTGCCGAAGGAGCGGATAACAAAACAGGAGACGGCGCAGGCATCATGCTCCAGATTCCTCATGAATTTATCTTGTTGCAAGGCATACCTGTCCCCGAAAAAGGGAAATACGGAACAGGTTTGATTTTCCTCCCCAAAAACGAAGAAGACCGGGCAACCATTCTGAGTATTATTATCGAGGAGATTGAAAAAGAAGGATTAACACTGATGCACCTGCGCAATGTACCCACTTGCCCGGACATATTGGGTGAATCGGCACGAACAGCCGAACCGGACATCAAACAGATATTCATCACCGGATTTACGGAAACGGAGACAGCCGACCGCAAACTCTATGTGATAAGAAAAAGGATTGAAAACCGGATACGCAAATCATCTGTCCCGGCAAAAGACGACTTTTACATTGTATCGCTGTCTACCAAAAGCATCATATATAAAGGTATGTTGTCATCCTTACAGTTGCGTAGTTATTTCCCCGATCTGACAAACAACTATTTCACCAGCGGACTTGCATTGGTACACTCACGTTTCAGCACCAACACATTTCCCACATGGGGACTGGCGCAACCCTTCCGTCTACTGGCACACAACGGTGAAATAAATACCATTCGCGGTAACCGGGGATGGATGGAAGCAAGGGAAAGCGTACTCTCCTCACCTACCTTGGGTGATATCAGGGAGCTCCGCCCCATCATCCAGCCGGGTGGAAGTGACAGCGCCTCTTTAGATAACGTACTCGAGTTCCTGGTAATGTCCGGCCTCAGCTTGCCACATGCCATGGCTATGCTGGTACCGGAGTCATTCAACGAAAAGAATCCGATCAGCGAAGACCTGAAAGCATTCTACGAATATCACTCCATCCTGATGGAACCATGGGACGGACCGGCTGCCCTGCTGTTCAGCGACGGTCGCTATGCGGGAGGTATGCTCGACCGTAACGGACTACGCCCCGCCCGCTATCTGATTACTCACAACAACATGATGGTAGTGGCCTCCGAAGTCGGCGTAATGGACTTCGAACCCGGAGATATCAAAGAGAAAGGACGCCTGCAACCGGGCAAGATATTGCTGGTAGACACCGAAAAAGGTGAGATCTACTACGACGGTGAACTGAAAAAACAGTTGGCGGAGGCCAAGCCTTACCGTACCTGGCTCGCCAACAACCGGATTGAACTGAATGAACTGAAAAGTGGACGCAAAGTATCACACAGTGTAGAGAACTACGGCCGCATGCTACGTACCTTCGGCTATTCAAAAGAAGACATCGAAAAGATCATCACCCCGATGGCGACCGGAGGGGCCGAACCGATCAATTCGATGGGCAACGACACCCCCCTGGCCGTACTCTCGGATAAACCACAACTCTTGTACAATTACTTCCGGCAACAATTTGCACAGGTGACAAACCCTCCCATCGATCCCATCCGCGAGGAATTGGTGATGTCGCTGACGGAATATATCGGTGCTGTGGGCATGAACATTCTCACCCCCAGCGAGAGTCATTGCAAAATGGTGCGCCTCAACCACCCTGTACTGAACAATGCCCAACTGGATATCTTATGCAATATCCGGTATAAAGGATTCAAAACGGTAAAGCTGCCCATGTTGTTTGAGGCTGATAAAGGAAAAGCCGGACTTCAAGAGGCACTGACCGCCCTGTGCAAGCAGGCAGAAGCCTCCGTCGTAGAGGGAGTCAACTACATCGTACTGACCGACAGAGAGGTCGATGCCACACATGCTGCCATTCCATCCTTACTGGCTGTCAGTGCAGTGCATCATTATCTGATCTCAGTGGGCAAACGTGTCCAGACTGCTCTGGTAGTAGAAAGCGGCGAGATACGCGAAGTGATGCATGCAGCCCTGCTACTTGGCTTCGGAGCCAGCGCATTGAACCCCTACATGGCCTTTGCCATTCTCGACAAGCTCGTTACCGGTAAAGATATCCAACTCGATTATGCCACAGCAGAAAAGAACTACATCAAAGCCATCTGCAAAGGGCTCTTCAAAATCATGAGTAAAATGGGGATCAGTACCATCCGTTCATACCGGGGAGCAAAAATATTCGAAGCTATAGGATTAAGCGAAGAACTGAGCAAGGCTTGTTTCGGCGGCCTGCCCTCTACCATCGGCGGCATCCGGCTTGAAGAGATAGCCAAAGATGCCATCGCTTTCCACAATGAAGGATTCGCAGCGGAAAACAGTGATGACATTCTACCCAACAAAGGCTTATACTCTTTCCGAAAAGACGGGGAAAAACATGCCTGGAATCCGGAAACGATCAGTGCCCTGCAACTGGCAACCCGCCTGGGCAGCTACAAGAAATTCAAAGAGTTTACACAAATGGCAGATGAAAAAGAAATGCCCATCTTTCTGCGCGATTTCCTGGGATTCAAACGGTCGCCTATCTCTATCGACAAGGTAGATCCCGTTGAAAACATCATGAAACGTTTTGTTACCGGTGCCATGAGTTACGGTTCGATCAGCCGGGAAGCACACGAGACAATGGCCATCGCCATGAATGCCATTCACGGACGGAGCAATACCGGTGAAGGAGGTGAAGATGCCAAGCGATTCACCCCGCGTCCGGACGGAACAAACCTGAGAAGTGCCATCAAACAGGTAGCTTCGGGACGTTTTGGCGTGACTGCCGAATATCTGGTAAATGCGGATGAAATACAGATCAAGATTGCACAAGGCGCCAAGCCGGGCGAAGGCGGACAGTTGCCCGGCTATAAGGTGGACGAAGTGATAGCCCGTACCCGTCACTCCATACCGGGCATCTCGCTGATTTCCCCTCCTCCTCACCATGATATTTATTCAATCGAAGATCTGGCACAACTTATCTTCGACTTGAAAAACGTAAATCCCCGGGCGAGAATCAGTGTCAAACTGGTAGCCGAAAGCGGAGTCGGCACCATTGCCGCAGGTGTAGCCAAGGCCAAAGCCGACCTGATCGTCATCTCCGGTGCCGAAGGCGGAACAGGAGCTTCACCCGCCTCTTCCATCCGTTACGCCGGCATCCCACCCGAATTAGGATTGAGTGAAACCCAGCAAACCCTGGTGCTGAACGGACTGAGAGGTCAAGTCATGCTCCAGGTGGACGGACAGCTGAAAACCGGACGGGACATCATCCTGATGGCAATGTTGGGGGCCGAAGAGTTTGGATTTGCCACCTCTGCCCTGATTGTTCTGGGATGTGTCATGATGCGCAAGTGTCATCAGAATACTTGCCCGGTAGGTGTGGCCACACAAAATGAAGAATTACGTAGACGCTTCCACGGACGCAGCGAATACCTGGTGAACTTCTTCACTTTCCTGGCACAGGAGGTACGCGAGTATCTTGCGGAAATAGGTGTCGAAAAGCTGGACGACATTATCGGACGGACGGACCTGATCGAACGCAAACCCCAAGATATACTCCCCAAGCACAGCCTGATTGACTTCAGCAGGTTGCTGGCACGGGTTGACAACCGGGCTGCCATTCTGCATACCACCAATCAGGACCACGGTATCTCGGCGGTGAAAGATGTGGAAATAATCCATGCCGCCCGCGAAGCCATCGAACGCCAACGGGAAGTCTCTCTGGAATATACCATTGCCAACACTGACCGCGCGTGCGGTGCCATGCTCTCAGGTGCCATCGCTACCCGGTATGGAGAAAAAGGTCTGCCGGAACATACGCTGAACGTCAAATTCAAAGGTTCCGCCGGACAGTCATTCGGTGCCTTCCTTGTACCGGGAGTCAACTTCAAGCTGGAGGGCGAAGCCAACGACTATTTGGGAAAAGGATTGAGTGGCGGACGTATCGCCGTACTTCCACCGGTACGGAGCAATTTCGAAGCGGAAGAAAACACCATTGCCGGAAACACCCTGCTATACGGAGCCACCAGTGGTGAAGTATACATCAATGGACGTGCGGGCGAACGTTTTGCGGTGAGAAACTCCGGAGCCGTCGCTGTTGTCGAAGGTGTGGGTGACCATTGTTGCGAATACATGACCGGCGGACGGGTGGTCGTGTTGGGACAGACCGGACGCAACTTTGCAGCCGGCATGTCGGGCGGCGTAGCCTATGTATGGAACAAAGAAGGAAACTTCGACTATTTCTGCAACATGGAGATGGTGGAACTTTCACTGATCGAAGAAGCCGGCTATCGCAAAGAACTTCATGAACTGATCCGCCAACATTATCTCTATACAGGCTCAAAACTGGCACGCACCATGCTCGACAATTGGAATCACTGCGTGGACGAATTCATCCAGGTGGTACCGATCGAATATAAAAAGGTGTTGCAGGAAGAACAGATGCGGAAACTGCAACAGAAAATCGCAGATATGCAGAGAGACTATTAGATAAGCCGCCGAACCTGTATATCAGATACCAATCTCAATCGTAAACTATAAAATCGTAAATAAAAATGGGAGATCCAAAAGCATTCTTAAATATTCCCCGTCACGAGGCCGGATACCGCCCCGTACACGAGCGCATCACTGATTTCAGTGAGGTGGAACAGACCCTCAACACAAGTGACCGCAAACTTCAGGCTTCACGCTGCATGGATTGCGGTGTCCCCTTCTGCCATTGGGCTTGTCCGTTGGGCAACAAGCAACCCGAATGGCAAGACGCACTCTACAAGGGAAAATGGCGTGAGGCCTACCAGATATTGTCTGCCACGTGCGACTTCCCGGAGTTTACCGGACGCATCTGCCCGGCACTCTGTGAGAAGTCGTGCGTACTGAAGCTATCGTGTGACGCCCCTGTCACCATCCGTGAAAATGAAGCAGCCATCGTGGAAGCAGCTTTCCGAGAAGGTTATATCATGCCGGCAATTCCCAAACGAAATGGAAAACGGGTAGCCGTCATCGGTTCCGGCCCTGCCGGACTGACGGTTGCCAACCGCTTGAACCGCTCGGGGTATGCCGTCACCGTTTTCGATAAAGCAGCAGCTCCGGGTGGATTACTTCGCTACGGAATCCCCAATTTCAAACTGAATAAAGTCATTATCGACCGCCGGATGAAGCTCCTGGAAGCGGAAGGCATTGAATTCAGAATGGGAACCGAGATCGACACGCATAAACTCACTCCAGAGAGTCGCACTTCCGATTTCGATGCCTATTGCATCTGTACCGGAGCGGAAACACCCCGGGATCTGCCCATTCCGGGACGCGAGTTGAAAGGAATCCATTTCGCTCTTGAACTGTTGAGCGGACAAAACCGAATCATTGAAGGAGAAACTTTTTCCAAAGACGGGCAAGTAAATGCGAAAGGCCGAAAAGTGCTGGTCATCGGTGGCGGAGACACAGGCTCCGATTGTATCGGCACGAGCGTTCGTCAAGGGGCGGCCTGCGTGACACAAATCGAAATCATGCCCAAGCCCCCTATTGCCCATAATCCTGCCACTCCGTGGCCACAATGGCCGGCTGTACTGAAAACCACCTCCAGTCACGAAGAAGGCTGTATCCGTCGCTGGAGCCTGACTTCCAACCGGTTCCTCGGAAAGAACGGTAAAGTCACCGGAGTGGAAGTGGAAGAAGTGGAATGGTTACCGGACCCCGTCAACGAACGCTCTGTTATGAAGCCGACCGGAAAAAAGGAAATAATCGAAGCAGATATGGTTTTATTAGCGATGGGATTCCTCAAACCCGAACAGCCAGTATTTGCCGAAAACGTATTCATCGCCGGAGACGCGGCAACAGGCGCAAGCCTTGTGGTGCGTGCCATGGCAAGCGGACGTGCAGCAGCGACAGAGATAGAAAAATATTTAAACGCCAAGCGGTGAACAGCACGTAGTTTATTCATCATCAGACATTAACCCTTTAAAACAATTACGATTATGTGTGGAATAGCAGGAATTTTTTCCATAAAAATTCAGAGCAGAGAACTCAGAAGCAAAGCCTTACAGATGGCACGGAAAATTCGGCATCGGGGACCCGACTGGAGTGGAATTTATTGTGGTGGAAGTGCCATCCTGGCACACGAGCGCCTTTCTATCGTCGACCCTCAAAGCGGAGGACAGCCCCTTTACTCGCCCGACCGGAAACTGGTACTGGCCGTCAATGGCGAAATTTACAATCACCGTGACATCCGTGCCCGGTATGCCGACCGTTACGAGTTCCAGACTGGAAGTGACTGTGAAGTGATCCTTGCACTTTACCGCGACAAAGGCATCCATTTCCTCGAAGAGCTCAACGGCATCTTCGCATTTGCCCTTTATGATGAAGAGAAAGATGAATACCTGATCGCCCGTGACCCCATCGGAGTAATACCTTTATATATAGGAAAAGATTCCGAAGGACACATCTACTTTGGCAGCGAGCTCAAGGCACTCGAAGGATTCTGCGACGAGTACGAGCCCTTCCTTCCCGGACACTACTATCACAGTAAAGAAGGAAAAATGAAACGCTGGTATACCCGCGACTGGATGGATTATGAAAAAGTGGCGAAAGAAAACAGCACCTCTCCCTGCCGGCAGATTCATGACGCTCTTGAAGAAGCAGTACACCGCCAGCTGATGTCCGACGTACCTTACGGAGTACTTCTTTCGGGCGGACTGGACAGCTCTGTTATCTCTGCCATTGCCAAGAAGTATGCAGCCAAACGTATTGAAACGGACGGTGCAAGCGATGCCTGGTGGCCGCAGCTCCACTCCTTTGCTGTCGGGCTGAAGGGTGCACCGGACTTAGTCAAGGCACGTGAAGTGGCCGAATACATCGGTACTGTTCATCACGAAATAAACTACACCCTTCAGGAAGGGCTCGATGCAATCCGGGATGTCATTTATTTCATCGAGACATACGATGTCACTACCGTCCGGGCTTCCACACCGATGTATCTATTGGCACGTGTCATCAAGTCGATGGGCATCAAGATGGTACTAAGCGGTGAAGGTGCCGACGAAATCTTCGGCGGTTACCTCTATTTCCACAAAGCACCCGATGCCCGTACCTTTCACGAAGAGACCGTACGCAAACTGTCTAAACTGCATCTATACGATTGTCTTCGCGCCAATAAGAGCCTGGCAGCGTGGGGAGTGGAAGGACGTGTCCCTTTCCTCGACAAAGAGTTTCTCGATGTGGCAATGCGGCTTGATCCCAAAGTAAAAATGGCTCCGGGAAAAGTCATCGAAAAGAAAGTCCTGCGTGAAGCCTTTGCGGGTATGCTCCCCTCCGGCATCGCTTGGCGCCAAAAGGAGCAGTTCAGTGACGGTGTAGGATATAGTTGGATAGATACGTTGAAAGAGATCACCGCAACGGCTGTCAGTGACGACCAGATGGCACACGCTGCAGAACGTTTTCCCATCCATCCCCCAATGAATAAGGAAGAGTATTACTACCGCAGTATCTTCGAAGAGCACTTCCCCAGTGAAAGCGCTGCCCGCAGTGTGCCCAGCATTCCCAGTGTAGCCTGTTCGACAGCCGAGGCACTAACATGGGACACCGCATTCAAGAACCTGAACGATCCCAGCGGACGTGCCGTAAAAGGGATACACGTAGAAGCATATTAAAAGGGGGTAACTCTAATAGGCAAAGGGTGTAGCCATCGGACGCTCAGGGTGTAGCCCCGACAAACGGATGGCTACACCCTATCCACAGAAGCGTTGCTCCTACCCATACTCCCATTTTCGGTACACAGGAATGTATTGTAAAGAGATTTAAAAGAAATTTATAGCTTTGTTTAACGCAGATTAGCATCCTTATCCTGCTCATTTGCGTTACTTTTTATATCTTTGAAGGCGAACCAAAAACTGAAATATATGAAAATAAAAAAACTTCTGCTTGCCTCTGCCTTACTTTTCTCGGCATATAATGTCTCTGCACAAACCCAGGTTATTGCCCATCGCGGATTCTGGAAAACCGAGGGTTCTGCGCAAAACAGTATCGCCGCCTTGCTAAAAGCCGACTCCATCGGATGCTATGGTTCGGAGTTTGATGTATGGCTGGCAGCCGATGACCAGTTAGTGGTCAACCATGATCCCACATTCAAAGGGAAAAGGATGGAAAACTCACCTTCCACCGCACTGACAGCCATCAAACTGGATAACGGGGAGAGCCTGCCTACCCTTGCCAAATACTTGAAAGCGGCACAACCGCTACACACCCGGTTGATTCTTGAGCTGAAAGCACACACCACTCCCCAACGCGAAACAAAAGCCATCGAAAAAATCGTTGCACTGGTAAAAGATATGGGACTGGAAAACCGGATGGAATACATCACCTTCTCCCTGCATGCCACGAAAGAATTCATCCGCCTGGCTCCGGCAGGAACCCCGGTTTATTATCTGGACGGTAATTTGTCTCCCAAGGAGCTGAAAGAATTAGGATGTGCCGGGCCGGACTATCATTACACAGTATTCCGCAAACATCCCGAATGGATCCGGGAATGCCATGATTTGGGCATGAAAGTGAATGCCTGGACTGTGAACAAGACGGATGACATGAAATGGCTGATCGATCGTAAAGTAGATTTCATCACCACCAATGAACCGGTACAACTGCAAAATCTGTTGAAAAAATAAATCTCCGTATCCAATCATTTTTTTAATTCTCCCTTGAGTGAGTACACGCCCACTCAAGGGAGTTTTTTCAATCCCGACTTCGTGTCTCATAGCTACAAAAACCATTCCGTATCTATTTAAAATGTTACTTTTACGATTCAGCATACCATATTTACAATTTAGCAACTACCGTTTACAATTCAGAAAATAAACTTGAAAAGAAATAAAGCAAACGTTCTATCTTTGAGCAAAAGAAAATATATAACTTTAAAAAATTAGAATCATGAAAAAGTTATCAGTATTACCGGTGTTGCTGTTATTCGTTTGTCTGGGAAATGTACAGGCACAAACAGCAAAAGAAATGACACGTAAACAAAAGAAAGCTGAACAGGAATTACTGGATCAAGCATTATTTGATGAAGCCAAACAGGCAATTACCATGAAAAATTTCATTTTAGAGGCCGACCATGTGATATTTAAGTACGGTACATCGGCCTTCGTTTCTTCGAATACAAATTTTGTAGCAGTAAAAGATGACAAGGCCGTGGTTCAGGTAGCTTTCAACATACCCGTTAGCGGTCCTAACGGTTTGGGTGGTATCACCGTCGAAGGTAGTACCTCCAACTACAAACAGACTACCGACAAAAAAGGAAATATATTCGTATCAATGAGCGTAATGGGAACCGGAATATCCGCACAAGTAAACATTCGCTTGGACAAGGGAAGTAATAATGCGTCGGTAGATATAAGTCCGAACTTCAATTCAAATCGTTTCACACTGACCGGAAGTTTACTTCCTTTGACTAAAGCTAACGTCTTCAAAGGTACATCACTTTAAGGTAAAAAGATTGTTTTCAGGCCATAATCAAGTATTAAAGTAATAATTACATTATCCATAAAAGTGAATTACCGGACGGAATTACGGAATAAGAGAATAACGCCAGTTTCCGCATAGGCATTTGTTTATACTATTTTCCGAGAAACAAGAGGTTGCCCAGAACCATTGTGATATTTTGTGTCTCCTCTTGTTTTTTTTACTAAATTTGTAATATACACATAAAATCTACAATCAATATGCGACAAAAATACAATCATTTGTTCAATGGCTTGCTATTCTCAGGGTTAGCATCTTTTTCATATCTGTTTCTCGTGCTGTACTCCGACTTGGCTCCGAAGCATTTGGAAGTATTGATTTCTTTTAAGTCGTTCATATTGATACTTGCCGCTTTTAATCTGGTTGGTTTCGGAGTATTGATGATTCACAACTGGCAGAAGCGCAGTTTCCAGTTCCTGGTCAAACGTAAAGATCGATTAATTATTGACTGCATCCTTACTGCGATCATACTGTTTTTGATGAATTATCTGGTCTGGTCAATAGTAAAAGCCATATTTGAGGTTCCCGAACCTTTTATCCTAAAAGGCCGAGGATTAAGAATAATAGCCCTGGTCTGGTTAGTAGAAATGGTGATAACCAATCTAACTTTGACTATCAACTTCTACAGGCAATTGGTTCTTTTGCACGAAAAGGCAGAGCAATTTGAAGAAGCTTCCATAAAAGCCCAATACGTAGCCTTACAGAATCAACTGAATCCGCATTTTCTTTTCAACAGCCTCAATACGCTTATCTCCGAAATAGAATATTCTCCCCGAAACGCCGTTCTATTCACCCAGCGCTTGTCCGACGTATACCGGTATATATTACAAAGCCAGCAACAGCGCTTGGTTACTTTAAAATCGGAATTGTCTTTCATTGATTCCTACATCTTTCTTCATAAAGTTCGTTTAGGAGATTGTATCCGAATTGATAACAAGGTAGAGTTACACAATTACGATTTGAAGTTACCTTCGTTGGCCCTACAGTTATTAGTAGAAAACGTCATTAAACACAACATTATTAATATGGATTATCCGATGAAGATACTGATTGATTACGAACAACAAAGTGGTATGTTGGCGGTAACCAATGAAATTAGAGTAAAGCCCAATGTAGCTACTACGGGAATGGGGCTAAAGAATCTTTCAATCCGCTATCGCCTGATATGCGATAAGAATATCCTCATAGAAAGTAATACTAATTATTTCACCGTTAAAGTTCCCCTATTAAATGAATAAAATTACAGCTGTTATTATTGAAGACGAAATTCCGGCGGCCCGCCGATTGAATAAGATCATAAATGAAATACGTCCCGAATGGCAAGTCACGATATTGCCCGGCAGTGTAGAAAAAAGTGTAGAATGGTTTAATAAGAATCCACATCCGGATATTGTTTTTCTTGACATACAACTGACAGACGGCATTTCATTCACATTTATCGAACAAGCACGTCCGGAGAGCACTATCATCTTTACCACTGCATACGATGAATATGCTATTAGGGCTTTTGCCGTCAATAGCATTGACTATTTACTTAAACCGATAGACAGTGTCCGGCTGGAAGAAGCTATTGCCAAGTTCGAACATCTTACCACCAAATATCTGGTACAGGAGCAAAAGACAACCGATCTAATAGACATTTTACAAAACATAGCCAATCCGTGCAAAAAGTATCGCACCCGTTTTCTTATATCAGGCGAAGATAAACTTTTTACCCTGCAAGTTGAAGATATCGCCTATTTCTATTCTGAAAACAAAATAACTTTTGCCGTTACCAAGCAAAACAGGGAACATATTATCGATCTCTCTCTGGACAGGCTGATGGAACAACTCAATCCGGATATCTTTTTCCGAAGTAGCCGGCAGACAGTGATCAGTATTAACGCTATTGAGCGGATTGAATCGTATTTTCTGGGAAAAGCCATTTTACATGTAAAACCTCCTTTTAAAGATAAGATAATCGTCAGCCGTGATAAAATACCTCAGTTGAAACTTTGGTTAAACTACTAAAAGCATTACATATCTTAGACATTTGAAATTGTTTTATCTCCTCCATCATTGATACAGAGATTTAACTGTATCCAACTTCGGACTCAAATACATATTCTGATACAGTCCGGTTAGCCGCACACAAAAAGAAAGCATTTAAGAAGAAAGAGGTTTCATTCTGTCAGGATGGAGCCTCTTTCCTCTTTTATAAAGATGCCCAATTGATCTAAATCAATTCATCCATCCTATCCCAAAATCCTAAAAGAGACACAGAACAAAATCGCTTCATTACAGTTTATTAAAAATACGCAGCATTCTTATTTCAATTCAGAAGTAAAAACAGGCAGAAATATCAAAAAGTGAAAGATTTCTTAAAATAAATAGATATAAGACATGCTTTTAATAGAAATACAAAACAAAAAGTCATATCTTTGCATAGTAATAAAACAAAAGGATACACCAATCGATTAATACAGATCAAAATGACAAGAACGATTCAATTCACCAAAATGCATGGGGCAGGAAACGATTACATCTATGTAAATACCCTCAGGTTTCCTATCCGCAATCCCGGTAAAACAGCCATCGAATGGAGTGCCTGCCATACGGGGATCGGCAGTGACGGGCTCGTTTTGATCGGTCATTCGGACAAAGCAGATTTCAGCATGCGCATATTCAATGCCGACGGTTCGGAAGCAATGATGTGCGGTAACGCAAGCCGGTGCATCGGCAAGTATCTTTATGAATACGGACTGACCTCAAAAAACATCATCACCTTGGAAACCCTCTCGGGTATCAAAGTGCTGAAACTGCACCTTGAAGCCCAAACGGTAAAAGCCGTAACGGTTGATATGGGTGTACCACTGGAAACCGGAACAATAGATTTCGACAACAAATTTCCATTCGTCTCCACGCAAGTATCGATGGGGAATCCGCACCTCGTCACCTTCGTGGACGATATCCGGAGTATAGACCTTCCGGAGATCGGCCCGAAGCTGGAAAGACATCCGCTTTTCCCCGACCGTACGAACGTGGAGTTTGCACAGATAACAGGAGAAAACAAAATCCGTATGCGGGTGTGGGAAAGGGGATCGGGCATTACACAGGCCTGCGGGACAGGCGCCTGTGCAACAGCCGTAGCGGCCCATCTCACCGGACGGACGGGACGAACCGTAGATATCGTGATGGACGGAGGCACACTGACTATAGAATGGGACGAAGCAACAAACCATGTATACATGACCGGACCGGCAGTTAAAGTATTCGACGGAACAATAGAACTAAGAGAATAGTTAATGGATTTCAGGTATCAGTCCATTTGATAAGGTATAAAGATTTAGTTTTCAGGAATAACATTTCAAACTTAAAACAAGAACAATATGGCATTAGTAAACGAACATTTTTTGAAATTACCGGGAAGCTACTTGTTCTCGGACATAGCGAAGAAAGTCAATACTTTTAAAATAACACACCCGAAGCAGGACATCATCCGGCTGGGGATCGGCGATGTGACCCGTCCCCTTCCGAATGCCTGCATCGAGGCCATGCACAAGGCAGTCGAAGAGATGACGTCTACCGAAACCTTTCGCGGATACGGTCCCGAACAAGGATACGATTTCCTGATCGAAGCCATCATCAAGAACGATTATGCTCCACGGGGTATCCATCTTTCGCCTACGGAAGTATTTATCAACGACGGCGCCAAAAGTGATACGGGTAATATCGGAGACATTCTCCGTCATGACAACAGCGTAGGGGTCACAGATCCCATTTATCCGGTTTATATCGACAGCAATGTGATGTGCGGACGTGCCGGAGTGCTGGATACCGAAAGTGGCAAATGGAGCAACGTCACTTATATGCCTTGCACCGCCGAAAATCATTTCATCCCGGCCATTCCGGAGAAACGCATCGACATCGTCTACCTCTGTTATCCCAATAATCCCACCGGTACAACGCTGACAAAAGCCGAACTGAAGAAATGGGTGGATTACGCACTGGCTAATGATACCCTGATCCTGTTTGACGCAGCTTACGAGGCCTACATTCGGGAACCGGATATCCCCCACTCCATCTACGAAATCAAAGGAGCCAAGAAATGCGCCATCGAATTCCGCAGCTTCTCGAAAACAGCAGGTTTCACCGGAATACGCTGCGGATATACCGTTGTGCCGAAAGAGCTGACGGCAGCCACACTCGAGGGAGAACGTATCCCCCTGAACCGGATGTGGAACCGCCGCCAATGCACCAAGTTCAACGGAACGTCTTATATCACCCAACGTGCCGCAGAGGCGGTTTATAGCCCCGAGGGGAAAGAACAGATACAGGAAACGATCAATTATTATATGACAAACGCCCGCATCATGAAAGAAGGACTGGAATCCACCGGACTGAAAGTATACGGAGGAGTAAACGCACCTTATTTGTGGGTAAAGACTCCCAATGGAACCAGTTCGTGGCGTTTCTTCGACCAGATGTTGTACGAAGCCAATGTAGTGGGAACTCCGGGAGTCGGTTTCGGCCCCAGCGGAGAAGGTTACATCCGCCTGACGGCATTCGGCGAACGAAACGATTGCATCGAGGCAATGCGGCGCATCAAGAACTGGCTGTAAAGCTTTCATGTGATACGGGTAACATGAATACAAAGCAGAGATGAATACGGTTTCACCACAGATTGACGCGGATTAAAGAATTATTCCGTTGATGATTAAGATTTAAAAATCTGTGGAAATCCGTGTAATCTGTGGTGAATCAAAACCCAAACAGTTTATAAATAATTCAATCATTATGTCAAAACTCAGATTCAGAGTCGTAGAAACGGCCTTTAAGAAAAAAGCCGTAGAAGTGGCAACTCCCACCGAACGCCCGTCGGAATACTTCGGGATGTACGTTTTCAACAAGGAAAAGATGTTTAAGTACCTGCCAAGCCATGTGTTCAGCAAACTGACCGATGTGATTGACAACGGCGCACCACTGGATCGCAGTATCGCCGACGAAGTTGCAGCCGGTATGAAGAAATGGGCCATCGAGATGGGGGCCACACACTATACCCATTGGTTTGCTCCACTGACCGAAGGCACTGCCGAAAAGCACGACGCTTTTGTAGAACATGATGGAAAAGGGGGGATGATGGAAGAATTCACCGGAAAACTGCTGGTTCAGCAGGAACCGGATGCCTCGTCTTTCCCGAACGGAGGTATCCGCAACACTTTCGAAGCTCGTGGTTACAGTGCATGGGACCCCTCCTCACCCGCTTTCATTGTAGACGATACGCTGTGCATACCGACTATCTTCATCGCCTATACAGGTGAATCGCTCGACTACAAAGCACCGTTACTGAAAGCGCTGAGGGCAGTAGACAAAGCTGCTGTAGCCGTTTGCCGTTACTTCAATCCGGATGTAAAAAAAGTATATGCCTACCTGGGATGGGAACAAGAGTACTTCCTGGTAGACGAAGGCTTATACGCCGCCCGTCCGGACCTGCTGCTGACCGGACGTACCCTGATGGGGCATGACAGCGCCAAGAACCAACAGCTCGAAGACCATTACTTTGGTGCCATCCCCACCCGCGTAGCCGCTTTCATGAAAGATCTGGAAGTGGAAGCATTGAAACTGGGCATCCCCGTAAAAACGCGCCACAACGAAGTAGCGCCCAATCAGTTTGAGCTGGCCCCTATCTTCGAAGAGTGCAACCTGGCCAATGACCACAACCTGCTGATCATGTCCCTGATGCGCAAAGTTAGCCGCCGCCACGGCTTCCGTGTACTGCTCCACGAAAAACCGTTCAAAGGTGTCAACGGATCGGGCAAACACAACAACTGGTCGCTGGGCACGGACACCGGCATCCTGCTGATGGCTCCGGGCAAGACTCCGGAAGATAACCTGCGTTTCGTAACATTCGTCGTCAATACACTGATGGCTGTTTATCACCATAACGGACTTCTGAAAGCATCCATCTCCAGTGCCACCAATGCACACCGGCTGGGAGCCAACGAAGCACCTCCCGCCATCATCTCCTCTTTCCTGGGCAAGCAGCTTTCACAAGTGTTGGAACACATTGAAGAAAGTACGAAAGATGACCTGATCAGCCTGAGCGGCAAACAGGGCATGAAGCTGGACATCCCACAGATACCCGAATTGCTGATTGACAATACGGACCGGAACCGTACTTCACCTTTCGCATTCACCGGAAACCGTTTCGAATTCCGTGCCGTAGGGTCCGAAGCCAACTGTGCCAGCGCAATGATAGCCCTGAACGCGGCTGTCGCCGACCAGTTGAAACGGTTTAAAAAAGATGTAGACAAGCAGATTGAGAAGGGAGAGCCCAAGATTTCGGCCATTCTCGACGTGATCCGGAAATATATCAAGGAATGCAAAGCCATTCATTTCGACGGCAACGGATACAGCGACGAATGGAAAAAAGAAGCCGCCCGTCGCGGTCTGGATTGTGAAACAAGCGTTCCTGTCATTTTCGACAACTATCTGCGCCCCGAAACGATAGCCATGTTCGAAGCTGTGGGCGTGATGAACCGGAAAGAACTGAAGGCCCGCAACGAAGTGAAATGGGAAACTTATACCAAGAAAATCCAGATTGAAGCCCGCGTATTGGGTGATCTGGCCATGAACCATATCATCCCTGTTGCTACACAGTACCAGACAGACCTGATAGATAATGTATATAAAATGAAATCCCTCTTTCCGGAAGAAAAAGCAGCCCGACTTTCTGCCAAGAACCTGGAACTGATTGAAGAGATTGCCGACCGTACCGCTTTCATCAAGGAACATGTAGACGCAATGATCGAAGCCCGCAAAGTGGCAAATAAGATAGAAAGTGAACGCGAAAAAGCCATTGCTTACCACGACACCATCGTGCCGGCTCTGGAAGAGATTCGTTACCACATCGACAAACTGGAACTGATTGTCGACAACCAGATGTGGACACTGCCTAAATACAGAGAGTTGTTATTTATAAGATAAACAGTCTTAAGAGAGTGTGTTGAAACTCACCACAGAGGACGCAGAGTAACATAGAGTAAATTTTAAACCATTGATTATCAATGTTGATAATCTGTGAGAATCGGTGTAATCTGTGGTGAAAAGTTTTTGGCACATCCCCTTTCAGAAACCTATTTCTTTTGTTGGTTGTTTTAAGTTTGCAGGGGGAGGATTGCCGTGAGGCAACCCTCTCTTCTTTTATTCAATGATCTCCGCGTCCTCTATCTCTCCTTTCACCGGAGTTTTAGGACGGCGACGGGCAAACTTGAACCAGTTGATCAGTTCGGAAATGGCATAAACCAAGCTGCTGATACCGATAATCATGAAAGCCGTGTTGCGTGCTCCGGTAGGATTGAACAGGGCTACGACACCCGCTATCAGGATCAGGGCCGGTATCACATAAAAGCCGCCCGGCACAGGCATCCAGCGACGTGCCATCGAAAGGGATGCAATCTGTTGTACGCCTCCCATAATCAGGATAAAGCCCAGCAGGAACATCAGTACATCGGCAAAGAAGCCCGGCATCGTAACCAGCCAGAGTCCGAAGAGCAGACTTCCAACCCCCTCGATAGGGAAACGGCGGGACACACCCGGTTCGGGTTTGGTACCGAAATAACCAATCAGCACAATAAATCCCGGAATCAGGAACAATATGCCAATGGTTATGACAATATAATTAATTGCCGCGTCCGGCCAGAGCACCAACACCAGGCCGATGACAAGCGCACAAATAGTGCGGATAAGAGAATAATTCATTGATTTCATATCTTACATTTTTTTAACGGGGTATCCCGCATACTTTCTGCGAATATACGTGTTTCTGTCTACATATAAAAAGAACAAATGATTTTTGTAATAAGTTCATAGCAAGAATGTAATATCTATTACATCGCAGAAGCATACTTTTGCAAAAAAATAAGTAAACTCTTATCCGAATGAAATCAGACGAAGCGAGACGTAAAAAGCTTTATGTAGAACGGGACATCAGTTGGATGTACTTTAATCAACGCATTTTGCTTGAAGCTGCCCGCCCGGAAGTTCCCTTACTGGAGCAACTTACTTTCCTGGGCATTTACTCAAACAACTTAGACGAGTTTTTCCGTGTTCGTGTGGCTACATTGAACCGTATTGTGGAGTATGGCGACAAAAATATCCGCGAAGAACGTGATACGGCCGCACGCACACTGAAGCAGATCGGCAAGCTGCACAATCAGTACTACCGGCAATTTGAAGAAACGTTCGCTTCGATCATGGAAAAGTTGAAACAAGAAAACATCCATGTCATCAAAGACACCGAACTCACACCGGAACAAGAGCTCTTCATCACTTCACTCTACCGGAACCGGTTGAACGGTTCTACCAACCCGCTCTTTCTCAATAAAGCCTCCCGCCAACCGGACGACCAGACCGACGAAGACATCTACCTGGCCATCCGCCTGCAACGCAAAGACGGCGAGGGAAAAGTGAAAGTAAGAGATTATGCCGTCATCGAACTTCCCACCAACGAGTTCGGACGTTTCATCCGTCTGCCGGATTCGGACGGTAAAACGTATCTGATGTTCCTGGATGACGTCATCCGCTACTGCCTGCCGATGATCTTCATAGGTATGAACTATACGGATTATGAAGCCTATACCTTCAAATTCACCAAAGATGCCGAAATGGAGATAGACAGCGACTTGCGTACGGGTGTACTTCAAAAGATATCAAAAGGGGTGAAAAGCCGGAAGCGGGGTGAACCGATCCGTTTCGTCTATGACCAACAGATGCCGAAAGACCTGCTGCGAAAGCTGACCGACCGCCTCAACGTAGACAAAAACGACACCCGTGTAGCCGGCGGACGTTATCATAACTTCAAAGACCTGATGAAGTTCCCCGACTGCGGGCGCACTGACCTGAAATACCTTGCCTGGCCTCCCGTCTTCAAGCAGGAGCTGAACGGTGAGGAAAGTATCCTGAAACTGATCCGGAAGCAAGACCGCTCGCTGCATTACCCCTATCAATCGTTCGACACGGTGATACGCGTACTGCGTGAAGCGGCCATCAGCAAAGAGGTGAGAAGCATCAAGATGACCCTCTATCGCCTGGCCAAAGATTCGAAGGTAGTGAAAGCCTTGATCTGTGCGGCACAAAACGGGAAAAAGGTGACCGTCATCATCGAGTTGCTTGCCCGCTTCGACGAAGCCTCCAACATCAATTGGAGCAAACGTATGCAGGATGCCGGAATCAAAGTGATCTTCGGAGTGGAAGGACTGAAGATTCACTCCAAACTGATACATATCGGAACACGGTTCGGTGACCTGGCTTGTATCAGCACCGGAAACTTTCACGAAGGAAACGCACGGATGTACACCGATTTCACTATCATGACCGCACACCGGTCCATCGTACGCGAGGTCAACTCGGTATTCGATTTTATCGAGAAGCCGTATCTTCCCGCCAACTTCAAAGAACTGCTCGTGTCACCCAACGATATGCGCAAACGGCTGATAGCACTGATCAACAAGGAAATCAAAAACAAGCAGCAAGGAAAAGAGGCCTACATCCTTGCCAAAGTGAACCACATCACCGACCGGGCGCTGGTACAGAAACTCTACGAGGCTTCGACAGCCGGCGTACAGATAGACCTGGTGGTCCGGGGCAACTGTTCACTGGTGACCGGTGTGCCCCGAATCAGCGACAACATCCGGATCAACGGTATCATTGACCGTTACCTGGAACATCCGCGCATCTTTATCTTTGCCAACGGAGGAGAAGAGAAATATTATATAGGATCGGCGGACTGGATGCCCCGCAACCTGGACAACCGCATCGAAGTGCTCACACCCGTATACGATAAAGCGATACAGGATGAACTGAAAAAAGTGGTCTGCTACGGACTCCGCGATACGGCCAAAGGACGCATCGTAGACGGCAGTGGCGAAAACAAGACATGGGAGGAAAGCGGTGTCCCTTTCCGCTCTCAGGAAGAATTATACAAATACTATAAAGAATCAGAATGAAGAAAGTAAACTATGCCGCCATCGACATTGGTTCCAATGCCGTGCGGTTATTGATAAAGAGTGTAAACGAGGAAGGATCGCCCGAAGGATTATTGAGCAAAGTTCAACTGATACGTATCCCCCTCAGGTTAGGTGAAGACGCTTTTACCACCGGAGAAATATCAGAAGAAAAAGCCGGGAAACTGATCCGGCTGATGAAAGCCTACAAGCAACTGATGAAGATATTCGAAGTGTCAGATTACCGCGCCTGTGCCACCTCGGCCATGCGTGATGCCCGCAACGGGAAAGCAATCACACGCAGAATAGAAAAGAAAACCGGTATCCGCGTCGAAATCATCGACGGGCAGGAAGAGGCGCATATCGTATACGATAACCACATCGAACAGCTTTTTGCTTCGGGACAGAACTACTTGTACGTTGACGTCGGTGGTGGTAGCACGGAAATCAACCTGATCTGCGACGCAGAACTCAAAAGCTCACGTTCCTATAATATCGGTACCGTGCGTATGCTCAGCGGCATGGTAAAGAACGAAGAAAAAGAACAGATGCGCTCCGACCTTCAGGCACTGGCTGCCGAATATTCCTCCATCCAGATCATCGGATCGGGAGGCAATATCAATAAACTTTTCCGCCTGGCGGACAAAAAGGACAAAAAACAATCTTTCCTTCCCGTCGAGTCGTTACAGGAAATCTGCGAAACCCTGAAGCCCCTCTCTAAAGAAGAACGGATCAAACAGTTCAAACTGAAGCCTGACCGGGCAGATGTAATTGTCCCGGCAGCGGAAATCTTTCTGGAAGTGGCAAAACAGGTGAACGCAACCGGTATCACAGTCCCGACCATCGGGCTATCAGACGGTATCATCGACAGCCTTTATACCAAAAACATGCGGACGGAAAACGATGAACGATGAACGGAGACTCACCACAGAGGACACAGAGTACACAGAGAAAAGATTATAGAGATGGATCATCCGTACTTAGCATATCTGTGCCCTCTGTGTACTCTGTGGTGAATACAAGACTAAAGTGCGCTCTTCAGGATTTCCTTCGCAACAGCTCCGGTCACATTTTCGTTCTCGCCATATTTCACACCCCGTTCATTGAAACGGCGTTCTATTTCATCAATCGTCTCCATGCCGATGCCCTCTTCACTCAGGCGGGTAGTCAGCCCTAATGAACGGAAAAACTCCTCTGTACGGCGGATCGTTTCATCGATACGTTCGTCACGGGTCCCGGAAGTAATGCCGAGTACCCTCTCGCCATATTGCAGAATCTTATCACCTTTCACCTTGCGAAGCACACGCAGAGTAGCGGGGAATACGATGACCAGTGTATGTCCGTGTGTCAGTCCATGAAGTGCGGTCAGTTCGTGCCCGATCATGTGCGTAGCCCAGTCCTGAGATACTCCCATAGCGATAAAGCCGTTCAGTGCCATCGTTGCCGACAACATAAAATCGGCCATCAGCTGATAATCGTGCTGATTCTCACGGATCTTCGGAGCTATCTCCATCAAGGTTTGCAGGATACCTTCCGCCCAGCGGTCCATCACCCTACTCTGTCCCGGGGTTGTCATGTATTGCTCCATCACATGTACAAACGTATCAGCAATACCGCAGGCCACCTGATGGGGCGGCAGTGTAAACGTCACTTCTGGATCGAGAATGGAGAATAAGGGATAATTGGAATAGAAAGGATATTTCTCTTTGGTTTCATGACGCGAAATCACGGCTCCGCTGTTCATTTCCGATCCCGTGGCAGGCAGAGTGAGGACAGTAGCAAGAGGAACGGTATTTGTCACCGGACGTCCGGCAAGCACCAGATCCCACGCATCCCCATCGTACAACAGTCCGGCAGAAATCAGCTTCGTGCCATCGATGACCGATCCGCCTCCCACAGCCAGCAGATAGTCCACCTTCTCCTCTTTTCCAAGGGCAATGGCTTTACGTAAAGTCTCAATGGAAGGATTAGGCTCAATGCCCCAGAACTCTACAGTGAAATGATTCTTCAGGGCTTCTTTCACTTGGTCGTATACACCGTTTTTTTTCACGCTACCGCCACCGAAGGTAATCATCACCCGCTTGTCTGCCGGTATCTCTTTACTCAACCGGGCAATCATCCCGTGTCCCATGATCAGCTTCACGGGATTCTGAAAAATAAAATTATCCATAGGTTATCAGTTTATATCATCATTTATACGATATTCAATCAGATACAAAAATAATCGCTTCTTTCCGGAAAACAAAAAGATTTGCAGGGGAATCATGCGGAAAAAAAGACTTAAGTGTTTCCGGCAAAAGACTTAAACGTTTTCGGAAAACGTCTAAGCGTTTCGCTGAAAAGACTTAAGTGTTTAGGACGAAAAATACAAGTCTTTAGTTTACAGGTAGCCAAGCGTTGATATCCTCGGCTACAAAAAGCCAGTAAAGCAGCAACAGGATGAATATGACAACGGCAATCGCAATTAAAACTTTTCTTTGTTTCATAATGTTTGGTTTCTGTTTTTAAATAATTTATATCTGAAGAAACAATATAAATAACAAAATGTTTAAAAAGGACTTCTATTTCGAGCATTCACCAATTATTTATTACACTAAATGTATATATAATATACATCGGTTAGGTCCAAAGGCTCAAGGTTCATTCTATGGGATTCATCCTCTGGAAAACACAAAGAATCCCCCTGCATACAACATTAAAAATCAAACAATTACATACAAACATCTCTAATAATAGTGGACACAAAAACAGATAATGCGCAACTCTAAAAACAGACATAAATAATACACATATACAATACAATATATTTTACATCAATTCCAAAATGCGCTAAAGAGCAAAAGATTTTTAGAAAGTACTTTTTAACAACAAACACAACATCTTCCCACAAGGTATGATACTCATAGAGTGAACCTTGAGCCATTGAACCCTAATTTAAAGTTAAGCAAATTCATAATCTTCTGATAATAAAAAAGTTAATATTTAAAAAAACAGAAACAAAGCAATACAGGTTCAGCAGAATCAGGAACCACTCCCTGCGAGCATCCGACAATTAAAAATATGTACAGCAAGTATTTGAGAAATCATAAATAGATTCCCGCCAAAACAAAAAATAAAAAGGAGGGAAATAAAAAAAGAAAGATTTTATTTGTTATTCCAAACAAAGTATCTATATTTGCCCCCGTTAAATAACAATTAGCAATGATGAAAATGCAAGTAAATACATATTGGTGGTGGCGCCCGTTACAACTCCGACAGTCGTAAGGGAGCAGCGCTCGTATGTATATACCTCATTAAAGATATAACAGAAATTCAGAAAGAGCCCTGTCGCAACCTGCGACGGGGCTCTTTCTTTTTTGACCGAAAATACAAATAACGAATAAAAAATAGGATTATGAAAAGTTTCTTAGTTGATCAGGATGGCTATTACGGAGAATTCGGAGGTGCTTATGTGCCGGAAATACTCCACAAATGCGTAGAAGAGTTGAAAAACACGTATCTCAAAGTGATCGAAAGCGAGGATTTTAAAAAGGAATTCGACCAATTGCTGCGGGATTATGTAGGACGTCCTTCTCCCCTCTACCCGGCTCACCGCCTTTCGGAAAAGTATGGTTGCAGGATGTATCTGAAACGGGAAGACCTGAACCATACAGGAGCCCACAAGATAAACAACACCATCGGACAAATTCTGCTGGCACGCCGCATGGGCAAAAAGCGGATCATCGCCGAGACCGGTGCCGGACAGCACGGAGTGGCAACGGCCACCGTTTGCGCCCTGATGGACATGGAGTGCATCGTGTATATGGGAAAAACGGATGTAGAACGCCAGCATATCAATGTAGAGAAGATGAAGATGCTGGGAGCCACAGTCATCCCGGTAACATCGGGTAACATGACACTGAAAGATGCTACGAACGAAGCCATCCGCGACTGGTGCTGCCATCCTTCGGATACGTATTACATCATCGGTTCCACCGTAGGACCACACCCGTATCCGGATATGGTGGCACGCTTGCAGTCGGTCATCAGCGAAGAGATAAAAAAGCAACTTCAGGAAAAAGAGGGACGTGACTATCCGGACTACCTGATTGCCTGTGTGGGCGGAGGAAGCAACGCTGCCGGAACCATCTACCACTACATCGATGACGAACGGGTTCAGATCGTCTTGGCCGAAGCCGGTGGCAAGGGGATAGAAACCGGAATGACGGCAGCTACCATTCAATTGGGTAAAATGGGAATCATCCATGGTGCACGCACGTTCGTGATCCAAAACGAAGACGGGCAGATTGAAGAGCCTTACTCTATCTCCGCCGGACTGGACTATCCCGGTATCGGACCGATGCATGCCAATCTCGCCGACAAAAAACGGGCATTGGTGTTGGCCGTCAACGACGATGAAGCCATCCGTGCCGCTTACGAACTGACCCGGCTGGAAGGAATCATTCCCGCACTGGAATCGGCACATGCACTGGGAGCCTTGGATAAAATGACCTTCAAACCGGAAGATGTAGTCGTGCTGACCGTATCGGGACGGGGAGATAAAGATATAGAAACTTATTTGGGATAAATCATTTCACCACAGATTACACGGATTAACACAGTTTTTTTAATCTAATTACCCACAAAACAGATCGTCAATCTGCGAAAATCTGTGTAATCTGTGGTGAATTCAAAATCAAATTAAAAAGAAAAAAATTATGAATACCTTTCATTATACCACCCATAGCAAGCAGGTCTTGGGCGACCTGCACACTCCGGTAAGCATCTACCTCAAAGTGCGCGATATGTATCCGCAATCGGCATTAATGGAAAGCTCGGATTATCATGCCGGAGAAAATTCCCTCTCGTTCATCGCACTCTGCCCATTGGCAAGCATCGGCATAAACAGTGGAATAGTGACCACTACGTATCCCGACAACAGCCGCCGGGAAGAACCACTCAACAAGACGTTCCACGTAGAGAATGCGTTCAACCGCTTCATCAACCAGTTCCATGTAGTGGGAGCCGATAAGAAATTCTGCGGACTGTATGGCTATACCACTTTCAACGCAGTGAAGTACTTTGAGCACATCCCCGTGAAAGAAAGCCACGACGAGCAAAACGACGCTCCGGACCTGCTATACATATTATATAAGTACATCATCGTCTTCAATCACTTCAAGAACGAGCTGACTCTGGTGGAAATGCTGGCGGAAGGAGAAGACAGCAGTCTGTCACAACTGGAATCGGCCATCGAGAACCGCAACTATGCCTCGTATAACTTCTCAGTGACCGGTCCCGTCACCAGTACCATCACCGACGAAGAGCACAAAGCGAATGTACGCAAAGGTATCGCCCACTGCCTCCGGGGAGACGTCTTCCAGATTGTACTGTCCAGACGGTTCATCCAGCCTTATGCCGGTGACGACTTCAAGGTATACCGCGCGCTACGCAGCATCAACCCCTCCCCTTACCTGTTCTATTTTGACTTCGGCGGATACCGCATCTTCGGTTCGTCACCGGAAACACACTGCAAAGTAGAAGACGGACAAGCCTATATCGATCCGATTGCCGGAACCACACGGCGTACGGGAGACACCATAAAGGACAAAGAACTGACGGAAGCACTTCTGGCCGACCCGAAAGAGAACGCAGAGCATGTGATGCTGGTAGATCTGGCACGCAACGACCTCAGCCGCAATTGCCACGACGTGCGGGTGCTGTTTTACAAAGAACCGCAATATTACAGCCATGTCATCCATTTGGTAAGCCGCGTCAGCGGAGCACTGAACAAAGGGGCGAATCCGCTCAAGACTTTCATCGACACTTTCCCGGCCGGGACGTTGAGCGGTGCACCGAAAGTACGTGCCATGCAGCTTATCAGTGAGATAGAGCCGCACAACCGCGGAGCTTACGGAGGCTGCATCGGTTTCATCGGACTGGACGGGGAACTGAACCAGGCCATTACGATCCGTACTTTTGTAAGCCGCAACAATGAATTGTGGTTCCAGGCCGGAGGAGGCATCGTGGCACGCAGTCAGGACGAATACGAACTGCAAGAGGTCAACAACAAATTGGGAGCACTGAAGAAAGCAATAGATCTGGCCGTAAAACTAAAAAACTAAAAGGCATTCACCACAGAGGACACAGAGGACACAGAGATTAATTAGCTGCGCTCCATCTGTTTTCAGATAAAAGAACCTAAGAACCCATAAAGAATTATCTGTTCTTTTGTTCTTATGTCTAAAAAAAACTCTGTGTACCCTGTGTCCTCTGTGGTGAACCCAAACTCTAAAACAAATAAAAAAAACAATGAATAACAAGATAGATCCCCTTAACAGACGGGAAGAAGCGATTCTGCTCCTGGACAACTATGACTCTTTCACTTACAACCTGCTGCACGTGGTAAAAGAGTTGGGAGCCACTAACATTGAAGTGTTCCGCAACGACGAAATTTCACTGGAAGAAGTGGAACGTTTTGATAAAATCATCCTTTCGCCGGGACCGGGCATACCGGAAGAAGCCGGACTGCTGCTACCCATTATCCGGAAATATGCACCGACCAAAAGCATCTTAGGAGTTTGCCTGGGACATCAGGCCATCGGTGAAGCCTTCGGGGCAGCACTCGAGAACCTGACAGAAGTATACCATGGCGTACAGACTCCGGTCAACATCCTGAAGGAAGATGTTCTTTTTAAAGGTTTGGGACACGAAATACCCGTAGGCCGCTATCATTCGTGGGTAGTAAGCCGCGAGGACTTCCCCGAATGCCTCGAGATCACCGCCGAAAGCCGTGAAGAACAAATCATGGCATTGCGGCACCGCACGTACAATGTACATGGCATCCAGTTCCATCCCGAATCGGTGCTGACTCCGCAAGGAAAAGAAATCATTAAAAACTTCTTAAACCAATAAACCCCATGAAACAGATTCTATATAAATTATTCGAACATCAATACCTGGGACGGGACGAAGCCCGTACCATATTGCAGAACATTGCACAAGGCAAATACAACGACGCACAAGTGGCCTCACTGATAACCGTCTTCTTGATGCGCAACATATCGGTAGAGGAACTTTGCGGATTCCGTGATGCGTTGCTCGAAATGCGCGTACCGGTGGATCTGAGTGAATTTGCGCCTATCGATATCGTAGGAACCGGAGGGGACGGCAAAAATACATTCAACATCTCTACCGCAGCCTGTTTCACTGTGGCAGGAGCCGGATTTCCGGTAGTAAAACATGGCAATTACGGTGCCACTTCCGTCAGCGGAGCCAGCAACGTAATGGAACAGCATGGAGTAAAATTCACCGGCGATGCAGACCGGCTCCGCCGTTCTATGGAAAAGTGCAACATCGCCTATCTGCATGCCCCTTTGTTCAACCCTGCCCTGAAAGCAGTGGCACCGATACGGAAAGCGTTGGCCGTACGTACCTTTTTCAATATGCTCGGTCCGTTGGTAAACCCTGTCATACCGCAATATCAGTTACTTGGAGTCTACAACCTCCCGTTGCTCCGTCTGTACACATATACCTATCAGGAGAGCGCCACCCGCTTTGCCGTTGTACATAGTCTGGACGGGTATGATGAAATCTCCCTGACCGACGAATTTAAAGTGGCTACCTGCGGCAACGAAAAAATCTATACTCCGGAAAGTCTCGGCTTCAACCGTTACGGAGAAGCCGACCTCGACGGCGGAAATACCCCGGAGGACGCAGCAAAAATATTTGATGCTGTTATGGAAGGAACGGCTACGGAAGCACAAAAGAACGTAGTGGTTGTCAATGCTGCCTTCGCCATCCAGGTGATCTGTCCGGATAAACCGATAGAAGAATGCATCGCCCTCGCCCGTGAATCACTGGACAGCGGCAAGGCAAAAGAGACCTTAAAGAAATTTGTTGAACTAAACAGATAGGAAAACTATCGCCCACCCAAAAGCATGAAAGATATATTATCCGAAATCATCGCCAACAAGCGTTTCGAAATAGACTTGCAGAAACAGGCCATCCCATCGGAACAGCTTCAGGAGAAACTATCTGACGAAATACAGCCCGGATACTCCATGAAGCAGGCACTAACTTCCTCGTCTACCGGTATTATTGCAGAATTCAAACGCCGCTCTCCATCCAAAGGATGGATTTATGAAGACGCACGCCCCGAACAGGTAGTGCCGGAATATGCAGCCTCGGGTGCTTCGGCGCTTTCTATCCTCACGGACGAAAAGTTCTTCGGAGGAAGCCTGAAGGATATCCGTACGGCACGCCCGCTGGTAAATATTCCGATTCTGCGCAAAGATTTCATAATCGACGAATATCAACTGTATCAGGCCAAAATAGTCGGAGCCGACGCCGTACTGCTGATTGCTGCCGCACTGGATACAGAGAAGTGCCATGCCCTTGCTGAAAAAGCTCATGAACTGGGATTGGAAGTCTTGCTGGAAATCCATACTGCCGAAGAGTTACCATTTATAAATAAGGAGATCGATATGGTGGGGATCAATAACCGAAATCTCGGCACTTTCTTTACGGATGTGGAGAACTCGTTCCGATTGGCCGGACAACTGCCCCGGAACACAGTATTGGTGTCGGAAAGCGGCATATCCGACCCGCAAACCGTGAAGCGCTTGCGTAATGCCGGATTCAGAGGATTCCTGATCGGAGAAACGTTTATGAAAACCGGGCAACCGGGCAAGAAACTGGAAGAATTTATAAACGAATCGAACCCAGTAACCCATTCCCATGACAAATTCACCACAGAGTAGCACAGAGGACACAGAGTTTTAATTTTCAAGTCCACAGAAATATCTTAAATTTTCCCTCTGTGTCCTCTGTGGTGAATCGAAATCAAAACCATTCAATTAAGAACAAGAATGATAAACGACAAACTGATAAAAGTCTGCGGAATGCGCGAAGCCGACAATATCCGCGATGTAGAACAACTAAAGGTCGACATGATAGGCTTTATCTTCTACCCGAAGTCTCCCCGCTGCCTATGCGAGCTTCCGGCTTACATGCCGGATGCGGCAAAGCGTGTGGGTGTCTTTGTCAACGAAGACAAAAAAGAAATCGAGATACTTGCCGACCGTTTCAGCCTGGATTATATCCAGCTGCATGGCAATGAATCACCGGAATACTGTCATTCACTCCGGTCAACCGGGTTAAGGCTGATCAAAGCGTTTTCCATCGCCCGGAGAAAGGATTTTGAGAACACCGAAGCATACGAAAAATCTTGTGACTATTTCCTGTTCGACACCAAATGTGAACAACATGGCGGCTCGGGCAATCAGTTCGACTGGACGATGCTGAACAGCTACAAAGGGAAAAAGCCTTTCTTACTTAGCGGCGGAATCAATCCATACAGTGCTCCGACCCTGAAAGAATTGCGTCATCCCCAATTGGCGGGTTTTGACCTGAACAGTCGTTTCGAAGCCAAACCGGGACTGAAAGAGGTAGAAAGACTCAAGTTCTTTTTAGAGCAACTGGGGAAATAAAGCTCCACCAACCCTGAATATAAAAAAGTAATGAATTAAAAATAAAAGTGTATGAACAGAATAAACCAACTTTTCAGTAGCAATCCCAAGGATTTGCTATCCATCTATTTTTGTGCCGGCACTCCTACACTGGAGGGAACAGCCGAAGTGATCCGTGCCCTCGAGAAACATGGAGTAAACATGATCGAAATCGGTATCCCTTTCAGTGATCCGATGGCAGACGGCATTGTAATCCAGAATGCAGCCACACAAGCCCTACGCAACGGGATGTCGCTCAAACTTCTGTTTGAACAGCTGCATAATATCCGCCGGGATGTAAAAATCCCATTGATATTAATGGGATACCTCAACCCGATTATGCAGTTCGGCTTCGATGACTTCTGCCGGCAGTGTGCCGAATGTGGAATCGACGGTGTCATCATTCCCGACCTTCCCTTCAAAGACTATCAAGAGCACTTCCGCAACATTGCGGAGCAATATGACATCAAAGTGATTATGCTTATCACTCCCGAAACGAGTGAAGAGCGTGTACACGAGATTGACGAACATACGGACGGTTTTATCTATATGGTTTCGTCGGCTGCCACCACAGGGGCACAACAGGACTTTGACGAACAAAAACGTGCGTACTTTAAAAAGATTGAAAAGATGAATCTGCGCAATCCACGCATGGTAGGTTTCGGCATCAGCAACCGGGCCACTTTCCGTGCTGCCTGCGATAATGCCTCGGGAGCCATTATCGGCAGCCGTTTTGTTACTCTGCTCAATGAAGAAAAGGATCCGGAAAAGGCCATTCTCCGATTAATTGACGGAATAAAATAAGAACCAAACTCACCACAGAGCAACACAGAGACGATTTTAAGTCGTTGTTTGTTAGTAAAGAGCTCTGTGCTACTCCGTGGTGAAAAGAGTCTCGACACAGTCTCTTTTATCATTTATAGTTTATAGTTTATAGTTCTTTTTTGTATCTTTGTCGGCGAAACAGCAAAAAAGATACAGATATGAAAGCAGATTACCCCTCCGTATTACTCATTTATACTGGTGGAACTATCGGAATGATAGAAAACCCGGAAACCGGTGCTCTGGAAAATTTTAATTTCGACCATCTACTAAAGCACGTACCCGAACTGAAAAGATTCAATTACCGCATCTCTTCCTATCAGTTTGATCCCCCTATTGACTCTTCGGACATGGAACCGGCATTTTGGGCCAAACTGGTTAAGATTATAAACTATAACTATGACTCTTTTGATGGGTTTGTCATCCTCCATGGCACCGATACAATGGCGTATACAGCTTCTGCCCTCAGCTTCATGCTCGAGAACCTGAGTAAACCTGTCATCCTGACCGGCTCTCAACTCCCGATCGGTACACTACGCACAGACGGCAAAGAAAACCTGATTACAGCTATTGAAATTGCAGCAGCCAAAAACCCGGATGGCACCGCAATCGTTCCCGAGGTCTGCATCTTTTTTGAAAACCATCTGATGCGTGGCAACCGCACGACTAAAATCAATGCTGAAAACTTCAACGCTTTCCGCTCGTTCAACTATCCCCCATTGGCACGAGTAGGCATCCATATTAAATATGAACCTAACCTGATCCGCAAACCGGATCTGACCAAGCCTCTGAAACCTCACTATCTGTTCGATACGAACGTAGTCATTCTGACACTCTTCCCCGGGATTCAGGAAGGGATCGTATCTGCACTGCTCCATGTGCCGGAACTAAAGGCAGTAGTATTAAAAACATTCGGTTCGGGCAACGCACCCCAGAAAGAGTGGTTTATCAGGGAACTGAAAGACGCTACGGACCGGGGCATCATTATCGTCAATATCACTCAATGTGCCTCCGGTGCCGTCGAAATGGAACGCTATGGCACCGGTATCCAGCTGCTTCAGGCAGGAGTCATCAGCGGATACGACAGCACACCGGAATGTGCGGTCACCAAATTAATGTTCCTCTTAGGGCATGGACTCGACAATAAAGAGATCAGGTATAAAATGAATTCTTGCCTGATCGGCGAAATAACCAAAAGGACCGAATAAACACTCCATGCACCAGGCCTCTTTGGCATCTTCGTTATCACCGGATCGTATTATTCATAAAAAATATTAATGACGTTATAAGTAAGTTATATTTCAAACAATACAGGCCGATTAATAGTTGTACATTTGTGTCGAATATTTGCAAATACTGAACAAAACAAACAAATATGAAAACAACAATTAACAAACTATTTTTTGCATCGTCAATGATCCTATCGACGGCGTGCATTACAGCTTGCGTTGATGATAACAAAGATCTCTATGACCCCTCTTATCAAACTCCCAATCCCATGGAGGATATCAGTGCTCCGGCGGGATTCGACTGGTCGTCTACAAATTCCATAAAATTTAGCGTGGAAGTCGATGATGAGTTTGACGGACAGTATTATTATACCGTAGAAATATTAGATAAGAATCCGCTTGAAGCAACAGCAGAGGATCCCTACAATACTTTAGCCAAAGGAGTTGCCAAGAAAGGAGAAGCTTATCAGACCGAAGTAGTGTCTTCCAAGGATATAAAGTATCTTTATGTCCGTCAGACTGACCCACGTGGCAGGGACCAGATAAAACAAGTGGAAATCAGCGAATCAACTTCCCATGTTCAATGCTCTTTTACAGGTACGTCTGCCATCAAAACGAGAGCTTTGGTAGCCACCAGAGGGAATAACGGAGGAATTGACATTCCTAAAAGAGCAGAACAAAGCTATGACACCAATGGAGCTATCCCGATAACAAGTTCTTCCCAAGTTTTGGAAGGAGGGAAAGCCTATATTGTTACCGGAAAATTCCAAGGAAAATTTAAAGATACCTCTCTCAGCAACTCCAACAGAGCGACTGTCTATATACAAGGAAACTGGGAACCGGCACAAGCCATTACCCAAAACTACCTGGATATTATTGTTCTAAAGGGTGGAACGATTGAGGGAACAGACCTGAAACTACAGAATGCAAGTAATTTAACGATCCAATCCGGAGCCAAGATTAAGATAGCTAAATTGGAAGGTAATACGCAAAGTACGATCTGTAATTTCGGTGAAATAGAAGTGGATAATCTACTATTAAATTCTTTTGATCTCCTCTATAATGGGAATAAAGTAGATGTTAAACACAATATAGATGCCTCTAAAGGAGGAAGTATTCATAATTTCGGAGAATTAGATGTAGAAAAAGAAATAAAATTGAATACTTCTTCAATTGTATACAATGCTGCCGGAAGTGAGTTGGAAGCGGAGAAATATACAGCAGCCGGAAGTACCAATGTGAATTATGGAACCATGGAACTTAAAAATTATGATAATGGAAATGCTGGAGGAGCCAAGTTGTATAACTATTGTTCTCTCTTCGTTGATGACGAAATCAAAATAGGTGGATACATCTACATGGATCATGGAGTGATTGCCGATGAAAGAGAAAATAGCAATAGCTTTGAGGGTACCGATCATATCTACTTCTACAATAATGCAGAAGTGATTCTGACTAACGGCTCCATGATTAAAGGGGAAACTATCAGCACGGGCACCGACTTGATAGTAAGAGGAATGGCCAACAGCAACACATCTTTATTAAAAGCAGAAAAATTGGAAATAAACGCCGGCGCTCCGCTGACATTTACCGGAAATCTGACTATCTCCGCAGAAAAGATTAAAGTGAATAGCGGAAACTACAATTTAGAAGATGGAGCCGTTTGTGCAGAAAGACCGGATATCATCATCAATGATTGCAATGGAAAAACGGAACTGCCAGATCCTGCTCCGGAACCTTCTGATCCGGACTTCCCGATTATTGTGGATGACAATCATAATTATACATACCTGTTCGAAGACCAGTGGCCCCTGTATGGAGACTACGACATGAATGATATCGTTCTGGAAATAAAACAAAGGAAGATAAGCATAGACAAATGGAATAAGATCACAGAACTCGACCTGACGATTGAGTTAACTGCTGTCGGTGCCCAGAAAGCAATTGCAGCCGCCATCATGTTCGACGAAATTCCGGCATCTGCCATCACGCAGCCTGTTACTTACGCAAACAACTATCGTCTGATATCATTCGACCTTACTGATAAGAATATAGAGAAAGGCCAGGACTATGCGGTAGTTCCCCTGTTTGACAATGCACATGCACTGATGGAGCGTCCGGCAGGTTCGTTCGTCAATACAGTTTCCGGTAGTGACAATAACCAAAAAGACTCCAAGATCATCAACTTTACACTCAGATTCGATCAGGCGTCGGCACCAAGCAGCGATGCACTCAATATAAACAAACTGAATCTCTTCATCATCACTGACAGAGGCAGCAAACGAAAAGAGATCCACGTAGCCGGATATCAGCCAACCAAACTGGCAAATACTGAACTATTCGGAGGCAACAATGATGCATCTTCCGTAAACGGGAAGAAATATTATATCAGCAAAGATAATCTGGCATGGGGCATCATAGTTCCTACCCAATTTAAATGGCCGTTAGAATATACAAAGATTCAAAATGCATATAAACAGTTTGCCGGATGGGTAACCAGCGGTGGAGTGAATAACACAAAGTGGTGGAACGATTTTGATAATACCAAAGTGTTCCAGACCAATAAAAATTAGAACAGACTATTGAACAGAAGGCTGTGTCAAAACTCACCACAGGAGGACACAGAGTAACACAGAGGTAATTTTAAGTTGTTGATTATTAGCAAAAAGACTCTGTGCTACTCTGTGCTACTCTGTGTTCTCTGTGGTGAAAATAGTTTTGACCCAGCCTCTTTTCGTGTCTAAAAGAGAGTCTTCAGATAAAAACACTTCTTTTAGAGAACATTGTTACAAAAATATTATATATATTTGCAGTACTGAGTAAATATACTCTATCTTACACTTAAACAAACAACAAAGCAAACATCATAACGATACTTAATCACATTATGAGAAAGAAGATATTACTTGTTGACGATAAAGAAACGATTGGTAAAGTAGCGTCAATCTATTTAGGCAAAGATTACGATTGCCAGTATGTACAAAATCCGATAAGAGCAATTGAATGGTTATATGAAGGTAATTTACCGGACTTGATAATATCAGACATACGAATGCCGGAGATGAGAGGAGATGAATTTCTGCATTACCTGAAGCACAATGAATTGTTCAAAGACATTCCCGTCATTATGCTCTCCAGTGAAGAAAGTACAACCGAAAGAATCAGATTATTGGAAGAAGGAGCCGAAGACTATATCCTGAAACCTTTCAACCCCATGGAGCTAAAAATCCGTGTCAGAAAAATCATAGACTAAATGCCACATCTCATTTATATCGGGAGACATACTGCTACTATCGAACATTTCTCTAAGATAGCTGAAGGTGCGTTTTATGCCATTCAAAACAGCAAGAAAGCGAGCGAATTTATCGATAAGATTCGTGAAAAGTATGACATAGCGATCCTTTTCGAAGAACGGGATCTATCAAAAGATATTCCTGAGATCCAGTATCTGAGAAAAAAATTCCCGGGTGTATACATCGTCCTTGTCACTGAAGGAATCAATAAAGAAGACAGGCCCGTCTATCTGAAAGCCGGTATCAATAATTCAATGTCGTTTGATTCTACCTCCGAAGCATTTAAAAACATGTCGGAATTTATGATGCGACGGAAACAGCAAAAAATTAACGATATCAACGAAAAAGGATCGAACTTACAAGCTTTCAGACTGCCTTTATGGAAAAGATTATTTGATATAACTTTCTCGTCGATAGCCATACTCTGCTTATCTCCGATACTGTTAATCACAGCGTTAGCCATCCGGATGGAGAGTAAGGGTGCCGTAGTGTATAAATCCAAACGGGTAGGAAGCAATTACAAAATATTCGATTTCCTGAAATTCCGTTCCATGTATACCGATGCGGACAAACATCTGAGAGACTTCAACCAGCTTAACCAATATCAGGCCGAGGAGGAGGAACAGAACCCGGCGGAAGAAGAACTGCTGATCAGCGATGATATGGAGCTGAATGAGGAAGAAATCATGCTTATTTCAGATGATTTCGTCATATCCGAACAAAGCTATACAAATAAAAAGTCCGTAGAAAAGAAAAATGCGTTCGTTAAACTGGAGAATGATCCCCGCATCACCAAAGTGGGACGCATCATCCGTAAGTACAGCATCGACGAACTGCCGCAACTTATCAATATCCTGAAAGGAGATATGTCCATCGTGGGCAACCGCCCTCTCCCGCTTTACGAAGCCGAACTGCTGACAAGCGATGAATATATCGACCGCTTCATGGGACCAGCCGGACTAACCGGACTTTGGCAGGTAGAAAAACGCGGAAGCAGTGGAAAGATGTCCGCTGATGAACGTAAGCAACTGGATATAAAATATGCCAAAACGTTCTCCTTCCAACTGGATATGAAAATTATCCTGAGAACTTTCACAGCGTTTATACAAAAAGAGAACGTATAACCGTACATATGAAACTATGGATACTTTTATTCAAATAACAGATTTTATTCTGTTTCTGTGCTTCAGCCTGTTTACCATCTATCTGGGAATACCGGCAGTGGCAGCTTCTTTAAAGAATGCCACGCGATACCCGAAGACAGGAAAGAAACATAGATTTGCCATTCTGTTCCCTACGGATACTCCTTTCTCTTTTTCGCCCGACTATCCGGAAGAGCTGTATAAAGTATTCACTTACGAAGACCTGACAGAAACCGTAGGTACGCTGGATGAAAAGGATTTTGATGCCGTAATCATCCTCGGGAAAACAACCCGGATTGAACCTGCGTTTCTGAATGAAATAAATAAAGCATTCGATGGAGGAGCCAGAGCTATCCAACTTCATCCTATCACAGAAAACCGTTCTACCCGGAAGCAATACTTTCAGGCATTGAACGAAGAAATCAATCATTCTTTCTTCCGGAAAGGCGCCATCCGTCTGGGAGTATCATCGGCCTTATGCGGTACGGATATGGTGTTAGATCTGGCATGGCTGAAGAAGAACCAAAAGAGCCGTAAGATCAATCTGGAAAGAAGATTAGTCCGGCAGGGCATCTTCGTCGAATATCTGGAAACGGTAAAAGTCTACAGCAATGACATACGTATCCCACAATATAAAGTAAGATTCTCCAAGGCCCTCTCAGCACTTCCGGAAGCAATGCTCACGGCACACTGGGATTATTGCAACAAGATTTTCAGATGGGTTCTGCCTTCCTGGAGAACAGGCTTAACCGCCATTTTTTTCATCGCAATACTGTTACTTTGCTACAACTGGACCCTGTCTTTAAAATGGTGGGCCTTACTTTACGTCCTGATATTCATCGTATGTCTGGCTATCCCGGATTATCTGGTAGGACAGAAAACCAAGAAATAACCAACTCTCCCCGACTATGGCACTGAAAGAGACAATCAAACAGAACCCTGCACTTAAACAAGCCGTACACCGATTCATCATGCATCCGGTGAAAACACGTCCCAACTGGTGGATACGCATATTCTCTTTTCTCTACCTGAAGCGGGGAAAAGGTTCCGTGATATACCGAAGCGTACGCCTCGACCTCCCTCCGTTCAACCTTTTCTCTCTTGGAAAATACTCGGTAGTAGAAGATTTTTCGTGTCTGAACAATGCGGTGGGTGACCTGATTATCGGTGATTATACCCGGATCGGACTGGGAAACACAATTATCGGCCCTGCAACCATCGGTCACCATGTAAATCTGGCACAGAACGTAACGGTGACCGGTCTTAACCATAACTATCAGGATGCAGACAAACGTATAGATGAACAAGGAGTGAGCACTCGGCCCGTCACGATTGAAGATGACGTGTGGATAGGCGCCAATGCAGTCATCTTGCCCGGCGTGACACTGGGAAAGCACTCGGTGGTAGCCGCAGGAAGTGTTGTCAGCCGTTCTGTCCCCCCCTACTCCGTATGTGCAGGCAGTCCGGCCAAAGTGATCAAGCAGTTCAATCCGCAAAGCAAAATCTGGGAAAAATAAGCCCGAATGGGCGAAAGTAACTACATATAGTGAGATATCTTACGTAATATACCCTAAAAAGGGGATTGTGGCAACTGCGAAAACACGCTATCTTTGCAGTATCAGAATTTAATTAATTAGTCATAATTTTATTACGTAGCCACATTTGAGTAAAAGGAACAATCCCGCCGAAGTGATTTCGTCGGGATTTTGTTATTTATATGGTTACCGGACAGATCAACCGGATATGAAACAGTGAAGAGAAAACAGTAAAATCCGGGCATAAAAAAACGAGTAAATTCTTCAGTAGAATTACCCGCCCCACATCAGAAAAGCCATAAAGGCTTTTCTTTAATACCTCAAAATTCCTAAAAACACAATCTTCTTTTTACCTAAAAAACTCTCAATACCTATTATTCTTTTACCTTTAAAAATCTTTACCTAATTGAAAATCACTTGAAACTTTTAATACCTTAAATCTTTATCTAATACCTAATATTCTATTTTACCTTAAAAAGCAATTTCCCAACTGCACTGCAAAGATACGGCTTTTTTCTAACCCGACAAGCGGTTTTATGTTTTATAACATTCTTTTAGAGCTATAAATCCTTTACGTCACTTAGCTCAACCAGCTTATTTACAATAGCATAGATGGTCAGACCGGCCGCACTGTGTATTTGCAGCTTCTTGCTGATATTTCTGCGATGTGTGATCACCGTATGGATAGAAAGAAAGAGTTTTTCGGCAATTTCCTTATTGGTCATTCCCTTCACCACACAAATCACGATCTCTTTCTCACGTTGACTCAGAGCCTCCTGGCTATCCTCCTCTTCTTCGGGTTCTATATTCTGCAAGAGATTGATTTTATTGGCCAACGCCTCCAAGTCATCGAAAATAGAAATGGACGCATCGTACTTACTAAGCAGCGAAGCATCGATAAACGAACTGACCAATGCCACTACCCTGATTCCCTTGCCGGCAGTCTCTTCACGGAAACGCGCCACATCGAAAAAGTCGCCAAATGTGGGGTTGACCACCAATATATCGGGGAACTGTGTACGCAGGCAATCGTTGAGTGCCTCTACCGACAGCAGTTCTACCGGTTGAATTTTCAGATTGGGTAAACGTTTCAAAGCCAGCGTCAGGCCACTGCGAATAATCACCGACGTCTCGGCTACAGCTATACGGATTGATTCGTTATTTTTCATTTTCTCGCATCCTCCTTTCCAGTTTCAGAATGGCAGGAACAAACAAATAGTCTTCTACTTTACAGTGTGATTCAAGCCCTTCCTCACAAGCATAAATATCAAACAAGGCTGCATTCAGCACATTGGTATTTGCCTTGGCCGGACAATATTTAATAATAATGTTTTTCAGCTCCGTAAGCCGCTCTCCTACCTGCTCGTGATGTTTTGAGAAAGTGCTGATCTGATAATTCTTAGGCGCATTGCCATGAATCAGCGTATCCACATACTTAAACACTGTTTTTTCTTCATACTCCATATGTTTGCGTACCTCCCGCATATATCCGTCGAAGAACTTCAGAATAAGGAATGAAACATCGTCCTGCGAACAGTCAATGGCTTCAATCAACTTCCTCCGGATGGCCGGCAGACAGTAATCGAGAAAATAGATATGCGCTTGTCTCAGATAATCGACCAAAGCCGGTATGGAAATATCGTCGGCACTGCCGTCCATACGTGAGAACCCTTCAGCCATGAAATTCACAACAACCAAAAATGTATGGCAATCTACATTGTTCATCTCACAGACCTCTTTCACAGTCTTGTCACCAAACCCTAATGAAAGCCCAAAGCGGCTCATAACTTGTAAAAGAGAATAATTATCACCGATAAGGTCGATCATTTTATCGGTTGGTTTATATTTTTGTAGTTTATCCATCAACACCTTAATTATATTACGGGTGCAAAGAAACACAATATTTAGATGGTACGCAATCACTATAAATAGGTATTTTCACGATAAATAAACTAAAAAAACACAAGAAATGACGAAACAGGACGGCATGTAAACAACAAAATCATGGATTATCCTTCATCGTTCACCACTATTTTTTACCTTTGCATCAATCAACTAAAACATAACAATATGACAAACGAACTGGAGCTGAAATATGGTTGTAACCCCAACCAAAAACCCGCGCGTATCTTTATTAAGGAAGGCGAACTGCCCATCGAGGTCCTGAACGGCAGACCCGGATATATCAATCTGCTGGACGCCTTGAACAGTTGGCAGTTAGTGAAAGAACTGAAAGAAGCAACCGGACTTCCGGCTGCCGCTTCATTCAAGCACGTAAGTCCGGCAGGTGCCGCGATAGCAGTGGAAATGAGCGAAACATTGAAGAAGATTTATTTCGTAGACGACATGGAACTTTCTCCGATGGCAACTGCGTACGCCCGTGCCCGGGGTGCCGACCGGATGTCATCTTACGGAGATTTCATCGCCCTTTCTGATGTTTGCGATGAACCGACAGCCCGCATCATCAACCGTGAAGTGTCGGACGGAGTCATTGCTCCCGGCTACACTCCGGAGGCACTCGAGATTCTGAGAAACAAACGGAAAGGTACTTATAATGTAATCAGGATAGATCCGGCATACCGTCCGGCCCCCATCGAACATAAAGACGTATTCGGCATTACATTTGAGCAGGGACGCAATGAACTGAAGATTGACGAAAGCCTGCTAAAAGAAATGCCTACCCGGAACCGGAACATTCCGGCTGATGCCAAACGTGACTTGATTATCGCCCTGATCACTTTGAAGTATACACAGTCCAACTCCGTATGCTATGCCAAAGACGGGCAAGCCATCGGCATTGGTGCAGGACAGCAATCACGCATCCATTGTACCCGCCTGGCCGGAAACAAAGCCGACATCTGGTATTTGCGCCAACATCCGAAAGTGATGAATCTGCCTTGGAAAGAAAAGATACGCCGTGCCGACCGTGACAACACGATCGACGTATATATCTCGGACGACTATATGGATGTGCTGGCCGACGGCGTATGGGAACAGTTCTTCACCCGGAAACCGGAAGTGCTGACCCGTGAAGAAAAGCGTGCATGGCTCGATACGCAATCGGGCGTAGCTTTAGGCTCGGATGCCTTCTTCCCTTTTGGAGACAACATTGAACGTGCGCACAAAAGCGGCGTGAGCTACATTGCCCAGCCCGGTGGCTCGGTTCGTGACGACCATGTGATAGATACCTGTGACAAATACGACATAGCGATGGCCTTTACGGGCATCCGGCTATTCCATCATTAATAACAATCGCCCCCTTTACTCCCCATTTATAGTGATAACTACCCTGTTATTTCCACTATAAATGGGGATTTTCTGTTTCTTCCGAACCTCTTATCTTTGCCACATCATTTAAAAACAAGATCAGAAAATGAATAAAATTGGAGTATTTTACGGTTCCACAACGGGAACTACCGAAGATGTAGCCCGCCGGATTGCAGAAAAACTGAACGTTCCTAAAGGTGACATCCACGATGCCTCAAAACTGAACGACGAGTTAGTGAAAGAGTATGATGTATTAGTGCTGGGCACCTCTACATGGGGAGCAGGCGAACTTCAGGATGATTGGTATGATGGCATTAAAGTGCTGAAGAAGGCCGACCTGTCTCACAAATTTGTAGCGCTCTTCGGTTGCGGAGACTCAGATTCATACGGCGATACCTTCTGCGACGGCATCGGTATCCTGTACGAAGAGCTGAAAGACACCCATTGCACCTTCTGCGGAGCAACCGACCCGTCCGACTACACATTCGACTCTTCTGTCGCAGTAGTCAACGGCAAATTCGTGGGACTTCCTTTGGATGAAGTTAACGAAGACAACAAGACCGACAAGCGTATTGCCCAATGGACTGAATCTTTAAAAAAAGAATGTATCAACTAATTTAAAATTCCGACGAACGTTATGGCTATCGAACGAAAGGTTCCGGGTGAAATACGAATTTTCCTGAACCATGTATACGAATTCAAGAAAGGGATACGCAACATGGTGCTCTACACCATGAATAAGGAGCACGAAGCGTTTGCCATACAACGTCTGGAAAAACAGAATATCAGTTACCTGATACAAGAAGTAAATACCAATAAGATAAATCTGTTCTTTGGTAAGGCCGAATGTATGGAAGCCATACGGCATATCATTATTCGGCCTTTGAACCATCTCACTCCGGAAGAAGATTTCATATTAGGCGCCATGCTCGGATACGATATCTGCCAACAATGTAAACGATATTGCAGTAAAAAAGATAATATAAAGATTGCCGGCTAAGTTTCAGATTGTTTTCAGTACAAGGACACGGTTCATCCGGCAGAAGGATACAGCCACGCCGGAATGAACCAACAGGATGACACAGAGTTTCGCAGAGGGAAAATAACAGCCAGCCCTGCGGAACTCTGTGTCACATTGTAGCGAGCCCACTTGCCCCCATACAACCACACAGTCGCCTGATAAACCGTGCCGGTTTCGCTTACCTCTATTTCATAAAGAATGTTATCCCCGTAGTACTTTCCGCAGGAAATTTGTTTTATAAGAAAACAATTAATTAAAAATACCCGAAAACAAGATGATTAAAGCATTCTTCAAAAAGAACCTGCTCACATTTGTCGGACTGGCAATAGGAGCTGTAGGAGGATTCCTGTATTGGAAATACGTAGGCTGCACCGGCGGCACTTGTCCCATTACCTCCTCGCCGGTCAACAGCACCCTTTGGGGAGCTGTGATGGGCGGATTACTTCTGAACCTGTTTAAGACAGGCAGTACCCCGAAAAGAACCGACTAATCCCCACATCTTATGGCAACCGCAAACGAACAAGAACAATCAAGAGCCTACTTACTTGCAGGCATGTTTACGCTTTCACTGCGCCTCGTAGTGGGATGGACTTACTTTTCAGCCTTCTGGCGACGCCTTGTACTCGAAAATAAACTGATACCGGACAGTGCCGGATACATCGGAGAAAAGTTCAACCATTTCCTTCCGAACTCGATAGGTATCCGTCCGGTAATCGAATATCTGGTATCCACCCCCGATATGTTGTGGTGGGCAATGGTGATCTTCACCCTTGTCGAAGGGGTAGTCGGGTTACTCTATATGTTAGGGTTCTTCACCCGCCTGATGAGTATCGGTGTATTCAGTCTGGCCACCGGTATCCTCTTAGGATCCGGATGGTTAGGAACAACCTGCCTGGACGAATGGCAAATCGGTATTCTGGGAGTAGCTGCCGGATTCACTATCTTCCTTTCCGGTGGTGGAAGATACTCGGTCGATTATCTGACAAAGCGAAAATTCGCCTTACGGAAGAAAGCAGGCTGGCTGGTATGGCTGACCTCCGGAGAATTACCTTTAAAGACCAAACGCTTTGCCAATATCAGTGTGGCAGGTGCCATCGTCATCTTCGTACTGACCCTGTACACCAACCAAGAGTTTCACAACGGTGTCTGGGGACCACTGCACAATAAGTCCGTCAAACCGAAGATTGAAATATCCGACGCACAAATAGAGAACAACTCTTTGTCATTCAGTGTTTATCGTGTTGAAGGTGCCGATGTATACGGCTCTTTCCTGATCGGTATCAGCCTGAAAGACGCCAACGGACACGTTGTGTTAGAAAAGAAAGGAGAAGAACTGGCTGACTTCCCAATCGGAAATATCGATAACAAATACATTGCCCGGGTAGCTCCGGGTAAGCATAGCCTGGTGATTCCGCTCGGAAGCAAAGCAACCCTTACAGTCAATGATCCGGCTATGGGAACTTTGCCCAAAGGAAAATACGAATTGGTACTGACCGATATCAGTGGCATCACCTGGAAAAAAGAGATCGTCCATTAATAACCATTAAAAAGCAGAAAAATGAAAAAGAGCATTCTTATCCCCTTCCTATTTATAGGATTGCTGGCCTTTGCATCTTGCAAAGGGACATCCGAGAACAAGACAACTGCCGGCGCAGATACGGTACAAACGGAAAAACCGCAACCGGGAACCATCCACCTGACTCGTGCAGAGTTTCTAAAGAAGGTGGCCGACTATGAAAACCATTCGAAGGAATGGAAATACCTGGGTGACAAACCGGCTATCGTAGACTTTTATGCCGACTGGTGCGGTCCCTGCAAAATGGTCGCTCCGATCCTTGAAGAATTATCCAAAGAGTATGCCGGAAAGATTTATATCTATAAAGTAGATGTAGACAAAGAACCGGAACTGGCAAAGGCTTTCGGCATACAGAGTATTCCCACCCTCTGGTTTGTACCGATGAAGGGAGAGCCCCAAGTAAGCATGGGGGCTTTATCCAAAGAGCAACTAAAAGGGTATATCGATAAAGTTCTGTTGAAACCATAAACGATGATGCGGCCTCACCCGGCAAACCGGTACTGAGGCCGTTTTTTGGGAATTTATCGTTTTTCTGATCTATGAACTTTCATGTAGCCATCGGTCAGCGTTTTCATAAAGGCCACGATGTCGGCTTCTTCTTCCTGTGTCAGTCCGAGATTTCCCAATTCATCCTTGTTCACGGTAGCAGGATACTCGGCAGGTGGAAATTCATCACTCACGTCCCGCACATTATAGAAATGCACAATCTCCTCAAGTGTCTTAAAATAACCGTTATGTCCATATGGAGCCGTGAGTTCCACATTGCGCAACGTAGGCACACGATACTTGCCATTCTCACTTTCAGCATTGACAGTAGCCCCCAACCCCAAATCCACCGAATCGGCAGTTAGCAGGAAATATTCTGCCGGCACCTTATAATGCGGATGATTGTGGCGCGCAAATTTGTGCGCCACTTTTTTAGGTAATTTAGTATATCCCACTCCAGCATCGAAGATGCTTCACTTTCCTTAACTCTTTTTACGTGCCTATACCGTGTTTTGGTTGCTAAAAATTGTTTTCCTGTTTTGCATGCGATAGCTTGTTCCTCCGAGCCTGATAATCTCGCAGCAGTAGAGCAGCCTGTCAAGCAAGGCGGCTGTGACCGCTTCATCCTCCAATGTTTCCAGCCAACGGGTGAGTGCCTTGTTTGCCGTGATGATGAGTGATGTCCTTTCCTGGAAGTCATTGACCAGTTTGAACAGCAACACGGCTTCTTCTCTTTTCAAAGGGAACAGTGTGGCATCGTCTATGGCCAGCAGCCGGGCCTTCATGATCCGCTTGTATGTTTTCATCGCATGTGCTGAGACCTCTTTCGTTTTCAGGCATGTGAGCAGCTCCTCCAGTGTCATCAGATATGCTTCGTATCCCGCCTTTACCGCTTCATAAACAAGCCCGGCGGCTATAAAGGTCTTGCCGGTTCCGGAAGGGCCTACCAGGAGAAGATTGTATGCCTGGTTCACCCATACCAGCTCACGCAGTTCGCGCAGCCTCCTGTTATCCATTCCTTCCGCCCTGTCATAGTCGTACAGGTCCAGATCGTATTTGGCGGGGAGTCCGGAGAGTTTCAACCGTGTCAGGTAGCTTTTCCTTTCTCTGCCCTGGATTTCCCTGGCAAGACAATCCGCCAGGAACTCCGAATAGGTCAGTTGCTTCTCCTGTGCTTCATGAAGTATCACACCCACATGTTCTGCCAAGTTCGGTAGTTTCAGGTGCCGTGCATATTCAACCAGCTCCTTTTTATGTTTTATCATAGCCATGGAAGATTTCATTGTAAGACTGTATCAGCCCGGTTTGTCGCGGCGGGCAACTGTCCGTCCTGTCTGTTTCAGTTTCTTTATTCCGTCTCCTGTGCACGTGTTCACACAGGCTTTTAACGGAATCGCCATTGTAGATGCCCTTATCAAGACATATGTGCACTGCCTCTATCAAGATATCCTTGTCATAGCCCGGCATCATGTGCAGAACCACTTCCAGATTATCCTTGTAATAGCGTTCTTTCTTTCTCTTGAGGTTCTCCATCCACAAGGCGACCTCCCGGTTTCCGGATACATAAACAAGGATACGTTCGGCCAGCTTCTGTGCCCCAATACTCTTGGGCCTTCTGTGTCTTTCGTCATAAATCGTTTTTCCTTTTCGGGTACAGAGGGGATGTCTGGCGACGATTTTTCCCGTCTCCTTGCTGTACAGTTCCACATACCCCTCAGTTTCCTGCAACCAGACCCTTGTCTGCCCGCTCCGGTAAGTGCCGCATGGCAGGCTGTAATAATTCCCCCTATACTGGACCGTGTTGTCCTTACGCACGTGATACTCCTTCATCTGCTCCTGTGGTGGCTGCGGTAGACCATAATAAGGTTTCAGGTATCCTTTCTCCACAGCGAACTCCTCAGAGGGGACCAGGCGGGTGGTCCCGTGCACTTTTCCATTACCCGTCCTTTCAAGCCATTTCCGGGCTTCCTCATTCAGCCCGGGGATATCCTGTAAAACACGGGCCACCAGAAAATTCTCTTTCACATACTTCACCACATTCTCCACTTTCCCCTTCGACTCAGGGTCTGACCTGCGACAAAATACCGGCTGGAAATGCTGCTCTTTTATGAATGCCTGAAATTTCCCGGTCAGTATCAAATCTCCCAGGTTCTCGCGTGCTATAAGCACCCTGTCCTGGTCATAGATAATCTTTTCAGGCCTGCCCCCGAAATACTGAAAGGCCAGTTCATGGGCATAAATCGCAAGCTCCGTATCAAAAGGACGACGGCTGAAATGGATAAACTTATAGCGGGAACGCGTCAGTACGATGGCGAAGAAGTAAACCTTCGTGCTTCCGCCATTCTTCACAGGTACCCACTTCTCCCCGAAATCCGCCTGGGCATATTCCCCGTAGGGGGTCTCAGGCAACTTCTCATAATCACGCCGTATCCGGGCCTCGGATTTTTTCCCGATACCGTACTTCCTGCGTATCCTGTCTACAAAATTGAATACGGTCTTGTCACATACCCGCGGAAAATCGGGGTAACACTCCCTGAGCCAGTCATGCATACGGGCAGCCGATATGTACGGGTATTCTTCCAGTGTACCCCGTACATACTCCTCGTACTTTCCCAACTTGAGTTCATACTCCCGGTGGGAGTTCTGCTTTCTGAAAAACTCTTCCCGGCTTGTCCGCAGATATCTCCGCACAGTGCTCCGGTCCACGCCCAGATATTTTCCGATCTGTGTCTTGTTCAGTCCTTTCGACTGAAGTTCTCTTACCTTGTACCACATATACAGTTTGTCTTTTAAATTTTGGCTCTTTGTTTCCATTCCGGTGTCTGTCTCTTTGTTGAGCCGGCAAAGATAGACATTCCCGCAGGGCAGAAAAACCATACCCCTGTAAAAGTGGGACATACGACTTTCCGTTTTTCCACGGGCAAAGTTACAATTTACATGCTACATAAAAAGCCCCGTTCCAAGAAGCCGTTTTTTATATTGATTCATTTCATTTTTTTCTAAAACGTTTCCTTATATGGAACTATTTACTTATATTTGCATCAAAATGAAAGTAATGGAAGCAAAAGCTAAATTTGATGTGGTATTGTCACCGGAAGCAAGTGATTTCCTGAATGGATTAGGTTCTAAAATCAGAGATAAGATTGTTTATAACATTCGTAAATCGACATATATCATAGATCCTAAACTTTTTAAAAAATTGGATGATACGGATATTTGGGAATTTAGAACAAGACACAGTAATACTCAATATCGCCTGCTGGCATTTTGGGACAAAACGAGCGATATGGATACTTTAGTAATCGCTACACATGGGTTTATCAAGAAAACCCAAAAAACTCCATCAAAAGAGATAGCAAAAGCCGAAGAAATAAGAAAAGCATATTTTAACTCTAAAAAAAAATGATATGAAAGATATGAAGTTTTACACCCTTGAAGAAATAGAGGATAAGTATATAGGAGAAAAAGGTACTCCTAAGCGGGATAAATATGAAGCGGACCTGCATTCGTTTCTGATTGGTGAAGCAATCAAACAAGCCCGGCAATCAAAGAACCTGACCCAAGAGGAATTAGGCAACCTGATTGGGGTGCAAAGGGCACAGATTTCCCGGATTGAGAACGGGAAGAACCTGACTTTTTCTACTATTTCCAGAGTTTTCAAGGCTATGGGAATAAGCGCAAAACTTGAAATTGACAATTTAGGAAAAGTTGCTTTGTGGTAAGCCCGAATATAAAAAATAGCCTATCTTCCATGTATAGGCTATTTTTTATAATCAGTTCCTTTTTGGCTTTTGACATCCTCTTCCTGAGCTCTCTCCATTAAGCGGAAAACCGCCCGGTAAAATGATACCTGAAATCCCACCCGCCCTGAATAAGGTATGTTTCTAATTCACTTCTTATATTCCGAACATTCCGTTACCACCCTGATAACTTCATTTATCTGCATGTAAGAAGCGGAAACATCCGGCAAAGAAACCCATCCGAAGATTAGTTTCCGTTTTGCCTGATGGCATATCCCCCGTTTCAGATACCATTTTGCAAAACCCGGAAGAGATCTGTGGCTTCTTGTGAAACGTGAGATGGAATCCGGTATATAATTCGAAGGCAATATTGTAATAGGAAAAGACAACTTGCACAGCCTTACATACCTTACACATGTACCCACAATGGAACACGTAAATTTACTGCTGAATATTACCAGAAAATTATACCTATCCTCCCTCAAGCAGTCACCATTCCTGCAAATTAGAGAATCCACAATATAAGGTCACTTCCTGCCACTACCGGCACGCAGAAGCCTTCCGACTTTTATGATAGCCCTGGACGTGGTATGCACCGACGTCTCTTTCCATCGGACGTTCCGGAGCGTATGGTAGCCGGCTCCGACCTGTTCCGCGCTCAAGTGGTCATAAATGGCGGTGATGCTGCCGAAGAAATAGTCTTTCTTCTCAAAGACAAGATATACGTAAACCACTTTATCCATTTTATCCGTTATTTATTCCGCAAATATATGCAAATAATCAATATATATCTATATTTTGTAATAGAAACATGCAAATAATAACTATTTGCATATAGAGAATAGAATTTACTGGAAGTTTGCTTTTACTTTATAAGTATTTATGCTGTTGAAATAAAAACATAAACAGGTGTTTTAAGGATTATATAACGTCTGCTTAAACAAAAAAGAAAAACCCCGTCTTCCCTTGAAAGGAAAAACGGGGAGGTGTAATAATAAAGGAAATAGCCTCCGTTACATCTCTTTGGCGTATCCTGTCCGAATCAAATCGGCAAGGAAATTCTCCGGTGTATCAGTGGCAATCCTCACACCGGCCTGAATCACGTAACGTTCGGCAAAATTGCACATGTACTGTTCGTCGGTACAGTTGGAATCCATCCAACTGCCCGTGCGAAGTTCATGTACAAACTCTTTGGCATCGGAGGCGGTTATACGCTCATCCCCCGGCAATATATACATCTTCTTATTCATATTCATTCCATTAATTTTTTTGTTCTTAATTTATAATATAATTTTTGTTTTTCCTCCAAGAAAGGAAAATCTTCCAGTCTGATCCCTGCCGGAAGTGAAGCTACGGACGCAAAGATAATCATTCTTCCCAAGAATCTCACCCAATTTTCTATTTTTGTAATTCTGGAAAGTTTTTCTTATCGCCTTAGAATAAGGGCTTTGGGTGGGTTACCCGATTTTGAAGTAATGATTTAGCAACCGTTATATTTGCAGCATTCTGCTTTAGTTTGCTCGTTTCAAGTCCTTTTGTCCTCGTTTGGCACAAAGGTAATACTTTATTTTTGATAGGGCTACTGATTACCCAATAAAATTATGTACCTTTGCAATCATATTAAGAAGATGTCGCAATGAATAGGATAAGAGAAGTCTTAATTGAGAAAGGCATTAGCCAAACTGAATTGGCTAAACGGCTTGGAAAAGGTTTCAATATGGTTAATCTATACGCCACAAACAGAGTTCAACCTCCAATACCTGTTTTATACAAGATAGCCGAGATACTGAATGTGGATGTGCGAACACTTCTTATACCAAACAAGATAAAGGATTAATTTAACGCTCAAAGAAATATGAAGCTAACAGATATAATAAAAGGCTCGGATTACGAACTCAGCTTATTCACCGACAAACAAATAACGGAACTTGAAAGCAAAATTGTAGAGCGAACAACGAAGAAAGGCGCGGACTATTATGTGAAATGCCTTATTCGCAAGAAAGAAATTAAGGTTACTCCCGAGGAGATTGTTCGCCAATTATATCTGTTGGTTCTCACCGAAGATTACGGCTATCCTGTTTCGCGTATGGAATTGGAGTATGAGGTTACGTTTGGCAGGGAAAAGAAGCGTGCCGACATCGTTATTTTCGACAAACAGCAAACCACCAGTCCGTTTATCATCGTTGAACTGAAAAAACCGAAGCTCAAAGATGGTAAAGAACAATTAAAAAGCTACTGTAACGCCACAGGTGCGCCCATTGGTGTGTGGAGCAACGGACGGCAAATATCTTACTACCACCGCAAAGACCCCAATTATTTTGAGGACTTGAGCGGTATTCCTCGTGTTGACCAAAAGCTTTCGAACATTCTTTCGGAGCGTTGGAAGATTGCCGACCTTATCAAGAAAGACAAGTTGGTGAACGAGCGCAAATCGCTCAAAGACCTCATTCTTGAAATGGAGGATGAAGTGTTGGCAGGTGCAGGTGTGGATGTGTTTGAGGAAGTGTTCAAGCTCATCTTCACCAAGCTGTTCGATGAAATGGAAAGCGGACGCAAGCCCGACCGCAATTTGGAGTTCCGCAACTATGGTGACACCGAAACGGAATTGAGAGACAAGTTGCAAACCCTGTTCGACCAAGCGAAAGAGAAGTGGCAGGGAGTTTTTACCGATGATGCAAAGATTTTGCTTACGCCCTCGCATCTTTCGGTTTGTGTAGCTTCACTGCAAGATGTCAAGCTGTTCAACTCCAACCTTGATGTGGTGGATGAAGCGTTTGAGTATCTTATCAACAAGAGTAGCAAGGGCGAGAAAGGTCAGTACTTCACGCCCCGATACGTGATTGATATGTGCGTGAAAATGCTTAATCCCAAAGCCGATGAAAAGATGATAGACACGGCTGCGGGCAGTTGCGGCTTCCCCGTTCACACGATATTCCACGTTTGGGAAAACATCTTGAAGTCGAAAGGACTAAGCCGCAGCCATTTGTTCACCTTGGAAGAGAAACCTGCCGAATGCACCGACTATGTACAGAACAATGTGTTTGCCATTGACTTTGACGAAAAGGCGGTGCGTGTGGCTCGCACGCTCAATCTTATTGCAGGTGACGGACAAACCAACGTGATGCACCTTAACACTCTCGACTATGAGCGTTGGGAGGAAACCGTAAAGGATGAGAATTGGAGCGATACCTATTTCGAGGGTTGGAAGAAACTGAGAAAATTGCGTGCCGATAAGAACAGCAACCGCGATTTTAACTTCGATATTATCATGGCTAACCCTCCATTTGCAGGTGACGTAAAAGAGAGCCGTATCCTTGCCAAATACGATTTGAGCCGCACTGCAACGTTGGAGAAATTGAAGAATGTACCCAAAGGCTCGAAAACGGTTGTGGGCGAACCCACCTTTACCGATGCGCTAAATAACGATGGCGAAACGGTATATCAGATGAGCGACGGTACATTCCGCAAAACAAAATTGAAGCAAGCCACCAATATGAGCCGTGATATTTTGTTTGTGGAGCGTAACCTCGACTTTCTGAAGCCCGGCGGACGCATGGCTATCGTATTGCCACAAGGTCGTTTCAATAACAGTAGCGATAAATCGCTTCGTGAATACATTGCCGACCGTTGCCGCATTTTGGCAATCGTAGGTCTGCATGGCAATGTGTTCAAACCGCACACAGGTACGAAAACAAGCGTGCTGTTCGTGCAAAAGTGGGACGATGAGCTTTGCCCCAAGGTGGACGATTACAACATCTTCTTCGCCACCATGCAAGAGCCGAGCAAGGATAATAGCGGAGATAAAATCTACCGCAGTACCGTTGACGAAGAGGGTAACAACATTCCTTTGCTCGACAGCCACGGGCATTTGATTGTGAAGCACGACTTGTTCAATCACGATGGCTTGACACAAGACGGTATAGCCGAGGCTTTTGCTGAGTTCGCAAAGAAAGAGCACCTCTCTTTTTTCGCGGATGCCCCTTTGACGAAGTAAAGTATAAGGCTTTGTTGGAGGGGCTGGAAGCGACCGAAGTTACATTGAAAAAGTTGGAAAACAATTTCACTATTGGCTCAGAATTTTATTCCAAATTCTATGTCAATTTAATGCGTTGCATTGAGCAGTGTAGTTATCCGAAGAAAAGATTGGATAATATTTGCTCGCTAATTACAGATGGAGACCATAATGCCCCCAATTATAAGGAAAGTGGAGTACTTTTCCTTCTTAGCGAATCTGTACAAAATGGATATATAGATGATAATATATATCGTTTTATATCTCCCGAAGTACATGTTGCACTTTCAAAATCCGCATTAAAAGAAGGAGATGTTCTTGTTACAAAAACAGGTATATATTTTGGTAAGAGTGCCGTTGTACCAAGGGGCTTTCCCGAAGCAAATACCAGTGCCCATGTGGGTCTTCTACGGATTGGTGATAGCTTAATAAATCCTTATTACTTGTCCACATTCATAAATAGCGAGTTTGGTTATCATCAATTTAGAAGAAGAGGTATGAAAGCCACTCGTCCAGAAATAAAACTTATAGAGTTCAACGACATACAAATTGTAGCCACACCTTTAGATATACAGCTACAAGTAGCCGAAAAAGTTAAAGGTGCTAATAAACAAAGGGATGAATCCCTCAGACTTTACACCTCTGCCGAAACCTACCTCTTGGAATGTTTGGGCATGACTGATTTTGCGACCAATCCCGAAGCCTACAATGTAAAGACACTCAAAGAGTCGTTCCTCGAAACAGGGCGTTTCGATTCGGAATATTATCTGCCAAAGTATGAGGATTATGCTCGCCTCGTGGAAGCGTATCCGAATGGTTTCGGGCTGCTTGGTGATGTATGCGACATTAAGGACGATAACTACAATCCCGAAGATAATGTTCGCTATAAGTACATTGAACTTGCCAATATCGGCAAGTCGGGCGAGATAACAGGGTGTGATGAACAGTGCGGAGAAGATTTGCCCACACGTGCCCGCAGGATTGTACATCGGGGCGATGTGATAGTGTCATCGGTTGAAGGCTCAATCGACAGTTGTGCTTTGGTAACCGATGAATACGAGGGCGCATTGTGTTCCACAGGCTTCTATGTGTTGCAGTCGTCAAAGCTCAATCCCGAAACACTGCTCACGCTGTTCAAGTCGCTGCCCATTCAAAACCTAATGAAGAAAGGATGTTCGGGTACTATCTTAACAGCTATCGGCAAGTCGGAGTTGGAAAGAATTCCTCTTCCACTTATCCGTCAAGAAGTGCAAGACGAGATAGCCCTACATGTGCAAAAGAGCTTTGAGTTGCGCAAAGAAGCTATGCAATTACTTGAAAATGCGAAGCTTACCGTAGAAACTGCTATAGAAAACGGGGGGGGTAAATCACTGGTTTACAGTAGTTTATATAATAAGATATTGCAAGAGGAGCGTTTGGCAGCTTGGCTTCTTCTCGTTGAAATTGGAATTGCAGCGAGCAAGAGCCACCAGCCGACAACTGTGTGTACCTGCAAAAAGTTATCGGATAGCTTCTTAGAGAGTGGCAGGTTGGATTCGGAATACTACCAGTCTAAATACGACTATCTTTTTAGCGAACTGAAACGGCACAATACCAAGACAATAAAGCAGATAGCCACACTCACCAAATCGGTAGAACCGGGCAGTGACGCTTACGGTGATGAGGGTGTTCCGTTCGTCAGAGTGGCCGACCTCTCGAAATTCGGATTGTCTGAACCGACTATCTATTTAGACCGCACAGCTTTTAAAGATGTCATCCGCCCAAAAGAAGATACCATCTTGCTCTCCAAAGACGGAAGTGTGGGCATAGCCTATAAGATGGACGAACCGCTTGATGTTATCACTTCAGGGGCTATCATCCATTTGACGGTAACCGATAAAGAGGTGCTGTCTGACTATCTGACCTTGGTAATCAATTCGGTTGTGGTGAAGATGCAGGCAGAACGGGATGCTGGAGGTTCTATCATTCAACATTGGAAACCATCGGAGATAGAAGAAGTGGTTATTCCCATATTGCCAATGGCGGAACAAGTAAAACTGACGGAAATGGTGCGACAAAGTTTTGCCCTGCGTAAAGAGAGTAAACACTTATTGCATGAAGCCACGCATATTGTAGAACAAGCTATTGAAGCCGCCAATTGAGATGATGCCATTTGCTCGGTTATGAGAGCAAATGGCATTTCCGTTTGTAGGGATGCTGAAACTAAAATTTCAATCCTGTACCCTTCTTATTTTCAGACCTCAATTCTATGCGTTTTCGCAGCCGTTCAAACTGTTCTTTGAACCACTCCCCAATATTTGCCCCATTGATAGCAAGCATTAACTTGCCTTCCAGCCTGCCGACTTGGGCGGTGACATCATCTGCCTTGAACTTGTGTTTGTGTTCATCGGAATAGGGTTCACCTCTGTATTCCATCGGCTTGCCCGTCATTAAACGGGTGGTCTGTTCTTTAGTGAAGCCAACGGCAAGGCATTGTTTTTCCACACGGAGCATGGAACGGAACAACGGTAACCAATCGGCTGCTTTGATTAGCAAGGCGTTGAGCCTTGACACTTCCGCCTTGTGTTTCGTCTCCGTATCGGTTTTCTCTTGCAGGTGTTGGCGTTGGATTTCCAACAGTTACCGATTGCGGTCGGGCTTGCGTCCGCTTTCCATTTCATCGAACAGCTTGGTGAAGATGAGCTTGAACACTTCCTCAAACACATCCACACCTGCACCTGCCAACACTTCATCCTCCATTTCAAGAATGAGGTCTTTGAGCGATTTGTGCCCGTTCACCAACTTGTCTTTCTTGATAAGGTCGGCAATTTCACGGTGGGTAAGTCCGAGCAGCAGAAGTTTGCGAATCTTTGAGGTTTTTGTTCCACTTTCGGCAGGGATCAGACTGGAGGATTTTCCTTTCTTGGGGGATTCTACATGCATCCCACGACTTTCTCCCACCGGTTTTCTCCCTTCCTGACAGTCACGTTTTTTCAAGGGAAAGCCTCCGGATTGTGCTGCCGGCTGAGGATGCTTGTAACCCTCCGGACCCTCCAGGGCTAAGGGGACCGGAGGCCCCTTAGTGAATTCCTGATTAAGGAAAAGCAAGAGGAGTTCCCGCACACGGGAACATGAATCGACGCATAGCGTTGATAATTAACCTGTTATATGTATACATCTTATACTTTGCGTAGACAAACGTATACAGGAAAGAATTATCTTGCTGACCCTAAGTAAATTAGCCCTTCTACTTTCGGTAAATATTATGTAAACGACTTGTTATTTTACTAATTTTCAAAACATTACAAAATATTACCCTCAGAGGGATACTGTAACGCTTGACTGCAAAAACTCTTTCATTTACCTTTGTATCAGAACAATAATCTGTAACGAAAATGAATACGAACAAAGAATTTTTGACTAAAATGATTCGGGTTTCTCCAAGCGTAAAAAAGCGTATGGAAATTTTTCAGGGAGGTGATTCCGCCAATTCCTGTATTGACAGAATGATTACATTTTTTGAAATCACAGGATTCAATCCCCGCTACGCATCCCGGAATCCGACGGCATTGGTGGAAAAGAGAATTGAGGACGTTGTCAGAATTATCAAGTCCCAGGAACGGGATATACTCAAGCCCGTACTTGAGAAACTCTCCGCCATAAACAACACCCCGCAGGAGTCACCCGATTATGCCCGGTTGATGAACGAGCTCCGGGATCTGAAAGATGAAAACCGGAAATTGAAGGAAAGGCTTCAGGCGGATGATCTCCGGATGGAGGGTGCCGCCGTATACCAGGACAAGCTCAAACGGTTGGCCGAACTGGTAAAATACCAGCTTGATCCGGAGAAGTTTCCAAGGATAAAATACAGCGATGATGTAAGAGTCCCCGTCAACACCCTGCAGCTGCTTATCAAGAAGATCAACGAGGAATATGTATTGTAAACCGCATAGGCCGGGAAACACTCCGCAGGTACCGGATAACAAGGGAAAATGCACCCGGCTGGTAGACTACCTGAGTAAGGAGTCCCAGGTCGAGCGTCCCTATTATGACAATTTTTTCTCACAGCAAAAAGATTATGTTATACCCCTGACTGTCAAGAATCATATAGACAACAACCACAGGACCCTGAAAAGCAACGATGACAAATTCTATATGCTTTCCATCAATCCCAGCGGTGACGAACAGAGACATCTGATAGAAAGGGTGACCGGACGGAAGGTCGGGGAGTTCTCGGAACTGACTCCCGGGGAGCAGGAGAGTGTGCTGGCACAGATGAAGAAATTCACCCGCGAATGTATGGATGAATATGCCCGTAACTTCTACCGTGAGAAAATAAAATCAGGGGATGACCTGGTCTGGTACGGCCGTGTGGAAACGGAACGCCACTATAAGAATGATGATCCGGAGGTTAAGGCCGGCAGGGCAAAGGCGGGAGATAAGAAGCCCGGGCTCCAGCTTCATGTACATGTGATCGTTTCCCGCATGGACAGGACGCAGACCGTATCACTCTCCCCGCTGTCAAAAAGCAGGGGAAACCGGCAGGTACTTGAAGGCAGGGAAGTCGTGGTCGGTTTTGACCGCTCCCAATGGTCCTCCCGGTGCGCTTCACGCTTCAATCAGTCATATGACTATTTCCCTAATTACTATTCCAGGGATGAAAGCCTGAGGAAGTATTCCGAGAACTGGCAGGCCAAAAACGAACTGAAGAACGAGGCGGTATCGAAGCTCAAACAGGAAGTTCTCAAAGGGGAGCTGAAGGAAGAAAGACGTCTGTATGCCAACACCTTCCGGATTTACCGGTTTGTGGTAAATCCCAGGAAGGCAATTATTCAGGAACTTAAAAGGCTGGGGACGGATCTTCTTTCCGGAAGGGATCTGTAGCCCCGGCCTGTCCTTACTATTCACATGGGAAAAGGGAGCGTACCTCCTCAAGGATCCTGGCAAAATTCCCGGATATTTCTCCCGGTTCCAGGACCCGGACGTCGGGCAGCGGTTTTTCATCCTTTTCTTTAAACTCCCCGAGCATCACCTTGAAATATCTGACATTGGCACGGGTGGCGGATCCGATGAACTCTCCCGGCTCGAGATCCGCAAAATCCCTTCCCTGGTAGATATCCTCTTTCTGGGAAGAGATGGTAACGCTCCGGTTCGAACTGCTGCCGCTTTTTCCCGTGCTCCGGGATTTTCTTTCCTTTTCCTCCTTACCGAACATCTGCGGATAATATTTCAGGGCTTCCACATCCTTGGTACGCCCGAAGAACTGGATTCCGAAATTGGCTTCCACGGAGGCCCGGTCGAGTTTACCATACAGGGCTTCCAGTTTTGCGCCGGACTGTGTAAGCAGCACAAAGCCGACCTTGTATTCGCGCAGGACCGAAGGCAGCGTCTCAAAGTTCTTGATATTGACCGTTGTCATTTCATCCAGGAAATAGACGAAAGGCACTTTGTTCTGCATGGTGAACTGGCGGGTGGATATGCTCATAAGCATGCCTATCACCGGGGCATAGACCGAATTCTTGGAAAAATTGTTGCTGATGGCAAAGAGTTTCGGATCTTCCAGATCGATCAGGTTGAAGTCAAAATCATCCCCTGAAAGGATATAGGCTATCTCTTCATTCTGTGAAATGGTCGACAGGTTGTTACACAGGGTGGAAAGGTAGGATGCCTGGGTCTTTTCGGAACCTTCGGCCTTGAGATACGCGCCGGCCATCATTTCCGCAACGAGGTTCTGCTGCAGGAATATGGACAGCTGCCTGGTAGAGGCGGTCATGATAAAGGCCATGATATGGGGCAGCGTGCAATACTCGGGAAATTCATCCCAAAAGCGGAAGGCTACCCCGCGCAGGATACCCAGCCCCCCGGCCACCCATTCATTCTGCTTTTCCCCCTTGGGAAGCAGTGCGAGCAGGACATCTTCCATGAGCTGCATCAGCTCGGTACGGTCCTTTACCACCTTGAGCGGGTTGAACCGGTATGAACGTTCCGGCTTGTCGAAACTCACGTAGTAAAACTTGTGCGGGTAGCCGTACTTCTTTGTCAGGTTATAGGCCGTCTGCGTGTAGTCCACGTCCTTAAAATCGTAGATGAACCCTGCGAAGCCCAGCCTGATATATTCCTCCAGCAGCCATTTGCCGATACTCTTTGTCTTTCCCGAACCGGCCCCTCCATAGACCAGGAAATTGGAATAATAGTAATAGAATTCCAGATGGCGGTATGGAACCCCGGAAATGACGGGCAACCTGATCGGGGACTTGTTCTCTTTCCGTCCTGAAGGCTTGAGATGTTCCCATGCGGTGGAGAAAGCGAATATGGCCACCGAACCGCAGGCCGGCCATAATGCGTATGCGGGAAAGAACAGGTATGCCATGAAGGTCTCGCCCGCTATGCATATAAGAAAGACAGGCAGGTTGACATACCATTTCCGGTTCAGGGTGCAAACTCCCGTCACCAGGCAGGCCAGTGCCAGAATAATAAGCTTGATATAAGGAATAAGATTCTCCATAACAATTTACTTTAATGATTTACTTCAATAATCTGATTACTTTAATTTGATTGATATACGATTTACTCTTTAAGTATTTACATGTGTCATACTACATTTCCGTCTGGAAAGCCCTGTTCCTGCCCCTGGTTATTTCCAGGCACCTGAGAGTATATCCGGATGGGGCTTTGAACAGCATGAACGGCTTTTCACAACCCGGCAGGCGTGTAGGCTGCCCCCGGAGCAAAGAGATCCACCTGGCGGGAGAGAGTTTCCCGGGATCTACTCCGGATCCGCGGAGAATATCCAGCATCGGCTTCGTGTCATAGGGTATGCCCCCCACATACAGGCTGATTTTGTCTGAGGAAATGGTAAACTCCCTGTTTCCCCAGGAAAAGGAACGCAGGGTCGTATGTCTGCCCTCCTGCAGGGGCCCGTCGAAAGAATCATTCTTATCCATATTCATAATCCAAATCTTATATTTCCATTTCTGCCGTTTTGATACTCCGGAGAGCCGGAGCGGTTATCTTCAGTCCATATCCGGCCGGTTCCTTTACGGCCATAAGCATCCTGCCGTCGGGAAGCGCTATTCCTTTACCGCTGAAAAGAGATTTCCATTCCTCCGGACTGAGGGAGGCCGGCTTCAGCCCGGCCCTCTTCATCTCCTTCAGGAACGGTGTGACATCCCGGACTCCGTCTTTACTTCTGAGAGATCCGGCGGCATATCCGGGGGTAAGCTCAAGTTCTCCTTTCGGGGTCTGTATCTTTTCCGGTATGCGGGTGGCCGCCGTTCTCTTCAGGTTTTCCCGGCTGGCCGCGAGCAGACCCTTCAGCTCCCTGTCATCAACCTCGATGCTGAAACCTAACTTCCGCAGAAGGTTCCTGAAGGCAAGGCGGATCTTGTCCCATACACGGGCATCCGCCCCGCTTTCGGCCATACATGCCAGGTATTCTTCCGTTGCGGTACGTATATCCATTTTTCCCGTACCGGCCAGCCGGATAATCTCCCCGCGCACCTTTTCCCCGCATCCGGCGAAGATGTCATCCAGGAACGCGTCCATATGCTTCCGCCCGGCCAGTCTGCGCAGGCCGTAATGCCCCACTCCTTCGTGCAGCAGGGTACGCTCGATATCCTCCTTGCCGCGCGCTTTGGGCAGGTACAGGCAGATACGGTCCGAAGGGATGTCATACCAGCCCCTTATATCCTTCCCGCCCGCAATAAGGGCACGTACTTTGGGAGAATCCACCTCGCCGATGGAATGGATGATGTTCACGGGGATGTGCTGTTTGCGGGCCAGGAAAACGGCATGGCGGGAGAGTTCCGCCATCCGTTCATCCCCGGAAAGGAAAACCTGCCCGCTTGCTGTACAGGCAGGAGTGAAGGCTCCCGTCCCACCCGCAAGCCGGAACCGTACACCTTTAATTTCCGACGCCAGTTTCACAGCCTCGTTTCTCGAGGATTCATCCTTGGGTTTATAAACAAACACTTGCAGCCCGCTTTCACGGACCGCTTTGGAAACGTCTTCACTTACATTCTCCGGCACGACCGCTGCTACAAATTCATTCAAATAGACCGGACGCTCGAATTTGGTTTCAAAATACATGGCGGGATATTCATTTTGTATGGCATCAACCATCTCTTTAAGTTGCCGTACATCCTCCCCGGTAAGTTCCACCCCGTACTCACGTTTGGCAAAACTCCCGGGATCAGGTTTCAACGCGATATCCTCCACACGGTAAAGGCCGGTATCATCAAAGGTGCCACCGCCCGGGTTAAGCTTGATTCCCAGATCAAAGTAGACCTCCTGCCATTTGTCCCTGAATGCCTCCAGATCACTATGGTCAGTGGTCAGTCTTCCCTTCTGCCGGCGAATACCGTCCAGTGTGCCGACCGGCTTCATAAGAGCGGCCGCGAATTCAGAGAAGGAACCTCCCCAGCCGGTTGCAGCGGCCAGGCCCTGCCGTTTCATTAACCCGGAGACATTCTCCAGGGTATGGGGAAGGTAGATCCTGGCACCATCCGGAGTATAACCTTTGAAAAGTACCTCCTTGATACCATATTTGTCCGCAAGGCTTTCCTTCCACTCCGCATACTGCCTGCTCAGCGCTTCCGATCCGTTGATCTTATCCAAGGCATCCTGCAGGGTATGGTAGGTATCAACACTGCCGGCCTGGCGGATATCTGCCTTCACCCTGTCATAGAAGTCTTGTACGGAACTGTATTCATAGCCCCTTTCTTCTATATCATTCAGCTTCTGGACCGCTTTTCTGTAAGCCAAACCTTTTTGTTTTTGTTCCGGGAACGCTTGTATTTTATCCTGTAATACCCGTTTCCTTGTTTCGATATAATCTTTAAATTTTGTTTGATCACCACCGAAATTCTCTTCTATATAAACCTCCAACAGGGCCGTGTTGCGTTCATCATAGTCATCGAGCGCGTCGATGGCGGATATCCGGTTCCGCAGATGTTCCCCAAAGAGCGGCTCTATCTTCCTGAATTCGGGTGCCTCGCCTCTTTCATATAAAAACTGATAAGCGAACGCACTCCCCTCGTCGCGCCCGTCCATGTAGCTGTTCCAGGCACTGCGTACATTCGGTTGCATCTCTTGTGGCAGCCTGGAAATGGCATCCCGGACACGCCCGCTACCGTCACCGGAAAACTGCCTTTCTATTTGCGGATAGACGGGGGTCCACGCGTCCCCGCTGAATGTTCCGGCATTCCTTCCGGTACGTTTGTCAATCATGGAAGAAGGGAGTATCAGGGAAATCTCCCCGTATCCTTCATGTGACTGCCTGGCTATATCAATCACGGCGGCACTGGGATTGGCAAGCCCTCCAAGCTTCAAGGCTTTAAGCAGCTTCTCCTCACTGATATTATGCAGGCCCACCAAAGATTTGCCGCCGTCATTTTCTTTGACCTCACGAAAGAGTATATCACCATTCTCTTTTTTGAACGCTTCCATTACTTTTTCATCAGCGGTATTCAATGCCGCAACGGCTTCTTCTTTCATCTTCCTGAGTGTTTTGTCTTTTTTCATTGCCTCCCTCTCCTTCAGTCCTTCCGGAGATCTTGTCTGTGCGGAAACGGTCGTTTGTGTAGGATAATTCTCTGCGATATAATCAAGAATCCTGTCCTGCCATTCCTGTTCCGTATCCTCCAGCTTCTCACGGAGGGCAGCTAAGACGGCAGGAATATTGTCATTGCGGACCGTTTCCGTTTTCATACTCCTGTAACCGGTAAAGGAAGCGGGGACGCCATGATGGACTTCCCGGAAACGTATGTCGTTGTTGCCCGGTGAAAAAACACCTGTGTTCCGTTCGGAATATAAATATTTACCGGATGCCTTTAATTGGTTTGGAGCGAATACCGCCATATATTGAACACCTTCATCCAAGGCATGGATGGCGTCATATCCTCGTGACCGGATGATTTCCTGCATGGAAGGTGTCTCAACCACACGCCATGAATTTCCCCCTTCCAATATCTTTTCCGCCTCTTTCCGGGAAACGGGAACTTCCATGCCAAGATAGAAATCATAGGCCGTGAGCTGTCCTTCTAATGCGTCCAGGATATCTTTTACGGCATTTGGATTCTTTACGTCAAACGGTTGCCTGGCATTGACGAAGAGGTCATACACATAACTGTCTGTGGTCCACTGTTCCCTTCCGTCTTCACTGTCCGGGATACTCATGCTGCGCGTTTCACCGATACTTCTGGCTTTTTCTTCCGTCAAAGAGGTAAAGATCAGTCCATTGTATGCACCACCCCTGAACGTATGGAAAGGTGCGTTAATTGTTTGAATCTCCCAATCATCGGCAATTCTGAATTTACTCCTGTCAGCCGCCTGATCCCGTGAAATCGGAGTGCCATGATACACCACCAGAGGCTCCCCATTGGCATCTCTGACCTTGGATGCTTCATCCGGATTGTTCTCCCAATCCCCGAACCACTCCCTGAATGCCCGGGTACGTACCTGTGCCCACTGCTTTTTATTCAGGTTGGTTGCCTGTCCGTTCGGAGCTTTCATGTAACTGCCTTCCGCCTTACTGCGGGCTATGATTGCCTGCTCCTCGGTTGTGAAAAGATGTTCGGATATCTGTTTCATCCCATGAAAGAATAAGTATGTTACTTGATTGGTCATTAAAGAGAAATACTTGTTTACTTAAGCAGGACTCAAGTAAACAAGTAAATTCAAAAAACATGTTTTTATCGGTCGTACATTGGTACGTTACATGTCGGCACTGGCCTGCCGGGTAAGGCTGTTGACCGTATTCACAGCTTTTACCGCATACCCGACCGGAGTCTTGGTAAGCATGAAAGAGGCTCCCTTTGCGGCCGGCTTGGACGCTCCGGATATAAGGGAGGGTTGTATGGCCTTTCCATTCATCAGGGAGTGCCACTCTTCGGCTTTCATGGCTTCCACCTTGACTCCCTTCCCGCGAAGATCCTTGAGGATGCTCTCCACGTTGCACCCTTTCTTTTCGGGGACGGCGGATGAATTGAATTCCTCAAAGGCCTTGATAAGTCTTTGCTCCCTGTCCTTACCCTGTGGGAGTTCCCGGATTTCCCGGAGCTCCTTATCCAGTTTGGTTATTGCCGTCTTAACCTGCCTGGCGGAAGGTTTTCGCGTGGATTGCGTACTCTGTTCGGTCTTTTTTCTGGGTGTGCGCCGTGTTGCGGAAGATTCCGGCGCTTCGGATGACGGCTCCGCTTCCCGGTCCGCCGGCTTCTCCTGCTTCTCCAGCTTCAGCCCGTACATCTCTTCGGCCTGTTTCCTGACTGCCTCTGAAGGAGAGCTGATAAGCGCAGCCGCCTCCCTGTCGGCATGCAGGACGGAGAACTGGACTTTCTCCGTAGGATTTTCAATATACCGTATATTCAATGGATTGCTTCTGACGGCAGCCAGTTGTACCACCTCCGAGGGTTCGGACACATACCTGATGGTTTCTCCTTTGGCTTGGACTGCCGCCAACTGTACGGTATCTGCCGGGGACTTGATGTGCCGCAGGGTATCCGCGTTGCCTTGAATAGCCATATGCTGTACTTTCACCGTAGGTGATTCAATGTGGCGGATGTATTCAGGGTTCTTCTGGACCGCCGCCAGTTGTACCTTCTCGGCCGGTTCTTTGATGGAGGCGATATGTGCCGGATCTTTCAGGACAGCCATTAACTGTACCTTTACCGCAGGCTTGCTTATCAGGGAGATACATTCAGCCCTCCTTTCAACGGCTGTCAATTGTGCTTTTTCCGTTGGATTGGAAATAAAGCCGATGTAGGCCGGCCTGCTCCTGATAACGGAGAGCTGCACCCTCTCACCGGGCGAAGCGATGAAATGAATATTGTGTGGTGCATTCCTGACTGCGGCGAGCTGTACTTTTTCCACCGGCTTGTCTATAAAGCAGATGACACTTTTATCCCTCCGGATGGCGGCCATCTGGACCCGTATGGAAGGATTCTCGATCATACTGATGGCACGCGGATTGCGGAGGACGGCCCGCATATCCCGGCTGAACAATGCGGCCAGGCGTTCTAAAATGGTAGGCATGGCGATTAGTTTTTAATGGGTTTGACTTCATCCAGGAATTTCTCAATGGCGGCTCCGCTTGATCTTCCATCGGCTTTATCCTTCTTCATCTGCAGTATCAACTCCCTTGCCGCATTCAGGACACCCGGCACGGGAAGAAGTTCCGCTTTGAGCATCCGTTCCACGGCCATGAAGCAGGCGGCAGGTGCGGGAGTATCTACAAGCAGGATGCTTTCCGGGCAGGCGATAACCGCCGCAAGCTGCACCTTTTCTCCCGCAAGCGGCAAGCTGGCGATCAGCTCAGGTTTCTTCTGTACGGCAGCCATCTGCTGCTTCAGGGAAGGATTCTCAATTTTCAGGATCATGTCTGGATCGTCCAGGATCCTCTCGGTCAGGATCCGGTCCGAGGACCGGTTGTTTTCATTCAACATAACATGGTTTGTTTGGGGTTATACATTTATGATTTCGGGGACAAGATACGGCAGTTCGTTGCAATTATATTGCGACATACGTTTTTTCTCAGGAAAGAAGCATTTTTATCGTTAGAACAGTTTTCTGTAATTGGCTGATAATAAAAAATGCCTGAGCCTATCCGGCCGGACACAAAAAAACGGCAAGGTACTGAACCTACTGCCTAATGTTATTTTTTATGGTATCTTTTTATTATTCTACAATTCGCGATCGTTTTCCCAAACTGTTGTGGATCCTAGATTGAATCATATTCTATATAAAAATGTAATATATATATTGTTATAAGAAAAAAATTTGTGATCGCCCCCAATGATTGGAATCGCAACAGCTTCAATTGTCAGCTGCTTGATATCACCGAATAATAAACAATAGGGAAAAGGCATATACATGTAAACGTTTTTAGGGGGTAATACTACTTTCCTCTAGTTAAGAATGAATACTGAAAGAAATATGCAGTCAGATTGTTACTTTTGCAAAAAAAAACTATTTTTGCGAATTGTTTATCTTAAAAATACATAGAATGTCGACACATGGTAGCCTTTCGGAAGTGGAACGATTCAATCTTTTGTATAAAAGTTCGTTTAATAAGGTTTGCAACTTTGCATGCTTTTATGTGCGCAATAAGCAAGCTTCTGAAGACATCACTATGGACGCCTTCCTGCAACTGCTCGAAACCATGAAGGTGGAATCGGTTGATAACCCCATGGCTCTCCTTATCACCATCGTGAAACATAAATCGTTGGATTATCTCAAAACACAAGTACGACGGGAAGATACCAAAGATGATCTTATACAATGGAAACAGCGCGAACTAGCTATCCGAATCTCAAACTTGGAAGGCTGTAATCCCAGCTATATTTTCTCACAGGAAATCAAATCTATCGTAATGAAAACCCTCAACCAATTACCGGAACAAACCAAAAAGGTATTCATTATGAACCGCTTTGAAAATAAATCGGGAAAGGAAATTGCCCAAACTCTGGGCATCTCGGTCAAAGGGGTAGATTATCACATGAACAAGGCCCTTAAAGAACTTCGTGCTGCCCTCAAAGACTACCTCCCTATCTTAACTTGGCTCTGTTTTATGAACCCAATCAATAAGGGATGAATTTCTTAATAGAAGTTAATTTCCTGAATCAACACTAGGGAATCCCTTCCTTCAGTCGCCATTATTACAAACGATAAAGAATTATGGACGACGAATTATTAATAGCTTATTTTAAAGGAGAGGTTTCGGATGAAGAAACTCAACGAATTACTGAATGGATAGAAGCGGAGATAGAACACCAGCGTTACTACCAACAGCTTTGCCGTCTGTTTGAAATGAGTTACTGGATTGAGGACATGTCCGAACAAACAGAAGTTGCCCTCCCCAAAAAAGCTAAAATCCTCCCGTGGAAACATTATGCCATATCTTTCATGAAGGTAGCGGCTATCTTCGTGCTGGGCTTTGCCCTGCACTTCTTCTTGAACCGGCAGACAACAACAACCCACCACGAACTACAACACCAAATCCATGTACCAACTGGACAGCATGTAGAAATAATGCTGGCCGACGGATCCAAGGTATGGCTGAACTCCGGCAGTACCCTGACCTTCCCCTCGAAATTTAACGGAAAAAAACGCCTGGTAGAACTTGACGGTGAAGGATTCTTCGAAGTAAAATCCGACAAGGAGCATCCCTTTATCGTTTCTACTTCTAAATATCAAGTAAAAGCGGTAGGTACTTCCTTTAATGTATACGACTATCAGGATTCTCCTCAATTTGAAGCGGCCCTATTGAACGGTAAAGTGGAAGTCACTACTAATGCAAAAAAATCATCGGCCGTAATTCTTACCCCCAACCAGCGTGCAGCGCTATGCCAAGGAGTATTGAAGGTCAAACCGATTGAAAATACTAACAATTATCTGTGGCGCAAAGGGATACTCTATTTTAACGAACCTCTGTTGGAAGTGTTCGACAAACTGCAAGAATACTATGATGTTGAATTCCAAATCAGAAATACTTCTTTAACCAGAAAATCACCCTACTGCACCGGTAAGTTCCGTGCCAAAGATGGACTGGAACACATCATACGAGTGCTGAAAGAAACCAATCATTTTGACTATCAAATTGATTACGAAAATAAAAAAATTATCATCTTATAAATTGTGTAACTTATAAATTATAAAATGCCTATGTAAAACACCCTATTGTAGCGTAACGTAAGGCGGTTCCGAAAATAATACCGCCCGTGGCTTGAAGCCATCTGATCTTAAACAAAATACTAATGATTAAATTAAAGTAAATTATGGATTTTAATTCCTACAAAAAAGTTATTTCAAACTGTAACCATATCGTTAAAGTTGGTATGGTTTCGGCTTATGCTCTTTTTTTAGGCGTAAATACTGCCCTGGCGAGTGTAACCGAGTACATGGATCAAAAAGTATCCCTTAAGACACAGAATTATACCATTGAATCTGTGATTCAACAAGTTGAGAAACAAACGGATTATTTGTTTGTATATGACAAGAACGATGTGGACGTAAAACGCACCGTATATGTAAATGGAAGCAATACCGATGTAATAGAGCTGCTGAAAGGCATCTTTGACAACACCGATATTGATTGCAAGGTGCTAGGTAACAATATAACTCTCTCTAAAATTACTAACGTAGCGACTAGAATTGCTCAACAAGACAAGAAAACAGCCAAAGGTAACGTTATCGATTCTACTGGTGAACCGGTAATCGGTGCTTCAGTAGTAGAGCAAGGTACTACCAACGGCACTGTGACCGACATCAACGGTAACTTTACACTGAATTTGAGTACCCCAAATGCCAAAATTGAAATTTCTTTCATCGGCTACAAAACTCAGGTACTGACTGCACAATTTGGCAAACAGATGGCTGTAAAGCTGGTGGACGATACCGAATTACTGGACGAAGTTGTTGTAGTAGGTTACGGTTCGCAGAAGAAAGTTAACATGACCGGCGCTGTTGCTACGATTGACTCTAAATCATTGGCTTCTAGACCAATATCCAATATATCTCAGGGATTGCAAGGTTTAGCACCGGGTGTAACTGTAACCAATGCCGGCGGTCAGCCAGGTCAGGATACCGGTAAAATTCTAATCCGTGGTTTGGGTTCATTCAATGCTTCTTCTCCGATGGTTTTGATTGACGGTGTAGAAGGCGATATGAACGTGGTTGACCCGAGCGATATCGAAAGCATCTCTGTATTGAAGGATGCTTCTTCAGCTGCCATCTACGGTTCTAAAGCTGCTAACGGTGTAATCTTGATTACTACCAAGCGCGGACAGAGTGGTAAACCCAAATTGACTTACAGTGCTTTGTTCGGATGGTCAAAACCTGCCGATTTGATGGACCGTACCAACTCTGCTGAATTGGCTGAATTGACCAATGAAGCTGAATACTGGGATGCCATCTCTCAAGGCGCTTCTTCTGAACAAGCTGAAAAGAGAAAACCCTACACTCAAGAAGACATCCGTAAATATGCCGAGGGTTCTGACCCATACGGTCATCCCAACACTGACTGGTACGACTTGTTCTATACTGGCTCTGGTTTCATGAACCGCCATAACATAGGTATGGACGGTGGTTCTGAATGGGCGAAGTATAGAGCTTCCCTGGGTTATGTAAAACAAGAAGGTATCGTTGAAAACGCTTCTAACAGACAGTTCAATGTTCGTACCAACTTAGATCTGAAGCTGACTGAACGCTTGAAATCAAGAATCAATCTGGACTTCGCTAATACATTGATGAAAGAGCCTACTGACCCGATTTCTTGGTCAGACGGTGCTGCTTATCAAGTATTCAGACAAGTAAACCGTATCTCTCCGATGGTTCCTTACAAAAATGAAGATGGTACTTATGGTGCCATTGCCGATGGTAACCCCATTGCATTCCAAGACTTGGGTTCTACCGGTGATACAGACAAAGATTACTTGAATGCTTTCGCTGAATTTTCATACGATATCTGGGACGGTTTGAAAATTACCGCCAACGGTTCTTATAACGTAGTGAACAAGAGTTACAAGCTGTACAGAAAAGACTTGCAATATAATGCAAACAAATACGACGGTCCAATCCGCCTGACTAAGAGCCACACTAAGGAAATCCGCAGACAAGGTGATATCTTGTTGAACTACGACAAGACCTTCGCCCAGAAGCACACCGTAAACACTTTGGCTGGTTTCCACACAGAACTCTATTCTTATGAATATGATGATGCTTACAGACAAAACTTCCCGTCATCAGACGTAACTGATATGAATGGTGGTTCAGTAGTAGGTATGAGAAACTCTGGTTATACTCGTGAACTAGCAATGAATTCTGTATTCGGCCGCTTGAAATACAACTACATGGACAAATATCTGTTCGAAGCTAACGCGAGAGGTGACGGTTCTTCCCGTTTTGCAGAAGGCAACCGTTGGGGATGGTTCCCCTCATTCTCAGGTGCTTGGCGCGTAACTAACGAAGATTTTATACAAGGTACTGCTTTCAACGAAGTAGTAACCGACATGAAAGTAAGAGGTTCTTGGGGAATGCTCGGTAACCAACAGATTGGTAACGACTACTATCCGTACATCAATACATATGCTACCAACGCGAAATATCCATTCGACAACAAGGTAAGCGGTGGTGCAGTACAAACTGAAAATAAAATCCAGGATATCTCTTGGGAAAAGACTACTACTTGGGGTGCAGCTGTAGACATGACTTTATTCAACGAACTGCAGGTCACTTTGGAATACTACAACAGAAAGACAACTGGTATCTTGATGCAGGTAAATGTACCGAATACTTATGGGTATCCTGGTTACTGGGACAATGTGGGAGCTATGAGAAACCAAGGACTTGAGGTTTCTTTGGCTTGGCATAAAACACTGGGTGGAGTTCAGCTGAACTTTGGCGGTAACTTTACTTACAACAAGAACGAAATTTTATCACTGGGTAATGTAGACGTTCAGAAAGATGCCCGTACTATTCGCATGGTAGGTAAGGAATTTAATGCCTTCTATGGTTACAAATCAGACGGTATCTTCCAAAGCAAGGAAGAAATAGCAAATGCTCCGAAATACACAATGATAAGCAACGACCGTTTAATTCCTGGTGATATCAAATTGGTAGACATAAACGGAGATGGTGAAATCAACCCTGATGATAAGGTAATCTTGAGCTCAGAAAACCCGAAATATACTTTCGCATTCAATCTGGGTGCCAGATGGAAAATGTTTGATATCAACTTGTTCTTCCAAGGTGCCGCTGGCGTATCACGCTACTTCACTGATGAATTCTACGGTGAATTTAACGGTGACTCTGGTCATCCTTCAAATCACTGGTTAGGCCGCTGGACCCCGGAAAACCCAACCAACAAATGGCCTAGAGCTTCTAAATTCAGAACATATAACTTGCCGGAAACTACCTGTTCAGACTTCTGGTTGGTAAATACCAACTACTTGCGTCTGAAAGATATCCAAGTTGGTTTCAATGTTCCTAAAGAATGGCTGCAAGCTGTACGCTTGGGATCTGCTAGAATTTACTATAGCGGTACTAACCTGCTTACATTCAGCAAGACTCCTCAAGGTATCGACCCTGAAGCTCCGGCAGGATGGGGTGCATACTATCCGCACGTGAAGACTCACTCTATTGGTATTAATATTACATTATAATTTAGCAACTATGAGAAATATATATTTGTCACTTATTTCAGGTCTCTTATTCACAGCTTGTTCGCTGGATAGAGTGCCGTACGATGCCTTATCTACCGCTACTTTCCCAAAAACAGAAGCAGATGTAGAAATGTTAGCTGTAGGTTGTTATGATGACTATGCCAACCAAGATTATACTATATACAATGACGTGTTCAGTGATAACGGTTATTGTGCCATCAATACTAACTGGGCTGTTTTTGCCAATGGTACAGCTACTCATGCCGTTCCAGGCATCAACTGGTATAACTACACTCTAATTACCCGTTGTAACAACTTCTTGCATCAGGTTACTACCAAAGAAATTCATTTCAATGATCCCAGACGTTTGGAAGTGTTGAAAAACGAAGTTCGCTTTCTACGGGCTTGGCGTTACTACATGATGGTAACTGCATATGGTGACATCCCCTTGGTTACAGAAGTGGTTCCTTCTTTGGAAGATGCCAAACTGCCGGCTACTCCAGAAACTGATGTAGTGGAATTCATCCTTGATGAACTAAATGACATCACCAAAGACGGAGCACTGGACGTAAGTCCAAAACAGAAAGGAAGAATTACACGCGGTGCTGCTTTGGCCTTGAAGGTAAGATTGTGTCTGTTCTACAAAAAGTATGATGAAGTGATTGACGCTGCCAATGAAATCAAGAGCTTGGGTGTGTATAATCTGTACCAAGAAGGTGAAGTTCCTTACTCTGAATTGTTCAAAGAAGCCAATGAAGACAACTGCGAAATCATTCTGGCTGTAAAGAAAGTAATGAACGACTACAAAAACCAAACCATCATTGAATTCTGTAACGTAATCGATGGCGGTTGGTCGGCATTCGTACCCATCCAATCTCTGATTGATGCATATGAAATGAAGGATGGTCTGACAATCGAAGAAGCTCAGGCTAAAGGTGAGTATAATCCAGAACATCCTTACAAAGATAGAGATCCTCGTTTCTATGCTACAATCCTTTACTCGGGTGCTGATTGGATGGATAACAAGGGTAGAAAGAGAATCTATAATACGCTGGACAGAAACATTAACGGTGAACCTAACAAAGATCATCGTCTTGATTCTAGAAATGCTTCTCAAACTAGCTATTCTATCTGTAAATACATGAAACCACTGACTCAATATTCAGATATAAACAACACTGGTCTGGATATGATTGTGTTCCGTTATGCTGAAATCCTACTCTCAAAGGCTGAAGCTATGATTGAAAAGAATACAGACCTTTCGGGTGCTACTGACTTGATTGACCTGATCAGAGAAAGAGCTGGCATGCCAAAAGTAGACAGAGCAAAATATAATACACAAGCTAAACTGAGAGAATTGCTCAGAAGAGAGCGCCGTGTAGAATTTGCTTTCGAGGGCTTGAGAAGAGATGATATCATCCGTTGGGACATTGCCAAGGACGTACTGAATGGTCCAATCTATGCTTCTAACCAAGGTACCGTAGATATGGATACAAGCATTCCCCAAGAGGAGCGTGCTACAATTTTCCAAGGTGAAAAGAACCAGGTGGTACTCGAGATCCGTAAATTCAGGAACCGTTACATGCCGATTCCACAAGCTGAATTGGATAAGAACCCGAACTTGAAACAAACTAACTTCAAAATATAATTTTATTAAGTAGTCCTAATATTTGTTGGGTCCCTATGCTATGATGGATGCTTGGTGTCGTCATCGAGTATAGGGACTTACTTTTTAATTGTATACCATGAGAAAAATATCAATTTTAATTGCGGCTTTAACCCTCAGCATAAGCCTGAAACCACTTGCCGCTCAGAATAAAAAGGTTTTTATCATCGATAAACAGACCGTCTATCAAGAAATAGACAACTTCAGCGCCTCAGACGCTTGGCGCTGCGCCTTCATTGGTAAAAACTGGCCTCAAGAGAAAAAAGAAAAAATTGCCGACTTACTATTCAAACGTGAATTTGACGAAAAAGGTAACCCCATCGGTATGGCCTTGACTAACTGGCGCGTAAACATCGGAGCCGGAAGCTACGAAAACCGTGAAGCAAAGGAGGTGGATAACTCCTGGAACCGTACCGAATGTTTCCTCTCACCCGATGGTAAATATGACTTTACCAAACAAGCTGGACAACAATGGTTCATGAAAGCGGCCCGTGAACGAGGCATGAACAACTTTCTGTTTTTCACGAACTCAGCTCCCTACTTTATGACTCGTAGTGCTTCTACAGTTTCTACTGACCAAGATTGCATCAATCTGCAAAATGATAAATTCGATGACTTTGCCCGTTTCTTGGTGAAGAGTGCCCAACATTTCCGTGAACAAGGCTTTCACGTAAATTACATCAGCCCGAACAATGAGCCAAACGGGCAATGGCATGCCAATTCCTTCCAAGAAGGCAGCTTTGCCACCAAAGCCGACCTTTACCGCATGGTAGAAGAATTGGATAAAGCAATCAGCGAAGCTCAAATCGACACAAAAATTCTAATTCCAGAAGTAGGTGACATGAAATATCTATTTGAAATTGATTCGATAGCTAAAACTCCAGATGATATCATCCACTCTATGTTCTACAAAGACGGACAATACAGCGTGCTGAAGTTCAAAAACCTGTTTAACTGTGTAGCAGCACACGACTATTGGTCGGCCTACCCCGCTACCTTGCTGGTGGATATACGTAACCGAATTCACAAAGAGCTCTCAGCCAACGGTCACAACACCAAATTTTGGGCATCAGAATACTGCATTCTGGAAAAGAATGAAGAAATTACTATGCCAGCCTCTCCGGAACGCAGCATTAACCTAGGCTTGTATGTAGCCCGCATCATCCACAATGATCTAACTTTGGCAAATGCTTCGGCTTGGCAATGGTGGACTGCCGTATCACTAGGCGAGGATGTGCCCATTCAGCTATTGCCACTTGAAGGTTCAAACGGATTGTCACTACAATATGACGGTGAAATCTCTACCACCAAAATGCTGTGGACTACTGCCAACTACAGTTTCTTTGTACGTCCGGGTATGAAACGTATCGCCATAAAACCTACCTATAAGATAAGTGACTTGGAAGCCGCTACTTCACTGATGATTTCATCGTATACTGATGGGAAAGAAGTGGTGACCGTAGCCATCAACTATTCAAAGGAAAATCAGGTGATTAGCCTAAACTGTGACCATGCCCAAAAAGGAAAAGTTTATCTGACCACCATCGACAAGAATCTGCGATACATGGGTGAACAACCGCTGAAAAAGTTGCAGCTGCCAGCACGTTCGGTAGCTACCATTGTAGTCGAAGACAACTAATTAAACCCGTTGGCGGAATTAACTTAGTATATATTTAACTCTGCCAACGGGTATCTTAAATAAAATAGAATAATAAAAACGAACTCTATTGATCTGTAAATTGGCCATTCCAAACGGAGAGCCACAGAAAAAAGAATAATTCAAAAGATTGGATAATCAATGCACTAAAGAGAAAAATAAAAGATAAATAATTAATTTTACATATTAACTTTTAATCATTTCTTTTGTATACTTGTGAAATCTCACACCTAAAAATACATAATAAAAGCCTATTGTTTATTTTTATCTTTTCTTTATTAGTTCTTGTAACAAAAACTCTTTAAATGAGAATGTAGCTCAATAAGAAGAAGCTAAGTTTTCTATTTCTAAAGGTGATAATTACAGAAGCTATCAAACAACTTTTTTCTTCTCACACATCCCAAACGCTCTCCCTTGAAAGTAGGACATTATTAGACGAATATAATTTCACAAAATCCATGATAGCAAATCTTTTGGATAAACAAGAAAAACTCTACCTTGTACCCTCTACTAAAAAGGAAAATGAACTTTTAGCAGGGATTATCCTTAATGATGAAATTATTTATCTACTAAAATTTTCAAAGGCATCTGATAACATTTATACTCTTTACAACGAAACAAACGAACCTATATGCGATGTCAAATATGATTTTGAAAAACAAAATATAGTTATTATTAGCAACTATGGAAATGATGCTATCCCCCCTACAACACAAGTTGGTACAGTTTTGTTTGTAATATAGGCATTGGATCGCTGCAGGTGCACTTGTGGCACCAACAATGAGAGCCAGTGTTGGTATGGTTGTATATAAGGTATTAGTACAGATGTTGATGTGCTAATAGCTACTTTTTTATTCAAGTCGCTTCAAATATAAAAAATGAAAAACAAACAATTAAAATAAAAAGCGATATTGATTATATTGGATTCTATCGTTTTTTTACACTATCTACATTGCAATACCTATTTCCAGAACATAAATTATCTCTGTTCTCCAACTCATAGTCAATACCGACTTCCTATTCCGCCTGCACCACTCCTGTTAAAGGATCAGTAGCTATTTTATCACTTTCATTTCCACCGGTTGCTCCTTCGTTTCATCCAAAGGATCCGCTTGATATTTTACATTGTCGAAATTTATCGTTTTCAAATCAATGCAACGGATGTTGCTGTTGTACATGGTACGATAATAAACCTTCTGGTCCCGTATATCGCACGCAACGGTAAACTGGGTGGCACTCGGTACATTGGCTGACGCCTTTCCCCAGGGCTGTTCACTACCCGTCGGAATATCAAAGTTGTTCAGAATATGGAACGCTTGGAACACACTTCCTTTTGCATCGGGTTGTTGTGGTGCCGTAAGTTGGAAAAAGGTGGCACGCACAAAACGGGATGGAGGTGTAAAATCACCGGGAAGTCCCAGCAGACCACTGCCATGCCCGAAAGACTTCGGCTCCAACGGCCCGAAGTTATGTTCAGGTAACGTGCCCGGTTGTAGGTTGATGTAATTGTTCAGATTGGTCCAATGCCATTCAAGACCCGGTGAATTGGTTAACACGCCCAATGGATTGTCGTAGAAGTTCATCATTTCATTTACAATCTCCAACACCACCTGTCTTCCGGATGCTTCGGTAAAGCGCCAATGCACCGTGGACGAACGGGGATCAATATTGATGACACGCACCTGCGAAAGGGCCTCCTTCACTTCATCTACCGTGCTGCATTCTGCCAGCACATATGATACCAACTGAAAATCCGCAAGACTCTTGTCCCTCTGTGCCGCATCATAAACAGGATACCTACCATAGTTCGGAAAATAGTATAATCCGGCGGAAAGTCCCTTTTCGTTCATGCCCTCCACCACAAATTCCTTCTGCTCTACCGCCAGGCCCACAAAGCCATGCTTTGCCCTGAACTTAAGTCCATCCATACCGGAGGGAGTCAGTGACTGCAACTCTTGAGCGCGCGGCACAACCACATACATACAGTTCATTACACTTTCCGCCCATTCAATGGTACGTGCGACAACGGTTGCACCATCCTTGCTCTTCAAGGTAATACCCGTACAGGCTCCCGCCGGTATTTGCGGAACGCTACATAAAACTGACATCAATAATGCTGATAATTTTGTATTCATACTTTCTATTTTAATGGTCGTTTATGGTAGTGTAACACATTCCATTCCCGAAAGGTTGATTACAATAGAGAGTAATTATTCATTTTAAACAGACAGGGAGATATGAATATATTTTCCTTAAATGGCAGCATACAGCAGAAAAATGCAAGGAAGAGGACATATCCCCAAGGAATAGACCACTCTAAATATTACATTTGAGTATTATTTGTAAAAGCTGGTTTTACAAACTTATCTTTTGTCGTGGTGAATTTTACCAGTGGTGAGATACGAATATCAAAATTAGATGTCTGAATATCACGAGGTGTTACTGCCCGACCACAGATAGGGCCCATAAAACTGTCATCTGTAATTAGTTATTTATAATAAAAGGTGACAAAATTGAATCAAATTGCTCTTCTGTATATTCCAACCCTGTGTGGACTGTATACGTCATTTGTTGCTTTCGTTGTGCTGCAACATAGCCAATCTGCTAACCACAGAACTGTATACATGGCAAATGGTAAAGAGAATGTCAAGCGTAACCGTATGAAAGGGTCGGACAAGACAAAGTACTAATTTTACGATATGTACAAAACGGAAGCTGGCAGGTACGGTAATTGAAGCGTGTTTGTTGCCAGCATGAAACGGCAGGGTGTAGAAGTGCATTTCAGGCACATGGAACAGAGCAATAAGCTACAGGACATCGTATTCACTATGGACAGCTACCATTTCAATGGTTCCAAAGTGGGCAGGCGTTTCAGTTATTCTAAGTTTGGTACAACTCTTTTTTCGTGGGCTGTACCGCCTCTGTTTGCCAGTGGAAGCCTCTGCTGCCGGATATGAGTTTATTTCCATATGATATGTCTCTTTGGCTGTACTTCTTGCGACATGCCCAAAAACAGCGGTCCCCGTCTACATCCGGAGTATCCGCTGGAGAAGAATTCAAGGTGGAGTATAGGGCTTTCTCAGGCCGCCCTTGGCAGGTCTTTGTAGAGCATGATATCGGTATAGGAGGAGTTGTAATTCATCCGTGCGGTAAGTGTGGACCGGCCGGCTCCCTTGAAAGGATTACCGATCCCGGGATGCTCTTCCATCCAGCGGCAAAAATCCAGTATGGGGGATTTCCCGGAAGTGAAATAGACAAACGGGTGTCCTTTCAGTACCAGCAGGACATCCAGGTAATCCGCCAGCTTCCAGTCCATCTTGTATGTACTGATATCCGTTCCCATATAGGGGGGATCAACCAGGAATACCACTCCCGGAAACACCCCGTATGTGTCTGCCAGTTCCTTATAGTCGTAGCAGACTACCTCAAGCCCGTCCAGATAGCCGTCACACCGGTAGTCAGACTGGCGTATCTTGTTATAAAAATACAATCCTTCAAGTTCCTCCATGTTTTGTGCGTATTTTCCGGAAAACAGTAGGGAAGTAGAGAGGGTAAGATAGTCCACGAAACCGGTTGTCTCCTCCAGCCTGATGCGTTCAAGGAAAGCCTCGCGCATTTTTCCGGTAATCTTCTGATGGCGGGGATATATCCCGACTATTTTACGGAGATCTCTCAGCAGGGTATTGGTCCGGTCAATGTTTTCCAAACGCTCGCGGTAGTTGTCATGGTCATTGTATATGACCACCGCATCCGGCCTTTCACGTTTGGTAATGTGTGATAGCAGGCCGGAGCCGCCGAACAGGTCGACAAATATCGTTTTGTCATCAAAATGTTTCAGGATCTTTTTGAATTCCGATACGAACATGCGCTTCTGCCCCACGAAAGGGAGCGGAGCACGGGAGTAAGTCTTTTCCTTTTTCATAATCATTTTGTCGTGTAATATATGTGTTTGTATTTCCGGGCAGCAAAATTCTTCAGTTTTTCCCATGAAAACAAAAAACGGACGGCATTTATACTGCATGGAACGTACACTCCTTTTTGAATCTTCCGACGATTTCATAGATCTTCCGTTCACAGACGCCGTGCCGGATGGAGAGAACGGCGACGCAGTACGTCACCTTATCACCCTGCCGGCGCATCTGTTCATACTCCTTGTACAGGTCGATATATTTATAGTCATCCGGTTTGAAACCCATGCGGGTCAGACGTTCCAGTAGTTCTCTATTAAAATTTAAAATCTCAAATAGTGTCATAGCGAATATTTTTTTATCTTTGCAAAGCCAATCATTCATATACAGATAAAAGCGCATCCCGCGACAAGGGTATTTACCCCCGGTCGTGCGGTGATGCGCATCTGTATGTTAACGAGTGATTGGCGTTGCTTTTTAACAGGCCGGGGGCTTTTTCTTGAACTGCCCACAGTGAATTCCCTGATCTGGAAATCCCCGAAACTCCTGTCCGTATATGACCTGATGTCTTTTGCGCCCGCAAGATAAGACAGAAAGTCGCAATTTTATTGCGATGTAGCTTTTCCCATGAAAGAAATACGTTATTTAACCAAGTATTCTACTTAAAAGAGTATATTACTAATATATCATAATACATCACATATACATTGTTACTATTAAAGTATTATACTATTAAATGTATTTAAATATAAATACTATTAAAGTAAAACATGACAAAAAGTTTGGTCAGCTCCCCAAAAACAGTTACATTTGCAGGGTAATAATCAAGGAGGTGCAAACGTATGAAAACAATTACAACGGCATGTGTGAACCATAAGGGAGGTGTCGCAAAGACAACCTCGCTGCTGAACCTGGCAGCCGGGATCGCACGGATGTATAAGAAAAGGGTCTGCATTATCGATGCGGATCCGCAGGCGAATACGACAATGGCAGCGTTCGGGGAGGAAATGGCAAGCCTTCCCCGGGAGGTTCTGCTCGAGAGTGCGCTACAGGACTGTATGCAGGACACTCCGCCGGAGTTAAAGCCGCAAAAGTGGCTGGAGAAGGTGGACATACTGCCGGCCTCCCTGGATCTGGCGGCTACGGAAGTGATCATGTACACCACACCCGGAAGGGAATTCCTTTTCAGGGAAATAGTAAAGGGGCTGGAAGAGAAGTATGACCACATACTTATCGACTGTCCCCCATCATTGGGGATCATCACGCAAAACGCGCTGATGGCAAGCGATTACGTGATCATACCTACGGACGGAAATTACTTCGCCATGAAAGGAATTGAAAAGATACACTATATCATCGGCCTGCTCAAAAGGAAGCTGGGAGCCGATGTCCGGGTACTCGGATACTTTATGACCAAGTACAATGCCAGGAGAAAGCTGGATGTGGATATCAGGGAGAGTCTGGTAAGAAGTTTGGGAGATGGTGTCTTTGAAACGGTAATACGAAGCAATGTTGCCCTGGGAGAGGCACAATACAAGGCACAGAGCATATTTGACTATGCGCCTTCGTCAAACGGGGCTGATGACTACAGGGAGCTGGTCAAGGAGTTCCTGGGCAGAATTAAAAAAATAAATAAATAGAAGAAAGGCAGGATTATGAAAGACTTTACATCGAAAGGAATATCCCTGGAAAACATGGTGGGAGAAACCCCGGGAAAAGAAAAAGGTATGACAGGAAAAACATCACCCAAAACGAACCAGACCGTCGCGCTGACGGAAGATCTGAAATGGGAGTTACGGACGTTCGCTTCGGACCATCGCTGCAGGGGAGTCAAGACACTGCTTGAAACGATGATAGAATGTTTCGTCAGGGAAGACGGTACGCTTGACCGGGATAAGCTGGAGAGATTCTGGCGGGAATACGTTAAGAAGTAAAATCTGAAAACGCATAAAGAAGTAACTTCCAATAAAAGTAAAACACTGGGTTTTGTAAAAAGTAAAATAATGAAAATATTTAGATATATATTGCTCGCCTCGCTAACCTGCACGCTTTTCTCATGCGGCCCGGATGAACTGATACCGGAATCCGTGCCACCGGTGGTGAATCCCGGGGATAAGGACGAGCCGGGTGAAGAACCGGAAGAGCCGGAAAAGATACAGTTAGCCATCACGGCATCGTTGCAGGACATGCAGCAGACCAGGGGAATCATAGAGGCTTTTGCTCCCGGCCATGAAATGGGAGTGTTTATCAGCACAGACCGGACGGATGAAGCGGCAGGTACAAAGAACGCCTCCTATCTTTTTGACGGGAAAGTGTGGAATGCCGGACAGGATGTACCGGTGGAAGCGGACGCCGATGTGGTCGCATACCTCCCATATAACCGGGAAGTGACCGATTTCAAGAGCGTGCCTTTCGATCTGGCAGCCCAGAATGACATCCTGTACGGAGTGGCCAAAGTAACCAAGGATGTACCGACGGCCAGCCTGATGATGCAACACGCCATGACACTGGTACGTGTGCGGCTGATGAAAAACGAATATATGGGCACCGGGCTTGTCTCGGATATGACATTCGCCGGTGTATTTATATCAGGAACAGTCAACGCCCTGACCGGAACGGTTACAAAAGATTATAATCACGGCCGGGGTTCGGTAAAAGTCGGGGGGAACTATATGCTCAATGACGAAAGTCCCGTCATTGTCGATGCCATCATGATACCAAGATCCTCTTATGAAGAACAGGCGGCTTCTGTCAGCTTTGTCATCGACGGGCAAAAGCACACGTACACTTTTCCCATACAGCATGAATGGAAAGCCGGCATGAAATACACCTATACCCTGAAGATGACAGGAAACTACAATGCGCCGGTCAATAAAGAGCAGGTGGATATCGATGTTGAGTATTGGGGACAGTATGGCAAGACCGATGATATTGTACTCAATCCGAATCCGGAAGATTACGAGTTTACCATCTGGCCCAATTATACGGAGTACGGATATGACTGCTACCAGAATGAAGGCAAGGTATTCGGGACATTCTATTACCCCTGGTGCGGCACTTCGGAAGGTGAAATGCGTTTCGTGTTCATGAAACAGGGTACGAATGAAATTGTGGAAAAGTTCCAGCCGATCGACATCAAGACGAATGGTGGATGGGATGGCAAGCGCATCCAGTGCTACATCACCTCCGTGCCGGGAACATACCAGCTCGTTCCGTTGTTCCGCAGGAAAGGAGAAACCATGTGGTGTAGGGCAGCGGATTATGATCACGGCAGTACGGATTGGGAGTGGCTCTATGAAGTCAAAACACCCGCACCGGATGATCTGCCGGCATTGCGCATGATGGAGGTGGAAGGACAGGGATATACCTCAATTCTTGTATATCCCGTCCCTGACGAGACTTCATGGAATCTGGTATATACTTTATCCAATAAGGGAGAAAAAGCCCTGAGAGGCGAAATAAAAGCGGTCTGGGAGAGGGAATTCAAGCTGAAGTCCAACTCGTATCGGCCAAGTGACAAAAAAGAAGGTGCTATTAATGATGATCAGTGGAGAGATGAAGTAGGCCGTGTATCGGTTAATGTTCCGGTAGGAACCCGTTTTTGGAAGGGAATTATGAGTTGCCAGTTTCCGGAAAGGCGATTAGAACCTAAGCATGGAGGTATTGGATATGCAAGCCCTATTATACACTTGTACTGGAAAGCTGAAGGTTCTGGTGAATGGGTTTTACTTCGTTGTGATGCTGATTATTTATTCAATCGCAATTACGGTGAAGGATACATATGGGATGAAACAACGAATTTTATAAGAATAATGCCCCAAAGTTGGCAACAAAAATAGAAAATATGACAATATTTACAACAGATAATCAACTGAAGTAAGCAAAATATAATGTAATTCATTTGGCATAAAATGAATTTAAGGTGGAGAAGTCCCCGCTGCAGTGATGCACCGGGGCTTCATTATTTATGATGATTTATGGCATGGCACTCTTTTACTTAAAGAGAGTGCGTCAAAACTTACCTTTTATGCCTTCTATCGTCGTTGCAACCTCCTGTCTTGCTATTTACTACTTCCAAGCGGGCGGTACAGCACTGTAATTAGAGGCCTTATTGCAATTTTTCGCAAATGCATTATAAGCCTTTATTTTGGGATAGAGGGAGGTATTCCACATTTCCGGCAAAGATGTTATCCAGGAACAGTTCTCAAAGCAAGAGGATACATTTTCAATCGCCCTGCAATTCTCAAAAACATTACCGGGTACAGTAGTAACATGGGACTGCCGGAAAGTTCCCCTGAAAAAAGTCGCCTTTACGCATTTTGCGAATAAACGTTCGGGGACCGTACTTATGTTCAGCAGCTCAAAAGTGGAAGCAAACTCTTGCGCATTTACGCAATCATCAAACAATCCTGCCGGAATTGATAAAATATTAGGTATAGCCGAGAAGGTAGAATTAAACTTTACGGCAGAGGAACATCCCCTGAATGTATTGGCAGGAATAGAATTTAGGGCTGTGTAATGGAATGCTAAAGAGAAATCAGTGCATTTATCAAAGCCTTCAAACAATCCATTATAAATGGTATGCAAATTTGTACATTGATCAAAAATATTAGCGCAGGTTGTCACTCTTCCTTTACAACTTTCAAACAAATCACATTCTATGCTTTCCAATGATTTCATTCCGCTAAAAGCATTCTCCAGTGACGTTACACAACTTATATCAATCGTGTTCTTTAAAATAGACTTTGCCGGACAGGGATTTGTATACTGAAGATCACTGTTACGTGTACCTCTAAATGAAAAAGCAGTAGCAGTCGGTCCCTTGATTGTAACAGTGTACTCCCCATCTGCTGAGTATGTATGGTAACTGCCTGGATATTGGGTATATCCGGGAGCACGAAGGTCTACCTCTTGGGCTACTGTACCATCTCCATAATCGATAATATAAGGACCGGAACCCAGAACCGGCATCGGTACAATTTTATTTGCACTGGCACGTACGGTAAATACCAACTCAGCGCCGGATTTAAAGTTTGCGGTAATCGTACTGTTGCTATTATGCAGGGTCGCGGTGGTAGCCGGGCTGCCCGGGTTCTCAATCGTTACATCACCCTCTGTGACCGTCCAACCGGCAAATTCGTACCCGCTCTCCGGGGTGGCCGTAATGCTGATCGGCTTCTCCACGCGGTAGCTGTTTGTACCTGATGGGGACACTGAACCTCCGGTTCCGGCATTCACTGTTAGATCACGCTTCTTTTCTTTAAAGCCACAGTGAAAAGTGTGATCCTGGCCTTCTAAGTAAACATTAAAAGCAGATGTTCCTGACTGTGTATAGTCATACTTTTTAGGTTGGTTTTGCGGACCGCCATAGAAATAATTAACTTCATAGCCGGCATCAGGATGGGCTTCCACTGGAATGGCTTTTTTACCATCATATAGCCCTGCTCCGGTTGCATACCCCCCTTCGAAATCCACTCTTCCGTCCGAGGATCTGGTTACCGGGCCTATCATCCCTTCTCCCTCGATGATGATACGCGTATCACCGGTAGGGGTTGGTTTGTTGTTATCCAACTCTTGTTCCGCCACTTCTTTCTGGCAGCCTGTAAACATGGTCACCATTGCGCCCAACAGTAAAAATCTTACTTTTTTCATAATGAATCGTTTTTTAATGTTTGTTATAATTGTATGTATCATACTCTTTTTCTTTAGGCGTATCCAATACATCGGCATCGATACGGGCTTCAACCGTTGCATGTAATACGAAATTATTTCCAAAGTAATACGTATTACGCCTCCTGCTGAACCTTATCTCGGCTCCCATCAGGCGGAGCTCCTCCAGATAATTGTTGATTGTCCGCCTGCTTACCCGCAGCAAGGAGGCCAGTTCGTCCAGGCTTCCGGTCCTTTCCATCCGGATCAGCCGGTACACCCGGTTGATCCTCTCTATATAGCTGATAACTGAAAGGGTGGTCATAATCCATCCTCCTGTCCGGTTGATTCCAGGAACTTGCGGAAATATCTCTCTTCCAGGTACAGGCATTTCATCAGCTCCGCTTTTCCTTCCCGTTCATACTTCTGCCGCAGCAGGGGAAAATCCGTCGAATAGAGGTACCATCTGATCAACCCTTTCGCCTTACTGTCGAGAACCGTCGTATCCGTCCCTTCCATCGCGTATTCCAGGGAAAAGAAATACAGGTTCTTCAGTCCGTATTTCTCAAGGAAGGCAAGGTCTTTCGGGCAGGCCTTCAGCCCGTCCAATGCGATACACTTCAGTACCAGCTGTTCTATTTCCTGTTCAATCGTCATAGCCATACCAGTATGGTTTTATAGGTTTACCGTTTTTTCTGATTTCATAATGCAGGTGGTAGCCCGTACTCTTTCCCGTGCTTCCCGCAAACGCGATAACAGCCCCTCTGTCGACTTTTTGACCTTCTGTGGTGTAATACGCGGCTAAGTGAGCGTACAGCGTTTCAAAGCCATAAGAATGGCGTATAATGACACATCTTCCGTACCCCCCTTTCCTTCCCGCGAAAGAAACCGTTCCCGAGGCGGTGGCGTAAACCGGGGCTGCCAGCTCCACGCCCATGTCAATACCTGAATGGAAACTGCGTTTGCCGGTTATGGGATGGATCCGGATGCCAAAGCCGCTGCTCTTCCTGAACCTGTCTTTCAGGGGACAGGCGAGCGGGAGCTTGTCGGACACTCCGTACCGGGAGAGTATATCCCGGTAGCTTTCCAGTGTCTCCAGGCGTTCGCACCTTTCCAGTGCCTTGTCGAGTAGTTCCTTTCCGCCGTTTGAGCCATTGAAGGGGAGGCAGAAAAGCAATAGGGGCAGCAGTAGTTTCATCGGGCTATCCTCCTTAATATTTTGTCGGCTTCATCCTCCGTTTCCTGTTGCTTTCTGCTTCTGAATACCTCCTCTGCTGTCAGCAGCGACTTGTTCTTCAGTTTGTACAGGAAATGCCGGCCGCCGTTCCTCTCCTGGATCTCGATGATAAGCCGTTTCTTATCCGGGATGGTGAACTTGTTCATGGCCACAGTGAATGTCCGGCTCTCATGCGCCGGTATCTCTTCCGGATAATCGAAAGTGAACAGGATGTTCTGCTCGAGCTGCTGCACCGCCGTTTTTTTGCGGATCTTGGCATCCTGGATATAGAAGCGCATGAAATCCGTCGTATAGCCGATCTGTGTACGGTTTGTCAGTGTCATGCGCAGCAGCAGGACATCCCCGTCGATGAAGATATTTCCGACTTCGAACTCCATGCCGGAATTCTTGTCCCTGAGTCCCAGATCCAGCGGGGCACGTTTCGCGACAGCCTCCCTGATCCTTTCCTTCTGCCCGTAAGAGCGTTCCTTCTCGTCAAGTATGGCCACCCTCTGGGTATCCTCCTTGTCGATGACGAAGCTGAAACGCTCCGGAGCGGGCACATAGCGCAGGTCGAAAGTGTAGAACTTTCCCCCTTCAAGCACGACCGATATGTTCGTATCCTCCTTATAGGGCTGGACGGCTTTTACGGCCAGGATGTTATCCACTCCCTCGGCCTTGTCCACCTCCACGTTCGTGCTTCCGTAATCCACATAGGTGATACCGGCAGGGAAGATCAGGAACAGCTGCTTTTCTTTTCCTACCGGCAGCGTATGCGGTGCGGGAGCTTCCCCGCCTATACGCACATAACTCCGGGCCGGATGTGCGTTGTAACTGATGGAGTACGAATAGAATTTTGTATCGGCCGTTACCACCGACAAGGTTGTTTCCCCCGGGAAATTCTCTTCCGCCGCTTTCAGGCGTATGATCCCCGGGCAATTGGCCACCTTCTCACCGATGACATAATCCCCCCGATGCTGTAATACTTCACCTCGGTAGGGAAGATCAGGTGCAAGGTCTTTTCATACCCGATCTGCAGGGGGACTGCGGTGAGTTCCTCGATCTTCTGCGCTCTCCCTGAAAGGAAAAACAGCAGAAGCAGGGTGGTGATGTAAATTTTGTTTGGTTTCATATTAAATTTTACTTCAATATTTATATTATTAAAAGCTGTTTATTACTTTTGCAATCAATTAAGCATTCACCATAAAAAACATTATGCCCACAAATTATAATCAGTTATTGAAAGACCTTGAAATAGGCTCCGTTTATATCAAGATCTTTATCTGCTTTTTGGGATGTACTTTCATGTTATATCCAGTCTTGTTTTATTTCACCCATTTCTTCCGAGAGCTTTCCGTATATGAGCAGATATTTTTCGCATTAGGCAGTTCCGCTTTATATACCGGATTGGGAGTTCCGCTTTCAATTACAAGTGCCATAAGATATCCGGGAGTATTCTATCTTCCTTTAATGCTACTGTCAGTTTCGGTAATAGCAACTATTTACATAGTCTTCTTTATGGCCAGGAGTTATGATCCTCTTACGACATTATTATGGATCCTGCCTACAAGCTACCTGCTCAATTTGATTACAGGTGTCATTTCTATCTTGAGGGAGAAAAAATATCCTAAGACTGAGATGTATTATTGACTTCTTTTTATTTTCCGCATAGCCTTCTCTACAAAAGCCCCGATCCTGAGAATGACATTTTCCAGTTTCCCAGAGAACAGGAGTAGGATATATCCATTCAAGCAGATAACCAAAAGGGCAGAGGCTGCATAGTACCAGAATTTTTCCATATTTGTTCAAATTTCAGTTTGTATATTACAGGATTTCACTTCTTGATTATCGGATATCTTTGTAGAGAAAGCCTCCAAACTTGCGGAGTAACTGATGATTTTCAGGTATGCCGGGTCGGCCACGTCTGAAATCCAGTGGGCCTGGCGTATCAGCAGCTCGACTCTGAGGGGTATGCCATCCGGTTGTAATTCCGGCAATCCCGGTAATCCGGTCATGTCCGGAATAAAGTATTGGCCTGTGGATGGTTCCTCAAGACATAAGCCGGTCTGTCCGCCCTCCTGTGGCACTATCCATGCGGGAAAGCATGCTTCCGGTTCATATTCCGACTGTTCTATACCGGCATCGTTTGCTCCCGGATACCGGAGCCGTATCCGGTACCGTACTGATATCTCAGGCTTTGAACGAATCCACGGATACTGTACATCCCAGTCATAAATCTGATGAAAGGGGGAGATATCGGAGGAAAGCAGTTTTCCCGGAACATATTTCCCATCTTCAGTAAAATGTATCCGGTCATTCGCATATAGGACAGCTTTCTCCCCTGCGGTGAACATAATCCACACAAGCACCCCTTCTTTCATCAAGTTGCTTTTTCTGTCTGCCCTCTTTTTGATATCCTCCGAATATTCGGGATGTTCAAGAAGAGGACTTGCCTTCCGTATCAGCATTTCAACTTTTACGGGTACACTGTCCGGTTGCAGGTCAGGCAGTCCCGGTATTCCGACCATATCCGGAATGGCACATATTCCGGTGGAAGGTTCCTGAAGGAACAGACTGATCCGTCCGGTTTTCTCTCCTGCGATCCACGCGGGAAAGCACATTTCCGGCTCATATTCCGATTGCTTTACTGCACTGTCCTCAGTTCCCGGATATCGGAGGCGCATCCTGATCCGTATCCAAACTCCGATTTCTGAAAGAGAAAGAAAACTGTAAGCGTTATCCGGTGTGAGGATTTCATGCAGTACGGGTACATCAGGGGACAATAATCTCCCGTGGCCGATCTTCCCATTCTCAGCATGTATTTCGTTATCCATACGCAGGGCTGCTTTTCCTTCCCCGGTAAATACGGTCCACAGGATGACGCCTTCTTTCATCAGGTTGCCTCTAAGTTCTTTTTTATCAGTCATATTTGAGCTTTTTAAGTTGTTATTCTTATCATCCGTCACTTTATCTTTATTTCGTTTCTTTCTCAGTGGCGTATCCCAAAACCAGGAGATAATAAAAAGAGCCCCCATAACCCACCATATTGTGGATGGCCATTGTTTTATTGTATCTATAATTTCCTGTATTGTTTCCATATCACATCGTTTTTAAATTCTTTATTTGATCAAACTCCTTCAGGAACCGGGCTACATCGCCGCCATCGGACAGATTCCGTCAAACAGGCTCTGATTTTTTCATTCTGGAGTTTTCTTGTTAAATATCATTACTACAAACGCCACAAACACAAGGCACATTACAATCATCAGGAAATCTCCATATTCACTCTTCATGAAGTCAATGATTCTACTTATAAATTCTTCCATTGTATAATTTTTGTTTTTAGTTGTTGTTTACTTTTCAGGTTCCGGACCATTATCCGGGACTTTTTCTTCTCCATCCACAGATGCCTTTTCATCACTTCTTTGCCCTGACTGTTCGTGGCATGAAGCATAAAGAGGAGCTATCACTATAAGTATCCATGCAATTCCCATTATAATGCAGCATAATATCCGGCCCAGGTAATCCACTTTTTCCCAAATAGTTTCCATATCACATCGTTTTTAGGTTCTTTATCTGATCAAATTCCTTCAGGATCCGGGCAGCATCTGCTGTCATCGGACAGCCCCGACAGGCTCTTTCTTTCCTCACTCTTCCGGCTGCCTGAGCAGTATGCGGTAGTTGGTCTTGATTGTCACCTTTACCTTCCGGATATTCTTGCTTGCTGCCGACTTGGTGGCGTTGATGACGCTGTTGGCCGCGCCTGCCACGAGCTGGCTTCCCATATCGAATCCTCCGGAGATATTGGTGTTCGCACCGCTTATTCCCGCCGCTCCGGCTTCCTGTGCTGTCTCCGCCTTCACATTGCCCGGTACATAGATTCCTTGTATTGCGTCCTCGGAATAAACCTGCTTTTCAAAGGGAAGTATGTTTCCACCCAGGTTTACCGAGGTGATCTTTACCAGAACGCGCTCCCCGTCGATGCCCGTCACCTCCCCGAATACGGGAGTCCCTTTACGGATGCGCTGCCCGTCATCGGTCAGGCAATTCTCGGCCAGCTGCATCTTGAGGGTGGAACCGACCATAACGGTCTGTGTGGAGTGCACGAATGCCTTGATGACATTCCGCTCTTCCTGCCTGACGAGCCGGACCGTGTTGAATCCCCTGCGGGTCGGTGCCCGGGGCACACTATCCATGGCTTTGCGCTGCCCGGGCCGTACTTCCTCTTCCTTCTTTTCCTGCAAGGCAGGTTTTTCCTTTCCCCTGGAAGCAACCGGCTGTTGTACCGGGACCGTAATTCCCGCTCCGAGCTCCCGCTCGTTATCCCGGATCAGCTCCTGTATGCGCCGGATCTCCCTTTCATTCCCGGCCGTATCCGCAGGCTCCTCCGTTACCGGGTCGAAACCTGAAAGGGAAGCGGATTTGCTTGTGTTCTCTTTCCCGACTTTCTGGAGCATGTCATCCAGAGTAAAGCTATCCTTGATCCGGGTTCTGAGGATCACCTCACCCGTTTCCGGCTCCTTGCTCCCAGAGGCCGGCAGGCTGGCGATGAATGCCCACACCAGCAGGACAACTACAATCCCCAAGCCCGCCAGTATGGCTATTCTGCTTTTCCCGTCCCGTGTCATAAGAGCTCGTATTGTTGGTCATAGGTACGGAAGAAGAAACCGGACGTATTTTCCGGAAAGCGCGGAGTGGCATGGATAGCGGTACCCTCACTCACAATCCGTACTTTCCTGATGTCATCGCCATTAATAATGCTCAGGATGGAGGAGAACCTGACATGGTACTCCTCACCGTCGGCGCGTATGTCGATGATCTTTTCAAACTCCGTCTTGTAGACAACCCCGAGTTCCAGCGCATCGCCATAGGCACGGTCCGCCTGGTATTTGGCAAATACGGTATTTGCGTCCGGCTTATTGACCAGGAACAGGGCACGGGCACGGTTCTCCTGAAGGGAGAGCCTGTCGAAGCTGTTCAGGAAATAGGCCGTGCGGCGGCAGTGACCTTTCAGGAGGCTTTCATACAAGAGGTCCTGCTGCATGGACTTGAAATGGACGAACTCCCCGCCTTCGTTGACCACCAGGATCTTGTTCATCGCATTGTTCACCACGCTGTGCGCGAAGAACAGGACCATCGCGATGGTCACCCCGCAGAAAATGAATACCAGCCTGGTGCGCAGCGTATAGCTCTTCCTGGCTTCGGCCAGGCCGGAGAAATCCTTGAGTATGCTTTGTATATTGAGTATGCTTTTGGTTGCTTTCATGAAAGTTTCATTATATAATTTATAACCATTTGTTTACTGTGGCCTTTACCGTGCCGAGCATCGTAAGCTTGAGCAGGAAAGAAAAAATGACCATCAGCAGCACCGACCAGGACCTTTGCAGGACATAGTTCGTGACGATCAGGTCCGAGAAAACGCTGGCAAGGATAAACCCCGGATAGAGCATGTAGCATCCCAGCATCTGCTTGACCCATGTGTAGAAGGAACTGCGTGTGTCCTTATTGTACAGGCAGGCTATCGCTATGGGAGAAATGATCTCGAGCAGGAGCAGTATCAGGTAACGGGTACAGAGGAACAGCAGCATGATGTAATCGTAGGCCACTCCGAAGAGACTGCCTATCGTTCCCGAGATAAGGGACCATTTCAGGGTATCGAGCCCGTTGACGGCTATGTCGGTGATGTCCCCGTTCATCAGCTCGTCCAGCATGGCACTGATCGGATCTTTCCAGATATTGTGCGGGTTATATACCCCACCGTTGGCGAGTGACTTCATCAGCTCGTCGGCGCCATAGGCCAGCACCGTCTCGAGCGTTCCCAGCAGCACGGGCATGATGCAGATCAGGCCTATGCAGAAGATGTACTCCCGTCCCAGCTCGTAGAAGTGCTTGGCGTTGAAGCCTTTTCCCTCATTGATCATCTCCTTGATAATTCCCACGAGCTTGAAGACGAAAGTCGTTATGACAAACCCGGCGACAAGCGCGTAGAACCCTTCTATGACTACCATACCCTTTATCTGCAGGTACGCGGCGTTCAGATTTCCGTATGCTTCTTCCATTCCTCTTACCTCAATGCCCTTTTGAGCCGTTCGTACTGGTTTATTACCTGGGAGATCCTGGCTATTTTCCTTTCCTCCTCAAGGGTCTGTTTCTCTATGTTCTGCAGGGTGGACAACCGCTCGGCGTCATTCATCCTCACGCTTGTGGAGAGGATCGTTCTCGACAGCTGTATCAGGCGCCTGTTACCGGCCATGATCTGTTCAATACTGCCGGTGAGTGTCTGCAGTGTCGAGGAGTTCAGCTGCTTCCCGCTGAGCAGATCGACGCATTTTTGGGAGAGCCTTGCCTGGCGTTCGATAATATACCGGGTCGTCTCACAGTCCGACACCACGGAGTTGACCTTGCGCATCATGTCCAGGCTCTCGTCCAGCAGCTTCTTCTGCTGCTGAAGGTAACCGACCTGCTTTTGCAGTTCCTTGAAGTTCTTAAGGTTCTGGCTTAAATTGCCGGCATCCGTCACGGCCCATTGTGCCGATGCGGTGGCTGCCGTCATCATCACGATTAAGGATAAAAATAATTTCTTCATACGTTTCTTGTTTTAATGTTCGTTTATATATTCTTCGATGGCCTCCTGCATGGACTTTCCGCTGCCGGTTTTGTCCTCGAGGTCCGACCAGATCTCGCCTTCCGTCTGGAAAGCGAGGAACTTCTCCCTGGAGAACTCCAGGCGGGTAACCGTCGCGTAATTCTCACCCATGCGCATGAAGCATTCCGAGTAGGGACGGGAACAGGAGAAGTTGTTCCGCATGGATTTCATCAGGGCTATCTGCCCGGCCTGCGTCAGCTTGAATTTGTCAATGATGCTCCGGTAGATGACCTCCTTGGTAGGCAATACGAACAGCATGTCCGTGTTGCCGATGATGTTTTTCGTGTTCTCGTCATCGGGCAGCTGGTCAGGGGTCTGTACAATGGTATATACGGCCCCGTTCTCCTTGCGGATCTTCTGGTAGCAGAAGGCCACGGAGCTGTGTATGCCGCTGCCTGTGGCCGTATCCACCATCTGCGCGGTTTCGGCATACTCGTCGAAAATCAGTATGCCGCGCTTTCTCCTGTCACTGAGCAGCTTTTTCTGGATGACGGTGAATATCATGCTCATGACCAGGTTTGAAAGGAACCTGTCCTGCTTGATCCGCGTAAGCTCGAACACGATGAACCTCTTTCCGGAGAAATCGATCTTCATATCCTTGCAGACATTCTCATACCGCTGCCCGGGCATGAATTCCCCGCAGTTCAGTTTGAAAGACTCAATGGTGAAATACGTACCGGGGATATGTTTTCTCTCGAGGATCTCATTGTAATTGTCTATGACGTAATTATAGAAACTCTCAAAGTTATGCCCTTGCCGGACATGTTCGTAATAGTCCTGGATAAACCGTGTCAGGGCGACTTCCTTCTCCGACTCGTCCTTGGTGAACATGTGCTTCCAGTATCGCTGTACGATGCCGGAGAGCGTTTCCAGGTCATTATTGTCCGGTTCCCCTCCCTGCAGGTCAAACGGGTTGATCCCCAGGGGAGTCTTGCCGTCATAGTCCACATGCAGGGAGATATCCGGATAGAGCTTGCACAGCTGGCTGAATGAGTTTCCGAACTCCACGACGATGGTCGTATAGTCCTGCTCGATCAGCTGCTGCGTAAAATTCAGGGTGAAGGCTGATTTTCCCCCGCCCGTGCCGGCAATGACCATCCCGTTTCGGGCATTCACCCTTTTTTTCGCCGCGTCCCAGATATCCTTTCGCAGGGGCACCTGGTACATCCTGTCATGCACGTAGATCCCTTCGGCGTCATTGCTGAACTTGCTGCACTGGAGAAAGAAACAGAGCGCTATGGGCAGGGTGGTGAGGAAAAGATATTCCACCGGCATCAGGCTGATCTGTCCGGGGACACAGGCGAAGTGCATCCTTGCCAGGTTCCCGTAGCCCGGTATGTAATATTTGAACCGGTTCAGGTTCAATATTTCCCTGATCCTTTTGTCAGCCTTCTCCAGTTCGGTATCCGACCCGTCGAAGACACAGACCGAAAAGAAGGAGCGCACCAGCATCTGGTTCTCCTCGAGGATCTCTGTCTGGAGCTTGTCCAGCTCTTTAAATTCCCTTTCGATGCCCTTGTTCATGGAAGAATTGCTCCCGTAAATGTCTATGTTGCGTGCGATCCGGGAGCGCAGCCTCTCGTTTCCCTCGAAATAGATGACCTGGTTGACGATGTGGTTGTAGGGAAGGTACATGCCTAACTGTTCCATCAGGGGATGGTACAGTTGTGAAGCGGCCGGTGGCAGCGACTCGTCCCTGACATAGGACTCGATGTTTCCTTCCGGAAGGAAGGTCTCGTCGCACACCGCATAGCAGCGCGCATGGTTCTTTCCCACATGCAGGCTCCCGTCGACGTGTATATCCACCACGGCGTCCGTATCACCGAACAGGCCGGAGTATGCGCGGGTGAATCCGGATATCCCTTCACAGGACATGGGCAGCACCGAGTTCCCGCGCATGTTCTGCAGGATGCTCACCGCATTGTCCACCCCTTCGAGAAAGGCTTCCAGCTTTCTGTAGTCTTCCCTGTGCAGATGTTCCTTATAGGCCAGGGGTGAGGATACATACGCCTTTTCCAGGCTTTTCAGCCCTGCAAGTACAAAGTGCAGGATACAGGTGTGGTCGATGTACAGGCGTCCTTCAAAGTGGCGCGCGTCGGCACGGTCCAGGAAAGAGCCGGTGCCTTTGCCCGGGTGGTACTCTTTTTTAAGGAACACGTCCTGTTTGTGTACGTAGGTACCGTCGGGCATGTGCCTGAAGGCTTCCCGGTACATCCCGTCCCTTTCGTCGATCTCTTCCGGGGAAAGGGAATAGCACTCCGGCTGCCGGAGCTCGAACGGGATACATATGCTGCCGCTCCGGGTCAGGATCACGCTTTGTCCATCGGACTCGCTGATAATGTCAAGTATGCTGTATGCCTCTTCCTCTTTCATCTTGTTTCTTCTTCAGAAGTTGTCTGTTTATGGTTAAGTTACTCACGGTCATGCCGTACTTCGATTCCCTGAATTTCGTTGGCCGTGCCTTTTTCCTGAGTTTGTGCCCCAGTACCGGCAGCAGCGGCAGCGAGACCGAAAGGACCAGTAACGTCAGGGTCCAGTCACCGGTCATGATGCCTGTACGGACACTCAGGAAAAGCAGGACAAGCGCGGCGGCACAGCATCCCACAAAAATCCAGTAGTCCGATGAAAGGAAGCCCCGTATCATGCAGGGGCTTTCCAGTCCTTTCCTGACAGTGTACCTCATATGGTCAGTTTAATGCCGGATATCGCGGCTTTGGCCGCTGTTATCACGACTCCCGCAAGCAGGGAGAAACCCACATACCAGCCCAGGGCAAACAGGCCGTCCCTGCGTGTTCCCCGGTTCTCCTTGTCGATGATGTTATCCAACTGCTGGACCACCCCTAAGGCAAGCCCCACAAGCATACAGGCCAAAAAAATCGGCAGGGTGTAACCGTCCAGGATCTGGTTCATCGCGCCGCGGGCATCCTGTGCATATCCGCGCAGGGTGGACGCAAATAAAAAAGCGGACAGTAGAAATTTTCTTTTCATGATGGTTGCTTATTTTAGGGTTGTATGGTTCCGGTATAGTCTCCTCCCGTTTCCCAGGGACGGGCACTCACACCGGAGAGCATGAGTACCCCTTCTTTGCTCAGGGTCAACGCGTAATCGTATCTTTTACCGGCTTCAAAGGTGTTTGCCGGAAGATACCAGTCATAGGTCCGGTCCAGGTAGCGGATCTGCGCTTTCCTCTCTTCAAGCCTGCCTGGCAGGAGCAGCAGGATGTTCTCCTTGGAAGAAACGGTGCCGCTTCCCTCGTTTACGGACAATGTACCGCCTGTAAGGTCGTATGTGGCCTCTGTCGGTACGGCTTCCACATTCAGGCTGTACGCCCGGCTCCCGTCCACGGTAAAGGCCAGCAGGGAGAGCAGGTGCTTCATTTCGATACTCGCCCGGCGGTTCTGCCAGTCCAGACGCACTTCATCCGATGCCAGGTAATCCGTCTGGGGACTCAGGCTGACAGCCACTTCCTTTCCCGGGATACTCCGGAACGGGGAGAAAGCGAACAGCCGGCAGGTTTGCTGGGTAAGCGTCACCTGCGGAAAATTCCAGCTCTCCCCATAGGTCACATGCAACGGATTGCTGACACCGGTATATGAGCCTCCCGTTTCATCGAGCAGCACCATGCCGAAATCTTGTACCGGAACATGCCCCGTATCCGTACCGGCACTGCGGCTGAAACAGTTTTCTATCTCAAGTCCCGCCTCTCCTGTCCCGGGGAGGGAGTCTTCCTTGCCGGAACAGCCCGTAAGGGCCGCCGGCAAAAGAAACATGACTATGTGTTTATACACTTTTATTTTCATTTTTTGCTATTCGTTTAATTAAGGATTGATATCAATTGAAGTTTTACCCTTCTGTCTGACGGTCAGTGTCAGTGTCTTTCCGCTTTCCGCCTGTGTAAGGGTCACGCTTCCGCTGCGGATCTCCTTGGTCGGATTCTCGTCATAGCTGACCGAGCTTCCCGATACGTGAATCCAGCTGTCACCCGATGCGCTCCAGGAAAGGTCCTTCCGGCTGTTACCCGCTATCTTATAGCTTGTAATGCTCAATGTAAATGAGCCTGAGCCTGCTTCCACGCGTTCACTGTGGGTCGTGCTTCCGTCCCCATAGCTGAAATAGTAGCTGACCGGAGCTGCTTCCTGACTGATGGTGACCGTTGCGGAACTACCGCCATGACTTGCCGTAAATACGCAGCTGCGCGTGGATGCCGTATTGTTCTCCGATACGCTCACCGTATTACCTGAAAGGAAAAATCCCTCCGTACCTCCGCTGATAGAGGGTGAGCCTCCCTGGAGAGTCTCTTTAACCCCATTGACGAATACGTCCCGTGAGGCGCCCGCACTGAGCGTCGAAGTCCCCCCTTTCCAAGAAATGGCGGAAGGATTGGCCGTCAGGGTAACTCTCCAGGATCCGTAATTCCGGTATTTGGGCTCGAGGGTACGGTCCGCAAGCACCTCAAAGCTGTATTGTGCGGTACCGGATACAATCCTTCCCCCTTCATACCAGCCGGCAAACTCATAGCCCGGCTTCACGCTCGCCGACACCGTACAGTTACTTCCCGTATTGTACAGTCCCGCACCTGTGGTGGTTCCTCCGGGTGCATAATCCAGGATGGTGACCTGTTTTTTGTAGTCCATCCGGTAATTATGTATTTTCCCCTCTTCGGTAACCATGTCGGAGGTTCCGCGTAGCTTTATGGGAGTGGTTCCCGTAAGGGACACATAGTTGGAGGAGGTCGTAAGCCTTTGTGCGGGGATGGTTACCCGAAACACTGTGGTTCCTCCCGCCTCCGAGTACTTGTACATCGTACAGTTTCCCTTGCTTTCATCCGTGCTGATTCCCCCGGTAAGAAGATTGAAACGGCTTGTACGTTTCACATTCTCCATCGTGGCTTCCCTCACACCGTCATTTCTATCGATCCTGACCTCTACGGTCGACATCCTGTGTTTGAAATTCAGTGGGACCGTGTAGTCCCGGATAGGATCGGTATAGGTCGCTGTCATGAAGTCCGCGGAAATCCAGCCCGCCTTTTCGTTCTGGTTGCCGGCGGTATGGGAGATCCCGGTTATATCGGTCTGCCCTGTCTTGAAAGGGTAATACACATAAAAATCAAAGTCGGTTCCTACCGTTACTATGATATTGTCCGCTTCCGCCTCCGGCTTGAATTTCTGTCCGTCATACGTATACTTGTTGTTCACCGCCCAGTACACGCCGGTCTTCGGTTCGATGGCGAATACGCCTATGGCATCGCCTGTCTCGAAACTGCCTTCCTGGCTGCTCCGCGTTTCCCCTTGCCCGGTCATGGCGGTAAATGTCACGATCCCGCTGCCCGGAATGGTTTCCTGCGGCCCGGTATCTTCCCGGCTGCAGGAAAAGGACAACAGCAGAAGGAGACTGCAGACAATCGTTGTTATTGCTCTTACCATTATTCTCTTTTTTATGGGGGAACCGGAAGGCTCCCCCGCGGGTTAGTAATCTATTTGACCGGAACAAGGGTGATGTCTTCTTCAGTGGAAGTCCAGCCTTCTATGGTTACCGACTGTCCGTTCTCTCCTCCGATCTCCGCATCGTTGGAACGCATGGTGATCGAGTAGATGTATCTCTTTCCCGCCTCCCAGGTGATTTGCGGGATGGCATAGGTATAGGTTGCACCGTCGATCACCACTTCAAGCGACACCTCGCCCGCGGCCAGCGTCATCGGATAAATGGCTGCGGCATAATCCACCGCCTGCTGTCCCTGTGCCGGAACGGTCGTGTTCGGGCTCCAGGTCAGCTCCGTGCTGGTAGGTTGGAACGTAATTTTTCCCCCGTCGTTCAGGTTCATGGTTCCGGTAGTGGCGAACTTGGCACCTGTCGCCTTGAGTTTGGCCGAGGTCAGGTTTCCGTCGTTATGGTACTCGGGTGAAACTTTCAGCCGCACGACAAACTGTGAAAGCGCATGCTTCATCGGAATCCTGGCATCGGTCTCGATTACGGATACCTGGTTAGTGCTTTTGCCCCACATGTAATCAACGGAGGTACCAACATTGATAGGAACCGGTATTTTGGTACCGTCCGTCACGGCCTGGTTATACGGATAATAGGCCCATATGGTGGCCTTGTCTACCAGCAGGTACACCGGGCTGGCCTGTGACCAGCCGTTCGCCTGCCTGGTCGACTTGTTGTTCTGGGCATCATAACGCGGGTAGGCGTCTCCCCAGCCGCTGGACTTGTACATGAACAGGCCCAGCGCGTCGCCTGCCGCCCAATCTGTCTTGGGATCGAAACCGGCCCTTGTTTCGGTGCTTTCGGAACTTACGGTAGGTACGATATTCAGCTGTGCCCCCGAATGCTCGCCGTCCGTCACTTGCCCATTAAAAATTTCTTCACTGTTGCTGCATGAAGCCAGCAGGCCTGCGGCCATTACCGCTGAAAGAAAAAAACTTGTTTTCATTTTCATCTGAAAAAAATAAATAATTAATTATAGTTTGGTAATTCTGTTTCCGGGATATCCTCCCAATCCGGAATGACAACCGGTTCTCCTATGGTCAGTTCCTTGCCGATGTGCAGGTCCAGTTCCAGAGAAAGTTCATCGCTGTCAAATCCCCGGAGATACGGGGTCAGGTCCACCTTCTGCTCTTCGTTGAATACCGAATCCTTCCCGTCCATTTCAATCTTTACCGAAAGGATATTCTCCGCTGCGGGGTTGAACCCGAAAGCGTACAGGCTTGTCTTCCACCGGTCGGTTTCCGGTTTACGCGAGAACAGGCTTGTGACACTTGCGTTTCCTGTCCTTTCCCGGGAGACAAGGTACCGGCCGGTGGAAATACCGGTGAGGGTACCTTGCAGGCCGGCCAGGGGAGTGATATTACCCGAGACGTTGATCTGGATATTCAGCCGTTGGACGAATGCGGACGGTGTTATGGGAACGCGCTTGGGCCTCTGGTACTCCAGGCGCTGGCTGAAACCGGCCGAACAGCAGAACTTCTGCACGCCGGAAATGTATACCTCGCCCTCCAGAGTATCTGTCCGTGCCATAAGGCGGGCCTCGTGATAATCCCGGATGTCGCTCACTTCATAATTCCCGGTATAAAATAGGAATTGGTATTCACCCTGTGGAATGCTTTGGCGCAGGGTATCCTGCGTAAATGTCATCTGTTCCCCGGAAGGAATATCCATACCGGAAGGGAATGCTATGATGTGCCTTTCCTCCGGTACGGGAGGTGTTTCCCGGATCCCGCTGAAATCACACCAGGCGACCAGCTCCCCGTTCCTGATACAGAAATCCTCGTTGAACTCGCAGCCGCTGAGAACGGCCGCAAGGACTGTAAAAGATATGAATCTGTTAGTATAGTTCATCTTTATATAAATTATAAGTTACTATCAGTTTGTTGATCTCCGGATCGAGCTTGCCCCTCCAGATCTTGGAGTCATCCTGGTCACAGGACCTGACATACATCTTCAGGGCTTCTTTCTCCCGTCCCAGACGGCTGTAGAGGATAGAGAGCAGGTAGTTCCTGTCAGAGGTATCCGGCTGTTTGAGCATGACATCCAGGGCACGGCTGTCATAGCCTAAGGACATCAGGCAGACCGCCGTATTGTAGTCCTCCCCGTAGGACTCTTCCAGCATGGACAGCGCCTGCTTGTATTGCCTGTTCTCGATCAGGCTGACCGCGTGCATGTAGGTACTGTCGATGACCGGCATCACAATCGTATCCTGGATCATATCCCGGCGGTGGAGGTGGAAATTGAATTCCACACAGCGCAGCAGCGGATAATACCTTTCCCGGATGCGTTTGTAGTCGGAAGCATATTCGCGCAGGGCATGTTCCCGGCTGTCGGGATTCTTCGTCTCTTTCAGGATACGTAAAATGCCGGCCTTGTTTGCCAGACTGTCATCTGAAAGGACCAGTTCGTGCAGCCTGCTCCAATCCTCACCGGTCCAGCGCGGGCGGAAAAGCGTATCGACCCCTTCCCGGTCTTCCGTGCGTGCAGCAAGGTATTTCTTCAGTGCCAGCGCACGTTCCCTGGAAAGGAAAAGGTTCATTTCGGAACTGCCCTCGGGGATGAAGTGGCCGTCATGCGGATGCTGTCTATGAGGAACTCTCCCGTATAATTGATTCCACGGATGGTCTCGAACACCTTGTCGATCTCAGCCTTGTTGTTCCCGGTCTTTTCATCGAACCCGGTACTTCCGCTCTTATAGGTCACATAGGCCCGCAGGCTGACTTCATCCTTGCGGGTGATGATCTTCTTCCTGTAACGCGGCGTGCGGTCGAGGAACTGCACCATGCTGGAGATATAATAGGTGATCGTGTCCGATGGCGGAAGCTGGGTCCGTACCTCGTCCCTGGAGAGGATCTGTCCGTCAAGCGTCAGCTCTATCTTCTTCGTGTTTTCGGTGGCGGGAAGTTCCTGCTTGTAATAATACACGAAGTTGCTGCCTTGCCTGATGACCGTATCCAGGCGTGCGGGTTCATAAGGAAACCGCACATACTTTTCATAGACCTCACTGGCTTGCTCCTTTCTTTTCTGGTTCTCGGCTATCTTCTTGTAATCGGTAAAGCGTTCCGTTATGGCCGCCGAATCTTCCGGGGTGATGCTTCTCGTGCGGATTTTATAATTACCTTCGGCAAACATCTTCCATTTGGAAGGAATGTATTTGCCGTCTATTTCCCGGCGCATCCAATAGGCGGGAAGGTACTCCAGGATGGAATTGTATCCGGCAATGGCCTGCCGGTTACGTTCCATCTTGTAGTTGAACAGTGCGAACCGGGCATTGGTCTTGTCTGACCAGTCGACCCAGCGCTCCTTGGCGATGACCTCGTGCTTCCAGGCCTGGAAGTATTCCTCCTCCAGCTCGGCCAGTGCCTTCTTGTAGCCTTTGCTGTCGAGCAGCCGCTGCATATACAGGCTGTCCGGGATGATGGAGTTCATGAACGCCCGGTAGCGCATGTACCCTTTCTCCTGCATTTTGGCAAAGTCGGCCCCTGAAAGGAAGATCTTGTCCAGGTACAGGGTGTCGGACGGTTTATAGGCTACCGGAGTGAGCTGGACCTGCCACTTGTTGTTGATCAGCTCACCGGGGACCGTTACGAGAAAGTCCAGGTTGATCTTTCCGTTTCTCTCGGCTACCTGTTTGCTTTTTGCCATGACAGTAACTTCCGAGAGTTCGATAAGGGTCATATTTTCGCCTGTGACACTGTCATGGGATACCTGTTTGACCAGGTGTTCTTCACCTTTGTCATCCGTCCAGGCAATTTGACCGGGCAGCTGTTTGCCGGTATCCGCAACCGTCTCCTTCATCTGCGGCTGAGAGATACGTACGCGTGCCAGACGGCGCTCTGTGGTGCATGAAATCAGTAATCCGCAGAAAACAAAAGGTATGATACGTCTCGTCTTTCTCATTTTCTTAAAAGTTAGAACAGGTACACCAGATTCACCGCTGCCCGGGTGGGAAGGAAATGCCAGCCATAATTTTTGGATACAAGGTCGCCACAGCGCTTACACAGGTACTTGTCATGGCCCAGCCATACCGCGCCGGCGCCGATTTCCCACTCAACGTTCCAGCGCGTACTGAGCTGGTAGGCTTTGCCTATGCTCACGCCCACACCGTAGCCTTCACCTTCATAGCGGTACCTGCTGCCGAAGAGGTTGCCCACACTGTATGTACCGGCGGTGCCGTGCATGCCGATAAATGGCCCCATATAGCTCTCGAGCAGCCAGTAGCGTACACCCGGAGCGACATATAGGTTACGGAACTGCCGGTTCTTGCTGAAGCGGAACGGGTTATACTGCACGGGCAGGTGAAGCGACCATTTACGGCCCAGGGTCATGGATGCCTCCAGGTTCAGGTTGGTCGTAGCCAGACCCAGGACATTGGTACGCAGGGAATAGGACTGGGCCGATACCCCTAAGGCAAAGGCAAGCAGGCTTCCCAAAAGAAATGATCTCTTTTTCATGCCGGCTGTTCCTCCTTTTGCTTAATGACAGTCACTTCCCAGGCTGTCAGCGTATTGAACCAGCGGTTCTCCCACTGGCGGGCGGAGATGTCAAACCGTACGTGTACGGTCATACCTACCTCGACGGCGTACCGCTCGATGTTGGCGTTCATCAGCTGCAGGCATACGCTCTGCGGTTTGCTCTCTTCTGTCTCCAGAACGAATTCCCGGCTTTTCCATTCATTGCCGGTAGTCTTGCCGATCCCGTCCTTGACGGGAAGTACGGCGATGATTTTTCCTCGTATTTCCATTTTTATCAATATTGGGTTTTTAATGGTCTGTTTATTTTCGCACTCCCTCCGGCAGGCTGTCACAGCTTACCGCAGGGCTGCGAAAAGGAAAGGATACACCCTGACTGTTTTATTTGAGATGAAAGAATGAATGTGTCACTTTAAACAGGGGTATCCTGATTCTATATATTACTGGTCTTTAGATCGCTGTTTTATATTTGGCCGGCACGCCTATTCTTTCCATACGGCCAGAAAACGCCTGTACCGTTCCCGGGCCCTGGCTTCGTCGATAACCTCCATTTCTATAACCTTGCAACCCTCTGACCTTTCTCCGGTCTCTTTATGAAAGGAACCGCAGGAAATTGGGATGCTTAGCGGGTAGAAATAGGTTTCGAAGCTCTCCTGCCTGTTCAGGAACCGGTCGGATAATAATACATATTCAATGAGATTCTCTTTACCGTGCATGACCTTCCCGAATTGCCCGATTATCAGCTTGTCGGGAGAATATGGAATGTAGTCGGCCTTTCCGGCTTCTTCATTTAGTTCGGCATACAGGTCAGCCTTAAGATCATCCGGCGGAAGATCCTCTTTTTTATCAGGCATGACCGCACCTGTCCTGTCCCCGATTGGCTTGCCTATCGCTGTCGCGGGGTTTCTTCGGGTTCTTATCCGTGTATATATAATGTAGGGCAGAACGACAGTTAAACCGCCTATGCAGCCACAAATGATGGTTTCTATGATATTCATCTTTTTATTTATTAATTAACTTCATGTATGTAATTTATAATCTATATTTGTATCCTAATATTTAATGTTTTTGTCAGCTTGGTCTGGGAAGATAAAGCTATGTATTGTTTGTTTTGTTTGTGTAGTCTCCGGTTGTTAAGCGTAATGGCCGGAGATTTTTCTGTGTTTATTTTATTCATATTTTTCACATTCATATTTTGCTTCTCTGATTTCTTTTTCATATCAGGAACACCAATAGTAGGGCTGATATAAATCCGGTGAACTTACACGTATCACATAAATGGATTTGAATCATTCCTTATCAGTTTCTATCCTTGGTACAAAGCAGGTATGTGCCATAAACGAAAGGAAAACATATACTCAGTAAGAGGAGTATCCGGCTTCCTATGGAAGGGGTGGAGGACAGGAACTCCGCTCTTGCGGCGAGTCCGCAAAGGTGTGCTGTCCCATGTATCCAAAAAAATATTCCCAAGAATTTACGGCTCATAATCATCTTATAAAAGAGGCTGTTCCCCTTCTTCCGGGGGATGCCCTTGTTTTTGTCACAATCTTGTTCCTTCATTTTTTCAATCATTGTTTTTTCAATCATTTGTTTTTTCTTTCCGGGGGAAACGGAGATATTTTCTCAGGATATAACCGCAGTTCTTTGACAGGCGCAGGCGGAAGGTCTCCTCACAGGGGAGTACCTCCAGTGTTACCACTACGGGTGAGTCCTGCCAGGTGATCTTGGGGAATACCTCCCGGAGTGCCCCTTGGGAAACCTGCAGGGCTTCCTCCCCGTTCCAGATCCCCGCATCCCTTTCGGGCTTGTAGGTAAAAAGGTGCCCCGTGCCGGCATAGTCCACGGCATACCAGTATGTGCCCTTCATTCTTTACCTCCTGTCTTTTCCCCGAGAAAGAAACCGGTTCCTTCTCCCAGAAGGTTTCTTACTTTCGTAATCGAAATAATACATACCAGGTTATCCGGCTTGCCTTTCACGTGGATGGTCCATTGGATGCTCTCCCGGCCGCTTGCCGCATCCAGATGCAGGGGTTGTGTACGCGGATACTTGGCGTCAAGCTCCCCGATCCGGCAGTGGAGTTCCTCTTTCAGGTCATCCAGAACCTCCCTGTTCTTTATCAGGCTGTCCTTAAGCTTCAGGACATATTCCTGGAGCTCGCTTCCCTTCCGGTTCACCGATGCGTATGTCTGTATGTAATGTATGAAATACATATGGCTGTTATTTAATGGGTTCCTGTCTTTTATCCTGTATCTCCATTCTCCGCGTGATACGTCTACGGCTTATATATCTCAGACAGACCGTCAGTAAGGCCAAGGCTGCGATTACCGTAAGTCCGGCCGGCACAAGAGGGGAGCGTGCCAGGTTAAACGCGAAGGGTACCGTCGATATCCCGAAAGCCGAAAAGAGGGAAACTGCAAACAGAAGCGTCCAGAAGACGGAATTCACGAGTCTTTCCTTTTGGATCATTCCCTCTATGGAACTGTCCCGGAGATACTTTCCGGCAGGCAGTGTTTCCTCAAAGAGGATGGACTGGTTGTAGCTGCACCGCAGCTCTCCTCCTGAGACTGTCTTGAAAAAGCACTCTGCACTTTCCACAAAAGGGGTATCTTCATCTTCATTATAGGAGATATGAAATGTAACCGCTACGTTCCGTAACTCCTGGTTCATTCGGGAGATTGTATCGGAGCACTCCCGGCTTTTGGCTTCCAGAAAAGAGCGGAAGTCGGGGGTTGACAAGGCATACTTCCAGATACGCCGGCTTACTTTCCGGGAGAACCTGTAGTCTTCGTCGCAGTATGTGTAAATGGTCTGTATGTTATATGTAATTTCCATTCCTGTTCACTTGATGCATTATTCTATTTCTTCGCCCCATAATTCCACGTCAGTGGGGGCATGTCTGATTTGGTATCCCATCCATAAGATGACCGGGATATACAGGACGATAAGCGGTATTCATACTGTCATCATACATTTCCTCCGTTTATTTGCCGGTGCAGGCTGATACTCCGTCCGTCATCCATTCCGGAGTGGTAAGCCGAATAGTCCGTCTTTGTCTTTCTGGGCTGTACTTTGGCACTGCACGTCCCGATTGTTTCCAGGTATCTCTCGATAAGAGCGTTATGGCAATGCACCAGAGCGGTTTCACGCACTTCTTCCGCCGAAGTGCTTCGCATCGCTTCAAACCGGTCTCTTAGTCCCGGTGTCACGCCTTCGAGGTACGAACGTATATACTTCTTCCTGTACTTCTCGGTACGGTAATATCCCCGTTTGATCGATACATATTCCATGTGCCTTTTATCTGCCAGCCGGCGGAAAGTGGTGCGTAGATAATCATACAGCACGGTTACGGCTGCAATATTCTCCTGCGTACCCACAATCAGCATGTCGGTGGTTCCCCGGTAACGGAGCATCCGGCAGTAATTGTATTCGCACAATACGCGCAGCAGGTCACGCTTCCAGTAGTTGCCGAAGCTGTCCTTATAACTGATCGCTCCGGATTCCCTGATTTCAAACACCGTCTCCGGCCGCTTTTCGTTCACGTCAAGCAGGGAAAGGTTATATTCCTTCAGAAGCCGGTTCACATGGGTGGCGGCAGCTTTGGCCTCGCCTTCCGAGGTGGTCGATTCCTTCAGGCGTATCAGTTTCCGGATACGTTCCAGGATCTTGTCCGGTATGTCATTTTCCTGTTTCATTATTGTTTTGTTATCGGTTCGTAAATCCGGCCGGTTAAATGTTCCGTTTGCCGGCTCTTCACATTTCCCGCCCGCTTGCCGGGCACTTGATTTTCTGCAAAAACTCGTTGAAGTCATTGCATGACGGATACAGGCGTTCCGCCTCGTTCACCAATACCGTGTCCTTGGGAAGGAAATGCCGCATCTTTCTCAGGGCCTCGCGCCCCGGAGCGTCGTTATCCAGGAAAGCGTGTACCTTTTCATACCTTGAAAGAAAATCCTTTGACCGCTCAACGATGGAGGTGGAATTCAGGACGCACAGGTCCAACTGTCCCAGTGCCGGCATCTGGGGATGATCCTTCGCGTATTGCTTGAAACTCAGCAGGTCGAAGAACCCCTCAAAAACGGCACAGGACCTGTTGCCTGCGGCCAGGCCGGTAATGTCCTTGGCAGTGGCACATCCCTTGAACATGCTGTTACGCAGTTCGAAACCTCCGTGGTCGTTGGCGAAGCCCAGCGCATATTTCTCGCGGGGATTCTTCTCGAAGCAGTAATGCACCTCCACGCAGTGCTCACGGACGATATCCGCGTCGATGCCCCGTGAAGCGGCATAGTCAAGCAGGTGCCCGTTTTCCACCGGAATGATTTTCAGGAGAGTCATCCCGGAGGCTTTCTGTACCGGTACCGGCCTTGGCTGCGGAATCATGCCGGAGGAAAAGCCCAGTTCTTCGATCTCTTTCATTGCCTGTGGGAAAGAGCAGTTCTGGATGCGCATGACCAGATCCACAACCCTGCCGTGGCTGCTGTCTCCGAAGTCATACCAGCGGTTCTCGTTCCTGAAAACCTTGAAGCTCGGAGAGCTATCGCAGCGGAAAGGGGAGCGGTACATGTCATATCCTCCATACCGCCGGGAAGGTTCGTAACCGTAGCGGGAAAGAATATCTTCCAAGGGGATTGAATTGGCTTCCTGTGATGTCATGGCTTATATTTCGTTAAGTTTCAACCAGTTTAAATTCAGATGTTTATGCCGGTACAGCCCTCCGCATCCGACTCAGGAGGAACATGGTGGGGCTTTTGATCTTTTTGTTTCCCCAGGTCTCCTTCAGGGCTGTATCCAGTACCAAGGGTGCAACGGAGGCAAGCTGGAGGATTTCCTGCTGGTCCTTCACCGGAACGCCCAGGAGCTCGAGGGTTTTACGCCGGGTGCGCAGGATCTCCTCCTGTTGCCTGGCACGTTCTTCAGTTCCGTGTTCGGCATTATACTTGGCTATATAGTTCTTAATCAGGGGATACAGGTAATTTTCCTTGGTCAGTTGGAAATTGCTTTGCTCCATGTCAGAGATCGCCTTTTCGATAGGGAAATCCGGATAACGGCTTTTCAGGAGCCGTACCCATTGAATGATGTTGGAATCCACGCCCAGATATTGGAGCTTCCCTGAAAGAGAATTTCTCTCCTCCTCCCTCTCCGGAGTGTAGCCGGACTCTCCGGAGGGGTTTGGGGAGGATATATTTTCTTTTCTTTTATTTTGTGGTCTATTTTCGCGAATTATTCCCGATTCTTCGCGAACTACCCCGGCGGCGCTTTCCGGTTCTTGCAGCCTGCGTTTAAAATCCGCAATGGCTTGCATCAGTTCCGTATCCTTCTCTTTTTCGCCACTCCGCGCGGGTTCCGCAACAGGTGCTGTATGGGTGGCGGGACAGGGAGCGGCAACCTGCGGGGAAGAGGTGACGGCCGGGGCAGCCGCGTTCAAAAGCAGGTAGTCATCCGCGATGGAAGGCTTGCGGTGGATCGACTTGCAGATGCCCATATACCTGTTCTGTATCTCCTCGCTGGTGAGGACCTGGCGGCTCCGCCAAAGTCCTTTGTCGAAAAGCCCCAGCTCGGCGCAATAGTCGACAATACCCGCGATGCGTTGCTCGTCCATGCGGGAATAGTCCGAGACGTCGAACAGGCCGTCGGAGTCCATGATCATGTAATAGCCTTCCACGCGGTGGATCTCGTTCACGATGAAATGGAACACGGCCCAGCCCTCCATCCCGAATTTATTTTTGAGTCTCTTGACTTTGGGGTCATAAAAATGATCGGTATCGAACCCGTAATAGGTGAAACCTTTTTTAGCTGTTCTTGGCATAAACTTATGTATTTATTAGTGGATAATAACCTTATGAATCAACTGGCCGAAAGAGCGAACTCCTCTTGGATGTAGCCCATGCCGCATAACTTGAGGTAGTCCTGCTGGATGGCGGCAGAAGTCAGTACTCCGTGCTTCCTGTACAGTTCGTCATTGAACAGGCCGACCTGTACGCAACCGTCCACGATCCGGGTAATGTCTTCCAAAGAGGCATTCCAGTAAGAGGCAACCGCACGCGCGGTCTCCTCACACCAGGGAAGGAAATACTCCCCCTTGTAGAGGGCCTCACTCACCAGATAACGGTAGATGCTGTAGCCACCGAATCCGTAATTACGAGTCAGTCTCCTGACTTTCATATCAGAAAATTGCGAAGTGCTGATCTCATAAGAGGGACGGACTTCGCACCCATGCCGCTGTGCATGTCCCGAAAGAGAGCGGCAGGTACCGGTTTGACGTTGGGTATTCATATATTTAGTTTTAATTATTGTTTCTCTCCATGAAATAAGAGGATAGCCCTCTGTATTTTCAATAGCCATTCAGGGAGGCTGATCCGGTATGTGGTTCTTTCATGAATCACTCTTTTTATCACATTTATTAATCGGTATCCTCACTTCTTTCCCATACCACGAACACCAATAGTAAGGCTGAAACAGATTAGGCGGATGTGTACAATACTTACACATCTCACATAAATGGATCTGAGTCATTTCTATTCGGTTAGGAATTAAGTTTTGATAAAATAAAATCAGCTAATTCTTGCGTCTCTTTTTCGGTTTCTTGTTCTTGAACTTGACAAATGAACCTCTTTATATTAAAGAACTGGCCATCAGATGAACCTTCAATGATATAAGTGCCTTTACGGTCTGTCGTTTTTACAAATTTTGTTTTCATTTCTTTATTGTTTTGAATCAAACAAAAACATGAATTATTTCACCATGAGTATCTTTCATGATTTTACAGGGACACGTACCTTGACGGTAATGTAAACATGTTGTATTACATTCTTTGGTGCATACATGACCAATGACCGTAAACGGGACATCACTATCTATCAGTCCTCCTAATTCATCATTATCATTCATAACGAATATTTCACCACGAATTTCAATTGCTAAATATTTCCGTTTCATTTCCTGTTCTGTTATTAGCTATTCATTGTTTTCCATTTCATTGCCACTTTCTGCATTTCATCAAGTATCCCTTCTGAAAATGCATGCCAATCTTCTTTATAAGTTTTAGTACAAAACAGTGGAACCGGGGAATCATTCAAATAAAAATCAATCCATGAATACCCCTTTACGCTATCATAATTGCTTCTTCTATATCTAAGTATAGGACGAAGTTCTCCTGATAGATAAGATTTTTTGTCCTTATCCAAAGCTTCTATTAATAGTTCTTTCCTTTTGTTCATTTCTATTCGATTATCTTCGTTTTTTATTTCTTGATATGCGAGGCAGTAATCGAGTAGATTTTCATAAGGATCTTCAATATCAACATCTACCCCAAAGCATTCTGTCAATTTAGCACAATTTCCACAACAAGGTTCTTCTACATCTTCATATTCCATAGTGTACTCCTTTCTATCTGGTTATTCGTTAATCTCTGGATGGGTTAATATCATCTCCATTCTCTTCAAGTATCTCTGTAATCAAGGACTGAATATCAGTTCCAAGAGTCTTATAACATGCAATCTGTTCTTTTACAGTACCATTGCCCTCAAGTGACGTTTTTTTGAAGCCACCAGAAAGAATATAAATTAATGTATCTAAATCACTTAACAGAATCCTAAGTTCATTTACCTTATCTTTCATAATATTCCTTCCTTCAAGTTTAGAGGATTATTTCACAATCGGATTCAATAAGAAAAAAGATCTCTTTCGTGTCTTTATAAACTCTACGTTTCGCACCAAGAGCTTTCAGTTTCTTATGCGAGATTACCACTCTGACATCTTCAACTGAATCTATACCGTCAATGCAGGTATGAATCTTAATATTCTTTTGGGTTACCATCCAGACCATATTTATCCTTTATTTCTGATCAACTTATGATGTTTGCTATATTAAAGATCTGTACACGAAGATTCGGGTTCCGTCATAAACGACAGGACCGGAATGGAAGATGGTGTTTCTTCCGGATAAACTGCACGTAATTGTGCACAGTCTTATCACAGACGTTTGGAAAATCAGGATAATGTTCTTTTAAATAGTCGTGGACACGACTGCTGGAAGTGGAAGGAAAAGTGAAGAGTAAGGATACGACGGCCTGCTCATAGTTCTGCAGCTTACACCGGCGTGACTCCTGGTACTTCCGAAATAGTTCATCGGAACTCAAAGACTGCAGACGTTTCACCGTATCGCGGGAAACACCAAGACGCTCTGCCGTTCTTGTGATATTGATACCTCGAGAACGAAGATCAACGATATTACTCCATAAAGTGTATTTTTTCCTTAAAATTTCCGTATCCATAATCTATTAAATAGACTTCATAATCGGTGTATGTCCGATTACGAATGTTTGATACGGCTAAGGTACTATTCACAGGATGATCCGGCAACTTCGGTATACCCAGATTATCATAAGTATGATCGGTAAACAACGTGCGGTGTGCCCGCTTGTCACGATCCAGGACATGGCATTCGGCACATTGCCCTTTCTCCTTGAAAAGCTCCTTTCCACGCGCTTCCTGTGCGGTCAGCTGATAATTTCCTTTTTTATAGGCATCGTACTTGGATGTAAAAGGATTGATTTCTTTGGATGACTGATAAGCCGCCAGTGCGTCCGTAACGTAAGCAAACAGCGAATCGGCATTACCCGTTTCGCCATATATCCGTATCAAACGGTCATAATACGGAGTACGTCTCACCTTTTCGGCCACCATTTGTTTGTCCTTATTCCCCATTTCCACCGGATTCAGCAAAGGAACACCCGCCTGATCCCGCAAAGAAGGAGAACGGCCGTCCCAAAACAGACCTCCCACATAGCTTTCATCTTCATCATCATAATGTAACTCAGGCACAAAAGCGGCATAACATACCGACATGGAATTGCGCTGAGAAAAGAGTCCCTGCACTGCGCCTTCGGATATGGCACGCGACTGTTCATCGGCAAATCCCCGGGAGACGGCATGGCAAGTGGCGCACGACTGTCCGGATGGTTCAGAGAGCGAAGTATCATGGAAGAGGAGTTTACCCAACGCTTCTTTCTCGCTTCCGCCTTTGTGAGGCGGATGTCCGCACGAGATGCAGACAGAACCCATCAGTGCGGCTAATAGTAGTTTATGTGTCATCATAGTTGTAAAAACAGGGATATAGTTGTTTCAGGGTTCAAAGATACATCATTTTCTGAAAAAGGTATAAAAAAGCCCGGTCGAAATCACATCGCCCGGGCCCCTCTAAACAGGCTCTTACGAATCTGTTCCACGAAAATATACTATAGTTATAAAGAAGTTCTATTCCTCTTCGGGCCAAAGTTCTCCCGCAACCATTTCAGCCATTCTCAGCGTATGCCATTGCTTCTCCTCAGCCTCTTCATAAGATTCCGAAGGTAGTACCTCAGCATTGGGAATGCAGAGTGAGAAGCGGTGCGAGGGAATATAACGTACAATCTGGTCGATCTTAGCCCTTAGTTCTTCCAACTCTTCCTCTACGGGATAATGGGAAAGGACGAAACCAAAAACCGATTGCTTTTCCCGTATGAACCACAGCAAACGGTTTTTGCCACAACATTCCGAATCATAGTCGAGGAAAAAAGCATTGATGCCCTGTAGTGAGAAAAGCATTTCGGTAGGCGAGTGAAAAGCGATGTAAAGGTCGGCAGGCAGATTTTCCAAAGCCATGTTGTTGACACGAATAGCATTATCTGTCACCGTGCGCGTTGCGTCATCGAGTTGCAGATAACGGCAACCCGATTTATACAATTCCATAATCAGCTTCTGATACACCTGTGCAATATCCACCAGCAATGTCTCGAGTTCGGGATAAATCAGATCAAGTTGCGTCCGGTTTGCGTCCTTCATCAATTCGGCCAGCAGGCGCGAAGGCGCCGGAAGCACCTGCTTAGCTATTACATCTCCGCCGGTTACCCCGGTAAGAAAAACAAAATCATCGAGCACCGGATGACGATGCACATCGATCCTGCCGGTCAGTTCGACAGAAGTCTTTCTGTCATCCCGGAATCGGATGCCATCCAATCCGCACATAAAGTCGAGCGGCCACGCATCACTGCGGAAACGGCCGTCGGTGACCACCTTCAGCCCTTCTGCCTTCAGTCTGTCTACCAGATTCCGTATTTCGGCATCTTCGACAGCACGCAAAGTAAGCAGGCTGATTTGTTCGTTTCGATATTGCTCACGGGCTTCTCTCAATGCAGGAGGCAGAAGAAAAGTACCGGCAACGTCTACTTTGAACGGAGGAACTACTTTTTCCATACGCTCTACGTTTTTAATATTGATTGTTACTATTGTGCTTTGCTCCTAACCCACGAGGAACCAAGACTTATCAGCGAGAGTGGCAGGTCTTCTGACTTAGCTTCCATTCCGAACGCCTTCCCGGCTTACACGAGCCAGTGGCAAAAGAGTATCCGATCGGAATGTTTGTATTAAAGCCTCACAGCAGCGGGACTGTCCGGGAGTCACACCCGGTTCCCTTTTAATCGCCAGAAGCAGGAAAGCTTTGGCGAACCAATCTGCCGACAAATATAAAAACAATAAATCAGATATTTGTGTTCAGAGAGATACTTTTTTCAATCGGAGCCTCTGCCGAAGTAAAACAGAGGCTCTGTCCGGACAGAACAAAGGCTCCGTCCGACCGGGACAGAGCCTTCGTTTCAACCAAGCAGAGGCTCGGTTTCCAGACTAATTGCAACGGGCTTAATAGCTGATCTTTACTCCGGCAAAATAGCTTCGCGGAGCAGCCGGCCCATAGATATATCCGGAGTCACGTTCCACTCCCTGATCAAAGTCGTTCTGATAAGCGTTGAACACATTTTGTACACCGGCGCTCAACTGGAGGTCTATCGTCTTATAAAGTTTGAAATCATAGGCCAACTTAACTCCCATATCGAAGAAATCGCGCGTATTGACCGCTATGTCATTCTTGATATAACCTGCCATATGCTGCACCAGCATCGAACCGGTATAGGTTCCCGACAAGGAAACGGAGAGCGGTTTGACAGGGGTATAGGTTGCCGTGAAATATCCATAGGTATTCGGAGTACGGAAAATCTTCTTCTGAGCCGGTGCCGTTTCACTCCATTTTTCGGGTTCGTCATAACGGCTTTGCTGCAAGGTGACTCCCGCCTGCAACTGGAACAAAGAGAGGTAAGCCATTTTTCCTTCCATCGACAGTCCCAGCACTTTCGCTCCCGAACCATTGCGACGTTCTTTAATCAGAATCCCGTCCCGCACTCCGATGTTCTCGAGAACAAACACATCCGACAGCTTGGTATAGAAACCTTCTACCAGGAAGTTCACCTGAAAAGCACCGAAGCGGTGATACATATCCGCCGAAGCACTGAAACTCTGCGACTTCTCTTCTTTGAGATTCTTGGCGCGCTCAATCATAGACACCGTTCCGCCCACATTCTCAATATGCAGGTCTTCATCAAAAGCCTGGGGGGCACGGAATCCGGAAGAATAGCTCAGACGGAGGTTGACGTCCTGTGTAGGATTGAAACGCAAATTGGCACGGGGACTGAAGATGACATGGTTGATCAGATTATGCTTGTCCAGACGTCCGCCCAGCAAGATACTCCACTTTTCATTTTTCCATTCGTTCTGGAAGAAAGCGCTACCGATATTCACCGTCTGCCTGGTATAGCGATTGTATCCCCACATATCATCCTTCAGATTGTCCCGGTTATATTCCAGCCCGGCAGTCAGATCGGCAGGCATAAAGAGGCATTTATCGAAACTGTACACATACTGGGAACCGCCGATAAAGGTCAGGTCCGTCGTCTTTCCATAGGCATTCAGGTCCTTTTTACTACCGTAATAGCTGTCGCGGTCCGTATGCTGTGCCGATGTATACAGTGTCAGGCGGTGCTTTTCGTTCGGAGCAAAATAGTCGAACTTCAATCCCCCACCATTGATGGAATGTTGAATCTGCTCGGCAATATCGGCTTCGTGAGGCGGACGGTTCAGCATGTTGCCGCCACGGCGGAACTCCTGCAAGTGATGATACTCAAACGTTAGTTTGGAGTATGTACTTGTTTTCAGGAACGAACGGAAACCTACTGTCTGGTTTTTGAGTTTAGGCATTTCGGAATAACCGTCCCCGTCGTGATCATACGCATCGCGATGTCGGTTCTGACCGAACACATAGAGTCCTGCCCGGTGATCGTCGGTCACCAGCGAAGCATTCAGCGAGGTATTATTGTCGAAAGACGAGCTGCCGCCAATAGAAGTAATGGTGTGTGCCAACTGCCCCGAATTGCGTAACGGCTCTTTAGTGATGATATTGATGGTTCCGGCAATGGCAGACGAACCAAACAGCGCAGAACCTCCACCACGCATCACCTCTACCCGCTCAATCATGTTGGCAGGAATCTGCTCCAAACCATAAACACCGGAAAGGGCACTGAAGATGGGACGCGAATCGATAAGAATCTGCGTATAGGGGCCGTCCAGACCATTGATGCGCACCTGCTGGAACCCGCAGTTCTGGCAATTCGTCTCCACACGCACACCGGGCTGAAAGTTCAGTCCTTGCGAGAGTGTAGGCGAGTTCGTATTCTCGAACATCTTCATATCCACCACATTGACCAGCGTAGGTGCCAGCCTCCGTTTGGTCACACTTCGATTGGCAGACACCACCACTCCGTCGAGGGCTACGGCATCCTCTTCCAGCTCGAAGTTTTCTTCAAGCGTCTTCCCCTTTTTAAGCGTGACGTTGCGGCTGATGGTTTTATAACCAACCGAACTGGCTTCGAGGACGAAATCCCCTTCGGGAAGGTTTTTAAGGAAATAGTGTCCGGTGGCATCCGTCACGGTGCCAATCGTGGTTCCTTTCAGAGCAATCGTTATATAAGAGAGGTGTTCACCCGTTTTTTTATCGAGTACATGTCCGATGATATTCGCATCGGAAGCTTTCAGTTCCGGGTGTTCCGGTTGGTCGGCCATAGCCGGCAACAAGGCACAGCACAGGCTAACGAGGAAAAATATGTATTTCTTCATTTTCGTTTCTGGATAGTAAAATTACTAAATAAGTTTCTCTAAATAAAGCAGTAAGAGTGAGAGAGATGCTTTATACGGCTGAAGGCGGCGCTCTCAACGATACCACGCCTGTAACAGACGAATGGTATCCTGCCCTCTCCGGACGCCACGAAAGCGTATAGAGCAGACAAGCAATAAACTGAAGGGATAGAAAGAAGAGACCGGCTCCGGTAGTCACCACATGGTTCAGCAAATGAATCAATTGAAATTCGACTGTGGTGTGACTATGGGGAGAATCTTTCTTAAACGGGTGCGAATGGACAATGGTCACCCCGTTCACTACATGTGAGTGGGTGAAGAGCGTGATACCTGCCATGTACGATATAAAGAGTACAGGCAAAAACCATCGCATTATGTTCTGACAGCATTGTTTCATCCGTTTAGTTTTGTGGCAAAGATAAGAAGTATTCCCTTACGGGACAATCCCTATTTATGGGGATAATAAGTGTAACACCGCTTCAAGGCAGATTGTTCACACATTTTCATCATTATTAATTAAGAAAATGTGATATAGGACATGAAAAAGAAAAAAGGACGGAAAGGACTCTATTGCAAGTATGGTCCATGCAAAGGGAAACAATGGGATGGCAAGTAGAACGGTGTCATACAACAGAAGGGCTGTGCTAAAAGTCTTTTCACCACAGGACTACACAGATGACCACTGATTACCGATATTGATAATCAGCGATTTGAATCTCGTTCTGTGTCCTCTGTGTCCCCTGTGGTGAATTTTGTTTATTCCGAACGAAGCCAGGTCAGTTTGTGCCAAAGGCTTTCCAACGGTCCCTGCTTATGTCCTTTCAACCACCATTTGCAGAAGCGAACCTGCAAGAGGAAGAACAGAAAACCGATCAGCAAACTGACGGCATACCCGCAATAAGGCGCCAAATAGAGCGCAAACGGGAAATAGATAATGGCTCCGGCAATGGACTGGGAGATGTAGTTCGTCAGACTCATCTTACCGTAAAAGCGCAAGTCGGCAGTCAGCTTCCTGAACTTTTCCGTTTGGTATAACAATACGAACGAAGCAACCAGCACAATGGTGAAAGCAAACTTTTGCCACATATCCATCACCACACCCACCGTCTGGCGTATCATGTCCGGCTGGCCGGCATCCGTCAATTGTACTTTCAACTGATAGAGAGGACCGAATAACACAGCACACCAGATCAGTGCTTTTACCCAGAAACGGGTCGTGCTCTCCGAGGTGACAAATAATTGTTTCCGTCCGATCAGCATTCCCAGCAAAAACAGTCCGGCCGTTTGCAGGAAACGCCCTGCACCTATCGCCCAAAACAGGCTCGCCTTCTGCCCCAAGGTCACATTCCCCCAGATGAACTTCCAGAAATCTCCCTCTTTGGTATAGTCCGCCACTTCAGCATACATCTGCCCTACTCCTAAATCGGGTAAGGAATGGGACGGATTGACAAGGTTCATCACGTAGTGGTACCACTCCACGGGCTGCAACAGCAGGAAGACAGCCAGGATAAATACTGCCCGGTCACTCCATTTGCGGACAATAAACAGAAAGATACCGACCACACAAAACAGCAGCAGGACATCTCCCGCCGGAAAGAACGCTGCATTCAAGGTAGCAAAACCACCCAGCAGGAGCAGACGCCAGAGAAAACGGTAACCGAAATCTTTCCCTTTCTTCTGTTGATTGGCATATTGTATGTAGAACGTTAATCCGAAGAGCAGAGCGAAGATGGCATAGGCTTTTCCTGCGAACAGTGAAAACGTGACACTGAACACTCCTTCGTTGAGAATATTGAGCCACTCCGGCTGGGAAGCAGCATTGGGATATACAGGAAAGATAAAATGTTCAAGGTTGTGAACCAGCAGGATCGCCATTACGGCAAAGCCGCGCAAGGCATCTACAACCTCGATACGGGGAGTTTTTGAAGCAATTGTTTGTCGCATGTTTTTTGTTGTTTTTAAGATACGGTTATTGAATAAGTGGCAAAAGTAATAAAATGAAGTGATAAATCATTCACTTCATACCTATATGTAAGTACGAAACTACATACATTATCTTTTTTTCGTCCTGAGAAACAGTACCGGAACAACGCACAGCAACGTGACAATAAAGGCAATAAAGAAATCGTCGTTGATGGCACTGATATATCCCTCCAGATCGATACGCTTCAGTACCAGCATTTCTGCCACTTCCTTGGCGGTATCGGGTGTGTTGCCTCCCGTATGTTCTATGAAGCGGCTTAAAGAGTGAATAGTCTGGCGGTATACGTCTCCTGTATAGTTCAGGGCTTCGCTGTATCGCTGTGTATGAAAAGCCGTACGCTGCGTCAGCAGATGGCTGAAGATGGCCACCCCAAAACTTCCTCCCATCTGCCGGACAATATTGGTGATACTGGAGGCTTGTGCCATATCGCTGTTACGGATATTCACCAACGACAGAGTCAGCAACGGAGTGAAAAGCAAGCCCATACCCAACCCGCGCAAATAGAGACTCAGCATAATGTACCACTTTTCGGTCAGGAAAGAGAGGTAATAGTTCATATAGAAACTGACGGCCATCAACAGAATGCCCGACACAATAAAGACTTTGGGATTGATGCGCTGCATCAGTTTACCCGATAAAGGCGAAGCGACTCCCTGGATAATGCCCACAGGCATAAAAAACATACCGGCCTGCAAAGCAGAGTACCCCAGATTGTCCTGCAAATAAAGAGGAATGAGGAACGTACTGCCGAACATACCGATACCAAAGACAAACAGGATCAGGTTGGATAACGCAAAGTCCTTGTCAACAAACAGGCGCAGATTGATAAGCGGTGTCCTGACAGTGAACTCAAAGTAGAGAAACAAAATAAAGGTGACCACCGCAATCCACATAGCTCCGAGCACTACGGGGCTGTTCCATCCCATGGAGTTGGTGGACGAATTGACTTCGGAAAGCCCATACATAAAGACAGGCAGGAAAATGGCAGAAGTGATGAAACCGGGAATATCGAAGGGAACTTTGGTTCCTTTCACATGTTCCTTCTGTACAATGGCAGTTACGATCAAAGCGAGAATCCCTATCGGGATATTGACGTAAAAGATATAGTTCCAGTCCATGTAATCAACCAGGTATCCACCAATGGTAGGACCAAAAGAGACCGAAGCGGCGGAAGCGATAGACCAGAATCCCAATGCCGTCCCCCGTTGTTCGGGCGGGAATACATCGCTCACAATAGCCATACCGACGGGAAGGAGCATGCCACATCCAAAACCTTCGATCACCCGCCAGAAAATAAGTTCTTCGATAGTGGACGAACTTCCACACATGAAGGAGCCGGCTGTAAAGACAAGCAAGGATAAGAAATAGATCTTTTTATAACCGAAGCGTTCGGACAGCCATCCGGCGGCAGGCAGAATACTTGCCATCGAAAGCATGTATCCCGTCAGTACCCATTCGGCCACATTGATGTCCGCACCGAGCGTACCCATTATCACAGGCAGTCCGGTGTTGACAACAGTAGAGTCGAGCACCGCCATAAAGGTGCCTATCATAATGTTGCCCAGTACGATCCACTTATAAGAAGAACCTTCTTTCATTCTTTGATAATCTTCACGTTAGCAGACATCCCCGAAAGCAGGCGGAGATTTGCTTTCAATTTCTCTTTCCCTTCCACCCGGTCGATTGAGATTCTCAATGGAATCCTTTGGGCTACCTTCGTATAATTGCCGGAAGCATTATCGGGAGGAATCAGGGAAAACTCGGATGCAGCGTTGGCACCGATGTAGAAAATCTTTCCATAAAACGTCAGTCCGGGATAGGCGTCGAGGGTGAAAAGGGCCGATTGTCCCATACGGATCTCGTTAAATTTAGTCTCCTGCAAATAGACAGCCACCCAGAGTTCTTTACCTTCGTTCAGAGTGAAGATGTTTTCGCCCGGCTGCAACAAATCGCCGGGAACCACCCACTGTTTGGCTATCAGGCCATCTACCGGCGAAACGATCCGGCAATTCTCAGTCGCCGTACTGTCCAGCATGGCCAGTAACTCACCTCTCTTCACGCTGTCTCCTTCGTGTTTGAAGACCACAGACAGCGGAGCCATCACACGGGCAGAAACATTAACACGGCCGCCATCGAGATTTGCGTCTATCGTAGAGACGTATTTCCGATAGTTCCACCACCATACAATGGCAACGACAAAAGCGATGATAAGCAATATCACCAGCCAGATAAACTTTTTCTTATCAGAAGTATTCGATGTATTTGTAGCGTCCATAATTCTTGGGATTAGAGTTACAAGGATGGAAACAAAATCCGCAAGAAAAGGTTTGGAAAGGGAAGAAAAAGGAATCGGATTCCACTGAAAAACTCACCACAGAAGGCGCAGAGTAACACAGAGTGATTTTTAAGTCATGGAGGTGCGTCGAAAGTCTTTTCACCACGGAGTAGCACAGAGTATTTACTATAGTAATCAACAACTTAGAATTATCTCTGTGTCACTCTGTGTCCTCTGTGGTAAAATTTGACATGCCCCCGGAACTCTCCGGTGGAATAACTTAGTATACTACCGTTGCTATCACCTGTATAAACAGGATCAGGAATACCATTGCAATCGGGTATACCGTTGCATAAGCTACACTCGGGATATTGCTGTCTACCATGGAATCGGCAGCGGCAAGCCCCGGTGTACTGGTCATGCCACCGGTTATGGTACCCAGCAAATCGAGCAGACTGATTTTAAACACCAGACGCCCAACGAACGCAGCGATCAACATCGGTACGAGGGTGATGGCCGCACCTACTCCGAACAGCAACAAACCGCTCTCCTGGAAAGTAGCAACCAGATTCTTACCGGCCGATGTGCCTACCTCGGCCAGGAAAAGCAACAATCCCAACTGACGGAGCAACTGGTTGGCAGGGCCTGACATAGACCAGAGGATAGGACCTGTTTTACCTACCGCGCTCAGCAGCAAAGCCACCATCAGCACACCACCAGTCAATCCCGGTGAGAAAGATAATCCTCCAGGGAACGAGATATTAAGCTTACCGAAAATGACTCCCAGCACAATACCCATGGCAATAGGGAAGAAATCGGTGTCGGACAGCTTCTTGGCATTGTTTCCCAGTAAACGGGCTACTCCTTTGATACCTTCCTTCTCGCCCACCACCATCAGTTTATCACCAAACTTCAGTGCCAGATCGGGTGACGGTGAAAGGTCGATACCGCTTCGGCGAACACGGGTCACGGTACAGCCGAAATTCTTCATCAGGTTCAAGTCGCCCAGCTGTTTATTTATCATGTCCTTTTTGGTCAACAGCAACGATTCTATCTCCTGCGTGTTTTCCAATGGAAGTTCCCCTTCTTCACGTTCACCCACCAGTACGGCCAGTTGGGTCAATGCTTCCTCGCTACCCACTGCCTGGATGTAGTCTCCTTCACGAAGCACTGTATGGGCTGTCGGGATGGATATCTGTTCCTGATGTTTCAGACGTGAAATAACGGCTCCTGTCATGGCACGTGCATTGATCTGCATCAGGCTGCGGCCAAATACGCTCGGATTCGTGATGCGGTAGATACAGGTCCCCAACTCCGGGAATTGTCCCCGGCGTTCTATCTCGAGGCGACGGGCCTCCTTGTCAAGATCAATACGCATAATCTTAGGCAACAGCTTCACGAACAGGATGACGCCAATCACACCGAACGGATAGGCAATACCATAAGCGATAGACGCCAATGGAGAATTGGTGCTGTCGATGGCAACAGCCAGACCCGGCGTACTGGTCAGCGCTCCGGCAACCAGACCTACCACACTGGGAGTATCTATATCGAAAGCATACTTCAGACCGATAGCCGTAAAGCAGGCCGAAGCAATGATAAGAAGTGTAATGATGATCAGCGTCTTCCCTTTACTACGGAAAGAATCGAAAAATCCCGGACCTGCCTGGATACCGATCGTAAAAATGAAAAGTACCAATCCGAAATTACCCAGTTCCTTTGGGATAATTACACCAAAATGCCCAAAAAGAAGGGCAATGAAGATGACCGCCGACACATCGAGCGATAGCCCCTTGATCTTGATTCTTCCCAACATGAAGCCTAACGCTACGATAAGGAAGAGCGAGAAATAAGAGGAGTGCAATAAGTCAGTAAACATAAATAAAAAGGTTAATTTTAGTTGTTAGTGGTGCAAAGGTACGTAAAAAACTGTTTTCGGTTATAGTAAAAGAAGAAGTAATTTCCAAGGTCTGCAAAGTATTTATAAACATAAAGATAGACATATGGGGTAGATCATTAACAAAAAGATGCAAAAGAAAAGAATTCACTAACACGTACAACCGCAATAAGAGAGCAAACAGAAGAAAATTCGGCAGAAGCGAACGGATTCCCCCCTTCCCAGGGCAGTATAAACAGGGTGGATTTACGGACTTCCGGGCAAAAACGGGTAAGGATAAACACAAAAGGGTTACGCCATCCGGCCGGGATGGCGTAACCCTTCGGCTAATATGCCATAATGATACGGAGTGGAAGGTATTATCCAAGTGAGGAAAAGACATTGGAAAGATCTTTTCTCTTCTATTTCACCTACTGTCCAAGTTATAGACAAATGATCAAATAGAAAGTAGAAATATAAAAGAAGACCCTTATTTACCAAAATGGATTCCAATTGCTATCGGATAGCAACCGGACGGATGTAATATCTGCCAATACAAAAAAGAGTGAAGCGATTTCCCTGCTTTTTTTTCCAAGACCTCCGGACAGGAAGCCAAACAGGGAATTCTGACACGTTTTAAATATCAGATTGACAAATTGCTTTTCAAGAAGAACTGATTTTCTCAACACATACAATCTTCCCCTTCACAACAAGCCCCTTTATACTCAAACTCTAAAGTGACATGGCTGACACCGGCATGTGCCAGTTCGTTCTTGATCTTGTGCTTCACCTCTTCCATGCGGCGTAAATCGTTTATCACAATATGGGCAGTCAAGGCTGTCTCGGTAGTGCTCAACGCCCAGATGTGCAGATGATGGTATCCCTCTACCCCAGATTGTTCCAATATAACCTGTCCGATCCTCCCACTATCGATGCCTACAGGGACTCCATCAAGTGAGAGGCGAAGGCTGTCATGCAGCAAGCCCCAGGTTGATATAACAATTATAACAGCAATCACCAGACCGATAATCGGATCGACAATCGTCCAGCCGGTGTACATGATGACAATACCCGAAATGACTACTCCCACTGATACCAACGTATCGGCAGCCATGTGCAGATAAGCTCCCTTCACATTAAGATCCTTTTCTTTGTCCTTCATAAAGAGCCAGGCTGTGATGGCGTTGATGACTACCCCTACCCCGGCTGTCCAAGCAATGGCAGCACCTTCAACGGGAACAGGATGAAATAATTTCTCCACACTTTCAGTGACGATAATACCGACAGCAACCAGAAGGATGACAGCATTGAGCAAAGATACCAATACCGTACTTTTTTTATAACCATACGTATAACGGCTGTTAGGGTGCACTTTTGCCAACCGGAAAGCGAGCATAGCCAACACAAGACTTGCCACATCGCCCAAATTGTGCCCGGCATCGGAGAGTAAACCCAAAGAATCATAATAGAAACCGATGCCGAACTCAACGAGGACAAACAAAATGTTCAGCGTAATGCCAATTATAAAAGACTTATTGAGCGACGTCAACTCATGGACGTGCTCATGATGATGTTCGTGAGAATGTACCATTATCGATAAGATATTTATCTACTTTTTAAACAGTCCGGCAGACAAATTAGTTCAATGAAATATCATACATAAAAGAGATCAGGTGGTCTGCCTCTTCACCGACCGGTGCCTGTAGTAACACCAGAGACTTCAGTTCTTCAAGTTCAGCCTGGCAGACACAGAAATAAACATTCTGTGCCGGCAACTTCAGAAAGATCTTCCGGTTAGCATTCATTTTCCGGTTTACCTTCTCACAATAAGATCCGTTGATTGATACAATATAATTGCGGAGACATTCAAGACCAGCCTCGGACAGACGAAAGAAGAGGTTGCCAAATTCCAGATGATACACTTTACAGTGGGCACAGTAGGTTATCATTCCATTACGGGTTTTGCTGATTAATTCCATCATAACTTCGAAATTTTAGTAATGGCACAAAAGTACGCAGAGCACTGTGGGAAGACAATACCTATTAATGCCTAATTATCAGGCAACCGGTAATCACATATAGGGAGTCGGACCAATGATATTATCCGACAATACAAAAATGAATGTGCTGTAACGGGGCTGTTTCTCAGCATTTTGCTTCCCATAAGCGCGACAAAAACACTATAAATCCGGCAGGATAAACGGATAATATCCTCAAAAGAGCTTACTTATTTATGGGTATCCGCCAAGTTCTTTTTCACACTATTTAGGTATTGTAAGCCCTTTTTATTGAGCCTACCTTTGCATCCGAATTCAAAAATAATTCAATACTTATATAATAGTAAGACATACACATTTATCAGAATACTAACATTAAAAATAAGAAAACAAATGAGAATTAAGAATTTACTGACTATGATGTTTGTGTTGTGCGCCTGCGCAGCCTGCAATGACGACAAGAATGAAGAAACACCCCTCAACCAAGTGGTAGCCGGAAAATACGACGGATATACCAAAGCTGTAGCGCAATATTTCCCTGCCGGACAATATGCCGACAAGCAAAGCATCACACTGACCGCTAACGAAGACGGGACTGTGAACGTGACATACACTTCCGACTCCTTCGGTGAGTTCACCATCAACAATGCGACCGTAAAATCAGAAAGCAATACATACACCCTTAGCGGAAAAGGAGAGACCGTAATGGCCATGGCAGGAAAAGATCCCAAAACGTATGATTGCACCTTGAAAGGAACCATCGACGCGGCGAAAGCGGCTCCTTCTTTTGAAATATCCGTACCGGCCGTGATGGGCGGGCTGACTATCACTTTCACTCAGGGAGAGGCTCCGGCGGCGGCAATGGTTGCAGGCTCTTACGCGGGTTATACCAAAGCCGTAGCGCAATATTTCCCTAACGGAGAATATGCGGCAGACCAGACGATCAAAGTGACTGCTAATGAAGACGGGACCGTGAACGTGACATACACTTCCGACTCCTTCGGTGAGTTCACCATCAACAATGCGATCGTAAAATCAGAAAGCAATGCGTACACCCTTAGCGGAGAAGGAGAGACCGTAATGGCCATGGCAGGAAAAGATCCCAAAACGTATGATTGCACCCTGAAAGGAACCATCGACGCAGCGAAAGCGGCTCCTTCTTTTGAAATATCTGTGCCGGCCGTGATGGGAGGACTGACTATCACTTTCGCCAAAGGTGACGTACCGGCAAATAAATAAGTTAAGAACAGAATAGACCTGATAACAGAACAATCTCACTTACATGAAAATACATTCTCTGTTAATGAACTTTACTCTGCTGGGAACGATACTCGTATCGTTCTCAGCTTGTAATGGGATATTGAGTAACATCTATGACGAACCGGAAACTGCAAAGGATTTCGGTTTCATTGCAATAGACCGTGCCAGTCACAGCGGTACAGTCCGGGTGGACGCAACCCAATATACAAAGTGGAACTACATCAACCTGCACACCCTGCGGATTGACTCGGCCAAGATTACCTCCGAAGGCGCAGAAGATCCGGCTGCATGGGACCTCGCCATTCATCGGTATGATGTAAAGACGAATGGTGGTGAAGTGCTTGAAACCGACTTCCAGAGCCTGAATGCACTGAAGAATGCGGACAGCATGCCGCAAGGAACATTCGTGGCAGACGAATGGACGACGAACAAAATTGCCATCGACGTCTCACACATGATGGAGGATGACGGATACCTGATCTACGCCCCGTCGGACTACAATCCGGAGCTCTCAAAATGGCTCGATGTAGACACCCGAGAGATGCCTCCCATTTACACTCCGTCCAATAAGGTATATCTGCTCAGGATGGAGGACGGCACCATGGCTGCCATTCGTCTGACGAGTTATATGAACGCCAAAGGAGCCAAAGGGTACATGACTTTTGATTACCTGTATCCATACGAACCGTAATCCCCCTCTGATAAAGATAAAAACAAATAAAATAAATATGCAAAGACTACTTAAACAGGCATGTTGCCTCTTCGCAAGCCTCTTGCTGACAAGTGTAGCTGCCGCACAACATAAAATATCCGGTAAAGTGATCGATACCGACAAAGAAGCACTGGTCGGCGCTACCATCACTTTGAAAGAAAAGCCATCCGTCGGTACCACCACCGACACGGAAGGGCACTACACCCTGACACTTCCGGACCAGAAGGAGTACACCATTCAGGTCTCATTCGTCGGCTATGTAACGACCTCAAAGAAAACAACGGCTGCTCGGCAAGGCCGTCTCAATTTCGTCCTGAAAGAAGACCTGATGGATCTGGGTACAATAGTCGTCACCGGAACACGTACCCCGAAGCTGCTGAAAGATGCTCCCATCATCACCCGGGTAATCACAGCGGGCGATCTGAAAAAGGTGGATGCCACGAATATCGGACAATTGCTTCAGGTAGAACTACCAGGCATCGAATTCTCTTACTCGATGGACCAACAGGTGCAACTCAACATGCAAGGATTCGGCGGTAACGCCGTCCTCTTCCTGGTAGACGGCGAACGCCTGGCGGGAGAGACACTGAACAATGTAGATTATAACCGCCTCAACCTGGACAACGTGGAGCGGGTGGAGATCGTGAAAGGGGCAGCTTCTACACTGTATGGCTCGAATGCCATCGGCGGCGTAATCAATATTATCACCAAGGCTTCGGATGATCCGTGGAACCTGAACCTCAATACCCGTTTTGGAGTACACAACGACCAGCGACATGGCGGTACGGTGGGGTTCAATGCCGGTAAGTTCTACAGCCAAACCAACGTGCAATATACCAACATAGACTCCTACGACGTGAAACAGGGAGACTATACAACCATCAATGGCAACAAGACCTGGAATGTGAAGGAACGACTGATGTTCACCCCGAACGAACAGCTACGGCTGACGGCACGTGCCGGTTATTATTTCCGTGAACGGGATGCATCACCGGAGACCAAGAACCGCTATCGCGGATTCAGCGGCGGACTGAAAGGGAACTATGACTTAAATACCCAAAGCAACCTGGAAGTTGCCTATACATTCGACCAGTACGACAAGAGTGACTATCTGGTATCGTACAAGAATGACATCCGCGACTACAGCAACGTGCAACACAGCGTACGCGCCCTTTACAACTACACGTTCGACGATAAAAACACGTTGACCGTCGGAGCGGATTACTTGAGAGATTACCTGATGTCGTACCAATTTAAAGATAACGGTGATTACACGATGCACTCTGCCGACGCTTTCGGACAATTCGACTGGAACCCAACGGAACACTTCAACGTGATTGCCGGATTGCGGTTCGATTACTTCTCCGAATCGAACGTGCGCCACTTCTCACCCCATCTGGGATTGATGTACAAGATAGGAAACTGCTCCCTGAGAGGATCATATGCGCAAGGATTCCGTTCGCCCACCCTGAAGGAGATGCACATGGACTTCTACATGGCAAGCACCATGATGATTTATGGTAACCCGGATCTGAACCCAGAAACCAGCCACAACTTCTCACTCTCGGGAGAATACACCAAGAATCGTTACAACTTCACGCTGACGGGTTATTATAACCTGGTGCACGACCGCATTGATTATAGCTCTTTCAGAGATACCGACGGAACAATTGCTCAAATATATACCAATACTCCACGGGTGGACATCGCCGGAATCGATGCCAATGTTTCTGCCAAATATCCCTGCGGCATAGGCGCACGCATCTCGTACACGTACATCCATGAGTTTATGCGCGAGGGACAGGCGAAGACCACTTCTACCCGCCCCCACTCGGCTACGGTACGGCTGGAATACGGCAAGACGTGGGATCATTATGACTTCAATCTGTCACTCGACGGACGTGCTTTGTCGCAAGTGAAAACAAACCAGTATACCTCCAACGATCCGAATGCCGGAACGGAAAAGGTTACTTATCCGGGTTATACCATGTGGAACCTGACTCTCACGCAACGAGTATGGAGAGGAATCAATGTGAATATGGCCGTCAACAACCTGTTCAACTATCGTCCCGATTATTATTACGCCAATTCGCCCTATACAACGGGAACCAATTTTTCCGTAGGGCTTTCGTTAGACGTTGACCGGATATTCAGAAAATAACAAACAAGATTAGGACAGTCGTATTCTCTGGGTACATCAGCATACGAATGAGTTCAATTCGTTTTAAAATCACTGATAATCAAAGCGTTGAACAATTCATTCAAACAGTCTAATATATCAATAAACAGATCATTGAACCAGCAATTAAAACAGATAAAATAAACCAAAGAACAAGAAGCAATATGAAAAAGAAACAAATCATCACAGCCTGTTGCGTGGCCGCGGCAATACTCGTCGGAGTATTTGTCTGGCGGACCTGTTTCAGTGCCACGAAGATTGCCTTTGTCAATTTCCAGACCATCAATCTGGGAAATATTTCAAAGGCGAACGACAACTCGTTTGTCAAACTAAGAGAAGTCTCTACGGATCATCTGGACGAACTGACGAACTACGATATGGTGTTCGTCAACGGTATGGGATTGCGCATCGTCGAAGAGCAGCGCCAACTGATACAACGGGCAGCCGACAAAGGCGTACCGGTGTACACCTCCATGGCAACCAACCCCGCAAACAATATCTGCAACCTCGATTCGGTACAGATGAAACAGATACGCCAATATCTTACCCATGCCGGAAAGGTAAACTACCGGAATCTGCTTTCGTATGTCCGCAAAGAGATTGACGGCAAGCTGATCTCGGCACCTGCACCGGAAGCACCGGTAGAGAAACCGACCGATCTTCTCTACCACGCCGGAGTGAAAAATCCGGATGACGAAATGGAATTCCTAAACGTGTCCGATTATGAAAAGTTTCTCCGCGAAAACGGACTCTATAAAGAGGGGGCACGCAAGATTGTGATCACCGGACAGATGGCGGATGCCACGGAACTGATTAAAGCACTCGAAGAGGCGGGACACAACGTGTATCCGGTCTCTTCTTTCACCCGGTTCATGGAGTTCGTCCGTGAAATCGGACCGGATGCCGTTATCAACATGGCACACGGACGCATGGGCGACGCCATGGTGGAATATCTGAAAGAGCACAACATTCCTCTCTTCGCCCCGCTCACCATCAACAGTCTGGTGGAAGACTGGGAAAACGACCCGATGGGTATGTCCGGCGGGTTTCTTTCGCAAAGCGTAGTGACACCGGAAATTGACGGTGCCATCCGCCCGTTCGCCCTCTTTGCCCAATACAAAGATGACGAAGGATTGCAACATTCATTTGCTGTTCCCGAACGGTTGGAAACGTTCGTAAGCACAGTGAACAACTACCTCTCCCTGAAAACAAAACCCAACAGCGAGAAGCACATAGTCATCGTCTACTATAAAGGTCCCGGACAGAATGCGCTGACAGCAAGCGGAATGGAAGTAGGCCCCTCGCTCTACAACCTGCTGTTGAGGATGAAGAAAGAAGGTTACCGGGTGGAAAACCTCCCTGCCAATGCCAAGGACCTGGAGAAAATGATCCAGGCACAGGGAGCCGTATTCGGCATGTATGCAGAGGGAGCTTTTGATGAATTTATGAAAACCGGTAACCCCGAACTGGTGACCAAAGAGCAATACGAAAGCTGGGTGAAAGCATCACTCCGTCCCGAAAAATACGCTGAAGTGGTAGCTGCCAACGGTGAGTTCCCCGGCCAATACATGACTACGTCCGACGGACGTCTGGGCATCGCACGGTTGCAGTTCGGCAACGTAGTACTGATGCCGCAGGTGGCAGCCGGCAGCGGAGATAATGCCTTCCAGGTGGTGCATGGCACCAATGCTGCACCTCCCCACACTTACATCGCTTCGTACCTCTGGATGCAGCACGGGTTCAAGGCAGATGCGATGATTCACTTCGGTACGCACGGAAGCCTTGAATTCACTCCACGGAAACAGGTGGCGCTGTGCAGCAACGACTGGCCCGACCGCCTTGTGGGAACTCTTCCGCACCTTTACATTTATTCCATCGGCAACGTGGGAGAAGGCATGATAGCCAAACGCCGTTCGTATGCCACCCTGCAATCTTACCTCACGCCTCCTTTCCTCGAAAGTAGCGTACGGGGTATCTACCGTGACCTGATGGAGAAAATCAAGATTTACAATAATGCCACCGGATCGAAAGAGAAGCAGTCGCTTGCCGTGAAAGCACTCACCGTGAAACTGGGCATTCACCGTGAACTGGGACTGGACAGCTTGCTGACCCGCCCATACAGCGAGGATGAAGTGGCACGTGTGGAGAACTTCGCCGAAGAACTGGCCACGGAAAAAATCACCGGACAGCTTTATACAATGGGTATACCCTATGAACCGGAGCGTATCACTTCTTCCGTACTTGCCATGGCAACCGAGCCGATAGCTTACAGCCTCCTGTCACTCGACAAACAACGTGGCAAAGCGACAGCCGATGTAGAGAAGCACCGCTCCCTCTTTACGCAGCGTTACCTGAATCCGGCCCGTGCTTTGGTAGAAAAACTGATAAGCAACCCTGCACTGGCAACAGACGAACTGATCTGCCGTACAGCCGGTGTCAGCCCCGAAGAACTGGCGAAAGCACGCGAAATAGAAGCTTCACGCAATGCTCCGAAAGGAATGATGGCGATGATGATGGCTGCCGCTGCCAAAAACAAGGCAGAGGACAAGACCGGAAAGGCAACACATAAGATGCCGGAAGCCATGAAGGAGAAAATGAAAGAGATGGGTGCTCACATGGATTCGTCCAAGGCCATGGAAATGGCAAAGAAAATGGGTGCCAGTCCGGAAGCCCTGAAGAAGATGGAAGCAAAGATGAATCCTCAAAAAGTGGGAAAGAAACCTGCCCAAAAAGAATACAGCAAAAAGGAAATCAACTTCGCCCTTGCCCTGACGGAGGTGGAACGCACCATCCGAAACGTGGGTAACTATAAGACAGAGTTGACCGACAGTCCCGAGAAAGAGCTCGCCAGCCTGGTCAATGCCCTGAATGGCGGATACACTGCGCCTTCACCCGGTGGTGATCCGATTGCGAACCCCAACACTCTGCCTACAGGACGCAACATGTACGCCATCAACGCAGAAGCCACTCCTTCGGAGTCGGCCTGGGAAAAAGGAGTGGCACTGGCCAAACAGACCATCGAAACTTACCGAAGCCGTCATAACGACAGCATTCCCCGTAAAGTCAGCTACACACTCTGGTCTGCCGAATTCATTGAAACGGGAGGAGCTACCATCGCACAGGTATTGTATATGCTCGGTGTAGAGCCGGTTCGTGACGCCTTCGGGCGTGTCAGTGACTTGAAGCTGATTCCATCGGCCGAATTGGGGCGCCCCCGTATCGACGTAGTGGTACAGACATCGGGACAGCTCCGTGATATTGCAGCATCCCGCCTTTTCCTGATCAACCGTGCGGTAGAGATGGCCGCGGCTGCCAAAGACGACAAATATGAAAACCAGGTAGCGGCAAGTGTGGTAGAAGCCGAACGGGCACTGACCGAGAAAGGGGTAAGCCCGAAGGATGCCCGTGAGATGGCTGCTTTCCGTGTGTTCGGCGGTGCCAACGGCATGTACGGCACAGGTATCCAGGAGATGGTCGAATCCGGTGACCGCTGGGAAAATGAATCAGAAATAGCCGCCACTTACCTTAATAATATGGGTGCTTACTACGGTAGCGAAAAGAACTGGGAGGCCTTCCGGAAATATGCTTTTGAAGCCGCACTGACCCGTACGGATGTAGTGGTTCAGCCTCGTCAGAGCAATACATGGGGGGCACTGAGTCTCGACCACGTATACGAGTTTATGGGAGGCATGAACCTTGCCGTACGCAACGTGACCGGCAAGGACCCCGACGCTTACCTGAGCGATTATCGCAACCGTAACCACATGCGCATACAAGAAGTCAAAGAGGCTGTCGGTGTAGAAAGCCGCACCACCATCCTCAACCCCGCTTACATCAAAGAGAAGATGAAAGGCGGTTCTTCCTCTGCTGCCGAGTTTGCCGAGACTGTAACCAATACATATGGCTGGAACGTGATGAAACCTGCCGCCATCGACAAAGAACTTTGGGACAACATTTACAATGTATACGTAAAAGACGAATACAATCTGAACGTGAAAGAGTTCTTCGAAACACAAAGTCCCGCCGCCCTTGAAGAGATGACTGCCGTCATGCTCGAAAGTGCCCGCAAAGGTCTGTGGAAAGCAAGCGCCGAGCAGGTTGCCGAACTGGCAAAACTCCATACCGGAACGGTAAACAAGTATCGTCCGTCGTGCTCGGGTTTTGTATGCGACAATGCCAAACTGCGCGAATACATCGCTTCCAAGTCGGATGCTCCGGCTGCCGCACAGTACAAGGAAAACATCACCAGGATACGTGAAGCAAAAGCTTCGGGCGATGCCAAAGGAATGGTGATGAAGAAAGAAGAGATAAACCAGACACCGGAAGAACAAAAGACAACCCTGAGCAACATTGCCGTGGGTGCAGCCGTAGTAGTGGTGATACTGGCACTCGTACTCTTTGTCCGCAAACGTCGTAAAACATCAGAATAATCAGGAGTATGGATACAGTCGTACTTGTATTAATGCTGTTAATAGCATTCAACTTTCTGCTGAAACAGACTTTCTGGAAAGCAGTGGCGGTAGGCATCATCGCTGCCGTTGCCGCCCTGTTTGCTGGGCTGATGTGGCCGTATGCCATCGAGCAGTCGAAAACACAGATTGCCGACTGGCTGGGCAACACCGCCCTGATGCTGGACACTTCCGTTTTACTGACTATCGAGGTCAGCCTCCAGATGGCCTATGCCATGCTGGCGGTACACGTTGCCAGTGCCTATCCGGTAAAGCCCCGCACGCTGCTCACCTACCGATTCCTGAGATGGTTTCCGGGACTGCTTATCTTCCCGGTATTATTCAGCGGGCTGGTCTATCTTATCTTTGCTTTCCCGGGGACACCATTCACCACCGTGGCGTGGGGGTATGCCGCTTGTGTGTTAATAGCCATCCCCGTGGGACGCCGGGTGCTGCTCTATCTCCTTCCGGAGAAAGAACTGCGGTTGGAACTCTTCTTCCTCACTAACGCATTGGTAGCCATCCTGGGGATTGTCGCTACCGTGAACGGACGGACTTCCGTAGCCGGAGTCAGTGAAGTGAACTGGGGAGCACTGGCCGGCGTCGGAGGAATAACCGTCATCGGCAGCGCCATCGGACTCGGATGGTGGAGACTGAAGAAAAAAAGTAATCAATCATAAAAACAACAGGTAAATCAACTTTTTAAAACTGATCGACAATGAATATCATATCAGACATTTTATATTGGATTTCTACAGGACTGCTCGTTCCTGTTATCGTATTGCTTATCGTATTATTCGGCCGTGCACTTCTGTTGGTCGGCAGTTTCTACGGACAGTATCTTTCGATACGCAAGACAGAGGCACTGCTCCGCAACGAACTGAACGCACTCACTCCTGCCACTGTTACTGAACTGGCAGCCAAATTGCCGGAGAAATCATCATCCCTCGTCATATCCTATATCCGCCAGGTACTCGAAGCACACGATAGTCCGGCACAGGTACAACGCCTGCTCGCCAACTTCGAGATTGCAGCCGACAAAGACCTCGCCATTTCTAAAACATTGACCAAGCTCGGGCCTATCCTCGGACTGATGGGCACACTTATTCCGATGGGTCCCGCCCTTGCCGGACTGGCAAGCGGTGACATCGCTTCGATGGCCTATAACATGCAGATCGCTTTTGCCACTACCGTTGTCGGACTGGTAGCTGGAGCCGTAGGGTTCCTCACTCAACAGGTGAAACAGCGCTGGTATCTTCAGGATATGACCAATCTGGAGTTTCTTTCCGAATTGTTGAACGAAAAACGTGCGGCCCGATGAAACGAAACCTGCTCAGAAAAGAAGAAGATGCCGACCCGATCAGCGTCGTATCGAACCTGTTCGATGTAGCTATGGTATTTGCCGTAGCCTTGATGGTAGCTCTTGTCAGCCGCTACAACATGACCGAAGTGTTCTCTCAGGAAGACTACACCATGGTGAAAAACCCCGGAAAAGAGAATATGGAAATCATCACCAAAGAAGGACAGAAGATCAACCGTTATACTCCTTCGGAAGACCAGCAGAAAAGCGGCAAGAAGGGAAAGAAGGTAGGTATTGCCTATGAATTGGATAACGGGGAAATCATCTACGTCCCGGAAGAATAAGTACTCTCGACAGGACTGTCCCCCGAAAGTTGGCAAACAGCGTATAAAAGGGCATGTCAAGAGTCTGTTTCACCACAGATCAGCAAATCACACAGAGATGCGGTTTACAGATAATCCAAGCAATTATCTTCTCTGTGTAGCCTGCTGTTCTGTGGTGAACTGCTGATATACCCATCCGGCACTCTGCAGACGGGAATTTCAGTATCCGGTTGTCGGCCGGCAAACAAAAGACCTGAACCTTTTTGCCCTCAAACATTTAAGTCTTTTCAGTGAAACACTTAAGCATTCTCAGCGAAACGTTTAAGTCTTTTCAGAAAACGTTTAAGTCTTTTTCGGAAACTCTTAAATCTTTTTCTCCCCCCACGAATCAAAAGCCCAATGCTATCTCACGGCTCTGAATAACAACCGGAAACAAACTTTCCGGGAATTCCGCCTTTATGCAAATATCATTTCCTTTCAATTGAAACAGATCAACAACTCTCCAAAAAGAAACCGGCTTCTCCTTTTGCCTGCAATTTTTTTGATTACCTTTGTCCCCCGAAAAGACGCAATTCACCCGTTAAAAAGGGTATCCCCCATCTAAGACCTAAACCGGAATCGAAGCACTATACAGACACATCAACCGCATTCCCTTCACCGGAAATGTAGAAAAGCAACATGTATGTATCACTGATTTAAGAAAGAGTAAAAAGATCAAAACCTTATGGACATCCACCAAGAATTAAAAGAACTATCTAAATTCCTGTCTGAATATTCCACCAGCCTGATGGCCGTAGGTGTACAGACATCACGCATCGTACGAAACACATCGCGAATTGCCGAGTCTTTCGGCTTTTTCTGTGACATGACCATCTTTCAGAAAACCATCATCATGACGTTACGCGACGCCGATAACTCACACTCGTACAGCACAGTAAACAAAATCAAACCCATGGGGCTGAATTTCGCCATCAACTCCGCCCTCAGCACCCTGAGCTGGGAAGCGTATGACGAGCATCTGTCTCTCACTGAACTCCAGCGACGTTATCACGAAATAGTCAGCAAGCCGCGCGAAAGCAAATGGCTCGTACTGATCCTCGTTGCTTTTGCCAATGCGTCATTCTGCCGCCTGTTCCAAGGTGACTTTATTTCTATGGGTATCGTATTCGCCGCCACCCTGGCAGGTTTCTTCGTCCGTACCGAACTAATGGGACGTCACTGGAATCATCTGGCAGTATTCATCATCTCTTCGTTCATCGCCTCGATGATCGGCAGCACAGGCTACCTGATGCACTGGGGAACCACTCCGGATATGGCTTTGGGTACCAGCGTCCTCTACCTGATCCCGGGTGTACCACTGATCAACTCCATCATGGACATCATCGACGGACATGTACTGGCGGGAACATCGAGATTTATTAATGCCTGTCTGCTTATCATTTGTATAGCAATCGGCCTTTCAATGACCCTTTTAATCACCGGAATCAGCACTTTATGATGAATATAGAATTTATAACCGCCACTATACTCGACGGCGCATTCGCCGCCATTGCCGCCATCGGATTTGCCATCATCTCCAATCCACCCCGAAAAGCCATATTGATCTCTGCTTTTCTGGCGGCCGTTGGGCACGGATTACGCTACTTCCTGATGCATACGCATCTGTTCACGATGGACATCGCCACAGCCTCTTTCTTTGCTGCCGTCTCCATCGGTTTGTTAGCCATCCCCTTTGCCAAGGCAATCCATTGTCCGGCGGAGGTATTCTCGTTCCCGTCTCTCCTGCCGATGATTCCGGGAATGTTCGCTTATAAAAGTATCCTGGCACTGACAAAGTTTATGCAAACCAAGGATGAAACTGCCTCCTTGCAATATCTGGTAGATTTCTTCCACAATGGCAGTACCACTATCTTTGTGTTGTTTGCCCTGGTTGTAGGAGCTGCCGTACCGGTATTTATCTTCCACCGCCAGTCATTCACAGCTACACGTTTACTGAAGAAACTGGTAAAGAAGGGCTGACAGAAAGGCTCACCACAGATTACACAGATTCCCACAGATTTTTGATTGTTCTTATCCATAAGATAAATCATTAATCTGTGGGAATCCGTGTAATCTGTGGTGAAAAAACACCGGAAAACTTCACCTATTTCCTTGCTTCGACAATGTAAGCCAAGGCTTCGGCACATTTCCCGGTGACATATCCCCAGTCTCCGGCCGTTACTTTATCTTTCGGGAACAATTTGGACCCCATGCCTACGCAGAACGCACCTGCCTTGAACCAAGACGTCAGATTCTCCCTCGTAGGTTCCACCCCACCGGTCACCATCAACTTGGACCATGGCATCGGAGCCATCAGGCCTTTTACAAAATTCGGACCATATACATCTCCCGGAAATATCTTGCAAAGATCACAGCCGGCCTCCTGCGCAAAGCCCACTTCCGAAACCGAACCGCATCCCGGTGTATATACAATCAGCCGGCGATTGCATATCTTAGCAATCTCCGGATTGAATAGCGGCCCTACCACGAAGTCAGCCCCCAACTGTATATATAAAGCCGCAGTAGCCGGATCGACCACAGAACCGACACCCATAGCCATTTCCGGACACTCACGGGCTGCAAACTTCACGATTCCGGCAAATACCTCCTGAGCAAAATCCCCCCGGTTTGTAAATTCAAAAGCACGGACGCCACCTTCATAACAGGCCTTTAGCACTTTCTTCGCCACTTCCACATCTTCGTGATAGAATACAGGAATCATGCCCGTTGTCCCCATCTTAGTCAGGACAGCCATTTTATCAAATTTAGCCATATCTATTTATTTACAATTGAATTTATCTTTGTACACGTCCACTCGCATCGCCTCCGGCCAGCGCCTCGACTTCTGCCACAGAAACCAGATTGAAGTCTCCGCTGACGGTATGCTTCAATGCCGATGCCGCCACGGCAAATTCAAGCGCTTCACCCTGTGTAGGCTTCGTAAGCAGACCATGGATAATGCCTCCGGAGAACGAATCCCCACCACCTACCCGGTCGACAATCGGATCGATGTCATAGTGCTTGGAAACGTAGAATTCCTTACCATTATAAATCATGGCCTTCCAGCCATTGTGTGACGCGGAGAAAGATTCACGCAGTGTCGAGATAACATAGCTGAATTCAAACTCTTCCGACATACGCCGGAAAATCTCCTTATACCCCTCGGCATCCGTATGTCCGCTTTCCACATCCGCGTCGGGCTTGAATCCCAGACAAAGCTCCGCATCTTCTTCATTACCGATGCAGACATCTACATACTTCATCAAAGGTTTCATCACGGATTGTGCCTTCTCCTTTGTCCACAGTTTCTTACGGAAATTCAGATCGACCGACACGGTCACCCCGTGACGCTTGGCAGCCTCACATGCCAAACGGGTCAATTCGGCTGCTTTGTCCGAAATGGCGGGAGTAATACCCGACCAATGAAACCAATCGGCTCCCTCCATAATCCTGTCAAAATCGAAATCCGCCGCATCGGCTTCGGCAATGGCGGAATGCGCACGATCGTAAATCACCTTACTGGGACGCATGGCAACACCGGTTTCCAAATAATAGATGCCGACACGGTCGCCTCCCCTGGCAATATAATCTGTCATCACCCCATATTTGCGGAGTGCATTTACAGCCGACTGCCCTATTTCATGTTCAGGCAGCTTGGTTACAAAATAAGCATCATGGCCATAATTAGCGCAGCTCACAGCTACGTTAGCCTCACCCCCACCGTACACCACATCGAAAGAGTCCGATTGAACAAAACGAGTATTTCCCGGAGGAGATAACCTGAGCATGATTTCGCCTAACGTAACGACTTTCTTTCTCATAATTCTATATTTAGTTAGTTTTGAGTTTAATTTGTTTCTATTCTAAAACGATCGATCTTAATTGTTCAGTTACAATTTATTATTCGCCCCCCAATCTTCTCAATAACATACTGGATATATGAACAATAGCAATGTATAAAATAGACACCGGCAAAGTCCGTGTGCGGACACAAAGATACACAGATTTTCATGATTACAAAAATTATTATATATTTGTGTCCATAGAAATAAAACTATTATTGTGTCCGGGCACAAAACCCCGCATAAATAAAGAAGACGCATGAATAAATTGCCAGAAAGAATCAGAATCAAGGATATTGCCCGTTTGGCAAACGTATCTGTAGGAACTGTCGACCGCGTGCTCCACGGCCGTAGCGGAGTATCGGAAGCAAGCCGGAAACGGGTGGAAGAAATCCTGAAGCAACTGGACTACCAGCCCAATATGTATGCCAGTGCACTGGCCTCCAACAAGAAATACACTTTTGCCTGCCTGTTACCCAAGCATCTGGAAGGTGAATACTGGACAGACGTGCAGAAAGGTATCCGTGAAGCGGTTAGCACATATTCCGATTTCAATATCTCAGTGGACATCACTCACTACGATCCTTATGATTACAATTCGTTTGCAGCAACCAGCCGGGCTGTCATTGAAGAACGCCCGGACGGAGTGATGTTTGCTCCTACCATACCGCAATACACAAAAGAATTCACCGATGCACTGAACGGGTTGGGTATACCTTATATATACATCGATTCACAAATAAAAGATGTCCCTCCCCTCGCCTTCTTCGGTCAGAACTCCCACCAAAGCGGTTACTTTGCGGCACGTATGCTGATGCTGCTTGCCGGAAACGACCGGGAGATCGTGATTTTCCGTAAGATACACGAAGGGGTGATCGGATCGAACCAGCAGGAAAACCGTGAAATCGGTTTCCGCCAATATATGCGGGAGCATCATCCCGACTGCAATATCCTTGAACTCGACCTGCACGCCGACCCGAACATTGAAGACAACCGTATGCTGGACGACTTCTTCAGCGAACATCCGAAAGTAAAGAACGGGATCACGTTCAATTCGAAAGTATACATCATCGGTGAATACTTGAAAATGCGTCGGAAAAACAATATCAACCTGATCGGTTACGACCTGCTCGAACGGAACGTGGCTTGCCTGAAGGAGGGCACCGTCTCTTTCCTGATTGCCCAGCAACCGGAATTGCAAGGATTCAACAGTATCAGGACTCTATGTGACCACCTGATATTCAAAAAGGAAGTGACATGCACCAACTACATGCCAATTGACCTTCTGACCAAAGAAAACATCGACTATTATAACTTTTCCCTCTTCAGATAAACCATATCCCGGAGCAAAATTCCATCTTCACAGATGGGATGATCATAATGGTCGGTAAAGAAATTCTCAACGCGGTGGGAAGGGACAAATCCGCAAGACTGATAGAACGAAAGTGAGTGTGGAGTATCGCCCGTCCCCACAAACATAACCGAGCATCTGTCCGAATAGTGACGGAACAAGAATTCAACCAGATATCTGCCGTAGCCCTTGCGCTGGCTCTCCGGATAAGTCGCGATATTCTTCAGTTCGTAAATACCTTCCCCCTCGTTGGTCACCACACAAGCCGCTCTGAGCTCTCCCCCGTCGTACAAGGTAAACATCTCCCCACGTTCCAGATAGCGGTCCACCATATCCTCCTGTTCGTCCGCCAGCAGGAGCAAATCGAGGAAACGCTTCTTGTCAGAAAACACTTGCTCTACCTTCATTTCCTTTCTCCTTCCCTGTGTTCAAGAATCACTGTCATGTGATCCAGTGCCCAGCCTACCAACGCCTCTACATGCGGAATCAGACTGCGTCCCGTCTCCGTCAGGCAATACTCCACTCGTGGGGGCACCTCCGCATACACCTTTCGTTGTACCAATCCGTCGGTTTCCAGTGTTCGAAGCGTGACAGTCAGCATCCGTTGCGAAATGTCATCAATCGTTTTATGAATGTCACTGAAGCGCATCGTTCCGTTCGCGTTCAGCGTTACCAATACCAGCATCGACCACTTGTCGCCCAGCCGGCACAGTACGTCCCTGATAGGACATGTCCCTGTAGGATGAAAATTTTTCATTTTTTAATCTTTTCTATTCCATTGAGTTCCAGCAATAGTTATCTCTATGTAAGTTCCTTATTCTGAAGTTCGTTCTTGTTTATCCGCACAGAGAAACATACATTTGCAAGCACAAAAGTAATAAACTTACGAAAGATAACTATTGTTTCACTTAATAATTTATGTTATGGCAAAGAAAGTTGCAGTATTAGCAGTCAATCCGGTCAACGGATTCGGTTTGTTCCAGTATCTGGAAAGTTTTTTCGAGAATGGTATTCCGTACAAAGTATTCGCGGTGTCAGATACCCGGGAGATCAAGACCAATTCCGGCATCACCCTGTTTGCCGATGACGTGATAGCCAATCTCAAAGGGCATGAAGACGAATTTGACGCACTTGTATTCGCTTGTGGCGACGCAGTGCCGGTATTCAAAGACAATGCAGGAAAGGCATACAATGTAGACCTGATGGAAGTAATCAAAGCATTTGGTGAAAAAGGCAAACTTATGATCGGCCATTGTGCCGCCGCCATGATGTTCAATTTCACCGGAATCACCGCCGGAAAGAGGCTGGCCGTCCACCCGCTTGCCAAACCCGCTATACAGACGGGACAGGCGACTGACGGGAAATCGGAAATTGACGATAACTTCTATACCGCACAAGATGAAAACACCCTTTGGACAATGATGCCTCAGCTGATTGAGGCTCTGAAGAAGTAACACGGGACACCTCTGTTACAGCACTTATCACGACAGTGTGCCGGAAGCTATTCATAACGCCCCGTCTGCTTCCCGGCACACTTTGTGTTTTCCACCCTCACTCGATCTTCTGCCTCAACCTTTTCATATAATCAAGTAAAAACAGGTCATAATTCATTTATTATTAATACTTTTACAGTCGAATAAACAAAACATCGCCATCATTCAATAGAATTTTATGACTACTTCCTTTGGAGTAACATCCATTTTCTGTACCCCATTACTGAGAAAACTGTTGGTTCTTTTCACATGTTTCCTATCAGTAAGCCCTGTATCCGCCCAAAAAGAGGCAATGAATACCAAAGACTATATTCTGGTCATTAACACCTATACGGAAGCCTTCGCATGGAGCAACCGCCTGATCTTTACAGCAACCGAATTTGTCAAGGATGATCCTCACTTAGCCATTTATGCCGAACACATGAATCTCTTGATGATGGATAATGACAGTACACTGTGTGAATTCAAGACCAACCTGTTCGAGAAGTATGGTTCCCATTCCCCGCGCGCGCTATTATTGCTGGGTAATTCCACCTTGATGTTGCGGGACGACTTCAGAAAGGTATGGGGTGATGTCCCGATCATACTCTGCTCCGAAAAAGACTACATCGGTCCCAGAGAATATTATTTGAAGAAACACCCCGTCCCTCCGTCCGAACGAATCCCACTGACCGAACTGGCCCAGCCCTATAACCTCGTCCTTCTTTACTCCAACCAATACATACGTGAAAACCTGGAGTTAATGTTTCATATCCTTCCCGATATGAAAAAGCTGATTTATGTAGGCGATCAGAGATTCGTCAATCAAACGAACAGTATAGAAATACAGGAAGTATTACAATCCAGCCATCCCGGGGTCCAATATACTTTTTTATCTCCTGAGAATATTCTGGAAACCAACCAACTGATCGACTCTCTCAACTTTGTCGATCCCCGGACCACCGGCATCCTGTTTTCTTCCTGGTTCTATAAGCGGAAGTTTGCGGGCAACACTTCACTGTCTATCGTATCACCCAAAATTGTTTCTACTGTTTCACCTCCCCTGTTTGCCCTCAGCACCATTGACGTAAAAGACAAAAGCAGCGGGATGACCGGAGGATATTCTTACAATCAGATAGAATTCGACAAGCGGCTTCTCGGTATATTTTCCGATGTACTGAATGGCAGGCAACCCCGCACCCTCCCTTACTATTATCCTCTGGACGGTATGCCCATCATCAATTATGAGACACTGATCCATAAAGGATTTTCTCCCGACTTATGTCCGGCCAACACGTATTTCATCAACAAACCGCACACCTTCTGGGAACAATACAGCTACTTCCTTATAGGTACATGCATCTCCATCCTCCTGCTCGTCCTGTTTTTCCAGTACCGCATCCGCACACTGAACAGACTTAAGAAAACACAGTTGAAAGAGATAGAGACCATGACCAGCTATAAAAACCTGATCAACAACATGCCCATCCTCTATATGCAGGAGAAGCTGATAACAAACGAACAAGGTATAGGCATAGATTTGATCTACCTGAACGTAAACCCCCATTTCGAACAGAATTTTTTCCGCAGAGAAGATGCAGTAGGCAAGAAAGCAAGTGAGATGTTTCCCGAATCCCTCCCCGAGTTCCTGCACTTCATCCAGATGTCACTCAAGGAAAACCGGGTTGTTACTTTCCCATACTATTTCAGGAAAATCAATAAATTCTATGATATTGTCCTCAAAGGTACCCATCAGAATAACGTGGTTGATATTTTTTGTCTGGACAGCACCGAATTACACCTGGCACAACAAAAACTGACCGCCACCAACCACAAGCTGTCGATGGCATTGGATGTGGCAAATATCATTCCATGGAAATGGGATCTGCTCAGCAAAACCATCCTGTGTGACATCAACAAACCCATCGAACTCAGTTCACCCGGCAACAGCGTGAACGACGAGCAACTGGCCGTGCCGGACACGCAATACTTCTCAAAGATATTCAAAGAAGACCGCAAACGGGTGGAACAGGCATACAAAGACCTGATTGAAGGTCGCACGGACAAGGTAAAGGAGGAATACCGGGTTATCAACGTACAGAACCACACCCACAAAGTGGAATGGGTAGAAGCTCAGGCCGCCGTAGAATCCCGCGACGAAAACGGAAATCCTACCACGCTGGTAGGCTCTTCACTGGTCATTACCAAACGAAAAAAGATGGAGATGGAACTTACCACGGCCAAAGACCGCGCCGAAGAATCCAACCGCCTGAAATCGGCTTTCCTTGCCAACATGAGCCATGAAATCCGTACTCCGCTGAATGCCATCGTAGGCTTCTCGGGTATCTTGGCATCTACCGATGAGGAAGAAGAAAAACGGGAATACGTCAACATCATCGAAAATAACAACACCCTGCTCTTACAACTGATCAGCGACATCCTCGACCTGTCGAAAATAGAAGCCGGCACCCTTGAGTTCCAATATTCCAATGTCGAACTGAATGCCGTAATGAAAGAGTTGGAAAGCACGTTACAGCTCAAGATGAAATCTGAAGCCGTAAAGTTGGAATTTGTACCTTCGACAGACCGCTGCCTGGTTCATCTGGAAAAGAACCGTGTTTCCCAGCTGATCATCAATCTGGTGACCAATGCCATCAAGTTCACCGAGAAAGGGAGTATCCGCTTTGGCTACGAGCTTCGCGGAAAAGAGCTTTATTTCTACGTTGCCGACACCGGTTGCGGCATTGCCAAGGACGAGCAGGAAAGCATATTCGGCCGATTCGTCAAACTGAACAGTTTCGCACAAGGCACAGGGCTCGGACTATCCATCTGCCAGACACTGGTCAACCACATGGGCGGACACATCGGTGTAGAATCAGAAAAAGGTAAAGGTTCCACATTCTGGTTTACCCTCCCTTACGAAGCCGCATCGACAGCCGAACCTGTCCGGAAAACAGTTATACAGCCCATTGCGGTAGAGAAAGACAAACTGACCATCCTGATTGCCGAAGACAACGAAAGCAACTTCAGGTTATTTGAGTCCATCCTCCGCCAGGATTACCGCCTGCTTCATGCCTGGGACGGCCGCGAAGCCGTAGAAATATTCCGCAAAGAAGATCCGCAGATTATCCTGATGGACATCAACATGCCGGTCATGGACGGATATGAAGCCACTAAAGAGATCCGTAAATATTCGGCCAAAGTCCCTATCATCGCAGTTACGGCCTTTGCCTACGCTTCGGACGAACAGCGGGTGATGGAAAGCGGTTTCGACGGATACATGCCCAAACCCATCAATGCGCGCCAGTTACAGGCACAGCTCAAAGAGATTATGCAGAAACGGATCATCCTGCTATAGCAACAGGATGACCCGTTTTTAAGGTCTTTATTCGTGTTTACAGCCACTTCGTAAACCGCTTCACATACCATTGTTTAATAAGCTGCGTCAGCACACAATAGCTCAGCAGGATGCCTGCCAACCAGGGGAAATAACTGAGCGGCAACGGCATCAACCCGATGGAAGCCCCAAACTGCGTGAAGGGAATGACGATTCCCAGAACCATGATGACGGACGTTAGTCCTAATACCGGCCAGGATGCCGTACTCTGAATAAACGGGATCTTGCGGGTACGGATCATATGTACAATCAACGTTTGCGACAGCAAGCCCTCTACAAACCAACCGGACTGAAAGAGAGTCTGATGTTCGGGAGAGTTGCAACCGAACACATACCACATGACCAGAAATAAGGCTATGTCGAAAATAGAACTGACCGGACCGATAAAAATCATAAAACGGCTCAGGTCGGATGCATCCCATTTGCGCGGCTTCATCAGGTATTCCGGATCCATCCGGTCGAACGGAATGGTGGACTGCGACGTATCGTACAGAAGATTCTGAACAAGCAGATGGACAGGCAGCATAGGCAGGAAAGGCAGAAAAGCACTGGCGGCCAGCACGCTGAACATATTGCCAAAGTTAGAACTGGCAGTCATCTTGATGTACTTCATAATGTTGCCAAACGTTCTGCGTCCCTCTATCACTCCATCTTCAAGCACCATCAGATCTTTCTCCAGCAGAATAATGTCGGCACTCTCCTTGGCGATGTCCACAGCCGTATCCACAGATATACCCACATCGGACTGGCGCAGGGCGGAAGCGTCATTGATGCCGTCACCCAGGAAGCCCACCGTATGTCCCAATTCCTGCAGCAAGGTGATGATACGGGTCTTCTGCATGGGAGCCAGCTTCGCAAACACGGTAGTCTGCCGTATTCTCAACTTCAGTTCTTCATCCGTCAGCCGCTCTATCTCCGTACCGTTCAGCATACAGGCCGTATCGACTCCCACCTGACGGCAGATGGTACGTACAACCGCTTCGTTATCACCGGACAGCACTTTCACATCGACTCCATGGCTATGGAGCTGCCGGATGGCATTGGCTGCCGAAGGTTTGGGAGGGTCGAGAAAAGCGAGATAACCGATCAGCACCATTCCGGATTCGTCTTCGACAGAAAAATCATGTTCTTTTTCTACCCAACTCTTCTGTGCCACCGCCAGCACACGCATACCTTCTTTGTTCATCTGCTCACTGATGACAAAGGCTTTCCGCCGCAGGTCATCGGTCAACTCGTGAACGGTTTTGCCGAACTCTGCATAAGTGCAGATTGCAAGCATCTCCTCTACCGCTCCCTTGGTGATGATCTGACGCTTCCTCTGTTCGTCTTCCACCACCACGGACATACGTCGGCGGGTAAAGTCGAATGGGATTTCGTCTACCTTGGTATAAGCATCCCTGAGATAATCCAACTGTAACTCACGAACATGTGAAAGGATGGCACGATCCATCAGATTCTTCAGCCCCGTCTGAAAATAACTGTTGAAATAGGCATGACGGAGTACGCGGCACTCGTGATCCTCGCTCCCGTCAGCATTGATAAACTTTTCCAGCACAATGTGGTCGCGGGTCAGTGTCCCGGTCTTATCGGTGCAAAGAATATCCATCGCCCCGAAATTCTGGATGGCGTTGAGGTTCTTGACAATGGTCTTTTTCTTAGCCATAGAGACAGCTCCTTTGCTCAGGTTAGCGGTGACGATCATCGGAAGCATCTCAGGAGTCAGTCCCACGGCTACGGAAATGGCAAAAATAAAGGCTTCGAACCAGTCGCCTTTCGTCACTCCGTTGATGAGAAACACCAGAGGCACCATCACCAGCATGAAACGGATCAGCAAAAGACTGACATTGCTGATTCCTTTATCGAATGCCGTCTGCGCACGTACGCCGACGATACTCCGGGCGATGGTGCCCAGATAGGTATCTCGCCCTGTACCGAAAACAATGGCACGTGCCGAACCGCTCACTACATTGGAACCCATGAAGCAAATGTCATCGAGCTCGACCACACTGCCGGAACGGTGACGATCCTCCGCCAATACGGCACACTTCTCTATGGCATCGGATTCTCCGGTCAACGAGGACTGGCTGACGAACAAGTCTTTCGACTCGATGACGCGGACATCGGCCGGAATCATATCTCCGGCAGCCAGACAGATGATGTCTCCCGGCACCAAGTCTGTAATGTTGATCTCATACGGCTCCGGGGCACCGCTACGAATGACGGATGCGGTATTTTTCACCATCTTTTGCAAAGCATCCGAAGCCCTGCCGGAACGCCACTCCTGCGAGAAGCGCAACACGACACTCAGCATCACCATACTTCCGATGACAAGGATACTGGTCCACTCCCGTTCTTCGGGCCGGGCCATCCAGACGTCGAGCACCAACGACACAAGCACAAGTGCCATCAGTACACCGATAAAGGGGTTGATAAAGGTTTTGCAAAACATCAGAAGCGGATTGGGGTGTGTCTCTTGCACGATTTTATTCTCACCGCAGCTTTTAAGCCGCTCTTCCGCATCCTCCTCCGAGAGTCCGTGGGGGGTAGTACAAAAATAGCCATACACCAACTTCAGCGGTTGGGTTGCTGCCAGAAATACCTTCTCGGTATTGAACTGCACAGTCTTGTCTGTTTGTTTCTTTCTAAAAATCATCATAGTACATTTTTTTTAGAGATACGGGGCCGCTCCCTATTGGAAGAATCCCATTCATTCATTTGCCTTTACAGTACAAAGGTAGGGAGCTCCCCGCAAAAGGGGCGTTAGAGTACTATTAGAGTTTTATTAGAGTTTTATTAGAGTTTCTTCAGATATGAGGAATTTCCACCGTATAGACCGTACCTTCACCCGGCTGGCTATTGACGGTGATTTCACCCTTATGGGTATGTATGATCTTTTGAGTCAACATCATCCCGATGCCGTTTCCACGGGCATAGTCTTTATTGCTTCCCCGATAGAAAGGAGAAAACAGGTGTTGCATGTCATCGGCATTCATACCGATACCCGTGTCCGAAAAGCGGATAACAGACTTTTGCTCCCAAAAGCTGATCTGGACAAAAGAAGTGTGATTGGCGGAGAACTTGCAATTGTTCTCCATCAGGTTGACAAAAGCTGTTTTCAACAGATAGCCGTTGCCCAACACCGTGAGGACGGAGTCGTCATCGGCTTCTTCGCCGAATATCAATTCGATGGTATAGTCGGGGTTGGCTTTCATCACCATCTCACGGGCATCGAGCAGAAGCTCGTCCAGACGGATCTCTTCCAATTTGATCTGCTCGGGCAGATAATCGGCCTTGGCCAGATTGAGCAACCCTTCGGAAAGTTTCACCAACTTACGCGAATCGTCGAGCGCATTACCGATGGCACGGCGATATTCTTCGGAAGAACGCTCTTTCAGCAGAGCCAGTTCAAGTTCGGCAATCAGGGCAGCCATGGGAGTACGCAGTTCATGGGACACATTGCTGACGAACATTTTCTGAGAATCGAAAGACTGTTCCAGCCTTTCCAGCATCCGATTGAAGGTGGTGGCAAGTTCGCCCAATTCATCTTTTTCGTCCTTCACCGGCACACGCAGGTCGAGACGGGAAGCAGAAATAGCTTCCACCTCCCCGAGAATATCGGACACAGGAGCCAGGGCACTCCGCGAAAGCAGGTAACCGACTCCCGCCAAAAGAGCGATACCTAAAAAGAAAAGAACAATCAGCATGGTCTGCAAAGAGTGTTGCTTGGCATATCCGTAACCATCGAAAGCAGCCGCTGTGATGACATAAGGTTTACCATGGAACGTGTAAAGGAGCCCGATGACCTGATAACCGTCCTGATAAAACTCGATAGATTTATTTTGCAAAATTCGGTCGATCATCTCAGGTGTCTCTTTCACCAGGTCGATCTGCTTGGCATCATGATAAAGCAAATGGAAAGTAGTATCGTAGATGGCTACCTCCACTTCATTGATAAATTCGCGGTTGTTGAGGTAAATGGACTGCATGGTCTTGGCATCCACCCGGTTGTCGAGGAAAAGGTTGGCTTTGGTGATGCCTTCCTTTTTCAGGTCACGGAAGAATTCATTGCTCCGGTTCCGCTCCGAAAACAGATAGATAGCAGCTACCAGCAACAGAAAAACGGCTGCCGTGAAACCGGTATAGCGGAGAGTGAGCCGGGTACCTATCTTCATAACTCCTGCCTGAATATAAAGCCCATACCGGGTTTGGTATGGATCAGTTTCACATCATAGTCCCGGTCTATCTTTTTGCGGAGATAGTTGATGTACACATCGATAAAGTTGGTGCCCGTATCGAAATGGGTATTCCACACCTTGTCGGCTATTTCAACACGGGTAAGTAACCGTTCGGGGTTCTCGGCCATATAAAGCAACAGGTTGTACTCTTTGGGAGAGAGTTTGATCTCCCTCTCCTGCCGATAGACGGTTTTTGTCTGCCGGTCGATGCGCAAGTCCGCATAGACGAGTTCCGTAAGTTGTGTTTCGGGTATACCGGGAAGTCGTCGTTTCAGCAATACCTTGATACGGGCATCGAGTTCGCGGAAATCGAAAGGTTTCACCATATAGTCGTCAGCCCCGGCATCGAAACCGTCGAGCTTATCATCCGTTGTGCCCAACGCTGTCAGCATCAGCACCGGAACCCGGTTATTGATGTTCCGTATCTCTTTACAAAGTTCGAAACCACTCATCTTCGGCAAGATTACATCGGAAATGACCATCTGAAACTCTCCGGCACGGAACAGGCGCAACCCCCAAGCTCCGTCGTAGGCAAGTTCCACCTGATAGCCGGACTCTTCGAGACCGCGCTTCAGCAGTTCCGCCACACGCTGTTCATCTTCCACAACCAGTATCTTTATCATGATGCAATCCCTCCTTACCGTTAGTTATCAATTCACCGGGCACAAAGATAAACACATAATGATAAATCCTCAACAGTATCGGTGTTTATTTGCCTCTTCTCGTTCCGGCCGCATCCAATGCTTGGTTCATGCCTACAGTGAACTACCGGCTAACGGGGAGAATGACTTAACGGGTATTGCTGTCGATAATGGGTATTGTGACCTAAATCATTTCATCAAGAGTTTCCAAACGCTTTACCGGAAAAACGCCGTTACAATATTACAAACAAAATACAGATGCCGCCGGAAAATAAACAGGGTGTAGCCATCCGGTCCGGATAGCTACACCCCAAGGTACCTAAGGCTACACCCTCCCCCCGATTGGGTGTAGCCCTATTGTTCCTGCACGGCATAAACCACTTCGTGCGCTTCTGTCAACCGGGGAACCTCCAGTTTATCCAACATCACATCCAGAACCGGCTCCGGCACTTTATATTCGCGTATGCCGTTTTGCCGCCGCCAGACGGAGTAAGGTTTCTCTATATAGACTATTTTCACCCGTGCCCCATAGGTGATGAACAAATCGACCAACTGGGCACGTCTTTGGCGGGTCACGTTGGTGGCATTCCAAATAAAGTCCTGTCCCTTCCGGAGGTAGCCCCGTGCCTGCTCTTTGGCCGTTTGTGCCACCCAGCCGTTAGCCGCTTTATCCGTGGGGCTGAGTTTATGTTCGCGTCGGATAGCATCCAGACTGACAACCGGCATATCGGCACATCGAGACTCTATATAATAGTCTTTCCCCATACCGGGCAGACCTGCAAGCAAAGTAACCTCACATCTGAAATCATCGTGGGGGACATAATCGATATAAGCCTGATTCGTATGAAAATAATGGAAGCGGGCCGTATCACCGGCAAATGCCCGGGCTTTCCCCCAGCATTGTTGTTCACGGCAAAACATTTCAAAGAATTCGGTAGCTTCCAGCAGTATTTCCCTGTCCGTGCAGATACGCCCGCAAATATCGGCCACAGCCAACTGTTTCAGTAACGAAGTGTCCAGCCTCAGCGAAGCTTCACAAGCACGTTTCAAGGGTTCTTCCCGTTCCATCAGCCAGATAGGCAAACCATGATGGCGTACCAGAGAGGCAATATGCTCGCGAATACCGAAAGGCGTAGAAATATCCCTGTAAAGGAGGGTGCGTACAGTAGCTTCCCCCCGCTTCGCATGATTTTTGGAGGTGATCTGCCCATTGCCTTCATCGACCGAAGTCGAACGCTTTTCTACATCGTGAAGCAAAGCGGCTGCCCAAAGGATCTCCCGGTCCTGCTCCGCAAGCCTCAGATAGGAAGGCTGTTGCTGCAATGCCTCGAGTACCATGCGGGTATGTACGGCTACACTTCCCTCGGCATGATGCAAAGCGTGCTGGGGAACCAGATCCATATCCCGCACCCAGCTGAACTGCTGTACCAGTGAATCCCAATCTTTCCGTTCTGTCAATCTCCAAATCATTCGTTACCTCCTTTCTCTTGTTTCGACTCCCACACCAGGCGGGCACGCTTCCAATGCCGTGTCCAATGCTCGTCTGTCTGCACATGCCCCTGACGGACATACTTAAACACATTACGGGCAAAGTCTGCGGTAAGATACTCGCCGGCATTGCGGGTTACTACCCCTTCACGGGTACAGTCCATCCCTGTCAGCACATCACGCGATCCGAAGACACTTGGTTCCCCGGCCAGGCAGATGACATGTTGTTTCAGGGTTTCGGCTGTTAGTCCGTTTACCCGCTCCGTACACAATTCGGGTACAGTAGGCAAATCGAACAAAGCAGCATAAAACTTCACCTCTTCCCACGACAGCCATTTGTCGAGACAGCGGGCTGCGAACACATAAAAATGGGTTTCCAGCCGCTTGTACTCGATGGAATGAACAGCATACAGATTCTCGCCGAAGAGTTCAATATCTCCCAAGTCATTCTTCAACAACTCCCAACGCTGACGCAACTGGCTCGTCCATGGTGAAGTGGTAGGAGCAGCATGCGAACGGGCAAAAACCCCGTATCTGCTTAAACAATTGTTCTCCCCATCCAGTTTTTCGGTATGGACCAGCGTGTCTATCTCCCGGATATCCTCCCAATAGGTATGATTGATTCGGTCGTCACTCGTCGTCCCGGGAGAGAACGGATAGTGGTAGGTACGACCATATTTTTCTGATAACATAGCTTTTTCTTTTAATCGTTAATACTCAAAACCGGAGCTCTTCTTGAATGACCTTCACCGGGTTTCCCCTTTGAAGGCTGTTGTGGTTACTCCAGTTAGCCTGTGCCTGAATCATTGCCTGCTCTACATTCCAAGCAGTCAGCTTGACCAGCAATCGTTCGGTGGCCAGTTTTTTATTCTGCCATTGTGAACGTTGGTCGGATGCCACTACACTGATTCCGCTGGGAATATGGACAGCCCTTACAGCAGATTCCGTCTTATTGACATGCTGTCCGCCGGGTCCGGAAGCCCGCAAAGTTTCATAACGGATTTCATTTTCGGTTGCCTCACAGCTTTCGGACAGCAAGAAGGTCTGCACACCGACAAACCAATTTTTGCGTCTGTGATGAATCCGGTACGGGCTACGGGCAATCCACAACACGGTTCCCTCCCACTCTTCCACCAGTGTATCGCAACCTGCACCTTCAAGTGCAATGACTACCGACAACAATGTACGGTTGGCAGGACCGGCTTCTTTTTCCACTATTTCCACTTTCAGTTTCCGGGTCTGGGCCTGTTTTAATATTCTCTCAAGCACTAATGCCACTACACGGCAACACTCCACGGGACCACGTCCCGAAGTGATTTGTAAATACGTCTTTTCCATCATTCTACTCTTTATTCATTCGTACGATACAGGGCATAAAGGTACCTTGAATTTCCACCAATGCCTCCTGAGTCTGCATCACCTGGTCAATGTCTTTGTAAGCCAACGGCATTTCTTCGACACTACCGCCAATCAGTGTCACGCCGGCCTGCGAAAGATACTTCTTCAGTGCTGACTGGGTAAAACTGTCTTTCGCCTTTTGGCGGGACATGGCACGTCCTGCTCCATGAGAAGCGGAACAAAGGGCTTCACCCACTCCTTTTCCACATACCAGATAACCGGGGGTGGCCATACTTCCGGGAATCAGTCCCGGAAGGCCCTTCTGAGCCGGAGTTGCTCCTTTACGGTGTACAATGGCAGTTTGTCCGGAAGCAAGTTCCTCCTTCCATGCAAAGTTATGATGGTTGTTCACATTGGCCAGAGGTTTCAGTCCCAGAGCTTTGGCCAGATTCAGATGAATCCGTTCATGGCAGGCACGGGCATAATCGCCTGCCAGATTCATACTAAGCCAGTATTCCTGCCCCTCTTCCGTATCCAATCCCAACCAAGCAAAGTGCTGAGCCTCGCGGGGCAAGCGACAGATGTCACGGGCCAGCAGACTGTAATGTTTGGCAATGGCAGCACCCAGCCCCCGTGAACCGGAATGGGAAAGCAAAGCCGCATAATTACCCTCCGGAACTCCTAAAACATTGTCCGCCTGCAAGCTGATCCTGCCAAACTCCACAAAATGATTTCCACCACCGGAACTTCCCAGTTGTCGCACCGCTTTGCCATGCAGCCCTCTCAGCAATTCAGTCATTCGGAACTCTTCCCGGTCAAGTACCTCGTGTTCCTGTACAAAAGGCAACCCGCCATCCATGCCGAAATGAGTGAATTCTTTCAGCGCTTCTTTCATCTGATGCGAATAACGCCTTAGAAAGTCTTCCCCGGCATCAAACAGGGTAAGACTCATCCGGCAACCTATATCAACTCCCACCGCATACGGAATGACTGCATTATCCGTAGCCAATACTCCTCCTATAGGTAATCCGTAACCGGCATGTGCATCGGGCATCAACGCTCCGGCAAAAGTGACCGGGAGGCGCATAGCCAGATTCATCTGTTGTTTGGCCAATGTTTCAATATGCTTGCTTCCGTATGCTTTATAAGCCAAAGGCTCGTCGAGCAAATCATACGACGTAAAACTTTTTTCGACTAAAGTAGGAGAAAGTTGTTCGGCCAGTTTACTCCATACTTCGTTGTTTTTATATATTTCGGGATTTCCGAGTACATCGCCCAGGATAGCTAATATCCGCTCTTTTGTCTCGTGTTTACAATACTTGTTGACGAGGGCAACGGCCAGACTACGGGCCACGTTGTCTCTATATCCCAGTTTGCTTAAATCTTTCAAACGTATTCCCATACTGTTTTTCTTTTGCATACAATACCGGCTACCTGCCATGGGCAGGCAACAGACAATATGCGGGATACCAATACTTTAGAAAAGGATATAACACATCCTGTTCACAGCATTGAAGTGAATAATAAATAAATTAAACGTGATTGTGGAACTAATCAACCTGCATCGCCAGCAGCAGAATTGCGATGCGTATAAAAAACAAAGTTGCAAAGCCCCATCCTCCCGACGGGTCAACTCAGTTCCGATTTTGAAGATATTATTTCTCTGACATAATTAAAACCCTTTCTGATTATTTAAAGGGTGAATACTCTGTTTATCGGCGGCAAAAGTAATAGTTCTTTTTATTCCCGCAAAACACAAAGACATTTTTTTTCAGGAACAGTACCCATATTCATGAAAAAGCGGCACGAATCACTTCGCACCGCCCCTGTTGCTAACTCGCACCAAAGCTTCCCGCCTCACAGCGTTCTTCTCCGGAAATTTTTAAATGCATGAAGCGGTTAGCGTTAATCTTTATATTGTCGGTGCAAAATTACCGTTTTTCTCCCTATCATTCACTATCTTTGCACCTCAAAATTTTAAGAATCATTCAATGATAAACGAAGAAAAGATACATAAAAGCACTTCAGGCTGGTGGGCACTCAGCCCTTTATTCGTATTCTTGTGCCTCTATCTGGTCACCTCCATCCTGGTGAACGATTTCTACAAAGTTCCTATAACGGTAGCCTTCCTCATCTCGTCGTGCTATGCCATCGCCATCACACGGGGACTGAATCTGGAACAACGCGTCTATCAGTTCTCGGTAGGAGCTTCCAATAAAAATATCATGCTGATGGTGTGGATATTCATTCTGGCAGGAGCCTTTGCGCAGAGTGCCAAGCAGATGGGAGCCATCGATGCCACTGTAAACCTCACACTCCATATTCTGCCGGATAACCTTTTATTGGCAGGCATTTTTCTGGCTTCTTGCTTCATCTCCTTATCTATCGGTACCAGCGTGGGAACCATAGTGGCACTGACTCCCGTTGCCATCGGACTGGCGGAAAAAACCGGCATAGACCTGCCGTTTATGGTAGCGGTGGTAGTGGGCGGATCATTCTTCGGAGATAATCTTTCGTTCATCTCCGACACAACCATTGCCTCGACCAAGACACAGGAATGCGTGATGCGTGATAAGTTCCGGGTAAACTCCATGATCGTAGTGCCTGCCGCACTGGTGGTATTAGGTATCTATATCTTTCAGGGACTTTCGGTAGCTGCTCCGCCACAGGTACAGGAGATCGAATGGGTGAAAGTGATTCCTTACCTTATCGTATTGGGAACGGCCATAGCCGGAATGAACGTAATGTTGGTCTTGATAATAGGTATCTTCACCAGTGGTGTAATCGGCATCGCTACAGGCAGCCTCGGATTCTTCGATTGGTTCGGAGCTATGGGAACGGGCATTACCGGAATGGGTGAACTGATCATCATCACTCTGCTGGCGGGCGGAATGCTTGAAACCATCCGCTACAACGGAGGAATAGATTTCATTATTAACAAACTGACCCGGCATGTAAACGGAAAACGGGGAGCAGAACTCAGCATTGCCGCACTGGTGAGCATTGCCAACCTCTGCACGGCTAACAATACGATCGCTATCATCACTACCGGACCGATTGCTAAAGATATCGCGAAGAAGTTTCATCTGGACCGAAGAAAGACAGCGAGTATCCTCGATACTTTCTCGTGCCTCATACAGGGGATCATCCCTTACGGAGCACAAATGCTGATTGCTGCCGGACTGGCACAGATCTCTCCGCTCAGTATCATCGGAAACCTGTATTATCCGTTTACAATGGGTATCTGTGCGCTACTGGCCATTCTATTCCGTTATCCGAGGAGGTATTCCTGAATAGCGGACGGCTTACTTCCGGATATTCTGTAAATAGGCCTCGAGCGATTCATCTTTGCCCAATCCTAACTTCTTGCGGATACGGCTTCGTCCGGAATTGACACTGGCACGCGAAATGCCTAAAGCAAGGGCTATCTCGTCAGTGCTCTGATTCAGCAAAATCAGCATACAAAGCAGTTCGTCGTTACGGATCAGTTCGGGGCATTGGCAGCGCAAAGCGGGCAAATAATGGGGATAGAGTGCGGCAAACGAAAAGCTCAGAATGGGGTTATTATTATAAAAAAGAACAGGAAGTCTTTGTCAATCAAAACAAAACCCCTATCTTTGCGCCCGCTATTACGAGTTAATAGCATTAATTCAAATCATTCATTAAAAACATTTATTTAAAATGGCAACAAGAATTAGATTGCAAAGACATGGACGTAAAAGCTACGCTTTCTACTCTATCGTTATTGCAGACAGCAGAGCACCACGTGATGGTAAATTTACAGAGAAGATTGGTACTTACAACCCTAACACCAATCCTGCTACAGTAGATTTGAATTTCGAACGTGCTTTGCACTGGGTACTGGTAGGTGCACAACCTTCAGACACAGTTCGCAACATCCTTTCTCGTGAAGGCGTTTACATGAAGAAACACCTCCTTGGCGGTGTAGCTAAAGGTGCTTTCGGTGAAGCTGAAGCTGAAGCTAAATTCGAAGCTTGGAAGAACAACAAACAGTCTGGTCTGGCTGCTTTGAAAGCTAAAGAAGATGAAGCTAAAAAGGCTGACGAAAAAGCACGTCTGGAAGCTGAAAAGAAAGTAAACGAAGCAAAAGCAAAAGCATTGGCTGAAAAGAAAGCTGCTGAAGAAGCTGCTAAGGCTGCTGCTGAAGCTCCCGCAGAAGAAGCTGCTCCGGCAGAAGAAGCTGCAACTGAAGCTGCTGCTGAATAATAATCGGCAGTATCTATCATTAGTAAATAGGATTAAAACGATAAAATCCTCTCCGGTCCTGCCGGGGAGGATTTTTTATTAAGGTCATTCGGCACCGGATTCACCACAGAAGACACAGAAGGTTGCCTCAAAAGTTCTTTTCACTACAGGTTATCAATAGTGATAATTAATGACTTAAAATTCAATGTGTGTTACTCTGTATCTCCTGTGGTGAATTTCAGCACATCCTCGCAGCAAAAACACTACCTTTTATTTCAGCACAACATAACGCAGAAAAACGACCTGATCTCCCGTTTTAACCGTTCCTTCTTTCAAAGCTTTCTCGTCTACACGGAAGGTTTTGAGGTATTTCTTCAGACTTTTGGTCACCGTGTAGGGTTGTTCTTTTTCATATCCCAAGATCTTTATACTACCGTCTTCGTTGATCGTGACTTTACATTTAATATTAAAAGTCAACCCGCGCAATTTCTTGGCTTCCGCTTTGTTTATCCAGAAAATATAGGTTGCCTTTCCGATATCATTCTTCTTTTCGACCTTCTTCTCTTTAGAGTACTCATCGTATACTTTAAACGAAGGTTCACTTTTGCTGCTGCCATCTCCACACGAAGTGCAGGCCAACAGAACCGACAACAAGATTCCAAATACTTTTTTCATTATTGAGCTCCTTTCTGCTTAGCGTATATTACATAACTATTATCTTCTTCTCCTATCGACTGACCAAACTCCCGCAGGGCATTCGCACTCTCCCCGGCCATACCGCTCAGATAGGCTTCGATCTCTGCTTTCAGCGATCCAGGCTCCACGAGCCGTATATACTGCCTGTCGTAAAAAGCCCAGGGTGTCCATAACCGGTCCGGCATACCTCCCATAAAATCATTCACTATACGGAAAAAGGTTCCGCGCAACGATTTCTTATCTACTACAAAGTACGAAGTATCCTGAGATTCCCACAGTCCGTCACCTACCTGCTTATCTACCGCTAACTTTCCGATATAAACCCGGGGTAACTCGTAATACATCGTCATCGAACGTTTCCGATTTCCGATATCGAGCGTAAAGTGGGGCTTCAGCCTGCTCTCCGAACGTATATAATGATAAAGTGTATCAGGGCGTAACTCCCAGAAGGTCGATATATAGAGATCGACTGCTTCCGTATTGGCCCCATACGCGATATCATTACTATAATCGGGAACAACAAACAGATGCTTAGGTGTGGGAACAGAGTCCAACAGATTTCCTTCAAAATCCTGTATCCATGCAACCAAAGGGTATCCGGTAAAAGGAAGTGCCCCCACTGTAATCTCTCGTTTGTCCGTATCGATCCGGAACATGGCTTTGGAGACAGGCCGATACAACGGAATGGATGGCAGCGGTTTCCCTTTCAAGTCGTAAACATAGATAACATTACTGTTAGCAAAAGGGATCAGATAAATGCAATTATGTTTTTCATCAATCCGGGCTTTATATATAGAACGATACTCTCCCGGTCCCTGACCGATAGCACCTATATCGGTAATGAACTTTCCCTTTTTATCAAACAACCGGCAGGGATGAAGTGTATAAACAGAACCGTAAACGAGAATGTAGTTTTCGGAAACACATAGATTGCTTACCCCTACCATCGCTTCATCGCGGTTATCCAACTTGATGATCCGAAAGTCCTCTACAAAGAAGCTGAGCGGTAAGTCAATCGTATCTTTCAGTGCATTTAGATCACATACCACAACAGAATCCTGACCGGTCCACTGACGGGAAGCCACAACCGGCCATTGCTCCGATAAGTCCTTCTCTTCTATCTTCGGAACAGCCGAACAAGAAGAGACTAAAAAGACTCCCCCCAGAATTGAACTCAAGAAAAGTAATTTCCCGGAGTTTTTCATATACCCTCCTTTTCTATAAATGCAAAGATAAAAATAAAAACGAATACTCTACGAACACTCCGTAGATTTTTTATTCATTCCGGAGTTTGTCTATATAAATAGGGCACGCTACAGAAGGCACAGAGTTTTAATCCTTTGCTTATAAGTACGTCTGAAAGAAATATTTTTCATTGTACCCTCCGCACACTCTGTGGCGAAAGTACACAAAATTATACACCCGCCGACACCACATAAAAAAAGATGCCCGGGATAAATCGAGGGCACTGAAAAAGTGATCTTTTTTAGCATCCAATCCTTTTTTAGAAATTCTTGGAAAAAGTTGCATGTCGAATGATGCATTTCATTCACATACAACTTTTTCTTATATTAAGGGTAATAACTCCACAATTTGCTTTATACAAGCCGTGTTTGTCTTCCACGAGCATGGATTACACTTACTTTAACTGAATTTGAGTATTCTCTTGAGATTTGCTGCAAAAATAGCCATTGCTCCTTGCATTTTCATACATGACAGTCCGTAGGACTGCGCCCTGTCATATCCATATACCTGTTTCAGTTCCGCATTTTTAGCTTCAATCTTATAACGCTCGGCAGCCTTCTCTTTGAACCGTTCGGTTTGTTGAAACTCTATCTGTTGTTGCTGCTCATCGGTTTTTATGGGTACAGAATAGGTTTTAGATTTAGCTCCCGGCTTATAACATCCCTCCCGTTTTGAGCAGCATTGACACTTATGTACATCAAAATAATAAGTATACGCCTGATTCCATGCTCCATTCTTTCTCCCCTGTTTTGCCCTACGTATAGCTATATGGCCGGCAGGGCAAACAAACATGCCGGCATCCTTATTGTAATCAAACTTGCCTTCCTCCTTTCTGAAACCTTGGCTGATACTGGGATTCAATTTAGCTACCAACTCAAAGTGTTCATCACGAGCTTTCTCCAGATTATCCTTTCCCGAATAAGCTGAATCACCAATCACTGTTTGTACATCGATACCATTCTTCCGGCTTTGTTCAATCAACGCGGGCAGCTGGGGACCGTCTCCCTTTTCACCTGAAGTTATGACAGCCGCTGTTATGATACGCTCCTGGGTCATTCCGATATGCGTCTTATACCCAAAGAAAGAACTTTCTTCCGATTTGTGCCCGATACGTGCGTCCTCATCTTCAGAAACAGTGTAATGGTCTCTGATATCATCCAATGTCTCTTTTAAGAGGTTCAGTTTTTCCTTTATTTTGGGAATGCAGACGAAGGTTTCCTGTTCTTTTAATGTATCAATCAGTGTTTGCGTATAAGTCAGTTCATGTTCCAGAACGTCGTCAGAATTCTTCTCGGGTAATACTTCCTTTATCTTCTCATCCACTTCATAGAGACATTTACGTAACTGTTTGGAACGCAGCTTCAGTATCTCAATAGGAGAATGGGGATTTGAACGCGAACCGGTATGTGTGGCATCAACGATTACAGAGGTGGATTTTATAATGCCCTTCTCTATTGCCAAAGTTACCGTCTTGTTGATAAGCAGGTTCAACAAGTCCGTATCTTTCAGACGGAGCTTACGAAATTTGCATAAAGAGCTGGCCTCTATCACATCCTCTTCCGGTACCATCCCTAAAAAGTATTTAAAGGACATGTCATAGCGTGAGCGTTCAACCACATCAATATCAGACAAGTCATAAATGGTTTTTAAAAGAAGGTACTTGAACATACGGACAGGGCTCTCGGCGATACGACCATTGTCCGGACAATATTTGGAAACAAGCTCATCATAAACAAAGGAAAAGTCTATCAGCGAGTTGATACGTCGAAGCAGGTTATCCTGAGGGATGATCAAATCATAAAGACTTGAATAATCACTAAAAGCCAAACGTTCTTGGAGTGCTAACATTGCGGTATTCTTTTGGTCACTCGAAGATACAAAAAAACGGTATAAATCCGGATTTTCTTGGATTTATACCGCCATTTTTTTATAGAAGGGAGGCAGGAGGACTTTTTCAGTGCCCTCGATAAATCCCGGACATCTCTCCTTCAAGTCTGTTTGGACAGACTGGTAATCTCTTTTGATTAATATCTGTCACGACCGCCGCCATAGCCGCCGCCACGATTACCACCACCGTAACCGCCACCACGGTTGTTACCGTAGCCACCACGACTACCACCACCGTAATTGTTATTACGACGCGGTCCTTCTTCTCTCGGACGTGCAACTGATACAGAAAGTGTTTTTCCGTCTATTTCTTTTTCGTTCAGTGCTGCGATGGCAGCATTTCCCTCTTCGTCATTCGGCATTTCTACGAAACCGAATCCTTTAGAACGGCCAGTCTCTCTGTCCATGACAATTTTGGCTGAAATAACTTCTCCAAACTCTTCGAATAATTCTCCTAAATCGGCGTTGCTAAGATTATAGCTGATGCCTGCAATAAAAATGTTCATTGAAAAAAATAATTAATACAATTAATAAAATTTGTTATGTTAGAGAAGTCTTAATAAGGAGATAAATTACTCTACAAGTACCTTGGAAATAAAACACATCCTATCAGAAATCTTTAATACGCGGTAAATATAGACATTTACAATAGATTGAGAAACAAAATCATCATTTTCTTTTATTTTTTTATCAAAATTCAGATTTCAACGTTACTTTAATCTCATCTTTGCTTCCTCCGTCTGCGACTCCGGCGTCTCTGCATCTTCTCACGTTTATAGCGCTGTACCCGTTTATAAATCATCCAGCCACTCATTAGTCCCACTACCACAAAAATCAGAATAGTAATGCCCACTCCGAGATTGTCGCCCTTTATGCGTGACCAAATTTCAAGAACTTCTTTCGTCTTATCACCAAAATCACGAATCATGGCACAACGCTCCACCACTTCACGATCCGGATACTGAATCTTGTCAATCTGCAGGCTGTCGGCACCCGGTCCGAAGAAATAGCTCAGATCGGAATAATATGTAAGAGTTGTGTCCACTTTCGCTTCCATGATCTCGGGCGAAGCCACAGCACTTACGTAACCGCTCGCTTCCATATTCCGCAAGGCAATGTCGGGACGGCACATGAAGTTGATGAAGTAGCTGGCGGCTTTCGGGTTACCGGCATACTTAGGAATCACCCACCCGTCATACCAGATGTTGCTTCCTTCACGGGGTACGGCATAATCCAGCTCCACTCCTACCGCATCCGCTTCCTCGATGGCCCACTTGGCATCTCCGCTCCAGGTCATGTTGAGCCATGCTTTATTTTTAGTCATCATCTCTTTGCCGAAGTCTGCCTCCCAACCGGCTATATTGGGCTTCATTGCTTTGAGATATTTCTCGGCAATCTCCATCGCACGGGGAGAATAGTCGTTCATCAGATCTTCGACCGTCACCTTACCATCGGCGAGTTCACGGGCATGGGCGTAAATGATGGCAGTTCCGTATGCATCCCGGTAACTGTCTTTCATCAGTATCTTACCGGCATATTTCCGGTCCCAAAGACAATCCCAGCTTTCGGCATCGGCTTCGGGCACAAAAGCTTTATTATACAATATCCCGGCGGTTCCCCACATATAGCATACCGCATAATGACTGGCGATCCGCCCCGGCTGACTCAGTTTATCAATCTGTTCACGGATATAAGGCGATACGTCATTCATGTAATCGGGCGAATGGGGAAAAACAGTGTCGATGGGCAACAGCAGGTTTTTCTTTAACATCCGCTCGATGATGTATTCCGAAGGACATACCACATCGAAATCTTCGTGTCCCTTCTCAATCTTGGTGAGCATGATTTCGTTAATATCAAAGGTTTGATAAACGATGCGGATATCCTCACCCGTCTGCTCCTTATAATATGCCTGAAAGTCTTCGAGCACCCCATCACCGATATAATCGGCCCAATTATAGATTTTCAATACCTTCTCGCGAGGTTCACCGGAGTTGTAACAGCCGGAAAACAAAAGTGACATCGCCAGGAAAAGGGTTATTAATAGTTTGTTCATTAGTACTTTATACAGTTTCTTGATTCTCGTAAATTCTCTTCTTTTCGATTTAAAACAAAAAGGACGTCACTTTTTCTCCTTACCCGCACGCCGGTTAATGACAATCAGCAATGCCAGCACCACCACGAAGATAATCGTCGAAAGGGGACGCAGCTCCGGAGTAAGCCCTCCCTTGCGGGCATCGGCATAAATATAGGTGGAAAGTGTCTCAAGTCCTTCGTTACCGATCGTAAATACCGTTACCGCAAAATCATCGATAGAAAGTGTCAGCGCAAGCATGAAGCCGCTAATCATTCCCGGACGAATCTCCGGGATAATCACTTTGCGAAGTGCCTGCATCGGGGTTGCTCCCAGATCGAGGGCAGCTTCGTAAATATTAGGATTCATCTGCTTGAGGCGGGGCAACACGCTGAGCACCACATATGGAGTACAGAATGTGATGTGCGCCAATACCACGGTCGTATATCCCTGAGATATACCGAGCGAAACAAACAGCAGGAACAGGGAAATACCGGTAATAATATCACCATTCAGAATAGGGATACTGTTCACAAAACTGATGGCCTTCCGCGAACGTGCCTTCAGGTTGAAGATGCCGATAGCCGTGATGCTGCCCAACAAAGTGGAAGCCGTAGCCGCTATCAAAGCAATGGTCACGGTATTGATCAACGCATTCATCAGCGAATGGTGCGTGCCGGTAGTAAACAGTGACGAATACAGTTTCGTGGAGAATCCGGTCCAGTTGCCCAACACCTTTGCTTCGGTGAAAGAGTAGATCATAATAATCACGATAGGCGAATAGAGCAGCAAAAGGAGTATCCACAAATAGGTCTGGGCAAAAATCTTCTTTACCATAGCCCACCTCCTTCGTTCGTATTATCTTTGTCGTCGGTGCTGAACAGAGAAGTCGCCGCAATCAGCAACAACATGATCAGTGACAGGGCCGCTCCATAATTCCACATACTATTATTGATATTCTCCTGGATAGTGGTACCAAACAGTTTGATGTTGTTCATCGTCAACAACTCTGCAATGGCAAAAGTTGAGATAGTGGGCATAAAAACCATCATGATACCACTCATCACTCCCGGCATGGAAAGCGGAAGCACCGCCTTGAAAAACACCTGGACGGGATTGGCACCCAAGTCCTGCGCAGCCTCGATGTAACTGTGATCCATCTTTTGCAGGGTGTTGTAGATAGGGTAAATCATGAAAGGTATAAAGTTATAGACCATACCGAATATCAAAGCTCCCTCACCCAACGGGACACTGAAGAAGTCGAACAGGGCTACTGTTGCCAACGTACGCACCAAGATGTTGACCCACATGGGAAGAATAAACAATACGACCATCGTTTTCGAGCGGTTCAGCTTTGCGTTGCTTAGTATCCAGGCTGCCGGGTAGCCCAGCAGGATACAGACGATAGTGGTAATGATGGCAATACCGATGGAATAAACAAAGGTATTGATAGCCTCGTGATGCTGAAAAAACTTCGCAAAGTTTTCCAATGTCAGATGTCCGCTGTCATCGGTGAAAGCATAGACCACAATAAGGAGTAGCGGAATAACGACGAAGATCGCCGAAAAGATAATGTAAGGGAGCGTCCAACTCTTACGTGATGAAAAAAAGACCGATAATCTTTTCACTCTTAACTCTTATTTTATTAGTTCTTAATTACTCTGATACCGTCCGGGGGGATGGTGATACCTACACGGTCTCCATCGTCCCATACGTCGTTCGTATCTACAAATACATTCTCGTCCCAATCCGAAAGCACAGTCAGATGATAGTGGTCGCCTTTATAAAGGATGAACTTCACCTCTCCGGTCAGCGTACCGTCTTCTTCGTTATCCTGAAGAATCACTTTGTCGAAACCGACTTTCACTTTCACTTCGCTGCCGGCATCAATTCCGGTAACAGGAGCACACTCGAAGTTACAACCCAGAAACTCCACATGGGTTTCGTCAATCAGCTTGCCTTCGAAGGTATTGCACACGCGCTCTTTCTTCATTATATGAATATCAAACGGTTTCACCAACAGCCCAACGAGGGCACCGACCTCAAAATGATGATAGTCCTGTACCAGAAATTCATAGCCGTTGCAAAGGACGGTCATTTCATAATGTACCCCCTTGAAGACGGACGACTGCACCACGCCGGCCAGTTGTGCCGCTTCCGAAACCGGAAATATATAAAGATCCTCCGGACGGATCACTACGTCTACGGGCATGTTTTCGCCGAACCCTTCGTCCACACATTCGAACTCGGTATTGCAGAAACGTACCAGTTTGTCGTGTATCATCACACCGTTCAGGATATTACTTTCCCCGATAAAATCGGCCACAAACGAATTGGTAGGTTCATTGTAAATATCAATGGGAGTGCCGATCTGCTGGATTCGTCCTTCGCTCATGACGACAATCGTATCGCTCAGCGTCAATGCTTCCTCCTGATCGTGGGTGACATATACAAAAGTGATCCCTAATGATTTGTGCATCTCCTTCAGTTCCATCTGCATGTCTTTGCGCATCTTCAGGTCGAGAGCTGCCAACGGTTCGTCGAGCAGCAGCACTTCCGGTTCGTTGACTATGGCACGGGCGATAGCCACACGTTGCTGTTGTCCGCCGGACAGCGAATCTACGTCACGGTATTCATAGTCCGTCATCCCCACCATCTTCAAAGCGGCCTTTACCTTCTTCTCAATGGTCTGCTTCGGCATCTTTTTCAGCTTCAGCCCGAAAGCAATATTATCATATACATTCAGATGCGGAAACAAAGCGTACTTCTGAAACACCGTGTTTACCGGACGTTTGTGCGGAGGAGTCTGCGTGATTTCCTTCCCCGATATTTTAATTTCGCCTTCCGAAGCAGTCTGGAAGCCGGCAATAAGGCGTAACAAAGTAGTCTTACCACAACCCGAAGGACCCAGGATGGTGACGAACTCACCTTTTTTTACATTCAGGGTCACATGATCCAGGGCAGTCTTCTCTCCGAAGAATTTAGACACACCGTTCACCTCAATAATGGATTTGCTTTCTTGCATATTCATACTAATTTGGGGTGCAAAGGTACACATTTATCCGATTCGTACATACATGTTAATCTAATATAACAGAGAAATTCTATTCCGAATAAAAAAAACGGCTATCTTTGCATAAATATTTATTCATAAAACATACTAAAGCAATGAAAAAGTTAACTTATCTGGCTGTTGCAGCGGTTGCTCTGGGAGTAGCATCTTGTAATAACAGCAAACCCGGTTATGTGATAACAGGTACTGTGGAAGGCGCTTCCGACGGCGATACCGTATTTATTCAGGAACGTGTAAGCAGACAGTTCAACAAACTGGATACAGCCATCATCGCTAACGGAACATTTACATTCGAAGGCGTACAGGATTCCGCAGTGAACCGTTACATCACTTACTCTAAAAACGGTGACGGAGCATATGTAGATTTCTTCCTCGAAAACGGTAAAATCAACGTAAATCTGTCTAAAGATAATAAGTCGGCAACCGGTACTCCGAACAATGACGCTTATCAGGAGATACGGAACAAGACCAATGTGATCGATCAGAAACAGGCAGCCATCTACCAGGCTATGGGCGACAGCACACTGACCGATGATCAGAAGTTGGCAAAACAAAAAGAATACTCACAGCTGGAAGAGGCATACAGCCAGGCTATCAAAGAAGGTGTACAGAAAAACATCACCAACCCGGTGGGTATCATGTTGTTCAAACAAAGTTTCTATGAAAACTCTACCGAAGAGAATGATGCTTTGCTGAAACAAATACCTGCCAACTATCAGAATGACGAACTGATTATGAAAATCAAAGAAGTTACCGAAAAGCAGAAAGCGACTGCTGCCGGTCAGAAATTTATCGACTTCGAGATGCTGACACCCGACGGAAAACCGGTAAAACTATCCGACTATGTAGGAAAAGGTAAAGTGGTATTGGTTGACTTCTGGGCAAGCTGGTGTGGTCCTTGCCGCCGCGAAATGCCGAACATCGTAGAGGCTTACGCTAAGTACAAAGGCAAGAACTTCGAAATCATAGGCGTGTCTCTCGATCAGGATGCCGATAAATGGAAAGATGCCATCAAGAAGCTAAACATCACCTGGCCTCAGATGTCCGACCTGAAAGGCTGGCAGAACGAAGGTGCACAGTTGTATGCCGTAAACAGTATTCCCCACACCATGCTGGTTGATGCTGACGGAACAATTCTTGCACGTGGCCTGCACGGAGAAGCGCTCCAAGCCAAACTGGAAGAAGTATTGAACAAATAGGCTGTATCAGAACTCACCACAGAGGACACAGAGTAACACAGAGGCGATTTTAAGTTATTGATTATTAACAAAAAGGCTCTATACTACTCTGTGTTACTCCGCGGTAAAAAGAGTTTCGACACAGCCTCTTCATTTCACAAATGTCCCGGACAGGGGCTTTCAAAACCAAACCTATTTCAGTGAATCGGCATAGGAACAGAGCTTGACAATCTGATCCACATTCTCAAAATTCACTTTATTCTCTCCAATGTATTTCTCAATTTCCGCACGATGCTTTGAGTAGATTTTGGCAAATTGCTTAAAATTGCGGAACTGTTTCATTTTATCATCTTTCTCCACCCAATAGATATGATGCCGGTTGCCGACAATCATCTTCTCACCTTGCAACTGGTATGATTGTCCATTGCTCATGACAGAACCGTAACTCTGAACTGCCGTTGTTTCCGAACGGGTGCCATAGGCTCCCACAGGGGCTTCCTTACGTGCAGATGCTTTATACTGGACATACACTACCGGTTTTGTCGGCAACATTTCTATTCCGGCTCCGTTGGATTCCGGATAAAACGTACGCTCTCCTATCTTGATCAGCAAAATATCTCCCGGATTGGCAAGTTCCTTCACCTGCTTATCCTGCGGATCTACAAAATAGAACTTGTTGGCTACTATATTGTAGTTCATTTTTGACTTCAATTCACCACCGGCTCTGAGAACCACCTGGGCATCTTCATACTTATCAAACAGGAACGAAGCCGTATCGGCCTGGGCTCTCAACTGCCAGAAACTGCACAGTGCAAAAACAATGAAAATAAAAAACCTTCTCATAATACATCGATATTAAACAATAAAAGGCTGTTTTGACAGTATACACTTCAAAACAGCCTTTCAAATAGTTATGGTAAATCTCTCTTTACTTTACATACCAATCAGACAAACCAACGCACATAACAGAAGTCCTGACGGTGAGGCAGATCCGGATTTTTCGGGAACATACGGTATGATACTTTGAAGCTTCCTGCATTCGACAAGCTGTGTTTAGCCTGGAATGTATACAGATCGCCTTCTTTCTTAACCACGCTGAATGGTTCTACCGAATAAACATGCTGTTTTCCTTCCGGAGTCGTATAAGTTGTAACCAACTCCAGTCCCACTGCATCGTTCAATCCTTTTTCATCAACGACAATGGTAATCGTATACTCCTTGCCGCTTTCGATATCGCCTTGTGCAATGTCTGCTTCTCTATCTCTTGAAACGATCTCGATGGAATCCCACTTGGCAACCACTTCTTCTTTCCATGCTGCAATTTCTTTTGCCTTCGCATTATCATTGGCAGACAATTCTTTGAAGCGCTTGGCTTCCTTGCAGTAGAATTTGCTATAGTAATCGTCGAGTTGACGCTTCATTGTATAGTGAGGAGCAATCTGAGCGATTGAGTTTTTCACACTTCTAATCCAGCCTTCTGAATACCCCTTCTTGTTGCGGGCATAATATAACGGCAGAATTTCTGTTTCAAGAATACTGTAGATGGTAGCCGCATCGAGCTGATCCTGATGTTCCTGATTCTGGTAAGTACGTTTCTCGGTCAATGCCCAACCTGCACCTTCGCGGTAACCTTCAAGCCACCATCCATCGAGCACGGAGAAGTTCAATACACCGTTCATCAAAGCCTTCTCACCCGATGTACCGGATGCTTCAAGCGGACGGGTCGGCGTGTTCAGCCAGATATCAACCCCACTCACCAGACGGCGGGCCAACTGCATATCGTAGTTTTCGAGGAAGATAATCTTGCCCAGGAATTCCGGACGCTGAGAGATCTCAACAATCCTCTTAATCAGCCCCTGACCTGCACCATCGTGCGGGTGGGCTTTACCTGTGAAGAGGAACTGTACCGGATAATCGGGGTTATTAACAATCTTCGACAGACGTTCCAAATCGGTGAACAGCAGGTGAGCACGTTTGTAAGTGGCAAAACGGCGGCCGAAACCAATCAGCAACGCATTCGGATTGATCTTATCCAACAGAGACACAATGCGTGACGGATCTCCCTGGTTCTTCAACCACGTTTCACGGAACTGCTTGCGGATATAATCCACCAGCTTATTCTTCATAGTTACACGGGTCTTCCAGATTTCTTCATCGGGCACATTATAGATAGCTTCCCAAATCTTCGGATTTGACTGATCATACGGGAAGCTTTCGTTGAAATATTTAGCATAAAGCTGTTTCCATTCCGTAGCACTCCAAGTAGGAAAGTGTACACCGTTGGTCACATAGCCTACATGGCTTTCCTCCGGGAAGTATCCTTTCCAGATAGAAGAGAACATCTCCTGAGAAACCTTTCCATGCAGCCAGCTCACACCGTTCACTTCCTGAGAAGTGTTGCAGGCAAATACCGACATACAGAAACGTTCTCCTTTGTCACCCGGATTGTTACGTCCGAGATCCATCAGATCGTCCCAGCTGATACCCATCTTTGAGGGATAGCCACCCATATACTTGCCGAACAAACCTTCGTCAAAGTAATCGTGACCGGCAGGAACCGGAGTGTGAACCGTATATAAAGAAGATGCACGAACCAACTCGATAGCCTGGTCGAAAGTAAGACCGGTAGCTACATAGTCGCAGATACGCTGTACGTTGATCAGGGCAGCGTGTCCTTCGTTACAATGATAAATATCTTTCTTGATGCCCAGTGCTTTCAGTGTCAGCATACCGCCGATACCTAACAGGATCTCCTGTTTCAGACGGTTTTCCCAGTCACCTCCGTAGAGTTGGTGAGTGATAGGACGGTCAAATTCACTGTTCATTTCGTTGTCTGTATCGAGCAGATACAAAGAAATACGTCCTACGTTTACTCTCCATACATTTGCATGTACGTAGTAATCCATATAAGGCACATCCACCACCAACGGTTTTCCGTCTGCATCCGTCACACGGTCGATAGGAAGCTGACCGAAGTTCTGTGCTTCGTAATTGGCAATCTGCTGCCCGTCCATAGACAGCGTTTGTGTAAAGTAACCGTAGCGATACAGGAAACCTACCGCGCAAAGATCTACATTGCTGTCAGAAGCTTCTTTCAGATAGTCGCCGGCCAGTACACCTAAACCGCCGGAATATATTTTAAGAACGTGATTCAAACCATACTCCATGCTAAAGTAGGCTACAGAAGGACGTTTATCGTCTGGCTTCACATCCATGTAGTCTCTGAATTTAGCATATACGTCATTCATACGTTTCAGGATAACCTTATCTTTTGATAAAGCTTCCAATTTTTCGTAACTCATACGTTCAAGCAAAAGTACCGGATTTTGACCAGCTTCTTTCCAAAGGGTCGGATCCAAATCTCTGAACAGTTCAGTAGCTTCATAATTCCATGCCCACCAAATGTTGCGTGCAAGTTCAGATAATTTCTCTAATTCCGCAGGAACACGTGACTTTACAGTTACCTCCTTCCAATTCGGAGTATTCACATTACTTACTTTAATTTTCATAATGTTATTGTTTACTTGTTGATGAATAAATACTTAGTTTAGTTGACGTTTCATTGCATTGCGCAAAGCAATATCATAAGCCTCGTAATAATACTTGATGAAATGCTTCCATAAAGCCTGTTCGGCCACAGCCGCCGCATGCTTGCGGATTTCTTTCACCTCAATTTCCGTTTTACCCGAGAACAGCGCGATCGTATCCTTGATACCGTCGGCAACTTCTGAGTAATTATAGTCCGAACGATGCAGCACCTCTACTCCATTATCAAGGCCATGCTGATTCTTCAGGCTGTTCACCCAAAGACCGAAGCCTGCCAGATCAGTCGTAATGGTAGGTACGCGGAAGGCTACACTCTCAAGCGGAGTATATCCCCAAGGTTCGTAATAAGAAGGATAGACACTCAAGTCTTCTCCCAATATCAAGTCATAATATTCTTTATTCAGGATTCCATCCTTTCCATCCAGATAACACGGGACGAAAATCACTTTCACCTTATCTTCCGGACGGTTTCCCATACCCAGATACTTCAACATGTCCAACACCTGATCGTGGGTCATATTATGCAGCCAATGGGTAATGAAAGGCACTTCAAGCGGAGTATCGAACTTCTCTTTGCTCTTCAGGCGGGTCTGCAAGTCCTCGCGGGGCTCTCCTACCCAACCCGGCACATTGACAAATGCCAGTACGTTCTTCTGCAAATCTTTGTCCCGGTTCAAGCGGTTCAGCGATTCCAGAAACACGTCGATTCCTTTGTTCTTAAATTCATAGCGTCCGCTGGTACCGATAATCAACGTATCATCGCACATATTGGTTCCAAGAAGTTTATTGGCCACGTTCAACATCAGCGAACGGGCACGTTTGCGTTTACCGGTGAAGGCCGTTCCCTGAGGTACGAAATCGTCCTCGAAGCCATTCATCAGCACTACGTCTGCTGCCTTATCCAGCAACTCTTTACACTCGTTATTAGTGATTTCGCTTACTGTCGTAAAGCAGTCGACATGATGTGCGGTCTGCTTCTCAATAGAGTGCTTCGACTGCATATTCAGTTCCTGGGCCATCTGGTCGCCATTATAGGCAAACAGATAATCATATAAGGGTTTATCGTTTCCGGCAATGCTCCGGCCGATAGAGGTAGCGTGGGTAGTGAAAATAGTCCCTATTTCGGGTACGGCCAACTGCACATATAGTGCTCCCAAACCGGTCATCCATTCATGTGCCTGATAAACAACCTTATCATTTTCAGTCAGATTATAACGATAGAAGCTCTCTACCACTTTTCCGGCAGCATACGAGAACATGGATGCTTCGTCATAATCGCCGTAAGCATGCAACGAATCTACCTGAAAATGATTCCACATTTCAGTATAGATTTCATTCTTTTTCTCAAAGAAAGGCTGAAAATCAACCAGGATAACAATGGGTTCACCCGGAATATTCCAACGTCCGACACGGACAGAAAGGTTATCTTTATTGAGGGCATGTTCTTTCCATGCCGCACAGAGGTTGTCAGATTCTATAAACAAAGGGTTTTCTTTTCCTTGCCACACATCCGGCCCTATGAAGAATAATTTGTCACGGAAGTTAGTTTGCAACGTATTTGCCCTCGTGGACAAAACAGTATAAATTCCTCCTACCTTGTTGCACACTTCCCAACTGGCTTCGAAGATATAATCGGGGGTTAATAAATCTTTTACCATATAAATGTTTAAAACTCTTTTTATTACGCAGGTGCAAAAGTACGCATTATTTATTGAAAAATAATACTTTATACAAAAAATATAAGCAAAATAGCACAAACAAGCGTTTACAACGAGGTTTCAGAGCATAAAAAAAGACTTAAGTGTTTTTGGAAAACGCTTAAGTCTTTTCAGAAAACACTTAGACGTTTTGCTGAAAACGCTTAAGTGTTTTTATAAATCATTAGCTTATCATTTATGCCAGCGCACTACCGATAAGGAAGGTAGCTGCCAATGCCACGATAGCATAAAGTTCGGGGAATACAGCAAGAATCAATGTGTTGCTGAATACATTATGGCCTTGTCCGATGGCTGCAATACCATTGGCGCAAACCTGTCCCTGGCGAATAGCGGAAAACAGGGCAACCAGTCCGAGGGCAATACCTGCACCCAATACGGCAGAAGCCTGAATGGCAGTTATCTGCGGAGTAAGGATGCCGAAGATAGTCTGGAACATAAAGTAGCCTGCGAAACCATACAATCCCTGTGTACCCGGAAGAGCTGTCAATACAAGGAAGTTACCGAATGCACTATCGTTCTTCTTCAATGCGCCGATAGCAGCGTTACCTGCGATAGTCACTCCGTAAGCACTTCCGATGCCCGACAAACCAACCATAACCGCGATGCCAATGTAAGCAATAAACAAATTCATTTCCATAATCTTAATTTTATTTTTTAATTTATTATTCTACTATTTTTCTTTTTATTTCTCTATTTTCTGAATGGTTTGTACTCCTTGCCGCCGCCTTCGTAACCGGAATTCTTGAAAAACTCCACGAAAGTCAGACGCATGGGGTGAACCATGGCTCCGAGCACATTCATAAAGATATTGATGGCATGTCCGATAACGAATATCAGCACCATCACAATGGGACCGGCAATCACATTGTCCGGACTCATGCCCACTGCCAGACTGTTGAATACTCCGGCAAGAATTCCTCCTGACAATCCCAGAGCGAATAAACGCACGTATGAAAGAACGTCACCCAACAGCCCCGTTGCCATGTTATAAGAATCCCATAAACCCAGTCCGATATTAAGAAAGATATTCTTTCCGGGACTGTTGAACAGGAAAATCATAATACCGGCAATGCCCATAATGATCAGATGTACGGTACTTCCCATCGGCATCACTTTCGGCAACAGCGCCGAAAAAGCCAACGATAACAGGAGAATGATCCACCCGATCGTCGCAATGGCGTATTTGAAGCCAAACTGGATGGTCTGATTGACAGCCTTCAATACCATACCGAACAGAATCTGCACCGCACCCAAAATCAGTGAGAGCTGGAACATGTCATTATTATCCATAAAGACTGCACTCTTCAGGCGCTGGATGAACGGCCAGGGCAGGTCGTAAATATTGGCACCGAAGAAGGTTCCGGTCAGCAATCCGCAGAAGAAAGTGGAAGTAGCCAGTATCTGAATCAGAGAGATGATCGATTTGGCCGACGGACTCAGTTTCTTTGCCAGCAAACGGTAAGCGGTAGCCCCCACAAACAGGAACAAGCCATATCCGGAATCTCCCAGGCAAAGTCCGAAAAAGATCATAAAGAACGGAGCAAAGAACGGCGTCAGGTCCAGTTCGTTATATTTCGGCAACATGTACAATTTGCAAATCGGCTCAAACCAGGCAAAGAAGCCTTTGTTGTTCAGTTCAATCGGAACATTGTCTTCCGGTGTCGGGTCTGTGATCTCGTAATAAACATGTGCGTCATTCAGATAGGCTTCGATTTCAACCTTACTGGCAGCAGGAGCCCATCCTTCAAGCAACATCAATTTATCACCGGCAGTCTGCTCCGTACTTAAAACGACCTTTGAGAATTCTATTTCAGTCTGCACCTGTTTCAAAGCCTCCTTCAGCGAAGGTATGTCGGTTTCAGACAAAGCAACCAACTTCTTTTCATTCTCTTCAAGTGCAATCCCGGTATTGGTATACTGCATTTCAAGTTGTGCCAATGACTGCGACGGCAGTTTAGCTTGCTCTACATCCAGATCGACTTCTTCTCCGTCTTTGGTCACGGTGACGAAAAAGACCTTTGAAGAAATACGGCAAATAACCATTGCATTATATTCCGCTTCCCATTCTTCTTTGTAGTTACCTTCGGGACAAGTATAGAATCCGACCACATAACCGGCATCTTTCAACCGCTGTATGCCTCCCGGTTCAAAATCGCCCCAGGCTTCCAAGGCATCTTTTTCCTTTCCGCAGATTTGCTGCTGTTGCAACAGTTTACTATGTTCGGTTTGCAGAGCATCTATTTCGTCAAGCACCTGTAGGCCACGTTCAGCACTGCCTCCATGGGTTGCAATGACCGCATCTTTCCCATGTTTCTGGTTCTGTAACAATTTCAATGCGGCGGCAAGACGGGCAGAAAGACGGATGTTATCCTGTAACTCGGCATTCTCAGCCGCTCCCTGCTGTTTCTCCACAATATGAACGACTCCGAGTTCCCGAAGACTGTTCAGAAAAGCTTCGTACTCCTTATGATAAACCAGGAATGTGAGTTTCTTCATTTTTGTAATCATGCCTCTGCCTCCTTCCTTTTTTCTTGCTGTGATTTCAGAATCTTTTGCGACGACTTAGACAAATTCTCCTCATCTTCCATGAAGCGTTTTATCTTACGCAAAGCATCCTGATAACCAGGTATCTGTACCTTCTCAAAAAGATTAACTTTCTGAGTGGTCTTTTTCCTCGCATGTTCTAACAAGCCCAGCTTGGCCAGCGTGAACTCACGCTCTATAGCGGTATGCGCCAACTCCTTAAGCAAATGTATACCATCGGCATACCATTTGGGAGCATTAAACAGGCTGTACGGACGAATCTCGAAATCTACATTCTCGAGTAAAGGCACCCTTACACCGGCTATTTTTTTGATACCAAGATGAACATCATTTACTTTTATCAATGAGGTGTCAAACTCATTCCAAAGTGCGAACATGGCTTCATAAGCCTGGATTTGTTTTTCCAGCCTTTCCTCCAGATCGGCAGCTTCGCTTTTACAGCGCTTCACTTCCATGCGAAGGGCACTCTCCTTATTTTTAATAATCGGGAGGGTACGCACCCGCACTTTCAGTTGCTTCTCGAGCTGCTGAAGGGAGGTTTTGTTATATTGAAACTTTATAGCCATCTCGTTTATTTACTATTTTTTCCAATACTGATCTACCAGTTCCTTCTTGATATTCACTTCTTCCGGACGGAAATATTTGCCGAACAATCCCCATGCCACATCCAGCATTTCTGTCGTATCCAGATTGACGTCGATGGCAAGCAACTGATTGGAGTAGTCCTTGGCAAAAGCTAAAGTACGTTCGTCATAATTGGTCAGGTCAAAACCATTCTCCAACTTCGTCTTGGCGTTAGCGGCATCGGCATACAGACGTACCGCAGCATTCATCACCTGTGGATGGTCCTTACGGGTCTTCTTACCGGTTACCAACTGTTTCAGACGGGACAATGAACGGAACGGATCGACAATAACCTTACCAATATCGCTATCACGACGCAGGAACAACTGTCCTTCGGTGATATAACCGGTGTTATCGGGTACGGCATGCGTGATATCACCGCCGGACAACGTAGTCACAGCAATAATTGTGATGGAACCACCATCGGGGAATTGTACCGCTTTTTCGTAGATTTTAGCAAGGTCCGAATAAAGAGAGCCCGGCATAGAGTCTTTCGAAGGAATCTGATCCATACGGTTCGACACGATAGCCAAAGCATCGGCATACGAAGTCATATCAGTCAGCAGAACCAATACTTTCTGATTGTGCTGTACTGCGAAATATTCAGCCGCAGTCAAAGCCATATCCGGTACCAGCAGACGTTCTACCGGAGGGTTCTCCGTGGTATTCACGAAACTGACGATACGGTCGAGCGCACCGGCATTGGAGAATACATTCTTAAAATACAGGTAGTCATCGTTTGTCATACCCATACCACCCAGAATGATTTTATCTGTTTCCGCACGCAATGCTACGTTCGCCATCACTTGGTTAAACGGTTGGTCCGGATCGGCGAAGAAAGGAATCTTCTGACCGGAAACCAGGGTATTATTCAAGTCGATACCGGCAATACCGGTTGCAATCAGTTCTGAAGGTTGTTTACGGCGTACCGGATTCACAGAAGGGCCTCCGATCTCGACTTCCTGTCCTTCAATCTCCGGTCCTCCGTCGATAGGATCACCAAAGGCGTTGAAAAAACGTCCGGCCAGTTGCTCGCTTACTTTCAGCGTAGGCGATTTACCCAGAAATACCACTTCGGCATTGGTCGGGATACCTTCCGTACCCTCAAACACCTGCAAAGTCACTTCGTCACCGGCTATCTTTACAACCTGAGCCAATTTACCATTCACAGTGGCCAACTCATCATAACCTACCCCTGTAGCTTTCAGCGAGCAGGTAGCTTTGGTAATCTGAGTAATCTTAGTATATATTTTTTGAAATGCTTTTGTAGCCATGTTATTATTTACAATTTAGTTACAATCTACTATTTGACACTTCTCTCGGCAACCAACTCCTTCAATTGCTTCTGGAAACCTTCATATTGTTCCGATTTGAACTTTGAATAGTTCATTTGCTTGCAGATGTTAATCATCTTCTTGAAGTAGTCCATAACCTCATTAAAGTTGTCAAACTCAAATTCCGTATGACAGATGTCTATCACCATGTTCAAGATAGCTTCCTGGCGCTCCATCGGAGTAACGGCGTCAATTTCATCGAATGCATCCTGTTGCAATATAACGAAATCGATCAACTCCGACTTCCAGAAAATGACATGATATTCTACCGGCACACCGTCATCACCCAAGATGTTGATCTGCTCAGCAATTTCCTTACCACGCTGCAAACGCGTTTTGATCTCATTCACTTTACCGATCCATTCGTCATTGATGTGTTCGGCAATGTATGCCTCAAATTCAGGATATTCGATATATTTAGAATAAGAATCGATCGGATTCACAGCCGGATAGCGCTTCTTATCGGCACGATCCTGCTCCAGCGCATAGAAACAACGGGCTACCTTTTTAGTATTTTCAGTCACAGGTTCCTTCAGGTTACCTCCGGCCGGAGATACCGTACCGATAAAGGTAATAGAACCACTCTCACCGTTATTCAGTTTTACATAACCTGCACGACCGTAGAAGTTAGAAATGATTGAGGACAAGTCCATCGGGAATGCATCCGGTCCGGGCAACTCTTCCATACGGTTCGACATCTCACGCAATGCCTGTGCCCAACGGGAAGTAGAGTCTGCCATCAACAGGATCTTCAATCCCATCGCACGATAATATTCGGCAATCGTCATAGCCGTATACACAGAAGCTTCACGGGCCGCTACCGGCATGTTCGAAGTATTGGCGATAATAATGGTACGCTCCATCAGTTTACGTCCCGTATGTGGGTCCACCAGTTCTGGGAACTCAGTAAATATTTCCACAACCTCGTTCGCACGTTCACCGCAGGCGGCAATGATCACAATATCGGCCTCTGCCTGTTTAGAGATAGCATGCTGAAGTACGGTTTTACCTGTACCGAACGGACCGGGAATAAATCCTGTCCCCCCCTCTACTATCGGATTGACAGTGTCAATCACACGTACACCGGTTTCAAGCAATTTAAACGGACGCGGTTTTTCTTTATAATTCGTCATAGCCCTTTTTACCGGCCACTTTTGAATCATATTCACTTCAACGTTGTTTCCCTCTTCGTCTACCAAAACAGCAATTACGTCTTCAATCTTATAATCGCCTTCAGGTACAATCGATTTCACCGTGCAAACACCTTTCTGCGTGAAAGGTACCATGATCTTCAATGGCTGGAAGTTTTCATCCACCTGTCCTAACCAGGCAGATGCTTCCACTTTATCCCCTACATTGACAAGGGGAACAAAATGCCATACACTTTCTTTATCCAACGGATAGGTATATTGTCCTCTCTTCAGGAATACGCCATCCATCTTATCAAGGTCGTTTTGCAGACCATCGTAATTCTTCGATAACATACCGGGACCTAAGGTCACCTCAAGCATGTGTCCGGTAAATTCGGCTTCGGCTCCCACTTTCAATCCACGAGTGCTTTCGAACACCTGAACATATACATGTGTACCTACGACCTTAATCACCTCCGCCATTAATTTATCGCCACCGGTTGAGATATAACAAATCTCATTTTGAGCTACCGGTCCATCAACGACGAGGGTCACCATGTTGGCAATAACGCCACTAACAGTTCCTTTTGTTGCCATATATTTTTTTAATTTATTTATCCGAGTTTGGCAGGATTACCTGAATTCTGCGGGAATCTGCACTTCATTCTTCAGTGACTCTATGATACTGCGGAACAGTTGATTTCCTCTTTCCTTATCCAAAGAGATCCAACGTTCAATCATTTCCAGTTCCAATAAGAAAGCAAAAATACGTTCGATGGTAAAATAGTTGAAGAAAATAGCTTCCTCCATCCAGTTCCACCGTAAAGCATCCAACTTCTTCTCGCGTTCTACCAGTTCTGTTATTTCACTGATTTTCACTAACTGATCCAGAAAATCCACTTCACCGGAAAGCCCGAAATCACGGGCTCCGGAAGTTCGCAAAGCCTCACATATTTCCGTATCACCCACTATATTGCGAGCAACATCCCACTTATACTTCCGAGCGGTCAATGCCACAAGGATATTGTTAATTGTAAGATTGAATTCGAACCAGGAAGCCACAAACTTATTTCCGCATTTCATTGCATAATCATAATAAAGTGCAGCCAGATGATCTTCCAGTAAAACAGCATTCTCTGCCGGAGTATTGAAATAGTCGGAAATGAAAGTAGCAAGATATGCAGGAAATTCTTTAGTACTGATTTCTCCTCCTTCTTTAAGAACAGAGATATATTCAGCAAGTTCCTCCGCGGAGAAATTTCCCCGGGTATCAATGGCGGCTTCCTTATCTTTCAGAAGCTTCAGTACATTGGCATTATCAAACTTCAAATAAAACAGATCAATTAATTTTTGATCTGAAGCTGACAAGCCCGTGTAAATTTCCGTTTTAAAATCAGCTACTGTATAGCTCAGCTTACTGTCCTCAAGTGTGAGTTCCGGCAAACCGGCTACCAAGTAATAATATTTACTCATAACGCATCCCTTTAGAATAACATTTCTACCAACTGAGGACGCAGGAATGCTTTAAAGTAATTCATAAATTCCTCTTCTCCGAAATTCACTTTATATGAACCGTCTGCAGGAGATACAGAAAACAATGCCTTAATACCATTCACTTGTTCTATGGTAACACCTTTGTCTAACAATGCTTTAGCATTGGCCGCAAAATACTTTCTCAAAGATTCCGCATCAGAAGTTGAGATGATAATCGGCTCGTCTACGCTCCATTTGGAAGCCAGAGCTACGATAAAAGCACTCAGAAAATCTTTATTCTGTGCAAACTCCTTTACCGGTGCGGTCACAATTTTATCAGTTACCATAGTGGCTATTTCTGATTTCAACGCATTTACTGCCTGACCGGCAAACAGTTTCAACTCTGATTTGGTATTCTCTGTCAGTTCATCGGCAGATTTACGAGAGGTGGCAATAATTGATTCAGCTTCTTTATGGGCATCTTCAACGATTTTTTTAGCTTCTTCCTGAGCATTCGCAATAAGACGGCGGGCTTCTTCATTACCTTTTTCGACGCCTTCGCGATAAATCTTATCGGTCAACTCTTGAATTTTGTTTTCCATATTCACGGACTATTTAGAAGTTTATATTATAATATCTAAGTGTTTCTCATCAGATTCTCGCCAAAAGTACAAAATTCAATCTGATAAAAAAAGAGAAAAGAGGAAGAAAACTGTTCGTAATCGCGAAAAGAAGCGTCCAAAAGTAAAGGTTATGACGATCCCGACACATTTATCTTCCCGTTTCATCTTTTCAGATGATGGCAAAGATAAACAGTCTGATAATACATCAAACATTGAATTATGATAAAACCGGAAAAATGAAGATTGAGTCAGGAGTATATGGGATGAAGCCGATAAAAAGATTATCAGGAGATATTGCTTATACCCAAAAACAAGTCATCCCCTCGGGTCAGAAGACCCGAGGGGATGAACTCTCTGAAAACGGCGACTACCTACTCTCCCACTGTTACGCAGTACCATCGGCGTGATCAGGCTTAACTTCTCTGTTCGGAATGGGAAGAGGTGGAACCCTGATGCTATAGTCACCTGAATAAGGCAGACATAATGTACAAAAGTAAACTTAGCCGTCTATCACCCCGATAGTAAAGCTAAACGGATATATAAACCATAAAGGACAATAAAAGAAAGTCATCGGGCAATTAGTAACGCTCGGCTGTGATGTTACCACCTGTACACCTGCGTCCTATCAACGTTGTAGTCTACAACGACCCTAAAAGAAATCTAATCTTGTGGCTGGCTTCGTACTTAGATGCTTTCAGCACTTATCCAATCCCGACTTAGATACCCGGCAATGCACCTGGCGGCACAACCGGTAAACCAGAGGTCAGTCCAACACGGTCCTCTCGTACTAGTGTCAGAGCCACGCAAATTTCATGCGCCCACGATAGATAGAGACCGAACTGTCTCACGACGTTCTGAACCCAGCTCGCGTGCCACTTTAATGGGCGAACAGCCCAACCCTTGGGACCTTCTCCAGCCCCAGGATGTGACGAGCCGACATCGAGGTGCCAAACCCCTCCGTCGATATGAGCTCTTGGGAGGGATCAGCCTGTTATCCCCGGAGTACCTTTTATCCTTTGAGCGATGTCCCTTCCATACGGAAACACCGGATCACTATGCTCTAGTTTCCTACCTGATCGACTTGTAAGTCTCCCAGTCAAGCGCCCTTATGCCATTACACTCTGCCGCCGGTTACCAATCGGCGTGAGGGCACCTTTAGAAGCCTCCGTTACACTTTTGGAGGCGACCACCCCAGTCAAACTACCCACCAAACAGTGTCCTCGCAACAGCGAGTTAGAACTCAAATAATCAAAGGGCCGTATTTCAACAGCGACTCCACAAATACTGGCGTACCTGCTTCAAAGTCTCCGGCCTATCCTACACATCAATTACCCAAATTCAATGTTAAGCTATAGTAAAGGTTCACGGGGTCTTTTCGTCCCATCGCGGGTAATCGGCATCTTCACCGATACTACAATTTCACTGAGCTCACGGTTGAGACAGTGTCCAGATCATTACACCATTCGTGCAGGTCGGAACTTACCCGACAAGGAATTTCGCTACCTTAGGACCGTTATAGTTACGGCCGCCGTTTACTGGGGCTTCAATTCAATGCTTCTCTTGCGATGACATCTCCTCTTAACCTTCCAGCACCGGGCAGGTGTCAGGCTGTATACGTGATCTTTCAATTTTGCACAGCCCTGTGTTTTTGTTAAACAGTTGCCTGGACCTATTCTCTGCGCCCTCCCGTCACCGGGTAGGGACCCTTTATCCCGAAGTTACAGGGTCAATTTGCCTAGTTCCTTAACCGTGATTCACTCAAGCGCCTGAGTATATTCAACCCGACTACGTGTGTCCGTTTGCGGTACGGGTACCATTAAGATTAAGTTTAGCGGATTTTCTTGGGAGTATGTTTACACGCACTATTACCGTTTTCCGAGGAAATTGGTATACTGTCAGGTTCGACTCTTATCCCGGATTTGCCTGGGACAATCAACATCTACACCCTTTAACGGACTATTCCGTCAGTCCGCGGCGTTGTCACTCCTCCGTCTCCACGTCACTCTTAATGCTAGTACAGGAATATTAACCTGTTCTGCCATCGGCATCACCGTTCGGCTGAGCCTTAGGACCCGACTAACCCTGATCCGATTAGCGTTGATCAGGAAACCTTAGTCTTGCGGCGAGGGGGTTTCTCACCCCCTTTATCGTTACTTATACCTACATTTGCTTTTCCACACGCTCCAGTAAAGCTCACGCTTCGCCTTCAACGCAGAGTGGAATGCTCCCCTACCGATACTTACGTATCCCATAGCTTCGGTAAAACACTTGATGCCCGATTATTATCCACGCCAAACTCCTCGACTAGTGAGCTGTTACGCACTCTTTAAATGAATGGCTGCTTCCAAGCCAACATCCTAGCTGTCTTAGCAATCTGACTTCGTTAGTTCAACTTAGTGTTTATTTGGGGACCTTAGCTGATGGTCTGGATTCTTCTCCTTTAGGACATGGACCTTAGCACCCATGCCCTCACTCCTGAGATCGAACTAATGCGCATTCGGAGTTTATCAAGACTTGATAGGCGGTGAAGCCCTCGCATCTTATCAGTCGCTCTACCTCACATTAGTAATTCTCAAGGCTGCACCTAAATGCATTTCGGGGAGTACGAGCTATCTCCAAGTTTGATTAGCCTTTCACCCCCACCCTCAGGTCATCCGGAAGCTTTTCAACGCTTATCGGTTCGGTCCTCCAGTTAGTGTTACCTAACCTTCAACCTGCCCAAGGGTAGATCACTTGGTTTCGCGTCTACTCCTTCCGACTATCCGCCCTGTTCAGACTCGCTTTCGCTTCGGATCCACATCTCAAGATGCTTAACCTTGCCGGAAAAAGTAACTCGTAGGTTCATTATGCAAAAGGCACGCCGTCACAGCATAAGCTGCTCCGACCGCTTGTAGGCGCATGGTTTCAGGGACTATTTCACTCTTCTATTCGAAGTGCTTTTCACCTTTCCTTCACAGTACTGGTTCGCTATCGGTCTCTCGGGAGTATTTAGCCTTACCGGATGGTCCCGGCTGGTTCACGCAGAATTCCTCGTGCTCCGCGCTACTCAGGATACCACTACGCTTCAGTTACCTTAGAATACCGGGCTATCACCGTCTATGGCGCGACTTTCCAGTCGCTTCTTCTCAATAACTTTCTTGCGAGAGCGTGGTCCTACAACCCCACACATGCCGTAACACGGGTGGTTTGGGCTATTCCCCGTTCGCTCGCCACTACTAGGGGAATCATTATTTATTTTCTTTTCCTGCAGGTACTAAGATGTTTCAGTTCCCTGCGTTAGCCTCCAACTTGGTTGGATGACATTCCTTCAGAATGCCGGGTTGTCCCATTCGGAAATCTTCGGATCAAAGGTTATTTGCACCTACCCGAAGCTTATCGCAGCTTATCACGTCCTTCATCGCCTCCGAGAGCCAAGGCATCCGCCATGCGCCCTTATTTACTTTCTTTTATCGCCAGGGTCATCTCCTTTTGTTAGAAAGGATCTGAACCCAATGGTTCGATATATACTTTTAGCTCTTACTAAATTTACTTTTTTTTGTACATCATGTCAAAGATCGTATGATAACATTCGGCAACTTGTGTTGCCGGCGTATCAATGGTGGAGAATAACGGATTCGAACCGTTGACCCTCTGCGTGCAAGGCAGATGCTCTAGCCAGCTGAGCTAATCCCCCAATCATACAAGATATCAATCTCGTCTTGGTAGTCCCAGGCAGAGTTGAACTGCCGACCTCTACATTATCAGTGTAGCGCTCTAACCAACTGAGCTATAGGACTAGTTCAACCGTGTCCTGTTTTTAGACTCGGCTTCTGTTTTCTCTTGTTTATCTCTATCTATATTGCTATAGACGGTCGATCTATATTCTATAAATAAACAAGTACCAGTAGTACAATTTTAGAACCGATGAACGTCGTTTTCAACATCGCTCCAGAAAGGAGGTGTTCCAGCCGCACCTTCCGGTACGGCTACCTTGTTACGACTTAGCCCCAGTCACCAGTTTTACCCTAGGACGCTCCTTGCGGTTACGTACTTCAGGTACCCCCGGCTCCCATGGCTTGACGGGCGGTGTGTACAAGGCCCGGGAACGTATTCACCGCGCCGTGGCTGATGCGCGATTACTAGCGAATCCAGCTTCACGAAGTCGGGTTGCAGACTTCGATCCGAACTGAGAGAGGCTTTTGGGATTAGCATCCTGTCACCAGGTAGCTGCCTTCTGTACCCCCCATTGTAACACGTGTGTAGCCCCGGACGTAAGGGCCGTGCTGATTTGACGTCATCCCCACCTTCCTCACATCTTACGACGGCAGTCTCTCCAGAGTCCTCAGCATGACCTGTTAGTAACTGAAGATAAGGGTTGCGCTCGTTATGGCACTTAAGCCGACACCTCACGGCACGAGCTGACGACAACCATGCAGCACCTTCACAGCGGTGATTGCTCACTGACATGTTTCCACATCATTCCACTGCAATTTAAGCCCGGGTAAGGTTCCTCGCGTATCATCGAATTAAACCACATGTTCCTCCGCTTGTGCGGGCCCCCGTCAATTCCTTTGAGTTTCACCGTTGCCGGCGTACTCCCCAGGTGGAATACTTAATGCTTTCGCTTGGCCGCTTACTGTATATCGCAAACAGCGAGTATTCATCGTTTACTGTGTGGACTACCAGGGTATCTAATCCTGTTTGATACCCACACTTTCGAGCATCAGTGTCAGTTGCAGTCCAGTGAGCTGCCTTCGCAATCGGAGTTCTTCGTGATATCTAAGCATTTCACCGCTACACCACGAATTCCGCCCACCTCTACTGTACTCAAGACTGACAGTATCAACTGCAATTTTACGGTTGAGCCGCAAACTTTCACAACTGACTTACCAGTCCACCTACGCTCCCTTTAAACCCAATAAATCCGGATAACGCTCGGATCCTCCGTATTACCGCGGCTGCTGGCACGGAGTTAGCCGATCCTTATTCATATTATACATACAAAACAGTATACATACTGCACTTTATTCTAATATAAAAGAAGTTTACAACCCATAGGGCAGTCATCCTTCACGCTACTTGGCTGGTTCAGGCTCGCGCCCATTGACCAATATTCCTCACTGCTGCCTCCCGTAGGAGTTTGGACCGTGTCTCAGTTCCAATGTGGGGGACCTTCCTCTCAGAACCCCTATCCATCGAAGGCTTGGTGGGCCGTTACCTCACCAACAACCTAATGGAACGCATCCCCATCCTTTACCGGAATCCTTTAATAATCAGACCATGCGGAATGATTATCCCATCGGGTATTAATCTTTCTTTCGAAAGGCTATCCCCGAGTAAAGGGCAGGTTGGATACGTGTTACTCACCCGTGCGCCGGTCGCCAGCAAAGAAAGCAAGCTTTCTTCCTGATGCCCCTCGACTTGCATGTGTTAAGCCTGTAGCTAGCGTTCATCCTGAGCCAGGATCAAACTCTTCATTGTAAAAGTATTGTTATATCCAATTAAGGATAATATTTGCTCTGTTCAGGATGTCGAAAATTTATTGACGGTCATTTTTCATATACCTATATAATAGGTATTGACGGTTCTAAATTTACTTGTACTACTTGTATTGTTTATCAATTTTTCAAAGAACTCTTCTTTTCGATTGTGCTTCGTTTCAAAAGCGGGTGCAAAGGTAAAAGGTTTATTTTAAAACACCAAATGTTTTCGGAAGTTTTTTTAAAATGTTTTTCCCGGTCTGTTCTCTGGCTCTCTTAGCGAAAGGGAAAGGCACCGGAATAAACGCCTTTTATCGCGAATCGGACTGCAAAGATAACGAATTTTAATATTAAACTCCAAAGAAAAAGGAGATTATTTTTGTTGTTCGTTAAGGCAATCAATACGCACTTGCAACATGTCAATTTCAATCGGCTCTCCCTCTCTTGGAAAGCGGGTGCAAAAGTACGCGATTTACCAATACAAGGCAAATATATAAGGAAGTTTTTTTGAATAAAAATATAAATTTAGATGTAAAGGACTGAGGGAGAGGTAGGTTTTAAAACATACTTTTAAAAGAGGGGGAAAGGGAGAGCAAAGGGGGACACATTATTATAATATATAAGGGGGAATTTTCAGGAGCTAAAGGAAAGGATATGTGCTACGAAAGGGAGGAGAACGAGTGTTTTGGGGTGGAATTGCGGAGAAAAATAGGGAATTGGAGGAAAATTGGAGGGGATGAAACTGGAATTGGACAGGGACTGAATGGAGAGTGAACGGGAATCAGATGGGAGTCAAACAGGGATTAAAGTGAAAAGCCGGTGGGAATCAGACGAGGATTGGACGGAAATTAAAACAGGAATCATACGGGGATTGAATGGAAATTGAGCAGGAATCAAACAGTAATCAGACAAGGATCAAACAAGAATCAGACGGGAATTGAACGGAATCCTGCGTTAACATTGTTAATGCGGTTGGGAAAACATTTATTTCAGGGATGGAAATAACAAGGCTTTTGCTTCGAAAAGACTTGTTATTTGGAGACAAAAGCCTTGATTTAACATCCTGTTAAATCAGGTAATAGGAAGAGAAGAAACGAAAGGAAGAAAAAGATTGAAGATGAAGACAATAGAGAGACAAGGGAATGTTTTCCGGGAAAAGGGATAAGTGGTGGACCGAAAAGGATAGTTACGATTGAAGTAAGTATAGTTGCGATCAAAGCAGATATGGGTGCAATCAGAGCAGGTATAGGTGCAATTAAAGCAAGTGCCAATGCAATTCGGAAGAACACATTTGCGATCCGGAAAGCCTAGTTATACAATATTTTCACAAGCAAAATTTGGGATGGAAACGGGAGAAGCCTACCTTTTAAACCAAAGGCTCGTTGGTTTAAAACCAAGGAAGCGTTGATTTTAGAGGTAAAGGGTCTTGGTTTTAAAAGTAAAAGGATGGCCGTATAAGGAGGCTATAGGGGCGTTTTTCAGAAAATTGAGAAATGATCAGAGAAAAAGGGAGAATAAGGAAATATACCGATTTAAGAAAAGACGAAGTTGAAAATTAACGGTAATTGAACCACAGATTAAAGTAAGTCGTTACTATTCTTATCCTCCTCCCCTTCCATTTATAAGAATAGAATAAGAATAGTAACGACACTAACAATTTCTATTGAAAGCCCTTCTTACAAATAACCGGCATAAGAGGGCAACAGTAAATTTGTATAATCCGTAGTGAACTATTTACGACTCCTTCACCAACTGCCCCATAGCCCATACCGCCTTGACGTTCAGATCACGATCCAGGATCAGAATATCCGCATCTTTATCCTTCTGGAGAGATCCTTTACGGTCATAAACTCCCATAATACGGGCAGGAGTCTCAGAAGCCATACGTATGGCATCTGCCAGAGGAATATCAGCCTTCACCATCGTACGCACCAACTGATCCATGGTAGCAATACTACCTGCCAAGGCCGAACGGTCGGCAAGCTTGCACACACCGTCTTCTATAATAATACGGGGATCGTCAATTGCCTTGCCTTCAGCAGCCGCATATGAAAGTGCGTCGGTCACCAGGCAAGTATGCTCCACTCCCTTCAGCTTATAAGCCAGTTTCAAAATAGTGGAAGGCAAATGAATGCCGTCAGCAATCAGCTCGATAGTCATGCCATCGGTCAGGTAGACACTCTCAACCGTTCCCTCGTATTTATATTCGCGACGCTTATGAAAGCCCGGCATTGCATTGTAGAAGTGCGCAGCATGTGTAAATCCTGCCTCGTATGCTTCCTTTATGCCATCATATTCGGCTTCCGTATGCGAAACAGCTCCTACAATGCCCTTCGACTTCAGATAACGTGCAAAGTCAAGTGCTCCGGGCAGTTCGGGAGAAGCGTCCCAACGCTTGATGCAATCGGTGCTTTCAAGCAAAGAGGTGTATTCTGCCACATCGACTTCTTTCACTTGGTTTGCAAACTGTTCTCCCACCATCTTACGGTTCAGGTAAGGGCCTTCCACATGCAAGCCGAGTATCGGGCTATCGGATTCGGCCATCAGTTTTTCGCATATATCTACAGCTTTGCGTATTTCGGAGAACGGAGAAGAAGAAAGTGTCGGAAAAAAGCTGGTGGCACCGTGCTTCATGTGTGCAGCTATCGCCGTACGGAAAGCCTCTTCGGTACATTCCGTAAAATCGTGTCCTCCCCCACCATGGGCATGCATACAAACAAAGCCGGGAACAATATACATTCCTCTGGCATCCACCAGATTGGCACCGATCAGCGCCAGGTCGCAATTAGTTACTTCCAGAATTTTTCCATCTCTCATCAACACAGAACCTTCGTTCAACCAACCTTGCGGAGTAAATATGCGTCCATTGATAATTTGAGTCAACATGATAAATTACAGTATTAGAGATTCATACTCGTGTTATTTTTGTTTATTGGAAACAAAATTAGACACTTCTGTTGAGATAGAAAAATAAAATAGCTTTTCTTTTCAGTTTTATTTCAGAAATAAGCCTTTTCTTTGCAGGTAGAAATAAAAAGCCCTATGAAAATATTAATAATCGAAGACGAACCCTCACTGAGGGAACTTATCCAGCGTTCGCTCGAAAAAGAACGCTACGTAGTGGAAGCTGCCGCAGACTTCCAGTCGGGATTACGCAAGATAGAGGACTACGATTACGACTGCGTCTTGCTGGACATTATGTTGCCTGACGGCAATGGGCTGAATCTGCTGGAGCAACTGAAGAAGATGCATAAACGGGAAAATGTAATTATCATCTCGGCCAAAGACTCCCTGGACGATAAAGTACTGGGACTGGAACTGGGTGCCGACGACTATCTGCCCAAACCCTTTCACCTGGCCGAATTAAATGCCCGCATCAAAAGTGTGATCCGACGCCAGCGCCGCGACGGAGAAATGGACATACGCCTGGCCAACATACGTATCGTTCCCGATACATTCCAGGTATTCGTAGATGACAAGGAAATAGAATTAAACCGCAAAGAGTATGATATTCTTCTCTACTTTGCCAACCGTCCCGGACGACTGGTAAACAAAAACACACTTGCCGAATCGGTGTGGGGAGATCATATCGACCAAGTAGACAATTTTGATTTCATCTATGCGCAAATCAAGAATCTGAGAAAGAAACTTAAAGATGCCGGTGCCTTGGCAGAACTTAAGGCTGTATATGGATTCGGCTACAAAATGACTGTTGAATAAAAAAAGACCCTACCTCCATGAAGTTGATATACCGCATTATCATCCGCATCGCACTCATGCTGACAGTTGTTCTCGGGGCATGGGCTGTATTTTTCTATATAGCCGTGATAGATGAAGTGAACGACGAAGTAGACGACTCTCTGGAGGATTACTCGGAAACCATCATTATCCGTGCCCTGGCCGGAGAAGAACTGCCCTCGAAAAACAATGGGTCGAACAATCAGTACTATCTTAGAAAAGTAAGCAAAGAGTATGCCGACGAACGCGAAGATATCTGCTACAAAGACTCCATGGTCTATATTGTGGAGAAGGAAGAGACTGAACCTGCACGCATACTGACCACCTTATTCAAAGATGACGAAGGGCAATATTACGAGCTTACCGTATCGACACCGACGATCGAGAAGGACGACCTGAAAGACGCCATGCTGGGATGGATTATTTTTCTGTACATCGTCCTGCTGCTCACCATCCTGATTGTCTGCATCTGGATATTTCACCGCAGCATGAAGCCACTTTACAACCTGCTGCGCTGGCTGGATGCCTACAGGATAGGCCGTCCCAATCGCCCTTTGAAGAATGAAACGCAAATTACGGAGTTCAGGAAGCTGAACGAGGCAGCCATCCGCAACGCGGAACGAAGCGAGCACATCTTTGAACAGCAAAAGCAATTCATCGGCAATGCTTCACACGAAATGCAAACACCGTTGGCCATCTGCCGGAATCGCCTGGAAATGCTGATGGAAGACGACTCCTTGTCTGAAGCACAGTTGGAAGAGCTGATAAAAACGCACCAGACCCTGGAGCATATCACCAAGCTCAATAAATCACTGCTGTTACTATCCAAAATAGATAACGGACAATTCTCCGAGACCCAAACGGTGGAGTTCAACAGCATGCTCAAGCGATATATAGAAGATTATGAAGAAGTATACGGCTATCGGGAAATTGAGCTGACGTTAGATGAACAGGGAATATTCCGGGCGGAAATGAATGAATCATTAGCAGTCGCCCTGATAACGAACCTGCTCAAAAATGCGTTTGTACACAACGTAGACGGTGGACATATCCGGATTGAAATAACCGGCCATAGCATGACCTTCAGGAATAGCGGCACAGACCGTCCCCTGGATGCGACCCATATCTTTGAACGATTCTATCAGGGAAGCAAAAAGGAAGGTTCGACCGGACTGGGACTTGCCATAGCCGACTCCATCTGCAAATTACAGCATCTCACACTCAGGTATTATTTTGAGAAAGATGAACACTGTTTCGAATTACGGAAGAACAATTTCACCACAGATTACGCAGATTAACACAGAACGAATTTAATCCACTGAGAACCGGCGACATTCATCTGCGCAAACACGTGTAATCTGTGGTAGATACGACTCCCCGGCACACCTGCCTGTACAAAATCTTTTCATATCTATTGCGAGAAGGACTTCCCGCTCAGCGTTAAATGTTGTGTAAATATACAGTATAAGTTCAACCGGATGAACAAGAGTAATCGAACTTTTATTTAGAAAAAAGTATCAAAATGGAGAGAATTCCCAATTCTTTTCAGAATCGACCTTCATCTTTGCAATATAAATTAATTGCTAAAAGTAAAAACCAATAAAAAAAGACGATTATGAAAAAGTTACTTATTTTATTCGTATGCCTGTTCACTCTGCAAACCATCGCAAGAGCGGACGATGATAAACCTATCCAGGTAAGCCAAATGCCGCAGAAGGCACAGCAGTTCATCAAACAACATTTTGCCGGCAACAACATTGCCATGGCCAAAGTTGAAAGCGATTTCTTACAGAAAAGCTACGACGTCATTTTCACCGACGGCAACAAAGTGGAATTCGACAAGAAAGGAAACTGGACTGAAGTAAATTGCAAATTCAGTGTAGTGCCACAGGGCATAATACCCGCTCCTATCCAGAAGTACGTAACCACCAACTATGCGGACGCGAAGATTCTGAAAATAGAACGTGATAAAGCGGATTATGAAGTGAAACTGTCCAACGGATGGGAACTAAAATTCGACTCTAAATTTAACTTAATCGATATCGATAACTGATGTTACGCACATATACGGGTATAATTCCGCTTTATTACAATATGCGCATAACATGAATTGACAACTAAAAAAAGTATAGTAGAAATGAAACTGAAAATGTATTTTCTTCTTTTGGCACTGGGTGCCCTGGGATTACAAAGCTGTGATAACGATGATGATGATCTGTCTTATGTACCGGCAGAACTGAAAAACGCATTCACCGCAAAGTACCCGACAGTCAGCAATGAAAAGTGGGAAACAAAAGGTAACTATTATGTGGCTGACTTCCGCCATCAAAACTATGAAACCTCTGCTTGGTTTACTCCGGACGGAACATGGCAAATGACAGAAACCGACATTCCATATCAGGCTCTGCCCTCAGCGGTAAAAAGTGCTTTTGAAAGCAGTGAATATGCAAAATGGAAAATAGATGATGTAGATATGCTGGAACGTCTGGATATGGAAACCGTATATGTCATCGAAGTAGAATCCGGCAAACAAGAGTTCGACCTATATTATTCGGCAGAAGGAATCCTTATTAAAAACGTTGCAGACACGGACAATGATTCGGGAAATTACCTTCCGGCGGAAGTCCCCGCAGCCATCGAGAACTTTATAAAAGAGAAGTATCCGGATGCGCGCCTGGCGGAGATTGAAGTGGAACATGGAATGACAGAAGTCGATATTATCCACAACAATATCAGCAAAGAGGTTGTATTCAACAGCTCCAACCAATGGGCATACACTTCCTGGGACGTACACCGGAATGCACTACCGGTTGAGGTGACCAGTGCAATTGCCTCTTCACCACAATATGCCGGATATCACGTAGATGAAGCCGACTTTTTTGAAACTCCCACAGGCGAATACTATCTGGTTGAACTGGAAAAAGGAGAGCTGGAAGTAAAAGTGAAAATCACCGTAAAAGGAGAATTCATCCCATAAGTACTAAAACCGTGACAGGTGGCCAACCTGACACAATGCATAAAAAGGGAGGCTGAATCAAAACTCTTTTCACCACGGAGTAACACAGAGTATCACAGAGTCTTTTAACTAATAATCAATAACTTAAAATCGCCTCTGTGTTATTCTGTGTCCTCTGTGGTGAGTTTTGATTCAGCCTCACTTCTATTGCTTATTTATACCAACCGGTATCTGCCCAACCGGAAGCCTTATACCATCCCGTATCCCGGTAGGACGTATTGGTAGACTCCCTATTCGTCATTGGAATATAAGTGGAAAGCCCTTTCGCCTTTGAATCCATGGTAAACATGTCGGCGTATGCCGAATAGTTGCGCGGAGTCGACTTCCAGTAAACCATTACCTTATCAAAAGCCGCCTTCCATTCATCATAATCGCTGTTACCGGCTGTCAGCTTGTAAATATACTGATCGAGGTCATGATATAACGCCAGGTACCTCCGGTCATAACACATCACCCCTGAAAGATCGAAATCAGTCTTTTCCGTCACATATTTGGGAAGTATCTTTGCTGTGGCAGCTGCCAGATTTTCAAGTTCACTCATTTTTGCGACTCCCACCGAAACTCCACCGGTCCAGTTGTCATTAGCCAGCCCTACTCCGTCGTTATACCTGTTTTCATAGTAGGCATAATAGGCAGAGGCAATCTTCATGGTCGGATTTCCGGCAGTAAACATAGCGGGAACCACGTCTTCATAAGGAGCTCCCGGACCGGGAATTTCAGTAGGCGAGCTGATCATATAGTCACCGCAGTCACGTAAAGCATAAGCCACTTCCACCGACTCCATGAAACAGGCATCGAAGAACAAGAAATCAAGCTTTGGAGCCACCTGTAAGGCTTCGTGCAGATCGTCTATATTCATATAATCATTGCCGTCTTGTCCGAACCAGCGCGTTTTGGCCGGCGAGGGTATCCATCCTTCTCCATGCGACCAGAAGCCCATCCCGTAACTCTCTGCCTTATAAGTATTGAAAGCAGTTGAAATGACTTTTTTCATAACAGCCACATCCGTTGAGTTCTGTTCCGGATAGTTGGCAACCACTTCTTCCACAACCTGCCCTTTTCTGTTTTTACCCAAACGAACCAGACGGGGAGCCGAATAATCATCGATATAAACCAACAGATTATTAGACGTTGCATCGACCTGCTTCATTCCTTTTATCATTTCTTCCATATCCACCCGGGCAAATGGAGACAAAGAGTTTTGCGCCATCATATAAATTAAAACCGTACGCGAACCATACGCCGGAAGAGTAGGTTCATCTTCATTCCGGCAAGCGCTAAACAACACGATAAAGCTTGCAAGAAAAAGAATCATTTTTGATTTCATAGCTGTATTGAATTTAAAACCTAAAAAAAAGGATGCCTAAAAGCTCCTCCATCAGGAGCTTTTAAGCATCCCCTTCTTATATAACGTTTAAGTTATTCTTCCGGTTTAGTGAATTTAAAACTTTGGGTATCTATTTTCTCAAGAGCCACCGATTTATTCTTTTTATATTTGCCCAATACCTTTGCAGCCTCCTTTTCAAGTTTCTTCTGATTCTCCGAGAAGTAGATCATGCAAGTACGGTTGGACTGCCCTTTATCAATCTCCAGATAGTTTTTCAGTTGATAGCTGTATATCTCTCTATGCGGCAGAAATCCGTTTTTATCCAACGCCACGCTATCGAGTACCTGAATCTCGGTGTAGTATACCACTGTATCGGTAAATGACGCCGATACTCCAAAAGCATAAACGGGCTTATGTTCTCCTTTTTTCAACGAAAACGCCGAGCACAATGTAAACACTAACGCTACGGCAAACAGTATTTTTACGTATTTCATATTCTGTTATTATTTTAACTTCGCAAAGATAACAAAAAAAAACGCCCACCAAAAGATGAAGCGTTTTTTAAATTCTTTTTCGGAAACTGATATATCTTGCTTATCCCAAGTAAGATTTGAGCAATTTACTACGATTACTTTGTCTTAATCTTCTGATTGCTTTTTCCTTAATCTGACGAACACGCTCACGTGTGAGACCAAATTTGTCGCCGATTTCCTCTAATGTCATTTCCTGTTGTCCGATACCGAAAAACATCTGAATGATTTCTTTTTCCCTATCGGTTAACGTAGAAAGAGCTCTATCAATTTCCCTCGCAAGAGACTCATTAACCAGAGAACGGTCTGCCATGGGCGAATCATCGTTCACCAACACATCGAGCAGGCTGTTGTCTTCTCCTTCAACAAAAGGAGCATCCACCGAAATATGACGGCCGGATACTTTCAGCGTATCGGAGATCTTGTCAACCGGAATGTCCAGTTCACCTGCCAGCTCTTCGGGAGACGGACGACGCTCGTTCTCCTGTTCGAACTTAGAGAAGGCCTTGCTGATTTTGTTCAGCGAACCAACCTGGTTCAACGGAAGACGAACGATACGGGATTGCTCTGCCAATGCCTGCAAAATAGACTGGCGAATCCACCATACAGCATAACTGATAAACTTAAAACCACGTGTTTCATCAAACTTCTCGGCAGCTTTGATCAGTCCTAAATTGCCTTCATTAATCAAGTCGGGCAAACTCAAACCTTGGTTCTGGTACTGCTTGGCTACGGATACGACGAAACGAAGATTGGCACGTGTCAGTTTCTCTAATGCTACACGGTCACCCTTACGAATGCGTTGAGCGAGTTCTACCTCTTCTTCCACAGTAATAAGGTCCTCGCGACCGATTTCCTGCAAATACTTGTCAAGAGAAGCGCTCTCTCTGTTAGTGATACTTTTGGTAATCTTTAGTTGTCTCATTCTTATAAAACAGATTTGGAGTGCAAAGTTACGACAATTTATTTGTTAACGTATAAATTTCCACAACTTTTTCACCATTATTATCTACTACTACAAACAAAAAGAGTGTCGACTGGTTGATTGCCGGCACTCTCTTTTCGATTTCCTTAGCTATTATTAAGCTACCGAATACTTTTTTCGGCAGACGATTCGCTGGTGTGACCATACTCACCACACAGCCCCTTTCAGCTAATTTACTCCTGAGTCAAGTCTACAGCGTAATATCCGCGTTTTCCTGAAGGGAATACTCCTGTGAGGAAGAGCACCTGGTTCGGTGATTTCACAGCAGCTTTCATCACTTCTTCAAGATCGCTGACTTTACGCATCGGCTGATCGTTGGCTTTCAGGATGATGAAGCCCTTTCGTACACCGGCATCCGCCATCTTGCCCGAAGTCACTCCGGTCACCTGCAAGCCGTATCCGAGATTGAGTTGTCTCTTCAAGTCGTCCGGCAACTCCTTAAAGGCAGCACCCAAAATCTCCATACCTGCATCCTTCACAATCTTTGTTGTACCTTGTTCATTCTTCAACGTTACGTCGATATTCTTTTCTTTCTTGTCACGCATCACCTTCACGGTAACTTTATCACCCGGACGATGCTGTGCAATGGCTTCCTGCAAATCGGCGAAGTTCTGTACTTTCTTGCCATCGATGCCGATGATGATGTCGTTCACCTTGATATCGGAACCGGCAGCAGAACCGCCATCCACAATCTCACGAACCCACACGCCGTCTACAACGCCAAATTCTTTGCGTTTATCGGCCAAAGTAGCTCCCGACTTGTCAATCGGCTGATCGGACATCATGTCGCCGTCACCCGCAAGAGAAGTACCCTTGATTCCCAGCAATGCACGCTGTACGGTTCCGTATTGTTTCAGGTCGCTGACCACTTTGGTCATCACGCTCGTCGGAATGGCAAAACCATATCCGGCATAAGCGCCTGTCGGTGAAGAAAGAACGGCATTGATACCTACCAACTCACCTTTTGCATTGACCAAAGCTCCACCACTGTTTCCCTGATTGATAGCGGCGTCTGTCTGGATAAACGATTCCACACCGCCAATACCGTATACGCCCAAAGTACGTGCCTTGGCGCTGACAATACCTGCGGTTACAGTCGAAGTCAGGTTGAAGGGGTTACCTACCGCCAAGACCCACTCTCCCACTTTCAGGGCATCCGAATCGCCGATAGGAACGGTCGGAAAATCATCTCCTTCGATTTTGACCAAAGCCAGATCCGAATTCGGGTCGGTACCGATCACACGGCCTTTAAACTCACGGTTGTCATTCAACTTCACAACAATCTCGTCCGCCCCGTCAATCACATGGTTGTTGGTTACGATATAGCCATCCTTCGAAATGATGACTCCCGAACCGAAACCGACACGCGGCTGGGTCTGTACACGGCGCTGCTGTCTGCCTCCATTACCGAAAATATCTCCGAAGATCTCGGCAAACGGATCTCGCACGGTGACTGTTTGTTCTTTAGCTTGTTGAGTCGATTTTATATGTACCACAGCATGAAGCGAATTTTCTGCTGCCTGCGTCAGATCCACAGGCTGTGCATTAATGGCGTCATAAGCAGCCAAGCGGGCATTGGGATTCTGGCGGAACTGTTCGCTGAACGACAGGCTGTCTCTGTTTTCCGGTTTCAACATCGTATACGTTGTCACTCCGGCAACTCCTGCGCTGAGAAGAACAACCGCTCCTACCCCAAGAATGTTTTTTGTTGTCTGTTTCATACTATTCTTTTTATTCATTTAATTGTTAATATTCTACTTTCATTTAACATTTACGACGTTAAAATAACGACAAAAATCATTCTGTTATTCTCCTTGTCACTCTTTTTTGTTCTCTTTTAACAGTGAATCTGCAGAGCTTAACAGCGGTTAACGGCAGAGACTGACAAATTAGCATTCGTTGCATGACACACAAGTATTTAGAAGGCAGAAAAAAGACTTAAGCGTTTCCCTCGAAAGACCAAAGTCTTTTTGAGAAACACTTAAGTCTTTTCGGAAAACGCTTAAGCCTTTTATGGAGAATGAACTTAATAATTCAAGTAGTCTATATCCATATGATAACTCCATTGCGGGAAGTACAGGTTTCCCCCTTCCCACTCTACCTCCCCACGCTGGAAATCAACCGTTTCACTACGCGGATATTTCTTCTCGGGAACCAACGGCATGGAATAGTCACTGTTGACTATCATACGCCAGGAATCGATACCTCCCAGAAAGAACATCTTTTCTTCGGGATTGCCGGCAAATGCGGGAATGCCGAATGATTGATCTACCGGCACCCAGCCCGCGCCTTCGAAATAGACTTCCGCCCAATCGTGCAGGTTCCATGCACGGGGATGCATCATAAAGCCGCTCTGGAAACGGGCAGGAATGCCACTGCAACGGCAGAGGGTGATAAACAACAGGCTCACCTGGCCACAATCGCCGTGACGATTGTCGAGCACATATTCCGGAATATTCTCAATAGTGGAATACTCGCGGGCCGAGGCCCAGGGGAAATGATCGTTTATCCAACGGAAAATGCGTTGCGCCTTCAACAAAGGATTGGTTTCACCGGCTGTCAGATTGGCAGCCAGCTCTTTGATACGGGGTGAAAAACGGATATGTGTCTCCCGCTCGGCAGTATATTCTTTATAAAGAGCACCGACAGTATCATAAGGCAGTATATTTTCGGGCTTCAACGGATGCCATTCGGCACACGAGGTATACTCAAAGGTTTCCGAAAAGACCGTCGGCTCACCGGGAATGGCCTGCTTCTCCATATAGAGGGTGCTGTGCCGGCATGAAGGCGGAGCCAATGTATAGCGGAGCTCACTGGTACGTATCAGTTTCACGTTTTGCTGACGGGCCTGATCCGTACGGGGATAGGGCAGCCAGCAACGAATCGTTTTTCCGGCAGGAACCGCGTTGCTGTCCACCGTCAGCGTGTAGGTGACCCGCATCCGCTTGGGCTGGACGACAGGCGTTCTTTCTTTCCTGACAGCTGCCATCACTTCGGGCAGATGTTCTTTATTGACTTGTTCGCTCGTGCTCAGTGAAGTGCCTTCTTTCTCCATTTTGACGGCACAGCAGGCAGAGTCTATCCGGAACAGGTTGGGACCGGCATTGCGGAAATAACGTTTCTCCCCGTCGATCATCCGGCATTCAAGCGCTTTGCTCTCTTCCCATTGGCGCATCTGTTCGTCCGTCACGTCGGGAATGTATTTGCGGATATAGTCTTTCACCTGAGATTCGGTCAGACAGAAGTCCGCCAGCAACCGTTGGTACAAGTCATCGTCCCAGTTGTAAGGCTTGGGAGCCTGCCGCGAAGTACAGGCTGAAAGGCTGATAAATACGGCAATTATATAAAGTAGTTTTTTCATTATCAAAACAGTTTCAAAGGTTTACCTGTGTTCATATTTTAACCACCCCGATCCCCGGAAGGTCGTTGAGGGTGATCTTACCTTTTACAACTTCCATCCCTTTGAAGCGGTCGTTCGCTATCAGCAGGTTTCCGTCCAGATCGGCAAAATCGACGGCCGGAGAGAATTGTGCGGCGGCAGAAACCGCGCACGAAGTTTCCGTCATACATCCCACCATCACTTTCATGCCTAACGCCCGTGCCAACGTAACCATCTTCCAGGCTTCCCGCATACCGGTACACTTCATCAGTTTGATGTTTATCCCCGTAAAGGCCCCCTTCAATCCTGCCACATCAGTCAGCCGTTGCAAAGATTCGTCGGCAAAAACAGGTAACGGACTATGCTGGGTCACCCATGCAATATCGTCCAACTGTGCTTTGGGCATAGGCTGTTCAATCATTACAATTCCTTTTTCTTTCAGCCATTGAATCATGTCCAATGCATATTTCTTATCCGTCCACCCCTGATTGGCATCGACCGCAATAGGCAGATCGCTCACCGAACGGATCGTTTCAATCATCTGTTTGTCATTCTCACGCCCTAACTTCACTTTGAGGATATTGAACTGCCCGGCCACCTCAAGGGTCTTTTCACGTACCACCTCGGGGGTATCGATGCCTATCGTGAAAGTGGTCGAAGGTGCTTTAGCCTTATCCAGTCCCCAGATCCTGTACCAGGGTGCTCCCAGAAGTTTACCCACCAAGTCGTGCAAGGCGATGTCTATGGCAGCTTTGGCAGCCGTATCTCCCGAAGTGATACCATCTACATAAGCCAGTATATCTTCCAATTGGAACGGATCGTCAAACTGTTCCAGATCGACCTTCTTCAAAAAAGCCATCACCGAGTCTACCGTCTGTCCCAGATAAGGAGGCATCGAAGCCTCGCCATAACCGATGACTCCGTCATATTCTATCTCTACCTGCACATCGGGAGTGGTGGTTCGCGAATAAGTGGCCACCGTAAACACATGTTTCAGTTTCAGCTCGTAAGGGAAAAAGCGCAATTTCAACTTTGCTCCCAGGCCGAGTTTGTTGATCGCAAATGAAGCGGGACTCTTCTCGCCGGCAAAAACACCTTGCAATGACAGCCCCGAACCTATGGCGGCAAAAGCAGCGGTCTTGAGGAAATCTCTTCGGTTTTGCATATCTATTTTGAGTTTAGTTATAATACGGATTCGTAACGGTGGTGTTTAAGGCTGCCTCCTTATTTATAGATGGCAACACACGGACTGCATACAACAGGCGATTCAGGTTATACTCATCAAAATCGGCATCTGACGGATCGAAACTGCTGATATGGACATCGCCTTGTGAGTGAATGAACTTTTTATCACCCAGATAAATGGCCACATGAACCACACGCTCTTTCTTCCCGGCAGTGGCCTTCCGCCCGAAGAAAATCAAATCTCCCGGCTGAACATTACCGAAGTCAGGAGCAATGTCGATATGCTCGCCCACATAAGCCTGTTGAGAGGCATCACGGGGAATGATGATATCGTGCATAAATAAGGCGGTACGTACAAAGCCGCTGCAATCGACTCCCTTCGAAGAAGTGCCCGCCCATAGATAAGGAATCCCCATCATTGTATAAGCGGTGCGGATAATGCTTGAAGCGTCTTGCTTCAAAGAAGCACGCCACTCCTTTTCGGGCATCGATATCGATCGTGAGATATAAGCCTGCCGTCCGTCCGGATAAGAGACTTTATAAAATCCGCCTTGCGTACCTTCGTACTTCAGACGGTTTCCGGCTACCACGTCCGACACGGATTGAGACTTTTCATCCGGCTGCTGATAAGTGAACCCATAATGCGACGTCACTACAATTTTATCTGCCTTGTTCCAGGCATCCAGCCCGGCTTTGGTGACCGGATGGATTCCTACCCGGTGTACCCATGCGATATAATTATCAGGTGTCTGGATGCGATACCAGTTGCGATGTTGCAACACTTTAACGGGCATTCCCATCAATGCCTGGGTAGTCATCTCCGAAGAGAAATCATCCTCTACACGCATATTGCATACAGAGAGATTGACAATGCCGTACATCTTTCCTTCCAGGGCCACGCTGTCCGGAACCAGTTGCAGGCTGTCCCTCACTTCATAAGCCTTCTCTTCCAGTCCCGATAACAAAGCCGACTTAGCTTCCGCTGAGGTAGTCGCCCCCTTTACGGTAATTGTCTTTCCGGATACATCGTAATCCACATCCCAAAGGATGACACGCTTATCGGGAATGAACCGGTTGCGAACTTCACCGGACAACAGTTCTACATCTTGGGGAAGTGCGTTTTTCTTGTTCTCAGGAATACCTGTACAGGCGGACACTGCCAGAAGCAGCGATACAAAGGGCGTCATATTCTTCATGAAAGAAAGATTTGGGGGTTACATTTTTAGCAAAGATAGAAACTATTTCCGTTTTAGATATATTTTTTCAAAAATATTAAGAATAAGAACTGAAATTGATTCACACGGTGTTCACCACAGATTACACGGATTAACACAGATATTTTAATTTAACTCTCAGTAAAATAAATTATTAATCTGTGATAATCTGCGTAATCTGTGGTGAATTTATGTCATTCGTGAAACTCTGTGCCCTCTGTGTCCTCTGTGGTGAACCGAACTAATCCTCCCTTCCGTTTGCTCAAACAAAATAATTCTTGTACTTTTGCTGACCAAAGCAGTTGGCCGGTCTGTCGCGTGTATTTCGGTACAGGAGGAAAGTCCGGGCAACACAGAGCATCCTACTTCCTAACAGAAAGCTGTCCGCGAGGGTAGAGTAACGTAGAAGAAAAGAACCGCCCCTCCCTCCGGGGAGAGGTAAGGGTGAGAAGGTGGAGTAAGAGCCCACCAGCCGTATGGTGACATATCGGGCTGTACGTCTTAGGAGTTGTAAGGTCATGTAAACCGGCGTTATGAGAGTTGCTCGCTCCATGTCGGAGGGTAGACCGCTAAAGTGGTGTGGTGACACCCCACTCAGATAAATGACAGGCACCTTGATTTATTCAGGGTACAGAACTCGGCTTATAGGCTGACTGCTTTTCTTTTTTTTAATTTCAAATAACAGACCTATGAATCAGCGTCTCTCCGATATATGGAAATTCATTACCTATGATATCTGGCGGATTACGGAAAGCGAAGTCACCCGCACCAAGTTCTCGATATACAATATCATCAAAACGATCTATCTCTGCGTCAACCGCTTCAACAAAGACCGCATCGTAAACAAAGCCTCAGCACTGACCTACAGCACACTGCTCGCCATTGTGCCCATCCTGGCCATCGTCTTTGCCATTGCACGCGGATTCGGTGTTTCCACTTTGATGGAAAGCCAGTTTCGTGATGGTTTCGGAGGTTCCACCGAAGCGACGGATGTTATCCTCCAATTCGTAGACTCGTATCTGTCACAAACCAAAAACGGTATTTTTATCGGAGTCGGCCTGGTCATGTTGTTGTGGACCGTGCTCAACCTGGTCAGTAACATTGAAATCACCTTCAACCGCATCTGGCAAGTGAAAAAAGGACGCAGCATGTACCGCAAAATCACCGATTATTTTTCAATGTTCCTGCTGATGCCGATCCTGATCGTGGTATCGGGAGGTCTTTCCATCTTTGTGGGCACTATGCTGAAGAGTATGGCGGATTTTGTTTTGCTTGCTCCTATCCTGAAATTCCTGATCCGCCTGATCCCGTTCGTGCTGACCTGGCTGATGTTTACAGGACTCTACATCTTCATGCCCAATACGAAGGTAAAATTCAAGCATGCGCTGATTTCCGGTATCCTTGCCGGTTCCGCTTACCAGGCATTCCAGTTCCTGTACATCAGCAGCCAGTTGTGGGTGTCCAAGTACAATGCCATTTACGGTAGTTTTGCCGCCCTGCCGATGTTCCTGTTATGGTTGCAAATATCATGGACCATCTGCCTGTTCGGTGCCGAACTGACCTACGCCGGACAGAATATCCGTAACTTCAGTTTCGACAGAGACACGCAGAATATCAGCCGCCGTTACCGGGACTTCATCTCCATCCTGATAATGTCTCTTATAGCCAAACGTTTTGAAAACAATGAAACGCCTTACACCGCCGAAGAGATATCCGAAGAGCATCGCATCCCTATCCGGCTGACCAACCAGATACTCTATCAACTGCAAGAGATTCATCTGATCCACGAAGTTGTGACCGATCAGAAAAGTGAAGACATCGCATATCAGCCTTCCATCGACATCAATCAACTGAACGTCGCTTTACTGCTCGACCGGCTGGATACTTACGGCTCAGAAGACTTCAAAGTAGATAAAGACGAGGAATTCAGCGAACAGTGGAAAGTATTACTCGACTCAAGGGAGGAATATTATAAAAAGGCAAGCAAAGTGCTGCTGAAAGACTTGTAGCTCATCACAGAGTAACACATTCACCACAGAGGACACAGAGGACACAGAGTTTAATTAGCTGCGCTCAATCTGTTTTCAGACAAAAGAACACACGAATACATAAAGAATCATCTGCCCTTTTGTCCTTATGTCTAAAAAAACTCTGTGTCCTCTGTGTCCTCTGTGGTGAATGTCTCCTGCCGGCAGAGGCCGTTCACCCTGCCGCCATTTACCTCCGATGATGCCGTCATTCCGTTCACTTCCCCCAAATGGGGTGCTACACACGACGTTCCGTGCTTGAGGTGGAAGGAGGATCGGGAGTAACTCTGCTTTCTCTTCTTCTCCTTCTTCTTCTTTCTCTTTTAATATATTCTTTTCTTAGCACCGTGTTACGGTGAAACGCCCATTGGCAGCACGTTTCACGGTGACTTCCACCGCTCCCCACGGTGACGGTTCCGGCAACCGTAGTCCCGGTTGCAGCGGGTTATCGACGGTCCGTCCCGGTTGAAATGCGGTTCTGGACGGGGGTGTTCGGGTCGGTGAATCAGAGATTATTCAGTTCATTAATAGCTGTTATAAGAAACAACTTTCTCCTTTTCTTTTCGGATCTTTTTCCGTTTCTCCTTCACCGGATAGCCAATCAGCACATCCAGCAACACACGTTTCGAAGAGGGAATACCGGTCAGGCTCTTCACCTCTTTCTCGTCAAACCAGCCGAGTATGCACGATCCCAACCCTTCGCTTTCGGCAGCCAGCACAATGTGCGCAACCGCAATGCCTATATCGATCTGCGGAAAATGCTTCCCTTTCAGTTTGCCGCCCAGCCTGGACGTTATGTTAGCCGACTCTTCTACAATCAGTATGTGCACAGGAGCATCTTTAGCAAATTTATTCATTCCCAACCCCGCAGCAGCTTTGCCAACCTTCTCCGCCAATAACGGATCGGTTACTACCACAAACTTCCAGGGTTGCGCATTGCATGCGGAAGGTGCCAAACGTCCTGCCTCGAGGATACGTTCCAGCTTATCCGGTTCCACAGGACGTGATTTATCATAGGCCCTGTCACTTTGCCGGGCATTTACCAATTGCAGAAAGTCGTTCATACCTGGTCCTGCTATTTATATTGAATCATCCGGCTGATGTACTTGCCGATGATGTCAAATTCAAGGTTCACAATACTGCCTACCTCAAAAGTATGGAAATTGGTATGCTCGTAAGTATATGGAATAATCGCTACCTGGAAAGTATCGTCCGTCGGATTGCATACCGTCAGACTGACACCGTTCACCGTTACCGATCCCTTATCTACGGTGATGTAGCCACGTTTAGCCATTTCCTTGTCGAAAGCATATTTAAACGTGAAATACCAACTTCCGTCCGCATCTTTTATACCGATACATTCGGCAGTCTGATCCACATGTCCCTGCACAATGTGTCCGTCCAGACGTCCGTTCATCATCATACTGCGTTCCACGTTCACCTTGTCCCCCACCTTCAGCAACCGGAGGTTCGAGCGGTCCAGTGTCTCTTTCATGGCAGTCACTGTATAGGTATCTTCCGTCATGCTGACCACAGTCAGACAGACTCCATTGTGCGAGATACTCTGATCTATCTTCAACTCGTTTACAAACGAACACTTCAGTGTGAAATGTATATTCTCCTGGTCTTTCACCAGTGCTACAACGGTAGCGTACTCTTCTACGATTCCGGAAAACATAGTTCTATTTTTAATATTAGGATTTACCATTCAAAAAGATGCGTACGCGCATCAACGGGGGTCAAAGATACAAAGAAAATGGGAGAGAGTGAGTGAATAAACATAAAAAAGCGGGGCTTTTCACAAAGCCCCGCTTTTCAGTTTTCAATAGGTATTAGTTTTTTTTTAAGGTAAAAAGATTGTTTTCAGGATAACGGTGCAAATATAGGTGCTTTTCTCGTTATGAACCAAATATAAAAACATGTCATATAACATCTTTTTGATTTTTCTTTGGATTTATTATCATTTCAAAAAAAACTCCTGTAACCGAACCGTTACAGGAGACAAATATATGACATTTTTTTAAGTAGCACTAATTTTTGTTTAAAAATTTGCGATTTATTATTTATCGGGATAATGCTCTTCTACCTTGCCACTATGCTTCAAGACTTTAGCGTCTATGAAAAAGACAATTTCCTCGGCAATATTCGTTATATGGTCGCCAGAACGCTCCAGCTTACGGAATACCCCTACCAGATTCAGGCAAGACAGCGTGCTTTCGGGATGCTCTCTGATATAATCAGCCAATATCGCTGTAGCTTCGGCATTAATCTCGTCCAATAAATTATCTTTAGCGAATACGGAAGTTGCCAGTTCGAGACTTTCTTCGTTCAGCGCACGTTTGGCCACCTCGAGCATAGAAAGCACCTGTCTCTGCATCTCTTCCAGACGAAGGCGTTTCAGTAAGTCTCCATCCAGAATAGGCTCCTCACTCTTCAGCACAAAACGTGCGATTCCCTCGGCAAAGTCGCCCAAACGTTCCAGATTCGTATTGATTTTCAACATAGCCAACACAAAGCGAAGATCGATAGCGACCGGATTATACAAGGCAATCACATCCTCCACGTCACTGTCTATCTTCAACTCAAAAGCATTCACTCTGCGCTCACGGACAATCACCTGCTGGGCCAGTTCCTTATCCAGTGTCAGTACAGCCTCTCCTGCTCTATCCAGCTGATTGTAAACCAATGTCCACATCTCGTCTATTTCCTTTTTCAGCAGAACAAGTTCTGATTCTATAAACTTCACCATACTCTATGTATTAAATTAATTATTAAGCAAATATACAATATAAAACCATGTTTCGACGATCTGCGCCGAAAAATCACAGGTTACCCGAATCGTCCGGTAATATAATTCTGGGTGGCTTCTTTCTCCGGATTCGTAAAGATCTTCTTTGTATCGCCAAACTCCACCATCTGTCCCATATAGAAAAATGCCGTCTTATCACTAACACGGGCGGCCTGCTGCATGTTGTGCGTCACAATCACAATGGTATACCGTTCTTTCAGTTCATGAATCAATTCTTCCACCTTTGCCGTCGAAATAGGGTCGAGTGCCGAAGCCGGCTCGTCCATCAGCAGCACCGAAGGAGATACAGCCATCGCACGGGCGATACAAAGGCGTTGCTGTTGTCCGCCGGATAAAGCATAAGCCGATTCCTTCAGTTTGTCCTTCACTTCATCCCAAAGGGCGGCACCCTTCAGGGTCTCCTCCACCCGCTGCCGGATAAAAGCATTATCTTTCACTCCGTTCACCCTCAATCCGTAAGCTACATTCTCGAAAATGCTTTTCGGAAAAGGGTTAGGACGCTGGAACACCATGCCTACGTTTTTACGAAGTTCGTCTACCTGCACTCCTTTGTCATAGATATTTTCACCATCTATACGGATTTCCCCCGTCAGGCGAATGGCAGGGATCAAATCGTTCATACGATTGAAGAGACGCAGAAAAGTAGATTTTCCACATCCGGAAGGACCTATAAACGCGACTACAGATTTTTCTTCAATCTGCATACTGATTCCCTTCAGTGCATGGAAATCACCATACCAGAAATTCACGTCACGCGCATCAATTTTCACTGTTGTATCCATATTTTTTGTTGTACTCCGTCACTAATTCATTTTTACTTTCTTTTCAAAATACTTCCGTAAAGCATTGGCCAGCAGGTTCACCAGGAGTATGATCGCAATCAATACCAAAGCCGTCCCGTAAGCCAAAGGCAACTGTGCCTCCATATCCGTGCCACTGGTCGATATCACATACAAATGATAGGGCAGCGCCATACACTGGTCTAAAATGCTTGTCGGCAACTGCGGAAGAAAATATGCCGCACACGTGAACAGGATCGGGGCCGTTTCTCCCGACACACGTCCCAAGGCAAGGATCAGTCCGGTTATGATATTCGGCATCCCCATAGGCAGAATCACGTGCCAGATGGTCTGTAACTTGGTAGCTCCCAATGCACGGCTTCCCTCACGCATGCTGTCCGGTATCGCCTTCAGCGCCTCTTCCGTGGTACGGATCACCAAAGGTACACAAAGCAGGCCCAATGTCAATGAACCGGCCAGAATACTATCTCCGAAGTCCATATAATTAACGAACAAAGCCATACCAAAGAGACCGAAAACAATTGACGGAATGCCGCTCAGGTTATTGGTCATCACACGGATAAACCTCACCAGTTTTCCTTTCGGCGCATACTCGTTCATGTAAATTCCACTCATCACTCCCACCGGAAATGCAAAGAGCGCACTGCCTGTCATCAGATAGAATGTGCCCACGATAGCCGGCCAGATACCTCCTCCCGTCATCCCGTCGGTAGGTGCCGATGTGAGAAAATCCCAACTGATGACACCGATACCCTTGTAAATGATGAACCCTAAAATCGCAAACAGAATCAGCACAATGCATAAACTCAGCAACCGGAATATGCCGAAAGCGATGCCCTGCGAACGCCTTTTAGCTTTTGTATTATTCAGTATTTCCATATTACTTACTACGTTTTACGCCCTTAGATGAAATATACTCCACGCTAAAGTTGATGATTAATGTAATGAAGAACAGCACGACTCCCAAAAGGAAAAGAGCCTGATAGTGTGGTCCCCCTGCCGGTGCCTCTCCAAGTTCGGCCGCAATGGTGGCGGGGATCGTACGCAAAGGTTCGAGAATCGTAGTCGGAATCACGGCCGCATTTCCGGTTACCATCAGAACAGCCATCGTCTCGCCGATGGCACGTCCGATGCCGAGCACCACCCCCGAAGTAATGCCTGAAATAGAATAAGGGATCACCACTTTATAAATGGTCTGCCACTGTGAAGCCCCGAGTGCCAGACTCGCTTCACGCATCGCACGGGGACAATTACGCATCGCGTCTTCAGTCACCGTTATAATCGTGGGCAATGCCATGATGGCAAGCACTATACTTCCGGCGAGTCCACTCTCACCTACCGGCAAATCGAATACTTTCTGAATCAGAGGCACAATCACGATCAACCCGAAAAAGCCATATACAACCGAAGGAATGCCACTCAACAACTCGATCACCGGCTTCAGCCAACCGCGCACTTTCGGGTTGGCGACCTCGGACATATAGATCGACACCGACAGCCCGAACGGCAAAGCAATCAATATGGCAAAAAGACTCACCCAAAGCGTACCGGTAATCAGCGGCAGAAAGCCGAACAGGGGTGCCGGTGTTGCCGTGGGAAACCATTCCGCTCCGGCAAACACATCTTTCACGGAAATGGTATTATCTTTTATAAAATGCACCGCATCCGGCTGAGTTACAAACTTCTGAGGAATAAAAGCTACGATCCCGGGCGTCTTCTGAATCAACTCCATAATCTTTGCCCCGGCATTTTCGTATGCCTCTCCCAGTTCTTCTTCCGAGTAGTAATGCGTGATGTCTTCCAGACGGAACACCCGGATCGGCAGATCTTCACCTCCCAGTTCTTTCCAGTTGGTGATCTCTTCGTCAAAAACATCTTTAATCTGCATCGGTGTCAGTTCACTGACCTTGTTATCTTTGTTCAGTGCCAGCACATACCCTTCTTCGATAACCTTACTGCTGAACAGCCCGAATGCCTCTGTAAAAAGGAAAAGCACAATCAGCAGGATCGTAATACTCGTTACAAATCCGCTACAGGTCAAAATTCCTTCTATAATCCTTTCAAAAACCTTTTTCATACCATCTGATTTTCATGATGCAAAGAAACAGAGTAAGTATTAAGGATGTGTGAATACCGTTTGAAGGAAGTGTTTCAAAGGTGTTACATTTATGTTACAAGGCGGAATATCGAACGTTTTGAAACAAGAATGTAATACACTATTGCTTTATTTGCACATAAATATAGAATCCACCACAGATTACACAGATTTTCACAGATCAATAATTAATCCCGTTGGTATGATAAGATTAAAAGTTCTGTGAAAATCTGTGTAATCTGTGGTGAAAGAAATAAAAACTTAATCATATGAAAGTTAGAACTATCTTATTCGCCGCCCTCTCCCTCGCAGCACTGAATGCCAATGCCCAACGCATTAAAGGCAGTGACACCGTATTGCCCGTAGCCCAGCAAACAGCCGAACGCTTCATGAACCGGGAACCCGATGCCCGTGTCACCGTCACCGGAGGTGGTACAGGAGTGGGTATCTCCGCCCTGTTGGATAATACCACTGACATCGCCATGGCTTCACGCCCCATTAAGTTCAGCGAAAAGATGAAAGCCAAAGCTGCCAAACGGGACATAGACGAAGTGATCGTTGCCTATGACGCGCTTGCCGTTGTTGTCCACCCGTCCAATCCGGTGAAGCAACTCACCCGCCGGCAACTCGAAGACATCTTCCGCGGCAAGATAACCAACTGGAAACAGGTGGGAGGCGATGACCGCAAAATAGTGGTTTACTCCCGCGAAACCTCTTCCGGTACCTACGAATTCTTTAAGGAGAGCGTCCTCAAGAACAAAAATTATATGAGCAGCAGCCTTTCCATGCCTGCCACCGGAGCCATTATCCAGTCGGTCAGCCAGACCAAAGGTGCCATTGGTTACGTAGGACTCGCCTATGTGTCTCCACGCATCAAAACCCTGTCCGTTTCATATGACGGAGAACACTATGCCGGTCCCACCGTAGAGAACGCCACCAACAAGACATATCCCATTGTCCGCCCCCTCTATTATTATTATGACGTAAAGAACAAAGCACAAATCGCTCCCCTGCTCGAGTTTATTCTTTCTCCCGAGGGACAGGATATTATAAAAAAGAGTGGATATATACCCGTGAAATAAGGTTATACAAAAAAAATATCCTACTTTTGCAGCAACTTATTAGCTACGAGCTTTTATAATAATGACAGATATGACAGATATAAAAAACGAAGAGGCAGGCGAAAAGAAAAGCCTTAATTTCATTGAACAGGCAGTAGAAAATGATTTGAAAGCAGGAAAGAACGGAGGAAGAGTACAAACACGTTTCCCGCCGGAACCCAACGGTTACCTGCACATCGGGCACGCCAAAGCTATTTGCCTCGACTTCGGCATCGCTGCTGCACATGGTGGTGTGTGCAACCTTCGTTTCGACGACACTAACCCGACGAAAGAGGATATGGAATATGTAGAAGCCATACAGGAAGACATCCAATGGCTGGGCTTCCAGTGGGGCAACGTATATTATGCCTCGGATTATTTCCAGCAGTTATGGGACTTTGCCGTCACTCTGATTAAAGAAGGCAAAGCCTACGTAGACGAACAGACCTCAGAACAGATTGCCCAACAAAAAGGAACTCCCACCCAACCCGGTATCGAGAGTCCGTACCGCAACCGTCCGATCGAAGAGAGCCTTGCCCTGTTCGAAAAGATGAATAGCGACGAAGCCAAGGAAGGCTCCATGGTGCTTCGTGCCAAAATCGACATGGCCAGCCCCAATATGCACTTCCGTGACCCGATCATGTACCGCATTCTGCATGTGGCACACCATCGCACCGGAACCCAATGGAAAGCCTATCCGATGTACGACTTCGCACACGGTCAGAGCGACTATTTCGAAGGAGTCACCCACTCACTCTGTACGCTCGAGTTCGTACCTCACCGCCCTCTTTACGATCTGTTCATCGACTGGTTGAAAGAAGGCAAGGATCTGGACGACAACCGCCCCCGCCAGACAGAGTTCAACAAACTGAACCTCAATTATACCCTGATGAGTAAGCGTAACCTGCTTATCCTCGTCAAAGAAGGCCTGGTCAACGATTGGGACGATCCCCGTATGCCGACCCTCTGCGGATTCCGCCGTCGCGGCTACTCTCCCGAATCCATCCGTAAGTTCATCGACAAAATCGGCTACACCACTTACGACGCCCTCAACGATTTCGCCCTGCTCGAAAGCGCTGTACGCGAAGACCTGAATGCCCGCGCCACGCGTGTATCTGCCGTGCTCAATCCGGTGAAACTGATCATTACCAACTATCCCGAAGGACAAGTTGAGGAACTGGATGCCATTAACAACCCCGAAGATCCCACTGCCGGAAGCCATACCATCGAGTTCAGCCGCGAGCTGTGGATGGAGCGCGAAGACTTCATGGAAGACGCGCCGAAAAAATATTTCCGCATGACTCCGGGACAGGAAGTGCGCCTGAAGAACGCTTACATCGTGAAATGTACAGGCTGCAAGAAAGATGAAAACGGTACGGTGACCGAAGTCTACTGCGAATATGACCCGAATACCAAAAGCGGTATGCCGGATGCCAACCGCAAAGTGAAAGGTACGCTCCATTGGGTCAGCTGCGCACACTGCCTGCCGGCAGAAGTACGCTTGTACGACCGCCTTTGGAAAGTAGAAAACCCGCGTGACGAGATGGCTGCCATCCGTGAGGCGAAAGGTTGTGATGCTCTCGAAGCCATGAAGGAAATGATCAACCCGGACTCACTGACCACTCTGACCCGTTGCTACATAGAAAAATACGTGGCCGACCTGCCCGTACTTTCCTATCTGCAATTCCAACGTATCGGCTATTTCAATGTAGACAAAGATTCTACGCCCGGTCATCTGGTATTCAACCGCACCGTGGGACTGAAAGATACCTGGGGAAAAATCAATAAATAGCTTTTTGGCAAGAGAGTGTGTGTCGAAACTCACCACAGAGGACACAGAGTTCACAGAGGAAAAATTTATTTTCCCCGGAACCGGTTTTTAAATTAAAACTCTGTGTCCTCCGTGTCCTCTGTGGTGAGTTTCGACACACCTTCTCCCGCCGAATCAAATCATTATTAACTGTATAATTACTAATTAAATTGGGTAGAAAGAACTCCCCGTCCGAAAGAGAGCGGGAATTACATAATATGATCGTGCAATACGAAACATTAAAGGCCAACAACCAGTCTCCCTATATGGATGGTGACCAATTGGCCGATATTGCCGATCAATACGCCTCCGAACGCAGGTTCAAGGAAGCCCAGGAAGTCATTTCGTACGGACTCGGACTTCATCCGGGGCATACCGACCTCATGGTAGAACAAGCTTACCTGTTTCTGGATCTCAACCAACCCCGGAAAGCCCGGGAAGTGGCAGACCTTATCACCGACACCTACTCCTCCAACGTCAAACTACTCTTAGCCGAACTGTTGCTGAACGAAGGCAAGCTGGACGATGCCGACCAAATACTCGACAGCATAGAAGAGGAAGAGAAAAACGAACTCGGCATCCTGGTCGATGTTGTCTACCTGTATACCGATTTAGGCTATCCGGAAAAAGGCATACAGTGGCTTACGCGGGGGATAGAACTGTATAAGGACGACGAAGATTTTCTGGCAGCCACCGCCGATTGTTATGGAGCAGCCGGAGCGGCACATATAGAAAAAGCCACCTTCTTCTACAACAAGCTGATCGACAAGAACCCATACAACCCGGCTTACTGGGTGGGGCTGGCCAAATGTCAGTTCGCCACCAAAGACTTTGATAAGGCCGTAGAATCCTGCGACTTCGCTATCGCAGCCGATGAAGAATTCGGCGAAGCCCATATCATCAAAGCACACAGCCTGTTTCACCTTGAAAATATCGAAGGAGCCATCGCAGAGTATCAGAAAGCACTGGAATATAAAACGCTCTCTCCCGAATTCACCTACATGTTCATCGGATTGGCTTATGCCCATCAGGAGAACTGGGCAGAAGCCGCCGAGAGCTACCGCCTGGCCCTTCAGGCAATTGAAGAAAGCGGCAACGGCTCTTCTCCGTTACTGTCCGATATCTATTCAAACAAAGCGGTCTGTGCCTCCCATCTGGGTGACTCGGCAGAAGCCCACCGCCTTTGCCGGCTGGCCAAAGAGCTGGCTCCACAGGATGCAGAACCCTATCTGCTTGAGGGACGCATTTACATGGAAGAGGGCAACTTCGATCAGGCCCGTGCAGAATGGGCACTGGCTCTCCGTTATGCCCCCGAAGCCGATACATGGATGGAAATCGGTAATTACAGCCTCGAATACCGTATGCTCGAGAATGCCCGTTTTTGCTTCGAGCAAGTATTGGAGGAAGATCCCGAATATCCCAAAGTCTGCGAACAACTGGCTTCTGTATGCCTTGTACTTCAGGACCACGAAGGATTCAAGAAATACAACGGGATGTGTGGCAACTCCATCAATCTCGAATCGCTTCGGAACATGATCCTGGAAATGGGAGCGGATGGAGAACAGATGCTCCGTGAACTGGATGATTTCTTAAAAGACGAAAAATAATCCAAAAACCAAAACTATATTAAATTCAATCTAAATTAAACAAATGGAATCTGTAGCCTTCATTCAGTGGTGTTTAGACCACCTCAATTACTGGACCATTACACTCTTAATGGCCATTGAAAGTTCTTTTATTCCTTTTCCATCCGAAGTGGTAGTTCCTCCGGCAGCTTACAAAGCAGCAGTCAACGAAGAGTTGAACATCTACCTGGTAGTGCTTTTTGCCACCATAGGAGCCAATATCGGCGCTATCATCAATTACTATCTGGCCCGCTGGCTGGGACGTCCCATCGTCTATAAATTCGCCAACAGCCGTTTCGGGCACATGTGCCTGATCGATGAAGCCAAAGTGCAACATGCCGAAGAATATTTCGACAAGCACGGAGCGCTGTCCACTTTCATCGGCCGTCTGATCCCTGCAGTACGCCAACTGATTTCCATCCCTGCCGGACTTGCCCGCATGAAGTTGCACACCTTTCTTATCTACACCACCTTAGGCGCAGGATTATGGAACACCATCCTTGCCGCCATCGGATACTATCTGTCCACCGTCCCCGGCATTGAAAGCGAAGAGCAACTGCTTGCCAAAGTTACCGAATACAGCCACGAACTGGGCTATTGCTTCATTGCCATCGGAGTCTTCATCGTCGGCTTCCTTATCTACAAAGGAATGAAGAAAAAGAAATAGTGCCTCCACAGCAAGAATCAGCATTCACCACAGAGTAACACAGAGCAACACAGAGTGAACTTAATCTATCGATAACGAATGGCAGTGAACTCTAAGAACTTTGTATTACTCTGTATTACTCTCTACTCTCTATTACTCCGTGAGACTCTGTGGTACTCCGTGGTAAAACTCCGCCTTCATCCCTCCCTCAAAAAAAATCTTTCTTTTTTTTCCTCTTCCATGCAGTATCTTTATATTCCCTGCATTTACTTATTGTACGTACACCAAACCAGTTAATCAACAATTCATCAAAAAACAAATCCTAGGCCTTACAGTTGGTTGATGAACGACTGATTTATGTAACAAATTTAATGTTTAAGAAAATGAAAAAAGAATTTAATCTATCCAAGCTTTTTTATGCTTTTGCGATTGCTTTTTCAGTGGTAACCTTGTCTTCTTGTGACAACGATGACAACTCTCCGCTCCCTCCTCCGTCGACCAATGACGTGGCAGGCACCTATAACGGAAAAGTACTGATCACCCAAATTACTCCTCTTGCAGGCAGAGAGAATGCCGGCGAAGGTGAAACTCCCAAGGGACAGGATGTCAATGCGACAGTAAAGAATGATACCGTTTTCTTCGACAAATTGCCGGTTGACGACCTTATCATCTCTATTATCGGTGACAAAGACAAAGCAGAAGCCATTATCAAAGCTATCGGTGACGTGAAATACAAAGTAGGTTACAAGCCGGCTCTCAATACAGAGAAAGACAGTATCTACCTTGCATTCGAACCGAAACCGCTGATCCTCCAGTTGCCCTCTACCATAGAAGGTGGAAAAGATCAGACTGTAACCGTAACCATTTCTTCTCCGGAAAAAGGCAGCTTCGCTTACAAAAACAATCAGTTGAAGATGAAGCTCAATGCCGACGAGATTAAACTGGCAGATGTGGTTATACCGACTTCTAAAGTACAGTTCGACTTCGATATGACTAAAAAGAAGTAACAATTCCACATGAAAAAGTCCGTGTTCCCACCTCCTTGGAGTGAACACGGACTTTATTTTTTCCTAAATCTTCTCCTACACAGATTACTTCACGGCAGCCAGTGCCTTTTCATAATCAGGTTCCTGAGTAATCTCCGGAACAAGTTCCGTATAAGCCACTTTCCCGTCTTTTCCGATCACCACCACCGCACGTGCCAGCAATCCGGCAAGCGGTCCGTCGGCCATTCTCACTCCATAGCTTTCGTCAAAGTCCGAAAAACGGAAATCGGACAATGGAATCACGTTTTCAATGCCTTCCGTCGTGCAGAAACGTCCCTGAGCGAACGGCAAGTCTTTCGAAATGGCCAATACCACCGTGTCCTTTAATCCCGCTGCCATCTTATTGAATTTACGCACCGAAGTAGCACAGACACCGGTATCCATACTTGGGAAAATATTCAGAACTATATTTTTACCTTTCAAATCTTTTAGTGAGAAAGAAGATAAATCACTTTTCACCAGCTCAAAATCGGGAGCCACCTTTCCAACCTGTATAAATTCGCCAATCAGCTTTACCGGTTGTCCTTTGAAATTTGTTGTTGCCATAATTGTTATCTCTAAGTTTTATTTACTATATTCTAAACAATCGGTACGCTTACTTTGTTCACGTGGGACAATAATCTAAAAATAGAATTGATATGAAAACTTTATTCGACGAGATGGAACACGCAGTCAAAAACTGGTGGTTATCTCTTATCTTAGGTATTCTGTACATCATCGTAGCTCTCTGCCTGCTGTTTGCACCGGGAAGCAGTTACATTGCCCTCAGCGTTATCTTCAGCATCTCCATGCTGATCAGTGGTATTATCGAAATCATCTTTTCCATCAGCAACCGGCGGAGCATCTCGTCCTGGGGATGGTATCTCGCAGGAGGTATTATCGACCTGATCTTAGGTATTTACCTGGTAGCCTACCCATTGCTCAGCATGGAAGTCATACCGTTCATTGTCGCTTTCTGGATGATGTTCCGCGGTTTCTCTGCCACAGGCTATTCCATGGACCTGAAACGTTATGGAACCCGTGAGTGGGGATGGTACATGGGCTTCGGCATCCTTGCCATCATTTGTTCGCTGATCATACTCTGGCAACCGGCCGTGGGTGCACTTTACGTTATATACATGTTGGCATTCACCTTCCTGATCATCGGTTTCTTCCGGGTCATGCTCTCCTTCGAACTGAAAAGCCTTCATAAACGATCATCGACGATGAACGGTAAATGATAAACAGTGAATGAACTCATATTCACCACAGATTACACAGATTAACACAGATATTTTAATTTAACTCTCAGTAAAATAAATTATTAATCTGTGAGAATCCGTGTAATCTGTGGTGAATCATGGCTCCCCTAATCGTTCATCATTCACTAATACATCGTTTTCATGAACCGGAACAATGTTGTTCTGGACACCCCCATTTTTTCCGCCAGTTCCGAGTAAGTAGTTCCTTTGTCAAGTTCTCTGGTTAGTACCCGCTTGTTGGCACTCAGCAATTTAATTTTAGGCGTATCCCCCTTTCTTCTGCCTAAAGTCATTCCTTCCTGTTTTCTACGTGCAAGTGCTTCTTTGGTACGCATCGAAATCAGGTTCCTTTCGATTTCCGCCATCAGCCCGAATGCAAATCCCAGCACCTTACTGTTGATGTCGTCCTGAAACACATAGCCTTCTTTGGTGCTATAAAGCACCACCTGCTTCTTGATACAGAAATTCAGGATAGTCATAATCTCGAGCAATGTACGGCTCAGCCTCGAAATCTCCGTTACAATCAGTGTATCCCCCGGGTGCATCCTTTTCAGTAACTCTGATAATTTCCTGTCTTTTGTGCTTACGCTTCCACTGATAGTCTCTGTGTACCACTTGTCGATCGACAATCCATTTTTCTCTGCAAATCGCAAAATCTCTTCTTTCTGATTAGCTAAAAACTGTTTTTCCGTACTTACTCTCAAATAAGCTATTACCATAATTTCATGTTTTTAATTGATTAATACACCACGAAAGAACGGCTATTCATCCAAATTCGGGACACTTTTTCACTCTCCTTTTTCATCGGACCATTTGGGTATTTATGATACTTTCATTCGTCTATACTTTATGGCTATTGATTTTTTACTAATTTCCTGCAAATTTTCTGCCTTACCGCTCAAAATCTTTTTTATTAGAATCATTGTTGTTGAACACACTAAAAAAAACAAGAAAATGGAAATTGAAAAGTTCATTAAATCTTTAGCCAAGAAGGCTAAGTTAGGTGGTCGTTACAGTACAGCCAACACTTACATTTACACCCTGCACAGTTATCAGAAGTTTGCAGGAAAAGATTCGCTTACTTTTGAAGAAATCACTCCCGAGAGCATCAAGGAGTACGAACAGTATTTGCTTTTGAGTGGGAAAAGGCATAATACGATCTCACTCTATATGCGCATGTTACGTTCCATTTGCAATCAGGCCATCGAGCAAAACCTGGCTTCACTCAATACGCGGGAGTTATTCGAGAATGTTTTCATCGGCAACGAACCTACCGCCAAACGGGCTATTTCGCCTTCCATCATCTCCCGTCTGCTGGAGGCCGATCTGGGTAAGAACAGTAAGCTCGATTTTGCCCGCGACCTCTTCTTGCTGAGCTTCTATCTGCGTGGAATCCCATTTGTCGACCTGGTGCACCTCCGCAAAACAGACGTGAGAGGGAAAACACTGGTTTACTTCCGTCAGAAAACGGGTCAGCAACTTACGGTCATCATAGAAAGCTGTGCCAAAGCGATTCTTAGGAAGTATGCGGCACTCTGTGCAGACTCCATCTATCTGCTACCGGTCATTAGCGCAGCCGGTGAAGAAGGGCATAAGCAATACCGGAGTGCGCTGAGGGTGTATAACAAGCGACTCAACCAGATATCTGAAATACTTAAGCTGAAGACTCCGCTCACTTCTTATGTAGCACGCCATAGCTGGGCCACCACAGCCCTGCAAAAGGGGGTTCCGGTTTCAGTAATCAGTGCCGGCATGGGGCATGCTTCGGAAAAGGTGACATACATCTACCTGGCTTCTTTTGATAATAAAACACTGAGTAATGCGAATAAAAAAGTAATTGCTGCCGTGAGACTAAAGAAGGAAGAAGAAGAGTGATATAAATGGTTCCCTTACTTATTAGGTAATAGAACAGATTTGTTTGTTTTATCGCTGCAAAAGTAGAGATAAAAATTGAAATATCACAAACAAAATGATAATTTCTTTCCCAATAAAGTGGATAATAATCAGTTTAAATATCAGTTTGAAATAATTTATTCATATAATAGAAAGATTAGTCATAATTCCTGTTTGATGTAATTACTCAAACAGGAGTTACCAAATTGCGATAATTTTACATCGTAGTTATATAAGCTACTCCCTCTTTTATGTTTAGTTAACCTCTCCAAGCCATATTTTATATCTTTTCGTTATTCTGCATTCTATTACCTAATAAGTAAGGGATCGCTTTGTTCTATTACCTAATAAGTAAGGGAACAAATTGTAATGCACACAGCAAGATGACAATAAATAGAACATTGACGACTATCGCAAATCATATCTGTAAACGGGATATGTACATATCCGAACAGGACATGAACCTGTCTCAGATGTACTGCGATGTAATTTGTATCGGCATCCTGATTCAGAGTGATTATATAGCCCCCGCCGATTCTGCAAAAGGAACATCCGTAACTTATACGGGTTGGTATCGGCAGGATTTCCGTGATTTCGGAAATCAGAAGCGCTACGTTGATTTCCCTTTGGATACAAACTATCGGAAAGACAAGGAAATAGAGACAAACGGTGGAAATCAGCTCACCGTCACTTCCCACTCCGGGAGCTCCCGGAAGTTCGGTGGAGAAACTAACAATAAATTCATAACTATTATGGAGTTTTTCTGAATAAAAATAAAAGTTATAAATCTACTTTTGTGTTTCCGAGTCAAAAGTATATCAAAAAGATTCAAAAGAACATGTCGTTAGGAACCATTTCTAAACATACAATATGAAACAAGTGTTGCGGTTTAATAAAGTTATAAAAAGGATAGTATTCGCCGGAGATTTAATTCTCTTGAATGGTATCTTTCTATCTCTGTACGCACTCTTAGGAAGTAAATTCTTTGCAGACCCATTTACACACTCACTTCCACAGGTTTTAGTATTACTCAACTTATGCTATCTGGTTAGCAACATGTCATCGGGCGTCATACTGCATCGCCGCGTAGTACGTCCCGAACAAATTGTATGGCGCGCCATACGCAACAGCGCCGGACACGCCCTATTCTTCTCCTGCGCCCTCACCTTTGGAAACTTCGGTATCCTCTCCGCACGTTTCTTCCTGATATTCTATCTCACGTTCACCACGCTGTTAGTCTGCTACCGCCTGTTGTTTCGCAGACTCCTGAAATGCTACCGCAAGCATGGAGGAAACTCCCGCAGCATCATTCTCGTAGGCAGCAACAGCAATATCATCGAACTGTATCATCAAATGACGGACGATGTCACTTCCGGATTTCGTGTCATCGGATACTTCGACGACCAGCCCGGCAGCCGCTTTCCCGAAAAAGTGAAATATCTGGGACAACCCGGCAAGATTGTGGATTATCTGAAACGGGGAGGAATCGAACAAGTCTATTGCTGCCTGCCATCCGCCCGCAGCGAAGAGATACTCCCCATCATCGATTATTGTGAGAATCACCTGATACGCTTCTTCAGCGTCCCCAACGTACGCAGTTATCTTAAACGCCGGATGTACTTCGAGCTTCTGGGCAACGTGCCCGTACTCTGCATCCGTCAGGAGCCTCTCAGTTTCACCGAAAACCGCTTCAGGAAGCGTACGTTCGATATCGTTTTCTCCCTGCTGTTCCTGTGCACGCTCTTCCCCGTTATCTATATCATCGTCGGACTGACCATCAAAATCACCTCACCGGGCCCCATCTTCTTCAAGCAGAAGCGAAGCGGAGAAGACGGACGCGAGTTCTGGTGTTACAAGTTCCGTTCCATGAAAGTAAACGCACAGAGCGACACCTTGCAAGCCACCTTGCACGATCCGCGTAAAACCCGATTCGGCAACTTCCTGCGTAAAAGCAGCATCGACGAACTGCCGCAGTTCATCAACGTACTGTTGGGCGACATGTCGGTAGTGGGCCCCCGCCCTCACATGCTGAAACATACGGAGCAATACTCACAACTGATCAACAAATACATGGTCCGCCATTTTGTGAAGCCGGGTGTCACCGGCTGGGCGCAAGTCACCGGCTTTCGTGGAGAAACCCACGAGCTGTGGCAAATGGAAGGGCGTGTGCAACGAGACATCTGGTACATTGAGCACTGGACCTTCATGCTCGATTTATATATAATATATAAAACTGTAAGAAATGCGTTAGAAGGAGAAAAAGAAGCTTATTAAAACAAAGAGTTCACCACGGATTACACAGATTAACACAGAATCTTAAACCTTAAATATCAAGGGGAAAATCTGTTAATCTGTGTTAATCTGCGTAATCTGTGGTGAGCCACCCCATATAGTAATATTCTAAAATTAAGATAAATGACAAAAAGACTACTTTTTTTTACGTTAACCTGTATCCTGCTGGCTTCCTGCCAGTCCTACAAGAAAGTGCCTTATTTACAAGACTCGGGAGAGGTGCAGCGTGCCGTTGCCGAAGCCAAGCTTTATGATGCACGCATCATGCCGAAGGATCTGCTCACCATCGTCGTGTCCTGCACCGACCCCGAACTGGCTGAACCGTTCAACCTCACCGTAGCGACTCCCGTCAGCGCCGCGCAGAACAGCCTGACCAGCCAGCCGGCACTCCAGCAATACCTGGTAGACAACCGGGGCAATATCGAATTCCCGATACTGGGCACCCTGCACATCGGCGGGCTGACCAAAAGCGAGGCGGAAACACTGATCAAAGGGAAGTTAAGCGACTATATCAAAGAATCGCCCATCGTCACCGTCCGTATGGCCAATTATAAGATCTCTGTCATCGGTGAAGTAAACGCTCCCGGAACTTTCACCATCAGCAACGAAAAGGTCAACCTCTTCGAAGCCCTTGCCATGGCAGGCGACATGACCGTGTACGGATTGCGTGACAACGTCCGCCTGATCCGCGAGGACGCCGACGGACACCAGCACATCATCACGCTGGACATGAACCGGGCAGATATCGTCCAATCGCCCTACTACTACCTGCAACAGAACGACATCCTGTATGTCACGCCCAATAAGACCAAGGCAAAAACAGCCGACATCAGCACCAGCACCACCATCTGGTTCTCCGTGGTAGGCACGCTTGTGTCGCTTGCCAGTTTAATCATTACAATCGCCAAATAAAGAAACCCCGAAAATGAAAGAAGACTTATACGACGATCTATACGAAGAAAAAGAAGAGAAAATAGACTTCCACGCCATGCTGTTCCGCTACATCATCCGGTGGCCCTGGTTCGTGGCTTCGATCATCCTCTGCCTGGCGGGAGCATGGTTATACCTCCGGCAGACCACTCCGGTCTACAACATCTCGGCCTCCGTAGTCATCAAGGACGATAAGAAAGGGGGCAACAGTGGAGGAAACCTCACCGCGCTCGAAGGCCTGGGTCTGGTCAGCTCGGTATCGAACATCGACAACGAGATTGAAATACTACGTTCCAAAACGCTGGTCAAACATGTGGTCAGCGAACTGAACCTATACACCACCTATACAGCCAAAGGCAGTTTCAACGAAACGGAACTTTATAAAAATTCGCCGGTACTGGTGGGACTCACTCCGCAAGAAGCGGACAAGTTAGCAGCGCCGGCCGTGTTCGAACTCACCCTGTCGCCCGGCAACCGGCTCGACGTGAAAGCTACCATCGGAGAGAGCTCCTACAGTAAAAAGTTCTCCAAGCTGCCGGCACTGCTCACTACTCCCGCAGGCACGTTCACGTTTACGCTTGCCCACGACTCCGTCACCGTTAAAGAACCGCAGACGCTCACCGCCGTTGTCAGCAATCCCCTGTGGACAGCCAAAGGCTATGCGGGAGCACTCAGTGTAGAACCGACGTCCAAAACCACCTCTATCGTTATCGTCTCTTTAAAGAATACCAACAAACGCCGGGGCGAGGACTTCATCAACAAGCTGATCGAGGTCTACAACCGGAACACCAACAACGACAAGAACGAGGTGGCGGAGAAAACGGAAGAGTTCATCGCCGGACGCATCCGCATCATCAACGACGAGTTGTTCAGTACCGAAAAGGAATTGGAAAACTTCAAACGGGATGCCGGACTGACGGACCTGGCAAGCGATGCCCAACTGGCCGTCAGCGAAAACTCCGCCTACGAGAAACAACGGGTGGAGAACGGCACCCAGCTCAACCTGGTACGCTACTTAGGCGAATATATCTCCGCTCCGGACAAGCTCAACACCGTGTTGCCCGTCAACGTCGGCCTGACCGACCAGTCCCTGTCCACCCTTATCAGCCAGTATAACGAAATGGTGCTCCAACGCAACCGCCTGCTGCTCAATTCTTCGGAAACCAACCCGGTGATCGTGAATCTGGATACCAGCATCCGTGCCATGCGCGAAAACATCCTGACCACCATCCACAGCGTTCAGAAAGGTTTGCTGATCACCAAAGCCGACCTCGACCGGCAGGCCAACAAGTTCAACCGCCGCATCAGCAATGCTCCCGCCCAGGAACGCCAGCTTGTCAGCATCTCGCGCCAGCAGGAAATCAAAGCCGGACTCTACCTGATGCTGCTCCAGAAACGGGAAGAAAACTCCATCGCGCTGGCTGCCACTGCCAACAATGCCAAAATCGTAGACGAAGCCATGGCCGACAACGGTCCCGTCTCACCCAAGACAAAGACGGTCTACATGATCGCGCTCCTGATGGGGGTAGGCATCCCCGTAGCCGTCATCTACGTCATGGGACTGCTCCAGTTCCGCATAGAAGGACGGGCGGACGTGGAGAAACTGACTTCCGTCCCTATCATCGGAGACATCCCCCTGGCGGAAGAGGGAGAAGGGAAGCAGGGAAGCATCGCCGTCCGCGAAAACGAAAACGACCTGATGGCGGAAACCTTCCGGGGCATCCGCACCAACCTGCAATTCATGCTGGGCGAAGAGAACAAAGTGGTCCTGGTCACCTCCACCATCAGCGGCGAAGGAAAAACATTCGTAGCCACCAACCTTGCCATCAGCCTCTCGCTGCTCGGCAAGAAAGTAGTCATCGTGGGACTCGACATCCGCAAGCCGGGACTGAACAAAGTATTCTCCCTTTCGCACAAAGAGAAAGGAATCACTCAATACCTGGCCAATCCGCAGCATACCGACCTGCTGTCTATGGTGCAGCCTTCGGAGATATCACCCAACCTGAGTATCCTCCCCGGTGGAACAGTCCCGCCCAACCCCACCGAGCTGCTGGCACGCCAGGCTTTGGTGCAGGCCATCGATATTCTGAAAAGGCACTTCGACTACGTGATACTCGACACCGCCCCCATCGGGCTGGTCACCGACACACAGATCATCGCACGGGTAGCCGACCTCTCCGTTTACGTATGCCGTGCCGACTATACGCATAAAGCCGACTATACCCTGCTCGAGGATCTTCGTCTGGGCAACAAACTTCCGAACCTGTGTACCGTCATCAACGGGCTCGACATGAAAAAACGGAAATACGGTTATTACTATGGATACGGAAAATACGGACGCTACTACGGGTACGGCAAAAAGTACGGCTATGGATATGGTTACGGCCAAAAACACACTTAGACATCTCTATGATTTTATAAAATATGAAGAATTAATTATTTGTTACACTTATGCCATGAAAACCAAACCGTTATAAGAGTTAATTAAATTAACTCTTATAACGGTTCAATTTCCATTTTAAAACATCAATGTAATTTTTTATCATCAGACACATCAAAACACGGACACTGCTTTATCCATTCCTCGGGCTCGATCTCCCCATTGGCGTTCAAGTCCGGACTCAGATCCCGGTGGCCACACACACGGCTGCCGGGATACTGTTTTAGCAGAGTCTTCACCAACACCCGCATCGAATGCACCTGCCACTCCGTCCGGGTATCCTTGGGACGTCCCCTCGCATCCAACCCTCCTTCATAACAGATACCGATACTCGTCGCATTGTGCCCTTTGGCATGCGCCCCTATTTTCTCTACCGGACGAGTGGACACAATCCGCCCGTTCTTGCGGATATAGAAGTGATACCCCGGCCCGTTGAAGCCGCGCCTGCGATGGCAGACATCCAGATCGAACTCCGTAAAGCACCGGTCTTCCCTCGTTGCGGAGCAATGAATCACGATTAAGTCGATTTTCCTCATACCCCCTCCTTCACTTTTCGACATTCCTCCCGCTGAGAAACATCAGGAACGCGATCACCCATTCCAAGATTCTTTGTAACTTCTTCATCGTTGCTTTGCTATATTAAGTTGTTTTACGTTTACACCACAGATTTCACAGATTATCACAGATTTAAATATGAAAATCAATTGCAGAAAAAATAAATTCTTCATCTGTGATAATCTGTGAAATCTGTGGTGAAAATCATGCCGTCGGGTCATCCACAATCCCCCCGTCGCCGTCGCCCTTTTGCGCCGCCCGGGTGCTCACCTTGCTGAAACTGAGCGTCTTCATCGCATCCGCCAGCACAGGCCCCGGACGGAAGTTCACCCTCGCCTTGCTGATATTCGCCGCTTTGAAATCCTCCGGCTTTTCAGCTCCCTTGCTTCTCAGGCCCACCTGAAACGTGCCGATATTGCCCAGCCGTACAATCTCTCCCCTCGACAGACCGTCTACCATTTCATCCTCCAGCGCCTTCAGCACCGCCACCACATCCGCCGAGTGCACCGTACAGGCCTTTTCCACCCGGGTCGAGATCTCGTCCAGACCCACATCGCCACTCGCCTGTGCCTGGGCATAATACTTGGCGGGATCATCCTTCTTCTGCATGTTCTTGCGCGCCACTACCGAATACGTAACTTCTTTACTCATAATCGTACTTTCTTTTTAGAGTTAAACATCTGTTTTTCAATCACATTTCAAAGATACGACAACCTCGATGCGCCAATGACAAGGAAAGAGCGCCGATGACAAAGTTTGACGAAAAAAGAGTATAAAAACACGCTGCATTCCGGGTATTTTTTCGTATATTTACGATAGATAACAATCAGATAATCAAAACCATGAACCAAAGAAAAGAAGAAGACACAACCGAAGCCGATTTCATTATCCGCTCGTACACCAAAGCCGAACTTGCACAACTTTACTGCCCGGGCCTCGACCCGGTGCTCGCCCTGCAGAAACTCTACCGCTGGATGCGTAAAAACACTGCCCTGACCCGGGCACTGTCCGAAGTCAATTACAACAAATACCGCCACAGCTTCCTCAAGCGCGAAGTCGGGCTGATAGTGCATTACTTGGGAGAACCTTGAACTCACCACAGAGAAGAGCCCACCACAGATTACACAGATTATCACAGATCAAGAATTTATTTTTCCCGGAATTGATCTTTTAATTTAAATCCGTGTTAATCTGTGTAATCTGTGGTGAAAACCGTGAAAAAGACTTAGACATCTCCCTCGAAACATCCAAGTCTTTTAGTAGAAACTCTTAAGTCTTTTCAGAAAAGGCTTAAGAGTTTTTTCATACATTCGCCTCCCCCCCTATCCTTTTTGAGAAGGTTCAAAGGCTCAAGGCTCACTCTACAAGCATCATTACGCCCACTTGCGGTGAGTCTTACGATATTTTCCATCCTCTTTCACAACGAGTTCCAAGTCTACAGTCTTCTTAAAAAGCCTCTTGGCAGTGGACTGGGGAATTCCCATTTTCACCGCCTTTTCCACCATCTCGGCGAAGGTAAAAGTTCCTGAAAAAGATTGTAATACCGGCCGTAACCTGAAATAAGGCTTCAGAGGTTTGGAGTTCGTTTCACTCTTCTGCACACTGGTAGACAGCAGCAAGCTATGCTCCAGGAGCACATCCGTCATCAGCATGGCAGTATGGAAATCTTCGTCCGAACACACATACTGCGGCATCGCCCAGGCACACTCCCCCTTGCGGAGAGCAGTGAGCACACCCGCTATCCGACTTGCCATCAATCCGTGACGCAGCACGATCGCCCCGGGCGAATCATCCCGCTCGTTCACCACCTCAGACAGGTGAGAGGAGAAACGAGACGTATGCTCCTCCCATTGCGCAGCCGTAAACGTGACCTCCGTGGGAGACTGAAGCAAGAACAGGTGTAACTCCAACAGCCTGTGACTCAGACGGGCAAACACCGATTGATGATCTTCACCCCCTGCCCGGGGAGCGGCCGAACGCCAACACCAATCACTCTGTCCGGTATAGATCAGAAAACGGCTGTACAATCCACTCTCCAACGAAGGTATGAAACGCGCCAACTGATTCGGAGTACCGGCGAAACACAATGCCAAGCGTGGATGGTGGGCTACCACCTGGCGCCCGTTCACCTTAAAATCGGCCGAAACCACCTCGTGCTGAAAAGCCGCCCGAAACACGTCATCATGCTTTCCGTACTCATTGCGGATAGCTCCCGACACCATGTCCAGCTCCGTAGCGTTGATGCAGCACCCTAACTTGCCGCTCTCCTCCAATGCACTGATCAGCAAACTCTTCGACACATTGGGCGAAAGTGTCAGCAATTTACGGGCAGGCTCTTTGGGACGCAGCGAAAAGTCCGGCGAACGCTTCTCCGCCTGCGCCTTTTTCAGCTCCAGCTCCCACTCGAAGAAAGCCTTATCATACACCAGACGCATATCCTCGTTCTGCTTCTCATAATACCGGTGAATCTCTCCGGGCAATATGCCGGCAAGCGACACCACCCCCTTTCCGCCTCCGGCATGGGCAATCACCATGTAATACAGGTGCGGCGAGTAGTACACCTGATCATACAAAACACGCACCTCGGGCAGACAAGCGCTGATGTTGGCAACCATCGCCGTCAGCAACATGTCACGCTCCCGATAGCTGCCCGCCACCTTTACTCCCTCCGCAAGCACCTCGGGCAGATGCTCGAACACCTCTTCGGGAAAGTAAGGCGCCTGTCGTCTGTAAGCTTCACTTTTTCCGAACAAGAGATCTTCCAAATCATCCCCCTCCTCTTCCCCGTGAGGGGTATAAAGTGAGCCTTGAGCCTTTGAGCCCTTTTCTTCCCCGACAGCGTCCGCCTTTCTGACAGAAGCATACTGATAACCAGAGAATAAAGTTTTCTCAATCTCTCCGCTTCCGAAATCAGCCTGCGCGTATTTCTCAACCACTGTTTTTTGCAACAGCCGCATTTCCTCCGGCGAAAAACCTTTATACCGGGCATAGCGTCCCAACTTCAACATAAACGCATGCCGCCCTCCCGTCGCAAACGGGTTCCGGACATCAAAATCATTCAGGAAAGCCTGCATAAAGCCATTCCCCGCTTCGGGAGCAACGCCTGCCGACCGAGCTCCGTCCACCGCCTGCGCAGGATACTCCCCTTCCGCCTGCGGCAATTCGTCCGCCTGTTCCCTCCACGGAAACACCTCTGCAGCGGGATTATAATACGCCTCCGGATCATACGAAGCGTAACACGCCCGCCCTAAATCACGGCACGACATATCGCAAGGATGCCCCAACACGCGCTCCAACTCACGGGCGACGACAGGATAAGCCGCCGCGTATTGCCCGGCATTCTCCGCATCGATACGCACAATCAGCTTCAAGCCCTCACCCGAGATACTGACAAAGGCCTCCACCACATAAGGCAGCGCCTTGGCCTTCTCCTTCATCCCGGACAGTTTCTCCGGACAGTGGTCAAAGTCGAACAGTGCCAGTCCGCTCAGCCGGCTCACCTGGTTCGCCGCATGTCCGCCCCGGCACCTGCCGGCTACCACCACTGCATTCAGGGCACCCTTCAGCTTCTTGGCTTCCTCGGCCATCCCCGTCTGCATCCACCGCCGATACGACTCGGCAAGCACCTTCCAGCGTGCTCCCCTGAGGTCATTATGAAACTCTTCCAACGAAATCTCTTCCGCCTTCTTTTCCCACACATGGAGGAAAAAGGAAATTGTAAACTCTTTCTTTTTCATTGAGTATTAAATTTTAATGTTTTTAATCCCGATCCGCCGCCAAGCGCACAGAGCAAAACCCTTGCCACTCCGCATCCTCTGCAATGAACCATGATGCAAAAGAACAACAAACTTTTTACACTTCCGAATGTTAAAACCGCCGTAAAAGTCCCTTCGGAAAGCCTCCACACCTACCCACACGCCACTTTCACCGTCCGCCTCCCGGCTCTTTTTAACGCCCGAATTTATTTTCTCACCTCCCGCTTCCGCTCCTGATCCTTCACCGTGTTACTCAGGAAGCGGCACAACCGTTTCATCTCCCGCATCTCCTCCCTCGAGAGCGGTTTGGGAAGCTCACGCACCAAGGCAAACACCTGTCCGGACAACTCTCTAAGCAATTCATTCGAGTTCTTTAACTTGTAGTTTTTTTTCCATAATCATTAAATTTAAAATATATGTTAATTATTAAAACTCACAAAAGTACAATCCAAAGATTAAAAATTCATTATTTTTTCTATTTTAATGAACAATTTATTGCATTTAGTAAATTTATATCTATCTTTGCAGCAAAATCAAACGTAAGATTCGGTTTACCCAAGCAGACAACTGTGACAGGTAACCGCGTAGCGTATCCGGGAGCGTCCCTCCCACTTTCTCAAACCATACTCCCCAACCGACATGAAATCCTGGCTTGCCGCCTACGTCCGTCTCTATCACGAGAAGAAAACCCGTGACCGCCTGACGGCAATGGGCATCGAAAGTTTCCTGCCCGTGCAGGAAGAAATCCATCAATGGAGCGACCGCCGCAAAAAGATAGAGCGTGTGGTCATCCCGATGATGATCTTCGTACACGTCGACCCGGCAGAACGTGCCGAAGTGCTGACCCTTTCGTCCGTCAGCCGCTACATGGTGCTGCGCGGACAAAGCACTCCCGCCGTCATCCCCGACGAGCAGATGGAGCGCTTCCGCTTCATGCTCGACTACTCCGAAGAAGCCATCGAAGTGTGCTCCTCCCCCCTCGCCCCCGGCGAACAGGTGAGGGTGATCAAAGGCCCGCTTACCGGACTGGAAGGCGAGCTGGTGACCATCAACGGGAAAAGTAAGGTGGCGGTAAGGCTGGATATGCTGGGCTGCGCCCATGTGGATATGCCGGTGGGGTTCGTGGAGAGAGTGGGAAAGATGGAGGCGGTGAGATGAAGGATATCAATAAATAAAAAAACGATAAGATACAATAAGCCACGCTATAAAACGATCTATGAGTTCTACCGCCAACCGTGTCATAAAAAATACAGGATTTCTTTATGCCAAGATGGGTATCACGATGTTCATCTCGCTATATACCACTCGACTGATTCTGAATTCACTGGGAGCAGCTGATTTCGGTATATTCAATATCGTAGGTGGAGCCATAGCCATGCTGGGATTCCTGAACGCGGCGATGGCGGGAGCCACGCAGAGATTTATGTCCTACTCGGAAGGGGAAGGAAATAAGGAAAAGCAGAAAAGTATATTCAATATCAGCATCCTACTGCATTTCTTTATAGCATTGGCTGCGGGAATTGCGCTGCTGATTGCCGGATATTTTTTCTTCAACGGCATTCTGAATATTCCAGCAGACCGGATTTTTGCCGCAAAGGTAGTATATGGCAGTCTAATAGTCAGCACCATGTTTACGGTAATGTCCGTTCCTTATGACGCAGTGCTCAATGCCCACGAAAACATGAAATACTATGCCATCGTAGGAATCATCGAATCATTACTGAAGTTATCAGTAGCACTTATCGTTGTTTATACTTTCTCAGACAAACTGATTGTTTATGGCGTTTTGATGGCATGCATACCACTGATCACGCTGACCATAATGCGAATATATTGCCATAAACATTATACGGAATGCACGATTGCACCCAAGAAATACTGGGACAAGACGATGATGAAAGAAATGACAAGCTTTGCGGGATGGAGCTTTGGCAATAGCGCAACAAGCATGATAGGCAACTATGGTTTAGGAATCGTACTAAACATGTTTTTCGGAACCGTATTAAACGCAGCCCAAGGCATAGCAGGGCAAATATCAGGTCAATTATCCGTATTTGCAAGTAATATGTTAAAGGCCTTAAACCCGGTAATTGGCAAAAGCGCAGGAGCCTCCAATCACGATTTATCCACAAAGATAGCTCTATCCGGATGTAAATTCACTTTTCTGATAACAGCCATCTTTACACTTCCTGTAATCATCGAAGCTCCCTACATTCTATCCCTTTGGTTAAAGCAAGTACCGGAATATACCGTTATCTTCACCCGTTTGCAATTAATAAAAACCCTTATCGAACAGCTTACTTTAGTTTTAAATACTTCCATATCTGCACAAGGCAACATAAAGCGCATCAGTTTAATCGTCACATTCCTTAATATATTACCATTGCCTCTAATTTACATTGCATTTCATTTAGGGGCCCCCCCTTACGCTATGTATCTTATAAGTATCGCCATCTGGAGTATCTGCGAAGGTGGGATACGTATTTATTTTGCATGGAAAAACTGTCAAATACCACCACGTTCTTACTTCATTACAACATTAATCCCTTGCTTGATAATAACGACTATAAGTCTTCTTACAGGCGGAATCATTACTAATATCATGCCTTTCGGTGTTTTACGACTTATCATAACTGTCAGTTGCTGTACAGGAGTCTTAATTGGGTCATTCTTATATAAAGGTATTAATGTGGAAGAACGGGAAAAATTAACTCTTTTAGTAAAAAGTCTAAAAAACAAAATAAAACACAATATTTAAACGCCGCAAGCGAACAGATAGAATACAAACTTTTTTAACAAAAAAAACACAAAAGATCCCAATAGGATTAAGGGATTCTTTATATTTAAATTAAGCAAAAGTAAAATGACTTTAAAAACATTCATATTCAAAGCGAAGGAGCGTCTATGGAATTACTTGGTAAAACTAACCTATAGCATGCCCATATATCCATTCATCTATCGTTCTTACTGGCATTATTTGCTACATAGCAAACAAAACTATGCTCCAACTCATGACATGTACTTTGCTGCACGCCCCAACCCGGGAGCAGGCATCGGGCACCAAATGGCAAATTGGATAGCTGGTTATTGGTGGAGTAAACAATTAAACTTAAAATTTGCCCATATATCATTTTCCACTCCGCAATGGGATGATTTCTTAGGCTTCGGACACAACGAAATCAGTGTGAAAGAACTTCAAAGAAGAGGTTTTAAACTTAGACGCCTACCACATTTTATTGAGAACGATAAAGCGTCCATATCTTTTGCTAAAAAGATAATAGCGTCTTATAATGGACAGAAGGTTATATTTTGTCCTCCGCAAGACCATTCTTACACAGCACAATACGAAGTAATGGAAGATTTAAAACAAAAATTTTATCATGCTCCTTCAAGAGAACGTGATAAATTAATCTATGATAAACAGTCCTTTAATATAGCTATTCACGTTCGTAGGGGGGATATAATGAATAACCCTCAGAATCCCAACTTAATCATGCGTTTCTTAAGTAATGACTATTTTGAAAAAGTACTGAAGCAAGTAACAGAGAATCTAAATGTCGACAAGCCCGTCCATATTTATTTCTTTTCACAAGGAAAACCAGAAGACTATCCCGAATTCGCACATTATCCAAATCTTCATTGGTGCATGAATATGGATGCACAAGATTCATTTCTTCATATGGTATATGCCGACTTATTAATAACAAGCAAAAGTTCATTCTCTTATAAACCAGCTTTATTAAATCAAGGAATAAAAGTCTGTCCACGCATTTTTTGGCATGGTTATCCTGATTCCTCGGATTGGATATTGGTTGAAAATGACGGAACATTTAATACTGCATCACTCAAACAAGCATTATGAATACAAATTCAATCTATCTCCTGAAAGCTTTTCGAAAATTGTACACTCACATATTCAAAAGACAACAGTTACCGGAACTAAAATATGAAGAAAACCCTGACAATATATCAGAAATGATATACAACTCACTATCAAAAGAGGAGCCATGTATGATAGCTCGTTTAGGTGCTACAGAACTAATGACAATAGTTTATTACATTGGAGTAAAACAAAACAAAAGAAACTGGATTACATACATAAAAGGAAAAAGTTTAGGTTGGTGGTGGGAATCCAATGTATTTAAACAAATGGAACGTTGGAGTGGGTTCTTTCCACCTACTAAACAAAACATAGAAAAATTTTGTAAACTTATAATCGAAAACGCCCCCCAAGTGGACATATTAGGAAGTTGGCAAAAAAATGAATACTACTTATCAGATGAATTAAAAAACGCATTAAAAATACAATTAATGTATTTAGATCCGTATTGGAGCAAAGAACCATGGAGCAGAGTATTAGCTAACAAAAATATACTGGTCATTCATCCATTCGCAGAAACAATCCAATCTCAGTATCTTAAAAGGGAATACCTCTTCAAGAATCCCAATATTCTCCCTCCATTTAAAACCCTAACTGTCATTAAAGCAGTCCAAAGTTTAGGAGGAGAAAATAATGGATTCAAAGATTGGTTTGAAGCACTGGAATATATGAAAGGAGAAATAGATAAATGCGAGTTTGATATATGCTTAATAGGTTGCGGAGCTTATGGATTCCCATTGGCCGCCCATGTGAAACGGATAGGAAAAAAAGCGATACACATGGGTGGTTCACTGCAACTATTATTCGGCATTATGGGAAACAGATGGGATCATGACGTTCCTCATTATGAGAAAGGAATATTCATTCATTATGCCGGATTAGAAAATGAATATTGGGTAAGGCCTAATAAAAATGAACGACCTTCAACACATCAAGCTGTAGAAGGTTCATGTTATTGGTAACGCAGATAAACACAAAACGAGAAAATTGAATATACTTTTTATTTCTTTCGACGCAGATCCTCCACACATGGGAGGCACTTCTACTGTTGTAAATGTATTAGCAAAAGATTTAAAACAGAGAGGATACAATGTGTATTTAGGGTATTATAATGATTCCCGATACCCCTCTACTTTCTTCCAAGAAAAAATAAAACTCACAATAAGTAATAAAAAGTCAATTGAAGCTTTTTGCAAAGACAATCCCATTGACATTATTTACAATACCCAGCCTATAGGAACAAACTGGGAATTACTAAAAGAGGTATTCCCAAAAGCCAAAATTATTTCAGCCTATCATAACAGGCCTTTACTTCGCTATTTCCCTTTAGAATCATTAATGAACATTTATTATGATTCAAATAACTGGATACATAAAATCTATACATTAGCAAAGATTCCATTGCTACCATATTGGAGATATAAATCAAAAAAAAAAGAGATGAAACAGTATAAGAACATGGAGAAATACAGCGATAAAATACAACTATTGTCTCCTCAGTTCATACCCGTATTCAAAAAGATACTCCCCAATATTTCTAATAACAAGCTGATCGCTATAGAAAATCCAATCGTCTTCAACACTACTTATCCTGTTGAAAATATTTCCAGTAAACAAAAAAGAATAGTTGTTGTATGTTCCACTAACTATCAAAAAAGAGCTTATTTAATGATTAAAATATGGAATGAGATAGAAAAAGATGGTCATTTTGATGATTGGAGCTTTGATTTTGTCGGTGGTGGTGAAGGATTTAAGCACATCACCCAAATGGCAATAAAATTAAAATTAAAACGCATCCACTTTGTCGGATATCAGCAGCCTGAAAACTATTATCGTCAAGGTAGTATTTTTTTAATGACATCACGCTTTGAAGGCTGGCCAATGGTATTAATGGAAGCCATGCAAATGGGTGTCGTACCAATAGTATTCAATAGCTTTGAATCACTAACAGACATAATTACAGATAAAGAAAATGGCTTCATTATACCCAATAACAATATCAAATATTTCGTTGAACGCTTAAAAACTTTAATTGCAAATGATGATTTAAGAAACAGGATGGCAGTAAAGACTATCGAAAGTTGTCAACGATTCACGACTGAAAAAATAACTAATAAATATATATCACTATTCAAGGAACTATATTTGTCATGAAATCAATCATCATCGTAATCCCTTATTTCGGCAAATTACCACCCATATTTAAATTCTGGAGACAATCTGCAATAAATAATCCAACTATAGACTTTCTGTTCTTTACTGATTGCAACATTCAATCCACAGATAATATAAAAGTAATAAAATGTACCTTTGAAGTATTACGAGAAAAGTTCCAATCTAGATTTGACTTTCCTATTTCTCTTCCGTCTCCCTATAAATTGTGTGATTTCAAAGCAACTTATGGTTACGTATTCCAAGACTATATCCAAGATTACGATTTTTGGGGATTCGGTGATATTGATTTAATATATGGGAACATCCGGCACTTCCTGACAAAAGAAGTATTAAATCAATATTTTATTATTTCAGGTTGGGGCCATCTCACTTTATATCGTAATAACGAATTCTGTAATAGTTTCTTCAGAACACATGAAAATGGTTTCCAATATTATAAAAAGGCTCTTTCTTGTTCCAAGAATTCGGCTTTCGACGAATACAATCACAAAGGAATGAGTGATTTATGGGAACATCTATATCCACAAAAAATATGGAATAGTAAACTATTCGATGACATTCAAGTACCGCGTCTAAGCCTGAATTTTATCTCTGTAATGCACCCCGAACGAAAAAATTTGATTTTCGAATACAACGAAAATAGACTTTACAGAATTTATTATGATGAAAATAGAAAAAAACAAAGGGAAGAAACGCTATATGCACATTTTCAGCAACGAAAATTTATGAAAATAAAAACGAATAACTTATGGCATTATCTCATCGTGCCCAATAAGTTCATCGATTTTGAAAATGTTAATGAGAAAAAGCTCAACCACTGGGGTAAAGAGCAAACTTGCAAACGATTAATCAGAAATCTCATGAATAGAATAAAAAGAAGATTTTCCATCATTCTAGCCAACATAACCAAATAATGATTCTACTAAAGAATAATATCAATACATTAGTATGGGCCGGCTTCAGTGTGATGCTATACATTATAGTATCACAAATTTTTCTTTTTCCCGAACCCGTCCTTTGGATGTCCAAGGCTATCATACTCTTCTTCCTATTACGAGGAGTAAGGAAATATGCACCATTTAGGACTATAGATAAATATGGCTATATCATCACATGTGCCTTTATATTATGGCTGATAATCGGTTTTTTAAAAAGCTGCCATTATGCAGAAGGATATTGGATGTGGAAGTTTATAATAAACACTTTACTTACAACATTATTTTATAGTATTATATTGATAGGTTCCAATCCATACTGGCTTCAAGGATTATATCGATGTTTTTGGAAATACTATCTTCCATTAATTGGAATTTCTATTCTATTATTACATGACCCCGGATACTTAAATTATCTTCCATATTCTACTTTATTACTTTTTTTTGCATTGATTCCGGGAAAGAGAAAATGGATCTTATTAGGGATTGTCCTCTTCTTTTTCATTACTCAAGAACAAAGAAATGACATGATTAAAATGTTAGTAGCATCCGCAATAGGTTTAGGCATTTCCTATTTTGGGAAGATCATTCCCTCCTGGTTTTTCAAATGTATCCATGTCGTTTTATTGGCACTTCCCATTGTATTGCTGTCTTTAGGAATAAGCGGAAAATTCAATATATTCAAAATGGATGAATATATAAAGGGAAATTATGAAGTAAAAGCCAAAGGAGCTGACGGGCGATATTATGAAGATAATTTAAAAGCAGATACCCGTACATTTATCTATAAAAATGTTTTTTACACAATGAATAAATATAATGCTTGGATAACAGGACGAAGTCCTGCCTTTGGAGACGAAGGACCATTGTGGGTTGACAGAGGAAAAGATGAAACCACCAAACTAATCGGAAGATACGGAAATGAAGTAGGAATATTAGATATCTTACTTTGGTATGGTCTTATAGGAGTTATCCTTTTTTTTCTAATGTATATCAGAGCCAGCTATTTAGCAATATACAAAAGCAAAAGTTTATATATGAAAGGAATCGGTATATATACAGCCTTCCTGTGGACATGGAGTTTCATTTGGGAAAAACCTTTATTTGAGACCTTCTTCATGATGAATATCATATTCTTGGGAGTTTGTTTCTCCAAACCATTCAGGATGATGACTGATAAAGATATGCAGCAGTGGGTGAAAGGGATTTTTTTAATCAAAAAACGAAAAAGATATGAAAGTTCTTTGGGTATCTAATATTATCTTTCCGGAAGCTTGCAATGATTTGCGTATAACACCTCCGGTTGTAGGAGGATGGATGCATGCAGGCGCCATAGCTCTGTTGGAAAGCAATTCGCATCTGGATTTAGCGGTTGCTTCCTTATATCCGGGCACAGAATTAAAGATAATAACGAATCATAAAATACAATACTATTTAATTCCCCAAATAAAAGGGAATCAATATTACAACAAAGAATGGGAGCAATTTTTTAAACAAATAGAAGAACACTTCAAACCTGACATTATCCATATACATGGTTCGGAATACCCGTATTCATTGGCATGCGCCAAAACCTGTAACACTAAAAATATGGTTGTCTCTATACAAGGCATGGTGAGCGTGTATGCACAATATTATTTAGGAGGAATATCTATTAAGGAAATACAAAAAGCACGCACTTTTCGTGATATTATCCGAAAAGATAGTCTCCCCATACAACAGCATAAAATGTATCAACGCGGTGAATACGAACGCCAACTCTTACGCATCGTAAAACATGTAATAGGCAGAACCCGTTGGGATCGGTCAAATGTATGGGCCATTTCTCCCAATGTAACATATCATTTCTGTAATGAAACATTACGCCCTACTTTTTACTATAAAAAATGGGAGTACCATACTTGCCAAAAGCATACTATCTTTTTAAGTCAGGCACATTATCCAATCAAGGGATTGCAACAAGTAATAAAAGCTCTCCCTATTATTCTACAGTATTATCCTGACACACAAATATACGTTGCCGGGAATAATTTTATATCAACTTCCCTTTTACGAAAAAACGGTTTTGCAAACTACATACAAAGATTAATAAGAACATACCATGTAGAACATACAATCCATTTTCTGGGTATACTTTCCGAAGAAGAAATGGCCGAACAATATACAAAGGCCCACGTATTCGTCTGTCCTTCAGCTATAGAGAACAGTCCTAATTCTGTAGGAGAAGCGCAATTAATAGGTACACCTTGTATAGCTTCTTATACAGGAGGAACTATGGATATGGTAACAGACAACGAAACAGGCTTTCTTTATCGATACGAAGAGACAGCTCTATTGGCACAACGAGTTTGTGAACTTTTTGAGAACAGTGAGTTATGTGAGAAATTAATGAAAAATGAACGGAAAATAGCAATGTTACGACATAACAGAGAAATAAACGCTCAGAATTTGAATAACATTTATCAGTCCATATTAAAACAATGATATTAAACTTAATCTATAAGTCGGTCCGAAAAGTAAATGGAAAAATAAGAAATCTCCTTGAGAAAGCTTATTGTTGGTGGCTTTTAAAAGGAAATAATGTGCAATTTGAAGATTATCGCACATCAGGAATTCCTTATATCATGGTGGCTATGGGAGGAAAGTTTATTATCGGCAAAAAATTCGCAATGAATAACGGAATAAAAGGAAATCCCATGGGATGTTACCAAAAATGCACTTTTTTCGTAGATAGGAATGCAGAATTAATTATCGGTAATAACGTAGGTATATCACAAGCAGCCTTGATCTGCCATAAATACATATCCATAGGTGATGACGTAAAAATAGGCGGAGGTGTATGCATCTATGACACAGACTTTCATTCTTTAAATCCGGAAATACGTAAAAGCAGTGACGACCTGAAAATGCGGATAGAGAAACCTGTCATCATTGAAAACAGTGTATTCATTGGAGCACAATCCATTATACTAAAAGGGGTTACTATTGGAAAAAACTCTATCATTGGAGCAGGCTCTGTTGTGACCAAAAATGTACCTGCTAACCAAATATGGGCAGGGAATCCTGCCAGATTCATAAAAAATATATAAGTAATGAAATCAATAGCAGTTTTACTCACTGTCTTTAACCGGAAAGAGAAAACCCTCCAATGCCTTGGAAATCTTTACAAACAACTTCCCATCCAAGGATATAATGTTGATGTCTATCTAACCAATGACGGATGCACAGACGGTACACCGGAAGCTATCGCACAAAAATTCCCCGAAGTAAACATAATCCATTCGAAAGGAAATTTGTTTTGGAACCGGGGAATGTACACAGCTTGGGAAGAAGCAGCTAAAAGAAAAAAGTATGACTATTATTTATGGCTTAATGATGATACATTCTTATTCGACAACACATTAAATAAGCTGTTGCTCCATAGTAAGCAAACCAATCAACAAGCAATAATTGTAGCTTCAATATGCTCCTCACAAAGAAATGAAACGACCTATAGCGGCCACACCTCAAAAGGGAAAATAACTCCTAATGGTAACCTACAGGAATGCGAAACATTCAATGGAAACTGTGTTCTTATTCCTGCAATGATTTTCAATAAGATAGGAAATCTGGATTGGACCTTCCGCCATGCCATAGGTGACTTAGATTACGGATACAGAGCGCGAAAAGCAGGGTTTAAAATATATGTGTCAACCGAGTATTTAGGTATATGTGACCTGAATCCCCGCTTGCCGGCATGGGCACGAAAAGAAGTCCCATTGGTACAACGTATCAAAAATTTATATTCCCCATTGGGATATGCCGAACCGATCCCTTTCTTCCATTTTGAGAAAAGAAATTTCGGTTTATCTACAGCACTGAAGCATTTTATATCTATTCATATCCGAGTTTTATTCCCACAACTATGGAAATAGCCAATCAATCTTGTTTTGTTTTTCAAACAGATTCTAAGATCGTACAAGACGTATACCGCAACCAGCCAAACTATTTAATAGAATACAATACACAGTGTACGGATAAGGATTATTGCGCTGTCTATTTTTGCAGCAATGATATCTATTATCCGAATACAGAAGAGATTTTCAAGAAAAGAATTATTGAGAAGAATTTCTTCGAATGGTATGGTTCACGCATAAAAAAAGCGTATAAACATATCTTCATACGAGATGTATTCAAACAATGGTATTTGGCAGGAATCAATTCAAACATAAACACTCCGGAAAAGCTAATCGAATTTCTAAGAAAAGAAACCGAAGGATATCATACCGTGATGTTAGGAAGCTCAGCCGGAGCATATGCCGCCATCTTATATGGCTCTCTACTTCAAACAAAGAAGGTACTCGCATTTAATCCGCAATACGAATTGAAATCGTTATTGAACCGAAGTTCAGAAAAGATTAATCCTCTTGTTTTCAGACTGGAAAAGAGTGGCAAAAACAAATATTTCGATATCATCCCATTCCTTAATCCGCATACCGATATTTATTATTTCTATTCGAATGGTTCACAATGGGATATTGAACAGCATAAACATATAGCAGATCTAAAAGGGATTTACCAACTACCATTTAAGTCAGCCCATCACGGTATACCATTCCTAAAAGTCGCACTACCAGTTGTTTTAAACTTAAAAGATGAACGATTAAAAAAGATGCAGAATCATGTTCAACATCCTATTCTTTTTACCATCAAGATGGTAGGAATCCGGAAAACAATCTTAGGAATCATAACACAGATTTATAAAGCATATCAAAAAAGACATTAAACCATTATCAATATGAATATAGCAGTAGTAGGTACAGGTTATGTCGGATTAGTATCCGGCACTTGCTTTGCGGAAATGGGAGTCAACGTGACTTGTGTAGACGTGAACGAAGAAAAGATAACAAGATTATTACAAGGACAAATCCCTATTTACGAGCCGGGGTTAGAGGAGATGGTACTCCGTAATCATCGGGAGGGCAGATTGAATTTCACCACAGATATTACAACATGCCTGGACAATGTGGATGTTGTTTTTAGTGCGGTAGGTACTCCCCCGGACGAAGATGGCAGTGCTGACCTGACCTATGTACTTGAAGTTGCCCGTACAGTGGGCCGGACTATGAAGAGGTACCTGATACTTGTTACCAAATCGACCGTACCCGTTGGTACCGCAAAGAAAGTCAAGGCAGCCATTCAGGAGGAACTGGATAAGAGAGGAGTAGAAATAGAATTTGATGTGGCTTCGAATCCGGAATTCCTGAAAGAAGGTGCCGCCATAAAAGACTTTATGAGCCCCGACCGGGTAGTGGTGGGCGTAGAATCAGAAAGAGCCAGAGAGCTTATGAGTAAACTCTACAAGCCATTTATGATGAACAATTATCGAATTATTTTTACAGATATTCCTTCGGCAGAAATGATAAAATACGCGGCAAACTCAATGCTGGCCACACGTATCAGTTTCATGAATGATATCGCAAACCTATGCGAGGTGGTGGGTGCGGATGTGAACATGGTGCGTAAAGGTATCGGAGCGGACAGCCGTATCGGAAGTAAATTCCTCTATCCGGGATGTGGATATGGAGGTAGTTGTTTCCCCAAGGATGTAAAAGCATTGATAAAAACAGCCGAAAAAAATGGCTACGAAATGAAAGTGTTGAAAGCAGTGGAAGAGGTAAACGAAAGTCAGAAAAGCATTCTATTTAAAAAACTTTCAGCCTATTATGGAGGAGCTTTAAAAGGAAAAACCATTGCCATCTGGGGATTGGCTTTTAAACCGGAAACAGATGATATGCGTGAAGCTACGGCTTTGGTCACAATTGACGAATTACTCAAAGCAGGATGCAAGGTACGTGTATACGATCCGATAGCAATGGATGAATGCCATCGCCGTATAGGTGAGGCAGTAGAGTATGCCGCAGATATGTATGATGCGATTCTAAACGCAGACGCATTGCTGCTAATAACAGAATGGAAACAGTTCCGTCTGCCAAGCTGGGGGGTATTGCAGAAATCAATGAACAAAACACTAATCATTGACGGACGTAACATATATGATGCGCAAGAAATGAAGAATTTAGGATTTGAATACAGTTGTATCGGACGATGAAAAAAAGCAAAGCATTAGTCTTCTATCAATATCTACCCCCATGGAGAGTAGATATATTCAATGAGATGGGTAAACTCTATGATTTAACTATCGTATTTACAGATGCAGAATGCGAAGGGTTCACATACAATAGACAAGATTTACTAAATAAACTACAGAATATAAATACTGTATTTTTAAATAATGGCTTTAAAATAGGAAATAGACCTGTACGCCTGGGAATATTAAAACTTATAAGAAAGCATAAACCAGATATCGTATTCTCTCATGAATATTCGCCAACAAGTGTATTGGTAGCATTATACAAAAAGTTGAAAATGTGTTCATACAAATACTATATAACAACTTCTGATAATTTAGAGATAGCAAAAGCGGTAAATGGCGCCAAATCCATAGCAAGAAAATTTATTTTAAATAATTCAAATGGAATTATTGTATATAGTCAAAACGTAAAACAATGGTATCAAAAGAAATTTCCTTTATTACAAGTAGAAGTTTGTCCCAATATACAAAATCCACAATCTTTATTATCCTATCGACCACAATTTGAAATAATAATCAAGCAAAATAAAGAAAAATATAACATACAAGATGAAATAATAATTTTGTATATAGGAAGATTAGTAAAAATTAAAGGGTTAGATCTGTTGCTCAATGCTTTATCTAAAGTTCAAAACAAAAATTTCAAACTTATTATTGTTGGAACCGGAAAAGAAAAAAAAGGTTTAGAAGAACAAGCCAAAATACTTAAAATTGAAGAAAAAGTTGTATTTACTGGATATAGTAATGGTATAGAACTATATGCTTGGTATGATGTCGCAAATTTCTTAATTCTTCCTAGTCTTTATGAACCCTTCGGTGCCGTTGTAAATGAAGCATTAATTTATGGATGCCCAGTAATAGCCAGCCAATATATTGGAGCAGTAGACTTTATTAATTCTTCAAATGGCATAGTATTTAACCCACTTAAAAAAGATGAATTTATTAAGACTCTCAATATAGCTTTTCAAAAATATCCAAAAAGAAAAAGACCGGCAGAGAATCTAATGCCTTGTACTTTTAATGAATATATAAAGGTTTTCCACAAATTATGAAAATAAATTATCACAATATGCCAACAGGAAGAAGTAAATTCAATTTCTTGCTAAGGTATATAATGAACATAATACGCACTTGGTATCTTTTCCATTTTAAATATCCATGGGTAAAATATAATGGTTTCGTAAGAATAATGCCTCATACATCTTTCGCCAAAATGGATATATCAATTGGTAACAATGTACAATTTGGAAATTATTGTAATGTGGCTTCTAATGTTAAATTTGGGAATTATATACTTATAGCAGGAAGAGTCTGTTTTATTGGACGAAATGATCATGTATTCACTTCTCCAGGAGAATATATTTGGAATGGTGAAAGAGGAAAAGACGGACTTACAATAGTTGAAGATGACGTATGGATAGGGCACAACTCTACCATAATAGCAGGTATCACCATTGGAAAAGGATCCATAATAGCTTCAGGATCGATCGTCAATAAAAACGTTCCACCATGCGAAATATGGGGAGGAGTTCCGGCGAAAAAAATCAGAGATAGATTCTCTAATATCTCAGAAAAAGAATATCATCTTCAATTTTTAAACAGAAATTCATACTAAATTTAGTTCGTTACAAAAAATGTTATCTATATTAATTAATGCCTACGCTTGTTCACCCAATATGGGTAGTGAGCCCGGAATGGCTTGGAATTGGTGTACAAATCTTGCCAAATATTGTGAATTACACATCATCACTGAAGGCGAATTCAAAGACAAGATAGAAGCGACAGTCCCTAGTCTACCTCAAGGGAAGAATATGCACTTTTATTACAATCCAGTATCGGAAGAAGTAAGAAAGATGTGTTGGAATCAAGGAGATTGGCGTTTCTATTATTACTACAAAAAATGGCAAAAAAAGACCTTAAAGATAGCAAATAATATCATAAAAAACAATCGAATAGACATCATACACCAACTTAACATGATCGGCTTTAGAGAGCCCGGATATCTTTGGAAAATTGAAAGAGTTCCATTTATTTGGGGACCAATAAATGCAAAAGAAAAATTTCCCACATCATATTTAAATAAAGCTGGATGGAAAAACAAATTATTCATATATAGCAAAAACATATTAAATATGATACAATTAAGATCTGCAACAAGAGTTAAGAATGCTATCAATAAGGCAAATTTCGTGATAGCGGCATCATCAGACTCGCAACAAGCATTAAAAAAATATTTTCAATGCAATGCTATCTTAATAAATGAATCAGGCTGTGAAATATCAAATGTCCCATTAGTATTTCCTAAACATAATAATACTTCTTTAGAGCTCCTTTGGGTGGGTAGATTTATTTTCACTAAACAACTAACGCTCGCCTTAGAAACAATCGCAACAATCAAAAAGTTGAATATAAGATTACATATTGTTGGAGGAAGCTTAGAAGAAGAATTACAATATAAAGATATAACGAAAAAGTTAAAGATTGAAAGTAATTGTGTATGGCACAGCAGAATTTCCCATGAAGAGGTCCAAAAACTGATGCGAATCTGCGATCTATTCTTTTTCACCAGTATAGCAGAAGGTACTCCACATGTTATATTAGAAGCATTCAGCAACAACTTACCTGTATTATGTTTTAACACTTGTGGCCATGGAGATTCTGTCAACGAACAAGTGGGAGTAAAAGTTCCCTTATCTACTCCGCAACAATCCATCAACGATTTTGCGGAGAAGATAACATATCTATTCAACCACAGAGATGTACTAAAGCAAATGTCTGAAAATTGCAAAGCCCGTCAAGAGGAACTATCGTGGGATAATAAAGCCAAGCAGATGATTAGTCTATATGAAAAAGTATTGTCACAATAACAGAAGGAAAGGCACACCACATGAAAACAATATGCACAGATATCTTTTTTCAATAAAATTTTTCTCTTTATCCGAAAAAGCATACCTTTGCAAAGAAATTCTTACCACATCATTCGAAAGCCTGTTCTTCGTGACAGGTAACAGCGTAGCGTACTTATAACCACCCATTCCTTTTTCACAAAACATGTTGAAGCTTAAAACAGTTTCACTCCTGAAGCACAGGAGCGACTTATCGGTATTGCCTGAAGGTAAATTATTGATAAACACGATTAATGCCCATTCATATAATACGGCGCTGAAAGATGATGAATTTGCAGAAGCCTTGCTTAAAGGCGGAGCACTGATTCCGGACGGGGCAAGCATGGTGCTGGCTTTCAGGTGGCTCCGGAAAGAGAGCATAGAACGTACCGCCGGATGGGATCTTTTTGAATATGAAATGGGACGGTTGAATCGGAAAGGAGGCATCTGCTACTTTCTGGGAAGCAACGGGAATACACTTAAGCTGATTAAAGAAAAAGCTAAAACCATATATCCGAATATTCAGATCAAGACTTACTCTCCTCCCTACAAACCGGAGTTTACACACGAAGAAAACCGAATGATGATAGATGCCGTAAATGCGGTAAAGCCGGACTTGTTATGGATAGGCATGACGGCTCCCAAACAAGAGAAATGGGCATATACGCATCTGGATGAACTGGAGGTGAACGGACACATAGGAACCATTGGAGCGGTATTCGACTTCTTTGCGGGTACGGTGGAACGTGCTCCGGTCTGGTGGCAGGAGCACGGGTTGGAATGGCTGTATCGCCTGATCAAAGAGCCTAAACGGATGTGGCGCCGGTATATCATCGGAAATGCCTTGTTCCTATGGAACATCACCAAAGAAAAATTCTCCATATAACATAAATCAATGAGATTAAAAAAAGCAGTATTAACGGTCTGTGTAATGGTGATGGCATCGGGAATCAAGGCACAGTACACCATGGGGACAACGGGGATGATGAACATTCCGACCGCCGAGATGCAGCAGACGGGAACGTTTATGATCGGTGGCAACTACTTGCCCAAAGAACTGAATCCGTTTAAATATAATTCCGGAAACTATTTCGTGAACATCACTTTCTTTTCATTCTTAGAATTGAATTACCGTTGCATCTTGCTGAAAAGTGACTATATGGCTACAAAGCCCAAATTCAATCAGCAGGACAGGTCTTTATCGGTCAGGATACGTCCGCTGAAAGAAGGTAAATATTGGCCGGCAGTAGTCATTGGAAGCAACGACCCGTTCAAGGACAAGGGTACAAATTATTTCGCGTCCGTATACGGAGTGGTTACAAAGAACTTTAGGATAGGCGAACATCGACTGGCAGCGACCGCAGGTTACTATCACCCATTGAGTAAAGACAAGTATATCTTACAGGACGGCATATTCGGCGGCCTCAGCTATACTCCCTCCTTTTGCAAACCACTGTCCGTCATGGCCGAGTATGACTCCGACGGATTTAACGTAGGAGCAGCAGCCAAATTGTGGAAACATCTCTCGCTGAATGTATTTACCCGGGAGTTTAAATGTATTTCTGCCGGAATACGATATGAATGCGTTTTAATCCATTAATCCGTATGAAGAAGAAATTAATAATTATAATCGGGTTGCTCCTCTCCTGCCCTGTCATGATTGATGCGCAAGTGGCCCGTAAACTCAGGGAGTTAGGTCTGGAGAATATCCGGACAGCCGAAGCCGGAGGAACAACCATCGCTGCTTTTGAGGACAATGTATATCGGGGAACTTATCGCGGAATAGGAAAAGCGATTGTCGCCGGAATGGAAGGCATAAGTAACGGAAATCTGGAACTGGTGGCGCTGGACGGAAACGGGATACCCCAACTGAGTATCTGTCTGCCGGATACATTGATAACCGGTTACAAGGCCGGTAAGATAACGCTGAAAGAGGTATACGAACGGATGGGCCTGAGTTACAGCACCGACCGTCCCATGCGGTTATTGAAGGAAAGCACAGAAGTGATCAACCGCTCGGCATGGAAAGCGGACATCGTCCTGTATCCGGAAGTGTCTTTAGAAAACTCGACTTTTGAGAAATTATATTCATATACGGTGAATCTGTCTCCTGCCGTGGAAATGGCTTTATGGAAAGGAGCAGAAGCAACAGCACAGGTGGTTTTCCCCATCGCAACCAATATGAAAGGGGAATACCGGAAGATACGGCCGGGTGTGATGACACTCTCACAGGAGATAAGGTTCCGTAACAACTTTCTGGGACGCATCGTGATAGGTAACTTTACCAATCACCGGATCGGCGCACAGGCGGAAGTGAAATACCGCACCGGGAACGGACGGGTGGAACTGGGCGCACAGATAGGAACAACCGGATATTCGGCCATCACGGACGAAGGATGGTATATCGGAACAAGGCAACGCATCAACGCGGCCGTGAAAGGTTCGCTCTATGTTCCGCAATTCAATGTCCAATTGGATTTACAGGCCGGAAGGTATCTATACGGCGACTACGGAATAAGAGGTGACTGCACACGCCACTTCGGAGAATATGCTGTGGGAGTATACGCCATGTACGTAGAAGGAGAGATCAACGGGGGCTTTCATTTTGCCATCCCGTTGCCCGGAAAGAAATGGAACCGGAACCATGCCATAAGAATCAAGCCGGCCGAATTCTTTGCAGCCGAATACAGCATGGTGTCATGGGGTGAGTATGCCGATAAGAAAATGGGATATACCTATCAGACACGTCCGGCAGAGAACCGGAGCAGCGGATACTTCCAACCGGAATATATACGATACTTCCTGATCAGAAGTATCGAAAAAGAGAGAAATAAAAAGCAATTTTAATATTTTCTTAATGACAAAAATGATTATGAAAAAAAGTGACTTATTTAAGATAGGTGTGTTGCTGGTGGCAACCACCTTGGGAACAACCGGATGCTCTTTCGGCGAAGACGAGAAGAAGCCGGAAATAGTAGTGGACCCTGCCGAGAAAACGATAGAGTACTACATCGCAGGTAAAGTTACCGAAGGAAGCACTGCTCTGCCCGGTGTGGAAGTAAAGGCAGGCGAGGCTACAGCTACCACAGATGCGGAAGGAGCATACAAACTGACGGTAGACAGTAAGAAAACATATACCGTTACTTTTACAAAAGAAGGATACCTGAGTATAGATAATGCACAGGCCACCATTGCAGACAATGCGGAGAACCGCAGCATGGTGAGCTTAAGCGTAAAACTAAGCAAGCAGAGTCCCGCCAAGGAAATAGATGCCGAAGCGACAGAAGAAATAATTGTAACAGACAAAGGGCACAGTGACATGACAAAGGCGGAAGCAGCCGTAATTGTCCCCCCTGGAGCGATTGAAACAACAACCAACGTAAGCATCACTCCTTATGAAGAGCCTGCAGCCGCCACAACTACCGTGACAACAGGAACAGTGGAAACTCCGGTGGCTATTGCCAACATCGAAGTGGCAACAACGGAGGCCGTGACACTTGCCAAACCGGTCACGCTGGCAGTGGTGAACAAAGCCTCGGAAAATGCCACATTTGAGGACGTGGAAGTGTACAACCAGAAAGCGGCAACAAGAGCCGGAGAAAGCTGGGACAAAGTGGCTGATGCTGCCTATGACGTGGCATCGAACAGCTATACATTTACATTACCTGCCGGAGCAACACTGTCCGGTAAGTATTCAATGCGTATCAAAAGTAACAAGACTACCGGTTCTGAACAAATAGGCGAGACAAACAAAGAGGAGAAAAAGAGTAACGAAGGAAATATGACAGCCATCCCTGAATATAAAATCAACTTTGAGGCAACAGCCGGATGGGAATATACAGTGACTCCGGAAACAGCATTAGCCAATGCCGGTGTAAACGCTACGGATGCAAAAGGAATGGCATCTATGATCAACAGTGCCATCGAAGCGCAAGAAGGCACGACAGGCATATACAAAGTGAATCAGGAACTGGTAGCCGGTATCAGCGGTAACCATATTCTGTATTACCTGAACCAGGCCAAATATTGCGAAAAGAAATACACGTTCAAAATCAGTGGCGGAAGAACTGTAACGATTACTCTGAAATTTTATACGGGAATGAAGATAACTTACACGAATGTGGAAGCAAGCCAGCACTCGGGAGGTAAAGTTTAAAATAGATCCTGTAAACACTATTCTTTTACTAAATAACTAAATTATGAAGCTGAATAATATAAAAACAGTATTGCTCTTGGTAGGATTGCTGATGGCATTCGGAAATATGAAAGCACAGGACAATCCGTTCAAACCGGAGTGGTTTGTGTCGGGAGGTATAAATGGACTATCGGCTTTAAACGGTTCGGCAAGCAACATGCTGGGAGGTAAAGTATCCGGCGGAGTGTGGCTAAACAAGATTATCGGTCTGCGTGTCAACGCAGAGGCCGGTAATGTGTGGCTGAAAGACGGATACAACGCTGTAACGGCAGGTGCCGGAGCAGACATCATGGTGAGCTTGATGAAGAACTATACAAATGAAGACAGCAAGTTCCGGCTGAATGCGATTTTCGGACTGGGATACAACTACTATTCATTTGATAACGACTTTCCGAATTTATCGAAAACGAATACGATAAGCGGTAATTTCTCTCTGCAGGCTGCCTTCAAACTGAACTCGAAACTAAGTGTCTTTGCAGAACCGGGAATTAAAATCAGCACCAAGTTCTATGATATGGAAAATAAGGATGATGTGTTTGCCGCCGGCATGATGACCGTAGGCGTAATATACAAATTCTAATAACTCAGAGATTCTCCACAGAATTACACTGATTGGTAGCGGTCGTTTTTATACCGATAAAAGAAATGATCAACCGGGCAAAAATCGGTACACTCTGTGGAGAATTCAAAAACGGATTGACCAATGAAATTAAGTAAATTCTTATCGAGCAGAACAGGAAAACGTTTCTATAACCTCTGTTATTGTTGGGGAGCCTGTCTTGTAATTCTGGGAGCTGTATTTAAAATAGCTCACATGCCTTATGATAATCTGTTATTGATGATCGGATTATTTACGGAAGTATTCATTTTCTTCATCTCCGGATTTGATGAACCGGCAAGAGAGTACAAATGGGAAAGAGTGTTTCCGTTATTGAATGACAAAAACGCAAACATAAATCCGAACACGGGAGTAGCAGACACGCTGGTGACGGAAAAGTACCTGCAGCAACTGAAGAGATTGGAAAGCAACATCGGAAAACTCAATGAAACATACGAAGCACAGATTAAAGGCATGACCGAACATGCCAGGTCGTTGAACGATATGAATTCGGAAGAGTTGAAAAAAGAGATGGAAAAAATGGCAGCATACATTGAATTGCTTAACAAACAATACAGTCAGATGCTGAATGCCATGAACGTGAAAACAGGGAAATAACAGAAACACATGGCTAAATATACATTACCGCCAAGACAAAAAATGATAAACCTGCTGTATGTGGTGCTGATTGCCATGCTGGCTATCAATATATCATCGGATGTCTTGGAAGGATATGGACTGATGAATAATGATTATCTTCCACAAATAGAGCAGTTGGAAGAATATAACCGGACTTTACTGGAACGAATCAACAACAGCCGGAATGACCAGGCAACCTTATCAGCACAGAGCATAGACGCAACAGCAGGGAAGCTGATGGGCACACTGGAAGAACTGAAAGAAGATATTGCGCGGAAAGCGGACAAAGAAAAATATGAAACGGGAAAGCTGAAGGCTAAAGACGATCTGAATGCTGTGCCGGAAGTATTCCTGTCGGTGACCGGAGGCAAAGGCAAAATGCTCAGGCTCTCACTGGAAGCATTCAAAGCGGAGACGCTGTCACTGATTAAAAATGAATCACACCGGAAACTGGTCGGCACTTATCTGGATACGGAAGGACCGGGCACAGGCATTTCCTGGGAAAAAGAGACGTTCTCCTACCTCCCTGCCATCGGTGGAGTGACATTTATAAACAAAATACAGGAAGAGGTGCTGCTGTGTGTAAACGAAGTATATCGGTCATTGCTGTATGAAGAAGCGGAAGACGGAAAAAACGGGACCTTTGTATTTATCAATGAAGACCAGATGATAGTAAATAGAGACGGAACGGTGGATTTGCCTGTAGTACAGATTACACCCACCTTAACAAGTATCTTGTATACCGACTATGAAAACCCGTTAAATATACTGACTGCGGGAATCCCATTCAACGAGGTGACATTCAATATGACTAATGGAAAGATACTTAAAAGAGGAAATCAATGCATCGCCGTTCCCAATGAAAAAGCACAGACAGCAACCATAACCGCCACACAGATAAAAAACGGAGTGGCAAGACAACTGGCCGAGTATCGATATACCGTAAAGGCATTGCCCGATCCGACACCCTATATCCTCTGTACGGATGACAATGGAAATACAGTGCAATACCGAGGAAATGTACCCATTAACAAACGGCTGGTATCCAACATGACACAATTGGGGGCTTCAATCAGTGATGGTCCGAAAGCCAACTACGAGATTAACAGTTTTGAAATGGTATTGATTAAAGGAAACAGTAAAGCGGTAACTTCAATAACCAACACCGGAAACAAATTCTCGGCCAGGCAAATGGAATTGATCAGACAGTTGGAAAAAGGAGATAAACTCTATATCACTTCAATTGTCGTGACCGGTCCGGGAAACAAAAAGAAACAGATTGCATCAATAAATGTCGTATTAATATAGCACAACCATGACAAGTATATTGGGATTGAAACAAAATAAATGGATCGTTGGGGCAGCACTGCTACTGACAACTTGTAACTTACAGGCACAGGAACAGCCAAACGTCAAGGAAAAGTTTGAAAAAGATAATTGGTTTGTATCGGGTGCTCTGAATGGAGAATGGATGACCAAGACTATCGGTAACGTGTATGCAGGCGGCAAAGTCTCCGGAGGAGTATATCTGACACCTTTCTCGGGCTTCAGGGCCACTGCGGAGATTGGTAAGAACCGGATAGAAAATAATGCAGAGGCCACACAACTCAGCGCAAACCTGGATTATATGCTGACTCTGATAGGAAATAATGGATTCAAAAGATTCAACCTGACGGCTATTTTAGGTGCCGGTTTCAACTATTATGACTTTGGAGACAATGACCCGAAATACACAAGAGTAAACACTATTTCGGGGAACTTCTCAATTCAGGCTTCGTATAATGTAAACAGAAAGTTCAGTGTATTTATAGAACCGGGATTGAAGATTTTACCCAAATACTACAACAAGGAACTGAACAACAAAATTTATATGCAAAGCAACCTGACAATCGGACTTGCATATACTTTCAGAGATAAATATCGGAAGAATATAAATAACAGTACCCAATCACTCTATATGCCGGAAACGGATCTACTGGAAATAAAGCAGAAAGTAGGGATACTTTGTGAAGAGGTAATGCAAATGAAACAGGAATTAAAGGAGCGCCGGAAGATAATGGATGGCCAGAACTTAATGATTGTTCCGCAAAAAGATGCACTCTCCATCGACATCATGTTCGATGAATTCAGTTCATTCGTCAGTGAAGAACAGGGACAGAAGATAGACGGTATAGGTGAATGGATGAAGGATAATAGCTCAAGCATCCAAATCATTGCTTTCAGCGATAATCTTACAGACAAGAAAGCAGACCAGGAATTGCGCAGCCGCCGTTCGGAAGCCATCCGGAAAAGATTGATAGAAAAACATCATATCGCGCCCGAACGAATCACCGAATCGACTCCGGAAGCGATGGGATACGAAAACAAAACGGGATGCAATGCCATGATTGTATACATTCCCGAAACTAAATAATAATAACCATTCACACACACTAATTACATGACGATTGCTGTTGATTTTGATGGTACCATCGTAGAACACCGCTATCCGAAGATCGGAGAAGAAATTCCATTCGCCACAGAGACTCTGAAAATGCTGGCAAAAGAACGTCACAAACTGATTTTATGGACTGTACGCGAAGGTGAGTTACTTGAAGAAGCCATTGAATGGTGCCGGCAGCGGGGAGTCTACTTCTATGCCGTCAATAAAGACTATCCGGAAGAAGAAAAGAATCATCACGGATTCTCCCGCAAACTGAAAGCAGACCTTTTTATTGATGACCGAAACCTGGGAGGTTTGCCTGACTGGGGAACCATCTACCAGATGATCCATGAACAAAAACCATACGAACCCGTTCTATCTGACAGACAGAAATCGGCCGGTGATTCAAACTGGATAGGGAAACTGTTCGGCAAACGTAACAAATAAAAGGAAAGGACCAACGATGAATAATCATGTAGTAATTATGGCCGGTGGCATAGGAAGCCGCTTCTGGCCGATGAGTACACCGGAATGTCCCAAACAATTCATAGATATATTGGGATGTGGGAAAACACTGCTCCAATTGACAGCCGAAAGATTCGGCAACCTTTGCCCGCAAGAAAACATATGGGTAGTCACATCTGAAAGGTATAAAGACATTGTTCAGGAACAATTGCCGGGTATACCGGAAAACAACATACTGGCAGAGCCCTGTCCCAGAAATACGGCTCCTTGCATAGCGTATGCCTGCTGGAAAATAAAAAAGAAATATCCGGATGCCAACATTGTGGTCACTCCTTCTGACCAAGTGGTGATTGATACCACCGAATTTCGCAGAGTAATAGACAAGGCACTCTCGTTTACGGATAAAAGCAGTGCCATCATTACACTCGGAATAAAACCCGGACGTCCGGAAACCGGTTATGGGTATATTGCCGCAGGCGAACCCATAGCAAGGGATAAAGAAATATTCCATGTAGAGTCTTTCAGGGAGAAACCCAATAGGGAGACAGCCGAAAAATATCTGGCGGCAGGTAATTATTTCTGGAATGCAGGGATTTTCGTATGGAATGTGAGAACAATCACAGCTGTCATGCGGGTTTATGCACCGGGCATAGCACAGATCTTCGACCGGATTTATCCCGACTTCTATACAGAACGTGAGGAAGAGACTGTAAAAAGACTATTTCCCACAGCCGAAAGCATTTCAATAGATTATGCGGTGATGGAAAAAGCAGAAGAGATTTATGTACTGCCCGCAAAGTTCGGATGGTCCGACTTGGGAACCTGGGGAGCACTGCAGAGTCTGTTGCCCAAAGACAAAGAAGGCAATGCCACAGTAGGAACAGATGTCCGGATGTACGAAAGCCGGAACTGCATGGTACATACCTCACAAGAGAAACGGGTAGTCATACAAGGCCTGAATGACTATATCGTGGCTGAAAAAGACAATATACTGCTTATATGCCAATTATCGGAAGAGCAACGAATCAAAGACTTTTCAAAAGAATAAATGTTGATCCCTTTCAATATTTATAAGTCCCGGTTTAATGCCGGGCGTAGGGGCGTCCCGATGTGAATCGTGGCAGCTTTTATTTGTTTTGTTTGTGTGTGTTCCTCCGGCCAGGCGTGGTCGGAGGAACATTTTTTATCACCTATGATAAACCGGATACCCTTCCGGCTTCAATTAAGACAGAAAAGAGATCAGCACCCCTGCCGCTACGGCAGACCCGATCACTCCCGAGATATTGCTGGCCATGCAATATTGCAATACATGATTTTTAGGATCATATTTCAAGGCAATGTCATTGGCTACACGGCTGGCCATAGGAACGGCACTAAGTCCCGTAGCACCAATCAGCGGATTAATCTTTTTCTTCGTAAACAGGTTCACCAGTTTCACAAAGAAGATACCTCCTGCTATAGACAACGCAAAAGCCAGGAATCCTCCTACCACAATGCCGATAGTCGTCCAGTTCAGGAAGGCTTCACTCGTCATAGTGGCTCCTACCGACAAACCCAGGAAAATGGTTGCCGCATTCATTATACTATTTGAAGCTGCGTCAAACAGACGGAAAGTATTGGCACCGATCTCTTTCACCAGGTTACCGAACATCAGCATACCGATCAAAGGCACTGCACTCGGTACAAAAAGAGCTACAACCGTAGTCACCACAATCGGGAAAACAATCTTCAGTACGCGGAGATTTTTAATTTCCGTTTTCGAAGGGTATTTCTTTTCCTGCTCTTTCATATTAATGCTCAGTTCCTTCTTGGTACACAAAAGCCGAACGACCAATGGTATGATAACCGGAACCAGTGCCATATAAGAATAGGCGGCAATCGCAATCGGTCCCAACAGATGAGGAGCCAACTTGATGGTGGTAAAGATAGCCGTAGGCCCGTCCGCACCACCGATAATTCCCAAAGAAGCCGCTTCACTGGGTGTAAATCCCATTAGGATAGCTACCAACAATACGGTGAAGATACCCAATTGGGCCGCAGCCCCGAAGATCGACAGACGCAGATTGCGAAGCATCGGCCCGAAGTCCGTCAATGCTCCCACTCCCATAAAAATGATCGGGGGAAGAAACCCTGTCTTTATAAGCATATAATATACAAAGTTCATCAATCCCAATTCATGAGCAATATCATGGAGAGGCATCTCCCAGATATTCTTCATTACTCCGTTCACCAAGATCATGCCATTCTCGTCAGCCTGTATCACTCCCATGCCTCCACCGGGGAAGTTAGCCAGCAATACTCCAAAGGCAATCGGCACCAATAAGAGGGGCTCGTATTGTTTCTTTATACCCAGATACAAGAGAACGAAGGCGATGACATACATCACCAAAAACTGCGGTTCGGCAACAATATTGCTGAAAGCAGTCATATCATATAATTTTTCAAATATTCCGTTCATCATCCTATCTTCATTAATACATCATCTTCAGAAACCGTATCGCCGGGATTTGCAGAAATAGCTGTTACCGTTCCACCAAATTCAGCACGGATGGCATTATAGGTTTTCATTGCTTCCACGTAGCAAAGCACATCACCTTCTTTTACCGCATCGCCTACTTTGAGTGGAGTCTCCTGCGCATTCTTCACCAGGAAGAATTTTCCTTCGAGCGGAGAAAGCACCTCTTTTCCCTCACCTGCAGCAGCAGACGGCTGTGAAGCCGGTGCAACAGGCAGTTCCGTATCTCCGTAAGCAACTGTCACCCGGTAAGCTTGCCCGTCTACCTGTACTGTAAGTGTTTTGGGTTTTGCCTCTTCAGCAGGTGCCTGTTCTTTCTCCGCCCTGCGTTTTGCCACATCAGCCAAGAAATCTTCTTTCGCTTTCCCGCTCTTATAAGCTTCATATTGAGCCGGATGCATCGCATATTCAAAGAGTTCTTCATCGTCCTCGCCTATCTCCCACTTCTTTTCTTTCATCAGTTTGCGATATTTGTCAAGATCGTCCGGATAGTTATCCTGCGGATTTCCCTCAAAGAATTTCCTTCCTTCTCTCTCGGCTTTCTCTATTATCTCAGGAGCGAGCTTGCCCGGCAGGCGTCCGGCTTTACCCAGAATCATATCCCAAATATCATCAGCGATCATTCCCCAACGCTCTTTTCCTTTCTCCATCGCGATAACATTCATCATCGAGAGATTTTTCACATACTGGCTGAAGGGAGTTACCAAAGGAGGATATCCGACGCGGGGCCATACATAAGCCACTTCATTGAACAACTTGATCAGAAGCTGATCTTGTGTCATGAAAGGAAGATTGTGTTTTGCCTTATACTTATTAATGGATTCCAGATTCGTTTCCAAATCCGCCATCAGGCTTCCCATCATTCCGCCCGGAAGTCCCGGAGCTATCAATAATGAATTCATCAGCCGGTTTTTCGGACTGATATACAGCCCCAGAAAGTCGTCCATGAATTCCTGAATCAGGGCCCGCACCTTCATATAGGCCTCCATATTAATCTCAGGCACCTGGAATCCCGCATCCTTCAACATGGCCTGCACACTCAACAAATCGGCATGTCCCGTTCCCCATGACAACGGTTCCATTCCGACATCCACATAATCACACCCGGCTTCACAGACTTCCAAAATGCTGGCCATGTTAAAGCCCGGTCCCGCGTGACTGTGATATTGAATAGGAATATCGGGATGTGCTGCTTTGATATTTGCCACAATCTTGCCTAAAGAAACGGGACGTCCGATACCTGCCATGTCTTTAATGCAAATCTCGTCCGCCCCCAATTTAATTAATTCTAATGCCATGTTGGTGTAGTACTCCACCGTGTGAATCGGCGAATGGGTGATACAAAGCGAACATTGCGAAATCATTCCTGCATCTTTGGCATAAGTGATAGAAGGTGCAATATTGCGTATATCATTCAGTCCGCAGAATGTACGGGTGATATCCGTCCCCTGTGCTTTCTTTACTTTATAAAACAACTTACGCACATCGGCCGGAACAGGGCTCATACGAAGCCCGTTAAGGGCACGATCCAACATATGGGTTTGTATTCCGGCCTCATGGAAGGGCTTCGTCCATGCGCGCACAGATTTATTGGGGTTCTCACCAAACAATAGATTTACTTGTTCAAAACCACCGCCGTTTGTTTCTACCCGGGCAAAACATCCCATTTCAACAATAGCAGGTGCTACCTTCACCAACTGGTCTACCCGAGGCACATATTTACCGGCAGACTGCCACATGTCTCTAAAAACCAGACTAAATTTTACTTCTCTTTTCATTTCCGTTTTCGGTATTATTCTATAAGATTAATTTTCAGATTTTCTCGATTTTAGCCACTTTCCCTTTTCCCTGAGTCACCACATTAACGGCCGCCGTAATGGCTGCAACAATATTTCCGGGAATAGGAACCGGTGATTGGGTACCCTGCTTTGCAGGAAGCTGTTCCTCAGGGGCATATTTATTAACTAAAGAGATGAGTAATTTTCCTAAATAGATCACAAGAAGGAGAATAGCAAAGACAGTTGCCATTCCGACTACCATCAGCAGAAGCGCTGTTTCCAGATTTTCCATATAAATTAAATTATTAGTAAACAATGTCGATTTGCAAAAAATCGTTCGAATTTAGCAATAATTTATTAATAAGTGAAAGACAAAAAACTTAAAAAACACAAAAGCGATCAGACGGCTCAAAATGTGTAATTACATTTTAAACCGCCTGATCGCTTTTATCTTAGCTCTAATTTTTTACTTTTGCACTATGGGTATCGGTGCAGCCGCAGACGAAATAAACCCTTTCAGACTCTTCAAATAATCGATAAAAGCCGTGGTTGTTTCAAGTTTCTGATTATTAAAATCTCCTATTTCATAACCTGAAAATAATTTGCTGTCATAACCGTCACCACCGGAAGTAATGAAAGCATCCAACACAACAATACATTTATCGTCATCACGGATTATCTTATTGGTACGGCAGTCGGTTATCGTTTCAATATTTCCTTTAGAATTCAAATGTAATTTTAAGTAAGAAGTTTGCAGAAAACCATTTTTATTTCTGCGTCCATCGTCCAACAACTGCTTCAATCGTTCACCCGTAAACCGATAAGTCACCACATTACCACCGAATGGAAGCACATTACCGGCACGCAGCCTTGTGACCTTTCCGGCCGGAATACTGGCACGTAAGCCCCCGTAATGATTCACTCCAATCACAGGTAATTTTTTCAATTCATCCGCCACACATTCACTTTGCAAGAAACTCTGCACGTAGGCAGCAGTCACATAAGCTCCCACAGATGTATAGTCCCACTTATTAACGGTACGGTCATGGATCAAAGCATCCTCAGCATTAGTCAAGCTATCCGACAATCCATATTCTTCCAGTACATTATTGACCAATGAATCAATATATGGATTCGAAACCTCACCGGTACGAATAGTATCGCCACCGATATAAGAAACCTTACAACTCCCTCCTTCTCTGACAACCTTGAAATCCAGTTTACCGACGTGTGTACCGTTGACTCCTGCCTGAATGATGGGAACATCGTTCACCTTACTAAGCACCACTTCATGGGAATGACCGGAAATGATAGCGTCCACTCCATTAAGATAAGGAAGTGACTTGGCATTCTCTTCTTCAATAATATCTTTATTTTTCATATTGGTACCAATGTGCATCAGAAGCACCACCAGATCCACCTTCCCATCTTTCTTCAACCGGCAAGCCGTCTCGACACGGGCAACATATGTGGGATGGACAAAAGCCAATCCTTTGATATTTTCCGGACTCGTCTTATGGGCAGTTTCCGTTGTTGTCAATCCGACAAAAGCAACACGCACCATTCCTCCGTTTTTCATCTCCAGATTCACAATCCGGTAAGGTTTTGCCCACTCCAACGAATCCCCCCGTTCTGAAATGATATTGGCAGCTACAAAGTTCATATATACTTTGGCTGTATCCGTCAGATAAGGTAATCCCCAGTCAAATTCATGGTTACCTACCGCTGACATCTTGACATCCATCTCCCGAAACATTTCAGGCAACGGATTACCTCTTGTAATTCTTGAGAAATAACTCCCGCTGAAATTATCACCGACCGAAAGCACTATTGTATTTTTGTTTTTTTCTTTTTGAGTCAAGATAGTTTGTACTAATTTCCCTGCCCCGGGCACTCCCTTATCGCAGGCAAAGGCTCCATGGAAATCGTTAAATGATACAAGTGACAAGGTATCTGTCACATTTCCCTTGACAGCAGGTATTACAGTATTCGATTTATGCTCTTTCCCTTTTTCCACTTTGACAGGTGTCTGTGCTCCTACCCCCGTAAAAAAGCATAGCATCAACCCCAATGAAGCAATCTTCCGGATATGCAATTTTTCCATAAGTATATTCTTTTATTTATTTTCCACAAAGGTAAAAAAAATATATCCAAAAGCAACGCACCACAAATAAAAGTTATACAAGCAAACAACCGGAACGGTAAACTGAATACAAAAAATCGGCTGAAACATTTAGAACATTCCAGCCGATTCTCTTTGCAATGAATATTATAGTTTCACTACATCTTCCTGATCGTATCTACCACTCTCCTGATATCCTCATCTGTCAATGTAGGTCCCGAAGGCAGACACAGACCGATATCGAACAACCTCTCACTCGTACCATTCCCGTAAAACGGAGCATCCGTAACTGCAGTTCCCCCCCGAGGGGAAAGAGGATTCTGTTCCCCTACCGATAACAGGATACGCCTTTAATACAATGGCCCACAATTATCTGGGTCTGGCAGATATCCTGAAAAGATTAGGAATTAACGAGGTGAACGAAGTAAATGCCATTCTCAGACTGTCAGATTATGAAAGAAAGGGAACAGTACAGCCCCTCTTTTCATAGTTGACAAAAAAGCAAGTATATCGGTTTTAGTCTACAGAGATCTTCAATAAGCCTAAGAAGTAAATATCAAACTTAACAAGCTGAAATACAAACCATTCAAAGTTCAAAACATCTGTCAGTAAAAGCTTTGTTTTAACACAGAGTTAAAGTTTATTCTTTGGATGCAAATAACAAGTGTTTTAAATGCAAAAGGCTTGTTATTTGCACACAAGAATAAAAATGGCCAAGAAAGAGAGTTAACAATGTTAATTATAAGGATAACAAACTGTATTTATAAGAATACTTTTTTGTATCAGAGAGACCACTCTATTTTAACGAAATCTTCCAATCTATATAGTAAAGCATATAAAGGTTTATTCCATAGCTCAACACAAGTAGAGAATCTAACCTGAAATCATTAAAAGTTAAAACGGATACCGGAATTCCAAACCCATTCCCAACGCTTATAAACAACATTGTACTGATACTCTATCCCTGTTTTTAACTGTAATTTCTTATTGAGACTATAAGAAAAACCTGTGCCCACATAATATGGAGTAGCCGTAGTTGGCAATATTACTGTTCGGTTCTTATCAATAGTATAGCCACCATAAACACGATACGCCAAATGGTCTGTAAACTTGAACTGTATATCAGTTTTCCTCTTTATCAATACTCGGGAATCCCCTGTGTCTAACTGGGATTTTATAAATAACTGTTTATTGCCCAACATGTAGACCTTCATGAAGAGTGAATCTTGCCAGATATTCAACTCATTAACTTTAAAAGTGGATATATGGTATTTACTAAAGACGTTAGGTCTGTAGAATAGGAAATCTTTGATTGGTAAAATGGCAGAACGAGATTGAAATTTAAATAAGCGTCGTGGAGAAGAAAAAACTCTGTCAAGTTCTCTTAATACCTTCTGGTTAATTCGGATTTCAGCTTGTCCTGCCAATACTTTCTTTAACTTCAAAGAGTCATTTTGTGTCCACACATTTTGTTCTTGTCCTTGCATGACCAAAGGCAAACATAAAGAAAATATGATAAATAAAATGAATCTCATCAACACTTTGCCATTAATTAAGAATAATCAATAATATATTGCATTTCCTTACTTTCATACAATGGATAAACAAGTAACCATATATTATAATTAAGAACGTGAAACTTCGATTTGCCCCTACGCACCCCCATAATATTTAATATCATTAAGCATTACTTCACAAGTGTATGGAATACAGAATTAAAAGCAACCATTTTTAGTCTTGACTATCATTTTCACATATAATAATGCAGAATCACTGCATAGCCTATAAGTGCATATTTCCAAATTACATCCTAAATCATCTATAAATTAACATTATAGCTTTTATAAGCTATTGTTCTTGACAGCGACAGATAAAATTATTATTTTTGCACTTGAAACAAAAAGCAAAAAATATGTATGCAACCATTTCTGCAGATATAGTGTCTTCCACTTCATTATCAGCATCTAAAGCCATTGAACTGAAGCAAAGAAACTATGCCACTTGCTTCAAAATAAATTCCGAAAAATACAAACAATTGGTTATTACTAAGGATACCGCTAAAACCGAATATGTTCTTGCAGGGACCTTCTTAAATTTTGGAATAGCACTGCTTTGCGAATTATTGGCTGCAAAATGAGATGGAAAATCTTCAGGAGAAATACAATGCTCTAATTAAGAGGTATAATACCCTATTGGATGAAAACGAAGAGTTGAAATCAATTCTTCTACAACACGGCATTGTATATCCTGCCAAGAATATTACGAACGAGTCGACATTCTCTTCCATCACGTTCCCTCCCATCAAGCTCTCTCTCGATGAAAAAGTTGCCTTGTTTCGCAGTTTCTTCAAAGGTCGTGAAGATGTCTTTGCACGAAGATGGTTTAGCAAGACCGCTGAAAAAGGTGGCTATCAACCGGTCTGTATCAACGAATGGTACAGAGGTGTCTGTGACAAAAAACGAAACAAGTGTACAGAATGCCGGAACCGAAACTTTGCTCCTTTGGCAAACCAAGACATCTATCGCCATTTGGAGGGAAAAGATGAAAATGGATGTGACGTAATTGGGCTATATGCTATCACCCTCGACAATAAATGCTCTTTTCTATGTGCCGATTTTGACGACAAGAATTGCACTCACGGATACAAAGAGGATGTATTGGCTTTCATTGCAGTTTGCAGGAACTGGGAAATTCCATACAGCATAGAACGCTCACGCTCCGGTAACGGGGCGCACGTATGGACTTTCTTTAAAGAACCTATACCTTCCTACAAAGCAAGGAAATTAGGTAACACCATCCTGACAGAAGCCATGAAACTAAACGGGCGTATTACATTTGATTCATACGACCGCTTCTTCCCCAATCAAGACAGGCTACCAGAAGGTGGTTTCGGAAATCTGATAGCCTTGCCATTGCAAGGCAGAGCAAGAAAAGCAGGCAACAGTGTTTTTGTAGATGAAGAATTTCTACCTTTCAAAGACCAATGGGCTTATTTATACGGTATAAAGAAGATAGATGAAAGTGTTGTGGATGGATTACTGGCTCAATACCGGCAGGAAGATTTTGGAGCATTGGCAACATCTTCAGAGACAAAACCGTGGGAGTCCCCTATTATTCAGAATATTACACGGAATGATTTCGATGGGAGGCTGAAAATCAACAAGTCGGATAAGATATACATTCCGCTGCACTCCATTTCCGATACGGTAGTCAATCATCTTAAACGTATCGCAGCATTCAAGAATCCTGAGTTCTACAGTAAACAGGCTATGCGAATCTCCACTTACAATGTTCCTCGCATTATTTGTCGTGCCGATTTCACAGATGAATATATTGTAATGCCTCGTGGTTGCGAAGACGCAATAACAGCAATGCTATCATCTCTTGGCGTCACTTATGAAATAGTAGATAGAACTAATCAAGGCAAACATATTGCCGTAGCATTTAAAGGCAAGGAACGTGAAGAGCAATTAAATGCCATCAATACCCTCATGGCTCACACCAATGGGGTACTATCAGCAACAACCGCTTTTGGAAAAACCGTAACGGCAGCAGCATTGATTGCCCGAAAAAAGGTAAACACGCTCATACTGATTCACTCAAAAGCATTGCTTTTGCAATGGCACGAACGCCTTTCCGAATTTCTTGACATTGATTTCACAGAACCAGATATTCCCAAGAAGCGTGGTAGAAAGAATGCTTTCTCACCCATCGGCTGTTTAGATTCAACCTCAAACACACTACATGGAGTTATCGATATTGCACTTATGCAATCATGCTTTGAAAATGGTGAAGTCAAGCCTTTCGTTCAAGAATACGGAATGGTCATTGTGGATGAATGTCATCACGTGTCTTCCGTAACATTCGAAAATGTACTTAAAAACATCACATCGCATTTTGTTTACGGGCTTACGGCTACGCCAATCCGTAAGGATGGTTTGCAACCCATCATCTTTATGCAATGCGGACCGATTCGATACTCGTCTGATGCTAAAGCGCAAATAGAAAAACAATCGTTTCGGCGTTATCTTGTGCCCAGATTCACATCTTATCGTCCAATAACTGATGACAAACAGTCGTTTACGGCATTATCGCAATCGCTTTCTGAGTCTGAAATCCGAAACACACTTATTGTAGAAGACGTGCTGCATAATGTAGCGGAAAGTCGCACTCCTATTATATTGACAAACAGAACATCTCATGTGAAATTGCTTGCCGAGATGCTGGAACCACATATCGCCAATGTAATCCAACTGACAGGAGAAGGGTCAACTAGGAACAAGCGAGAAGCCTTTCAAAGACTGTATGACATACCGCAAGATGCCCCTCTTGTGATAGTGGCTACAGGAAAATACATTGGCGAAGGATTTGATTATCCACGATTGGATACGCTATTTCTTGCTCTTCCTATATCATGGAAAGGGCTGGTTGCCCAATATGCAGGTCGTTTACACCGGGAGAGAGAAGGTAAAACGGATGTGCGTGTCTATGATTATGTTGATATACACGAACCTGTTTGTGAAAATATGTACCGAAAACGGCTCAAGGGATATGCTGCTATTGGTTATAGTGTATTGTCCAAAGACAACCCTACCTTGTTTAACAATATCGATAGTTTACAATCATCTTCGTATGAAGGACAGATTTTCAATGGAAGCACATTCCGTCAGTCATTTACAAAAGCATTGAAAAGTTCAAAACAATCCATTGTAGTATCTTCTCCAAAACTCTATCACACAGAACGAAATGCATTTGTCAAAATCCTAAAAGAACTTCAAACAAACGGCATTGAAGTAGCGATTATTACATCCGCTTCAAACGAACAAACAGAGTATCTAAAAAATCAAGGATTATTCGTAAGGGTTGTACCCAATTTGTCATTATGTTCATGTGTCATAGATAAATCTATAGTTTGGTATGGTAGCATTAATCTCCTTGGTTATCCGACAGAAGAAGATAGTATCATAAAATGTCCAGGTTTCAAACTTGCAACCGAACTTTTGGATATCATTTTCTGTAGCGACAAACAACACGACATCACGACACAATGATTAAAATGTAATGACAATGGGACGAACAAGTAAAGGCAAAAAAGAAAATAAAGGAAAAATAGATTACCTGTTCCAGTTTCTCAAACTCAGTATCTAAAGAACTATCATTGTGTAGTTTATATCCAACAAGATCATAATCTTAACTAAGGCATCATCAGATAAAACAATCGACATAGAAAACACAAACCTTCTTAAAGTTACAATTGGTCTGATTTCAGTAACTGTAATGGTTTTCTTCCATTTATTCCACCGATAACTCCACTCGTTCTTCTTCCTTTGAACAACGGGAACATTTTTTACTCCTGAATGCCTTGTTTATTATTATCCAATTAAGAAACGGTACAAAAAAAGCCCCATACCGGGAAGCTGTCTTTTATATTAATTTATTTTATTTCTTTGGGAAAATGTTTCTTTATATGGAACCATTTGCTTATTTTTGCATCAAAATAAAAGTAATGGAAGTAAAAGCTAAATTCAAGGTTGTATATTCAAAGGAGGCAGACGATTTTCTGAATCACTTACCCTCAAAGATCAAAGACAAGATCATCTACAACATTGCCAAAGCGAAGTTTGTGATTGACCCCGAACTCTTTAAAAAATTAGATGATACGGACATTTGGGAGTTCAGGACATTCTATAAGAAAGTAAAATACAGGCTGCTGGCCTTTTGGGACAAAGATAGCGGCGCAGACACGTTGGTGATTGCCACGCATGGATTTATCAAGAAGACTCAAAAGACACCGCCCAAAGAAACAGCCAAAGCCGAAGAGATCAGAAAAGCATATTTTAACTCAAAAAAATAAAGCGTATGGAAACAATGAAGTTTTATACAGAAGAAGAAATATTAGATAGGCACATAGGAGAAAAAGACACTCCCAAGAGAGATAAGTTTGAAGCGGACCTGCATTCGTTTCTGATTGGCGAAGCGATCAAACAAGCCCGGCAATCAAAGAATCTGACCCAAGAAGAATTAGGTAACTTGATCGGGGTGCAAAGAGCGCAGATCTCCCGGATCGAGAACGGGAAGAACCTGACTTTTTCTACTATTTCCAGAGTTTTCAAGGCTATGGGAATAAGCGCTAAACTTGAAATTGGCAATTTAGGAAAAGTCGCTTTGTGGTAACCCGGATATAAAAAAGAATAGTCTATATAAACCGTATAGGCTATTTTTGTATAATCAGTTCCTTCTTGCTTGCTTCTAACACCTCTTCTCTTTCCGGTCTCTCGCCATCAAATGATACCATTTCTCTAAATCCGAAACCCCTGCAGTTCCTAATGAAACGCACCACGGAAACAGGTGTGTAATTTATCTGGAAACAGGTAAATTTACCGCTGAATATTACCGGGAAACAGGCTTTTTATTAAAATCGAGGTAATGTTGCCTCAATTTACCCTCCACTTGCGGGCCACTCCTCAGGCAATCACTATTGCCATAAATTACAGGCACTAAATCCCACATACTTGATATGTTGTATGAAATTGTATACCAAGTATCAACTTACGAATTCATCAACTAAAAATCCCTCAATAAGCCCCTATTCCGGGCTGCGAGGTGATAAATTACAATAAACTGGCAATAAATTCTTATCTTTATCACAGCATAAAGAGAGATTTTGAACTATCTTTGTGGTAGAATAGATTAGCAAACAAGCAGATCTATATAGTAAATCATATATTAACTACTTAAAAATCAAAAGAGAATATGTCAATGCATACTTGGTTTGAGTGTAAGATCCGTTACGAGAAATTGATGGAAAACGGAATGAACAAGAAAGTTACTGAACCTTATCTCGTGGATGCACTCAGCTTTACAGAAGCAGAAGCACGCATTATTGAGGAGATGACCCCGTTCATTACAGGAGAATTTACCGTATCGGATATCAAACGAGCCAACTATAGTGAACTTTTCCCCAGCGAAGAAGAGGCTGCTGACTGCTGGTTTAAGTGTAAACTGATTTTTATCACACTGGACGAAAAAAGCGGTGCCGAAAAGAAAACATCGACTCAAGTTTTGGTGCAGGCCGCCGATCTGCGCGATGCTGTAAAGAAGCTGGATGAAGGCATGAAAGGTACAATGGCTGATTATCAGATCGGTTCTGTTGCTGAAACAGCAATTATGGATGTATATCCGTATAGTTCTGAGCCTAATGATAAACCAGAAGTATAATATTCGATCAGAAATGAATACGATTCACCACAGAGTACACGGAGGACACAGAGTTTTAATCTCTTGTTTATTAAGATGTTTAAGAGAAAGATATTCTCTGTGTTCTCTGTGTCCTCTGTGGTGAATAAAACTCAAAACCAATACAAAATGAATGTTACTGATAACTTAAAGCAGGTCCTGGCCGAATTGCCATCCGGCGTTCGACTGGTTGCGGTTTCGAAATTCCACCCGAACGAAGCTATTGAAGAAGCTTATCGTACAGGACAAAGAATTTTCGGAGAAAGCAAAGTGCAGGAGATGACAGGCAAGTATGAAAGCCTGCCCAAGGACATTGAGTGGCATTTTATCGGGCACTTGCAGACAAACAAAATCAAATATATGGCTCCGTATGTGTCCATGATTCATGGAATCGACTCGTACAAGTTGTTAGCGGAAGTAAATAAACAAGCTATCAAAGCAGGAAGAGTCATTCGCTGTTTGCTGCAAATACATATTGCCCAGGAAGAAACCAAATTTGGTTTCAGTTTTGACGAATGCAAGGAGATGTTGAATGCCGACGAATGGAAAGCACTGGCAAACATACAGATATGCGGACTGATGGGAATGGCTACCAACACAGATTCGAAAGAACAAATCGAACGGGAATTCCGTTCTTTAAATTGTTTCTTCCACGAAGTGAAAAAACAATATTTTGCTGACGAACCGACTTTTTGCGAACTCTCAATGGGGATGTCCCACGATTATCACCTCGCCATTGCAGAAGGCAGCACGCTGGTAAGAGTAGGAAGTAAAATTTTCGGGGAAAGAGTTTATTAATAATTGAAACAATGAAACAGAAAATTCATTGAAAAACCATTAACAATAATTACCATGGCCGACTTAAAAACAACCTTTGCGGGATTGACTTTAAAAAATCCTGTTATCATCAGTAGTTCGGGACTCACTAACAGCGCTGCTAAAAACGCTAAGCTGGAAGCAGCCGGTGCAGGAGCTATTGTCCTGAAATCACTGTTCGAAGAGCAAATTATGCTGGAAGCTGACCGCTTGAGAAACCCGTCTTATTATCCGGAAGGAAGTGACTATCTGGCTGAATATATCCGCAATCACAAACTGGCTGAATATCTGGAACTGATTAAAGAAAGCAAAAAGGCCTGCACCATTCCCGTCATTGCAAGTATAAACTGCTATACTGACTCAGAATGGATAGACTTTGCCAAGCAAATAGAAGAAGCCGGTGCAGATGCGCTGGAAATCAACATTCTTGCTTTGCAATCGGACATCCAATATAAATATGGTTCATTTGAACAGCGTCACATCGATATCTTAAGCCATATAAAGAAAACGATTCGTATTCCGGTTATTATGAAGTTAGGCAGTAACTTTACGAATCCCGTAGCCCTGATCGATCAACTATATGCCAACGGTGCAGCGGCAGTTGTTCTCTTCAACCGTTTCTATCAACCGGATATTGATGTAGAGAAGATGGAGCATACTTCAGGTGACGTGTTCAGCAACGCGTCCGACCTTTCGGCAACCCTGCGTTGGATAGGTATTTCTTCATCATTGGTTACTAAAATAGATTATGCCGCTTCGGGAGGTATTCATAAACCGGACGCAATCGTAAAAGCCATTTTAGCCGGAGCATCTGCCATAGAGGTATGCAGTGCCATTTACCAGAACACCAACTTGTTTATAGGAGAAATGAACCGTTTTCTGGGTGCATGGATGGAAAGAAAAGGCTTCAAACACATCTCGCAATTCAAAGGTAAATTGAACGCCAAAGATGTAGAAGGTATCAATATGTTTGAACGTACTCAATTCCTGAAATATTTTTCTGAGAAATAAAGATAATAACGATGAACGGTGAACAAGCTTCACAGCTTGCTCACCGCTCTTTTTAATCCATAGTTCTTTTTAAATTCAAATTTCATTGAGACGCTTCAGGTCTGTAATTGGCCTACAAAAATTTCTGGTAAGCTTTTGCTAATTTTTCATCATAACGATTCTCCTTATAAGCAGGACCATTGTAACGTCTGGCAAACTCTGCCCAGTCTTTGGCTTGCAAAGCGGGAAGCATTCCGGATTGTTTGATAAATCGGGCAGACAATATTAACTGGCTGCATTCACTCGCACACATAGCTTTTACAAAACTGTCGACACTCTTCTCTCCGCAGGCCGCATAGTTAAAACCCATAATCTGGAACATCCCCCAACTGGCAGAAGCATCCGCTGCTTCATGATTGATTTGGCGGGCTTGTTCCAAACGATCGTATTCACCCATACCGCCTTTATAATGTCCTTTCTCCCATTTGGGATAGAGAATGTTTTCATTCCCTTTCACATGCGATTCAGGATTGATATTCCGCTTTTTCAACTGATTCCAGAAAATATGACCTTCGAAAAGGATAGCGGGCTTACCGGAAGAAAAGAATCCTCCTTTTCCGCCTGTCTCCACTTGCTGTACGGCTTTTAAAGCAGCCACTTCCACATCGAGCAATCGGGCAACAAGAACAAAATCTTCTTCTATCAAACGTTCAGTAGTGGGACGTCCTGTAAAAAACAGGGATTCCCAAGTACGGTATCCCACGATCCCATCAGCATCCAGTTGGCTTTTCTGTTGAAAATCAACAACCGATTCTTTCATTTCCTGTGTGAAAATCCGGCTTTCATTCACTGAATAGCCATTGCGTTTCAGCCCCTGACACAACAAGAGAGCTTCTTCGCCTTCATAATCCAATTTAATCGTTTTCATATTCCAATTAGTTTTTATTTATCATCTCATCTGTCCTGCCTTTTCCAGCTCGTAAAGCGACTTATAGGCACGATATATAAACTGGAAGAATTCATAACCGGTAAAATAACCGTCTGTACCAATACCACTATTTCCCGATGAAGTACCACTAAAGAATTTTCCGTCCGGCAGAATGTCCGTCTGGACAAGTTTGGGATAATAAACTTCTTTCCATAATTTCATGTCTTCACCTAAGAATGAAGCACATCCCTTTTCTGCCGGAAATCTGTTCACGTACTTTTCCAGCATTGCCGCACACTCCATCAGGAGTTTTTTTTGTTCATTGGCGTTTGCGCCCATTTTATTTAATATAGGATTCATACTCTTTTATTTTTTAATGTTTAATTCAAATCTTATTTCACTAATCCTGGGTTTAAGACCCATATAGTCAATCTTTAAGACCGCAACTGTATTTTCCTTGTTACGACAAGTCACCTTGTTAGTAAAATACAAATTCCCGCTTTCGTCCGGAAAAACAGCAGTGCAATGCAAGTGCTCTCCTGTCTGGCGATAAGTCAGCAAACGCTGATCGCACATACGCAAGAAAAACAAAAAGGCATTTACAAAACTATCGACATGGATAATCCGTATTTCGGGATGATAACTACTGAGAGGCTTACCGACCAGTTTGTTATCTTTCAACAGAAAATAGCGTGCCTGTTCCGCACATTTGTCTGCCGACATCGCAACGGAAGGTTCATTTATCGTTATTTCAGCTGCATTATCCACTTCCGGCTGAGGAACAGCTTCCGAAACTACAACAGTTTCCGTATTTTCCTTTCGGAACGGATGGCGGATCTTCTCCCCCACCCGTTTGAAAAAAGTTAATTTCATAATCCGTGCACTTAGCCGTTGAATTTGCTCTTTCTCTCCAGATTCTCTTGTGCATTCTGCACTTTCCGTAATGCGTCAAAAGCCGGTTTTGATTTCATACGGTCTATGTTCAGACGCAAGTGACAGGATGGACATTGCAAGGCATTGGATGTCAACAACTCAAAAATCGATGTTTCAATAAACGTTCCGCATTGCGGACACTTCATCCCGGCTTTCTGTTCACGGGCATGTTCTGCTACATTATTCATTTCTTTCCTCCTTCCGTTATTTCTTCAGTTTCAGTCTCTTCTACTTGCATATTGCTTGCCGTCAGATGTAGTAAGTTGGACAATCCGGCAGGCACATCTGCCTGACGCATCTTCACCTTTACTTTCATATTCGCCGACAAGCTCTGCTGCACATTTGAGGTGCTGCTGCCCTCTCCCTGTTTGGGAGCCAGCGAAGCCCGGAGTTTGAATCCTCCCCCACTTTGCGGCTCACTCACGCTTTTGCCTTCTTCCAGCGAGAATTTCTCTTCTGCTGTCTCCGATAAAGCATCCAGGATTTTAATATCAAAATCGAAATCCGCCTCCTGCACTTGTAACAGTGGCAAAGGTACCAGCGTAAGTATCGGGATACTCACACTTTGTTTTCTTCCTCCACCGGCATCCTGACTCTGATAGTTGAACGTAAGCATACGTATCTTACCGGTCCGTCCTGTTGCAGGATCATAAGATTCAAATGCTATTTTCATCAAATAATCCAGATACCTTTGCGAAGATAATGAATCTGCTTCAATTGTTGCGATCAAAGGACCGGCAATTAATTGCTGAAGTTCCATTACCTGACTACTAACGCTCCTAACTTTCTTTTTATCCATATTGTACCAATTGATTAGGATTGATTATCGCATTACAAAATCTTCCAGTAACGAATCATCGTCCGTTTGACTGACTGAATAATTGCGAGGACTGAACTTGATCTTAAAACTGTGTATCGCTTCTTCAGGCATATTCATCAGTTCATCAGCCGTGATGGCCACATCCAGTTGTGGAAATGAATGAAGACTTTTGAAGTTAGCGTCTACCGAGAGCTTTTTCACAATAGCTTCCATCGCTTTTATAATGTTCTTTTCAGCGGTATCACGAAGTTTTTCTCCATCTTCTCCGGCAAAAAGATCATCAAGGTCCGTATCATAAAGAAACTTTTTACGCACGACATCCGTCAGCCTGCTGATCACAACATCGTTGTTCACAGAACCATTACTGCTGTCCACAGCATCATAGAGGTTATTCCGGAAAGAGTTTCTCATATTACGGCTCAGAAAAGTGCAGAATTCCTGATGAAGTTTGTTTTCTTTTTTAAGCCGTTCAAAGAAGTGTTTCTCTCCTTCATTTCTCTCTATATCCGAGGTCATCACTGTAGTGGCGGCACTGCTGATAGCTACCCTCGCAACCTGTTCGCACAGTTCCTTGAGGAATTGACGGAACTTATCATATTTGATATTAAACTGTTGCTGACTTTCCGATGCACTTTTCACACCATATTTTAAATCCAGTTCCATATCGCTGACCATGACATTAGGCAGTTGAAAATCTTTCGCCTTTCCGTCTTTCCCGTAAGAGTCGCCAAGCGACAATGAATAAAGGTTGGCCTCGTGCTGTGCCGAAACAATATCACGCAATATAGAGCCGATTACTGAACTTAACTGAGCCATATTATGAGTTCTTAAGTTTTAATTAATGTTATGCCGGTGTCCCAGTCTGAGGAGCTGCCGTATCTTTCTTCACTTCGATAATAACTTCCTTCTTGCTTCCCTCTGCTTTGACAGTGTATTTACCTTCCGGCAAATCGATAATTTTACTGTCACCACTTACCTTAAAGTCAGCAGCGTTGGCACCGGTTCCGGAAATAGTCAGTTTTTCAGGAGCCAGCAGACCATTAGGATCCTTATAGGTAGCAATCAGCTGTACTTTCTCTTTGCCATCTTCAATCAGCAGCAAGTTGCTGTTCACTTCCAATGTACCGGTTGGATCGGAAACATCCAATGAATTACCCAGCAATTCCAAGATTTTAGAAAGACCTGCAGGCATACTGTCCTGTCCGGCTTTTACAGCCACGTCCATAGTATACTCTACACTGTACTTAGAATCGGAAGTCGCTTTAGAGTCCTTTTTCGATGAATAGCTTGCATTCATATTGGCATTCATCTTGAAGCATCCCAATCCCAAACTGGCCGAAGCCTTCAGGGCCGCATCTTTGGATACTGACTCGTTTGTTTCTGCTGCCGATGAAGAAGAAGCACTGATATTAGCCTTAAAATTGATGTCCACTTCACGGATTGCAATATAAGGAATAGGAACGATAGTCAGCAACGGAATATTCAACTGAACCAGGCGTCCGCCCTGAATGAATGAGAACGAAACGTTAACCGCTGTTTTCTCACCGGTTTCCGGATTCACATTAATACCCACGTTCTGAATAAACTCCCAAGTTGTTTTTGCTGCTAAAGCCTGCGCTTCCACACATGCCTTCAACGGGCCACCAATAATAGAACCAAACGGAATCGACTGCAACGCACTGGTTGCAACTTGCGACGGTGTTTTGTCAACTGCCATAATAATTGTTTTTAAATTTGTTACTTAATTGTTTTTTCTCTTTTGTAAGCTTACGATGCAAAGGTAGTGCACGTTCTTTGCGTAGTAAATTTTTAATTTTAGACGGAGCCGGATTTCTTCCCACTCCCTTTCGTCACTTTCCCAATGCCCGTTTTGAATAAATCTTATGGAAACAGGCTTGAAAGTCCTTTTTGTGAGATTCACTCACCGGCAACATCTTTTTCCCGATGTGTACGTAGTTACCGGCAAACCCGGTCACTTTAAAAAGATTGATAGCATACGACCGGTGGATCCTTTTAAATTTGCTACAAGGCAGATCATTGTTGAAAACACGATCCAAAGGATAGCTCACTGTTATCTCGGCACCATCCTCCATATAAATGACACAATAACTTCCGGATGCTTCCACCCATAAGATTTCATCCAGAAGCACCCTTCTGTACTCATCACTGAAGTACACAAAAATAGCATTATCAACCAATGAGTTTTCCGACTCACCACAATAACAATACGGTTTGATCAAGTTCTCTTTCATAATTATTTTATTGTTAGTTAACTGAAGTACGTCCATGCGATTATTTAGCATAATCTCCTCCGGGAGAAAAGTACAAAGTATGTTTCAGGCTGTCATAATAAAACAGAATACAACCCTCTGCCCGGATATACCCTTTTGTGGGTGAACTAAGATGAAGAGGATAGCGGACCGGACAGACTCGTCCGTCATTAATACGATGATGAACAATAGCAAAATATCCTATGCTGTCTGTCCCTAATGTTATGTCCGGACGGTCTGTGGATGATTTCCATCTTCCATACATACCGTCCGGCATTTCTACCGGACTATGCCGGCAGCTTAAAAACACAGGCATGATAAAGACAAAATACAAAAACAGCCTGTATAGACCTCTATTTTTGCTCATAACTTAACTTATTAAATTTCATTTAGTGCAAAAATAGGATTTTATTAACTTATAGAAATTTTACGTTCCGTATAGTGCGCTTTTTTTTCCGAATACCAGATTATTCTTTCCGAAAGTATTCTCTTATAAAAGACATATAATGTTTAAAACACCCTTTTATCAATAGAAAAACAAATATAAATTCACTTTTAATACTGAAATAAAAAAATACCATTTTATATTAATATCTGTCAATGTGTTTCTCCCACAGGTTTATATAGGATGGCATTGATACGCTGTTCTTCATAAATAATTAATTGATGGGTAACCTCTGCAAGATCAGACTTCATGTGATATAGATAAGTACGCCCGGTTAATCTTTCTTCCATAATCCGTTCCAACTCCTTACCTATATTATCAGAAGGATCGATCTCCATAACACGTGGTATGACGGCTCCGGAAACAGCAGATTCTCCTTCCTGCCCCTGCAAATAATCGTATTGGGACAGCGTATAGTCCATCAACTGCTCATAGTTCAGTTTTTTCCGGGAAGCCATCGTTTCCGCCAAAGGAATATAGTAAAGAATATCTTTGATAAAAGAACTGTATTCAGTCTGTATCCGACGCACCAATTGCATATATTTTTGCTCTTCCGGCGAAAGGCGGGAGGAGGTGAAAGAAAAGGATGCAGCAACCATCTGATATTCGAGGTTTTTATTGATCTCGCTCAAGACCTCTTTGGCATATGCATAATTCTTCATGGATATGGATGAAACGATGGTATTCAACACATATAGATCAATGGATTTCAGATTCTCAGCCAATTCTTGTTTAAAACCGGTAAACCAATCTTGTTGCTGAGTATAGATGATGGTATCCAACTGCAAAAGTTTCAGGTCATGGTGGAGTACACCGGTTTGACGAAGTGTCTTGTTTAAAATCAAGATTGAAATGACTCCGCCAATGATTCCTCCGATGTAACTACCTCCGAAACCAATCCAGGTGGGCACATCGTCCGCACCCGGCATCAGGGTCAACGGATTCAGTCTGATCAATGCCCAGTTGATCGGAAAAGGAAGTACAAGAGTCAGCCCAAGCAAAATAAGAAGATCCTTCTTACCCAAAGTGAAATTGTCTGTCTGCATAGATACTTACTTAAAAAAAACAGTGATCAGTTGTTCCAGTGATTCGCCTTCCAGAAAGTGCCAATGATCTGTCGGTAATCGCAGGACAGAAGCATTCGGATAATATTTGTTCCACAATCTTTCGCAATTGTCATATTCAGTCCGGAATATACGGTAGTTTTCCTCTGTCCATGCCTCTTCGGGAGACAATCCGGCCTGTTGATGGAATAATCCGGATAACAACACAATCACCTCTCCCTGATAAATCAGGTTGGGAGTCGTACTGAAATAAATATCAATGATTTCGTTCCGTTCACGTATCATCTCGTCAGTATCTCCGGGGAATATCAGTAAAGGATAATTCTGGCACAAAGCGGGATTCTGCCAGGCCTGTCCGTCGAGTGCGAAAACCTTCGGTGTTATCCCCATGGAGCGGCGTAACAACTCGGCCAGGCCGATTGCCAGTTCGGCACCCATACAGAAACCGGTAAGCGCGTAAACAGTACGTTCCCGGATCATTGGTTGTACCGCCCGGGCATAATATTCCAGCAATCCTGTAACATCCGCGGCCACTTTCCAGAAGTGATCGTAAACAGCATCTATCACAAGAATATCATATTTTTCGTATAAGCGGTCGGCAAAGTGAAAATACCAATGATTGAAATAAGCAGACCCGCAAACCAGAATGATAACCGGCTTTTTGAGATTTTGCTGCTTATACCAATAAACGGGTTCTTGCCTGGGAACCACCAACAGCCGGCGCAGAGTATCGGTAGCATAAACGGCAGATACACTAATCGGGCATCCTCTTTTATTTGCCTCGGTAACCAGCCTCAGTATATCCAACGAAGTCATTCCGAGGTCATCAATCAAACCGGCCTCAACACTGACCCGGGGTAAATTCAGCATTTCCTTCAAAATATCACATAAAATGATTTCTCCCGGATGAACCGGAGGGACATACTCCAACTCCACCGGAGCAAAAGACGGAAGTGAACGAGTGTCGATCTTATCATTCATTGTACGCTGAAAACGATCTACCACCTGCCATAAATTAGGTATCATGTAATAAGGAAGTTCCGACCGCAAACGTTCTTTTACATCTTCCGGATGAAAACAGCCGGGCACTGATGGTTGCAAGTAAGCACCCAATAATTGCCGTCCATTCTGCTCTACCACCACTACGTGAGCTTTCTCAACCTCCGGGTCCTTATTCAGGCATTCCGTTATCTCACTCAGTTCAATACGGAATCCCCGCATCTTGACTTGTGTGTCCTTTCGTCCGATAAAACGTATAGAGCCGTCAGGCTGTTGCCGAACCAAATCGCCTGTCCTGTACAACCGTTCCCCATGATAGAAGATAAATGATTTTTCATTCAACTCTTTATTCCCGATATATCCGGGTGAAACCTGTGGACCACTCAAATAAAGCTCTCCTGTTGCTCCACCAACCACCTGTTGAAGATCTTCGGACAAGATATGGCAGGTGGTTCCTTCCAGCGGATAACCGATATTGTCGTACGAAGTCTCATCATTTACAATCCGTATGGTGCTGAGTACCGTATTCTCTGTCGGACCATAGACATTCATCAACCGGTATGGCTGTTGTTTCAGCCTATTAAACAACTTTTCACTGATAGCCTCAGCACCAAACAGCAAAGTCTTCATGAACGGAAAGTCAAGATTGGCAAACATGCCCAATAATGAAGGAGCGAAAAAGGCCACATTCACTTGCTCACGCCTGATCAGTACGTCCAGCAAAGAAATGTCCCTGCGTTCCTCCTCCCCCGCCAAAACCAAAGTCCCCCCAATCGGCACACACATCATTAACTCTAATATGGAGGCATCAAAACTGATACTGGCAAAGGCGAGATACCTGTCCGAGGGGTTGGCTAAATGATAAAGTTCCGTATTCATCAGGTTCTTTGTAAATGTCCCCAGATTGGAATAACTGATCTGTACCCCCTTGGGATTTCCTGTCGTCCCGGAAGTATATATGATGTAGGCGCAATCATCGGGGAAGACCTCGGCATATCCGTCAATGGAGGGGCCGGAGAGTGCTGACAAGTCCAGATGGAGCTGGCAGGCTTCCGGAATTCCACTGACTCCATCCGGTGAATCGGTCAATAACAAAACCATGCCTGCATTTTCGGCCATGTATCGTTTACGGTTATCCGGCAAAGCAGGATCTATGGGCAGATAAGTCGCCCCCAATCGAAAGATGCCCATAATTGCAGGAACCAGCGTTTTATTCCGTCCCATACAAACTCCGATACAGACATTGCGGAAGCCGGATGCATGAGTCACCGGAAAATGTTGGCGGACAATTTGTGCTATTTTCCCGGAATAACGTTCCAGTTCCTGATAAGAGACAGTACCGTCTTTCGCAATGACGGCCGTTTGGTCACCCCAAGTAGAGAATGACTGAAAAAAAGTTTCTTGAATATTTGTTTTCATTATTGTTTTTTGATTTAGAAATTATACAATATACTACCGGAAATCCACCGTCCTTTCTGCCGGATGGGGATATTTGCTCCTCCACATTCATATCGGTTATTAAAGAGATTCTCAACTCCCAGACTGCCTTCTATCTGTTTGTACCTGCATCTGGTAGTGAAAGAGAAAACAGTATAGCCCGGCAGACGGACAGTATAATTGGTGGCATCTCCGTTGAGTCCGTTTTCCAATACGCTGACCTGTGTATAGCAACGGCTATTACAATTCATTTTTACATGGGCAGACCAGTTCCATATTTTCTTCTTTACCAGGAAATAGCCGGCTACAAGGTTCACGGAAAAATCCGGCACATTGTTAACCGACCCGTCGGTAACAAAGAAATTGGTATAACCCAATACTCTCTGATAGCACAAGTTTGCATCCAGATTTAATCGGTTTGCCCGGTAACGCGCGGTTACCTCGATACCTCCCATATCCAGCAGACCGGCATTTTCGTAAATACGGGTTTCCGGTTGGGTAAACAGAAAATGGGAAGCCCGGTTGTAGAAAAGGTTGCATTCAACATCTATATGAAAGGGGCGATAATGATAGGCACAAGTCAACTGGTACGAACTCAGATATTCAGCCTGCAGATTCTCGCCACCGGAGTAAGTATCCATATCGTTGTTTCTGTAATAATAGGGTGCATCGACAAACGACCTGGAATAACTGGCTTTCAGATTCAGTCCGTCCCGAAGATAAATAAGCGATACACGGGGAGAAAAGGCCTGCATTATCCGGTTATTTCTCCGTTTCTTATAGTCGTATCTGATTCCGGCATTTACAATCCAGTTTTTATGCAGATTATGTTTGAATTGAAGAAATACGTTTGCGTTCATTTCGTGACCAGTGTAAAGCCGCTTGTCGGTCCATGTCCTGACTATTTCTCTGAAATTCATACCTTCCAGGTATTCAGAATCATAAAGTGCATACCGATTCCACTCCACGCCGCCAAGCATATTACCTTTTCCGTATCTTCCCCAATCGTAAGTATAGCTCACACGAGTGTTAAAGCCAACATTGAAGTCCATCCAGCGGATGTATTGAAAAACTCCACGATCTGGAAAAATGAGTTTGGTGCTGTCATTGGGATTGAGGTAAATAGGGTAATCCTGCAATGTATCTCCTGCGGTTTCATAACGTACATTTTTGTTCCAGTCGGTGTAGAACGTCGTACTGAAACTCACATTTTGCCACGTACGACTGTAAACCGCCTGCTCTCTGGCCGACCATCTGGAATATCCCGGACCGGCACCATCAAAAGTGCGGAACTTCTTATAAGAGTAGGGTGAAGCAAAAAGCCACATGCTATAAGGCTGCCTTTTTTTAGCATAGTTCATACTAAAACTGAAAAGTAAGTTTCCCCGTTGCAGTTTAATGCCGCCATCCAGGGCAGGCAGTTCGGAATAACCGTCCAGATAAATAAATCCGTCTCTCGGATAAAGGGCATATTGTTTGCCGGCAGGGACAAAAACCGGCTCTCCCGTTGCACGATACAAGGAAAACCATGCCATAAAATCCATGTTCATGTCGTGTTTGCCCAATAACAAGTCAGCAGCCAGCTGCCCCCGGTCTCCGGCACCGACGGATACGGCACCATTACGAATGTCCACCCCGTCCTTAGTGACAATGTTAATCACGGCTGTCAGCGCCACGCTACCGTAAAGCGAAGAAGCCGGTCCGCGAAGCACTTCTATCTGTTTGACTTTAGCCAGGCTAATACCATAATCCGGCGAAACAGCATTCGTGATGTAACTGTTCAGGCGCTGCCCATCCTGCATAACCAGTATGTTTTCCTGTCCGGACGAATAGACTCCCCTCATAGCCAGATTCATCTCTTCATTGGAAGACAAACCGGATATGCCGGGAACATAAGCAATCAATACGTCACGCAGGCATCGGGCATGAATAGCCCGAATCATCTCCTCTGTAATCAGAGTGACAGGTACAGGAGCTTCTTCCGGAGTCTCCACCTGTTGCGAAGCCGTGACCAAGGTTACTTTAGTCTCCCTGTGCTTCCTGACCATGTCCGCAAAACGTTCCGGATCCTGTAACGAGATATAATAGTAGGGTTCGTCCTTCAACAACAATGAAACATATTGTTCCGCTTCTGCAAAACGGTCCAAAGCCAGAAGACATAAAGCAGTCAGGCGGCATGCCTCGGTGCGCATCGTCCCCCGAAAAGACGGCAGATTCTCCTCCAATATACGGCAGGCTTGATCAATATCTCCAGTTTTATAAAGCGCTTCTGCCCTTACAAATGAATTTCGGACACTGTCTGCCGATTGTGCTGTCAGTTGCACGGCAAAAAAACAGGAGAAGATATATAACAACAGGTAGCGTTTCATGTGACCGGGATGATAAAACGAAAACAAGTATATTCATGTTGAACCGAATCAAACAGCACCTTTCCGTGATGTTTGTTTTCTATAATATCGCGGACGATCGACATTCCGAGCCCTGTCCCCTGCCCGACCGGTTTAGTCGTAAAAAAAGAGTCGAACAATCTTTGCTTGACTTCCGGACTCATACCTTCTCCATTATCACGGATGGTAAGCACGATTCTTTTATCCAGCTTTTCCAGACTCACCGTTATCTCAGGAGAATATCCTTCGGGAGTATCCAGCCATTTTCTCCATACCGCATAGCAGGCGTTGTTCATCACATTCAGCACTGCCCTGCTGAAATCCTGCGGAATCAGCCGGACCGGAGGAATGTCTTTGGCATAGTCTTCATGAATGGCAATATTAAAATTCTTGTAGTTGGCACGCATTGCATGATAAGCCAGCCACACATATTCTTTGGTCAACTTCTGTATCTGTGAAGGCATAAACTCATCATCCTTACCCCTGGAATAGAGTAGAATGCCACGGATAATACTAATAGCCCGGTCACCATGTTCTCTGATCTTGTCCATGTTCTCACGTAATCCGGAAAGTATATCTTTAATATCTTCCAGCGATTCTTCCGAAATACGGTTCCCGGTTTCATCAACAATGGTATCCAGATCGGACAACAACTGCCCGGACAATTTACTGAAATTAATGACAAAGTTCAGTGGGTTCTGTATTTCGTGAGCTATACCGGCACTCAACAATCCCAATGACCCCAACTTTTCCTGTTCTCTGAGCCGTGCTTCCAGCTCTTCAATTCGTTTTTCTTGTGAAATGTTTCTTTCCATAATCAATCTTTTTAAGTACTATATCATTATTAGCTTATATAATCCGACGGGATACTACGCTGTTAATCAAAACAGTGCATTTACCGACTTATTACACCGGCAGGTAAATGCTTTTACGCCGGCATGTAAATGCTTTTACGTCGGCAGGTAAATGCCTTTACGCCGGTATGTAAAAGCATTTACATATGCTTGTAAAAAGCAGGATGAACGGATGTTCCGTCCGGAAGGTACAGATCATCCTGTCCCGTCCTCCCATAGAGGCAAAGTAATGGCAAACTCCGTATATTCATCTTTCTCTGAGCGTACTGCTATCTTTCCACGATGATTGAGTATGATTTCCTTGCTCAGATACAATCCGATACCTGCCGCCTCACCGGTTGTCTTCGTCGTAAAGAACGGATCGAAGATTTTCTCAAGGATACTTTGTTCAATGCCCACCCCATTGTCGTATAAGCAGATGACTGCCTGTCCGTTTCGGCTTTCCAATGACAGACCAATCTCAGCCGGATATATATTCTTGCCATACTTCTTGATTATGGCATACATGCCGTTGTTAAGAAGACTCATAATGGTTTTCCCCAGTTGCTCGGCATTTCCGTTAATGAACAATGGTGTATCGGGAAGAGAAGTCCGGACCGAAATGTGCATTTCACTGATCTCCTTCCGGTAATAGCTCTCCAGCAGTTCCATGTCTTTCCGGCACAAACCCGTCAATTCTATCTTCTCCAGTTGCTTGTTACGGTCTTTCAAAACCTCCTCCATAGCCTTCAGCACACGAGTAGTATTGCTTCCGTGTTCTTCTATTTTTGCCAGGTTATCTTTCATCATGGCTATGACATCTACCGAATCCAGATAAGTGTCTTCATCCAAAAGCTTTTGTGCACTTTCCAGGTTCTGATATAAATCCTGCAATAACCCCGAAGTCAGGTGAGAAAAATTATTAATGTAATTCAACGGATTCAGGATACGGTCGATCAGCCCTTGTGTCAGTTTACCGACAGTGGCCATTTTCTCTTGTCGCACCAAATCATCTTGTGCCTGCCTCAGCTCTTTCAATGCCTCTTCCAGCTTCAGGGACTTTTCCTCTATTTCATTTTTTTGCCGCATCAACTGTCCGGTACGTTGACCGACAAGATTCTCTAACCTTTCCTTCTCTTTCAGCAAGTTGCGCATCCGCCATTTAAACAGCAGGAACAGTATCCCTCCCAAAGTGACGGCATACAAAACGAGACTATACCACTGTAAGTAAAAAGGAGGTGACAGCGAAAAACGGAATTGTTTTATTTCGCTTATCGTACCGTAAATATCACGTGCCTGCACGCAAAACGTATATGTACCCGAAGGAAGATTGGCATATTCCTTCTCTGTCCGGTAATCCCACGAACTCCATTCCGGATCGTAACCGACCAGACGGGATCTATATTCATTGGAGCCCGTGAAACAGGCCGCATCCGTGGCAAACGAGAAACGAATGGCTCGGACATCATCTCCAAAACGGGATATATCGTCGATACGTTGGTTTGCTGCCTCCGGATTTATCGGTAAATCCCCTCCCCGGTATATGGAATCGCGGTTCAGACAAACCTCACGAAGATAAATACGAGGAACAAACGGAGTAAACGCCTGTGCTTTGCCAAGATCCATCCGGATCAAACCAAAATCACCCCCAAACCAGGCTGCATTCCTTTCTTCTATATAAATTACCCGCACAACATAGTTTCGAATTGCATGCAGGCATTGGTTTAATTTCCCGGTATTGTCCTGCGGATGCGTCACTTGCAACTCTTTACCTTTCAGATTCGTTTGCCAATTGTATCCGCGGCTGTCCGTATATCCGGTCATCACTTCTTCGTTTCCCCTTGGCTGAAGGACAAAAGAAGTTCCATCTCCTTTCTGCAGATAGATTTCTCCATACATGGTTTTTGCCCATACAGAATGATCTTTTTTCACTTCCAAATGTACCACCTTCTCAATTCCGGAAACTCTCCCGACCTGCCTTGTCCGGGTAGAATACCGATAAATCCCGTCCATAGCTCCCATTAAAATATCGGTGCTATCCGCGAATGTTAGCGAATAGGCTGCGACCTCTGTAAGTTTTCTCAAACGGTCATAATCCCCGACAGCATATATCCCATCACTGGTAGCTGCATATAACTCTCCTTCCGGAGAAAGCACAAGTTGCCAACAAGCTTGCGTAATCCCCCTGACAGGTACAAAGACATTATGCCTCCATACATATAACCCCTGTAAGGTGCCGGCATACAGCATCCCCTTGTAGTGGATGACTGACACGACCTCTCCTTTCAAACCTTCATAGGAAGTAAAGCGGCTGAATAAAGAAGGAGTGAATACATGAAATACCCCATTATCAGTGGCCCCCCAGAGGTTCCCCCGCCCATCGGTGGCAACAGAAGATACGGAATTGCTGCACAGACCGTTATTCTCGGTTATAGAAAGTAGTTCTTTCCCTTCACTGTCGTTCACCGACAATCCACGGCCGATATCCTCCAATGTCGTTTGCTTCTGCCACTTCTCCTGCAACTGAACCGGAAGTATCTGTGTGGGAAACAGGAGGGTATCTTCCTGAACCGTATAACATCGGCCCGATGTCGTTTTCAGGTAAATAAGTCCGTCAACTTCCGCCATATCATCCAATTCACCGAAAGAAGAAGGGTCCAGATCGGACACAATGGTTCTCAACACGACACATCCGCGTTCATCACGCTCTATCTTTCCGAATACATTGTATCCTCCTGCCCATATCCTATCCCCCGAATCGCGGAACAGACGGGTGACACGGGAAAATCCGGGCGTATAGATTGTTTCCCAACGATTGTAATCATAATGAAGAATACCCTCGAAATTGGCAAAATAAACATTCCCGCAGCTATCACACACAACGTCGAAATTACGATTGTGCGCCTGATACACAGAAGACGGATAGTTCACAAAGAATGGAACTCCTTCTTGTGAATCCGCACATATCGGGCAAAGGCACAACATCAATAAGAGTATCTTTTTCATGGCTGGTACGTTTTTAAATAATAAGATTCAAATGGTATTTGCTTACCGACATAGTACTCCCATTCTTCCTGTGTGAAGTCGCGTCGCAATCCCTGACGGACAACAGTAGCCATATGATCGGGCGAAACGGGTATCCGGTATAACCGGCCCTGTTCGTCTCCCATAAAAATGGATGTACCATCCGGATGAAGGCAGAAAGTGTGAATCCATCCGCTGCTTGTCATAATTACAGCAGATTCCGTCTTCCCTTTATGAAGATCCCATAAACGAAGTGTACAGTCATAACTGCTTGAAAACAGTTTATTCCCTTTCCGGAAAATGGCGGTGACGGCGGCCTGGTGTCCGATCAGCTTTTGCTGGACATTCCCATCTTTGTCACATATTAAAATGGTTCCTTCCCTACACCCCACGGCATACCTTTCATCAGAAAGAGAGCAAAAAGAGGTAACCCTCCCCCCTTGCGACCACCCCTCTATAAACCGGACAAATTGACCGGCAGATGAAAGCAAGGCTACTGTTCCATTCTTTAAAAAGACATAGAGGTTATCTCCTGACTTCCCGACACAAGTGACCGGATACTCCGGCTGAAAACAAAGCTGTATCTGATGGCTGATACAGTCAAAAGCATAAATACCCGTTGCAGAAATAGCTAAAAGCCGGTCGGAAGCAGCCGGAATCAATTGCCGGTATTTACCTTCAGGCAAAAGGTAAGCAGCCATACCGGCAGAGTTCACGGAGACAAGGCATCCGTCATAGGACAGGGCATACACCAGAGAATCCGAATGGATCAGCACATCCCGAAAATCATAACGGGAATCACTCAACAGAAATCCGGATGTGTACGTTTGTCCATCTCCCGACTTCCAACATATCATTTCACCGTATTTACTGACAGTGACCAATCCCGGCAGAGAATCCCGGCAAGTCTGCGGGTTTCCAATTGTTTCGTGCAACAACCTGATGCCGGTGATAGCCCCCTTGTGTCTAAACCAAAGTTGATCTTGCCTGCAAGATAAGGACAAAGCGTTGAAGACAGCCGGATGATACACATCACCATCATAGTGTTTTGTGAACTGCCAAGAAGTATATGCCAGCAACGAGGCCAGTTCCATGTTGCCGGACCGGTATTGGGTGACAGAAAGCGTACCCAATGAACGTCCCAAGGCCAGAAAAGCCAACGTATCGGCCACTCTCTTCGATTGTTCAGCCTGTAGTTGTCGTTCCATTGCCAGATTCTTCTGTTCATCCGCCAACCGATAGGCTTTCTCAGCCTCCCATTGTGCAGTAAATGCCTTTTCACGAGCTATTTCCGCCTGCTGCTGCATTTGATTAGCTTTCCGGGTCTGCGCGACAGCTTCCTGCCTTCTCTTTTCGGAAATGTCTTTTTGCTGATAGGCAATCTCCTCCATTTGCTGACTGACACGTTGGATAAGAACCGACTGCCTTTCTTTGTCCTGAAACTCCTCCAAAGACAAAGTCAGACGGTCTTTCTCCAATTCCGAATGACGATAGGCCCGGTATAAAACCAGACAAACGGTCAACAGTACACAAGGGACTGCTATGATCCAACGGATTATATTTTGGCTTAACTTGATCATCATACAGGTTCATCTTCCGATTGCGGATACTTCTTTTTAATGGTTAACCGATTCTCTTTATTGACGTAGGCATACGCCACATCATCCATCATTTCACGTACCAGAAAAATCCCCAATCCCCCTATCTCACGCTGTTCCGGCGGTAATGAAATGTCCGGATCGGCTTTAGCCAGAGGATTGAACGGAACACCTCCATCTATGAATTCCAGGACAATCTCTCCACCTTCATCCCATAAACACAGAGTCAGGTAACCGTCCGTTTCCTGCGGATAAGCATAATTGATAATATTGACTATTATCTCCTCACTTACCAAACGGAGGGCATAAGACAGGGAGGGATGTGAAGTAACTTCACGGCTATGCATCAGCATATCGAGAATTTCATCCAACCTCCCGACGACAGGGCGAAACTGAAGTAACGTCATTGCTCAGGTATTTTTTAAGATTGTGATAATTCGTCAAGGGTCTGATAGAAACGAAAAAACTTATCGAATCCGGTCATGTGCATTACGTCCTTAATCTCTTGCGACACACCGACAAGACATACATTCCTGCCTTTAGCCTTTGCCAGTTTAAAGGCGTAGAGCATAACGCGTAATCCGGCACTGGATACGTAGGAACAATTGCTGAGGTCCAACGCCACAGAATGCCCTTGCTCAATAAGAGCTACAATTTTAGTTTGTTCGTCAGCGCTTGTATTTGAATCCAAAACGGCACCAACTGGATGAATTTCATACTTTTCCATAGTTTTCTTATTTTTTAGTATTATCTGATTCGTTGAAGAGACAGTAAAGTGATATCATCGGACTGAGGATAATCTCCGGAGAAAGCCCTGACAGAGTGAAGCACCTGCGTAACGACCTCTTTCGCTGAAGTATCTTCTTGCAAAGCACCCAGAACTTCCTGCAGTTTGCCTTCCGAAAATTGTTCGCGTTTATCATTGAAGGCTTCCGTTACCCCATCGGTATACAGAAGTAGAGTATCTCCGACTCCAAACTCCAATGTATTACTTTCAAATTCAATGTCATCGAACACTCCGACCACAAAATTGGAAGCGACGGGCAAGTACGCTGCCGATCGGTTTCTCCGAAGAATAGATGGAGGGTTATGTCCGGCATTGGTATAATCCATTACACCGGTCCTACAGTTATAGATCCCATAAAAAACCGTCACAAACATAGAGTCCATACTTTCTTTGCACAGCAGCTTGTTGGCATAAGTGAGACATTCAGCCGATGATACTCCCCGGAGAGCGGTTGCCCGAAGCAGTGTCCGGCTAACGGCCATGAACAAGGATGCGGGTACACCTTTCCCGGATACGTCGGCAATCACCAGACCTATGCGCTCGTCGTCAATCTGGAAAAAGTCGTAAAAGTCACCACCTACATCTTTGGCCGGGGTCATGGAGGCATAGATATCGACCATTCCCGCCAATTCAGGAAAAGGCGGAAAAGAACGGGGAAGAATGGTTTGCTGGATTTCTCCTGCAATGGCCAGGTCATTCTTGATAGACTCCAGTTGATTGTGTTCCTGCTGTGACTCCCGGATATAACGGACTTGTTCGATTGCTTTTTCAATAGTCCGCGACAAGTCTTCCAGATCTATCGGCTTGGTAGCAAAGTCGAATGCCCCCTTATTCATGGCAGAACGTATGTTGTCCATATCTCCATAAGCAGAGACCATAATACATTTCATCGCCGGATTTTTCAATTCATTGATCTTGGCCAGCAAGGTCAATCCATCCATCTCGGGCATATTAATATCACTCAGGATAATATCGAAATCAGGAGTTTCCAGAAGTTTCTGTAAAGCCTCCAACCCATTATGGGCAAAGGCAAACTCGTATTCACCTTTTCGTATCTGTCGCCTGAAGTACTGGGTAAGCAATACCTCTAAATCGAGTTCATCATCTACACTTAATATTTTTGCAGCCATATCTGTGATTATTTATAAATTTCAATTTTCTATTCAGACTTTTATGACGGCAAAAATAGAGAGTGCCCGACCCGGTTACAATTTTATATTTTAAACCGGAAGAATGTTTTTCCGAATGAATGCTATTGTCTTATAAGCATACAGGGCCGCGTGTCCTTGTCCCTCAAGGAAAGCAATCAAAAGACCGATCCCTCCTTTTAAAAGGAACTATAGCTTATTCGGAATTTATATTTTCAGGATAGGGCTTTTCTTTTCACTTTTGCTGTCGTAAGCTTACAAAGAATAAATAAAAACGGGCGGAACCGAAAAGCCGGAAATAGAGTAGGAAGAAAGTTCTCTTCAATACAGGAGAATAAAATATTTCTCAAGAAGAATTATGATTAAAGTAAATTTCTCGAAACCGCTGCTGATTCAATCAGTAGCTTTCAAAGATGTATTCCTTCGGATGGATGGAAATGGAATTACCCAAGCCAATGGTGCAGGTGCAGGAAAAGTAAGTTGCCAGAAAAATATGTCTCCTACCGGAGCATTTAAAGTACAAGAACAGAAAAATGGTACGTTTACCATTGGATCAGTAAAGTATCCCGGGGTATTTCTCCGCATGGACGGAAGTGGCATTCGTGGCTTTGCAGGATCGGGTGCAGGACATGTAAACTGTCAGTTTGGAGCGAGTGACTGGGAACACTTCAAGCTGCACGAACAGAACGACGGTTCATATACCATTGAATCAGTTGCCTTCCCGAATGTATTCCTCCGCATGGACGGAAATAACCGGTCGGGTAAAGAAGAAGATTTCGGTACAGTAAACTGCCAATACGGAGCAAGTACCTGTGAAAAGTTCTATTTATTGAATATGCCTGAAACAGGCAAAGTAAAAGATATGTTTAACAAATTTGCGAAATAGCAGAAGGTATTAATACATAAAAAAATCAGAAGTTATAGTTAAACCTATAGCTTCTGATTATATAATTAAGATCAAGATATTCCGGCAGGTTCTGATGATTAGTCTTTCTTATCCAATGCCTCAAAACAAGAGTTTTTGCTCACAAACTCCGGAACAATATCTTTCATGGCAGCTACGATCTTCATCTGATCATAGGTATAACTTACATCGATTAATTTCTGGATTCTCTCTTTCACTTCGTCATAATCATACTCACGCACAGTGGCAATCATAATCTTTTCGTGGTAAGTGGGCTTGGTCAGCTCTTTCACGTTGAGCAACTCTTCGTACAGCTTCTCGCCATGGCGCAAACCGGTAAATTCAATCTTCACGTCCGTACGTCCCGAAAGGCTAATCATTCGCTTAGCCAGATCGACAATCTTCACGGGTTTACCCATATCGAAGATGTAGATTTCTCCGCCATTACCCATACTACCGGCTTCCAATACCAGACGACAAGCTTCGGGTATAGTCATGAAATAACGGATAATCTCAGGGTGAGTAACAGTTACAGGACCTCCACGCTGAATCTGATCGCGGAAACGGGGAATAACCGAACCGTTAGAGCCTAATACATTACCGAAACGAGTGGTAATGAACTGCACCGAACGAGTGCCTTCCTTCTGTAATTTTTTCGCTAATGACTGTACATAGATTTCACAGATACGCTTTGAACATCCCATTACATTGGTCGGGTTGACAGCCTTATCCGTAGAAATCATCACAAATTTCTCCGAACCGAATTTAACGGCAAGATCGGCAAGCGTACGTGTACCCGACACATTAATCTGAATAGACTCCGACACGTTGTCTTCCATCATCGGCACATGCTTGTACGCGGCTGCATGAAATATGTATTGAGGCTTGTATTCACGGAAAATAGCTTCCATGCGGGTAGCGTTCGATATATCAGCAACAATCGTCTCAGCATCGATATCACGCCAACGATCTTGTAATTCCAGACGAATGTCATGTAACGGAGTCTCAGCCTGATCAATCAGGATCAACTTATATGGGTTGAAAGAAGCAACCTGACGCATAATCTCACTACCAATAGAACCGGCAGCACCGGTAATCATCACTCGTTTACCTTCCAAATGGGAAGCAATCTTATGAATATCTACCTCGATAGGTTCGCGTTGCAAGAGATCTTCAATCTGTATTTCCTTCAGTTGGGTTTTATTGAGTGATTGTCCGCCCCATTCGCTCAGAGGAGGAGCGGTCAGCAACTTCACGTTATTGGAGAGCAGCGTATCAATCATGTCGGACTTTTTCAGTTTCTCCATCTTAACCGGAGAAACGATGATGGTATGCACATCACGGTCGTTCATGTTTTCAATTAGTAGTTCGTCGTTTGGAAATACCTTAGCTCCCATCATAACTTTACCAATCAACTCCGGCTCGTCGGCTATAAAACCACGAAGACGATAATGATTACGCAAATTTACACGCAGAGACTTGGCTATGTTCACTCCGGCCTCTTTGGCACCATAAATAAATACGTTAGTGGTATGACTACCATCGAAGTTGAGCACTTCAAAAAACATCTTAACTACTATACGCGAACAAGCCATCATGGCAAAATTGATCACGTACGCCATAAACAGCACGCTGATGGCACCAATCCGGACACCCAGATAAGCGTCCAGCAGAACACTCAGAATCATCAGTACCCCATAAGAGACCGTAAGCGACACAAAAATGCGCATAATGTCCACAAACGAAGAAAAGCGAAGTACATTTGAATAGGTACGGAATACCCGGAAGAAAATCAAATTAGCCACTACTGTCCAAAGAATGGTCTTATCTATCGTAGACGAATCCAGAAAAATGCTGCGAAAATCGTAACGAAGCGAATAGGCAAGCAAACAGGATGCGACAATAATAAATATGTCAATCAATAGGATAGTCCAAATGGGCAGTACCTTCGCGGAAAGATACCGATGGAAAAAATTCTGTTTCATTTGTTTTACAGTTTTTGTTTTAGGCGGTGCAAAGATACACTATTTTCACTAACCCGTGCGTTTTTATTTGACAAAATAAAGTTTTTAACACAATAAAAGTGGAATAATAGTGTAAAAAAGGGACGGAATTCTCTTCTTCCGTCCCTTTAAAATATGGATATTACATTAAGTTACTTGCCAATTCACTCAATTCGCTGCGTTCACCTTTCACCAGATTGACATGTGCAAACAGGTTCTGATCTTTCATGCGATCGATCATATACACCAGCCCATTAGACTGACTGTCCAGATAAGGTTGGTCAATCTGTTGGATATCTCCGGTAAACACCATCTTGGTTCCCTCTCCGGCACGGGTGATAATAGTTTTAATTTCGTGTGGGGTCAGATTCTGTGCTTCGTCAATTATGCAGTAGGTTTCGCTAAGGCTTCGTCCGCGAATGAATGCCAAAGCCTCGATCACCAATTGCTCGCTCTTCTGCATATCTTCCAACCGCTTCACTTCGGTAGAGTTTGAGGCAAACTGACGTTTTATTACATTCAGGTTATCGAACAGGGGTTGCATATAGGGTGCTACCTTTTCGGTCGCATCTCCCGGAAGGAATCCCAAATCTTTATTGGAAAGGGCTACAATAGGACGTGCCAGCAGAATTTGTTTATATTCAGTAAGTTTTCCCAAAGCTGCGGCCAGGGCAAGCAATGTTTTACCGGTTCCGGCCTTACCTGTCAAAGCCACCAGTTTTATATCGGGATCATTCAGAATTTCGAAAGCGAAACTCTGTTCCGCATTACGCGGTTCGATTCCATAATTTTTCGTTTTATTTACCCGGCAGACCATGTGTGTAAAGGGATTGTAACGGGCAAGCACACTGCTGCGATCACTCTTAAGAATGAAACATTCGTTGGGACGAAGAATGTCCTTAAAATCAAATTCATTGATATCCAGCCCTTCTCTGGACGAGTAAATACGGTCGATCAACTCCGGTTCTATGTTTTCGAATACCTCGTTCGATTTTTCGAAAATATCGACATTCACAACCTTATCGGTGATATAGTCCTCGCAAAGTATCCCTATGGAACGGGCTTTCATCCGTAAGTTGACATCCTTAGTCACCAGGATATTTTTCATTTTCGGATACTTCCGCGCCAGAAACTCGGCTACAGCCAATATCTGATGATCCGGTTTACGGGCAGGAAACGATTCATGTACTTTAGGAGCTTCCGAATCACCTGTTATAATAAACAACTTGCCCAGTCCTTCGCCCAAAGGGGCGCCATGGGTGAACAGGCTATCGTCGGTTATTAAATCAAGTTCGCGCACAAACTCACGCGCATTGTAATTGATTTGTTCGTTACCTTTCTTGAATTTATCCAATTCTTCCAAAACAACAATCGGAAGATAAATATCATTCTCCTGAAAATTCTTCAGGCAATTGTAGTCGTGGAGAATAACATTCGTGTCGAGCACAAAATTTTTCTTTGTTCCCATGATTCTTAGATTTAAATGTTGATATTTGCAATCAAAAAGACAATCGACACCTCTGTGTTGAATTGTTGCAACTAAGATAACAAATAAAAAGGCAAACAAAAGAAGTTGCCCGTTAAATATTATAAAACATGAATTATCAGGAAACTTTAGACTACCTATACAACAGCGTTCCCATGTTCCAACAGGTAGGAAGCAGTGCATACAAAGAGGGACTGGAAAACACCCATGCATTAGACGAATATTTGGGACATCCTCACACTACGTTTCAAAGTATCCACATCGCCGGAACTAATGGAAAGGGCTCTTGCTCACACACATTGGCAGCAATCTTGCAGTCGGCCGGATATAAAGTCGGGCTCTATACTTCGCCCCATTTAGTCGACTTCCGCGAACGTATCCGCATCAATGGCGAGACCATTTCACAAGAATACGTGATCCGTTTTGTGGAAAGCCACCGTTCTTTTTTTGAACCATTGCATCCTTCGTTCTTCGAGCTGACTACAGCCATGGCATTCCGATACTTTGCCGACCGGCATATCGACGTAGCTGTAATCGAAGTTGGACTGGGAGGACGCCTGGATTGCACCAACATCATTCATCCGGATTTGAGTATTATCACCAATATCAGTTTCGACCACATGCAGTTTCTGGGCAATACACTGGCAAAAATAGCGACAGAAAAAGCAGGTATCATAAAAAAAGGTGTACCGGTTGTCATTGGTGAAACAACCGAAGAGACTAAGCCCGTATTTTTGCAGAAAGCTCAGGAAGTGGAAGCTCCTATCATCTTCGCAGAAGAAGAACAAAGACTAAAAGGAGCAACAAAATTCAAAACCTGTACGAACAGAAAATGGACAGAATATCCGGAAAAACACTCCAGTGCTGTACAAGCAGAAGAAGCAGAAGCTGTTTCCGGCTGGATCTACGAAAACGAGACATATCCCGGACTGGAAGGAGTATTGGGAGGTTCATATCAACCAAAAAACACAAATACACTCCTGTCTGCTCTTCCCATCCTGAGGAAGTCAGGTTATAAGATCAGTGACAATGACGTAAGAAACGGTTTCCGGCAGGTAGACCAAATGACCGGACTACAAGGACGCTGGCAAAAATTGAGAAACTCTCCCACCATCATTTGTGACACGGGACACAATGTAGCAGGTATCTCTTATATCGTAGAGCAACTAAAGCAAATGAAATATGAACGTCTCCACATGGTCATCGGTATGGTGAATGACAAAGACGTCAGTGGAGTACTGGCCTTACTGCCTAAAAATGCAGTCTACTATTTCACCAAAGCGAGCGTCAAAAGAGCTCTGTCAGAGACTCTGTTACAGCAAATCGGAGCCTCTGCCGGACTGCAGGGTAAAACTTATCCTGATGTTCAATCGGCCGTAAAGGCCGCACAAGAAAAAAGCCTCCCGGAAGACTTGATCTTCGTAGGAGGCAGTAGCTTTATTGTAGCCGACTTATTATCGTGCCGCGATACACTCGATCTCGACTAAAGCATCTTTAGGCAAGGCTTTCACGGCAACAGCCGAACGGGCGGGAAATGCGCCTTCAAAATAAGTTGCATATACCCCATTCATTCCGGCAAACAAAGACATATCCTGGAGGAAAACTGTCGTTTTTACAATACCTGACATGGTCAGACCGGCAGCCTCAAGGATATGTTTTATGTTTTCAAGAGACTGGCGGGCTTGTGCTTCCACACCGTCGGGCATCAACCCCGTAGCTGCATCGATAGGAAGCTGACCGGAAACAAATACCATTCCATTCGCTTCAATAGCTTGACTGTAAGGACCGATAGCTCCCGGTGCCTTATCACTGCAAATTACTTTTTTCATTTTACTTGGTTTATTAATGATTGACATTTATGGTAAAGTTGATATCCTGAGGATGATAAAAAACTCCTATCAGGAAAGTTCTTATGAAAACAAAGATAAGAAAAAAATATAAGAGCTATGCAGTATTTGGCAAACAAACGTATTTATATATATGAATACACAAAAGAATCAGAATAACTTTAACCGAATAAGGCCTAAACTTTAACAAAATGGAGATGTTAGAAATGGATCTCCCCCATAAAGAAAGAGGTTATCGCAATGACGATAACCTCTTCTCTTTTATATTTCCGGCACTTTATTTACAATGCTTCTTAATCAGTTCATCCACATTAGGATCGCCAAGTTCTTTTGCTTTGGCAAAACTTGCACAAGCCTCTTTTTCTTGCTTCAACTGAATCTGGCAAATTCCTAACAAACGATATGCTTCGGCATATTTCGGATCAACAGTCAATGCATCTTTCAATGCTTTCTCGGCCTCCGCATAGCGTCCCACACGCAGGTTGACCACTGCCAACTCTGCCCGATAAGTGAGATCTTCCGGATTCAGCTCGATTGCCTTTGTGATATCATCCAAAGCACGCTGGAATTGTTTGGCTTTGAAGGCAGCCTGTTCCCGATAATAATAAAACAAATCGTTAACACTGCCATTCACTGCATTGAAATATGCATCATAATCGGCCAGAGCCGGACGATACTTTTCTACATTCATATACATCTGGGCACGTTCCAACAGATAGGGAGCCAAATCTGCTGTAATGGGCATCGGACAATGGGCAATACAACTATCCAGCAAAGCAACGACCTCTTCGGGAGCAGCTTTACTCAATTCCTTTGCCTTGGCAGCACTGAAGAAGGAAGCCGGAGATGCCAATTCGGTTCCGTTCACTTTGTCATAGCTGGTAAATGCACCGGCATAATCCTGCTTGGCAAAAAGAATATCTCCTTCAAGTTGACGGTATACAGGCAAATCCTGAACAGCTATCGCACTACGCACATCCGCCAGAGCCTTATCATACGTCCAATCCTTATAAGTGATTTCGGGTTTACTCAATTGGTAGTTGTATACCAACTTGGCTATGTTATAATAAACATCATCCTTTTTCTGTGCAACCTTCAGGGCATGCTCCAAATCGGCAGCCGCTTTATCCATATCTTTACCTGCAAACACATAGTTCCCTGCACGACGAAGATAGCCATCCGCACTGTTCGGGAAAGTTTTGATAAAATCATCAAGGGCAACGGCATAAGCCTCAGGAGTAGTTTGCGTAGAAGCGATAAACAGGTAAACCAAAGCCTGATCTTCATCTTCAGGCAAGCCTTTCTTTATACCGATTGCATTCAGTGCGGCATCGCTCAGTGCAAGAGCATTGATATTCTGTGACATGGCAAAAGCTGCACCTGCTGCATAACTAATAGAGGTAGTATCCTGTCCGGAAGCTTTTTGTGCCACTCCGAACACTTTACCGTCCGCTGTCGTTACCGGACAACTCACCATCTTATCTTTCAATACCATATCCAGTGTATAATAATGATATTTATCACCACCGATATTATCCACCTTTTTCACTTTGCCGCTGGTCACGTTTCCACCTTTCTGAGTGGAATAAGGTAACAGATAGACTTCGGCACCTACAGCCGGAGCTACAGCGGACACCTGTAATGCCGGCACCTTCTTTACTGTAATGCCGACACGGAACTTTATGATATCATACATATCATTGGCTCCCAGAATACATTCAACCGGCATTTTCTCTCCTTCGGAATTAATGATAACAGCACGCTGAGCTCCTTTAAACAAAGAATAGTCAGACAGAGCCACTCCGTCTTCGGTCACAAAAAATCCGTTACCGGTATTCTGAATTTTGTCGTCTTTATCATACGTAACGATGGAAAACACCGATCGTTTCGCCTTCTCTACCCATTTGGGGGCTTGCGCTACACTCCATTGTGACAGGAGACAAAGCACAAATGTGAATAATATGCTCTTTTTCATGTATTTGAATGTTGTTTTAGTTTGTACGTTGTTTCACGCCTTCATAAATCAGGATACCAGCGGCTACCGACACATTGAGTGACTCAATACTGCCCAACATCGGAATCTTGACCCATTCGTCGCATAACGCAAGGTTATCGTACGAAACACCGGTATCCTCGGCGCCCATAATGATGCACATCGGACCGGTATAGTCGGCCTTCGTATAATCATAATCACCCTTTTCGGTAGCAGCCACAATGCGGAATCCACTATCTTTCAGATATTGTAAAGTTGTCTTTAAGTTCTGTTCACGACAGACAGGCAAAGTATGCAGAGCTCCGGCTGAAGTCTTCATCGCATCCGCATTGACCGTAACACTTCCTTTCGCAGGAATAATGACAGCGTCCACTCCGGCACATTCGCAAGTACGGGCTATGGCACCAAAATTACGCACATCCGTAATCCCGTCGAGCATAACAAAGAACGGACTCTTACCTTCCTCAAAGAGGAAAGGCACCAGATCTTCGGTCTTCTGATACGTCACCGAAGATATGAATGCCACTACACCCTGATGATTTTTACGGGTGATGCGGTTGATACGTTCCACTGGGACGCGCTGAACAGGAATCAGCGTACCTTTCAGAGCAGCAAACAGCTCCTTGGACAAGTCACTCTGAATGTCTTTCTTCACCAAAATCTTGTCTATCTCTTTACCAGCCTGAATGGCTTCAATCACGGCACGGACGCCGAAAATCATTTCGCTTTTATCAATCATGTAATTGTCTGCATTTTTAGAGTATGCAACTCGCCAATGTTCATTGCACGCCACTATATACTTATTTTATTATTTTTCTCTCTTTCAAAGAAGGTTCCAGCAATGCCCTTGCATTGCTTAGTGCAGCCTCGGTCAAAGTGGCACCACTCAACATATGTGCCAACTCTTCTACCCGTTCTTCGTCAGTCAGACGACGAATATGGCTATTCGTTTCCGTATCATTATCCCGCTTGTATACCTTATAATGGGCACGTCCACGGGCAGCAATCTGAGGCAAGTGGGTGATACTGATCACCTGCCTGTTTTGTTCACCCATCTCTTGCATGATGTCCGCCATGCGATCTGCAATCTCACCGGATACTCCGGTATCGATTTCATCGAACACAATAGTGGGCAATTTTACGGCTCCTGCTATCATTGCCTTGATAGACAGCATAACACGAGCTATTTCACCACCGGACGCAACTGAGGATATACTCTGCAGCGCTCCGTTCTTATTGGCAGAGAATAAGAAGTTCACCGTATCTTCTCCTTGGGGACCCAATTCTTTTTTCAGCCCCATTTCCACCTGGAAGCGGACATTGGGCATTCCCAAAGGAATCAGACGAGCTGCCATCTGCTTTTCCACTTCACAGGCAATCTCCGTACGGGCCTTCGTCAGGACAAACGCCTGTTTCTTTACCTTATTATATTGCACATCTCTCTGTTCCGTCAATTGAGCTATCCGATCATCATACGAAGTAATGGCAGCAAGTTTCGTTGCATATTGCTCTGAAAGGACGATCAACTCTTCTACTGTCTGAACACGGTGTTTTTGTTCCAAAGAATAGATCAGGTTCAACCGGTCATTCACTTCTTCCAGCCGAGATGGATTGAACTCGACACTCTCTCCCTGATCCGATATTTCCTGAGCTATATCTTTCAGTTCTATATAAGTGCTCTCCATCCGTTCAGCCAATTCTCCGGCAGGCTGGTATACCCGCTGCAATCCATTCAGAGTACCCAAACTCTCTTTCAAAGCAGGCAACAGTCCTCCTTCGTCTGAGGCAAGAGTTTGCTCTACCCGATATAATCCGGCTTTGATATCTTCGGCATGTGCCAATGTTTCGGCCTCCTGTTCCAATTCTTCCTGCTCTCCGGCAGAAAGATGTGCCTCCTCCAATTGTTCTAACTGGAAACGGATATAATCTTCATCCGTTTTGCTCTGTTCGGCCAGTACAATCAGTTCGTCAAGTTCTTTACTGAGCTTTTTCCATTCCTGATATAAATGATGATATACATCCAAAGCCTCTTCGTTGTGGGAAAGTATATCAAGTACATTGAGCTGAAAACCTTCTTTGTTAAGCAACAGATTCTGGTGCTGCGAATGTACATCGATCAATTGCTCGCCCAATTCTTTCATTTGTGTGAGCGATGCAGGCGTATCGTTAATAAATGCTCTGCTTTTGCCGGAAGACTGTACCTCACGGCGAAGTATACATTCGGGCTCATACTCCAGCTCGTTCTCTTCGAAAAAAGCTTCCATATGATAAGCTGATATATCGAACCTGGCCTCAATAATACATTTCGAAGCACCTTGCCGAATAGCCTTCACATCAGCACGCTGTCCGAGTAAAAGTCCGATTGCGCCCAGAATAATGGATTTCCCGGCACCGGTTTCACCGGTAATCACAGAAAATCCGGTTTCGAAACGGATATCAAGTTTCTCAATCAGAGCATAATTCTGGATGTATAATGAACGTAACATAAATCACAATTCTTTTATCATTCGATCAATAATATCTCTGGCTACTTCAGTCTTGGATTTTAACGGATAATCGGTTCTGCCTCTACAACTGAGAATACTGATTTTATTTGTATCGTAACGGAAACCTGCACCTGCATCATTCAATGAATTCAGCACAATAAAATCGAAGTTCTTCCGGATCAGTTTTCCTTCGGCATTACGCTGTTCATCATTCGTTTCAAGAGCGAAACCGATTAATTTCTGCCCCGGTGTCTTCAGTTTACCCAATGCAGCGGCAATATCGTGGGTAGGCTTGAGATGTAACATCAAATCATCTCCCTCCCGTTTTATCTTCTTATCGGCTACAACATCCGGAGTAAAATCTGCTACTGCAGCACATAATATTCCGGCATCCACCAATGGGTATTGCGCCATAGCAGACTCATACATTTCCTGAGCAGACTCCACATCAATACGGGTAATGTGTGAATGATATACCTTCTGTTGCACCGGTCCGGCTATCAGCACTACCTCCGCTCCGCGACGGGCACACTCCTCTGCTAATGCAAATCCCATTTTACCGGAAGAATAATTACCAATGAAACGTACCGGATCAATCTTTTCATAAGTCGGTCCGGCTGTAATCAGCACTTTCTTTCCAGCCAGCTCGCCCGTAGAGGAAAAGAACTCATCAAGTACCCGGATAATATTCTCCGGTTCTTCCATGCGCCCCTTACCTACCAAATGGCTTGCCAATTCTCCCGAAGCCGGTTCAATGATATGATTACCGTATGAACGCAGCGTATCCAGATTCTTCTGGGTACTGGGATGCGCAAACATATCCAAGTCCATGGCCGGAGCGATAAACACCGGTGCCTTCGCTGACAGATAAGTCGTGATCAGCATATTGTCTGCTATGCCATTTGCCATTTTACCAATGGTAGAAGCCGTCGCAGGCGCTATCAGCATAGCATCTGCCCAAAGCCCCAAATCTACGTGGCTGTTCCACGTTCCGTCCCGCTGGGCAAAAAACTCACTGATAACAGGCTTACTGGTCAAAGCGGACAAAGTTATCGGAGTAATAAACTCCTTTCCGGCAGGAGTAATTACGACCTGTACCTCCGCTCCCTGTTTAATCAAGCCGCGTATAATGTAGCAAGCCTTATAAGCAGCAATGCTACCGGTAATGCCAAGTATAATTTTCTTTCCGTTCAGCATAGTTATTTTCCCGTTAACTCACGCAGGCGAATCTTCGTCAACATGGCTTTTGTATTCAGCGTAAAGTCACTATTGAGAATCCAACTGTAATATCCGGGATCTTTTTTCAGCACTTCACTCACCGACTGGCCTTTGTATTTGCCAAAATTAAAAACCTCCACTCCATTGTCATCATACACCATACGTCCGGCAAAATCCACATTCTTGTTATAGCTTGAGTAATCGGCCAGGAAAGACATATCGTTTTGCAAATCTTCCGGATAGCGGTCAAGTTGAGCCATCAGGACCTCGTACGTAGCGCGGGTATCGGCTTCCGCTGTATGTGCATCTTCCAAATTACGGCCACAATAGAATTTATAAGCAGCCGAAAGAGTACGTTGTTCCATCTTATGGAAAATCACCTGTACATCAACAAATTTGCGCTTACTCATATCAATATCAACCCCGGCACGAAGAAACTCTTCCGCCAACACGGGAATGTCAAAACGGTTGGAGTTGAAACCAGCCAGATCACAACCTTCAATGTCATTCGCAATGCTTTTTGCCACCTCCTTAAAAGTAGGACAATCAGCTACGTCAGCATCAAAAATACCATGAACGGCAGATGATTCGGCAGGAATAGGCATTTCGGGATTAATACGGAGAGTTTTCGACTCTTCATTCCCGTTCGGATATACTTTAAGATAACAGATTTCTACAATTCGGTCTGAGTTGATGTTAGTCCCGGTCGTTTCCAGGTCGAAAAAGACAATAGGGTTCTTTAGGTTGAGTTTCATTGTTTATACGGTTTTGTTTAAATTCACCACAGAGGACACCGAGTGCACAGAGCTTCAATTCCAAAGAATGATGTCTCTGTGATCTTTGTGTCCTCTGTAATGAATCCGATTCTATTTCTGTTCCGCAGTTAGTCGTTCAGCATCATCGGCATCAGCAGCATCAACAAATCTTCGTTTTCTTCCTGTTCTACCGGAATAATGACACCTGCTCTTGACGGATCAGCCAATTCGATGATCACTTCCTCTGCCGAGATATTATTCAGAATATCGATCAGGAAAGTAGATTTAAAGCCAATACTCATTGCTGCACCGGCATATTGGCACACCTGTGTTTCCTCTGCAGAAGTAGAGAAATCAATATCCTGAGCCGAAACCACTATCTGGTTTTCCTGCATACGGAGTTTGATAAGACTGCTTGCCTGTGAAGAGAAAATGGATACACGACGCAAAGCACCTATCAGCTGCATACGGTCTACCGTCACTTTGTGCGGATTGTTTTGTGGAATCACTGAATTATAATTGGGGTAGCGTCCTTCAATCAGACGGCAAACCATACGATAACTTTCGAGCGTGAAGACAGCATTGCGTTCGTCAAACTCGATCACCACCATACCCGATTCCTTAGGCAACAGATTCTTCAACAAAGTTGCCGGTTTTTTGGGCAAAATAAATGCAGCACGTTCATTTCCGCGTGCAGCCAATGTTTTACAACGTACCAACTTGTGCCCGTCCGAAGCTACCATTGTAATGTCTTCAGTTGTAATGTCAAAGTAGATACCATTCATCACCGGACGGAGTTCGTCATCGGCAGTAGCAAATACCGAACGGTTAATGCCTCCCAGCAATATCTGTGCTTCCATCTCCACACGAACCGCATTATCACCGAGTGTAGCCGATTGCGGAAACTCGTCGGCATTCTGCCCCATCAGGCTATATTTACCATTTTGGTACTGTACCGTAATTTCATAGGTATCCGGCTTTATTTCGAATGTCAATGGTTGTTCCGGAATCTCTTTCAATGCATCGAGCAACGTTTTTGCAGCGACGGCAAACTTTCCGTTAGAATCACTCTCGTTCACCTCAACCGAGGTTACCATCGTAGTTTCACTATCAGAAACAGTCACAGACAGTGTTCCGTCCTCCAACTGAAAGAGAAAACAATCTAAAATAGGCAGCGCATTTTTTGAGTTTATCACACGGCTAACAGCCTGTAAATGGCTAGAAAGTGCAGTACTTGAAACGATAAATTTCATATAATCTGTGATTTTAAATTTTATATTTTTGCAAAGCACAAAGTTACAAAAAAGATCGAGGCAGCACAATAAAAGAGAAGAAAAAACAGGAGAATATTCGTCGGATATCCCTAAAAAATTGTAACTTCGCCGCACAATTTAAAATTATCGCAATGGAATTTACAGGAAAAATTATCGCTATACTCCAGCCCAGAGGTGGAGTTTCTAAGACAAGCGGCAACGAATGGAAGGCTCAGGAGTATGTAATCGAAAATCATGATCAATATCCAAAGAAAATGTGTTTCGACATCTTCGGAGCAGACAAAATAGAACAATTCAACATCCAGATGGGTGAAGAGTTGACCGTATCATTCGATATCGATGCACGTCAATGGCAGGATCGTTGGTTCAACAGTATCCGTGCATGGAAAGTAGAGCGTGTAGGCGCAGGCGCACCCATGACTCCGGGAGCTCCGGTTCCCCCTCCGGCACCATCTTCAGCACCGGAATTCATTGCCGGTGATGCAAAAGACGACTTGCCTTTCTAAGCAAACATGCCTTGGTATAAGACACAAAACCCCGAAAGAAATTGGATAACTTTCGGGGTTTTGTGTCTCTTACCGTAGTCAGGAAACATCGTCAGAATCACCTTTATAAATCAAAACCACATTAGGATAGACAACTCCATCAGTACAGGTAAATTGTGCAGAAAGAACAAAATGACGGAAGAACTCCTGATTGCGAAAGAAAAATGCAGGTATCAACCTGACGTAGTTCTCCGGCTGGGAAAAAGTTTCTCCCAAGTCAGCCACCATCATAAAGTTATATGACGGAGAAAGATTTACTATCGCTTCCTCGTATCCGGGAGTATCGTTCAGAATTTCTTTTTTATCCAGGCAACGGACATATGTGGCAAGACTCTCCGCATCCGGAGCCAAAATTAGTCTCTCTCCATAGAAACAAGCATAGACATATAAGGCAGATTCCGTGATTCCGGTCAATTGCGTAAACAATGTATTACGTGGCAACACATAAAGCGTATAAGCTCTTAAAGGCGTATTACAGAAAGTAGTACGTGGCTTCGGAGGGCCGTCCACTTCTTTCGGAGCACTCCGGAGTACTCCTTGCAACACCCGCTCAGCCTGCTGGACATCCTTCAAGGGAATGCTCATCACCGCACAAGGATTCGCAAGAGTGTCCGCCGAATGGAACAGACAGGTCACAAGTTCGCCTCCGGCATTATCCTTGAGGAATGCAAGCAGTTCTCCGTCCCGGTCCCTGATATAGTCTGAATAGGTTGATGTTGTATATTCCTGCCGGGCAGTAAAGTCAAGCATCGCCTGCATATCCGTCACCGACCGTTTATTGAAAAAGAAAGTAGAAGCCGGCAGGATGTCTCCCGGAAAGTCTTCTACAGGTTGTTGTTGCCGAAGCACGTTCATAAAAGTCATACAGGTATCAGTATCATGACTGACTCCAGAAAAGTAAATGGCATCCCCGTTCATTTTCATATCAAATTCGGTCCATCCCCCCAATTGTGTACACGAACGAATCCCATCGGTAGCCTTGCCCATACTTAGGGGTTGCATACGAGCATAAATAGTAGCCGCTACACGGGCACGCTTGTCTTCATGCACTTTTACAAAAGAGCTGTCGGTCAGCAAAGACTTTTTCGACAAACGTGCGTCGATCACTTGTTCTATCAGCTTCTTCTGATAGCTCACCGCCAAAAAATCGGAAGTGAAGTAGCAAGCTAAAAAGCTATCATCCGGCATCGGATAGATACGTATCTCCTCCCCTTTATAATCAAACAGTTTTGATGGGAAACTGCTTGAACAGTATTTACGTATAAATTTCTCCACTAACTCATAGTCACCATTTCCCAAACTGCAATACAACACCTGGTTGCGGTCATTATCCGGCTCATGAAAACTCAGCAACACCTTATTCATCTGTTTACTCAACCCGTGAGGCGTATCTTCCAACAATGTATAAAGATGGAGTTTCAAATAAGAAAATAATTTGGAAATATAAAGGAAATGCTGATCTTTGCTACAGCTCAGTTCATTGATACTCTGTATCATTCCGGCAAGATCATCCGTTTCGAGAACCACAGTGGCCGAGCGCGGAACAAGCGCATAAAGATTAAAGTCTTTACGCCCCTCAACCGCCGATAATCTGAAAAAAGAAAACATAGCAAAGCCTGTACACAGTAGTACAACAGACGAGATTACGGCTATTTTCACTATCGTACGGAGTTTCATGGCGTTCGTTGTTTATCGGCTCACTGCAAAAATAATAAATTCTCCAAATAAAACAAAATATACTTAAAGAAAGAATTATTAAGCATTAATCACTAACATTCTATTTCAAGCCCGTCGAATGCAAAATGCACATGCGGAGGAAGTAGTTTTTCCACATCTGCCTGAAGTCCAATATGATGACTCATGTGAATAAACCAGGTTTCCTTTGCCCCAATGCGTTTCACAGCCTCCAGCGCTTCAGAAAGGCTTTGATGGGTGTTGTGTGGCGCTACGCGCAATGCATTCATCACCAGCACATCTACCCCTTGCAACTGCTCAAACGATTCATCAGGCATGGTCAGCATATCAGTAATATATCCGAGCTTACCGATCCGATATCCCAGAATGGGCAGTTTGCCGTGCATTACCCTCAAGGGCAACACTTCGATATGATTAACAAGAAACGGACGATTGGGTTCAATCTCACGCAAAGGAATATTCGGAACTCCCGGATAAGTATGTTCCACAAAACAATAAGGCATCCGGCTACGCAAACGCTCAGCCGTATACATTTCGGCATAAATAGGCACTTCTCCGAAACGACAGAAAGGGCGTAAGTCGTCCAATCCTCCCACATGGTCGTAATGTTCGTGGGAAATCAATACTGCATCAATCTTACCAAACGGGACATGTAACATCTGTTCCCTGAAATCCGGACCGCAGTCCATCAATAAAGTAGTATCCCCGGCCTGAACCAACGCCGAGGTACGAAGACGATGATCTCTCGGATCTTTTGAAGTACAAACCGCACAAGTGCATCCAATCTCGGGCACTCCGGTAGAAGTCCCGCTACCAAGTATTCTTATTTTCATTTCAGATAAAATTCACCTCCGGATGAATATCTATTCCAAATTTCTCTCTAACCGAGGCGCGTACTGCATCCGAAAGTGCTATAACATCCGCTCCTCTGGCTCCTCCGCGATTCACCAGCACCAGCGCTTGCTTATCATGTACCGCTGCCGGTCCCAAAGCTTTACCTTTCCAGCCACACTGATCAATCATCCAACCGGCAGGAATCTTTATCCGGTCGGCATCTATTTCGTAAAAAGGCATATGTGGATACTCTTCTTGCAACGCTTCAAATTTGATGCGGGACACAATCGGATTCATAAAGAAACTTCCCGCATTACCCATCACCCGGGGATCCGGCAATTTCTCCTCACGGATGGCGATAATCACCCGGCGCACAGTCTCCAATGTCACCGTAGGATACTTCTCTAATTCCCGGCGGATAGTACCGTAATCCAACGTATAATATTCCTTCTTACTTAACTTAAAGCTGACATAAGTGACAAAAACACTCTTATTTGCAGGACGCTTAAAGATACTGTCCCGATAGGAATATCCACACTCCGAAATATCATAAACACGTTCTTTCCCCTCAATGTTCAAGGTTTCCACCCGCACAATCAGATCTTTTACCTCAACCCCATAAGCCCCGATATTCTGCACCGCACTGGCTCCCACTTCTCCGGGAATCAGGGAGAGATTTTCCGCACCGTACCAATTATGCTTCACGCAATAATCCACAAAGTCGTCCCAGACTACACCTGCTCCTACACGAACGACAATTTCATCATCCGTTTCGTCCGCCACCTCTACTCCTTCGATACGCGAGTGTAAAACAGTACCTTCGTAATCTTTAGTAAACAGCAGGTTACTGCCCCCCCCAATGTGCAAATAAGGAGAAGTCACTTGTCCTGAATCAATCAACCGATGCAATTCATCCACTGAAGCGTACTCCAAAAAACGAGCTGCGGACACATCGATGCCAAAAGTGTTATGTGATAAAAGAGAGTATTTTTGTTCCATAATCATAAAAAGCAATCACTAAATACTTGTATCCTCAAACTTATACAACTCCCAACCACTGTCTTTGCGCTGGAAATAGAGGATATTGGAGAACCCGTTGCCAATACCTTTCAATGCCAATATCTTGTGTGAAGTATTGTCATCATTCTGCTGTCCGTAGTTAATATTCGAAAGCTTATCAGTAGGCAATACCGGCTTAAAGGCAAACCATTGGTTCAAGTCAAGTGTAGTTTCGAGTATTGAGAAATCGTCATCCGGATCTGTGGTAACAAACGCAAGCGGCTGCCGGATTCGGTGACTCTGGAAGATACTGTCTGTTGCAAAGTGCCCATAGAATTCGACGAAATCCTCATTCTCGCTTTTCTCAATCGGACGCAGATTGATTGCTTCAAGCATCCACGCCCCTTTAATTCTTTCAAAATAATATTTCTTCACCATTCGTTTCTTGATGAAAATCCATTCCACCTGAACGGAAGTGAGTGAAGTATCCCCTACCATGTCCATGTCCTCTTCCCGGTCGAAGAGCAAGGTATAATAACTCTGTTTAGTAAACAAGTCATCGTGCTTCCAGTACTTCTTATCAATTTTTGAAGCTCGTTCTCCGCTGTAGTAGGGCAACGGAAACACTACGCGCTGCCTTTGCAGAGCGTCATCAGAAGCAAAGTTATAGATAAAGTCGTCAAACGATTCGTCAGCTTCAATCGGTTTAGGTTCGTCCGAAGCCTTCTCTTTATCAATGGAGTCGGCTTTGTTCACCATAGCCGAATCTACCAGATGTGTAATAGATGCAAAGGGGTCAGCGTCAGTCTTTTTGTTGTTTCCACATGCGGCAAACAACACCAGGACGGTGACTCCCGCCATTATTGTTTTCATTTTAATAGTTAGCAATGTGTCGATATTCCCATGTGCCAACCGGTTTTCAAAACCATTTCATTATTCCGGCGAGCACATGGGCCTATATCATCACATTATTTTAATTTAGCTCTTAGTTTTTCAAGCATATCTACTGTCATACTTTCCAAATCGTAAGCCGGTTTCCAGCCCCACTCTTCGCGGGCACAAGAATCATCCATACTGTCAGGCCAGCTGTTGGCGATGCGCTGTTTCAGCGGGTCTACCTTATATTCCATTTCAAAGTCAGGAACATGTTTCTTGATGGCAGCATAAATTGTTTCGGGTGCAAAGCTCATAGAAGCGATGTTGAAAGCATTACGGTGTACCAGTTTCGTCGGATCAGCTTCCATCAGCGAGATAGCTGCGTTCAGCGCATCCGGCATATACATCATATCCATCAGTGTTCCTTCCGGAATCGGACAGATAAACTTCTCTCCTTTTACGGCAGAGTAGTAGATGTCTACTGCGTAGTCAGTCGTACCACCTCCCGGAGGTGTCACATTCGAAATGATTCCCGGGAAACGCACGGCACGTGTATCTACGCCATACTTATTAAAATAATAGTCGCTCAGCAACTCCGTGGTTACCTTGCTGATACCATACATAGTGCGCGGACGCTGAATGGTATCCTGCGGTGTCTGCACGTGAGGTGTGCTTTCACCAAACGAACCGATCGAACTTGGAGTGAACACGGCGCATTTGTTTTCGCGGGCCACTTCGAGTACATTCCATAATCCGTCGATACCGATTTTCCAAGCCAGTTTGGGCTTCGATTCGGCCACAACAGACAGCAGGGCTGCCAGGTTGTAGATTGTGTCGATATTATACTCCTTCACTACAGAGGCGATCATCTCCTGATCTGTTACATCGACTACCGCCGACGGACCGGATTCTTTCAATTCCCCTTTGGGCTCTGCCCCGTGAATATAACCTGCTACTACATGTGTGTTTCCGTAGCGTTTACGTAGTTCCATCGTGAGCTCCGAACCAATCTGGCCGGTTGCTCCAATTACCAAAATATTTTTCATTATCTTTACTAATAAGGTGTATTAAGCTAAATGGTGCGCAAAGTAAGCACTTTTTTTTCATTTTTATACCAAATATATGTTGTTTATTCCAAGAAAAATTGTGTCCTTTGCAAAAGAAACTAAAACCCCAAACACTATGTACGGTAAAATGAAAGAACACCTCAGCAACACGATTGCTGAAATTAAAGAAGCAGGCCTCTACAAAGAGGAACGCTTAATCGAAAGTGCACAACAAGCTGCTATCACTGTTAAAGGCAAGGAAGTACTGAATTTCTGTGCCAACAACTACCTTGGATTGTCTAACCATCCCCGCCTGATCGAAGGTGCAAAGAAGATGATGGACCGTCGTGGATACGGTATGTCTTCTGTACGTTTCATCTGCGGAACTCAAGATATACATAAGGAGCTGGAAGCCGCAATTTCAGACTATTTCAAAACCGAAGACACTATTTTGTACGCTGCTTGCTTTGATGCCAACGGCGGTGTGTTCGAACCGTTGTTCACCGACGAAGATGCCATCATCTCCGACTCACTGAACCACGCTTCTATCATCGACGGAGTACGTCTTTGCAAGGCAAAACGCTATCGTTATGCCAATGCAGACATGGCCGACCTGGAACGTTGCCTGCAGGAAGCACAAGCCCAGCGTTTCCGCATTATCGTTACCGACGGCGTATTCTCAATGGACGGTAATGTAGCTCCAATGGACAAAATCTGTGATCTGGCCGAGAAGTACGATGCCCTGGTGATGGTAGACGAATCTCACTCAGCCGGTGTAGTTGGTGCAACCGGTCATGGAGTAAGCGAACAGTACAACACTTACGGACGTGTAGATATCTACACCGGAACTCTGGGTAAAGCCTTTGGTGGTGCTTTGGGCGGATTCACAACCGGCCGCAAAGAGATCATCGACCTGCTTCGCCAGCGCAGCCGTCCGTACCTGTTCTCAAACTCACTTGCTCCAGGTATTATCGGTGCCAGCCTCGAAGTATTCAAGATGCTGAAAGAAAGCAACGAAATCCATGACAAACTGGTAGAAAACGTAAACTACTTCCGCGACAAGATGACTGCAGCCGGATTTGACATCAAACCGACTCAGAGTGCTATCTGTGCCGTGATGCTGTACGATGCCAAACTGTCACAAATTTATGCAGCCCGCATGCAGGAAGAAGGTATTTATGTAACAGGTTTCTACTATCCGGTAGTTCCGAAAGACCAGGCACGTATCCGTGTACAGATTTCAGCCGGTCACGAAAAAGAACACCTCGATAAATGTATCGCTGCATTCATCAAAGTAGGTAAAGAATTAGGTGTACTGAAGTAAACCTTTATTTCTCTTCCATTGTTATTGTATATAAAAGTATGATAACAATGGAAGAACTTACACTCACGACACCCGCGCTGCTATTTTCAGCCGTTTCACTTATTCTTTTGGCATACACCAACCGTTTTCTCTCGTATGCCCAATTGGTACGCACTCTTCGCGACCGTTATATGGAAGATCCCTCTGATATCAATGTAGCTCAAATTGAGAATCTGCGCAAACGCCTCAACCTGACCCGCATGATGCAGGTGTTCGGCATTGCCAGCCTATTCTTCTGCGTAGTTACCATGTTTCTTATCTACATCGGGTTGTTCCTGCTTTCCATCTATATTTTCGGATTTGCACTGCTTCTGTTAATCGCCTCTTTAGGCGTTTCTCTCCGTGAGATACAGATATCGACTCGTGCCTTGGACATCTACCTGAGCACAATGGAAGGAAAACTAAAACATTAAAAATTACATTTCCACACCACGCCCATAGGAGCCACATAAATAAAGTTCCGCTCCTCCCCACCGGAAGCAAGCGGAACTTTCACAAACAAAACAACAGATCGTTTATTACTTTATCAATCCATACCGGTCAGTCAGCCCGCTCCTGAATGCAACGTAGGGGAATTGCTTCACGTTCATGTCCTGTAAGAACAATACTTGCTTTTGTCGAAGCAGTTTTTCCTATTTTAAAATAACTCACTGTTTCCCCTCCCGAAGCAGTACCTAACTTATTTCCGCACCAAATTAAAGCAGATTCTCCAATATACGCAAACTGACTATCCAAATAATAATAACCGGTGAGCCGAACATAAGTCGTTAGTTTTTTATTTGTATCATATGCCATAACCATTCCTCCATGTGCACCAACACTATCCGAATTCATCACATTAGCACCATTGTCTGATGCTTTGACTGCTTGATTCACATTGCTAAACAGTGAAAGATAATTCTCAATCAGTGCTACACGCCATCCTGCCGGACACGGATCATGAACTGTCTTCTGAATATTCCAAGCATTCAGATATGTATTATTCCGATCACTGTCCGCTATCCATTTATGTACATTTGTCTTTTTATATATATTCAACGGATTCTGGTAAGCCGTCCGATAAGTCGCCTGAGCATTTACAGCCGGATCAAAAGGCAGGAAAGTGACTCCATCCGGCTTATATAAGCTTAATATTCCCACAATCGGTTTAGTCATCGGAGTAGGAAGATTCACTATCGTGATCGGCTTATTCGAATAACTGCTCGGATATGGATCTTTCCTTCCCCATTGATAATGGAATCCATGTGTCTTAAACTTCTCCACATCCGACGGCGGCACGCCGGCATATCCGGCCATAGCCCCCAGATTACGATCCATCATCGGTAACTGGTTTCCATGATTGCCATATGTAAATTTCAGTTTTCTTTTAGTCAACGGCTCTTGCACATCCGCATCACCTGTCGCGTCCGGGCGGTAGTCCGTCACCCACACATGCCAGCTCCAGAGTATCTTACCATCCGCACCATAAGCGGCAATCACCCCGCTACCACCGGTAGTTCCCGGAGCCACACGGCAATAAACACGGGCTTCCCCTTTATTCTTCACCGGATACAACGTCGGATCGGTTCCATCTGTCCGTTTCAAATCCACGATGTTCGTATGGTCATCCTCCGAAGTTACGATTCCCATTACCGGCTCACCGATGTCTCCATCCTCTTTGGTTTGCCAGAGCAGTTTCATCGTAGTGATTCCTCCGGAAGCCTCACACCAACCTTTCAATACATCGTTCGTTTTATCCGGATCTCCATTCTGTTGGTATGCCAGCGGATCAAAGCAGAAGCCACCTCCGGCGGATACCATAAAGCAATTGGCCGTAGGCACAAAGTTTTCATTATTTTCCGAAGCGGGTACAGGGTTGATATAGGTCACCCGTTTATCACTTGTCGGGATACCGCTATGTGCAAAGTTCACCGTATAATCATAATTCGCATTACTCTTAATGTCGAAATTCGTCGACTGCCTCCCGCCGATATAAACACGATAGTCCAGTTTAACTTTTGCATCCTGATCGCTCACCGCGACAAAGTTAAAGAAAGAACTTCCTTTAGGAGCATTCTCTTTTGTCCGTTGGGTTTCAGAGTTCGCTGCCGGTTTCTCTCCGCGCATATTGGCCGGTACCCAGCAAGAGTAACTTCCGCTTTGTGCCACATTTTTTATCTGCAAAGTAGTAAACTGATCCAGGATAGAAGGATAATTTCCCTCACTATCGGGGGTAGGGATAACCGCATAGTTCAACGGGACACTTTGGAGCAACAGTTGTTTCAAAGCATATCCACTCACGTTGTAGTTCCAGCTCACTGTCAACCGTGCGGCCAGACGCTTCAGCAACAAACGGGTATCATAGTTGCCGTCCGGACTTTGAATCACATACTTACCACCTGATTGCGCCACATTCACATGCTCCAAATGGAGTACATAAGGCATCTTCTTCATATCTTCACTATTCGAAGGATCAATAGCATTGATCACCGACGCATCTACCTCCATCACCTGCACATCCGATAAAAATTTGTTATTACTCAGTGTAGCTATGGCATTTCCATTACCCCGCGCCACTAACAGCAATTGACAGCCATTCGCAGGAGTTAATGTCACGTCTAAACGCTGACCGATCTTTACATCACCGTATACTCCTCCACTCAAACGGGCTTTTGTTTGCCCATCATACTGATAGATTTCCAAGTTATATAACTGATCGGGTACGTCTGTCGAAGCACGAGTCACCGCTTTTGGTGACCGTTTCACCTCAAAAGCAGCTTTGCTGCTTTCAACGGCGAGCCGTTGAGGATCATTATCACTTGAATCTTCGGCAAAGCCGAAGACCATCGATACCGTCACCTCTTCACCATCTGCCGGAGGAAGCACCGCCTCTTCCGTCCGGTCCTCGCATCCGCTCAACCCTGCCAGAAGGATCACTCCTCCCAAGAGTATTAACCATTTATTCTTCCAAGTCTGTTTCATATAATTATTATTCTTGTACACATCGAAACGGATAAGGTTCACCGATAACTCCCCAAGCATTAGCCGGGGTACTCAATTCTCCTGCCGCTATTTTTGTATAATATATCCGGTAGTTATTGCCATTTTTTGCTATCGTATTCGTTCCTTCGTATCCGGCGGCACTTCCATCAAATATCAAATTTCCATTGGCAAAAGACCGGTATGCCGTGACCGGGAACCAGGCTGTATTATCTTCTGTACGGGGAGAGGGCACACCACCTCCACCGGATACATTATACAGACGTCCACCCCGCTCGTGTGCACTACCATTTTGCACAAATGCTCCATTCGCATTAAACCAATATCCCTGCCCCGTGTTCCAGCCCTTGTACACTGTTTGATAGGGAGTCTTCCACCCTGCCGGACAAGGATCATAAAGAGTTTTAGAGTTATTATACAAATACTGATACTCCGTAGTAGTTTCATTCAAACTATACCAAGAGCACTTGCTATTGTCCTGATCGCTGCGCGAACCCGTTATAATATGCTCAGGATGCTCAATCACATATTGCAGCGTATTGCCATTTACTAATGTAATATTGGAATAAGCGGCCTTTCCCAGTTTTACCCCTCGTCCTTCTCCATCATAAATAACGTTGAGTTCATTCGCTGTTCCGTCTATCGACCCCAAGAACGGGTCCTTGCGCCCCCAATAGTACAGATAGCCTATCCGATTTGCAAATTCCAGCAATGAAGCATTCTCACTGGGAAATCCTCCGGCAGTCGCGCACAGGTTCCGGTCCATAATCACTTTCCCAACATGCGCTCCCCCATCTTTGAAAGCATCAGTAGCATACTGATGTACACTCCCGTTCTGAGTCAACTGCTGTGCCTGGGCATAAGTAACAGAGGAAGTAATCCCCTGCGGCACATAATCGGTTATCCAAAGGTGCCAGCTCCATACAATTTCATACAACTGCTGTATTTCATCTTACCTCCTTCATATTATCTAAAATTCACTTCATTCGAGATGACTTCCACTTCATCGAACATAATCACGTTACCATCCGTAATGGTCACCCTTACGTCCGCACTATTGGCTCCGCTGATGTTGACGGTCAAATCATAAAGATAGCCCCGCTGGATATTATAGTCATTCATTAAGTTACCTCCCAAATAAACACGGTATTTCATGCCGATTGCGTCCGTCGCACCAGAATAAGTATAAGTTCCCTCCAAATCCAGATACGTGCATCCCGTCAACGCTCCACCGTCTCCCGGTCCTTTTCCTGTCAAGTTCTTTTCAGCGAAACTCCCCCCTGTACCTGTACCCCGGAGATTCTCAGCCATGTGGAAACTGCGGGTTGTGTTCACCGGGAAAGTACTTGTGCCATCTGAAGCTTTAATTTCCACAACTGAACCGCTAACCGACGACAGATCGGGATACCGAGCTGTCAATGCTCCACCCCCACGTGCATAAAGCGCACTCTTCTCAGGCAAGTTATATACTTTTAAAGCGGTGATTGTCGCCTTTGCGCCATAGTTTGCTCCATCCATTGAAGTTATATCGGACGAAAGCCTCCATGTCACGTTTACCTTGGCAAATGCACGAAGCAACGGGGCTACCACCACCAATTTACCCTCGGCACTGGCCGATATCAACGGGCCGGAAGACAGCAAAGTAGGATTGCTACTTTGAAAATCAACAGTGACCGCTTTCAGTTTCGATTCTTTTTCAATTCCGCTGCCACCTGCAACCGTCTGTTCCGCAAACAAATCGGAACCGGCATTGGCTATCACGTAAAACCGGCTTGCCGCTGTCGAGAAGTCCGAAGTAGCGACTTCAATAGTCATGTTATCCTTCGGAGTGCTCAGCTTTGAATTGTCGAAATACCGGGCTTTCAGAAATGTTCCATCCGCCAACTGCGTTCCGCTGTCACCAGTGGTACTATATTGCACTACCCATACATTATCAATCATCACCTCGTTCAGCGTTCCTCCTCCCCGTGTGTTCACCTCCAACACTCCCGGCAAACTCAACCGGAAGACCATGTTTCGCGATCCGGCGGAAGTCTCTTCCTCAGTGCAGCCTCCCATCGACGACAATAGAACCAATGCCATTGCCACTTGTCCCCAGAGATTCCTGAATCCTATTTTTACTCCATCCATATTGCTATTATAACTTTGTCTGTTTCTTCAAAACGATGATCCGGAAAAGCGTATCTATCCCTTTCCCAAATCGTCGGTATTCAGCGTAATTGTATTATATTCTTTCACGGCCAGCGTCAGATCGGTTGGTTTCAGAATACCATAAAACGTCAACGTAAAGTCAAACTGATAGGTCATTCCCGGCAACAACACTTTCTGTATCTCGGCAGGGAACGAACTGACATAAGGGGTATTCGTATAATAATCCACTGTCAGATCTACATCGAACTTTATCAACGTCGAACCATCAACGGGAAGCAATACCTCTTTGCTGCTCTCACGCCATGCAGTCGGATTTCCACCAGCCGGTTCCTGAAACGATTCAAAAGCGAATGAAGAGTCATAACCGGACGCCGTCCCCCATGCCGGTTGTCCCAGCGTATAAGTCAATGAAGGCGGCAGTCCCGTTATAGTCACCCTATTGGCTTTCAATTTTTCGACACGCACCGGCGAGCCGTCTTTGGCTCTTACCCTCACCTGCACCTGTGCCCCCATTCTCTTAAACGGATTGGGCAGCGTCACGCTCATGTGGGTCTCTCCCATCTGGTTGGGTTGTACCACAATCCCTTTCAGCGTAGTATACATAAAGTCTTTGCCGTTCCCGACCGGAATCGTACCGTCCGTCTTTAGTTCCGGTACTTCGGTCGAGGAGTTATACGACACCAGATAAAGATCGTACGTCCCGCGGTATAAATAGAGTTCACCCGTGGCCACTCCATTCTTCACCGTATAGGTCTTACCGTCCAGCGGTTGGGTCTTTGTTGTGGAAGCATTGGCCGGAAAAGCGTAAACCTGGAATGTCTTTCCGTCCGCCATATCCGCCGGATCACCGTCCACACGCGTCGACGCCTCTCCTGCCACCAAGCGGCAGAGCCGGAAACTGAGTGCCACCGGCTCTCCTTCATCTCCGCCGGAACCGGACGCCCCGGGCATGTCATCCCTCGAACACCCAGACAGCCCAAGACTCCCCAAGCAGCAAAGGCCACAACCTATCCAATATTTCAGTCTCTTATTCATCATCGTTCTATTTTTGTCACCACAGATTACACAGACTTCTCACGGATTAATAATTTATCCTGGTTGATATTGAAGAGTAAATAATCTGTGTTAATCCGTGTAATCTGTGGTGAAACTTAAATTCCAATACTCGTGTTCTGGTTCGCGTCACTCTTCCAGTCATCTATCTTCACCGAACTCAAGCTGCCCCCCATCTTGTCCACCGTAATCTGATAGACGTAGTGGTAACCGGCTTTCCATTCGGCACTTACCGATTTCGTCTCAAACGCATGGGCGTTTTCTGCCGACTCACCATTGATGCGAACCTTCAGGCGGAACGAAAGCACAGTTTCCTTTCCCGTCATCGGGGCTGTCAGGCAGCTCACATTCGGTGTAGCCTGCTGCTCTTTCAGCACGACCGGCCTTGCCGCATCGGCAAGCGTCAACAGGGAGGTGGACGACAGGCCATTGAGGACACCGGTCTTCAGGTTCATTGTACCCGTACCCGACTGCAAACGGCTGGTTCCGCTCTGTATCTCTATCTGCACCAACTCCAGCTTATCTTTATTCGCCGAAGCCGACTTCACAATCCGGAAGCTGACCTTTGCCAAAGCGTGCTTCATCCTGAAGCTGACCGCCCGGGCACCCGAAGTGGCCGTGACCGGTGCCAGCCCCGAAGCGGGAGATACTCCATAGAGATAGTCCGGCTGATCCGTCGCCAGAAAATCGGTGGCACTGGCGGTAGTCATCACCGATACGGGTACAGTGTGGTTGCCGTCAGCCTGATGGGTCACTCCCGCCACCGGAGGATGACAGGCATACAGAAGGGCATTGGCGGTAATCACCGGAGCAGCATCCGCGCTCCAGGAGTTGTTCTGCAGCCGATACTCCGAAAACGGATTGCTGCCATAAGCCACGTGAGCCTCAGTAGTGGCATATACACTGATCGCCTCGACGGTGGTGACGGCCGCACGGGTGGCGGCACTTCCCTCTCCGGTTTCCACTTCCACCCCGGTCAGCCGCAAAGGGCCGCCCGCAGGCAACGGATCGTCCGCCCCGCACGAGGTGAATAAGGCTGCGAGTAGCAGTACGGCTCCCATCGTGCCCTTATGGGCTTTCCTATTCTTCATCGGTCTATATTCTTTCTGTTTCATCTCTCTTCTTTTCTCAGGTTGCGCTTCCCACATTTTCTTCCGCCACATCGCTGAAAGGCGCCACGGTGACACCCGTCAGAATCAGTTCGTTGGTGGCGGTGAAGTTATATTGGTAGTTATATCCCGCCTGTAGCGTAAACGGTGACGTGTCGGTATAAGTCTTTTGCGCCTCCGTCGTCGTTTTCAGCCTGATGGTGAACTGCCGCGAGCCGGGACAGACTATCGCCACATAGGTATGGCGAACGGAAGCCGTCGTGCTTCCCGAGGCGCAATACGGGGTTATGGTTTCCGAGGTACCTGCATCGGTACGAATTCCCGTCCCGGACAGACTGGCGCTCTCAGGTGTCTGCGACGACTGATAAGTCACCACCACAGTCACCTTCGCCGCTGCCGGCGCAAAGGTGAAGCTGCATTTATTTCCGTTCGATACTCCTGCCGCCGTCAACCGGTTGCTTTTCCAGAAATTGGTTGGCGTGCTTTGATCGGCAAGGATACCGCTGAATTCCTCCGGAAAGGAAGCCGCAAAAGACTCTGATCCGGTAGTGGTCAGCGCTGTTTGTCCGTCGGCCAGCCCCCAGCCACCCTCCGCTTTGCGCTGATAGAGTGCACTTTCGGCAGCACCACCGGATTTCGATATTTTTATCCGGTCGCCGGCGACGAACGTCCGTTTGTCATAGTCAGTCGCGTGCGTGTCCCCGGCACGGGTCTCTCCTTGTCCTATTTTCGCCGATACTTCCAACGGAACAGGCAACGGATCCCCTTGGGCGCACGCCGCCAGAGCCAGCGCAATCCATACTCCTCCTATCCAATTCGTTCTCTTACCGTTCATTGTTCATCATTTAATTTACCACAGAGTGACACAAGGTCACACAGAGGTTATTCGTTCATAATTCATTGTTACGTGAGACTTCCCGTATGCGACTCTCCGTTCTCCCATCCTTTGATCTCTTCTCCTACGGGCATCAGGATGTTGTTTTGCAACGTAAGGGTGTAACTGTAATGGCTGCCCGCCTTCCGCTCGCAAGTCAGGCTGGCGGTATAGCTCACTCCGTTGTAGTCGGTCACCGTAACGGTAACCTTCTTCTGCTCCGGCGTAGGTGATTCGGCTGTCAGCGGTGACAGGATGCCGTGCCAGGTGTATTTCGTCTCGTCCGGACGATACAGGTAGATATCTTCGTCAGCGGTTCCGCCGCTATAAAGCCCTTGACCTTGCACGGTCATATATGCGAAGGGTTGTGTCAACGCATTCTTACCCTCAAATGTCAAGGTCAACTTGGTGTTGCGGTGCACAAAGGCATTCTCGCCTCCCGTGAAGGAGAGCACCCCGGTTGCACCGGAAGTCACCCCGGCACTGGTACGGAGCAAGTTACTGTTGCGGTAGTTCTCACCGTCCACACCTCCCGTTTTGTTTCGTTGATCGGCATAAATGCCGGAGTAATCGGCGGGATACATAGCCTGATAGGTAGCTCCCGACTCAAAAAGCAATTCCGAGCCCGCTGCCGAAGGGGTCCACTCTCCTGTGGCGGAAAGCGTATAATCCACCGGAGCGGACGAACTTCCACCACGCGTACGGATGATACGGATGCGGTCGGCAGTAACGAAAGTGCTGCGGTCGTAACCATTGTCGGCGGCAACGGCACGGGTGGGCGCCACCGTCTGCGCCGCATCCGGCACACCTATTTCGGCGGTCACCGTCAGCGGAGTTCCCTCCGGTACGGAGGGCAACGCCGTGTCGTCGGCACATCCGGCCAGCACCGGCAGCAGACACACGATATAGAATTGAATTGCTTTCATACACATCATTTAAAAAATTATCATCCTATCGGCTTCATATCCTGGTCCACCGGAGTCTCAGCATTCCAAGGCAGAATGGCCGCGTCCTGCAAGGTCAGTCCCCGCTTACCCAGCGTCAACGTATATATGTATTGGTTTCCCCGATCCCATGCCTGATTGAAGACATCGGTCGTAAGGGTCAGTTCACGTTCGGTGGCGGTGTTACCCAAACCGGCTTCGCCCAGCCGCAAAGTCAAAGTGACCCGTGCAGACGATGCTGCCGCCGTTTTCGGCGCCACCAGTCCATAGGCCACGGTAACAGCTCCGGTGGTTCCTATCTTCTGCGGGTTTGCCGAAGGGGTGAAGGTTAGCTTACCACTTGCAGACAATCCGGATAGCGTCCCATCCGATAAAGCCATCGCGCCCGAAGTGCCCGTAAGAAAGGGTGTAGCGCCTCCCTCGGCGGTCAGGTGAACGCTTTTTACATAGTCATACACCGCATCCGCAGGCCGGTCAGTCGCATTCTGGATGCGAAACACCAGTTGTGCCAACGCATGTTGCAAGTAAATGGCAGGAGTGGCACTTTGGCTGTTGGCAGTGATGGGCTCAGCCGATCCCTGAGTGGAAGTGGCGGAACCGTACAGATAGTCATGGACGGAACAACCGTAGTCATTGGCTCCGTCAAAGGTCTGCCCCTCAGGCAGAGTTACCGGAAGTGTGGGCAGAGTGGTTCCGCTACCGGCCGTCAACGTCACGGTGGCAGGTGACCAGGCATGGAGCCTTGCCGTCCGGAGACTGACATAGGTAGGCGGGGTGCTGCTCCAACTGTTGCCGGACCCTTTGGTAAAGGTGGCTCCCGTGGCACTGCTACCGGGATAGAGACTACCATCCGGAGCTGCGAGGTAGATGCCAATGCTATTGATCCGGTCTGCACCCGTACCGATGCCATTGACAAGGGTACGGCTGGAGACGAGGGTAGCACCGGCATGAATACCGGGACGCAAGGGGACGCGGTCTCCGTCGGTGGCGGAAGAGTCTTCGCCGGAACAGGCACCGAAAAACAGAGCTACGCTCCAAAGGAGTAAAAAGGTAAATGGTCGGGTCATCTATTATTTGGTTTAATTCACCACAGAGGGACACTGAGTCTCACAGAGTTTTACTGTTCTAAACTGTTCATCATTGATCATTGATCGCTGGTCGTTCATCATTGATCGTTCCGTCCTCTGTGGTGAATGTATTTCATAACTATTACCTATTGTATTTCTAAAGAACCTCCGGTTTTTCCACTCCACTGGGCTACGGTCACGCTGGTGATAGAGAGTTCTTTACCGCTGAGCTTGACGGTGTAGAGGTAATTCTCGCCGGCTTTCCAGGCATTCGTCGCAGCATTACCGAGACTGACCGCATAATCCTGACCGTCAATCTTGAGGGTGACCTCTACATTCGTTTTGTCCTGCGTCGATTCGGGAAGCACCAAGATACTTACTTTTTTCGAAGCGTTCTGGGCTGTGGTTCTGGCATTATCAGCGTCAGCCGAGGCTTTCTGCAAAGTATAATTCGAAATACCTCGTGTATAGGTCGCTGCCGCAGGGCTGCTTCCCGGGGTTATCGTACCGTCCGAAATCTTCATTGTAGGATTGGTACCGCCATTATTCAGTATAGTGGCAGAATTTACATTCTTAAGCACCAACTTGGTTAACGCACCGGTATTCTTATAAGTATGATCCGCGTATACCCGGAAGCTGACCATGGCAAGGGCATGCTTCATGGAGAGAGTGACTTTTCCGTCTTTAGCGGATACGCCTTTTTTATAGCTGGCTTTCGGAGTACTTGTTTGATCGGCATACATATAGTCCACTTCTCCCGAAGCCGTAAGAAGCGCTGTACTGCTACCGCTATTATCTGTTGAAGCATCAATCGCAGCAGATTCTGTCCCCGGAAATACAGAGATATTCACGGTAGAATTAGCAGTCACCTGCCCGCTTCCGTTCACCTTCAAAGCGGTACCGGTTGTCGCAAGCGCCCCGCCTGTCCCCGGTTTATAGGCCGGATAATGCGCATAAATGTTCGCCTCTTCTGCCGAGAGATAAATCTTATCCGTACCGCTATTACTCCAACTGCCACCACTATAGGCATAGAGCCCGTAATTATTCGTCGCATTGTTGGTCGTCGCGTTGCTTGCGTATACCGCGATGCTTCCCATCGCAGCTCCGTCCGTAGCCGCATCTGTGCCTTGTATCGCGCTGCGTGTCAGTGCCACCTGCGGTGACACCTGCAATTCTACTCTTTCCTCTTCGTCCGGCCCTTCTTCGGGCAATGCGCTCTCACCGCACCCTACGGCAAGAAGCATTGCCGGAAGAGCAAGCAGCCAATGAACTTTCATATTATGGTTCATCATGTTTCGTTTTTCCTTTAATATATAATTCGTTTTTCTTTTGAGTTCACCACGGAGGACACAGAGGACACAGAGTTTTTTTTTAGTCTTTCTATCTATTACCTCTTGAATAAATCCCCTCTGTGTACTCTGCGTACTCTGTGGTGAAATTACTCTGTGGTGAAATTATTCCGCCTCCAGGTCACCGTCCACCGTCACCGTAGTCCACGGTTGCACGGTCACGGAGGTGATTCCTAATTCATGGTCACCGATGGTCAGCGTCACGGTATGGGACATGCCTGCCTGCAACAGATTCTCTCCGGCGGCGTAGTTCACCGTTAAACCGCTGAACGTGCCTATGGAAGTTTCTACAGTCAGTGTATAGGTGTCGCTCGCCTGTAAAGGGGGCACCTGTATCGTTCCTATTTCCACGGGAACGGTGCCGGTCACCTCGGTTCCCGGTCCGGCAAGGCTCAGTGAGAGTCCGGCGGGATGTTCCTCCGTAGCGCTGAACACCGGCACTCCCGTAGCCAACGTCAAGTCCGCGCAAGGCAGCGCCCCGTTCACCGTAATCCGGCGGATGCTTACAGCCACTCCGTCCGTCAGGCCCTTGCAGGCTTTGAAGCAGAGCTGTGTGAGCAGATGGCTGAACTCCAGCGGACGGTCCGCCTTCAAGCGGTTGCCGGCAAAGCGCTCACCTTCCCACTTGTTGCCACGAAGCTCGGCGGCATAAAGCAGGTCGGTCTGTCCCGTAAGCACGAAAGACGCCACGCCGCTTACCGGAACGGCCGCCGGAGCGAAAGCGGTCAGGTAGAGCCAGTCGCCCGAAGGGGGGAATACAGGCCCGGCTTCCGCCGCCGCTTTCCACTCCATAGCGCCGTCAGTCTTGACCGTGGCGTCCCAAGCGCCTTCGTATGCCTCCGATAAAGAAGCGTAGTCACCCTTCACAGTAGAAAGTGCCACCGTAGCTTCGAACTCCTGTTCCGGCAGATTGCCGGCAGCGGCATCCCTCGACAGCGCTCCGTCCCGGGCACAGAGCTGCACCGGGACCCTCTCTTCCGTCAAGAGAGAGTCGCCGGCGGCCGTACAGCCGGAAACCCATGCGCCCAGCAGGGCGAAGAGGCTTATCTGTGTAAAAGAGTGTTTCGTCAACATGGGCTACAGGGAAATTTATTCTAATGTCGCGCTGCCGTCAGCACCGGCCTTCCATGGAGTCACGGTAGCGGTAGCCGTCACTTTGGTAGCATTCGCACCCTTCGGCTCTTTCACTGTCAAGGTGATCAGGTGGGCTTCGCCTTTCACTGTAGCCAGATCATCTCCGCCCGCAGCCTTAACGGGCACATTGTGGAAAGGAATGTCTGTGCCACCTACATTGATAATGGCGCAAACCGTCAGTTTAGCCGCAGGACGGATCATGACCGGTGTACCCACTTTCACGGCTTCCGCCGACAACACATTGTTAGAAATGCCCGGGACAGGAAGAGTACCGCTATTGATATTATCCCACGTCACATCGCCATTGGTGGCGTTCACCATGGTAGGACGATAAGCCTCCTGCACCTCAATGCTTTTCAGGCTGACCGTTTTACCTGCCCACTCTCCTTTGCTCTCGGCAATCGGTTCCAGTTTCATCGCAAAATTAAGCTGAGTGGTGAGGTGCTCAAAAACCAGGGCGGCTGTTTGCGATGCCCCGCTGTTGCCGGCCGCTACTTCCTTCGCATACATCACGTCCTGCTGTCCGTCTGTCTGAAGGATCTTTACTGTAGTCGCACTCACCTCACCTGCGGGAGAGACTGCCGCCAGGAAAGAATTCTCACTCGTATTTGACGCATGATAGTAAAGAGTAGGGTTCAGCCCTAAATCGGCGGCAGAACCGCCTACCGTGAAAGTGGTGTTCGATACGGTTGCGCGTGCATTCAGCGTTCCGTTGTCGGCAACATCGTTCTTGGTGACCGGAGTAAAACCCGACCAATTTCCCGATGTTCCGTCGTGCATCAGCACGGTAGCTGTCACCTCGGCTCCTTCGGTAGCCACAGCACGGCTGGTGGCCAGGCCCTGTACGCTCTGCGACACCCGGATAGGGGTTGCGTTCACCGGATTCTCGGGCAGACTGTCCGTGTCATTGCTTGAGCAGCCCGCCAATAGGAATGCCATGACCGCTACACTTAATTTCGTTTTCATCATTTTTTTTTAAGTTTATAGTTAATAATATAGTTGTTATTTCAAGGATTCACCGTTTACCTTGCCTCCATCCAGTTCGCCGCTTCCCGGTTTCCCCGCCTGCCACTCTCCTACTGTGGCCACGGCGCTTATCTCTGCAGGATCGGGTGCTGAAGGTGAGGGTAACTCCACCTTCACCGTATACGAGATGCCTCCCTCGCCTGCCCCGCCTCCTTCGAAACGGATGGGAAGTTCCCGGTAGACCCGGTCGTGCGTACGGTCATCGTCCACGGCCAGCGTCAGGTCGAGGGTGAACGTAGCCGAAGGTTGCACCAATACATAGCCCGGAAGAGAAAGTTTGCCATCGGTAAACCCTAATCCGTCCCCTCCTTCCTCAACGGTATAGATGGGCACCGAAACCGTTTCATCCGCAGCGGTAAGCAGTTCCGTAGCAAGCGAAAGGCTGACCTCGCCCGCCAGGCCATTGAGGTGGAGCTCACGGATGCGAAACCCTTCGGTGTTTTCCGCCTCGATGGTGAGGGCAAAACTGAGCCGGGTCAGCAGATGGCGGTACATCAGCGACTGTTCTTCCGCCGGACCGAAAGGTGACGACAGCGAACCGGACTGTTCCCCGGTCAGCATCAGGTCTTCTTCGCCCGTGAGCCGGTAAGTCAGGCTGCCGTCCGCCTCCAGGGGAGCCGGGGGATAATATCCCCTCAGAAAGAGCGCCGAACCGTCAGCGGGATAATAGCGTTCGGGGGTGAGGCGGATTTCGTTGTCCGTAGCCACCCCGTCCCAAGCACCGTCGTACTCTCCCGTGCGGCTTCCATAGGCAATGCCCACAGAAGTTTCGCCAAAGGTGCTGACCAACGCACGGGTGCGGATGCCTGTGTAAAGCCGGATGGGGACAGGCTCTACCTCGGGACGCGGCTCAAGGGTGCGCTCGGTGCAGGAGCAGAAGCAGAAGCCAATAAGAGCGACCACTTTTATCATATATTTCGGCTTGAATATCATATTCCCAATCTTCTTGTTTTAGTTCACCACTATTATTAAAACCTATATCCCACGCCCACGTTGATCCCCGTCAGCCCCCAACGGACGGACGAGGCATCGTGATGATAGTATGCATGGGGCGGCTCGTTGTCGTAAGCCTTCGCCGAGGCATTGCGATAGCCTCCACGTATCCCGGCTTCTATCCCCCAATGGCGTGACAGGGGCAGATAGACACCGAAAGAAAGTCCGGTATGCCAGTAGCATCCCGTGCGGCTGGCACCTGTAGCGCCCGCATCTCCCGAAGGTGAAGGCTGATAGTCGAAGTCGCCCAGTTGCCCGTAAACTCCCAGATAGAACCGGCGGTAACGCCCGTCTCCCCTAAGCCACAGGCGGGGTTCGAGGCTAATGCCCGAAACACCCCAGAAACGGTGCTCCTTCCCCCCTTTCCAACCGGAATATGCCGCCGAGGCCACCACTGACCAACGACGGGCAAAGCACAGTTCGGCAGCCAGGTTGGGACGGAAAGCCGCCAAACGGCCCTCCGGCGTCAGACCCGCCCAGTCGGACAGATTGGTTTTCAGGGAGAAGATGACCCGCGAGGGCCCGACCTGCGCAGGGTATGCGTGCTCCGCCGCGAGCGGGCGGGACTGTTCGTGAAGAGCGGGTACCGGGCACGTTCCGCCCTCCGGCAACGAAGGAGCCCGTGCGGGCAAAAGCGGATAACGGGAGGCATACCCGGCATAGCGGGAACGGCTCAGGGTATCGGCCGCCAACGGTTCGCGCAGGCATACCACCACCACATCGCGCTCCTCGTCGGGACACGGCACGGCATGGTTGTGTGTCACAAACCAGGCTTCTTTCATCCCCTTGCGGGTGATAAGTTCGGATTTCACACGGCTGCTGCGTACATAACCCAGCCGGAGATTATCGCGCACACTGCTCCCCGATGTACAGTAACCGTCTACGTAGATGCGCATCTTTCCATCCACGATGGAGGAACGGAAAGCGGTGACTGCCGCAAAAAGCCGTTTCAGTTCGTGGTCGTTGCCACGATAGTCGGCATACAGCACATCACGCCCCTGTACAAAACGGAATGTATGCAGCGAATCGCACCGCCGGGCAGGGCAAACGCCGCCCTCTTGTCCCAAGGCAGGGGCGGAAAGCAGAAAGACATATAGGAGCAGAAGTAAAATCCGGTTCATGGCAGACAATCTCTAAAAATCAAATTACAAACACAATTCCGTCAAATGAATCTCACCGAAGATGCTGCGCATCATCTGGTTGACCACACCCATACGGGAAGCGACTACCCCATAGCGTCCGTAGACACGCTGTTCGTCCACGTCGGGAGAAACCGGGTGTACACCCTCGTTCAGTATCAGCAAAAGGGATAAAAGGTTGACAGACTCCAAAGGCTTACAGAGTTCGTACGACTCCGGCTTATCCGGAGCCTCCCGACAGACACAACGAACCAAGCCTCCGCCCTCTAATTGAAGCAGAAGTACGGAAGCATCTTCAAAAATACAGTCAGCAGGATGGTAAGGACAGCCGCAGGATGTGTCCCGATAATAGATATAACGCAAAAGCCTGATGGCTTCCTGAGTAATTGCTGTAAGCATATTTTCTTGTTTTGTTGTGTGATGGCCGTTACTTTGTAGGTAACGGCACATGACAGACCGAAGTGTCAGCGGGCGTCTTACTCTCTAAACATCAGAAATAAAAACATTTATACGTTTAGCAACCGGCATAAAATGTCAATATCGCATTTAAACATTTAAATGTGAAAGCCACTCACATGCGGTTTTTCTTCATAAAAAGATAAAAAGGCAGGTAAAAAAGACAGTATGGAAGATTATTTGGAGATTTAAACGAAATTATTTACGGTTTTATTTGGATATTTGCTTTGTTTTGTTCACTTTTGTGCAATTATATTCGTGCCGTTACCTACAAAGTAACGGCTGATTATCAGACAGATACTACTACACAGCAGCATTCATCTGTCCCATAGTGTACTTTATGATTCCTTCGTTGACACGGTTCAACTCTTCCTCTTCAAAAGGTTTCAGGTACGTCTCCGTCACTTTAACGGACGAGTGCCCCATAGCATTGGCAATCAAGCCTATCGGTACTTTTTGACGGAAGGCGGTTGTTGCCCATGTATGGCGGATGGTATACGAACTGATGCGGACACCCAGCCCCAACACCTTGGAAAGCCTGTCCAGGCGATGGTTGAACTTGCGGAGTTCCCGTTGATACGTTTTATATCCCGCCTCGCTCCCCCATTCGCAAGTCCCCAGGATGGGGAAAAGATAGTCCGATCCCTCCTGAGGGTTTGCATCGAGATCGATCAGAGCCTGCGTCTCCGCCGAAACAAGGGCAGTCAGCGCACGCCCCGTCTTCTTACGCTTGTACGTCAGCCGCTTCTTGGGCTGCAAGCCCTCGGCAGGCAGATAGGCATAGTCGGCAAAAGACATCCCACGGAAACGATACATCAGGCTGGCGCGTACGCATGCCGTACGAAGCGACTTGGGAAGTGCGGAAAGGTCGGCATTGAGTATCCTGCTCATGACATCGGGTTCGATGGCACGCTTGATACCGGCACGCGTACCGGTGCCGACGTCGCTGAACAGCATAGGGTCATAGTCCTCTACTATCTTCTCGCGAACTGCCCTGCGATAAGCGGCTTTGAGCATACGGAGGTAGGTGGAAACCGTATTCTCCCTCTTACCCGCTCCCCTCAAATGATTTTCGTACCGTTTCAGACATTCGGGCGTGAGCACACCGAACGGAACAGCCTTATTTCCGCAAAAAGCGGAGAACGACTTCATGGCACAATCGTACACGTGGGCAGTGCCGTAACGCCCGCCCGACTTCATCTTTTTGACCAGAGAAGCCAAATAAAATGTTAAACTTTGTTTTTTCATATTTTATCAATTTAATTACAAATAACACCTCTCGCGCGTTCCGGTTCATTGCGGGCGCACGCGATGAAACATCAGGACAAATGACCAAATGCCCGATAAACAGAGGGATCGGGGGAAAAGAACTATTCAAAAAATTCATATATCTTTGCGCCCCAAAATGTAAATTAACTGCTTTTCGGCAGAAATTATAAACATTTAAATGATTTAAAAACATGAACAATCAACACCCAAACTGGCTACTCGAAGGATTCCATCCGATATCCACCGTAGCCGTCGCTTATTTTCCGGACTTACAGGCCAACAGTTCAGCAATCCGCCGCTTCCGCAGCGAAATACAGAAGCACCCCCGACTTGCCCGGGAACTGGCGGAAGCGGAATACCACCCGCACACCCTGATGCTTTCTCCCAGACAAATCAGTATCATCATCCGGCATTGGGGCATGCCGGACGAAGCAGGATTATTGATCACCCGAAACCCGGAATTGAGGGAGACTCTGCTCAATCGTGACCGGAAATTCGACTGATATATTCATATATCTTTTTTTGTTAGTATTTATTATATGGCCCACCTGATATTTTTGAGGGGTGACAAGACACCGCATAAACATCTGTGAACCAAACAATAAGAGGCAGAGAAAAGGTGGCTCCGGCACTGGCCCACCTATGGAGGACGAAACGGGGAGGAAACGGAGCCTCAAACGCAGGCAAACAGAGCCTCCGTCACAGGCCGACAGAGGCTCTGCCGGAGAGAAACGGAGCCTCTGTAGCCACCCTCCCCAGCCTATCCCCCCCGAAAAACAAACAGGAAGCAACAGAGAATGACTTGTTCCAACCAATCAGAACCCGTTTTTTGGAGAGAGGGCGAAGGGAGGGTACTTTTGCGGAGAGTTCACCACAGAGTAGCACAGAGCGACACAGAGTTTTTGTTTCTTTTTGATAACCGGTACACTTGAAAAAATATTTTCTCTATGTTACTCTGTGTTACTCTGTGGTGAGAAATCAGATTAGAAATCCATTAAAAACAAAACTGCCATGAAAACACCAACTGTCGAAATGCTGAAAAAAGGCTATATCGTCATCCCAAAATCTCTGTTAGAAAACTATTTCGCCACTCACGGACAAACAGAGGGACGATTCGAAGCCCTGATACGGGTATTGATGAACGTCAACTACTCGGATACGGAGTGCGACTCGTGCGGACAGCACTTCATCTGCCACCGCGGAGAATCACCCCACAGCCTGCTCCACTGGGCGAGCCTGCTGGGCTGGAAACGCACGCAAACCCGGCACTTCTTCAATGCAATGATCAAAGAAGGCATCATCGAGCGGCTACCCTCTCCCAACGGAATGATGCGGATACGAGTCAACAACTACGACTTATGGACGGGGAAGCTGAAAGCGTATGAAACGGGAAACAGTTCGTCGGACCGGAGTTTCCACCTCTTCTGGGAAAAGTATCACGAGATGACGCAAACAGCCAAAGTAAACATCGGACGTGCAAGGCGCGAATGGAAAAAGCTGAGCGAACCCGAACGACAGGCAGCCATCGAAAGCGTGGAGGAATACTATTGTCACTTGAATGACACACGGTTCTGCAAACAAGCAGCGATGTATCTGGCGGATAAAGCGTTTCTGAATGAATATGAAATGTAAGGTACACGCGCGCGTACATTATATATAAACGAATCAGGGTTCACCACAGATTTCACAGATTAACACAGATTTAAATTTAAAAGGGGAACACCGAAAAATAGAACCGGAACTATGAGAGAAATCAATCGCTCACCACAGAGTACACGGAATACACAGAGTTTTAATGCTAATGAACGGAGTTCACCACAGATTACACAGATTAACACAGATTTATCTATTTCTCAATCTGTGTTAATCTGTGTAATCTGTGGTGAACAACCTTATCGCTGACCGAGCTGAGAGTCGATAAAGAAAATACCGGCATCACCGGCTCTCTTGATCTTATCGACAATGCCCTGTGCAGTAGCTTCTTCTTCTACCTGTTCGCGAACGAATCCCCAAAGGAAATCCTGAGTCGCTTTATCTTTTTCGGCTGCGGCCATGTCGACCAATGCATCCACTAATTTCGATACATGGCGTTCGTGCTCAAAGACGTGTTCAAACACTTCGAGGGGAGTACCCCAACCGGTAGGAACAACATCTACCTTATCTACTTTGGCCGTACCGCCACGTTTAATAATATATTCGGCCATGGCATAAGCATGCCCCATCTCTTCTTGAGATTGCTTCTTCATCCAATGTGCAAAACCGCTAAAACCTTCTCTTTCAAAATAGAAAGACATAGACAAATACAGATTAGAAGACCACATCTCGGCTGTAATCTGTTCGTTAATTGCATTCTGTAATTTCTCTGAAATCATAATCGTATTCATTTTAAGTTATTAAAATCACTACAAAAATAACAATTTTAAAAGATAGATTGTTCGGAGATTACACTAATTCCTCCGAAGTATAGCCCTTCGGTAATTCACGGCAGTTATAGCCGGAAGCCATAATCTCGCCATAAGCACCGGCGGAACGAAGGGCAATCAGGTCGCCACGCTTCACCTTATTCAGATCGACGGCTTTACCAAAAACGTCGGACGACTCACAGATGGGACCTACCACATCGTAGGTCTCGACTGTCGTATCCTCGGAAGTCAGGTTCTCCATCTTGTGATGGGCCTGATAGAGTGCCGGACGAATCAGGTCGGTCATACCGGCATCGAGAATAGCAAACTGCTTGTTGGTGCCTTGCTTGACATAAAGCACCTTGGAGATCAGCGAACCGCATTGTCCCGTAATGGCACGTCCCAGTTCGAAATGTAAAGTCTGGTGCGGACGAAGTTTCAGATGTTCATCGTACGTACGGAAATAGTCGGCAAAGTCCGGAATGGCCTGACGGTTGGGGTGATCGTAATCAATGCCCAGTCCGCCGCCTACGTTGATATGTTCCACGAGGATGTGACGGGCTTCGAGCTTATCCTGCAACTCGTTGACACGATTGCAAAGCGCAATGAAATCCCCCATATCGAGAATCTGCGAACCGATGTGGAAATGAAGTCCGATAAACTTCACGTTCTTCATACCCAAAGCCACATCGATCACCTTATCCATATCGTGCATGCTGATACCGAATTTGTTTTCGGCCAGCCCGGTAGTGATATTGGCATGGGTATGCGCACCGACATTGGGGTTGATGCGGAAAGCAACGTTGGCTACTTTGCCCTTGGCAGCGGCCAGTTCGTTGATGACTTCCAATTCAGGAACCGACTCGACGTTGAAACAGAAAATATCGTAATCGAGTCCCAGGTTGATCTCCCAATCAGCTTTGCCTACACCGGCAAAGACGATCTTCCCGGCAGGAAAACCGGCTTTGATGGCAGCACGGATTTCACCTCCGCTGACACAGTCGGCACCCAGTCCGCTTTCGCGGATGATGGTCAGTACCTTGGAATTGGCATTGGCCTTGACGGCATAGTGTACACTGAAGTTGTCGTAACGTGCCACCTCACGGTTGACGCACGCCAGCGTGTCGCGAAGCACCTTTGTATCATAATAATAAAAAGGGGTCTGCAACTCGCGGAATTTATGAATGGGGAATACAGTTTTCATGTTGAAAAGTGACTAATGAGGTTTAAGTTGGAATCACCACAGATTACACGGATTTTCACAGATTAACAATTTATCTCGTTGATATTTCGAGATTAAAAGTTCTGTGTTAATCTGTGCAATCTGTGGTGAACCTAATTCATTTCTATTTGCCGTTGAACAGCATATCGCTGAGCGACTGCAAAGCAACCTTCTTGTCGCACTCACGAATCAGGAAGGAAATATTATAGTTGCTACCGCCAAACGAAATCATACGCACGGGAATGTCGCGCATAGCATCGAGCGCTTTGGCTTCGAAACCTACGTTCTCCCACTCCAGGTCGCCTACGACGCAGATGATACACATGTCTTTGTCGACTGTAACGGTACCGTATTTCTTCAGGTCGTCCAGGATTTCGTTGAGGTGCTTGGTATTGTCGACAGATACGGAAACTCCTACCTCCGACGTACAGATCATATCGATGGAAGTCTGGTAGCTCTCGAAGATCTCGAACACCTTGCGGAGGAAACCGTGAGCAAGCAGCATACGGCTCGACTTGATCTTGATAGCAGTAATATTGTCCTTGGCAGCTACTGCTTTGATCTTACCTTTTTCCGTATCGTTGGAGATCAGTGTGCCCGGTGCAAGAGGGTCCATGGTGTTCAGCAGGCGGACCGGAATGTTGGCATATTTGGCAGGCTGAATACAGGTGGGGTGCAGAATCTTGGCACCGAAGTAGGCCAACTCGGCAGCTTCTTCAAAATGCAGCTGGCGCACCGGTGCTGTTTTGTCGACAATGCGCGGGTCATTGTTGTGCATACCGTCGATATCGGTCCAGATCTGGATTTCGGAAGCACGGATAGCGGCACCGATCAGTGAAGCGGTATAGTCGCTTCCACCACGCTGCAAGTTGTCAATCTCGCCATAAGCATTGCGGCAGATGAAACCTTGGGTGATGTAAATTTCAGCATCCGGATAGAGTTCCAGTTGTGCCTGAAGTTTATCTTTAATATAGATAGGATCGGGTTCCGCATTCTTATCTGTACGCATATACTCCAAAGCCGGAAGCAATACGGATTTCACGCCACACTCCTGCAAGTAGTAGTTGACCATAGCGGTAGAGATCAGCTCGCCCTGTGCCAGCACCACTTTCTCTTCGAACAGGGTGAAGAGGTCTTTGGTGTACGAACGGATATAGTCGAAATGAGATTTTATGATCTCCAACCCTTTCTGTTTATACTCCTCAGTAGCGTAAAGCTCGTCAACATGCTGTTTATATTTAGCCTCCAGCTTATTGATAATCTCGTTGGCACCTTCCGGATTCTTCTTGTACAGATAGTCGGAAATCTCCACCAATGTGTTTGTTGTGCCCGACATAGCCGAGAGGACAACAATCTTTCTTTCACCATCGGTAATCAATTTGGCCACTTCCTTCATCCGCTGTGCAGAGCCTACGGAAGTTCCTCCAAACTTTAAAACTTTCATTTTCGTTACTGTGTTAAAATTAGTATGTATATTAATTATTTTCTCTTTTCACAAATTCGTCCGTCACATTGACAATGCGGTGTTCGGCACACCGGTATACCTGTCCGGGATATTCGGTAACCAACTGGAGATTATGGGTGGTCATCACTACCAATGATCCCGCCTGACAGATGTTGTGCAGCAGTTCGACAATGGCCTTTCCAGTCTCCACATCAAGGTTCCCGGTAGGCTCGTCCGCTAAGATAATCTCCGGCGAGTTGAGCACGGCACGCGCTATCACGATGCGTTGCTGCTCGCCACCCGAAAGTTCATTAGGCAGTTTATAGCCCTTATTCTCCATCCCGACAAGGTTGAGCACCTCAGCGATGCGCTCCCTGATCTCTTGTTTATTCTTCCACCCGGTAGCGCGAAGCACGAATTCAAGGTTGTCGTTCACTGTACGGTCGGTGAGGAGTTGAAAATCCTGAAAGACAATGCCCAGCTTGCGCCGCAACTGCGGAATGTGCTTGCGTTTGATGGATGTCATCCGGTAACCAAGCACTTCGGCTTCGCCGGAAGCCACATCAAGCTCACCATAGAAGGTCTTGAGCAGACTGGTCTTGCCGGAGCCTACTTTACCCACCAGGTAAACGAACTCACCTTTGTGCAGTTGCAGATTGACATCGCTCAGCACACAGAGTTCCTGCTGATGTATCTCTACGTCGGTATAGTGAATCAGTGTTTCGTCCATGAGTCGCTATGTCTTATCTGCAATTCGCGTGCCAGATCTTCGATGCGGTATCCTTTGGAAGTCAACAATACAATCAGGTGATAGATCAGATCGGAACCTTCGTAGATCAGACGGTCGTCTGTACCGTTGGTGGCTTCGATAACAGTTTCTACCGCCTCTTCACCTACCTTCTGGGCAATCTTGTTGATGCCGGACTCGAACAGGCTGGTGGTATAGGACTTCTCGGGCATCTCTTCGTGACGTCTGTCAATGAAATCCTGCAGCAACTTGAGGAACATGACAGGTTCTTCGTTCTTCTCTCCCCAACAAGTATCAGTTCCGGTATGGCATACCGGACCGACCGGATTTACCTGAATCAGCAGAGTGTCTTTGTCACAATCTTCTTTGATAGACACGACATTCAGAAAGTTACCACTCTCTTCGCCTTTAGTCCACAAACGGTTCTTGGTACGGCTGAAAAAGGTTACTTTCCCGGTTTCAACAGTTTTCTCGTAAGCCTCCTTGTTCATGAAGCCAAGCATCAGCACCTTGCGGGTGTCGTTGTCTTGTATGATAGCCGGAACGAGTCCGTTCATTTTATCAAAATCTAAATCCATGGTTCTTATGTTTTCGGGTTCACCACAGATTACACGGATTTTCACTGATTAATCTTTGATCTCTCTGATTATCTACGATTAAAAGTTCTGTGTTAATCTGTGTAATCTGTGTTGAACTCTTATTTAATTCATTTCTATATCGTCTTTTATCTTCAGGCTAAGATTTGCTTACGCTTTCTACCTGACGGTAATTCCCTGGCTGCAAAGATACGATTTTAATTCGGGAATTTTAATTTCTCCGAAGTGAAAAACACTGGCTGCCAGTGCGGCATCTGCTTTACCAAGTGTAAAAGCATCGCGGAAGTGCTCCATCCGGCCTGCTCCGCCCGATGCGATAACGGGTATGGAGAGTTGGGAAGCCAGCTCCGCCAGGGCTTCATTGGCGTATCCAGTCTTCACTCCATCGTGGTTCATACTGGTAAACAGCACTTCGCCGGCTCCGCGCTCCTGAGCTTCTTTGGTCCACGTCATCAGTTCTTTGTCAGTCTCGATACGCCCGCCGTTGAGATAGCACTTCCACCCGTTCTCAGTCTGCTTGGCATCTACCGCAAGCACACATACCTGTGACCCGAAATGCTTGGCAATATCGTCTATCAGCTGCGGGTTGCGAATGGCGGAAGAGTTAATGGAAATTTTGTCGGCACCGGCATTGAGCAGGCGGTCTACATCACTCAATTCGTTGATCCCTCCCCCAACGGTAAAAGGAATACTGATATTGGCAGCAATCCGCCGGACCAGTTCGGCAAAGGTCTTACGCCCTTCATGGCTGGCGGTAATATCAAGAAACACCAGTTCATCGGCTCCCTGCTCGCTATAGGCACGCCCCAATTCTACCGGATCGCCGGCCTGGCGCAGGTTTACGAAATTCGTCCCTTTCACGGTCTGCCCGTCTTTGATATCGAGACAAGGTATAATTCTTTTAGCTAACACGATTCTATATTTACGATTTTACGTTTGATTAATGGTTGACCACAAAATTACACAGAACTCCAAAGAGTGCAACGATTAAAAAAAACAGAACTCTGTAAAACTCCGCATCACCCTGTGGTTAAATAAATGCCTGAAGCTCTTTAAGAGTGATACGCCCCTCGTAAAGAGCCTTGCCGAAAATGACGGCAGGCACCCCGGCTTCGTGCAACGCTTCAATGTCGGCCACACTGCTCACTCCACCACTGGCTATCAGGTAAAGGGTGGGATGCTCTGTCAGTATCTCCTTATATAGTTCCAGGGAAGGTCCGGCCAGCATACCGTCACAACTGATGTCGGTACAGATCACTTTTTCAACGCCCTTTTTCGTATAATCATTTAGAAAAGGGAAAAGTTCACAGTCACTTTCGTCCTTCCAACCGTTGACAGCTATCTTATGATCTTTGACATCGGCGCCCAGAATGATTTTTTCACTGCCGTAACGGTCTATCCAACGACAAAACATATCAGGGTTCCTGACAGCTATACTGCCGCCGGTCACCATCTGCGCCCCGTTCTCAAAAGCGATTATCAGGTCTTCGTCGCTCTTCAGCCCACCGCCGAAATCGATAATCAGCGATGTGCGGCTGGCTATCAGGTCGAGTGTCCGGTAGTTGACCACATGATGTGAAGCAGCACCATCCAGATCCACAACGTGCAGACGCCGGATGCCGTTGGCCTCAAACTCCTTGGCAACCTCCACCGGGTTTTCATTATATACCTTTTTGCTATCATAATCTCCCTGGGAAAGGCGTACACACTTCCCATCGATAATATCAATGGCCGGAATTAATTCTATCATCTGTCTGTTCTCAATTAACGGTTTAAACTTCCGGGGGAATCAGAGCTCCAGGAAATTCTTTATAATTCTCTCACCCGCCACCCCACTTTTTTCGGGATGAAACTGGGTGGCATAGAAGTTATCTTTATGCAAAGCGGCACTGAAAGGGTGGATATAATCGGTCTCGGCAGCCGTAAACTCACTGACGGGTACATAATAACTATGTACGAAATAAACAAATTCATCACGGGTGAATCCTTTGAACAAGTCACTCTTCAACTGACCGATGGTATTCCATCCCATGTGGGGTACCTTATCCTCGTGTTTCCGGGGCACAAAACGTTTCACGTCGGTATCGAAAATCCCAAGGCAACCGACGTTCCCCTCTTCGGAGAAACGACACATCAACTGCATGCCCAGACAAATGCCCAATACCGGCTGGCGGAGTTCTTTAATGAAACGGTCCATACCACTCTCTTTGAGATGAAGCATAGTAGTCTCAGCCTCCCCCACCCCGGGAAAGATCACTTTATCAGCGGCTTTCAACACCTCTTTGTCAGAGGTAATCACCGCTTCCACTCCCAGGCGTTTCAATGCATAGTCCACAGAACGGATGTTACCTGCATTATATTTGATAACTGCTACTTTCATTTTAATGTACTACATTTAGTCCGCAAAAATAACGAATTATTGCAAAACCACGAAAAATCGGAGCAAGAAGTTTGAATTAAAAGATAGATTTATAACAGATAGAAAGATTTTCGGCATATAAAACGAATAAGTATTATCCGAAAGGGAAAACAGAAGGAAAACAGGAGACCAATTACACTATTATTTTTTCACACTTTTTTTTTCAAACTAAATGGCTTCAAAATGAGGAACTAAGCCAAAACCGCTTCATTTTTTTCAAAAAACTTTTCGTTCAGCTATTGCAGGTTTCGGAAAAATGCCTACCTTTGCAACCGCAATCGAGAGAGAGATAGCGATTAAGAAATGAAATTCTGGTGCGTTAGTTCAGTTGGTTAGAATACATGCCTGTCACGCATGGGGTCACGGGTTCGAGTCCCGTACGCACCGCATCTCAAATCTTAATAAAAAAATAAAATTGGTGCGTTAGTTCAGTTGGTTAGAATACATGCCTGTCACGCATGGGGTCACGGGTTCGAGTCCCGTACGCACCGCAGATATTAATAATAATTTTATATGATCCTCTGTTTTATCAAAGAAAACAGAGGATTTTTAGTATATCCATCAAAATACAGAATTAAAAGCAACAAAGCCTTCCTTATTGCATTCAAAAACCGACACGACTAATACAAAAGCAAACCACCTATCCGGAAATTAAAAAATAACTTTTGCCCAACATATTTAAATACATGCCGAACAAAAGTTATTCATAGCAGACTACATCACGCACAAAAACAATCAGTTCGCTTCCATTTGCTTATCAAACGCTTGTTGAATCAACTCCATGATATCATCCAATTCATTCATATTCGAAATACCGACTTCTACATCGCCATTGCCCCATCGTCCCAAGTTGGATACATCTTTGCACAAACCTTTTGGATCAAGTATATCTGCAAATGCTACATTTAGAGAAAGACGCAACCGGGATTTCTGAGGCACGACATCCACAAAATTAGTATAAGCCTTAAAGGCAATATACAACTTCTTGAGTTCCTCCTTTACGGAAGGATCTATATTCATGATCCTTCTGCGCAAGGCCTGAAACAGAGTAAGTATGTCCCCCTTCAGATATTCATAGTGCTCTAACGTATACTCTGCAGAATCTCTCTCCGCAGATCTATAAACTTCGAGTGTCTCCGGCGATAATAACGGAAATCTCCATATTTCTTTAGCTTTCTCAGCCAATTGCCCCGCACGCACAAGTATCTGCTCTTCGTTCCACGAACTGATTTTCCTCAGATATGAATTGAGGCGAATAGGAGAATCGTCGAAACCTCCCTCCATACTCTTCTTTTCTTGGAACGGACGATCACTCAATTCCGAATTATAACCTGTCAGAGTCAGATTACCAAGTGTGTGTAAATATTTACCCTGGACTTCTACCCAACCTTCCCCTAACATTTCTTGCCACTCGTGTGATAGATTAGGATTTTGGGGCATAACATGCTCGATGGTATAATCAGAAATATTCACCATCTCCTTACGCTGAAAATTTTCCAACCGATTTAAAAGGTAGTTCCTGTTACGGAAATTATAAACATCTTTGGTTTGTAGGAAAGTAGTGAACTCCGTATCGTTCGGAAAGCGCTTATAACTATCCAGCAATAGGAATGCAGCTTTCAGGCCATCCATATAATTCGCTTTATCGAATGACTTATAGAGAGTAGCGAACGTCTTATTCAGGCTATTTGTCGGTATGCCGCAAATGGCGCGTCTGAACACATAATTCTCAACCAGACAAAGAGCTTCGTAGAACTCGTCCCTACTGATAACTTCGTTGACATAATCGTTGTACAACGGTAATAAAAACGGGTAACTAACGTCAACCCTCAACTGGCTGATGCGTTTGAAAGCCCCGCAAAGCTGCTTATCCGGCTCTTTGTGAAGCACCATGTTGACGTAATATCCGGAATAAGTATAAATGTCTTTGACTACTTCGCTGATCGTATCGGGAGCTTTACCCCCTATCACATAGGCCTTGAAAGCATCGTACACCATATCGATACGAGGAATGGTGCCTGTCTTCACTGATAAGTAATCGCGCATGAAGCTATTAAACAGCGCCGCATATTCACTACCATATCCTTGTTCCATAGGATACCAATAAGATTCATAAAGTGAGGTCTGCAAGTGAACTTCTTGTCCCATCAGCACGTAATTGCGAATCAAGTCGGCTTGTGATAAATCAAGTCCCGTACTGTTCATACTTTCAAATATCAATTGTGGGTTGTCCTTCTCCTTTTCAAGAGCCACATCCACAACAAACAGTCGCTGTACCCCGCTATAAATAGCTACCACATTCTCCTTGTTTATCTTACTTTTAAAGAAGTCATAGTTTTCAATGATGCGTTGTGACATCCCCTCGGACTGAGGAATCCCCTTCAATAAATTTATATAGGTATCTTTATCTCTGCGGGTCAGCAGAAGTTTATACCGCAATTCATTATCTTCTTCCGGGTTAATCAGATAATAGTTCTGAAGTTTAGTGAAGCTGGTATCTATCTCTACTGCATTCTCTTTTATAAAATCGGCAATAGCCGCTATCAGCAAAGAGACGGTGGTCAAGCGCTGCTGTCCATCAATAACCAGAAGTTTAGGCACATCGGACACTGTATGTATACTCTCCTGAAAATAAACGATAGAACCGATAAAGTGCCCTTGGACAGCAGAATCGTTGCTAATACGCAAAATATCATTCAACAATTGATTGCATTGAACCAGTTGCCAACTGTATGTACGCTGATAAATGGGAATCACAAACTGTCGTGGTCCCTTTATAATACTTAAAAGATTATTGGAAGATGCTTTCATAGATTATGCTTATTTTACAATAACAAAAGTATTCTTTTTCCCGATTATAAGAGAATAAAATAGGAAAATTATCAATAGTTTCCTGTTTTTGTCCGTTCATTGACCAATAATATTTCTCACTACCTTTGATTGAACATAATAGAGACAGAGCTTAATGATTGTCCACAATTGAACAAGGAAGTCAGTTTCCATGATAAAACTACAAAATTTAAAAAGGAACTTAAAACTCTGATTAAAACACGGGACAAGTGCACGAAGGACTTGAGAATCTTCTTGTTCGTAGACAATATTGATAGATACTCTGAGAAGAAAATCATCCAATCGATTGATTCTTAACTCAGAATATTCTATTACCGATATTTGTTAGTACTGGTCAGTAAAACTAAGGATGCATCTTTTGTCATCAGGCAAAAAGAGGAAACACAGGGAAATACGGTTGAAACATATTCCATCACTTTATTAAAAGATATCCATGTGAACCGAACAAACTACGCGATTCTATTGAATGTGCCCGATACGGTTATAGCCTATTAAGAGCCGGCCATAGACTTGGGAAAATACATATAACTCGAAAAAAATACATTTTTTTTTGCTCACTCCTGAACAAAATTGATTTCTTCTGCGTTTATAATTATGCAAATCGGCCTGAAGCGCTTTATGCCTATGGGAATATCCATAATAGTCGCACCGTATGCCTCCCCGGCATAGACAGGTAAGATTGCATAGTAGTTTTGTCGTGTTTTATTTTGTGTTTGTGTTGTGACGGTGCTGCGATGTGAATCGAAGTACCGTTTTTTTGTACCTACCTCTCAGAAGCTAAAAGATTTACCATAAAAGAAGCAGAATACAGAGTAACGGGTTAAATGTTCCGATGGACGAATTGTCCGTCGATCCAGAACGTGGCATGCTCAGAACGGAACTTCAGTAAAACGTATTCCGGATCAGTCGGTCCCTTTGGAAAATGGGCGATAAACCAGTCTTGCCAATACTTCTGTTTGAGTCCGGCATCCGTCACTACCTCCACTTCACCCGTCAGGGCAACGCTATTCCCTTGTTCGTAGAAACAAAGACCCGCTTTCGGGTTGCTCCGGAAATCTTTCGTTTTCACAGAATGTTCTCCGGTTGCCATCCAAATCTCAGAAATACCTTCCGAAGCAATCTTGCTCAAAGGGACAGGGCGGGGATATCCCTCTTGATTGACTGAACTGAGTATTACCGTTTCACAACCTTGCAGCAAATCTGCTGCTCTTTCGTTTAATGATTTCATTGTATATGATATTTAGATTGATAATCCCTGCAAATATAAGCTTGCCCACCTACCCCGGCGTTGTAAAAAAACGACTTTTACAGAATAAGAAGCAGACTAAATTTCTTACAGACATAGTTTATTTTACGCTCGCGATACAATGCCTGTACCCGAAACCAAATCCGAAACGCTTTTCTAAAGGAGATTTCCTTTATCACCCAACCGATATTTTATTTCTCAATATACGTCAGCAGCCCCTCTTGCGGTAAGGTCGGAGAGAGGAATGATTCTGCCGTCCCGCCGGACAGCGTCTTGACCTCTTTCAGGAAGTGCGAAACATCGTAATATCCGGCATTCACTGCTACCGAGAGCAGATTATTTGCCTCCGTCGTACTTTTCAGCAGATCGATCGCCTGCCTGAACTTCACAATCCGACTGTATTCTTTAGGGGTAAATCCGGTAAACAGCTTGAACCTCCGTTCCAGATGCCGCTGACACAAACAAGCATCTTCTGCCAGCAAACGGATCTCCCGCTGACCGTGGTACAAATGAATGCGGTTTACCGCAAAAACAATCTGTTTGTCCACTACATCGTGCTTGTACATCGACCGCACCAATACTGTCTCAATACACTGAATCCTGCTCCGCAAATCCGGAAGCTCGTAGAGTCGCTCTGTAAACGAATCATCGAATAGCTTGATTTCCAAGTCGGCACTACTGATCCGCTGACCGGCCAACTCCTGCACGGGCAAGTCCATGAATCGGAATAATCCGCAAGGATGAAAACGAATACCAACCATGTGAACCGTTTCGGTATACGCAACCAACTCCGAATAACGTTTCATCGGTCCCACGAAAAACGAACGGCAAGACGGCATGATCCGCCCTTCGCTGCCTACCGGTTGTGTTATCCCGCCCAAAGCGAAAATCAAATCGGTACACCCGTCCGGCAGGACGTTGATGCGCATCCCATACTCAGGACTTCCTTTGAACTCCCAGATTTTATCGACGTAAGGAGCCAGCAGTCCACAAGGTTGATATTCTCTATACATACTTCAATTTCGGGCAAATATAGTGAGAATCACTCACACCTGCTATTTATCCGAATACAAACCGATATGGTTTCCTTCGCTATCGGCAAAAACAGCGAAATGTCCCCTGCCTTCAGCGTCAATCTTCGTCTCGGGGATAATGACTTTCCCGCCTTTCTGCAGGACACGTTCCAGCGACTTGCCGATCTCTTCGCAATAGAAATGAATCAGCGTTCCCCGCTCAGAAGGCAGAAAATCGGGTGCCCACGACACCGCTCCCACCGCTTCGCCCTGCTCCATGAAGCAGGCCATCTTCTCCTCTTCATACTCCGAGACCGCCAATTTGATGTCCAACACTGTTTCATAAAATCCTACCGCCCGGTGGAAATCTGCCGCCGGAATCTCAAAAAACGCAATAAATTTTTCCATGTTTTTTATATTAATAAGATGAATACTGTATGCCGGAAGTCACGTCTCCCAAGCACACCGCAAAAGTAAGCCAAAGCACCCGCCCCGGATAGTAAAAAACAGACATCATTCCTCCACGGAGAAATAATCGGAATAAGGAGCGCAAACAGCCAAATATTCCACCGGAGTATATCCCGAAAAGAGTTTGAACTCCTTAATCATGTGTGATTGGTCGAAGAAACCACATTCGTAGGCCAGTTGCGCAAACGAAATGCCCGGCTGGCATTGCAGAGTATACAATGCCCGCTGCATCCGCACAATGCGCAGAAACTCCTTGGGAGTAGCGCCTACGTACTCCGCAAACACCCGCCCAAACTGCTTATTGCTCAGGCATGCTACGTCCGCCAGTTGTGCCGTACGGATGTGCGGATGGAGGGTCACCACCTCCAAAGCGGTCGAAACCCGCTTCAGGTTGTATTCGGGAAAAGCGTAGAGACGGCATAACAGAAACTCTTCTATCAGGCGGATACACGCTGCCTGATCCGGCATATCGGCTACCCGCCTGCCCAGATCAACCAACAGAGGATCGTCCGTCTCTTCGGTATTTACATTCATCCCACGAAACTCGCTGACAGGCATGTGGAGGAAAGCTTTTGCGGCAAAGGGCTGAAAAACGACTACGATCATCTCCAGCATCCCCGTAGACTCGACATCGGAATAGCCGAACGCCTGCCCGCTGATGAAAGAAGAGGGTTGCAACCGGCCTTCGGTCAGCGAAAGCAGTTGCCGCCCCCGGTGAAAGACCATCTGGACGCACCCCACGGGTAACGTCCGTTCGGATACCGGCGCAAGCGCATCGTCGCTCAATACCCAGTAATGCCGGACATAAGGGACGAGTGTCGCTGTGGGCTTTATGATTCTGAATGATTGCATAGGTTACAAATATATTGTTTTTTAGATCATCCAAGCAAAGATAAGGGACGGGAAAAAGAAGGGATAGGAAAAAAGAGACAAAGAAAAGCAAGAATGGACAAACGCAGCTGATATTTAGAACGTACTTTTGTCCACCAAAACAAACAGGCATGAATATACAAGAAAGAAGCAGGATAGAATATCATTCCAGGATTAATAGGGTGATGGATTTCATCGACCGGAACCTGGAGCAACCGATCGAACTGAAAGACATCGCTGCCGTTGCCAACTTTTCACCCTTTCATTTCCACCGGATATTTACCTTTCTGATAGGTGAAACACCGACCGACTACATCCAGCGTCTCAGGGTGGAGAAGGCAGCATGGAAATTACAGAAAGATCCCTTCCCGTCCATCACCGAGATTGCTTACAGCTGCGGTTTCGGCAGTACATCCCTGTTCTGCCGGACCTTCAAAAAGTATTTCGGCATCACCCCTACCCAGTTCAGCCGAACGGATAAGCCGGTCTATGTATTCGAAGGAAACCTATTTAGCAAGAACGGGCAAGCGATCCGCAAGAATATGACACACAGTGCAGTGGCAAATTTCGACCTTTGCGGTGTAAAACTAAAACAACTATATTTTATGGAATCAATTGTAGAAGTAAAAGAAATGCCGGAAATGAAGGCGATCTATTGCCGCCACATCGGCCCGTTCCACCTGATTGGCCAGGCTTACGCAAAATTGGGACAATGGGCAACACCCAGGGGATTGTACACGCCTAATGTTACTAAAACCGCTACCGTCACACACGACGATCCTTCGATCACCGATGAAGACAAAATCAGGCAAAGTGCCTGCATCATTGTCGACAAAGAGGTGAAGGTAGAAGGCGAAATCGGTAAGATGACGATTCCGGGCGGTCAGTATGCAGTCGGGCATTTCGAACTTGGAATGGACGAGTTTCAGAAGGCATGGAACACCATGTGCCATTGGTTCACCGAAAGCGGCTACCAGCAAGGAGATGGATGTGCGTATGAATTGTACCACAACGACTACACCACCCATCCGCAAAAGAAACACATTGTTGACATCTGCATACCGGTAAAACCATTATAGATCAAAAGAAAGGTATGGAAGACTACCTTAAAGTAGAATTTAAGAGTTTAGTATCTTATTAGATTGAAACCACTTTAAGGATAATTCCCTTGTTTAAATATGAATATATTAAGTACCAATGCATATTTAGTTATCAATATCAATTTGAGTATAATATTAAAGACCAATAAATTATACTTCTAATAGATTCAGCTAATCCTGATTAACTACTTAATAATATTAGATGAAAGCAAGGGAATTAGTATGTTTCGACTTACAGCGTTATAAGTAACGCTGCCTTATTTTCCTATTATATTCTCTTTTTTTTAAAAGAATCGTATCTTTGTGCATCTATAAACCTTTTAATCCTTTCGCCCATGATAGAAGCTCCCGAAGCTCGCCTGCTGTGCGAGCAACTGAACAAAACCGTATGCGGCAAACGAATCACGGATGTATTCGCCCAATATACACCACATAAATTTGCCTGGTTTTATGGTAAACCGGAAGAGTGTGCCGAACGCCTGGTTGGCAAGACCATTGACAAAGCCTGCCCACAAGGCGGAATGGTCGAACTAACGGCTGGAGACACGATGTTGGTTTTGACAGACGGGGTCAATCTTCGTTATTTCGAACCGGGAGCGAAGTTACCCTCCAAACATCAACTGCTGGTGGCATTCGATGACGAAAGTTGCCTGTTAGCATCTGTACGGATGTACGGAGCACTGTTGTGCTTTACCCGAGGGCATTTTGACGCACCATTGGCCGCCTATTACGAAACGGCCAGAACAAAGCCACAAGTGATGTCGGACGCCTTTGACAAGGAGTACTTTCTTGGATTGGTAAATGCGCCGGATGCACAGAAGAAATCGGCAAAAGCTTTTCTGGCCACGGAACAGACAATTCCCGGACTGGGCAACGGAGTATTGCAAGACATCCTGTACCATGCGCATATCCATCCAAAAACAAAGATCGACAAACTGGGCGCAGAGGAAAAGGAGAAAATGTACGAACAAGTGAAAGAGACACTACAAGATATCTACCGCCTGGGCGGACGAAGCACCGAAACTGATTTGTTTGGAGTTCCCGGGCAATATGTAGCCTCCCTGTCAAAAAATACAGCGGGACATGCGTGCCCCAAATGTGGTGAAACCATTGTGAAAGAGAACTATCTGGGAGGAAGCATTTATTATTGCAGGGGATGCCAGGTAATGAAATAAGCCCCTCACAGTCACTATTCAATTATAAAAACAAAAAAAACAATGAAACAAGAAGTATTATTTATCATTCTCAACGAGTATGCCGATTGGGAAAGTGCTTTCGTAGCAGCGTCCTTTCATTCCGGACTAATGCCGGGCAGTGAAATCAAGTACGTAGTCAAAACAGTAGCCCCCACTTTGGATCCAGTCTGCTCTTTGGGTGGTTTCCGTACTCTGCCGGACTACAGTTTCGACAACCTTCCTTCCGATTATGCTGCCTTGGTCCTAATTGGTGGTATGCAATGGCAGTCTCCTAAAGCAGAACGTGTATTCCCCATCGTGCAAAATGCTTTTGAAAAAGGGAAAGTGATTGGCGGTATCTGCAACGCTGCTTCATTTCTGTGCGCCCATGGCTTCCTAAACAATGTTAAGCATACCGGAAACACCCTTGCCGTGCTCAAACAGTGGGGCGGAGAACGATATACCAACGAAGATGGTTACCTGGAAAAGCAAGCTGTCGGTGATAAGAACATAGTTACGGCAAACGGTACCGGTTATCTGGAATTCACCCGTGAGCTGCTATTAGCATTGAAAGCCGATACGCAGGAAAAGATCGAAGCATTTTATGATTTCAGTAAGAATGGACTTGTGAGATAGCAACATGTTCATCAAGCATACGGGACAACATGAAAAAAGGATTCACCATACTGCTTCTTTTACTCTCATTGGCAGAAGTGTACGCACAAACAGAATTCACAACCAGCCTGTTTGATTCAAGACGTAACCGGATAGTGCCGGTAGCTGTTTACCGACCAAAAAAAGAAAGCGCCAGGACCGGAGTCATTATATTCAACCATGGATATGACGGAAACAAGAACGATAAATCGAACCAGAGTTATTCATATCTGACTCGTTTTTTGGCAGAAAAAGGATATTATGTGATAAGTATCCAACATGAATTGTCCGATGATCCTCTTCTGGCTATGGAAGGAAATTTTATGGAAACCCGTATGCCTAACTGGAAAAGAGGAGAAGAAAATATTCTCTTTACAATCCGGGAGTTTAAGAAACTAAAACCGAACCTGCAATGGGAGAAACTTTGTGTGATAGGTCATTCAAACGGAGGTGATATAACCATGCTCACCGCAACAAATCATCCGGAACTGATAATGAAAGCTATCTCAATGGACCACCGGAGAATGATAATCCCAAGAACACAAAAGCCACGGATATACACGTTGAGAGGGTGCGATTATGATGCTGATCCGGGCGTACTCCCAACCAGCGAGGAGCAACAGAAATTTCGAATAGAAGTTGTGCGACTGGATGGAGTTACACACAGTAACATGGGAGAAAACGGATCGGCAGAACAACACGATCTTATTAACCGACACATATATATGTTCTTAAATAACTAATTAATTTTCATGATATTATATAATACGCCATGACGTACCATGATACAATAAAACCCATAATCATAAGAAATCAGATCTATGAAGCAACAAGAAACTAATCCAGGCAGCCTAATTGAGAACTATCTTCCGGCAGATTATTATGACTCTTTTTCAAAAGAGTTACATAATAAGAATGCAATCTCCACTGACGAGTTTGCAGATATAGCTTTTAACCAACTACCCTCCTGGATTATCCGGCTTCTAAAAGTAAGAAATAGTATAGTCAAGCCTTTCGGGCTCAATACAAACAGACGAATCACGGATATGGAGTGTGAAAGAAATCAACACGAAATAATCTTTGGCATGTCCGATAAACACTTGACTTTCTACGTATCCCTTTGGTGTAAGGTTTCCGAAGCCAACAGCCAAACTTTACGAATCACCACGATAGTCAAATACCACAACCGTTTGGGAAAACTCTACTTTTTCGTGGTTCGTCCTTTCCATAAAGTTATTATTCGATCATTATTGGAGAGAGTAGAAAAAAGGTATAAACTTATATCTCTGGAGAAAGAAGTGTCTTGATATCACGTAATTAAACATACTTTTTTATTGTTCTGAAATCTTTTTTACTACCGGTTTATCCGCTTCCGCCCAGTCCAATGTTACCATCTCCCCAGGAAAGAGCCACTGTGCAGCAATATGTTCTTTCAATACATATTGCTCCCCGATAGGATGACATAGAAAAGCGTGCATCGTAATTTCGAAATCAGGATAGATGTGATGGACTGTCAAAAGCTTTTCTCCCACTTCAATAGTATAATCCATTTCTTCCATAATTTCCCTTTGAAGTGCTTCCTGCAAAGATTCACCTTTCTCCACTTTCCCACCCGGAAATTCATACCTGAAAGAAGTATATGAAAATTTAGTTCGTCCCCGTTGTACACAAAGATATTTTCCTCCAGATCTGATAACGGCTGCTACGACTTCTATACTTTTCATAATGACTGCGGTATTGGGTTTCGAAGATAATGGATGCAAAAGTAATAAAAGAATGTGGGAAAGGAGGAAATTAAAAGTAATAAAGACTAATCTTAAATATTTTCCCTACCTTTGTTAATCACCGGAATGTAAGTCCCATAACGATAAGACAATTAACAATTAATACATTGAAAAACAATTATCAGCATATAAAATGAACACCACTCCCCAACTCTACCAATCAGGTAACAGTGCACTCATATCGAAGAAGAAAATTGCTTTCTTATGTTCCCGGCAAGTACCTGAAAATAAAACAGCATCTATTTATCGCTGGGCAAATCAATTATTACCGGAAAGAGATTGCATCCTTTGCGGAAATCATTCAAAAATGGAACAAGAGGTCTTTAATATACTATTGGAGAAGAAAATACCAGTCATTCTGGTACTGGCTGAAAGCATGAAAGAAGAATGGAGTAATCATATTAAGTTGGCACTCAAAGAGAAGAGGCTATTGATAGTAACTGCCTGTAATAGCCAGGTACACAGAATTAATCATCAATCAGCCTATGACCGGAATAAAATAATACTTTCATTTGCGGACCATGTTATAATCGGTTATTGTAAACCAGGAGGAAATATCGACAGACAAATTAGCGGAAAAACAAACATTACATTTTTACACAATTCGAATTACCTGCCGACAGAACCTACCCTTATGGAGAGAGCGGCAGACAGTGATGTTATAACCTATAGGACATCCACAAAAGGAGGAGAACTCTTTTTAGATATTAAACAGGACTTAAGCGGACAAGAATATCTAAAAATTACCCAAAGTAAACATCAAGGAAATAAGGGTTTCCACAGAGAAACGATTTTCATCAACAAGGATGAAATACTCCAGTTCAAACAAGAATTAGACCGAGCTATTGAATATTGGGGATTGAACCCTATAAAGCAAAAACAGACTCTTAGTTTCAAAAGAGAAGAGTATGGCAACGCCTATTTGCCATGGGAAAAGAGTGCAGATGATTATCTTCTCCGGTTGTATGCGGAAGGCAAAACCATTAACGAACTGACAGAGATATTCGAACGGAATGACGGAGCGATACGTTCCAGATTACAAAAACTGGGAATTAAATTAAGATAATGATATTATCTGGTTTTAAAACGACATCTCTTATTAAATACGGGTAGAGAGAAAAGGGTTTTACAAATGTGACACTGTAAAAAAATGATAGAAAAAGTAGTCAGCAATTCCAAAGGCATAGAAGAGAATCGAGTGGAAAAATACAGTAAAGGACATTGCAAATGTATTTAGAATCACTCTTAAAAGACATTCGTCCCTATATGAATTCTGACAAGAAATAATATATCTCCATCCCCACCTGCAATACCCCAATTACCGGTATACCATATTTAAATTTAAGATGCCGTGTCTTATGCCGAAACGTATACATCCCTGCCCATGCACCTAACGACCCTCCCGCTACGGCTATTCCCAGCAGGTGGACTTCGGGAGTGCGCCATCGTTTTCGGGATGCGTTCCGTTTATCGATACCGTACATAACAAAAGAAACGGTATTCACGATTACCAGATATAAGAAAAGTAACTTCAACGGTTGGCTCTTTTTTAATTCGCCGGCAAAGATACGCATTTTTAATCAAGCCCGATTTGTCGGCCGAAAGATTCTCTGTATCTTTGTCCGCATGGCAGAGAGAAACGAATTACATAAAAGGAACAAGCATAACGGACAGTACGATTTTTCAAGACTGATGGAAGAGTATCCCCCGTTGAAGAAGTTCGTCGCACCGAACGCATACGGGACGACAAGTATCGATTTCTTTAATCCGCAGGCGGTGAAGGCACTCAACAAAGCCTTGTTGATAAGCTGTTACGGCATACGATACTGGGATATTCCTAAGAATTACCTGTGTCCGCCCATTCCGGGAAGAGCGGACTATATCCATTACATAGCGGATTTGATTCAACCCGGAAACACGATACAGGCAGAAGCGGCTACAAAAGCCACTCACCCATGCAGGTGTCTTGATATCGGTGTAGGTGCCAACTGTATCTACCCCATTATCGGACAAACAGAATATGGATGGACTTTCGTCGGTTCCGATATTGATCCTATCTCCATTGATAATGCACGAAAGATTGTAACTTGCAATCCGGCACTGGCCCATAAAATAGAACTCCGGCTGCAACGGGATAGCCAAAAGATATTTGAAGGGATCATTGCTCCGGATGAATACTTCGATGTAACCATCTGTAATCCTCCTTTCCACAGTTCCAGAGAAGAAGCTGAAAACGGGACGCTGCGTAAACTCAGTAGCCTAAAGGGGAGAAAAATAACCAAAGCCCGGCTCAACTTCGGAGGCAATGCCAACGAACTCTGGTGCGAAGGTGGAGAACTTCGTTTTCTGCTGACCATGATCGAAGAGAGCCGGAACTACCGAAAGAATTGCGGATGGTTCACCAGTCTGGTATCGAAAGAAAAGAACCTGGGTAAACTGACCGCCAAACTCAAATCAGTCGGTATATCTGAACATAGGATTATCGAGATGCGTCAAGGTACTAAAACCAGCCGGATTTTGACATGGAGATTCTGAGAAAGATATAGTTACTAAATTAGCAAGTATCTACTCAAATCTTTCAAGGAGGCGGCCTTAATAAAATATCATCCGCAATGCAGAGATATCATTGAGGTTAAACAGTTTATCACTCCAAACAAACAAATTCCGGAAAACGTGTTTTAACACTGTATTAAAACTTGTTTTCTACAAACAAAAGACTTGTCCTTTAACTGTGCAAAAGAAGTCCTTTGTTTGCAAACAATCAGAATCATTCATTCCGAGTTAACACTGTTAATAGGAAAACTATACATTATTATGAACATATTAATCCTCAGCAATGCTGACAGTTGCCGCAGCCGGATCGCACAGGCTCTTCTTTCCTCGCTTGGAAAAGGTATGAAAATATATTCTGCAGGAACAGCACCCGCAGCAGAGGTTCATCCGCTTGTCCTGAAATTAATAAAAGAGACAGGTATCGAACCTGACACACGACCTCCCCATTCCATCTACGAATATACCAACAAAAGTTGGGATACTATCATCGTCCTTTCCGAGACAACCGATGAAATCCGTAACCACTTCTCCAAAGAGGTAAAACACTGGTATTATCTTCCTTTCGATGAACTGTTCCCTACCATATCGGCAGACGGAACGGACCTATGGGAAGGCTTGCTCCGCCTGAAAGAAGAGATCTGCAAGAAAATATACGAACTGTATCGTGACGAACTGAAGGAGCAGTTGCTCCCGCGATGTACTTGCGGAGCCAACGACTTTTGCAGATGTGAGTGAGGGAAATTACTCCCTCACCTCTTGCTTTATCAGCCGTGTCACGCTTGTAATATTTCGCTTGTCTTTATTCAGGATATAAGTATATTTGTAATCGCTTGCCCGGTAAGAAGTAGGCGAACTATTCACCAGGATAATATTCCGGTTATTGGCAAAGTCCAAAATACCTTTAATATTATTGGGATGCAGTTTTCCGATCTCGTCCATCATGCAGTGCAGCTTGAAATCGTTGAACTGGTGCGATGCCTTTTCCTTGAACACATTCAGCAACATGATGTTAATCATGGCCTTCACCAGAATATCCGTTCCATCGGAACCTACATTTGCCAGTTTCTCCACCCATCCGCTGTCATTATCGTTCTCCACAATGCGAAACTGAAGTTCGAAAGTATCAGAAAGCGTCAGTTCCTTTTCCTTGTTCAGTGCCAGTTCTTTCACCAGCGACTGCAATAAACTTACCGCCTGCCGATTCTGTTCCACAAGCTCCTCCTGACCGAACAGGCTGAACATGCCCAGAGCACCCGGTTGATTCCGGTCGCAAAACTCTTTGATGGTAACAAAATGTTGCATGATACGATTGCCACTGGGTACAATCTGTAAGGCAATGCTTTTGATGACCCCGGCGAAATTGCGTTCCACAAAGTCACTGTTGATGTCGTTGATAGTTTTGCGAATCAACCCTTCTTTTGAAAGCATATCCGCCGTCTCTTTCCCGATCCGGTGAATCAAGTCGGTATATGCTTCATTCGAACGACGTTCAAAGTCAATGATCTTATCATTATCAATGAACTCTTTGAGATCGGCAGCAAAGGTCATAAACTCGTCGCGCTTTGTAAGACGTGTACGGAAGTTGAACGTATTCTGTTCGGAGAAGTTACCCGTAAAGCGGCCGACCGCTTCCCGGAAGTCCTTTTCTTGTTCAATCTGCCGATAATGATTCTGTGTCAGCTCCTCTATCACTTTCTTGCAGCGCTTCACACTCTCTGCTTCCACTCCCGTTTGCAGTACAGGCGGACAAATATTGAGTGTTTTGAAGTTCTCAGTCTCCCGGATATCCTCTTCTAAATGCTTCAGGCGGGTATTTGTCTCAACTAATTGCTTGTTCAGTCCCGTTACTTTCTGATTCAGTTCTTCTTCCTTCAAGCGGAACTTCTCTTTCTCACCGTCCAGTTCTTTCTCGGCCAACTGCTTTCCATTTCTGAATTCGTCCATACGGTCGAAGAACTCCCGCTTATCCTTTTCGTAATCGTAAACCAGACGGCGGTGCTGCTCGATAAACGCCAACTCCTGTTCCGTGCGGGCCACTTCATTACGCAGGGCAGTGATACGTTCCGTATCCACCCCTTTTCCGGAAAGTTCATGCAACAGGTCCTTATCCATTGTCTCCAGCAGTTCATCGGTTTTCTTCTTTTCAGAAGCAATGGACTGATGAATCTCCTCCTGCTTGTTACGGATCAGAGTGTCTTCTTCCTGCATTCTCTGGTTACGTTCCTTCTCTTTCTGGCGGATTCGGGTTTCAAGTAAGTGATTGAACTGTTCCAGTTCCGCCGCTGACTCCTGCAAACTGTGTGTAGCCTCAGCCAACTGTTTTTCCAACTGTTCCAGCAATATACGTTTCTCTTCGCCTGCCTTCTGCTCCAGCATGATTTCATCTGCTTTCAGAACCTGAATACGCTTGTCATTCTGTTCCATACAGTAAGCGGACCGAGCCATCTCTTCCTTATAAGTATTAAGGACAGTCTGGTGTTTCTTCCGGATGACAGCCAGCTCTTTCTCTTTTTCCTCTATCGACTTCTCAAGATTCTGCTGCCATTCATGTATCTCCTTACGGATTGCTTCCTGCTCTACGGCATACTCCTGCACACTTTTCACTTCTTTCCGGATAGCCGAAAGATCGAGTTTGATGCCATAGAAAGAGTCTTGTCCGGTATCCGGAACAGATTGGGGATTGAGTTCCTTACTGAATAAAACAAGTTTTTCGTCTACCACCTTACCAATGGTATTCTCCCATCCCGGACAATTTCGGCTCAACCATTCATAGAGTGATCCCTGACAGTTATCAAGTAACCGGTCTATCTCCGCCACTTTTTCTCTACCAACCGCAATCTGCTGCTCTATTTCCTTCTGACGAACGCCCGACTGTTGCTCACAGGCAGCCTGATCCAGTTCCCATTGCCGACGTACCAGCCCCATTTGTTGTTCTGCCTCTTTCAGCTTCAACCGGTATTCGTGATTCTCCTTTTCCAATGCAACGCGTTCCGTCCGGCAGGCCTGTAACTCTTCTTCATGGAAAGTCCGGTGCAGGCACTTCTCCCGTTCCATCTTCAACTGATAGATGCCCTCTTTTTTCTTTTCTGTCTGCTCTCGCAGGAGGGTCAACTTCCCTACCTCATGCTCACGCACCTCTTTCAATATTTTATCGTACTCCTTTCGTACAGCCTCCTTACGTTCGATAGCACGTAAATGGAGTGTATTCAACTCAGCATTTTTACCGTTACGGAAACGTTCAAAGGCACTGGAAGCCTGTTCCTTCAGTAGCTTATACTGGCTGTTGATGTCGTCAAAGCGGGCAGTCAACATGGTCAGCTGCTCCTCCAACATCTGTTTGTGAAGTATGGCTTCGGGCTCCGCATTCACCCGGTCGCACACATTATAAATATCCTGCGACTCATACCGTTCCTTTCGTTCACGCGCAGTTTTCAAGTTCTCGTTCTGTACCCTGACAAGCCCCAGCAAACGGTCGCGCTCACTCTGGAATTTCCCGGAAAGTTCCTCAAGCTGATGTTTCTCTTTTGCCAACTCTTTCAACAGTTCCTCTTTCTTCTGTTGCAGTGAAGGGAGCAGTTCCTGTGCCATCCGGAAAGTATAATTCAGTTCCCCGGCCAGCGTACGCGCCTGTTGCTCCAGATAATGCATTTCCCTATAAAGCTCAATTACCCGGTCAGCCTGCCGGCGAACAGTAACCTCGCCGTTCTTGTTCTTCCTGAACCACTTGCTGATATCAGTCACCTCTTCATCGAACCGTCGCAGATGATGGGCATATTGCCCCAGATCGATACGCACATCTTCTTCGTTCAGTGACATGATGATGGTTTGCTTGATAAACTCAGCATCGAGCTTTGAATTCAGGAAAACATTCTGAATGGTACGCGGTATATTCTGGTACTGACGGCTCTCAGTAATGGCAAACTTCCGTAACTCCGGAGGAAGCCCCCGGTTGTTGCCGAAAATGATGTCACGATACTCCTCATACGTCTCTACGCGACGGCTCTTATAGACAAAGCTGCCAAGGGCATCGCGTATCTGATCCCACTCTTCGTAAGCCTTTCCTTCGGGAGAAATAAAATATTCTTTTTTGTAACCCGTTCCCAGAAAACGGAAACAAACTCTCCCCTGGGAGCGAAAAGCCAACACACAATACGATGCATCGTCTACGGTCACTTCATAAATAATATATGAATTGAGGTACGGAAAGTAATATTCGTCAAAGCTCTTTTTCTCTTTTGATATGCCCAGCTTCGTCTTGTCGGCATTGTAAAAGAAAAGCAGCGCACGTAACGCCGTACTCTTCCCCACCCCCTGTGTACCGATAAAGTGGACATTGCCGTCTATCTGTATTTCGGCATATTGTATACGGGCACTATTGATGAAAACAATTTTATTCAGGTATCTCATTCTGTATTTCTTCTGATATGTTAATACAAGCGACCAACTCTTCCAGATAGCCGAAAGCCGCTACTACTTTATAGGTGGAAGTGATCTCGTTCTCCAATTCAATGAAGCCGTCACGTTTCAGGTCATTCACTATTTTATCGATCATCTCTTCGTGCTTCTCCCGTCCGACAAGTTTCTTCAATCCGGCGAGTTTCTCTTTCAGTTCCAGGTCGGTACCTACTTTTACGACCATATCGGCCGGCTGGAAACGGAATCCGGATGAAAAAGCCGCATCGTAGGTTTTAATGAAATCAAGCACATCAATCCAACGGGTGGCAATCTCTAACTTACGCTCCAGATCGACTTTATTTTCCCGACGGGAGAAATAATAATATTCATTCCCGCTCTCAAGGATAAAGTTGATGGCGGCAAAGAAATCGTACAACTCCGACTGATTATCTTCGATCACCGCATAGAGTTGGCGGATATTGGGATTGGTACTGTCGGAAGAGATGAATCCTCCTTTACTCAGTATTTCAAATATTTCAGCAGTTTGTTTAATCATTACTATAATGGCTTTGAGTTCACCACAGATTGCACAGATTAACACAGATCTTTTAATTTAACTCTCAATAAAATAAATTATTAATCTGTGAGAATCCGTGTAATCTGTGGTGAGTTGTATTCGTTTCTAAACTATTTCGCCTGTCCTTTCCGAATAAATCAGTGCATATTCCACCCCACCCATTCTGCCATAATCACCGGTGATACGGAGTTCTTCGTAAAACTGGGATACAATCTGGCAGTAGAACGTTATCCGCTCATCAAAAGAAACCTCTTGTGCGAAAGGATAGGCAGCCACAAACGAAAACAAATCTTCTTCAGCCTGCATAAACCGCTTCTTCACTTCCTCCAGATTGATATAAGCCTCTTCCGATATATGGGTCTCAAGAGAGTCTTCGGCAATGCTGCCGGCCACATTCCGGGTCAGGATGGCACGCTTGCCGATCATGGTTATCACTTTACGGATGCTCTCCAACACTTCATCATCATTACGAAGATATTCTACGGAAAGACGTAACGGATAAGCCGGTGCAGGTTCGAACCAGACACTGTCTTTCTGCATCAACACCTCGCAGATATTGGTTCGTTCCTCCAGTTCGAACTGATCTTTCAGGTATTTCAGCTGCCGGATCTTAACCCGGATCTTGTTCTGATACTCTATTTTGTTCAGATAGCTGATAATCTGCTTTTGTATCTCGATCAGGTTGTGGAAACATTCATTGAGCTGTATTCGTACGTTTGCCACCACAATCCCCAGTTCCTCGTCCGGTATCCGCCGGAAGAAGCGGTCTTCTTCATTGGCAAGAAGCTCCTCGCTCACTTTTATCAATGCCTCGATATCCCGCCGTTTCTCGTCCAGGCGAACCAGTTTTTTCTTCTTGATCTGATAGTTCGGCTCATTCTTGAAAGTGCTGTCGATGTTACGCTTCAGGTCGATCACATTGCGCAAGGTAGTCAGGGCGATATTACGTAATATCCGCTTGATGGTACGCAGATAGGTAGTTTTCCGTTTCTCGTGGTTTTCTTGCTGATAATAGGAGATAGTATCTTTGAGATAACTGATATGCTCGTTGACAAACGAAGTGTTGATCTCTTCATTCACTTCGAGTACCTGCTCGAAGAAATGCAGATAAATATCCTCCATCTCAAGAAACGAACCATTCTCACGAAGCACTCCGTGATCGATCAGGCTCTGTATACGTTGTAGTTTATATTCTGTCAGTTCCAGTGCATATTCCCGCCGGAAGGATTGCTGTTTCCGCTTGCTGAACATCTGTTTCAGCAGGAGTTGTTCTCGGCTCATCATCTTCAGCAACTCGTCGATAGAGTGAAATGTAGTCATGTATAACGGCTATAAGCTTTTCAGGATTCCTTATCTTATCAGTTTTTTCTTCATTCCCCGGGCTAACTCTTCCTTGATAAAAGTCATCAATGGCTTACCCACTACAATAAACATGACCGCTACCAGAATCATCAGAATGCCAAGCATTAATCTGGGAGTCAGCCGTTCGCCAAAAATCATCACCCCGAAGAAAAGTGCCGTCACCGGCTCCAATGCTCCCAGAATGGCAGTAGGCGTAGAGCCGATGCTATGAATGGAAACAGCCGTACATACCAATGATATGACGGTAGGCAAGAAAGCCATGGCAAGAATATTGCCCCAGGCAGGAAACGAAGGAACAGCCTGAAGATCCGCGCAGAAATTCAGGCGGACTATATAAATGGAAAGACCGAACAACAGCGCGTAAAAAGTCAGCTTGGCCGTAGACATCAACTTCAGCGTGGAATGGTTGACACCGACTATATAGACAGCATAAGACAGTGAGGAAAGGATAACGAGCAACATGCCGACCAGACTCAGCGTTTCGCCTCCCTCCCCTTTGTAAAGCAGTCCGATGCCGGAAAGGGCGAGCAGAATGCAAAAGACGGTCAGCAACGACACTTTCTCGTGGAAAAACAGGAACATGATAAGCGCCACCATCACCGGATAGACAAATAAGATGGTGGAAGCAATGCCTGCATCCATGTGCTTATAGCTCAGAAACAACAGCAGTGAAGAGGCAGAAAAAAGCAGTCCGCCTGCAACCAGAGGCAATATCTCGTTCCTTTTCAGAGCAAACGACTGTCCCTGCACTTTCATCAGAATCCCCAAAATAAGTACGGCAACCCCGTAACGATAGAACAATACAGAGTCCACCGACATCCCTTCTTTATAGAGCGGCAGTGTAAACAACGGATTCATGCCGTAAGTAGCAGCAGCCACAGCTCCGCAAACAAATCCTTTAGCCTTACTATTAATATTCATTATTATATTCAATTTTCGGGGTGCAAAGATACAGTTTTTTAGAGATGTTGGTTACTTTTGCGTCAATTCTAACAGAGATTAAAATTGAGCAAAAACCGTATTGATCAGGAAAAGAGAGTGGTAGAGCTGATGATCCGTCTTTACTGCCGTAAAAAAGAAAAGAATGTCACGCTTTGCCCCCAATGCGAAGAGTTGCTTCGCTATGCGCATGCCCGGCTGGACCGCTGCCCTTTTGGGGAGAAAAAGAAAGCATGCAAGCAATGCAGCGTACACTGCTACAAACCTGCCATGCGAGAACGGATGAAACAAGTAATGCGTTTCTCCGGTCCCCGAATGCTGATTTATGCACCTTGGGAAGCAATCGGGCATCTGTTTGGATAAGCAGGCACAGAGAAGAATATTATTATTATAATTGCATTATTACTTTATAATAATTATCTTTGCTTATTAAAGTAACGAACCATGACTATCATCAGAAACCCCTTTATAACCAGTGGATATGTATCTTCCGATTATTTCTGCGACCGGGAGAAAGAGAGCGAAACCCTGATCCGGGAAGTAAGCAACGGAAACAATCTCGCCCTGATCTCTACCCGGAGAATGGGGAAAACCGGATTGATTCAGCATTGCTTCCGCGAAAGGAAAATCCGGAAGGACTACTATACCTTTTTTATAGATATATATGCCACCAAATCACTTCGTGACTTTGTATTCGCACTGAGCAAAGAGATTTTGGAAGAATTAAAACCTTCCGGCAAGAAAGCTTTGCAACTCTTTTGGAAAAGCGTCAAATCATTGCATACAAGCGTATCTTTCGACATCAACGGCACTCCTTCACTGAGTCTGGGACTGGGAGACATACAAGCTCCGGCAACAACGCTGGACGAAATTTTCCATTACCTGAACCATGCCGACAAGCCCTGCCTGGTAGCCATCGATGAGTTTCAGCAGATAGCCGGATATGCGGAGGATAATGTAGAAGCAACCTTGCGCACCTATGTCCAGCATTGCAGCAATGCCCATTTTATCTTTGCCGGAAGCCAGCGCCACATCATGGGAAATATGTTCCTCACCCCCTCGCGCCCATTCTATCAGAGTGTTTCCATGATGCATCTTGAAAGTATTCCTTTGGCAAAATACACTGCTTTCGCGCAACTGCACTTCGCCCAAGCAGGAAAAAGCATCACCGATGAAACGGTTGAAACCATCTACCGACGATTTGACGGCATCACCTGGTACATGCAGAAAGTGCTCCACACACTTTACGACATGACTCCCGCACAGGGAACCTGTGAAGTGAAGATGGTGGAGGAGGCCATCCGCCAAATCATCGACTCGTTCAAGTTCACCTATTCCGAAATACTGTTCCGCATACCGGAAAAACAGAAAGAGTTACTAATCGCCATCACAAAAGAGGGAAAAGCGAAGGCCATTACTTCGGCAGCTTTTATCAAGAAGTACAAGCTATCCTCTTCCAGCTCCGTACAATCGGCTCTGAAAGGTCTGCTCGAAAAAGATTTCATCACTCAGGAGTTGGGAATATACCAGATATACGATCAATTTTTAGGTATCTGGCTAAAAGAGAACTATTAAGTCCTTCAAAAGCCAAACACTCCAAGAAAGAATTTCCAATAGATTTCTTTCAAAAAGACAGTAAAACCCCTTATCTGCCGACAGCCTCCATTTACAAAAAGAGACAAATAGAGAGATGGAGCAACAGATAATGAAAAAACATGCAAGGACAAGCCTTTATTCTCTCATAAAAATGCAATAAAAAGCAGATATATGCAGTCCCCCACTCTATCAGAGCCTTTGTTGACAGCAAAGAAAGGGTGCGTTAGTCCCAAACGGACGGTGCATTGGCTTCAAAGAGACGGTGCGTTCCTCTACGAGCAACGCCGCACGGGTAAAAAAGAAGAGTAAGATGGGCTGTTTACGAACTATCAGAGCCACCGTGCCGCACGAATCAAATCTACTAAAAGAAAGTAATCACACACAAAAAAGATCATTTACTAAGATCATAAAAACATATATCACACAATTTTCCAACAATATCCCAAATTCTCCATCACACTGCTTTACCTTAATCCTCCTACAAGCGTTTTTTCAGTCGCCACATCCTCCGGCATGAAACCAAGGCTGCCTGAGAGTGATAGAATATACAAAATGACATTTTATCGCCGCTACAATTTCCCCTCCTTTATTCTGCCAACCTTATAAAAACAGCATTTTAAAACGGAAGGTCGCATTTTAGAAAGATTTAATTATCTTTGTTGCTGCAAACCCAGTTATATTTCACCTTTTCGTAAGGAAATGATATACACAGCATCTTCCGCCGCCGACCAAACCGCCTGCTGGATTACAGGCATTGTTATCGCTGCCCTGATCTTTCTTTTTGTGAAGTTCGCGGCAAAAGGCAGCAAACCATTGGAGAAGATAATGCTGGCATCGGGCTGCGTAATCGTACTGCTGACTACACTCATCGTCAAGGTGCCGGCACCCGGCAGCTTCAACCCGGAAACCGGATTTTCGGAGAAAGAAAGAAGAAAAGACAGGCGGATACTCATACGAATATTCTCGGCCATCGGGCTGACAGCCCTGTGGTTCATACCGATACGGAACACTGAATGGTTCGAAGCCCTGATTGAAAAACATATCTGGGTGACTCCCGCAATGCTGGCAGTGTTCCTACTCGCAGGATGGATCCTTACCGGACAACTGACCCGATGGTACACAAAAGAGCGCCGGACGGATAAACACACCGGACGGAAAAAACGTTCTTCTCAAAGAAACAGAACACCATAAAAGTAAATTCAAATATGAAACGAGCCGTTATCATAGGAGCTACTTCAGGCATTGGACGTGAAGTAGCCAAACAACTTCTCCTACAGGGCTGGCACCTCGGTATTGCAGGGCGCCGGCTTCCGTCACTCGAAGCTTTGCAGAGCAGCGCACCGGACCGCGTAGAAGTCGCCGCACTGGACGTCACCCAACCGGATGCAGCCCCCAAATTGAGTAACCTGATCAGGCGAGTCGGAGGTATGGATCTGTTTCTGCTGAGCTCCGGCATCGGTTATCAGAACATAGGGCTGAATCCGGACATCGAACTGGAAACCACCCGTACCAATGTGGAAGGGTTCACCCGTATGGTGGACACTGCTTTCAATTACTTCCGTGAGCACGGCGGCGGACAACTGGCTGTGATCAGTTCCGTTGCGGGGACAAAGGGATTGGGAGTGGCACCTGCCTACTCTGCCACAAAGCGTTTTCAGAACACCTATATCGACGCACTGGAACAGTTGGCATGCATGCAAAAACTGAACATCTGTTTTACGGACATCCGCCCGGGCTTTGTGTCTACCGACCTGCTGAACGACGGAAAACGCTATCCGCTATTGATGCAACCGGAAAAGGTAGCCCGGCAGATTGTACGGGCATTGCACCACCGGAAACGAGTGGCAGTGATCGACTGGCGCTATGCTGTCATTGTCTTTTTCTGGCGGATGATTCCGCGCTGGATATGGAAACGGCTGCCGATACGGATAGGAAAGACTATGTGACAAGAATATATATCCCTATTGAATAATTCATTAAAAACAAAGAAAGAATGGAACAGAAATTTTGCCAGAGCTGCGGTATGCCGCTTAGCCCGGAAGTATTGGGAACAGAAAAAGATGGCAGCAAGAACGAAGAATACTGCACCTATTGTTATGCCGACGGACATTTCACCGTGGATTGCACGATGGACGAAATGATCAACCATTGCGCACAATTCGTTGACGAATTTAACAAAGATTCGGAAGTGAAAATGACGAAGGAAGAGGCCATTGCGAACATGAAGCAATTCTTCCCGATGCTGAAGAGATGGAAACAGTGAAACATAACTCAAACAGACATCTGTGACGCATAAACAAAGGAGAATGTGTCGAAACTCACCACAGAGGGCACAGAGTAACACAGAGTGAATTTTAAGTCATCGATGATTAATATTCTAATCTGTGGCAATCTGTGTAATCCTCTGGTGAAAAGGCGTTTGACACATCTCCTGCTGTATCGGAAGAGGTACCGTTTATTCCACCGGATGCCGCTTCAGCCAGGCTACAGCATACGAACATGTCGCTTTCGGTTTCAGACCTTGTCCGGCAGCATATTTGTAGGTTGCTTCTACCAGAGCTGCCGCAATCCCCTTTCCTTCCAGAGGGGGAGGAACGATGGTATGCATAATGTCCAGCGTTCCATCTTCTACTTCATACTCCACAAAAGCAGTCATTCCATTCTTTTCCAGTTCAAAACGATTCCGCTCCGGGCGGTGAGTTACTTCATATTCTTCCATTTTCCAATCTCCTTTTTGTTTAGGTTAATATAGATTATTTAAAATTCTTCTCCCTCTGCTCCACCCAAATCAACTTATCCACATCATACCCCCTGCGGATGGCAGCATCCAGTAATTTCTTCTTTATCTCTTCCGGCAGAATGGGCGTACGGCTCAATATCCACAGATACTTGTCCGAACTGCTGCCGATCAGTACATAATTATACTCCTCCTGATCCAACTCCAAAACATAATAGTCTGAATAAAAGGACAGAAAAAAGGATACCTTCAGTTTGCCCGGTTGCGACGAATCGGGAACCTTTGCCCGTCCTTCCGCTGTTTTACAGACATCATACGGCTTTTTATGCTTACATCCCCGGTTCTCTACGCGAACGGTTCCGTCGGGCAGCAATGTGTAAGTTGCCGTCACCTCCGACAGTCCCCGCTCAAAGTGGTGGTCGAAACGGGCTATCTCGTACCATGTACCCATATAACGTTGCAGATCCAGTTCGTCCACCGTACTGTGGTCCGTGCCCTCAAAAAAGGCTTCGATGGTCGGTTTATCAAAGCGGAAACCTGCCTCGAGCAAGCGTGTGGGACGCACATTCTGTCCCGACGTTAAGAAGGAAGCCGCTTCACCATATTGCATCCGAAAAAACCAACGTGGTATCACCACCTTCATCCAGGCATGATAGCGCGCTGCCATCGCCCGGGTAAACGCATATTGTGAAACCTGTTGCGGAACCACCAGATTGAACACTCCGCTTAATACTTCGTGGTTGATGATGAACTCCATCGCACGGCAAAGATCCTGGATTCCAATCCAGGGAAAAGGCTGTGTGCCCGGAGCAATCACACCGGCTACCCGTGTTATCCGAAGCGGACGCAACATCTGCTCCATTGCCCCGCCATCGGGTGAGAGCACTATGCCAAAACGGGTGATAGCCAGCCTTGTCTGTGAAGGGCAACGGCGAGCCTCTTTCTCCCAGGCGTAGCAAAGTTCCGCCAGGAAACCGCTGCCGCGAGTATTGGTATATTCGTCAAACGTCCCATCTTCCGGATAATATCCTACGGCAGAGGCGGAAATCATTAACCGCGGCTTTGTCTTTACCGCATCCATGGCCCGGATGATGCGATGCGTCACCTTGATACGGCTGTCATAAAGCTCTTTCTTATACTCCGGCGTCCAGCGTTTACTGATGGGTGCTCCTGCCAGATTGATGACTACATCGCAATGCGACAAGGCCTGAATTAAATGTCCCGATGTACCTTCACGAAACATGGGTCTCCCCAGAGGGACTATCCGGTGCCCCCTTTCCGTAAGGTACTCTGTAAGATGCTTGCCTATGAAACCGGAGGCCCCGCTAATTGCTATATTCATCTGAATCTCCTTTTTTTAGGAATATAACGCAGGCAAAGCGGGTAAAGTTCACCTCATAGTCATCTTACGCAACTCTTCGAGCGAACCGTTAAATACATTCAAATCTACATCATGGTGAATACCGGGCACACTTCCGATATCTGTATGCTGCCAGAAATGCCATTTTCCCTGATACTTCACCGAGTCGACATAGTAATGGGCAATCCAATAGGGATAGGCATTGAAAAGCGAATCGTCCAGATAGTGGGTTTTGAATTTATATGAAGTATAGAGGATAGGCTTCACACCATAATGCGCTTCCACCCGGTCGAGCCATTTCTTGATGCTCTGCTGCAACTCCTTCTTAGATTTCTTGCCTGACAGCTCCACATCGAGCACCGGGGGAAGATCGCCACTATCGAGCTTTACGGTACGGATAAAAAAGTCAGCCTGCTTCAAGGCATCCGTACGGGGAGTAAAGAAATGGTAGGCCCCACGGATAAAGCCATGCTGGCGTGCCTGTTCAAAGTTTTGCTTGAAGGTATCATCGCCATGGTCGCCTCCTTCGGTGGCCTTCATAAAAATAAAGTGAAGCGGGAAATCAGTCTCCTTGTTCTGTTTCAGTTCCTCCCAGTCGATGTTTCCCTGATAATGGGAAATATCGATACCATGCACTTCGTAACCACAAGGAATGCAAACGCCATACTCTTTCCGTCCGTAGCATTCTTTCCAGCGATAGGAATAAGGACGGATAACGAAATAGTAAAAAGCAACAGAAAACAGACCGACAACAACGAGCGCAAGGGTGTTGCGCAACCAAACAGGCATGGTACGGGAGGCTTTCTTTTTCGCTTTTCTCTTCCGTACCGACGTATGGCGACGGGGAGCGGGTTTATTAGAAACAGAAGTGGTTCGTGAAGACTTCATTGATTGTATTCTTATTTTGAGTTGGATTCATTTCTAAATAGTGCCATCAGCTTCCGCCCTGACCCATTCCAGATAAATGCCCGGATCAGCCTCTGCTGGAGGAGCGATAAAGTGAACATAACTAATTCCGTTTTGCGACTTGTTTCTGAGTGGAAGACGCAGGGACCGAAGCCGTCCGTCTACCCGGACACGTGCCTGCGGACGTTTCTGAGACAAATCCCATTCCAAAGAAACTTCATGCCAACGGTCATCTTTCACTCCCAGTTGCTTGCGGGTCAGAGGAAGTTCGTACATCGATTCATAGCGGGCCACGGTGTCCGAAGGATTCATCCAGCGGTCATTCAGTAACAATGAAACCGAATGGCTTCCCTCCGGAATACGCAGGCTGGCAGTGAACGTCCCTTTCTTCATTGCCGGGAAGTTCCACACTGCCCCACGTGTATCTGCTACCAGCGAGGCATCCGGCTGATAAGACAAATGGAGCACCTGACAACCCTCTTTCTCGGGATGGGATTCGAGCCGGCACCCCTGTATGCGGTTATAGGCACAATGACCTTTAATGCCGTCGATATAATTGAATGTGCTCCATTGCGAAAGAGAATCGCTGAAATTATTAAAACGGCTTTTCTCGTACAGCCAATTCACGTCGAACATCATCATAGCACGATGAAGGGGATGTTGACCGATGGACGCCAGCACCTTGCCCGGAGCTACTTCTACAAACTGCGCCTGATGGACACCACGGTCGATTCCACCGCCATTGACAGCATAATCGGAGTCATTGCGCATGGGGTCCATATAAAGTTCACGAAAACCTGTCCACGTCTTGCCGTCATCATCGGACACAGCTACGTGAGTCACGTCGCGGTTGGTGAAAACATCATCCCAGACACCATTCGTCCCTTCTTTTTCAGGCAGAGGAGTAGTATTGCACCAGAAAAGTAACAGTCTACCGTCGGCCAACCTGCCAAGGGTGGGCATCGTGATAGTACCGTAAAAAGGCGAAGGTTCCGATTCACTCCATGTCAGACCGCCATCTTGCGAGAAAGCCTGGTAATGGCGGTCCTGTGAAGTACGCATCAGCATCCAGAGTGTTCCGTCTTTCAGTTCAACCACAGTAGGCTCCACAGCACCGTGATTCCAACGAATACCTTTGTGGAAGCCTCCTCCCCGATGGTCGGGCGAAGTGACTGTATTCGAGCACTTCCAAGTCAGTCCGTCATCATCGGAAACGTAAGTATAACAGCCTTTCGGTGTCACGCCTCCATGGGCAGCCACCACAATACGCTTGCCGTTCCTGATAAAAACGGGTGGTTTAATCATGATGGAACTGCGATCGGCCACTTTCGTAAGGGTACGTCCGCCTGCCAGTCCACCGGAAGTACGAATGCAATAAACACCCATCGCCCCCATATCTACCAAACGGATATACTCTTTGCTCACAGGGCTTTGACGGTCTGCAAAAGGCATCTCTTTAGCCCGGTTTACCCGTTTCCAGGTCAGACCATGATCGGTACTCGACAGATAAACGGCTCCTGCCACTGCCTGTTCTCCATAGTTGTAGTGTCTTACTTCGCCATTGTCAAGAAGCGACAGACCGATATAAGCATCGGAAGGCGGAGTAGCTACTTTCAAGGGAGCACAGACCGAATCGAGCACTAACGGACGGGCTTGCTGCGCCTGCCCCGAAAGGAAAAAACCTGCCGCCAGCAGGCATAGAGTAGAAAGTCGTTTCATCATATAAATAAGGATATTCAAATGAACTAAAAACCCACCGAAGGGAATTGAATCAATCCGCCCCGATGGGTTTCTGTTATTGTAATGCGGAGAACAGCTTACTTAGCCTGTTCCAGCTGCAATGTCTTAGTCGGCTGGTCGCAAACTTCTGTCGGACCGAAGTACTGGATCGGACCCGGATAAACGTAGTCTGTAGTCAGCGCCCACTGATCGCGTTTGGCAGCAAATGTCAGGAACGGTTTGCCATCCAGTTTCACCAATGCTTTCTGGATTACCGGCTTCATTTCACCGTGACGACGTTCCATGTTCATCATCATCGTGATAGGCACACCGCCTGCGATCCATTCGGCAGCAGGGGCAGTTGTGTTGCGTACTGATGACATGTAACCGGTCTTACCGTTGGCAATCAGCATAGAAGCGGTATAACCCAGTGAATAGCAGTAGTCGGCATCGTAGTTTGACGGAGCAGCGCAACGTCCTTCGTAACCGAAGAAGTGGTGCTGTGCAGCAAACTTGCCTACGTATTTGCCTTCTTCTTTCCACTGAGCCAGTTTCGTACCAACCATTTCAGACAGCAATTTTTCTGTTTCGATCAGTGATACCTGTACGTTTCCGTGCGGGTCGCGGTCCAGAGAAAGCTGACGTGCCACACCTTCGGGAAGGCTTGCATAGATGTCAGCATTTTCTTTTGACAGCTTGCTGATAATATATTCACGCTGACGAGAACGTTTGATGTTGGCGAACTCAACTGCGTTAGCAGCCAGGAAATCGTTCAACTCAGCGATCAGACGTTTCATAGCCGGGATAAATTCAACCAGACCTTCAGGAATCAGCACAGTACCGAAGTTGTTTCCCTGAGCAGCACGGTCAGCCACGATCTTGGCAATGTAAGTCACTACATCATCCAATGACATGTCTTTTGCTTCTACTTCTTCAGAGATGATACATACATTAGGCTGAACCTGCAAAGCACATTCCAGTGCGATGTGAGAAGCCGAACGTCCCATCAGTTTGATGAAGTGCCAGTATTTACGTGCTGAGTTACAGTCGCGCTGGATGTTACCGATCACTTCCGAGTATACTTTACATGCAGTATCAAAACCGAACGAAGTTTCGATCATGTCGTTTTTCAAGTCACCGTCGATAGTTTTCGGGCAACCGATCACCTGTACACCGGCATTCTTTGCAGCATAATATTCAGCCAGAACACAGGCATTTGTATTGGAGTCGTCACCACCAATGATTACCAGTGCTTTGATACCCAACTTATTGATGATTTCCAGACCCTTCTCGAATTGTTCCGGAGTTTCCAGTTTGGTACGTCCTGAGCCGATGATATCGAAACCACCAGTGTTGCGGTATTCGTCAATAATATCGGCAGTCAGCTCCATATAGTTATGGTCAACCAATCCGCCGGGACCCAGGATAAAGCCGTACAGCTTATTGTCTTTGTTCAGTGTTTTGATACCGTCGAACAGACCAGAGATTACGTTATGTCCGCCCGGAGCCTGTCCTCCTGAAAGGATAACACCTACATTCATGGCAGGAAGCTGGATAGCTTCACCTTCTTCGAATTTAATCAACGGCATTCCGTAAGTGTTCGGGAACAGTTTCTGGATAGCTTCCTGGTCGGCTACAGATTGTGTAGCTGCGCCTTCAACTGCTTTTACTGAGCCTTTCAGCGCTTTCGGAAGTTTGGGCTGGTAAGCAGCCCTGGCAATTTGCAATGCACTTTTAGTCATTTTCTTTATCTTATATTTAAAGGTGTTAGTAATTCGAACTTAAAAGCGTCGCAAATTTCGTGTTTTTTTCCGAATTATGAAAGAAAATGGTGATTTTGTTCTCTGCGGGTATACCACAGAGCAAACGAAGGGCACAGAGCTAAAATCAACGATCTGAACTCTGTGCCCTTCCCGGCTACTTAAAGGTATATCTAACTTCCTCTTTAAAACGTCACCACTGTCTTGTTGCCTGTAGCAGAGACGGCATACACTTTGAAGCCGTCCTTCCAGGCTGTTTTCATGGTAAACGTGGCAGTATTTGAGGGTGCTAATACTCCATCGGAGATACAAACCTTTTTACCCGTTTCATCCACTACTTCATAAGCTACCACATTTTTCCAATTGGTCATGGTAAATGTCGAACCGCTTCGCGTAGCTGTTCCGGATATTATTCCGGGTTTGGTTTTATAGAGTTCTACCGAATTATCAGTTATATACTCTAAGGCAACATCCGGTTTCGGATATCCCAAAGCCTCTACACGCTTCTTTATCTCGTCGATACGGGACTGAGTGACAGTAAGTTTTCCAACTCCATAATCGTCCAGAGTGACATCTATCGGAGTCAGGAATCCCCATTTCGTGAAGAAATCCAGCAAATTGGCTTTAGCTATCAAACTACAGATATACACAAACTCAGTCTGTTGCTCTCCGGCAGTCTTCAGGTTATCGTGCGTACGTATATATTCGTATACATCCGGATAGAATCCTCCTTTATCAGCCTGCTGAAGCGGTGTCTGCCCAAGCACTTTGCCGAAATAAAGCTCCAGTTGCCAGAAAGGAACGAGTTTGCAGAAAACATCACTGTCACTGCCAAAGTTTCCGTGAGGAGCACCTGCCGCGATGATCTGGGTCCAAGCTTTGGAATATCGGTTCCGGCTACCATCTCCCATATTTTCTGTCTGCAGGCGTGAAGGCTGCCCGAAAATCGTAGTCTGAATATACTCCGACATAATGTTATTCGTCACTTCCGTAGTTCCCAGCCATTTCAATCCGGGACGTGTCTGGTTGCAATGCCCTATTTCATGTGCAGGCCCCCAGCATGAAGAAGTTTTCAGTTTATCCACATTACAAAGTTCCGCCAGTGTACCGTCATTGTACGCGGTGTGATAACTGGTGGCATACATATAGCTGGTATACATCACATGCAGATACATGCGGTTTTTAAACAATTTATTATACTTATACAGCCCCATCAGTTCCATCTCCGAATTCACGATCTGATCATAAGCATCGATCAATGCTTTTCCGTCCGGAGTGTGAGCACGGAAGCGCTCGGTAGGAAATGTGAGATGTGCATAATGTCCCACCACATCAAAATACTTATCGACCGCATTGCTCAACAATTTATTCCAATCGGAAGCCTGATGTTTGGCTACATCGAAATACCCGTTCACCTGTCCGGAAGCAATGTGTATCTTTACAGGCTGAGCTGTTTCATAGTCAGGGGTGTGATACAAAATATACATCAATCCTTTATTCCGGGCCGTAATCTTGTTGGCTCCTTCAGACAACGGATAGAAGGTACCTCCGAAGCCGTCACCACCGGGGACGTCAAGGTTCTGAATCACTGCACTGATAATTTGCCCGTGCGTGTCGCCGACCAAGACCATCAACTGTTCCCCGTCTTTTACCGAAATTCCCGTAGGATTGTCGCGCAGGCTGTAGGGACTGGTCTTATGTGTTTTCGACTGATCATCCGGATTGGGCCACGCTTTATAATCTTGAATACGGAACTCTGTCGGATACTTGCCTTGCTTCATATAGTAAGCTATGTTCTTGTAGAATGAATAAGGACAGTTTTCTATCTCTTCATCGGTAAGTCCAGGCCTCAGCTCAGAACAAGTTACATCAGTGAAAAGAGTTAACGGGTCAAATGCTCCCGGATTCTTTTTATAAAATTCCATTTCGGCACAGGCCGCAAATCCCTGTCCGTCTCCCGAACCTGATTTTACGATAAACTGAACGGATGTGACGCCGATTTGTGCCTTCGGAAAATTAATACGGACTGCGGCATTGGTACCTCCAAAGTTCTTAGTCATTACAGTATTCCATTCATCGGCCCCTCTGGTATTCGCATTTGACTTCACACGGATCTCTACTTCCTTGAAGTTACCATTCGGTCCCGAAGTACGGGGATAATATATAAAATAATCCATATCCGAACCCGCAGGGAAATTATAAGTCAACGTGATAGGAAAATAATGCTCTCCTGCGTTATTCCAATTAGAGTGGTAAATAGTACTCATATCTCCATCGAATGATTTATCAATATTTGAGCCTCCCTGGAAAGAACTTGCCTCGCCCGATTCTACCGGAACCTTAATATCGTCTTTAATACCTTCCATATCTCCGGATTCATATTCTCCCAGTCCTTTTTGAGTAACAGATACCAGAGCCTCAAGCTCTCCACCTACCTCTTTTACAGTAATATTGCCAGTGCGTTCACCGTCTTCAGGATTGGCCGAGACAATATATCTATGTGTCGTAGTCACCATTTCGGATGCACGCGTATCCGCCGGTTTTTCTTTGACCCATTCCGGCAATGTAATCGTCACCGGCACGTTTGTAGTTACATCGAACGCAATATCACTTCCGCTGGCCTCAACAGTAAATGTCTGTTGGGATATCAGAATAGCAGGATCCGATCCTAATTGGCGTACGTTAACAGTTTCCGTCAATGCATCGGCAGTCACTTTGATCACTGCCTCTCTGGTCTCTTTCCCGTCATATCCGGATACATTCACCGTCAATGTACTTCCGTTGACAGCAACCGAACACCAGTCCTTATCAGACCGTGCCGTCCAATTATCCGCATCGGTGACAATAGCAATGTCACGGGTCCCTGCGTCACTTTTAAAGTCAATTGCAGACTGCGCCACCTCAAGGGTGGTCGATGTTACCGTTTTCTCTTCTTCGGCAGAACAAGCATACAGCAACAAAGGTACGATTGCTGCAAAAATCATTGAAATTAGATGTTTCTTCATGTTATTAGGATAAATTAAACATAAGATAAATAAAACAAAGGAAATACAAATTTTGTTCTGGTAAAAAATGTCATTTGTATTTCCTTTTTGATAATTATTTGATTCTTCTATTTAGCATCAAGCCGACAGCCACCGGTTGCGCAGACTCATGCTACTTTATTTAGTCCCTATTGAATCCTGTTTTATTCAATGGTAGTCTCTCCGGTTTCCGGATCATAGGTTTTCACAATTACTTTAGAAAGGGCGAGTTCGGCCAGCGCAATCCAATTGGAACCGCTTGTAGACGATTTCACCTTAAACCAGAGATAACGGTAAGACGCGCCCGCTTTTATAATATCCGACTCGTAAGATGCAGCCTTGGCATTGGGCAAATCACTTAAAGACGCCAACAGGGTTGTCTGGCTTTCATCGTAATTCTTTCCATCAAAAGTATTGCTTCCCAGAATATCCATCTCTTTGGGATTATCCTTATTATTATTATCACGACAAACATAAGAGAACAGGAAAGTAGACAAAGCATTCTCCTCACCCAAGTCGACCACAATGTAATGTGGGAAAGGTGTGGGGCTGCTCCATGACATGTGAAAATAAGTGTCGTTCTTTCCATCTATCAGATTGGCGATAGGACCTTCACTGCTTTCCTGATCATCCGTATACAACTGTTTAGCGAATAAAGTCACATCACTCCGGTCTGTTTTAATCTGCTTCGGGGCAGGCAAGGCCCGTGCTGTTATACTGCAACTCTGTGATCCTTCCCCCGCACGGTTGCATGGTTGCAGTGTAAAGTCAATGTCGCCATAGCGGTGCAACAAGTTATCCACCAGCATGGTATCGCTCTTCACACTCGCAAGTCTCAGGCATTTCTTTCCGTCTTCCGGCAACGTATAAGTCACTTTCACATAATAATAATTGGAATCAGCCGGCACTGTCCATTTCAGTTTTATAGCCCCGGCTTTGGCTTCAGCCGACAGTGAATTCTGGTCTATAGTGGTCGGCATGGGGTACTTCTCGTCACTGGAGCACCCTGTCATATTTATCAGGCCCAGTATCGCGCATAGGCCAAGCAGTATTTTTTTCATCTTCAATTCTCTTTATAAAGATTAATAACCCGGATTGTTTACTAATTTTTCATTTCTATTAATGTCGTCAGAAGGTATCGGCAGCAGATATTGAGTCGGTGCCTCAAATTTACGTTCAAAGTCAATCGTCTTAATTGCCGCAAAATCTTCAATAGTGGTGGCGGCGATATTCAATCCCTTGGCTTTAGTTCCAAAATATTGCTCTGCCAGCAACCAGCGACGCATATCCCAGAAATTCTGATTCTCAAGATAGAGTTCGTTCATTCTTTCCTGACGAACAATCTGACGGAGCTTCGTCTGATCCAATGCAGCAACGCCACTCCATGCATTTTCTACCGTGGGGATACCGGCACGCTCTCTTACTTTATTCAAGTATTGTTTGGCAGTTTCCAGATCGTTGGTTTCCACACACGCTTCGGCATATGCCAGATAGAGGTCTGCAAGACGGATGATAGGCCAAGGATATGTATTCAGATTGGTCGAATTGGTAGATACAACCGTACTGGGGTCGACTCCTTTTTTATTCAGATAACCACTTGGAGTATAATTTCCGGGACGTTGTACGGTCACAGTACCACGGCTACAGTTACCTCCCAAAACAAAATCACATATTAATCTGCTGTCCGAATTGTCTTTTTTTCCGTTACTCATCACATAAGCGGGATTAGTCGACCCGTTCATTACTTCGTAATATCCTCCCTGAAAAGCTACCCAAGCATAAAAACGAGGTTCACGTTCCAGATTGAACAGAAGCGTTTTACTACCTTCATGGGCCTCATCAGCATGGTCAGCATCCACATTTACAATCTTCAATTTGTCTTTATCTTTATACTCCGGATCTTCATCCCAAGGCAAACCGTTCTTGGTATAGAAACGATTCAACATAGTCCATGTCGGACCGATACCATTCCATGCCCAGCCATCAGTCACAAACGGCAATGACTTATTCTGTATACCGTATGAACCTTCGCTACGGGTTTCTGCAAGCAGTACTTCCGGATTACGAGAGTCCCAATCGACCAAACTGGTACGTAGACATCTTACGGGACCGGCTGCCGGATAAGGGTTCGCATCCTCATTACCTATCTTATAGTCTTGCTTCGTATACAAAGCATGCCCATTCTGCTCGGCAAGGTCAATCGCCTCTTTTATGGCTGTTCTCGCTTTTACCCATTTGTTGGGATCGTAAGTAACAGGCATTAACATATTGCCCGATTTGTCCGCAAAGTTACTGTAGAATGCCGAGTTTCCGTTGAACAACGGAGAAGCTGCATACAACAACATCTTAGCTTTCACCGCTTTTGCTCCCACACTGGTTGCCAGTCCGTAATCTTCTTTATTGGTACGTATGGCAGGCAATGAAGCTGCGGCTTCATCCAACAGATTGCATATCCACTCTACACATTCGTCATAGGGAGTCCGAGGCAAATATTCTGCCTGCGAAGCATTTACATTCGGCAGTTCTTTAATCAGGATAATAGGTCCGTAGCAACGTGCCAATTGATAATGATAATAAGCAATCAGGAATTTAACCTGTGCAATATAATCAGCCTTCACACTTTCAGTCAGATCAGGCACCTTGTCGACATTCTCTAAAAACAGGTAACATTGGCGCAATCCCTGAAAGAATGTGTTCCAATAAGAAATCACCGGCGACGAAGCCGTATAGTTTCCTTTCGGAAAACTGGCAAACGTTTCATGTTCAAAAGCTGTAATCACTTCATCTCCCGTCAGCAAATCAAGACTTGCCGACGCCACATTGCTCTGAGGCAGATAACCATAACAAGAATAAACAAAATTCTTTGCTGCATTCCGATCTTTAAATGCATCTTCCTCGGTCGTTATTTCATCAGGAACGATATTCAGGAAATCACATGAACTATATCCCAGCATCAGGAAAAGCAGGAACAGGAGTTTATATATTATCTTCATAAGTATTTATTATTTAAAAGTTAATTGAATACCAACATTATATGTACGCTGTGTCGGATATTTCATACCGGCACCTCCACCCATTTCGGGATCCCACAACTTAAATGGAGAAAAGGTCAGCAGGTTACTTCCATTCACATAGATTCTTGCCCATTTGAAACGATAGCCAATTTCCGCATTCCGCAATTTCAGGAATGAAGCATCGCGCAGCCAATAGGAAGATGATGCAGTATTGTTGTTATTATTATATTGTGTCAACCTTGGATACTTTGCATTCGGATTCTGGTTATCTTTGCTCCAATGGTCATCAGCAATCCACTTCAGGACATTACTTTTACTCTGTGTTCCAAACGGTTCGAAACCACTCATCATCAGTGACACATGGGTTTGTCCCTGGAAGAAGAAAGAGAAGTCCCAATTCTTCCACGTAACAGAAGGGCCGAATCCGTATATTATCTCCGGAATTGTGGGATACCCCAATACCACTCTGTCATCCGATGTTATTTTCCCATCATAATTTCCGTTAGCATCCGGCTGGTCTACATATTTCACATCTCCCGGCGCAATGGCAATATTGCCGATAGTCGACTGAGGGTTATTGGCAATATCAGCCTGATCAATATACAGCCCGTCTGCTACATATCCCCAAATCGAGTTCAAGCTCTTTCCAACCTGCGACAATGCCGGACGAAGTCCTGCCGCTTCATCGTATTTCAAAACTTCATTGTGCGCATAGGTGAATGTTCCCTTCATCTGGATAGAGAGGTCCCGGTTCACCTGTTTTCCGTAGTCCAAAGCAAGATCAAATCCAGTATTCTTCACTTTAGCAAAGTTACCGTAGATTTTAGTATTGGCAGTCCCCAAGTAATTCGGTATCGAATTTTTCTGTTGGAAAATGTTATCCCTGATCTCCCTGAATCCGTCGACAGTAATATTTAATGAATTGAAAAACTGCAAATCGGCACCCACATTCAGTTTATGTCCCACTTCCCATGTAAGTTCGTTATTCTGGAAACGATTATAGGTAGGGCCCGATAATGAAGTTGTACTCCCACCATATCCGGTTGTATAAGACGGGCTGCTGTTCAGATTCACAATTGCCAGATAAGCAAAACGATCGCTACCAATCTGGTCATTACCTACCAAACCATACGAACCACGAACTTTGAAATTGGAAATAACCGGTTTAATAGATTTCCAGAATTTCTCTTCACTGATATTCCATCCCAACGATATGGATGGAAACAATCCCCAACGATGTCCTTTGGCAAAACTTTCGGAACCATTGTATCCGGCATTTACTTCAAGCATGTAACGGTGATCGTAATCATATGACAAACGTGCGGCAACACCCATCTTACGTTTGGGAAGTGAGCCAATAAGACTGCTGTTTACATTTGTATTATAATCATCCTGGTTATAAAGCAGCATACCGCTTACATTGTGTGAACCGAAGGAACGTTCGTAATTAAGATATCCCTGAATGTAAAACCTGCGGTCGCCGTTAGTACCAAAGAAAGCATCCATCGTATGATTGCTCGGTTCACCGATAGGTGTATTGGTAAAATCATAGGAACCGTCTTCATTTTGTTTATAGTCGGAAAGCTGGTAACTATTGTATCCCTGCAGACGGAACTTCTGATTGTAGCTCCAATTCTTAAATGAGACCAAAGCCCTGAAGCTCAAACCTTTCGTAATAAAATCCAGTTTCTGGTCCCAATTCACATTGGCCACTACCGTGCTCTCGAATGTATCTTTATATCCTGCACTTGAAAGGGCTACCGGGTTGAGCGGTTGATAGTTACCTGCAAGAATACCTCCCCAATGATACCATGTATCCGATCCTTGCGGAAACACAACCGGGAAATCAACAGGATTGGTTCCCATAATAGCACTGAATATATCTCCTACTCCATTTCCGTCCTTTGTAGTCAAAGGACCATGCATGTCATTCAACTGCACATTCAGATGCAGCGAAATAGTAGAAGACTTTGACAGATGAAAATCCACGTTGTTCTGAAACGCATATTTCATATAGTCTATATTGTTTTTATAAGAGAAGAAATCACTGGAACGATCCTTCAACATACCGGTTTCATGGTTCATATTGACATTCATAAAATAAGTGATTTTAGAAGTACCCCCACGTACATTAAAATTCGCCTTTTGATTGAATGTTGCATCTTTGAAGACTTCTTTATACCAGTCTACATTAGGATAAATATAGGGGTTCAGATTATTAATTGTACCGTTAATTCTTTCATCAGAATAAAGTACGGCTCCTGTTCCCTGATTGGTAACCGCTTCGTTGTACAAACGCATATATGTAGGTCCGTCAACGATCTCCGGTTTCTTGATCGGAGTATTCACATATCCTTCTATACGCACGCCAATGATCGGCCTTTCAAGATCACTACCCGATTTTGTTTTGATAATAAGTACACCGTTGGCTCCACGAGTACCATACATCGCCGATGCCGTAGCATCCTTCAATACAGAAAAACTTTCTATTACTTCAGGATCCAACGAATTCAGGTCTGCTTTGGACACCTCAACTCCGTCTAAAATAATCAAAGGAGAAGTCGCCCCATTCATCGTCGCAACACCACGAATAAAGAAATCGGCAGAATTCTGACCGGGCTCACCACTACGCTGGTAAGCAATCACACCTGACAGGCGTCCGGCAAATGAAGAAGAAAGATTGGCGGAAGGCACCAAAAGGTCTGAAGGACGTACGGACTGAATAGACCCGGTGATAGTCTCCTTCTTTTGTCCTGTACCAAACGCTGTCACCACCACTTCATCCAACTGCTGGGCATCTTCGGATAGGGTGACCGAAATAACCTTTTGGCTACCTACTTTCACTTTCTTGGTAACATATCCTATATATGAAATTTGTATTTCATTTTTAGGAGTTGCCGCAAGTTCAAACTTACCATCCACATCGGTAATAACGCCTGTAGTAGTACCCAGTAGCTGTACAGTTGCTCCAATGATAGGTTCACCGGTTTTAGAATCTGTTACCACACCGATAATTTTGGCTTTTTTTTGTTGTGTGCTTTCCGTTTTCTCTACTTTAAGAATAACCTCATTACCTTTAATGACATAGCTGATATTGCTCCCTTTAAATACTTCGTTCAGGACGTCGTTAATGGAACCTTTACAATCGATACTCTTGAGATTTGTGTTTTTCAAATCATTAGCGTTGTAGAAGAAAGTATATGTACTACTTTTCTCTATAAGCCGGATGGCTTGAGGAATGGTGAGAGACTGACCTTTAACCACAATCTGTCCTTGCGCAGCAAGTGCAGACAACGGATAAAGCAGCAGAGCCATGACGATGTATTTAAGACACCGCTTCTGACAAGAAAATAAAAACTTGTTCATGCTTCAATTTTTAGATTTAACATTGGGTTAATAAATATTAGTTGTAAATAAGAATTCCTTCATTCATTTCTTTGCTTCTAAGATTCAGGCTAAAACAGATTTTATCAATAACGTCTTCCAAAGATTCATCATAGCGGATACTTCCGGTGAAAGCACAATTTTTATTCACTTTGTCGCTAATGGTGATATGAGAGCCATACATTTGATTCATAATACGGGTTAAGTGTTCCAAATTAAATTGGGTAAAGTTATAGCGCCCGTTTTGCCATTCTATGTTTTCTATCCGCCTCAGCTGAGTTCTTGCACTAACAGGATTATACACTAATTCCTGGAGTGGTTTCATTGCTATTTTATCATGGGTGGATTCTATATTAAATTCAATGCTCCCATTAAATAGTGTAATTTCATTCGCATTAGGGTTATTCTGTTTTATCAGAAAGCAGGTTCCTTTCACTTCGATAAATGCTTTATCAATGTATACTCTGAATTTACTACCCGAATTCTTGCGAACTTCAAAAAGTGAATTGCCTTTCAGCCATACATCCCTGCATTCTTTAAAGTTTTCGGCAAAACGTATGGAGCTCCCCGGCTGCATCCATACTTTCGAACTATCCGGCAATAGATACATTCTGCTTTCTTGTGCCGTAAATTCAATATATTTCTCTATTTGAGTTCTATCCGTATTAGAGTACATCCAAAGTCCACCCACGATCAGAACAAGAGCTACAGAAGCAGCGATATACCATAGTTCTAAAGGAACTAACGTTATTACACATAAAAAAACAAGCAATTATTATTACCAAATAAAAACCATATATAATACTGTAAAACAATGAATTAACATCCACAAAAACCAAGATGTGTATGCTATCGATATCATCAGAGACGATTTTCAATTAAAAAGTTATAATTTACATGTGGTGGTAAGTAGGTCTGTTGTGTATTTAGTTTTAGATAACACAAAATAGATTTAAGAAATGGATAAAAACAACAAGGAAATCGATCTGATCAAAAAACTATTATCAGATCGATTAGACAAAAAAGGACGTAAAAAGCTCTATCATTCGAATTTGATAAAGAAACAAATGAGAAAACAATGGAATGAAAACAAAAATAATCCGGTAGATACAGAGATTGGAAATCAGATATGGAATAAGATCGAGAACAGATGCAAAAAAGTTCACAAAAGAATAGTTCCTTTAGAACTTATCCAATAAATATATGTTGCTATTATTTTATTTATATAATAAGTGGATACATTATTCTATTAAGTCCATATAATAAGACAATACAGCCATCATAACATAATATCAATTAAACAAAATATGTTATTTTTTAATATTCTTGTAGAAACTGCATCTATTTAGAACAAAAAGATTACTTTTGCACCTCTAATTACTAAAACAGATGCAAGAGAAAGAAACAGTCAGGAAATTAAAGCATGGCGATCAGGAAGCATTTGCTTTTTTATACAATCATTACTGGAAACAGGTCTATAATTTCACAAAGCTTTATTTCACCGCTTCAATGGACATTGAGGAGATTGTGCAGGAAGTATTTGTGAAAGTATGGGAATCTCACCATTTTTTAGATGAAAACAAAAGTTTTGAGGGCTATCTCTTTATCATAACCCGGAATGTTATATTCAATCATTCACGTAGATACTATAAAGAAACAGCCCTCAAAATAACTGCGATACAAGCAGTCGAGGAATCTTATGATATGGAAGGAGAACTGGATGCCGCTGACTTAAAGAAATACATCGATGAACTTGTCATGCAACTTCCTCCCCGCCAACAAGAAGTATTCCGTATGAGCAGGGAGCTGCACATGAGCAACAAAGAAATAGCAGAACATTTTTCTATTACCGAAAAAGCAATAGAGCGGCATATCAACCTGGCTCTGAGATTTCTAAAAAAGAATCTTAATCTTTTCATGCTGTTCATGGGAGCGTGACTAAAATCGGGATTCCATTATTTTATCTGCCATCCACCTCCCAGTGCCTTATACACCTGTACCACAGCAATCAGTTCATCCCGCATCGCATTGCTAAGTCCGATCTGGGCATCGAAATACCCACGCTGGGCATCGAGTACATCGAGATAATTCGTCACTCCATTGATATATTGCAATTGCGCCAGATCTACGTAACTCTTAGCCGAACGTTCCAATTTGGCACGAAGATCATATACTTCCTTGATTTTATTAAAGTTCACAATCGCGTTCCGAGTCTCTTTGAAAGCGGTCAGGACAGACTTTTCGTAGCTGTGCACTTCAGCCTCGTAAGCAGCTTTCTTAGCTTTGAGGGCAGCACGATTTTTACCCCAGCCAAAAATTGGTGTAAGCAAAGCACCCTCCATTATACTATAAGGCGACTTCAACAGCTCGGAAAGTGCAGTGCTCTCCGATCCTACCCTGCCGGTAAGTGAAATGCGTGGAAACATATTTGTATAGGCCACCCCTACCCGGGCATTGGCGGCAATCAATTTCTGTTCAGCCTGACGAATGTCAGGACGGCGTTCAAGCAGTCCTGAAGGCAAACCGACAGGTAATTCCTGCGGAAAATTGAACTCCTGCAATAAGCGGCTACGTGTAATCTTATTGGGATACTCACCAGCAAGGAAAGCTATATCATTCTCTTTCAACGAAATTTTACGCTCCAGATCGGGTACCAACGTAGCAGTACGTGCCAACTCTACCTGCGACTGGCGATAAGAAGTCTCGGAAGTCAATCCTCCTTCAAAGCGGATACGGGCAAGTCGCATCCCCTCTTCACGTGCCTTCAACGTTTGACGGACAATGTCCAGTTCGGTATCAAGAGCCACCAGTTCATAGTACGCCTGAGCCACTTCAGCTACAATAGTCATCCGAAGAGCGCGTTGTGCCTCAACGGACTGAAGATACTCGGCAATGCTGGCGGAACGTGCCCAACGAAGATTTCCCCAGAGGTCGAGCTCCCAGGAGAAAAGAAGTTGCGCCTCGAAAGTATCGCTACGTTTGAAAGCATCTCCACCATGGTTTTCGTTTTCCCGTTCAGCAGTCACCGTACCTTTAATATCCGGCAACAGATTTGCTGTCGAAATGCGTTTTTGAGCTGCCATTTCCTTGACACGGGCAGCGGCTATCAACATATCTTTGTTATGCTCCAGTGCCCGGTCTATCAGGCTCCGGAGGGTACTGTCAGTATAAATCTGCCACCATTCCCTATCTCCGAAGCTCAGGGTATCCTGATGCTGTGCCAGACTATCGGGCAAGTTAAGGTCGGGACGGACATAACTTTTTCCTATCTTGCAAGAACCCAGGGTAAATGCAGTTAATAAGAGAGTAATATATAAATAGCTTCTTTTCATAATTCAATCAATTTTCTTTTTAGACTTGAACGGTAACTTCACGTTCACATTCGGCACATTTCTCAGTTTTGCTTTTGTTTTATAGACCAGTACGAAGAAGAACGGAACAAGGATAATGCCCACTACAATGGCAAAAATCATTCCGAAGAATACTCCCGTACCGATGGCCGCACGGCTTGCCGAACCGGGACCGGTTGCCAACACCATCGGAAGCATACCCAGTACAAACGCGAGCGAAGTCATCAAGATGGGGCGGAAACGCAATTGTGCCGCATGGATGGCTGATTGCACCAGATCACCTCCCCGGTCCACCTGTACTTTCGCAAACTCTACAATCAAGATGGCATTCTTGGCCGCCAATCCGACAAGCATCACCAATCCGATCTGGAAATAGACATCATTTTCCAGTCCGCAAATCCATACCCCCAGATAAGCCCCCAGAGCGGCTACCGGCAGCGAAAGCAATACGGCAATGGGCACTGTCCAGCTTTCATACTGTGCAGCCAGGAAGAGAAATACAAAAAGGAACACTAATGCCAGTACCAATCCGGTCTGCCCACCTGCCTTTTTCTCTTGATAAGAGAGACCACTCCATTCCAAGCCGATATTATCAGGCAGATGGTCACGTGCAATCTGCTCCATAATCTCCATAGCCTGACCGGAACTATAGCCCTGCGCCGCCTCACCACGAAAAACAGCAGTGGTAAACATATTAAAACGTTTAATGCTACCCGGGCCGGTGGTATACGATGCGTTACCCAGAGAAGTCAGCGGGATCATCGCTCCATTAGAGGCCTTCACAAAAAACAGGTTGATATTGTCTTTATGTTCCCTATAGGGTGCTTCAGCCTGAATGTATACCTTATAAATACGGTTGAACATATTGAAGTCGTTCACATAGACCGATCCCGTATAGGCTTTCATGGTTGAGAAAACATCCGCCAGAGGCACACCAAGCATCTTCACTTTATCGCGGTCTACATCGAAGTAGAGTTGTGGGATATCCGACTGAAGTGAGGAGGAAAGTCCTGTCAGCTCCTTGCGTTGGGAAGCGTAATACATCAAAGTATCCGCTGCCTGCACCAAATTATCGAAAGTAGCTTCACCACGCGCTTCGAGTTGCATTTCGAACCCACCCGAGGTTCCCAAACCGGGAATGACAGGAGGAGTGGAGAGATAAACCTTACACTCCGGATACTCACTCAGATCGCGACGAACGTTTGTCATAATCTCGTCTATCGAAGTATTCTTGCGGTCTTCCCACGGCTTCAAAATTACGGTTAACTCACTCCGTGCCTGGTTGCTGCCCACACGGGGACTGCTTCCGGTCACATTCTGTACATACGCTATATACGGATTCTTTTCCAGATAAGTGATGGCACGATCCGTTACCTCCCGGGTACGCTCCAGCGTAGCCCCTTCGGGCAACTCCAATTCTATCTTGAAATAGCCTTGGTCTTCCACCGGAAGGAAACTTGTCGGAATCAGACGGTGAATCAACAGAATACCGATCAGCACCACCCCGAAACCGGCCAATACACGACGCGGATTACCAATTACCCGGCGGATAGCGACTACATACTTATGATTGCCCACGTTCAACCAGTGGTTGATTTTGCGGAAAACAATGTTCTTCTTTTTACCGTTATCCGGTTTCAGAATCAACGAACACATGACCGGACTCAGCGTCAACGCCACTACAGTAGAAATCAGTACGGATACAGCAATGGTAATAGTGAACTGACGGTAAAGCTGCCCCGTAATACCGCTGAGGAAGCTCACCGGAACAAACACCGCACAAAGCACCAGAGAAGTGGCAATCAACGCACCCGCCAATCCGTTCATGGCTTTCTTCGTAGCTTCGTACGGTGAAAGTTTCTCTTCCTCCATAATACGCTCCACGTTTTCCACCACGACAATGGCATCATCCACTACAATACCGATAGCAAGAATCAGCCCCAACAATGTCAATATATTCAGCGAAAAGCCAAAGATCAACATGAAACCGAACGTACCGATCAATGAAATAGGAACGGCAACTATCGGGATCAACGTAGCCCGCCAGCTCTGCAAAGAGAGATAAACGACGAGCACCACAAGAACCAGCGCCTCAAACAGGGTTTTGTATACTTCATGAATGGACTCGGAAATATAAGTCGTCATATCGAATGGCACCTCATAGCTCAACCCCTCCGGGAAGTTCTTGCTGATTTCATCCATCGCTTCCTTGACACTTTTTGCAACTTCCATCGCGTTAGCGCCCGGAAGCATATAAATGCCCAGAACGGCAGCATTCTTGCCATTGATCCCACTCTCCGTACTGTATGAAGAAGCTTCGAGAGAAACCCGTGCCACGTCACGCAAACGGATGATAGAACCATTCGTATTGGCACGGATCACAATGTTCTCAAATTGCTCTACAGTAGAAAGGCGTCCTTGTGTAGTGATAGGAATCGTTACATCGAGTCCCTTCACCGGCTGCTGACCAAGTACACCTGCAGCCGACTCACGGTTCTGATCTTTCAGCGCATTCTGTAAATCCTGTACAGTCAGTCCGAAGTTTGCCAGTTTATCCGGTTCCGCCCATATCTGCATGGCATAGTAACGGCTACCGATATTCGAAACACGTCCCACTCCCGGAATACGACGGATTACATCGAGTACATTGATCGTGGCAAAGTTACTCAAATAAATTTCGTCGAACTTCGGATCAGATGACATCAGCGTAAGGGTCATCAACTGGCTGGGTGCCTGCTTCTCTACGGAGATACCGTTCTGAATAACTTCAGCCGGCAAACGGCTTTCCGCCAGTTTCACACGGTTCTGGATTTCTACGGCCGCCAAATCCGGATCGGCAGAAACATCAAAAGTAACCGTTGCCGAAAATCCTCCGGAATTGGAACTGTTCGACTCCATATAAAGCATACCCGGTGTTCCGTTAATCTCCTGCTCGATAGGAGTTGCCACTGCCTGTGAAACCGTCAATGCGCTGGCTCCCGGATAAGAAGCACTGATCTTCACTACCGGAGGAGTGATCTGAGGATACTGGTCGACAGGCAACATGGTCAGACCAATGATGCCGATAATGACAATCAGTATCGAGATAACGATCGAGAAAACAGGTCTATCTATAAAAAAACTAACTTTCATATTCTATAAGGCCTCATCCCACCCCTCTCCCAACGAGAGAGGGAGGAAGAGTTTCTTTTAAATTATACGTTCTTATTTATCTCAGGAAAGGAGTCATTCGCTCTCCTTTTTCTCGGTTAGTGACTGAGGTAAAGTAGCCCTCACCTTCATTCCCGGCGTCAGTTTGTGATATCCTTCTATTACCACTTCTTCACCTGCGGCCAATCCTCTCTCCACTACAAGTTTATTGCCAAATTCAGGTCCCAGCTCTATAAATCGTTTCTCTACCGTCGAATCTCTGCGCATGGTATAGATATAGGCTCCACCCTTCTCAATAGTTACCGCCTTGTGCGGCACCACAATCGCTCCTTCGCGTACATCCAGCAACAGCTTTACCTTTGTGAACTGTCCCGGAAGCAACACCTGCTTCGGATTCGGCATCTCTGCCCGGACTGAAAAAGTACCTGTCTGGGGATCTACCTGAGGTTCGGCAAAATCCACATATCCCTTGTAAGGATACACCGTATTGTCTGCTAATGTAATAGTGATGTTCGGCTGCCAGGAACGAGAAGAGTCCTGTTGCCCGATATTAATATTGCGTTCTTTGCTCTTCAAATAATCCAAAGCAGTCATACTGAAATCCACCAGTACAGTGTCACTTTTCACAACTGTAGCCAACAGCGATTTACCACCCGGTCCCACCAGAGTTCCCAAGTCCACGTTACGCTCACTGATATGACCCGACAGCGGAGAACGAACCAATGTATAACCCAGTTCCAACTCGGCCTGTGCCAGATCTGCCTCGCTCATTGCGACGGTCGCCACCGCACTTTCATAAGCTGCCTCCGCATTGTCCAGATCCAACTGACTGGCCGCATTTTGCGCATACAACGGCTTGATACGTTCCAAATCCCGCTTTGCCTTCAATGCTTGTGCTTCATCTTTTTTCAATTGTGCCCGTGCCTTATCTGCTTTGGCACGATACTGATCCTGATTGATCACAAACAGCACCTGATTTTTATTCACATACGTTCCTTCGGCAAAAAGCATACTTTCCAGATATCCTTCCACCCGCGCCCGAACTTCGACAAACTGTTGTGCACGTATACGCCCCACATACTCTCCGAAAATCTCTACATTGTCCCTTTCTGCCGGTTCTACAATCACAGTAGGTATCTCCGGCTTAGCTTTATGTGGCCGCGTCAGAACCCAGTAAATGCCTACCACCAGAGCCAAACAGACGATGCCCACTATTGTTCTTTTTCTCCTTAGTTTCAGCTCTTTTCTCGTTAAAAATAGTCTCATGCTTGTTTGTATTATTAAAATTAACTTATCCTTTCTTAGCTACTTTACAAATCAGATACCAAACTATGTCCCGAATATATCTTTTTAACTAAAAAGCTCTCTCCAATGCCCCGCAGAAGCTGTTTTAGTGATTTTCGGAACATAACCGCCACTTATCCAAAGTGTGGAATCGTGTCCCTGATTGGGGAATTATTCCACAAAAGGGGCGCAAAGATAATTCTTTTCTGCATAAGTTCCATAACTTGCACTTTTAGTGTCATTCACTACTTACTTTGCAAATAATAATATAAATTTGTAGTGCATTCATAAAAATAACACTATAATGAAAAAACATTTGTCACTGATATTAGTTCTGTTACCGGCTCTTTTTCTGGCATTGCCCGCTATGGCACAGCAACGTAAAAAAGTCGGAGTGGTACTCAGCGGAGGAGGTGCGAAAGGGGTAGCACATATCCAGGCTCTGAAAGTCATTGAAGAAGCCGGCATCCCAATCGATTATATAGTAGGCACCAGTATGGGATCCATAATCGGTGGATTATACTCCATCGGATATACTCCGCATCAACTGGACAGTATGGTACGCAAACAAGACTGGATGTTTTTGCTCAGTGATCGTGTAAAGCGTAGTGCCATGTCACTCAACGAACGCGAAAAATCAGAAAAATATGTCTTTTCATTCCCCTTTACCAAAAGCCCCAAAGACGCCGTTTCCGGTGGAATCATAAAGGGACAGAATCTGGCCAACCTATTTACGGAACTAACAGTAGGCTATCATGATTCCGTTGATTTCAACAAACTGCCTATCCCCTTTGCGTGCGTATCACAAAACATCGTAAATGGCGAACAGATTGTATTCCACAATGGAGTGCTTGCCACAGCAATGCGAGCCAGCATGGCGATTCCCGGAGTGTTCACACCTGTGCGCAAGGATAGCATGATTCTGATTGACGGCGGCATGATTAACAATTATCCCGTAGATGTAGCCAAATCGATGGGCGCCGATGTTATCATCGGTGTAGATGTGCAAAACAACTTGAAAGGGATCGACAAACTTAACAGTGCTCCGGACATACTCTCCCAAATCATTGACCTGACTACCAAAAACAATCATCAAAAAAATATCAGCCTGACCGATACTTATATAAAGGTGAACGTTGAAGGATACTCTTCGGCCAGTTTTACCCCTTCGGCCATTGATTCTCTGATGCACCGGGGAGAAGAGGCAGCTCGCAAGCAATGGAACTCCCTGCTCGCTCTTAAAAAGAAAATCGGTATTGCAGACACTTTCAAACCCGAGTCACATGGTCCTTATACCTTATTTTCAAGCACCCGGACTTTGCCAGTGAAGGAAATTACTTTCTCTGATGTAGAAGAAAACGACAAGAAGTGGTTAATGAAAAAATGCAAATTGCAAGAAAACAGTGAAATCAGCATGCGACAGATTGAACAAGCACTATTCATTCTGCGCGGGAACCAATCTTACTCAAACGCCAGTTACACGTTAACCAATACCCCTGAAGGCTATAATTTAACCTTCCTGTTAGAGAAAAAGTATGAGAAAACCATCAATGTAGGTCTCCGCTTCGACTCGGAAGAGATAGCTTCGCTATTGATAAATGCCACAGCACAATTAAAGACCCACATTCCTTCCAAAGTTTCTGTCACCGGACGACTGGGCAAACGATACATGGCCCGGGTAGATTATACCCTGGAACCCATGCAACAAAGAAACATCAATTTCTCGTACATGTTCCAGTACAATGACATCAACATTTATGATCATGGCGACCGTGCCTACAACACAACTTATAAATATCATCTGGGTGAATTCGGATTTTCGGATGTGTGGTATAAAAATCTCCGGTTTGGATTCGGCGCACGAATCGAGTATTTCAAATACAAAGATTTCCTTTTCAAGAAACCGGAATTTACAATGGATGTCAACTCCGAATACTTCATCAGTTATTTTGCGCAGTTACGTTACAACACCTTCGACAAAGGATACTTCCCATCCAAAGGCAGCAACTTCTCCGGTGCTTATTCATTGTATACGGACAACTTCGCCCGATATAACGGACATGCCCCCTTCTCCGCACTCAGTGCCTCCTGGGAAAGTGTGTTCTCTGTCAGCAACCGTCTGGCACTGATCCCGGCTATTTACGGCAGAGTACTGATCGGGCAGGAAATTCCTTATGCCTACGAGAATGCGTTGGGAAGTGACGTGTTCGGACGTTATTTGCCCCAGCAACTCCCGTTCGCCGGAATTTACAATATAGAATTAACGCACAATTCCGTTGCCGTGGCTTCTCTAAAGCTGCGCCAACGCATGGGTAGCAAACATTATATAACGTTAGCCGGAAACTTTGCCTTGAGTGACGATAATTTTTTCAAGATCCTGAAGGGCAACCGGATTTACGGTTGTAGCATCGGATATGGGCTGGACAGCATGTTCGGTCCATTAGAAGCATCATTGGGGTATTCCAACCAATCCAAGGACGTAGGATTTTACGTAAACCTGGGATTTTCTTTCTGACAATACCAACCTCTTTCTTCCGGCAGGGGGTGTAGCCCCACGAGGTAAAGGGTGTAGCCCTCCCGCCAATAGGGTGTAGCCCCGGCATACGGATGGCTACACCCGCTGCTAAAATGCGCCTGTAACCACCAAACAACAAGACAGACATAGCACGGAATTATTTAATTATTTCAAATTTATTACTCAGAACCGAAGAAAGTCGTTATCTTTACCGAAAATATTTTCTATATACTCACATAAAACATTTAGAATTATGGCAAAGAGAAGAGAACTTAAAAAGAACGTAAACTATATCGCAGGTGAATTATTTTCAGAGTGTTTGATCAACAGCATGTTCGTACCGGGTACAGATAAAGCAAAAGCTGACGAACTGATGGCGGAAATCCTGAAAATGCAGGATGAATTTATCAGCCGTATCAGCCACACCGAACCGGGAAATGTGAAAGGATTCTACAAAAAATTCCGTGTAGACTTCAATGCAAAAGTAAACGAAATCATTGACGCCATCGCGAAACTGAACTAAGAATGAAAAAAGCAATATATAGCTTTATTTACTATCGCCTGCTGGGATGGAAGATGAACGTGACAGTACCCAAATATGATAAATGTGTAGTTTGCGCAGCTCCCCATACCACTAATTTAGATTTGTTTATTGGTAAACTATTTTACGGTGCCATGGGAGGAAAGACCAGTTTCATGATGAAAAAAGAATGGTTCTTTTTTCCTTTAGGGCTGCTTTTCAGAGCTGTAGGAGGTATTCCTGTAGATCGTAGTCGCAAGACCTCATTGGTAGAGCAAATGGTTCATCACTTCAATACCAGCAAAAAGTTTCACCTCGCTATTACTCCCGAAGGAACGCGTAAACGCAACCCCAACTGGAAAAAAGGTTTCTATTACATTGCGCTCAAAGCACAGGTACCCATTGTCCTGGTCGGCATCGACTATACAACCAAGACCATTACGTCGACTAAAGCAGTCATGCCAAGTGGAGATATTGACAAGGACATGCGTGAAATAAAACTTTATTTCAAAGATTTCAAAGGGAAACACCCCGAAAACTTCTCTATTGGAGACGTTGAATGATTTATGAAAATCTCGATTGTACAAACAGATATTATCTGGGAAAATAAACAGGAAAATCTCCGTTTGCTCCGCGAAAAGCTACTTCCTCTTCGCGGAACAACGGAGATTGTTGTTTTACCGGAGATGTTCACAACGGGATTCAGCATGAACAGCCGGACATTGGCCGAACCGATTTCCGGTTTCACCATCCGGACCCTCAAAGGGTATGCCGCAGAGTTTCAGTTCGCATTGGTCGGAAGTTTCATCTGCGAAGAAGCAGGTGCTTATTATAACCGGGCCTTTCTGATTACTCCGGACGGTCAGGAATTTTACTATGACAAACGCCATCTCTTCCGCATGGGATGCGAAACTGAACACTTTTCGGCAGGTAACCGGAGGGTGATCGTCCCCTATCGGGGCTGGAATATCTGCCTTCAGGTCTGTTATGATCTTCGCTTTCCTGTCTGGAGCCGGAATATAAACAACGAATACGACCTTCTTATTTACATAGCCAGTTGGCCTACTCCACGCATCCATGCATGGAATACACTACTTTGCGCACGCGCTATCGAGAACCAATGTTACGTATGCGGTGTGAACCGTACAGGACGAGACGGCAACGGACTTCACTATCCGGGATATTCAGCCTTGTATAGTCCTAAAGGCGAGATACTGACAGGGACTCCCGACTCAGAAGAAAAGATACAAACCATCGAACTTGATATAGAAACCCTCACTGCCTTTCGCCATAAATTCCCCAGCTGGAAAGACGCAGACTCTTTTCTCCTTTATTAAATCTACAGGACATAATTTCCGCATTTAATAAAAATATCTCTTGAATTATAGTATATAAATGCAAAAAAGTATCTAATTTTGCCAGACAATCAATTTATTGTACCAAAAAACAAACCCTAATTTAACTCATAACACGAATGTTAACCCAATTAATTAACGCACGTATACTCACCCCCAAGGATGGATGAAAGACGGTTCCGTGCTTATCAGAGACAATAAGATTTTAGAAGTCACAAACTGCGATCTGGCCGTTATCGGAGCTGAACTTATTGACGTCAAAGGTATGTATGTAGTTCCCGGTGGGGTAGAAATCCACGTGCATGGTGGTGGAGGCCGCGACTTTATGGAATGTACGGAAGATGCCTTCCGGGCAGCGGTCCATACTCACATGAAACATGGCACTACAAGTATCTTTCCTACACTTTCATCATCTACAGTCCCCATGATCCAGCAAGCTGCTGAAACCTGCACCAAACTGATGGAAGAGAAAAACAGCCCTATTCTGGGACTGCACCTTGAAGGTCATTACCTGAACATGAAAATGGCAGGAGGACAAATTCCCGAGAACATCAAGAACCCTGATCCGAATGAATATATTCCGATCGTAGAACAGTATCATTGCATCAAGCGCTGGGACGCCGCTCCGGAACTTCCGGGAGCCATGCAGTTCGGAAAATATATTGCTGCCAAAGGCATTCTCCCTTCCGTGGCACATACACAAGCCGAATTTGAAGACATCCGTACGGCATATGAAGCCGGATATACCCATGCCACCCACTTCTACAATGCAATGCCCGGTTTCCACAAGCGCAGAGAATACAAGTATGAAGGTACAGTCGAAAGTATTTATCTGTTGGATGATATGACCGTAGAAGTAGTAGCCGATGGAATCCATGTACCTCCTACTATCCTGAGACTTGTATATAAAATAAAAGGTGTAGAAAGAACCTGCCTGATTACAGACGCCCTTGCTTGCGCCGACAGTGACAGCAAAGAAGCTTTCGACCCGCGTGTTATTATCGAAGACGGAGTATGTAAGTTGGCCGACCATTCTGCTTTGGCAGGAAGTATTGCCACAATGGACCGCCTGATTCGTACCGTCGTACAGAAAGCCGAAATTCCACTGGAAGACGCAGTCCGTATGGCTTCCGAAACCCCGGCACGTATCATGGGTGTATACGACCGTAAGGGTTCCTTGCAAAAAGGCAAAGATGCCGATATCCTGGTACTCGATGAGGACCTCAACGTAAGAGCCGTATGGGCCATGGGTAAGCTGGTGCCTGAAACCAATACGCTGTTTTAATCGAATAGACGTTTTTTGAACATAAACGGTGAACAATGAACAGACCATTATAACGCAGCCTGTTCATTGTCCACCGTTTATCGTTTAACCTTCATCGTTTTATCACTCCCCTCCTCCCCATTTATAGGTAAAAAAAGATTTTAATTTAAATTCCCTGTCAACCTTATCGCATAGTTGATTGTTTTTATATATATTTGTTCAGAGTTTCCGATAACGACAAAGACTCAGTCAAACTTAATTAATAACAAACTTATGAAGACAAATCTTAGTTCTCAGATTACACTCAACAGGGTCTCCCCCAGGTATTATAGACCGGAGAATGCATTCGAGAGATCGGTATTAACCCGATTAGAGAAAATTCCTACAGATATTTATGAGTCTGTGGAAGAAGGTGCAAATCATATCGCTTGCGAAATAGCACAGGTCATTCGCGATAAACAAAAAGCAGGACGTTTCTGCGTACTGGCATTGCCGGGTGGAAATTCACCACGCAGCGTATACACCGAATTGATTCGCATGCACAAAGAAGAGGGACTCAGTTTCCGTAATGTAATCGTATTCAATATGTACGAATACTATCCATTGTCCCAAGACGCTATCAACAGCAATTTCAACGCATTGAAAGAGATGTTCCTCGATCACGTTGATATTGACAAGCAGAATATCTTCACTCCGGATGGTACGATCGCTAAAGATACCATCTTTGAATACTGCCGCCTGTACGAACAGCGCATCGAGAGTTTCGGCGGTATCGATATCGCCTTACTGGGCATCGGCCGCGTAGGTAATATCGCTTTCAACGAACCGGGTTCACGCTTGAATTCTACCACCCGATTGATTTTGCTGGACAGCGGATCACGCAATGAAGCATCCAAAATATTCGGAACCATTGATAATACGCCAATCAGTTCCATTACAATGGGTGTGGCCACTATTTTGGCAGCAAAGAAAATCTATCTGCTGGCATGGGGTGAAGAAAAGGCGCACATGGTGAAAGAGTGTGTGGAAGGTAATGTAACAGATACCATTCCGGCATCTTATTTACAGACTCACAACAATGCACATGTAGCCATCGACTTGTCGGCAGCTTCCAACCTGACACGTATTCAGCGTCCATGGCTGGTCACCTCTTGCGAATGGAACGATAAACTGATCCGCAGTGCTATTGTATGGTTGTGCCAGTTGACCGGAAAACCAATCCTGAAACTGACCAACAAAGACTATAACGAAAACGGACTGAGCGAACTGCTTGCCCTATTCGGATCTGCTTATAACGTAAATATCAAGATATTCAACGATCTGCAGCACACCATCACCGGATGGCCGGGTGGCAAACCGAAGGCAGACGACACCTATCGTCCCGAACGTGCCAAACCGTATCCGAAACGGGTTGTCGTATTTTCTCCACACCCCGATGATGACGTGATCTCCATGGGAGGTACGATTCGCCGTCTGGTAGAACAGAAACATGAAGTCCATGTAGCATATCAGACTTCCGGAAACATTGCCGTAGGTGATGAGGAAGTAGTTCGTTTCATGCATTTCATCAACGGATTCAACCAAATCTTTATAAACAGTGAAGATCAGGTGATCAGTGAAAAATATGCCGAAATCCGTAAATTCCTGAAGGATAAGAAAGACGGTGATATGGATACACGCGATATCCTGACCATCAAAGGCTTGATTCGTCGTGGCGAAGCACGTACAGCTTGTACCTATAATAATATCCCACTGGAACGTTGTCACTTCCTGGATCTGCCTTTCTATGAAACCGGTAAAATCCAGAAAAATCCGATCAGCGAGGCTGACGTAGAAATCGTCCGCAATCTGCTCCGTGAAGTGAAACCTCACCAGATTTTTGTAGCCGGTGACCTCGCTGACCCGCACGGCACACACCGTGTGTGTACAGATGCCGTATTTGCTGCTGTAGACCTTGAAAAAGAAGAAGGAGCCGAATGGTTGAAAGATTGCCGTATCTGGATGTATCGTGGTGCATGGGCCGAATGGGAAATCGAAAACATCGAAATGGCTGTGCCTATCAGTCCGGAAGAATTGCGTGCAAAACGTAACTCCATCCTGAAGCACCAGTCCCAGATGGAAAGTGCTCCGTTCCTGGGTAATGACGAACGCCTGTTCTGGCAACGTAGCGAAGACCGCAACCGGGGTACCGCAGCTCTTTACGACAGCTTGGGATTGGCCTCTTACGAAGCAATGGAAGCATTTGTGGAATACATTCCACTATAATCAGAGCTTATTAGTGAAATAAAAATAAAGAAGAGTGAGGAGTTTGAGACTCTTCACTCTTCTTTTCTTTAATAAAAAGACAAATCATACATGAAACAAGAAGAATATCTCCGTCTTCTCCCTGTCGAGGGAGCATATAATATGCGCGACTTGGGAGGTTATCCCGCAGCAGGCCATAAACACGTAAAGTGGAAAACATTTATCCGTTCGGGCGATCTCAATAAACTGACAGAATCCGACCTGGCCTATCTTGCCTCTTTATCCATCCGTACGGATATTGACTTCAGAAGTATACAGGAAAAGAAAGTGGCAGCAGACAGAATACCGGCAACGGTAACGCAATACATTCCTCTGTCCATCGAAGCCGGTGACATGACCGACATGGCTCACTTCAGCCTGAACAACATTCCGAAAATACTTGAACAGGCATACGTCTATATCATCCAAAATGCCCAGGATACTTACCGGGAGTTTTTCCGGATTGTTTCGGAAGAACGGAACACTCCTCTTTTATTTCACTGTTCGGCCGGAAAAGACCGTACCGGTATTGCCGCCGCATTATTATTGGGAGCATTGGGTGTAGACAGAAAAGTGATTATGGAAGATTATATGCTGTCTGCCGAATACCTAAAAGGCAAATACGATGCGATCGTACAGGCCCATCCCGAATTCGCGCCTCTTACCACCGTGCGTAAGGAATATCTGGAAGCAGCCTTCCAGGCTATTGATTCCGATTACCAAGGTCTGGAGAACTTCCTGAGAAATCAATTAGGAGCAGATATCGACAGACTAAGGGCGTTGTATACCGAATAAACGGTTCATTAACAGTCTGAATTGCTAATGACTTATCGGGATCACCGGTTTTTCATTTATTTCTTCTATTTTTGTACCCGGACTATTACTCAACCGAATATATGAAAAAACTATGTATATTTCTCCTGTTGCTCCTTACGGGCACAGGTATCTTATTTGCGCAAGAAATTGAAAAGAGCGTAAAAGAACGGCTTAGCAATTACTTTGAGACTTACATCCCGGCATCTGCCAATACCGGAAGTAGTAAGTTAAAAAGCGTAGATATTGACTTTGAAGGTAAAAAACTATCCATCTATGCTTCCGAAAGTTTTGCTTATCAGCCCTTTCTATCGGAAACAGTAGATGAAATCTACCATCAGATAGCAGAGTTACTTCCGGGCCCTGTACGCTTTTTCCGAACCACGGTTTATGTCAACGACCAACCCATCGAAGAGTTAGTCCCCAACTTCTTTCGTGGGAAAAAGAAAGATAAGTCGCGACTCTCGAATGCGGAATACAAAGGAGCACCTTGGGTAAAAAATGTTTCCCGCCCCTATGAAGTAACCAAAGGACTGCAAAACCGTCACATCTCCCTCTGGCAAAGCCATGGCAAATATTTCAAAAACGATAAAGGCGAATGGAGTTGGCAACGTCCGCGACTGTTCTGTACCACAGAAGACTTATTCACGCAATCTTTCATCCTGCCTTATGTCATTCCCATGCTTGAAAACGCCGGAGCTAATGTTTATACTCCGCGTGAACGGGATACTCAGAAAAATGAAGTGATTGTAGACAATGACACCCGAAACGGTTCCATCTATCTGGAAATGAAAAGCCGCAAGGCCCGTTGGAATCAAACAAACGGTTATGGATTCGCACAAAGAAAATCTGTCTACAAAGATGGAGAAAATCCCTTCCTGACAGGTACCGCACGCTTCACCCGTACAGAAAAGAAAAAGAATAAGGCATTCGCCGAATGGATCCCTACCATTCCCGAAGCGGGAAATTATGCGGTATATGTATCTTACCAAACACTCCCCAATAGCGTCAGTGACGCCAAGTATCTGGTATTTCACAAAGGTGGTGTAACGGAATTCAAAGTCAACCAGAAGATAGGCAGTAGCACATGGGTATACCTTGGTACATTTGAGTTTGACAAAGGCAGCAATGATTACGGCATGGTGGTACTGAGCAATGAAAGCAATGAAAGCGGAGTTGTCTGTGCCGACGCCGTACGTTTCGGCGGAGGAATGGGAAACATTGTCCGGGGTACTACAGTGAGCGGATTACCCCGCTATCTGGAGGGTGCGCGTTATTCCGCCCAATGGGCAGGAATGCCTTATGACGTTTACGGAGGAAAACAGGGAGAAAACGATTATGCAGACGACATCAATGCACGCTCCAACACCATCAATTATCTGTCGGGGGGCTCCGTATTCAATCCCGTACAGAAAGGATTGGGTGTACCGTTAGAAATGAATGTGGCACTACACAGTGATGCCGGATACAGTAAAACGGACGATATAGTAGGGTCACTCGGCATCTATACAACCAACTTCAATAACGGACTGCTCAACTCGGGAAATAACCGATATGCTTCGCGGGATCTGGCCGACCTCATGCTTACCCAAATACAAAAGGATATTCGTGCCAACTTTAATATACAATGGACCCGACGCAGCATGTGGGACCGCAATTACAGCGAAACCCGCCTGCCTGCCACCCCATCCACCATCATCGAGTTACTGTCGCACCAGAACTTTGCCGACATGAAACTCGGACACGATCCGAATTTCAAGTTTACCGTAGGACGCGCCATTTATAAAGCCGTACTGCAATTTGTCAGCAGCCAGCACAACAAAGAGTATGTAGTACAACCACTTCCCGTAAGCAACTTTGCCATCGGATTCGGTAAAAAGAAAAATACTCTGGAACTTTCATGGCAGGAAGAGAACGATCCATCGGAACCCACTGCCCGTCCTCGTGAGTATATAGTATACACCCGCATCGGATATGGTGGTTTCGACAACGGGGTACGTGTGGACAAGCCTTCGTACTCTCTAAAAATAGAACCGGGTCTGGTTTATTCATTTAAGGTTACGGCTGTCAATCGGGGAGGAGAAAGTTTCCCGTCTGAAATTCTGGCGGCCTACAAAGCCAAGCGAGAACACGGAAAAGTGCTTATCATTAACGGTTTCAATCGGTTAAGCGGACCGGCAGTTATTGACACACCGGATGAAGCAGGCTTTGATCTGGAACAAGATCCCGGTGTCGCCTACCAATATAATATTTCGTTTTGCGGAGCACAAACAGACTTTGATCGCTCTCAAGCTGGAAAAGAAGGAAAAGGAAGCCTGGGTTATAGCGGCGGCGAACTGGAAGGAATGAAAATTGCCGGGAATACCTTCGACTATCCATTTATACATGGCAAAGCGATTCAGGCTGCCGGAAACTACAGCTTCGTTTCATGCAGTGACGAAGCCGTTGAAAACGGACGTGTCCAACTGGAACACTATCCGATCGTAGATTTCATTCTGGGCCTGGAGAAAGATGATATCCAAAGTGATCCGGCCCGCAAAACGTATTATAAAACATTCTCTTCACCTATGCAGCGCTTACTGACAGCTTATTGCCAGTCAGGAGGAAACCTGCTTGTCAGCGGATCCTATATAGGCAGCGACATGAGTAATTCGCAAGGTAACCGAGAATTCACAGAGACTGTACTGAAATACGGCTATCAGAGTTCATTAAGTGATACCCGTTCCGGACAGATCTCGGGCCTGGGACGTACCATACAGATTCCCCGCTTGCCTAACGAAAAGTCTTATGCGGTAACTGCTCCCGACTGCATTGTGCCGGTAGGCTCTGCTTTCCCGGTATTCGCATATCAACCCGGGCAACGCAGTGCCGGAATTGCCTATAAAGGAGATTATCGGGTATTCGCAATGGGATTCCCATTCGAAAGCATTGAAAGCGAAACGGACCGTGCCACAGTAATGGCAGCAATACTAAAATTCTTCGGAGAAAAATAAACTTTCAATAAACATTGTTATGTCCCGGTATTTGGTATTAGTCTTTTGTCTGCAAAGAACAAGTTCTTTGCAGACAAAACTGTCATAATGTCTGTTATTTACGTGAATTTATTTTAAGATTTACTGCCATCTGACATAATGGCTGCTATCGTTTTTGTTCCTGCCGTCATTCGGTTGTCCCATTACCATTACTGTTTTTGCCATCTTATCTTTTTCTAATTTCATAATAGAGTCTTCTAATCTGATTATTTATGATTGGATAATCATTTGTGGCATTTTAGATGAACCAATTTTTTATAATTATGAAAACAAAAATGTTTTTTTTAGTAGTAGTCATGCTACTTTGTAGAGGTGTAGCTTATGCATACAGCCCTTCCGTGAACATTCCGATTTTAAAGGTGGAAGGAATCGAACAAGATATTCCACCTCCTCATGTTCCGCCTCCCCCACTGCCAACTCAGGTCTTTCTTCATGTGGGTGAAATAGCTGATATTCCATATCCCATGTTTGGATCAATGGTATGGGAATGCGATAATCCACCGGAAGGCATAGAACAGGAAGAGTCATACGTACTTGGGCCTATGATTATTCTGCGTATAAAAGGAGTTATGGCAGGAAGATATCAGGTTAATATGAAATGGTACAATCCGCTCAATCCGGGGCAGCCCCCATTAGGACGGCAAACCATTCAGATTATTGTTCAGCCATGGCCTTGACAATTGACAGATAGACAGTCATAAGATTCCCTCCGTGAGCATGTCTGCTCACGGAGGGAATTCTATGAAAATATGAATTCATCAAAAAAAATCCCTGCTGCATACTCCATTCTTCATTTTAAATTCTATCTTTGCTCCTAATAATAACTATTAAAATAAAAACACTATGTACACAATACAAGCAAATCCGAGCGGTACACGCAGCATGGAAATATCTGAAGAGAATTTGGTAACCATCGAAAAATACTCTCTATTCCAGCATCTGATAGACAGCAATGGCATTGTAGATGAAGCCGTTCTGGAGAAGCTGAAACTGAATATACGTTCGCTGATAGCAAGTCAGGAAGAAGACAGTAAGGACCTGCTCGACCTCTGCATAGACGTGATTTATCACAATAATATGAAAGCATTCGGGTTGCAGCAACTCATCAAACTTTATCTCACCTGGCTATCGAAGCAGGAAGCAGAAGAAGAGGAGGAAGTATGATTACCATTGATACCTGCGGAATGACAAACTATAGCCCGTTGATTCCGGCCGTAAAAGCGATGTGTAATGCCAGTTCCGGTGACAAGATGGAAATTGTAACGGATCAGGTAGCCGCATTTCAGGATCTTAAGGAATATTTATCAGAACAAGGTATCGGATTCCGCGAAATATATGATGGAGAGCGGATGACTTTACAGTTTACTATCTTATGAGCGAAGTACAAAATCAAATAAAGAAATGGCCGGTAACGGCAATCAAAAAAATAAAAAATACATTCGGTAGCGCAGAAAAGTTCTACGCTACCGTTTATCTTATTGCCCGCAACGAGCATCATTGTCAAATGATGGGAGTAGCCGGAGCCGAACAGCGCTTAAAAACGATTCATGCCTATCAGGGTATGATCCGTTTTATGCTTGATGAAGAAGGACTTAACGGTAAGGAAGTTCTTGAAGCCATAGCCAGCGACTATCTGGAGGATTTCGTGAACTATCGTGAGCAAGACTTCGGAATGACCAACGAGGAATTCATTGCTATTATTAAAAGAATCGGCTGAGCGCATGAATTTATTCCTGATTATTTTGGGCAGTATCTGCCTGCTTGTCGGATTGGCCGGATGTATTGTCCCCATGTTGCCGGGACCTCCTGTTGCCTATCTGGCATTGGTATGTCTACACTTCACCGATAAAGTTTCCTTCACTATTCCGCAACTGTTCCTTTGGCTGTTCATTGTGGTACTGATACAAATACTCGACTATTTCATTCCAATGTTTGGAGTGAAAAGGCTCGGAGGTACTTCATGGGGTAAATGGGGATGTATCATCGGTACCTTTGCCGGTATTTTCCTGTTTCCTCCCTGGGGGGTATTCATCGGTCCGTTTGCAGGTGCAGTAGCAGGCGAATTGCTGGGCGGTAAAGAGACCAAATACGCCCTGAAAGCCGGATTCGGAGCATTTGCAGGTTTTCTGTTGGGTACTGTGCTAAAGGTGGCCGTATGTGGTTGGTTCATCTTCTGCTTTATCCGTGCCCTCGTATAGCAAAATTATCCGTATCTTTGCTCCCATGAAAGAATATCGACTTACTGATTGGTTACCCACCACTAAGAAAGAAGTAGAGCTTCGCGGCTGGGACGAACTGGATGTCATCCTTTTTAGCGGTGATGCTTATGTAGACCATCCTTCCTTCGGAGCGGCCGTCATCGGTCGTATCCTTGAAGCCGAAGGTTTACGGGTGGCCATCGTACCTCAGCCCAATTGGCGTGACGACTTGCGCGACTTCCGCAAACTGGGACGTCCCCGCCTTTTTTTCGGCATCAGCGCAGGTTGCATGGACTCCATGGTGAACAAATATACAGCTAATAAACGTTTGCGCAGCGATGACGCCTACACACCGGACGGACGTCCGGATATGCGACCGGAATACCCCTCAATCGTGTACAGTCAGATCCTGAAAAAACTCTATCCCGATGTACCGGTCATTTTAGGAGGTATTGAAGCAAGTATGCGCCGCCTCAGCCATTATGACTATTGGCAAGATCAGCTTAAAAAAAGCATCCTTTGTGAAAGTGGTGCCGACATGCTGATTTATGGTATGGGTGAAAAGCCCATTTGCGAACTGGTCCGCAGATTAACAACACACAATGAATACCGGGACAGTACGACTTCACCGTTTAACATCTGTCGTTCTTCACTGACTACTATTCCGCAAATTGCTTATCTGACCGATGAATATGAGCCTGATGAGCAAGATATTGCCCTCCATTCCCACGAAGAATGCCTCGCTGACAAAAAGAAGCAGTCCGCCAATTTCAGGCACATTGAAGAAGAAAGCAATAAATATGCAGCAGCCCGGATTATTCAAGCTGTAGACAACAAAGTAGTAGTGGTAAACCCACCCTATCCACCGATGACACAGGAAGAATTGGACCATTCATTCGATCTTCCTTATACACGCTTACCCCATCCCAAATACAAGGGAAAACGTATTCCGGCTTACGACATGATTAAATTCTCCATCAATATCCATCGGGGATGTTTTGGAGGATGTGCCTTTTGTACGATCTCCGCCCACCAGGGAAAATTTATTGTGAGCCGAAGCAAAGAGAGCATTCTGAAAGAGGTAAAAGAGGTGGTACAACTACCCGACTTCAAAGGAAATCTTAGCGATTTAGGAGGACCTTCTGCCAACATGTATAAAATGGGTGGAAAAGACCTGGCACTTTGCAAACGTTGCAAACGTCCTTCGTGTATCCATCCCAAAGTATGCCCGAACCTCAATACAGATCATCGGCCATTGCTGGATATCTACCATGCAGTAGATTCTTTACCGGAAATCAAACGGAGCTTTATCGGCAGCGGAGTACGCTATGATTTACTGCTTCATCAAAGCAAAGACCCTTCCGTCAATAAAAGTACGGCGGAATACACCCGCGAACTAATAGCACGCCACGTCAGTGGCCGCCTGAAAGTAGCACCGGAACACACCAGTGACCGGGTACTGAGTATCATGCGTAAACCTGCCTTCAGCCAATTCGGGGAGTTTAAAAAGATATTTGACAGAATCAACCGGGAACTTGGCTTACGCCAACAATTAATCCCCTATTTCATCTCCAGCCATCCCGGATGTAGAGAAGAGGATATGGCAGAGCTGGCAGTAATTACCAAGCGGCAGGATTTTCATTTGGAACAGGTGCAGGACTTCACTCCCACCCCTATGACCGTAGCTACCGAAGCCTGGTACACCGGCTTCCACCCATACACACTCGAACCGGTATTCAGTGCCAAAACCCAACGGGAAAAATTGGCCCAAAGACAATTCTTTTTTTGGTATAAACCGGAAGAACGACGGAACATCATCAATGAACTGCGCCGCATCGGACGGGCAGACCTGATAGACAAGTTGTACGGAAAAAGATAATTCATGCTTTATTCACTCCGGAGAACACAGGAGACACAGAAGTTTTGTTGTTTAAAGATAAAATTTATCCTCTGTATATACTCTGTGTCCTCCGAGGTGAACTGTCTATTCTTTTTCTCTCACCGGCAATGCCACTATCTCCTGAAGCACACTGACGGCGGTTTCCACATTCGGAATGTCTTTCACCAACATAGACCGACGTCCGTTCTGCTCCCTCAAATCGCATCGGCGGGTATATTTCATCATATAATCGATCATCTTGCCGAAAGCGGCACTCTGATAATACGGACTATCCGGATTGCTGACAAAGAACAGAGTCATACGCCCCCCTTTCAGGAATACTTTTTCCACTCCCAAACGTGTAGCCAGACGCCTTAGCGGTACAATACGTAACAATTCCTCCGTTTCGGGAGGAACAGGCCCAAAACGATCCTCCAACCGTAAACGGAAAGCATTTACATCTTTATCAAGAGTCAATCCGTCCAATTCACGATACAGTAACATACGTTCGCTGCTGCCTGTCACATAATTGGCCGGTAACAACAATTCCAGATCGCTTTCCACCTGGCACTCTTCTACAAACTCTTCACCACTTATGATGCCTTCTCCCTTTAATTCATCGGCATAGAGCTCTGCAAATTCATCTGTTTTCAGTTCATGTACAGCCTCGGATAATATTTTCTGGTAAGTTTCATAGCCCAGATCAGCAATAAAACCACTTTGTTCGGCTCCCAACATATTTCCTGCACCACGAATATCCAGATCCTGCATGGCAATATGAATGCCACTCCCCAAATCACTGAAATTCTCAATAGCTTGCAGACGACGTTTAGCTTCAGGCGTCAACGACGATAATGGGGGAGCCAGTAAATAACAAAAAGCTTTTTTATTGCTACGTCCTACACGTCCGCGCATCTGATGCAAGTCACTCAGACCAAAGTTCTGAGCCTGATTGATAATAATAGTATTGGCATTCGGTATGTCGATTCCACTCTCAATAATGGTGGTGGCAATCAACACATCATAATCATAATTGACAAAACCGAAGATAATCTGCTCCAATTCCGCCGGCTCCATCTGCCCATGCCCGATAGCAATCCGGCAATCCGGAATACGACGGAGAATCATCGCTTTGAGTTCCGGGAGATTGGCTATACGATTATTGACCAGAAAAACCTGCCCATTGCGGCTCATTTCAAAATTAATGGCATCGGCAATCACCTCTTCACTGAACGTATGTACTTCCGTCTGTATCGGATAGCGGTTGGGAGGCGGAGTAGAAATCACACTTAAATCACGTGCTCCCATCAATGAAAACTGCAACGTACGCGGAATCGGAGTTGCCGTCATCGTCAATGTATCCACATTCACTTTCATCTGGCGCAGTTTCTCCTTGACCGACACACCGAATTTCTGCTCTTCATCAATGATCAACAGGCCAAGATCCTTGAACTTGACATCTTTACCCAGAATACGGTGAGTACCGATCAGAATATTTACATCTCCGGTTTCCAATCCTTTGATAACTGCCTTTGCCTGTGCTGCCGTACGGGCACGACTGAGATATTCTACCCGACAGGGAAGCCCTTTCAGACGGTCACGGAAAGTCTGGAAGTGTTGGTATGCCAATACCGTAGTAGGCACCAGGACGGCTACCTGCTTATTGTCCGCTACAGCTTTAAACGCGGCACGTATGGCCACTTCCGTCTTGCCAAACCCCACATCTCCGCACACCAACCGGTCCATCGGCATATCCCGTTCCATGTCCTGTTTCACATCTGCCGTAGCTTTACTCTGATCGGGGGTATCTTCATAAATGAACGAAGCTTCCAGCTCCCGTTGCAAAAAGCTGTCGGGACTGTATGCAAACCCCTTCTCCTCACGACGTTGCGAGTAAAGTTTAATCAGATCACGGGCTATATCTTTAATCTTTGTCTTGGTACGCTCCTTCAACTTCTCCCAGGCACCGGTGCCCAGCTTGTTCAACCGGGGAGCTTCTCCTTCTTTCCCTTTATATTTTGAGACTTTATGCAACGAGTGGATGGAGACAAATACCACATCTTCATTCTGGTAAACCAGTTTCATCACTTCCTGCGTCGTATCTCCGTTAGGAATACGCACCAGACCGGAAAAACGTCCTACTCCATGATCGGTATGCACCACATAATCGCCGGGAGTAAACTGATTCAGTTCTTTCAGTGAAAGAGCAACTTTTCCCGAACGGGCTTTATCACTCTTCAAGTTATATTTATGGAAACGGTCGAACAATTGATGATCTGTAAACAGGCAAAGTTTCAGAGTGTCATCCGCAAACCCCTCATGCAGTGTCCGTTCCACAGCTGTAAACTGAATCCGGTCTCCACGGTCCTCAAAAATAGCCCTGATACGGTCTGTCTGTTTCGTACTGTCACTACAGATATAAAGTGTGTATCCCCGGCTCAGATAATCTTTGAAAGACTCTGCCACCAAATCGAAATTCTTATGGAAAATGGGCTGTGCCGTAGTATGGAAAGTCAACGTGGCATCCGGTGTACCGGTTGGCTTGTTGCCAAACTCCATCCGCCGGAAATCTAAGGCACGGACAGTAAATTCACTACCATCAATCAGTTTGCCTTCCAGAGTGATGCCTCCGTTCTCTTCCGCCTCTTGTGCAGCAAGAGCCTGTGGTGTAAACGATTCATCGTGAACAGCCTGAATGCGTTCCCGCAACCAGAGAAAATCACGCATTGCCAGAGTCGTGTCTTTCGGAATAAAGTCAAGGAAAGAAGTAGTAACTTTTCCGGTTACGGCAAGGTCGGGTACAATGACAATGCTTTCCTTTTTCTCTTTCGATAGCTGTGACTCTACCTCAAAAGTACGGATACTCTCCACATCATCACCAAAAAAATCGATACGATAGGGATACTCGGACGAAAAAGAAAATACGTCAATAATACTGCCGCGAACAGCATACTGTCCCGGTTCATACACATAGTCGACATACTCAAACCCGTAACTATGTAATACATCCGTGATAAAACCGGTGTCCACCTTCTCGCCCACATGTAACTTCAATGTGTTTTCACTCAATTCCTGGCGCGAGACTACCTTTTCGGCCAACGCATCCGGATAAGTGACGATGCACAACCCTTGCTCACCTTTCTGAAGCCGGCTGAGTACCTCGGTACGCAATATCTCGTTGGCCGCATCTTTTTGTCCATACTTCACCGAACGGCGAAACGAAGAAGGAAAAAACAAAATCTGCTCCGTACCCAATACCTGAGTAAGATCATGATAAAAATAACCGGCTTCTTCCAGATCACCCAATATGAAAACAAACGGGCAAGGACTCTTCTCTACCAGTGCCGAAGCGAATAAGGAAGCAGCGGAAGCATACAGGCCACCGCAATAGATATGTCTGACTGCGGGCTCCCCTAACAGTTTGTTCAAGGCTTCCACATTCGGGTGCCCGGCATATTGATGTTGCAGTTCAGTAATCGTCATAAATAGCATTTTAGTCCATCACAAACGCACCAACTCACACAGATCGCTCAAAATCAATTTCCAATCTGTGTGAATCCATGTAACCCGTGATGCAAATTCACCGCAAAAGTACTAAATTATCCTTAGTTTTAATGCGCTATCTTTGGTTAGTAGCGGAAAAGCGTTACATTTGTCTTCAAATTTAGACACAATATGCAGACATCGGACAGCATCGTAATCATCCCTACCTACAACGAACGGGAAAACATAGAGAACATTATCCGTGCCGTTTTCGGACTGGAAAAGATTTTTCATATTCTTATCATAGAAGATGGCTCTCCGGATGGAACCGCCACCATCGTAAAAACCCTGCAGCAAGAGTTCCCCGACCGTCTCTTTATGATAGAACGCAAAGGAAAACTGGGATTGGGAACGGCATATATCACCGGGTTCAAGTGGGCACTGGAACATTCATACGAATACATTTTTGAGATGGACGCCGATTTCAGCCACAACCCCAATGACTTGCCACGGCTCTACGATGCTTGTGCCAACCAAGGAGGAGATGTAGCCATCGGTTCCCGCTACGTAAGCGGAGTGAACGTAGTGAATTGGCCGATGGGACGCGTCCTCATGTCTTATTTTGCATCTAAATATGTTCGCATCGTTACCGGACTACCGATACACGACACTACTGCCGGTTTTAAGTGTTATCGTCGTCAGGTACTCGAGACCATCGATCTTGACCACATCCGTTTCAAGGGTTACGCTTTTCAGATAGAAATGAAATTCACCGCTTACAAATGCGGGTTCAAGATTATCGAAGTACCGGTGATCTTCATTAACCGTGAACTGGGCACATCAAAAATGAACAGCAGTATTTTCGGAGAAGCTGTATTTGGAGTTATCAAACTGAAAGTGAATAGCTGGTTCCACAAATTTCCGCAGAAAACAAAATGAATTAAGATATGAAAAGAACATTAATACAAAACGCCATCATAGTAAACGAAGGACGCTCCGCACGCGGTTCGGTAGTCATCGAAGGTGAAAAAATAGCCGAGATACTGGAGAAAGGACAGAAACCGGCCACTCCCTGTGAAGAGACAATCCATGCCAACGGATGCTATCTGCTTCCGGGTGTCATCGACGATCATGTGCATTTTCGCGATCCGGGCCTAACCCATAAGGCCGACATATCTACCGAAAGCCGGGCTGCAGCAGCAGGAGGGGTAACCTCTATTATGGACATGCCCAATACCAATCCGCAAACCACCACACTGGACGCACTCAATGCCAAGTTCGATTTGCTTGCCGAGAAATGCAGTGTCAACTATTCATGCTATTTCGGAGCAACAAACAATAACTATACCGAGTTTGACAAACTGGATAAAAGCCGTGTATGCGGAATCAAGCTCTTTATGGGATCGAGTACAGGCAATATGCTGGTAGACAAGATGAACAGCTTGCTGAACATCTTCAATGGAACCGATCTGCTGATTGCCGCCCACTGTGAGAATCATGAAACAATTAAAAAGAATACGGAAAAATACGTAAGAGAATATATTGAAAAATATCCTTATCAGTACTACCATGTTCACCACGAAACCCTTCCGATGGGTTACCATGCAAAGATACGTTCGATAGCAGCCTGCTACGAGTCGTCCGAACTGGCTGTACGCCTGGCACGCATTGCAGACGCTCGTCTGCATATCCTGCATATCTCCACAGCCAAAGAGCTTTCTCTTTTTGATAATGATATTCCATTGGAAGAAAAAAGGATTACGGCAGAAGCTTGTGTTTCGCACCTGTTATTCGACTCTTCGGATTATGCGGAATTAGGTACACGTATCAAATGTAACCCTTCCATCAAAGCTAAAACCAACCGGGATGCACTTCGTCAGGCTGTCAACTCCAACCTGATAGACGTGATTGCCACCGATCATGCACCACACCTGCTCAGTGAAAAAGAAGGAGGCCCGTTAAAGGCAATGTCAGGCATGCCTATGATCCAGTTCTCTCTGATCAGTATGCTTGAACTGGTGAACGAAGGTATCTTCACGATTGAAAAAGTCGTTGAGAAAATGTGCCATGCACCCGCTCAGATATATAATATCCATAACCGCGGTTTCATTCGTCCCGGTTATCAGGCAGACCTGGTACTGGTTCGGCCGGACGCATTATGGACGGTAAGTGCAGAACAAATCTTAAGCAAATGTGGATGGAGTCCGCTCGAAGGACGTACCTTTGACTGGAAAGTAGAAAAGACATTTGCCAACGGACACCTATTGTATACTGACGGACAGGTAGATGAAGCTTATCGCGGACAAGAAATCTATTTTAAACGATGAACAATTTCTGAACGATCAACCATCCAATGATAAACAAGGAGCAGGGAATAGACCGGGAACGATAAATGCAGAAGAATGGGAAATATATTGAAAGATAAAAGCAGGGCTTTCGCGATACGAATCGTAAACCTACATAAGTCTCTGAATGAAAGAATTGTTATTTAAAACCGAATATTTATCTGAAACTGAATATTCAAGCATGTTTGCCAACGCAAACGGATCAATGAAACTTATTATCACCAGCATTAAAACAGTCAAATATGGAAAAGCATAACCCGTCATCATCCCCCGGCCATCGTTCAGAAACAGTTGATCGTTCAGCGTTTGAAAACCGTTTATCGTTCAGTGTCCATGATTTATCCCCCTACATCAACTGGATTTATTTTTTTCACGCCTGGGGGTTTCAGCCGCGTTATGCTGCCATAGCCAATATCCACGGATGTGACGCCTGTCGTGCTTCCTGGCTGACAACCTTTCCGGAAGAGGAACGGGGCAAAGCTTCCGAAGCCATGCAACTCTATAAAGAAGCCAACCGGATGCTGGACGAATTGGACAGGGACTTTGAAGTGAAAAGCGTTTTTAAACTTTGCCCGGCCAATGCCGACGGAGACAACCTGATTATCGACGGTATCACTTTCCCGCTGCTCCGGCAGCAAGTCAAGAAAAAAGAGAACGAACCTTTCTTATGCCTCAGCGACTTTGTACGTCCTCTGACTTCGGGAATCACTGATACAGTAGGAGTTTTTGCCTCTTCCATTGATGCGGATATGGAGGGACTTTACGAACAAGACCCTTATAAACATCTTCTGGTACAAACACTCTCCGACCGTCTGGCCGAAGCTGCCACCGAAAAGATGCACGAATATGTCCGCAAAGAAGTATGGGGGTATGCAAAAGACGAAAATCTCTCTATTCCCGATCTTCTTGTCGAAAAATACCAGGGTATCCGCCCTGCTGTAGGCTACCCATCTTTACCCGATCAGTCTGTGAACTTTATTCTCGACGAAATTCTTGATATGAAACAGATCGGTATCCGCCTGACAGAGAACGGAGCCATGTATCCTCACGCTTCAGTATGCGGATTAATGTTTGCACATCCGGCTTCTCACTATTTCTCGGTGGGGAAGATCGGTGAAGACCAATTGGCGGATTATGCCGCGCGAAGAGGAAAAAGCGTTGGAGAGATGCGTAAATTTCTGGCAGCAAACTTGCAGTAAATCTTTTCTTTCGATATATTTGTAACTGATCCTATACTTTAAAATAGAAAAAGTTATGAAAAAGGTTCTTATTCTGTTATTATGGTTACTTCCCTCCTGTAGCGTAGTGATCCTTGCACAGACTCAGCGGATAGCGGGTACTGTTGTAGTTGGTGACGGCCAACCCGCCGTCGGTGCCGCCATTGTTGTCAAAGGCACCAATATTGGTGCCGTAACCAACGTGGATGGCAAGTTTGTAATAGCAGAAGCACCTGCTTCAGCACAGCAGCTTGTTGTCTATCACGTAGGCATGGAACGCAAAGAGGTAGCCGTAGCTCCCAACGTCTATATTCAGCTCCAGCCCGTAGAGAAAGGTTTTTCATGGAATGTGAAAGCGGGAGTCAGCCTGTTCAGTTTTCGCCGCCCGGACGGCTTGGACGAACGCACCGGATTCAGTGCCGGTGTCGGTGCGGAATATAATTTCAGCAGGCATTGGGCTATCCAATCGGGACTGATGGTCACCAGCAAAGGAGCAACTGCCGAGTACGACGGGTATTCTCCGCTGTCCTCGTCTACCGAACCTATTTCTTATAAAGCCAAAATAGCTCCTATTTATCTGGACATCCCTATTCTGGCAGCTTTTAAGATGGATGTGTCAAACCATGTTAAGTTTGTAATCAATATCGGACCTTATTTAGCCGTAGGCATGGGTGGAAAGTATGAACTGACGAACAAAGGCGGCCATAAAGGTGAGTCGCATAACCCTTTCAAATCCTACTCTTCCTTAGCTGAAGCGAAAAATAAAGATGCCTTGTTGAAACGTTTCGACATCGGGGTTCAGGGAGGCATCGGTTTTGAAATATGGAAACATTACCTGGTCAATGCCTCTTTCCAGCACGGATTCATGGAGCCGGTTAAAGGAGGAACACTGTACGCAGGCGATACCGAGAAACATTACCCGATCGGAGGGATTCTGACAGTAGGATACAGATTTTAAATACAATACGTTATCACCACAGATTTCACAGATTATCACAGATCATAATTGCCAATAATCTGTGAAAATCCGTGTAATCTATGGTGAACTTAGAAACGATATCCTATTTCAAAAGCGACATCCAGAAAACCTTCCGAGTGATTCCATGAAGTACACCCCACTCTTCCGGTTCCTCCTATCAGGAAGTGCCCGTATTCCACTCCGATTCCATAGGCAAATCCTCCGGTAAACCGTTTGCCGAACAATGACTGGCTTTCAGTAACATATTCCACTCTATTATAATCTCCACTACTATCATAAGAACGCTTGCGAAATTCTTTTTTAACGTCTCCACTGATCCCCAAGTCAATATAAGGACCGAAACTGAATACCAGATTCAGATCATTTCCTATTCTATACTTCAGTGCAAACAGTAAAGGAATCTCCAGATAGAATGGATTGTAAGTACCACTCACCTGATCATAAGAAACGGATGAAGAGCCATCACCGTTATTTTCCGTATAATAATCATAGAAATCATGCCCTTTCATTTTACGGGAAACCAACAAAAGTGAGGGTTGGAAAGCCCAGTGTTTCGACATCCGGATATCGGCCCCTACCCCTCCATAGATACTAAGACCGTCTTTCAGTTTCGATTCGGGTCCTTGCATAAACTTACCTGCTCCAATTCCAGCCTTCACGATCAACGAGAAGCGTTGCATCACTTGTGTACGCATTTGTATACGCATCGGGAGATCTACATATCCGCTGCGTTTACCTTTTGTCACTTGAAGTGAGTCGAAATAGACAGGTACTTCCTCCAGTACAAAAACTCCATTTTTATCGGTGACAGCCTGTTGGTTCGTACGTTTCAAGGTAACTACCGCCCCGTCTACCGGATAGTAATCTTCATCCACGATCTTCTCTACCACTTTTTGTTTTTGGGCCATAACATCTGTCAGTGCCAGGCAGACCAATGCCAATGCTATATATCTTTTCATATCTTTTTATTTTTTACATTCAACATCCGATTATCCATATCCGCTTGATCAGAAACGGTAAGTAACTCCCAAAGTAAGTGCCAGGTTATGTTCTTTCGCTTCAAAACCTTCATCATCCTGTCCCAAACACATACTCTTTCCAAAAACACCTACCAACCACTTCTTGTATTCCACACCTATGCCATAGGCAACACCAAAGCTGAAAGGATGTAACAAAGAATGTTTCCCACCATAATAATCATATTCATACTCTTTGCTATAAATGTCATACTCTTCATCGGGTTTACCTGTTTCCGTAGCTTTTACTTTTCCTGCAAAGCCATACGAAAACACAGGTCCCACAGAAAAGGCCAGATTCATTTTACGGGCTACCGGATAACGAAGAATGAACAACATCGGCAAATCCAATGAAACCGGGTTCCAAGTTTCCTGATACTTCACACCGTTTCTTTCGGCATTGAACTCTGCTCCACGGTTACAAATTTGCAGAGTAGGCTGGAAAGCCCATCGTTTTGACATGCGTACTTCAATACCCAAACCAAACTCATATCCCACCTTAAAATCGGAACCATATGTAGTGTACTTACTCATGCTGATCCCGGCATGTGCCACAAACGAAAGCTTCTTACGCTTTCCGGTGAGCTGTACCGGTACATTCAGGTCCACTTCCCGGGTCTCCATACCGATGGAAGTAACAATCACCTTTTTGACCGAAAGAGGAACTTCCTGCAAGAAGAACTTACCGTCGACATCGGTTATTGTGCTGATATTGGTCCCTTTGGCTGTGACTAATGCACCCACAATGGGTTGCTGCTTTCTGTCAAATACTACTCCTTTTACATCGTGTGTCTGTACCTGAGCCATCACGGTGATTGCACAAATACAGGCAATCACTCCTATTATTATTCTTTTCATTTGTTTTCGTTCTTTAAATCTATATTTTATTCTGCAGGGATCTCAATGGTCCGGTAATTACTGTAACTAATCCCTACTCCATTTTTCGCATAAACACGGAAAGCATAAAGCGTCCCGGGACGCAATCCGGTAACGATTTCATCAAACGTCTGTCTATAATCATCAGTAAAAGGTACTTCTATCATCTGTTCATTCGTCACCACTCCCGTTTCCTGTGAATAAACGCCATAACTATAACCATAATTTGTAATAAGGAAATCATTTGTATAGAAAGAAGCATACAACTCTACCGCCGTACCATTATATTGATACAACGAAAAATTATTGATAACCGGCTCTGTACCCCGTTCGGTCGTGAACTCAGCCACCGGCCCATAGCCTGTCCCCTCCTCAGTAGTCACATAGGGGCGTATATAATAGTGGGTAGCAGGTAGCAGATCCATCACCTCCACTTCAAAATTCGAGTAATTATACATCCGGGTTCCCCGTGCCAATGCCTTCTGATCGGTAATTTCCGGCAATTCTTTGACTGAACTATAACAAGCACCTTGCTCTATAATTCCGGCATCGGTTTTAAAACGTACTTCCGCAGATAAATAATAACTGTATCCTGTGAACTGGGTATCGTGTACAATCAGTTTTGGCAGACCAGAAAGGCGGAATGCTTTTACTTCACTAAAACGTTCTTTGTTTGAATTTTCGCCCAATACATGATCCAGCAACCCCGGGCGTCCGCTATAGCCATACTGATAATCGTTCATTGCACAATAATAAGTTTCGCCCAAAGTCAGCATATCCGGATCCAGAAAAGCATAAAAGGTATTTCCTGTATTATGACGGATATAGGCTTCCATAATCACTTCCTTCATTTCTTTATCTTTAGCAATCAGAAACCTGGGATAGTAATAATGACCTGCTTCCCCACCTGTCACTTTTCCTATCATGACAGCGTCTGCCCGATACAGTTCTTCTGTATTCACTCCCATAATATCAGATAGCAGATTTACGGAATCTTGTGAAAGCGTAGCCATATCACAAATGCGCTCCAGCGTCAATGTTGTCTTGGAAGTTTCCATGGCTCCCCAATAATCCCCCTTATTGTCACAGGAGGTGGCCAGCAATGCCATCAGGCAGAGCAAGCCCAGTAATCTTCTCTTGTTCATCTTTGTCTATTTATAGTGTTAATTGCCGGCAAAGTTACAATATTTATTATAAATATAACAAAAGAGAACATTTTGATTCCAAACAAATCCGAAGTACCTCTGTCCTCTCTTCCAGTAACATACAAGAAGACGTGACAAAACTACATATCCGAAAGAAGTATTACAAAGATACAGAGACAAACTGTTGTGAAGAAAGCATGATTCAGGTATGGATGGGATATTATGGGACTCAATATCCCGGCATCCTCCTGTAGGGAAAAGATCCGGCCATTCCCATTCTGTCCGCCATTATCAGGCAAAACAAAAAGACCAATGGGTATGTATGATTTTCCACTGTTCAGACGAATCCAGTTTATATACTTCCGTACAGTGCATCCTGAATGTCCGATCATCTCTATAAGCTTCATAATCATATGCCAGAACAGCGACATCGGATGACAACAATACAGTGGGTTCTATCATTTTATACCTGTCGATCGCGACTTTTCCCCGAATGCTGTTATAATACTCTTCCAGAGCCTTTTTACCTTCCAGTTTGTTCTTGAAAGCAGGGTCGATATAGACAACATCATCAGATGACAGTTCTATAAACCCATCCGGGTTTCCACTATTCCATAACTTCAGAGCTTGTTCTTCCAAAGATAAAATAAAGGCCTTCAGGTCCTCGCTATTTGAAGCCATACTTGTACATCCAGTCATAAAAATACGGATTTATTTAAAACGTTTCATACTTGACAAACTCCGTCACCCACAGATTCTTATCGTTTCCAAATATAATAAATATCCGGAAATAGTCCAAATTCCCACTAATTTCCGCTTTTATTTTGTGATTATTTCCTTTCCTTTGCGACTAACCATACAAAAGTAATCCCGAAAAGAAGACAATGAACCCCACCAGTCCGCCGCAAGCCAACGAACCCGTAGAACAAGAGTTCCTCTCCGTAGTCAGGGAGTACGAGCGGGTGATTTACAAGGTGTGCTATCTTTATACCACCCAGCACGCCACACTCGGCGATCTTTATCAGGAAGTGATTCTCAATCTGTGGAAGGCTTATCCCAGATTCCGGAAAGAGTGCAAAGTCTCGACCTGGATTTACCGGATCGCACTGAACACTTGCATCAGCTTTATCCGCAAAGAGAAAAACATTCCGGAAATCGTGGCACTCACCCGCGAAGCCGACTGGCTGACGGAAGAAAAAGACGAACTGACCGAAATGCTCCGGCAACTGTACCGGATGATCAATCAACTGGGACAACTGGATAAGTCGATCATATTGCTTTATCTGGAAGAGAAAAGTTACGAGGAAATCTCGGAAATTACCGGACTGACAGTGACCAATGTAGCAACCAAGCTGAGCCGGATTAAAGACAAACTAAAAAAGATGAAAAAGGAGGAATAAGATATGGAACTGGATGATCTGAAGAAATCGTGGAACGCACTGGATGAACACCTCAAAGGCAAGGAGTTCATCAAGGAAGAAGAAATGAAACAATTGTTGGGACGCACCCGGAACAACATTAACAGCATAGAGCGGTTCAACAGAAAGCTGCGTTTTGCCGCAATCGGCATACTGGCATTGGCAGTGATCTTCTGGATATGTGATGATGCACTTACGGACTTTTATTATTGGATCGCCCTCTTCCTGTGCATCCCGGCCCTTTGCTGGGATTTGTATTCCGCCCATTACCTGGGACGGACCCGGATAGATGAAATGCCTCTGGTCACAGTAATCTCCCGTATCAACCGATATCACAGATGGATGGTTCGCGAATGGATCATAGGCATACTCTACCTGCTTGTGATGGCTACCTTTTTCTCTTTCTACAAACAGGTCTGGCAATACGGTGCTGCAGGAATCATCAGCAGTCTGATCGTGTGGGCCGTCGGACTTGGAATCTGCCTGTCGGTGTATCGCCGGAACCTCAGACATATAAAAGAAATAAAGAAGAACCTAAACGAGTTAAAAGAATTAAATCATACAGCTTAACTTAAACCGTACTTTACAAATTCTCTCTAACTTTGAAGAGGCGTTCGCAAGTCCCCCCGAGACATATCCTACGCCTCTTTTTATTTATTCAACCCATAGCTAAGAAAATATGCTGCAACGAGTTTTAGGCTTTCTGATCGTAATCCTTGTATTGCCGGACATTTACATTTACCGGACATTTATCAAACAAATGACTCTAAGTCTTTTTTGGCGAATCCTTTACTTCTTCCCCACTCTTTTCCTGATGGCGGGAGTAGTATCGTTAGCTTTCTTTGCCAACTATGAATACGCCGAACAACATACGTTATGGATAGGACGCTTCGCCGTTGTCTTCTTCTTGTTTGCCTCTCCGAAACTGCTCTTTACGATCTGTTCCATCATCGGACGCCCGTTCAACCGATGGCTGCACTGGCCCCGGACTCCTTTTATAGCAACCGGACTGGTACTGGCCGTGCTCAACGCAGTCCTGATACTTTATGGTTCGATGGTGGGCAAAGACCGTTTTGAAGTAAAGGAGGTCACCTTCCGTTCTTCCCGCCTGCCGGAAGCTTTCAACAGATACCGCATTGTCCAGTTGTCGGACATACACATCGGGAGCTGGCAAGGAAATGCCAAGAGCCTGCAACAGATGGTGGACCTGGTTAACGCGCAAAAGCCGGACTTGATCGTATTCACCGGTGACCTGATAAACAACCGGGCCATAGAATTGGACGGATTTGAAGAGATACTCTCGCAACTACATGCCCGGGACGGCGTATACTCCATCCTGGGAAACCATGACTACGGCCCCTACTATCGATGGAAAAGTAAACGCGACCAGGTAAACAACCTGAACGACCTGAAGAAACGGCAAGCCGACATGGGCTGGGTGTTACTGAACAACGAGCACACTCTACTGCACCGCGGAAACGACAGCATCGCCCTGATCGGGGTAGAAAACGAAGGAGAACCTCCTTTCTCACAGCACGGTGACTTGCCCAAGGCACAGGCAGGAACAAACGGCCTGTTCAAGCTGTTATTAAGTCATAATCCTACACACTGGAGACGTGAAGTGTTGCCCGAATCGGACATCGACCTGATGCTGGCGGGACACACGCATGCCATGCAGCTGGCCATCGGACATCATTCACCTGCTTCCTGGATCTATCCGGAATGGGGAGGCATGTACAAAGAAGGCAACCGGGGACTATACGTAAACGTAGGGATGGGATTCGTCGGACTGCCTTTCCGTTTCGGGGCATGGCCGGAGATTACCGTGATTACACTGGATAAATGAAAAAATACTGGCAAATACTGAAAGGCTACAAAGCAAGTCTGCTGGCATGTCCGCTACTGGTACTCGTGTCTGTAATGTGCGAAACCATTCAGCCGATGTACATGGCGGATATTATAGACAACGGAGTGATGCAGCGGGATCTCTCCGTCATTACTGCCGTAGGCGGAAAGATGGTACTTATCTCCATTGTCGGACTGATATTCAGTATTGCCAATGTATATGTCTCTTCGCAAGCCTCCATCGGTTTCGGGACCGACCTGCGCACCAAGCTGTTCGGCAAGATACAACAACTCTCTTTTTTCGATATAGACCGGTTCAGTACGGCTTCACTGATCACCCGGCTGACAAGTGACATCAGCCGCATTCAGCAAGTTATCCAGGTATCGATGCGTCTGATGCTGCGCTCTCCGCTGATGCTCGTCATGGCAGTGTTCTTCGTGGTACGTATCAACCCGGAACTGGCAGGCGTCCTGCTGGCTGCCATCCCGGTGTTGGGTTTCAGTGTATTCTTCATCCTGCGGAAAGGGTTCCCCTTCTTCTTGAAAGTGCAACAGAAAGTAGACCAACTGAACGAGGTGGTACGCGAAAATCTGATCAACATCCGGGTGGTGAAATCATTTGTGCGGGAGGACTTCGAAGCACACAAGTTCAAGGACAAGAGCGAAAGCCTGCGCGACACGGTGATTCACGCTTCCAACATCATTGTCGCCATCTTTCCGGTGATGCAACTGGTGATGAACCTGTCGATCATCGCTATCCTTTGGATGGGTGGGCAGAAGGTGATGGCAGGAGAGTTGAAAGTGGGCGAACTGATATCATTTGTCAACTATCTGGCACAAGTGCTGATGTCGTTGATGATGCTGTCCATGATTATCATGACTTATGCCCGTGCCTCAGCCTCATCGAAACGTATCCTGGAGGTATTGGATACACAGCCTTCACTTACCGATACGCCCGAAGGAATGCGGAGCACCCGGCAGATCGAAAAGGGAGAGATTCGCTTTGAGAAGGTCAGCTTCCGTTATGGCGGAGGCGAGACGGATGTGCTGCGGAACATAAGTTTCCACATCCGTCCGGGCGAGACGGTGGCTGTGGCAGGCGCTACCGGATCGGCTAAAAGTTCGCTCGTACAACTGATCCCCCGCCTGTATGATGTCAGTTCCGGTGAAATACGGATTGACGGCATCCCCGTACAAAACTACAACCTGCACGAACTTCATGCCCGCATCGGCATGGTGTTGCAGAAAAACGAGCTCTTTACGGGAACCATTGCGGAAAACCTGCGGTGGGGAAAACCCGATGCCACACAGGAAGAACTTGAAGAGGCCGCACGTGCCGCCGAAGCCCATGAGTTCATCCGCTCGCTGCCTGCCGGATATGACACGCAGTTAGGACGGGGCGGAGTAAACCTTTCCGGCGGACAGAAGCAACGCATCTGCATCGCCAGGGCTTTGCTGCGTAAACCCAAGATATTGATACTGGATGACAGCACCAGTGCCGTAGACTCTGAAACAGAACTCCGCATCCGGAACAACCTGAATGCATGGCTGCACGATACCACGGTGCTTATCATCACGCAACGCATATATACCATGCAATCGGCCAACCGGGTCATTCTGCTGGACGACGGAGAGGTAGAATCCATCGGAACACCGGAAGAATTGCTGGAACGCTCGGAGATGTACCGGGAAATCTATCACTCACAACAAATCGTTATCTGACCATGGCACACGGAGATCATCTGAAATACAGCGGAAAGCCTAAGGCGGGAAAGAAAACTTTCCTCCGCCTGGTATCATACGTGGCCTGCGACCGACGGTTGCTGATCGTAATCGGTGTACTGATCGTTGTGAGCATCGCAGCCAATCTCACCGGATCGTACATGCTCCGACCGATTATCAATAACTACATCCTGCCGGGAGACTTCCACGGATTGGTACGCATCCTGCTGATACTGGCAGGCATTTACCTGACAGGGGTAGCGGCTACTTACATCGAATATATTCTGCTGAATAAGATCGGGCAACGCACCGTAACCCGGATGCGCGAAGAACTGTTCGGAAAGATGGAACGCTTGCCTGTCAAATACTTCGATACCCATCAGCACGGAGATGTCATGAGCCGGTACACCAATGATATAGACCGTATCAGCGACGCACTGACCGACAGCCTGTCCGACATGTTGTCGAGCGCACTGACAGTTGCGGGCATTTTCTGTCTGATGCTCTTCATCAGTCCGATACTGACAGCAGTAACACTGATTACTGTCCCCCTGATGTTCCTCAGCGCCAAAGGAATCGTGAAACGAAGTCGGAAATACTTCAAAGCACAACAGGAGTCATTGGGGATGATGAACGGCTATGTGGAAGAAATGATCAGCGGACAGAAAGTGGTGAAGGTCTTCGGACACGAACAAAAAGTGGAAACGGACTTCGGGATACTGAACCAAAGCCTGAAGGAGAAATCGCTGAAGGCACAATTCTACTCGGGGCTGATGATGCCGGTCATGCAAAACCTGAATACGCTGAACTATGTGATCATCACCATCGTGGGAGCCTTACTGGCCATCTTCCGCGGGTTCGACGTGGGCGGACTGGCAGCTTTCCTGCAATATTCCCGGCAATTCGGACGCCCCATCAATGAACTGGCGAGCCTCTACAACAGCATACAGGCAGCCATTGCCGGAGCCGAACGCATCTTCGAGATCATAGACGAAGCACCGGAGCAGAAGGATGCGCCGGATGCCATCACACTCGAAAAAACAAAAGGAGATGTAGCCTTGAAGAATGTATATTTCGGCTACCGTCCGGAAAAAACCATCCTGAAAGGAGTATCCCTGCATGCGGCTGCCGGAAAGAAGATAGCTTTGGTGGGCGCTACCGGAGCAGGAAAGACAACCATACTGAACCTGCTGCCGCGCTTCTTTGACATTCAGTCCGGAGAGATTACCATCGACAATCATCCCATCGACCGTATCAGGCGTGACAGCCTTCGCCGATCGATGGCCATCGTACTGCAGGATACACATCTTTTCACGGGTACGGTACGGGAGAACATCCGTTTCGGCCGCCTCAACGCGACCGATGAAGAGGTAGTGGCGGCTGCACGGCTGACAGCGGCCCATTCATTCATCAAACGTTTGCCACAGGGCTACGACACGCTACTCGAAAATGACGGGGCAAACCTAAGTCAGGGACAACGGCAGCTACTGAACATCGCCCGCGCGGCAGTGGCCGATCCGGCTATCCTGCTGCTGGACGAGGCGACAAGCAACATCGATACACGCAGTGAAATACTGATTCAAAAAGGACTGGACCAATTGATGCAAGGACGTACCAGCCTGATTATTGCTCACCGCCTGTCTACCATCCGCAATGCTGATACAATTCTGGTGCTGGAACACGGGGAGATTATCGAGCAAGGCAGCCATCAGGAGTTACTCGCACTGAAAGGAAAATACTACTCGCTGAACGAAGAGCAGTTCAAGTAAAGTATCCGCCACAAAGGAGGATACGGAGGAGAACCGGGTTCGATATCCGGGAACAGGGGAAATATCATAAAGAAAGGAATCACGACAGATAGGAATACATTAAGAAAGGAAATAAGCTGTTTTGCAAACAGACTCTCTTTTAAAAAACGGCAAACCAGAGGAAGAAAAGCCGGAAAGCCGGTCTTACGGAGATGAAGAGCCGGGGTTGAAGAGGTGAAGAGCCGGGATTTTCGGCAAAAGCAGTAAGCATTTCCCGGAAAAGAAGTAAGCATTCGGTCCGAAAGAAGTAAGCATTTTCGGAATATGCTTACTTCTTTTTCAAATATCTCCTATTGTTTTCATCAATCAGGTCTATTGATCTGTTTTTCCCCTCTTATTATCACGGTTTCCGTTCCGGTTGTGAAGCGCCCGAAGCACTTAAAGGAACGACAGAAAGACACGGCTTTCCCTCAGGAGAATGCTTCAGCGAAACAATCGCTCCCATCTCGTGACATTCTATCGGGAAGTAAGAGAAATCACCGTCCATAAGACAAACCCATAACTCCCTACAGGACGTTTTTTCCGTTCAGTCCGCCGTCCGCCCTGAAAAAACGCAGCCAGACGCTTTCCGATTATCAATTTGTCAAAGTGATAGCACTCTTCCCATTCGCCGCCCGATGAAGTTGCACCTGTACGGCAATGCGCTCACTCATCTCCTGCACATGCGAGATAACTCCGATCTTCCGTCCTTGCATCTGCAACTGCTCGAGAGCTTCCATCACAGTGCGTAAACTATCGGCATCGAGCGAACCGAATCCTTCGTCGATGAAAAGTGACTCCACTCTCAGGTTATTGCTCGAAAGAGAGGACAGCCCGAGGGCCAGCGCCAGGGAGATCAGAAAAGACTCTCCGCCGGAAAGAGAGTAGACGGTACGCACCTCGTCACACATATCGCAGTCGATCACCTGCAGGGCGAGTGTTCCCGGTACCTGTTGCAACCGGTAACGTTTCGAGAGATAAGACAGATGCTTGTTGGCATGCATCAGCAACAAGTTCAACGTATAACTTTGCGCAATCACTTTGAACTTTGTCCCGTCCGCACTGCCAATCAGTTTATTGAGTTTTCCCCATCGATTGGCCGTCTCCTGCTTCTCAGCCAATTCCTGTTCCAGTTGTTTCAGCTTCTTCCGGTTCTGCTCCTGTTGCAAAAGACGTGCTTCTACAGCCGATAGCCGACGTTCCGTCTCTTGATTGGCCGCTTGCTGGCGGGCTATCGTTTCCGGCAAATGCTCCGGATCGGCTATCTGTTCTTTCCTGAGCAACAGTTCATCAATAGAAATGCTCAGTTGCCTGATCTCTCCTTGTATACCGGAGATGCGTGACTGAATCTCCTCTCCCACCTTACGTATCTGTTCCAGCGAATCATTCAACTCCTTCTCCTTTTTCCGGATAGCGGCTTCCGCGTCATCGGCAGATTTGCCTTTCAACAAAGGGGCCCGTTCCTGACGGAGAGCTATCAGCCGCTCACTGACCACCCGGAACTGTTCCCGAGCTGTCTTCTCCGCTGTTTCCAACAGCGTAAATTGCTCTTTAGCAGCCACAACTTGCTGCATCAACAAATGGCAGCGGGCTACCCCTTCACGCAAACCTTCACAAGCCGTTCGAAGAGACTTGATCTGCTCCTCGTGCTGTTGCCATTCCTTATGAAGTTGCTGGTATCGGTGCATTTTCTCTGTCAGCAGATTCAGCTTCCCCTGTACAGTATGCAATTGTTTCTCAAAATATTCCGGATTCTGCTCCTCTTCCGACGAAGGACGTTTCTGCTCAGCCTCACGGAGCAGGGCATGCAACTGTACGGTTATCTGTCCGGACAGTTCCGTCTGATGGAGCAAATCCTGTTTCAAGGCGATATTCCGGTTATTTAGTTGCTGGTACTCACCAGATGCGGTTTGATACTCCAGTTCGATGTTGTGATACAGGGTATGGACTACCTGCTCCTCGTTTCTATAAGGATGATCAGTGCTCCCACATACCGGACAGGGTTCATTCTCACGCAAATTCTGCCGCAAGGTCCGAACGTCCTTTCCCATCGCGATACGGGCATTCTCAAAAAGGCGTTGCAGCACTTTCAGTTCAGCCTCCTTCTCCGTCAAGCGGGTGGTCAGAACGACCGTTTCTTTCCGTATCTGTTCTTGTTTGCGGTCCACCTCTTCTTGTTGCACTTTCAAACGTTCCGCTTCTGCCCTCGCCTTTCCCCATTCCAACATTTGCTGGCGGGCATTCTGCAAACGGGTTTGTTCTTGCATCCATCGGGCCTGCTCGTCGGTCACCGCCTCGATTCCAAAAGCGTTCAGGCGATTCACACGCTCTTCGTTCTCCTTCTGAAGAACGGCAAGGTGGTCTTCCCGCTCTTTCAGACTCTTCCGGACCGATTCAAGAAATAGATCCGTCTCTTCCGCAACCGGCATATCTACCTTTCCCGCCAGATTCTTCAATGAATGACAAGAAGTGCGCAGGGCTTCCTGTACAGATTGCAGTTTACTAACCTGCACGGCTACCGCCCGTTTAGCGCTTTGCAGGATTTCCTCCATCTGTTCGGATTGGCTGACTTGAGATTGAATTTGCACATCCAGTTCACGCGCCCGTCGGATATCAGGTTGCACGGCTTCGCACTGTTCCTTGAAATGAGTAAGATAGTCGGATTGGCGTGTGTGTTCTTCCCGGAGCTTCTTACTTTTTTCTTCATCCAGCCGCATGTCCTGCACTTTCTTATCACGCTGCTCCTGTTGCAATTTCAAAGTATGCAGCACCGATAGTTGCGCATTCAACTCTACCAAAGCTTTACTTCCCTGTTCACGCAGGCTGACCAGACTCCCTTTTTCTGTCTGAAGAAGACTGATTTCCTCTTCGGAAAGCAATTCGATCAGCGTGGCATTGCTCTTCAGCTGATTCAGTTCTGCATCGGCTGTTTTGCTACGCAGATAGATTTCACTGGAAATGCGGGAGTAAACCTCCGTTCCGGTCAGCTTCTCGAGCAACTCGGCTTTGGCGGACTCACGAGATTTCAAGAAAGTAGCAAAGTCATTCTGGGCAAGCAGCACCGTACGCGTAAACTGTTCGTAAGTCAAACCTACCAAAGTCACCAATTGCATCAACAGTTCTTTCCTCGTTCCCTGCAGTTCCCGGTTTGCAGTCAGATCGGTCACTTGTATCGTCTGCGACCGCAAAGAACCGTTAGCCTGACCTCTTGTCCGGCGTACCGACCAACGAGAACGATAACAATGTCCGGTAGCCCCTAAGAAATCAACCTCGGCAAATCCCTCTCCCGTCCCTCTGCGAAGGATATTCTTCACATCGGCCTGATTCACCTGGCTCTCGCCGATATCCGACATATAAAGACTCTCGACCGAAGCGGAAAAGCGAGGTGTCTTGTCATACAGTGCCAGACAGAGCGCATCCAGTATCGTCGATTTTCCGGCTCCCGTAGGACCGGATATCGCAAAAATCCCGGCAGATCGTAAAGGTTCCGCTTGAAAATCTATTTCAAAGGTTCCTTCAATGGAAGCCAGGTTCTTTAATCGTATGGTTAGTATCTTCATGGTTATTCGGTTTGCTTTCACCACAGATTACACGGATTAACACAGATCAATAGATGATCTCGTTGATAGTAAAGATTAAAAGATCTGTGTGAATCCTAATGGTGATCTGTGTAATCTCTGGTAATCTGTGGTGAATTCCTATTTGATTCATTCTAAATTGATGGTCCGGCAAGCCTCCTGGAACAAATTTACCAGTTCTTCCGGCATCTCCGCCTGGTAACTGTTCTCAAAGGTTGCTTTCACAATCTGTAAGGGATTCATCTCCTGCAATCCGGTAGCCAGTACTTCTTCTTCCACGCTCCCCTCTGCCGCCTGCCTGTAAGAAGAAACAATACGGGCCAGCCGGACCGGCTTGCCTTCCAGTATTTCTTCTATTTGCTGCCGCAACATCGGCTCCGGCTCGCTTAGTTTTACCTTGACTTCCAGATAGGGCATCGGTTCATCTTCCGGAAGTTCCAGTCTGCACAATTCATCCAGTACCTCGTCCGGAGCCGCTGGCTCTTTGGCGGGTATACTCAGCAAACGCACCAAAGGTGTATATTCAAGTTTCTCTATTTCGACCGCCCAGCCTTCATCCAGAATCACTTTTACCACTCCATGGTGATAATGCTTCTCGGCAAACGACATCGGTAAAGGACTGCCTGCATAGCGGACATTCTCTCTTCCCGATACGCGCTGAGCCTTATGGATATGCCCTAAAGCCGTATAAACAATCTGCTCGGAAAAAGACTCGGGCGATACACTCTCCAGACCACCGATGATGATGCGCTCACTATGATCTTTTTCGGCAATCTCCGAACCGGTTGCCAAAAGATGTCCGACGGCCACCAATGCCTGCCCGTCCGTCCGCTTCTTCAAAGCATATTCCACCAAACGGGCATACAGTTCCTTTACTCCTTCCGCATACGGATTGCCTTCAGTCTCCACCACCGGATAATCTCCCTGCCGCAAGAAAGGCACTGCCAGGCAAAGAGCTTCCGCCTCCCCTGCCGCATTTTTCAATTCTACCAGTAAATGACTGTAATCTATCTCTCCGTCCTGCTTACGGACAATCCCCTTAATCTCTGTCCTCATCTCCTGCAACAACGGCAGGGGTGACTCCAGCCGGGCAGCCGAATCATGGTTTCCGGCTACAATGACCAACTGCAATCCCGGGTTCTCGGTTGTCACCCGGTGAATGAAACGATAGAACATTCGCTGCGAGGCGGCAGACGGATTGGAAACATCGAAAACGTCTCCGGCAACAATCAGTACATCAATTTTGTTCTTAGTCAGGACACCGGCCAGCCAGTCCAGAAAGTGTTCATGTTCCTGTGTCCGGTCATATCCGAAAAAGGTTTGTCCCAAATGCCAATCGGCTGTATGTAGTATACGTATCATGCTATTGAAATTTGAAACAAAGTTAGCAATTATTCAGGACAGCAATATTATTTTGTTTATTTTTGCACAAGCTAAAATCAAAATCATTATGAAGATACTATACTATATTTATCAAATCTGCATTGCATTGCCCATTTTGTTAGTATTGACTATCCTCACGGCGATTGTCACCATCATTGGTTCATTATTGGGAGGTGCCCACATCTGGGGATATTATCCGGGGAAAATCTGGTCACAGTTGATCTGCCTTTTCCTGTTGATTCCGGTAAAAGTGCGTGGACGCGAAAAGCTACATGGAAGGACCTCTTACATCTTCGTACCCAATCATCAAGGCTCGTTCGACATCTTCCTCATTTACGGCTTTTTAGGACGTAACTTTAAATGGATGATGAAGAAAAGTCTACGTAAAATACCTTTTGTAGGAAAAGCATGCGAAAGTGCCGGACATATTTTCGTAGACCGGTCGGGTCCGAAGAAGGTACTTGAAACCATTCGCCAGGCCAAAGACTCTCTGAAGGACGGTGTGTCATTAGTGGTCTTCCCGGAAGGGGCACGGTCTTTCACCGGGCATATGGGATATTTTAAGAAAGGAGCTTTTCAACTGGCGGACGACCTCCAACTTGCCGTAGTTCCTGTGACCATAGACGGATCTTTTGAAATCCTGCCACGAACCGGCAAATGGATTCACCGCCACCGCATGATTCTGACCATACATGACCCTATCCCCCCCAAAGGTCAGGGAGCGGATAACATTAAAGCTACCATGGCAGAAGCCTATACTGCTGTAGAAAGTGCACTCCCCGATAAATTCAAAGGGATGGTGAAGAATGAAGACCAGGACTTATAAACGGTTTTGAACGATGAACAGGATTCACCACAGAGAGCACAGAGTAACACAAAGTTTTTGTATCTTTAAGCAGGGATATTCAGTAAATGTCCCTGCTTAAAGATACAAAAAAGGCAACTAACTCGCAATGAATCAGTTGCCTTTAATTTTCTTATTTTAGGAATATCCCCAATCAATAACTTCATTTCTTCTCTGTGTTGCTCTGTGCCCTCTGTGGTGGAAAGAGTATTTGTTCATCGTTTCCCCACTCTCTTCTTCAGCACAAATACCGGAAGGAAGAAGAAGATTCCGATGATTGACATGACTAACCCACCGATGGTTCCTGCGGCCAATGGAAACCAGAACGCTTCCTTATCTGTACCTACCATGAAAGGAATAAAGCCAAGGATCGTAGAGACAACTGTCAGGAAGATAGGAATGATCTTCGCATTCCAAGCCTTGGTATAGGCCCTCAAGGCCGACATTCGGGGAGAACGTCTACGAATGGCGTTATACTCGTTAAGAATATAGATACTGGCGTTCACCGTAATACCACACAATAAAACAAACGAAGCAAAACCTCCCTGGTCAAAGTTCAGCTTAAACCAATAGAACGTCAGGAATACACCGATATATGACACCGGAATAATAAATATGATAGCCAAAGGCTGTTTCAATGAATTAAACAAGATACTTGTCGTGAAAAAGATAATGGCAATCACTACCAGCAAAAGCAGATATTGCTTATTATCTTTCTTTCCCCATCCCCAGCTATCCCGCTCCGATTGAGCCGTATACCCCATCGGGAGTTCTTTGTTAAACTCCTCCAGGTCACGTTTCAGAATTTTATTTCCTTGTTCCCCGAACCGATATATTCGTATTGCAGGCACAACCTGTATTGCTGATTCTCTTTGGCAACCTGTTGCGGCATTTGTCCCTTTTCCATAGTAGCCAGTTCAGACAGTTTATACTGTTTGTCATCCGTTCCGTACGGAAAATATTGCATGGCCCAAATGTCATACTCCTGAGACTGTTTGGAGGAAAGCTTTATTTTTTCCGAACCATTATCCGCCACTACCGATCCGATCTCCATATTCTTACCATAAATAGGGCGGATCGTAGAGAACAGAATATTGGCATTGATGTTCTCCTGTGCCATACGTTCCCGGTTGAGGTCAAAGTAGAACTCTTGATAATCGTCTTTCCAATAAGAGAAATAAGAGTTTATTATAACTTCCTTGATCCGTCGGTGAGTCAGCAATTTGGCTTTCAACTTCTCAGCCCATTCATACAATTCATCGTAATTGTATCCATACATCTTCACCTGGAAAGAACCGGCTCCCTCACGCACATCATTACTGAACCCCTGATCCTGCAAACCGTATACCCCCCAACTGCCTCCACCCAATTGCAAGGCTTTGCTGATAATATTTGCTTTCAGTGTATAGGGGAAACCGCTATTCTGATGCTCTTTGGTAAAATAGACATTAATATTACCACGACGGGCACTGTACACCGAAGTCTGGAACTGTTTGATTTCCTTAAACTGACTCAGATAAATCTCCATCTTTTTGATCAGTTCATTCATCTGCTCCAACGTACTGCCGTTCGGAAGATTGGCATGAACATACAATACCACTTCTTCGTTCCGGGTGAAATAACTGCCTTCGTATACCTTCTGGATAAACAGGCGCAAACTGCCTCCCAGTGCTTTGTCCACAACCGGTTTCACTTTTTCTTTGTAAGTAGATGATCCTAAGGTCTTGTTATACCACTCCACGGCACGCCCTTCACCTTCCATCTTTTCCGGCAGCATAAATACCGGAAGTCCGAACAACAGTACCAACAAGATGCAGACAACCACACGCCAACGGCATAATTTACGTATCATCCAGCCATAGAAACGGGTAAAGTAAACTGTTATTCTCCGCGGAAGAGAAGCACGAAGAAGGAAGAAACGGGATTTGGTCTGACGGCGCTTTCTCTTTCTTAACCCGATCTTTTCGATCAGAGCCGGTACGAAGAAAAGAGCTACGAACAGAGATACAGCCAGATTGATAATCACTACGGCTGCAAAATCTTGCAGATTCAACCGTATCTTCTCGTCAAGGAAGAAAATGATGACCAAAGCTCCCATTGTAGTCAGGGTCGCAGCCAGAATGGACATAAAGGCTTTCAGGTTACGCCGGTGCAGGATATGGTCGGTCATCACAATCGTATTGTCTATCACCAGATTGAGCGAAACCGTAATACCGGCGAGTGAGTAGAGCTGCATTTCCAGTCCGAAAAGGTAATAGAAAATCACTGCTACGGCTATATTGATACTCAGACTGACCACGATCAAAAACAAATAGCGTGGATTCAACGTGATAAGCAGCACAAAAAACAGCAGAATCAGGACCGTAAGCCCGGTACGCAAATAAATCTTATTCAGCTCTTCGTGAATAAATTCCGTAGCATCGTAGCTTGTGTGGATCTCATATCCGGCAGGCAACACTTTCTGTATCGCCTCCATCTCTTCTTTAACCTGTGTACTCAGTTGCAACTGGTTGGCAGTTTCCTCGGCTGTAATCGACAAATAAATGGAGTTAAGTCCGTTAATACGATAATAGCTCTGAGGAGCTTCCTCCATGTGGCTCACCGTCACAAGCTCGTTCAGACTGATCAATTTTCCTTCTGTACTTTTCACCCGGATACGGGAAGCATCGAATCCTTCCTCTTTATACTCGGGCATCAGGGCCAGCCGGATCCACTCTTTACCACCTGAAGCCGACTCGATATTATAAGTTCCCAGAAACTCTTTTTGATAATAGCGGGCAACAGCCTGCTGAATATCGCTCAAAGAAATACCCAATCGTCTCAGTTGTTCGCTATCATACTCCAACACCCACTCCATGGGTGTGGCTCCGCTCAAGTCTATCTTATAGATACCCTGAATCTGTGCCAGCCTCGTCTTGATATGTTCATCGGCATATTGCTGAATCAAGATGGGAGTAGAAGGAGCATTAAGTGTAAACGACATAAAAGGACGTGAGGCATTATCGTCCGGACGCTTCATCCTGATATAGGGATAGCTCACTCCGTCGGGAAGCTGAGGCCAGGTCTGCCGGATAATGGTTGATGCCTCAAAACGTACCGCATCTATATCCGCATACTTGTCCAATTCAATGGTGATGCTCCCCGAACCGTTATCGGAGGTAGAATAGATGTTCTTTATACCTTTAATACGTGCCAACATGGCCTCCAGTTTACTGGTTGCCTCTATCTCCACCACCCTTGCCGAAGTGCCGGGCATACTGAACTGTACCGTAAAACCCGGTAAAGTTCTTGAAGGATTCAGTTTTACGGGGAGCAGGGGAATCAAGGCCAAACCAATCAACGCCACGCATATAAAGGCGACAATCAGCGTGAAAGAAGAGGCTTTCGTCTGCGCTTTTATTTTAGAAGGATTATCCATCGTTTCAATGTTAGGTAGCACTATCTCACCAATTGTCCCCCCGCATAGTCAAACTTTTCAGTCAGCGGGATTCCGGTAGCAAAGTCATGCAACGTCAGTTTACGTATCTTATAATAGTTCAGCCAATAGTTCTGTAAAGCGGAAATATAGTTCTGCTGTGCTTCCTGCTGACGGTTCAGGGACAGAGTCAGACTGTTGATGTCCGCTTTCCCGATGATAAACCGCTGGCGGGTTTCGTTATAAGCCAGAATGGAAAGATCAAGTGCTTCTTCGGCACTGGTTATCAGGTTTTGCTGGATATTGAAATCGTTTACAGTCATAATCACTTCTTCATCCAGACTGATTTCATCCTGACGGGCAGAAGTCTTCACCACATTCAGGTTATTGCGGGCCATGTTATACTTACCCTTTCTTACCCCCCAGTCCACCAATGGAATGCTGACACTGACCGACACCAAATCCTGCTGCATGGGTTTATGGTACACATCCCCAAAGTTATCAGCTACCTGGTTGAAACCGATACTGGCGTTCACACTCGCATTAAAACGTGATTCTTTTTTGGTTTTATCCACATTGCGTTCGGCTTCAAGTACATTCTGCTTCAATCCCAGTAGCTGAGGATTGTTTTCATGTGCCATCTGCAAAGCCTTATCCACAGGTATCACCAATTCCTGCGGACGTACGGGCAAATCGATATCAATAACCGTATTCTTATCCAAATTCAGGAAAGAAACCAAAGAAAACATAGCACGTTTCAGGGCACTCGCTTTATTTTGCAATGTATTGCGTGCATTTACCACGTCCAGTTTCAATGTCAACAGGTCCGCCTTCGAAATGGCTGCTATCTTCTGACGCTGTACTCCAATGCTGTATAACGTATCCGACGACACCATATTCTCTTTGGCCAGATTATATTCAGCCTGCGCCATTGCCAGGTTAAAGAAATAGGTAGTAGCCTGCACGGATACAGCCTCCACATTATATACAAACTCCTTCTTTACTTTCTCGTATTTAAGGGGTTCTATTTTTCTTTCCCACTTGAACGAATTATATCCTACCAAACTTTGTGAATATCCCAGTCGGATGGGCACACTGGTAAACTGTGTCGACTTACTTCCGCCAAAACTGCGCATATATCCCAATTGAGATTGCAGATAGAAAGTACCACCCGTCAAGTCGAAATTCTGCTGGATAGCCAGATTACCGGAAGCATAAAACGACTGTTGACTACGATAAACATCCAAGTCATTTTCCGAATCGTATCGCTTGGTAATATCCCGGTTGTATTCGGCGGGAGTCATATTCAAAGTAAGGCTCGGCAGACGGTTGGCCTTGTAAGTCCGGTACTCCCAGTAACCGGAAAGATACATATTCTGTGTGCGGAATGCTTCCAGTGAACTATCATTGGCCAATTGTATCGTTTTCTGCAAATCAAGTTTTATATGATCCTGAGACTTCGCTACAGAAACTCCAAGCAGCAAAGTTGCCATTACTATATAATATCTTTTCTTCATATCTATCGTTTTACTTTATTTCTATAAATAAACCAGTACAGTAAAGGGATGATAAACAAACTCACCAGTGTACCGATCGTCATGGTACCAATCATGGCAATGGAAAGCGGCTTCTGAAGCTCGGATCCAAGGTCGTACGAGAACAGCAACGGGACCATTGCGAAGATGGTGGTCAATGATGTCATAATGATCGGACGTAACCTTCTGCGCCCGGCTTCGTGAATGGCTTCCAGCAAAGGTACCCCTTCTTTACGCAATTCATTAATAGCATCCAACTTCAGGATAGAGTCATTGATCACGATACCGCAAGTCACAATCAACCCGATGGCCGACATCAGATTCAATGTATGTCCGCATATCCAGAGCAGTACCAATGCAAACGCCACGTCAATCGGTATTTCCATCAACACCAGCAAGGGTTGCATAAAGCTCTCGAACTGGGCTGCCAAAATAAAATACATCAGCAACAATGAAATGAACAGAATCACGACCAACTCGTCCAGCATCTTCTGATTGGAAAAGAAACTACCGGAAAAGCCGATGTCCCAATCTCCTGTTTCATTAGTCACTTCTTTCACCTCAGTCATTAGTTGTTCGGCATCCTCCACTCCATAGAATTTATAAGGAATATACTCTCCGTTTCTTCCGGCCGTGATACTCTTTAAATCTTCGGCGGGAGTTACCTTTATCAACTCACGCAAGGGGATGAAGTTTACCTCTCCCGTCTTACTATCCGGCTGGGTCTGAATCAATGTTTCCTGCAAAACCTGATTGACCGTTTTTTCGTCTCCTGCAATGCTGATAGGCAGATATTGTTGATAAGAATGCAACATAGCTACACTGTTCTCTTTGAAAGCAGTTCTCAGCACCCGGTACAGTTCATTATAAGAGATTTGATACAACAATAACTTTTCCTGGTTAATGCTAAGGTTCAACTGATTTTCGAAAGCAATACCCGTCGGAGGTATTCCCGTTTTTTGCCTAAACGTCTGTTCCAGTCCGCGTAAGGTACCAGGTTCGGGTGCCTTGTCTTTATTACGGGCATACAACTCGGCCACAATATCAGCCTCCCCTGTCACAAAGAGTTTTTCAAAAACAGTCTCCGGTGGAGAAAACGAAATTACCGCCAAGGGATAGCGCTCTTTCAGCCTTTTATAAATCTCTGACTGCAACGGAGCAATCTCCTTCGAAGTTTCTGTCTTAAAATACAGTTCTGCCTCTGATGACGACAACTCCTGCTCACGATTCAAGATGTAATCCTGCAGTCCGATGGAGGCCGTCTGCTCTACAGATTGCCCCTGCAACTCACGGAACAACTCGTCTACACGACGCTGATTTTCGTCCACATGGATGTTCTCGTTCCATTCGATACGGGTGATCAATTCATTTTCATCGATGTCCGGCATTCTCTCCTTATCAATAAAGAAGAAAAAGAAAATACATAGCGGGAAAGAAATAACGCAGAACAGTACACTCAGCGTTTTATGGCTAAATACCCAATCGACTCCTTTATCATAGAAACGATCCAAGGTATGTTCTTTCAACGGATTGTTAATCTTCAGCCTCAGCCATTTCGGGCCTCCTTTTATTCCGGTACGATAGACCAACATATACAAAACAGGAAGCAACATGATACCTGTAAAATATGAAACCATCAGTCCTACCGTTACGGCAAAGGCCTGATCGTAAAAAATAGCACCTGCGATACCGCTCATAAATACCAAAGGCACAAATACGGCAATTGTCGTAAAAGAAGAACTAAGCATAGGAGTTACCACCTCGCTTGTTCCTGCCACACAGGCTCTCCTCAACGAATAGCCCTTTTCCCGGTATTGTGATATATTTTCAGTTACAATAATCGAACTGTCGATCATCATACCCAATGCAAGGATCAATCCGGACAGGGAGATGATGTTGAGAGACATCTTACACAAGTAGAAAAACAAGAAACTGATGACAATGGATACCACCATACTCAGTCCAATAATAAAAGGAGATTTGATATCGCCCAGGAACAGTACGGCAACAATACAAATAAAGAAGAAACCAAGTGAAAGATTCTGCTGGAGATTGGATATCGTATAATCCAGCAGTTCAGTTTGATTTCGGCTCACACTAAACTCGATATCCGGATAGATCTTTTTGAAATAGTCCATCGTTTCCGACAGTGCCTCCTTCATTTTATCCATGTTTTCGTCAGCTTGCTTAATGATGGCAAGAGTCACCGCTCTCTTTCCGTTCGAAACGGATACTCCTTTTTCTTTAACCGGCACCACCGCTATGCGACAGAATTCTTTCAACTGTATGATACGGTCTCCCTTCCGGATATAAATGTTCTCCACATCTTCCGAGGTACGAAGTAAAGTAGAAAATTTAATGTTGTATTCATAGTATCCATCCCGCACAGTCATACTCCCCGGCTCCACATTGTTTTGTGCCAAAGCCGTTTCAATATCTTCAATAGACAATTCGAGCATAGCCAGTTTGTCCATATCAGGCACAATCTGCAACTGTCTTTCCAATAATCCGGTAACGTCTACCATTGCCACTTCGGGCAATTGTTCGATACGGCGCTTGATGACCGATTCGGAAAACTCACATAAATTCAGAAATGCCCTTTGATCTGTCTCTTCATAAGCACTGTCCGTCTTCAGAGTCAGGTTCAGATAGAACACCGGAATATCGGTTGCACTTGCTTTAATCACCTTCGGACGGTCCGTATCTTTTGGCAGATAATTCATAGCCGCATCAATTTTTTCATTGACCTCTATGAACGCCAAATCCGTATTGGTACCAAAATCAAAATTAAGCCGGATAATACCTGCACCATCACGTGTTTCGCTGGACATGTCTTTCAAAGCAGCCACTTGAATCAATTGCTGGCGGATAGGCTTCACTACTGTGTTTTCCAATTCACGTGCCGAAGTATTCTTCGCTGCTACCTGTACGGTAATCTCCGGAATAGAGATATCCGGCAGCAACGATACCGGCAACGTGAAATACGTCACCAACCCCACTATGAAGCAAGCCGTAAAAGCCATCAATACGGCAATGGGACGTTGTATCAGGAATTTAATCATAATTGTTTTGTGTTAGTGATTCATCCTTATTCAATGATAGTGACCGGAGCTTCGTGTGCCAGATTGATGTTTCCGGTTACAATTACAGTATCTCCTTCTGTCAGTCCATCGGCAACACTATAGCTGTCAGCATTTTCCAGAGCAGTATGAATATAGTTCCACTGAGCCATCTTTCCATCTTTCAAAGTAAACACAACCTGTTTGCCCGACCGAAGCACCACTGCACTTTTAGGAATCACCAACTGCTCTCCCAACGAACGGTGCACACTGACACGCACATTCATTCCGCTAAACAGTCTGCCTGCCCCGTTCACCCGGGCTTTCACCTTCACCATTCCTTTATCGTCTACCAATGGATTGATTTCCGATATATTTCCTTCATGTACTGTCGCCGCATCAGAATAAGGTTTAATCACCACCTTATCTCCATTCTTTATTAAAGGCAACTCACTTTCCAGCACGGTAAAGTCTACCTCCATTCCCTGCATATCGATCACCGTGCAGAATATTTCCGAAGTATTCGCCAAATTATAAGGCTTCGAAAACAAGTTAGCAACTACCCCGGCAAAAGGTGCTATCAATGTAGCATGCTCTGCATTGTATTTTGCCATTTCATATTGCGATTTACTTTGGTCATAACCACTCTTCACCTTCGCCAATTTCATGGTTTCTTCAGGTACCTGACTGATATCATCTGCCGGATAACCTTGACTGATAAGCACATCACGCAACTCGAGCTCGGATTTTTTCAAAGCATCTTCTACCTGTGACAACAGATTGTCAAGTTTGAACTTATCCAACTCTGCCAACTTTTGTCCCTTCTGCACCCGGTCTCCGTTCTTCACCCAAATATGAGCTATCACCTCACCACTTTCAAATCTCAGATCAGCCATTCCCTTGGCAGATACTTTTCCATTACTCACCAGTTCATGGTTGAATACCTGCTTCTTCAAGGTCATAACGGACACTTCATTTTTCGTGTCGGGCAACACAGTTTCCACTCCTTTTTCAGAAGCACTTTCTTTCTTCTCACCGGAACAAGCTGTCAGCATTGCCAATGCCAGGCAAAGCGTATAGAAGGGATATTGGTTTTTCATAATGTTATTAAACTTTTCTCTATTAATTTATGGTTGCAAATATAGTTGGTTATTTTCTAACACACAAAATAAATGGCGGACTAAATCCTACTGGCACACCGTCATTAAAACACTGATAATTTGACATTTACGATTTTTACGTTACTAACAGAGGTGGACAAAAAACATTTCACCCCGGTTAATCCGTAAAAAATCAGATAATCCTATCACATTTCATCCTCTATTCTCACTATTATACTCATTCCTCTTCACGGTAGAAACCTGCTTATCTGATATCCTATTTCCGGAGAACAAATATAGCCGGCACTGAAACCAAAGCCGGAATGACCTCAATCGAGACCCTAAATATAATTGCTAATATTTAAAATGCCAAAAGAAAAAGCAGACTTTTTTTTGCATTTAAAACATATTAATCATTTACTTTTCTGCTTTTTACGATTTTTTCGTTACTTACATTTACAAGTAGCTTCCTAATTTCTTCTCTCATCTCTCTTACGGCAGTCGACTGCACTTTAGGTTCTTTAGTCAAGACCAATTCCGCCATTTTCTGTAATTTATCCCGTTGTAAATACTCAGGAACAGCATACAGTTTTGCCAGCAAGTAATATGGATAAATCCGGCCCGGCAATAAATGAGTGGAACGTAATAACCATTTTTCGGCTTCAGCATATTCTCCCTTTTCCTGAAAATTCTTACCAATAATATTTAGTATCATCGGATCGCAACTTCGGGTAGAAGCCTCTTTTAATAATAAGATTGAAGCATCCGCCTCCTTTAATTTATGCAAACAATGCCCGTACTCAAATAAAAAGGCCCCTCTTTTCTTCAACTTCGGATATAAACGCTCATAGCCTTCTTTGGCACTTTGATAAGCTCCTGCCTGATATAACATGCGACAATTAGCCCAGTCTTTACACTCTTTATATACGTCCGCCTGCTGCCAATAGTATCCGGAAATCCCCAATACACAGGCAAAGACCAGTTGCCAGGCAAGAAAACGATCTGCGACACAAGCCATCAATAAAACCACGAAAGAGATAACAAAGGCGGGCAACTGCATCGGATAAGAAGAAAAAGCAAACACCAGCAACGAGATTATTCCACCACATGCACCTAAACGCTTCAAGCCGACACCTCGCCACAGGCAAAAACCAACAAAAGCCAGGAAACAGAACAAAACCGGAATTCCCCGTTCGACTGCAATCTGCAAATATTCATTAAAAGCATACTCCGGACTTCCTGCCACCAGTTCTTCACGTAGAGAATAATCTCCTTTTGCAAAGTAAGTTTCCTGAGCTGTCCCGTATGCAAGTGCAAAACTCCCTTGACCATACCCTGTAAATGGTTTTTCCATAACAGCCTGCGTACTGATTTTCCACATGAACAATCGTCCACTGGCTGAATCTTTTTTCAGATAAAACAGACAAACTCCCCCCACCAGCACGACTATACACAGAGCCGAAGCAATTGCTATCATCTTTGCTTTTTTACGCATCCATATCCTCTTCAGATGTACCGGCCAGGACTTATGTACACCATATACCCAAATACCGGAAACAATCGTAGCCAACCATGCCGAACGGCTCATACCTGCCGGAAGCACACAAAGTATAAGAAACAATACTGCCAATGCCCCATAATATCCGGTCCACTCGATCCAGTTTTTATTTATCCTTTTTCGCAATTTTAGCCATTGATCCAGACAAAGCGGAAAGACCATGGCCAGATAACCGGAATAAGGCCCCGGATTAAAAAAAGACCCGGTCAGGGAGTATAGAGAATGATGGGAAGAAGTAAAACCATAAAGTTGTCTTAATCCATAAACAGCCTCGGAAGCAGCCAACGCTATAAGACTCCAGACAACTACCTGATAAAAATCCCTCCCCATATCATACCTCTTTTTATAATAGACAAAAGCCAACAATAAAAGTCCTGTAGCAGCCCCCATAGCGGCCTTTGCCAGATAAGCCCATTGTCCGGACAGTTCACCTGCCGGAAGCATCGGATCATTTACCCATACCACAGACAGCAATGTGCACACTATCGCTAAAAGTCCCCCACGGAGTATAATATGTATATAATCTACCTTCATCTCCGTCATTTTATTTTTTTAAATACCCTATCCCAACGAATTTTTTCACGCAAAGGATCATCCGAACGCCATATCGTAAATGCTCTTCCTACAATATATGATTCGGGCAGCATGCCCCAGTAGCGGGAATCTTTTGAGTTTTCCATATTATCCCCCGATACGAAATAATAATTCTCCCTAAACTTATATTCTCTTATCACACTATCGCCCAGACAAACTGAATTCCCCTTTTGTTGCAATCTCTTTTTCTGTTCCCAATGAATCAATCTTCCATAAAGTAAACGGGACAACGTATCAATCTTCACTACCTGCCCCTTTGCCGGCACCGGAAGAGGACCGAACTCCTGAATGGTCCATCCCAAACGCCCGTCCCACGGAAAAGCATCTATCACAATCCCTCGCGAATCCTCTCTTCTGACCCGGGAAATCCGATGTTGTGCCTTCACATTCCCCAAACTGTCTTTTATCCCCTTGATATGATAATATCCCCTGCGTATTTCCAACGTATCTCCCGGAAGAGCAATGCACCGCTTCACATAATACTTCATTATATCGAATCCGATACTATCACTCCCATCCTGATAAGGGAAATTAAATACAAGCACATCGTTCCTTTTAAACGAGCCAAAGCCCGGCAGACGATAGATAGGAACGTCCTCACCCCGTAACGATGCAAAGATATTGAACAGTCGTGCCCCTCCGGTCCATTTATCCACTAATATCTTATCTCCCGAAAGTAAGGCCGGTTCCATCGAGTTTGAAGGGATCTTGAAAGAAGTCAAGCAAAATACCTGTAATACCATCCAGGCTACAAAAGCCACACAAGAATAGAAACAGATATTCACAATCCAGTTTCCGATTCGTTTCATCGTTTTCATCCAAACTTCTTTCTTCATATCTACATATATATTTTAATACGATCTCCCGTCAAGAATCGAAAGTAAAAGAGACCAAATAAAATTCCCGGGTTTTAGAAAAAGCAATCCCATAAAGTTTATTAGGTTCCCGGATCGAAGCACAAATTCTCAGAATGAGGCAATCAGTATTATATTTGATTAATTCCCGGCCGTCCCAATCAAAAACAGATAAGTTATTGAATAAATTGGGATTCTTGTCACCTATAAATACACTATAAACCTTTTCATCCGTGGCACATAACGCAGAGAAGCCCCAAACAGTCTCCCCTGTGCTTTGGATAGTTCCGGATAAATATTGCACAACCGGAGGATAAAATTTTCGGATTGCTTTTAATTCTATGCCTTTTGATAAATCAAATAATTCAAGGACTCCTCCATATAAAGTTCCCACAACCATTTTTTTACAATCCGGAGATACCGCAATTGCAGGCGATGACCAAACGGCACGTTCTTCCGGAGTATCTATAGGAAAATCACTGTAATCAGCCACCACTTCGGCATCTGCCAGCATCTGAAAACGTTTTTGCTGATCCGACTTTGTTCCCAACTGACCATCCACCAGAAATTTATCATCCCGAAGTCCCCACACCCGGCGTACTGTAGCTCCTAAATTATAAAAAGGCTGTTCTTCTATCAATGTTCCCCAATTATCATCCTCTTTATCAAACTGATAAGTCAATAACTTCATAGAAGATTCATCATACACCGAAATGTTCTTTTCACGTGCATCATAATAGCACATGTTTGCAGTAGTCACTTCACCCGGTCCCTGTCCCCTTCTTACAAAACTTCCAAGCAATTGGCCTGTGCTCTTATCATATACTTGCAACCATGTATTATCAACCAAAGCCAATATAAAGATATAGTCCTCACTAACAGCCATATCCAAAGGATAGCTAATCAGCAGTTCGTCCGACAAACGATGAGCATGTATGTTCTTTACTTCCGGAAACGTAGGAGGTGCATAAGCACTATGTTGTTTCTGACAAGAACACAAAATAGTTATTAAACAAACACACAATAACAACTTCTTCCACATATATTAGTCAAGGCTACATATTATGATATTTTTTCTATACTCGCAAAAATAATACATTTTAAATTATAAACACATCTTATTCATAAAAACATTACCAAATGTTTTAGATCCTGTTTAAAAATGATTGAAACAAAAGATTAAGAAGGTTTCCGTATCTGAGCGATAATAGCTTTATTTGAAGTGACTAAACTAATCATAAGGATGTATCATAACCTGTGCAATCCTGTGGTGAAAAGACACTTTCCTACAAAAAACGCATTTCGATCTTCCATCTTCCACCATTTTAAGTTTAATTCACTAATAATCAATATAATAACATGGTGAAAGATCGTGTTTTTAAGCCATTTATCTTCCACCTCCATCTTCCATCTTCCACCTCCGTTTTTAAGGAATAAATAAGCCATAAATATCTGATATGCATATACATATAGTTAGTTTCTTATCTGTTTATGTCTATTATTGTATTTTGTTTTTCTTGCTATCTTTAGTGAAAATGGTCTTTTCTTTATCCCGTCCTGCATACCTGTGCCCATGAGCCCAGGTATGCAGGCCCATAAGCCCGGGTACACAGGCCCACAAGCCCGGGTACACGGACTCAGATAACAGTGCAGAATAAAGACGTAACATCCTTATTATAAGCGTGTTAATAAAGCAATATTTTCTATATCATTTTAGAATAATCTTCGTTGTGGATATGGATAGTTTGTTCAAAACTGTTCCCTGGATCCCCAAAATCCCACTCTACTTTTTTAGGATTGCTAACCTGCAATACTATCATTTATATTCCTTTTCAAAAAAGCCTCTGACTCCGAAATACATCCACCACAGCCCACATTAGATATAATCACAATATTTCCATACTATATCCAGTTTCCTCATAATTTTAATAGTTCAAATGTTTTAAAACGCATTATATCATCATCCTCTGACTCCACTTGAATGTGAAATCCATCCGGACCGACAAAACATTGATTTAATAAATAAAGTTCTTGGGGTAACATTGTTTCTCCCACAATTTGAAAGTTCTTATCTAAAATAGTCACTGACATTGGTTTGCGCAGCACCCCCTCTTTAGGATCAATACTACTGTCTGGATGTCCTGCCAAACGATAGTAAACCTCTCTATATGAGTCATAGTGAATGCATCCATAATTCAAACTATGGACATAGTGATCTCTATCGGCTTCTGGAGAAAAATGTTCGAAATCAAGACTTTTCTCAACTGGTTCAATAACGATATCTTCTTTAGTTCCGGCATAAAACTCATGATATTGCAGTGAGTCTACATGATGTACTCTTATATTATGATCGGCAGCAAAACTAATAACCAGTTCATTATTAGGAGACAAGGTATAATAAGGGAAACGATATGTAAAACTTCCTCCCCAATTTCCAGAATGATACATAGATGGATAACTATCAGAATACCTAAGAGTGTTCTTCTGCAAATTATAGAAAGCCATCACAGGACGATTTGAATCATTCTCACCCTCAAATTCATAAAAAAGAGTTCCGGACAACAACAATTCATCACCTATTTTTAAAATAGGAGAATTTGTACGCGGAAACAATTCAGAAGGTGCAAAAATGGAATCTCCTTTCAAACGTCTGACAATGTCTATTCGTTTCTTATCTTTCACATGACTACTATCATTCGTCAGGTACAGATAACGTGTCATCCTATCATACAAATAAATCGAATCTTTATTCAAAAACAAGTATGAAGTAATACTGCCAACTCCATTCGAGCCCTCCTGCTCAAACTTAATCTTACCCATATTTTTCACAGTCCCGTAATCATACAGTACAATCGAGTTATCATAGTTATTTATAAACGAAAAAACCAGTTTTCCATCCATATAGATCAATTGTAAATAATCTGATAATTGAACCGTTTCACTGTCCAACGGAAAACATTTATCTTCCTTCGCTACTAATGTATAATCATCAGTTCTATGAATTACAGTTTTCTTATCCTGCTGACAAGAACCTACAACTATCCCCAATAAAACTACAAATACAAAACTCCTAATCATTATCATAATACCAATAAAATGCTATATTTATACTATACTAAATTTTCAATTCCGCTCAGATTTCCTTTAACGATGCTACAATCCCTTTGACCTGTGGAAGTAATTCCAGAAACATAGAACAGGATGAGAAACTAATATAATACACGCATTTATTCCCTTGCAAATACCATTCGACTTTCTGTAGCGCTGATAATTCATTAGTTTCCGGATGGCGATCGGCTTTATAAGAAGAGACAATCATCTTTTTTCTACCATTAATCGATCTATATATAACTTTTACCCGAGTAGCATCTGCTAATGCCGAAACACTGTCCCTCTCAAATATTTCCTGATAACATTTACAGTTTTGTACTTCTATAATAGTCAAAACAGAACCACAACGATCTTTACGCTTAGAATATACCCTCATAAACTTTGTCGTTTCATACCCTTCTCTTGTACGCCTCAAAGGTTCATCACAGGAACGCACAGCAGAAGGGCGATTCCATCCTTTAGGCACTTCAATCACATACGTCTCACCACGCAAAAGATCTCCGTGGGGTTGAGAAACTTGCGCAACAACCTGAGCACAAAATAAAAAACTTAAAAGAAGCAAAGCTGTCAATTTCATAACTGGGGTAAATTGAATACATAAATATGATCTTCGTCCTCCACAAAAACGCCATAAATCTTATGTGCAACTTCATCAACAGCAAAAGTGTTAATAAAACAGTCGAGTTTATATTGTATGAGTGGTTTCCCTTCCCAATCAAAGACTTGAATATTAGGGGTTGTTTTCCTATCCTCTACATCTTCTGTTGTCATATCCAGATTTAGCGTATAAATGTAATTATCCGTCGTGTACACACATATAGGATGTATAAGCCTCATATTATCATCTACCTCCGGACATTCCTGTCCCGGGAAAAGATCTAAAATTACATCTCTTTTTAGTTTTCCATCCTGGCCATAAATTCTGAAACGGCGTATATGTTGGTAGAACGAAACGAAACAACTCTTATCAGGCTTGGCGACGGTCATCTTTATATACGCTTGATTCCTGCCCAAAACAGATCCGAAACGTTCCTCTGTTTCGGGATATTCTCCCCATGATTCATGATTTCCGTCAGGATAAAGAAACCTAAATTCTTTTTCATTCTCAAGGCCGCCATTACAACAGTAGCTGCTATCGGAAATACTTATCAAGTCATTAAAACAATTAAATCCATAATTTAAAGTCGAAGTCTGTACGGTAGCTTTATCTTTCTCAACACTAATATGTTTCAGGTTAATTCCGTCTAACATGACAAATCCATTCTTTTGATATTTCACAGGGGTAATAGAAGGGAGAACGAAATCATTCGGTCCCTGCCCCTGTGTTCCAAAACTATATTGAAAAGTCAAATCCGGCAAATGGAAGCATTGAAACATAGTATCCATTTTTTCATTGAATACTATCAGATTACTATCACATAAAACTAAACTCCGTGGATACAATAACACCGAAGGAACCTGCATTCTATCGGATTTCAAATTTATGGTATGCTCAAATTGAGCATAATGCATAATCCTATCAGATTCTATACAACTTGATACAGTTATCAATAAAATCCCCCATAAAATTCCACGAACTCTCAATCTTTTTTTCATGATAATCAAACTTTTATGTCAGCTTTACGCCACAAAGTTTGAGAAAAAAAAGGGCTTTAAGGGACAATTACAGGTCAAAAAGCAGTAAATTCAGGTCATTTGAGCATTTGTATCATACCCGACAAAGAAAATCAACATAGTTTTCTTTTTATGGTCTGATATTTTCATCTTTCTACCACTTCACAAAGAAAACCTGCCGACCTGCCTCGTTCCGAAATACAGTTTCCTCTTTTCCTCTTGATAAATTTCGGAGCCAAAGCACTGCATTTTGGGGAATATTATCATAATGCAATGTTAATTCTGTAGCCACTTGCTTACCCAACGAGATCCAACCATTAAATCCATCCTGATAATACAACTCATACTGATCTCCTAACCGAATAAAGTTATCATCGTTACGAGGCATATAGACAATCTTTCCGATCTTTTCCGCTTTCCCTAAATCAAGTGTCACAAAAGCTCCTTTTTCTTTGGTGAGAAAAAAAGTTAGCCCATCGCCATCATTCACTTTTAAACTATCGAACCGGTCATCCGCAATAAAAGTATTACTGCCACCAACAACTTTCGCACAAAGCTTCTCTTGATCATCTGAATTTCGGAACAACTGTAGTTCAGCCAGTTGAAGTGGCTTATCGGGAGGTGATGTGTAACGAATATACCGATACTTCTTTTCCGATGGCGGATAAGCTGCCTGATAGCTTACTTTAGGAGTATCTACTATCTGATACAGCAGGCAAGCATCCGAGAAGTCCAAATGATTAGCCCCTTCTATCTTACTTCCCACCACAGCACTGAGATAATCTTTCAGATATTGCCGTAACAAGAATTTACGATTCAGATCCATACTTTCTTTTTTGGAAAAATCAGGCTTATGATACTTCACCTCTCCCTTTTCATCCACAAGAAAAGGGTATCCGGCCGCTACCCACTTAAGGCCATTAAAATAAAGTGGTTGAAACAAAATGCCCGGTTCCACATTTGTAAATGTAGCTTTGTTTCCTTTCTGCAATGTAATATCTATTGGCATACACCCTTCCAACGTAAACACGCCTAAACAAATGTATTTCTTGTTAACCTGAGAATCAATTTCGATTTCAACCTGGTTTGCCGGAAAATAATCATCAGTCACATCTTTCAGATACGGATCTTTCAGTGGGAACGGAACCGACCGATCACGCCGGATACCCGATATCTTTTCCTGCTGCGCTCCAAAGCATTGCCTGTACACCTTCCCTTTTTCACGTTTATCATTTCCTCCCCGTTCCACTTTAGTCTGAATAAACCAGAAAGGTACATATCCCCCTGTTGTATCCCTCAATACATTCCAGACATGTCCGGCCCCTTTCCCGGGACCATAATGATAAATGTCTGTAGCGGCGGGAATACCCAGAGCACGTAAGACATAAACCGTAAAATCACAAGAAGCCTCACAACTTCCAACCCTATTGGCCAGCAAAAATCCTGCACCCAGATGCGGTAGTTCCAGCTCGACACTATACCTGAAATCTTTTTCCTGACGCAAATAGGCTCCCAAACAATCAGTAGCTTCCACAACATCTGTCCCTTGGTAGAGCGAATCCAATATAGATTCATAACGCTCTTTATACCAACTACGCCACTCCTCTAAAGGTTCATCCCCGACCCGATACGGTAAAATCAACTCGCAAAAATCATCAAACGGCAAATATTTATTCCAAGGTCGTTTTTCCCAAACCTCAAATGCTTGATCAATGTGATGAATCAGGAACTCAGCTCTAATTACCTTAGCATCATATACCCTTTTTAAAGTCCGATAAGAGAAATGCTCCCACTTTTTACGAGCTTCCTTATTTACCCAACCATCCGTATGTACTGTAGCCGCATGAATTGCTTTTAAAGTATCCAACTGCCACCCCTCATAACTAAAATAACGAGGCATATTTTCAATCAGAAATCGTGCGGCATCCTGTTTCAGCCCGCTATCCTTATAGTGTTCCAAAACTTTCTCAAGTTCTCCCCTATTCTCTCCGGCAAACTCCAAAGCATACTTCAGCCGCTTGTTCTCCGTACAAGAACAGCAGACAACAGCACCCAATAATCCGCAAAGCAAATAGATCTTCATCATAATTTTCTTCTTTCCTAATACCCCAATCATACTATGTTTCATAAAAAGCCGGCTTACAATGAATTGCAGCAAGTTTACCAACTACTCCTAGAAATAAACCATTGAACAAAATCGCCCCCCTTGGTTATTTGTCCACCACAACCCAATCGTCAGCCGGCAATATTTTTACCTTTATTTAGCGTCTCCTTTTATCTTCAGTTGCAAAGGCGAAGATTCCGAATTGCAATAAACCGTGATTGTTTTATTAAAATGCTCCGGATGCTCAGCTTTATAAGTTACCGCTATATCTATCGATTTTCCTGATTGAACCGGTTCTTTTGAATACTCTACGGTAGTACACCCGCACGAAGTGTTGATATCATCAATCACTAATAGATTCTTACCGGTATTCTGTATAGTAAAAATACATTTTTGTTCTTTCTTAGAATCGAAAATTCCCAAATCCACTAATGTGTCTTCAAGCTCGACATCGGTCTGAGTGCGATTTTCTTTTAAATCAGCTTTATCACCGGAAATAATATTTAAATATAAATCTTTTATTTGAGGATTTTGCACAGGATTACCCATTGCCACAACCTTATTGTCTTGATTAAGTAAAAAGGTCTGGAATCTTACATCTGAAGGAAAATGATTTAATTGGTTGAAATGATCAAGAGTATCAATGCAAACCGGATAAGTAAATTTATCCATCCGCATAGTATGATATATATCTCTACCATTCTTAGGAAAAAAGAAAAACAAAAACTGCACACGCTCAGGCTGCACAGAATCCATATAGTGAATTAACTCTTTCCATTTAGATAAATGTAACTTACAACTGGTGCAACCGGCAGAATCAACATAGGCGACAATCTTATATTCGGTGTCTTTTATACGAAAATCAACATTCTCTTTACCTTGAATACTAAAATACATTTTCTTTGGAAAAACAATTTCCTTATTCATCCATTCTTTCAAAATAGACTCCGCTTGTTTCTTGTTCTCATCTTTACAAGAAAACAAAAAGGAAAAAGCTAACAATACATACAAATATTTCATAAATATCTACTAATTTATATCCAAATCGAGAAAATAAAAGGACCGCTCATGATTCGAATTAATACCACAAAAAAGATTTCGGTCGGAATCGATAAAAAAGAAAAATATCTTTTCATCCAAACGATAACGCGCTATTGGCCTGCCTTCCCAATCTACTATAACCAGACTGGATTTCTCACCTTCCGGACATAGCAAATAAATATATTTATCGGTAACAAAACAATCTCTAATAAACGTCGTCCAACGATTAGGGTCTGCATCCACAACATATTTATTAGGTGCATAATCAAGACATACATCGTGCAATAACCGAGCACCCGAATCATAAATCCGAAAACGACGGGTCCTCACATAGTTAACTAAAATGCGACTTCCATCCGGTTTTGGCCATACACCGTGCGCATAAGCAAACTTAAAGTCAAATATCGTTTTAAATCTTACCCCAGTACGTTCAGGATAATACCCTTTAGGATATAAAACATTGCTTTCAGCATCAAGCATGTAGAACTCATTTAAATTAGTATCATTATAAGAAGGATCTGTATATGCATAAGCTATATATATTTTATCATTCAATTTCTTAATGTTAGATAATCGAATTTTATTACTATCATACAGAAAATGAGTTGTCGCTTTCTGTAACAAATCCTTATCAGTTAAATGATATACACGTAACGAATCATCTTTTACTAAATAAAAGCCTTCGTTGCATTTAGCTAATATCTGTTTATATTTTGACAAGCTGCCAGTATAGCTCAAAAATCTCATTTCCGGATAAGCAAACACAGCATAAATAGAATCTGAAGTCGACGTACGAACCAATACCCGCTTATCACCATCCCACACCATACACCGTGCATTTACCTGTATAGGATCCATCTCTACTTCAGAAAGCATAACAGTAGTATCTTTCAAAAGGAAAGACGAACAATAAGTAACAGGTACATCAACCTCCGCGGGTTTACATGAGACAAAAAGTACACAAGTTATCCCAATGCCCCCAAGCCAATTTCTATAAATCATATTTCGCCAACACAAAATCAGGATTAACTCCTATCGCATACAGGGCATTGCTTCGTCCGTCAGCAGCAATACGCATTACAGGCATGCCCAAATCTACTATTTTCAGTAATTTGCCATTATAATCATATACAAAAACCGTACGGGGACATTTACTTGCATTACGTCCAACAGTCCTTTCATCCAGCGGATCAACTTCCCGGTCGCGCTCCAGAGTAACAATATACTCTTTAGTCATGCATATATCTCTCACTCCCATCACACTACGATCAAACCTAATTGCCCCATCAACAACAGAATAGTTTTCTTTTTCAGGCATACGTTCCCATAATAACTTAAAATTGTCTCCTTCCTTTTTATATAAGGCCAAATAAGAAAAATTAAAAGGACCAAAAGCAAGCAGTCCACGATCTTTATCGTATGTTTTATAAGTACCCATATGCTGTTTCACTTCACGAACCGGATAGACTCCAAATGTAGATTCTTTCCCATTTGAACTCACCTTGAAATAATCGTTCTCGCCATTTTCTGTTTCAATCAGATACAGTTGTTTGTCCAGTTTAGCCATTTGTATATTCCGGTCAAAATCTGATAAAGACATAAAAGGTTCTTTTCCGGCAATTAAACTGTCAATAGATAAATAGCCTCTGGTTTTCCCGTTAGCATCATGAGCGGCAATACAGCGATTAATGGAAAAGCGATTGATCAAAGGACTTACAAATTCCTGCGGCCCCTCTCCCTTCTGCCCCATAGAACCGATATATTTTCCATCGGAAGAACGATGTACATGCAGAAACTTGTTATCAGAGAAAGGATCAGACCATACTAAATAATCATCTATTAGCAATAAGTCACCAGGCATAGTCGTCAAAAGACTATCATTCATTACCTGGGGTTGTAAACTCATCTTATCAGGTACATCTGTGGATGTACAGGAAGTAAACACTGTTAAAACAGAAATAATATAAAAAGCAATCTTGTACATAACTATAATAAATAGATAAAAAACTTCTTATATCTCACCTCTTATTTTATTCAAACATAAGACAAATGCCCCTTGATCTATCTTGTTTTTTAACTCAAAGTTCAATTCATCTGATTGAGAATAGCTCGAATATATATCTTTATTAAAATAAGATACCAAAAAATTAGATCCTATAGAAGTAATCGGAAGATTAATATTCTTACAAGAAAAATCAGCTAACCTATTTAAAGCCATTTCATCTCGTTTCTGATCATAAATGAAAGTATACAATTCCCCTTTCTTATTAAGAACCCCCATTATCATACTATCAATCATAACCGGTGGGCAAGCTATGTAGCAATAATCTTTATCCGAATCCAGTAGAGCATTGATATCTTTCAAATCCTCCGCAACAATATTATAATCGCCAAAATCAAAGTGAAGAATCTGCTTATTTTCACCTTTGCTTCCCAATATATATATATTATTATTTATGACACGATTGTAAATTACATCATCACCAACAGGAATCATTGGAGAGAAAAATTCATAATTGCTATCTATATTTTTATCATATTCCAATGCCGTGGCAAGAAGAGCAAACTCATTATCAGTATACGCTATTTGCTTGCCTAATGTCATATCATCCTGATTATATGGAGCCAATCCAAATAGAAATCCATCTTTAGTTGCCTGAAATTGTTCTGCCTTAAATGATATCGGATAATCTCTCAAAAAATTTGATTCTTTACCATATACAAGTATTTTGTTACTCGCACTATCATAAATATAAATGCTCCCATCTTTTTTTACACAAAAATCCGATAAAGAAGCAAACTCTCCGGGGCCCCCACCTAAATTTCCTATTTTTCCTAATATATTTCCCTGCATATCATACATAAGCAATCGCTTCAGATAAGTATCAGCAATATAAATAGTATCATTTAAAATGATTATTTTATCTAACTGTCCTAAAACAAGATCGTTTTCAACATCTTCTGCTAATGCTATTAACAAAGTTGTATCTACCACATTTAATCTCTTGAAATTTTCAAAAGAAACTTCACTGAAATCAACACGAATGTTACTAATTAACGCTGACTTGTTTTTAAGTTTTTGATCACAAGCTGTTAATACTAAAGTTATAATCAAAAATAAATAAAAGATTCTATTCTTCATACATCTATATAAAAAGTAGTAAAAGCATATCATAAATCTCTTTATCAGTATTTATGATATGCCATACATTTAATAAGCACAATCTACCTGATTCTCATTTTTACAATATTTTTTTCCTAAGAAAGGATTTCTTGTTGGACCATGATTATGAGTACCAGGTTCACCACCTCCTGTAGCCAATGCTTCAACATTAGCTAAAGCCAAATCCGACAAAGTGGCTTCCGCACTCTGGCCCTGATAAATATTGTAACCTGTAAACAGTGCAACAACAGCGACTATCAGTATCGCAAATATTTTTTTTTGCATTTTTCCAAATTAATATAAATTAAAGACTAAACATTTTCTGCCTCCTTTCTCGGAAGAGCCAGCTCCCTCCGGCAGAAAATCTAAATGCTTCATTTATGTTTTCCATCAGTTTTTTTATTATATTTGTGCCTGTTAAACCTCCTTTTCTAAAGGTTGTCAGGAGCGGGGAAATAGCTTCCCTATCGACAAGTCGGCTTTACCCGCTCCTTTTCGAACCTGTTACACTTGACCTTAACTAAAGCGGAACTCCACAATGGGCTGGTCATTATTAACATCTGTCGCTGTAATAGTCTTATTTTTTTCATCTACATGGAAACCTGTGATATAACGATCTAAGGTGTATTTACACAAAGGTTCACCCTCAAGATTAAATACATAAATATACTGTCCACCATCTGTAGCTCTTCCCTCCTTTTGGTGTTGCGCCATGATCTCTTTAAATGTGCGTCCATGAAAAATAGCGTAAATAGCATCATCTGTAACTTGTACATCCGAGAATCCCATGATCCCGTCAGGAATTGCATAGCCACCTGCCAACTTAAATTCCGGCTCCCCTTTTGGACCTTGACAGACTTTATGAGAACCATTTTGAAGATTATAAATTTCAAGAACCTCTCCTAATTGAGTAGCAGCAATCAACACACCATTGTGAGGATTGTAGTCGATAAAACTACGCCAAGCTTGTGCCAAAGCCGGACGAGCTTCCTTCAAGGCTTCTTCATTGGAAGAAGGAATTGTTCCACTTTTCTTCAAGAACTTTCCCTGCCGGTTCACCCAGCAAAAACGACTATCTCCCGAATAGTCGGGAATTAGAAAAGTAGTATCATTGAATGCAACAAAATCAAGAGCACGCAGAATGCTGTCTTTATCGAAAGAGATCGCTTCTGCACGCAGAAGCGAATCTCTATCCGAAACAAACTCAAACCTAGTTAACTCGCCTTTGTTGGCATCTAAAGTCCAATACGAACCATCTATACATTTCACTGTTTCTACTGAAAGCATCTCTTCCGGTGAGTCTCCCCGCCTGCCAAACGAAGACAGATAGTGGAAATCAGGGTAATGAAAAAGATGACAATACACATCACTACCATGTAAATCCAAAACGACCGCCTGATCACCGGACACATGAATCCGAAACGGATAACGCATATAAACTGAATCAAGCTGAATGACCTTGGAGTGTAGTGTCTCTTCCTTAGGGAAAGAAGCATACAACACTCGATCTTTCGGCAAATCCGAAGTGCACCCGGTAAATATTACCAAAAGAACGAGAAATGTCAGATAGTATTTCATAATTCTTAATTACCGATAATATAATACTTTGGATCCGTCATTGGGACAAACCACTGAACCATATCCAAAACATATAGCAGGTGAAGTCCCTTCACCTGTCGCCAATGCCTCTATGTTCATCATTACTAATGATGAAGGATTTTCTCTCTTTTCTCTTATAAACATAGAGACTATAACTACTGTAATAACGGCCAATACTGCCAAAATCTTTATTTTCATTTTACCAATAAATTAATAAATATCAGCAAAGATAAGCGAGCAGACAAAAGCATGCAAACATTCTACGTCAACACTTTTATTGATAACGTCATTTTATTTGATGACGTCTAAATATCAATATATTAAGTTCTAATAAAGTAGTAATTGATTTTATCACTAATTCAACAAATAAGGCGGTAAATTAAAACTTTTAAAGTAACTTTGCAGCACCAACACAAGATATGGCAATATGAATAAAAGAATATTTTTAATAATCGGAGTCATTATACTATTTATTATGATTGCTATGGGTGCTTCAACCTATACAATTATCCACTCCCTTATTCAAAAAGAAAAAGAAACATTCAAGCCACAAGTCGAAAATATTTTAAAAGAAGCGGTAATTAACAGCATAGCTCAAAAGTGCAAGGATTTACCTTTGAATGGACTTAGTAATTCACCTAAAAAAATAGGAACATACGAAACTCGTACTTTTTGTTCAAAAGATACGCTATTTACTTATCAACATAAAATTCAAGATATCGATACCGAAATATTCTTCGCCCGCCAATTAGGGTTACTTATGATGGAGCGTTTACAAAGCTATGATATAGAAGATCTAATAATTAAGCACTTAAATAAAAACGATATACAGGGATATGTCAATACCGGAATCATTGTTTCCAAACATCTACAGAGAGAAATATGGAGTCAGCCCCCAAGTAGTATCCCTCATAATTCAGAAAAGATTATCTACCATTTGGAGGATGAAATTATTAGCGTAGATTACATTATGTATATCGACTATAGTTTCTCAACTTTGTGGAAGCGAATGCCTAAAACCAATATCTACATCAATTTAATAGTGGAACTGATTCTCATCTACATCATCATTCTGTTTATACGGTATCATAGGAAGTATCGAAAAAAGACATCAGTACCAGCAGCCGATACAGCAGAGCCTGCACCTCATATCATCGAAACCATACCAGTCGGCAGTAGTGTAGAAACAGAAAAGCAAACTAATTCTACTATAAAAGAAGAGTTATCATTAAAGGATCAATTTGTTTTTGAAAAAGATTTTGTCTTATTCAACAACCATCCGATCAAAATGCCTAATCAGCAACAAAAAATATTAACTTTTTTCTTAAACAGTCCAAATTACAGAATAAACAAAAGTGATTTAAAGAAAGAATTCTGGCCTCAAAATGCTGATCCAACCAATAATATGACAAGTGCCATCAACAAATTAAAAAGAATTTTAGAAGAAATAGGCAGCAAATATACGATCATAACAGATAAAAAAAACGAAGAATGTTATATATTGGTAGATGACAAAACCACATAAAAACAGGAAGTTAACATTGTAACTTTACGAAGTTAACATCGTAATTGCAAGAAATTAACTTCGTAAAATTACGATGTTAACTTCTTGTAGACTATCTTATTAATTTCTTCCTCTCCATAAGAACCCTAAAAGCATACAGAATAAAAAAATGTGCGAGATACATCACGCACCCCGCACACAGCAACCATTTAAGTATTAAACAATTAAACTAAAAACATATGATAGTACTATATAAAAAAACAAGTCCCAATCCAGTGTTACATCAATGTTAACACCGAGATGAAACTACTCTTAGAATTTTCTCACACATATACTCATTCTCCTGTAGGAGTTTATTAGAGCAACTTTTCAACTCAGACTGCTCCATTTCAAATGCCTTATTTATCGCAATAGATAAATCATATAATGGAAAATACCCTCTATCACTCTGAACAGGTTTTGCAGTAAAACCGGCAACATATTGACTCATAAACGTAGCATCAGTAACTAAACCATTCCAACCATAAGAATCAACAATAATCACAGGCTTATGATTTAAAACAGCTTGAGCAGCGAAAAGTCCATCACTTATGATTAAATCAGCCTTCGAAGCATGCTCCATCACTTCGGAGGTCTGGCATAGCTGCGCTTGGAAAGTTTGTACAACCCGAGTGAAATCACGTAGTTTCAAATCGACTACAGACGTAGTACTCCACGTGGAATATCCTTTCAGCAGAGCTAAGACCCTCAATATAGAATGAAACTCATTAACCCAAATCAAAATAGATTTCTTTTCATTATCATTCACATTATTCGTCCATCTGTCACGAGAGGGCAACAAACAAGTATCACCCATTAATTCATTGACTGACAACAAATTGTTTTGCAAATTCATTTCTTTAACACGAACATACTCTTCATCTTTAAAAGTGATAATCAAAGGATAATTTACCCACTCTTGTTCACTTACTTCCGATGTATAGTTCACGTCATACCCCGCACCTTTCAATAAGGAAACCAAGGCTTCCAGATTACCTAATTGCGTATACGTTCTGTCGCATGTTGATAATAAAATTCTCTTCATTATAACAACTATTCTACAATAAACTGTCCATATACATACCCACCAGCTGCATTGGTAAATTCAAGCACATAAGTTCCCGGAGTTAAATCAGCAATAGAGAACGAAGTAATCTGACCGGCAGCATTTACATCCATAGAAGACGAATAAACTTCTTTTTTAGCATCTGTAATTTCTTTCACTGCGATATCTACATTACCTATAGCCTTTGAGAACTTAATAAATAAGGTAGAACCATCGATATCTGCAGAAATAGGAATGAGTGGATTGATGGAACGGCTACCTTCCTCTATAATTTCTCCATCCAAGATAATAGGTCTACGAAGGACTTCATTTGACATAGCATACATGGATTGTCCAATGAACAATGCCACAATCAATGATAAAATAACACGCAATTTCATATTTTATTTGTTTTGGTTTCGTCAAATATAGCGCATTTGGCTAAGATAGCAAAACAAATCACCCGGACAAATACAGCAAGGGTTAATACCACATAAAACACTATATATAAACAGTTTACACAAACAAGTAGAGGCATATACCCGGACAGATAGCATAAAATTAAACTAATATTTCTGCAAGAAATCATCCAAATCATCGGATACTGATAAATTTAATCGTTTTTTTAAACGTCCTTTAGCTTTTGTCACCGACTCAGAAGTCGTTAGAAAAGCGAGTCCCAAAACTTCATGTGTAATGCCAAATTTCAACAAGCAACAAATTTCGATATCATGCTTAGTCAAATTAGGAAATTCCTTTTTAATACGTATAATGAAATCATTGTGTAAAGCATTGGATAGATGAAATAACTTATCCCAATCACCATCCAAAAGTTGTTTTTTATCAGAGGCATTTTCCATGTCCTCTTTCTTTCTCAACATTAGTAGTATACGAAGTCCTTGCATGTAGATAGCATAAAGATCACCATCATCACTATCTGGTATATTCCCCTTCTTCTCAACTAAATGAACAGATAATGTTCTATTCTGATCTTCAAGAACGGACACCTTTCCTTGTAATTCTCCTATCTGATTTCGATAATCTCGTAATGTCTCTTTTTGCAAGTTTCTATAATTGAGTATTTGCTCTTGATACATTTCTATCTCGGTAACGTTCTGACGAATTCTTTCGCTAATATCTCTGATCAACTTCTGATTGGTTCGATATTTATAATAGATGTATACAATAACCAATATAGCAATAAAGCCTATAAACGAACCGATCAAGAGAATGTTCTTTTTCTCAATACTGGCTTGCAAACTTTCTTTCTGCCATTTTTCACTATCATACTTACCCTGCAAGTCCGCTATGTTATTCCGAGTTTCAATATCTCGAGTTATTATTTGTAAAGAATCTGCTATATCCTTATATCCAACAGCACTCTTAAAATCATTCAATTCTTTTTTCAAATCATATAGGCACTCACAAGCATCTCTCTTTACTATTAAATTCGCACTCTCAAGACACAATGCAAGATACATTTCTGCATCCTTCAACCTACCCATATACAAATATAAATTACCTAAAGCTAAATATCCAGAATATAATTTCTCCTGATCCTTTTCTTTCTTCAAGAAAGACAGAAAATAATATTCAGCCCCAACATAATCCCCTTGAGAACGATGAATAACCCCCAATTCTAAAAGTATAGATCCCACAGCCGAATATTCTTTCTGACTAGAAATATACAAAGCCTTATCATAATAATAATATGCACTATCTATTTGATTCTTATATAAAAACGCCCTTCCTATATTTCTATTAGCATATGTCATACAAAGTGAATCTGAAATACCAGAATAGTAAGCAAAAGATAATCTATAGTCATTCAATGCTGCATCAAATAATTTTTGCCTTCTGTTCAAATCTCCTATTCCTTCTGACACTAACCCTAACAATTTAAACTGCTTAGTATTCTGAAGTACATCTTTCGCCTTCAAATAAAATTTCATAGCGTCTTCCACTTTATCAAGACTTTCCATCACTCTTCCATAATAATAGAAAGCTTTTCCTTTGGATACAATATCTTCAGTATAAGATCCATAATAACCAACCGCAAATTTAATAAGGGAATCCGAAGTAAATTTCATGTAATTCTTGTCCATAGCCTGAGTCATTAGCAGGCTATAATCTGCTTGAGCTTTGCCATGAAGGCTTTCAGGAGTTGGGATGTGCTTTAAAATAGTCATAGCACTATCCGGATCAGATTCCATTATTCTCTCAGCTTGAGACAATGATAATACAACTGTATCCGGTGTCGAATGACATGATACAACCAAAAGACCAAATAAAACAACAAAAAGATAACCAAATCGTAAGTGCGTGTTCATTTTCATTAAGTTTTTCGCAAAAATACGGAAAAAACTTAAAGTTTAACGATTTAAAGTTGCATTTTGTTCCATGCGCTGATGCTCTTCAATCAGCTCCATGTTTGATTTCGCTTTTGTAATAAAATCTTTTACTAATTTATCATTTTTAAAAGAATAAGGAGCATCTTTCATGATGTCCTCAATTTGAGGAGTCATAACCGGATAAGGCAAAGTACTGCAAAGCATCATAAATACACTTGGACCTAAAACCGTTTCGTAATTATCGGAAATAAATTTTTTGATAAAACCATTCATATCCTGCATCAACGAATCACCTTCGTGAGTCAGTTGTTCATGAATATCTGCCAAGTCAGCACCATCCATCACCATGCGTGCCTCTTTACGTTGCAACTCTTCTATCTGGATATCTAATGAGTTCTTTTTATCAATAAAAGCATAAAGTGCATTGTTCAAGGAGGTGCCTTTCGCAACCAATTCAGTATTTGTAATTGAAACTTGAATATTACCTTTTTCAATTACCAAAGGCATGATACTCTCGTCGCCAATATAAAGTGTAGCCATCACTACCGAATCCACTTTGCCTTTCATCGAAAACAATCCATGTATCACTTCTGCAGAATCAATATTAAGCCACTCACCGTTCTGAAGCACTTTAATAAAAAGCATCTTACCATCCAGGCTGGTTACAGAAGAGGCGCCTTCAATCTTATACTTACGGCTACAAGAAGTGAAAACAAAAAGCAAAAGTAAAAAAGGCAATACTTTATTCATAGGATACACAACTTTTTCGGTGACAAAGGTACAACGGATTCGTAAGCAAATGAAACATTTTATCAATATTTAAAACTTGTAAGACTCTTTTCTTTAATAATCCTTATAAACATCTATATAAGGACGGATTTTTCATTTACTTTATCTAAATTTGCACTTTCGGAGTTGACAAATAGTCAATGAGTTATTGAATTAGTCAGCCCGTTAACCCGTAAAATTGTAATCGTATAATATAGAAAATGTCTACTACCTACGCACCCTTTGCCAAGCCGCTATACGTAATGCTCAAGCCCGTAGGGGCTGTATGCAACCTTGCATGTGATTATTGTTATTATCTGGAAAAGTCCAGACTTTATCAAGAAAATCCCAAACATGTGATGAGTGATGAATTACTCGAAAAGTTCATCGAACAATACATCAATTCGCAAACTATGCCGCAGGTACTCTTCACCTGGCACGGAGGAGAGACATTGATGCGTCCACTCTCTTTCTATAAGAAAGCGATGGAACTGCAAAAAAAATATGCTCGCGGAAGAAGCATAGACAACTGTATACAGACCAACGGTACCATGCTAACTGACGAGTGGTGCGATTTTTTTCGTGAGAACAATTGGTTGGTAGGAGTTTCGATAGATGGGCCTCAGGAATTTCACGACGAATACCGAAAGAACAAACTTGGAAAGCCATCGTTTGTGAAAGTCATGAATGGTATCAATCTTTTAAAAAAGCATGGAGTAGAATGGAATGCCATGGCGGTAGTGAACGATTTTAATGCAGACTATCCGCTCGACTTTTATCATTTTTTCAAGGAGTTAGATTGCCATTATATTCAGTTTGCCCCAATAGTGGAACGAATTTTCCCCCATAAAGACGGACGCCATCTGGCATCCCTGACACAACGGGAAGATGGAAAAATAGCTGAATTCTCCGTTACTCCTGAACAATGGGGAAACTTTCTCTGTACACTTTTCGACGAGTGGGTGAAAGAAGATGTAGGTAACTATTATATCCAACTTTTCGACTCAACGCTTGCCAACTGGGTAGGAGAACAACCGGGTGTCTGTTCTATGGCAAAAACTTGCGGACATGCCGGTGTAATGGAGTTCAATGGCGATGTATATTCATGTGACCATTTTGTGTTTCCGGAATTCAAATTGGGAAACATTTACAATCAGACTCTGGTAGAAATGATGTACAGCGAACGCCAGACGTCTTTCGGACAAATGAAACAGAACTCACTGCCCACCCAATGCAAGGAATGCGAATTTCTGTTTGCCTGCAATGGCGAATGCCCTAAGAATCGTTTCAGCCGCACAGCAAACGGCGAACCGGGGCTCAACTACCTGTGCAAAGGATATCATCAGTTCTTCAAACATGTGGCTCCTTACATGGACTTTATGAAAAATGAACTAATAAACCAACGTCCGCCCGCTAATGTGATGGACGCTATCAAAGGAAACAAATTGATCATAGATTAAAATAGAAAAGCAACAAATCATACTAATTTTTTAATAAACTAATGAACAGACTCAAACTTTACTTACTGGCGCTGACTGCGTTGGTCGTTTGTTCCGCAAAGGCGGACGAGGGTATGTGGTTACTGCAACTGATGCAGGAACAACACTCTATCGATATGATGAAAAAACAGGGACTGAAACTTGAAGCCCAAGACCTGTATAATCCGAACGGAGTTTCACTGAAAGATGCTGTAGGCATCTTCGGTGGGGGATGTACCGGAGAAATCATTTCACCGGAAGGATTGATATTAACTAACCATCACTGCGGATACGCTTCTATCCAACAACATAGTTCTGTTGAACACGATTATCTGACAGATGGCTTTTGGGCAACCTCAAGAGACAAAGAGCTGCCTACACCGGGGTTAAAGTTTACATTTATCGAACGTATAGAAGACATCACTAATATCGTAAATGCCAAAATCGCTGCAAAAGAAATCACCGAGACAGAATCATTCAGCAGTGCTTTTCTCAATAAACTGGCCAAGGAATTGTTCGAAAAGAGTGACCTGAAAGGAAAAAAAGGAATCGTTCCGCAAGCATTGCCTTTCTATGCCGGAAACAAATTCTACATGTTTTATAAGAAAGTATATCCGGATGTACGCATGGTTGCCGCCCCGCCTTCATCAATCGGCAAGTTCGGCGGAGAAACCGACAACTGGATGTGGCCACGCCATACCGGTGACTTCTCAATGTTCAGAATCTACGCCGATGCCAACGGAGAACCGACAGAATACAATGCTTCCAATGTACCCTTGAAAACTAAAAAGCACCTGAACATTTCTATCAAAGGGCTGAAAGAGGGAGATTATGCAATGATTATGGGATTCCCGGGAAGTACCAGCCGTTACCTCACTGTATCGGAAGTGAAAGAGCGTATGGAAGCAAGCAATGCTCCCCGTATCCGCATCCGCGGCACCCGTCAGGACGTACTGAAAGAAGCCATGAATGCCAGCGACAAAGTACGTATTCAATATGCCAACAAATATGCAGGTTCCAGCAATTATTGGAAAAATTCTATCGGTATGAACAAAGCCATTATCGATAATAATGTTTTAGGCACGAAAGCAGACCAGGAAGCAAAATTTGCACAATTCGCCAAAGAAAAAAATAACACTGACTATATGCAGGTTGTATCTAAGATCAATGAAGCCGTATCAAAAACCTCTCCGATCAAATATCAGCAGACCTGCCTGACCGAAACATTCTTCGGCGGTATTGAATTTGGCAGTCCTTATCTGGTGATGGATAAACTGAAAGAAGCGTTAGAGCAGAAAAACGACTCTAATATTCAGGCTAACATCAAGGTATTAAAAGAGGTGTTTGACAACATCCATAATAAAGATTACGACCACGAAGTAGATCGTAAAGTAGCCAAAGCTTTGCTACCACTTTATGCAGAGATGGTTCCTGCCGGACAGCGTCCCGCTATCTACGAGGTGATTGAAAAAGAATATAAAGGAGACTACAATGCATACGTGGATGCAATGTATGATACTTCAATTTTAGCAAATCAGTCTAATTTTGATAAGTTTATCAAAAAGCCAACTGTAAAGGCAATCGAAAAAGATATAGCCACACAATACTCACGTGCTAAATTTGATAAATATACCGACCTGGCTGCACAGATGGGCAAACTGCCGGAAGAACTGGCTTTATTACATAAAACATATATCCGTGGATTGGGTGAAATGAAATTGCCTACACCATCTTATCCCGATGCAAATTTCACAATCCGACTGACTTACGGAAATGTGAAGCCATATAGCCCCAAAGATGGTGTATATTATAAATATTACACAACAACCGATGGAATCCTTGAAAAAGAGAACCCGGAAGACCGTGAGTTCGTGGTCCCGGCCAAACTGAAAGAGCTGATTGAGAAAAAGGACTTCGGACGCTACGCATTACCGAATGGTGAAATGCCTGTTTGCTTCCTGTCTACTAACGATATTACCGGTGGTAACTCCGGAAGTCCGGTATTGAATGAAAATGGAGAACTGATTGGTTGTGCGTTTGATGGTAACTGGGAGTCACTGAGTGGCGACATCAATTTCGATAACAACCTGCAACGCTGTATCAATCTGGATATTCGCTATGTACTATTTATCCTTGAAAAACTGGGAGGATGCGGACATTTGATTAACGAAATGACGATTGTTGAATAATGATGAAAAAGCAATTATTATCTACTACGTTCGCACTGATGGCACTGACCATCAGTGCCGACGAAGGAATGTGGATGCTTACTGACCTGAAAGCGCAGAATGAAGCTGCCATGATGGACCTTGGATTACAAATCCCCATTGAAGAGGTTTACAATCCGGACGGAATAGCTTTAAAAGATGCTGTTGTGCATTTTGGAGGCGGATGTACCGGTGAAATTATCTCAGCGGAAGGATTGGTACTGACCAACCACCATTGCGGATATGGGGCGATCCAGCAACACAGCAGTGTAGATCATGACTATCTGACAGACGGATTCTGGGCAATGAGCCGAAACGAAGAGTTACCATGCAAAGGACTGACAGTAACCTTTATCGACCGTATTCTCGACGTAACGGACTATGTAAATGAACAGCTCAAAAAAGATGATGATCCTAACGGAGTCAATTATTTGTCTCCCAAATATCTGGCAACGGTTGCCGACCGTTTCGCAAAGGCGGAAAAAATCCAAATCACACCGGCAACACGCCTGGAACTGAAACCGTTTTATGGCGGTAACAAGTACTATCTGTTTGTAAAGACCGTCTACAGTGACATCCGCATGGTAGGTGCTCCTCCCTCCTCTATTGGCAAATTCGGAGCTGACACAGATAACTGGATGTGGCCGCGTCACACAGGAGACTTCTCTTTATTCCGCATTTACGCAGACCCAAGTGGCCAGCCGGCAGAATATTCTAAAGACAACGTGCCCCTACAAGTAAAAAAACACCTGACAATTAGTTTGGCAGGAGTAAAAGAGGGTGACTTCACCTTCGTTATGGGATTTCCCGGACGTAACTGGCGCTACATGATTGCCGACGAAGTAAAAGAACGGATGCAAACCACTAACTTCATGCGCCATCATGTACGCGAAGCAAGACAAGCTGTACTGATGGAACAAATGCTGAAAGATCCTGCGGTGCGCATACATTACGCAAGCAAATATGCCTCTTCAGCTAATTACTGGAAAAATGCCATTGGCATGAACGAAGGGCTTGTTCGCCTGAAAGTGTTGGATACCAAAGAAAAGCAACAAGAACAGTTATTGGCAATGGGACGTGAGAAGAAAGATGATTCTTACCAGAAGGCCTTCGACGAAATACGTTCGATTGTAGCTCACCGCCATGATGCGATGTATCATCAACAGGCTATTAACGAAGCATTGGTAACTGCACTTGATTTTATGAAAATCCCTTCAACCGACGGATTGAAAAAAGCGCTTGAAAGTAAAAATGCTTCAAAAATTAAAGAAGAAACCGATAAACTGAAAATTGCAGCAGATAAATATTTTGCATCTGTCCCTTTCCCGGAAGTAGAACAAATCGTAGGCAAAAAAATGCTCGAAACCTATGCCGGATATATTCCGGAAGATCAACAGATCGGTATTTTCAAAGTAATAAACAGCCGTTTCAAAGGAGACAAGAATGCCTTTATCGATGCTTGCTTCAAGTATTCAATCTTCGGGTCGAAAGAAAACTTCGACAAGTTTATCGCTCGTCCTACCCTGAACAAGCTCGATAAGGACTGGATGGTTCTCTTCAAATACTCCATCACAGACGGATTGCTGCAAACAGCTCTCGCAATGAAAGATGCCAATAAAAACTATGATGCCGCCCACAAAGTATGGGTGAAAGGCATGATGGACATGCGCCAGGCCGCCGGCACACCTATCTATCCGGATGCAAACTCGACTCTCAGATTGACTTATGGTCAGATATTGCCGTACGAACCTGCTGACGGAACAGTATACAACTACTATACGACTCTGAAAGGTGTGATGCAGAAAGAAGATCCTGGCAATTGGGAGTTTGTAGTACCCACCAAACTGAAACAACTATATCAGGCGAAAGACTTCGGACGCTACGCTATGAAAAACGGAGAAATGCCAGTATGTTTCATTGTCAATACAGACAACACAGGAGGAAACTCCGGAAGTCCGGTATTCAATGGAAAAGGTCAACTGATTGGTACCGGATTCGACCGTAATTATGAAGGTTTGACAGGAGATATTGCTTTCCGTCCTTCTTCACAACGTGCAGCAGTGGTTGACATCCGCTATACTCTATTTATTATTGATAAATATGCAGGTGCTTCACATATCATCAAAGAACTCGATATTGTGGAATAATATAAAAAGAGAGTGCACTTCACTTAAAGTGTACTCTCTTTCTTTAAAATATCAATATCACCATACGCATTACACTGCATACTTACAGTAAGCCAGGCATAATAACCTCCATCGGATGTACGTTCAAGCACATAATCAGTTTTATTCAATTTCATATCGGAAAATAATTAGTTAATGTAGGTACAGTAATGACCGACTGCTGGTCGATAAGTCGTTCGAGTTCTCCTATAATCTGCCGCTCACTACTACGGGCCCAACGAATAAACTCTTTGTTGGGAACATACGTCCCGGCAAAACGTAGCAACGACTCCAAATCAAAAGATTCGCCAATAATTCCGGCACCGGACCGGTAAGCATCATAGGCATTGCAATCCTGTTCGATATGGGCAGGTACCATCAGTACAGGTTTTCCCAAATACATTGCCTCACAAATAGATTCAAAACCGGCCGTACTGGCATATGCTCTGCAACCGGCCATTCGGTTGAGGAATTTCACATCATCAATCTGATGGAAACTTAGGGTAGCATCTACCTTGATTACCTCGTCAACATCCTGTTTATCCCAGAAAAAATGCATAGGTACTTCAGGATGTAAGACATGAAAGGCTTCTACACTATCTGCAAAACCGGAATTAACCATATATCCGTGAATATAATTGCCTTGTTCCGGTTGGATGGCAGTCACTTCCCTACGAAGCAGAGGAGGAACGACGGTTATACCTTCTGCCCGGTCCGGATTCATCTTATGGAAAGAAAGCGCTAACCGCCTATTGGCACGCAGACTCGTCAAACGTGTAAAAAAGCGAAGTATGGAAAGTTGGATCATAGATTTCCGTGGAAACTCAAAGTTTTTATGCAAGAACAGATATTGATGCCCGACGCAGACATAAGGAACAGAGGGACGGAAGAGTGCGTAGGTAAGTCCGGTCAGAAGTTCGTAGAAGTTGATCACGACTTCCGCCCCTGTTTCCTTAATACGCTGATCGATATAACACATGCTGCGAAAGTATTCCGGTGTACGTATCAGGTTATAAACAAAACTCTTTTTCAGATTAGCCCGCTTATTTTCAGTGGTAGGCAAAAAATTCGGACTGGTGAAGCGCTTTACGGGTGCCTGAATACTCCGGTTAAAGAAACCGGGTAAAGTACGTGATGAACTTTTCCCGACAAGTACTTCCACTACTTCGTGTCCATTACGCAACAACATATCTTCCAGAGTAATGGCTTGGGTAAAATGTCCCCTCCCCTCTCCTTGAACGATAAACAAAAATTTCATGATGCTTTAGTTATTGGTGTAGTTTTTTTCTCTTTGTTATTATTTTCTTTCAATAGTTCACTATCAAAATAACGGATAGTCCAGTTTCCTTCTTCATCTTCTGTCAAAGCTGAAAGTGTTTCTACCCAGTCACCCGAATTAAGATAATGAATACCATCACAATAAGTATTGGCAGGGTGATGAATATGCCCGCATATCACCCCATCACACCTTTTAACTTTTGCCAGTCCTACAAGCTCTTTTTCAAAATCAGAAATATAAGAAACAGCGGTCTTCACTTTATTCTTGATAGATTGAGAAAGAGAATAATAAGGCTTACCCTGCTTCATTCTGCGGGCGTTATAAACTTTATTCAACCACAACAGAAAAGTATATCCAGTGTCTCCCAGTTTCGCCAACCACTTCATTTGGGTGGTCACTGTATCGAAAATATCTCCATGGGTCACATAATAACGTTTGCCATGACTCTCATAGATGCAGTCTTTCACAATTTGGACATTATAAAAGTTCAAAGGTGCCAGATTATCCAGAAAGTCATCATGATTGCCACGAACATAAATCACCTGTGTTCCGAAATTCTCCATCATTTTCATAATCACTTTAAAGAAGTCCGTATGTTTAGCTTTCCATTTGCCCAAACCGCTTTTCTGTAAATGCCATCCGTCGATGATATCACCATTCAGGATCAGGCGGTCACAATTAATCGATTTCAAAAAGTGAGTAACCTCTTCTGTTTTGGAATGCTGTGTTCCCAGATGAATATCCGAAAGAACTACTGTGGGATAATACGTGCGTAAATGCATAACTTTTTGTTTTTTCGTTACGCAAAGATCCTGTTTCCAGATTACAGGAGGATGAATGCAAGGTTACTATATGATGAACAAAATCGGGGTTTCTCTGTTATTATAATAAAACAAATAGCTATATTTGCCCTGTCTAAACGAGGGCTTATATTTATCAAAAGAAAGGAAAAAATTATGGAAAAATTCGAAGATTTGATACAGTCACAAAGTCCCGTTTTAGTAGATTTTTTTGCAGAATGGTGTGGACCTTGCAAAGCAATGAAACCGATTCTTGAAGATTTGAAACAACAGATAGGAGAAAAAGCCCGCATTGTAAAAATAGATGTGGATACCCATGAGGACTTGGCGGTAAAATACAGAATCCAGGCAGTGCCTACTTTCATCCTTTTCAAAACGGGAGAAGCAGTCTGGAGACATTCCGGTATGATCCAAGGTAGCGAACTGAAAGGAGTTATTGAACAATACACAATAAAAGACAAAGAATGAAGAAAGTATTATCATTAGTAGCTTTGGCCATGATCAGCACCATTATGTTTGCTGTAAACGATGGAACCAAGACAAATCAAAACAAAAAGGAAGCAAAAAGCGGTGAAGTCATTGTGATGAATAAAGAGATGTTTATCAACGATGTGTTTGATTACCAAAACTCAAAAGAGTGGAAATACAAAGGTGATAAACCAGCTATCATCGACTTATATGCCGATTGGTGTGGTCCTTGCCGCATGACAGCCCCTATCATGAAATCGCTCGCTAAAGAGTATGACGGGAAGATCGTGATATATAAAGTGAATGTAGATAAAGAAAAAGAACTGGCTGCCCTGTTCAATGCAACAAGCATTCCTCTTTTTGTATTTATTCCCATGGAAGGCGAACCTCAATTGTTCCGTGGAGCAGCAGATAAAGCCACTTATAAAAAAGCAATAGACGAATTTTTGCTGAAACAGAAATAAAGTTTTAATAAAAAACATGATAAAAGGGTATGGTGCCGTCTTTGGCAAACCATACCCTTTTATCAATTACTTAAAGTATCCAACCGGATGATTCATCATCGGAATCTGACCATCTTTCAATTTCAAGGCACTTCTGAGCCGGGTTGTATCCATTGTTGCGCGTGGAACCGTAGCCAGTCGCGCTGCGGAACAAAATAATGAAATATTCTGAGAAACAATCCCTACATCCATAGCTCCTGTCATTTGAGTGCGATTATTTTTCACATCTCCCAATTTTGATAAATCACTGACCAGTACCAATGATAGCGGAGCACTATTGACAAAAGCCTGTCCCCCTGCAACTGCCGAACGATAATCGCCCTCAGAAATCAAGTTAAGCTTATGTCCTTTAGCATCATACAAATAAGTACCTTGCGGAAGGACTACGTAGATATCAACATCTTGACGATTCATGGCCGACGGAGCAGTGCGCTTGCCCTCTGCCGGACGACTAATCCCATTGGCGGCCCACAACAGGTCGGATAAATCGGTGTTGCTCAGAGCTTGGGAAGCATATTCACGGACAGAATGGCGCTCGGATAACGCTTTCATTAACTGTCCGCTACGATTTATATTGGGCTTGGGCAGCTGAATCACCTGATCGGCAGCATAAATTGTCATTGACAAAAGAAGAAAACACACTAAAGACTGTAGTTTTTTCATAATCCTTTTTCTTTTAAGTGAAATACAAATATAAAAAAATCATCAGTTAACGGCCCCATTTCAAAAGAAAGTTTAACAAAAAAGGCCTGTATCCGTATAGATACAAGCCTTTTTCTATAATCATCTATATGATTTATTTCTTACCGAAATAACGGTTATAAAGTCCTTCAAAACCTTTACCATGACGAGCTTCGTCTTTACACATTTCGTGCACTGTATCATGGATAGCATCCAAATTCAAAGCTTTAGCACGTGTAGCAATGCGCTTTTTATCTTCGCAAGCACCGGCTTCAGCATTCATTCTCTTTTCAAGGTTTGTCTTAGTATCCCATACGCAATCTCCCAGCAGTTCGGCAAACTTAGAAGCATGCTCAGCTTCTTCCCAAGCGTAACGTTTGAAAGCCTCAGCTACTTCAGGATAGCCTTCACGGTCAGCCTGACGGCTCATAGCCAGATACATACCAACTTCAGTACATTCGCCCATGAAGTGATTGTTCAAGTCTTTGATCATTTCTTCGTCACAACCCTTAGCCACACCGATTACGTGCTCGTCAACAAAAGTGAGTGCACCACCTTCTTCTTCAACAACTTCTACGAATTTGCTTGCAGGAGCTTTACACAAAGGACATTTCTCAGGAGCTGCGTCACCTTCATAAACATAACCGCAGACAGTACATCTAAACTTTTTCATTTCGTCTTAATTTTAAATTAATTAGTCAATACGTATATCATTTAAACAATTCTTACAAATACCTTTATAATAGTAATGCATTTCACTTACTTCATGTCCATTCATTTGAAGTCCTTCTACTTGTTTCATTTCAACCTGGCACTTCAAATCATAAATACGTCCGCAACGCTTACACAAAAAATGAGCGTGCTGTGAAGTATCTCCGTCAAAATTGGTATTCCGTTCGTCAATAGTAAGCATTTGTGCCGCTCCCTGTTCCGAAAACAGTCTAAGAGTATTATAAACCGTTGTCTTCGAAAGTGTTGGCATAGAGGGAGATAATGCAGTGTATATTTCATCAGCCGACGGATGTGTCCTATGTTCCATCAAATAGTTCATGATAGCAATACGCTGCATGGACGGTTTAATGTTATGCTCTAATAATCGGTTGTATGATTCCATCTTCTTCCTCTTTTACAAAATTGTATTCATTACAATTTTAAATCTGATGCAAAGATAAAGAGTTCTTTTATTTTCGCAAACAAAATACGGATATTTTTTTGATAAAATAGAAAAACGGCATACAAAATGACTTTTGCATGCCGTTTCTTATGACAATAATATGTACGTATTAAACTCCTTTGGGGTTTTCACCATATTGGTTGCTGCCCGGCTGTCCATCCTGGATAGTCAAGAAGAGATACCAAAGGCTACCGATTACCGGCACAAAAGTGATAAACAACCACCATCCACTTTTACCGATATCGTGCATACGACGCACGCTAACAGCAATCATAGGCAGGAGCATAGCCAGATAATAAAGCCCTACAAATACACAAACTGTACCTAAAATGCCATCAATAATACCTGCAACAATAGCGAAAATAGCCATAAACAAGACAAACATCCAGTATTCACGTCTTCTGGCTCTTCCGTCAAAGTCTTTCCACTTCTTCAAAACATCAATGTACTCTTTCATTTTTCTAATTCTTTTAATAGTTAATAATTGTTGGTATTTTGTGTTTATTTCAATAAACCGCTGCAAATATAATAACTATTATTTGTATTTTTTTATATTTTCTGCGTTTATTTTTAGCAAAAAATAAAAGGGGAAGATTGTTTCTTCCCCTATAGTACAATGTAAAAGCCCTGTATAAGCCAGTCTACAATCCTCTGTTCCGTAACAAAGGTTCTATACCCGGTTCCTTTCCGCGAAAGTTCTTATACATATTCATAGCATCGTCAATTCCTCCCGGAGTGAGAATATAGCGACGGAATCTGGATGCTACTTCCTGATTAAAAAGATCTCCAGTCTCCCTATAGGCTTCAAAAGCATCACTATCAAGCACTTCAGCCCAAATATAGCTATAATAACCAGCCGTATATCCACTATTCATAATATGGTTAAAATAAGTAGTACGATAACGGGGAGGTATCTGATTCGGCAACCCTCGTTCTTTAAGTACAGTTGTTTCAAATTTAACGATATCCATATCTCCGGGAATTTCTTTGAGCACATGATAATCCATATCAAGCAAAGAAGCAGCAAGATATTCGGTCGTAGCAAATCCTTGTCCATACTTGCCACTCTTATCAAGTTTTTCAATCAAAGCAGAAGGAATCACCTCACCGGTCTGATAATGTTTTGCATATACCTTCAGTACTTCCGGCTCAAATACCCAATGTTCCATAACTTGGGACGGTAGCTCTACAAAATCGCGCGGCACTCCAGATACTCCATAAAAACGTACATCTTTAAACAAATTGTGCAATGCATGCCCAAACTCGTGGAATAAAGTGCTGGCTTCATCTGCACTGAGCAAAGCAGGCTGACCCGAAGAGGGTTTGGTGAAGTTGCACACAATTGTTACTACCGGTGCCAAACGTTTGCCGTCACGATAGGTTTGAGAGCGGTAAGTCCCGCACCATGCACCTGCTCGCTTGCTTGAACGGGGAAAGAAATCCATATAAAGCACCCCCAGATGACTACCGTCCCTATCTTTGCACTCGAAAGCCTGTGCTTCTTCATGCGGTTTTGGTATGTCATTTATTTCGGAAAAAGTGATACCATAAAGTTTATTAGCCACATAGAAGGCGCCGTCACGAACATTATTCAATTCAAGATAGGGACGTATTTCATTTTCGTCCAGACTGAACTTTGCTTTCTTTGCTTTCTCAAAATAGTAGCGCCAGTCCCATCCTTCAGGGGTGAAGTTAGCTCCTTCTTTTTTAATTTCAGCCTGAATGTCAGCTAACTCTTCCTTAGCTTTCGCAACTGCAGGAGTCCAGATCTGATTCAGTAAACGATACACATTCTCCTCGTTCTTCGCCATACGGTCTTCCAAAACATAAGAAGCATAATCGGCATATCCCATCAGTTTAGCTTTCTCCAGACGTAAAGTAACCAATTTCTTCACAATTTCATTATTGTCTGTCTCGTTACCATTATTGCCACGATTGATGTATCCCTTAAATATCTTTTCACGCAACTCACGATTATCTGCATATTGCAAAAAAGGCATCACACTCGGATTGTGTAAAGTAAAAAGCCACTCTCCTTCCAGCCCCTCTGACTTAGCTGCTTCGGCTGCAGATGCCACGAGATTTTCCGGCAATCCGGCAAGGTCCTCTTCCTTATCTATAACCAACCGGAAAGCATTGGTTTCTTTCAGCAGATTCTGCCCAAAAGTCAACTGCAACATTGAAATCTCGCTATTCAACTGGCGCAACTTTGCCTGGTCAACAGAATCGAGATTAGCACCTCCACGAACAAATTTCTTGTAAGTCTCTTCCAGTAATTTATTCTGTTCTTTATCTAAACCCAATTGCTCGCGTCGTTCATAAACCTCTTTCACACGAGCAAACAGAGCAGGGTTCAGACTAATATCATCACGGTGTGCCGAAAGCAATGGGGTAAGCTCTTTGTTTAGGGTCTGCATTTCATCGTTCGTATTACAACTGTTCAACCCATAAAATACTGTATTCACCTTATTTAATAACTCTCCACTCTGATCGAATGCAGCAATAGTATTATCAAAATCCGGAACCGAACGTTGATTTACAATAGCATCGATTTCTTTTTTCTGCTCTTCCATCCCTTTCAGGAAAGCCTCTTTGTAATGCTCTACTTTGATCCGGTCGAACGGTGGAACATTAAAAGGAGTTGAATACTCAGCCAGAAAAGGGTTTCCGGCATCGGTGGCTGCTTTCTGTGCACTTGTGCCGCAAGCAGTCATCACGGCAGCCATTCCGGCAGCCATAAGCATCTTCTTCATGTTTTTGTGCGATTTAATATTATAATGTATCAATTCAAATTTGACAAAAATACAAAGATTCGATTAAAATGCCTACTTTTGCCGGTAGAAATGATAAACCCTGATAGAAAATGAACTACGGATTCGTAAAAGTTGCGGCGGCTGTTCCCCGCGTAAAGGTTGCAGATTGCAAATTTAATTCAGAAAGACTGGAGGGTCTTATTGCCATTGCCGAAGGCAAAGGGGTGCAGATCCTTACTTTTCCCGAAATGTGTATTACCGGATATACCTGCGGAGATTTGTTCGCCCAGCAACTTCTGCTTGAACAAGCAGAAATGGCGTTAATGCAGATTCTGAACAATACCCGCCAGTTGGACATCATTTCTATATTGGGTATGCCGGTAGTAGTCAATTCCACGATTATCAATGCCGCAGTCGCTATCCAAAAAGGCAAAATACTGGGAGTAGTACCTAAAACCTATCTACCTAATTATAAAGAGTTTTATGAACAGCGTTGGTTTACATCTGCTTTGCAGGTCTCGGAAACCAGTGTACGTTTGTGTGGACAAATTGTTCCGATGGGCAACAACCTGTTGTTTGAAACAGCAGAAACAACTTTTGGAATAGAAATATGCGAAGACCTTTGGTCTACGGTTCCTCCAAGTTCTTCACTGGCGCTGCAAGGGGCTGAAATCATTTTTAATCTTTCTGCCGACGATGAAGGGATCGGCAAGCATAGCTATCTTTGTTCTCTGATCAGCCAGCAATCCGCACGGTGCCTCTCCGGTTATGTTTTTTCATCCAGTGGTTTCGGCGAATCAACGACGGATGTGGTTTTTGCAGGAAACGGACTCATATACGAAAACGGTGGCCTGCTTGCACGAAGTGAACGGTTCTGCCTGGAAGAGCAATTAGTTATCAGCGAAATAGATGTAGAATGTATCCGTGCCGAACGCCGTATTAATACAACTTTTGCTGCCAACAAAGCCAATTGCCCGGGTAAAGAAGCAATCAGAGTCTCTACGGAATATACCAACAGTAAAGATCTGAATCTTACCCGTACATTCAACCCACACCCTTTTGTTCCACAAGGAGCTGAACTCAACAATCGTTGCGAAGAAATCTTCTACATACAGGTCGCCGGACTGGCACAACGCTTAGTACACACAGGAGCCAAAACAGCTGTAGTGGGAATTTCCGGAGGGCTCGACTCTACACTGGCATTATTAGTATGCGTCAAAACATTCGACAAGCTGGGATTATCCCGTAAAGACATTTTAGGTATAACCATGCCGGGGTTCGGAACGACCGACCGCACTTATCATAACGCCATCGCTTTGATGAACTCGTTAGGGATTTCGATTCGCGAAATCAGTATTAAGGAAGCATGTATCCAGCACTTCAAAGACATCGGACATGACCTCAACGTACATGATGTAACATACGAAAACTCACAAGCGCGCGAACGCACGCAAATCCTGATGGATGTAGCCAACCAAATCTGTGGATTAGTAATCGGGACGGGTGATCTCTCTGAACTTGCATTAGGATGGGCCACATACAACGGTGACCACATGTCGATGTATGGCGTCAATGCAAGCATACCCAAGACACTGGTACAACATCTTGTACAATGGGTAGCTGAAAATGAAGTCAACGGGGAATCTAAAATAACCCTGCTGGACATTGTAGACACTCCTATCAGTCCTGAACTGATACCGGCAGATGAGAATGGAGAAATCAAACAAAAAACGGAAGATCTGGTAGGTCCTTATGAACTCCACGACTTTTTCCTGTACTATTTTCTGCGATTCGGCTTCCGCCCGTCGAAAATATACTTTCTGGCACAAACCGTATTCAACGGAATATACGATGCTGAAACCATAAAAAAATGGCTGCAAACCTTTTTCCGCCGGTTCTTCAATCAACAATTCAAACGTTCGTGTCTGCCCGATGGTCCAAAGGTAGGAAGTGTCTCCATCAGTCCGAGAGGTGACTGGCGTATGCCAAGCGATGCCAGTTCGGCTGCATGGTTGAAAGAAGTATCCGAATTGTAACAATGACGATACCTCTTTTTAATATGATGTCGCGACCTTTGCAACGTCATATTAAAAAGAGGTAAAGTTATGAAAAGACATTTTATTTTAGCATTTGTACTATTTGTATCCAGTATTGCCCTGAACGCTGCAAATTCAGTGCCGGATGATGACAAATCCGACAACAAGAATAAAGCGGAAGTAAGCTCAGTCGTAAAAACAACATGGGAGTTCTATTCTGCCATTAAACAGCCATCGGCAGAAGCACTGGCCAATGTAACTAATTACAAATTCGGACAAGAAGCCGGTTATCTCTATAACCAGTTCATGAATATCTATGTGGTAAGGGAAGAAGTAGTTCCGGGTGATCCTACCCGTCGTACCGTCATTCGGAAACCTACTATCTACAATGCCGTACGTTCTATCGAAAAACAACTGAACAGAGAACTCAAAAGTAACAAAATGGGGCAGGAACAAGTAACTGCCGAATTTACAAATGTACTCAAAATAGCCATCTCTGCTTTCGACTCTGAAACCGAATCATTCGAAGACGCTTTACAACAAAATCGCAAAAATGCAGCCGCCCTTCTTTCCGTTTTCCAAAACGTAAAACTAACCGATATTTAAACTTTTTCAATAGGTAAACTTATACTTGTAGCAAGCCTCGGACAATGGTAAATCTCTTGTCCCGGCATCTGCTATGCCCAAACACTAAATTAGTACATAACTTATGAACAGTAAATTTTATCTGTTTCTTTGTTGTATGTTTTTGTGCACATCACTTGCTTTTGCACAGACAATCAAAGTAACAGGAACAGTAACAGACAAAATGGGACCGGTAATCGGTGCCACAATCATGGTAAAAAACTCAACGAACGGTACGGTCACCGACATAGACGGACATTACCGTCTCGAGGCCTCCATAGGTGATATCCTGACTTTCTCTTTCGTCGGATACAATACGGTAGAAAAAGAAGTGAAAAGCAATAATCCTATGATCAACGTTGAACTGACAGACGATGTACAGGCTATAGATGAAGTAGTAGTAACTGCTATCGGTATCAAACAACAAAAGAAAAAGATCGGTTACACCACCCAGCAAATCAACAGTGACGTGTTGAATGCAACTCCCAGCCTGAATGTCGGTTCTGCACTTTCCGGGCAAGTAGCCGGCTTATTGGTAGCCAATCCGACCGGTATTTTTCAGGCACCAAGTTTCAAATTACGCGGTAATACTCCCTTGATTGTATTAGACGGTGTTCCGGTAGAAACGGACTTTTTCGATATATCGAGTGAAAACATCGAAAGTGTCAACGTGTTGAAAGGTACAGCAGCTTCGGCGTTATATGGTTCACGCGGAAAAAACGGAGCTATCTTAATTACCAGCAAAACAGCCAAGAAAGAAGGGTTGGAAATCAACTTTTCCACCAACAATATGATTACTGCCGGTTTTGCCGTATTACCCGAAACACAGCATCAATATGGTAGTGGTTCGAACGGCAAATACGAATTTTGGGATGGTGCCGACGGTGGTATCTCAGATGGTGATATGACATGGGGTCCCAAACTAAACGTCGGGACCAAAGTAGCCCAATGGAATAGCCCCATCCGAGACAAAGTGACCGGGAAAGAAATTCCTTGGTGGGGAGATGTGAAAGGGACTCAATATGATGACAAATCACGCTACGAACGAGTTCCTATCGACTGGGTATCTCATGATAACCTAAAAGACTTCCTGCAAACAGGATTAGTAACCAACAACAACATCTCTATCGCCTATAAAGGAGAGAAAGCACGCTACTTTGTAACCGGACAGTATGCTTATCAAAAAGGACAGGTACCCTCTACACAAATGCACAGCGGAGGGGTCAACTTCAACTCCACTTTCGATCTTGCTCAAAACCTGCAACTTGACGCCAATCTGGCGTATAACAAGGTGGTTTCTCCAAGCTATCCACGCTATGGATACGGACCTAAAAACCATATGTACACCATTGTTGTATGGATGGGAGACGATGTGAACGGTAAAGAACTCCGTAAACATAAATATGTTCCGGGACAGGAGGGATATCGCCAGGCCAGCTATAACTACGCATGGTACAACAACCCTTATTTTGCCGCCGAAGAGCTTCAGCAGTCGGAAAACCGTGATGTAGTGAACGGTCAGCTACGTCTCAATTATCAACTCCTGCCCAACCTGAACATTCAGGGACGCGCAGCCTTACGTCAGAAGACAATTCTACAGGAAATGAAAGTTCCCAAAACTTACATGAACTATGGTGACTCACGTGAAGGCGACTACAAAGTCTGGAATGACCACCAGACCAATGTGGATGCTGATGTACTGGCTACCTATACACAAGACCTTACTCCCGATATTCTTTTTACACTGAATGCGGGTAGCTCTGTATTTTACCGAAATTACCGTCAAGAGTACCAGTCTACCGACGGTTTGATCGTTCCTTTCGTATACAGTATCAAAAACACCCAAGGACCATCCATTACCGATGCCAACCGGAACGAGAAATCCATCCGCAGTATTTATGGCTCTGTCAACCTCGACCTTTATAAATATGCTTACCTGACCCTGACGGGACGTAATGACTGGTCATCCACTCTCGCAAAAGGCAGCAATTCTTACTTTTATCCTTCCGTAGCAATCAGTACAATGGTGTCTGAATATGTCAAACTACCTACATTCATGGATTATCTTAAAATGTATGGCTCATGGGCAGTCGTTTCTACCGACTTGTCTCCATACCAGATTATATCTACCTACACTAAAGATACCAACTATGGTTCAAACCCGTCTATCTCCTATCCCTCGTCTCTGGTGAACTATTACATCAAACCCCAGAAAACGACCTCTTGGGAAGCAGGTTTATCAACTTCTTTTTTCCGGAACCGTCTCTCCTTCGACCTGACATATTATCACACGATTGACGAGAACCAGATCATCGACCTGAACATATCGAATGCTTCGGGTTTCACCAGCCGTAAAGTGAACGGTAATCAATATACCACTAACGGATGGGAAATCATGGCAAACGTACAGGCAATCCAAAATAGAGATTTCCAATGGGAATTTGCCCTGAACTGGAGCAAAAGCATAAAGAAGCTGACAGAAATATATGGTGGACAAAAAAAATTCGGTGACTTGAAAGTAGGCGACCGTGCCGACGCATTCTACGGTTCACAATGGCAAAAAAGTGCTGATGGAGAACTGATTCTCGATGAAAATGGCATGCCGACCAAAGACGCCTACAAACAATATCTGGGACATCTGGACCCCAACTTCCGTATGGGTATGCAGAATACGTTCCGTTATAAAGACTTCACCCTGTCTGTCGATCTGGATGGTGCGTACAAAGGAGTCATCTATTCCGTACTGAGCGAAAAGTTATGGTGGGGTGGTAAACATCCGGAGTCTGTTGAATACAGAGATGCACAATACGCAGCCGGACATCCGGTATATGTGCCCAACGGTGTAGTGGTAACCGGAGGTGAACTGAAACGTGACATTGACGGAAATGTCATCTCGGATACCCGTACATACAGACGTAATACAACAGCCGTCGATTGGCAGCAATGGTGTCAGAATTACCCTTATCAGGCTTATGTGTCATCCAAAGAGAATGCGAAGTTTGCCAATGTATTCGACCGTAGTTACATTAAATTGCGCCGAGTAGCCCTGACCTACAACTTCACTAAATTACTTTCAAAACAAAGTCCCGTGAAAGGACTGACTGCCACAATCTTCGGCAACAATCTTGCTGTATGGAAGAAAGTTCCTTTCGTCGATCCTGACTATACGGGAGACAGCAATGACGGAGGGGCCAACGATCCTACTGCACGCTATATCGGTATGGGAATCAACATAAAATTCTAAACATGTTATGAAACCAATAAGAATTTATAAAATGAAAAAGATATTATTATTTATGGCATCCATATGGATGTGCGTATCCTGCGGAAACCTGGAAAAGATGAATATAGATCCGGACAACGCCACTCAAACCCATCCCAAACTTTTGCTGACACAAATCAGTATGAATGCATTCAAAAGAGGAACCGACGGAATGTATGCTACTAAAAAAGTGATTCAGACTGACGGAGAAAGTGCCGACCAATACTACAAATGGACACGGGGAAGCTTTGGCTACTACGATAACCTGAGAAATGTACAAAAAATGGGTGAAGAAGCCGAACGTGTGAACGCTCCGGTATATACGGCGCTTACCAAATTCTTCCGTGCCTATTACTTCTACGAACTGACCTTACGCTTTGGGGACATTCCTTACCGCCAAGCCTTAAAAGGAGAAAAAGAAGAGATCTATACTCCTGAATACGATACTCAGGAAGATGTTTTCACGGGCATCCTTCAAGAACTGAAAGAGGCAGATGAAATACTGGCAAATGACGCCTCTGTAATTGATGGTGATATTATTTACAATGGTAATGGCAATCAATGGAGAAAGCTGATCAACTCTTTCCGGTTGAAAGTACTGATGACTCTTTCGAACCATACGACTGTGGGGAATCTTAATATTGCCTCCGAATTCAAGGCCATTGCAACAGGCAGCCCACTAATGGAAAGCCTGACCGACAACGGGCAGCTGGTTTATCTGGATCAACAAGGGAATCGATACCCTCAGTTTAACGCACAATGGTCCGGCTATTACATGGATGATACTTTTATCCAACGAATGCGTGAACGTCGGGACCCACGGCTTTTTATCTTCAGCGCACAAACCAATAAAGGAAAGACTGAAGGAAAGGCCATCGACGATTTCAGCTCTTACGAAGGAGGTGACCCGGCAGCTCCTTACAGTGATGCTATCATTAAAGTAAGTGAAGGAACCATATCACCTATCAATGACCGTTTCCGCACAGACCCTATTGTAGAACCAACCATGTTAATGGGGTATGCAGAACTGCAACAGATTCTCGCCGAAGCTGTCGTACGAGGATGGATCAATGGCAATGCGCAAACATATTATGAGAATGGTATCCGTGCCTCTTTCTCCTTTTATGAAACACATGCCAAAGCCTACGCCTCTTATCTCAATGCCGATGCGGTCAACCGATACTTACAGGAACCTTTGGTCGCCTTCGGCAAAGCTGCCAACGTAGACGAACAGATAGAGCGCATCATTATGCAAAAGTACCTTGTAACCTTCTATCAAGGCAACTGGGATTCTTTCTACGAACAATTGCGCACCGGTTACCCGGACTTCCGCCGGCCTGCCGGAACAGAGATCCCTAAACGTTGGATGTATCCGCAAGGTGAGTACGACAACAACGGAGCTAACGTAGAAGCGGCCATCATGCGGCAGTTTGGTACAGGAAATGATAAAATCAATCAAACCACCTGGTGGCAAAAAAAAGACTAACCCAAATTCAAAAAAGTTATAACGATGAAAAAAATAATTCTAAGCAGTGCACTGCTACTGGCAAGCTTATGCGGACAGGCACAACAGGCTCCAGAAAAAATAAACTTCAATAAGAACGGAGAATTCAAGATTGCACAGTTTACCGATATGCACCTGGGACATGACCAGGAAAAAAACATGATTATAGCAGACATGATAAAAGAAGTACTTGACTCTGAAAAGCCGGATCTTGTGGTTTTCACAGGAGACATTACCACGATGGACGAGGTCAGCCAGGCATGGGAAGCCATAGCCGGCGAACTTGCCACTCGCCAGCTCCCCTGGACTGCCGTCTTGGGTAACCACGATGATGAATATGCAGTAAAACGGGATGAGATTATACGTATCATCCAGCAACAACCTTATTGTATGATAAAAAACATCGCTGAAGGTATTAAGGGAGAAGGTAATCACATTATCCCAATCTATGGTTCGGCAGATAACAAAAAAGTAGCTGCACTGCTCTACTGTCTGGACACGAATGCCTACTCAAAACTCAAAACAGTGAAAGGATACGATTGGATCGGACAATCACAAATCAACTGGTATACCCGTGAAAGCCAAAAATATACCGAGCAGAACGGAGGACAACCTCTGCCCGCATTAGCTTTCCTCCATATTCCATTGCCGGAATATACTCAGGCATGGGAGTCATTTGATACCAAACGATACGGCGACCGCAACGAGAAAGAATGCAGCCCAAACATAAATAGCGGAATGTTTACCCAGATGCTGGAATGCGGTGATGTGATGGGAATTTTTGCCGGTCATGACCATGTGAACGACTACATCGCTACACTTTACAATATCGCTTTGGGATACGGACGCGCTTCGGGCGGTAAAAACACTTATGGTGACAAAACACCCGGCAGCCGTATGATCGTTCTTAAAGAAGGTAAACGGGAATTCGACACTTGGCTTCGTGAGAAAGAAAATACGGAAAAGCTAAATGTCTGCACCTATCCGGACTCGTTCGTGAAAAAGAAATAGAGATCCTTCTTTTTCAGCTTACGCAAAACGTTCTATAAGGAAAGTTACAGAGTTATTATCCCCCTTTTATAATAAACGTGCATTTATTATAAGAGGGGGATTTATATGTCAAAAAAGCAAAGATAATCCTTGATTCTTTACAGTACCCCTTTACTGGATGGCAATTCAAAATGATAAATATCCCGTTTCAATGCCATTTTCAGTGCACGGGCCAAAGCTTTGAAAATGCCTTCTATCTTATGATGTTCATTCTGTCCCTCGGCTTTGACATTCAAATTCATCTTGGCAGCATCGCTCAACGACTTAAAAAAGTGTAGAAACATCTCAGTGGGCATCTCTCCTATTTTTTCACGTTTGAATTCGGCATCCCATACTAACCAAGGACGACCTCCGAAATCAAGGCATACCTGGCAAAGGCAATCATCCATGGGTAAAGCATAGCCATAACGTTCAATTCCACGTTTACTGCCCAGCGCCTGATAAATACAATCGCCCAAAGCTATGGCCGTATCCTCTATGGTATGATGCTCGTCTACCTCCAGATCACCCTTCACCCGAATGCTCAGATCCATGCCGGAGTGCTTACCGATCTGCTCAAGCATGTGGTCGAAAAAGCCCAATCCGGTAGAAATTTCACAGGCACCATTACCATCCAAGTTGAGAGCTACCCAAATATCCGTTTCCTTTGTCGTACGATGCACTTCTGCTTTTCGTTCTCCTGCAAAAAGAAATTCAGCTATCCGGTCCCAGTCTGTAGTAGCAAGGACACAGTAGGATTCTAATCCCTTTTCTTTCAATAAGTCAGTGTTCTCCTGAAGATAGATAGCACGGCAACCTAAATTTTTGGCAAGTTCGACATCTGTCGGACGGTCACCTATGACAAAACTGCCTTCCAGATCATATTCCGGATTAGAAATGTATTTAGTCAGCATACCGGTACGCGGCTTCCTCGTAGGTGCATGATCTGCCGGCATACTACGGTCTATCAATATATCATCGAACGTAATACCTTCTCCCTCTAAAGTTTTCAGCATCAGATTGTGGGCCGGCCAGAATGTCTCCTCCGGAAAAGAAGAAGTACCCAGTCCATCCTGATTGGTCACCATGACAAATTCAAAGTCGAGTTTACTATGGATAAAGCCCAGATTACGAAAGACTTTAGGATAAAATTCAAGCTTCTCCAAAGAATCGAGTTGATAGTCGATGGGAGGTTCGATGACAAGGGTGCCATCACGGTCTATAAACAGTACTTTTTTTTTCATTTTTCCTATTGATATTTTTTCAGTGCTCCAATCAGTCTGGCATTCTCAGCCCGTGTACCTACAGTTACACGAAGACAATTACCACACAATGAAATGGAATTTCTGTTACGTACAATAATTCCCTCTCCCACCAGGTAGTTATAAATCTTCACCGCATCGGTTACACGCGCCAGGAAAAAATTCGCATTCGACGGAAACACCTGTAACACGCAAGGCAGCTCAATAAAAGCTTCTTCCAGATATCCCCTCTCCTCTTTCAACGTTTTTACCCAACGTTCTATCTCGTAATATTTGTGAAGCATCTCTATAGCTTGCTGCTGGGTCAACTGATTCACATTATACGGATATTTAATTTTGTTCAGGATTGCGATAATCCCTTCGGAAGCAAAGGCCATTCCCAAACGAATGGCTGCGCACCCAAATGCCTTGGAAAAGGTCTGTAGAACAACCAGATTCGGATATTTATCCAACTCGGATAAGAATGACGGTTGGTCAGAGAAGTCATTGTAAGCTTCATCCAAAATAACCAATCCTTCGAATCCGCCAATGACCTTTACTATCTCAGAACGAAGCAGATCGTTTCCCGTGGGATTATTAGGAGAACAAATAAAAATCATCTTTGTCCGTTCATCCGCCGCCGCCAACAACTCTTCAGCCGAAAACTGGAAATCATCGTGGAGTAACACTTTGCGATATTCCACATCATTGACATCGGCACAAACCTGATACATGCCGTATGTAGGATCAATGGCTACTACGTTATCTTCACCCGGTTCACAGAAAGCACGGAATACCAGGTCGATAGCTTCATCACTGCCATTCCCGAGAAATATATGGGCGGGAGGTACTTTTTTGATTTTGGATAACTCCGATTTCAGATCCCGCTGCATCGGATCGGGATAACGATTGTGCGGTAAGTTATAGGGATTCTCGTTAGCATCCAAAAAGACGGATGCAGCCGCTCCGTTATATTCGTCACGAGCCGAAGAATAAGGTTTTAGCCTCCAGATATTCGACCGGGTTAATTCTTGCAATGTTCTCATTTTCTTATCTCCTTTAATCTAACGGTTACTGCATTTTTGTGTGCATCCAAATGTTCATTTGCAGCCATTACTTCGATAGCCGGACCAATAGCAGCCATTCCATCAGGAAGTATCTCCTGAAAGGTAATTTTACGGATGAAACTGTCGAGACTTACCCCACTATAAGCTTTGGCATAACCATTCGTTGGCAGGGTATGATTAGTTCCCGAAGCATAATCACCTGCACTTTCGGGAGAGAAGGCTCCCAAGAATACAGAACCAGCATTAATGATCCGTCCGGATACTTCCATGTAATTCTTAGTCTCAATAATCAGATGTTCTGGCGCATAAGCATTAGTCAATTCCAGCGCCTCATCCATATCCTTCACTAATATCAACTTACTGTTGGCCAAAGATTTCTCGGCAATGTCGCGGCGGTTCAGATAGCCCAACTGTCGCTCAACTTCATATACGACTTCCGTTTGCAATTTTTCAGACGTCGTAATCAACACAGCCTGACTATCCACTCCATGTTCCGCCTGAGACAGAAGATCAGCGGCAACAAACACTGGATTAGCAGATTCGTCAGCCAGCACTTCTACTTCTGAAGGTCCGGCCGGCATATCAATGGCTACATCCCTCAAGCTAACAAGTTGTTTGGCTGCTGTAACATACTGGTTTCCCGGACCAAATATCTTATAAACCTTAGGAATACTCTCTGTTCCGTATGCCATAGAAGCAATGGCCTGTACTCCACCCACCTTAAATATTTTGCTGACTCCGGCCAGATGGGCAGCAAAAAGGATTGCCGGATGCACTTTCCCATTTTTGTCAGGTGGTGTGCAAAGTACAATCTCTTTGCAGCCGGCAATCTTGGCAGGAATTGCAAGCATAAGCACGGTAGAGAATAAAGGGGCCGTTCCTCCGGGGATATATAAGCCGACCTTTTCAATGGCTACTGCCTTCTGCCAACAAGTAACCCCTTCCATAGTATCTACCTTTTTCCCCTCAAAACGCTGTGCAGCATGGAAAGCCTCAATATTGCGTTTAGCCAGATAAATGGCAGCTTTCAATTCTATAGGAACCTCTTTTTCAGCTTCTTCAATCTCTTCGAGTGTAACGGCCAGTGAAGTGAGTTCGGCTTTATCAAACATAGCTTCATACTCCATCACCGTCCGGTCCCCACCAACTCTTACACGATTAATAATATCACGTACAGTATCAAAAAGGCTTTCTGTGTTGAGTACGGGCCGCTTCAGAATTTCATCCCACTGCGATCTATCGGGGTATTTAATCAGTTTCATTATTTTTTTAATTAAAAGTTCAACAAACAGACTCGCTTAAATAATCATCTTTTCAATAGGCAATACTAAAATTCCCTCCGCTCCCAGTGCTTTCAGTTTACCTATAATCTCCCAAAATCGTTTTTCATCAAGTACTGTATGCACAGAGCACCAGCCTTCCTGTGCCAATGGCATTACGGTAGGACTCTTCATCCCCGGCAATACGGCAATAATATCATCCAACTTATCTTTAGGTGCATTCATTAATACATATTTTTTATCTTCGGCTGTTTTCACGGCATCCATACGGAAAAGCAATTCGTCCAATACCTCTTTCTTCTCTTTACTCATATTCTTATTGCCTATCAGCAGAGCTTCCGACTTCATCACGACCTCCACTTCTTTCAGACGATTGCTGACCAACGTAGAACCGGAACTGACAATATCAAAAATGGCATCCGCCAGTCCGATGCCTGGAGCAACCTCTACAGATCCGGTAATGACATGAACCTCGGCTTTAACTCCATTACTTTTCATGAAATTATCCAGAATTCCCGGATATGAAGTAGCAATTTTCTTTCCATTAAACCAACTTAGACCGGGATATTCAATATCTTTGGGCATAGCCAGAGATAAACGACATTTGCTGAATCCAAGACGCTTAATAATTTCTGCGTCTTCTTGTTTTTCTACGAATTCATTTTCTCCCACTATACCAAGATCAGCAACTCCCGTAGCCACAGATTGTGGAATATCGTCATCACGGAGGAAAAGCACCTCAATTGGAAAATTAGACGACTGTACGAGTAAAGTACGTTTAGTTGTGCTCAGTTTGATGTCTGATTCTTCAAGAAGGGCCATCGTTTCTTCAAAAAGACGCCCCTTGGCTTGTACTGCGATTCTTAACATAATTACAATATCTTAATTTACAATTTAAATTCAATATCCGGAAAATAAAAAAGGCCCACCTTATCGGTAAGCCTCGTATTCTATCATATATATACACAATATCATCCTGCCCACCGAGTTATTCGATCGAGTAATGATGATGGCGATGTGTAATAGTAATGTTCATATCTTCATTCTTTATGCGACAAAAATAAACTATTAGTTCCGAATCACCAAACAATTATCAGAAAAACTTCCGTTTTTCTTTCAAATCAAAGGGAGTATCTCTTCATCTTCTACTCCACATGATAAAAAGTGCATCTCTTCTTTAGCTTTTTCCTTCGGAAAAGTGAAATAAGTGCAGATCGCTTCCGTACACAATTCTCCATTTTTGTTATAAAGACGTGCCTCTATCAGTACAATATTGCGTTTCACCTCTTTAATATGTGCCTTGAGTACTACATGCGAATCATTAGTATTGATCGACTTACGATAGCGAGTTTCCATTTTCGATGTCACTCCTGTCGTCTGTAACTTCCGGAGAACCACCCAGGCACAGATTTCATCGAGAAGTACCGCCTGAATGCCTCCATGCAACGTATCAATCCATCCTTGGTATTCGGGACGCGGACGCCAGATACTTATCACTTCATCATCCTCTTCATAAAATTCCATTTTCACACCGGCTTCATTGTTGGGAGCACAACCAAAGCAATTATATCCTTCCATTCCCTTCCAAGGATTAATAATCTTTTTCATACTTTCCTATTTTAAATTGCTCAAAGATATAAATCTTTTTGTAAAATGCACAATTCTCGCTACCAGAACTTTATCTATCATTCATTTGTTATACGAATATTCTATTGAAGAAAGGAAAAATATGAAAACAGTAGTAGACAAAGCCTCCTCCAGAGGTTATTTCAATCATGGCTGGCTTAAAACCTACCATACATTTAGCTTTGCAAACTATTACAACCCATCGAGAATGCATTTTGGCGCATTGAGAGTGCTGAATGATGACAGTGTAGCTCCATCAATGGGATTTGATACACATCCTCACCAGAATATGGAAGTGATTTCTATTCCCTTGAAAGGTTATCTGAGACATGGTGACAGTGTAAAAAACACCCAAACCATCACTCCCGGCGATATCCAAGTAATGAGTACGGGTAAAGGTATCTTTCACAGCGAATATAATGGCAGCGATAAAGAACAGTTAGAATTCCTACAAATATGGATATTTCCGAGAATCGAGAATACAGAACCGGAATATAACAACTACGATATCCGCCCCTTACTGAAAAGAAACGAACCGATCTTGATTATCTCGCCTGACGGTAAGGTACCTGCTTCCATCAAACAAGATGCCTGGTTTTCCATGGGAACATTTGATGCCGGAAAAAGCTTTGAATACAAATTGCACCAAGAAGGCAACGGAGTTTATATCTTCATCATCGAAGGGGATGTAAAGGTTGCAGATAATCTGTTATCAAAGCGTGACGGTATCGGACTCTGGGATACGAAGAACTTTAAAGTGGAGGTAATCCAGGAAGCAACTTTATTGTTAATGGAAGTACCAATGCGATAAAGCAATAATAAAACATAAGAAAGGCTGCCCCGCTTTATGCGAAGGCAGCCTTTCTTTTCATTTATTGAACACACTATTTATTTTTCTTTCCGGTAGTTCTCAAGTCCGGTCTGCAAGAAGTCTATATACTTGGATATATCTTCATCATAAGCATATGACTTGTTCAGCGGCTTACCTTCATTATCAATCAAAACATAAAAAGGCTGGGCATTGGCACCAAATTTCACACGCTGCAGATAACTCCATTTATCACCTACCGTACGCAGAGTACGTTCTGTTCCATTCTCTGTAATCTTCACCGGTTCGGTAAGTGGAGTCTTGTTATCAACATAAAGGGTAATCAATACATAATCATTATTGATAATGCTACTTACCTTCGGATCAGTCCATACGGCAAGCTCCATCTTACGACAGTTCACACAACCATATCCTGTAAAATCGAGCATCACCGGTTTGTTATGCTGGCGGGCATATTCCATACCCAAGTCATAATCGTCGAACTTAGCATGTACCTCATTGGTATAAAGATTAAAGTCCTGAGTCTTCATAGGTGGTGCAAAAGCACTAACAGCCTTCAAAGGTGCTCCCCACAGGCCCGGAATCATATAAATGGCAAAAGCCAAAGAGATCAGTGCCATGAAAAAACGAGGAACGCTCACTTTCGTATCATCGTCATCGTGTGGAAACTTGATCTTGCCTAACAGATAGAAACCAAGCAAAGCAAAAATCACAATCCACAAAGCAAGGAAAGTTTCACGATCCAGAATTCTCCATCCATATGCCAAATCGGCAACAGACAGGAATTTTAGAGCAAAAGCCAATTCCAAAAAGCCCAATGTTACTTTAATCACATTCATCCAGCCTCCTGACTTAGGCATTGATTTCAGCCAAGACGGGAATAAGGCGAATAAAGTGAACGGCAGAGCCAGCGCAATGGCAAAACCGAGCATACCAATCGCAGGAGCAACTACGCTGCCGGTAGTAGAAACCTGTACTAACAGGAATCCGATAATAGGGCCTGTACAAGAGAAAGATACAAGCGATAATGTAAATGCCATCAAGAAAATACTCAGTAATCCGCTGGTAGCTTCTGCTTTACTATCTACAGCCGTACTCCATTTTGCAGGAAGTGTCAGTTCGAAAGCTCCAAAGAAAGAGGCGGCAAATACGATCAACATCAGACAGAACAGAATATTGAAGACCGCATTGGTGGAAAGAGCATTTAGCGCACTGGCACCAAATATCAAAGTAATGGCAAGTCCCAATGCCACATAGATCACAACGATAGATGCACCATAAGTCCATGCATCACGGATACCTTTCTTTTTATCTTTGCTCCTTTTTAAAAAGAAGCTTACCGTCATCGGTATGATAGGCCATACACAAGGAGTAAACAAGGCCAGCAAACCTCCCAGGAATCCTGTAATAAAGATATAGATCCAGGACATATCTTCCTGAGAATTTGCTTCTCCGAACTTCTTCAAATCATTAATAACCGGCTTCCATAAATCAATGCTGCCTACAGCAGGAGTAACAGCAGTAGCTGCCGGTTCTATAATACTATCAGAAACTGATGCGACAGGCTCTTCAACCGATGCTGCAGGAGTCTCTTTTACCGAAGTTGCAGCAGTTACAGCCGCCTTACCCGAAAGCTTGAAAGGGACTTGTGTAGGAGGTAAACAGTTTTCATCGTTACAAGCTCCATACTCCATATAACCTTCAATTGAATAATCATTGCCGGTAAACTTTATCTTTTGTACGAACTGGGCTGTCTTTTCAAAATAACGCACCTTCATTTCGAATAGCTTATCAAAGCTCGAAACTTCTTTTCCCCTCGGGGTCAATTTACCAACCACTTCGGCACCTGATATCTTATCCACATTAAAAGTAGCAGAAATAGGACCACCATCACCCAGATCGGTAGAATATACATGCCAACCGGCTTCAATCGTACCAGTAAAAACGATTTCGGCTTCAGCACCCGACAGGGTTTTCAGCTCTGTTTTAAACTTTACAGGTTCTTGTATCTGCGCCTGTGTCGTAAACACAACCAACAGTAAAAGCAGAAAAGAGGATAATTTCTTCATTCTTTAATTTTTTATGATGTTTCTAAAAATATAACAGCTATCGAAATTTCCAGGTTTGAGTTTTCGGCAAATCTTAAATAGCTATCATTTTTTATAACTAAAATTCATAATCTACACACGCCCGGCTCTCTTTCGTTTCCGCCAGAATTTTACCGGCAGCCACATGTTCGGGATGGGTAGCGTAAAACTTTACATCATCCAGATTATCAAATTCACTATACAACGCAATATTCCAGGTTTCCCCCGGATTCATATTCAGCCCGACCTCAATCTTACGGATCACAGAGATTTTAGCAGGCAATGCTTCGATAGCTTCTTTAAAACTATTCATCACAACGAGTTTCTTTTCTACAGAAACATCGTCTCTTAACTTAAATAATACAATGTGTTTTACCATTACGTTGTTATTTTAATTATTTGTTTTTATATTTGTCAGCCGAAGTTGTTTTTTACAATTGCAAAATTACTCTATTTGTTTCAAATATACACTATAAAAGGATGTTAATAATAGGAATAGCAGGCGGAACAGGCTCAGGAAAGACCACCGTCGTACGGAAAATCATTGAGAGTCTGCCGGCTGGCGAAGTAGTATTACTGCCACAGGATTCATACTATAAAGACAGCAGTCATGTGCCGGTGGAGGAACGGCAGAACATCAATTTTGATCATCCGGACGCTTTTGAGTGGAGCCTTTTGTCTAAACATGTTTCCATGCTGAGAGAAGGCAAGTGCATTGAGCAGCCCACCTATTCCTATCTGACCTGTACCCGTCAGCCCGAAACGATACATATTGAGCCACGTGAAGTTGTCATTATCGAAGGTATACTGGCCCTATGCGACAAAAAACTGCGTAATATGATGGACCTGAAAATATTCGTCGATGCCGATCCTGATGAACGGCTGATACGCGTCATCCAACGTGATGTAGTGGAACGGGGCCGTACGGCAGAAGCTGTAATGGAACGATACACACGCGTCCTGAAACCCATGCATTTGCAGTTCATCGAACCTTGTAAGCGTTATGCCGACCTGATTGTCCCTGAAGGGGGAAGCAATCAAGTAGCTATCGATATATTGACCATGTACATCAAAAAACACATCGGTTAGTCATGAAACGGCACCTCGTAGTTTACTCTCTCTTTTTCCTGCTCTTCTGTATACTGTCCTGCCGTAATAAGCAGGTAATCGTTACAGAAGATACCTCGGCACACGATCTGGAGCAAATCAAAGATAGTGGCGAACTCGTCGTTCTCACTCTTTACAGTTCAACATCTTATTTCATTTACCGTGGGCAAGACATGGGTTTCCAGTATGAGCTCAGTGAACAATTCGCTAAAAATTTAGGCGTAAAATTACGCATAGAGGTTGCCAAGAATGTACCGGAATTAATCCGGAAATTGCTGAATGGTGAAGGAGATCTTATCGCATATAATATTCCAATTACCAAAGAATTAAAAGACAGTCTGATTTATTGCGGTGAAGAAGTGATCACCCACCAGGTGATTGTTCAACGAAACACCGGAAAAATAAAACCACTGAAGGATGTAACCGAATTGATCGGCAAAGATATATACGTGAAACCTGGCAAATATTACGAGCGGTTGGTCAATCTGGATAAAGAGCTTGGCGGAGGTATTCATATTCATAAAGTAACTAATGACAGCATTACCGCTGAAGACCTGATAACTCAGGTTGCACAAGGTAAAATCCCCTATACAGTTGCGGATAATGATGTAGCCAAACTGAATGCTACTTATTATCCCAATCTGAATACCGGCCTTTCTATCAGTTTTGACCAACGGGCTGCATGGGCAGTGCGTAAAGATTGCCCGCAACTGGCAGAAGCAGCAAACAAATGGCATAAAGAAAATATGACCTCACCTGCGTATACAGCCAGTATGAAAAGATATTTCGAAATCAGCAAAGCAATGCCCCACTCTCCCATCTTGTCTTTAAAAGAAGGCAAAATCTCTCACTACGATAACTTATTCAAAAAATACGCCAAAGAGATAGGCTGGGACTGGCGCCTGCTGGCATCTTTAGCTTATACAGAATCCAACTTCGATACAACTGCCGTATCATGGGCAGGAGCAAAGGGATTGATGCAATTAATGCCCGCTACCGCACGTGCAATGGGAGTCCCACCGGGAAAAGAGCAAAATCCGGAAGAAAGTATCAAAGCTGCCGTAAAATATATTGCAGCCACAGACCGTAGTCTGAGTATGGTTCCAGATAAACAGGAGCGGATTAAATTTATCCTCGCTTCATATAATGCCGGATTGGGACATATTTTTGACGCTATTGCACTGGCAGATAAATATGGCAAAAATAAAACGGTATGGACCGATAATGTAGAAAATTACATCCTACTGAAAAGCAATGAAGAGTACTTCACCGATCCGGTGTGTAAAAACGGATATTTTCGTGGAATAGAAACATATAATTTTGTGAGAGATATCAATTCGAGGTACGAATCGTACAAGAAAAAAATAAAAAGCTGAAATGCTTCTAAAGTCTGCAATCAAAAAAATTGCAGACTCTTGACAACGCATTTTTATTTTTTTCCTTTTCCTGTCAGCAAACTTATAATGATAACAGCTGCCACTGACAATGGTAATGCAAACAATATAGGATCTATCATCGGAAAAGGATAGGTTTCAATCAACACATCCTTACCGAAAAGCCATCTGCATACCCCCATAGCTGCCGCTTCTTTCTGATGAAGAAAGGCTAAAGCAAATAAGCTTCCTATAGTTCCTATCCAAAGGCTTGCCATCACTCCCTGCCGGGTAGCGCGTTTCCAATATAAGGCACAAAAATATGCGGGAAGGAAAGCTGCTGCACAGATACCCATAAAAATAGAAGTTCCACGGGCAATAATATCATTGGGCAACATATAACAAATGATATAACTCACTAATATTGAGAACAGCACTCCCAGACGAATTACATTAGTCAGTTTGCCACGTGAACGAGGCTTGTAAGTACCATAAATATCAGAACCGACCGAGGCACCCATCGTATGGAACTGTGAACTCAGTGTAGACATACTGGCAGAAAGAATGCAAAGCATGAAAAGTGCGGCAAACCAGTCCGGCATTGCTTTATTTATAAAGTATGGAATAATTTTATCCATATCTTTGACTGCTTCTGTAGCCACTACACCTTCGGTTTTAAGAAAGAAAAGATTACTTAGTGCCCCTGCATGATAAATAGCACCTACGGTGATAATCAGGAAAAAACATCCGATAAAGACTCCCCGGTTCAGTTGTTTACTACTCTCTACAGTCATAAAACGAACCACCAATTGAGGTTGAGCAAGACAACCGATCCCAACTCCCAGAATCAAAGAAGTGACCAATGTATACCATTGAGGTGAACCGGTAACAGGCATGGCAGTCCATCCTTGATGTCCTAACGCTTTGAATTTCTCCGGAACCAAAGGAGCAATATCTGTCAGCGCCTGATTAGCTTCCGTAAAGCCCATATCCAGTACCCGATACAATGAAAAAAGCAAGAACAGCATACAGCCAAACATAATAACCGCCTGCAAAGCATCCGTATACATCACCCCCTTCATACCTCCAGCTATCACATAGGCTGCTATCACCAGGGTGAATATCAAAAGCGAGACATTAAAATCAATCTGAAAAATCTGTTCGATAAAAACTGCTCCTCCCTTCATTACCACTGCCGCATACAAAGGCATTCCAAGAAAAATAACTGCGGCCACAAACACCTGTATCCCCCGTGAACGATAATGCCTGCCCAACAATTGTGGAAATGTACTGACATTCAGTCTGGCTCCCATCCTGCGTGTCCGGAGGCCGAAAAAGATAAACGCAATCACCACCCCGATAAACATATTCAGAAAACAAAGCCACTGAATACCCATACCGAAGGCAGCAGCCACCCCACCAAAACCGACAATGGCAGAAGCAGATATGAAAGTAGCACCATAAGAAAGTGCCATGACAAATGGATTCATCTGTCGCCCCCCTACCAGATAATCACTGGCGGAAGTTGTCTTTTTATAACCTAAAAAACCAAGATAAGCCAATGATAGCAGATAAGCTATCACAATCAGTCCAAGTGTAAATGTATTCATCGTGTTTTATCTTTTTCGTCGTCTTTATTCCAATATTTAAGACCAAACCAGGCAGCAAAAAGCACACATACTACCGAAAGCAGATATGGCAAAATGATAAGAGAGTCGCTTATTCCAAACATTCTTGTATTAGATTTCGATTAATATTGGTGCAAATGTAAGGAATTTATTGAAATGGAAAAACAAAAGGCAGAATTTATAAAAAAAGAAAAGGAACAAAAATAAAAAAGCCGCCTCTTTTTATCAGGGCAGCTTTCAGAAAAATCAATTTACGGTTTAATATTTCTCGTAATGAACTTTCTTCTCATCGTATTTCTGCTTAGGTTCCTGCAGAGCAGCCGGATACCCGAAAGGAATCACACATAAGGGCATTATGTTTCCCGGAAGCTCCGTATACTTGCGGACAACCCGGATGCGGTCTTCATAAGGATAAGCAGCTGTCCATACTGCACCCAATCCCTGAGCCTCAGCAGCTAACAGAATATTCTGCGCAGCAGCCGAACAATCCAGATACCAATAAGAAGAACGGGCTACATCACCACATACAACAATGGCATAACGAGCCTGAGTCAACATCTTTGCATAAGGCAATGCAGAAGCCATAGAATCGAGAGCAACCCGATCAGTGACCAGTACAAACTCCCAGGGACGAAGGTCTTTTCCTGACGGAGCAGCCATACCGGCACGTAACATCAAGTCTATTTTCTCTTTCTCTACTTCCTTATCCAGATAAGCACGTACACTCTTACGCGCAAAAATATTATCCAAAGCAGCATTGGATGTTGACGGGGCTTCTTTTGGGGAAGAAGATGAACAAGCAGTGAATGAAATCATCCAAAGCAATCCAATCGCCCATGCATAAATCACTTTCTTTGTTCCCATAGATTCTTTTTTATCAAAATAGTTTCAACCTTTTTTCTTGAGCTTCTTTCAATGAAACAGTTTCCCGCTTCATCAGACCACTCTTATCACGGAGTACCTGATATTCACCAGACAGCTCCTGCGCCAGTTCTTCTTTCAATTTCGGACTCATCAACCGGGCAGCGACACCGGCATTCTGTGAAGCATCTTTCAGATGAACCACCGGTGCATGATATACCGGAGCAATTTTCAGTGCAGTATGTAGTTTGGATGTGGTTGCTCCACCTATTAATAATGGAATATCCAGTCCGGCTTTCTCCAACTCCATAGCCACATGCACCATCTCCTCCAACGAAGGAGTAATCAATCCACTAAGGCCTATCATATCTACCTTTTCCTCTATGGCTTTTTGAACAATCGATTCAGCCGGCACCATCACTCCCAGGTCAATGATATCATAACCGTTACAAGCCATCACAACCGAAACAATATTTTTACCGATATCATGCACATCTCCCTTCACTGTAGCCAACAGAACCTTTCCGGCAGAAGAGGTTCCTTCCACCTTTTCCGACTCTATGACCGGTTGTAAGATTGCAACGGCTTTCTTCATCGTACGGGCTGTTTTCACCACTTGCGGAAGGAACATTTTACCTTCACCGAACAACTCGCCTACATGATTCATTCCATCCATCAACGGTCCCTCAATCACATCTACCGCCTTATCATATTGAGGCAAGGCTTCTGCAAGATCTTCTTCCAGAAAATCTCCGATCCCCTTTACCAAAGCATATTGCAACCGTTCTTCTACCGTCCCGTCCCGCCAGGCATCATGCTTCACCGGTTGTCCTGCTGAAGCATTACCTGCCGAAGCCTCCTTCAATTTATCAGCCAGTTCAATCAATCGTTCGGCAGCATCAGGACGCCGGTTCAATACCACATCCTCTATTCTCTCAAGCACATCCGCCGGAATATCCGTATACAGCACAGAAGTACCAGGGTTTACAATCCCCATATCCATACCTTTCTGAATGGCATAGTAAAGAAATACGGCATGCATAGCTTCACGAATATAATTATTTCCACGGAATGAGAACGATAAGTTACTTACTCCTCCGCTGATATGTGCTCCGGGAAGATTCTTTTTAATCCAGGCAGTTGCTTCTATAAAGTCTACCGCATAATTATTATGTTCCTCAATACCTGTTGCTACAGCCAGTACGTTCGGATCGAAAATGATATCGTGCGGGTTAAACCCAATCTTATCTACAAGTAAACGATAAGCACGTTCACAAACTTCTATTTTACGGGCAGCCGTATCAGCCTGTCCTTTTTCGTCAAAAGCCATCACTACTACAGCCGCGCCATACTGACGAACTGTTTGAGCATGTTCAAGGAATTTTTCCTCTCCTTCTTTCAACGAAATGGAATTCACAATTGATTTTCCCTGGAGACACTTCAAGCCAGCCTCGATAACCTCCCATTTTGAAGAATCGATCATCACAGGGACACGAGCTATTTCAGGTTCCGAAGCCACCAGATTCAGGAAAGTTGTCATCTCTTCTTTCGCATCCAGCAGTCCGTCATCCATATTGACATCGATAATCAGCGCCCCGTCTTCCACCTGCTGCCGGGCTATAGACAATGCTTCATCGTATTTCTTTTCATTTATAAGACGGAGGAACTTACGGGAACCCGCTACATTGCAACGTTCACCAACGTTGACAAAATTAATTTCAGGCTTTACTTCCAGCAGTTCCAATCCCGAAAGCCACATACAATCCGGCCTACGAGCCGGAACATGCGGTTTGGCACCGGCAATCAACGCGGGATATTCGGCAATATAAGCGTCGGTAGTACCACAGCATCCGCCGATGATATTAATCAAACCTTCATGGATATATTCTTCTACTTCATGTGCCATATCCGCCGGGGTCTGGTCATATTTTCCCAGACTGTTAGGCAAACCTGCATTCGGATATGCACTGATATAGTAAGGAGCACGCGCGGCCAGTTGCTCCAAAAACGGCTTCAGTTGCTTTGCACCAAATGAACAGTTCAGACCGACAGAAAAAATATCGGCATGTTGTACCGAAGCCAGAAAAGCTTCCAGTGTCTGGCCGGAAAGGGTACGCCCCCCTATATCAGAAACCGTCACCGACAACATAACCGGTACTTTAAACCCAGTTGCCTGCATAGCACGCTCCGCTGCCAGAATAGCGGCTTTTGCATTCAGCGTATCAAAAATAGTTTCTATCAACAAAGCATCTACCCCACTTTCAAGCATCGCTTCCATTTGCTGTTGATAAGCATCGGCCATTTCATCATAAGTCACGGCACGATAGGCCGGATTATTCACATCCGGAGACATGGAACATGTTTTATTGGTAGGACCAACCGAACCGGCCACAAAACGAGGTTTATCGGGATTGAGTGCCGTATATTCATCGGCTACTTCTCGTGCCAGCTTCACGGCCGTCTGATTGATTTCACGCACATACTCCTGTACATGATAATCGGCCATGGAAATTGTGGTGGAACTAAATGTATTCGTCTCAATAATATCGGCACCGGCTTCCAAATATTTACGGTGTATATCCTGAACCACGTCAGGGCGTGTGAGACAAAGTAAATCATTATTCCCTTTCAGTTGACCGGGAATATGCGCAAAGCGCTCACTGCGGAAATCCTCTTCTCTAAGATTATATTGCTGAATCATAGTACCCATAGCGCCATCCAATATAAGGATACGTTCAGGTACCAGCTGTTGAATAGTTCTTTTCATTGCTAAAGGTACAAACCTATCATCGTTTAAACATTCTGTCCATATCGCGGCGGTCGTCTTTTTCTTTCAAAGCCTCCCGCTTGTCATATTGCTTTTTACCTTTTGCCAAAGCCACAACTACTTTGGCCAGACCTCTTTCATTAATAAACAAACGAACCGGGACAATGGTAAATCCGGCGTCTTTCGTCCCTCGTTCCAACTTATTCAGCTCCTTTTTGCTCAGTAACAATTTACGGTCACGCCGAGCCGCATGGTTATTATACGAACCATAAAAATATTCGGCAATGTGCATGTTCTTCACCCACAATTCACCTTTCGCAAAATAACAAAACGTATCTACAAGACTTGCTTTTCCCAAACGGATGGACTTAATCTCCGTTCCTGTCAGCACAATACCTGCTGTATAAGTATCGATCAACTCATAGTCGAAAGTAGCACGTTTATTCTTTATATTTATAGGAGCCAGTTTCATTTTATTTTCTTAATTTAATATAGCTGTTAGCTTGTTGAACACAACTTGTATTACCGCCGGACATAGTATTAACAAAATCGACGAGAAAATGGTGTAACGCAACCGATTCTTTTCTTCCACCAGCATCACGACTCTTGCTCCTTCCCATACCACATAAACGATATAAAACTGGAGCAACCAACCGATAATACTGAAATCCGGAAGCAATCCGGTCACTATATGCAACAAAAAGGTGACAACTAATGCATAGCCTGCAAACTGCTGTGCCAAAGGGATATCATTGGACATGCCAAACATTTTTATCCCCATCTGATTGATGGCATAAGCTGCCAGAAAATAGCCTCCGAACAAAGCTACCGCCACTGCACAACACTGCGTCATGGCCAATTGGAAACTTTGCGGTCCTCCCCATCCATTGGTCCACAAAGCACCAATGAATACGGATAAACCGCATAAACCAATCATAGGATAGACAAAAACAGTAAGAACTGCCCGTCTATCCTCTAAACGAATTTCCTCCCAGGCCTTGGCCGGAGAGGAAATCAATGACATTGCTATTTGAAATAATGCTTTGTAATTCAAATTATTTAGCGGTTTTATATTCTATTTCATACGCCTTCTCTGTAGTAGAAGAATCTTCTATTTTATTATTGTATTCATTCTGCTGCGCCACCACAATAATTTTGGCTGGTTTATCTTGTCCACTCTTCTGCTTATATTCTCTCAAAAATTCAGTGATATCATAAGCTTTAAAGCTGGAAGTACGTGTCGCACGTTCTACTATAGCAGTAGTTTCATCATTAACAGCATAACGCAAATGGAGTTTCAGTTCTGTAGCACCTGAAGTAATATCATCTGTATAACAAACCAGAGTAAAAGAATGTTTAGCGAGTTCATTCTTAATATCTTCCGGAGTACTTACATTTTTCACACGGTAAAGTACCGGCAATACAATTGTATTTTCACTAAACTGGAATGGGGCTACCGTTGAATATCCTGATGCAAAACTCAATGAACCAATTGGTGCATTAGTAGTCACATCTCCCGAACCACCGACAGCCGTAGTAGTAACTGCAGGAGCATCGATTCCAGTCGCATCTGCTAAAAGCGTAACCTTAATCTGTTTAGGATTTGTCGAGAGGTCCTGACCTTCATCAACCTGACAATAAATATAGGCCATTCTTGCACTCAAAGTAACAGGAACTGTGTTAGTGGGGATAAGTTCCGTACCGGCGGCATCTGTAAACGTAACATAACCCATTCTATCATTCACTTTCACCACACCAGCCCACTGCTGAGGACCGTTTTCTCCGGAATCCATACATGAAGTAAACATAGTACCCATCAACAGGGTTAAGGCCAACACCATTAATTTCAATTGTTTCATAAATCTATTTTTTAGAGTTTGCAAAGATATAAATTCTAATTCACAATAAGTAAATGCAGAGACTTAAAAAATACTGCATCCATCACTTAACTATTTTTGCAAACAACTCCAAATGATCGTCTACATAGCTTGCTACCAGTGCTGTAACCTCCTCCTCAATATCCAGATATTCTTCTTCAAGATCATCAAAGGCCTCATATTGCTCGTACATCGCCATAAATTCATCCTCCGTACGCTCTTTCTCCAGATCCTGGCGATGGGCATCGTATATTTTCTTAGCTTTATAAACCAACTTCGAGAAATCCTCGGCTCCCCACAAACGCATCACTTTTGCAAAAGGATTATCAAAGATATAACCTCCATACCCATTCTGAATCAATTGACAAAAACCACCAAACATGACTTCATCCCGAAAAATCTGATAGGCCAACAAAGAGTGCTGCTCTCCTGTCAATAGTGGCATTGTTTCGGCAGTAAGCTCCCCGCCAATCACTTCTTTATACTTATCTGTAAACACCTGGATAAATTCATCCATTCCCTCGCCCGCAGCTTTTTGCAAGGAGGCATCCGTAACTTCTATCATTTCCATTATATATAATAAGGTAAATTCTACATTTATAAATATCAGGAAACAAAAATACGGAAATATATGGTTCAGAAAGGCTTTTTGAAGAGTTTTTTAGAAACTGTCCTATTTTTAAAGCCCATAATTAAAAATTCCCCAATCGCTTTGGGATATATCCCCTGAGTTCTTCAATGGTTCTCTTACGGGATAATTCTTCATCTTAGCGGCTGAGATGAAGCTTTATTACTTTCTCAAATAAGGTTATTTTCAATGATGCAACGACATACCAAGATATACGCCTATACAGTAGGGTATCAACCAAATGCACCACACCACAATACTGAAACGATTGAAATGTTCTTTAGCCTTTTCACTCCCTTTTACATACGTCCAGATAGCCCACATAGCGTGAACAAACATCAACAAGATAGCGATAATGCCGGTCACAGTATGTATTTCATCATGCAGGTGTGTGAGTCGCGCAATATTCTCCATTAAAGCTGTTCCCACAGAATCAGCCAACAGCCCCAATAAGAAAAAGACCAGATGCCAAAATTTCAGTTTCTTCTGCAACCGCTCTCCCCACACTCCTATTGTGTAAAACACCAATGCAGAAGTTATCACACAAATGGCTGCTATTAAATAATGTATATCTACTTCATTCAAATTCATAACCGATCAATTTTTCTCAAAAGAAACAAAGAATCAGAGTAATAGTTCAACAAAATAAAGATTATCTAAAATGTCATCTCCACATTACAATCTAACGAAACTGAAATTTCTATTTTTCTCTTTTCATAAAAAAGTAATAAAACCCGATTTGCAAAAACAAATAAAACGACTACCTTTGTGAGCGATTTGAGAATCGTGACTACGTATTTTTAATTATATCACTTAAAAAAAGAGCTAATTATGACTTATTCACACGAAGTGGAACACATGTGTGTTGTAAAGAAGGGTCCTAACCATGGACCGGCTCCCATACCCGAAGAAGGAAAATGGGTAAAATCAAAAGAAATTGTTGATATTTCAGGTCTGACACACGGTGTGGGTTGGTGTGCTCCTCAGCAGGGTGCATGTAAGCTGACTCTGAACGTAAAAGAAGGTATCATCCAGGAAGCTCTGGTTGAAACTATCGGCTGTTCAGGTATGACTCACTCAGCTGCTATGGCTGCTGAAATCCTCCCGGGAAAAACTATCCTCGAAGCATTGAACACAGACTTAGTTTGTGATGCCATCAACACTGCTATGCGCGAACTCTTCCTGCAGATCGTTTACGGACGTACTCAGTCAGCTTTCTCAGAAGGTGGTCTGATCATCGGTGCAGGTCTGGAAGACTTGGGTAAAGGTCTGCGTAGCCAGGTAGGTACATTGTACGGTACTTTGGCTAAAGGTCCTCGTTACCTTGAAATGGCAGAAGGTTACATCAAGACAATTGCTCTTGACAAAAACGATGAAATCTGCGGATACGAATTCGTCCACATGGGTAAATTCATGGACGAAATCAAGAAGGGTACTGATGCGAATGAAGCATTGAAGAAAGTTACCGGTACTTACGGACGCTTCACTGCAGAACAGGGAGCTGTTAAACACATTGATCCACGTCACGAATAATATAAGGAGGAAAAGAAATTATGATTAGAGAAGTAAAATTTGAAAGTCAGGACCGCCGTATCAAAGGCATCATCGAAGCCTTGAACGCTAACGGTATCAAAGACATCGAAGAAGCTAACGCTATCTGCGAAGCTGCTGGAGTTGATCCTTATAAAACGTGTGAAGAAACTCAACCGATCTGTTTTGAAAATGCTAAGTGGGCTTACGTAGTAGGTGCTGCTATCGCTATCAAGAAAGGTTGCAAAAATGCAGCTGACGCTGCCGAAGCTATCGGCATCGGTCTGCAGGCATTCTGTATCCCGGGTTCTGTAGCCGACGACCGTAAGGTTGGTATCGGTCATGGTAACCTGGCTGCTATGTTGTTGCGTGAAGAAACTAAATGTTTCGCTTTCCTGGCAGGTCACGAATCTTTCGCTGCTGCCGAAGGTGCTATCAAAATCGCTGCAAAAGCAGACAAAGTACGTAAAGAACCTCTGCGTTGTATCTTGAACGGTCTTGGAAAAGACGCTGCTCAGATCATCTCTCGTATCAACGGCTTTACTTATGTTCAGACACAGTTTGACTATTTCACAGGCGAACTGAAAGTAGTACGTGAAATTGCTTACTCTGACGGTCCTCGTGCAAAAGTAAAATGCTATGGTGCAGATGATGTACGTGAAGGTGTAGCCATCATGTGGAAAGAAGGCGTGGACGTATCTATCACAGGTAACTCTACTAACCCGACTCGTTTCCAGCACCCGGTTGCAGGTACTTACAAGAAAGAACGTGTATTGGCCGGTAAGCCATACTTCTCAGTAGCTTCAGGTGGTGGTACAGGTCGTACTCTTCATCCGGACAACATGGCTGCTGGTCCTGCTTCATACGGCATGACAGACACAATGGGTCGTATGCACTCAGACGCTCAGTTCGCCGGTTCATCCTCAGTTCCTGCTCACGTAGAAATGATGGGATTCCTGGGAATTGGTAACAACCCGATGGTAGGATGTACAGTAGCTTGTGCAGTTGACGTAGCTCAGGCTTTGGCAAAGTAATTTAAGCCATTCTATATTGACAAACTCCTGCAGTCATATGATTGCAGGAGTTTTTTATTGTATAAATCAGAATAGATTATTTCTTCCTTTTTTAAACAAAAAACACCTCTCCTTTTCTCTATCATTTCCCTAATTCTATTTTCAGTATTATAACTTATCCTAATCTCACTACGAAAATCAATGCATTTAGATTACAAAATATAGAATAAGTCTTTCTTTTCTGTATATTTGCGCCCGGTATTTTAGATGCAATTCCGAAAAGTCGTAAGTTTTCGGAGTCATTTTATACTTCCCCCACTTAAGAACTTACTTATTTAGACAAAGTTAATGAAACAAATCAATGCAGTAATTACAGGAGTTGGAGGATATGTACCCGATTACATCCTGACTAATGATGAGATATCCAGAATTGTAGACACCACCGATGAATGGATCATGGGGCGTATCGGCATCAAGGAAAGACGTATTCTGAATGAAGAAGGTCTTGGCACTTCATACATGGCACGTAAGGCTGTGAAGCAATTGATGCAACGTACAAAAAGCCATCCGGATGACATCGATCTGGTAATTGTCGCTACAACCACTCCCGATTATCGGCTTCCTTCAACAGCTTCCATTCTGTGTGAAAGAGTGGGATTAAAAAATGCATTCGCCTTTGATATGCAGGCAGTATGCAGTGGTTTCTTATATGCTCTGGAGACCGGAGCCAACTTTATTCGTTCGGGAAGATACAAAAAGGTTATCATAGTTGGTGCCGATAAGATGTCATCGGTGATAGATTACACCGATCGCGCCACTTGTCCTATTTTTGGTGATGGTGCAGCAGCTTTCTTACTGGAACCTACTACGGATCATTTAGGCATTATAGATTCTGTTTTAAGAACAGACGGCAAAGGACTCCCTTTTTTACATATGAAAGCCGGCGGCTCCGTATGTTCTCCTTCTTATTTTACGATAGACAATCACATGCACTATCTTTATCAGGAAGGCCGTACAGTATTCAAATATGCTGTAGCCAATATGTCAGATGCTTGTGAATCGATTATCGAAAGAAATCAGCTAACGAAAGACCAAATCGACTGGGTTATTCCCCACCAAGCCAATCAACGCATTATCAATGCTGTCGCCCAACGCCTGGATATGCCATTAGAAAAAGTCATGATCAATATCGAACGCTATGGCAACACCAGTGCCGGCACACTTCCGTTATGTATATGGGATTTCGAAGATAAGCTCAAAAAAGGTGATAATTTGATCTTTACCGCTTTCGGAGCCGGATTTGCCTGGGGAGCCGTCTACGTGAAATGGGGATATGACGGAAAGATAAATAACGCCACCAGCACACAAGCTTAGCCACAGAAAGTCATAATCACGCCACCGTCAACATCAGATAGCTTTTTAAAGCAAAATAGCCAAAAGTGCTTTTTGGCAAATACAAAGGAACCTTATGCCGCTTTTTTTGTTATTTGCTGATAATTAAATGCATTAAGATGATGGAAAATGGCGTAATGATGCAGTATTTTGAATGGAATCTGCCTAACGATGGAAAGTTGTGGAAACAATTAAAAGAAGACGCATCACATCTACATAAAATCGGTGTGACAGCAGTTTGGATTCCGCCTGCTTATAAAGCCGACGAGCAGCAAGATGAAGGTTATGCAACCTATGACTTGTATGATCTTGGCGAATTCGAACAAAAAGGAACCGTAAGAACGAAGTATGGCACAAAAGATGAATTGAAAGAAGCGATCGACGAGTTACATAAAAACCACATTTCAGTATATCTGGATGTAGTACTCAACCATAAAGCCGGAGGTGATTTCACTGAAAAATTTATGGTTGTGGAAGTCGATCCCCATGACAGAACCCAAGGATTGGGAAAGCCGTTCGAGATACAAAGCTGGACCGGATATAGTTTCCATGGACGCAAGGATAAATATTCTGATTTCAAATGGCATTGGTATCACTTCTCCGGAACCGGATTTGACGATGCCAAAAAGCGGAGCGGCATCTTCCAGATACAAGGAGAAGGTAAAGCATGGAGCGAGGGTGTAGATAGCGAAAATGGAAACTATGATTTCCTGTTATGTAACGACATCGACCTGGATCATCCGGAAGTAATTGCCGAACTGAATCGCTGGGGAAAATGGGTTTCCAAAGAACTGAACCTTGACGGAATGCGTTTGGATGCCATCAAGCACATGAAGGATAAGTTCATCGCACAATTTCTGGATGCGGTAAGGAGTGAAAGAGGAAACAACTTTTACGCTGTAGGTGAATACTGGAACGGAGATCTGAAAACACTCGATGCATACATAGAATCTGTGGGCCATAAAGTCAACTTATTTGATGTTCCGTTACATTACAATATGTTTCAGGCTTCACAAGAAGGCAAAAATTATGATTTGCAGAATATCTTGAAGGGCACATTGGTCGAACATCATTGCGATTTAGCAGTCACCTTTGTCGATAATCACGACTCACAATTGGGCAGTTCGTTAGAATCACAAATAGAGGACTGGTTCAAGCCACTGGCCTATGGTTTGATATTATTGATGAAAAACGGTTATCCCTGCCTGTTCTATGGAGACTATTATGGTGTAAAAGGCGAAAAGTCTCCCCATGCCCCGATCATTGATACTTTACTGAATGCAAGGCGAAAATATGCCTACGGTGATCAGATCGAATATTTCGATCATCCTTCTACCATTGGTTTCATCCGTACGGGAGATAAAGAACACACCGGTTCCGGTCTGGTCTTCTTAATGTCAAATGATGAAGCCGGTAGCAAAATGATGAATCCGGGTGAGGAACATAAAGGGGAAGTATGGCATGAAATCACCGGAAGCATTCCCGAAGAGGTCACTTTAGATGAGAAAGGAAACGGAAAATTCTCTGTTAATGCCCGTAATATTGCCGTTTGGATAAAGAAAAGTTAAAATGGAAATTCATTCGGAGAAAAAGAAAAAGCTTAGTTTACCCCTACTGTTCAAAATAATAAAAGATACAGTTTGGGGATTTATAGACGACAGCGTTATGAGGCTGAGCGCTTCATTGGCTTATGCGACATTGTTTTCAATTATCCCTTTTCTTTCTCTCCTGGTCACTGTCGGAGTCTTTTTCCATATGGATTTGGCCAACCAACTTTATGTCCAGTTACAACCCATTGTAGGACCGGAAATCACCGAAGCACTTCGCTCCATTATAGAAAATGCAGAAAATACAGATTCTTCCAGATCTGCTGCCATTGCCAGCTTAGGCATTTCTATTTTCGGTGCTACCACCATCTTTGCAGAGATACAAAGTTCATTGAACACAATTTGGGGAATAAAAGCTGTTCCTAAAAAAAGCTGGCTCAAGTTTATCAAAAACAGAATACTCTCTTTTTCCATAATACTTGTATTTGCTTTCATCCTTCTGGTTACATTTACCATCACCAGCATCATCGGAGAATTGAGTAAAAAGTTTATGGTTAATTATCCCGAAATAGCCGGGTCATTGGTTCAGGTAGTAGGAATCATTATAAATATAGGTGTAACGGCCATCATTTTCACATTGATTTTCAAAATATTGCCCGATGCCAAAATAAAAAGCAGAGATGTTTTTATTGGAGCGATTGTGACCACATTACTGCTACTGGTAGGTCAATGGGGAATCTCATTTTATATAGGGATTGCAAACGTAGGAACCGTTTACGGAGCAGCAGCATTCATGGTCGTTTTCGTTACGTGGATTTATTATTCTTCCATCATCATATATACAGGCGCAGAGTTCACCAAAGCATGGGCAAACGAAATGGGTGGTAAGATTTTCCCCGATGAATATGCGGTAGCCACCAAAACCATAGAAATACACGAAAACAAGCCAATCGGATTGGATGATTGAGAGCAGGGATTACTTCTCCTGCAATGACTTACTCTCAGCCTCACGACATGTTTTCGTATACTGTTTCAGATGCTTTCTCATCTGCCCGAAGCGGACAAAGCCTAAAAAGAATAAAATGATCCCGGCCATAATACACACCCACGCCAGCCCATGCAGACGTGAGATACTTTCAACTTGAAAGATCCCTATTCCTACAGTCAAGAGATAAAGTGCCATGCGGATATATGCAAACAAAGTTCTTTCATTGGCCAACTTTGTTCTTTCAAGTGCCAAATGATCACGGAGTATCAACTCTTTATCATTCTCAAAATTATCGGTAAATGTCAACATAGATATTGAGGAAATTGTGTTCTATACGTTTTTCTTTAAAAACAAAGATAGAAAAGAATAGTTCCCCAAAACAGAATCTCAATTAACAAAAACAACCTTTTACCAGCAAGTAGATTAACGTAAACTATACCGATTGAATAGTATCTACCACCCTCCTGATATCTTCATCTGTCAATGTAGGTCCCGAAGGTAGGCAAAGACCGATATCGAACAACCTCTCACTCGTACCGTTCCCGTAAAACGGAGCATCCGTGAACACAGGCTGAAGATGCATCGGCTTCCACAAAGGACGAGTCTCTATGTTTTCGACATCCAGCTTCAAACGGATATCTTCACGACTCTTGCCCGCAAGATTCGGATCAACCAGGATACAAGTCAGCCAAAAGTTGGAAACAAACCGTGAATCAGGGTCCTCCATGACCGTAATACCCGCCACATCTTTCAGCAAATCAACATACAAAGAGTGAATGGTACGGCGACGGGCAATATGATCTTCCAGAACGTACATCTGCCCACGGCCGATACCCGCACAGATGTTGCTCATACGGTAATTGTAGCCGATATGGGTATGCTGGTAATGCGGAGCGGCATCACGAGCCTGCGTCGCATAGAACATTGTCTGTCGGGCCTCCTCAGACGTACGACAGATCAGAGCACCTCCCCCGGAAGTGGTAATCATCTTGTTGCCGTTGAAAGAGAGTGCGGCCAACTCACCGAATGTGCCACACTTCCGTCCGTTCAGTTCCGAACCCAAAGCCTCCGCGGCATCCTCCAATACGGGAATACCATAACGACCCGCAATATCCATGATCTCGTCCATCTTGGCAGGCATACCGTAAAGGTGAACAGGGATAATAGCCTTCGGAAGCTTACCCGTCTTGCGCAAACGGTCTTTTATGGCCTCCTCAAGCAATACCGGATCCATATTCCAGGTATCTTTCTCACTATCCACAAAAACAGGTTTGGCCTCCAGATAAGAAATCGGATTGGCAGAGGCGGCAAAAGTAAAACTTTGGCAGATCACTTCATCACCGGGTTTTACATCCAGAAGAATCAAGCCCAAGTGAAGTGCAGCCGTTCCAGCACTCAAGGCCACCACATGGCGGTCTTCATGCAAATATTCAGCCAAAGATTGCTCAAAAGCATCCACGTTAGGTCCCAAAGGAACTACCCAGTTCGTATCAAAGGCCTCTTTTATAAAGTCTTGCTCACGGCCACCCATGTGAGCAAGCGAAAGCCAGATTCGTTTGTTCATAATAAACTATTTATTATAATTTCATTTTCTTACGTAGTAGGGAATCAAGAGGAAAAGTAAAATTCTATATATCTTTTCCCAAAACGGTATAAACGATGATTTTAATATCATTCCAAAATGACCAGTTATCCAAATACTCTATATTTATTCGCACTTTGTCAGGAAACAAAACTTCATCATTATATTTTTGAGGATTATCCTGCCCCGCCAGCAATTCTTCTTCATTACGATATTTCAAACTGGCAGGTCCGGTAATACCCGGTTTTAAAAGCAACATTCTCCTATCGTCTCCCAGTAGATTGTCAGCATATCCCGGGACATCAGGACGAGGACCGACCAAACTCATATCTCCTATCAGTACATTCCACAGTTCCGGAAGTTCATCAATCTTATATTTTCTCAATTTGGCACCCAATGGCGTGATCCGGCTTTCTCCCTTTACAGAAACAGAACTACCGGAATGCCCAACCGTCATAGAACGAAATTTATACATGGTAAATAATCTACCATACCGCCCAACTCTTTTCTGTTTGAATATAACAGGACCGCCAGGCATCTTAACACGAATAAGAATAGCTGTTACTAATAAAACTGGAGAAAGAAAAAAGAGACCGAGAAAGGCAACGATATGGTCAAAAAGAGATTTCAATAGCACATCAACAAAATTCAATATTAATTTTCTTTACTAATAATTCAAGCACTCCGATTAAGGATCCCCAACCATAAGATAAATGCAATGCCACAAAAGCAGTTAACAAATAAAAGAAGTTCAATCCCTTATTCAGACTAAGCGAAATACAAATACCAACCAACATGGTCAAATAGAGAAATAGAGAAAATAGTGTAAGGAAAATGATCGGAAAATATAGGATAGATAATAATATCGGAATTAATAATGATAAAACAAACAACAGAGGAATAAAATGTCTCGTAGAGAGAGAATCGAACTGCCCAGTATAATACACTGTCAGAACATTCCACTTTCCATTCAAATAATTGTTATGAGAGATACCTCCGAACGTTTCCCTTGCCAAATATGTACAATAAGTATCAGATACAATATAAATATGTCCTCCGCCACGAATAATTCGCTTATTCAGTTCAATATCCTGATTGCGTATCAAACGGACATCATAATATCCATATTTCTCAAAAACATTCCGTTTCCAACAACCAAATGGAACAGTATCGACTTCCATAACTTTACTGACCCCCAAACGAAAGCTCGAATTTCCCACGCCAAACTTATTACTTAGAACTTCCCTTATGGCCAAAGTTTTAGAAGTCTTATTCAAAACATCTGTTCGACAAGCTGCTCCAACATTATCCGCACCAAGTCTGTTAAGTTCACTCACAAGGGTAGAAAAATAATTAGAGGGATATAAAGCATGTGCATCTAAACGCATAATGATGTCTCCAACAGCAGACTCTATTCCAATATTCATAGCAAATGGAACAATCCGATGGGGGTTATCCAGCAGTTTTATAAATGGATATTCAACACTATATCTTTTGATTATGTCACGAGTCCCATCAGAACTCAGCCCATCCACAAATAGAACTTCTAAATTCCTTTGGGAATAATCTTGAAGTAAAATAGACCGAATGCAAACATCGATATACTTTACTTCATTGTAAACAGGACAGATTACAGACAACATAATTTACAAGCGACCGTCAATTGCCTCAGTGCCCAGCACCCCCTTGACATCATATACCACCCCATACCCATGAGATAAAAATCGCCGTACATCTATATTCTTAAACTGACTATGAGCAACTCCCAATACAACAGCATCAAACTTTTCTTGTAAATCATCTATATCATTATTTATCACCCGAATACCATATTCTCGAAAAACTTTCTCGCTATCAGCCCATGGATCATAAACAACAATATTACTTGAATATTCATTTAAAGTAGAGTATATATCAACAATCTTTGTATTTCGAATATCCGGACAATTTTCTTTAAATGTTATTCCAAGAATCAATATCTTTGAGTCTTTTACAAGTACTCCTTTTTTATTCATCAATTTGATTACTTGATTAGCCACATAATCTCCCATTCCGTCATTCAGTCTACGAGCAGCAGACATAATCCGTGGCAATACACCATATACTTGAGCTTTTTGAATTAGATAATAAGGATCTACGCTGATGCAATGACCTCCTACAAGACCCGGTTTCAACTTTATAAAATTCCATTTGGATGAAGCGGCTTCGATTACATCATTGGTATCAATGCCCATAGCATTAAATATCTTAGCCAATTCATTCATAAAAGCGATATTAACATCACGCTGTGAATTCTCTATTATTTTTGAAGCTTCAGCCACTTTTATAGTAGGAGCCTTATGAGTACCATTTACTAATACAGAATTATATACTGCATCTACAATATCTGCTGTTTCCGGTGTCGATCCAGACGTAACCTTTTTAATTTTTTCAACAGTATGCTCCTTATCACCCGGATTTATACGTTCCGGAGAATAGCCCGCAAAAAAATCAATATTATATTTCAATCCCGAAACTTTTTCAACAACAGGTAAACATTCTTCTTCTGTAACACCTGGATAGACAGTCGATTCATAGACTACAATATCTCCTTTAGATAAAACTTTTCCAACAGTTGTACTTGCACCAATTAAAGGAGTCAAATCGGGACGGTTATTAATATCAACAGGGGTTGGGACAGCTACTACATAAAAATTACAATCTTTAATATCATCAAGTTTCGTCGTACAAAAGAAACCATTTTCCTTTATTGCAGATTGCAATAATTCATCACTAACTTCCATTGTTGAATCATGTCCACCCATCAATGAATCAACCCGTGACTGATTCATATCAAAACCAATAGTTTTATACTTTGTTGAAAACAAACGGGCCAAAGGAAGCCCTACGTAACCGAGACCGATTACGGCAATTTTTATAGATTTCATATAATATAAATATTAAAGACTAAACACTCTATGAAAAGGGGCTATTATTCTATTCATAAAAAATAGAAGATTATACTGAAATGGTTTAGAAAAATAAATTTTTAGGAATGAAAATGAAATGCATATTGAAAGTTCCAAACTTCGCATCCTATTTTTATTTTCATGTGATATTGAAGTTATTCTAATTCTACGATAATAAATAGTATCCTTATTTGCAAAAATAACCTTACTCACCCTATCAGAAATTAAAGCCATAAAAAGTGAATCCTCGCCAATTTTAAAATTAGAGTCAAATTTTCTTCCAGCTATAACATCTTTAGGAATTATTTTACAACAACTAGATGAAAAAAAACTTCTCACTTTTATCTTTTTTGTAATAGCTCCACCATCGGCATATCTAAGAAAAGATTTCGTTATGTAATCAGCATGACATTTAGTTATGCTATCGCTGAAAGCATAGACATTACTAACTACTATGGCATTTTTCTCCTTTTCAACCTTTTCTAACAAGTCCATTAAATAATTCTCAGAAATGAGATCATCATCATCTAAAAAACAAATATAATTCCCAGAAGCATATCTTAAACCTATATTTCTGGCATTCGCTGCTCCTGCTGTTTCAGCATATAGTATTTTTATATTTATCTTTTGGGCAAAAAATTCACATTGTTTTAATATATATCTAACACTATCAATAGTACAGCCATTAATCACTATAATAACTTCAAATCTTTTCTTATCCAGAGTTTGATTTGCAACTGATTGTAAGCACTCACTAAAGTAAAAATCAGGATTATACGATGGAATTATTAAAGAAACAAGCATAGAAACTAAAACTTAAAATCAATTTGTTTTCCTGCATAAATACCTGTTGGAAAATAAATTAACTGGGAAAGATTATTTATTGTTATCTGTATATAATGTAAATTTTGACTAGGATCTACAACCCATCCTTTATTTTCATCGCAATAATAAATTAAAGAACACGGATTAGACACTTCAATTTCATTATTCATACATGTATATTTACCACTCTCAAAAAAAGAAACATATAAGACATGCGATAATTTGTCATATATTGCATGAATATCTTTCGAATAATATATACTATAAATATCTAAATCGGATATTTTAAAATTGTCTATCCCAGGAATCAATGCATACGCATAGCTATCGGTAATATCATGCTTTACCCACATCGTAAATACTTCCATAGAACAATCAGAAGAATATCCTTCATTAATCAGTCTCCAAGAACTTTCTCTTTTGTTATAACTGATATGAAAAACGTTTAAATCCAAAGGAATATAATAAATATTATTATGATAGACATAATCAAAATGCCCTTCTAACACACTTTCATTACTCAATAATAAATTATTAGCTTCTCCTACATATTTATAAATCACTTCTCCAACCTTAGCACATTGATTCACACAAGTTCTTAAGTCAGAATACGAAGAAGAAATATTCGTTCCAATACAAATGGCTCCTTGAGGTATAAAAAAATAGCTCTTTCGAGCAGAAACCCCATAATCTGCATAATCTAAAGAAAATATTCCATTATTGTTCTTATCAGAACATCCTCCACAATAATCTGACTTACCATAGACTCCCCAGTCTTTTTCAAAAGCAGGAAGGATATAAGAAGAAGTTACACCTGGAATTAAAGTCCAATCCCAACATGGGAAAATATTAAAATATTCATCACCACTTACTCTAATAGAAGTTGCCCCACAAGACAACAATGTACCCAAAAGATTTTCTCCATTCCCTTTTTCTGGTTTCTTAATACGCTTAGAAGTACCTGCAACAGTTATGCTAAACCTATCAGAATTATGAATAGCATAATCTGAACAGTAAAATATTTTAGTAAAATCTTCTACCCCTGATGAAGAAGGCGTAATCATTCTTATTCGATCTTCAATTATGTTATATTGTTGCAAATTATCAACATCTATTTTTTTTATTAATCGCAGAATCTTTAAAGAATTAATATTCTTCAAAAAGTCTGGTCTTGATACACCACCACGTCCCCCAGCCAAAAAATCGATGTAAGGTCCTCTTAGAACATTTTGATATGTAGACAAAATATATTGAGAAAGGAAATCAACAACTCTCTTTTCCAAAAATTGAGTATTATTAATAAAAGAGGCCATTTGTAAAATATTCAAAAGTAAATCCTCTCCGTACCCACTTATATATCTAATATCATCTGATAAAACACTACCATCAATAAGAAAACCATTATTAGATCGATTATCAAATGTAGCAGATGACAATACTAACTTTGAGCACTTCTCTACAATGGAATCGTTTTTCATTAAAACTCCTTTATAAAAATGATATATAGCAATATCTGTTTGATTCGTTCCAGTACTAAAATCATCGGGATTCAGTCTATTTAATAAATTTATAAGATCAGAATAAATATTATCTTCAATAAAATTATCACAATCAAACAATATCAAAGCCTCTCCCAGCCTTTTTGACACCCCGATAGAATTCCACCACCAACTATCAGAATTATATAAATCAGCATCATTCCAATATTCAAATAATGATTTGATATAAGTACTCATTTTATCATTGTGATAATACATACTCTTCGGACTGGACCATGCAACACACATTTCACGTAAACGCTCCAAATGCATCGCAGGCTTCCATACAACAACACTATTATCAGAATAATCAATATCAACAAATTTTCCTAAATCAAAATTCTTCAAATATGAATTTACCCTTATATCAATATCACTAATATCATAGTTGTTAAGCAACTCCTCGCTAATATTCTCTTTCAAAGTAGAATATGTAGAAAGTGAATCTTTGGGTATATATTCCGAATAGCTATCTCTATCATGACAAGAGCATAGAGATATACAAATATATATGTATAAAAGCCTGCGCATTTATGAATATTATTTATAAGGAGAATGCTTTAAGTTATAATTATCTCGTTCATTATATGATGGGAAATAACCTTTAATCACATACTCCAAATAGTTAGAATATGGAATATAACGAAAATCGGCATATATTCTGTTACTTCCAACAAAAGCAAGTAAAAGCAAATACAATGTATATATAATCTTTGACCTCAAATTAAACATAGAAGATAGTAAAGCAATAGCCGCACAGAAGAAAACACATAAATACAACTGAAAGCGAGCAAAGATCTCTATCGTTGTAGCTAAACGATAAAATAAAAGATAGATAATAGCAGAGTTAAAAATGATTATTCCATTTTCATACGACTCTATGTTTCGTCTTTTTAATAATAGAACAACAAAAAACAATATATGAAAAATCATACCAAAAGAAAGTAATCTCCCCTCTGCATAAATACTCTCATTCACAATATAAGAGTTCAACTTCGCAGAAACATAAGGAATCCCTCCTGCTATATAATCAATAAAGTCAACCAAAAAATCTTTTGAAGCAAAAAAGACATTAAAAAGAACAAATAACAAAACAAACCAAAAATTCTTTATTTTTTTATTTGCAATAAAATAAAATGGTAAAAAGATTATAGCAGAAGTGTGGAATAGAGATGCTAAACAAATTAATCCACAATATATGAATAGTTTTTGATGCACTATATATTTTACAGCAAATATAAAAATTGAAATAGCTATCAAATTTCTCATTGGATTATCAATAAATAAATAAAAGCCATACCAGGGAATAAAGTACATAAAAGCAATATACTTTTCTTTGTCAGAGTACTTTATCAACGCTTTTACTATAATAAAAAAAACCACAACTTTAGTAAAAATGAAAAATATCCAAAAATCAATCTTTAAATATTTAAATCCAAGCATATAAATATAATAACCGGGTTCTGCATAATAATCAGAAAATAGATTATCTAAATCAATTCTATTATACATTATTTCATATCCTCTCCAATCAGAGCCGCACATGTAGCCAAAACATAGAAACAAACATAAAAAGCAGCAATAGAAACAAAAAAATTTCACACTACTCTGAGTCTGTTTAATATATCTAAATAATAGACACAGAATAAAAGAAGATATGTATAATATCATTAGAATAGATCATTAAATGTTTTTAGAATACTACAGCCTCTATACTCTGATTTAACAGCCATATTTATTTCTATATCTCCATTAATGAAATCAAAATACATTTGCTCAATAGCATTTAGAATGGAAGTGACATTAGTACAATCCGCATAATATTTAACTATATCTTCTGAATATAAATCATGTAATACTCCATCTTTTGGACTAATTGAAAATATATGTTTATGACACTGCATATAATCACTCACTTTAGTTGGTAAAAAAATCCCTTCATAACATGGAGCTTCAATAATCATAGCAATATCATAGTTCTTTATAATTTCTAAACTTTCGTCATATGATACAGGATCTAATATTACAACATATTTTGTTAAATATTTATTTTTAACATTTTCTTCAAATCCATCATCCATTACACCAATAAATGTAAACTCAATACGAGCCTCAGGAACTTTCTCTAGAAAAAGCATTAAACCTTCTAAGAAAAGATTAGGATCACGAGGTGAATGCAGATTACCTGTGTGTACAATTCTAAGAATATTTTTAGAGCTAATATTGGGAGTATGAGTTTCATCAAGTACAATATGAGGAACAATACGCGTCTTTTTCATATCAACGTCTAAATATTGCAACATATAATCTCTTAATCGTTCAGATGGAAACATATGAATATCAGCATACTTAGCCATAACTTTCAACAACCTTCTTTTGCTATAAGACAGTTTAGCCATTGGGCCATTGCCATACGGATGGGGATACTTTTCATGTGGAAATGGATCATTCCAAGTTGCAACCCATTTTATATTATATTTCTTTTTCAAATAATACCCAAGTAATTCACTTGGATAATTCTTTGTTATCACATAGTCATATTTTTTCTTTGCAATTAACTGCTTACATACCGTTAATCCTAAATATGCCCAATGAGCCCCCTTATAAACAATTCCAAAACTCAGATATGTTAACAAGTGAGTCCAAACAGTTTGAATTGATACCTTATTATCAATTTCAAGGATATGAAGACTACTCAAATTTATTAGTGTCTGTTCATATTGTTCTTCTGGATATTGGGCCCATTTCATTTTTTTAGAAATGACATCTATTTTATAGCCATTATCGCATAATAACTTTAACTGCTTTAGGTTAACAATTGCTTCTGCAGAATTTGCCGGAAAAGAAGCTGGAGCTATAAAAAGAATCCTTTTCCCCATCATGGTAATCGCATTTTCAGAAATTCAACAATCCGTTTTGACGCATTTCCATCACCATATGGATTAGTCGCCCTATTCATTTGAGTGTAATACAATTCATTTTCAAGTAGCAGAGAAACTTCTTCTACGATTTTCGTACAATCTGTTCCAACAAGTTTTACAGTTCCTGCTTCTATTGCTTCAGGACGTTCAGTTGTATCCCTCATGACCAATACCGGTTTACCTAAACTTGGTGCTTCTTCTTGAATCCCTCCACTATCTGTCATTACAATACAGCTTTTTTCCATTAGAAAAATAAATGAAAGATATTCAAGTGGTTCTATAAAAAAGACATTAGATAATTTTTCATCCTTAAAGATTTGATAAATAGGTGTACGAACATTGGGATTTAAATGCATTGGATAAACAAAGTCAACCGTCTCATATCTCCTAGATAAAGTTCTAATTGCCTTACAGATATTTACAAATCCATCCCCAAAGTTTTCTCTGCGATGCCCTGTTATCAAAATCATCTTTCTCCCATTCTGCAAACGTTGAACATCATATCCAACTCTCAACAAGTTTAAAGCCAAATTTTTCTCTAAATCGTAATTTGTATTTATCTTATCAACTACAATATGTAGAGCATCAATGACAGTATTCCCTGTCACTAAAATATTTTTACTTTCTATATTTTCATGAAGAAGATTCTCACGACTCAAAGAAGTCGGAGCAAAATGATACTGACAAATGCGGCTAGCAAGTTGTCGATTTATTTCTTCAGGCCACGGGCTATAAAGATTATAAGTTCTTAATCCTGCCTCCACATGAGCAACCGGTATTTTTTGATAAAATGCAGCCAAGGATGCAGCAAAAGTAGTAGTAGTGTCACCATGTACAATTACAATATCAGGAGCATATTTATTCAAAGCATCTCTCATACCAATCAAAACACGGGAGGTTATATCATACAAATCTTGTCCTCCTTTCATGATATTAAGATCAACATCTGGAATTATTTCAAAAAATCCAAGAACCTGATCAAGCATTTCACGATGTTGCCCTGTCACACAAACTATTGTTTCAAAATTATCGAACGCTTTATTCAATTCCATTATCAATGGACACATCTTAATTGCCTCCGGACGAGTCCCAAATACCAACATTACTTTTTTCATTACAAATATTTTTTTACTATATACTTTACATAAGCCAATAACACAAGCAATAAATACAAATAATATGGTTCTTTTATTTTCATGATCTCTTTATAACATCTCAGCTTATTTCTTGAAGATAATCCTTGACTCGCATCATATATTGAAATAATAATAGGAACATAAAAGTAATTACTATTAATTTTGTGCAGTCTATAAAAAAAATCAAAATCAGCAGCAATATGATAACGAGTATCGAATTGTAGTCTTTGTAAATATTCTCTTCTGCAAAAAATAGACTGGTGACATGATGGCATATATTTATAAAGACTATTTTTCTTATATTTTTTAGAATTATAAGTAGTCAAAACATCTTTCTCATCATAACGAAATATAGTATCACCATATATTAGAGATGATGCTAATGGTATGGAGGTACAAAATATATTAGATACAACATCTCCATTATAAAACACATCTCCACTATTCATAAATAAAATCCAATCACCAGACGATAGACTTACTCCTTTATTCATCGCATCATATATACCATTATCATCCTCAGATATATAAACATCAATAGAAGATAAGTAAGTCTTTACAACATCTTTCGTTCCATCCACACTATCACCATCAATTACGATATATTCCAAATTGCTATAACTTTGTCCAATTATAGATTCAACAGTACGTGATATATTATGGACATCGTTATATACTACTGTAATAATAGACACCTTAGGGCACATCTCTTAACCTCAATATTAATTTATCAGCAGAGTTGAATAAAGTTCAAATATTCTTTTTGCATTTATAGAAGAAGAAAAATTTTCTACTGCATAATTATATGCAGTAGAAATTATTTTAGATCTTTCATTGGGATTATCTAAGATATGATAAATTATTCTCGATAAGCCCTGTATATCGTTCAAAGTAAAGACATAGCCAGTTACTCCATTTACCACAAGCTCTGTATTTGCTCCGGAATCACTTACAACAGCAATCATTTTAGATAGCATATATTCAATAGTAACTCTCCCAAAAGCTTCAAATTCAGAAGCCAAAACACCAACATGCATATGTGATAATACATCAACCATATTATCTACATATCCATGAAATGTTACATAATTCTCCAAGCTATTTGATGTAACGATATTTTTAAGATCAGAAAAATAGGCTACAGAAGAGGAATTTCCGAAAATATGAAGATGAATACAACTGATATTATATTGATGAACTAAAATTGAAATTGCATTTATTACAATATCTTGATGCTTACTAGGATGCAATAACCCAACAAGCGCGATCTCTAGAACTTTAGTTTGTTTTACATCATTAAAAGCATAATCTTCAATATTCAGTCCATTATATATTTTGATAATATTTGAAGGTTCTACAAATTTAGAATAATAAAGACGTAATGCTTCTGAGATAACAATAATTCGATCTGCACCTTTTGCATACATTAACCGAGCTATTTTTTCCCCAAAACTATATTTAAAGTGATAATGCTGTTGCGCAAATTCTCTAATATGCCATACATGTTTTACCTTCATCATTATAGATAAATATACACCAATGTCAACCACACTTGTGTTAGTGTGAATGATATTAATATTATATTTTCTAATTTTAAAAAAGATTTTAAATATATGAGTAAAATTCCATAAAGATCTACACACCCCTTTTATCCTTTCCTTAAAACCAGAGGCCTGAACAACTGAAAAATAAAATCCATGTGTAATAACTTTAACTCCTATTGCATCCAATTTATCAGAAAGTAATCCAGCACATGGTAGCAATACAATAGGAGTTATTTGCTCTTCTTTCTTCAATTCAAGAATTAATTGATAAAGAGAACGATTTGCTCCTAAAAAACCAGCGTAATTTGATATATATAAAACAACAGGCTTTTGAGTCTTCATCTTTGTTGTTGAATAAGCCTTTTCTTTAACATGCTTATAAGAGTTATCCTTTCATTTTTTGATAAACCAACATAAGCTAACATACTGAATTCAAATAAGACAACAACAACAATTATCCACAAAAAAGAAATAAAATGCGTTGTAAACGCCCAATGTACAAACAAATATGTAGGAATCGACACTAATAATACAACCCAAATACAATGTAACCAAACTTTCAACAAGTAATCAGTAATATTAAACAATAACTGCTGCCTTACGATATATAATCTCGGAATAAAAGAAATTGCATAAACCACTATCATTGCAATAATCCCATAATAGGCAGGAAATCCAAGCGAATAGAGAATAATTGTAAATGGCAAAGACAAAAGAGTTACCCCACCTACATATATCTGATATAATTTTATACGTCCTGTTGCTCTTATCATTTGAGTAATAGGACCCTCAAAAACATTCATTAAAGAATAGATTAAAATAAGACGGACGAATACAACCATTTCAATCGATACATCTTCATTTCCCAACCATAATCTAAGAAACGAATCTGTAACCAAGATAACCGGCCATGACAAAAGAAACATCAAAAAAAAAGACAATCTTGAAGATTGAAAGACCAAAGCAACCATTTCTTTTTCTTGTTTTTGGGCATAACGCTTTACTATTTGTGGATTAACTGCCATATAAAAGTTTCCTACAAATGAATAAATTGCCATATTTACTTTATCAGAAATAGCTTTCGCAGCATTAACAAGTGGACCAAAATATATATTCATAACGATCGACATTCCTTGAGTAACACAAACCCCAGATATAGCACCAAAAAGATTCCATCCAATATATTTCAGAATTTGAGAAAAGATTTTTTTATTCCAATAAAATTTAAAAGTACATATATCCTTAAATCGAACAGAACAATAGACTAAATATATTAAAAATATAACTACAGATACCAATAAAGTTAGAAAACCATATACTTCTAACTTATCAAAATTAGATCTAACTAAAAGATAAACAATCAATAGCCTTAGCAATGATTCTAATATTCCTACATATGCAAAAACATTCATCTTTTCATATGAAACAATCAAAGCACAAAATGGAATTGACAATGTTGAGAAAAAGAAGGAATAAATAGAATACTGATATACGACTAAAGCCGATTGTAACTTATCTTCTGGAATAACTAAATATGACTCAACAAACCAACCACCTAAAAGTTCTAAAATAAAAATAGTTAGAAGTATAAATAAAAAAAAGCAATAGAATATAACACGGAAATAAGATTGTAACTGCTCACTATCCTTACATCCTAGTGCAAAAGAAAAGAAACGCTGTGAAGCTGAAGTCATAGCAGAGTTAAAAAAACTCATTAAACCTACAATTCCACCAACAACATTATAAATACCATAATCTTCTACACCTAATACCTTTAAAACAATTCGTACTGTAAAAAAACTAATTCCCATCGTAATTAGCATCCTTACATAGAGAAATATAGTATTTAATGCTATTTGTTTATTCACGCTATTCATAGTCTTGTCGATTTAACTTTTGCATTAGCAAAGAGCTTTCTCAGATATATACTATTATTCTAAAAAAAATTGATTTCAAAGATTTATCCCATAAAAGAAGCAGGAATCTACAATATAATTCTGTCATTCCTCATTTATATAAGGATATGGATTTTTTTCTAAATTGACTAATCTTTCTAAAGCTTCAGTTTCTTCCTCCGATAATTTACGAGATTTCCAACTATCGAGTATCTCATGTGCCTCTTTAGCTAGTTCTTCATCAAAAACTTCCGCATAACAAGCTACTAACAATTGACATTTCAACAGAGAAGTAGAAAGTTTATCTATAATTGCCCAACAGCGGTCAAGCACAGATTGAATTTTCTCTTCTTTATCACCGTGATTATATATCGTAGCGTTATACCCTGTTAACAATGCAATACAAAGAGAAGCTTCCTCCTCTATAGTATTTCCATGCAATGTGACAAGTTGTTCACATTGGCGATATACATCGGTATTGAGTTGACGGAAACGGTCGGAGTAGATGGGCTCCCCATCCAAACCTAAATGGAGAAGTTCGTGCGAAACAGCGCACAAAGAATCGATTTCTGATTGCAAAGACAACATATTAGTTTATTTACGATTAGACAATTTACAAATTACGATTGAAATACGAACCGCAGAGTTTTAATTCTTTATTAGCTCGATTAAAGAGGGATGAATGAAGGCTGTGGCAACCGCCATAACCCCCTGGATGGAAACCACCACACGGCGGTCACCTTTAATACGGACAAACTCACCCTCGACACCCTCAAAGATGCCACCGGTGACACGAACACGGTCTCCCTTCTTCATGGAAACGGCGGAAGGGTCCAGATAAACAACCTGTTCATCGTAATTACCGGCAACAGCTATAAAACTACGCATCTGGACTTCAGGAATGGTAATGGGCTGACAGCTCTCACGGTCCATGATATAACGAATGGGAAGAGAAGCGCCGACAGTGGATTTCATTTCGTCAACCTCACTGCGGGTAGCATAAACAAAAACCAGGTTGTGAACAACAGGAACCAATTTACGGATCTTACGCTCACCACGGAATACGTATTCATAGCGCATGGGAAGAAAATTCTTCACTCCACGGGAGTCCAGGTATTCCTTAAAGGCAAGCTCACGACTATAGGTGATACGAAGGGCGTACCAGGATTTATCAATACTCTTGTTCACGAAAGGATATGATTGGGGGACACCGGGGTAGTGAAATACCTTCCGGTCAAGTTTACTAATTCTATTATTTGCCTTGCAGCGTATATCATTTCATCAGGTACTCCCCTATCGCAGGAGAGACGGTTTGAAAAGGGATTCAGAGCAAAAAAGACCATCTTCACAAAGAAGCAGGGAATTTTTGATCTTAGATTTTGTAAACAAGCGTATTATGAAGCAGAAATGTTTCAATAGACGTTCGTTTTTTGAAACACCTTTTTTGTAAATAAATCAAAAGTATCAGACAAACAAAATCAGACAGATAATAAATAGTTTTTTATTAATTCATAAACAACTATATATTAGTGCATTAATGTAATAAGTGAAAGAGGAATATTATTTTTTTTATTAAACATTTTGTAGTTCTAAAAATACCCTCTATCTTTGCGTTCAATTAAACGAACGTCTATTGAAACACTCACATTTCCATCCCATATCAAACTATATATCAAATATTTAACCCACGAAAGAACGTTCATTTTTTCTTTAATTTCACATTTACTTGTCCGCTGAGAGATTCCTTTCTACCTTTGCAACACATTAACACAAATTAGTTTTTTAATAAAATAAAAATCACAATGAAGAAACAAAAAGTAGTATTTCAAGCCGTAGACAAAAGTGTAAAAAAACGCTATTAGCAAACCGCAATCAACTATTACAGAAATAGTTAAAGAAACAAGAGGCAGAAAGAAAGGAATACCGATACGTGGAATAATTTCGCATAAAGAAGAACTTATCAAAGCGTTGATAGAATCCTACATAGAGGATGCGAATATACAAAATATCAATACATGTCAGGCTTCACTCGCACGCTACATCAATGAAAAAAGACTAATCGGAAATATTAAAAACGGAGTATTTAAACCATTATCCATCAGTTCAATATTAGTCTATATCAGCAGCATTTGGGAAGAAATGGAAAAAGACAAACCGCACAAAGCCATCATCCGCAAAAATACGCACAATGAATTATCATAATCCGTCTTACATGAAGCGCCCCCTATCTTCGTGGCGATAACATTTTATCAACTTAAAAAATATACGTATGAAACGAAAAAAAAGACCGGCATCACAGAGTGAAGCCATGAAACTGAGATGGAAGAAACGGATTGTCTTTGAGAAAGGATATACCGAACAATGTGCCGAATGGATGGCAGAGCGTCTGGAAGCATTAACAGACCACCTGCAATACGGGCACGCAGTTATTGCTTATCAGAAGCAGAACGGAGACTTCAGGCTGGTGAAGGCGACACTGATCTATTACGAAGCGGAATTCCACAAGAAGTATGATCCCACAAAAATAGAAGGCGCCGTAGTCTACTGGAATGTGGACGAACAGCGGTGGACAACGTTCCAGGTGGAGAACTTCATGGAATGGAGGCCGATGGCATAGGGTGGGCACCACAGAATTACACGGATTTTCACAGATGAATTATTTCTATTTTGAGGAATCAAGTGAAAACGTCTTTGGGAATCCGGGGTAATTTGTGATGAATGTTTTATTGAAAGTACAAACGATTAATTTGAAAATACAATGGCAATAGCATACGACGGGATCAACTATTTCCCGATGGGCGTAAACTTCATGGAAGAGAACGCAATGGAAGTGATAGAGGCAAAATACGGAATCAAAGGCCCCGCAATCGTACTGAAGCTCCTTTGCAAAATATACAAGGAGGGATACTTCATACGGTGGGATGAGGAGCAGTGCCTGATCTTTGCCAACAAGGCAGGAAGGGAAGTGCAGGCCGAGGAGGTGCAGGGAATTATCGAAATTCTCTTTATCAAAGGGATACTGGACAGAAACAGTTATCTGGAAAACGGAATACTGACTTCAGAAAACATACAAAAGGTATGGCTGGAGGCAACGAAGCGAAGGAAGAGAGAACTGTCGGAACTCCCCTACCTGATAGTAAAAACGGAAAAGGAAAACGGAAAACCCGATACTCCTTCTATAACACAGGAAATTCAGCAACCGGAGCTGTTCAAAGGGGAAAAAACACCTGTTAACCCGAAAAATGTAGTACATCATGTAGCCGTTGACGCAAAAAATGCATGCAATTCCGGATAAAGTAAAGTAAAGTAAAGGAAAGTAAAGCAAAGGAAAATAAAGAATTACCCCCCTCAGCTCCCCCCGAGGGGAAGGAGGAAGAAAGGAAGGAGGATTCCGCTTCTCTTCCGATACCGAGATACGCCTTCAATACGATGACACACAATTATCCGGGACTGATGGACACGCTGAAGAGATTGAGCATTACCGACACCGGGGAAGTAAACTCCATACTCAGGCTGTCGGACTATGGAAGGAAGGGAACGACGGTGTGGCGGCTGATTGCCAACACTTGCTGGAGTGACATAGGGGCAAAAGGAAGGTATCTGATAGCGGCGCTAAACAAGGCGAAAAGGAAATAAACAGATAGTGCAAGTCCTCTGTGTATAGTTGACAAAAAAGCAAGTATCCAGACTTTTGGTCTGAAAGGGATTCAGTGAAACAAAGAAGCAAAGAGCGTACTTAAAAAACTAAAACACAGCGCTTTTAATGTACAAGATTCCTGTCGGTAAAAGCTTTGCTTTAACACAGAGTTAAAGTTTGTTCTTTGGATGCAAATAACAAGTGTTTTACGTGCAAAAGACTTGTTATTTGCATCTAAGAATAAAATGACCGGAAGAGGGCGTTAACAATGTTAATGAAGAGCACTGATACACCCAACCGGAAAATGAGGAAATTAAGATTAAAAGTCAGTGCTCCGACCTTTTTAAAGCAATGTACAAGGATCTTTCTGCTTAACAAAGCATTGTGACAGCAGTACGGCAAACGGAGTATCGTATACTCTTGCTTTCTGAGGACACCCCTTTACACAGGCACAGCATTTAATGCAGCGTTCGGCATCCGTATTCAACTCGTCACCTTTTATAATGGCACTCACGGGACACATCTTCGCACATGCACCACAATGAGTACACAAGGATTCATCTTCTACCCAAGGAGTACGCGGAAGTGGGACACCGCTCTTACGCAAAGCAATCACCTTTCGCAAAAAACGGAACAGCGGAAAGAAAGGCTGGCGCGGACGCCGGATTTTACGGACATCCACTGCATACAGCTTCTCCGGCTCGGCAGCAGATGCTATTTTATCCGAGATCTGCTTTCCAAAATCAGCTGCCAAAGTAAGATCACGTTCATCAGGACGTCCGGCAGCTACGGGATATTTCTCTGTACTATATGAATGTTCTCCAATGAAGGTTGCACCGGCAATCACCTTAAATCCCTGTTGAATAGCCCAATAATCAAGTTCCATCAACGATTTTTCATAAGCGCGATTACCATATACCACCACGATAACTGCCGGAGTATTATTTCCACGTACACTTGCCAGACGATCCATGGCCAAAGGAGCCACACGCCCTCCATATACAGGTACGACAATAATGGCTAACGCAGATTCGGTAATTACTAAATCCTGAGCTGCCTGTTGTGTTAAATTCGTGTTTATCACATTTGTTATTCCAGTTCCACGAACAATTGCCTCTCCAACTTGTTTTGAGGTGTGGGTAGGCGAGAAATAAATCAGATGGACTTCGTTTGCTGTCATAATAGTTATGTTTTTATATTACAAAGTTACTACAAAAAAGTGAAATGCGGAAAGATATAGTGATAGAATTGAGTTACAGGGGTTTCAGTTGTACTTCCGATTATTCGTGAAGCCATCGCAATCACCGCTGAAGCCAAATCAGGACGCCGCTACGTTACTTGTCCGTAACCATACCCAAAAGGGCGACAAACGGACACGGATGGCGAAACAAGACGTTAAGGATTAGTGAGTTACTGACAACCCACGCAACAAATCCGGTTACGGAAAAAGATTGCGCCGTTCCTCCCCGTTTTGCGTACCGACACCGGACTCTTCACCAACTAATTTTGAACCTAAAAAAATTAAGGACGATGAAGAGTACATTTTCAGTAATCTACTACCTCAAGCGTCAGGTAGTGAAAAAGGACGGGACAGTACCCGTCATGGGACGCATCACGGTGGACGGCAGCCAGACGCAGTTCAGCTGCAAGCTGACCGTCGATCCCAAGCTGTGGGACACCAAAGGGGGACGTGTCACGGGCAGAAGCTCGGCGGCACTCGAAACGAACCGCATGCTCGACAAGATGCGTGTGCGTATCAACAAACACTATCAGGAAATCATGGAGCGTGACAACTTTGTCACGGCGGAGAAGGTCAAGAACGCCTTTCTCGGACTGGAACACCGCTACCACACGCTGATGCAGGTGTTCCGCCAGCACAACGAGGACTACGAGAAACAGGTGGAGGCCGGCATGAAAGCCAAAGGCACGCTCTTGAAGTACAGGACCGTTTACAAGCACCTGCAAGAGTTCCTCACCATCCGCTACCGCGTGAAGGATATTGCACTGAAAGAGCTTACGCCCGCCTTCATCTCCGACTTTGAGATGTTCCTGCGCACGGACAAGCACTGCTGCACCAATACCGTGTGGCTGTATGTCTGCCCCTTGCGGACGATGGTGTTCATCGCCATCAACAACGAGTGGCTCACACGCGACCCGTTCCGGGAGTACGAAATCAAGAAGGAGGAAACCACACGCAGTTTCCTGACGAAAGAGGAAATCCGGCTGCTGATGGAGGGCAGGCTGAAAAACGCCAAGCAGGAGCTTTACCGCGACCTCTACCTGTTCTGCGCCTTCACGGGCTTGTCGTTCGCCGACATGCGCAACCTGACGGAAGAGAACATCCATACCTACTTCGACGAACACGAGTGGATAAACATCAACCGCCAGAAGACGGGCGTGGTGTCCAATATCCGCCTGCTCGACATCGCAAAGCGCATCATCGACAAATACCGGGGACTGTGCGGGAACGGCAGGATTTTCCCCGTTCCCCACTACAACACGTGCCTTGCCGGAATCCGTTCCGTTGCCAAGCGTTGCGGCATCACCAAGCATATCACGTGGCATCAGAGCCGCCACACGGCAGCTACGACGGTGTTCCTCTCCAACGGCGTACCCATTGAAACGGTGAGTTCCATGCTGGGACACAAGAGCATAAAAACGACGCAGATATACGCAAAAATCACCAAAGAGAAGCTCAACCAAGACATGGAGAACCTTGCCGCAAGGTTGAACGGCATCGAGGAATTTGCAGGTTGCACCATCTAAAAACAGAGAAGCCATGACACGAGGAACCATCATCATAGAGGACAACAGGGTCAGCGTAACCGGTAACGGGGTATGGATGACCGCCACAGAAATCGCCGGGCTGTTCCACACGGGCGTCCCGGCAGTGAACGCCGCCATCAGAGCCGTCCGCAAGCCGGACGTGCTGAACGACTACGAGGTGTGCCGCTACATGCGGCTTGAAAACGGGCTGCACGCGGATGTTTACTCGCTTGAAATCATCATCCCCGTCGCCTTCCGGCTGAACACCTACCATGCGCACGTGTTCCGCACGTGGCTGGTAGGCAAGGCACTCACGAAGGAAAAGCGGCAGGCATACGTGATGTTCATACAGAACGGAAAAGCCGGGTATTGCTAAACACACATACATATAATTATAAAGGAAACGGACAGCCCGTATGGAGTTGCCCGTTCCCTTTTTTCATGCAGCCGCCTTATTCCATCGGCTTGCTGTAGTTCGCCTCCAGCAGCTCACGCAACCCCGATTCGGGGTAAAGCACCTTTCCTCCCAAAAGGATAAAGGGCAGCACCCTGTTGTTGCGGTACTCCTGCAAGGTGCGGCGGCTGACACGGAGCAGTTCCGCCACCTCCCTGTCCGTCAGGTAACGCTCCCCATCCAGCGGCGGACGGTAACTTTCCAGAAAGGCGGAAAGCCATTTCGAGCCTTTGCGCATGTTCTGCACGACGGAGGCAAGCGGCTCGTCCTCCATCGTAAACACTTCATTGTTCTCGTTCATCATCATTTCGGATTCAGTGGGTTGTGAATAATAAAAAATCAAATCATTTTCCGCCGGGATAGAGCGTGCCGACAAGCGGAATGAGCCTTTTGACCTCCTCCGGCTTGTAATAGAACCTGCGGTTAATCTGCGAGTAGCCGATAAGCCGCCTGTCACGCAAGGTCTGCAACGTGCGCGGGCTGATCCTCAACTGCCCACAGACCTCCTCGCCCGTGAGCCACCTTTCCATCCGCCCGCCGTCGCTCCTGCGCCTCAGGGCGGCTACCTTCTCCGCGAGGGCGTTGAAGGACGCCACCATCATCTCGAAGGTCTTTTTCTCGATAGATACTATTTCCATAAGCAAAACATTTCAGAGTTTGCCGCAAAGGTAACGAAGCCGCCTTGCACACGTGCCGTTTCCCGCTAAAAGGCAGCTTGTTGCGCCGTCTGTCCGGTTTACGGAGCCATTATCCGTAAAAATCTTACGTGAGCCACGTAGTGAGCTGTTAAAGCCCCTTTGGTTTATTGCCGAATTTTGCCGCAGAAACCAAAAGAAAGGACTGAATATGAAAGTGATAACGATGGAAAGTTCCGCCTTCACCGCATTGACGGAACAGATAGCCGAGATAGCGGCACACGTGCGTGCCGTTTCCGGCGGGAGAAAGGAAGAAGCTCCCGACAGGCTGCTCACCACCCGCGAGGCGGCGCACCTGCTGAACGTGAGTTGCCGCACCCTCCAGCGCATGCGCAGCGAACAGCGCATCGCCTATGTCGTGCTGCGCGGCAAGTGCCGCTATCGGCAGTCGGAAATCGACCGCCTGCTCGAAGACAGCACCGTCACGGGAGATGCCGCGACACCGGAACAGATGAAACGCAACCACACGCTGCGCACGGGCGGCAGACCCAAAGGAAGGAGGACGTAGGACATGGAACTGCTTACCCGCAACAATTTCGAGAACTGGATGCAGAAGGTGATGGAACGGCTCGACCGTCAGGACGAGATGCTGCTATCCATGCAGCCGTCCGGCAAAGCCCCGAACCCGATGGAAGGGATCAGGCTTTTCGACAACCAAGACCTGTGCATGCTGCTCCAGATCAGCAAGCGCACCCTGCAACGCTACCGCAGCATCGGCGCATTGCCCTACAAGACGCTCGGCAAAAAGACCTATTACAGCGAGGCGGACGTGCTGACGTTCCTCTCCGAACATGTAAAGGATTTCCGCAAGGAAGACATAGCCTTCTACAAGGCTCGTATCCATAATTTCTTTCAAAAATAACCATTAAAACATTTTTCAGATGGCAAAGAAAAAAGACGAAAAGGACGTGCTGGTTGTCCGTGACGAGAAGACGGGCGAAATCAGCGTGGTAGCCGGGCTGAACGCCGACGGCTTCCCCAAGCGCATCCCCGCGAAAGCGGAGAACTCGCAGAGTTTCCTGCAATTCGACCGGCACGGCGACGTGCTGGACAACTTCTTCAAGAACTTCTTCCGGCAGTGCAAGGAACCCAGCCGCTTCGGTTTCTACCGTGTCGCGGCGGATCAAGCCGACAAACTGCTGGAGGTTATCAAGGACTTGCTGAAAGACCCCGACGGCAACAAGGAACTGCTTGCGCCCCACAAGGTGGACACCTCCGGCTACGAAAAGAAAGTACAGGAGGAGCAGTCCGCCGAAAAGCAGGAACAACCGGAACAGAAACAAGATGACGAACCTAAAAAACAGGAAGAACTGGAACAGAAAAACGAACAGAATCAGGAAAGCCCGCAGCAGACGCAGGGCAACCGGGGCTACCGGCCCATCGACGAGAGCAAGATCAACTGGCAGGAGTTGGAGGAGAAATGGGGCGTGAAGCGCGACGACCTTGAAAAGTCGGGCGACCTTGACAGGATGCTCAACTACGGCAAGTCCGACTTGGTGAGGGTGTCGCCCAATTTCGGCGGAGAGGCTTTCGAGCTGGACGCCCGCCTCTCCTTCAAGAAGGACGGCGAGGGCAATGTCAGCCTTGTGCCGCACTTCATCCGCAAGGAGCAGAAGCTCGACGAGTACAAGGAACACAAGTTCTCCGACGAAGACCGTAAGAACCTGCGCGAAACGGGCAACCTCGGCAGGGTCGTGGACCTCGTGGACAGGGAAACGGGCGAGATCATCCCCTCGTTCGTCAGCATCGACCGCAAGACGAACGAAATCACGGATGTCCCGGCCAGCAAGGTGCGCATACCGGAGCGCATCGGCAAGACGGAAATCACCAAGCAGGAGCAGGGCATGCTGCGTGCCGGGCTACCCGTGCGCGACAAGCTCATCGAGCGCAAGGACGGCAGGAAGTTCGTCACCACCCTGCAAGTGAATGTGGAACAGCGCGGCGTGGAGTTCGTGCCGGGAACCGGCAGGTCGCCCCGTACCGCCCAAACGCAGGAAACGAAGAACAACCCCGCACAAGGACAGGCGCAGGGTACGGAGAATGCCGGGGGCACGAACAAGGAGCAACGCCGCAACACGTGGACGAACGCCGACGGCAGCATCCGCCCCATCAGCAAATGGAGCGGCGTGGACTTCACCGAACAGCAGAAAGCCGACTACGTGGCGGGCAAAGCCGTGAAACTGGAGAACGTGACCGACAAGCAGGGCTTCCACGCCACGATGTACATCAAGTTCAACCCGGAAAAGGGACGCCCGTACCGCTACGACACCAATCCAGACAACGCGCAGAAGGTCGCGTCTTCCAACGAGAGCCGCACGCAGGTGGCGGTGAACAGCGAGGGCAAGACCAACGAGGCTACCAAGAACCTGAAGGAGCCGTTGCGAAAGGGACAGACCGCCCCGAAGGACACCGCACAGCAACAGCAGCAGGAGAAGCCGCAGAAGAAAACGGGCAAGGGCATGAAGATGTAATCCAGTGTCCGCCACTAAATCCGAAGTAACATTTGTAAAATTCAAAACGACAGAAAAATATGAAGACAATCATTGCAGAAAAGCCGTCTGTGGCACGTGAGATCGCCCGCATCGTGGGCGCGACAAAGAGAGAGGAAGGATATTTCGAGGGAGGCGGCTACGCCGTGACATGGGCGTTCGGACACCTCGTGCAGCTTGCCATGCCCGACGGCTACGGCATACGCGGCTTCGTCCGTGACAACCTGCCCGTCATCCCCGACACCTTCACGCTCGTCCCCCGTCAGGTAAAGACGGAGAAGGGCTACAAGCCCGACAGCGGCGTGGTGACGCAGATCAAGACCGTAGCCCGACTATTCAAGGAAAGCGAACAGATTATCGTGGCGACCGATGCAGGACGCGAGGGTGAGCTTATCTTCCGCTACCTCTACCATTATACCGGATGCACCACCCCGTTCGTCCGCCTCTGGATAAGCTCGCTTACAGATAAGGCTATCCGCGAGGGACTGCGCAACCTCGAAGCGGGCGGCAAATACGACAACCTCTATCTTGCCGCCAAAGCAAGGAGCGAATCAGACTGGCTTGTGGGCATCAACGGCACGCAGGCACTTTCCATCGCCGCCGGACACGGCACATATTCCGTCGGACGGGTGCAGACACCTACATTGGCGATGGTGTGCGCACGCTATTGGGAGAACCGCCGCTTTAGCCCCGAAGCCTTCTGGCAGCTCCATATCGCGACGGACGGCTGCGATGAAGGAACGGTGAAGTTTTCATCTTCCGAAAAATGGAAAGAGAAAGAGCCCGCGACGGAACTGTATAATAAGGTGAAGTCGGCAGGCACAGCCACTGTCACGAAAGCCGAACGCAAGGAGAAGACGGAGGAAACACCGCTCCTGTACGACTTGACCACGCTCCAGAAGGAAGCCAACGCCAAGCACGGCTTCACGGCGGAACAGACGCTTGAAATCGCGCAGAAGCTCTACGAGAAGAAGCTCATCACCTATCCGAGAACCGGAAGCCGCTACATTCCCGAAGACGTGTTCGCCGAAATCCCCAAGCTGCTCGCCTTCATCGGGGCTTTGCCCGAATGGAAAGGCAAGGTGCAGCCGAAAGCCGTACCGACACGCAGAAGCGTGGACGGTAGCAAGGTGACAGACCACCACGCCCTGCTCGTCACGGGCGAGAAGCCGCTGTTCCTCTCCAAAGAGGACAGCACCGTCTATCAGATGGTTGCCGGACGCATGATCGAGGCGTTTTCCGAGAAATGCGTCAAGGATACCGCCACCGTCACGGCAGAGTGTGCCGGAGTGGAGTTCACGGTGAAAGGTAGCGTCATCAGGCAAGCCGGATGGCGTGCCGTCTATGGCGAGGAGGACAAGGAGGAAACCGCCATCCCCGGTTGGGAGGAAGGCGACACGCTGACGCTGAAAGGCTGCTCCATCACGGAAGGCAAGACCAAACCCAAGCCGCTGCATACCGAAGCGACATTGTTGTCCGCTATGGAAACGGCGGGCAAGGACATAGAGGACGACGCACTCCGTCAGGCGTTGAAGGACTGCGGCATCGGCACGCCCGCCACCCGTGCGGCGATTATCGAAACGCTCTTCAAGCGCGGATACATGGAACGCTGCAAGAAGTCGCTTGTGCCGACTGAAAAAGGGCTTGCCCTCTACTCGGTCGTGAAGACGATGCGCATCGCCGACGTAGCCATGACGGGCGAATGGGAGAAGAATCTGGCACGCATCGAGCGCGGGGAGCTGCCAGCCGACACCTTCCGCAGGGAGATAGAGGCGTACACACGCGAAATCACCTCCGAACTGCTCTCGTGCGACAAACTGTTCTCCCGCAGGGATTCCGGCTGCAAGTGTCCCAAGTGTGGGACGGGCAACATGCAGTTCTACGGCAAGGTGGTACGCTGCGACAACGCGGAGTGTGGGCTGCCCGTGTTCCGCCTAAAAGCGAACCGCACCCTTTCCGACGACGAGATCAAAGAACTGCTCACCGACGGGCATACGAAGCTGCTCAAAGGCTTCAAGAGCAAGCAGGGCAAGAGCTTCGACGCCATAGTCGCCTTTGACGGGGACTATAACACGACTTTCGTGTTCCCCGAAAGGAAAACGAGCAGGAAATTTTCAGGACGGAAGAAATAGTATTAACTTTGCCACTGGTTCAGAGTAATGAATTGTTCTTCGATATCGGATTACACTCATACTTTGGATTTAGTGGTGGCACTCGGAGGGATACCGAGTGCCTTTTCTTTCTCCTTTCCAGACGATTATCCCCGTCATTACCAATCCACTAAATTCCAAAGTAATGAACAACAAGAAGAAAAACGAGGGTCAGACCGACTTTTCCTATTACGGTCTGTACCTGCTGGACTACCTCCGCACAAACAAGTTTGAACAGGCTTCCGACGATGCCTTCATCCGGGAGCGTGCCGACCGTGCCGCCGAAACGTATGAGCGTTCGCGGCTCGAAGGCTATCCGCCCGAAGGGGCGCAGGAGTTGGCGATGGACACGCTCCTGCGGGGGCTTCGCTATTCCAAGTACGCCATCCTCCGCGAAGTCGTGGAAAACGAGTTTGCCGGTGAAGTGCCGGAAAAGAAACGCGAAGCCTTCATCCGAAAACTGCTGCCGCCTGTCGGTAATGTATTCTCCGTCTATGACCTTTCGGACGACAACTTCGCCCTGTCGCCCGAATACGACCTGCTCTATACGGAGCTGACGGGAGCCGTCGTCCTTTATATCGACGAGTATGGCGTTTAACCGCAAACAACGGCTGCGGGACAACATCGAGGCGATACGGACGGCATTCATCCTTGAGAGGGAACGGAGGACGGCAACCGCCGAGGAACAAGCCATACTTCGGAAGTATTGCGGTTTCGGCGGGTTGAAGTGCATACTGAACCCGGCAAAGGAACTGACGGATGCCGTGCATTGGGCGAAATCTGACCTCGAACTGTTCGCCCCGACGGTGGAGCTGTACAGGCTGGTGCGTGAACACAGCAAGGACGAAACGGAGTACAAGCGGTACGTGGATGCCATGAAGCAGTCCGTGCTGACCGCTTTCTACACCCCGCCGGAGATAACCGGCACTATCGCGGATGTACTGCATGAACACGGCATACGTCCCGACCGTGTGCTGGAGCCGTCGGCGGGTGTGGGCGCATTCGTGGATGCCGTGCTGGAAAACAAGCCGGACGCGGACATCATGGCTTTCGAGAAAGACCTGATGACGGGCAAGATATTGGGACACCTGCATCCCGACCAAAAGGTAAGGGTGCAGGGATTCGAGAAGATAGAGAAGCCCTTCACGGACTATTTCGATCTGGCAATATCGAACATCCCGTTCGGTGACGTGGCTGTGTTCGACCCGGAGTTTACGGGAAGCCAAGACCCCGCAAGGCGTTCCGCACCGAAGGCAATACACAACTATTTCTTCCTGAAAAGCCTTGACGCGGTGCGTGAGGGCGGCATCGTGGCGTTCATCACCTCGCAGGGGGTGCTGGACGCACCGTCCAACGCACCCATACGCGAGTATATGATGCGTAATGCCAATCTGGTGGGTGTCGCACGCCTGCCGAACAACCTTTTCACGGACAACGCGGGTACGGAAGTGGGCAGCGACCTTATTATCCTTCAAAAGAACAGCGGCAAGAATGGGGAGCTGTATTATAACGAGAAACTTTTCATGCAGACCGAACAGACCCCTATCGGCACTTCTGTAAACGGGTATGTATGGAGCATCAGTTCTCTTTCCAATACAGATTTAATCAGAGGCACAGACCCTTATGGCAAACCTGCCTATCAACTTATACACCGGGGCGGCATCGGACAAATGGCGGATGACTTGCGGGAACATCTGAATATTGAGTTACCCCAGTTAGACATAGAACTATATGAAATGCACAACCTGCATCCGGCACAGGTAAAAAACACAGTGACGGAACCCATTTTCACACCGGTTGTCACTCCTGAAATACAGCCTCTTACAGAAATGGCAGTGAAGCCCGAAGCGGTAACACCGCAGCCGGAGGAAGAAAAGCCGGAGATAGAGCCGCGCCGCCCCGATTATTCAGCAGGCGTGCAGCTCTCCCTGCTCGACCTTTGGGGCATGACCGAGGAAGTCCGCAAGCAGGAAGCACCCGCCAAGAAGAAAAAGACAGCGAGAAAGGAAAGCACGGCAAGGCGTATGTCCCCCAAACCGCAGGCGCAGGTTACGCCGAAGGTTACGACCGCACCGTCGCCGTCTGCCGCACTGCTGACGGAGAACAGGGACAGCCATGAAACAAAGTCGGTGAGTGTCGCAGCCAAAGCCGATCCGGATGATATTTACGCCACTTTGGATTGGGATACCAACCCGCCCATCAACGGCTTCTATGAAATGATGATGGACCTCACGCCGGAGCGACGCAAGGAGCTTCGCAGGCTGGCGGCACAGCATCAGGAGAAACGGCAGCATGTCACGGGCGTGAAAGCCGCACCGGAGCAGGAAACACGGCGACCCAAAACACAGCCGGAAATTGCCGCCAATCCTGCCGCTCCCGCAACGGAAACGGCTGCAACCTCCCTTTTCCCCGAAATGGAAGCGGAAAAACCGAAGGAGGAACCTCTCTACCTTTCTCCCCGTCCGTTCAACGGTCTGCTGGAGCCGCACTACCGTGACGGCTCTATGGTACTGGATGCGTCACGCAATCTCGGCTATTTGAAAGACCTCACGCTTTACGGCGCGACATTCCAACCGCTTGACCTGACCGGCTACCAGAAGGAGAAAGCGATGTTGTATGTGTCACTCCGTGATTCATACGAGCGGCTTTACCGCTACGAGGCGGAGTACCACGATGAAGGGTCTGCGCAACGCGGAGCGTTGAACACCTGCTACGATGAGTTTGTCATGCGCTACGGCAACCTCAACGCCAAGCAGAACGTGAAACTGGTGATGATGGATGCAGGAGGACGCGACATCCTTTCGCTGGAACGGGCGGAGGACGGCAGGTTCGTCAAGGCGGATATTTTCGAGCGTCCCGTTTCTTTCTCGGTGGAGAGCCATGCCAACGTCAGCTCTCCCGAAGAGGCGTTATCCGCATCGCTCAACAAGTTCGGCACGGTCAATCTTGATTATATGCGGGAGATAACCGACAGCACGGAGGAGGGATTGCTTGACGCCCTCAAAGGACGCATCTTCTACAACCCGCTCGTAACCGGTTACGAGATAAAGGACAGGTTCATCGCCGGGAACGTGATAGAGAAGGCGGAGCGCATCAAGGCATGGATGGGCGACAACCCTGAAAACGGACGTATGCCGGAAGTGAAGCAGGCGTTGGAGGCTCTGAAAGAAGCCGAGCCGCAACGCATCTCCTTTGAGGACCTTGACTTCAACTTCGGGGAACGCTGGATTCCGACGGGCGTGTACGCTGCTTATATGAGCCACCTTTTCGACACGGACGTGAAAATCGCCTACTCCGCAAGCATGGACGAGTTTTCGGTGGCGTGCGGCTACCGCACCATGAAAATCACGGACGAGTTTTTAGTGAAGGGCTATTACCGGAACTATGACGGCATGCACCTTCTGAAACACGCCCTGCACAACACCTGTCCCGACATGATGAAGTCCATCGGCAGGGACGAGCATGGCAACGACATCAAGGTGCGCGACAGCGAGGGAATACAGCTCGCCAACGCCAAGATTGACGAGATACGAAACGGCTTCTCCGAATGGCTCGAAGAGCAGTCGCCACAGTTCAAGGAGCGGCTGACGACGATGTATAACCGCAAGTTCAACTGTTTCGTGCGCCCGAAGTATGACGGCTCGCATCAGACTTTTCCCGACCTCAATCTGAAAGGGCTGGCAAGCCGGGGCATCAGGAGCGTCTATCCCTCGCAGATGGATTGCGTCTGGATGCTGAAACAGAACGGCGGCGGAATTTGTGACCACGAGGTTGGAACCGGCAAGACGCTGATAATGTGCATCGCCGCGCATGAAATGAAGCGTCTGAACTTGGCGCACAAGCCGATGATTATCGGGCTGAAAGCCAATGTTGCGGAGATTGCCGCCACCTATCAAGCGGCATATCCCAACGCGAGGATTCTGTACGCTTCGGAGAAAGACTTTTCGACCGCCAACCGCGTGCGTTTCTTCAACAACATCAAGAACAACGACTACGATTGTGTCATTATGTCGCACGACCAGTTCGGCAAGATACCGCAGTCGCCGGAGTTGCAGCAGCGCATCCTGCAAGCGGAGCTTGACACGGTGGAGGAAAACCTCGAAGTGCTGCGCCAGCAGGGAAAGAACGTATCGCGGGCGATGCTGAAAGGTCTGGAGAAGCGCAAGCATAACCTTGAAGCGAAATTGGAGAAGGTGGAACACGCCATAAAGTCACGCACGGACGACGTGGTGGACTTCAAGCAGATGGGCATCGACCACATTTTCATTGATGAATCGCACCAGTTCAAGAATCTGACTTTCAACACGCGCCACGACCGTGTGGCGGGATTGGGGAACAGCGAGGGAAGCCAGAAGGCACTGAACATGCTCTTTGCTATCCGCACCATACAGGAGCGCACGGGCAAGGACTTGGGGGCGACCTTCCTCTCCGGCACGACTATCAGCAACTCGCTGACTGAGCTGTACCTGCTGTTCAAGTACCTGCGCCCGAAGGAGCTGGAACGGCAGGACATTCGATGTTTTGATGCGTGGTCGGCGATATTTGCCAAGAAGACAACGGATTTTGAGTTCAACGTGACGAACAACGTGGTGCAGAAGGAGCGTTTCCGCTACTTCATCAAAGTGCCGGAGCTTGCCGCCTTCTATAATGAAATCACGGACTACCGCACGGCGGAGGATGTGGGCGTGGACCGTCCCAACAAAAACGAGATACTGCACCACATACCGCCCACGCCGGAGCAGGAGGACTTCATACAGAAGCTGATGCAATTCGCCAAGACGGGCGACGCCACCCTGTTGGGCAGACTGCCGCTTTCGGAAACGGAGGAAAAGGCGAAGATGCTTATCGCCACGGACTATGCCCGGAAGATGGCACTCGACATGCGCATGATAGACCCGCATTACGAAGACCACCCCGACAACAAGGCGAGCCACTGTGCCAAAATAATCGCGGAGTATTATCAAAAATACGACGCGCAGAAAGGCACGCAGTTCGTTTTCTCTGACTTGGGGACTTACCAGCCGGGCGATGGGTGGAACGTCTATTCGGAAATCAAGCGCAAACTGACGGAGGACTACGGCATACCGCCAAGCGAGGTGCGCTTCATTCAGGAGTGCAAGACCGACAAGGCTCGGAAGGCGGTGATAGATGCCATGAACGCCGGGACGGTGCGTGTGCTGTTCGGCTCCACCTCCATGCTCGGAACGGGTGTGAACGCACAAAAAAGGTGTGTCGCCATCCATCATTTGGATACGCCTTGGCGACCGTCCGACCTGCAACAGCGTGACGGACGGGGAGTTAGAGCAGGCAACGAGATTGCCAAGCATTTTGCCGGGAACAACGTGGATGTCATCATCTATGCGGTGGAAAAGTCACTGGACAGCTACAAGTTCAACCTGCTGCACTGCAAGCAGACGTTCATCTCGCAGCTCAAAAGCGGGGCGATGGGCGCGCGTACCATCGACGAGGGTGCTATGGACGAGAAATCGGGCATGAACTTCTCGGAATATATGGCGTTGCTATCCGGCAACACCGACCTGCTGGACAAGGCGAAACTGGAAAAACGTATCGCCTCGCTCGAAGGGGAACGCAAGTCGTTCAACAAGGGCAAGCGTGATTCGGAGTTCAAGCTGGAATCGAAGACCCGCGAGCTGGGCAACAACACAGCTTTCATAGATGCCATGACGGAGGACTGGAACCGCTTCCTCTCTGTGGTGCAGACCGACAAGGAGGGCAATCACCTTAATATAATAAAGGTGGACGGAGTGGATTCCGCCGATGAGAAAGTCATCGGAAAGCGTTTGCAGGAGATAGCCAAGAATGCCACGACCGGAGGGTTGTACACGCAGGTTGGAGAGTTTTACGGTTTCCCGATAAAGGTGGTCAGCGAAAGGATACTCAAAGAGGGATTGGAGTTTACCGACAACCGCTTCGTGGTCGAGGGGAACTACAAGTACACCTACAACAACGGGCATCTGGCGCTGGCTGACCCGTTGGCCGCCGCCCGCAACTTCCTCAACGCGATTGAGAGAATCCCCTCCATCATCGACCAGTATAAAGCGAAGAATGAGGTCTTGGAACGTGAGATACCGCAGTTGCAGGAGATAGCAGGCAAGGTGTGGAAGAAGGAGGAAGAACTGAAACAGTTGAAGTCCGAACTTGCCGCCCTTGACCGCAAGATACAGCTGGAACTTGCGCCGCCTACACCCGAAATCACCGAAAAGGAGCATGAAGGGCAACAGGTCAAACCGGAAGCGAAAGGTGTGCGAAACGGTATCAGGCAATATCCCGAAGATACATCACCGCAAATACGCAATCCATCGGAAAGTATTATCGCCAATCACACCATAACTGGGCATCCGGGGCTGTATGCCAAGGAGGAAACCCGGTCCAAAGGATTGAAAATATAACCTTAGGAATTTTATCTGAAGTATTAATAAGGGCTATCCCAAAAGGTCTAAAAGTAAATTTTATCCTTTCTGCAAGTATCTGTAGGATGGCAACTGCATTTTTTTTCTTTTTGGGCAGCCCTTATTAAAATTTATTCTTATTTTAGGTTATATACATTCATGTCCATTTATGTAAAAAATCCTGCTGACCTTGTTTATGTCTTGTCAGTCACCATTTGCAAAACCATATTTGACCCTCAAAGAGGCTGAATTTGATAAGCAACTTGCTACATACTCATAATAAGGAGCTAAATAGAACACGAATGGGAAATACTCAAATGCCAAACTAAAGAAGATATTGGCCAAAATAAACGCTATACCGAGAGAGAAACTTGATTTTTCAACTTCCTAAAACGGTGTTGTTCAAACATTTCTACTTATTTGTACTTGCCAGTTGAACCTACGCTTCCCTAATAAAATGTCTATGGTAAAAAAAGTTAAAAAATCCTCCCACTTTTGTTAGATATATTTTTTTTGTGTAATTTTGCAATCGTTATGCGGCAGTAATAATATACATATTAATACGAGTTAGTAATCCTGTAGTTCTCACATGCTACGAGGAGGTATTAAAAGGTGCGTTTCGACAATGCATCTATTGTAGTATATTATTGCTTAATCCAAATGAATATTATAAATTTAGGAATTCTTGCTCACATTGATGCAGGAAAAACTTCCGTAACCGAGAATCTGCTGTTTGCCAGTGGAGCAACGGAAAAGTGCGGCCGTGTGGATAATGGTGACACCATAACAGACTCTATGGATATAGAGAAACGTAGAGGAATTACTGTTCGGGCTTCTACGACATCTATTATCTGGAATGGAGTGAAATGCAATATCATTGACACTCCGGGACACATGGATTTTATTGCGGAAGTGGAGCGGACATTCAAAATGCTTGATGGAGCAGTCCTCATCTTATCCGCAAAGGAAGGCATACAAGCGCAAACAAAGTTGCTGTTCAATACTTTACAAAAACTGCAAATCCCGACAATTATATTTATCAATAAAATTGACCGTGACGGTGTGAATTTAGAGCGTTTGTATCTGGATATAAAAACAAATCTGTCTCAAGATGTCCTGTTTATGCAAACTGTTGTCGATGGATTGGTTTATCCGATTTGCTCCCAAACATATATAAAGGAAGAATACAAAGAATTTGTATGCAACCATGACGACAATATATTAGAACGATATTTGGCGGATAGCGAAATTTCACCGGCTGATTATTGGAATACGATAATCGATCTTGTGGCAAAAGCCAAAGTCTATCCGGTGCTACATGGATCAGCAATGTTCAATATCGGTATCAATGAGTTGTTGGACGCCATCACTTCTTTTATACTTCCTCCGGCATCGGTCTCAAACAGACTTTCATCTTATCTTTATAAGATAGAGCATGACCCCAAAGGACATAAAAGAAGTTTTCTAAAAATAATTGACGGAAGTCTGAGACTTCGAGACGTTGTAAGAATCAACGATTCGGAAAAATTCATCAAGATTAAAAATCTAAAAACTATCAATCAGGGCAGAGAGATAAATGTTGATGAAGTGGGCGCCAATGATATCGCGATTGTAGAGGATATGGATGATTTTCGAATCGGAAATTATTTAGGTGCTGAACCTTGTTTGATTCAAGGATTATCGCATCAGCATCCCGCTCTCAAATCCTCCGTCCGGCCAGACAGGCCCGAAGAGAGAAGCAAGGTGATATCCGCTCTGAATACATTGTGGATTGAAGACCCGTCTTTGTCCTTTTCCATAAACTCATATAGTGATGAATTGGAAATCTCGTTATATGGTTTGACCCAAAAGGAAATCATACAGACATTGCTGGAAGAACGATTTTCCGTAAAGGTCCATTTTGATGAGATCAAGACTATCTACAAAGAACGACCTATAAAAAAGGTCAATAAGATTATTCAGATCGAAGTACCACCCAACCCTTACTGGGCCACAATAGGGCTGACTCTTGAACCCTTACCGTTAGGGGCAGGGTTGCAAATCGAAAGTGACATCTCCTATGGTTATCTGAACCATTCTTTTCAAAATGCCGTTTTTGAAGGGATTCGTATGTCTTGCCAATCTGGTTTACATGGATGGGAAGTGACTGATCTGAAAGTAACTTTTACTCAAGCCGAGTATTATAGCCCGGTAAGTACACCTGCTGATTTCAGACAGCTGACCCCTTATGTCTTCAGGCTGGCCTTGCAACAGTCAGGTGTGGACATTCTCGAACCGATGCTCTATTTTGAGTTGCAGATACCCCAAGCGGCAAGTTCCAAAGCTATTACAGATTTGCAAAAAATGATGTCTGAGATTAAAGGTATCAGTTGTAATAATGAGTGGTGTCTTATTGAAGGGAAAGTTCCATTAAATACAAGTAAAGACTATGCCTCAGAAGTAAGTTCATACACTAAAGGCTTAGGCACTTTTATGGTTAAGCCGTGTGGGTATCAAATAACAAAAGGTGGTTATTCTGATAATACCCGTATGGAAGAAAAGGATAAACTTTTATTCATGTTTGAAAAATCAGTATCATCAAAATAATGGAACGATCCAGGAATTTCTATAAGACAATACGGTTGGGGTATATACTTATCTCCGTTCTTATCGGATGTATAGCATATAATAGCTTCTATGAATGGCAGGAGATAGAAGCATTAGAACTTGACAATAAAAAAATAGACGAGTTCCGAAAAGAGATAAACAATATCAATATTCAAATGATAAAATTCTCTCTATTTGGTGAAACAATACTGGAATGGAACGATAAAGATATCGAACATTACCATGCACAGCGTATGGCAATGGACAGTATGCTCTGCCGTTTCAAAGCTACCTATCCGGCAGAGCGTATAGACAGCGTACGCCATCTTCTCGAAGATAAGGAACGGCAGATGTGCCAAATCGTGCAGATACTTGAACAGCAACAAGCCATCAACGATAAGATAACCCGTCAAGTACCCGTAATCGCGCAGAAAAGTGTGCAAGAACAACCCAAGAAACCTAAACGAAAAGGATTCTTGGGCATCTTCGGCAAAAAGGAAGAAGCGAAACCAACTGTGACTACCACGATGTACCGTTCCTTTAACCGGAATATGAGAACCGAACAACAGGCGCAAAGCCGTCGCTTATCGGTTCATGCCGATAGCCTTGCCGCACGAAATGCGGAACTTAACAGGCAACTGCAAGGACTGGTTGTTCAAATAGACGGGAAAGTACAAACTGACCTACAAAAGCGGGAAGCCGAGATAACAGCCATGCGGGAACGGTCGTTCATTCAGATTGGGGGCTTGACAGGGTTCGTTATACTGCTACTGGTCATATCATATATCATCATACACCGAAATGCCAACCGCATCAAGCGATATAAACAGGAAACCGCAGATTTAATCGAGCGACTGCAACAAATGGCAAAGCGAAACGAGGCACTGATAGCCTCTCGCAAGAAAGCCGTACATACCATTACCCATGAATTACGCACACCGCTGACTACAATAACGGGCTATGCCGGACTGATACCAAAAAACTTCGATACGGATAAAACCGGGATGTATATCCGAAATATTCAGCAATCCTCCGACCGTATGCGTGAAATGCTTAATACTCTTCTGAGTTTCTTCCGGCTGGACAACGGCAAGGAACAGCCTAATTTCTACACGTGTAGGATTTCATCAATAGCGCATACGCTCGAATCAGAGTTTATGCCAATTGCCATAAACAAGGGACTTGCTCTTACTGTGACGAATCACACGGATGCTGTTGTCTTGACCGATAAGGAACGTATTCTACAAATTGGAAATAACCTGCTGTCAAATGCCATCAAGTTCACTGAGAACGGTGGCGTTTCTCTGACAATGGGGTATGATAACGGTTTGCTGAAGCTAATCGTCAAAGATACAGGAACGGGCATGACCGAAGAGGAGCAACAACGTATATTCGGTGCGTTTGAACGTCTGTCAAACGCCGCCACAAAAGACGGCTTCGGACTGGGATTGTCCATCGTGCAGCGTATCGTGGCAATGCTCGGCGGTACAGTACGGCTGGAGAGCGAAAAAGGTAAAGGTAGCCGTTTCACAGTGGAAATACCCATGCAGACAGCTGAGGAACTGCCGGAACAGATAAATAGAACACAGATTCATCATATCCGTACATTCCATAATGTTATTGCCATCGACAATGACGAAGTGCTGCTTCTGATGCTGAAAGAAATGTATGCACAGGAGGGAATACACTGCTATACCTGCACCGATGCTGCGGAGCTGATGGAAATGATACGTCGGAACGAATATAGTCTGCTGCTGACGGATCTGAATATGCCGGATATAAACGGTTTCGAGTTGCTGGAACTGTTGCGCACTTCCAACGTTGGCAATTCAAGGGATATCCCGGTAGTCGTGATAACAGCTTCGGGCAGTTGCGGCAAAGAGGAACTTATAGAACATGGATTCACAGAATGCCTGTTCAAGCCGTTCTCCATATCTGAACTGATGGAGATTTCAAATAAATGTGCCATGAATGCGGCACAAAATGAAAAGCCGGATTTCACATCCCTGCTATCCTACGGCAATGAATCCGTCATGCTGGAGAAACTGATTACGGAAACCGAGAAGGAAATGCAGGCGGTTCGGGAGGCGAAACAACGGAAAGACCTTCAGGAGCTGGACGCCCTTACACACCACCTGCGCAGCTCGTGGGAGATACTCCGTGCCGACCAGCCGTTAAGGGAACTTTATAAACAGCTTCATGGAAGTGCCGCTCCCGACTATGAAGCATTGAACAAAGCCGTGACTGCCGTATTGGATAAGGGTTCGGAGATAATCCAACAGGCAAAAGAAGAAAGGAGAAAATACAACAATGGTTAAAACAAAAATCATCGTGGTGGAAGATAATATCGTGTATTGCGAATTTGTCTGCAACCTGCTGGCACGTGAGAAATTCCGTACAGTGCAGGCTTTCCACCTCTTGACAGCGAAGAAACATCTGCAACAAGCCGCTGACGGTGACATAGTGGTTTCAGACCTTCGCTTACCTGACGGCAACGGTATCGACCTGCTTCGTTGGATGCGCAAGGAAGGCATGACGCAGCCGTTCATCATTATGACCGACTATGCCGAAGTGCATACGGCTGTGGAAAGTATGAAACTCGGCTCGCTGGATTATATACCCAAACAGCTTGTGGAGGACAAACTTGTCCCATTACTCCGCACCATATTGAAAGAACGCAATGTCGGACGGAGCCGTATGCCCGTGTTTGCTCGTGACGGTTCAGCCTTCCGGAAAATCATGCACCGGATAAGGCTGGTAGCACCAACTGACATGAGCGTACTGATATTCGGTGAGAACGGCACGGGCAAGGAGCATATCGCCCACCATCTGCATGACAAAAGCAAGCGTTCTGGCAAACCGTTTGTGCCTGTGGACTGCGGATCGTTAAACAAAGAGCTTGCTCCATCGGCATTTTTCGGACACGTCAAAGGCGCATTCACCGGTGCGGACAGTGCCAAGAAAGGATATTTCCATGAAGCCGAAGGCGGCACGCTGTTTTTGGACGAGGTGGGCAACCTTGCACTGGAAACCCAGCAGATGCTTCTGCGTGCCATACAAGAGCGGCGATACCGTCCCGTTGGTGATAAAACGGATAGAAGTTTCAACGTCCGTATCATCGCAGCCACCAACGAGAATCTGGAAAAGGCGGTCAATGAAAAGCGTTTCCGTCAGGACTTACTGTACCGTCTGCACGACTTCGAGATAACCGTACCGCCATTGCGTGACTGTCAGGAGGACATCATGCCGCTGGCGGAGTTCTTCCGCGAGATTGCCAACAATGAATTGGAGTGCAAGGTTAGCGGATTCAGCTCCGAAGCACGGAAAGCGTTGCTGACCAATTCATGGCCGGGCAACGTGCGCGAGCTTCGGCAGAAAATCATGGGTGCGGTGTTGCAGGCTCAGACGGGACTTGTCACAAAAGAGTATCTGGAGCTTGGGATAACCGAAACAACCTCTGTTACCGGCTTCTCCCTACGCAACGACGAGGTAGATAAAGAGCGGATTATACGCGCTTTGAAGCAGGCTGACGGGAACCGGAAGGTCGCCGCCGAACTGCTTGGAATAGGCAGAACAACACTCTATAACAAGCTGGAAGAATATGGATTGAAGTATAAATTTGAGCAATCATAGCCCGCAATTCGCTGAAAATGGCTATCTTTGCATGACATATTAGAAGGTAACGGCGATTGGCAGAGCCTTTTGCCGCCTATATATAACATAAGACCGCAAGGCGTTTCGAGCGAAAATCTGGTAAATTGACACTACGGAGACGATTGCGTGATGCTTATGCTATGCCTACGCATAGCGTGCATTCACGTACTCTCCGTAAAAGGCTTTACCAGAGCCGTCGCTTGAAAGTAGTGTGATTTGCACGCTACTTTTTTGCCCTTGCCCAACGAAAGGAAACGATAATGGGTAAAGTACAGATTCTTGCCGTCCTCACGATGGACGGTTGTCAAAGCTCCGAGTTATGTTGCAAAGCGTATAAGGAACTGCGCCTTGAAGATTGCGGTATCAATGAGATAAGGGAAAACGCCCTTTATCATATCACACCGGATTATTCCATCTCCATGCTTGACGAATGGCGGAAATCCACAACAGACATCTGCTATCTGGCGGAAGTCACTCCTGAAAAAGCGGACTACATCAACGGGCTGCTGCGTATGCGTGTGGTGGATGAAATCATACTTTACACGATTCCTTTCATTGCCGGAACGGGAAAGCGTTTCTTCCAATCCGCCTTGCCGCAGGAACAATGGACGCTGACCTCACAGAAGGTGTACCGCAACGGAGTGGTCCGCCATATCTATAAAGCGTGCGTTTGATGTCCATAAAATGGACGAATGTTCAGCAAATGAACACTTTAAGCTGAATACAATTCCTTTCAGATAAATAAATCGCGAAATTATCACTCTGAAATCCAGCACCTTGCAGAGAGCGTGCCGGATTTTTTATTTTATGGACACGCTTTTTGCCAATCATATTCATGTGCGCATACCGAAAAACAGAGTGTAAAATTTCAAAATTGACAGGACATGAATTATTTCTTATTGACGGAAACCGAGTTCTTCCGTCGTATAAACGAAGCCGGGGACTGCAATATGGAAACGGCATACACGGCTTTCGCCACGCAAGTGATCGAACTATGCAACGGCAATGTGGACACCAACCGCACCATCATCGCGCTGGCTTACATTGAAATCGAGTTGCAGCACCATCCCGTGCGCAATCTTCCCGAAGAAAAGAGGGAGGTTGCAGCCTACATCAGCAAGGCACTCTCTTTCGTTAGGAAGATGCAGAAGTTCCTTGCCGCTCCCCAAGTGCCACCACTAATCCCCATCCGTACATCCTCCGACAACACAACCGAAAGTCCCGCTCCACCCCTGCAATGGACGGGCAACGCCATCGACCTCGTGGAACTTATCTACGGCATCAACGAGATGGGCTGCATCAACAACGGCAACATGCCGCTTAAACAGCTCGCCCCGCTCCTCTACAAGATTTTCGGGGTCGAATCAAAGGACTGCTACCGCTTCTATATCGACATCAAACGCCGGAAGAACGAAAGCCGCACCTATTTCCTTGACAGGATGCAGGAGAAACTGAACGAGAGGATGCTCCGCGACGAGGAAATGGAACGTTTGAGAAAATAATCCTGTACCAATGATGAATCAGGGGGTGACGTTATGCCACTCTCTGATTTTTTGTAGGTTTTGTACCTGCCGTGCAGATACATTTCGTTATCTATTCGCCCGAAAACCAGCGAAAAGCACTATCTTTGTACCCACATTACAGAATTGTATATGAGCATAGACAACCTCGACATAGTAAAACGGCTGATAGCCGAAAAAGAATGCGGACGGGTGGAGTTCAAGGAAACCACCGGACAGTTGGAGCGCGGCATGGAAACGCTTTGTGCTTTCCTTAACGGAGAAGGCGGCACGGTATTGTTCGGTGTCACCGACAAGGGAAAAATCATCGGACAGGACGTGAGCGACAAAACCAAGCGGGATATAGCGGACGCAGTCTGGCGTATCGAGCCTTTTGCCACAGTTGAAGTTTCTTATACTGAAATACCAGACACCGGCAAAAGCGTCATCGCACTGTCTGCGGAAGAACGGTTTTGCGGTATGAAACGTTTGGGAGAGCGGGCTGTGTTCCTATCAACCGACACCGAAAGTTGATGCGTGGCAGTATGCTCGAATAACCACTTCACCCCAAATGTTTTATGACCGCATGTTATGCACAGGCATTTTTTTTATTATCTTTGCACAAATTTAATAATTAATACTTATGTATTCTGTTTCATTTGCATTCTACTTCAGACCTTAGGCTACTATCTAAGTGATAGACAGTCCATCCATTAATATTATCGAATGGTGTGTTGTTATCTTTTATAGCAATACAGTCATAGGTTATTTATCTATGTTATAAAGATTTGTATCAAAACTTTATTTCTGTGGATTGAATACTGTCTTATCACTTCCTTGTGATTTGAACCCAAGTATTCATTTTCAAGAAATAAGTAATGATAAAAAATAAACTGCCCGTTAGATTCACGGGGCAACATTTTACTATTGATAAAGTGCTGATTGCTGATGCAATTAAAATTGCTAAAATAAATGAAACCGATACTGTTCTCGACATTGGGGCAGGAAAAGGCTTTATAACTGTTCATTTAGTTCGTCAATGTATAAACGTGATTGCAATAGAAAATGATAAATCTCTATTGTGCATTTTAAAAAATAAGTTTGCCAACAATTACAATGTCAAGATTATTGATTGTGATTTTAGGGGTTACACTATACCAAAAAGAAATTTTAAAGTTGTGTCTAACATACCTTTCAGAATAACTTCTGATATTTTAAAATCCTTGATGTTTGATTGTGTTGAGCATTTTATGGGTGGTTCGTTGATAATGCAACTTGAACCTGCCGAAAAGTTATTTTCAGAAAAAGTATTCAACCCATATATTGTATTTTATCATACTTTTTTTGATTTAAAACTTATGTATGAAATATCTCAAGAAAGTTTTTTGCCACCACCAAAAGTCAAGTCAGCACTTTTAAGGATTGAAAGAAGAAAAATGCATATAGGTTATGAATTGAAAGGAAAATATCTGAAATTTATCACTTGCTTGTTACATAAACCCGATTTGCCAGTCAGAACAGTCTTGAAGACACTATTCAGAAAAAATCAAGTCAGAGGAATTAGTGAAAAGTACGGAATAAATCTTAATTGTCAAATTGTAAGTCTGTCTGCAAATCAGTGGAAATGTTGTTTTATGGAAATGTTGGATAAAGTTCCAGAAAAGTATCATCCCACATAATTGTTTGTTGACCCGGGGCGGTTGCATGCTTGTGCATAACAAAGATATATGCGTCCGTTCTCTTACAAAGGACGGGCTTACCAGCGAGTGGAAAGCGCGACATCCACCATGCCGCAGGAGATGTATAACCAATATCTGATACAGCGGGGCGGGAAATACGCTTGGGAAGCAATAACAAATCCTGACCTTAAAATATCTGACCTTGACGAACATGCCGTCATTAGTGCTGTACGCGGGGGAATCAGAAGCGGTCGTTTACCTGAAGCAACCATAAGGGAAGACCTGCCGACCATTCTCGAAAAATTCAGTCTGTTGCATGACGGGAAACTTAACAATGCTTCAGCAGTGCTGCTCGGTCGTGATTTTTATTATTATCCCCAATGCCTGCTCCGTCTGGCGCGTTTCAAAGGCACGACGAAAGACGAGTTTATAGACAATCAACGTGTCACCGGGAATATCTACGCACTGCTGGATGCGGCAATGGCGTTTTTTTTCAAGCATCTCTCCCTTTCCGGAAAGATAGAGGGGCTATACCGTGAGGAGGAACTGGAAATACCTTACAAGGCTTTGAGGGAGTGCTGCACAAACGCCTTGTGCCACCGCTCGTACCACCGTCCCGGAAGCTCGGTTGGGATAGCCATCTATGACGACCGTGTGGAAATAGAGAACAGCGGAACATTTCCACCTGACATGACAATGGAAAAGCTGTTAAGCGGTCATAATTCAGAACCGCAAAACCTGATCATAGCGAATGTATTGTATAAAAGCGAGGTCTTGGAAAGCTGGGGAAGGGGCATCGGGCTTATTATAAGCGAGTGCCAGCGTGTAGGCATTCCTGATCCGGAATTCCATACGGACGGAAACAGCGTATGGGTTATTTTCCGCTATGTCCGGAAAGCTGTGGGGTACAACCCGACAGTCACCCCACAGTCGCCCGACAGTTACCCCGCAACCACCCCACAAGTGGGAAAAGTGTTGTCCGCAATCGAGAAACAGACGCTCTCGACAAAAGAGATTATGGGTATAATCGGATTGAAAGACAAAAGCAATTTCTTGGAACTCTACCTATATCCTGCAATAAGGCTGGATTTGGTGGAGCCGATTTACCCGGAAAAGCCTAAACACCCACGACAGAAATACCGCCTTACAGAGAAAGGCTTGGAATTGTTGAAACAGTAATAGGCATGGCGAAAAAGAAGAAGAAACAGCAGGGACACTATTGCCGTATCTGCGGTGACTACAAGGCGAACGAGAAGTTCAGCGGCAAAGGTCACGCACAACATATCTGCAAGAGTTGCATGTCCGCCATGCGCAGCGGCAAGAATCCGGAGGATATTCTGCCGGAGCCGTTACCCGTGAGCCGTGAAACGACACGCTTCAAGAAACTGGACAAAGAGGGAAAAGCCGTGTTAAAGGCGTTTATCACTGAATCCGTAACCGAATACTGGCAGGAAAACAGGCAGATACCGTTTGCGGAAAGTTTCTCCGAACTTAAAAAATATATCATCGGAACTTATGATGAGGAATGCGGCATACTCCTGAAAGATGACGCAGAACTGAAGACCTACTTTCAGACGCATACGATAACGACCATAAACAAATTGCTGAAAGAGGAAAATCCGGAAAACTTCAGGTAAAGATAACGGGCGGAACAAGGTATCAAACTTGTCCCGCCCGTTTTCGTTGCCGCCTGCCGGCTATTTCTGCTGCAACAGATGTTTCAGATTTTCGTCATTAGCGATGCGTTCCAACTCCTCCTGAACAATCTGTTTCACCTCCTCCTTGATACGCCTGTAATTCGCCTGCACTGTTTCCTTCATACAGTCGTTGCCGTCCTCATCCGTGAAGTCGGTAATGACAGGTATCGGCTTGTAGGCTTTCTCCTCGCGCTTGACCTTCTCGGCATCCACGACAATCTCACAGTGGAAAATCTTCTGCTCTATACGCTCGTTGAAATTGTCTGATACCGAACCGACAAACATGCCCTGCGTAAGCCCGGAAATCTTGCTCGGCGGGATAAGCGCGTCCATCTGCGTGTTGATGGAGGTGGAAACATCCTGCCGGTTGATGGAAATGGACTGCCGTTTCTGCAACACCTTTCCGAACCGTTCGGATAGCGTCTTGGCGGTTTCGCCCACCACCTGACCGGAGAAGATATTGCCGACTGTATTCATCACGACTTTGGCTTCTTTATCGCCATAGTCGCGCACCAACTGGCTGAAATCCTGAAAACCCAGACACACGGCAACCTTGTTGCTTCGCGCGGTGGCGATAAGGTTGTCCAACCCCTTGAAGTATATCGTCGGAAGCTCGTCGATGATGACCGACGACTTCAACATCCCTTTCTTGTTGATGAGCTTCACGATACGGGAATTATACAGACCGAGAGCCGCCCCGTAAATGTTCTGACGGTCCGGATTGTTGCCCACACAGAGGATTTTCGGCTCTTCGGGATTGTTGATGTCCAGCGTGAACTCGCTGTCCGACATCACCCAATAGAGCTGCGGGGAAATCATCCTCGACAGCGGAATTTTCGCCGATGCAATCTGCCCCATCAACTGCTCGGCAGCCCCTCCGAGCCATGCATCCATAAAAGGAGAAAGATAGTTCTCCAGTTCCGGGTAAGAGGTCAGTATCGGAAAAATATCCTCGTAACGGCGGTTCAGGAACTCGATGGCATGGGGGAACGTGCAATACTTGCCGTTCTGAAAAATTTTGAGATACCAGATGATAGCCGCGAAAAGGATGATGGGCGATTCCACAAAAAAGTCGCCCTGTTTCTGCACCCAACTCTTGTTTAAGTTGAGCATGATGGTGTACGCGCTCTCGTAAGCGTCCGTAATATCCTCCATGAAATCCGGGTGAATGGGGTTGCAACGGTGGCTGCGTCGCGGGTCGTCGAAGTTTATCACGTAGAACTTCGGCTTCACCTTGTATCCCTCCGGGTGGTTGAGCAGATGATTATAGGCTATCGTGGACAAGTCACTGAATTTGAAATCATAGACATACATCGAGAAGCCCTTCTCAATCTGTTGTTTGATGAAACTGTTTACCACCGCGTATGACTTTCCGCTGCCCGGCGTACCCAAAACGATGGAGGCACGGAACGGATTCACGACATTGATCCAGCCGTTGTTCCAACGTTTCCTGTAATAAAAGCGTGTGGGCAGGTTTACCGAATACTCGCTTTCGATAAGCCGTGTTTCCTGCATGAAGCTCTCGTTCTCGTTGTTGAACACGTCATCCATGAGGTTGTGTTTCAACAGGCGGCTCATCCACAGACCGCCCATCAGCAGGCATACATAGCCTGTGCCTACGGTCAGCGCGTAAAGCCCCGTCACCGCTTCAACCGGCAGCGGCAATGCCAGTATCCACCAGTTGAGGAAGAACAGCACGAACCCTGTGGCAAGTGCCGTCCAGATCCTTCCCCAAGTGATTTTCTCTCCCTTGACACCCTTCGTCCCCAGACAGGACAGGGCAAGGAGGAGGACGGCGAACAGTTTCGTGTAGAGGATGGAACGGAACAGCCCCGCCGTGTGGTTGAAATTCATCAGGATTCTGTCCACCACGCCGATGTCCACGCTCCAGAGCCGTATGGCTTCATAGCAGAACCAGTACACGTTCATGACCACTAAAATAATACTCACGGCACGCAGAAAATCCATGATTTTCGCCAATGCCCTCAAATCGTCTTCTTGTTGTGACATAGATTGAAAAATTTTGATTGTTGATACTTCCGGTTACATTCCCAAGCCCTTGCCCTTGCGCTTCTTCTTTTTCCTCTTGCGCAGCATCGCCCGGATAAAGGCTTCCTCCTCGGCATCCACAGCCGGACCTTCGGGAGTGAGCAGACCGATACCGCCCGCCGTGTACTCGTGGTCGGATGCGGTCTGTCCGCGCATATCCTCTCCTGTTTCCACCGGAACGGAAAGCGGAATAGGCGGCTGTCCGGCGTAAGGCAGCGTGAAGTGTTCCTGCAAGGCGTTGGCGGAAAGTTCCTTGCCCATGCGCGAGCCGTTCAGCACGCAGCCCGTGCGGTGGTCGATGAACGTGGCTCCGTAGATGCGTCCTTCCTCCGTGTAGCGCAGCACGGTGTCGATACCCTTCTCCTTGAGCCGCGAAACGAACTTCTCCTTGTCATACGTGCCTTCAAGCACGGAAAGGACGATGCGTTTCGTCATGTCAGCGAGTTTCCGGTCCTTAATCTCCTGCTTGGAACGGGCAAATTTCTTCTGCACGGCATCATAGCCTGCGGACTTCCCAAAAAGCGAGGATTTGAACGGGTTGCCCGTCTTGTTTCCGGCATCATCGGTGACGGAATAGACCAGCCCGTGATACTCCCGTCCGCGCACGTTGCCCTGCGCTTCCTCCACCGTCATATTATATAAGGAAAGGAGGGCGCGGTATTCGCCCATCGTCTGGAAACGGTACTGTCCGTTCAACGCTTTGAGGGTATTCCCGACCTGCCTTTTCACGTCGCCCGCCGAAGCGTCCACCTTGCGCAGCGGATTTTCCAGCCGTAGGTTCTTACGCTCCGCCGGGTGCAGCCCGTACTTCCGTTCCAGTTCCCTGCGGATGCGGTCACTGCGGCGGAAAAGGAAATCCTGATTGAGCCGCCTGCCTTTCTCGTCCACATTGATTGTCACGATGTGCAGGTGGTGGCGGTCTATGTCCTCGTGCTTGACAACAAGGTACGGCTGGTTCCCGTAGCCGAGTTTCTCCAGATACTCGCGTGCGATGTCCTGCAATTCCGTATCGGTCAGCACGTCGTCGGGATGCGGGTTGAGCGAGATATGGAGTACCGGTTTCTCCACCCTCGTATGCTCCGGCATACAGGCGAGAAAGCCCTCCATCGCCTTGCGTATGTCCACCGTCCCCGTGCCGTCATTGTAGATGCGGTTGGTGGTGAGCAGCCGCCCTTTCGCCTCGTTGATCTTTTCCCCGTTGTAGGCAAGCGCGCCGTACAGCGACTTTCCTACACTGATTTTTGCGACCATTTCGCCTCCATTTCTCTCGACAATTCCACAATCTGACGGCTCAGTTTCACGAGTTCGACGGTCTGCTGCTCCAGCTTGTAGAGCAACGCCATCGCCTTTTTCTCGGAAAAATGCAGCCTGAGTTCCTTCACGACTTGGTTGTAGTTCGTGCCTACCGCGCGGAACTGCACATGGAAATCGGACAGTCTGGTGTAATAATCCACCAGCGTCCTGTCCACTTTCAGCACCCTGAACGGCTGCCCGAAGAAGTGCGCCTTGATGAAAACCGACTTGGCGTAAACGCCCGACTTCTCGAACATGGCGAGGAAACGGTTGTGTTCCTCCTCGTTGAAACGGACGGTGTAACGGAACACCGCCGGATCAAGTTTGGGATTTCTCCCGGTCTTGTTTCTTTTCTCTTTCATATAAACTTTGGATTTAGCGGATGGACGGCATAAGCCGCCGCTTGGGGTACAGACACCGCAGGTTTGAAAGGCTTCCCGACTTCGGAGAGGAAGCCCGCCCCCTGCAAGGGCAAGTGCTTTTCGTGGCTGCTCAAAACGTTTTGAGCGGCTGAAAAGACATCTTGCTATGTTCAGGCGAACATAAAAATCCGTCGGGGACGGATTGGGGGAATGCCTTTCAAACTCCGGGCTGCGCCACCTGCGGCGAACCCTGCCGTTCGGGTGCAAAGTTACGCCCTTAAAACGGTATCGGACAGAGGCTTGAACCGGACAATCAGTGCCAACCGGCGCAACATGCCGCCACTTGCCGGGAAAGTGGTACGGATTCAAAAATATCCTTGTTTATTTGCAGCATGATTCAAGAAACGAACGATTTGAAGATATGAAAAATGAGGCTTTCAAATACCCGGCAAACCGCTTCGGCGGCTATTTGCCTGACCGGATACCCGAACCTTCGGATGCCCGGTTTCCCAATGACGCAGTGATTCACGGATTCAATGACTTCATGACGCAATGTCGTCATTCACCAGTTATCCGAATCCCTGCCTCACCGTTGAAGCGGATACGTGACGAACCGGACAGGCGGAGATTCGCGGACGCGGATATACATGTCACCGATTCCGTATCGGAGCAGGAAAACAATTCATCAACCATTAAAACCAACAGAACCATGAGTAATGAAACATTCGTTGCATTCGCAACACAGAAAGGGGGCATCGGCAAATCCACCGTCACGGCACTTGCCGCCAACTACCTCCACAACGTGAAAGGACACAATGTCGCCGTCATAGACTGCGACGCCCCGCAGCACAGCATACACGGGTTGCGTGAACGTGAAACGGGACTTATCGGCGGGAGCCTCTATTTCAAGGCACTCGCGTGTGACCACTTCCGCAAGACAAGGAAGAACGCCTACCCGGTCATTGCAAGCGACGCCCTTAACGCCCTCGATGATGCCGAAAGGATGCTTGCCGCAGAAGAGGTGAAACCCGACATCGTGTTCTTCGACATGCCGGGAACACTGAAAAGCAACGGCGTGGTCAAGACCCTCTCGCAGATGGACTACATCTTCGCGCCCATGAGTGCCGACCGTTTTGTCGTGGAAAGCACCCTGCAATTCGCCGTGATGTTCCGTGACAACCTCATGACGACGGGACAGGCGAAAACAAAAGGGCTGTACCTGTTCTGGACGATGGTGGACGGCAGGGAGAAGAACGGGCTTTACGACCTGTATGAGGATGTGATAGCCGAGATGGGGCTGCCGGTGCTGTCCACCCGCCTGCCCGACAGCAAGAAGTTCCGGCGCGACCTCTCGGAAGAGCGCAAGAGCGTGTTCCGCTCGACCATCTTCCCGATGGATGCGTCCCTGCTGAAAGGGAGCGGCATCCGTGAGTTCTCGGAAGAGATAAGCCGTATCATCAGACCTCAATAATCATGGGCAGCAGGAAAGTGAACACCGAAGGCATTGACGAGGAACTGTTGATAGCCTCCATCGGCAGACGCAGGCAGGACGGGACCCTGTACCACGCACAGGAGCCACCCGCGCCTGCTCCCGAAGAAGAAAGCGTCCCTGAAACGGAACCGCCGCCCGTGCAATATACGGCAAAGGAAAAACCGCAGAGGGACACCGTCCGCCGCAAACGGCAGGAGGACGACTATTCCGGGCTGTTCCTCCGCCGCAACGAGATAAAGACACGCCAGTGCGTCTATATCAGCCGCGACGTCCACAGCAAGATTCTCAAAATCGTGAACGACATCGCCGGGCGTGAAATCTCGGTAGGCGGCTACGTGGATACCGTGCTGCGCCAACATCTGGAACAGCACAAGGAGAAAATAAACGAACTGTACAAGAAACAACGTGAAGACTTGATTTGAATATGGAAAAGAACCAGAAAAACAGAAGTCCGCAGCATGACGGCGGCGGTATGCTTGCCCAAGTGCAGGCGAGTGTGGAAATCCTGTCCCCCGTGCCGTTAGGCGGCAAATGCGGAGAGAAGGACTATGAACGGCTGTTCATCCGTGAAGCCGAAGTGAAGGCACGCGAGGGAAAGATGGCGTATGTGCGCCCGGAGTACCACGACCGCATCATGCGCATCACCCGTGTGATCGGGCATGACCGGCTGTCGCTGTCCGCCTACATCGACCATGTGCTTACGCACCACTTCAACCAGTGCGAGGAGGCGATAAAAAGCCTTTACGCCCGGAATTACGACGCAGTATTTTAACCCTCAAAAAAGAGAACGTGCATGAGTGAAACAATAAGCATGACTGATATTCTGCTGACCGTATCGGTCGGCTGCAACCTGTGGTTCCTGTTCCTGCTCCTTTATGACAGGATCATGGAAACCAGACTTGTCCGCTTCCTCAGAAGCATAGCCGGACTGTGGCGGTCGTTGGGCGGCACGGCGGCAAAGCCCGAAGCGGTAAGGGAAACACCGCCCGCAGACACCCCGGACATCATCGGCAAGAGCCGTTTCAGGATGGCATCGACCCGGACAACCGCTGCCATACCGACGCAAGAAGCCGCCACTTCGGAAAAAGGCATTGAGCTGACGGAGGAAGAGGCTACTTTTGACGACGGAAACACGGAAACCGTGTCCCGTCCCGCCCAAATCCCGGAGGATAAACTCGACGAAACCTTCACGAGCCTCACGCCTTCGGATCTGGAGTTCGGGGAGGACGAGCCGGAGGAAGAAACGCCCGACGCGCCGAGGGCATCCGGAAGCAGCTTCGACGAGATAGACGATGCGGTCAGAACCGCCAAGAACCCGGAAGCGACAACGACGGAACGGGAGCGGGCGGCAAAGGTCTTCACCGATATGGAAGGGACGGAGCTGTACGAGAAGCTGATGACCGGCTCGTCTGAAATGAGCATCCGCATCAAGGGGCTTATCGAAATACGGCTGAAGAAACCGAAAAAGGATTTTGTCGTCCCGGACAATATCGAGGACTTCGACATCCGCAACTATGTATAACGATTAAAAAAGAATGAAAATGAAAACGTAAGACGGCATCACCCACGCGCACGGCGGTACAAGGTACAGCTGGTCCGCAACGGACACACCCAAGTCCGTAGAAACAAACGGGCAGCCCACTAAACCAAAGAAAAGTAACCGAGTATCAACCGCCCGACAAAGGACCATCCACCCTTTTGACGGCACAAAACAAGAACAGTTTATGAACAAGAACAACAGACAGAAACTTATCCTCTCTGCGGCACTTCTGGTTGCCGCAACCGCCTCCGCCTTCGCGCAGGGAAACGGCATCGCGGGCATCAACGAAGCCACCTCTATGGTGAGTTCGTATTTCGACCCCGGCACGAAACTCATCTACGCCATCGGCGCGGTAGTCGGGCTTATCGGGGGCGTGAAAGTGTACGGTAAATTCTCGTCCGGCGACCCCGACACCTCCAAGACTGCCGCCTCGTGGTTCGGAGCGTGCATCTTCCTGATTGTCGCCGCCACCATCCTGCGCTCATTCTTCCTTTAATAAACGATGTATGGCTGAATACCCGATAAACAAGGGTATCGGCCGCCCGGTAGAGTTCAAGGGCTTGAAGGCTCAGTACCTCTTCATCTTCTGCGGAGGTCTGCTGGCTCTCTTCGTCCTGTTCGTCATCCTCTACATGGTCGGCATCGACCAGTGGGTATGTATCGGCTTCGGCGTGGCATCGTCCTCCGTCCTCGTATGGCAGACCTTCGCGCTGAACGCCCGGTACGGCGAACACGGACTGATGAAATTAGGGGCAACAAGGAGCCATCCCCGATACCTTATCAACCGGCGGCGGATCACCCGATTATTCAAACGGAAACGAAAGGAAGAAACGACATGAGGAATACATCCAAAATGACAACACTGGAAAACAAGTTCCCGCTATTGGCGGTGGAGCAAGGTTGCATCATCTCCAAAGACGCCGACATCACGGTGGCTTTCGAGGTGGAGCTTCCGGAGCTTTATACCGTGACGGGTGCGGAGTACGAGGCGATACACGGCTGCTGGTGCAAGGCGATCAAGGTGCTGCCGGACTTCTCCGTCGTCCACAAGCAGGACTGGTTCATCAAGGAGAAGTACACGCCGGAATTGCAAAAGGAGGACATGAGTTTCCTCTCACGGAGCTTCGAGCGTCACTTCAACGAGCGTCCGTACCTGAAGCACACGTGCTACCTCTACCTGACCAAGACGACGAAGGAGCGTAACCGGATGCAGAGCAATTTCAGCACGCTGTGCCGGGGGCATATCATCCCGAAGGTGCTTGACAAGGAAACCGCCGCGAAGTTCATGGAGGCAGCGGAACAATTCGAGCGCATCATCAACGACAGCGGCTTCGTCAGGCTGCGACGCCTCTCCACCGACGAGATTGTGGGGACGGACGGCAAAGCCGGACTGATAGAGCGTTACTTCTCGCTCATGCCCGAAGGCGACGCCACATTGCAGGACATCGACCTCTCGGCACGGGAGATGCGCATCGGCGACAACCGCCTGTGCCTGCACACCCTGTCCGACGCGGAAGACCTGCCCGGCACGGTAGCTACCGACACCCGGTATGAAAAACTCTCCACCGACCGCTCGGACTGCCGCCTCTCCTTCGCATCCCCGGTGGGGCTGCTGCTCTCCTGCAACCACATCTACAACCAGTACGTGATTATTGACAACAGCGAGGAGAACCTCCAAAAATTCGAGAAGTCCGCAAGGAATATGCAGTCGCTCTCGCGCTACTCAAGGAGCAACAGCATCAACCGCGAGTGGATAGACCGCTACCTGAACGAGGCGCACTCCTACGGGCTGACCTCGGTGCGGGCGCACTTCAACGTCATGGCGTGGAGCGACGACGCGGAGGAGCTGAAGCACATAAAGAACGACGTGGGCAGCCAGCTGGCAAGTATGGAGTGCGTGCCGCGCCACAACACCATCGACTGCCCGACACTTTATTGGGCGGCGATGCCCGGCAATGCTGCGGACTTCCCGGCGGAAGAGAGTTTCCACACCTTCATCGAACAGGCGGTGTGCCTCTTCACGGAGGAAACCAACTACCGCAGCTCGCTCTCGCCCTTCGGCATCAAGATGGTGGACAGGCTCACGGGAAAACCGCTACACCTCGACATTTCCGACCTGCCGATGAAGCGGGGCATCACCACGAACCGTAACAAGTTCGTATTGGGTCCTTCGGGCAGCGGCAAGTCGTTCTTCATGAACCACCTCGTGCGGCAATACTACGAGCAGGGCGCGCATGTGGTATTGGTGGACACGGGAAACTCCTATCAGGGATTGTGCGAGATGATACGGCGCAAGACGGGCGGCACGGACGGCGTGTATTTCACCTACACGGAGGAGAAGCCCATCAGCTTCAACCCGTTCTATACCGACGACTACGTGTTCGACGTGGAGAAGAAGGACAACATAAAGACGCTACTGCTGACACTCTGGAAGTCGGAGGACGACAAGGTGACGAAAACCGAAAGCGGGGAATTGGGCAGTGCCGTGAGTGCCTACATCGAGCGCATCAGGGCAGACCGGAGCATCGTCCCCTCGTTCAACACTTTCTATGAGTACATGCGCGACGACTACCGTAGGGAACTGGCGGAGCGTGACATCAAGGTGGAGAAGGAGGACTTCAACATCGACAACATGCTCACCACCATGCGGCAGTATTACCGGGGCGGACGCTATGACTTCCTGCTCAACTCGGCGGAGAACATCGACCTGCTGGGCAAACGGTTCATCGTCTTCGAGATTGATTCCATCAAGGACAACCGCGAACTGTTCCCGGTAGTGACCATCATCATCATGGAAGCCTTCATCAACAAGATGCGGCGTCTGAAAGGAGTGCGCAAACAGCTTATCGTGGAAGAGGCTTGGAAGGCTCTCTCGTCGGCAAATATGGCTGACTACCTGCGCTATATGTACAAGACGGTGCGCAAGTATTTCGGTGAGGCAATCGTGGTGACGCAGGAGGTGGACGACATCATTTCCTCGCCCGTCGTCAAGGAGAGCATCATCAACAACTCGGACTGTAAAATCCTGCTCGACCAGCGCAAGTACATGAACAAGTTCGACCAGATTCAGGCGTTGCTCGGACTGACGGAGAAGGAGAAGTCGCAGATACTTTCCATCAACATGGCGAACAACCCTTCACGGCTCTACAAGGAGGTGTGGATAGGCTTGGGCGGCACGCAGTCGGCGGTCTATGCCACCGAGGTGAGCGCGGAAGAATATCTGGCGTACACCACCGAGGAAACGGAAAAGGTGGAGGTGTACCGTCTGGCGGAGCAATTGGGCGGCGACATCGAAGCCGCCATCCGGCAGCTTGCCGAAAGGCGGAGAAACAGGCAATAAGCAATCAATAATCGGTAAAACAGATTTATCAACGAAAAAAGAAAAGCGTATGAGTATATCAAGAGCAAAGATGCTGCAAGTCAGCAAGTGTTTAATCGGGCTGGCGGTCATGGTGCTGCAATCCTGCGACGTGGCGGAGAACCGCCGCAACCTGCTGTGCGGGAACTGGGAAAGCGTGGAGGGCAAGCCCGACGTGCTTATCTACAAGGAGGGCGAAGCCTACAAGGTGACGGTATTCAAACGGAGCGGCATCCGCCGCAGGCTGAAACCGGAAACCTACCTTTTGCAGGAGGAGAACGGCAACCTGTTCATGAACACCGGCTTCCGCATCGACGTGGCGTATAACGAAGCCACCGACGTGCTGACCTTCTCACCGAACGGGGACTACGTGCGTGTGAAGCCGCAGCCGGAAACTCCGGCAGAAAAATAAGAACCGCTAAAATCCAAAGAAACATGAGAACAAGAATAACATTCGTCATCTGCCTGTGCCTGCTTTTCGCGGGCAGGGCTTCCGCCCAATGGGTCGTGAGCGATCCGGGCAATCTGGCGCAGGGCATCATCAACGCCTCGAAGAACATCATCCACACCTCGAAGACCGCCACGAACATGGTGAACAACTTTCAGGAAACGGTGAAAATCTACGAGCAGGGCAAGAAGTATTACGACGCCCTCAAATCGGTGAACAATCTGGTCAAGGACGCCCGCAAGGTGCAGCAGACCATCCTGATGGTGGGCGACATCACGGACATCTACGTGACCAGCTTCCAGAAGATGCTGCGCGACGACAACTTCACGGTGGAGGAACTCGGAGCCATCGCCTTCGGATACACGAAGCTGCTGGAAGAATCCAATGACGTGCTGACGGAGCTGAAGAACGTGGTGAACATCACCACGCTCTCCATGACGGACAAGGAGCGCATGGACGTGGTGGAACGCTGCCACTCCAAGATGAAGCGTTACCGCAACCTCGTGAGCTACTACACCAACAAGAACATCAGCGTGAGCTACCTGCGTGCGAAGAAGAAAAACGACCTCGACCGCATCATGGGGTTGTACGGCAGTATGAACGAAAGATACTGGTAGCCTATGGAGTTCGACAACCTTCACCAGATTCTCCGCTCGCTCTACGAGCAGATGATGCCGCTGTGCGCTGACATGGCGGGCGTGGCGAAAGGCATCGCCGGGCTGGGCGCGCTCTTCTATGTCGCCTACCGGGTATGGCAGTCGTTGGCGAGAGCCGAACCCATAGACGTCTTCCCGATGCTCCGCCCCTTTGCCGTCGGTCTGTGCATCATGTTCTTCCCTACGGTGGTGCTTGGCACGATAAACAGCGTCCTTTCGCCCGTCGTGCAGGGTACGGCGAAACTGCTCGAAACGCAGACTTTGGACATGAACAAGTACCGGGAACAGAAGGACAGGCTGGAATACGAGGCGATGGTGCGCAATCCCGAAACCGCCTACCTCGTGTCCAACGAGGAGTTTGACAAGCAACTGGAGGAATTGGGCTGGTCGCCCTCCGACATGGTGACGATGGCGGGGATGTATATCGACCGGGGGATGTACAAGATGAAGAAGGGCATCCGCGACTTCTTCCGCGAGATACTGGAACTGATGTTCCAAGCCGCCGCCCTCGTGATAGACACCATCCGCACCTTCTTCCTCGTGGTGCTGGCGATACTCGGTCCGATAGCCTTCGCCATATCGGTGTGGGACGGCTTCCAAAGCACGCTCACGCAGTGGATATGCCGCTACATTCAGGTCTATCTGTGGCTGCCCGTGTCGGACATATTCAGCACCATACTCGCCAAGATTCAGGTGTTGATGCTCCAGAGCGACATCGAGCGTATGCAGACCGACCCTAATTTCTCACTGGATTCCAGCGACGGGGTGTATATTGTGTTCATGATAATCGGCATCATCGGCTACTTCACCATTCCGACGGTGGCGGGCTGGATCATCCAAGCCGGGGGCATGGGCGGCTACGGGCGCAACGTGAACCAGATGGCGGGACGCGCCGGAAGCATGGCGGGCAGCGTGGCGGGTGCTACCGCAGGCAACATGGTCGGACGTGCCGGGAAACTGCTGAAATAATCAATGTGCAATTATAAACGGAAAAAGTAAAATGGAATTCAAGTCACTCAAAAACATCGAATCATCATTCAGGCAGATACGCCTGTTCGGTATCGTCTTCCTCTCGCTGTGCGCCGTGATAACGGTATGGAGCGTGTGGAGTTCCTACCGCTTCGCGGAGCGGCAGCGTGAAAAGATCTATGTGCTGGATAACGGCAAGTCGCTGATGCTGGCACTCTCGCAGGACTTGTCGCAGAACCGTCCGGCGGAAGCGAGGGAGCATGTGCGCCGCTTTCACGAACTGTTCTTTACGCTCTCGCCCGAAAAGAGCGCGATAGAACACAACGTGAAGCGTGCGTTGCTGCTGGCGGACAAGAGCGTGTACAACTACTATTCGGACTTCGCCGAGAAGGGGTACTACAACCGCATCATCGCCGGGAACATCAACCAAGTGCTGAAGGTGGACAGCGTGGTGTGCGACTTCAACGGCTATCCCTACCGCGCCGTAACCTACGCCACGCAGAAAATCATCCGGCAGAGCAACGTCACCGAGCGCAGCCTCGTAACCACGTGCCGCCTCTTGAACTCGTCCCGTTCGGACGACAACCCGAACGGGTTCACCATCGAGGGATTCACCATCATCGAGAATAAGGATTTACAAACCATCAAACGCTAACAGGCATGAAAGGAATCGGAAAATCACTGTGGGGAGCCTATTGGAAACTCCACGACAAAAAGAAAATGCTGGAGGCAAGGCTCAAGGGCTATCTGGACGGCTTGCCGCCGAAGACACGCAGACGCATCGTGCTGGCAATGCTCGCCGCATTCGCCGCGCTTGCCCTCTACACCTTCGGCAAAGCCGTCCATGACATCGGCAGGAATGACGGCAGCCGGATGGAGATAGACCATGCCGGACAGGTGGAACTGTCCGTGAAGCCGGATAACAATCACAACGTAACACCTTATTTATATGGAACAGACGAAGAATGAACCCAAGAACGAAAACAAGGCGGTTCCCGGCAACGACAAGCCGAAGAAGGAGCGCAAGCCGCAGACCGAAGCCCAACGGCTGAAACGTCAGAAAATGATAGTGCTGCCCGCGATGGTGCTGGTATTCATCGGGGCGATGTGGCTGATATTCGCCCCGTCCTCCGGCAAGGAGCAGGATCCGGGAACAAGCGGCTACAACATCGAGATGCCCGATGCGGACAAGGAGAACCGCCGGATTATCGGTGACAAGGCGAAAGCCTACGAGCAGGGGGCAATGGAGGAACGGCAGGAGAACCGCAGCCGCGCCATGCAGCAGTTGGGCGACCTGTTCGACCGCGAAACGGCGGAAGCGGACGGTGGCAGCGACTTCGACCTTGCCAATCCCGGCGGAACGGAAGAGGCGGTGAAGCCCGCACCGAAGACCATCCAGTCCTCGGCAGCCGCCTACCGCGACCTCAATGCCACACTCGGCAACTTCTACGAGCAGCCGAAGAACGACAATGCGGAGATGGACGAACTGCTGGAACGCATCGCCACGCTCGAATCCGAACTGGAAAGCGGAAAAGAGAGAAGCTCCACGATGGACGAGCAGGTGGCACTCATGGAAAAATCCTACGAGCTGGCGGCGAAGTACATGGGCGGTCAGAACGGCACGCAGGCGGCGGGACAGACCGCAGAGCCGTCCCCCGTGCAGAAAACCGGAAAGAACACGGCAAAACCCGTCAGGCAAGTGACGCATCAAGTGGTGTCCTCGCTCGGACAACCCATGAGCAATGCCGAATTTGTCGCTTCCTTCTCGCAGGAACGCAACCGCAGTTTCAACACGGCGGTGGGCGTCACGACCGTATCGGACAGGAACACCATACCGGCATGTGTCTATGGGGCGCAGAGCGTGACGGACGGGCAGGCGGTCAGGTTGCGGCTGTTGGAAGCGATGGCGGTGGCAGACCGGATCATTCCCCATAATGCAGTGGTGGTCGGCGCAGCCAAGATTCAGGGTGAACGGCTCGGCATTGAAATCACCTCTCTGGAACACGACGGTACGGTTATCCCGGTGGAGTTGGAGGTCTATGACACGGACGGGCAGCCCGGCATATTCATCCCCAACTCGATGGAGATGAACGCCGTCAGGGAGGTTGCCGCCAACATGGGCGGCTCACTCGGCAGCAGCATCAACATCTCCACCAATGCCGGGGCGCAGCTCGCCTCCGACTTGGGCAAGGGGCTGATACAAGGCACGAGCCAGTATATAGCCAAGAAGATGCGCACCGTCAAAGTGCATCTGAAAGCCGGGTACAGGGTCATGCTCTATCAGGGAGTGAATTAAGGAAACAATCAAATTTTTATTTACCACTAAAAATCCAAAGTAAAATGAAAAAAGTAATCATGATGTTTGCCCTCGCTATGGGCATCGCAACTGCCAACGCGCAGGAAAACGTAACCGTTGAAACGACCAACGGAAGTGACCAACCGACCTTGACAAAGGAGGTCTATCCGCAGAAGGAGGCGGACGGCGACCTGTATCACGGTCTGACGAGAAAGCTGGGCTTTGACCGTATGGTTCCCCCGCACGGCTTGGAAGTGACCTACGACAAGACCGTGCATGTCATCTTCCCGGCGGAGGTGCGCTATGTCGATTTAGGCTCTCCCGACCTGATCGCGGGCAAAGCCGACGGAGCGGAGAACGTCATCCGTGTGAAGGCAACCGTGAGGAACTTCCCGAACGAAACCAACATGTCCGTAATCACGGAGGACGGGAGTTTCTACACTTTCAGTGCGCCCATAATAGGGGCTTGATAATAATCACTTTGGCAAGTGATTAGGTTAGTATTCCAATTTATAAACCTATCCCAGACCGACTTATCCGAATGGGAAACCAAACGGGGAGTGAAGCATGTCGGTAACGCGATAAGTCAGTTAATTGCTAAACTGCGACTGAATTGCTATGGGAAAAGACAGGCACGAGGATGAAACCTGATTGGTTGAACAATAGTCCTATGACTAATGTAGAGGTGGCAACGGAAAGCAGTTATATACGTTGCCTCGCAGTACCCACGCTTATTGAACGGAGTGATGGGCAAGGAATTTACTGCGACATATCCGTCAGAGAACAGAAAGGGATGTACGTTGCATCCGACAGTCTGTCAAGCCAAGTTATCAAGTCCACTAAATGGGGATTGCCTACACGGAGATGCCGAAAGGCTATGAGCACAGGCTCTGAAAACTCCGCATGGCAACGGAGTTCCCGTAGTAGTCTGAGCGTGGGAAAGCCACGTACATGGCGAAGGGGAACAGCTCGGTAATTTTAATATTGTCAAACGATAACGTGTGAGACGTATGAGAAATCCAGAGACCATATTAAACAGTTTATCTGCACATAGCAAAGATGTGCATTACAAGTACGAAAGGTTGTACCGCATCCTATTCAATGAACAGATGTTTTATGTAGCCTACCAGAGCATTTATGCGAAACCGGGCAACATGACACCCGGCTCAGACGGTAAGACCATTGACGGAATGAGCGTTGATAGAATAGGACATCTGATAGCTGCGCTAAAGGATGAAAGTTACATGCCAACGCCTGCCCGAAGAGTCTATATCCCTAAAAAGAATGGGAAGAAAAGACCATTGGGCATCCCATCAATCGAAGACAAGATGGTGCAAGAGGTCGTCAGACTTATTCTTGAAGCTGTCTATGAGGGACATTTTGAGAATTCCTCGCATGGATTCAGACCAAGAAGAAGCTGTCATACGGCTTTGCGTTCCATCCAAACTCTTTTCACTGGTGCGAACTGGTTCATCGAAGGTGACATCAAAGGATTCTTCGACAACATCGACCACCATATTCTGATTGAAACTCTTCGTGAGCGCATATCAGATGAAAGATTTCTTCGACTGATATGGAAATTCCTAAAGGCTGGATATATCGAAGATTTTACATTTCACAAGACGTATTCGGGAACTCCCCAAGGAGGGATAATAAGCCCTATCTTGGCAAATATCTACCTTGATAAGTTCGATAAATACATGCGTGAATATGCGGAATCATTCGACAAGGGCAAGAAAAAGCGGGAAAACCCACTCCACGCAAGTTACAGCCGAAAGGCTGTAAGATTACGCAAGACTATCCGAAACGCCACTGATGAGGATACGAAACGTGAATTGCTGACACAACTGAAAGAGGTGGAAGCTAAGACACGGAGAGTGCCGGCATCTATGGCAATGGATAGTAATTACAAGAGACTTAAATATATCAGATATGCCGATGACTTTCTAATCGGTGTAATTGGTAGTAAAGCAGACTGTGCGAAAATGAAAGAGAACTTTACAATATTCATGAGAGACAAACTAAAGCTTGAACTCTCCGAAGAAAAGACCCTTATCACAAATGCGCAGGATTCAGCAAAGTTTCTTGGGTATGAAATCTCTGTCAGAAAATCCGAAGCCATGAAGCGAAACAAGCTGGGATGGCTGAAGAGACCGTTCAGCGGACGCATAATACTGGCTCTGCCTATCGCCTCCGTCCAAAAGAAATTATTGGAACTGAAAGCAATGGAGCTTAGGGTAATCAATGGAAAGGAAATCTGGTATGCCATGCCACGCAATTACCTGACCAAAGAAGACCCAGCCACAATCTGCGCACGCTATACAACTGAAATCAGAGGTTTGTACCAATATTATAGGATTGCGGACAACATCTCTTTTGCAGGAAGTAAATTCGGTTACATAATGCGATATAGTTTCTGCAAAACTTTGGCAAAGAAACTAAATTCATCAACTGCCAAGGTTATACGAAAGTACAGAAGAGACCATGACCTGGCGATACCTTATCAAGCAAAGAAAGGAGAAACCAAGTTCCGAATACTCTATAATGACGGCTTTGCAAGGCAAGAGCCGGACAAAGACGCAACCTGCGATAATCTACCTAACACGTTTGTACTTCCTTTCCCCACTCTTGCGGAGAGACTCATGGAGCACAAATGTGAATTGTGTGGAGCAACCAATGTCAAGACCGTAATGTATCAAGTCCGTAAACTCAAAGGTATAAATACCGATACGGAGTGGCACCGACTGATGATTAAGAAATGGCGTAAGACGTTGGCAGTATGCAAACATTGTAATGCAAACATTCATGCTCATGACAAATAAACTGACATTACCAGTGGAGAGCCGTATGCAGGGAGACTTGCACGTACGGTTCGGGGGCAGGCTATGGGAAACCTACCACCGAAAGGTGGTAAGGCGCCCATCGCCGAGCCTACACGTGAAGTACGCCGCCGAGCCGCTGCTGCTCAACGTGGAGATGTGCGACTTCATCCATGACGGCGAGGCGGTGAACCGTCCGAACAACGCGCAGGAAATCTACCTGAAAGAGCTGGGCAGCGAAAGCCCGATGCTGGTGCGCCTTATCATGAAGTCCATCCACAAGCAGAACAAGCGTGAGGTGAAGCATATCGGCTGCAAGCGTTTCGGCATCCAGTACCTTCTGAAAGGCATCTACACGCACAACGGGCTTCTGTATTTCCACACGGAAATCAGGAACCAGAGCAACGTGCCTTTCGATGTGGACTACATCACGTGGAAAATCGTGGATAAGAAGGTGGCGAAGCGTACCGCCGTGCAGGAGCGTATCATCCTGCCGCTCCGCGCGCAGAACTACGCCACGCTCGTGCCGGGCAAAAAAAGCGAACGCACGGTCTTCACGATGGCGAAGTTCACCATCCCCGACGGCAAGTGCCTCGTGGTGGAACTGAACGAGAAGAACGGCGGCCGCCACCAGTCCTTCGTGATCGAGAATGAGGACTTGGTGCGCGCCAATACCATCAACGAACTCCAAGTGCGCTGACCATGAGAAAGTACATCGCAATAATCATAGCGTCGCTTGCCCTGTTCGCAGGGCAGGCGCACGCCCAGCGATGCCTGCCGAAGATGCAGGGCATCGAAATCAAGGCGAACATGGCGGACGGCTTCAAGCCCGGCGGCAACGACGGGGGTACAGCTTCGGGGCGGCTTTCTCCACCTACACGAAGAAGGGGAACAAATGGGTGTTCGGAGGGGAGTATCTCCTGAAAAAGAACCCCTACAAGGACACCGCCATACCTGTGGCGCAGTTCACGGCGGAGGGCTGCTACTATTTCAAGATACTTTCCGATGCCCGTAAAATCGTGTTCGTCTATGCGGGGGCTTCGGCTCTTGCCGGGTATGAATCGGTGAATTGGGGCGAAAAGATGCTGCATGACGGTTCGACACTGCATGATCGGGACGCCTTCATCTATGGCGGTGCGCTGACGCTTGATGTGGAGTTTTACGTGGCTGACCGTATCGCCCTGCTCGCCAACCTCCGGGAGCGTTGCCTGTGGGGTGGCGACACAAAGAAGTTCCATACCCAATTCGGGCTGGGCATCAAGTTCGTCATCAACTGACACACGCCGCATGGAAGGGACCAATATAGACGCCATGAGGCAAATATCCCTCGCGGACTTTCTCGCACGGTTGGGACATGAGCCTGTCCGAAGGAGCGGAAACGAATTTTGGTATCGTGCGCCGTACCGCAATGAGCGCACGCCCTCTTTCCGTGTGAACGTGGCGAAACGGCTCTGGTACGACTTCGGCTTGGGCAAGGGCGGTGATATCTTCACGCTTGCCGGGGAGTTTGCACGAAGCGGTGACTTCATGGCGCAGGCAAGATTCATAGCGGAAACTGTGCGTATGCCATTTGTCGCAGCGGAAAAGCCGTTGTTCCTGCCGGAACCGTCCGAACCTGCCTTTGAGGGAGTGGAAGCCGTCCCGCTGCTCCGCTCACCACTGACGGACTATCTGGCGGAACGGGGCATCCCTTATGCCGTTGCATCCCGCCACTGCTGCCGCCTGAACTACGGCGTGCGTGGAAAGCGGTATTTCGCAGTTGGCTTTCCGAACGTGGCTGGCGGCTATGAAATCCGGAGCCGTTATTTCAAGGGATGCGTGCCGCCGAAAGATGTGTCGCTGGTCAAGGCGGAAGGCTTTTTGACTGACGTGTGCAGTGTATTTGAGGGCTTCATGGACTTTCTGTCCGCTGCTGCACTCGGCATAGGCGGCAATGGCGACAGCCTTGTGCTGAACTCCGTCGCCAACGTGGGTAAGGCGGTGAAACACTTAGACGGGTACGGGCGCATCGACTGCTTCCTCGATCGTGACGACGCCGGGCGGAGGACGCTGGAAGCCCTCAAAGGACACTACGGCGGACGTGTCTGTGACCGTTCCGCATTCTATGACGGTTGCAAGGACTTGAACGAGTATCTGCAACTGACAGCAAAAAAAGAAATGAACAATAACTTAAAAATCAAAGGACAATGAACATACTGAACAACAAAAACAAGAGAACATCCATCTTCAAGGCGTTGGCACTCTGCCTGTTCGCCGCCGTGTCGCTCACGCTCGCATCGTGTGACGATGACATGGACATCCAGCAATCCTATCCCTTCACGGTAGAAACCATGCCCGTGCCGAACAAGGTCACAAAGGGGCAGACGGTGGAAATCCGCTGTGAACTGAAAAGGACGGGCGATTACGCCAACACGCTCTACACCATCCGGTATTTCCAGTTCGAGGGGGAAGGCACGCTGAAAATGGCGAGCGGCATCACTTTTCTGCCCAACGACCGCTACCTGCTCGAAAACGAAAAGTTCCGCCTGTACTACACGGCAGAGGGCGACGAGGCGCACAACTTTATCGTGGTGGTGGAGGACAATTTCAAAAATTCCTACGAATTGGAATTTGACTTCAACAACCGGAACGTGAAGGACGACATTCAGACCGTCATCCCCATAGGCAATTACAAACCTCTGCCAAGATGATGCGTGTATTCATGGCTATCTTCTGTTCGCTGCTGGCAGTCTGCTCCGTGTCCGCACGGGACAGCCGTCAGAAGGGGACGGACGGGCAGGCGGCAATCTACCGCCTGCCGCCTTTCGAGCGGGCGGTTCGCTGTACGAAGTATTTTGAGGGCTGGCACTCGGAGAAACACCATCCATACGTGGGCTGGGGTCACCGGTTGCAGCCGGGGGAAAGGTATTCGGCACGTACCATGACGAAACGGCAGGCGGACGTTCTCCTGCGGAAAGACTTGCGGAAGTTCTGCGCCATGTTCCGCAAGTTCGGGCGTGACAGTCTGCTCCTTGCCACGCTCGCCTACAATGTCGGTCCATACCGGCTTTTGGGGAGCGGGAAGATACCCAAAAGCACGCTGATCCGAAAATTGGAGGCGGGCGACAGGAACATTTACCGGGAATATATCGCTTTCTGCAACTACAAGAGGAAACGGCACGCCATGCTGCTCAAACGGAGAAAGGCGGAGTTTGCACTGCTGTACATTCCGTAACATGGCAAATGCCTGACAAATGAAACTCCGATGAAGCCGCAACTTCATCGGAGTTTCCGCTTTTCATACATTCGGGATTTTTCCTTTGCCGATTACTTCACCATCCCTGCAATGCTCTATGATGCCGGGCGAAAATCCCATCTCCCCGATTGCGATGTGCCGGATATACTCCGCATATTCCTGACCTTGAAAATTCCTCCCCGTAAGGTTTTTGAAAATCATCCTTATGCTTGTTCCGTCATCGCTGTACAGGATGATTTTTCCGTTCTGTCTGATTTCTTCCATGATTGAAACTTGTTTTTGTGAATACTATCGTAGATTGGGACAGCGGTTTCTTTGCTACTTTCTTTGTCCGCCATCATGCTCACCGAAAGAAAGTAGGGCGGCTTTCGCCGCCGCCACTCAAAAACGGGTGTAGAGTCCCGTTACCATCGTGAACATTTCTTCCAGCATATCGCAGTATATGCCCTCGTGCGTTTCGATGTCCTTCGTCTTGCACTCGAATGTCTTTTTACTGAACGTTTTGCGGTAGAAACGCATATTGTAGAGGTCTAATCCTGCATCGTAGATGATGTCAAGGCGGTTTGCGCTCGTCTTGTTCCTCGCAAGGCTCATGCGCAATCCGTTACCCATGTCTATAAAGTCCTTGCTTCCCGTCATGGCGGCAAAGCGTCTGCCGCCTATCTGCTCTAAAATCGTCTTTGCTATCATGCTTTTCTTGGTTTTAGGTTGGCGGTGCGGACACCGCCAACTGGTTTAACATTCTGTTATCTCGGCAATGGGTGTGTTTCGTTTCAACCATTCCATCAGGCACTCCATATTGTACTCGCTTGTGATGACTGCCGTATGGCTGTTGATGGCGGTAAACCTGCTACTTTCATAGTCATCTATCCACCCTTTTAGGGTATCAACTCCCCACGCTTCGGCATCGTCAAAGATACCGTCCAATACCGTAATAGGCTCGCTGAACTTCACTATCAGCGTTTGATAGGCTGCGTTCATCGGTTGTCCTCCTTCCCTTCCTTTGCCGTGAGCCACTTGTCCCGTGCGGCTCGGCACTCGTCCAACGTGGGTTTTACACAAGAGAACAACTCTCCGTCTGTGGGGTGGCGGTAGTCGTACTGCACAAGTGTCCGCTTGCGTCTGCCGATACCTAATTGGAAACGCTCGTATTTTTCCGTACCTGCTTCGGTGCAGGTGCTTGCTCCGTTGATGGTCATCCGTGTTGCCATAATCATCTATTTTTGAATGAATTTTTCTAAATACTTTTCCTGCACTCCGAGTGCTTCCGCATAGACACTCAATTGGGCTGCATAACGGGTACGGTAGTAGCTTCTCTCCATTTCGTTCTTGGATAATCCGATATGCGCCCTTATATCGTTCAAATGCCTTTTGACGATATACTTGTAGCAATGAAGTTTCCTCTTTCTGTCCATAATCATATTCTTTATCTGTTAGAAATGCACTGACAACACTCTGTTTTTCATCACCATTTCGGGGGCGCTCGTGTAGCGTTGATGCAGGTAGAAATGGTGGGAGCCGAAGCCGTAAAGGAAAAACCTGTCAAGTTCGTGCTTCTCGGCAAAGTCCTTTACACTCTGTCTTAACTGCTCCTCACTCGTTGCAAGAGTGAGGAGGTTCACAAATTCAAGGAACATCGTGGGGATTTTATCGTCCCACAGACAAATCATGCTTTCAATTCTTACTTCCATACTATTGGGTATTATAGGTTGATACTATGCCGCTTCCATCCGCTGGCGGATAAGGTTCACGTTGCTGTTCACAAGGTTTACAATGCGGTCGTGGTACTCGGTATTGGAATTGTGCAAGCCACGACTTTGCACCACCTCCAATGTCTTCAAGGAAACCTCCACCGTTTCTATGCGCTTGCCGTCAATGGTGGCGGATAGGATAAGGGAGTTCTTTTCAAGGAAATAGGAGTTGGAAAACACGCAATGGTGCAGTTCCGTCCCTTCCGCTGCAAACTCCGCCACGCTCTCCAACACACGCACCTGCAAAGTGCCGTCCGTAAAGGCAATGCCGAAGAATATGCCTTTGAGTTTGCGGTATGCCTTCTCGTGTTTCTTCGCTTGGCGGATGCGTTCCTCCAACTTCTTGCGCTCTATCTCCTTGTTGCGCTTGTGCATAAGTCTGTCGTGTTCGGCTTTGAGGTCGGAGGGACAGACGTACTTCGGGCTGTTCGTGTCCTTGCCGAAATGACGCAGGAGGTCTATGGTGTCACGCCACATGGAGCCGTCCGAAATGGTGTAACCGTTACGGATACATATCTTTATGGATGCCCAATACCTCTCTATGTCAAAGGAACTGCGGATGTAGTGGCGCAACATGGGATATTGCCCTGCCTTCAACAGCGTTTCGGCTCGGCTGTCGGAAAGGATAGCCGTGAAAAGGTCGTAAGGCAGTATGTTGTGGTATTCGCCATTGAAGCCGTTGCGTTTCAGTTCGGGTATGAAACGCTGTCGGGGATAGGTGCAGACGGGGTTTATATCGTATGCACGGAGTTTGTTGTTCTTGCGTACCTCCATGTCGCTGTATTCCGCCCATAGGTCGTAGTAAAGTATGGACATTCCTCGCAGTCGGGCGACAGTGACGGTTGTGCCTTTGGGCGAAATCCACCTTTGCACCACTTCATAAATGGAATACCCGGCTGCCTGCCCTGCCTTGTATCGGGATTTGACGAAGAAGAAGCGTATCACTTGGTACTGCTTGCAGGTGGTGATGATGCAGAAATACTCGTTCTCGTTGAAAACCCTCTTTCGGGTGCGCAACGCTTCCAGCTCCATTCCGCAATGTGGGCAGGTGCATCCGCAAACGGTGTCCGCAAGGTCGTGTTCACTTTTCCATGAATGTCCGCACTCGGTGCAGATGTTCGTGCCGTCCGCCCTCTTGATGGCGTAATGCTTGAAGCAATGACGGAAAGCGTATGCCCTCTGTGTGGCGGTCAATTTGGGCAGTCGCTCGCTTAATCGTGCGACTTCCTGCTGTATGGGTGTTCTCGGTTTCATAATCAGAAATTGAATAGGTTGGGTTGTTGTACTTCTTGTGCGGTCGCTTTGGTGGCGGTTCTCGGCTTGCTGCGGTTCTGCAACTTGCGGAGTTCCTCCTCTTGGTATCTGCGGAGTGCGTTCTGCCGTGCTTCCGCCTTTTCCTCTGCCGTGAGTTCCACAACGTGGTTCACCGCCACTTGGCATTGGATAGGCTTGCCCACCTCTATCTCGTTCTCGTCATAGTAGTGGACTGCTTGCCCGAATATCTCCCCGTCCGTGAAGCCGTTGCAACCGCTCCGCTGCACGTAGTTGAGAATGTAGGTGACGCAATCGTCTATGTTCTTGGCAGGGTTGCGGTAGTTCTTCGCAAAGAGCGCATCTTCCGCTGCACGCTGCTCCAAGTGCATCTGTATCGTTCTCTTGAAATGTTCTGTTCCTTTCATATCGCTGTCGTTTTTATCAGTTATACATTTTTCCGTTTTCCAAAAACTCGTAGTCGTTGGCTGCGCAACTCTCCTCGAAACCTTCCTCACTGCACTGGAATTCCATATCGTCACGGCACGACTTGAAGAAACTGTCAAGACACTTGTCCATGAGGTCGTACAGAGTGGTTCGGGTGTCGGGGGCTTTCAGAAAGTCGTAGATGGGTCGCAGGATGTCCTCGTCTGCGCAATAGCCTGTCAGTACGCAACAGTTATCCGTGAATACCCTGCTTTTGCGTCTTTTATTGTAATTGCCTTTGAGGTAGTAGGTTTTCGGCTTGAATAGGGTGTGCCAATAGTTATTGACGATGTATTTCAGAAGCCGTATGCCGTTGAGTTCTTCTTCCTCTCCGCTGTAACGTGAGGTGAAGCGGTAGGAATAACGGCACGTGTCGTAACTCCAATCGTTCACTTTGACCCTGAACACACTTTCAAATGCTTCCAGCGTGTTGCGGTTGTCGCTGTCCCAACCGTATTCAAAAGTGCGTAGCCATTCATTGTATGCGGTATCTCTCGCTGCTGCGGAGAGTTCGGCTAATTGGAATAGGTCGTATGTCCTTGTTATCGTTCTCATATCGCTGTCGTTTTAGATGGTCTGTTTCAGTATCTCTCTCCAATAGGTCGGCTCCACCTCGCTCAAAAGGAAGTCTGTAAAATCCCTCCGTGCGTCCTTGTTCAGTTCTCGGTAGAGTTCACGGAACACGGATATGTTGCCGTTGATGTACGTTTCAACCATATACACGAAGATGTTGTCCACCTCGTAGTATCTGCATTGCTGCGCTGCCGTCTTGCTGCTTCTCTTTGCCATGTCGGTAAGGGTTAAAGGGTGAATAACCAAAGGATGAAACCGAAGAAGGCGGTTGCGGAAAGGATAGCCACGATTACGCCTATCGCCACTCGGAACACTCCGTTTACAATCTCTCTAATGATGCCCCAAAGGATGCCGAACACCCCGAAGGCGGTGCGCACCATCAAGCCGCATATCGCAAGCCCTATGTACTGCGCCATTTGTCTGAAATTTGCCGTTGCCGTCATATTTTCGCTGTTTTTGATTTTTTGTTTTTTTTATGCGGATTCAAGAGCTGAGGGAGTTGAGTTTCAAACTATCTTATTTGCCTCTCGTTTATCCGACATTTTTTTTAATGCGTCTTTCTGTCGCATCGGTCGTTTTCGTTTCGGGTGCTTAAAAAGGTAGGGATTAGGGGATGCAAGGTTTTTCGGGAAAAATACTACCCGCAGGGCTGGAGATTTTTCCCGAAAACAGGAGGCTTGACCTTGCATTCCCGTCCAATCCCGGAATTACCTTTGCGCCCAGAACGGAAATGACAACCTGATGCGCTCCCTGAAAGACGCGAAAATGGAGGTAAACGGAAGTGGAGGCAGATTGGACAGGAAAACTTCAAAAGAGAAATCCGTGAAAAAGGGAAAACGCCAAAAGGAAAAGGGACACTGCCGGAGGCGTGAAACCGGGCAAACCACCGGCAAGGAAGTATGATTTTGTATGTCTGGCCGAACGTGTCCGGTCGGACAGATAAAATCATTCTTCCCGGTTTGCCTGCCGTGTGTGACGGCTTGTTCCATTTATGGATCGGGCGGTCAGACACGGCTTTCCGCTTACGGCACAAAGGAACAGCGGAAAAAGAAAAATCGTCAGAAACCCGTAAAAGCACCTCTTTGGCATAAGCACAAAAGAAATGAGCCTTGCATCATCAGTCTAAACTGTTGTTTAGGCGTGAGGCAAAGCCCTTTTCTTCGCTTATGCGGCAGTCGGCATACGTTCGTCCAAAATCCTTTTGTACGATGGTGTGCCGACGGATAAAATCGCTTTTACGGAAAAACTTGTATGAGAAGAAAAAAATTAGGGAGATTCATTTCAAAATCTCCCGTTTTATTGTTACTTTTGCATACGAAGAGTTCTTTGAAGGTTACGCAACGCGCAGAAGGATGATGCAGTAGATAACTAACTAAATCGTAACCTATTACTATCATGAGCAATTAACCTACGCTCACTTCCAATAAATTACACTCTTTTCGTAACTTCGTGCAACAAAGGTACACTTTTATGAAGAAAAAAAGAGTAAACGATCATAAAAACCAAATTTATTTATTATCTTTGCAGCGTTGAAACATTCCGATAATCCTCCAACGGGAGATGAAACTCGGATTTCCGATTCAACAAAACATCCCAAATTCATCATATAAAAACTGTTGCGTTTGTTAAGCTTCCGGCCATTGCGTCGTAGCTTCGGCCGTACGTATTTCAACAAATAAAATTAAAATATTAAATAACTCACATATACTGTATGTATAACATTATCCAATTGAACGACAAAAATTTGTCGGAACTACAAACTATTGCCCAGGAACTGGGTATCAAAAAAACAGACTCACTTAAGAAAGAAGAACTTGTCTACAAAATCCTTGATGAACAAGCTATAGCCGGAGCTACTAAAAAAGTAGCAGCTGACAAACTTAAAGAGGAACGTAAAGAAGACAAGAAAAAACGCTCTCGAGTGACAGTAAAGAAGGAAAACGCCGACAAGGTTTTCTCTTCTACCCAAAATGGTGAACTGACCAAGACAGATGCCAACGCACCTGCAACCAAAGCACAAGCTAAGACAACAGAACCGACTAAGGAAGCAACTAAAGAGATGAGTACTGAAACGAGCGCCACTCCGGCAGAATCGACAAAGGTAACTCCTTATGCCACTCCGAAAAAGAAACCGGGACGTCCCCGCAAAAACGCAGTGGAAGCAGAAACCAAACCTGCAGAGGTTATAGCAGACAAACCTGTAACAACCCCAGCGGTACAGGAAGAAAAGCCGGCTGCTCAACCGGAAACGGAAAAACGCCCTATCAGCAAACCGATCCTCAAACCGAAACCAACCGTTGTAGACGAAGAAAGCTCAATCCTCTCGGATATGGATGCAGATGATGATTTTATCCCCATCGAAGATCTGCCTTCAGAAAAAGTTGAACTGCCTACCGAATTATTCGGCAAATTCGAATCAACAAAAACAGAACCGGTAACCACCACTCCCGAACCGGCTGCACAACCTCAACGTCCCCGTGTCATTCGCCCACGCGACAACAACAACTACAGCAATAATAATAACAACAATAATAATAACAATCAGCGCAACAATAACCAGCGTCCTCCTGTACAACAACGTCCCATGCCGCAACAAAATGCAACTGAGCCCGCTCCTGTTCAGGAACGCCGTGTGATTGAACGCGAAAAACCATACGAATTCGATGATATCCTCACCGGAACCGGTGTATTGGAAATCATGCAGGATGGCTACGGATTCCTCCGTTCATCAGATTACAACTACCTCTCTTCACCGGACGATATCTATGTCTCTCAATCACAAATCAAACTATTCGGACTGAAAACCGGTGATGTAGTAGAAGGTGTAATCCGTCCGCCCAAAGAGGGTGAGAAATACTTCCCATTGGTGAAGGTTTCTAAAATCAACGGACGTGACGCTGCTTTCGTGCGTGACCGTGTGCCGTTCGACCACCTTACTCCGCTTTTCCCGGACGAAAAGTTCAAGCTTTGCAAAGGTGGCTATTCCGACTCCATGTCGGCACGTGTGGTAGACCTCTTCTCGCCCATTGGTAAAGGACAGCGTGCACTGATCGTAGCCCAGCCTAAGACAGGTAAGACCATCCTGATGAAAGAAATTGCCAATGCCATTGCTGCCAATCATCCGGAAGTATATATGATTATGCTGCTGATTGACGAGCGCCCGGAAGAAGTTACTGACATGGCCCGCAGCGTCAATGCCGAAGTGATTGCTTCTACATTCGACGAACCTGCCGAACGCCACGTAAAAATAGCCGGCATCGTTCTTGAGAAGGCCAAAAGACTGGTAGAATGCGGACACGACGTAGTTATCTTCCTCGACTCGATTACACGTCTGGCACGTGCATACAACACTGTATCTCCGGCATCGGGCAAGGTACTTTCGGGTGGTGTGGATGCAAACGCACTTCACAAACCGAAACGTTTCTTCGGAGCAGCCCGTAACATCGAAAACGGAGGTTCGCTCACAATCATCGCTACCGCCCTGATCGACACCGGTTCTAAGATGGACGAAGTGATCTTCGAAGAGTTCAAGGGTACAGGTAACATGGAGTTGCAGCTCGACCGCAACCTGAGCAACAAGCGTATCTTCCCGGCTGTCAACATTGTGGCATCGAGCACACGCCGCGACGATCTGCTGCTCGACAAACAGACACTGGACCGCATGTGGATCCTGCGCAAGTACCTGTCGGATATGAACCCGATCGAAGCAATGGACTTTGTAAAAGACCGACTGGAAAAAACCAAAGACAACGACGAGTTCCTGATGAGCATGAACAGTTAAAAAAGTCCTTTTGTGAACAAAACATAAAAAAAAGAGTGAGATTCTGTTTGATTCTCACTCTTTTTATTTAGCTTTGCACTACATGCATCATAAACAAGCATAAAACAAACACCGGAAGTACAACAATTACTGTGGGAAAGTTTATTAATATAACGTTTATAGCAGTAGTAACCCTATACTCTGTCACTACACATGCTGCCAATAAAGCAACAATGCATGTGTCAGCACTCCAAAACCTGATTGACAACAGCCTCAATTATAGCAAAGAAGCTCCCAACGACAGTATCATCCAATGGGGTCATGAACTGGCTCCTATTCTGAAAAAACAGAAAGAGTACAAAACCCTCTTCCAGTTGAAACAGCTTATTGCGACTGCCTATGCCACACGCGGAGACATGAACATGGCCATTGACCATGCCCGCCAGATGTACAAGGAAGCCAAAGAACTGAATTACCCCATCGGCATTGCCCTTTCCAGCCGCGCCATCGGGGATGCTTACCTCAACGCCAACATGCAGGAACCTGCCATCGAATCCTATAAGGAAGCCCTGGAATTGCTGGACAAGATACCGGGCAGCGAAATCCTCGAACAGGAAATACTTCCGAAATTCATTCTGACCCTGATCCAGACATCACACATGGACGAAGCACGTACCTATCTAAAAAGATTCGAGAACCTGCATACCGCCGTTCCAACTCCTACATTCCACTTTTTTTTATGTGCGTGTAAAGCTTACTATGACATTGAAGCAGGCAATCCGGAGAAAGGGAAAGCCAGTTTGGACGAAGCAAGGAAAATCAGTGACCAACTGAGGTTCCTCTATCTCCGCAGTATCTTTAACTACATATTGGGGCAATACTACCAGGCTATCGGTGAGTATGGACTCGCCTTGCAACAATATGAACGCCTGATAAATACCCCTAAAGCACCCGCTCCCAACAAACACATCGGATTGCAGTTGGAGTGTGCGCAGCTACTGACTAAGATGGGAAGGACAGAAGAAGCCTGCCTGATCTACCAAAAGGCCAACGAACAAAAAGACTCGCTGAACGCTTTGAGTTATGCCCGGCAAATCAATGACCTGAGAGGCATGTACCAGATAGACCAGATGGAAATCCGGAACCAGATACAACGCAACCAGATCACCCTGTGGGTTATCATAGCTTCCATTTTCATATTAGTGCTTATTTTGCTGCTGATCGTCCGCATCCGGCAGGAAGCCAACCGCCTTCTCCATTCCAAAGAAGAGTTGGAGATTGCGCGCAAGTATGCCGAAAACGCCATACACACCAAAAGCCTGTTCCTATCCAATATGAGCCACGAAATACGGACACCGCTGAATGCCCTTTCCGGATTTTCGTCCATCCTGACCGAAGAGTCTATCGACAATGATACACGACGTCAATGCAACGACATCATCCAGCAGAATTCCGAACTGCTGTTAAAGCTGATCAATGACGTGATAGATCTGTCGAGTCTCGACCCGGGTAAGTTGACTTTCAACTTTAAGGAATGTGACGCAGTCAATATATGCCGCAACGTAATCGATACTGTAGAAAAGGTGAAGCAAACTCAGGCCGGAGTCAGTTTCGTCACTTCACTGGACAAACTGACTTTGCGTACCGACGAATCACGTCTGCAACAGGTATTGATCAATCTGCTGATCAATGCCACCAAATTCACCACCGAAGGCAACATCACCCTGACACTGGAGAAAGAGTCAGAGACCATGGCCCTGTTCACAGTAACGGATACCGGATGCGGCATCCCCCCGAAAAACAGAATCAGATATTCAACCGTTTCGAAAAGCTGAATGAAGGGGCACACGGAACAGGACTGGGACTCTCCATTTGCCAGCTTATCATCGAACAAATCGGAGGAAAGATATGGATTGACCCGGAGTACACCGGAGGTGCACGCTTCCGGTTTACACACCCCATCGGATCCACAAAAGAAGAGGAGGCAAAAGGATGAAACGATTCATACTGATCCTTATTGCATGCTGTCTGGCCTCAGGAGCGTACGCGGACGGACAAACAGAAGCCGACAGCCTGTATCGGGTGGCACAGACACTTCCGCATGACTCCACACGTCTGGAAATGCTCAAGAAACTGGCACAAATAGAACAGTTGACACCGAAATGTATCACATATTCAAACCTGCTGAGAGAAGAAGCAACTCTACAGAATAACGATAAATACAACACCATAGCCGCCTATCTGCACACAGTGTACTACTATAACCAAAGCAACCGGGACAGTGTAAAGAAATGGCTGGACATTATGGAGCCTTATGCCCGGAAGTCGAAAACCTGGGATCTGTATTTCGACGCTCTCCGCTTCCAGACAGACCTCTACACTTATGAAGAGCAGTATGAACTTGCCATCAACGAGGCAAACCAGATGTTCGAAAGGGCAAAGAAAGTGGACTGTGTCCGCGGACTGATCGGAGCCAAACAATGTCTGGGCAATGCCTATATCGGCACGGAGCGATGGGACGAGGGAATGAAAGCATTGGAAGAAGCCTATCAACTATCTTCGCGAACGGACAATGCCGTGGTACGGATCTCGATCCTTTGCCAACTGATTGCGGTAGCCAAGGATAAACAGAACAACAAACAGCTGTCCGAATACCTCGGAAAGTTAAAAGAGACTTTGCAACAGCACACTGCCACAAACCCGATGCTCAAAGAGGCATTTTATGATGTTTATCTGTTCGGTGAGGTGTACTATACCTATTATTATCTGAATACCGGCCAATCGGAACAGGCACACGAAAGCCTGGAAAAAGCCGGGAAATATCTTACTCCCAATACTTTCTTCATGTACCGGGTGCTCTATTACGATGCCTATGCAGCTTATTACCGAACTCGAAAAGAGTATGACAAAGCACTTGCGAAGATGGACTCTACCATCATTTTATTACAGGAAGACCGGAACAGCAATTATATCCACCAGCAGCTGTCTAAAGCCGATCTTCTGGTAGAAGCCGGGCGGAGTGCGGAAGCTCTTCCGTTGTATATCGGGACACTCCACCTGAAAGACTCCATCGAAACGACTATTTTCGATAAACAGATGCAGCAGATAAAGGCAAAATACAATATCGACAAAGTAGCTTTGGAAGAAGAACAGTTGAAAAGCGATATCCAACTGACGGCTTTGGTCATTGTCGGCATTGTCCTGGCAATCCTGATTGTCTTCATGCTTCGTATCTCGCACGTTCGTAAAGCATTGGAGCTATCGGAAAAAGAGACACGGAAAGCAACCCGTATGGCGGAAGAAGCCAACGAGATGAAGAACCGCTTTTTGTCGAACATGAGTTACCACATCCGTATCCCGCTGAACGGCGTAGTGGGCTTCTCGCAACTGATAGCTTCCGAATCCAACATGACCGACGAAGTCCGGAAAGAATACTCCTCCATCATCCAGAAAAATTCGGAAGAGTTGATGCGCCTGGTCAATGATGTACTCGATTTATCACGGCTTGAAGCAGGCATGATGAAGTTCAATATTCAGGAATACGGACTAACCGAACTCTGTAACGAAGCTCTCTACATGGCGCGTATGCGCAACGAAGAGAACATCTGTATCCGGCTCGGAAACGAAACAGCCCCCGGCCTGGACATCCGTATCGATACGGCCCGTTTCAGCCAAGCGCTGCTGAGTACTTTGACTTATCCGCAGAAGTGTGAAGAAAAACGGGAAATCGACTTCAAAGTGACCCATGACACAGAAAAGAACATGATCCGTTTCCGCATCATTAACTCCCCGTTGGCCGACGAAAGATTTACCTCACAGGAGGTATACATCCGCCACGAAATTAACCGGTTGTTGCTGGAGTATTTCGGAGGAAGCTATAAAGTACAGGCAAACGCAGGCGAAAAACCGACCATCCTCTTCACCTATCCGTTGGGAAAAAATTGACTTCTTTTCCCGGTGGCTCGTCAACTTCTGCAGAAAGTTGTATCTTTGCGGCCTGCAAACTAAAATCCTTATTTATGTATACCAACAAACAGATCTGGAGTGTCAGTTACCCGATTCTCCTGAGCTTGCTTGCGCAAAATGTCATAAATGTCACCGACACCGCCTTTCTGGGACGCGTCAGTGAGATAGCTCTTGGTGCCTCTGCCATGGGCGGGCTTTTCTATATTTGTATTTTCACCATTGCCTTCGGATTCAGCACCGGTTCACAGATCGTCATTGCCCGCCGCAACGGTGAAGCGCGTTATACCGACGTGGGGCCTGTCATGATCCAGGGAGTCTTGTTCCTGCTTGCCATGGCTCTTCTGCTTTTCGGCTTTACCAAAGCATTCGGTGGCAACATCATGCGCCTGCTGGTATCTTCCGAAAGCATTTATGACGCCACGATGGAATTTCTCGACTGGCGCATTTTCGGCTTTTTCTTCTCGTTTGTCAACGTCATGTTCCGGGCACTCTATATCGGAATCACCCGCACCAAGGTACTTACCATCAATGCGGTAGTAATGGCTCTGACCAATGTGGTACTGGACTATGCCCTGATATTCGGACACTTCGGATTGCCGGAGATGGGCATCAAAGGAGCCGCCATCGCCTCGGTAATAGCCGAAGCGGCTTCTCTGCTGTTCTTCCTGATTTATACGTATATCACCGTCGACCTGAAAAGATACGGTCTCAATCGTTTACGCTCGTTCGACCCGGCTTTGCTGATGCGCATCCTCAGCATATCGTGCTTCACCATGTTGCAGTATTTTCTGTCAATGGCCACCTGGTTCATTTTCTTCGTGGCTGTGGAAAGGTTGGGACAGCGTGAACTCGCCATTGCCAACATCGTACGAAGTATCTACATCGTCATGTTGATTCCAGTAAATGCACTGGCAACCACCACCAACAGCCTGGTGAGCAACGCCATCGGCGCGGGAGGCATCGAACACGTGATGCCCCTGATAAACAAAATCGGGCGTTTCTCTTTCCTGATCATGCTGGGACTGGTCATCGTAACCGCCCTTTTCCCACAGGCATTGCTTTCGGTATACACCAACGAGGCAGCGCTGATCAGTGAATCCGTACCATCGGTATACGTTATCTGCGCGGCCATGCTGATTGCTTCGGTAGCCAATGTGGTATTCAACGGCATATCGGGCACAGGCAACACTCAGGCGGCACTGATGCTCGAAGCCATCACCATCGCAATCTACGGATCGTATATCATTTTCATCGGAATGTGGGTAAAAGCTCCCATCGAATGGTGCTTTACAATTGAGATACTGTACTATACACTGTTGCTCGCCACAAGCTATATTTACTTCAAAAAAGCAAAATGGCAGAACAAAAAGATATAAAGTACAAGAGATTTTTGTACATTTGCGGCTGATTTCACCACAGATTACACAGATTAGCACAGATACTCTCTATTTCAAATACAAAATCCGTGTTAATCCGTGTAATCCGTGGTGGATTTTACACATCATTAGTAATTCATAATTCAAAGATATGTTCGACAATTTAAGCGAAAGACTCGAAAGGTCGTTTAAGATTCTGAAAGGTGAAGGCAAAATCACCGAAATCAACGTAGCAGAAACCCTGAAAGACGTGCGCAAGGCACTGCTCGATGCCGACGTTAACTATAAAGTAGCCAAAGGCTTCACGGATACAGTGAAGGAAAAAGCATTGGGACAAAACGTGCTCACAGCCGTAAAACCAAGCCAATTGATGGTGAAGATCGTTCACGACGAGCTGACTCAACTGATGGGTGGAGAGACTGTCGAGATAGATACCAAAGGCCAACCGGCAGTCATCCTGATGTCCGGTCTGCAAGGTTCGGGTAAGACTACTTTCTCAGGCAAGCTGGCACGTATGCTGAAAACCAAGAAGAACAAGCGCCCGTTGCTCGTTGCCTGTGACGTTTACCGTCCTGCCGCCATCGAACAGCTTCGTGTATTGGCCGAACAAATCGATGTACCGATGTACTCGGAAATCGACAGCAAAGATCCCGTTGCCATAGCTCAAAACGCCATCAAGGAGGCACGTGCCAAAGGTTACGACCTGGTAATTGTCGATACGGCCGGACGTCTGGCAGTCGACGAGCAGATGATGAATGAAATCGCAGCCATCAAGGAAGCCATCCAACCGAACGAAATTTTGTTCGTGGTAGACTCCATGACCGGTCAGGATGCCGTAAACACCGCCAAGGAGTTTAATGAGCGTCTCGACTTCGACGGCGTAGTGCTGACGAAGCTCGACGGTGACACCCGTGGTGGTGCCGCCCTCTCTATCCGTTCGGTTGTGAACAAGCCTATCAAATTTGTAGGTACAGGCGAGAAACTCGATGCCATCGACCAATTCCACCCCGCCCGTATGGCCGACCGTATCTTAGGTATGGGTGATATTGTTTCTCTGGTGGAACGTGCGCAGGAACAATATGATGAAGAAGAAGCCAAACGCCTTCAGAAAAAGATTGCCAAGAACCAGTTCGACTTCAACGACTTCCTCAGCCAGATTGGCCAGATCAAAAAGATGGGTAACCTGAAAGAGCTTGCATCGATGATTCCGGGTGTAGGCAAGGCTATCAAAGACATCGACATTGACGACAATGCTTTCAAGAGCATTGAAGCCATCATCTACTCCATGACTCCGGAAGAGCGCAGCAATCCGGCTATCCTGAATGGCTCGCGCCGTACACGTATCGCCAAAGGTAGCGGTACGACTATCCAGGAAGTGAACCGCTTGCTGAAGCAATTCGACCAGACCCGCAAAATGATGAAGATGGTAACCAGCAGCAAAATGGGCAAGATGATGCCGAAGATGAAATAAAACTGCACTTTTCGTCCCGAAAGCTTGACTTTGGCTTTGGGATGATGTATCTTTGTCAATGTAATCATTCAATAGATTCAATCAGAATGCAATAAAAGGAGGAAACCGTGGTTCCTCCTTTTTTATGCACCTAACCGAAAGAAGAACCTACAGCCCGCAGCTTAAGCCTCCGAAGACGGTTGCCATACTCCCGAATGCCGGTTGCATTTCCTCCAAATGCTTACTGCATCTCGGCAAAACCCCGGCTCTACTTGTATCGGACCGAGGCTCTATGACAAAAAGTACCTCCCTGCTTTCGCCCACTCCCCTCCTCATGTTAATAATCTATAAAGCTACTCTTGACAAAAAACAGGAGATGGTAAATGATATTACTTTTGTCTGATACCATAAAAACATTGAATCAATGAAACACATTCTCTTCACTCTGGCGCTTGCTTCCGTAACCGGGATGGTCGACCGGACGGAACAATCATCGCACGTGACCTCAGGGGTGAAGCCATGATAAAGAAAGTGACTGAAGTACTCAATATTAAATAACCCAATAAACAGATAAGAAATGACTCTAATTGATGGAAAAGCCATCTCCGAACAAGTAAAACAGGAGATTGCAGCCGAAGTGGCAGAAATAGTAGCCCGGGGTGGCAAACGCCCGCATCTGGCAGCCATCCTCGTAGGACACGACGGAGGCAGCGAAACATATGTAGCCGCCAAAGTGAAAGCCTGCGAAGTGTGCGGATTCAAGTCGTCACTGATTCGTTACGAAAGCGACGTTACGGAAGAGGAACTGCTCGCCAAAGTACGTGAACTGAATGATGACGAAGATATAGACGGATTCATCGTACAACTTCCGTTACCGAAACATATCTCGGAACAAAAGGTAATTGAAACCATTGACTACCGCAAAGATGTAGACGGATTCCATCCGATCAACGTAGGACGTATGTCTATCGGACTGCCTTGTTACGTATCAGCTACCCCGAACGGTATCCTCGAACTGCTGAAACGTTATCAGATAGAGACCTCGGGTAAGAAATGCGTCGTACTGGGACGCAGTAACATTGTCGGTAAACCGATGGCAGCACTGATGATGCAGAAGGCCTATCCGGGAGACGCAACGGTAACCGTATGCCACAGCCGTTCGAAAGATCTGGTGAAAGAGTGCCGGGAAGCGGATATCATCATCGCCGCACTGGGACAACCCAACTTCGTGAAAGCGGAAATGGTGAAAGAGGGTGCTGTGGTAATCGACGTAGGTACTACCCGCGTACCGGATGCCAGCAAGAAATCGGGCTTTAAACTGACAGGTGACGTGAAGTTCGATGAGGTAGCTCCGAAATGCTCCTACATCACCCCTGTTCCGGGAGGTGTAGGCCCGATGACCATCGTCTCTCTGATGAAGAATACTCTGCTGGCAGGCAAGAAAGCAATCTATCAATAATCCTCTCTGCCCCCGTTTCCTCTTTTTCTGTGAGAGGAAACGGAGAGCGAAAGAGGTGGAACACATTCTTCAGAAAGAACTTTAATACCTGTTGCTTATGAAACATCTGATTCTTCTTTCCCTGTTTTTCTGCTCTGTATCTTGCAGCAGCAATGCACAAGAACAGCCCGTCCCTGTCCCGGCGCCCGATACGATATCTGCGCAGAAGATTACACTCCTCTTTGCAGGCGACTTAATGCAGCATCAGGCACAGATAGATGCAGCCCGGACCACCAAGGGATACGACTACACGGACTACTTTAAACTGGTAAAAGAAGAAATCAGTAAAGCAGACATTGCCATCGGCAACCTGGAGGTAACTCTCGGAGGAAAACCTTACCGGGGTTATCCCGCTTTCAGTGCTCCCGACGAATATCTGTCCGCCATAAAAGACGCCGGCTTCGATGTATTGATAACCGCCAATAATCATTGTCTCGACCGGGGCAAAAAAGGGCTGGAACGAACCATCCTGATGCTGGATTCGCTACAAATTCCTTATGCCGGAACTTACACTGACAGTACGGCCCGCGCTTCACGCTATCCACTATTGTTGGAACAGAACGGCTTTCGGATTGCCCTGCTCAACTATACATACGGCACCAACGGCATTAAAGTCTCTCCCCCAAACATAGTCAACTACATCGACAAGGCTGTCATGACACGGGACATTGAAGCTGCTAAGGCTCTGCATCCGGATGTATTGATTGCCTGCATGCACTGGGGGATCGAATATCAGTCACTGCCCAATAAGGAGCAGACCTCCCTGGCCGACTGGCTACTTAGTCAAGGAGTCACCCATGTGATCGGTTCCCACCCCCATGTAGTGCAACCCATGGAGCTGCGGACCGATACCCTCACCGGTCGGCAGAATGTAGTCCTCTACTCTTTAGGCAATTTTATTTCGAACATGTCTGCCCGTAAAACAGACGGCGGACTGCTATTTAAACTCGAATTAATGAAAGACAGCACGGGCATATCTGTCAGTAATTGCGGATATGGCCTGGTATGGACGGCACGCCCCATACTCTCCAAAAAGAAAAATTACGTTTTATATCCCGCAAGTATTCCGACAGACTCTTTATCGGCAGAAGAACGTAACCGCCTGAAAATCTTTATTAATGACACGCGTGAACTCTTCCGCAAGCATAACCGCGGAATTAATGAATACATTTTTTGAAGAAAAAAGTTCGCGAAATGTTTGCAGATTTAAAAAGAATCGCTACCTTTGCATCGCATTTGAGAGAGATGCTAACATGGTGGATGTAGTTCAGTTGGTTAGAGCGTCAGATTGTGGTTCTGAATGTCGCCGGTTCGAGTCCGGTCTTCCACCCAACGAAGAAGAGGAAATTCAATAATGAATTTCCTCTTCTTCGTTATATATTAGGCTTTCCAGAAAATTATATTACTTTAGAGGCAGGGTCAAAGCCCTGCCTCTAAAGTAATATATATTCATTAAAATGAAATATATTTTATCAGGCCGCATTTAAAAACGCGGCATGACGAACTTATCATCAGGAGATGTAAAGGACAATCCCGGAACAGAACGACGCATATCTTTATAGGCATGTTCTTTAATCAGTGAATAATCTGTAGCATCCAGGGCATAGTAATAATCATCTTTATCTGTCGATAACTTTACAGTCCAATCAAACATATTTCCAAAGATAGTCAACTCATCTTTTGCCGGATCGAAACCGGGGAGAGCTGATTTCACCAAACTTCCATCACTATTGATAACATAAAAATGATGCTTGCTATCAACCATATACCCCAAAGTCCGGCGACTACGGAACTCAGTAATAAACACATATTCCGGCAAGACTCCTTCAGGCAACTGAATAGCTTTCACATACGGACGTCCCTTGGTGCACTTCAGATGGAACAGTTTATGGTTGGCATCTAAAACCAGATATCCCTCATCATAGTCTTTACGGGTAGTCGGATTGCCCGAAGCATAGCTTGCGGGAAAAGCAAACCCTTTCTGAACCAGCATATCCGTAAACAATTTGCTCTTCGCCTCATCTATACGATTCGTCTCCATACGAATAAATTCCATACCTTTATCGGTAAAACGGAATGCATCTTCGGGCATTTTTAAATCCACCCGTTTGGACATGGACTCCATCAGGAAATAAAGTCCTGTCTGGGGAGCATTGATGGCTGACGGCACACTCTTGAAAGTAAAGTTTGTCAATTGAATATCTTTCGGACTAACCGCCTTGCCACAAATGGTATCAGGGAAACGTTCGTCCGCCGTAAGCTGGCGTACATAGAGAGAAGGCAATAAACTGTCCACCTGCTGCTGTGTATATGTATTGCCTTTTGTATCATAGCGGTAAAGTTGCTTATTCTCATCCAGTTGTGTAATAACAAAATCACCAAGTACGGAACTATACATAGTAAAAGGAGCTTTGACAGGCTTCAATGTGAGAAAAGCATAGCACCAAGGCAACTGCCATACAAGCAGGACAGCCACAGTAACATAAAAAAATATTTTGCTGAATCGAATCATGTTTGTTTGATTTTTTAGTAATAAACATTCAGTTAGTCTTGCTTACCGGCCTTGAACCGTACCACAGAAATCCACGAAAGAGAAGCGATAAGCAGCGTATAAAGTGTCAGCCAGGGCAAGAAACTGTTATAAGCCTCCGCTCCCGGGGCCAGAAAGTAGACACGGAAAATCAATGCCGCAATAATCAGATTCAAAACCCTGCGTTTCCATGTGGGCTCCAGGCAAATCCATGAAACAAGCAAATAACCGGCAAATCCGGCAAGGAACCATGGAGCTGCAGATAATAAGATACGCTGCACCAACTCACTTGTAAAATGTTGTGGCAGATAAACTCCCATAATAATAAAACTCATAGCAAAACAGGTTACCAGTGCAAGTACACCATAGGCCAACATCGACATGACCATCTTCTTCTGTGAATAAGGCAAATGCAAAGTAAGTTTCAAACACTTACGTTGCATCTCGGGAAAAAACTGTACGGCAGCAAGCAAAATACCGATAAGTAAAGGGACAAATTGCAACAAATCAATAAATATAGCATCCTTCTGAACCATTACCACCCATAAATGATCGATTCCCTGTATGGCAATGGTGCGGCCAATACGAAGCATGGAATATCCTGTGATTCCTATCATAAAAAGAGTTGCCAGCAACAAATACCAACGCGTTTTTATCCACTCTTTATAAAATATGGCTTGTATCATATTTCTTCTATTTATTTACATATTAATACTTTCCGGTAAGACCGATAAAGGCATCTTCCAGACTTACATTTTCGTGCTGCAAACCAGTAAAGGGAACTTGACTTTCCTTCAATAGTTTCTCCACATCCATGGGAGGCAAAAAAGAATACGTCTCCAAGGTCTGACGGATGACAGCCGGATGATAGCAAGTTGCCGGCAACTGAGGCTGATAACCCTCGGGCACAGCACAAGTATATCTTCTCAGCTCTTTCATCAACGTTTCAATAGGTTGTTGAATAAGGATAGAGCCATAATCCATAATAATACAATCATCAATCAACCGCTCCATATCCTGAATAATATGGGAAGTCAGGAAAACAGTCTTGTTCTCGGAACGGGCATAGTCACGCAAATAATCCACAAAAAGGCGGCGATAACCCGGATCAAGTCCTAAAGAGAAATCATCCAGAATCAACAACTCCGGATTTTGTGCCAGGATCAGTCCCAATGCCACTTGCGAACGCTGTCCGTTCGACATTCTTGAGATACGTTGCCCCGGAGCTACCTTCAGTTTATTCATCAAGTCATAATAAGCCTCCTTTTTCCATTGTCCCGGATAAAAAGAAGCATAAAACTTTTCTATCTGTGTGATATTCATAAACTGATATTGAACATGACCTTCCAGCAATAAGCCGATATTCCTGCGTAAAGCAGGGTCCATGGTCTGAATGTTCTCACCAAAGATGCGACATTCGCCCGAACGTGGCTGAAGATAACCGCTCAATATATTAATGGTTGTCGTTTTCCCTGTGCCATTTTTACCCAACAATCCCAAGATACGCCCTTGAGGTACTTCAAAACTCAAGTTTTCATAAATTTTACGTTGACCGTAATAATGAGTCAGGTTCTTACATTCTATAATTGCACTCATGCTTTATAAATCATTTTTCGTTTGTTATTAGAAACACGTCAGGAAAAGAATAGGAATCAGAATACCGGCCACCAACTCGACTCCCCCTCTGCCCCACAATCCTTTAGGACCTTTTATCATCACCATACCGCTGACAGTGATAATAATCAGACAGACAGCAAAGGCATCGGCAAACCAAGTCCACCACTTGCCCGGATTGAAATGGAGTTGTACCATGGAAGAGATCAGCGGACGGCGCTTCACCCCCTCGTAGACAGCATCTTTTGTCCGGGTATTAATCACCAGACTTGAACCTCCTTTCAGAAAAACCTTAATCCGATCCGGTTTCGGATAATAATATTTAGTAAAATTTCCGGCTTCGTCCAGTGGTTCCAACAAAGCCAAAATCATCTTCTCATTGACTTTATTCTTGTCCGACAGGTCCTCTGTTATTTTATATTCCGTTCGTGTCACTGTATAATGGGGATTTATGCTATCCCTATGGTTCATCACGATACCCGAAATAGCATAAATCAAAATCATTCCTGCAAAGAAGAAAGACAGATCACGGTGGATAATCCGGCTCCATTTGCGGAATGCAGCACCTTTATTCTGCGATCTCATAAGAACTGGCTTCCATATAGTAGAATGACAGATAATCTTTTCCGGTAGCAGCTTTTCTTTCTGCTATCTTTGCACGAAAGTCTGCAATACGGGCTTCAGGAGTGTTGGCTGTTTCACCGCGTGCTTTTTTTTCCGAATCACATCCGGCAGCAGTTTCTCCATGAGATTTTTCGGTCTGGGCTTTCAGTTTAGCCTCCCAGTTTTGCAAGTAAGCTTCATCTACCCGCTGTTCCTTTAACGTTCCGGTCACTGTGACAATGGCATTGATACATTTGGTGTCAAACGAACCCAAAGGTCCGGCTTCCACACGAATCGTTTTGGTATCATCACTGCCCATCAGGAATATTTTTGTAGCTCCGTGCTTGCAGGTATGTGTGCAGATTCCTTCTATAGTCACCTCCCGGTTAGCCAGTGAATCGGCATGCGCCAGCAGGTTATCGACGCTCAATGCCGCCGGAACCGCCTGCTCCGTTTTTTCGGACTGACTCTGTTTGTTACTGTTTCCACAAGAAGTAGTAGTTACTAAAGCTGCCATTAAGGTTGCAGCGACCATAAACTTAATTTTCATATGCTAACTGTTTTTATTTTTCAGAAAAAGATGCCCAGTGAACAAGCGGCATACTGGGCCGTTCCGCATTTTTTATAATATGCAGTCTGCCATTGAACAGACAAAGACAGGTTATACTGTTTCATGATGGGATAATCCCCTTGCAGACGAATCCCTACCATACTATAGCTATCAGATAAATAGTCAATATTCGCCAACAAAGTCCGGGCGGACGACTTCGCGGCATCCAATCCCGGTAAAGAATATTCAGCCGATAAATTGGCATAATATCCACCGTTTGCTTCTGCGGTCAATCGCAGCTGCCTCTTCTGATACTGCAAACGGGCACGCAAAGAACCCTCCAGAGCAGACAGGTGAACAAACCGGGATACGGCGTTGTAATCCGTCTCCAACCGATGGTAGATTATGTTTGGAACAATTGCTCCTCCCCATACACCTTTATCGGTCAAAAGCTTCTCCCACAAACCACTTACGGCAATCCTACTATTCGTGACCTTCATTCCCGGAGATGTGCTGATTAATGCTCCATAAGAGCTTCCGCCCGCCTCTCCGTAAATATTCTCCGTTCCTTTACGGACTGTATAGCCTGCATCCAGTTTCACTGCAAGATGTTCTGCCTGCTGAAGTTCCCGCATCCAAGTCACGTTCCCTTTCAAATCAGTCGTATTCAATTCCAGCAAAGTGAGATTATTGGCATTGCTCAATTTCTTGTCCATCGACATACGGTCAATTGAGACTGTGGCCGATATCCCCTTCTCCGTATCAGCCGGCAGAATGCCTATGCTTCCTCCCCACCGGGTGCCTTGATGCTTCGTTCCGGTCTGGTTTCCGGCAAAACGCACATAATCCATGCCCAATCCCAACATATGGTATACCGAAGTGGAACCTTTATCTGCAAGGAATGAAATCTCACTTTTCTGCTGATAAAGCCGGAAATCTGCGGAAACTCCCAAACGATATGTCCCCAGACGATATCCTGCTCCCAAAGCAAAAGAGAGATCGGAAGCTGTATTACGCGGACGCGGATCTTTATCCCGATAATTATGAGACGCCCTGTAACCACCGGTGATTCCCCACGTCCAGAAACCCGACTCACTGGCGTAACCTCCATTGAAATAATAAGTTTCTCCTTTCAGGAAACCGCCAATGGAATCACCGGTCACGTAAGGAGCGATCAGTTTCCAGTCTATATTTTCATTCCATAACACATTCTCCTGCTTCTCACTTCTGTATCCTGCTGAACCGAATACACGATCACGTTCCGAAAGAATGACGAAAGAGTTGACATCTACCCCGATACGGGTATCCTTATCACCTTCCTGTTTCAAAGATGCTTTTCCTTTATCATGATAAGCTCCATTTACGTCCAACCTTGTCCATGTATACGGAGTATAGTAATAATAAAGTGCCGGATTCCGCCATACCTCACCACGAAATCCGGTCGTGAATGAAGCGGTACGGATTACCTTATCGGACAGGGAGAGTGTGTCGGCAGTCTGCCCGAAGGCTTCCTGCCGACTCTCCACAAATAAAGCAATCAGCAACGTAATGATAATTCGGATTCGCATCATGAATAATAAAGATTTATATATCAATAGGATGGATTCAATTATTTGTTAAACAGGCTCGGAGTAGCCGCAGGTGTGAAATCAACGGTAGAGTTATTTGTATCCTGCAATACTTCCCGATCACCATCCTTATAGGCAACTTTACGCATTACGCACTTTCCGATGTTTTCTGCAACGGTATTGTTCACACCGATATAAGTATGCCCCATATCCAACCCGGTAGAGGTAACATTCCACTGCCATTCATTGGAAGCACCTACATTTACAGCATCAATCACCCATTCATTGGGGAACTTATATTTGCTTTGCGGCTTACTGGCTGTTCCATTTTGCATGATATACGTATAGTTGTATGCATAGTCTGAAATATACTTTTCTTTAGTCATGCCTTTGGGTAATCTGCCGATAGCATAGGCGCGATTTCCCTGTTTATTCAACACCCAGATAGTTTTGGAATAACAATAATAAACATCCAGATTGGGAACAGCCGGATTATCCACATCTTGCTTCGATTCAATATACCACTCAAAATTGGCTTTACTTAAATCTATAGAATTCGGATTAGCCTCTTTATGATTGATCGCATTGTCACAAAGGATAAAGGACTCTCCCGGTTGTACCGGATAATCTGTTCCGCTGCCCGGCACCGCTACAACAGAGCCTACCGCAATAGCTTCATTCATAATATCCGGATCTACCGACTGATATTTCTGGGTAGTTTGGAATTGTGATTCCATAAATATCAATCCATCCGCATACAAAACTTTATCCGAGTTATTATAGATACGTACATACTGGTCGCCATTATATTGCTTGCCTGCTTCATTATAGGTTCCGGGAATAAATATCTCGGCAATCACAAAATCGGGGTCACCTGTATTGAGTACATGAACTTTCAGTTCCAACTTGTATGACCCTCCGGATACGGCCACATTCTGTTGCACTCCCTGTACATCGACTTCCACCGGAGTTCCATTCTGTGAGTAAGTTCCCTTACCGATGAAAGTTACATTATACAACCCATCCGCCAATTCAATACTTTGAGCCGGATAGGCAATGTCTGTCTTGACAGATGTATTTACATTTTCAAAAGTATAGGTCCCACCGGTCAGTTGCAGACCCTCGATAGTTGTATCTACAGTAGTGGTAATACCTACAGTGGATATGCTCACTTTGTCATCATCACTACATGCGGTAAATCCCAGCATTGTCGCAAAAAGGATTGCGATTGTCAATTGATTCTTTTTCATCTTCATTTCTATTTTGTTTTATTATTCATTTACTAAAAAGTCAAGTTCATTTCCATACCGAAATAAGGCGATTCGGACGTTCTCCGTTGCAGTACGCCCCGTAACGTATAATCAGGATAAATACCCAAAAGCCGGTTTACATAAAAAGCCAGATTCAGATACTTACCGATCCGTTTACTCGCCTTCAGATTGATATCCATATAAAAAGGCACAGTAGTACGCTCAAAATAAGTGGCTGAATATTTCTCCACCAGATGCTGTAACTGAATATTGTTTTTATCTTCTTCGCGAAACGGATGCGTTTCACCGGATTGATCAATATAGCTTACCGGCACGCCGTTATTCCACAAATTCCGTCTGTTGGTATACCAAGTGCATTGTGCCGACGTGGAGAAAGTAAGCCCCAAACGCTGTATGTAGGTATCAAACATAAAGTTCGTATTGAATGCCTGGCTTTCTGTTCCGTTGTCCCCATTATACAACCCCACATATTTCAACTGTTTGTTGTCCAACAATATAGAAGAGGCCTTATATTTGGGAGAGTCCGAATTATAAACTGTCTTTATCCAGGCTCCATACATAGTGACGCGGGTCTTGAGCGATTCGATTCGTTTGGAAGCGAACTGAAACTCCACTCCTTCTTTACGCACCTTCATTACATTGCCTTGTGTGGAATACACATCCAGATTATATTCATTTGCATAAGTCAACTGGGAAAGTTGGGGAGGAGCCGTCAAAGCTGAGCCGTCGATACTTGCAGGATCATATAGCTTATACGCCAATGATTTATAATAAGTGATATCATCAAAAGCATTGTTCATCCGTTCGCGGAAATAAGTCATCGACAGACGGTTTCCCTTATAGCTGACGTCGGCCCGCAGTTCCCATTTCATGTTACGTGCCGGTTCCAACTGATAGTTTGTATTATCCCATTTATACGTCATCATATTGATACGGCGATAATCCGGGTTAGTATGGTAATAATTCAGCTGGATCAAGTCTACATACTTAAAATCCGGATATAGTTGTGCGGTGGTCGGCATACGGCTGATCCAGCCCAAACCTCCCGAAAAGGCAACATTCCATCCGTTTGATACCGGCAAACTCCATTGCAAGTCCAGACGGAGATCGGGATATATCTTACCCTGCATCTTATATTTAGTGTCCAGCCCCAATAAGGACTGCAAGCGGATACCGGCCGTAAAAGCCAATTTATGTCTATTTACAGGAAGATTCAACACCTCCTCGGCATAGAAGGCGAAAGGTTGCAGCCCCGGTATGTCCTTAAAACGGCGCGGACGTGTACTCAAACTTTCACTGATGGGTCGTGTCACATCGAATATCTGGCCTTCTCCCAAATTCTTCTGATAATTCCATTCCACCCCTATATTCATTGCATTTTGCAGCATCCCCAGTGGAAAAGCCAATTGCGTACGGGCAGAAGCCGTAACATATAAAGGTTTACCGTCAATCTCCATCTGCGCCACATAATTATAGGGCAGATAGATGCCATCAGATTCTCCGGTCTCTGTCTGAGTAGCAATAGCGGCCGGACGATTCAGAGACACAGATTTCGTTTCACGCATCTTCTCCCACTGCCAACTGACAGAAGTTGCCGCGCTAATCTCACGAATCCACGAATGGTTAGGGAATTTCAGGTTCCATTTTCCTGCCATCTTCAAACTACTGAAGTCTGATTTATAAGAGTCCTCCTTTACGGTTGCATCTTTATCCCGTTTCGCATCATCAAACGATCCGGTATAGTCGGTACTGATATTCCAATGAATATTACGTTCATTCCATAACCATTTTCCATCCAGACGGGTGGAGGCTGTGAGACGGGTATAGTTTTTCACGCTGTTGCGCGGATCTATTTTTGAATCCAGATAACTCAAATCGGCATTCAAAACATAACGTCCGTTCCCGTCCAACCGGAATCCTTTGCCCACTGAAAACAGTTTGCTGGTCTTATCAGCCTTGAAGCGTGCAGATAACGGACTTTCGCTGGTTTTACGCTGGATAATCACAGCGCCGTTTGCCACGTTACCATAAGCTACAGAGGGAATACCACGAATGATCTCCACCTTTTCAATATTATCAGTCGGAATGGTACGCATATCCAGTCCCTTTGACATCGTACTCGTCGCATTTACAGCAGAAGTGCTACTCGGCATATATTGCAGATTGGCATCCGTATTCTGAAAAATACCATCAATGTAAAATCCAACTCCCAATGAAGAGATATCTTCCGTCTTACCCGTTTCACGTATACGAATCAGATTGGCCTGTCCCATCTGAGGATCAGCCGATTTTCCCCCGGGTATCAGTTCCATCAAATCACTGAAACTGCTGGGTTGAAGATGTTTCATGGCAGTACGGTCGACTATGGAAGCACTGGTAGCACGCTTTGATTCGGAAGCAGTCACTACCACTTCGTTCAACGCCATGTTTGAGGGCTTTAAATGAAAGATTTCTGAAGTATTTCCAAGCACTTTAATCTCTTTTTCGGTAGAATCATACCCTAAATAAGATACGACGATCCGATAGGTCCCGGGCTTGATATGAAGAAGTTCAAAATGTCCGTTTGCATCTGTTATTCCGCCATAAGCAAACTGTTTCTCCACAAACAACTGAATGGTGGCATAATCCAATGCTTTATGAGTTTGTTCATCCAATACAGTACCCCGGAATACAAACGTCTGCCCCCACGCACGAGACACATTACAGCAAATTATAAATAAAAAAAGTATATATGCAATTTTACGAATCATCTCACCTTCTATTAGCTCGCAAAAGTACAATATACCCACAGCGGGGACAATACCAAAATTTAGGTATAATATTGTATCTATATGCAAACACAATACCTACATTTAGTTGTTTTACCTAATCTTTATCAATGTAAAATCACCTTTGATGAAATCTTTCTATTATAGGATTACCATTCTGGCATTAGCTATGACTCTTTTTTATTTACTGTCCTTATCTTCCTCCAAGCACCTTTATATATAGATAACATCCGGTCAAATACGGGACGTTCCTATTTCGGCTTACCTCACAGGAATCTTGATCCAATATATACCCCTATGAAATAACAATATATGAAACGCCCCTTAACAATATATGTAATCGGAATAACATATATTGTTAAGGGGCGTTTCGTGTATTCTACCCGACAGGTAGGATACAAAGTGTTTAAAGTCTGTTCAGGTGATTCTTACCTGTCGACCGCACACTCGGATTTCCTTTGTATGAAACTTCACCGCTTCCTTGAATATTAGTCACAAGTGTCTTTGTAGCTACACAGGTAATATCTCCGGAACCGTTGACACGGGCTGTTACATTCTCTGCATCCAACTTACGCGCATTAAGTTCTCCCGACCTGCTCAGCACCAATGTGGCATCGCGAGTAGAACCGGACAGAGTCATATCACCCGAACCGGCCAATTGTGCCGCCACATTATTGGCACGGATACCCAATACATTTATATCACCCGATCCGCTCAATTTTGCCGTTACGGTCGATGTGGTATAAGCACTTCTTACTTTCAGATCACCTGATCCCTGAAGCATTGCACTTATTTTGCTCCCGGTAACACCGACAACATTCAAGTCACCCGAACCCTGCAAAGTCAGACTCACACTTTTAGCACGAATCTGTCCTTTCACATCAATATCTCCGGAACCTTTCAACAAAGCAGAAAAATCACCATTGCATGTTACATCTCCCGCAACGATGTCTCCCGAACCGGCCAATGATACCTCAAGTTCTTCTGCCTTCAGATTACCTAAATAGATATCGCCCGACCCCTGAAGGAAAGCACTTCTTAAAGACGGACTGGAAATCAGGACTTTCAGCCGTCCCGCTTTACCATAAGAAATATTGGTATGTGGCTTCATATTCACTATCAGCGTACTTCCTTCTACCCGGCATTCTATCAAATCAACCAGATTGTCCGATCCTGTAACCTGAACCTTGATTCCTCCCGACGACTGTGTGTATTCAATGGTCGGACTTCCTTTCAGCTGAATCCGGTCGAATCCCGACACTTTAACGTTCTTCGTTATGTATTTACCACTTGCCACTATCGCTCCTTGGGCACTTACCAACGTTGCCGACATCAACAAAGACAGAAAAAGAAATGCACTGATCCCTCTCTTACGAATTGTTTTCATATTCATTCTATTTTTTGATTATAGCTATTAGACGTAACAAGTATCCGGAACGTTGCACAGAAACCTGTATTTCTTGCAAAAAAACGGATGGTTGCTTTTCTTAATACAGTTCCAAACCGAACTCTTCCTTCAGTTGCAACAATGCGCTGTTCTTTTGTGCCATCATCTGGAACTTTTCCACACGGCTGACGGCACGTACATTCTCCGTCGCTTCACTGACACGAACGGTCATTGTCACTTTGCGGTTCTTTAATGAACCACGCAAATATGCTTGTATGTTGGGAATCAGTGCCGTGAAATCTTTCGCAATGATTTCATTGTCTACCACCACCTCAAAAGTCGTATCATTGAGCAATGACAGACGCATGTTCTGCATACGCATGGCAATCGCTTTCTGTTCTATCGGCATACGTCCGGCGTATTCCTGCCAGTAATAATTCAAATCGCGTTCATTGAAGATGAAATCTTCTTCAATCTGCTGTGTCTGCGCCTGGACAGTATGGACCGCTCCCGATCCCTGCTGCTCTTCCTCCTTCTGAGGATGCTTGATGGAAAGTCCGAGACTGGATTTCTTCATCACAGGAATCTTCTTTTCTTCTTTAAACTGCGCCATCCGTACCGCATCGGGCATAGCTCCCGGTGGAGAAACCGCTCTGCCCGGACGTATGTTGACAGCCGGAGAGGCAGTGGCTTGCTGGGACGCAACCTGCGGAGCAGCAGGTGCAGCGACATTCGTACTCTGAGATTGCGAAGCGGCAGGTGCTACCTGAGGCTGCTGTGCAGCGGCGGGTTGCGTGAAGACGGGTTTTATGGCTTGTTTAGGGCCACGCCCACCACTGCTGTCATCCCTCTCAACGGTAAGCTGAGCAACCTGTATCAAGGTCAGTTCCACCAACAGACGTTTATTTTTGCTGGCGCGATAGTTCATATCACAATCATTGCAAAGTTTCATGGCCCGGTACAGGAACGGCAATGTGCACTTCTGTGCCTGCTCCTGATAACGTTGGCGGATACTGGCACCTACCTCAAGCAACTGGAGTGTAGCAGCATCTTTGCTCACCAACAAATCACGGAAATGTGATGAAAGTCCGGTGATGAAATGGCTACCGTCGAATCCTTTGTTCAGTACATCGTTGAACAATAGTAAAGCATCACTTACCTTATTTTCAAGGAAGCAGTCTGTCAGGCGGAAATAGTATTCATAATCCAGCACATTAAGATTCTCAATCACACTCTTGTAGGTGATATTACCTCCGGTGAAACTTACTACCTGGTCGAAAATGGAAAGTGCATCACGCATACCTCCATCCGCTTTGAGCGCAATCACGTTCAAGGCTTCAGGTTCGGCCGTGATTCCTTCTTTCGATGCCACATAAGACAGATGATTCACGGTATCATCCACACTGATACGGTTAAAATCGTAAATCTGACAACGAGACAAAATGGTGGGAAGGATTTTATGCTTCTCCGTTGTAGCCAAAATGAAAATGGCATGGCGGGGAGGTTCTTCCAATGTCTTCAGGAAAGCGTTGAAAGCCGAGGCCGACAGCATGTGTACCTCGTCAATGATATACACTTTATACTTACCTATCTGTGGCGGAATACGCACCTGTTCCACCAGTTGGCGGATATCGTCTACCGAGTTGTTGGACGCCGCATCCAATTCATGAATGTTGTACGAACGTTGCTCGTTGAAAGCGACACACGACTCACATTCGTTGCAGGCTTCGCCATCTGCCGTAAGATTCATACAGTTGATGGTCTTGGCAAAGATACGTGCACAAGTAGTTTTACCCACTCCGCGCGGCCCGCAGAACAGATAAGCATGCGCCAGTTTCTGGGTGGCGATAGCATTCTTCAGTGTAGTGGTCAGTGCCCGTTGCCCCACGACCGACTCAAAGGTGGAAGGACGATACTTACGGGCGGATACGATATAGTTTTCCATATTCCGGATGATCTCTGTTTTTTGAGTTTGTGCAAATGTACGCAAAAAAGTGCAAGGAGAAAAAAGGAAGCGGAATAAGTTTTAGAGCGGAAATGCTACGTTTTAAGTTATTAGTTTTATCTTTGCATCTGGAATTAATGAGAAAATCATGGGCAAATTAATCACAATCTGGGAGTTTATAGGCAGACATAAATACTGGATCACCGTCCTGGCATTCGGAGTCATCATCGGCTTTTTGGACGAAAACAGTATGATCCGCCGCATCGGCTATGCACGCGAAATCAGCCGCTTGCAGGGAGAGATTGATAAATACCGCGCAGAGTATGAAGAAAACACGGAGCGCCTCAACGAGTTGAGCACCAATCCTGAAGCCATCGAACAGATAGCGCGCGAAAAATATCTGATGAAAAAGCCCAACGAAGACATTTACGTATTTGACGAGAACGAATGAAACAACTGATACCCGCACTTTTCGCCGTAGGCGCCGTGATGGCTCTCGTAGGAGCCGCCGTCTTTATCACCGGATGGGTGTATGCACCTTATATATATACCATCGGGGCAGGCTTTGTGGCATTGGCCCAGGTCAACACTCCGCTCCGGGCAAAAAGCAAAACGCTCCGCCGACTGCGCATTCAACAGATATTCGGTGCACTGGCATTGATACTGACAGGTGCATTCATGTTCACCACACGCGGCAACGAATGGATTGCCTGCCTCACCATAGCAGCTATATTGGAACTTTATACAGCTTTTCGCATTCCGCAGGAAGAGGAGAAAGAGCTCTCTAAATAAAAAAGAGCTCCCCTTTTTCAAAGTTTCCTCTCTACCTTCCACTTGCATCAGCAATTGAAACCGAATGATACACTACTTTAAATGAATAACCATCGTAGTGTCCCGTTCGAGTTCAAAACAGCATTTTTCAAACGAAGGAGCTCCCAAGACTCCTTCGGCATCATTGCTGAACCCGAACTTTTCCAAAGGACGCCCGAATGCACCGGTATCCAACTTCCCGTTTTCATTTTCATCCTGAAAGAGGGAAATGGCATAAGTACCGGCAGGAATTCCCTTACAGGGTATCTCTATCGTCCGGTCCTTCACTCCTACCCGAAAACCGAAAACAGGCTTCTTCATAAAGGTCTGTTTGGAAAAATAGATAGCCACGTAAACAGATCCGTCCACATGCTCCACGTCTTTGACAATCAATGTCAGATTCTGACCCGCTACGGACACACTCGTTAGTACTGCAAACAGCAAAATAATCATTGTCTTCATAATGGTAAATATTTAAAAATTAGAAACATCATAAGCTACTTTCTTACCTAAAGTGATATAAACTCCCAGATAGAAGAAACGGTCACTGGAAGCACGGACGGCCTGTCCGTTAATCCGTCCATATTCGTTCTTACGCCCCGTCAGATTAGTGGCAGAGGCATGTACGATAACCTTCTTACTCGCCAGCACAGTGATACCCAAATCGAGAGAATGGCAGGGTTTTACTTCATCATTCATCAACCCCGGCAGTTCCGGATTATGATAAGGACGCCCACTTGCCAACCGGTCGGTCACGCTGAAGATGGTTCGCAGACGGGGAACACTGTATTTCAGTACCAATGACACATTATGACGGGTAGCGTATTGCGGAACGGTCAGTTCAGTATATTCCCGGTATTTCCGTTTTGAAAGATTATAAGAATAGGACAAACGGTATTCAAAATTCTTCCATAGGGCATTGTCACAAAAATATAGGTCAACGCCTTTACTATGTCCGTATCCATCGGGAACCATACCTTGGGGAACAGACAATTCCAGCCTTTTATAATTTTTGTAATAAAACTCCGCTTTGTAAAATCGCCCGCTCTGTTCGTATTGGAGACTGAAGAGAGTCTGCCTACAGATATTAGAGGGCAAAGCAGTGTTTTTTATCAGGTATTTATTTTCCGGTAATTGAGTGTATTGTCCTGCCACAACCGAGATTGACAAACGATTCCACGCATAACTGACAGCAGCTCTGGGAGACCAGTTCATCCGCCGGTTCAATGAAACATACTCCGGACGGAAAGACAGTTCTGTTTTGAAGTGTTCCGACAGATAAAAAATGGACGAAAGAAATCCTGCACAGATCGTGGGGTACATACGGTTTTCATCATAGAGCAACTCAAACCGATAATAATCCCGATATGACCGGATAAAAGTTTCAACTCCCGCGTCCAGACGTAGCCAAGGAGTAAATTGCCGGAAGGACCTGACTTTCAAATGAAGTTCCTGCTGCCGCTCACTCCATGCATCCCCGCCGGTCACTGCACCTCCCACTCGCCGGTCATAAAAAGAACACGCAGCCCCGAAAAACCAATTCCAACCGGAAGCGGCACGTTTGCGGAAGGTAGTGTTCAGATAAACATTATTTTCACCCAAAGCGAAAAGATGACGGTCTGCATCTGCATAATTTGAAAAGGAAGTACGGTCATACCCTGCATATAATTTGAATACAGTCCTTTCATCCGGCGTGTACCGATATTGGGCAGCACCGGAAAACATACCGTATGGCTGCTTGAAATCAGTCCGGGAAGGATAAACCCGATAATAAGGTGACAGATTCTGATAATCGAGATTCAGCGAAAGTGAAGAGTGCCCGAAAGCCCGCGTACCACCTCCTCCCAATCCGACGGTAGAAACATTCATCCCCAGTTTATTGACCGTACTATGGTCCTTGGTTTCCAGAGGAAGTACAGCAGACAAGGCCTCTCCATACTCCTGTGACTGTCCGCCGGAAGCCAGATTGACACCACTGAACATAAAAGTGGAATAGCGTCCTCGTGCAGGAGTATCCGCTCCGGTTGTAGTATAAGGATTCAACACATGCATGCCGTCTATATAGGTCTGTGTTTCGTTACTGCTCCCTCCACGCACCAGCAGACGACCGCTTTCACCCTGAATTTGAGCCCCCGGAAGGGTTTGCAAAGCCCGGTATAAATCCCCGTTAGCTCCTCCTACCGTTACCAGATCGACCGGTCGCAAATCGCTCCAGCGGCTGTTAGCCCTGGGAGTTTTATGTGCTTTAACGACTACCTCGTCCAACAATATACTATCACCGAAAGTCGTAAAAAAAATGGTATCCGTAGTTACGTTTTGGGCTACGAGTAAAACCGGGAGAAGCATCAAGCTTCCAATTACTGTTACATAGAATCTTTTCATTGTGGTCTGTTTGCTAACATTTTCACCGGCAAACATAAAGGATCGGTTCCAAGCAAAAAAATATCCGGGACAGACAGCCCGGATATGTGACAAGCAGTTCGTCCTATGTGACGAACTGCATCTTTTTGTGACCAACGGTTATTTGCCGACTATAGTTTCCATCAGCTCTTTAACCTGTTTGGAATAGGCCCGTGATACAGGTATCTCTTCCGGACAACCTTCCAAAAGCAAACGGTAGCCCTGTGAGTTTCCACTAACCTTTACCACCTTACGGAGATTGACCAGAAAAGCACGGTGACACTTCGCTACCAACGGAGACCCACCGGTTACTTCCTCCGCCTGCTTCATGGTCATCCGCAACAGACACTGCATAGTTCTGCCTCCTTTCTGATAGTTCACCCGGATATAGTTTCCATCGGACTCTATATACAACAAGTCCTTAGAGTCCAATTCCAGAGATTCCCTGGTACCGCCCTGGAACGAAAGCAAAGAAACTATTTCAGTTGTTTCTATAGATTCCGTCGCAGATACCGACCGCTGTAAATGGAGGTTCATCTCCGTCGCTTCCTCTAAATGGATAGCCAACAACCTGTTTTGATTCAATAAAATGAAAAGTACTGTAGGGAAAAGCCCGATAACCAAAGTGAACAATGCAAAAACACAAAAGACATCCCAACGCAGCCCCCAGCCAAAAACAAATGTTGAATAAAGCCAGTTACCGACAGCAATAAATAAGATTACCATCAACAGATTGACTATCTGTTTCCATACGGTCCACCCCTCTTCTTTGTAAAACTCCGGAAACAGACAGGCAAAAAGATACACGGGGATGCTCAGAAATACTGCTGTCACACCCATAAAGCCCAAAAGTATCCAAAACTTATGCCCCTCAATGCCCGATATTCCGAAAGGCTGTAAAACCAGTAATATAAGGAATACGACCAACGAAGAAATCAATACCACCTTCCATCTTTGATACACAACCGGATAAGGACTTTGCAGGTATCTTCGTATTTTTTCACTCCAATGATTTCCCATTTGTATTCTGTTTTTCACTCTTGTTGCAAAGTAATATAAAATATCGCACGGACAGCTATAAATCGAGAGATAATCTTAAAGACAAAAAGAGGCAATCCTCTTCAGAATTGCCTCTCCTATTTCATAATATGATAAACCGGATTTTACTTCTTACCCACAGGAGCATATCTTGCGTTAAGTCCGTCTACAATTTCTTTTGTGATGTTCAGTGTGCTGTCGGCATACAACAGATTATCAAAACTGGTATTGCTGATAATCAGGTTATAACCTTTAGTCTTATTGTATTCTTTCAGGAAAGCATTGATAGAGTCACGCAGAATCTGGCTGTTTTTAGCATTTTCAGATGCCATTTCAGTAGCCAGTTTGTTTTGCAGTGCCTGCAAATCCTGCTCCAATTTACCTAAGCGTGCATATTCCTGTTGTGCTCTTTCCGGAGAAATAAAAGCATTGCTTTCATATTTCTTCTGGAATTCCTGCTGTGATTTACGCAGTTCGTTAGCTTTTTGATTTAATACCATACGGCTGTTCTCTTCCTTACTGATCATATCAGCATTCAGATCTTTGCAGAAATTATATTGAGACAACAATGTATCTACTTCTACATAAGCGATTTTCAGACCAGAAGTGGCATTTGCATTTCCGGAAGCAGCAGGAGCAGCAGCATTGTCGGCTTTACCAGCGCATTGTGAAAAAAGAAAGAGGAATGCAAGAGCAGCAAATCCGTTAATGAGGTAATTCATTCTCTTCATACTTGTAAAATATAGTTTTTTAATTAATTAGTTCATACTATCGTTTAAGGTTTTCTCAATTTCATCAATAGAAAAGCGCCGTTTCTTTTGTGCTTCCCGATCTTGAGACTGTGCACAACTTATGCCTCTCTCCCTTAACGCTTTATTGCCGCTGACGTGCCCGTTGGGAAATTTTCCGCCTTTTGTAAAGAAGACTTTTATGCCTAATAAACCAAGGCAAATAGCAACTATTAACAGAGTTATCAGTATTGTATAGAGCATTTCTATTAATTTTGTGGGTGCAAATATAGACTTTTGTACTGACTAAGCCTCCTTTTTTACCATAAAAAAAGAGAAACGGGTTCAAAATTCGCAAGCAAATTAACCATATTTAGCAATAAGGGGTTAAAATTGAATTTTTAATTCCATAAAAAGAAAAGAGAATGGAAAAATCAGAACTGAAACCGGCCGGCGTATTTCACTTCTTCAACGAAATCTGCCAGGTGCCCCGTCCTTCAAAGAAGGAAGAAAAGATAATCGCTTATTTAAAAGCGTTCGGAGAAAAATATAATTTAGAGACAAAAGTGGACGAAGCCGGTAATGTACTTATCAAGAAGCCGGCTACTCCGGGTAAAGAAAACCTGAAGACAGTGATCTTGCAATCACACGTAGACATGGTGTGCGAAAAGAATAACGATACGGAGCATGACTTCCTGACCGACCCTATCGAGACGGAGATTGACGGGGAATGGATGAAGGCAAAAGGAACAACTCTGGGGGCTGACAACGGTATCGGTGTAGCTACTGAGTTGGCCATTCTGGCCGACGACAGCATTGAGCACGGTCCTCTCGAATGTCTGTTCACTGTAGATGAAGAGACAGGTCTGACCGGTGCTTTTGCCCTGAAAGAGGGGTTCATGAACGGGGAAATCCTATTAAACCTCGACTCGGAAGATGAAGGTGAACTTTTCATCGGTTGTGCAGGTGGTATCGACTCGGTTGCCCAATTCAAATACGAAACGGTGATGACACCCATCAGCCACCTTTGCTTCCATATCACCGTGAAAGGTCTGAAAGGCGGGCATTCCGGTGGAGATATCCATCTGGGACGCGGCAATGCCAACAAGATTCTGAATCGCTTCCTGTACCTGATGCAGAATACTTATCAGGAAGACTTCTTCCTCTTCGAATTCAATGGAGGTAACCTGCGAAATGCCATTCCGCGTGAAGCTTCAGCTGTATTCTCCGTACCGGAACATTATAAGCACGATGTGCGCACAGCCTTGAATGTCTTTATTGCAGAAATAGAAGACGAACTTCATAAGATAGAACCGGATCTGAGTATTCTTCTTGAAACGGAACCTCGTCGTGACTGGGCTATCGACCCAAGTACAGCCTATCGCCTGATCACTTCGTTGTATGCCTGCCCGCACGGAGTTTATGCCATGAGCCATGACATCCCGGGTCTGGTGGAAACATCGACCAATCTGGCATCTGTCAAGATGAAACCGGAAAATACTATCCGTATCGAAACCAGCCAGCGCAGTTCCATTCTTTCTTCACGCGACGATGTAGCCAACACTGTACGTGCAGTATTTACTTTGGCAGGCGCGCAAGTGACTTGGGGTGACGGATATCCCGGATGGAAACCCAATCCGGACTCGGAAATTCTGAAAGTAGCTGAAGAGTCATATAAACGTCTGTTCGGTGTAGATGCCAAAGTGAAAGCAATTCACGCCGGACTGGAATGTGGTTTATTCCTTGATAAATATCCTGCATTGGACATGATTTCCTTCGGTCCTACATTGACAGGAGTCCACTCTCCGGACGAACGGATGCATATTCCTTCAGTAGATAAATTCTGGAAGCATCTGTTGGATGTATTGGCACATATTCCGGCAAAGAACTAAATCAATTTCACCACAGAGGACACAAAGAAGAATTCACTTGATAATTCTAAAATTAAAAATCTGTGTGCTCTGTGGTGAATCAAAACGAGAACTAAAATCTATGCTCCGTCTTTTCTTTTTATTGCTGATTTCCTCCACTTCACTTTTTCTTTCTGCACAAAATCAGCCTCCTTTTCGTGTCGTCTTTTGGAATACCGAAAACTTCTTCGATACCCGGCACGATTCACTCAAAAATGACAGGGAGTTTCTGCCCCATTCGCTCCGGCATTGGGGCTATAGCCGATATAAAAAGAAGATAGATAATGTGGCCCGCACTCTTGCAGCAGTCGGAGAATGGAACTTTCCGGTATTGATAGGATTGTGTGAAGTGGAAAATGATACGGTTATGCGCGATCTCACGCTTTATTCTCCACTTAAGGAGGCAGATTATCGTTATGTGATGACACACTCTCCTGACCAGCGCGGTATCGACGTAGCACTGCTTTACCAACGCGACCGGTTCAAACTCCTTACCTGTTCTTCCATCCCTGTCGGCAATTTTGAGAATCATCGTCCGACAAGGGATATCCTGCACGTCAGCGGATTATTGCTGACAGGTGATACACTGGATGTATTAGTGGCACATCTACCCTCCCGCTCGGGCGGAGCACGTCAATCAGAACCTTATCGCCTTTTTGCGGCACAAAAACTGAAAAATGCGGCAGACAGCCTAATGTGTGTCCGCCGTTCTGCCAAATTGATTATTATGGGAGATTTTAATGATTATCCCACTGACAAATCTGTAAAACAAGTCCTGAAAGCCCTTTCTCCCGAAGAGAATCCTGACCATAAACAACTGTACCACTTACTGGCGCGAAAAGCCAAGAACCGTAACTTCGGTTCCTATAAATATCAGGGTGAATGGGGATTGCTGGATCACCTGATTGTATCCGGTACACTGCTTGATACTTCCGGTACGCTTTTTACCGAGGAAAAAAAGGCAAGCGTACTGCGCTTGCCTTTCCTTCTGATAAAAGATGAAAAATACGGAGGCATGCAGCCTTTCCGCACCTACATCGGAATGAAATACCAGGGAGGATACAGTGATCACTTACCTGTATATACCGATTTCGAAACCAATCAATCCGAATATTGATATACCTTCAGTTCAAACTTGGGTACCATAGCAAAAAAATGATCGAAAATATCGGATTGGATACGTTCATATTCTTTCCAAACCTTGTTACGGGAAAAGAAATAAATCTGAATAGGTACCCCGTATTCAGTAGCTTCCTTCTGGCTGATAATCAGGTCGAGATCCTGATTTACCACAGGCAAACTGCAAAGATAACGTTCTACGTATACCCTGAATACTTGCGAATTTGTAGGCACCACTCCTTCCTCCGGCTGATAATCTGCCAACAGAGGTATCTCTTTGCGAAAGGTATCAAGCATTTCGGGGGTGCAGAACTTCAAAGTTGTCAGATCAAGAAAAATGCTCTTCATCACCCGCCGTCCTCCGGATTCCGTCATTCCCCGCCAGTTCTGGAACGAGCCGTTCACCAAAGAATAGGGAGGAACGGTAGAAATAGTATTATCGAAATTCTGAATCTTAACGGTATTCAATGTAATCTCTTCCACAATGCCGTTTGCATTGGTTGAAGGGATGGTCACCCAGTCACCGGGACGTATCATATCGTTGGCAGACAACTGAATGCCTGCCACAAACCCCAGAATGCTATCTTTAAAGACCAACATCAGAATAGCGGCAGAAGCCCCCAACCCGGCGAACAGCGTAGCAGGAGATTTATCGACAATTATGGAGACAATCACAATGCCGCCAATAAAGAAGACAAGAACCTGTAATACCTGAATAAAGCCTTTCATCGGACGATTCTTCAACTTTTCTTTTCCATTGAGTATATCCAGCAACATCAGCAGACTGCTGTTGAGAGCCAGTAACAAGGCAAAGATCATATAGATAACACAAATTTTCTGCGAAACCAGCAACAAAGTCTTTCCGTGTACAAATGCCATAGGCAAAAGCATATACATCAGAATACCCGGCAGAATATGGATCAGGTGGTGAATCACTTTATGTTTGACCATCAATGTATCCCATTTATAAGGAGTCCGCCGTGACAGACGCTTTATTCCACCCACAAAAATGGCCTGGCAAAGATAATCCAGCCCGACCGCAATAAAAATCATCAGGATGGCAATAATCGTTTCATCAAAGGTATTCGCTATTTTCGGGTCCACTCCCCAACCTATAAGGATTTTATTCATCCAACTTCCTAAATCTATCATAACTATCGTCTTTATTTTAACATGTTCACTTTATCAAAATAACATCTGAATGGGCTTTAGGTTTAGCCCAAATAAAAAAGGCTGTATTGAAAAACGGTATTTTCAATACAGCCAGCTTCATCTGTTACCAGAAATCCTTATCCATTTACCTTTTTATAATCTTCCAGAAATTTCTTCAGCCCGGCATCTGTCAACGGATGATTCAGCAGCCCCTTAATGGCACTCAACGGGCAAGTCGCCACATCGGCACCGGCTTCCACACATTCCATAATATGCTTGGTGCTACGGATGGAGGCCGCCAACACCTGAGTAGGATAATTGTAGAAACGGTACATCCGCACAATATCGGCAACCAGTCCGACACCATCTTCACAAATGTCATCCAGGCGTCCTACGAAAGGAGAAACATACGTAGCTCCCGCTTTGGCAGCCAGCAAAGCCTGACCGGCAGAAAAGACCAGCGTACAGTTGGTGCGAATGCCCTGTTCGGAAAAGTGCTTGATGGCTTTGATGCCGTCGGCAATGCAGGGCACCTTCACCACAATGTGGGGATTGAGGGCTGCCAGCTCTTTTCCTTCCCGAATCATTCCTTCGTAATCAGTAGCGATCACTTCGGCACTGACATCGCCTTGCACGATGTTACATATCTCCACGTAATGCTTCCGCTGGTTCCCGACTCCTTTTATCCCCTCTTTAGCCATCAGAGAAGGATTAGTCGTTACTCCGTCCAAGACTCCCAAATCGTGTGCTTCCCGGATTTGCTCCAGGTTAGCCGTATCAATAAAGAATTTCATACCTAATAGTGTTTAATATCTTATATTCAAACAGATAACCCGGAGCAGTTGTTCAATGGAACGACTTACTTCTGCAAACGGATACCGATTTCGTTCAAAGCGACCTTTGCCGGAGTAGCGTCCGGTGTAGTGGCATCGAGTTTGATGTAGCGGGCACTGACCTTGTTGCCGAACGAAACGGTCTGCGGAACAGGGTTATGCATAATGTTGCTGAACTCCCCGGTAGTCGGCACTTCTTTCCAGTCTTCACCATTGGTACTTACATAGAATTTATAACGGAAAGCCATTGTCGGCTTCGCTTCCGCATTGGCAGGAGCATATACGAAACCTGCCATCTCTACGGCTTTTCCAAGATCAATCACCAACGGAGAGGCAGTCACTTGTTTCCATGTAGCACGAGGCAGATCGTTCCAATTTTCTTTCGCAGACGCCTCTTCCAACGGACGGGCATAGTAGGCAGCCACTTCGCTGATATTAGCCGTCAGACGGCAAGCATCAATCTTCACTCTCAGTTGAGTGGCCTCGATAGCCGGAATACGTATCAGACGTTTATAACCCACGGTAGTACCTTTGGCTATCTCCTTCCATCCTCCGGCAGTCAGTGCCTCGACAGTAAAAGCTTCTGTACGCTGTCCTTTCGAGATATCCTCACGTAGCATCACCACGTTGATTTCCGATTTCGGTTTCAGCTGATAGGTATGGGTATCACCCGGTTTGGCAGCCCATGGTTTCAATCCGCCTTTCACACGGTTATCGGCAAAAATTTCTTTGCGATAGTCGGCAAACTCTTTCAGGCGGTTAACGTCGGCATCGCTGATGCGTCCGCGCCGATCGGGAGGGATATTGAGCAGCAACACTGAGTTGTAACCCACAGATTTGAAATAAATATCGGTCAGATGCTTGAGGCTCTTCACCTTACCGTCCTCCTGCTGATGATAAAACCATCCCGGACGGATCGATACATCCACCTCGGAAGGATACCAGAAGAGTTCCCTGGCATTAACCAACATGTCGCGTCCACCCAAATCTTTGGAAGTCGCTTTTACACCTAACGCTTTGTTCTGCTCTTCACAACGGGCATAAGTGCCCGGAGTCAATACGGTGGCACTCCACTCCGTTTCACGTCCCAGTCCGCGTTCGTTGCCTACCCATCGTACATCGTCACCCATAATGGCAGTCACTGCATGGGGTTGAAGACGACGGATGGTAGAAAGGATGGCGGTCCAGTCATATTCCTGTTTCTTTCCGTTGGGACCTTCACCATTGGCTCCGTCGAACCAGACTTCGTGTACTTCACCATAATTGGTAAGCAGTTCAGTCAGCTGTTCGATAAAGAATTCGTTGTATTTCGGAGAATCCCCATAACAAGATGCATTCCGATCCCAGGGAGAGAGGTAAACACCGAACTTGATACCGTATTTATCACAGGCATCACGGAGTTCACGCACCACATCACCCTTTCCGCCTTTCCAAGGAGAAGAGGCCACGGAGTGGTTAGTAGTCCTGGTAGGCCACAGGCAAAATCCATCATGATGCTTGGCGGTCAGGATAGCCATCTTGAAACCCGCCTCTTTGAGTGAACGCACCCATTGTTCCGCATCAAGTTCGGAGGGATTGAAGAGTGCGGGATCCTCTTTTCCGTCTCCCCACTCACGCCCGGTAAAAGTATTGATACCAAAATGAAGGAAAGCAGTCAGTTCCATCTGTTGCCACGCCAGCTGTTGCGGAGTAGGTACAAGACGCGCTGCCATATCGACTTTCTGCTCAAGGGTAGCACCTTGCGGAAATTCCACGTGCTTCACATAGTAGTCGTCTTTTTTTTGGGCCTGTCCGGCTGTACAGATAGCTGCAAGCAGAACCGTCGATAAAATAAGTTTCTTCATAAATCTATTGTTTTAAGTTTGATTCACCACAGAGTAACACAGAGTCTCTCACAAAGGATTTTCCTCTCTTCAATATCCTATTAACAAGAACTTAAAAACTCTCTGAAACTCTGTGGTAAACCGTATCCTTTTCTATTCCACGTTAAATATTCTGTCTATTTCACTCCTCTCAGCGTGAACTCAAAACTCTGCTCCGTCAGCGGCACACGGTATTGCGGTTGTACACCGGGACCACAGGTTGCTGTCCCTACACCTGCCTGTTCGGCATCCAGATGAACAGTGATACGGCCGTTACGTTCCAGATCGTTAATGTGGCGGGCTTTCTCCAGCACATCGTCAGTAAACGGAACGACACTGAACTGGAACGGACGGTTCGAATCGACAAAGATTCCTTGTCCGGCTTCATCCTCCAATTTCATCCAGCGGACATCCGTACGATTTCCGGTAGACTGCGGAGTCACGTAATAGTGGAACATCCTTTCGGCAGTAGTCCGATACAGCCCTATCTTGCCCGACTGCATACGGTCAGCGTAAGTCTCGTTATCACCGCGTCCCAGATAAGCCACATTGCCAAACGTATCGTTCATCTCGAAGGCCAGCCCCAGGCGTGCCATTGATTTCACCACAGCCGTATCGGGACGGAAAGTCACTTTCACCTTCAAAGCCCCGGCAGCATTCAGTGAGTAAATGAAATCGGCATCCCCCACTTTAGTTCCCTTCGCATTCAGGACTTCTACTCGTGCAGTAGCGGTACTCTTGCTCTCCTTCAGTGACACCACTTTCTGGCTCAGCTGATCGAATCCGGATTTACGCCAAAGATAAGCACCGTTGCGATCGCGGTTATCATTGTCCGTAGCGGGACGGAAAAGACTCAGTGTAACAGGAGTTGCCAGCAATTCCTGCCCGTCCAGTGTAAAAGAGTTCAAAGCACCAGTCGCCTTATCCAGCGTAAAAGCAGTCTGTCCGGCCTTGGCAGGCAGATAAGCTGTACTGTTCTTTGTTCCGGGCAATACAAACTGGTCGTAAGCCACCTCCCAATCAGTACCCACCATCGGTGAAGCTTCTTTACGAGTCCAGCTCAGGTTGAGATATCCTTCACGCACATTGGCAGGCAAGACAACTTTTCCTAATGTCATATCAACCGTAGCATGTGGCGCACAATTCACTTCTTTTGTTCCTTCTGTGACCGTTTGTCCGTTATCGCCCACCACCTGCCAATGCAGGATATATTCGTTCAGATTGGAGAAGTCGAACCAGTTTTTCACTCTTATGGTCAGATTACTCTTATTGAGCAAGGTACACTTGATGTTCTGATAAATCTTTTTCACTTCAAGCAAGTGCGGATGCGGGACACGGTCAGCGCTTACCAACCCGTTGCAGCAGAAATTACCGAAACTCGGAACTCCTTTGGGACCGTAGTCCCCACCATACGACCAATACCAACGCCCATTCGCGTCTATCTCACGGAACGACTGGTCTACCCAGTCCCACACGCAACCGCCTTGTGCCATCGGATTATTTTCGAACACATCCCAATACTCCTTCAGGCCACCTACGCTGTTGCCCATGGCGTGCACGTATTCGCAAAGAATGAACGGACGGTAAATATCTTTCTGTGCCAGATAGGTTTTGATTTCATCGACACTGCGGTACATCCGGCAATAAATATCGGTGTTATAATTCTGCTCGGCACGTTCGTATTGAACGGGACGATTCTTTTCTACCGATTTCAACCAGTCATAGGTACGTTCGAAGTTAATTCCGTTTCCGGCTTCGTTACCCAACGACCAAATGACGATGGCAGGATGGTTCTTCGAACGCTCGTACATACGGTGTGTACGATCCATGTGTGCTGTCAGCCAAGTGCTGTCCTTGGCAAGCGAAGCAGGACCGTAGCCCATACCGTGCGACTCGATGTTGGCCTCGTCGATCATATAAAGTCCGTAGCGATCGCAAAGCTGATACCAGTACGGATGAGTGGGATAATGTGAATTACGCACGGTATTGATATTGTGCAGCTTCATCAATCGGATATCCTGCTCCATCAGCTCTTTGCTGACAGTACGTCCCAATTGCGAATGTTCATGCCGGTTGGTTCCCTTCACCAGCACAGGTACACCATTGATGCAGAAACGTCCGTCCTTGATCTCCGAAGTACGGAAACCCACTTCGCAACCAGTAACTTCCGTCACCCGTCCTCCCGCATTTTTCAGTTCCAACACGAGCGTATAGAGATTGGGGTGCTCGGCACTCCAAGGCTTCACGTCTTTCAGGCGCTGTTCACCGAAAGTGATGAAGTTACTCAACCCACGTGATTTGACAGGCATTTCGCCCGAAAGTACGGGACGTCCGGCTGCATCATTCAGGGTATAAGTTATAGATACCGCTCCATTGGCAGGTCCCTCAACGGTAACATCGAGTCCGAAGATACCATCTTTGTAACGCTCCTTCTCGAGGGTGGCATTTACTTTATAGTCGGCAATGTACTGCTTCGGAGTACTGTACAAATATACATCACGTTCAATGCCGCTCAAACGCCACATATCCTGACATTCCAGGTAAGAGCCCGAACTCCAGCGGTAGACTTCAAGTGCGACGGTATTCTCGCCTTCTTCCAGCTTGTCAGTAATGTCCCACTCGGCTGCCGTCTTTGAGCCTTGGTTGTAACCGAGGAAATGGCCGTTCACCCATACATAATAGAAAGAGGTGACACCTTCACAACAGAGAACCACCCGGCGGTCTTTCCATCCGGCAGGCACAGTGAAAGTTCGGCGGTAAGAGCCAACTTCGTTTTCTTCAAACGGTACGAGAGGAGGATTCTTCTTGAAGTTGAACATCTTATCATCGAATTCATAAGTCTCGTTCACATAAATAGCAGTTCCATATCCCTGACGCTCCCAGTTTCCGGGTACATTAATGTCTGCCCACCCTCCGGTATAGAACGAAGGTTTATAAAAGTCTTTCGGACGGAGGTCGGGATTCTTCACCCAATGGAATTTCCATTTGCCGTTCAGGCTCAAATAATAGGGAGACTGTTCATAGTCCCCTTTTTTCACATCGGCAGCATCTGCGTAAGGCCACACATAGGTGTGAGGGGCCAACTTGTTCAGGCCTACCGCATATTGGCTCTGCCATTCGGGAGTCTTCTGCGCCTTTGCGGGCACCATAACCAGACAGGCCAGTATCAGTAGAAAGGTTAGTTTGATAGGTTTGTTCATTGTTTATCAGGTATTTAATATTCAATTATCTTTCTCGGGGGATGTGTCAAAACTCGCCACAGAAGACTTTTGACACATCCCCCTTTGATTTTTAAAGGTAAATACGGATCCTATTCGATCATAACTTCGTCAAAAAAGACGCGCGCTTCCTGTCCGGGACGCACATGATCAGGAGGACATTTTCCGGCTCCACGAACTGTAACGCGCACATATCTGGCCTTTGCCGCTCCCAGATCGAATTTCAAATCATCCACATAAGTTCCTTCACGGAAAATATCTTCGGGAGTAAATCGCTTCTCTCCCACTTCCGTAAAACTAATGTTATCCGAAGACAACGCAACACTGACGGACTCCGGTTTGTGCACAGCCATTCCGTACACTGTAATAGAACCCAGCGTAAAAGTATGGATATTTTCTTCTTTTTGCAAATCTATCGTAAAAGAAATACTATCATTGTCTGTCCACGAGCACCATTCGGAATCGGTTTGTTTCAAGCTGCCACGCACTCCGTTGGTTAAAACCGGAACACCGGAAGCCCCCCGGGTGAATACCGGTTTCGCAGTAGCCTTATTGTATGACAAAGGCAACACGAGGGTCTTTCCCATCTGCCGCCCATCGGCAAAAGTGGCACACTTCAAGGTCTGTGCGGTACGGAACGTGAGCGACTGAGTATAGAGAGCAGAAGCTGCTCCCGGCTCAGTGCCATCAGTTGTATAACGGATTTCCACATCGGGACGCATGCACTCCAGTTTCACTTGCAATGTACCATCAACCGGAGTAGACGTATGTTGTATGTTGTACATAGAACGGGCGTATCCCACCCCTTTGACGGCAAGGTGTTCGTTATAACGATCCAGCGCTTTCAGAAACGAAGCCCAGTTTTTCTGCTCCGGGCGACTCCATCCCACTTCGGCAAGTGCTGCCAGACGGGGGAAGACGAGATAGTCCACATCCTCGGGACGGTTACAGAACTCCGTCCATAACGATGCCTGTACGCCCATCAGTAACGAAGCATATTCGGGCTTCCAATTCTTCTGCACAGGTTCGTATTGATAAACGTCTTTCAGCGTATTGTTACCAAAATAAGTGAGTGGTTCAAACCATTGCGGTCCTTGATAACGGATCAGGTACATCACACGGGCCGGAGTCATCACAAAGCGATGTCCCTGCGCAGCAGCTTTCAGGGCAGCGTTGCCCATCCCTTGCCAACCGAAGACAACGGCTCCCTCGGGGATGAAGCTGTTTGTCAACTCGTCCCATCCCATCACCTCTTTACCTTTACTGCGCACATAGTCGCCTATCCGCTTCATGAAATAGCCTTGAAGGTCCTCTTCATGGGCAATGTGTTCTTTCTTCATACGATCCTGGCAAAGAGGACACTTTTTCCAATAAGTTTTCTGCGCTTCGTCGCCACCCAGATGGATGTAATGTGAAGGAAAAAGCGCAGCCACTTCATCAATGACATCTTGCAGAAAAGTGAATACACTATCGTTTCCGGCACAGTAGATGATTCCTGCATGGTCTCCACCCAGACCGGGCAATACACCGATAAACCGGTCTACCACGGGACAAGCCAGATGCGGATAAACAGCCAGTGACGAATTGGTATGTGCCGGCATCTCTATCTCGGGAATGATCTCTACCTGACGGTCGGCAGCATAAACTATCATCTCCCTCATATCCTCCTGGGTATAAAAGCCACCGATGGGAGTCGGTTCTCCGGGCAACGGATTCCGGCGCGAATGGAATGGCACATCGGTATGATCCACCCGCCAGGCACCGACCTCGGTCAGCCGGGGATATTTCTTAATTTCAAGCCGCCAGCCATTATCGTCCACCAGATGGAAATGGAGTTTATTCACCTTCAGCATAGCCATGCAATCGATGATTCTCAACACATATTCTTTGGGAAGAAAAAAGCGGGAAACATCAAGCATTAGCCCCCGGTAACCGAAACGGGGCTCGTCCTGAATGCTCAAACAAGGAACCGTCCACAGTGCATTGACTGTATGATGATTTTCAATATCGGGAGGAAGCAACTGGCGGATGGTCTGCAAGGCATAGAAAAACCCTTTCACATCCGATGCTCTGACCGTAATCTGTTCTGGAATGATATCCAACCGATAGGCTTCGCTTTTCAATGACTTGTCGGTGACGAAACGTACATCGCCTTTCATCTCTCCCGTTTTCAGTACGGGAGTAAACCCGGCAGCTTTGGTGAAGAGGTTTATAAAATTCCGTACCACTTTCGCCTGTTCGGCATTTTCCACAACCAGCGTAGTACCTCCCGAAAAACGGAAATGCCCGGTGCCCGATACCATTTGTACCGGGCAGGGGACTATAGAAACTGTTTGTGTTAAGTCATCGGCCTGCAACGCCGCAAGGGGGCAGAGCGTCAGCAGGAGTATGCATATTATAATGTGTTTCATATATCCGGGATTTCCACTTATTCTTTATCTCTCTCCGGCGAGAAACGTACCGGATCATTATACTGTTCCTGAAGTTGCAGCATCTGCTCTTTGAGTTCTTTCACTACAGGTTCGTATTCTTTCTGCCCGTACAGATTATGCATCTCCGTCGGATCAGCCTGCATATCATAAAGTTCCCACCAGTTGATGTCATTGTAGAAATGAATCAGTTTATAGCGTTCGGTACGTACCCCGTAATGGCGTTTCACCATATGTTCGGCGGGATACTCATAGAAATGATAGTACAGTGCCTTCCGCCAGTCTTTGGGTTGTTCACCCTTCAGCAACGGTAACAGAGATACACCCTGAATATCGGCAGGAACGGGAGCACCGGCCAATTCGAGGAACGTAGGTGCATAGTCGATGTTCTGAACCATTTCGGTAATGTCGCCACGACGGTCAAAACCCTTCGGCATACGCATGATCAGCGGTGTGCGCATCGATTCTTCGTACATGAAGCGTTTGTCGAACCAGCCGTGTTCGCCCATATAGAAGCCTTGGTCAGAAGTGTAGACTACCAGGGTGTTATCCAGTAATCCTTTCTTTTCAAGATAGTCGAGCACACGTCCCACATTGTCGTCCAGTGACTTCACTGTCTTCATATAGTCACGCATGTAACGCTGGAACTTCCAGTTGGCAAGTTCCTTCCCACTTAGATTCTGCTTGTAGAAGTCATCGATCAACGGACCGTAGAATTTATCCCATGCCGCACGTTGTCCTTCGTCCATACGTCCCAGAAATCTCTGGTAGAGCGATTTTAAACGTGAATCTTTATCGGGGCGAAGCATCTTCAGGTCATAAATCATATCCATATCCTTCACAATACTCATCTCTTGCGCTGCGGCAGCCGGACGGCCTTCGTAATCGTCAAAGAAATTGTCGGGCAGCGGGAAGGTTTTGTCTTCGTACAAAGCCAGGTTACAGGTATCCGCCATCCAGTTGCGGTGGATAGCTTTATGGTGAATCAGCAGGCAGAACGGTTTGCTCTCGTCACGTTTGTTCTCCATCCAATCGATAGCGTCATCGGTAATCAGGTTGGTAATGTACCCATGTCTGTGAACGGTGTCGTTGTCCTGAGTGATAAAGTCGGGGTTATAATAGTCACCTTGTCCGGGCACGATCTCCCAATAATTGAATCCTGAGGGCAGACTCTCAAGGTGCCACTTGCCTACGAGTGCAGTTTGATAGCCGGCCTTCTGAAGCAGTTTCGGGAAAGTTTGCTGGGCACTGTCGAACACGCAGGTAGTATTGTCATAAAACTTGTTGGCACAACTATGCTTGCCTGTGATCATACAAGCACGGCTGGGACCGCTCAGAGAGTTGGCAACGAAGGAATTTGTAAAACGCACGCCGTCACGGGCAATACGGTCGAGGTTCGGAGTTTCCATATAACGGGTATCGTAGCAGCTCATCATTTGTGCCGTATGGTCGTCCGTCATAATATAAACAATGTTCAGGGGCTTTTGCTCTTCTTTCTGTTTGCCTGTGGCACATGAAGCCAAAGAAGCTACTGCCGCCGCACCTGTCAGCGAGCAGAGAATTCCGGAAGATAGGTTGTTCATCATAAAGTAGTTTTTCTATTAGGGATTAATTAGTGGTACAAATATAAAGAGTTTTAACACCCCATAGAGTTCAAAAACAACTATGATTCTTCTGAAAACGTCTAATAATGGAATAAAAAGGGCATTTATAGACGTTTTTGAACATCGGATAGACAAAATCGGAAGCCTGTCGTGAACGAGTCTTAACTGAAATTTGTATATTTGCAGACATAGAAGCCTGACAAAATGGAATAGAAACGAATCGAGTTCACCACAGATTACACAGATTAGCACAGATTCTTTAATCTAATTCTCAATGAAATAAATCATTTATCTGTGGAAATCTGTGTAATCTGTGGTGAATAAAACTCAAAACCAATACAGAATGAACTAAATACAAACCTAATCAACAAACTCTTTTTATGAATCAAAAATTATTGCTCAGCAGTGCGCTGCTTGTCGGCATGGCCGGAACACAACAAGCGTTTGCACAAAAGAAAAAAGTTCAGGACCCCAAAAAGCCGAACGTAGTTTTCATTTTGGCCGACGACCTCGGATTCGGTGACCTGAGTTGCTACGGACAAGAGAAGTTCGAAACTCCCAACATCGACAAACTGGCCCAGGAAGGAATGCGCTTCACCCAATGTTATTCGGGAACAACGGTAAGTGCCCCCTCACGCTCTTGCCTGCTGACAGGCACTCATAGCGGACATACGGCTATCCGTGGTAACGTCGAACTCGATCCGGAAGGACAATTCCCTCTGCCGGCAGATGCACAGACCATCTTCCACGATTTTCAGAACGCAGGATACAAAACCGGCGCTTTCGGTAAATGGGGACTGGGATTCATCGGCTCTACAGGCGATCCGAAAAAACAGGGAATCGACGAATTCTACGGTTACAACTGCCAATTGCTGGCACACAGCTACTATCCCGATCACTTGTGGGACAATGACAAACGGGTAGAATTAAAAGACAACACACTGGATGTGCAGTATGGCAAAGGTACTTACTCACAAGACCTGATCCACTCAAAGGCACTCGACTTCCTTGACCGGATGGGAAAAAGCGGAGAATCGTTCTGCATGTGGTATCCTACCATCATCCCTCATGCCGAACTGATTGTGCCCGAAGACAGCATTATCAAAAAGTTCCGCGGCAAGTATCCCGAGAAGCCTTTCCATGGCACCGAACCGGGTAACCCGGCATTCCGTAAAGGCGGATACTGCTCTCAGTTCTACCCTCACGCAACGTTTGCAGCCATGGTTTACCGCCTCGACGTATATGTAGGCCAGATTGTACAGAAGCTGAAAGATATGGGTATCTATGACAACACCATCATCATCTTTGCCAGCGATAACGGACCGCACATGGAAGGAGGAGCCGATCCGGACTTCTTCAATAGCAACGGTATCTGGCGCGGATATAAACGCGACCTCTACGAAGGAGGAATCCGTGTACCGATGATCATCTCTTGGCCGGAACGTGTACAACCCAGCACCCAAACCGACTTCATGTGTTCGTTCTGGGACGTAATGCCCACTTTCCGTGAAATATTGAACCCGAAAGCCAAGAACCAACAGATGGACGGTGTGAGCCTGTTACCACTACTTGAAAACCGCAAAGGACAGAAAGAACACGAATATCTGTATTTTGAGTTCCAGGAGATGAACGGACGCCAGGCCGTACGTAAAGGCCCGTGGAAGTTAGTTCACATGAACGTTCGCGGCAAAAACCCGTATTTCGAGCTCTACAACCTGAATTCCGATCCGTCGGAACGCCACAATGTACTGAACCAGTTCCCGGAAAAAGTGGCCGAACTGAAAGGCATCATGCAGGCTGCACATGTGCCGAATCCTAATTTCCCACTGTTACCGGGAGAAAAATAAGAAGAAACATTTTACTTCATTACAGAATACACAGAGGGCACAGAGATAATTTCTTTTAATAGAAAATCTCTGTGCCCTCTATAATTATTAATAACTTGCAGTTATTGCTTCACTGCCACCGTATCTGCCGCAAAGACATCTTTCCGGTAGCCATACCCCAGGTCGGAATAAATCTTCAACATCTCAGGCAGACGTTCCATGAAACGGTCGAAATTTTTATGTTCCGGCAATGTCCATTGTATTTCGGACAAAGCAGCCATTCGAGGTAAAATCTGCCACTCCATCTTGGTTGAATCGGCAGTCCACTCCGTCCAGATACAACCTTGAGTACCGATTACAAACTTCTTTTCGGCATCGGTCAGTTCGGCAGGAACAGGTTCGAAGTTATATACACGATTCATCCATTCGAATCCGGTCATCTTATTAATGCGCGGATTGCTGAAATAGAGCCGCTGGATAGGAGTCATGATGACATCGTGATGCTGGCGCGCAGCTTCGATGCCTCCTTGAATACCCCTCCATGACATGATGGTAGAATTCGGGGTCAGACCGCCTTCCAATACTTCGTCCCATCCCAACATACGGCGTCCGTGGGCGTTGATCTCTTTCTCCAGCTCAGACATGAAATAGGTCTGCAACTGATTCTCTTTCGAATGTTTAGGCAGCGCTTTGATACCCAGTTCCTTAATTTTAGCCTGACATTTAGGGCATTTCTCCCAACGGCTCTTCGGACACTCGTCTCCACCGATATGAATGTATTCGGAAGGGAAAATATCCATAATCTCGTCCAACACGTCTTTAGTAAACTGAAGTGTCTGTTCGTTACCGGCACAAAGCACATCGGAAAATACACCAAATGAACAAAGCACCTTATAGGGACCACCCGTGCAACCCAGTTCCGGATAAGAAGCCAGAGCGGCTGTAGTATGTCCCGGAAGGTCTATTTCGGGAACTACCGTAATGAAGCGATCGGCCGCATAACGGACAATCTCACGGGCTTCATCCTGTGTATAGAAACCACTGTGAGGCTTTCCATCGAACTTCTTGGTTTCCCAGTCAATAATGGTAGAATCTCGTCTGGAACCTATTTCCGTTAGTTTGGGATACTTTTTGATTTCAATTCTCCACCCCTGGTCTTCGGTCAGGTGCCAATGGAAATAGTTGATGTTATGCAATGCCATCAGGTCAATCATCTGTTTGAGGTAGCTGACGGGGAAGAAATGGCGACCTACGTCGATCATGAATCCACGATAACGGAAACGGGGAAAGTCGGTAACCGTCCCGGCAGGAAGAGCTGCCGCCACTTTTCCGTCCTTCAGAATCGGAAGGGCTTTGTGAATGGTTTGGGTACCGTAGAATACTCCGGCCTCACTGCCTCCGGTGAGAAGAACCTTCTCGGGGGTGATCTCAAGTTTATAACCTTCCGGGTGAGTCATTGTCGTATCTACAGCAAGGATAATGGCGTTACTGCCCTTCTCTTTATCGGACACACGGACTTCGGTTCCGGTCATCTCTTTTATAAAGGTAGCCAGAAAATCGGCAGTACGATGCATTTTTTCATTAGCTGCCGGATAGATGATCGTAGTACTGTGGTTGATAACAAAAGGTGTAGTGTCTTGGGCAAGGACAATCTCTTGCGGCTGAGGAATTACGTCCAGATTCCCCTTTTCGATAACTGCGGGGCGACAGGCACAGAATAGCACAACGGCCAACAAACCGGGAGCTAAACGGAATAATAATCTCTTGTTCATAGTGTTTTGATTTGCTCACCACAGAGTCACACCGAGTTCCATAGAGGAAGGAAGCATAGAAGATACGCTCTATGGGACTCTGTGTACTCTGTGGTTAATGTTATTCATTTCGGCAAAGATAAGATTTTATTTCCATTTTTTTGGTCACGTCTATGCAAACTGTTACTTTTGCCGTTAACGTGATAGATATGCATCCATGAAAAACAACCCATATACCGGCCTTCTCTGTTGGTTGACCATACTTCTGGCAGTCTGCTGCCTCCCGCTGAAAGCCGGCCATTACTACTATAAACAGATTTCCCTGAAGGAGGGACTCCCTTCTACCGTGCGATGTGTCTATACCGAACCCAAAGGTTTCGTATGGATAGGCACCAATGCGGGATTGGGAAGGTTCGACGGAGAAAAGCTGAAGAAATATATCCACCGGAAAGAAGATGCGCACTCGTTGCCACACAATTACATCCATCAGATCATTGAAGACAATCAACACAACATCTGGGTACTGACCGATGACGGAATAGCGCAGTATCGCAGGCAAAGCGACGATTTTACAACTCCACAAGACGAACAGGGACATTCCATCCTCGCCTATTCCGCTTGCCTGACGGAACAGGGGGTGATCTTCGGCGGCCGCAACCGCATCTATCGTTACGATTATGAAAACCGTTCCGTAAAACTTCTGCTGGACTTCAGTTCCGACCCTTACTTCGCCATCTCCGCCATCAGCCGATGGGACGAAGAGACGCTGCTATGTTGCAGCCGGTGGCAAGGTCTCAGGTTGATCAATCTCCGTTCGGGAGAACGCCGTCTCCCTCCATTCGACTGTGGGAAAGAGATCATGGCACTCCTGATCGACTCGCACAACCGCATCTGGGTGGCCCCCTACAATGAAGGCTTGCGCTGCTTCAGTCCCGAAGGCAGATTGTTAGCCTCGTACACTACCGCAAACTCCCGCCTTAGCAACAACGTGGTGCTTAGCATAGCCGAACGGGACTCGCACATCTGGGTAGGAACAGACGGAGGAGGTATCAATATCATACGTCCGGACAACCATCAGATCAGCGTTCTTGAACATATCCCCGGAGATAACTATTCACTTCCCGTCAACTCTATCCTATCGCTCTACAACGATACCTATAACAACATGTGGGCCGGAAGCATTCGCAAGGGTTTGATCAATATCCGTGAAGTATCCATGAAGACCTATACCGATGTCTTTCCCGGAAGTAGCAAAGGGCTGAGTGATCCCGCCGTACTGAGTCTTTATCAGGACGAATCGGACGGACGGATCTGGATCGGTACAGACGGCGGAGGTATCAACAGTCTTGACCCCGACACGGAAGAGTTCCGTCACGACCGGTCTACCTGGGGAGACAAAGTAGTCTCTATCGCCGGTTTCACCCGGGAAACACTCTTACTCTCTGTCTTTTCAAAAGGATTGTTTGTTTACAACAAAGCGAATGGAGAACAACAGTTACTGACCATCGACCATCCCCGCCTCAAACAATATCTCTACTACAGCGGAATGGCGGTAAATGTCTATCAGGACGAACCGGGCAGCGTCCTCTTGCTGGCAGGACATATTTACCGATACGACACCGGCTCGCAGAAAATACGCGTAGTGAATGAAGAAGAAGGTATGGAGATTGCCGGCAGCATGAATGCCATTGCCCACAACGAGCGTTTCACCTACCTCAACGACAGCCGTACCCTCTACGAACTGGACCGGACAAACAACTGTCTGAAAAGACTTTTCAGCTGTACGGGTGATACATTATTATATTCTGTTTCGATGGACGAGAAAGGTGATTTCTGGATTGGCAGCAACACCGGACTGGGACAGTATACGCCGTCGACCAACCGGTATCATCCGTTGCCAACTTCCCTGTTCGGTGAAGTGAGTTCGGTCATTTGCGATCATCGGGGAAAAGTATGGATCGGGGCAGACCACATGTTGTTTGCCTGGATGCTGCAATCCCGGAAGTTCATCCTTTTCGGCGAATCGGACGGAGTTATTCCGAATGAATATCTGGCAAAACCCCGGCTTGTCTCCGGCAAGGGAGAAGTTTATATGGGAGGCGCAAACGGACTGCTCTGCATCGATAACCGTTTTTCGACAGCTCCATCCGACTTTCCGGAAGTGGAACTGACCGACGTATACATAAACGGTGAGCCGGCCATTAACCAGATAACAGGACAGCCGGAGAAACTGACCCTCCCGCAGGACAGCCGGACCATAACCTTACGCATAATGTCCCACGAACAAGATATTTTCCGTAAAAAAAGATACCGTTATCAGATAGAAGGATTGAACGACGAACCGATTGAATCGTACGATCCGGAACTGATTATCCGTTCACTTCCGGCAGGCAAATATCGGATATTGGCCGCATGCAGTACCAAGAATGGCGACTGGACTCCCTTCCGTCCTATCCTGTCACTCACCATACTACCTCCCTGGTACCGGAGCGGATGGTTCATCATCTGTGTATTGCTTATTGCATCGGGTGTCATTGCTGCCGTCATTCTCACCATTCTGCGCCGCAGGCAAAACCGGTTGAAATGGGAACTAAAAGAGCGGGAGTTACAGGAATATGAAGAAAAAATCCGATTCCTGGTCAATGTCAGCAACGAACTCCTCCCCTCGTTCACCGAGACGGGTGAAAGAGAACTGCAAATCGTAGAGCTGATACGAAACCGGCTCCGTAATGGAGAGAAAAGTAAAACGGACACCGACATTAAAAATATACCCAAAGAGGAAAAGAGCGAACTCAGCCAACCAGACGAGACTTTCCTACGAAAACTGAACCGGCTAATCACCGACCACTTGGACAGTCCCGAACTGGACGTCACCTTCCTCTGTACGGAAATGGGATTGAGCCGTGCTTCACTCTACAACAAGTTAAAGGCCATGACCAACATGGGCGCCAACGATTACATCAATAAATTCCGCATGGAAAAGGCCATCCAACTGATCTCAACCACCGATCTCACCTTTACAGAGATAGCGGAAAAAATAGGATTTACAACATCCCGTTATTTCAGTACTTCATTCAAGCAATATACAGGAGAGACACCGACTCAGTATAAAGAGAAAATAAGGAAAAAGCAATAGGGTGTAGCCATCCGATGCATAGGGTATAACCATCCGGAGTACATGGCTACACCCTATGCCTCGGATAGCTACACCCTTTCGGACCCAGCATATTTCTTATCCGAATATAACTTCACTGAATAAAAAATGGAGTACGACACAGCCATACCCCATTCTCCATTCTAACAATCAAACTCAATCAAGCAATGGTGACAGATGCATCCAGATATACATCCTGGATGGCATTGAGCAATTCCACCCCCTCTTTCATCGGTTTCTGGAAAGCTTTACGTCCGCTGATCAACCCCATACCACCGGCACGTTTATTCACTACCGCCGTAACAACAGCGTCTTTCAGGTCGGAAGCTCCATGTGATTCGCCACCGGAATTAATCAAACCGACACGTCCCATATATCCGTTGGCTACCTGATAACGGCAAAGATCAATCGGGTGATCGGTAGTCAGTTCGGTATACATTCTTTCGTCTGTCTTTCCAAAATGAATTGCTTTGAAGCCACCGTTATTAGTAGGCAACTTCTGCTTCACAATATCCGCTTTAATGGTAACTCCAAGACGGTCTGCCTGCCCGGTTAGGTCAGCGGCAGCATGATAGTCTACCCCGTCTTTCTTAAAATCATTGTTGCGCAGATAACACCACAAGATAGTGGCCATGCCCAATTCATGCGCATAGTCAAAAGCCTCGGCAATCTCTACCAACTGACGACGGCTTTGCTCGGAACCGAAATAGATAGTAGCTCCCACAGCCACCGCTCCCATCTCCCATGCCTCCTTGACGGTGCCAAACAACACCTGATCATACGAATTGGGATAAGACAGCAGTTCATTATGGTTCAGTTTCACTACAAACGGAATTTTGTGAGCATACTTACGGGCAACAGCCCCCAAAATACCGAAAGTAGAAGCAACGGCATTACATCCGCCTTCAATGGCCAGTTTTACAATATTTTCCGGGTCGAAATAGATGGGATTCGGAGCGAACGAAGCTCCGGCTGTATGCTCAATATCCTGGTCGACAGGAAGAATGGACACATATCCCGTATTTGCCAGACGACCATGTCCCAGCAAAGTCTGCAAGCTGCGTAAGGTCTGTATGTTACGGTCCGAGTCGATCCATATCTTATCGATCGTATCCGGTGACGGCACGTGAATCAGTGATTTATCAATGGTTTTACAAGTGTGGTTCAGGTAGTATTCAGCCTGATTACCCAATAGTTCTATAATTTTATTCATAATTGTAATGGTTTTGAGTTTTATTCACCACGGAGGACACAGAGAACACAGAGAATATCTTTCTCTTAAACATCTTAATAAACAAGAGATTAAAACTCTGTGTCCTCCGTGTACTCTGTGGTGAATAATATTCATTTTTATTCCGTAATGAGGGGTTTCCTCTCCTCTTATTTTTTCTTTCCCTGGTTGGCAACCGCTTCCATCAACTTACGGATTTCTTCGGGATCACCCAGGAAATAGTCTTTTTCCAGATTCAGTTCGTCACTGAACTCAAATACGTAAGGGACGGCAGTCGGCAGATTCAGTTTCACGATCTCTTCATCGGAGATGTGCTTCAAGTGCTTGATAATGCCCCGCAAACTGTTGCCGTGGGCAACCACCAGAATTTCATCAGCGGTTTTCAGATTCGGGAAAATGATACATTTCCAATAAGGCATGATGCGGTCGATGGTATCTTTCAAAGATTCCGTCCGGGGAAGTTCTGCATCGGGCACTTCCCGATAGCGGTTCTCAAAACGTGGATTTCTCGGATCGTCTTCCGACAGGGCATTGGGAGCTATATCATAACTCCTGCGCCAGATAAGTACCTGTTCGTCACCGTATTTGGCAGCCGTCTCGCTTTTATTCAATCCTTGCAGATCGCCATAATGCTTCTCGTTCAGACGCCAACTCTTCTCCACCGGAATCCAGTCCTGATCCATCCGGTCGAGTACGCAATTCAGCGTTTTCACCGCTCGTTTAAGGTATGACGTATAAGCTTTATCGAAGTTAAATCCATTCTCTTTCAGTAGTTCGCCTGCTTTACAAGCTTCGGCAATTCCTTTTTCTGTCAGATCGACATCTGTCCAACCGGTAAAACGGTTCTCTTTGTTCCATGCACTTTCTCCATGACGGAGCAATACAATCTTTTTCATTCAACTCTCCTTTCTTTAGGTGTTTACTATAGAACATTTGTACTGAGTACAAAGTTCACGAAACTTTTTCTAAATATCTATGCTGAAGTATGCTGAGAAAAGTTACCTTTGTGCACTGTAAGTAACCTTTTTATTTAATTCCTAAATGAACAACACATGAGAAAGCTCTTTTTTCCATTACTACTATTCGTATCCGGTCTGCTATCCGCCCAAACAGAGATAACACTCTATGTATCACCTTCGGGCAGCGACCATCATCCCGGAACAGCGGCAAAGCCGATGGCTACTTTAGAATATGCCTGGAAAAAGGCCTCACGGCAGGCCGGCCGGCGTTCCATCACCATCTACTGCGAAGGCACCAACTACCTGTCCACTCCGATTCTTATCACAAACGAGACTTCGGGCACACCCGAACATCCGGTCCGTTTTTCTTCGTATCCCGGACAAAAGGCGGTCATCAGTGGTTCGCGTATACTCCGGAACCTGTGTTGGAAAGAGTATAAAAACGGTATCATGCAGGCCCAAGTGGAAGAAGAACTGATCCCCGACCAGCTCTTTGTGAACGGAAAAAAACAGATATCGGCACGGTATCCGAATTTTGATCCGAATATACGCATCTTCAACGGATATGCAGCTGACGCCTGCTCGCCCGAACGTGTGAAAAACTGGAGCAACCCCGCGGGAGGTTATCTGCACGCCATGCACAGCAGAGAATGGGGAGGCTACCAATACAGCATCGAAGGCAAAGACGCCAAGGGCGAACTGATACTGAAAGGCGGATTTCAGAACAACCGCCAGATGGGTATGCACGACACTTACCGCATGGTAGAAAACATCTTTGAAGAGTTGGATGCCGAAGGGGAATGGTATTTTGATAAAGAAACCCATACACTCTATTTCTATCCGCCACGAGAACTCAATCTGCAAACCGCCTTGTTCGAAGTGCCGCAGGCAGAAAGTCTCTTCGTCCTGAAAGGGAAACCCGGAAGTCCGGTCCGTCACGTATCCGTAGACCATTTGGAACTGACACAAACCCTGCGCACCTTTATGAAGACCGACGAACCCCTATTGCGCAGTGACTGGAAAATCTACCGGGGAGGAGCCCTGATGATTGAAAACGCCGAAGAGTGCTCCGTGACCGGATGTTGCCTGTACGACGTAGGAGGCAATGCCATCTTCTTCTCCAACTATAACCGCAACCACCGTGTCAGCCAAAATCACATCACCCGTGTAGGAGCCAGTGCCGTTTGCTTTGTCGGCTCTCCGGATGCTGTCCGCTCTCCCCTGTTCGAGTACGGAAAGTCGCAAACCTGGGAGGAGATGGATAAAGGTACAGGCCCCCTCACCCCCAACTATCCCTCAGACTGCCTGGTGGACGACAATCTGATTCACTCGATCGGAGAGACAGAAAAGCAGGGAGCCGGTATCCAGCTATCTATGTCCGCACGAATCACTATCCGCAACAACAGCATTTACGATCTGCCCCGTGCCGGTATCAACGTCAGTGAAGGTACCTGGGGAGGACATATGATAGAAGGAAACGATGTGTTCGACACCGTACTCGAGACAGGCGACCACGGTTCCTTCAACTCCTGGGGACGCGACCGCTATTGGCATCCCGACCGGAATGTGATGGATGAGTTCGCAAAAGAACATCCTCAAATGGTATTTCGGGACGCTACCGAAACGACTGTCATCCGCAACAACCGCTGGAGGTGCGACCATGGATGGGACATCGATCTGGACGACGGTTCTTCCAACTATCACATCTACAACAACCTCTGCCTACACGGAGGATTGAAATTGCGCGAAGGCTTCGCGCGAACGGTGGAAAACAACATTATGGTCAACAACACATTCCATCCGCACGTTTGGTTTGCAAACTCTCAAGACATTTTCCGTCACAACATCGTCACGACTCCCTATCGCCCCATTCAGGTAAAAGAATGGGGAAAGGAAACAGACACTAACTTTTTTGTCACCGAGCAAGGACTGGAGCAGGCGCAAAACAGAGGAACGGACCTCCATTCACTTTACGGTGATCCGCTCTTCATTGCTCCTGAAAAAGGAGACTACCGGGTAAAAGAAAATTCGCCTGCCTTGAAGACGGGTTTCCGGAATTTCGATATGGAGCACTTCGGCGTACAATGCCCACACCTGAAAGCTTTGGCGGCTACTCCGGAATTGCCGGTTTTCAAAATTCCGGAAGAAAAACCAGAGACAGTACAGACGTATTCGTGGAAGGGGTTAACCTTGAAAGAGGTGTCGACCGAAGGAGAACGTTCGGCCACGGGACTCGACAAAATACGAGGTATACTGGTAGTGAAGATCGAAAAGGGAATAACCGCCCTGCAAGCCAATGACGTGATTCTGAGCATTAACGGCAAACCAATGAATAACCGGACGGATATAGAAACCGAGACCCGGAAGTCACCCGAAGGCAGCAAGTTCCGGATCATCTTCTTCCGAAATCAGAAAGAAAATGAGGTAACGATGTAAAGCAAGATACGGCTAAGGGCATCAGTGGAGCCCGTTTCGGCGAAGGACACCCATCACGCATACGGGCATGCCTGCCTTTTAAACCAAAGGACCATAGGTTTGAAAGGCAGGAGGCGTTGGTTTAAAATATAACAGAGTGTATATCACCATGCGCCACAGGGAAAGATTAATCCACTGATAAACAACATAACCCAAAACAGGCGTTGCCGCCCGTCACGCTCAACGATTTCTCTTTAGAAAAAGGCGATCGGTAATGACAGAGGGCAGTTCCGACTCATAATGGGTTACCATAATCATCGTTTTATCTTCACGGCAGCAGAAGGCCTCGATGATCTTTTTCACCCGCCGGCGATTGTACGTATCGAGTCCGTGCAGCGGTTCGTCCAGAATAAGTAATTCCGGATCTTTCACGAAAGCACGGGCCAGCAATGCCAAGCGCTGTTCACCACTCGAGAGTTGAAGAAAAGGTCTGTCTTTCAGAGCGGCAATGCCAAACACATCCATCCACCACTCGCAGGTGGCCATCTGGCTTTCCTGTGGACGCTTATACAAGCCGATGCTGTCATGCAACCCGGAAGCTACAATCTCAATGGCCGGCAGATTCTTAAGATAGGCACGGTGCATTTCGGGACTGACGTAACCGATATGCTTTTTTATCTCCCAAATGCTTTCACCTGTACCCCGCTTGCGTCCGAAAAGGCTGATGTCACAAGCATACGACTGAGGATTATCCGCACAAACCAAACTAAGCAACGTAGATTTACCGGCACCGTTTTCTCCGCTCAATGCCCACTTCTCGCCCCGACGGACAGTCCAGTCGAGTTCTTTCAGGATGGTACGGTCATCATAACGGATGCTGACCTTATTTAATTTTACCACCTCCCCGGAATCATAGTTGGTTCCGTCATAAGGCAATCCGGCTATACGTTGTTGCAATGCGTCCAGAGTCACGGGTACATCGGTCACACGGAATGCAGTCAGGTAAGTCCCTCGTTCCATTTTCGGAAGCACAGTCAAGTCTTCTACCGGAATCACATGGGTAATGAACGAAGGAATATCATCGAGCATCGAAAGCACAAGGATGATTTGCACAGACGACAGCCGGGTGAGGCGTTCGAGCAGGGAGAAAAGCAGTTCACGGGTCGGTGCATCCAAACCAATAAAAGGATTGTCCATTATCAGTACCCGGGGGGCAGTCAGCAAAGTTTTAGTCAGCTGAAATTTGCGCAACTCCCCACTGGAAAGGAGAATGATCTTCTTGTCCAACAACGGCTCGATGCGGAAGAGTTCAAACAATTCCTCTTTCAGCCGTTCATCTTTGATTTCCCCCAGCATCTCCCGCACGGAGGGGGCATCTTCCTGATCGTGGGCATTCCAGCGTTGCTGATAATAATAGTTAGCATCTGCTGCACCGTATGTATCACGAAAAGCAATGTATTTCACGTTATCATATACTGTCTGAGTAGAAGAAGGAGAAAAATCGTATTTCACCGTACCTTCACGCAAGGGATATTTACCCAGAAGCGTATCTACAAACAAACTCTTCCCTCCGCCGTTGGGACCTACGATAGCGATGTGTTCGCCGGCAGCGATTTGTGCTGTGGCAGGTTGTGCCAAACGTACAAGCGGGTTGCGTGCTACGCCACCCGCTATACTGAATGTGTATTGTTCCATTATCCTATTTCATTATTAGGCGGAGCAAAAGTATATCAAAATCCGCACAAAGAGACAGAATAAGAGTAAAAAAAATCGTAGTATTGGGCAATCGTAGCCGGTCAGAACCTGAATTTAGGGTTTTCCGGTTCGGTATGCGACTCTTCCATCAACTTCGTCAGTTTCCGGACAATTTCCGGATATTCGCCTGCCACATCGTGCTCTTCCCTGAGATCCTTCTCCAGATCATATAACTTCATTGTAGAGTTTCCCTTCCGGATATTGTCGATAATTCCCTTCCACTTACCCATACGAATGGCTTTCAGACCGATCACCGGATCGGGATATTCCCAATACAGATATGCATGTTCTTTCTGCTGTCCGGTCTTGCCGAGCAAAGTGGGCAGGAAACTGATTCCGTCAGTCGGCGGACAATCAACCTTCACAATATCCGCCAAAGTAGGCATCACATCCTGAAATCCGCAAATGTGATCGCTTTGAGTGGAAGGTTTGATCTTTCCGGGCCAGGTAACAATGGCAGGTATCCGTATTCCCCCTTCATGAACAAAACATTTTCCCCAGCCATACTCCGACTTGAAAGGGCCTCCGCTATCGAACCACGGTGAATCGCTTCCGCCATTAAAGGTTGGACCATTATCGGAAGTGAACATGATAATGGTATTATCATACAAATGATCTGCCTTGAGTTTCTCTATCAGTCTACCGATCTGTTCGTCGAAGTAGCTGATCATGGCAGCATAAGTCGCATGTGGATACCGGCAAGGCATATATCCGGCTTTCCCGGTGTAAGGCGCCTCGTCTCCAAACTTTTCGACATAGTGTTTCACCCATTTCTCCGGTGCCTGTAATGACACATGCGGAAGCGGAGTAGTCCACATCAAAAAGAAAGGCTTCTTCTTGTTCTGTCCGACAAACGAAATCAGCTCATCAAAAATAAGGTCATTGGCATACTCCTTCTGTGAAAATTTGGCATAACTGGCTTCATCGCGGGGATCTGTTCCGGGATCCAGCCGGGCAGTGTGAGGGTCAAGAACTTTATTGTTCAGATATACACGGTCTTCATCCTTATACAGAAAGGCCGGATAGTAACTGTGCGCTTGCCGCTGACAGTTATATCCGTAAAAACTGTCGAATCCCTGTTTATTGGGAGTACCCTCCGATCCCGGAGCACCCAATCCCCATTTCCCGTAACATCCGGTGACATACCCCGCCTGCTGCATCATCCTTCCGATAGTCATCGTATTGGCCTTCAGAGGATACTGTCCCTCCAGACTCGGATGCACATACATGGAGTCATAGTTCATGATAGCTCCCCGGTATGCCATTTCATCATTGGCCCGTATCTGTGCATGTCCCGAATGCATACCTGTCATCAGCACACAGCGTGCCGGTGCCGAAACAGGCGATCCGGTATAGTGCTGGGTGAAACTGATGCCGTCTTTACACAAACGGTCGATGTTCGGCGTTTCTATTTTCTCCGAACCATAACAACCGATATCCCCGTAACCCAAATCATCCATAATGATATATATGACATTGGGGCGAGATTCTTTCACCTGGCTTTTGGCCGATAAAGCAAATATAGATAGTCCGATATAGATTTCTATTCTTTTCATGATTGGTTTCTTTTTTTAGTCCCATTTATAGTTTACATCTACCTCTTTTTTCAAGGCAGGACCGAATGCATATCCCTGCCGTTCGAACCATGGCTGTTTCAGAAGAACTTTACCGTAAAACTCATCGAAACTTAACGGTTTGCCGGAATACCACATTTGTTCGGCAAGTGCGAGAATACGCGGAAAGACACGACGGTCAATCCTATCTTCCGTCACTCCATCGTCTGTCCACAATGCAGAACTCATTCCGAGGATCAGTGGATTTTCTTCCTGCCGCCTATAGGACGGATTATGCAGATATACGTCCTCCAGATCGAAAGTGCGGTCCTTGTCGTATCCCCTCCAAGGAGTTAGGGGAAAGTTGAGATAGGTGTAATAGTTCGTACCGCAAATCACCGGGTAATTATGCCTGACAGCGTTCTTCAAAGCCAGATCCTTATGTCCTCTCCAGTTCCACCACTGTATAACCACATTATCCGGCAACGGATAACCGTCTTTATAAATCACATCTCCCCAAAAGATTGCCTTTCGCCCTTTCCGCTTCAGGTAATCTGCCATTTGGGCCGAGAACCATAATTGCAGGTCATGGCTGCCTTTTAATTTTTCTTTCGCAATCCGTGCCTGGCAATCCATACATTTATCCCAGTTTCCTTTAGGTGCTTCATCGCCTCCGAGATGAATATAGACGGACGGAAACATCCGGCACACTTCGTCCAGTACATTCTGCAGGAAAGTGAGTGTATTATCTTTGCCCGCGCAAAAAATATTCTGTGTAAAACCGCTTTGGGGTACTTTCACCGGAATGTTGAAACATCCCAACCCAGGATACGCATTGAGCGCCGCCTCGGCATGTCCGGGCATGTCGATCTCGGGAACAACCGTAATGCCTCGATCCGCCGCATAGCCGACAATCTCTTTCACCTCTTCCTGAGAGTAGAAGCCCTGTTGCTCCGGTCCCTGTCCTACGAAAGCTCCGATCCGAGTCAGGAGCGGATAGCGTTTTATCTCGATACGCCAACCGAGGCCCTCGGTCAGATGCCAATGAAAATAATTCATTTTCAGCATCGAAGCCATATCGATATACTTCTTGATGGTAGAGACCTTCTGGTACTGACGTCCCGAATCCAGCATAAAGCTACGCCATTTCACCCGCGGAAAGTCAGTAATTTCTACACAAGGGAATATCAGCTTGTTTCCTTCCCGTATACTCCATTGTCTCAGGCTCTGAATGGCATAAATAAAACCGGCGTTATCTGCCGCACAAACAGTTATTTTCGCAGGAGTAACAAGAATGCGATATCCCTCTGCCGGAAGTGTAGTATCTTTCTCCCAGCAGATTTGGCTATACTCCTTCTCTCCACACCATTCCATATCACTTTCCGGTATCAGTTTTTCATAAAACAAACGTAGGAAAGAAGCGGAAGTATCTTGAGCATGCATCCGTATGACGCCTTGGAACTGCAACTGTCCATTGGCTTTTTCAAGGTAGTCAGGTGTAGGCAAGATGATTTGTCCGCATAGGCGGATGGCGTGCGAACCGAGGAAAAACAGTATTAAAATCAAGTATTTCATTTAAACATAGTATTTATAGTGTGACAAGAAACAGCCCAAAGATAAGAATTTCTACGGACAGTCTCTTATCACACGGTTAAAACCATTTGTCAATCAGGAAAAGTTCCTACTTTACTCCGTCATCCCAACCCGGATTTTGGGTTAACTGAGGATTCAGCACCCTTTCATTACGTGGAATAGGATTCAGATAATAATATTCGGGCCAAGTATGGGTTTGTACAGGATGGAATTCAAGATATCCCTCTACACCTCCTCCGTCAATCGTCACCTTCGTTCCGGCCGGAAAATCCGATGCTTTGACGTACATACCCAGCTTCTTCTTTAATGCGTAATGGCACTTTTTCCACCTCCGCAGATCATCAAACCTGAACCCTTCGGAGAATAACTCGATACGCCGTTCGCGACGGACCTCCCACAATAAAGGATCGACAGCATAATCACCCGGATAAGAAGGGTCTCCCAAATCACGTTTAGGATCGAAACCGGCATTGATTTCCGCCACCTTCATAGACGCTACGTTGGCACGGCTACGCAGTTTATTGATCGTCTGATCGGCTACCGACTGATCGAATTCACCCAACTCACACATTGCCTCGGCATAATTCAGCATCACCTCTTCCACCCTGAACAGTGGCATATCGGTCTCTTCATTTCGCTGCGATCCCATCGACAGGTAAGTGCAATAATACTTCCAGTTATTATACCCAAATGCAGACTTGTACCAAGGCTGATTCTCCAAATAGAAATCGAAATGTGGAACTGCTCCCAGAATACCTCCGTCATACCCTTGGCGGAAAGGCAGTGTCTTCTGTCTCTCTTTGCCACTTCCATACCCTATTCCTAACCGGATATTCAAGCTATCGATGAAACTCCTGTCCTTAGCGACATCGGTGAACTTCCACTTGTTACCCCACGCATCGGTAGAAGCCGAACGATCTACTCTGAAAGGAGGGGTCACTTGCAGCCAAAGTCGATGATCCCGGCAACTGAACTCACTGTACATATCTTTGTCTCCTTGGAAAAGCGGACTGTTCCAACGGGTTTTACCATCCGAACAAAGATAACTGTCCACCAAATCACGGGTCGGATTATAGTAAGACGCTCCGGTTGTTCCTCCAATGCTGACAGCATGTACAACATTTTCCGCATTTGAGAACTCACGATAGAGTATAACTCCCGGTACGTCTTTCAAATCAAGCGAACAAAACAGATCGTCGTAGTTGTTGCAAATTTCCGGATAAGACTTCATGACCTCGGCAGACACCCGTTTACATTCTTTCAGATAAATATCGGCATCATTCAATCCGTGATACCGCCTCCATGTGCCTTCAAAAATACAAAAACGGGACATAAAAGCCTGTACGACAGCTCTATTAATCGTATTTTCGCCATCACCATTGACGTTGATATGTTGTTCGGCATATTGCAGATCCTCAAGGATATGCTTCGCTATTTCGTCTCTGGAAGCACGGGGACCGTTGATCAACTCCGTATCATTATCACTCAGCACCCGGTCAATCCAAGGTACCCCGCCGTAAGCGGACAACAGTGAGAAGTAGCGGTATGAACGAAAGAAGTATCCGACACTTTTCCAATGCGCTTTCTCTACTTCAGTCATTTGAGAAGCGTCTATACGCCCCAGCATCAGATTGACACGGCGGATAAAGCCATAATAGTTCCAAGCTGTGCCGTCACGCTTATCGGGCACAGTAACCAGCCCCCTGATCCAGTTGCTTTCGCTGCTTCCCCGCGTTTGATTGTATGAAATGTCATCCGTCGAAGTATCACCATATCCTAATGTAGGAAGTGTTTCATACAGTCCCCAAGCATACGCCTTGAAGTTATCATACGTCACAAAGGCCGTCTCTTCCGTCGGATTGCCCAACGGATACCTTTCCATAAAATCATTGTTCAAGCAACCGGTCAAAGCGATCGCACAGAATATAAACAGGGCAAATGTATATTTCTTCATACTATTTCGGTTATTTAGAATGTGACATTAAATCCAAGTGAAAATTTCTTCATAAACGGGTATTCCCATGCTCCCTTTGAAAGCATATCCGACTCTAAGCCCTCCGGCAAATGATCCCATGTATGAAGGTTCTCCCCACTAAAAAAGACCTTGACTTCGTCAAAGTAAATCTGCTTAGTCCATACCTTAGGCAATGTATAGGATAAAGTGATGTTTTGCAGTTTCACATAAGCCGCATTGGCCAGATATTTGGTTTGCTTCCAGCGGTTCGTAGCGGTATTCACACCATTGTTTGCATATACTCTCGGAAAATAAGCATCCGTATGCTCTGGTGTCCAGAAATTAAGAGTTTCTTTAAACAAACTTCCCCATGTAGCGGTAGGCCATGCAATCTGATCGGTACGCCAAAAGTCGCGTTTGCCCACACCACGAAGGAAAATGGAAAGATCAAATCCCTTCCAACTCAAGCCTGCGTTGATGCCATAATGGAAACGCGGCGTAGAGTTACCGATAATACGTTGGTCGCCCGGATCGTCCGCTGTCCCTTTTCCACTCCAGATGGTAGTGGCATCATCATCAAAATTCTTATAAAGCACATCTCCCGGATACACTTTCCCAGCTCCTTTAGGGATAGGAATGCCTTCTTTAAGAGTTCCATCGGCATTGAAATCGTCTTCTCTATAAAAACGATCGGTCACATATCCCCAGATTTCACCAATCTTCTGCCCTTTCCGATAAGTACCCAACAAATTGGTTTCATTGTTGAACTTGGTAATCTCGCTCTGCGAATCGTAAAGGTTGAATCCGATACGGTAACTGAAATCTTTAATGCGGTCTCTCCAGTTGAGTTCCAGTTCCCAACCATAGGTTTTCAGATCTGCGGCATTTTGCTTGGCAGCAGCTACTCCCACCACCCAAGGCAAATCCATACCCGGCGCCAACATTCCTTTCGTATCACGCCGATACCAGTCGAAAGTCCCGTTCAACCTGTTATCAAAAAATCCGAAGTCGACACCGAAGTCAAGCGTATATACTTTCTCCCAGGTAAACGCACTGCTGACCATCGGCGGCGTAGAGAGAGTCGTAGGTTTTTTACCGCCTACCAACCAATTAGTTAATCCCGGAGCCATTTCCGGTATATACGGATAATTGTCCGGCGAGCCATCAGACAGCAAGATAATCTGATTTCCTATCGATCCCCAAGATGCACGGAACTTTAAATTAGACAGAACACTCCGGGTTCCTGCCATAAAAGACTCTTCCGATATGCGCCATCCTCCCGAGAAAGAAGGGAAAAAACCAAACCGATTGTTTTTAGGGAAACGTGAAGTTCCGTCATAACGTCCGTTGGCTTCAACCATGTAACGGTCTTTGTACGAATAGTTAACACGGTAAAAGAGTCCCCTAAGGGCATATTCATTGAATGTGTCTGTAGCCGTTGTAGTTCCGGTAGCTCCCGATATGGACGGCAGGTTGCTCAATAATACATCTTTTCTTTCCGTCCACTGTGATTCGGCGTGATTCTCTTCCTGATTGAATCCCCCCATCACCCCTATATTATGATTACCTATTGAAAAATCGTAATTTGCAAAAATGTTGATCGCATTGTAGTTGTTAAATCCCTGAGTCAGAGCATACCGGGTATTTTCCGTATTATTCAGGATACCAGTAAAATTCATTCCTATGTATTTATACTGGTTCACATACATACGGTTGTAATTTGTCACCCTATTGTATGTATATTCACCTGTTATCTTCAAGTTCTTCAGAGGTGAAATAATAATGCGTCCCAAGGCTCTAAAGTCTGTTTTTTTAACGATACGCGGTTCCCCATAGCGAATATAAGTAGCGGAAGTTTCAGCGGGATAAGTAATCCCGTCCACTTCATAAGGCGAGATATTCTGATAAGAAGGAAGCTGCATGGCACTTCCCCAGACTCCATTCCTTCCGCCTTGTTCCACTTTGTTCTGGGTAGAATTAGCATACCGTATATCCAACTGAGTTGTCAGCCATTTGTTGACCTCCACACTAAGAAAACTCGACAGATTGGCACGTTCATACCGGTCCTTATCCGTAATCAGGATTCCGTCTTCATTGGTATATCCCAAACCGATGCGGTAATTCGTTCTGGAACCTCCGCCCGAAACCGAGAAGCTATGGTTTTGCATAAAACCATAATTTTCCATCATATCCGCAAACATGTCGTTTTCTCTCATCAGGAACAGATTTCCTTTTTCATCGAAAATGTAGCCTTGAGGATATTTAGAAGGATTATCCATATAATCACGTACATACGTTTCCCACTGAGGTATATTCTTGCCATCCACATATGTATCATTGGGCCATCCCATTTCTTTATATGCCAATACGGACTCCAACGGGTTTGCTTTTTGAGGTAATTCCAATGCTTTGGAGAACGAGAAATTATTATTATAATTGAATTTAGGCGCCATATCCTTTTTGCCTTGTTTAGTAGTAATAAGGATCACTCCAAATGCCGCACGTGCCCCGTAAATGGCTGCAGAAGCAGCATCCTTCAAAACAGAAACCGATTCTATATCCTGCGGATCAATCATATTTATATCCATCGGTACATTATTGACCAACACCAACGGACCACCACCGTTGATAGAAGTGGTTCCACGAATATTATACGATAGATTGTCACCGGGCGTACCGGTTGCACCTTCAATTTTTAACCCGGGAACAACTCCCTGCAGGGCCGCCGTAATATTCGCTATCGGACGATCTCCTAATGTTTCCTGCACATTAACAGCTGTAACCGCTCCCGTCAGATTGACCTTCTTTTGTGTTCCGAAGCCGACAACCACTACTTCATCCATCAATTGTGAATCTTCTTTCAACTGAATGACGATTTGAGTTTTTCCATTGGTACTGACCTCTTGCGGCAAATAACCGATATACGTAACCTGCAGCTTGCCGTCCGCAGGAACTTCTAACGTGAACTCTCCGTTGAGATTCGTGATCGTAGCCTGCTTACTGCCTATGGCAAGTACATTGGCCCCTATGAGAGGCTCACCGGTAATGCCGGTTACCTTACCCATTATTTTTTTCATCTGGACAGTTTGTTTGGCAGCAGCTTTCTCTTTTGGCTGCACAGAAGGAGTAATAACTATATGTTCAGGTTCATAGTTACAAGTAAACCCGGTATTCTTCAAAAGAGCATCCATCACAAAAGAAAGCTTTTTGTCTATAAAGTTTTCCTTAATTTTCTTGTTTACATCCAGCTTGGTCTGATTGTATGTCACACTTAACTTGGTTTGCTGCTCTATCTGTTCGAATACTTTTTGCAAAGATTGATTGTTACCATATACACTTATTCGCTGATTCTGCCCGTAAGCAGTGTTATAAATGCATAAAGCGAGAAGTAAAAGGACTATTTTATGAATTTTTACGGATAGAATATTCCTTAAATTGATTTTTAATTTCATAATTTTGTGAGTTAATCAATTAATACTGTTTAAAGTCTCTAAAGGTTAAAAAGTTTTTGATTGATTTCGGGGATCGGAAATGGGTGTGGTAATTTGTTTCCGGTTCCCTTTTTTTCATATGGCAGCTCTCCTTTCTTTTATTTTAGCGGACAAATAGATATGGTTTCGTCCTTCCCCACTTTATAGGTGATACCTCCTACAGTTTTTGTCACAATGTCCAAAACATGAAAGATACTATCACGGTACTTAAACTTTATTGTATAAAGATCCGAGTTGATACGGTCCGATTCTGTCAGATCGGATGATAACCGGATGGATACGGCATATCTTCTTTCCAGCGTTTTCAGGATTTCCCTAAATGATTGAGAGACAAAATTCATTTCACCCTTAGTCCAGCCCGAATAGACGGAGGCGTCTATATTCCTTTTATAAAACTTTCCATCCCGGTTTTCATACTCCAGTTGCTGGTTGGGTTCCAAAGTAACAAAACAATCCGTCTGATTCTTCTTCCTAACGGCAACAGAACCGGTCTCCAATGTGGTAATCGTTCTCTTATCCAAAGGATACGCCTGCACATTAAACTGAGTACCCAGCACACAGACATCCAGGTGATTAGTTTCTACCACAAAAGGGAGTTTCTTATCTGGTGCAACCTTAAAATGCCCCTCGCCCGAAAGATATACGGAACGAGTGTCGCTTGTAAAATGTGTGGGATATAAAAATACAGACCCGGAATTCAGGGTGATGACCGAACCATCGGGAAGTGTGACTTCTTTTTGTTCACCCTTGGGGACAATACATTCGACAAAACGGACATCGTGCGTATGCAGCCTGACATATACATAGGCAGTAGCAATGGACACCAACGGAATAAGTAGAAAAGCTGCTATACGTGCCCACCGATAAAGGTTTGACGGCTTACATAAAGGAAAGCCTGCTTTTTTTTGAAACTTCCGTAAAGAATGTCGGGTACAGGCATCTGCCGCAGGATGATAATCATCCCATATCTGATGGAGTGCTTTTTCTTTCCGTTCCTTGCCGGACGAATCAAGAAGCCATGTCCAGACTTTGCTTTTAAGATCCGGACTGGCTGTAAAAGCCATAAAGTTGCGTATAATTTTGTATGCGTCAGACATAGTATATTTTATGGGTTATGTATATAAGATACGTAACCCGCCAAACACACACAGTCCGAAAGAGATTTTTTTTATATAAACTACTAAGTTTATACGATAGTAGCCATAATAACCAAGAGCAATATTTTGCGTATATCGGCCAGAGCCTGGGTCAGATGATTTTCAACCGTACGCTTACTAATGTTTAATTCACGGGCTATTTTCTCATTACTCAGTCCCTGTTCGCGACTCATCCGGTAGATCTTCTTCCTTTGGGCAGGCATTCTCTCCACAGCGATGGCTATGATCAGTTCCAACTCCTTTGCATCAAGTTCCGCCTCTGTTTCACAATGTTCCGGATGATCATCCGATGTTTGCCAGGATTGATAATTCTGAAATAGCAGGGAGCGTTCGATATGCCGGAAAACCGCATTCCGGGCAATACGGAACAGGTATGCATCCAGATTGTCTATCAATTTCAAGTTTCCCCGATTTTGCCACAATAATGCAAAAATATCCTGAGAGATATCTTCCGCCTCTTCAGCATTCTGCAACAAGCCATTAATGAACCCTTTTATTCGAGGGTAATAATCCAGAAAAAAAGCCTCAAACTTTTGAGGACTTTCCAGATTATCAGTATCGGCCGGAGACTTCTTTATAAATTTCATCATACAGATATTTTAAGATTGCTCTATGCACACATATCCCACAAATCAAGACAGTTTTTTAGAGATAATCCACTTAGGTTAACTTTATATTTGTTTTTTATGCCCTTACAATTTTTTATTATCAGCATTTACAAAGTTAAGCCCGGATTATCTCCGGGCTTTCTCCATATCACTGATACTACTGGTGAATGATCAGTGCCGACTGTGCCGGAACCGTTATCTCCGGACCGTACAACAGCCCCAAACCTCGCTCATCAATTACCCCATCTTTGCAGACAACGGTGTATTTGCCTTCAGGTATTGTCAGTTTGGCCGGAACGGAACGAGCATTGAGCACTACGATTATATTGTCCCAAGAGTCTCCGTTCGCACGATCTTTCAAACGAAAAGCTATCAGATTAGTGCCCTCCACTGGAAGAAATTCCAGATATTTACGCACCATCTCCGCATCGCCCATACGGAAAGCGGGATGTGCCTTACGAAGACTGATCAGACGTTTATAGTAAGTGAATACATCTTCATGGAGGGTTTTGCGGTTCCAATCGATGGCATTAATGGAATCGGGACTTTCAAAACTGTTATGCACCCCTTTCTTATCGCGCATCACCTCTTCACCGGCATAAATGAACGGAATACCTTGCGAGGTAAACACCGCCGTTTGTGCCAGTTTATCGAGCCGTGCAAGCTGTTCGGGAGTAATATCGGGAATACTTGACTTCAGACGGTCCACCAGGCACATATCATCATGGCAGGACACGTAACTGATCATTTGAGTCGGCTGGGCAGCCCAAGGAGCTTTGCTGTAATTCACAGAGTCGTTGTTGACTTGAGGATGCTGGATAGCTCCGACAATTCCGAATTTAATGCTTTCTTCTCCACCGGGAATTCCGGCGAGGAAAGCCCCTTTATGGTTATCATTGAAAGGACCACGCAACGCATCACGCAGTTCGTCGGAGAAAGCGGCAATACCGGGCATCTCGAAAGTATTGGCCTTCATAGCCAGCGAATCCCCCGGATACTGTGGTGCCTCCGCAGCCCAACCTTCACCATAAATAATGATAGAAGGATCAATGGCATTGACTGCCTTGCGGATTTCATTCATTGTCTCGATGTCGTGAATGCCCATCAGGTCGAAGCGGAAACCGTCTATATGATATTCTTTAATCCAGTGGAGCACGGATTCGATCATATACTTACGCATCATGGGACGGTTGCTTGCCGTTTCGTTGCCGCAAGCCGAACCATTTGCCAGCGAACCATCGGGTTTCTGACGATAGAAATATCCCGGAACCGTACGCTCAAAGTTGCTTCCGTCAGTATTGTACGTGTGATTGTACACCACGTCGAGTACTACCCGAATACCGGCTTTGTGGAGCGCCTGCACCATCTGTTTGAATTCACGGATGCGAACAGCCGGATCATAAGGATCAGTAGAATACGAACCATCGGGCACATTGTAATTTTGCGGATCATATCCCCAATTGTATTTATTTTCATTCAGTTTGGTTTCATCCACTGAGGCATAGTCATAAGATGGCAGGAGATGTACATGGGTGACTCCCAGTTCCACCAGATGGTCAATACCGGTAAGCAACTTGGCAGGATTCAGTGTCCCATGTTCGGTCAGAGCCAGAAACTTCCCTTTGTTCCGAATGCCCGACGTGGAGTCAACAGAAAAATCACGATGATGCATCTCGTAGATGACTGCATCCGCAGGTGATTTCAACGGCGGACGCTGATCGTTTTCCCACCCCTGCGGATCGGTGGATTTCAGGTCGATAATGGCGGCACGCTTTCCGTTTACCCCCACCGCTTTGGCATTGATACCCGGCGTATCTCCCATCCATTTATCGTTTACCTTGACATTGAATGTATAGAATTTCCCCATCAGATCTTTACTGACCGTTGCTGTCCAAGTGCCTTCTTCCCCCGGCTCCATAGGAATTGTTTCGTAAGCATGCCCTCCTTCACCCGAATCAAACAACATCAGACGAACTTCATCGGCGGTAGGTGCCCAAAGGATAAACTTAGTAGCCTCCGGTGAATACTCCATCTCCGTGAGACTGCCCGAACGCACCGGATACAGCTCATAAGACGCATATTCTTTCTTGGCAGGAGTACAACTGACTACAGCCGTGGCCGCAGTCACTCCGATAAAGGCAAGATAGTTCATTTTCATGGTTTTTCTCTCTATTAAATTATTATCTGATTAATTAAGTAGCCCGCGGCTACTTCACCCTTTCCGGGTTCTTGGCTATAAAATCTTTCCAACCGCTATACCCTTTCTCCATCACAGGACGCCCCATCTGCAGGAAATGACAATAGGCAGCTGCCAGTCCGTCGGTAGCATCCATAAAGACAGGCATGTCTTCTTTGGCAAAATGCAGCATGCGTTGCAGCATGTCGGCCACTTGCTCTTTTGAAGCCTGCCCGTTACCGGTAATAGCCATTTTTATTTTAAGCGGAGCATATTCGGTAATAGGAATATCTCGACTCAGCGCGGCAGCCATTGCCACTCCTTGTGCACGTCCGAGTTTCAGCATAGACTGCACGTTTTTCCCGAAGAAAGGGGCTTCAATCGCCAGTTCATCCGGCAAGTAGCTTTCAATGATGCTCAGTACCCGTTCATGTATATGGCGCAGTTTAAGGTAATGATCGCCGAATTTACGCAGGTCGATAATCCCCATGGCAATCATCTCCGGCTTAGTCCCCCGGACACGCAGCACTCCGTATCCCATGATCGTTGTACCGGGATCGATGCCCAGAATAATCTTCTCTTTAACCGGCTGAATCACTCCAGTACCTCCATCAATGTCGGAAATCCGACTACTTTATCCTTGAATATCTTTACCAACTCTTGGTTAAGCCGTGCACCTTGTTCCTGATGCCAGCGATGCAAAAGGCTGGAATTATCCACCTCCCATTGGAGTGAATAAGAAGTGCCCTCGTCACGATGGCTCAACACACGGCAGATACGTGGTGCACGGAGTACTCCGTGTTTCTCTACTTCAGGGATATAACTTTCTTTGATCCAGATCAGGAAATTGTCATGAACCTCGTCATCCACCTGAAAAGTGGTATTGTATATCAGCATATTTTTTATCTTTTGATGATTATTTCCGCAAACATAGCAATTATTTCAGAATAATGCATTATATTTGCCGCATCAAAACAGATAAACGTTCGCAAACGTTATCATGAAAACAACGGGGGGTTAGCTCATCTGGCTAGAGCGTAACACTGGCAGTGTTAAGGTGATCGGTTCGAGTCCGATACTCTCCACACCCAATTAATAAAAATAGTAAATATTTCATCATTAAAGTGGGGAAATCCGTGAGGACTTCTCCACTTTGTTTTTTATCCGGTTCTACATCAGTTTGCCACAGATCATGGACCAATGTTACTCCCAGACTCGATAGCCTCTTCCCTAGAGCAACTACACAATTAATGACCGAACCGGAAACGAAGTTTATGCCAAAAGCCATCTTCTTTCTTTTTTCCTTCCACCGATGCAACCTCGGAGTCTGTATGTGTCGTGGTCTCTGCTTCCACTTCTGTTACCACTTCTTGTATAGAGACCTTCACCTTTTTCTCAAAATTCCTTTTAATCCAAACTTCAAGGACTATTCCGGCATAATCCCAACTGCGTATAATTTTCAAATGATTTTCCAATAGCTGTATCTCCCACTCGATTTTTCTTACCTCTTCACGCAAACTAATGATCCGGTCATACAGCTTTGATTTGCAGCATTGCAATTTCCCCACTTCAGAACGTTGACTGCGCAGGTCTGTCGGCACCTCCGATGTCTCTACAAGCGCTTCTCCGGAGCTTGCGGCATCTTCGTCCTTTTCCGGCTCGGCTATTTTTATACGCTCCCGTCCGCCAAGTACCTCTTCCAGTGTTTTTAGACGATTAGACAATTCATCTTTCTCTTTCTCCAAGCATCTATTCTGCTTGGACAGACTCTCATTTCTGTTCCACAAATCGGTATTACGTCTGCGCGCAGCTTCTATCATTTGCCACTCTTCCATCTGTTGCTTCTTGAACCACTCAACGCTCTTCCGACTTCTGGAAAGTTCTGATTGAAGCCCATTGATGATTTCGTTTGTACTTGCGGGCAGATCACTCAACGTCTTCCTGAATTCCTTGATGTATTCGCATACAGAATCGAATCCCATTCTGGCGGCCACCTTTGAAAGAGGAGAGGCGGCAAAGGCACTATTAAACAGTTTTTGCTCTTCGGTACTCAAGCCACCCACCACCATAGACAATATCCGGCGCACGATGGGCGCAAAGTCATCAAAGAGGCGCATCTTAAGCGCGGCATCTTCGTCCTTCTCAAGTTCCGCCTCGATGCGCCGTTCAAACTTCCCACAAAGTTGTTCGTAATTAGTGGTCAGGCGCGCCAACCGCTTCTCGTTTCCGATCAATCTCTGTACACTCTCGTCGTCAATCAACACCACACTACCCACAGTCGAAGAGGTTATCTCACACTCCCGTATCCATCCGAGCACCCGCGATTCGCTGATCCCATACTTATCAGATATACTTTTTACTGACATCCAATCGGCCATATCCATACAATTTAAGGTCTGCAAGATTGTACATAAGATCCGAAGCATCCGTAATTCACCTTATGACGAAAAGAATAGCTATCGTGCCCAATCACTCCCCCGCATCGGCTAAAATAATCATTTTTCACAGAACAACCTATTATTTGTAAAAAAAGAAAGTTATTTTTATTTTATCTCTTATATATGTCAATATGGTAGCGGTTGGAAAACCATTGAAAGGCATGCACGTTACCGACTCACTGCCCGAACTTATCTTGAAGTATCAACAAACCGAAAAAAGAAAGAAAAATATCTCTACCCTTCTGATTATTATACACCAATGAAAAACTGAAAAGCCACAGAAGTCATAAAGTAATTACCAAAGAAACATCTTTTTCCTTTATCATAGAGTTTCACTTCTTTGTTTCTCCTTTGTGTACCCCAAGTACTCTGTGATGAATTCAGCCGACTGACACATTTTATTTCTTTCTATCTCCTTTGATTGCAATATTATTGTTACTTTTGCAGCAATTTAAAGAAAAACCGAATAACAATAAATCGCAAGATATGATAGCTAAGATTAATCAACTTCTTGAAGAGGTAGCAGCCTTGAAGGCTGCCAATGCCGAAGAACTCGAAGCTCTCCGCATCAAATACCTTAGCAAGAAAGGAGCCATCAACGACTTGATGGCAGATTTCCGTAACGTGGCTGCCGAACAGAAAAAAGAAGTCGGCATGAGGCTCAACGAGCTGAAAACTAAAGCACAAGAGAAAATCAACGCACTGAAAGAACAGTTCGACAACCAAGACAACGGACAGGACGATCTGGACCTGACCCGTTCGGCTTACCCTGTGGAACTGGGCACACGTCACCCGCTCTCCATTGTACGCAATGAAATCATCGATATCTTTGCCCGTCTGGGATTCAACATCGCCGAGGGTCCGGAAATCGAAGATGACTGGCACGTGTTCTCAGCACTTAACTTTGCCGAAGATCATCCGGCACGCGACATGCAGGATACATTCTTCATCGAATCACACCCCGACGTGCTACTACGCACACACACTTCGTCGGTGCAGAGTCGCGTAATGGAAGTTTCACAACCACCTATCCGCATCATCTGCCCGGGACGCGTTTACCGTAACGAAGCCATCAGCTATCGTGCACACTGCTTCTTCCACCAGGTGGAGGCGCTGTATGTGGACAAAGACGTTTCTTTCACCGACCTGAAACAGGTGTTGCTTCTCTTCGCCCAGGAGATGTTCGGTGCCGATACGAAAATCCGCCTGCGTCCATCCTACTTCCCGTTCACAGAACCCAGTGCTGAAATGGACATCAGCTGTAACATCTGCGGCGGAAAAGGTTGCCCTTTCTGCAAACATACCGGATGGGTGGAAATCCTGGGATGCGGCATGGTAGACCCCAATGTGCTTGATGCCAACGGAATTGACAGCAAAGTCTACAGTGGCTATGCCTTAGGTATGGGTATCGAACGTATCACAAACTTGAAATATCAGGTGAAGGACCTCCGGATGTTCTCCGAAAACGATACCCGTTTCCTAAAGGAATTCGAAGCGGCATATTGATTTACGATCAGGCGATTTACAATTTACAATTGAAATTACTTCCCGACATGAAGGAGGTAAGAAAGATGTGTAGAGAGTAAATCGTCTAATTCGCTTCAAACTTCGTGTTCTTCACAGGATGAAGTGGCTTCCAATCGCAAATCGTCCAACTGTTAATTATGAAACCATAATGAAAGATAGGCTTGTCACTCCCGGTTATGTCTTGATACTGGCAGCAAACTTCCTTTTGTACTTTGCCTTCTACTTGATTCTGCCTGTACTGCCTTTCTATCTGACTGAAGTTTTCCAAACCGGAAATGCGGCAGTAGGCATTATTTTATCATGCTACACTGTGGCCTCGCTCTGTATTCGCCCCTTTTCAGGCTATCTACTGGACACACTGGCACGCAAACCGCTCTATCTGATCGCTTATTTCGTGTTCATAACCGTCTTCGCGGGATATATCCTGGCGGGAGTACTGTCATTATTCATTATGCTCCGTGTAGTGCACGGACTGGCCTTCGGTATGGTGACCGTAGCAGGAAACACCATTGTAATCGACATCACTCCTTCTTCACGACGAGGAGAAGCAGTAGGCTACTACGGACTGATGAACAACACCGCCATGAGTTTCGGACCGATGATCGGGCTTTTCATGCACGACACTTGTTCATTCGAAACCATCTTCCTCTGCTCACTTCTCTCCGGCACAGCCGGTTTTGTAGCTGCATGTCTGGTGAAGACTCCTGTCAAGCAACCGGTCAAGCGGGAGCCAATCTCACTTGACCGCTTCGTTTTAATAAAAGGTATACCGGCCGGCGTTGCCCTGCTCTTGCTATCTATCCCCTATGGCATGACAAGCACTTACATAGCCATGTATGCCAAAGAAATAGGAATCACACTCAGCTCCGGTCTGTTCTTTACGTTCATGGCAATAGGCATGGCCGTCTCACGTATGTTCTCCGGACGGCAGGTGGACAAGGGACACATCACGCAGGTTATCACTCTGGGACTTTATCTGGTGTGCATTTGTTTCTTCACTCTTTCTGCCTGTGACAAACTGATGCAGATAAATCCCGAACTAACCGATGTGCTTTTCTTCATGGTAGCACTGCTGCTGGGAGTCGGGTTTGGCACCATGTTTCCAGCCTTCAACACGCTGTTTGTCAACTTGGCTCCGAACAGCCAACGCGGCACAGCCACTTCCACCTATCTCACCTCGTGGGATGTAGGCATCGGAATCGGTCTGGTTCTGGGCGGCTATATCGCCCAATTTACCTCGTTTGACATGGCCTATCTCTTCGGAGCCTGCCTGACAGTGATCTCCACCTTCTATTTTAACTTGAAAGTCGCACCTCATTATCATAAGAACAAATTAAGATGACAAAGAAAGAACGTTATGAAAAAGTAATCGCCTGGTTTCAGGAGAATGTACCCGTAGCCGAAACGGAACTGCATTACAACAACCCGTACGAACTGCTGATTGCCGTTATCCTCTCCGCACAATGTACTGACAAGCGGGTGAACATGATCACCCCGAAAATCTATCAAGACTTCCCCACCCCGGAAGCACTGGCCGCTACTACTCCGGAAGTGATATTCGAGTACATCCGCAGTGTCTCTTACCCTAACAATAAGTCAAAACACCTGGTAGGCATGGCACGAATGCTGGTGAGTGACTTTAACAGCGAAGTGCCCGGTACCCTTGAAGAACTGATCAAACTGCCCGGAGTGGGACGCAAAACAGCCAACGTCATCCAGTCTGTCGTATTCAACAAGGCGGCCATGGCTGTAGACACACATGTATTCCGAGTGAGCCACCGCATCGGACTCGTGGGTGATGCCTGCACGACTCCTTTCAGTGTAGAAAAAGAACTGACGAAAAACATCCCCAACGAATTGATTCCCATCGCTCACCACTGGCTTATTCTACACGGACGTTATGTCTGCCAGGCACGTACACCCAAATGTGAAACCTGTGGTTTGCAATTAATGTGTAAATATTACTGTGAGAAGTATAAAGTTAGCAAAGACACACCGAAGAGGAAGAATAAATAACGATTTCATAGCAAAAAAGAGAAATTAATACTAACTTTGCGGTCATCATAAAAGAAACTAACACTTTTAAAGTAAATAAATAAAGTATTATGCAGACAATTGACAATTTCAATTTTGCCGGTAAAAAGGCATTCGTTCGCGTGGACTTCAATGTACCCTTGGACGAAAACTTCAACATTACAGACGACACTCGTATCCGTGCTGCACTTCCTACGCTAAAGAAGATTCTGGCAGACGGTGGCAGCATCATCATCGGCTCTCACCTGGGCCGTCCGAAAGGCGTTGCCGACAAATTCTCTCTGAAACATATCGTTAAGCACGTGTCAGAACTGCTGGGCGTTGAAGTTCAGTTTGCTAACGACTGCATGGGCGAAGAAGCTGCCGTGAAAGCTGCCGCTTTACAACCGGGCGAAGTGCTGTTGCTCGAAAATCTCCGTTTCTACGCTGAGGAAGAAGGCAAACCGAGAGGACTGGCTGAAGACGCAACCGACGAAGAAAAAGCCGCTGCCAAGAAAGCCGTGAAAGAAAGCCAGAAAGAATTTACAAAGAAACTGGCTTCATACGCTGACTGCTACGTAAACGACGCATTCGGTACGGCTCACCGTGCACACGCTTCTACGGCATTGATCGCCAAATACTTCGATGTGAACAATAAGATGTTCGGTTACTTGATGGAGAAAGAAGTGAAGGCCGTTGACAAGATATTGAACGATATCAAACGTCCGTTTACAGCCATCATGGGTGGTTCTAAAGTGTCTTCTAAGATCGAAATCATCGAAAACCTGCTGAACAAGGTAGACAACCTGATCATCACAGGCGGTATGACATATACTTTCACCAAAGCTATGGGTGGACAGATCGGTCTGTCTATCTGCGAAGATGACAAACTGGATCTCGCCCGCGAACTGATGCAAAAGGCTAAAGACAAAGGTGTAAATCTGGTATTGGCTGTTGACGCTAAGATCGCCGACTCTTTCTCTAACGATGCCAACACTAAATTCTGTCCTGTGAATGAAATTCCTGACGGATGGGAAGGTCTTGACATCGGTCCTAAATCAGAAGAAATCTTTGCCGAAGTGATCAAGAATTCCAAGACTATCCTTTGGAACGGCCCGACAGGCGTATTCGAATTCGAAAACTTCACTCACGGTTCACGCTCGGTAGGCGAAGCTATCGTAGAAGCTACTAAGAACGGAGCTTTCTCACTCGTTGGCGGTGGCGACTCTGTAGCTTGTGTCAACAAGTTCGGCCTGGCAAACGGTGTATCTTATGTTTCTACCGGCGGTGGAGCATTGCTTGAAGCAATCGAAGGAAAAGTTCTTCCGGGTATTGCCGCTATTCAGGAATAAGACTAAAGTGAATCACTATAAAACAGAAAAGGCAGCCCCTCACGGAGTTGCCTTTTTTAAAAGGAAAAAGTCAAGAGTGAAACCCTTTTTCAGCATCATATTACTGCTTTTTTTATCAGCCTGTGCAGACAAAAAAGAGGGACATACGCTGTCATCCGAACTTCAGCCTCTGACTTTCGGACTAATGCCTTCTTTCGACGGACTGCCTCATCTGATTGCCGCCCGCTACGGTGTTTATGATTCGCTGGATATAAAAGTCAACTTCATCACTTATGCCTCGGCAACCGATCGTGACGCTGCTTTCTTATCGGGCAAACTGGATGGTATGCTCACCGACTATCCGTGTGCCGCCCTTTTACAGACCAAAGGAGTCCGTTTGCGTCTGGTTATGGAAAATGATGGCTGCCTTAGCCTGATAACAAGCAAAAAATATGATGTCAGGAATCCGGAAGACCTAAAAGGGAAAAACATTGCCATCTCTTGCAATACCCTGATAGAGTATGCCACCGACGAAGTAATGAAACAGGCCCGTCTTACTCCCGGTGAAGCGAACAAACCCGAAATCAACAACATTTTTTTGAGGCTGATGATGTTGGAAAACGGACAGATTACAGCATCTTTCTTGCCCGGTCCGGCAACGGCAATCGCGGTAAACGACGGACACACAGTATTGCTGAATACAATCCAAATGGGGATACATTCCGCCGGAACGGCTTTCACAGAAGAGGCCATCAAAGAAAAAAACGAAGAAATAAGGAGGTTTATCACCGGATACAATCTCGGCGTGAAATACCTGCAAACTTATCCCCGGGATAAATGGGGGGAGATATTAACACAAGAATTCGGACTGCCGGAAACAGTGGCTGCCCAGGTGGACTTGCCCGATTATCGACCTGCCATGTGTCCGTCTTCTCACGACATAAAAAAAGCTATTGCCTGGCTGAAGAACAAAGGAGCAATCCCCGGTAACTATCAGGGTGAAAACTTAGTAGATACGACCTTCATTCCCGGCCAATTCAAACCATAATAAATACAACAAAGTAAAGATGAAAAACACATTCCTATTAACACTTGTGCTGCTACTGGCAAGCGGCAACCTGAATGCACAGGAAAAAAAAGAGGGTATGACGGTAAACAAAGTCGTCAATACGCTAAAAGAACGGATCACCCTTGCCGGATATGCGCAGCTGGGATATACTTATGACGATGCAGCGAAGAAAACCAATACATTCGACATCAAACGAATCATTTTCATGGCTCACGGACGAATCACCGACCGTTGGACCTGCGATTTCATGTACGACTTTTACAATGGAGGTATGCTGCTCGAGGTTTATACCGATTATCAGATTCTACCCGGACTGAAAGCCCGCATCGGAGAATTTAAAGTCCCTTATACGATCGAGAACGAATTATCACCCACGACAGTGGAACTGATTAACTGCTACTCACAGTCTGTGTGTTATCTGGCAGGGGTAAGCGGCAGTGACGTAGCTTGTGGCATGACATCGGGACGCGACATCGGTGCGATGATCCACGGAGGACTACTGAACGACCTGCTATACTACAAACTGGCGGTGATGAACGGACAAGGACTCAATATCAAAGATAAAAACAATCAAAAAGATATCATCGGCAATCTGATGGTAAATCCACTGAAATGGCTGTCGGTAGGCGGTTCGTTTATAAAAGGAACAGGACATGCCGTCGCCGATTCGGAAATAACCGGTATCCCGGCAGGGGAAAACTACACCAAAAATCGCTGGAGTATAGGAGGTATCATCACGGCAAGCCCGTTCAGCCTCCGTTCCGAATATCTGGCGGGAAAAGACGGAACTGTGAAAAGTGACGGTTTTTATGCCACCGGAAGTTGCCGGCTCCTACGCAACTTCGACCTCGTAGCTTCATATGACTATTTCAACGCAGATAAAGCCATCGGCCGAAAACAGACGAATTACATAGCCGGACTGCAATATTGGTTCTATCCCAAATGCAGACTGCAAGCACAATATACTTTTTGCGACCGGAATAAGGGAAAAGACAGTAACCTGTTTCAGGCGCAGGTACAGGTAAGATTCTAAAACGATAATCAATGGAACATAAAATCAGCGAACCCAATGCCCGTGTAGACGTGGCCGATGTACTGAGAGGACTGGCTGTGATGGGGATCATCATCCTGCATAGTATCGAACATTTTAATTTCTACTCCTTTCCGGATGCCATCCCCGGCGAATGGATGAAGTTTACCGACAGAGCTATCTGGAACGGGCTCTTTTTTGTCTTCAGCAACAAAGCTTATGCCGTATTTGCCCTGCTGTTCGGCTTCAGTTTCTATATTCAGGATAACAACCAACAACGCCGTGGTAAAGATTTTCGCCTCCGGTTCATCTGGCGGATGGTGCTACTGTTCATCATCGGACAGTTCAACGCTGCTTTTTTTACAGGTGAAATACTGACGATGTATGCCATGCTCGGTCTGATACTCCCTCTGTTCTGTCGCCTCGGTAGCCGCAGTGTAGCCATCTTCGCCACCCTGCTTATCCTGCAACCGATAGATTGGTTCAAAGTTATCTATGCTCTCTGCAACCCGGAATATGTACCCGGTCCCAGCCTGGCTTCCCACTACTTCGGGATTGCTTTCGACGTGCAGAAAAACGGTACCTTCCTTGAAACGATCCGCATGAACCTCTGGGAAGGGCAACTTGCCAACCTGACTTGGGCATTGGAGCACGGACGCATTCTGCAAACGCCTGCCCTCTTCCTCTTCGGTATGCTGGTGGGACGTAAGGGACTATTCCTTTATAGCGAACAGAACGAACAACACTGGCTCAAAGCATTAGGTATGTCACTCTTATGTTTCTTTCCATTATATGGTCTGAATAACATGCTGCCGGAATTCATCACGCGCGATGCCCTCCTGATTCCCTTGCAACTGATCATAAGCTCTTTGAGCAACCTCAGCTTCATGGTATTGCTGGTCAGCGGACTGCTTATCACTTTCTACCGTATCAAAGACCGCAGATTCCTGATGCGTTTCACCTCGTATGGCAAGATGAGTCTGACAAACTACATCGGACAATCCGTCATTGGCTCACTCCTTTTCTACCACTGGGGGTTTGAATTGGGACGTTTCTTAGGAATTACTTACAGTTTCTTTTTTGGCATTCTTTTTGTACTTCTTCAAATGGCCTTCTGTTCCTGGTGGCTCGGTCACTTTAAACATGGTCCCTTCGAAGGCCTATGGAAACGCCTCACTTGGATTGGAAACAATAAACGAAAGTAAATTATGAACGAACAACTTATCAACGAACAATATCAATACATCCTCCGCCTGATCGGACAAAAACGACTGAAGGAGGCGCTGACTCAACTGGAATCATTCCTCTGGAAGTGTCCGGAATGGTCGCTCCGTACCCGCCTGGAGCAGATACAGACTTCGTACAACTATATGCTGCAATACATGCGCCAGGGGGTAGAAGACCCGGAGCGTAAGAAATTATATCAAAGATTGCTGGCCGATACTCTTGAAATCACCGATCAGGCACGTATTACACTACTCGACAGCGTATCAAGCCATTATTATCATCAATATCGTACGCGACGTACTGAGGAACTTTCTCCCCTTACCCTGGAGATGCTGATACACACGCTTGAATCGTTCAATGATGACCTGGCCGTAAGCGGATTCATTTCGGATCAAAACATGGATGAAGTTTTGAAACGTCACGAAGATAATCTGCGGATTCTGTTCCTGCAAACCTGGACCAATAGCAACTGGAGTACGGAAGAAAGTACAACTGCACAATCCATGCTTCAGTCCGAGTTACTTCCGGTGAACGATCTTTGCCTTTTTACAAGTGCCGTTACCCTTAGTCTGATGGAATGTTTCGATCTCCGAAAACTTCTGTGGCTGATAGATGCTTACCGTCACCCCAATGTACAGATCAGCCAGCGGGCTCTGGTAGGAATCGCTTTTATTCTCCATGCCTATTCACCACGTATCGATTTCTATCCGGAAATCAATTTACGTATCACGGCACTGATGGAAGAAACCGCGTTCGAAAAAGAACTGCTACGCGTACATATCCAAATACTTCTCAGTCAGGAAACGGAGAAAATCGACAAAAAAATGCGTGAGGAAATCATTCCCGAAATGCTGAAAAGCATGTCTCCCATGCGCAACATGAAGTTTGGTTTCGAAGAGTCCGATGAAGAGAAAGATGACACCAATCCCGACTGGGCCGATGCTATAGAGAAATCCGGACTGGGTGACAAGTTGCGTGAAATGAACGAATTGCAACTGGAAGGTGCCGATGTATATATGAGCACATTTGCACAACTCAAAAGCTATCCGTTCTTCAGGGAAATCTCCAATTGGTTCTATCCTTTCGACAGGCAACAATCGACTGTCATTAAAGAGTTTCGTAACCGGGAAACAGAAGGAGGAAGTCTGTTGGAAATCATCCTGCAGTCTGGTTTCTTCTGTAACAGTGACAAGTATTCGCTGTTCTTCACCATGCAGCAATTGCCGCAATCACAGCGTGACATGATGTTGAGCCAGCTCACGGAACAACAAATGGAAGAATTGGCAGATCAGTCGAAAGCCGAAACACTGAAGAAATTTTCCGAACGCCCCGATACGGTAAGTAACCAATATCTGCACGACTTATACCGCTTCTTCAAATTGAATATGCGAAGACAGGAATTTCGCGACTTGTTCAAAGAGACCATCTGCCTGTACAGCAATCCGGCATTGGAAGACATGTTGTTCAACCCGGATGCCCTGCTGGCTTTAGCCAACTTTCACTTCAGAAAAGAGCACTGGGAAAAAGCAGCCGAAGCCTATGACAAAGTCGCCTACATGGTCCCACGAGAGAATGAAGCTGAAGTTTACCAAAAGCAGGGCTACTCTCTGCAAAAACTAAAACGATATGCACAAGCCATCGAAGCCTATCGGAAAGCAGATACCCTCAAACCGAACAACTTATGGACTAATCGCCATTTAGCCATTTGTTATCGTCTCGACCGACAATTCCGCAAAGCTTTGGAATATTACCGAAAAGTGGAAGAAGTATTGCCGGAAGACACTAAAGTAATTTTCTATATTGGCAATTGCCTGGCAGAGACATGGAATTACGAAGAAGCACTGAACTACTTCTTCAAACTCGATTTCCTGGAAAGTGATTGCATCAAAGCATGGCGTGCCATCGGTTGGTGTTCGTTCATGACAGGAAAACGTGAACAAGCCATGAAGTACTATGATAAAGTGATTGCCCAAAAGCCGATGCCGGTAGACTACCTGAATGCCGGTCATGTGGCATGGTCATTGGGAGATATAGAGAAAGCCGTGCCTTTCTACTCCAAAGCCGCAGAACTCTATGGCAGTAAAGAGCAGTTCCTTGAGATGTTCCGCAAGGACGAGGATATCATCATAGGAAAAGGTATTACCCCCGATGATATTCCATTGGTTCTTGATCTGATTTAAAACAAACAAGAAAGAAAAAACGAACAGGGTGTCCGATTGTGGACACCCTGTTTTTTTTATAACCTATTAATAATGAAGCTTCTAAATTCTGGCATACCTATTGATTCTTACTCTACAGAAAATAATCTGAAAAAAGATTGTATACCCGTGCAACTTAAATTCAAGTAGCAACGTCTAATAAACAAAGAAAGATATAAACTAATTAAACAATAAAGGATATGAAAACAATTACATTTTTCAAAAGAGTATTAGCCTCTGCAGCATTAGTTTCGGTATGTGGATTTGCTTGTGCAACAAACAACGGCAAACAGTTTGTCCATAATGATACGATGGAGAAGGGAAGACTCGTCTGCCGTGAAATATATTCTATGGATAATCCCGTTTCAGGCATACTCAGTCCGGTAAAAATGCATAAATACAGCTACGATACCGACCATCAGAAAACGGTGAAATCCACCTATACATGGAATGTATTTAAAAACGCATGGGAAAAAGAATCTTTGACGGTTGTCTCCCGATATGAAACAGAAACTTCGGTAGAGTATTCTGTATGGAATAAAGAAAAAGAATCATTTAGCCCATCAGAAAAATATATATACATCACCAACAGTGATAACCAACTGATAGCCCAATACGCATACAAAATGAACTCCCGCACCAACCAATGGATATTGGAGAAAGACGCCTTAGTACCCATTTACGAGAACATTTATGCAACAACCCGTTAATGAAGATTCCGGATTTCACAGATACGGAAAAATCAGGTAACATAATCAAAGAAACCAGAACATCAAAGAGAAAGAATTTAAATCCGGAAGTTGATAAAAAAGTAGTTATCCCCATCTCCTCTTTGCCAAGACTCTCTTGGGAGTTCAGAACATCGAATCAAGACAAAGCATTTATAACCAAACAGATAAATACACTTGGTATCTGAGTATAGAAAGTTAGTTTTAACACTGTATTAAAGTTGGTTCTTCAAACGCAAACAACAAGTCTTTTGCATGCAAAAGACTTGTTGTTTATATTCGGGAAAGTAAAAACGGAAATTATGTATTAACAATGTTAACGATCCACAGGTTGACTTACTTTTACCCAGTCTATCTCCATCTTCGCAGGCAGTTCACTATCCGTTATGGTACCAGGCCAAGTACCTGCACCGCCCAAAGCATAATTTAAAATCAAATAAAAAGAAGTATCGAACGGCCATTGCTTTTTGACGCTCTCATCGGCCAAATGTAAGTTAGGATAGACTAAAGTGGTAGCTCCATTCACTTTAAAAGTAAGAGACTCGGGAGTCCACTCGATACCAAATACATTGAATTGCCCTTTATTGTAAGGAACTGTTTTTGTTGGAACAGGCTTAGTGAATCCCAAGTCATTTTTGTAGTGGCTGTGAATTGTTTGATATACAATGCCGTCATGATTCAACTGCTCCATAATATCTATTTCACCGCAAGCAGGCCATCCACTGTAAACGGGTTTGGCAGGCATCATCCAGATGGCAGGCCATCCACCCTTTGCCGTCTTGGTGAAACGGGCACATATCTCTATTTTACCATATTGAAATTCTGCTTTACCTAATGACTGCACCCCTCCCGTCTTATATACTCCATTCACTTTCTCGGCAATCAGTACTAACTTCCCATCGTGTACATAAGCCTGATCATAACTTTCGGATAAATATTTGCTCCAGGCAGGACTACCTTTTTTGCACAAGCCCCATTTTGTTTTGTCGGGAATACTATCTGTCTGGTTGAAGTCATCTTGAAAAACTATCTTCTCCGAAACAGCATCTGACCTTGTCAGAGGTGTAACCATCGAATCATCAGAAGACGAACAAGCATAGAAAGAAAGTACCGACATGACAGCACCGCATGATAAGACAAGAGATCTTTTCATAATACTAAGGTTTTAGAGTTAAACATAAAATTACTAATAGATAACAAACTGTATATTTATTTAGTTCATCAACTCTCTGTGATTTTTTATACGATTCAATAGAGACAATCTAATCTAACTTACCAGAATCTATAAAAGGTATCAATAAAGAGAGCGTCGTTTATGTTATTCAAAACTATAAGAAACATTACACCAAGCTATTTCATCATTCTCAGATGTCATCTGATTAAGGTCTTCAAATACAGGATAATAATAAAAAAAATCAGAATAGTTGGCTATAAATCCGCCATCATGTCCCCTCCCAAAAGAAGTGAAATGCCCGGTCGAACTGTAAGTCCAGAAATGAATTGAGTAGGTCAGCTGTAATTGATCACTATTGACATTATGATTTACCTTACCATAAAATTCCCAACGATTTTCGGCATGGGAACGCATGAAAAGAGAATCATTCCGCATCTGAAAATACTTTTCGTATGAAAGTGAAGTACCATCTTCAAAGTCGGAAGAGAATCTCAACTTATCAACAGATATAAACTCAATCTTATCATTTGGAAAACCCTTAATAAATCCATCCGAACTATTGAAACGGCTTTCCCAATAACTGTCCATCTCCGGAAAGATTTCTACACCTCCTTTACTACTGCCTTGATAGCATCTGAAACCTTCAAGCCGGTATTGTCCGCTATAAGCCACAGACCGGGACGCAACAGCCACCGGAATAATATGCTCTTCTCCCCGATAAGATACACAGATATGAGTTTTTCCAACTCCAGCCACACAAACTTCAATGCATCTTTTTCCTAAGTAATCCGGATTATACGTAGCGTCGACCACCGCAGTATCTTCCGAACGGACTTTTATCTGATCTCCGGATGCAGCTTTCAGAAAAATCATAGCCGGTGTTTGCAAAATATCCATCAAGAGTCCCTCTTCTCCCAAGAGACGCTCTTCAGAGCCATTACCGGTATAAAAACGAATTTCATTTTCATCATCTTTCTCACAACCGCTAAGCACTATCACAACTACCGTAGCAAAGAGAACATAGTACAGACTTCTAAGTAAGGGTAAGGTTACAGGTTTCATATTATTTTCAGTTTTAGTAAAATCCCTATTCGGATAAAATGCAAATATAACGAATTAAAGAAGGAAAGCAAGGTTAAGAATGCGTTATCACACAATTAACGTTCTTTAATTCATTGCCCGTAGGGAGATCAGTTCATTTCCCTGTCTTTTTAATAAATGATCTCAAGAAGATAGAAGGAATTCCTAAACCCAAAACATGAATAAAAACTAATGGATATGACAACATCTCCCCGGAAGGATATTACCAATGATATTCTTTCCGCCATGCAACGTTATCCCGAAAACGAAGCATTTATCATTGACGATAAACATTATACTTATGCCCAACTTGGCAAAATAACAGCCTCCGTCGCCCATTCGCTATCAGAGATAGAAGATGAAAGAATCGGGATCATTGCGGAAAACCGGATTGAAACCTACGCAGCCATTCTAGCGGTACTGGCCAGTGGAAAAACATATGTCATTCTGCATCCTGCTTACCCGGAAGAACGTAATCTCAAAATAGCCGGACTGGCCGGATTGCATACTTTGCTCTGCACAAGCCATGTCGAACGCCCGGCATTCGGAACCGACCTCTTCAGAGTAATCAACACAGACAAGCTGTCGGGAAAAGCACCGTCGGAATTGTCAAGGCTGCAATTCTACCCGCCGGAAGAAGAAAAAAACGCTTATATCATTTTTACATCGGGAAGCACAGGCGAACCCAAAGGAGTCCCCATCACACGTGCCAATCTGAACACTTTTTATCAGGCATACGATTCCCTTAACTGGAACCTGGATGAACACGACCGCATGTTACAAATGTTTGAGCTGACATTTGACGTATCCGTCGTATCATTACTTTATCCCCTGACTTTAGGAGCTTCCGTTTATACAGTGGCCCATCAGGATGTAAAGCATTTCAAGGTGTTCGAACTTCTGGAGAAGTACGAGCTGACCTTCGCCACGGTCACCCCCTCTCTATTACAACTTCTTTCACCCTATTTCGATGAAATCAGCCTGCCTGCTCTGAAATATCTGGGAGTATCGGCAGAGGCTTCGCAAACCGAACTGTTGGAACGATTCAGAAAATCGGCACCCAACGCAGAGTTCGTCAACCTGTACGGCCCGACAGAGGCTACGATTTACTGTACCTGTTACCGTATTCCGGCTTCCGGTACATGCAAGCATTACAACGGAATGGTGGCTATCGGAAAACCATTTCCCGGTATCCGCGTCATCATTGTTAACGAAGAAGGAAATGGTCTGCCTCAGGGAGAGACGGGAGAACTTTGGGTATCCGGTCGGCAAGTAATGAAAGGCTATCTGGATGATCCGGAAAAATCGGCATCGGCTCTAATACACCGTCCTGACGGACAAATTTATTACCGGACCGGAGACCTGTGTATTTTAGACAACGATGGAGATATCATTTATTGCGGGCGTAAGGACTATCAAGTGAAAATACAGGGCTTCAGAATAGAACTAAGCGAAATAGAATACACTGCCCAGTCGTTTTTCAAGACTCCTTGCAACGTGGCTGCCCTTCCGTTAATCTGTGACGGAATTTGCAACGAACTGCATCTGGCAGTCGAAACGACCGAATGTGACCAAAACACATTGATAGAATATCTGAAAGAAAAACTGCCACAATACATGTTACCGAAACAAATTCATTGTATCCCTCAGTTTCCGGTAACCAATAGCAATAAAACAGATCGAAAAAAAATTGTTGAACTGATAAGAGAGAAGGAACTCTAAAAACAATATAAATATGAACCGAGAAGAAGTATTAAAACAACTACAAAGCATTTTCCGTGATATTTTAAAGAAGGACAACGTCTGTATCAGCGAATCATCCACCTCTCAAGACGTAGATGGCTGGGACTCACTGACCCATATGCAAATTATAGCCCAAATCGAGAAACGTTTCGGAGTACGTTTCAACTTTCGGGAAGTAATTAAATTCAAGAATGTCGGCGACCTATGCAGTGCCTTATTAACCAAAATGGAATAAATCATGCAGTTTCTCTCCTTTAGTTTCCTGGCTCTGATTACTCTCTGTTTCTTTCTCTACTATGCAGTCAAAGGACGTGCCCGCAACTTCATACTACTGGCAGCCAGTTGCATCTTCATCGGATGGTATTATCTGCCATTCCTGTTGACGGCAGTAGTGGTGGCACTGTTCACCTTCTTCTGGGCACAATGGATGGAAAACAGGGCAAAATCCGGGAAAAAGACCAAAGTAATCTATATCGCAGGAATCATCGGTCTGATAGGCGGATGGCTCCTACTCCATGGCACAGTGATAGATGACATCATCTTTCCACTTGGAATGTCATTCTACACATTCCAGGCCATCGGTTATCTGACAGATGTGTACTGGCAGGAGCAACGTGCCGAAAAAAACTGGGTAGATTTCCTGATCTATATGCTTTTCTTCATGAAATTCCTCTCCGGTCCCATCGAACGGGGTGGAGACTTGTTGCCACAACTGAAAGACCCTCGCCCGTTCATCTACTCGAACGCAGTGACCGGACTGAAATATATTTTGCTGGGACTGATAAAGAAACTGCTTATAGCCAATCAGATAGCCCCGCAGACGGATATCATGTTTCATTCGATCCATGACCTTTCGGGTGTCCAACTACTGATGACCTGCCTGCTCTATCCTATCGAACTGTATGCCGATTTCTCCGGCTATACGGACATTGCCATCGGAGGAGCCTACCTGTTCGGCATCAAGCTATCGCCAAACTTCAACCGCCCGTTTGCCGCACGTTCCACCGCCGATTTCTGGCGCCGTTGGCACATGTCACTCTCTTTTTGGGTACGCGATTATCTCTATGTGCCGTTAACCGCCGATACCCGTAACTGGGGACAGTGGGGAGTCTACTTCAGCCTTATCATCACCTTTCTGGCATTGGGATTATGGCATGGCTCCGGATTAACCTTCGCCATATACGGACTGATTCAGGGCATATTGATCTGCTGGGAAATGAAAACCTCTGCTTTTCGCAATAAGTTGCCCCAATATATCGGGAAATATGCATCCGACAGCCTGTTGATAATCCGTACCTATCTGTTGTTTGCGCTCTCACTTATTTTCTTCCGTGTACAATCATTGAGCGATGCCTGGTATTTTTTACGGAACATCTCGTTCGAAGTACATTCTTCCTGGAAGGAAATGAACATCGGCATACGCGACCACAATTGCATTGTAGCAGGTTCGGCCCTGTTACTGGTATTGATCTATGAATATTATGCATCTAAATATAATCTGATGGAAACACTCGAACGCCAGCCCGCATGGCTACGGTGGAGTGTTTACTATCTGCTGGTATTCGCCCTGCTGATGTTAGGTAAGTTCGATACGGAAACTTTTATCTATTTACAATTTTAACCGAAACCAATTACACCTATGCTACATTCACCGAAAATCTCTCCCAAAACACGTTTCTGCCTGAAACTCCTGTTATTGGCATTACCGCTTTTCCCGATAGTGGCCATCTATTTCATTTTCGACCCTTATATGGTGCTGCACTCCTACAAACGATTCGATAACTCTCCCGTGCTGCTCAACGAAGCGCATGTGGGATGGCAGAATTATCTTCAGAATCGTGATTCGATAGCCTATAACTCGTTTATACTCGGCAACTCCTGTACCATGGCATTCCTGACAGGAGAATGGGAGAAGTATCTGGATAAGGACGATCATGCCGTGCGCTTTTATGACAACTGGGAAAGCCTGGGCGGTGTGCGCCAGAAGCTTCAAGCGCTCGATTCCGTAGGTGCCCCTCTGAAAAATGTATTAGTCGTTTTGGATAAAAAAGCACTGGACAGAAGTAAGCCCCTGTCGGGCAACGACCATCTGTTTTCGGCTGAGGCAGCCGGTATCAGCCAGTTGGGATTCCATCTGAGATTCTTGCAGGAATTCCTCTATCCTGACAAAACGATTCCTTACATAGGCTACCTGATCGGACATAAGTATGCTCCTTATATGAAAGGGGTCATAAATCCGGGAGATCCCATTCGGGAACCTTACACGAACAACTTTATCAATCCCAGAGAAAAAGAGATCGGACAGGATGGCGAATTGTACTGGACCCGTCATGAAAAAGAATTCAAAAAACGAACGGATGCAGGCAAAGAAGAACTGCCGGCTGTGTCTGTCAGCCAGATTCAAGTACTTCGTGCCATTAAAAAAATTTGTGATAAGCATCATACAAACCTGAAATTCATCATCGGCCCGGATTATTTTCAGAAAAAAACGAACCGGGAAGACATCAAAAGAATGAAGGAGATACTGGGTGCTTCTGCCGTATGGGATTTCACGGGAACTAATGAATATACAGCCGATATACATCATTACTATGATCCCGGTCATTATCGTCCTCTGCTGGGGGCACGCCTGCTGAAAGTTATTTATCAAGATTCGGCACCTGCCGGCAATGAAAACAACCCCATAGCAACATCAAACAACCCCAAAACATCTTTTACACCAAACAGATAAATATATCAGAGAAAATAATTATATAACATCAAAAACTTAATTTATGAAAAAGATTTTATTATTAATATCCATCTGCATTTCATGTTCATCTTGCTGTACACTATTCAGCAGTTCCAAACAAGACATCACTTTTACGGGAATGAATGGAACTAAAATCTACGAAGCATCGACCAAACAGAAAATAGCGGAAATCAAAGAAGACAACAGTGTTACCGTCCAGATCAAAAAGAAAAGAGAAGACAAACAGCTATTGGCCAAAAAGGAAGGATACCAAACCACTCCCTTTGTCCTGGAATCTACTTTCAACAATGCCTGCCTGTGGAATATTTTATTCTGGCCGGGCTTCTTAGTCGACCTGGGCACGCAAAAGATGAACAAATGGGACAACACGATTATCAACATCGAAATGGAGAAAGAGAATACAGAAAACAAATAATCAACTCTCAGGATAGTGACCGTTACACAACTCAAGTTACCATCCTGATCCCTCCAAGGCAATAAACACGTATGGCATTCTCCTCCTTCCGATGAACGAGGAAAATGCCATACGAAATCAAGCGATATGAAGTTAGCGTCAGAAACAGCCTCCTACAGTTGTTTCAACTCCCGGTATAGCCTCTGGATAGGAAGCCCCATTACATTGAAGTAACTGCCGGAAATGGATTCAACCCCGACAAAACCGATCCACTCCTGCACGCCATACGAACCGGCTTTGTCCATTGGCTGATAGTGATCGACATAATAAATAATTTCGTCTTCATCAAGTGTTGCGAAACGGACATCTGTCACAGCAGCGAAACTCTTTTGCCACTCACAGGTGGTGAGGCATACCCCGGTGATCACCTGATGGGACTTACCGGAAAGATTTCGCAACATCTCTATGGCATCTTCACGTCCGGAAGGTTTCCCAAGTGCCTTACCTTCGTGCCAGACTATGGTATCGGCAGTTATCAAAAGTTCCTCCGGGTGCATCACAGACTGATAAGCGGCCGCTTTCTTACGGGCTATGAACAGCGGAATCTCTTCGCCTTGCAGAGAGTCGGGATAAGACTCATCGACATCAAGCAATGTTTTTACCACATAATCTACCCCCAAGCCGGTCATCAACTCTTTCCGCCGTGGAGAATTAGATGCCAATACGATTTTATAACGATTCAAGTTAGCAAGCATACTAATAAATTAAAGAGTTATATACTAAAAATCACCACCCGAAAGCATCATCCGACAACCATTTGCCTTGCGCTTTAAGTACTTGCTCCACCACATCACGTCCGCAACCGTATCCGCCCTCGGCATATGAAATGTAGCGGGCAACGGCTTTCACCTCGGGAGCGGCATCTTTGGGACAACAGGGCAATCCGCACTCACGCATCACTTCCATATCGGGAACGTCATCGCCCATATAGAGTATCTCCTCGTCCGCGAGTCCGTGCTTGTCACGGAAATCACGATAATCGTGTATCTTTATGGCAGAGCCTAAATAGAGATCGGATACCCCCAATCCGGCAAAGCGCTTCCGCACCGCATCGGTCCGTCCACCTGTGATAATGGCAATATGAAGACCTTTTTTCACAGCCAGCTGGATCGCATAGCCGTCTTTTATATTTACCGTACGCATCGGTTCACCCGACGGATGGAGTGGAATCACATCTGCACTCAACACTCCGTCTACATCAAAAGCAAGTGCTTTAATCCGGGTGAGGTCGTAATTGATAGTACTCATTCTTATTTATATTTGGGGTTAATGTCTTTCGTGGATACTTCGGCTAAGTAATTCATATAATTGTTGCATCCCGGGATCATCGGCAAGCATCCGCAAATGATTGCCGATGACGTTCTCGTCATAACGGATCGCAGGTCCCGTCTGTGCTGCTTTAGGTTCCAATTCGTGCACTTTACGAGCCGTTTCATCAATTAGCGGCAACATTACGTCGAACGGTAAGTTATATTTTTTAAGCAGTTCGGCGGCAAGGGCATACATGTGATTAGTGAAATTGCATGTGAACACAGCAGCGAGATGAAGGCTCTTGCGTTGTTCCGAATCGGCATCATATACACGGTTCGACAAGGTAGACGCAATAGCTTTCAGAAATGCGGCATCTTCGGTCGACGAAGCTTCTATAAAGAAAGGAATCTCCTTAAAATCGACTTCCCGTTGCTTACTGAAAGTCTGCATAGGATAGAACACCCCATAATGTGACGCATGTCCTTCCCAAATACTCATCGGAATGCTGCCTGCCGTATGCACCATCAATGCCTCTTTCCGTTTACCGGCTACGATAGCGGGAAGAAGTTCGGCAAAGGCGGAATCTTTGAGCGAAATGATATACAACTTTGCATATGGATTCACCTCTTCAAGGCTCGTCGTATACTCAGCTTCTACTTTCTGCGCCAGCTCACGGGCCGACTCTTCCGTACGGCTATATACCTGTACGATACGGAATCCTTTCCGATAAAGAACCTTTGCCAGATTTGTGGCAAGATTTCCGGCACCGATAAACACAATCGGTGTATCTTCTATACTTCTTTTCATCGTGTTGAAATCAAATACAATATACCTCCGATTATCAATAAAGCCAAGGGCAGCAGGTAACCGGACATCGAACCAAGCAGTGAGACAATCAAGCCGATATTCAGCACCAGCCACAATCCGAGCAGCACCAGACCGACGGATTTGTCCCGTTTGATAAACAGGAAAATAACCGCAGTGTAGAGCAAAAGATTATCTTTATTCATCACCCAGGGTATACCCAATGCAGAAAAGTGTATCAGTTTGTCTATCAGATAGAGCATCCCTATCACAATAAGGGTGACTGCCGTGGCTTTATATGTATCTTTATTGTTTGCTTTTACCGCACTCACCGCTACTTGCCTCCAAACTTATTAATATGGATTTTCTCCCATTGCAGATTATCTTCATTGAAGGGCTTGCGCTCCATGCCTTTGTGCCCGATCGCAATAATGGACAACACCTGTAATTGCAAAGGAATGTCGAGCACACCACGCACAAACTCATCGGAAGGCATTCCGGCAGCAGTATAACGCTCGCGTACCTGCACCCAGCAACTGCCCAATCCCAAGTCTTCGGCCTGAAGCTGAATCATGATGGAAGCAATGGAAGCATCTTCAATCCAAACATCGCTTGCCAAAGGATCGGCAGTAACCACAATTGCCAGCGCAGCATCGGCAATGAAAGCAGAAGCCTGCTCTTTACAGTGCGAGAGTTCGCCAAGCAGCTTTTTATCATCGACCGCGATAAACTGCCAACTATTGCTACGTTTAGAAGTGGGAGCCATCAGAGCCGCTTTCAGCAAAGCGACTACCTCCTCCTGAGAAAGTTCTTCTCCTGTAAATTTCCGCATACTGCGGCGTTTCTTTATCAGTTCACTGAAATTTTCCATATACTATAAATGCATTGTTTTTAATAAACGAACATTTACCGCAGACTTATACAGAATCATAATAAAAAGTCCGATCTGTATGAATCTGCATAACCGGTAATGATTTCCCTGCAAAGATAGGCAATTTATTCCACTCTCGTCAATTCACCGGTCAGTGAATCGATGATAAAGCCATGCACCCGGACGTCTTTCGGGATCAGCGGATGGTTCTCGATAGAACGGACCGTCCCCCTGACAGACTCAACCGGATCGTCGAAACCTCCCAGCCACGAACTGAAGTCAACACCGCAGTAGCGTATCATGTCGATCGTTTCAGATTTGATTCCCCGCTCTTTCATGTGGGCAATCATTTCATCACTGTTCATGTGGCAAGCACCGCAATCCGAATGGGCAATGACCATAATTTCTTCCACCCCCAGTTCGATGATGGCTACCAGCAAGCTACGGATGACACTGCCGAAAGGATGGGAAATGACGGCACCGGCATTCTTTATAATCTTCACGTCTCCGTTGTGGATTCCCAAAGCAGCAGGCAGCAACTCAGTCAGACGGGTATCCATACATGAAAGGATGGCGATCTTCTTATCGGGGTACTTGTTAGTAATATACTTTTCGTATCCCTTGTTCTCAACGAACTTTTTGTTGAATTCAAGAATTTCTTCTAACATAATCGAAACGGATTTTATTATAGTATATCTACAAAGATAATCACAAAATAACAGGTCAACAAAATAAGCCCCGCAAATGTTGTAAAGAGAAATAAAAAATGTAAATTTGTCCCGATATGCCATTAAAACTGACTACATATTACCGAGGGAGTGAAATTCCGGATTTTCCCGGAACCAATACATTTCATTCAAAGGAGTTATTTCAGATTTATGAAGAAACTCCGGGCTACACTCCGCTCCTGATCATGGCTTCGGAAGATGGAAAACCAATTGCCCGGCTGCTTGCCGCCATCCGCAAAAGCATACGCATGTTTCCTCCTTCCCTTATCAAGCGATGTGAAGTTTATGGCACCGGCGAATATCTGACAGCAGAAGCCGATAAGGAAAAAATATTCGGTGAAATGCTGGAGCATCTCACCACAGAAGTATTGCGGAGTTCGTTCCTGATAGAATTTCGCAATCTTGAAAATGCCATGTTCGGTTACAAATACTTCCGGTCGAACAAATACTTCCCTGTCAACTGGCTGCGGGTACGCAATTCACTACACGGCACCGAAAGTGCGGAACAGCGTTTCAGCCCTTCCCGTATCCGCCAAATCAAGAAAGGGCTGAAAAATGGCGCATCGGTAGACGAAGCACACACGATAGAAGAAATCCGCGAATTCTCGAACATGCTGCGACATCTCTACTCGTCCCGCATCCGTAAGCACTTTCCCAATATCATCTTTTTCCAGCACATGGACACACGGCTGATCCACAGCAAGCAAGGTAAAATTTTCATTGTCCGCTACAAAGGAAAAATCATCGGAGGATCTGCCTGTATCTATTCAGACAACGATGCCTACCTGTGGTTCTCGGGAGGTATGCGGAAAACCTATGCTCTGCAATACCCGGGTATACTGGCTGTATGGAAAGCTTTACAAGACGCACATCAAAACGGGTTCCGTCACATGGAATTCATGGATGCCGGACTCCCCTTCAAGAAACACGGTTACCGCGACTTCGTACTCCGCTTCGGCGGCAAACAAAGCAGTACCCGACGCTGGTTCCGCTTCCGCTGGCAATGGCTGAACAATCTGCTGATCAAAATATATGTCTAAAAATCAAGCATCCTCTGGGTTTAAAACCAAAGAAGAATTGGCTTGAAACCAACAATGCCTACCTTTTAAAGTAACGCCCCTTGGGTTTTAAACCTATTTTCACCATAATTAATTGCAGAAAAATTTCTTTATTAAACAAGAATTGATTTTCTTTGTGCTGTTTTATACCATTCCAAAAAGACGATTAAAACCAAAATTAAAAAATATAGTTATGAAGATTTCACACATTGAACACTTGGGCATTGCCGTAAAAAGTATCGAGGAAGCCCTTCCGTATTATGAAAACGTATTAGGTTTGAAATGCTACAACATCGAAACTGTAGAAGATCAAAAAGTAAGAACAGCCTTCCTGAAGGTAGGTGATACCAAAATCGAATTACTGGAACCGACATGTCCGGAAAGTACCATCGCCAAATTCATCGAAAACAAAGGCGTAGGTGTTCATCACGTTGCATTTGCCGTTGAAGACGGTGTGGCTAACGCTCTGGCAGAAGCCGAAAGCAAGGAAATCCGCCTGATCGACAAAGCCCCGCGCAAAGGAGCCGAAGGCTTAAATATCGCTTTCCTTCACCCGAAATCAACTTTGAGCGTACTGACCGAACTCTGTGAACACTAAAAAAGAGATACGACTTGACAAGCACAGAATGTATGATTGAAAACACCTTTGGTTATCAATTTTCAACCGTACATCGCAAATCGTCTAATCGTAAATATTATAACCCTTTAAATTAAGAAAAACTCATGAGTAACCAGCTTGAAAAAGTAAAAGAGCTTATTGAACTTCGCGCTCAGGCTCGTTTAGGTGGTGGCGAAAAGGCTATTGAAAAACAACACGCCAAAGGCAAATATACGGCCCGCGAGCGTATTGCACAGTTGCTTGACGAAGGTAGTTTCGAAGAACTGGATATGTTTGTTCAACACAGATGTACTAACTTCGGACAAGAAAAGAAACATTTCCTCGGCGACGGTGTAGTAACCGGTTATGGAACAATAGAAGGTAGATTAGTATATGTTTTCGCACAAGATTTCACCGTATTCGGTGGTTCACTGTCGGAAACCATGGCACAGAAGATCTGTAAAGTAATGGACATGGCCATGAAGATGGGTGCTCCTGTTATCGGTATCAACGACTCGGGTGGCGCACGTATTCAGGAAGGTATCAACGCTCTGTCCGGTTATGCTGAAATTTTCCAGCGTAATATCATGGCATCGGGTGTTATTCCACAGATTTCGGGTATTTTCGGTCCGTGTGCCGGAGGTGCGGTTTACTCTCCTGCCTTGACAGACTTCACGCTGATGACCGAAGGTACATCTTACATGTTCCTCACCGGACCTGCTGTAGTAAAAACAGTAACAGGTGAAGACGTATCTCAGGAAGACCTGGGAGGTGCAAGCGTACATGCCAGCAAGTCGGGTGTAACCCACTTCACAGCCGAAACCGGAGAAGAAGGTCTGGCGATCATCCGCAAACTTCTCAGCTTTATCCCGCAAAACAATCTGGAAGAAGCCCCATTGGTAAACTGTACCGACCCGATCGACCGTATGGACGACCTGTTGAACGAAATCATCCCCGACAGCCCGAACAAACCATACGATATGTACGAAGTGATCGGCGCCATCATCGACAACGGTGAATTTCTGGAAGTACAAAAAGACTACGCGAAAAATCTTATTATCGGTTTTGCCCGCATGAACGGACAGTCGGTAGGTGTGGTTGCTAACCAACCTAAATATCTGGCAGGCGTGCTCGACAGCAATGCATCACGCAAAGGTGCCCGTTTCGTTCGTTTCTGCGACGCATTCAACATCCCGCTGGTAACATTGGTAGACGTTCCGGGATTCCTTCCGGGCACAGGTCAGGAGTACAATGGTGTGATCCTGCACGGAGCCAAATTGCTGTATGCTTACGGCGAAGCCACTGTACCTAAAGTGACCGTAACCCTGCGTAAGTCTTACGGTGGTTCACACATCGTAATGAGTTGCAAGCAACTCCGCGGTGACATGAACTATGCATGGCCGACAGCCGAAATCGCCGTAATGGGTGGTGCCGGTGCAGTAGCGGTATTGTATGCCAAGGAAGCCAAAGATCAGGAAAACCCTGCTCAATTCCTGGCAGACAAGGAAGCCGAGTATACCAAACTCTTCGCAAACCCGTACAATGCGGCCAAATACGGCTACATCGACGACGTTATCGAACCGAGAAACACTCGTTTCCGCGTGATCCGCGCTTTGCAACAGTTGCAAACCAAGAAATTAACCAACCCTGCTAAAAAGCACGGTAATATTCCATTGTAACAAATAAAAATCGATTGTTATGAATAAGAAAAGAATCGGGATATTTATCGCTCTGCTGGCAATGGTTTGCATGGGGCTCAGGGCGCAAAGTGCCACCAGTCTGAAAATCAATGAAGTTTTGGTCATCAACGACCAGAACTATCAGGATGATTACGGACTGCACAATGCGTGGATAGAGATATTCAATACCTCTTTCGCTTCGGTAAATCTGGAAGGTTGCTTTCTGACGAACGATAAAAACAATCCGACCAAATATCCTATTCCCAAAGGCGACGTGCTGACTTTAATCAAGCCACGCCAACATGCTTTGTTCTGGGCAGACGGAATGCCTAACCGGGGTACGTTTCATGTAAACTTTACGCTCGATCCGGACAAAGAGAACTACATTGCTCTGTATGATTCCAACGGTAAAACTTTGATTGACGAGGTAACCATCCCTGCCGGTCAGCTTGCCGACCGTTCATACGCCCGTGAAAAAGACGGAAGTGCTAACTGGGTAGTAAAAGGTGGTGGAGAACATAGCTATGTCACTCCAAGCACCAACAATATGACTATCGACAAAAACCCGAAGATCGAGAACTTCAAAAAGCACGACTCTATCGGTATTGGTATGGCCATCATTGCCATGTCAGTCGTATTCATTGGTTTGGTACTTTTGTATCTTTCATTCAAGGCGGTAGGTAATATCGCTGTCAGACTGGGTAAGAAAAACGCAATGAAAGCCACCGGTATCACCGACAAGACGGAAGCGAAGGAGAAGAACCTGGGTAGCCACACAGGTGAAGAGACCGCCGCTATCGCCATGGCTTTGCACGAATACCTGAATGACGCTCACGACGTTGAAGACATGATTCTGACTATCAACAAAGTGAAACGCACCTACTCACCGTGGAGTTCGAAGATCTACACACTGCGTCAGACTCCGAGAAGATAATTACTAACCCTAATAAAATGAAGCAATGAAACAATATAAATATAAAATCAACGGCAACCTTTACAACGTTACAGTGAACGATGTAGAAGATAACATAGCCAATGTTGAAGTAAACGGAACCTCTTACAAAGTAGAGTTGGATACTCCCGTCAAAGCTGCTCCGAAACCGGTTACCCGTCCGGCAGCCGCTCCGAAAACCGAATCGGGAGCTCCGGTAGTGACCAAACAGCCGACAGCTTCCAAGAGAGACGGCGTGAAATCTCCGCTGCCGGGTGTCATCCTCGACATCAAGGTGAAAGCAGGAGACACTGTCAAGAAAGGCCAGACTATCATCATCCTTGAGGCTATGAAGATGGAAAACAACATCAATGCCAATAAAGATGGAAAAGTAGCAGAAATTAAAGTTAATAAAGGAGATTCTGTACTTGAAGGTACAGACCTCGTAATCATTGAATAATTATGGGAGATTTCGTATCATTCTTAGGGAATAACCTTGTTGACTTCTGGGGATACACCGGTTTCGCAAACGCGACACCCGGACATCTTTTCATGTTGCTAATCGGTCTTTTCTTTATCTACCTTGCCGTAGCCAAAGAATTTGAACCGATGCTGCTGATCCCCATTGGCTTCGGTATTCTGATCGGTAATATTCCATTCAATATGGAAGCCGGATTAAAAGTGGGTATTTACGAAGAAGGTTCGGTACTGAACATCCTTTATCAAGGTGTAACCTCCGGTTGGTATCCGCCGCTTATTTTCTTAGGCATCGGGGCCATGACGGACTTCTCGGCACTGATCTCCAACCCCAAACTGATGCTGATCGGAGCTGCCGCACAGTTCGGTATCTTCGGCGCTTACATCATTGCCCTCCTCATAGGATTTGAGCCTAACCAAGCCGGTGCTATCGGTATCATCGGTGGTGCCGACGGACCGACGGCGATCTTCCTTTCGTCTAAACTGGCTCCGAACCTGATGGGTGCCATCGCCGTATCAGCCTATTCTTACATGGCACTGGTACCGGTGATACAACCGCCCATCATGCGTGCGCTGACCACTAAACACGAACGCCTGATCCGCATGAAACCACCAAGAATCGTATCGCATACCGAAAAAGTGATTTTCCCCATCGTGGGTCTGTTGCTCACTTGCTTCCTGGTTCCGTCGGGTCTGCCTTTGCTGGGTATGCTGTTCTTTGGTAATTTATTGAAAGAAAGCGGTGTAACCCGTCGCTTGGCAAATACTGCCAGCGGTCCGTTGATCGATGTCATCACTATCCTGTTGGGACTGACAGTGGGAGCTTCTACCCAAGCCTCACAATTCCTCACCTGGGATTCTATCCTGATCTTCATCCTCGGTGCATTCTCTTTCATCATTGCCACTACCTCGGGCGTCTTGTTTGTGAAGTTCTTCAATCTCTTCCTGAAGAAAGGCAACAAGATCAATCCGCTGATCGGTAATGCAGGTGTATCTGCCGTACCCGACTCGGCGCGCATCTCACAAGTGGTCGGTTTGGAATACGATCCGACTAACTATCTGCTGATGCACGCTATGGGTCCGAACGTGGCGGGAGTAATCGGTTCAGCCGTAGCTGCCGGTATCCTGCTCGGATTCCTTATGTAGTTTAAAAGCTTTTTCATAAAATAGAACCGGGGCGTCTCTCTTTGCGAAAAGAGAGGCGCCTTGCATTTTACGTTAATCTATCTAAAAGACGTTACGAACTCTTCGTAGAAACGATATTTTTACTAACTTGCAGGCAATAAAACATACGCCCTATGAAAACAAAAGCTATGAAACCACTCATCTTTATCTTTTGCTTGTGTCTTAGCCCCATACTAACGGCACAGAACACGAATCAAAACAAGATTCAGGAAGCAATGGCAAACTATGATTACGAGACTGCCATTGAACTGATCAACAAAGAGAAGCCTACCATCCCGCTATTGATGCAGCAAGCCAAAGCCCTGAAAGGAATCGGCAACAACGCCGAGGCTCTCCGTGTCATCCGCCAAGTAATTACGGCAGATTCTACCAACCAACAGGCACACATCGAAGCCGCGGAATGTTGCAAAGCAATGGCTAAATATAACGATGCATTGGACTATTACCGGAAAACCATCACCTTGAATCCCAAGAACAAGTATGCCCGCTTGCAATTTATCAACTTGCTTTGCAATACGAAAAATTATGCCGAAGCTTTTGGAGAGAGCTCAATGATGTCCGAAACAGACAGTTCGGCCGTGGTACTCCACCTACAGGCACAGAGCCTTGAAGGAATGCAACAAATACTGCCTGCCATCGGCTGTTATGAAATCATTCAGGACAAATACCCGGACGACTATTTAGCAGCGGCCAAACTGGGAAATCTGAACATTGCGGCAGGATATCCCGAATACGCGATCAAAGCGACCGAACGCTACAGAGAACGGGATTCAACCAACCTGATCGTAAACCAGCAAAACGCACTTGCCTATTGTCGTGCCCAACAATACCCGATGGCCATCAAACGTTACGAAAATCTATGCCAGCAGGGAGACAGCAGTACACAAACTTTATACTATCTGGGAATCAGCTATTACGCAGATGAATATTATTATGAAGCACACGCATGCTTCAGCAAACTGTACAAAGATATGGAAGAAGATCCGAACTTGCTCTATTATCTGGGACGATGTTGCGCCAAGACTTCCTGGAAAAAGGAAGGCATAGAACATTTGGAGAAAGCCATCGAACTTACCATCCCCAAAGACAGTGCCATGATCCGTCTTTACAAAGGCTTGGTCGATTGCTGTAAACTGGCAAGAGACACACCCAAACAAATCCAGGCCCTCAAAGAGCTGTATAAATATGATAAGACGAACCATAAACTACTTTATGACATCGCCTGGAATTATTCATATCAGCTAAAAGACCACAAATCAACCGAACGTTATTTGCAGGCCTTCTTAAAGACCCGGAACAAAGATGCCAAAAAGGAGGAAGCCACCGCCGAAACAGGAGAACTCGTTCTGGGACTTGAAAACTACTACAACGCTGCCGATAAGTGGCTGAAGGACTTACAGAAAGAAAAATTCTTCAACGAGGGAATACCGGAACAAAGCCCGAAATAACAAAACCTATATTTACCCATATGAAATACCTCCTGATCCTCCTCTGTCTGGGCTTCAATGTAGCATTGTCCGCTCAGAACGTAACTTCTATCCAGGAAGCAATGGCAAACTATGACTACAAAACGGCCATCAGACTGATCGATGGAGAAACTGCTTCATCGCAATTATTATTACAAAAAGCCAAGGCTTTAAAGGGATTGGGACACACTGCCGAAGCCTTGTCCACTTTACAACATATCATTTCCGAATTACCCGAAAATCAGCAGGCATTGATAGAAGCCGCTGAATGTTGCAGGCAACTGAGCAAGTACAACGAGGCCTTGGAATACTATCGGAAAGTTTTGAAGTTAAATTCGGAACATACTTACGCACACCTGCAATACACCCGTCTACTATACAACCAGCAACGATATGGAGATGCACTGCATGAAAGCGTCACATTGGCCAAGAAAGACAGTTCCGCTACCGTATTACGATTAATGGCAGAAAGCATGGAAGGACTTAACATGCCGATAGAAAGCATGTTATGTTACATTTCCATCATCAGAAAATATCCTTCCGACTATCTGTCTGTTGCCAGATTGGGCAGCATACTCAATACGATGCAGGATTATGAAGGGGCAATCGCCCTGACAGAAGGATATCGCCAAATGGATAGTACCAATGTAGAAGTAAACCGACAGAACGCCCTGGCTTATTGTCTGCACAAAGACTACCCCATGGCAATCAAACGTTATCAAGATCTGACAAACCAGGGAGACAGTACCCTGCTGACATGTTATTATCTGGGGGTCAGCTATTATGCCACGAAAGAATACTTTAAAGCACGCGATTGGCTGCTTAAAGCAAAATCCCGCCAGTCCCCCAGCGCCAACCTGCTCTACTACTTGGGACGCTCCTGCTCCAAGACTTTGTGGAAACAAGATGGGATTGAGTATCTGAATCAGGCCATCGACCAGACTATCCCCACCGACAGTATAATGGAACGTCTCTATTTCGGACTTGCGGATTGTTATAAAGAGGCCAAACAGACCCGCGAGCAGATAAAAGCAATCAAAGAACAATATAAGTATGCCCCCGACAGGCATATATTGCTTTATAACATGGCCTTTCTATCCGATAAACTCAAAGATACAAAAGCCACAGAGCGCTACTTGCAAGCTTTTCTACGAACAAAGTCCCAACAGAAGGCAATAGAGCTGCAACAAGATAGCGACGTCGAAGAAGAGGAGCCCGCACCTCGCATAGACTATTATAAAAGTGCCGCCAATAAACTGGAAAGTATCCGAAAGGAAAAATTCTTCAAAGGAGAAAAGTAGGTATCCAAAGTGGCTTTTGTGCACATTACAAATGCCCGATTCAGGTTTAAGCATCTCCTATGAAAACGTTTGCATAAATAGATGGCGGACAGTAAGGAAGAAAACAGGAACCAATCCGATGATTTATCCTATATTAGCAGCATCTAAATAATAACGAGCTAATATCATGAAAAAATTATTGTTCTTCTTAGGTTCTCTCTTACTTTCATTAAGTACTTATGCAGCCATGAACGTATCAAAAATCGATCCGCCCTTCTGGTTCACCGGCATGAACAATCCGGAACTCCAGTTAATGGTATACGGCGAAGGCATCGGCCAGGCATCCGTATCAGTAAACTATCCCGGAGTATCACTCAGCAGCGTCGTGAAGCTGGAAAGCAACAATTATCTGCTTGTCTATCTTCATCTCGATAAAGATGTTAAACCGGGGAAAATGCCTATTACATTCACTCTCGGAAAGAAAAAGCTGGTTAAGGATTACGAATTGAGAGCACGTAGCAAAGCAGGAGCCGACCACAAAGGCTTTGACGCATCGGATGCCCTATATCTGTTAATGCCGGATCGCTTTGCCAATGGAAACCCGGACAACGACCAGATAGAAGGCATGGCAGAATATAAAGTAGACCGCAATGACCCGAACGCCCGCCACGGCGGTGACCTCGCCGGTATTGAACAAAACCTGGACTACTTTACCGACCTGGGAGTGACCGCACTCTGGTTCACCCCGGTACTTGAGAACAATATGAAAGGCGGTTCGTACCACGGCTATGCCACGACCGATTATTACAAAGTAGACCCACGTTTCGGTACCAACGAAGAATATCGTTCGCTGATAGACAAAGCTCACAACCGGGGCATTAAAGTCGTAATGGATATGATCTTCAACCATTGCGGAGTAGAACACCCCTGGATCAAGGATATGCCTTCGAAGGACTGGTTCAACCACTCCGATTTTAAAGACAACTTCGTACAGACATCTTACAAACTGACTCCTCACGTAGATCCGTACGCCTCACAGTATGACTTCGACCAGATGAATGACGGCTGGTTTGTGGAAGCCATGCCCGACTTGAACCAGAAGAACCCTCACGTATACAAATATCTCCTGCAAAACAGTTTGTGGTGGATTGAATATGCCGATATCGACGGCATCCGGATGGATACTTACCCGTATGCCGACTACGATGCCATGAGCAACTGGATGAAGGAACTGAATGAAGAATATCCCAACTATAACACGGTAGGCGAAACCTGGGTAACCGAACCTGCCTACACAGCCTGGTGGCAAAAAGATTCCAAACTCTCCGCCCCACGCAACAGTAACCTGAAAACTGTGATGGACTTCAGTTTCTTCGACAAAATCAACACAGCCAAGAATGAAGAGACCGACACCTGGTTCAAAGGTCTGGATCGGGTATACAACAACTTTGTATACGATTATCTGTATCCCGATCCCGCATCCGTGCTGGCTTTCATAGAGAATCACGATACCGACCGCTTTCTGGGTGAAGGTGAAAATCTCGACATGCTGAAACAGGCCTCTACCCTTTTGCTGACCACCCGGCGCATTCCGCAGCTTTATTACGGAACCGAAGTCATGATGAACGGAGTAAAGAGCAAAAGCGACGGTTATGTCAGAAAAGATTTCCCCGGCGGATGGGCCAATGATAAAGAAAACGCTCTTACTCCGGAGGGACGTACCAAACTACAGAACGAAAGCTATAACTTCTACCGCAATCTGCTGAACTGGCGCAAAGGCAACGATGTGATTGCCAAAGGCAGCATGAAACAGTTCATGGTTCAGCACGGTGTATATGCCTATGCACGCGAATATAACGGAAAAACAGTATTTGTCCTGTTGAACGGTACGGATAAGGAGGTGAAACTCCCTCTGAAATATTACGCTGAAGTACTGAAAGATAAAACTCAAGGCAAAGACGTCATTAGCGGAAAAATGATAATGCTGAACGAGGAACTGACAATGGCTCCACGCCAGTCAATGGTCATAGAGCTTTAGCCCCGTTCACCCCAAAGCAGGCTCGGGGTGTCAAAAGTCTTTTTGTCACGAATAATAATAGTCAAACATTTGACTATTATCGAAGAATATCGCTACCTTTGCACCGACTAAAAGAATACAACGATGACAAACAACGAATCGGCACGCGAGCTTATTCTACAAATCCTGCGAACCCGGATGGCTTTCCGTCAAACCCTTCAACGGGTGCTCAAACGGCACAACGTAGATATGACCTTCGAAATGCTGCAAGTAATGAATTGCCTGTGGAACGAACAAGGCATCAGCCAGCAATCTCTGGCAGAGAAAACGGCAAAAGACAAAGCTTGCCTGACTAACCTAATCAATAACCTGGAGAAGAAGAATTGGGTGATACGGAAAGAAGATTCATCCGACCGGAGAAACCGGCTGATTTTTCTTACAGCACAGGGCGAGGAACTTGCCCTTACAGTGAAACCGCTGATCAACGATATCTATACCCAAACAGGAATAGAGATGGAGGTCAGCCGGATAAACGAATGTACCGAAGATTTAAAAAGACTGTACGAAGTTCTCAACGAAATCTAAAATCAACTCAGGCCATGTCCACCCATCAAGCGAAACAAAAAGAATTAAGAAAGCTGAAGTACAGAAACATCTTTCTCAACACGGTATGCATATTATTAGCACTGGCAGGTATCTCGTGGACAGTAAACTATTTCTGGAAATATGCCCGCTACGAAATAACCAATGATGCCGTAGTAGACCAATACATCGCTCCGCTCAACATCCGGATACCGGGATATATCAAAGAAGTACGTTTCACCGAGCACCAGTATGTACATGCCGGCGACACGCTCCTGATTCTGGATGACCGTGAATACCGGATCCGGCTCAAAGACGCGGAAGCCGCTTTGATGGATGCCTTAGGCTCCAGAGAGGTTTTGAACTCCGGCATCCGGACCTCAGGGGTGAACATTGCCGTACAGGACGCCAACATAGCCGAAACCCAAGCACGGCTTTCACAGCAGGAAGCCGAACTGAACCGATACACCCGGCTCCTGAAAAAACAGGCCATCAGCCAACAGGACTACGAACTGGCAAAAGCAAATTTTGAAGCAACCCGAGCACGTTACAATGCCCTCCTGCGCCAAAAAGAAGCCGCCCAATCGCAGTACTCTGAAACCAGTAAACGCAGTACCAGTGCCGAAGCCAATATCCTCCGTAAAGAGGCCGAAGTGGATATGGCTAAACTGAACCTGTCATATACCGTCGTCACCGCACCTTATGACGGATACATGGGACGGCGCACCCTTGAACCGGGACAGTTCGTACAAGGGGGACAGACTCTCTCGTATCTGGTACGAGGCAATGATAAATGGGTAACTGCCAACTATAAAGAGACTCAGATAGCCCACATCTACATCGGACAAAAGGTTCGCATTAAAGTAGATGCTTTCAGCGGCCGGACCTTTCATGGAACCGTCACGGCCATTTCCGAAGCTACCGGGTCAAAATACTCCCTGGTGCCTACCGACAATTCGGCCGGGAACTTTGTCAAAGTACAGCAGCGCATTCCTGTCCGCATTGACCTCAACGATGCCTCACCCAAAGAGATGGAATGCCTCCGTGCCGGAATGATGGTAGAAACGGAGGCGGTCCGCCCATAAGCCTATGGTAAAGCTCAACCTCCCTACCCGCCCCTGGGTGCCCCAATGGTTGGGCATCGTAACGATGTTCATCGTCATTTTTCCCATCACCCTGCTCAACGGAGCTTACACAGGCAGTATGATCGAAGTGTCGAACACGCTGGGAGTGATGAGCGAAGATATCACGATGGCCTATTATTCAGCTTCGGTGGGGATGGCTGTAGCCTACCCCATCGTACCGAAAATACGTGCTATAGCCACTTCGAAGACCTTGTTGCTCACAGACTTATTGCTACAGGTTTTCTTCAGCCTGATCTGTGCACAGACAGGCAGCATGGACGTCATCATGGGATGCTGTTTCTTCATGGGATTCCTCAAAGGTTTCGTCATGCTCGAGTTCATCATCCTGATCCGTCCACTTTTCAGTCCCAAAAACATACGAAGTGAATTTTACGCCTATTTCTATCCCATTGTCTTCTCCGGAGGACAGTTGTCAATGGCTATCACGGCACAATTGGCCTATCATTATCAATGGCAGCACATGTACTATTTCGTCACCATCCTTCTACTGGTTGCCATTCTGTTTGTATTGTGTTTTTTCCGTTACGCACAACGTCCCGTCCACATCCCGTTCAAGGAGATGGACGGAAAGAGCATGTTCATCATTGCCGCTGCCTATCTGCTGACACTCTATACCTTCACTTATGGCAAAACACTCGACTGGTTCGCATCCCCTAAAATAAGAGTATACGTATTCATCATCCCTCTCCTGATAGCTCTTTTCATCTACCGCCAACGGACACAGCCGAAGCCTTTCGTCAGTCTGAAACCACTTACTCTGCATAAATCCATCATCGGATACGGCTTCATGGTACTCGCCATGTTTCTGACAGCCACCAGTTCACTGGTGACCAACTACATGAACAGTATTATCCGGGTAGACAGCATTCACGCCAATTCACTCAGCCTGTGGCTGTTGCCCGGCTATGTCGTGGGAGCGATTATTTGTTTCTGGTGGTTCCGATGGCAACGGTGGCGGTTTCGCTTTCTGATTTCAGGCGGCATGTTCTGTTACGTCATTTATCTGGCAATTCTCTACTTTGGCATAACCCCGTATGGCACTTACGAAATGCTCTACCTTCCTATCTTATTCCGGGGAGTGGGCATGATGGTCCTGTTTATCGCATTCGGCGTTTTTGTCGTCGAAGATTTAGACCCGCGCCTGACACTGTCCAACGCTTTCTTCCTGATTTCCTTCCGGTCGGCACTGGCACCGGTCCTGTCGGCCTCGTTTTTCAATAACATGCTCTATTATCTTCAGGTGAAAGGCATGAATGTTCTTTCGGAAAATATGACGCTGACCAATCCAATAGCCGAACAGAAATATAACCAGGCACTGAACAGCGCCCTGGCACAGGGACACGAATTCAGCGAAGCCGGCCAGTTGGCAACCAACAGCCTGTACTCCACTTTGCAACAGCAATCTCTGTTACTGGCACTGAAAACACTGATCGGTTATGTGCTGATACTGGCACTGGTGGTTGCAGTCGTTGCAGCTTTTATCCCTTTCCATAAGACATTGAAAGTGGCTGTCGTAAAGACGGGAGACGATATGGTATAACGAACGAGGAAAGAATAAAGATTCCTCCGGCAAATATGTAGTTTGACAACCGTCCCGATAATTTTGATAATCAACAGATTATATTTACCAATATTTTTCTTTCAATGTAAATCCATTTATCCCGGTATGTAAAGACATTATCTCCGGTATGTAAAGGCTTTTATCCCGGCATGTAAAACCATTTACCCCGGTACGTAAAACCATTTATCCCGGTACGTAAAACCATTTATCCCGGCATGTAAAACTTTGATAAGCCAGTCCCGAAAACCCGGTGAATTTGATTATTCACCACAGAAGAGAATAACGTCTCACAGAGGAGAATTTCTCTCCGGAACCTTTCATAAACAAAAGATGAAAACTCTGTGCCTTCTGTACCCTCCGTGGTGAATCAAAACCCGAACCGGATGGCAACCGAATTTTCGGACCGGCCTAAAAAAAAGCCACTCAATCGCTTGAGTGGCCTTCCAAAAATGTAAATTAAATAAACATGAACAACATCATGTTTTTTTATTCAGCCAACTTATTGTCTGAACCCAGCACATTGATGATTTTGTGCTTGTAGAGTTTTTCCATGTTGTCGCGAGCCGGTCCCAGGTATTTACGTGGGTCGAACTCAGCCGGTTTTTCTGCAAATACCTTACGGATAGCAGCAGTCATAGCCAAACGAGAGTCTGAGTCGATGTTGATTTTGCAAACAGCAGAAGCAGCAGCTTTACGCAACTCGTCTTCAGGAATACCGATAGCAGCTTTCAGCGCACCACCAAATTGGTTAATGGTTGCAACTTCTTCTTCAGGAACTGAAGATGATCCGTGAAGAACGATAGGGAATCCCGGAAGTTCTTTCATTACGCCATCCAATACGTTAAATGCCAACGGAGGAGGAACCATACGGCCAGTTTTCGGATCGATGTGGCACTGTTCCGGAGTAAATTTATAAGCACCGTGAGAAGTACCGATAGAGATAGCCAATGAATCGCAACCTGTTTTAGTTACGAAATCAACTACTTCATCCGGTTCAGTATATGTGTGGTGGTCTGAAGAAACTTCATCTTCTACACCGGCCAATACGCCGAGTTCACCTTCTACAGTTACATCGAACTGGTGAGCGTAGTCAACAACTTTCTTAGTCAGAGCAACGTTTTCATCATAAGGAAGGTGAGAACCGTCGATCATTACAGAAGAGAAGCCTGAGTCGATACAGCTTTTGCAAGTTTCGAAAGTATCTCCGTGGTCGAGGTGCAAAACGATTTCAGGGTTTTTGCAGCCCAATTCTTTTGCATATTCTACAGCACCCTGAGCCATGTAACGCAACAGTGTAGCGTTAGCATACTGACGAGCACCTTTTGATACCTGCAAAATAACCGGAGACTTAGTTTCTACAGCAGCCTTGATGATAGCCTGCATCTGTTCCATATTGTTGAAGTTGAATGCAGGGATTGCATATCCACCCTTGATAGCCTTAGCAAACATATCTCTAGTGTTTACCAGACCTAAATCTTTGTAATTAACCATTTTGTTTAAAAGTTTATTGTTAGTGAATCAAAAATTCTACGCAAAAGTAAGAATAATCCTTTGAATAGAGAAACCGTCGGACGGAAATATCCGCCCGACGGGTGCAATTCAATCCTATTTCAATTTATTTCCCATCCTTTAAGAGCCGTTTGTAATGTCTACGTAGCAAATAAAGGGTTTTATTGTTTCCTCATATATATTATGGTAGGCAAGTGGTCACTGTAACCGTCCAACCATACCTTACCGCCGTAGGTGCGCAACGGTGAACCCTTGTATCTGCCCTCCTGCTGGAACAGGTATTCACGCAGAAAGACTTCGTTATGATCATATTTCAGTCCTTTTGCAGCCTGAAGCAGACTGGGTGAAATAATAATCTGATCGAACAGATTCCATTTGCCGCGATACAGCAAAGTGCCGACTCCTTTATCTTCCAGCGTCACCCACCAAGGATTATAGAGGTCATCCTCCGTCATATCTTCGACGTGTTTCTTAGCTCCCAGCACGGCAAGGCTCTGATCCATCGGGTCGTCGTTAAGATCGCCCATAATAATCAGTTTCAGGTCTTTGTCCGAACGCATTAACGAATCCTTCAATGCCTTCACCTGCATGGCGGCATGCATACGCACAGGCTCTTCCGCCCCACGGGATGGCCAATGGTTTACAATCATACATACCTTATCGCCTGCCAGTTCACCACCGACGATCAGGAATCCACGGGTCTTGTGAATCGTATCTCCTTCGAACGGAGTGGAAAGAACCAATGCCGTCGTACGGGGAGTAAACTGTTTGGGATCATACAGCAACGCACAGTCGATTCCCCGTTTATCGGGTCCTTCGTAATGTATGTAGCGATAACCTCCCGCAGCCATTTCCGGTTGGCGAATCAGGTCTTCAAGTACATTCCGGTTTTCAACTTCGGCCACCCCAATGGCGGCAGGTCCGGCAGGTACTTTATCGCGCGATAGTTCACCCAGCACTTTGGACAGTTTTTTCAGTTTGGAGTGATACTTCTCCGAGTTCCATCCCTTAGCAGCATCCGGCAGATATTCATAATCGTTTTTTCCGGCATCGTGAATGGTATCAAACAGGTTTTCAAGATTGTAAAAGGCAACGCTGTACAGCCCGTCTTTGTGCTCCTGCGCACGGACACCGACAGACAGCAACACTAAAAAGCCGAATGCAATAATCAATTTCTTCATAATTTTGTTTTAAGTTTGATTCACCACAGAGCAACACAGAGCCTTAAGTTCTTGTTATCAGGATATTGGAAAGAAGAAAAAATCTCTATAAGACTCTGTGTTGCCTTGTGGTGAATTTAGTTCATTTCTTAACTATTTAATGTCCTTTTGGGATTTCAAACCAGCGGGACCTTGACTTTAAACCAACGGATTTTCTCCGTCAACCCTGCAAAAGTCTTAAAAAAAAGCGAGAATACGACTTTTTTTCTGAAACTTTTTTCCTAAGAAACAAAAAAGCATTATCTTTGCGCTCTGAAAAATGACCATTACACTATTCTTACCAAATAGTAAACGATATAATAATTTAAAAAACAAATATTGAAATGAAAAAAGGTCTTCATCCTGAATCATACCGTCCGGTAGTATTCAAAGATATGTCAAACGGTGATATGTTTTTGTCTAAATCAACTGTGGCAACTAAAGAGACCATCGAATTCGAAGGTGAAACTTATCCGTTGCTGAAAGTCGAAATCTCAAGCACTTCTCACCCGTTCTACACAGGTAAATCTACATTGGTAGATACAGCCGGACGTGTTGACAAGTTCATGAGCCGTTACGGTAACCGTAAGAAATAATCAAACGGACTTCCGATTGATAAAAATAAGCTGCCTCCTTTGCGGAGGCAGCTTATTTTTTTGCCTATATGGAAGAAGAGATTAAGGAAATCATCCTTCCGAATTCCTCATTAACGGAAGAACCAGAGTAAAACGACTGCCTTTTCCAACCTGAGACTGCACTTCGACACGTCCGGACAGCCGTGTGGCAATCACCTTGCAGATAGACAATCCCAATCCGGTGCCCTGCGCAAATTCATCCGCTTTATAAAAACGGTCGAAAATGGCGTTCAGGTGTCCGGTGTCGATCCCTTTGCCGGTATCTTCCACATAAATGCCTACTTCGGCCCGCCCGGGATCCACTTCACATCCCAGCGTAATGCTACCCTCCGCAGTAAACTTGTTCGCATTGCTGAGGAAGTTGGAAATGACCTGTATCAGGCGGAGCTTATCCACTGCCACATACACAGTCCAGCTATCGTCCATCTTCAACCGGAACTCTACAGGAGGATGGATGATCACCTGATGGGTACGATAAATTTCAGAAACAATCTTCGCCAGGTCATACCGTTCTATGACAAATTCCTGATTATTGGAGTCCAGTCGCGAAATATCCAGCACATCACTGATCAGCTTGAGCAACAACTCACTGTTATGATTCACAATTCCGATCATATCCTTCTTCTCCTCCTCGTCAAGCTCCCCGGCCGTCTCGTCTACCAGGATGTTGGTGAAGCCGACGATGGCATTTAGCGGTGTACGTATTTCATGGCTCATATTAGCCAGGAACGACTGCTTCAGTTCAGCGTTTTCCGCAATCTCTTTCGCCTTGATCAGTTCGTCCTCCCTTCGTACCAGTTCCTGTACATTCTGTATGACACCTGCTATCACCAATTCTCCCTGATTATCCTTCAGGCTGTCGCAACGGCATTCAAACCACTCGTACCCTTTCGCCTCATCAAAGCAGAACCGCAGCCGCTGCAGAGCCATCACCTGCAACTCTCTCGTCTCCCTGAATAATTTCTCAATGCACTTCATGTCATCGGGATGCAGAAACTTTAAAAAATGCCTGAAAGTATAGTACCGGCATTTGATACCGGTAAGTTGTACAAAATTCTCGTCCAGATTCAGCTCTCCCCTGCGTATATACCACAAAGAGATATTTCCTCCCGAGGTGGAAAGAGACAAATGCTCGTGTGCGCTCTTCAAAGCCTGTATATCTTCATGTTCACGACGGACTTTGCGCCGGATGCGCAGCAGGGCAACGATCAAGCCAACAAACAGGCAGACAAAAATAACCCCGGAAGCATACATTTCCCGGCGATATTTATCGTAGAAAGGCCGATTGAGTATCTTTACATTCTCCGGCACCGTGCCCACGTCGAAAACCTTAAAAGCAGAAAAGGGGGTCCAGTCCAATACATATTCCTTGGCAAGCTCCCGGCGTTTAGGCTCTTTGGCACCATTCCCCGACCAAAGGCCTTCTACCAAAGAAGCTACGGCTTCTGCCGATATTTCATCGGTAGCCATATATCCACCCACAATGCCGATATTTTCGTTAAAACCCTCACGGATGCAACTGAATGAAGGAATATTCAGCGTACGGGAAACAGGCATAGTAGAGACATCCCATTTATCCAGCAAGAAAGCCGTATCGTACTGCCGTTCTTCGGGCATGGAGGTGATCCCGAGCAGAACCAATCCTGCCATATAGCGGAAAGGGAACATTCTTATCGTAAAATCCCGGGGTTCTTTATTTTGAGGAAAATAGTCCTGTATGGTCAGATTTTCCTTTTGGGCCATATCATACAGTGACTGATAGATGTTTAAACTGAAAATACCGTTCTGTCTTCTCCACATCACAATATTCTTTTTATCCGTATCATCCAGTAACTTCTTCATTGAACATTTTCCCAGAAAAGTCAGATCCTGATTATAGACCACAGTGATATTGTCACGGTCAAACAACCGTTTCATAAATTCGATGTTCGACTTGAAATCGGGTTCGTCGGAAAGCAAATATACCGGAGCATCCGCATATTGCTTCAACTGCCCCTCGTTGGGAAAATGAATATTACTCAGCACCACAGGATGCTTCCACAGTAAAGGGTGTGCCGACTTCAAGACCGAATAAGCAGCCTGATCTCCCACAACCAGCAGCATATCCACACTATCTTCGCCAACTGTGTTGAGATAATCGCGCATACGTTCCACCTCTTCCTGCTCTCTATAGAATTCACAATTAAGATAAAATTCTGTAATCCGTGGAACAAATCCCCTTTCCTTCAACTCGTCTTCCAGATTCTGCCGGAACTTACCATACCCTATATCATCCGCGGCAAACGAATAAACCAATTGTATATTCAGTTGTATATTCTTCTTCCTCTGTTCCGTCCGCCGACTTTGTGCAGAATACACCCAACCGGCTGTTAAAATCAGAAGAAAGCCGATAACGGCGATGTATAGAATTCTGGAACGTTTCATTAAGACCCTTGCTGACGTTTGTTTTCCCTTTCAATTTTAAAAACTACAAATATAGACTATATTATTTATATATAAATACAAAGAGGCACATTCTTTATAGGGAAAATCCTATTGCACAATAGGGAAAAAAGCTGTGACAGAGGGAACTTCTTTTGTATCTTCGTAACATCTAAATAATAAATTTACTAAAAAAGATACGACTATGAAACGACTTGCTATTCTGTTTGTGCTTGTTCTGACATCGTGCATCCTGTATGCCAGAAGTGGAAAAGGGGATAATCTCAGCGGTCCTATCGCGCTGAAAGGCGAATTGACGGAGAAATATCAAAACTACTCAAAAGGGACTCCGGTCGTCATACGCGGAGTGCGAAAGATGAGAATTTCACCCAACGATGCGGTGGGCATCACTTACGGAGTGGAAATCGACGGACTGCAATATCCTATCGGAGAGGAAGAAGCCAACAAAATCATCCGGTTGAAACCGGAAACGGTCCTTGAATACTGGCAGGGGATTTACCTGTCACAAGGCATGTACGATTACTACGACCGGAAAGGATACCGCTATGACATGCGGCAAGAGCTGGACGAGGAGTGCCTGGACTATCTGGACAAATTAAATGAAATCAGTTATAAAGACGCTTACATCGAGGATTACGTACAAGCCATTTTTGCCAAAGTCAATCCGGGAGAGGTGGATTCCAAACGTCCGGAACGCCTGAATGTACGCATCATCCAGTCGCCCGAACCGGATGCTTATATGTTGCCCAACGGCGCTATGCTGGTAAGTACCGGTTTACTGTGCACACTCGACTCCGAAGAGGAACTGGAAGCCGTCATTGCCAACGAAATGGTTCACTTCATCCTCGATCATCAGGTGAACAACGTGTCACGTGCCGAAACCCGTGCCAAACGTGCCGCTTTCTGGGCAGACGTGCTCGGTACGGTAGCCATGGCGGCCGATGACACCAACTGGATGTACGGATACGACGAACGGGTGGGCGCCATTGAACTGGCCGCCAGCATCGGAACCATTGCGGCATTGGTCAACGTACGGACAGTAAACCGCCTGGGAATGGATTACAACAGCAAACAAGAGATACAGGCCGACCGGATTGCAAGAGACTATCTGGCGTTCAAAGGATTGAACCCCGATGCATTATCCTCGGCTATCGCAAAAATAAAAGATTTCTATGGTTCAACGCACCGTTACAACAACCTGACACGATATGACAGCTATGCACGACTGAAAGAACGACTTGCCAAACTGGGAGAAAAAGAAAGCATCCACAGCCATGCTTATCAGAAAGCGACATCGGATATCGTGACGTTCAACGCAGCCATGTACCAGGGAGACAAACGCTACAAAATGGCCGAACAGCTTGTATGCAAGAACATAGACAACAAGGTGGCTTCGGACCACGATTACGTAATTCTGGTGAAAGCACGCATGGCACAGGAAAACACTCCCGAAAGCAATGAATCCTGCCTGAAACTGCTGGAGAAAGCCAAAGAGATCGCTACCGCCCGCAACCTGGACATCAACAAACAGGAGATCCTGCTGCTGATGCGCATGAACAAACAGGTAAAGGCTACCGATAAGCTGAAGGAATACAGGGATCTACTGATGCAATACCAACAGCAGAACGCGCTCGGTTCAGAAGAATCCGGATGGATCGGTGAAGAGATGAACTGGACAGAGAAGATGCTGTCGAAGATCAGCCTGCTGTAAAACCCAGTCACCAATATTTCAAAGGGTGTAGCCATCCGACCGCCGTGGCTACACCCTTTGCTGTGTATGGCTACACCTTCCGGAACAGAGGGTGTAGCCCTTTTTATAATCAGAAGTTAGTATAGACGCGACATCCATGGGCAGGTATCGTCAGGCCGGTCTGCATCGAGGTCACATGGAGTTTCGTACCATTCAGATACTCCGTCCAGACTCCCGTTGCCGGGAAGGTAGTGATTGCCTCTATCGGCTTAGCGGTGAAATTGCCCACCACCACCAACTTCTTGCCGTTGGCTGCCTCGAGGGTGAGAAAACGTCCTCCGGTCCAGTTGGCCGTCTTCACCAGCCAGGAAAACGTGGCTCCGGGATCAAAGAGTTCAGCATGTTCCCGCCGCAGTTTCAACAGCTTTGCGTACGTATCACACAATTCTTTCCGGGCTCCATTATCCAGATATTCCCAATGCAGGGGTTTCTTACCGGTCCGCCCTCCCTCTTCAATCGATACATCATATCCCATTTCACCAAACTGCCAGACCATCTTAGGCCCGGGTGCCGTGAAAAAGAATGAAGCATTCGTGGCAAGCTGTTTCATACGGGCATTCAGATCCGATTTTAAAGGCTCCCCGCTGTAAGCAATCTGCTTGAAGGCTGTCCGTTCTTCGTCATGGCTTTCCATAAAACCAACCCATCCTCCGTAGGGCATGGTAGTTCCGAAAGTGACCAACGGAGTAAAATCACTGTCCGACTGATAGCCCATTGCCGACTGGCAATAAGCATTGTTCAGGTTGCGCCAAAGCTGCATGCCTTCTTCCGCCAACTCGCTCTCCTCTTTTTCGTCACAGAAATGCTCAAGGATGACGACAGCCTGCGGATTCACTTCACGAATTGCCCCGTTATAATCTTTCAGGATGGCAATACGCGAAGCATCATATTTTCCGGCGGTGGCCTCCGTACTGCTGTTCTGCGTGAACCCTTTCGTCATGTCGAAACGGAAACCATCGATGTGATACTCTTCCAGCAGGAACTTCAGATTCCGTTTTACAAATGCACGCACCAAGGGCGATTCATGGTTGAAATCGTGGAAGACACCGTAAGGATGGGGCTCTTTCACATTAAACCAGGGGTTATCGGCTGCCGTACGGTTGTTTTTGGTATCCCAATACAAACGGGCAAAAGGATGCGAACCACTGGCATGGTTGTAGACAACATCAAAAAGGACAGCCATACCCGCTTCGTGGCATTTATCGATGAAAGCCTTATACATGCGGTCCGTACCGTAAGCCTTGTCCAGAGCGAAATAGAAACAAGGATTGTATCCCCAACTGTCGTTTCCGTCGAACTCCTGCACCGGCATCAGCTCGACGGCATTGAAGCCCAGACTTTTCAGATACCCTATCTTCTCCATCGCCCCGTTCAGGTCGCCTGTAGCAGTGAAGTCGCGCAACAACAGTTCGTAGATCATCAGGTTCTCTTTATCGGGTATCCGGAAGTTTTTGACCTTCCAGTCATAAGCATCCTCCCGTATCTTGAACACAGAAGCAATGCCGACAGCCCCCGAAGGATACTCTTTCGCATCGGGATAGGTAGAAGAGGAAATGTATTTATCATTATCCGGATCGAGTATCTTACGGCTGTAAGCATCGGCCAGACGAAGGGTCTCCCCTTCCCTCGTACCTACATAATACTGAAAAGCATATTCACGGGCGGGCTGAAGTCCGGTCAGCGTAATCCACCAGCACCCCGCAGCGTCATCCCGGTTCATCTGGCTGTTGCTTTCATTACTCAGCTTCCAGTCATTAAAGTCGCCCACGACATGTGCAAAGTCCTTATGTCCTCCCTTTTTGTCTTTATCATACAGCACCAGTGTGACAGTCGACGGGTCCACCGGATTGATGCCTTCCTGCAAACCGCCGGACATGGAGGCATATTTGACAGCCGCCGGCTCAAAAGGTTTGTACAAACGATCGGTAACAGTGACAAACGAGTCCCCGTCCAGTCCCTTTTTGCTGCCCTCGGCACTGCGGATGACGATGCCCAGCTGCCGGACCGGAGTCTCGCCCGAACCGAACCATTGGCGTATCGAAGGCTCCAGCTTAATGCTCCAGATATTATCTGCCACCCGGTTCATTTTGCACTTGTCCACATTGGTATTCCAGTCCGCAGGCACATGCATCCAGCTCCCTTCCGACACCACTCCCGCATGTACATAAACATCACCCGTATAGTCATAAAGCGGAGAATCCTTCGTTGCTTTAAAGTACAGGGTCAGTGGGAGATCGGCATCCGGAACCCCGGGCCGGAAACTCAGCCCGTCGTCACAGCTCCCCTCCTGTGTGATCCGGAGCTTTTCCGAAAGGCTGCCGCTCCTGATCACAATCTCTCCTTCACGCCCGGCCGGCCCCTGATTGGGAGCCACCGCAAAAGTCAGGTTGGCAGACACCAATCCGCGGGTATTGACCTGAGAAATCCAACTGCAGCCCGCTTCCGGGATTTCGACCTCAAATGCGATATTGGCTTTTACTTCCACCTGCACATTTCCTCCTTCTTTGCCTATTTCGAAGCGGGAGGCCGTCAGTGTCAGCGCATCTTTCTGCTTTTGTGAAACGGTAAAGCTCTTTTCAATTCCTCCTGTCACCAAGGTCAGTTTCACGCTCCGGCTGTCATAACCGGTGTTTTCCTGTGTACTGACAGTGACGGAAGCGTCGCCCGCCCCACCCGAAGACGGAGTCACCGTACACCAGTCTGCCGCCGTACGTGTATCCGCACCGGTCAGCGAGATCCGCCACGGACGCCCTGCCGAGAACGACAAAGTCCGTGTTCCAGAAGTAGCGGGAAAGTCAATGCCTTGCTCAAAATAAGTTTCACTATCAGACGAAAGGATCAGAGAATCGGTTTCTTCTTCATCCGACGAACAACCGAAACCAATCAGCGGAAGCAGGAGAAGCAGAAACGGAAAAGATAAATATTTCATAGATTAAAAGGTATTATTGTATATAAAAAGAAGAGAGGGGTATATAAAAATTCACCACAGAGGGTACAGCGTAACACAGAGTCGATTTTTATGTCACTGATTATCGACATGAATACTCTGTGTTACCCTGTGTTCTCTGTGGTGAGAAAATTACCTGTGGTAAAAAATACAGGATTATTTCTTAGTCATGGTAGCCGTTTTGGCATCCGGATTCAACACAATGGTATAAGTTCCGGCTGTCACCTTCATATTGTCACCATCTTGAGTCAGTGCTCCCAGAGTGCCGCCCAGATTGACAGTCCATGCACCATCCCATCTGAACTTCATCTCACCGGCCACCAGAACAACATCCACCGACCAGAGTTTGGTTGCCGGATCATAATTCATCAAGGTTCCTTTATCCCATCCGCCGGGCGTGGCGTCACCGATCACTTCCCATCCGGTCTTGGTCAACGAAGCTGTCAGCTTCTTCATATCGGCACCTACCCGATAGTAACCGGCTGTTTCAATCTTGATGTTATCGCCATCGCTGGGTTTCAGAATAAATGTCCCTACGTTCTTATCTCCATCCCAATTGATAGAGCCTACTATACCGATCCATACTCCGGCATCCCAGAACTTGAATTTGGTATCGGCATCGAAATAGTGTGTCCCGGTATAGATAAAGTCGCGGGCGGCAGACACTACTTTGTAGCAATCGTCTTTCTCGGCGTCCCATCCCTGATAGCTTCCCGGCAGCGCCATTTCCGCACTGGACAGTTCAACGGTGGTTTCCACCATGCTATAAGAATATTTACCGGCATTTGTCAGATTCAGGGTAATCACGTACGGGCTGGCTTTCAGCACCTTGAAGTTAGTAGGCCCTGCCACCAGTTCGCCTTCAAGCTCAGACTCCTTACCGGGCACTGCTCCGTAGTTATCGGAATCCCAGCTATTGTTCGACCTGAATTTAAACTCTTTGTCAAGCAACGGAGTAGTCACCGTCCATAAGCGGGTGGTGGCGTCATAGTCCATTTGCGTATCTTTATCCCAACCACTGGAAGTAGCGTCTCCTACCACTCCCCATACAAGGGGCCCGCTCTGTTCTGCCTTACCTCCGGCATCTACCTTGATTCCGTAAAATCCTTTTTTCGCAACCGTCAGGTCCTTTGCCAGAACCTTGGTAAGATCACTTCCGTCCACAATGGCATACGAAGCGCCGTCCGCGTCAAAGTTGGCATATCCCTGATATACCCCGTCGCCATCCGGGTCGCCCAGGAGGTAAGCATTCATATAGTCCCAGTCGGGATAACCCACGGCCACATAAGCAAATTTCCAGTCAACCGCATTCGGATCAAAAGGAGTAGCCTTGAAAGTAATCGAGTTCGAAGCCGGATCAGCTGTCACGTCATACGCCTTAGAAGTCAGCGTAATCGTAAAGTTATAAGTCTGTCCCGGATAAGCGCCCACTTTGGCCATCATAGCGTTCATCTGTGCATTGGTAAACTTCAGGACGGTAGCCCCGGTTTCACCTAATAAAACGGTTTTCGCATTCGCGTCATTCGTCAGGGTAACGTCATAGTTCACCACTGCCTTCACTCCATAGTCCGCCGGCGTCCACTTAATCTCAGGAAACTCCGCCGCAGCATTTTCATCGTTGAAAGTAAAGTCGCTTTGAGAGAAAGGCTCAAAAGCAGAGGCTTTCTGCAACTCCATGACGGGCGACTTCTCGTCTTCACAAGCCGTAAAAGCCAGGAGCCCTAACAACAGTGTATAGAAATATATTTTCTTCATAATCTTATTCGTTGTTTTTAATGGTCATTCGATTTTAGTATCCTTCATTCTGCTTAAGATTGGTGTTAGAACCGATATCGTCTGACGGAATCGGGAACACGTTGTAGAAGTTCTCTACAGCCTTACCTTTAGCAGCACCGCCCTTCCAGGGCCATACATAACCGGCAGTAGTAAACAGTCCGAAACGTACCAGGTCCGTACGGCGTTGTCCTTCGAAAAAGAATTCACGTCCCCGCTCGTCAATGATGAAGTTCAATGTCAAATCGGAATCGGAAATAGGAGCCAGCGTTTTATCACTGTAAGCTCTTTTACGCAGATCGTTCACATAACGGAGAGCAGTAGCTCTGTCGCCACCCTGACCGCCTCTGAGCACAGCTTCCGCATACGTCAGGTAGATCTCACCCAGACGGAAGAGCGGGAAGTCAACGTAAGCTTCCTTAGAAGGAGGCAGCGTTCCGTCCTTGTTCACATTGAAGTATTTGGTAACAGGAATACCATTATTCTGGAATGTATTTTCGTCAATAATTTCAATACTGGTCGTCAGATCGGTACGAAGCATTGCCTTACGGGTATCCGCATCGCTGCCGCTCTCTTTAAGGAACAGGTTGTAGAGTGAAGATTTTGCCCTCACACCCTGCCATGCTCCTTTGGCGTTGACTTCATCCTGAGTTGCCGTAGCCCCCCAACATAAGAAGGCGGTCATACCACCCCAGGTCATCGTCTGGTCGCCTTCATAGCGTACAGGGAAGATCATTTCGTTAGACAAGTGATTGTCTGCCTTGAACATATCCACATAAACAGGTTCCAACTGATAGCCCACTTCGATCACCTTCTTTGCATACGTGATACATTCGGTGTATTTGTTCAGGCCGACGTAAGTCTCCGCATTGAGGTACAAGCGTGACAAGAGTGCCCATGCGGCAGCCTTGTTGGCATGTCCGTAGTCCTGGCTGTATCCCACTGTCGGTTCCGACATATCTTCCACACACTCAGTCAGCTCTTTCTCAATCCAGTTGAACAGGTTGGCAGCCATGATCTGCTTCGGCGGAATGCTTCCGATCGGGCTGTTTTCGTCTACAAACGGTACATTGCGATACAGGTCGAGCGCATACTCATAGCTCAGTGCACGCAGGAAACGGGCTTCGGCACGCCATGTCTTGATCGAGGCTTTCAGTGAAGCGTCGCAACCGCGGGCATCCAGTTTATCTTCGGTCGTTTCGCGCAGATAGGCATTGGCTACGTTGATCTGATAGAACAGGCGGTAATATGAACCCTTGATCCACGGACTGGATGCACCCCAGGAGATGTGGTTGAATTCAGGGATACCGGGGTCGTTCCATGCACAGTGTGCGATGTCCGAAGGCAGATCCTGCATATTCCACAATACACGGAGGAAGGAAGCCTGGCTACCGCCGTCGATACCTACCACATCCTGATCGGAGTCACCTCCGCTGTTACCACCGATGGCCATACCCGCATAAATCTTAGCAAGGCTCTGTTCATAGGCTAAAGGCTCGTTCCCGAAAACAACGTCGGAAACCAATTCGTCTTTGTCCAGTGGAACCGTATCGAGGTCGTTCACACAAGACGCTACTCCTAACATCATTCCCAGCAATGCACAGGGAAGAAGATATTTAAATTTTATTGTTTTCATGTTTTACAGATTTAAAAATTGAGATTAAGGCCGATCATGAATACACGGGGGCGAGGATAGATGTTGTTATCGATTCCTTCACCACTGATTTCCGGATCCAGTCCCTTGTACTTAGTGATGACAAACGGATTCTGTACCGTAGCATATACGCGTGCACTCTGTTTATCATTGAAGAGCTTGTTGAACGTATATCCTAAAGAGATGTTGTCCATACGCACGAACGAAGCATTCTGAACGTAATAGCTCGAACGGTATTGAGCGTTCTTGAAGTCGGTGCTGCGGGCAGAGGTCAGACGGTTCTTCAGGAATCCGGTCTGGTCATACATATTGGCGCCTTCGTATGCTTCACGGTTGGACTGTACGTTGTTGTAAACATAGTTACCAAAGCTGCCGCGCAAAGCAAATGAAAAGTCCCAGTTTTTATAAGAAAGTTGTGAGGTCAGCCCCATGAACACGTCGGGAGCAGCTTTCTTGAAGCAGATCAGGTCGGCGTCGTTAATCTGGTTATCGCCATTCTGGTCTACATAGGCACCTTCGATAGGTTTACCGTCGGGACCGTAAATCTGCTCGAACACGTAGAAGGAGTTGAATGCCTCGCCTACCCGGTGGATCAGGGCGTTGTATCCTGTACCACCGTCGATACCGCCATGGATGACACCGGCATAGTTGGGGTCGTCGTTGAAGGTCATCTTGGTGATCTTGTTCTTATTGTAAGAGATGTTGTAGCCGATGTTCCAGTTCCAGTCTTTGGTTGAAACGGCATGGGCATTGATGCTGAATTCAAAACCTTTGTTCTCCAATGTACCTACATTGGTCAGCAGTTGATTGCTGAAGTTGGTTCCGGCAGGAGCTGTAACGGTGTTCAGCAAGTCCTTCGTTTTACGGAAGTAATAGTCGATTGTACCCGTGATGCGTCCATTCAGGAAACCGTAATCGATACCTACGTTCCAGGTAGTGGTTTCTTCCCACTTCAGGTTCTGGTCGTAAGGTTGCGGAGCAATCAGAGAGTATTCGGTGTCACCGAAATAATAGTTGGCACCTGCCTTGGAGTACATATAGCGGGCCATATACGGATAGTCTCCGTTACCCAGGTTCTGCTGTCCGGTCACACCATAGCCCAAACGCAGCTTCAGGTCCGAGATAGCGTTCACATTCTTCAGGAATGACTCCTCGTTCAGTTTCCACGCCAGTGCTACGGACGGGAACAATCCCCAGCGGTTGTCCGGGCTGAAACGTGAAGAACCGTCGTTACGCAAGGTGAATGTCACCAGATAACGGTTCAACAATGTATAGTTGAGACGTCCGAAGAAAGAAACCAGGTAGCTTTCGCTCGCATAGTCATCCCCCTTCTTATAGAATTCTTCCCCGGTCTTCTCTGCATAAGCGGCCGAGTAGGGATAAGAGTTGGTAGTCGAATTATAGAAATGCTGCCAGGAGTAACCTGCCATGACGTCGATGTAGTTGACTCCGAACGTATTGGTATAGTTCAAGTAGAAATCGAGCAAGGTGTTGCGCTTCAACTGTGTATAATGGCTGTTTTCACCAAAACCACTTTTAAAATTACCCGTACAGTAAGTCAGCGGTGAATTGTCGGCGATAATCACGTCACCCTTACTCTTCGACACGTCATAACCTAAATTCAGGTTAGCGCGCAGTTCGGGCAGGAAGTGGAATTTATAATCGATCTGCGCATTGCCGATACTGCGGTAAACGGTCGATTTGTCATCTTTCTCTTCAAGCATGGCAACAGGGTTGGCCAGACCGATATCAATCGGAGAAACCTTCTCTCCCTCCTGCTTCATATACATAAAGTATCCGTTTCCGTAAGGGTTTCCTTCCATATAGACAGGCTGTGTGGGGTCATACTGGGTAGCCAGCCCGATAGCTGCACGGTCGGCAAAACGGTTCTTGTTGTACACTCCCTTCACATTCAGCTGGATGTTGAGCTTCTTGTCGAAGAAGTTGGGGTTCAGGTTAATGGCACCTGTCAGACGTTGCATGTTCGAAGTCTTCAGTATACCGTTTTCGTTTGTATACGCCACAGACACACGATAAGGCATATGCGGAACGGCTCCGGACACACTTACATTATGGTCGGTGCTGAAAGCCGTACGGAATATTTCGTCTTGCCAATCGGTAGAAGTTTTGCCCAAAGCATTGGCCTGAAGACTATTCTCGCCAAACTTCTCGATCACGAAATTACGGAAATCGTCTGCCTTCATCACATCGACCGTATTCGACTTCGTACTGATAGAGAACGTGCCGCTGTAGTCCACCTTCACGCGTCCCGACTGTCCCTTCTTGGTGGTAATGATGATAACACCATTGGAGGCACGCGAACCGTAAATAGCAGTAGCAGAGGCATCTTTCAGAATCGTAAACGTCTCGATGTCATTGGGGTGGACGGTAGAGAGCGGATTGCCCATACCTTTGATTTCGGTGTTATCGACAGGCACCCCGTCAATAACGATCAGCGGGTCGTTGCTGGCCGACATGGACGAACCTCCGCGCACACGGATCGTAGCCCCGGCTCCCGGAGCGCCGCCGTCGGTAATCACGCTGACACCTGCGGCCTTACCCACCAACAGGTCGGAAGCCGAAGTAGCCATACCTTTTACCATCTTGTCCGCATCGATTGCCATCACCGAACCGGTCACGTCATTCTTCTTCACGGTACCATAACCGATCACCACCGCTTCCTGAAGCATCACCGCATCATCTTGGAGGGTCACCGCCACACTGGGAGCAGCTTTCACTTCAACCGGCTTGTAACCGATGAAAGAAATCACGAGGGTAGAATGTTGAGGAACACTCAGAACAAAGTTTCCGTTCAGATCGGTAATCGTACCGATAGAAGAATTATCCTTCACAACCACATTTGCGCCGATTACGGGTTCACCCGTTGAATCTTTCACATGTCCCTTGACAGAGACTTGCTGTGCATAAGCGCTCAATGACAAGAATAGCCCAAACAACAGGGGCAGAATCATACGACAGATTCTAAGATTAACTTGCTTCATGCATTTAAAAATTAAAGTTAACAATATAAATATTAATATGATTTCTAAACTTTACATAGAGAATGAACGACTCCATTCCCGTTCTTGATTACGTAGCAAAAATAGTATATTAAGCGACAGCCACTTATTTAATGTCCGACAAATCCGCTCCCGCAACTACGCAAACGATTGCACCGTAAAAGCGGGGTTATAGCACATTGTCACCGAACTTTTTAGCCTCCTTTACACTATTTTTGTATCATATTAAACAAATCCGTAAATACATTGGTTTTGTTTTTATATAAAATCATTTACCTTTGGGTGAAAAACGAATCAAGTTCACCACAGATTACACAGATTAACGCAGATTCTTTGAATCTAATTCTCAATGAAATAAATCATTTATCTGTGAAAATCTGTGTAATCTGTGGTGAATAAAACCAATCAACCATGAATAAACCGCAAATCACGATCAAAGACATCGCCCGCGAACTGGGAGTCTCCCCCTCCACCGTATCGAGGGCCTTGAAGGACAATCCCGACATCAGCCAGGAAACAAGGGACGCTATACATAAGTACGCGCGCGAACATAATTATAAGCCTAATGTATTGGCACTGAACCTGCGCACGAGCCGTTCCAACACCATCGGGGTCATCATTCCACAACTCGTGCACCACTTTTTTTCGTGTGTGCTGAGCGGCATCGAGGAGACGGCGGCAAAAGCCGGATACAACATCCTGGTGGCACAGAGCAACGAAGAGTATGAACGGGAAGTGAAAATCGTCCACTCTTTTCTCGCGGCACGGGTTTGCGGGGTCATCACTTCCCTGGCCAAAGACACCTCCCAATACGACCATTACCAGGAGTTGCTGGACAATAATATCCCCATCGTGTTTTACGACCGTATCTGTACCGGAATCAATACCGAACGGGTGGTGGTGGACGATTACGCGGGCTCGTTTGCGGCGGTGGAGTATATGATACAGACCGGATGCAAACGCATCTTTTTTTACAGCGCCGCCCCTCACCTCGAAATCTCCAAGAACCGGCGGAACGGTTATCTGGATGCCATGAAGAAGTACCGGATTCCGGTAGACCAGAGCATGATCAAGCTGTGTGATACCCGCGAGAAAGCAATTGCCATTACTCCCGCCCTGCTGGAAGGCCCCGACCGTCCGGACGGTTTCTTTGCCATCAACGACGAAACGGCATCGGGCATCCTCTATTCCTGCAAACTGGTGGGACGGAAAGTGCCGGACGAAGTGTCCATCTGCGGGTTCACAGACGGAGCCATTGCCCAAAGCACAGACCCGAAACTGACCACGGTAGAGCAGCACGGCGAGGAGGTAGGCAAAAGTGCCATCAAGCTGCTGATAGAAAAACTGGAGGGAAACGATGAAGGAAAAAGCAGCAACAAAATCGTGCGGACCAACCTGGTGGTACGAGGAACAACGAAATAAACCGGGTTCACCACAGATTACACCGATTTTCACAGATTCTTTAATTTTATTGGTAATAAATAAGGCAAATTATCAATCTGTGTTAATCTGTGCAATCTGTGGTGAACTCAAAACAATATAATTATAGATTCACCATGAAAGTAAAACCTGACTTAAGTTTTTGGAAGCTGTGGAACATCAGCTTCGGTTTTTTCGGCGTACAGATTGCATACGCACTGCAAAGCGCCAACATCAGCCGCATATTTGCCACATTAGGCGCCGATCCGCACAGTCTGAGCTATTTCTGGATACTCCCTCCGTTAGCGGGAATCATCGTACAGCCCATCATCGGTTCGGCAAGCGACAAAACCTGGACACGCTTCGGCCGGCGCATCCCTTACCTTTTTGTAGGTTCTCTGATCGCGGTGCTCGTGATGTGCCTGCTGCCCAACGCAGGCAGTTTCGGCATGGCAGTGGGCACGGCGATGACCTTCGGACTGGTGTCGCTGATGTTCCTCGATACTTCGATCAACATGGCCATGCAGCCTTTCAAAATGCTGGTGGGCGACATGGTAAACGAGAAGCAGAAGGGACTGGCCTACTCCATCCAGAGCTTCCTATGCAATGCCGGCAGCCTGGTAGGTTATCTGTTCCCGTTCATCTTCACGTTTATCGGCATCAGCAATACGGCGGGCAAGGGGACGGTACCCGATTCGGTGATTTACTCGTTCTACATCGGTGCCGCCATCCTGATCCTGTGCGTCATCTACACCACGGTAAAAGTGAAAGAGATGCCCCCGAAAGAGTTTGAAGAATTCCACGGTATCACAGCCGACGAAAAGAAAGAGAAAACCGACTTCATCTCTCTGCTGAAGCATGCCCCGAAAGTATTCTGGACGGTAGGTCTGGTACAGTTCTTCTGCTGGGCGGCCTTCATGTACATGTGGACGTATACCAACGGTGCCATCGCAGCCACCGTATGGGGCACCACCGACGTGCAGAGCGCAGGCTATCAGGAAGCGGGCAACTGGGTAGGTGTCCTGTTTGCCGTACAGGCCATCGGCTCGGTCATCTGGGCAGTGGTGCTCCCCCTGTTCAAGGCACGCAAGCAGGCCTACGCACTGAGCCTCGTGCTGGGTGGCGCCGGATTTATATCCACCCTCTTCTTCCACAACGAATACCTGCTGTTTGCCTCCTACCTACTGATCGGATGCGCCTGGGCAGCCATGCTCGCCCTGCCGTTCACCATCCTGACCAATTCTGTTTCGGGCAAGAATATGGGTGCTTACCTGGGATTGTTTAACGGGACCATCTGCGTTCCGCAAATTGTAGCGGCACTCGTCGGCGGAGGCATCCTCCACCTTGTCGGCGGACATCAGGTGAACATGCTGGTATTGGCGGGCGTACTGCTGATCGTGGGAGCCGTTTGCGTCTATTTCATCAAAGAGACGGTGGTGCATCACGAAAAGTAAGCCGGAGAGGAGTATGTGTCGAAACCCACCACAAAGGACACAGAGTAACACAGAGGCGATTTAAAGTTGTTGATTATTAATAAAAAGACTCTGTGATACTCTGTGTTACTCCGTGGTGAAAAGGGTTCTGACACAACCTCCTCTTCCGGCCGCTCAGCCTTGCCTGTCACTCCATAGATATGATCTTAGCGTTTTCGTCATACTGATAAGGAAACCTCTCTGCCGCCCGGTTCATATCACTGACCTTACCGGTGACAGGACCCGTGATAATTTCCACATCGGTCAGCGTCAAACGGGTTTCATCAGACCCGGTCCCAAATCCATACGTTCCTTTATTGCAAGTGGTATAGCACCCGGTCATTCGGGCTACTCCATCGTAGAGGTCATATCGCCCGAACAGTCCGCCTACATTTTTATCATAGCTGCCGGTCGTGCTGACGGTTCCCGTAGCGTAACAGGCCAGTATAGATTGCGTAGATTGCTGCCGTGAAGCGCCGATAAGTCCGCCCAAATAATTCTCCCGATTATGGGTAGCGGACGACACGTCCCCCGTGGCGTAACACAGCACAATGCTTTGTGTAGCGCCATTCATGTCATTGCGCCCTATCAGCCCTCCCAGGTTAACTGGGCCGTTTCCACCGGAAGTAACCGTTCCGGTAGCATAACAGGCCATAATCGTCTGCGCGCTAAAACTACTGGAGTTCCCCCCGATCAACCCACCGGCATAGGACCCTCGCACACCGGTCAGAATTACATTGCCCGTGGCGGAACAGTCCGTAATGGTACCGACTTGCTGGGCCAAGCCTATCAATCCGCCCACAACATTTTCGGCAGCCACAGCGCAGGCAGCCCTGCTATGAAGAACGGTACCTGCATTGACATCCCCTATCAGTCCGCCTACATAACTCTGTCCGATAATTTCTCCGCCAAGCACCGTGCAAGATTCTATGTCGCTATTTTCCGCCACTCCTATCAGGCCGCCGATATTTCCACAATTCTCACCGTTAACTTCTATATCCGTCACCTGACAACCGGTAACCGTACTGCCCTGGGCTCCTCCGATCAGTCCGCCTATACGCTCCCCTTGAAGCATCTCGAATTTCGGAGATTCAATCCGGATATTCTTTATCTCCGCCGACACGGCGTAGCCCACTAATCCATAGTAATAAAAGACATCCGCTTTTTCTATTTTCAGGTTCGACACCGTATGCCCCTGTCCGTCCAGCACACCGCTGAAGCCGGCCGAACCCAATTCCCCTCCGACAGGCGTCCAGCGGGTCCCGTTCAGGTCGATGTCCGCTTCAAGCCTGAAATGCCTGCCGCTGTACGCATCGCCCCGGTTCACACTGTAGGCCAGCCCCATCAGGTCCGCTTTGTTCCTGATCCGGTAGGGTTTGGCTGCCGTACCGTCATTTTCGGCGTTCTTCGTCAGGCTCAGGAGGTAGAAAGTGCTGTGTCCCGCATTGTCCGTAGCCATCAGCGTCACGTCATTCTTTCCGGTGATGGCGGTGGCATCGATCTTCCTGTTTGTCTCGTCAACAGTCACAAGCCATCCGTCATTGGTTTGCCTGAACAGCGATACACGCACTTTACCGGCATCTCCCTTTATTTGATAGGTGATTCCGTCCATCTCGTCCATGGCGATGGTCCGGCTCAGGTCTATCGGAGTGGTCCCCGAAAAGAAATCCAGCCCCAGCGCGATATACTTAGGGATGCGCAAAGTGGGATTGTCCGTCAGATCGTCCGGAGTGTTATCAGACAGAATGAACACGACGTAATCCGGATCCGAATTGTCCATGCCCGCGAAAACAGCGTCTTTTCCATCGGTTCCGTTGGTTCCGTCAACCCCGTCAGTTCCATTAGTTCCGTTATCGCCGGATACCTTCGTCCATGTCCCGCCGCCATCTACCGAAAGATACACAGCGTCCGCCTTGTACCCGTCCCCCAATTCCGACCCGGTTTTCAAAGTCGGGGAAATTGCCTTATCACCTTCATCCCCGGTGGTACGTATCTTGTCTCCATTGGCATCCGTCATCCAGGCCGGAGCACCTGTGCCCGTCTGCACGGTCCAGTAGTACAGGTCGTCGGCGGCTTTGGCCACTCCTATAACCGGGCTTACTCCGTTGACTCCGTCCTTGCCATCTTTGTCATCCTCACCGTCTTTGCCGTCTTCACCATCCTGACCGTCCTTGCCGTTCTTTATGGTAATATTGCCTCCTTTCGAGAACGTGATGACATACCCCTCTTCTGACGGCGTCACCCCGGTCACAAAATCATTATTTTCCAGAGCTTCCACCAATCCTTTCAATGATAGAATCTCTTGGTTTACGGTAGTACACCACTTTTCCAGTTCGGCTACCTTACCTTCCACCTGATCCAGACGCCCCCTTAATTCGGAGTCGTCATAATAGCAAGAAGACACTGCGAATAAGGATATTCCTATCAGCGCAGTTCTAATACATAAAAATGACCTTTTCATAAATATTCAATTATCATATTAATAAAACGAATTAGCAGCCAAATGCTTACAAAGTTACTCTTTGTCCTATTTCAAGACACGGGCACGATATAATCATTTTATTATCAGTACATTGCAATCTCCAAGCAGTATCTTTCATTACTATTTGTGTTTCAAAAAACGTACGTCTTTTGGCACTCCACTTTTCAAGTTTTAATTCACATTTCATTGTATCAGCTTTTCAACCTTCTCACCCGATGGTCAAAAATGCCTTGAAACCACGATAAAAACGCCTTTTGACAAACATAAATACATTTTATCCAAAAATATTATTTATAAATTATTTGGATAAACAAGAAGAAGAGACTATTTTTGTGCCAAAAGACGTACGTTTTTTGAAACAGATAAATAAGTATATTCTTCTTATAATCAGTAATATATTCCAAACATCACCAGACATTTCTTATTTATTAAAGAATGTTATCAAAGCCTCTAAACCGTTCGTTTTTCACTAATATACCTTAATTTTGCAGCTTCATTTATTGTAAATAATAATAAAATAATGAAGAAAGAATTTTTTTTAAATGTGAGGCTGAAATCAACGAAGGAAGCCTGAAATTAGTGTTTGAAGACCCGGAAGAGATTCTGGAAGTATGTAACAAGATTTACTCTACGAAAGAGGATCGAATTGTCATACAAAGAGAAAGAAATCAGTTACTTACGTTTGCTCTCCGGAATGCGGTCAGCCTCGATACCTTCGATCCGGACAAGCCGTTCATCCCCCATCTGACACACCAGCTATGCCGTGCCTATGACTTCCGGAGCATCTACCGTCCTCAACAGTCCGTATCGGAGGAATACATTGAAAGAGAGCTGTTTAAGCTCTGGAACGAGATGAAAGAGAAAAACAATGAAGAAACACTCCGGAAGGCGTAGAACGCCTCCGGAGGATTATATGGAAATACGCACCCGAAGCCCTACCTTTGCTGCTGCAGAATAGGTTTGAAAGAAAGCACTCTGCACAGAATCAAATCATTTAACTTGCACTATTATGAAATACGAATTATTTTTCCGCTATCGCGTCAGCATGATGTCCGACGACCGGGTGATCGCCCTATGCGAACAGAACGGCATAGAAGGCATAGGCATCTATACCGTCCTGCTGGCCGAGTTACGACAACACGAGGGGTATCGCTGCGCCTTTGCTTCACTGCCTGCACTGGCACGCCGCTGGAATGTATCCCTGGAAAAGCTGCAAAAGATAGTGTGCGACTTCCGCCAGTTCCGCCTCTACACGGAAGACGAAAGCGGGCGCAGCTTCTCAAGCATCTATCTCGACGAAGAGATGAACACCGAACCGGATACCCCCGTCCGGAACCGCATTTCAACCGGGACGGACCGTCGAGAATCCGCTGCAACCGGGACTGCGGTTGCCGGAGCCACCACCGCGGGTGGGGTGAAAGTCACCGTGAAACGTGCTGCCAACGGGCGTTTCACCGCAACACGGTGTAAGAAAAAGAATATATTAAAAGAAAAAGAAGAAGAAGAGATAATCAGGACTGCCCCCGAGCCTCCTTCCGTCCCAATAACGGAACCGCCCCGACAGCCCTCGCCGCAAAGATGGGAAACATACGTGGAGAGTGCTTTCGGCGAACAGTCGTGGCTGGAGGTGCAGGCCATGCACTCAGGCATGGGCTTCCGCTTCATGGAGCTGCTGCCACACATCCGGACATTCTTCAAGCAACATATCGTGACGTATGGCAAAGAGCAAACCCTCTTCTCCATAGCCGACGCCAAAAGTTACTTCAGCAACTTCATCCGTCGCGGCTCTGCCACCCGGCAGGCGCTGGACACTGTGCTGAACCGCCTGGAAGCAACCGAACGCCGAGCAGACGCTTACCGCTTTGAGCAGCACGACCCGCTGACAGGAGCCCGCTCTTATTGCGGAGAGCACATCCCGGACGAAGCACCGCCCCGCCCGTCGGAGAACGCCGTGTGGAGCTCCGAGTCGGGGAAGTGGACGGAATGACGGCACCACCGGAGACTAATGGCGGCAGGGAGAACGGTCTCTGCCGGCAGGAAACGTAAAGAAAACCAATATCGCTCTTTGACTTATCGGAAACGGACATTCACCACAGAGGACACAGAGGACACGGAGTTTTTTTAGACAGATGAACAAAAGAACAAATTATTCTTTATGTGTTCATCTGTTCTTCTGTCTGAAAACTCACCACAGAATATCACAGAGTTTTTTTAGACAGAAGAACAAACGATTCTTTATGTGTTCTTTTGTTCTTCTGTCTGAAAACAGGCAGGGCGCAGCCAATTAATCTCCGTGTGAGACTTTGTGATAAATTAAACAGGCTCTAATTTGGAATCATCCCTTTTAAAAGCTATATTTGCGGGATATGAATACAAAGAGGAGGTACGATAATGGATTATACAGACAGATATATCCGATTTGACTGGGCGGTGAAACGGCTGTTGCGCAATAAAGCCAACTTCGGCGTGCTGGAGGGTTTCCTCACAGTGCTGCTGAACGAACCGATACGCATCGTAGAGATACTGGAAAGTGAAGGAAACCAACAGCGCGAAAACGAGAAATTCAACCGCGTGGACATCAAGGCACGGAACAGCAAAGACGAAATCATCATCGTAGAGGTGCAGAACACCCGCGAAATCTATTATCTGGAGCGAATCCTCTTCGGAGTGGCAAAGGCCATCACAGAGCATATCGAACTGGGAGAACTCTACTCGGAGGTGAAGAAGGTGTACTCCGTCAGCATACTCTATTTCGACATCGGACGGGGAAACGACTACCTATATCACGGGCAGAACACTTTCGTGGGGGTACATACAGGCGACTTCCTTGAAGTGACCACTAAAGAGAAGAACGCCATCATACGGAAACTGCCTGCCGAAATCTTCCCCGAATACTTCCTGATCCGGGTGAACGAATTCAACAAAGTAGCCGTCACTCCCCTCGAAGAATGGATTGAATATCTCAAAACCGGCATCATCCGCCCGGATACAAAAGCACCCGGACTGGAAGAGGCACGCCGGAAACTGATTTATTACAACATGGATAAAAAAGAACGACTGGCGTATGACGAGCATATCAATGCTGTCATGATACAAAATGACGTGCTGAGTACAGCCGCACTGGAAGGCAGACAAGAAGGCAGACAGGAAGGGCTGGCGGAAGGCAGACAGGAAGGGCTGGCGGAAGGCAGACAGGAAGGATTTAAGAAAGGACGGATCGAAGAGAAAAGAGAAAACGCCCGAAAGATGAAATCACTGAACCTCCCGCCCGAAACCATTCACCAAATAACGGGCCTGCCCATTGAAGAAATAGAAAAGCTATCTTAAGGATACTCACCACAGAGGACACAGAGGACACAGAGTTTTTTTAGACAAAAGAACAAAAGAGCAAATTATCCTTTATTTGTTTGTTCTTCTGTTCTTTTGTCTGAAAACTTACTACAGAGCGCAGCCAATTAATCTCTCTGTGCCCTCTGTGTCCTCTGTGGTGAAATCAAAACCATTACCCAGATTTCCGTTTCCGGCAAGTTTAGAGAAACGCCTAAAAACAAATGGAAATCGACCATGAAATCATTTAATTTTCGTGAACTCGGCATCGAATTTGATGCCTACGGCCGCACAGCAGGCCACATCAAGACCAAATGCCCCCGATGTATCGGGCAGAGAAGCAACAAAAGTGACAAGTCCCTTTCGGTGGACCTGGACTCAGGACTCTACAAATGCCATTACTGCGGATGGAGCGGAGTGGCAGACGACGGAAGCGGAAAGCATGGCGGACGAAAGACAGGAGATCCGCTGGTGGACTTCCCCGCCGAAAGAAACCGGACAAGCCCCCGGCCAACAGCCCCGGACGGCACCGCTGTCCCCCAACGTCCCCAAAAACCTGCCAACGAAACCCCTCTCACTCCGGTGCAACTGAAATGGCTGGCGGACGAACGCCACATCAGTGCACACGCGGCGGAACAACTGCACATCACCTCGTCGGTGCAATACATGCCCCAAAGCGGACTTGAAGAACCCTGTCTCTGCTTCAACTATCTGGAAGAGGGACGGCTGGTAAACATCAAGTTCCGTGCCACGCTCCATAAACACTTCAAAATGCTCACCGGAGCGGAACTGATTCCCTACAACATCGACGGCATCAAAGGCACCCCGGAATGTATCATCACCGAAGGAGAGTTGGATGCAGCCGCCTTTGTCACGGCAGGGCGCACTGACGTGATATCGGTGCCCGGAGGTGCCAACCGTAACCTGAAGTGGATGGACCGCTTTGTGGACAGCCATTTCGAAGATAAGCGGGTGATCTACATAGCCGGCGATGCCGACCCGAAAGGGGAAGAACTGAAACAGGAGTTGCTCCGCCGCCTGGGACGCGAACGTTGCAGGGTGGTCAGCTACGGCGAAGGGTGCAAAGACGCCAACGAGCTGTTGGTAAAGGCGGGTCCGGAAGCATTGTCGCAGGCACTTGCCGACGCCCCGGAGATGCCGTTGGAAGGCGTATATACAGCGGCCGATGTGGACGAAGAGATGCGCATACTTTTTGAAAACGGACTGTCACGGGGAGCGGAAACGGGACTGAAGAACCTGGACGACCTCTGCACCTTCGAGACCGGAAGGCTCTGCGTCATCACGGGACACCCGGGCGACGGAAAATCGGAGTTCACGGACGAACTGGTGCTGCGCCTCTGCCTCAACCACCAATGGCGGACAGCTTATTTCAGCCCCGAAAACCAACCCCTCCCCTATCACCTGGCCAAACTGACCGAAAAACTGACCGGACAGCGTTTCCGCAAGGGACTGATGACCGAAATGCTCTACGAGAAAGCGCAACGCTATCTGGCGGAAAACATTTCGAGCATCCTGCCCAAAGAAGATTTCACCGTAGAATCGATACTGGAACGGGCACGCCAACTGGTGAGGAGGCGGGGCATCCGCATACTGGTACTGGACCCTTTCAACCGGCTGGAACACCGCATCCCGGGCGGACAGACGGAAACGCAATATATCTCGGCATTCCTCGACCTGCTGGCAAACTTCGCCCAAAGGCACCAATGCCTCGTCATCCTCGTGGCGCATCCACGCAAGATGCAGACAGACCCGCTGACGAAACGCCTGCCCGTACCCACGCTGCAGGACATCAACGGATCGGCGGCATTCGTCAATAAATGTGACTTCGGACTGGTGGTGGAACGCGACCGGCAGGCAGGGGTGACACGGGTACATGTGAAAAAGGTGAAGTTCCGCCACCTGGGAAATATCGGCGAGTGCAGCTTTGTGTTTAATACCGTGAACGGGCGCTACTCGCCCTGCGAAGAGGACGCCACGGCGGAACGCCCCGGCGACCGGATACGAAACACACAGTTCGACTCCAAACACTGGTTCGGAATGGGCGGAAACGCGGAGACCGAAAAAACGCTCGATTTCCTGCCGTGAAAGACCACCCCGCCATCGTCATCCCGGTTCGCCGATTGCCCCTACGATCAACTCCACCTGGGCGGGCGTATAGCGCTTGTCTTTAGTACGCAGCCCGGTAGCGGAAAGGGCCTCCGTCAGACCGGGAGACTTGCCGATCCATTTGCGCAATTCGCTTGCGGCACTCTTAGGACTGATTTCGGGCATATAGAGCGAGGCCAGTTCGGACTTGCCATAACTCTTTATCCGGAACTTTTTCTCTGTGGTTTCTGGTTTCTTTTCCATACTGTTTTTTTGAGTTGGGTTCACCACAGAGGACGCAGAGGACACAGAGTTTTAAATTCTTGTTTATTAAGATATTTAAGAGAAAAATATTCTCTGTGTCCTCCGTGTACTCTGTGGTGAACCGGATTCATTTTTGCTTTGTGACACTTATTGATTCAGAGTACTAAGATACTAAAAAAGCAGGGAACGGGCAAGGCTTCTTGTCCGTTTTTATCTTCAAAAAGGCACTTACGGGACCAAAGAGCCGCCAATGCCCGCATCTTGCCCCGGACAGCCTGTGGGATAAAGCATAAGTACTACCTTTACATCGTAATCAGAAAGGCCTTGATGTATTACAGAAAGAAAACATTTTATGAATCCAAAAAACATTTTATTATGGCAGTACCTGTGATGCGCTATCAGCGCTACAAAGATCTGAGCGACAAATCGTCGCCCCAAAAGTATTATCTGAAACAAGAGCCGGGCAGCTCCAAAACAGCTACCATCGCCTCCATCGCCAAAGAGATAGAAATCACCGGAGCCCTGAGCGCGGAAGACGTGACACACGTCATGCAGGCATTCGTCCGGCAACTGAAAAAGTCGCTGGTGGAGGGAAACAAAGTGAAGGTGGACGGGCTCGGTACGTTCTACATCACGCTGACTTCCGCCGGAACGGAAACGGAAAAAGAGTGTACCGTAAAGGGTATCAGGCGTGTGCATATCCGCTTTGCCGTGGACAACAGCCTGCGACTGGCAAACGACAGCACGGCTACCACCCGCGGAGGAGAGAACAATGTGTCGTTCTACATCAAGAGTGAAACGCCCTCCGGCGACGGAGGCGACGGAGATATTGTAGATGATCCGACGGCATAAAAATGAATATTTTAAAACACACGAAGCAATGAAAAAAACAATCTGGCACAAAGTGCTGAAAGTGGTGATAGCCGTGGCTACTGCCATACTCGGAGCATTGGGAGTCAACGCAATGAATCCTTAGACGATCGATTATCGACATGAATACCCTGCGGGACCCTGTGTCCTCCACGGTAAAAAAAGACTTTTGATGCACAATGATTGTGCATCAGAAGTTTTTTTTGTATCTTAGGTGCCGATCTAAAAAACACAATCCCAATGACCATGAAAAAATTCCTCAAGGTAGACGAATGGAACATCATAGAAGAAGGTTTTCACGCCGACAACCTTCGCGCTTCGGAAAGTATATTCAGCCTCGGTAACGGACGTTTCGGACAGCGAGGCAATTTTGAAGAGTCCTACAGCAGCGACTCCCTGCAGGGATCATACGTAGCAGGAATCACTTTTCTGGACCGCACCCGTGTGGGATGGTGGAAAAACGGTTACCCGCGATTCTTCTCACGCATACCGAACACTCCGGACTGGAGCGGCATCTACGTGCGCCTGATCGACGAGGAACTGGATCTGGCACACTGGGATGTGGAGAGCTATGAACGCAGGCTGGACATGAAGGCGGGAATCTCGTACCGTGACTTCAGGGTGACTTCGCCCAAAGGCAACACGCTGGAAGTGCACATAGAGCACATCAACAGCATGGACAACCAGAACCTGTGTCTGATAAAATACAGTGTGACATCGGTGAACTATGAAGGCAAAATCTCGCTGGTACCCTATCTGAACGGCGACGTGAAGCACGAAAGCGCCAATTTCGACGAAAAGATGTGGAACATCCTGCGCGCCGAAACCACCAACGACTACGCTTACCTCTGGGCGCAAACCCGGCGGGAAGATTCACAAATCTGCTGCGCACTGACGTACCGGTTCTTCAGGAACAGCAAACAGATAAGCGTCAGCCCCATCAAGATAGAAAAAGAAAAACTGACAGGATTCAGCGCCGGAGCGGACGTGAAGCCCGGCGAGAAGGTGACTCTTATCAAGTATACCGCCATCGTGTCGTCGCTGCAATGTGACCGTCAGGAGTTGGTAGAGCGCGCTGTGAACGAAGCCAAAGCAGCCAGGGAGCAGGGATGGGAATCGCTGACGGCAGCCCATAAGGAGCGGTGGGCAAAAATCTGGGAGGAGACGGACGTGGAGATCAAAGGAGACCCGGAAGCACAGCAGGGCATACGGTTCAACATCTTCCAGCTGAACCAGAGCTATCAGGGAGACGACGAGCGGCTGAACATCGGTCCGAAGGGATTCACGGGAGAAAAATACGGCGGCAACACGCAATGGAACACAGAATTGTGCTGTGTGCCCTACTTCCTGCTGTCCACCCCGAGAGAAGTGTGCCGCAAACTGTTGCTCTACCGCTATAACCAGTTGCCCAAAGCCATCGAAAACGCACGTAAACTGGGATTTACCGACGGGGCGGCACTCTATCCGATGGTGACCATCCACGGAGAAGAATGCCACAACGAGTGGGAAATCACTTTCGAAGAGATACACCGCAACAACATCATAGTATATGCCATCATGCAGTATGCCAGGGTGACAGGCAACAAAGAGTACATTGCCCGCTACGGACTGGAGGTGATGATTGCCATCTGCCGGTTCTGGAGCCAGCGGGTATCCTACTCGCAGGCACGGCAAAAATTTGTGCTGTTGGGAGTGACGGGGCCTAACGAATACGAAAACAACGTCAACAACAACTGGTACACCAACTTCTCCTGCGTGCAATGCCTGCAAAGCACCATAGACAGCATCGAGATGGTGGCCCACGAATTTCCGGAAGAGTATGCACGGGTGCGCCGTGTCACCCGCTTCAATTATGCCGAAGAGACTTCGCGCTGGCAGAAGATTATCGACGGAATGTATCTCCCCCGGGACGAACAACAGGGCATCTTCATACAGGATGACGGCTATCCGGACAAGGAGCTGACCACGGTGGACGATATCCCGGCAAACGAACGGCCGATCAACCAATGGTGGTCATGGGACCGTATCCTGCGTTCGTGCTACATCAAGCAGAGCGACGTGCTGTTAGGACTGTTCCTGTATTACGAAAACTTTGACCGTGAAACGATTCTCCGGAACTTCCGGTTCTACGAACCCCGTACCGTACACGAATCATCCCTGTCACCTTTTGTCCACGCCATTCTGGCTGCCTGGATAGGCGACACGGAAGAAGCCTACCGCCTCTTCCTGCATGCCACGCGCCTGGATCTGGACGACTATAATAATGAGGTACACCAAGGGTTGCACATCACAAGCATGGCGGGAAGTTGGCAGGTCATCGTACGCGGATTTGCGGGAATGAAAATACTGGACGGACAGCTCGACTTCAACCCCATCATCCCCCAAGCGTGGGACAGCTATACATTCAAAGTAAATTTCCGTGGATGCACCCTGCAGATGAAAGTCGAAAAACAGGCGATAAAAATCTCTCTTTTAGAAGGATGTGAGTTGAACATCCGTATCTCCGAAGTTGTTTATAACCTGAAAAAGGGTAAAGATTTGACTGTACCGAGGCAGAAATAAACGATCAACGGTTTTCAACGATGAACGAGGGCTCACCACGGAGGACACAGAGGACACAGAGAAGATTTTCTCTTAAAATAATCCTATAAACAAGAGATTAAAACTCTGTGTCCTCTGTGTCCTCCGTGGTGAGTTCTCGTTCATCGTAACCAAGTCTCGCCACACCCGCCTCAGGTTGTTAATAATATTAAATTATCAAACCGGAAAACTGTTTATAGTTTTTCAGTTTCATATCTTTGCCCCCTCAAAATGAGACTAAACAGACTCTTAATCAATGGGAAATATGAGAAAAAACTATGGATGTATCCTCGCAGCACTTATTCTATTAACGGCTTGCGGACAAAAGAAAGAAGACAATGCGGCAACAGTACGCCCCGTAAAGACGGCCAGGGTAGAGTCCCGGTCGGAAATCAGAAAGGACTTTTCGGGCATTGTAGAAGCTGTAGACTATGTGAAACTGGCCTTCCGCGTGAGCGGACAGATCATCAACCTGCCGGTGGTAGAAGGCCAGCGGGTCAAAAAAGGACAACTGATTGCGGCCATCGATCCGCGCGACCTGGCCTTACAGTATGCAGCAGACAAATCGGCTTACGAAACCGCCGCTGCCCAAGTGGAACGTAACAAACGATTATTGGCACGGCAGGCTATCTCGGTACAAGAATATGAAATCAGCGTATCGACTTTCCAACAAAAGAAATCGGCTTACGAACTTTCGAGCAACAATATGCGCGACACCAAACTGACCGCCCCTTTCGACGGGTCTATCGAGAAAAGGTTAGTGGAGAACTATCAGCGCGTGAACTCGGGCGAAGGCATTGTGCAGCTGGTCAACACCAAGAAACTGCGCATCAAGTTCACCATCCCCGATGCTTACCTTTATCTGCTCCGTTCCAAAGACCAACATTTCCGCGTGGAGTTCGATACATACCGCGGACACATCTTCAATGCCAAACTGGAGGAATATCTCGACATCTCGACGGACGGTACGGGTATCCCGGTGACGATCACCATCGACGATCCCGCTTTCGACCATGCCCTGTATGAGGTGAAACCGGGTTTCACGTGCAGCATCCGCTTCTCGGCCGATGTAGGTCCGTTCCTGGAAGAAACCATGACGGTAGTGCCCCTGAGTGCCATTTTCGGTGAAAGCGAAGGAAACAAAACCTACGTGTGGGTACTGAACGGGAATCAGGTAAACCGCCGTGAAGTAACCGTTTACTCTCCGACGGGAGACGCACAGGCCTTTATCTCGAAAGGACTGAAAGCAGGGGAAACGGTAATAATAGCCGGCGTAACACAACTGGTGGAAGGCGAAACGGTGAAGGAACTGAAATAAGAGTGCCCACTCAACGCAATAATTAATTTCACCACAGATTACACGGATTAACACAGATTTTTTAATCTTATTGGCAATAATATAAATCATTAATCTGTGAAAATCCGTGTAATCTGTGGTGCACTCAAAACCATATACAATCATGAATTTAGCCAAATATTCATTAGACAATACCAAAGTCATCTACTTCTTTCTGGCTGTATTGCTGATCGGAGGTATCTCCTCTTTCAGCAGCCTGGGTAAGAAGGAAGATGCTCCTTTTGTCATCAAATCGGCCGTCATCATGACGCGCTATCCCGGTGCCGAGCCCGCCGAAGTGGAACGGCTGATCACCGAGCCCATCTCCCGTGAGATACAGAGCATGAGCGGAGTATACAAGATCAAGTCCGAATCCATGTACGGCATTTCCAAAATCACGTTCGAACTGCTCCCCTCGCTACCGGCCTCCTCCATCCCCCAGAAATGGGACGAACTGCGGCGCAAAGTGCTCAACATACAACCCCAATTGCCAAGCGGAGCTTCGGTACCCACAGTATCGGACGACTTCGGTGACGTATTCGGTATCTACTACGGCCTGACAGCCGACGACGGATTCAGCTACGAAGAAATGAGGGACTGGGCCGAACGCATCAAGACACAGGTGGTCACTGCCGACGGGGTGATGAAAGTCGCACTGTTCGGCACACAGACCGAGGTGGTGAATATATTCGTCTCGGTGAACAAGCTGGCAGGCATGGGTATCGATCCCAAACAGCTGGCAAGCCTGCTGCAATCGCAGAACCAGATTATCAACACCGGAGAAATCAGCGCCGGCGAACAGCAGTTGCGCATAGTAGCCAACGGTATGTATACCACGGTGGACGACATCCGGAACCAGGTAATCACCACCCGCGCCGGACAGGTAAAACTGGGTGACATCGCCGTCATAGAGAAAGGATACATGGACCCGCCGGGCACCATCATGCGTGTCAATGGCAAACGTGCCATCGGTATCGGCGTATCTACCGACCCGCAACGCGACGTGGTGCTGACGGGTGAGATGGTAGACCAGAAACTGGCCGAACTCCTCCCACTGATGCCTGTGGGACTGAACCTGGAAAGCCTTTATCTTGAAAACGTCATAGCCAAAGAGGCGAACAACGGATTTATCATCAACCTGATTGAGTCGATCCTGATCGTAATTGTCATCATCATGCTGGTGATGGGGATGCGTGCCGGAGTATTGATCGGCTCTTCACTGGTCTTCTCCATCGGAGGTACGCTGCTTATCATGTCCTTCATGGGTGTAGGACTCAACCGTACGTCACTGGCGGGATTTATCATCGCCATGGGTATGCTGGTGGACAACGCCATCGTGGTGACGGACAATGCGCAGATAGCCATCGCCCGCGGAGTGGACCGCCGGAAAGCATTGATCGACGGAGCCACCGGACCACAATGGGGATTGCTGGGAGCCACGTTCATCGCCATCTGCTCGTTCCTGCCGCTTTATCTGGCACCTTCGTCCGTGGCGGAAATCGTGAAGCCGCTTTTCGTCGTACTGGCCATCTCACTGGGATTGAGCTGGGTGCTGGCACTGACACAAACCACCGTATTCGGAAACTTTATCCTGAAAGCCAAGGCCAAAAATGCAGGCAAAGATCCGTACGACAAACCGTTCTACCACAAATTCGAAAAGATACTGAGCGTCCTGATCCGGCGCAAAATTGTGACGTTAGGGTCGATGATCGTGCTCTTCATCATCTCACTGGTGGTGATGGGAATGATGCCGCAAAACTTCTTCCCGTCACTGGACAAGCCCTACTTCCGCGCCGACGTGTTTTATCCGGACGGATATGGGGTGAACGACGTGGCACGGGAGATGAAGAAAGTGGAAGCCCATCTGCAAAAACTGCCGGAAGTGAAAAAAGTATCGATCACCTTCGGAAGCACTCCGCTGCGTTACTACCTGGCGTCTACCTCCGTAGGGCCGAAGCCGAACTTTGCCAATGTATTGGTGGAACTGAACGACAGCAAGTATACCAAAGAGTATGAAGAACAGTTCGACGGTTACATGAAAGCCAACTTTCCGAACGCCATCACCCGTACGAGCCTCTTCAAACTGTCGCCGGCTGTGGATGCAGCCATCGAAATCGGTTTCATCGGGCCCAATGTGGACACGCTGGTGGCACTGACCAACCGGGCACTGGAGATCATGCACCGGAACCCTGACCTTATTAATATACGTAACTCGTGGGGAAATAAAATACCCATCTGGAAACCGATCTACAGCCCGGAACGGGCACAACCCCTGGGAGTCTCCCGCCAAGGCATGGCTCAAAGCATCCAGATCGGGACAAACGGCATGACTCTCGGTGAATTCCGCGAAGGAGACCAGGTGCTGCCGATTCTGCTGAAAGGCAACAGTGTGACGGATTCCTTCCGCATCAACGACCTGCGTACATTACCGGTATTCGGCAACGGGCCGGAAACCACCAGCCTGGAGCAGGTAGTGTCGGAGTTCGACTTCCGCTATCGCTTCTCAAATGTGAAGGACTACAACCGCCAGATGGTGATGATGGCGCAATGCGATCCCCGGAGGGGAGTGAATGCCATCGCGGCCTTCAACCAGATATGGTCGCAGGTGCAAAAAGAGATCAAGGTTCCGGAAGGATACACCCTGAAATACTTCGGCGAACAGGAAAGCCAGGTGGAATCGAACGAAGCTCTGGCAAAAAACCTGCCGCTGACCTTCTTCCTGATGTTCACCACCCTGCTGCTGCTGTTTAAAACCTACCGCAAGCCGACGGTAATCTTGCTGATGCTGCCGCTGATATTTATCGGTATCGTACTGGGATTGCTGCTGTTAGGCAAGTCATTCGACTTCTTCGCCATCCTCGGTTTGCTGGGACTGATCGGTATGAACATCAAAAATGCCATTGTACTGGTGGACCAGATCGACATCGAAAGTCAATCGGGACTCGATCCGCGCGAAGCCGTGATAAAGGCAACCGTCAGCCGTATCGTACCGGTGGCCATGGCTTCGGGTACAACGATCTTAGGTATGCTTCCGTTGCTGTTCGACGCCATGTTCGGCGGAATGGCGGCTACCATCATGGGCGGACTGCTTGTGGCTTCGGCACTGACACTGTTTGTGCTTCCGGTAGCTTATTGCGCCATCCACAGGATTAAGGGATAAAGAAATGAACTAAAATTTAAAAGTATATGATGAAGAATAAACTTATACTTCTGTTTGCATTGGGACTTTGTACACAAGTGCAGGCACAAGCCCCGCATCTGAGCCGTGAGGCATATCGTGACCGTGTGGAAGCTTACAGCCAGGTGCTGAAACAGCAGCATCTGAAATCAATGGCAAGCACGGACGCACGGAAAATAGCCTTTACAGGATTCCTGCCCAAAGTGGACATCTCCGCCGAGGGAACACTGAACCTGAAAGAGATGGACTCCTGGGACGGACCGGCCGGACAATACCGCAACCACACTTATCAAGGGGTATTCGTCGTGTCGCAGCCACTCTATACAGGCGGTGCCCTGCAAGCCCAGAACCGTATAGCCCAAGCTGACGAAAAACTCGATCAGCTGAGCGAAGAGCTGACACGCGACCAGATTCACTATCAGAGTGACGCCTTTTATTGGAACGCCTCTTCAGCCCGTGCCATGCTCAATGCTTCGGCACAATATCAGGAAATCGTAGAAAAACAATATGAAATCATCCAAGACCGTTTTAAAGACGGCGCTATCAGCCGCACCGACCTGCTGATGATTTCGACACGCCGTAAGGAAGCCGAACTTCAATACATCAGCGCACGCCAGAATTATACACTGGCTCTACAGAAACTCAATATCCTGATGGGAGAAGAACCCAACGCTCCCGTAGACAGCCTTTGCTCCATCGGTGTCGTGTGTCCGCCTGTCACCTTGCTCCCACTGGACGATGTACTGCAACGCCGTGCCGACTTTGCCAGCACAGAAGTCAACATCCAGAAAAGCGAGGCGCAACGCAAGGCAGCCCTGAGCCAGTACAATCCGCAAGTAAGCATGTACGTCACCGGCGGATGGGCCACCGCTTCTCCCAACATGGGATATGACGTGAAGTTTACACCCATCGTAGGCATGAGCGTAAATATCCCCGTGCTACGCTGGGGAGCCAGGTTCAAGACCAACCGGCAACAGAAAGCCTACACGGGTATACAGAAGTTGCAGCAAAGCTACGTAGTAGACCAGATCAACCAGGAACTGGCTGCCGCACTGACCAAGCTGCAGGAAACGGAAGAGCAGGTGAAGACAGCCAAAGAAAATAAAGAGCTGGCAGAAGAAAACCTGGACCTGATCACCTTCTCCTACAACGAAGGAAAAGCAAATATGGTCGACGTACTCTCGGCACAACTTTCGTGGACACAGGCACATACCAGCTTGATTAATGCTTACCTGGCAGAGAAAATGGCAGTGGCAGAATACAGAAAGGTTATCAGCGAATAAACGAAAGCTCTATTTTATACAGACAGAGGCTCTATTCCGGGTGAATAGAGCCTCTGTTTCGTATATACGCAGCCTCTATTCTGCCAAAAGTTGACTATTCCAGCCACACATACACATAGAAAATCAACATTTTATATAAAAATCAGACATAAAGTAACACAATATACAACTTTTCATTGTATATTTGCAGTCACAAACGAACAAGTAAATAATCCTAATCACAAAAATAATGAAAACAACGCATTGGATGATGTACACCCTACTGGGAGCAACACTTGCTTTAACAGCATGTGTTGAGGATGACAAAGACCTCTCACAACCCAAAGAACCGGAAAAAACGACAGACCTGGTCATACCGGATGACGCGGACTGGACCACTACAAGGAGTGTCAATCTCTCCATTACTTCGCCCGTGGCAACACGAGTGGCGATTTATACCGACGAATCATGCACCGACGCAAGTTTACTGACAGAACTGCCTGTATCCGAAGTTGCCAAAAACATCCGCCTGGATGTAGCCAAGGCAGACCGGGCACTATACGTACAGTATGCTACAAGCAAAGGGAAAGAAATGATGAACATCCCCCTCAATGCAGCTTCTACGCGTGCAGAGACGCTGGTCAAACTGCCGGAAAACGTGAGTGGATTTGACACAAACGGAGGAGAGGGTGCATACAGATATCAATGGTATCCCGCAAAAGGAGAAACGGCAACCCTGATGATGGAAGATAACTGGCCCGAAATGGGAGATTATGATTTCAACGATTTCGTTATCTGGTATCACACGCAAGCGATCTTCTTTGACGGCGGCAACGGAAGCAAAGATTCTTATGAGGCAGACGGAATTGAATTTGAAATCACTTTCCGTGCAATGGGAGGCTATCTGCCTTATCGCCTGGGACTGCAATTGGACCAAACATCTGCCAAATATATCGACGAAGTGATCGAAATAAACGGGAACGACCTTGTTAAGATGGAACTTCAGAATCCCGGAGAAGACGCTCCTGCTATCTTCATATTCACCGGCACCGATCAATTACGGAAACAGAATAACGGCGGAACATTCTATAATACCGAAGCTGACCATCAAATAGCAGCCAATGACCTGGTAACGATTAAATACAGATTAAAGATCAACTGTTTCAACAGCTTAGAAAGAACAAAGGCATTATGGGCGACGGCAATCTCAGAAAATCAGAACTTCTTCCTCCAGAAAGAAAGGAACGGAGGACGTGAAATTCACCTGAGAGGTTACGAACCGACTGCTTACTACAGCGATTCATACGCCGGTGAAGCCGGAAACAATATGCGCAGTGACATCAAATATTGCAGTACCGACAATTTCGTGTGGGGTATCAAAGTGCCTGTTAAGCTTGCACATCCACGCGAAAAGAAAGATATCATGGAGGTTTACGGCAAGTTCAGAAGCTGGATCACTAATCCGAATCTCTCACCGGACAGTCCGGACTTCAACGAAAACTGGTTCAAATATCTCGATTCATCTCAAGCAATAAAATAAGCCATCAAACATTTCATACCCTAATCCTATTATTCAAATAGGTATTTGTTTGATTTATTTTTCAGCCTGTCCGGTCATTCCCCCCTTGACTGTGGCAGGCTGAAGTTTTTCTTTATTGATTCTCTTCGCACGAATAGACTATCAGACCCTTAAAAGTTGAACATTTCAACCACTTTTGCCACATTCTTTGCGTGATTTGACAATATATACAATAAGTTTGTATCAGGATTCAAACAGAACACACAGCAAACTTACATGAATATACAATAAAATTATGAAAAGAATGAAAACCGCAATGTACACATTAGCAGGACTAATGTGTCTTTTGACATCTTGTGTAGACGACGACAAAGACCTTTCGGTACCACCCACCGGAAACACCACTGACCTGGTTATACCGGATGGTTTCGACTGGTCTACAACACGCACCGTCACCCTTGCGACCAATGCGCCGCATGCCGTTTCCGCTTCCATCTATCTGGACGAAGCATGTTCCGAACAGATAGCAGACCTTGCGATCCCGGAAGGAGACAACAACACTTCTTTGGAAGTGCCGAGCGCCAATAATGCCATCTGGATCAAATATCCGGTAACCAACGGGGGATACGAGACTCAAAAGATAAGCATCAAGTCAAAAACCCTCACACGAAGTGAATCGCACCGTTGGGAAGCCGACTGCTTGTTTCCGGACAGCGCAACCCCAATACAAGGGGGTGATTATTCAACACACATATATAAGCCCGCCAAAGATAAATACGGTACACTTATGTTTGAAGACATGTGGCCTGAATTGGGAGACTATGATTTCAACGACTTCGTGATAAACTATCAGACACAAGTGACTTGGGGAATGAATGGCGGTTGGTCTAATAACTATTTGGATATTACCATCAGCCTGAAGCTACGTGCAATGGGAGGGAGTCTGCCATATCGTTTCTGCATCCAATTGCCGGGTAAAGCAACGACCATGCAGGGAAATCTCATTGCTTCCCCGACAATAACCAATAATCAGATCACAGATTTTGCTTTTGAATCGACTACCCAAAGCATTGGTGTAGAGTTTCTCGAAAATACCTCAAGCCCCATATTTGCCTTGACAGGACTTGAAAAACTAAAAGGACCGGACGGAACCCAATTCTACAACACACAAGTTGGTAAATTGATCCCATCCAGTGAGGAAACACCGACTGTCGTTTTTTCATTCAAATTGAGTATAACGCCAAATAACTATAATTTTATACTTTCTAATTTCTCTTCCTCATACGACTTTGACTATTTCCTCCAGAACCCCGAGAACGGACGTGAAATACACTTCGTCGGATTCAAGCCTACTGAATTATATAAAGGTTATGAAACTGACCGGAAAGAGGCTGGAAAGAACTATTATTGCAATAAAGACGGTTTTGTATGGGCACTGAAAGCACCTGTCGAAATGGGATGGGCAGTAGAGAAACAACAGTTGCTGAATGTTTATCCAAAATTTAAGAGCTGGTTGGAGACCGGAGGAAATGAACTGGAAGAGGGCAGTAACGTAGACGAATCCCGATGGTATAATCACCCTGAAATTAGTAGTTTATACATCGATCCCCAAAAACACTAATCCTTCATCTCAATAGTAAAAATTAGTATCGGTTTTCTAAGGATTGCGCGAAAGTTGTTGGCAGAATTCGCCCTCAAGCCGGCAACTTTCAGAATCACAAATCAGATTAGTTTTTGCCTTCAGCCTGCCCGTTGTCTCATTCCACGGCAGGCTGAAGTTTTTTTATTGCATTTCTTTCTCACCACCAACGAATTTGCTTATCTTTGCACGCAAAGAAAACAAAATCGTATATACACACATGATTCTTTTTTTCAGAACCCCTTCCAAGAGCGTGATTGCCGTAGAGAGCAACCACGAACTTAACGCGAACGACAACAACAAACTCTGCTGGCTTTTTGGTGAAGCCGTGCCGGAAAGTGAAGAAAACCTGCAAGGCTGCTTTGTTGGGCCACGACGTGAGATGATTACTCCATGGAGTACCAACGCAGTAGAAATCACCCAGAACATGGGACTCGAAGGTATCAGCCGTATCGAGGAGTATTTCCCTGTAAAAGATGAAAATGCCGACTATGACCCAATGCTGCAACGCATGTACAAAGGTCTCGACCAAAACGTATTCACGACCAACCGCCAACCGGAAGCCATTATCTATATCGACGATCTGGAAGCCTACAATGAAAAAGAAGGTCTCGCCCTGTCAAAAGAAGAAATGGACTACCTGAAAAAGGTAGAATCGGATCTTGGACGCCGCCTGACTGACTCGGAAGTTTTCGGATTCGCACAAATCAACTCGGAACACTGCCGTCACAAAATCTTTGGCGGAACATTTATCATCGACGGCGTAGAGCAGGAATCGTCCCTCTTCCAGATGATTAAAAAGACTACTCAGGAGAATCCGAACAAAATCATCTCAGCTTACAAAGACAACGTGGCTTTTGCCGAAGGTCCGGTAATTGAACAATTTGCCCCGGCAGACCACTCCAAACCCGATTTCTTCCGGATAAAAGATATCAAAAGCGTCATTTCGCTGAAAGCGGAAACCCATAACTTCCCCACCACAGTAGAACCTTTCAACGGTGCATCGACAGGCACAGGAGGAGAGATCCGCGACCGTATGGGCGGAGGTAAAGGCTCATGGCCGATTGCCGGAACAGCCGTCTACATGACTTCTTATCCACGCACGGAAGAAGGACGCGAATGGGAAGAAATCCTGCCGGTACGCAAATGGTTATACCAGACTCCGGAACAGATCCTGATCAAAGCTTCCAACGGAGCGAGTGATTTTGGCAACAAGTTCGGCCAACCATTGATCTGCGGTTCGGTACTGACTTTTGAACATACGGAAAACAATGAAACTTATGGTTACGACAAAGTAATCATGCTTGCCGGAGGCGTAGGTTACGGCACACAACGCGACTGCCTGAAAGGACAGCCGGAAGCCGGAAACAAAGTAGTAGTGATCGGCGGTGACAATTACCGTATCGGATTGGGCGGCGGTTCGGTTTCGTCGGTAGATACAGGCCGTTACAGCAGCGGTATCGAACTGAATGCCGTACAGCGCGCCAATGCGGAAATGCAGAAACGCGCCAACAATGTGGTTCGTGCCCTTTGCGAAGAGGACGAAAACCCGGTAGTATCTATCCATGACCACGGTTCGGCCGGACACGTAAACTGCCTCTCTGAACTGGTGGAAGAGTGCGGCGGGCTTATTGACATGAGTAAGCTGCCTATCGGTGACAAAACGTTGTCGGCCAAAGAAATTATAGCAAACGAAAGCCAGGAACGCATGGGACTCCTTATTAAAGAAGAGGCCATCGAACACGTACGCCAAATTGCCGAACGTGAACGCGCTCCGATGTACGTGGTAGGTGAAACGACCGGAGATCATCGTTTTGCTTTCCAGCAAGCCGACGGCGTCCGTCCGTTCGACCTGGCCGTAGACCAGATGTTCGGTTCTTCTCCCAAAACTTACATGATAGACAAGACCGTAGAACGTCACTATACAATGCCGGAATATGAAACATCCAAACTTCACGAATATCTGACCCGGGTGTTGCAGCTGGAAGCCGTGGCTTGTAAAGACTGGCTGACTAATAAGGTGGACCGTTCGGTTACGGGTAAAGTAGCCCGCCAGCAGTGCCAGGGAGAAATCCAGTTGCCTTTGAGCGACTGTGGTGTCGTTGCACTCGACTATCGTGGCGAGAAAGGTATCGCTACTTCTATCGGACATGCTCCGCAGGCCGCACTGGCCGATCCGGCAGCAGGTTCCATCCTTTCCGTATCCGAAGCGCTGACCAACCTGGTATGGGCTCCGCTGGCCGAAGGTTTGGACAGCGTATCACTTTCCGCCAACTGGATGTGGCCTTGCCGCTCTCAGGAAGGGGAAGACGCCCGTTTGTATACAGCCGTTAAAGCACTGAGCGATTTCTGCTGTGCATTGCAGATCAATGTTCCGACCGGAAAGGATTCTTTGTCTATGACTCAGAAGTATCCGAATGGAGAGAAAGTAGTTTCTCCGGGAACGGTAATCGTATCAGCCGGCGGTGAGGTTTCGGACGTGAAGAAAGTGGTTTCTCCCGTCCTTGTCAACAATGCCAAAACTACACTCTACCATATCGACTTCAGTTTCGACAGCCTGAAACTGGGTGGCTCGGCATTTGCGCAGTCATTGGGTAAGGTAGGTGACGAAGTGCCTTGTGTACAGGATGCCGAATACTTCCGCGACGCTTTCCTGGCAGTACAGGAGTTGGTGAACAAAGGACTGATTCTTGCCGGACACGACATTTCGGCAGGTGGTCTGATCACTACGCTGCTTGAAATGTGCTTTGCCAACGTAGAAGGTGGCCTGGAAATCGAACTTGACAAGATGAAGGAAACGGATATCGTGAAGATTCTGTTTGCCGAAAACCCGGGTATCGTTATCCAGATCAGCGACAAGCACAAAGACGAAGTGAAGAAAATCCTCGAAGATGCCGGCGTAGGCTTCATCAAGTTGGGTAAACCGACGGACGAACGTCATATTCTGGTAAACAAGGACGGTGCTACTTACCAATTCGGTATAGACTATATGCGTGATGTGTGGTATTCTTCTTCTTACCTGCTCGACCGCAAACAGTCAATGAACGGATGCGCCAAGAAACGTTTTGAGAACTACAAGATGCAACCGCTTGAATTCGCATTCATGCCGGGCTTCAAAGGCAAACTGTCTCAATACGGCATCACTCCGGAACGTCGTACTCCGAGCGGTATACGTGCCGCCATCATCCGTGAAAAAGGTACGAATGGCGAACGTGAAATGGCATACTCGCTCTATCTGGCAGGTTTCGACGTGAAGGATGTCACCATGACCGACCTTATCAGCGGACGCGAAACACTGGAAGATGTAAATATGATCGTTTACTGCGGAGGGTTCTCTAACTCAGATGTATTGGGTTCTGCCAAGGGATGGGCCGGAGGTTTCTTGTTCAATCCAAGAGCAAAAGAGGCGCTCGATAAGTTCTACGCACGTGAAGACACACTGTCATTGGGCATTTGCAACGGTTGTCAGTTGATGATGGAGCTGGGATTGGTAAATCCGGAACACGAGAAGAAAGGAAAAATGCTGCACAATGAATCACATAAGTTCGAATCGACCTTCATCGGCGTCACTATCCCTACCAACCGCAGCGTTATGTTCGGCTCACTGAGCGGCAGCAAACTGGGTATCTGGGTAGCACACGGAGAAGGAAAATTCTCTCTGCCATACGATGAAGACCAATACAACGTAGTAGCCAAATACTCCTACGACGAATATCCGGGCAACCCGAACGGTTCCGATTATTCGATAGCTGCCTTGGCCAGCACAGACGGCCGCCATCTGGCAATGATGCCTCACCTGGAGCGTGCCATCTTCCCATGGCAAAACGCCAATTATCCTGCCGACCGCGTACACAGCGATCAGGTAACTCCATGGATTGAAGCTTTCGTAAATGCACGTAAGTGGATCGAAGAAAAGACTAAATAACAGGATATGCAACAATAAAGAAGGGCGGGTCTCAAAGTGAGGTCCGCCCTTTTTCGTCATTCAGCGTCCGTAACAAATCCTTTCGTAAAGTTTGCACTTCTCCACTCTTTTTATTAATTTTGTAAAATCATTCGCCCCCGAAAGAATAATCATTAAAGGATTCCAGCTTGTATGAAAAAAATTCTTTTTCTTCTGCTCTTATTGCCTCTTATGGTCTCTGCACAAACCTACAAATATATCGGTGTAGAGGATGGGTTAAGCAACCGGAGGGTATATTACATCCAAAAAGATAAAAAGGGATATATGTGGTTCCTTACCCATGAAGGTGTGGACAGATATGATGGCAAAGAGTTCAAACGATATAAATTGATGGATAACGGTGAAGAACTGAATTCACTGCTTAACCTGAATTGGCTATATCTGGACCACGAAAATACCTTATGGGAAATAGGAAAGAAAGGAAAGGTGTTCCGTTACGACCCGTTACGGGATGAATTCACACTTGTCTACAAGCTACCGGAAGACGTGGTCAAAGACCGCCCCGCTCCCATCAGCTACAGCTTCATCGACAAGAATAACAACATCTGGCTGTGCAACGATGAATATCTTTATCTATACAACACCCATACGCAGCAAACCCTGCAGATCAGAAATGAAATTGAAGAAGATATCACTGATATCGAACAAATAGACGAAACACATTTCTTTATCGGTACGGAACAAGGCATTCATCACGCCGAACTAAAAAATCGGGCATTGCATCTGCTTCCGTGTGACAAACTGGACAATCTCCCGATACAGATCAACGAACTTTATTTCCACCGCCCTTCACGCAAATTATTCATCGGTACTTTCGAACGCGGCATATATGTCTATGACATGAACACCAAACGAAGTACCCAACCCCGAATGAGCCTGACAGACGTCAGCATCACACGCATAAAACCACTGAACAATAAGGAACTGCTTGTTGCAACAGACGGTGCAGGAGTATATAAGATAAATGTAAACTCTTATCAGACCACTCCATACATCGTAGCCGACTACAACCAACACAACGAAATGAACGGCAACAACATCCCCGACTTTTATGTGGATGACGAACAGCGCATCTGGCTTGCAAACTATCCAATCGGCATCACGGTACGCAACAACCGCTATTCGGGCTATAACTGGATAAAGCATTCCATTGGCAACAAACAATCACTAATCAATGACCAAGTAAACTCAATCATTGAAGATAGTGACGGAGATTTATGGTATGGTACCAACAATGGAATCAGTTACTACAACTCCGCCAACGGGACATGGCATTCGTTCATGAGTTCCTTCGAAAAGGACGAACGTAATAAGAATCATATCTTCCTTACTTTGTGTGAGGTAGAACCGGGGATCATCTGGGCTGCCGGCTATAGTTCGGGGATTTACCAGATAAACAAACGGACCCTGTCTGTGGAGTATGTTACTCCGTCTTCACTGTATGGAATCAATATCCGGCCGGACAAATATATCCGTTCTATCATGAAAACAGCCAATGGCGATATATGGTCGGGAGGTTATTACAACTTGAAGCGCATCAACTTTAAAAACAGAACTCTCCGCCTATACCCAAGACTCAACTCCATCACCTCCATTATCGAAAAAGACAGCGAACAGATGTGGATAGGTACGGCAACCGGGCTTTATTTACTCGAGAAAGAATCCGGTAAGTATCAACGCATCGACCTGCCGGTAGAGTCTATGTATATTTATTCGCTGTACCAAGCAAAGAATGGACTTTTATATATCGGGACAAGTGGTTCGGGGCTATTGATATACGATCCGGAAAAGAGAAGCTTCACCCATTACCACAGAGATAACTGTGCGTTGATTTCCAACAATATATACGCAATCCTCTCGGACGCGGATGAAGACATCGTCATGAGTACCGAAAACGGGCTGACCAGTTATTATCCGGCAGAGAAGCTATTCCATAACTGGACCAAGGATCAGGGACTGATGGCCAGTCATTTCAATGCCGGAGCAGGCACGTTGCGTAAAAACGGAAACTTTATATTCGGCAGTTCCGACGGTGCCATCGAATTTAGCCGAACGATGAAGATACCCAGAAAGTATAATTCCAAAATGGTACTCAGCGATCTGAAGATTTTCTACCAGACTGTTTATCCCGGCGAAGAAAGTTCTCCGCTAAATATGGATATTGATGACACCAAGGAGCTGAAACTGAGCTATAGCCAGAATATATTCTCACTCAAAGTATCGTCTATCAACTACGACTATCCGTCGAACATTTTATACTCGTGGAAACTGGAGGGGTTCTACGACCAATGGAGCCGTCCCGGAAATGAAAACATCATTCGCTTTACGAACTTGAGCCCGGGTGAGTACACCCTCCACATCCGTGCGGTATCCAATGAAGACAAACGCGTCGTACTTGAAGAGCGTACCATGGAAATCAGTATTGCCCAACCCATCTGGCTCAGTTTTTGGGCTATGCTGATTTATGCCGTCGTACTGGCGGTGATAGCCATCATTGCCCTACGTATGATCATCCTCCGGAAACAAAGGAAAATATCGGATGAAAAGATCCACTTCTTTATCAATACGGCACATGACATCCGTACTCCGCTGACACTGATCAAAGCTCCGCTCGAAGAGATACGCGAACGGGAAGCATTGACCAAAGACGGTATCAGCAACATGAACACGGCTTTACGAAACGTGAATGCACTGTTGCGCCTCACCACTAACCTTATCAACTTTGAACGGGCAGACGTATACTCGTCGGAACTTTATATTTCGGAATATGAACTGAATACTTACCTGACGGAGACCTTCAATGCGTTCCGTCCATACGCTACCGTGAAACACATCAACTTCACTTATGAAAGCAATTTCCGTTACCTGAATGTATGGATCGACAAAGAAAAGATGGATTCAATCCTGAAAAACATCATCTCGAATGCCTTGAAATATACTCCCGAAAACGGCAGCGTACACATTTACGCTTCCGAAACGAACGATACGTGGAGCGTTGAGGTGAATGATACTGGTATCGGAATCCCTGCCAATGAACAAAAGAAGCTATTCAAGATACATTTCCGGGGAAGCAACGCAATCAACTCCAAAGTGACCGGAAGCGGCATCGGGCTGATGCTTGTATGGAAACTGGTTCATCTGCACAAAGGAAAAATCAACCTTAACAGTGTAGAACATCAGGGTTCGTCTATCAAAGTGACTTTCCCGAAGGATAACAAGCATTTCCATAAAGCACATCTGGCTACCCGCGCACGCGAACTCAGCACGGAGCAAGTACCTCCTGTTTCTCCCGCTGATATTTACGAAAAGGCGAAAAAGCAGCATGACCAGAACCTGCAACGTTTACTGATCGTTGAAGACAATGATGAATTGCGTAATTACCTCACCCACACGTTATCGGATAATTACACCATCCAAACTTGTTCCAATGGCAAAGAGGCACTGACTATCGTAAAAGAGTATATGCCGGAATTGATCATTTCGGATATCATGATGCCGGAAATGCGGGGAGACGAACTTTGCGCCGCCATAAAAAATGACATTGAAACGTCACACATTCCCATCATCCTGCTTACGGCGCTGAATGATGAGAAGAATATCCTGGAAGGACTGAAAATAGGAGCAGACGAATACATAGTCAAGCCGTTCAACATCGGCATTCTGAAAGCAACCGTTGCCAACTTGCTGACAAACCGCGCACTGCTGAAAAGCAAATATGCCAACCTTGAAGTCAGCGAAGAGGAAGAGGCCTCTCCCAATTGTGCAACAGATCTCGACTGGAAATTCATTGCTACGGTCAAGAAGAGTGTCGAAGAAAACATAGACAATCCCGCCTTCAATGTAGATGTACTCTGCAACCTTTTGAATATGAGCCGCACGAGCTTCTATAATAAGCTAAAGGCATTGACCGATCAGGCTCCCGGAGATTATATCAGACTGATCCGCCTGAAACGGGCTGCAACATTATTAAAGACCGGACAACACTCCATCACCGAAATATCCGAGATGACGGGATTCAGTGACGTCAAGTATTTCCGTGAAGTATTTAAGAAACATTTCAATGTGAGTCCCAGCAAGTACTCTAAAGAGGGCGGCAAAGAGGATAAGGAAGAAGACCCACAAGAGTAAGAAAAAAGAGAATAAGAGTAACATATCAAATGAATATTTATCTTGAAGCGTTCGGCATCTTTTTCAAGATTGGTGCCTTTACTATCGGAGGTGGCTATGCCATGGTACCTCTGATAGAAAACGAAATCGTAACCAAACGGAACTGGATTTCCAAGGATGACTTCGTTGATCTGCTTGCCATATCCCAGTCGGCACCGGGCATCCTGGCGGTAAACATTTCCATCTTTATCGGATATAAACTGCGCGGTATACGCGGAAGCCTTGTAACTGCCCTTGGAACGGTGCTCCCGTCGTTTATCATCATACTGGCCATTGCCATGTTTTTCCATAACTTCAAAGATAACCCCATCGTAGAACGTATCTTCAAGGGTATCCGCCCGGCAGTGGTCGCACTGATTGCGGCACCCACTTTCAGTATGGCGAAATCTGCCAAAGTCAACCGGTATACAATCTGGATTCCGGTTGTTTCCGCCCTGCTTATCTGGTTACTGGGCTTCTCTCCTATCTGGATTATTATCGCGGCAGGCGTAGGCGGCTTTTGCTGGGGAAAATGGAAACAGTCACATCGCTAATCATCCACTTTGACATTTAAACATTATGATCTACCTGCAACTCTTTTATACATTCTTCAAGATCGGACTATTTGGCTTCGGAGGCGGATACGCCATGCTCTCAATGATTCAGGGTGAAGTCGTGACACGCTATGACTGGGTTAGCACTCAGGAGTTTACCGACATTGTAGCCATCAGTCAATCCACTCCCGGACCTATTGGTATCAATGCCGCCACTTATGTGGGTTTTACGGCTACGGGCAGTGTCTGGGGATCTGTCATCGCCACGTTTGCAGTAGTGCTCCCCTCTTTTATCCTGATGCTCACCATCAGTAAGTTTTTTCTGAAATACCAAAAACATCCTGCCGTAGAAGCTGTTTTCAGCGGACTCCGCCCTGCTGTAGTAGGACTGCTGGCGTCGGCAGCACTGGTCTTGATGAATACGGAGAATTTCGGTTCACCGACAGGGGATACTTATACATTTGTAATCAGCATTATCATCTTCTTAGTGGCCTTTATCGGAACGAAAAAGTACAATGCCAACCCGATTCTGATGATTATTGCCTGCGGAATAGCAGGACTGATATTATATTAGGAGAGGATTGATGAACCACAGGATGACACATTGATGAACCACAGAGTTTTCAGACAAAAGAACATAAGAACAAATAAAGAATAGCCTGTTCTTATGTTCTTATGTCTAAAAAAAAGCTCTGTGTTACTCTGTGGTGAACTACTTTATAATTTCACCTTCTTACTTACCGATTTCGATTCATTGTGCAAGCGGTCGAGTGCTGTCACAACATAACGGTATTTGGTCTTTCCGTCATCGTAGGGAAGTTTATAGAAATTGTTTCGGGTAATGGCAACGATATGCGAAGCGTCATCAATGTTCACTTTCTCTTTTCCATCAAAACGGTAAACCACATATTGCACGGCACGGTCCATCTCGTCTTTTGCTTTCGGAGCAGTCCAGAAAAGCATATAGCCATCTTCCGTCCACACTTTTTTCACTTTACGCACCTTGCCCGGAGCCTTATCGTCCATAAAATCGAAGACAGGAACCAGAGCAGGATACTTATGATACTCTTGCACAAGTGCGTCCCGATACTTCCCGGCATTTTCCACCACAGCGCTTGCCGGCCATTGGCAACTTCCGCCGATAGTCTGATAAGCTCTTTCCAGAGCCATCTTGCGAGGCAACTGATTGATGGACGGATTTTTCGGATCGGCATTCTGAACCGTATTCATTACGGATTGGCCGATGAACAAAGGACGGTTCTCCGTATTCTTTGCCCACCACTTCACCAAGGTTTCATAATCGGCAGCGGGATGACCTATCTGCCAGTATATCTGCGGGATATTATAATCCACCCAGCCATTACGCGCCCAGAGCAATACATCGGCATACAGGTCATCGTAATTCTGCAAACCATTTGTTTTACTACCCAACGGATCGTTCTTCTCGTTACGGTAAATACCGAACGGACTGATACCGAATTTCACCCAAGGTTTCAAGCCACGGATGGTTTCATGAATCTTCTGGATCAGTATGTTCACGTTGCTTCGGCGCCAGTCGGCACGGTTGGTGAATCCTCCGCCGTAACGGGCAAAGCTCGCATCATCGGGGAAGTCGACACCCTTTGCCGGATAAGGATAAAAGTAGTCGTCCATATGGATGGCATCCACATCGTAACGCGAAACAATGTCTGCCACCACCATACAGATGTGACGGCGGCTCTCGGGCAATGCCGGATCAAAATACAATTGATTATTGTAGGTGACAAACCATTCAGGATGGATATTGTACAGGTGATTGGCTGCCAGTTCACTCTTGAGCGATGTCTTTACCCGATAAGGGTTGATCCACGCATGGAACTCCATTCCCCGTTTATGGCATTCGTCAATCATAAACTGCATCGGGTCCCAATAAGGCGAAGGTGCCTGTCCCTGCACACCGGTCAGGAAACGGCTCCACGGCTCCAATTGCGAAGCATACAAGGCATCCGCTTCGGGGCGCACCTGAAATATGATTGCATTGATACCTGCTCCCTGCAAAGAGTTGAGCTGATCAATGAGTGTCTGTTTCAGCTTCTCGGTAGGTATGCCACGGAACTGACCATTCACTGCCTGTATCCACGCTCCGCGGAATTCTCTCTTCGGATAAGGGCTTTGTTGTTGGATTTGTGCCCCCATTCCTGTTGCAAGGAAGAGAGCTAAAAGAAGAATCAATTTTCTCAGGTTCATAATCGGTTTCATAAAAATGTGGTGCAAAGTTACTACAAAAAAGTGAAATGCGGAAAGATATAGTGATAGAATTGAGTTACAAGGGTTTTGGTTGAAGTGGCGATAATCCGTGAAGCCATTACAATCCCTGCCGAAGCCAAATCCTGACGCCGCTACGTTACTTGTTCGTAACCATGCCCGAAAATGCGACAAACGGGTACGAATAGCGAAACAAGGCTCTAAGGAATAGTGAGTTATCCATAACTCATGCGAAAAATCAGGTTACGGAAAAAGATTGCGCCGTTCCTCCCCGTTTTGCGTACCAACACCGGACTCTTCACCAACTAATTTTGAAACTCAAAAATTAAGGACAATGAAGAGTACATTTTCAGTAATCTACTACCTCAAGCGTCAGGTAGTGAAAAAGGACGGGACAGTTCCCGTCATGGGACGCATCACGGTGGACGGCAGCCAGACACAGTTCAGCTGCAAACTGACTGTCGATCCGAAACTGTGGGACACCAAAGGTGGACGTGTCACGGGCAGAAGCACGGCGGCACTCGAAACGAACCGTATGCTTGACAAGATGCGGGTACGCATCAACAGGCATTATCAGGAAATCATGGAGCGTGACAACTTCGTCACGGCGGAGAAGGTGAAGAACGCCTTTCTCGGACTGGAACACCGCTACCACACGCTGATGCAGGTGTTCCGCCAGCACAACGAGGACTACGAGAAGCAGGTGGAGGCAGGCATGAAAGCCAAAGGCACGCTGCTGAAGTACCGCACCGTTTACAAGCACATGCAAGAGTTCCTCGACATCCGCTACCATGTGAAGGACATCGCCCTAAAAGAGCTTACCCCGGCTTTCATCTCCGACTTCGAGATGTTCCTGCGCACGGACAAGCACTGCTGCACCAATACCGTGTGGCTGTACGTCTGCCCGTTACGGACGATGGTATTCATCGCCATCAACAACGAGTGGCTGACGCGCGACCCGTTCCGCGAGTATGAAATCAAGAAGGAGGAAACAACACGCAGTTTCCTGACCAAAGATGAGATCCGCCTGCTGATGGAGGGGAAACTGAAAAACGCCAAACAGGAATTGTACCGCGACCTCTACCTGTTCTGCGCCTTCACGGGGCTGTCGTTCGCGGATATGCGCAACCTTACGGAAGAGAATATCCGCACCTACTTCGACGAACACGAGTGGATAAACATCAACCGCCAGAAAACGGGCGTGGTGTCCAACATCCGCCTGCTCGACATCGCCAACCGCATAATCGGCAAATACCGGGGACTGTGCGGGGACGGCAGGATATTTCCCGTTCCGCATTATAACACGTGCCTTGCCGGTATCCGTGCCGTCGCCAAGCGTTGCGGCATCACCAAGCATATCACGTGGCATCAGAGCCGCCACACGGCAGCCACGACGATATTCCTCTCCAACGGTGTTCCCATCGAAACGGTCAGCTCCATGCTCGGACACAAGAGCATAAAGACGACGCAGATTTACGCAAAGATAACCAAAGAGAAGCTCAATCAGGACATGGAGAACCTTGCCGCAAGATTGAACGGCGTCGAGGAATTTGCAGGTTGCACCATCTAAAAAGAAAAGCCATGAAACGTGACACAATCATCATCGAGGACAAGGCAGTCAGCGTAACCGGTAACGACGTGTGGATGACCGCCACCGAAATAGCCGGATTGTTCCATACGACCGTCCCGGCAGTGAACGCCGCCATCAGAGCCGTCCGCAAGTCGGACGTGCTGAACGACTACGAGGTGTGCCGCTACATGCAGCTTGAAAACGGGCTGCACGCGGACGTGTACGCCCTTGAAATCATCATCCCGGTCGCTTTCAGGGTGAATACCTACAACACCCACCTGTTCCGCACATGGCTGGTGGGAAAGGCACTCTCACAAGAGAAACGGCAGACATACGTGATGTTCATACAGAACGGAAAAGCCGGGTATTGCTGATTGCACATACCCCATAAGACAAGTAAACGGGTAGCACCACAAAAGGTGTCACCCGTTTACTTTTTCATGAAACCGCCTCACTCCAGCGGCTTGCGGTAGTTCGCTTCCAGTACCCCGCGCAGCCCCGTTTCCGGGTAAAGCACCTTCCCTCCCAAAAGTATGAAGGGCAACACGCGGTTGTTGCGGTATTCCTGCAAGGTGCGCCGGCTCACACGGAGCAGTTCCGACACCTCGCCGTCCGTCAGGTAACGTTCCCCGTCCAGCGGAGGACGGTAGCTTTCCAGAAATGCGGACAGCCATTTCGAGCCTTTGCGCATATCCTGCACCACAGAGGCTATCGGCTCGTCTTCCATCGTAAAAACATCGTTGTTCTCGTTCATCATAACTTCGGATTCAGTGGGTGAATAAATCAAATCATCTGCCGTGCGGATAGAGCGTGCCGACAAGCGGTATCAGCCGCTTCACCTCCTCTGGCTTGTAATAGAACCTGCGGTTTATCTGCGAGTAGCCGATAAGCCGCCTGTCACGCAGCGTCTGCAACGTGCGCGGGCTTATTCTCAACTGCCCGCAGACCTCCTCGCCCGTGAGCCATCTTTCCATGCGCCCCGTGTCGCTTTTGCGCCTCAGGGCGGCGACCTTCTCCGAGAGTGCGCCGAATGCCGCCACCATCATCTCGAAAGTCTTTTTCTCGATAGATACTATTTCCATATTCATGTCATTTAGAGTTTGCCGCAAAGGTAACGAAACGGCATACAAGACGTATCGTTTTCCGCTGAAAGGCTGCCTGTTGCGCCGTTTGACCGGGTTACGGAGCCATCTTCCGCAAAAATCTTACGTGAGTCACGTAGTGAGTTGTTAAAGCCCCTTTTGTTTATTGCCGAATTTTGTCGCAGAAACAAAAAGAAAGGACTGAACATGAAAGTGATAACAATGGAAAGTTCCGCCTACAAGGAGATGATGGCGCAGATTGCGAACATCGCAGGGTACATCCGCGAGGCAAGGGACGAGAAGAAACGGAAGCGGGAAACCGAAGACAAGCTGCTTGACACGGCACAGGCGGCGAAGATGCTCAACGTGAGCAAGCGCACCATGCAGCGTATGCGCACCGACCACCGTATCGAGTATGTGGTGGTACGCGGAAGCTGCCGCTACCGCCTTTCCGAGATACTGCGGCTATTGGAGGACAACACAGTAAGGAACGAGGAAGGGACAATAGACACCCTGTTCCACAACCACACGCTGCGCACGGGCGGCAAACCAAAAGGAAGGAGGACATAGGTCATGGAACTGCTCACACGAAACAACTTCGAGGGCTGGATGCAGAAGCTGATGGAACGGCTCGACCGTCAGGACGAACTGCTGCTGGCGATGAAGGCTGAGGGGAAACAGCCCACTATCACGGAAAGCATCCGCCTTTTCGACAATCAGGATTTGTGCATGTTGCTCCAGATAAGCAAACGCACCCTCCAACGCTACCGCAGCGTAGGCGCATTGCCCTACAAGACGCTGGGCAAGAAGACCTATTACAGCGAGGAGGACGTGCTGACATTCCTTTCCAACCATATCAAGGACTTCAAAAAGGAAGATATAGCCTTCTACAAGGCTCGTATCCATAATTTCTTTCATAAATAACCCATTAAAACATTTTTCAGATGGCAAAGAAAAAAGACGAAAAGGACGTGCTGGTAGTCCGTGACGAGAAGACAGGCGAGATCAGCGTGGTAGCCGGGCTGAACGCGGACGGCACACCCAAGCGCACCCCCGCAAAAGCGGAGAACGCGCAGAGTTTCCTGCAATTCGACCGACATGGCGACGTGCTGGACAACTTCTTCAAGAACTTCTTCCGGCAGTGCAAGGAACCCAGCCGCTTCGGTTTCTACCGCATTGCGGCAGACCAAGCTGAAAATCTCTTAGAGGTGATGAAGCAACTGCTGAAAGACCCCGAAGCGAACAAGGAGCTGCTCGCCCCTCACAAGGTGGACACCTCCGACTATGAGAAGAAGGTGCAGGAAGAGATGGCAGCACAACAGACAGAGAAACAAGAACCTCAAAAACAGGAGAACATGGAACAACGGAAAGAACAGCAACAGGACAAATCCGAACAGATGCAGGGCAAACGTGGCTACCAGCCCATCGACGAGAGTAAAATCAACTGGCAGGAGCTGGAGGACAGATGGGGCGTAAAGCGGGACAACCTTGAAAAGTCCGGCGACCTTACGAAGATGCTCAACTATGGCAAGTCCGACTTGGTAAAGGTCAAACCGACCTTCGGCGGCGAATCATTCGAGCTGGACGCCCGCCTCTCCTTCAAGAAGGACGGTGAGGGAAACATCAGCCTCGTGCCGCACTTCATCCGCAAGGAGCAGAAGCTGGATGAGTACAAGGAACACAAATTCTCCGACAATGACCGGAAGAACCTCCGCGAAACGGGCAATCTCGGTAGGGTCGTGGACATTGTGGACAGGGAAACGGGCGAGATCATCCCCTCCTACATCAGCATCGACCGCAAGACGAATGAAATCACGGACATTCCGGCAAGCAGGGTGCGCATCCCGGAGCGCATCGGCAAGACGGAAATCACCACGCAGGAGCGGGACATGCTCCGCGCCGGACTGCCCGTACGCGACAAGCTCATCGAGCGCAACGACGGCAGAAAGTTCGTCACCACCCTGCAAGTGAACGTGGAGCAGCGCGGCGTGGAGTTCGTGCCGGGAACCGGCAAGTCGCCCCGTACCGCACAGACACAGGAAACCAAAGGCGACACATCGAAAAGTCAGGCGCAGGGCGGGGAAAATGCCGCACAGACCAAGAAGGAGCAACGCCGCAACACGTGGACGAACGAGGACGGCAGCATCCGCCCCATCAGCAAATGGAGCGGCGTGAGCTTCACCGACCAGCAGAAAGCCGACTATGTGGCGGGTAAAGCCGTGAAGCTGGAGAACGTGACCGACAAGCAGGGCTTCCATGCCACGATGTATATCAAGTTCAACCCGGAGAAGGGACGCCCGTACCGCTACGACACGAACCCTGACAATGCACAGCAGGTTGCTCCGTCCAACGAGAGCCGCACGCAGGTGGCGGTGAACAACGATGGCAAGACCAACGAGGCTACAAAGAATCTGAGAGAGCCGTTGCAGAAAGGTCAGACCAACCCGAAGGACGCCCGCCAGCAACAGCAGCAGGAGAAGCCGCAGAAGAAAACGGGCAAGGGCATGAAAATGTAATCCCGTGTCCGCCACTGAATCCAAAATAAAATCCAAAGTATCAACAAAAAAGAAGAAGACATGAAGACAATCATTGCAGAAAAGCCCTCCGTGGCACGTGAAATCGCCCGCATCGTGGGCGCGACAAAGAGAGAGGAAGGATATTTCGAGGGAGGCGGTTATGCCGTGACATGGGCATTCGGACACCTCGTTCAGCTTGCCATGCCCGACGGCTACGGCGTGCGCGGATTTGTCCGTGACAACCTCCCGATTATTCCCGACACATTCACGCTCGTCCCCCGTCAGGTCAGGACGGAGAAAGGTTACAAGCCCGACAGCGGCGTGGTGTCGCAGATAAAAGTCATCAAAAGACTGTTCGACACAAGCGAACATATCATCGTGGCGACCGATGCCGGACGCGAGGGAGAGCTTATCTTCCGCTACCTCTACCACTATACGGGTTGCACCACTCCTTTCGTGCGCCTGTGGATCAGCTCTCTCACCGACAAAGCTATCCGCGAGGGACTGCGGAAACTCGAAGACGGCAGCAAATACGACAACCTCTACCTCGCCGCCAAAGCGCGGAGCGAATCCGACTGGCTCGTGGGCATCAACGGCACACAGGCGTTATCCATCGCCGCCGGACACGGCACGTATTCCGTGGGGCGGGTGCAGACACCAACGTTGGCTATGGTATGTGAACGCTACTGGGAGAACCGCCGCTTTACGTCCGAAGCATTCTGGCAGCTCCATATCGCAACGGACGGTTGCGACGGCGAAGTCGTGAAATTCTCATCCTCCGAGAAATGGAAAGAGAAAGAACCGGCGATGGAACTATATAATAAGGTAAAGGCGGCAGGTTGCGCCACTGTCACGAAAGCCGAGCGCAAGGAGAAGACGGAGGAAACTCCCTTGCTCTACGACCTGACCACGCTCCAGAAAGAAGCCAACGCCAAGCACGGCTTCACGGCGGAACAGACGCTTGAAATCGCGCAGAAACTCTACGAAAAGAAGTTGATAACCTATCCGAGAACGGGAAGCCGCTACATCCCCGAAGACGTGTTTGCCGAAATTCCCAAACTGCTCGCTTTCATCGGCACACAGCCCGAATGGAAAGACAAGGTGCGGGCAAAAGCCGCCCCGACACGCCGCAGCGTGGACGACGGCAAGGTGACAGACCACCATGCCCTGCTCGTCACGGGTGAGAAACCGCTCTTCCTCTCCAAAGAGGACAATACCATCTATCAGATGATTGCCGGGCGCATGGTCGAGGCATTCTCTGAGAAATGCGTCAAGGATGTGACCACTGTCACGGCGGAATGTGCCGGAGTGGAGTTTACCGTAAAAGGCAGCGTCGTGAAGCAAACCGGATGGCGTGCCGTCTATGGCGAGGAAAAAGAGGAAATTACCATCCCCGGCTGGCAGGAAGGCGACACGCTGACACCGAAAGGCTCGTCCATTACCGAAGGAAAGACCAAACCCAAGCCGCTGCATACCGAAGCCACCCTGCTCTCGGCAATGGAAACGGCGGGCAAGGAAATTGAGGACGACGCACTGCGGCAGGCGATGAAGGACTGTGGCATCGGTACTCCCGCCACACGCGCCTCCATCATCGAAACGCTTTTCAAGCGCGGTTACATGGAACGCTGCAAGAAGTCGCTTGTTCCCACCGAAAAAGGACTTGCCCTCAATTCCGTCGTCAAGACGATGCGCATCGCCGATGTTGCCATGACGGGCGAATGGGAAAAGGAGCTGGCGCGTATCGAGCGCGGGGAACTGTCCGACGACACCTTCCGCAAGGAGATAGAGGCGTACACACGTGAGATAACCTCCGAACTGATCTCGTGCGACAAGCTCTTCGGCAGCCGTGACTCCGGCTGCGCGTGTCCCAAGTGTGGCACGGGCAGGATGCGGTTCTACGGCAAGGTGGTACGCTGCGACAACACGGAGTGCGGACTGCCCGTGTTCCGGCTGAAAGCGGGACGCACCCTGTCCGACGATGAAATCAAAGACCTGCTCACCGAAGGGCATACCAAGCTGCTCAAAGGGTTCAAGAGCAAACAGGGCAAGAGTTTCGATGCTGTTGTCGCCTTTGACGGGGAATATAACACGACTTTTGTGTTCCCGGAGGCTAAAAAGGACAAGAAATTTTCAGGACGGAAGAAATAGTATTAACTTTGCCACTTGTTCAGAGTAATGAATTGTTCTTCGATACCGGATTACACTCATACTTTGGATTTAGTGGTGGCACTCGGAGGGATACCGAGTGCCTTTTTCTTCCTTTTTCCAACCGATTATCCCGTTAATTATCAATCCGCTAAATCCAAAGTAATGAACAACAAGAAGAAAAACGAGGGTCAGACCGACTTTTCCTATTACGGTCTGTACCTGCTGGACTATCTCCGCACGAACAAGTTTGAACAGGCTGACGACACCGCTTTCATACGGGAACGGGCCGACCGTGCCGCCGAAACGTATGAGAGGGCACGGCTTGAAGGCTATCCCGCCGATGGTGCGCAGGAACTGGCGATGGACACGCTGCTGCGCGGGCTGCATTATTCCCGTTACGCCATCCTCCGCGAAGTCGTGGAAAACGAGTTTGCCGATGAAGTGCCGGAAGAGAAGCGTGAAGCCTTTGTCCTGAAACTGCTGCCGCTTGTCGGCAACGTGTTCTCCGTCTATGACCTCTCGGATGACAATTTCGCCCTGTCTTCCGATTACGACCTGCTCTACACGGAGCTGACGGGAGCAACCGTCCTTTACTTAGACGAATATGGCGTTTAACCGCAAACAGAAACTGCGGGACAACATCGAGGCGATACGGACGGCATTCATCCTTGACAGGGAAAATAGGACAGCGACAACCGAAGAGCGTGCCATACTTCAAAGGTACTGCGGTTTCGGCGGTCTGAAATGTATCCTCAACCCTGCAAAGGAACTGACGGATGCCGTCCGGTGGGCGAAATCCGACCTCGAACTGTTCGCCCCGACGGTGGAGCTGCACAGGCTTATCCGTGAGAACAGCAAGGACGAAACAGAGTACAAGCGGTTTGTGGATTCGCTGAAAGCGTCCGTGCTGACCGCTTTCTACACCCCCAAAGAGATAACCGACACCATCGCGGACGTGCTGGCAGATTACAGCGTCCGCCCCGCCCGTATGCTCGAACCGTCGGCAGGTGTCGGCGTGTTCGTGGATTCCATGCTGCGGCACAGCCCCAATGCGGATGTGATGGCTTTCGAGAAGGATCTGCTCACGGGTACAATCTTGAGGCATCTCTATCCCGACCAGAAAATGCGCACCTGCGGTTTTGAGAAAATCGAAAGACCGTTCAACAATTATTTCGACTTGGCGGTGTCCAACATTCCGTTCGGTGACATTGCCGTGTTCGACGCGGAGTTTCAGCGGAGCGACTCTTTCGGCAGACGCTCCGCCCAGAAAACCATCCACAACTATTTCTTTCTCAAAGGACTGGATGCCGTGCGTGACGGCGGTATCGTGGCGTTCATCACCTCGCAAGGGGTATTGAATAGCACCAAGACCTCCGTGCGTAACGAGCTGTTCAGTCAGGCCAATCTGGTATCCGCGATACGCCTGCCCAACAACCTGTTCACGGACAACGCGGGCACGGAGGTGGGCAGTGACCTGATTGTCCTGCAAAAGAACCTCAGCAAGAAGGAAATGTCGCAGGACGAGCGGCTGATGACCGTGATACAGACGGACACGAAAACCGCCCTGACCGACAACGCCTATTTCATCCACCACCCGGAACGCATCGTGCATACGATGGCGAAACTTGACACAGACCCCTACGGGAAGCCCGCTATGGTTTATCTGCACGAGGGCAAGGCAGCAGGCATCGCCGGGGATTTGCGCCGTATGCTCGACGAGGATTTCCATTACAGGCTTGCCATGCGCTTGTATTCGGGTTCAATCCGGCAGGCAGGAACGGAAGAAAAAGTTGCCGTTCAAAATAAAGTAGAGCGTCCTGCCATAAAATTGGAAACAGTATCCTCGGCGCAGACGGTGGAAACTCCGACAGAAAAGCCGCAACCCGCAGATGAAAAGCCGGAGATAGAGCCACGTCCGAAATATTCTGACGGTGTGCAGCTATCCTTGCTCGATCTCTGGGGGATGACGGAAGAAGTCAGCCAACAACCGAAAACCGCCAAAAAGAAAAAGGAGGCGAAAAAGGAAAGCTCGGCAAGGCGCGTTCTACCCAAGCCACAGGTGCATGTCACACAAAATGTTACGGCTGTGCCGACGGCTACCACCCCTAAGACTGTAACAGAGAACAAGGAGGCTAAAACGGAGAACACCGCCAAGCCTGCCGACCCGGACGACATCTATGCCACGTTGGACTGGGATACCAATCCTCCCATCAACGGCTTCTACGAGATGATGATGGATTTGACGCCGGAACGCAGGAAGGAACTTCGGGAACTGGCAAGGCAGCATAACGAGAAACAAGCGGCGGCGGAAAAGATGGAAGTGAAAGCCGTGCCGGACACTCCCCGTGAGCAACCACGGCAGGAGGAAACACAGCCGGAAGCAGTCACCGCACCTGCCGTTACAGATACCCCACCGGAAGCGGTGGCGACCTCCCTTTTCCCCGACATCGAAGCGGAGAAGCCGAAGGAAGAAGTCGTGGACCTTTCGCCGCGTGCCTACCACCGCACGCCGGAGATGCACCTGCGCGAAGGGTCGCTGGTGGCTGACAGGGGGCGTCATAACATCGGCTACCTGAAGGACATCACGCCATACGGGGCGACATTCCAGCCGCTCGACCTGAAAGGCTACCAGAAGGAGAAGGCGTTACAGTATGTTTTACTCCGTGACGCCTACGAGCGGCTGTACCGCTATGAATCGAACCTGCATGAAGCAAATGTCCCGTGGCGAGAGCATCTAAACACCTGTTACGATGAGTTTGTCATGCGCTACGGCAACCTCAACGCCAAGCAGAACGTGAAGTTAGTGATGATGGACGCGGGCGGGCGTGACATCCTTTCGCTGGAACGGGCGGAGAACGGGAAGTTTGTCAAGGCGGACATCTTCGAGCGTCCCGTTTCCTTCTCCGTGGAGAGCCATGCCAACGTCGGCTCACCCGAAGAAGCACTGTCCGCGTCGCTCAACAAGTTCGGCACTGTCGATCTCGACTATATGCGGGAGATAACCGACAGTACGGCGGAGGATTTGCTCACAGCCCTGCAAGGGCGCATCTATTACAATCCGCTCGTAACCGGTTACGAGATTAAGGACCGCTTTATTGCCGGAAACGTGATAGAGAAAGCGGAACGCATAGAGGCTTGGATGGGCGAAAACCCCGAAAGTGAACGTATGCCGGAGGTGAAGCAGGCGTTGGAGGCTCTGAAAGATGCCGAACCGCCGCGCATCGCTTTTGAAGACCTTGATTTCAATTTCGGGGAACGCTGGATTCCGACGGGTGTCTATGCCGCCTACATGAGCCGGCTGTTCGACACGGAGGTGAAAATCGCCTACTCTGCAAGCATGGACGAGTTTTCGGTGGCGTGCGGCTACCGCACCATGAAAATCACGGACGAGTTTCTGGTGAAGGGGTATTACCGTAACTATGACGGCATGCACCTTCTGAAACACGCCCTGCACAACACCTGTCCCGACATGATGAAGTCCATCGGCAGGGACGAGCATGGCAACGACATCAAGGTGCGCGACAGCGAGGGAATACAGCTCGCCAACGCCAAGATTGACGAGATACGAAACGGCTTCTCCGAATGGCTCGAAGAGCAGTCGCCACAGTTCAAGGAGCGGCTGACGACGATGTATAACCGCAAGTTCAACTGTTTCGTGCGCCCGAAGTATGACGGCTCGCATCAGACTTTTCCCGACCTCAATCTGAAAGGGCTGGCAAGCCGGGGCATCAGGAGCGTCTATCCCTCGCAGATGGATTGCGTCTGGATGCTGAAACAGAACGGCGGCGGAATTTGTGACCACGAGGTTGGAACCGGCAAGACGCTGATAATGTGCATCGCCGCGCATGAAATGAAGCGTCTGAACTTGGCGCACAAGCCGATGATTATCGGGCTGAAAGCCAATGTTGCGGAGATTGCCGCCACCTATCAAGCGGCATATCCCAACGCGAGGATTCTGTACGCTTCGGAGAAAGACTTTTCGACCGCCAACCGCGTGCGTTTCTTCAACAACATCAAGAACAACGACTACGATTGTGTCATTATGTCGCACGACCAGTTCGGCAAGATACCGCAGTCGCCGGAGTTGCAGCAGCGCATCCTGCAAGCGGAGCTTGACACGGTGGAGGAAAACCTCGAAGTGCTGCGCCAGCAGGGAAAGAACGTATCGCGGGCGATGCTGAAAGGTCTGGAGAAGCGCAAGCATAACCTTGAAGCGAAATTGGAGAAGGTGGAACACGCCATAAAGTCACGCACGGACGACGTGGTGGACTTCAAGCAGATGGGCATCGACCACATTTTCATTGATGAATCGCACCAGTTCAAGAATCTGACTTTCAACACGCGCCACGACCGTGTGGCGGGATTGGGGAACAGCGAGGGAAGCCAGAAGGCACTGAACATGCTCTTTGCTATCCGCACCATACAGGAGCGCACGGGCAAGGACTTGGGGGCGACCTTCCTCTCCGGCACGACTATCAGCAACTCGCTGACTGAGCTGTACCTGCTGTTCAAGTACCTGCGCCCGAAGGAGCTGGAACGGCAGGACATTCGATGTTTTGATGCGTGGTCGGCGATATTTGCCAAGAAGACAACGGATTTTGAGTTCAACGTGACGAACAACGTGGTGCAGAAGGAGCGTTTCCGCTACTTCATCAAAGTGCCGGAGCTTGCCGCCTTCTATAATGAAATCACGGACTACCGCACGGCGGAGGATGTGGGCGTGGACCGTCCCAACAAAAACGAGATACTGCACCACATACCGCCCACGCCGGAGCAGGAGGACTTCATACAGAAGCTGATGCAATTCGCCAAGACGGGCGACGCCACCCTGTTGGGCAGACTGCCGCTTTCGGAAACGGAGGAAAAGGCGAAGATGCTTATCGCCACGGACTATGCCCGGAAGATGGCACTCGACATGCGCATGATAGACCCGCATTACGAAGACCACCCCGACAACAAGGCGAGCCACTGTGCCAAAATAATCGCGGAGTATTATCAAAAATACGACGCGCAGAAAGGCACGCAGTTCGTTTTCTCTGACTTGGGGACTTACCAGCCGGGCGATGGGTGGAACGTCTATTCGGAAATCAAGCGCAAACTGACGGAGGACTACGGCATACCGCCAAGCGAGGTGCGCTTCATTCAGGAGTGCAAGACCGACAAGGCTCGGAAGGCGGTGATAGATGCCATGAACGCCGGGACGGTGCGTGTGCTGTTCGGCTCCACCTCCATGCTCGGAACGGGTGTGAACGCACAGAAACGGTGTGTGGCAATTCATCATCTTGATACGCCGTGGCGACCGTCCGACCTGCAACAGCGTGACGGACGGGGAGTTAGAGCAGGCAACGAGATAGCCAAGCATTTCGCCGGGAACAACGTGGACGTAATAATCTACGCGGTGGAAAAATCACTGGACAGTTACAAGTTCAACCTCCTGCACTGCAAGCAGACTTTCATCAGCCAGCTTAAAAGCGGTGCTATGGAAGCGCGTACCATCGACGAGGGGGCAATGGACGAGAAATCGGGCATGAACTTCTCGGAATATATGGCGTTGCTATCCGGCAACACCGACCTGCTGGACAAGGCGAAACTGGAAAAACGTATCGCCTCGCTCGAAGGGGAACGCAAGTCGTTCAACAAGGGCAAGCGTGATTCGGAGTTCAAGCTGGAATCGAAGACCCGCGAGCTGGGCAACAACACAGCTTTCATAGATGCCATGACGGAGGACTGGAACCGCTTCCTCTCTGTGGTGCAGACCGACAAGGAGGGCAATCACCTTAATATAATAAAGGTGGACGGAGTGGATTCCGCCGATGAGAAAGTCATCGGAAAGCGTTTGCAGGAGATAGCCAAGAATGCCACGACCGGAGGGTTGTACACGCAGGTTGGAGAGTTTTACGGTTTCCCGATAAAGGTGGTCAGCGAAAGGATACTCAAAGAGGGATTGGAGTTTACCGACAACCGCTTCGTGGTCGAGGGGAACTACAAGTACACCTACAACAACGGGCATCTGGCGCTGGCTGACCCGTTGGCCGCCGCCCGCAACTTCCTCAACGCGATTGAGAGAATCCCCTCCATCATCGACCAGTATAAAGCGAAGAATGAGGTCTTGGAACGTGAGATACCGCAGTTGCAGGAGATAGCAGGCAAGGTGTGGAAGAAGGAGGAAGAACTGAAACAGTTGAAGTCCGAACTTGCCGCCCTTGACCGCAAGATACAGCTGGAACTTGCGCCGCCTACACCCGAAATCACCGAAAAGGAGCATGAAGGGCAACAGGTCAAACCGGAAGCGAAAGGTGTGCGAAACGGTATCAGGCAATATCCCGAAGATACATCACCGCAAATACGCAATCCATCGGAAAGTATTATCGCCAATCACACCATAACTGGGCATCCGGGGCTGTATGCCAAGGAGGAAACCCGGTCCAAAGGATTGAAAATATAACCTTAGGAATTTTATCTGAAGTATTAATAAGGGCTATCCCAAAAGGTCTAAAAGTAAATTTTATCCTTTCTGCAAGTATCTGTAGGATGGCAACTGCATTTTTTTTCTTTTTGGGCAGCCCTTATTAAAATTTATTCTTATTTTAGGTTATATACATTCATGTCCATTTATGTAAAAAATCCTGCTGACCTTGTTTATGTCTTGTCAGTCACCATTTGCAAAACCATATTTGACCCTCAAAGAGGCTGAATTTGATAAGCAACTTGCTACATACTCATAATAAGGAGCTAAATAGAACACGAATGGGAAATACTCAAATGCCAAACTAAAGAAGATATTGGCCAAAATAAACGCTATACCGAGAGAGAAACTTGATTTTTCAACTTCCTAAAACGGTGTTGTTCAAACATTTCTACTTATTTGTACTTGCCAGTTGAACCTACGCTTCCCTAATAAAATGTCTATGGTAAAAAAAGTTAAAAAATCCTCCCACTTTTGTTAGATATATTTTTTTTGTGTAATTTTGCAATCGTTATGCGGCAGTAATAATATACATATTAATACGAGTTAGTAATCCTGTAGTTCTCACATGCTACGAGGAGGTATTAAAAGGTGCGTTTCGACAATGCATCTATTGTAGTATATTATTGCTTAATCCAAATGAATATTATAAATTTAGGAATTCTTGCTCACATTGATGCAGGAAAAACTTCCGTAACCGAGAATCTGCTGTTTGCCAGTGGAGCAACGGAAAAGTGCGGCCGTGTGGATAATGGTGACACCATAACAGACTCTATGGATATAGAGAAACGTAGAGGAATTACTGTTCGGGCTTCTACGACATCTATTATCTGGAATGGAGTGAAATGCAATATCATTGACACTCCGGGACACATGGATTTTATTGCGGAAGTGGAGCGGACATTCAAAATGCTTGATGGAGCAGTCCTCATCTTATCCGCAAAGGAAGGCATACAAGCGCAAACAAAGTTGCTGTTCAATACTTTACAAAAACTGCAAATCCCGACAATTATATTTATCAATAAAATTGACCGTGACGGTGTGAATTTAGAGCGTTTGTATCTGGATATAAAAACAAATCTGTCTCAAGATGTCCTGTTTATGCAAACTGTTGTCGATGGATTGGTTTATCCGATTTGCTCCCAAACATATATAAAGGAAGAATACAAAGAATTTGTATGCAACCATGACGACAATATATTAGAACGATATTTGGCGGATAGCGAAATTTCACCGGCTGATTATTGGAATACGATAATCGATCTTGTGGCAAAAGCCAAAGTCTATCCGGTGCTACATGGATCAGCAATGTTCAATATCGGTATCAATGAGTTGTTGGACGCCATCACTTCTTTTATACTTCCTCCGGCATCGGTCTCAAACAGACTTTCATCTTATCTTTATAAGATAGAGCATGACCCCAAAGGACATAAAAGAAGTTTTCTAAAAATAATTGACGGAAGTCTGAGACTTCGAGACGTTGTAAGAATCAACGATTCGGAAAAATTCATCAAGATTAAAAATCTAAAAACTATCAATCAGGGCAGAGAGATAAATGTTGATGAAGTGGGCGCCAATGATATCGCGATTGTAGAGGATATGGATGATTTTCGAATCGGAAATTATTTAGGTGCTGAACCTTGTTTGATTCAAGGATTATCGCATCAGCATCCCGCTCTCAAATCCTCCGTCCGGCCAGACAGGCCCGAAGAGAGAAGCAAGGTGATATCCGCTCTGAATACATTGTGGATTGAAGACCCGTCTTTGTCCTTTTCCATAAACTCATATAGTGATGAATTGGAAATCTCGTTATATGGTTTGACCCAAAAGGAAATCATACAGACATTGCTGGAAGAACGATTTTCCGTAAAGGTCCATTTTGATGAGATCAAGACTATCTACAAAGAACGACCTATAAAAAAGGTCAATAAGATTATTCAGATCGAAGTACCACCCAACCCTTACTGGGCCACAATAGGGCTGACTCTTGAACCCTTACCGTTAGGGGCAGGGTTGCAAATCGAAAGTGACATCTCCTATGGTTATCTGAACCATTCTTTTCAAAATGCCGTTTTTGAAGGGATTCGTATGTCTTGCCAATCTGGTTTACATGGATGGGAAGTGACAGATCTGAAAGTAACTTTTACTCAAGCCGAGTATTATAGCCCGGTAAGTACACCTGCTGATTTCAGACAGCTGACCCCTTATGTCTTCAGGCTGGCTTTGCAACAGTCAGGTGTGGACATTCTCGAACCGATGCTCTGTTTTGAGTTGCAGATACCCCAAGTAGCGAGTTCCAAAGCTATTACAGATTTGCAAAAACTGATGTCTGAGATTGAAGACATCAGTTGTAATAATGAGTGGTGTCATATTAAAGGGAAAGTTCCATTAAATACAAGTAAAGACTATGCCTCAGAAGTAAGTTCGTACACTAAGGGCTTAGGCATTTTTATGGTTAAGCCATGTGGGTATCAAATAACAAAAGACGGTTATTCTGATAATATCCGCATGAACGAAAAAGATAAACTTTTATTCATGTTCCAAAAATCAATTTATGAATTAATACAAAACAAGAAGAAAATATGAACAAGCAATTCATTATCACGAATTTCGCCGCATTTGCTCTCATGCTGTTCCTGCCGACCGGATGCAGGCAGGCGGACGGCAAGCAGGATGCGGTGCAGAGTTATCGGGTCATAAAGGTCGCGGCAAGTCCGGTGGAAATCTCCGAGTCCTATTCCGCCGCCATACGCGGACGGCAGGATGTGGACATCCTGCCGCAAATATCCGGGCGCATTATCCGTCTGAAAGTGAAAGAGGGTGAACGGGTGAAGACCGGTCAAGTATTGGCTGTAATTGACCAAGTGCCCTATCGGGCGGCATTACGCACGGCGCAGGCCAATGTCAGCGCGGCACAGGCAAAAGTGGAAACGGCAAGAATCGAGCTGCGGGGCAAGCAGGCATTGTTTGACGAGAAGGTCATATCCGACTACGAGCTTTCTCTCGCCCGGAACCAACTGGCAGTGGCGTGTGCTGAACTCGAACAGGCAAAGGCACAAGAATCGGATGCACGCAACAATCTCTCCTATACGGAAATCAAAAGCCCGAGCAACGGAGTAGTAGGCACATTGCCCTATCGCATCGGTGCGCTTGTCGGTCCCAATATGGCACAGCCTTTCACGGTCGTGTCCGACAATGCGGAGATGTATGCCTATTTCTCCATTTCGGAGAATATGCTACGGCGATATTCGGCTCGCTATGGCTCGATTGACAGCATGATAGCCGGGACGCCGGAAGTGGGCCTGCAACTCAACGACGGCAGCCTGTACAAGGCGAAAGGACGTATTGAAACCGTAAGCGGCGTGGTGGATCCTGTTACCGGAACGGTACAAATCAAAGCCCTGTTCCCCAATCCCGACCGCGAACTGTTGAGTGGCAGCATCGGCAATGTCATCCTTCAAAACCCGAAAACGGAGGCCGTAACCATTCCCATGACCGCCACCGTGGAACTGCAGGACAAGATTATCGCTTACCGTCTGAAAAACGGACAGGCGGAAGCCGCCTATCTCACGGTGGACCGCCTGAACGACGGCAACCGGTTTATCGTAAAAGAAGGTCTTTCGGTCGGTGACACCATTGTCGCCGAAGGCGTGGGACTGGTGAGAGAAGGCATGAGCATAACCCCTAAAAACGAAACGAAATGAACCTGCGATTTTTTATAGACCGCCCGGTGTTTTCGGGCGTTATCTCGGTGGTGATTGTACTGTTGGGCATGATTTCCATGTTTTCCTTGCCGGTGGAACAATACCCCGACATCGCACCTCCGACCATCAACGTATTCGCAACTTATCCGGGAGCAAACGCTGAAACCGTGCAGAAGGCAGTGATAACCCCTCTGGAAGAAGCCATCAACGGAGTGGAAGACATGACCTATATGACTTCCACGGCATCGAATACGGGAGATGCTTCCATCAACATCTATTTCAAACAGGGAACCAACGCGGACATGGCGGCGGTAAACGTGCAGAACCGCGTGAACGGCGCACTGAGCCAACTTCCGGCGGAAGCCACCAAGACCGGTGTCACCACTGAAAAGCAGCAGAATGCCGAACTGATGACTTTCGCGCTCTATTCGCCCGATGACCGCTTCGACCAGACCTTCCTGAGCAATTACGTGAAAATCAATGTCGAGCCGAGGCTGAAACGTATCAGCGGCGTGGGAAAGGCACAGTTGTTCGGTTCCAACTACAGCATGCGACTTTGGCTGCGTCCCGACAAGATGGCGCAATACGGGCTTATCCCCGATGACATCTCTGCCGTACTTGCACGACAGAACATCGAGGCCGCCACCGGCTCCTTCGGTGCCAATCATCCTACCGCCAATGAATACACGATGAAATACCGCGGACGCTTGTCCGGAGCGGAAGAGTTCGGTGAGCTGGTCGTCAAGTCACTGCCGGGCGGCAATGTGCTTCGGTTGAAAGAGGTTGCCGATGTGGAACTGGGCGATGAATACTACAACTATTCCTCCGAGGTGAACGGGCATCCGGCAGCTATGATGCTCATCAACCAGAAAGCCGGGTCCAATGCATCAAGCACCATCAAGGAGATTCACGAAGTGCTTGACGACCTTAGCCGGGACTTGCCCGAAGGGACGGAATTCGTGGTGCTTACCGATACCAACAAGTTCCTGTATGCCTCCATCCACTCTGTCCTCCGCACCTTATTGGAAGCGATACTTCTGGTCATCGTGGTGGTGTATGTGTTCTTGCAGGACATCAAGTCAACGCTTATCCCTACCATATCCATCTTCGTTTCCATCATCGGCACATTTGCCGTGATGTCCATGATTGGATTCTCCATCAACCTGCTCACCCTGTTCGCGCTTGTGCTTGCCATCGGAACCGTGGTCGATGATGCCATTGTGGTGGTGGAAGCGGTGCAGGCGAAGTTCGATGAGGGCTATCAATCAGCAGTTCTCGCGGCTGATGATGCCATGAAAGGCGTTTCGTCGGCTATCCTGACCTCTACCATAATCTTTATGGCAGTGTTTTTCCCCGTAGCCATGATGGGCGGGACTTCGGGAGCGTTCTACACGCAGTTCGGTATCACGATGGCTGTTGCCGTGGGAATCTCGGCAGTCAATGCCTTCACACTCTCACCGGCACTTTGCGCGCTGCTGCTGAAACCCTATATCGATGAGCAGGGCAACACTAAGAACAATTTTGCAGCCCGTTTCCGTAAAGCGTTCAATGCCGTCTTCGACAGTCTGAGCCGACGCTATGTACGTGGAGTGATGTTCATTATCCATCGCCGATGGCTGTTGTGGAGCATCATAGGCATTTCTTTCGGGTTGCTGGTGCTGCTGGTCAATGTCACAAAGACGGGACTTATTCCCGAAGAGGACACCGGGACGGTCATGGTGAGCATGAACACGAAGCCCGGCACATCCATGGCTCAGACAAGTAAGGTGATGGAGCGTATCAACAGCCGTCTCGACAGCATCGGCGAGATTGAATACAGCGGTGCGGTAGCCGGTTTCTCTTTCAGCGGTTCCGGTCCCTCGCAGGCGATGTATTTCGTGACACTCAAAGACTGGGAGGATCGTAAGGGAGAGGGGCAGTCGGTGAATGATGTCATCGGAAAGATTTATGCCGCCACTTCAGATATTCCCGATGCCACGGTGTTCGCCATGTCGCCTCCGATGATTGCCGGGTACGGCATGGGAAACGGTTTCGAGCTTTATTTGCAGGACAAGGCGGGCGGAAACATCGCCGCTTTCAAGGAAGAGGCGGACAAGTTTGTCGAAGCCTTGTCGCAACGACCCGAAATCGGCGAAGTCTATTCCTCCTTTGCCACGGACTATCCGCAATACTGGGTGGATATCGATGCCGCCAAATGTGAGCAGTCGGGTGTGTCGCCCGCAGATGTGCTTTCCACATTGTCGGGCTATTATACCGGACAATATGTTTCCGACTTTAACCGGTTCTCCAAGCTCTACCATGTGACCATGCAGGCTCCGGCGGAATATCGTGTGAATGCGGAATCCCTGCACCACATGTATGTGCGCGCCTCCGATGGCGGCATGTCGCCTTTGAGCCGGTTCGTGCGCCTGACCAAGACCAACGGCCCGTCAGACCTCACCCGTTTCAACCTGTTCAACGCCATCTCGATTAGCGGGTCGCCGGCGCAGGGTTACAGTTCAGGGCAGGTGCTCGAAGCCATCGGCGAGACGGCACGTGAAGTGCTTCCGTCAAATTACACATACGAGTTTGGCGGCATTTCGCGTGAGGAAAGCAAGACGACCAACAATGCCACGCTTATATTCCTGCTCTGCATGGTTCTGGTCTATCTGATTCTGTGCGCCTTGTATGAGAGCGTGTTCATACCCTTCGCGGTTCTGTTGTCGGTGCCTTGCGGACTAATGGGCAGTTTCCTGTTTGCGTGGCTCTTCGGTCTGGAGAACAACATCTACATGCAGACCGGATTAATCATGATTATCGGCCTGCTTGCCAAGACCGCCATCCTGCTTACCGAATACGCCGGCAAGCGGCGGTCGGAAGGCATGACGCTGGCACAGGCAGCATACAGTGCGGCAAAAGTCCGCCTGCGCCCTATATTGATGACTGTGCTGTCCATGGTGTTCGGTCTTGTCCCGCTGATGATGGCGCACGGAGTGGGTGCCAACGGCAGCCGTTCGCTTGCCACAGGTGTAATCGGTGGAATGATTGTCGGTACTTTGGCTCTGTTGTTCCTTGTGCCGTCATTGTTTATTGTATTCCAATATATTCAAGAACGTGTTAAGCATAATTAAATGAAGAAGACAGTAATATATATCATATTGTCAGGATGGATGTTTGCCGGTTGTGGCACATACAGCCGGTATCATCGTCCTGACCTCTCAACGGAGAATCTGTATCGGGACGTACCGGCGGACATTGATACAACGACCATCGCGTCCCTGTCGTGGCGGGAAATGTTTACCGACCCGAAACTCCAGTCCTTGATTGAAACCGGACTTGAACGGAACACAGACCTCAATGTGGCACGGTTACGCGTGGAAGCGACAGAAGCCGTCCTGATGACTGCCAGACTATCATATCTTCCATCACTGGGACTGACTGCCGAAGGTAATGCCAATAAACATGACGGAGCAACGGCAAAGACATATAATGTGGGAGCGTCGGCAAGCTGGGAACTGGACATCTTCGGCAAACTTACGGCGGCAAAGCGTGGTGCAGCCGCCGCGTTACAAGGAAGCCGTGCCTACCGGCAGGCCGTACAGACACAGCTTGTCGCCACTATTGCAGACAGTTACTACACCCTTGCCATGCTTGACGCACAAATGGCAATAAGTAACCGGACTTTGGAGAACTGGCGGACTACCGTACGTACTCTTGAAGCGTTGAAAAAAGTGGGGAAATCAAACGAAGCCGGCGTATTGCAGGCAAAGGCGAACGTGATGCGACTCGAAGCATCCCTGTTATCCATACGCAAGAGTATTTCCGAAACAGAAAATGCCCTGTCTGCGATACTTGCCATGCCGTCACACTCGATTGGACGAAGTAATCTGGCCGAGGCTGCTTTCCCCGATACTGTCTCGATTGGAGTCCCTTTGCAACTGCTTTCCAACCGTCCCGACGTGCGTCAGGCTGAAATGGAACTGGCGCAGGCGTTCTACGCCACCAATGCGGCTCGTGCCGCCTTCTATCCCAATATTACCCTCTCGGGGACTCTTGGATGGACTAATAACGGCGGTGGCGTAATCGTAAATCCCGGACAATGGTTGCTCAATGCCATCGGTTCCCTGACACAGCCCTTATTCAACCGGGGCACAAACATCGCCAACTTGAAGATAGCCAAAAGCCGTCAGGAAGAAGCCAAACTGTTGTTCCGGCAATCATTGCTGAACGCTGGAAAAGAAGTGAACGATGCTCTGACTGCATGGCAGACGGCAAAATCGCAAATTGAAATCAATGCTCGACAGGTTGAAACATTATGCGATGCTGTGCGAAAGACAGAATCGCTTATGCGTCATTCCAATGCCACCTATCTGGAAGTGTTGACCGCCCAACAGTCTCTTCTCGAAGCGGAAGTGCAACAGCTACAAACTCGTTTTGAACGCATACAAAGTGTAATCAAACTTTATCATGTGTTGGGAGGAGGAATGTAACTGCAATAAATAGAAAAATTTGAAATTATTATTAGTGTTATTCATCTCGGATATTTTTCGTGATTCTGCCGCATGTAGATATTGTACGAAAGCAATATTTGGATTGTAAAATATCAAGCCAATGAAAATACTTTTGCAGCATAAAATATTTATAGGATACTTTCTTTTAATGGCGATCATTGGCAGCATGGTCGCTATTGTTCTGCACGAGCGTAGTCGTGTACAGAAAATAGAGAATGAATCAATCGCTATTTTTCAAACCCAGCACAATATCAATACCACACACCGCTATGTGACCACGTTAGTAACTTATGGTGAATCCGTCATGGTATGGAATGATGAGGATTCTGGGTGAAGTATAAGAATATCAGAGAAGGGGAACAATTGCATTTCGATTTGCATTTTCTTAACCGCATAAAGAAACAGTTCCCGGGGATAAAAGCTATTTCGCCTGAAATAACAGGACCTTATTCGCAAGTGATGAATAAAGCTAAAAGCGGACTTTTTAAGATTATAGGAATCAATGAAAACTATATGGGAATTAAGATACTTAAAATCAACGAAGATGGACGATATTTTAATAAAGGAGATGACGAGAATACCCGTAATGTTACCATTATCGGCGAAAATGTCAGTACGACCTTATTTAATAATCAAAAAGCGTTGGGTAAGTCGATCAACATTGCCGGTATTGATTTTAAGGTGATAGGCGTACTAAAGAATGATGATATTTTCAGCGCTTCGGAAATCAATTCGGTATATGTGCCCTTCTCAAGTTACATAAACTGTATTGACAATAAGACTCCATTGCGCGCTTTCTGTTTATATCTGAACAAAGAAGTTGATTCCAAGCGATTTGAGAATGAGCTGAGAGCCTTCATCGCTAATAAATACCAATTTGCTTATTCTGATAAGCAAGCCTTACAGATAATCAATTTTGAGACACAAACATCTGCTTTTGAGGGACTCTTTGATGGATTGAAAATGTTTATCTGGATCGTAGGAATTTGTTTTCTGATAAGTGGTATTGTTGGAGTAAGCAACATCATGTTTGTCGTGATCAAAGAAAGGAGTAGCGAAATAGGCATCCGTAAGGCTGTAGGAGCAACTCCTAAATCCATTCTTGTGTTAATGCTGACGGAATCTGTCATCATAACTGTAATCTCCGGTATCATCGGATTGATATCAGGTGCAGCTATTCTTGAGATTATAAATTGGTTGCTCGAAAGCGCCCGTCACGCGACAATGATAAAGCATGCAGAAATAGATATAAATGTAGCTGTTCTCGCTTTGGTTATCTTGATTTTGTCCGGTGTCATTGCCGGAGCATTTCCGGCTATGAAAGCATCTGTTATACAACCCATTGACGCCATTAGAAACGAAAATATAGGATAATGAAGACATTTAAGATTATATTAATTTGCATCTTTTCCGCCACACTGGCATTTGTTGCTTTTCGTTCTTCGCTAAGAGGTACAAAGGCAATTTACGAAACTACACAACCACAATATCGCGAGATCAAAGAGGAAATAAACATATCCGGCAATGTTTTTCCGATGAAGGAGATCGAAATAAAATCGCAGATATCGGGAGTCCTGGACAAGATTAATGTTTCGATAGGAGATAAAGTGCGCATAGGAGATTAAATATAAATTCAAGCAATCATAGCCCGTAATTCACTGAATTTGGCTATCTTTGCATAACATTTGAGAAAAACGGCGATTGGCAGGAGCTTTTCGCCGCCAACATATAGGATAAGACCGCAAGGCGTTTCAAGCGAAAATCTGGTAAATTGGAACTACGGAGACGATTGCGTGATGCTTATGCTATGCTTACGCATAGCGTGCATTCACGTACTCTCCGTAAAGGCTTTACCAGAGCCATCGCTTGAAGGTAGTGTGAATTGCACGCTACTTTTTTACCCTTGCCTAACGAAAGGAAACGATTATGGGTAAAGTTCAGATTCTCGCCGTACTGACGATGGACGGATGTCTTTCTTCAGAGTTATATGATAAAGCACATCAGGATTTGTGCCTTGACCGTTGCGGTCTTGATGAAATCAGGAAGAAAGCCTTTTACCGTGTGACACCGGACTATTCCATTTCAATGCTGCACGAATGGAGAAAAGACTGCACAAACATCCGTTACCTCGCGGAAGCCACACCGGACACGGCAGACTATATAAACGGACTGCTGCGGATGCACGCTGTGGATGAAATCATACTATACACCGTTCCTTTCATATCCGGAAGCGGACGACATTTTTTTAAGTCGGCTCTGCCAGAGCAACACTGGACGCTTTCCTCTTTGAAAAGCTATCCCAACGGTGTATGTCGCATTATCTATATCCTTGATAAAAAAGCAAGATAGCCAAAATGTGCGGCAAGCATACATTTCTATTTTCAGGAATAGAATAAATGTTCCGATTACAAACAATTTAAGTCGGAGATAATTTGTCCTTGTGAAAAAATACTGAATTTTATACCTCTGAAATCCAGCACTTTGTAAAATTGAGTGTTGGATTTTTTATTTTCTGCCGCGTTTTTTGCCAATTATATTCATGTGCGCACGCAGAAAACAAAGTGTAATTTTCAAAATTGACAGAACCATGAATTATTTCTTGCTGGCGGAAACCGACTTTTTCCGCCTGATAAACGAAGCCGGCGACTGCAATATGGAAACGGCATACACGGCTTTCGCCACCCAAGTGATCGAACTGTGCAACGGCGGCATGGACATGAACCTTACCGTCATCGCGCTTGCCTACATCGAAATCGAGTTGCAGCACCATCCCGTACGTAATCTGTCAGAAGAAAAAAGAGAGATTGCCGCCTACGTCAGCAAGGCTCTGTCTTTCGTAAGAAAGATGCAGAAATTCCTTGCCACGCCCCAAGTGCCACCACTAATATCCGCCAACAACGCAACAGAAACCACCGCCAGCCTTCTTCAATGGACGGGCAATGCCATCGACCTCGTGGAACTTATCTACGGCATAGACGTGATGGGCTGCATCAACAACGGCAATATGCCGCTCAAACAGCTCGCCCCACTTCTCTATAAGATATTCGGGGTTGATTCTAAAGACTGCTACCGCTTCTACACTGATATCAAACGCCGGAAGAACGAAAGCCGCACCTATTTCATTGACAGGATGCAGGAAAAACTGAACGAGAGAATGTTGCGTGATGAGGAGTTGGAGCGGATGAGAAAATAAAAAAATATCCATTACATATGAGAAGACAGGAATACTCGTATCCTGTCTTTTTATTTTCATTTAATTATATATTAATTAGCACAATATATGTGAGTTTTTCATTCCTATAAGGACAAATTTCAGAAACGTATGTCTGGTAAATTATTGAGTCATCATAGTATGAACATATATCATTACTAAAAACAATGAAACAACTTCCATAAGATTGTGGTTGTAAAAATCGCCATTTAATAGCCCGTTTTTTTTGTAAAATTCGCCAATTAAAAAAATATGATTATCTTTGCATTATATTTTATAAGGTATGGAAACAGTAAATAGAATACTTCAAGAGAAGATTACAGCACGAATCGCGCCCAATAAAGCAGTACTGATTTTTGGTGCTCGCCGTGTTGGTAAAACGGTAATGATGCGTAAAATTGTGGACAACTATTCAGGTAGGACGATGATGCTCAACGGCGAAGACTACGACACATTAGCACTATTGGAGAATCGCTCAATAGCCAATTATCGGCATTTATTGGATGGTATTGATTTGCTGGCTATTGATGAGGCACAGAACATACCACAAATCGGTAGTATTCTGAAGTTGATAGTTGATGAAATACCGGGAATAAGTGTCTTGGCAAGTGGTTCTTCGTCATTCGATTTGCTGAATAAGACTGGTGAACCGTTGGTCGGCCGCAGTACGCAATTTCTCCTTACACCATTCTCGCAACGGGAAATCGCACAGACGGAAACGGCACTTGAAACCCGCCAGAACCTCGAAGCGCGCTTGATTTACGGTTCCTATCCCGAAGTAGTAATGATGGAGAACTATGAACGTAAAACAGACTACCTACGTGATATTGTCGGTGCATACCTGCTTAAAGATATCTTAGCAATTGACGGCTTAAAAAATTCGAGCAAGATGCGCGATCTACTGCGATTGATAGCTTTTCAGTTGGGCAGCGAAGTTTCTTACGAAGAGTTAGGTAAACAACTCGGCATGAGCAAGACGACCGTTGAAAAATACCTCGACCTATTGGAAAAGGTCTTCGTTATCTATCGTCTGGGGGCTTATTCGCGTAACCTACGCAAGGAGGTTACAAAAGCTGGCAAGTGGTACTTCTACGACAACGGCATTCGCAATGCCATTATCGGGGCTTTCTCACCGCTGGCCATTCGGCAGGATGTCGGTGCGCTGTGGGAGAACTACATCATCGGAGAGCGGCGCAAAGCGAACTTCAATGAGGGACTGCACAGGGAGTTCTATTTCTGGCGCACCTACGACAAACAGGAAATCGACCTGATTGAGGAGAGTGCCGACAGTCTTACCGCCTTGGAGTTCAAGTGGGGAAATAAAATGCCGGCCGCACCGAAAGCCTTCCAAGAAGCCTATCCCTATGCCGAGTTTCATGTGGTAAATCGGGAGAATTATTTGGAGTTCGTATAATCAATAAATTACGTATATGGAAACAAAACTACAATCCAAACAGCAATATCCGCGGTTTATCCAAAATAAACCGTGTGGTATTGACAAATTCGATGGAGGTTCGCAAGAAAGGTTGGCAAAAACTATTGCTCGCCATTTTTGTCAGAATGATTCATTGGATGAGGAATGTACTTTACCTCGAATTATCGGCATCGAAGGTATTTGGGGATCTGGAAAATCCAACGTGGTTAAAATGTTGGAACGTGAATTATCAGACGACTATTACTTTTTTGAGTATGACGCATGGGGACATCAAGAGGACTTGCAACGCCGCTCTATATTGGAATTGCTTACAAGCAAACTTATTGATGATGGTATCCTATCTGGAAATGCAACAATAAAAGTCAAAGGTGGAGGTACGAAAACCGTATCATGGTCTGAAAAGCTGAAATATTTATTAGCCCGTAAAACGGAGACCGTAACCGAAAAATATCCCCTTATCAGTAATGGTATGGTTGCGGCATTTTTGGTTGCAGTTTTAACTCCGATATTTACATTTATTGCGTATGCAGTAAAACCTACACCCACAACATGGTGGTTTTCTTTATTGTCTATTATCATAGCTGCACTGCCAGTTCTTATTGCATTGTGCGTTTGGAAATGGGCATATAGCAAAGATCATAAATATGGATGGAGTTATATGTTAGCTATTTATCAAGATAAAGTCGAAAAGGACGTTTGCTATGAGACTTTGAGCGAAGACGAACCAACGGTTTACGAGTTCAAAACATGGATGCAAGACATTTCTGATTTTATCAAGGAAAAAGGACAACGTTAATTAGTCCTTGTTTTTGACAACATGGATCGTCTCCCCGCTGAAAAAGTAAAAGAATTATGGTCTTCTATCCATACGTTCTTCGCCGATAGCGGTTTTGAAAATGTTTGGGCTGTTATTCCTTTCGATGAAACACATTTAGCTTGTGCATTCGGAGATGAGACCGACGAACAAACGAAACAACTGACCAAGTATTTTATCAATAAAACTTTCCCTATTGTTTATCGTGTTGCTCCTCCTGTTATTACCGACTATCGAAGTATATTCAACAAACTGTTTGTTGAAGCATTTGGAGAAACAGAAAATGAAGCGAAAGAAACTATAAATCGGATATTCAGATTGGTAAATCCTAATGCCAATGTTAGGGAAATTATATCATATATCAATGAGATGGTCGCTCTTAAACAAGAGTGGTGTAACGAAATTTTGATGATAAACATAGCATTGTTCTGTTTGAAGAAGACGGATATTCTGGCAAATCCAGTAGAACAAATATTGTCCGGCGACTATCTGAATGGCATTCAAACAATAATTAACAATGATCTGCAAACACAACGCGAAATTGCAGCTTTGGTATATGGTGTCGATGTTGAAGATGCTCGACAAATTCCATTGAAAAAATATATTGAAGGCTGCATCAACGGAGAAGAAGACCACGACATAAATCAATATGCAGAGACTAATAAACAATTTGACACTGTATTAGAAGAAGTTATACAATGTATGGACAATGCGCTTATCGATAAGATTATACATTGTTTGCATAAATTAACTCGAAAGAGCGATGTTATTCTGCGTGTATGGCAAAGAATAGCACAATTGAAATTAAAAGAATCCATAGAGAAGCAGGTGTTCCCTGTCGAATACCAAGAACTGCTGTTGCATTTAGACACGGAAAGCCAAAACCATGTGATTGCTCAATTATATAAGAAGATAGTTCGGTTCAATGACTTCAATGGCGGCGACTATTTCAAAACGTTAGATGCAATAGACAGGTTTATTGCGCAAAATAAGTTGGCGTGCGATTTTACGTCATTGATTGAAGCAAAAACAGTCAAGCCAAATACATTTATCGATTATATTCAAGCTGCAAATGCAACAGATGCTGCCTATCGGGATAACGCGACAACTAAAGCATATAAATATTATCAAGTAGCAACAAATTCGGAGGCGCTCGATAATTATTTGGCAAACTTACTACCCGATAATTTCGACCATGCAGATATTGTAAAAACGTTAAAAGATAATTCTACCTATACGTTTCCAACGCTTTTGCAAGCGATCACGAATTGCATTGATGAACAGAATGTAAATAAAGATAATATAGGGGCTATATTTACAACCTATCGTTTATTGGCATCTGACGAAGAAAGACCTTTACCTGTAACGTTAGATTCAACCTACATAAATCAGTTGCATTCTGAATTAGAAACTGATGGCCGAAACATTAAAGAGTCTGGATATTACGATTTAGTCGCCATGCAATTGGCACATGGTCATTCCGTTTCCTTAATAGAGGGTGGAGATATAAAATATGTTGCAGAACTCATGGACTATTATGTGGATCATGGAGACTTATTAGTAAATAGTGTGGGATGGAATATACCGCTATTAAATGAAACACTACAATACATGGTAAATCATAAACTTGGCTATAAATTATTGCTCTCAGACATATTGCCCCAATTTGAAGATATTAAGAACAGAATAGGTGTAACGGATGAGGTATTTATCGAGCATTTAGCAGAGTGGAATACCGATTTGGATAAGTATATCACTAAGAACAATATTAAAGATGTAATTCCTGACGCATCTTTTTACGATTTGACCACTAAAATAAGCAATGTCCTGACCGATCATATCAATAAAATAGCGTTCGAAGCGTTGTCTGAAATAAGTGTTGATACATTATACGCCCAAAGAACAGCACATACATCATATTATTGGTTTGTCGCAATAAAACATTTACTGGCTAAAATCAAATCCTTGCCAGATAACTTGACTGAATTTGGCAAAAAGATTCTGATGGATATTGCTTCTGGAACTCAAAGTTTGAATCCTTTCCCTAATTGTTTCAAGAATATAGTTGAAAGATTGGATAAACGAAAAATTAAATCGACAGTTACCGATATAAGAAATGATTTCTGCATCGGTAAAAAGACTATCAATGCAATAAAGTTTCAATTTTTCGAAACATGGCTTAGATCGCATGGTAATTTGAAAAGTCAAGCTGGAGACGTTATTGATAAAATAGTGAAACCTGTAATTTCCGATGGGGCATGCCGTTCATTGATTCTGCAAAACAAAGATTTTTATATGGATTTAATAAATACAGCAGGGGATGATGCTTATGAATTGAAAAAGAGTCTCCGAAACCTCATACAAAAAGATTCAGATCCGCAATTGGTTAAATTTGTCAATTCGATAGATTCAGTACCTGAGGTTGAAACCGCGTAAGTATTTGTCTAACAAGTCCGAATTTTACGATTTTACCCGTCAGAACTGAAGTGCCCCCAAAAAAATTGTATCCAACTTTTGGGGGTCACTTCAAACTTCGATAGGGATAATTTTCAATTTTGGGGACTTGTTAGACAGTCTCATTATCTGGTAGCAGTTTACACAGCACCGGATCGTTTTTGATACGCTCCAGTTCCTCCTGCACAATCTGCTTCACCTCTTCCTTGATGCGCCGGTAGTTCGCCTGCACCGTTTCCTTCATGCGGTCGTTGCCGTCCTCGTCCGTGAAGTTTGTAATGACGGGAATTTTCTTGTAGGCACTTTCTTCCCGTTTCACCTTTTCGGCATCCACCACAATCTCGCAATGAAAAATCTTCTGCTCGATACGCTCGTTGAAGTTGTCGGATACAGAACCGACAAACATTCCCTGCGTAAGCCCGGAAATCTTACTCGGTGGAATGAGCGCGTCCATCTGCGTGTTGATGGAGGTGGAAACATCCTGCCGGTTGATGGAGATGGACTGCCGTTTCTGCAACACCTTACCGAACCGCTCGGAGAGCGTCTTGGCTGTTTCCCCCACCACCTGACCGGAGAAAATATTGCCGACAGTGTTCATCACCACTTTCGCCTCTTTGTCCCCGTAGTCACGCACTAACTGGCTGAAATCCTGAAAGCCCAGACACACGGCAACCTTGTTGCTTCGGGCGGTAGCTATAAGATTGTCCAACCCTTTGAAGTATATTGTGGGCAACTCGTCGATGATGACCGATGACTTCAGCATCCCCTTCTTGTTGATGAGCTTCACGATACGGGAATTATACAGACCGAGTGCCGCACCGTAGATATTCTGACGGTCGGGATTGTTACCCACGCAGAGGATTTTCGGCTCTTCGGGATTGTTGATGTCCAGCGTAAACTCGCTGTCTGACATCACCCAGTAGAGCTGCGGTGAAATCATCCTCGAAAGCGGGATTTTTGCCGACGCTATCTGACCCATGAGCTGCTCCGCAGCCCCTCCAAGCCACGCATCCATGAACGGCGAAAGGTAGTTCTCCAGCTCCGGATAAGAGGTCAGTATCGGAAATATATCCTCGTAACGGCGGTTCAGAAACTCGATAGCATGGGGAAACGTGCAAAACTTCCCGTTCTGATAGATTTTGAGATACCAGATAATACTGGCAAACAGAATGATAGGTGACTCCACGAAGAAGTCGCCCTGCTTTTGCACCCACGTTTTATTGAGGTTGAGCATTATTGTGTAGGCACTCTCATAGGCATCCGTAATATCTTCCATAAAATCCGGGTGAATGGGATTGCACCGATGAGAGCGTCGCGGGTCGTCGAAGTTGATCACATAGAACTTCGGCTTTACCTTGTAGCCGTCCGGGTGGTTCAGCAAATGGTTGTAGGCAATAGTAGATAGGTCGGGATACTTGAAATCGTAGATGTATTGACTAAAGCCCTTTTCAATCTGTTGCTTGATAAAATTGTTTACCACGGCATAGGACTTGCCGCTGCCCGGCGTACCCAACACGATGGACGCACGGAAGGGATTAACTACATTGATCCAACCGTTGTTCCAGCGTTTCCTGTAATAGAAACGTGTCGGCAGATTGACCGAATACTCGCTTTCGATAAGCCTCGTTTCCTGCATGAAACTCTCGTTCTCGTTGTTGAAAACATCCTCCATCAAATTGTGTTTCAACAGGCGGCTCATCCACAGACCACCCATCAACAGGCAGACATAGCCCGTTCCAATGGTAAGGACATACAGTCCCGTCACCGCTTCAAGCGGCAGCGGCAGGGGCAGCAACCACCAGTTCAGGAAAAACAGCACGAACCCGACGGCAAATGCTGTCCAGATTCTCCCCCAAGTGATTTTCTCACCCTTGACACCCTTCGTACCCAGACAGGACAAGGCAAGCAAAAGGACGGAAAACAGCTTCGTGTAGAGAATGGAATGGAACAGCCCCGCCGTGCGGTCGAAGTTCAGAAGGATTTTGTCCACCACGCCGATGTTCACGCCCCACAGCCGGATGGCTTCGTAGCAGAACCAGTACACGTTCATGACCACTAAAATGATACTCACGGCACGCAGAAAATCCATGATTTTCGCCAATGCCCTCAAATCGTCTTCTTGTTGTGACATACATTGATTTTTTAATTGTTGATACTCTGATTACATACCCAAGCCCTTGCGTTTTTTCTTCTTTTTGCGCTTCATCGCCCGGATGAAAGCCTCTTCCTCGGCATCTACCGCCGGACCTTCGGGAGTGAGCAAGCCCATACCGCCCGATATATCTTCACTGTCGTAGGCGGTCTGCCCGTGTGCCTTGTCCGCAGCATCCACAGGGATGGATAGCGGTATCGGCGGTTGTCCGGCGTATGGCAGGGTGAAGTGTTCCTGCAAGGCATTCGCCGAAAGCTCCTTACCCATGCGCGAACCGTTCAGCACGCATCCCGTGCGGTGGTCGATGAAGGTAGCCCCATAGATGCGCCCTTCCTCTGTGTAGCGCAGTACGGTGTCGATGCCCTTCTCTTTGAGTTGGGATACAAATTTGTCCTTGTCATAAGTGCCTTGCAGCACGGAAAGGACGGTGCGTTTCGTCATGTCTGCCAGTTTCCTATCCTTGATTTCCGATTTGGAACGGACAAACTTCTTCTGTACGGCTTCATAGCCTGCGGACTTCCCGAAAAGCGAGGATTTGAACGGGTTGCCCACCTTGTTACCCTTGTCGTCCGTGACGGAATAGACCAGCCCGTGATACTCCCGTCCGCGCACGTTGCCCCTCGCTTCCTCCACCGTCATATTATATAAGGAAAGGAGCGCACGGTATTCGCCCATCGTCTGGAAACGGTACTGCCCATTCAGAGCCTTCACGGTGTTGCCTACCTGCTTCTTCACATCACCTGCCGATGCGGCCACCTTGCGCAACGGATTATCCAATCTCTGATTTTTACGTTCTGCCGGATGCAATCCGTACTTCTGTTCCAGTTCCCTGCGGATACGGTCGCTGCGGCGGTAGAGAAAATCCCGGTTGAGCCTTTTCCCGTTCTCGTCCACGTTGACCGTCACGATGTGCAGGTGGTGGCGGTCGATGTCCTCGTGCTTGAATACAAGATAAGGCTGGTTTCCGAAACCGAGTTTTTCCAGATACTCGCGGGCGATATTCTGCAACTCAATATCGGTCAGCACATCCTCCGGGTGCGGGTTGAGAGAGATATGCACCACCGGCTTCTCGATCTTCATCTGCGGTGGCAGGAAGGTGAGAAAACCCTCCATCGCCTTGCCTATGTCCACCGTTCCCGAACCGTCATTGTAGATGCGGTTGGTGGTGAGAAGCCGCCCCTGCGCCTCGTTAATCTTCTCCCCGTTGTAGGCAATCGCGCCGTACAACGAACTTCCTACACTGATTTTTGCGACCATTTTGCCTCCATTTCCCTTGAAAGTTCCACAATCCGGCGGCTCAGTTTCACGAGTTCGACGGTGTGTTGCTCTAATTTGTAGAGCAACGCCATCGCCTTTTTCTCTGAAAAATGCAGCCTCAGTTCCTTCACGACTTGGTTGTAATTCGTACCCACGGCACGGAATTGTGCATGAAAATCCGACAGTTTGGTGTAATAGTCCACCAACGTCTTGTCCACCTTCAGCACCTTGAACGGTTGCCCGAAGAAGTGCGCTTTGAGGAAAACAGACCGTGCATAGACACCCGATTTTCCGAACATGGCGAGGAAACGGTTGTGTTCCTCCTCGTTGAAACGGACGGTGTACCGGTACACCGCCGGATCAAGTTTGGGATTTCTCCCTGATTTGCTTTTCCTTTTCTCTTTCATATTACTTTGGATTTAGCGGATTGACGGCATAAGCCGCCGCTTCGGATTACAGCACCGCAGTTCTGAAAGGCTTCCCGACTTCGGAGGGAAAGCCCGCCCCCTGCAAGGGCAAGTGCTTTTCGTGGCTGCTCAAAATATTTTGAGCGGCTGAAAAGACATCTTGCTATGTTCAGGTGAACATAAAAATCCGTCGGGGACGGATTGGGGATGATTCCTTTCAAACTCCGGGCTGCGCTACCTGCGGCGTACCCTGCCGTTCGGGTGCAAAGTTACGCCCTTAAGGCGATGTCCGACAGAGGCTTGCCCCGGACAATCAGTGCCAACCGGCGCAACGTGCTGCCACTTGCCGGAGAAGTGATACAAGTTCCAAAATATCCTTGTTTATTTGCAGTGTGATTCGGATGTGGGACTGAAAATACACTCCTTCCGCCGGATGTTCGGACAGCAATCCGGGCATCAATCCAAACGGTTGAAAACAGGTGTATGTATTCAGATAGTTTTCCAAGCACACGTCCGTGCGGACGGATAAAAGCATGGACGGTTGGACAAACCGATGAATACCCGCAGGCACAGCCGGATTAAGGAGTGAATAAATAAATGAATGGGAGTGCGTGCGTACGTACTAATGACAATACGCTACCGCCACCGGACAGATGTATAACCAAATAAATTATCAAAAAAATGAAAGAAGCAACTTATGTGGCAATCTCCACGCAGAAAGGTGGAGCGGGTAAGACAACCCTGACAGTGCTTGTAGCAAGCTATCTGCACTATGTGAAAGGCTACAACGTAGCCGTGGTGGACTGCGATTTCCCGCAGTACAGTATCCATGACATGCGCAAGCGTGACATGAAAGCCGTCATGGAGGACGGGCATTACAAGGTGCTGGCGTATGAGCAGCTCAAACGACTGAAGAAGAACCCGTACACCATCAGATGCAGCCGTGCGGAAGATGCGGTAAAGACCGCCGAAAATCTGGTGGCAGCGCAGCCCGACCTCGATTTCGTGTTCTTCGACCTGCCGGGAACAATCAACAATGCCGATGTGGTGCAGACCATTTCCCAAATGGACTATATCTTCACGCCCATCATCGCCGACCGTGTGGTGATGGAGAGTTCCATCAAGTTCGCCACTGTCATCAACGAACAGATGATAAGCACGGGCAAGTCCGGCATCAAAGGGATTTACCTCGTGTGGAACATGGTGGACGGACGCGAAAAGACTGAACTTTACAAGGCATACGACAAGGTCTGTGCCGAGTTCGCCCTGCCCATTCTGGAAACACATCTACCGGACAGTAAGCGCTTCCGCAAGGAGACGGCGGCAGAACGCAAGGCGGTATTCCGCTCCACGGCGTTTCCGGCGGACAAAATACTGGTACGCGGCAGCAACCTCGACAAACTCGTCGATGAGATTCTCGGCATCATCAAAAACTGAACGGCATGGCAAAGAAAACAAGAATCGAGGACATCGACAGCGAAGCCGTAATCAACTCATTTCGACTGGACGATACAAGCATTCCGCCGGAAGCGAGAAGCACGGACGGGAACGCTCCTGTCCCACCTCCGAAAGAAGCGATACAAGAAGCCGTTTCTCCACCCGCCTCGCACTCCAAAGAGGAGCCGGAACGCAGGCGCAGGAACAGCAAGCCGGAAAAATTGGATTATGACACAGTATTCATATGCGGTTCCAATATCACGGCAAGGCTCGGCAAGCAGGTCTATATCCGCAAGGAGTACCACGACCGCATACAGAAGATGCTTCATGTAATCGGAGGCAACGAAGTGACTATCGCGGCATTTCTTGACAACGTGCTGACACACCATTTCACGCTGTTCCAAGACGAGATAGCCGAATCGTTCAAACGGCACATGGAATCCTATAATTTATAAACACTCAAAAACAACAAAGAAGTATGAAAAGAACAAATAAGAACCGTCAGGCTGAGTATCTGCAAACAGGAAAGAGTGAAAGAACCGCTGTCCGTGCAGCAAAGTGTGTAACCGACTACGGGCATGAAAATACCGACGTTGACTTCCGCAAGGATAAAGGCAGAGACAAACCGCTCTCGACTTTCCTGCAAGCATCGGAAATCAAAACGCGGCAATGTATATACATCAGCCGAGAAATTCATGAGAAAGTCGCTATCGTTACCAGTCGGATGGGAAACGGTTTGAGCATCGGCAAGTTTGTGGATAACATCCTCCGCGACCATTTCCGACAATACGGGCAGCAGTACATGGAACAGATTGAAAACGCCCAAAAAGTAAGATTATGACAAAGGCGTTTTTAATCGTATCGGTTGCTTGCAACGTGTGGTTTCTGTTTCTGCTGTTCTATGACCGCATCATGGACATGAAGCTCATCCGTTTCTTCAGACATATTGCCGGGCTGTGGCGGTCATTGGACAGTACGGTGGCAGAGCAAGGAAAGGATAAGGAAATACCTCACGCAGACACCTCGGACATCATTGGCAAGAGCCGTTTCAAGATGGCATCGACCCGGACAACCGCTGCCATACCGACGCAAGAAGCCGCCACTTCGGAAAAAGGCATTGAGCTGTCGGAGGAAGAGGCTACTTTTGACGACGGAAACACGGAAACCGTCTCACGCCCGACACAAGTACCGGAGGACAAACTCGATGAAACCTTCACGAGCATCCCGCCCTCGGAACTGGAGTACGGAGAAGATGAACCGGAGGATGAAGAACCAGACAAAAAGCAGGCTTCGGGAAGCAGCTTCGAGGATATTGACATGGCAGTACACACCATACGGAAGGAATCACCATCCGATGAGGAAATGCGACACGCCGGAAAGGTCATGACGGAACTGGACGGGACAGAGCTTTTCACAAGAATAACGGAACGCCTGACCGATGAAGCAATGAGCGAGAGGATTGCAAAGGCGATGGCAGTTTTCGTGGACACGGTGAACATGACCGTGACACAACAAAAGGAAAAGGTGTTCGTGATTCCCGACAACATCGAGGAGTTCGACTTCCGAAACTATGTATAACAACTAAAAAAGAATGGAAATGAAAACGTAAAATGACGACACCCACGCGCACGGCGGTACAAGGTACAGCCAACCCGCAACGGACAGCCCCAAGTCCGTAGAAACAAACGGGCAACCACTAAAACCAAAGTAAAGTAATCAAGTATCAACCGCCCGAAAAAGGACTATCCACCCTTTGGACGGCACAAAAAAGAACAGTTTATGAACAAGAACATCAGACAAAAGTTAATCATCGCTGCGGCACTTATGATTGCCGCAACCGCCTCCGCTTTCGCACAGGGAAACGGTCTGGCTGGCATCAACGAAGCCACCTCTATGGTGAGTTCGTATTTCGACCCCGGCACGAAATTAATCTACGCCATCGGCGCGGTAGTCGGGCTTATCGGTGGCGTGAAAGTGTACGGAAAATTCTCGTCCGGAGACCCGGACACCTCGAAGACCGCCGCCTCGTGGTTCGGGGCTTGTATCTTCTTGATTGTCGCCGCCACTATCCTGCGCTCATTCTTCCTTTAATAAACAATGTATGGCTGAATACCCGATAAACAAGGGTATCGGCCGTCCGGTCGAGTTCAAGGGTTTGAAGGCTCAGTACCTCTTCATCTTCTGCGGAGGTCTGCTGGCTCTCTTCGTCCTGTTCGTCATCCTCTATATGGTCGGCATCGACCAGTGGATATGTATCGGCTTCGGCGCGGCATCGTCTTCCGTCCTCGTATGGCAGACCTTCGCGCTGAACGCCCGGTACGGCGAACACGGGCTGATGAAATTGGGAGCGGCAAGGAGCCATCCCCGATACCTTATCAACCGACGGCGGATCACCCGATTACTCAAACGGCAACGAAAGGAAGAAACGACATGAGAAATACATCCAAAATGACAACACTGGAAAACAAGTTCCCCCTGCTGGCGGTGGAGCATGGCTGCATCATCTCCAAAGACGCCGACATCACGGTGGCTTTTGAGGTGGAACTGCCGGAGCTTTACACCGTGACGGGCGCAGAGTACGAGGCGATACACGGCTGCTGGTGCAAGGCTATCAAGGTGCTGCCGTACTTCTGCGTCGTGCATAAGCAGGATTGGTTCATCAAGGAGAAATATATGCCGGAGTTACAGAAGGACGACATGAGTTTCTTGAGCCGTTCCTTTGAACGCCACTTCAACGAGCGTCCGTACCTGAAACACTCCTGCTATCTCTACTTGACCAAGACGACGAAAGAACGTAACCGTATGCAGAGCAACTTCAGTACGCTGTGCCGGGGACATATCATCCCGAAGGAGCTGGACAAGGAAACCGCCGGGAAGTTCATGGAGGCCGCCGAACAGTTCGAGCGCATCATGAACGACAGCGGCTTTGTGAGGCTGCGCCGCCTCTCCACCGACGAGATTGTCGGGACGGAGAAGTCCGCCGGGCTGATAGAGCGTTACTTCTCGCTCATGCCCGAAGGCGACACGACCTTGCAGGACATCGACCTCTCGGCAAAAGAAATGCGTATCGGTGACAACCGCCTGTGCCTGCACACCCTCTCCGACGCGGAGGATATGCCAGGAAAGGTGGCTACCGACATCCGCTACGAGAAACTCTCCACCGACCGCTCGGACTGTCGCCTCTCCTTCGCCTCCCCCGTGGGGCTGCTGCTTTCCTGCAACCACATCTATAACCAGTATGTGATTATCGACAACAGCGAGGAAAATTTGCAGAAGTTCGAGAAGTCCGCAAGGAATATGCAGTCGCTATCCCGATACAGCCGGAGCAACAGCATCAACCGCGAGTGGATAGACCAGTACCTGAACGAAGCCCATTCCTACGGGCTGACCTCGGTACGGGCGCACTTCAACGTCATGGCGTGGAGCGATGACGCGGAGGAACTGAAGCATATCAAGAACGATGTGGGCAGCCAGCTGGCAAGCATGGAGTGCGTGCCGCACCACAATACCATCGACTGCCCGACGCTCTACTGGGCGGCGATGCCCGGCAACGCGGCGGACTTCCCGGCGGAAGAGAGTTTCCATACATTCATCGAGCAGGCGGTGTGCCTCTTCACGGAGGAAACCAACTACCGCAGTTCGCTCTCGCCCTTCGGCATCAAGATGGTGGACAGGCTTACGGGAAAACCGTTGCACCTCGACATCAGCGACCTGCCGATGAAGCGGGGTATCACGACCAACCGCAACAAGTTCGTGTTGGGTCCTTCGGGCAGCGGCAAATCCTTTTTTATGAACCACCTCGTGAGGCAATACTACGAGCAGGGTACGCACGTGGTGCTGGTGGACACGGGAAACTCCTATCAGGGCTTGTGCGAGATGATCCGGTGCAAGACAAACGGGGCGGACGGCGTGTACTTCACCTACACGGAGGAGAAACCGATTTCGTTCAACCCGTTCTACACCGATGATTACGTGTTCGACGTGGAGAAAAAGGACAGCATCAAGACATTGCTGCTGACGCTCTGGAAGTCGGAGGACGACAAAGTGACGAAGACGGAGAGCGGCGAACTGGGCAGTGCGGTGAACGCCTATATCGAGCGTATCAGGGCTGACCGGAGCATCGTCCCCTCGTTCAACACCTTCTACGAGTATATGCGCGACGACTACCGCCGCGAACTGGCGGAACGTGAGATAAAGGTGGAGAAGTCCGACTTCAACATCGACAATATGCTCACCACCATGCGGCAGTATTACCGGGACGGACGCTACGACTTCCTGCTCAACTCCACGGAGAACATCGACCTGCTCGGCAAGCGGTTCATCGTCTTCGAGATTGACAGTATAAAGGAAAATCGCGAGCTTTTCCCTGTGGTGACCATCATCATCATGGAAGCCTTCATCAACAAGATGCGCCGATTGAAAGGCGTAAGGAAACAGTTGATAGTGGAAGAGGCTTGGAAGGCTCTATCTTCGGCGAACATGGCTGAGTACCTGCGCTATATGTACAAGACCGTGCGCAAGTATTACGGGGAGGCAATCGTGGTGACGCAGGAGGTGGACGACATCATTTCCTCGCCCGTCGTCAAGGAGAGCATCATCAACAACTCCGACTGCAAGATACTCCTTGACCAGCGGAAGTACATGAACAAGTTTGATGCCATACAGTCCCTGTTGGGTCTGACGGAGAAAGAGAAGTCGCAGATACTCTCCATCAACATGGCGAACAACCCGTCAAGGCTCTACAAGGAAGTGTGGATAGGACTGGGCGGCACGCAGTCGGCAGTCTATGCCACCGAAGTTAGTGCTGAAGAGTATCTGGCGTACACCACCGAAGAAACGGAAAAAGTAGAGGTTTACCGTCTGGCGGAACAGTTGGGCGGCGACATTGAAGCCGTCATCCGGCAGCTTGCCGAAAGGCGGAGAAAAAAGGAATAAATAGAAACAGATTCATCAACTAAAAAAGAAAATGCGTATGAGTATATCAAGAACGAAAATGCTGCAAGTCAGCAAGTGTTTAATCGGGCTGGCGGTCATGGTGCTGCAATCCTGCGACATAACGGACAACCGACGCGACCTGCTTTGCGGAAACTGGGAGAGTGTGGAGGGCAAGCCCGACGTGCTTATCTACAAGGAGGGCGAAGCCTATAAGGTGACGGTATTCAAGCGGAGCGGCATCCGCCGCAAGCTGAAGCCGGAAACCTATCTCTTGCAGGAGGAGAACGGCAATCTGTTCATGAACACCGGATTCCGCATCGACGTGTCCTACAACGAGGCGACGGACATCCTGACCTTCTCGCCGAACGGGGACTACGTGCGTGTGAACCCGAAACCGGACCATCCGATAGGCGAGCAATAAATAATGAAATCCACTAAAATCCAAAGTAACATGAGAACAAGAATAACACTTATTATCTGCCTGTGCCTGTTTGCAGTCGGCAGGGCAAGCGCACAGTGGGCGGTGATAGACCCGTCCAACATCGCGCAGAGCATCGTGAACACCTCGAAGAACGTGGTACACACTTCCACGACCGCCCAGAATATGATAAAAAATTTTCAAGAGACCGTGAAGATTTACGAACAGGGCAAGAAGTATTACGACGCACTCAAATCCGTGAACAATCTGGTAAAGGACGCCCGGAAGGTGCAGCAGACCATTCTGATGGTGGGTGACATCACCGACACCTATGTGACCAGTTTCCAGAAGATGATGCGTGACGACAACTTCACGGTGGAGGAACTGGGAGCCATCGCCTTTGGCTACACCAAGTTATTGGAGGAATCCAACGATGTGCTGACGGAACTGAAGAATGTGGTGAATATCACCACGCTCTCCATGACGGACAAGGAGCGCATGGACGTGGTGGAACGCTGCTACTCCAAAATGAAGCGTTACCGCAACCTCGTGAGCTACTACACCAACAAGAACATTAGCGTGAGTTACCTGCGTGCGAAGAAGAAAAACGACCTTGACCGCATCATGGGGCTGTACGGGAACATGAACGAAAGATATTGGTAGCCTATGAATTTCGACAACCTTCACCAAATTCTGCGCTCGCTCTACGAACAGATGATGCCGCTATGCGGGGACATGGCGGGCGTGGCGAAAGGCATCGCCGGGCTGGGCGCACTCTTTTATGTGGCCTACCGGGTATGGCAGTCGCTGGCGAGAGCCGAACCGATAGACGTGTTCCCTATGCTCCGCCCGTTCGCTATCGGTCTGTGCATCATGTTCTTTCCGACGGTGGTACTGGGTACGATAAACAGCATCATGTCGCCCGTCGTGCAGGGTACGGCAAAGATGCTGGAGGCGGAAACGCTGGACATGAACCGATACCGTGAGCAGAAGGACAAACTGGAGTACGAAGCGATGATGCGCAATCCCGAAACCGCCTACCTCGTGTCAAATGAGGAGTTTGACAAACAACTGGAAGAACTGGGCTGGTCGCCCGGCGACATGGTGACGATGGCGGGGATGTACATCGAGCGCGGGATGTACAACATGAAGAAGGGCATCCGCGACTTCTTCCGCGAGATACTGGAACTGATGTTCCAAGCCGCCGCCCTCGTGATAGACACCATCCGCACGTTCTTCCTCGTGGTGCTGGCGATACTCGGTCCGATAGCCTTCGCCATATCGGTGTGGGACGGCTTCCAAAGCACGCTTACACAGTGGATATGCCGCTACATACAGGTCTATCTGTGGCTGCCCGTGTCGGATATGTTCAGCACCATACTGGCGAAGATACAAGTGCTGATGCTGCAAAGCGACATCGAACGGATGCAGGCTGACCCGAACTTCTCGCTGGATTCGAGCGACGGGGTGTACATCGTCTTCATGATAATCGGCATCATTGGTTACTTCACCATCCCCACGGTAGCAGGCTGGATTATCCAAGCCGGAGGCATGGGAAGCTACGGTCGCAACGTGAACCAGACGGCAGGACGAGCCGGAAGTATGGCGGGCAGCGTGGCGGGCGCAGCCGCAGGAAACGTGGTCGGACGTGTCGGGAAGCTGCTGAAATAATCAACTGACAATTAAAAACGAATAAACAACAATGGAATTTAAGTCACTTAAAAACATCGAATCATCGTTCAGGCAGATACGCCTGTTCGGTATCGTCTTCCTCTCGTTGTGTGCCGTAATAACGGTATGGAGCGTGTGGAGTTCCTACCGCTTCGCGGAGCGGCAACGGGAAAAGATTTACGTGCTGGACAACGGCAAGTCGCTGATGCTGGCTCTCTCGCAAGACTTGTCGCAGAACCGTCCGGCAGAAGCGAGGGAACACGTGCGCCGTTTCCACGAGCTGTTCTTCACGCTCTCACCCGAAAAGAGCGCGATAGAGCATAACGTGAAACGCGCCCTGCTATTAGCGGACAAAAGCGTGTACAACTACTATTCGGACTTTGCCGAGAAGGGGTACTACAACCGCATCATCGCCGGGAACATCAATCAGGTGTTGAAGGTGGACAGCGTGGTGTGCGATTTCAACGGCTATCCCTACCGTGCCGTGACCTACGCCACGCAGAAGATCATCCGGCAGAGCAACGTCACCGAGCGCAGCCTCGTGACTACGTGCCGCCTCTTGAACTCGTCCCGTTCGGACGACAATCCCAACGGTTTCACCATCGAGGGATTCACCATCATCGAGAACAAGGATTTACAAACCATCAAAAGGTAAACGGACATGAAGAAAATCAAAAAATCATTTTGGCGTGCGTACTGGAAGCTCCACGACAAAAAGAAAATGCTGGTGGCAAGGCTCAAAGGCTATCTGGACGGTTTGCCCCCGAAGACACGCAGGCGCATCGTGCTGGCGATGCTCGCCGCCTTTGCGGTGCTTGCCCTCTACACCTTCGGCAAAGCCGTCTATGAAATCGGCAGGAATGACGGCAGCCGGATGGTAACAGACCATGCCGGACAGGTGGAACTGTCCATAAAGCCGGACAACAATCATAATGTAATACCTTATTTATATGGAACAGACGAAGAATGAACCTAAAAACGAGAACAAGGCGGCTCCCGACAACGGGAAACCGAAGAAGGAGCGCAAGCCGCTGACCGAAGCCCAAAGGCTGAAACGTCAGAAAATGATAGTGCTGCCCGCTATAGTGCTGGTATTCATCGGTGCTATGTGGCTGATATTCGCCCCGTCTTCCGACAAGGAGCAGCAACCGGGAACGGGTGGTTACAACATCGAAATGCCCGACGCTGACAAGGCGAACCGCCAGATCATCGGCGACAAGGCGAAAGCCTACGAACAGGGAGCAATGGAGGAACGGCAGGAGAACCGCAGCCGCGCCATGCAGGAACTGGGCGATATGTTCGACCGCGAGGTGGCGGAAACGGACGGCGGCAGGGACTTCGACCTTGCTAATCCCGGAAATGCGGAAGATGCAACAGCAAAATCATCCGCTCCGAAAACCATCCAATCCTCCGCAGCTGCCTACCGCGACCTCAATACCACGCTCGGCAACTTCTATGAGCAGCCGAAGAACGACAACGCGGAAATGGACGAACTGTTAGAGCGTATCGCCTCGCTGGAATCGGAACTGGAAACCGAGAAAGGCAAGGCATCCGCTATGGATGACCAAGTGGCACTCATGGAGAAGTCCTATGAACTGGCGGCGAAGTACATGGGCGGGCAGAACGGCACACAGCCACCTGTCGGACAGGCGGCAGAGCCTTACCCCGTGCAGAAAGCCGGAAAGAACACGGCTGCACCTGTCAGGCAGGTAACGCATCAGGTGGTATCTTCGCTCTCACAGCCGATGAGCAACGCTGAGTTTGTCGCCTCCTTCTCGCAGGAGCGCAACCGCAGTTTCAATACGGCGGTGGGTGTCACGACTGTATCGGACAGGAACACCATATCGGCGTGTGTCTATGGGGCGCAGAGTGTGACTGACGGGCAGGCGGTAAGATTACGGCTGCTGGAGCCGATGGCAGTGGCGGACAAAATCATACCCCGCAATGCAGTGGTGGTAGGCACGGCAAAGATTCAGGGCGAACGACTCGATATTGAAATTACTTCGCTGGAGTACGCAGGTACGATTATCCCGGTAGAACTGGCGGTGTATGACACGGACGGACAGCCCGGCATCTTCATTCCAAACTCGATGGAGATGAACGCCGTCAGGGAGGTTGCCGCCAACATGGGCGGCTCGCTGGGCAGCAGCATTAATATCTCCACCAACGCAGGGGCGCAGCTCGCCTCCGACTTGGGCAAGGGGCTGATACAAGGCACGAGCCAGTATATCGCCAAGAAGATGCGTACCGTCAAGGTGCATCTGAAATCCGGATACAAGGTCATGCTATATCAGGACAGAGATTGAAAACAATAACAATCAACGACTAAAAAAACAACAACCAAATTTTTATTTACCACTAAAATCCAAAGTAGAATGAAAAAAGTAATCATCATGTTTGCCCTCGCTATGGGCATCATAACTGCCAACGCGCAGGAGAACGTAACCGTTGGAGAGAACAACGGAAGTGAACCGACGAACGAAGCGAGAGCAGAGACAAGCTCGCTTGACTATGCCTCGCAAGGAGGAGGAAGGCAAAGCCAACAACCGACCTTGACAAAGGAGGTCTATCCGCAGAAGGAGGCGGACGGCGATCTGTATCACGGGCTGACAAAGAAGCTGACCTTCGACCGCATGGTTCCCCCGCACGGATTGGAAGTGACCTACGACAAGACCGTCCACGTCATTTTCCCCTCGGAGGTGCGCTACGTCGATTTAGGCTCGCCCGACCTGATTGCGGGTAAAGCCGACGGAGCGGAGAACGTCATCCGCGTGAAAGCTACCGTGCGTAACTTCCCGAACGAAACCAATATGTCGGTAATCACGGAGGACGGGAGTTTCTATACTTTTAGTGCGCCCATAATAGGGGCTTGATAATAATCACTTTGGCAAGTGATTAGGTTAGTATTCCAATTTATAAACCTATCCCAGACCGACTTATCCGAATGGGAAACCAAACGGGGAGTGAAGCATGTCGGTAACGCGATAAGTCAGTTAATTGCTAAACTGCGACTGAATTGCTATGGGAAAAGACAGGCACGAGGATGAAACCTGATTGGTTGAACAATAGTCCTATGACTAATGTAGAGGTGGCAACGGAAAGCAGTTATATACGTTGCCTCGCAGTACCCACGCTTATTGAACGGAGTGATGGGCAAGGAATTTACTGCGACATATCCGTCAGAGAACAGAAAGGGATGTACGTTGCATCCGACAGTCTGTCAAGCCAAGTTATCAAGTCCACTAAATGGGGATTGCCTACACGGAGATGCCGAAAGGCTATGAGCACAGGCTCTGAAAACTCCGCATGGCAACGGAGTTCCCGTAGTAGTCTGAGCGTGGGAAAGCCACGTACATGGCGAAGGGGAACAGCTCGGTAATTTTAATATTGTCAAACGATAACGTGTGAGACGTATGAGAAATCCAGAGACCATATTAAACAGTTTATCTGCACATAGCAAAGATGTGCATTACAAGTACGAAAGGTTGTACCGCATCCTATTCAATGAACAGATGTTTTATGTAGCCTACCAGAGCATTTATGCGAAACCGGGCAACATGACACCCGGCTCAGACGGTAAGACCATTGACGGAATGAGCGTTGATAGAATAGGACATCTGATAGCTGCGCTAAAGGATGAAAGTTACATGCCAACGCCTGCCCGAAGAGTCTATATCCCTAAAAAGAATGGGAAGAAAAGACCATTGGGCATCCCATCAATCGAAGACAAGATGGTGCAAGAGGTCGTCAGACTTATTCTTGAAGCTGTCTATGAGGGACATTTTGAGAATTCCTCGCATGGATTCAGACCAAGAAGAAGCTGTCATACGGCTTTGCGTTCCATCCAAACTCTTTTCACTGGTGCGAACTGGTTCATCGAAGGTGACATCAAAGGATTCTTCGACAACATCGACCACCATATTCTGATTGAAACTCTTCGTGAGCGCATATCAGATGAAAGATTTCTTCGACTGATATGGAAATTCCTAAAGGCTGGATATATCGAAGATTTTACATTTCACAAGACGTATTCGGGAACTCCCCAAGGAGGGATAATAAGCCCTATCTTGGCAAATATCTACCTTGATAAGTTCGATAAATACATGCGTGAATATGCGGAATCATTCGACAAGGGCAAGAAAAAGCGGGAAAACCCACTCCACGCAAGTTACAGCCGAAAGGCTGTAAGATTACGCAAGACTATCCGAAACGCCACTGATGAGGATACGAAACGTGAATTGCTGACACAACTGAAAGAGGTGGAAGCTAAGACACGGAGAGTGCCGGCATCTATGGCAATGGATAGTAATTACAAGAGACTTAAATATATCAGATATGCCGATGACTTTCTAATCGGTGTAATTGGTAGTAAAGCAGACTGTGCGAAAATGAAAGAGAACTTTACAATATTCATGAGAGACAAACTAAAGCTTGAACTCTCCGAAGAAAAGACCCTTATCACAAATGCGCAGGATTCAGCAAAGTTTCTTGGGTATGAAATCTCTGTCAGAAAATCCGAAGCCATGAAGCGAAACAAGCTGGGATGGCTGAAGAGACCGTTCAGCGGACGCATAATACTGGCTCTGCCTATCGCCTCCGTCCAAAAGAAATTATTGGAACTGAAAGCAATGGAGCTTAGGGTAATCAATGGAAAGGAAATCTGGTATGCCATGCCACGCAATTACCTGACCAAAGAAGACCCAGCCACAATCTGCGCACGCTATACAACTGAAATCAGAGGTTTGTACCAATATTATAGGATTGCGGACAACATCTCTTTTGCAGGAAGTAAATTCGGTTACATAATGCGATATAGTTTCTGCAAAACTTTGGCAAAGAAACTAAATTCATCAACTGCCAAGGTTATACGAAAGTACAGAAGAGACCATGACCTGGCGATACCTTATCAAGCAAAGAAAGGAGAAACCAAGTTCCGAATACTCTATAATGACGGCTTTGCAAGGCAAGAGCCGGACAAAGACGCAACCTGCGATAATCTACCTAACACGTTTGTACTTCCTTTCCCCACTCTTGCGGAGAGACTCATGGAGCACAAATGTGAATTGTGTGGAGCAACCAATGTCAAGACCGTAATGTATCAAGTCCGTAAACTCAAAGGTATAAATACCGATACGGAGTGGCACCGACTGATGATTAAGAAATGGCGTAAGACGTTGGCAGTATGCAAACATTGTAATGCAAACATTCATGCTCATGACAAATAAACTGACATTACCAGTGGAGAGCCGTATGCAGGGAGACTTGCACGTACGGTTCGGGGCAGGCTATGGGAAACCTACCACCGAAAGGTGGTAAGGCGCCCATCGCCGAGCCTACACGTGAAGTACGCCTCCGAACCGCTGCTTCTCAACGTGGAGATGTGCGACTTCATCCATGACGGCGAGAAGGTGAACCGCCCGAACAACGCGCAGGAAATCTACCTGAAGGAACTGGGCAGCGAAAGCCCGATGCTGGTGCGCCTTATCATGAAGTCCATCCACAAGCAGAACAAGCGTGAGGTGAAGCACATCGGCTGCAAGCGATTCGGCATCCAGTACCTGCTGAAAGGTATCTACACGCATAATGGGTTACTCTATTTCCACACGGAGATAAAGAACCAGAGCAACGTGCCTTTCGATGTGGACTACATCACATGGAAAATCGTGGACAAGAAGGTGGCGAAGCGTACCGCCGTGCAGGAGCAGATTATCCTGCCGCTCCGTGCGCAGAATTACGCCACACTCGTGCCGGGCAAGAAGAGCGAGCGCACGGTATTCACGATGGCGAAGTTCACCATTCCCGACGACAAATGCCTCGTGGTGGAACTCAACGAGAAGAACGGGGGGCGTCACCAGTCTTTCGTGATTGAAAACGAGGACTTGGTACGTGCCAATACCATCAACGAACTTCAAGTGCGCTGACCATGAGAAAGTACATCGCAATAATCATCGTGTCGCTTGCCCTGTTCACGGGGCAGGCGCACGCCCAGCGATGCCTGCCGAAGATGCAGGGCATCGAATTGAGAGCTAACCTTGTGGACGGTATGCGTTTAAGTGGCAACAATGGCGGTTACAGTTTCGGGGCGGCTCTCTCCACCTACACGAAGAACGGTAACAAGTGGGTGTTCGGTGGCGAATACCTCTTGAAGAACAACCCGTACAAGGATACCGCCATACCTGTGGCGCAGTTCACGGCGGAGGGCGGTTATTATTTCAAGATACTCTCCGACGCCCGTAAAATAGTGTTCGTCTATGCGGGGGCTTCGGCTCTCGCCGGATATGAGTCGGTGAATTGGGGCGAGAAAGTGCTGCATGACGGCTCCACGCTCCATGACCGGGACGCCTTCATCTACGGCGGTGCGCTGACGCTCGATGTGGAGTTTTACGTGGCTGACCGTATCGCCCTGCTCGCCAACCTCCGGGAGCGCCTGCTGTGGGGTGGCGACACACGGAAGTTCCATACGCAGTTCGGGGCGGGCGTCAAGATAATCATCAACTGACACGTCGCATGGAACGGACGGACATTGAGAATATGAGGCAGATACCCATTGCGGACTTTCTCGCACGGCTGGGACATGAGCCTGTCCGAAGGAGCGGAAACGAGCTGTGGTATCGTGCGCCATACCGCAGTGAACGCACGCCCTCCTTCCGTGTGAACGTGGCGAAACAGCTCTGGTACGACTTCGGCTTGGGCAAGGGCGGCGACATCTTCACGCTTGTCGGGGAGTTTACCCGAAGCGGGGATTTCATGGCGCAGGCGAGATTCATAGCGGAAACCGCCCGTATGCCGCTTGCCGCAGCAGAAAAGCCGTTGTACCTGCCGGAACCGTCCGAACCTGCCTTTGAGGGAGTGGAAGCCGTCCCGCTGCTCCGCTCTCCGCTGACGGAGTATTTGAAGGAAAGAGGCATCCCTTATGCCGTTGCATCCCGCCACTGCTGCCGCCTGAACTACGGCGTGCGTGGTAAGCGGTACTTTGCCGTCGGCTTTCCGAACGTGTCGGGCGGCTATGAAACCCGAAGCCGCCGTTTCAAGGGTTGCGTACCACCAAAGGACGTGTCGCTGGTCAAGGCGGGGGACATCCCGGCGGACGTGTGCAGCGTGTTCGAGGGCTTTATGGACTTCCTGTCCGCCGTCACGCTCGGTTTGGCAACGGGTGACTGCCTTGTGCTGAACTCCGTCGCCAACGTGGAAAAGGCTTTGAAACATCTGGACGGGTACGAGCGCATCGACTGTTACCTCGACCGAGACGAAGCCGGACGCAGGGCAATGGAAGCCCTGCGGACACGCTACGGAGGAAAGGTGACAGACCGTTCCGGCATCTATCAAGGCTGCAAGGACTTGAACGAGTACCTGCAACAAGTATCAAGAAAACAACAAAAGAACAACAATCTAAAAATCAAAGAATAATGAACATACTGAACAACAAGAACAAGAGAACATCAATCTTCAAGGCGTTGGCACTCTGCCTGTTCGCCGCAGTGTCATTCACATTCGTATCGTGCGACGACGATATGGACATCCAGCAATCCTATCCCTTCACGGTGGAAACCATGCCCGTGCCGAACAAGGTCACAAAGGGGCAGACGGTGGAAATCCGCTGTGAGCTGAAGAAAACGGGCGATTTCGCCAATACCCTCTATACCATCCGGTATTTCCAGTTCGAGGGTGAGGGCACACTGAAAATGGACAACGGCATCACTTTCCTGCCCAATGACCGCTACCTGCTCGAAAACGAGAAGTTCCGGCTGTACTACACGGCGCAAGGTGACGAGGCGCACAACTTCATCGTGGTAGTGGAGGACAATTTCGGCAACTCCTATGAGTTGGAATTTGACTTCAACAACCGAAACGTGAAGGATGACGGGGTTATCACTGTTGTCCCCATCGGGAACTTCAAGCCCTTTACACGATGATGCGTGTATTCATGGCTATCCTCTGTTCGCTTCTGGCGGTCTGTTCCGTGTCCGCACGGAACAGACGCCATGAGGGAACGGACGGGCAGGCGGCTATCTACCGGCTGCCACCATTTGAGAGGGCGGTGCGATGCACGAAGTATTTTGAGGGCTGGCATTCGGAAAAACATCACCCGTATGTAGGATATGGACATCGGTTGCAGCCGGGGGAAAGGTATTCGGCACGCACCATGACGAAGCGGCAGGCGGACGCGCTTCTGCGAAAAGACCTGCGGAAGTTCTGCGCGATGTTCCAGCAGTTCGGGAAGGATTCGCTTCTGCTTGCCACGCTCGCCTACAATGTCGGTCCGTACCGTCTTTTGGGGAGTGGGAAGATACCCAAAAGCACGCTAATCCGAAAGCTGGAGGCGGGTGACAGGAACATCTACCGGGAGTATATCGCTTTCTGTAACTATAAGGGGAAACGCCACGCCATGCTGCTCAAACGAAGGAAGGCTGAGTTTGCGCTGCTGTATGTACCATAAAGAATAAGTGTCTGACGAAAGAAACTCCGATGAAGCCGCCAACTTCATCGGAGTTTCAGTTTTCATACATTCGGGATTGTCCCTTTGCCTGCAACCTCACCGTCCCTGCAATGCTCTATGATACCGGGTGAAAATCCCATGCTGCCGATTGCGATATGCCGGATATAGTCTGTATATTCCTGACCTTGAAAATTCCTGCCCGTAAGGTTCTTGAAAACCATCTTTATGCTTATGCCGTCGTTGCTGTACAAGATGGTTTTTCCGTTCTGTCTGATTGTTTCCATGATTAAAACTTGTTTTTGTGAATACTATCGTAGATTGGTACAAAGGTTTCTTTGCCTACTTTCTTATCCGCCATCATGCTCATGAAAGAAAGTAGGCGGCTTTTGCCGCCCACCCCTCAAAAGCGGGTGTAAAGTCCCGTTACCATCGTGAACATTTCCTCCAGCATATCGCAATATATCCCCTCGTGCGTTTCAATGTCCTTCGTCCTGCTCTCGAATGTCTTTTTGCTGAACGTCTTGCGGTAGAAACGCATATTGTATAGGTCTGCCCCTCCGTCATAGATGATGTCAAGGCGGTTGGCACTGGTCTTGTTCCTCGCAAGGCTCATGCGCAAGCCGTTGCCCATGTCTGTGAAGTCTTTGCTTCCCGTCATGGCGGCAAAGCGTCTGACGCCAATCTGCTCTAAAATTGTCTTTGCTATCATATCCGTTGTCTTTTAGGTTTATGGTTCGGGCGGTGCGGACACCGCCCCAATGTTCAAAATTCTGTTTTCTCGGTTATGGGTGTGCATTTTTCCAGCCACTCTTTCAGACATTCCATGCTATACTCGCTCGTGATGACTGCCGTATGGCTGTCAATGGCAGTGAAACGGCTGCTTTCATAGCTGTCTATCCACCCCTTTAGGGTATCAACTCCCCACGCTTCGGCATCGTCAAAGATGCCGTCCAATGCCGTAATGGGTTCGCTGAATTTGACTATCAGCGTTTGGTAGCCTGCTTCGTTCATCGCTTCTCCTCCTTCCTTTCCTTTGCCGTTAGCCACTTGTCCCGTGCGGCTCGACATTCGTCTAATGTGGGTTTGACACAAGAGAAAAGTTCCCCGTCCGTGTGGCGGTAGTCGTATTGCACAAGGGTGCGTTTGCGTCTGTCGATACCCGTTTGGAATTTCTCGTAGTTCTCCGTTCCTGCCGATTGGCAGGTGCTTACTCCGTTAATTGTCATTTTGTTGCCATAGTCGTTGTTATTTAGATGATTAGAAATGTACAGACAGCACTCTGTGTTGCATCACCATTTCGGGGTCGCTCGTGTAGCGTTGGTGCAGGTAGAAATGATGAGAGCCGAAGCCGTAAAGGAAGAACTTGTCAAGTTCGTGTTTCTCGGCAAAGTCCTTGACGCTCGCCCTTAATTGCTCCTCACTCTGACAAAGAGTGAGGAGGTTCATAAATTCAAGGAACATCGTGGGGATTTTATCATCCCATAGGAAAACCATGCTTTCAAATCTTACTTCCATAATGTTAGTTGTTAGATGTCGATATTATGCCGCTTTCATCCGCTGGCGGATAAGGTTGGCGTTCTTGTTCACAAGGGCGATGATGCGGTCGTGGTATTCGGAGTTCTCGTTGCATACGCCACGACACTGCACCACCTCAAAAGTTTTTAGTGACACCTCTATCGTTTCAATTCGTTTTCCGTCAATGGTGGCGGATAGGATAAGGGAGTCTTTTCGTTTGTGGTAACCGCCCACACAATGGTGCATCGTCCTTCCTTCCTCTGCCATTTCTTCCACGCTCTCTATGACTTTGACGCAAATAAGGCTGTCGGTAAAGGCAAGTCCGAAGAATATGCCCTTAGCTTTCAGATATTGTTTCTCGTCCTCAATCGCTTTCCTGCGTTGCTGTTCAGTCCGCTCATGTTTCCTTTGCAGGTTGCGCTTTGCCACCAACTTGTCGTGTTCAACTTTGAGGTCGGCAGGGCAAACGTATTTCGGGCTGTTTGTGTCCTTGCCGAAATGACGCAGGAGGTCTATGGTGTCACGCCACATTGAGCCGTCCTCAATAGTATAGCCGTTGCGGATACATATCTTGATTGAAGCCCAATACTCTCCAATATTGAAAGAGTGGTACAGATAGTAGCGCAACATGGGATATTGCCCTGCCTTCAACAGCGTTTCCGCACGGCTGTCCGACAATAATGCCGGTATTAGTTTGGTGGGTACAATGTCGTGGAAATTGCCGTTAAAGCCGTTTCTGCGGAGCGTCGGCAACACCTTATATCTTGGATATATCGGGGAATATGAGATATGGCGGTACGCTTCATTGTCATTGCGGATAGCAAAAGGAGAAGCGAATGAGAACGTGTCGATGTAGCATCCCAATGTGCGTGGAATGGCAACAACAGCCTTACGCCCTTGTTCATTCCACCAATACTGCCCGATTTCAAGGGCATAGGACTTGGCATTAACCCCTTTCTCCATACCCACGACAAGCAAGAACATTCGTAGCACTTGGTATTCTCCGCTTGTGGTAAGGGTTGTGAAATACTGCTTTTGTCTTACCTTGCGCTGATAGGTGAGGCAGACTTTCAAACTTGCTCCACATTCGGGACACGTACAATGCTCGGTCTGCTCCGTCATTACCCAACTATGACCGCAATCCATACAAGTGGTACGACCTTTCGGCAAGCGGTGTGCATAATGCTCCACGCAATTACGGAATGCCCAATTTATCTGTATCGGGGTTATCGGGCGTAGTTTCTTGCTTTGGGCAAGAACTGCTTTTTCAAATTTGTTTCTCGGTTTCATAAGCCAAAATCAAATAATGAGGGTTGAACTTGGGTTTCTGTTTTCGCCTTTGTCGGCTTGGTGCGGTTCTGCAACTTGCGGAGTTCCTCGTCTTGGTATCTGCGGACTGCCTGCTGACGTGCTTCTGCTTTTTCCTCTGCCGTGAGTTCCACAATGTGGTTCACCGCCACTTGGCATTGGATAGGCTTGCCCACCTCAATCTCGTTCTCGTCATAGTAGTGTACTGCTTGTCCGTATATCTCTCCGTCCGTGAAGCCGTTACAACCGCTTTTCTGCACATAGTTCAGAATGTAGGTTACGCAATCGTCAATGTTCTTGGCTGGATTGCGGTAGTTCTTCGCAAAGAGCGTGTCTTCCTCCGCACGTTGTTCCAAATACATCTGTATCGTTCTCTTGAAATGGTCTGTTCCTTTCATATCGCTGTCGTTTTTATGAGTTGTCAAATAGTATGTTTCAAAATCTCCCTCCAATAAATCGGCTCAACCTCGCTCAATAGGAAGTCTATAAAGTCCTTCCGTGCGTCCTTGTTCAGTTCGTGGTAGAGTCCACGGAACACGGACATATTGCCGTTGAGGTATGTTTCCACCATGTACTCGAAGATGTTGCCCACCTCGTAGTATCTGCATTGTTGCTCCACTGTCTTGCTTCTTCTCTTTGCCATGTCGGTAGGGATTAAAGGGTGAATAACCAAAGAATGAAGCCGAAGAACAGGATAACGGAAAGAATAGCCACGATTACCCCTATTGCCACTCGGAACACTCCGTTTATTATCTCTCTGACGATGTACCAAAGGATGCCGGACACCCAAAAGGCGGTGCGCATGATTAGGGTGCATATCGCAAGCCCTATGTATTGCGCCATTTGTCTGAAATTTACCGTTGCTGTCATAGCCGTATCATTTGTTAAGTTCCACGATGCTGTCTATCCTGCCGTATAGGAAACTGCGGAGTGCGGTCTTGTCGGTAGCCTTGTATTCCGCCCAATGTCCATACTGCTTTACAATGTAGGTTCGGAGAATGTCGGAAAAGTCAAACATCCAACCTTGCAAGGGTACTGCGCTCTTGAAATAGGTGTTGCTGTTCACGTTGCGTGTAAGCCAATCCTTTTCCTCTCGGCTCAATTTCTCACCATTGTTCAGTTTGGTGCGAAGTCCGTACACCTTGCTGCCTTGCAGGTTCTCCAAACTTGGTACTTCCCATGCCACGAATTTTGTTGCTATTGCCGTTCTCATATCCGTTTTGTTTTTGATTTTTTGTTTTTTAATGCGGATTCAAGAGCTGAGGGAGTTGAGTTTCAAACTATCTTATCTGCTTCTCGTTTATCCGACATTTTTTTTAATGCGTCTTTCTGTCGCATCGGTCGTTTTCGTTTCGGGTGCTTAAAAAGGTAGGGATTAGGGAATGCAAGGTTTTTCGGAAAAATACTACCCGAAGGGCTGGAGATTTTTCCAGAAAACAGGAGGCTTGACCTTGCTTTCCCGTACAATCCCGGAGTTACCTTTGCACCCAGCACGAAAATGACTGCCTGATGCGGCTCACTGAAAGGCGCGAAAATGGAGGTAAACGGAAGTGGAGGCAGATTAGACAGGAAAACTTCAAAAGAGAAATCCGTGAAAAAGACATCCCCAACAGAAAAGAACATAGCCGGTAGCGTGAAACCGAGCAAACCATCGGCAAGGAAGTATGTTTTTATCTGTTTGGCCAAACGTGTTTGGTCGGATGGATAAAATCATTCTTCCCGGTTTGTCTGCCGTGAGTGACGGCTTGTTCCATTTATGGAATGTGCGGTCATACACGGCTTTCCGCTTCCGGCTCAAAAGGACAACGAAAAAAGAAAAATCGTCAAAACCCCGTAAAAGCACCTCTTTGGCATAAGCACAAAAGAAAGGGGCCTTGTCTCATCAGTCTAAACTATTGTTTAGGCGTGAGGCAAAGCCCTTTTCTCCGCTTATGCGGCAGTCGGCACACGTTCGTTCAAAATCTTTTTGGGCGATGGTGTGCTGACGGATAAAATCGCTTTTACGGAAAAACTTGTGTGAGAAGAAAAAATCAGGAGATTCATTTCTAAATCTCCCGTTTTATTGTTACTTTTGCATACGAAGAGTTCTTTGAAGGTTACGCAACGCACAGAAGAATAATGCAGTAGATAACTAACTAATTCGTAACCTATTACTATTATGAGCGATTACCCAATGCTCATTTCCAATAAATTACACTCTTTTCGTAACTTCATGTTGCAAAGATACAATTTTGCTCCTCATTTGCAACGGCTAAGCAAGCAATTCACTATTCGCAAGGTGTTTTTAAGATAAAAGTTCCTTTCTCTGTTAGGTTAAACGTTTCCGACTCGTTATCTTTGCAGTCCAAGTAACGAAAACGCTTATGACTGACAGTAAATACATCTCCATAAAAGGGGCCAGAGTCAACAATCTGAAGAATATTGACGTAAACATTCCCCGCAATAAACTGGTGGTGATAACCGGCCTTTCCGGTTCCGGAAAATCATCGCTTGCTTTCGACACCCTCTATGCCGAGGGACAGCGCCGCTATGTAGAAAGCCTCAGCAGTTATGCCCGCCAGTTCCTGGGCCGAATGAGCAAACCGGAATGTGACTTTATCAAAGGGATTCCGCCTGCCATCGCCATCGAACAGAAGGTAAACAGCCGCAACCCGCGCTCCACGGTGGGTACTTCGACCGAAATCTACGAGTACCTGCGCCTGCTTTATGCCCGTGTGGGCAAAACCTACAGCCCTGTCAGCGGTGAAGAAGTGAAAAAACACTCCATCGAGGACATTGTAAACTGCATGCTCTCATATCCCGAAGGAACCCGCTACACGGTGTTGACGCAGATTTTCCTGCACGACGGACGCACACTTGAACAGCAATTGGAGATCGACCAGAAACAAGGTTTCAACCGTCTTGAAGTGAACGGTGAGATGGTGCGTATCGACGAATACGCTGCCGGCAAAGACGACGTGGTCTACCTTCTCGTCGACCGAATGACGGTGGCAACAACCAAGGATGCCGTCAGCCGCCTGACCGACTCGGCCGAAACAGCCATGTACGAAGGCAATGGCATGTGTATGCTTCGCTTTTATCAACCGGACGGATCGACCCGGCTTCACACCTTCAGCACCAAGTTCGAGGCCGACGGCATCATATTTGAAGAACCGAACGACCAGATGTTTTCGTTCAACTCACCGATCGGTGCCTGTCCGGTATGCGAAGGATTCGGCAAGGTAATCGGCATCGACGAACATCTGGTAGTGCCCAACCGTTCGTTGTCGGTCTACGACGGAGCCATCGTCTGCTGGCGGGGCGAGAAGATGGGTGAATGGCGCGAAGAACTGATTCACAATGCAGAAAAATTCAACTTCCCGATTTTCACCCCTTACTACGAGCTGACCGATGAACAGCGCCGGGTGTTGTGGGAAGGAAACCAATATTTCCACGGCATCAACGACTTTTTCAAGATGCTTGAAGAGAACCAGTACAAAATTCAATATCGTGTGATGCTGGCACGCTATCGTGGAAAGACGCTTTGTCCGAAATGCCACGGTACCCGCCTGAAACCCGAAGCGGAATACGTGCGCGTAGGTGGAAAAAACATCTCGGAACTGGTGGACCTGCCCATCACCGAATTGCAGAAGTTCTTCGATTCGCTTGAACTGAACGAACACGACCAAGCCGTGGCACGCCGCATCCTGACAGAGATCAACAGCCGCATCCGTTTCCTGATCGATGTGGGATTGGGGTATCTCACCCTGAACCGGCTCAGTAATTCGCTCTCGGGCGGCGAAAGCCAGCGCATCAACCTGGCCACTTCGCTGGGAAGCAGTCTGGTGGGCAGTCTCTACATCCTCGACGAACCCAGTATCGGGCTTCACAGCCGGGATACGGACCGCCTGATCCACGTACTCCGCCAACTCCAACAGTTGGGCAATACGGTAGTGGTGGTGGAACATGACGAAGAGATCATACGTGCAGCGGACTACATCATCGACATCGGCCCGAATGCCGGCCGGCTGGGCGGACAGGTAGTCTACCAGGGGGATATGAAAGATTTACAGAAAGGCAGCAACAGTTACACTGTGAAATACCTGCTGGGCGAGGAAAACATTCCCGTACCGGAACACCGCCGCCCGTGGAACAACTATATCGAGATAAAAGGTGCCCGCGAAAACAACCTGAAAGGAGTAGACGTACGCTTCCCACTCAATGTGATGACCGTCGTAACAGGGGTCAGCGGATCGGGAAAGAGCACACTGGTACGTGACATCTTCTACCGGGCGCTGAAGCGTGAACTGGACGAATGCACTGAACGCCCGGGTGAGTTTGCATCCATCGGAGGCGACCTGCGCAACCTGCGCAACGTGGAGTTTGTCGATCAGAACCCCATCGGTAAGTCCTCCCGTTCGAACCCGGTAACCTACATCAAAGCATACGACGAAATCCGTAAGCTCTGGGCAGATCAGCCACTGGCCAAGCAGATGGGCTATACGGCAGGCTATTTCAGCTTTAACAACGAGGGCGGACGCTGCGAAGAGTGCAAAGGCGACGGAACCATCACAGTGGAGATGCAGTTCATGGCCGACCTGGTGCTGGAGTGTGAATCATGCCACGGCAAACGCTTCAAAGCCGATACGCTGGAAGTGAAGTTCCAGGATAAAAACATTTATGACGTACTGGAGATGACGGTCAACCAAGCCATCGAGTTCTTCACGGAACACGGGCAAAAGAAGATCGTAAAGAAGCTGATCCCCCTGCAGGATGTCGGTTTGGGATATATCAAGCTGGGACAATCATCGTCCACCCTCTCGGGAGGAGAGAACCAACGCGTGAAACTGGCTTATTATCTGAGTCAGGAGAAAGCGGACCCGACTTTGTTCATCTTCGACGAACCGACCACCGGACTGCACTTCCACGATATACGCAAGCTGCTCGACACATTTGATGCGCTGATCCGTCGCGGACACTCCATCGTGATCATCGAGCACAACATGGATGTCATAAAATGTGCCGATTACGTGATAGACCTCGGACCGGAGGGCGGAGACAAAGGCGGTAATATTGTGGCAGTCGGGACACCGGAAGAGGTGGCTGCCTGTGCGGCAAGTTATACGGGACAATTCCTGCAGGAGAAGCTGAACCACTTGTAAAACAAGTAAGGGTTCTCTAATCAATTTTATCGGGAACTCACCACAAAGGGGCTGTCAAAAGTCTTTTCACCACAGAATACACAGATTATCAATATGGATAATCAATGACTTAAAATTCACCCTGTGTTACTCTGTGCCCTCTGTGGTGAGTTCCTTTTAAAGGAAAAATCAGAAGTAGAAGCCGAAGCCGACTTTCAGTCCGAACTTCGACCAATCGCTGTCTTTAAAACTCAAATCATAGTAAACAGCCGGCTCTATGGTCACTGTCCGTGTCAGGAAAAAAGCATAACCGGCCTCTGCACCAAGCGCAAAGTCGGTGGTGTCTCCCACCTTCCAGTTATAGCGGTTCATCTTCAATCCGGCACCTAAATAAATGCCACACTTATCAAAGTAATATCTTCCTCCGACACCCAGCGTGTATTTATCCTCAGGTTTGCTCCAGTTGGCACCGGCTGTAACCATCAACGCCACATTGTCCACCAGAAAGGCTCCGCCTTGCGCCTGCAATCCGAACTGTGTTTTCTCGGACTTGCTGTAAGAGAGTCCCAGCCCCGTCACCGAGGGATTCACAATCCACTTTCCTTTCTCAAACTGTGCCTGTGCCGTCACTGAAACAACAAGCAGACATACCATCCACATTAATTTCTTCATAACATTTCTATTTTTTCAGGTTGTTCATATGTTCTTCCTCCCGGCGGCGTTGCTGCATCTGTTCCTTTTTCCTCAGCACCAGCCAAAGAACGAGAACAATGACATACGAAGCAGCCAGGGTGAGATACTTCTCTGTATCGCTTACTTCATTATTGCGAGGCAGCAGATAAGCTGCTGTCACAGACACGTAGATCAGTAGGGCGACAGTAACCCAGGTTGATTTCTTTACTTTCTTCATACGAGTGTTAATTATGTAATAACTTCTTTAACTCCTGATTCGAGTTAAATCTATTTTTCCAAACAGCAAACCAAACGGCCGCCCCCAGCGTGCAAATACCTCCTATCGCATACGAAACGGCGTGTGACAATCCCAATCCTTCGGGAGCAATGCAAATATAAGTGGAGCAGACAGCTGTCATGAACAGGGCCGGAACCAGCGTCAATCCATACATCTTACGGGCACACGCCAGATAGACCGTAATGGCCCAGAGGGTAAATACCGACAAGGTCTGGTTGGCCCAGGCAAAGTAGCGCCAGATCATGTCGAATCCGTCCTTATCACGCAAACTATAAAGCAGCAGCCCGATGGCGGCAATAAACATCGGGACACAAATATACAAACGGCGGCGAATGCTTTTTTGTTCCAGTTTCAGGAAATCGGCAACAATCAGACGTGCCGAACGAAACGCGGTGTCGCCCGACGTAATAGGAGCAGCAATCACCCCCAGAATGGCAAGCACGCCACCCACTGCGCCGAGCCACCCTTTCGTGATGGCATCCACAATGACAGAAGCATTGTTTTCCTCCATACCATGCTCACGATAAAAATAAGTGGCGGCAGCGGCCCAGATCAAGGCGACGATTCCCTCGGTAATCATGGCACCGTAGAATACGGGACGGCCATGACGCTCGGAAGTCATGCAACGGGCCATCAACGGGCTTTGTGTGGCATGAAATCCGGAGATGGCTCCACAGGCGATACTGACAAACATGATTGGAAAGATAGGCAATGCGGCTGCATCCGGATGGGTATTCTGCAATCCGTCCCACAACTCGGGGAGCGCCGGATGATGGACATAGAGCATCACAAGGATGCCCACTGCCATAAACAGCAAAGCTACGGCAAACAGGGGATATATCTTTCCGATGATTTTATCGACCGGCAGCAATGTGGCGAGAATATAATAGATGAATACGACAATGATCCAGAAGGTGGTATCGAGGCTGTCGGGAGTGAGCTTTGCCAGCAGTCCGGCCGGACCTGCCACAAAGACGGCACCTACCAGAATCATCAGGATGACGGTGAAACCGCGCATCACCTGCTTGGTGGTCAGCCCCAGGTAGCGGCCGACAATTTCGGGTAAGCTCTCACCCCCGTTGCGAAGTGAAAGCATACCGGCAAAGTAGTCGTGCGTGGCACCGGCAAAGATGCTTCCCAGCACAATCCACAGGTAAGAAGCCGTACCGAACTTTGCGCCCATAATAGCTCCGAAGATGGGGCCGAGACCGGCTATATTCAGAAATTGAATCATAAAAATCTTCCAGGTGGGGAGAGGGATATAATCCACTCCGTCGGCATGTGTCAGTGCCGGGGTCTTTCGGTCGTCGGGGCCAAAGACACGCTCCACCAATCGTCCGTAAATGAAGTAACCTGCAACCAATGCCAGCAGGCAAATTGTAAATGTAATCATGGCGTGTTGAATTGTTAATCAGCGCAAATGTAACATAATCTGTGGAAACTACACAACTTTACAAAGGGTTTTGCTAACTTTGCGGACTTCTGTTCGCCACGGAAGGCAGTTTAGAAGACGTTTCACCACAGATTACACAGATTAATACGAATTGATACGGATTCTTTAACCGGATTCTCAATGAAATAAATTATCAATCTGTGTTAATCCGTGTAATCTGTGGTGAACATCAAAACCATTATATTTATGAACACCATCTATAAAAGCCATAACGACTCTTTCTCAGTGAAAAAGAGAGCCGGAAGAGGAACATCCTTCCTCTTTCTTTTTCTCCTCTCCTTACTTCCGCTCCATGCGCAGACCTCCCCGAAACACGAGGTACGGGCTGCCTGGATCACTGCCGTCTACGGACTGGACTGGCCACGCACCAAAGCAACCACTCCCGCAGGCATCCGGCGGCAGAAGGAGGAGCTGATCGACATCCTCGACCGCCTGAAAGAAGCCAACTTCAATACAGTCCTTTTCCAGACACGTACCCGTGGAGATGTACTCTACCGTTCGGACATTGAACCTTTTAACTCCATACTGACCGGCAAGGTCGGCGGCGATCCCGGATACGACCCTTTGGCCTTCGCCATCGAAGAGTGCCACAAACGGGGTATGGAGTGTCATGCCTGGATGGTGACCATCCCACTTGGAGGCAAGAGACACGTAGCCTCACTCGGCAAACAATCGGTAACCAAACGCCAGCGGGACATCTGCGTACCTTATAAAAACGAATATTTCCTCAACCCCGGACATCCCGCCACCAAAGAGTATCTGATGAAGTTGGTACGTGAAGTGGTCAGCCGCTACGACGTGGACGGAGTTCACTTCGACTACCTCCGCTATCCCGAAAACGCGCCCCGCTTCCCGGACAGTTACGACTTCCGCCGCTACGGTAAAGGACGTTCGCTGGCACAATGGCGCCGTGACAACCTGACGGACATTGTGCGTTACATCTATAACGGAGTGAAAGCCATGAAGCCCTGGGTGAAGGTGAGCACCTGCCCGGTAGGAAAATACCGTGACACCTCACGATACTCCTCCAAAGGCTGGAATGCTTTTTTCACCGTTTACCAGGATCCGCAGGGATGGCTGGGCGAAGGCATTCAAGACCAGATCTACCCGATGATGTATTTCCGCGGCAACGGCTTCTACCCCTTTGCGCTCGACTGGCAGGAGCAAAGCAACGGACGCCACATCGTGCCCGGACTGGGAATCTACTTTCTTCATCCCGACGAGGGTAACTGGACCTCCGAAGAAGTGGAACGCCAGATACATTTCATCCGCGCCAACCACTTGGCAGGCGAAGCGCATTATCGGGTAAAGTACCTGATGGACAATACCCAGGAAGTATACGACATCCTCCGGGAGCAGTTCTATCAATATCCGGCACTGCAACCGCCCATGCCGTGGATCGACAACGCGGCTCCTACCGCACCGTCGGAACTAAATGTAGTTTCCACCGGCGACGGATATACCCGGCTCAGCTGGAAAGCTGCCACGGATAATGACAGGCAGAATGCACCGATGTACATAATTTACGCTTCGGACACCTATCCGGTGGACATTACGAACCCGGAAAACATTCTCGTACAAAACCTGCGGGACACGCACTACACCTATGCTCCCATCCGTCCGTGGATGGCCCGGAAATATTTTGCCGTCACGGCAGTGGACCGCTGCGGGAATGAAAGTGAGGCATGCAGATAGCACGTCTCAGTCCTCCACAAGGATATATGCCCGGTAACGGCTCGTCTTCAGGACGGGGACCAATGGCAGATACCCCTTCACCACCCTGCCGTCTTCCGTATGCAGCGGGTGCCCGGCCTTCATCGCATTGTGTTCCTGCAATGCCTGCCCGTCGGATGGATAATAAGAGACACGAAACACCCCCGAAGCCCCGGATTGTACATAACGGTCGTATATCAGGCGGGACACAAGCCCCATATTCATGCGCAAATTGATTTCCACACAAGGATGGATGCGAAACTCCGGAAGAGCCCCGGACCGGCAAATCATCATATCCACCCCCAGATAACCGGCATATTCATTCCCTAAAGAGGCGGACAACTCTTTTTCCAACTCCTTTTGAATCCGGAACAAAGCATCCACAGGCACGTAAGCCGACAATCGCCGTTCGATCTCCGCGTCGGACAGCAGACAGTTGCCTTCATAAGCTCCACCGACATTGGTGTGAAACAAAGAATATCCGGCAAAACGAACCTTCCCCTCCCCATCGGAGCAGAACTCCATCGCAAAATCTTCCACCTTATTATATATAGGTTCGCCAACAACGCCTCCCTCCCGGTCTATGACCCGGGCACACCAGCGCTCTATAAGAGGAGTGAACTCTCCCTTACACCAGTTCAGTCCCTTACCGCTTCCGGACAAGGGCGCTTTGAGCAGACAGCATTCCCGATCCTCTATAAATGTACGGCAATCGGACAAAGTCGTCAGGTAGAAAGACTCTCCGCAAAACCTTTCATCCACTTGCAGATGTGGCAACAGCTTCACAGCCTGCGACCGATGGGAGAGGTTGCGCAACCGCTCCATCTCGCCCACCGAAGGAAGAACAGCATCGGATATCCCCAACGAAAGCAAACGCTTCCGGAGTGCCGGATTCCATCCCCAGGGAATTACCGAACGAACGTCAGAAAAATCCTCTGCCTGAGTCCTTAAGGAAACAGGGAGTGGAAAAAGCCGGAGCATCTCTTCCAGAAAAGGCTGGTTATAAGTAGACGGAGCAAGCACACTGCACTCCCCGTCCGCAAACCATATCGGGAGCAGCGCCAACTCTTCTGCCATCTTGCGGGCAGAAGCAGGCGCCATATAATTGGTCTCACCACTGGCGAGAGCCAGATCCTGATCCGGATTAAACAGGTAAAGAAGGTTTGTCATTACAATCAATCATTTAAAAACAGGAAGTGCCATTAATCTTGTCAAACGGATGGTCTACTGTCCTTTTGTTTCCATTTCCGGTTTTTCACTTACAAGCCTTTGGGATACAAAGAGGCAACCGGCCGAAAAACCGATAAGTTTCCCGCAAATATATGCACAAAAACGCACATAAAGCCGGATAAACCGTCACTTTCTGCCGGGCAAAGGCTCTGCTATCCCCAGAGGGTGTGTCGGAATTCACCACAGAGGACACAGAGTAACATAGAGTGAATTTTAAGTTATTGACCATCAATATTCTTATTCTGTGATAATCTGTGTAATCTGTGGTGAAAAGAATTTTGCCCCCCCAAAGCAACGATTGATTATCCGCAAACAAAGGCTCTTCTCCCCTTCCCCGACTCTATTTCCTCTCTCCCGGCGAAGCATTTCAAACTAACAAAAGAAACCCTTTTTCAAACAAATACCGGCAAAAACTACCGAAAACAAAAAACAATGTTTATATTTGCAAGCAAACACTGAAGTAGACAAGCAAAAGCATAATTGCCCGATTGAACTGGCTGCGTTTTTTCAGAAGCAGCTTGCCGTTGATCCGAAATAACGCCTCTACCACCTATCAGGAATACCGTTTTGACAAAATGAAGCAAAAGATAAACTTGCTAAACGAAACTACAATTTTGCTATCTCTACTTTGCAATTTCTAAAAAAAGGCTTATATTTGCCCCCGAAAAACCCAAGAAAAGAGATGGAAACATTCTACCGCACACATGCCTACCTTGTTGAGCACACCAATGCCCCGGTCCGCCGCGACTTGATGGACGAAATAAACTGGAGTGACCGACTGATTGGTATCAAAGGAACACGTGGCGTGGGAAAAACCACTTTCCTGCTTCAATACGCCAAAGAGAAATTCGGAACCGACCGTTCATGCCTCTTTATCAACATGAACAATTTCTATTTCTCCGGACACAGTATCGTCGACTTCGCCAATGAATTCCAGAAACGGGGCGGAAAGGTATTGCTGATCGACCAAGTATTCAAGCATCCCGACTGGAGCCGCGAATTGCGTATGTGCTACGACCGTTTCCCCAATCTGAAAATTGTATTCACCGGTTCATCCGTCATGCGCCTCAAAGAAGAGAATCTGGAGTTGCGCGACATTGTGAAGAGCTACAACCTCCGGGGCTTTTCGTTCCGCGAATTTCTGAACCTGCAAACAGGCATGAAATTCCGCCATTATACACTCGAAGAGATATTAAGCAGCCACGAACAGATAGCCAAGGGAGTACTTTCAAAGGTCCGCCCGTTGGATTATTTTCAAGACTACCTCCACCACGGTTTCTACCCCTTCTTCCTTGAGAAACGCAATTTCTCGGAGAATCTGCTCAAAACCATGAACATGATGGTAGAAGTAGATATCCTGCTTATTAAACAAATCGAGCTAAAATATCTCTCAAAGATAAAAAAATTATTATATTTGTTGGCAGTAGACGGGCCGAAGGCCCCAAACGTAAGCCAATTGGCAAGCGACATACAAACATCACGCGCCACGGTGATGAATTACATCAAATATCTGGCCGACGCACGACTGATCAACCTGGTCTATCCCAAAGGGGAAGAATTCCCCAAGAAACCATCGAAGATTATGCTGCACAACCCCAATCTGATGTATTCCATCTACCCTGTAAAGGTGGAAGAACAAGATGTGCTGGACACTTTCTTTGTAAACACGATGTGGAAAGACCATAAAGTGCACAAAGGTGACAAAAACACCTCGTTCATGGTAGACGAAGTGATGCCTTTCAAGATATGCTGCGAAGGGGCGAAGATCAAGAACAACCCCGGAGTGACGTATGCTTTGCATAAGGCCGAAATTGGCCGTGGCAACCAGATACCTCTCTGGATGTTCGGTTTTTTATATTAACATCTAATCTCAATCATTATGGATTACGAAAAGCTTGAACAACTGAAACGCCTCCACGACAGCGGAGCGTTGAACGATGAAGAATTTGAAAAAGAAAAGAAAAAGATATTGGATGAAGAAGATGCGGGTAAACCCACAACCGTACTCCCCATGGGACTGACAGAAAATACTTATCTGGCACTGATGAACTTCGCCATGTTCATACCGTATGTAGGCTGGATTGCCCCCATTGTGCTTTGGATCATGGGCAAAGAAAGTTCCGCACCCGTCAACCGCCAAGGCAAATACATCCTGAACTGGTACATCAGTTGGTTTCTGTACAGCATCGTGCTGACGGTACTCTTCATCATATTCATGTTCAGCGGCATAGTATCCATAAGCGATATGAATTATGAAAACGACCAGAGTTCTCCATTGGCGGTCCTCTTGGGCATATTCGGCGGAGGAGCCGGAATTCTGCTTCTCCTGATACTCGGAGTAGGCTGTTTCCTGTGTCTGCTGTTCCCTATCATCGGAGGCATCAAAGGGCTGAACGGAAAAACATGGAAGTATCCGCTTTCCATACCGTTTTTTAAAGTCTCAGCTTCTGGCAACTAAAACAAGGACAGATTATGGATTACAAGAAATTGGAAGAATTAAACCGGTTGCGCCAATCAGGCGCATTGACCGACGAGGAGTTTGAACAGGAAAAACAAAAGATACTGAATGGTGAATCCCGTAAAGATACATTTGGCATTTCGGATAGCAGCTATCTGGGTTTGATAAACCTTCTGCTCCTGATACCGACATGGGGATGGATTGTTTCTATCGTCGCATGGATCATCGGCAGAGATAAATCGGAAGCCATCGCCATACAAGGAAGATACATCATCAACTGGCTGATCAGTTGGGCTATTTACATGATAATAGTAGGAATTACCCTTGCGGGAAACCTTTTTGGAGCCCTTATCGGCTCGTTGAGTTCCCCTTTAGGACTGTTAAGCGGTTCTTTCTTTACGCTAAGGGCATTACCTATTATCCTTTTATCAGCTGTTTTTTTTGTATTCCCCATCATCGGAGGCATCAAAGGACTGAACGGAAAAACATGGAAGTATCCGCTTTCCATACCGTTTTTGAAATAAACAAATAAATTACTTACTTAAATATTATTTTTAGTTATGACTAAACAGAAGAAATTCATCACATGTGATGGTAACCAGGCTGCTGCGCATATCTCGTATATGTTTTCAGAAGTAGCTGCCATTTACCCCATCACTCCTTCTTCTACGATGGCTGAATACGTAGACGAATGGGCTGCCGCAGGACGTAAGAACATCTTCGGCGAAACAGTATTGGTACAGGAAATGCAATCTGAAGGTGGTGCGGCAGGTGCTGTTCACGGTTCTCTTCAGGCCGGTGCACTGACTACTACTTACACTGCTTCTCAGGGTCTTCTTTTGATGATCCCGAACATGTATAAGATTGCCGGTGAGTTCCTGCCTTGCGTATTCCACGTATCGGCCCGTACACTGGCTTCTCACGCACTGTGTATCTTCGGTGACCATCAGGACGTAATGTCTGCACGCCAGACAGGTTTCGCCATGTTGGCTGAAGGCTCTGTACAGGAAGTGATGGACTTGGCCGGTGTTGCACACCTTGCCACAATCAAAGCCCGCGTTCCTTTCATGAACTTCTTCGACGGTTTCCGTACTTCACACGAAATCCAGAAGATCGAAATGCTGGAAAACGAGGACCTCGCTCCGCTGGTTGACCAGGAAGCTCTTGCTGAATTCCGTGCCCGTGCGCTGAACCCGATGAATCCGGTTGCCCGTGGTATGGCCGAAAACCCTGACCACTTCTTCCAGCACCGCGAATCATGCAACAACTACTATGACGCTGTTCCTGCCATCGTTGAGGAATACATGAACGAGATTTCCAAGATCACAGGACGCAAATACGGTTTGTTCGACTACTACGGAGCCGAAGATGCAGAACGCGTAATCATCGCCATGGGTTCTGTAACCGAAGCTGCCCGCGAAGCTATCGACTACCTGACCAGCCAGGGCGAGAAAGTAGGTTTGGTTGCAGTTCACCTGTACCGTCCGTTCTCTGCCAAACATTTCATGGCTGCCGTACCTAAGACTGCCAAAACAATCGCAGTACTCGATCGTACAAAAGAACCGGGTGCTAACGGCGAACCTCTGTATCTGGATGTTAAAGACTGCTTCTATGGCACAGAAAATGCTCCGGTTATCGTAGGCGGTCGTTACGGTCTGGGTTCTAAAGACACTACTCCTGCCCAGATCATCGCCGTATTCAAGAATCTGGCTATGCCGATGCCGAAAAACCACTTTACTATCGGTATCGTAGACGACGTAACTTTCACATCTCTTCCTCAGGAAGCAGAAATCGCTTTGGGCGGCGACAGCATGTTCGAAGCTAAATTCTACGGTTTGGGTGCTGACGGTACGGTAGGTGCCAACAAAAACTCAGTGAAGATTATCGGTGACAACACTGATAAACACTGTCAGGCCTACTTCTCTTACGACTCTAAGAAGTCAGGAGGTTTCACTTGCTCTCACCTGCGCTTTGGTGACGACCCTATCCGTTCTACTTATCTGGTAAACACTCCGAACTTTGTGGCTTGCCACGTTCAGGCTTACCTGCATATGTATGACGTAACCCGTGGTTTGCGTAAGAACGGTTCGTTCTTGCTGAACACCATCTGGGAAGGCGAAGAACTGGCAAAGAACCTGCCTAACAAAGTGAAGAAATACTTTGCACAGAACAACATCTCTGTATATTATATCAACGCAACCCAGATTGCACAGGAAATCGGTTTGGGCAACCGCACCAACACCATCCTCCAGTCTGCTTTCTTCCGTATCACAGGCGTGATCCCCGTAGACCAGGCTGTAGAACAGATGAAGAAATTCATCGTGAAATCTTACGGTAAGAAGGGTGAAGACGTTGTGAACAAGAACTACGCAGCTGTTGACCGCGGTGGCGAATACAAGACTTTGGCTGTTGACCCGGCTTGGGCTAACCTGCCGGATGATGCTAAAGTTGAAAACAACGACCCGGCATTCATCAACGAAGTGGTTCGTCCGATCAACGCTCAGGACGGAGACCTGCTGCCTGTATCTGCATTCAAGGGCATCGAAGACGGAACCTGGTATCAGGGTACTTCGAAATACGAAAAACGCGGTGTAGCTGCTTTCGTACCGGAATGGAACGCAGAAAACTGTATCCAGTGTAACAAGTGTGCTTATGTTTGTCCTCACGCTTCTATCCGTCCGTTTGTACTCGACGCAGAAGAGCAGAAAGGTGCAAGCTTCGAACAACTGAAAGCTGTAGGCAAAGCATTCGACGGCATGACATTCCGTATCCAGGTTGACGTTCTCGACTGTCTGGGTTGCGGTAACTGTGCCGACATCTGTCCGGGCAACCCGAAGAAGGGTGGCAAGGCTCTGACTATGAAACACCTTGAAAGCCAGTTGGCTCAGGCTGATAACTGGACTTACTGTGCAGACAACGTGAAGAGCAAACAACACTTGGTAGACATCAAGGCTAACGTGAAGAACTCTCAGTTCGCTACTCCATTGTTCGAATTCTCGGGAGCTTGCTCAGGTTGCGGTGAAACTCCGTATGTGAAACTGATTTCTCAGTTGTACGGTGATCGCGAAATGGTTGCCAACGCTACCGGATGTTCTTCTATCTACTCAGGTTCAGTACCTTCAACTCCATATACAACAAACGCAAAAGGACACGGTCCGGCTTGGGCTAACTCACTGTTCGAAGACTTCTGCGAATTCGGTTTGGGTATGGAACTGGCTAACGAAAAGATGCGTGCACGCATCGTGAAGTTATTCAACGAAATCCTGGCAGCCGACAATGCTCCGGCTGAAGCTAAGGAAGTATTGAAAGCATGGATTGAAAACATGTACGATGCAGACAAGACCAAAGAACTGGCTCCGCAGATCGAAGCAATCATCGAACAAGGTATTGCGGCAGGTTGCCCGATCAGCAAAGAGCTGAAAGGTCTGACTCAATACTTGGTTAAACGCAGCCAGTGGATCATCGGTGGTGACGGTGCTTCTTACGATATCGGTTACGGTGGTCTCGACCACGTTATCGCTTCGGGTAAGGACGTTAACATTCTGGTTCTGGATACAGAGGTTTACTCTAACACAGGTGGTCAGTCTTCTAAAGCCACTCCGGTGGGCGCCATCGCTAAATTTGCCGCTTCCGGTAAACGCGTACGTAAGAAAGACCTCGGCCTGATGGCTACTACATACGGTTATGTATATGTTGCACAGATCGCTATGGGTGCTGACCAGGCTCAGACTCTGAAAGCTATCCGCGAAGCTGAAGCATATCCCGGACCGTCACTCATCATCGCTTACGCTCCGTGTATCAACCACGGTCTGAAAGCCGGTATGGGTAAGAGCCAGGAAGAAGAAGACAAGGCTGTTAAGTGCGGTTACTGGCACTTGTGGCGTTACAACCCGGCGCTGGAGGCTGAAGGCAAGAATCCGTTCACGCTGGATAGCAAAGAACCGAACTGGGATGACTTCAAAGGCTTCCTGAAAGGCGAAGTTCGTTACGCATCGGTTATGAAACAGTATCCTGCAGAAGCAGAAGAACTGTTCCAGGCTGCCGAGGACAACGCTAAGTGGCGTTACAACAACTACAAGCGTCTGGCCAACCAGGCTTGGGGTGTTGCTGAATGATCTTTGATCAGATAATATAACTCTCAAAGGGGGAAGGGACTAAAATAGGTTCTTTTCCCCTTTTTTGCCAAATAGAAATGAATAGGTTTCACCACAGATTACACAGATTAACACAGAACTCTTAATTCGATATATTGACGAGATAAATTATCAATCTGTGTTAATCCGTGTAATCTGTGGTGACCCCCAAACGGAATAATTATGAACATAACCATACGACCAACCCGACTTGAAGAACTCGACCAAGTGATGCCATTCTACGAACGTGCCCGCCGCTTTATGGCTGCCAATGGCAATGCCAACCAGTGGATCAACGGATACCCCGCTTCCGACGACATCCGGCAGGACATCGAAAACGGGGACAGTTATGTATTTGTAAATGAAAACGGGGAGTTGGAAGGTTGCTTTACCTTCATCCGGGGAGAGGACCCCAACTATAAAGTTATCAAAGACGGCGCTTGGCTCAACGATGCCCCTTACGGGGTAATCCATCGCATCGCATCCGGCGGACGGGTAAAGGGATTGATGGACTTATGCCTGGAATGGTGTTCGTCCCACTGTCCGAACCTGCGTGTAGACACTCACCGTGACAATAAAGTTCTCCAAAACATTCTCTTGAAAAACGGTTTCACCTATTGTGGCATCATTTATGTGAAGAACGGTACGGAACGGCTTGCCTACCAACGCACCGCCGTTACCCGATAGACAGAACTCAGAAGTTGGATTCCCGGACACACATATACCGCTTATGATTCAGGAATCCAGCTTTCTATCAGTTCCCGGTGTTCATCACGCCATTTTCGGACAAGGTCTTCTTCGTCCATCCGTGCATCTTTCAATGCTTTCATCAACGAACTGATCTCTTCTGTAGTGAATTTAATATTGCTGAAAAACTTTGCCGCAAAAGGATCTTTCTCCGTAAATCCTTTCCATCCGACGACATAGATAGATTCCACATTCCCATAAGTACCTTTCGGATCATGCAGGAACTTCAGGGGATAGCGGTCGAACATCCAATGCGGTGTCCATCCGGTGATGACGATCCACGATTCTTTATCCATGGCTTTCTGCAAGGAAGCCAACATGGTAGAGCTACTGGAAGTAAGCAACTTATATCCATTGAGCCCATAGTCCGCAATAGCCTTATCCGTAGTTTTCATAATGCCCGCTCCGGCATCGATCCCGACAATCTCAGAAGAGAATTGCCCTTTATGGGAAGCGAGTTCTCCGATTGAGTCGATACTGACGTACTGAGGCACTACCAACCCGACCCTTGCACTGTCATATACCTCACCGATAAACTCGATCTGATCGCCATACTGACCCATGTAGTCTTTCATCGTCACAGGCAGCCAGGCATCCATAAACACATCCGCTTTCCGACGCGAAACCGACGCGAAGATGGGGGCCACATCCGCATTGAGCAGTTCTACCTCATACCCCTGCTCTTCCAGCACCACTTTGGCCAGATGACTCATGGCAATGCCCTCCAGCCAGTTGGCATAGGCGATGCTTATCTTCTTTTTCCCGGTATCCGGGTTACAGGCCGTACACATCACGGCCAGTAACAACAACAAACTTCCTATTATCCTATATTTCCGCATATCGATTCTTTCTCCTTTCTATTTTTTGTTCTTACGACGAACCATCCCTTGGGTAATCCGGTCCAAAATAATTGCCAGTATCACAACCGCTATACCTCCTTCAAAGCCCAAACCGATTTTCATCTGGGTAATACCCTTCAGAACGATTTCGCCCAAGCCGCCTGCCGCAATCATAGCTGCAATGACAACCATAGAAAGAGACATCATAATCGTCTGGTTCACTCCGGTCAGGATAGTGGGCAAGGCCAGAGGCAACTGCACTTTATAAAGCAGCTGCCACCGGGTGGCCCCGAACGAACGCGAAGCCTCTACCACGTTCTTCGGTACCTGGCGAATGCCAAGTCCCGTCAGCCGAATCACCGGAGGCATTGCAAAGATGATGGTGGCAAACACTCCCGGCACCACTCCCAGCCCGAAAAACAGGACGGCAGGTATCAGGTAGACAAAGGCAGGCATGGTCTGCATCAGGTCCAGTATGGGGTGTATCACTTTCTCCGCACGGTTACTGTTTGCCGTCCACACCCCGATGGGCCCCCCCACGATAAGGGCGAGACAGGTAGATGACAGCACCAGTGCCAATGTCTGCATGGTGGCCTCCCAAAAGCCCATACCGTAGATAAGCAGCAACCCTAAAAGGGTGAAAACCGCCACCCCGCGCCCGGCTTTCATCCATGCCAACAACACCATTGCAGCAATGGTCAGATAAAAGGGGATACCAAACAAGATATGCTGAAACCCATTGATAAAACTGCCGATGCCCAGATTCAGCGCATCGAAAAAAGCGGAGAAGTGTATCATCATCCAGTTGATGAGTTCTTCAATATATTGTCCTATGTTGATCATAATTCTATTGCATTTTGAATGATTTCATTGATTTCCTGTTTGTTCTTTCCGGTCACTTCGAAAATGAGCGATGACAAGGGGACGACTCCCTGAAATTCACGGCCTTCGTTCACTACCCAGATAGGCGAATTGGTTTTGGTCATCAGCGGCAGGATGTCTTCCAATATCGTATCTCCCAGCACCGAATGCACTTCTTCGCGAACGACCGACTCTATTGACTTCACCTGCTCTTTACGCAACCGGAGCAAATCCTTTAAACGCACCTCTCCCACCAACACATTGTTTGCATCTACCACAGGCAACACGGTCAGATTATGTTCGAACATTTTACGGATCAGAACTTCCGGCCCTTCTTTCTTCAACCGGGCCACGAGGGGTTTATCAACCATCACCGAAGAGGCAGTAATGATCTTGCTACGATCCACACTCTCCACGAAGCGTTCCACATAAGCATTCGCCGGCTCTGTCAGAATCTCCTCCGAAGTACCTACCTGCACCACTTCCCCATCCTTCATGATGGCAATCCGGTCGCCCAGCTTGATGGCTTCATTCAAATCGTGAGTAATAAACACAATGGTCTTTTTCATTTTAGACTGTAAAGTCAGCAATTCATCCTGCATTTGTATACGGATCAAAGGATCGAGGGCAGAAAAAGCTTCATCCATCAGCAGCACTTCAGGATCGTTGGCCAGAGCACGGGCCAGCCCGACGCGTTGCTGCATCCCGCCGGACAGTTCGCCGACCATCTGATTCTCGTAACCTTTCAAACCCACCAACTGCATACTTTCCATCGCTCTGTGCTCACGTTCCTGTTTTTTCACTCCTTGCAGCTCCAGCCCGAAAGCTATGTTATGCAACACCGAACGATGGGGCAACAGTCCGAAATGCTGGAACACCATAGCCAGTTCTTTTCTCCGAATACGGAGCAGCTCTTTATCGGTAACATTCGAAATATCTCTTCCATTGATGATTACCTCACCGGAAGTAGGTTTTATCAATCGGTTGATACAACGCAGCAAAGTGGATTTCCCACTCCCCGAAAGTCCCATAATCACAAATATCTCTCCCTCCCGGACAGAGAGGTTTGCATCTTTTACGGCAACCGTGCATCCGGTTTCCTTTAAGATCTCACTCTTGCTCTTTCCTTCTTTCAACATACGCAAAGCATGCTGCTTGTCGTTGCCAAAAATGAGATACAAGTCTTTAATCGTTATTTTACTCATACATAATAGGGTTTAGATTATTAAAAAACGGACCGGGCGGCCTACACACACGAAAACAAACACTTCTTTATAGTAAAAAAGTTGATACCGGAAAACAACGGTTGTGTTGTTCCCCCGGTCAAATATGATTTCTTAACCCGGTTATTACAGACAGGATTCCTGTCAACAGATAGTTACTATATCCCGAAAGTCAAATTCACATCCATACACAGGTATTACCCAAAGATGTGTGTACGGACAATTAAATAAACAAGCCGAGCGTTCAAATAGTTCATCACATTATTTTCGATGAACACGCCGCATGTACATAAACTGCCACAAGAAAGCCGGCATCACCCCACTCAAATACTGTCGCTCTTCCACCTGTGAAGTTTAAGGTCGACACAACCGTTTTTTCGGAATGAAACACCTTCATCGGACAACAGTTGCCGTTGTTCATCCCATCCGGGCACCAATCGTCCTATAGCATTGACTACCCGATGACAAGGAAGGCTTAAACCGGCAGGTACCTGCTTCAATGCACGCCCCACCATACGTGAATATTGCGGCATCTCGAGCAAAGCGGCAATATCACCATAAGTAACAACGCTACCGGCAGGAATTTCACGCACGACACTGTATACTTCATTGCAAAAAGTTTCGGACAAATTAGATTTATTTTCTTTATAATCTTTCATGGGTGTATCGCTTTTATGCAGCAGGTTCTTTTATAATCCGCTTCTTTTTAAAAACTCCGTCGGGCTTTCACCGAACTGTTCTTTGTAGCATTTCGTAAAGTAGGAAGGTGACGTAAAACCCACTTCATATCCAACCTCTGCTATCGTCATGTCCGAAGAGGCCAGCAGCGAAGCCGCTTTCTTAAGCCGTGCCATGCGAAGCAGTTCGTTCGGCGCAAAATTGGTGAGCGACTTGATCTTCCGGTAGAGCTGAACACGGCTCAGCCCCATCTCCTTGCCCAAATCTTCCACATTCAATTCCGAATCACCCATCTTTGCTTCAATCAGCGACTTGAACCGTTCGACAAAATCTTTATCCATATCGCAGATATCCTCTTTGGCCAATGTCTGCCGGTCGCCAAAGAACTGCTTCATGCGCCGTCGTGACTCAATCAGATTGCGGATACGGGTCAGCAGCAACTGCGAACTGAAAGGCTTGGAAATATAAGAATCGGCTCCTCCGGCATATCCCTGAATACGCTGCTCGTCAAGCGAACAAGCTGTCAGCAGGATCACGGGAATGTGGCAGGTCTGCAATTCCCCCTTCAACCGCCGACAACATTCGATACCATCAATCCCCGGCATCATCACATCGGAGATGATGACATCGGGAACATACTTCATCGCTTTACGGATTCCTTCGGTCCCGTCCGCAGCTTCGATGACGGAGTACTCCGAATTGAGCAATGTGTGCACATAAGCACGGATGTCAGCATTGTCGTCGATCACAAGTACAGAAGGTTTGGACGGATCATTGAAGTTCTCCGCTTCATCCTCCCGGAGCAGGTTATCCACCTGGTCCGGAGCAGATGCCTCCACCGGAGCAGATGCCACGCCGGTCTCCGCTTCGCATGTCCGCACCGGCAAATCGACGATAAAGACAGTTCCCTGCCGTTCGTCGCTCTCCACCTCGATGATTCCGCCATGTATCTCGACAAACGCTTTTACCAGTGCCAGCCCGATACCGGAACCGGTATGATGCCTGTCGATCTTATAGAAACGGTCGAAGATGCTGCGGATATGTTCTGCCGAAATCAGACTCCCGGTATTGGCGACTGTAAAACGGAAGAAAGGAGTGCCCTCTTTCTGCAAAGCCGAAAGCCGGACAGTGACTTTACCATTCTCGGGGGTAAACTTGAACGCATTGCCCAACAGATTGAAGTAGATACGCTCCATCTTCTCAGCATCCGCCAGAGTGTGGTAATCGGCACCGGGCATGCTGTCGAACGAAAAATGGATATGCTTCCGCCGGGCGGCTGCCTGAAACGAATCGTTCCACTCTCCGAAGCACTGCAACAGATTGAGCGGGACCGGGGTAAACTCCATCTTTCCCGTCTCATATTTGCGAAAATCGAGTATCTGATTGACCAGACGCAACAGGATCTGTACGTTGCGCTGCACCAGCAACAACATCCTGCGCCGGTCACCCTCCAATGACGGGTCGGCCAACAACTGCTCCACCGGATCGGCAACCAGAGTGAGAGGGGTGCGGAAGTCATGTGAAATGTTGGTAAAGAAAACCAGTTTGGCATGTGTGGCTTCCTCCAGTTGATGGGAAAGTTCTATCAGTTGGTCTCTCTGCTCTTCCAGTTGCTCCTTCTGGCGGGAAAGTTCCCGGTACAGGCGATTCTTGGAACGGAGAGATTTATACACGACAATCAGCAATCCGACGATCAACAACAGGATGACAAAGCCCCCATACAGCACCACCTGCTGCGTGGCCACCCGCGAAAGATACGTCCCTACCCGGCTGTTGAGCGTCTCGATTTTTCCATCCAACTCGCTGATATGGGCTGTCTGCAATTCCATCACGTGCGCATTTACCGCGTCAACTACTGCTGTCTTCAGTTTTGTCTCCCGTTTAAAAGGTTTCTTTTGTAGAATATCCATCGCCAGCTGAACCACCTTGTCTCCTTCGGTGGGATAAATGAAGGTAGCATCCAGCACGCTGTCCAGTACCAGTTCCACTCCGTTACCCTTGCCGGGCAGAGCATCGATACCTACAAACAGCATCTCCTCCTCACGTCCCAGACGTCTGGCGGCCTGATAAGCACCGGCGGCCATACGGTCGTTCATCCCATACACGGCATCAATCTCCGGAAAACACTGCAAGAGAGAATCCATCTTTATTTCGGCAGGCTGCCTCAACCAACCCGCATCCTCCCGGGCAAGCAAGGTGATGCCCGGATACTGGCTGATGGCACTCATAAAGCCTTGGTGACGTTCGATGGCAGGAGTGGAACCGACAAGTCCGCTCAGTTCGACTACTTTTCCACGCCCCTTCAGGCGATGGGCTATGTAATTGCCGACGGCTTTGCCCAACTCGTAATTGTCGGCTCCGATGTATGCGGTATATTTATCGGAAAGTATCCTGCGATCCACCATAATCACCGGAATACCTCTATCGAAAGCTTCCTCCACAACGGGAGTGAGAGCCATTCCCTCGTTGGCAGCCACAATAAGCAAGTCTACCTTCTGCCGGATGAAGTGACGTATATCTTCTATCTGTCGCCGGCTGTCGTCATTCGCCGTACGCGTCTCTACCTCTACGCCTCCGTAAAATAAGGCTTCGCGCTGTATCTCGTCATTCATCTTATGCCGCCAGGTATCATCGCTGCATTGCGACACGCCGATGACGTACCGGGGAGCATCATGGCTACACGAGACAAGCAGTCCCGACAAAACCAGCCCAAGTAAGAAAAGTACACGTTTCATGGTTGGTTATTACATAAAAGGTTCCGGAGGCAAATATAACAATTTCCCCCCGAAATCTTCCATCCGATTGGTTTAAAACCAAGACGGATGTGTGTCAAAACTCACCACAGAGGACACAGAGTAACACAGAGATGATTTTAAATTGTTGGTTATTAATAAAAAGACTCTGTGATACTCCGTGATACTCTGTGGTGAAAAGAGTTATGACACATCCCCACGACTCTATCAACCAATCAATAACCCTATATAAACCAACACATTAATCATCTAAACGATTTCTCAGAGCATCCGGTAGTACGGGCATCGCACCGCTCTGTGTACACACGTAAGCCGACACTTCCACTGCCAGTTTGTGTGCCTCGGGTATACTCTTTCCTTTCAGAACAGATGAGCAGAAAGCTGCCGTGAACGAGTCACCTGCCCCCACGGTATCGGCAACCGGCACTTTCGGGGTTTCCTGGAAAGAGACCACACCGGGGGTAAATACATAACTACCGTTCGTACCGCATGTAAGGATCAGCATCTTCAGATTGTACTTGGCCAACAGAATCCAGCATTTATCCTGAAGGTCGATGCCCGGATAGCCGAACATACGGCTGATGGTAACCAGCTCCTCATCGTTAATCTTCAGCACGTTACACTTCAGGAAAGATTCGCGCAACACTTCCCTGGTATAGAAACTTTGGCGAAGATTGATATCGAATATTTTCAACTGTCCGTCCATGTCGGGCATGGTGTCGAGGAAACGGTTGATGGTGGCGCGGCTCACCTCGTTGCGCTGTGCCAGCGAACCGAAACATACGGCCCGCGTGTTCAGTGCCAAACGCTTCAAATCGTCCGTGAAGGGGATATTGTCCCATGCTACGCCTTCCTTAATATCATAACACGGCACTCCTTCACCGTCAAGAGTCACCTGCACGGTTCCTGTCGGATAATTGACCCGCTCAAGCTGGTGCTTCAACTGTTTTTCCCGGAATATTTCCAGAATTTCATCTCCCAGCTCGTCGTTTCCCACCGCACTGACCACACGGCTGTCAAAGCCAAACTGCGACACATGATAAGCAAAATTAGCCGGGGCTCCCCCGATTTTCTTTCCTTCGGGCAGCACATCCCAAAGTGCTTCGCCCATTCCTACGATTATATTGTTCATGGCATGAATTGGGAAGCCTCACCTCAGGAAGGTGTGTCGGAACTCGTATTCACCATAGATTACACAGATAAATATCCATTAGCTATCAACAGATTAAGTTCTCTCTGTGAAACTCTGTGGTGAATTATAACACACCCTCAGGGTTACCGCTTCATTATGGTTATTAAATAAATTACTTTCTGATTCTCAATGTATAGAACATCAGATAGAGTACCCCGACCGTCATCACGGCCACGGCTCCGCTCTGTCCCACTGCATCCGAAGCCACTCCCATTGCCAGCGGGAAGATGGTTCCTCCGAAAAGTCCCATAATCATCAGGCCGGAAACCTCGTTCTTCTTGCCCGGCATATAAAGTAATGCCTGCGAGAAGATGATAGGAAATACATTGGAATTTCCAAACCCGATCAGGGCGATACAAACGTAAATCATCGTCTGATCCTGGAAAATAAACAACCCTGCCATAGCCGCCAGCATACACAACACGCTGATGGCGAAGAAGGTTTTGGCTGCCATCTTCTGCAAAACAAATGCCCCCAGAAAACAACCTGCCGTACGGAAGATGAAGTAGAGACTGGTTGCAAACCCGGCATCTGCCAGAGTCATGCCCAGACGTTCCATCAAAATCTTCGGTGCTGTGGTATTGGTGCCGACATCGATCCCGACATGGCACATAATGCCCAGAAACGAGAGCAGGATGAAAGGTTTGCCCAGCAAAGCCAGACACTGCCCGAAAGTGGAGGGCTTACCCTCTTCAGGCTCCTCGGTGATCTGCGTGGCATTGAGCATCAGGATGGCAGCGACTGCCACCACCATGTAGATGGGGAACAGCACTCGCCAGCCCAGATCGAAGGTAGGGATAGCCTGCGTAGCTCCCCACATAGCGATGTAAGGGGCAAGGAAAGAGGCAATGGCCTTTACGAACTGCCCGAAAGTAAGGGTGCTTGCCAGGCGTTCACCGCTCACGATGTTGGAAAGCAGCGGATTGAGTGATGTCTGCATCAGTGCGTTGCCGATTCCGAGCAACGAGAAAGAGACCAACATCAGCAGATAGCTGTCGCCAAAGACAGGCAGCAGCAACGATGCAAAGGTGATCAGCAGACTGAGCAACACGGTCTTTTTACGCCCGATGCGGTTCATCAGCATTCCCGTAGGCACCGAGAAGATCAGAAACCAGAAGAACACGAGCGACGGAAAGATATTTGCCTGTGAATCCGTCAGTCCTAAATCTGCTTTCACATAGTTGGAGGCAATGCCCACCAAATCTACGAATCCCATGGCGAAGAAGCAGAGCATCACCGGGATAAGTTTCATGTAAGAGTTGTTTTTGGTATTTTCCATGATATGTTAATTTAAAAAAAGCAGATTTAAGCTACAGCCTGTACACCTTACACTGGCTGACCTTGAAAGCTCCCCCACGGCTATAGAAACTCATCTGGTTATAGGGAGTTGTGGGGAATATCAGGTTTGTCATGGCAATCTTTCCACCGTTCAGAAAGATTTCCACCGAACATTTATCAACAAAAATATCCAGTTTATAGCTGTCGGCCTTCTTCACCGGAGCCCAGGTACCCAAGGCAAAATCGTCCACATAGTTGATGGAGTTCTGCTTCCGGCGGTCGTGTGCCTCGATGGCATGAGGGGCGCTGTCCTTTCCGAAATCTACAATGCCGCTCTTAGTGCGGTCCATCACCAGTTTCTTCTCCGGAAGGCTGATATAGATATCTACATTCTCCCCTTTCTCATTGAACAGTTTCAGTCCCATGATTTCCGCCGAACCGGCAGCCAATTCCAGCTCTATCTCGTAAGCTCCCCGGTTATCGGCCAGCAGTGAATCCACATGATAGGCGTCCGCCACCTCAAAGGCCGGAATCTCCCGCGACTCCTTACGCAACGACTTCGTCTCTTCCACCGGAGCGGCAGCCATATAGATATCTCCATCCTGAGTATAAAGGCTCAGTTCGCGAGGCAACGCATTGGCACTACGGAACTGGCGGGTAGGCACAATATTGGCATACTGCCAGTTGCTCATCCAAGGCACGGCAATCGTACGGTCACCCGTATTCGAGAAGCAGACAGTCGCATAGTGATCTTTTCCCCAGTCGAGCCACTTCACAGTTTCCGGCCTATTGTCGCAAACAAATTTCTCGCCGTCAAAATCACCGATAAAGTACTGAGTGGCACTTCCACCGAAGTAGCATCCCGGATTCACGTTGACTATCAACGCCCATTTCTTATGATTCGGATCACCGTCCACCGGAAGTTCCACCATATCGGGACACTCGAACTGACTGGGCTGAACACCGTAGCCTTCGCCCCAACCGCTCATATACGTCCAGTCCTTCAAGTTCGGTGACGAATAGAAACGCATCTCTTTATCGGCCGATACCACCATCACCCACTTCTGATCCGGAGCATACCAGAACACTTTCGGATCGCGGAAGTCCTTCAATCCGTCAAACGGAGTCAGGATGGGGTTCTTTTCATATTTGGTAAACGTACGACCGTTATCGGTGCTGTAAGCCATACACTGTATCTGTCCGTTCTTGTCACTGGCCGAGGTATAGAAAGAAACGATGGTACCTGCGCCGTAACCGGCTGTATTGGCATCGTCCACCACCGAACTTCCGGAGAAGATATGCCCTAACGTATCGCGGGCAAGCGCCGGTTCCAGATGTTCCCAGTGTACCAGATCCTTACTTACCGAATGCCCCCAGTGCATGTTGCCCCACATAGAGCCGTAAGGGTTATACTGATAGAACAGATGATATTCGCCATCCTTGTATACCAGCCCGTTGGCATCATTCATCCATCCGTAAAGCGGAGTATGATGATAGACAGGACGGTATTTGTCCGTATTGGCGGTATCAAACGTATCCGAGAGTTTGAGCTCTTTCCAGCACAAGGCATCTTTCGGTAAGTGGCGGATGCGCACAGCTACTTTTTTCTCTCCTTCAGGTAAGGCGTAAGGGACGAAATAGTCCACCTTCGCCCTCGACAGGCGCACGTCCATCTCTACCGGAACCGAATCTGACGCAATGCAAACCTGCGCTTCGGGAGTCTGTTCTTCGATGGGCAAAAGTAAATATCGGGTAGGATTTGTAATATGAATTACGGTAAGGCTGTCGCCTTCTTGTTCAAATGTCATTTCAGATTGTGAGCTCTGGCAAGACGAAATTCCGAGTAAAACAGCCAAAGCGCCGATCACTCTTCTACTTACATTCATAAAAGTTGTTTTCATGATAACAGGATGTTTTTTATTAGTAATGCAATAGCTGTGTTTACGATGGCAAAGATAGCGGAGTTATCTGCCACCGGCTATTATTTTTGTTTCAAATAGTATAACGATTGATACCAAACCGCGTCAGAAACGAATGCTGGCAGCAAATTCCACGGTAAACGGACGAATATAGCTGCCTGCCATCCAATGACCGTTATAGGATGCCGCGTCTTTTTTGTCCACCAGTTCGGCACCGGCAATACTTCCTTTGGCTCCGGTCTGATTGAGGAAATTAACGACTGTGGCACTCAATGCAAGATGTTTGTTCACTGTCCAGTTGACACCACCGAAAGTTTCCCAACGCCCGTTGAAGTAGTAAGCATTTTTAATGTTAGCGTACGTCTTGCTGAAATAGCGGAAGCTGGCCCAGACTCTGAGGTCGTTCGTAATGTTGTAGCTGGGATCGAGTTCGACAAGCACTTTCGGAATCTCCGTCACAATATTTCCCGTGGCATTGATTTCACCTATCGTACCGTCCTTGAAAGTCACACTCGTTTCATATTTCTTGTAAGTCGGGCTTTGGTAGGTAAACAGGAAATGGAAGTTGAAGCCTTTGAACGGTTTGATCACTGCATCCGTCGTCCAGCCAATGGTCTTGATGTCATAACTCAACGGAGCGGCAAGAATCTCGGTCCGGTCATTCGGATTAATCAGATTGAGCGTCGAGTTATTGTTTGTTTTCGAAATGTAGGAAAACAGAGAAGTCAGGCTAATCCAGTTCGTGTTATAATAGACCCCGGCACGTCCCAGGGGAACGGATATTTTATCGGTATTGGGCATAGTGGCAGGTGAAAAGTTCGACAAACCGGGACGCTGTGTGTTGTAAGTGAAGTCGGCGGTGAAACCGAACTCCCGGGTCAGTTTATAGGTAGCGGCGGCAGTGAATGCCATGTTCATCCAGTCGTAATCGAAAGGGCGGGGTGTAATCCTGACTCCTTTATCGGATACGGCGCCCAGATAATAATCTGCGAAACGGCCTACGGCATTTCCTTCTGCGTCATACACAGCCGCATTCTCTCCTTCCAGATGCTGCCATTCCAGGCGTGTACCATAATATACATTCCATTGGGGAGAAATATCCCAGTCGTGGGTGGCATAAACAGCTAACTTGTTTTCGTGCCCTTTGTAGTATTCCGAAGCATTCTTATTGAAATCGTAGTACACGCCGTCCGTATTCCCCTCACGCACCAGACGTTCGGGATACTCTTCTACCGTATGGTCGTACATGGTTGTGTTCGAAGCATAATCCACTTTGTAGTGCCATTCGTTCACACCGAGCCTCCAGGTCATATTGCGATATTGGCGTGAAAGTTCGGAAGTGGCGAAGAACTCGTCAATCGTACCCCGGTTAAAGCAAGACATACGGCTTTGCACATATCCTTCATACGGTTTCAACGTACCGTCCGTTCCTTTCAGAAAATAGCCGGCGGAGGCATCCTTCTGCTCCATGGCCATCGGGGTCTGATAGACATACGAACCCAAGGCATGATCATACTTCAGGTTAACCTTCCAGCTCAGGCCGTTGTCCCAAGTGTAGGTATTGAGCAAAGTCAACTGGTTTCCTTTATTCAGAGTGGCATCATAAAGATTGGTCTTTTTCAGCTCTCCCGTACGCATATCACGATAAACCATTTCTCCCGTGGCAGGCAGGTAAGAACTTGTTCCGAGGCTGAATCCCGGTATTTCTTTCACGCTGCCGTCTCCAACATAGATGAAAGGAGCGGAAGTCGTTTCATTACTCGGCCAACGGCTGTTGCTGTAGTGATAGATGGCCGATAGCTGTCCGCGCCCTTCGCTATAATTCTTGGTCAAGGCTGCTTTATAGATTTGAGTGCGGTCCTGATTGGAAGTAAAGCGCAGTTTAAAACTGCCCGGGTCAAAGTTCTGGTAGACGCTTCCACTGTAAAACCAGCCTTTCCCCATACCACCGCTGATATTGGTATCGAACTGCTGCTTGCCAAAGTGGTTGGTACTGTAATTGACGATTCCACGGAATTTCTCAGTTCCCAACTGAGTAAAAGAGTTTACGGCATAGCCGATGTTTCCGGTAGTAATAGCGGTTTCGGAGATTTTTAACAGCCCGACGTGTCCGAGACTGCTGTCTCCACGCCAGTGCGTATTTACGTTATGTGGATTAGAGGTATAGACTACAGGAAGTCCGTTTTCGAGTACGTTTACGTCTCCACCAGGCAGGCCGATAGAGATTTCGCGGGGACCATTGGCGCTCGAAGCGTTCAGCATAACGTTGCGATTACCTTCTTCTTTCGATCCGGAAGGTGTCCGGGAAGATTCTTTCTTTTCTTGTGCGGTTGTGAAGCCGGCCATCAGGAAGCAAGCCAGCAACCAAACAGCCCTTTTTTTGTTCTTCATCATGGTACTTAAATTTTTTAGTTGATTGAGATTGTTTTGATGCCGCAAAGGAACGCGGAATCCCGTTTCTCAACTAAAAGATTTGTTTCAAAGGCTGCTACTTTTGATTCACCGACACATTACATATTAATTATCAATCATTTACAAAAACAAAAAAAGAAGATATCAGATACGCAAAATCACTTTCCTTTTCCTTCCAGCAGATCTGCGATCTTCTGCTTCAGGTTCAGTTTCAACATTTCATCCTGTCGCAACTCGATCTCTAAAGTGATCTTTGCATTTCCCATTTTAAACGTCTCCTCTTCATCAACAGGGAGAGCAACTCCTTTTTTTATGGAATATAGAACAGCAAAATCATAATCCAGTGCCAATGACAAACTATACAGCGTATCTGTATCAATACTCTTTCGTGTCAGCAGATAGTCCACACTCTGTGGCCTCACCCCCAATCTACGGGCAAGTTCGGCTTTTGTCACCTGCCTTTCGGCCATGACCTGTTTTATCACTTCACCTATGTATACATTACTCTTCTTCATATTCTAAATACCATTCAGTCGTCCAAAATGCCAATCACGTAAAAATCCCCGACAGCCGTCACGGACACCGGGGAGGGTATAAATAAATGGACTTATTTATAAAATCACCCACCCGACCGATAACCTATCGGCCGGATGGAGATAGAGGTCAAAACTTAAATCCGATCTTCAATGTCGGAGCCGCCAAAACACTGTAGTTATGGCTGTCTGCCGACAGATCGCCAAGACCGGCTTGCGGATTATACGTAGTCTTGTTGTACGTATAAGCAAACGGATCGATTTGCGCACCGACGTAGAGGGCAGGAAGAACATAGTAATCGACACCGATAGTCAGGGCGCCACGAAGATTCCAGCTCTCGGCAACCGATTTGCCCATAGAGGTTTCTTCATCATACTTCATTTCATTTTCGCCGTAAGCAAAACCTACGCGAACGCCTGTATACCACATCAGGTTAGGAACATGCTTGATGTTGAAATAACGATCAACACCTGCCGACACATTATAGGCGAACGACTGGGCACTGGCTACGGCACGGTAGTTAGGGATTTCTCCCATATTCTCGTCTGCCGAGTTATTCATATTCGAATCGTCTATCGTGCCGGGAACAGCCGGATAACCGGGGTTATTCGTGAAGCTGACACCGCCACCCAAATTTAGTTTCCACTGATCTTTGAAGAACCAGCCCCCTTCGAAACCAACCATCAGCTTTTTGTCTGCCCAGTTGGTTGAGAGCGCTCTGACTTCATAGTCAGTCAGCAGCCCTGAAGGGGCTGTGACGTTTGTGTAACTATTGTATCCAACAGTAGCTGCTACCGTAAAGTCACCCTTTTTAGGAGTATTGTCTTTACTACAGTTCTGCGCATTAGCTGCAAGACACATCATGGGTAGAACGGCCAACACTAAAAGTCTTTTTATTTTCATACGATACTTTTTTTGATTTGTTGTTTATTTGCCGTTACTATTGGCGATTATTCTGCAGAGTCACCTACTAAAGCTTTGATCTGAGCTAAATAATCATTGTAAATAGGTTCATTTACAGCCAAACTATTTTCAAGGTCAGCAATTAATTTCTCCTGATTTGCGATAGCCTGTTCCTCTGATACAATTGAAGCGGCATTAGCTATATTTTCATCAGCAGTAGCAATAGCTTGTTTCTGGGCTAAAATCAACTGATCGTAATCAGCTAAGCCATCAGCTATACTTTGCAATGTATAGGCCAAAGAACTTTGAACAGAATAATTATGAGAAGCTTTATTGTAAGCAATTGCAGTCTCTACCTGTGCTTTGACGGCATTATCCATAACTGTTAATAAATTAGCATATGCTGTAGCATTGTCACCCGATACGGCAGCCAATATATTATTCCAGTTTTTCAAGCTATTTTCCCAATTCGTCACATCTGTAGTAGCACCATCAACCGCATCTTCCAGAGGTTGTATGTAAGCACTTAAATTATCCTCCGCTGTACGTAGTTCACTCAAAGCAGTATTTTTATCTGCTTCGGTTTTAGCATCATCAAATTTCTTCTGCGCATCAGTTACAGCCTTTGTCAGACTTTTATAAGTATCAGAAGCCTTTGCATCTGTCAAAGCCTTATTAGCATCTGCAAGAGCAGCTTTACTTACACTCAAATATCTTGTTTGATTAGTAATTGTCTCATTGATACGATCCAAATTAGCAGTATATTTGGTATAAGAGCGAGGCCATACTGTTCCATTAGTAGAATCATCGTTTGTATAATTCACAACTTCTCCTTGAATATATTCCGTATCATAGTAAGACGAACCTGCTTGCTGCAATGTCTGAACATAAAGAGAGCTGTTCAAATTATTATATGCTCCCCAATAAGCCTGTTGTGCATTTTGATCAGCTGTATTTTTTTCACCTTTAATTTGGTTAAGAGCAGTCAATTTAGCATTAGCTTCCTGAGCCGCTTTCTCAGCGTCAGCCTTATCTTGAGTACTATACTTCTCATACTCTGCGATTAACGCCTGGGCAACCGCTTTATTTTTTTCCTCATTAGCTATTGTTTGCTGATTACTCAATTCCACTGACACTAAACCAGCTTTCAATCTTGCCAACTGATCTTTTGCATCAATTAAACTCTGTCTATCGCTATTGATCGTTATCAGCAACTCATTAGCTTTACCTAACAGAGTTGTAATTCTTGTCTTATTGGCCTGATCTACGTCATCCAAAGCAGCAATAAGGGCAGCTTTAGCAGTTTCCAAAGAAGCTTTGGCATAATTCAATTGTGCTTCAGCATTAATTTTAGCAGCTTCAAGTTCTGCCTCCAAAGCAGCCTGAGCTTTCTCCAATAGGATTTTTTGTTGATCTGCTTGAGCCTGCGCCAATTCGGCTTGTGCTTTTTGATAGGCGGCTTCAGCCTCTTTTATTGCAACTTCAGCCGCAGTAATAGCTTTCTTAGCATCCGCATTCGCATTATTCATGTTCGCAACAGACTCTAATTGCTTTGCTTTTGCGTTACGCACCGCTGTTACCGATGCTGATTCGTCGTTGTCTACGCAAGCTCCCAGTGACAACGCACCCAGAAGCACTGCAACCATCATGAGTTTCTTTTTCATAATCTCAATTTTTAGTGTTAATAATATAAATAATTCAATATGTGTGTAATACCTTAATTCTTCTCTATTCTATCAAAATTGGCTATATTTGCCAATGGTTAACATACTTTTTAAAGAACCCTTTAATAATTGGGTATATTTAATTGTTCGAAGCAAATGTAGATATTATAATTATACTAAGCAAGAGTTAAGAGAAAAAAAATTAGAGTTTTTTGTATAAGTCTGAGTTTTAATGGAATCCAAGTAAAAAGAAAAAGCCTAAACAGCTTCTTCATACCTATATAATAATAAAATAAGGAAATATCCACGTAATATAGAACTGTGAAAAGAGCCCTCGCTATAAAAGAAAAAACATAATCATTATATAATAATGTATATCATAATATATATTAAGCAAAAACACATGCAGATTGATATGATGAAAGCAATATTCCGAAATCCATATCAAAAAATCGCAAAAAGTCATTTCAGACTAACTGTTCATTTTTCCAAAAACTGTAAAATAGGAGTGAATCGGCAAGTCATATGCGAAAATTTGGCCTGTTTATATAATGAAATCCGAAAGCCGTCAGCAGGAAGTTAACATCGTAAAAACAAAGAACCAACTTCCTGGCAAGAGAAAGTTAATGTCCTGAAAGCAGGAAGTTAACTTCCTGCTTTCAGGACATTAACTTTCAGAAAGAAAAGCAAGGTTAAGTCGTAGAAAAGAGAATAAATTGACCCTGAAAAAGAACGTTTTCTTCCGGAAGCCAATCAAAAACGAGCATCATGCGAATAGCATTTTGAAATCACGCCAACATTTTGAGCTTCAATTTTATTACAATACCCGCCAATTCCCATTCATCTTGAGCAAAATATTCCCCAAACACAAGACGAATGAATTATGCTATCGCAAAATCTACGCATTTTTATCCTGTCTGTCTCCTTTGGGACCGTAAAAAAGCGTTTCTACGCATTTTCAAATACAAAATGACAGATTGTATAAGTGATCGTGAAAAACAAGTTGTATTGCCTTACCTCAATAAGATAAAAAGTTGAATTGAGAACATTAAATGGAGTGTAGACTATTCCAGTTGGCTTCCGGATAATATAACGGTTGCCTATTTAAAAACTAAAGAGAATAAACCTATCAATAACCAGCCAGAAAGCCCATTGCACGGACATCTATCAAATGATAGCGGGAAAGCAAATCCCTGGTCCCCTTCGACAAACGAGTGGTTCGGATTGATTATGTCCAACAGATAAACGATCATGCTAAGTTGGTAGGTTGCCGTCTCTTTCTGTACGGCTTCATTGTCAACGACTATCTGCGCATGGAAAATTGTCTGTTCTATTTGTAATAGATGTTTCAAAGAAAATCCAAACATGTGCTCCGTTGCCCGAACGAGAGCGTTCGATGTAACAAGGGATTTTCCATTCTTTGCAAACACAAACAAATGCAAGTACATCGTTTTGATAACCGTGTTCACAACTCTTGTCATCAAAGTCAGTACATAGAAGCAGGTGTTATCATACATTATCGGATACACACCTACAACATCTCTACCGAAACCATCTTTTCCCGCAAGATGGTTATAAATATACTCTTCAGTCAGTGATGCAAATAGACGATTGGGGCATTCTTCGTACGATAATGTTATGGTTTTAATCCAAGACTTTTTGAGCGACCTTTATTGCTTCTTTTTTCGAATTATCATTGTCCTCTTCAATAGCGTCAAGTACTTTGTCTGCAAGCCATAGCGTTAAGAGTTCCTTTTCATCAACCTTAAATTGTTTGGCAAGGGTAATTACCTACTCACGTTTTGCTCTTCTATCGCCACGTTCAATTTTGCTAAACATAGGAGTGTCTATTTCAAGAATAGCTGCTAATTGCCGTTGAAGCAGTCCTTGCTCCTCTCTTAATTCTTTTATTCTCTTTCCCAATAACATATGTAATGAATTAAAGAAGTTTTTCTAATTCTTCTACAGGAGGGAGCAGTCTCTTTAGACGCTCATCCATATCGGCAGTAGTCTTATATGTCGCCACTCCCATAGGCTTGTCATAGTCTTGGATTACATACTCAACAAATTTCTTATTGGCACTCTTGCAAAGAATGATTCCTATAGACGGATTCTCATTAGGCTTGCGTACTTCATCATCCAAAATACGCAGATATGCCGCCAATTGCCCTAAATACGAGGTCTTGAACGGACCATCTTTCAATTCCACACAAACAAGAGCAGCCAACTCTCTATTGAAGAATAGCAAGTCCGGAAACTCCTCTACACCGAATTTTTCCAAATGATATTGGTTGCCTACAAATGTAAAATCTTTGCCGAATGTCATAATAAACTCTTTCACATTCTGCACTATGCTTTGTTCGATTACCCGTTCATCTCTATCCTTGTCCCTAACGAACAACTCTTCGGTGTTGATAAAGTCAAGCAGATATTCATCTTTGAACATCGTGATTGCACGATATGCCTGTAGCTGATCAGGGATTGTTTTCTTAAAATTATTTGTCAACTCACCTTGATGACTATACAAATCGTCATTTATCATTCGTTCCAAATCCTCTACCTTTGCTTTTGTGTCAGCTACGAATTGAATGTAGAATTTTCGTTGCTCTGTATCCTTAACTTTGCTGATGATAACATAATGGTGGGTAAAACCAATGTCCATAAATGCTGCAATCGGGAAATTTGCATCTATCTTAAACTGCACTGTAGGCAATTCATTCGTTCCAACGAACGAATTATGCTTTTCGCTTATTAAATTGTTCGTTTCAACGAACGAATTGTCCGAAAGCATCTGCCACTCCTCATAGAATGTACGCATCTTTCGTAAGCTTGCTGCGGAAAAGCCTCTTAACCCGGGTAATTCTTTACGAAGTTGTTCGCTGATTGCTTCAATGAATCCCGTGCCCCAATTCTTATTGCGGGTATTCACAGAGACAAATCGTCCAATGCCGTAGTAAAGTGCTAATTGTTCTTGGTTAATTATAGCCAAAGCTCGTTGTTGGCTTTGCAAAATCGCACCTTTAATTGCTTAAACAGCATTGGCGAGTTCTGTATATTTCATTGTATTAATAATATTGCTCATTTTAATATCAAATTATTGTATATATCTTGAATAGTCAATATTTGACAACAAATTTAGTAAAAAGATTCTATAAGCAACCTTAGTTGTCCATTATTTTTTCTCCTAACCCAATAAATAGACTACTATCTTTTTCTTTCTGTTGGCATAAACTATTCAAAACCTTTAGCCTTATCTTGCTTGCCTCGTATGTTTTAAGCCTAAACGTATTGATATACAAAATGATGCAGAACGATGAAACGTAATGCCACAAAGAAAAATCAGACTCTGTCATCGGGTAATGATTTGAAAACTGTCCGCCTTCATTCCCTTGCTTTATTGCCATTGTTCCTATTTCCGAGCTTCTCTGTTTAATGCGTTATGAATCAGTTCTTAACGCATATATTCACTTTTTTGTTCCGAGAGGGGCAGCCGGATGTAATTGTGCGATAGTGAACTGCCTTTGTGCGTGTCCGCACAATAACAAGAGAGCGTTCGAGAATATATTGTATTATATAATAGCTATTTAGCGACATGGCATGATTCTTGCAAGCATAAAGAAAAAACAGTAATAGAACATGATTAAGCATTACTTGAAAGTAGCATTACGCAATCTAATGAACTTTAAAGTTCATAGTCTTATTTCGGCTGTTTGTTTGGCGATAGGCATCACCTGCTTCTGTATGATGAATCATTTTATTGATGCCGTATCCGGTAAGATTGAACTGTCCGATGATAATGAATACAGCATCCGGTTGCTCGGAGCATCTTCCCAGACAGCCGCCGATATCTATTTGTTTAAGGAGGATTTTGATTATCTGAAAGGGTTGCCTATAGCGGGCATAGATCCCCTTGTGGCCTCTTCTTATAGCAATGAAAGAGAAATTACGGCCATTGACAAAAAACAACGGGAACTGCCGTTTCTGGTGTCGTTCAAAGATGTATCATCTAATTATTTCACCTATAATTCGCTCCAATTGAAGTATGGCAATCAAGAGATAACAGCTCCCAACGAGGTGATCGTCTCCGAATCGTTTGCCCGGAAAGCATTTGGACAAGAAGATCCGATAGGTCAGGTCATCCGTCAGGAGACAGAGGCTAACGACTCGTCTGATCTTGTGGTGTATAAAATTGTCAATGTTGCTTTGACAGAAGAAAAGGATCATCGTGGAAAAACAATCGATTGTTATTTTCCGCTGTCCGCAAAGTCCCGTACTCCACTCTGCATCAGATCACGTCTCACCGGACAAACCACGACGGAAAGCCTGAATAAACAGTTAAAGAACCTGACCTGGAAGCATGGAGAACAGGATATCTATTTATATGCTTTCCTGGAGTCGGAACAGAATGACAGTGTCCAAAGAACGATAAGTATTCTGCTCGCCCGGTTTATAGCTTCGCTGATTTTATTGTCGGGGTTGATCAATTTTCTGAAGTTCATTATCCAGATGTTCTATAACCGGCAACGAGAACTGGTGCTTCGCAAATGTATCGGTTCGGACATCAAAGGATTGTTTGCCTTGCTTTTCGCCGAAATCTTCTGGATGCTATCTGTCGCTTTCTTTCTGTCATTGGCCGTGACGGAAATCACCCTCTCTCTGGCATATACATACATCCGTCCGGAAGACATGATCTCATTCTCTTTGGTAGATCTATATGGTTCACAATTAGGATTGTATCTCGTTTTGCTGTTGATCTGCATGCTCGCCATTCTTTATCCTATCTATCGGTTACGCCGGTTGAGTGTCCTCCATTCGGTCGTGCAGAGACAGAAGCGGCACGTGTTCCGCAATTTCATGATTGCTTTACAATTGGCGATTTCCATCCTTTTCACAGGCGGTGTATTTGGCATAACGCTTTTGTTCGATGAGATGTTTGAAGGAATGTACCATCCTTTGAGCACGGAAGAAGAGAACCGGGTGATTTCAATATCGGTCAATACCATACGCATGCAGAAAAACATGGATGCCATTCTTTCGGATATCCAGTCCTTGTCCGAGATAACCGATCGGACATCCGCTTTCAATACTTTCGATGCCGATGTTTATACCTACATGACCTACATGAAAAACGGAAAGCCGAGAGGAAGTGTGCTGATGAACGAAGCAGAACCCCATTATTTTGAGTTCTTCAAGATCCCGTTCTCCGGAAAATTGGTGGATAAGGATGCTCAAGGCTTTGTTTATATAAGCGAACAGTTTAAAGAACAATTGCAAAAGGATAGTATAGAAGGTAGTGTCACGTTGGATGGCAAAGAATACCAGATTGCCGGAACTTACCGCGCACTGAACAAGGAAAATGCTCAGAACAGGGCAGTCGGTTCTGTCTTTTTAGTTAATCCGCAAGCTTATACCTATTACTTCAAAACCCTCCATTCGGATATTACTCCGGTCGCCCTGGAAAAAATAACAGAGATCTGCCGGCGTTATGTACCTGAGACATTGCCTCTTGATATTCGTAATATGGGTGATTCCAAACAGTCCGTTATGGGAACTGTAGCACTCTTGCAGACAGCATCCCTGTTGTTGGCAATAGTCAGTATCCTCTTGTTGATATTAAGTATTTATTCCGGAATCTCCATGGATGTGGTAAACCGTCAAAAGGAAGTAGCCATCCGAAAAATAAACGGAGCTACCCCGAAAGTGATTGCCCTGTTATTCGGCAAAATCTATCTGATCATTTACCTCTCTGTCTTCGTAATTATCTATCCGTTAGTACGATTGGTGTTGATAGGGATCGCACAAAAAAGTAGTTTGAAAAGCATATATAGTTGGAATTGGGGAATCTTGTTGTTCTTCACGATGGCCCTTTTGATCTTCTTGGTTACGGCATACAAGATTTATAAAGTAATGCACTTGAATCCGGCAAGTGTTTTGAAACAGGAATAAAAACGACCTCTGTCGCGTCTGCCTGTTATGAGGGTGTGTCCAACTGAAGTGCCCCCAAAAGTTTTGTGTCTGACTTTTTGGGGGGCACTTCATATTTTATTCGCTACCAGAATGAAGAAGTCTTTCAAATTTCATTATAATATGGGTAAATAATGCGTTTTCACTCAACTTTCAAAACGAAAGATTGTTTCCAAAACATGTAATTCAAATGATCTCTTATGAACCAAAAGCGCAATCAAACCAAAGTCGTGAACGTATTTACCGTATTTACGGTAATGCTGATATTGTATTTTATCGTAGGACTTTTCACCGTCATCAATCAACAGTTCCAGATACCGTTACAAACAGCTATGCTGCCCCACGACGGTAACATCACCAATGCATTGGTGACAATGCTGAATTTTTCATGGTTCCTTGCCTATCCCCTATCCGAAGGATTCGGGACACGATGGCTGGAAAAATACGGATACCGAAAAACGTCCTTTCTTGCCTTACTGATACTTATCGCCGGACTGGCCATCTACGAAGCAGCGGTGCTTTTCCATATATATACCCCCATGCAGGTCTCCATCATCGGCAACGATATCTCTGTCGGCTTTTTCATTTTTCTGATCGGCTCTTTCGTGATCGGTGTAGCCGCGACGATCCTGCAAGTAGTGCTCAATCTATATCTCACGGTCTGCCAGATTGGTAAAACGACGGCCTTGCAACGACAGATGATTGGTGGAACGAGCAACTCGATCGGCATGGCCATCGCTCCGTTGGTAATCAGTTATCTGATATTTCACGGAACTCCTTTGCATGACATCGTGACAAAGCAATTTATTATTCCGCTGATCGTATTGATTCTGATCATGTTGATTGTCACTCTTTTTGTCGGCAGAATACAAATGCCTTCTATCGACAATGTAGGCCAAGCTCCGGGAGAGAAGCTGGATAAAAGCGTATGGTCATTCAGAAACCTCAAATTAGGGGTATGGGGTATTTTCTTCTATGTAGGTATCGAGGTTGCTGTCGGAGCCAATGTCAATATGTATGCATCCGAACTCGGAGGATCGTTCGCCTCGAATGCCACGCATATGGCCGCTTTATATTGGGGATTGCTCTTATTGGGGCGTTTCTTAGGATCCTTTATCAGGCAAATCCCTTCCGAAAAGCAACTGGTGATAGCCTCCATCGGAGCCATCATGCTACTCGTGCTTGCCATGCTGACGGGCAATCCTTGGATACTGACGGGCATAGGCTTTTTTCACTCTATCATGTGGCCGGCCATTTTCACATTGGCAACCGACAAACTGGGGAAATATACCACTAAGGCATCCGGAGTGCTGACAATGGGAGTCATCGGAGGAGGTATTATTCCTCTTCTGCAAGGAATCTTTGCCGATGTGATGGGTGGCAACTGGCTTTGGACATGGCTGTTGGTCATTGCCGGAGAAGCTTACATTTTGTATTATGGCCTAAACGGATACAAGCAACATTAAACTCTATGATAAACTTCATTAAACGGTACTCTGCCCCGTTCACCCCAGATTCCTTTATTTCCATCCCGTATTCCGCAGCCGATCACCATGTTCACTTCGGCACCATGAGGTAATTTCAACAGTTTCTTCATTTGTTTACTGTCAAAGCCCTCCAAGGGACAAGTATCATACCCTTCGTTGGCCATTGCGATCATAAATGTCTGAGCGGCAAGTGCACAAGATTTATGGACGACGACACGCATATCACCCTCGGAAACTTCACGCACAATAGGGCGGAAAAGGCCGATGGCTTTAGTCAATAAAACTCTCAAAAAACCCAGTATGCCAAAGAAACGGGCATAAAGAAACGGCATTAACTTTCCATAATAGAGTTCTCTGTCCTTGATACGTTTTTCCTGACGCTCCCGGGGACTATTTCGTCTGACGTTCCCTCTTTCAAAATCGAGTACAAACCTGGCCCTGCTCCGATATAAATCCTGACGTGTAACAAAAACGACAATCTCTGAAGCTGTTGAAGTCGCAGTCTGGTCAAGACAGGCTTTGGATATCTTTGCCAGCAACTCCGGTTGCGTGACCTGATAAAACTCCCACAATTGCATATTTGAACTGTTGGGTGCCAACGTTGCCAGTTCCAGACAATGTTTCACCTTTTCCGGATCCAACTGTTTCTCTCTATCAAACACCCGTACAGAACGACGATAATTTAAGACTTCCTCTAAATTCATTTTTATCTGATCAAATTATTTTTCCCATTTAATTGTTGCATTACCACCTCCGCCATTTCTTTTGAACTGAACGGGTTTTGCCCCGTTATCAGATTATGGTCCACCACTACTTTTGAGGTCATCGGAATTAATGCTTTTTCGTAATCGGCTCCTCTTTTTTTCAACTCTGCTTCAAGATCAAAAGGTACCTCCTTCTTTCTCCCGGCAACACTTTCCTCAAACCAGGAAAATCCTGTGAGCCTTTTATCTTTTATAAGATACTCTCCGTTGGACAATTTGACATTCAAAAGCCCACTTACACCATGGCAGATCGCGGCTACTATTTTAGTATGCTCATAATGCTCCTTAATAATCGTCTGCAAAGTGGTATTATTAGGAAAATCATACATCGTACCATGTCCGCCCGCCAGATAGATACAATCAAACAGCTCTCCGGCAACCTCGTCCAAACTCTTCGCATGTCGCAACTCATTCCTAAATTCAGGATCATCCCAATACTCTTTCGAAAGTTTGTCTAAAACCATCGGCTTTAAACTTTCCGGATCAACAGGGACGTTGCCACCTTTGGGGCTTGCTATGATTATTTCATATCCCTTTTCTTCCGCACAATGATAGATGTGAGTCAACTCACTGAGCCACAATCCTGTTTCCAGATTTCCATCAGCATACATATCCGTTCCCGTTACAACAGCCAGCATTTTCAAAGTATCCATATATATTCTTTTTATAGTGACGTTATATAGGAACATGGCTGTAACCTACTTGTTACTTTACCAATCAGACTTTTAACTTTATTTTCAACCACTTGTGACCCGGCTTCTTAAAACATCCACATTCTTTGCCGGGATATCAGCCAACTTCAAACTTCTGCTTCGCACATTCGTATCCTTCTTCATACAGATCGGTCAGTTTATGGATGTCACGTTCAATGCGATCGACAACAACCGGTTTCCGGGGCCGGATAACAGTTATATTTCCCTCTTCTTCCATACGCTCAACCATCTCCAATTGTTCGTTGTATACAGCACAACGCCTGCTCAACGCTTCACGTATCTTCGGATATTTACGATAAACAAAAGAGGGAACGCGGATGTCTTTATTCTCTTTCCGATAACCGCGGTTCCGGGTAAGAACAACCACATTGTTCCGATATCCATCGTCTATGGCACGTTGCAAAGGAATAGAGTCGACAATACCTCCGTCCAGCATGGGAATACCGTCTACATAAGCTATGGGGCAAACGAAAGGAAGGCTGCTGGAAGCACGGACAATGTCGATCACACGGTTTTTATCCTCTTTCTCCTCAAAATAAATGGCTTCTCCGGTCAGGCAATTGGTAGTCACCATCACATAACGCCCGGGAGAATTGAAGTATGCCTGATAATCGTATGGAAGTATATGCTCGGGAAACTCCGTAAAGAGGAGATCGAAGTCCAGAATATTCCGTTTCTTAAGCAGATGTTTCAGCCCGATATAATGATATTTTTCTAACAGGTCTATATTACTGTACTTGGCACGCCCACGCTGTCGGGACATATACGAAAGGCCGTTACAAGCCCCTGCAGACACCCCGATCGTATAAGGAAAACGAATATCATGGTCCATTAGATAGTCCAGTACCCCACAGGTAAACACTCCGCGCATACCTCCGCCTTCAAGCACCAGACCGGTTTGATTATCAATTGTCATCTTTCATAATAATTAATCGTTAGAAATTAGTAGTACCTTAGTTTTTCTTAGGCCGCCGGATGACTAACAAGGAAGGAAAATCACGGAACACTTCTTCCTCTTCGGACAACTTCGTATAGGACAGGTGGCTCATCACAAGCAAGCCGTCCTTTGCTACCGAAGCCAGATCGACGGCGCTACTAAAGGATTGCGTTTGTATTCTGGAGGAATATTTGGCCAATATCGGATCTGTAGACTGCCGGAAAGCCTCATCATCCGTGTCGAAGAGGAAGAGATGTACCTGTGCGCCCCCCTCCAGCATACTCTCAAGATAAGTAAGCAGAAAAGCATCGATCACCCCACCCAACACAAAAGAGACGGGGACGTTTCCGCTATAACCACGGTTGACAAAAACGGCTACCGGACATTTCACCTGTTCCATCACATCATCTATCTTATCACGAAACAGAGAAAGCCATAACACTCCACTGCCTCCGGCAGTATCCGGTCTGTATTTACTACCGGCTCCCAGCAAAAACATGTCAGGACGCTCTTTTCGTGCCAACCGGATCATATCCTGCACCAATTTATCGGTCACCCGGTAACGGTTTTCAACACTAAGTCCCAACTCGGAAGCTTTTTCGTCCACCAGCGAGAAACTATCACGGGCATATTGCTCTGCATTCAATGGGTTTAAGTCCGTCCCCACCGTAAAATGGGCAGCGACCACATGGGCAGCTTTCATCTTTTTTCCAAATAATAAGAAAAAGACGGAAAGCAGGCTGCGTCCCGACTCCGGTCGTCCAAAACAAAAGACCAACTTCAACTTAGCCGATAAACGTTCTTCGCGACGGGCAAAAATCTGTTCAACAAAATGCAGCAACGGGGTGGTCATGAAGGTAGTCACCAGAGCCATAATGACCAGGATTACAAAAATAGAAGGTGGAAGCACTCCCATTTCGTATCCGATGTTTAATGCGACCAACTCCATCAATCCCCGTGTATTCATCAGCGTACCGATAGTAAAACTGTCTTTCCACGACTCTCCCACCAAACGGGCGGCAACAGCGCAACCACCCAGTTTTCCTGCCACAGCAACCGTAATCAACAACAGGCAGACTCCCCAAAGCGCCGGGCTGTTAATCAATCCGATCTCCGTACGCAATCCGGTAAAGGCAAAGAAAAGCGGAAGGAAAAAGACAAGAGCAATGTCTTCCACTTTTTCCATCATCACCTTACGAAATCCCAGGCTGGGAGGCATCACGACTCCTGCCATGAAGGCCCCGAACAGGGCATGAATACCGATAATCTCGGTAAGCGTAGAGGAAATAATCAAAATCAGCAGAATCAGGGCCACAAATGTTTTATTAATCACCTCCTGATTGGCATACACCTCTCCTACCTTCTTGAGAAACGGCCGTACCACCATAAACATGATTATGATATAAAGGGCAGTCAGCCCGATGGCATAAAGAGCGCTGGCAAATGTTCCGGCCTTGGCAATGGCTATGACTACAGCCAGCAAACACCAGGCAGTGACATCATCATTGGCAGCCGAAGCTATGGCCAAAGTTCCCAAAGGAGTTTTCGTCATATTCCGTTCCTGAATGATGCGGGCCAATACCGGGAAAGCGGTAATACTCATAGAGATACCGATGAAAAGGGCAAACGGCAGGAAACTTGTCTGGGCAGCGGCATATTCTTCATAAATCCAATAAGATGCGACGATGCCGAGGAAGAACGGAACCAATATACCTGCATGGCTGATGACCAATGTTTCGTTGATCTTGTTTTTAAGTACACTGAAATCGAGTTCCATTCCGATCACAAACATGAAAAGTACCAGACCGACCTGGCTCAATAATTCAAGATTCGTAAGGGACTCCGGAGGGAACAGGGCCTGGAATACATCCGGAAAGAAATAGCCCAACACGGAAGGTCCCAACACAATTCCCGCCACAATCTCACCAATCACCCCCGGCTGCCCGATATGTTTAAACAGAAAACCAAAAAGCCTCACCATCAACAAGACAGCGATTATCTGTATCAACAATATACTTAACGGATGATGCAGATTGTCGGTGACAAACTGACAAAACATAGCGAAAGGAGTCTCCTCCGCAACAGCTGATGATGCTACCACATGGTGTGAAAAACGGTCACCTTCCTCGATAGCCATGTAAATAAGTGCCCCGAAAAGGAGCAACATGATCACATAAATAAGATAATTTTTTTTGGCTCTCTGCATACAAGCATATTTTTGTGTGAAGTGTGTCTATGCAAAGATAAAACAAACCAAAAGAAAAAATAGTTTTAGAGCGAGTTTAAATATTGATTCATATAAAAAGGCACTGAAAAGAATATATGGACACTCTGTTTACTTTCCTTATTTCCGCTTCAAAGTTCCTGTTTGTCATCAGTAAAACGAAGATACAGAGGAATAAGAAAGAATAAAAGAGAAAGATAACCAACAGGAAAACAAGATTATAACAACACACAAAATTGATTTAAAACCAAAGGATTGTTGATTTAAGAGGTAAAACCCGTTAGTTAAAAACCCAGAGGACTTTGGTTTTAAACTAACGGGAACATAGTTTCGAATGTATCCTAAAACACCTGTTCACTAATCGCCGGTAATTCCCTGCCCCTTCAGGTCGGCAGCCGATATTGTAAAATCATTTCCCTGCCTGATCCGTTCCAATACCAGGTTGCCTACTTTCCGGGCATCTTCTTCCAAAGCAAACCCTTTCCGCCCCGGAAGGGAAGGTATGTATGGTTGGCAGATCACTACCCGGTCGCCACAAAGAATCTGATAACCATATCCGTTCCCATTTTCTGTTTCAATTACTTTGAGACGATACGGACAAGCTTCATGCCGATCATAGAAAAAGAGGACTGAAACAGCGCAGGCAACGCATATCATACAAAGTAGCTTCTTATTCCTCTTCATATTCATAAGGTTTCAGTTCCCAGGTATCGTCAAAGTAAGAACTCGAACCACTGCCACCCGTCGCAACAATACCCCGGGTCCCGGTAGAGAAGCAAACAGCATGAATACGGGTACTTCCTTCAAACGCCGTCAGGTCGTCACCTTCCCAAAGATCGGTTGCCGGATCATAAATCCAATAATTCGAATAATAGCTTCCTCCGGCAGTGGAACCCAGAGTCAGATAAGCTTTTCCATCGATCACAAAACTGACTCCATAGGAACGGACAATAGATGTATAGTCATCATCGTAATCATCATCACTCGTATTGGCGATGTCTCTCAGTTGTGTCCAAGGTGTAGCAGCGGAAGGGTCGAAGCACCAGAAGTCCGATACATCGGAATTATTGTTCTGCCCTCCGCAGACATAAGCTTTCCCGTCGATGACAAATGCCGTACCTCCCTGACGCTTTTGTCCTCCGAAACCATTCACGATAGTCCATTGTGAACCGGCTGCGGCAGTAGGGTCGAAACGATAAAAGTCCTTCAGGTAATTATCGTTGTAACCGGTTCCCACATAACCATAATTATCAATCCCGAAGCCAAGGGCATAATAGCGGGCTCCTCCCTTGAAGTCGTCCATCTGCCTCCAACTATTCGTTTCCGGATTATACTCCCACGTATCGGACAGGTATTTCTGATCGGGATTGTATCCGGTAGTGACATACCCTTTGCTACCTACCGAGAAGCCGGTGGCAGCATTGCGGACCGTACCGGGCATATCGGCACGCTGAGTCCACCAGTCATTGTCGATATCATATTCCCAGGTATCGGCGAGCCGGGTCGTTTTTCCGTTATAGCCTCCGCAGATGTACCCTTTATTACCAATGGTGAAACCGGCAGCATCGGTCCGTGCTACCCCGTCAAAGTCCGAACGCCGGTACCATACTCCGGCCGTATAGGAAGCATCTTCCGTACAGGCACACAAACAAAAGAGTATGGCACAAAGCACCAATACTCCGGACGCGGACTTACTCGCTACAGTTTTTTCTATTCCAGTCATTCTTTTATTCTGTTTTTTAATCGTTAATTACTGACCGCAAATGTAGACGACATCAGTAAGGGTGAAAAAAAGGATCGACTAACAGGCACATTCTCTCTACCAACCAAAATGCAGTCGATAAATCATTCCGGTTAGTCGATAGTTTTTTAACAGGGAAGAGAAATCGACTTCTTTTGCGGCAAAATTATCCGATTAATGAAACAGAAAACCTTATCATTTTTATTCATCACTCTTTTAATATCCCTCCTTGCCTCTTGCCGGGACGAACTGTCGACAGTAGGAGGCAAATGGGTGGAAAGTTCCCTGCGGACGGTGCAGACCGATACTTGCACGGTCCGCATCAACACTATCCTTAGTGATTCTCTTGCCACATCGGGCGACACAGTCTGCCAGATAGGAACCATTGACGATCCTGTCTGGGGCAAAATAAAAACCGCTTTCTATGCAGAATATGACGTACCGGGAGTTTCATTCAGCGAAGACGCAGATTATGGTTTCGATTCCATTACCATCCGGTTCTACTCTTCGGGCAACTATCTGGGAGATACTCTGAATCCGCAACGCATCTCACTGCACAGCCTCTCAGAAAATCTGTCGCTGGACGAAGGATACTTGTATAGTAAATCGACAGTGGCTTACCACGCCACTCCCTTAGCTTCGTTCACCTTCACTCCCACTCCGGGCGAAACCACCCGGGAACACGAAATCCGCCTCCCCGACGAATGGGGACTCGAGTGGTTCGAACGTTTCCAAAACGGATCACGCGAGATGGAGTCACAAGAATACTTCCGCGACTATTTCAAAGGCATTGCATTCATTCCCGAAGAGGGAGGAAGTTGTATCAACGGTTTTATGGTGAATGATTCAAGCCTGTGCATCACACTTTATTATCACCAAACGAAAACAGACGCAACGGAACTGTCCGCCAGTTTCCCGGCCAACAGCGACTTGAGATTCAACCAAGTCAGTTGTGACCGTAGCCGGACAGCCCTCTCCTCCTTACAAAGCGGAATCAATAACGGGCTTCCTTCAGAAAAGTCCGACCACCAGGCCTACCTGCAAGGACTGACGGGAATGTATCTCAACATTGACTTCCCATTCCTCAATGACTTGCGAGCCGAAGGCAAACTGGTAACTATCGAAAGTGCGCTCCTCCGCCTTTACCCGGTAAAAGGGACGTATGGCGAACGGTATCCTCTCCCCGAATCGCTGACACTATATACAGCCGACGAAAACAATATAACGGAAGATGTCGTGACGGATATTTCAGGCAGTTCGGTACAAACCGGAAGTCTGGTAACGGACGAAATGATGGGAGAAGAGACCTATTACTCTTTCGATATTACCTCTTTCCTGCAAAGCAATCTGGGGACGGTGGGATACAACCGGAAAATCCTTCAGCTGATGCTTCCGGACAATTTGTTTTTCACCACCCTGAGTGGAGTCGTATTCGGAGATGCCGGCCATCCGGACAGTAGCCCCGTGAAACTAACCATACTTTATAAAACATATAACCCATGAAAAGACAGCTGATTCTACTGCTTACGCTTTGTCACTCTACCTTATTAATATATAGTCAGAACACAACCAACTCCCCTACATCCATGTTCGGCCTGGGCGAACTTTCGACCGGAGAAGGCGGACAGTACGCCGGACTGGGCGGAGCGGGAATCGCCCTGCAAAGCTATAACTTCCTGAATACTGCCAATCCTGCCTCACTTACCGCCATCGAAGGACAACGTTTCCTGATAGACACCGGACTGATGGGAGCATACAAAATCTACACCCAAACCGGAACAAACAATCATTCGGTAGTGGGAAACCTGAATAACCTCAGCATCGGTTGCCGTCTCACTCCCCATTGGTACGGGGCTGTATTTATGGCACCGGTCAGCAGTATGGGATACGCTATCACACTGGATCAGGACATCACGGGAAGCGGAAATTCCACCGTATCATCACTTTTTGAAGGAGAAGGGGGGCTATCTAAAATGGGTATCAGTACCGCCTACCGCCTTTTCAAAGGTTTCTCTGTCGGTGCCAATCTTTCGTACGTGACCGGAACCACCAAACAAACAGAGACTCAGGGAAGTCTCAGTGTGGAAGAGAGTTCTTACAAGCATGCTTTTTATGTCGATTTCGGCGTGCAATACAAGTTTTCCCTAAATAGGGACAAGTCCATTGTAGCAGGGCTTGTATACGGGTACTCACAAGATCTGGCACAAGACAACAACCTGTCGGTGAGCAGTTCGTCGAGCAGCGAGTCGATTGATGAAAGCCAACGTTATGTGCGCCAATGCCTCCCGCAGTTTATCGGGGCGGGATTATCATACAATAGCCTCCGCTGGATGCTGACAACCGAATACAAATATACGGATTGGAGCCGCATGAAGTCTTCAAAAAGCAACGTCCGCTTCGAAAACCAACACCGGTTATCGGCAGGTATGGCCTACACAGCAGGCAATATCTACCGCAATCCGGTGAAACTGTTACTCGGAGCGGGCGTCAACAATTCATATATGGTCATCCAGAAGAAGAAAGCAACCAACTACTACATCAGTGCAGGAAGCAACTTCACTCTCTATAACGGAAATGTCCTCTCGTTAGGAGTGAAATACAGTGATCAACTCCATCTGCCCAACGGTATGCAACGGGAACAAGGGCTGGCACTCTTCTTCAACTTTACCTTCTCGGAACGGACATACCGGGCGAAAATACAATAGACTAATCACGGAACACTTCTTCCTGCTTCAGAACGTAAGCATCGGCCAAAGCACCGGTAGCAGGTTGTTTCTCATTGTTCAGCATCACCAGGCTGCCCTCCTGCACCTTAAAGTAAGAGACTTCGCCTCCTTTTTCAGTAAGTGTCAGCAGATTGTCTTTTACCGTGAATGTGCCGGTTTCATCAAACTCGGCATCTTTGCGGTCAATGTAAAGCCAGTGATATGTATAAGTGCGGTCCTTTTTCAGGGTCAGAGTCAGTTCTATACCCGGACAATCGGCAGCCGGAATCGTACCTTTGTAAACTCCATAGTAATCGAGAGAGGTTTCGGCAGTGTGCATATCTACCACTTGGGTGGTATCGTTACCCGCTGCAGACACATCGGCTTTCTTCGCATTTGTACAACCTACGGCAGTTAAAGTGATGAATGCTACTGCCATCCAATAAAGATTCTTTTTCATCGGTTTAAGTTTTTATAAATGAAACATTAAAATATGATAGCAAAGATAGGCGTTCATTTCCATATTTAAGGATATTCAGCTATCTTTGTCGCATAAATATTAATAAAAACGACATAATAATGAAAAAGACAATCCTCCTGGCCGCTTTAGGCTTGATCAGTCTGAGCGCATTGGGCAAAGACAAACCAAAAGAAGAAGGCTTCGTTTTCACGACAGTGAAAGAAAACCCGATTACATCCATCAAAAACCAGAATCGTTCAAGCACTTGCTGGAGCTTCTCGAGCCTCGGCTTCCTCGAATCGGAACTGCTCCGTACGGGAAAAGGCGAATACGATCTTTCTGAAATGTTCGTTGTACACCACACAATGGTTGACCGCGCCGTTAACTATGTCCGCTATCATGGCGACAGCTCCTTCTCTCCGGGCGGAAGCTTCTATGACATCATGTTCTGTATGAAAAACTACGGACTTGTTCCGCAAGAAGCCATGCCGGGAATCATGTATGGTGACTCACTGCCCGTTCACAACGAACTGGATGCAACAGCGGAAGGTTATGTAAACGCCATTGCCAAAGGCAAACTGAAGAAACTGACTCCGGTATGGAAAAAGGGTCTTTGCGCCATCTATGACACTTACCTCGGACAATGTCCGGAGAACTTCACTTACAAAGGTAAAGAATATACTCCGATGACTTTTGCACAGTCTCTGGGTTTGAATCCGGACGACTATGTATCTCTGACTTCATACACACACCACCCCTTCTATTCACAGTTTGCCATCGAAATTCAGGACAACTGGCGCAACGGATTGTCATACAACCTGCCGCTTGACGAATTCATGGCTGTAATGGACAATGCTGTAAAAAACGGATACACGTTCGCATGGGGTAGTGACGTCAGCGAAGAAGGATTTACCCGTGACGGCATCGCTGTAATGCCGGACGCAGCCAAGGGTGCTGAACTGACAGGTTCGGATATGGCCCGCTGGACCGGAATGACCGCCGCCGACAAACGCAAAGAACTGACTTCAAAGCCACTGCCGGAAATTAAAGTTACTCAGGAAATGCGCCAGACGGCTTTCGATAACTGGGAAACAACCGATGACCACGGAATGATTATCTACGGTATCGCCAAAGATCAGAACGGAAAAGAATACTTTATGGTGAAAAACTCTTGGGGCACTAATAACAAGTACAAAGGTACCTGGTATGCTTCTAAAGCTTTCGTTGCTTACAAGACTATGAATATTCTGGTTCACAAAGATGCGCTTCCTAAAGATATCGCAAAGAAACTGGGAATCAAGTAAGAAATTACAAGTTACAGAGCCACGGGCTGTAGTCTGCAAGGTGTAATCCACTTGTAGATTACAGCCCGTTCTTATGACCTGTCACCCGACCTTAACTGCTGATACAAATCTTGTTGATATATTCTGTAAACCTCTCCTTATAATTGTCGCCGACAGGTATGTATATATTCTTATTAAAAATGATGCGCAACCGTGAGACCTCCGTTATTTTCCGAAGATTGACGATATAGGAGCGATGTACCCTCATAAACATTTCTTGCGGCAGACGCTCTTCCAGTTTTCTCATACTCAGCAGAGTGACTACCGGCTTATCCGCCATATTCGTGTAAATGCGCACATACTCGCTCATGCCTTCGATATAACAAATATCCGCCACATTGATACGGATAATCCTGGATTCGGACTTCACAAACAACGAACCGTCCCGTTCCAGCAAATCCGATTCTGCCCCTCCCCCGTAATCCTGCAAATGATACTCAAACTGCCTGCGTGCCTTGTCCGCCGCCTTCAGGAGATCCTGAAACTCGAACGGCTTCAACAGATAGTCCACCGCATCCACTTTAAAACCTTCAACAGCATATTCTGGATAGGCGGTAGTAAACACAATCAGAGGTTTCACTACCAATGAACGCACCAGATCGAGTCCGTTCAGGTCCGGCATATGAATATCGACGAACATCAAGTCGACTTCTTCTTCAGAAAGCACCTGCATGGCACCGAAAGCATCCTGACAGGAAGCAATTAGTTGCAGGAAAGGGACACGTGAAATATAACCTACCAATTGTTCAAGCGCCAACGGCTCGTCATCAATAGCAATGCATTTTATCATAACAAAGGAATGATTAATAAAACGTTAAAACTACCCTCGCGCTCGTTAATAGACAGGGTATAGTCCTGCCCGAACAAAAGCCTCAACCGCTTACGGACATTTTCCAATCCGATGCCATGATTCTGTTCACCGGATTTTCCCCAATTGCTGTTGGAACAGCGAAACGCAAGTTTCCCATCTTCTACAGTCATGGCAACCCGTATGAACGACTCTTTCTGATAACTCACTCCATGCTTAAATGCATTCTCTACAAAAGAGATAAAGAGTAAAGGCGGTATCTGTACTTTTGGTATTTCGCCGGGCATGTCGCACATGATGCAAACCTTATCGGTATAACGAAGCTTCATCAAGGTAATATAGTTATCAAGAAACTGTATCTCACGCGAAAGCAAAATCGTTTTATTACTTGCTTCATAAAGCACATAACGCATCAGTTTAGAGAGTTCGACAATGGTCTTCTTGGCTTTCCCGGCATCCATATCGACCAGTGCATGAATGTTGTTGAGCGTATTCATAAAAAAATGCGGATTGATCTGATACTTCAGATATTGCAATTCCGATTGCAGGTGCTGGTGTTCCAACTCTTTCAGTGCCTCTTCATCCCGCATGGACTTGAATAGAAGCTTGATAGCCACATTGAACCCCACCACCAGCAAAGCCAGTGAGAAACGTCCAAAAAGATAGCCCGGCAAAGGATAAGGCCCCTGCCGGAGCGGATCTATCACTCGCTTGGGCATGGGTGGTTGAGACGAATGTTCTTCATAAATATAACCGGGAGGAACGGGCATCGGGTTGTTGAACTGCCTGTGCCTCGGTCGGCTGAAGGAGGGATATAAGAAAAAAAGCAGAACAATGACTCCTATCAATGAAAATCCATAGTACCAATATCGCTTCCGAAGCAACAATCGGGGGGCGAGTAAATAGTTGTTCACTACAAAAAGCAGAAAAAAGGGTAATGTCAACAGCCATGCCACCCGTATGGTCTGCCAGCTGAAAGTATGTATCGAACTAATGGATGAAAACAGATAGTCACCCACCAACGGTACGAAGATGACAGTCAGCCAGATGACGAGATAAACCACCTGCTCCAGTAATTGCTGCTTATTAATCTGTTTCATTATGATAAAGTCTTTCTGAAGATTAGTCCACAAAAATACCCCCTTTTGCCATACCCGACAAAAGAACTCGACAAAGAGGGACGTTTTGACGATAAAGCATGGTAAATCATGAACTTCCCTTTTCTCCGCCGGTGCATTTATTCGTTACCCTGAAAAGATCAATGCCCTTCAGCCACGAATTTTGCCAGTAATTACCTATCTTTGCAGCCCGAAAAAATAATCCGCCATTTTAATGAAGAAATTAGCCATACTTGCAGCTTTCATCTTTTGCCCCTTTGCCATACAGGCACAAGAAGTATTTATCAATGTCGACCTGGTAAGCAGTTACATCTGGCGTGGAATGAAGAATGGAAATGCTTCCGTACAGCCTACTCTCGGCGTAGAGTGGAAAGGATGGACCCTATCGGCATGGGGATCGACAGAATTCAGAAACGAGAATAATGAAATAGACCTTACGCTAGAGTATGAATATAAAAACCTCCAACTGTGCCTTAATAACTACTTTTACCAAAGTGAAGACGAACCATTCAACTATTTCCACTATACTCCCCGCACCACAGGTCACACCTTTGAAGCAGGAGCTGTCTATACCATTAGTGAAAGTTTCCCGTTATCGTTGGCCTGGTATACCACCTTTGCCGGAAACGATTACCGGGAAAATGAAAGACGTGCCTGGTCCAGTTATTGCGAACTCAGCTATCCATTCACTGTAAAGGGAGTAGACCTGGCTGTCGAAGCCGGGTTCACCCCATGGGAAGGAGAATACGCTAATAAATTTAATGTAGTTAATGTCGGACTTTCGGCTACCCAAACATTGAATATTTCATCCGGATTCACTCCATCTGTTTTTGGTAAACTGATAGCTAATCCATACGAAAACCAACTCTATTTTGTTTTCGGAATAAGTTTGTAATGGAATATTCAAACTGAATCAACGTCATAAACTTCGGACATTCAACCACAAAAACATTGAATATTTCATCGAGATTCACACCTCTTTTCTCATAACTGACAGATCGTTACGACATATAGAATCCTATTTTGACTCACTCTCTAGCCCAACACATACAGAGCTATCATACAATAAATTAACTAAAGAAAAAATAATAAAACACAGATTATTCCTAACAGAACTTGATTACTGTAAAGCGTTTATTATCACAGGTATGCGCATTTACGCACAGCTCTTCTTTTATTGTGAATAGCTTTGTAGACAGAGATAAAAGATTGAAGTGGCTGTTGTTCTACTAAATGACGATTATCATGTTTGGTATTTAGTTTTTATGACAACTGAAGACTTTTGCATCCTCTCTGTCTACCCTGACATATATCGAAGAGTACTCTTCGATATTGTTCCGGAAGGAGCGTAGAGGATGCAAAATATTCGGTTAGAATGAAAAAAACTTTGTGATTATTATCTATTTTTAAAATAATCGCTATATTTGCATCATTGTTAATCTAAAAAACAAAAAATATTCTATCCTTTTTAATACATTATAAAATGTGTTTCTTTAAAACGATTACATTTGTTATAGTTCTGTTAGAACTAATCCTGTTTTAAAGAAAAAGGAAAGGCAGATGAATGGAGAAAGTGAAATGTAAAAGAGCCGAACAAAACCTTTATTATTAATCTAAAACAAAATTGTTATGTTAAAAATCACTAGACAAGTTACTCTGCTCTTGCTCGCCGGTGCACTAAGCTTCCCAGCTTATTCGCATGCAACGCAAGCCACAGAAGCATTGGTTCCTGAAGTTACTCAAGAGAAAGTAACAGGAACGGTTGAAGATGCAATGGGCCCGGTTATTGGTGCCAGTGTCATGGTAAAAGGCACGACTAACGGCGTCATCACAAATTTAGAAGGTAAATTCTCGTTGGATGGCGTGAAAAAAGGAGATATTATTGTAATATCTTACATCGGATATGTCACACAGGAAATTCCTTATACCGGAAAGCCCATTCAAGTGAAGCTTGCTGAAGACAGCAAGGCATTGGAAGAGGTGGTAGTCGTTGGTTATGCCACCGTGAAAAAAGCCAACCTGACCGGAGCCGTATCAGCTGTGGACAGTAAGGTGCTGGAAGACCGCCCGATTGTCAATCTCGGACAAGGTTTGCAAGGTGCTATCCCCAACTTAAACGTAACCACCAGTGGTCGTCCGGGCGAAGGTTCAAGTTTCAATATCCGTGGTACCACTGCCATGAGTGGAAGTTCACCGCTGGTATTGGTCGATGGCGTGGAAATGGACCCGAACCTCATTAACCCTCAAGACGTGCAAAGTGTCTCCGTACTGAAGGATGCCGCATCCGCATCTATCTATGGTGCACGTGCAGCCTATGGTGTTGTACTGATTACCACCAAAGGAGGACGCAAGGACCAGCCGACACAAGTATCATTCGATGCTTCGGTTTCTTTCAACGGACCTACTACCCGCCCCACCTATATGAACTCCATGCAATATGCTACCTGGATGAACACCGCACAGCAAAACACAGTGGGACGAGACTATTTCGATGCTGAATGGATGCAACACATTGAAGCTTACTATAAAGATCCGGCAAACAACTCTCCGGTATTTATCCACTCAGATCCGAGTATCAGTAAAAACGGCACCAAATACACGTATGCCGGTAACACCAACTGGATGAAAGAGATGTATAAGAAGAATTATCCTGTCCAGAAGTACAATGTCAATATCAGTGGCGGCGGTAAGAAGGCTACCTATTACACTTCTTTAGGATATACCGACCAGGGATCTCTGATTCGTTTCGGTAACGAACAGTTCAAGAAGTTCAATGTGATGAACAACATCAACTATGACATAAACGAATGGTTGCACCTCTCCATGAAAACAAGCTTCAACCGCACCAAGCTGAGAGGATTGAATCAGGATAACGTGCATGGCGATAATTTTATGGGAGGTGATACGCGTCCTATCATGCCGGTGAAACACCCGGACGGAAATTGGGCCGGACAGGGCGACTTCACCAACTTCCCTGCCATCCTTGAAGACGGCGGTAACCGGCAAACCAACAAAAATGACCTTTGGAACACGATCACGATGAAGCTGACTCCTATTAAAGGTATGAGTATCAACATGGACTATACGTTCAATTACTATAGTGAGAATAATAAGGTACACATGAAGTCATTCGACGAATATGGAGCCAACGGACAATTCCTGCAAACTTTTGCATGGACCAATCCGAACTCTATTTCTCAATCACAAGCCAACGATACCTACAATGCTTTCAACTTCTTCGGCGATTATGAAAAGACATTGGGCAAACATTACCTGAAGGGAATGATCGGTTACAATCAGGAAAGCAAGCACACCACCGGATTCAATGCCGGACGCGAACAACTGATCTCAAATGACCTGGGCTCATTGAGCTATGCCACAGGCGACCGTTGGGTAGGTAGCAGTGATAACTCCTGGGCTACCCGAAGCGGCTTCTTCCGCGTCAACTACGGATATGACGAGCGTTATTTACTGGAAGTAAATGGCCGTTACGATCTCTCCTCCAAATTCCCCAAGCACGACCGTGCCGTATTCAATCCTTCGTTTTCTGCAGCTTGGAGACTCTCTAATGAAAGTTGGTTCAAGAACTGGACAAACAGTTTCTTTGACGAATTGAAAATCAGAGGTTCTTATGGCAGCTTAGGCAATCAGGCACTCAATAATGGCTGGTATGCTTACCTTTCCAACTACAGTACCGGGCAGATCAGCTGGATCATGGGCAGTAACCAACCGCAATATGTGATCCCTGGCGGCCTTGTCAGTTCGTCCATCACTTGGGAAACCGTTACACAGTGGGACCTGGGACTTGACTTCAACTTCCTGAACAGCCGATTGAAAGGCGCTTTCGACTATTATCAAAGACGTACATCGGATATTCTTGCCGCAGGTAAAATCCTGCCGGGTATCCTGGGTGCCAACGAACCTCAGGAAAATGCAGCCGAATCATTGACGAAAGGTTGGGAATTTGAGATCAGCTGGAACGACCAGTTGGCAAGCGGGTTCCACTACACAGTCGGATTCAATCTGTCCGACTATCAATCGGAGGTTACCAAGTTCGATAATAAGTCAAAAGAACTGGGCAACTGGTATGTGGGACAGAAACAAGGAGAAATCTGGGGTTATGAAACCTATGGCTTATTCCAGTCCGAACAAGAGATAGCCGGAGCTGCCAATCAGGATAAAGTATCGGGAGGTATCAAACTGATGCCGGGTGACATCCGTTTTGTAGACCGCAACAACGATGGCGTTATTGACTGGGGTCACAACACCGTTGATGATCCGGGCGATATGAAAATTATCGGTAACAGCACTCCGCGTTATCATTATGGTATCAATCTGGGAGCCGATTGGAAAGGTTTCGACTTGGGTATCTTCTTCCAAGGTGTGGGAAAACGAGACCTCTATCTGCCGGGCACTTCATTCCGCAGCCATTACGGAAGCGAATGGCAGGTACCTTCGGCCTACAACAACGATTACTGGACTGAAGATAACACCGGAGCCTACTTCCCACGCGCTCGCTTCAATGGTGGTTCGGCCATCAATCAAGCTCAGACACGCTATCTGGTTGACGCCTCTTACTGTCGTCTGAAATCGCTCAGCATTGGTTATACATTACCTAAAGTGCTGACTCAAAAAGCTTCTATCGAAAAGATACGTATCTATTTCACCGGTGAAAACCTTTTCACCATTTCGGATACCCCCGACGGACTCGATCCGGAATTGGATAACCCATACAAATATCCGATGCAAAGATCATTATCTGTTGGTTTAAATCTCACATTCTAATACAAAGCATCTTATGAAAATCAAATATTTATTCTATATCGGAGTGGCAACACTCACCCTATCGGGTTGTAACGACGGTTTCCTGGAAAGAGCTCCGGAAGCAATCAATGACAAAACCTTCTGGAATACCACAGGAGATTTGGAAACATATGCCAATCAATTCTATAGTTACCTCCCCGGAGGTGTAACCTCAATAGCAGACGGAGAGAGCGATAATCAAGTACCTAACAGCATCCCCCAGTTCTTCTGGAATCAGTTGAGCACCCCCGCAGAGGCAGCAAGCTGGTGTAACTGGAGCAAAGGCGGATGGCAGCCGATCCGGTTGGTAAACTACTTCCTGACCCACTATCAGACTGTAAGCGGTAAGGAGTCGGAAATCAACCAGTATGTAGCAGAAGTCCGTTTCTTCAAAGCGATGCAATATGCCGGATTGATGAGAACGTTCGGCGATATCCCCTGGCTGGATAAAGATCTGGGCACGGGTGATACGGATATTCTTTACGGACCGAAACTGAAACGGTATGAAGTGATGGATAAAATCATTGAAGAATTTGATTTTGCCATCCAATGGTTACCCGAGAAACCGGCTACCGGACGCATCGGAAAAGATGTAGCACGCCAGTTGAAAGCCAGGACTTGTCTGCACGAAGGTACATATTATAAATATCACACCGAATTGGGATGGGCAGACAAAGCAGACCGCTTGCTGAAAATGGCAGCCGACGAAACAGATGCAATCATGGCAACCGGCAAATACGAGATCTATAACACCGGACATCCGGAAAAAGACTATTACGACGTATTTGTAATGGAAGACAAAACAAACCTGAAAGAGGCTATCCTGCCGGTGATCTATCTGGATGGCAAAAGAAAACACGGCATGAGCCGTACGTTGTCCGAAGCCAATACCGGCTTTTCAAAAGACTTTGTAGAAAGTTATCTGTGTCTCAACGGTAAACCCATTGCAGGAAACGCCCAATATAAAGGGGATGACAATATGAAGAATGAAACTACCGACCGCGACCCACGCCTGAAGCAGACCATCCTGACCTGGGACTTCCCTACACGGGTGACTGTGGCCACCAACGACAGTACGTATGTTGAAAAGGAAGAAGATTTCATTTCGCAATACTGCCTGACCGGATATAAGTCCATCAAATACCTTATTCCGACAGATAAAGCCTTTGAGGCAAACAACAATACTTATGACGGCATCGCCTATCGTTATGCAGAAACCTTGTTGATCAACGCAGAGGCTAAAGCCGAACTGGGTACGATTACACAAGCGGACTTGAACAAGACCATCAATGTATTGCGCGACCGTGCAGGTATGCCTCACCTGACTATGGAAGTAGGTTTCACCGATCCGAACTGGTCCGCCTGGGGATACAGCCTTAGCCCGCTATTACAGGAAATCCGCCGCGAACGCCGCATTGAGTTGGCTGGTGAAGGATTCCGCTGGGACGACCTGGCCCGTTGGAAAGCCGGAAAAATATGTGATAATGTGAAGACATACGTCGGAAAACGTGAACCTTATAAGGAAGGCAAGTACGCAGTCGTATATCCTGCCTATACCAATGCCGACTACTCTTATGAAGCAGGCAAAAGCCGCACCTGGAATGACAGGCTTTACCTGAGGCCGATACCGACCGGGGAACTTCAGAGAAACGAGAACCTTCTCCCGCAAAATCCGGGATGGTAATAATTGCTTTTTAGTTAATCCCCGGAACGAGTTTCCGGGGATTTTTTTATCTTTGCATCATTAACCCTTTTAACATATCATGAAAATAAACAAACTACTGTATGCCGGAGCTGCCCTGACCCTACTTGGCGCTTGTGCTCCTGCTGTGAAAGCTCCCGAAGCTATCTTACCTGTTCCCGAAGAAAAACAAGTGGAATGGCAGAAAATGGAAACGTATGCTTTCGTTCACTTCGGCCTGAACACTTTCAACGACCGTGAATGGGGATACGGAGATTCGGACCCGAAAACGTTCAACCCATCCAAGCTGGACTGCGAACAATGGGTGAAAACCTTTGTAGAATCGGGTATGAAAGGAGTAATCCTTACCGCCAAACACCATGATGGCTTTTGCTTGTGGCCTACCGAACTGACAGAATATTGCATCCGTAACACTCCTTACAAGGACGGTAAAGGAGATATTGTAGGTGAACTGGCAGCCGCCTGTAAGAAATACGGCATTAAATTCGCCGTTTATCTCTCTCCCTGGGACAGACACCAGGCTAACTACGGTACACCGGAATATGTAGATTATTTCCATAAACAACTGACTGAGCTGATGACCAATTATGGCGAAGTATTCGAGGTTTGGTTTGACGGTGCCAACGGCGGTGACGGATGGTATGGCGGAGCCAAAGACAGCCGTACCATCGACCGCAAGACTTACTACAACTATCCACGTATCTATGAAATACTGGATAAACTCCAACCACAGGCCATTGTTTTCTCCGACGGAGGTCCCGGTTGCCGCTGGGTAGGTAACGAGAACGGATTTGCCGGAGCTACCAACTGGTCGTTCCTGCGGGCGGGCGAAGTGTATCCGGGCTATCCGAAATATCGCGAACTGCAATACGGACACGCTGACGGTAACCAATGGGTACCGGCAGAATGTGATGTCTCTATCCGTCCGGGATGGTTTTATCATCCGGAAGAAGACAACCGCGTAAAAACCGTGGATCAGTTAACGGACCTTTATTACCGGAGTGTGGGACACAACGCGACCCTCTTGCTTAACTTCCCGGTTGACCGCGACGGGCTGATCCATCCGATCGACTCGGCCAATGCAGTTAACTTCCACAAGAATGTACAGAAACAATTGGCACACAACCTGCTCGCAGGCATCCAACCAAAAGTATCGGATGAACGTGGAGGAAAATTCTCAGCCAAAGCCGCAACAGATGAAAGTTGGGATACTTACTGGGCTACCAATGACGGTGTGACTGCCGCAGAGATTGAGTTCGACTTCCCCAAAACGGAGAAGGTCAACCGTATGATGATCCAGGAATATATTCCGTTGGGACAACGTGTCAAATCATTCGTAGTGGAATATGACAAAGATGGAAAATGGCTGCCGGTGAAACTGAATGAAGAGACTACGACCGTGGGCTACAAACGCTTGTTGCGCTTTGAAACCATTTCGACCGACAAACTCCGCATACGCTTCACGGATGCACGCGCCTGCCTTTGCATCAACAACATAGAGGCTTATTATGCAGGTGAGACACCCGACACATTCACCGTAGAGGCCAAAGAATTAAAAAGTTATCCGTTTACACTCGTAGGAGTATCCGAAGAGGAGACTAAGAAATGTATGGATAAAGACAAGAGCACCACTGCTTTTGTTGAAGGGGACGCATTGGTGATCGATCTGGGAGAAGAACGCACAATTACCTCTTTCCATTATCTGCCGGATCAAAGCGAATATAACAAAGGATTAATCTCCTCTTATGAACTATCTGTAGGTACTGAAGCAAATGCGGTAAACCAGATAGTAGCTAAAGGGGAATTTTCAAACATCAAAAACAATCCGATTCTACAGTCTGTCTACTTCACTCCGGTGAAAGCACGATACCTTTCTCTGAAACCTACCAAAATGGTAACAGAAGGAGAAACTATGGGATTTGCAGAAATAGGAATCCAATAACAACAGTACTCCGGAGGTATGCCAAAAGTAATTATAAATCTGAGGCATACCTCCAATATTCAACCCTTTCTCCCTTTTTTATATATTCCTTATAAGAAGGATAATGCTAAAGGATAACATAGTTTAACTATCAGGTTTTATCTAAGTTACGAATATTACGTAGTTTTATGCCATTTACTAAAAAGCATAGACTATGAGAACGAACACAACCCTTTTCAGCTTACTCCTTTCCTCCGGTTTACTCTTCTTGGGATGTACCAATAAACCCTCTTCGTCACAAGAACCAATTTCCGAAACAACATTTCCCGTCACTCTCCCTTTTGAAACCGGAATCGGGACGGAACAAACAGTTACCTTGAGCCAGATAGCCCGGGAAGTGAAAATCATCCCTTTGGAAACCACCGACCAATGTTTACTGCCGGCCATCATAAAAAACAGCATTACACTCTGCGGACATAACTTATACATCCCTACGCAAAAACAGGTCTTTCAGTTCACGGACGAAGGTAAATTTGTCCGGACAGTTGCCCGGATGGGACAAGGCCCCGGAGAATATACCGGTATTCGTTTTATATCAACAGACGATGTTTCCAAACAAGTATTCCTGATGGACCATGGAAAACTACTGGCATATTCCGGCAACGGAGAGTTCATGAATGAATGTAAGTTTCCATTTGCCTGGCAATTTTCGGCACTGAACGACAGCACTTTCGCTTCCTACATTTACAACAATACGGGAAACAAGCTTTTCAGATTATTAATAATCAACTCTAAAGGCGATACACTGACTTCATTTCCCCAATATGACCGTTTCACCATTCCCAGCGGGCTAAACTTCTATTTATGGGGAAAATGCGACAAATATTTATACCGGTTCCAGAATCAGGTTTGCATGAAAGAATACTATAATGACACAGTATTTACCGTCCGTCCGGATACACTCCTGCCCCGCTATATCCTACAACTTGGAAAATATAAATTGCCCAAAGAGAAACGCTTCGAAGTTCTCGACGGCAACTGGAACGTTTATGAAACAACGGCTTCCAACTATCTCCGTCCGGATATATTGGAAACGCCCGGATACCTGTTCATCCCTTATACTTCATGGAACGTAACGGACAAGTCGGAATCTCCCCGCCTGGCTATATACGACAAACAGAAAGGACAGCTATTCGGTGTAAAAAACGGAATGATACAGAACGATATGTATGGCAAAGTCCCTTTCTACCCGGCAATGCGTGTGGCAGATGATGTTTTATTGTATTATTGGGAAGCAAGTGACATACTGGAGTTGGCAGAAGAAGATCCGGAGCTGAAAAACATCCCCGAATTAAAAGATCTGAAAGCCGACGATAACCCGGTAATCATGATAGTAAGAACCAAACAAGTTGCTCAGAATCTTTAAACTTGTGCATTTTTCAGACGGATTTCTTGTCAGAACCAAGCGTTTGCTTAAATTTGCAGGCTGATAGTTAACCGGATAGTGAATAGCAAGAACCTTACTACTGACTACTGGCTGCTAACTTGTAGAAATACTAATACTAAAATTAATAACATGAGTTTGAAAATTGTTGTATTGGCAAAACAAGTTCCCGACACACGCAACGTTGGGAAAGATGCCATGAAAGCCGACGGAACCATTAACCGTGCGGCACTCCCTGCCATCTTCAACCCCGAAGACCTGAACGCTCTTGAACAGGCTCTCCGACTGAAAGATGCCCACCCAGGCTCTACCGTTACCATCCTGACCATGGGACCGGGACGTGCAGCCGACATTATTCGTGAAGGACTTTTCCGTGGTGCCGACAATGGTTATCTGCTGACAGACCGTGCTTTTGCCGGTGCTGATACACTGGCTACTTCGTACGCTCTGGCAACAGCCATCAAAAAGATCGGTGGATATGACATCATCATCGGCGGTCGTCAGGCCATCGACGGAGATACAGCACAGGTAGGACCGCAGGTTGCAGAAAAGTTAGGACTGACTCAGATTACGTATGCGGAAGAAATCCTGAAAGTAGGTGACGGAAGCATTACCGTGAAGCGTCACATTGACGGTGGTGTGGAAACCGTAGAAGGCCCGCTGCCCATCGTTATCACTGTCAACGGAAGTGCAGCTCCCTGCCGCCCGCGCAATGCAAAGCTGGTTCAGAAGTACAAACATGCCAAAACCGTTACCGAGAAGCAACAGGGCAACCTGGACTATACCGACCTTTACGACACCCGCGACTACCTGAACCTGGTGGAATGGAGTGTAGCAGACGTAAACGGTGATCTGAAACAATGCGGCCTCAGCGGTTCGCCGACAAAGGTAAAAGCTATCCAGAACATCGTGTTCCAGGCGAAAGAGAGTAAAACCATCAGCGGCAGCGACCGTGAAGTGGAAGAACTGATTGTTGAACTGTTGGAGAACCACACTATAGGGTAAGAGGAGAGAAAAGATATGAATAACTTATTTGTATATTGCGAAATAGAAGACGGCATCGTCGCAGACGTAAGCCTCGAACTTCTGACAAAAGGACGCTCGTTGGCCAATCAGTTGAATTGCCAGCTTGAAGCAGTCGTTGCCGGAACCGGTCTCAAAGATATTGAAAAACAGATTCTCCCGTACGGAGTAGACAAACTCCATGTATTCGATGATGAAGGACTCTATCCTTATACTTCACTTCCCCACACTTCAATCCTCGTGAATCTGTTCAAAGAAGAACAGCCGCAAATCTGCCTGATGGGTGCAACCGTGATCGGTCGTGACCTCGGCCCGCGTGTATCGTCAGCTCTGACCAGCGGATTGACAGCGGACTGTACCTCACTGGAAATCGGTGATCACGAGGATAAGAAAGAAGGTAAGGTTTACAAAAACCTGCTTTACCAGATTCGTCCGGCATTCGGAGGTAACATCGTTGCTACCATCGTCAATCCCGAACACCGCCCCCAAATGGCAACCGTTCGCGAAGGTGTGATGAAAAAAGCCATTCTGTCAGCCGACTACAAAGGTGAAATCATTAAGCATGATGTGAAGAAATACGTAGCCGACACCGATTACGTAGTAAAAGTCATCGAACGCCACGTAGAAAAAGCCAAGAACAACCTGAAAGGTTCTCCGATCATCATTGCCGGCGGTTACGGTGTAGGTTCGAAAGAAAACTTCAACTTGCTGTTCGATCTCGCAAAGGTGTTAAACGCAGAAGTAGGCGCCAGCCGTGCCGCTGTAGATGCAGGCTTCGTTGACCACGACCGTCAGATCGGCCAGACCGGTGTTACAGTACGTCCGAAACTCTATATTGCCTGCGGTATCTCCGGACAAATTCAGCACATTGCCGGTATGCAGGAAAGCGGTATCATCATCTCCATCAACAACGATCCGTCAGCTCCGATCAATACGATTGCAGACTATGTGATCAACGGAACAATCGAAGAAGTTGTACCGAAGATGATTAAGTATTATAAACAAAACAGTAAGTAAGAAATGGCTAACTTTTATTTAGATACTCCGGAACTCAAGCATCACTTGAACCATCCGTTGATGAAGAGAATTGTTGAGCTGAAAGAGCGCAACTATGCTGATAAAGATAAATTCGACTATGCTCCGGTAGACTTCGAAGATGCAATGGACAGCTACGATAAAGTACTGGAAATTGTAGGGGAAATCTGTGGTGACATCATCGCTCCCAATGCAGAAGGCGTCGATCACGAAGGTCCGGTTTGTGCCGACAACCGCGTAACTTATGCCAGCGGAACTGCCCAGAACCTGGATGCCTGCCGTAAAGCCGGGCTGATGGGTATGGCTATGCCCCGCCGCTTTGGAGGTCTGAACTTCCCAATCACTCCATACATCATGGCTGCCGATATCGTGAGCCGCAGTGATGCAGGTTTCGAGAACCTCTGGGGACTACAGGACTGTGCCGAAACCATCTACGAGTTTGCCAACGAAGAACAGAAGCAGCGCTACATCACCCGTGTATGCCAGGGCGAAACCATGTCAATGGACCTGACCGAACCGGATGCAGGTTCCGACCTACAATCTGTCATGCTGAAAGCCACTTACAGTGAAAAAGACCAATGCTGGTATCTGAACGGCGTGAAACGCTTTATCACAAACGGTGATGCCGATATTCATCTCGTATTGGCACGTTCGGAAGAAGGAACACACGACGGACGCGGTCTGTCTATGTTCATCTACGACAAGCGCAATGGCGGAGTTAACGTACGCCGCATCGAGAACAAAATGGGTATCAAAGGCTCCCCTACTTGCGAGCTGGTATATAAAAATGCCAAAGCCGAACTTTGCGGTGACCGTAAACTGGGTCTTATCAAATACGTAATGGCGTTGATGAACGGTGCCCGCCTGGGTATTGCCGCACAATCGGTAGGTTTGTCACAGGCAGCTTACAATGAAGCTCTGGCTTATGCCAAAGACCGTAAACAGTTTGGCAAAGCAATCATCGAATTCCCTGCCGTAGCCGAGATACTTTCTTTGATGAAAGCTAAACTGGATGCTTCCCGTTCACTGCTGTACGAGACAGCTCGTTTTGTAGACATTTACAAAGCACTGGACGACATTGCCAAGGAGCGCAAACTGACTCCGGAAGAACGTGCCGAACAGAAAACATTCGCCAAACTGGCTGACGCCTTTACTCCGCTGGGCAAGGGCATGGGCAGTGAATTTGCCAACCAGAACGCTTATGATTGTATTCAGATTCACGGTGGTTCGGGCTTTATGAAAGATTACGCCTGCGAACGCATCTATCGTGACTCACGCATCACTTCCATCTACGAAGGTACCACCCAGTTGCAGGTTGTGGCTGCTATCCGTTACGTAACGACCGGTGCTTATCTGGCACGTATCCAAGAATACGAGAACATGCCGGTAGCTCCAGAACTGGAAGGCTTGCAGAACCGCCTGAAAAGTATGGCAAGCAAATATGCAGCCTGCGTGACTCAAATCACAGAAGCAAAAGACCAGGAACTGCTCGACTTCTGCGCACGCCGTCTGGTAGAAATGGCTGCCCACATCATCATGGGTCACCTGATGGTTCAAGATGCTTCGAAGAGCGATCTGTTCTCCGAATCGGCTCAGGTATACGTACGTTATGCTGAGGCTGAAGTAGAAAAACATATCAACTTTATTCGCAAATTCGATAAAGACGATCTGGCTTACTACAGAAAGTAAAGAGTTTACTTCAAGACTTAAAAAAGGGATTCGGACAACCGGATCCCTTTTCTTTTTCTACTACCGGAGAGAGGCGAGTTATTTTTATCTCCCGAAAATACCCAATTAATGTCAAATGATTTGGCTATGTGACTGGTTTTTACGAATATTGCAACAAAATTAGAGAGATACCGGATTACGGATCAATATAACACGAAAAAACTTCAGTAAATAATCTATTAAAAGAAAAACAATTATGCGGAAAATCACGTTAGGTCTGATACTATGCAGCATGGTTACGCTTTGCTTTGCCGGTCAAAGACCTTTAGAGGGATTTAAGTATGCCTCGGAAAAAGCCCCGGTGGGCAACGAATGGGAATCACCGGAAAACTTAGCACTCAACAAAGAACAACCGCGCGCCTGGTTCTTTTCCTTTCAGGATGTGGAAAGCGCACGAAAGGTGTTGCCTGAGAACAGTAAATACTGGTTGTCACTGAATGGTGACTGGAAATTCAATTGGGCACCCGATCCGGACTCCCGCCCTAAAGATTTTTATCAAACAACCTTCGATGTTTCAGGATGGGACAATATCCCGGTTCCTTCAAGCTGGAATATTTATGGCATCCAGAAAGACGGAAGTCTGAAATACGGAGTACCCATCTACGTGAACCAACCTGTAATTTTCATGCACAAAGTGAAAGTAGACGACTGGCGCGGAGGTGTGATGCGTACCCCTCCGACCAATTGGACTACTTATAAAGACCGTAACGAAGTGGGTTCGTTCCGTCGCGACTTCGACATCCCGCAGGACTGGGACGGTCGTGAAGTATTTATCAGCTTCGACGGCGTGGACTCTTTCTTCTACCTCTGGATCAATGGACAGTATGTAGGTTTCTCCAAGAACTCACGCAACACAGCCAACTTCAACATCACTCCTTACCTGCAAAAAGGAAAGAACACCGTTGCTGCCGAAGTATACCGCAGCTCGGACGGCTCATTCCTTGAAGCACAGGATATGTTCCGCCTGCCGGGTATCTTCCGTACCGTAGCCCTCTATTCTACTCCGAAAGTACAGGTACGCGACCTTGTTGTAATCCCCGATCTGGACGAGACATACACCAATGGTTCATTGGCTATCAGCGCTGACATCCGTAACTATGGCAAGAAAGCTGCCAAAGGATACCAGATGGCTTATACACTTTATGCAAACAAACTGTATTCGGACGAAAATACCCCCGTTGCCAATGCGGTTGCCAATGCTACTGTGGACCTGGTGAACCCGAACGAAACCATAGAGGCTGAAAAAGCGATATTGAACGTGCAGTCACCCAACAAGTGGTCGGCTGAGTTCCCTTACCTCTATACACTCGTTGCCGAACTGAAAGACAAGAAAGGCAAAACAATAGAAACCGTTTCAACTACTGTAGGTTTCCGTAAAGTGGAAATCAAAGACACCCCTGCTTCTGCAGACGAATTCGGACTGGCAGGCCGTTACTATTATGTAAATGGCAAGACCGTGAAACTGAAAGGTGTCAACCGCCACGAATCAAATCCTGCCGTAGGTCATGCCATTACTCGCGAAATGATGGAGAAAGAGGTAATGCTGATGAAACGTGCCAACATCAATCACGTACGTAACTCCCACTATCCGGACGATCCGTACTGGTACCATCTATGCAACAAATACGGACTCTATCTGGAAGATGAAGCCAACATCGAGTCTCACGAGTATTATTATGGAGCCGCTTCACTGTCTCATCCGGTGGAGTGGAAAAACGCCCACGTAGCCCGTGTGATGGAAATGGTTCACGCCAACGTAAACAATCCTTCAATTGTCATCTGGTCATTGGGTAACGAAGCCGGACCGGGAAAGAACTTCGTAGCAGCATACGATGCACTGAAAGCATTCGACCTGTCACGCCCTGTTCAGTACGAACGTAACAACGACATCGTCGACATGGGTTCCAACCAGTATCCTTCCATCGGCTGGATGCGTGGTGCCGTGAAAGGTAATTATGATATCAAATATCCGTTCCATGTTTCGGAATATGCTCACTCTATGGGTAACGCCTGCGGTAACCTGGTGGACTACTGGGAAGCTATCGAGTCGACTAACTTCTTCTGTGGTGGAGCTATCTGGGACTGGGTAGACCAATCGATGTACAATTACGATAAGAAAACCGGAGAGCGCTATCTGGCTTACGGTGGTGACTTCGGTGATACTCCGAATGACGGACAGTTCGTTATGAACGGTATCGTATTCGGTGACCTGGAACCGAAACCACAATATTATGAAGTGAAGAAAGTGTACCAACACATCGGTGTACAACCAATCGATGTAGAAAAAGGACAGTTCGAAGTATTCAACAAGTATTACTTCAAAAACCTTTCGGACTATGAAGTTAAATGGTCACTTTACGAAAACGGTAAGGAAGCACAATCGGGCATATTGTCTATGGGTGAAGTGGCTCCGCGTACCCGTACGCAGATCACGGTTCCTTATCAGTTCAGTAAACTGAAAGCCGATTCGGAATATTTCGTGAAGATTCAGTTCCTGCTGAAAGACAACATGCCTTGGGCCGACAAGAACTTTGCGCAGGCAGAAGAACAGATACTCGTTAAAGAAGCTACTGCACGTCCTGCCATCAACACTGTAGCATCCGGAAGCGACAAACCGGAAATAATTAGGATTAAAGCGAGCGATATCATTACCATTAAAGGCAATGGCTATACAGCTCAATTCGATATCAAAACAGGTACTATCTACAGCCTGACATACGGAAACGAAAAAGTAATTACTGACGGTAACGGTCCGAAGTTGGATGCGCTCCGCGCGTTCACGAACAATGACAACTGGTTCTACTCTCAGTGGTTCGACAACGGACTGCACAACCTGAAGCACTCAGCTACCGGCTTCGATATGACTACCCAAGAAGACGGCACAGTCGTATTGTCATTCACAGTAGAATCTCAGGCTCCGAACGCAGCTAAGATTTTGGGTGGAACGAGCTCGGGCAAGAACAAGATTGAAGAACTGACGGACAAGAAGTTCGGCAGCAATGACTTCAAGTTCACCACCAATCAGGTATGGACTGTCTATAAAGACGGTTCCATCGAACTGGAAGCAAGTATCACATCCAATCAGCCGAGCCTCGTATTGCCTCGTCTGGGATATATGATACGCGTGCCTCAGCAATATGATAACTTCACTTACTACGGACGCGGACCTATTGACAACTATGCCGACCGCAAGGTAGGACAGTTCATCGAGCAACATAAGAACACGGTTGCCGGAGAATTTGTCAACTTCCCCAAACCACAGGATATGGGTAACCACGAAGATGTGCGCTGGTGTGCATTGACCAACAACGCAGGCAACGGTGCTGTGTTTGTAGCTACCGACCGCTTGTCGGCTTCGGCTCTGCCCTACTCCGCACTCGACCTGATCCTGGCTTCACATCCGTATCAGTTGCCGAAAGCCGGTGATACTTATCTTCATCTGGATGCAGCCGTAACCGGCCTGGGTGGCAACAGTTGCGGCCAAGGTGGCCCGCTGGAACAAGACCGTGTCTTCGCCAGCCATCACAACACAGGTTTCATCATCCGCCCTGCGGGTAAAGACCTGACTGCAACAGCCAATGTAGCCCCTGCCGGAGAGGTGCCGTTGTCCATTACCCGCAACCGTGCCGGTGCAGTATCTGTATCATCACAGAAAAAGGATGCGGTTATCCTCTACACAGTAGATAAGAGTAAACCCAAAACTTACACCGGACCGATCGCATTACGCAATGGCGGTACAGTGACTGCCTGGTTCAAAGATGCACCTTTCATCAAAGCAACCATGACATTCGACAAGATCGAAAGCATCCAGACGGAAGTGATCTATGCAAGTAGCGAAGAATCGGATGGAGGCGAAGCCAAGAACCTGACCGACGGTGACCCGAATACCATCTGGCACACCATGTTCTCTGTAACCGTGGCTAAACACCCGCACTGGGTAGACCTGGATGCCGGTGAAGTGAAAACAATTAAAGGTTTCACTTACCTTCCACGTCAGGACAGCAGCAACGGTAATGTGAAAGATTACACCATACACGTAAGCCAGGATGGCAAAGAATGGGGTGAACCAATCCTGAAAGGTACTTTCGCAAGAGACCTGAAAGAGAAGAAAGTAATGTTCGAGAAACCTGTAAAAGCCCGTTACATCCGCTTCACCGCTCTGAGTGAACAACGCGGACAAGACTACGCTTCGGGTGCCGAACTGACGATTCTGGCTGAATAAAAGTACGGCCAAACATAAAAAAACAGAGCCTTTATCGGGGCGGAACAGACACTCTGTCCACCCTTGATAAAGGCTCTGTTTATATCATATAGAGGCTCTGATAGAAACCGGAAAAGCCTCTTTATCCAACACATGAAATAAACCTTTTACCAGTCCTCCATTACACCTTCCCTCTTAAAGACGATAAGCTGATTCCGGAGAGTACTGATTTCACGTCTCATCAGTTCCATCCTTTCCAGCAAATGATGAATGGCATCGATACCCTCCATATTGATGGACAGGTCGTAATACATACGGCTGTATCGTTCCACATCGGGAAGTTGCGACGCAAGCAGATAGTGCTCGCCGCCCTCGGTGCGTACCTCAATCAAGCCACCCTCTTCTAACAGGTCGATAAATGAAGGCTCAATATGACATTTGTGACAGTATTCACTGACTATTATTAATTCGGTCTGCATAGCGCTCTTTCATTATTAGTTCATACTCTGTTGTAACTCTCTGAACAGTTCTTTCTGTCTATCTGTCAGACTCGTAGGTATCTTGACTGAATAAGTGACAATCAAATCGCCAAACTGTCCTTCTTTCTTATATATGGGGAAACCTTTACCCTTCAGGCGTACCTTCGTACCATTCTGGGTTTCGGGCTTTATCTTCAGTTTCACTTTACCTTCCAGCGTATCAACCACCTTTTCACCACCCAGTACGGCAGTATAGAGATCGACTTCCACATCCACGTACAGATCGTCTCCGAGACGCTTGAATACAGGATCTTCGGCTATCCGGAAAGTAATATACAGATCGCCTGCCGGACCACCGTTAATACCTTCACCACCGTATCCTTTCAGTTTAATCACCTGTCCGTCGGCTACACCGGCCGGTATTGTGATACGAACCTGCTTTCCATTCACATTCAACACCTGCTTATGGGTCTGTGCCGCATCTCGAAGAGACAGGTGTAGTTCCGCATTAAAATCTTGTCCGCGGAAACCTGATCCGCCTCGTCCGCCTCCGCCCCTATGCCCGAACATAGACTCGAAGAAATCCGAGAATCCTCCGGCATCACCACCTGAGAATCCTTCTCCATCGGACGAGTACCAATAGGAACCACCATCTCCGCCAAAGCCGGAGAAGCCGCCTCCACCCGCACCGGCATGCTGCCGCGCCTTCTTCTGCGCTTCGAATTCGTCCGCATGTTTCCAATGTTCGCCGTATTCGTCGTACTTTTTCCTTTTTTCCGGATCGCTCAATACTTCGTTGGCTTCATTAATCTCCTGAAACTTATCCTTAGCGCTTGGGTCATTCGGATTCAGGTCCGGATGATATTTACGGGCCAATTTGCGGAAAGCCTTTTTAATATCATCCTGAGAAGCATTCTTGTCAACTCCGAGAATCTTGTAATAATCTATATAAGCCATGTTTTTTATATATTTAAACCTCTATATTAAGTGTATACAAACAACACGCCAACCGGAGTTTTAGGTTCAATTTTTAGCACAAATTAATAGGAATATCGAGTGGTATGTCCTCTTGAACAGGAAGACGGAACCAGAAGCAGGCACCCTCTTCTACTGCCGTATCGACCCCGATCGTTCCTCCCAGGCGCTCTATGATCACCCGGCAGATGGCGAGTCCCAGCCCCGTGCCCTTAACGAAGGAGTTCAGTTTGACAAAACGTTCAAAGACTTTTTCAGCTTTATCGGCGGGAATGCCGATGCCTGTATCTTTCACGAAGAAATAAAGTTCATTCCTCTGTCCGTTCAACCGGTATCCCAACGTAATGGAACCTTCGGCAGTAAACTTCATTGCGTTATTCATCAGATTGATGATAACCTGCGACAAACGCAAACGATCCGTATTGATCACACAGCAGGGCTCCTTTTCTGTAAACAGAATCTGTACCCCTGGGTGTTGGTTCTTCTGCTGCATTTGCAGGCAGATGTCCTCCATCAGTTCGTTGATATCCGTCAGGGCATAGGAAAAATCCATCGTTCCGGCTTCTATCTTCGACAGGTCGAGAATGTCGTCGATAAGCTGCAACAAAAGTTCGTTATTCGAAGTGACAATCCGGATGTACTCCTCTTTCTCTTCGGCATCATCTGTCTGGCAGATCAGGTCGGAGAAACCGATGATGGCATTGAGCGGCGTACGTATTTCATGGCTCATATTGGCAAGAAAGGCCGATTTCAACCGATTGGATTCTTCGGCTTTCTCCTTAGCCTCCTGAAGCATACGGTCTACTTTCAGTTTCTCGGTGATATCTTCAAAGCGCAGCAATCCACCGATGATTTCACCTCCCGTATCACTATAAACGGGGGTAGCGGTAATTTCAAAGTCTACATGATCCACATGGGTAATATGCCTCACCATTTTGCCGGTACTGATGGCCTCCTGAAAAGCACATCTTTTACACGGTTTGTCCCCTCGCCCCGTTGTCCGGTAGCAAGTAGTGCCGGGAATATAATGACGTCCGACAACCAGATTCTTTATATTACTGGTCTCTTCCCATTGCACCTTATAATTCCGATCGATATAAATCAGGCCGAAATCAATACTTCTTAAAGCCAGTTTCTGTTTACGAACGGCTCCCTCCAGTTGCTCTTTGGCAGCCAAAAGCTCCCTTTCGTACATCTTAAGCTGAGTGATCTCCCAACGGGCCACCAGTAACCATTTGCCCAGTTTGCCCGAAGATATGATTGATTTCACCACAAGGGTATCATGCACTTTTCCATCGGCAGTCACATACCTCTCTTCCGCTTTATAGGGTTTTCCGGCTTTAACGAGATCTTCATCTATTTTACGGTACTGTTTACCCCGTTCTTCACCAAAAATATCGGCATCGGAAAAGCCGACGGCATCTTTGCGGCTGATGCCCGACTGCAACTCGGCCTCCTTATTCCAGTACGTGTACTTGAATTGTTCCTGAATATCCTTCACCATAATAGGAAACGGAAGATTATCTAATATCTCAAACAGGAAGCGACGATAGTCATCGTCTGCCGAAGCCGATTTACGAAGCCGGAAGTTCTGAAAGAGCAGGAAGCAAACGGTCAGAAACAAAAATACGGATAACACATAAAGCCATAGATTATCGGTTACCCCCATTACCAATAGTAGTTTGGTTGCCATAATTGCATATTGTGATGAATTGACGGTAAATATAGAAATTATTCTCCGACTTTCACCACAATATGAAACAAAAGCACCTGTAGGGAACAAAGTTTCGAGATACTACACTTATATCCCCAAGTCTATAGTTTAAATGCGTTTTCAGCGAATATTCATTTTCCTGAACATCTCAAAGTCCTCCTTACGCAATCCGATATCGTCGTAAGCCCGCGGCTCGTTGTGGTCATTCAGGTAAAAGCGGGGGAACTCCGTATAGGACGGGCTTGCCACGGACAGCGAGTCGTTCACATAGGCAGTAGTCACTCCGGCCAGATCGAGTACCGAATGGAACACTACCCGGTTCGAAGCGACAGACTTTTGACGGTTTTGCTGTAAAGCAGCGATATGCTCCGGATATTTCTCCCGGTATTTATCCGAAGTCCAGACAATAAACGGCACGTGCAACTGATAATACGAAGGCACAGGCGACGCATGCAGGAAGAGGTGACGGTCGTCGTCAAAAATATCTTCTCCATGGTCCGAAGTATAGAGTATGGCCGAACCGGCATCCTGTTGCTGCAACAAGCCGATCAGCCTTGCCAGGAAATCGTCGGTATAGCGGATGGAGTTGTCATAGGCATTAATCAGATTGTCCCGATACTTAAATTCGGCATCCGCCGGACTGTCGGGCCGGAAAAACGCAGCCCCGGCAGGATAGCGCTCACGGTAGTTAAAGTGCGAACCATAGGTATGCAACACAATGAATTGTTTGCGGTTCCCTTTGGCAAGTTCCTCTTTCACCAATGCCAGCAGGTTGTCATCCGAAAGGTTCTGACCGGCGGTCAGCGAATCTTCTTTGATGAAATCGCAATGATCGGCCTCTTTTCCGAAGAAGTCTATAAAAGAATTATTGTAACGCTGATTGGAGAAAAAAGCCGTTTTGAAACCTGCCTCCCTGAAAGCCGTAATAATACCTTTCTGATGGTAGATAGAGTCGAAATTCTCTGCCGAAACAGCGGACATCAGCATCGGAACGCTCTTATGGGTTGTGTTCGACTGGGTCAGCACATTCGTGAAAGCCGTAAGATTGGGTATTTCCGACAATTTGGGGTTCGTCTCGCGGTCATAGCCATACAACGACCAGTTGAGAGCACGGGATGTCTCCCCCACAACCAGCACGTATATCTCGCGGTCCTCCGCCGGATGGGTGGCAACAGCATGGAAAGTAAAATCCTTCGAAGTCTCTGCATAGTCGAGGGTCTGCGCGTTGCGCTCTACGGCAAGCACCACGTTGTAGCACACATTGACCGGATATAAATCGGTGGTCATCTCATATTTCTTATCCAGCAAGTAGGCAGCTCCCAACGAAAGAAAGCCAACGGCAAGTACTCCCCACGCACGTTTCCGTTGCCTACGGATAAAGTCGACAGAGAGCCTGCGTTTACGAACTATGGAAATCATACCCAGTATCAGGGCGGGTATATACAGTATCACGATCGTAACGAGGGCCGGCAGCAGATTATCGAGCAACTCCATGGCTTCGGAAGAATTGGTCGTAGCCAGATTGAGGAACATATCCACCGCTATGATGGACTGCCCGAACAGATAGAGCAACACGATCTGAAAAGCCCCGAAGAATACAAAAAGAAACAATATCCAGAGCATCTTTCCGCAATTCCTGGACAGGGTCATAATCAGATAATAACAACCCAAAGGTAACAGAACGTTGGCAACCTTGGCCACAAGCGGTAAAGGTTCCGTGAAACACAGTGCTATGTTGGGCACAATCAGCACAAACAAAAACAGGTAGAACAAGTTCTCCTGATTATCGAACCATTTCTTTATCTTATTAAAAAGCTTCATTGATATTAAATATAAATCCGGTCTGGCCTTTTCCAAACCCTAAATCCAATCGTACATTCACTCTCTTCTTGAACTCCCACCGGTAGCCGAATCCATAATTGGGAAGTATATGTTTCACCTCGAACGAAGAAAAGTCGGGAAAAACATTTCCGGCTCCCACCCAGACAGCTACTCCGTTACGTTTCCATACATACTGCCGGAGTTCAACCTGCATATCCACCACATTCTTGTCACGGAATCTGCCATCGTAATATCCGCGCATGGAATACGAACTTCCCAATGTTGCCATCAATCCCCAGGGCGGATTGCCGTAAGTCAGCAGCGTATGAAATTGTCCGGCAAGTATTCCACCTTTCCACACCTTACGATAGTAGCTTGTGGTCAGCTCCGTACTGCTGAATGCGTAGTCATTCCCCAGAAACGCAGGACTGAAACGCTGGTCTATGCGCAGATAATACCCCTTATAGGCATTCGTGAGGAAGTCCCGCGAATCGTACACAAGGGAAAGCCCTGCACTGACGTTGGTCGTACGGGCGTCCATCCCCTGCCAGAGTTCGGGTTTCTCAAAGTTGCGTCCGTCGATATAATCGAAACTTGCCATAGGTCCCAGATAGAAGTTTTTTGCCAAACGGAACATAAAGTCAACTTTCACCTGTGCCTGGAAGCGTTTGTAACTGCTTTCATTTTCGTCATTCACCGCATTCCGGTATCCTATTCCCCAATACAAACTGGGAAAAGAATAAAAATAAAGGTTATAATTCAGCCTGTATTTATCTTTCGGAAAGATATGATTGCCCCGAACGCCCAGCAGATAGAATCCGACAGTGGACACATCGCCATACAATGATACGGTGGAAAGCGGCAGAAGTGTATCGGCACGGTCGGTACGGTATAATCCGGCAGCCACCAGTCCCAGCCCAAGCTTGGTATCACTGGAATAATGCGGACCGCCGATTACACTGAAATCAAACTTCTTGTTCTTCTTCTCCTTATTGGCATCATTGAAGTAATCAAGGAATTTCTTTAAAAAACTACGCTTCACCGCAGTAGAGTCGGCAACGACAACAGTAGAGGCGGAATCCTCCGCAACAGGAATATACGTAATCGGTGAGAGACTATCGTTGCAGTTCTCCCCCTGTGCCAAAGATACAGTCCACAGTGCGGAAAAGCATCCAAGTAATAGCCAGTTTTTGTGTTTAGGTTTCATATATTGCTCCCTCTTAAGAAAACTCAATCTACAAAAGTAGTTTTATCATTCCTTGTTACAATCATATTACATTCTCTTTTATCATTTATTGCCTCCATTTAACACTTAATAAACGAAAAAAGTTCAGAATATACCATATAAAGCAATATCAAATTCTAAAAACTTGTAAACGACACATAATATCAGCTAATAAAACTACCCTATTATTCTTTAAGTAAATTAAATCCGCTTTATTTGCATTATACAACTTAACACATTCCCCAACCTTAAACAATGCTTCCATTATGAAACGGAATTACTGGCTTTTGGCCATTGTTTTCTTGCTTTCCACCCTGCACGCTCAGGCAGGTGAATGGATACGGATCAACCAACTGGGCTACCTCCCCCAATCTAAAAAGGTAGCCGTATTTATGAGTGAAGTACCGGTTGAAGTGAACAACTATTCACTGGTCGATGTATTCACCGGAAAAACGGTACGTACTTTCACATCTCCCCGGAAGACAGGCCCGATCGGACAAATGAAATCAACCTACCGGCTGGACTTCAGTACCTTTGATACACCCGGAACCTACTATCTGAAAGCCGGAAAAGCAGTATCGCCCCACTTCCCCATCAACCACCGGGTATACAACGGAACGGCCGACTTCCTGCTGAATTACATGCGCCAGCAGCGATGCGGTTACAACCCCTTCCTGAAAGACAGTTGCCATGTACATGACGGCTTTATCGTGTATCATCCTACAAAGACCGGACAGCACATCGATGTCCGGGGAGGATGGCATGACGCGACCGACTATCTGCAATATACCACAACCTCGGCCAATGCCATTTATCAGATGATGTTTGCCTATCTGCAAAACCCGGAAGCTTTCGGCGATGCTTACGACGCTGCCGGACACCCTGGAGCTAACGGCATCCCGGACATTGTAGACGAAATAAAATGGGGGCTCGACTGGTTGAACCGGATGAACCCAGCCCAAGGAGAGCTTTACAACCAGATTGCCGATGACCGGGATCATGCAGGGATGCGCCTGCCCAATAAAGATTCGGTAGACTACGGCTACGGACGAGGGCAAGGGCGTCCGGTTTACTTTTGCAGTGGCGAGCCACAAGTTCGCGGTAAATTCAGAAATGCAACCACCGGAGTGGCCAGTACCGCAGGCAAATTTGCCTCTTGCTTTGCACTGGGGGCAAAGGTACTGAAAGATTTCTATCCGGACTTCGCCCAAGAAATAGCCTCTAAAGCAGATAACGCCTATCAGGAGGGTATAAAGAAACCCGGTCCCTGCCAAACGGCCTCGGTAAAGTCACCCTATATTTATGAAGAAGACAATTGGGTGGACGATATGGAACTCGGAGCCATGGAACTGTTCAAAGCTACCGGCGACCCCAAATATCTGGAGCAGGCAGTAGAATACGGAAGGCGTGAACCGGTGACACCGTGGATGGGTGCCGACAGTGCCCGCCACTACCAATGGTATCCGTTTATGAACATGGGACACTACTGGGTAGCCAAAGCTTCGGGCAACGAGCGCCTGCGCGACGAATTTATCCGGAACCTGCGAACCGGAATACAGCGAACGTACGAAAAAGCCGTCGGTAGTCCTTTCCTGCACGGCATACCTTATATCTGGTGTTCGAACAACCTGACCACCGCCATGCTTACGCAATGCCGGCTTTACCGTGAGCTGACAGGCGACACGACTTATGAAGAGATGGAAGCCGCTCTGCGCGACTGGCTCCTGGGGTGCAACCCGTGGGGAACCAGCATGATCGTAGAGCTACCTTTATCCGGAGATTATCCGATACAGCCTCACTCTTCATTGCTGAACGCAGGAGTAGGCAACACTACCGGCGGACTGGTGGACGGCCCGGTATACCGCACCATTTTCGAAAGTCTCCGGGGAGTGAACATGGAGGGCATTCCGGGAATGCCCGGACAGGATTACGAACGTTTCCAACCGGACTTAATGGTCTATCACGACGCCCTCCACGATTATTCGACCAATGAACCGACCATGGACGGAACCGCTTGCCTGACCTACTACTTATCTTCTTTGCAGAAAGACGGAATGAAGCAGGCAAACGCAGCAGCAGATAAGAACATCTACAGCAATGGCGGCATTGTACGTACCGACCCGTCCCAAAAACAGATCACGCTCGTATTCACCGCCGCCGATAGAGCGGACGGAGCGGACGCCATCATCAGTACTCTGAAAAAGCAAGGTATCAAAGGAGCATTCTTCTTTACCGGAGAATTTTACGAACTCTATCCGGACGTAGTGCAACGCCTGCTGAAAGAGGGGCACTACGTCGGCAGTCACAGTTACGGACATTTGCTGTACAGCCCGTGGGAAAACCGCGATTCGCTGCTGGTGACGCGCGAAGAGTTTGAAAAAGATCTGTTGAAAAGCTACGAAGTGATGCGAAAGGCCGGCATTGAATTTAAAGATGCTCCGCTCTATATACCGCCTTACGAATATTACAACCGGCAGATTGCAGCGTGGGCAAAGAATATGGGCATCCAGGTGGTTAACTTCACCGCCGGCACAGCCAGCAATGCCGACTATACCACACCGGACATGAAGAACTACCGGAGCAGCCAGGCAATCTACGATAAAATCCTTTCGGTAGAAGCTGCCGAAGGATTGAACGGTCACCTGATGCTGATCCATTTCGGGACGGACGCCCGCCGCACGGATAAATTCTATAAAGGTCACCTTGAACGGTTGATTAAAGTCCTGAAGAATAAAGGATATAAATTTGTCCCACTGCGAGAAGCCGTTGGCATATAATTCAGTTACAAGATAAAGGTTAGTTAAGAAGGTTATCATAATAGGTATTTAAGGTAGACAATCGACCGGATTGTTTTCAGTAAACAAACCCCTCCACCCCCAAGGAGCGTGGTTTGAATAAGCGAAGGTCCGCGCCTGCGAAGGTCCGGACCTTTATTATGCCCTCACGGCTCTTTCATACTCAGCCTTCTTCTCATACAAAAAACACGTTTCGATCTTCCATCTTCCACCTTTTAGAGTGCATGCCGTTGATTGTGAGATGTATAGATTGGTGGAAGATGCGGTTTTTATGCCATTTATCTTCCACCCCCATCTTCCATCTTCCACCCGCTGTTTTAGGGGATATTTCAGTAGTAACGGTTTGGAAAACAAATGGATATGTCCAATTTCTTATCCGTTTATCTCTCTAAAAGCATTTCATTTCCCTTACTCTCTTTAGTGCAAATGGTCGGATCCTTATCTCGGCCCGGGCATGCGGGCTCATCGGCCCGGGCATGCGGGCTCATCGGCCCGGGCATGTGGGCTCATCAGCCCGGGCATGTGGGCTCATCAGCCCGGGTATGCGGGCTGGGATAAAGAGTTATATGATAATGGTTAATCTGCTGGATTTCTTCGGTAATAGTCGGCCGGATTCTTTCTTAAAAAAGAAACAACGAAGCGCTGCTTCCGCATGGCTGTGTGCGAATGGAAGGTTTTGTGGGGGGCAAGGGAGGAAGACGGTTGTTAAATGAAAGAGCCGTGATTATGCCTTCCCTCCAAGACCGGCTCCGTTTCTCCGAGACATCTGTTTGCCAAGTTGCACAACTGGTATGCCATATCTCCTAAAAGAGAAGGAATTTGCCTCCCGGACAAAAATAAAACGCTATACAGTAAGGTTTCTCCCATGAAATATTTATCTTTACCGTCACAACTTTAATCATACGGATATGAAAAACAAGATACTCCCGCTACTGCTACTTCTGGGAAGTACGTATGCCGCAGCACAAACCGTAATTGAAAACCCTTCTTTCGAAACACGCCAGGGAAGTGCACACACCATCTCGAAGATAGAACTATCTCCGACAGAAACCCGGCTCACGATACGGACGGTATTCCGCCCCCAATGGTGGACCAGCATCGACAGCCTGACTTATATTTATGCCCCCGAAAGCAGAAAGCAATTTTATCCTCTCCGCATAGAAGGGCGCAAATTTGGCGAACGCGTAACGACTCCCGCCTCAGGAATAATAGAAAACGACTGTGTCATCACCTATCCTCCCCTGCCCGAAGGCACAACCCGGATAGATTGGATGGAGGACGATCTTAAATCGGAAACCAACACCTATGGCATTCTGCTGGTGAAACCGCAGGAGACCAAAGAGCAGGCCTTCCTTCGCGAAATCCGTGGAAACTGGCAGCAGACAGATGCAGGAAACGGATGGGACATCGGAATTTACGATTCACTTGCCATCATGGATAACCGGTTCTGGAAATATGAACTTTGCCGGAAACAGGGGAAAAAGCTCAAACTGAATTTAAGGAATGAAACTGACGGACAGTGCCAACTTGAAATAACACAAGAAAAAGACGGCAACATACGCATCGGCAAAAACGGTGAAAAAGAGAAAAAGTATATCCGCGCCGGACTGCCCCATCGAAATTACGCATCGGTAACAACTGCTTCCACTACTCCCCGGACTGATTTTTTCCGGAAAGATACGGCTCACATACGTGGTTTTCTGGATGGATACAACCCGCAGTTAGGATTTACCACCGCCCTGATCTATACAGACAATCATATCACCCGCGAGAGTAGTCCCGCCCTGGTGACCATCCATCCGGACGGACGTTTCGAGTCGGACTTCATTGTCAATTATCCTGGGGTACATCACCTTAGTCTGGGCAGCTGTTGGATAGGGTTTTATGTCAAACCGGGCGAAACACTGATCCTTTACCTCAGTTGGGAAGACCTGCTGGACTACAACCGGCAAAGAAGGTTGAAACCCATGCTGACAGAAACTCAATATATGGGGGCTTCAAGCACTTTCAACCAAGAATTGATGCCTTGTGAACCGCTCTTCCCAAGAGACTTCAACATCCTGTTGAAAGCATGCGGCACGCTGACTCCCGATGAATTTAAAGCACAGCAAAAGCCGATGTACGACCTGTGGATGCATCGGCTCGACTCGTTGGAACAATCAAAAACGCTGCAACCCGAAGGAATGCAAATGCTGAAGAATAATGTGAAAATGATGTACGGCAGCTGGCTTCTCGATTTTATCCTGCAAAGAGACATGAATGCCCACAAAGATACCACCAACGCGATATTAAAAATAAAAGAGGCTCCGGACTATTATGATTTCCTGAAAGAAATGCCGCTCGATGACGTCCGTGCCATCGGTTGCAGTTCTTTTTCAACCTTCATCAACCGACTTGAGTATATGAACCCTTTAAACCGGGCAAGTTGGCAAATCAAGATCGGCACAGACGACCATGTGAAAAAATATGCGGAAAGCTGGCAAAAGAAAAAGGAGATATTGGAGGACACGACAGGAATCCCATTCCCAATGGCCGGAGAACTCATTCTCACCCGTTCTTACCCCTTCCTGGCCGGAACTCTCAAGGATGGGAAAAAAGCTTTCACACTACTCAATATCCTGAAAAGCTATTTACACGAGCCATTCCTTATGGCAGAGTCCGAACGCATGTACCGTCAGATTTATCCGCCACAAGGGAACCAGCCACAAGAACTTCCGGCAGGGAAAGGAACGGATATCATCCGCAAAATCGTAGCACCTTATCATGGAAAATTGGTGGTCATTGACTTTTGGGCAACTACTTGCGGGCCTTGCCGTGCCAGCATCGAGCATCATGCAGATTTGCGAAAAGAGTACCGGAACAGTCCGGATATCAAGTTCATCTTCATCACCAGTGACAGTGAATCACCTGAAAAAGCTTACAACGATTATGTAGAGAAGAATCTGAAAGAAGAAGTCATATTCCGCCTTCCGCAAAGCGACTATAACTATTTGAGGGAGCTATTCCACTTTAACGGTATCCCCCGTTACGTATTACTGGACCGGGACGGAAAACTGCTGAACGGGGATTTTCCGATGTACAACATCGAACAATTCCTGAAAGAATCTAAAATAAGAAAAGAATAAGAAGACTTCACCACGGAGTAACACAGAATCCCAAAGAATTGAATTTCTATCATTCTCCCTCTGTGAGACTCTGTGCTACTCCGTGGTGAGCATCTGGCGCTATTGGATGCAATCCTATTTTTTCAATATCCGGATAAACGTATCGATGTCCTCCTCCGTTGTGTCAAACGAAGTAACCAAACGAATTTCATCCGCCTCTTCATTCCAAAAATAAAAAAAGTAAGATTGCAGCATACGATCTATTTCGGCGCGAGGCATGGTCAGGAATAATTGGTTACTTTCCACCTTTTGGGTGAAACGCACACCGGGAATCTGCTTCAAAGCTTCATAGAGACGTTTGGCCATCGCATTGGCATGCATTGCGTTCTTCAACCACAGTTCCTCTGTCAGATAAGCCGTGAACTGGCAGGAAAGATAACGCATCTTCGATGCCAGTTGAGCCGATTGCTTGCGTACGAATCGAGCTTCCGCTTTCAACGAATCATCAAATACGATCACACACTCTCCCATCATCAATCCGTTTTTGGTTCCGCCAAAACTGAGCACATCGATACCGCAATCTACGGTCAATGCTTTCAGTGAAAGGCCGAGGGCAGCACAGGCATTGGCTATACGTGCACCATCCATATGTACCCGCATCCCGTGTTGGTGGGCCAGTAAGGTAATTGCTCTCAACTCTTCCGGCGTATAAATAGTACCCAACTCCGTACACTCCGAAAGATAAACAGCGCCCGGCTGCGAATGGTGCTGGTCACCAAAGCCATGCAGATAGGGAGCGATCAGTTCAGGTGTCAATTTTCCGTCGGGAGTGGCTACGGGACGGATCTGGCAACCGGTCATCTTCACCGGAGAACCACATTCGTCTACATAAATATGTGCAGTTTCGGCACAAATAATAGAATTATAAGGACGAGTCAACAGTTGCAAAGCAATGACATTACTGCCTGTTCCATTGAAAACAAACAACGGCTCACAGTCGGCAACAAATATTTCTTTAATTTTCCGGACAGCTTCTTTTGTCCACGAATCGTCACCATAGCCCAGCGCATGATCTTGATTAGCCCGTGTCAGAGCTTCCATGATGGCAGGGTGTACACCCGAATTATTATCAGAGGCAAAACTTCTCATAGTCTATAAAGATAAATTTTTCTGCAAAGGAAGAAAATTATTCGCAGAAAAAGAAAAGATTTCCCCACAGACTACACGGAGGGCACAGAGGTTTTCTGATATTATATCCTCAGCTGATGAATGGACAATCCAAAATAGGAATGAATCGGTTCCACCACAGATTACACGAATTTTCACCGAATCTTTAGTCCTAAATATCAACGAATAATTTTAAATATCAACGGAATAAATTATTAATCTGTGGAAATCTGTGTAATCTGTAGTGAAATCAAACTCACTCAGGAATGAAACTTCTTCTTACGCAGCCAATAATCCAATCCGAGCAGGAGCAGAACCAAAGTTGCAATATAGCTATAGAAAACCATCATCGGAGAAGCGGTATCAGACCAATCGACTCTGGACAAACACTCCTTTAAGTTGAATTCTAATTTGAAAACGAGTGTATAGACCGCCATCCCTATCAATAGCAATATACCCAGAATCATGCCGCAAAGCATAGTCCGTTCTTTCCGTTTCCGCTGTTTTTCGGCCTCCAGTCGAACCTGTTCCATCATCCGGTAATTAAAATTGGACGGCAGATTACCAGGTTGCCTTTTCCGAAGGGCCTGCTTCAATGCATTTTCCGTACATTTCTTATTTGCTTCCATAATTACTCATCTCCGTTCATTAATAAATAAATCTTTTTGCGGGTACGGTGCAACTTCACCTTGACATTTCCCGATGAAAGTTTCAGCACCTCTCCTATCTCCTCTATCGACTTCTCTTCAAAATAGAAAAGTGTAATCAAGACTTTTTCCTCAACATTCAGCAAGTCGATGGCTTGAATCAGTTTCGCAGTCCGTTCTTCGTCATCGGTAGGACAAAGTATTTCGTCGGCCTTTTCATCGGGTACATTATTTATGGTACCTTCCTCAATATAAAGAAATTCCTGTTTCTTTTTGCGGGTAGCGGATACAGCCGCATTATAAGCAATCCGATAAAGCCAGGTAGAGAAGCGGCACTCTCCCTTATAACTGTCAAGACAGCGGAAGGCTTTCAGAAAAACATCCTGTACCAACTCTTCCGCATCTTCGGGACAACCGACAATCTGCACAATCAGCACATAAAGCGGACGGCTGTAACGGTCGAGAAATACAGAAAAAGCTTCTGTGTCCCCGTTCAGTATCCGTGCTATGTATTGTGTTTCTTCGTTCTGTACCATGATATTCGGTTAGACGCAAGCGAATCAGAAAGGTTACAGGCAAAAAAATATTTTTTTCTTTGTAACCTTTCCGTAGTCTGTTGCGTCAAACAGTGCAAAGAACGGAATTATTCACTTAAAAACATACGATCATGATGGATTTCATTACAATCCCCTTAGTTGTGGGAATCATTACCTTAGGTATTTACAAATTGTTTGAACTTTTTGCGTGCAGACGCGAACGCATCACTCTTATTGAAAAGTTAGGAGAGAAAATGTCAGAAGGCAATCTCGAACTGAATGGGAAGATTTGTTTGCCTGACTATAACCGTTCTCAATTGTCATTCGGAACCTTGAAAGGTGGCTGCCTGCTGTTGGGAGTAGGACTGGGACTATTAACCGGTTTCATTATCAGTTACGTAAGCTTCTCTCCGTATGACTTTGATAGGTTCGACAGGGGATATACCCGCGAAATGGTAGGAGTTATCTACGGATCATGCACACTTCTCTTCGGAGGAGCTGGATTAGTGACTTCTTTTTTGATAGAACGGAATTCCTGCAATAAAAAGAAAGAGGAATAAAAAATAATCCCCGGAATACAATACCAATGGACTGTTCCGGGGATTTTTTTCATAATAAGCAGCATCATCTACCCAATATAAACATTTACACAGAGGTAAACATAAAGTTCCTCCTCTTCTTGTTCAAACTCAATCTTATCTTCTCTGGCTAACCAGCCCAGAGCTGCCCCCAATTCCTTATCCTTCAACCCGGATTTCCTTTTCAGGTTACCATAACTCCATTTGTCATTGTTGCTCAACAATTGCCAAACTTTTCCGGCATTCAAGCCGATTTCATTTTTATCCATTTGATACAAAAGTTTAAAGGTTAAAACACATAAAGTTACTATTTACGCGGTGTAAGTTAACAAAATTATGTAAGCATTGTTACTACAAAAACACCAAAAACATACTACATACGATATTTTTAACATAAAATCTATCTTATATACCAATATACCAAGGTTATTAGCATACGTTAAATATACAACTTTTTGATATAATCACCTGTTATTGCATCATTGAATAACCTAAACTGAATGATAGATATGGGAAAGAAGGTAGCAGAACAGCTTGTCGACACTCTGATTGAGGCAGGCGTCAGAAGAATTTATGCAGTAACAGGCGACAGCCTGAACGAAGTGAATGAAGCCGTCAGGCAAAACGAAGCAATGAAGTGGATACATGTACGTCATGAAGAGACCGGTGCGTATGCCGCAGGTGCAGAAGCACAACTGACCGGACTGCCGGGATGTTGTGCAGGAAGCAGCGGACCGGGACATGTCCATTTAATCAATGGGCTTTACGATGCTCACCGTTCGGGAGCTCCTGTGATAGCCATTGCCTCAACTATTCCAACCGGAGAATTCGGAACTGAATATTTTCAGGAAACCAATACGATCAAGCTATTCAATGACTGTAGTTTCTATAACGAAGTAGCTACTACTCCCCAACAGTTTCCCCGCATGCTGCAATCGGCCTTGCAAACAGCCACTACCCGAAAAGGAGTAGCCGTAATCGGGCTTCCTGGTGACTTGGCAAAGAAACCGGCAGCCCAAGTAGAGTCCTCTGAACAGATTTATCCGTTAGCTTCGTCCGTATGTCCGGCCGAAGAAGACCTGATCCGGATGGCCGGCATGCTGAATCACTACGGACGCATCACCTTGTTTTGTGGTATAGGCTGTAAAGGAGCACATGAGGAAATCATCCGGATGTCCGAGATTCTAAATGCTCCTGTCGCGTATACTTTTAAAGGAAAAATGGAAGTACAATATGACAATCCCTATGAAGTAGGTATGACCGGACTGCTGGGTATGCCTTCTGGCTATTACAGCATGCACGAAGCAGAAGTGCTTGTCATGCTCGGAACCGATTTCCCCTATTCCGCCTTTTTACCCGATGATATAAAAATCGTCCAGGTGGATATTAAACCCGAAAGACTGGGACGACGTGCCAAAGTGGATCTGGGGCTTTGTGGAGATATACGCTCTACTCTCCGTGCCTTATTGCCCATGCTACAACAGAAAAAGGATGACTCTTTTTTACGCAAACAGCTGAAACGCTACGAAGGAGTAAAGAAAGATCTGGCTGCCTATACGGAAGATAAAGGCAAAATGGATCTGATTCATCCGGAATATGTGATGTCCGAAATCAATAAGATTTCATCCGATGACGCCATCTATACGGTAGATACAGGTATGACGTGTGTATGGGGAGCCCGCTATCTGCAAGCGACCGGAAAGCGGCACATGCTGGGCTCTTTCAATCATGGTTCGATGGCAAATGCCCTGCCCCAAGCTATAGGAGCAGCGTTGGCTTGCCCGGACAGACAGGTAATCGCCCTTTGTGGTGACGGAGGATTATCCATGACATTGGGAGATCTGGAGACTGTGGTACAATATAAACTCCCTATAAAAGTGATTGTGTTCAACAATCGGTCCTTGGGAATGGTAAAACTGGAAATGGAAGTGGACGGACTGCCGGATTGGCAGACGAATATGCTGAATCCTAACTTCGCACAAGTAGCCGAAGCAATGGGTATGACAGGCTTCAATGTTTCCGATCCGGAAGAGGTATTAAATACATTATGTAATGCATTCGAACTGGAAGGTCCCGTATTGGTAAATATCATGACCGCCCCGAATGCTTTGGCCATGCCTCCGAAAATAGAATTAGGCCAAATGGTAGGCTTCGCCCAATCCATGTATAAACTACTGATCAACGGACGCTCACAGGAAGTTATCGATACGATCAATTCGAACTTTAAACATATCAGAGAGGTATTTTAATGATGAACAGGGTTGGGTGAATGATGAATGGTAAACGATGAACGGTAAATAATGGATAATTATGATCCACACCTTGCGTTCATCGTACACCATTCAACATTCATCATTTATCATGTACAGCCTTTAGCAACCACGCCAATTGTACTCCCAGGTCTTTCATATTTCTCAACCCTTCTGCATCATCATAAACTTCTCCCGGCATTTCACCAATACCGAAGTTCCAGTAAGTAGATCCGGGAACAATCATTCCGCTTCCGAGCATAAAACGGTTAAGTTCATCATAAACCGTTACGGCACCACCTCTGCGGACACTAATCACGGCAGCTCCAACTTTACGTGTCAGTGTACGCCCTTGTCCGATAGTGGTCAACCCCAATCGGTCCATAAAAGCTTTCATCTCCGCGCTCACACTACCATAGTAAGTAGGTGATGCCAGAATTATTCCGTCTGCCTCCTGGGCTTTTCGGATAAACTCATTCATTGGGTCGGTCTTGATGACACATTGTCCGTCCTTTGTCTTGAAACAAGTATAACATGAAGCACAGCCACGCAGCAACTTCCCACCCAACTGTACCAATTCGGTTTCTATACCGGCTTCCTGTATAGGTTTAAACACTTCATTAATTAGCATCTCTGTATTGCCACCTTTACGGGGACTTCCGTTAAACGCCACAATTTTCATTTTGTCTGTTCTTTTATAGGTTTAAAATGCAAATATAAATTAGTAAAATATGTTAGAGTAAAAGTGCCCTTGGTTCCGGCCCTCCTATTTTGTTTTATTATTGATACACAGGCACAATTTAACACAATTTACCGCAGTTAACGTACGATGACTCCTTAGGGATTAATCTGACTTACATCAACAGCAATCACGCCTCTAAGAGGGGTTACATATATCCCTTGACAGTTACATCCACCCACTATGTAAAGCGTATTTTTCCAGTAGAAAAGCCCTGCATTTTCCACGTCCAAAGCAGCCAGTTCGTAAATACGCACTGTATCTGTTTCAATATTGTAAACCTGTAAGTTGCGATTCTCAAAAATATAAATATAGCTGCCATCAGAAGCCAGTCCGGGATAGGAAACTCCATCTTTCAGGTCACACAATCGTTGCCATTTCCCCGTCCGCAAATCGTAACTCGCAGCTGTCCACATAGGTGCTGTATGGTAACCACCCCAAAAATAAACCTTATCTCTCACCAGAATGCCATTCATTCTGCCACACCGCCCGGCAGGAATGGTATCTTCCAGTTCATACCAGACACCTCGTTTCAAATCGAGCGTGTGTATTTTATTAGAAAAAACTTTCTCTTTTATAGCCCCTCCCATCGCATACAAACAGTCACCGTAAATGAAAGAAGTGAAATCAACTGCCTGATGGGGATTGACGGGATCGACATACAACGTATCCTTATCCAAATCATAAATTTCCATTGTAGCATCTGTATACTCCAACTGCCGGTTAGTGGAAAATCTTTTCCCTCCTAAAACAAAAACTTTGCTATTATAGAAATGGGCAACATGGCCGGCACGCGGTATAAAGCCTTTAGCACATTTCTTCCACATATCGATTGCAATATCATACACATACATATTGGAAGAACAATACTCCCAGGCTTCAGTACCTTGCCTGTATTTATTGGATGCCATTCGGACCAGTGTTTCATCACCGCCAACCACATAAATCTTCCCTGCATGCAGAAATCCGCCGTAAGAGTATAAAGGCTTGGGTAAAGGAGCTAGTGACGTCCACTCCAGGAAGAATGGCGGACGCTCTCCGCTAACCACTACCTCATGCAGCAATTGGGGATGCTCATATAGAGTCACTTTATATTCGAGACGCTGTAATTGGGGTAATGTACACTTCAACGGCAAATAGCCGACATGCGAAAAGACGATGGTATCACTTTTCGTCATCATATCACAGCTAAAGAAAAATTCTCCTTTTCGGTCTGTCGATCCGATTCCAACGGAATCTTTCTGCAAGTAAATATTCACACCGGACAAGAGCCGTCCCTTTACACCATCCACAACAACTCCTTTAGTTTGAGCATCAACAACTGGTCCCCCCAAAAAGAGAGCACATAGAAATAAAGCCGCACGCGAATACTTTGTCAACATATTGATCCCCCAAAATATGAGCTACAACTCCATCACCATCAATATCGGATTATCATCCTCCCTTATCTTTACTCCCGGAATTTCACCCATAGCTTCATCCGCCGGAATAAAAAAAGCAAGTTTATTTCCACTTATATAAGCAGGTAATAATTTGATGATTGTACCCGAAGGTAAACGAAATTGGATTCCACGGAACACTGTAAACTGATTGGGACGGGTCAAGATACTTCTCGACACGATTTGATTCGTTTTCCGGCTCCATATTTCGCCCAGAACTTGCTCTTTGTATGCATACTGCAAATAATAATATCCCGGGAAAGTACTAATAGATAATCCTTTAATAAATGGATCATATTGATTCCACTTCATGAATTGCTTTACATCTTCCGAAGACGGCGCATATTTGCCTTTACGAAGGATAAAGTCAAGTTTCAATCCGTCCGGAGTCAAAAGAAAAACACTATCGCTATTAATGTGATTAAACAAACAAAGATCAGGACTGCACGCTTTTATACTGCTATTCAACATAGTAGCTCCCCGTGTAATATAATCGGCCGTCGAATCAAAAGGTAAAATGGAAGACTTCACCCGCAATGCCGTATCCGTCACAATAACTTCTGATTTACCTTTACTGAAACTACCACGAAAAAAATAAGAATCGCCCTGCATGTGCAATAAATAATTAAATTCGGAATCGGCCAAATTAATCTCCCGGAAGAACTTCCCCTGCTTATTATAGATGATATGTTTATAACTGCCATTATCAAAAACACGAATAGTGGAATCTTTTAGATGGTATACGACTGAAGATAAATAAACATATTCTCCGGGCCCATTGCCTACATGCCTGAAGCTATTTAAGAAATTACCTTTATAATCGACACAATTTATCCATTGACTTTTCCCTTCCGAAATAATGCACATATCATCATCGAGATACTCTATTACAGGATGACCGTCCATCAGATGAGAAGAGGACAATGGTATATAAGTAATCTTTTTGGCCACACTATTCCACATAAACGTATCAGGAACTTGTTTATGGATTGCCGAAGCAAAATCTAATACAGGTATAGTATCTCCTTTTATTTTGTGGCCACCGGTATTAATCCCCGGCTGAGAAGTACAAGCTATCACCCCCAAAGCAACGAACCATAGAAATATAAGATGTGCCTTCATATATAAGTTTGTTTTGGTTTGAATATACGAATGTACACAAATATATAATCTCGGCAAAGCGTTCCACGCAATATCCGCAAAGGTCAACAAAAAAAGCTGCTTCCGTTTCCGAAAGCAGCTTTCTTTTTTCAATCCTGGGAATAAATTACATCATTCCACCCATTCCTCCCATTCCGGGAGCGCCCATCGGCATTTCGGGTTTATCTTCTTTCTTTTCTACAATCACACATTCGGTAGTCAGGAACATACCTGCGATAGAAGCGGCATTCTCCAAAGCAACACGTGTTACTTTAGCAGGATCTACCACACCGGCTGCATGAAGGTTTTCGTAAACATCCAAACGGGCATTATAGCCATAGTCACCTTTACCTTCACGAACTTTCTGAACTACTACAGCACCTTCTTTACCGGCATTGGCTACAATCTGACGCAACGGTTCTTCAATAGCACGTTTAATGATTTCGATACCGGTTGTTTCGTCGGCATTGTCGCCTTTCATACCTTCCAAAGCATCGATTGCACGGATGTAAGTTACGCCACCACCCGGTACGATACCTTCTTCAATAGCAGCACGAGTAGCGCGAAGTGCATCATCCACACGATCCTTCTTTTCTTTCATTTCTACCTCAGAAGCAGCACCTACGTAAAGAACAGCTACACCACCTGACAGCTTAGCCAGACGTTCCTGCAATTTCTCACGGTCATAATCTGATTTAGTAGCAGCAATCTGAGCCTTGATCTGGTCGCAACGTTCTTTGATGTTTTCTTTAGCACCGGCACCGTTTACAATTGTAGTGTTGTCTTTAGAAACAGTCACTTTGTCAGCAGTACCTAACATTTCGATAGTAGCCTGCTCCAGTTTCAGACCCTTTTCTTCGCTGATCACCACACCACCGGTCAATACGGCAATGTCTTCCAGCATTTCTTTTCTGCGGTCACCGAAGCCCGGAGCTTTTACTGCACAAATCTTCAACTGAGAACGCAGACGGTTCACTACCAATGTAGTCAATGCCTCACTATCTACATCTTCCGCGATAACCAACAAAGGACGGCCTGACTGTACAGCCGGTTCGAGGATAGGCAAGAAATCTTTCAGGTTAGAAATCTTCTTGTCGTAAATCAGGATGTAAGGTTTCTCCATCTCACATTCCATCTTCTCCGTATTAGTCACGAAGTAAGCCGACAGATAACCGCGGTCGAACTGCATACCTTCTACCACACCGATAGTAGTATCAGTACCTTTAGCCTCTTCAATAGTAATTACGCCATCTTTAGAAACTTTACGCATGGCATCAGCAATCAGTTTACCGATAACCGGATCATTATTAGCGGAAACAGTAGCAACCTGCTCGATCTTGTCATAGTTATCACCAACTTTCTCTGCCTGATTTTTAATAGAATCAACCACTTTGACAACAGCCTTGTCAATACCACGTTTGATATCCATAGGGCTTGCACCGGCAGTTACATTCTTCAAACCTTCTGCTACGATAGCCTGAGCCAAAACAGTTGCAGTAGTTGTACCGTCACCGGCATCGTCACCTGTTTTAGAAGCAACTTCCTTTACCAACTGTGCACCGGTATTCTGGTAAGCATCTGTCAGTTCAATTTCTTTTGCCACTGTCACACCATCTTTAGTGATGTGAGGAGCACCGAATTTTTTCTCAATAATTACATTACGTCCTTTCGGGCCCAGTGTTACTTTTACCGCATTTGCCAAAGCATCAACACCTTTTTTCAATTGATCGCGAGCTTCGATATTGAATAATATTTCTTTTGCCATAATGATTTTACTATTTAATTAATTGATTAAACACTACGTTTATTAACCCAAAACAGCGAGAACATCGCTCTGACGCATGATAAGGTATTTTGTACCTTCTACTTCAAGTTCTGTTCCGGCATACTTTCCATAAAGAACCGTATCGCCTGTTTTTAATACCATTTCTTCGTCTTTCGTACCGTGACCAACTGCCACAACTTCACCCTTCAAAGGTTTCTCTTTTGCTGTATCAGGAATAATGATACCACCAATTGTTTTTTCTTCTGCAGGTGCAGGGAGTATCAGCACTCTGTCTGCTAATGGTTTAATGTTCATAGTTACTTTTTATTTTTTATATGTTATACTTATTATAGTAATATTTTGTCCTTTTAGCAGGACGAATAACCTATTGCGAAAAGTGTGCCAAAAGGGAAGAATGATTGTTTGTCAGAGAAGGACTGCCAAAATGACTGATGACATTGGAAAAACAGGCGCTTACTTAATAGGTAAGAGAATGATAAGTCATTCATTTTATCGTTGCAAATGTATGGATAATTTTTAATGTATCCAAAATATTTCTTTTCTTTTTTTTAAATGAAACTATTTAATATTTGCCTTTTACACCAGTTCTTTTATTAAATTGTTATCTATGAATGATTTTTAAAGTAAATATAATTCCTTATTATAAAATAATATATATCTATATGACTGTTTCTTGCCATGAGATTATGAATTTAACTCAAAACTACCCGTAAGAGCATATGTCCATAAAATAAATTCTCTTACCTATTAAGTATGAGAAAAGTCTTTTCCTAATCTTTATTATTACGTTATCGTATAACGCCTCTGTAAGAGGTAAGAGCGTAGCGTGCCTTATCAACAAATCATTTTTAATTTCTTATCAAAACGCTTTGTAACCTCAACATTGCTGTTTTTGTATTACGCCAATTACACAAGGGGGGAGTATCTCCCATTCGATTATTCATCAAAGCAATAACAAATACTCAACATTATGAAAACATTAAAACTATTGTTTATTACTGCATTGTCTGCAATGACTCTAAGTTGCAGCGAAAAAGCTACAACAGAAATTCCTGAAACAGAATTGAGAAACATCAGTTGTACCACTCAATTAACAACTCATTCTTCCGCCCAAACAAGAGGATCCGCACCAACAAGTCTGGACGAGGACCATTTCGTGCTGTATGCATTCAAAAAAAACGGAGAAGGTAACTTTAGTTATGAAGAGGCTAAACACCCAGCAGCTGCCATTAATGGGGAAACCTGGAAATATAATGCTGCATTTCCGGTAGGTACCTATAAATTTATTGCATTTTACAATCTGGACGAAAGCAACCGAACTAATCTCAATGAAATTATAGAAAACATAAAAAATATAAGTTGGGAGACTGTATTAAAAAGTATCGTAATTACCCATTACCCCTCTACCACTTCCCAATACCAAACGGACATGAATGAAATTTTCTGTGGTAATACGGAAGAGATAAATATTTCCAGTGGTGTAGGCGGAGATGACAATGAAATAAAAATAGAATTAACTTTGGCACGTATTGTATCACGCATAGATATTAAGTTTATCAAAGTAGCGTCAAACGATCCCACAATAGAAGTACCATATAAAACAGGTAATATATTTGGAAGTACAGAGGCGAACCCATTGACATCGTTGATCTTCAAGCCAACAAATATCCCTCTCAAATATAACCTTTATGGAGAAAATCCGGACTATACAGCAGGCATCCCATGTGAAGTAACCTACAATACTCCTACATTTCGATATGGAGAATCCGGCGCGGATGCAGTAAAGTCAACAGAGTACCAACCATTCCCTAAAGATGCAGATGCAATCAACCAAAATATGGAAACTAATATCAAAAATGGTATAGCAAACGGTGGAGCCTACTTTATGGGATCTTACTTACTACCATTTTCACCATCTGTTTCTCAAACGCTGAACGCCAACATTCAACTTAACAAAGCAAATCAGGAAAGAACGATCAAAGTCCCTTCGTTCACAGTCACCAAAAACTATGTTTCTGTGATTACCATTAAATTAAATTCTTCGACTGAAGCCGAAAACAATGGTGAAGGTAATGATGACGAACATCTATTCAACCCAAAATCTACTTTCATTGTAGAAATAGAAAAAACTTATGACGGTATCCATCAAACGGATGTTGATGTCGAATAAATCCACTAAAATCCTTCTGCAGAGCCTAATATGATGAAACACTACATCGGACAATTACTTTTGGGAACACTTGTGCTGGGAAGTGCCTGTACTAACCACCGGGAAATAATCGAAGGAGATACTTCCGTCAATGTCACATTTAAGGCCCAACAGTCACCTTCCACCAAAGGAGGAGATGACGACGAAATGTCAGTTCTCATATTTAAAAAAGAAGAGAACCAATTTACCAAAACAGAAAGTATCCAAGAGAGTCCATGGTTTACCGAGAAAGAACACTTGCAAAAAAACATCTTATTGCCAACAGGAATCTATCGATTTCTGTTGGCAAAAGGATTTTCTCAAAATGCGGTAAGTTCTGAAAAAATTTCATTCGTGACCGAAGATAATCCGGAAAATCTAATTTCAACTTCATATGACCGGAACTATTATTTTCAGTATCCTACCCATGTTGTAAACGAACAAACGGAACTCAATCACTGCACAACAGCCCTCTTTACGGACTCAGACCAAGAAGAGATCCAAGACAGTCAGACAGAATATGATTTATCAACAATGAATCAAGCACAAATTTCCCGGAAAATAAACCATTTACAAGGACAATTATGCTTTATTGTGCAAAGAGCCAGAAAAGAAAACGGACAATACATATCAATTGATTCACCTGAAAACACCTTTGATAATGCACTGAAAAAGATTGATGGCATCAATCTTACAATAGAAGGAAGCAGTAGCCGCTGCTATTTAAGTGAAACCGGATTAATCTTTAAAAATCCGATGTCCTACCACTGTTCGGCACGACTCCAAAACGGGAATTTCTCTTTTAAAAAGTTTGATGTAGACAAATTTGTTTCTCTGTTCAGTCCGGCTATTGAAAAAGCAGACTATCAAAAGTACGAAGGAGCAGCCTATTGCGAAGGTCCGCTACTATTCCCTGCCCCTCTCAATCAAACGATTTGCATAACCATCGATATCGATTACACAGGAACTCTGAAGAGCAAAACTTTCACATTAAAAAATATCACTTTAGAACGCAACAAGATGTACCTGTTCACCCTTTGGATTTTAAATGAAAATATTGATATTTCCATTTCCCCTGACGCCGAACTGAATTTAGAAGAACTAAAATTCAATAGTCAGGTTGCCGGTAACGACGGATTTTGGAACTAACAACACACAGGCAATGAAACCACATACACTTTTTCTGATTTTAGGAATTCTATTGTTGGGGGTCTTTTCGTGTGAACAACCCGAAGGAGCCCCTGAAACTTCAGCCTTCAGCCTTAGTCTGGTGCCTCCTGCCGGAGAGGTAGTCCCCGGTGATAATACAGTATTACCCCAATTGGTTTACCATCTTTTCATTTTCCGTTCCGAAACTTCTACCCCTTCATCCAATGATGGTTCCGATTATATCTTTTGGGAACGGACCGAAGAGAAAGGGCTCGATCTGGAAGAAATCCAAAACTACACATTATCCATCCCGACCGAATATACTGATCGATTTTATCTGTTACTACTCCATGCCACTCCGAAACAGAAACCGGAGTCTGTAGTCTTAAGTGGAGAAGGTATGACTTTCACAGACTCAGAGATCAGTATGGTTAGAGAAAACGATAACAGCTATATTCCTCTTTCCAAAGATAACTATTATGCCATCCAGGCTCTTACCCCGGAAGACATAACACAAGGAAAAACTTCTATCGAGTTCAAATTAAAACGGGCAGTGGGTGAACTGGTTTTTGATGTAATGAAGTGCGATGAAAAGGGTAATCCCATCGATATTGACGCAGAATGCTCCTCAACTTTAGACAGAGTATTTCAAATAGATATGGAGGTAAGCGGAGTGACACCCAAAGTGTCTTTAACCAACGAAACGAAAAAGCCGGAACGAATTGATATTTGTTTCTCTAAAACAGTCACTCTCAAAGAGGATACATACTTCCCTGTTTTCGAAAGCAATAAAGGAATCATAGAGTTACTTAACGATGCTCCGTTGGATATTGATAATAAAGCCGTAAATGGAGCAACGCGCATCTGTGGTCCATACCTCTTCTCCAAGATAACTTTAGATAATCCGGAAACAGGAGTGGCAGAGATAGAAGAAGGAGTCAAAGCTGTCCTCAAATTTTCGTATTATGACACAACTCCATTTCCTCCCGGAAGTTACAATACCCAAAAACTCACTCTATCTCTTACCGACAAACCATTGACTATCGTGAAAGATCATTATACCGTAACCAATATACGCCTTCGAAACAATCGTATCATAGATCTTTCTGTTTCGGGTAATTACGGAATAGACTGGAAATGGGACTAAAAAATAATGAGAATATGATGAGACATAGATTATTATATACTCTATCAGGATGGATAAGTCTATTATTCTTATATACCTCCTGTAGTAATGAGGTGGAATTCCCTGATAGTAAGGATGAACTGGTTACAGTCCGATTAACTGCCACTATAAACAGTAAAGAGTTCTCAACAGACAACGAAATTGTACCGATGAGGACACGAACCAACAGCATAGCAGACTACAATGTAACAGCAATCAACGATAGCCGATTGATCATTATAAAAGAAGTAGATAACTCCACATGGGTGATAGAAGAGATAGAAGATAAGGTTATTCCCCAAGGATACATAAAATCTTCCGATTCATTTAACTATACTCTCCAAAAGACACTACGCCCGGGAAATTATAAATTTATACTTCTCATTAATGGTCCGAAAAACAATACATTACAACCTAATCAAAGCTTTACAGAAAGCGATATTCCATGGCTAACAAGCCTTGATACAGACTATTGCAGTTATGAAATATTTTTTGCAACATCAGACATTGTTACGATTAAAAAAACTGAAAAACTTGAAGACTCCGGTCATCACCACCCATTAACAGAACAATTAACTCTAAAGCGATATTCTTCATTAATACGCCTATCTACAACAGGAGACGACTTCTGGGGAATCTTCGATAAAGAAACAGAGATTAATTATTCCATAAAAGAACAAAGCATTACTGGAATAAATCTACTTGGTCAAACTGTCACAAAAGACACTGAGTTATCTTTCGGTAAATTAAAAACAATTATAAGACAAGCATTTCAGTATCAAGTCGGTGATCAGACCATGTTTTTCACTTACTTTGGAGTGAGAGAGGAGGATAAATTAAAAAACATATTAACCCCACCCGAAGGTAAAAACATTACTGTAACCATCTTCCAGGACAACGATCAAACACCGCCTACTATTAAAGTCGAAACCCAAGCGATGCGCAATCAAGTAACGACTCTTATCCTAAATAAAGTAGGATCTGCTTTAAACTGTCAATCTCTCATAATAGGTACACCCGATAATTGGGATCCTAATAATATTCCATGGGGACACATAGAACTCAATTTCTCAAAATGAAAACAAACCGTCTTTTATACCTTCTTCCTTTCATTCTACTTTTTAGCAGTTGCTGGAAAGAAGATTTGAAAAACTGCTGGATGGGTGACGTTACCTTGACAATTGCAGCGGAAAAATTCCAGCAGCCGGCTACCGATAAAGGGCAATTGGAAGATAATCTGTCTGCCAGAATCAGTAGCATCCGTTATTATCTCTATAAAGATAACACACTGGTCCAGTCCGGAATTATAGACAATGCAACTGACCTGGACACTGATACGCATCCACTGAGCTTTCCCAAACTGGCATTCGGAGAGTATTGCCTGGGACTTGTTGCCAATGCTTCGGAAGAGGAACTTTCTGACACGACTACCCCCGAGGCACTCAATTTAAACTATCCGGGAGCCGAACAAACAAAAGATTATTTTACATCCTGTTATGATTTTACCGTTGATTGTGAATGCGGTTATCAAGACTTCGTAATTCTTCGACGTACTCAAGCCGTAACTCAATTCCAATTGAAACAGTTACCCGAAAACATTACCGGAATCGCAGTAGAAATGCATAAAGTAGCGGCAACCTGTCAGATTGATACTTTATATAAAGGTGAAACAATAGCCGAATACCATACCACAGTCACAGAAGCCACTAACGTAGAAGGTATCGTTTCTTTCAATATAGGTACCTTCCCAACAACCGGAACAGAGAATGCCAGCATTATCCTTAAATTATATGCCGATGGTAAGTCCGATTCTCCGGTTTACCAGAACACACTAAACAATGTACGCATTCTACGTAACCAACTGACCCGTATCAGCACAGATTTTAACTATACCATTCTGGGGAACTCCGGCTTCTCCGTGACCATCAATCCTGACTGGGATGGTACAAATAATGACGATGAAACAATCATACCCTAACTTTAGACATTAACGCAGTAAATCATGAAAAAGAGAATACGAACTCTGATTATTATCTTATTACAAACTTTCATGCTTGTTCGTCTATCAGCCCAAACATCACATACCATTAGTGGTATCGTGAAAGACAAGGAAGCCGCTCCTATTTCAGGAGTAAGTATTCAGGTAGATGGTCAGAAATGGAAAGCCTCTACGGGGAAAGAAGGAAAATTCACACTGGAGATCCCACAAAATTCCATCATCACTTTTTCCTCCATCGGTTATGAAACAGTCACTATTCACTCCGGTAAAGAAAAATGGCTGGAAATCATTCTCAAAGAATCACAAAGCCTGTTGCCCGAAATCATGGTTACATCCACATTAAAGAACAGTATGAAATTTGTTTTCGCTCCGTCCGATCTGGAATTAATCAAAGATATGCTCTATCTTAAAACCCGATATAAGATTCCTTCCAAACGATTTCAAAACGACTCCCGGGTTATCATTCAGCCAATTCTGGTAAACAGCAGCCAGGGAACCCGAAAAGACTTTTCCCCCATTGTATACGACGGTAAAAACTACGACATCCTGCTTCGCCGTGGAAATATCTGTGGTGATCCGTCAGAAAAAGAATATTATTCCCGTTTCGCACAAGTCATAAACCCTGACTCGATCTGTAATCAGACATTGACTTATGCCGATTCATGCACAGTAGATAACATCAATGACTTATACACAACAGAAGTGCATATCAAGATAAGTACTTTTTGTAAAGACGAATATCGGGACACAGTCCGTATCACAAACGGCATTATTTATCCGATGCGTTTTTTCAACTATAATCTGAGTGCAATGGATTTGGACAACAGTTATATACCCAAACAAACCCCTCTCAACTTCAATGAGAAAGGAGAAATGCATCTTCGGTTCCGTCCTGAAGATGCGAATATTTACGAAAATGAAGGAAGAAACGCTGAAGAACTCAAGAAAATGAGAAAAGCACTGGATGATATCGATAAAGATCGTACTAAAACACTGACAACTTTTCAGATCACAGGATACACTTCTCCCGAAGGAACGTATGAATACAATCTTAAACTGGCTAAAAAAAGAATGAAAAACGCAGCAGAGAAAGTATTCGAAAATATTTCTGAAGAAACAATCCGGAAGGCCAAAGTTGAAAATGATGCCATAGTAGAATCATGGAATACGATTTGCGAACTAATGGAAAAAGACAGCATCAAAGAAGTTACCCAACTCAAAGATCTGATCAGACGCGCCCGGGGAAACCATAATGAAATATCCTGGGGGGCCAGACGAATGAAAATTTATCCGCTTATTCGCGACCGCTACCTACCCCGCTTGCGAAGAGTCGAATATTTCTACGAGTATTCTGAACTGCGTACACTCAACAGAGATGAAATCAATACTCTCTATCGGAAAGACCCCAAAAAATTAACGGCAAGTGAGTTCTGGAGTTACATCATGAATCAAAAAGAAATCACTGACGAAAAAAGAGAAGCTTTATACAGAGAAGCCCTCTCGGTACATCCCGACCTAATGATTGCAGCCAACAATCTGGCATCACTCTTAATAAAACAAAACCGTGCCGATACAACTCTACTGAAACCCTTTATCACGCAGGATGCCCCTTCGGCCATACTGGTCAACCAAACTGTAGCCTATCTACAAAAGCGGGATTTCAAAAAAGCAAACCATTTTGCAGGACTTCTGCCTGATAATAAAGAGACCGAAATGGTGAAAGCACTTGCTGCCGCCATGGATGGAAAGTATCAGGAAGCTTATCCCACTTTCGAGAAACAAGGGGGAATCAATCAGGTCATCCTACTGCTGAGCATGAAGCAAAACCAAAAAGCCTGGGAAATCCTGAAAAGCATAGAAGATACTTCTCCCGAGAGCGAATATGTCAGAGCAATCGCTGCAAACAGGTTGGACAACATAGGCGAAGCTGTTACTCACCTGAGGAACGCCATCGCCCAAAAACCGTCTTTAAAAGAAATTGCTTTAAAAGATGGAGACGTATTAGATTTACTGGATTTATTAGATATAGATAAGAAATAATGTATGAAAAAGAAAGCCTTCTTCCTACTTTTGCTATTGCTTATTCCGCTGCCCTCCATACTTTCACAAGAAATAGCATTGAGAACCAATGCCCTCTCCTGGGCAACCACCACTGTAAACCTGGGAGCTGAATTCAAAATCTCACCTCGGCTAACTGCAGGGACAGATATCATGTATAAAGGGTGGACTTTTTTATCCGACAATCGTAAAATGGGTGGTTTCTTAGTTCAACCGGAAATCAAATATTGGTTTTGCATCCCTTTCTATAAACACTTTATGGGACTTCATGCCCATTATGGCCAGTACAATGGAGGATTCAGTAAATATCGCTATCAGGGAGATTTATACGGGATCGGGATATCTTATGGCTACCAATGGATCTGGAAAAAACGATGGAACATTGAAGTGTCCGCCGGAATAGGATATGCATCGATGAATTATGATAAATATGAACGTCCCAAATGTGGATTATTCCTTGGACAAGACCATTCCAACTACTTCGGATTAACCAAGCTCGGATTCAGTCTTATTTATATACTCAAATAGCAAGTACTTTCCATAAATAATTTCATAGTTCTCTAAAAATCTAATGTTAAAAAGTAAGCGGATTGTCTGTGACGGATAATCCGCTTTTTATTCATTCATCCAGCAAAGCTTTTTTGAAATCATCAATCTTATGCCGTGCCTCAACAGGCATTTCCGGATAATGCAAATCAAGTTCACCCATGCGTTCACAAAGAATCCGTCCCACAGCATAACGCATGAACCATTTATTATCAGCCGGAATCACATACCACGGTGCATCTTCCGTCGAAGTATGAGTCAGCATATCCGAATAAGCCTTCATATAATCATCCCAATAGCTACGCTCTTTCAAATCGGAAGTAGAAAATTTCCAGTTCTTTGCCTCATCTTCCAACCTTGCCAAAAAGCGTCTCTTCTGTTCATCTTTCGAAACATTCAGGAAGAATTTGATAACAATCGTACCATTCTCCGTCAGATAGCGTTCATAATCATTTATCTGACGATAGCGCTTTTTCCAAAATTTCGGAGTGACATCTTCCAAACTGGTGACACCCGGCAACTTATTAGACAAAATAATCTCAGGATGTACCTTGGCAATCAACACATCCTCATACTGCGAACGATTGAATATACCGATACGCCCTCTTTCCGGCAGGCATCTGTTGATACGCCAAAGATAATCATGGTCGAGTTCTTCGGCTGATGGTTGTTTGAAAGAGTATACCTGACAACCCTGCGGATTGATACCGGACATTACATGTTTAATTGTTCCGTCCTTTCCGGCAGCATCCATTGCCTGAAAAATGACGAGGACCGAATATCGGTCCTGTGCATACAGTTTCCCCTGCAAAGCAGAAAGTTTCTCAATATCTTCAGCCAGTAATGCCCCAGCTTCCTGTTTGGTCAAATCGCCTGTAAAGTGAGTATCAAATTCCGAAACGGTATGTTCCGCTCCGGGAGTAGCCAACAGCCTTTTCAAGATTTCTTTTTTCATTTCGCCAATCTGTTTATTATCTTCTTCGGACGTTATTTAGCTAATCACTAACCAATTCGATAATTGAAGTACTTTCCTGAAATCTTCTGGATGAATAGGCCATTGAGAAAGCGATATAGACCAACAGGGCAAGAGCAGTGACAACCAGCAACGTCCTGATTAGAATGAAATGCTGTCTTTGTTTTAACTCGTTTGTATCCATTTCTGATCCTTTCTTTTTAGAGTGCAACCTTTTACAGTGACACCTGTTATAATCCGGTAATAAAGATACAAAGAATCGGGCAAAAAAGTTTCATCCGATTAGCTAATTAAACCAAAGGAGGCTTAAATTCTATTCTTTACCTCCTGACTTTAAATTCTGCAACGAACGGACAGCTTCCCTAAACCCTTTTAACCGGTCACTGGTCTTATGATAAATAAAATAGTCTCCCAAAAAGCCAGCCAGTATCATCACACACAATGTTGTTCTAAAAAGAGGGTTATGCCATATACAGAAAAAGGCAATTATGACGGGAGTGATTGCCACATACGCAAAAATATATGTCAGATTCATCAACACCTTGTAAGATTGTAACCTCCTGTATTGTTGCTCTACATGTTCTGTTACAGTCTTTAAGGTATATACAATCCGAAACATGAGACTTTGCATAACCAAAAGCCATATCACCATTCCCAGCAAATACCATGAAATCCAGTCGGGAGCTACATTTCTCCAAAAGGTATAACATACCACACCCAGAAAGATACCTAAGACACCGAAACCGATCTTTTCCACACGCAATTGTTGCTGCAAATAGGTTTCTTTCTTTGACTGTATCATATCTATAATTATCTGGCGGTTGAGCAATTCATTTTTCTCCACCTGTTCGGAGAGTTCCATCCATTTTTGTTTTAATTCATCCAGTTCCATATTTGTTTTTTATTGGTTCGACATCTTCTTTAATTTCTCTTTGATCCGGTGTAACCTTACAGCCACAGTATTCCGGTTACTTCCGGTGATGGCTGCTATTTCTTCATAACTATTTTCATCCAGCCACAATAAGACAAACATTCGTTCATATTTATCCAGTTGACGTATTAACCGATACATTTCCTTCAACGACTCATAGCGCAAACAATCATCATACACTCCGAGTTCCATACTCAACGGCACATAATCCAATGCTTTCTTTTTTCGTAAATCCGAAATACAAGTATTCAAAGCTACACGATATATCCACGTAGACAACTTGCTTTCATTCCTGAATCCCGGATAAGAGCACCATAAGTTTACTACTACTTCCTGATAGAGGTCGTTCAAATCTTCCTGGTTGGAAGTATACATAAAACAAACTTTATATATAAGAGCTTTGTGTAAAGTCAACAGGTTTATAAAATCCTTTTCTATTTCCATGTTTCTTGTCTCTTTTAATCCATTAGTCGGTAAAAGAAGAAAATAGTTTCAGAGAAAAGAGAAATAAATTAAGATACATTACTTGCTTCCTCTCATACAGAAAATGGTTCTTCTTCAAATTTGGTGGTAAATTCTTTATTTCTTTATTTTCAAGTTGATAATTGTCCTTTTTGCTTGCTTTAATAAGAAAAAACAGACACCGGCTGAATAAGATAACGCAAGTTTCGGAAGTGAATTTGCGCCGTCCGGACCGGTATCTTCATCCTTATACCTTTCTTCAATTAACATTGTTAACGCCTTTTGCAGTTTGTCAGATTCTTGTGCGCAAATAACGAGTCTTTTGCATTTAAAGAACTTGTTATTCACATCCAAAGAACAAGCTTTAACTCTGTGTTAAAACAAAGCTTTTGAGGATAGAAATCTTACTTTTTAAAGATATTGATTTTCAGATGGTTTATTTTAAAATTTGCTTCTTCACCTCATGGATGGACTCTTCGGGGAAAGCCGGGATACTTGCTTTTTTGTCAACTATAAATGAGGGCTTACACTTCCGAAAACGGAATTAAATTCCATGAGTAAAAGAAAACTTACCACCAAATTTGAAGAAGAACTCAGAAAATGCATTTCGATCTTCCATCTTCCACCCTTCATTTAAGAGGATTTATTCGTTATAAAGTCCTAATAAACAAGAAAATGACATTAATTACTTATCTCTTTGTATCATATAAAGCATTTTATTCTCCTTAGTATATTAAGCAAAAATGGTTTGAGTATTATCCTGTCCTGGGTACACAAACCCATGGAACCTCGTACCCGGGCTGAGATAAAGACATCGAAAAGAACAGTAATATTCTTATTTACAATGCATTATAAGCAGCACAAAATCGAGTTATTTTATTAATAATCCGCATGTAGAAAAGGAGGTCCAAAAAATCTCATCAGCCTAAGAACTGATCAAGTAGTCACCGGATACTAAGTAACTAACTATCTGTCCATACACGCTATCTCAATGGCTTGTTCTTTATATTTCTTGGTTGTATTGAGCAGCGAACTGCCTACATAAAACAAAAACACCAGACTGACAATGGTCATCAATGTTCCTATCATGGCGAAACGACTTTTCTGCTGTAATTCTTCTCTACTCATAAGGCTTTTCTCTTTTAATTTTGACAGGACAAAGATAGCGGCAAGAATTTACGTTCTTTTTACAGGCTTGTGACAACATTGTTTAATCTCTCAACTTCTTCACCCAACCGGGAATAATTATAGCACCTATCAGCAAATACATGTAATAGGTAATAATCCGCCAAACGAAAGCAACAACCAAAGCCATGCCTGCCACATCAAAAAAATCGGCATAATATTCACGAAACATATATTCGCTCACTCCGCTGCCGCCGGGAGTAGGGCTGATAGTCATAACTACCCATAGAATCAGCTGGCGTACAAAGGCCAACAGTTGGCTGCCCGAAGTGGTAAAGGCTATCAGCAAAGCATTGACTACCAGATAACGTGAAATCCAAGCCAAGCAAGTAATCCCAAAAGCTTTCAACCAAAAGGTAAAAGACTTCTGACTCATCTCTCTGGAACTTAATACCAGATTGTCCGTAAGTGTTTCGATGGCCTTGTGCCAACGTCGGAGCAGTGGCAAGCGGAAAATAGTGAGTAACAAACGTTTTACCCATTCCGGACGCCGGAACAAAGCAAGATACAACAGGAAAGTCCAGATCGTAACGACCCCATAAATCAGGAAAAACAGAATCTCAATTCCTGACGATAATATAGCCACATTACCAAACAAATCATCAAACGAAAATAAGAGTAAAACCAGCGGGCAGCCCAATACAAGAAACAATTCATCCAAAAACAGGCAGGAGATAGTCAAAGCTGTACTACGTCCGGCATTAATGCCTTCTTTATTCAAAAATAACACAATCAGACTACTCCCTCCCACTGCAGAGGGAGTCACTGCCGATGTGAATTCACAAAGCATATTTACCCGAAATGCCTGACGCCAAGTCAATTCCCTGTCAGTAATAAAGCGGAAACGCCACATCAACCCACCGTCTCGCCCAAACATAAAAAGTATGGCAAGTAGCAATCCGCCTACCAGACGCCAGGAGAAATGAATATCACTGAAAAGTTCCGGATTGAACTCCCGGTAGAACAGCCACCCTACCACTGACAGCCCTATCAGGACGGGAAGCAGGATATAGCCGGCTTTAAAGGTTTTAATAGAATCTGACATGATTAAAAGAATTGGGATATTACAAGTTACCGGTTTTCTTTCCGTTTTATCAACCGGCTATAACGGTCGTACACCTCCTCGGTGACATCTTCCCACGAACGGGCAATGGTTCGCGACGCCTCCTCTCCCACTTGTCTGATCACGGCAGGGGCCTGCAATATTTCACGTATCCGACCGGCATAGGCATCCGTACTATTAAAACTCAGAAAACCATTTACCGAATCGGAAATAATTTCCGAAGCAGTCGAATCTTTGATAAGTATCGAAGGAGTGCCCAGAGCGGCAGCTTCACGCACTACCAACGGGGCATTATCATATAAAGAAGGAAAAAGAAAAAGATCGGTAGCCACATAATAGCGTTTCAAGACTTCACGCTCTACAATACTACCGACAAAAGTCACTTTGGAAGATAATCCCAACCCCGCCACTTTTTGTTTCAATTCATCATTTGCATAACCTGAACCTACAAAGTACATCCGGAAAGGAACATCCGGTAATAGTGCAAGTGCATCGAGCAAAAAGCCCAAATTCTTTTCCCAAATATGCTGACCGACAAAAAGAAACATAAACTCCCCGGAGCAGAGTCCCAGTTCGCGACGTGCCTCCCGCCGCATGGACTCCAATGAAGGGACACCCGCAAAATCATTTCCGTTATCCACCACTTCCACCCTACCTTTATACCCATACTCCCGCAAAGTTTCTTCTACGGCAGCCTGCGGAATCCACACTTCGTCGGCAGCTTCGTAAAAACGAATCACCTTTCGTATCAGATAGTCTACCAACAGACGGGAAGGAATGGCCCTCTCAAAATCCGCCCGGTACTTGGAGTGAAACGTAGCTACAACCGGAACATGTTGTTCTCTGGCAATCTGCATGGCCAGTGCTCCCGAAGAAAAAGGACAATGCGCATGTACCAGTTCAAATGAAAGCCGGCTGATACGCTCGTGAAAAGGCCAGTCGATGCGCGGAAAACCTAATCTGTAAGGCTTTCTCATAGGAATGGGAATGGATGAATACCGGTAAACCGGGTATTCTTCCGCATCTCTCGCATCAGGCGACTTAGGAGTCACTACACAAACATTCCCCGTCTTCTTATGCAGCCAGTAGGCATAGTTCTGTGTAGTAAGTGATACCCCATCCATGATCGGAGGGAAACAATCGTTAAAAAGACCTATCATTGCATTCCATTATCTGTTTGCAAAGAAACAGCTTACGTATTACAATTGTTTGACGGACTTGTGACGAGAATGTTCTTCTTCTAAATCATTCACTTTCGATCGTCGGCATATCCCCATTATCATCAGCAGACTTATCCACTAATTGATGCATCTTTTCCCAATAATCAACCGCATCTCTCCGTTTAACCTTGTCCATATGAGCCGAAGGGTCAAAAACAAAAGAAAGCTTAAAATCAGAACTGACAACCCGATTCTCTAATAGATAGAAAATGATATACTTGTTACGCTTACTATTCTCTTTGATCCTGATTCGGGGACACTTAATAGATTCATCGTAATAGTGCACAATGCGTTCGGTTATTCCCGATTCCAGACGGCATAAAGACAATGCATCACAGATGGTCTCCATCTGCCGAACGGTTTTCAAATTCTCAAAATCACTATTATGGTTCTCCCCGTAATATGAATCAGCATCAACCGCAACCGAGATCGTAGTATGGTTGTCAATTATAAATCCTTCTAACAGAAGAGCGATGTTTAGATTATCCCCGGACTCTCCCAGCATCCGAAGTGAATCGCGTGTTTGCTCCTTTTGTTTACTGAAGTCCAATACTTTACGAAGCCGTTCATCTATTGCCGGATGATCCGGACTGGCATATCCATACTTGAAACAAGGAACCTCGGGCTCTACCTGAAAATCGTTTATACGCCAGAGACGAAACCACGAATTGTTATTATAAAACATCTTTTGTGGCACACCCAGTTCGTCGAACATTTCTACCGTATCATATTCATCGACAGTTCCTGCTTGATACTTGCGAATCTTCGAAATAATACCGTTTTCGTGATGGTCTACTTCCACACGACGCAAAGAATCACTCTTGTAAAATAAATAAATGGTGGTATGATCCCGATCGTAACAAAAGGCATTTTTGCAGTCAGCCAGTAAACCTACCACAGTGGGTTTATACCGTTTGTGAAGCAGAATATCGGCACTCCCGTCAGGGATGTCCCCCAATCGCATATCCATAAGGACATTATTGCACGGTTGCTCGGCACTTCCTCCAACGTAATGCCCATATTTGTTGAAATAGCGCACACCGACAACCCGGGCAGGGAAAGGAGAAAGGCGCATCTTATAATCATAAAACAGTGTTTTATCCGCATTATATTGGGGTCCTGCCCAGTATAAATCATTGACTCCACCCATTTCTCGCATATTTGCAAGCATAACATAACCCAATAGCAACACAGCACACAAAGTTGCAGGAATCTTTGCAATGCCCAGTACAACAGAGAAATTGCATACAGTCGGGCGCCACAAACAGCCACACCCGAAAGCAATGGCAAAAAATAGAACTACTTTCAAAGTTCCGTGAACAATTTTAGGATCTGCAGCCATCTGACACGAAGTCAGCAACATATAGGTCAACAGCCCATACACACACAACGACCCTATCGCCCAATATAAATGGTCCAAACCTTTCAGTCCAAATATAAAACTACAGGCTATAAACAGGAGAAACGGCAACGTCGGAATGCACCATAATATTGATACCAGGACAAGTGCCCCTAAATCAAAACCGGAAATCACATAACATAAGAGCATCAGAACCAATACCGCTCCCAAAATCCAAATCATAGTCAACAGATACGCATTCATTCTCTTCATTTTTCTTCTTTTTCTTTGAATGTATTCTACTCAATCATAGCCCATGACATAGAGAATACCTATTCCCTTATTCCCAAGTTCGCCATAATCGTCGGACCGTATTCAATACTATCGCGACATACGGTTCCACAAATATATAGATTAATAGGCAATCATTCATCCGAATATATCAGTAACTTCATTCACAGGCTCTCTTTTGAATACCTCACAGATACTCTTTCATTATTCAGAACTTAATTTCCGATCCATCGGCATCTCACTTATTTAGGATAACAACAGGCAGCTTCTTGAAACGAATAAATTAAATCTAAGCCTCTTGTTTACAGCCTTCTTTCTCTATTCTTTACTATCTTTCGGTTTTATTCCTTATCTTTGTCACCAAAACAATTAATCAAGGTCATTCTATGAAGTTCAAATCAACCTTTATGCTTGCATGGTTAGGACTCGGTCTTTGCACATCCTGCACCCCCGAAACCCCGGCCCCCCCCCAAGACTACACTCAGTACGTAAACACCTTTATCGGAGCAGCCGACAACGGTCACACCTTCCCGGGTGCCTGCCTACCCTTCGGACTGATACAGGCAAGCCCGGAAACCAATGCCATCGGATGGCAGTATTGCTCAGGATACAATTATCAGGATTCACTGATCTGGGGCTTCTCTCAAACTCACCTCAATGGCACAGGATGTATGGATCTGGGCGACCTCCTTGTAATGCCTGTCACCGGACAAAGAGTACGGGATGACTACAAAAGCGGTTTCTCTAAAAAGACAGAGAGCGCAACACCGGGATACTACACTGTAGAACTCGATAAATATAAAGTAAAAGCAGAACTGACCGCAACAGATCATGTAGCACTGCATCGTTACACTTATCAGAATGCCGATTCAGCCTCACTGTTACTCGACCTTCAACACGGATTGGTATGGAATCCCCAACAATATAAATCGCACGTAAAAGCTTGCGAAATCAATTGGGAAGATGCTCAAACACTGACAGGACACGTGCGCAGCAGCGTATGGGTGAATCAGGATTTATACTTTGTAATGAAGTTCAGCAAGCCAGTGACCGATTCCATCTCCCTGCCAATGGAAGAAACTGAAAAAGGAAAACGTCTGTTAATGAGTTTCGACATGAAGCCGGACGAACAACTGCTGATGAAAGTAGCCATTTCTACAGTCGGTGTAGACGGTGCCCGTAAGAATATGGATCAAGAGTTGGCAGACTGGGATTTCGACAGTACAAGACAGAAAGCCAAGGACATCTGGAACAGTTACTTGAGCCGCATCGAAGTGACAGGTACTCCGGACGAATTGGAGAATTTTTATACCAGCTTCTATCATGCACTGATACAGCCTAATAATATTGCCGATGTAGACGGAAGATACCGTAACGCCAAAGACTCGGTAGTAAAATCAGCATCGGGAGTCTATTACTCCACCTTCTCGATCTGGGATACCTACCGCGCTGCCCACCCCTTCTATACATTGGCCGTACCCGAACGAGTAGACGGTTTCATCAATTCGATGATCGAACAAAATCAGGCACAAGGCTACTTACCTATCTGGACCTTGTGGGGTAAAGAAACGAATACTATGATCGGCAACCACTCTGTTTCGGTTATTGCCGAAGCTTATAAGAAAGGGTTCCGTGGCTTTGATGCCGAGAAAGCATTCGATGCCATCAAACAGACACTGACTGTTTCGCATCCGAAATCGGACTGGGAAACTTATATGAAATATGGTTATTATCCGACAGACAAGGTAGATGCCGAATCGGTTTCACGTACACTTGAATCGGTTTACGATGACTACGCCGCAGCTACAATGTCAGAGTTAATGGGTAAAAAGGAAGATGCGGAATACTTCAGTAAACGTTCACAATTCTATAAGAACCTGTTCGATAAGGAAACACAGTTTATGCGCCCGCGCTATGCCGACGGACGCTGGAAAACTCCTTTCAATCCCAGCGATCTGGCACATGCCGAAAGCCGCGGAGGCGATTATACTGAAGGAAATGCCTGGCAATACACCTGGCATGTTCAGCACGATGTACCGGGATTGATCGAATTATTCGGTGGTAAAGGGCCTTTCCTCAACAAACTGGATTCATTGTTCACTATCAAACTGGAAGGAAGCGGACTGGCAGACGTTACCGGACTGATCGGACAATATGCCCACGGCAACGAACCAAGCCACCATGTCACCTTCCTGTATGCTTTGGCCGGCAAGCCGGAACGCACTCAGGAGTTGATACGTGAAATCTTTGATACCCAATACAAAAACAAGCCCGATGGTCTCTGTGGAAACGACGACTGCGGACAGATGTCAGCCTGGTATATGTTCAATGCTATGGGATTCTATCCGGTCGATCCGGTGAGCGGGCATTATATATTCGGTGCTCCGCAGATGCCGAAAATAGTACTTCACCTGCCGGATGGAAAAACGTTCACAGTCATTGCCGAAAATCTGTCGAAAGAACATAAGTACATCGACAGCATCACACTGAACGGTGAACTTTATACCAAAAACTATATCTCCCACGAAGACATCGTGAAGGGTGGTACGCTGGTATATAAAATGAAATAACCAATTATAAACTCAAAGAAACAATGGACAAAAAGTTACTGATGATGGCGCTGTTGATGACAACAGGACTTGCCACACAAGCACAAGAGAGGCTGACGCAGTATCAGGTAAGAAATGCCATTACTGTACGCACTCCGATCATGAACGACAGTATCAACCCCAAAGGAGAAAAACACACCGCCAAAGCACTGCTGCAAACGCCGGTAATGCTTGACCTTGCCAATGCACCGACACAAATGCTGTCTGCCGATACAGCAGGCTTGGTCACTTTTGCGAAAGCCGATAAAGACAATCTGCTTTATCTGCTGAAGACTCAGCTACGGACCGAACGCTTCATGAAAGGCAAACTGAAAGTGACCTCTCCGGTCCGGTGGGAGCTTTTCATCAACGGCGAATCGAAAATGGTGAAAGATGCTGCGGAAGACAGTATCTCCAAAGCAGCAACCAAAGAAATTGCCCTACGCCTGGAACCGGAAATGGATTATGAAATTGCCATTAAACTACTTTCAACCCCGGACGATAAGACTGCGCCTTCACTGAAGTGCGAACTGGTGAAAGATGATAAATTCAAAGAAGTGGCATGTAGCACCGATCCCGATCAGAAACACCGTTTCGCACTCGACAATACCGTATACGGCAACCGCGCCATTGCTGTTTCCGTATCACCGGACGGGAAATATCTGTTGACCCGCTATTGGGACAATCATTCGTTGAAACGTTCACGCACCTACTGTGAACTGACTGAACTGAAAACAGGAAAAGTACTCCTCACCAATCTGAGGGACGGCATGAGATGGATGCCGAAAAGTAATAAACTTTATTATACGGCAGTGGCATCCGAAGGAAATGACGTCATCACTCTCGATCCCATCACGCTGAAGGAAGAAGTTCTCCTGCAGGGCATTCCCGAGCAAGGTTTCAGCTGGTCGCCCAACGAAGACTTCCTGATATACTATCCTCGTGAAGAAGGCGTGAAAGATGATGGGCCGTTGAAACGCATTGTCAGCCCCGCCGACCGTATTCCGAATACACGCGGACGTAGTTTCCTGGCCAGATATGACATTGCCAACGGAACTTCCGAACGACTAACCTACGGCAATCACAGTACGTATATGCAGGATATCTCACCGGACGGCAAATATTTACTTTACAGCAGTTCGAAGGAAAATATCACGCAACGTCCTTTCTCGTTGAGTTCACTGTTCCAAGTGAACCTTGAAACATTGGCTGTCGATACTCTGTTCTTTGAAGACCGCTTCCTCGGAGGAGCCAGCTACTCACCGGACGGCAAGCAATTGCTATTGACGGCAAGCCCGGAAGCTTTTGACGGTATCGGCAAGAATTGTGGTAATCATCCGATCGCCAATGATTTCGACTCTCAGGCATTCATCATGGATTTAGCTACCCGCAAGATCGATCCGATCACTAAAGAGTTCAATCCGTCTGTCAACTTCCTGCAATGGAACAAAGGTGACGGGTGCATCTATTTTAGCACCAATGACGAAGATTGCCGGAACATCTATCGTTACTCTCCCAAAGACCGTAAGTTTGAAAAGCTGAACCTGGAGACTGATGTCACCAGTGCATTTGCCATGTCGGAAAACAATCCGTCGCTGGCAGCCTACATCGGACAAGGATGCTACAATGCAGGAGTCGCTTATGTATACGACCTGAAAAAGAAAACCTCTCGACTGATAGCCGACCCGATGAAGCCTACCCTCGAAAAAATTGAACTGGGTAAAATGGAACCATGGAATTTCACTGCTTCAGATGGCACTGAGATTAAAGGTATGATGTGTTTGCCGCCTTCATTCGATCCTAATAAAAAGTATCCGCTGATTGTGTATTACTATGGAGGAACGACCCCGACAGAACGAGGCATCAGCAATCCGTACTGCGCACAACTGTTTGCTTCACGCGACTACGTGGTATATGTTATCCAGCCAAGCGGAACAATCGGATTCGGACAAGAGTTTTCAGCACGCCATGTCAATGCCTGGGGAAAACGTACTGCCGACGACATCATTGAAGGTACCAAACAGTTCTGCAAGGAACACCCGTTCGTGAATGATAAGAAAATCGGTTGTCTCGGTGCATCTTACGGTGGATTCATGACACAATACCTCCAGACTCAGACAGATATTTTCGCCGCCGCCGTTTCACATGCCGGTATCAGCAATGTGACCAGTTATTGGGGTGAAGGCTATTGGGGATACGGTTATAATGCCATAGCCGCCGCAGACAGTTATCCCTGGAACAATCCGGAACTGTTCACCAAACAAGGCTCGCTCTTCAACGCCGATAAGATCAACACTCCGCTTCTGTTGTTGCACGGAACGGTAGATACCAATGTTCCCATCGGTGAAAGCATTCAGCTATTCAACGCCTTGAAGATATTGGGCAAAACGGTAGAGTTTATCACTGTTGATGGAGAGAACCACTTTATCTCCGATTATCCGAAACGTGTGCAATGGCACAACAGCATCATGGCATGGTTTGCCCGCTGGTTACAAGATAATCCCCAATGGTGGGAGGATATGTATCCGGAACGCCACTTGTAGAATATATCTCGCCACTGAGGCAGTGCAGTATGGGTATTATAAAAAGCTTATAAAAAAGAACGGGGTCATTGGTTCAAAACCAAGGCCCCGTTTCTTTTAAACCAAAGCTGTCTACCTTTTCACCCCAAAAGAGCTTTAGTTGAAAAGGTAGAAGCGATTTCCTTATTTCGTTAAAGCGGCAATCAACTCGTCGGAAGTGACCAGCTGCTGCTCACCGTTCTCCATATTTTTCAGCATAACTTTTCCTTCGTTCATTTCATTTTCACCTACGATGGCTACGAAAGGAATGTTCTTAACATTCGCATAACTCATCTGTTTCTTCATCTTCGCAGCATCCGGAAAGATTTCGGCGCGAATACCGGCCGCACGGACCTTAGCCAGAATACCCATAGAGAAAGCAGCTTCTTTCTCGCCGAAGTTAATAAACAGAAGTTGAGTTCCGTTGACAGCCTCCTTCGGATACAGTTCCAACTGATTAAGCACATCGAAGATGCGGTCGGCACCAAACGAAATACCTACGCCCGATACTCCTGCCATACCGAATACACCAGTCAGGTTATCGTAACGACCTCCACCGGTGATACTGCCAATCTGCACATCAAGCGCCTTCACCTCAAAAATAGCACCTGTATAGTAATTCAATCCACGTGCCAATGTCAAGTCAAGCTCTATTTCGTTTTTCAGTCCCATCGTTTGAAGGGTATTCAAAATAAACTCACTCTCTTCCACTCCCTTCAAACCTGTTTCGCTACCGGAAAGTACAGTCTTCAGTGTAGCCAACTTCTCAGCATTAGTTCCACTCAGAAGAATGATAGGTTGCAGTTTGGCAATAGCCTCATCACTAATCCCTTTCTCAGCCAATTCTTTATTCACATTTTCCAAACCGATTTTATCCAGTTTGTCAATAGCTACAGTTATATCCACAATCTTATCCGCCTCTCCGATGATCTCGGCAATACCGGTCAGTATCTTGCGATTATTGATTTTTATGCAGACACGGATACCGAAACGGGTAAACACCGTATCTACTATCTGCATCAACTCTACCTCGTTCAGCAGTGAATCACTACCGACCACATCGGCATCGCATTGGTAAAATTCACGATAACGTCCTTTCTGCGGACGGTCAGCACGCCAGACTGGTTGAATCTGATAACGCTTGAAGGGAAAAGTTATTTCATCACGGTGCATTACCACGTAACGGGCAAAGGGTACGGTAAGGTCATAACGCAACCCTTTTTCACAAAATTTACTGGCCAGTTTAGCGGCGTTACGGCTTAATAGCTCTTCGTCTGTAATACCCGAAAAGTAATCACCTGAATTCTGTATTTTAAAAAGTAATTTATCACCCTCTTCACCGTATTTTCCCATCAGGGTAGAAAGCATCTCCATCGAAGGAGTCTCAATCTGCTGGAAACCATACAGATGATATACGTCACGAATTGTATTGAATATGTAGTTACGTTTCGCCATCTCTACGGGCGAAAAATCACGGGTTCCCTTTGGTATACCTGGTTTTGCTGCCATTGTTTTAACTGTTTTATTGAATTGAGTTGCAAAGTTAGATGAAATAATTGATTATTAAAACAGAAACCACAGACTTTCTGTGAATCTGTAAGCAAATGTGTCCGGTTCCGTTAAGACTGTTCATTTTCGGACAATACTTTTTAATGCCATTCTGTTCAATAAGAGATATTTATTAATTTGGTATACCATTTGCTTTCTGAAAGACAAAGAAATCACATTATCTAACAGGAATCATATGAAAACAGTTTTTTTGATCATTACAATGTTATGCCTTGGACTACCGGGAATGGCACAAAACAACGAAAAAAAAGAATTTGAGAGAAAGTACAGTGCACTCACTCAAGAAGTAGCAAACGCCCGCAAACAGAAAGATTACAAAAAGGCCGAGAAATTAAATTGGGAGAAACTGAAGTTGTATCAAGGATTGCCTCAACAACTTCAGGAAAAAGCAAAAAATATAACAGGACTGGTTTATTACGACCTTGCTTGCTATCAGGCACTTCAGGGAAAGAAAAAGGCAGCCCTGAAAAACTTTGAGAAGGCTTTCAACTCCGGATGGAATGATTACAACCATGCTAAAGGTGACAGTGACATCGACAATTTACGTAAAGAGAAGAAGTATCTGGAAGTAATGGCTAAAATGCGTCTGGACAGTGACTATCTGTATATTCTGCAACAAGCCGAAGGATACAACAGAACTGAAACAAAACCGATATGTTATAATGAATCAGTAACTGACACTCTACCCCGCTTCACCTACATGAATCCTAACGACAGTAATCTGGTACAGTTACGGAAACATTTCAACTTGGATAGTATCGCCGGAAGCGGAGACGAGATCTCCAAAATCAAAAACCTTCTCTACTGGGTTCACAACATAGTTCCACATGATGGCGATTCACGTAATCCGGAAGAGCGGAACACAATAGCCATGGTAGAACTTTGCAAAAAGGAGAACCGGGGCGTAAACTGCCGGATGATGGCACAAATGCTGAACGAGTGTTATCTGGCTATGGGATTCAAATCCCGTTTCATCACCTGTATGCCCAAAGTGATGATCAATGATTGCCACGTCATCAATGCAGTCTACTCCAACACCCTCAACAAATGGTTATGGATGGACCCGACATTCAACGCTTATGTAACAGATGAAAAAGGAAACCTTCTGGGCATTGGTGAAGTGCGCGAACGCCTCCGCAACAATCAACCCGTTGTACTAAACGAAGACGCAAACTGGAACAATAAAAATAAACAGACCAAAGAGTATTATCTGGATTACTATATGGCCAAGAACCTGTATTACGTAACTTGCCCTCTGCAAAGCGAATATAATGCAGAAACAAACTATCCGGGCAAAAAGTGGCCGATGTATATCTCGTTAGTTCCGGAAGGATACAGTAGCAATGGAAAGCCCGGTGCCACCGCCTACGACTCACATAATGACTCTTACTTCTGGCAATCACCTTATCAAGAATAAGCCTAAAAGACTAAACGATATTATCCCCAAGCGTCATAGACAACATCAACTCTAAAACGCCATTTATAGAATCTATGATGTTTGGGGTAATCTTTAAACGACTTACTTTACATGATATGTAAAAATAACCGGATTATCTCCCTCCTTTATCCGATCCAGTAAGCAGCGCATTTTTTCATTAATACCTTCTTCAGCAGACAATCTCTTTTGCTCGCATAATACTTCGGATGAATAGATAAAGAAAATCCGACTTTGTTTCCCATCTACCGGCATATAATTGGGTAAAGGTAACTGATAATCCGTATTGATAATTACCTGATAATTGTTCACTGTACCGGTAGCTTTTGAAAGCAGACACACGCCCGGTTGATTGGTTCTAAACAACAAACAGGAAGGAGTATCACATAAATCAATCATAGTATATATATTTCCCTTGATAACAGAACTGATTCAAATCGTTACATTGGAACTGACGCTGCTTATCACTTTCCGGAAAAGCCTTGCTTTTCCAATCTACCATATAAAGTGGTTCAATCGATTCTCCCGTTATTCGATATATATAATTATCAAACTTACGGGTAAATAACACTGAAGCAGTATTCGTAATTTGGTAATTACCAAAAGAACAAAACGGTGCTGTTTCGTATAAAGGTTCTAATAAAGAAGTTTGTTTACCCGTTTCCTTATTAATCACTATCAGAGAATAATCTGATACCACTCCATTAGCATAAGTATCATTCCGCAAATAGATAAATCCTTTATCCACGGCAAAAGATTGATACATATCGTCTAATGGATAAGAAGACAGGTATGTACCCTCCAAATCATAGTAAAGAATTTGCGAAGGATAGGTTAAAAGCAACAATTTATTTTCTGCTTCATCAATAGCGATATCGAACAGATCCACATACTCTCCTTTCCCATTCCCCACAGCATGTATCGTGAATAAATGTTTCCCGGAAAGAGTATAACAAAGCACCTGCTTCATCCGCTTATCCAGAATAAAATATCGTCCGTTAGATTCGCAGACTCTATCAATATTGTTTATTAAAGCTTCTTCGTTTGTTTCGGGCATAAAAAGAGATAAGCTATCTAAGAAAACCGTATCAGCTATCATAGAAGAACCGTCTTCAAAAGAAACCGGCTGCACCCGAGACTCTGTCGCAACTTGCCTACAGGCTCCCGACAATAAAGAAATGCAAAATATAAAAAAGGCTGTTCTAATTCTCATACTTTTCAATTTACCGGAACCCAACTTTCGGTTATACCTGATGTACTGTTTATCACTCCAAGTCCCAAACAGGATATTTCTGTTACCACGCGATATGCAAAAACGTTTTGTCCTCTCAGACTTATAAGATAGGGACCATATTGATTGATATTAATACTTTTTTCTATAAACATTATTCTTATTTCTTCAAAGATATATAAAAAAAGCACCATCAGCACTTAAAACATAAAAAATACTTTCCTATACACAAAAAGCTCGATAGATTCCTCTACCGAGCTTTTCTTTTTTATTCCGTATGGGAAGGAGAGATTAATCCCGGCGTCCCATAAATATCATAATGTAGTAAATCAGCGTAGCCAACGAGCCCAACGCAGCAACAACATAAGTGTATGCAGCCGAACGGAGAGCGTCTTCCGCTTTGGCATGATTATACGAGTTAGTAATTCCCGATGCACTGAGCCATACCAATGCACGTTTGCTCGCATCAATCTCTACCGGAAGTGTGATAAAGCTGAATAAGGTGGTCAAAGCAAACAGGATAATGCCGGCAAGCAATAACTGCGGAAACGAATTCAGTAACAAAATACCGGCAAGCAATAACCACGTCATCCACTGTGAAGCGAACGAAACCACCGGCACCAGCTTACTGCGGAGCGTCAACGGCGCATAAGCCCGTGCATGCTGAACAGCGTGTCCGCATTCGTGAGCAGCCACGGCAGCAGCCATGATGCTATTACTTTCATAAACTCCTTCACTTAGGTTCACTGTCTTATTGGCAGGATTATAATGATCGGTCAACTGTCCGGGAGTGTGAGTCACCTGAACATCGTAAATACCGTTGTCATGCAACATTTTAATAGCTACGTCGCGTCCTGTCATTCCGTTTCCTGTGGGTATCTTGGAGTATTTCTTGAACTTGTTTTGCAGGTTCATCTGCACCAGCCAGCTAACGAGAGCGATGCCAATAAAAATAATCCATTGAATTCCTATTACCATATTCTTTCTTAATTAAATTGTTATAATAGCTAATATACAAATAGCTTGCCAAAAATAAACAAAAGCGACGGAGAGGAGATTTCCCACACATCGCTTTTATGAAGAATTAGCTAAAAATTAGTCAATTGTAAGTTCCACCACGTAATCTACATCCGTCGGAACTTTAGCGAGTTCCAGTACAATTCCTTCTTTATTCTTTGTGAAGCGTACCGGCGTTTTGTCAGCAAAGACCACTGCCTTTTTCACTTTCTTATCAACGATAGGCAAGAATAAAGCCTTGTCCTGCAAATTAAGAATATGCACATAGAGTTTATTGCCTTTCTGAGTCGTTACTCCCCAATCGTGAGGAGCTACCAAGCCACCTCTCGTTCCATAAATGGTTTCACCATACTTTGACATCCAGTCTCCCACCTCTTTCAAACGCTGAACAGCCACTTCCGGAAGTTCTCCATCGGGCTGCGGACCTATATTCATCAACAGATTGGCATCCTTACCGGCAGCCTTCACCAGATAATGAATCAAAGTTTTAGTTGATTTATAGTTCTGGTCTGTAATCTTATATCCCCACATGCCATTCATCGTCTCACATGTTTCAAGAGGCAGATGGCTGACACTCTGTCCGGAAAGTCCTGCGGTATTCTCTCCCGGAAGGTCACGTTCGAATATCTGAATATCCTCCCCTGCAAAAGGTACCTGATGATGATTATTACCAACCAGACAAGACGGCTGCAAACGATGGATCAATGCATATTGTTCCGGAAGTTCCCAGTCGAAATCGGGATTGATATCCTGATCCCACCAACCATCGAACCAAATGGCACCGATCGGACCATAATTGGTCAACAACTCTGTCAACTGATTATTCATAAACTGATAATAGCTCTTCCAGTCTCCTTTCGGATCGGGACGTCCGGTTCCGCGTCCGGTTCTTCCCTGAGGAGCGTCTTCACGATACCAGTCTATATGTGAATAGTAGAAATGCAGTTTGATGCCATGTTTGGCACATGCATCAGCCAGTTCCTTTACCACATCACGTTTAAAAGGAGTGGCTTTTACAATATTATAATCGGAATACTTGGTATCGAACATCGAGAAACCTTCATGGTGACGGGTAGTGAAACAGATATACTTGGCACCGGAGGCTTTGATAGCCGCCACCCATTTATCTGCATCAAATTTAGAGGGATAGAATCCTCCGGCCAGTTTGGCATACTCTTTATAATTCAGATTATGGTTCGTCATCGTCCACTCGCCGGTAGCAAGCATGGCATAAAGCCCCCAGTGAAGGAAGATTCCGAACTTATTGTCCTGAAATTCACTCCGGGCTTTCAGGTTAGCCTCTGTCGGTTGGTAATTTTGTTGCGCTGTCAGGGAAGCAGTCATTCCCAATAACAAGAGAAAAGTAATAAAATGCTTCTTCATAAGTATTATAATAAAGGCCTCACCTCGCCCCTCTCTACTTTAGAGAGGGAAGAAGAAAGGCCTCGTTTTGAATTAATTCTTCTATAAAAGTCTACTTCTTCCTCCTTTTAAAAAAGAAGGATACAGATGAGGCTTCTTATTCTTCAGTATATCTTTCAATAGTCTGCTCGCGGTCGGGACCTACAGAAACAATTTTGATTTGTACGCCCAGCTGTTCTTCAAGGAAGGAAAGATAAGCATTGAACTCTTCAGGAAATTCATCTTCGCTCTGCATCTTTGTCATGTCTGTCTGCCATCCCGGAAGTTCCACGTAGATTGGTTCCACTTCGTCGGTAATGTCATAAGGGAAGTAATCGATCTCTTCACCATTCATCTTATAGGCCACACAAGCTTTGATCGTCTCGAAAGTATCGAGTACGTCACTCTTCATCATAATCAGTTTGGTGACACCATTGATCATGATTGAATATTTCAGTGCAACAAGATCCACCCATCCGCAACGACGTTTACGTCCCGTCACCGAGCCAAATTCGTGACCAAGCGTACAGATCTGATCGCCAGTTTTATCGAACAACTCTGTGGGGAACGGACCCGAACCTACACGTGTACAATAAGCTTTAAAAATACCATATACATCGCCGATCTTATTCGGAGCAACGCCCAAACCGGTGCATGCACCTGCACATACGGTATTCGAAGAAGTCACGAACGGATACGAACCAAAGTCAATATCCAGCATAGTTCCCTGAGCACCTTCACAAAGCACGGATTTTCCGGCATCGAGCAAACCGTTTATTTCATGTTCGCTGTCTACCAACTGGAATTGTTTCAGGTATTCGATACCTTCAAACCAGGCTTTTTCAAGTTCAGTCAGGTCGTATTCATAATTCAGACCTTTCAGGATTTGTTCGTGGCGAGCCTTCGCTGCAGCATATTTTTGTTCGAAGTTATGCAGGATATCCCCCACACGGACACCGTTACGGCTTACTTTATCCGTATAAGTCGGACCGATACCTTTTCCGGTAGTTCCTACCTTAGCATCACCTTTGGCAGCTTCATAGGCAGCATCCAGTATACGGTGTGTAGGCAAAATGAGGTGCGCTTTCTTCGAAATGTGCAGTCTCTCCTTCAAGTTGTGTCCCGATGCTTCCAGCGCTTCTGCTTCCGCTTTGAACAAAGCCGGATCAAGCACTACACCGTTACCGATGATATTTACTTTATCTCCCTGGAAAATACCCGAAGGGATAGAGCGAAGCACGTACTTCTGTCCTTCGAACTCAAGTGTATGACCGGCATTCGGTCCACCCTGGAAACGTGCAACTACATCATATCTCGGAGTTAAGACGTCGACTACTTTTCCTTTACCTTCGTCGCCCCATTGCAATCCTAATAGAACATCTACTTTCATTTTTCTTTTTTATTGTTATTATTTACTCTTTTTCTCTTGTTGGCCCTGTCGCATTTGCTACATATACCGTATATATATAAGGAATAATGCGAAAGTTGAAACTTACTTAGTTTGGTATTTTCAATCGCGTTCTGTAAAGCTTCATTTTGAAACTCTGTGACCCTACCGCATTGCGTACATATCTGGTGATGGTGTGTCTCGCGATTATATGATTTTTCGTATTGGGAGGAAGTGCCGAACTGGTGTTTTATCACCAGACGTGCATTGATAAGTAAGATGATGGTATTATACAGTGTAGCCCTACTCACCCGGAAATTTTCCTGGTTCATCATCTGCGAATAAAGCATATCGATATCGAAATGCCCGTCAATGGAGTATATGGTATCCAGTATCGCATAACGTTCAGGAGTCTTGCGATGTCCATTCGCATTTAGATATTCGGTGAATATCTGCCGTACCGTATCTTTCACATTTTGAGTTTCCATATCGGCGCTATTTTAGCGCCAACAAAGTTAATTGTTTTTTGCGGAAAGCAAAAATATATCTGTAAATTTGCACCCAATCACTAAAAAAATGTTTTATGACAAGAGTCCCCTTCACGCAAAATTATCGCTGGCACTTGCCTCTATTACTTCTTGTGTTCTGCTGTTCTTTCTTTATAAACAATGGCGCAATCTTTGCAGACATCATGGAATCAAGAAACATTGTCACTGCACGCGAAATGGTATACGACCATAACTGGCTGGTGCCTACCATGAACGGAGAGCTGCGACTGGAAAAGCCTCCACTTCCCACATGGATTGCTGCCGTGGTAGAAGTGATTTCGCCGGATAATCTTCCCTTGCAACGAGCCATGGCCGGACTTGCGGCCGTCATGTTAGTACTCTTTTTCTATAAGTTTGCTACGAAACTGACCGGTAACCGAACCTATGCCCTGGTATCTTCCCTGATCTTGTGCACCTCTTATAATATCATTCTGATGGGACGTACAGCTACCTGGGACATTTATTGCCACGCATTCATGATGGGAGCTATTTATTATCTTTATCTTGCTTTGCGGCAAACTGCCTGCAAGTGGCCTCTTTTCATTGCCGCAGGCGTTTTTATGGGATTATCTTTCCTTGGCAAAGGGCCCGTATCTTTCTATGCCCTGCTTCTCCCGTTCATTTGTGCCTACCTCTTATTCTATCGCAGGGAAACAAGAATGAAAGGGAAATGGGCCGCACTCTTCACCATGATCTTTATTTGCATCGTGCTCAGCACGTGGTGGTATGCCTACACATACATCTGCCACCAGGAGATGGCATCCTATGTATTCCACAAAGAGTCTTCTTCCTGGAGTAACCACAACGTACGTTCCTGGTATTATTACTGGCAGTTTTTCCTGGAAACAGGAGTATGGTCGCTGCTGACACTGACAGCACTGATAGTGCCCTTCTGGAAAAAGCGGGTCGAAGCATCCAAAGAGTACATGTTCTGCCTGAGCTGGATGTTACTGATCCTTTTCTTCCTGTCGTTGCTCCCGGAAAAGAAGACACGCTATCTGCTTCCTATCTTATTACCGGCCGCACTGACCATGGGATACTTATTTGTATATTGGATTCAACAGGCTAAACAGAAAATGCCGCACCTGAAAGACAGAGTGATTTACCGGATAAATGCTTATTTGATTGTAGTGGCTACATTGGCCCTTCCCGTTGCTCTCTATCTCTTCATGTACCGGGAAGGACGGATAGGTACAGGGATGTTCATATGGTTGGCTGTATTATTCCTGGCAGTAGCAGTTTGGCTATTCAGCTCTGCGCTCAAGCTCCGGCCTTTCTCTTTCCTGATGGGAGTCGTAGCGTTATTTGCTGTTGCCGAGTTGTTTGTAATGCCTTATATCGGAAGTTTTGTGAGTAACTCAGATCCCAAAAGCATCAGCGCTACCCAAGAAAACCCGGAGCTAAAAGCTCTGCCATTCTATCACAGCAAAGACGAAGTGCTACGCATCGAGTTGGTATACGAAGCACATAAGAAGATCGGAGACATGGATTTAACCAATAAAGAAGAGATTACAAAAGCCCTGCCGTTTGTTCTGATCTCACAGAAACCGGCGGAACAACTGATTCCGGATTCCATCCGAAAGAATTTAAGTCTTCGCTTTATCGATTGTTATGACAACAATCGCTGGGCAAAAGGGCACAAAAGATATGATAGCGTATTTATCAGCAATGTGACAATAGTCGACGAACGATAAAGACGGACGATGAAAAGGTGTCGAGACTTCACCGCAGAGGGCACAGAGTGACACTGAGTGAGTTTTAAGTCATTGATTATCGATGTTGATAATCCGTGAAAACCTGCGTAATCTGTGGTGAAGTTTCGACACAACCTTATCGTTAATCGCTAATTTCCTCTCTCACCATCGTATACAGCATCTGTTCCGCTTCTTTATCAGAGTTGGCCATGCCTTCTACCAGGCGACATACCTGGAAAGCATGTTCTTCACTATGCTGCATATACTTACGGATAGCAAGCATTGCCGCATTACGGACATGATAACTTCCCGATTGTACGGCACAAATCGCCTGATCGAGCAATTCACCCGCAGGGCGTTCGGCCATATCTCCCTTTTTCATCAACAGACGGGCTATGGTAAGGAAGCCACAAACTTGTGTATATTCCGCCTCATCCGCAATCCACTGGAAAGTTTTCGCCGGGGCATAAGGCAGGTTTTGAAACAGATTCATACACGTAAGTTCTGCTATCTCAATATTGCGGATATCCTCTACCCAGATATCAGCTATCTCGGGAAAGAAGGTATCTATCGGCTGCAATAAACCTGCCAGAATCTTACACTCGCGGATATTCTCTTTCCACAAGGCTTGTGCCAAGTCATGGTTCTTCTCATAAGCAGCGGCGATGCTCTTAATACGGGGCAACTCAACACCAAAGTTCAGTTTATAGTCCAGCCCCTTCTCACGCATGCTTTGGGACACAACTCCGTTCATAGAGAGACGGAGCTGTGTTTTAATATCTTTCAATTGTTCTTTTACATCCATGGGTTAATCGTTTACAGAAGGCAGTGGCGAATAGTCCCTGCTATAACGCAGCATCTGTTCGGCATAGCCTTCATCATAGGTTACTTTTACATCAATTATATTTCCTTTCTCGTCGGTTACCGCATCGTATCTTGGATTCACGAATCCTTTATAAGGCGCCAGGTTCAGTTTCTTATAGCGGGCCAATACTTCGGAGTGAAGTTCGGGATCTACTTTTACGGCATAGGTTTCTATCAGCGAACGGGCTGCTGCAAAGTCTCCGGTCGACTTGATGCGCTGTATCTCGGCCAGCAATTCGCCAAAGAGATGACGAAGTTTCTGATAGTCGTTCACCACGACGTAAGTCTTACCGTCTTTCTGCACCATCTCCACCACCTTATCGGCCTTACCCTTCTCAAACACCCAACGGGCAATGAGCTGGCGGTTGCGCATGTGAGCCTCTTCAACACTGTTGCCCGGCTCGATACGCACCAACTGGGTCATCAGGCCATTCATCAGATAGGTATAATATTCGGCCTTGTAAGCCTCTTCAGCCGGCACCAAGCCCAATTCCAGCAATTTAGGATCGGCTACATAGTAAAGTCCGAACAGATCGGCACGTGCCTCCTCTATTGTAGAGCCATAGGCTTTCAAGGCATCCGGATCAACTCCCGGAAGTAATTTTCCGGAACCGTGACCCAGGCATTCGTGCAAGTCGGTATGCAATTCTCCTGTCAGATCACCATATTTATCGATCAGTTGCTTTTCTGTATCACTGTACACAAACTCTTCGTTGAATCCGTTTCCATGAGCCGCTTTGTTATAAGCGTCGGTGATATTCCCGATAGTGACCGACTTGGAGCCATGATGGCTGCGAATCCAGTTAGAGTTAGGCAAGTTGATTCCGATGGCCGTCGCCGGATATAAGTCTCCGCCAAGAATGGCAGCAGTAATCACTTTGGCAGTCACCCCTTTCACCTTTTCTTTCTTAAATTGCTTGTCCACTGGGGAATGATCTTCGAACCATTGGGCATTGCCGCTTATCAGTTCAGTACGGCGCGTAGCCTCCAGGTCTTTAAAGTTCACGATGGACTCCCAGCTGGCCTTCATCCCGAGCGGATCGCCATAGGTTTCAGTAAATCCGTTTGTAAAGTCAATGCGTGAATTCAGATCTTTCACCCAAAGGATGGCATATTCGTCAAACGTCTTCAGGTCACCGGTCTCGTAGTATTCAATCAGCTTGCCGATGGCAGCCTTCTGAGCTTCGTCTTCTGCCACCCCTTCAGCTTTCTTCAGCCAATACACAATCTTTTCGATGGCCTGCGTATAAAGCCCTCCTACTTTCCATACCTTCTCGACGATCTTTCCGTTCTCTTTAACCAGACGGCTGTTCAGTCCGTAAGAGACAGGGGTTTCATCTTTGGGGTCCTTCATCGCATTATAGAAATCCTCAGCTTCCTGCTGGGTGACTCCGTCATAGTAATTGCTGGCCGAAGTCAGCACCAAGTCTTCGCCGTCCGCCTGATTCACTCGTTTAGGCATCACCTTCGGATCAAAAATAACGGGTGACAGCTCCTCAAACAGTTGTTCTACCGTCTGTCCTTGAGCCAACGGCAGCCCGGAAGCATCTACACTGAGCAATGCTTGTTTCAGAAACTCCGGTGTAAAGCCCGGAACAAATTTCTCCGAACCATAATGGTGATGAATACCGTTTGAGAACCATACGCGTTTCAGATAGGTGGTCAGATTCACGAAGTCCGGGCTGTTTCTGTCACCGGCATAATCCGTATAGATCGTCTCAAGCGCCCGACGGATGGTAAGATTGTACTTTCCGTTCTGATCAAACAGAATATCTCTTCCTTCCAACGCAGCCTGAGTCAGATAATAAACCAACTCTTTCTGTTTGAGAGTTAAATTCTCAAATCCGGGTACGCGATAGCGTAATATCTGTAAATCTGCAAATTGTTCCACTGTATATTTAAAATTATCTGCCGCAGCAGGGTTTGTTTTTTCGGCTCTGCCGCAAGCAGTCAGTAAGATTGCGGCCGCAGCCATTGAAATAAAATGTTTCTTCATACCTTTAGACGTTGAGGTTATAAAACATAAAAAGGAAATACCTCAAAGCCGTACTCTGAGATAATTCCTTTTTATTCCGTTTCAAGAAATGCAATTATTTCTTTTTTTCTGCGTGTTTTTTACGATATCCGTTGGGTGTTTCACCTACGTTTTTATAAAATGCAGCGTAAAAAGACTGACGGTTAGCGAAACCAACCATCGCACTGATTTCCTCTACATTCTTGTCGGCATATCTTTTATCCGTCAACAAGTGCAAAGCATCTTTTACTCTGTACTCGTTCAGCAGGCAAGAATAGTTCATACCAAACCGAGAATTAACTACAGCCGAAAGATAACGGGTATTGGTTTTCAGTTCCTTCGCCAAATCTTTAGCCGAATAGTCAGGGTCTCTGTACTTCTTCTGTACAACAATGATGTTCAGAATCTTGTCATACAACTCATCTGCCAATTCTGGTCTGATTAAAGACCGGTAAGCAGCTTTCTTTTCTTTCTTCTCCCTTAAATTGTAAGGGCGTTTTTTAGGAGTTTCTTCCTGGGTTTTGTTTTCTAAATCACTCATTGAATTAACTGGTTAGGGTTTGTTTTTAAATATCACTATTAATTTGTAACTTTAGATGTCACAAATTTCATACATTATTTTGATATACACAACTTTTTCGTATATATTTTTGATATAAAAACAATCAAAATCGTCGAAAAGTGGGTAAAAAGGGGCGTTAATAAGAATATTTAACTTTTAATAACCCGGAAATAAAGCGTACCTTTGCCCGAAAGATGAATGAAAAATATCAAATGATACAAACCCTCAAAACTTATTTCGGTTATGACAGCTTCCGTCCCCTGCAGGAAGAGATCATCCGAAACCTGATGAGTAAGAGAGACGCGCTGGTTCTGATGCCCACGGGGGGAGGCAAATCAATCTGTTATCAGCTTCCGGCCTTGCTGATGGAAGGCACTGCAATTGTTATTTCACCTCTTATTTCACTGATGAAGGATCAGGTAGAATCTCTCTGTGCCAACGGAATACCGGCAGGTGCACTGAACAGCAGCAACGACGAATCCGAAAATGCCAACTTACGCAGGGCCTGTATCTCAGGCAAGCTCAAGCTGCTCTACATATCACCGGAGAAACTGCTCTCCGAAGCCGACTATCTGCTGAGGGATATGACCATCTCACTGTTTGCGGTAGACGAAGCCCACTGTATTTCGCAATGGGGACACGATTTCCGCCCGGAATATGCCCGGATGGGATTCTTACGTACTCAATTCCCCAACGTCCCCATGATTGCCCTGACTGCCACGGCAGATAAAATCACAAGGGAAGACATTGTCCGCCAACTGCAACTGAAGCAGCCGGAGATATTTATTTCATCATTCGACCGCCCTAACCTGAGCCTGTCTGTAAAAAGAGGCTACCAACCCAAGGAGAAGAGCAAAGCCATCGTAGACTTCATTGCCCGCCACCGGGGTGAAAGCGGAATCATTTACTGCATGAGCCGCAGTAAAACTGAAACAGTGGCACAGATGTTGCAAAAACACGGCATCCGTTGCGGCGTCTACCATGCCGGACTGTCTGCCCGCCAACGGGACGAGGCACAAGACGACTTCATCAACGACCGGATCGAAGTGGTATGTGCCACCATCGCTTTTGGGATGGGCATTGACAAGTCGAATGTCAGGTGGGTGATACATTATAACCTGCCGAAAAGCATCGAAAGTTTTTACCAGGAAATCGGCCGTGCGGGGCGTGACGGTATGCCCAGCGATACGATTTTATTCTATTCATTGGGCGACCTGATTTTGCTGACAAAGTTTGCAACAGAAAGCAACCAGCAGAATATCAATCTGGAAAAATTAAACCGGATGCAGCAATATGCCGAAGCCGACATCTGCCGGCGACGTATCTTATTGAGCTATTTCGGCGAAACGGCTACTGAAGATTGCGGCAACTGCGATGTATGCCGTAATCCGCCCGAGCGCTTCGACGGAACTGTCATCGTTCAAAAAGCCTTAAGCGCCATAGCCCGTACCAACCAACAGGCAGGCATAACTCTCCTGATAGATATCCTGAGAGGGAACCCGACTGCTGAAATCACCGAAAAAGCTTATACGGAGCTGAAAACGTTTGGAGCCGGAAGAGAAATCCCGGCGCGCGACTGGCAGGACTATTTGCTGCAAATGCTGCAAATGGGATACTTTGAGATAGCCTACAACGAAAACAATCACCTGAAAATAACAAAGAGCGGAAGTGACGTCCTTTTTGGCCGTGAGAGGGCAATGCTGGTTGTCATCCGGAGAGAAGAGCCTGCTACCGCCAGAAAGAGAAGAAAGACCGTAAACGTCCATGCACAGGCATGGGACGGAGAAAGCAGAAGCAAGGAAGAAGACCTCTTCGAGGCCTTGCGCGCGTTGCGCAAGCAACTGGCCGACCAGGAAGCACTCCCGGCATACATCGTGTTATCGGACAAAGTGCTGCACCTGCTCTGCCTGTCGCGTCCCACAACCGTCGAAGCATTCGGCAACATCAATGGGATTGGCGAATATAAAAAGAAAAAATACGGAAAAGAATTTGTCGCGCTGATCCGCCAGTTTGTATGACCGGAAGAGAAACCGCAACCGGATTTTGTCAAGAGCAGTTTTATGTTTTATTAACCGGGTAGGCTACCGGCCGATAACAATAGGAGATATTTTCATAACACATATTGTAATGCACCGGAACAAAGCTTCATCCGGGTCGGAAGACGGTGTCTGTCCGAGTCGGAGCAACCGTCTGTTTGGGTCGAAAAGCCGGGCTTTCATCATCCGAAAGCCGGGCTTCCCCCCATATACACCGGCTTTCCGTGCCGATGAACAGAAAAGGCATAAAAAAAGGGAAAAGCTTTCAACTTCTCCCTTCTACCGTATTTTAATCTGAATATAGTTTATGATTACGCTTACAAAGATACGATAATCAACAGCAAAAGTCAAGCTTCCGGACTATTATTTTCCGAAATTATTTGCATTGTTGCATCTGTTCGTGAACATCGGCAGGGGGCACTCCCAGCGAAATAGCTTTCTCGAAATCGGCCTTCGCCTGCGACTTCTTTTTCTGGTCCAGATAGATATCCCCCCTCAGCAAATAGGCATCGACGGAGTTAGGCGCCAGGCGGATGGCTTCGTCCAAATCCACCAGTGCCAGATCTTCATGTTTCATATCCCGCTCTACATCGGCACGGGCCACATACAAAACGGCATCTTCGGGAAATTCCACCAGCAATTGGTTCAGGAGATCCAGCGATTCACGAAATTTGCCCTCTTTCTGTTCCAAAGTTGCCAAGCCGAGGCGTCCGTTATAATTCTTCGGATCAATTTCCAGCAAACGCTGATAGTCCAGACGAGCCCCTTTATAATCCCGCCGCAACATATAAATATACGCCCGCATCAGCAAGGCTTCCGTATTCTTCTTGTCCACATCCATCACCTGGCAATAATCCACATAAGCCTTGTCCTGCATACCCTGCTCCAGATAGATGGCGGCACGGTTCAGCAAAATGGGCACGGCGAGCGGCGCAATGTTGAGTGCATAAGTATACGACTCGACAGCATCATTATAACGTCCCAGCTTGCGTTGCACCAAGCCGAGATTAGAAAACAACAGAGCATTATGGGGGTTCTTCGGTTCCAGTCTCAATGCCTGCTTCAAAAGATCTTCGGCTTGCGCCAGACTGTCTTTTCCAACACACTCGACGGCCTTCTCAGAAAGTTCCTGATAGGTCTGAGCGGAAAGGGATATGGAAAAGATGGAGAAAAGAAGGAGAAAGAGATACTTCCTCCCTATCCCCTCTTCCAAAAGAAAGGGAACAATGATAGTTTTTCGATTCATAAATAATCTATTAAAAACGAACCGGTAATGGGGAGTATACGCAGAGCATACAGTTTCTTTCTCCACAGATCGGTCAGAAGCCGATCTCCGGTTCATATATATTAAAATGTCAGACAAGCGCGAGTGTGCTTTTTAATCCAGAGGATAAGCGTCAAACGCAAATAACTCGGTAGAGAGATAACGCTCGCCGGTGTCGGGCAATAAAGCCACGATCCTCTTTCCTTTAAACTCCGGACGTTCGGCCAGCTTGCGGGCTGCATAAACAACGGCTCCGGAAGAAATCCCCGCCAACAGTCCTTCCGTAGAAGCCAATTCACGCCCGCCACGGATCGCCTCATCGTCAGGCACAGGCATGATTTCGTCTACAACCGAAGCATCGTAAATACCGGGAACAAAATTCGCCCCAATCCCTTGTATACGGTGGGGAGCGGCCTTCCCGCCTTCAAGTACGGGAGACGATGCCGGTTCCACAGCTACTATATATACATCCGGATTATGCTTTTTCAGTGCACGGGCCACCCCGCAAACGGTTCCGCCCGTTCCTACTCCCGCTACAAACACAGCCACCTGTCCGTCAGTGTCCTGCCAGATCTCTTCGCCGGTGAAGCGTGTGTGCACCTCCGCATTCGAAGGATTCTCAAACTGTTGCAGAATGACCGAACCGGGGATCGAGTCTTTCAGTTCCTCAGCTTTGGCTATGGAACCGGCCATTCCTGCCAACCCGTCAGTCAATACAATTTGTGCTCCCAGTGCTTTCAACAGATTGCGACGTTCCAGACTCATCGTTTCGGGCATGGTCAGTATCAACCGATACCCTTTAATGGTAGCCACCATGGCCAGTCCCACACCGGTATTTCCGCTGGTCGGCTCGATGATCGTGGCACCGGGCTTCAGAACTCCTCTCTTCTCGGCATCCTCGATCATCGAAAGTGCCACCCGGTCCTTTACGCTCCCGGCAGGGTTAAATGACTCCAGTTTAGCGATAATATTCTCTTCCAGGCCGTATTTACGACTATAACCGGACAACTCCATCAACGGAGTATGGCCTATCAGTTCGGTAAGTTTCTTTGCGATTTTTGCCATATAGCTCTCTGTTTTACCACAGTTAATGCGCAAAGATAAAGAAAAGAATCGTACCTTTGTGACCGTTCAATCTTTTTAAGTATAGAGTTTATGAAGAGAAGACTTATCCAATTCGTCACGACTTATTTTCTTTTTGTCCTCATATTCGTCCTCCAGAAACCAATTTTCATGGGTTACTACCATACCTTATATAATAAGGTGTCATGGACTGATTATTTCTCCGTGATAGGGCACGGGCTTCCGTTGGACCTTTCGCTTGCCGGTTATCTGACCGCTATTCCCGGACTATTGCTGATCGCTTCGGTCTGGATACAACCTTCCATTATCCGCCAGATACGCCGGGTATACTTCATGATCATAGCCATCCTGCTATCCTGTATCTTTATCGGCGACTTAGGGTTATATGAATACTGGGGGTTCCGTCTGGATGCCACCCCGCTTTTTTACCTCTTTTCTTCTCCCAAAGACGCATTGGCCAGTGTCAGCATTTGGGTCGTAATAGCCGGACTGGCCGCAATCGCCGTTTATGCAGCCCTGCTTTACTGGATATTCTATCGGGTGCTGATTTATCAGAAGCAACCTCTGAAAATACCTTTCCACCGGTTAAGCGTATCCGGAGTTCTGCTGCTCGTCACCGGACTCCTGTTCATCCCGATACGGGGAGGCTTCACGGTGTCGACCATGAATCTGAGCAAAGCTTACTTCAGCAGCAACCAGCGACTGAACCATGCAGCCATCAATCCTTGTTTCAGCCTGATGGAGTCGTTGTCGCGACAGGATAATTTCGACAAACAATACCGGTTCATGACGGCTGAGGAGGCCGACAAACTCTTCGCAGAACTCAAGGATAAACCGGTTACTCCGTCCGACAGTGTTCCTCAGCTTTTCACTACCGAACGCCCGAACGTAGTATTAATCATACTCGAAAGCTTCTCGTCCAAACTGATGGAAACCCTTGGAGGAGAACCCAACGTAGCTATCAACATGGATCAGTTCGGACGTGAAGGGGTTTTGTTTACCCACTTCTTCGCCAACAGCTTCCGTACCGACCGCGGCCTGGCAGCCATCATCAGTGGTTATCCGGCACAACCGACCACCAGCATCATGAAGTACCCGAAGAAGACGCAACACTTGCCTTCGATCCCCGGCAGCCTGAAAAAGGCAGGATACGACTTGCAATATTATTACGGAGGAGATGCCGACTTCACCAATATGCGTTCTTACCTGATTCAGGCAGGAATCGACAACATTGTTTCCGATAAGGATTTTCCTCTTTCCGAACGTCTCAGCAAATGGGGAGCACACGACCACGTGGTATTCAACCGACTGCTGAACGACCTGGAACAGAATCCTCCCAAAGAACCTTTTATGAAAATAGTACAGACTTCGAGCAGTCACGAACCTTTCGAAGTTCCGTTTCAACGGCTGGACAATCCGAGACTGAATGCTTTTGCTTATGCGGACAGTTGTGCCGGCGACTTTGTACGTCGGTTCAAAGATACTCCTTTATGGAAGAATACGGTCATCATTCTTGTACCCGATCATCTGGGAGCCTATCCGCAGGATATAGATAACCTGACCGTAGACCGTTACCGGATTCCGTTGATTTTCATAGGAGGAGCGGTGAAAGAACCGAAACATATCGATACTTACGGTTCACAGATCGACATTGCCGCCACACTGCTGGGGCAACTGGGACTTCCGCACAAAGAATTCGCTTTCAGTAAAAACATGCTTAACCCGGCCTCTCCTCACTTCGGATTCTTCACTTTCCCGAACGCTTTCGGAATGATGACACCGGAAAATGAAGTCGTATTCAACTGTGAATCGAACTCTGTCGTTTCGGACGAAGGAGAACATAAAGGAGAGAATTTACCCAAAGCTAAAGCATATTTGCAAAAGCTGTACGACGACCTCGCTAAAAGATAATCACCCCATAACCCAACAACGATATGACTAACGACCTTATCCAGTCACTGGCCAACGTAGACCAGAACCTGCTGCTATACCTCAACGGTTTTCATAACACCTTTGCCGACTATTTTATGAGTACCTTCACCGGGAAATGGATCTGGGTGCCGATGTATGCCAGCATCTTGTATGTACTGCTAAAGAATTTCAACTGGAAAATAACTTTGTGCTGTCTGGCTGCCATCGCGCTGACCATTACTTTTGCCGATCAGGTTTGTGCCGGCCTGATACGTCCCGTCGTAGAGCGCTTGCGCCCGGCAAACCCGGAGAATCCGATCTCCGACCTCGTTCACGTAGTAAACAACTACCGGGGCGGACGCTACGGGTTTCCATCCTGTCATGCCTCCAACTCTTTCGGACTTGCCTTCTTCCTGGTTTTCCTGTTCCGCAAACGGTGGCTGAGCCTTTTCATTCTCCTATGGGCCACACTGAACTGCTATACACGCATCTATCTGGGGGTACACTATCCGGGCGACCTGATTGTAGGAGCTGTCATAGGATGCTGCGGAGCTGCACTGATGTGCTATCTGTTGAAGAAAATAGCCAAAGGCACCTCCTTCGGCAAAGTGAAACATACGGAAATCACGATCTATGCCGGTTTGCTGACCACGTTGGGAATTCTGATTTACGCTTTCATCATGGCATAACGGTCCCGACTGTATATGAATAAGATCATAGAATCCATAAAGAAAAAATATCCTGTATCGAACGATTCAATAGAACTATTGACTTCCGGATTCAAGAAACACCTATTCCCCACCAAAACTCATATAATAAGCGCAAATAAGCCGGATAGGAATGTGTTTTTCATTGAATCGGGACTTACAAGATCCTATGTTTTGACTGATGGCAAGGAAACCACCACCTGGTTTTCAAAAGAAGGAGATTGGACTTACGGTTCGTTGGATTTCCTAAAAAATAAGGTAGGCTTTGAATATGTGCAGACTCTTGAAGAAACGGTGGCATATTCCATACCGATAGATACACTTAACAATTTATTCCAAACAAATGCCGAATTAGCGAATTGGGCCCGTATCGCCCATCAGGAAGCATTCCTACTATTACAAAATCTGCGTATTGAAAGACTTACGCTTACGGCCAAAGAACGTTATGAAAAGTTGCTAAAAGATTTCCCCGACTTACACAACAGGATTAATTTAGGCTATATATCCTCTTACCTCGGCATTACCTTACCCACACTAAGTAAAATACGGGCAGAGTATTAGCAACACACTATTTTAATCTATCACAAATTTTTTCCGGTTTATCCTTCCTACTTTTGCCTCAAATAACAATGTCTTTATTTCAACAACAAAAACATATAGGAATATGATTAAATCGGTAATATTTGACATAGACGGCACCTTACTCGACACGGAATATGCCGTATTAAATTCTCTGCGTGATACAATATGGGAATTAAAAAACGAAAAAGTGGAGCTGTCCGACCTAACTTTCGCTTTGGGGATACCCGGGGAGGAAGCATTGAAGCAGTTGGGAATATCAGATACACAAAATGGTAATATCGTCTGGAATACTTGTCTTGCCAATTATTCTCATACGATCAGACTATTTGACTGCGTAGCAGATGTTCTGAAAGAGCTCAGAAACCGGGGTTACAAATTAGGTGTCATAACATCCAAAAACAGGGAAGAATACAAAACTGATTTTTCTCCCTTCGGCCTGGACGGGTATTTTGATACCGTAATTTGTGCCGGAGACAGTGATAAGCCTAAGCCTTCTCCTGCCCCCATGCTGAGATATCTCGAACAGTCGAAAACAAAGAAAGAGGAAGCCATTTATATTGGAGACACATTTTACGACATGCAATGTGCGTCAAGTGCGGGCGTAGCTTTCGGTTTGGCATTGTGGGGATGCCACTGTGTAAACCATATCCACACAGATTATTACTTTAATCATCCCACTGATATTCTTTATCTTTTATCCATCGACAAGAATAAACGTGACAGAATGCCCTGGGTAAAATTGGCAACAGAACTGCAATTTTTAGCACAGGGAGGGCTATGCTACTCAAAAGATCCATTCGATATAGAACGATTTGAAAGAATACGGGAGATTTCAGCTGAAATGATCAGTTTAGGTAGCGGATATTCATTGAGTCATGTGAAATCTGTCTTTTGCAATGAAACAGGGTTCCAAACCCCTAAACTGGACACAAGAGCCGCTATATTCCAAAAGGATAAAATTCTGCTTGTTAAAGAAAAAAATGGTACGTGGTCTTTACCCGGAGGATGGGTCGATGTATACGAATCTATTAAAACAAACACTGTCAAAGAAGTGAAAGAAGAAGCAGGACTGGATGTAATTCCAATAAAACTAATTGCTGTACAAGATAGAAAACTACACAACCTGCCCGAATATGCCTATGGAGTTACCAAGGCTTTTGTATTATGCAAAGTCGTGGGAGGTGAGTTCACTGACAATCTGGAAACCGTTAAAAGTGAATATTTCGGATTAGACGAACTACCTCCACTGGCAGAGGAAAAGAACAATGCAGAGCAAGTCAGACTATGTTTTGATGCATATTATGATAAAAATTGGCACACCATCTTTGATTAAAAAGTGATAAACCAATAGATATATTGAAAAAAGAATCACATACACGAGATTATCCGATTTATTATCTGATATCTCGTCTGTTACAAAAAGCCGACGGCAACGCGCTTCTTCCTTATGAAGCATGCGTTCCGTCGGCTTATCATCTTTATTACCAACCGTGAATCCGGCTACCGGTCATGTCTTCTTCGTACCCTTACCCATAGGCCGGATCTTGCTTCAGGACACCGCCTGCCTTGTCTATTTCGGACTGCGGAATGGGGAAAAATTCAAATGCAGGTTTATACACCTTGATATATCCCGGATAGGCGGGATCTTCCGCTCCGTTCACCAGTTTATCCATCAGCTTCCATCGTTTCAACTGGAAGTAACGTAAACCTTCAAAACAAGTCTCAATACGCCATTCGTTCCGGATACGTTCGCGAAGGTCGTCCTGTGAAATACCTGCCTCAATAGCCGGCTGTCCCGAACGTGTCCTTACTTTGTTTATAGCATCCAGAGCTGTTGTAGTGGCTCCATGGGCTTCATTCTCCGCCTCGGCTATCATCAACAATACATGAGCATAGCGCAACACGATTACATCTGCATCCGAAACAGTACTGTATCCGGGTGTCACATCCGTAGGCTGAATGTATTTGAGGGCACTGAAACCGGTAGGTCCTTTATTGTTCGATTCGTTCACCTGTACCTCCTCGTCTTTCCATCCGTCACCGGCAAAGTTAGCCATCATGGAGTGATTGACCGACTCATACAGACGGCGGTCCCTGTTCATGAACATCTTGGCACGTTCTGCTTTCTTCAGCGCATCATTGTTACCATACAATATACTTTCGTCAGGACGTACGGTCAGAGGCGACTCTCCCCACGGTTTTCCATCCGTACATTCAAATGCATCCACCATATTGCGGGTCGGATCGAGAACAGCCCAGGCACCATAATACAAGTCCATGGAGTGAGTCAGGTTCGGACGCAAGAAGCGGACGGAGAACATGATTTCCGGTGATGCCAATTGTTTCTCAGAGATAAAATTGTCACGTACACGTGCTGCCAGGCTATATCCTTTGATACTCTGCAACAAAGTCAGCACCTCTTCCATCTTCGAAGGGATGGCCTTCCCATTGCTATCGTAGGCATCGAACAACAGAATTCTCGCCTTCAGAGCCTTGACAGCCGAAACGGTAAATCGTCCGGACGTCTGTGAGTCGGAATACAATTTATCGGGCAATTCGCTGATAGCCTCGTCATAGTCGGTCATCACACGGTTCAACACTTCGGCACGGGTGGCCTTAGGCTGGTACATTGTGTTCAGATCGAGTGACTGGGTCACGACAGGCACTTCTTTGTAACACTGATACAACCATGAATAAAAGTAACCGCGCAACGCTTTACACTGTGCGAGCATAAACTTCTTATCGTCTGCACTGATATCCGATCCGGTATACTGTTCGAGTTGTTCCATCAGGATATGTACACGGGCAATGCCTTTATAGCAATTACCATAAATGTCGGTCACGAACCCGCCCTGATTGGGAGTAAGGTCTCCCTGGGCGATGGTCTTGGCCCAACCGTAGGTACCTTCACTGTGTTGCACGATTGCATTATCGGTCAATCCGTCCAGACAAGGCATAATCTGAGAGAATACACCGGAGTACATGACCGAATAGGTTCCGGCCAAAGCTGATTCAAAGTCACTCTTCTTCTGCCAGAATACGCTTTGCGAAGGACTTGACGGAGGATCTTTCTGAAGAAAGTCTTCACACGAGGTGGCACCGAAAAGTAATGTGGCAGCTAACAATATATGAATATTCTTTTTCATTGCATGTCCTAATTAAAATTCAACATTTAAACCAAACGAGTAGATTCTGTTTTGTGGATAGATGGCATCTCTTCCGTCACCGTTACGTTCGGGGTCGAGTCCTTTGTAAGGGGTCAGGGTCAACAGGTTGTCACCGGAGAAGTAAATACGTACTTTGGAGATATTTGCCTTTTCGGTCCATACCCGCGGTAACGTATAGCCAAGTGTCACATTCTTCAACCGGAAGAAAGAAGCGTCTTTCAGATAATAGCTGTTGGGACGTGTATTCTTGCCTCCGCCCATATCCTGCCAATAAAGTTTGGGATGTTTGGCTCCATACGGGTTTTCTTCCGTCCACATGTGCTTGATATAGTCTTTGTTGGGAGAAGCGCCTTGCATGAAAGGCTGCACTCCCCAGTCAGTGGTGTAATATTTCTTATCAGCTACTCCCTGACCTATCAACGACAGGTCGAAGCCTTTCCAGGTGGCACTGGCATTGATGCCATATTCAAAGCCGGGGAAGCGTCCGGAGAAAGTACGGCGGTCATAGTTGTCGATCACTCCGTCCGGTTTCCCATCAGGGCCGCTGATATCCTTATACTTCAGGTCACCCGGCTGGGTGTTATCATTGAATTGCTTCGGCGAAGCATTGATCTCAGCTTGGTCGGCAAATACACCGATGCACTCCAGCATGTAGTATTCATCATAAGGCAGTCCCTCACGTTTGATACTGTAACTTCCGATCTCCTCTGCGCCAAATTCAGTCAGTTTGTTGCGCGAACGGTCAAAATAAACACCGGCATTGTAACGGAGTCCCTTGAGTGTGCCTCCCTTTACCATATTGGCATAATTCAGGGCAACCTCTATACCTTTATTCTCTACCGAGCCATTGTTTACAGTCGGAGCCGAAAGTCCGAGCAAACTGGACACCTGTGAAGAGCGCAAAATGTCATCGGTGGTCTTTTTATACCAGTCGAAGGTCACACTCAAACCGTCAAACACCTGTAAGTCAAAACCGATATCGGTAATGGTAGTCGTCTCCCACTTGATGTTACGATTGGCATAAGCCGTCTGCTGATAACCGATAACCACTCCGTCCGAAGTTTTGGTAAACGGATAGTCATTTACCCCGGAGATCATGGCCTGATAAGGATAAAGCCCGATATTCTGGTTGCCCAACTGTCCCCATGAGCCTCTCAGTTTGAAGTTATTCAGCCAGTTGAGGTTCATTTTTTTTATGAACTCTTCTTCCGTAGCACGCCAGGCGACTGAGAATGACGGGAACACACCCCAACGGTTTTCATCGGAAATACGCGAAGTTCCGTCATAGCGCATATTGGCTTCAAACAGATAGCGCTCCTTGAAATTATAGTTGAAACGTCCGAATAAAGACTGGATAGCCCATTCTTCTTCACCTCCGCTGTTGCTCCAATCGGCCGTACCACCGGCATTGAGCACCGGCAGGTCAAAGGCAAAGTCCTTACGGTAAGCGTTGAGCGTTTCATATTTTTCCGATTCCTGATTATAACCTACCATCAAAGAGAAATTGTGTGCATTCTCCGCCAGTGACAGGTCATATTTCAAGTAACTATAAAGATTGGTATAGAAACGGCGGCTATCGCCCACGCTCAGCCCCAATCCTCCTTTATCAAGCTCGGACGACTTCTCTCCGGTGTGGTAATCGTAAGTATAAGTCGTACTCCCTCTCCAGTCTTTACTTTTGTTCGACTGAAGACGGGCAGCACCCTTGGTGTACCATGTCAATCCCTTAGCCAGGTTAATCTCTAACCACAACTGGGCATTAATATCGAAATTGTTGTCACGTTTCATCGCATTCTCTCCGATAATGGCAGGCATATTCTTGTTATGGCTTTCGAACGAATAAGCCGAACTTGTCCAACGACGAATCCCTGTTCCGTCGTCCGGCAACCAAGGCATATAGGTCGGTGCTTGCGAAAGAGTAGAGAGGAATGCATCGTTCTGGCCTTGACGGGGTTGTTCCGTTTCACCATACATCAGGTTGGCATAGGTTCCGACTTTGATGAAATTGGTAATGCGTGCGGTAAGGTCGATTGTGGCGTTATACTTTCTATATTTGAATCCACGCATAGTACCCGGCTGATCTACAAAATTCAAAGCCACGTTATAAGTAGTTTTCTCTGTACTTCCGGCCATCGAGAGATTATGTGTCTGCACTACGGCCGTACGGAACATATAGTCCTGCCAATCGAAATTGGGATATTGGGGGTCACCGACATTATTCCGATAGAGGTTGATCTGATCTTGGGTGTACTGCTTTCCGGTTCCGGAGTTCTTCCAGGCCAGATTTGCCAACTCCATATATTCTGCCGAATTGGTAATCCGGTCGTAGAGTTTGGTCGGTGTATGCAAACCAATATTCCCATGATAACTAATGCTCACCTTATCTCCCACGGCCCCCTGCTTGGTAGTAACGAGAATAACACCGTTGGCGGCTCTTGCTCCGTAAATGGCCGCCGAAGCAGCATCTTTCAAAACGGAAACACTCTCGATCACACTGGGGTCGAGGTTGGTCATACTACCCGGTACACCATTGATCAGGATCAAAGGATCTGATCCGGCAGAAGAGAAAGTCCCCTGACCACGGATACGGAAAGAAGTCCCTTCGCCACCGGGCTGTCCAAGCCCCTGATTGACACGCAATCCCGGAATTTGTCCTTGCAACAGGATAGCGGCATTGGCAACCGGTCGTTTCGAAATATCGTCACCGGTCACAGCCGATACCGCCCCCGTCAAGTTAACCTTCTTTTGGGTACCAAAGCCCACTACAACAACTTCATCCAGCTTCTGAGTATCCTCCTTCAGAACAATATTCATCGGAGTTCTCTCCGCTTTGACAATCTGTGTTTTATAACCAATATAAGAAATCTCAAAAGTGCTTCCTTCCGGAACATCCAGAGAGAATCTTCCTTTCAGGTCGGTAATACTTCCCAAAGTAGTCCCTTTTACCAATACGGATACACCAACGAGAGGTTCGCCGGCTTCATCGGTAACAATGCCGCTGGCTTTTACATTGTGCTGCTGTGTGACGGTAACTGCATCTTGCTTTAGGCTATCGGCCACAGCAAACTGGGGTGACATACATAATAGCAGCAAACTGGTACCTGCTATTTTGAGGCAATTCATTTCACGAGCTTTGATCAAACTCGGAAACAGGTTAGTTCTTTTTGTCATACATTAAATTTTTCGGTTAAACATAAAAAAAGGAATGTTCCATCCGGAAGATGTATAAATCCGGAATCAGTTTGGTCGTTCTTCTAAGTCTTCATAGGCCTTTTAGTTTTGATTATTAGTTTTCTGTCGACATTAAAACTTTGCTGAACTATGCTGATATCCTATTCCGAAAAACAATTCATTGGGGAGTAGTCCTTTCAGGACTTGGAAAGACAGGAATTTTGTACAGTTTATCAGAGTAAAAGCAAGAAATGCAGATGCTTTTTTGAAGGAACAACCGTATCATTTATACTTATTTGTACCCATATTCTACCAAACTAAAATATAATACACTGAATATATGCAACTTATATCTATAAGATAGAAATTAAGGATGCCGTTTCGATTTACTACAAAAGATTGGTTAGTCTAAGTTCTCTGGTATTTATTAAAAAAAAGATTCTATTTTTGCATTTTATTAATTCTTATTCTTATCTTTGCTGCATAACATCTGCCAAAGACTTAAGAGATGTGAATTATTTGTTAGCCTTAAAAGCTCCGAATTGCGTTTTCTACACTGCGGATATAGTCCTGAAAGAACTTAGCAATCCAATACGTACTCCAATCCTCCTCATATTTCTCTTACCGGCTCATCCGGGTGTAATCCAAGTTCTATGCCTAACTTTCTTCATCTTAGCGGTGAAGATATACATCTCCGCAGGCAAGATGTATATCTTGGCGGCGAAGACACACATCTTGGCTGCAAAGATGAAGTTTGATTGCCCTTTCAAGCAGATTTTCTTTCTATGCCTTAGGACTTTGGGCGAAATGAAATCTTATTTAAAATAGTGATTAATTTATGCCGGCTATTTGAACATTAATTGTTTTATCGTGGCATTGTAGAAAAAGAAGTAATGTTTTAGCAATTGTCCTATTTTCAAGTATTTGCACGGCATTACTATCAAAAGAACTCTTTCAAAGGCAAAGGTATCCCCAAAACATGAAAGTCAGGCAGATGCAGAAAGGCATCCCGACAATTACAGGTCGTAAAACATCATTCTTAAATAAGTAACAAATAAAGCCAAAAGGAACATACCTGCATTTTTGAGGAACATCCCCCAATAGCTACTATTCCAAAAATAGTGCGCCAGTAAATAGCTAAAAGTACTTATCCCTAAGAAAATAAGCACAGCAAAAAGTATCCAATATTCAAAACCGGCAGCTACCACCCCAACACACAATGTATTGACTCCCCACCACATCAGAAGATGATATAAGGCTAAGTTTGATAGATAAAAAATAATCTTTCCAAGTGTTTCCATAATCCGGCATTTATCATTTCCTTTTCATTTATTTGTCCCGAGGATATACTGCCACCGCTTTATTTTCTTTTTGTTTTCTGTCTGCGTGCGATTATCCACTGAGGACCATCAGGAAAGATTTTCAGGTTATCAAAAGTAAGATTTTGTACGTTACTTATTGAAATACTTTATATACCAGTCATAGAATTTTCGGATTCCTTCTTCTATGGAAGTAGAAGGCTTATAGCCAAAATCATTTTCCAACCGGCTTGTATCGGCATAAGTACATACCACGTCTCCCGGCTGCATCCCCATCATCTGCTTAACTGCCGTCTTACCCGCTGTTTTCTCAATCACAGAAATGAAATCCATCAGTTCCACAGGAGCGGAATTACCGATATTATAAATATAGAAAGGAATAGGATCGGCAGAAGGATGGGCGATGATCTTCATCAACCCTGCGATGATATCGTCTATATAGGTGAAGTCACGACGCATCTGCCCATTATTGAATACTTTAATGGGATCTCCGTTCAGGATTGCTTTCATAAACAGGCATGGAGCCATATCCGGACGTCCCCACGGACCGTACACTGTAAAGAAACGCACACCGGTAGTCGGTATACCGTACAGTTTGCTATAAGCATGGGCCATCAGTTCATTCGACTTTTTCGTCGCTGCGTATAAACTTACCGGTGTATCGGCCTTATCCGTCTCAGCGTAAGGCACCTTGTCATTCAGGCCATAAATGCTGCTTGAGCTGGCATATACCAGATGGTTCACCGGGTAATGACGGCAACACTCCAGCAAGTTCAGGAAACCTACAACATTCGATTCGATGTACGCATAAGGATTTTCTATCGAATAGCGCACACCCGCCTGGGCTGCCAGATTAACCACAACATCAAAATGTTCGGATTCAAACAAGTGGTTCAGTCCGTCACGATCAGTCAAATCGATCTTAATAAAGCGATAAGAAGGGTATTTAGAACTTGGTAACAATACACCATCTTCTATCGACTCTTTTGCTATACCAGTATCAGCAAGGCGGTCGTACTTCAACTGCACATCATAATAAGAATTGATTATATCCAACCCTACAACTTCGCAACTCTGTGCTATCAATGCTTTTACTGTATAAGAGCCGATAAAACCGGCAGCTCCTGTCACTAATACTTTCATGATTCAATCTTATTTAGAGTACCATTACGGAAAAACGGCCTATAACATAATGTTCCTTACCGTCAACAAATTTCTGCAGTTCCTTGTTCGAACGTATTTTCTTGTTCGAAATCATCAGGATGGTATTCTGACATTTATTATCCAAAACTTCTTCTTCAGTCACTTCTTTCACCCCTTCGTGCAGGTAGACATCCATATTCTCAGGACGACGTACATTCAGGACACAATAACCGGAAGTCCCTTTTTCTTTGGAAAGTTCCACTGCTTTCCGGCATAATTCGGAATAACCCAATTCACTGTTAATGGCAGGTACATCCCAACCGCCCACAAAGATAGCACAAAACAATCCGAAGGCAAGCGTATTGATAGTCTTGTTCAACGATTTCTTCCGATAGAGGAAATACAGAGCCGCACAACCACTAACTGTCAACACTCCACCGGCCACGTAAAAAAGCTTCTGTCCCAGAAATTCGGTGCCCGGCATTCGTCCCAACACGATAAGAGCGGGCAGGCCTGCCACAAAAACAACGGCAGGAAGAACCAACGTCAACGCCAGCCATTGATTCCATCGGAAATGTGATAGCAAAAGTACGGCCAGATAGACAAAAAATGGGAAAGTCGGTGCCAAATAGACGGCAAGTTTACCACTGAAACAAGACAACATCAGCAAAGTACTGAGGATGATTACCATAAAGAAACGCTCCAGATCTGAACGGATTAACCGACGACATGCCCCAGCCACAATCACCCCTATCAGCAATAACGCCCAAGGAGCCAACGAATACCAAACGGAAATAAAATAATAATAGAAGGGTGCACTATGGTCGAAAGCATTGACAGCCCGTCCTACAGTCTGGCGGAATAGCAGATCATGCAGATAGTTCAAACCTCCCTCTTCCCAACAGACACCACCAAACCAGATGAAACATCCTAACAGTAGCACGGCAAATGTCTTCCATCCCCAATAGCGTCCGAAGGTTTTCACACGCCCGGTGATAAGCAGAAAGACAAAAGTAGACAGCAAGGGTACCAGTATACCGACCGGACCTTTGGAGAAAACAGCCATAAAAATATAGAAGGGAAACAGAAAGGCATTCCGGTTCTTGCTGCCCTGCCCTTTCAACATCCGGTAGAAAGTACGGAGGGCAAGAACGATGAACATACACATCAGCATATCCATACGCAAAACAACTGCCAACCCTAAAAACAAGCCGCAACTCATCAACATTAGCTGTGCCGAAAGACGATTGGCCGCAGATGTTTCACGTTCTACCCATCGATCCATTACCAGCATAATCACCAGAGCAGGAATGAAAGAGAAAAGTGACGCAAACCACATGGCATGACTGCCCAGCAACCATTTGCCCAGCATCAGAATCCAGAAATACAAAGGAGGTTTATCGGCATATTGCACACCGTGATTGGTGAACGTAAAAATATCACCATTGCGCAGTGCCTCGTCGACAATGCTCAGATAGCGTAACTCATTGGAGGGAGTATAATCCCGGAAAATCAGCACGGGCAATACTGCCAGCAATAATAAAAACGGAAGAAATTTACTTTTCATAGGCAACTGATTGCTTGGAGCTTTTACGCCCAATCATCAGATTGCGAAAATAGGCTACGAAACCGACAGACTGACCCAAAATCAGAACCGGATCGAGACGGAATACACCGTATGCCACAATAACCGATGAACCGACCAGACTGATAATCCAGAAACCGGCAGGCAGTAAAGACTCTTTATGATGGAATGAATAAGCCCATTGATATACAAAACGAAGAGTGAAAATGACTTGCCCCATTGAACCGAAGACCAACAGCCAGAGAGGCACCTTTTCATTTCGGAAAAAACTATCGATAAAGTGTTGTGCATCGTGCAGCATAAAAGCTGCTGCAATAATGGGGGTAATTACCAGCAGAGTTTTCAGTACCCCGTGCAATTTATTCCAAATACCCTTCTCGTTCAGATTCCACAAATAGATATAATAAGAAATAAACTGTCCGAAGATAATAGAAAAATCATCACGCAACCACCCATAGATACACAACAGATAAGAACCGGCAATGCTCAGAATCCAAAATATGGAAGGAGATACTACCTTCTTTGCTTTTTCCGATAGTACCCACTGGAATATGATGCGCGCAGAGAAAAAAGCCTGCGCCAAAAAACCGATTACATAAATAAAGCCGTTACCTCCCACAAGACTACTCCATTAAGTTATTGTCGCCGACACGATAATTAATATATCTCTTCTTCATCCAACGGTACGCAAAGCAATCGAGGAAAGGAGAAACCAGTCTGTTCCACAAATGATACTTGGATGTACCTGCTACACGCGGGAAATGACGGACAGGAATCTGTTTGATCTTAGCATCCTGCAATAAAATCAACGCAGGAAGAAAACGGTGCATACCCGTAAAGAACGGAATACGTTTGGCATAGGCCGTATGCAACACTTTAAGAGGGCAACCTGTATCCTGAACACCATCATGGGTCATCATCCGCCGGAAACCATTGGCAATCTTGGACTGGAGGTTTTTAAAAAAGGAGTCTTTACGATTGGCACGGATACCCATCACCAACTGATAGTCGGCAATATCCTTCAATAACAGATTGAAATCCTCGGGAGTAGTCTGAAGATCGGCATCCATGTATCCCACATATACCGACTCAGCGTAGTCGATACCCGCTTTCATGGCGGCACTCAATCCGGAATTTTTCGCCAGATCCATATAAAAGAAATCCTTATTGCGCGCGCATACCTCCATGATACGTTGCTTACTGTTATCACGTGAACCATCGTTCACAAACAATACACAAGCCGTACAAATAGAGTTGGGCAAAAATTCTCCCAATTTCTGTTCCAAAGAGTAGATATTGTCTTCTTCGTTGTATACCGGAACAACGATAGTCAGTTGATAATTGATCGTTTTATTCATTGCCTCATTGTAAATATCCTGCAAAAATACAAAAAATAAGAAATAAAACAGGGGTATTGAAACAACAAACCAAATCTAATTTATGTTTTTATAGCACAAAAAGAAAAAATGAAACCGGATTATAACATTCATACAGACTTAAAACAGAAAAAGAATGCCGGAAAGAATGTCACTCCTCTCCGGCATTGTCTGTTGTTTTATAAATATAAAAACGAAATCAGGCTTTCCGGATGTAATCAACAATCCATGCTCCTACTTCTTTCGTGCCAAACTTATCACCACCTTCTACCTGAATTTCGGGGGTACGTACATTTGCATCCAAAGAAGCATCGACAGCCTTACGGATCAAAGCGCCTTCGGCTTTGCAATCGAAGTATTCGAACAACATTGCTACCGAAAGGATTTGTGCCAGTGGGTTAGCAATATTCAAACCTTTTGCCTGCGGCCATGAACCGTGAATCGGTTCGAACACCGGAGTACTCTCGCCCGTAGAAGCAGACGGGAGTAATCCCATAGAACCGCTAATTACAGAACCTTCGTCGGTTAGAATGTCGCCAAAGGTATTCTCCGTCACCATTACGTCAAAGAACTTAGGCTCCTGGATCATCTTCATTGCAGCATTATCCACAAACATATAATCAGTAGTCACCTCCGGATACTGCGGGGCCATCTCTTGTGCAATTTGTCTCCACAAACGACTGGAAGCAAGCACATTGGCTTTATCGACTACAGTAAGGTGTTTGCGACGCTTCATTGCGTATTCAAAACCGACTTTCAGGATACGTTCAATTTCGGGACGTGTATACATATTCGTATCATATGCTTTATCATTATCCTGATATTTCTCACCGAAATACATACCACCCGTCAGCTCACGGATACACAGGAAGTCGGCTCCCTCTACTAACTCTGCACGAAGAGGAGACTTATGAACCAGACATTTAAAGGTTTGCACCGGACGGATATTGGCAAACAAACCGAGTTTCTTACGCATAGCCAGCAGCCCTTGTTCCGGACGTACCTTGGCAGTCGGGTCATTGTCAAACTTAGGATCACCTACAGCCGAAAAGAGAACTGCATCGGCATTCTTACACACCTGATAGGTTTCTTCGGGGAAAGGATCACCTACTTTATCAATAGCATCCGCACCACAAATGGCATATTCATAGTTTACCTTATGTCCAAACTTCTCACAGACGGCACTCATCACCTCTACACCTTGTACAGAGATTTCCGGTCCGATGCCGTCACCGGCTAATACAGCAATTTTAAAATCCATATTGTTCAATAATTAATATTCTTCTATTATATTCAGCATTTTAATAGTAGCTTTGATGGCAGCCTCTGTCTGGTCGGCATCCAATCCACGAGTACGGAACACCTTTTCACCAAAACTCCAGGTGATGACTGTCTGCACGAAGGCATCGGTACGGCCTCCGGGGGGGATACTTACGGCATAATTAATCAGCATCGGGAACTTACGCCCCAAAGTCACCTTATATACTTTACGCAAAGCGCGTACGAAGGCATCGTACTGTCCATCACCGGAAGAACTTTCTTCGTAAACCTGACCGTCGATTTCGATACTTAGTGTTGCCATCGGCTTCAATCCGTGTGCTAAAGTGACAAAGTAGCTTTTCAATTTTACTTTATTGCTCATGCCATCGTGCTTCAACACATCAGAAATAATATAGGGCAAGTCTTCCTGAGTAACCAACTCTTTCTTATCACCCAACTCAATGATTCGCTCCGTAACCTTCTTCATGGACTCTTCATCCAGTTCCAGTCCCAGACTTTCAAGATTCTTGCGAATATTGGCCTTACCGGAAGTTTTCCCCAAAGCATACTCGCGTATACGCCCGAAACGCTCGGGAAGCAGATCATTACAATAAAGATTACTTTTATTGTCTCCATCGGCATGTACGCCGGCCACCTGAGTAAATACATTCTCACCTACAATCGGTTTGTTGGCGGGTATCACAATGCCCGAATACGATTCGACCACACGACTCACATCATTCAGCCGGCTCTCATCGATATTGGTTATGGCATTGAAATGGTCTTTCAAGATGGCCTGTACACTCGCCAAAGGAGCATTTCCGGCACGTTCACCCAAACCGTTGATAGTGGTATGGAGCCCTTTTACCCCACTCAGCACGGCAGCAAGCACATTACTTACAGCCAGATCATAATCATTGTGTGCGTGAAAGTCGAAATGTGTGTCAGGATAACGCTTTTTCATCTTCCGCATAAACTCAATCACCTGAAGCGGGTTCAGGATACCCAATGTGTCGGGAAGCATAAACCGTTTGATAGTGGTCTCCTTCAATGCATCCACAATCCGGAACACATATTCGGGAGAGTCCTTCATACCATTACTCCAATCCTCCAGATATACATTAACCTCAATATCGAGTTCATTGGCATAATCCACTACGGCAAGAATGTCTTCGATATGTTCTTCGGGCGTTTTCTTCAACTGGCAGGTACAATGTTTCAGCGAACCTTTGCACAGCAGATTGATGACACGACATCCGGTAGCATGAATCCAATCCAATGAAGTATGTCCGTCGACGAACCCCAATACCTCTACTTTTTGCAGTAGATTCCTTCGGGCAGCCCAGTCACATATCATTTTCACCGCATCAAACTCTCCATCGGACACACGTGCCGAAGCTACCTCCACACGATCTACTTTCAACTCCTCCAGCAGAAGTCGGGCAATCATTAGTTTTTCATGGGGCACAAACGATACTCCGCTGGTCTGTTCACCGTCGCGGAGAGTCGTGTCCATGATTTCTATTTTGACGCCTTTTCCCATTGTTCTATTTTATCTTTATTAGTCAACAAAAAGTCGATGTCGTCAAGTCCATTCATCAGACAGTGCTTCTTGTAGGCATTGATTTCAAAATGTTCACTCTTTCCGGTAGCTTTGTTAGTGATGGTTTGTTCCGGCAGGTTAACTTCCACTTCCATCTTCGGATTCTTAAAGATGGAATCGAACAACTCTGCAAGAAATTCCTCGGTTACCACAACCGGAAGAACGAAATTATTCAATTCATTGTTTTTATGAATATCTGCAAAGAAACTACTCACCACTACACGGAAACCATAATCGGCAATGGCCCAGGCAGCATGCTCTCGGCTGGATCCCGAACCAAAATTTTTTCCGGCTACCAAAATTTGTCCTCCATATGTAGGGTCATTCAACACGAATGATTCTATTTTATTCCCTTGTTTATCGTAACGCCAGTCCCTGAACAAGTTCTCTCCAAACCCCTCCTTGGTTGTAGCTTTCAAAAAACGCGCGGGAATAATCTGGTCTGTATCCACATTCTCTAATGGAAGAGGCACACAAGTACTTGTAAGTATATTGAATTTTGCTTTCATCTTTTTATTTTCGATTTAAATAATTGCGATTTACAGTGCAGGCGGACAATCTCCGTTCACAAACTCCTTGAGCAGTAAATCCCCGATCGTCCTATAGCTCTATTACATCAGTTCTCTCGGATCGGTAATCACTCCCGTTACGGCAGCTGCAGCCGCCACAAGCGGGCTGGCCAATAACGTACGGGCTCCCGGCCCCTGACGTCCTTCAAAATTACGGTTACTGGTAGAAACTGAATATTTACCGGCAGGAATCTTATCATCGTTCATGGCCAGACAAGCCGAACATCCCGGCTGACGAATGGCAAAACCGGCATCTTCCAGAATCTTATCCAATCCTTCTTCACGGATCTGGGCATCAACCATCCAAGAACCCGGCACTAACCATGCAATCACATGTTCAGCTTTCTGACGCCCTTTCACTATGGAAGCGAATGCGCGGAAGTCTTCGATACGCCCATTAGTACAAGCGCCCAGAAATACATAATCAATCTTTTTACCCAACAATGATTCACCCGGCTGAAATCCCATATAGTCCAGAGATTTCAAGAATGAAGTTTTCGTTGTTTCATTCATACCCTCGGTTGTAGGAATATGCTGCGTGATGCCCATACCCATACCCGGATTAGTTCCATAAGTGATCATCGGCTCGATATCAGCTGCATCAAAATGGACTTCTTTATCAAAAGCCGCATCTTCTTCACTCTTCAAAGTCTTCCAATACGCCATTGCTTTATCCCACTCTTCGCCTTGAGGAGCATTTTCACGCCCTTTGATGTATTCAAAAGTCACTTCATCGGGAGCAACCATACCGCCACGGGCTCCCATCTCAATAGAAAGATTACAGAGTGTCAACCGGCCTTCCATTGTCAGACTGCGGATTGCCTCACCGGCGTATTCTACAAAATAACCGGTTGCACCGCTGGTCGTCATTTTCGACATCATATAAAGGGCAATGTCCTTGGCTGTAACTCCCTTACCCAATTCACCATCTACCGTGATACGCATAGTCTTGGGACGTGACTGCAAAATACATTGTGAAGCAAGTACCATTTCAACCTCACTTGTACCGATACCAAAAGCAACCGCTCCCATCGCACCGTGAGTAGAAGTATGTGAATCGCCACAGACAATCGTCATTCCGGGTAAAGTGAGTCCCCGTTCGGGACCTACCACATGAATAATACCATTTCTTTTATCCATCATCCCATAATGCGTCAGCCCAAAATCGGCTGCATTCTTAGTCAATGTATCCACCTGAGTTTTTGAGACAGGATCTTCAATAGGCTTATCCTGATCGTGAGTCGGTGTATTATGGTCCGGCATGCAATATACCTTCTCCGGACGGAGTACTTTAATCCCGCGTGCGCGTAAACCGGCAAAAGCTTGAGGACTGGTTACTTCGTGACAATATAATCTGTCGATATAGAGTTGTGTAGGGCCATCTTCCACCGTAGTCACTACGTGTGCATCCCATATTTTATCAAATAATGTATTCATCTTTTTATTTATTATTTTACGATTTACAAATTACGTTTAGAGTCACATCACTTAGTAAACTTGTTGATACAGTCGATATAGGCTTCTACCGATGCAGCTATGATATCTGTATTTGCACCAAATCCGTAATACATCTGGTTATCATACTCAACCTGCATGTGTACCTTACCCACATCATCACTTCCTTTGCTAATGGCTTGAATCGTGAATTCCTTCAAAGTCATATGACGGTCAATAATACGCTTCAGAGCCTTGATGGCAGCATCCACCGGACCATTACCACTGGCAGCCGCTTCAAATTTCTCTCCGGCAATATTCAATCCGAGGCTGGCAACGGAACGGACCCCTACTCCACTGGTCACCTGAAGATATTCCAATTTGATGCGATGGTTACCACTTCTGTCCGCACCCGCCAATACCAGAATATCATCATCATGAATATCTTTCTTGCGGTCGGCAAGTTTCAGAAATTCTTCATATACTTTATCCAGTTTTTCCTGATCCAGTGTCACACCCAGAATGGAAAGGCGATTTTTCAAGGCAGCACGTCCGCTACGGGCTGTCAATACGATAGAGTTATCGTCGATACCCACATCGTGCGGATCAATTATTTCATAAGTCTGCACATTCTTAAGTACGCCATCCTGGTGGATACCCGAAGAATGCGCAAATGCATTGCGTCCAACAATGGCCTTATTAGCCTGTACCGGCATATTCATCAGGCTCGATACCATACGGCTGGTAGGATAAATCTTCTGAGTATTGATATTCGTCTCAATATCAATCTCGTGATGGCTTTTAATAATCATTGCTATCTCTTCAAGGGCCGTATTTCCCGCACGTTCACCGATACCGTTGATGGTAACCTCTACCTGGCGGGCACCATTCAGAATACCTGCCATCGTGTTGGCAGTAGCCATTCCCAAATCATTATGACAGTGGGTAGAAATGATTGCATTCTCAATACCTGCTACATGATCTACCAGATATTTGATTTTCGCGCCATACTCGGAAGGTAGGCAGTAACCTGTTGTATCCGGAATATTCACTACTGTAGCACCAGCCTTAATAACCGCTTCAATCACACGAGCCAGATATTCATTATCCGTACGTCCTGCATCCTCTGCATAAAACTCTACATCATCCACAAAACGACGGGCATATTTCACTGCCGCCACAGCACGTTCGATAATCTCTTCCCGATTAGAATTGAATTTATATTTAATATGTGAATCTGAAGTACCGATTCCTGTATGAATACGCTTATGTTTAGCAAACTTCAGGGCATCCACTGCCACATCGATATCTTTTTGTACCGCACGCGTCAATGCACAAATCGTCGGCCAGGTCACAGCCTTTGATATTTCAATCACCGAGTTAAAATCACCCGGGCTGGAAATAGGAAAGCCTGCCTCAATTACATCTACACCTAAAACTTCCAATGCCTTTGCCACCTGAATTTTTTCCACTGTATTCAACTGGCATCCCGGTACTTGTTCACCATCGCGAAGGGTGGTGTCGAAAATAAATAATCTGTCGCTCATATTCTATTTTTTTAATCTGATTATACACCATCAAAAAAGCCTTTCACACAAGGAAGTGAGAAAGGCTTTCGTATATTTTCATTATACACATTTACGCGCGACACTCACTTCCCCCGACCTTTGCCAGCAGAATAATAATACCACACAGTAGAATATGTATAAATGATTGATTCATGTTTATTGTCTCTTTTATTGTTTGACGATGCAAAGGTATAGATTATTTCTTAGCCTCCAAATAAAACGTTACTTTTTTATTCATAAAAATATCATTTCATAAGAAGAACTACTGTATAATAACAAATATATCACAATCAAAGTTCATATATCTGCCTACAAAAAATGGGAATAAAGTACTGTTAGATACCTTATTCCCACTCAATTATAGCTTTAATGCCTGTTGATTACTTCTTATCACAAGCTTTCTTTTCACAATTTGCATTCTGAGGGCATTCTGTTTTCTGGTCGCATGCAGCTTTATCTTTGCAACAAGCCTTGGTAGAGTCACAAACAGCAGAGTCACCTTTGCAACAAGTTGCAGCAGATTCCACTGCTTCTACAGCAACTGAAGTAGAGTCTGTAGCAGCTTCCGAATTAGCTGTTTTATTACCACCACAAGAAATCATCGCAAAAGAGAATGCCACCATTGCAGCAGCTAAAAAGAATTTTGTCTTCATACTTTAAATATTTGCTTTAAACGTTTATATAAATACTCATTTGCAAATATAGATAAAATAAATGAATCTCCCAAAAACAAGTCATCCCCTCGGGTCTTCTGACCCAAGGGGATGAACTCTCTAAAAAAAACGGCGACTACCTACTCTCCCACTGTTACGCAGTACCATCGGCGTGATCAGGCTTAACTTCTCTGTTCGGAATGGGAAGAGGTGGAACCCTAATGCTATAGTCACCTGAATAAGGCAGACATAATGTACAAAAGTAAACTTAGCCGTCTATCACCCCGATAGTAAAGCTAAACGGATATATAAACCATAAAGGACAATAAAAGAAAGTCATCGGGCAATTAGTAACGCTCGGCTGTGATGTTACCACCTGTACACCTGCGTCCTATCAACGTTGTAGTCTACAACGACCCTAAAAGAAATCTAATCTTGTGGCTGGCTTCGTACTTAGATGCTTTCAGCACTTATCCAATCCCGACTTAGATACCCGGCAATGCACCTGGCGGCACAACCGGTAAACCAGAGGTCAGTCCAACACGGTCCTCTCGTACTAGTGTCAGAGCCACGCAAATTTCATGCGCCCACGATAGATAGAGACCGAACTGTCTCACGACGTTCTGAACCCAGCTCGCGTGCCACTTTAATGGGCGAACAGCCCAACCCTTGGGACCTTCTCCAGCCCCAGGATGTGACGAGCCGACATCGAGGTGCCAAACCCCTCCGTCGATATGAGCTCTTGGGAGGGATCAGCCTGTTATCCCCGGAGTACCTTTTATCCTTTGAGCGATGTCCCTTCCATACGGAAACACCGGATCACTATGCTCTAGTTTCCTACCTGATCGACTTGTAAGTCTCCCAGTCAAGCGCCCTTATGCCATTACACTCTGCCGCCGGTTACCAATCGGCGTGAGGGCACCTTTAGAAGCCTCCGTTACACTTTTGGAGGCGACCACCCCAGTCAAACTACCCACCAAACAGTGTCCTCGCAACAGCGAGTTAGAACTCAAATAATCAAAGGGCCGTATTTCAACAGCGACTCCACAAATACTGGCGTACCTGCTTCAAAGTCTCCGGCCTATCCTACACATCAATTACCCAAATTCAATGTTAAGCTATAGTAAAGGTTCACGGGGTCTTTTCGTCCCATCGCGGGTAATCGGCATCTTCACCGATACTACAATTTCACTGAGCTCACGGTTGAGACAGTGTCCAGATCATTACACCATTCGTGCAGGTCGGAACTTACCCGACAAGGAATTTCGCTACCTTAGGACCGTTATAGTTACGGCCGCCGTTTACTGGGGCTTCAATTCAATGCTTCTCTTGCGATGACATCTCCTCTTAACCTTCCAGCACCGGGCAGGTGTCAGGCTGTATACGTGATCTTTCAATTTTGCACAGCCCTGTGTTTTTGTTAAACAGTTGCCTGGACCTATTCTCTGCGCCCTCCCGTCACCGGGTAGGGACCCTTTATCCCGAAGTTACAGGGTCAATTTGCCTAGTTCCTTAACCGTGATTCACTCAAGCGCCTGAGTATATTCAACCCGACTACGTGTGTCCGTTTGCGGTACGGGTACCATTAAGATTAAGTTTAGCGGATTTTCTTGGGAGTATGTTTACACGCACTATTACCGTTTTCCGAGGAAATTGGTATACTGTCAGGTTCGACTCTTATCCCGGATTTGCCTGGGACAATCAACATCTACACCCTTTAACGGACTATTCCGTCAGTCCGCGGCGTTGTCACTCCTCCGTCTCCACGTCACTCTTAATGCTAGTACAGGAATATTAACCTGTTCTGCCATCGGCATCACCGTTCGGCTGAGCCTTAGGACCCGACTAACCCTGATCCGATTAGCGTTGATCAGGAAACCTTAGTCTTGCGGCGAGGGGGTTTCTCACCCCCTTTATCGTTACTTATACCTACATTTGCTTTTCCACACGCTCCAGTAAAGCTCACGCTTCGCCTTCAACGCGGAGTGGAATGCTCCCCTACCGATACTTACGTATCCCATAGCTTCGGTAAAACACTTGATGCCCGATTATTATCCACGCCAAACTCCTCGACTAGTGAGCTGTTACGCACTCTTTAAATGAATGGCTGCTTCCAAGCCAACATCCTAGCTGTCTTAGCAATCTGACTTCGTTAGTTCAACTTAGTGTTTATTTGGGGACCTTAGCTGATGGTCTGGATTCTTCTCCTTTAGGACATGGACCTTAGCACCCATGCCCTCACTCCTGAGATCGAACTAATGCGCATTCGGAGTTTATCAAGACTTGATAGGCGGTGAAGCCCTCGCATCTTATCAGTCGCTCTACCTCACATTAGTAATTCTCAAGGCTGCACCTAAATGCATTTCGGGGAGTACGAGCTATCTCCAAGTTTGATTAGCCTTTCACCCCCACCCTCAGGTCATCCGGAAGCTTTTCAACGCTTATCGGTTCGGTCCTCCAGTTAGTGTTACCTAACCTTCAACCTGCCCAAGGGTAGATCACTTGGTTTCGCGTCTACTCCTTCCGACTATCCGCCCTGTTCAGACTCGCTTTCGCTTCGGATCCACATCTCAAGATGCTTAACCTTGCCGGAAAAAGTAACTCGTAGGTTCATTATGCAAAAGGCACGCCGTCACAGCTTACGCTGCTCCGACCGCTTGTAGGCGCATGGTTTCAGGGACTATTTCACTCTTCTATTCGAAGTGCTTTTCACCTTTCCTTCACAGTACTGGTTCGCTATCGGTCTCTCGGGAGTATTTAGCCTTACCGGATGGTCCCGGCTGGTTCACGCAGAATTCCTCGTGCTCCGCGCTACTCAGGATACCACTACGCTTCAGTTACCTTAGAATACCGGGCTATCACCGTCTATGGCGCGACTTTCCAGTCGCTTCTTCTCAATAACTTTCTTGCGAGAGCGTGGTCCTACAACCCCACACATGCCGTAACATGGGTGGTTTGGGCTATTCCCCGTTCGCTCGCCACTACTAGGGGAATCATTATTTATTTTCTTTTCCTGCAGGTACTAAGATGTTTCAGTTCCCTGCGTTAGCCTCCAACTTGGTTGGATGACATTCCTTCAGAATGCCGGGTTGTCCCATTCGGAAATCTTCGGATCAAAGGTTATTTGCACCTACCCGAAGCTTATCGCAGCTTATCACGTCCTTCATCGCCTCCGAGAGCCAAGGCATCCGCCATGCGCCCTTATTTACTTTCTTTTATCGCCAGGGTCATCTCCTTTTGTTAGAAAGGATCTGAACCCAATGGTTCGATATATACTTTTAGCTCTTACTAAATTTACTTTTTTTTGTACATCATGTCAAAGATCGTATGATAACATTCGGCAACTTGTGTTGCCGGCGTATCAATGGTGGAGAATAACGGATTCGAACCGTTGACCCTCTGCGTGCAAGGCAGATGCTCTAGCCAGCTGAGCTAATCCCCCAATCATACAAGATATCAATCTCGTCTTGGTAGTCCCAGGCAGAGTTGAACTGCCGACCTCTACATTATCAGTGTAGCGCTCTAACCAACTGAGCTATAGGACTAGTTCAACCGTGTCCTGTTTTTAGACTCGGCTTCTGTTTTCTCTTGTTTATCTCTATCTATATTGCTATAGATGGTCGATCTATATTCTATAAATAAACAAGTACCAGTAGTACAATTTTAGAACCAATGAACGTCGTTTTCAACATCGCTCCAGAAAGGAGGTGTTCCAGCCGCACCTTCCGGTACGGCTACCTTGTTACGACTTAGCCCCAGTCACCAGTTTTACCCTAGGACGCTCCTTGCGGTTACGTACTTCAGGTACCCCCGGCTCCCATGGCTTGACGGGCGGTGTGTACAAGGCCCGGGAACGTATTCACCGCGCCGTGGCTGATGCGCGATTACTAGCGAATCCAGCTTCACGAAGTCGGGTTGCAGACTTCGATCCGAACTGAGAGAGGCTTTTGGGATTAGCATCCTGTCACCAGGTAGCTGCCTTCTGTACCCCCCATTGTAACACGTGTGTAGCCCCGGACGTAAGGGCCGTGCTGATTTGACGTCATCCCCACCTTCCTCACATCTTACGACGGCAGTCTCTCCAGAGTCCTCAGCATGACCTGTTAGTAACTGAAGATAAGGGTTGCGCTCGTTATGGCACTTAAGCCGACACCTCACGGCACGAGCTGACGACAACCATGCAGCACCTTCACAGCGGTGATTGCTCACTGACATGTTTCCACATCATTCCACTGCAATTTAAGCCCGGGTAAGGTTCCTCGCGTATCATCGAATTAAACCACATGTTCCTCCGCTTGTGCGGGCCCCCGTCAATTCCTTTGAGTTTCACCGTTGCCGGCGTACTCCCCAGGTGGAATACTTAATGCTTTCGCTTGGCCGCTTACTGTATATCGCAAACAGCGAGTATTCATCGTTTACTGTGTGGACTACCAGGGTATCTAATCCTGTTTGATACCCACACTTTCGAGCATCAGTGTCAGTTGCAGTCCAGTGAGCTGCCTTCGCAATCGGAGTTCTTCGTGATATCTAAGCATTTCACCGCTACACCACGAATTCCGCCCACCTCTACTGTACTCAAGACTGACAGTATCAACTGCAATTTTACGGTTGAGCCGCAAACTTTCACAACTGACTTACCAGTCCACCTACGCTCCCTTTAAACCCAATAAATCCGGATAACGCTCGGATCCTCCGTATTACCGCGGCTGCTGGCACGGAGTTAGCCGATCCTTATTCATATTATACATACAAAACAGTATACATACTGCACTTTATTCTAATATAAAAGAAGTTTACAACCCATAGGGCAGTCATCCTTCACGCTACTTGGCTGGTTCAGGCTCGCGCCCATTGACCAATATTCCTCACTGCTGCCTCCCGTAGGAGTTTGGACCGTGTCTCAGTTCCAATGTGGGGGACCTTCCTCTCAGAACCCCTATCCATCGAAGGCTTGGTGGGCCGTTACCTCACCAACAACCTAATGGAACGCATCCCCATCCTTTACCGGAATCCTTTAATAATCAGACCATGCGGAATGATTATCCCATCGGGTATTAATCTTTCTTTCGAAAGGCTATCCCCGAGTAAAGGGCAGGTTGGATACGTGTTACTCACCCGTGCGCCGGTCGCCAGCAAAGAAAGCAAGCTTTCTTCCTGATGCCCCTCGACTTGCATGTGTTAAGCCTGTAGCTAGCGTTCATCCTGAGCCAGGATCAAACTCTTCATTGTAAAAGTATTGTTATATATCCCAATAAGGGACAATATTAGCTCTGTTCAGGATGTCGAAAATTTATTGACGGTCATTTTTTCATATACCTATATAATAAGTATTGACGGTTCTAAATTTACTTGTACTACTTGTATTGTTTATCAATTTTTCAAAGAACTCTTCTTTTCGATTGTGCTTCGTTTCAAAAGCGGGTGCAAAGGTAAAAGGTTTATTTTAAAACACCAAATGTTTTTGGAAGTTTTTTTTTAAAATGTTTTCCCGGTCTGTTCTCTGGCTCTCTTAGCGAAAGGGAAAGGCACCGGAATAAACGCCTTTTATCGCGAATCGGACTGCAAAGATAACGAATTTTAATATTAAACTCCAAAGAAAAAGGAGATTATTTTTGTTGTTCGTTAAGGCAATCAATACGCGGCTGCAACATGTCAATTTCAATCGGCTCTCCCTCTCTTGGAAAGCGGGTGCAAAAGTACGCGATTTACCAATACAAGGCAAATATATAAGGAAGTTTTTTTCATAAAAATATAAATTCAGATGTAAAGGGCTGAAGGAGAGGTAGGTTTTAAAACAGGATTATGGGAAACGGAAAGGAAAAGAAGGAAAAGGACACATTATTATATTATATAAGGGGGAAGTTTTCCGGAGAGGACGGAAAGGATATTTGCTACGAAAGGGAGGGGAACAAGTGTTTTGGAGAGGGAATTGCGGAGAAAAATAGGGGATTTAACGGGAGCTTGACGGAATTTAAACGGGAGTTAAACAGAAAATACGGCGGGATTTTGACGGGAATTAGATGGGAATTGAACAGAATCCAAACGTTAACATTGTTAATGCAGTTGGGGAGACATTTATTTCAGGGGCGGAAATAACAAAGCTTTTGCTTCGAAAAGACTTGTTATTTGAAGACAAAAGGCTTGATTTAACCCCCTGTTAAATCAAGTGACGGGAGGAGAAGAAACGAAAGAGAGAAAAGGATTGAGAATGAATACAATAGAGAGACAAGGGGTTATTTTTTAGAAAAAGAGATAAGTAGTGGGCCGAAAGGGATAGTTGCGATTAGAACAAGTATGGGTGCAGCGGATTTTCAAAAGTAAGGTTTGGAGCGGAAGCGGGAGGAGTGCAATTACAAAAGACAAGAGAATAGCAGGACAGGCACAAGTTAAAGAAAGAAAGTATCAAAGATTGGATCATAGATTAAGAATCGGACATAAAAAGAAAGCACGTCTTCAAATATCCCTAAAGCAAATGTCTTCCTGTTAAAATCACCCTTTCAAGAAACAAAATCCCTTGCCCCATGTTACTTAACCAACTTAATTTTTATAACCTAAACCAAAAGAATTATGGCTAAAGAAAGTGTAAAAATCCTGCAAGGAAAGCTCGATGTAAAAAGTTTGATTGATCAGCTGAATGCTGCATTATCTGAAGAATGGTTGGCATACTATCAATATTGGGTAGGTGCATTGGTAGTGGAAGGTGCTATGCGCGCAGACGTACAAGGTGAGTTCGAAGAACATGCTGAAGAAGAACGTCACCACGCACAATTGATAGCAGACCGAATCATCGAATTGGAAGGTGTTCCGGTACTCGATCCGAAAAAATGGTTTGAACTGGCCCGCTGCAAATACGATTCTCCAACAGCATTCGACTCTGTCAGCCTACTGAACCAAAACGTTTCTTCAGAGCGTTGCGCCATTCTCCGTTATCAGGAGATTGCCAACTTTACAAACGGTAAAGATTACACCACATGTGACATCGCCAAACATATCCTGGCTGAAGAAGAAGAGCATGAACAGGACTTACAGGATTATCTGACTGATATTGCCAGAATGAAAGAATCGTTTCTTAAGAAATAAATAATGGTTTCTTCAAGAATGGAAAGAGGGAATACTCCGTCCGGGGTAGTTTCCTCTTTTTATTGTTACTCCTCACTGTAATAATCACCTTTCCTCTACTCCGCAGACATACCTAAATAATCATATTTTATGTACTCCGACCGTGACAAAACAAAAAACTATGCGACTTATGGGATGAATTTCAACTCAATTATTTATCTTTGTTAGCTTTAAAAAAGCTGGCATAAAAACAATATGTACAATGAAAGATTTCTTTAAATTTACGCTTGCTACATTGACCGGTATCGTACTATCGGGCATTGTTTTGTTTATCATCGGAATTGCGACGCTTGTCGGCATCATTTCGTCATCGGATACCGAAACAGTAGTGAAAAAAAATTCCGTAATGATGCTCGACTTAAAAGGCACATTGGTAGAGCGCACTCAAGAGAGTTTAGAAGGGCTATTGGGAAAATTCACCGGTGAAGCGGGCAACACATACGGACTGGACGACATATTAGCTTCAATCAAAAAAGCTAAAGAAAATGATAATATAAAAGGCATTTATATACAGGCTTCATGGCTGGATGCCCCTTATGCCTCGTTACAGGCAATACGGACCGCTTTGGAAGATTTCAAGGAAAGTGGCAAATTCGTTGTAGCATACAGTGACAATTATACGCAGGGGCTTTATTACCTATCGAGTGTTGCCGACAAAGTAATGCTTAACCCTAAAGGCATGATTGAATGGCGAGGACTCGCTTCAGCTCCCATTTTCTACAAAGACCTATTACAGAAATTGGGAATTGAAATGCAGGTATTCAAGGTAGGTACTTACAAATCGGCTGTAGAACCGTTCACTTCAACCGAAATGTCTCCGGCCAATAAAGAGCAAGTTACGGCATTCATCGGTTCAACCTGGAACCAAATACTGGATGGTGTTTCGGCTTCACGCAAAATAGAAAAAGACTCATTGAATGCGTATGCAGATCGCATGCTTATGTTTTACCCATCGGACGAAAGCGTGAAATGCGGATTGGCCGATACCCTGATTTATCAGAATAACGTACGCAGCTATCTGAAAACACTTGTAAAAATCGACGAAGACGACCGCCTGCCGATATTAGGGCTCGATGATATGATCAACATCAAAAAGAGTGTACCTAAAGATAAAAGCGGTGATATTCTGGCTGTCTACTATGCATCCGGTGAAATAACTGACTATGACGGATCGGCGACATCCGACGAAGGAATTGTAGGAAGCAAAATGATTCGTGACCTGCGTAAGCTAAAAGAGGATGATAACGTAAAGGCAGTCGTACTGCGTGTTAATTCTCCGGGAGGAAGCGCATTTGCATCCGAACAGATCTGGCATGCCGTAAAAGAATTAAAAGCTAACAAACCAGTAATTGTTTCGATGGGTGACTATGCCGCATCCGGCGGATATTACATCTCTTGCGCAGCCGACAGCATCATAGCCGAGCCAACTACCTTAACCGGTTCTATCGGAATTTTCGGCATGATCCCGAACGTCAAAGGATTGACGGAAAAGATCGGACTAACATTTGACGTGGTAAAAACCAATAAATTTTCAGATTTCGGTAACCTAATGCGTCCTGTGAACGGTGATGAAAGAGCATTGCTGCAAATGATGATCAGCCAGGGATATGACCTGTTTGTAAGTCGTTGTGCCGAAGGTCGCCATATGACCAAAGAAGGTATTGAAAAAATAGCTGAAGGACGCGTATGGACCGGAGAAATGGCCAAAGGAATCGGACTGGTAGACGAACTGGGTGGAATCGACAAAGCACTGGAAATTGCAGCACGGAAAGCCGAATTGAAAGGCTATACCATTGTATCTTATCCTACCAAAAAGGATATTCTATCCACATTACTCGATGTCCAACCCAATAACTATGTAGAATCCCAAGTGCTGAAAAGCCAGTTAGGAGACTATTACAAGGATTTCAATCTATTAAGAAATATAAAAGAACGCGCCATGATTCAGGCACGTGTCCCGTTTGAACTGAATGTGAAATAGCGAACTACATGGAAGAAAGCTCTATTAAGATACATAAATGGCTATATCCCGTTTCATGGCTCTATGGAATGGGAGTAGCACTGAGAAATAAACTCTTTGACTGGGGTAAACTTCAGTCAAAGAGTTTTGACATTCCCGTGATTTGTATCGGGAATATCGCCGTGGGCGGCACAGGCAAAACACCGCACACAGAGTATCTGATAAAGCTGCTCCATCGCAACTTCCGGGTAGCCGTACTGAGCCGTGGATACAAGCGCCATACGAAAGGATTCATACTTTCAACAGCAGAGAGCAATGCTCGTAGCATTGGTGACGAACCCTATCAAATAAAATCGAAGTTTTCCGACATACGAGTTGCAGTGGACGAAGACCGTTGTCATGGTATCGAAAAATTGCTCACGTTGCAAGAGCCTTCTATCGAAGTTATCTTACTGGATGATGCATTCCAACACCGATATGTGAAAGCGGGACTGAATATTCTTCTGACAGATTATCATCGCCTGTTCTGTGACGATGCTTTAATGCCTGCCGGACGTTTACGGGAATCTGCCCGGGGGAAAAACAGGGCACAAATAGTCATTGTAACCAAATGTCCGCCGGATATCAAGCCTATCGATCATAATATCATCGCAAAACGGTTGAATCTATTCCCCTATCAACAACTTTATTTCTCGTCATTCCGATACGGCAAATTACAAGCGGTCTTTCCTGTTTGTACTGCCGTAAGAGAAAGGGAACTATCGTCCTTGCAAGCAGATGAACAGATACTAGTGATAACCGGAATCGCGTCTCCGGATGCTATCATCCGGGAACTGGAAATGTATACACGGAACATCGACCTACTCGCTTTTGACGATCACCATAGCTTCAGCCAGCGAGACATGTCGCTAATTAAAGAGAAGTTCGGTAATTTGAAAGAAGGACGGCGTCTGATTATCACTACCGAGAAAGATGCCACCCGTCTGATAGACCATCGGGCACTGGATGCAGAACTAAAACCATTTATTTATGCCCTGCCCATCGAAGTAGAAATATTACAAAATCAACAAGATATTTTTAACCAACACATTATTGGCTATGTTAGAGAAAATACAAGAAACGGCAGCCTTCCTGAAAGGGAAGATGCACACAAGCCCTGAGACAGCAATCATTCTGGGAACCGGACTTGGCAGTTTGGCAAACGAAATTACTGAAAAGTATGAAATAAAGTATGAGGATATTCCCAACTTTCCGGTGTCTACCGTAGAAGGACATAGCGGAAAACTGATTTTCGGTAAACTCGGCAATAAAGAAATCATGGCGATGCAAGGCCGCTTCCATTACTACGAGGGGTACTCCATGAAAGAAGTGACTTTCCCGGTACGTGTGATGCGTGAGCTGGGCATCAAAACTTTATTTGTATCCAATGCCAGTGGCGGTACTAATCCCGACTTCGAAATCGGAGACCTGATGATTATTACCGACCACATAAATTATTTCCCCGAACATCCCCTACGGGGTAAAAACATTCCGTATGGGCCGCGTTTTCCGGATATGAGTGAAGCCTACGACAAAGAACTGATACGCAAGGCAGATGCTATTGCAGCAGAAAAAGGTATTAAAGTGCAACATGGCATATACATCGGTACACAGGGTCCAACATTCGAAACACCGGCTGAATACAAGTTGTTTCATATCTTGGGTGCCGATGCAGTAGGTATGTCTACTGTCCCCGAAGTAATTGTTGCCAACCATTGTGGCATTAAGGTATTCGGTATATCAGTAGTGACTGATCTCGGAGTAGAAGGCAAGATTGTAGAAGTATCACACGAAGAGGTTCAGAAAGCAGCCGACGCTGCCCAACCGAAGATGACCACCATTATGCGTGAGCTGATAAACCGTGCATAGATACTTTTTTTCATAAACTAAGATATATGAGAACAGAAATAGCAACCTTGGGTGAGTTCGGTCTGATCAAGCACCTCACCGAAGGAATTAAATTAGAAAACGAATCGAGCAAATATGGTGTGGGTGACGATGCCGCCGTCCTCTCCTATCCTGCCGATAAGCAGGTATTGGTCACCACCGACCTGTTAATGGAAGGGGTACATTTTGACTTGACTTACACACCGTTGAAACATTTGGGTTACAAAGCCGCTGTTGTCAACTTCTCCGACATCTATGCGATGAACGGGACACCGAAGCAGATCACAGTTTCACTTGCCCTCTCCAAACGCTTCAGCGTGGAAGATATGGATGAATTTTATGCCGGTCTCCGTTTGGCGTGTCAGCAATACAAGGTGGATATCGTAGGTGGTGACACTACTTCTTCCTTGACAGGATTTGCAATCAGCATCACCTGCATTGGTGAGTCAGATAAGGATAAAGTAGTTTACCGCAACGGTGCTAAGGACACCGATCTGATTTGCGTCAGTGGTGACTTAGGTGCGGCCTATATGGGGTTGCAACTGTTAGAGCGTGAAAAAGCGGTCTTTAAAGGTGAACAGGATGCTCAGCCGGATTTCTCCGGAAAAGAGTATTTGTTGGAACGTCAGCTCAAACCCGAAGCCCGCAAAGACATTATTGAGAAACTGGCTACTGCAAATATCGTCCCGACTTCAATGATGGACATTTCTGACGGTCTTTCCTCGGAACTATTGCATATTTGCACTCAAAGTAAGGCAGGTTGCCGCGTCTACGAGGAACACATCCCCATTGATTATCAAACAGCTGTTATGGCAGAAGAGTTCAACATGAATCTCACCACATGTGCCATGAATGGCGGTGAAGATTATGAACTGCTTTTCACCGTTCCTATTGCCGATCACGAAAAGATATCGGAAATGGAAGGTGTTCGTTTGATCGGTCACATCACAAAGCCCGAATTAGGCTGTGCACTTATCACACGCGATGGCCAGGAATTCGAGCTAAAAGCTCAGGGATGGAATCCGCTACAAGAGAATAAATAAAAAAGTTCAGTAATAAGAACACTGATAATAAGCAATATAGCTTTTTATCAGTGTTTTTTATTGTGCTAAGATTTGCAGAATTAAAAACTTTCACTACCTTTGCAACCGCAAACAAGAAAGGTGCCATAGCTCAGTTGGTAGAGCAAAGGACTGAAAATCCTTGTGTCCCCGGTTCGATTCCTGGTGGCACCACTTTTTAAGAAAGAAAACGATGTAAATCCTTGAATTTCAAAGAAGTTCGGGGATTTTTCTTTTCCAAGAATAGGAAAATAAATGGGATTAGAGCGGATCAAGGCGCATGGTAATACGGGATTATGGCAGATAGGATTAGATAATGCCTGGATTCTGGTGAATCCTATTGCTAATATAAAGAATACAGAGGTAATTGTAGAGAAAGACACGTTAACGCCTAACAAAATCATCAAAATCTATAAAAAGAATTTGAGATAGAGCGGCTACTGGTTTATCGGGATATCTTTGTTTTCTGTTGTTTCACAGAATTAGCTTTCATAAATGTATTTAACCCGAAACCAAGCCATATTATAACTGACAGCGAAGGCAATCAGTGGATACAAAAGAAAAGAGAAAAGACGATATTAAAGCAAGTACTCCATTAAACATACTAAAGAAATATGAAGAACACCCTAAATGCCTGGAAATAGAGAAACTTTTGTCTTGTACCTGCAATCAAAAACCTCACAGTCAGACATCCACAAAATGTTTCATGGAAAGAAAACGGTAATTTTACGCTTGTCATTCCAGACCCAAGATATGAAAAGGATCCGGAAACATACAAATATCTGGGACATGATAGTATAGTCATCATCGAAGAGGAGATAGAAATTATGCTAAAAACTGAACTACACAGCATGATGCAAAAATATCATATAGATGAAAAGCATGAAGATACTTTCATGAAATCGTTCCAGAAGTATAAAAAGAGAGTGGAGGAGGAAAGAAAAGGTAAAATATTTACATATATAAATTTTCATTACCCATGCTTGCAACAAAAAGCATTCAGGGCATGGGCTCTTTAAAACGTATGATTTCTGTCAGTCAGAATTGTCTCTCTATTTAAAACAGTACAAGGGTGATGAGGGACAGATCAACAACTTAACATTTAGTACATACGATGAATAAAATTACCATTGCATTTATTTTATCTTTAAAACCCAGAATCAAACTGTAACTACTGATTCATAAAAATATTGAATTTTTATTTAAATACTTGGAGCGATTAGGACATTCAATTAGTTTTGTGCCCCATGCAAAAGTACCATATTAGTGGTAAATTCATGCAATGTGTAACATAAACGTTAAAAACATCAAGAAGAAGCCGCCCGTTTTTAAAGCAGATCGGGCGGAACGGGAAAAGTGAACATTGCTGTTATTTTATACCTGAGAAATTGGACATTACAAAGTTCTCTATATTCACACACCGATATATTTATGCTAATAATATACCTGGAAATTATTAAATTAGAACATTCCCCCCCCACCCACACAAAAAAGAGGAATAATTTTGTTTGGGGGAGATCTTGTGTTTAAATTCCCCGTATCATGAATAAGACAAAATTTTATACAGTGACCGGGCACACTTTCTGCATAACGATGGCGGAAAGTGAAAATGTATGGCAGGGCATGGCTCCTGCTTATTCTCCGTTTGAGATATTGCCAGCCCGCCAAGTTCTTTTCGTATTAACGGTAGGCAACTTTATCTCCCCAAAAGAAGCAGACCTTATTCTCAGAGATTCCAACCTAAGAGAAGAAGAAGCAAAGCTGGATGTATATCGTACTGCTTGTGGCTACCTGTTCGAAATGCGCACTCCTTTTACCAACAAACTAAACAGCCGATTACAAATAAGCGATGATTTCCACACAGCCGAAGTAAACCTCTCGGGCCATGACATGCAGCGGTTATACGGTTTGAACAGTGCCTTGATGCTTTGCTACATGCCTTCCACCACCTCTCTGGACACACTATTGATGCATGCCTCGGCAGTGGTGAATGAGGGCAAAGCCTATCTCTTTCTAGGGCGTAACGGCACAGGAAAGAGTACCCATAGCCGCCTGTGGCTTCAAGACATTAGTAGAACGAAGCATCTCAACGATGACCATCCCGTCATACGTATAGACCCACAAGGAAATTCCATCGCTTATGGCAGTCCGTGGAGTGGGAAAACATCTTGCTATCACAACGAAAGCGCCCCCATCGGTGCTATCGTGAGAATAAAACAAGCTCCTGCCAACTCTATCAGAATTCTTTCCCCCATTGAGTCGTATGCCTCACTGTTCACAAGTAGCACAGGCATCGCATGGGAAAAAACACTGGCTGAGGGAAAAGACCGTACCTTACAAAAGATCATTTCCCGCGTATCTTGCCTGCGGCTGGAATGCCTGCCCGATAAAGCAGCAGCCCGGCTCTGCGCATCGGTGGTCAGAAAGGAGAAACAATGCAAAGAGTGACTTTACCCAACAATGTGCTGTTGCCCGAAATTATCCACCTGCTAAAAGAGGGTGACACCGTAATCATAAAAGTAAAAGAAAACAGTATGCTACCCTTTATTACGGGCGAACACGACAGCGTGGTGCTGCAAGCGGCAAACATATCGAAATTAACGATAGGAGACATCGTACTGGCAACACTGGATGACAGCCGGTATGTACTTCACCGCATCATCGCTATGCGCCATGGCTATATCACCCTGATGGGCGACGGCAATCTGTACGACAAAGAAATATGTACCGAGGAAGCCATTGCAGGACAGGCCATCCGGATTATAAAAAGGGAAAAAATAATAGACTGCACCGCCCCTGCCCAACGAAGGAAAGCAGCAGTCTGGAAAGCATTATTACCCATCAGAAGATATCTGTTGGGCATATATAAACAAATAAACTGAAAAACAAATCGATATGAGAATAATAGAAGGATTCAGGCTGCGCCAGGTAATGGGACAAGCCACCATCATAGGCGAAGGCATTGGACAGATTGATTTTAACAAGCTCATCACGCTTAATACCACGGCAGCCTATTTGTGGCAATCGGTAGAAGGCAAAGTGTTTTCGATAGATGATTTAGCCGTTTTACTAACGGAACGCTTCCGCATTGATCCAGCTATAGCTCAAAGGGATGCCTTTGCTATTGCCCGCAAGTGGATAACAATCGGAATCGTACAAGAGTAGGCCAATGAACAGCGAACAACAAATATTTCTGGCATTGCTGCGTGCCGGATTATGGAATACACCCGCAGACGTAGCATTGTTTTCCGGTCAGACCGACTGGGAAACTATTTTTATACATGCTGCCCGGCAAACTGTATTGGGGCTTGTAGCTACAGGAACAGGGATGCTGCCCTGTTGTTGCTCCCCCCTGTATCGGTTGCAAAGAGGTTGCGTGATGTAACAACTGTGACTATCCGCAGCCATGCTCTTCTAAACCGGACATTGGCTGTAGCCGTGAAGCTACTCAGACAAAACGGTATCCACCCGGTATTGCTCAAAGGACAAGGAGTTGCCACCAACTATATAGCCCCCTATCTCCGCATGTGCGGAGATATTGATCTGTATATCGGGCAAAGAGATTACGACAAGGCCTGTGAAGTCGTCCGGCAGTGGACAGGGACTAAAGAAGGTATAGAAAGCGAAAAGCATTATCATTTCAAACACGGGGACGTAACGGTGGAGTTACACCGCATAGCCGAACGCCTTGTTCTACCATGCCAAAATACCCGTTTCCAGCGTTGGACTCACAAGCATTTACACAACGACCATTTGCGTAGCGTCGAGATAGAAGGCACAGCCATATCGCTTCCACCGGTAAATTTCGACGCACTCTATATTTTCAATCATGCCTGGCATCACTTTTCGCAAGGAGAAGGGATCGGATTGAGGCAGTTATGTGACTGGGTCCGCTACCTGCATATCTTTCGTAGCGAGATAAACCGTATAGAAATGGAAAGAGATCTGAAATCTTTCGGTTTATGGTATCCTTGGCAAATATTCGGGCCTATTGCCGTCGATATGCTGGGACTTCCCCGTGAAGAATATCCTTTCTACACCGATCGCTATGCAAGGCAGGCTGCACGGGTTATCAGTATGATTGAGGTAGACGGTAATTTCGTTTTTTTCGCTCCGTCACGAATGAAGCGTCCCGAAGGGTATATAGCCGGTAAAGTGCATTCGTTCAGACGAATGAGCAATCGTTTCGGAAAGCTCTTTCTCATTAGTCCTAAAGAAGCCGTATCCGCATGGAGTAATTACGTGTATATAGGTATAAAACAGGTAATTACCGATACGTTAAATCCTCTCAAGACATGAGAACCGCATTGTGCATCAGCTGGCTTTGGGGTACTTCCAACGGAATTCGTTCCCATATTGTCCTGAGCAGCATTTCAAGAATGGGATATGTATGTGCCTCACTCGCCTTTGTCTGGGTGAGCAAGCGTCTGGTAGACATCGCCACCTTCAAAGCCGGAGGTGGGCTTTGGAGTTACGCCGCATTGATGGGATGCTGTATCGTAGTTCAGCTCTTTTGTTCGGCGATAGGCTCCCGAATCGATTTACTGAACTCCGTGCGGTTGAAAAACACGCTTCGCCATCGCCTTTTTGCACGTATTATGGAAAGCCCACTGGCCGATAAGAAGCAACTCCATACGGGCGAAATGCTCAACCGCATGGAGGAAGATACCCGCATCGTGACCGATGTGCTGTGTACAGCATTACCCTCGGTTATTGGAATCGTGGTACAACTTGTGGCAGCTTTCTGTTTTCTGGCAGTGCTCAACCTCTCGCTGGCCTGGATACTGGTCGGTATCATGCCTGTGGCATTGCTACTAAGCAAAATCTACCTGAGGCGCATACGCCACTTTACAGGCGAAATACGTTCCACCGAAGAGCACATACAATCGTATGTGCAAGAGGGGCTGCAACACCGTACGCTTATCCGCTGTCTGGAGCACATACCACATACCATTACTGCTCTTAGTGGTTTGCAAACCACCCTTTACCAGCAAGTAATGCGCCGCACGGACTTTACGCTCTTTTCACGTACTGTGGTACAAGCAGGTTTTGCCATCGGATATGCTACCACTTTTCTATGGAGCATTCAAGGATTGTTCAGTGGGGCGGTCACTTTCGGTATGATGACCGCTTTCCTGCAACTGGTGGCGCAAGTACAACGTCCTGTGGTCGAACTGAGCCGTTACATCCCTTCTTTCCTCCAGTCAGTCACTTCGGTGGAGCGGCTGGAAGAACTTGATGCGTTACCGCCGGAAAAACAGGGTAAGCCCATACTTCTGCCGGGTAGTGTGGGTGTTCGTTTGGAGGAGGTCAGCTTTAGTTATCCAGATGGATCTCATAAGGTTATCAATAACTTTACATACAATTTCACTCCCGGGAGCTTCACCGCCCTTGTGGGGGAAACAGGAGCCGGGAAAAGTACACTAATTCGATTGATACTGGCATTATTTACTCCCGAAAAGGGGTACATTACACTTTATAACGACACAGAAGAAGTGGCTGCCTCCACACTTTCCCGTTGCAATCTGGTGTATGTACCGCAAGGCAATACCTTGTTGAGCGGAACGATACGTGAGAATCTGTTGTTAGGTAATCCTCATGCTACGGAAGCCGAACTAAAGGAAGTACTTTACGCAGCAGTCGCAGAGTTTGTGTTCGATCTGAAAGACGGGTTCGATACCCATTTAGGTGAGGGAGGTGCTGGGTTGAGCGAGGGACAGGCACAACGACTTGCCATTGCCCGAGGCTTACTTCGTCCAGGTGGCATTTTGTTGCTGGATGAGCCCACTTCGTCTCTCGATGGTAAAACAGAACGTACATTACTTAAGCGGCTGGCTACGAGAATGACTGGAAAAACCGTTATACTGATCACGCATCGCAATCAGGCAGCAAGTAGCTGCGCTGCTACTATTACAATAGAAAGAAACCAATAATGGTTCTTATTTTTTTTATTAACTTAAAAAAAACAAAGAGAATGAAACAAGAATTTGAAAATGGTACGCAAGACGTACATATGGAACAGTATGAAACTCCTCGTATGGAGGTGATTGAGATGGAAATCGAAGGTCCCATCCTACAGATGTCGGGTGAACATGGCGGCCGCCAGGACTGGTAATAATTAAAGTAAAAAAACGAGAATGAAAACAAAACTCTTTGCGGCGGGAGCCGCTTTATGTATGCTCGGAATGACCGGGTGCAACAAAGACATGATGGAGGATACCAATGTGCAGGTAGGCCAACAGATAACGATGGACATGCAGGCCTCCGGACCGCAAACTCGTGCGGACTATACTGATGACGGCAGTACGATGAACTTCTCCTGGAGCGATGGTGATGCAATCAGTGTAGTGGTGAACAGTGTAGCTGGCAATGGGAACTGTAGGTTGACCACCTCTACTGCCGGCAAAAGCGTACCCTTTAGTGGCAAGGTAGTCGGATGGGCAGAAGGTGATAAAACAATCTATGCTTTTTATCCCTATAACTCAACACCATATACCGTTACCGGAGGCGATAACCCAGCAACAGCCACTACTCTTTTGACTCTGCCTAATCCGCAAATGTACACGGTGGGTGGTGCCATCGGCAACAGTTTTATGGTAGGAGCGGGTGCGGCTACCGCCACTAACACGACCATCAATGCCTTGGCAAGCATGAAGCAGGTGATGAGCATCGTGAACCTGAATATCACTAAAGCACCCGGCAAGGTGAAGGGCGTGAAACTGAGTTGTACAGAGGCCGTTTTCCCTACTACGGCAACCGTCACACTTAGTACTGCTGAAGTTTCGGCATCCGGCACTTTGGCTAATGAACTCTCCATGACTGTGACCGATAATACAACGGAAGCAACTAAGGTAGTCTCTTTCGCTATGTTTCCTGCGGACCTGAGCGCTAAGAAAATCCACATTGAAATTACGTTTGAGGGTGATAAATCGAAAATCATTGAGAAAGACGGAACTAAATTTTTGCGCAACATGCACTACATGATGGAGTTCGATGGAACCCTCAAGCCTGAGCCTGTGGGAGATGTCGTTCTTTTTGCTGAAGGAGTGAGTCTCGAATCGGGCTGGTATGATCAAAATAAGTCACGCGTGCGCGATAGTGAGCTATGCTGGGCTTGCACTGAGAGTAATATGATACAGTGGTGGCAAGATCGATATGTCGCTGCAGGCAAAGTTCTTCCGCCTAAAGCACCCAACGGGATTATACCCGGTCGTGAAAACGAAATATCCAGAAGGCTCGCCGTGTTTGAAGAATTCCATATGCGTGAATTTAAAAATAGAGGGAGCGCTATCTTAAGGGGAATCCCTCAATACTTTACTACCTATTATCCTGAAATATTCTCAGACTCTAAACCTTTTTTTTCTGAAGGTACATATGCCAACAGTAAAGTTGTTCGAAACTTGAAAGAATTCTCTGATTTTGTAGTGACCGGATTGAAAGAACGTGGTGTTGTGGGCTTAGAGCTTCTGGGACATGCCACTACTCTTTGGGGAGCTACATACAATACTGAAACGGGTCTTATCAAAAATATATTTATGGCCGACTCCGACGACAAACATAACGGTAAATTTTACCATGGGATATGGGAAGATTTATCTATCAAGGAGCGGTCTGATGGTCGGGTTGTACTAGGAAGCGGCAAATTAATTGAAGCAGTCGTTGTGTTGTATGCTTATCCCGGAAAAACTGATTAAGGATATTTTCTGGGGCTAAACTTTGAAACAGCGCATAGAGAATAAGTTTCTTTTCGCTTTTCCTTTTTGGGAATCATAATTAGAATAACAAGTAGCTTTTTATGATTCCCAATTCTTCTAATATACTGACTTTCAAAAAGACTAAAAAAGAAAAACGAAATAAGTAACTGAACAACAATACTGTAGTCAAAACAAACAGTTATTTATTTCAACAACTTATTCGTATCAACTTAAAAAATAAATAAAAATTAAATAATGTACAAGGCGTGTATATGGAGCAATATAAAGCTCCTCGTTTAGAAGTGATTGTAATAGAAATAGAGGGTCCCATCCTACAGATGTCAGGTGAAAATGGCGGCCGTCAGAACTGGTAATAATTAAAATAAAAAAACAAGAATGAAAACAAAACTCTTCGCAGCAGGAATCGCTGTATGTATGCTCGGAATGACAGGGTGTAACAAAAACATAACGGAAGACATTGATGTGCAGGCAGCCCATCAGGTAGTAATGACCATGCAAGTCATCGGACCACAAACTCGTGCAGACTATACTGACGATGGCAGTAGGATGAACTTCTCGTGGCGCGATGGTGATGCAATCAGTGTAATGGTGAACAGTGTAGCCGGCAATGAAAATTGCCGGTTGACCACCTCTACTGCCGGCAAAAGCGTACCCTTTAATGCCAAAGTAATCGGATGGACGGAAGGTATCAAAACAGTCTATGCTTTCTACCCGTATAATTCAACATCCTATACTGTTACCGGAGGCGATACCCCGACAACAGCCACGACTTTGTTGACTTTACCCAATCCGCAAACGTACACAGTGGGTGGAGCCATCAGCAACAGTTTTATGGTAGGAGTGGGTACAGCTACTGCCATCGGCGAAGCCATCAATGCCTCGGCAAGCATGAAGCAGGTGATGAGCGTCGTGAACCTGAATATCACCAAAGCTCCCGGCAAGGTAAAGAGCGTGAGGCTGAGTTGTACAGAAGCCGTTTTTCCTACTACGGCAACCGTAGGGCTCAATACTGCTGAAATTTCTACATCCGGCACTTTGGTTAATGAGCTCTCTATGAGCGTGACCGATAATACAACAGAAACAACTAAGGTAGTCTCTTTCGCAATGTTTCCTGCGGATCTGAGCTCTAAAAAGATTCGTGCCGAAGTTACGTTTGAGGGTGGTAAATCGAAAGTCATTGAAAAAGACGGAGTTAACTTTGCACGCAATATGCACTATGTGATGGAGTTCGATGGTTCACCGCCTTATTATACGGAAATCAACGGTTTAAAGGTGGCGCTTGGTAACTTGGTAGCCGACGGGGATAATGGCGCAAAAATTGGCGCACCTACCGATAGCGGTTTGTTCTTCCAATTTGGTTCACTCATTGGTTGGAGTTCAACAGCCCCCCTTTCTATCGTTGTAAAACCAGCCAATTTTAACGGTAGTGCGGATTGGAAAGATACAAAAAAGATTTGGCAAGGTACAACGGGCACTGTTCCATTTACAGCTACTGGCTCTGATAATGAGAAAGCAGGGGTTGGTGATCCATGTCGCTACTACCTAAAGGGCAGCTGGAGATTGCCGACCAAAGAAGAATTCACGAAGTTATTCAAAGGCTCTAATTATCCTAATCCCGGCCCTTGGACTTGGGCTGGCTCTTTTGCTTCTCATACGTCTGGCGCGATACTCCAGGCTTCCGGCAGACGTCACTACGCCAATGGTAACCTGGAAAATGTTAAAGTAGAAGGTTACTACTGGAGTACGTCGTCCCTCAGTCATCCCGTAGGATATGGGGTTAGCCTATTTTTCTACAATACCTACTTAGCATTAAATAGTAGCCGTAATCGAGCGTACGGGTTTCCTATTCGTTGTGTACAAGAATGAGCAAGTAACAAACCTGGAGATTTTATAAAGGGACAGCAAAAAAGGTCCGCTAAGTTTTTGTATCTCTCTTTAATTGAGATTTGCACATGCAAAGAATGAAGAAATCATAGTGATAATTTGCAGAGGAAATAATCTTTAATAGAATGATCAGAGGGAGATTATTCGGGTTAAAAAGGAGTTTGAGCCTATGTCGTAATACTTTATTATATTGAACTCAAATTAAATAATAACAAAAAAGATGTAATTGAAATAGAGAAATTCAGAGAATAAAATAAATTAAGCCAACTTACTCATTTGAAAGCAGTTGGCTTCTTTTATATATTCAATCCTTTTCGTTTTTCTGTTTTGTGATTAAATCTCTCAAATTCTTCTATGCCATCTCTTTTTCTACTATTTGATTATTTTTTACAGTCTTTAAATTCATTTTACAGCTCTTTAGCTATATCTCTTTTGCTGGAGAAATTAGAATTTTATTATCCAATTTAGTGGATAATAAGTTATAAATTCAACGCACCGGAAACACAATCCAAGTGAATGCCAATGGTTTGAAGGAATCAATTTTGATATTTCTGAAACATGATGGACTGCAAGCATTAATAGCATGACGGAATATATCAAGACTACGAAAATATGGAGTATGCTTCCGGCAAAATCATATAAAAATCCAATTGGGTACATTTTGACTATTTACCCACGCTACAGAGACTTGTAACGTGGATAAAATTATCTGTTTCAAAAAAAACATCCAATAAAAGTAAGTGCATCTCCCTATCCACCGATAAAAAGATGCACTAACACAAACAAAACAAACAATAAGCGACCTTCACAGGCAGCGAAAAATCCATTATTAATCATTTTTCATAGGTTAAAATGACAGGGAAAATGGATTCTTTAGGAAACAAATAGCTTCACAGCAACTTGAAAATTATAAATAATTTAATTAATCGTCCCATTCCAAATGTTCAAAAAAGGTCTTGCCCAATATATTATCATATAAAATCATATTCAATCAATAAACAGTGTCATACATTCAGTTATTTCCTGTTCAATTCCAATCATCTTCCTCTTCCTTAAAAAGCCCGTATTTCTTCACCAGTTCCGAGAGTTCCGGATCGAGGTTCGCCCGGAATTTCATTTGGGCGTTCATATCCACCGCACCGAGCAAGAGCCGCACCGCTTTTTCTTCATTCCCCAAGCGTGCCTGAAGGATGGCCTGCATGTACTTGTTATCGGCCGTCTGGGGCGATTTCTCAAATATTCGCAAAGCAGCCTTGTCATATCCTAAAGACATGTAAGCAATGGCCGTATTCACATCATCATACGGGCGCAGCATTTCCAATGCCTGTTCGTATTTACGTTTCTTCAGATATTCCACAGCCCGGGCATAGGTCGTATCCGGTTCGTTGGTATAGATTGTATCCTGCTTCATTCCCCTGCGCGAGAGACTGAATCGGAAATCTACCGCACGTATTATCGGATAGAGTTTCTCTAACATATAAGCGTATTCCGATTTATATTGGCTTTTTATCAGCCATTCGCGCCGGTCGGGTTCCTGTTCACGGTCAATAATCCTCAATATAGCGTCTTTATGGCCTTTGAAGTCTGCATCACTCACAATCAGGCTGCGTAACTTGTTCCAATCCTCGGGGATGGTGCGTATCTTTATCAGGTTCGGTAAATCCGGAATCTCGTCTTTCACTTCACGGTGAATCAGGTTACCCGCCTCGTCCATCTCAACGTTGACACCGACAGACAATGAATCGTACAGCGCGGTAAACTCCCTTACCAGAACGTCACGGATGGATTTTGCACGCTTCTGGGCTATTTCTCCGTTGACGCGCCAACTGCCTTCGGGCGATGAAGAAGCGAAGAGTGTCAGACTGTCTATCCTGTACACAGGATCGGTCATCAGTGCCAGAGTAAGATCTTTCACTTTCTTTACTCCTTTGCGGTTCACGGCAATGGTTTCGTCCAGGTTGAAGCCGTTTCTCGGGAAATAAAAATTCACGCTTGTATTGGCTTCCGCATCCCGGGCAATGATTTTTCGCACATAACGCGGAGTCTTGTCAATGAATTTAGTCATAGAACTCACCAGATAAGTCAGTGTATCCGACTTCGGAAGCGGATATTTGCTTCCGTTGCCGCTTAACACATTACCTACCACATACACCTTCATACGTGCCGAGTTTTCATCTGCGGGCACCTTCTGCGAATAGAGAAATTTCACCTGATCGGCAGCATAAATCACCGTATCGAGTTCCGCATCCGGATTGAACGGGAAACGCACGATATCATGGTATTTCTCGTCTTTCATCGCTTTGCGCGCCTCGTTACGGGCTATTTTCTGCGTGTTATAGAACTTTTTCACCAGGTCGGTGGAGTCGAGCGAATTGATATGCGCTATCCAGTTTCCGTATTTTTCCTGCAGAGCGGCATGCCGCACGGCGGGCGGATGTATGTTATACAATTCGCGTATCAAATGGTATTGCGGGTAGACTGACCGTAGACTCTCGTAACAGTGGATATAATGCTTTACCGTTGTCACCGAGTCGAACCGGCTGAGTTCGAGTTCCCTGGACGCTTTACGACTGGGCAGGTGCAGCTGTAGCGAATCGGACAGGTTGCGGTGATAGGCGTACAATGGCAACTTGCTACGGGTAAACCCTGTTTGTTCATCACCCAAACCATAGTATGCGAATATGCTCTCCTCCGAAAAGTTTGCCAATGACTTCTGCCTTGTCTGTACCGTATCCAGCCTTTCAGCCGTCAACCACAAGGGAGGCACGGTGTCCACACCCCGGACATAATAGAGCCTGTGTTCCGCCTGCCGCAAGGGTTCAAACGATACCCTGTCATAAAAATATTTCTTACGGGTAACCAGTTCTCCTGCCTGATAGTTGGTACGAAGTTCCCATTTGTGGTTGAAGTAACGGAAGCGCTCCCGCAAACCGGACCACTGGGGTTGTAAAGTGTCGTTCACCCGCTCCAGCGCACGGTCATACTGCCATTGTTGGCGCTCTATCATCAGCCGGGAGTTCTTCAGCATATACTCTTTCAACAGGCTGTCCCGCCGGATTACCTGCCGGTTGAACATCTCAAAACGCAGTAAAAGCGGATCCGGACAGCGTTTTTTAGCATCCTGTATCGCCCATAGCTTTTCCAGTCTACGTTTATACCATTTCAGACGTTCCAGATAGCGTTCAAAAGAACGGTAGTTTACGTAAGTGCGGTAAAAATTGGCGGAATCCGGAATTATTTTCTCTACATAACGGTCGTATCGCCGGTAGTCCCGCTCCTGCAACTCCCGGAAGCGCTGTCCCGTGAAGCGGAGTTCTTTCAACGAGTCGGGCACGTCGCCCCTCATAAGCACCGGACGGACGTTCACCATCCAGTTCTCCTGTTGCAGAACTTTGGGAACTGTCACTACAAACTCTACATTAATCAGTCCATTCCGCTCTGCTGTATTACGCGTGGAACTGGCTGATACCACCACTTCATCAAGCGCCATCGTGGTCAAGTTCTCTTTATGGATACTGTCCCATTCTACAGACATGCCCACAGGGATGCTATCACCTTTCGCACTGATGAATGTAAAGTTCAGAACCGGGGGCTGATTGGCGGAATCGCGTTTTGCTATCTCCACCGGCTCACTTCGCCGATTGGCAGGCAAAGCAAGTGTCACCCTCGACTGCTCCTTGTAGAGCCTGCCAAAGGGGGAACATGCAGTGATAACTATTATCAGAAACAGAATATAGAAAATTTTAGAATTCTTCATGCTTCCTTGCGCCAACTGAAGGGCCGGTCTTAGAACAAATAAACAAGATTAAACGCCACTTTAGGTGTCGGCAGGAAATAAGTGCCGGATTTCACCTTATCACCGCAATGTTCGCAACGATATTTCGTGTAGGGGGTGACAAGCAATCCCAGCCCCGCTTCCACTTCCATGTTCCAGCGTTTACTGAGTAACCAGGAGCGGCCATAGGTCATTCCTGCGCCATAACCCCATCCCTGGTAGCGGTAATCGAGTACCTTGTCCCATGCCACGTTGAAGCGTGCGCCCATGGCATACATGCTGATAAAGTTTCCGGCGTAGGGTTGCCAGAACCAGTAGCGTGCACCGGGTTCTATCAGGAAATGCTTGATCTTTTTAGTGTCACTGAAATTCCAAGGATTATAAGAAACACTCATATTCAGCGTCCAGTGTTTATCCAGAAGCATGCTACCTTCCACGTTGAATGTAGTAGTTGCCAATTTTAATGTATTGGACTGCACGGAGTAAAACTGCGCCCTCAGATTAGTCGTCAGACTGCCCGCAAGCAGCAGGAAGGAGAATGCCAAGCAATATCGTACGAATTGTTTCATGGATGTTTCAATATAGAAAGTTTATGTTAGTTTACTGTTAGTTTTTCATACCATTCGTCGTAGCCGGGCCGGTAGCAATAGGCGGTAGGTGGCGCTTCAACCTGTATATAGCTGTCTGAAACTAATGTGCTGTAAAATTCAGAGAGCCTGACCAGAAAGCTGTCGGGAACGTGTACACAGGGGATGCACGCTTCATGCCCCCCGGTGGTTTCATTGGCAGCTTCCAATACCGGATACATAATACTCAAATAATAAGCGGAGTATCCGAAAGCACACCACTTATCTTCCACATAGAACAAGTAAATGTAATACAGGTTTTGGGACTCCTTATCAATTGCCAAGTTCGGAATTTCCATATTTATCTTTATTATCGGTTAATAATCACTCACACATCTCACCATACCGTTCGCCATACTTTTAGCCTGGGTATCACAGTAGGGCATACCCGGCGCAAAGTCAAAAAACCAGGCTTGGTCCGTACCCTTTTCTGTGGAAGACCAGTATCTTTTCGTCTTACCGGGTTCTTCCATAGGTTTGTCCTTATATACCAAGCCGATGGGTTCACGAAACATCCACATCAGCTGCAACTCGCGTTGAGTGGGAACACGCCATTTCCGCCCTGCACCCGGTGCACCGGCAGCACCATACCAACGGCACCCTGTATCTGCAGTGGTGGTAAAATCCGGATTCTGATCCTGACCGCCATCATTTACACCTTGCATTGTCATCCAATTTTTATTATTGTCCCCCACATCTTCGGTTGCCACGATAAAGCGAAACGGTATTCTGTCATTGACACTCAAATTCCCACCGTTTCCTTTGGAAACCTGATGCCGGATAGTAACGCCGTTCCTCATCATCTTTACCCCGGTCCCCCATTGGGCGGCTCCTGCCAATCCGTCCGCATAAATAACGGCATACGTTTTTCCACCGACAGTCTCTTTTCGAATATACTGCCCGGAAACTTCCGAAGGAAAGCCTAAGCAGAATAAAACGATCCATAAAATGGGATAGATTTTGAAACTCTTCATCTTTATTTCTTATTAAGTTGCATTTCGTTTACTTATCGACGTCGCCCACATGGGCGGCTTTATCAGGATCCTGCGAAGCTCTGACGGCATGCGTATTGCCGACGGCATCGGAGTACACTTTCCCTTCATTCGTAACAACAAAGGCTTTATCCGCATTCGGATCGGCAGTAGACGACCAATAGCTGCCCGCCAACTGTTTTTGCGTACTTGAAGAAGAAATCCAGGTTCCTATCAGCTCACTGACAGAAGGGAGATACCACAGAATATCCTTTGCTGCTACTCCCTGGTCATATCCGTTCGTTCCCCGATAGCAGGTGTAAGCAGCCGCATATTCTTCCCAAGGAACACCGATCGCTTGCAACAGTTCGGTATTCTTATGCCCGTCTGTCATCGAAGTGGCTCCCCTTTTATCGAACGCTGCTCCTGCATACCATTTCAGGTCTTTCGCTCCCGGCGTTGTGGTGCCGGAAGAGCTTCCCACCGGATAGTATCCATCCGAAAAATGAAGTTCTATCTTGTTCGGGTACTTCCATTTAACGGCATTCACATCATTTACTGACGATAAGGCAATACCATTTGCATCGTATGCCGCAAGTTCTCCCGAGAAATAGCCCGGTATCAACCGGATGACATTGGTATCATCCAGACTGTTTCCTTTCAGGGTAATGTTGTAAGTCAGATCGTAATTGGCGGACACACTGAAATCGGTCGTGAAGTTCTTTCCCAAAAACAACTGATAAATAGAGAAATCTCTTACAATATTTAAATTACCGGAGCCAGGAACCGTAGCATTCTCCAGCCCTATTATCTGAAGGTAAGTCCCGCCCGTCGGCGCGTTATCGCGACGGGTACTCTGTGTAGAGGTGGGCACCGCCTGCTGGAGATTGATCGGGATATATATAGGGTCCGTATTAATCACCGGATTTGCGGCGGTTACTGTTTTGAGTGATTTAGTCCAGAAAAGACCGGTTTTGTCTATCGAACTCTCTGAGGGGAAAATAGCTTTTCTTCCGATTATATTATAGTAACTCTGTGTGGGAATATTCATCAAAGTCACATTCCACGTATGTTCTACATCTATAAAATGTTGATAAGTTGTTTTTATATTAAATGTTACTCTTGCCACCGTACGCTTCAAAGAGACATATAACTGTTTGCCAGCACTGATTTCAGCGGCAGTCTGGCCGCACATGACGATTCCGGTTTTCTCTCCACCGCCATTTGGCAGAGTCACCTTGCTCCTGGGAAAAGTCCCGTCATCGGTCGCCAACGTCATACAAAACTGCTGTAAATCCTCATAGGTCGAACTGCCTACCGTCATAGTTGCAAATTCACTCTCATTGACGTTGGTTAAAATCACAACCATGTTTTTTTGCCCCGCCGGTGTAAGCATGATCTCCACCTCATCTGTCCTGATGGAACCATCCGGAGAAGTAAAAAATTTCTTTTCTACCAGTTTCCCATCCGGTTTTGTCCCGTCAAACTGGAAACCCATATACGAATAAACGGCATTATCTTCAGTGATAACCGCAGACGGAGTTGCCCTTGTGACGGAAGGTGTCGCCACAAGTTCCACATCCATATCCGGAGAGGACATCGAAAGCATGGGAGGCATTTCTTCCATGCGTGTTCTCCCTGCAGACAAAGTATTATAATCGTCTATGCCCAAGGTCAGCTTCACGGTAACCGGCTCTGTGGATAAAGACGTCCCGGGGTCGGGCAACAGACTATCCTCTGCACATCCTCCCAAGGCCAAGCAGACGATGCATATCGAAGCTATTGTTTTTTTTATCATGATAATATCAGTCATATTTTTTTATCATACCATTACTTATGAAGCATCACGGACACAGCGCACAGAAGCGGTCATTTTCTTGTCATACGGAGATAGCACCAACTTAGTATCTGCAATTGAACCTGTATAATCAATATACATACCCCATGCTTCGTTTTCGTTTACTTCAGTGCCGGTCCAATATGGTTTATTCCGATTTTGATCCATGCCAAAGTTTAAATCGGAAAGATCACTTCCATTAGCCGATACCAGTACTAATACTGCCCGCAACTCAGAGGCTCTCGGAAGTCTCCAGTTATGAAAACCGCCCCCGTTATATTTTCTGCAAAGCTCTTTTGCAACCAGCTGCCCGTTTGCATCTTCCCACGGGACAAGTACAGTGGAGATATTGTTTCTGGTTATCTGAATTACAGGATAAGCTTTTTCGTTCTTGTACACGTTTATATCATCCGTTATTTTTAGACCATCGGTGGGCTGTTTGGTGGGATCCGGTGTATTAACAGATACATAAGCTCCGTTACCGCCATAGGCCACAGTAGTAAGATAGTCTTCGAACGGATGCACTCCGGTAGCTAAATAGGTAGTTTTTGGGGGATATGTAGTCTGCCACGAATCACCCGGCTTAATGGCTGAAGGCCAATAATATTGATTTAAATTCATCCACTTATAGTCCCCGTTCCCGGGAGGCACTATATTGCCTCCAAAATCACCGTCAATTACCTCTGAACTCCAGTTCTGAATACTCAGGCTCAAAGCAGAGTTATTATAGACCAGGTCATATGTATTTTTATATCCCTGCTTGAAACCAAATGACTTACCATCGTCACTGCGGTTAAGATAGATCCTATCGAGCGTAAACAACTCATTAATTCCATTGACATTCAATACGAGGACTATATCGCCGTCACTTACTTTGGTATCCATAAACGATGGAACCAGAAACTCGTAGGTGAGAACTTGCGTAGTAGACAATGCTGCAGCAGGGGCTACTGTTATGCCTATCGGACCGGCGGTAGCTCCATCCTTTGCCAAACCTGTTTCCGGGTCAATTGCTCCTTGGTTCTTAATCCAGCTACCCCAAGGTTATCCAGGGAGACACTGCTCAACGTGAACTCCGGCCCTTTATCCACGTATTTCGTGATGTTAAGAACGATCCACGTATAGGCATGCCGGAAGTTTAAAGGAATAGTTGCCACAGGGTCACCGGATGGAACGAACGGATAGATGGTGCTGGTATTGTAAAGCAGATCCGTCTGTTTGAGATCAGTCTTGGAGGAGAAATCAAACGGGATACCGTCCGTATAGACATCTTTCGTAGCGGATAAGACGGGCGGATAGTAGGCAACCACCTTTAATGCCTTACCTTCCGGACCCGCGGGTGTGACAGTTGCATTATCGGAATTGTCAGTAAAATACCAATTCCACTGCGTGGAGGAGTTAGGGCGTTCCATAGTCGCTGTCATGTCTGACGATCCTTTGAATATCTCACTCCCGTTCTCACTTTTAGTGAGGGACATGCCAAAGGAATAGGAATTTCCGGTAAAATCGGTTGTGGGCGTTATAATAGTCCTTGATTGGGTGGTCCCCGTCTTTTCTATGGACGCGTTGAAATTCAGAGGGACTTCCTCTGCCGGGGTATCCGGGCCCGGACCGTCATAGTTGTCACAAGCTACTGCCAATAGTAAAGGGCACACTGCCAGGATGATTGCCCGGGGTAAGGTATATTTCTTATTTATATCCATATTCATCTTTATATATCGTTTCAATTACTTATCATTCGATCTCTGCCTTACGCAACGAATTTTCAGTTTTTCCGTTTTCTTATAATGTAATGCATATCCGGGATTAGTGTTAAAATCCACAGCCCATGCCGAACCGGACTTTTTCCTTAGCTCATCTGTTGTACCTTCCAGATACTCACTCCCGCACCAATAAGTACCGGACAGCGGTGTAAACCCGCGCATTTTTTCCAAACTTCCCTGATTCACATAAATAAATGCCAGTTCCGAAAGTCGCGGAAGTCTCCAGTCGTTGTATCCGTTTTCTTCCAAATTGCGACATAAGTCAAAGGCTGTCAACGTAGTTCCGGTCTTCCACTGAACGCTCTCGCTGCCCGATTCATCCACCATATCATCGCCGGAAACCATCAGATTGGGAAAGGTACCTTCATTATCAAAGGCATCTGCCACCGTAGCATATAAGATCCCGTTTTGTCCTCCCAAAATATTCGGAGAGTAAAAGCTATTCCCTTCCTTATAAAAATCATTGTAGTCAAATGAAAGATATATATTAGTACCCCAATAAGATTTTTTCTTGGGAATTTTCTGTGAAGAACCTGCAGCATAACTCCAGTCTATAACCTCTCCATTAAATCCCTGATAAGTCAAGTAGTATCCCGAAATGGAAGGTACGGAGGCCACTTGACCCGTAGTCCATGGTTCAATAATGGCATCGAAGCCTAAATTCTTCGGCATGCTCTTGTACGCAAGTTCGGCAGTGGCATAACCCGCAGCTGCCACGCTCTTGATAGTAAACTGGTATACGTGGTTGCGCAGGATATTCATCTTTTCACCGGAATTGTCGTTAGTAAAGTCCACACGATAGTAGGACATATCCGGAGAGTTATTATAATAGCCTCCTACGATAATTGCCAAGCGGTTGCTATGCTGACCATCATAGACGTTGCCCCACTGCAAGTCAGCTTCGGGCAGGTAGATTTTTTCCGCACAATAAGTCCCGTTCGTTATGTATGAAGTGTCATAAGTCTTTGTGGATGTTGTTCCGGAAGCGGTGGAAGGGTTGTCTATCACTATTTTGTTTGAAGTGATGCCGCCAGTGGTAGCAGTGGTCCAGTGGTAGTTCGCCAGTGCCGGCATATAGGTATATTTCTGCCCTGCTTTCCATACTTGCACCTCAGTCATAACGAAAGGTTGTTTGCCGGTGCCTGTATTGGTCCATGAGACAGTACCGTCCACATTTGTTTTCTTGGTGCCGATACCGATGTCCACACGTGCCACGGCACGGATCAACTCTGTATTGCCGCTATAAGCGGTACCTTCCTGCACCTGTACGGAAGCGCCACCATTCACCACTCCGAACATGGGGTACGGATGAGTGTCATCGAAAACAAGGGGGGCGTCTGTTGCCGTGCTCAGGCTGGCTTGTTGTACTTCCGCGTAGCTCTTGCCGTACAGTCCGTACAGAAAGCCATAGTCAGGGAGATTGGCAAGAATAACAAGCTTGTAGTTATCATTGCTGTTCGCACTCTGCAACAAGGTAGCGGTATAGGTTCCACCGGTATTCTTTTTTCCTTCCGCCACGTAACGCAGAGCCCCGTAAGAGTCACCGTCAGCATTGAACTGAAGAATATAAATTGAAGTGATCTGCGCGTCTGTTCCCGTACCGTTTCCTGAAGCCGTGCCGGCATCGGTAGCAGATACGGAGAGCTTGACAAGGACGGGACCGTCCTGCTGTATGCCGTATCTGTCCTCGTTCTGGCAAGCTCCCAGCAGAATGATTATCCAAAGGAATTTTACCAGTCTGTTCAGTCTTAATATGTATCTATTATTTATCTTCATATTATATTCTTAACCTTTATATCTCTTCAAGGATAAAAGAATCAATTGTATTCTTTCCAGACAACAGTTTCCCCCCAACCTGTAATCTCGATCTCTACACCCACAGAACCTTCAAAATTTAATAAAAGATTAGTGGTTTTTCCAACGATGGGGACAATCGGGCTGCCGCTGCCGTCAGTCGTTACGCTTTTAAGCAAAGACCGATTGTGGTAAATGTCTATCGTAATTCCCTTACTGTTTATTGTAGGGAAAAGCCGGCACATGGAAACCTCAAAGTCTTTGTTCGCGGCAAGAGTCATCGGCGGGGAATAAGAAGCGGGATCGCCTCCGTAATTGCCGCTAAAATCCATCCGGCTGCTTGTTTCACGGATAACGAGCGAGTAATTTCCATCTTCCGCACCTGTGAGTTTTTGCAATCCGCGCAGGGTTATATTCATTGACGCCGTCATACGGGAGATATCCATAATTCGTTCTTCGACATGACCGGACGCTGTATTATTTTCTATTTTAAGCTCTCCATAAAACAAATCGGAGGGAGAGGTGAATATGCTCTGTTCTGCCCTTGTAGATGCAGAAGGTTTCAGTGATATGAAACCGTCGGAGCATGGATCGCCCTTTTTCAGGGGGCTGACGAGCATCGTACCGTCCTGCGTGTTGCACAAGGTTATGCAATGAAGGATGGGAATACCCGGATAATTCAGGGTAACAGGTTCCATACTGTTCACAGGGAGTATGTCAAGCAACAAGTCTTTGTCATCAAATACATAGAGGCTCATATCTTTTATCGTTTCCTGCGGTATGTCTGCAGGCAGATTCACCTTCAGCGGGATACCCTTGAAACAATCATCGGTATTCTCGGCTATACACCCCGATAACAACAGCAGTGTGAACATAAGGTATAATATACCCGGGATGAACCGGAATTTGCAGGCACCTGTCATAATGGAGATTCTTTCTTATTTTATTTCTTTTGTAGTTTAAAATATCTGCCACGGAGACTGCCGTGGCAGATATTTATTAATAAGTATGCATGCCCTGCAGAAGGGACATATCAATCATAATAATCAATGCGGGAGTTAGTTCCATTCTTTGTTGATTTCCAGTGCCAGGACCCATGTTGCAGGAGTAACGGTTACCTCTACGGAACTGTTTACTGTCGGTTTAGTCGGGTCCTCGGTACCACCACCACCGCTACCACCTTGGTTGGTAGGTTTAAAATTGCCATTCAATTTTAGGCTTACAGTATACGCCTTACCCGCTTCAAGTTCATTCTTGTCTCCGCCTCCGAAGTAGGTGGTGAAATACATGGTCTGGTTTTCTTCACTGACATTACCATCGGCTTTTACCTTTCTCCATTCCACCTCAACCACAAGTGCTGTCGGATGATTGGCAATGTCCGAAACACCGGTGTTTGCGAAGGTATACCAATGTCCTATATCCGAAATTGTATTCTGTGCAGCACCGCTCCCGGGGATAAATTTGTCAGTACCGGCCTCTATGGTGTACTCATTATTGGGTTTGAACTGATTAGGTGCCTGGCCTGTCCATGGAGCAGCCCATTCTACACCACCGGTATACCGTTTCAAGCCTTGTGTGATATAGTCAGTGCCGCCTGTGGTAGCAGGAAGAAAATGTGTCAATCTCTGTGCGTTCATCAAGTAAACGCGCGTGATGGTAAAGTTAGCATCGGCATTCGTGGCAAAATCATTTGCCTGGGCATATACATTGTCCGTAACAGTTCCACCATTGAATGTAATCTCCTTAAGTTGTATTCTGGCTGACAGAAAGCGCAACGGCACTGTTACAGTAGCTTTCTGACCACCATTACCGTCATCACTGAACGCGCCCAAATCATTTATCCCCGACATATAGAGATTCGCATCCGTATGGGTTACCGCACCGGTTTTATCATCCGGATTGACAAGCATATCTGACAGGACAGCTTTCAGGGCATCCTCGCTTGCAACAGAGGCAAACGCCCCACCTGAAGTCGTCAAGTCTCCAGTATTGGCTACAACTGCCACTTTCTTGGCGTCCGTCGTGGTGGATATCGAATTGGTACCACTTGCCGGAGTACCGATATACTGCTTCGTTATAACGAGTCCGCTCCGGTTGAAGACAAACACTGTAAGATTACTTACCGTACCATTTTTTGCATCCAGATCGCCGGGTATCCCCGCTGCCCTGCTGGTTGCCTGTACGCCGGTTCCTTCTAATTTAAGGATAACTTTCGCTTCCGGAGCATCGCTTCCAGTTCCGCCGGGAATTTCATCGTCGCTTTGTGAGCAACTTGCCAATGCCGCTATCGCACACATGGACAATAATAAACTTTTCACTTTCATTGGTTGATGTTTAATTAATAAATATTATAATGTTTACATATTTCAAACTATTTTTCTCGTTTGTTTTTAAAGTTCTATTCTATAATAGAGACTTATTTCCGATAAAAACAATTCTAAGACTATGATTAACAGTTTGTTACAGGTTCCCTATTATGAAGGAATATTAAGTAATTATAGAGATATACTTTAATAAAAAATAGAATTAGCAGTGTTTCAATATTATATGAATTTATTATCGACATGATGTTGAAACATTGCTGAAACAAAACGAAAAAAAAAACAATAAAAAGAAAAGTCTATGAATAAGAAAACATCACTGAACAAATTGCTCTATATACAAGAACATTTGTCATGTAGAAATTACCGTGAGAAATTGGAAAATGGATTCAAATATATTGAGTTTAAAAAAGATGAAGTCATACTGGAAAAGGAGACTATATGGAATCATATCGTATTCATGCTTGAAGGAGAATGTGTCATCAACTATAATCAGTTCAAAGACCGAAAATTCCAGGCAGGATCAATCATTTTGTTACCTAAAATGGCCACGATAAAAATGGAGGTAAGGGCGGGAAGCCGCTTGCTCTCGTTGTCGTTTGGCATTCCTTTAAATCTTTGTGATAAGTTTACGCTACAGTCGTTGACAGGACTCTGTGATAAGCTCAATTATAATTTTGAACCGGTTGAAATACGTTATCCGCTTCCTCCTTTTCTGGAGCTTGTAACGCATTGTCTGAAGCAGAAAATGGATTGCGGACATTTTCATGGCTTGTTACAACAAGAGCTATTTTTTTTACTTCGCTGTTTTTATACCAAAGAAGAATTGACACTTTTATTTTACCCGATTTTAGCAACAGAGTTATCATTCAAAGATTTTATCATCGGGAACTGTGCCAAAGTAAATAATGTGAATGAACTTATTTCCCTTTCAAACATGGGAAAATGTAATTTTCACTGTAAATTTAAGCAGGTATTCGGAACAACTGCCAAACAATGGTTGCTGAAACAACGTAATCAGCGTATTTTAAATAAGGTAATGGAATCGGAAACTACGATTGGAGAGTTAATGGAAGAGTTCAATTTTGATTCTCAGGCTCATTTTACGCATTACTGCAAACGGCATTTTGATTGTACACCACGAGAATTGATTATAAAGTATCAGACTATGGATCAGTAGTTTTTTGCCTGAATTACGCCTATAAGTACAAAATGTGAAAAAAAACATTCTTTTTGGCAATAAATACAAATAGTGGATGGTCTATCTTTGCATCATAAAACATACAGAATCCATGATTTTGTAGTCTGCATCTCTATTATAGAATAGAGTGTTATAAAAGACACCTTTTTAAAATAAGATGACTCTGCATTATAATAGGCTGTTGATCAAACCATTGATTCTCTTAAGATTACTCCGATCGAGCTCTTTAAGATATACCAAGGTCATTTCTTCTTTCGTGTGTCCTAAACCGGTGCTGATTGTAGCAACGGGTGCGCCATATTCCCTCGCCAATGTTGCCCAAGTATGACGGGCGGTGTATGTTGTCAGTGACGGAGCAATCCCCAATTTTCCGGATATGGTTTTCAGGTGCCTGTTTGTCCGCCCCAAAGCTACGCGGTATTGTTCATATTCGTTTTTATCCGTTTGAGGGTTAATCACAGGTTGGATTATAGGGAATATATAGCCATCCACATTCTCTTTATTAATCCCGTATTCATCCAGAATGGCTTGAATCTGGGGAGTAATTGTTATCTGAATAGTCTGTTTTGATTTATGCCTCCTATAGCTTATTGAATTTCCACAAATATTTTTCCATCTTAAAAAAATAATATCTACAAAAGCCATTCCTTGGGCATAGAAGCCAAATAAAAAGAGAGCCCGGGATTGCATCAGTTCCGGATTGGCTCCAAGATCGGATTGCGTTAACCGTAACATCTGCTCTTTATCCAAGGCCCGTTTTACGGTTTTGCACGGTTTGGTGCAAATGTCTTTGAACGGATAAGTGCATTTAGGCACGAAGCCGTCTTTTACAGCCAGGTTATATAGGGTCCGGAAGTTACGCATATAATATGCCTCTGTATTCTCACTGACTCCATTGCAAGACAAAAAGTCTTTGTAACAGGTTACGAATCGTTGGTTGATCTGGGACATTTTCACCTGCTTTGAGCCGACAAATTTTGCCAGGGAGGAACGTGTGCTACGATAGGCTGCCGCAATACCATCTTTTTTCATTGACTTTTTCCAGGCTATCTGTGAGTCAATAAAATCTAATAAGATGTATTTCCCCGCAGATTTGTGAGCAACAGCGGAAGCTATCTCCTTCACGGTATATTCATCTCCAGTCGCTTCAAGCCGCTTTATCTGCAGATAGAACGATCTGGTCATCTTATGTAGTTCCCGGCTGATCTTGCAATCGGCGTAATTGTTGGAACTGACCTTTTCTAAAACTGGTATAAATTCATTTTCCTTCATACGGTATTTAGTATATACAATCTCTTTTTTCCTCTGGTGAAGAAGTTGGAATACCACAGGGTAACTTCCGTCTTTCAATGCTCTCGATTTGTTTAGCTTTAATTTTACTGTTGCCATAAATTTTAATTTGAGTATAACATAATTAATTTTTCGGCAACAAAGAAAGGTGATTTCGACAAATACGCACAGTACAAGCATCGTCCTTTTTTTATGCTTTAACACCGAGAAAAAAAATATGTCACAAATGTTCTGAACAAGCGCTTTCGGAAACTCTGTTAGGACAGGCGCTGTTCAAAAGGTAATGGCCTGAAATTGGATCCTATCACACCGGTTTTTGCTCATGGATCGAGCAAAACCATCATTGCAGAGTTGCTAATTTGCAACAATCTTCCCAATCGTTTAAGATCACTTCTTAAATTGTTGCAAATATAACCCTATAGATCCACATATAGACTACCAATCAGCGCAGAAATACTGCGAATCAACAACGGGTAATCTATTTAGATATAAGATTGTCTTTATGTCCGTTTCTTACCTGCATCGGAGTCCCCCCTAAATGCTTCTTGCAATAGAAATTAAAGTGTGAGGAGGTGTTAAACTTAAATTCGTACATGATTTGCTTTAATGGAATATCGGGATCCTTTAGTTTCTGAAGGATTTGCTTGACTTTACGTTCTTGCATCCATTTATAAGGGGTTTCATCAAAGTTTTCTTTAAAAAGCTTCTCAAATTGTCTCATACTGTATCCCAACAAGTGAGCTAATTCTTTTGAGGTTTTCACTTTTGAGTAATTACCTAAAATTATTTCGACAAAAAGCGGACTGTTACCCAATGACATATAAAATATCTGTGCTATTTCTTCCTGAGTATAAAAATGCTTGAACAACAGTTGCATTTCTTTGTATTTTAGAAGGTATAGATGGTGACAGTTTATTCCAATATCTACATAGTTTTTAATTTGATAAACCAGACTTTTCATTTCCTCTTTCATAGGAATACCCCGGCATAGGAATTTCACTGTACTTTTCCTCTTGAAAAGTATTTTATTTTTCACATTCGAACATGGAAAAACCGATGCATTGTACCCTGTAAGCATCAGGGTTGTTTTAGTAATTGCTTTCCATTTAAATTTATTATTCTTGGGTAAGAAGAACATTTCATTTTCAGATATAGGACGGTTGATATAGTGATTAAAATCAATGATAATACCTCCCGTAAATAAGAAAACAAAATAATTACTTGTTTTACTGCATAGTTCCAGAGATTCCCCGGCTTTCATTTCGATGTACTGAGGTATAACCTTATAATCCGGAGAATAATAAGGGCATATTAGTTGGTTGGGGCTTAAGTTTGGCATTTATTATATATATATGGGTATATCGCAAGTACATTTACAGTCAGCATACATCTTTTTTCAATAAGGTGCACTCGATATGCTTTTAAAGACAAGCAGCCAATTATCAGAGCTACTGTTTTGTTTGTTTTTCAAGTACTACACATAGCTCCATTATGAAAGGGTCCATCTGATTTATGAACGCAAATATAGATAATAATATTTAATATAAAGAGCTTATAATGACGTTTTTTTCAGAAGCAGTTTCCTTTGACACACACATGATACATTCATTATTAGAATCATAAATTCTCTCTACATTATCTAAATCATGTATTGTTTAGTTTAGAGGTTCTTCTTCAAATTTGGTGGTAAATTCTTTATTTCTTTATTTTCAAGTTGATAATTGTCCTTTTTGCTTGCTTAAAAAAAATAGACACCGGCTGAATAAGATAACTCAAGTTTCAGAAGTGAATTTGTGCCGTCTGAACCGATATCTTCATCCTTATACCTTTCTTCAATTAACATTGTTAACGCCTTTTGCAGGTTGTCAGGTTCTTATGTGCAAATAATAAGTCTTTTGCATTTAAAGAACTTGTTATTCACATCCAAAGAACAAGCTTTAACTCTGTGTTAAAACAAAGCTTTTGAGGATAGAAGTCTTACTTTTTAAAGATATTGATTTTCAGATGGTTTATTCTAAAATTCGCTTCTTCACCTCATGGATGGACTCTTCGGGGGAAAGCCGGGATACTTGTTTTTTTGTCAACTATAAACGAGGGCTTACACTTCCGAAATTGAATCCATTGTTTTTCCGGATTTTCCGCCAAAGATATGGTAAATCGGATAATAAAAAAGAGATAGACCGTGCAAGGTTAGAAATAAAAATACCATCTTTGCAGAAGAATCCAATTTCACTGTACTCCAAATATGAATTATAATCTTATGGACACCATCACTTTAAAAACCGAACGCCTCCTTCTCCGCCCTTTCCGGGAAACGGACTTACAGGAACTCTTTGAATGCTGCCAGAACCCGAATCTGGGAAATAACGCCGGTTGGGAACCTCACAAAAGTATCGAAGACTCCAAAGAAATCCTGCATACGGTATTTATGGGGAATGAAGGAGTCTTTGCTATGATTCTGAAAGAGAATAATTCTCTGGTGGGTTCTATCGGCATTATTCCCGATCCCAAACGGGAGAATCCCCGGACACGCATGTTAGGATACTGGCTGAAGGAGTGCCATTGGGGAAAAGGAATAGCTTCGGAAGCAGCACATGCCGTATTGGATTATGGATTTAACGTACTGGGGCTGCATTTGATCTCGGCAAACTGCTATCCGCATAATACCCGCTCCCGACATTTGCTGGAACGGCACGGATTTGTATACGAAGGTACCCTCCACGAAGCGGAAACGACTTATGACGGCCATGTATACGATCATTTATGCTTCTACCTGAAAAAGGAAATGTTACGATGACGCCCGCAAATAAAGGACAGACTGGATAGCCAACAAAATCACGAAAAGATATTCCGCCATCAGATAAACAGCCAAAGGGACTCCGGCATATCGGCTCAGCAGATATAAATAGGCCAGATAGACAGCAATCGTTGTCAACTGAAACAGAAAGGCGGTACGGGTTTTTCCCGTACCCGTCACCGCATTGATATACACATATCCCGGCAAGGCAAACACATAATTAAACAACATCACTATAAAAGGGACGGCTGACATTTCTATCAGTCGGGTACTATCCGTATAAAGCCCGGCAATCTGCCGATGAAAACACGCAGCCAATACTATCAGAGGAAAACCAATTGCATAACCTAACTTCACAATTTTCCGGCAGAGCGGAAACAACAATCGCCTCTCCCCCGCTCCAATCAGGTTACTGACCAGTGCCCCCGTAGTAGCGGCAAACGAATTGACAATAACAAAGAAGACGGTAGAAACGCTCCTTATAATATTGGAAACAGCAAGTTGCGCCTCCCCCAACCGTTCAATTGCTACAAAAAACAGAAACCACGGAGCAACACTGATAAAAGCGTGTAACATGCTCCATAGGGAGAGACGCAGCAATTCGGCCAACAACCGTTTGTCATATAGTGGTTTAAGTCCGAACTCTCTCCCGTCCACTTTCACCCAAGCATAAACGGCAACGATCAGGAGGGAAGCAGCCTCAGACAGAGAAGAGGCTAAGGCCGCACCTGCTATTCCCTTACCCCAAACAAAAATAAACAGATAGTTGCAGAGGATGTTGACTGAAACAGCCGTCATCGCCGCCCACGACAAAGCATTGGTCCGGGTGATGCCAACATAAAAAGAACGGAAGGCCAGAAACGGGAAAGAGAACAGCAGGCCGAAACATCTCCAATCCAGATAATCGGTCACGGCACAATAGATCTCAGACGAGTGAATGAAATACTTTAGGATAAATGGTGAGAGAAGCTCAGAAGGACAGCCAGCGCACTTAAGAAAAACAACCCTTGAAAGAAGGTTCTGCCTGTTCCGGCATAACGCCTCTCACCGTTACGGCGGGCGATCATCACTTGCAGACCCAGACTGAAGCCGAATCCCAACATGTAAACAGCGAGATAATAGATGCTGGCAAGAGCGGAAGCTCCCAATTCCACTTCACCGACATGTCCTAAAAAAATAGCATCGGTTATATTGATTAACTGTTCCATCAGGATGCTCAGCATCACAGGATAATTGATAAGTCCTATTTGTCGATAAGTATAATTCATTGCTCAATTGAATGAAAACGGCACATTCAGGTATCAAACAGACATACGAGTCCGGTTGTACCTATATGTACGTAACGGGTAAATAAACGGATATAAAAAACTCGGGGAAAGACGCCGGAGCATCTGTCCGATAGCTGAATAGCTTTATAAATCGGGAGCTATTCGTTGAGCGTAGCTATATGCAGAGTTTCATTCGGAAGATCAATGACTTAATAATGAATATGCGGCAAAGGTAGAAAAAAGAAACAGATAAACAATCTTTTTCTTCAAACGTTCTATCTTCGTATCTACTCAAAAAAACAATATTGAATATGGAACAGTCTTTTAAAAAGGGAGCCGTACTCCACCTGCCTTCATTAGTGGAATATTCCGAAGGAGGAATTATCAGTAAACAGTTGATCAAGAGTCCTGCCGGGAATATCACTCTATTCTCGTTCGACAAAGGAGAAGGACTTAGTGAGCATCGTGCCCCGTTCGATGCTTTGGTACAAATATTGGAAGGAAGTGCGAATATGATAGTAAACGGTCAGGAGTTTACGGTGAAAGCCGGAGAAAGTATCGTGTTTCCGGCCAACGCGCCGCATGCACTGACAGCTATTGAAAGGTTTAAGATGTTGCTGACAATGATCAAAGAGTAACATCTGGAGGCAAGGCAGCTGTGTACTAATCCATCTTATGAATACTTCGGATATTCCCATATCAAATCATTTTTTGTAAGACGGGCTTATTTGTTTATTTTTCAGAAAGGTCCGAAAGCTTCAAAAAAGGCAGGAGGAGGCTGAATCGTAAATTATTAAATAGGATATCATTCTGCCCCGAATTCTGAAGTATTGGAAGAAAACTTGTTAAAAGAAGCAATTAAACTGTATCTTGGCTGGCAAGATACATATCTTAGCCGCCAAGATGTATATCTTGCCTGCCAAGATGCACATCTTAGCCGCTAAGATGAAGAGTTCGACGTGGAGACAACAATTTATCCAAGAGACAAAAGAAACTTTAGTAAGGTACGTCCGGGGGTTGGGGGTTAACTTCCGGGCAAGTGAATCCAAGGCCATTTGTCCTGTTTTTTTAGGATGTAAATCCGAGTATACATATCCAATCTTTTATATCAAACTTTTAAACTTAAAACATCCCGTTGACGTATCCTATCGGATTTATTCCCGATTCTTTTTATATCTCTTAAAACCAATTCTGCTCCAAGCCTATGAATACCCGAATAGAAAGTAACCGGCAGCCGCGCCCCCTAAATGAATCCGGCAAGCCCTGTTCCCGAATAAGACCAATCGCATTTTTATTTGTATTCCGCAACATCGGACAAGTCCTTTCTCTCTTTTCACCCTATCTTTGCAGCATTGAAATACCAATTGAATCATGGAAGGAAAAAAGACAACGCAAGAAGAGTATCAGAAGTGTGTGAACGCAGTGGTAGATTATATCAATCTCCACTTAGGTGAAGAAATTGACCTGAGATCACTGGCCAGGATTTCCCATTTCTCTCCTTTTTATTTTCACCGCATCATGAAAGCTTTTTTAGGCGAGCCCGTCGGTACTTTTATCGTCCGGACACGCACCGAGGCCGCAGCCCGCCTATTACGCTACTCATCCGCTCCGATAGCTGATATTGCCTATCGGATCGGATATGCTTCTCCATCCTCTTTCTCCAAAATATTCAAACAGATGTATGGTATTTCACCAACAGAATATCGTAATAATAAAAACTTTGTAATTATGAAACCAGCCATTATCAAGCCGGATCTGGAATTGAAAAAGGAAATCAGGGAACTTCCCCAACGAAATGCAATTTATATCCGCCTCTTCGGCGACTATAAACTCAATGACTATGCAGGCACCTGGATACGTCTGATTCAGTTTGTGAAAGAACAAAAGCTTCCGATGGGAGATCCTTCACCTCTCTGCATCTACCATGATGATCCTAAAGTGACTCCCGCCGGAAAACTTCGGACGGATGTATGTATGTTGTTACCAACAAGCGCAACTCCAAAGGGAAATGTCGGATTCAAACAATTGCCTGCGGGACGTTATGCAACCTTCCTCTACCAGGGGCCATACGATCAGTTACAAGCTGTATATGATACAATTTACGGCAAATATTTACCCGAAATGGAGTGTACCCTGAGAGATGAACCCAGTGCTGAAAGATACCTTAATGATCCTTCATGTACTCTTCCCGAAGAATTATTAACCGAAATCTACATTCCGGTCGAATAAATTCCAAAGAATACAGGTTGGCAAAACATGATGCTACTTTGCCAACCTGTTCACAATCTGGAAATGCCATAAGAAAAGTCAGAACAAGCAAGACACTATAAACCTAAAAACCTAACTATCAACCTCATGATTATCCTAATCCCCCTTAAAGCAATAATGTAAGAATCTTATAAATGCTTCGATAGCATACTGCCTTGGGTAACAAGTTTATTATATTGTTGGCAAGCTTTCTCTGATATACTTTTCGTTTTAGGACGATATCAATCAGCTAAACGATAAAACTCATTTTTAAACAAGTCTCTCTCTCGCTGATGCGAATCTGCAGCATATAGGATAATATCATACATATATATATCAGATTGTCTTTTCCTGCACTGCGTAAGATTCATGAGATGGGTTGAACCCACACCATAAACACTACCAGTTATACTTTGCAATTCATCCACAACAACACCTGTAAATCAATGTCCGGAAACATGATTTCACACAATGTTTCTCAAAAGTATTTTTCACTTGCTTTCTTATGACAGAAAAACGCACTATCTTTGCATTCGTTCAGCGAAGAAAAAGAAGGGCAAAACGGACTTTTCTACCATTTAAGTTTCAAACTATTGGTAATCAATTAGTCCAATATGCAGCATCGGTGCAAATAAACAACCTAAGAATCATTACCCTATACCCAATTTGAATACCTAAATATTATGGCAGACAATTATATCGAAAGACAATACGAGCAATACGAAGCCAGAAAAGCGGCCTGGGAAAAAGCACGCAAATATGGCAAAAAGAAAACGAATATCACTCACTCTGCTAAAACGGCACAAGCGGCTCAAACGACAACAGAGCCCCATAATCATAAAAGAGTATTTGTAACGGGAGGAGCCAATGGAATTGGTAAAGCTATTGTAGAAATATTCTGCAAAAGTGGGTACCGGGTGGCATTTTGTGACAAAGACGAAATAGCAGGAAAGCGTACTGCAGAAGAAACAGGAGCCATTTTCCATCAAGTTGACATAAGTGACAAGGATATGCTTGAACACTGCATGCAACGCATCATTGAGGAATGGGATGACATTGATGTCTTAATCAATAACGCAGGCATCAGCGACTTCTCTCCTGTCACTGAAACAAGCGTAGAAGATTTCGACAGAATTCTATCCATTAATCTACGCCCGGTATTTATTACTTCACACTTCATGGCTCTCCACCGTCAATCGCAAACAACACCCAATCCGTACGGAAGAATCATCAACATCTGCTCTACCAGATATTTAATGAGTGAATCCGGCAGCGAGGGGTATGCAGCCTCTAAAGGGGGAATCTATTCACTAACACATGCGTTAGCCTTGTCACTTGCTCAATTTCATATCACAGTCAATTCTATTGCGCCGGGCTGGATACAAACCCATGACTACGATTGTCTCCGTCCGGAGGATCATGCACAACACCCTTCAAGAAGAGTCGGTAAACCGGAAGATATAGCCCGCATGTGTAGATTCCTTTGTGAAGAAGGAAATGACTTTATCAACGGTGAAAATATCACGATTGACGGAGGGATGACTAAAAAGATGATTTACACGGAATAATATAGTTCCAAACCAAACATACAGAAGTAAATGGAATATGGTATTATAATGTACTAAGACCGTCTCCACTTTCCTGCTTCATGATACACTTTATTTTCAAAACAAAGATCGGTCCTTGTTTCTATTGAAATGATACTCCAAATAAAAAGCTGCCCCCGAAAATCTTCAGGGTACTGAAAAAGCACCCTCGTAAGGATCAGGTTCTTGATTTGTCCAAAGATCTGCTGATCCTTCTAACTAATCGGCAAGACTGTGTCCATAGCAATCGAGAAAGGCATTATGAAATCGAAAACCATCATAGTTGATGCTACTCATACGGGGGCTCGCAGTTGATCTTTCAAGATATGGAAGACCTTAAAGCCAAGTCCCGTATAAGGTATAAAACAGAACCGAAAAACGCGGAACTAAAGCAGGTATTCGGATACGACAGGGCATTGTCGTACGGGATCTCTTGTATGCAACCGCAAGGCGCTATGGTCATCTTTGCAGCAAATATCAAGAGGATCTTCAAATTAATTTAAGGAAAGCTGCTTTTTTACATAATTAATCAAGATAAGTGTTTGCCTGCCCATACGGACGAGGCTATCAAGCGTTTCAAGAACTCGCTTTAAAAAAAATAGAAAAGTCGCCAAGTTAGTATTTCTAACTTGGCGACTCTCACTTTTGCTCTTCAAGAAGGCTGATCTGAAAAAACAGATGGTTTTTCAGTACCGAGATGCTTTTCTTTTTTTGAGCCTCTTGTCGGATTCGAACCAACGACCCCGAGATTACAAATCACGTGCTCTGGCCAACTGAGCTAAAGAGGCAAGTGGGTAAGCTTACTATATCGCGCCGCTACAACCAACTACCTTTGCTGCGATCAAGCCCTGGAGGATTCGAAGGGAGCTGGCCGTATAGGACTTACCCGGATGCAAAGGTAGGTATTTTTATTAAACCTGCAATAGGGGGCTTGCATTTTTTTGTAAGGCTCATCAGTAAGCACCTACTTTTCAGAGATTTAAAATCGAAAAAAAAATGTTTTTTTCTGTCCGGATAGCTTTATTAACTTTAACAGGCATAAATTCCATACCAACCAATATTATTTGTACCTTTGTGCGCTATTTATTAATAAAATGACAGAGAGCAGAAGTAACTTACAAAAATATGCCATGCATTTTGGCACCTATATGGGAGTATACTGGATACTTAAGTTCATTCTATTCCCACTGGGATTATCTATTCCATTTCTTTTATTCCTGTTTTTCGGACTGACTTTAGGAGTTCCGTTTATGGGATATTATTACGCACGTACCTATCGCGACAAAGTATGTGGCGGTTCCATCCGTTTTCTGCAAGCATGGGTATTTATTGTCTTTATGTATATGTTTGCGGCACTCCTTACGGCAGTAGCTCATTATATTTATTTCCGGTTCATCGACCATGGTTTTATTGTAAACACCTATATGGGAATGTTTGACGAATTGACTAATAAAGATGTACCAGGCGTAGAAGGTTATATCGGACAACTCAAAGAAGTGATGGAAATGATCAGTACATTGACACCGATAGACATTACCATGCAACTGATGTCGCAAAATGTGTTCTATGGCAGCATATTAGCCGTCCCCACTGCCTTATTTGTAATGCGAAAGCCCAAATCACCGGAGGTACAACCTCTATAATTTATAATATCTAATTCATATAAAAAATGGATATATCTGTTGTAGTACCGTTGTTCAATGAAGAAGAATCCATCCCGGAACTTTATGCCTGGATTGAGAAAGTGATGAAAGCCAATGGCTTTTCGTACGAAGTTATCTTTGTAAATGATGGTAGTACCGACCGTTCATGGGAAATTATCGAATCACTCCAAAAACAGTCGAGCACAGTAAAAGGTATCAAATTCCGACGAAATTACGGGAAATCACCTGCCCTATATTGCGGATTCGAACGAGCCGAGGGCGATGTAGTAATCACTATGGATGCTGATTTGCAAGATAGTCCCGACGAAATACCGGAACTATATCGCATGATTACCGAAGAAGGGTATGACCTTGTCTCAGGATATAAACAAAAAAGATACGATCCGCTATCGAAAACTTTGCCTACCAAATTATTTAATGCGACTGCACGCAAAGTTTCGGGAATACATAACCTCCACGACTTTAATTGTGGACTGAAAGCTTATCGTAAAGCCGTAGTGAAGAACATCGAGGTATATGGAGAAATGCACCGCTATATCCCTTATCTGGCAAAAAATGCCGGATTTCAGAAGATCGGCGAAAAGGTGGTACATCATCAAGCACGTAAATTCGGAAAGACCAAATTTGGCGGGTGGAACCGTTTCTTCAACGGGTATCTTGACTTAATCTCTCTCTGGTTCCTTTCCAAATTCGGCATTAAGCCGATGCACTTTTTCGGATTGTTAGGTTCGCTGATGTTCATACTGGGATTCATCTCAGTGGTTATTGTAGGAGCCAGCAAGTTGTACAATATGAATCACGGCATGCCTTACCGCCTGGTAACAGACTCCCCTTATTTTTATCTGTCACTAACTGCCATGATTATCGGAACACAGCTATTTCTGGCTGGTTTCCTTGGTGAACTGATCTCACGAAACGCCCCGGAACGCAACAATTACCTGATAGAAAAAATAATATAATGAATGATAAATGAAACCTGTACGATGAAAAAATTAATAAAACTGATACTCTTCCTGATGATAGCTTACCCACTGACCGGTGCTATCTTTTCTGCTTGCTCGGAAGAGAGCGACTGCTCCATGACCGGACGTCCGATGGTTTATGCCAATATGTATACCATCAATCCGGAAACAAAAGCCGTACTGAACGACACTCTTGACTCTCTGACCGTAACAGCGTTCGGAACTGACTCAATTATCATCAATAATCAAAAAAAGGTTCATGATATCGCCCTTCCTCTACGCTACACAAGTGACTCTACCATTCTTGTGTTTCATTATACCCGCCTGTTAAGAGATACAATGGTTATCCGACAAACCAATACTCCCTACTTCCAATCTATGGATTGTGGATACAGTATGAAACAAAACATTATCAGTATTCATCCGATTGATTATACAGATACCAATAAAAAGAAATATCATAGCATAGACTCCATATATATCAAATCAAATGCAGCTAACATTAATGGAACAGAAAATCTTAAAATATTCTACCGCTACAATCGTTAGTCTGCTGTGTCTTGCATTCAGTCTTCCGCTCCATGCACAACAACAAAGACCGAATGCACGTCCCTCCACTAAAGAGAAAGCTAAAGAGGAGATAAAAGTGGATACGATTCCATTTTATAATGGTACGTATGTAGGTGTAGACTTATTTGGGTTAGGCAGTAAACTACTTGGAGGGGATTTTCTAAGTTCCGAAGTAAATGTACGGGTGAACTTAAAAAGGAAATTTATCCCCACAGCAGAAATAGGTTTCGGACAGACAGATACTTGGAGCGATAATGGTATCCATTACAAAAGTGCAGCCCCTTACTTCCGTATCGGAGTAGATTATAATGTCGTTAAAGAATATTTGTATGTGGGACTGCGTTATGGATTCAGCAGTTTCAAATACGACATCTCAAGTACACCCTTTTCCGACCCTATTTATGGCGGAAGTATGGCCAATCCAGGATTAATAGACGGTATCTGGGGAGGAAGTGTACCTTATCATTACAATGGACTAAAATCCAATATGCAATGGCTTGAGTTAGTAGCCGGAGTAAACGTTCAAATCTATAAAAGATTCTATATGGGATGGACCTTACGCTTTAAGTTCAAGACCTCGGCTTCAGTCAACGAACATGGAAATCCATGGTATGTACCGGGTTTCGGTGAATATGACTCTTCAAACATAGGTATCACATATACCCTGATTTATAAACTACCATTTTAACGACATGACAGGATTAGAAATTTGGCTGCTTGCAATTGGTTTAGCGATGGACTGTCTCGCTGTCTCTATTGCAAGCGGTATTATTTTAAAACGTATCCAATGGCGGCCCATGCTCGTCATGGCATTCTTTTTTGGACTTTTTCAAGCTATAATGCCTCTATTAGGGTGGCTGGGAGCAAGTACATTCAGTCATCTTATCGAATCGGTTGATCATTGGATCGCCTTTGCCATCTTGGCTTTCCTGGGAGGACGGATGATTAAAGAATCCTTTAAAGAAGAAGATTGTTGCCAAAGATTTAATCCGGCAAGCTTGAAAGTTGTGATAACAATGGCTATAGCAACCAGCATTGACGCATTGGCTATAGGAGTGTCTTTCGCTTTTCTCGGTATTAAGAGTTGCTCATCCATCCTTTACCCAGTGGGCATTATCGGATTTGTCTCCTTTCTGATGTCTCTTATAGGACTCATCTTCGGCATCCGCTTTGGATGTGGTATTGCCCGAAAGCTCCGTGCTGAATTATGGGGAGGGATTATACTGATCCTTATCGGAACCAAAATATTAATAGAACACTTATTCTTTAATAATTAGCTATCAACCACAAGCCACAAGACCCTAGAAAATCATAAACAGGTTTGTCGCTTGCATACTTTTATTCATTATGGAAAAGAAAACAAGAAAAAGCTTTATTTGGCTGGCTATCCTTCTGTTGGGAACAATCTGGATATTAGCTCAACGCAATAAACAGGTCCCCTACAACAGTATCAACGGCCTTGTATTCGGTACTGTATATAATATTACTTACCAATATGACGGTAATCTGAAAACAGAAATTGACGCTGAATTAAAGAGATTCGACGGTTCCCTCTCCCCTTTCAATGACACGTCTGTTATTACCCGTGTCAACCGTAACGAAGAAATTGTAACGGATACTTTCTTCCAAACCTGTTTCAACAGATCCATGGAAATCTCAGCCGAAACCCAAGGAGCTTTCGATATTACAGTAGCTCCGTTGGCTAACGCATGGGGATTCGGTTTCAAGAAGGGTGCCTTCCCTGACTCAACCATGATAGACAGCCTGCTCCAAATCACAGGCTACCAAAAAGTGAAACTGGAAGACGGCAAAGTAATAAAAGAAGACCCCCGAGTGATGTTAAGTTGCAGTGCAGTGGCCAAAGGTTATTCAGTAGATGTGGTAGCACGGTATCTGGATAGCAAAGGTATTAAGAACTACATGATCGATATAGGTGGAGAACTGGTCGTAAAGGGACTGAATCCCAAAGATGAAGCATGGAGAATCGGCATTAACAAACCGGTAGACGATTCGTTATCCCTCAATCAAGAGATACAAACAACGCTCAAGTTGACAGATGTCGGCATTGCTACTTCCGGAAACTATCGTAACTTTTATTATAAAGATGGCAAAAAGTATGCCCATACCATCGATCCCCGTACCGGATATCCGGTACAACACAACATTCTTTCGGCAACCGTAGTTGCAGAGGATTGCATGACTGCCGACGCATTGGCTACAGCCTTTATGGTAATGGGATTGGATGAAGCGGAGGCATTTACAAAATCACACCCAAACATAGGTGCTTATTTTATCTACAGTGATGAAAAAGGGGAGTTGAAAAGCTATTTCACAAAAAACATGGAACAATATCTTGATAAATAAAAAGAATATCCCCGGAGAAATATGTATATCCTTTCTCCGGGGATATTCTTTCGGGAGATACCGATGCAAACTGCCTACTTCATAAACACGAAATATACAGCCGCTATCAAACAGACAAAAGCAGCCACATGATTCCAATGTAATGACTCTCCTTTAAACAGTAAAGTAGAAAAGACAGTAAATATGATCAAAGTGATCACTTCCTGGATTATTTTGAGTTGCATTAATGAAAATGGCCCCCCGTTCCCACTAAACCCCAATCTATTGGCCGGAACCTGACAAGAATATTCTGCCAGCGCAATGACCCATGAAAACAAAACCACGCCATACAGAGGCCAATTACTGATCATTTTTGTCTCCTGCAGTTTCAGATGCCCATACCAGGCAAAAGTCATAAAAATATTGGAAACAATCAATAACGAAATTGCATAAACACCTTTCATACTTATATTTGAAATTAAAATTCTACTTCTTTAGGCAGTAACTCTTCCTGTACATTCGTCATGCTTCCCCAAAGGCTATATCGGGCTTCCGGATTCATCTTTTCCAATTGGCGGAGTATTCCTTTCATATCACTACGGCTCGACTGCGATTCATATGGACAGTTTTTTACTTGCTTCCTGTATCCACGTATCTGCGCGAGTTCCAGCAGATCTGCTTCGTGCACCAGACACATCGGACGAATGATAGTCATATCAAACTTATTCATTACTAACCGTGGAGGCATTGTGCTGAATGCTCCTTGATATGTAATATTCATCAATAGTGTTTCCAGAATATCGTCCATGTGATGTCCGAGAGCAATCTTATTGCACCCCTGTTCTTTGGCAACTGTAAACAAGGCTTTTCTCCGATTCCACGAACAAAGAAAGCAAGGAGATTTGCGGGTATCAGTAGAAGGATCAAATGAGGTTTCATAAACAACCAACGGAACTCCATAACTTTCAGCATGTGCACGAAGATAATCCAAATCACTCTGATAGGGAATATTCTTCATAACCACATGTACTGCCACCACCGAAAAACGAGGTTTGAAAATACGTGAACGCTTACCTAATAATTCCACCAATGCCAAAGAATCTTTCCCTCCCGAAAGACCGACAAGCACTTTATCTCCCTCTTCTATCAGTCCATATTGAACTATCCCTTTATTAAACCGTTTTTCGATACGCCGAATGGTTTTCTCTTCTTCCGTAATCTGTGCCATAACTCTTTTAAAAATCGGCTGCAAAAGTAAGAGAAAAGAATGATTTAAAGAAGAATTAACATAATAGAAGAAGAGAAAAAAGGTTTATTTCCAATTAATTTGTATTTTTGAACTTCCGAATAATAACCCGAGACCATTTATGAAGAAAAAAAATATTCTATTCTTTCTATTATGCTTTCTCCTGACAAGCGTATCGGCACAAACCTTGGAACAAGCAAGGGCCATGTACGGTAAAGGACAATATGCTGAAGCCAAACCCGTTTTCCAGAAATATGTTAAATCGCAACCGGCAAACGGTAATTATAATCTATGGTATGGCGTATGTTGTCTTAAAACCGGTAATGCAGCTGAAGCGTTGAAGTATCTGGAAACTGCAGTAAAAAAGCGAATTCCGAGCGGGCAGTTGTACCTTGCGCAAACTTACAATGATCTATACCGATTTCAAGATGCGGTAGACTGCTATGAAACATACATAGCTGACCTATCAAAACGGAAGAAACCCACAGAAGAAGCGGAACAACTGCTGGAAAAGGCAAAAGGAAATCTTCGCATGCTGAAAGGAGTAGAAGACGTATGTGTCATCGATAGCTTTGTAGTAGACAAGGTCGACTTCTTGAAAGCTTATAAAATAAGTGAAGAGGCAGGTAAACTTTTCACTTACAATGATTATTTCAAAGCCAAAGGTTATCATCCGGGAACGGTTTATGAAACAGAAATCGGAAATCGCATTTATTACAGCGAACAAGGAGAAGAAAACCTGAATATCCTGTCCAAGACCAAAATGTTGGATGAATGGAGTCAAGGGAAACCACTTCCGGGAAGTATTAATGCCTCGGGAAACGCCAATTACCCATACGTATTGTCGGATGGAGTGACTATCTATTATGCTTCCGACGGTGATGGTTCTATGGGAGGATACGATATTTTTGTAACCCGATATAACACTAATACTGATACCTATCTGGTTCCGGAAAATGTAGGAATGCCTTTCAACTCTCCTTACAACGATTATATGTATGTCATCGATGAATACAATAACCTGGGATGGTTCGCTTCCGACCGTCACCAACCCGAGGACAAGGTTTGTATATACGTTTTCGTACCCAATGAATCCAAACGGACCTATAATTACGAAGCAATGAATCCGGAAGAAATAATCGGGTTAGCTCAACTCCATTCTTTGGAGAGTACCTGGAAAGATCAGAAAATAGTGGATAATGCCCGCCAACGCCTTGAAGCAGCTATTAACCACAAACCTGACATACAACAAAACTTCGATTTTGAGTTTGTTATTGACGACCATTCTACCTATCATCATTTGACGGATTTCAAATCTCCTAAAGCCAAACAACTGTATTTGAAATACGAACAGATGGAGAAAGACTACCGTCAGCAAACTAACAAACTAACTAACCAACGTGAGGGATTTGCACGGTCTAACAAAGACGAACAAACGAAAATGGCTCCGGCTATCCGTGATCTTGAGAAAAGGATATTCCAAATGTCGAAAGAACTGGATAAACAGGCTATTGAAGTCCGGAACGCAGAAAAACAAAATTTAAAATAACCCAATTATGGATGTACTGATCATCATTGCATTGATTGTTGCAGCAGTAATACTCTTTTTAGTTGAACTGTTTGTGATTCCGGGTATCAGCCTTGCCGGTATTTCGGCTTTGGTTTGCATCATCTATGCCAACTATTACGCTTTTGCCAATCTGGGGACAGGGGCGGGATTCACAACACTTATCATTTCAGGAGTCGCCTGCATCGGTTCGCTTGTCTGGTTTATGCGATCGAAAACTCTGGATAAGCTCGCATTGAAGAAAGATATAACATCCAAAATAGACCGAAGTGCTGCCGAAAAAGTAAAAGTGGGCGATACGGGTATCACAGTTACCCGCCTGGCTCAGATTGGCAATGCTGAAATCAATGGGAATATCATAGAAGTAAAATCAATGGATGGTTTACTGAATGAAAAAACTCCGATTATAGTCAATCGGATCACTGATGGAATAATCTTTGTCGAAAAACTAAAATCCTAATATTCATTTAAAATCAAGCACAATTATGAATGTCGAACCCATGTATCTGACTATCTTCTTGATAGCAGGAGGTATTATCTTCCTGGTTCTCTTCTTTCATTATGTACCTTTCTTCCTGTGGTTGTCAGCCAAAGTATCGGGAGTTAATATTTCACTGGTACAACTTTTCCTGATGCGTATCCGTAATGTTCCGCCCTACATCATCGTACCCGGTATGATCGAAGCACATAAAGCGGGATTGAGTAACATAACCCGTGACGAACTTGAAGCACACTATCTGGCAGGCGGTCATGTGGAACGGGTAGTTCATGCGCTGGTATCGGCATCAAAAGCCAATATTGAACTTCCATTCCAGATGGCTACTGCTATAGACCTCGCAGGTCGTGATGTCTTCGAAGCCGTACAGATGTCAGTTAATCCGAAAGTTATTGATACACCTCCCGTAACAGCTGTTGCCAAAGACGGTATCCAGTTGATAGCCAAAGCACGTGTGACGGTACGCGCCAATATCCGTCAATTGGTGGGTGGTGCCGGTGAAGATACAATCCTGGCACGTGTAGGCGAAGGTATCGTTTCGTCAATCGGTTCCTCTGAAAACCATAAGTCAGTACTTGAGAATCCTGATTCTATCTCAAAACTGGTACTACGCAAAGGACTCGATGCAGGTACTGCCTTTGAGATCCTCTCTATTGATATCGCCGATATCGATATAGGTAAGAATATTGGTGCTGCTCTACAGATAGACCAGGCAAATGCCGATAAGAATATTGCGCAAGCTAAAGCAGAAGAGCGTCGCGCAATGGCTGTGGCTACCGAACAGGAAATGAAAGCCAAAGCAGAAGAAGCCCGAGCTAATGTGATTCAAGCAGAAGCAGAAGTCCCCAAAGCCATGGCTGAAGCTTTCCGCAATGGAAATCTTGGTATTATGGATTATTATAAGATGAAAAACATCCAGGCTGACACCTCAATGCGTGAAAATATAGCTAAGCCGATTGGCGGATCTACCAGCAAACCACTGGGTGACTAAAGAGAAATCATTCACCACAAACTACACAGCATACCACAACTGACTGGAGAAGAATAATCTCTTAAAAAGAGTGGTTAATCTATGTAATTTGTGGTGAACTTATTTATAAAACTAAAACCTTTCAATAACATGAAAAAGTATTTTCCTTCCTCCGAATTAATCATTAATGAAGATGGTTCGGTATTTCATTTGCATGTAAAGCCGGAATGGTTGGCAGACAAAGTTATATTGGTAGGTGATCCCGGACGGGTGGCTCTCGTAGCTTCTCACTTCGAAAACAAAGAATGCGAAGTGGAAAGCCGCGAATTCAAGACAATAACCGGAACTTACAAAGGCAAGCGAATAACGGTCGTATCTACAGGTATCGGTTGCGACAACATCGACATTGTGATTAATGAACTGGATGCTCTGGCAAATATCGACTTTCAGACACGGGAAGAAAAAGAGCACCTTCGGTCATTGGAATTAGTCCGTATCGGTACTTGTGGGGGACTGCAACCCAATACACCGGTTGGAACTTTTGTCTGTTCCGAAAAATCAATCGGTTTTGATGGTCTGTTGAATTTTTATGCCGGACGCAATGCCGTTTGCGATCTTCCTTTTGAGCGGGCATTTCTAAACCACATGGGTTGGTCTGGCAATATATGCGCTCCTGCCCCTTATGTGATTGATGCCAATGCTGAATTGATTGACCGTATTGCTCAAGATGATATGGTACGTGGAGTTACCATTGCAGCGGGAGGTTTTTTCGGACCGCAAGGACGTGAACTTCGTGTTCCTTTGGCTGATCCCAACCAAAATGACAAAATCGAAAAGTTTGAATACAAGGGTTATAAAATAACTAACTTTGAAATGGAGAGTTCCGCTCTTGCCGGCCTCGGCAAGCTGATGGGACACAAAGCCATGACAGTCTGTATGGTTATAGCCAACCGTTTGATCAAAGAAGCGAATACGGGCTATAAAAATACCATCGATACATTAATAAAAACTGTTCTTGACCGAATCTGATGAATCTATCATTTGCCGCCATCGATTTCGAAACAGCCACAGGATACATGGAAAGTGCCTGTGCCGTAGGTATTGTCACCGTTACCGACGGAGAAATTACGGATGAATATTACAGCCTGATTCAACCACCGGAGAATGAATACTGGCGTGCAAATATCCTCGTACATGGAATAACCCCGGAAATGACGGAATCACTTCCGGGGTTTCATGCCATTTATCCTGAAATAAAAAAGCGGTTGCAAGGAAAAGTAGTAGTTGCACATAATGAGCAATTCGACCGTAATGTACTAAAACGCACCATGCGGATGTACAGACTGGACTATGACGAGCTATTACTTCCGGAACATTGGGAATGTACCTGCCGAATCTACCGTTCTTTGGGATATAAACCAGTCAATCTGAGTGCTTGCTGCGAACGGGAGGGAATTGAACTTAAGCACCACGAAGCCCTTTCCGACGCCCGGGGATGTGCAAAACTTTATCTTAATTATCTTGAGAGATACCGTCCGTTTAATACCCTATGGTGAAACGTTCCTGATGATGCTCCGGCTTTTCAAGTTCATCAACCATGGCAGCGGCATAATCTTCCACGGAAATATGACTGTTACCCACAATATCTACAATCATATCATCCTTACCCAGACGGTATCTTCCGGTACGTACTCCCGGAGCCATATCTGCTGCCGGTGAGAAGAAGACCCAATCAATCTCTTTTTCCTTCTTCAAGAAATCAAGGTAGAAATCACTTAAAGCCCTCACCCCGGGCAATATTTTTTCGGGAACTTCTCCCGAATCAACGAGACGAATACCCGGAGCAATAAACAATGAACCGGCCCCTCCCACCATTAAAAAACGGTTGACTCCAGCCTTTTTCACACCATCAATAATCGTTAGATAAACCTCAATGATTTCCTTATATATATTAGGATTATTCCAACCCGGATTAAAAGCACTAATCACGGCATCGGCACCTTGACAAACTTCACAAACTTCATCTAATGAAGAGACATCGGCTCTCTTCACTTCCAGATTTTCATTCTCAATCTTAATTTTTTCAGGATGACGAACTACCGCCGTCACATGAAATCCACGGTTCAAAGCTTCATTTAGAATAGCCGAACCCACGAAGCCGCTGGCTCCGATTATCACAACTTTCTTCATAATTCAATTTATCTATATAGTATTATTTGTTTTCTACATAACACTCTATATCATAAATTGTTGCATCGAAAAACAGGCTTATCTTCCCTCCTGCAAATAAGCTCCGATAGTTTCTCTCAGCTTTTCCAGAGGATAAGGTTTCGCAATCACTTCGTTACACCCTGCTTCAATAGCCTGCTCCCCTTCCGGACAGAATGCATATGCTGTAACCGCAATAATCGGTATCTCTTGCGAAATTGCACGAATTTTAGTTGTCGCCTGAATACCATTCATCACCGGCATTCGGATATCCATCAGAATCAAATCGGGCTTCTCACGCATGAAACTTTTTACTGCTTCCTCTCCATTTGGCACCCAAAGAATTGTATATTCTTTCTTCAAAAAGGCATTAATCTGCAGATAACCGGACTCCACATCTTCCGCTATCAGTATCTTCTTCTGCCGGTTGCTCAGTCCCACAGTGACGGTTGCATTTCCTCTTTCCGCAACCGTTACTTTTTGCTCTTGCTTATTGGGCAGATAAAGAGTGAAAGTACTCCCTTTCTCAAGCTCGGATTCCACTTCGATCCGACCTCCTAACCGTTCCACAATACTTTTACAGATAGGTAAACCCAATCCTGTACCTTGTACAAAATCATTCAACTTCTCAAAACGGGTAAATATCAAAGGGAGCTTCTCTTTAGAAATGCCACAACCGGTATCTGCCACATAAAATTTCACCCATTCTTCCTCTTTTACAAGTCCAAAGGTGATGCTCCCCTCAATCGTATTTTTAATTGCATTCGATAAGAAATTAAACAATACCTGTGTTACACGATTTCTGTCCGTCGAAATCCAGATTTCATCTGATGGACGAATCACATTTAGTTCGACCCCTTTCTTCATTTTAAGACGGTGTACCTTATACACTTCATCTGCCAGCCCGCTTATTTCTGTCAACTGACAGTGCATTTCCGATTTACCAGACTCTATGCGTGACAAATCAAGAATATCATTGATCAGTTGCAGCAATAGATTACTATTCTGCTGGATAATCCCTAAATACTCCTCTTTCTCCTTTTCATCCTCAGTCAGAGCTATTATCTCCGAGAAACCGACAATCGCATTCAAAGGAGTACGTATTTCATGGCTCATATTAGCAAGGAACAGCGATTTCATCCGGTCTGCCTCTTCTGCCCGCCGTTTAGCATCAAGCAATTCTTGCGAGCGCTGTATCCGGTCACCTATATCATGAATCAGAGCTAATACCTTATTCCCCTCAAACGGAGCAATACGCGCCTGAAAATAATGTCTGCCGGTTTCTACATCTAAAGGATATTCTATTTCTTTCAGTTTTCCACTTTTCAAACATTCACGTATACTACTGATAAACAATTCGCTGACCTCCGCTGAATAAATAGATCTCCCATCTGCTCCTTTCAAGACTTCTACCGGATGTAATAGTTCCGTACCGGGTGCCATCAATACATCCGTGATAAAGAAATTATCATCAAAAATAAATATAAACTCAGGGAGTGCCTCAATAATTTTCCGGTTTCGCTCTTCAAGCTGTCTGATCTGCACTTCTTTTTCACAGCGTGAAGTAATATTGGCAGTATATGCTATAATTTTATCAGAACCATTCTCCTTATTCTTCTTATACGCAATGAAATTATCTTCAAGCCAAATTGTTTCTCCATGCTCTCCCAAGCAACGCACTACTATTTGAGAAGTCTTTGTATCCGACTCAAGCATGCGGTTAAAAGCTGTTTGATAAGAAGTAACATCATCCGGATGAGCAAACCGATAAAAGTCATTAATTTCTCTGAAAACAATTCCTGCTTCCTTTAAACCCAAGATACTAAGATATTCATCTGTAAAATTACATTCGCCCGTGGGAATATCGTATTCCCAGAATGCAATCTGATGTCCGGCCAAAACAGAAGTGATCTTCTGGTAATCCTCTTTTAATTTTTCAATATTCTCCATCCCCGAAAATGAATCTTTTGCGTGTCCCATAGCCATAAAATTTGTCTTGCTGTATGCGAGCAAAGATAAAATAATAAAGCATAACTTCTATCTGTTTACTCTGTTTTTTACAGAGAAAGCTCTATCTTTGCCACTCAAAATGAAATAGATAATGAATCAAGACACAATTTGCGCCATAGCAACCGCTCAAGGAGGAGCCATCGGAAGCATTCGTGTTTCCGGTCCTGAAGCAATAACCATCACCAGTCGTATTTTTACTCCGGCTAAACCCGGAAAGCTGCTGAGTGAACAAAAGCCTTATACGCTAACTTTCGGCCGAATTTATAACGGAGAAGAACTGATAGACGAGGTTCTCGTCAGCCTTTTCCGGGCCCCACATTCCTATACGGGGGAAGACAGTACTGAAATCACTTGTCACGGCTCATCCTATATTCTACAGCAAGTAATGCAATTGCTGATAAAAAACGGATGCCGTACTGCACAGCCGGGAGAATACACTCAACGAGCTTTCCTCAATGGTAAGATGGATTTAAGTCAGGCCGAAGCTGTAGCCGACCTAATAGCCTCATCTTCTGCCGCCACCCATCGTCTTGCTCTGAGTCAAATGCGTGGCGGATTTAGCAAGGAATTGGCAATATTGCGCGAGAAACTATTGAACTTCACATCAATGATTGAGCTGGAATTGGATTTCAGTGAAGAAGATGTGGAATTTGCCGACCGATCTGCCTTGCGCCAGTTAGCTGACGGAATTGAGAAGGTGATTGCACGCCTGGTAGACTCGTTCAGTGTAGGAAATGCTATAAAGAATGGTGTTCCGGTAGCTATTATCGGAGAAACCAATGCAGGAAAATCTACCTTACTTAATGTTCTGTTGAACGAAGATAAGGCAATTGTCAGTGACATTCACGGCACAACACGCGATGTCATTGAGGATACTGTAAATATAGGTGGTATCACTTTTCGCTTTATCGATACAGCCGGCATTCGGGAAACTAACGATATGATTGAAAGTCTGGGTATCGAACGAACTTTTCAAAAGCTCGATCAGGCAGAGATTGTACTATGGATAATTGATTCAGCAGACGCAATCTCACAGCTAAAACTACTCTCCGATAAGATTCTTCCTCGTTGTGAACACAAACAATTGATTTTAGTCTTTAATAAGGTAGAACTGATAAATGAAACTCAGAAAAATGAACTTACCTCACAACTTTCCGAGCATGTCGGTTCGGAAATAGAATCTATTTTTATTTCTGCGAAACAACGTCAGCACACGGATGAACTCCAACAAAAACTTATAGCAGCTGCCCATTTACCAACAGTCACACAGAATGATGTTATTGTAACGAATGTCCGTCATTACGAAGCGTTGACACGTGCATTGGATGCAATTCACCGGGTACAAGAAGGATTGGATGCAAATATTTCCGGGGATTTTCTTTCACAAGACATACGTGAATGTATTTTCCATTTATCCGATATAGTAGGGGAAGTGACCAATGATATGGTGCTACAGAATATATTTGCACATTTTTGCATCGGCAAATGACGGCTTGTAAACAGTCATAAGCAGCCATAGCTAATTAGAAGAAAGTCGCTGATAACCAGCGACTTTTCTTTTTATATAGTTTTCAGTCAAATCTGACTGGTTGCGGATTTCCAGCATTATTTTGTACCATAATTCTACCGCCGAACAATTAAGCGCGCTTCTAACACTCATCATAGCGACATCTTGGACACGATGTGAGACGCTATGAGAATGAGCGGAACCGCTATAGAAGACACAGTGTGAGACGCTGTGAGAAATTGTGAGACGCATTGAGACAGAATAGGCGAAATTAAAGGCGACTAATATATGTAAATCCAAAGAAAATGCCAGTGGTGCGGCAAACCATTTATAGCACACACGATGGTAACACGCTATTGCAGCAAATCGTGCAATGAAAAAGCGTACAAAGAGAAGAAGCGGAAGCAGAGGCTACAGGAATACGAGGAACGGCAAAATGAGCAGCCCATGCAGGAAGTCGGTATCATAGGAAGCAAGTTGTATCTCTCCCCTGCCGAAACCGCAACCCTTTTAGGTATTAGCCGTGCGACTATCTATCGTCACATGGCTTCCGGAATCATCCGGGCTTTACAACTTCGTGGGCGTACCATTATCCGCAAGTCGGACATTGAAAAAATGTTTGATGATGCACCCGGTTATAAGAAACGGAGTTATGGAAGAAAACAGACCGTTCTTTATTACACTACCAATGAGATTCTAGAGAAGTTCCAAATTCAGAAAAAAACACTGTATCGTCGATGCAAGTTATACAACATCCCTAAGGTTGAAGAAGGCAATCGTGTATTCTACAACTGCACCCTTATAGACAAGTATTTTGCCGACCTTGCCGAAGAAATCAATCCGGACTGTTATTATACCCCGGAGCAGGTCATGGAAAAGTACGGTATGAGCCGTAATGCTGTTGTCTCTTTCGCCCTGCGCCACAATATACCTCGAATCAACCGTCATCATGAGGTATATTATTCCCGTGCCCATATAGATACCATCAAAGAAAAGCAGGAGAAACTGAATCCTGAATATTATACCTACGATGAAATCACCGAGAAATACGGACTTACCAAGATAAACATCAGCTACTATGTCAACAAGTACGACATCAAGCGGTTCAAGCAAGGCAGTCGGACAATGGTGCTATGTTCCGAGTTTGACAAAGTCTATATAGAGCATCGTGATGGAACATATACACCCAAGAAACGGGAAAAGAAAAGCGACATGCCGAAAGAGACCTTTGTAATCCCTAAAGGTTATTATTCATCCGAGCAAATTGCAACCACTTATCAGATGAACAGGAAAACCATTTGCAGGCTGTGCCGTGAAAACGACATTCCTAAAATCAGTCATGGTGGTTTCAATTATTACGAGCAACTGTCAGTTGACAGATTCTTCGCCAAATACAAGGCTGCAGACAATATAAAGGAATGGATTGGTGCGGAGCAAATGGAGGAGATCTATGGTATGAGCAAAGATGCCAGATGCTCGTTTGTGCATCGCCACAAAATCCCGTCCCGTGTTGTTTATGGCAAAGTCCAATATTCAAAAGACCATATAGAGATCATTAAAAGCGGAGGTTTCGACCAACGCGAAAAGTATTACAGCGTAACCGAAGCAATGGAAAAATATAGCCTGCGTAGGGATGATGTCTACAATTATGCGAGGTATAACAAGATATGGAAGATGTATCACGGCAAGTGTATGTTCCTGTTGAAAGAGGATTTTGATAAGGTTATGTCTGAAAAATCCGGTATCTGAGAATTATTCCATACAGACAAGAATCATTTTCAGCAATGGCAGTCATCAGCATTATTTCATTGTATTGGTTTGCAACAAATTAATCACCAATTATAAAAACATATCATTATGCACGAATGTAAAACTGTAACATTGAGGACAAGACCTCTAAAGAAAAACATGTTGTCGTTCTATCTGGATTATTATCCCGGTTATCGCGACAAAGAGAGTATGAAGGTAATCCGTCATGAATCTTTGGGCATCTACATCTATGCCGACCCTAAGAATCAACAGGAACAGAACTTCAATGCCATCATGTCGGAAAAAGCGGAAGCCATCCGATGCCGACGTTTTGAATCCATCGTAAATGAACGGTATGATTTCTTTGACAAGAGCAAGATGAAAGGAGATTTTCTTGCCTATTATAAAAAGACACTCCGCAAACACGACCAAAAATGGGAATTCGTCTATCTGCATTTCTTCAATTTCGTGGGTGGCAAATGCTCATTTGAAGAGATTGACGTAGACTTATGCAACAAGTTCAGAGAGTATCTGCTTAATGCGAAACAACTTAGACGTCATGAGCGTCCCATATCACGCAATTCGGCTGTGGGCTACTGGTCCACATTCAGAGGATTTCTCAAAATACTCTATCGCAACAAGTTGATTCATTCCAATGTAAATGATTTCTTGGAGAAGATAGAGCCGGAAGATGTAGTGAAAGAGTACCTAAGCGTAGATGAACTGTACAGATTGGCAGAAACACCTTGCAAAATATCGGTTCTGAAAACAGCCTCGTTATTCTCTTGTCTGACAAGTCTGAGAATCAGCGATATTCTCACATTGCGATGGGAAGAAATCGTGGACTTTGCTGCTGGAGGAAAATGCGTCCATACCATCACTCAAAAGACAAAGACAGAAGACATCATCCCAATTAGTGACGAAGCCTTGCAATTGATTGGTTATTCTCCCGAAAAAACAGGGCTGGTATTTAAAGGATTGAAAAGATGCTGGACACAATACCCCATGAAAGAGTGGATCCGAGCCGCAGGTATCACCAAAAACATCACCTTCCACTCATATCGAAGGACATTCGCTACGCTGCAAGCGGCAGCCGGAACAGACATCCGAACCATCCAAAGCATCATGGCACACAAGAGCATCACCACAACCCAACGATACATGAAAGTGGTGGATAGCAACAAGCGAAAAGCCAGCAACAAAATTTCCTTGATTCGTAAGGATTAACGGTCATTATTGCCTCTTTTATATGGTTAGAGTATGATTTTTGAGTATGATTCATATTCTAACCATAATTATTTGTAAATATCAGTCCAATAACCATTAGTATTTATGGTTATATGGAAATTAGTGCTGAACTTTGCGCCATAAAACTGTAAACAATCACAACTATATGGAGAATAATATACAAATTCAGAAAGCAGCTGATATCAGCAGTTTGGCTGGAGTGGTCATCGTTTCACTCTCGGCACTCACCGCATACAATATCGGTGAAAAGTTCAATCACAACATCCTGTTTGATACCACCATTTTTATTATCTCTTTGGTAATGCTTATTTTGACCTTTGCCATATTCCGCAAAGTAATGGCAGGACTTTTTACAACAACCTCAAGTAGTACTACAAATAAGCAAGTACAAATCGAATGCTCGCAAGAAAGCAGCCATCAAAATGCTAATCAAAATCCAGTAGAAGATGAACAGATACCTGATAGTTTGGAGAGATATGAGAGCATTCTTGTGGAAGAGCAACTGAAGGAGGCGAAACGGAAAAGGGACACCATGATAGTTATCCGCGAATATGTAGTGGAAAAGACCTCGAAATATCTTTCAAAAGAGAATATCAGCACACTATTTCGAAATATAGAGTGTATTGCCGAAAACCGGGTTAACGATTGTCAGCCAATCCATTCAACGAAAGAAGCAAAGATCAGTTCTCCCTCTTTAAGACATCTGGCTTGGAATATCGGTGAACGGCTTGGAGTCTCCCGTCGCGACAGAGCGATATTCATTAAATCTTCTTTCCCATACGAATTGCGCAACGCCGATATAGAATATCTGGAAGCAAATTTGCGTGTTAATGTCCCATGCGACATTCCTATTGACGTGCCAGACAAAGGAGATTTCCACTTTCATAATTAAATCGTGCAGACGGTAATCATTGTTCCGGCTGACAGATTTCTGCAAAATTTCATTCTGTTGGTTTGCAGCATATTAATTTTAATTATTGAAGGTATGAACACAACAGATTTGACTTTTAATGACCTGCCCAAAGTGGTAGGCGAACTGTGCGAGAGAATCGCAGAAATGGAAACTTTACTCAGGGACACTCTTAACCGTCAAAGCGAACCAAAAGAGAATTTGCACGTACCAATGACAATGCAGGAAGCCTGTGCATATCTGAAAATGCCAGTCTCCACCTTTTATTACAAGATAAAGAAGGACAAGATTCCGGTTATCAAACAAGGAAAGCATCTTTATATCTATCGTGACGAATTGGACAAATGGCTGGAGGCATCTCGCAAAACAGAAGTACCTCTCACCTATGAGGAAGAAAACGAAGCGATGTATGCCTCACACCGTCGCAAGCCTAATCCTAAAAACTGGTGAGTATGGAAACGGCAACACCCATTGAGGATCTTACTCAAATCACTACGAGATGGCAAGAGACCATGCTCAGTCTGGAAAAGATATACGAACAGGAGCCGGAAATCCTGAGTATAGGCGGAGTGGCTATCGGGACATTGGGAAATTTCAGTGCATCCATTGGCAAGGCAAAAAGCAAAAAGACCTTCAACGTGTCAGCTATGGTAGCAGCAGCTTTGTCCGGGAAGGAAGTTCTTAACTACACAACGGATTTTCCCGATGGAAAGAACCGCATCCTTTACATTGACACCGAACAGAGTCAGAACCATTGCATGATTGTAATGCATCGTATCATGAAACTGGCAGAGTTGCCGGCTAATGAAGATTGTGACCGTTTCTATTTTCTCGCTCTACGCAAGTTCAATCCAAAGGAGCGTTTGGCTATCATAGACGATGCTATCAGGCAGATTGAGGGTCTCGGTTTCGTGGTAATTGACGGAATACGTGACTTGGTTTACGACATCAATTCACCAAGTGAAGCCACATGTATAATATCCAAACTTATGCAGTGGACTGACGAATACCAGATTCATCTTCACACCATCCTTCACCAGAACAAAAGTGATGAAAATGCCCGTGGACACATTGGCACGGAAATCAACAACAAAGCGGAAACAGTCATCCAAATTGAGAAAGACAAGGACGACAGCAACATCAGCAAAGTGGAAAGTGTGCATACCCGTTCCAAAGACTTCCTGCCATTCGCATTCTGCATCAATGACCAGTCACTTCCCGAACTTCTGCCAGACTATGTGCCGACAAAGAAGAGCGCAGGTCGTCCCAAACAGGAACCATTCTCCCCTTATAGGGATATCCACGAAGCCATCCATCGCAAGGCTCTCGAACTGGCTTTTGACGGAAAAAGGACGATTTCGGGATATAAGGCTTTGGAAGAAGAACTGACCACTGCCTACGAACTGGCAGGAACAAAATTGAATCACAACAAGATTGTGGAGATAATTAAGTTTATCACGAACAAAAGGATGGTGGTTCAGGAAAGCCGTGGCATTTATCGGTTTATGCCGGATTACCACTATTGACTCTCCACTTGACTTTATTCTAAAAGTGTGTATTCGTAGATAAATTAAAGTGCAAGATGCAACGACTGGTTTCATGATAATTCACGGAATCGGTCGTTGCAGTCTTATCTCCCAAACCTATCTTTTTAAACCAAGGGCTTGCCCATTGTACAGAGATTATCTTGTATGGGGAGCCTAATACCCCAAGCGACCAAGCAGTCGTTTGAGAGTGCCAGATATTTCAGCAAGCTGATTGATGAGAAAAAGGCGTTATTTGAACCTTTTATCTTTTTGCCAGCTCGATATGTCTTTCTTGACAAAAACGAAATCAACACGCTAATTTGCGTCCGAGATTGCCCGTTATACAACATTTATTGAGTTGGGGGTAACTCAATACCCCAAGCGATGAATCGCTCGTGAGAAGTTGCCAATGCCATGCAAGCTGGATATAGTTTTATTACAATTATGGAATGTATCAGCTCTCCACGCAATCATGTTTTGGTTGTGCTAACCTCTGTTTGATAGCTGGCACGGATAAGCGCATTTCAATAATGCTTTTACGAACTCTTTTATGAACTCTTTTCCTGCTTTTAGGTTGATATTCCGGAGTAATGTCAACCACCATAAATGCAAATACTCGATAATGAACACAGAACTATTGTCCGAACGCTTGCCAATCAGTCGAAACGAATCTGCCATATTCCATAGGTCGATTTTGCCAACCTCAGAATGACACCGTAATCATTCCATATCTAATGAGGGAAGGCTATTATCCTCAAATCTATCAAAGTCAGATTGGAAAAGACGGTCTTGAATGATCCTGTATTTCTCAAACTCGGATTCAGCAAACTCTTTGGCATATTCGGCAGAAACTTTTCCGCTGTCCTGCAATATCGGGCTATCAAATAAATTAATGAATTTGTCTATTCGCTTTGCCCAATCTTCCATTGTCATAGGGATATGACGCTTAGCCATACTTTCTGCCATATCAAGGAATGCATTGACCATTCTGCCCATTTCATCCAATTCTTTCTCTCGTAAATAGTTCTTTGCTACGAACACATCAGTTTTGACAATTTTTCCATTCGGAGCATTTTCCCAAGTGGTCAAACCCATTTGTTCCTTATTCGCATTAGCTCGTTCTACAATCAACTCTGCAGCGGTATGCCCATGCACAGCATAGTGCATTTTGTTCTGTACCTTCTTGAAGAAAAGACGGGTTGTCGGAGCATCTTTGTTATAGTCTATAGCCGTAGCATAGATATCCGTGAGCTTCTGATAAAAACGACGCTCACTCAGCCTTATCTCCCTTATTTCAGCAAGCAAATGCTCAAAGTAATCTACACCTAAGAAGGCCCCGTTCTCCATTCGCTTATGGTCAAGCACATATCCACGGATGGCAAACTGTCGGAGTATAAACGTACACCACTGACGGAACTGTGTGGCACGAACAGAATTAACACGATACCCGACACTAATAATGGCATCGAGATTATAATAGGTCGTGTTATAGTTTTTCCCATCCGAAGCAGTTGTTTCCATTTTGGAAACAACTGAATTTTCAACCAACTCACCACTCTCAAAGATGTTTTTAAGGTGCTTGCTGATTGCCGGAACTCCCACATCAAAAAGCTGCGATATAGCCTTTTGTGTTGCCCAAATGTTTTCATCCTTATACATCACTTGAATCCCATCCTCTTTGCCTTCAAGCATGAAGATGAGAAACTCAGCCGTACTATTTCGTATTTCTATATTCTTTGCCATAATTTAAATTATCACCTTCGCAATTATTCATTTCGATTTGCCATAACTTTCAATGGGGTCTGCCACCATGCTATATTCTTCTTCAGTTGTCTCATATGATTTGATTCTTCTATCCTCAAGATAGATGTGGCAAAGCATATATTCTAAAACCTCTAAAGTCTGTTGGCGGACTTTCGGTTTCAACTGACATTCCCAAATGGTAATACAATGCCACCCCATCGAAGTTAACTGTTGCCGTTCCTCTATATCTCTACTCCGATTACGCTCAATTTTATTCTTCCAAAACTCAACATTTGTCTTTGGTAGAACATAATATTTGCATCTTTCGTGACCGTGCCAAAAACAGCCGTTTACGAAAATAACAGTTCTGTATTTGCGTAAAACCAAATCGGGATGTCCAGGTAGTCGTGGGTGATTCAGCCTATACCGAAAGCCACGGCTGAACAAGAACTTTCTTACCAGTAATTCAGGTTTAGTATCCTTGCCCTTTATCGCACACATGCAACGATGACGTTGTTCCTTGGTCAATCTATCCATATCAGTACATTAGATGAAATATCTGTAATCGTACGTTCTACCATCGTAATGTCCCAATAATTGTCCAACTTGCGCCAATGTACTAGACGTATCAATTGTAGCTGGAAATTTTGTATAAAAATTAAAGGAATTCCAATTCATTTTGGTAAACCCAAGAATTTCCTTAACTATTGTTTGCATCGAACCATTACCATGATATTTAGTTATTCTCAAAGGCGAAGGTATGCCCCGTCCTCCAGGGAAGTAATTTCTATCTTGCCTTACTGAGTCTATCGTTCCATGTGTCCACAGCAAACATTCATATTGGGAGACGGGGAAACAAATTCCTCGCATAACCGGATAACTGGCATTAACAGGACATCCATTGTCTAAATATTGGTCAATACATTTTATGGAATCTTCCATTGTTATCGTTATCAAATCTATATTTTTGATTCCTGCGTGAGACAAAGCATCTGTTATACCTTTGATTTCTTCTTCTTTGAACGGTGTTCTTTTATGTACAACCACTCTTTGAGGCATCCTATCCATAGACTTCACAAATAATTCTTGAACATTGATACCTAATTTGTATGCTTCTTCATAAGACAGATAAGGATTATTCTTCCTATCTAAAATCGGATTGTCTATTTTGGATAATTTGTATCTTAATCCTTGCCCCTTGGAATTATATATATGGCTACATCCTACAACAATGTTCGTTTTGCCATTTGCTTCCTTCTTGACACTATATCCAATACCCGCATAAGCTGTATCTGCGTCCAAATCAGATAAAGTCCACGGCGTTCGCATCGATTTGACAAACAAAGCTAATGAAAGCCACCAATATATTGGGTTCTTCATATAAGTATTGAATATTGTTTTTTCTTCTACAAATTGTGTGGTAAATTCATACTGAGCCGCATATGCTTTTATATAACTGTGCATGTCAAAAGTTTCACCATCTTTTTTGAAAGAGCGATGGCGTTCCCATACTTTAGGAATAAAAATAACAACGATAATATTCGGATTGTTATTGGCAATTTTATGGGCGAATTTACATATGTTTTGCGCCAAACCTACAGAATCTTGTTGTATCTCACGACAGCTAATCCATAAATTAGAATTAACTGCAGGTATATCTAGCGAAGCTGAATAGATTTGCTCAAAACCTATATATGGCTGCAAATAATCTGTTTTTGGAGCTGTTATATTTCCATTTAGGCCATTAAGAAAATCCCGAAATTGATTTGTACAAGTACTCGGACAGATTACGCCAATTTTAACATTAGTATTAAAACTGGATTGGAATTCATAATCATATGGATTGTTTTGTAGAAGCCCTCTCATCGGATTAGTATCGTGGATTATTTTTCGAGATGTCTTACTACAAAAGTCAAGATTTGGCTCAGATATATAAATCCCAGAATATACTATTTTTTTATTAACAAACTGAGTTTGAGGTATAAGACCTTTTTCCGTATAGTCTACCGCAACCAATCCTCTATTATTACTTATTTTAAAATTGAAATTATAACCACTATTTAATGGATAATCAAATGCACGCTGATGCCCATTAAAAAGAATTTGTTCCCAAATAGAGATAATCTCATCATATTGAATATTGTGTTTTTTGTCAAGATATTCCAACATTAGATTCTTACGTCTGTCACTAGTGATATTTTCATCTTTAAAATACAATGTTGGAACAACAGACATAAGGGAATAATTCTTATTGTCCAAAAATACAATATCTATTTTTATTGCTTCGTAAACATCTTTATAATTTCCGAATTGACGTGTTTTATCCCAAATCAAACGTTTGGAAATAACCGCTTCTTTACCACAACTAGAAGATAGTCCACAAATCAAAGTTTTGATTACGACAGATTTCAGTGCCTGATTACCCTTCAATTCGTTAATTGACAATGGTAAACGAGATATACTATCCTCTTTAAGACAATCGGAAAATGCTTGATGTATATGCTCTGAATAGCCAAAAGCAAATACTTTCCCTTTATAAGGGATAGCAATAATATCCTTCCCTTTCATTCTGCTTTTGAGAAAATTCCACGGTGTCTCATTTTGAGGAAAAGCAATCTCAAAAGTAAATATATCAGAAGGAATAGAAAGCGGATACAGATTTGTTTTAATACACCCACTTGAATTCAATCTGTTCAAAGCAAATGGTGTAATTGAAATCTCCGTATTTGCTTCTTCCAGTATCTTATGAATTTCTTGGTATTTATCTTGCTCATCATTATATGTGGAAAGGAGTATAGATATCATTGTCTTGTCAAAACCATCCGTTTCAACAAATACAGCATCTCTTCCTGCATTTCTAGCAGCAGCAAGTAAGCTCTTAACGTCTTCATTTATAAATGAGCCATATCCACACCAATATAAACGGCCTGCCCCCGGATGACTAAAAGCTTCAGTCAATGCTTCCATCAAAGACTTATCTCTTCCACTGTATCCGATTACTATTAGATTTTTGTCTACAAAGTATTCTTTAAGTCTATGTTTAAATGTATCCTGTTGAGAATCTAGTTCTGTAGCAGTATTCTTAAGTTCAGAATATTTATAATCACCATGTAAGGCAATATATAATAATTCCTGGCTATTTTCAGTGCGATGAATACGTTCAGGATTGTCTAAATTTATATTTATTGGAGTTATGTTTGCTTGATGAGCCGCCCTTTCAACTAGTCCATCAAAATTTGTAGTCCAAACAGATTTTAAGATTCTATATTTATGCAATAAGCACAAAAGTTTATATCCGATATTCGGATTCTTATCAAAACATAGACTCTCAAAATATCTTGTTCTATCACCAGACAATGGGAATGCTTTTTCTGCATAGAAAACATATTCTTCATCAGATTTTTCTATTGGATAACCTCTTTGCTCATTAAGCCATGTCTGAATTTTTTTCCTGCAACAGTCAGAATGTATATCAAGAAATGCTTCATTTGTCGGGTTGTTTGTTACATATATAAGTTTTTTCCAATCCCAAATACAATCTTCCGCAGATTGGACGCCTGATGTAATGGACGCACCGGCTCCTAATAAGAACGCAAATGAGCCATTCTTACTTTGTTTGAAAGATCTTAAAAAAGCATCGAAATCCATTCTGAATTGTTTTTCCTCCATTGTCTTAAATCCTTTGTTCGTATAATTCCACCATCAAATCATTGGAAATCAACTCCCCCGGCTGCATTTTTATGCGATATATGGGAGTTCGACTACTGCCCAATGAAATAAAAGAGGCCAGATTCAACTTCAAGCATAGTTTTCCGTTCTTAGTGCCAAAATATACTTTCTCCACTTTATAATAACCGTCAATCTCTCCGCCAACCATAGGCAAGAAATACTTGATATCCATCACATTGACAGATATCGGTATCTTCTCCATCGTATAGGTCTTTGCGATATGACTGTCAAAATCTGAATACTCTACATCGGTTCTTCGTACTAATCCAGTAAGGATATTCCTAATCTCCTGTTTCGGTTGTTGTTCCAAAGTCCCGACATTGTCAATGCTATTAACATGGAACTCTGTTTCAAGTTCAAACGGATCACTGATATGGAAATGTGTCTGTAAAGCATCCACCAGCTCTTTACTTTGAGCCTTTTCCCTTTTTACCGTTGCAGATTTTATTTTAAGAGACTTCCATATATCGGAATCTTCATCCTTCATCAGAGCAAGAATCAGATAATTACTGTCACTTTTCGGACGATACAATTTGCCGTTCAGTCGCTGGAAATTGTTTTGAATAAACCGATAGCAATCCACTCCTTCACGTGGCTGTAGAGTTCTGAATGTATATAGTTGGTTGAGAGTGCCTTGAATCTTATTTCTGAATTCTTTGCGGACATACTCTCGCCATGCTGCTTGTGCACTCTTATTGTTGCGACCATACAACGATACAATGTACAGGAAGTTTACATCATAGTGGCACAGCAACAGTGTATCCCTGTCAAACAAACGGTTCTCAAACTGGCGGTTAAGTTGCACTCCACCCTCCTGTGCTTTCAATTCTCTGTCATCAAAGGACAGGAATTTACTGCTGCCTGTCTTCTTATTGGGAATACGGGCACTGATAAAGAAATTGGGGATGGGATTATATCCTTCAGTCAATGAATCCCTTAACTGAGGATATTCTCCGTTTCCGTCACCATCCAAAAATAAATTCATATTCCACTGAATGACATTTCTGGCGTATGTATATTGTTTGTATATTGATTTGTCGCCGAGCTGTGTCCTGTCATTCTTGGAACGCTTGTAATACTTACTATCTCCGATATAATAGGTAAGTTCGGAAACCAAGTCAGATTGTTCAATCAGGCCTTGCCCAATAAACATATGGTCAACCAGCTTGCCGTCTTTTTGCTCTGTAAGTTCTTTCGGCAGATTTTGTTTGTCATTACCACTTACCAAAGTATCAATCATGACTTCAAAGATGTGCTCAAAGTCTTTCGCCAGCAGATAATCTTCCGCCTGCCTGTTCATTGCAATCTTATACTCTCTGTCAAAGAATGCATAGCACAAATCCCATATCCGAAGAGCCTTATCCGAGAAATACTTGTACTTGATTTGTTTCAGTCGTCTGCATCCAAGATTCCTGTCAATATAAGACTTTTTCAACTTCTCGTAGCTGATAAGAGGATACTGAATATTGATTTCAAAAGAAAAACCGTGTGTCTCTCGGATGTAATTTAATATTGAGAAGTATATGACAAGCAGTTCTTCATCAAAGTTCACCATTTTCTTCCTATTTACAGGTTCAATGTAAACAGGGCTTCCTCTCTGTATAATGGCTTGCGATGAAGTAATGGTCTTGCCCCAGTTGATCTTGTTATAACCCGAATGTATGTTCTTGGCCACGAATGTAAAATAGTCCTGATTGTTTCTATTGAAATCCCTCAGTGCTATTATCACATCAAGTAGAGTGTTATGCTTCTGCTTTTTGCCTCGACTCTCAGACTGATATTCCTTGCTTTCAAGTATGTTGTCGTTATGTGTCTGTTTGTATACACTTATCGTCCGGTATATCCAGATCGCAAGTGAGGACAGGAATTCCTTGTATTCCTTACAGCCTTCTTCCGTAAACTTGGCTTTTACCGTATCGGACTCAAAGTCTATTATTTCCTGCGGCGAAGCACCGAATATCGTATCATCCCCACTTTCCTCGTTTATCTCGCCTGTCAATACGACTTTCGGCAAGAAGAACACAACATCTTTTGCCGCCTTGCTATAGCAATACCCGACATACCCAAATGAATATTTGTCCTCCTTTGCAGGTACAGACACAACATCATTGAGTACATTTCTGACTGTCAGATTGTCTTTGACTATCTCATTCAGTATATATGGGTATCCTTCAATAAACAGCAGCATATCCTATTGCATTTTTTCTACTTTCAGATTCCAGCTTTCCGGTATCATCTGGATAAATTTATCAATAATTTCAGTTCCTCCCCATCCTCTTGTTGAGACATAAATTTTCTCTTCGCCACAGTTTACAGATTTTACTCTATCCTTCTTATCTGTTCTTTTATCATATTCTTCCTGGGTTTCAATAAAATGAGTCACAATCTGGCCAAATTGGTTCTTCCAATTATTGACGACTTCCTGAGCTCCTAAATCAGGATTCTGCTCAACATATAGTTTTACCAGTTCTGCAGCAAGATTCTTTTTGGGATATTTACCACTATCATTATTTATTTGGTACTTTGTATAGTCTTTACCGTTGCTGTCGTATTCGTCATCCTCTTCTTCATTACCGACATCATTATCTTCTTCCACATATTTCTCTACTCCAAGATAATCCATCATTGCAATGAGTTTTGCTTTACTATCATCACAATATAGTTCTGAAAAAGAGATATCAGCAGTGTCACTTGTCTTGAAAATATCCCCTTCTCCATCTTTGCAGACATCATTCCACAGATAGAACAATATTTTGTTAAGCAAGACTTTATCGGTAATCACACCATCCAACGGATTAACGAAATAATCACCCAACATCTTATCTTCAGAACTGTTAGCACTCAATATTTTTTCATTGACTTTTCGTTGGAACGAAACCCAAGAATATTCCTTACCGTCAATGACTATCTTCCAGCCTGTATTCTTATACTTAATCGGCTCATACTCCCAATCCCAGCGACGTTTGAATGCACTGTCAATCGGGAACAACGATTGGTCAGAAGTATTCATGGTAGCATATATATAGAGGTTCGGCGGCAAGCAGAGTTCTCCGTCTTTTATGCCTTGATTGTCCTCACCGAGTTCCTCTTCCAAGAATGCTCTCAAATCCGCATCTGCCTTAATATTATACTCCGATTTGCCGGCAGCATCTCTGTCAAGCAGTTGGAACAAGTCGCCGAATATCTGAGCGCAGTTACCACGATTGATTTCTTCTATTATCAGATAGACATTCTCGTCTGTCTGATACGCACAAATATAAGCATTCAAGAACGACTGAGGAATGAATTTATAGGTAATCACATCCTCAAACAACTCCTCTCCATCTTTCATTCTTACAGTATCTTTCCCGAACAGACCATACAAAGGACGTTTCCCTTTTGTAGGTTTATATGCACCGACAAAGGTAGAGTAGTCGCTATCCGGATGGAATGTTGTTCTAAATATGTTTGCTTTCGGAACTTTTTTATCCGCAGGACACCCTTCGTATTCTCCAAGTATTTCTTTAATTTTATGCGATTTCCCTGTTCCAGGAGCACCATAATAAATTATTTGACGACTAATTTTATCATAAGACTCTGTTTGAAGTGAGACAACATCCTCTAATCCATCCTCTTTACCATCATTGTATGGTTCTGTCACATTATCTATTCTTACATCAAATATTCCATCTGACGCCTTCTTTATATTTAGATTTGAAAAGCCTCCAGCAAAATAGTTCCTTATAGTGAACTTAGTTATTTGAATAGCACCAGTATGATCCTCATACTCAACTTCCTTGAGTAGATTGTTGAAGTAAAAACGATTGTCTATTTCTCCATTCTTTTTTAGTACATCTTTTCTGGCATTCCATTTTTGGGTAAATGTATTTACTGAAACTCCATTTTCTTTAAATAAAGCATCAAGTATTGCTAATTGATCAAACACAAATACATCTGAATAATTTACAATATAATGATTAGCAGATTGGTCAAATTTTCGTGGAAGAATAGACGCTATAAACAATATCGCCTGTGTAAGATTTGTCTTATCAAATCTTACCGTTATCTGTTCTCCGCAATCTTGAAACAATTCGTAATGCTCATTATCTAAAAACAAATCAGTATTTTTAGCATCTCCTGCTCCAATATGACGATAACTAGCGTTAGTGTCGTTTATGTGTTTAGTAATTTCTTCCATATTATTGTCATTTAATTATTTTACATTTAATGAGATAGTACAACACCGCATATATTGTATTGACGCTTACAGCATTGCCAGCTTGTTTATAAAGAGAGCCATCAGCAACACCGTATGCGCTACCTTTTCGAGCGAACTCAGCAGGAAAACCCTGCAGCATAAAGGCTTCTTCTGGAGTAAGTTTGCGAATTGGAAGTTTGGCCAGTTCCTCCTTTGTCATTGTGTCAACAGGATTTATCTTACCATGTGACTCTATATAATCTTGGCTATAATAATTATCCTGACACGCTCTATGCATTTTATGCATAGTCGCCGTTAAAGGACGAGCTATCCTCATATTTATATCAGACTTGGATTTAAAGTTAGAAGAACCATCTGAAAGCAATGTTGGTTTTATGCGTTCAGAAAGATAGTACTTAGAATCCACATCCTGCATTAATACATCAGATATCGTTTCAAAATACTCCAAACTCGTTTCTTTATACATTTTATCAAACTCTTTCGCAATCAACTTAGACGAGAAGTCAAAATCGTTAGAAATTTTTGCAGTTGTAGCAAAAATTAACACTCTATTACGTGTTTGTGGCAAATGGAAATCTGATGTATTGAAAATATCGGCATAAACATGATAACCTATTGATTCTAATTCATGTTTGATTCTATTAAATGTCCTTCCTTTATCATGATTTCGAAGATTCTTGACATTCTCCAATAAGACATATTTGGGCTTCTTTATCGCCAATATATCCATTATACGGAAAAACATCTGTCCGCGATCCTCTTCAAATCCAGCTTGGCTTCCCATCATACTGAATGTCTGACAGGGAAATCCACCTGTCAGTAAGTCGAATTTAGGAAGAGATTTTATGTTCTTCTTATTACCGGTAAAAGCAACAATATCCCCCAGTACAAATTCATTTTCATCTATGTTATAATTTGCACGATAGGTCAATTCCGCCTTAATATCAATCTCTGAATACCCTACACAATGAAATTCCATAACATTGTCCTTTGTAAGAAGATCCATTGCCCTCCTAAAACCGCCAATACCAGCAAATAGTTCTAAATGTTTCATAAGAATTTCATTATACTACGTCCTATCACTTCAGCAAACTTCACTGGTACCGCATTTCCAACTTGTGCATACCATGAGTTTTGAGCTCCTTTCAATATAAAATCATCTGGAAACGTTTGTATGCGTGCAGCCTCCCTTGGAGACAATCCACGCGCTTCCCATGGATGAATATACATATTACAATCATACTTCATATGAGAAGTGATAGTTTTACATATTTGGTTCTCATCAAGTTTAAAGTACTTATCTTTAAATATGTTATTACGCCTTTTATACGGCATTATATCTTGTATGGATTCATGTAAAGAATTTGCGCCTTGAGGCAATCTTCTATAAATCTCAATATCACGTAAATTATTATATCTATTTTTGTGATTATATAATTTAGTAATAACTCTATCACCATTAATAAAGTGATAAAAATCTGTATCCGGATATGAAAAATCTCGTTCCGTAAATCCACACTCTTCAGATTCATACTCTCCTTGATTCTTTTCTTTTCTAGCTTCCAGATGTGGCAGACCAAACAATACATCTCTTAATAAAAAAGGATCTCTTTTGTAACGTTCAATTTCTGCAAAAATATCATTTGGAGCAACACCCATTCTGTTACCAATCATTATGAAACGTTCTCTATTTTGAGGTATACCAAAATCTTGAACTTTCAATAACCGATAATCATAAAGATACTCATCTCCTAAGTACTCTTTAAAATTGGCAATTATCTCATCGAACTTATTAGCCATTCCTTTTACATTTTCCATTATGAAAAATTGCGGTCTAATTTCCGAAAGGAATTGCAAATAAGCCTTATAAAGCTGATTCCTTGGATCATCAATAATCCTTTGCCTATTCGCCATAGAAAAGCCTTGGCAAGGAGGGCCTCCACATACTAAAGTAATTGGTCTATCCGGATTCTTAAGTGTATCTCTATATTTGTCTAAACAAGTATTCAATTCATTGATGTCTCCAATAAAATACTGTCCTTGTTTTAGACTATGATTAGCCAAGTAAGTAGATGCAAAGGTTTCAACAATCTCGTTCATGAACACAACTTCAAACCCTGCCTGTTCAAGCCCAAGGCTCAACCCGCCACACCCTGCGAATAAATCTATAAATGTATATTTTTTTTGTCTACTCATTCTACTTCATAATTAAAATCGGCCTCTATAAGGTCTTTAATATCCACTTTAAGCAGTTGGGCTATTTCTACAAACTGAGACATTGATGGTTGTATCTTATTAGTCTTCCATCGTGACACAGTCATATCGGTGACACCCATCTGTTCTGCCAGCCAACGATTGGTTATTTCCTTTTCCGCTAGAACTACACGCAATCGGTTTGAGCATTCTATTTTCGCCATATTGCTTCGCATTATATTTTCAAGTACAAAATTAAACATAAAAAGATAATATTCAAAACAACATGATAAGAATATCATATAACGTCGTTACAAAAAGCATTATGCTGCATAAACATAATGTTGATTCCACATAATTTGATCTCATTGTATCGGTCGCATCATCAATCTATCATATAATATGCAAAAACACACCTCTTTCTTTACTTTATAATAGGTTATTGTTTTTATTCGTCACCTTCATCAAGATAAGTCCAGTCTTTAGTTGCATATTCCTTCTCAAATTTCGTCAAGTCTTCCTTGATACGTTCACGGAAACTATCTTCGCTGTCATCGCCACTCATCATCCAATCTACACGAGTTGCATATATTTCTGCTATACGCATTTGCCGATAAGCCTCTTTCATAGCATTTATTGTCTCATCGGACAGTTCCAACACATCAGTTTCATACGGATAATGGTCATAATAACAATGATGTATTGAGTATAATACCGGGATTTGTTCAGCATCTGGAGTGCCAGACATATATCGCGTTGTTGATTGGAATATTATTCCTTCTATGAAAAGATATTGGTCTGCATATTTTTGTTCTGCCTTGACAATAGTTTTGTCTGTCATGAGAAAAAATTCCGCATCTTCATAACTAGCAAAACTCATATAGCTCATATAACTATGGTATGGGCCAATGCTGTCTTTCTCGTAAATAGTCCAATAATCTTTATGTATCTTCTCCGGTTTAGGTTGTAAAGCCCTTGCAATATCACGTTCAATAGTATCTGCAATTTCACGCATTGCATATGTACTCCTATCAAAATATCCTCCACTCATAGTTGTTTTCCTCCTATCAAATTAATACTATCATATCGTTTATCCAACACTCCGGCAAACATATCCATCTCTCTCTTGGAAATTCCTAATCGTGTTGCCAATTTGCGCCATCCTTTTACAACTTCAATCACCTCCGAAATAATCTTTTCTGCAGTTTTTCGGTTAAGCATATAATCCTCGCAAGCATCAAGTAAAATACTTAAATCCGCTTTGTTGGAAGTTGATGAGATGAGCAGGCTTTGAAATTCACTCAAAGTAGGGTTCATATCGTAAGCTGGAGACAATATCCACCCTTTTGCAGTCAACAGGAAACCATGATTGCGGAAATGGTCATCGCTGTTACCAATGCAGATATTGAAGGCTACACGACGGAAGAGTTCCTGCAGATTTCGCTCTACGTCGGTACAGTTCTGAATAATGAAGTCAACTATATCCAAATAGCCGTGTCCAGTAGTTGCATTATCTCCATCACTTAATCCCAACAATGTCATTGCGGATGCAAAATGAATACGTTTGCTATCGTTTGTTCTATCGAAACGTTGTGACAGCAATGTATGATATTTCTCTCCAGTAGCCAGCACTTTGGTTTTTGCAGCGTTTACACCAGCTTTAGTAGCAAGTAAGCGACTAAAATGCTCCCAAAGTCCAACATCATAGTCATCCTTGCGCGACGGGAACTTAGCCACATAAAGGGTTTTATCCGTATCTACAACATTGGCTTTAGGACGTGCTCCTCCTAATGATGTACCAGGTTGCACAAGTTGTGCAATCCATTTCCTATCAGGAAGTATATTGTTTTCTTCGCTTTTCTCAATTTCCGCACTGGCTGCAATCAGCTCCCTTATATCAGTCAGAGGTGGGATTTTCAACGACTCACTTACATTTATAAATTCTCCGTCTTTTGACTCCTTGAAACGGAAAGCACCCATTCGGGAGAAATCATCGATACCAGTCAAAAAATCAAATGAAGACAATCTTCTTACAGGTCGCTTTTCTTCCGCTGCCGCAATTTGCTCACGACGCAACAACAAAGTTCGTCCCCAACGATCCGGCAAGGCATCAGAAAAACATCCGAATATATCCTTGTCCGGTTGTGTATATTGTTGTCCTGGGTAATTATTCAGGTCGTCACTTAAAAACAGATCGCTGTGCTGCCTTAACCATTCATTATTGAACGTAAAGCTATAACTATCCGTACCACGAAGAGACTCATATCCTAATTCGCCAATGAGTTCCACTTCTTTGAGCCAATCGAAATCGGCATATACATACAACTTTTTCATAGATTATTCTTTCTTGGATGCACGTTCTCTTGTTTTCAAACTCAAATCTTGCAAAGCTTTTCCCATTTTATCTTCTTTGGCAAGCGATAGAATATCATCGTCAAGTTGCAATGCGTACAAAACACGCAGATAGATCCCTATTGCAACAGTAGGAATCCCTTTTTCTATTCGGGACACAGTAAGCTGTGAACAGGTGGCACGTTCAGCAACCTGAGCCACACTCAGATTCCGACGTAAGCGAGCCAACTTAATCTGCTCACCTACAATCTGCATCTTCTGCTCCAATTTTCGGGGAAGCTTGGTTCCCATTGTATTCTTTGCCATTACTACATCAAATTAAGGTGCAAAGCAACTATGTTGATGACTTTGCTATAATCAACCTATCATATAATATGCAAAAGTAATGCTTTTTATTTACTTAATGATGTATTACACATAGAAAAATGCACGTCTTGGCATAATTAACCATATACATAATCTATTTTGAGCAAAAACTTCCCAAAGCTAAATGCTGTAATGTTGTTTGTAAGCACCATATACATCTATCAACAAACAATATGTCATTCGTTACAAACAATGCAAATTGTTCATCATACACTCATCATATCAAAGAACTATTTTGCTTGCCAAAAGAAAAAGATACCTCCACTCTCAACTTGACTTTAATGACCGTTATTATATACACGGGCAATAAAGTTAAGTCAAATAGAGGGAGAGAAGAAAATTAGTCTACTGGATATTTTTTCTTTTCGCCAGCGATCAATATCAGTCACTCAGTGTTCAATTTTGGAGGAACAACCAGCAATATAGACATAGGCATAACACCAGATGAAATGCTACGCAAAATCTTCCGTAAACCTCATAGCACGACTGGCAAATTTGCACCAAAAACCACCTTTTTTATCAAAGTCTTTTCATTTGTTTTCCTGTACCGGAAAAACGCATTATCTTTGCAAAAATTCAGCGAAGAATAAAGAGCAAAATCAGACTTTCCTACCGTTTAAGTTTCAAACTATTGGTAGTCAATTAGTCTAATATGCTGCATCGTGCAAATAGAAGCCGATAAAAAGCAATTAATCCTTATTAGTGACGATAGTTTGAGATTGTACCAAAACTTATGTAGGCTAATTTTTGCCTACATAACAGCTTACATTAGAATAGAGGTTATCCACTATTTTGTTTATCCCTGCCTTTCACCCGGTTAATTCCCTATTCACCAATAATTTAATAATAAGTTTTTAATGCTAACCACTTCTATATGGCAATAAAAAAAGGCTATCTATCCCAGACAGCCAATCTTTTGTTAACCTTAAATCTAATACTATGAAAAACACATTGCAAAGATACGGACTTCTGGTAATTTTGCAAATTTGCAAAGCAAAACAGGATATCTTATAACATGGTTTAATAGAAGAGCCGTGACGTTAACATTTAGTCTTTCTTTTGTTAACATTTAACAGACTTATAAAGATTTAGCGAAATAGAAGATACATAGATGCTAAAGTCAGGCAAATGGTGCTAAAGAGGGTTTATTCGGATAACAAATTCCCCAATAAACTGTTTTTGAGGATAATAATCCTCAAAAATAATCCTATATGAACAGATTTGAAAATAAAACAGCCGTTATCACGGGCGCTGCCGGTGGAATTGGCGAAGCAACCACACGCCGCATTGTATCCGAAGGTGGGAAAGTTGTTATAGCCGACCACTCAAAAGAAAGAGCAGAACAACTTGCTGCCGAACTCAATGCTTCAGGAGCAGATGTACGCCCGATCTATTTTTCTGCAACAGAATTGCAGAGTTGCAAAGAGTTGATCGCCTTTGCCATAAAAGAATACGGGCAGGTAGATGTATTGGTAAACAACGTAGGAGGTACAAATCCTAAACGGGATACCGACATTGAGACACTGGACATAGATTACTTCGACGAAGCTTTCCATCTTAATTTATCTTGTACCATGTACCTGTCCCAACTGGTTATCCCCATAATGAACGCACATGGCGGTGGCAATATTGTGAACGTAGCCTCAGTCAGTGGAATTACAGCTGATGCGAACGGCACTCTTTATGGAGCAAGCAAAGCAGGAGTCATCAATCTGACCAAATACATTGCGACACAAACAGGAAAGAAAAACATACGATGCAATGCTGTAGCCCCGGGACTGATTCTCACACCTGCAGCATTAAACAACTTGAATGAAGATATACGGAACGTATTTCTCGGACAATGTGCGACACCATATTTAGGAGAACCGCAAGACATAGCCGCAACAATTGCTTTTCTGGCTTCCGAAGACGCACGATACATTACCGGGCAAACAATAGTAGTAGACGGCGGGCTGACCATACACAATCCAACGGTAAACCTGGCATAAAAGATTCTCCTTTTACCCCAAACATATTATATCCCAAACAGTAGAAAAGTGCTGTTTGGGAAAAATATTTCTCTTTTCCTCTCGATGTTACCGATAAGAAACATATTTTTGTGACCGATCAGTAACAATAATATAAAGCCATGGAAAAAGAGTTTATCAAAAACAGACAGGTAACAGAACTAATCCTCATCAAAGCAGTAGACGAATTAATCGAAGAGAAAGGTTTCGAAGGATTAGGCATCAATGCAGTAGCAGCAAAAGCCGGAGTATCAAAAATGTTGATCTACCGTTATTTCAACTCTTTAGAAGGTCTGATAGCAGCATATATCGGCCAACATGATTATTGGATTAACTTTGACGGAGCACTACCGGATAAAAACCACCTTGGTGAATTCATCAAAGAGATGTTCCGGAAACAAATCATAATAATGCGAAAAAGCTACACTTTGAAACGGCTATACAGATGGGAACTCACGTCAGACAACAATTTTATAAAAGACCTCCGCGAGAAAAGAGAAGCCAAAGGCATTTGGCTGATAGATGCTGTAAGCAAACTGTCAAAACACCCGCAAAAAGAAATAGCAGCCCTTGCCACTATCATTACAGCAGCCATCAGTTATCTCACGTTGCTGGAAGAAAACTGTTCTACCTTCAATGGTCTCAAACTTCAGGAAGAGAGCGGTTGGAAAGAACTGGAAGACGGAATCAACATATTAGTGGACCTATGGTTAGAAAAGCAATAACAAAAAATGAAAAAGATGATAACGTTTGGAATTTGCATACTGGCAATATTACTCAACGGATGCAATAAAGATATAATAGAATACAGCAATAATGATCTCAGATCGACCTATTAATTATGGAAACAATAACAGATGACTATCTATTCATGATAGAACAAGCCACTAAAGCTCCTTCGGGACATAACACCCAACCTTGGTTATTTCGTATCGTAGAAGCAGGTATTGAGATTCATCCGGATAAAACTAAAACACTATCAATTGTGGATGGAAACCAGCGTGAAATGTTCATCTCTCTGGGATGTGCAACTGAAAATTTGTGCCTGGCTGCACAAACTAAAGGATATTCAGCCCAAGTAAACATTGCAGATAATGGGAATATCACAGTAAAACTCCAGCCCAATGCAGGCGTAATTACCCCTTCTTCTATCATTATACAAATTGGCAAGCGGCAAACCAACAGAAGTATATATACAGGACAACTGATTCCGGAAGAAATGATACACAAGTTGCTTTCAATACCGAAAGCAGCAACAGTACACCTCCATTGCTGGAAAATCGGAACGCCTGAGTTCGACAAAGTTCGTTACTATGTTCTGAGGGGAAATACAATCCAGATGACCGACTTCCACTTCAAGAATGAGTTGAAAAACTGGATGAGATTCAATAAGAAGCATGCAGAATCGACTAAAGATGGTTTAAGTTATGCCGTTTTTGGTGCACCTAACTTACCACAATGGTTATCTCGCCGCATCATGAATGCTTGTCTGACTCCCAACATACAAAATAAAAGTGATGAAAAAAAGCTCCGATCGTCTTCACACATCATGCTGTTCTGTGCCGAGAAAGATACTCCGAAAGATTGGATTAATCTGGGAAGATCTTTAGAGTGCCTTCTGCTGAAAACAACGGAAATCGGTGTGTCCACCGCTTTTATCAATCAGCCATGCGAAGTGGAAATCCTCTCTGAACAAATGCAAAGAGAACTGCTAAACAATAAAAAAACTGAAATACCGTGTGTTTTACTCCGTATGGGATATAGCAGTCCAATGCCCTACTCGCCAAGAAAAAATCTTCATGAAGTGCTGATGCCCTAAAAACTTCCTTTTATAAAACCTAAACCTTTGGACAATTGTTAGTATCTTCGCCCTACATTTTAAATCTGAAATATCGTTTTACCAATTAAAAGAATCCAATGATTATTCGTACCATACTCGATACAGACCTTTACAAATTCACTACCTCGTATGCTTACATTAAACTATTCCCGTATGCGATGGGCACTTTCAGTTTCAAAGACAGGGATGAAACTGAATACAGCGACGAGTTTGTAGAAAGACTGAAAACTGAAATCAGCCGCTTATCGCATGTAGCACTGACTGGAGAAGAACTGGAGTACATGGTGAAGAACTGCCGTTTCCTCCCCAGAGTCTATTGGGAATGGCTCTCTTCTTTCCGTTTCCAACCGGAAAAAATAGAAGTCCGTTTGGACGAAAATCGACACCTCCACATAGAGATCAGTGATTACCTTTATAAGGCAACGCTTTATGAAGTACCTTTACTTGCCATCGTTTCCGAGATAAAGAATCAATCATCCGGCAATATCGCCAGTATGGGAGATATCTTGTGTAAACTATCCGAAAAGGCAGAACTATCCAACAAGCATCAACTGTTTTTCTCTGAATTCGGAACACGGAGACGCTTCTCATTCGACGTGCAGGATCAAGTCATCGGACACCTGAGACAAACAGCCCGCTATTGCATCGGCACCTCCAACTGCCATTTCGCCATGAAATACGGCATGAAACCCATGGGTACACATCCGCATGAATGGTTCATGTTTCATGGAGCACAATTCGGTTATAAACACGCCAATTACATGGCTCTTGAAAATTGGGTAAACGTATACGACGGGGACCTCGGCATCGCCTTGTCCGACACCTATACATCTGCCATCTTTTTAAGCAACCTGAGTCGCAAACAAGCCAAATTGTTTGATGGTGTAAGATGTGACTCAGGCGATGAATTCAGGTTTATCGACCGATTGACTGCCCGTTACAAAGAGTTAGGCATTGACTCGACTACCAAGACAATCGTATTCAGCAATGCACTGGACTTTGACAAAGCACTGGACATTCAGGAGTATTGCCGGGGAAAAATCCGCTGTTCATTCGGTATCGGCACAAACCTGACTAATGATACCGGATTCAAGCCATCAAACATCGTCATGAAGCTATCGCAGTGCAAGATGAACCTGAATCAGGAATGGCGCGAATGCGTGAAGCTATCAGATGACATAGGGAAACATATCGGCAGCCCGGAAGAGGTACGTGCCTGTTTATACGATTTGCGGCTGGAATAAACTCCAACCGCAAATACATTTCATCATAACAATGCTTTGATAGCGTCCGTTATCTCTTTATCGGTTTTCTCCATTCCATATCCCTGAATGACTTTTCTGACCACGCGGTCCTGATCTAATATAAAGAAGAAAGGTGCCGCGCCATATGTCCGGTATGACTTGACAATGCCTTCATCACCACATAGGAATCTATAGTTTATCTGGTTCTTATCCGCATAAGTCCGCAGCGAATGAGGTTTGCGTCCCCAGATTTCTATAGAAACCACTTCAAATTCATCGGCATTGAACTTCTCTTTCAGCCCGTTCAGAAAGGGAATGGATGCATGACAAGCACCGCATCCGATACCGGTCAGATTCACTAAAAGCACTTTACTCTTAAGATTAGATAACGACACCGGATTCTCGTACATATCTTTCAACATCCAGTCGGGAGCTTTCTTCCCTATAAGTTCTCTTGCCGAAAGTTGGGTAGTCTTTCCTTTCTCACCATACTTACGGATTTCATAGTCTTGGGGCAAATAATCATATAAGTTAAAATCGGCCATGGACAATTGATTCAACACTACATCCGAACATATATTGGCAGAAATCTGATGCGACATTTCCCTGCGGACTTTATAAGGCAAATCATCCGATTTATTAATCCACAGTTCGTAAATCGAGGTCGGGTCCCCTAAGTCAAAAGGAGGTTTCGGTATGTAGTACGCTTTTCCAAAAAATTCAACCTGTCTGTCTTCATGTATCACCAACTTGAAGTAATACGCTTCTCCTAAATCCTTCCATTCGGTTGTGATGCTATCCCCCGTACTCAAAGCATATCCGATGATATTCCGGCTGTAACAGAAAAACGGAGGACCCACCAACCTGAAAGGAAGTTTTCTGGTCGTGAAATCATCGATCATAATCCCTTTATGCTCATGAAAACTTATCATTTTCACTTTTCCATCATAACCAAATTCAAATCGCGTCGTATCTTTGGCGTTAAGAGCCACATAACTTGCACCGATAGTCGAATCAGAAGGATTAGTGTATTCTTTAATAAACCGAAAAGAATTAGTTATAGCAGCCGTATCACCGGGTTGCCAGGACTGAGATTGTTCATGGTAAGAAGCTGATTCTACCTTATCAAGATTACTTAGAACTTTTTTCAAATAAGTTCTCATATCCACATCATTCTTACCACAGACATTCATGACTAATAAGAATGAAATAACAGATAATAAAATGGACTTCATAGTACTTTATATTTTAGACATACACAAATATAGCCAATGAAAGTAGAAATCAACAACCGGCATCTTAACTTTTATACTTAATAATAATATTATAGTATCTACTAACTTTTCATAGAAAGTCAGAGTTTTAAAAGCCTAAAAACAAACAGATGCATATATCTCTATTTTAACATCAAAAAGAAACTATTTTCCCTTTTTGAACAACACACTTTATATTAAAAACCGGTGCAGCAGAAGAATACAACGCATAGATATGACATTTACATACAGAAAGTTGCATCATATTGAGTAAATATGCTATTTCATATAACAAAAGACCTTACTCTTTTCCAAAAAGAAGTAAGTGTTTTCCCGAAAAGAAGTTAGTCTTTTGTTCGGAAGAAGCTAATCTTTTGTCCGAAAGAAGTTAATAACGCAAAAAGAAGGCGTAAAATACAAGTTTCCTGAAATTATCGGAGGCTTCAGAAGGGATATGTGTCAACTATCATTTTAAAGGTTCAATCCGACCTACAACGACAGAAGATGTCTAAAAACAAGGATCACCAACCATATGCTTGATAAAAAGGTAAAATCACATCATTTTGATTCTGTCTGATGGGAAAATAAGAGCCTTTTCGGAAGCAGTCGCAAACGAGGCCGGAAAGAAACGAATACAGACCGTATTGAAAATACAGAATGATACTTCATTGTGTATCTGTCAAAATGCAAATTTTCGCCTCAGCCGTTTTCCTTTCCTCTGCTCTTTACCACTCTTACTTCTTCCGCACCAAAAACTGCCTGATCTTCTCCCTGTCTCCTACCACCCAAACCAAATCTCCCAATTGGAAAACTATAGCCTGATTCACCGGAACCAATTCACCCTCTCGTTCAAGGGCTACGACGAGACTATCATATCTTTTTCCTAACCGGGACTGGGCAATGCTTTTGTTCAGAAACGGAAAATCTTCATCTACCGTGAATGAATGAAGCGTCACATCTTGTTTTATGTTCTTTTCATCCGGCAAATCCTGTCTGTTCTCAAGTTCCGTCCGGAACTCTTGCAGCTGTCCGCCTGTTCCGACCACTACTAACTTATCCTGCGGATAAATTCGTTCGGAACTTTGTGGAATGTATATTCTCCGCTCCCCTCTGACAATACTTACTATATTGACACCAAACTCCCGCCTGAAAGGGAGTTCATCCAATGACTGACCGATATAAGACGAATAAGGAGACACCCAAACGGAAGTCAGCTCAACATCTTTGTCATTAAACTCACTGTTAAAACGACTTTTCAGAGGATAACGTTTGCGGGCAGCTTCTTCCCTTCCGTTCAGATTGGTCAGGAAGTGTGTTTCCAGATGCGAATATTGCGTGAGGTTCTCCCTGAAAATAAGAATCAATGCCAATACGGCAACGGCTATCACAATGCCTATCCCATAATTGAGGCTGAAGTAACTGATAACGACCCCTGCAATGAAAAAGACGGCAACCGACACACGGAACAAAATCAGCGCGACCAACCGTCCGTGATTGTAATTATCATCATTCCACAACTTTAAAAATACATCCGGGGAATTATACTTATCTGAAACAAGTGCCCACAGGAAAGGTGTCATCAACAGAAGTGTGACCAGACACATCCCTATGTTTACCCATCGCCCGGGAGCATCGAACATCTCGTTTATCGTGGGATAAACAGTTTGCACAGACAATAACCAAATCGCCGTGAGAAGGACACTATAGATAATCACTCTTCCGACAATCGTCTTCAACAACCGCTTCCAATCGCTGTCATGATTGACCGTCTTCTTACCGGAAGCATAGCGATCCAGACTTTCCCTGGTTTTAGGCGGAAGTATTTTATAAAGCCATTCGGCCAACGGATTTGCCAACCGGATGAAATAAGGAGTTGTGAATGTAGTAATCACCGATACCGCAACAATAATCGGAGGGATAAAACTATCCAGTACTTTGAGTGAAGCCCCCAGCCCTGCGATAATGAAAGCGAACTCTCCTATCTGGGCAAGGCTGAATCCTGACTTGACGGAAACCTTCAACGGTTCACCGGATAATAAAACTCCCAATGAAGAAAATATAGATTTACCCACAAGAGTTACCAAAGTAATGATGACCACCGGCCAGGCATACTGCACCAAGACAGCCGGATTGACCAACATACCGACAGAGACAAAGAAAATAGCTCCGAAAAGATCTTTCACCGGCTGGATGATATGTTCTATGTGTTCGGCCTCAACCGTCTCGGCAAGGATAGATCCCATAATGAAAGCACCCAGTGCAGCCGAGAATCCTGTACGGGTAGCCAACACAACCATTCCCAGACAAAGTCCCAGCGAAACGATCAGTAAGGTTTCGTTATTCATCAGCCGTTTTGCTTTTTTCAAAAAGAACGGAAGGATAAATATCCCAATCAGGAACCATAGGATCAGAAAGAAAACAACCTTCAACACACTCATCAACAGCTCTTCACCTACAAACTCCTTACTCACTGCCATTGTAGAAAGGATGACCATCATCAGGATAGCGATCAGATCTTCAACTACCAATGTCCCGAATACAACACCCGTGAAGCGTTGGTTACGTAAGCCGAGATCATCAAACGCTTTGATAATAATCGTTGTTGACGACATAGACAACATACCCCCCAGAAAAATAGAATTCATTGTGCTCCAACCTAACAGATGTCCTACCATATAACCGATCAGCAACATGCTGATAACTTCGGTGGTTGCCGTGATAAAGGCAGCTGACCCGACATTTATTAATTTCTTAAAACTAAACTCCAACCCAAGGGCGAAAAGTAAAAAAACAACTCCTATCTCAGCCCAGATATTGATGTTCTCAATATCACCTACAGTCGGGAAAATCTGCACGTAAGGTCCCGCCAATAATCCGGCGACGATATATCCCAGTACCAAGGGTTGTTTCAACCATTTGAACAAAAGGGTAATGATACTTGCGGACATCAGTATTAGGGCAAGGTCGGCAATTAAGGTAGGTAAGTGTGACATGGCATGTATATTTCGTTAGTAATTCATTCCGTTTATGCTCTTTTATTTGTAAAAAAGAACAATCGACAGTCTATTTGTGTTTCGTCTATATGACATTTATTTTGAAACAAAGCGCCGTTGGTCATTGCACAAAATTGAACTTTTCGTGCAAAAAGTATCCACTCTATCCAATATTTCTCTATATTTGTCCCCGAATTGGTTCGGAATCCGTGGTCAACGGACGAAGATTAAAAGGGAATCGGGTGTAAATCCCGGACAGTCCCGCTGCTGTGAAGCTCTGTATAACATCTTATCAATAAACCAATTACAAACCACTGACGGAAAAGGAAACGTCGGGAAGGTCCGATAAGATGTAGAGTCAGTCAGAAGACCTGCCATTCAATGAATAAGAGCTTTTTTACCTCGTGGGTTAGGAAAGAAAGCATCGTTGTTAAGCCCCAAATCGTAGAAATACTGTGTTTTCATCGGGTGGACTCATGTCCGCAGGGTGGAAAGCATGAATATGTGTATTCCATTTAATTGAGAAATGAATATGATTAAAAGAATCTTAGTCGCCAACCGCGGCGAAATAGCCGTGAGAGTGATGCGCTCCTGCCGGGAGATGGAAATAACGAGCATTGCCGTTTTCTCGGAAGCGGACCGAACAGCGAAGCATGTGCTCTATGCCGACGAAGCTTACTGCATCGGCCCGGCAGCATCGAAAGAGAGTTATCTGAATATAGAAAAGATTATCGAAGTGGCAAAGTCGTGCCGCGCAGACGCCATCCACCCGGGATACGGGTTCTTGTCCGAAAATGCAACCTTTGCCCGTCGTTGTCGTGAAGAGGGGATCATCTTCATCGGTCCAGACCCGGAAACCATGGAGGCGATGGGAGATAAGATTTCGGCACGTATCAAGATGATAGAAGCCGGTGTACCGGTGGTTCCGGGTACTCAAGAAAACCTGAAGAGCCTTGAAGAAGCGGTAGAACTCTGCAATCAAATCGGTTATCCGGTAATGCTGAAAGCCTCGATGGGAGGTGGCGGAAAGGGTATGCGGCTGATTCATCGTGCAGATGAAGTGGAAGAGGCCTACACAACCGCCAAGAGCGAATCACTTTCGTCATTCGGCGACGACACGGTTTACCTGGAGAAATTTGTAGAAGAACCACATCACATCGAGTTCCAGATTCTGGGCGACAAGCATGGCAACGTGATTCATCTGTGTGAACGTGAATGTTCGGTGCAACGCCGCAACCAGAAGATTGTGGAAGAGAGCCCTTCGGTGTTCGTCACTCCTGAACTACGCCGGGATATGGGAGAAAAAGCAGTGGCCGCCGCCAAAGCCGTGAACTATGTCGGAGCGGGAACTATCGAATTTCTGGTGGACAAGCACCGCAACTATTACTTCCTGGAAATGAACACGCGCCTGCAAGTGGAACATCCGATTACCGAAGAGGTAGTCGGCGTAGATTTAGTGAAAGAGCAGATTAAAGTGGCCGAAGGACAGGTGTTGCAACTGAAACAGGAAGATATCCAGCAACGCGGACATGCCATCGAATGCCGCATCTGCGCAGAAGATACAGAAATGAACTTCATGCCCAGCCCGGGTGTCATCAAGCAGATTACGGAGCCAAACGGCATCGGGGTGCGCATCGACAGCTATGTATACGAAGGTTACGAGATTCCGATTTATTATGACCCGATGATCGGCAAGCTGATTGTATGGGCAACCACACGCGAATACGCCATCGAACGGATGCGCCGTGTACTCCACGAATATAAGCTGACAGGAGTAAAGAACAACATCAGTTATCTGCGCGCCATCATGGATACTCCCGACTTTGTAGAAGGGCATTACGATACGGGATTCATCAGCAAAAACGGGGAAGTGCTCCAACACTGCATCACCCGTACCAGCGAACGTGCAGAGAACATCGCACTGATCGCCGCTTACATGGATTACCTGATGAACCTGGAGGAGAATAACAGCGGACTGGCTGCGGACAACCGCCCGATCAGCAAATGGAAAGAATTCGGACTGCACAAAGGGGTATTAAGAATATAGAAGAGTATGGAAATACATATAGGAAATCGCGTGGCCGAGATAGAACTGGTCAGCAAAGAAGATAACAAAGTGGTACTCACCATCGACGGAAAAACGTTCGAAGCGGACGTTGTCATGGCAGAGAACGGGAATTGCAACATCCTGATGGACGGACGCAGCTCCAACGCCCAACTGATTCGCAAAGAGAACGGAAAGAGTTACAAAGTGAATACACACTACAGCAGTTTCAATGTCGAGATTGTGGACAGTCAGGCAAAATATCTGCGGATGCGCAAGAAAGGTGAAGAAACACAGAACGACCGCATCATTTCGCCCATGCCGGGCAAGGTAGTGAAAATCCCCGTCAGTGTGGGACAGGAGATGAAAGCCGGAGAAACTGTCATCGTCATCGAAGCGATGAAGATGCAGAGTAACTACAAGGTGACTTCGGACTGTCGGATTAAAGAGATTCTGGTACAGGAAGGTGATAATATCGCCGGAGACCAGACGTTGATAACGTTAGAATAAGGAATAATAGAAAGACAATGGAAGAAGTAAATAAAGCCTATGCCACGTTCGAAGAGCGTGACCGTATCGCTTCCCAAGGCGGAGGCGCTGCCAAGATTGAAATACAACATGCGAGCGGAAAGATGACTGCCCGCGAACGCATCGATATGTTACTGGACAAGGGAACATTTGTGGAACTTGACAAGCTGATGGTGCACCGCTGCACCAACTATGGCATGGACCGTAACAAGGTTCCGGGCGATGGTGTGGTGTCGGGTTACGGAAAGATCGACGGCCGTCAAGTGTTTGTCTACGCTTACGACTTCACCGTTTACGGTGGTTCGCTCTCAGCATCGAATGCCAAGAAGATAGTCAAGGTACAACAACTGGCTTTGAAGAATGGCGCGCCGATCATCGCACTGAACGACTCGGGCGGTGCACGTATCCAGGAAGGAATCGAAAGCCTGTCGGGCTATGCCGACATCTTTTACCAGAACACGATGGCAAGCGGCGTGATCCCGCAGATTTCGGCTATCCTCGGTCCATGCGCCGGAGGTGCCTGCTACTCTCCGGCACTGACGGATTTCATCTTTATGGTGAAGGAGAAAAGCCATATGTTCGTCACCGGACCGGATGTGGTAAAGACGGTGATCCACGAAGAAGTCAGCAAAGAAGAACTGGGCGGTGCCATGACGCACAGCAGCAAGAGTGGTGTAACGCATTTCATAGCAAACACCGAGGAAGAATTGCTGATGTCGATCCGCGAGCTGCTCTCCTTCCTCCCGCAAAACAATATGGACGAAACGCGCAAGCAGAACTGCACCGATGACATCAACCGCGAAGATGCATCACTCGGCAGCATTATCCCCGCCGACCCGAACATACCGTATGATATGAAAGAGATCATCGAACGGGTTGTTGACGAGGGCTACTTCTTTGAAGTGATGCAGAACTTTGCCAAAAACATCATCATCGGTTTTGCCCGCTTAGCCGGACGCTCGGTAGGTATCGTGGCCAACCAGCCGGCATACCTGGCGGGTGTGCTCGACATCGATGCCAGCGACAAGGCAAGCCGTTTCATCCGCTTCTGCGACTGTTTCAACATTCCTCTGATTACGTTCGAAGACGTTCCGGGCTTCCTGCCGGGATATACGCAGGAGAACAACGGCATCATCCGCCACGGTGCCAAAATAGTGTATGCCTTTGCCGAGGCCACAGTGCCCAAGCTGACTGTGATCACCCGCAAGGCCTATGGTGGCGCTTACATCGTGATGAACTCCAAGCAGACGGGGGCGGACGTGAACTTTGCCTACCCGAGTGCGGAAATTGCCGTGATGGGTGCCGAGGGAGCCGTAAACATCCTGTTCCGCAAGGCGGACGCAGAGAGCAAAGCCAAAGAACTGGATGCCTACAAAGAGAAGTTTGCCACTCCATACCAGGCTGCCGAACTGGGATTCATCGACGAGATCATCCTGCCGAAGCAAACCCGTAAACGCTTGATACAGGCATTGGAGATGACGGAAAACAAAATGCAGACGAATCCGCCGAAGAAACACGGAAACATGCCGCTGTAGGCACAGCAGGCGGACCAAGCAGAGAGAGGGTATATGCGCGGGGGCAAGGCGACCGGAACAAGATTTCGCACGTCTCCCCGCATTTTTCAGGAAGTTTTATCCTATATTTGCGTCAGCTAACTCCAAAACCTTTCATCTTATGCCCACTAAGCGCCTTTTCGTCCCCGATGACATTCTCCGTCCGGCACAGCCGGGTGAAAACAAGAACATACGCCTGCTCCAATACGTCAACTCTACCACACAGGAAAACTTCGACGCTTTCCTGACGCACCATGCCCTGGTATACATCCTCTCCGGGGTGAAGCAGATCAAGGTAGGGAGCAATCAGTTTGACATCCGCCCCGGAGAACTGTTTCTGATACCAAGGGGAGAGTACGTGATGTCGGAATACATTACCGGCGAACATGGGTTCCGCAGCCTGATGTTGTTTTTCAGCAAACGGGTTGCGCAAGGACTGGCCGAACAACTGAGCGGATGTTTGCCGGAACGTATATCGGAAAGGATGCCGACAAAAAGAGAAGCCATAAAGATCATTCCCCACAACCGGGAAATAGAGAAACTGTTTTCTTCGTTGGAGGAATACAGCAAGAGTAAGAGTCCGTTTATGTGCGAACTGATCCGGCTGAAATTTACCGAACTGGTATACCTGCTTCTGGACAGTCCTTACCGGCAACTGATAGCTTCCTTCCTCCTGGATGCGGCACGAAGCGAAAGCCCGGCACTGTCAGCCGTGCTCGACCGGCATTTGTATTCCCCGGCCACCGTCAACGAACTGGCTATGCTTTCCGGCAGAAGCCTGTCGAGCTTTAAGCGGGAGTTTGCCCAGGAATATGGTGAAGCTCCCCGCGGATGGATACGCAGAAAAAAACTGGAACGCGCTGCTTATCTGCTCGACACGTCGGACAAAACGATCGAAGAAGTAACGGACGCGAGCGGATTTGTAAGTGCGGCACACTTTGCCCGGCTCTTTAAAGAGCAATATCAGATGACACCTACTGAATATAGGGGGAGGAATGATGAATGATGGGCGAAAAGCGATGAACGATGGACGAGAAGTGAGAAATGGAGATGATCGAAGACCTATATATAAGGTGTGGGAAGCTGCCGGAACGAAGCATTCGTAAACGTACCCTGAACCAAACAGACCGGAGACTGAACCAAACGGGCAACAACCCGTTCTCTATTTGCTTGTATCTTTGCTGCATGAAATTCATCTTATGAAATACAAGATCAGCTTATGAAAACTAAATTCTTTACTCCCATCCTATTGATCACCTTCTCGGCTACCGCTCTGTGTTGCCAAAGCAAAAAACAAAACCAGCCGGTGGAAGAGGCACAGCAACCGGAAACAACGATCATCAGTGACAGCATTCGTTTCTGCGAAAGCACGTACCCCTATCAGGGAGGTATCCTGATCGCCAACTTCGGAACGGAGCAGCTCAATCCACTCAACACGGAAGGCAGGGGATACATCGCCTACCATAAAGATAACCGGACGAAAATCCTGATTCCTGCCGACGGCAACCTCTCCGGACCGAAAGGAATGTTTGTTCGTGACGAGCACCTGTTCATCTGCGACGTCAACAAAATCGTAGTCTACAACCTACAAGCACCGGAGAAAGCACCGCAAGTCGTCCTGCTGCCCGAAGGCAACCTTTTCGTAAACGACCTCGTGGCGGAAGGGAATACACTTTATGCTTCTGTCACCAATACAGGAAAAATCTTCAGCATCGACATCAGTGACCCGGGCGCAGTAGGGATTCCTGCCGAATGGGTGAGCATCGCCGGACCTAACGGGCTGATTATCGAAAACGGAACCATGTACGTCGCCTCTTATCCCGCTGACGGGAAGACAACGGACAACAATGTCATCTATCAGATTACCGACCTGAGCAAACCCGTTCCGGAGAAATTCATCACCACCCCGGGACAATATGACGGTATCGCCCTCTCTGCCGACAAGAAAACGATGTACATCACCAACTGGACACCCGCACAAGTTTGTGCCGTCGACATGAATACCCGAAAGATCACGTCACTCGACATTAACCCGGAGAAACCGCTGTCCGGCCCGGCAGATATCACGGTAGCCTCCGGAACGATGTATATTCCGGACCTGCCCAACAGCAGGGTCATCGTTTATCCAATGTAAGATTCGGTTCATAATCCGTCATTACTTATACTAAGAATTCCCTTATCCCAGCTTTTCCCATCCATTGAGAAAGTTGAGATAAGGGAATCTTCCGTCTATCGGAAGGCCGTTTTCGGGATGATTATCCTTTCAGGAACTCCGCTCAGAGAGCCCCCCCCGATTAACGGCCTATATAACCCCGTGCTCACCGCTCCCGCATCTCTGCCACGAACTCGTCGGTGGTGTAGACCTTCTCCGCCAACAGGGTGAAGTTGATGAACGCTGCCGTATCGGCGTCCAGTCCGGGGAGCTTGGCAGAGGCCGTGGCGTCAAAGACGACGGCTGCCTCGAATCCGCGTTCCTGCAACTCGCGCAGATGGGACTCCGCGCAGAGGTTGCCGGACATGCCGCACACCACTACCTTGTTCACCCCACGCTTGCGGAGTTGAAGAATCAGGTCATTGTTTTCCGGCCCGTACAGTTTGTGGGGTGCCGTGACGATGATATTCGTGCCCCCGTCGATATAGGGTTTGTAGAGTTCCAGCCAGTCGGCACCCGAACCTTCGAAACCCTCGCCGGTCAACTGTCCCCGGCGTTCGAACATGCCCGTGTCGTGCATCAGTTTCTCGATGGGACCTTCGAAAAGCCATTGGTGATCATGCTTATAGTAATAGTGCGGGGAGATGAATACCAGCATGCCTTTTGCGGCTGCCACCTCGAAGATGCGGCGGAGGTTTTCCACCGTGCCATTCTTCTGTATATTCTCTCCGAAAGCGCCCCAGCCCAGACCGTTCTCGCTCAGGAAATCGTTCTGCGGGTCTGTCATTACAATCGCTGTGTGTCCGTCGATGACGAACGGGGTGTTGATACCTTCCATAATCTTTTTTTGTTTTTAGACGTTTATACTCCTTTTAGCTCAGGGTGCGGCGTCGGTGTACCGCTTGTTTTCCGACTTTGCAAAGATCGGCATTCCACACAGGACAGGAAAGGGCCATATGGCCGGATAAGTTAGCAATTCTTCCCGAATAAGAAGAAAATCATGCTATCTTACCCTATAAGGAAAGGAAATGGATCAGAAGAGGGAACGGAGACACCTATTTATATATAAAAGGCTTATAACAAACAGGTTTTAGAGAATGGAAACGCCACTCTTCCCCGCCTTCGGGAACAATTGCCTATTCAAAGTGTGATATCGCTCTTTCCCGAGCAGCGATAAGCACCGATCTTTGCAACATCAGATTTAAACAACTAAAACAATCCCGCGAACGTTATGAAAAAGAATTTATTAATTTTAGTCGCACTGCTGACTTCGGCAACGATCTCGGCACAGAACGGAGGAACCATTATGAAGAAGTATGAGAACCAATTGCCGCAAGCCGGCAGGGGAAATGTGCACGTTGCCTACCAGGGCAAGGCCATCGACCAGATGATTTACGATTTTATGGAAGAACAGGGAATACCGGGCATGACGCTTGCCATCGTACAGGCGCCTTACATCCCCCGGGTGGTAGGCTACGGAGTGACTGATTTCACGAAAGGAAACCTCGCCGCCGCCAAGACGCTTTGGCCCATCGGCCCTATCTCGCAAGGATATGCTGCCGTGGCGTTGATGCAACTCTACGAACGGGGCAAACTCGACCTGAACGACCCCGTCGGCAAGTACCTGAAGGATGTGCCGGAAAGCTGGAAACCGGTCAGCATCCTCCAGTTGATGCAGCACAGCTCGGGCATCGCCGACTACCGCGCGCAGAAGGGTTTCGACGTCTCTGCCGATTATCGTCCGGAACAGTTGATCGAGACCGTAGCCGCACTGCCACTGGCCTTCGAACCGGGAACGGATGTGAAGCAGAGCGCCACGAACTTCCTGCTGCTGACTTCCATCATTGAGAAGGCGGGCAAAATGCCTTACCACGATTTCGTGAAGAAGTATCAGATTGACTACCTGGGACTGCGGCAGACTTTCTTCGGAGAAGACCTGGCGAAAGTAAAACAGGAGGACGTGACCACTACGGGCAACGTGCACCAGACATTCAAGAAGGACCGGGACTATATCAACCCCTCGGAAACAACGACCGGATACGTTGAAAAAGACGGCCGGCTCGTCGCAGCGCCTGCTGTCAGCCCTACGGCACTGAAAGGTTTCTCCGACATCTGGGCATCGGCAGAGAACGTTTCCCATTGGGACATCGGACTGGCGGGAAGCGCCTTGATCGAGAAACCGGAAAACCGTGACATCGTGTACAAGCCCACCCGGCTGGCCAACGGCAAGGTGGTCCCCGCCATGGCAGGCTGGCAGTTCTATAACCACAACGGGCTGATGGACATCAAAGGCGACGTATCGGGACATTCGGCTTTCCTGAGCCGTTTCACCGACGCTTCGGAACTGGTATGCGTCACCCTGCTCGCCAATAAAGAGGGAGTGGACCTGACGAACCTGGGACGCCGCATTGCCGCCGCTTTCGACAGCGCCAAGATGGGCACGGGAGCCAACGATAACCTACTTTACACCTACGAGAGCCAGTTCAGCGTAGACGAAACCATGGGACGCATCGAGCAGACGCTCCGGGCAATGGGAATCCCTGTCTTCGCCAAATTCGACCACGGAAAGAACGCAGAAGAGGTAGGCTTGACGCTTCGCCCGAACCAAGTGATCGTCTTCGGTTCGCCGAAAGTGGGCACAAAGCTGATGCAGGACAATCCGAGCATCTCGATCGAATTGCCGCTGAAGATCTCCGTTTGGGAGGATAAGAACGGCAGTGTATGGGCCACTTTCCCACAGATGCAGGTGATGGCGGCCGAATACGGGCTGGAAGCGGAACCGGTGATCGGAAAGATGCAGGAATTGCTGGAAAAGATCGTGATTAAGGGGGCAAGCGTGTATTGACTCCATGCCCGAGGGCATTCTTAAAATAAACACAGAAACGGGGAAATCACAAGCGGTTATGGGACAACGCGCAACGTGACTTTCCCCGTTTCATTCGGGTCCTCCCCGTTTCTATTTTCCTCCTACCGGCAGGCAGACTTCAAACCTCGCCCCCTCACCCGCTTCGGACTCCGCACGAATCTCTCCGCCGAAATGTTCCACAATCGTCTTGCAGATGGCAAGTCCCAACCCTGTTCCTTGAACAAAAGAATCTCCTTTATAAAAGCGCTCAAAAACATGCGCGATCACCTCCTCCGACATTCCCTTCCCGGTGTCTTCGACAAACAGCTCTACGTCCTTCTCCCCCCTCCGGCGATAGCCTATCCGGATGCTGCCCCGGCTCGTAAACTTTATCGCGTTATTGATCAGATTGTTCACCACCTGCTCCAGCCTTACCGGGTCCGCAGTAATCGACACATCCTCTGCGGGCAGATCCGCAATCAGTTCTACACCGGGCTTCACATTCAGACGCTGCATGCGGGCTATGTCGGCAAACATCTTGTTCAGTGAGAAAACCGAAACGTTAAACTCCATGGTGTTCGATTCAATCTTCGAAAGATCCAGAATATCCGAAATCAGGAACATCAGCAACTGCCCGTTCTTCTCTATCAACGCAGCATACTCCTCGATGTCCTCCGGCCTTAAATCGGACTGCTCGCTCACCAGCAGTGTGGAAAAACCCACGATGGCATTCAGTGGAGTGCGGATCTCGTGACTCATATTGGCCAGGAAAGCACTCTTCAACCGGTCGCTCCGCTGTGCCTTCCGGAGGGCGTCGTTCAGCCTGTCCTCTATATCTTTATACCGCTGTGTACTCATGCAGATACCCACGATACGGAACGGCAGATCCGACAGCTGCCCCACATAAGTAGACTGCCCCTCGAACCACTCCCAGCCCCCGTCTCCCCGGCGCAGACGATAAGGTACGGGCGCCTCGTACAAGTTTCCCGTCAACTGCCCGGCAAGGGCGTCGAAAAGTACCTTCCGGTCATCGGGATGCACCAAGTCGGAAAACTGTTCCATGGTCAGCGTATAATCTTGAGTCGGAATCTTCAGGTAGTCGAAATAACGCGGGTCAATCACCATCAGGTTCCGCTCCATGTCGAACGACCAGGAAAAGATATGTGTTTTGCTCAGGGCGATATTCAGTACATGCCGTTGCGTCCGTTCTTCAAGCACATTGCGCAAGTAAACGATCATCTTGATCAAGCGGCCGCTTTCATAAATCCCCACAATGCCGCCTTGAATCAGGAAGCTGATATTAGAACGGGGCTCGCGAATGAAGCAATTGGTAGAAAACAAAATGTTGCGCTTTCCGCTCTGTATCTCTTTCAGAAACCGGGGCAAAAGGTTCTCCTTGTCCTGGATCAGTTCGATGATCTCAACCGCCTGTCGCCCGGCAACCTGCTTCAAATCCAGTTGCAGCTCTTCCAGCAACAACTTGTTCATCCGTTCTATCTTCCCGTCAGCGCCGAGGACAAGAATGCTCAGCGGCCACACATCAAACAGTTGCCTGCATACGGCATCTCCCACCAGCACCTTTTTGAGCGCCCGCCTCTGCCCGTAGAGGCACCTTACCGCCACACACAAGGCAAACACGACAATAAGCAGCAAAACAATAACCGTAATCAGACTATTGTCCCCAATAGACAAAGAAGAAAAAAAGACAGGAAAAACAAAGGTGTTGAATGAAGATCGGTTCATATAAATTCAGTTGTGTCAGAACACAAAGATCGTACTAATATCAGTCACCGGCAACGAATCGGGTTGGAAACGATATTCTATTATTCTCACAAAATATTCCATCATGTACGGATTGACCACTTTTAACTATGACAAGAAAAGCCCCGGACAGAATTAACAAGTCATTAACTATAATAGACCGTAATATAATGACTTTTGCAACCAAAAAGGGATCTCAGCGTTATAGCAAACAAAAGAACATGCTTACTCCGGAGTTACATATATCAGACAATTTCACCACTGCCGACCGCATCAGCAGCGAAACACTGTGGACATATTGCGCCGAACTCAAAAAGACGAAAGCTGTTATTTTTGCCCTCTGTATGCGGGGACGTATCAAAGCGATGATCAACCTGGTGCAATACAATATCGGTCCCGGTACGATGATCGCTATCCCCTCGGAAAGTTTCATACAAGTGCAGAAGACATCGGACGATGTGCAGATGCATGCGGTACTCTTTTCACTTGCATTCATTCACGAAACCCACTTGGACAGATCGATCATCAATACGTTCTACATCATCAACGAACACCCCCTGCTCCCATTGTCCCCGAGAATTTTCGGCATCTACGTCCAGACTTTCGCGCTTCTGACACACATCCATAAAGATGCACCGTTCCTCTTCAGCCATGCCACACTGAAGTCTATGCTTGAAGCACTCCTACAGGGGTTCACAGAGCTCAGTCAGCGAAAAGCGTTGTCGCAGGTAGCGCCTGCCAACAAACATTCCGCCGTCTTTCGCCAGTTTGTCCGACTGGTGCAGGAGAATCATGCCCACCAACATCAGGTACAGTTTTATGCGGCCGAAATGGGAATGAAATCAACTACCCTCTGCCACATCATAAAGAAAGAATCGGGCGGACAGACAGCAATGGAAATCATCAACAGTATCCTGATCCTGGCTGCCCGAACCCTGCTGCGAACCACACCCACTCCGGTGAAAGACATCGCCCTGAACCTGGGATTCAACAACGCGGCGTTCTTCAATAAGTTTTTCAAGAAGCAAGTGGGGATGACCCCACAGAAGTTCCGGAACGCAGAGAAATAAGGTCAGACCTACGAAACAGGCGGACCGAAACGAGTTTCAACAACTATACAGTCATCTCAAACCCCGTATCCGTCCGCCTGTCCTATATTAGTCGCACTTATTGGATGGTCTCTGTGCGGATAGTGAAAAGTTTATTATCCTTTTTCCTTCAGAATCACGTCGTGTGCCCCGCCTTCTACGATACTGGTAGACGAAACCAACGTAATCTTGGCGTTTTGCTGCAAATCGGGAATGGTAACGGCACCGCAACTGCACATCGTAGCTTTGATCTTGCTCAGTGTGGCAGCCAGATTATCTTTCATCTTACCAGCATAAGGCACGTAACTATCGACTCCCTCTTCGAACTTCAAAGATTCCGTCCCGCCCATATCATAGCGCTGCCAGTTCTGGGCACGGTTCGAACCTTCTCCCCAGTACTCTTTCACATAATTGTTCTTGATGCAGAGCTTCTTCGTAGGCGATTCGTCGAAACGGGCAAAGTAACGGCCCATCATCAGGAAATCGGCCCCCATGGCAAGGGCAAGCACCATATGATAGTCGTGCACCAGTCCGCCGTCGCTGCAAATAGGCACATAGATGCCTGTGCGTGCCTGATATTCGTCACGGGCACGAGCCACGTCCTGCAAGGCAGTCGCCTGTCCGCGTCCGATACCTTTCTGTTCACGGGTGATGCAGATAGATCCACCGCCGATACCCACTTTCACGAAGTCCGCACCGGCTTCCGCCAGATAGAGGAAGCCTTCTTTATCTACCACGTTACCGGCACCTACCAGTACTTTATCCCCATACTGCTGCTTGATCCATTGCAGAGTCTCGCATTGCCATTCCGAATAGCCGTCCGAAGAATCGATGCAAAGCACATCCACTCCTGCTTCTACCAGAGCAGGTACACGTTCCTGATAGTCACGGGTATTGATACCGGCACCCACCAGCAATTTCTTGTCGGGGCTTGACACCTCGTTAGGGTTTTCCTTGTGGCTGTCGTAATCTTTGCGGAAAACGAAATAAGCCAGACGGCCGTCCTTGTCGATGATGGGAAGAGTGTTGAGTTTGTGGTCCCAGATAATCTGGTTCGCTTCGCTCAGTGTCAGTCCCACTTCGCCTACAATCAGCTTGTCGAAAGGGGTCATGAAGTCTTTGATCTTTTTGTCCAGCGGATCTCTGGAAAGGCGATAGTCGCGGCTGGTTACCAATCCCAGAAGATGTCCGTTCGGTGTGCCGTCATCCGTGATTCCGATGGTAGAGTGTCCGGTCTGACGAAGCAGGCGAAGTACATCATCCAACGTATGTTCCGGTGTCAGGTTCGAGTCACTGGTCACGAAACCGGCTTTAAATTTCTTCACTTTCCGCACCATTTCCGCCTGACTGGCGATGGGTTGCGAGCCGAAGATAAACGAGAGTCCTCCGTTGCGTGCCAGCTCGATAGCCAGTTCGGGACCGGAAACCGACTGCATGATTGCCGAAACGAAAGGAATGTTCAATTCGATTGCTGCTTGTGTGCCTGCCGCATGTTTCACCAGCGGGGTGCGTAAAGATACATTGGAAGGTACACACTGTTTGGTGGTAAGACCGGGAATAAGTAAATATTCACCGAAAGTTCTTGATACTTCTTCTACGTAAACTGCCATAAGATAAGTTGTTTTTTGGCATGCAAAATTACATCTTTCTTTTTAATTATGTGACAGGGACAGGGGTATTTTTTTCAATTATCCCTTCACAGTATCCTAATTCTTCTGCCGTCCGTCCATTCAGGCACGGATATTATTGATAAGTCTCAAACGTATGTCCCCCTTTCCGGAGTTGGTCGGCATATTGCTGCAAGGCGGCATCGGATATGCCCAAAGGTTCTGACAATACAGACATAGCCTGATTTCTTTAGTTCACCGGCAAAGGTAATACAAACCGGACTACGTCATGCTTTCCTTATAGATTTAATCCGAAACCGGCATCCCTGCTTTTAAATTAACAGAAAACAACGCCATTTAGCAAACACTTTCGTACCTCCGATGTTATTCATTACCATACTATAAATAACTACCGCTTATGTCACAGGAAATGAAAGCATTCTCCGGAATGAAAACTACACGGAATTTCAGTTTCAGTCATTCCGAAGTCATTATCAACAGCACACCGGGCAGAAAAGTTGTTCTGGAATCGACTCTGTTGGAACAGTCGCCAATTGAAAAAGGATGTGGAGATGCCTCTTCACAGGTATGGAAGGCGACTCCGGCAGAAAGCCGGACAAGGCCTGTGTATAACGAGATCTGGTATACATAAGCAACCGCCTTTCCTGTTTTTATTCAATCACACACAAGAGCCGGATACTTCGGTTCCATCCGGAGAATGCGTCGTTTGGATGCGCATCCTACAGGGGGGACATCTGTTACCTTAAATGCCGACTTCATTTACGTGCCGGGATAACCGGTTTTACGTGCCGGGGTAAATGGTTTTACGTGCCGGGGTAAACGGTTTTACGTGCCGGGGTAAATGGCTTTACGTGCCGGGGTAAACGGTTTTACATTGAAAGAAAAATATAGGTAAATACAATCTGCTGATTATCAAGATTACCGGGACGGATGTCGCAACTACGCATTTCCCAGAGAACTCCTATTTTAGACCCGCCAACCTCGCCCTGTACTCCATCGGCGAAACCCCTTCGTGACGTTTGAAATACCGGCCAAGATAAGATTGGTCGGGGAAGTTCAGGCGGTCGGCTATCTCCTGGATACTGAGGTCGGTGGACTGGAGGAGGACTTTGATCTCCAAGGCCGTGAAATCATCAATCACTTTTTTGGCTGAGCCGCCCATAAGGGAGCGGCAGATGCTCGTCAGGTATTTGGTAGAAATGCAGAGACGGTCAGCGTAGAACACAACGTCGCGCTGCGAACAACAATGCTCGTGCACCAAGGTGACGAACTTATGAAAAAGCTCGTTCGGACGGTTGCCGCCTTCGATCTCTTTATGGGTGAAAAGGCGGTGCACTTTGTCGTATACATCGAGCAGGAAGCTTTGCAGGTGGTTGCGGGCTATCTGGTTGCGGAAGCGGTGGTCGGTGTCGGCGAAAATGGCGCCGGTGGCGTGCAGAAGACCATTGATGGGGGCGGTAAATTCGGGAGGGAGCGTATAGCAGGGCTTCTCCTTGAGGAAGCGGAAGAAGGAGGGTTCGAAGCGGATGCAGGCTTCACGGAACATCTCGATGTGGGAGGCGAAAAAGGAGATCTGCAGGTCTTCGCTCTTCTCTTCAAGGGTGATGACGGAGCCGGGCAGGAGGACAACCTGGGTATTGGGGGTGATCTCGTATTTCTTCAGGTCGATGGCAAGCGTGGCATGACCGCTGCGGCAGTAGAGAATGATGGCACAGTTGAGCTTGTGCAACCGGTTGTAGAAAGGGGCGAAGTCGTCGGTTCCTGCCACGAAGGGCTGGTCGAGAGTGAGAGTGAGCGGATTACTTTTTTCCATATCGTGTTCTTTATTTCGCCTGCAAAGGTAGGTCTTTTTAGTGAATTAGGCGAAAAGTTGTTCCGATTATGAACAATAGTGGGGCGGGTATGAAAAGCTGCCGAAGGGGAAAACGCTCTACCTTTGCCGCGACAAAATTAAATAGGAACTATGATTGAAAAGGTAAGTAAAGTGAAACAGGCCGTGATACTGGCCTGCTGTCTGGCCGTCGGGGGATGCAAGCAAGCACCGCAGGCAAACGTGGAGTCGGGATACAAAGTGATGACCCTCGCGCCTGCCGACCGGACGCTATCGAGTACGTATTCGGCAACGATACGCGGACGACAAGACATCGAGATCTATCCGCAGGTAGGCGGCACGCTGACGCAGGTGTGTGTCAGCGAGGGGGAACGGGTGAAACGGGGACAGTCGCTGTTCGTCATCGACCAAGTGCCTTACGAAGCTGCCTTGCAGACTGCCCTGGCAAACGTGGAGGCGGCAAAGGCGTCGCTGGCCACAGCACAACTGACGTATGACAGCAAGCAGGAATTGTACAGGCAGAACGTAGTGTCCGCCTTCGACATGAGCACGGCAAAGAACTCCCTCCTGGCAGCGCAGGCGCAACTGGCGCAGATGAAGGCACAGGAGGTGAACGCACGCAACAACTTATCGTATACGCTGGTGAAGAGTCCGGCGGACGGAGTAGTGGGCACGCTGCCCTACCGGGTGGGAGCACTGGTGAGCGCCAGCCTGCCGGAACCACTGACTACCGTTTCGGACAACTCGGACATGTACGTCTACTTCTCAATGACGGAGAACCAGCTCTTAGGACTGATCCGCCGTTACGGATCGAAGGAGGAAGCCTTGAAACAGATGCCGGAAATCGGCCTGCAACTGAACGACCGTTCGGACTATCCGCAGGCGGGACGGATCGAGACGATCAGCGGGGTGATAGACCGCACGACGGGAACGGTGAGCCTGCGGGCGGTGTTTCCCAACCGGGAAGGGCTGCTGCATAGCGGCGGCGCCGGAAACGTGATCGTGCCGACGGAGAAGACGGGAGCGCTGGTGATTCCGCAAGCGGCCACATTCGAAGTACAGGACAAGGTATTTGTATATAAGGTAGTGGACGGCAAGGCGCAATCGGCTCCGGTACAGGTGACGCGCGTCAACGGCGGACAGGAGTACATCGTGGAGAGCGGGCTACAGACCGGTGACGTGATCGTGGCCGAAGGCGTCGGACTGCTCCGGGAAGGAACGGAGATCAAAGCGGTGAACGAGGAACGGTGAACGCTCATCGTATGCAATAAAACAAAGAACAAGGCTCACTACAGAGTGGCACAAAGGAAACATATAACCCTATAATTATGAACTTACGAACATTCATCGAACGGCCCGTCCTATCGGCCGTTATCTCCATCACCATCGTCGTGGTCGGGATCATCGGGCTGTTTACGTTGCCCGTCGAACAATACCCGGATATCGCCCCGCCAACCATCATGGTCTCCACCAGCTACTTCGGAGCCAGCGCGGAGACGTTGCAAAAGAGTGTCATCGCCCCGCTCGAAGAGGCCATCAACGGAGTGGAGGACATGACGTATATGACCTCCAGCGCCACCAACGCCGGAACGGTCTCCATCACTGTCTACTTTAAACAGGGAACCGACCCGGACATGGCGGCGGTGAACGTGCAGAACCGGGTCTCCAAAGCCACGGGACAGCTCCCCTCGGAGGTGAACCAGGTGGGTGTCACCACCTCGAAGCGGCAGACGAGTATCCTGCAAATGTTCTCGCTCCACAGCCCGGACGACTCTTATGACGAGGCTTTCCTGGCCAACTACATCAGTATCAACCTCAAGCCGGAGATTCTCCGCATCTCGGGCGTGGGCGACATGATGATCATGGGAGGCGACTACAGCCTGCGCATCTGGATGAAACCGGACGTGATGGCGCAATACCGCCTGATCCCCTCGGACGTTTCGGCGGTGCTGGCGGAACAGAACATCGAGTCTGCCACCGGATCGTTCGGCGAGAACTCCGACGAGACGTACCAATACACCATGAAGTACAAAGGCCGCCGCATCACCCCGGAGGAGTTCGGCGAGATCGTGATCCGCTCCACCGACGACGGGCAGGTGCTGAAACTGAAGGACATCGCCACCATCGAGTTAGGACAGGAAAGCTACGCCTACAGCGGAACGACGGACGGGCACAACGGTATCTCGTGCATGCTCTTCCAGACTGCAGGCTCCAACGCCACAGAGGTGAACAACCGCATCAACGACTTCCTTGAAGAGGCGCGCAAAGACCTCCCCCGTGGAGTGGAACTGACGCAACTGATGTCCAGCAACGATTTCCTCTACGCCTCCATCCACGAGGTGGTGAAGACGCTGCTCGAAGCCATCCTGCTCGTGATCCTCGTCGTATACATCTTCTTGCAGGACATCCGCTCGACGCTGATCCCGCTGGTGGGCATCATCGTGTCGCTCGTCGGTACGTTCGCCTTCATGGCGATGGCGGGATTCAGTATCAACCTGATCACGCTGTTCGCGCTGGTACTGGTCATCGGTACGGTGGTGGACGACGCCATCGTGGTGGTCGAGGCCGTGCAGGCACGGTTCGACGTGGGCTACAAATCGTCCTACATGGCGAGCATCGACGCCATGAAAGGCATTTCGAACGCCGTCATCACCTCGTCGCTGGTATTCATGGCGGTGTTCATCCCCGTATCGTTCATGTCCGGCACATCGGGGACGTTCTACACGCAGTTCGGACTGACGATGGCCGTAGCGGTAGGCATCTCCGCCGTGAACGCCCTGACACTGAGCCCCGCCCTCTGCGCGCTGCTGCTGAAACCGTACATCAACGAGGACGGCACGCAGAAGCAGAACTTCGCCGCCCGCTTCCGCAAAGCGTTCAACGCGGCGTTCGACGTGGTGATAGACCGTTACAAGGGCATCGTGCTCTTCTTCATCAAGCACCGTTGGCTGACGGGCGGACTCCTCGTGGCAAGTATCGCCCTGCTGGTGGTGCTGATGAATACGACGAAGACCAGCCTCGTGCCCGACGAAGACCAGGGCGTGGTGTTTGTCAACGTCAGCACCGCCGCCGGCAGTTCGCTGCGCACGACGGACGAGGTGATGAAGCGCATCGAGCAGCGCATGGAACAGATCCCGCAAGTGGAACACGTGCAGAAAGTGGCGGGCTACGGACTGCTGGCGGGCCAGGGAAGCTCGTTCGGTATGTTGATCCTGAAACTGAAACCGTGGGACGAACGCCCCGGAAAGGAAGACAACGTGCAGTCGGTCATCGGCCAGGTATACGGACGGACGGGCGACATCAAGGACGCCACCGTATTTGCCATCTCACCGGGAATGATCCCCGGATACGGTATGGGTAACGCCCTCGAACTGCACATGCAGGACAAGACGGGAGGCGACGTGAACACCTTCTTCCAGACCACGCAGCAGTATCTGGGCGCGCTGAACCAGCGTCCGGAGATCGCCATGGCCTACTCCACGTTCGACGTCCGCTACCCGCAATGGCTGGTTGAGATAGATCCGTCGAAATGCAAGCGCTCGGGCATCACCCCCGACCAGGTGTTGAGCACCCTCTCGGGCTACTACGGCGGGCAGTACGTGTCCAACTTCAACCGCTTCTCGAAAGTATATAAGGTGATGATCCAATCCGACCCGCAATACCGCCTCGACGAAGCTTCGCTGGGCAACACCTTCGTGCGGATGTCGAACGGCGAGATGGCGCCTCTGAGCCAGTTCGTGACGCTAACCCGCACGTACGGAGCCGAGTCGCTGAGCCGCTTCAACATGTACAACTCCATCGCCGTGAACGCCATGCCGGCGGACGGTTACAGTACGGGTGACGCCATCCGTGCCGTACAGGAGACAGCCTCCACCGCCCTGCCCAAGGGCTACGGCTACGACTACGGAGGCATCACCCGTGAGGAGACGGAGCAGAGCGGCACGACGGCGATCATCTTCGGCATCTGCTTCCTGATGATCTACCTGATTCTGAGCGCGCTCTACGAGAGCTTCCTGATCCCCTTCGCGGTGCTCCTGAGCGTGCCGTGCGGACTGATGGGTTCGTTCCTCTTCGCCCGCCTGTTCGGTCTGGAGAACAACATCTACCTGCAAACGGGACTGATTATGCTGATCGGTCTGCTGGCCAAGACGGCCATCCTGCTCACCGAGTATGCCGCCGAACGCCGCAAAGCGGGCATGGGGCTGATAGCCTCCGCGCTGAGCGCCGCCAAAGCCCGTCTGCGCCCGATATTGATGACGGCACTGACGATGATCTTCGGGTTGTTCCCGCTGATGGTGGCGAGTGGCGTAGGGGCAAACGGTAACCGTTCGTTGGGAACGGGCGCCGTGGGCGGTATGGTCATCGGTACGCTGGCACTGCTGTTCATCGTGCCGTCGCTCTTCATTGCTTTCCAGTGGTTGCAGGAACGCATTCGTCCGGTACAGGCCGAACCGACGCACGACTGGCAGATCGAGGAAGAGATCGTAGCGAGCGACCGGGAAAAGAAGGAAGCGAAAGGAGGGGCTTTGAAGGAATAAAGGACTCTTTTCACCACAGAGGCACACAGAGTGACACAGAGGAAGACAGGTTATTGGTATGAACGATCAAAGGAGCAAGATTCACCCGGTGATACTCTACCCGGTGATACTCTGTACTACTCCGCCATACTTTACTTCGTATCGCTCTGTATGACTCCGTACCACTCCATATCACTCTGTGATACTCTGTGTTACTCTGCGGTGAAAAGAGTTCTTCCCCCGTTCAACCCTATTTATCATTAGCAGCCCCCTCCCCTCCTCTTCCACCGGAGGAACCGGGGGAGGGAGGCTCCCATAAAACAAGCAATCATGAAAAAGTTAATCATATCCCTTGCCGCCACGCTGGCACTCAGCAGTTGCGGCATTTACTCCAAATACAAACCCGCTACCGAGGTTCCCGACGACCTTTACGGCCAAGAAGGCGCGAATCCTTCCGACTCCGCCTCCAACCTCGGCAGCCTCCCCTGGCAGGAGGTCTTCACCGATCCTTGCCTCCGCACGCTGATCGACACTGCCCTCGTGCGCAACACCGACCTGCGTACGGCCCACCTCCGTGTGAAAGAGGCCGAAGCCACCTTGCTCTCCGCCCGACTCTCCTATCTGCCCGCCTTCTCCCTCTCTCCGCAGGGAACGGCCAGCAGCTTCGACGGCGGGAAAGCCTCGCAAACCTACTCACTGCCCGTCAGCGCCAGTTGGGAGATCGACATCTTCGGCCGGCTGACGAACGCCAAGCGGCGTGCACAAGCTGTCGTGGCGCAGAGCCGTGACTATGAACAGGCGGTACAGACGCAACTGATTGCCGCCGTCGCCAACAACTACTATACGTTGCTGATGCTCGACGCCCAGATCGAGATCTCCACCGCCACCGAAGCCGCCTGGAAAGAGAGCGTCGCCACCACCCGCGCCATGAAAGCTGCCGGAATGGTGACCGAAGCCGCCCTCTCGCAGACTGAGGCCACATACTACAATATATGTACCACCCTGCTCGACCTGCGCGAACAGCTCAACCAGGTGGAGAACGCCCTTTCGCTCCTCCTTGCCGACATCCCCCGCACCCTTCCCCGCGGACGCCTCGCCGAGCAGCGCCTGCCGGAGAACCTTTCGGTGGGCGTGCCCTTGCAGATGCTTGCCAACCGCCCCGACGTGCGCAGTGCCGAACAGGCGTTGGCACAGGCATTCTACACTACCAACGCCGCCCGTTCCGCCTTCTACCCCTCGATCACGCTGAGCGGCAGCGCCGGCTGGACAAACTCGGCAGGTGCGATGATCGTCAACCCGGGCAAGTTCCTTGCCACCGCCGTGGCCTCGCTGACGCAGCCTTTGTTCAACCGGGGAGCGAACATCGCCCAGCTCCGCATAGCCAAAGCGCAACAGGAGGAGGTACGCCTCAGCTTCGAACAGACGTTGCTCAACGCCGGAAGCGAGGTCAACAATGCCCTGGTGCAATATCAGACGGCACGGGACAAGGCAAACTACTTCGAGAAGCAGGTGGCTTCCCTCGAAAACGCCGCCCGCAGCACACAACTGCTGATGAAGCATGGCAACACGACTTATCTGGAAGTGCTCACCGCACAGCAGACGTTGCTCAATGCGCAACTCTCGCAAGTGGCCAACCGGTTTACTGAAATCCAGGGGGTCATCACCTTGTATCAGGCATTGGGGGGAGGAAGAGAGAGGAGTTAAAAAGAGGAACTCACCACAGAGTAGCACAGAGGGAGTCAAGCCGATAACCAACGACTTGACATCCACTCTGTGCTACTCTGTGCCATTTTATGGTAACCCTCTTTTCTTTATACTCCCTTTGCAAACATTTTCATCTCAGTACCGTTGTCCCGAGATAAGAATGTTTGTAAAGACCCGATAAAGAAAGTGAGAAAGCAGTAAAAAGGAAAAGGAAAGAGAAGAAGAAACAAAACATCCTGCTTCATCGGACAGAGATAAAACAGGATGTAAAAAAAGACGAGGGAAGGGGGTTATGCGTTCAGTGCCTGTTCGATATCCGCTATAATGTCATCCGCATTTTCGATTCCTACGGACAGACGGATCAGGTCCGGACGGACACCGGCTTCGATCAACTGCTCGTCTGTCAGCTGCCGGTGCGTATGGCTGGCGGGATGGAGCACGCAGGTACGCGCATCGGCCACGTGGGTGACGATGGCGGCCAGTTTCAACGAGTCCATGAACTTGATGGACAACTCGCGTCCGCCTTTCAACCCGAAAGAGATCACACCGCAAGAGCCATTCGGCATGTACTTCTGCGCCAGTTCGTAGTATTTATTACCCGGAAGACCGCAATAGTTCACCCAAGCCACTTTATCGTTCTGTGCAAGGTATTCGGCCACCTTCTGTGCATTGCCGCAGTGCTGAGGCATACGCAGGTGCAGCGTCTCCAGACCCAAATTCAGCAAGAAAGCATTCTGCGGACTCTGTATACTGCCCAGGTCACGCATCAGTTGAGCGGTTGCCTTGGTCATGTAGGCACCCTTGCCGAAAGCCTTTGTATAAGTCAGTCCGTGATACGATTCATCCGGTGTGCAAAGTCCCGGGAACTTATCGGCATGGGCTTCCCAATCAAAGTTTCCGCTGTCCACGATACAGCCGCCTACGCTGGTGGCGTGCCCGTCCATATACTTGGTGGTAGAGTGCACCACGATATCCGCTCCCCATTCGAACGGACGGCAGTTGATCGGTGTCGGGAAGGTATTATCAACGATCAGGGGCACTCCGTGGCTGTGGGCAATGCGGGCAAACTTCTCAATGTCGAGCACTTCGAGCGACGGATTGGAGATTGTCTCACCAAACAGCGCTTTCGTGTTCGGGCGGAAAGCAGCCGAAATCTCTTCTTCATCGGCATCGGGGCTGACGAATGTGACGTCGATGCCCAGTTTTTTCATTGTCACCCCAAAGAGGTTGAACGTTCCGCCATAGATGGCCGACGAACAGACGAAGTGATCGCCTGCCTGGCAGATATTGAATATGGCATAGAAATTGGCAGCCTGGCCGCTGGAAGTCAGCATGGCTCCCACACCTCCTTCAAGGGCGGCAATCTTGGCAGCTACGGCATCGTTCGTCGGATTTTGCAGGCGGGTATAGAAGTAACCGCTCTCTTCAAGATCGAACAGACGGGCCATCTGCTCACTGGTTTCGTATTTAAAAGTAGTACTTTGATAGATGGGCAGCACGCGCGGCTCGCCCTTTTTCGGAGTCCATCCTGCTTGTACACACAGGGTTTCGGGCTTGAATTGTTTTGCCATAATGTTATTGAGTTTACGATTATATTGCCTTAAAAAAGTTATATCGACGCAAAAGTAGAGAAAATTATTGGTTTAAAAGGCTATCTTTGCGGGCGAAAAAGCAAAAATTCACCATAGAAGTCAAACAATTAGGTACAGCAGCCAAGCCTGCATCTTTTATACGTAGCAATATGAAAAGGAAACTCTGTCTTCTCCTGTTCTTCTGTTCCTTATTTACTGCCCCTGCTTTATGGGCACAGCAGAAAGCCACTCCTAAATCCGGTGAGGGAATCTCTTCCTTCCTCCTGCGCCACAACCGTGCTCCAAAGAAATATTATGATGACTTTATCGAACTCAACAAAACCCGATTAGGCAAAAGCAGAACTCTGAAGATGGGTGTCACTTATCTGATTCCTCCCGTCAAAAAGGCATCGGACACCACCCCTGAGAAAGAATCCGAAACGGGGTCTGCACACCGGTCCAAACGTACGGAAGTCAACGAACCGCTGTTCGGGAAATGGCTGGCTAATGTCAAGGTAACCTCCGACCGCCTTGCCGGTGCCTGTTTCTATGTGGTCAGCGGACACGGCGGCCCCGACCCCGGTGCCATAGGCCGTGTTGGTAAACACGAACTTCACGAAGACGAATATGCCTATGACATCGCCCTGCGCCTGGCACGCAACCTGATGCAGGAAGGTGCCGAGGTACGCATCATCATTCAGGATGCCAAAGACGGTATCCGCGACGAGGCCTACCTGTCCAACAGCAAACGGGAAACCTGCATGGGCTCTCCCATCCCTCTGAACCAGGTACAACGCCTTCAGCAGCGTTGCGATAAAATCAACACCCTCTACCGGAAGGATCGCAAGAAATTCAAGTACTGCCGGGCCATCTTCATCCATGTAGACAGCCGCAGCAAAGGCACCCAAACCGACGTCTTCTTCTATCACTCCAACCGCAAGGCCGAAAGCAAACGTCTCGCCAGGAATATGAAAGCGACCTTCGAATCCAAATACGGCAAGCACCAGCCCAACCGTGGCTTCTCGGGCACCGTAAGCGGACGCAACCTGTATGTTCTGGCACACACCACACCCGCCTCTGTATTCGTTGAACTGGGCAACATCCAGAATACTCTCGACCAGCGTCGTCTGGTGATCCCTTCCAATCGGCAGGCACTTGCCAAATGGTTGATGGAAGGGTTTATAAAGGACTATAAATAAAGCCGAGTCTCTTGTTTTTCTGAAAGATTACAAAAGGATGTGAACACAGCAGGAACAGATAACCGGAATGAGCTGATTAATCCTATATTTGTCTCCGGATGTAAAGTAAAACTTCTAAAGTCATTCTTATGGATCAGCTATCTTTTGTAGAATCATTCCGGACTTCTCCTTTCATTCTCACCGAAGGCGCTATTGTAGAACGTTTGCGTCACGAATTCCAGATCCCATTGGACAAACATATCGTCCATGCCGCCCTGATTTACAATGACTCTTACCGTGAGACACTGGCGGAAATCTATCGCCAGTATCTGCAAATTGCCGCAGACTTCCGCCTGCCGCTGATGCTGATGACTCCTACCCGCAGAGCCAATATCGAACAAATCGCAGAATCGGACTACCGGCATAAGAATGTATTGGCAGATAACGTATCTTTCCTTTCCAGGTTCCGCACCGGAACTTCCATTCCGGTTTACATCGGCGGGTTAGCCGGATGCCGCCGCGACGCGTACGACGGCCGTTATTGCCTGTCCGTTGAAGAAGCGATGGAATTTCATTTTCCGGCAGTCCGCACGATGGCGGAGGCAGGAGTAGACTATCTGTTTGCCGGCATCATGCCTCAACTGACAGAAGCCATCGGAATGGCCAACGCCATGGCGGCAACCGGGTTACCTTATATTATCAGTTTTATGGTATGCCGTGACGGACGCCTGATAGACGGAACCTTTATCCATGATGCCATTGATGCTATCGAAAAGGAGACTTCCACCCGGCCTCTATGTTATATGGCCAACTGTATACACCCCGATATCCTGCATCAGGCATTGCTCCATCCCCGGAATGACACTCCTCTGGTGCGTCAGCGCTTCCAAGGTATCCAGGCCAATGCGGCCAACCTTAGTCCGGAAGAACTGAACGGGTGTGAGCATCTGATTTCCTCTCCGCCGGAAGAACTGGCAGACAGGCTGATGACACTTTTGTGGGATTTCCCGTTAAAAATCTGCGGGGGCTGCTGCGGCACTAACCAGCAACATATGCGTCGTTTTGCCGAAATGCTGGCTTGCCGCCGTGACAAGATGGGGCGATAATTGTCCGTACCGGGCCTGCAATACCCCCATCACCCCTTCCTTCTGCGGTTCAGATACCTCCGCAACAGGGTAGGTGTAAAGCAAAACACTAACTGAGCCTTGCTCCATTTATAACACTGCTGAAAGACAAGCATGCCAATAGTAATAAACAAAGCGGCACCTATGGCAGCCTGCAAAGGTAACCAACGTATTCCCTCCTGTGGGATAATCAACGGTATCAGTGCCAACGCACCGGCAGGGGCAAAATACTTTCCGGTCCATTCGAAGATGGCAAACAAACAACAGATAACAGACAAGGCGACAATTGTTTCGGGCAAATGCAAATAAGAGTGTCCGACGATCTGAAAGGCAGTACCCAGACTGGCTCCAGTCACCAAAAACAGAAACACCTGCATGGGACGGTTTCTGAAGCCCGCTTTGGAATTGACAATCTCGGTAAAGGTGACAATCAACGGAGGAATAATGAAATAAGCATATCCGCAGAAAAGCGAAAAGGCAGCGACCAGAGAAACAAAAAACAGCAAAGCTCCCCAACGACAACTCTCTTTTTTCCACTCACGCTCCGGTACGGCATAATTGGTTTCTTTACGCAAACCAGCTTTTTCCATAAGTCTCTGCCCGCTGACAAGAATCACGGTAAGGAAAAATACGGCTGTCGGATAGATCCATGTCTCAGTATGCAGCAACACAGGCAGCATGCAAGCCGAAATCAATGGGATCAATGTGGTCCGGCTGAACATCAGGCAACAGGCAGCAAAGGTAAAAGCCATACATAAATTGCAGAGCAACGGCAAAGGAGAATAACGCACGATACAAACTCCTGCAACCGCTCCTGCCGTCATCATCCATATCATTTGCCAACGCCTGACTTTCCAAACTCTCTTATCAATCACCCACATCCCTATAGTGAGTGCTGCCATCTCCGGAAAAATAATTTCTTTCTCCCCTGCCCATTCCGCCAGGCCTACCATCAGAATAACCATGAAGACAGAGAAAACGTATCTGATCTTTTTCGCTTTGTCCATAATGAAGTCTAATAAAGAACCGCAAAGATAGTGATTTTCAGAGTTAACGGTTGCAGACATAGTAAATTAACCGCAAATCCCGACTTCTATGTAATCATAATCCTCTCTTTTTTGTTACTATCTCTAAGTTTAACATCAAATCCTTATTATTATGTCCGATTTCATCCGAAAGCCGTCCGATAAGCTGACGAGCAATGAACGTAAAGAGTTAGATACTTCTGAGTTCGGTATTCCTGAGTTGAGGGAGTTTCCTATCCATGACGCTGCGCATGTACGTGCGGCAGAAGCTTATTTCAGGTATGCACCCGAAGAATATAAAGCGCAATTGGCACGGAATATTCTCGCCAAAGCACACCTGTTCGGGGTGAATGTAAAGAGTCCGACCATTCTGGAATGGGCGGAGAAATGACAGGAGACAACAGAGATTTGGGTATTAAAGAATGATAAGCAGTAGAAGCAGGAGATTTAAAAAGCAAGAGAGCTTAAATTAAAAAGGTAATAGGGCTAAAAGACAGCCAATCCTTAAAAAGACAGCAAGATTTAAAAAGACAGTAAAATTTTAAAAGGGCTAAAAAGCAATAGGTTACGAATAAGCAAAGAGAATCCCGAATTATTTTCTATTTTTGTATTCGTAATGCTAATTCACTAATAAAAACTGCTGTATATGAGCTTCTCGGGATTTGTTTTTGATATGATCAGGCGCAATAAGGAAAACAGGGATCTGCTTACTTTGCGCCGGGAACGGATGAAGGACCTCCAAGGTAAAATGTACCGGAAAGGAACGCTTCAGAATCCGAATATTACTGTTGAGGAGCTGGAAAAGATAGAAAAAGCCACCCGGGAAAAAGAAAAGGCGGAAACGCAATACTATCTCCGCTCCACACTGATCTTTCTGGCTGTGTTGGCAGTACTGGCACTCCTGCTCTGGTGGATCTTTTAACAGTCGCATGGGACAAATGGTCCGGCATCGGTTACAATCCACCGTATCATATCCCCGCTTGGTTTTACCATAAATATTTTTCCGGCAAGTAACTTTCTTATTTCTTCTTTCATATCCTTTGTGCGGGGAGCAGGGTTTGTTTTATGGATGTATTCTTGTTGTACGGCACGGCCCTTTCATTTAACAACCGCCTTCCTCCCTTGTCCCCCCCCACAAAACCCTCCATTCGCACACAGCGATGCGGAAGCAGTGCTTCGTTGTTTCTTTTTTAAGAAAGAATCCGACTGGCTATTACCGGAGAAGTGTAGTAGATTAACCATTGTCATACAACTCTTTATCCCAGCCCGCATACCCGGGCTGATGAGCCCACATGCCCAGGCTGATGAGCCCGCATACCCGGGCCGATAAGCCCGCATGCCCGGGCTGAGATAAAAATCCGACCATTTGCACTAAAGAAAGTAAGGGAAATGAAATGCTCTTAGAGAGATAAACGGATAAGAAATTGGATATATCCATTTGTTTTACAAACAGTTACTACTAAAATATTCCCTAAAACAGCGGGTGGAAGATGGAAGATGGGGGTGGAAGATAAATGGCATAAAAACCGCATCTTCCACCAATATATACATCTTACAATCAACGATATGCATTCTAAAAGGTGGAAGATGGAAGATCGAAACGTATTTTTTGTATGAGAGGAAGGCGGGGTAAATGAAAGAGCCGTGGTTGTACGGCACAAAAGTAAAGAAGTTCCTTCGAATCACAGATTTATTTGTACTTTTGTTGCACCTTGACTTTACAAAGCACAAATGAAATGGAAATCAAAAAGTTAACGCAATCGGAAAAAAGGATGGCGATGGACCTTGCCTGGGAAGTATTTATCGAATTTGAAGGACCGGACTATCCGCAGGAAGGGACAGATCATTTCCGAAGTTTTATCGACAACACAGAAATGGTGGGAGAAATGGAAGTATACGGTGCTTTCGATGGCAACATACTTGCAGGAATGATCGCTCTCCGCAGTTCCGGCAGTCACATTTCCCTCTTTTTTGTGCGCAAAACGTATCAGCAGCGAGGCATCGGCAAGCGGCTGTTCGAGACTGCGATACGAAACGGGCACGCAGAGACGATTACCGTCAACTCTTCTCCCTATGCCGTCGGGATTTATCACAAGCTGGGCTTCACCGCCGTCGCCGGAGAGAAAACCGAGAACGGCATCCGGTTTACACCTATGGAATATAAATCAGAACTAAAATCATGAACGCAAAAACTTATCCACGCACCAATGACTCCCAGACAATCTATCTGAATACGGTCATCCGGAATCCTAACATCACGGTTGGGGACTATACCATATATAACGATTTTGTCAACGACCCTACCCTGTTCGAAAAGAACAATGTGCTGTATCACTACCCGATCAACGGAGACCGCCTGATAATCGGCAAGTTTTGTTCCATCGCCTGTGGAGCTAAGTTCCTTTTCAACAGTGCTAACCACAGTCTGAAATCATTGTCGGGCTACACCTTCCCCCTCTTTTTCGAGGAATGGGATTTGGACAAGAAAGATGTCGCTTCCGCCTGGGACAACAAGGGGGACATCGTTATCGGCAACGATGTATGGATCGGTTACGAAGCCGTCATCATGGCAGGCGTACACATCGGAGACGGAGCCATCATCGCTTCCCGGGCAGTCGTAACCAAAGACGTGCCTCCTTATACAATTGTAGGCGGCACTCCGGCAAAAGAAATACGTCCGCGTTTCGACCGGGAGACCATCCTCCGGTTGCAAAACTTACGATGGTGGGACTGGGAAGTTGAGAAGATCCGCCAAGCCCTGCCTGCCATTATGAAAGGAGATATAGAGGGGCTTGCGGCTGTGGCCGGATAATGCTTAGAGATCATAAAAGAAAGAAAAACAAACAGGATATAGACGGCACACGAACTTATAAAAAGAAGTATCATTACTAAACTTTCCCACTATCGGAAAAACAACCATAAGATATAGATGTTAGTTTGAATACAGCAAATAAAAAGAATAAAATGAAAACAGTATTTATCCTTATCTCCATGCTTTTCCCTGTCGCAGTTATGGCACAGAAAAGCGTAAAAATATCCGATGACATCAGTATCACCCAACTCTCGGACAAAGTGTACACTTATGTATCCCTCGCCGAAATTGAAGGATGGGGCATGGTACCTTCCAACGGGATGATTGTTATCAACAACCACCAGGCAGCGTTGCTGGACACACCTATCAATGACGCACAAACGGAAACGCTGGTCAACTGGGTGACAGACTCTTTGCATGCCAAAGTCACCACGTTTATCCCGAACCACTGGCACGGCGATTGTATTGGCGGACTGGGTTACCTGCAAAAGAAAGGTGTCCAATCATACGCGAACCAGATGACGATAGACCTCGCCAAGGAAAAAGGGTTGCCCGTACCGGAACATGGATTCACCGATTCACTGACCGTCAGCCTGGACGGCATGCCTCTCCAATGTTATTATTTAGGAGGCGGACATGCGACCGACAATATCGTGGTTTGGCTGCCGACAGAGAATATCCTTTTTGGCGGATGTATGCTTAAAGACAACCAGGCGACAAGCATCGGCAATATCTCGGACGCGGACGTGACGGCATGGCCGAAAACTCTCGATAAGGTAAAAGCCAAGTTCCCCTCGGCCCGCTACGTCGTGCCCGGACATGGCGACTATGGCGGAACCGAACTGATAGAGCATACCAAGCAGATCGTGAACCAATATATAGAAAGCACCTCAAAACCATAGCCCGAATTGTAGGCATCTACCCGGTATTCTATGAACGAAGAGGCGAGAACTTTTATCTCGTCCACAGAATGTAACGCCGGCCACAAACGAGACATAAAAATATCAATTGAACAACACAACAGATCCTTGTTTCATCTACGGCGTAGCACGGTTAAGTCTTTTTTTATCAACTGTTAAGCGTTTCTTCCCGATTATTAGCGATCTTTGCCATCAAAAAACAAACGATATGAATTGGATTATCCTAACGATTGCCGGATGCTTTGAGGTGCTGTTCACTTTCTGCATGGGGAAAGTGAAAGAAACAACCGGAACGGAAATGTACCTGTGGTTCACCGGATTCCTGATCGCAACTTTTATAAGTATGCTACTACTGGTGAAAGCCACCCAGAATCTGCCCATCGGCACAGCTTATGCCGTGTGGACAGGGATAGGCGCTGTGGGTACGGTGCTCGTAGGTATCCTTGTGTTCAGGGAACCCGCCAGTTTTTGGAGGCTCTTCTTTATAGTGATGCTGATCAGTTCAATAATCGGGCTGAAGATGGTTTCGCATTGAGGGGGAAGTTCATCCCCTCAGCACCTCCGGCAATTCCGCCAGCGAACGGATCATCAGATACTCCTTCCCCGACGGATGAATCTCCTCGTGTTTCCACATCGCCTCAGCCGGTACGTGGATGGCCTGCCCACCCAATGACAGTACCGGGAGCACATCCGATTTCAACGAATTGCCCACCATCAGGAAGGATTGCGGAGCGACGTCCAGTGAAGAGATCAACCGCTGATAATCCTCCGGTGCTTTGTCGGTCATAATCTCCGTATGGTCAAAGTAATGGGCAATGCCCGAACGCTGTAGCTTCCGTTCCTGATCGAGCAGATCGCCTTTGGTTGCCACGACCAGTTTATAATCGTCTTTCAAGGTTTCGAGCGCTTCCGTCACCCCGCCGAGCAGCCGGATGGGCATCTCCAACAGTTCTTTCCCCATCTCCACAATGCGTCCGATCACTTCGGCTGGCACCCGGTTGCGGCTGATCGTCACGGCTGCCTCCACCATCGAAAGGGTAAACGGCTTAGCGCCATATTTATAGATATCCATGTTCTCCATCTCTATGTCGAACAGGCGGGAGGAGATCTCTTCCGCCGTTCCATATTCACTCAGCAACCGGCAGAACTCACTCTCCACCTCGTCGTAAAACACCTGGTTGTCCCATAACGTATCGTCCGCATCGAATGCGATCACTTTTATCTCCTGCATGTCTCTCTTTTTTTAATCCCTGCAAAAATACGCTTATAAAACGAATAAACGGCCAAAGGCTTGCATTTCTCCCCACATTTAACGAATATTGCAACCGAACTTATGAATAACCTCTTAACAAGAAAGACATGACTTATACACACTTCGGAAAGCAGGCGGATGTGCTGAAGCATCTCCTTTTGTGTGAACTGCTACGCATCGAAAAGCCGCGGGTCTACGTAGAAACCAATGCTGCCTGCGCGCAATACGCCTTGGAAAAAACGCCTGAACAGGAGTACGGCATCTACCATTTTCTGAAGAAAGCCGGAACCGCAGGAAAAGAATGTATACCCGAGCGTGCTGAATATCATCACCCCAAAGGGGCGCTCCACCGATCGGCCTATTATCAGCAGGAGAGCGAAGCAATGCAGGCAAACCGCTACATCGGCTCACCCGGACTGGCTATGAATATCTTAGGAGATACGGCACGCTATATTTTCTTCGATATCGAATCGGAACCCTTGGAGAACGTAAGCCAGTATGCCGCCACAAAAGGATTGAAAGAATGCATAAACTTGTTCAATCGTGATTCTATCGAGGGGACTCTTGAATTGCTTTCTTCCCTCCCCGCATCGTCGTTCTTCCACATCGATCCTTACGAGATAGACAAACCCGGCAGAAACGGCCGTACTTATCTGGATGTGTTCACAGAAGCAGCCAAGGCAGGGATGCGATGTTTCCTTTGGTACGGCTACATGACGTTGGAGGATAAACGGCATCTGGAGGAATTAATCGCCCAAAGCTTACCGGAAGCGAATATCAGAAACGCGACGGGAGTAGAACTGACCCTGAAGATGATAAAGGAAGACATCGCAGAGAGCAACCCGGGCGTATTGGGGAGCGGCGTTTTAGGAGCGAACCTGTCTGAAGAATCGAATGCGGTAATCCAAAAATATGCCGCATGGCTGGAAGAGATCTACAAAGACGCAAAGTACAAGAATCTGGATGGATCGGTGTATCTGACCCAACGATAAACAATCGGATTCATACCCGCATCGCTCCGGACGCTAAAAGCGATGAACCGGATATATACCTTTCCGGCCTGTCTTCAATTATCTTGTGCCAATTTCGAGAACCAACCCCTACCTCTTTTGTTATTACCGCATTATCTTAGATGTTTAATTTCTAAATAGTAAATTCTAATGTGTGATAACCTAAAACAACAGAAGTATGAAAAAGTTAATGTTTGCTGTAATAGCTTGCGCGATGGCCCTGTCGGGCTGCTCCTCGGAGGATGACTGCACCACCGTAAATCCCCAGCCTGAAGAAAATGCCACGGAGATCAAATTAAATGCTGGCATCCTGGGCGTGGCAACCCGTGCACCGGTGTCGACGAATGATAACATTACAGCCTCGTTCGTGGCATCCACTACCGATGGAGACTATACGACGAACGCATGGAACTCTACCGTGACATTCGTAGCCTCCCCCACACCGACGTCTGCGCTCTCTTTCAGTCCGGCACGTTATTATCCGGTAAATAGTTCGACCATCTATATCAAAGGTTACTATCCGGCAGGGACACTCACAGGAAAGAGCGTGACACTCGCAGCCGACGGAACAGAGGATGTGATGATCACCGCCCAGGCTTCCGGAACAAAAGCGACTGCCACCCCCTTGTCGTTCATCTTCAACCACCTGCTGACGCAATTGCAGTTCAAGTTCGTATCCGGCACGGGATATCCCGCATCGGGCGTCAACGTGACCAGCCTCGTAATCAAACAACAGAAGGCACCTGCCACATTGGACCTGAATACAGCCGCCATGACGTACACTACCAAAGATCTTACGCTTTCGGGAACCTTCCCCATCACAACGGCCGGGGCAACGGTAAGCAATTATCCGATGGTGAAAAGCGGTGAAGCCCTGTCAGTTGCCGTTACCACAAGCGACGGAGTGACCTATCCCGAAACTGCCATCTCCATAACCACCGAGGCCGGAAAGTCGCACCTGATTACGCTGACCTTCACGCCTAAAGAAATCACAGCCGCCATCAGCGTGACAGCCTGGCAGGTAGGAGGACAAGGATCATCCTCGTTACAATAATATACTTTCATAATACGCAGATTGCACAGTATAAGGTTTACGCAGGAGACTGTGGAACATGCCTGAACGGTACAGCCGAAGCCTTGCAGGATATAAGCGTTTACGCACGTGAATGTAAAGCATACCTGAACCGTACAGCCGAAGCCTTGCAGGACATAAGAATTTACACAGGAGACTGTAGAATATACCTGTCTACGCAATCTGTGCCACGCCAAAAAAGAAAGGACGATGAAACAGGCTCTCCTCACTCTGATGGGTTGGATGCTGCTCTCGCAAGGGTGCAGCTACGGAGTAGCAGACGACTGTCTGCCACCTGAAGAACCCGTGCCCATACGGATGGCAATCGCGGAAGAAAAACTGCCCACACGGGCACCTGTCACCACGATCGACGCTTCCAACCTGTCGAGTGTCGGCATTTACGCAGTCAGGGAAGGAAGTACTGCCGGTCAATATCCCTGGACACCCACGCCTTTCGCCTTAAACCTGACACCCAGTGGCATCAGCGGCAACCAGATCTCTTTCAACCCCAAGCTTTATTATCCGTTGGGAGGAAAGCGGGTCATCTTCTACGGTTACTATCCCCGTACAACGACAACGGCAACCACTGGCAACAATTACATCACCGCACCGGACAACGGCATCGCCCCCACCTACCATTTCACACTGACAGGTACGGAGGATGTGATGTATGCCGTCAGCACTCCCACGGGAAGCACCAGCACTTCGCCCGTCAGCCTCACGTTCAACCATGTGCTGACCCAACTCCGGCTGAACACTTCCCTCCTGGGTTCGCTGTCCGGCATCAAACTGGTAGGCGTATCCAATAAAGGAACGCTTAACATCGGCAGCGGAGCTGTCACTTATGACAGCTCCGTAACAGACATTGCACTGACTATTCCTCTATTGGGGTCAGTGACCGATGCCGTGATGGTTCCCGCCGGCGTGGCAAGTTATAAGGTGGAAGTCGTCCTATTGCTTTCGCTGCTAAAACGGACGTACCTGGTGAAGCCCACTTCCGGCACTTTCCAGCCGGGAGTGATTTATACGATTAGTCTGTAAGAAGCAGAGCAACCCTAAAAGGAAGTTTGCGTTTCATTCTCCAAGACTTTTTATATCCCAACGATTAGAATCCAATTCACCATAGAGTAACACGGAATCTCACAGAGTTTTAACCAATATAGTCAAGCAAGAGAAAGAAAGCCTCTATGTACCCTGTGGGGAGTCAAGCAATACGATTTCACAACAGAAGGCACAGAATTCTAATTTACTACTTATCCGGATATGTAAGAAAGAAAAGTTTCTTTGTGAGACTCTATGTTACTCTGTGGTAAAAAAAGTTCAGAACAACCCTGAAAAGAAGTCAGTCCTTCATTCTCCAAAGCTTTTTGTGTCCTTTTCATTACGAGAAGAGCAACGACAGAAAGTTAGCCTCCTGCTCCCCGTCTTCGGAGTTGTGGATACAACCGTTTTCCGCCAGCAAGTCGCGATACATCAGGCAGAGCCGCATAGGTGAATGATAAGGTTCATACGTACTGGCGGGAAGTTGTGATACCGTATGCAACGCATCGGCCATCTTCATAGCCGCCCGTTTACTCTCCTGTATCTGTCGGAAGCACTCTTCCCGTTCTTCCCGGCTTCCGGCATTCACCATCCGCGACGCAAGCTCTTCCATCGCCTGAAGAGGTCCCCGAAGTTCCCGGCTGACATGGGAAAAAAAAGCGGAACGCAACCGATCCGCCTGTTCGGTACGTTCTTTCCCGATATGCAGTCGATTCATCTCCATCACCTGTGCGGTAATATTCTTGACATATCCTTTGAGGTAATAAAACCCGTTGCCGAGCGGTTGGCAGGTCACGACATGATTTTCGAGATAGAAGTCCTCTCCATTACCATGCACCTTATAGCGAATACCCTCCTGAGGAGGACGTCCGGCATGGAGGGCAGCCATAAATTGAGTGACTATTTGTGCATCTTCCCCATTCATCAGTTTCAGATAATCCAATGGATCCACATACTGTAATTCGTCGTGCCGGTGTATCGTATCGGCAAATCCAATGTAACGCAATTTCCCCGTTTCGGTACTGTACGTCCACATACCGACCCCTGCCACTTTCAGCATTTCCAGTAATACCTTCTCCCTAAAAAGGGCATCAAGGCTCTCTTTCCGATGTTTTTTCGTCATTCCGTAATGATTATGAATAAGATGGTTTTGAGTTGTTTTATAATTAAATCTATTATATAGGTCTATTATCCGATCAATTGCATAGTACTACATCTGGAAGATGTTTGCTGGATTACAACAATTGGGAAAAGAAAAAGTTCGGCATATACTAAGTTAAAGGCATCCTATAAAAAGAATGTGTGTGTGTCGAAACTCACCACAGAATGACACAGAGTGAATTTCAAGTCATTAATTATCCATATTGATAATCTGTGAAAATCCGTGCAATCTGTGGTGAAAAGACTTTCGACACAGCCCCATCCGTTCTTTACTTTAAGAGAGTATCACTTATCCCGGTATTTACAGCAACCGGGCAAGGTATCATAAACAGCCTTATCGGCTTTGTATTTATCGGTATCATGACCAACTTTAGCAATAGCTTTGGCTACGGCATCTGCAGAGGTTTTAGATGGATCAAACTGTAAGTGAATCATTTGTTTTTCCTGATCCCAGTCTGCCGTCCGGACACCGGGAACACGTTTAGCAGCTGTTTCAATACGCTCCTTGCACATACCGCAGGAACCATGAACAGTGAACATAGTATGCTCATTGTTCTGAGAGCCGGCATGACTGTCATGCGTACCAGACATATTATGTCCTCCATGTCCGACCATCGGAGCAGTACCCGAACCGTTCTCATTCATCATGGAGCGTTTGCCCTCAAGCTGCGCACTGGCATCAATAGAGAAAACTCCGTTAGTAACAATCTCTTCACCATCAGAAAGTCCATCGAGAACCACATAAGCTCCACCAAGGGAAGGACCAAGAGTTATCTCACGCATCAGGAAGGTGGGAATATCCGTACCAGGCTGACGTACATAGACCACAGCACGCTTACCAGTCCAGAGAATGGCAGTTTGGGGAACAATAATCTGATCTTTATAACCTTTCAAAGGGGCAAAAACCCGGGCAGTAGCATACATTTCAGGTTTCATCTCCTGAGCGGAATTAGCTACATCCACACGAACACGGGCAGTACGGGTGGTAGCATTGATGATAGGATCTATGAAGGAGATGCGACCGGAAAACTTCTTACCGGGAAAAGCAGAAAGAGTGAATTCCACGAGGTCCCCCTTGGTAAGGAACGGAAGGTCTGCCTCAAAAGCATCGAAAACAGCCCATACATGGGAGAGATTAGCTATGTCAAAAAGTACACTGCCTTGTGAAACATAGTCCCCCTGATTGATACGCTTGGCTATGACGATACCACTCGTATTAGATTTGATTTCTACCATAGGAGATGCCTGACCGGAATCGCGGATGGCATCGATCTGGGCATCTGTCAGATTCCAAAGACGAAGTTTCTCACGCGCAGCCTGCACAAGGGCAGGTTGCTGCATGTGGATGGCCTCAAGTAATTCCTGCTGGGCAGTGAATAACTCAGGCGAATAGAGAGTTGCAAGGGTTTGTCCCGCACGTACAGTCTCACCGGTAAACTCAATATTAAGTCGCTCGATACGCCCGCCAACATAAGCAGTCTGTGACTGAAGACTACGTTCGTCAGGAATAATCTTACCGTACAAACGAACCTGTTTCACAGGATTACTCCGGCTGACACGGGTGGTCTGGACATCAGCAAGTGCCATAGCTTCTTCGGACATCCGAATGGCATTGGGATCGATAGCGTCATCACTTCCAGAGGCTACATTCTTCTTGAGAGGGATCAGATCCATACCGCAGATAGGACATTTACCCGGTTTATCCTGACGAATCTGAGGATGCATGGAACAGGTCCAGACACCGGATTCGTCCTGTACAAGGTCATGGGATGATCCGTGAGTGTCGTGAATAGGAGGTTCAGACAGTATCCCTTCGGTAGTTCCCGATGAAGAGGAAGGACTGAACAAAAGCCACCCCAAGATAAAGCCGGCAAAGGCTATCAATGGATAAAGTACTTGCTTTTTACGAAGAATATCTGATATCTTTTTCATATGGTTATCGTTTTTAGTGGTTCTATATCTATATTATCAGCGGGCTATTAGCTTTTCCATAGCCGCTACCATAGTATTATAAGCCGCTATAGCTTCACTTTTTTTCAGTTTATAATCAAGCATCTGACGTTCCACCTGGATGACGTCAGTCAACGACTGACGCCCGGCGGAAAATTCACGTACCATCAGCTGCCACGTGGAAAGTGACAAAGAGTACTGCTGTTCGTAGAGCAACACTTTACGAGCAGCATCATCAAGTTGCTGACGGACATTTATATATTCGGCCTGCAACTGGTTTTGTATATTGTCACGCTTCAATTCACTTGCCACGCGGTAATTATGGCTCTCCCGTTGTTGTGCATTGTATTTACGTCGGAACAAAGGAAGACTGATTTTTAACATCGGCATTACCATATCCTTACCATTCATGTCGGGCATCCCCATGGGATCGGCCACCTTGTTGACCAAAGAGTATTGCAGTCCGATACCGATCATAGGATAACTCATACGACGCTCCATTTTTGCTTTGGCACGAAAAGCTTCACCTTCTGCCTCAAGCATAGTAATCATAGGATTATGTGTAAGAATGCTGTCGATCAGAATATGCTCATCTATGCGGTAGAAACGCTGTGTCAAAGAGTCAGGTACATGGACAGGAACATCAGACGGCCGGTTGAGCAGGGCATTAAAGCGAGCCTCAGCAGTCAGACGGGCGGACTGAAGAGTGGCAAGGTTATCTTCCAGTTCTGCACGTTCCATCTGGATACGAAGAACATCGGACATGCTACCGGTAGCAGTACTCCCCATCGATCCTCCACCCATACCAGACATGCCACCTGAAGAAGTACCGATTGAAGTTCCAGAAGCGATGGCAGACGCCGCATTTCCCATTCCTCCCATACCGGCCATGTCGTTACCGGAAGCTGACGCAAGTGGCATCGAGGAAATCGATTTAGCAGCAGCAGAAGAAGAAGAGACAGACAAAGAGGTTGCCTGTGCCGACGAAGCAGAAAAACGATTCAGCGCCAATTGTTCAAGCTGACAGAGAAGATGAATATTAGTCTTCATCGTGCGATATTGCTCATTGAGGTTACAGAGCTGATACCACTGGGCTTTGACCTCATACCAAAGGTTGTTGCGAGTATCACGAAACTGTTCATAGGCCATACGTGCCATCTCGGAAGCCTCACCACGGGCTGCTTTACGGGTACCGAACCAAGGGAACATTTGCATCAAGGTGAAGTCGGCCACCTGTTTACCCATCAAGGTTTCCATGGGTTTGATAAAAAGGCCGATCTCTAATTCGGGATCGGAAAAGGCACCTGCCTGAGGAATCTTCTCCAATGAAGCTTTATAGAGCATGAAGTCCGCATTTACTTGCGGATTATTGCGGGCAGCCTGTTCCAGATAAACCGACAAGCTGTCGACCGGTTGCTGTCCTTCGGTAGGTGAAGCGAATTGCCGCGCAGAAACGGGAATAACAGCGGGACAAAGCAAAATATTAATTGCTATGACCAATGGATATTTATATTTTCTGTTCATTATTATATGATCGTTTACTTATGAAATACTATTATGCAAAAAGGTGAGACTTACCCGGGGGGTATATAGCCCCCATATGTGGGGAGTATACGGACCCCATATGCGAGGGGTACTCAGCCCCTATATATTATGGGGGGATACTACTCACCGTATGCTCCTTTCCGTTTCTTCTCCCGTCTACGCTCCACCGCCTCACGCCACCAGCATTGCAGCACCGGAACCACAAACATCGTCATCGACTGTATCAGCATCCCCCCAAACGTCGGGATAGCCATCGGAACCATGATATCCGCCCCTTTTCCGGTGGATGTCAGCACGGGAAGCAGCGCGATCAGCGTCGTCGCCGTCGTCATCGCCGCAGGGCGGACACGCTTCAATCCGGCCTCGACCACCGCCTCACGGATATCGTGTCGGGTCCTCGGGTCACGCTCCAGAAAGACGTGATGGATGTACGTCCCCATCAGCACCCCGTCGTCCGTAGCCACGCCGAAGAGGGCGATGAAGCCCACCCAGACCGCCACGCTGAGGTTGATGGGGTGCATCTGGAAGAGATCCCGCATGTTCTCACCGACGATGCTGAAATTCATGAACCACGGTTGCCCGTAGAGCCACAGCAAGATGAACCCGCCCGCGAAGGCGACAAACACGCCGGAGAAATGGATCAGCGAAGCCGTCACCGTGCGGAACTGGAAGTAGAGCACCAGCAACACGATGAGCAGCGCCAGCGGGACGACAATCATCAGCCTGTCCGTAGCACGCTGCTGCTGCTCGTAGTTCCCGGCAAACTTATACGAAACGCCCTTGGGCAGCACCAGTTCGCCGCTCTTCACCTTGGCGTCGAGCATCGCCCCCGCCTCGTGCACCACGTCCACCTCGGCACGGCCGGAGAGCTTGTCGAAGATGACGTAGCCCACCAGGAACGTGTTTTCGCTCTGGATCATCTGCGCGCCGCGCGAATATTCGATGTCCGCCAGCTCCTTGAGCGGCACTTGCGCCCCGGTGGCGGTGGGAACGAGCAGCATCGAGAGCGCCTCCGGACTGTCGCGCAGTTCACGGGCATAGCGCAGCCGGATGGGGAAACGCTCGCGGCCTTCCACCGTGCGGGTGAGCGCCATCCCTCCCACGGCAGCTCCGAGCACCTCTTGCAGGTCACCTACCGCTACACCGTAGCGTGCCATTGACTCCCGGTTGAGCTTAATCTCGAGGTAAGGAGCGCCCACCGCCCGGTCGTAGAACACGGACGAGGGGATGACGGACGGAGACGACTTCAATGCCTGTTCGATCAGCTTACCCCCCTGCTCGATGTCCTCCAGCGTGGGGCCGTACACCTTCACCCCCATCGGCGCCCGCATGCCTGTGGAGAGCATCACGAGCCGCGCCTCGATGGGTTGCAGCTTCGGCGCCGAAGTCAGCCCCGGCAGGTGGGTGACGTTGACAATCTGTTGCCAGATGTCGTTGGCGTTCTTGATCTCCGGCCGCCACTGGCGGAAATAGTCGCCCCGGGGGTCGGCCACCAGGCTGTCGGCAGGCAAGAGGCGGAAACCGTCGGCAGGATTATACGTGCCCCCGTCCTTCAACACAAACGCCCCGTCCCCGTCCACCCGGAAACGTGCCCGTCGCCCGTCCTCGTCGAGGATATATTCGGGACGGTAGTTGATCGTATTCTCGAACATCTGCACCGGCGCCGGGTCGAGGGCGGAGTTCACCCGCCCCCACTTGCCGATGGCCGTCTCCACCTCCGGGATGGCGGCCAGGCGCTTGTCGAGTTTCTCCACATAGTCCAGGTTCTGCTCGATGCCCGCATGCGGCATGCTGGTAGGCATCAGCAGGAAAGAGCCTTCGTTCAGGCTCGGCATGAACTCCTGCCCGACGCCCCGCCAGATGAAGAACCCGCAGACAACCGTCGCCACGGGGATCATCATAAACTTCCAACGGTTGGCCAGGCACCAGCGCAGGATGCGCTCGTAGAAGATGACCAGCGCCCAGAGCATCGCCAGGATGATAGCCACGCAACCGGCCACGAAGAGCACGTTCACCGTTAGCCCCCGCGCCGGGCCCATCGGCAACCACTCTTCGGAGAGGTAGAAGAGCGCCACGAGCAGGGCGATGGCGATGTTGACGTAGTTGGCTATCTTCGAATTCTTCCAGCGCCCCGCCAGCAGATTGTTCACCCCTACCGCCGTCAGCCCCAGCGCGGGGATGCTGCCGTAGATAGAGCACAGCGCGACGCCCATCCCGATCAGCACGTAATTCATCCCCCGCCGGATCATCTTCGAGTCGATCCGCACCGAGAAGAGGAAATAAGCCAGTGTCGGCAACAGGATCAGCCCCAGCACGAAAGCCGAAGCCAGCGCGTACGTCTTGGTGTAAGCCAACGGCGAAAACATCTTCCCCTCCTGCGCCTGCATAGCAAACACGGGCAGGAAACTGACAATCGTCGTAATCATCGCCGTAGCGATTGCCCCCGACACCTCGCTCACCGCCTTGTATATCAGTCCAGCCAGCGCCTTCCCCTTCGTAATCCCCCGGTTCTCCGGCATCTCCATATACCGGATGATGCTCTCGACGAACACCACCCCCACGTCCACCATCACCCCGATGGCGATGGCGATACCGGACAGAGCCACGATGTTCGCCTCGATCCCCGTGTACCGCATCAATATAAATGTAGCCAGCACCGCGATGGGCAGCATGCTCGCAATCACCACCGACGCCCGCAGGTTGAGCACCAGCACGATAATCACGATGATACAGATCAGTATCTCGTGCGAAAGGCTCGACTCCAGCGTGCCGATCGTCTCCTTGATCAGTCCCGTCCGGTCGTAGAAGGGGACGACGGTCACCTTCGATACCGTCCCGTCCGCCAGCGTCTTTTGCGGCAGACCGGCATCCATCTCATGAATCTTCTCCTTCACGTTGTCGATCACTTCCAGTGGGTTCGACCCGTAGCGGGCAATCACCACGCCGCCCACGGCCTCCACACCTTCCTTGTCCAGTCCGCCGCGCCTCGTGCCCGGCCCGATGTTCACGAAAGCGATATCGGAAATGCGCACCGGCACCCCCTCCCGGACGGTGACGACGGTGTTCTCGATGTCCGCCACATTCTTCACGTAACCCAGCCCACGGATCAGGTATTCCACCTTGTTCACCTCCATCGTCTCGGCGCCGATGTCGAGGTTGCTCTTCTTCACGGCGTTCATCACGTCCATCACCGACACGTTGAACGAGTACATCGCGTCTGGGTTCAGCTCTAACTGGTACTCCTTGACAAACCCGCCCGCAGATGCTACTTCGGACACGCCCTCGGCGGCGGACAGGGAGTACTTCACATAAAAGTCCTGTATCGTCCGCAGTTCCTCGGCGTTCCAGCCTCCGGTGGGTCGTCCCGTTTTCGGGTCGCGCCCCTCCAGCGTGTACCAGTAGATTTGCCCCAGCGCCGTAGCGTCCGGGCCCAGCGTAGGCTGCACGTCCTCGGGCAGCGTGCCCGGCGGCAACGAATTCAGTTTCTCCAGGATGCGCGAACGGCTCCAGTAGAACTCGATATCATCCTCAAAGATGATGTAGATAAACGACATCCCGAACATGGACGAGCTACGGATGGTTTTCACCCCCGGTATGCCCAGCAGCGAGGTAGTGAGCGGGTACGTAATCTGGTCTTGGATGTCCTTGGGCGAACGTCCCATCCATTCCGTGGCCACAATCTGCTGGTTATCACCGATGTCGGGGATAGCATCCACCGGAATCGGGTTTCTCGGCACGATGCCCCCATGCCAGTTGAAGGGTGCGGTAGAGACTCCCCAGACCACGACCAGCGCCAGCAGGAGCATGGTTATTACCCTGTTTTCGAGGAAATAACGGATTATTTTGTTGATCATATAGAAAGATATTTATTGTATAATAGTAAACACTTGGAATGCCCAAAAGGATATGGGAATCCCTGACAGAATGTCCCAGAGAATAGGATATTCCCTAATGAAATGCATCAAAAGGGTATACCAATTCCTGTCCCACATTGAAAATCAGAGGGGAATAACTTCTTTTCTTCTCTCCGGAAAGGAAGTAAAGTGAATACTAAATCAAATAAGTACAATGATAAACAAACAGAGGAACTCCCGTTTGCTTGGGTGGAGAATCAAAAGCAATAAAACTCTGGCAGGTATCTTCCACCTCCAACGACAGAAATCCTGCATAGAGCACCGGTAACAGTTCTGTCACCACAGGTACCAGGTTCATCACCACCACATGGTTCACGTCCTGATCTACCGCCAGCTTGATGTAATGTGCCTCATCCTTACAACAATCCGAAGTCTTCTTCTGTCCACACATGGTGCAAGCAGATGCACTCCCCCATTCCACATCTGCCATACGGCCCATGCAGTAATGAACGTTGACTGTAATGCCTGATGACACCACAGCATATAATAACGTAAGGATGATTAATATGAACTTCTTCATGTGCGTTTTTGAGGTTGCGAAAATAAGTATCGGGATCGACACTTCCGAGCCCCGTTACATATAATTAACGTATGAATATCCTTTTTGGTTTAATCCTTTTGGTTATCTTTACCCCACCAACTAATAAAAAAACTGTCATGAAACATATATCTATCAACTATATCTTCACTACTGCCCTCGCCTTGGGCGCCGGTATCAGTATTCCTGTCCTCGTGGGGAGCACTTGCCTCAGCGAGCAACATTCTGTACAATCGGAAGTACCATACTGTGTCACTCCGCCTACCGTCCCCGAACAAGCAATCTTCGATGGCGACACCATCGACCTCCGTCGTTACGACCGACGTGAACGTATGGACCGTGAAATGATGTCGTTCACTTATATGCACTCCACCACCATGCTGATGTTGAAACGCGCCAACCGCTACTTCCCCATCATCGAACCACTATTGAAAGCCAACGGTATCCCCGACGACTTCAAATATCTGATGGTGATAGAAAGCAGTCTCAACCCTATCGCACGCTCCCCGGCAGGTGCCGCCGGCCTGTGGCAATTTATGCCCGCCACCGCCCGCGAATTCGGTCTCGAAGTCAACGATAACGTAGACGAACGCTACCACATCGAGAAAGCCACTGCAGCCGCCTGTCGCTATTTCAAGCAGGCTTATGCCAAATATGGTGACTGGATGGCCGTTTCCGCAGCCTATAATGCCGGACAGGGACGCATTTCTTCGCAACTGGACAAGCAGCTGGCTGATCATGCCATGGACCTTTGGCTGGTAGAAGAGACTTCCCGCTATATGTTCCGCCTGCTGGCCGTGAAAGAGGTATTCGGCAACCCGCAACGCTTCGGCTTCTTGTTGAAACGGGAGCATCTCTATCCCGTCATTCCTTACAAAGAAGTGACGGTAAATACCGAAATCAGTGACCTGAGCGACTTTGCACAGAAACAAGGCATCACCTATGCCCAATTACGTGATGCTAATCCCTGGTTACGCGGCTCTTCACTGAAAAACAAAACCGGAAAGAAATACGTTATCCATATACCCACACAAGAAGGTATGAATTATGACCCGAAAAAGACCGTTCCATACGAACGGAAATGGGTAATTGATTAATAATTGACTCTGGCAGTTACATTAACATATTAACACATTGAAAAGTGATTCTTGGCTCTATCGTTTTCTGCACAACCAGGCTCTGAAGCGTAAGTTGTACGTCATTATTTTCGAATCCGACACACCCGCAGGGAAGGCATTCGATGTAGCCCTTATCATATGTATCCTATTGAGTATTCTGCTCGCCATTATCGAAAGCCTGCAAGGTCTTCCTTCCTGGCTTTCGACTCCGTTCATCGTACTCGAATACCTTTTTACGGCTTTCTTCACTTTTGAATACGTCACCCGTATTTACTGTTCGCCTCAACCACAGAAATACATCTTCAGTTTTTTCGGTATCATCGACCTGCTCGCTACGTTACCGCTCTATCTTGCCTTCTTTCTGCCCGGTGCGCGTTACTTGCTTATCATCCGTGCTTTCCGCATCATACGGGTATTCCGTATCTTCAAGCTCTTTAACTTCTGGCTTGAAGGCGAACGATTGCTCACCTCACTCAAAGAAAGTAGTAAAAAGATAGCCGTTTTTTTTCTCTTTGTCGTCATCCTCGTCGTCGCCATCGGTACGCTGATGTACATGATCGAGGGAACTCAGCCCAATACACAATTCAATAACATCCCGAACAGTATTTACTGGGCCATCGTCACCATGACCACCGTCGGTTATGGAGACATTACCCCCGCTACCGCCCTCGGCAAATTCCTATCCGCCTGCGTTATGCTGATCGGCTACACTATTATTGCCGTACCCACAGGTATCGTCTCTGTATCTATGATGAAAGAGTACAAAAAACTTAAAGATTTGCAATGTCCCAACTGTCACAAAACGGGGCATGAAGAGAATGCAACATATTGTAAATATTGCGGACATAAACTAAAAAACGAAGAAACACCCCAACAAGAATCCCAGACTAACGGACCGCGCCGGACTACTTCATAAGTATCTTGTCACCTTCAATTTTAGCCTCTTCCCTGTCCAACAACATCTGGACCCCCCTACGCATAGCAGTCTCCACATTCAGTCCGAAACGGGCATAACCTAATAACTGGGCAGTTATTTTCATTAAGTCAGTCAAAGGTAAAGCTATTTGTTGTTCCAATATACTCAGAGCTGCATTGGCCACCTCACGTGGAGGTAAATCTGCCACCTCACGTTTGGAATCAATACGAAATTTAGTATATGCCTCTGCTTCCTCTTTCGTATTCCAATAAAAAGTCAGTCCGTCAACTTCTTGCTTGTAATAAGGGGTTCTACTCAATATATCATCCATCCAGGCAATCAAACGGGCTGTTTTACGAAGAATTCCATAAGCACTGAAAATTCTGTTACTCAACAATGAACGACTGATAGGCGCTTCTGTATGCATAATTTCATCCAACTGTTTTCTGATACGGGGTTCTCGTCGAGGCATCATAAAGTCCCAGGAAGAAAGATTCACTGAAACCAAAGAAGCTGTTTCATAGATCTCCGATTCCACAGACTTTACTCCCTCCCGAATCACCTGTTCCGGAACGTTTACCAAACAAGGTTGTGCACTACATAGCAATCCGGCTTTCTGTCCTTGATTCAATACAGGAACAGGAAGAGAAACCGATGCCGGAATCTCCGATTTACTGCAACGTGCTTTCTCCAATTCTCCCTCTATACGGTCAATCACTTTTTGTGAATTTTCCCACCAGTCCATTGTCCATACCTTACAGATATTCCATCCCAGCATCTTCAAGACACTGCTTTGCACAATTTCCCGATCCCGGGCAGTTTTCGCAGCCCGATAATTTTCACCGTCACACAAAATTCCGAGCAAATAACGGGAAGAATTATCCGGATCGACAACACCTACATCTACCCGGAATCCGGAACATCCGATTTTAGTTTTTACCTGATACCCCCTCTCACGAAGCTTTGAGGCCACCAGTGTACCGATATCAATACTCTCGGACGCCATTGCATTAGAGTGATTCAAAACACCGGTGCCTTTACCGGCATATTCGAGGAAGTATTTCAAACCTGCCACTCCTACGGAAGATGTTTTTTTCAGGTCAATCTGATCAGCCTTTAATGTAGAAAAGACTTTCATCTCATACCGGGCACGGGATACCGCTACATTCAAACGACGTTCACCACCATCACGGTTCAGCGGACCAAAATTAAGGCTGACCCGTCCGTTGATATCCGGACCATAACCTACTGAAAACAAAATGACATCCCGTTCATCTCCCTGTACATTCTCCAGATTCTTAATGAAAACAGGTTCTTCACGGTTAAAAGCAAGATTCTCCAAATCGGCATTTTGCATAACAACATCCGACAACATATCTTCAATCAGAGTCTGCTGTACAGAACTGAATGTTACCACTCCAATACTTTGACGACTCAGCTTCGGATCGGAAAGCCTACGAACAATCTCGTCGACTACAGCCTGTGCCTCAGCTTGATTCTGCCGGCTTTTTCCTTTATCATAATATCCCTCAACAGATACCAGCGTAACTTTTGCAGCCAGATCGTCAGGAGACGGAAAAGTCAACAATTTATTATCATAATACTGTGAATTACTAAAAGCAATCAGGCTCTCATGTTTACTGCGATAATGCCATAACAAATATTTGGAAGGCATAGACAAAGCCAGACAATCATCCAGGATACTTTCCAGATCTTCCATCTCGATATGCTCTTCATCTACAGAGTTGCTGGTGAAGAAACTGGTTGGCGGCATCTGCTTCGGGTCACCTACAACGACCACATGGTTTCCACGGGCAATGGCACCAACAGCTTCGCATGTAGGCATTTGGGAAGCTTCATCAAATACAACCAAATCGAACTTATCATGGTTCACATCAATATATTGCGCTACAGACATAGGACTCATCAGCATACATGGGCACATGCGTGGCAATAAATTAGGGATAGAATCAAACAGTTTACGGATAGGTACCCCACGCCCATTACTACGGATACACTTCTGCAAAATTCCCACTTCCGAACTTTGGGCAGCCGCATACACAAACGATGGAATGTTAGAAGCCAATTTTGCATAAAGTTCTTTCTTTATCAATTCCTGATACTGTTCATTCAGTTCACGAAAACGGAGAATGCTGTCATTGAACAACTCTCCACTAAAGAACTGCAGTACCTGTTCCGTACCAATGGCATATTCCGTAAAACTACGATAAAATCCTTTCAAGTAAATATTCATCATCCGTTCGGTAGGCAGGTTACACTCCGTATACGCTGTAAATACAGACTCCAAGCCACAAGCTTCGAACCGACGGGACACATTCAGCCAACGATACCAGTCCTTCAATTTATCCGTGTTCTTTGCCCAAATTTCACACTGATGTAACGCTCCCGCCAGCCAATTGTCTTCACTGACATGAAGCACCTCTTTGGAAATACCCAGCAGTTGCAGCATCGATTCCTCCAATTGCTTTTCACGTTCCCAGTCCTGTACCACTCCCTCAAGTTGTTCCTTGTTCATTTGCCGGAATGAAGAATAGCCTTCTGAAAGCTGTTCTGCCAACTTCTCCTTAACCAAGCGTACTGATGACGCATCTTCGGCTAATCCCATCAACAATCTGTTCAACTGAAGCAGTCCCTCACTCATCGCTTCTATATCAGCCCACTGCTCTTCGCCTGAATGGGCCTTAGCACCAAACAAATTCTGCAGCCAACTGCTTTTGCTGTCCACTTCCTGCTTTTCTTGCTGATAAGAAAGCAATTGCTGCAATACCGGAAGTACCTGTTCTTTGCCTATACGCCCTTGCAACGAAAAGAGAGACATCTCTTTACAGAACTTACGTTGCTTCAGCCAACGGGGAAGGAACCAACTTTGTGTAATCTCTTTCCACTCCGCCAACTTTTGCTGTGCTGGAAAAGTAAAAAAAGCATCTTCAAACGATTGTTTCAGCAAACTGTAGACAGCATCCCTTTTTCGCCCATGTTCAATGATACGGCGTATCTTCTCAACATTCTCATTTGGCTCGGTCATCAATACCAAATTGGCAGTCATCCCCGGAAGTTGCATTAAGATACGAATAAACCGAACCAGACTCTCCAACAACTTCTCCGTATATTTATTACCTATTCCATATATTGAAAAGCACTTTCCCACCTTTTTCTCCATCACCTGTAAAAGAGTTATATACTCTTTCAAAAGCTTATCCGTTTCCTCTTTCAGTTGCGAAGAGTACTCCTTTATATTAATTCCGGTGAGGGGATGATGATAAGAATGTCCGCTTACTTTTCCAACTCCCACCAATTCTTCCACAGCATGGTTCCACTCGTTCAACCGTTCTTTGGTCAATGTGGTAAGCAGAAAAGCGGGTATCATTATTTCTTCTTTTTCGTCAATAGAACTGTAACGTGTGACCGCTTCATAAACGGAAATACCGCAAGGATATACCCGGTGCAGCGCCTCTACATATCCATTGATCTGCTGACGCATTTTAAACAGTCTCTCCGACTCTTCCTTAAACTCTTCCGGTTCTTTATACCGGAAAATCTCTGTTGACTCTTTTAACTGTCTGAGCACATCTGTTTTACGTGCTTTATTGGAATGTAATTCCAGACAAAAAGGAGCCAAGCCAATATTTGTAAGCCTTTTTTGTACCACAGAAAGTGCAGCCATCTTTTCGGCCACAAACAACACCCGTTTGCCTTGATACAATGCATTGGCTATAATGTTCGTAATGGTTTGCGACTTACCGGTTCCGGGGGGGCCGTGTAAAATGAAACTCTTTTCACTCACAGCTTCATAAACCGCTTCAAGCTGCGATGAATCCGCACTGACAGGCAGAGCAATATCAGCAGGCGTCAAAGTGTGGTCCAGCTCTATGGCACTGGCATCGACATCTGCAACTTCCCACTCCATTTTACCACTCATCAGGCTCCCGACTATCTTATTTTTACTTAACTCTTCAGCATTTGAATGAATGTCATTCCACATAATGAACTTACTGAACGAAAAAGTACCCAAAATAGCCTGTTCTTCCACATCCCAGCGTTTCTCATTCATCACTGCCTTCCTGAAAATAGAAAAGACACGTTTCACATCGGCACCATTCTCATCTTTCGGCAACGATTCGAGTCCGGAAATAGTAATGCCGAAGTTTTGTCTCAGCATCTCCAACAGAGTGATATTGAGCATACTCTCTTCTTCACGGGCACGGATGATGTACCCTTTGGACACAGACTTGCGAATCATCTCAACAGGAAGCAGCAAGATAGGTGCATAGCGGGGACGCTCACTATGTTCGGTTTCATACCATCTCAACAAGCCCAGAGCAAGATATAAGGTGTTTGCCCCATTCTCCTCCAGAGCTACTCTGGAAGAACGGTATAAATAAGTAAGCGACTTTTTCAGATCCTGTTCGTTCAAATAGGTTCTCAATCTTTTCTGTGTCAATTCCTGCTTAATCAAACCGAGCATCGGATCAGATTCCGTCAAAGCTCCATAAAGTCCGAAATCATACAATGGATTATCCCAGTCAGAGGGTTTGCCCAAGATCTGAAATTCCGTTCCGTCAGAAAAAGCATCCTCCATCTTATCCACATCCGCCGAAATCACCTGAAGAGCATTTCGGGTAATGCGAAGGTTCAGAAAATTATTACGGAGACTCAAGTCCAATAACTTTCTCTCCCATAAAAGTTGTTTGGTGACTTCCACGTAACAGTCCTGATTTCCCCAATCATATTGCTTAATCTCTTCCGGGGCATTGCTGTAACTGACATGCGACTCGTCTTCCGGTGTCTGAATCATCTCCGGATTTACGATCCATGCTTTCCCATGCATTATCCTCTGAGGCAAAGGCAGGATATGGGCAAAACGGCTACGTGCCACATCAATAAAACAAATAAAATCGTTCACCGCTAACATTTTACCATTAGCCAATCCGACTGCTGCATCGAAAGTCACATTTTGTCCATCGTTCATGCAGGTAGCTTCCAGTAAAATAATTTCGTTGATCCCGTCTGCAGTTCGTTTTGTCAACAGCGAAGGATCATCATTCACCGCATCAGGAAATGTTCCGTCAATCAGCCAGCATCCCACCAAAGCATGTCCCTGAATAACCACCAGTAATGGATGCAATCCCATAGCTTCGGCACACGAAGCATACAATAAGGACATATCCAGGCAAGTTCCCAATTTGCCGGAAAGCACATTATCCGAAAGTCTGATTCTCTGCCCGGCATCTCCAAAACTGGCAGGAGGTGTACAATAAGCAATGTGCTGCTCCTTAACAGCCTCGTACAAAGCAGCTAATTGTATCTTTACCCTATTAGGATTACAACTCTGATAAGCATCCAACGAGGAGCTACCTGACCACTCTTTCAGAATGGATGCTGTACGAGAAATAATTCCTGTAAGTATGGGATGATTGGGGACCACAAACGCCGACAAAAGTTCGGGCAACACCTGAATACCTCCCCACTGATCGAAGGCCAATATATCAATGGGATATTTACTTTGGAAGACTACTTCTTCATCACAAGAAACAATCAGTCCGATAGCACCGGAAAAACGTTCGGTTTGCCGAATGAAAAAAGAAGGATCCAAAAGTAGGTTCAATGTGGTTATTTTGATCATTTCACCTGGAGATAACCTTTCTATCATCACAGGTGAAGCTGCTGCAAACTCAGGTTCAAAAATCAAAGATACCTTTAAATCCGCAAGTGGATGTTCCGTATTATTTTTGATAGAAAACAACCGTACAACAGGTATCCGGTTTTGCTGCATGGAATAATTGACGACAGGCAAATAAATAAACTCCACATCCAATTTGGAAGAAGGATTCTCTTGACTCATGACAAACAAGATTAATTAGTTCACATTCAAACAATAACATGCAGCAAAATTACATAATAATTTATAAACGAAGCCTACTTATTTCAAAGAATTTACAAAACAAGCAGAAAAACTGTTCTTATTTTCCTTTCTTACCCCAAAAACGTTCCACCAACAGAACAAATACATATCCACCGGCATAACTGACTATATCTTTCAAATCGAAAGTAGACCCAAGTATAATACGGGTCACAGAGTTCGTTATTCCCAACACATCGACTAACTGGAAGTACTGAAGAACCTCAATAAAACAGGCAAAAGCAAATACATAGAAAGGTAATTGAGATAAACCTTTCGGAATAAAAATCCGTATAAAGCAATAAATCAACACAACAACCAATGCATCACCCATATAAGGACGTACAAAACGATCGTGAACATACATACCGATTATGATTTCAACTGCCAATATTATAGCAAAGCCAATCAAATAAAAAAGTCTTTTATTCATTGTGTGTTTTAAGTTTTATGCAGTACTGAATATATAGTCTTTCCGAAAGAAATAATCTTTTAGCTGCGAATATACGTTATTTCTAAAAACAATCGTATCTTTAGGTTACGAATAAATTATTGGAATAAAGACAGAAAGGAGATTTTCGTATAATGTTGAACTTCGATTTTGTATTAAGATTATTGGTTGCCGGCATCTTGGGTGCTGTCATCGGTCTGGATAGAGAATACCGTGCCAAAGAAGCCGGCTATCGCACACACTTCCTGGTTTCACTGGGAAGTGCACTGATAATGATCGTTTCCCAATATGGCTTTCAAGAGATAATAAAAGAGGATAGTGTTACACTCGACCCAAGTCGTGTAGCGGCGCAGGTAGTAAGTGGCATTGGCTTCATCGGTGCCGGAACAATTATCTTCCAAAAACAGATAGTGCGGGGACTGACCACAGCGGCCGGTATCTGGGCGACAGCGGGAATCGGTCTGGCAGTAGGTGCGGGCATGTACGTTATAGGCATTGCCGCCATGGTACTGACTCTCGTGGGTCTTGAAGTATTAAGCTACTTGTTCAAAAGTATAGGGATGAAAAGTTCGATGATTACATTCTCCACCGACAATAAACAAGTATTGAAAGGAATAGCGGACCGTTTTAACTCCAAGGATTATCTGATAGTGTCGTATCAGATGGATAAGCAAGAACACGGAGGAATAGAAACTTATCAGGTGACTATGGTCATTAAGTCCAAACGGAACAATGACGAAGGGCATTTATTATCATTGATACAGGAGTTTCCCGAGGTGACAGTAGAACGGATTGAATAAGGTCATTTCTGCTTCTCAGTGATGTACTTCCAATAACGTACCGGCATATCTTGCTTGTGTTTCCGGGGATTCAGCCTCTCTCTGATCGTGATAGATTTAAAATAAGTCTTCCAAAGCTGCTGAAACAGTTTTTCGTCTTTATCCATCAGACTTTCGTCGAGCATACCGGTAACCAGGTGGGCGGCTGGGGTATCCTGATCAAACGTCACCTCTTCCACTGTATGCAGGTCATAATAAAACCCATAACGCCGTTTCATATCATAAATCAGCCACCGCTGATCGGCAAACCGATCTTTAAAGTGAGCAACCGTCAATGGTAATGCGTTGTGCTGAGGTTCAAAAGCAGCAAAGAAAGTGCCATCCGCTGCTTTCTGAAAGCGTACGAACTGCAACATACGCAGCCGCTCCCAATCCACTCGTTTCCATATCCTGGAAAGGGCAAGTACATCCGGATCACCAAAATTCGTTTCAATGGATACAGGGGAATCAATGGCTTTACGGATGTACCGGAACAGGAGTAAACCCACCTCGGGCAATTCCGACAGCCAACACCAGGTAATGGCCGAAAGTGCAGACGCCGATATTTTTTTTTGCAATCCCCGCCAGACACGTCCTGCCTTTTCGTCATCGGTAATAACCGTAAAAACTTCATCATAAAAAAGTGGCAACGCCTCCCCATCCGTAAGTAAAACATCGGGGAAAGTCTTGCGGTAATAAGCATCAAATACTGCTGTCAACAAGCCATCAAGCGTTTTATCGTAAATAAAAAGAGTCATAACAATCTCAATCGGAAAAAACAAACGACAACTGATTTTCATCCGTCTTTTTCCTAACAGGCTTAGGCAGCAACAGGCTGCGTACGGTCTGTGGCGTCATCTCATTCACTGTCCGTACAGGCAATTCACTGCAAGTAATAAAGTATTGTGCTTTTTTCATGACCACACCTATCTTTTTAAGTTGATAATATCCCAACTTTGAGTAGCGGCGAGAAGCAACAATCAATTTAGCTGATTTCACTCCTATTCCCGGAACACGGAGTATCATTTCATAATCCGCTCTATTGATATCGACAGGAAACTGTTCCGGATGACGCAACGCCCAAGACAACTTGGGATCTATCTCCAAATCAAGATCGGGATAAGCGTCATCCACAATTTCATCAACCTTAAACTGATAAAAACGCATCAGCCAATCCGCCTGATAAAGGCGGTTTTCGCGTACCAGAGGAGGTTGCTTAAGTGCCGGCAAACGGGTATCGTATGTATTCACTGATACATAACCGGAGTAATAAACCCGTTTCATCGTAGGGCGTTGGTAAAGAGCCGAAGAGAGAAAAAGGATATCCTTATCAGTTTCGGCTGTGGCACCGACAATCATTTGTGTACTCTGCCCTGCCGGAGCAAAACGAGGAGCATAGCGAAACTTTTTCCGTTCTTCACTACTCTCCAGTACCCCTTGCTGGATATAAAGCATCGGTGCAAACACGCTCTTATGATCTTTTTCCGGAGCCAGCAGTTTCAGATTCTCTTCTTTAGGTATCTCCACATTCACACTCAGGCGGTCGGCATAACGCCCAGCTTCATTCACCAGTTCACGGCTGGCTCCGGGAATGCTTTTCAAGTGGATATATCCATTAAAACGGTGCACTTCACGCAAATCTTTTGCCACACGTACCAGACGCTCCATGGTATAGTCAGGGTTACGCACCACACCAGAGCTTAAAAACAGTCCTTCAATATAATTCCGGCGATAAAACTCAATCGTCAGATCTACCAGTTCGGATACGGAAAGCGTAGCTCTGGGCAAGTCGTTACTTCTCCGATTGATGCAATAAGCACAATCATATATACAATAGTTGGTGAGCATCACCTTTAATAGCGAAATGCAGCGACCGTCTTCCGCAAAACTATGGCAGATGCCCCAGCCTCCCACAGTATTGCCCAACATGCCGGGTTTGTTGGAGCGCACCGTACCACTGGAAGCACAAGAAACATCATACTTGGCCGACTCTGCCAGTATCTTCAGTTTTTCAAGTACATTCGCATTCATAAGTGATAAAGGGTTTGCATATTTCTTATCTCATCTTTTATCGTATCCCTTAATGACCGGGGCTCCAACACCTCCAATGCCGCTCCCTTAGACAACAACTCCTGTACAAAATCATACGTATGTGATATATACAACTCAAAATCAACGTAATTCTCGGTAACAGCAATTTCCTTCTGACTGGAGTGTAAAGGAAGGTTTCTCAGATATGGTGCCTGCGAAATTGTGGCCCTAAGTACTGTACGCTGAGGAAGCAGACTCTCATCTCGAATGATACCAAAACTATTGCGGAAATGATCTTGGGGAGTGAATTTACGCGGAAAACTGAAAGTATCTTCTGAAAGGCCGATCTCCCTGACCCGGTCGAGAGAATAAGAACGGAAAGCCTTATATTCCCGATTCACTCCTATCAGGTACCAACGGTGCCGAAAAAGTTTCAGGAAATAAGGTTCAAGCAATACACTCTTGGATTGCTCCCAATTATATGCCTGATATTCCATAACAAGCACATTCCCGCTACGCATAGCATTGATAATGGTATCCATAAATTGTATTCCTGAAGGAACTTCTTCAAACACAATCCGGTTCTTCATATCTACATTTTCTTGCAGTACATTGTTTAATGAAAAACTATTCAGTAACCACATCTTCAACTTATCGCCCAACATACCCTCGGCATCTGCTATATAATAGGTATTATCCCGCTTATCGCATTCAATGTTGATGTCGAACATCTCCTCGATAGCTTGTCGATGGTTGTGGAAAGTCCGCAAAGGAATATCCACACGGCTACCGTCTCCCGCCCGCCAGCGACGGTTGATTTCGGCGAATGTCACAGGTCCGTTCCGAAAGATCGTATCCACCAGCCAAATTAGTTTATTGAATTGTTGTTTTGCCATACTGAACTCTTTTTCTGCTGCAAAGCAAGAGAATGTTTATGCCAAAAGTAAGCACAATCCCTTGAAAGAACAAAAGATAATCTCTTTTTAACCACTTTATGGAAGGATACAACAGTTCTTAATAATCAGAAATTGATGTTCATTTGTTATTTATAAAAGAGACCAAGGATTATGAAAAAGAAGTTCACTATATTTGTCGTGCTGTTGGCAGGTATCATTTATACCGGCTATGCACAAGGCGTACAATGGATTTATCAACAAAAACAGGAGAAAAAAAGTATGAAAAATCAGAGTGAGATATATTTTGCGGGTGGCTGCTTTTGGGGAACTGAACATTTCCTGAAACAAATCAGAGGAGTAAAGTCAACCCAGACCGGATATGCCAATGGAAACATTGCCAACCCAACCTATCAACAGGTATGTACAGGGAAAACCAATTTTGCGGAAACCGTTAAAGTGGACTATAACCCACAAGAGGTGTCACTGAAACTTTTGATTGACCTGTTTTTTAAAACGATTGATCCCACAAGCCTGAACCGACAGGGAAATGACCGTGGAACACAATACCGCACCGGTATCTATTATACGGACGAAGCAGATCTGCCTGCAATCCGGAGCGCCATCGGTGAATTGGCCAAAGAATACTCTAAACCTATTATAGTGGAAGTGAAGCCTTTGTCCAATTTCTATAAAGCAGAGGAATACCATCAGGATTATCTGGATAAGAATCCCGGAGGATACTGCCACATAAATCCGGCACTCTTTGAATTGGCAAAGAAGGCCAATGCACAGGGTGCCGAAACACCACAGGCAAGTTATAAAAAGCCGGATGATGCCACACTTCGCAACAAGCTGACAGCCGAACAATATGCCGTCACACAAAAGAATGCAACCGAACCAGCCTTCCATAACGAATACTGGAATGAAAAACGAGATGGCATCTACGTAGATATCACCACCGGAGAGCCCCTTTTTATTTCAACAGATAAGTTCGATTCCGGATGTGGTTGGCCCAGCTTCACCAAACCGATCGAAAAAGAGTCAGTGAAAGAAAAGACGGATACATCACACGGAATGGTGCGGACGGAGGTACGGAGTAAAACGGGAGACGCACATCTGGGACATGTTTTCACCGATGGTCCCAAAGACAAAGGAGGATTGCGCTATTGTATCAACAGTGCATCCTTACGCTTCATCCCCAAAGAGAAAATGCAGGAAGAAGGATATGGAGAATACTTGAAACTTTTACCTCAGAAATAAAAGAGGAAACAGTATCTGCAAAAAAAGAGGATACCTGCTAATTTACTATTTCTGCCAATAGATACAAGCTTAGTTTCTGTAAAATAAAAAAGCCGGTCACAAAACTGAGACCGGCTTTTCATTTTCTTCTATTCGTAAGATTACTTCTTTGATTCTTCTAAAGATACTTTACGGAATTCTTTCATTGCTTTTTCGATTTCCAATGAAGCTTTACGGGCACGAGTTCCTGCAGCTTTGTTACCATTTTCGATCTGAGCATTTGCATCTTTGTTGAACTCAGCTACCAAAGTAGCAATCTTTTCTACTAATTCTTTCATAATCCTTATTTATTTCTTCGTTAATAATGATGGGCAAAAATACATCCTTTCCCGAAATAAACGCATAAAAACGATATTTTTTTTGAAATTATCGGCTAAAAATCGGCAAAAAAATGAGGTTTAGTCTTTTTTATCTACTTTTGCAAGCATGAAACCGCTTACAGATACTGATTACATACACGCATTGATAGCCGAAGGGGAGCATCAGCAACAAGACTTTAAATTTGAAATATCCGATGCCCGCAAGATTGCCAAAACGCTGTCGGCCTTTGCCAACACCGATGGAGGACGGTTGTTGATCGGAGTAAAAGACAATGGGAAAATTGCCGGTGTACGTTCGGACGAAGAAAAATACATGATAGAAGCAGCTGCCCAACTTTACTGTCAGCCGAAAGTGCATTATTCCATGCAAACATTTCACGTCGAAGGACGTTCTGTATTAGTCGTACAAATAGAGGAAAGTGAGAACAAGCCTGTTTATGCCAAGGATGAAACCGGTAAACCACTGGCATATATCCGCATTAAAGACGAGAATATCCTGGCTACTCCGGTACATCTGCGCATTTGGCAGCAAAGCGGAAATCCGGCAGGTGAACTGATCCAATATACCGAGCGAGAACAGTTATTACTCGACTTACTGGAAAAAAACACCTCACTCTCACTGAATCGCTATTGCCGGCAAGCAGGTATTTCCCGACGGGCCGCAGAGCATTTATTGGCTAAGTTGATCCGGTTCGACATTGTGGAACCAATATTCGAAAACCACAAATTCTACTTCCGACTGAAATAGAAGGGGGGGCCGGAGAATACGGTGTTTTGACGCGCACCCTAAGGGAGAGCATCTGTTGCCTTGAATGCCAGTTCCATTTACATGCCGAGGTAAATGCTTTTACATACCGAGGTAAATGGATTTACATGCCGAGGTAAATGCTTTTACACGCCGAAGTAAATGGATTTACATACCGAGGAAAAAGCAGGTAAATATAATCTACTGATTATCAACATTATTAAAACGATGGTTCAACTACGTATCGGCCGGATGAACCATAGAACAATACACCGATGGTTTAATTAACAAAGACATGGATCTGATTAACGATATATTATGGACCTACATCCTTATCGCAATGCTGTTGGGGTGCGCCGTTTGGTTCACGCTTAAAACCCGTTTCGTACAATTCCGGATGATTGGCGAAATGGTACGTCTTCTGAAAGATTCCGGCGGAAAAGAGGAGAACGGAGAAAAACATATTTCTTCATTCCAGGCTTTCGCCATATCACTGGCAAGTCGTGTCGGGACAGGAAATCTTGCAGGCGTAGCTACAGCTATTGCCGTAGGCGGACCGGGTGCGATATTCTGGATGTGGATCATTGCCTTGTTAGGAGCATCAAGTGCTTTTGTCGAATCTACCCTTGCACAGTTATATAAAGAAAAAGGAAAGGAATCATTTATAGGAGGTCCTGCTTATTACATGAAGAAGGGATTGAAGAAGCCATGGATGGGAATTCTTTTTGCCATACTAATTACCATTACTTTCGGTTTCGCTTTCAATTCGGTACAGAGTAATACCATTTGTGCGGCCGTAGAGCATGCATTCGGCATCAACCACATACCGATGGGAATCATCCTGACCGGGCTCACTTTATTGATCATCTTCGGAGGCATCCAGCGCATCGCCAAAGTAAGCAGCATCATTGTCCCCATTATGGCACTGGGATATGTAGGGCTGGCACTCGCCATTGTACTCCTGAACATCACGCATCTGCCAGGTGTTATCGAAACCATCATCAGTCATGCTTTTGGTTGGCAACAAGCTTTGGGAGGCGGTATGGGAGCTGCTCTGATGCAAGGCATCAAACGGGGCCTGTTCAGCAATGAAGCCGGTATGGGTTCCGCACCCAATGCAGCCGCCACAGCATACGTGTCACATCCCGTCAAGCAGGGCCTGATCCAGACTTTAGGAGTTTTTACAGATACACTTATCATCTGTTCGTGTACGGCATTTATCATTCTTTTCAGTGGTGCTCCGCTCGACGGTTCGACCAATGGAGTGCAACTTACCCAGCATGCACTGAACAATGAAATAGGGAGCCTCGGAGGTATTTTTGTGGCAATCGCTCTCTTCTTTTTTGCGTTCAGCAGTATCATTGGAAATTATTATTACGGTGAAGCAAACATCCGCTATCTTACCCACAGGAGATGGGTGGTATACCTCTACCGGATATTGGTAGGCGCCATGGTATGGGTAGGTGCCATGTCCACACTCGACTTCGTATGGGGACTGGCAGATATTACCATGGGATTAATGGCTGTCTGCAACCTGATAGCAATTTCCTTCCTCGGAAAATATGCTTTCCGCTTATTGCAGGACTATCGTGAACAGAAGAAAGCGGGCATCCAAAGTCCGGTATTCACCAAAAACAAAATGAAAGACATAGAGCAGGACATCGAATGTTGGTAAAGTACCTCAAAAAGAATAGATGTTATCCATATAATCTGTAGCAATTTAACAAGTTATTTAGTAAATTTGCAGCCTCAATCTATAAATTGACCAAATGACTTATGAGCATATTCGCTAACTTATTCAAGAAACAAGCCGACGCTGACGCAAAAGTAGTGGGCAATGTCGAAGACTTCGTATCACTGACACGTGTATATTTTCAATCTGTAATTGCAGTAAATTTGGGTATCACAAATATCCGCTTCCTGCCGGATGTAGCCAACTTCAAACGTTTGTTCAAAGTAGCCACGCAAGGAGGTAAGTTAGGATTAGCCGAGAAATCGGCATCCCGCAAGATGCTGATGCAGGATTACGGCATCAGTGAATCATTCTTTAAAGAGATAGACACATCTATCAAAAAAAACTGCCGTACGCAAAACGATGTACAAGCATACCTTTTCATGTATCAGGGATTCTCAAGCGACCTGATGATGCTGATGGGTAACCTGATGCAATGGAAATTCCGTATGCCGGCCCTATTTAAAAAGGCCCTGCGCTCCATGACAGAAAAAACAGTACATGATGTATGTACCAAAACGGTATGGAAAGCAGATGACGTACACAAAACGGCAGCGGCTGTACGTCAATACAAAGAACGTCTCGGATTCTCGGAACAATGGATGTCAGAGTACGTTTATAACATTGTCTTGTTGGCTAAAAAGGAGCCTAAACACAAGGACGAAGAAGCAAAAACAAAATGAAAAGCTGAATGTTATTAAACAAAAAAGAATCGTAAAGAATAGCACGAATAGCAAAGCGGAGGTTTTCTACCTCCGCTTTTTTTATTATATTTATGCAAATATTTCAATTTTAACAACTTAAAAACAATCGCGTATGAAACAAAAGAAAATGCTTTCACTCACACTTTCCCAAATCCGTCAACTATACTGTCAGGAGTTACCCGAACTCACAGCAATGGCCCGGCAAAGTCTTGATGACACAGACTTTAAAAGCCACCTGCAAGAGTTCCTTGCTTCTCACATATCCGGAGGGAACAAAGCGGGTGAGCAAATTCGACTCCTTATCAACTACGACGGAAAGACAGTTCATGAATTGTCTAACGAACAGGATATGCAAATACAGACCTTATCCCTTCTCCGACGCTTCTTGACCGGGAATCTGGAAAATGCAGAAATGCCTACTGACTTGTTCCTGGATCTGTATAACCTCTTCAAAAGACTGGAGGACCCGGAAATACCCCTACCCTCTCCGCAACGAATCAAAAACAGAACCGAACGCTGGGCCACCGGACTGGACGAAGACGTGATAGAGCTACGCACCGAAAACAAAGAACGAATGCTGCATCTGCTGATACAAAAAATAGAGAACCGGAAATCAAAGCCATCCTCCCGGTTCCACTTTGAAGAAGGATTGAGTTATGAGGAGAAATACCATCAGGTCTGCCGGTGGTGGGATGATTTCCGCTTCCACCTTTCGATGGCTATCAAAACTCCTGCCGAACTCAACCGCTTCCTCGGAAATTCTCTTTCCAGCGAAACAATGTATTTATTGTCCAGAGCCCGTAAAAAAGGGATGCCTTTCTTCGCCACGCCCTATTATCTTTCTTTGCTCAACACCAACGGCGAAGGATACAATGACGAAGCTATCCGAAGCTACATCCTCTATTCACCCCGTTTGGTGGAAACCTACGGCAATATCCGTGCCTGGGAGCGCGAAGATATTGTAGAAGCCGGAAAACCGAACGCTGCGGGATGGCTATTGCCGGACGGGCATAACATTCACCGTCGCTATCCGGAAGTAGCTATCCTGATTCCCGATACAATGGGACGTGCCTGCGGAGGACTGTGCGCTTCATGTCAACGTATGTACGACTTCCAAAGCGAACGACTGAATTTTGAATTCGACGCGCTCCGCCCTAAAGAAAGTTGGGATAAGAAACTACGCAGGTTGATGACTTATTTTGAAGAAGACACCCAGTTACGAGATATATTGATTACCGGAGGAGATGCTTTGATGAGCCAGAACAAGACTTTGCGAAACATTCTTGAAGCCGTATATCGCATGGCCGCACGAAAACGAAAAGCAAACCAAGAACGTCCGGAAGGAGAAAAATACGCTGAATTACAGCGTGTCCGTTTAGGATCGAGATTACTGGCTTACCTGCCTATGCGCATCAATGACGAACTGATAGAGATTCTGAGAGAATTCAAAGAAAAAGCCTCTGCCATCGGAATGAAACAATTTATAATTCAGACCCACTTCCAGAGCCCGTTGGAGGTGACACCACAAACCCGGGAAGCCATCCGGAAAATCCTTTCCGCCGGATGGCTTATCACTAATCAGCTCGTATATACTGTGGCAGCATCCCGACGAGGACATACCACAAGGCTACGCCAAGTGCTCAACTCGCTGGGAGTGGTCTGTTACTATACCTTCTCTGTCAAAGGATTCAATGAAAATTATGCTGTATTCACACCTAACAGCCGGTCGATGCAGGAACAGCATGAGGAAAAAACATTTGGTAAACTAACTCCGGAACAAGCTGACGAACTATATTCTCTTCTCGAAACAGGTGAAGACACAGCCGCCCGTATACGCCGTTTCATGAAGAAACACCATCTACCGTTCATGGCTACAGACCGAAGCGTACTCAATCTGCCTGCTATCGGCAAGAGCATGACATTCAACCTGGTGGGAATCACCGAAGAAGGTAAACGCATCCTTCGCTTTGACCATGACAGTACCCGACGCCACAGTTCTATTATTGACAAGTTGGGGAAAATATATATCGTGGAAAATAAATCGCTCGCAGCTTATTTAAGGCAATTAAGCAAAATGGGGGAAGATCCGGAAGACTATGCCAGCATCTGGAGCTATACGGAAGGAGAAACAGAGCCCCGCTTCAAACTATATGAATATCCGGAATTTGAATTCCACACAACAGACCGGATGAGTAATCTGGAAGTATTATAAACGATAAACAGTGAACGATAAACGATGAACTGTTTATCGTTCACTGTTCATCATTCATCGTTCTTCTTCCTCTTTCACCCGAATTACGATATTTGCTATAATCGCAGTCAAGCCACCGGTAGTGATGCCTGACGAAAAGATACTGCGGATAGCTTCGGGAGCCTGACTCAATACATCAGGCATCAATTCCACTCCCAGCCCTAATGAAAGACTGACAGCCAGCACCAATGTCTCCTTACGTCCGATGTTTTGTGACGAAACGATGCGGATTCCGGCTGCTGCCACAGTTCCGAACATCAACAAAGTAGCTCCGCCCAACACCGGGTCCGGCATCAACGAAAAAACAGCTCCTACAATCGGGAATAATCCTAAAAGAATCAGCATTGCCGCTATATAGTAACCCACATACCGACTGGCTACTCCTGTCAGCTGAATAATTCCATTATTCTGCGCAAAAATAGAGTTCGGGAAAGAATTGAAAATACCTGCCAGGAAAGAATTAAAGCCATCGGCCATCACACCACCCGAAACCCGTTTCAGGTAGTCGTCACCTTCAATCTTCAAACCTGAAATCATTGAATTCGCCGTCACATCTCCGGTCGCCTCAATAGCTGTAATCATATACACCAGCCCGATAGCGATAAAAGAAGACACATTAAAATCAAGTCCGTATTTAAATGGCTGAGGAATATTAAAACTCATCAACATCTCTACATTCAAAGCACTCATATCCACTTTTCCTAAAGCAAAAGCGAGCCCATATCCTAAACAAAGTCCCAGCACAATAGAACTCATACGCAAATATTTATTTTTGCAACGATTGAAAAACAAAACGCTGAGCAAAACCACACCTGCAATCGAAAGGTTCTCCCAAGAAGCAAATGTTCCATTATCCATCGCAGCATAACCACCTCCACAAGAAACAATACCTACCTTTATCAGACTCAACCCGATAAGCAATACCACAATACCCGAAACCAGCGGAGTGATGATATTGCGCATATACTTGAAGGTACGACTAATAACCATTTCAATGGGAGCTGCCGCCATACAGACACCAAAAATAAGAGGAAGTCCGCCTACAAGCCCCGTAGCAATGATCGGACCAATAAACGAAAAGCTCGTGCCTTGTATACAAAGCAGTCTCGCCCCGATAGGGCCAAAACGTCGGCACTGGATAAAAGTAGACACTCCCGAAGCAAAAAGAGACATCGATACCAAAAATCCGGTTTTCTCTACATCCAGTTTCAGAGCACTGGCAATAATCAACGGAGGAGTAATAATAGCTACAAAAATAGCAAGCAGATGTTGCAATGCCGCAAATAAAGCATCTTTAAACGGCGGACGGTCCTCAATACCGTATATCAAATCAGTTTTCATCAGTTTTTTAGTTTATTGTCCATTTTAGCGCCAGTGTAGGGATGACATAAAAACCATCGCGTCCACCGAAATTATTACTCAGCTCAACTTCTGAACCTACACTCAGATTAAACTTGTCACTGATACCTCTTATACGGTTCAGATTCACCCAAAACTGAGGTTCGGTAAGAAAAATCGTTTTGCCATAAGCCGTCTCTTCGCGCCACCAATCAGCAAATCCGGAGAAAGTAAGCAGGTTCCTGCTGAAATTCATGTACCAGGTCCCGGTCAACTGGAAGTTATGGGGAGAACGATGTTTCTGAATATACTTATACAGGACCGACAATGAAAATCCACGTGAAAAAGAAGCATTATTATAAGTATATGTTGCACCACCCAAATAGGCGTTATTATAAGAAAAACCTTTGGCAAGTCCACCGTTATATTCCACATGTACCGAAAATGGATTCTTCCAGAATTTCAATTCACGTGCTATTTCCCAATAAGCGGCAGCCACTCCGTCTGAGGTATAATCCATATCGACAAAGAAATAAGTGCTTCCCCACTTGTCGGGATGAAACTTCTCCACAGTAGAGGTTAGCACAGGACGACCTTTTAAATCTTTATCATACAAAGAACGTCCAAAATCATAATGCAACTGGATGTTCTGTGCCTTTAACCCGACGCCGACAGACAAGATAAACAGACAGAAAATAGCAATAGCGGTTCTTCTCATGTTGAATGTTTTTTGAATTAAGGCGCAAAAGTAATTAAAAATCGTGGGAGTACGTTTCTATAAAATAGATATTATCACTATTTTTGTTCCCAATCAAATAGCGAATAATGGACATAGAAATAGAAAACCACCCGTTAGAACCTTTTCTCCCGGCCAATGCCCGATTGCTGATGCTGGGAAGTTTTCCACCCCAGAAAAAGCGATGGTCAATGGACTTTTATTACCCGAACCTGAACAATGATATGTGGAGAATCGTCGGACTTTTATTCTTCAACAACAAGGATTATTTTCTGAACGAAAACAGGAAGGCCTTTTGTCGTGAACGGATAACAGACTTCCTTAACGACAAAGGAATAGCACTGTTCGATACCGCATCATCCATCCGACGATTACAGGACAATGCTTCCGATAAGTTTCTGGAAGTGGTGCAGCCCACTGACATAAGCCGGCTCCTCAGGTTAATTCCGGAATGCAAAGCCATCGTCACAACAGGACAAAAGGCAACAGACACTCTCCGGACACAATTCGAAGTGAGAGAACCCAAAGTGGGAGATTTCTCTGAATTTGTTTTTGAAGGACGTCCGATGCGACTATACCGGATGCCTTCTTCTTCACGGGCATACCCATTGGCACTGGATAAAAAAGCGGCAGCTTACCGTGTCATGTATCAAGATTTACAAATGCTTAATATAGAATAAATATGAAACCTCTTTTTTTGCAATATCCTGCATGCAGTACTTGCCAAAAAGCCAAAAAGTGGCTGACGGAAAACAAAATTGAGTATACCAACCGCCTTATAGTGGAAGATAATCCCACGACAGAGGAGTTGAAAGCCTGGATTCCATTGAGCGGACTACCCGTTAAGAAGTTTTTCAACACCAGCGGAGTAGTATATAAAGAGCTGAAGCTCAGCAGCAAGCTCCCGACAATGACCGAAGAAGAACAGATCGCCCTTTTGGCCACTAACGGCAAACTGGTGAAACGGCCATTAGTAGTAACAGACTATTTCGTATTGGTAGGCTTCAAACCCGAAGAATGGGAAAAATTAAAATAATTAGCAACTTCTTTGCATAAAAGCTTGCCAATTCAGAAGTTTATTCTACCTTTGCAGCCGCAAACACGGGAGTAGCTCAGTTGGTAGAGCACCGGTCTCCAAAACCGGGTGTCGGGAGTTCGAGCCTCTCCTCCCGTGCAAAAAAAATCCCGCTTAAGTCAGGTGACCTAAGCGGGATTTTCGTTTATCAGAAACGGATACTCACCTCTACCGGTTCATCACCAATAGTCCAGTCAGGTCCCTCTTCAATCAGACGAATGGCCTCTTTATCGGCCGAAGCACAAAGTCCCTTTTTAACACTAATGGATTCCGGACGTCCATCCTTATCTACCCGGAAAGTAAGAATCACTTTTCCCTTGGCACGTGCACACTCTTTGTCGGAAGGATGCACCAGATTCTCTTTCAGATACCTCCGAAAAGCTTTTCGCCCTATAGACGGTTGCGGTGTACCTGACATCTTTAAGCTCGTTATAGCACCTGTAACGCTACTCTTCGGCTGCGAACCGTATCCTACCACTACAACCTCGTCAAGTGTAGCATCATCTACGTTCATAGCTATCAATAAATCTTTAGTCGTATCAGCAGGAAGGACAACAGATTCATAACCGATATAATCGACTGAAAGTTCCCGATTCCCATCTGTCTTTAAAGTAAAATCACCATTTTCATCTGAGATAGTCCCCTGATTAGTCCCTTTCACCCTGACTGTGGCACCAACAAGAGGTTCACCACTGGGATCGGTCACTTTACCACGCACCTTACCAACAACAGCCACTTTAGCGTTAAAACTACTATCATTAGCCACCGAAGCTCTCATAACCATTTTTTTGTCCATAGCCGAAGGTTCGTCGTCAATGGTGGCTTCCAGCGCTTCTTCCATCAACTCCTGAGTCATTACTTGAGGAACCTCAGATGAAGGCGCAAGCATTTTTTTCTTCTTATTCTCTGAAATCAATTTCTTCGACGGGCCTGCCGAATCCTTTATTACCACCTCAGCCAACTCATCTTTCTTCTCTTCCTCATATACCGACAAGGGTTTCGGATGAACCGCTTGTTCCATTGCCATCCGTGCTTCATCCGACAAAGGTTTCTCCTGAAAAAGGAAATAAGAGCCGATACAAACTCCAATCAGCAGGCTGGCGGCGATACTCCAGACCACAGCATGGTTACGCTTTCGCACAGCACGGGCTCTAATCCGACGGCGCAACTCCTCAATCTGCTCGTCGGCTCCATTCCCTACACGGCTGTAACCTTCGAGCGCGTCGGCCAGAAAAGGATCACGCATAGCCTCTTTCTCCAGCCGATGCGCCTCTTTTCCTTTGCGGGCTCCCCGTATGTAGTCTAATAGTTTCATTCCTTAAGCTGATTTTTAATACAAATCTTCAAATTACGTTTTCCGTTCTGGATATAGCTCTTTACGTTATTCAGCGTAAAACCGGTTTGCGCAACTATATCGGCATAAGACATTTCTTCTATAAAGAAATGCCGTATGCTGACGCGTTGGGGTTCAGAAAGTTTCTTTAGACAATGATGCAAAGCTTCCAATTGGTCCGCATTACTTTCCTCTTCACATAAAAGATGCAAAAATTCATCGGATTCCACAATATGAACAGTATAATCCAATGAAATCTCTTTAGAGTCTTTCCGTAATATTTGCAAGCAATGATTCTTTACTACCCGGTATATCCAGGTCCGGAAAGTTTTTATTTCATAATGGGTGACTTTAGGAAGCAAATCTTCAAAAAGTTCCATCACCGCATCCTGAGCCCGGGCTTCATCTTTGAGATACTTCAGACACACGCCATACAACAACGGAATATAACGGTTATAAAGTTCACCGAAATACTCTGTTTCACCGGACTTCATATAATGCTGCAATAGTTCCTCGTCCGTCTGTTCCGATATGTTTCTTCTGAAAAACAGGATTTTTTTTTGCAAAGTTAAAAAAAAGAGGAATCTATTTATGGAATCTATAAGAGAATTGCATCTATTGAGTAAAACAAGGAATCAAATTTATCCACTTAAAACAATAAAAGTATGAAAACGAATCAATTCAGAGCTTTGATGCTTATACTGCTAATGACAGTAATTTCATGGGGAGCAGTCAGTGCACAGCCTTTCATAGTAAAAGGTATAGTTACAGACGCTGAAAGCGGAGAAGCGGTGGCCGGTTGCTCCGTTGTAATAAACGGTACACAGAACGGAACCATTACCGGCACAGACGGTACCTATTCCATTCGTGCAAACAAAGGAGCAACCTTAGTATTCTCTTTCATAGGATATCGCACTCAAAAAATAAAAGTGACTTCTGCCCGTTTAGATGTCGCCTTGGAAACGGATACACAACAGTTGGAAGAATGCGTAGTGATAGGTTATGGGGTAGAAACACAAAAAATGATTTGCGGTGCTACCCCCATCGCAATGAACCACAGCCTGTTATACAACGTAGGGATGTCTGCCGAAGAATATAAAGCAATACAGGAAAATGGATTTAAGAAAGTGTGGGATAATCCGCTATCTACTTTCTCGATCGATGTGGATGTAGCTTCATATAGCAATATGCGCCGATTCCTTAATAAAGGAGAGCTACCTCCGGCTGATGCCATCCGTACAGAAGAATTAATAAACTACTTCTCTTACAATTATGCACAACCAACAGGGAACGATCCGGTAAGAATCACATCAGAAATAGGTACTTGTCCTTGGAACGAACAGCATCGGTTAGTCCGCATCGGATTGAAAGCAAAAGAAATTCCTACCGAAAACTTACCTGCTTCGAACCTAATCTTCCTGATCGACGTATCCGGTTCGATGTATGGTCCCGAACGTCTGGATCTGGTAAAATCATCATTAAAGTTATTAGTTAACAATCTGAGAGATAAAGATAAAGTAGCAATCGTGGTGTATTCGGGCGCTGCCGGAGAGAAACTGGCATCCACACCGGGAAGCGATAAACAGAAAATACGCGAAGCCATTGACGAACTGGAGGCAGGAGGCTCTACAGCGGGAGGAGAAGGAATTAAACTGGCTTATAAAATTGCCCGGAAAAACTTTATAACCGGTGGCAATAACCGCATCATCCTCTGTACCGATGGTGATTTCAATGTGGGCGTATCATCGGATCAGGAACTGGAGAAACTGATTGAGCAAAAACGTAAGAGCGGTGTATTCCTCACCGTATTAGGATATGGGATGGGAAACTATAAAGACAGCAAGATGCAGACTCTTGCCGAAAAGGGAAACGGCAATCATGCCTATATCGACAATCTGCAAGAAGCCAACCGGGTATTGGTGAACGAGTTCGGAGCAACTTTACATACGGTCGCCAAAGACGTAAAACTACAAGTGGAGTTTAACCCGACACAGGTACAAGCCTATCGGTTGATTGGCTATGAAAGTCGTTTGCTGGCAGATGAAGACTTCAACAACGACACAAAAGATGCAGGAGAAATGGGAGCCGGACATACAGTCACAACTTTCTATGAAGTGATTCCTGTAGGGGTAAAAAGTGATTTTACCGGAAAAGTGGACGATTTGAAATATCAGAAGAAACAAAAGACTGCCACCTCTGTCAACGACTCTAACGAATTACTAACCGTCAAACTACGCTACAAAACACCGGACGGCAATACCAGCAAAAAGATAGAACAGGCGTTGACTGACTCTAAAAACAACCGGGTTTCCGCCGATTTTCGTTTCGCAGCCGCAGTAGCCATGTTCGGACAACTGCTGAGAGATTCTGAATTCAAGGGAAATGCCAATTATGACAAAGTGATTTCTTTGGCAAAGACCGGCTTGGAAAACGACGAAAAGGGATATAAAAGAGAATTTATACGGCTCGCAGAAACTGCCAAAGGTATCTGATACTGTGGAAGTTTTCCACGTTATCCACACCCCAAAACCCCAATTTCCACAGATTGAGGTTTAGACCTTTGAATATAACAATCTAATAATCAGCAGCATAATACATATGCCTTTATTCTGGCACACCGCTTGCACTACTATTATCGTAAGCAAACGGCTTACAGAAAAACAAACCTCATTTATTAACTCAAAACTTACAATTATGAAAAAGGTATTAGTAGCAATAGCATTGGTTATGGGATTAGGTAGCTCAGTAGCATTCGCACAGAACGTAGAAAACGCTAACGCAGTAGTAACGACTGCACAGGCTCCACAAGACGAGTATACAAAGATTGAAGTAAAAGATCTCCCTGCAGCAGTAACCGAAGCCCTCGGAAAAGCTTATCCTGAATCGACTATCAAAGAAGCATCAGTAACAGCTAAAGAAGACGGCAAACTCTACAAAGTAGTCGTTACACAGAAAGACGGTACAGAGACAACTGTAGTAATGAACGAAAAAGGTGAAGAAGTAAAATAAAGATGCATCTTTAAAGGGCAAAAAGCACTGTTTCATTTTTGGAGCAGTGCTTTTTTATGAATAGATGTACTCCGGAAACATTTAAATCAGCTCGTAACTGCTACTCTGAATTGGCATATCAAGATTATGGAGTACCTTTTCTAACAGAATACCTTCACGGTTATCATACTCATAACCGAAAGTGGCACGAATTCCCTGCAGGATAAACTGGGTAGCACGATCCAAAGCAATGGGAAGGCTGTCTCCCTGAAGCAAAGCTCCGGTAATGACACTCGTAAATGTATCTCCCGTACCCGGATAATGGGCAGGCAGATAAGGGCAAGTGATTTTCCAATAGCGATTTCCTGTCCGGTTATAAGCATAAACCGAAGTTTTGTGAGGTTCATCCAACACAGGCACACTGGTTATGATCACCACCTCAGGCCCTTTTTCCGACAGGCTATGCAGATAATCCTTTAATTCCTGATCGGTATTGGTCTCTTTATACGGACGGCCGAGCAGATAGAAAAGTTCCGTCAGATTGGGGGTTATCACATCGGCATGTGTGATCAACTGCTGCATCTCTGCCACCATCGCTTCATCAAAATTTGAATAGAGTTTACCATTGTCTCCCAAGACAGGATCTATCACCGTCAAGCTATCTTTCCGGCGAAAATCACGGATAAAGTCAGATACAATCTGAATCTGCCTGGGTGATCCTAAATAACCGGTATAGATAGCATCGAACTCCACCTCCAAACGTTTCCACTCGGCAATAATACGAGGCATTTCATCCGTCAGATCAAGAAAAGTGAAATGCGGATATTGCGTGTGATTAGAAAGGATGGCCGTAGGCAACGGACATACCTGAAACCCCATAGACGACAGAATAGGAATTACGACTGTCAGAGAAACCCTTCCCATACCGGAAAGGTCGTGAATGGCAGCCACTTTCTTTACTTTATTTGCAAACATATATTTGTATAAGAGGATATTGCAGAAATCTGTTTCACCACAGATAAACATTCCCTCATCACTTCAATATTACCAATACATCTCTCGCACCGTGCGCTCCCATCACCAACGCTTGCTCTATATCAGCAGTTTTTGAAGGGCCGGAGATAAATGTACCAAATTTATATTTTTCATCTTTTATCAGCTCGTAAGCCTGATGCATATTGCTCACAATACGGTTTTTGTCCAAAACAATCACCAGTTTTTCGGCTATAAAATAGAGCGCTTTGTACTTCACCGTTTGGGGAATCCAGACAGCTGCATTCTCGGCCACCCCAATTTCGCCTTTAACAACAGCTATATCGGTTCCATCCAGATCTTGTGCGCGAGTCAGCAAATCAGGATTGAATGTAGCGCAGGTGATTTCCTCCAGATCGGAAGCAATACTGGCAGCATCAGGGTAAGTACGACGGATGACAGCATTGATATCTTCTCCCTCCCCCAATACAATAGCTTCACCTCCGACAGCAAAACTCATCTCGCAGAATTTGGCAACCACATCCGGATAAGTAGTGGTTTTGATTTGCCAATCAGGGTATTCATAACGGTTCTTCGTATTTTTACGGATACTCGCCAATATCTCTTCTTTACTACTCATTTGTTTTCCTCCTTTCCTTGCACTTTATTTTTCTTCCACATCTCGTTGAACGATTCGCTGGCAAACTCAGGCAGTTCGCGACCCTTACCCCAGGCATCCAAATCATTGTATTTGATAAAACGCGGCAAATGGTTAACTGCCGGAGCAGCCCAAAGAGCCGCATTGAATAGAGCCGGATGGTCCATCAATACTTTCATGCCACCGGACATTATTTTTTTACCCGTATTAGCTTTTCCAATCTTATCCAGATCCTGCCGCCATTTATAAATCTGTTCAGCCAGGTCTACCTTTGCCGGACAAACATCCGAACAAGACATACACAGCGAACAGGCTGACAGGTTATCATAATACTTTTCCGGATCATGTGCCATACCCAGATTGATACCGATAGGACCGGGAATAAAGTAGGTGTAGGAATATCCCCCGCTCCGGCGATACACCGGACAAGTATTCATACAAGCACCGCATCGGATGCAATTCAAAGTCTTGATATGATCGGGATGGGCAAGCAAAGCGCTTCGTCCGTTATCTACAATGATAATATGATATTCGCCTCCTTCACGAGGATTACGATATTGAGAGGTATAGGTAGTGATAGGTTGCCCTGTTGCCGAACGCGCCAACAAACGGGTAAACACTCCCAAAGCTTCCATATCCGGCACGATCTTCTCCATACCGAAAGCAGCAATATTCAGTGTCGGGCACGATGTCCCCATATCAGCATTTCCTTCGTTCGTGCAAACCACTATATCTCCAGTGGATGCTACGGCAAAGTTGGCTCCCGTCATAGCAGCTTCCGCATTCAGGAAGATGTTCCGCAAGCTTTTTCGAGCGGCATGGGTCAGATAAGTAGGATCAAAATTACCTTTCTCCGTTCCCATTTCCTTTTCAAACAGCTCTCCCACCTGTTCACGCTTGATGTGAATAGCCGGAAGCACAATATGACTTGGCGCCAGATTCATCAACTGAAGAATACGCTCTCCGAGATCGGACTCCACAACGTCTATTCCTTTCTCTATCAGGAACGGGTTTAGTTCACACTCTTCCGCCAACATCGATTTGCTTTTCACAAAATGTTTCACTCCATGACTGCTCAATATTTCATAAACAATGGCACGATACTCTTCCGCATCCTTTGCCCAATGAACGATGGCTCCGTTGGCTGTGGCGTTTTTCTCAAATTCCAGCAAGAGTTCCTCAAGGTGGCTGTTGGAATAAAGTTTCAACGCACATGCCTTGTCACGCAATTCTTCCCACTCGGGTACTTCCTTGCTCATCTTATCTCTTTTGGCACGGACCATCCAAAGGGTCTCATTGTGCCATGCTGCCATCACCGGATTTTCCAGAAACCTCTCGGCAGCTTTTGCATGCTTGGTACTCATAATTGTGATGCTAATATTTCTACAACATGAATAATTCGGATAGGCAGGTGTTCACGCTCAATGATACCCTGCATATGCATCAGACAGGAGCTATCGGCTCCGGTTATGTATTCGGCACCAGTCTCCATATGGTGCCGTATCTTATCACGTCCCATGCAGACGGATACAGCCTGCTCTTCGACTGCAAACATACCGCCGAAACCACAACATTCGTCCACGTGGCTGGGTTCAAACACTTCAATCCCCTCGACCATCTGGAGCAAATCGCGCAATTTATTGAAATAAGGTATGTTCAATTCACTCGGAGCAGATAGAAAAAGTTCACGTACACCGTGACAGCTGTTATGAATACTGACTTTATGGGGAAAACGAGCAGGGATTTTCGTAGGTTTTATCACATCGTGAATAAAGGCACAGAGGTCGTAAATCTTATCTGCACTCTGGCATTGATGACCCTCTTTAGCCAAAATACCGGGATGGTTTTCTTTCACAAAAGCCACACAACTGGCAGACGGGCCTACAATGTAATCATACTTCTGAAATAAATCATTGAAACGGATAGCCATCTTTAAAGATTCATCTTGAAAACCGGCGTTTGCCATGGGCTGTCCGCAACAAGTCTGATCAAGAGGATAATCGACATCCACCCCTAAGCTCTTCAGTAATTTATATGATGCCACCCCTACCTGCGGATAGATGGCATTGATATAACAGGGGATAAACAAACCTACTTTCATAATATATCATTAATTAGTTACAAGTCACGAGTCATAAGCCACGAGTTATCAACTATGAAATACGTACGGGGACAGCAAAGCCACTCATAATGCACAGCTTATGACATGCAGCCCTCGTATCAGCTTCCGTAGCTCACAAAATATTTATCAGTTTGTGCGTTTGCAGGCTAAGTCTCCATCTGGGATGTCGCATCACGCAATCCACCGTTTCTGCGGTGTTATTACAAGAACAAGGCTGAAGGAAGAAATGTTCGGCAGGAAGCTGTTCATAAACGTCAATATTTTGTCCTTCGTAAACAACTTTAACTTCATCCATCCGGTTTAAAGCTAATTTGACACCCTGCTTAGGCGAACAAGTTACCCAGTCGATAGCAGCAGGCAAAGGTTTCGTTCCATTAGTTTCGATACACACATACTTGCCCGCCCCGTGCAACAAATCGATAAAGGCATCGTCAATCCAAAGCGAAGGCTCTCCCCCAGTAAGAATCACCATGACAGCCGGATACTTCTTTACTTCATTTACAATTTCTTCGTCTGTCATCATTTCACCGATTTCATGCCGGGTATCACAAAAGTCACACTTCAAATTACACCCTGAGAAACGTATGAAAACAGCAGGGGTACCTGTATGATACCCCTCTCCCTGTAAACTATAAAAAATCTCGTTAATCTTTCTCATAAATCACCGTATTTGCTTCCGACTCCTGTACCTCTACCTTATAACACTGTGGAATCTGCTTGCATACCCAACGGGCAATATTTTCCGCCGTGGGATTAAAAGGAAGTACTTCATTCAGATTCTGGTGATCCAGTTTTTCCTTGACGGTCTGTTTTATCTGGGTAAAATCCACTACCATTCCATCCGAGTTGAGCCGTTCTGAACGGCAATAGACAGTGATAATCCAGTTGTGACCGTGAAGAGTGGCGCATTTACTCCGGTACGGAAGAATCAGCTTATGTGCAGCCGATATTTCCATTCGTTTAATTACTGTAAACATCGTTATATGTATTATTAATGGTTACTACACCTAATGTCACCTCGGTGCGGCTACAAAGATAATACAAAAGATAGTTTTCATTCAGCGAGAAAAGTTATTTTTCCTATTTTTGCGGAATGAAAACGATCTGTATTATATTAGGTACTCTTTCACTGGGACTTGGCATTCTCGGTATTTTCCTGCCATTGTTACCCACTACTCCTTTCTTGCTGCTCACTGCCGCCCTCTACTTCAAAGGATCTCCGCGCCTATACCAATGGCTGCTGAATCACAAATATTTCGGTACCTATATACGTAACTTCCGTGAAAATAAGGCAATCCCTTTACGCGCTAAAATCATCTCACTCCTGCTAATGTGGGGCACGATGCTTTATTGCATTTTTTTCCTGATTCCGTTGGTTTGGGTCAAAGTACTCCTCTTCCTGATAGCCGTAGGAGTGACTTATCATATACTTTCTTTCAAAACATTGAAGAAGTGAGACAATCCCGCACGAGCATCTTCCAGCCGGTCTTGCCAATGCTTCACAGAATTCTGCCCGATCACATCCGAAACATATTTCACCGAAATAAAAGGAATCTCCTTAGCCCTGCACACAAAGGCCTGTGCATAGGCTTCCATATCTACCACATCCCCTTCAATATCCGTCAGTTCGGTCAGGAAGCTATCACCGGTATTGCAAGTTGCCGATTCGGTCCAGTGCCGGCAAAAGCCTTTGGCAGCAAGCAACTCTGACGAATCAATGTGGCACTCCATTCCTAATCCGGACATTTTATGCATATCCCGGTCGACAAAATGACGGCAGACAAAGACATCCCCAACCTGATGGTTAATCGTTCCGGCTGTTCCCTGATTGATCACAATATCCGGCTTCACCTGCTGAATGGCTTCCGCCAAATGAAAAGCCGCTTTCACTTTTCCAATGCCTGTCCGTACATAATATACCTCCACATCGGGCCACTTGATTTCTGTAAATTCACCTTGTACGGCATAAGTCACTAATATCTTCAACATAAATACTATCTTTAATTTTATACATTCTATATCGAATGCAAAAGTAGTCAATTAAAGACAATTTGACCAGATATTATCTTTAAATGGTCAGATTCTGCACATATCCGCCCTGTTTTCTTCCTATCTTTGCCTGAAACTTAAAACACAAAATATCATGATTCAAAACTCTATCTCCGACAATCGTATTGTCTGGCTCGACGTCATCCGTTGCGTTGCAATGATAATGGTCATAGGCGTTCATTGCATCGATCCTTTTTACATTTCACCCACGATGCGGGCAATCCCCGAATACACGCACTGGGCAGCAATTTACGGTTCACTCCTCCGCCCGTCGGTTCCCTTGTTTGTTATGATGACCGGGCTACTTCTGCTCCCTGTGAAAAAACAGCCATTAGGTCAGTTCTACAAAAAACGCATATATCGTGTTTTGTTTCCCTTCCTCATCTGGTCGGTGTTATATAGTCTGTTTCCCTGGTTTACGGGAGTACTCGGATTGCCGAAAGAAATTATCGGGGACTTCTTCTGTTATACGCAAGGACAAGAATCACAAAGCCTGATAGATTCTCTGAAGGATGTAGCCATGATTCCGTTCAATTTCAGCCATAAAGAGAACCACATGTGGTACATCTACCTGCTCATCGGCCTGTATCTCTATATGCCATTCTTCTCGGCATGGATAGACAACGCTGATCAAAAGACCAAACGAACATTTCTCCTGATATGGATTATTTCACTCTTCATTCCTTATCTAAAGGAGTATGTTGCCAATTGTTTGTTCGACAGAAGCGGTTATGTATTCGGTACTGATACATGGAATGAATTCGGACTCTTCTACTATTTTGCCGGATTCAATGGATATTTATTACTGGGACATTACGTCAAGAAGGGTAACAACTGGAGTCTGATGAAAACATTCACTCTTTGCATACTCATGTTTGCCGTCGGATATTATGTCACTTATACAGGTTTCAGCACCACAGCAGCCAATCCTGACGCAACAGAAACGGAAATGGAACTCTTCTTTACCTTCTGTAGCCCCAACGTATTATTAATGACCTTAGCCACCTTCTTACTGCTACAAAAAGTAGTCATCACCAACCAGACTGTCATAAAAGCACTGGCCAACATGACCAAATGCGGTTTCGGCATCTATATGGTTCACTACTTCGTCGTAGGTCCTTTTTTCCTTCTAATAGGACCCTCGTCGTTACCTATCCCTCTACAGGTTCCACTGATGGCTATCTGTATATTCCTCTGCAGCTGGGCATTCACTGCGTTCATTTATAAACTTATGCCCCAAAAAGCTGTCTGGCTTATGGGATAAGACCAACAATTGACGTGTAAGGTGGAAAGAGCTTAAGAACTCTTCTCACCTTACACGTAAGTCATTGATAGGAGACTACAGTTACAAGAATGTACCCGGTCCCAATATATCATCCATATAACTCACATTACGGGTACGCAGCAATGCCCCGTTCGGACTATAAAACAGCTGATATTGAATGTCTACATTTTGTTGCCCTACCTTGATGACAATAATCGGTTGCCATTTGGGAAACTCGACATAAGTAACATCTTCCACCTGCCAGCCGGAATAAGGACCGGAAGCAAACGCATTATATACCGTAGCAGAAAGTTCATCGGTATCCCCCCACTCCGTCTGGGTCATCTGCCATTGTCCCTGCGCATTGAACCAGACATTCTTTTCATAACCATTCATCATGAAATCGGCACAATAGTAACCGCTGTCCTGTGACCAGGCGATACCATCAGCTTTGGGATACATTTTTTTCAAAGCCGCCTGCGCCTTGGCAGGAGCATTATCTGCCCAAACAGACATGACAACCATCAACAGAGTCATTAACAAGCTGAATCTCAATTTTATCATAGCTAAAGCATTTTAATCGGATGAATACTTTTCGCTAACTAACAACTTACAAGGTTGCTTTGTTTCAGGCTGCCACCACTACACTGTCAGATGACAGAAGTGAGGTTTCCAATCGTATCCTTCACACGCTTCACAGTTGTCACATTCCGCTCATACTCGCTGATATGAACAGTTCCTCCCATAGATACAGCCTCGTTCTTGTATGCCATTCCGCTTTTGATACTCTCCCGTGCGGAGAAATGGAATTCCTGAATACCGGTCTCTTTTGCAATCCGGCAGATATTCTTTTCGTTCACCCCACAACCTGCAAGGAGAGTGATTCTGCCCTTCGCCCTTTCACGGAGTTCCTTCAACAAAGGTATGCCAAGTTCAGCCGTTGCCTGTTGCCCCGAAGTCAGAATACGGTCACATCCCAGATTAATTATCTGCTCCAAAGCCTTAGATGCATCACGGCACACATCGAATGCCCGGTGGAAAGTGACGGACAAACCTTCAGAAGCTTCCATCAACTGTTCCATCACCGGCACATCTATCTCTCCGTTTGCTGTCAGGCATCCAAACACCACTCCATCAGCTCCAAGTCGACGAGCCATTTCAATATCCTTCAACATAGTCTTTATTTCGATGGGAGAATAAAGAAAATCTCCTCCACGCGGACGGATAATGACATGCAACCGTGTAGTTGTCAGCACCTCACGTGCCATCGCGATTTCGCCATACGAGGGAGTCGTTCCGCCCTCCGGGATGCCTGCACAAAGTTCCACGCGGTTTGCTCCACCTTCCTGTGCAGCAATGCAACTCTCTACGGAGTTGGTACAAACTTCAAATAGGTAGTTCTTCATATTTCATGAATATTAAAATAACTGTTTAACGAGGAATTAAAAAAGGGCGAATTGCTTCGCCCTTATCATAAACATTTTCTTTTTCAGTCTTTATTTTGCAAAGCTCACCGCACGTGTTTCGCGGATAACGGTTATCTTCACCTGTCCTGGGTAAGTCATCTCGTCCTGAATCTTCTTCGCAATTTCACCCGACAGATTTTCCGTCTGCTTGTCGTCTATTTTGTCTGCCCCGACAATAACACGAAGCTCGCGTCCTGCCTGGATAGCATAAGTCTTGGTTACACCCGGATAAGACATAGCCAACTGTTCCAGATCGTTCAGACGCTTGATGTAAGCCTCAACAATTTCGCGGCGTGCACCCGGACGCGCTCCGGAGATGGCATCACACACCTGTACGATAGGCGCAAGCAGGCTGGTCATCTCTACTTCATCGTGGTGGGCACCGATAGCGTTACAAATATCCGGTTTTTCCTTGAATTTCTCAGCAAGTTTCATACCCAGCAAAGCGTGTGGCAATTCCGGTTCTTCATCGGGCACCTTACCAATATCATGCAACAATCCGGCACGTTTTGCTTTCTTCGGATTCAAGCCCAGTTCAGAGGCCATCACAGCACAAAGGTTGGCAGTCTCACGTGCATGCTGCAACAGGTTCTGTCCATAAGATGAACGATATTTCATCTTACCGATGATTCGAATCAGTTCCGGATGCAATCCGTGGATACCTAAGTCGATGGTAGTACGTTTACCTGTTTCAATAATTTCTTCTTCCACTTGTTTACGCACTTTGGCAACCACCTCTTCGATGCGTGCCGGGTGAATACGTCCGTCAGTAACCAACTGATGCAATGCCAGACGGGCTATTTCACGACGAACGGGGTCGAATGCGGAAAGAACAATTGCTTCAGGAGTATCGTCTACTACGATTTCAACTCCGGTAGCAGCTTCAAGAGCACGGATATTACGGCCTTCACGTCCGATGATACGTCCCTTGATTTCATCCGACTCAATATGGAATACAGTTACAGAATTCTCGATGGCAGTTTCCGTAGCCACACGTTGTATCGACTGTATCACGATGCGTTTAGCCTCTTTACTTGCAGTCAGTTTGGCATCGTCCATGATATCATTGATATAAGACTGCGCCTGAGTCTTTGCCTCTTCTTTCAACGACTCTACCAAGCGTTCTTTTGCCTCTTCGGCCGACAAACCGGAAAGTGCTTCCAGTTTTTCAATTTCCTGATGCTGGAGTTTGTCCAGTTCCTCTTTCTTTTTATCCACGATTCCCAACTGTGCTTCCAGATTCTCTCTGACAGCATCGGCTTCGGCTCTTTTACGCTGAATCTCTTCCTGACGCTGGCTCAGCACCATTTCACGTTGTTTCAGCTTATTTTCGGCCTGTTGGATCTTTTGGTTACGCAGAGCTACCTCCTTCTCCAAATCTGCTTTCTTATTGAGAAACTTCTCTTTTACTTCCAGCAGTTTGTTCTTCTTAATCACTTCTGCTTCTGTCTCTGCTTCTTTCAGGACATTATCATATTTGGCCTTCAGTCCGTATTTAAACAATACGTACGATAAGATTCCTCCTACGATGAAGCATGCAATGGATGCTACTATTGTTACTAACATTGTAATTTAATTTAAATATAAATAAAAACGCACTGCCAAATACTCGAAAGCTTCTTCTTCCGGGCATCTTTAGCAGTGCGTGGATTTTCTTTTATAAAAATGGAAACAGTTATTCCTCGTTCCTGAAATACTCTTCCAGCATTTCTGTAAGTTCTTCTATCTTGGCCGTATACGGTTGGGTATCATTACATTGCAGCAGATGCAGCTTTTCCAGTGAAAACTGATATGCCACCATAGCTATAATCTTTTCCGGAGCTATGTTCCTGTAGTGCTCCCGATACGCATTGAGCCTGATATTTACCTGCTTTGCCGCTTCTCTTACGGTCTCTTCCTCGTCACGATTGATGGTGAGGGGATAATAAGAATCTGCTATTTGCAGGTTTATTTTTATTTTATCGTTCATACATCCTTTTTTATGTTATTCATTCAACAAAGCGATGCATTTATCGACTTCACGCACTAATTTAGACAATCGCAGCTTCGTCTCTTTTACGTCGCTGCCGTTAAGGCTGATTGCCGTAGCTGTTTTTAGGTCTGTGTAGTTTGATTCTAACGCTTTGTATTCAGCTTTCACCTTTTCGAGTTCGGCCTTCTCATCTTCGAGAAGTTGCTTTAACTCAGCATTTTCGCGCTTTAATTCATCATGCAGATAGATTAAATGCCGCAGCCTTGCTTCAAAGGTACTTAATAGCTTCTTTTCTTCTTCTGTCATCACTACACCAAAATTGTACACAAAAATACGATTAACTCTGATATTACAAAAACTTTTCGGCGGAAAATAGTCATTTATAGTGAAAATAGTTGTCCGGGGCAACTTTTATTTATTTTTTTTAGCTATATGTCTTCTATTACAAGGATATTTATTTTCTACACACAAACGTTCATTATAGAAAAGAATATGGGTATAAGTACAATTATTCAGAATCATCATCTCGTTTGTAATAAATATGCAGAAAGAAGAGAAAAAGCTGGATACATTTTCATCTTTTTGTGCCTTTTTGTTATTAATTTAATAGAATTTATATCAAATAGACTACGATTCCGAAGTTTTATTCCTACATTTGCGGGCAAATGATAACCTTTATAAAAACGCATAATCATGGCTAAAATAACCAAAGAAGCCGCTTTGCTCTATCACTCACAGGGCAAACCCGGTAAAATTGAGGTAGTACCTACCAAACCCTACAGTACACAAACCGACTTATCTCTCGCTTACTCTCCCGGTGTGGCAGAACCATGCCTCGAAATAGAAAAGAACCCACAGGATGCTTATAAATATACAGCCAAAGGTAATCTGGTAGCCGTAATCTCAAACGGTACAGCAGTTTTGGGATTGGGCGACATCGGCGCCTTAAGCGGTAAACCGGTAATGGAAGGTAAAGGTTTACTTTTCAAAATCTATGCAGGTATCGATGTGTTCGACATCGAAGTCAACGAAAAAGATCCTGATAAATTTATCGAAGCTGTAAAAGCCATCGCTCCTACTTTCGGAGGTATCAACCTGGAAGATATCAAAGCACCCGAATGTTTTGAGATAGAACGCCGCCTGAAAGAAGAGCTTGACATCCCTGTGATGCATGACGACCAACACGGAACGGCCATCATCTCGAGTGCCGGACTGGTAAACGCCTTGCAAGTGGCCGGTAAGAAGATAGAAGATGTGAAAATCGTTGTCAATGGTGCAGGTGCTTCCGCCGTATCGTGCACGAAGCTCTACGTATCATTGGGCGCCCGCCTCGAAAATATCGTCATGCTCGACAGCAAAGGCGTTATCAGCAAGGCACGCACGGACTTGAACGAACAGAAACGTTATTTCGCAACCGACCGTACCGACATTCATACACTGGCCGAAGCAATCAAGGGAGCAGACGTATTCCTCGGCCTGTCAAAAGGAAATGTATTATCCCAGGATATGGTGCGCAGCATGGCCTCCTCGCCCATCGTGTTCGCTTTGGCAAACCCCACACCCGAGATTTCATATGAAGACGCCATGGCTGCCCGTCCCGACGTGTTGATGGCAACCGGACGTTCGGACTATCCGAACCAGATTAATAATGTAATCGGTTTCCCGTATATCTTCCGCGGAGCGCTCGACACTCAGGCAAAAGCAATCAACGAAGAGATGAAGATTGCCGCCGTACACGCCATTGCCAATCTGGCCAAACAACCCGTGCCCGATGTGGTGAACGAAGCTTACCATGTGAACAACTTCACTTTCGGTCCGGAATACTTTATCCCGAAACCGGTAGATCCGCGTCTGATTACGGAAGTATCTATCGCCGTGGCCCGTGCCGCTATGGAGAGTGGTGTGGCCCGCAAGAATATCGAGAACTGGGATGAATATAAAACGCATCTCCGCGAATTGATGGGACAGGAATCTCAGTTGACCCGCCAACTCTACGATACCGCCCGCCGCAACCCGCAACGTGTGGTATTTGCCGAAGGCGGACACCCCAACATGCTGAAAGCCGCTGTCGAAGCTAAATCGGAAGGAATCTGCCACCCTATTATATTAGGTAACGAAGAACGCATCGAGAAACTGGCCAAGGAACTCGACCTGAGCCTGGACGGAATCGAAATCATCAACCTTCGCCACGACCGTGAGGCAGAACGACGCGAACGTTATGCCCACATCCTCTCTCAGAAACGTGCCCGCGAAGGCGCTACATATGAAGAGGCCAACGACAAGATGTTCGAGCGCAACTACTTCGGTATGATGATGGTTGAAACCGGAGACGCGGATGCTTTCATCACCGGATTATACACCAAATACAGCAATACCATCAAAGTAGCGAAAGAAGTTATCGGCATCCGTCCGGAATACAAGCATTTCGGAACCATGCACATCCTGAATTCCAAAAAGGGAACTTACTTCCTGGCTGACACTTTGATCAACCGCCATCCGGATACTTCCACTCTGATAGATATAGCCAAGCTGGCCGACCAAACTGTCAGATTCTTCAATCATACCCCGGTGATCTCCATGCTGAGCTATTCTAACTTCGGTTCCGACCAGGCAGGAAGCCCGCTGAAGGTACACGAAGCAGTAGCTTATATGCAGAAAGAATATCCCGAACTGGCTATTGACGGTGAAATGCAGGTGAATTTTGCCATGAACCGTGAACTCCGTGACTCCAAGTACCCCTTCACCCGCCTCAACGGAAAGGATGTGAATACATTGGTATTCCCCAACCTAAGCTCTGCCAATGCAGGATATCAGTTGTTGCAAGCCATGGACCCGGATACCGAATTTATCGGCCCGATCCAAATGGGGCTGAACAAGCCGATCCATTTTACAGATATCGAAAGCTCGGTACGCGACATCGTGAACATCACCGCCGTGGCTGTGATCGACGCTATTGTAGAAAAGAAAAAAGCTAATAAATGAAACGTCCTTTATCCAAATCACAAATAGTTTGTATCATTCTGCTTTGGGTGGCGCTTTGTTACATAGTATTGGTATACGCCGAACGTATTGACGGTCCTACCATACTTATGCTTATCATTTCGGCAGCATTAGTCTTTATTCCCGTCTACAAATCACTTAAAAAGAATAAATAATATCTTTTTATTCCTTTTTTGCGGCATAAAATATCAATTTTGATGTTTTATGCCGTTTTTCTTTATAAAATGCTTGTTAGTTCGATTTTTATGTTTACTTTTGCAACGTCATCAACAGAGAGACGATAGAATTTAAAAACAATCATATTAAAAGAAAAAAGAATTATGAATGCAGCTAAGGTATTAGAAGATTTGAAGAGAAGGTTCCCCAACGAACCGGAGTATCATCAGGCAGTAGAAGAAGTTCTTTCTACGATTGAAGAAGAATACAACCAACATCCTGAATTCGACAAAGCCAATCTGATTGAACGTCTTTGCATTCCAGACAGAGTATACCAGTTCCGTGTGACTTGGGTAGACGATAAAGGCAACGTGCAGACCAACATGGGTTACCGTGTTCAGCACAACAACGCCATCGGCCCGTACAAAGGAGGTATCCGCTTCCATGCTTCTGTAAACCTTGGTATTCTTAAATTCCTTGCTTTCGAACAAACCTTTAAAAACTCACTGACTACCCTGCCGATGGGTGGTGGTAAAGGTGGCTCGGACTTCTCTCCGCGCGGAAAGTCAAATGCCGAAGTAATGCGTTTCACTCAGGCCTTCATGCTTGAACTGTGGCGCCATATCGGTCCTGAAACCGACGTACCTGCCGGTGACATCGGTGTGGGTGGCCGCGAAGTAGGTTTCATGTTCGGTATGTACAAAAAGCTCTCTCACGAGTTCACCGGAACATTCACCGGTAAAGGTCGCGAGTTCGGCGGTTCACTGATCCGTCCGGAAGCTACAGGTTATGGTAACATCTACTTCCTGATGGAAATGCTGAAGACAAAAGGAACTGACCTGAAAGGTAAAGTTTGTCTGATCTCCGGTTCGGGTAACGTGGCTCAGTATACCGCCGAAAAAGTGTTGGAACTGGGCGGTAAAGTGGTTACCATGTCCGATTCCGATGGTTACATCTACGATCCGGACGGTATCGACCGCGCTAAACTGGACTACATCATGGAGCTGAAGAACCTCTACCGCGGACGCATCCGCGAATATGCCGAAACTTACGGATGTAAATACGTTGAAGGAGCCCGTCCCTGGGGTGAGAAAGGCGATATCGCATTGCCTTCGGCCACTCAGAACGAACTTAACGGTGACGACGCACGCAAACTGGTTGCCAACGGTGTCATGGCAGTATCCGAAGGTGCCAACATGCCTTCTACTCCGGAAGCTATCAAAGTGTTCCAGGATGCCAAGATCCTGTATGCCCCGGGTAAAGCAGCCAATGCGGGTGGTGTATCCGTTTCAGGATTGGAAATGACCCAGAACTCTATCAAACTGAGCTGGAGCTCTGAAGAGGTAGACGAAAAGCTGAAGAGCATCATGAAGAATATCCATGAAGCTTGCGTACAATACGGTACAGAACCGGACGGATACGTAAACTATGTGAAAGGTGCTAACGTGGCCGGATTTATGAAGGTTGCCAAAGCAATGATGGCACAGGGAATCTTATAATCAGCAAAGAATTCAATCATAATGTCATAGTAGAAGTCCCCGTATCTCTGTAACAGGAGTACGGGGATTTTCATTTCAAACTGTCAATGCAAGTGCTTGAAGAGAAAGAGCACAAAGATGGGATACTAAAAAATGTACTCAAGCTCCGGAACAGCAAAATAAAATATCTCCTTATTCAACATCACCTCCGCATTCCATTAATCGTTCAGCAACAAAAAAAATAATATTAACAGACTATTTAAACAGACAGTCCGGACAGTTTGCTATAAAAGAACTTATTGACATCAAAAAAATAAAAACAATCGTCCCAATCTTTCATAAAACGAAAAAGTAATCTCTTTTTTTAGTTCATTAAAAATTTGCTTGTTTGTTTTAAACCATTTACTTTTGGAATTTTAAAAACCAAAGCCTTATTTTTGAAAAAATCACAATCAGCCTTATATTCTACTAAATGATTTTAAATAACGAGCCTAAGAAGAAGAAATTTGAGCAGTTTTTCATTATGACTTACCCAAAAGTCAAAGCGTTTGCATGGAAATTGTTGAAATCAGAAGAAGATGCAGAAGATATTGCCCAAGATATATTCGCAAAATTATGGACCCATCCTGAGATTTGGGAAAATCAGGAAACTTGGAACAACTACATTTATACTATGGTCCGCAATCATATTTATAACTTTCTAAAACATAAATCAATCCAACAGACCTATCAGGAGCAGTGTACAAAGGAGGAACTGACTATATCCGAAACAGATATTCACGATCAACTTTATGCCAAGGAAAGTGAACTTCTGATAAAACTTACGATTGCCAATATGCCCGAACAGAGAAGAAAGATCTTCCGGATGAGCCGGACACAGGAAAAGAGCAATCAGGAAATTGCCGATGAACTGAATATTTCAGTTCGTACGGTAGAGCGTCACATCTATTTGGCATTAATCGACTTAAAAAAAGTGCTCCTCACCCTATTTTTTTTCTACCTCGGTTGAGTAATCAGCCACAACTAATTGTCTTATCTATATAAAGGCTATAAAAATGAAGAATTATATTCAGAGAATCATCCGTTTGTTTGCAGCTTCCGATCCCGACAAAAAGGTCACCGGAGAAATTCACCGATGGCTGCTCGGCCAAGAGCACGCCGAGGAAAAGGAAACGGCCCTGCACGACTTATGGAACGAAACGGAAGGAAAGGTCGACCAGACCACCTGGGATTCTCTCGCATCAGTATATACCAAAGTCGGAGCCAACTCCGGAAGCAGACATCAGCCACGCATCCGTTTTGCATATTACGCGGCTGCGATAGCGCTGTTGATCGTATCGGTTTCGGTTACTTTTCAAATGACCAAACAGCACTTCTCCGAGGCTCCCCTAATTGAGAACATAACACCGGACGGATGTCTAAATACCCTTCGTCTTCCGGACGGCAGCATAGTACAAACCAACTCGGGCAGCATCTTGCTCTATCCCGAAAAGTTCAAAGGTGAAACCCGCACGGTTTACTTAATCGGTGAGGCCAACTTCAAAGTAAAGAAAAACACCGGCCAGCCTTTTATAGTCAGATCGGGCACCATGGCAGTGACAGCCTTGGGAACCGAGTTCAATGTCGCCGCTTATCCGGAAGAGAACGAAATGATTGCAACCCTGATTCATGGAAAAATAAAAGTGGAATGCGACAATGGAAAAGAGAGTTATATTGTCACTCCCGGACAACAGGTCACTTACCATAAGAGCACGGGAAAAAGCAAGCTTGCCGAAGCAAATATTGAAGACGTTACAGCCTGGCAAAAAGGGATGTACGTATTCAGAGGAGTTACTATGTCGGCAATCCTGAACGAACTGGAAAGACGCTACGCGGTCACCTTCCAGTATAACGCCAATTTATTTAATGATGATAAATTCAACTTCCGTTTCCGTGAGAAATCCACTTTAGAAGATATCCTGAATATCATGCAGGAAGTCGTGGGAGGATTCAACCATGAACTGAAGGGGAATATATGTTACATTAAACGGGATGCAAAAAAATAAAATGATTTAGTATATTTATTTGTTTAACCTTAAAAACAACTATTTAGCATGTAAAAAAGTATCCGGAAAGAGGCGGCCACCTAATTCCGGATATGAAATCTGAATTCTTAGCGTTAAAGCTTATGCTTTACTTTTTGGGAAATAAATATTATGATTTAACACTAAAATTCGTTCAAATCTATGAATTTTTATCGATTAAAGTCTATTTTTTTTATAATTTTTAGCTGTTTTATTCTACAAACAGCTGCCTTTGCTCAAAACAACGTAAAAATAACGATCAAAAAAAAGAATATCACGTTGCAGGAAGCATTGCGGGAAGTTGAGAAACAATCTGATTATCTGATTGCTTTCAACGAATCCAAACTTGAGAACACCAAACGCGTTAACCTGAATATTAATGCTGAATCTCTGGAAAAGACACTGGCTTCTATCCTGTCCGGAACGGGTCTTTCCTACAAAATCAAAGACAAATATATCATGATTATTCCGCAATCAAAAGTGGAAGTCGAAAGCAAGAAACTGTCGGGGATAGTGAAAGATGACAAAGGAGATCCCTTGATCGGAGTCAACGTCTCTTTCAAAGACAGCCCTACCGGAACCGTCACCGGTCTTGACGGCCGGTTTTCCATCCTGGCTGCCAAAGGAAATATCATTGAATTCTCCTACGTAGGCTATACCACCAAATATATTACAGTGGGTGATGCTTCTTCACTGACTGTCGTATTGGACGAAGACGCCAAAGCGCTGGACGAGGTTGTCGTCACCGCACTGGGTATCAAACGTGCAGAGAAAGCGCTGAGTTACAGTGTTCAGCAGGTAAAGTCGGATGCTATCAACAGTGTGAAAGATGCCAACTTCGTAAACGGATTAACCGGAAAAGTAGCGGGTGTGTCCATCAACCGGAGCTCCTCGGGCATCGGCGGAGCAACCCGCGTAGTCATGCGCGGGGCCAAGTCCATTGTAGGAAACAATAATGTGCTCTATGTGGTGGACGGTATGCCCATCGGCAACCCCTCAAAAGGTGAAATCAATAATGATTACAGTACTCCGGGAGGAGGTGAAGGCATTTCCGATTTCAACCCGGAAGACATCGAGAGTTTATCGATACTGACAGGTCCCGCCGCTGCGGCCTTATATGGTTCATCGGCAGCCAACGGTGTTATCCTGATCAACACTAAAAAAGGTCAGGAAGGCAAACTGAAAATCTCAATCTCCAACAATACGGAGTTTATGACTCCTTACGTAATGCCGGAATTTCAGAATCAATACGGTAATGCAAAAGGATCCTACAAGAGTTGGGGTGAGATGTTGCAACAGCCTTCAACGTTCCGCCCGAAAGACTTCTTTAAGACAGGCGCCAATATCATGAATGCCGCCAATTTTTCAGTAGGAAACAAAAATAATCAAACGTTCGTATCGGTGGCAACCACGAATTCCACCGGCATCATCCCCAACAACGAATACTATCGTTATAACTTCACATTGCGCAACACTGCGAGTATGCTGAATGACAAACTCCATCTTGACCTGGGAGCCAGTTATGTTCTGCAAGGTGACCAGAACATGCTGTCGGCAGGACGTTACTTTAATCCGCTGGTACCTCTGTATCTCTTTCCGCGGGGTGAAGATTTTGAAGCGGTCAAAGTGTACGAACGATATGACACCAACCGCAAGTTCCCCATACAGGAATGGTCGTATGGTGACCAGGGCCTGAACCTGGAAAACCCGTACTGGATTGTGAACCGCGAAATGTTTGTTTCCAAAAAGAAACGTTATATGTTTTATGCCAACGTAAAATACGACATTCTGAGCTGGCTGAACATAGCAGGACGTATACGAGTGGATAACACCAACACCACATCCGAACGTAAACTGCATGCTTCGACAATCAAGCTGCATGCCCAGTCGGACAAGGGAGCATATAACCAAAGTATGGAAGAGTATCAGCAGACCTATGCAGATATCATGCTGAATGTGAACAAAAATCTCGGTGACTTCAATCTGACAGCAAACGCCGGATTCAGTTATGAAGATCACCTGACTACCGGCATGGGCATCGGAGGGAAACTGTTTACTGTCCCCAACCTGTTCTCTGCCTATAACTTCGATCCGTCTTCCGGCCCCGGTTCGCAATCGCACATCCATACACGAAACAATTCGGTGTTTGTAAGTACTGAATTGGGCTATAAAAGTATGCTTTATCTCACCCTGACCGGACGGCAGGAATGGGCTTCCCAGTTAGTCAACTCCGACCAGCCCACCTATTTCTATCCTTCCGTCGGAGTGTCGGGCGTAATCTCCGAAATGGTAAGTCTGCCTAAATTCATTTCATTCTGGAAGATGAGAGCTTCATTCGCTGAAGTAGGAGGACCGATCAATTATACCGGATTGACTCCCGGAACCGTCACCGATCCCATGAAAGGCGGAGTCATCAATCCGATATCGATTTACCCTTTCCCGAACTTTAAGGCAGAACAAACCAAATCGTATGAGTTGGGAACTAACCTGAGACTTTTCAACAATAAAATCAATATCGACGCCACGGTTTATCTGACAGATACCTATAATCAGACCTTCCTCTCCAGTATGTCTCCTGCTTCGGGATATTCGGGTTTCTATGTACAGGCAGGTAAGGTACGCAACAAAGGTATCGAACTGTCATTGGGTTATAACGACCGGTTCGGAAAAGTGGGATATGCCACCAATCTGACTTACACAGCCAACCGAAATAAAATCATGAAGATGGTGCATGACTACAGGAACCCGGCGGACGGCTCGCTGTTCAGCATCACCGAACTGACCCTGCAGGATAAAGGAGGAGTTTACCTGCGGGAGAAGGACGCAATCGGGGATGTATACGTAAAAGGTATCCTTGCCAGAGGCAAAGACGGTAAACTGATCGAAGAAGAAGGAGGGTATAAAGTAGACCGCTCACAACGTATCAAGATAGGATCGGTCAATCCGGATTTTTCAATAGGCTGGAGACATAATGTAACCTGGAACAACCTTACTCTGGACCTGTTGTTCAACGGACGCTTCGGAGGTATCGTAACCTCTTCCACCCAAGCCTTCCTCGACGACTACGGTGTATCGAAAGACACTTATAAAGCGCGTCAGAACGGTGGTGTATGGGTGAACGGAACACAATATGATGCGGAAAAGTATTATACGACCATCGGTGGCGAACAACTGATGGCATATTATGCATACAAAGCAACCAACATCCGCCTTCAAGAAGCCAGCCTGAGCTATACACTGCCGGGCAAATGGTTCGGTAATGTGATCAACCGGCTGACGGTTTCCGCCATCGGACGCAATTTGTGGATGATCTATAATAAAGCTCCATTCGATCCGGAAATGACCTCTTCGACAGGTACTTATAACCGGGGAGATGTCTTTATGCCACCCAGTTTGCGTAGTGTGGGATTTAGCGTAAAGATTGAATTATAACCTTAAAAAAAATGCAACACTATGAAATTAAATAAAGTAAAGAATATGTGGAGAACTCTATCGGTCATAGCCCTCTTGGGTTCAACACTATGCACCTCGTGTATATCCGAAGATATCAACCGGAACCCGTTGCTCCCGACGAAAGAAGATGAAAAGATGGACGGAGTTATTTACGGAGCCTACCTGCCCAATCTTGAAAAAAGTGTAATCCCCATCGGCACCGCTTCAGAAAGTACAGAACCGGTAAACCGCTATCAGATCGGAGTAAATCTGGCCGGTGACGCCTGGGCGGGATACATGTCTCCCCGCGACAACAAATTCAACGGCAGCAAGAATTTCACCAACTACTTCATGTACGAAAACTGGGTGAACTATGTGTATTCTTTTATGGTGACGGATGTATATTCGCCATGGATGCAGATAAAACGCATCTCGCAGGATGAAGGAACAAGAAATGACGAGATTTATGCCTTAGCCCAGATCATTAAGATCGCGGCTCTGCACCGCACTACGGATATGTTTGGCCCGATTCCCTACTCACAAGTGGGCAAAGGTTCTTTTAAAGTGGCATACGACTCCCAGGAAAGCGTATACCGCTCTTTTCTGAAAGAGCTGGAAGAGGCTGTCCAAACCTTGGACGATTACTCGAATAAGAGCAAAGAAGTATTGCCTGCCTTCGACATTGTTTATAACGGCGATGTCAATAAATGGATGCGCTTTGCCAATTCGCTGATGCTTCGCCTGGCCATCCGTGTCCGCTTTGCCGATGCAGGACTTGCCAAAGAATATGCGGAGAAAGCCGTGAAACATCCCGCAGGCATGATCGACAGCAAAGAACTGGCAGCCCAGATGGGTAAAGGCGCCGGCCTGCAAATGAAGAATCCGCTGAAAGTGATTAATGAAGAATACAATGACACCCGCATGGGAGCCACCATCTATTCTTATCTGGCAGGATATAATGACGCCCGTGCTTCCGTATACTTTGTCAACAACAATGGCTTCAAGGCCGTACGGTGCGGAATCGCCAAGTCCGGAGACGCTTACAACGGGTTCACACGCCCCAACGTGCATGAAGACGATCCCCTCTATTGGATGAAAGCGTCCGAAGTATGCTTCTTGAAAGCCGAAGGAGCATTGGCCGGATTCGATATGGGCGGCAGTGCCGGTGACTTCTACAACGCAGGCATCCGTATATCGTTCAGCGAAAATGGACTGAGCAATTCATCGGCCGAGAACTATCTGAAGGATCACACCCGTAAACCGGCCAACTATACCGACACCGCCAATGGTGAGTTAAGTGCAAACGCTCCAAGCAGCATCACTATCCGCTGGGAAAACGGAGCTACGGAAGAAGAGAAGCTGGAACGTATCATCACTCAAAAATATCTCGCCATCTTCCCCAACGGGCAAGAGGCATGGACCGAGTGGAGACGTACCGGATATCCCCGCCAAATAGTCGTTGCCGAAAATAAAACGAACTCCGCAGTATTGATCGGAAACGGATACGACCTGGGAGGCGTAAGGAGACTGCCCTATCCCCGCACCGAATATGAACAAAACAGCGAAAACCTCCACAACGCCATCAGCCAGTATTTGGGAGGAGTAGACAATGCTGCCACCAAAGTATGGTGGGACAAAAAAAGCAAATAGTAATGAACCTGAAAATTAAAGAAACATGAATATGAGAAATACCATTTTTACATTTATCGGAGTAGCATTGTTGGTAGGCTTCGTCGCATGCGATGACTGGACCTCACCGGAGAAACTCGATGTAGAAAACGAAGCAGTGGGTGACCTTTACTCCAAACGCGACTCCATCAAGTGGGCCGAAGAAGAAAAAAGGCATAAAGAGAACGAAGCTGCCTACGAAAAATACCTGGAGAACCTGAGAGCTTACAAAAGCACCAAACACCCCATTATGTTCGGGTGGTTCAATGCCTGGCAACCGGACGGAGCGGGAAAATATCCCCGGCTGTCTCTTTTGCCGGACAGCATGGATGTTGTTTCGATATGGGGAAACTGGCACTCTCTGAGCGAAGAAAAAATCAAAGAGCTGCGGAGTGTGCAGGCCAAAGGAACCAAAGTCATTATCGGCTGGATTATAGAAGACATAGGCGACCAGATAAAATGGGGACGCGACCAATGGCCCGCCGATGATACACAAGCCATCAAAGAGTATGCGAAAGCCATCGTAGACACAATCAACAAATACGGCTACGACGGATTCGACTATGACTATGAACCCTCGTACGCATCGCCGTTCAAGCCGGGCAACCATTGCGGTAATTTGACTTCTTGCTCACGCGATTATAATAAAGAGAAAGAAATCTTGTTTATGAAGACCATGCGCGAGCTTCTGGGACCGGACAAACTGTTTCATCTGAACGGCTCTATCCATTGGCTGGACCCGCGTGCGGCACAGTATTTCGACCGTTTTGTCGTTCAATCTTACAGCGGGTCGGCTTCCAGTTTCGAGAGATGGACCAATGATATCCAGAACCGCCTGAATATCAAACCCGAACAGCTTATTTTTACGGAAAGCTTTCAGAACAAGCCCGGTGCACGAAGCAGATTTCCGGGCACATACGCCGGTTATGTGGCTTCCAAACAAGGCAATGTGGGAGGAATCGGAGTTTTTCATATTAACGAAGACGCATTTGAAGACGAAGCTTACGTTAATATCAGAAAAGCCATATCTATCATGAATCCTCCGGTAAAATAATTAACCTAAAACAGTTTGAAACATGAAATGTAACGTATCTTATAAATATCTGTTTATTGCGATCGGCATGTTTTGCCCGTTCTTTTCTGCCTGTGACTATGCCGACGGAGAAGGTTCAGGCTCTGAAAACGCAGTATATATGGAAACCCCTGATAATAAAGGTATCACCAACTTCACTTTAGAACCCGATGGCGGAACAACTTATCTGACTCCCCGGCTGGCCAATATCAGCCAAAGCCCGGTGAACATACAAGTGGGCTATGATAAAGAGGCTTTGGACAAGTATAACAAAGCCAACGGAGCCTCGTATGAACCCCTTCCGCCTTCCGCCTTTAAACTGACAGATGCGGAAGGGAAAGAGCTTTCCGGTGCAGAAGGCATACAGGTACCCGCCGGTGACTTTTCAGCAAAAATAATGGTGAAAGTGGGACAACTGGATTCCAAGGATTTCCCCGCCAACAAGAAATACGCTATTCCGCTGAGTATCATGGGGGCTTCCAAATATTCACTGATTCCCTCACAACGCAGTGCGATCCTGCTCCTGAATCGCTCCATCCTTTCGTCAGTAGCCAAGGTCAGCGGTGGAGAAGGTATCCGGATAAAACCTGCCGGAATGCACACAAAGGCCGAATGGACCATTCAAATGAGCGCCATCTATTCAAGCCTGACCCGAAACAACCTGACCACAGCCTATCTGAGCGGCGGAACAGGAGGAGAGTTCTATACCCGCATTTCATCTACCGCCGGCATACAAGTGAAAAACGGACGCGATGGTGACGACACATGGACTCAGATACCTCTGCAAGCAGGTAAATGGTTGCACATCACGTATGTGCATAAGGATAAGAAAACGACAGTCTATGTCAACGGAAAAGTCCAGAAGGTTTTCGAGAACAGTGCCATCACCTTTGGTGAGAACAGCATGATCATAGTCGGAAACTCCGGTTACCGGAACGACTATCTGCGAGAAATACGCTTATGGGATAAGGCGTTGACAGAATCGGAAATCAACGATTACTTATACCTCCCGATGGATCCGGAAACACCACATCTCATTTCGTATCTGCCACTGAGCAAAGAGGCGGGGATCAAAGACCTGAAAGCTCCCGCCGATATGGAGAATGTGACCACGAAAGCCCGCATTGAATATGTGGAAAACGTTAAATTTCCGGCAGATGAATTAGTAATTGTAAATCAAGAATAAAAAAGAGTTCAGAATGAAAAGAAGAATAAAATCCACCTCAAGCATATTATGGGTTCTATTGCTCATCTTGTCAGTATCGTGCAGTAAAGATGAAATACAGATAGTAGATCAGGATACAAGTTGGCAAATGGACAATAAGTATATCGAAGAAGATATCCGTGAACAACTCGGCATCGACCCGTTCACTGATCTGGTGTACTTGGGATACTATGGCAAGCCTTATATACAGCTGGAAGCAACCAACGACCTGGTAAGTACCACCCTGGTAGGAAAGAACGAACTTTCGTTCAAAGTAAAAGTGACAAAGCCCTACAAAGAAGACATCCAGGTCAATCTTATCAAAGAAGACAAATTGATGGCCGATTTTCCTGAAATGGTGGAAGGTATCCCCCTCTTTCCGAACGAAAGCTGCACCTTTGAGAGTAGTGTGCTGAAAGCGGGTGAACTGGAAACGACAGTCAAACTGACCCTCAAGGATGTTGAGAAGTTAAACAACCTATCGGGTTATGTGATGGCAATAAAGCTGACGATGGAAGGATCGCATGAACATTTGGCAATCGCCCGGACCCGCTCGGCATACTTTGTGAAACTAAATCTTTCTATACGCCTGGACAATATCGATTCAAGCAATAAAAAGATCGAAGGAGAAGGCTTCAACAAAGAAATCGGGTTTAAATCGGATATACGACCGGAGAAATTAGGTTCGCTAAACGATGGTAACTTTACAGCCAACAACTGGTATACCTCCAACGCCCACAATTATCTGACGATTATTCTGCCGGAAAAACAGTTACTCAAAGGGTTCAGGCTGGACACCAACAAATCGACAAGTGGCTCGTATATGCTTAAGTCCTGTAGAGTGATGGTTGAAACACCGGATGGGAATTGGGTGAACCATGGAGTATTCGACCGTAAGGTCATGGATGGAATTGCTTATATAAGCTTTAAAAAACCGGTGGAATGTACTAAAGTACGTTTCGAGAATATGATGGCCTTCAATGGCAGATTTTCCGTTGATGTAAATGAAGTCACAGCTTTCCGGTAAAGCAAGATTTCATTACTTTTTATTCACACCGTGAAGGGGTGGGACTGTTAATTCATAAGTCCCGCCCCTTCCTTAAAACCATGTGACAGCACATTAATATACAAACAGGTGAAGCAGTACCCTTCTCCATGTTATGCCTCTGAACGCATTTCATATTCCTTACTATCTTTAGTGAGGATAAGAAACTTTTCTGTATCTATCTGATTAATAGAATTTAATTGAGGAGTAATAAGTTGTTGGTAACGATTTGGCGAAAGTCAAGTTGCACTAATAGTCCATGCTTTGCTTACATCAAAACAACTCTATGCAAATATAGAGGAAATTTTGTTAACAACCAAAATATTCAGAAGTATTATAACAGAGACCAATCCTTTTCAGTCTCTGTTATAATTTAAGATTTAGACTATTTCTTTTTTCTCTTATTTGTATTCAGTTTTTGAATATCCTTCTCCAACTCTTTGATGCTTTCCAATCGCTCCAACTGTTTTTGTACCTCCTTGTATTTGTCATACTCATTAGCGGCTTTTTGCAGTGCCAATTTATGAGAAATAGACCCAGCGTGTTCCAATATATTTTTGTCATTCATCGTAAGTACCTGCTTCAGTTTCTCAATCCAATCCCGCATATACATTGGTTTGTGTTGTATTGCTTGAGTCTCTGCATAAGCGAGGAATTGTTCTACAATTAATTTCAAAAGCCCAATCTCCTCTTCATTCAAGTAATTCTTTCCAATTTCCACATCTGCTTTACGAACCTTGTTAGGCAGAGATGTTGATGTCAGTCCCATTTGCGGCAATGCGGCATTTGCCCGATAATAGATCAACTCCGCTGCAGTTTTACCACTAACCGCCCAAAGAAGTTTGTTTTGTACCTCTTTATAAAAGGCAAGGGTCATTTCATCGGACGGGTCATAATCAATACTAGTGGCGTAAATATCCTTGATTTGTTGATAGAAAAGCCGTTCTGACAAGCGAATCTCTCGAATCCTGTCTAACAGTTCTCGGAAGTAATTCATGGATGAGCCGCTCTTGAATCGCTCATCGTTCAAAGTAAACCCCTTGATGATATAATCCCTCAAACGCTGCGTTGCCCAGATACGGAACTGTGTACCTTGCATAGATTTCACCCTGTAGCCGACTGAGATTATTACATCCAAGTTGTAATAATTAACCTCGTGGCTCTGCGTCTTATCCTCAATCGCACCATGCTGAGTGGTTGTTCGGAATTTCCGAACAACCATATTTTCCTTCAGTTCTCCTTCCTCGAAGATGTTTTTGATATGCTCACTTATAGTAGATTTAGCCTTTCCAAACAGAGACCCAATCTGTGTCTGTGTCAGCCAAACCGTCTCCTCCGAGAATAGTACATCGACTTTTATCGTACCATCCTGAGACTGATATATGATGATTTCATTTTGTTGTTCCATGTATACTTCTAAATGTTGGAATTGCCCTTCACTCCTTGGTTGTTATTTATTTTAAAACGATTGTTTTGGTCTCTAAATCATATTTATAGTGTATTATAGACTCATTCAAGATCAGTTCTATAACCTCTTCAATCACATTAAAAGGAACCACAAACCACTCTCGTGGAGTTATTCGCATCCCTTTTGGGTCAAATACATCTACATTTAAACAAGCTGATGCAAAAAAGCGATCTAATAGTTCTTCAAGCTTGTTTGCATTGATATTATAGCAAGCGTACGATGCAATTTTATGAACATCTGCAAACAAGTAGGTTGCTTCATTTTTTGCATTACTGATTCTTTTATCCACAGGTGTAGATGAAAATCCAATCTTATATAAGTCTTTAATATTGGCGATAGCAGGATTAGTGGATTTTGATTTTACAACGTAAATCCAGCCTGTTTGGGAATCCTCTTTATTCAGCTGATTTGATGTTTTGAAGAAATTCCGTTCAACATTTTCAATTATATCAGTAATAAGTCTCCCATTTTTCTGGATTTGTTTTCCCAAAGACCGATATAGCATATTGCTATAAGTACCGTTTTCAAAAATGGTCATCGTTCTACCATCTTTTCTGCGAGTGGTTTCTTTTGATAGTTCAACATCTCTTTTGCCAAATTCTACCTTTTCAAGTAGTAGCAATACCCCGTCTAGCACATAAAATTGACCTTCTATCAGATTTTTTTCAATATCATATATTGGCAAAAGTTTTCGTTTACCTGTTTTAATCTCTCTATGAACCTGTTGAAACATTGCTTCATATTTAATAAAATCTTTCTCTTTCATTGATTTTCGTTGGGCAACAATATCAGTTTCCGCTCTATCTGTATCTTTAGGCACATTTTTTAGCCTGAAGATAGATAGTTCTTTATCAGTATCTAATAGGCCATAATCTTCCTCATCATTAAGAATATCGTCAATACTTAATTCCTCAATCTCAACATTTCCTAATAAATTGTGGCGGTCAAATTCCTTGAGAGTACGTTTCATTGAATCATCTTGTCTGAATGTTTTGAGTCTGGCAAAAAGGCTGTATTCCGACATACTTGAAGTACTCGGTTCACGTCCCATTTTATCAATAAACTGATTTATCTCTTCGAAAGAATCAATAAGTCTGTCATCTACTGATTTTTGTCGAATAACTTTTGGAGATGAATTAAGTAACCCAAATTCATCATCCGCAAAAATGTCATCTATTGTTATTTTATTGCTCATTTAATGCTCGCTGTCTTTTTAGTTCTCTCAAAAATATAATCGCTTCAGCCATTCTTTTCTCTTTTGGATCGAAGGATTGCAAACTCGGAGCCTCACCTGTCCTTTCTCTCCATTCTTTGATTTTAGGCCATAAAATTATAGCTTCGGCTTCGGTCATTTCAATCTTGGTTGATTGAATATGCTCATTAATCAATCTAAGAACTTGTGCCGTTACCGATTTGGAAAGTATCTCAAATGCTTTTTGGAATGGATTAATCGTATCTATCAAATCAATATGAATATCATCAATATTGACGAAGCTACCAGCCATTCTTATAAACTTTCGCCCACCTTGTTCTTCAATAACACTGTTTTTGATTACAGAATCAACAACCACGTGCTGACGTACAGCCTCAACCTCTTCTTCGTTCAAATCAGGGTAAACCTCTCTAATAATTTTGGGTATTAATACCGTATTAATGATTTCCGGCTCTATATTACCGGGCATTGCTTTTAGCATTTGATCATTTTGTAGTATTCTAGCCTTTAAATCATTTAAATCTGTTTCAATGATATCTTTAGCTCTTTGAGATGTCGGAAGTTTAAAACCTCTGATTTTTATCGTGTTCTCATCGACTACAGAATCATTATCTTCATCCTCATTATACTTCGGTTTAAATTTGAAGTTGGGGGCTAATACTTGTTCCATTAGCAGAGAGGCAGTGATTGCTTTTAGCATATTATTTACCGCAACTTTCACTTCGTCATTTTCTGCATCAGGCTCTGCAACAAGATTTGTAAATTGGGCGTGAGTTTTATTTTCACTGTCTCTGGTTGCCCTACCGATAATCTGTATAATTTCAGTTAATGAACCTCTATAACCTATTGTTAGAGCGTGTTCGCAATATGGCCAATCAAAACCTTCTTTTGCCATTCCCAATGCTATGATAATATCTATGGCATCCTGTGCTTTTTCTTCTCTCAGATAGTTTGTAATCTTATCTCTTGCACGTGGGTTATCGTTTACAAGGTCTGCAATCTTTAACATTCTACCTGAACGCTTACTTTTGACATATAACACACCTGTTATCTCGTCTTGATATTCAAGTTCGCCAAGGGCTTCAATAATGTATCCTACTTCCTCTAACTTCTCACGTGAAGATTCCGCAGAATTTACACTTGGGATATGAATGATCGTTTTCTTATTCTCGTCCAAAACCTCTTCTAAGGCAGACATCTCTTTATCCGGCTGCTTTTTGAAATATCGACCTTGATAAAAATGATAACCTATACCCAAAGATTTTAAATATTCATATCCGTTAAGTTGTTCATAATAAGTATATGTAACTTTTGTAAATTTCGCTTCATCCTCTGGCAACAGTACAGGGATATTATCGCCCCTAAAATATGAACCTGTCATTGCAATGATATGAGCATTCGATTTTGCCATAATGCCCCTCATTACTTCTCCTAATCTATTGTCGCCATCGGCAGAAACATGGTGAAATTCATCTATTGCAATCAGGGTATTATTTAGTTTTTTTTCGTCCAAACCATCAAAGGCAAATCGCAATGTGGCGTGCGTACAAATCAATATTTGCTCATTGCTCTCCAAGAAATTCAAAAATGCTGTAACTTTACTTTTATCCTCACCCGGAGTACAAAGGTTATAACGCGGGTTTGGGTTCCAATCTGCAAAAAAGCCATATTTTGAAAGCTCCGTTGATGCAAAAGATGCACCGATTGATTTTTCGGGAACTGCTACTATCACCTTTTTAATACCTTGATGATGTAGTTTCTCAAGTGCAATAAACATTAAAGCTCTCGATTTTCCGGATGCTGGTGGAGCTTTAATCAACAGATATTGAGCTGAATTTGCAGAGTATGCCTTTTGCTGCATCTCACGCATACCCATTTCATTCGTTTTTTTACTACTGCCTGTTTGGTTATATGATACTTCTATGAGGTTTACCATAATTATTGTCTCTTTTTACGTTTTGTAGGTTTAGCAAATAGTGTCTCTTTTGTCGCCATCTCTTCGTAAAGTTTAAAGAGATACTCTAATCTTTCTGTATCGTTTGCAAATGGTTGCAGACGATAACATCGCTCAATAGCCTCATCTAACTCTTTATGGGCTTGTCTAAGTCCCATTGGCATTATTTCGGGATCATAGAGCTGGGCCATTGTTTTACTCGGATATTTTGCCCTCTCATCCAATATCGCAAATACATATAGATTTAAATTCTCTTTTTGCTTCTCTGTGATATTTGGGAAAGGGAAAGTATTATAGCATAGTTTTGCAGAATATCTATAATCTGTTTTCAGCCGACCACCAACAGCCCTTACCCATACCATGTGCATACGAGAGGTTATCACTGCAAAATGCCAAGGTGAGGCATTGTATACAGCCATCGCAGAATCTGCAATAATTGTTTCTGAACCAAAAAATCCTATTGGTATATAGGGTCTGGACTCTGAAGAGTGTCTGGGAATCAATATTGAATCTGTATTCTGATGCCTTATTTCTCCGAAAGAATGAGGGGTATTCGCTAATTTTTGGGTAGCAATCCTATTACTATTCATTCTATGTTCTCTTACTTTATTAATTCTTTCGGATATTTCATTGATTTTACAAGCCTCTTCTAATTTGTCATTCTCTATCCATAAACAATATTTTTTTACTCCTTTGCAATATTCAGAACTTCCAATAAATTGTTTTATATAAACTGAAGAATCTACGTTCTTAGTTATCAAGTCAATTCGTTCATCTTCATTCATTAGAAGGAAGCCATTATCATTCGGCATATTTCCAAAACTAATTTCTGGTAATCTTGAAATAGGTTTGTTTTTTCCGAATATTATTACGTTTGCAAAATCAAGTAAATAAGGATTAATATTTTTAGCTAACTTTTTCAGGTTTCCATCAAATAAGTATTTTTCTCTATTTGATGTATTTCTAAGCCCTACAATGATTACAGTAACGCCTGCATTCCCTTTTGCGTTGTTTGTCCATTTGAACGAATGATATGCAAAATCTATTTCTACTAAGTCATTAAGAATATGAGGCCACAATAAAGCAACCTGTTCACCTTGACAAATTGAATTAGTTGATACGAAAGCTGCCTTTGCATTTAATCCTGATATATATTCCTTTGATTTATAGAACCAACAAGCGATATAATCCATATTGTTATAACCACGAATTGTATTAAACACAAAGCCCATATCTTTCTTTTGCTCTGCATCTTGTAACCTTGCACCTAAATATGGGGGATTACCAATTATATAAACCTCGTCATCTTTCTCAATAGGACAAATCTCTTTCCAATCCTTTCGACAAGAGTTTCCTTGAACAATATGCCCCGCTTCTTTAAGTGGAAGTATGGGCTTTGACTCGCCATAACCGGCAAGTCGCTCCTCGAAGATCTTATTCATTTGATGCTCTGCTAACCATAGAGAGAGTCTCGCCATTTCGTGAGCAAAGTCGTCAAGTTCTATGCCGTAAAATTGAGATAATTTAATTTCTGTATATTCAAGTAAAGTAGGCGTTTGTATCTCGATAATTCGTTGTAGAATTTCTATCTCTAATGCTCTAAGCTCTTTATATGTGATAATCAAAAAGTTTCCACTACCGCAAGCTGGGTCAAAGAATTTCATCTTTGACATCCTCGCAATTAACTTGCGTAATTGAACCACATTATCCCGATGCTTCTCAAATTCTTCATACAACTCGTCTAAAAATAGAGGTCTGATAAGTTTAAGAATATTCTCAACCGAGGTATAGTGCATCCCTAAATCGCTACGATACTCAGGTTGCACAACCGCTTGAATCATGGAACCAAAAATATCGGGATTAATCTCTTGCCACTGTAACTCGCCAAGCCCGATTAAGATCTTTCTCGCTTTTGGCGTAAACTTTGGAGACTCAATCGAATCTCTAAATAACCCACCGTTTACATAAGGAAATTTTTCAGCCAAATACACAGGAAATTCATCACGACTCTTAGAGTTTAATCGTTTGAAGAGCTCATTTAAAAACAGGTGCGTATAGCTTCCATCCGGTTGGGTATGTTGAGCCAAAGAGTTTGTAAAAATACTATTCTCCTCAAATATTCCTGTATCTTCGGCAAAAAAGCAAAACAGCAGTCTGGATAAAAATATGTTCAAACTATGTATGCTTTCCTTAGATGTGTATATATCATGATTAGCTGTAATTAGGCAGTCGTATAATTCCGCCATCTTATAAGCAGCATCACGGTCAGCTTTATTATCGTTTTTGGTTACATAAACCTCACTACCGGCTAACGGCAGGAAAAAATCATAATGCCTTGGAAGTTCGCTAAACTGAATATCCTTTGTTGTACCTAACTTTAAATCCTTAGCAAGTAAGGTCTTAAAATCAGTGACAATAACAAAACGTGGAGAATGCTTCAATACGCGTTCATCGGTAGAGAGTGATTCGATGCTTATAAGCAATTTATCAGATTTCTCTTCTTTGAAGAGTACTTTCTTTTTGTACAAAACCTCTCCCTGAACTTTAGAAAGATTGAAGTCACCTTTCTTTAATCGGGTTACTGACGTTTTTGATATTCCGTATGCTATTAGAAAGTCGAATATAAATTCATTTTTAGAGAAATTCTCAAAAATATGTTTGATATTATATTCTATATCTTTACTTTGCATAATATGTTCTACTTGCTACTATTAAACAACTCTTTCATATCAACATTCAGCAACTCGGCTATTTTAGCGAAAGTTTCAACGGATGGTTGGATAGAATTGGAGCACCATCTTGATACTGTAGCAGGATCTTTTCTCAATTGCTCAGCAAGCCATTTTCCTGTCTTTTGCTTCTCTGCTAAAACGACTTTTAACCTATTAATATGCTTCATTCTAACTGATTTAACTTGATGTTTCATGCAAAGATATTGATTATTCCTGAAAATGACACAATATTCTCTAAAAAAACAGATAACTTAGTTCTTATATTTTCCGTTATTTCTTTTTTGTTGTTATATAGAATTAGCTTACATCTTAATATATCATTTATTTTATTCATAAAAAAATCACCCGACTTCGGAGGGTGATTACCTCCTGCAAGGGCAAAGTGCGGCAAGTTACTCGCCGCCTTTTGAGTAATACAAAAGACACCTTGCTTTATTCACCAGAATAGAAAAATCCGTCCGGGGACGGATTGAAAAGTTAGCTTTATTTTCAGTGTATTCAGTATAGTATGTCCGTTGGGTAAACATACTATACTGAATATACACACTATACATTATTAATAAGCGATGAAGCTATAATTTTCTCCAAAGTTCAATGTCCTCTCCATAAAGTTCCAGATGATGCAGTGCCAGATTCTCAATCAATCCCGACATGCTCATCTTTCTGCCTCCCAGCCTGCGCACAATCTCATCGAGCCTATCCCGTGTATGGTAACTCACAAACACGGGTTTGCGGTCATCAATCTTGGGAACCTGTAAGAAGGTCCGGCGGTATTGTTCCAATGCCTCCTCCTTTGTCTTTTCGCCGGTACGTTTCTGAGTGGATGGTTTAACCGGATTAATGAGTTCAGTTTGCTTACCCGATGTACTTACTTCACTTTGTATAGTCAGTTCACTTGCCACATTTTGCAGTTCTGCTTCCCTTCTCTTAGCTTCCGGTTGTTTAGAGATTGGATTCTCTTTGATATATGCCAGACATTGCGCTTCGTCTATATCCGGTGCGGTTCTGCGATTGTTACTTTCGCTTGTCTCTGTTGTGTTTTCTACTTTCGGTATTTCTTTTAACGGTTCACTCACGGGGCGGATGGAGTTCAAAATACCCACCGCATCAATACCTTCTATTTTCAGTTTCTTAGCCATACTGTCTCTGCTTTTATTCGTTACTTATTTTTTCTTTTTCGGATTGGAATGTCGGGGCGGTCGTTGCCATTTCAGAGGCTTCTCCTGTGAAGGGTTTAGCAGGTACAAGGTTTATCGGAAGAATACAACCCGAAGCGTAGCGAAGATGTGGAGATTGTTCCGATAACCGCTTGCGGCTTGACCTTGTACCTACGTGAAAAAAACGTAACGACTTTTGCCTCTGTAATGGTAATGACTGTTCCGGCTTTAATTGAGAATTACTTTCTCTTTATTGAATCTCTTATCAGCATTCACTTGAATAAATATACTCTGTGTGTTTACTATGTAGAGTTTACCGAGTATGTATTCTCTGAATAATTTAGAATTCAGGGAATTTATCCTAAAGGCAAGAGCCACAACCATATCCAGCCCGAAATAGTCGGGTAAGATAGCATTCCCTATAACAGTCCCACCGTGAGTATGGTCAGGCTTGACTACTCTTGATTTCAGAATTATCCGTATGTTGGATTTGATGGTGGGTATCATCACCCCGAACAACTCGGCTATTTCAAAGTCCCGCATCCAAACTGTTTCAGTCGGATTACCCGGTAGAGTAATTATACCGTTCTCGCTGATAGTTATCTTTTCTCTTTTCATTGTTTATGATTTTAAGGGGTGTAATTAAATTGCTTGACAGATAAATGATTCCATCTGCTCAATCTGTTTCGATAGCTTCTCCATATCACGGCTGACTTTCTCCGCTGTAATCTTCGCGTAAATTTGTGTCGTGCGGATGCTGCGGTGTCCGAGCATCTTCGACAGCGTTTCAATGGGCACATCGTTCGACAGACACACGGTTGTGGCATACGAGTGCCGACTTTGATGCCATGTGACATTTTTCTCTATGCCACAGTGCTTTGCGATTACTTTAATTCCGTTTTTGCAGTTGGGATAGCAAGGAACGGGCAGCAGTTTGCCGTCTTTCGCCATACCCTCGTATTTCTCAATGATATGTCTGGCAACTTCCAACAGACGGATGTTACTTTCTGTACCCGTTTTCTGGCGTTTGGTCTTAATCCACAGATGACCATCAAAAGAGATTTCCAGATTTTCTTTCGTCAAGTGATACATGTCCGTCCAGCTTAACCCTGTGAATGTGCAAAAAATAAACAAATCACGTATCAGTTCGTAGCTTTTCTTCTTGAACGTGCCATTAATGAGCTGTGTAATTTCTTCTTTTGTCAGGAAACCCCGTTTGGTTTCTTCCTTTGTGATGCTGTACCCGTAGAAGGGATCGCGTTGCAACCAGCCGTTATTGATAGCCATGTAGATAATTCTCCGCAATGGCATCATATATAACCAAACGGTATTTGTGCAATGGCCTTTTTCCGTTCTTAGGAATAGTTCAAAGTCGGTAATGAAAGCAGGGGTAAGTTCTTTAAGGGCTATATCACTGACCTTATAGCGTTGTTTGATAAACTCGGATAAGTGGTTATACACGGTGCAGTATTTCCAATAGCTGCGCTCACTTTTGATTTTACCAACTTGTTTGGCGTAGTCCTCGTTGTGCTGACTGAACACGGCAAGCAGGGTTTCGTGTTTCATTCCTATGCCTAAGAAAGCATTACGGACTTTCTCGGCAGTTACATAGTTATCCCTGTCGCATATCTCTTGATAAGCCTTGTTGATGCCCACACGGATTTTGTCCAGCATCCGGTTGCCTTCCTGTGCAATGAGGCTTCTGCCGGATAACCTGCCCAATTCGACATTCCACGATTTCTCCTCTACATCCAGTTTGCAACTGAATTGGGATACTTTGCCGTTTACGGTCACACGGCACATGACCGGCACAAGCCCGTTCTTCTTGGGGCATTACGCTTGAGATAAAATAAGACTCTGAAAGTTGATCTCATACTCTACATTTTTTAAGTGACAAAATTATTACCTGTAGAGTTGTTTCTTGATACGCAAAGCACTGCCAATCAGCGCAAAAGAATCGGATTTACTTCTTTTTTCATGCTATCACTGCCATTTTCCGAAAATTCGGTTACATTTGCAGGTGAGTAGCATCTGAAATCCATGTAAATCAGCTCTTTGAAAACCATCTTAAAATCAGCTGCCAGCCAAAAGAAAGTAACGAGATAGTAATGTAACTCTGTCCTCACTTGGCTTTTTATTGGTTTCGGATGGCTTGCTGCTCTTTCCTTTTTATTACCTAAACCGCTATTTGTCAGCCTTATTACTGCATTCTGCTCTAAATCTCAATTTTATTTCCTATCTTTGTATCAAATGGTCTGCCATTGATCCGGCCTGATCGTCCGGCTGAGATAGTTCTCCTTCGGGAACAGCCTCAGCTACCTCACGTTCGATAATCTTCTCGATCCGTTTTCTGTTTTTGCGCAACAGATCATAAATCTCATTTTCATCAAAGCTGTCCTCAAATATAATGGGATATTTTTCCACATCTTCGCTGTCACCAGCACAAACAAGAATACGCAGTTCGCTACAATGACCGTAAGATATTATGGCACTGTATTCTTTTAAAAGTTCAGCCAGTTTGGTGAGGAAATCAAGTTCTTTAGTTGTCAGTAGTCCGATCATAGTGTGTAATAGTATTGTTGTTATTTCAATAGCTGTAAAATAAGCGTAAAACAGTTGATTCTGCAAGCATATACGTATTCCTTATATTCTATTTTTAAGCAAAGTAATATTCATTTTATTCATCTTATTCCATTTTTTCGTATATTTGCTTCGAACGGAACATTTTAACGGAAATCGTTGTTCAAAAAGCAAAAAGAACATGGAAACAGAAGAAGAAATACAGAATGTAAATGTCCATCACGGACATAACATAAGGCGCACCCGGATCGAGAAAAACATCAAGCAGGACGCATTGGCAGCACTCGTAAACATGACACAACCGAATGTATCCAAATACGAGAAGATGCGGGTGATTGAGGATGAAATGCTAAATAGATTCGCAAGGGCGCTGAATGTGCCGGTGGAATATCTGAAAACGCTGGAAGAGGATGCACCTTCTGTGGTATTTGAGAATATCACAAATAATGTGCATGACAATAAAGACAGCTCAATGGGATCTACAGGATATAACAACGATAGTATAACTAACACTTTTAATCCGATTGATAAAATCACCGAACTCTACGAGCGTCTTCTCAAAGAGAAAGATGAAAAATATGCTGCGCTTGAAAAACGGATTCAAGGTCTGGAACAGCAAAATAACAGCGGAAAGTAATTCCGCAAACATATCTCTCCATATAAATGGGTGTAGCCATCCGATGCTTAGGGTGTAGCCATACCGGGGTTAGGGTGTAGCTATCCGTCCCGGATGGCTACACCCTACTTATTATGTGCAAGTTCCATCGGGGCGGGCATCCCTCACCCGTCTCTCCGGACAAATCTTCGATCCGGGTATATTCCACATGACATTGCATACATGTATCTGTTTCCGCTAACACATCATTAAATACATAAAAAAAGCAATGGAATATGCTTGGCGTATCCAATCAGAAACTTCTGCCGGCATGTGGTCTGGAAAGAAAAAAAGAGTTTTAATCAGTTTATAACTATATCTGGCGGGCAGCTCTGTCCCTTCCCCATCCAAATCCAGAAAAGAGCGAATTATTCCTCTTTTTCACCAATAAGAGAAGGGTTTTGGTCGCTATTTGCAAACTCTCAATCAAATTTCACTCAATTCTATTATTCCACTAATAAAATACCAATTAATAGGTATTTTTCTGACAAGAAAAAACTTGTAAATTTGCATAAACTGAACTAATTTTAATTATGAAAAAATTTTATTCCCTTTGTTTGTCGCTCGTACTTGTTGTCTCATCCCCCAAAGAAGGACAATAGAATCGTTGAATGCCGTGTATTAACAAGTGAGCATATCTAAGCCTTTCGTAACGAAAGCATTTTTGTTAAATCCCATTTATAGTATAACGGAGAATGTTTATATCCGTCATTAAGAATATATTTAATTTAAACCGATAAGAATAATGAAAAAATTAAGAATTACGTGGTTGTGCCTGATATTGGCTGGAATACTACTAGGTGTATCATCATGTTCTAACGATGCAGAGGAGTTACAAGGTAAGCTCGTTATAACATTCGCCAAACCGACAAAGGGACTCAAAGTTGCTATTTGTTCGATGGAGAATACTAAGTACCCCATTTTAGTAGAATCCCCGAATGTTAATGGAGTATTGAAAGTATCGTTGAATATAGGGAATTATTATATAAAACCCTCTGATGATTCTTCTGATATGTATTCGGACATCGGAATACAGGTTAGACCGGATAAAACAACAACAGTGACATATGACGAATCTCGTCAGGTCATTGGAAGAGAATGATTATAATATTTAAACCCAGAATGGTTTTGATAGATTCAGCTTGAACCTGTCAAAACCATTTTTTAATAAGGAAAGAAGATCCCCAGGCCTTTAATATGAAGTGGTAATATGTTTCTGCGCTTTATTAAAAACATAAAATTTCCAACCAGCAATAAAAGTATAACTTCCTCTAATCTGCAAGGACGACTACAATACCGGACATGGTTATCTGGATATATTAGACTTACTGACATAGGGTTGTCATAGAAGTTGTTATTTTTGCACCATTAAGCATTCAACGTTGATTTTGGATGATTTTAGGTTGCTAATACCAAGTACCCGACAATAATAAATTTAATATAACTAAATATGAAAAGATTATTTTTATGCTCATCTTTTGCCGATGTAGCCAATCTGCTTATTGATTTTGCTAATGAGGATTTAAAAGGAAAAATTATAGCTTTTATACCAACTGCAAGCCTTACAGAATCAATACGATTCTATGTAAAAACAGGAAAAAAAGCTCTTGAAAAAGTAGGAATGATTGTTGAAGAAGTTGAGATTACCCAATTTTCCAATGAAGAAATATCTTCTATATTACACAAATGTGATTATATCTATATAACAGGTGGAAATACATTCTTCCTTCTGCAAGAGTTAAAAAGAAAAGGTGTTGATAAAATCATATCCGAACAAGTTAAATCGGGAAAACTGTATATTGGGGAGTCTGCTGGAGCAATAATAGCATCTCCCGATACAGAGTATATGAAGAATGTAAACTTTGACCCAATAGAAAAAGCTCCTAAATTGGAGGACTATTCTTCTTTAGGTTTGGTTGATTTTTATACAATTCCCCATTATGGTAATTTCCCATTCAAGAAAAAAGGTGAAAAAGTAATTCAGCTATATAATGAAAAGTTGCAGCTTATCCCAATAAGTAATAAACAAGCAATTTTTATTGAAGACTCAAATATCCAAATTAAAGATGCAAGATGAATAGGATAGACCGTATTTCTGCTATATTGATTCAATTGCAATCGCATTCGTTAGTGAAAGCACAACAGATTTCAGAGCGTTTTGAAATAAGTATTCGTACTGTATACCGGGATATAAGAACATTGGAAGAGGCAGGAATTCCGATTATTGGAAATCCCGGTATTGGTTATTCACTGGCAGAAGGATTCAAATTGCCCCCGCTAATGTTTACTCAAAAAGAAGCCTTGTCCTTTTTAATTGCAGAGAAATTAGTACATGAACTAACTGATTCAAACAGTAATGAGCATTACAAGTCGGGAATAGAAAAGATAAAGTCTGTGATGCGCTTTGTAGATACAAAGATGTTGGAAACAATGGAAGAATGCCTGTCTGTCTTAAATACTTATAAATCATCTGCGTATAAGCCAGACATTCTTTTACTAATATTGCAAAGTATATATCAAAAGAGAATTGTTGAAATGTCTTATTTTACAGGTACTACATTAAGTGTTTCAGAACGAAAGGTTGAACCTATTGGAATTTTCTTTTCGAGAACTAACTGGTATCTGATAGGGTTTTGTCTTCAAAAAGAAGCCTATCTTACGTTTCGTATAGATAGAATTCAAGAAATACACATTCTTAATGAATTTCAATCACGAGAACATCCTCCTTTTAAAAAGTTCTTGGATGAGTTTTACGACAAAGAAAAGTTATATGAAGTTGTCATAAGAATAGAAAAAGATAAAACATCCATGATAAATGATGATAAATATTACTACGGATTGACATCCGAAAAAGAAATAGACAATATGATTGAGTACCGTTTTATTACTTTTTCAATCAGTAAATTTGCACATTGGTATTTGTCTTTCGCAGATGTTGCTACAATAATAACGCCAAATTCTTTAAAACATGAAGTTAAAAATATTATCAATAACATCTCTATTTGATAACAATCAGCTGTTCCTGATGACAAACAGGTGATGAACCGGTTACGGAACGGTGACTTCAGCAACAAGATTGGGCATTGCCAAACGAAAGATCGATAGATTTGGAGAAGTGTTTGAGAGCAGATGTCAAAGTGCCAAAATGTCAAAATGATAATCCAATGTCTCTATATCCCGTTCTTTCGGACGCGCCTCTGATGAAGTTCGGAAAAACGGCTCACAGACGATTCCCCGATTATCGTTTTAACAGGTCGTTCAACTACTTCCTTATCAAATAGAAACAATAAAAGAGAATTATTCGCCGGAATCTCTTTGTTAGAGTAAAATACCATTCTTTTACACACTTCGGACAGGATACTTACCGGCGAGCAACGGGAAGAAAATCCGCCCTCTTATCGCCCGATATGCATAACAATATATGTAATCTGCCAAAACATTAGGAGATATTTAAAAAAGAAGTAAGCAAATTTGGGAAATGCTTACGTCTTTCGAAGCAAATGCTTACTTGTTTTGGGGTAAATACTTACTTGTTTTCCGGAAAGACAAGGCTCTACCGACTCAAAAGACCGGTTCTTTGCCTCCGGAAGTTACTTGATATGCTTCTTTTCCCTCCGGTTCATCCGGGAAAAAAATTGGGAGAGTCAGAGGAAAGAGGTATTTCACACCTTTTTGATAGTTTAATAGGATAATAGAGAACAAAACGTTTTACCTGCCACAAAGCATACAAAGGGCACAAAGGCTTATTAATAAATAAAACCTCCATGCCCTCTGTGTACTCTGTAGTGAAAAAGGGATCTCGCAACGATTCCTGTTTTACACTATTTTTTCTTTCCCGTTCCTTTGCCGGAATGGATATCGCCAACACTGCCGGATGCAGCAGCTTTTTCCTTTACTTTGTCCTCAGACATCAGATGCCTGTTCTTTTCATATTCTTCATGGATCTGCACTTCCCGGCTCTCCATGTCCTTTTTCAATTGCCTGTCTCTATTCATACTTTCTACGTTTTAAAGATTGGCAATATGACAAATCCGGAAGAAGAAAGTTTGGAGGTTTAAGGAAGTTTAGGAGTAGCCGGACTGCTTTTCATCGACCTTCCTTACTGAACCAGGCCGATCCGGACTTTATAATTTCCGGGAATGAGTTCCGATCCCGATTCCTGAAGGATGGAACGCGCTTCGGAAGTCATTGTTTCTCCATCGGCATTGGTGGCGGTAAGTATATAACTTAAATGGGCTCCACCGGTCGGGACATTAAAATAAAGAAGGTCTGTCACATTACCTGTCAGGCTTGCCTGACGTCCTGTAGGACTACTTACGGTAATGGAAAAGTCTGTAAAGTTTGCCATAAATTCATCCGAATACTCAACGCCAACCCCGATATTAATTTGGGGCGCTTTGACCGAAATCAGAGTTACATCCTCTGATATAATAGCGAAAGGATAGTCGACGCTGTAGGTGGGTGTACCCGATTCATTGTCCGGCGCCTCGGTCTGATCGGGAGTAAAGGCCTTCAGGGTATATTCACCAACCGGAAGAACGATTCTTTTGGAAAGTTCCGCAGCTCCCGGATCATAACTACGTACACACTCAGAACCTTGCCAGATTTCAAGTTTAAGTCCGGCATCGACGGCACGAGTGATGGGAAGCGTTTCAGTATCACAAGTGAGGGTGATGTTTTCTACGCGGAGATAACCGACGGAGTTATCGGGAGCAGTTTGCTCGCTACAGGAGGCTGTAGCAAGCAAGAGGAGAAAGAGGTATATATAGGTTTTCATATTTATTTGTCGTAATGTAAAGAAATGTCATCAATAATCAGTGTACTCCCAGCAAAAGTGTCTTTAAAACCCTTTTGAGTATCACCCACCCATAAACTCACAGTTTTAGTTTGATAGGGCAGATTTGAGCCTAAAGAAATCGTGGAACTAAAAATGACACATATATACTTACAGGGATTATAATAAGTCTTTTCATCATAATTCAAAGGTACAGTATACTGTACAAAGTCATTTTGCTCTATGGAAGAAGTACAAGTATTTTCTATTATCAGATCTCTATTTTCATCGTATAGTGCAACATATACTTTCCACGTATCTGAATTAAGCGGAGCATATTTATACCAAAAACTAAATGCTGTAGGACGAGAAGAAAATTCTTTTCCTTTAATTATAGTATAATGATCTCCTTTAGGTGACGCATCAGTTCCTCCTGTTTCTATCGTTACATCTCCTATGAACAACTCCCCAGGTACTTTATTCATGTCAAGTTCTGTATGTCCTATAAACCAAGTATTCCCTCTACCTGCAGCCGAATTCCTCAATTCAGCCGCATATACTCCTCCATGGGCATCTTTTGTATAAGATACAGCAGGGAAACAATTATATGGCTTACCCATTGTATTATTTCTATATCGAGTTGTAAATTCATTATTTGTATTCCAAAAAGCTGTTTCTCCTGCACCATAAGGATAATAAATTATACTTTTATCCTTAATCAATGAGGTATGATTCCACTCTTCCAAACCTGAATTAGGCAATTGCATAGAATTTTCCAATGAGAAATAAACTATATCCGTAGAAATATCTCCACGATAAAGCGCTCTTACTTGAAATTCTTTATCTTTTTGATAATTATCAAACTTAGTAGTTAATTCACAATCAATCCAGTTAATGCCATCCACACTATACTGATATTTTAAATCACTTTTAATTTTCGACTCGTTTCCCGCTATCACTTCACACTCATCAATGGTAAACTCTTTCGACCAAATGTTTCCTTTACGAACATCCACCTTAAAGATGGGTTTCACAGTCCGGATGGTATACATCCCGGCATCACTCCAACGGTCATTTGCTTTTACGCGAACGGCTATTATATTATCCGTATCCTGTCCTCCATCGTGAGTCAGCATGCCGGGAGTCACTCCCGCAAAGTCGATAACTCCCTCAGTACTTCCTGCTGCCAGGTCGGGCAACACAATATTCACAGCAGCCAAAGCCCGCCGATCTTCTTCAGAAAGTTCCGACAGCAGATACGTCTTATTCAGATGTTCCAAATGCTTATCCGCAAAGTTGAGGGCAAACTCCACATCCTGAACCGGACGCAAAGCAGTATACGAAACGCCGGCTCTCGACAAAGCGTCCGCTGTTTCCGTATAAGTCAGCACATGATTTTCATCGAAATCCTCACTGAAGACCTTAGCTTTCGGCAACCAGCTGTCGGGTACGGTTTCATTGATAGTGACAGGTTCCTGCCGGGCTTCCGTAGTGACCTCAAAACCAACATTGGAAGCTTTCATGGAGAGCTTATAATTATACTTAACGCCCGCTTTCACTGTCTCGATCGGATTCAAAGCATAACTTCCCTCCTGCCCTGTCTCTATAGAAGTACCGATCAATGCCATCGTCACCCGGCCTCCGGCTTTGAAGTAGGGATGTGTGACATCTCCCGGTTTCCACGTAACCGACTCACTACCTACGGTAACTTCTACGTAATAATCTTTCAGGCGTTTATCGAAAGCCTCCCGATTCACAATCTCAAAAGTAGCCAGCGCATTGGCTACTTTACAGCCAACGCTTACCGTTGTTGCCTTACCTTTCTCAATAGCGATGTCTTGGACTTCTCCATAATAATAGGGTGCATCCAACTCTAATGCCGGATTCTCTCCAAGATAAGCCTTCAGTTGATAACTGCCTACCTTGAATACCCTTTGATCTCCAAAATCTTTCAATGCACCTTTGTATTCGGGCACGATTGTCCCATCTCTGTCACGCAGCAACTCAATCGTAAACTGCTGCCGCAATTCATCCGACAGTGCATCCGGCAAAGTCCGGGTAATCGCTGCTCCGTCCGTCAATACTATATTCAGGCTGCCGTTAGGCATCGTTTCTATTTCTTCCTGACACGACAGGAAAAAGAACAAACAACACACTAAAGATAAAACAGATTTATGCATAGCTCTCTTTCTTATTCATACAATAATTCAAATTCATCGACCCACAGTTCACTGCCTACACCTACCGAACCGGTCACCTTCATCCCGGTAAAGTCACCGCCATAATGGCTCGAAGTGGCAACAATCGTTATCTTGGCGGGCTTGGCCGTTTTATTGGAGTAAGTCACATCGAACCGGAACTGAGTGTACTTGGTCACTGTCTCCTTTCCGACAAACTCTCCGTAACCGATCTCGTTATCTTTATCGTCCCACAAACGGAGATAGATATGGCATTCATCGTTTTTCAGATTATCCGGATTGCCTACATAATCAACCGGTTTAGAAGTATATTTATACCATCCTTTCAATCCGGTGGGACGGGCTCCCGTAAACGAACGTCCAAACTTGGGACTGTCTTTGGGGCTTTGAGCATTAGTTTTATAATCACCGATGAACAAGTTGCCGGCAGCAACCCCTACCAATGGCACACTGCCCAAAGTAACCATATAAGCGGCTTTCCCGCTTACCGCCTCTTTCTCTTCAGGGCGGGTGCTCGAATCACGGCTGCCTGCCAGCGAAGAGGTCACTCCGTCGTTTCCGGTCGCCCAATAGGAATTTGCTCCGTCAGAGTTCGGATACCAACTCTTCTTAAAGGTTCCTGTGGGATTCTGCGACCAGGTATCGAAGTTTAAGTTAGGTATTTCTTGTATCTTTTCGGTTGTGAACGCGGCTTCCGTACTTGGAATTTCTTCGACTACTACCCGCCAAACGTAGTCGGTGCCATCTTGCAACCCGGTCAGTGTCGTACTGAAAGTTGTACCACTTTCCAGTTTCACATCTGCCTCGGGTACAACGATCCAGGTATCTTCCGACTTCTTCCTGTATTCCACACGGGGAGTGGTTCCCTGCTTCATGCCCCCATTCAGAGTGGCACGTGTGGCCCATACATCGGCACTGCCCGTAGTACCTGTCGATGTGGTACGCACCACATCGACCGTCCATAGCTCTTCTTTATCGAAACGGCTGACAACAAACTCTTGCGGTCTGCGGAAATTGGTTACGGTGGACGGATCGGGGGTGATGGTGGCCTTACTGCCTCCCAGAATCATCTTTGTTATCTTGACAGCAGACAGATCCTGTTTCTGCGAGACATACACCAATACCGTGTGATTCTTATCATCGATGATGGCAGGCAAGGCTTGGTTCTCGACTTCGACTACTCTCTCGATTGTCTGACGGACGGTTATCATCCACTGATAATCCTGATAAGTACGCAACAGAACAGGAACGGTCTTACTGAAATCGACCCGTGTATCTGCTCCTGCCGGCAAGTCGGCTAAAGCAGAAAAGCCGACCGAAGGAAATTTATTGGGGCTGACGCAGTATTGTTCGTCTACGCTGTAAGTGGCTTCTTCGTTCACAACGAACCTGGTAATACGCAATTCTTCTATATCGACTTCATCACCTACTTCGACTGCGATGGTGCGGCTGTTCTTGTTTATCTCGGCATCACCGGTCTGCCCTTCTACTTCGAAAGCTGTAATTTCGCCTTTGATGTAAGGGTAAGGAATGTCATTCTGTATGCAAGCACCCAGAGCAAAGACCGACAGAAACAGGAATAGATAAATTTGTAAACTCTTCATTTCTCAAAACACTGCTTAAATTAGAAATACATCGTCATTCCGAGATTAATCGAGAATAAGTCTATCTTAAAATTACCACTTGCACTATGACGGGACGCCTTGTTTACCTGATTGTGTATCTGATCGACCCATTTATAACTGAATCCCATCACTCCTACCGAAACTTCTACCGAAGCAAAATCGGATACGAATGCCGCCAATCCGGGAGCCGCACCGATCTCAAACGTGTGAGAACGCTGATAGTATCCCGTCAAGTCGTTACCCGTACCATTGGAGTGTTTCCCTTGCCCGTAAGCATAAGTCAGACGCACTTCATTGAAGAAGCCGAACACTTTGCTGCTGCCCAGACCCATATAGGTACGCAGAAATCCGGATGCGGAATAGTTATGCTCCAGATACATATCGTCTTTGATGTGGAACGAAAGATCATCGCCCAGATTAATGTCTACGTTTCCTATATTGAAGTAGGTACGGGAGTAGGTGAACCTGCCTCCCGCTGCCATATTGTCGGCAAAGAAGTATCCTCCGAAGGGACTCAAACGGAATGTATAACCTTTGGCATCGATGTTTGCCAATACCAAAAACTGGTATTGATCAGCACTCTGCTCCGAATACGAAACTGTAGAACCCATAAACCATTGCCCTTTCGGGACAAACACACTCTTCACGATTCCACGGTCAAACTTCTTCTTTGCCTGGACCAGTACCGGACAAAGAAGAAGTAGAAATATAATTATTTTTTTCATTCGCTATGGATTAGTTGGCGGTAACAGGTGTACCGTACACCAATTCAAAATCATCAATCAACATGACACTGCTTTCGCTGCCGGTAAAGAAGTCTCCATATTTACTTGCAGAAGCAACAACGATAATATATTTGGGTTTACGGGTCAAATCACGATATTTCAAATCAATCGTAAACTGCTTCCATACTACATTTCCGCTTTCATCGAAAGAACCTTTGGACTCTTCATCGGTAATGGAACCGTAGGCTATGACATCTTTATTGGCTTCGGAAAGATCGACCGTATAACGCGTAGGACTACCTTCTTTGTTATTGTTGACTTCATAAGCTGTCTTCACTCCATTATCATCAACCAAACCTTCATTGTCAGTCAAGGCAATATAGATAGCACATTTATCACCACCCGAGTTTTTCAATTCCTCCACATTATGATCTCCACGATCTATACTGGTTCCACGAGTGTATTTGTACCATCCCTTCAGCTGCGTAGGACGTGACGTAAACTCACGGCCGAAACGTATACGTGCTCCCATCGGGCTTGTATACGTTTCCATATAACGCCCGATATAGATGTTACCGGCAGCAAATTTTCCGATACCAAACATTCCCACAAATTGCGAAGACAATTTGGCCGATTTACCACCTACGGTATGTACATCGTTACTTTCTCCGATACTTGGATTTTTACTCATGGTAGCTGCTCCCACATTACCGGTATCCCAATACGAATTCTTTGCAGAAGCCTCAGCCGCAGTTCCCGGGAACCAAATTTTTCCATTCTGATTCCATTCATCAAAACTTCCATTTTCCAGTTGTTTCTGAAGTTCGGTGGTCGCAGTCGTTATCTTTCCGTTTACTCCATTTATTGCAAAACAGAAATCATACTCCGTACCGGGAATCAGACCGGTTATGGTTGCAATAAGCTTTCCATCGGCCTGTTCAACATTGGACACCGTATTCCAATCTTCCGTTCCGGAAATGCGATATTTACACTCTTTGGTAACAACACCGTCAGGAAGAGGAAGAGTTACGTCTGCAAAATCAGACCAGACATTTACACTCGGATTACTTTCTTTAGGAATGGAAATATTCACATTATACTCTTTGGTAGAAGGATCTAAAGTAACAGATACACCACCAATAGCACCATTGGCCTTCATAGTATAGTTAATACGGTAGTGCTGACGTTCTTTTACATCTGTAATCGGTTCGGATTCAAAAACAAAAGAACGTCCATCCGTATTTGTCAATGCCAACGAAATATTCAGATTATCCACCGCAAAATATCCGGAACGTGTTTCATCCTTACCAAAAACCAGTTTACCGGAAGAATTACCCACAGAACAGCTCAGTTTCGAAAAATACTTCTTCACATCAGCACTGTAATTGACTGTCACTTTCACATTAGCCAAACGACACTCTATATTCACATTCTGATTTACTTTTGGAACAACCGTTACTTCACTTTGCCCCCAGTAATAAGGCTCGTCAAATCCGGCTGTCCCTACATCAACCCCTTTTGAGAAAGCATTAATGGTATAGGAACCTAATGGCAATTCAAGAGGAGTAGATGTCCAGTTATGCCAATCATCAGTCTCCTTTACAACGGTCCCGGCTCTGTCAACTACCTGCAAGGCAATCGGCAACTCTTCTGCTCTTGTTGCCGGAACTAAAATCGTACTTGTATTCTTCTCCACGGAAAACTGGAGAAATCCGGTCTTACCATTGGAAGTCTCCTCTTGTTGGCATGATGCCATCACAAGAGTAAAGACAGAGACAAACAAATATATATATCTTTTCATTGGAAATTCAAATTAATTTTTCACCACTTTTACTGTCAATTTCTTGGCTAACTCCTTACCATTATTATCAATCAGTTTAATAGTAAAATAATGTTGCTGAAGGCCAAACGGTGACAACATAGGCATAAAGCCGGATACATCAAAGATGAACTCTTTTTTATCTTTAATCGGATCATTCGGATCAATCAAACCAATACCGGATCCGTCTTCCAAACTACCTCCAAGTTTATCTTCCAAATCACCGGGATTAGCCAAATCGAATGTTTCTCCCAATCCCATTTGAGAAATCAAACCTATAAACTCATTAGAGTCTGAAGTGATGGTCACAAGCAAGTTCCGGATTCCGGCCGGAGCTTTCATCGTTACCTGAACTGTCGGCGGATTGTTCGTATCCACTTCCACCACTTCATCTGCTCCGATAATCTCCGGTCCGTCTTCTGCCGGCTGATCCGGTTCTGTCGGCTGATCCGGCTCCTCCGGTTTCGATTCTTCAATCAGTTCAGTTGGTACTTTCACTGTTATGCCGGTCTCGTCCATTGTCAAGTCAATATCCAACTGTATCCCCAATTTCGGATCAGAAGGGGTCACATCCGGATCTTCCGGGTCCTCACCCTCTTCTACAGGTTTCACTGTAACATTAAAAGAATCACCTCCCTCCAAGCCTTCTTCATCGGGTTTGGTCACAGTATAAATAGTTTCAATGTCTCTACCTGTTTCCTTCTCAGTTACTTTTGCCACAATTTTGATCGAAGTGGCTCCATTGGGAATGCTGAGATAAATTGAACCTAAATCTTCCTTCTTCACATAAATAACTCCGCCGATTCCGTTTGAAACGGTGAACACATAATCGTCGGCAAACATACTGAGAAACTCGTCCGATACATTCAAACTGACCTTTACCGTTGCCGATTTACAGAGAACTTCCGCCTTAGATTCCATTCCCTGCTTCACTTCAATAGAAGAGCTTCCTTCAAAATAAGGAGTACGCGAAGCATCTTGCAAAACACCGCTTTTAGCCACAATCTTATAGTTTCCTACCGGAACGACCAACGGCAAGGCCTCTTTCAGCTTCGCATAGCTGGCAAACGAACGAACCACAGCCTCAGTGGCATTATCAACAATCTCTACTTTATAGGTATTCACATCCAGTTCATCAGTAAGTGACGTACTTTCAGCTTTTGTAGAAGGCGTAGCCTGCGTCTTGTTCACCAGATCCAATGTCAGAAGTCCTTCGTCATTCTTCAAATTATATTTGCCTTCCAGCTCATTTTTCATCTCGCAGGAACTCAAACAAAGTGCTATCAATGCCAGCACTGCATATATGTTTCTTATCGCATTCATATATACCAATCTTTTATATTTACTTACTTGCATTACCCGGCCAATACTCTTCCGGAATCTCAATATTCACATCCTTATCTTCCGTACCGGTATCCACGGTTACGTCCAACGATGCAGTACCCGTAGAAATAGTAATCACCTCCGGATCTACTGTAATAGTAAGATGCGTTTTGGGAGCTACTTTTTTCTCGGCAACCAAAGCTTCCATCACCACCGCATTGCCTTCTTTATCTTTGAAACCTCCTACAGTGATAGATACATTCTCACCATCGGCATTTGCTTTCAGATAAGCATCCTTACCGGAGTCTTTTTTCATATTTACTTCAAAAGGAGCAGTCAGGTGTGAAGTAGAAAGGGAGACAGTACAATCCGAATAATATTTTAGAAAATCCTCCGTATAAACGACTGATACTTTAACATTAGCCGGCTTACAGTACAAAATAACATTCTTTTGTTCGCCTTCACTGACAGTGAACTCCTGGCTGCCTTCCACATACAGTTTATCGAAACCTGCATCTACATTATCACCGTAGAAGGCTTTCACCGTATATTTTTTGCCGGCAGTCAGATCGATAGACAAAGGCATATCCTTGTACAGGCCATCGTATAAAGAGGTACCGTCGCCCTCGTTGACCGTAACTTGATAGTTATCGACTTTTTTGTATTCCGCTTCACTGACGGAACGGGTTTTCTCTGCAAAAGAAGGATTGGCTGAAAGCCCAAGACTTAAAGAACCAACACCGTATGAAACAGCATCACTGCCGGAATCACACGAGGCAATACATGAAATTAGCATCGCCATACTAACCATAAAAGAGAGTCTTTTCATAATGATAACTACTAAATATTATTCATAAGTTGTAAAAACCGCAGGCAAAATTATAGTTTTCTTTTATTATAATAAATACACAACCTTCGATTCCTTACAAAATCTGAAAAAAGGACCACAAATAGTTGTTTAATCATAAAAACAGACCACAAAAATGGGCTAAAACAAGAAAGTCCCGCCTTTCTTATGAAAAACAGGACTTTTTTTATACAATATTATTTTATTATTTCTCCGGCATAAGAACCACTCCAAGTTTCTTTTTACCATCCATTTTCACAACAATCGGCCTCTCAAAGTGTATGTGACGAAGATATTCAGTCTCAAATACGGCAGGTTGCGCATTCAGAAACTCCTGGTTGTATATTCCATCATTCATAAACGCATTGATGGTGAAATAACCTACACCAAAGGAGGTCAGATTCTGGAAGAAATGCGTCCCCTGACTGGGGTCTACCCGGTAATTGGTCAGTCCGGCTTCCACAATGACACGCGCAGCAGAAATATGCGGCCACTTCACCGGGATACCTAACCAAGTGTCACTGCTTCCCCATCGTCCGGGTCCGACAAGTACATAGTTCTTGCCTTCATTCAGGAACTGCTGGTTAAGTTTCTCTATTTCCCAAGCTATATTCTGATTGTTCGATGCACTGTAATGATCAGTCTTGACATATATGATATCATGTATTTCGTTCATAATGCCATGCCCCAAGGAGTTATTGGAACGGAGCAGCACATCTCCGTCCGGAATAGTAGTAAGATCTTCATCCAGCATATCTTTACTGTCTACAATGGGACGTACCTGAAGCAGATAGAACGTACCGGTCTTATCACGGTCATGATTGAGTGTCACTGCAAATTCGATCTCTACCGGACGGCGCATCTCCTGCTGCCCGTAACGAAGTACCCAGCGCAGGATGCGTGCCAACGGAAATACATCGTGCTGCAAGATGTTGGCAAACGTAATCACTTTACGCCCACCGGGATATAAACCGTCACGAATCACCTGGTCATACGGATCATAAGTAGAAGCTATATACCGTAACGAACCGTCTTTTTCGGCTTCTTTCACATGCAACTTCAGAAGATTGAATCCATCATCAATCGAAAAGTTATCACCGGCATTTTTCAGATCGAGAGCGTAAAAACGGGTCTGCGTCTCTTTCAAGGCAATATCCAGTTCACTGGTTTGCAACACCTTTGAAGGATGGGCAGGCGAGAAACGTAAAGTCATACCTCCGTCCACGATATACTTGCCCAAACCGAGAGCCAGGTTTACCGTACCTTCTTCAGCTTTCTCGTCGCCAATGGGATAGTAATTGAGAGATCGGGCTACACCGGACATCGAAGGATAATAACGGTCTCCGTACTGATTGCCGACCACTTGTTGCAGAATAACGGCCATCTTTTCCTGATCGATCACATTCGAAGTGGCCTGCATATATGCCTTACTGTCGCGGAAATAAACAGACGCATATACGCCTTTAATGGCATCGGACAGCATACGGAGCATCTCATATTTATCATCCAGATAAGGAATCATATAAGTATTATAGATTCCTGCAAAAGGCTGATAGTGGGAGTCCTCAAGCAAGGAAGAAGAACGAATGGCGATAGGAGACTTCACCACATCGAAGAAAGTAAAAAAGTCCTCAACCAGACGGTCGGGCAATTTCGCTTTCAGGAAGTATTTCAGAATCGTATCGTCATCAGCATCGGAAAGGGCAATCTGATACAGATTATTGCTATCCATAAACTCGTCGAATACATCGGTACAAAGCACCACTGTTTTCGGGATAGCCACACGGGCATTCTCAAATTCTTCAAATTCCGGATGACGCTTCACCATATTGTCAATAAACGCCAGTCCACGCCCCTTTCCTCCCAACGAACCGTCTCCGATACGGGCAAAGTTTGAATAACGGTCGAAGCGGTCGCGTTTGAATACAGCTACCACTCCCTGATTTTTCATTTTTCGGTATTTAACAATAGCCTCAAAGATGATTTTACGATGCGCATCCACATCTTGCAGACTATGCCAGGTGATGGGACGAAGGAATTCCGCAACCGGAAACATAGCACGTGAATACAGCCAACGTGAAACATGATTGCGACTGATGTGATAAAGGAACGATTCGGCAGGAACGGCAAAAAGAATATTCTGCAACTCTTTCAGGTTCCGAACCCGGGCTATCTCGACACCCGTCTCAGGATTACGGAACACGAAGTCGCCAAAACCGAAATTATCGGAAACAATCCGGCGAAGATCGACATCCATTTTCTTGGAATTCTTATCAATGAACGTAGCTCCATACTTAGCCGCATAGGCAGCGTTCTCTGTCTCGGACGACTGGATGATCAAGGGTACGAACGGATCTTTCTTCCTGACTTCCGCACAAAGCTTGATTCCTGCCATGCCGTCCTTCTCTCCTTTCTCCACACGGGGAAAGCGGACATCGGTGATGACTCCCAGTATATTATTGGTATACTTATCGTATATATCCATTGCCTCCTCATAAGTACGGGCCAATACTATTTTGGGACGCCCGCGCATACGGAGTGTACGTTGATGGGCATTCAAAGCCTCGGTAGAGAACTCCTGACTCTGCTTCAACACAAATTTATAAAGATTGGGAAGCACGGATGAATAGAAACGGATACTGTCTTCTACCAGCAGAATCAACTGCACGCCCACCTCTTTCACGTCATGCTCCAGGTTCATCTTGTCTTCGATCAGCTTGATGATGGACACCAGCAAATCAGTATTCCCCAACCAACAAAACACGTAGTCGAATGCACTCAGGTCCTCGTTCGCTATCCGTTTGGTAATGCCGTGACTGAACGGTGTCAGAATAACGATCGGTATCTGTTCGTACTTCTCCTTGATATGGCGTCCGATATCAAAACTATCGTTGTCTCCCGTACCCGGCATGCAAATCACCAAATCAAACGATACACTCCCAAGCTGTCTCAACGCCTCTTCCTCGGTAGAAACTTGCGAAAAACGAGGGGGATAACGGAGCGAAAGCGAGGTGTATTCATTGAAAATCTTTTCATCGATACGTCCGTCATCCTCCAGCATAAAAGCATCGTAAGGATTGGCTATCAATAAAACATTAAAGATTCGCCTTGTCATCAGATTGGCAAACTGAGTATCTTTAAAATAGAGCTGGTTTAATTTAAATTTGCTGAGCATGGGTTTCCCGTAGTTTTAAAATTCAACAGACAAAAGTCGCTGTTTTTATTGGGAAAAGCAAGAAAAAGCAATTCACTTTATTGCCAACTTCCAATATAGGCACAGATTATCTTCCCATTTCCGATTTGAAAACAAACCGAAACATCAAAGTCGAGAAATCCGAAAACAGAAAATGACCGAACTATTTGTTTTGTAATAAACACTCTGTATATTTGTGAATTTACTAACCGTAACCAATTGAAAAACATGAAAGCAATATCCTTATTAATTATAATAGGTATAGCAGCCACATCATGCATACGCCCCCGAAAACCGGTTTACCCTGCAACAAAAAAGGTAGACAGCATAGACATATATTTCGACACAAAAATTCCCGATCCGTATCGTTGGTTAGAGAATGACACTTCCGACGCAACCGCCGCATGGATAGAAGCACAAAACAAAGTCACTGCCAAGTACCTGGAAGCCATCCCTTTCCATCGGAAATTATTAAAACGAATAACCACCCTGTCTGACTATGAAAGAATTGGATTACCGGTCAAGAAAGGAAATAAGTACTATTTCACTAAAAACAATGGGTTACAAAATCAAAACGTGATGTATATACAAGACTCTTTGAGCAATAATCCACGCATTTTTTTAAACCCTAACCGATGGTCTGACGACGGTACTGTATCACTCAGTAGAATATCATTCTCCAAGAACGGTAAATATGCTGCCTGTGGCATCTCACGCAACGGTTCCGATTGGCAAGATCTATATATCATGGACACCACAACCGGGAAATTTCTGGACGATCACATTCAATGGGTAAAGTTTCAGGAAGTGGCTTGGGATGAAAAAGGCTTTTATTATAGCGCTTATGACGCTCCACCAAAAGATAAAGAGTTATCAAGCGTAAACGGAAACTCCATGATTTATTATCATAAACTAAAGACACCACAAGCAAAAGACAAACCGATCTATCAAAACCCATATTATCCGGAGTGCAATCATTCCGGACACACAAGTGATGACGGACGTTTTCTTTTCATAAACAACGGCCTTTTAATGAAAGATCTCACCCAAACAGACGCACCTCTGGTACAACTGGCCAATGCGGGCTATCGATATAGCCCAATAGGCATCATTGATAATAAAATTTATATTTTTACCAACTACAAAGCTCCGAAAAGACGTATCATGGTGGCTGATATCAACAGTCCCACGTTGAAAAACTGGAAAGAACTGATTCCAGAATCCGATGCCGTATTATCCAAAGCAGAAATAATTGGTGGAAAATTGTTTCTCACCTATAATAAAGATGCTTCAGACCGGGCCTATGTCTACAATTTAAATGGGAAACAACTACAAGAGATCAAGCTTCCTTCACTGGGTACCGTCTTCTTTTGCGGAGAAAAAGAGGATAAAAAATGTTTTTTCCTCTTCACTTCTTTCACCACCCCGAACACAATTTACCAATATGACATTGATAAAAAAGAGTATACACTATATTATGCTCCGAAAATAAAGTTTAATGCAAACGACTTTGTGACGGAACAAATATTCTTCACCAGTAAAGACAGTGTGCAAATCCCAATGTTTCTGACTTATAAGAAAGGATTAAAGAAAGATGGAAACAATCCTGTACTTCTTTATGGTTATGGTGGCTTTGGCCTCACCCTCACTCCTTCCTTCGCCATCGAACGTATCCCGTTCCTCGAGAACGGAGGTATCTATATACAGGTCAATTTACGAGGCGGTAACGAATATGGTGATTCATGGCACAAGGCGGGAGTCAAAATGCAAAAACAGAATGTTTTCGACGACTTTATCAGTGCCGCCGAATATCTCATTAAAGAAAAATACACTAATCCGAACAAAATAGCCATTACCGGTGCATCGAACGGAGGATTACTCGTGGGTGCCTGCATGACACAACGGCCTGAGCTATTCCGCGTAGCCGTATCTCAGGTGGGTGTGATGGATATGCTCCGTTATCATAAATTCACCATAGGCGCATCATGGAGCACAGACTATGGCACAAGTAGCGACAGTAAAGAAATGTTTGATTACTTATTGAGCTATTCTCCGCTGCACAATCTGAAGTCGGGCACAAGATATCCTGCAACATTAATCACCACAGCCGATCACGACGATCGTGTTGTCCCTGCACACTCGTTCAAGTTTGCCGCAACTTTACAAGCAGAAAATGATGGGACCAATCCTACTCTCATACGTATCGATCACAAGGCCGGACACGGCTTCAACAAAGCCACAACAAAGTTATTAAAAGAGCAAGCAGACGTTTATGCATTTATCATGTATAATCTGGGAATGAAAATGAAAAACTGACATCTATTTCCCAATGCTCTTTCTATCATTTTATCATTATTTAATCAAAATATTCCATACAATCAAATAACATTAGAAAAGTTTTCCTATATTTGCGATACGATAAAGTGACATTTTATCAGAATCAACCTATTAAAACATACTATTATGAACATCGAAAAAATCATCTCCTCTTTAGAGGCTAAACATCCCGGCGAATCAGAATATCTTCAAGCTGTAAAAGAAGTGCTTCTCTCTATCGAAGATATATACAATCAGCACCCTGAGTTTGAAAAAGCCAAAATCATCGAAAGACTGGTAGAGCCGGACCGTATCTTTACGTTCCGCGTGACATGGGTAGATGATAAAGGTGAAGTACAAACCAACCTGGGATATCGTGTTCAGTTCAACAACGCTATCGGCCCGTATAAAGGCGGTATCCGTTTCCACGCTTCTGTCAACCTGTCTATCCTGAAATTCCTCGGATTTGAACAGACCTTTAAGAATGCCTTGACTACTCTGCCGATGGGTGGTGGTAAGGGCGGCTCCGACTTCTCTCCACGTGGCAAGAGTGATGCTGAAATCATGCGTTTCTGCCAGGCATTTATGCTTGAGTTGTGGCGCCATCTGGGTCCGGACATGGACGTACCGGCCGGTGACATCGGTGTAGGAGGACGTGAAGTAGGCTACATGTTCGGTATGTATAAGAAACTAACCCGTGAATTTACAGGAACCTTCACCGGCAAAGGACTTGAGTTTGGCGGTTCACTGATCCGTCCGGAAGCTACCGGATTCGGAGGTTTGTACTTCGTCAACCAAATGTTGCAGACTAAAGGTATCGATATAAAAGGCAAGACTGTAGCTATCTCCGGATTCGGAAATGTTGCCTGGGGAGCTGCTACCAAAGCTACCGAGTTGGGAGCAAAGGTTGTTACAATCTCCGGCCCGGATGGTTACATCTATGATCCGAACGGCATCAGTGGGGAAAAGATCGATTATATGCTTGAACTCCGTGCTTCGGGCAACGATATCGTAGCTCCGTATGCTGACGAATTCCCGGGATCTACTTTCGTAGCCGGTAAACGTCCTTGGGAAGTGAAAGCCGATATAGCCCTTCCTTGTGCCACTCAAAACGAATTAAACGGCGAAGATGCCAAAAATCTTATTAATAACAATGTTCTTTGTGTCGGAGAGATCTCCAACATGGGTTGTACACCCGAAGCCATCGATCTTTTCATCGAACACAAAACGATGTATGCACCGGGTAAAGCAGTCAATGCAGGTGGTGTAGCAACGTCCGGGCTGGAGATGTCACAAAATGCCATGCACTTGAGCTGGAGTGCAGCAGAAGTAGACGAGAAACTCCATACCATCATGCATGGTATCCATGCACAGTGTGTGAAGTATGGTACAGAACCTGACGGATATATCAATTATGTGAAAGGTGCCAACATTGCAGGCTTCATGAAAGTGGCTCATGCCATGATGGGACAAGGAATCATCTAAAAAGCTTTGTTTAGTTGTATTTGTGAATTGCGTTACTCATTTCCTGAGACAGGATGTGGGTAACGCTACTTTTTTCTGAAAAGGTTTCATTTTCAACTAAAATAGCCTAACTTTGCATTTCGAAACCAAATAATTGTTACGAAATGTTACAACCCGAATTAAAGATGCGCCGCGATAAAATTCGCGTGCTGATGGCTCAACAAAACATTGATGCCGCTCTCATCACTTGTAATGTAAACTTGCTCTATACGTATGGCCGTGTTGTCAGCGGATACCTCTACTTACCTCTCCACTCACCGGCCTTGTTATTCATCAAACGCCCCAACAATATTACCGGCGAACACGTCTTCCCTATCCGAAAACCGGAACAGATTCTTGATCTGATTAAAGAAAGCGGATTGCCTGCCCCTCAGAAACTGATGCTGGAAGGCAACGAACTGTCATATACAGAGTACAATCGCCTTGCCGCTGTTTTCCCAGAGTCGGAAATTGTAAACGGAACTCCGTTAATCCGCGAAGCGCGTAGCATCAAGACTCCTGTAGAAGTGGAATTATTCCGCCGTTCGGGTGTAGCTCACGCCAAAGCTTACGAACAGATTCCTTCTGTTTACCGTCCGGGAATGACCGATCTGGAATTTTCAATCGAAATAGAAAGGTTGATGCGTCTGCAAGGTAATCTGGGAATCTTTCGTGTGTTCGGTCAGAGCATGGAAATCTTTATGGGCAGTGTACTGACCGGAGACAATGCCGCTTTCCCTTCTCCATACGATTTCGCCTTAGGAGGTGAAGGACTGGATCCGGCTCTCCCGGGAGGACTCAACAGAAGCCTGCTAAAAGAAGGTCAAAGTGTCATGGTAGACCTCGGAGGAAACTTTAACGGATATATGGGCGATATGAGCCGCGTATTCTCCATTGGTAAGTTGAGTGATGAAGCGTATACAGCCCATCAGGTCTGTCTCGACATACAGGACGCCGTATCATCTATGGCCCAGCCCGGAGTTGTATGCGAGGATTTATATAATACAGCCATCGATATAGTGACCAAAGCCGGTTTTGCCGACAAGTTCATGGGTATCGGCCAGCAAGCAAAATTCATAGGTCATGGTATCGGTCTGGAAATTAATGAAGCTCCGGTGCTTGCCCCCCGTATGAAACAAGAACTGGAACCGGGAATGGTCTTCGCTCTCGAACCTAAGATTGTAATTCCGGGTGTAGGTCCCGTAGGTATCGAAAACTCGTGGACAGTAACACAAGAGGGTGTAGAGAAACTTACTATCTGTAACGAAGAGATTATTGAGTTGCAATAAAAACAAATCCCAATAGATACCCAAAAGACGACTGTTGTGCTTTCCACACCACAGCCGTCTTTTTCATATCACTATTAACTTTACTAAGGAATTTCTGTTACCGGAGTCTCCAACTTAATGTTTTCCCATCCCACCCATGTAGGAGAAACCATACATTGCGGCTCCTGAATTTTATCGATCAAGGCAGTAGCACGTTTCACTGCAACACTGGTTCTTTCGAACAGCTCTTTCATGGAAAGGTTACCTTTAGCGTCACGGATCGTCTTTATCAGGAAATACGTATAATATCCCTGCTTCTTTTCATGGTAAACACTTGAAGTCTGATCGCCACTGCTGGACGAAAAACTCAATGTGTTTCCTTGCGGCAATCCCACTTTCGGAACAACACGCACGCCCTTCTGTGCCAATAGCGGAGCAGCACTCTTATAACCACCGCTAAAGCAAGCATCGAGGAATACATAAGCCCCCTTTACCGGATAAGTAGCCAATTTTTTATACAGTCCGGACAATGAAATACCCAGACGGATATTCTTACCTGTAATATCCACCGGAAGTAAATAAGGCTCCTTAGTAGCCTCGTCATTATTTCCATGACCGGAATAATAGAATATCAGTTCGGCTTGCGGATCGGTGCTTGCCATGTTCACCAACCAGTCAAGTTGTTCGTGCATCATACCGGCAGTAGCATTCGGCACCACCTTGATCTGCCCGTCGGGTACCCCAAAGGTACGTACGCAATATTCACGGAACAGCACAGCATCGTTTACGGCATAAGGCACATTAATTTCGGCATTGGCACCGGTCATACTATAATCCTCATTACCGATAATCAAAGCATAACGGTGGCGGTTCACAGCTCCCACAGGGACATCCTCCATCAACTCACTCTTGAAACTCAGCGAAAAGTCTTTCACATTCACCTTCCGTGCAGCCACATTTCCACTCAGATTGATAGAAGCGGCAGAAGACAGGTAATCTCCCACTTTCACTTTATAAGCCTCGTTCAGGAAAGTTGAACGAGTAGACTCCGTTACCGCCAGCATTACGGCCACGGAATCTTCATCAAAACGCTTGTTCACCAGGAAGCCGTAATCGAGCACAGCCACATCCCCCGGAGCAATACTATCAATTGTCATTTCCGGAGAATCGGTAGTAAATATGTTCTTCGGCAATGTGAAATTCACCTTCACCTTACGCGCAGTCTGTGTTCCAAAGTTTTGCAAGGCAACCGTCAGCTTTCCGTTTTTACCCAAAGTAATAGATGTACCCTCAGACGCAAAGAACTGATGGTCGGCAATGCGCAAACGAGGCATTGCATATTCCTGAGTATTCACAATCAACTCCGAAGGATCGGCATCAAATCCATTCGCTTCGAATGCATAAATGTTGATCTTAGCCAGGCTCGTGGGCAACTCTTTCTTTGCAAGATAACGGAATGTATACTGTTTGGACTTCCCGGCCGGAATATTGCCTCCGTCCAACTCACGCGGACCGTCGAAATACTGATCATATCCCTGCTGCTCAGCCAAACGGATACGTATATTATACGCATCTCCTTTACCTTGGTTCTCAATGGTAAACTGCAAAGCGAAACTCTCTCCGGCATCAATTACCTTATTATTATTGGCATCCGTAAACTGATCCATCTTGATTACCAACATGGCCGGTTCCACAGGTACCGGAACAGACTCCTGTTCCTGAGCTATATTTTCAGTCTTCTTCAACGCCTCTTTGTAAGCAGCCAGCCGGGAGGGAAAAGCGGTATAAGAAGCCCCGTCCTGAACTATCTTAGAAAGCACTTCATATTCCGGTTTCATATCCATATACTGATATACGCCTGCCAATCCCTGCATATACAATTTGGAAGAAGGATCTTTCTGCAATATCTTCAGGAAAAGATCTTTAGCATCCATCAGATAGCCCGATGCGCGCTGACGTACCAATGCATATTCAGTATCGTTGGCAATGGTAGCCCCATTGTTTACGATCTCCGTAGCACAATTGAAGTTGGCACGTGCCACACCGGTCATCAATTCAAAACTCTCGGGATGAAGTGCATACAAGCGTTTGTAGATATCCAGTGCCTCCACATTCTTTCCCTGCCGTTCCAGAATGCGCGCCTTGATAGGCAATACCTTATCATTATTCGGATCCACAGCCAGAATGCGGTCAATCGCACCAATCAACTTTTCCATATTATTGGTGGCGATATGTACATTCACCAGATTATACAAGAAATCGAGTGACACCGGATATTTGGCAATAGCCTGTTCCAGCACGCGTTCCTGATCCGCATATTTCTTCTGCTTCTGATAAATCATGTTCATATAAACATAACAGTCCTTCTGCTGAGCTTCCGTACCGGTATTAAGATACTCCTGAAAATACCTCAGCGCCTGTTCGTTCTTCTCCAGATTAAAGGCCGATACCGCTGCATAGTAAACCACCGAAGCATAACGGTTATCTTTCGGCAACAATTCACTGCGGAACAACTGCATCTGCGGCATATCGATATATGCAGCGGCAAAATCCAATGCTTTAGCCGGCTGTTTCTGTTCCGAATAATATACCGCTCCGTTCAGCAGATAAGGATACAATGCCTTTAGCCTACTCTTTGCTCCCCCTATATACTGACCGTTATTCGGTGCCTCCACAACCTTCATGAAATTCGCGTAACTGTCCAGCAGATAGTCATACATAGCCGTTACATTCGTTCCTTTATCGCGCTCGCTTTCAAAAAGCACATACTGTTGGTTGGCACGCTTAGAAGCGGAGGACGCATCCTGCGCCCCCACTTTACCGGCCATAACAACAGTGAGAATGATTGTCAGTAAAAAAAATCTTTTCATCGTTTATTGTTGAAATGCATCCATAATTACAAACTCTACATTGATCTTGCGGAATTCTCCACCACGTTCTTTAGCTACTTCCACATGATATTCGTAGTCGTTCTTCGTATTACCTAATGTTGTCACATTCTTTTCGATATAACTCTTCACACCGGCAGCACGCATCAGTGCCAGCTGTTCGTTCTGTGTGATTCCGGCAGCCTTGGTCACCGTGATATTGTCGAGATTGCCATCTTTGTAATATGGCTCGTCCATGAACTCTCCGTACCGTCCGTCATAAGCCAGGCGTCCACGAATCGGAGCCGCATCGGCCGAACCGGTAATAATCACTTTCACCTGCTTACCCTCTGATAAATATTTGGAGAAATCGCCTTCAAAAGCATTCTTGATAATCTTCATCAAAGACATGGCGGCATTTGAGCGTTCAATGTTATAACCACCGGACGGGAAGTCTTCCTTAGCAGAAAACTCTTTATTGATCACCTCATACTGATAACCCACTTTATAATTGAGAATTTTTTTGCCGTTAGCATCCACACCCGGAATAACCTCTGTCTTCACATTGATCTGTGTGTTATCGGTAATCAGTTTATCCTGCTTTTTCTCTTCGATCACCTGTTCCTTTATTTCGGCCAATTGTGCTTCCTCACGGGTAGCCTGCTGCATGATTTCCAGAGGGACAAAGTTTTCATCCGCTTCCAAAGCAGTCAACTTCGTCCGTCCGATATTGTCATAGATATAAACCTTGTTGGTCGTTTCGTTGGTAACCTCCACATAGGCCAGCTCAAATTCATCTTTATCATTCAGCACATATACGGCATTCGAGAATTTCATTTTACCTTCCTCAAAGTCCCCTGCCTCGTTAGCCGGAACTTCCAGTCCGATAGACGGCAACCCCTTAAAACCGATATTCAACATATTATTAGCAGCATCATATCCATCCACAAAAGGATTATCCATTGAGATACGGTCACCCGCCAATGCCGTAGCAACTTCCTGAGCAAACAACTGCTGCTGTTTAACACGGGTTTCATCGTTCACACGGATAGCATAATCCTCCATCGATTCTCCCTGCATCATCTTCACCCATTCATTCATCTTGGCGTCTACTTCCTTACCCATAATCTTTCCATAGAATGGGTTCAGCCCGTTCGCATCCCAGAAGACCATTTGCTTCGTACGATTGGTTAGCATGAATACCTCGCTATTCTGATTGTTCTTAAAGAAGCGTCCACCGATAACACCGCCTATAGGATCTACAATCTCCTGCTCTATGACACCATTCTTCAAGTTGATGATCTCGATATTCTTCCCATCTTTTACCACACTGATGTATTTTCCTTCGGGATGGAATGACGGAGAACTAAGCGTTCCCCCCAACTTATCGAAGATGTCCACCTTATCCCAGTTTTTCGTATCGATAATGGTCAGGTGATTATCCTCCGTGGTTACTGCCAGCAACGAAGCATCCGGAGAGAAAGTCAGTTCTTTGACAACTGCCGACATAGGAATCGCTTTTCTCAACTCCTTTGTCTGGAAGTTCCAGATGTTAATCGTCTGTCCTGTCCCTGCTGCAATAAAATAATTGTTCGAACTCATAGCCAGTGCAGTAGCCGGAGCATCTCCCTGGATATAAGCCAATGGCATATATTCTTTCGTATCATAAATAACGATTTCCCCTAACGAGTTACCTACAACGAAACTACGGGCATCGGTAGCATAACACATGGATACCGGCAGCGGTTTGGCTTTCAATTTTTTACGTTTCTCTTTCAATTCGAAAAGCTTCTTATTCCTGTCACGAAAAGAGTAAATGCTTACCGGATTCTTCGCTCTCAACACGGCGATAGAACTTCCCGTCGGATTAAATACGATACGCTCAATTTTGCGTAAATCATTAATCGCGATATCGCGCATGGTATACAACGATCCGTCAGACAAATAAGCAGTACAAAAAGTCGTGTTATCAAACGCATTAATCTTTTTCTGAGAATCAAACCCCCTTTTTTCTACAACTTGTGCCATTGCTTGTCCGCAGAACATCGCGGTGACAAAACAAAAAGCAATCCCTCTGTAAGTGTAAAATCCACATTTCATCCTATTCATACCTTAAAATGATTTAGTTTATGTTTAATAGTGTTTTGCAAAATAAGCATTAATTCTGCAATCTATCACAAACAGAAACTCCTTTTTTTTCATTTCCCGTAAAGTTTAGTTGTTAATACATAGAAATGAAAAAAGAATAGACAGAAAGACTGTAGAAAAAGAGCAGGTTTGTAACGGTTTTCCGTTACAAACCTGCTCTATAGCATACATTCCCTTTCCTTACGTGATTAGTCGGAAATCGAAAAAGACAAAAACTTATTGCATTTATTCATCCACGTTTCGTACGGGATTCAATCCCATTTTCTTAGCTTTTTGAAGCATAAATGAATAAGCAGCCTCGTATTCATTGGGAATCACTCCGTCCAAAATAGCATCTTTTATAGCACTTTTTAACGACCCCACTTCCTTGCAGGGTCCCAGATTAAACACCTCCATAATCTCTTCCCCACTCACAGGCGGCTGAAAGTTACGGACACGGTCTTTCTCTTCCAAATCTTTCAACTTCCGGCGAACCAGCTGGAAATTATTTAGAAAGCGCTGTTTACGTTCCGTATTCTTTGAAGTAATATCCGCCTCACAAAGTGTCATCAGGTCGTCTATGTCATCTCCGGCTTCAAAAAGCAGACGACGCACGGCCGAATCCGTCACCACATCATCCGCTATCACGATGGGGCGCATATGCAGACTTACCATCTTTTGCACATATTTCATTTTCTCGTTCATCGGCAACTTCATCCTCCTAAAGATATTCGGAATCATCTTTTCGCCTATGAAATTATGATTATGAAAAGTCCACCCCGCCTTCGGTTCCCAGCGTTTAGTCACCGGTTTGGCGATATCATGTAACAAGGCAGCCCAACGTAACCAAAGATTATCTGTCACCTTGCTGATATTGTCGAGCACTTCCAGCGTATGATAAAAATTATCCTTATGGGCACGCCCGTTCCGGGTCTCCACCCCTTGTAAAGCCACTAATTCCGGAAAAATCAACGCCAACAACCCACTCCTGTCCAAATCGATAAAACCTTTGGAAGGGATAGGTGAAAGCATTATTTTATTCAGCTCGTCCGCAATGCGCTCACGTGAAATAATCTCAATCCGTTCCCGGTTACGGCAAAGAGACTCAAATGTATCGTCATCTATGTAAAAATTCAGTTGGGTAGCAAAACGGATACAGCGCATCATGCGCAAGGGGTCGTCACTGAACGTTATGTCCGGATCGAGAGGAGTACGAATGACCTTTTCCTTCAAATCATTCATGCCTCCAAACGGATCGACCAGTTCCCCAAACCGCTCCTTATTCAGGCAGACAGCCAGAGCATTGATCGTAAAATCCCGGCGGTTCTGATCGTCTTCCAACGTTCCATCCTCCACAATCGGCTTGCGTGAATCCCGCTGATACGATTCCTTCCGTGCTCCTACAAATTCCACCTCCGTTCCGTGATATTTCACTTGTGCCGTGCCGAAATTCTTAAAAACAGAAACATGCGCACCCCGTCCCAGACGTTTACCCAACGCCTCGGCCATAGCAATGCCACTCCCCACCACAACAACATCTATATCTTTAGAGGGACGCTGCAGAAAAATGTCGCGGACATATCCGCCCACCACATAACATTCCAATCCCAACATATCGGCTGTCTCCGAAATCTGTCCGAAAATGGGTTCACTGAAATGCTGCTTCAATTCCTCCTGAGTCAACTCTATCATCTTCATTTTTCTTTTTTACAGTGATTGAAGGTGGTAGTCTGTTACTAACACCTTACAGTTAATTAGGCCGCAAAGGTACAACTTTTCGCTCTTCACTTTCCACTCTTCAGTCTAAATTTGTATTTTTGCCCTTTCTAAGTAAAGAACAACAAAATGAAAAAACTGATTGTCCTGGCATGTACATTGTCACTGCTGACTGCTTGTGGTGACAACATCGAGAAGAAAGCGGGTGAAAAGCTTGCAGCTGCCCGCGCAGCTTTTGAACGCAACGACTACAACGAAGCCAAGTTGCAGATCGACAGTATTAAAATTCTGTATCCAAAGGCATTCGATACCCGCAAAGAAGGTATCAAACTGATGCAACAGGTAGAACTGAAAGAACAGCAAGAAAGCCTTATATATCTGGATAGCATGCTACAAGTCAAACAGCAAGAGTTCGAAGCTATCAAGAATAAATATACTTTTGAGAAAAACGAAGAATATCAAAAAATCGGTAACTACTTTTGGCCCACCCAGACCGTAGAGAAGAACCTGCACCGTTCTTTCCTCCGTTTTCAGGTGAATGAACAGGGAGTAATGACACTGACATCTATCTATTGCGGCCCAAGCAATATCCACCACGTAGCAGTCAAAGTGATAGCACCAGACGGAAGTTTCGCTGAAACCCCTGCGTCCAACGACAGCTACGAGACTACCGATCTGGGAGAAAAAATCGAGAAGGCCGACTACAAAATGGGAGAAGACGGCAACGTCCTCAGTTTCCTCTACATGAACCGCGATAAAAAGAATATCCGTATAGAATATATCGGTGAACGTAAATTCACAACGACCATGACTCCGTCCGACCGAGAAGCACTCGTCGGCACTTACGAGTTGGCCAAATTACTTTCATCCATACGTCAGATTCAGCAAGAGAAAGAAGAAGCCAACCTGAAAATAGAATTTGTGAAAAGAAAGATGGAACAAAAGGCAAAAGAAGAAGCAGCGGAAAAATAAAGATAACAAAGTGCCTCAAAAGTCTCTTTCACCACAGATTAACGGATCACACAGAAATACGGTTCACAGGCTATCGTATTTATTTGTTCTATCTGTCAATCTGTGGTGAACTCTTCCTGATCTCTCTATTTTCATTCCCTCCGAAAACGTCTTCCCGATTATTCTCCGCTATCCTGTCGGTATCCATTATCGGATACCTCTCCATGCCCCCACTCTTCATCCCATGAATTTCCCCAATAATACGGAGTTCAAATTAAAATAAAGATAGCAATTTTTAGGTATTTTCAGGAACAAGTTCATTATGTGTAGCGATTACACAGACTATTCATTGTATCTATCTTTGTCCCCCGAAACATTTGAGTACATATGATAGAACGCTAATATGAAAACAGTAATCATTTCTATTTTTATCATCCTTTCCACCTTTACGACTTATGCTCAGCAAAGAGATATTGTACTGACAGGAACAGTTACGGATCATCAAAACGGACCGCTTCCCGGTGCCACTATCCGCATTAAAGGTACCCAATTCGGCACAGTAACAGATACCGACGGGCATTATCTGTTACGTGGCAAATGGAAAGAAAACGATCTAATTCTTTTCTCTTTCATAGGAATGAAAGAGATACGTGTGAAATACACCGGTCAGAAGGTACAAGATGCAGCCATGCAAGAAGATCCCAAAGCACTGGATGAAGTGGTCATCGTTGCCCGGCAGAATATCAACGAATTGGATATTCGTGCCAAATCCGGCGTTGTACAACGAGTCGACGTAGAACGTCTCAACAGTAAGCCCATGATCGATATGTCCCTCGCCCTACAAGGAGCCGTACCCGGCCTGATTATTACCAATACCGGCGACCTGGGCTCCAAACCGGAAATTCGTATTCGCGGAAATTCATCTTTCCGTAAAGGAGATATGGCCAACGAACCTCTCTACGTTATGGACGGCAAAGTAATATCATCCGATGCCTTCATGACTCTTAACCCGGCCGACATTCAAGAAATAAAGGTTCTGAAAGACGCCGTAGCCTGTGCTTTATACGGCATAAAAGCAGCCAATGGTGTAATAGAAATCACGTCCCAGCGTGGCAATCCCGACGGAAGGTTAACCACCAGTTACAGTTTCAATATAGGTATCACCACCCGTGGACGCAGAGGAGTCAAAATGATGGATAGCGAAGAAAAATTAGAATTGGAAAGACGTTTACAGAATATATCGACTCCGGGATATAGATACAGTGAAGATTACTATCGGAAATATTATGCTACCGCCCCCAACCTCGACGAGTTGATCGCAGAAGGACGACAAGTACTCGATTCATTAAAGAATATCCATACCGACTGGTTTGATGAACTGATACATCGCAGCATCTACCAGCGCCATAACCTTAGCATAAAAGGAGGAACAGATAAGACATCTTATTATATATCCACCAATTATGCCAAGCAGGGAGGACGAGTACCGGGTAATGACACTCAACGTTTCACCGCCCGTATGAGCCTCGATCAGAAACTGGGAAACTGGGGATATTTTTCCTTAAGCACCGATGCAGGTTATTCGGCAACCGATACTCCCAACGGCAGTACCCATTCCCCTACAGATCTGGTTTATCAACTTAACCCTTATGAAACCAAAACCGGTAAATTAATCTCCTACTCCGAAAAATCATCCGAATACACATTAAATGATTTGATGAGCCAATACCATAGTAAATCTACCGATAAACGTGGCGGAGTAAGCGGAAGTTTCAACTTAAGACCATTCAAAGGTTTGGAGATAGATGCAGTGACCGGTATCGATTTCCTTCTGAACGAAGCCCTTACGCTTGTTCCTTCCACGTCTATAGCAGAGCGGGAAATGGGAATCGCGATAGCCGAACGTGGAAAATTAACAAAAGAAAAAAATACAACGACCAATATTTCCTCCAATATACGTATCACTTACAACAAGACATTCGCCGGAAGACACGACCTGACAATCGGTGGGAACATGGACTACTACCTGACCCAGACAGATAACATATCTGCCACCGGATACGGAGTGGGGACACAAATGTCACTAAACGCAATCAACCACTCCATCACCGGAGCCCGGAAGCCGACAGCCAGTTCGCTTCTGGACAAAACGGCTCAGTTAGGATTCGGGGTAGTCATGGGCTACAGTTTCGATTCCACCTATGACCTTTTTACTACTTACAAAGCCGACGCTTCTTCCGTTCTCCCTCCAGACAAGCGCTGGAATGCAGCATGGGCCATAGGCTTGGGGTGGACCCTCAGCCGATACCCTTTCCTGAAAAATAATAAGGTCATCACTCTCCTGAACCTGAAAGGTTCCCATGGACGTATGGCAAACCTATCTGGAGTATCTGCCTCCGCCACAATCGGCACCTTCAGCTACTCCACCAATTATTACGGAAATGCCCGTCTGCTACAGTTACTCGGATTTTATAATACCGATCTGAAACCGGAACAGACTTCCACAACAGACTTCAGTCTATCCATCGAATTCTTCAAACGGCTGACATTAGGTCTCAATCTCTACCGCCGCGAAACGAGTGATGCACTGCTGGACGTCCCCATCCCCCTTTCCAACGGTTTCAATACCATGAAACGTAACATCGGTGTATTACGCAATGAAGGCTATGAACTGAACGCCGCAATAAAAGTGCTCGATACACCGGACTGGCGTGTATCTTTACGCGGTTCACTGGCCTACAACCGTAATAAGGTAATCAGCCTGTACTATACCGACCGTTTATACACCAGCGAAACCGCCCTGACTCCCGACTATGAAGTCGGAAAAGCCTATAACATGCTTTATGGACTGAAGTCATTAGGCATAAACCCTATCACCGGTCTTCCGGTATTTCAAGGAGCCGATGGAAGTGAGATTTCCCCGACACAAAATCCGGCCAGAGAAAACTTCATCGTTTTGGGGCATAGCACTCCTCCCTACAGCGGTACATTCAACCTGAATTTCTCCTATCGGAATTTCGATTTGGATATGGACTTTTACTATGTGTTCGGCGGCATTAAACCCTACAATTATTCTTATATCCGTTCAGCTGACAGTGCCAATAAGAATGCCATTCAAAAGCAATTAGAAAACATGTGGTTTCACCGAGGAGATGAAGGAAAGATATACCATTCTCCATTTTACATATCTCCTGCCAATGCTTCACTCCAACAGCCCAATACAGAAACCGTCGGGAAAAGCGATTATCTGAAATTGGCCATGTTGTCGCTACGCTACCGGGTTCCACACACCTTTCTGGAGAAAAACTGTCATTTCATAAAATATGCCAATATCGCCTTTCAGGCATCCAACCTTTTTATGATTACTCCTTATAAAGAGTCCGATCCCGAAACAGGTTCATTAGCCGGAGCTATGCAACCCGTATTAACCATCAATCTTAGTTTGACTTTCTAAATACAAGTAATATATGAACCTGAACCCAATAATAAATAATTTCCAACGCTCAATACGCAAAGTACAAATCTGTTGCATATTGATACTCAGTTGTACAGCCTGTTCGCTCAATATCCCCTACGAGAATCAGTATTCAGATCCGGATGCCATTACCACAGTAACCGCCGCACGCGAACTATTGGCATCGGCCTATGATGCAATTCCCAAGCCGGAATTCAGTTTATCCGTATTGAGCGACGACTTCCAGCCTACTTTTTTAATAAACTTGAATGCCGACCTGAATAACCTATATAAATGGCATCCTAAACCGATGGAGGACTTATCGAACTCTCTGTGGGAAAAATACTACTCAGCCATAGGCATAGCCAATACGGTACTGGAGCGCATCCATTATGTATCCCCTATTTCAGACAGTGACAAGCAAGAGTTGCAATGCATCGTTAGCGAAGCAAAAACGTTAAAAGCATATTGTTACTTCAATCTGCTCAGACTTTTTGCCCCCACCTATCCGGAAGGTCCCGAAAAAGACGGAATCATCTTAAAGGAGCGGTTCGAACTTGCCTTTCTAAAACGCTCGAGCATCAGTGAATGTGTGAATGCTATCCGCCAATTACTGACCGAAGCAGTTACTGTAGACAACCGACCTTCACAGGTCTACTGGTTTTCCCGGCAAAGTGCTTATTATCTATTGGCAGCCTTAGAACTCTATGCCGAAAATTACGATAAAGCTGAAGAATATGCCTTAAAAATCCTGTCTTCAACCAATGCATACGATGTCCTGGCCCCCGTACATTATAAAAAACTATGGGAACAAGAACCATGCGATGAATGTATTTTTTCTCTGTATACCACCAATTCATATTATACCGATATGAATTACGAAAGGAAGAAAGGCGACTACTTCACGATCAACTCCACACTCACCCAATTATATGCTGCCAATGACATCCGTTACGAAGCAACGGTCTATCCCCAAGAAATGCCTGGTGAAAGCATCGGCGAGACCTTACCGGTACTATATCTGGGAAAATACAACAAACAGAACTGGAATTATAAGCCTATACAATATATCAACAAACTTCGTGTATCCGGCATCTGCTTTATTCTTGCCGAAGCCTATTGTCAAGACCAGAAAGGTCACGATGCATTGGCCCTGGAAGTAATAAACAACTACCTGGCCCAACGTGAAGCTCCCTTGCTTGACACATCACTTTCCGGCACTCCCCTATTGAAAGCTATCCTTCAGGAAAAGTGGAAAGAATTTGCCGGTGAAGGTGAACGTTACTTTGATTTAAAGCGCTATCGGAAAAGCCTGCTTTCCGATTGGAATCTCTCTGCCGCAATGAAAAATAAACCAATCAAATCAGACGACTACCGTTGGCTTTTCCCCATTCCGAAAGGCGAATATCTATATAACGAAAATATATCGCAAAATGCAGGATGGACCAAAATCGAAAAATAAATAAAATACTAAACTAAATGAAAACTATAATGAAAAAGCTGTTTATCTACGCAGTAGGCATCTGCCTACTGCCTGCCTTCACGTCATGCAAAGACGATAGAGAAGAAAATAAATATACAGGAATCAACAAAATCTACCTGTCTGCCGAAACCCCGGTTATTACCGAGTCCGAAAACATTCCATTAACAGTAAATGTAGATTTAACATTGACCTGTGAACAGGACCTCGTACTCAACTTTGAATTACCCGATGATAAAAACGGAGTTCTAAAATTAGAGAACAATCCCGTCACGATTAAAGCCGGAAAACGTTCTGCAACATTCGAAGTAGTTTCCAACCAAAAGAATTTATTAACCGAAGATACATACTTTCAAGTCGGAATTTCTCAATTCCCTACCGATAATTTAATGTTAAACGAAACATTGCAGGTACGTGTCAAGCCCAACCCTAAAATTCCGGAATTATCCCCTCAGCAAAAAGCGTTAATCAAAGGTTATAAGACCAAATACGGCATTGACCTGAATAAATGGCTCGGAGTCCTCTCTTACCATACCACTGTGCAAAGCCCTGCAGATGGGTATCTCCAACCCTTTGCAGCAGCATTTACGAAAGAATATGATGGCAAGACCGTCATCACTCTCAGTGAGCAGGCCACAGAAGACATGCCGGTATTAAAGATGACAGACAATCCATTCGGACTGACCGAATATTTATACTTTGTACTTCGTTCCGAGACCGTAGCAGATCCGGAATTCTGGACTCAACAGCCGGAACCGCAAAAACTGATGAAACTACTCAACTGGAATAAAGAAAGTAAAGAGACATTTGCCGTATCATTGGATGCAATCAGACTCAAAGACATCACTTCCACTTCAACCCGGCTGGAATATCTGGGTCCGGGAAAAAACTATTATGGAGATCCTATTACCATCGTTCCATTTACCTACCAATTCAGTGCTTTAGACCGTCAAAACAAGCTCCTGGAAAGTGGAAACGCAGAAATTAAAGAGATCAATGACCAGGGAGCTTCCGCAGATCCGGCTTACTACCTCAACTGCTACGATCTTGTCAATTCCGACAACTATGACACCCCCGAAAACTTTATCAAATCCACCGGAAACATAGACTTTGCCACAGATAAAATGACTTATCAATTTCTCCTGAGCCATGTCAACGCCGGAGGATATACACGCATAACCGTAGTTTATGAAAAGAAATAATAAAAACAGATATTTATACATAGCAGCTATATTCATAGCTGCTATGCTCCCATGTATAGCCTGCCCACAGTCCACTCCAATCCTTCTTCCGCCCGGAACGGTAGAGGGACGCCTTCCCAACGGGCTGCACTATCTTATCCTGCACAATGCTTCTCCGGCATCCAGAGTAGAGTTCAGGCTAATCATGCGGGTAGGTTCCGTACAAGAAACAGAGCAAGAGAAAGGTTGTGCCCACTTCCTCGAACACATCACTTTCGGCGGTACCCGTCATTTTCCTAAACGCTCTTTAGTAGAGTACCTTGAGTCCTTAGGAATGAAGTACGGACAAGATATCAACGCTTTCACCGGTTTCGACCGTACAATCTATATGTTCGCAGTTCCCACCGATTATGCCAAAGACGAAGCTCTCGATCGTTCATTACTAATCCTGCACGATTGGTTGGACGGTGTCACTATAGATCCGGAAAAAGTAGAGAATGAAAAAGGAATCATTCTTGAAGAACTACGCGGATTCGACCCGGAAGACGATTTCTATCCGCTCAAAATCGGACAAGGCATATTCAGTCACCGTATGCCTTTGGGCACAACAGACGATATCCGCAAGGTCACCCCGCAGGTACTCAAAAATTATTATCATAAATGGTATGTGCCCTCTTTGGCAACATTGGTCATTGTAGGCGACATATCTCCCCTGGAGATCGAATCTAAAATCAAAGAACGTTTCAAATCCTTGCCCGGACGTCCGGTCAATGACTTCCGGAACTACCCGTTAGAGTACACCCGGGGAATTCATCTGGCCTCCATACGAGACTCTCTGCAACCCCGTACAAAGGTTGAACTAATGATTCCACACCCTTGCACAGTAGAGCGTACCATGGAAGACGCCATAACAAAGGAGAAAGGGCGCCTGCTCGTCAGTGCCATTTCTTCACGATTCCGTGCACGGAAACTAAAGACCGATGTTACAGACCAATGGTATTTAAGTGACAAGAACCATTTTGTTCTGACAGTGGAAGGAGAAAACAGAAAAGAAATACTTACATCTATTTCCGCAACCGTATCTCTGTTGAATGATCTGATACGCAACGGATGGCAAGAGGACGAATTACAAGATATTAAAAACAATTTTTGCCGCCGGATGAAATTGCCCACCGATGCCCCCTCGCGTCCTTCCTCCATGTGGTGTGACGATTTCGCCGATTACGTCATATCGGGAGACCGCTATCTGACCGATCCATCCCAACAGCAGCAACTCAAAGAAGCCATGTCCCGTGTCTCCGGCCAATCTTTGCAAGCACTGCTCAAGGAGTGGATGTCTTACCGTGAAGAAACTCTATTAGTAGCCTGTTCAACCCATCCGGGACTGGGAGCCCCGTTATCGGAAACCGAAATAGCGTCGGCATGGGCTCAAGGCGAGCAAGTCGAATGCACTCCCTTTCTTTATTTCCGTCCTGAAAAACAAGAAGAGATCGACATTGAGACTCCTCCATGCCTGGCAGCCCGTTTTCCTTTCGATCCCGCATCCATATTACGACAAACAGAATATCCGCAAAACAGGATTCGTGAAGTAGAACTGAAGAACGGCATACGGTTAGTCCTCAAACCTACCTTCGAAGCAGATTCCACCCTGCTGATCACCTCTTTTGCCCCTTTCGGCACTTCTTCCCTATCCGATGAAGAATATCCTTTATTAGAGGGATTTGCCGGATACATAGATATGGGAGATATCGCAAAAGTGGATGGGCAAGTTTTGTCCGATTACCTCTTCCGGAAAGAAATCTCACTTTCCATGGCAGTCGAAAATCACTGGCATGGCTTCATAGGCATGTCTCCCACTGCAAATGCTCCCGAACTATTCAATCTGATTTATGAAAAGATATTCGATCCCGAATTAAAATATGACGAATTTGAGGAAATACGCCAGGACCTTTTAGAAAATCAAGACAAAGAAACGATATTGGAGAAAATGCTTCAACGAAGTCCCGACCGGTTATTATCTGCCCGCATAAACGAGTTGACCGGAACCGGTTTCGCCCGCTCTTCCCAAAAGCTTTCGCCCGAACAGATCAAAAATCTGAATCTGGATTCCATCGCAGCTTTTTATAAAAAGCTCTATACGAATCCCCAAGGAACCACTTATGTCATTTGCGGCAATTTCAATGCGGATACTCTCATGCAGCAGTTTGTCTCTGTTTTCGGACGTATTCCTGTTTCGTCACATTTGTCCCGATTTTCTTATCCGCATTTCAATTTTCCCGTCAGAAAGCATATAGAAGGCTTTCCCAATGATAATTACACTCAGACACTGTTCGACTATCTTCTCCCCGGCCACTATCAACCGGGATTAAAAAACACACTCACTTTAAAATTGATGCGTGACCTTATTCGCAACCGTCTGATCTCCGTCCTCAGAGAACAAAAATCCCTTGTCTACTCTCCTTACATTTCATTAATGTATGAAGGCATCCCACAAGGAATTTTCTACTTTGACATCAATGCATCCGCCGATAACGATAACATGCCTCAAATAGAACAGTTGCTGAAAGAGATTCTCCACCAATTAAAACAGCAAGAAGTGGATAATGAAGAACTGAATACCCTTAAACGTTCATTTCTGATAGCCAAACGCGAAGCGTTAAATGAAGAATCACCTTCTGCCTGGCGAACCGCCCTGGTCGGTTTACTAAAAAACGGTGAAACCATCAGCGACTTCGATCACTACGAACAATGTCTCGACAGCATCACTCCCGCCATGCTCCGCGAAGCATTCCGTCGCTATCTGGATACCGAGAATTATATCCTTTTATATTTAAGCAAAAACAAACTGAAAAATGATACTTCAAACCATTAAACAGATTTCATGCCTGCTCTGCCTGTGCTGTTTCCTTCAGCAGTCAGCCTTCTCTCAGGATGATAAGGACAAACCGGCCTATACCCTGTTCGACAACACAGGAAAACAAATCAGCTACGGAGAATTAATCAAACGACTCTCCGGCTATGATGTTATCTTCCTCGGGGAACTGCATAACTGCCCCATCACCCATTGGTTGGAATTCGAAATAACCCGTTCTATCTATAACATTCATAAAGATCAACTGATGCTGGGAGCCGAAATGTTCGAAAGTGACAATCAACTGATTTTTGACGAATACATGCAGCAAAAGATCTCTTACGACCGCTTTGAGGCCGAAGCCCGTCTATGGGATAATTACCGAACTGACTATTATCCGGTTGTTTTCTTTGCCAAAGAACATCACATTCCGTTCATTGCAACCAATATCCCGAGACGCTACGCCAACATTGTAAAAAATAAAGGGTTCGGAGCACTCGACTCGTTATCCGAGGAAGCCAAACGATATATAGCTCCTTTACCGATCGATTTCGAATATGATGAAGCCCAAAGCGCAGCAGCTTTCAGTATGATGAACATGATGGGAGGACGCCGGGCCGGCGACAATCGGAAGTTGGCACAGGCACAAGCCATAAAAGATGCTACAATGGGATGGTTCATAGCCCGTAATATCAAAAATAAATTCCTGCATATCAACGGCAGTTATCATTCCAACCGACAGGGAGGCATCATCCCTTATCTGCTCCGTTACCGCCCCAATACGAGTATAGTGACGGTAACCTCGGTACGTCAAGAGTCCATCCGGAAACTGGATGACGATCATAAAGGCTTGGCAGACTTTTACATCTGCGTACCCGAAGACATGGTAAACAGTTACTAACTACCGAAGCCTTCGTCCCCCCCGGATAAAATATCTGCCTCTTCTTCGGCATCAATATCGTTTTTTAAAATCACTATATCGATACCGGAGAAGAGGATCATCGCTTTAGTATTTCATTTTTTGTATAACCTAAGTTCAAACAAAATTCTTATAAAGCGTTCATTTCAAGCGAAATTCAATATCAAGGTGCGATTTGGGTCTGGGAATAAAGCTACGGAAAGTTCCTGCTATTCAGTCACTACTGATATTCGTACAGCGTTCATTCCACGCATACCGCGCTCTATTTCAAATGTCACTCTATCACCTTCAGCAATTGTCGCAGGGGCAGAAGAGATATGGAAGAAATACTTTTCGCCATTATCCGTATCTTTCACAAAACCATAGCCTTTCGCAGCATTAAAATACTCGATACGCCCCATGTGAGGAGCCACTTCCACATTCTCTTGTTTGGGTACAGAAACCTCGATATGAGATGCATCGACTTCTTCCTCAATCCGTTCCTGCGGCACTGAATGCAAAACACCGAACTGGTCGACATAAGCAATCATATCCTCAAAAGAACTTGGGCCGCTGCTTTGGCGTTCCTCTTTACGTTGTTGCTTCTCCTTACGTTTCTGCTCCTTTAGCTTCTCCCGGTCACGTTTACTTGTTGTTATTTTTTTTACCATTCAATAATTTTATGTCTGAATCAATACTGCCTGTTCTTTTACATGTTGATTGCCGGATAGACAGTTTTATGTCACACACACCAATAAACAAACGATTTCATCATTATATCCAGATCATACGCTACGCCGAATGCCAGCAGCACATAGGCGCGATGCTTTTATCCTGAACAAAGCAGCAAATAATGATGTCGATTGGGGAATGCCATAAGCCGCAGAATGAAGCGGAAAACAATCACGCACAAAGAAGATTTCAGTATAAACCCAATGTTAGTAACTGCAAATATACACATATTATTCGGTTATTCCTAATTCTCCGGTCCCAATCGTGATGGGACCGGAATTGCCGGATAGCGCAATCACTTAACGGCACTATCCAAATCGACCTTCTCTATCAGTTCCTGATCCTGCCAATAAGGTATTACCTTTAGATGTTGCAGCCTTCCTACTATTATGGCAGGGTGAGTACAGAACTTCTCAATATTATTTCAAATTTTCCCAATAAGGTTTTAGTTTGACTTGGAGGTAATCCATTACTTCAAAAAAAGTAAGTTGAGTTGGAATCTTAAGTTTCTTCATGAATGCATTCCACCTTATGTTCAAATTCGAGTTCTTTGCAAAGGCAAGACTAAATGCAACGTGATTTTCCATGTAGTTAGTTTGGCGATTCTTGAATGTTGCCTTTATAGCTTCATCTAATATTTCCGCATTATATTTTCCTCCTTGCAAGATCGTATAGAGATCATAAAAATCTTTCATTCGACTATTTGTTTCTGCTCTTGAAATCATAGTCTGAAATTTCTCTGCCACAACTGTCTCCAAAGAATAAGCCATGATGTCAGTATTGGGGAATCCGTCAAGTAAGTTCGGATAATCCAATTCAGATGGACTGGGAGTTATCACATCTCCAAATCCTATATCCATAGAAACATACTGGCGAATCGTATCAAGAGAGGCTGTCAACGTCAATCTTACACCCGGATATTTCTTCTCAATTGCAATCTCATCAGTACGCAGTGTATCAATGTAAAATATTACACCATCTTGTTCGTAAGAGATGGAGCAAATTTCTGCAAATATCTTTTTTATATTTTCTTTGTTATTGTCGATGTGATACCCCATGAAGTCAATATCCAATGTTGGCCTCGCCAAAAAACGCTCATGAGCATATAGCAATGCTCCACCTTTCAAAAAGAAATGGTCATAAAAACGGCTGATTGATAAACGATAGAGCAAACGCTCTTGGAGGTATCGGGTTACAAGCATTTGATAGCTTTGTCCATTTCTCCGTGAAATATTCAACAACCTAGCTTTCACTGAGTCCCCATAGTTATATATTTCTTTTATAGCCATGCCTCAAGATAATGATTAAGTGTATTACGTATTCTTAGTTTAGAGGCATAATCCATCAATAGAGATATATTCTTATCGGGACGTTTCAGATAGGCTTGAAGGACTTCTGCCATCACATCAATTCCCACTTTATTTCGATACTTGACCACATCACAAACCGAACGTTCCACATCAAAGATCGGCACATCGTATCCTTGTATTTCTTTCCGAGTAGCACCGATAGATAGTAATTTGTCAGATTGATATATCAGTTGAAATTCGGGATATTCAGGCAGAACTACTTTTCGACTACGCTTAATGGCCACATAGTAAGCATTCGGAATCTGAGTAGTGAGATTATAAACCGACCATGCCGACCAAAGACAGAGAATGCCATTAGGAACAATCAGGCGAATATCCACCATTGTACCTGCCAATGCGTCAATATGAGCGTATACGCCATTTTTTAAGCGCATAGCCTCTCCTTTGCGAACTGAGGCCTGCAATTGCTGTTCCTGCCAGTCAGTCAAACCTTGTGTAGAGACAAAGCCATTTTTTTTAAGTTGGTCTTCAATGCACATATTCCCTATAACTATTGCTTGCAAATATACTGCAAATATTCAAATATGCAGTATACTTTTAAGGGAAAAATACAGAAGTTATCACAATCTTTTATTTTTATACGGATATACAATCAGAATTATCAAACTAACCGCCATTAAAACATCAATAATATTCCAAAGTAGTCGTCCTAAAGTAACTTTCATAAATGCTTGGAACATTACATATCAGTAATATTGACTTCTCAACAGATTCAAAGATATTATATAAAAACAGCCGGAATCACCTGTTACGGTAATCCCGGCTGCCGCCTAAAACACGAATAACCGCCGTTACCCGTTTTCCATAGCAGACCACAACAGCCTGCTGTTTCTTTCTATCTCCTGCAATTTCATCGCCAAATCGTCATCATCCTCCATCGAAAACGATTCACTATATCGCATCACCTTTGTATCCTCCCTGCCCGAACAGAGATATGTATACCAACCCTTTTTCAACAACATACGGCTGTAACTCAACGCTCCGTCACCATTGTAACCGAACAAGGAATATAGATTCAGCATCAGCCTGCATCCCGATTCCCGCAAGTGCAGATAGTCTTCCGTTCCCCAATAAAGTGAACGTTCCGGTTGCATCAAGACAGGGATATAACCCGACCGGCAGATGGCATGAATCATCTCACTGAGTCCTTCCGGCTGTTTTAAAGGAGACACATCTACCAGTAACTCCTTCCCCCCTCCTATCGTCAACAAATCTCCCTTCTCCAACAAAGCCGGAAATCCTTCATCCAAACGATATCTTGCCGACAAACGCAAAGAGATATTACCGGAGTATTGCTGCTGTAAATATTGAAAGGCTTCTTTCAGAAAAGAAGAAGCATTCCCTTCATTTTCCACCTTTACCGGAGGTACACAGTAGATCTGCCTGACACCTTGCTGTTCAAGATAAGCCAATAAATCCAACGCTTTATCCTCAGGCAAAGCCCATGCATCCGTATTAAGTAATAAATAAGGCTGAAAATCGGTATGTACCAAAGAAGAGAGAATCATAAATTTAAATCTTTCAACCGAGGATGCCTGCTGTCCTTCTCCGAGAGAATCACACGATCTGCCGGAATACGCCAGTCAATACCTAAATCCGGATCATCCCAGGCAATGGCACCCTCACTATGCGGAGCATAAAAATTATCACACTTATACTGAAAAACAACTGCCTCACTCAATACACTGAATCCATGTGCCAACCCACGGGGAATGAAAAATTGACGATGATTATCCTCCGTCAACTCTACTGCCACATGTTGTCCAAATGTAGGAGATCCTTTACGGATATCAACAGCTACATCCAATACCGCTCCTTTCACTACACGCACCAATTTACTCTGAGCAAAAGGGGCCTGTTGAAAATGTAAACCACGAAGTACACCATAACTCGATTTACTTTCATTATCTTGGACAAACGTAGTCTTGCATACTTTTTCCTCAAACTCCCTCTGATTAAAAGATTCAAAAAAATATCCCCGGTCATCTTTAAAAATACGGGGCTCAAGGATAACAACCCCATCGATAGCAGTCTTTATTACATTCATTTCAAACCAAGTTCCTGTATCACTTTCAACAAATACTGTCCGTACTGGTTCTTCAGCATCGGCTTTGCCAATTCACGCATCTTATCGGCACTGATCCAACCTTGCCTCAAAGCAATTCCTTCCAAACAAGCTACTTTCAATCCCTGACGCTTTTCTATCACTTCAATAAAAGTAGATGCTTCACTTAAAGAATCATGCGTACCGGTATCCAGCCAGGCAAAACCACGACCTAACAACTGAACTTTCAGTTCCTGATCTTTGAGAAATTCCTGATTCACTGTCGTTATCTCCAATTCTCCGCGTGCAGAGGGCTCTATTTTTTTTGCTACTTCCACCACCTTATTCGGATAGAAATAGAGCCCTACCACTGCATAATTAGACTTCGGTTCTTCAGGCTTCTCTTCCAGACTCAAGACGTTTCCTTCTTTGTCAAATTCAGCCACTCCATAACGTTCCGGATCACTTACCCAATAACCGAACACCGTTGCCTTCTGTTCCACTTCTGCCATGCGTACAGCTTCATTCAGCATACGGGTAAAACTCTGCCCATAGAAGATATTATCTCCAAGCACCAAACAGACTGAATCACTCCCAATGAATTCCTCACCGATAATGAATGCTTGAGCCAAACCATCCGGAGAAGGTTGTTCCGCATACTCTAAACGTATTCCGTAATCAGAACCATCTCCCAGTAAACGTCGGAAAGCAGGAAGATCATCCGGAGTAGATATAATCAAGATTTCACGGATACCGGCAAGCATCAACACCGAAACCGGATAATAAATCATCGGTTTATCAAAAATAGGAAGAAGCTGTTTACTAACTCCTTTGGTGATGGGGTACAAACGAGTACCGGAACCACCAGCTAAAACAATGCCTTTCATAAGTGCACCACTATTATTTTATAAAGAATTCGGTTATTTTATATAAATATCTGATTGACAACATAAAAACATTACTTTTCACACCATTTTCTCTAAAAGAGCGTAAATGTTCTTTCATTATTCGTATATGACTACCAATGCCATTTGTACTAACTCCACCTAAACGCATTGTTACCATATCCAAAGGAATATATTTAATAGAAATTTTATTAACATATATATACCTTAACAATAAATCAAAGTCAGCACAGATTTTATAATCTATTTTATATAGTCCATATTTAAAGAAACAATATTTTCGACAATAGAAACTTGGATGAGCTGGCATAAAACCATATTTCATCAATGATGGTTTAAATATTTTCGAAGAATAATACCTAACTATTTTAGACAAATTATCAGATCTAACAAAATGAACATCACCGTATATCGCATCTAAAGAGGCATCTTCAAATTCATTAACAATTTTCTGAAGGACTAAATCTGTTGTAAAATAATCATCAGAATTTAAAAAGCCAATAATATCCCCTGATGACATTCTAATCCCTTTGTTCATAGCATCATAAAGCCCACCATCTTTCTCACTTACCCATTTCAACCTCCCATTAAATCCTGATTCATATTTTTTTATAATCTCAACAGTACTATCTTTAGACTCCCCATCAACTATAATATATTCTACATTATAATATGTTTGTGACAAAACAGAAAGTATTGTATAAGGTAATGTTAAAGAGCTATTATAAGTAACAGTTACAAGAGAAATTTTCAACATATTAATAAATAAAATTCATTAAATAACAAATTACTAAGATTAGACATTTCTAACAAACATCAACAAGTTAGTATAAAAATTATCGTAATCAGAAGCAAAATCAATCAATAATTTATCACATGAACTTATAAATTCATCTTCATTAAAAGAATCAATATATCTTCTTATTTTATAAGATATATCACGGCAATTTACAACAGACAAACCTAATTTATATTTCTGTACATATTCTCCTTGAGTTGAACCATCTGTGACAATTAAAGGTTTACGGTGAATCAATGCTAAATAAAAGCGATTAGACATTAGTGTCATTTCCTTTCTCACCCTTGATTGAAAAATGTTAATAAAATTTGATTGAATATAAAAATCTGCTTCTTCCTCTTTAGAATAATAACCTTGGAAATACACATTCTGAACTTTATTTTTCTTCACATAATACTCTAACGCCTTAGAAGCTATTCCTCTACCAATAAAATTCAAGCTAAAATCATCTAAATTTTGCAATGCCGATACAACCTGCATATTTGCTTGATAATCTCTGATCTGCCCAATAGTAGAAACAATAATCGGGCCATCCACCATTGGAAAAGTCGAATGCTGACCAATAACCGACCTTACAATATCAATATCAAAATTGTGACTTATAACAAAATCATATTGAGCAGGAAACACCTTTTTAAAACCTTGAGAAGAGATTGAAATACAATAACTTATATCACACATTTTTTTAAAACGAGACATAAACTTTTGCTCAATACTTAAATCTCTAAAATCAAACCAAAACCGTCCTGAGTAATATTTCTTCAGGAAACCATACATAAAAACTCCAATAGCACCTCCAAAAACAATCAACTTATCATACTTTGACTTTAGCACTTCTTTTTTGACAAAGTTAGCATATTTATAGTAATCTATCACTTTACCCAATATATTTCGGGTATTACGAGCCGAATAATGAAAAACTATACCTTCATCCTCTCCAAGTGATTCTCTGTCCCACGAAATTACATCATAATTTATGTCATTAGAATCAAGCACTTTTTTAAATATTTCAACATATGGACACAGCTTAATATTAGCCGCAAGTATTAACCCGATTTTCATTATTTAATCTTTTAAGAATATTGTTTTATATGGTAAAAAGCTAGCTTGTTCAATAAGTCCATTATTATAACTGTTCGCTAACAGATATAAATTCAAGAAAAAAAGTATAGTAAAACTTATCATAACGGTTTGCTTCACTAAGGCTCTATATTTCAAATCAAAAGTATATATGAGTGCAGGAAATAGAATTATCAGCCAAACAATAAAAAAGAGTGAAAGTCTAAAGCCAAAAATAGATTGAAAACTAAAAATAGTCCATATGCAAGTACCAAAATTCATTAAGTTCAAGAAAAACAAATTATGTTTATTCACTCGGACTAATCTATTCCAATAAATCAAAAAGACAGCATCAATCACATATATTAAATATTTATATATATTACCTTCACTATACTGATCGGCAAATTTCAAATAATAAGATAGAACTCCCCACATAGGGTTAGCACTAAAGGACATTACTAATCCCTGAACAATGGTATCAACTAATAAAGAACACAACAACATAATTATATTAAATTTACGTCCTCCTTTTAACCAATAAATTAACGGAATTAGAAATCCAATATATGCAGAAGAATGAATTCCAGATGATACAGCTACAACAATCAAGAAAAATAGTTTTTTCTTATCAATAAATAACGTACATGCGTACATCACCATTAATACGGCTGTAAAGTTTCGAACAATCGTCAGTGATTGCAAATAAAAAATAGAGAATGTAAAGAATAAAAAAACAGACAAAGCAGGATTTACTGAATACTTTAATACTATTTCCCGAAGACAAACAAAAACAATTACAGAATTTACGATAAAAAATAATTGTGTAAATGTATAGCGAGAGAAATAAATGAGCCACTTACTTAACCACTCAAATCGCTCTACCTTATCATCAGTTAATCGACCTTCAATAGCATCTGTATAATTGCCATAATCCCAGCCGACATTGTAACGTAAAGCGGAGAAGAGTAACAACCCCCATAATACAACTTTTATTCCTAAATCATATCGGGTTTTGTAATACGAACAAACCCAACATAACAATACAAGAAAAATATAAGGAATAAAATGATAAAAAGTTATTTGATCAAGCATCAATCTATATTTCTAACAAATCGGCCCATTTTTGCTGCCAATTTCTAATAGAAAAAGAACATTCTACACTTTCACGAGCATTTATTACCATCCTATTAAAATTTTCTTTGGGCATAGTTAATGCATATTGCATTTTTTCATAAAAATCTTCTTCGGATGGATAGCACATCAGGCCATTATATCCATCTAAAATAATATTAGATATACCCCCAACAAAAGTAACAACAGGCAAGCATCCTGCTGCCATAGCCTCACATAACGAAAGAGATGTCCCTTCAGAATAAATAGTTGGAACTACAGCAATATCATAATGATAATGAAATACTACGCTATCTACAGGATTAAATGTTGTCAACTTTACTCGTGGTTCGTCTTCAAAAGCTGATTCTATTAAATGTTTTAATTCCCCATCACCTGCAAAGGTAATTTCAATATTATCATATTGTGATAAAAGTTTTTTTGAAATTTCCACAAACATTTGTGTTCCCCGACACTCCACAAAACGACGAGCGAATATGATTTTTATTTTCTCTCGCTGATCTAACTTTTCATTTATTTTTTCCTTATCAATAAAATTAGACGTGTAATTAGGGATAACACGCACTTTCATCCCCTTCCAAATAGTATCAAGAGTTCTATACCAATTTATATAATTATAATCGACGCAAACTAAATTTTTATAATTAGAAAAACGTTTTACATGAATATAGCAACGCAAAAACTTAAAAAAGCGTGCAACAACACGACCTTTTTTTTCTATAGAAGCTTGATATTGATATGGATAATCAAATCCAATACCATGTTGTATAGCAATGACCTGCTTATGATAGGCTTTTATACCCAATAATTCAGTCGCTACTATTAGCCTATCTTGCGAAGTTGATATTTCCTGTATAGCATAATTATATAGTGCTTGATAAATACTTTCATACCATCGCTTTCTTAATACAACCCCACGAACAACAATATCATCCACGGTTACCTTAAAATTATCATCTGACGGTATAATGACTTCTACTTTATGACCTTTAGACAGTATTAATTTGGCTAAATCCTGAATATAGGTTTCCATTCCACCAATACCAAATCGATCATTTCTTTTATCAAATGATTTACTATAAGTAATTATAACAAACTTAGCCATTATCTCAAATAGTTTACAATTCTAACTGAGGCTTGACCATCTCCATAAGGGTTATCAATATGACTCATTTCTTTGTAGCGCATAGAATTATCTAATAAATCCAAAGCTTCCCTCACAATTAATTCTCTATTTGTTCCTACCAAAACAACAGTACCAGCATCGACTGCTTCTGGTCTCTCTGTTGTTTCGCGCATTACAAGTACAGGTTTACCTAAAGATGGAGCTTCCTCTTGTACCCCACCACTATCAGTAATAATAAGTCGTACTTTATCCATTAGCCATACAAATGCTGGATAGCCTAAAGGAGAAATTAGTTGAATATTACAAACTCCTTTCAATATACTATTTACAGGCTCTTGAACATTTGGATTTGGATGAACAGGATAAACAATTAATGTATTAGGGCGTTTCTCTGTAATATCTTTCAATGCATTACATATATTAACAAAGCCCTTTCCGAAGTTTTCTCGACGATGCCCTGTGACCAAAATAATATCCTTTGTCAAGTCAATAGTAGATTTCAAATTATCTATTTCCTCATTAATATAATCTTCTTCATTTACTTTTAAAGTACTATAATATAACGCATCAATCACAGTATTACCTGTCAAATATATCATATCCTTATTTATAGATTCCTTTAACAGATTCTCAACAGCTTTTTCTGTCGGAGCAAAATGAACATCAGTAATCCTCCCTGTTATTTGTCTATTCATTTCTTCCGGGAACGGTGCCCATTTATTCCATGTACGTAATCCAGCTTCAACGTGAGCAACCTTACAATGAGCAAAATATGCTGCTAAAGCAGTTGCAGTTGAAGTAGCAGTATCCCCATGAACAAATACATAATCAGGACAAAAATTTTCTAATACAGGTTTAATTCCCAACAAAACATCTACCCAAATATCATTAAGAGTTTGATTAGGCTTCATCAAGTTTAAGTCATAATCAGGTATGATACCAAAAAAATCTAATACTTGATCAAGCATCTGACGATGTTGAGCCGTAACACAAACCTTTACACAAAACTCCTCATTGTATTTCTTAAATTCTTTTACTAAAGGTGCCATCTTTATAGCTTCCGGACGAGTACCAAAAACTATTAATATCTTCTTTCTCAACTTACCCATTTATAATTTTTGCTAGTGATGATATATACTTTTTTCCAAATTTTAGATCAGGTTCCATATAATTTCCTTCTCCCCATTCATTCCATGACTTCAAAAAAACAAGACGATACTCTTCAGGTTTATCTCTAACTACATCTAATACAGAAGTAACATGTTCCGAGAAAAGTTCAGGAGTAGAATTATTTAAGACATAGCCCCCTCTTCCACTACGAGGAGTATGATCCCAATTAGGAATCAATGTCGGAATTATATCTAAATTTCTTTCTTCCTCTCCAACAAAAGAATGAATCATATCTTCATATTCATATATACGAGGCATGTTCCTGAATAACGAGTTCATCCGATCCATGATATATCCAAGTACTGATCGTTTCTGCATCCACTCCCATAATCTAACTAAATTAACGCTATCAAAACCTTTCGCCAAAATAGTTCCGATCTCCCTTGAATCAACAGTTTGTCCTACAAAATAAATACCATTTAATCCATTTTCTTTAGCCAATTGATTCCATAATTTTATAAACGCTACTATGTCAGGAAAGAGCAATGGCTTATAAACCATAAACAGAGGTTTACCATTCACATTTATGTATCTAGTATCCTTGAATGCAGGCAATAACTCATAAAAATGCATCACATAATCCTTTTCTCCTAAATATTTTTGTTCTACCAACATTTTAGAACTATAATTACCATCTTTATTCCACAATTTAGCATGCCAAGATTCATTCGCCCAGCATAAGCAAAAAGGATACTCAGGTTTACCTAATTTCAAGACCTCATTAAATGGACCTTCAAGTTCTCTTTTTCCATTCCCAAACCAATAATGGTAATAACAGAACCCCTCAATTCCGGCTTCTTTAGCCATCTTAGCTTGCTCTTCCCGTATTTCAGGTAACCTTAAATCATAATAGCCCAAATCTGCAGGGATTTTAGGTTGATAATGCCCACGAAACAGTGGTTTAGCCTTACCTACATTAGTCCACTCCGTAAATCCTTTTCCCCACCATCTATCATTATCTACAGTTGGATGATATTGTGGTAAATAAAATGCTATAACGCGTGCTTTTTTTTTCATATATCATTAAGTTGTCTAATAATTTTCGCAGGATTTCCGCCAACAACACAAAATGGAGGTACATCATGGGTCACAACAGAATTAGCTCCTATTATGGAATTATTTCCAATAGTCACATTTGATAAAATACAAGCTCCTTCGCCAATCCAAACATTATCACCTATAATAACAGGTCCTTTAGAATATAATTTTCTTTTTGCTGGAGAAACCCCAAGCTCTTCCTTCGTACTTTCTCCATGTGAATGATCCGTAATTAACACTTGGCTACCAATAAGCACATTATCTCCAATAATAATTTTATTAATAGCCCCAACATGACACCTATAATTGAAACAAACATTATTTCCAATAGTAATAGAGGGGTTATATAAATCTTTCTGATATTTATCCCAGCATTCAATTCTAAATCCCGGACCAGAAGAAAAACATTCACCTATATGTATATACTGATAGCCTCTTACATAAAATGGTGTTTCCAAATAAATCGATTTAGAAGAACCTATTTGCCTCGAAAAGCGATTTGATAGAAAAATATTCCAAACTTTTCTTATGTATCGAGAAGCTGAAATCGGAAATAACAACAACGATATTGATACTAATATATTGAAAATAAAATGCATTTGATTGTTCCTTCTAATTATCTCCGACATACACCTTAACAAATCTCACAAAAAACATTACAAATCAAAAAAAACTATTTGTTAATAATAAAAACATTCAAAAAAATAACACACAATTATTTATATACAAATACGATATATGACTTTTCCAATATACATAATAATATTTCATTTAAAATCATCACATATTAAAATTATAGATCATCTATGAAATTTATAAGAAAAAACAGAAAATCTATACAACAAACTTTTCAACCCTGGAGTAAAGAAGTAAAAACACACAAAATAAACTAAACAGAAAGGGACTACTCCAGACAAAAAAATTTTAGCCATACCTAAAACTCCATTATATTCTAAAACATTAAAAAATAACACAGATATATATGCCAAACAAAACGAAAAGCCGAAAGCTATATAATATTTCAAAGTACCTTTCCAATAAATGCGAATTGGCAAACAAAAACCCTTATTAAAAAGATAATAAGGCTTCCACAATACAATTATCAGAAATGTGCTAAATATTTTGCCTAAAAGAATACCTGCAATTCCCCAATAATAGCCAACAATAACAGTTACTAAAACATTAACTCCCCCTTCAAACCAAACTGCCCAAACATCAGCATATAATCCATATGCTGCATTAAAACTATCAACAGCTCCCCTTGACTGAACTATAAATATATTTACCAAAAATAAAACTAAAATAAAGTTGGATAAGATATATTCACTCCCTAGCCAAAATCTCACAAAAGGCTCTAATAGAAAATATAACCCAACAACAATTACACCTGCCGCATAATATCGTATAGCCATTAATTCCCAAAAAACTCTGTTTATTTTCTCCTGATTCCCCTCTGCCACCAAATTCCCAACTCCAGCAGTAACACTATCCAAAACAGTCGAAGTTAATTGAGATAATTTATTAATTATCAATAAATAATTTCCATAATAAGCAACCATTTTTAATGAAACAAAAGCAAATACAAAAATTTGATCACTTTGCATTAATAAGAAGTCTTTTATTTTATGATAAAAAATCAGTCTCACATATTTAAAAATTTCAGAATGAAGCTTTAGCTGTTCTTTTCCATTTTCAACATTACTTTTTAACCAAGGATAAACTATTCTAATTTTATAATTCAAGACCAAACTGTATACAATTCCATAACACAACTCTATAAAAATCCAATAATAGTAATTAGCCCAATATAGTACAATAAAAATTTGAGTTATTGTTTTTATTATCAACCCTGATTGATAATATGCCACTACTACATAATTTCTTTGGTCCGCAGTTAAAAGAGTCTGTTTATAATTACAGAAATAACTAATTAGAGAGGTAGATAAAAAGGCATAATAAGCAAAAAATATAATTTTCACATCAAAATTCGTATTATTAAAAATAACAGGGATAAAAAAACTAAGAATTACCCCTACTATCGTAATTACATAGCCAATCTTACGGTATAGATAACCAAAAACGCTAATAAGCTCTTCAATCTCTCCATATCGTTTTTTTTGTAAAGGTTCATACAACAAATATCCAATAGCAGAGCTGATTCCTAATTCTGCTAAGTTCAGAAATCCAAGAATATTTGTCAAGATACCTGTTAATCCAATAAAATCATCTCCAAGCCTATCAAGAAATACCTTTCTTGAAAAAAAAGCCATTGCTATCCCCAATAGATAAAACAATAAATTAATTCGAGCGTTTAAAACACTCTTTTTTATGCGAGAATCAGACATAATAAATCTATTTCAATTCAACCTCTTCAAATGGAACAGAATTTATTAATGCAGCAGTGCGTGCAAAAGAGCTTTTATACATTTCTTTGGTTCTCATTAAAAAAACCTTTCTAGCATTTGAAATCAAATAAAAATCAACAAATGTTTTTAAATGACCACTATCTGCAGTCGGATCATCAACATGAGAAATAACTCCATCTACAACATAGACCCTAGGAATATCCTTTATTTGAGAAAGAAATGTTTGACTATCGCTTGTCACTAGAATATGAGTAAGATCAGAATATGCATTTAACATTTCAAATATACTATTAACGCATTTTTCAAGTATGTTTTCTCGTTCTTTTTTTGACAGATTATAATCTATTGTATCCTTAAAGTCACCTAGAATATCAAGGAAGCGATAAGATAATGAAACATATTCAGTTCCTAATATTTTGAGATGCCTATCTAAGGCAACTTGTAATTTTGGCGCTGGAGAAAAAAGTTCTTTAAATAAGGAACCAAATTCAAAACCCACTAAATCAATATTTGTATATACATGATATTGCATATTATCACTACATAACTTAGAAAGTAATTGTTCCTTTTGAAATTGTTGATCATACCAATGCCCTTTAGCTTCTTTGGGGATCACAACAACAACTCTATATCTTGATGAAGAATATGATATTTCAGAAGGTGATATCGTCCAATCATAAAAATTAGGCCTTAAAAATTCTTGCAAATTAAAAGGTACTGAAAAATTAATAGTAAATACCAAATCATTCTCTTTACAAAATTTATATAATGATACTATACCTCGAAGTCTATCAGCTAATCCCCCTTGTTTTATTAACCCATCAGCCATAAATATGACACACACTCGGTCCTTTGATTTAACAGATGCATTTGACAAATTATAACGGCTTATAGCCTCCTCTCTTGTTCTATAGTAATTTCTCATCATTGGATAATGAAAAAAAATGCCTATAAACTTATTTACAAGACGTTTTATTATCATAAAACTTATTATATAAAGATTCTATATTAGAGCAAAATGCACTATAAGAAGTTGTCTCCAATGCAATTCTCCGACACTTAGATGAAACAGATGTATATTCCAATTCATTCAAAGAATAAATAAAATGGATACCATTGGCAAAATCCTCATAGTCTCCCAACTTCGCACAGTAACCTGTTCCCTCATTTTTTAAAACATCTAAAGCAACTCCCATTTCAAATGATACGACAGGCAACCCACATGACAATGCTTGATTAATCATCATCGGGCCAGCATCAAGTACGGAAGGACAAAGAAATAAATAGGAACAAGAATAAGCCCTCACCAACTCTTCAAACCCCAAATATCCTAAAAACTTCGTTTTAAACAATATACTATTAGCTAATTCTTCTGATTCCTCTCCTGCGAAAAGGACCAGTATTTGTTTACGTTCATTTAATGAAATTTTATTATAAAAAGAATTCAACGCCAATATCAACAAATTCATACCCTTTCTAGGATCAGATAGCGATTGAGCTCCTGCAAAAAACACATACTTATAATCATCGACTCCGAAATGTATAGCTGATTCACTTTTCTCCATAGGTTTAAATTCCTCTTCATTCACGACCACAAATCCTTTATGAATCAACATATTACGTAAAGAAAAACTCCTCTCTGCTAATTGATTCATCCAAGAGTTTCCCCAAAAAGCACATCGCATATTAGAAAAAGCATGCAAACGATATACCATATTTTGGTGTGTAAAATCATCCTCATCTACCGAGTTAAAAGCCGGACAACATCCACATCCTATTTCATAACGTTTACACCCCCAGAAATAGTGACAGCCACCTGTCATAGGTGACATATCAACAGCCATAAAAAAAACAGGAACATTTAATTTCCTATAAATTTCGGCAATTGTATACGCAGATAGTAATCCTTGCCAAAAAGTTATTAAGATCAAATCATACTTTTTTTTTATTTTATTTAGTATCCAACCTGTTGGTATTGGAGGTTTAAATTCATTTTTATAAAAAAAATAATATTTTCCACCGGTATAGATGGGCTCCTTCCTCACCCAAAACAAAAATTTCAAAGATAATTTTCTAAAAAAATTCTTTATTGAAAAGAAATTAGTTATAACTGGATAACCTGATTCCAAAACTGGCAATATATCTCCAACAGATTTTCCTTTTTTTGTTAATACGTCTACAGAGTGTCCTCCTTTTCTTAAAGCCATATATTGATCATATGCTAATCGAGAAGAACGTTTGTATAAGTCTTCACTTGATATCAAAAGTATTTTCATTTAAGAAATAATTGAATTCACAATCAAATCTATATCTTTTTCTTCAAGTTCAAAATATAGAGGCAATCTTACTATACAATCTGCATAATGATCACAATTCGGAAGTTCTCTTCCATCATATTTATCTTTATAAAAATCACTACTATGTAAACTCAAGTAATGAAATACTGCCAAAATATTATTATCTTTTAAACGTTTAATCAGATCCGTCCTTTCCCCTAAATTGTTACATAGCAAATAAAACATATGAGCATTATTTGTTGCATACGAGGGAAGTTGTGGAAGAGTAAAGATTCCTTTATCAGCATATGGCTGTAAAGATCGATAATAGTATTCCCACAATGCTTTTCTCTTATTTTGAATCAAATCTAAGTTCTCAAGTTGAGCATATAAAAAAGCTGCGATAATTTCAGAGGGTAAGAAAGAAGATCCCGTATCAACCCAACCATATTTATTTATTTCTCCTCTATAAAATTCCGCACGATTTGTTCCTTTTTCCCATATAATTTCTGCCCGTTTAATAAAGCGTTCATCGTTAATAACGAGCATTCCACCTTCTCCTGAAATAATATTCTTAGTTTCATGAAACGAAAATGCAGCTAAATGTCCAATACCACCTAAAGGCCTACTTTTATAATAAGAATCAATAGATTGAGCCGCATCCTCAACTACCAATAAATCATATTTATCCGCAATATCCATAATTTTATCCATATCACATGCTACACCAGCATAATGTACAGGAACAATCACTTTTGTATTTGCAGTAACTAATTTTTCTAATTTATCAACATCCAGATTTGGATTATCAAAACAGCTATCTGCAAAGATAATGTGTGCTCCTTGCCTAATAAATGCCAAAGCAGATGAAACAAATGTATAAGATGGCACAATAACTTCATCTCCTGGCTGGATATCACAAAGAATTGCAGCCATCTCCAAAGCATCTGTACAAGAAGTTGTTAATAAACATTTCTTAAATCCATAACGTTCTTCAAAAAATGCTTGACATTTCTTTGTAAAAAGTCCATTTCCTGAGATTTTTCCTGAAAGCACAGCTTGATACATATAGTGTGCTTCCTTACCTGTCAAATAAGGCTTATTAAATGGTATCATATTATTTATTATATAACTATTTACATCCAAACATGATAAATATTCATTCTTGACTTCTCTACAAATCCGTTTTTCTCATAAAAACGGCATGCTGTTATATTGCATGCTTGAGTAGCAACTTCTATAGTATTTTTACCCTGCAAATAAGCATAGTTTTTTACAGAATCTAACAAAAAAGAACCTATTCCCTTACCTCTGTATTGAAATTGTGTAGCGATCAAACCAATTGACACTCTATCCTTAAGATTTTTCATAGTTACGAAACCAGCCAACTCGTTATTTTCTTTGTATACTAAAACAGAATCAGCAATAGTACGATTCAAAGAACCATCGACCCAAGTTCGATACAACCTCTCAAAATCTTGTCTAGTGAAGTGATGATCTATCTTAAAACGTGAGTATACTCCAGACTGAATAGCCAAATTATACAAATCCGAAGATTTTGAATAACACTCTAATATATTAGAATGCCTAGTTACAGCTGAATTTACTTGAAACTCAAACATAATTCTAGTATCGACTAAACTACAGTCATTATACGGTAAAACATCAAGAGGAATATATATATTATTCTCACAAAAAACATACACTAATTCACATCCTCTATTTTCACATTTCTCAAGTTGTTCTTTTAAAAAAGAAATATCTCCATTACATAAAGATATTAATGTTATCTTTTTTTTAAAAAAACGAGAATCCCAATCTAAATTTTTAATTATATTCATCAAAAAAGATTTCTATAAACAAACTATCATTATATTCAAACAGATAATATTACCACACCTTTACTTTTTGCAATTCATAGAAAAATAAAAAGAAATACTTACTAATTTCTTCAGAAACAAAAAACAAGTGAATACTGATGGTCATAGCAAAACAATGCCTTTCATATTATTTCTGTTTTTTATCTCTTACCCTGTCGAACCATAAATTCAGTCCCACCCACACAGCAATATCCGCCAAAAGCATCACCGTGTTGTCAACCACCGGAACCAACAGAATATTCACCGCACTAAATGCACAAGAAATCAGCAAGATCGTTATCATCGCCTTTCTTGGTGTGAAACCCATTGCCAGGAACTTATGATGAATATGGTTCTTGTCCGGTTCGAAAGGGCTCTTGCCACTGCGAACACGAACCATCACCACACGGATCACATCGAACGCAGGGACAATCAGCGTACTGAAAGCAATCACGAAAGCACCTTCGGTATACGGGGTGACATCCGGATTGTACTGGCTGTATTTGATGGCAAGGAAAGAGAGCACATAGCCCAAAGTCAGGCTGCCCGTATCACCCATAAAAATCTTACGGGCACGTTCCGCACTGCCGAAGACGTTATAGTAAAAGAAAGGGACCAGCACACCGAACGTGGCAAAGGCGAGCATGCTGTACGTCCAAAGTTCTTTCTGCATGAACAGGAAGCCGAAGACAAGCAGGGCAACGCTGCTCAGACCGGAAGCAAGACCGTCGATACCGTCAATCAGATTGATGGCATTGGTGACAAAGACAACCAGAAGAACCGTAAAAGGCATACCTATCCAGGCAGGAAGGGCATACAGGCCGAAAAGCCCGTAGAAGTTATTGATCCAAAGACCGGCCAGGGGAAAAAACGAGGCACAGATGATCTGGATCACAAATTTCTGCCGATAACGGACTCCGACAAGGTCGTCGGCGATACCCGTCAGATAAAGCAAAGTCATCCCACAGACCAGAAACATGCACTCGGGCAGCAAGTACACCGCACGGAGGGCGGGAACATCATAACCCATCAGAATGCGAAGTGCGAACACACCGCAAGAGGATAACAGGATGGTGGGAAAGAAAGAGACACCGCCTAAACGGGGAATGGCACGTTTATGAACCTTGCGCTCACTCGGCATATCGAAAAGCTTCTTCCGCAAAGAGATAAGCAGGATGCGGGGAATGATAAGCCGGGCAATCGAAGCAGAGATGACAAAAGCCAATATGATGAAAAGGATATTCAAGACAAAGGGGATTTAGGTTATATACAGTGTTGTGTAGAAAAAGAAAAGAGTTTACTCCTCTACTTCCCAGTTGGGATAAGGATTCTCTTCAAGGCTGCGGAGTTGTTCGGCAATCTCACATTCATCGCCGGAAAGGGCACGCTCTCCCCAACTGTCGATGATGCTGTGCGCCTCACGGGAGAGGTCGTCGTCAAATACTTCGCCATAGCAATAAGTCAGAAGCTGCACCTTCAGCAAAGAAGCGGGCAGGCGGTCGAGCACTTCCCAACAACGGTTCAGGATCTGCTGGATGCGGACTTCCTTGTCACCGTTATTGTAGATCGTCGCGTTATAACCCATCAGAAGCGAAAGGCACAAACGGGCTTCTTCCTCGTCGGTGGAGCCATGATGGGGATATAAAGTGTTGGCACGGCTGAGTACATCACCGTTCAACCGGCTGAAGTGGTCGCTGTAGATGGGGCTGCCATCGGAACCCAGATACAGAAGTTCGTGCGCCAAGGTGTACAAAGCGGCAATTTGAGAATCTAAAGAGTTCATGGGAATATTTACTATTTACGATTTACTGTCTGCTATTTTACTGTTTAAAGATCGAGCGGCTCGATTAGAGAGGAATGGATATAGGTGGTGGCAACTGCCATGACACCTTGGATGGAAACCATCACACGCCGGTCGTTTTTCACACGGATAAACTCACCCTCGACACCGGCAAAAAGACCACCCGTTACACGCACACGCTGGCCTTTACGGAAGGCAACGGCGGAAGGCTCCAGGTAAACCAGTTGCTGCTCGTAACTACCGGCAACCGCCATGAAGCTGCGCATCTGGGAGTCCGGAACAACAATCGGCTGGCGGCTTTCCCGATCCATGATATAGCGGATCGGAAGGGATACGCCCATCTCTTCTTTGATGCGGTCGATACGTTCACGGCACGAACGGACGAATACCAGATTATGAACGGCGGGAACCAGTTTACGCACTCGGCGTTCGTTCTTCACGATATACTCGTAGCGCATCGGGATGAAATTCTCGATGGATTCGCTGTCAAGGTACGTTTTCAAAGAAAGTTCGCGGCTGTAGGTGACTCGCACAGCATACCAATGGATGTTGTCGGATTCCTTCACTAAAGGGTATTCTTTGGGGACACCGGAGTACGAAAGTACCTCCCGGTCAGATGATGTAATGCGAATATCAGTATTACTTGCATTCATGTGATCTCAAGACTCTCCCCTATCACAGCAGGAGAACGATGAAATGTTATGTAAGTACCCTGAAATCGACCATTTCCAAGAAACAGAAGAATTTCAGAGATAAAGTTCTATGAACGAATGAATTAGAAGTCATTGATGTTTCAAAAAACGTTCGTTTGTTTAAACACCATTTTTGACAGAATTTTAAAATCTCCAAAAAGAAAAATTCAAAAAGAGAAAAGCTAATTTAAGAGTTTTAATAATTGATTGATTCACAGATAGATAAAAGTACCATTAAAAGAGAAAACAAATTTATTTATAAAAATATTTTGCTATAATAAAAATGCTGTTTACCTTTGTTCCATTGAACGAACGTTTTTTGAAACACACTCCTTTCTGTTTACACTAAAATTCCCCTATTCACCGACGCCCTTTATATAATCGCGCACACGCGTACACGCATAATACTCTCTTTTTAAATTGATTTTACCCCGTTCTGAAAACAGGTCAGGTATACTTAACCTATTTTCAGGACGGGGTGAAACATCAATTAAAAGTAAACAATATACGCGTATATAACAGATAATATACTAAGAACAGTTAATTTTGCCTTCGTAATAATAAATCATATTAGACAAAATGAGCAAAAAAAACCAAATGAAGGAATGATTCTTAACATAGAAGACATTCCTTATGTAGTAATTACAAACGGAAAAACTGACGAGAGTAAGAGAATTTTAGAAACACTGGAAAAGAAACCGGAAAAACTTGACATAACTACTCACAGAGAGCTGGTTATCCTCTTTTTCTTATGGTTGAATTACCAGCAAAAAGGAACGAAAAAGCGCAAAGGAATCCGTGAATTGGCACATATCATGTACCGTATGCTATACTTCGGACAGAAACAAAACCCCACAAAGGAGATGTCAGTACAATCCATTGAAACAGAAATATTTAACACACTAAAATTTCTGAAAGAGGAGAAAAAGGGAACGGATAAAGATCTGGAAACAAACATCTTAGACGAAATAAAGACATTCTTCAAAGAAAACGTCTAACAAGGTTTATAAAATCATCCCTAATTTTACAGCCGCAGACACTTACGTCGAGCTTTAAAAAAGACAGAAAAATGGAAAACATTAGTATTACTACTTACAGGGGTTTCAGCAAAGTAAAAGGGAGATGCTCCCTGAATGAATTAATCGAAAAGGTACGCAGCAGTCGCTATGCCGTCCTGATTGAGAAAATAGGAAGGCTTATCAGTGAAGGGAAAACCAAGGAAGCGGAGAACGTAAAACGGCAGCTGGACTACTTCACCGTCACGGCAAACTACCACGAATGCAGGCTGGCGCATAGTATCGCCGCATACAATGACATCATCACCATCGACCTGGACCATCTGCCCGAAAAGGAGCTGGACCGGATACGGGCCCTGATAGAAACAGACGAAGCGACACTCGCCTGCTTCCTCACCGCCAAGCAACACGGATTCAAGGTGCTCGCCTATCCGGTAAGCCTCGAAGCGGAAGGATGGCGAAACGCGTTCTTCCGGACACCGGCAATCACTTACAGCCGGTTGGAGCAGTATCACGCGGGAATGTACGAACTGGCCCGTAAACACTACGAGAAACTTCTGGAGACGGAAGTGGACACCAGCGGAAAGGACTTGTCGAGAGGTGTCTTCGCTTCGTATGACCCGAGGGCGTTTTACTCTCCCCGGCGGGTGGCACACATCCCGGAACGGACATTCACCATCGAAGCCCCCGAACCTGCACGGAGGGGAAGGCAGAAGGAAGAGCCCGCAACGGACCCAACAGGGGAAGTCAGCGCCTACACGTGCATGGAATTCAACAAATGCCTCAGCTCTACCCGCAGGCTGATGAAATACACAGAGGGAAACCGCAATTCGTTCCTCTTCACCCTGGGAAACAAATGTTTCCGAAAGGGACTTGAAGAGGCGGAAGTCAAGCGTCTGGCAGCAGTGAAATTAGGGGAGGACGGACAGATGGATACAGACACCCCCATCGCGAACGCCTACACATATACGGACAGAACGGAACGGGCAGAGGAGAAAAAAAAGATACCGCCCGTGGAACAGGTGATAGACTATCTGGACAGGAATTACGCTTTCAGGCGAAATACGGTACTCGACCGACTGGAGATGTGCGACTTGTCCAAAACGAAGGAGGGAAAATCATTCTACGCTATGCGGAACAAGGATCTCAACTCCATCTTCCTGAACATCAGCAGACAGGGCATCGTCTATCCGCTCAACAGCCTGAAGTCGGTCATCGACTCGGACTATACACCGGAGTTCAATCCCTTTACCGACTACTTCGGAGGAAACGTGCGGTGGGACAGGACAACCGACCACATCGGGAAACTGGCGGACACCATACAAGCGGAGGATCAGGAATTCTGGAGGGAAGGATTCCGGCGCTGGATCGTAGCCATGGTAGCCTCGGCGCTCCAACCGGGTAAAGCCAACCAGCAAGCCCTAGTGCTGCATGGGGCGCAGGGAAAAGGAAAAAGTACCTGGATACGGCACCTGCTACCCCCGGAACTCGGAGAATATTACCGCAACGGAATGATAGACCCGGCAAACAAGGACGACCTCTTGCTGCTATCCACCCGGCTGCTGATCAACATGGAGGAGTTTGAAGGTGTGAAGACAGGAGACATCGCCGAACTCAAACGGATCATCGGACAGGAGAACGTCACCATCCGGAAGGTATACGACACTCAGGCGCAGCTTTATCCCCGGAGGGCATCGTTCATTGGCAGCACCAACAACATGCAGTTCCTCAGGGATTACGGGGGAAACCGGCGCTTCCTGGTCATTCCCGTAAAAGCCATCGACTACCGCACCCCGGTAGACCACAAAGGGGTATACGCACAGGCGGTGCAACTGATAGAAGACGGTTTCCGCTATTGGTTTGAAGGAAACGAGATAGACGACATCAACACCCGAAACGAACGCCATCGCATGAAAGACCCACTGGAAGAGAACCTGTATGTTTACTTCCGTCCGGCAGGAGAAAAGGACTTTGAGGTGAAATGGAAACCCGCCGCCGCAATACTGGCCACTTTATCTGTATACGGACGGACACAAGCCAACGCGCAAACGCAACAAGTGTTGGTACAGATTCTGGAAAGGGATGCCTTCGGCAAGCGTGTAAACGTCCATGGCATTACGGAGTATGCCGTAGTGGAACTCAGCCAGCAGGAGGTGAGCGAAAACTTCAGGAAAAGGGAGAAGGGAAAGGAGATGGAAGAGTTACCGTTTTAAAAGTATCGGAAAGAAGGAGATAGAAGAGAAATGCCCCGTAACAATATATGTAATCGAAATAACATATATTGTTACGGAGCAGGACATATATTGGCGTTTTATTGACAAAAAGTTCCCCTTTAGCATTTTATAACAACTCTGGCAAAAATATTCATCTTTGTGAAATCAAAAAGCTCTCTGGTGAGTTCACAAAAAGCAAAGGTGAAAGATCTTATTTCCACAAATGACGCTGTTGTATAGCCGCTGATTACAGAGTGAAATTAATTTAATTTATTCCATATACATAGTATACATTATATATCTTTGTAGAAAATACTCAAGTTTATGGAAACAACACTTTCGGATAATCTATGGAAATGTGAGTATATCAATACATAAATAGGTTTATATAATGACTATACATGAACAGGAAAATATTTTATTAGAAGAGTGGTGGAACAGTTATCCAGCCAATGAACGCGATAACTTCGTTATGGATGGGTTATGCTACAACGGTCCTTTAAATGAAAGAGGAACAAATTCATTTTCCGGAAATGAAGAAAAATTATGGGTAAATACAAAAAGAAAGATTGTTTTTCTAATGAAAGACCCTAATGGTAATCCCGGAGAGGATTACCGAAACTGGCATTGGCGGGCTATTACAGCCAAATTCTTTAAGGTGATATTTAATTGGTTACAAGGTTTGAATGAAATAACGTTAGATTATACTCCGTTATTGGAAAACAATTCTTATTTTGATCCGGCTAATCAAGTAGTTCTAAAGTATCCGTTGGCAATTGTTAATGTGAAAAAGCAGTCTGGAATTTCTTCTGTTTATGATGATGTATTATATACCTATGCGGAACGGGATGCTTCTTTTCTCAGAAGACAAATAAGGGATATTTTACAGCCTAACATTATTGTATGCGGCGGAGGAACACATAGTAGTATGTTGGATATTGCAAAAAGATATATTTATCCAGAGTTCGGGGATAAATTTGTGAAAGTTAATAATTGGTGCTATTATATGAAAGAGCCAGAGATATTGCTCATTGACAGTTGGCATCCGTCTGCCAGAGCTTCAGATACTCAAAAAATAGATGATATGATGCACGCAGTTTCAGACTTAATTAACAAAAGACAGCCTAATATTTTTATCCCTTAAAAGGGAGAGTCCTAATAGCCTACCTCTTAAAAAATTATGGATAATTCTCTGCTAAAAGTCGATATTCTTATGATAAAAGCATGACTTCTCCCATTTTCAAGTGGGGGATGATAGCGTCATATATTTTTTGGTTCTCTATGTATCATTGTATGTTTTTCTATGATATACATCCAGAGCGACCGTCTTCCAGGCCTAAGAAGCAGTGTTCCGGTGAAGCAGGAAAAGCAAGGAGGTATAGGTATCTCTGAAGCCGCTAAATCTTTAGCATAGAGGTAGTTCATGATGTTGTTATAGAATATTTAAATAAATTCAATCTCTAAAACCATATGGGGAAGTACTGTTGAATCCTCCCTTATGTTATTTAAATGTGTCTTTTCTCTTCAAGTTTTTTTCCATCTTCTTGTCGTATGCCTGTCCTCTAGGTACAAGATACAAAAACTGTACACAACCATCCATTATCTGTACATGAAAGCTAAAGAAAGCTCGGTAACTACCAATTCTTAATCGATAGATGTAATCATAGTCCACCAGTTTCTTGCAGTCTGTTAGTTCTTCAATGCTTTGAGCATTAATAACCTCCTGTACTGCTATACGTACAGATTCAAGCATTTTGCCGGATAGTTTACGGGCTGCCTTTTCAAACTCCTTTGAAAACTCAACTCTCATTTTTCAACCACTCCCAACCAGTCTATAAACTCTTTATGTTCTTTCTTCCCCAGCATTACCTTTCCATCAGGGTAGTTTTCAGACAGATAGCGGTAGGATTCATTCTCATCGTATTCATCCGCTGCCTTGTCGAGCATGGCCTCTATCAACCGTTTCAGGTTCGTACCCTGCTTTGCTGCCATAACCGAAAGAGCCCTGAAAGTATCTTCTTTCAGGGTGATAATCTTTTTTCTGTGCGGTATAGTTGCTTCCATAATTCAATGTTTTGTGCAAATATATATTATATATATCATATATACAATATATACTGAACCAAATTAAACTAATTTCACGAAGTGAATTGCTTTTTTCAGTATTGGGGTTTCCAATGATTTTCTAAGATTCCTTAACGAACTGTTCTCTTAGCAAGGTAGTGATCAAAGAAGATAGAGAGTAGAAGTAAACTCGAACTACTCGAATTTTTCGAGTAGTTCGAAAAGAAGGAAATAGAAACGTGAATAGAAATATTGATTTCTGTTCTTTGAATATGATCATAATGTTCAGTCTGATAAACTTTACCCTCAGCAGCAATTGTCGCAAAATTTGCGACAATTGCTGCTGAGGGTAAAAATTTAGCGATGTATTCAAATATCCATAATCCACTAATTATTCATTATTTTTTCTGAACCTTATTCTCCCGGCTCTCCCATATATCGAAAGATCAGACGAACTTCCTTGGGCGTAAATGAATGGCGGTATTTATAGTATCCCACCTCCTCGAGTGCAGCCATCAGGAGTTTGTTGTGCCGCATCCAACGGCTGAGATTATTGAGGGCGGCATTTTCAGACAAATGGGGTGCATAAAGCAGAGCCAGCTCTACTTTTGTATATACACGGATAGGAAACTCTCTCTCGTCATCTTCTAAATCTTTCATGTTTTTCAATTTTAAATTAATAAATAATCGGAACTTTACAATAGCATAAAGATAACAAAAACAAACGACATATCATAGCAGAAGTCATACTTTTTCACAAAACATTCATTGATTTTCCATCTTTTATCCATACCGCCTCAACCCACGTCAACAAGCACAAAACAGGGGTTAGAAAGCGGTATCTTTGACATACCGGAAGAAAGGGAAAGAGCTCGTCCGACCTTCCGGATGCATTCTTAATTATTAACCATAAAAAACTATCGGACAATGGCAGTTCCATACAAAAAAATCGCGAGAAAGGATCCGCGAAAAGCGGATGCTATAGAGAAATTTTATCCGCAACTGGTCACTTTAGGTCAAAGCGCAAGCCTGGAAAGCATTGCGTACGAAATGAAGGAGAAAAGTTCGTTATCATTGGGAGATATCAAAAGTGTACTCACCAATTTTGTAGAAGCGATGCGTACCTCACTCTACAACGGGCAGTCGGTCAATATCCGGGATTTCGGAGTATTCAGCCTTTCGGCACGCACCAAAGGGGTGGATGCGGAAAAAGACTGTACGGCCAAAAACATAATGGCGGTGAAAATAAACTTTCGTCCGTCGTCGAGCGTACGTCCGAACCTGACATCGACCCGGGCCGGTGACAGAATCGAGTTTATCGACATCAAAGCGGCACTGGAAGGAAAGGAAACGGGAAAAGACGGTGACGGAGACATTGTGGATGACCCGACGGCATAAATCAGAATCACATGAAAGGAGGTGTAAAAAAATGAAGAAATCAAACTGGAACACAATTTTAAAAGTAATGATCGCAGTGGCATCTGCCATACTGGGAGTCCTTGGAGGAAATGCGATGAACTTGTAGGCAACGAAAGCTAAAAGGGATGTGTCATAACTCTTTTCACCACGGAGTAGCACAGAGTATCACAGAGTCTTTTTATTAATAATCAACAACTTAAAATCACCTCTGTGTCACTCTGTGGTGGGTTTTGATACATCCTCTTTAGTTTTCGTACTATCAACCGTTTCCGATCTTATTTTGCTACCATCACCTCGACATCATATCCCATAAACAGTCCGTTTTCTATAACACCCGTCACCGACTTGATTTCTTTTTCAAGAGACGAATGAATATTGCTGAACCAGGCATCGAGAATCAAGTTTCCACTTTCGGTGATCACAGGGCCATCTTTACCTTTAGCCGGCCTCAGTTGGGTACGTGAAGCACCCATTGCCCGGATTTCCCTCTCTACGTAGGGCAAAGCCATCGGAAAGACTTCGACGGGGACAGGAAAACGGCTTCCCAGAAAAGAAACCTGTTTGCTTTCGTCTACCAATATGAAAGTACGATTGCTGCTGCTTATCAGCAGCTTCTCCTTGAACAGCGCTCCGCCTCTTCCCTTGATCAGATTGCGGTCGGGATCTACTTCATCTGCTCCATCGAAGGTCCAGTCGGGACGGCACATCCATAAAGTAGTCTGCGGAATGCCCAAGCGGACACATTCCATCGATATCTCCATCGAAGCAGGGATTACGGTGACGTGCAGATTCTCCGTACGTATCCTTTCGGCAATAGCGAGCAATGCCAGATATACAGTCGATCCGGAACCAGCCCCAATGACCTCGCCTTCTTGTACGCGCATGGCAATCATACGGGCCAACCTCTCTTTACTCTCCCGGTTGGTTATCGTGTCCGACCATTGGAGATGTTCCATCAAACTACTTTCCCATTTCATAATAAAACCTGTTTATAACAGATAACAACTTATTTCACCCTACGGTTCAGCTGGTTATTGGCTTTTGAGGGTTTCGACTTTCCGATCCGCTTACCGGTAGGTTTCTTGCCTCCCGAAGCTTTGGGACGTCCGCTACCCGGACGGTCACTGCTATTTCCGCTCTTCTTCATAAAAATCTTCATTATAATATTTACCTAAATACCTGCGGGCTATGAAATCCCAGTTCTCGTGCAACAGCCTCCTGCCATCCCCGAAAGGAAAAGCAACCTCCGGCAATAAGCCGTGCTGCATGGCATAGTGCAACAAGTCGATGGGACAAAGCCCCGGAATATAAAACAATTCGGCCCCTTCTTGTTCGGCAATCTCCGGATTATATTCCGGATTTCGTTCGTCGCGGAAACAAGCGGCAATATTGGGAGCCAGCAAGACACCTTTCGGATTGGCAAAAAACACAAAGTCTCCTTCATCGGCCAACTCGGGCATTAACGAATCTTCTTCATCGGCCCACTTCAACGCATCGACACAGAAGCGACGCAAATCAACATAGTCTTTTAAATATACAACCTGTTTTCCTCCGGAAGCACTCAGGAAGTTCGCTACATCACGGGGGAGATTCATTTCCGGCAAGACATCCAAAACAGGACCCGGAGGGGGTAACAAGGCACGGACATCCGGAAACCACTCCGTGGATTCATCACCGGTAAGGGGAGCCTGTTCAAAATGGGCATCGAGCACCGCATATACATCGGATGCGAGCTGAAGCAGAGAACTGTCAAACGGATTCCAAGGAGACGGAGAACTATCCGTGACAGGAGAAAGAAGCGTCCACAGCAGAAAAGATACATCCTCGGGATTTATTTCATCATCGGCATACGACTCTGTCAGTGTGTAAAAAGGCAGGAAACGTCCATACAACTGTTTATGCAACCGGATGAATGTATTCCAACTACCGGAATTATTCACACAATCTTCCAGATACCAGGTGAAGTAGAGAACAGCCCGGTTCTTATGAATCATCTGTCCGGTAAGCTCCGACTTCTCAAGTACGGGCAACAGCCTGTTGGCAAAATCCACGTACCACTGATCGGTATCTGCCGATTGCATGCGTGGATGGGCTTCCATCCACTGTTGACGATATATTTTTTGCAATTTCATGAATTGGAGTGTTGATTTACGGAAACAAATGTACTTCTTTTCTGATAAGATTAGCTACATTTGCGGCAATTAATGAACTTTACGGCAATGGATATTACGCTCAGAACGCTCACGGAAAACGACTTGCCTTTTGTAAAAGACATCTACGATTATTACACCCTCCACACGACAGTGGTGTACTTTGTACACTGCGCCTCCATCGATGAACTGAAAAACTACATCCCCGTAGGCGATCCCGTCTACCGGTCGTTCATCATTGAAACTCCCGAAGGAACTCCCTGCGGATTCTGCTACTTCGCACGTTTCAAGCCCCGAGAAGCCTTCCGCATTTCGGTAGAACTGACCCTCTACCTGAAGCCGGAGTTTACAGGTCAGGGGTATGGAAAACAAACCATACTCCGACTGGAAGAGATCATCCGGCAAGAAGGCTTCAGCAACATAATGGCACTGATTTCGGGAGAAAACGAAGCCAGCATACGCCTATTTGAGAGATGTGGCTTCGAGTGTTGCGCAAACATCCGGCAGGTAGCGGAAAAGTTCGGCAAAAAACTGGATTTGAGGATGTATCAGAAAATCTTATAAGCCTCCTTATACTGCCGAACTGTTCTCAGAGTCTCTTTAAAGCCAGCTTAATGACTTTCTCCACCGGAGCATCGGGCTCTTCCTTCAGAATGGCAAGCACCACTTTCTGAGAAGGCGCTGCGGCAAAGCCCAGCATCGTCAAGGCGGCAACGGCTTCTTCCTGCACTTCAGCATTCATTGCCGGCAACAAAGCACCGGCAGCACCTCCCACGGCAGTTGCAGCCATGGCACTGGTTTTAATTTTATCTTTCAAATCGACAATGACCCTTTGCGCTGTTTTCAGTCCGATACCCTTCACCGTCTTCAGCATATTGGCATTTTCGGTACTGATCACATTCACCAGTTCGGCCGGTGAAAGAGCGGAAAGAATCATGCGGGCCGTGTTTCCTCCAATGCCCGAAACGGAAATCAGCAGCAGGAAAAGTTCCCGTTCCTGCTTGTCGACAAAGCCATATAAAACGTAAGCATCTTCGCGGATGGCTTCGTAGATATAGAGTTTACAACTGCTCTTACCCTGAATGGCAGAATAAGTGTTGAGTGATATATTAACGGCATATCCTAATCCGTTACAATCGATAACTGCGGTTGCCGGACTCAGTTCGGCAATCTCGCCTTTGATGTATTCTATCATAATGGTTATAATCAGAACGCAAAGATAATAAATATTGTGCTTCACGAACCTTGAATAACAAAAACTAACTTTAACACCCCTAAGAGACTCAAAAACAAAGAAAATGACTAATTTTGCAACCGAAATAAAGAAATGTGTTAAACAAAACCAATAAAAAGATGAAAAAAGTAAGAGCAGCCATCGTAGGTTATGGCAATATTGGTCGTTATGTGCTGGAAGCCCTCCAAGCGGCTCCCGATTTTGAGATAGCAGGTGTGGTTCGTCGTGCAGGAGCAGAGAACAAACCGGCTGAACTGAATGATTACGCAGTAGTTAAAGATATAAAGGAACTTCAGGGAGTAGACGTGGCTATTCTTTGTACTCCGACCCGCAGCGTTGAAAAATACGCAAAAGAAATCCTCGCAATGGGAATCAATACAGTGGACAGTTTCGATATCCACACCGGAATCGTAGATCTCCGCCGTGAACTGGGTGCTTGTGCCAAAGAACACGGGGCGGTATCGATCATCTCAGCCGGATGGGATCCGGGAAGCGACTCCATCGTACGCACCATGCTCGAGGCTATTGCTCCGAAAGGCATCACTTACACCAACTTCGGTCCGGGTATGAGCATGGGCCACACGGTAGCCGTGAAAGCAATCGACGGAGTGAAAGCGGCTTTGTCAATGACTATCCCCACAGGAACAGGAATCCACCGCCGCATGGTATACATCGAACTGAAAGACGGATATAAATTTGAAGACGTGGCAGCCGCAATCAAATCGGACGCTTATTTCGTGAACGACGAAACCCACGTAAAGCAAGTGCCGAGCGTGGATGCACTCCTGGACATGGGACACGGTGTAAACCTGACCCGCAAAGGTGTATCGGGAAAAACCCAGAATCAGTTGTTCGAATTCAACATGCGCATCAACAATCCCGCACTGACCGCACAGGTACTGGTATGCGTGGCACGCGCTTCGATGAAGCAGCAACCGGGATGCTACACCATGGTGGAAGTACCGGTAATCGACCTGTTGCCGGGCGACCGCGAAGAATGGATCGGACATCTGGTATAAATCTGCTGCCTGATACAAGATACTTCTAAAAAGGAAAGGATGACCGCAGATTTTAAGAGGGTGTGTCGAAACTCTCAAATCTGCGGTCATCTTATTAAATTGCTACCACATCACCTATATACACACGAATGGAGAACAAGCGATATTCACACGGCGAAGAATTATCCAACACCCTGAGTCATGGTGCAGGTATTCTCTTAGGTATCACCGCAGGATATTTTCTGTTGGAAAAAGCACTTGCCAACCCACATCCCCATTGGGCGGCAGGTTGCGTGCTGGTCTACCTAGCGGGAATGCTGGCATCCTATATCAGTTCTACCTGGTATCACGGTTCAAGACCCGGAAGCCGTAAAGAACTTCTCCGCAAATTTGACCACGGTGCCATCTACCTGCACATAGCAGGCACTTATACCCCGTTTACCTTATTGGTATTGCGCCACGCTGGTGGCTGGGGCTGGGGAATATTCGCTTTCGTATGGCTGTCGGCCATCGTAGGCTTCATACTGGCTTTTAAAAAGCTGAAAGAACACAGTAATCTTGAAACAGTCTGCTTCGTCGGAATGGGTTCTGCCATCCTGGTAGCCCTGAAACCTTTGATGGACTGCCTCTCTGCCATCGGAGCTTCTCCCGCCTTCTGGTGGCTTATCGGGGGAGGGGCTTCCTACATCATGGGAGCCGTATTTTATTCGTTGCGAAAACCTTATACACATGCTGTTTTCCACCTGTTTTGTCTGGGCGGAAGCATAGGGCATATCATAGCTATCTGGCTGATTCTTTAGCAAACTTCATTTAAATTTCATGCCCGAAAGTTTCCCGTTTTGGAAAACTTTCTGTATCAGGAAGAAAGAAAAGTTCTCCAAAAATTCTTGTTAAAACAAGAACAACTTATTGCTTTAACTGTTACCTTTGTAGCAGATTTCAGCACTAAAAAGAGGTTTAGTCACGAGGGAACGCTGTGCAAATCGGCGACAGTACCCGCTGCTGTAATTCTCTGAGAATCCGCACACTATGCCACTGCGCCCAGCGTGGGAAGGCGTTGCGAGGGAGAGATAAGTCAGAAGACCTGCTGAAAAAGTAAACATATTAAAAAAAATCTAAAGCTTTCGGGAGTTAAAGTTATGAACTACGCGGAAATTTGTATCATCAAACGAGATGGTAAAAGGGAGGACTTCTCCATCAGTAAAATCAAGAACGCTGTATCAAAAGCGTTTAGTGCCACAGGAATCAATGATGAACAGCAATTGATTGCTGACATCACGATGAACGTAATCGGACAATTTGCATCTCCTACCATTACGGTAGAAGAAATTCAGGACCTGGTAGAAAAAGAGCTGATGAAGGTTCGTCCGGAAGTAGCCAAAAAGTACATCATCTACAGGGAATGGCGAAACACCGAACGAGACAAAAAAACTCAGATGAAGCACGTGATGGATGGCATCGTAGCTATCGACAAGAACGATGTCAACCTGAGCAATGCCAATATGAGCAGTCATACCCCCGCCGGACAGATGATGACATTTGCCTCGGAAGTAACCAAAGACTATACATATAAATATCTGTTGCCGAAACGTTTTGCCGAAGCGCACCAATTGGGAGACATCCACATCCATGACCTGGATTACTACCCGACAAAAACCACGACTTGCATCCAGTATGACATGGATGACCTCTTCGAACGTGGATTCCGCACCAAGAACGGCAGTATACGTACTCCGCAAAGCATTCAAAGCTATGCTACCCTGGCTACCATTATTTTCCAGACTAACCAGAACGAACAGCACGGAGGTCAGGCCATACCGGCATTCGACTTCTTTATGGCAAAAGGGGTAAGCAAATCATTCCGTAAACACCTGGCATCATTCATCAGCTTCTATGTACAGATGAACAAGGGTGAAGAAATAGAAGAAAAGGCTATCCGTACAGTGATTGCCGAACATCTGTCGTCTATCAAAGCATCGGAACTGGAACGCGAAACATTGCGCATGGCCCTGACTGCCCTGCAGATCAATATCGACAAAGAACATCTGAACCAAATTATAGAGAAAGCATTTGTGCAGACTCAGAAAGATACGCACCAGGCCATGGAAGGCTTTATCCATAACCTGAACACGATGCACTCACGCGGCGGAAACCAGGTGGTGTTCAGTTCGATCAATTATGGAACAGACACTTCGGCCGAAGGACGCATGGTGATTGAAGAATTACTGAAAGCAACCGTAGAAGGGCTGGGTACAAGGGGAGAAGTGCCGGTATTCCCAATCCAGATATTCAAGATAAAAAACGGAGTGTCGTATACGGAAGCCGATTATCAGAAGGCAATGACTAATTTCGATGCTGCCATGGAAGGGAAGATTAAGTTTGAAGCACCTAACTTCGACCTATTCCTGAAAGCCTGCCACACTACGGCCAAAGCACTCTTCCCTAACTTCATGTTCCTGGATGCCCCGTTCAACCAAAACGAAAAATGGGACGCCAACGACCCGCAACGTTACCGTTACGAACTGGCCACCATGGGATGCCGCACGCGTGTGTTTGAGAATGTAGCCGGTGAGAAATCGTCTTTGGGACGCGGAAATCTTTCGTTCACCACGCTGAATATGCCGCGCCTTGCCATTGAAGCCCGTATCAAAGCGGAAAACATGACAGAAGACAAGCATAACAAAGATGCCGTTGAGAGAAAGGCTAAAGAAATTTTCATCGAATCGGTACACGAAATGGCTACCCTGGTAGCCGACCAGCTTTATTCACGCTATCAATATCAGCGTACGGCCCTGGCCCGCCAGTTCCCCTTTATGATGGGTAACGACGTGTGGAAAGGGGGGGCTGCCCTGAATCCGAACGAGCAAGTAGGCGACGTATTGCGTAGTGGAACACTGGGAATCGGTTTCCTGGGAGGGCACAACGCCATGGTGGCACTCTACGGAAAAGGGCACGGGCACGACCAGAAAGCATGGGATACGCTTTACGAAGCCGTATTGGAAATCAACAAAGTGGCTGATGAATACAAAGCCAAATACAATCTGAACTATTCGGTACTGGCTACACCGGCGGAAGGACTGTCGGGACGCTTCACCCGTATGGACCGCCGTAAATACGGAAAAATCGAAGGGGTGACAGACAACGATTATTATGTCAATTCTTTCCATGTGGATGTAAAAGAACCGATCAGCATTGTAGAGAAAATAAAAAAAGAGGCTCCGTTCCACGCTATCACCCGCGGAGGGCACATCACTTATGTGGAACTGGACGGAGAGGCACAGAAGAACGTACGCGCCATTGCCAAGATCGTAAAAGTAATGTTTGACGAAGGTATCGGCTACGGTTCTATCAACCACCCGGTAGACACCTGCCACAACTGCGGATACAAGGGAGTGATTTACGATAAATGTCCCGTATGCCAAAGTGAGAATATCCTGCGCATGCGCCGTATCACAGGTTATCTGACGGGCGACCTGAGTTCGTGGAACTCTGCCAAACGGGCAGAAGAGAGAGATCGCGTGAAGCATCTGTAATAAAGTCATGAATATACTTTATACATATCCGGAAACGATTGTCGACGGAGAAGGTATCCGGTATTCCATCTATCTGGCAGGTTGCCGGCACGGCTGTCCGGGTTGTCATAACCCGGAAAGTTGGAATCCGCAGGCCGGAGATGAATTGACAGAAAAGCGTCTGGACTGCATCATCCGTGAAATCAATTCGAATCCGTTACTGGATGGCGTGACTTTCTCCGGCGGAGATCCCCTTTACAACCCGGAAGCGTTTCTTCCGCTTATCCGGAGGATAAAAGAAGAGACAGGACAGAATATCTGGTGCTATACAGGATATACGTACGAAGAGATTCAGGCAGATCCGGCACTGGCTGCCGTACTACCTTATATAGATGTATTGGTGGACGGACGCTTCAGACAAGAACTTTACTCTCCACATCTGGAATTCAGAGGTAGCAGCAATCAGAGGATTATCAGGCTGACATACACATGAAGGCGTATCGGAAGCAGAACTACAGATGACACAGATTTACATGGATTGCTGATTCATTTTGCTGATTATCAACAATAAAATCCAGTGTAAATCTGTGTCATCCGTATTGAAAAAGACTTCCGCTACATGCCTCGCTGAAATTCATGAATTAAAAAAACTTATATATCATTGTCCTCTCAAACCGAAGAAGCTTGACTTTGTTTACCTTTGTGGCAGTTCTTTTAAAAGGTTCTTTATGGCTCAGCTTACACAAACTTCGGAAATTGACGAAACTGACGGTCTCCCCCTCCATCGCCGCATCTGGGCAGTTGTCGGCATCTCTTTCGCCTTATGTATGTCGGTGCTCGACATCAATATCATCAATGTAGTACTCCCGACCCTCTCGCACGACTTCGGAACTTCACCTGCGGTCACAACCTGGATCATCAACGGGTATCAGCTCGCCATTGTGATATCGCTGCTTTCGTTTTCGTCGTTAGGCGAAATATACGGATACCGGAAGATCTTTCTTTCAGGCATTGCCATGTTCATAGTCACTTCCCTGATATGCGCCCTCTCCCATTCGTTCTGGACTCTGACCCTTGCCCGCATTTTCCAGGGCTTCAGCGCCTCAGCCATCACAAGTGTCAACACTGCCCAGTTACGTACCATCTATCCCCGAAATCAGATAGGAAGAGGAATGGGGATCAATGCCATGGTAGTGGCCATATCGGCTGCAGCCGGACCTTCGGTGGCAAGCGGCATTCTTTCCATCGCCTCGTGGCATTGGTTGTTTGCCATCAATGTCCCTCTGGGACTTGCAGCCCTGATATTGGGATGCAAGTACCTGCCGAGAAAAGAAGAACGTTCCAACCGGAAATTCGATAAGCTCAGTGCCATAGCCAACGCTATCACCTTCGGACTGCTTATCTATACACTGGACGGATTTGCCCATCACGAGAAAAACGATTATATAGCCATCCAACTGGCTGTATTGGCCATTGTCGGCACGTATTATGTCCACAGGCAACTGAACCAGCCATCCCCTCTTTTACCGCTCGACCTGCTGGGAATACCTATCTTCAGGTTATCGATCCTGACTTCCATCTGTTCGTTCACAGCACAGATGCTGGCTATGGTTTCTCTTCCTTTTTTCCTGCAAAACTCACTGGGATACAGCGAAGTAATGACGGGATTGCTGCTGACTCCATGGCCCATCGCCACATTGGTGACAGCACCGGCAGCCGGATACCTTGTGGAGCGCATCCACCCCGGCATACTGGGCAGTATCGGTATGGCCTTATTCTGCATCGGGCTCTATTCTTTATCTACATTAACAGCAGATTCATCGGTCATCAGTATCATTCTGCGATTGATGCTTTGCGGTGCAGGTTTCGGTATTTTCCAGACGCCCAACAACAGTACAATCATCTCTTCCGCCCCTACACAACGTTCGGGGGGAGCCAGCGGAATGTTGGGTATGGCACGGCTTTTAGGACAGACATTCGGTACAACGCTGGTTGCTTTACTCTTCAGTTTCGTAGTACACGAAAAAAGTACAGCGGTCTGTCTGATAGCAGGCAGCGGATTTGCTTTTGTCGCAGCAGTAGTGAGTAGTATGCGGCTTTCACAACCTTCTACGTTAAAGACAAAAACTCAATAATCATTCATTAGTATTCAGTCTCTCTCACAACTTCTACCAAGCGGGCAAAGTCCTCCGGATGTACATCTCCGATGTTACCGATACGGAAAGTATCCGCTTTTGAGATTTTTCCGGGATAGATAACAAATCCCTTAGCTTTCAGAGCAGTATAGAAATCTTTAAAATCGAATCCTGCTTTCGGGTAAAGGAAGGAAGTGATGATAGGCGACTGGATGGCATCATCGAGCAAAGTCTTGAATCCCAGCGAACGCATACCCTCCACCAATACCCGGTGATTCTCGCAATAACGCCGGTAGCGCGCCTCTACTCCTCCCTCTTCAATCAGTTCGGTAAGAGCTTGCTTGAATGCACGCACCACGTGGGTGGGCGAAGTGAAGCGCCATTTGCCATGTCCTTTCTCCATTGTCTCCCACTGGTCATAAATATCGAGTGAAAGTGAGCGGGCAACTCCTTTGCAACGCATCAGCTCGGAACGACGGGCAATGATGAATCCAAAACCCGGCACACCCTGGATGCACTTATTGGCACTGCTGATCAGGAAATCGATTCCCAGTTCACTGACATCCATCGGGATACCTCCGAAGCTGCTCATAGCATCCACAATAAGCTTCTTACCATGCATTTTCACGACATGTGCCAACTCTTTCAACGGATTCAGGATACCGGTAGTCGTTTCGCAGTGAACGAAAGCCACGTGAGTAATGTCTGAGTTATTGCTCAGGTAATCGTCCACATAGTCTACCGATACCTGTTCCGTTTCTTCAAAAGCAAGGAGATCATAGTCGATATGATAATATTCGGCAATATTTCCCATACGGTCACCATAAGCACCATTACTGCAAATCAGAAGTTTATCGTTCTTTCCGATGGCAGCACCGATAACTGCTTCCACACAATAAGTGCCGCTACCTTGCAAAAGTACGGAAGTGTACTCTTCCATATTGCGAGTGGCAATACCTACCAGTTGTTTACGCATTTCCTCCACAATGTGCAGGTTATAATCCTCGTCCCATGTACACCAGTCGGTCATCATGGTTTCTTTTACGGTTTCTGATGTGGTAAGAGGTCCGGGAGTTAATAACAAATAAGGTTTCATATCGTTTTAAGAATTGAGTTTTGAATTAATAGTTTGAATCAGTGCGGGAAGTTCTTCGATGCTACGAATGACGTAAGAGGCTCCCGCAGCCAGCATACATTCTTTGACTTCGGAGACACGGGCATCGAGTTCAGTTCCGGACAGACTGCCGGCCTCCTTCTCAGTAAGTGCCATTTCATTACTGCCCAACACGATTCCCACACTCCATACTTTAGCGTTGACACCTTCTTTGATGTCAGCAATGGTATCACCTACTTTAACCACGGTATCGAGACACGGCACGCCCAGTTTTGTGAGATTCTCGAAAACCATATACGGAGCCGGACGTCCGGCAGGCAGCAGATTCGGAGTAGCACAATAGTCTACACGATAACCTTTAACCTCAGCCGCAGGTTGCACCACGTCCATCATTTCACGCGTATAACCGGTAGTAGAGCCTATCTTCAGTCCTTCGGCACGGAGTTTTTCCAAGGTAGGGATTACACCCGGAATAGGATCTGTGTACTCTTTCAGAGAAGCAAAAAGATATTTCTCAAACAGCCGGTTCAGTTCCACCACGTCTTCCTCCGTCCAGTCACGCTGATAGCGGGCAGTGAATTGCTCGTTCACTTCGGGCATAGTCAGCAGTTCACGAATGTGCTGAATCTTGGGCAACCCCATCGGTTTCCGGGTTTGCACGACATCAATCGTCAGCCCTTTTTCGGCAAAGGCCTTGATGAAGGCGGCCACCGGAGCGAAACATCCGTAGTCGACCGCAGTTCCGGCCCAGTCCATAATGATACATTCAATCTTTTTCATTTTATATCTATTTTTCCTTGTTTTTGAATCCGGTGCAAATGTAGGGCATAGCGGACAGAGCAAAAATGAATTTGCAGGATTCATTTCATTTATATTCTGCAGGGTTCTGCTGAAATATTAATGTAACATTCATATCATGATTATATAATCCAAAAGTCATATATTTGCAATGCAAACAACGTGTCGATATACCATGAACGAACTTGAAGAGATATACAAAAGAATAGAATACCTCCGTAACAACGGAGTGAAAATGAAGGAAATAGCCGACTGGATCAATATGGCCCCCAGTGTGTTGTCCGCACTCTATTCGAGTGTACTTCCTGCTTACCTGAATCTGCAAAAAACCAAAACACAGGAAGAGGCACTGGACGAAGCACTGGCTTTGGTGAACAATGTGTCGAAAAAACGCCTGCTTGGCAATCTGAGCGGAATGAAGGAGCGCTTGTTCGACCTGGAACCCGATCAGGAAACAAACAACATGGGAAATACGTTCCTGAAACTCCTGGAAAAAGAAATGCAGGGGTCTGTAGAAGAAGTGTATAATTATAGCGGTACGTATCTGAGTTACAGTCTCTCTTCATCGACTGACAGTCTCAAGGCAGAACCCTATCTGATCTGCGCATCAGAGAATAATGATTATGTCAAAGTAGGCATGATCAATGCTTATAAATCGGTACATTGGGGAAGCGGCATCATCAGCAATCATCAAAACTCCTATCTGATGTTCAACGAACGGGAACTGCCACAGTTTGCCATGGTCACCATTTATCTGCAACTGCCACATTATGAATATCCCAACATGCTAAAGGGATTGTATCTATGCCTGGACTACAACCACAACCCGATAGCGCGGAGAATCGTCCTGGTGAAGCAATCGGACAGCACGGATATAGACGTATTTCTGAAAATGGAAGGCAGACTGATTCCCAAAGCGGAACTGACACCGGAAGAAGAGATCTATTATAACTATACATGCCAGGAAGGCGACTACATAAAAACCTGTACAGTACCGTCACCCAAGTTGGATGAATCGGATCTGGAGAGAGAAAAGAAGATGCTGAAAATATAAAAAACTACCATTAACGATCATAAACCACGAGCTGCAAGTATCCGCGGAATAATCACGCAATCACTTGCAGCTCGTAGTTTATTTATAAGATGTTACTTCCGTCTAAAAGAAGAACCTCAGTATATCATTGAAATTTGCCCAAATCAAGAGACCGAACAACAGGATCATACCCGTCATCTGTGCATATTCCATAAATTTATCACTCGGCTTGCGGCGGGCAATGATTTCATAGAACAAGAACAGTACGTGTCCACCATCCAGTGCAGGGATAGGCAGGATGTTCATAAACGCAAGGATGATAGACAGGAAAGCGGTCATGTACCAGAACTGATGCCAGTTCCAGGTTGCAGGGAAAATACTGCCGATGGTTCCGAAACCACCCAACTGTTTGGCACCCTCCTTGGAGAAGAGATATTTCATATTACCCACATAACCTTTCAACGTCTTCACCCCCAACGCCGCACCGGCAGGGAATGATTCGAAAAAGCCATACTCCTTCTTTATAACAGGAAGAAGCTGATCTGTATACAGAATAGCCACTACCCCCATCTTGAAAGCGGAGTCAGTGACCACAGTCAGCATATCTGTCTTTCCGTCGCGTACATAAGTCAACGTGATCTGGTGCGGATCGAGGCTATCTTTCTGTAATGCTGCTGCATTCTTTCTTCGGTCAGCCATAGCCATCAGGAAGTCCGAATAAGAAATCGACTTTCCATCAAGGGCAATGATACTGTCTCCCTGTTGGATACCGGCCATTGCCGCAGGTGAATTGACCATCACACTGTCTACTACATAAGGAATGCGGAATTCAGCAAAACGAACACTGTCAGCCAACAGGCGTTGCATCATATCTTCGGGAATATACACAGAAGCCTTTTTACCCTCACGCAACACGGTCACCTCACGAGCATCGGCAATCTGGCTAAGCATATCCGGGTCATAACGTACAAAGTCAACTCCATCGGCTGACAACAGAACATCTCCATCCTGAAAGCCGACAGCCTTAGCTGTTTCATTAAACTCCATACCCAACGGTGCCTGCTGCACGGGAACGTACTGATCTCCCCATTTAAACAGAATCATCGAGTAGATGAACAAGGCCAGGAGGAAGTTGAACAACACGCCGCCTACCATAATCAACAGGCGTTGCCATGCAGGTTTGGAGCGGAACTCCCATGGTTGTTCGGGTTGTTTCATTTGCTCCGTATCCATTGACTCGTCAATCATACCGGCAATCTTGACATAACCTCCCAAAGGCAGCCAGCCGACAGCATATTCTGTCTCACTTTTTTTAGGTTTAAATTTGAATAGTGTGAACCAAGGGTCAAAGAATAAGCAAAATTTTTCTACCCGTACTTTAAACAGGCGGGCAAAGAGAAAGTGCCCCCCTTCATGAATGATGACGAGCAAAGATAAGCTCATAATCAATTGCAGGGCACGGATTAAAAATGTTTCCATCAGATTATTTACAATTTATTTATTTACAAATTAATTCACGGGCAATCCGGCGCGCTTCCGCATCGGTTGCCACATAGTCATCATAGGTAGGAGTCTGTACGAAAGATACCTGCCCCATGGTCTGTTCTATCACATCACTCATGCCGAGGAAGCTGATTTCATCACGAAGGAAAGCAGCCACTACCACTTCATTAGCCGCATTGACAATGCAGGGCATATTCCCTCCCCTATACATCGATTCGTAAGCCAAGGCCAGATTACGGAACCGCTTGGTATCGGGTTGCTCAAAAGTAAGGTTCGTACATTTCGAAAAGTCAAGCCGGTCAAAAGACGAGTTGACACGATCCGGATAAGAGAAAGCGTACTGGATAGGCAGACGCATATCCGGCATACCCAACTGGGCCTTTACGGCTCCATCCTCGAATTGTACCATCGAATGGATAACAGACTGCGGATGTACTACCACCTCTATCTGACTGGGATGTACTCCAAACAGCCATTTAGCTTCAATCACTTCAAAGCCTTTGTTCATCATCGAAGCAGAATCAATGGTGATCTTGGCTCCCATTTCCCAATTCGGATGCTTCAATGCCTGCACCTTCGTCACGGTTTTCAGCTGATCCATGGTACATGTACGGAAAGGACCACCGGAAGCAGTCAGAATTACTTTCTCGATCGGATTGCCCACCTCTCCGGCCAAACACTGAAACACGGCTGAATGTTCAGAATCGACAGGAAGAATCGGTGTACGGTATTGCTGTGCCAACTGATTAATCAGCTCTCCGGCAACAACCAGCGTCTCCTTGTTGGCAAGTGCAATCGCTTTTCCGGCACGAATGGCATTTATGGTCGGCTTCAGCCCTGCATAGCCTACCATAGCTGTCAGTACGATGTCGATAGGACCGGACTCTACAATCTGGCATAAAGCGGCAGCACCGGCGTAAACTTTAACAGGCAGATCGCTGAGGGCCTCTTTCAGTTGTACATATTTCTCTTCGTTAGCTATAACCACAGCCTCAGGCAGAAACTTACGTGCCTGAGCTATCAGGAGATCTACCTTATTATAGGCAGTCAGTGCATAAACTTCATACAGTTCGGGATGCTCCTCGATAACCTGTAAGGCCTGTGTACCGATAGAGCCCGTAGAACCTAAGATAGCTATTTGTTTTTTCTTTATCTCGTTCATTATTAGAATACAATGTATTTTTCAGGATTAACCGGCCGTCCTCTGTGCCAAAGTTCAAAATGGAGATGCGGACCGGTAGTGAGCGTTCCGCTATTCCCGACCAGAGCAATTGCTTCACCGCCTTTCACAGTATCTCCCTCACGCTTCAGCAACGAACCGCAATGTTTATAGACTGATACAAAATCCTGGTTATGCTGTACCTCGATCAGGTAACCGGTTTCGGCCGTATAAGTACTCAATATGACTGTACCGTCAAGGGTAGCCAGAACACTTTCATTGGGATTAGCGGCAATATCGGTTCCAAAATGTTTCTTCTCAGCATCAAAATGATCAGATATCATACCACGGGTCGGACGATAGAAAATCAATCCGTTCACATCGGGCTGTGCGGTAATAGAGGTCAGATTATATTTCTCGGTCTCTTCATATTGGCGACGGAAAGCTTCTTCGCGTTCGGAACGGGCTATCAACGAATCTTCACGCATAGTGGTCAGTGAATCCATTGACTGTACGGTATCCACCCGCACAGTTCCGCTGAAAATATCTTGTATATTCATGATATACATATTCTGACGGTCCACCAGCTGTTGCAAAGAATCCACCCGCAAGGCATTCTCTACAACCTGCGCACGAATATCACTGTTCATATATCCCGGCAAATAGTTGCGTAAAGGGGTGAAAGTGATAATGGCAGCAGCAAACAGGAAAAGCAGGGTCAGAACCGAAAGTAACACGGAAAGCCCGTTCAACTTGGATACATGAAGTCCCACCACCTCTTCGAGCGTATTCTCGTTGATGATAGTGAGTTTGTACTTGAACTTAATATTGTTCCAAAAAGCTTTACTGCGTTTCTTTTTCGGCATTATTATAGGATATAGCGTACAAATGTAAGCATTTCGCTTTACTTGCCGCCTGTTTCTTTATGCTATTTAACTTTCTTCATCATCGCACTCGTCCAAAGACAGCAGGCCCTCGGGCAAATCGACTGTAATGATTTTGTGTTTCTGGTCAATACCGGCTATAAATTCTTCCTGTGCCGGAATCAGCAGTTCATCTCCATCCCGGTCCACCACAAACAAAGTGTTAACGGTAGATGTATCTACGTCTGTCACCTCACCTAAAGCACCGTGGCGAACATCTTCCACCCGAAAACCCACAAAAAAGCTCCATGACAGTTCTCCCGGTTCGGCCTCTTCTACATGCTCCACCGGGAAATAGACTTCCACATTGGTAAACATCCGGGCACGTTCGGCCGTATCCACCCCTTCAAGTTTTACCAAAGCGGTAGAGTCGGACCGAAAGCGGTACTCTTCTATAAAAAAGGGAACAAAGATATCATCCAGCCGGCAAATCAGGTAATCGCAGTCCACCCGGTCAAAAATATCATCCGTAAAGGTAAACGACAATTCGCCGTGTATGCCGTGTGGCTTATTGAACAAGCCTATCTTGTATACATCTTCTCTTTTTATCATATTCGTGTAATTCTTGCACCGATAGCGTTGAGTCGACCTTCGATATTTTGATATCCGCGGTCTATCTGCTCGATATTATGAATCCGGCTGATACCTTCGGCGCTCATCGCAGCGATAAGCAAGGCGATACCGGCACGTATATCGGGAGATGTCATATTGCCACCCCGCAAAGTAAATCCATGATTATGACCGATAACGACTGCACGGTGCGGATCGCAAAGAATGATCTGGGCCCCCATATCAATTAACTTATCCACAAAGAAGAGGCGGCTTTCGAACATCTTTTGATGAATCAGCACACTCCCTTTCGCCTGGGTAGCCACTACCAACATGACACTCAACAAGTCCGGAGTCAGCCCCGGCCAGGGAGCATCGGCAATGGTCATAATAGATCCGTCGATAAAAGATTCGATTTGATAACAGTCCTGAGCCGGTACATAAATATCATCTCCTCTCTGTTCGAGCTTAATGCCCAACCGACGGAAACTTTCAGGAATAATGCCTAAATTCTCGTAAGAGACATTCTTAATGGTTATTTCGCTACGGGTCATTGCAGCCATACCGATGAAACTGCCTACTTCAATCATATCCGGCAATACGGTATGATCCGTTCCATGGAGTTCGTCCACCCCTTCAATCGTCAGCAGGTTCGAAGCTATGCCGCTGATTTTTGCTCCCATCCGGTTCAACATTTTACAAAGCTGCTGCAAATAAGGTTCACAAGCGGCATTATAAATCGTAGTCATCCCTTTGGCAAGCACGGCAGCCATCACTATATTGGCTGTTCCGGTAACAGAGGCTTCATCGAGCAGCATATAAGTACCTTTCAGCTCTTGTGCCGAAATCTCGTATACCCCACGTTCTTCATTATAAGCAAAGTCAGCTCCCAGGTTCTGGATCCCCACAAAGTGCGTATCCAATCGCCGACGACCGATTTTATCTCCGCCCGGTTTGGATATCATTGCTTTGCCAAAACGGGCAACCATCGGTCCGATCAACATCACCGATCCCCGCAGGCTGGAACATTTCTTCAGGAATTCATCGCTCTCCAGATAAGCGAGATCTACATTTTCAGCTTTAAAGCTATATGAATCGACACCTGTCTTCGCCACCGTTACTCCCATATCCCGCATCAATTGAATCAGGTTATTGACGTCCAGAATATCCGGGATGTTATTTACTGTCACTTCTTCGGCGGTAAGCAACGTAGCGCAGATAATCTGCAACACTTCGTTTTTGGCACCTTGCGGATGAATGTCCCCACTGAGCCTGTGTCCTCCTTCGATTACAAATGAAGCCATGTTTTAGGTGATTAGTGGTTAATGATTAATGATAATAATCTCCTTGCTTAGAATTTTCTTCTCTGATTATTATTTCTCTGGTTATTGTTGTTATTCGTACGCGGACGATAATTCTGGGCAATACGTTCAGACATCAAACGCAAAATCTCGTCATCCATCTGCAATTTACCTCCTGAGAATTCAGCCAGATCTTCAGCGATCTTCCGGTCGTCCACCGTATCTTTGTTCCAAGCCATATAATCTTTCTTCATGTGATTGCAGATAAGGGCTACCAGATTCTTCTTTTCGTCCCCTTCCGGAAACTCACATGCCTTTTTAATCAACACTTCCAGTGTACGGCCATAGTGGCGATAACGGATCTTAGTGCTCGGATAAGGAATCGAATCGGGTTTCGTCACCAGATTGTCCTTGCGGATAATCTCGTAAGGATAGTCTATATCCAGTTTAAAGTCTGACATAATGGCCAGATGATCCCACAACTTATGTTTGAAATCGGGTACATCTCTCAAATGAGGAAACATGTTACCCATGATATTGATAACGGTATTGGCACAACGCTGGCGTTCGGAACGGTCTTGTATAGTCAATGCAAAATCGACCATATTCTGGATACTGCGCCCATATTCGGGCAGCGGCATTCTTTTCTGTTGAGTATTATACTGCATGTAGTTAAATTTTAATTTGAAAATAGAAAATCCAAAGGGTTGAAAAGTATCAAAGTAACTTCTTGGGTTGGGAAGCCACAAACTCTTTCAGATAGAAGGGCTCAAAATAAGCCACATCTTTATAATCATTAATAGCAATCGCTTTTTCGGCAAGTGGAAACATCATCTTTGCCAATGGATGGATGCCGTCAATAAAATGCGCGTTGGGATGCGTAATCTTTTCACGGCACTTTGCTGCTCCGTTCCCGAAGAAATAAACTGGGTGCTTCTCTAAAAACTCAAGATAAGAATTTTCGTCTACAATGTCGGCTGAAATCTCACGCCTCACATTCAGCGCACGGTCGTATATAGCCGCATATACCTCCATTCTCCGGGCATCAATCATCGGACAAATCAGTGCGTCTTCGGGCAATTCGTGATAAAGCAATACCGGTACACTCAGCACCTCCAGTGTAGGGATACCGATTAACGGAACATTACGCCCGTAACAAATGCCCTTTGCCATTGAAACACCGATACGTAATCCGGTATACGATCCGGGACCGCAGCTGACGGCAACCGCATCCAACGGAATAGCATGACTATCGATGAAAGACAATGCTTCATCTACAAATACTCCCAACGAAACGGCATGTGAAGGCCCCTTAAGGTCCTCTTTCACAAAAATATTCTGCCCGTCTTCACTCACAGCTACCGAACAAACGGCGGTAGAGGTTTCAATATGTAGGATACACGACATAATAATCAGATTATTAAATTGACGCAAATTTACATGATTATTTTCAGATTACCGCACCGAGATATAAATAAAGCGCATTTCCATTCAAAATCATTGCATTAAATTAAGTTTTTGCGTACTTTAGCAGACTATTTTATACAAGCAAAAGATAAATATAACAAGTTTTAAAATTAGAGATGAAACAGGCGTGCTACTATATAATGCTGTTATTATTTGTAGAGTTGGCAGGTATCCGGACGACCGTACAAGCTACAGAACCAAGCGAAACGAAGCATTTTGCCGTTTTGTCAAATGACAGCCCGGCAGAAAAGTACAGTGACTACGGTACACCTGCAAAGGGGAAGTTCCTTTCCGACAGTTGTTACCTGTCACTCACTCAAGCACAAAAAGAAAAAGCACTCGCACGGCATGACTCACTAATCCGCAGCATAGAAGCAGGAAAAGCTCCGGAAAACATCAACATCGTCGAAATTTACCAGAACAGAGGGCATCTGTTGCGTTGTCTTCACCGATATAAAGAGGCTTGCGCAGCCTACGACCGATCAATGATCGTTTCCGACTCACTAATTAAGAAAGAGTATGGTGCACAGGTCGACTCCCTCCGCCAGAAACATGATGTAAATACATTATTACTTGAAAAAATAAATTTGCAGTCAGAAAAGCGTCAGGTAGCTTTCATCTTTGCTCTATGCATCTTGTTTATAGCTATCTGCATCAGCTTATATTACTACCAGACACTGGCCAAGACTCAAAAACTTCAGAAAGAGGTATTGCAACAGAGCATCAAAGCACAGGAGAGCGAAGAGGTGAAAGCATCTTTTATCAAATCCATCTGTCACGAAATACGTACACCGCTCAATTCTATCAACGGCTTCTCCGAAATATTAAGCGATGATTTCTCTACTCCCGAAGAACAAAAGGATTACCAGCTTATTATTCAGGAAAACACCCGTCTGCTCACCTCACTGCTCCATAGCCTGGTAGAAGTGGCCAATCTGGATAGCCTGACAGCAAGTCTCACACTGAAACCTATAGAAATAAACCACTATTGCCGTCTCGAAATGCAATATCTGGAAGAAACGGAAGGAAAACCGGAAATAGATTATCAACTCAATTTACCGGAGAACGATTATAAAGTCTATGCCCACCCGCAATATCTCAGCTTATTGCTCCGGGCTTTGCTGAACAACGCCAATAAGTTTACGACTCAGGGGTTCATCAATCTCAGTTGCCGGAAAGACAGCAGACGGAAGATGCTGATGGTCAGTGTTACAGATACGGGATGTGGAGTACCGACGGGCAAGCACGAATATGTTTTCCGGCGCTTCACCAAACTGGATACTTTCAGGCAAGGAAGCGGATTGGGACTTTACCTTTGTAAACTGATCATCAGGCACATGCAAGGAGATATCTACATTGACAAGACGTATACGAAAGGATCCCGCTTTATATTTACCCTACCGATGGAGAACGCTAAGAAATGAAAAAGAAATACTACATCTGGATTATATTGCTATTCATTGTAACAATATCCCAAGCCGCCCCTTCGATCAAGGACAGTTTACAAAACATACTGCAAAAAACGAAAGAGCCTACTCAACGTGCCGAATTACTAATCAATATATTAGACCTGTCCGATTCCTCACCCGATGAATTGGAAATCGCCCGGAAACTTTATTCCGAAGGGAAGAAAGCGGACGATAAAATGGCCATCGGCGCATCTCTCAGCACACTCACCATTCACTATATGCAGGATCCGGAAAAGAAAGATTCACTTACCCTTCTGCTGAACGAAGCAGAAAAGTTGCTGGAAAACTCAGATGAAGAGGGACTTGCCACCTATTACAAAATGACTTATAAAGCCCGGCTCCTGCAACTTGCTCCCCGGGAAGAAAGGGTAAAAGTCTGCAACCGGATACAGCAGGAACTGAACGACCGGAAAGAGTCGGAAACGCCTTATGAAAAGGCCGAACGTCTATTCCTCACCGGAGTGATCCATTATCTGTTAATGGCTATGACCGAAAATATAGATTATAAAAACGCCCTTCCCTATTGGGAAGAAGGATGGAATTTGGCAGAGGGTTTTCCACCTACTGCCCGCAAAAACTTTACAGGCAATCTATATATCATGCTAAGCGTGAGTTACCGCAGCCTGAAAGACAGCAAACGCCTGATGGAAGTATCTAACCAGTACTTGCAAAGACTGGATGAATATTTCAGCCGGGAAGATGTAATCCGCCGGCGCCCTTACTTCTACAAAAACAGTTTATATGTGCTGTGCTACCAGCAACTGATGCTAAACCATCAATTGATAGGGCGACAGAAAGCACATGAATATTATCTGCGTTATTGTAACTACGTCCGTCACGGAAAAGGAGATGCCCTGTTACGCAATAAACTTTTTTTCTACGATTTAAGTCAAAGTTATTTCAGTAGTCTGGGCGAATATCCACAAGCACTCGCCTTTTGTGATTCACTGATCCAGATGGTAGAAACCGGTAAGGCTATCAATACGGCCTCAGTGACGCACTATAAGACCAAAGCCAAATTACTCCGGGAAATGGGACGTGCCGAAGAATCCTGTCAGGTTTACGACCGGGCTATGTTTCTGGCCGATTCACTGACCCGTAAAGAACAACTCGGCGAACTTGGAGAAATACAGGTAAAAAATGAAGTCGCACAACTGGAACTGGAAAAAGCGGACATTATTACCCGAATCAGGAACATTGCTTTTTACAGTACCATCCTACTGACTTTCGTTGTCATCGGCTTTACTGTTTATCTTTCAATCAACCTGAAACGTACCCGCAAACTACAAAAAGAGTTGCTGTGCCAGACCCAAAAGGCTCAGGAAAGCGAACGAATGCAATCGAACTTCATCCGGTCGATGTATAACGATGTACACATTCCTCTCAATCACATCAACAAACAGACTCAACTGATAGTAGGCACTTCACTTTCGTCCACCCAAAAGGCAGAATGTTCGGAACAGATAAAAGAGAGTTGCCAGCAATTGACTTCGCTATTGGATGAAATGCTCGAAAAGGCCTACCACGAAAGTTCGGCAGAAGCAAAAGATGCTCCGCCGGACCACGGCTCTTTCATTTAACAACCGTCTTCCTCCCTTGTCTCCCCCCCACAAAACCCTCCATTCGCACACAGCGATGCGGAAGCAGCGTTTCGTTGTTTCTTTTTTAAGAAAGAATCCGGCCGACTATTACCGGAGAAGTGTAGTAGATTAACCATTGTCATACAACTCTTTATCCCAGCCCGCATACCTGGGCTAATAAGCCCACATACCCGGGCTGATGAGCCCGCATACCCGGGCCGATGAGCCCGCATGCCCGGGCTGAGATAAAGATCCGACCATTTGCACTAAAGAGAGTAAGGGAAATGAAATGCTTTTAGAGAGATTAACGGATAAGAAATTGGACATATCCATTTGTTTTCCAAACCGTTACTACTGAAATATCCCCTAAAACAGCGGGTGGAAGATGGAAGATGGGGGTGGAAGATAAATGGCATAAAAGCCGCATCTTCCACCAATATACACATCTCACAATCAACGATATGCACTCTAAAAGGTGGAAGATGGAAGATCGAAACGTGTTTTTTGTATGAGAGGAAGGCGGGGGAAATGAAAGAGCCGTGCCGCCCGATTAAACAAAATGTCTTTTTTATCCATTTACAGCGGTTATCTTAAAATTATCCCGTATTTTTGCACAAAACTTTTGGTAATATGATACAATCCATGACGGGATATGGCAAAGCAACTGCCGAACTTCCCGATAAGAAGATTAATGTAGAGATAAAATCGCTCAATAGTAAAGCGATGGATTTGTCGGCACGAATCGCACCGGCATACCGTGAAAAAGAGATGGAACTCCGCAATGAAATTGCACGTGTGCTGGAACGTGGAAAAGTTGACTTCAGCCTCTGGGTGGAAAAGAAAGAGTGCGCAGAAGCCGCCACTCCCATCAACCAGGTATTGGTAGAAGGATATTATAACCAAATCAAAACTATCTCCGAAAACCTCCACATTGCAGTACCCACTGACTGGTTTCAGACTCTGCTCCGCATGCCGGACGTGATGACACGTACCGAAACACAGGAGTTAAGCGAGGAAGAATGGGGAATAGTATATGCAACCGTCAAAGAAGCTGTTTCACATTTAGTAGATTTCCGTAAGCAGGAGGGTGCCGCCCTTGAAAAGAAGTTCCGTGAAAAGATTGAAAACATTCATCGTTTACTTGAATCGGTAACACCTTATGAAAAAGAACGGGTGGATAAAGTTAAAGAACGAATCACAGATGCGCTGGAAAAAACACTGAGCGTAGATTATGATAAAAACCGTCTTGAACAGGAACTGATTTACTACATCGAGAAACTCGACATCAATGAAGAGAAACAACGCTTGAGCAACCACCTGAAATATTTCATCAGTACCCTTGAAAACGGTAGCGGACAAGGTAAAAAGCTGGGATTCATCGCTCAGGAAATGGGACGTGAAATCAATACGCTCGGCAGCAAATCGAATCATGCTGAAATGCAAAAGATTGTGGTACAGATGAAAGATGAGCTGGAACAGATCAAAGAACAAGTGCTGAATGTGATGTAACAACGACAGATTATGAATTTAACAGAAAGAATAACTACCCCACCTCAAAAGGGTGAAGCCAAAGTCATCATCTTTTCTGCTCCTTCCGGATCGGGCAAGTCGACAATTATAAACTATTTGTTGGGCCAGCAGCTGAATCTTGCATTCTCCATTTCAGCTACCAGCCGTCCGCCACGAGGAAATGAAAAGCATGGAGTAGAATATTTTTTCCTCACTCCCGACGAATTCCGCCAACGCATTGCAAACAATGAATTTCTGGAATACGAGGAAGTTTATACCGATCGATTTTACGGAACTTTAAAAGAACAGGTAGAGAAACAGCTTGCTGCCGGCCAGAACGTAGTGTTCGATGTAGATGTGGTGGGCGGTTGTAACATAAAAAAATTCTATGGTGACCGTGCACTTTCACTTTTTATCCAGCCCCCTTGTATCGAGGAGTTACGTCGCCGGCTGATCGGGCGTGGCACAGATGCTCCCGAGGTCATTGAGAGTAGAATAGCCAAAGCCGAATATGAACTAAGTTTCGCTCCGAAATTTGACAAAGTAATCATCAATGATGACCTGGCAACAGCCAAGGCACAGGCATTAAAAGTGATTAAAGAGTTTCTGGGTATCGATGCGGAATAAGATCTGTGTTCTCTTATTTGTGATTATAGCATATGAAAAAAACTAAAACCGGAATCTTCAGCGGCTCTTTCAACCCGATACACATCGGACACTTGGCACTTGCCAACTATCTGTGCGAGTTTGAAGGGCTGGATGAAGTTTGGTTTATGGTCACTCCGCACAGCCCCTTCAAAAAGCAGGCAGATTTATGGTCTGACGAGCTGCGCCTGCAACTGGTACAGCTCGCTATTGAAGGATATCCACGATTCCGTGCATCCGATTTTGAATTTCATTTACCTCGTCCCTCCTATACTGTCCACACACTCAACCGTCTGAAAGAAGTATATCCCGAAAGGGAATTCCAACTGATTATAGGCTCTGACAACTGGAAAGTATTTGACCAATGGTTCGAATCGGAACGTATTGTCTCAGAAAATAAAATACTCGTTTATCCTCGTCCCGGTTTTCCGGTAGATGCCTCACAACTACCCCCGAACGTACACTTAGCGCATTCTCCGATATTCGAAATCAGTTCCACCTTTATCCGTCAAGCTCTGGCTGCCGGAAAAGATGTGCGCTATTTCCTTCACCCGGCTGTGTACACGAAAATCAAAGCTATTCATTCCGCAAACGATGCAATGTAATCATCACAATTTCGGCCGGTGCTCCAATGCGGATATTCTTGTTTGAAGTACCGATCCCATTGGTTACAATCATCGGAATTTTAGCTGAATTATATTTCAACCCTGTCAGGAACCGACTGCCATAATGCGAAGGAATGATGGGAGCATAGCCAAAAATACGTACCTGCCCTCCATGCGTGTGTCCGGCCAGCACCAGATCAGAATTAGCGACAGACACATCTTCGGCATAATCAGGAGTGTGTACCAACAGAATCACAAAATCGGCCGGAGAGAGGGACAGAGTAGGAGAAACACCGTTATTGGCAAGATCAAACGGGTTACGTACACCGGCCAGAATAATCTGCTCACCATTGCGCCTCAACGTGTCAAGCTGATGTTCAAGAGGGCGCATGCCATAACGTTTCATTTCACGGATAATTTCATCATGACAACGTTCATAGTCGTTATTTCCCATCACACCATAAGTACCCAACGGCGTTTTCACTTTAGCCAATGCCGCAAAAAGTTCGGGTACAAACTGACACCCTTCCTGATAATCACCTCCCATCAACAATACATCGGCATGCTGTGCGTTAAGCAAACGTACCAGACTCTCCAGCCCTTTCTCCTTGAAAAGGCTTTTATAATGCAAGTCCGAAATAAAGGCAATACGGAAACCATCAAAGGCTTCAGGAACATCACGATGGGTGAACTCGTATCTTTTCACCCGGTCGATCCCCGGATAAACAGAAGATACACTGACAGCAGAACTGGTGATATTTGTTCCCCGGGCTACAACAGGCGGAATCGAACGCGTTATCCCGGAAGAGGCAACCTGCCCCTTTTCCGCTGCTTTCCGTCTGGCAGAAAGTTTTTTGAGTCCGGAAGTATCAGGAGCGAACAACCGGGCCACTACATCGGAGCTGTCCGGACGAATGGAATCGGTATTCAATACCGGACGAGCAATCGGAGAAACCAGGTTTTTCTTTGATTTACAGGACGAAAGCAGCAATAAAAGTACCGCCAATAAGTATATTGTTTTCTTCATATTCTCTAATATCAGGAGCGCAAAGATAGGCAAAAAAGCAAAAATATACATTTTTTTGCCCTATCTTTGTTCTCTTGAAACGAATTATATAGAAAAAGAGAATGGAAGAAGTAAGACGGAACTCGTTACAGGCATGGATACTTGCTGCCCGTCCCAAAACATTGGCAGGTGCCATTACCCCGGTAATGATTGGTTGTGCATTGGCTTATGCCGACGGAAAATTCAGTTGGATACCGGCATTAATCTGTTGTTTGTTTGCCGGCTTAATGCAGATTGCCGCCAATTTTATCAACGACTTATTTGACTTTCTGAAAGGCACCGACCGGGAAGACCGCCTCGGTCCGGAACGTGCTTGTGCACAAGGCTGGATTTCGGCGAACGCCATGAAGAAGGGCATATTCATAACAGTAGCCCTCGCCTGCCTGATTGGTTGTAGCCTCCTATTATATGGCGGCTGGGAATTGATCCTTGTAGGTGCGCTATGTGTATTATTTGCTTTCCTGTATACCACAGGTCCTTACCCGTTATCCTACAAAGGATGGGGAGACGTATTAGTCATCGTGTTTTTTGGTTTTGTCCCGGTAGGAGGTACTTATTATGTACAGACCCTCAACTGGACACCGGACGTTACGGTTGCTTCATTGGTGTGCGGACTGATTGTAGATACATTACTGGTAGTTAATAATTACCGGGACCGGGATGCCGACCGGAAAAGCGGGAAAAAGACGGTTGTAGTTCGTTTCGGTGAACCTTTCGGAAGATATTTCTATCTGTTGCTCGGCATCATAGCCGCCTGGCTCTGTTTCTGGTTTTTATTCAGCGGACATTTATATGCGACTCTCCTGCCTCAGTTTTACCTGTTTTTTCATATCCGGACCTGGAGAAAGATGGTACAGATACACAGCGGTAAAAAGCTAAACAGCATATTGGGCGAAACTTCGCGAAATATGCTGCTTATGGGGATCCTACTATCAATAGGACTGATTATAAACGGTTAACGTTTGCTATACATCCGTTCGTAATATTTCTGATAATCACCGCTGGTAACTTCTTCTACCCATTCCTGATTATTCAGATACCATTCAATTGTTTTCACAATGCCCACCTCGAATTTCGTTTCGGGATACCATCCCAAGGCATTGGTGATTTTCGTCGGATCGATAGCATAGCGCTGGTCATGACCCAGACGGTCCTTGACAAACGTAATCAAGTCTTCATTGATCCAGTCAACCGAGATTTCACCATCGGCATTCTTTTCTTTCTTCTTCAATACTTCACGATATTCGGGATGTTCCGACATCAGGCGGTGAATCGTCGCAATGGTCAACTTCACTATCTCAAGATTTGTCTTTTCGTTATGTCCACCCACATTGTACACTTCACCTTCCAGTCCTTCACGAACTACCAAATCGATAGCCTTGCAATGATCTTCTACGTATAGCCAGTCGCGCACATTGCTGCCATCACCGTACACCGGAAGTTTCTTGCCCTCAAGAATATTCTTGATAATAAGCGGAATCAATTTCTCCGGAAAATGATAAGGGCCGTAATTATTTGAACAGCGGGTGATGGTCACCGGCATCTTATACGTATCATGATAAGCCATAACCACCATATCGGCACTGGTCTTCGATGCACTGTAAGGGCTATGCGGACAGAGTGGAGTTGTTTCATGGAAATACCCCTCAGCCCCCAGCGAACCGTAAACTTCGTCGGTAGATACCTGATGATAGCGTACTCCTTTACGCCAGGTAGGATACCCGTATTCATCCTTACCGGTCACCCATGCACGACGTGCCGCATCCAACAGGTTTTGTGTTCCCAAAATATTGGTCATCAGGAACAGTTGCGGATTCTCAATGCTACGGTCTACATGACTTTCGGCAGCAAAGTTAACTACATAGTCAAATTTATACTCACCAAAAAGACGGTCAGCCAGTTCACGATCACAAATATCACCTTTTACAAAAAAGCAACGTTCGTTATCAATGTCGTTTGCAATTGTTCCGAGATTTCCGGCATAAGTCAGTGCATCGAGCACTACCACTTTGATGTCGCTGTGTTTAGCCAGAATATACTTCAGATAATTGGCACCGATAAATCCGGCAGCACCGGTTACAAGATAAGTTTTCATATTCTTTATGATTGATTTATTAATTTGCTAAGTCTATCAGATATTTACCGTATTCGGTTTTTCCCAACTTCTCGCCCAGAGCTTTCAATTGGGATGAAGAAATCCATCCGTTACGCCAAGCTATTTCTTCAATACAGCTCACATAAAACCCTTGGCGGTTCTGAATAGTGGCTACAAAGTTGGATGCCTCAAGCAGGCTGTTGCAGTTTCCCGTATCCAACCAAGCAAAACCGCGCCCGAAAAGTTCCACTTTCAGCGTTCCCTCACCGAGATATAATTTATTCAAATCAGTTATTTCATATTCCCCCCGGACAGAAGGTTCCAGAGCAAGTGCCTTTTCCGTCACCGTGGCATCATAAAAATAAAGTCCGGGTACCGCATAGTTACTTTTAGGTACAGCCGGCTTTTCCTCTAACGAAATCACCTTTCCACTTTCATCGAACTCCACTACTCCGTAAGCACGAGGATCTTTCACATAATATCCAAAGATACAAGCTCCCTTCTCAAGAGTAGCCGCCCGGCGAAGCATGGCTGAGAAACCCTGCCCATAAAACAAATTATCTCCCAATATCAGGCAACCCGGTTCGCCATCCAGAAAGTCAGCTCCCAATACAAAAGCCTGAGCAAGTCCATTCGGCTGTTCTTGCACCTGATATGAAAAGGACATTCCAAACTCCTCACCGGTACCCAGAAGTTCACGGAACAACGGCAGGTCACGGGGAGTAGAGATAACCAGCACTTCCCGTATTCCGGCCAACATCAATGTAGAAAGCGGATAGTATATCATCGGCTTGTCATACACCGGCATCATTTGCTTCGATATGGCTTTTGACAGCGGATAGAGTCGGGTGGCACTGCCACCGGCAAGAATAATTCCTTTCATATTTTGAACATTATGAGTTACGGGCTACAGGTTACATACTGTAATAAACAATACATAAGTATCTCGCACAGTTACTTGTAATTTGTAGCACATTGCTTATGGCTTACATCTCTCAAACCTGTGACAAAGAACGGAAAGAAATCTGACGTGACAAAATAAAAATACAAATTTATTAACCGGCCAGTTCAATCACTTCCAAATCCTTGAACACACCATTATCTATGGCAAAACGGACCATTGTACGTACTTTATGAAATCCGGACATTCCCGCAGCACCGGGATTGATATGAAGCATGTCCAGTGTCTTATCATATTTTACCTTTAATATATGCGAGTGTCCGCTGATAAACAACTTAGGTGGATGCACCAATAAGCTTCCCTTGACAGACGGATCATAATTTCCAGGATATCCCCCGATGTGCTTCATCAGCACTTCGGCACCGTCCACCGTAAAACGATTCACCTGAGGAAACATCCGGCGAATTTCCTGCCCGTCAATATTACCATACACAGCACGGAAAGGGCGGAAAGCCGCCAATTTCTGCGCTACCTCCACTGAACCAATATCTCCGGCATGCCAGATTTCATCGCAAGTTTCAAAATATTGCAAGTATTTTTCGTCCCACCAGCCGTGTGTGTCGGACAATAAGCCAACTTTTGTCATACTTTCTTTGTTTATCTCTGCAAAGGTAACTATATTTGGGCAAACCTTATATGCAAATGGGAAACAAATACCAATACTTTAAGAGAGATATCAGTTGGCTGTCATTCAACTACCGGGTACTTCTGGAAGCTGATAACGATCGATTGCCACTCTACGAACGTATCAATTTTATCTCTATTTATTCTTCCAACCTGGAAGAATTTTATAAAATCAGAGTAGCCGACCACAAAGCTGTTGCCTCCGGCGTAACAGAAGGATCAGAAGAATCCCAGCAGTCAGCCAAGGTTTTGCTGGAAGAAATCAACAGGGAAGTGAACCGGCAACTGGAAGACCGTATCCACATTTATGAAAAGAAAATTATACCTGCATTACGCAAAAACCATGTCATCTTTTACCAAAGCCGTAACGTTGAGCCTTTTCACCAGCAGTTCGTAAAAGACTTTTTCCGCGAAGAGATATTTCCCTACTTGCAACCGGTACCGGTATCCAAAGACAAAGTGATCTCTTTTCTACGCGACAACCGGCTCTATCTGGCTGTCCGCCTGTTTCTGAAAGGCACAAAGAAAGAAGATGCCAACCATTTGCAATACTTTGTAATGAAACTGCCATATAGTAAAGTGCCCCGTTTCATCGAACTGCCCAAACATGGGAAATATTATTACCTGATGTTTATCGAAGATATCATCAAAGCCAATATCGGTGTCATCTTCCCGGGCTACGAAGTGGACTGTAGTTATTGCATCAAGATATCGAGAGATGCCGACATCATGATAGACGATACCATCAGCAGCGTCGATTTGGTGGAGCAAGTAAAGAAAAAGATTAAAAAACGCAAGATAGGTGCCGTATGCCGTTTTGTATATGACCGTGCCATGCCTGACGATTTTCTGGACTTTCTGGTAGATGCCTTCCGAATCCAACGTGAAGAGTTGGTACCGGGAGACAAACATCTGAATCTGGAAGACCTGCGCCATCTGCCCAATCCCAGCCATTCTATTCCCCGGATGGAGAAACCTGTACCGATGAAACTGAACCGGCTGAATGATAAGGAGTCTATTTTCAGTTACGTAGAAAAGAAAGATCTGTTATTATACTACCCTTACCACTCTTTCGACCATTTCATTCATTTCCTTTACGAAGCCGTGCACGATCCCGAGACCCGGGAGATCATGGTGACGCAATATCGGGTAGCGGAAAATTCGGCTGTCATCAATACCTTGATTGCCGCGGCACAGAATGGCAAGAAAGTAACGGTATTTGTAGAACTCAAAGCCCGCTTTGATGAAGAAAATAATCTTGCCACTGCCGAAATGATGAAAGCTGCCGGCATCAATATCATATATAGTATACCGGGACTGAAAGTTCACGCCAAAGTGGCCCTTATACGTCGCCGTAGTTTCAACGGAGAAAAGATTCACAGCTATGCTTACATCAGTACCGGCAATTTCAACGAAAAGACAGCAACGCTATATGCGGACTGCGGATTATTCACCAGCAATCCGGTCATCGTACATGACCTTACCAACCTCTTCCGTACCTTGCGCGGTAAAGAAAATCCCAAGTTCACCCGGCTGCTCGTGGCCCGTTTCAATCTGATTCCCGAACTAAACCGATTGATCGATAAGGAGATCGAACTGGCCGAGAAAGGAAGAGGCGGCAGGATCATTCTGAAGATGAATGCCTTGCAGGACCCTATCATGATTGACCGACTCTATGAAGCGTCACAAAGGGGTGTAAAAATAGACCTGATTGTGCGGGGCATTTGTTGCCTGATCCCCGGACAGGAATACAGCCGTAACATACGTGTCACCCGTATTGTAGACAGTTTCCTGGAGCATGCCCGCATCTGGTATTTCGGTAACGCCGGACATCCCAAAGTATATCTGGGTTCACCCGACTGGATGCGCCGAAACTTGTATCGGCGAATAGAAGCCGTGGTGCCTGTCCTCGACAGTGAATTACGGGAAGAAATCGTCGACATGCTGCATATCCAGCTATCAGACAATCAAAAGGCCTGCTTCGTTGACGAAAAGCTGAATAACATATTCAAATTCAAAGCAAGTGCTGCACCGGTCAGGGCACAGTATACCTTTTATAATTACCTTAAAGAGAAGAATGAAACATTTCTGTAACATGTATGACACTTCTCTGCAATACGAAAATCCGTCCTTTGCAGCCAGAAATAACATACACATTTATGGAGACAATTTATCTATGTATCATTATCTTCCTATTCGTGCTTGCCGTATTCGATTTGATGGTCGGCGTAAGTAACGATGCGGTAAATTTCCTGAATTCGGCTGTCGGAGCGAAGGCGGCATCTTTCAAAACAATATTGTTTATAGCCGGTGCCGGCATCTTCATCGGGGCCTCCTTATCAAACGGCATGATGGACATTGCAAGACACGGCATCTACCAACCGGAGCATTTCTACTTTGCCGAAATCATGTGCATCCTGCTTGCCGTAATGCTGACGGACGTCGTCCTGCTCGACGTTTTCAACTCAATGGGAATGCCTACCTCCACCACCGTTTCGATGGTATTCGAACTTCTCGGAGGTACTTTTGCCCTGGCACTGATTAAAGTGCACAACAGCGACACGCTGGGACTGGGAGATCTTATCAACACCGACAAAGCCCTGTCCGTCATCATGGCAATCTTTGTCTCAGTTGCCATTGCCTTCTTCTTCGGTATGCTTGTACAGTGGTTGGCACGTATGGTGTTTACATTCAATTATAAAAACAAGATGAAATACAGCATTGCCCTGTTCGGTGGCATTGCTTCCACTGCCATCATCTATTTCATGGTAATAAAAGGATTGAAGGACAGCTCGTTCATGACTTCTGAAAACAAGCAGTGGGTACAAGAAAATACAATGATGCTGGTAAGCTGTTTTTTCGTCATCTCTACCATCCTGATGCAGATATTACACTGGTTGAAAGTAAATGTATTCAAAGTAGTTGTCCTGCTGGGAACTTTTGCATTGGCATTGGCATTTGCAGGTAACGACCTTGTCAACTTCATCGGTGTACCTTTGGCTGGTTACTCTTCTTTTATGGATTATACAGCTAACGGAACCGCTGTAGGTCCTGATGGTTTCCTGATGACCTCACTGATGGGTTCAGCCAAAACACCGTGGTACTTCCTGATAGGTGCCGGAGCCATCATGGTATATGCCTTGTGCACCTCCAAAAAAGCACATGCAGTAATCAAGACTTCAGTAGACCTCTCCCGCCAGGATGAAGGAGAAGAGAACTTCGGAAGCACACCGATAGCACGTACCTTGGTACGCTTCAGCCTCACGCTTGCCAACGGCATTTCACGTATTACTCCCGAAAGCGCCAAACGCTGGATGGATACCCGCTTCCGCAAAGACGAAGCCATCATAGCCGACGGAGCGGCATTCGACCTGGTTCGTGCCTCTGTCAATCTGGTACTTGCCGGCCTTCTGATCGCCGTGGGTACTTCACTGAAACTCCCCCTCTCTACCACTTATGTTACTTTCATGGTGGCCATGGGTACTTCACTTGCCGACCGTGCCTGGGGACGTGATTCAGCCGTTTACCGCATCACAGGTGTGCTAAGTGTCATTGGCGGATGGTTCATCACAGCCGGAGCCGCTTTCACCATCTGTTTCTTCGTTGCTATGATCATCCATTTCGGAGGCAGCATTGCCATCATCGCACTGATCGGACTGGCAGCATTTACATTGATCCGCAGCCAGTTGATATACAAGAAGAAAAAAGAAAAGGAAAAAGGCAATGAAACCCTGAAACAACTGATGCAAGCTACAAGTAGCCACGAAGCCTTGTCGTTGATGCGCAAACATACACGTGAAGAACTGGGCAAAGTATTGGAATATGCAGAACAAAACTTCGAACTGACCGTCACATCGTTCTTACACGAAAACCTCCGCGGACTACGCAGAGCAATGGGATCTACCAAATTCGAAAAACAACTGATCAAACAGATGAAACGCACCGGGACTGTAGCAATGTGCAAACTGGATAATAACACCGTACTTGAAAAAGGACTTTATTACTATCAGGGAAATGACTTTGCCAGTGAATTGGTATACAGTATCAGCCGTCTGTGCGAGCCCTGCCTTGAACATATCGACAATAACTTCAATCCGCTGGATGCCATCCAGAAAGGTGAATTCGGAGATGTAGCCGAGGACATCACCTATCTGATCCAGCAATGCCGCCAGAAGTTAGAAACCAACAATTACAATAACTTTGAGGAAGATTTGCGCCGTGCAAACGAACTGAACTCACAACTCTCACATCTGAAGCGCCAGGAGTTACAGCGTATCCAGAGCCAAACAGGCAGTATTAAAGTGAGCATGGTTTATCTGACCATGATTCAAGAAGCACAAAACGTAGTGACTTACACGATCAATCTAATGAAGGTAAGCCGTAAATTCCAAATGGAAACAGAAATCTGAAAACAAATATCCTCTTAAAATAAATAGGGCTGATTTCATTATTGAAGTCAGCCCTATTTATTTTAAGAGGATATAATCTTACCATTTAATCTCGGGGAAATAACTATTCAGGCAATTCCGGAGAGCACTTACCGTAATGGGCTTTACCAGCACCTCGGTTGCACCGGCCTCGATGGCATTATCCCGGTCCGAACTGAAGGCATAAGCAGTCTGCATGATGATAGGCAGGGTAGCTCCTTGTTGACGAATGATCCGGGTTGCTTCCAGTCCATTCATAATCGGCATCTTAATATCCATTAAAATAGCCCACGCTTCTTTTCCGTGATCACGGTATAAATTCAGCATTTCTTCACCGTTCTTTGCCCATAGAATGTCGCATTTTTTACCGATAATAGCTTTAATCAATTTGAAGTTACTATCATCATCTTCGGCCACAAGAATAAGAGGACGAAGACTTTTTATTTCTTCATTTTCCATTTTATATAATAGGTTTACTTTTAATTCTACATTCAATCTTATTCGATTCAGCCCGCAAGGTATAAAAAAAAATCATAGTTTTGATTATCTTTGCAGCTAAAATTTAAAGAAGCGATATGATTTCAGTAGACGGATTGGCCGTGGAATTCGGCGGAACCACTTTATTTAGCGATATTTCATTTGTCATTAACGAAAAAGACCGCATCGCGCTCATGGGAAAAAACGGTGCCGGCAAAAGTACCTTGCTCAAAATTCTGGCAGGAGTACGCCAGCCTACCCGTGGCAGAATATCTGCCCCTAAAGAGTGCGTCATTGCTTATCTGCCCCAGCACCTGATGACAGAAGACGGACGGACGGTTTTCGAAGAGACAGCGCAAGCTTTTGCCCACCTTCACGAGATGGAAGCCGAAATAGAACGTATGAACAAAGAGTTGGAAACACGCACAGATTATGAAAGCGACAGCTATATGGAGCTAATAGAAAATGTGTCGGCCCTCAGCGAAAAGTTCTACGCCATCGATGCCACCAACTACGAAGAGGATGTAGAAAAAGCACTGCTCGGTTTAGGATTCATGCGTGAAGACTTCCACCGGCAAACAAGTGACTTCAGTGGCGGATGGCGGATGCGCATCGAACTGGCAAAACTTTTATTGCAAAAGCCGGATGTACTTTTACTGGACGAGCCTACCAACCATTTGGATATCGAATCCATCCAATGGCTGGAGGATTTCCTGATCAATAACGGAAAGGCGGTAATTGTCATCAGTCACGACCGAAAATTCGTCGATAACATTACTACCCGCACCATAGAGGTGACCATGGGACGTATTTACGACTACAAAGTAAACTATTCCAAATACCTGGAATTGCGTAAAGAACGCCGCGAACAGCAACAGAAAGCCTATGAAGAACAACAGAAGTTTATCGCTGAGACAAAAGACTTCATCGAACGCTTCAAAGGTACCTACTCAAAAACACTTCAGGTACAAAGCCGTGTAAAAATGCTTGAGAAACTGGAAATACTGGAAGTGGACGAAGAAGACACATCAGCATTGCGCCTGAAGTTTCCACCTTCCCCACGTTCGGGAAACTATCCTGTCATTATGGAGGGAGTAGGTAAAACCTATGGTGACCATGTTGTTTTCCGAAATGCCACACTTACAGTCGAACGCGGAGATAAGGTAGCATTTGTCGGCAAAAACGGCGAAGGTAAATCAACGTTGGTAAAATGTATCATGAACGAAATAGAACATGACGGTACCCTGACGTTGGGGCACAATGTGCAGATAGGATACTTTGCGCAGAATCAGGCATCGTTACTGGACGAGAACCTGACTGTATTCCAGACTATCGATGACGTGGCCAAAGGAGAGATACGTAATAAAATACGTGACCTGCTGGGAGCATTCATGTTTGGCGGACCGGAAGAGTCGATGAAAAAAGTAAAGGTACTCTCGGGAGGTGAGCGTACACGCCTGGCCATGATCAAGCTGTTGCTCGAACCTGTAAACCTGCTGATTCTTGACGAGCCGACCAACCACCTCGACCTGAAAACCAAAGACATCCTGAAACAGGCGCTGAAAGATTTCGATGGTACACTGATTGTAGTATCACACGACCGCGACTTCCTGGACGGGCTGGTGACCAAGGTATATGAATTTGGCAACAAAAAAGTAACAGAACACCTGTGTGGCATTTATGAATTCCTTGAAAAGAAAAAAATGGATTCGCTGCGGGAGCTGGAGAAATAAAATTGCCGCACCTTATCTTATTTAATATTTGATAACTAACATATGGTAACTTTTACCCGTTTAATTAAAACAGAGAGGTACAAACCCCATTTTAATCAACTAAAAAAGAAACTGTATGAAGAAATTAGTTTTCTGTGCTGCTTTTGTTGCAGCAATGTGCATGGCCGGTACTACTGCCCAAGCTCAGGACGTGAAAAAGAAAGAAGTCAAAAAAGAGCAATGTGACAAGAAAGACGGTAAAGCATGCTGTAAAAAGGAAGAAAAAGCATGTTGCAAAAAAGAAGCTGATAAGAAAACATCTGACGGATGCAAAGAAAAAGCCAATTGCAAAACTAAAACCGGATGTAAAGACGCCCAATGCACCAAAGACAAAGGAGGAAAGAAAAAATAAACGTTTCTGACGTTCTCTTCTGAAAAGACAAGTAGTTATCTGCTTGTCTTTTTGTTTTTTAAGTAACACTGTTTGTTTTTTACCCGATGATAGACTATCTTTGTGGCTCAATATAAAAATAAGAATGAGGAATAAACGGTACATACTCTCTTTTCTGCTCTTCATCAGCATTATTATGCTGGTGGTACCTGTCATTCCCCATCACCACCATGCCAACGGCGTGATTTGCATGAAAAACGACGTGACACCGGAACCCCAGTGTCCCAGACACCATCATCATCCGGGCAACGATTCGTGCTGCAATGACGGATGTATGACACGTCTCAATTCGCCAACCCCATCCGTACAGGCAGACAACAGCCCTCACTATCTGTTTACTGCCATCTTATTTACGGACCTTATCATAGAGAATTTATTCAAGCCCCAAGAGCGGCGTATTAAGAATTATTACGCCTACCGGGAATCTCTTCACAGCACGGTTATCAACTGTGCCTTCGGCCTTCGTGCCCCTCCATACCCTGTTGTATAGGCTTATAAGCCCTATTTCGTAAGGTTAGGAATCTACTGACCGTTGGTTTAAAATCAATGGGATATTCCTTTAAAACCAACGATGCCTTGTTTTTAAACCAAAGGCATTTGGTTTAAAACCTACACAGATCTACTTCCCAGAATCATCAAAAGTAAAGAATTTATATCATCATGAAGAAACTTATCTTTATGGGAATCCTCGGATTGTTTATCCTGGGTTCCTGCAACAGTAAATCGGGTGGCAACCACGAAGGCCATGACCATGGAACAGAAGCACATGACCACGACCATGAAGGTGAAAACCATAATCACGAAGGCGAAGATCATGAAGGGCATGATCACGAGGGTGAAGAACACAGCCAAGGTACCGAACCGGCAGCCGGACACAGTGACGAGATCATCCTGCCGAAAGTAAAAGCTGAAGCAGCCGGAGTGAAAACAAGCGTCATCGCACCGGAAGCTTTTGAACAAGTGATAAAAACGAGCGGGCAAGTGCTGGCTGCACAGGGAGATGAATCCGTAGCGGTAGCTACTGTGGCCGGTGTCGTTAGTTTTCGCGGTAAAGTGACCGAGGGCATGAGTGTGGGCAAAGGCACTGCATTGGTGACCATTTCATCCAGCAACATTGCCGATGGCGACCCGGTACAACGTGCCCGCATCGCCTACGAAATATCCAAGAAGGAGTACGAGCGTATGCAAGCACTTGTAAAAAACAAAATCGTATCCGACAAAGAGTTTGCACAAGCAGAACAAAATTATGAAAATGCCCGTATCAGTTATGAAGCACTTGCCAAGAATCATTCGGCAGGCGGACAAGCTGTGGTTTCCCCTATTGCCGGATTCGTAAAGAATATCCTGGTGAAAGAAGGAGATTACGTGACCATCGGCCAGCCATTGGTCAGCGTTACACAGAACCGCCGTCTCTTCCTGCGAGCCGAAGTTTCGGAGAAATACTATCCGTCTCTGCGCACCATCGGTTCGGCCAATTTCAAGACACCATATGATGATAAAGTATACGAACTGAAAGGATTGAACGGCCGCCTTTTGTCATTCGGCAAATCAGCCGGCGACAATTCATTTTACGTGCCGGTCACTTTCGAATTCGACAATAAGGGTGACATCATTCCGGGTTCGTTCGTTGAAGTATACCTGCTGTCGTCACCCATGGAAAACGTGATATCGCTTCCACGCACCGCACTAACCGAAGAACAGGGCCTATTCTTCGTCTATCTGCAACTGGATGAAGAAGGATATAAGAAACAGGAAGTCACCCTCGGAGCCGATAACGGCAAGAGCGTACAGATACTTTCGGGTGTTAAAGCCGGTGACCGGGTAGTGACCCAAGGTGCTTATCAGGTAAAACTGGCTTCAGCAAGCAACGCAATACCTGCACACAGTCACGAACATTAAAAGATTTACGATTGGAAGATTTACAATCGAAGTAAATCCGGCAATCATAGGTTACAAACTATAAACAAAGAATATTGTGTTAAATAAAATCATACATTTCTCTCTTCAGAACCGTATCCTGGTGCTTGTAGCCTCGGTACTGTTGCTGATTGGCGGAACTTATACCGCCATGCATACCGAAGTAGACGTGTTCCCCGATCTCAATGCCCCGACGGTGGTCATTATGACCGAAGCCAACGGTATGGCAGCCGAAGAGGTGGAACAACTCGTGACTTTTCCCGTAGAAACAGCCGTAAACGGTGCCACCGGTGTGCGCCGTGTACGTTCGTCTTCGACCAACGGATTCTCTGTCGTATGGGTAGAATTCGACTGGGGAACCGACATATACCTCGCCCGCCAGATTGTAAGCGAAAAGCTGGCTATCGTAGGCGAAGAACTTCCTTCGAATGTAGGTAAACCGACACTGGGACCACAGTCGTCTATTCTGGGTGAAGTCCTGATTATCGGATTAACAGCCGACTCGACTTCCATGCTCGACCTGCGCACCATTGCCGACTGGACCATCCGTCCGCGCCTGCTCTCTACCGGAGGTGTAGCACAGGTAGCCGTATTGGGAGGTGAATTGAAAGAATATCAGATTCAACTCGATCCGGAACGTATGCGTCATTACGGTGTATCGATGAACGAGGTGATGACCGTCACCCGGGGAATGAACCTGAATGCAAACGGAGGAGTACTTTACGAGTATGGCAACGAGTACATTGTACGCGGCGTACTTTCTACCGCCAAAGTAGATCAGTTGGGCAAAGCAGTGGTAAAAAGCATCAATAGCGTACCCGTACTGCTGGAAGACATAGCCGATGTCCGGATTGGCCCGAAAGCTCCCAAACTGGGTACCGCCTCGGAAAGAGGAAAACCCGCAGTACTGATGACCGTCACCAAACAACCTTCCACCAGTACGTTGGAACTGACCGATAAACTGGAAGCTTCACTGAAAGACCTGCAAAAGAATCTGCCACCGGATGTAAAGGTATCTACCGACATTTTCCGCCAGAGCCGTTTCATCGAGAGTTCCATCAGCAATGTAAAGAAGTCACTCTTTGAGGGCGGCATCTTTGTAGTCATCGTCTTGTTCCTGTTCCTTGCCAATGTTCGGACTACGATCATTTCACTGGTGACACTGCCTCTCTCACTGCTTGTCTCCATCCTTACCTTACACTTCATGGGACTGACCATCAATACCATGAGTCTGGGAGGTATGGCCATCGCCATCGGTTCGCTGGTGGACGACGCCATTGTCGATGTAGAAAACGTATACAAACGGTTGCGTGAGAACCGCCTCCTGCCCGAGAGTGAACGCCTTTCGGTTATCCAGGTGGTATTCAACGCTTCCAAAGAGGTTCGTATGCCTATCCTGAACTCTACGCTGATTATTGTCGTCAGCTTTGTGCCTCTCTTCTTCCTCTCCGGTATGGAAGGACGCATGCTGGTTCCGCTGGGCATTGCCTTCATCGTAGCATTATTTGCCTCGACGATAGTGGCATTGACACTGACCCCGGTACTTTGCTCTTATCTGCTGGGTAAAGACAAAGGGGACAAACTCCCGAAAGAGGCCCTCGTAGCGCGCTGGATGAAAGGAGGGTATGAAAAAGCACTGACTTGGGTATTATCCCACAAACGCGTAACTTTGGGAAGCACCATCGGGCTATTCATCATCGCTCTGGGATTCTTCTTCACTTTGGGACGCTCGTTCCTTCCGCCGTTCAACGAGGGGTCGTTCACTATCAACATCAGTTCGTTGCCGGGTATCTCACTCGAAGAGAGCGATAAGATGGGACACCGTGCCGAGGAACTTCTGCTATCCATCCCCGAGATACAGACAGTGGCCCGCAAGACCGGACGTGCCGAACTGGACGAACATGCCTTAGGTGTGAACGTATCGGAAATAGAAGCGCCATTCGAACTGAAAGACCGCTCGCGTACCGAACTGATGGCGGATGTACGAGAGAAATTAGGTACCATCACCGGAGCAAATATCGAAATAGGACAGCCCATCAGCCATCGTATCGACGCTATGCTCAGTGGTACCAAAGCCAATATCGCCATCAAACTGTTCGGTGACGACCTGAACAAGATGTTCTCTCTGGGCAACCAGATAAAAGGGGCTATCGGCAACATTCCGGGCATCGCCGACCTAAACGTAGAACAACAGATCGAACGTCCGCAATTAAAGATCACCCCCAAACGGGAAATGCTGGCTAAATATGGCATTACTCTGCCGGAATTCTCTGAATATATTAATGTGGCATTGGCCGGTGAAGTGATTTCGCAAGTATACGAACAGGGTAAGAGCTTCGACCTGATTGTGAAAGTGGAAAACAGTTTCCGTGACGAAGCCGAAAAGATACGCAACCTGATGGTAGACACACAGGACGGAAAGAAAGTGCCATTGAGTTACATTGCCGACGTAGTTTCGGCTATGGGGCCGAATACCATCAACCGCGAAAACGTAAAACGCAAAATCGTTATCTCTGCCAACGTAGCCGATCGTGATTTGCGAAGTGTGGTAAATGATATTCAAAAGCAGGTGGACGAACAAATCAAGCTCCCCGAAGGTTATCACATCGAATACGGCGGACAATTTGAAAGCGAGCAGGCAGCCAGCCGCACTCTGGCACTGACCTCATTCATGTCCATTGTAGTGATCTTCTTGCTGCTGTATCATGAGTTCCGCAGCGTGAAGGAGTCGGCGGTCATCCTGATAAACCTGCCTCTGGCACTGATCGGAGGTGTGTTTGCCTTGCTGATCACAACGGGAGAAATCAGCATCCCGGCCATCATCGGTTTCATTTCGCTGTTTGGTATCGCCACGCGTAACGGTATGTTGCTTATCAGCCATTACAACCACCTGCAACAGGTAGAAGGATTGGGAGTATACGACAGCGTTATCCGTGGATCACTCGACCGTCTGAACCCGATTGTAATGACAGCCCTCTCGTCCGCTCTGGCACTGATACCGCTGGCATTAAGCGGAAGTCTGCCCGGTAACGAAATTCAAAGTCCGATGGCAAAGGTAATCCTGGGCGGTCTGTTGACTTCGACTTTCCTGAACGGATTTATTATCCCGATTGTTTATCTGATGATGAACGGAAAAAGAAAATAATAAAAGGCCTCACTCCTGAGAGTGTGTCATCATGCACCACAGATGTGGAACTCTGTGATACTCTGTGGTGAATACGAATTTCGATATACCCTCAGAGATGTGAAGCCATAAACCCCAATAATCATATGAAACGAATAACCATACTTGCCGCCACCCTCTTTGCGCTATCCGGATTGCAGGCACAAACCGGTATAGACGGGGTACTGCGCAACATCGAAACCAATAATAAAGAGTTGCAAGCCAACGCACAATTGATTGCCTCACAGAAGCTGGAAGCCCGGACGGACAATAATCTGCCTGACCCTACCCTTTCGTATGCCCATTTGTGGAACAACAAAGATAAGAATAATACGATCGGTGAGCTTGTAGTCTCCCAGAGTTTCGACTTTCCGAGCCTGTATGCCACCCGCAATCAACTGAACCGACTGAAGTCCGGTGCTTTTGACGGGCAAAAAAATGTATTCCGCCAAAGTATCCTGTTACAGGCTAAAGATGTTTGTCTGGATATCATCATGTTGCGCAAGCAACAACAGATACTGGCAGAACGTTTGCGAAACGCCGAGGAGCTATCTGCCATGTATGCCAAACGTTTGCAAACAGGAGATGCCAACGTGATCGAAACCAATAAGATCAATCTGGAACTGCTGAACGTGAAAACAGAAGCATCGTTAAACGAAACGGCCCTTCGGAATAAAATACAGGAGCTGACGGCACTGAACGGAAACATACCGGTCGTGTTTGAAGACTCCGACTATCCGGCTGTTATCTTTCCTACCAATTACGAAGAACTGAAAACGGAAGTTCTGGCATCGGACTACACACTGCAGGCTCTCAACAGTGAAAGTGCCGCCGCCCGCAAACAAATCTCAGTCAACAAATCGCAATGGCTTCCGAAGCTGGAACTGGGATACCGTCGGAATACCGAATCGGGCGAGCCTTTCAACGGAGTTGTCGTAGGTTTCTCATTCCCCCTGTTCGAGAACCGCAACAAAGTGAAGATAGCCAAAGCACAGTCACTGAACATCGACTTGCAACGGGCCAATACTTCGGTACAGGTGGAATCGGAACTGACACAACTTTACCGCGAAGCCCACACACTACGTACTTCAATGGAAGAATACGAGAAAACCTTTCAGGCACAACAGGATTTATCTTTGCTGAAACAAGCACTGACAGGCGGACAAATCAGTATGATAGAATATTTTGTAGAAGTATCGGTAGTATATCAGAGCAAACAGAACTATCTGCAACTGGAGAACCAGTATCAGAAGGCCATGGCAAAGATATATAAGAATAAACTATAAGAGTTGAGTTGCCCCCTTTTCACCACAGATTACGCAGATTAACATAGATTGAATTGCAAGTTGTTGATTATCAAAATGAATTATCTATGAGAATCTGTGTAGTCCGTGGTAAAAAAGGCTTTTGACACCTCAACTGAAAGTCCGTCAGAATATCCGATAAGATAACTGGAAGTTCAGTACGGGATAAGCCTTAAAGTTTTTCAGGAATTTATTGAAACGGCTCAGTTCCTGGTCAACTGCATCTTCCACGATCTTTCCGGTAGTTGCTTCAATCTTCGGATTGCCATGGAACATAGCTCCCAATTCGAACTTGAAACCTACGCGTGAGTGAGCCACCGAACGCCCGAATCCGAGTCCGACGTAAGGCTTCACGGCATTGGTTTTCAGAGCAGCTTCCACACGTCCGTCCGCTCCCGGCTCGATGATAATATCTCCCACCTCAATCCGTTCGTCTGTCTCACCCAACACTTTCAGGATGGACGATGTTCCGAAAAGCAGTCCGGCAGTCACATGGAAGACTGATCTTCTGAACGGGAAATAATCAAGCAACACCATTCCGTTTGCCATATTTGCTTTGGCCTTCAAAGGAACCGTATAATATCTATCCGGATCCTCATTACCGACACGGGCATTTGCCGGCAACGGACCTTCATAGGTTCCGTCATAATCATAATTATAATTGAACTTCAACAAAGAGAATCCGGCACGAAGTCCCAGATAATCGTTCAACGGAGCGGCCACCTGCAATCCTCCTCCCAGTGTTCCCGCATTCAGCGAAACAGATAAATGACTGAAAGGTTTTACCCTTTCCGTACCAGTCTGAGCCATAGCTGGGACACCTATACTAAAAGCAACCAGCCAGACCAAAAGATGATAAAAGTTTGTTTTCATTAATAAGCTTGTTTGTGTGAATATTGAGTGAACTATCATAATGTCCGTATGTCCTCGGGCAAATATCCGCTTCGGATACGCCACTCTTGCGGATAAAGATTATTGGCACGATTGCCGATGTTCTTCACAAATCCTAAAGGTGTCTTTTTATAAGTGACCAGCACGTATCCTCTGGGAACAGAAGGGGAGAGGGTGATGGCTTCTTTCCGCAGATAGGCAATGGCTTGTTCGTAAGTCAGCTCTTCGGTCGGGAAAAGCGATGTTTCCAGCAGACGGCTCATGGCAAGCCCATGTGCCGGAATCAGATCTTTCCCTTTGACTTCGGCTACTTCCGTGCCTGCCTGGACAATGCGGAGAGACGAACGAAGCATAGCTAAATCATCCAGAAAAAGTGCAGGAAAAGCACTAATCACAGCACCGTTCACCAACAAATCATACTTGTCGGAAGTTGTCAACCAGCCTCTGGCAACGGCCAGATTCTCTTTGGATACCGATGAAGCAGCCGTTTCACCTTTCGGCTTCTTTTTCTTCGGAAAATGGGAACCTCCATCCGTTTCTTCTGCTTCTTCCGGCTTGCGAAGCACGGCGAGGAAAAAACCTTCTCCCTGTGTTTTATGAGGCAGGAAGCGGTAGACAGGCGCATCGGCCCCGACGAGCAAACCACCGGTAATGTTCCACTCTTCGGGAACGGTAAGCGGCAGCGGTTCTGCTCCGAATTCCTGCCTGATCCAGGCAATGTTCTCTTCGTCTTCCCGAGTATTATAGGTACAGGTACTGTAAATCAAGATTCCTCCCGGTTTCAGACAAGGCCAGATGTCGGTGATAATCCTGCGTTGGCGTTGCCAGCAGATTTCCACGTTCTCAGGGCTCCACTCTTCTATGGCACCGGGATCTTTACGAAACATCCCTTCACCCGAACAGGGCACATCAGCCAATATGACATCGAAGAAGGAACCGACCCGCGAAAAATCAGAAGGGTCATTATTGGTAACCACAACATCGGGATGTCCCCATTTCGTCAGATTCTCTGCTAATATCTGCGAGCGGTTACGGATGACCTCGTTGGCCACTAACAGGCTCCCGTCCGGCAACAGGCTGCGGGCATGAGTAGACTTCCCCCCGGGAGCGGCGCAGAGATCGAGCATTTTCACCGGAGCCGTGACATACCGGCGCAACACCTGTTCCACAAACATCGACGAGGCCTCCTGCACGTAATAGCATCCGGCATGAAAAAGGGGATCGAAGGTGAACGTCAGCCGCTGATTGAGATAATATCCTCCTGCCGCCCAGGGAATGCGCCCTGAAATGGAAGAACAGGACAGCGAATCAGTAAACTTGCTGTTCAGCCGGACACTAACAGGCGGCTCTTGCTCCAATGCAACGGATAATTTCTGATACTCTTCATCCCCCATCAGCGCACGGGTCGATTCGATAAATGATATAGGTAATTTCATTCTCCTTTATTATAAGATATAAAACCGATCGGATTACGGGATTTCCCGTCCGGTCGTTTGTCGTTGACCTGCAACTCGGCAATTGCCTGATTAATCAATTCTAATTGCATCCTCGTATCTTCATTGATGTCATTGTAATCGGCAAATGCCTCTTCTACATATTCTTTTAATTCTTTGATTTCATTTTGCAACCTGGTGATATCATTCACCGGAAGAGCCGAAACCAATTGGCGGACAGCCACAAAAGCGCGCATGATGGAGATATTCACTTCGATGGCAATATCACTGTTCAACACCCCGGAAAGCATGGCCAGCCCCTGTTCGGTAAAAGCAAAAGGAAGCTTGCGGGTACCTCCCCAACTTGATATCACAATTTGTGACTTCAAGATTTCCCATTCTTCCGCATTCAATTGGAACATAAAATCGACAGGAAACCTTTTACTATTCCTCTTTACTGCCTGATTCAGAACACGGGTTTCTACCTGATACAACCCTGCCAGATCAAAATCCAGCATCACTTTCTGCCCCCGTATCTCGTAAATCTTGCTCTGTATGATTTGTAGCTCCATCACTTTTGTGTATTAATAGCTGCAAATATCAAAAATATTTCGTCTCTTTGCAACTTTCTGCGCTATGAACTACGTCTAACAGACAAATAAACAAAAACAATTAAAAAACAACAGTAATATGAAACGTATCTTTATCGCTTTGATGGTAGCTATGACTTTCTGTTCGCTGGCAATGGCACAGAACCAAACCATCACCCAAAACAACAATGACTCTTCAGACTCTACCTTCGTTGCTGAATACACGGACATTGTGGACAGCAGTACCGTAGACACCGACTACCAGAGCAGCAGCTTCGATTTCGGAAACGAATTTCCGTTCAATATGGGCAAAGGAGCTATTAACGGAGGTATACTGACAGGTTTAATAGTCGTCATACTGATATTCGGATTCCCTTTCTTTATCGTATTCGTTGCTTTCTACTTCCGATACAAAAACCGGAAAGCAAAGTACAAACTGATGGAACAGGCACTGGCAACCGGACAACCCCTGCCGGAAGGAATCTTCAAAGACAGCCTGCCACAGGACTACCGGACGAAAGGCATCAAAAACATCTGTACCGGAATCGGACTGTTCATCTTCCTTTGGGCCATCACAGACGAATTCAGCATAGGATGTATCGGATTGCTGGTGTTGTTCACCGGAATCGGGCAGTGGATCATCTCACGCAACCAGCAGCACGGACGCCCGGAAGCCCCTTTCACAACTCCTACACACAGAGACGAAACCCAGAATGAACAGAAATGAGCCAGCTCAATGATATATCGTTAGTCGCACAGGTCGTGGTGTTCAGAAACACCAGGGCCTTCGACCAATTGGTACAGAAGTATCAGTCGCCCGTCCGGCGCTTCTTCCTGAACCTGACCTGCGGCGACAGCGAACTGAGCGACGACCTGGCACAAGATACGTTTATAAAAGCCTACACAAACATCGCAAACTTTAAAAACCTTTCAAGTTTCTCAACATGGCTTTACAGAATTGCTTATAACGTATTTTATGATTATATTCGCAGCCGAAAGGAAACAACGGATCTGGATGCCCGTGAAGTGGATGCTGTCAACAGCACCGAACAAGTGAATGTGGGCGAACAGATGGATGTTTACCAATCACTCAGAACGCTGAAAGAAATAGAACGCACCTGCATCACTTTGTTCTATATGGAAGATGTTAGTATAGAAAAGATTGCGGGAATAACGGGATGCCCGGTAGGAACGGTCAAATCGCACCTGTCGAGGGCTAAAGACAAATTGGCAATTTACTTAAAACAAAACGGTTATGACGGAAACAGATGATAAACTCCTGAAGCAATTCTTCAGCGAGCAAAAACAAGAAATAAAAGATAATGGGTTCAGCCGCCGCGTCATGCGTAATCTACCGGGACGAAATCACCGGTTGATCCAGATATGGGGAACGGTCTGCACAGTATTGTGCGTCATCTTGTTCTTCGCCTTCGGAGGTCTGCAAGCCACTATCAGTACGCTGCGTGAAGTTTTTGTATCCATGATACAACACGGGCTTACGGCGGGATTCGATCCGAAATCTCTCTATATCGCCATTCTGGTACTCGCTTTCTTCGGAGCACGCAAGGCATGGTCTATGGCTTGATGCGGAGATAATCCGGAAGCCGTACAGGGATTTGTGCGCAACAGCCCTAAAAACAAGTGAAAAACTTGCTTTCGGGATCAGAATGTGTTATCTTTGTAAACAAGATACATACAATATATTCAATTTAATATGAGGTAAAAGGGAAGAGTTGCAACTCTTCCCTTTTTTTGTGGTATCGCCGGCGGATCTTCCGGAAGACGGTGCGTCCGGAGAAAACAGACGGTGTCTTTCGGTCCGGAAGACGGTGTATTCCTGCCAAAAGCAGTAAGCTTTCGCCCCCGAAGCCCGGCTCTTCCACCCGATAACATCAGGAGTTAATCAATTATCTCCTGATGTTATCAAGCATTACTCCTATTCTTTCCCGGAAAAGCGCCACACTGTTAATATACATTAAATCTGCTCTTGACAAAAAGAAGCCAAGAACAGAGATGTTGTATCTTTGTTTCCTTGTAAACTAAATAAAGACTGAGGTTTTGAAATTATACGTTTTAATAATAGCGATCATTCTCTCTATAGGCACTGCCCGAACACAGAATATTGACAGCCTGCTGATGCAGCGGGAGGACACTACACAATTTATTCGAAGCGACTCTCTCGTCATGCAGTTCCTCGAGTACTCTAACATCCCTATCACTGACAATAATAAGGTGAAACTTATCAAAAGCGGGCGGGAGAAATTTGAAGACTTGTTCGAAGCCATCCGCGGAGCGAAGCATCACATTCATCTGGAATATTTCAATTTCCGTAACGACTCCATAGCCAATGCACTGTTCGACCTGCTCGGCGAAAAAGTGAAAGAAGGTGTCAAGGTACGGGCATTGTTCGATGCATTCGGTAACTGGTCGAACAACAAGCCGCTCAAAAAGAAACATCTGAAAGCAATCCGGGAGAAAGGAATCGAAATCGTAAAATTCGATCCGTTCAAGTTCCCGTATATCAACCATGCAGCCCATCGTGACCATCGGAAGATTGCGGTCATCGACGGAAAAATAGGGTATACGGGTGGAATGAATATTGCGGATTACTACATCAACGGGCTGCCCAAGATAGGTACCTGGCGCGATATGCACATCCGGATCGAAGGTGACGCGGTGAATATTCTGCAAGAAATCTTCCTCGACATCTGGAACAAGACTACCAAACAAAACATCGTGGGCGAAGAATATTTCCCGAATCATCCGCAACGTGCAGACAGTTGCAACACAATCATCGCAATCGTAGACCGCACTCCCAAACGGAACTCCCGAATGCTGAGCCACACGTATGCCATGTCTATCTATGCCGCGCAACACGATGTACGCATCGTGAATCCATACTTCGTTCCGACTTCCTCCATCCGCAAGGCCCTCAAGAGGGCACTGAACCGGGGAACGAAAGTAGAAATCATGATTTCTTCCAAATCGGATATCCCTTTCACACCGGATGCCTCGCTCTATGCCGTGCAGAAACTGATGAAAAAAGGGGCAAATATCTATCTGTACAACGGTGGATTCCACCACTCAAAGATCATGATGGTGGACGATCTGTTCTGCACCGTAGGTACAGCTAACCTGAACAGCCGGAGCCTGCGATACGATTATGAAACGAATGCCTTCATTTTCGACAAAAACATCACTCAGCAGTTAAATGACGTTTTTGAAGCCGACACCCTGCATTGCACCCGTCTGACCCCGGAAATGTGGAGACAGAAATCGGCTTGGAAGAAGTTTAAATGTTGGTTTGCGAACTTATTCACACCGTTCCTGTAAGTTATTCGGGCTGTTTTTGTAACTTTGGCAGGAATTTTTAGTAACTCAAGAAGTATAACCATCCATATGAAACAATATTTAGATCTGCTCAACCGGGTGTTGGCAGAAGGAACAGAAAAAGGTGACCGCACCGGAACGGGAACCATCAGTGTCTTCGGACACCAGATGCGTTTCGACCTGGACGAAGGCTTCCCTTGCCTCACTACCAAGAAACTTCATCTGAAATCGATCATTTACGAACTGTTGTGGTTCCTGAAAGGAGACACAAATGTGAAATATCTGCAGGACCACGGTGTACGCATCTGGAACGAATGGGCGGACGAGAAGGGCGACCTGGGACATATTTATGGTTATCAGTGGCGTTCGTGGCCCAACTATGACGGCGGATTCATCGACCAGATCAGTGAAGCGGTGGATGCCATCAAACACAATCCGGATTCACGCCGCATCATCGTCAGTGCCTGGAACGTCGGTGATCTGGATCACATGAACCTCCCTCCCTGCCACGCGTTCTTTCAGTTTTACGTAGCGAACGGACGATTGAGCCTGCAACTCTACCAGCGCAGCGCCGATATCTTCCTGGGTGTACCGTTCAACATAGCCTCCTATGCACTGCTGCTACAGATGATGGCACAAGTCACCGGTTTGAAAGCGGGAGAGTTTATCCACACGCTGGGTGATGCGCATATCTACCTGAATCATTTGGAACAGGTGAAACTGCAACTTAGCCGGGAGCCCCGTACACTGCCGCAGATGAAAATAAATCCGGATGTGAAAAGTATCTTCGACTTCCGGTTTGAGGATTTTGAATTAGTAAACTACGATCCGCACCCGCACATTGCAGGGAAAGTTGCGGTATAACATAACTCCACCGGACTATGAGTAGAATTAGCATTATTGCCGCTGTAGACCACCGAATGGCCATAGGATTTCAAAACAAGCTTTTATTCTGGCTGCCCAACGACCTGAAACGTTTCAAAGCGCTGACCACAGGAAACACAATCATAATGGGACGAAAAACTTTCGAATCGCTTCCTAAAGGAGCGTTACCCAATCGACGGAATGTGGTACTCTCTTCCAATCCGGCAACCGAATGTCCCGGAGCAGAGGTGTTCACTTCGCTGGAAGCCGCTTTGAAAAGCTGTCAGGAAGAAGAGAAAGTATACATCATCGGAGGAGCAAGTGTCTACCGCCAAGCCATGCCTTTGGCCGACGAACTGTGCCTGACCGAAGTTGATGACACAGCTCCGGAAGCAGATGCCTTTTTCCCGGCTGTAGATACAGCCATATGGCACGAAAAAAGCAGAGAAGTCCATCCTGCGGATGAGAAACATCTCTGCTCATATGCTTTCGTAGATTACGTTCGGGGATAAACTTAATCCTCGTCCGTTTCTACCATGATCGGCATTTGCCGCTTGATAGCTTCATGGAATGAAATAAGCGTCTCCGTACGAGCCAATCCCAACGGTTGAAGTTTATCATGGATCACACTCAGAAGGTGATGGTTATTCCTTGCGTATATCTTGATAAACATATCGTATTTCCCGGTGGTGAAATGGCATTCCACTACTTCCGGAATCGCTTCCAAAGCTTTGGTCACAGAATCGAACGACTCAGGATCTTTCAGATAAATCCCAATATAAGCACATGTCTCATATCCAATCTTCTCCGGGTCGATAACATACTCCGAACCTTTCAATATACCCAGATTAGTCAACTTCTGTATGCGTTGATGAATAGCCGCACCCGAAACGTTGCACGCTCTTGCCACTTCCAGAAACGGAATGCGGGCATTGTCGGCAATCAACTTCAGAATCTGCTCGTCTAAAGTATCTAATTGATGATGTCCCATTTTAAATCAATTTGTTTTAATATATCAATCACTAATGCAAAGTTAGTTATTTCCCCGGCAATAAATACTATAGTTTATTACTTTTATTTGTAAAAATAGAATAAATCGGCAATAGTTCGTACCTTTGTAAAAACAATAAATTCACACGATATGAAGCTAATATTGACCTTATTCACCTGTCTTTTCGTGACAGGATGTGCATACGCACAAAACTTTTCGGACTACTTTACGAACAAAACACTGCGCATCGATTATCTTTTCACCGGAAATGCGGAAAAGCAATCAATTTGTCTCGACGAACTTTCGGAACTGCCCACATGGGCAGGCAGACGGCATCATCTTGCAGAATTACCACTGGAAGGAAACGGGCAAATTGTCATGCGTGATGTGGAAAGTGGAAAAGTTATCTATACCACTTCGTTTTCCTCACTATTCCAGGAATGGCTGGAGACAGACGAAGCTAAAGAAGTAACCAAAGGATTTGAGAATACTTATCTCCTGCCCTACCCTGTAAAACCAGCGGAAGTAGAAATCACGCTGCGCAACAACAAACACGAAGTAAGCGCAAGCCTGAAACATATCGTCAAGCCCGATGATATCCTGATACATAAAAAAGGACTCACACACATCACCCCACACAAATATTTGCTGAAAAGCGGAAACGAAGAACAATGTATCGATGTGGCAATCCTGGCCGAAGGATATACGAAAGCCGAAATGGAAACTTTCTATAAAGATGCAGCCGTGGCATGCGAAGCACTATTTTCGCACGAACCGTTCCAGTCTATGAAGAACCGTTTCAATATCATAGCCGTAGCCAGTCCTTCCGCAGACAGCGGAGTCAGTGCTCCGAAACAGGGAGCATGGAAACATACTGCCTTCGGTTCGCACTTCGATACTTTCTACTCTGACCGCTATCTGACTACCAGCCGTGTAAAAGCAATTAACGACGCATTGGCAGGCATTCCCTATGAACATATCATAATCCTCGCCAATACAGAGCAATATGGCGGAGGCGGCATCTACAATGCTTTCACATTAACCACCGCACATCACCCCAATTTCCGCCCGGTAGTGGTACACGAATTCGGACATAGTTTCGGTGGTCTGGCCGATGAATACTTCTATGACGAAGATGTGATGAACGGCCTCTATCCACTCAATATCGAACCATGGGAACAAAACATAACCACACGTGTCAACTTCGCTTCCAAATGGGAAGATATGCTCACTAAAGACACCCCGGTTCCGACTCCGGTAGCAGATAAGGCCAAATACCCCACAGGTGTATACGAAGGAGGAGGTTACTCAGCTAAAGGTATCTATCGTCCGGCATTCGATTGCCGCATGCGCACAAATGAATATCCCACATTCTGTCCGGTTTGCCAGAGATCCATCAAACGAATCATAGAATTTTATACAGGTAAATAAGATCATCTCAAACAAACGAAAAGGAATACATTAACCACTGTACGAATTACACAGACTTCACAGGTCTCATCAGGATTATCGACTATTTCAATCTTTATATCTGCATGTGAGTCTGTGTAATCGACCATACAGGAGTTACGATATCGCCACTAAATACATACAGGCAACCCATATAAGTCCCGAGGGATATTAGTCCTATAAGAGCTGAAAGCGATAAGCCCGGGATCTCATAAAAAAAGGCCGTCTGAAACAAATCAGACGGCCTTTTCTATGTATAGAATAACTTATTCGCGAGCTCTCGCAGAATAGTTAATTTTCAGTGCATAAGCTTGACGAAGAGCCTGTTTAATATCGGTAACGATACCCATTTTTGTATCCTGGTCTATTTTCAAAGACACAGTCATAAAGGGTTGGTCTTCCTCTTTCATACTTGAGCGCTCGTTAGTTACGTAAGCCTGAATTTCGTCAACTTCAGCATATGCGTCATTCAACTGGATACGGCTTTCAGACCCCAGTTTTTTACGATACTCTGCTGTCGGTTTACCTACATAGATAAACGTAACCAAAGATTTCTTTTCAAGTTTTTCCAACTCAGTACCCTGCGGAATCTTAAACTCAACCCTTAAAGAAACTTCACGCATTGTTGTTACAATCATAAAGAAGAACAACAATGTAAAGATCAAGTCAGGTAGAGAAGAAGTATTCAGCGTAGGCATCCCGCGCTTACCTGTTTTATTAAATTTTCCCATTAATTATTCTTTTTAACTCCTTTAGGTTCAGCCTCAGAGATCTTCTGAGGAAAAATTTCACGAATAGCTTTCTGCTGGTCTTCATTCAACTCAGCATAATTCTTCTGCCACTTTTCCTGAGCCAATTCATCTCTTAACTCGTTGTAAGCAGCAACCAGCTCATTTTGAACATCAAAATAAGCCTGATAAGAAGATCCGCGGTCACTCTGCAAAGAAATTACATGATTCTCCGTAACCATGGTATTACCAAAGAAAGGCACATCTTTCGCATGTTTTTCCGGTAATTTTTCATCGTTATATGGATTGGCAATGAATTCTTTGGCTTTTTCCCTCAATTGCTTCACATCAACAACTTCGCCACCGCACATCAACTGATTCTGAAAGTTCAGAAAAATCTGCAGAACGTTACGATCCTTAACAACGATGTCATTGTCAACCTGATCCTTATCGGGAGGTGGAGGCAATTGTCTTGCCAAACCACGGTCAGTATCCATAGATGTCGTAATCAAGAAGAAGATAAGCAATAAGAATGCAATATCCGCTGTTGAACTTGAATTAATTTCAGGAACTTTTCTATTTCCTTTTGCCATTGTAGTTACTGTATTTTATTGAGTTTCCCCAATTAGTTATGATAATTTCTTTTTAATACTACTTCCGATGATAGCAACAACTGTTACCAACAACAAGAAATAAATACTGTAAAGGAACATATCAGTCAGTTTCAACCAGAAAGGAACATTGTCAGTTCCTTCATATCCCTGAATTGTCAGTGTTTCACCACTACCCATAGACCATGCTACAACCAATACAAGAACAAGAAGAATAAGTCCGAGCAATGATCTGATAGCACCCTTAGGATTGTCTTTCAAAGCAGAACCGAACTGGAAGATAGCAGCAACAACAGTTGCAACTACAGCAATGCCAAACAGACCGTACATCAGGTACAGCAAGGCATCTGTGTTTGCAGGATTATCCATGTCGTATACAAGCGGAGTTTCCATTTGTCCACCAAAATAGAAAAGACCCAATACGATCACGATAAGAGCAAACATCGCGTATAGTACGTAATACGATACTTTATATGTTAACTTACTCATCTCAGATTATTTTTTGTATTTCAAGTTATATTTGATTACCATGTCAAGCAAAGAGATAGAAGAGTCTTCCATTTCGCTTGTAAGAGCTTCAATTTTAGCAAGGATGTAGTTATAGAATACCTGAAGGATCAAAGCTACAACCAAACCGAAGATAGTAGTAATCAAGGCAACCTTCATACCACCAGCAACAACTGTCGGAGAGATATCACCCTGCTGTTGGATTTTATCGAATGCCATAACCATACCTACTACAGTACCCAAGAATCCCAATGACGGAGCCATCGCGATGAACAGTGTGATCCAAGAGCATCCTTTTTCAAGGTAACCAGCCTGAACGCCACCATAAGATACTACAGATTTCTCAACCACGTCGATGCCTTGGTCGATTCTCATCAAACCTTGATAATAGATAGAAGCAACAGGACCTCTCGTGTTACGAGCGATATCTTTAGCAGCTTCAACATCACCTTTTTCCAAAGCAGCTTCGATAGAAGACATAAATTTCTTTGTGTTGATTTCAGCCAAGCTCAAGTAAATGATACGTTCAATACAGAAAGCCAAACCAATAACCAATGCGATAGCAACCAAACTCATGAAAGATGCAGTACCTTCGATGAATTTTACTTTAATTTCTTTGTGGATACCACCTTCTTCTTCAGCACCAGCAAGAGGAGCAGAAGCTTCAGCAGCCTCAGCTACAGCGTCAGCAACCGGTTTGTCTGCTGCAGGAGCAGCTTGTTCGGTAGCAGCAGCATCCTGAGCCTGAACGAGTTGAGTTGAGCCAAATGTTAAGACTCCCATCACAGCAACAATTGCAAATAACTTTTTCATTGTGTGTCTAATTTTTAAGATTAATTAATTAAATTATTATTATTGTATTTACTTATCGTCTTTTGTTTAAAATTTCCTGCGGAGAGAGCGGGATTCGAACCCGCGATACACTTTTGGCGTATACACGCTTTCCAGGCGTGCCTCTTCAACCACTCGAGCATCTCTCCAATTGGTGCTTTCCTCAAATCGGGTGCAAATTACAAAAAAAATGCGAACCACAAGCGTTTTCAGCTACAAATGTATTCTTTTTTTTCTTCTTCTGCAGCATTATCCTTCTTTTATCTTTAATAAATCCACTAAATTAATAAAATTTAAAATCTAACAGAGCTTATTTGAGTATTCCAAACACTTTCAATGCGCTGATAGCAGTCAATTCCGCAACTTTTTCGGGATCTTCCTTGTATATTTCGGCAACTTTTATTAATGCATCTTTCACATTCGCACTCTCATTCCTCTTCCCACGGTTAGGGACCGGTGTGAGGTAAGGAGAATCCGTTTCCAGCACAATGCGTTCCAACGGAATATGTTTAAGCGCTTCCGGCAGAGTTGACTTTTTGAAAGTGACCACACCATTTATGCCAATCTTAAACCCGGAGAACTCCATCATCCGGGCAGCTTCTTCGGACGTCCCGGTGAAACTATGAAAAATGCCGGTCAAGCCACTGCTTTTATAAGGCTGCAATACCTTATATATATAATCAAAAGCTTCACGGCAATGAATGACAATCGGCAACTGGTACTGAAGGGCCCACTGAACCTGTTTCTCAAAAACAATCAACTGTTCTTTCAACCAGGTTTTGTCCCAGTAAAGATCGATCCCGATCTCTCCTACGGCCACAAATCGTTCCGAAGTTGCCAGGTGATTAGCCACTATTTCAAGTTCTTTTTCATACGAATCGTTCACGGAAGTAGGATGCAACCCGATCATCGGGAAACAAAAGTCACGATAGGTATCACAAACCGACAACATAGGTTCGATTGTCATACTGTCTATATTGGGCATAAAAATATGCGTAACACCGGCAGCACGGGCACGCTCTATTACCAAAGGCAAATCTTCGGCAAATTCTTCCAGAAAAAGATGGGAATGTGAATCGACAAGCATATTTTAAAGAATCTCTTTAGTTTGTTTTTCACCGGTCCGGTAATAATAAATCAGACCGTAATCACGACATTTCTCCAACCGCTTTTCATTAGGCAGTACCTCCTGATATTTGGCCTCCACCTGATTCCAGATATCGAGAATCAACCGGTCAGCCTGCGCACGCATAGACGAAAGTTGTTCTAAGCTACGATTTGTGAGGAGTTGAAGGTTTTTCTGCTTTTCATAACCTTCCATGAATATATCATAATGTACTTTCACTTTGGCAATCGTCGGGTTATAGATAGGTATGCCTCCCCGGGAAGTACGTTGCCGTTCTCCTTCTATGATTTTCTGTCCCCACTCGGCTATAGAAGCCTCACTGTTCAAATCGGGCACACCGAAATTATCCATAGGCAAGCTGTACATATCTTTATGGGATTCTTTAATTTCGGCTCGAATCACTGCCAGGTTCAAAACTTGTATAAAGTGAGAAATATAAAGACGGGCCGCTTTTACATTGGCCTGATGCTTCTTACTGTTTCTGCTCTGTTCTCCATAACAGTGTACATAATAAGAATGCGCAGCCTCAAATTTAGCCAGAAACATACGTGCTTCCCCCAATGTCTTTAACGAAACGGCCAAATCATAGACATTACATACGTCCCCCTTTACGACCGCTGCTTTCAGCGCCCGTATCCTGGCTTGATCAGTATTTGGCAAACGTCTATAAGGCATCGTTATATTACATCTCGCGGTACATTAAATGCTTCATCAGCTTTTTCAGCTCACTTTTCCTATCTTCTATGACAGATACGGCCCCCAGACTGGTCATCGCACGAGTATAGTACTCACGCATCTTGTTTTCACAGACAGCTTTGATACCTATCTGATTGTACAACTCGGTTACAGCACTGATTTTTTCTTCGGCACAGAATGAAGTCGCATTCAGCCAACGGTTCAGTTCATCCAACTGATTCCGGTCGGCCCGTTCCAATGCTTTAATCAACATATATGTTTTCTTATTGCATAAAATATCACCACCGATATTTTTACCAAACACGGCTGAATCGCCATATACATCCAGCAAATCATCCTGCAATTGGAAAGCAACCCCAATCTGCATGCCGAAATCATATAGATTTTCAGCATCTTCACGGGAAGCTCCTCCCAAAATAGCTCCGATTTTCAAACTGGCCGCCAATAGAACGGCAGTTTTCAAACGGATCATTTCCAGATATTCCTCTTCTTTCACATCATCGCGGGACTCAAACCCCATATCCATCTGCTGACCTTCGCAAATCTCAAGTGCTGTCAAGCTAAACAAGTCCATTACCTCTTTCAGATACTCTGAAGAACAGCTTGCCATATACTGATAAGCCAGCACCATCATGGCATCTCCCGACAAAATTGCAGTATTGTCATTCCAGACTTTATGAACCGTTGTTTTTCCACGGCGCATATCGGCCCGATCCATCAAGTCGTCATGCAAAAGAGTATAATTATGATAAACTTCAATTGCCGTAGCAGGATCATAAACAGAAGTAACATCCTCCTTATAGAGATTGTATGCCATTAACATTAGAACAGGGCGAATGCGTTTCCCCCCCATGGAAAGTACGTATTTAACAGGGTCATACAAACCAACCGGTGTGCGTGTAAACTGGATATCTGAAATGTGAGAATTTATTTTATCAAGAAGCTGAAATGCTGTATACATAGTAATAAGTTATAAAAAAAGAGGATTGAATGAAAAGAGGCTGCTTGGACGGCAGCCTCTCTTCTTATACTATACAATGATTATTGCAGTCTGAATCGTACAGGTAATGTAAATCTACAACGAACAGGTTTACCTCTCTGCTTACCCGGCTTCCATTTAGGCATGGTTTTAACCACACGAAGAGCTTCTTTATCAAGATATGGGTCAACGCTCTTTACAACCTTAATGTCAGTAATACTACCATCACGTTCAACAACGAACTGAAGAACAACCTGTCCCTGGGTTCCGTTTTCCTGAGCAATGGTCGGATAGTTGATATTCTTATACAGGAACTGCAAACAAGCAGGCATACCACCCGGAAACTCAGCAGCTTCTTCTACTACCTCAAAAATTTCCTGTTCCGACGGTTCTTCCTCTTTCACCTCAACCGGTACGTATTTTACTTCCACTTTCTGTCCGGTATCCTCTGTTGAAGCAATAGCTGTTTCTTCCACATCAGCCTGGTCATCAACGATCTTCAGGATTTCAGCCTGTTTCGGAACCTCAACGGGAGGTGGGGCCGGTTTTTCTTCCTGTTGTGTAATAGGAATCATTTCCTCTTCAAACTCAATTTGGGCTACCGCCTGGCTTGTATCGATCTTTATATCACGCTCCGTCCATTCGAACGCAACGAATATAAAGGCGAGCACCACAACGTAACCGATCAGCAGCCACTGGGTCTTCTTACCTTCGAGGTCTGCTTTGGGCGATTTTTTTACTTCCATAAAATTATTATATAAAAATTGGTGTTCTTCTGGTTTTTAAGCTGTTATTGCTTTTGTGCCACAAATATAACGCAGATATTTTAAAAATGCAGTATATTTGGCGAAAAAATTTAGATAAGACGTTAAAAAAGGGAATAAACCTGCTGCATAACATCATGAAAAAGATAACAATTGCAATTGATGGCTTTTCTTCTTGCGGGAAAAGTACCATGGCTAAAGATTTGGCTAAAGAAATCGGATACATTTATATCGACAGTGGAGCTATGTATCGTGCCGTTACACTATACAGTATAGAGAACGGCATCTTCAACGGAGATACGATTGATACTGAAAAACTGAAACAGCGTATCGACGATATCCACATCTCTTTCCGGATTGATCCGGAAACCGGTCGCCCGAATACTTACTTAAATGGAGTGAACGTAGAGAACAAAATCCGCACCATGGAAGTTTCTTCTAAAGTAAGTCCGATCAGTGCGCTCGGTTTTGTCCGCGAAGCCATGGTGGCCCAGCAACAAGAAATGGGCAAAGCCAAGGGCATTGTTATGGATGGCCGTGATATCGGTACAACTGTATTTCCGGATGCAGAATTAAAGATATTCGTAACCGCCTCACCGGAGATTCGCGCCCAGCGCCGTTATGACGAACTGAAAGCCAAAGGACAGGAGGCCAGTTTTGAAGAAATATTGGAGAACGTGAAACAACGTGACCATATCGACCAGACGCGTGAAGTGAGCCCGCTAAAGAAAGCTGACGATGCTTTACTATTAGACAACAGTCATCTCACCATTGCCGAGCAAAAGGAGTGGCTGACAGCCGAATATCAAAAAGCGATAAAAGAGTAAAAACGGAAGGGTGTAGCCATACGCCCCATAGGGTGTAGCCATCCTGAGGAAAGGGTGTAGCCATCCGGTCAGTATGGCTACACCCTTTTTTAATCACAGATTTTGTAATTATATGGTAAAAGTAGAAATAGATGAAGGTTCCGGTTTTTGTTTCGGAGTGGTCACAGCCATCCACAAAGCCGAGGAGGAACTCACAAAAGGGGTGACGCTCTATTGCCTGGGAGATATTGTACACAACAGCCGCGAAGTGGAGCGTCTGAAGGAAATGGGACTGATTACCATCAACCATGAGGAATTCAAGCAACTTCATAACGCCAAAGTACTTTTACGCGCCCATGGCGAACCGCCTGAGACCTATATCATCGCCAAAGAGAATAACATCGAGATCATTGATGCCACTTGTCCGGTAGTACTCCGTTTGCAAAAACGGATCAAACAAGAATACATGCAGGAGGACTCTGATGAGAAACAAATCGTGATCTACGGTAAGAACGGACATGCAGAGGTCCTGGGATTGGTCGGACAAACAACCGGCAAGGCGATTGTGATAGAAAAACTCGATGAAGCCCGTCAGCTGGACTTCAGCAAAAGCATACGCTTATACTCACAGACTACCAAATCACTCGATGAGTTTTGGGAAATTGTGGAATACATCAAAGAACACATTTCGCCTGACGCGACTTTTGAATATTATGATACCATTTGCCGCCAGGTAGCCAACCGCATGCCCAACCTGCGAAAATTTGCCGCTTCACACGATCTGATCTTTTTTGTCAGTGGTAAAAAAAGTTCAAATGGCAAAATGTTATTCGAAGAGTGCAAAAAAGTCAACCCAAACTCACATTTGATAGACAGTGCTGAGGAAATCGATGATTCTTTGCTCCCCGGAGTCAATTCTATCGGCGTGTGCGGGGCTACATCCACTCCCAAATGGCTGATGGAAGAAATCTCCGAAGCTATAAAGGCACAGATTAAAAGACAATGAATTAACGTTATTTAATCATACAGGGCACTCCTTTTTGTTATCTTTGCAACGTCAATTAAAAAACAAGATTGTTATGGGAACAGTTAAGTGTGTTGGTATTTTAACTTCCGGTGGTGATGCACCGGGAATGAACGCTGCTATTCGTGCAGTGACACGTGCAGCAATCTATAACGGACTGCAAGTAAAAGGTATATATAGAGGATACAGAGGCTTGGTAACAGGGGAGATCAAAGAATTTAAAAGCCAGAATGTAAGTAACATCATTCAACTGGGAGGAACGATCCTGAAAACAGCACGTTGCAAAGAGTTTACAACTCCCGAAGGACGCAAAATGGCATACGATAACATGGTAAAAGAAGGGATTGATGCCCTTGTTGTAATTGGTGGTGACGGTTCGCTGACCGGAGCACGCATCTTTGCACAAGAATATGACGTTCCCTGTATCGGACTTCCGGGTACTATTGACAATGACCTTTTTGGCACAGATACCACTATCGGATATGATACGGCGCTGAATACCATTCTGGATGCAGTCGACAAGATCCGTGACACAGCTACTTCGCACGAGCGTTTGTTCTTTGTAGAAGTAATGGGACGCGACGCCGGTTTTCTGGCATTGAACGGTGCGATTGCCTCGGGAGCAGAAGCCGCCATCATTCCGGAATTCAGTACGGAAGTCGACCAACTGGAGGAATTTATAAAGAGCGGTTTCCGCAAATCAAAAAACAGCAGTATCGTACTGGTAGCCGAAAGTGAACTTACCGGAGGTGCCATGCATTATGCCGAACGTGTGAAAAACGAATATCCACAATATGATGTTCGCGTCACCATTCTGGGGCACTTGCAACGTGGTGGCAGCCCGACGGCACATGACCGTATTTTGGCCAGTCGTCTGGGTGCGGCAGCTATCGATGCTATCATGGAAGACCAACGTAATGTCATGATCGGCATAGAGCACGACGAAATTGTTTATGTTCCGTTCAGCAAAGCCATCAAAAACGATAAACCTGTCAAAAGAGATCTCGTCAATGTGTTGAGAGAACTGTCTATTTGATAACAGTATACAACAGAAAAAGACAGACGGTGGACGGTAAACATACAAAATGTTTATGGTTCACTGTTTATCATTTACGGTAAACCCCTTCTCTGACAAGATTCTTTCTGTTTCCTCCCATAATTGCACCCTTTGAACATGGTGAGTATATTTTTCGGAAAGAGGATGCAAATGATTATTCAAATTAAATGTCGCAGTCTGTTTCCCTGCTTCCACATCAAGTAATAGTCCGATTGCAGTAGAGGCTCCCTGAAGAGGTGTCCGTATAAAAGGGCGGAAGAAAATGTCGGTCAATGGATCGAACCATTGATGCATCCGGATGATATCGGTAGACACAATTCCTGGATCAGCAGCATTGACCGTTATTCCACGTACCCGAAGACGCTCTGCCAGTTCAAAAGTAAAAAGCAACAAAGCGAGTTTTGTATTACTATAAACAGGGATTCGCCAGAAATTTCCCCTTTTACCACGAAGAAAAAAATCGGGAAAATCCAGCTTACCAATTGCATAGGTACAAGACACCATATTGACAATACGTGTTCCCTGTCCCATCAACGGAAGCAAAAGCCGCGTCAACAGACAGGGACCTACATAGTTTACACTGACCGTACGCTCCAGCCCATCTTCTGTAATATGCAATCCGGTTTCCATCGTCCCGGCATTATTCATCAGCAAAGCTATGGAAGTGTTCCGCTGTAATACCCGGTTTGCAAAAGTTTTCACTGAAGCCAGTGATGCAAGATCTATCTCCCACACTTCCATATTCTTATTTCCTGTTTCCTTCGTCAACTCCCTGCATTTGGGTTCCGCCTTCGACAGCGAACAACAGGCCATGATTACTGCATAACCTTCACGAGCCACGGCACGGGTGATCTCCATCCCCATCCCACCATCGGCACCGGTAATAATAGCAAGCTTACGTTCCATCATTTATTTTCCAAGTGTTCGATCTCTTTTTGCAAACAAAGAGGAAGTTCTTCTGCCAAATGCTGATGACAAGCCATCTCAATGGTATACATCCTTCCTATGCAATAATTACTGTGCCCACAATTACAGCGGGCCTTTTCTTCACGCCGCATCCGGTTGACAAACCCGGGTTCATTAAGCAAAGCACGTGCCATCTGTACAGCCTCGAACCCTTCATTCAGCACTTCATCTATTTTCTCACGGGACACCAGCCCGCCAACATAAATTAAAGGAATTTTAATCTCAGAGCGGAACTTTAAAGCATCTTCCAAGAAATAGGCTTCTTTAAAAGGAACAGTCGGAATCATCACCCGTCCCGCCAACTTGACACCATACTTCAACCACCAGCAATCCATATAGTGCGTCAACGTCCTGATGGGCATCGCCCCACGCATAACATACATAGGAGCTTTACTGACAAAACCTCCACTCAAAACCAATGCATGCCCCCCCAATGACTCCAGCCGTCTGGCCACTTCAAGGGTCTCCTCTATTTCCATGCCACCACGAAAACCGTCACGCATATTCATCTTCACGAATACGGCTATATCACTGCCGGCCGCCTTCATCACCTCTTCCATTACCATCGTCATAAACCGCATCCGGTTCTCCAATGATCCTCCATATTCATCTTTCCGGCGGTTGGTGTAAGGTGAAAGAAACTGGCTGATCAGATACCCATGTCCTGCGTGAACTTCAACAGCATCAAAGCCGGCTTCACGAGCAAGACAGACTGCACGCCCGTAGGCTTTTGCCATTTCCGGCAATTCCTCCCGCCTCATCCCCCGTACCCATGTAGGCGAATAAATATTGAAGCCTGATGAAGCAGAAATAGGCGTAACTCCACAAATACTTTTATGAGACATGTTGCCACAATGCCCTATCTGTATACTGGCAGCGGCACCCTCCGCATGAATGGCATCGGTTAGCTCACGTAAGCCGGGAATGATCTCGGGACGAAGCCACAATTGCCTTGGAAATGATAATCCGCTACGGGTCACCGAAGCATAGGCAACCGTAGTCATCCCTACACCTCCGGCAGCAACGGAACGATGATAATCAAGCAACATCGGAGAAGGGGCGTTTCCCGGACACATACCTTCAAAAGCTGCCGAACGAATAGTACGGTTGCGCAATGTAAGCGGTCCGATGGTAATCGGTGTGAAAAGCTTAGAAGCAAGGTGTGTATTCATAAGTAATTTATTTTTTAATATAAGAAGGGAAAAATTCGTTTCTTATACTCGACCTGCGACCCGAACTCTTCCTTATAACGATGCCAAATAGCATCTGCCCGTGGAACAAGGTTGGCAATAGTCCACCAAGCAAAGACACATCCCGGCAAAGACCAGGTCAAGACAGCCCAACCAATCCATTCAACAATCTCACCCAAATAGTTGGCAGAAGTCACGTAACGATACATTCCCCTTTGAGGAAGATAATGGCGGGTATCTCCGGGAGTACGCAGATTCCGGATGACTGAGTCGGAATGCCAGTTGATTAGCATCCCACTGAAGAATAAAAGTGTTCCTATCCAAAAATAAGGTGACAGCAACCAGTCGGCTGTGTAGTATCCTGAAGGCGCAAGATAAAATATCCACTCACCCTGCATCAGTCCGTTGAGGATATTAAAGAGGACTCCCATCAAAAGAATGAGTATCGGCATCTTACTTTTTCCTTTCATCAAAAAGGGAAAAACAAAGGCCCGCTGGAAGTAATGCAACTGAAAGAAGAGAAAGAAAGTAAGTTCTACAGGAAAGAAACGACGGTCGGAATGCCACCACAACCAACTCATGACCAAAAAGACAGGGGCCTCCATAAGTATCCAGGCCAACTTATTGTTTACCGAGATACCCCAGGAACGGCTGCGGAACATACCGTATCCCGCCCTGATAAAATAAAGGGTTATGAAAACGACCAGAGCCACCAGACTCATTATCAAAAGAAGCAGATTAAAGCCTTCTATACTCATATCCAAGATTTTATACAATGGACAAAGTTAAAAGAAAAACTTTAAAGAGACAAATAGTTTACGGAAATAAAATAAGGGTGCTGCAAAGTGATCTGCCACACCCTCAGACTTTTCTTTTATCTTTTTTTCAACGGCACATATTTTTCTTCTTCCAACACATTCTTGTAAGCCGGACGAATGATACGTTTGCCTTCAAAATTCAATTCTTCATTACGATGGGCACACCAACCGACAATACGTGCCATAGCGAACAAAGGAGTGTAGATTTCTTGTGGCAAGCCAATCATTTCGTATACAAAACCGGAATAAAAATCGACGTTGCTGGACACCGTTTTTCCATTATTCTTAATCTTACCGAATGTGGCAATGGCACGCTCTTCCAGAAGTTCAAGGAAAGCAAATTCGCGTTCACGCCCTTTCTCATGTGCCAGGTCACGTGCAAGTTCCTTCAGCAATACGGCACGAGGATCGGAAATGGTATACACGGCATGCCCGATACCATAGATCAATCCGGTCTTATTATAAACCTCTTTGTTCAGCATACGGGTAAAGTAAGTGTCAATCTCATCCACATTGGTCCAGTCCTGAATATTTTCCTGCAAATGATGGAACATGTCGGCCACCTGAATATTGGCACCTCCATGGAGCGGACCTTTCAACGAACCGATACCTGCGGCAATAGCCGAATATGTATCTGTACCGGTAGATGAAGTTACACGAACCGTAAAAGTAGAGTTGTTACCTCCTCCGTGTTCCGCCTGGAGCACCAGCAAAAGGTCGAGCGTACGCGCGTCCAGTTCGGTATAATCCCGTTTCAGCATATAAAGGAAATTCTCGGCAATCGACAAATTCTCCTGCGGATGACGGATGTGTAACGAACGGCCGAAAGTGGCATGACGCAACATATTGAAGGCATAAGCGATGATTGTGGGGAACTTTGAGATCAGATCAATGCTCTGACGCATCAGGTTATCACGTGAAGTGTCATCCGGATTGGAATCAAAACGATACATTTCAAGTACACTGCGAGCCAGAATGTTCATAATATTGTTCCCCTCAAGTTCAATGATATTCATCTTGGTTTTTTGTTCCAAAGGCATATTATCATTGATTAGTTCCCTAAACGAAGCCAGTTCTTCTTTATCGGGCAAACTGCCGGATAACAATAAATAAGCAACTTCTTCAAATCCAAAACGTTTTTCTTTCAGAATGGCATGTGCCAAGTCTTCCAGATCATATCCCCGATAGAACAGCTTTCCGGGAATAGGCTTCAATCCCCCTCCGGGAATTCGCTCATAACCTACGACATTACCAATCTTAGTCAATCCGACTAACACACCTGTACCGTCTTCGTTACGAAGCCCCCGTTTTACGTCAAACTTCGGAAATAAATCGGTGTCAATCCGGGTACAATCTTTCATTGCCTCGGAAAGTTTATAAATCAAATATTCTTTTTTCATGTCCTGAAGGTATTAATTTTTAATTCGGTTAATGATTTCTTCTGTAAATTCGGAGGTAGAAAGTGGCTGCCCTTTGTGCATGAAGCGCGCCAGGTCATTGGTGGCTTTCCCTTCGGCAAAACTGGCTTCAAGCGCCTCTACAATCAGGTCGGCAGGCTCCTGCCAACCCAGATATTCAAGCATCATGACGGCCGAAAGTATCAACGAACAAGGATTGACCACTCCCTTTCCGGCAATGTTGGGAGCCGTCCCATGGGTAGCCTCAAAAATGGCATGTCCGGAGTCATAGTTGATATTGGCTCCCGGCGCGATACCGATACCTCCTACCATGGCTGCCAACTGATCGGAAATATAATCTCCGTTCAGATTCAAAGTGGCGATAACCGAATAGTCTTCAGGAATCAAGAGAGTGTTCTGCAAAAAGGCATCAGCGATACAATCTTTAATCACCAGCTTGCCTGAAGCAATCGCATCGGAAAACTCACGTTCAGCCAACTCGTATCCCCATTTTTTAAAACCTCCTTCGGTGAATTTCATGATATTGCCTTTGTGCACCAAAGTGACTGAAGGCAGTTCATGCTGCAATGCATAGCGGCACGCGGCACGTACCAGACGCTCTGTACCTTCACGCGAAACCGGCTTCACCCCGAAAGAAGAGGTTTCGGGAAAACGTACTTTACTGACTCCCATCTCATCTTGCAAAAACTTATAGAATTTTCTTGCCTCCGGAGTACCTGCTTCCCACTCGATCCCGGCATAGATATCTTCCGTGTTTTCACGAAAGATGTGCATATTCACCTTCTCAGGCTCTTTGACGGGAGACACCACTCCACGAAACCAGCGCACCGGACGCAAGCAAACGTATAAGTCGAGCGTCTGGCGGAGAGCCACATTCAACGAACGGATTCCCCCGCCGACCGGAGTTGTCAACGGTCCTTTGATGCCGATCAGATATTCCTTAAAAGCCTCCATCGTTTCATCAGGTAACCATGAACCCGTTGCCCGAAAAGCACGTTCACCGGCCAATACTTCTTTCCATTCGATATGACGGCTGCCACCATACGATACGTCTACCGCCGCATTTACTATTGCCTGCATGGCAGGAGTGATTTCCGCCCCTACTCCATCACCTGTTATAAAAGGTATTGTCGGTACATCCGGCACCAACAATCCCCCATCTTTCTGTTTGGTAATTTTACTCATTGATTTATTTTTTTATATACTCCTCCAATCGTGTTCCAAAGTCAGGTTCAATTGGTTTAAAACCAAAGATTTATTGATTTAAAACCTAAAACAAGTCCCGGAAAGCTATCTACAAGCTATTTGGCGTTCAAAGCCGATCCAGCTCGGAACCAGCCAATCTGCTGTTCATTGTAAGTATGCTGTACCGCAAACCGTTCTTCAGTGCCATCTTCGTGATGCAAAATCACCTCCAGGTTATGTCCGGGCGAAAACTCTTTTAATCCAACTACCGAGATTAAATCGTGCTCACGAATCCGGTCATAATCGGCTTTATCTACAAAAGTAACAGCCAACATACCCTGTTTTTTCAGATTGGTTTCATGAATGCGGGCAAAGCTTTTGGCCAGAATCACCTTCACATTCAGAAAACGCGGTTCCATGGCAGCATGCTCACGACTTGAACCCTCGCCATAATTTTCTTCGGCTACTACAATGGAAGAGATATCATCCGCTTTATACTGTTTTGCGGTACCCGAAACAGTTTCATATGTATTGGTCAAACGGTTCCAGACCTTATTCGTTTCACCATTGAATGCATTCACCGCTCCCATCAACATATTATCGGAAATGTTTTCCAAATGGCCACGAAACCGAAGCCAGGGACCTGCCATCGAGATATGATCTGTGGTGCATTTTCCCTGTGCTTTGATAAGCAGCGGCATATTGAGAAAATCATTGCCGTCCCATGCAGGGAAAGGAGTCAGTAACTGTAAACGCTGAGAATCCGGAGCAACCTTAATCTCAGCTTTCTCACCCGTAGGAGCCTGATATCCCTGATTGCCGGCAACAAATCCGGCAGATGGCAGTTCATCCCCCGTAGGTTCACTAAGTTTCACCTTTTCACCGTCATGGTTAACCAAACGGTCTTTCAACGGGTTGAAACAAAGATCGCCGGCAATAGTCAGTGCCAGAACAATCTCGGGTGAAGCCACAAAAGCAAAAGTATTCGGGTTACCGTCAGCACGTTTGGCAAAATTGCGGTTAAATGAAGTCACAATAGAGTTTTTACGGGTCGGATCGTCTGTATGGCGTTTCCACTGGCCGATACAAGGACCGCAGGCATTAGCCATGATAGTAGCACCCATCTTTTCAAATACATCCATCATACCGTCACGCTCGGCTGTCGCACGGATCTGTTCGGAACCCGGATTTACAATCAGTGGTGATGCCACTCCCAGGTTCTTCTCATTCACCTGCCGGGCTACGGAAGCCGCACGGCTGATGTCCTGATAAGAAGAGTTGGTACAGGAACCTATCAAACCTACTTCCATTTTCCGGGGATAACCGTTCATTACTACCTTTTCAGCAAATTCTGAAATAGGAGTGGCGGCGTCCGGAGTAAACGGACCATTAATATAAGGTTCCAACTCTGAAAGATTTATTTCGATAACCCGGTCATAAAAATCTTCCGGACGTGCCATTACTTCGTCGTCTGCACGCAGATCGGCAGCTACACTGTCAGCCATCACAGCCACTTCCTCGCGTCCGGTTGCTTTCAGATAAACAGCCATACGTTCATCATAAGGGAAAAGAGAGGTAGTAGCTCCTACTTCAGCACCCATATTACAGATTGTAGCTTTTCCCGTGGCCGATAACGAAGCCGTACCCGATCCAAAATATTCGATAATAGCGTTTGTTCCTCCTTTCACGGTCAGGATACCGGCCAATTTCAGTATGACATCTTTGGGAGCTGTCCATCCATTCAACTCTCCTGTCAGACGTACCCCGATCAATTTCGGCATCTTAAGTTCCCACTCCATACCTGTCATCACGTCCACAGCATCGGCACCACCTACACCGATCGCCACCATTCCAAGCCCTCCGGCATTCGGGGTATGCGAGTCGGTACCGACCATCATCCCACCCGGAAAAGCATAATTCTCAAGCACCACCTGATGAATGATGCCCGCTCCCGGCTTCCAGAAACCAATGCCATAACGAGAGGAAACATCACGCAAGAAATCATACACCTCCCGGTTGGTTTGTGTAGCTGTTTCAATGTCACGTTCAGCACCCCGGTAAGCTTGTATCAAATGATCGCAGTGTACCGTGGAAGGTACTGCCACTGTATCTTTCCCGGCATTCATAAATTGCAACAAGGCCATTTGAGCCGTTGCATCCTGCATTGCAACACGGTCCGGACGAAAATTGACATAGTCCTCTCCCCGTTCATAATTCTTTAAATCCGCCACATTATACAAATGTGCATACAAAATCTTTTCAGCCAACGTCAAAGGACGCTTCAGTGCTGCACGAACATGCTCCATTTTCCCTTTATAGGATGTATAGAAGCTCTTTAACATATTCAAATCATATACCATAACAATTCTGGTTTTATCTGTTCTTCTATTTATTATAACCAATTATACGAAAGAAAGGTTTAACAAATTGAAATGTTTATTCCAATCCGGAAACAGATTTGTTATCTTTGCCGGAAATTTAACCCGCACCCCATTAACATGAACGATTATAATACAAACTCTTCTTCCCCACTTAGCGATCTTCAACGCCAACAGCTTTTGCTACGTATGGAATATGAATATGAAAAAGAAGAATTTCGCAAGCAGACAGAAACGATGGGCATTGCGAGGAAAGTGAAGCGAGGGCTTTGCTGGTATCCCGTCAGTACAGGCAGAAGTTTTTATAATTCGCTGAACCAACTTGTGATAGAAATAGAACGTCAAGAAGATAAAGAGATAGAACATGCATTTGAATTCGGACGTCCTGTTTGCTTCTTCGAACAAGGCTATGATGGCAGCATACATTATTTCAATTCCATCTACACCGTAAGCTATGCAGATGAAGAGCGTATGGTAGTCGTGGTACCCGGAGCAGGTGCACTTCTTGAAATACAAGGAGCAGACAGACTGGGGGTACAGTTGTATTTCGATGAGACTTCCTACCGCAGTATGTTCGAAGCCTTGGAAGACGTGATTCGTGCGAAAGGTAATCGCCTCGCCCAACTACGTGATATCTTACTTAGTAAACAACCTTCGCAATGGAGAGAGATATATCCGGTACGCTTCCCCTGGCTGAACACCACACAAGAGGAAGCCGTTAACAAAGTGCTACGTGCCAAAGACGTGGCTATCGTACACGGACCTCCGGGAACAGGTAAAACCACTACCCTCGTAGAAGCTGTCTACGAAACATTGCATCGTGAAAACCAGGTGCTGGTATGTGCGCAAAGTAATACGGCCGTCGACTGGATTGCGGAAAAGTTGGTAGACCGCGGAGTGCCTGTACTACGCATCGGCAATCCCAGCCGGGTAAACGACAAAATGCTTTCGTTTACCTACGAACGCCGTTTCGAAAGTCATCCGGCATATACCGAGTTATGGGGTATTCGTAAATCCATTCGTGACATGGGGAATCATATGCGTAAAGGAGGATATTCTGAACGCGAATCCACACGTAACCGAATACTCCGCCTGAAAGAGCGTGCCACTGAACTTGAAATACTAATCAACGAAGACCTCTTTTCCAGTGCCCGTGTCATTGCATCTACACTGGTCAGCAGTAATCACCGGATTCTCACCGGACGGCATTTCAGCACCCTCTTTATCGACGAAGCCGCACAAGCCCTGGAAGCTGCCTGCTGGATAGCTATCCGAAAAGCAGACCGTGTAATCCTCGCAGGAGATCATTGCCAACTCCCTCCGACCATTAAATGTATGGAGGCCGCGCGAAGCGGTTTAGACCGCACATTAATGGAAAAAGTCGTAATGAACAAGCAAGAAGCCGTTTCTCTGCTGAAAATACAATATCGCATGCATCGCTCCATCATGCAGTTTCCTTCCGCCTGGTTCTATCAAGGTGAGCTGGAAGCCGCACCGGAAATTTCTCACCGGGGAATACTCGAGCTGGACACTCCCATAAATTGGATCGATACTTCGGAAATGGACTTTCATGAAGAGTTCGTTGGAGAAAGTTTCGGACGTATCAATAAACCGGAAGCCAATCTGCTGTTGCAAGAACTGGAAAATTATATCCGCAAAATCGGAGAAAACCGAGTGGCAGAAGAGTGTATAGACTTTGGACTTATTTCACCTTATAAGGCCCAAGTACAATATTTACGGAATAAAATAAAAGGAAATCCATTCTTTCGCCCCTACCGTAACCGAATCACTGTCAATACAGTAGATGGTTTTCAGGGACAAGAACGTGATGTAATCTTTATCAGTTTGGTGCGAGCCAATGAAAACGGACAGATCGGATTTCTCAATGACTTAAGGCGAATGAACGTAGCCATCACCCGTGCCAGAATGAAACTGGTAATATTGGGTGATGCCACAACCATAAGCAAACACTCTTTCTACAGAAAGTTTATTGAGTATATCAATGGGCTCAGGCAAAATTCATAAAAATACCGATAACAAAAAAACGAAGTTATATCAAAACTCATCACGGAATAACACAGAGTAGCACAGGGGTAGTTTAATTTGCTGATTATTAGTAAAAAGACTCTGAGATACTCTGTGTTATTCCGTGGTGAGTTTTGACAACCTCGTTTACAATAAAGCAGCAGTCTGCTTATTTCTTCAAATACCAATCCTTATCTGTCTTTCCACCTGATTTTGCCCATGAAGCAAAACGCGGATATGATTGATCAATAGATTCCTTCTCTTCCGTATTGAATGTTTCAACATCTGCCAAATGAATAGCAAACGGATAATTCTGGTCTGACACGTAATAGATCCCTTTATCTGTATCCGATAAATCCTGCTGGCTTCCAAAGAGAGCTGTATTTACCTTATCAGTTGGTTTATGGTTTACCAAATGTACTTCCGTACGATCCTTTCCTGTATTCTGGTGCAAGAAGATGAATGAATTGTAGGGAGCCACTCCAAAAGTTTCATGATCTACAGGTTGCTTAAATTTATTCCGTATCTTAAATACAGAGGTCTTTGTATTACTACCGGTCTCTTCAATAGCATTGGCAAATACAGCAACAGTAGCCTGGCTTAATTCATTATCCAACCCCTGACTTCCCCAAGCCGATTTCCCCTCGATGAAGTCACACTCTTCTACATTTGCCCTTTCTGTATTCATTTGGTAAGCAAAGCCATTCTTAAATAACGCTCCCGACCACATAGCAGTAAAAGTATCCTCAGTAGAAAGTACCTGATTTTTGGTGTTAAAACTCAAAACCGAATTATATTTCACAATCACATCATTCAGGTCATAATCACCTTTAGAAGGCCAATTATCTTCAAAAGACAAAATTCCTTTATACGTCATTTTATAGGCTATTGACTGATCGTCCGGATCTTCCGGATCAACCGAAGGCATATCGGGAGGGATAATAGCCTCTATCGGATTTGACCAGACATTAAACATAACATCATTATAATCATGATCATCCTTCCAATCTTCAAACGATAATACAATAAATTCATTTATTTTAAATGCAGCTGTATGTTTACGTCCTTTATTATTTAATGCAGAAGTTGAATAGAACATTCCCCGTCCTTGACCTACATTGCCAAGAGTAGTCGTCCCTTTTCTCGTAAAAGCATCATTACTAATAAACCAGCCTATTTTAGTCCCTTTTGGAAATACAGTTCCCTTATCTTCTCCGTCAGCATCAATATAATGTAGTTTTACACACTCCCCGCCTTTAATACCGACTCCTGTTTTGGTATTGGGGAATACAACGTACTTTTTAGCTTTCTGAATCTGAGCGACAGTTGCCCCTTCCGGATAGCAATAATAACCAAACGCACTATATGCCGCACTTGTCCCTCCGACAAAACGCACCTTCACTTCGGCACCTTGTTCGTCATTAATCATAAAATCAACCGACTGGCGATATTTCGAAGAACATTCTCCCTTCTCCGGTATCGTTTTGTTAATTGTTCTGTAAAATGCAGGCGTCAATTCAATAACACCTTCATTATCCAAATAGTTAGGCCGTCCTTTTATATCCCAACTGCCCAAAGTATAAAATCCTTCAGGCACCGTTTGATACTCACCACCTACACGCGTCTGCACAGATGCTTCGGCAGCCGTATCCCAGTTTATATCAGCCGTTATTGTATTCCCTTCTATTTTAGTTTTATACAACATAGGTACTCCGATATAAGAGGTATAAATATATACTTCCTCGCCATAAGCCGGGATTGTTTCTTTGGCATGATAAACTCCGGTTCCATCAGTCATTCTCACCACCTTAGGGTCGATATCAGTGCGTTTCACAACCTGTCCGTCAGCATCAGTTGTCAACGGATTCTCAAAATACAGCTCAAATAATACCTGATAATTCTCTGTAGGAATATCATACTTCAGATCCAATTGGACATCTTGTGTAGTTGCAAAATCAAAGGTATTAGCTACCCCGGACGGTTTTTCATCTGGTTTATAATGATCTTTCTCATCAATACATCCCACAACCACACATCCCAATAAAAGAGTACTTAATAATACTCCCAGCATCTTTTTCGTTGCATAAACACGATTTTTCATATTGACAAATAGTTTGTTTGTGAATTAGACTACAAAGATATATATAAAACTTGATACATTTATCCAACAAACAGACTTATTTTTCATATTATACAACATACGCACCTCACACAAAACCAATAAAACACTAAATACCAATAAAATAAAAAGAGGGAGAACAATCATTCTCCCTCTTATCAGAACTTGTATATTCTGATTAATTATTTTCCGGACGAAGTTTACGAACTGTCACGGCTGTCTGCCACATTTCGCTTTCACGCAATGCCTTCAGTTCTGCTTCCAGTTTCTCACGATAATCTGGTTTTGAATTGGAATCAATAGAAATTTGTGCTTCATTACCTGTCTTGACACTATTATATAATTTCTGAACAACGGGCTTGATTGCGTCGTGGAACGGGCCCATCCAATCAAGAGCACCACGCTGAGCTGTCGTAGAACAGTTGGCATACATCCAATCCATACCATTCTTAGCAAACAAAGGCATCAATGACTGAGTCAGCTCTTCTACTGTTTCATTAAATGCTTCAGATGGAGTATGACCGTTTTCACGCAAAACCTCATACTGAGCCAGCAGCAGTCCTTGTATAGCTCCCATCAGCGAACCGCGTTCGCCTGTAAGGTCAGAAGTAGCTTCACGAACGAAAGTAGTCTCAAACAAATATCCTGAACCAACTCCAATACCTAATGCAATGGTTCTCTCCATAGCTCTTCCGGTAGCATCCTGATAGATAGCGTATGAAGAGTTCAGTCCACGGCCTTCAAGGAACATCGTACGAAGTGAAGTGCCCGATCCCTTGGGAGCAACCATGATCACATCGATATCTTTCGGTGGAACGACACCGGTACGGTCACTCCAGGTGATTGCAAAACCATGAGAGAAGTAGAGCGCTTTTCCGGCAGTCAGGTAAGGTTTGATAGTAGGCCATACAGACATTACGGCAGCATCTGACAACAGACACATCACAATAGTACCTTTCTCGCAAGCCTCTTCGATGCCGAACAGTGTTTCACCCGGAACCCAGCCGTCTGCCACTGCTTTTTCATATGTTTTTCCCGGACGCTGACCAACGATCACATTGAAACCGTTATCACGCAAATTCAGTGACTGACCCGGTCCCTGCACACCGTAACCGATAACAGCGATTGTTTCATTTTTCAATACTTCACGAGCTTTTTCCAAAGGAAATTCTTCACGGGTTACTACATTCTCCGTAACACCGCCAAAATTCAATTGTGCCATTTTTCTTTTTTGTTTTAAAAGTCCTGCTTCATCTTATTTAGGAAGCAAAACCGATTATTAATAATTAAACTTATATTCTTTATTTATTATAGTGCAAACCGCCAGCCTACATTAAGCTGCACCACACTATTGTTTGCTTTCGGATTAGAATTACTTGCCCACGCTTTGTTTACATTAATCAATCCGATATTATAGTTAAGAGAAACCAGCAAGCCACGCTCAAACTGATATCCGGCACCAAGTCCCACACCACAATCAAACGTACGAATCACGTTCATACCTATAACTGTGGTCGCATGATCCGAAGATGCTTTATTCTCTGAGTTCACATTAAAACTAAACTGCGGACCTCCGAATAGATACAATCCTTTATATATGAATTCTTTCGCATATACCGGGATGTTTATATAATCCAACTTGTCTGTATAAGAAACCCCATTACCGTTATATTTACTTCCCTGCATTGAGTAGTACACTCCTGCTTCTATTCCGAACCGTTCAGTCAACATCACATCGCCACCCAATCCCACATTAAGCCCGGGACGTACTTTAGAATCCACTTCTCCGGTAGTGTTGGCCAAGTTCAAACCAACTTTAGGAATCAAATGAAACTGCTGGGCACCCACCCGGCAAGAAACAAAAAGCAGTAAAAGAAAAACTATTTTTTTCATCCTATTATATTTTAAACTATACAAACTTCACTTTTGCGCGGCAAACCACTTCACAATCGTTTTTCTTTATCTCTACGTGATACTCATCTTCGTTCACCTCTTCTTCAAAGAAAGAAAGTTCGTCACCGTAATAACTCTCTGCCACATAGGCCATCTCAAATCTCTGAATTTGTTTCCTCATATATAATTGAATGGGGAATAAATCCAAGATATGCTCTATATAACGAATACTGTTCACATGGCCATTGATATCAATATCACTATACTTAGCGGTCAACTTAGCAGAAGGCTTGTCTGTTGTCACTTTGATGCGCGAAGGTTTCTCAATGGGGCAAGGTTCGTCACATACATAATCCACGATACTGCCGCCATGCAATGTCAGCAAATCGGCAGGTTTACGGGTATTCAGATTAATCATCGCCCATACCGAACGGGCATACCCGATCTTCTTGCCATCTTTGTTCAGAATAGCAAAATTACGGTCTGTAAAAAGACGGTATACATTCTCCACCCACGTCTGTACGGTAAACTCTTCATATTGATAAGGCATCTCCTCCAGATCGATGGCCAGACGAGACAATACCCATGTATAATTGTCCTCATTCAATGTAGCAATTCCAAAGCCGCGTTCACTGGCATGAAAGCCGGCACAATTTAACAGATGATTACCGAGCACCCCCATTGTCAAACGCCCCTTGAAGTCGACATGAAAAGGTTCCGCAATAAACTTATAACTTCCTATCTTATTCGCATCACTCATCTATTTTTCCTCTCCTTTGCTTAAGTTATATTTGGTTTCACGATCTGCCAGAAATTCGTTCACGCGTTCAAAACAACTGGTAGTGATGGCCACCCGCCCCGAACGTACAAACTGCAACACACAGTTCAATGCGCTCAATTCTTCGTAGAGGGAAGTAATTTCCTCACTGATTCCATTTTTCTCGACAATGGCAAATACCGGATTTACTTCTACAATCCGTGCGTTATAACGACGGATCACTTTCGACGCCTCCGGTTGTGACTGAAATTCCGGCATAGACACTTTGTAAAGTGCTATTTCATGGAAATAAATTTCATCTTCAGTGAAATAATGCGCCTGAAGCACGTCTATTTTCTTCTCAATCTGCTTGACAACCTTCTCAATCGTATCCTTGTCAGTCCAGGCTGTAATGGTGTACTTATGTACCCCCTTGATGGAAGAAGCCGAAACATTCAGACTTTCTATATTAATCTGCCGACGGGTAAATACCGCCGTAACCTGATTCAACAATCCGGCAAAGTTCTCTGAATGAACAATTAACGTATATAATGTTTTATCCATAACCTCTAAATTATTAGCATTCCAACAACATCTGATTAACCGAACCTCCCGGAGGAGTCATCGGCAATACATTCCCCTCTTCAATCACACAGGCTTCCAACAGGAACGGACCCTCTGTCGCAATCATTTCCTCTATCGCATCAGCCAGTTCTTCACGGGTGAAAACCCTTTTGGCCGGTATATCGTAAGCAGAAGCAATCTTGATATAATCAGGATTCAACATGGGTGTAAACGAATATTTACGGTTAAAGAACATTGCCTGCCATTGGCGTACATTTCCCAGAAAATTATTATTCAATACGATGATTTTAACCGGTGCCTTCTGTTCCATAATGGTTCCCAGCTCCTGAATGTTCATTTGCAAACCACCGTCACCCATAAATACACAAACCGTACGGTCCGGTCGGCCAAAAGTAGCACCGATAGCGGCAGGAAGCCCGAATCCCATAGTGCCGAGCCCTCCGGAGGTAATAATGCTACGATCCTTTGAGTATTTAAAGTATCGGGCAGACATCATCTGGTTCTGCCCTACATCAGTTACCAATACTGCTTCATGATTCGTTGCATCGCTTACTGCACGCACCACTTCTCCCATTGAAAGCGTATCGCCCATCGGGTGCAATTCCGGACGGATCACCTTTTCTTCTTCCACCTGTTCATAAGGCAGGAAACTATCCAGCCACTCTTTATGCTCATTGGGTTGAAGCAATGCCGTTACCGCGGCAAGTGTTTCTTTACAGTCACCCAATACTGCTACATCCGCATGTACATTCTTATTCACCTCAGCCGGATCAATATCAAAATGAATCACTTTAGCCTGTTTAGCATAGGTGGCTAAATTGCCGGTCACACGGTCGTCAAAACGCATACCGACAGCGATCAAGACATCACATTTATTGGTGTTCATGTTCGGTCCGAGATTACCATGCATTCCCAACATACCTTTATTCAGAGGGTGTTCAGTCGGTAAGGCCGACAGTCCCAGCAGCGTACATCCGGCAGGCATGCCTGCTTTTTCGATAAAAGCACGCAGTTCCTGCTGGGCATTGCCCAACTCCACACCCTGACCTACCAATACCAAGGGCCGTTCCGCACCGTTAATTAATTCGGCAGCTACTTTCACAGCCTCCGGATCGGTCTCGGGTACAGGCACATAGCTGCGTATAAAATCAAGCTTTGTAGGAGAATATTCCGCCTTCTCCACCTGAGCATTTTTCGCGAAATCAAGCACTACCGGTCCCGGACGTCCGCTTTTGGCAATATAAAAAGCACGAGCCACTGCCCACGGAACATCTTCGGCACGGCGAATCTGATAACTCCACTTCGTGATCGGTTGTGTAATACCTACCAGGTCGACTTCCTGAAAAGCATCCGTACCGAGAAAAGCCGTTCCCACCTGTCCGGCAATCACCACAATCGGTGTACTGTCAATCATCGCATCCGCAATACCGGTAATGGTATTAGTAGCCCCGGGGCCACTTGTCACCAGACAAACCCCTACTTCACCCGAAGCACGGGCAAACCCCTGAGCAGCATGTGCCGCTCCCTGTTCATGGCGAACCAAAATGTGATTCAAAGTCTCCCTATGGTCATATAAGGCATCGAATACCGGCATGATGGAACCTCCGGGATAACCAAAGATCGTCTTTACACCATGATATTCCAAAGAACGCATTAATGCTTCACCGCCTGAAATTATATCTTTACTCATGTACTAAAATTTACAATTTAACGATTTATGATTTCGATTGAAACAACCCCATAGTTAATCAATCAGTCTCACCGCCCCTTTATCGGCAGAGCTTACCATGCTGGCATACGCTTTAAGGCTCTTAGGCACATAGCGTTCACGAGTGACCGGAGTCATCGGACGTGCAGCCAGTTCTTCATCGGTCAGTCGCACGTTGATAGTCCGTTCGGGGATATTGATTTCGATGATATCACCATCCTTGATCTTCCCGATATTACCTCCAGCGGCCGCTTCGGGAGAGATATGACCGATGCTGAGTCCCGATGTACCGCCACTGAAACGGCCGTCGGTAATCAGCGCACACTCCTTGCCCAAATGGCGCGATTTAATATAAGAGGTGGGATAAAGCATCTCCTGCATACCGGGACCTCCCTTCGGACCCTCGTGCGTGATGACGACTACATCTCCGCTGACAACTTTTCCTCCGAGTATCCCATTGCAGGCGGCTTCCTGTGAATCGAATACCTTTGCCGGACCGGTAAACTTCCAGATACTTTCGTCCACACCGGCTGTTTTCACCACACAACCATCCTGAGCTATATTTCCTTTCAGTACGGCCAGTCCTCCGTCTTTGCTATATGCATGTTCCATATCGCGAATGCACCCTTCGGCACGATCCGTATCCAGTTCTTTGTAATAGACGTCCTGAGAGCCGAGCACCAGATTGAACTTTCCGGCAGCCGCACTCTTATACTTCTTAATAGCCTCTTCACACACGTTCGGGCTTGTTATATCATATTTATCAATTGCTTCACCCAATGTCATCCCATCGATACGGGGCACGGATGTATCTATCAATCCGGCTTTGGCAAGTTGTCCCATAATCCCCATGATCCCCCCGGCACGATTCACATCCTGAATGTGATACTTCTGAGTGTTCGGCGCTACCTTGCACAGGCACGGGCTTTTGCGCGACAGTATATCGATATCATCCATTTTAAAGTCCGCTCCTGCTTCATGGGCTACCGCCAGCAGATGGAGTACCGTATTGGTAGATCCTCCCATCGCGATGTCCAGCGTCATGGCGTTTAGGAATGCCTCACGGGTGGCAATGCTCCGGGGAAGCACACTCTCATCACCGTCCCGATAATATTTATAGGTATTTTCTACAATCAGTTTCGCAGCATCTTTGAACAATTGGGTACGGTTGGCATGAGTCGCCACAATCGTTCCGTTTCCAGGGAGTGCCAGACCAATCGCTTCGTTGAGGCAGTTCATCGAGTTGGCAGTAAACATCCCCGAACAGCACCCGCAAGTGGGGCAGGCCCGGTTCTCAATTTTGGAAACTTCTTCATCGCTCACACTTTCGTCGGCCGACTTAATCATCGCGTCAATCAGGTCCAAATGCTGCCCGTCCAATTCACCGGCTTCCATCGGGCCTCCGGATACAAATACAGTAGGAATATTCAGCCTCATAGCCGCCATCAACATTCCCGGAGTGATTTTGTCACAATTGCTGATACATACCATGGCATCCGCTTTATGGGCATTCACCATATATTCTACGCTATCGGCAATGATATCCCGGGAGGGAAGGGAATAGAGCATTCCGTCGTGCCCCATAGCAATGCCATCATCAATGGCAATCGTATTGAACTCTGCAGCAAAGCATCCCAGCTTCTCAATTTCTTTTTTCACCAACTGGCCTATTTCATGTAGATGTACATGTCCCGGAACAAACTGAGTGAACGAATTGACGATGGCAATGATAGGTTTGCCTAATTGCTCTTTTTTCATACCGTTGGCTGCCCAAAGTGCCCGGGCACCCGCCATGCGACGGCCTTGTGTGCTGAACGAACTGCGTAACTGCTTTTTCATTTCAATATTCCTTTTAAGTAAAGAGCCTTTCCCACCGTAGTGAGAAAGGCTCTAAATCATATCTTCTATCTGTACGAATACATACATAACCTTTCTCACGCTCTTGATGGAATCACCACGACGCGAATAATATGCAGGACTGCCAGGTTAATTGATGTATGATTATTCATAACTTCTGTTTTTCTTTCTTTATGTGCTGCAAAGGTAAGTGCTTTTTTATAAACTCCAAACAAATTGAAGAAAAAAATCACTCAAAACAAAATAATTGTAAGCAAAGCCCATCATTAAATACGCATTTATCATTCAGAATACTATATTCCGAACTATTCCTTATAAAAATCCGCTTTCAGAATATATACAAATTGAATATAAACAGCACAAACATACCAATTATGCGACAACTCTTCAAGGAAGAAAACAAAGAAACATCAATAGAAATCAAGGAAAAAAAAAAGAGCGGAAAGATTAGATTAAAGTCAAACCAATAAAACATGGGGATGTTTTACGATACAACATCCCCATGTTATAGTACAAAACATCCGGATGTTTCATACAACAACACCCGGATGTTTTCGCAACAAGAGTTTAAAGTTTCAAAGTAAACAATAGCATATTACTGACGAATAAAACGTATACTAAATCCGTAAGAACGGCTATATGTATTCGTGCACTGCGCCACTGCTACATCCGAAGGGTTGATACAGAGTGCCCAGCATTCACCCCCGTCAAAACTGCTAAACCACCAATACCCAACTTCATCTTTTTCCTGGAAAGCAAAAGGCTCATCAGCATTGCGCCGTCCACCGGGTTTCCCGACAAATCCGGCAATCTTCAATGCCTCGGCTACTTTAGGATCCCCACCTAAGAAATCCCGCAATGTATCCCAGTCGCTCAAATGATCTGGTATTTTCCAGCCTTTAGGGACCAAGGACGTGCTACCAGAAAACACACCTACATTATACAACAGTCCATATTGATTGCGAATGGTCCGGCTATCTTCCGTAATGCCAGCGGGGAAACCATATACAGCATATCGCGGGATACCATCCTTTCTCCATTCTGAGGAAATGACTCCTGCACTGTTTGTTATCGTCCGCAAATTATCCGCCATCCAATACTGTGTACCGATTTTCATCACCCGATACGAGTTACCTTCATTGTCGGTAGCCTGATAAGGACGGAGTCCGCTTGCCTGATTGCCCGAGTAACCGATATAATCACCGGTAATAAAATTCACTCCGTCTTCGGTAAACAAAGAGATGAATGGCTCCGTATTAGTACCCGGCGTATAAACGGTAGTCAGATAATCCACCTTTCCTCCGTTGTCCAGAACCACTCCTTCACCAAACGCCTTGTTATAAACATTATAAGGATAAAAGACCGAGGCACTTTTACCCGATCCAAATGAATAATCGGGAATAAACTCATGACATAGTTCTCCTACTTTCACTCCCTCAACATAAAGTTCATAAACAAACGAACGGGAAGAATCGGGCACTTTAAATTCAAGTAATAAGGTAGTTTCAAGCGTTGCCGGCAATTTCTTACCATCCTTAGCAGTCAGTTCGAGGACAGCAGTACCGGACAATGCTCCATCAGCCGAACCTTTACCAGGGGCAATCACTGTTATTTCGCCATCGGTGGCCGATGTATACCTTGCCGTAACTGTCCAACCGCGCGGAGCCGTACATACCGGAGCAATATCTTTATTCACGCCACTGCAAGTAAATGCAAAGGTCCGGGATTCGCTCCGATGGAAATATGCCACTTCCGAAGTCTCCAGTCCGACCTGTGATCCTTGCCATTCCGGCACTTTAAGAGTTTTTCCATCACTCAGATAAAATACAATATAACCGTCTTCACTGACCACCTTCCGGAACATAGGATCGCCGGATGCACCTTTCGCCTTCATCGGATTACCCGCAGCATCTTCCAATTCAACAGGACCACTCCCGTAGTCAAGCGTCCAGTATCCTGCCGCATTGACCCCAATGACCGGAACAATGCCATCGGCTCCCGAAGCTCTGACTTTCTGCCCGTTGTTATCCAAAAGAAAAGAAGAAGTTCCATCCGGAGCCTTGTTAGCCCAGTACAGATGCCCGTCCGTATCCATTTTCATGGTGATGACGGGAGCTACACCATTTTTTCCCTTATCTCCTTCCGCACCGTCTTTACCATCCGTACCGTCAACTCCGTCTTTACCATCGGTACCATCCTGACCATCTTTGCCGTCGGTACCGTCAACTCCATCTTTGCCATCAGTACCATCCTGACCATCCTGGCCGTCCTGACCGTCAACTCCGTCTTTGCCATCGGTACCGTCCTGACCATCTTTGCCGTCGGTGCCGTCCTGACCATTTTGACCATCTTTACCGTCCTCCCCTTTCTTACCGTCGTCTCCTTTCTCACCATTCTTGATGACAATGGTGCCACTCTTAAAGAAACTGATCGTATAGCCGCTTCCATCGGCAAGTTCGTTGAATCCGGTAATGTAATCACCGGATTCAGACGAGTCTATGATCAGCTTTAAGGCAACAATATCCCTATTCATATTTTTACATAACTCTTCGATAGAGTTTGCCTGTTCCTCCATTTCCGCGTGATTCTTCAGCACTTCGTTTATCTCTTCCTGACTACAGGAAGCAACGAGGAACAAACAGAGAAACAATAGTTTGATTATATGATTCATATTCATTAGAGTTAAATTAATAATTTGCATCCCGGACACAACGGATACTGTTACCTTCGCCCAACCCGGCAACACCGGGAGTCAGTTGCTCTACAGAATTGGACCTAAAACTCATCCGGATGCGGTAATCCGCTTCCGTCGACCACCATTGCCCTGTTGTTTCCGAAGCTCCGGTACTGCCATTACTACCCTCGACCGTATTAGCAGGTAAAGCAGTAAAACCGGTCAGATTGTCTCCCCCTATTCCGGCACTCTCCGTCCAACTTCCGAGCCCTTTCCCAATAGCTGTCGATTTCAGTTTACGTGCATCTGCCCCCACAAAGTCTACCAATGCTTGCAGTTCTGCTTTAGAAGGAACATGCCATCCTTGGGGAGCTATATTTCCTTTCATCGCAAACCGATTGTAAAGCACACCGTACAAGTTGCGATATTGCATAGCACTCGGTGCATTGGCATTAGCCGCCCGGTCGACCTGACATGCCGGAAGATCTGACCCGCACTGAATCATCCAAGCTTCTGAAGTGGCAAAACCGGTAGGAATAGGAGTACCATCATTAAATTGGGTTGTCTTCAGATTTTCTCCCATCCAGTAGAGACTGCCTATTTTCACAACCCGGTAAGCATATCCCTGCACATCGACAGCCAAGGAAGCTTTCAGCCCGCAAACAGTCCCGTTCACCAGCCCATCTGTTCCATCTGCCGGCATTACATACTGACTGCCGTCTTCCGTCAGTATGGCAGTAGATGACGGATTGCCCGTAACGGGAGTATACCCTGTTCCGTCATGCTGTATCGACGCTCCGTTCTCCAGAATAATCCCCGGACCAAAAACACGCGAAGCAGCATTATAAGAATAGACTACAGTAGCCCGGTCCGTCGTGGAATAAGCCGGCACATATTCCCGGCATATTTCTCCTACTTTAAACCCCTCCATCAAAATATCATAAACCAGGGAACTATTGAACTTCGGGAGCTCAATACGATAATACAACGTTACCAAGATGTCTGCCCGGACAGTATTTCCCAAGGCATCTGTGCCTTCTATCGTTATTCTTTCCGAAGCCGGCAGAGCCGAACCGGCAGCAGGCGCTTTCACAGTCAGCACCCCTTGCAAAGCTTTCGGCTGATAATTAATCGTAGCATCCCATGTTCCTGCCACCTTTACTATCTGCCGGAAACCACTACAATCAAACGGAATGTCCAGTGCTACTCCACGACGGAAGAAAAGAGGTCCCGTTTCATTGAATATCAGTTTATTATCTGCGAATTTAGCCACCTTATAGACACTTCCGTCAGTCATTGTAAAAATGACATACTCCGGATCTCCCGGATTCACAGACGTAAAGATGGACTGGCTGCCATCTGTCACGGTGGCTACAATTTTCTCTCCGCTTGCTCCTGTCATCCACTTCGTAACAGTTCCGACAGTAACCTGCCAGTAATATTCTCCGTCCGTATCTTTAGCTATACCGACAGATGGAGTAATACCATTTACCGGAGTCATAATCACTTTATTACCCTCTCCGTCCGTCAGCCACTCTACCACTCCGGCACCTATCTGTACAGTCCAGTAATAATTACCATCCGTATCCTGTTTAGCACCCATCAACGGAGTATCTCCGGCCGGACCTTTCACACCATCTTTACCGTCAGTACCGTCAACTCCGTCTTTGCCATCCGTACCATCTGCGCCGTCCTGACCATCATTGCCATTACTGCCGTCGGTTCCGTCAGTTCCGTTCGAGCCATTCTGACCATCTGCCCCATCTTCACCGTCAACACCATCCTTGCCATCCGTACCATCTGCGCCGTTCTGACCATCATTGCCATTACTGCCATCGGTTCCGTCATTACCGTTTTCTCCTTTATTCCCAACCAGGCCATTCTTTACAAGCATGTCTCCCCCTTTATGAAAAACGATCAGTGTACCGCTCCCATCGGGCAACTCAGTCACACTTTCAATGTAATCATGAGTCGGTATCGTATTCACTATCGTGGCAAGCAGCCGTACTTCATTATTGGTATCGGATATCCATTCCCGGAGCTTTCCCATCCGGACATTCAATTCGGCTTCCCGGCGCAAGGCTTCGTTAATGTCCTCCTGAACACATCCTCCTGCCAACAAAACCGACAAAATGATAAATATATATTTTTTATATCTCTTCATGATTTCCTGTTTTAAAGATTAATCTTCTCTCAAAATCCGTACGCTATACCCCACCGAATTGTTATCTCCACTATTAAACCCAAGCTCGGAAGAAGTTGCAGACAACCTGAATACAGCACCGACACTCTCCAGGCTGGCGCTACTCCACCAGATACCGGCTTGCTGAAGATCGTTAAACGAAAGACCGTCAGCAGCCCTATATCCCCCTCCGAAACCGCCAAAACCAGTGAGATCAGTTCCGCCGGCAACATTCCAATGTTCTGTCCCGGCTTCCTTCAATAACGTACCGGCATTGGTGCCCAGAAAAGCCCGCAATATAGATACGATATCAGATTCCGTAGGAAGTTTCCATCCATCGGGTACTACTTTCTTTGCTGCCACCCAATTGTACAAAACGCCATAAGATATTTTATTGGCAAAAGCTCCTGTAGCGGAGGCGTCCTGATAATCATACACGGCACAAGCACCTGAACCTGTATCTTCAAATCCACTTTCTTTCCAAGCATGCCCCGATAAGTTAGTTTCGACAGGACTTCCATCAGGATAACTAAGCGTCCGTAAATTTTCCATGGTCCAATACTGTTTACCTATTTTCACGATGCGATAGGTGTTACCATCCACATCAGTCAGTTTTTCCGCTTGCAGACCATCTCCGAAATCCGGTTCCCGTCCTTTCAACGAACTGTCGGTATAGAATTCCGCCCCGTCTTCAGTATAGATATACATGACTGCCGGCCGATCGGCAGCAGGAGCATGATAGCCCGTACCGTCGTGCTGCACCGTGCCTCCTGTATTCGTGATAAGCCCCGCCCCATAAATTCCTCCTGTCAGATAAGGATAGACAATCGTTGCAGACTGCTTTAACTCCCGCTGATATTCCCGGCAAAGCTCTCCCACCTTTTTACCCCAAAGACGGATGTTGTAGACATAAGAGCCTTTGAAATCCGGAAGCATTATCCTATAAAGCATACTCACGGCGAAAGAGCTCCGTGCTGCTTCTTCTGTGGTATTCGTACTCCTCAGTACTACATCTCCGGATAATGCTACGCCCGCTGCTCCTGCCAAAGGAGCTTCAAGGGCCAGTGTACCTGCATCAAAATCAACCGTTGCCTTCCATCCCTCCGGAACATCTACCGATAGCCGTTCCTTAGAGATACCCTTACAACTGAAAGCAATCACCCGGGACTCGCCACGACTGAAGAAGAGCAGTTTGCGTCCCTCCGGCACCTCAATAGAAGGTTTTCCCACCGGTATTTTAAATTGGGTTGCTCCCCCACTTAAAGTAAACTCTATATAATCCGGATCTTTATATTCCACCTTCTCAAACACAGACACGGCATCTTTTGCGTTGGCAATTATTTTCTTTCCACCCGCCTCAATCCATGTTTCAGGATCGGACCCTATCTTCTGCGTCCAGTAATAGTTATCGTCACCGCCATCAGCCACCGTCCACTGTTTCACTCCTAACCGGGGAGTCCGTCCATCATGGACCGCAGAGACTGCCTTTATCCGGTTTCCGTCATTGTCCGCCAGATAATATGGTTCACCGGAACCGACTTTTACAGTCCAGTAATATTCCGAGTCAGTGGGGTCCTGCATAATGCCGACCACCGGATTCTGTCCGGGATCACCTTGTTCTCCTTTGCTTCCGTCCGTACCATTAGCTCCATCTTTACCGTCTGTTCCATCCACGCCATCCTTGCCATCGGAGCCATTCGTTCCATCCACACCATCTTTACCATCGGTGCCGTTCTCTCCATCTTTACCATCCGTACCATCGGCACCGTCTACGCCATCTTTGCCGTCCGTACCATCTACACCATCCTTGCCGTCCGTACCGTCAATACCGTCTTTGCCGGCATCTCCATCGGGACCCGTATTTCCCTTCTTTCCGTTACGAATAGTGATCGGAGCACTTCTGGAAAAGGAGATGGTATATCCCGTACCATCCGCCAACTCCTCAATGCGAGTGATATTGTCTCCTATCTTTTCAATATTGACAATCACCTGAAGATTATAAATATCTTCATTCAATTTTTTACATAACTTTGTCAGTTCCTGCAGTTCTTTCTTCTGATCGCCTTGTCTGTCAAGTAAATCGTTGAAATCGGATTCCTTACAGCCATACAGCAACGGAATCAATAACAACAACAGATATATTCTCTTTCTAATCATAGTTTTCATTTTTGAATTTCAACAATAACTCGCCTGGCAAGTACACTGTAGTTGTTAGGATCGGAAGTAAGCGTATCTATACACTCTCCTTTCACGTTGATACGTTTGCTGTCAATTCCCTTCTTTTCAAGGTAAGTTGCCAACACCTCCGCACGCTGTAAAGAGATTTTTTGATTAATATCCGGATTACCCGTATGATCGGCATAACCCAAAAGAATGACTTTCAGATCAGGATACTTTTTCAGGGTTTCCACAATGCGGGATAATTCATTTTTGTATAAAGCTACATTCAGATAAGCCGATCCCCTCTTAAAGTAGACAGGAGGCAACTCATTGAATCCCAGCACCGGATTGGATTCCACTCTCTCTTTCGCATCCGTTTGCGCTTGCTGCAACTGCATATTTAAGGAAGCTATTTCCTGTTTCATCCGGTTCTTCTCTATCGAATCCTCCGTACAGCAAACAGGTGTGGGTAAGTTCACCGCGCGCTCCTCTATATATCTTACCGCAATATCTGTCACATGCTTTGAGGCATAAAGGGCATTATCTTGTTTCTTCTTACCCACTTTCCATATCAAGGAAAGCCCGGCACTCGTCATAAAATGGTCTTTTGACTTGATAAGGGTCGACACACCATCCATCTTATTATTATTGACCCATATAATTCCCGTACGCAACTGTACGTCAAAAGCGCGTGAAATCTTGTAACGCAAAGAGAGATCTCCCCCTACTCCAAAGTTCCAGTCATCAGTCTTTTTGCCTGACAACGGGCTCTTATCCGCCTTATTTACTAACTCCGTAGAGAAACGTTGTGCATAAACAGCAGGACTCAGCAATACCGTCCAACGCCGGTTGCCCCGGTTGGGTCCAAAGAAGTTATTTACATTCAGATTCATCTGTAAGCCAAGATTGGTGAAGTGTACTTTCGAAAACACATCCTTATACTTCCAGGTAGTAAAGTCCTGCTTGGTATAATAAGTCATTCCGTCAGCACTCAGGAGGTAATCGGACGCATAAGATTTTGCGCCCATTCTGGTATATCCGGTCCGTGCGGATGCCTCTATACCTATCCACGAATTGATCTGATAGCCTGCAAATCCCCCAAACTGAGACCCGACATAAGTTTTATCTGCCGAAAATGAAGTAAAATCACCGAATAAAAAGGGAGTAGCATACTCTGCCCCGAAGTACCAATGGGAATACGATTTGAGAGGTTCATCGGCCCCAACCGATGTTTTTGTCTGGGCAAAGCCGTTACAAAACAGCAGAGACAAGAAAAGGAAAAGAATGACTCTTTTACATTCTGTTTCCATACAACAACGAATTTTTAACATAAGCTCCAATTTAAGAATTATTGTTTGTTTTCAGTTTCTTGCGAAGTTCGCAAGGTGTAAGTCCATATTGTGACCTACAAAATTTATTAAAGTGTGAAGGAGACGAAAACCCAAAGTCATCGATAATCTGGCTAAACTCATCACCATATACGGTAATGCGATAAATAATTCGTTGTGATTTCCGATTGAGGAGCCAACGATAAACCGATACTCCGAATTGCTCTTTAAATTTAACCCGGAAATTGGTGACCCCGTATCCTAACAGACTGGCCAACTCGCCTACATTTTTTGCACTGAGATAGTTTTCCAGTATCTGTTCTTTGAATTTGGATGACTGTTCCGTCAAAGAGCTGAATAAAATTGCAAGTTCCTGCTCATTATAAACAGAATTCAGAATATAAAACAGTTCCTGCCGTTTCGTTATATACAAGGAGACATCATCTAATTTCATCTCCAGATACAGCACCAGAAGCTGTAGAAAAGAGTTCAATGGCTCCGCGAATCTGAGTCCTGTACCTTTCAGAGCAGACTTGTCCTGAAAAGAAGCATAAGGCCTAAATGTCAGCAAATCATGTACAATTAAATCGCCGAATGCAAACAGAATGACTTGTGTATCTGAAAGCATCTCACAAACATGATCATTTTCTTTATCCCAAAAGAAGATATGCCGCTCGTCAATAATAGCTAATTCTTTCTCACCAGAAAAAACTTTCATAGTGCCACTCATGATAAAAATTAAAACATTGCTATCCATTTTCGGCAAATGGCTTCCTTTCACAATGGTTAAAAATCTAAATCCTGTTTGAAAGACCTGATTTTGCAGTAAATCAGAAGATAAATTGTCCAGTAAGGTTTTCATAGGTTTATGTATGTTGTAAAAAAACAAAAGACACACTAATATCTTATTAATAAATAATACAAAGAAAACCCTTTGACAACTCAATCCGTTTATACATTTTATTTATTTTGTTATATATAATAACGAAATAAAATACTTTTTTTCATTTAAGTAAAATTGAGACATGGCATTCCTTATTTTCATAAAATCACCGCCTATCAGCCAACAGGTATTAATTTCTACTACGAAAGAATAAACTCCATACCAGTCCACAAATCTCTGATGATTAATTCGTATCTTTGTCCCCACGGAAAATCCGAATTTTATTAATAACATTATAAAGAACAGATGGAAACAGCAGAAAACAAGTACATCACTGTAGCTTACAAACTGTATACAACAGAAGATGGCAAAAAAGATTTAGTAGAAGAAGCAACAGCCGAACATCCCTTTCAGTTCATTTCCGGTTTGGGTACTACGCTTGAAGCTTTTGAATCACAGATAGCAAACCTCAATAAAGGAGATAAGTTTGAATTTACCATTCCTTTTGCCGAAGCTTACGGTGAATATGATGAAGAACATGTGATTGATCTTCCGAAAAACATCTTCGAGATTGACGGAAAATTCGATAACGAACATATCTATCCGGGAAATATCATCCCTCTGATGAATTCAGAAGGCCAGCGCCTGAACGGTAGCGTAGTTGAGGTAAAAGCCGACACTGTGGTAATGGATATGAACCATCCGTTGGCAGGTGAAGATTTGACTTTCGCGGGTGAAGTTGTTGAAAGCCGTCCGGCTACAAACGAAGAAATCCAGGAAATGGTTAAAATGATGACCGGTGAAGGTGGTTGCAGCTGCGGAAGTTGTGGTGACGGTTGCGGTGACGACTGCGGAGATAGCTGTGGAGACAGCTGCGGTTGCGGGCATTGCCATTAATTGAGCGATTATCTATAAAATAAAAAACGGTGAACATACTGCACATGCATGGTATGTTCACCGTTTTATTATATCAAAATGTGTATAGCACACCTATTTCACGATCTCTATCAAAAAAGAGTCCTCACTGTATTCCTTACCATTCAAATAAAGTTTCTTATGTATCGTAGGATCCTGTTTCTTCCAGGTGATGTATAAGTCAAATTTCACCACGTCTTTTGTCCCGTCTCCCCAATGAATCGTAAAAGTCTCTCCCTTATATTGATGTTCCGGAGAAAACTCACCAAAAGAAAGAACACGCTTTTTCTCTTTACCCAGTAGCTCTTTTCTTAATCCTAAAGAGCGGGGCATATTAAACCGCGTATCCACAGAGTTTTCCAGCGGAAAGGTCTTACCTTCGTATTCCACCGTAATTTCATTAGCCAATAAATTTGATGAAACCTGCGGGTCCAACAGGTTAGCCCCGGCAGCATCCTTCACCGAAAAATAAATATTATAGTTTATGAAATCCCAGATATAATCCCCCGGGCCGTCCTCTTTCTCTTCTTCTCCATAACAACCGGTTGCCAGAAGCGGAAGCAATAGAAGCAACCATACAAAGTAATTTTTCATATATTCAGCATTAATAGTTCGTCATTCCGTCAAAGTTCTTTATATCAAGAAAATGAAAGAATTAGCCTTTTACTGCTTATCTTCTGATTTTTAACACATTGTTTAACATTAGCACCCTTTATGGGTCATAATATCAAGCACCACCTTATCTGTTTCATTCATCCCCTGAGATCCAATCCGCGTCAAATTGCGGATACTTTGATCAACATCTTCATCAATAATTCCTTCTACCGAAGTTACGCAGCGATTCTCCATAGCCATTACAGCGGACAACACAGCTGTTGACACTCCTGTCGTCACCTTCAAGGCACAGCTCGGTTTCGCACCGTCACATATCATTCCGGTCAGGTTGGCTATCATGTTTTGAACAGCAAAAGCCACTTGCTCATAACTGCCTCCCATCAACCAGGTGATTCCACAACTGGAACCGGTAGCAGCTACCACACAACCGCAAAGTGCAGAAAGACGTCCCAGACTTTGCTTAATATAAATCACAGTCAAATGACTCATCATCAAAGCACGGATCAGTTCCTCTTCCGGTTTTCCGTTTTCTTCGGCATAAACCACTACAGGCAATGTAGCAGAAATACCTTGATTACCACTACCCGAGTTACTCATAACAGGAATCATCGCTCCTGCCATGCGTGCATCACAAGCAGCCGATGTATACGAAAGAATATGTGAAAACACACTGTCGCCCATAATCTTATGTTCATAGGTTCCGCGAAGCATCTTGCCCAATGCGTGACCATAATCTCCCTGAAAAGACTGTTCGGCAGCTTTCTTGTTAAGCCTTGCCGTTTCAAGAATAAAACGGATTTCATCCAGCGGAGCAGTCAGTGCAAAGTCATACACTTTCCGCAGAGTGAGTTCCAGTTCCTCTTCTTCCTCTTCTTCACCGGAAACCTGCTGTTTATTTAATAGTATTTCATCTCCTTTGGCTACATAAACAAATGTAGTATGTCCTCCGGAAATAATAGCTGTAGCCTGCTCTCCACCGGCTTCACACATCACCTCTATGTAAAGTTTCTCCGTAATGTTTTCCTTCAGCGAAATACAGATACGCTTTTCATCAATCAACTTCTTCCCTTCTTCCACAGCTTCCGGAGAGCTGTCTTTCAACACTTCAAGTTGATAATCCGACTTTCCGATCAACGCTCCCAGAGCCACTGCAATAGGCAACCCAATCATCCCCGTACCGGGAATTCCCACTCCCATCGCATTCTTCAGGATGTTAGCACTCAATAATACTTTTATTTTTTCCGGTTTAGCTCCTAAGGTTTCTGTAGCCTTTGCCACACACAGCGCAACTGCAATCGGCTCTGTACATCCGATAGCCGGAATCACTTCCCGCTGCACTAAAGCAATTATCTGTTTTCTTTCTGACTCAGTCATCTATTCAAGGTTTATATTTTGCACAAAAGTAGGAAATATCCTCTTATAAACCATTCATTTAACTAAAGAATATCCCACCCGGACAAGTTAAGAGTTTTACAATCGGTTTACTGGTTATTTAAGAATTATCATGTATCTTTGTCTCTCAATTACAAATACTTAATAAAAAAGAGCAATGAATAAAGGATTTACACTAAAAGCCCTCTTTCTGTTATGTTTTCTTTTCTCGCAAACAGCCAAAGGGCAATCCTTCACTCCCGGAAAAATATGGCCGGACAATCATCAGGTCCATATCAACGCACATGGTGGAGGTATTTTGTACGATAACGGAACCTACTATTGGTTTGGCGAACACAAAACAGAAGGTGAAACCGGCAACGTTGCCAATGTAGGAGTGCATTGCTACTCTTCCGATAACCTATATCATTGGAATGATTGTGGAATAGCACTGTCAGTGATCGAAAATAACCCCGAACATATCATTTCTAAAGGATGTATCCTTGAGCGTCCCAAAGTCATATACAACCCTCACACTAAAAAATATGTCATGTGGTTCCATCTCGAACCCAAAGGAGCCGGATATTCGGGAGCTTTAAGCGGAATCGCCGTGAGTGACCGGGTGACAGGTCCTTACACCTTCTTAAAAGCCGTCCGCCCCAATGCAGGTTCATGGCCTGTCAACGTACTGCCGATCCATAAAACCGCCCGCAGACCTTCTATCGAAGAAGAACGTCAATGCACAGGTGGTAGTCTTCCTGCACATCCCGACAGCCTCAATATATTGGGACGCGATATGGAACGGGGACAGATGGCACGTGATATGAATCTGTTTGTCGATGATGACGGCAAAGCCTATCACATCTATTCTTCCGAAGAAAACAGCACCTTACATATTGCCGAACTTGATTCATCTTATACCGGCTATACAGGAAAGTACACCCGAATTTTTATCAACCGATTTATGGAGGCTCCCGCCATGTTTAAAAAGGATGGTAACTATTACCTTATCATGTCCGGATGCACCGGGTGGAGTCCTAATGCAGCACGGTCTGCAATAGCTTCCTCCATTTGGGGAGAATGGAAAGAATTAGGGAATCCCTGCGTAGGTCAGGATGCGGACCTGACTTTCCATTCACAAAGTACTTATATTCTTCCGGTGCGGGGTAAGAAAGACCAATTTATATACATGGGCGACCGTTGGACACCCCAAAATGCAATAGACGGACGTTATATTTGGCTTCCAATTTATTTTGAAGGCGAAAAACCTGTTATCAAATGGAAAGATTCATGGACTTTAGACTAAAAACGCACCATTCTGAACATTATGACCGTTATAAAATGTTGTATTGTAGGTGTTCAAATGTATCTTTTCAAAAAAGAAACTTAACTTTGCAGCCAAGTTTACAAAAAATCAACTAAACTAAAAGGATTATTAATCAAAAACAGAATCGAATGAAATTAAAGAATCTGATAGCCTGTTTCTTTCTGGGCTTTATAATGGTTTCTTGCATACAAGACGAAGCACCTAATGCAGAAGCAGACATCATTGCATGCACTGTACCGGGTGATGTTCTCAATCGTGATCCCATCATCGAAAACAAGAAAGTTACATTAATTGTAAAAACAGGAACAGATATAACTGCATTAGCACCTAAGTTTACTTTGACTCCGGGAGCTTCTATTGTCCCTAATAGTGGAACTATACTTGATTTTACCACACCTCAATATTATGAAGTAACTTCTGAAGATGGAAAATGGAAGAAAAAATATGAAGTAGGAGTAACTTTCTCAGGTATTACTAACACAATGTATCACTTTGAGAATATTAAGTTCGACTCAGAGGGAAAATACCATATTTTCTACGAAACAGATGCACAAGGGAAAGAAACCATGACTTGGGCAAGTGGCAATGCCGGCTTTGCTTTTACCGGTGTAAAAGCAAAAGCAGAAGAATATCCAACAAGTCAAGCAAACAATGGCGTCGAAGGGAAATGCTTAAAACTAACAACTTGCGAAACAGGTTATTGGGGCTCGTTGCTTGGAATGCCAATTGCAGCGGGTAATCTATTCTTAGGTAGTTTTGAAGTAAAGCCTACCGATATTCTCCGTTCAACCAAATTCGGAACCCCTTTTTCAAATATTCCAACTTCAATTACCGGATATTATAAATATAAGGCAGGAAAGTCATTCCAAATAGATGGTAAACCTGTAGATAACAAAAAAGATATCTGTGATATTTATGCCGTATTTTATGAAACAGATGAAAAATTGTCTACACTTGACGGAACTAACGTATTGGCAGAAGATAATACTTATATCGTATCAGTAGCTCGGATTAAAGATGCAAAAGAAACTGATGAATGGATTAAGTTTGACCTACCATTTGAATATCGTACTGGTAAATCAGTAGATATGGAGAAACTCAAAGCTGGAAAATATAATTTAGCTATCGTATTTTCTTCAAGTATACGCGGAGATCATTTCGAAGGTGCTCCAGGAAGTACACTTTACATTGATGAGGTTCTATTAAATTTCACTAACAAGTAAAAATGAAAAAATGAAAAAGTATATACTTATAGGCCTGCTCGCTTTTATCGGCACAATCAACACTTTAAAAGCCCAAGAAGAACGGAATCATGGTATTATTTGGTCTGCACTACATGGGCTTGAATATGAAATAAAAGCAGGTTTCAACGTTGGAGGTGCTTCACCACTCCCATTACCTGCAGAAATACGTGCACTCACAGGGTATAGCCCTACTATATGCTTAGCTATAGAAGGCAATACAACCAAATGGTTTGGTAAAGACTCTAAATGGGGAATGACTTTAGGATTACGTCTTGAAACTAAAGGTATGGAAGCCAAAGCACGTGTAAAGAATTACAGTATGGAAATTATAGGGGATGGCGGCGAACTTTTAGCAGGCTACTGGACAGGAAAAGTAAAAACTAAATATAGAGGTTCTTATTTCTCAATTCCAGTAACAGCCGCTTATAAACTTAGCCAACGTGTTAGAATTAATGCCGGTCCTTATGTTTCATTTATGACCAGTGGTGACTTCAATGGACATGTGCATGATGGATATCTACGCAAAGACACCCCCACTGGAGAAAAAGCAGAATTCGAAGGAGATAAAATTGCTCCTTATGATTTCTCTAAGGACCTAAGCAATTTTCAATGGGGGTTTCAAGCTGGTGCCGAATGGAAAGCATTCAAACATCTAAATGTATACGCAGATTTAGTCTGGGGATTAAATGATATCTTTAAAAAAGACTTCAAAACAATTACATTCAATATGTATCCCATATATCTAAATGTAGGATTTGGATATGCATTTTAATTAAAAAAGACATATTTCATTTTAGTAAGCTCGTATAAATCCTAATACCTTGGACTTTATACGAGTTTTTTATACAATAATATTCTAATACACTTCTTTGAAGACAAACTAACAACATACAGATAATATCACTTTTAAAAAAGAAGCATAACAATAGATTCCACTGAATTCCAACAACCCAAACAATTAACAAAAAAGTCCTAAGCATTAATACTACATAATAAAAAAGGAGGATGGTTAAACGAGGGCACTGAAAAAGTGATCTTTTTTAGCATCCAATCCTTTTTTTAGAAATTCTTGGAAAAAGTTGCATGTCGAATGATGCATTTCATTCACATACAACTTTTTCTTATATTAAGGGTAATAACTCCACAATTTGCTTTATACAAGCCGTGTTTGTCTTCCACGGGCATGGATTACACTTACTTTAACTGAGTTTGAGTATTCTCTTGAGATTTGCTGCAAAAATAGCCATTGCTCCTTGCATTTTCATACATGACAGTCCGTAGGACTGCGCCCTGTCATATCCATATACCTGTTTCAGTTCCGCATTTTTAGCTTCAATCTTATAACGCTCGGCAGCCTTCTCTTTGAACCGTTCGGTTTGTTGAAACTCTATCTGTTGTTGCTGCTCATCGGTTTTTATGGGTACAGAATAGGTTTTAGATTTAGCTCCCGGCTTATAACATCCCTCCCGTTTTGAGCAGCATTGACACTTATGTACATCAAAATAATAAGTATACGCCTGATTCCATGCTCCATTCTTTCTCCCTTGTTTTGCCCTACGTATAGCTATATGGCCGGCAGGGCAAACAAACATGCCGGCATCCTTATTGTAATCAAACTTGCCTTCCTCCTTTCTGAAACCTTGGCTGATACTGGGATTCAATTTAGCTACCAACTCAAAGTGTTCATCACGAGCTTTCTCCAGATTATCCTTTCCCGAATAAGCTGAATCACCAATCACTGTTTGTACATCGATACCATTCTTCCGGCTTTGTTCAATCAACGCGGGCAGCTGGGGACCGTCTCCCTTTTCACCCGAAGTTATGACAGCCGCTGTTATGATACGCTCCTCGGTCATTCCGATATGCGTCTTATACCCAAAGAAAGAACTTTCTTCCGATTTGTGCCCGATACGTGCATCCTCATCTTCAGAAACAGTGTAATGGTCGCTGATATCATCCAATGTCTCTTTTAAGAGGTTCAGTTTTTCCTTTATTTGGGGAATGCAGACGAAGGTTTCCTGTTCTTTTAATGTATCAATCAGTGTTTGCGTATAAGTCAGTTCATGTTCCAGAACGTCGTCAGGAAACGAGCTCATTATAAACAAAGGAAAAGTCTATCAGCGAGTTGATACGTCGAAGCAGGTTATCCTGAGGGATGATCAAATCATAAAGACTTGAATAATCACTAAAAGCCAAACGTTCTTGGGGTGCTAACATGGCGGTATTCTTTTGGTGACTCGAAGATACAAAAAAACGGTATAAATCCGGATTTTCTTGGATTTATACCGCCATTTTTTTATAGAAGGGAGGCAGGAGGACTTTTTCAGTGCCCTCGCCCGGAAAGCATCCTCCTTTTATCTATACAATTTATTTAGTTCCAACAAAAGTAACCTCTATTTTTTGAAGAACAGCTGAAATAGCCAAAGAGATATTACAGTTACTATCACTAACCTTTGAACCATCATCGAATTTCGCAGATAATCTCAAAAAGCCATATTTAATTGTTTTCAAAGTCAAATTTCCAGTAGCATCTTTTGAGGCCGTAATAACAACATCCGCTTTAGGATAACCAGAATAAGAAAAATCAGGAATTGTTAATGTCACAATATCACTTTCTGTCACAATTACATTCTGACCATCCTTCACAGTTGGGGTACCACCATCAACCGAAATCGTCAATCTACCAGTATAAGTACCAGCAGCATTTGCTGCAAACACACTTATCGTACAAAGTAACATTAATAAGGTAAATATCTTTTTCATTATTTATTGTTTTAACATTATATACTACAAACAATTTATTTAGCTAATAAATCCAATCCCAGATCAAAACCTGTTGTAGATGGCCAGTTCTGTGGTAATCCAATTAAAAGAATTATAGCCGCAGCTGCATCCTCTGGAATTATTTTCGCATCCATCATGATCTTCCACAACTTAAATAAATCTGATCCAGTACCAAATTCAGAAGAGTCAGCAGACATTTCTTTATCAACCATAATTGGGTCAAAAGCTGTTTTATCAAGATAAATATAAGTATGCCCCTTATCTGTGGTTTTTACATTCAAAGGTACACCATTATTCACCCAACTCAGCAACATTTCAAATGTCTCATCACTAATAGAACTCATATCAACCTTCAACATTGTACCTATTAGTTTCTTAACAGTAGCAGCATCACCATTTAAAATTTCAGAAATTATCGGAGCAAGCGATTCTGCATTACTACCCATTGCCTGAGAAATAATGGCAGGAACATTTAATTTCAAATACAGTTTATCATCTTTAGGAAACCAATAAGCTAAATTTTTAGGAGACTGCTGCCATCCATCAGTAGGAATTAATTTATTTAAAACATCAACTCCTGGTGCTCCACCACCAAAAATTAATCCCATTGCCCAACTTGGTTCAAAAGTTATAGAACCTGAAGAATATTTTGCAGAAATATTACCATCAGCTTCAAGAGTTACAGACTGCAAAACTTGAGGCAAAATTAGTCCACCAATAGTTCTGAGCACCGCAGGGAAGAAAGTAGAATAATATGCATCCTCAACCTCCCAGTTAGAATATAAAGAACTTGTTAATACAGAGTTAGGCATAGGTGTACCATCTACATCTAAGGTACCAAGAGTGTATTCTCCCAAAGTATATGTCTTAGCCCATCCTTTAGGATCATTCATTGTCACTTTCAAGTTCAAAGTCAACACTTTATCTTTGCGATAACCAGTATATTCTATAGTAGAACTATTTGTTTTGGTGCTTCCACTGAATCCTCCATTTGCTACTTGAACGCCAGTCAATGTAGTTTCTGTTTCTCCTGGGATAACGTCCTTCAAAAGGATACTTACATTATCACCATCTGTGGCATCAAACACTACTTCTTTACCTGTCAGTGCAATTTCTCCATAAGTCAAAACTAAAGTTTCACCTTTGTAGGTTCCGATATAAAGACCGGCACCTGTTGCACTAACATTCAAGGCAACCTTACCTTCAGGTGTAATTGTACCATCAACTGTAACCTTTAACAATGGAGTCGGTTTAGCCGTTTCTCTTGTTACAGGTTTAGTCATAATATCTTTCGTCCCATTGAATTTGAAAGAGCCGTCAGCTTGTTTTTCCATTGCAACATCAACAGTTACATCACTATAACCATCAATCACATTTTTAAAACCTACTGTTGCAGACTGAAGACTTGTAGCTTCAAAGTTTACAGTTCCCGTGGTACTTGCTCCATTCAACTGGAAATCTACATTTTCTGCCTTAATTTCACCTTTAGGAAGTTCTTGCCAACTGTTATCATCATCGTCACTACAAGCAGTGAACAAGCTCACTGAACAAATCAGTGCGAAGAGATACAATAAATTTTTCTTCATAAATTAATCACGTTTAGTTAGTAATTTTTAATCTTTATTCTAAAACGGAGCAAAGTAACTGCTTTATTTCCATCCAAACAAGGTCTATCTTACGTATTTTATGTTCTAAATTTAAGATTAAGTTGCTTATTGGCCGAAATCGTATCATAAAAAATTCAATCTATGATTCTAATCCATCAGATATAACATCTCTCAATCATCATCTTTAATAATATAATGGCAGAATAGTTTTCTTATGCTAATTACTTATATTACACTGGTTATAAAAAGACAGGGGTAAGAGTCCCTTTCTATCAAAAAAGATCTCTTACTCCCTTTCAGTCTTTATACATAATAATATAATCGTATATATACATTCTAAGTTGCCACTACCGACTATCCTATTTTTTAAGAATCAATATAATTCGTCCAATACTTTCACCCGAAATGCAGGATATACGGGAACAGTATGCTCTTTTTTCATAATCTCACCAATCTTTTTGACGATTTCAGGATGCTTAGGGGCAACATCCCTCTGTTCACAAGAATCTGTTTCCAGATCGTATAGCTCGATCTTCATATTTCCTCTTTTCAGTCCATTACGCAATCCTTTCCATTTGCCCATACGTACAGCCTGCTGTCCTTCTATGTCCATAAACTCCCAATAGAGATAAGAATGCTTCATTTGATCTCCACTCTCCATTAAAGTCGGATAAAAACTGATTCCATCGGTCTCTGTGGCCGGATTCACACCTGCCAGTTCACATATCGTTGAGTAAAAATCATAAGATGTACATGGTAATGTAGTGTGTGTTCCTGCCCGGATATGTCCTTTCCATGTTACAATCAACGGTACACGGATTCCTCCTTCACGCAAAAAGCACTTTCCCCATCCATATTCCGAACGGAAAGGACCTCCACTCCGGAACCAGGGCGAATCGACTCCACCATTAAAGGTCGGGCCATTATCACTTGAAATGATAATGACCGTATTTTCATACAATCCCTTCTTCTTTAAAAAATCTACAATCTCACCTACCTTCTCATCGATGTAAGTCACCATTGCCGCATATCCGGCATGTGGATAACGTGCCGGAAAGTAATCGGCCTGTCCTAAATAAGGGGACTCGTCACCAAATTTCCTGACATAATGATCAATCAAACGTTGAGGAGCCTGAATTGGAACATGTGGCAAAGGAGTAGCGTAGTAAAGAAAAAAGGGTTGTTTTTTGTTCTCCTCCATAAAACGCAATGCTTCTTCCTGAATTTTATCGGGCGAATAAACATGTGAGATTAACTTATCATAGCTGCTCAGGCTCAAAGGATCGGCTCCGGGATCAAGTTTGGTATGCGGTATCACCGTATCATTTGCCAGATACTCCCTCTGTTCATTCCGATACAAATGCAATGGAAAGTAAGTGTGTGCCTGACGCTGACAATTATAACCATAGAAGAAGTCAAAACCATGATTCAAAGGCAGGCTTTCAGTACCCGGAGCACCCAATCCCCACTTTCCTACTATCCCTGTACGATATCCTCCTTCCTTCAAAATTGACACAAATGTTTTCGTACCGGATGGCAATCCGCGTTGACCTTCTAAGGTCGAATCGCGCTCAGCCGCAAGAAAACCCCATACTCTACCACGTTCCGGAGCTTCATCATTCCCCCTGATGTCACAATGACCACTGTGTTTTCCTGTCAAAAGAACACAACGGGCAGCAGCCGAAACCGGAGATCCGGTATAATAATTACTGAATACCATTCCTTCGGCAGCCAAACGGTCTATATGAGGAGTTTCGATCCGCTTCTGTCCGAAACATCCCAGATCTCCATAACCCAAATCATCCGCAAGCACAAAAATAATATTGGGACGGACAGAATCGGTAACCTTATCCCCCGCATACACCATCTGGAGTCCTGCTGTTTGTACCAACAATGCAGAACATACAAATCTAATATTCATAAAAATTCAATATATGATAACCCGGCACTACTTTTCCAACGATGACACTTTAAAAGTAGTCAATACAAAACCGTGATCGGAAGGATAAAAGAATTTTTCTCCCATAAACTCCAGAGGTTTAGTCAGCTCCTGGTTATAAGATTCAGACGTCACCGCACGAATAGTCTTACCTTGATAATAGATAAAATCAATACGGTCGGACCGGACAGGCTTATCTTCATTATCGTAGATCCAGGTAGCTCCTATATTCTTTTCGGGTTGGGGATGAATTTCACGAAAGCTATCCTTGAAACCTGCGTTTTGCATCTCTTTAGAAACAGTCCATCCCACAACGGCACCACCATGGCTATACATATCTTTCGTGGTATCTGTCCAGTCAAGATGGGAATGTACATTGAAATCTCCCCCCATAATCATGGGAATGCTGTCAGTCTGACGAATCATCGGTTGCAAAACAGAAAGTATGCGGCGTATTTCATCATCTCGTGTTCCGGCATCGTCCCAAGCCAAAATATCGGCTTCTGATTGCTCTGTAGGCACTAATCGCATATCGGGTAAATAATGCAGCCAGGTATCGAATAAACGGACTGGCGTACCATCCATATCTATTTCGACTCCTCCGAAATTGAATGTAGAAATGGAATCAGGAAAAAGATACGTTTTCTTTATCGGATAGCGACTATAAATGCACAGATTGTCTGATAACAATACGTAATCATATCCCAAAGAGTCTGCCACCATTGGAGCCGCACCATAAGTCTCAATCATCAAAATAACATCCGCCTGACTCTTTTTCAGAATCCCTATAGTTCCTTCACAGCCCTTTTCGGGATAGTTTTTAGCATGTCCTGCATGCCATACATTCCATGACAAAACTTTTAATTCCTTCTCCTTAGCACGTTCCACAGGTGTGCAAGAGACAAAGCTAATTGCCAAAGACGCAATTAGCATATATATAAATCTTTTCATATCAATCTTTTATACAGGTATCATCCAATGGGGCTATTTCCCCCATTGGATAAGTACATTTCAATTATTTAGTAAAGAATGCTGTCGTTACCGGATTGCCCAACCAGGCTTCGTGAGGCTCAACCCCCAGCAGCCAAGCTTCCGTTGCAGCCACATCAATCACCATTGTACTCTCAGTTATCTTATAGTTCTTTTTCACACCCTTTCCATAAAATACAAGCGGGGTCTCCATTTCATTGAGAGTTTTTCCGCCATGATTAGTACCGATTCCGCCATGATCCGCAGTCAGTATAATTACAGTATCATCCATCATACCGGCTTCTTCAATGGCTGCTACTATTTCACCTAAATAACCGTCCAATTCATCGAGCTTTTCATAATACTCTTTGGATTCCCACTTGTAGCTGTGTCCGGTGTGATCAGGATATTCAAATATAACGGCACAATACATAGGCTTTTTCTCTTTCAGATAATTCACGGCGAATTGTGTCGCTCCCTTAGGATGTTCCTTTGTTTGCGGAGCATGTACGAAGTAGTTGATAGCGAGCGAATCAACCAGATATCTCATTCCATCCCATTCATAAATATAGCCTACTTCTGCTTTAGGATATGTATCGCGTATCAATCCGTAAAGTCCCGGAAAACGACCGTATTGATTGGTTATAAAAGGAGGAATCTCGGGTGTCTTGCTTCCCCAGGTCGTATATCCATGAAGTTCCGGTCCGGCTCCGGAAAACATAGAGGCCCAGTTTGGAGCACTCGATGATGGCAGAATCGAACGGTTGTTCAGTGTATAAGCCCCTTCTTCCATCAACCGGTTGAAATTGGGCATGGGATGATTGCGGATAGCAACGGCACTTAAACCGTCAAAAGCAATTAATACTACATGCTTCGGATGTTTCTTCAAACGGGGACCGGCTGCATTTACTTCACCGGCAAATAAACTAAGAATCACAGAAAATATGAATAATATCGAAATCTTTTTCATTTTGTATATACAATTAATCATGTAACCTAAAATTATAAATATTACCTCCAAAATCGGTAACGAACAGACAGTTACCGCTTACTGCCACACTCGAGAATACCGGAGCTCCCAAAGCACGTTTCCCACGATAGGCGCCTGTGTCCAAGTCAACGGCATGCAAATACCCGTCACTGGCCCCAAAGAAAACGGTTGCTCCCACAAGTACAGGCGAAACTTCGACTGTGCATTCATGGCTATGAGAATAAGGGACAGTATAGAAAAGGCTTGTTCCGGTACGATAGTTCCAGACCTCTTTAAAAGTAAGACGGTCAAATGCAACTACTCCCTTATTGGAAGTGGAAACAACCAGATATTTATCCGTCACAAGCGGAGCGCAGGCCGAATTAAACTCATAAGAAGTTTCCGCCATTTTCAGAATATCTCCGGAACGTGGGTTGATCACATATAAATTCTCACATGAGGCCAGATAGAAATTACCATCGTAAAAAGTTGCCGATCCGTCACGGAAACGAATTTTACTGTCACGCTTCTTCCACAATAAAGTACCGTCATTGATGTCATGTCCGAAGAGTCCGTTCCAATGTGCAGACGCCACTAATACTCCTGCACCTACAGTCAAAGTAGAAGTGGTTCCCTCACCTCCATCCCAGGCTTTGTTCTGCCACAGGATCCTTCCATCGGCAGTCCGTACGGCACAAGTTCCTTTCGCATGTCCGGCATACACCACACCATCGACAACCGCCAAGCCTTCATCAAGAAGTGGCAATAGAGAAACCGGCAACTGTGTTTGCCAACAAACCGTTCCTTTTTCTGCATCTATGGCGTAAAGCATCCCCGAAGCATCCGAAGCAAACACGCGCCCGTCTTCATAAGCAATGGTATTCTTTATCGAATTAGAAGCACTGAAAGTCCAGCAAAGACCTCCTGTTGCAGCATCATAGGCTTTTATAAAGCATTTCTCTGCCCTATCATCGTCAATGGTTCCTATAAACACTTTATTCTGTGCCACTATGGGCGAACACATATAAATATTGCTGCCTGCATTTCGGACCCAGTTGGTTTGCAGAGGCAAAGACACTGTGTCATTCACCAGTTGATTGTGGGCGGCATTTCCACGAAGTCCCGCCCAAATGGCGGATGCCACAGCCGAAGCTGCCGGCTGCCCGGTTACGGTGTAATCCACCCTTTTCGTCAAACGGGTTCCATCCTCAAACTCGGCAGTCACCAACAAGCGCTGCTTGCCATCGGACACACGGACTGTTCCGCTCCATTCCCAGTCTGTTTCGGGTAACAATGTGACAGACGACATGATTTTTCCGTTCCGTTCAACAGAAGCCGTTACTTTTTTTGCGTACGACACCGTACGATAAGCATTAATCCGAACTGTCATTTTACCATCAGAGACAGAAACAATTTCACCTTCTGCCGGATAAGCAGAAGTCAAGATTCCATCGATATAAGTATAACGGGTTTCCGAACTGAGTTTACCTTTGGTATCAGCATGATAAATCCTGAAACAGGACGTTCCGTGATCGATTCCTCCTTTATCCGGAGTGGATGAGCAGTAGGTCTGAAGTCCCGACTTCAACTGCTTATAATAATGATTGTGCCAGTGTCCGTAAATCATGGCGTCCAGATTATAATCTGCAAAGTCTATCTGTTCGCCGTTTTTATCCTTGAAGAGCAAATCGTCTCCCCAAAACCATAAGTCGTGATTAAATAAAACTACCCTTTTATCTCTATTTATTTGTGCAAGGTCATTCTTCAGCCAACGGATGATATCAGCACGCCTATACGAGGGTGCATGATCACCACCCAGCATCGGAGTAACCACATAATGCACATTACCAACGTCGAACGAATACCATGAAGGACCGAAATGACTCTGCCATAACTCTTCACCATACCTTCCGGCACGCAAATCATGATTACCCACACAATAATAAGTCGGAACCCCCAAATCCTCAGAACGAAGATAACGTCCGTGAAAATCCTGATGGGCTTCATAACAAATATCACCCGTATGGATGATAAAAGCAGTCGGATTTGTTTTCACATACTCTTTCAGATTGTCTATCCAGTCACCATACAGAGATGTCTCTGTATCTGTGATTTGTACAAACGAATATCCATTTCCTGTCCTTACCGGACTCTTGCAAATTCCCAGTTCATACTTTTTCCCGGTCCCGTCGAAAGGTAAATAATGGGAAGCAGATGCCTGAAATCCATCGGGCACGGTCAAAGTGATAAACCGGGTGTCTTTATGTCCCGGAAGTATAAAGCTACCATCTTCCGCCGTTTGCACCACATGGAGCCCATCTTGCACACAGACCCCCTTTATCCCTTTCTCTCCGGCATCACGAATGCCGTTTCTGTTTGTGTCGATATAAACCCCGCCTTCTATCTGTGCGAAAGCAGAACTGCCAACTCCCAGGAATAAAGCCGCTATACCTGCAAATAACTTCAACATATTTATTGTTTTACTATATTAATCAGTTTTATCTCTTAACGAAAACAGCAGGCTTCTCCCGCTACTGCCGGAGCAGCCTTTCTGTTTTCGATATGATAAACCTATTCCCAGAATGGATTCTGATAGAGGTTTTCGTTAACAGTAATATCTTTGGTAGCAACCGGATAATAATAATATTTCGGAGATACAAAAGTATACTTACCATGTTGCGCTATCAGGTAGATATAGCCTTTTGTCCCTTCGGTGAGCCCAATCGTATTACCTTCCAAAGCATAAACCGTCAATTTATACTTTTGCTTGTCCTCCTCAGGTATCTTATCTACATCCGCTTTCTTTTCCACTACTGCAATGTCCGGTGTACCATCACCTGTTACATCATAATAGCCCATTCCCGGAATATACGCCCCTTCCGGAGCAGCCTCAAACAACTTTCCACATCCCCAACGCATTAAATCACCATATCTGAACCCTTCGCATGCCAATTCGATTCTGCGTTCACGGCGTACTTCCAGCACAGCACCTTTTTGTGAAGACTGTACATTGGAATAACGTTCTTCCTGTACCGGATCAATATTAGCCAGCCAGTCGTCCAACGAAGCATCCGGCATACCGGCACGCTGCCTGATCAGATTGATTGTATTATTGATGTCATCTTGTGTAAGCGTACCCAATTCGGCCTTTGCCTCAGCATATATCAGCAAAATTTCAGCGTAACGGATAATAGGTAAATCAGTATAAGATTTTCCCCAATCCATCTGATCGAATGTCAACGGACGGAATTTGATCTGTGGATATCCACCCAGATTCAGTTTAGCCCGGTGAGGCTCGGTAGTACCCACGTTCAGGACACCCGGTTTCATAAAAGTCTGCTCCAGACGAGGGTCCCGATTCTCAAAGATCTCCAGTACCGTCTTGGTCCGGTAACCTTCCACTTCATGAAAATATTTGGTTTGTCCGTCCTCAACGACTAAATAATCTTCCATCAGACTACGGGAAAGTCCCGTATTATAGTCAAACTGAGCCTGAGCATTGTGCAGGCGTCCTAATGCCTTATCGTAATCAGCCACCAGAATCATTTCCGGGTTTTGCGTAAGATCTGCACTACAGAAAAGTGACTGATAGGCAGGCAGTCCACTCTCTTTGGAAGTCGACAGGCTGTAATGTTTTGTGTCCATAATCTTCCGGCAGGCCTCTACCGCTATTTTCAGGAACCGATCGCCATCATTCAGTTTCAACTCGGGATGATATTTACGGAATGTCCCTTCATGCAAAGCAATCCGCGCCTGTATAGCCAAAGCAGCATTCCGGTAAATACGGGTCGTACTATTGTTTGTTTTCATGTGGGTCACGGCAAAATCAAGATCGGCCATTATGGAATCTACGACCAGGGAACGAGGATCCTGTGACTTATATAGTAACTCGGTGTCCGTCGTTTGCAGGTCATGGCTATACCATGGCACATCCGAATAGTCTTTCACTTTTGAATAATAGATTAATGCACGAAACATGCGCGCCAGCCCGATGTAGTGATTAATCTCACCACGGTCGCCCTCCACACGGTCTGTCCTTGCCAACATAAAATTGACCGTACGGATATTCGTCCAACTCCATTTACCGATGTTATCGGGTCTATATTCACCACGCATCATCTTATAAATATCAGTATCTTCCGGATACAGCATATTGTCAGAAGGCGTATCCGAGTAACTTGCACCAATATAGCCATACATGCCATTGGTATAGGTCTCCAAATCGGCGGGAGAAGAGAAAAAGACCTTCTCCGTGATACTGGTCTCAGGAAAACGATCCATGAATCCGTCATTACAACTTGTCATCAGAGCTGCGCCTGTCAGACAGCACGCAGTCAGTAATATATGTTTTATTTTTGAACACATAACTTATCTTAATTAGAATGTGAGATTTAAACCAAATGAATAAGAACGCTGAAGAGGATAAACAATATTACCTAAACTTTCCGGATCTACCTTATAATGTTTGTATAAGCCTGAAAACTCACACAGATTATCACCGGAAAAGAAAATACGCAAACGTTCAATTCCTATCTTATTCAACAGTACTTTAGGAAGAGTATAACCTACGGTGAGGTTTTTCAAACGGACATAAGCTGCATTTTGCAGGTATCTGGTCTGAACAACTCCACACTCCCTGTCTGTATTTTCCGCCACATAAGCTTTCATACGCGGGAAATACGCGTCCGGATTTTCCTCTGTCCAATGGTCGTACATATTACCCACGGTAATATTAGTCCAGGGCTGTGCATAAATACCCCAGAAATAAAGGTCGCCTGTGCCCGGATAATAATCTTTCTTACCTACCCCCTGGGCAAACAGGCTAAGATCGAATCCATTCCACTGTGCATTGGCTGATAGACCAAATGTATAGCGTGCACGGCTGTTACCAATGACTTTATAATCACCATGGTCTTCCAGTGTCCATGCTCCATCGGTTATTTTACCGTCTTTATTTTCATCTTTAAATTTCAGATCACCGGGAGCCAGCGGACGGGTACCCGGATAGGAAGTACACCATGACTGGTCTGCATGATTCTTTATATCTTCCTCGGAAGTGAAAAAGCCTAAAGTCTCTACACCCCATATCTCACCAATCTCTTTTCCTACATAGTAATCACCCAACAATCCTTTCGGATTTTCGTACTTCGTAATATAGGCACGGCTATCTGCCAGATTAAAGTTCACATCATAATAAAATGGTCTTCCGGCCAATTTGAACTGATCTTTCCAACCTACGGTCAATTCCCAGCCCTCCGTCTTCAAGTCGGCTGCATTTTGCTTGGGGACATCCGTTCCCAGAACACTTGGCAGTGTCACTCCTGCCGTCAACATATCTTTTGTTCGGCGTACATATACTTCACCCGTTATGCTTAAACGGTTATTGAAAAAATTAGCGTCTACAGCAATATTGGTGGTAGTTACCTTTTCCCAGGTCAGGTTACCGGCTACCAATCCGGGAGCTCCCACATATACCGGCTGTTGTTTCTCCAGGATCTGACTGATTTTTCCCGATCCCATCGTGGCAAGATATGCATACGCATCCACATCCTGATTTCCCAGACTACCATAAGAACCTCTCAACTTCAAGAAACTAACCACATCACTCAAAGGCTCAAAGAACTTTTCACGCGAGATGACCCAGCCCAATGATACGGAAGGATTAAATACAAAACGGTCATTCTTCGGGAAACGCGAAGTACCGTCATAACGTCCGTTAAATTCGAAGATATATTTATCGTCGTAGATATAGCCCAAACGCGCGAATGCACCTCTTAAAGCCCAAGTCGTTATGCTTTGAGACATATTCATATCTCCCGTGGCCAGGTTAATGGTGGGAAGTGAACTTGAAATCAGCTCTTTACGATTCGCTTTCACATAATCATATTTATACTCTTCCTGATTGAAACCTGCAACTGCAGTAATGGCGTGTTTCTTCGCAAATGTTTTCTGGAAAGTACCATAAACATCAAACAAGATGTGCTTTGTATCGGAATTACTGCTCGAAGCATCCGATACGGTAGAAATAGGATTAAACGTCAGGACAGGCAATTCGGGTCCATTGCGATAAGTGACAGGCAGGTTATACCAGTTACTTCTGGTCTTGGTATTTGCAAAAGCAAAAGTTCCTTGTACCCAAAAGACATCTTTGACTATATCCATCTTAGTAGACAGATTGATATTTGTATTTGTTTTCCAGTCTGTAGCACGTCCGCCTTCGGCCAATGCCCCCAATGTACCTACACTGGCATCTGTCCAGGTTCCATCAGGATTCTTAACCATATCCATCGGATTTTTACGGTACATCTGTTTATAGGTGTTGGTCATGGCATTCGCATAGTCATAATCGGAAGTGGTCAGGCTCACATTACTGCTCAGACTCCACCAATCCGTCAGTTTAAACTGTAACTTGGTACGCAGGTTATACCGGTTATAAATGTCGTTTCCATATCTTAACATACCGTTCTGACGATTGTATCCTCCCGAAAAGTAATAAGAGATACGGTCTGTTTTACCGGAAATATCAATATTATGGATCGTAGAGAAACCTACATCATTGTAAGCCTCGTCCACCCAGTTTGTACGTCCAAAATAAGTATAAGAACCATCCGGATTCAGGAAGTAGGGAGAAGTGGAAGGATCTTCGGAACATTTTTTCGCATAGGCCAGTTGTTCCTCGTTATAAAGGTTATACCACGGATATGCCATTGTATTTCTCGTAGTTGCCACCAGATAAGGGTCTGTTATAATTTCCGGCATACGAGTGTTGGTACGCAATACAAAATTGTTGTTATAGTTAACAGTAAGTTTTTCATTGCTGCCATTTTTAGTTGTAACCAAAATAACACCGAACGCAGCACGCGACCCATATATAGCAGAGGATGCGGCATCTTTCAGTACAGAAATATTGGCTATATCAACAGGATTCATGCGATTCAACTGATCACTGGTGGAAACAACCCCGTCAATGACTACCAACGGAGAACCTCCATTCAGAGAAGTAGTACCACGAATATTATAGGAAGGGGAGTCATCTGCCTCACCATCACCGACAGATACATTAAGGTTGGCAACGGCACCTTGCAAAGCCTGCCCCATGTTCAGTACCGGACGGTCTTCGATTGTTTTAGTAGATACGGTCGCTACCGAACCCGAAAGGTTGACTTTCTTCTGGACAGCATATCCCACTACCACAACTTCGTCCAGTGCTTTACTGTTTTCCTGCATTACAATGTCCATCACTGTTTTATCGCCTACCTTCACCGTCTGGGTGATATAGCCGACATACGAATACTGAAGCGACTTGCCTACCGGAACTTTCAATGAGTATTTGCCGTCGATATTGGTTATGACACCGGTAGTTGTTCCCAATATCGTTACATTTACCCCGATCAAGGTTTCGCCTCTTGCGTCTGTAACGGTACCGGTTATCTCTTTCATTTTTGCAACGTGGTCATTCCGGACATTTTGTTTCTCCGCACCGGGAATCAGAATAATCTTTCTATTCTCCACTACGCATTTGCAGTCCGGCAGAATTTGGGATAAAATTACATCAATACGTTCATTATCGGCCTGAACCGTTACTTTACGGTTCATGTCAATTTCCGCATCATTGTAGAAGAAAGTGTACTCACTCTTCGATTCAATCGATTTAAGAACCTGCTTCAGGGGAACTTGTTTCACATGGAGATTAATACGTGTCTGCTGAGCATAAACTCCCTGAAAAACAAACAGGAACATAATAAAAGACATAAGTCTTGCTAAACGAATGTTTCTTTCTGTTAAGAAAAAGCTCAAAAAGCTCCTCCATTTAAATTTATTCATATCTTTGTAAAAGATTTAAAGTAAATAATTGCGTCTCCTGCAAGAGACGTGATTAAAAGAAATCTGAGATAGGTAAATGCTGCAACATTTACCTATTTTTTGTCTGGTTGTGTGTTTCTACATATTTTCATTCAATTTTTAAGGTTAATACTTGTGTTTTCTATCGCTTTCGGGGAAGAATGTGTAAAACACCATTTTCCCAATTATATCTTATAGGAGCGACCAAAGTCATCGCTTTCAGAATTTCATCCAGATTCTCTCCATTCCTGACAGAGAACGACATAAATACTTTTTCAGCAAACTCTGACGGACATTCAATATCCACCCCATACCACTTATTTAAATTAATAATAATATCAGCCAACTTATCATTATCAAAAGTCAGTTCATTTTGAATCCAACTGATATAATCATCCGTATTGACCATCTGTACCTTGGTCCGCTCACTCTTCTTATCATAATTTATCAACTGCCCCGGAGTCAGTACCACCGAATGGTTCATCTTGCAACCGGCAATCTTCACACTACCTTCTACCAATACTGCCTCGACTCCGGATTTCCGCTGATAATTGTCGACAATAAAGCGTGTACCCAACACTTCCACTTTCATTTCTCCAGCTTGCACCCGGAATGGAAGTTTCTCATTTCTCCGCACTTCAAAATAGGCTTCACCGGACAAACTGACTTCACGGACTGATGCACTGAACGTTTCCGGATACTCCAACAAACTATTTGAATTGAGCCATACAACCGTACTATCCGGTAATACAAAACGGCCTTTACTTCCATTGGCAGTCAGCAAACGGTTCATGACTTCCTTCTGCCCCGGAGCCGAACTGCTACCCCAATAATAAGAAACAGAACCGACAGCAAACAGTATCAAAAAGACGGCTGCCACTCGCAGGAACAGACTGAAATGTTCCGGAAAAACGAATCTGCTTTTACGGGAACCGGATTCCGGTATTTGTATCCGTGACCTAAACCGGTCGAGCGCCACTTCCGTTTCAACATCATCAGTAGCCAGCGTATTGCCTAAAAGCCATAAATCACGAACTTCGGAAAACTCGTTCCGGTTCTTTTCCGATTGTTTCAGCCAGTTCAAAAGAAAAACTTTCTCTTCACAGGTAGCTGTACCATCCAGAAAACGTATAATCACTTCGTTTATGTCTCCTATTTCATTCTTCATTTTTAGCTCCTCTATTAAGTAATACAAGTGAAATTTAAAAAACCCTCCTCCAAAACATACTTTTTTTAAAAATATTATTTTGAGCAGAGATAGAGTAGGAATAAAAGGCTCATTAAACCTTTATTTTTAAGATGGATACGCAACTCCAACAGAGCACGGGTCAAATACTTTTCTACAGTCTTGGGTGACAGATCGAGCTGAACAGCAATCTCCTTTACCTTCAGGCCGTAGCTTCTGCTTAGTATAAATACCTTCTTTACCTGTACAGGCAGTGTTTCGACAAAAGCTTCGATTTCACCCCGAAGTTCCTTCATGAATAATGAGTTCTCCTGATTATCTTCCTGAATCTGCAACGCATCGATCTGATCTGAAAAACATTCCATGGACTCTTCTTCAGTATATTTCTTACTGGTGAGAAAGTTGAGAGATTTATTATAGACGGCCTTAAAAAGATAGGCCTTTACTGCTCCATCGAATTCAATATCTGCACGCTTATTCCATAAAGCAACAAAAACATCCTGAACGATGTCTTCTGCAACATCCCAATCATTCACAAAGCGAAACGCATACACCCGCAACACTTTATAATATTGCCGAAACAGTTGCTCTACCGACTCAAGGTTCGAATACATTGCGTTTTTCTTCATTTAAAGTATTAGTTAATAAAAAGACACTGGCAAAGTAACAAATAATAATAATAATCTCAAAATTTTAAGAATCCGTTTCAGTACCAATTTTAACCCGCGAATGAACCTGCAAGCCGATAATTCCTTTAATGCCCAAAACAAATTACTTCATGTGATTTACTTCTATATAAAATAGTAAAGTAACGGGAATAAACTTATCCTTAACAGCAAATCTTCTTCATCTTAGCAGCTAAGATGTACATCTTGGGCGCTAAGATCTATATCTTGACGGCCAAGATGCACATCTTTCGGCGCAAGATGAAGTAAATGATATGAATAAAAACATTTCTTTCGGGCACCGGAACCACTTTATACGGGTACTTATGGAAGTTCTCTTCTTAAGTTCGTCAGGCAACGATGCAATTACCTAATAATTGATATACCGGGATTACGCATTACGAGAAACCGGGCTGTAAACAGATGTGAAGTCTATCTGTCTACAACCCGGTTCTATTTATATCGGATACCTATTGTACGTGTGTTTCCTTACCAGCCGGGGTTTTGTACCAATTTCTTCGACTTTTGTATCTCTGCCAACGGAATGGGGTACAAATACATACGCTTCTCAAAAATACGGGTCTCAAAAGCAGTGCGTTTCATAAAGCCCTCAAGATCGGTGGCATTCATATCCATACCATGAACAGGGCCGCCTTGTTTATATCCCTCTTCTTCGGCACACATCCAACGACGTACATCAAAATAACGCTGTCCTTCGGCAAACAATTCAATGCGGCGCTCGTGACGTATGGCTTTCTCCTGCAACTCCCGGTTACCGATAATTTCCGGTTTAATGTCTTTCAGTAAGGGAATACCGGCTCTATAACGAATGCTGTCCACATACTGGATGATACGCGCATCACCCGGATTCACATGATTCAGGGCCTCTGCATACAACAAATAAAAATCGGCCAGACGGAACAACATACTTGCACGATATTTGGATTTCGGATTGTTGCCCTGATTCAGCAAATCACGGTTCATACCTTTATAAAGTAAATATCCCGAATAACTCATATCCGCCTTCGAGTTGTCATCCGGCATTCCTTTATAAAAATAAATCTTCTTATCGGTCTTTTGCCATATTTTGCCGGAATAAGTAATGTCCTGGTAGAAACGCGGTTCACGATTCTTATACATATTGGGTATACCGTCTTCACCGATGCCCTCTTCTTTATACAAACCCGATTCTTCAATGCTTTTACCATCACTCATCAAGAAGTCATCAATAGCTTCCTGAAGAACTCCGACGCAACTGAATCCACTGAAAATAGCACGCGGAGTACATCTACGTTCACGGCCTTCACCGTTTACTCCTCCCCAGGAGTTCTTACTGCTTTGCCAAACCGCCTCCGAATTGTTAACGCTTACCTGAAACAGCTGATAAAGCGATTCTGCCGGATCAATCTCACCATCCTTTATCACTTGGTATAACGAGTAGCGCCCCTTTGAATAATCAATAAAGCGTTGTAGAGCATCCAAAGCGGTTTTCCATTTCGTGTCATCCTTTGCCGGAAAGAGTTGTTTGCCCTGATTATCCTTCAAAGCAACAGCCTCGGAATAACCACCATTGAACAACGGACTTGCCGCATACACATGCAATTTGGCCAAGATAGCTAACGCTGCCCCCTTGGTCGGTGCCGCCGCACGTTCATTGTTAATAGTACCATCCGGATTCAGTTCTTTCTCTGGTAGCAAGTCGTAGCATTCATTGAGTTCTTTATCAATAAAGGCAACTACTTCATCTACCGAATTTCTGTAATAATCCAAGTCAGCGGCCGAAGGATCGGCTATTTCGGTCATAATAGGAATGGGCCCATATAACTCGAACAACAGATAATGATAATAAGCACGTAGGAAGCGTGCTTCGTTCTTCAGAAGAGCCAGTTCTTTTTCATCAATGAAGTCGGCTACATCTCCGTTCTGCGGAATGACATGGGCGTATGCGATGAATTCGTTTGCCTGCCGGATCTGCTTGTAGAGACTCCAACGTGACAAATCGGCCGATCCGGCATGATAGCCTATCGTTGGAATCGTTTTCACATTGTTTTGTGCTGACTTCAATTCGTCTGAAACAGCCGGCCAGGGATTATCCAAACCGGTCAGGCTGGCATAGGCATCCGTTATGATGATGTTCGACATATCGGGGATACCGGTATAGATGTAGCGATGAAACCTGCGTGCGTAACTTGTGTTATTAAATACTTCTTCCATAGTCATTTCGGCAGCCAGATCATCTGATACATTTAGATAATCTTTACAGCCGGAAAGGAGAGTCGCACTCAATCCAAGTGCCAGTATAAAGGTCGGTAAATTCTTAAAAACTTTCATATATATACTATTATTAATTAAGTTAGAATGTAAAGTCAAGACCAAAAGTAAACGTACGGTTCAGCGGATAAGGGAAACCTCCATTGTTGTTTCCCTGCTCGGGATCCCACATCTTGATACGATCCCATACATACAGATTGTTTCCCTGTATATAAAAGCGCAATGCTTCTATATTCAACTTCTTCAATAACTTCTTATCGAAATTATAACCTAATTCGATATTTTTCAGCCTCAGGAAACCGGCGTCACGCAGCCACCACGTACTGGCTGCCGTATTGTTCTGGAAGTTATTACTATGCATACGGGGAAACATCACATTCTGACTTGGATTCTGTTCTGTCCAACGATCGGCTACCACCGAACGCACCGCAGATTCTTCGATTCCCCACTGGAAAGGAAAGAAGGTCGCATCAGCTCCGGTTCCCAATACAGTTGACGTATTACCGGCTCCCTGAAAAAAGATACCGGCATAAAAACCTTTCCATTCGGCATTAAATCCGAAACCATAGACAATTTCGGGAACAGTGGGATTTCCTACATCTTCCATTTGGTCATTGCTGTCAATTTTGCCGTCACCGTTCAGGTCTTTGTATTTGATATCACCCGGACGAACGCCGCTCGAAAGACCGGAAACAACTCCGGGTTTTAATTCATAAGTGCGGTTGAGCCCTTCACCGTTGATGATAAAGTCATCATAGGTATACAAACCGTCGGCGATATAGAGCTTGTTCGAGTTGAGACGGGTACCTTTCTTTTCCAGCCAGGGATACACCTGCGGCACCTGATCGTATTCGATAATTTCATTACGGGCAAACGTGAAGTTTCCGCGTGCACTCAGGTTGACTTGCCCTATTTTTTGGTTAAGGGTGAGGCTGGCATCTACTCCATGATTCTTCACAATACCAAAGTTCTGCCAAGGCATCTGTTGGAAACCGGTTACGTTGGACACCGTGTTGCGTTGCAATAAAATGCTCTTACGCTTATTGTTGAAATAGTCTACCTGCAAATCGATGCGGTTGTCGAATAAGCCGAGATCAATACCGTAATTCGTCTTTTCCTCAATTTCCCATGAAAGATAGGGAGCCTCAAACCGGGCCTCGGTAATTCCATTACCGATACCGCCCATGCCTCCCGTATCACTGAAGCCGAGATTATACCCTCCATTATCCTGTTTCATCGTACCACGGTACAAGAAACGGTCACCACCGGTGTCATCATTTCCCGTACGTCCGATAGAAAACCTGAATTTCAACTTGTTGACTACCTTCTTCAACGCCTCCGGATAATAAGGTTCGTTGCTGACATACCATGCCAATCCCATTGCCGGAAAAAAGCCGAAACGAAATCCTTTTGCAAAGGTCTCGGAACCTGTATAACCGAAGTTGCCCTCTACGAAATAACGTCCGTCATAACCGTAAGTGGCACGTCCCACAAGACCCTGCTTTCTGTAAGGCAAAGCATTGTCGTGATATTGGGTCTCTTTTTGCATATAAAGAACCATAGCGGTCACATCATGCTTCTGCGCAAAAGTCCGATTGTAGTTAAACGAAGTTTCGAAATAGATTTTTTTATTCGAAGAGTTTTCCAGTTTCTCGGTCAATACGTCGCTGCCCTCCACAACTTTCTTAAATTGCAGTGCCCCGTTTTCATCACGTCCGGTTGCCAGATACTGAGTAGGTGTCTTGGTTCGTTTTGCCGTATATTTCATATCAGCATCAAAACTGATCAGACCTTTCCAATTCAGCCCCTTGGTGATAAAGTCCAACTTCTGGTTTACTTCCAGTTTCGACTGGATAGACGTTCTCCACTCTTTGGCATATCCGGAATTTACTAATAAGTTATATGGATTGACGCGGTTACCCGAAGGACGCGGATGTCCGGCAATCGTTCCGTCCGAGTATTCAGCAGGCATCAGGTAAGAGGGAGTGCGACACATCGAATTGAAAATTGTATTTGTGCCTGTACCCGGATAATTCGTTTGCAGGTATTGTCCGCTAATATCTACTTTCACCAATGTTGTTTTCGTCGCGTCAAAATCAATATTGCTACGTAAATTATAACGTTTCAGCCCGATGTTATTGTCATACTCGTTTTTCTTGCCTTCTTTAAAAATACCGTTCTCCTGATAAAACGCTCCGGAGACAAAGTAACGTGCACGTTCGGACCCGCCTCTTACATTGAGTGTATAACGCATATTATAGGTATGCTCTCTCAGCATCTCCTTCAACCAGTCGGTGTCGGGATAAAGATCACGATCGGCTCCCGGACCGTATTTGGCAATTTCTTCCGCTGTACGTATACTGGCTGTTCCTTCATTGTTCAAAGCTTCATTATACAGTTCCAGCGTCTCTACCGAATTCATAAATTTAGGCAAACGAGTCGGAGTAAGCAGGGTAGATTCCGCACGAAGGGATATTTTGGGCTTCTGCGAATTACCACGTTTAGATGTGATCAAGATCACTCCGTTAGCACCCTCGGCACCATACACAGCAGTTGCCGCGGCATCTTTCAGCAAAGTAAACGATTCGATCTCATCGGGTTCTATATCCTGCATATTACGGGGCACGCCGTCGACCAAAACCAGCGGATTCGTACCTCCTTTGAAGGAACTTACACCTCTGATCCAGAACTCAGAGTTGTCATATCCCGGTTCACCCGAACGCTGAACGGCAATTAAACCCGGCACTTGTCCGGCCAGAGTATTAGTCAGATTTCTATTGGAAGATACTGCCAGTTCCTTAGGTCCGATGGCATTAATAGAACTTACAACACTGTTTTTTTTCTGTTTACCGTAACCAATAACCACTACTTCATCCAACAATTCGGTATTGGGAAGCATCTTTATGGCCAGAATTTTTTCACCTTTGTAGGTGATCCGTTGCGACTCGTAGCCCACATACGAGAAAAGAAGTATATCTCCTTTCTTGGCACTTATCGAGAAGTTGCCATCTACGTCAGTAATAACTCCTGTAGTGGTCCCTTCCAGTTTAATCTGTACTCCGATCAAAGGCTGACCGTTCTCATCCACCACAAGTCCGGTGGCATTATGAACCTGGGCGAAGACTGAATTCAGCCCGAAAGACAATAAAAACAGGATAAAGCAGATCAATCTCAATACTTTATTCTTAAACGCATATTCTTCTGGCATCCTCCCGGTACGATCACCGGCAGTATCAGCATCATTACTAATATGAGCAGTCATCGGCAAAACTGATATTAGCATAAAAGGTTTTTTCATAAGCTTAAATCTTTTTTGTTGTGTAGGTTTTAAATTAATTTTCAGGAAAAAGTGATACTATCCATCTATCGATGCATAGTCCTGTTTGAAATCCGGTCTTTCTTATGTTTTCATAGGCGTAATAAATATGGTTAACACGTCATCTATACTGAACCATGCTGATATTGATTTACGCAAAACGCCTGATTTTATCAGAGTTCCTGTAGAACTTAAGAAAGAAGAAAGACAACTGAACTTAAAGGTAAATGATGTAAACGAAAAGGAGTATTTGTAAAATGTAGTCTAAAACGAGAAAGAGATATACCTATTTTCCACCTCTGTATACTTCGATATATATCACAAGAAAAAACACATAATGGAGAGAGAAAAGATCAAATCATTGATATTAAATAGTATAGAAAACCATCTTATAAAGAAGAATTTTCAGAGTTGCAATTACGATATTTTAAAAAAGACATGCTTAAATAAGCGTTTTATTAAAGTTATTGCTATATTTGCCACGAAAATGGACCATTTATTACGTATTTTTAAAACTGTTAACTCGATAATCTAAAAGGTAGCATCTGTATGTATTGCGCATAAAACTTTCCAAGTTCTACAGGAACTTTTCTCAAGTACTTTTGAATTTATTTATTTCCAAACAGAACCGCATATCAATAACATTTTTATAGAAAAGTATTGTAAAATAATTACTTAATCAAAGAACGTCAACGGTACATCTTTGGTAGCATAAAAACAACCCGACAGCATATTAATATCATCACATCAAGATCTTTACCCATTCTTTTTATCTTTATCAGGCTATTATTCTCTTGAATGCGAATCAATAATTGGATGAATTCTCCCAACTATTGATTCGCATGATTACTTATTTATATCAGTTGATTACCGTACCTCTTACGTCCAACTCACGGATAGCAGCCACCGTACCGTTGCCTACCCCATCAGGAATGACAAGTTTGATATAGCGTGCCGTTGATGATTTTACATAATATTTCAATGCGGCATCCTGATTGGTGAAGCCAAACTGACCAATCGACTCCCAGTTGTTTCCATCCTCACTGGCTTCAAAACGTACCACTTTAATCGGATTATTACTTCCCCGCCCACGTGGCAAGAGTTCCACTTGAGCTATCTTAACGCGGTGATTCATATCAATGATTATCTCGTAGGGGAGAGGATCGGAACCTCCTTGCCAACGAGAATGCCAGAAGGTCTCGGCGTTTCCGTCGATCAGGTGTTTGGCATGTCCGTTATTGCTACCTTCACCCGAAGGTTCCTCGGTAGTGAACGACACGATTTTCCAGTCCGTTTTAGAAAGTTTATCTCCTTCTTTTATGATACTATAAGCAGCATAAGTATCCTTATCCGCCCGTATAGTGGCGTCAGAAGTTACCTCTGAATCTGTACGGGCAACATATAATTTCCCGGCAAGATGTCATTCTTCAGTTTATAAGTTGCTGTTACCTGATTTACTCCGTTCTGAAGAACCGGGGTCTCGGGTGCTACATAAGCATCAGACGGAAGCATACTGAAATAAGTGCCGTTGGCTGTGTTATAAGCATCTATCACCGACTGGCGGTTTTCCAGACGGCAGGTTATTTCCCATTTATTGGTAAACGGAACGCCGATCTGTACAGGTAACTCTTTTACGTCTGCCAGATTGATTTCTTCGACTCCGGCATTCATAATGGTTACAATCGGTTCTGAGACCTTAAATCCCAATAACAAAGCAGAACGTCCCGGAACCAAAGGCATCCCGTTGGATGTGGCACGCAAAGGCAACACATATTTCAAATGATCGTATCCGGAAAGCTGTTGTATCTTAGCCGGATCGTAAGTAAGTTCACCTTTCAGCAGTCTTTCGTCTGCCGGAATATCGACTGTCCCTTTTGTCAGTTGATAACAATCGGCCGGCAGAAGTTCGTACGACGTTCCATCAGCTGCATTCATCGAATCGAGCAGGGCTTTGTCCACCGAGAAACTCACCACACTGGCGGTTGATTTCAATCCTCCCTGTTGTATCCATAAATCTGCCGTATACTTTTCACCTACATTATAGGATTGCAGTGTGTTGAATCCTTCCTGAGATACAGCCAAAACTCCATCGGCTTTGGAACTTACATCAAAACTGTCATCGCAACTGCTTACCGACAATGCAACGCAAGCTGACAGTGCTATATAATTAAATCTATTCATAAGTTAGTCTTTTTATTCGTTCAAAATCACCATCCCGGATTCTGTACCAGATTCTTGGTCTTCCGCATTTCTGAGTCAGGCATCGGATATAAATACATTTTCCGATTAAATACAATCTGACTTGCTTCCACTACACGATTGAAATCGTCAATATCATTCGGTTCGCCACGCACATTCATTCCATGTGCATAACCGTTCTGACGACCTTCTCCGTTTTTATCGGCAATCATCCATCTTCTTACATCAAAATAACGTTGCCCTTCTGTAGCCAGTTCCACCTGACGTTCGCGCTGAATAGCAGCCCGCTGCAACTCCTGATTACCACGAATAGCAGGATTCAAGGTCTCTACACCGGGCAATCCTGCACGCTCACGCACGAGATTGAGGTATTTCAAAACTCTCACATCGTTAGGATTGACTTCATTGGCTGCCTCGGCATACATCAAATAAAAATCTGCCAAACGGAATATAATAGAAGGACGGAACTGAGAGGCTACCCCCGGATTGGTCAAACTGACTGAACGGTTGAAACGTTTGAAAAGCATATAACCGGTCAGCGTGGCCTGTCCTTCTTGCACACCGGAGTTTCCACCATTGTAAAACAACACTTGATTACAGCTCACAGGCCATTGACGTCCATTGAAGAAAACGGTGTTATAAAAACGAGGTTCACGATTGAGGTAACGGTTGCTGACAGACACGTTGGTATACTTCTTGGAGAAGTTATCATTCTGATCTTTGTAAGTCCCGTATCCCTCTTCCTGATAAAGTGTGGATTGCGGCAAATAAGCCGTAGCCGAAATGGGAAGCCCGTCTTTCATATAAAAAGCATCTACCAATTCCTGCGTAACTCCGGTGGAACCCAAACCATTTTTTTCACAGCGCGGAGCGATACGGCGATCAAAAGCATCGCCATTCATTCCTCCCCAATCATTATTTGCCGTGGCCCAAATAATTTCGTGTGTATACTTCTGAAACAGATTATATACAGACTTGTCCGGATCAATGACAGCACCGTTGTCGTCTTTATATTCTTTATACAATTCATATCTTCCGGCCTCGGCATAATCGATAAAGTCTTTGCAAGCAGCAAGAGCTTTCTCCCACTTACCAGCATCATAATCGGGAAACAGGCGGGTACCATCCGGATTTGTCACCGCCAAAGCTTCTCTGTATCCTCCGTTTAAAAGAGGACTTGCAGCATACAGCCACAACTTGGCACGAACGGCCAGAGCAACTCCTTTGGTCGGCCAGGCACGATGGTCCTTATCTTCAAAAATGGGCTCCTGAGTCAATTCTGAAGCAACTGCTGTCAGTTCGGAATCAATATACGCTACCACTTCGTCCACCGTGTTCCGGGGTACGTCCTGATCTTCAGTTGCATCGTATATCTTGTCCTTCACCAAAATGATCGGACCGTACTGTTCAAACAACAAATAATGATAAAATGCCCGCATAAAACGTACGTTGGCTTTCATCTGCGTCAGCTCGTCTTCCAGCAACTGGTCACCCTGAGTACCTGTAGTCACGATCGGATGGGCCTTCTGCAAAAAGATATTGGCCTGACGGATGTATTTGTAGCAGTCGCCATAACGATGAAATCCCATATTGGAAGCATTTCTATCCGAATTATTGTATTTGGAAGAGTTTCCATATCCTACGACCAGTTCATCACACATACCCGTCCAAGGATTCTTGAAAGCTCCCACATTCACGCTGTTTATTCCCGAATAGTCGGGGATACCGGCAAAAACATTGGCATACCATCTTTTTGTATACGATACGTTATCAAATACCTGTTCGGTATTCTGCAAACCTCCCGCAAGTTGTTCGGAAACTCCCAGATAGTCGCAAGAACTAACACAGCACAATAGCGCTATCAGCAAAGTATATATAGAATTTTGCTTTTTCATCTTTCTATTTATTAATCTGTTTTTTCTTTTTAGAATGTAAAGTCTAAACCGAGTGTGAAAGTACGTGGCAGAGGATAATTCAAACCTGCGTTGGCATTACCGGCTTCCGGATCGAAATACTTAATCTTGTCCCACACAGCAAGATTATATCCCATAATATAAATACGGGCAGCCTCAAAACCAATCTTATCCATAAATTTCTTAGGAAGCTGATAACCGAACTCTATGTTTTTCAGTCGTAAGAATGAACCATCACGCAGCCACCAGGTGCTTGCCACCCGGTTGTTGGCATTATTGGCATTGTTTTTATGCAAACGCGGAATAATGACATCCTGGCTGGGATTGCTCTCGGTCCAACGGTCTAAAGCAAACGTACGGTAATTGGACTGGTCGACACCCCAGGAGAACGGGTACCATCCTTCTGAAGTAGCCCCTCCCAGAAGAACAGATGTATTGCCTGCCCCTTGAAAAAAGATACTTGCATAGAAACCCTTGTACTCGGCATTAAGGCCAAATCCATAAATAATTTCAGGGGTACTCGGGTTCCCTACTCCTCTTACCTGGTCGTAAGAGTCAATCACACCATCACCATTTACATCGACGTATTTGATATCACCCGGACCAACCAATCCTCCCAAAGTAGGACGCGGAAGTTCCGAACGAAGTTTATAGGTTTTCAATCCGTTGGCATTGGTACTGACTATAAAATCGTCCTCGGTATAAAGCCGGTCGGCAATATAAAGAGTATTTTCGCTGACCCGGGTACCGGTAACTGCTTGATAATCGTACTTCTGAGGTAGCTCATCGTATTCAAGAATTTTGTTGCGCGTAAAGGTAAATGTCCCGCGGGCGCTGAGTTTCAGTTTACCTATCTGCTGATTGAGGTTCATTGACATATCCACACCCTGATTACGTACCTTACCAAAATTCTGCCATGGGTCTTGACGAAGTCCGCCCAACTGGGGAACAGTACGGCGTTGCAGCAAGATATCTCTACGTTCGGAACGGAAATAATCGAAAATAATATCAATACGGTTATCGAACAATCCAAGATCAAAACCATAATTCTGCTTATCTTCAATTTCCCAAGCCAGATAGGGGGCTGCAAAACGTCCTTCAACAATACCGTTACCTATTCCGTTGGTTCCGCCAGTATCTCCGATACCCTGTGTAAATCCACCGGCATTGGTCGTGAAAGTAGGACGATACAAAAAGCGTTCCTGTCCCGTTTTATCATTACCCGTACGTCCGACAGATGCTCTCAGCTTTAGTTTATTAACTATCTTTTTTACCGCTTCCGGATAGAATGATTCGTTAGAAAGATAGTAAGCGGCACCGACTGCCGGGAAAAAGCCGAAACGATTACCTTCGGCAAATGCTTCGGAACCGGTATAACCAAAGTTGCCTTCGACAAAATAGCGTCCGTCATAGCCATAAGTGGCACGGCCCACAAACCCCTGCTTACGGAAAGGAAGAGGAACATTGTGCTGTTGTGTCTCTTTCTGCATATACAGCAACATGGCCCCCACGTCATGTTTTCCAAACGTACGTTTGTAGTTGACAGACGCATCGATATAAATTTTCTTGGTGGCAGATGTCGCACTGTTTTTGGGATCCTGAATATCCGGGTTACCCGATACAACCGTAGAGAAAATCAGTTGTCCCAATTCATCACGACCAGTAGCATGATATCGTGTCGGATTATATTCACGACGGATAATCATCTCGCTGTCATAGTCATAACTTATATTCAGGTTGGCAGACAAACCTTTGGTAATGAAATCGAGTTTTTGATTGACATTTACTTTTGACTGGATACCGGTTCTGTATTCTTTTGCATAACCGGAGTTCATCAATAAGTTATAAGGGTTACGCATATTGGCATCTCTTTCCTGAGCATAAGTAGCTACTGTTCCGTCACTGTACACAGCCGGGAAAGCATAGGGAGGAGTGATCAACATGGAACGGAAAATGGTGGAAGTACCTGTTCCCGGATAATTATTAATGAGATATTGCATGGCAAGATCTACTCCTACTGTAGTAGTAGAAGATACAGCCATATCAATATTAGAACGCAGATTAAACCGGTCAATACCGATATTGGTATCATAAATCCCATTCGGTCTGTTCTTGAACAATCCGCTTTCATTAAAATAGGCACCTGATACGAAATACTTGGCCTTTTCCGTACCACCGCGTACATTGAGTGTATAACGGTGGCTGAAGGTATTCTTACGAAGAAGTTCGTCAATCCAATTGGTATTAGGGTACAGATCCGGATCATCGTTGTTACGGTAATGGGCTATCAGTTCATCAGAAAATTGAGGTCCCTCTCCATCATTGCGCAATGCTTCGTTATACAGGCTCAGATAATCGGCAGAACCAACAAATTCCGGAAGACGAGTAGGTGACGAAATCGTATGTTCTGTCTTAAAAGATATTTTAGCCTTCTCAACCCGTCCGCGCTTAGTAGTCACCAGTACTACACCGTTAGCTCCTTCCGCACCATAAATGGCAGTAGCGGCCGCATCTTTCAGTACAGAAAATGTTTCTATTTCATCCGGTTCAATATCACTCATATTTCTGGGAACTCCGTCGACAAGTACAAGCGGAGAAGTTCCTCCGGCAAAAGTACTGACTCCGCGAATCCAGAATTCGGCATTGTCATAGCCCGGCTCTCCTGAACGCTGTACTGCAATCAGACCTGCCACCTGACCGGCAAGGCTGTTATTCAGGCTTCGGGAAGGAACGACAATGTCTTTGGGTTTTATCGAACTCATAGATACCACCACGCTCTCTTTTTTCTGTTTACCGTAACCGACTATCACTACCTCATCGAGCGCTTTTGAGTCTTCGTGCAATACGACATTGATGTTGCGACGTCCTTTCACTTTGATTTCTTCGGTATTATATCCCAGGTATGAGACCAGCAAAATCACATCATCCGACGGAAGCATGACTTCATAACGTCCTTCCATATTGGTTATGGCACCGATAGCAGGATTTCCTTTTACCACTACGTTTGCACCGATGACTGACTCTCCTTTTGCGTCGGTAACGACTCCGGTAACTTTGATTTTAGCCTTCTGCTGAGGGGCAGAGGCGGATTCGGAAGTTTCTTTTTTATAAATAATGATCTGACGGTCTTTAATGGTAAATCCATTATCGGTATGTGCCAATAATTGCTCTAATATTTTTTCGACCGACTGATTAACCACATTTACACTGACTTTCCGGTTCAAGTCAATAACACCATCCCTGTAAAAGATGATAAACTCACTATTCTTCTCTATCTCCTTAAAAACCTGTAGTACGGTTTTTCCGGCAGATTGCATAGTAAAGACTTTGGTTTGCGAGTAAACACTTGAAGCATAAGCTATTTCGAATGCAAAAGTGAATAACAAAAATAAAAAAATACTTTTTATTGATAATAAAGTTCCTACTTTAGTCCTATTGGGACTAAATATTCCATGATTATTCATACATTTGTACGATTTGATTAACAAATTTGTTTTTACGTAGTTTAATCTAATCAGGGGTTGGATGATATGAGGGTATTATCCAACCCTTTCTTAAAAAATTTAAGGTCCTTGTTTCATAATATTAGAAATTACTTGGTTAATAAAAAATGGTTCTCTCTGATCTCTACTTTCGCAGGTATGGTTTTACTTAACATTTCCAAAACATCCCATAAATCTTCCCGTAAATCAAGCTTACCACTACAGGTTAACCCGATCAGCCCCGAATCAGCTGTGATGTGTTTTCCATAATATTGAGATAACTTTTCGATGATTACTTCAATCTTTTCACGTTCAAAGCAATAATAGCCTTCTACCCAACTGATATATTCAGACACATCCACTGTATTTATCCGCAACTCGTTCCCTTGGTCATCATAAGTTAACATATCATTGGGGTTAAGAACTTTCTCGGGATGCTTATGTGTATCCACTTTCACTTTACCGGATACCAAAACCACCGATTGTTCCTCTGCAGAATCATAAGCACTCACATTAAATTTCGTGCCCAGCACCTCTACTTCCATCCGATTGGTCTTTACGATGAAAGGCCGGGTTTTATCAAGAGATACCTGAAGGTAGACTTCTCCATTCACATAAATCTCCCGCCTATGTGCCGCAAACTCTGTCGGATATACCACACGGGTATTAGCATTCACGGCTATTCGTGTCCCGTCGGAAAATGTTATAAAAGAACGTTTTCCGGAAGGAACTATTAACTGATTATAACCTGCGCCCCCTTCTTCATCTGCCTGAGCCGTTCCGGAATTGATGGCTATTTTACCACCCTTCTTATAGTGTAATTTACTTTCTTTCCCATCCATAACCACCTTCTGCCCTTTCGACAAGACTAACTGTATGTCATCGCTATGATCCGGTTGGGAGATACTGGCCAAACTGTAAAATGAACTTTCTTCATAAAAAGCAATAAGGGAAAAAACAAAATAACTGCTCAAGACCAACATTGATATACAGGCAGCAATACTCGCTACACGCAGGAAAATTAATCGTTTTTTTCCTCTTCTCGCTTTTTTCTCAACCGCTACCTGATAGCTGATTCGTTCCCAAAGTATTCCCACTTCATCGTCTGTCATCTGCTTTTGAGGACTTACGGCTACAATCTTTAAAAAACTTCGAGCCATATGTAACTCTTTGGCAAAATCGCTGTCTTCTTTCTCCAATCTTGCCCAAAAATCGTCACTTTGTTCCGTAGGATGCTGCATTGAGTCCAGAAAAGGTCCGTCGTTCAACAAATCAGCTGCGGTATAGTGTATATAGTGAGTTCGCTCCATTTTCTTCTTTTTATAAAAAGACAGACAGAGCTCTGAAATCTACTCAGTGAAAAGCGGATTTTTTTATTAGATTTCTATTACCTGCTGATAAACAACAATTTAGAACAGAAAGAAAAATGGCAATATACCATACATTTCACGCAAGCGGGTAAGAGATCGCTGAAGTAAATTATAGGCTGACTGATAATTAAGCCCCATCAGCTCACAAATAGAACTGTAATCCAGCCCTTCAAAAAAACGATAATAGATGATTTCACGCTGTCGGGGAGAAAGCGTATTCAACAAATGGGCAACAGTATGTTTCTGAGATGTTTCATCTTCGGTCTCAATAATTTTTTCTTCTACCGACAAATCGAACTCATAATTTATATTAGAGATATAAGTGTCATGTAAACTCCCTTTATTAAAGACATTAAAGATAGAATTCCTTAACGAAGACATTAAGTAGATTTTAATATTGGCAGGAGGAGAAGAGTATTTACCTTTCTGTCTGTAGATATTCACAAAAACATCCTGGACACAGTCTTTCACCATCTCTGTATCTGTAGTAAAGCGACACCCATATTGATAGAGTTGCTGAACATATTGAGAATACAGCCATGCATAAGCATTGTCATCTCCTTCCAGAAATGACTGCCACTTCGCATTACTACTCTCAACGGGATCATTATTATACATATCGCATGACTTCTGACAACATCAGTTGCGCAAAATAAGCAAAAATTCATTAAAGGTAGTCAAGAAACCTCTCTTTTTAACTATAAAATTCCTTTATAATTGCTAATCTTCTTTCTTGTACTAATTAGAGGACAAACAAAAGCCGGCATCTATTACAGCGAAATTCAATCTCCCCTTATGAAGGAAAACCGAAGAGAACAACTCTTTCCTGAAATTTATTGTTATATTTGCATATACTAAACTTTAAAGCCTTATTCAATATGTTCAATTCATTTGGCAATATTTTCAGACTAACCAGCTTTGGCGAATCTCATGGTAAAGGAATCGGAGGAGTGATTGATGGATTTCCAGCAGGTATCACTATCGACGAGGAGTTCGTTCAGCAAGAACTGAACCGCCGTCGCCCGGGGCAGTCGGTCATTACCACTGCACGCAAAGAAGCTGATAAGGTAGAATTTCTTTCGGGCATTTTCGAAGGAAAATCTACAGGATGCCCCATCGGGTTTATCGTATGGAACGAGAACCAACATTCAAACGACTATAATAACCTGGAAAAAGTATATCGTCCGTCACATGCCGATTATACATACACTGTAAAGTATGGAATCCGTGATCACCGTGGTGGAGGACGTTCTTCTGCACGTGAAACCATTTCAAGGGTAGTGGGTGGTGCTTTGGCAAAACTCGCATTGCGTCAATTGGGAATTCACATCACAGCTTATACTTCACAGGTAGGTCCAATTAAATTGGAGGGTAATTATACGGATTACGACCTTGACTTGATTGAAAGCAATCCGGTGCGTTGTCCGGACCCCGAAAAAGCAAAAGAAATGCAGGATTTGATTTATAAAATCAAGGGTGAAGGAGATACCATTGGAGGCGTATTGACTTGTGTCATCAAAGGATGTCCTATCGGACTTGGACAGCCTGTATACGGTAAGCTACATGCCGCATTGGGAAATGCCATGCTGAGTATCAATGCTGCAAAAGCTTTTGAGTATGGAGACGGTTTCAAAGGACTCAAACAAAAAGGATCAGAGCAAAACGATGTGTTCTACAACAATAATGGGCGGATAGAAACACGAACCAACCACTCCGGAGGAATCCAAGGGGGGATCAGTAACGGGCAAGATATCTTCTTCCGGGTAGCATTCAAACCGGTAGCCACGGTACTGATGGAACAGGAAACTGTTAATATCGACGGCATCGATACCACATTGAAAGCCAGGGGACGTCACGACCCATGTGTATTGCCACGTGCAGTACCTATTGTAGAAGCCATGGCAGCAATGACCATACTCGACTATTATTTATTGGACAGAATGACGCAACTTTAAAATTATTCAACGTGAACGAAATTCAGAAATATATTGCAGAGAACGAACCGATGATGATGGAGGATTTATTCAGCCTCATCCGTATTCCCAGTATCAGCGCATTACCGGAACATCATGACGATATGCTGGCATGTGCACAACGCTGGACACAATTATTACTCGAAGCCGGAGCAGATGAAGCCATCGTTATGCCTTCAAAAGGAAATCCTATCGTATTCGGACAAAAGATAGTAGACCCTAACGCTAAAACGGTATTGATATATGCGCATTATGACGTGATGCCTGCCGAACCTCTCGATTTGTGGAAAAGCCAACCTTTTGAACCGGAAATACGTGACGGACATATTTGGGCGCGAGGTGCCGATGACGACAAAGGACAAGCATTTATTCAAGTAAAAGCTTTTGAGTATCTCGTAAAATACAATCTGCTGAAAAACAATGTGAAATTTATTTTCGAAGGAGAAGAAGAAATCGGTTCACCAAGTCTGGAGGCCTTCTGTGAAGAGCATAAGGAACTACTAAAGGCCGATATCATACTGGTATCAGATACCAGTATGTTGGGTGCCGATCTTCCTTCATTAACTACCGGGCTGCGTGGTTTGGCCTATTGGGAAATCGAAATAACAGGTCCAAATCGCGACTTGCATTCAGGCCACTTCGGTGGGGCTGTAGCTAATCCGATTAATGTGCTTTGCGGCATGTTGAGTAAAGTAATTGACGCTGACGGACGCATCACGATCCCCGGATTTTATGATGCCGTGGAAGAAGTTCCACAAGCAGAACGGGAAATGATCGCCCATATTCCTTTTAATGAGGAAAAATACAAGGCAGCCATCGGTGTAAAAGAGCTTTTTGGTGAAAAGGGATACAGTACCCTGGAAAGAAACAGTTGCCGCCCCTCATTCGATATTTGTGGCATTTGGGGTGGCTATACCGGTGAAGGCTCTAAAACCGTACTCCCGTCAAAAGCCTATGCCAAGGTATCGTGTCGGCTGGTTCCGCACCAAGACCATCATGTAATCTCAGATCTTTTTGCAGACTACTTCCGCCGAATCGCTCCGGCTACAGTGGATGTAAAAGTGACACCGATGCATGGAGGACAAGGATATGTATGCCCTATATCACTACCGGCCTATCAGGCAGCAGAAAAAGGATTTGAAATAGCCTTCGGTAAAAAACCATTGGCCGTACGTCGCGGAGGGAGTATCCCTATTATATCAACCTTCGAACAGGTGTTAGGAATAAAAACCGTACTTATGGGATTCGGACTGGAATCGGATGCTATCCATTCGCCTAATGAAAACTTCTCTCTGGATATATTCAGAAAAGGGATCGAGGCAGTTGTAGAATTTCATCTGACATACAGTAAAAAGTAAGCTTCTTATCACAAATAATAACACGGATTAAAACAGATATCAATCAGGTTCCGTTGCGACCTAAAATTGAATGCTGTTTTAATCCGTGTTATTTGTGGTAAGACTTATCATGGCAACTCAAACATAAATGTGAACGATTTACTGTCTTTGAAATCTTTCACTGCGTCTCCTGTATAAATTTCCCCGTGTGTCAAAGATAATTTCCTGATATTTGCACTCGGACTAAAATCAACCCTATTCAAATCTACCCAGAACAGATTGGGAGTCAAAGTCGACTCAAAGTAGTATACCCGATTTTTCTGATCAGAAACCGAACGCCAACGTGTGGAAGAAATATACGGCTTGTCCGGAGTTGTGATTCCGAAAGGAACAGATACATTCCGCATCACGCTCAATACACTCGGTACAGCAATATTCGCATCCGATGTCTGCGGAATAGCATGAATATAGAAAGAAGCACGCACAAAACGGTCACTTGAACGGTTGGTTCCCGGCAACATATTCAAACCGCCTACCTCTTTCCAATAATCATTCACAGCCAATTGAAGATCGTAACGGGGAGAGTTTGTCATTACTTGATATTCTTTACCTTCATGGATGATCAGGTCTCCATTGATATACTCCAGAATAGCGGAATTACCCGTTTCATCAGTGATAGCCATATGCAATGTAGATGCAGAGCCATTAGGCATGTTCGGAGCATCAATGCGGAAGGTTTGTTTACTTAGCTCTTCAACAGCTTCACGTACTGTTGCAAAGTTATCAAGCACATACTGTGTCCAAATACTGATCCCCATTACAGGGCGGGTGTCATTGGGACGGGTATAGACAGACTCCGGTAGAAACAGGAGACTGGCAACCAACCCTTTTTCATTCATGCCGTCGCAAGTACCGATATCATACCCGGTAGCCACAATGCTGCCATACTTCGAAGTCCATTCTACCGTATTTCCTTTATCGTACCCTGCACGTTTGATACCACGGGGAAAAAGATATAAATTAGACTGAATATCCTCTTTCCAATCCATCGTACGTCCGGTAATCACCATATTATCCGGTCCAATGTAAACTGCACGTGTACATGCTTTCGCAGGCTGTCCACCCCAGATCAAATTGACAGCTATAGTAACCAAAGCTGCCATCATAATTTTCTTTCTCATACTCTTTTTATTAATTAAAATGGTTTTGTTATCTGCATTTAGATAACAAAACCATAGAGTATTAGTTTTATTCACAGGCAGGTACTTCCGAAATACTTCCGTACCGATGGTACTCAAAAGCAATGCTTTGCTCTTTAATATAATGTATCAACTCTACCCTTCCGTCTTTCACCGGAGGTGCTGTAGCAATATACTTGTCAGTCTGTACAGCTGCTTCGTATATTTTCACGGGTATTTCCGGTGAGCAGGTACGGATACGTTCGTATTCGGAAATACTACTGATAAATGAATCCATTGTCTCCTTCCTCAACCGACAACCTGTGTCTGCCAAAGCTTCGGTACGATCGTCCGATGGGTCATAACTAATGGTAAGTGGAGTTCCACACAACCGGGCAGCATATACTATCATCTCTGCTGTTTCATTCCTGTCATCCGGGAAAAGCCTCAATACCATACTCTTCAGTGGCAAATAACGGAACAAATTCTGTTCACCATAAAGATCATTTATATCCCTCGGCTTTGAAAATTCCTCCTGAAAGGCTTTAGTATAGCTTTGACGATAGTCGGTTTTACTATCAGGTTTATCGGCTATTTTTACAAAGCAACTGCAATAGTTCGGGCCACCAGCTTTCACTCCTCCACCGAAAGCCGAAAGTTTCATCCCGCCAAATGGCTGCCGGTTGACAATAGCCCCTGTTATACCCCGATTGATATACAGATTTCCGGCCATTAACGAATTTTTCCAGATCTTTTGTTCGGTTTCATCCAGACTCTGGAGGCCGGATGTCAAGCCATAATCCAATCCATTCACCAACTCAATTCCTTCCTGTAAATCTTCAATACAAGCCACACTCAACAACGGACCGAACAACTCGGTGCGAAAAGAGTAACTACCCGGCTTCACTCCCCACTTTACAGTAGGAGCCAGTATATATTGCTTCTTATCAATGAATCTTGGCGGCACTAACCAAGTCTCCCCGGGTTCCAGCACTAATGCTTGCAGTAATTTTTCATTTTTATTTGTTATCATAGGCCCCACTACATTGCCCGGATCCCAGACACTCCCTACTTTCAGACTGGTAGCCGCATCAATCAGTTTCTCACGGAAACTCTTATCTTCATAGACCGAACGTTCCACTAACAGCAACGAACAGGCAGAACATTTCTGTCCTGCATTGCCAAAAGCAGAAGAAACAATATTCATAATAGCATGGTCACGATCACCGGAAGCGGTAAGTATAATGGCATTCTTTCCTCCGGTCTCTGCCGAAAGTGGAGTAACCGGAGCTGATTTTGCTATACTACGGGCTGTATCTGTACCACCGGTCAAAATAATATGTTTCACTATCGGAGAAGTGGTAAGCAGCTTCAAAGCCTCCCGATCAGTTATGATCACTTGCAATGCTTCTTTGGGTACTCCCGCATCCCAAAAAGCTTTGGCAAACAACCAAGCCACCGGAGCTGCCACCGTAGCAGGTTTCAGTATAACAGTATTTCCCCCGGCCAGGCCGGCAACAATGCCACCTATGGGAATGGCACAAGGAAAATTCCATGGAGAAATAACCAGTACAGTCCCCTTTGCTGTTAAACTAACATCACCCAACTCCGAAAAAGTTCTCATCGTTGTAGTATAAAAACGTGCATAGTCGATTCCTTCAGATACTTCTACATCTCCTTCAACAACTGTTTTTCCGGTTACTGCACACATACAGCCTATCAAATCTCCCCTCATCTCCGCCAGATTATTGGCAGCAGCATACATTATCTTATGCCGGTCTTCCAATTTGGTTTTTCTCCATCCGGCAGGATCGGCTTCGGCTATAGAAAGTATCCGTTCCACCTGCTCCGCATTGGCCTGTGACATCTCACATATACAAACATCCTCTTCCTGGCAACGATCCAGATATTTATAACGTTTCTCCGTAATTATATTTTCAGTTCCAATTTGCAATGGAATAATTTCGGGCACATCCTCTTTCGACTTTTTCCATTTGGCAAATATCTTCTCCACCCACTCCTGGTTTTGCTTCAGGTCGAAATCTGTATCCGGCTCATTTTCCATTCGGTCTGAAGGCATAGCCGGCGTATAAGGTTTATTCCGATCCTGTACTCGTGGCGAAGTATGAGCCAGATGATCTTTCATCGCATAAGCATCTTCAAACTGTTGAGCCAGAAAGTTCCAGGTATCGGTATTCGGCTTCAAATTGAACGAATGGGTCAGAAAATTATCAGGAGCCGTATTTTCATCCATACGCCGCACCAGATAAGACACTGCATTGAGGAAATGTTCGTCTTTCACAACCGGAGTATAGAGAATCACCCGATTACCTAACATAGACTGTGCACGCCACAAATGATTGGCCATTCCTTCAAGCATCTCAAACGTCATATAGTCTGATGTACCCAATTTCCGGCTCAACAAATAGGCATATGCTATAGAGAACAGATTATGGGAAGCAACTCCCAAATGAAGCACTTCAGCATTTTCGGGTTGTAAGCCACGCTCCAACAAATGCAAATAATTGGCATCTACTTCCGTCTTTGACGGGCGTACCGGATTAGGCCATCCACGAAGTGAAGAAATAACGGTTTCCATTTCCAGATTACAGCCTTTCACCAGACGCATCTTGATAGGTGCCCCCCCGGATTCTACCCGTGCTTTGGCAAACTCAAGCAACTCAGTCTGAAAATCATAGGCGTCGGGCAAGTATGCCTGAACGACAATACCGGCCGAATAATTTTTAAACTCGGGTTTGCTCAGCACCTCTTTAAACAGGCGCATAGTGAAATGTGCATCTTTATACTCCTCCATATCAAGGTTGATAAACTTAGCACGTTTCAGCCCGTCTTCGTCTACATATGGATTATCGATCGCCTTTTGATAAAGAGCAGACATGCGTCTGACCAATTCAGGAAAACTCTCCCGATAATTCAATGCATGTGTCTGAGCATAGATGCCGGAGATTTTAACCGATATATAATTTATATCCGGAGATTCCAAAGCTTCCAGATAATGATGATACCGATGATCAGCCTCTCCATTACCCAAAACCACTTCCCCCAACAAATTGACGTTTTGTCCGATCTTCTCTTTAAAACGAGTCGCTAAATGTTCTGTCAGGTTCGGACGCGATTCGTCAATAATCACTTTAGAGGTATCCGTACGCAATCGCTTCTTGATAATAGGGATAGCGATAAAATCAAAATGATGTCCGAAAGCCTGATACATTTTAAAAAGAAAAGTATCCCTTTTATTTAGAAATTCAGGAACTCCATATTCATCTATCAGTGTTTTGATTCGTTTGGCAAGTTTCTTCCGGTCACGTATCTGGGAAGATTCGTCCAGCATTTTCACCAGGAATTTTTTATCTTGAGGACGCTGCACCATTACGGCATATTTATGTTGCTCACGACGCTCTTCACTTGTAATGGTTGCTTCACAGGTATTGTAGAGTTTCAGTACCCATTCGTTTACTTCAGCAATAGTTGGTCTGTCCATAAGAAATCAATGTTAAAGTAATGTATTGAATCAGAAAATAATCTCAACTTACAATTACAGAAACATGGTAGGGCTGAACATAACGGCACGATAGCGATGCAAAGTCTGCAACGCTTGCTGTGAAAACCGGTCAAAAAGCAGATATCGGTCCATAATAGTATAATTTAAGGAGGTGTGTATCTGCAAATATATAGATATTTTCTAAGAATCAATGCTCTTTGGGCTATTTTTCCTGAATCAGAAAATTACATTCCTTTTTTGATACCCGCTTTGATTAGCAATGCGTTCACCGGATAGGACAAGATAAAACCAAAAAGCATGGCAATCTGCATCATAAACCAAAATGTCCAGGATGTTTTCTCAAGAGGTGCATCTGTAAAAAGTACAAAAGTAACAACAGCCATCCAACCATACATACCCACCTGCCAAGCTAACAATGAAAAGAAATCGGCCTTAAAGGCACGCGAAACAGCTTTACTAAAAGAGATTTTCTCCATTTCGCGGATTGCGGCAAATTGAAAGAAAACGCCTATAACCAATGCTAAAACAAAATCAAGTACCCAGCTGCCTGCTATCAGGCTCCCCCCTATCCGTAAAGGTACCCAGTAAGTAAACCATTCTCCAATAAGATCTGCCAGCGTACAACCCGCCCCGCAATGAAAAGCAGACAAAGTGATAGACTGCCATTTGGGACGCATATCAGGCATGTCCATCTCCATCGGCATTTTCATATCCGTCTTCATACTCTCTACGGGAACCACTTCTACCATACTATCTTTCCGGATACCAAAAGTATAATAGGCAAACAACGCAAAATAATGTCCCCACAGCCCGGTAAGCACCCAGACTATATTCATTATCTTCATGGATTGTTTGTGAAATATTACATTAATTGCCAGAATAAGGGCTATGATAAGACCGGCACATACGAAAAAGCAAGATACTGCATTGAAGAACATTGTATTCATAAGGCTCATTATTAATTGATAAGTGGTATTAATAACGAGCCTTTTACAAAATAGTTCAGTTAAAATTATGTATTAACAAAACAACAAGACTACTCGAAGGCTTTCCGATAAGTGCACCCATTTCTCCATTCGGAACAACCATAAGCAGTTTTACCTTTAATAATCGTTCCTTTTCCGCAAAGCGGACAAAGTTGTCCCACCAAAGAGTCTGCCCCTGTCAGCACATCCGGTTGAGCCGATCCGGTAGCAGGAGACGCATTCTCAGTTGCAGTAATGACTTTCATCTTTTTCTCTTTCGGAGTAGTGGGTTTACGTTCTCGTTTCTTCGGTTCTTTCTTCTTCTTTTCTTCTTCTGCCGTTGCCGCTTCCTGAATAGTGATACGGCGGTTCGTATTATCAGACAGAACACTGTTGACTATTTCGGCTACCATCGACTTTAACTCTTCAAGAAACTGCCGTGCATCATAAGTCTTCTTCTCTATCTCACGTAACTTTTTCTCCCAAATACCCGTCAACTCAGCTGATTTCAACAACTCTTCATGAATCAACTGGATCAATTCCACTCCTGTAGGGGTAGCTATCAGGTTCTTTTTCTCCTTACGGATATAATTACGCTTAAAAAGGGTCTCGATAATAGCTGCACGGGTAGACGGCCGACCAATACCATTTTCTTTTAACGCATCTCGAAGTTCATCGTTGTCAACCAATTTACCGGCAGTTTCCATCGCACGAAGCAGAGTGGCTTCGGTATAAGGTTTAGGTGGCTGAGTCCATTTCTCATTCAAGTCGGGTAGATGCGGGCCACTTTCTCCTTTCACGAAAACAGGAAGTACATTCTCCTCTTCACCTTCTTTTTCTTCATTCGGATCTTTCACATCTTTGGAAAAGACCACACGCCATCCCGGTTCCAGAATCTGCTTTCCAGTCACCTTGAATTCAATGCCATCTACCTCCCCCATTACAGTCGTGGTAGAGACTTTACAATCAGGATAAAAAACGGCTATAAACCGACGGGCTATCAGATCGAAAACCTTACGTTCCATATCCGTCAGATTTTGCGGATGAACCCCTGTGGGAATAATGGCATGGTGATCGGTTACTTTCGAACTATCAAAAACTTTTTTTGACTTAGGCAATGAAGTTCCGGACAACGGTGCAGTCAGTACTTCGTAATCTTTCAGCCCTTTTAAGATATTCGGACATTTGGGATAAATATCATCACTGAGGAAAGTAGTATCTACACGCGGATAAGTAGTCACTTTCTTTTCATAAAGCGACTGAATCAGTTTCAGGGTCTCGTCAGCAGAATAGGCAAATTTCTTATTGCACTCCACCTGAAGAGAGGTCAAGTCGAACAGACGGGGAGCATACTCTTTCCCATCTTTCTTAACCACAGAAGTTACCACGAAAGGCAGGTTTTTAATACGTTCTACCAATGCCATCCCCTCGTCACGGTTAGCTATCGGGTCAATGCCCCGGTTCTCTGTTCTCTTAGTCTTGCCACCGGCTTTTTCTTCTTCAGCAGCCAACTCTTCATCACTTTTACGAATAAGGGCAGAAAAAGTCGTATCACGGTACATTGTTTTCAGTTCCCAATATTGTTTTGGCTGAAAATTTTCAATATCAAGCTGCCGATTGACAATAAGAGCAAGAGTAGGTGTCTGAACACGTCCGATAGAAAGCACTTGTCGGTTCTGCCCATATTTTACGGTATAAAGTCGCGTAGCATTCATCCCAAGCAGCCAGTCGCCAATGGCTCTGGACATACCTGCCTCGTAAAGCGGTTGAAAATCATCCTGATCTTTTAACTTTGCAAATCCCTCTTTAATAGCCTCCTCGGTCAGCGAAGAAATCCACAAACGTTTTACCGGACACCGCGCTCCGGCTTTCTGCATCACCCACCGCTGAATCAGCTCTCCTTCTTGCCCGGCATCACCACAGTTGATAATCTCATCGGCCTGTTGCATCAACCTTTCAATAATATGGAATTGCTTTTCGTAAGTAGGGTTCTCTATCAGTTTAATGCCAAAACGAGGAGGAATCATAGGCAGGCTGCCCAAACTCCATGATTTCCATCCGGGAGTATATTCATGGGGTTCTTTCAGGGTACAAAGATGGCCGAACGTCCAGGTTACCTGGTATCCGTTCCCCTCAATATACCCCTCTTTCCGTTCGCGGGCTCCTAATATATCAGCAATATCACGTGCCACAGAGGGCTTTTCGGCAATGCAAACTATCATTTGTTTTTTATTATAATGAGAATTGAGCAGACAAAGATACAAAAAAATAGAAAGGGGGAAGTAGTAATCCATCGCCATTTATTTTGTAGCTTTGCTCTGTACAACCTTTAAAAATTAAAAAGACATGAAAAGCTACAAATTATTATTTGCACTTACCTTACTCTTTGTATTTGCTTTCAATGCGAAAGCACAATATGTCCATGAACGCTCTGACCAATATACACCGCCCGAAGATTCTCTGGTGGTCAGGAAACTCCATCACTGGCAGGACCAGAAGTTCGGAATGCTGATTCACTGGGGATTATATTCCGTTGCCGGAATTGTAGAATCATGGTCCATCTGTTCGGAAGAAGCGGATTGGATACCGCGTGATAGTACCATTGCCTATGAAGATTATAAAAAATGGTATTGGGGATTGAAAGATTCATTCAATCCTACCCGTTTCAACCCGGAACAGTGGGCACAGGCTGCCAAAGCGGCAGGTATGCGTTATGCCATCTTCACTACCAAACATCACGATGGATTCAATATGTTCAACACGGCTTACTCCGATTTTTCAATTTCAAAGGGTCCTTTCAAAACAAATCCCCGGGCAGATGTAGCCAAATATGTGTTTGAAGCTTTTCGCAACCACGACTTAATGGTAGGAGCCTATTTTTCTAAACCGGACTGGCACTCGGAATATTATTGGTGGCCCCGCTACGCTACTCCCCGCCGTACACAGAATTACAATATAGAAAAGAACCCCTGGCGCTGGAATCAATTCAAAGAGTTCACTTACAACCAAATCAGCGAGTTGATGCACAACTACGGTTCTATCGACATTTTATGGTTAGACGGAGGATGGGTAAATAACCCCGGAACCAAATCGGTATTGGACATGGACCGTATATCGCAAATGGCACGAAAAGCACAACCGGGTATTTTATTCGTAGACCGCACCATCCATGGTAAATACGAAAATTATCAGACCCCTGAACAACAAATCCCGGACAAACAACTCCCCTACCCATGGGAGACTTGCATGACACTGGGAGTAGACTGGGGATACACTCCACATGCGGTATTCAAATCACCCACTACAGTGATAGCAAAGTTAATGGAAATCGTAGCTAAAGGCGGAAGTTTACTACTCGGCGTCGGCCCTACCCCTGAAGGAATATTACAAGAAGAAATTGTCAGCCGGTTGGACACTATAGGCGAATGGATGACGAAAAACGGCCCGGCTATCTACAATACCGTTACGACTCCTGACTATCATAGTGAAGGCATCTGGTTTACCATGAACAAAAACAAAAAAACAATGTATGCATTATACAGTGATCCGAAAGCCCGGACTCTTCCTAACTACATAGAATGGGAAAATAATATTCCTGCTAAAGGAAGTGCTGTTTACTGCCTTCAAAACGGTAAAAAAGTAAGATGGGAAATAAAGAACAATCGGGTACGTGTCTATTTACCTCAGAATCTGAAAACAGAGGTGAACGCGCTTGCATTCTCCTTCACCCCCCAATAATAGTCATGCAACCATTTATTCCATAAATAATCCGTAGATGATATTGACCGGAATAGAACTAAAATCATAAAGGGGGTTGTGTCAAAATGCTGGCACAACCTTTTTTTACGTTTTACAGTCCTGCTATCTTTTCTTTTGGCTATGCCGCTTTTTTCTCATTCATTTGGTAACAAGTTGCTATCTTCCACTTGTAGCGGTTTATAAATAGCCCAATAAGCATAGATTTAACAAATGTAATAAGTCCCTTTCCTGCTTTTCGCATTTTTGCACACATCTTTTTGATATTAAACGCTATAGCAAAGAAAGCAAAGTCCATTGTCACCTTGTCTTCTCCCACATGCCGGAACCTTCTGTATGCCATGTTGTATTTCATCTGTCCGAAAACAGCTTCCGGTTCTATGCACCGCCTGCCTCTATGTCTGACTCCTTCTTCTGAGAGCAACCTTTCCCGTGCCTGCCGTTTGTATTGGTTTAACCGGTGGTTGACTTCTATAATACGGTTTCCCCGTGCTTTAAAACAACTTCCATGCAAAGGACAGCCTTCGCATCTTTGTGCTTTATACCGGGCACTTTCGGTGCTGTATCCGCTCGCTGTTTTATCACGTTTGGTCCCTATGCGGTTCATATGTTGCCCCATCGGACAAACGTAATAATCCTCCCCTGGATTGTAATGGAGACTTTCCGCATGGAACGGGTTGGGGATATAACGAGAACGCTGCTCTTTATGGAAGTAGTTGTACTTGACAAAGGCTTCCATCCCGTTCTCCTGCATGAATCGGTAATTTTCTTCCGAGCCGTAACCGGAGTCTGCCGCACCGATACTCGGTAAGCGGTTATAGCGGTGCTGGAAGGAGGGGAAGAAAGGGATTAGGGTCAGCGTATCGGTAGGGTTGGGAAACAACCGGAAGTCTATGATGAATTGGTTTTCAGTACCTGTTTGTAAATTATACCCGGGCTTGGTCTGCCCGTTCTTCATGGCGTCTTCTTTCATGCGCATGAATGTGGCACCGGGATCGGTCTTGGAATAGGAGTTACGTTCTCCAAGGCTATGCCCGAGAGCATGAAGGGAGTCAACTCCACGGATGTGTCTTTTACAGAGTTCTCCTGTACAATGGCTTCATCCACCTGCTCCAGAAGGATGCGAATCTTATTCAGCAACCTTGTGCGGTTCTTTTCGACGCTCTTACGCCAGACAAAAGTATATTTGTTGGCCTTGGATTCAATCTTGGTACCATCGATATATTCCACGTCAAGACTGATGAACCCCTTGTCGGCAAGGACAAGGACCAACTGCGTGAAGACGTTGCTTATCTTTTCCTTTACACGGTTACGAAAACGGTTGATGGTTATGAAATCCGGATGCTCATGACCGGCAAACCAGATATAATGGATGTCACGCAAAAGAAGCTTCTCTATTTTACGGCAGGAATAGATATTGTTCATGTAAGCGTAGATAATTACCTTGAGCATCATTTTAGGATGATAAGCTGAGCGGCCCGTTTTTTTATAAAGCTTCTTGAAATTATCAGGATTGAGATTATCAACAACTGCGTTGACTATGCGGACCGGGCCGTCCGCAGCTATGTTTTCATCAATTCTTTGTGGAAAAAGAACGGTTTGGTTGGGAATGTAAGGACGAAAATGTAACTTTGGGTAATAACAAAGCCCAGACTTTCCCAAGTCCGGGCTTTACACATAAAAAAAGGTTGTGCCAACGTTTTGACACAACCCCATGGAATAGTGTTGCTTTATAATCAGATATGACCAGGAAAACATGTAATTTACTCTAATAGTATATTATTGGTTTTCAACAGCTTCCCACTACAAAATTTCTGTGCATCTTTTGCAGTGGCGCTGCAAACAATATGCAGCAACTTTGCAGTAAACACACATGTAGTTGCATCAAAGAAAAACTCATCTGGAAAAAAAGAACAGGTCCATTAGCAATACTATTTGATGTTATTTGATAAGAATTTCTCAAATTCTCAAATAATTTATAACTTTACCGCCCAATTATTGTCAATCTCTACTAAAAAGAATGATTTTATCCTTTGTACCGATATGATTGCAGACGACATTTTATTGTTAAAACTTATACAATCTAAAGATGAGCACGCTTTCAAATATTTATTTGATTTGTATTTCGTGCCCCTCTGTCGCTATGCGCATTTATATCTGACCGATACACAAGAAGAGGAAGAACTCGTTCTTGACATCTACATGCATCTATGGGAACATAGTGCCCAAATCAACCTGACCTTATCATTGAAAGCCTATCTATTCCAAGCGGTACGCAACCGATGCCTCAACTTCTTGCGGGATAAAAAGTCTACACTTTCACTTGACGAAGCAGGTGACATCGCCAACAATGAAACTACCTCTACGCTTGAAATGGAAGAATTGACTTTTCTGATACAGGAAGCTATTTGTGCATTACCCGACAAATGCCAGCAGGTATTCCGACTGAGTCGCGAAGGGAACAAAACCAATCAAGAAATAGCTGATGAACTGAACATATCAGTAAAAACCGTAGAGGCACAAATCACTAAATCCCTTAAACGTATAAAAAGCTTTCTTGACAGTAAATATGCTTATTTGTTTTAAGAAACGAGCAAACATGCCTTATCAATACCCTTCATTCTGTTCCAGCTTATCATTTAAATCCCTGTATTTCTGCGGAATAGGCAGATATCGATTATAAGGAGCAAAGCTGCGTGGTTCTATCAAGACCTTTCTGTTCGGATTTACCACCGCCCGCTTATAAGGATTAGCTTTAGCATAATCAATAGTTCCCATAGGACGCAACAAATCGCCATTCAGCAGGGTTTCTGCCAACATCTTCCCCGCAGCGTCCCTCCAACGGAGGATATCGGCACGACGAAGCCCTTCACCGGCCATTTCTATGGAACGCTCTCGTCGAATCAGCTCACGCAGCTTATCCTGAGTATTGTACTTAGCCACATCCACATGGGGCATGCCCACACGATTACGAATAAGATTCAACTTATCATATACATCATCGGACGGACCATTCAGTTCATTCTCTGCCTCAGCATAGCACAACAGTACTTCGGCATAACGAAAAAGGACAGTATTGGTACCCGTATCCCATATATTGTAATATTGGGACATGGGAAACAGATACTTACCCCACGTCAAGGCTGTCTTGGAAGAGTTATTGGCAGCAATAGGATGATTCTTGTTCTTATCGTTCTCATCTACCTTTCCATCTCCATTCACATCCCAAGGCAGGAACTCATCCATGGTATTCAGCACCTCAACCGTACCATTCTCCCTTACCCAGTCCATGCCGGGAAAGGCTATGGTCATTGCCAAGCGGGGATCTCGGTTGGCAAACGGATGCTCGGGATCATAATAATTACCTGCCTCTTCTTTGGTCAAGCCGTTGTCCATTTCGTAGCAATCCACCAAGTTCCATGAAGGAACCATAGACGACCATCCCCCGTCCATATTGTTATACATGGAGCCTATCCATCCATTACCATCAAAATTCTCAATGTGCTGAACGGCTGCAATCACCTCCTTGGAATCTTTTCCTTCCAATCTGAACAGGCGCGCATAATCTTTTTCCAATTCAAACTTACCCATGTCAATAATGGCTTGTGCCGCCTCCTTAGCCCGATTGTACTTAGCATAATAGAGGGCATGACGCATTTTCACAGCCAATGCCGTGGCGCGGTCGATATAACCCGGACCACTCGCTTTGTCCTCCATAAACATAGGGATAGCCGCATCCAGTTCATCCTCAATGAATTTATTCACTTCTGCCTCCGTATTGCGAGGAACCATCGCTTCCTCTCGCGAAGTATAAGAATCGATGATGGGCACTCCGCCATAATGCCAATTCTTGTTGAAATAATCGTACGCACGGATTACTTTCACTTGTGCCATCATGTCCCTCTTCCTGGCTTCGTCGGCAAACGTCACAGCTTCCATGTTTTTCAGGAAATCATTGCAACTGCGAATCTTTCCAAAAGTATAATAATCGGCAACCTCTTTCAGTCCGGCAGCCATCGAACCGTTGCCTATGCTCTGGTAGTGGTCCCACAGGAAATTGCTGTATCCGAAATCAGAGGCGCAATCCCAATAGTAGATACCTTTTTCGTCAATCCAATCATCATAACAACCCACCAAGAACTTCTCGGCATCCTGTTCCGTTTTCCAAGTATTGGATGGATCTAGCGCATCGTTAGGGGCAGTATCCAGGAATCCCGAGCAGGAGGAGATGAGTATCCCCCAAACACCTGCCAACATATATATCCATATTCTTTTCATATATCCGTTAAGTATTGACTATCCATTTTCAAAACGTAATGTTCACTCCAAAGGCGTGACTTCGGTTGATGGGGAATCCGTAAAGGTTGCCAAGCTCCGGATCGGCTTCAACCATCATCTTATGAAATGTCAGTAAGTTTTCACTGGAATAGTAAACGCGCAGATTTTCAACACCCATCGATTTCAATATCTTCTTGGGAAGCGTATATCCTAATTGCAGGTTCTTCAACCGGAGATAGCTGCCGTCTTGCAACCAAAAGTCAGAATACTCCAGATTGTTCGAGGTTTTACCCACCGCGATGCGCGGCATCTTGGCATCCCTGTTATCGGGAGTCCAGGCATCCAGCCAAATGTTATTAGGATGACAATCATCACCGCTCCATTCACCACCAAATCCGTTGATATCAATCATACGCTTCACTTCAGCCACTCCCGTCAACATGACGGAGCAGTCAATACTCTTATAACCGGCACTCAGATTCAAGCCAAATGTATAAGAGGGATTGGAAGAACCGCACAGCACACGGTCGTCAGCATTAATCAAGCCATCTTCATTGGTATCCATATAAATCAAGTCGCCCGCCTTAAAATCTCTCTTGAAAGGGTAGCCTGCATCGTTCTTATGCTTCTCTTGCCACCTCTTGGCTTCTTCGTCGGATTGGAAGAAACCGCCAGTCTTATACAGACGATACGTACCGTATGCCGCACCAACCTGCTTCACTTTTAAATCTCCATCCGCCAACGATTGTACCCCATCCAAATACAAGACCTTATTCTTATTATAAGCTAAGTTGGCAGACACTCCAAACGACCAGTCGTCCCAGCTTTCATTGTAGTTCAGGATCAGTTCTACCCCGCGGTTCACCATGGCACCCACGTTGTCCTTGTAAGCTCCTAAACCGAATTCGGCAGGAACCGGCACATCCATGATGATACCCGTAGTCTTGCGGTCGTAATAGTCAAGCCCCACAGTCAGCTTACCAAAAAGAGTGGCATCAATCCCCACTCCCCATGTACGGGCCTTCTCCCAAGAGATGGTAGCTATTTTATAATTCTTCTGATGATAGCCCGTCTGCAAACTTCCGTTGAGGGAATAATGTGCATCCAAGTCGTAGCTATTCATCCAAGGATAAAAGTCACTCAAAGCCGACTGGTTGCCTAAATTTCCGTAAGATCCTCTGATTTTCAAATCGGTCAGCCATCCTACAGCCTCCTCCATAAACGACTCCTCACTGATGCGCCATGCAGCAGAGAAAGAGGGGAAATATCCCCAACGGTGCCCTTTAGCAAAACGGGAAGAGGCATCAGCACGGATATTTGCCTCGAACAGGTACTTGCCTGCATAATCGTAGTTAACGCGCCCAAACCAGGAAATCATCGCCAACTCGCGGGAATAACCGCTATTTTTCACAGTGGCAGCATCACCGGCATTCATATCCGTCAGGTCGTTGTTCGGAAAGTTGCTGCGCTCTGCCTTGCTTTCATTATAGGTATATTTCTCCGTATGCCAACCTGCCAAGGTCTTCAGTCCGTGCCGCGCGAAGCGTTTGTCGTAGTTCAGCAGGACATCGAATGTGGCGCGATGCCAGCCATAATAGTTTTCGTTCAATCGATTGGGATCGCTCTTTTTGTTAGGGTTGTATTGGATAAACTTTCTGAAAGCCTTGTAGTGCTGCCGGTTGTTGACGTATGCACCGGTCAAAGTAGCCACCAATCCATTAAACAGCGTATAGTCAGCCGACAAGATACCGGAGAAATTCTGATTCTCGCGCCTCACCGTCTGGTCCACATCCAACCATGCAATAGGGCTTCCGTCCGAAATAGTTCCCCAAGTACCGTCTTCGTAGCGTGCCACAACCCAAGGAGCCATTTTGCCCAAACGCATCACAATCTGCCCGGAACCGTCTTCACCATACGAAGAGTTAGGGTCGGTATAATCATTGTTGATGTATGCCATGTTGACATGTACGTTCAGACGGGAATTCAGTTTAACGTCCAGATTGGTGCGTCCGTTGAATTGCTGGCGGGCAGCATTGGGCAATGTGCCCTCTTGCTTCAGGTAGCCTATGGACATCAGGTATTTCAAATAATCCGTACCACCACTCACGTTCATGTTGTGAGAATGCTGGACACCAGTACGGTAAGCCAAATCATACCAGTCAGTATTAGGATAATTGTAAGGATCGGAACCATCTTTGAACTTTTCATACACTTTTCCATCTCCCACCGTATCAAAGTGAGGCGGTCTTCCATACTCCACGAGCGCCTTATCATAGAAGCGTGCATAGTCGTAAGAGCTCATGAGGTCTTGCAACATAGTAGGATTTTGCAGGCTGACATAGCCGTTGTAGATGATGCGCGGCTTCCCCGTCTTTCCGCGCTTGGTGGTGATAAGGATAACGCCGTTGGAGGCTTTTGAACCATAAATGGCTGCCGAAGCAGCGTCTTTCAATACAGAGACACTCTCAACGTCGTTGGGATCAATGGAATTCAGCGTGCCGGTCTCCAGCCCGTCCACCAGGATATAAGGGTTGGCATCATTTAACGTGCCGATACCTCGCACACGGATAACTCCCCCATCCTGTCCCGGACGACCTTCACCGGAAACAATGGTCACTCCCGGCATCCAGCCTTGAATGCCGATGGAAACATTCTGTATCGGACGGTTTTCCAGCACTTGCCCCTCTACCTGGCTCACAGCTCCGGTCAAATTGATTTTCTTCTGTGTGCCATAGCCCACCACGACTATTTCTTGCAATGCTATCGCATCTACTTCCATCTTGACCGAAAGCAGACTTCCACCCTTTACCTTAATTTTCTGTTGTTTATATCCGATGAAAGAAACCACGATGCTTGCGTCGGGAGGGGCTTCCAAAGCAAAATATCCCTCTATGTCGGTGACGGTTCCCTTCGTTGTACCCTCCACCATCACGTTGGCACCGATGATTGCCGCACCCTCCTCGTCCAGCACCTTGCCACGTACCCTGATACCCAGCGGAGGCAGGAAATCGTCTTGATTGAAAATAGCTATCTGGGTATTGATAATATCGAATGACAAACGAATGGGTCTCAGCATCTTGTCTAAGGCTACGGACAATTTCTCGTCTTTACACTCCAAGCTTACCTTCTGCTCCACCCTCACCTGGGTAGCGTCGTAAAAGAATGTATAACCGATGGACTGTTCGATGCGCCACATCGCCTCCGACAACGAAATATCCAAAAAAGAAGCTGTAATCCTTTTCTCTTGCGCCTGTGCCGAAAGATTCAGCATGCAGAGCAACAATAGGAATAGCACAATGCAGTTTCTTTGAATCATATAGTATGTTTAAGGTCAATGGTTCGTTTCCCTATTTCTTTCCTTTCCCCTCCTTATTTTCCCATTTCTGATTGATAACCAACACATTATTATCATCAAAGTGATAGGTTATGGGATTGATGCGCGCCATAATCTGAACAATCTCCTCCAACGTCTCATTACGCAACGTAAAAGTATATCGATACTTGTCCTCTAACTCGTCATCCACCTTTATCTCTACATCGTATCGTTTGCTCAAAATCCGGCAAACCTCTCCTAAAGTCTTGTTCGATACGAAGAATTCATCTTGTATCCACATCTTATCGAGCGCCACATCGCCTGCATCTATCGCCAGCCGATTGTTTTTCTTGTCATATACCGCAATCTCTCCGGGCTTTAGGAAGACCAGTCCCGCACGGGTCTCCAACGAAACCGAACCTTCCATCAGGCTGACTCTGCTCTCGGCAGCTCCATCCGGAGATGCCACATTGAACTTAGTGCCGTGCACCCTCACCTGCATGCCCTCGGTACGCACAATGAAAGGCTTCCGTTTATCCTTCGCCACTTCAAAATAGGCTTCACCCGACAGCCTCACCGAGCGGTCACGATCCCTGAAATCGTTACCGTATGCCAGTGTTGTATTAGCCTGGAGCCATACTCCAGTGCCATCCGGCAGAAATATTTTCGACTTGCCGTCCATGCTGGTATATACCTGCTCGCCCATCGGCTGCCTGCCCATAGAGACACCCCAATAATAGCTCATGCCTACGGACAACACCAGTACAACACAAGCTACGGCTATATAGCGATAGAGACTGCGGAGTGTGAATGTCTTTCCCGAAGCCTTCTCTTGCAATACTTCCACCTGCGGTTTCCCAGCCTTGCCTATCCGTGCCGAAAGCACTTTCCAATAATACTCCTTATCGGGTGTATAATCGCTCGTCTTCTCCTGTACCCTCTTCCACACGACATTCAAATCTTCCATGACCGACCGGCACTCTGGCCGTTCCGCCCAACTCATCAAGCGTGCGTCGTCTTTCTCCGAAATTTCTTGTTTGAATTTAGAGATTATCAGTTCCCAAGGAATATTTTCCTGCTTCATAATTGAATACGTAATTACCTGTCTATACTTAGACGACACAAAAATAGACATTAACCCTTATTCCCGCAACATTTTTTAGGATATATCTGTCCGTCAAGGGCCATTATTTGCATTTGCCGGGCTTTCCAAAGAGATATGACCACCCGTTTATCCTATTACATCCTATCATTCAGTTCGTTCAGCCTACATCTCCATGCGCCTGTTCAAGATATCTTCCCAACATACTTCAAAAAGCAGAAGTTTCAGCCCGACAACCGATGGATAACAACCAAGTAGCCAAAGCTGAAACTTCTGCTATAGTATAAATACAAATCCTGTTTACAACCCTACGTGTTCTTTCTCGTTGAGATAGTGTTCGGGACTACGATCGCGCTCACCGTTGTAGTTCCATTCTATTTCATCCACGTACTCTTTGCCATTCTTCATGGCAACGGCTTTGAGCGTATTCTTGCCATCGGCAAGGGTGACGTTATCGAAGACAAAATGTACGACAGTGTATCCTTGGCGGATGCCGGTAAGTTCTTTGCCATTGAGGTACACTTTCGGCGTTCCGATGTTGGAGTAAACGGTAACGGTGGTGTTTTTGCGTTCACGCTGCGTGTTGCGACGTTGCGTCAGATATACCGTCGGTTCTTTGCTCCAGTTGGCTTTATACCAATAATAAGAGTCTTTCTTTATCTTACGGTCGAAAGTTATCAGGCCTTTTGTGTTTTGTGCAGGGATGTCGGTGCGGTCGTTCATCGGTGTGCAGAAGTCGAACATGTTCCAAAGATAGGAAGCAAGAATCACCGGATGGTTGGCAATTACGCTCCACTGATATTCGTGAAACTTTGTCTGATATTCTTCAGGGTAATAGTTGCCCCAAGCGTTGAGCGATTCGCCCAAGATTTCCGTATGATGCTCGACATTAGCTTCCGCACCATATTCAGAGAAAATAAGACGGAGGTCGGAATAATTCTTTGTCAGTCCGTCCACCCACTTGTCTATGTCCTTAATGCGACCTTCATACCAACCGTAGTAACGGTTCATCGCTTGAATGTCAGCATTCAAGTTGACAGAATGTTCCACGTGTCCATATCCGTTCACAGACACCGTATATCGGTACGGGTCTTCTGTCTTTGCAAGGTCGTGTAGTTCGGCAGTGAGTTGTGCAGTGTAGGGCGTAGGACTATACACCTCGTTGTGAAGCCCCCATACATAGATGGAAGGATGGTTGTAACTCTGGCGAATCATTTCACGCAACTGGCTTTTGGCATTTTCGGCTTCCTCTCCTGTCACTTGGTTGACGAATGGAATCTCTGCCCAAATCACCAAACCAAGTGAGTCGCAACGCGAGTAAAGGTAGTCGCTCTGTTGGTAGTGGGCAAAGCGCACGGTAGTGGCACCAATCTCCATGATGTCCGCAAGGTCGTTATCGTGGTGTTTGTTGGTCAGTGCACTGCCCAGTCCCAGGTAATCTTGGTGGCGACATACACCATACATCGGATACTTTTCTCCGTTAAGGTAAAAGCCTTTGCCTGCTACCATTTCATAATGACGAACACCGAGCGGCTGCACCACTTCATCGATGGTTTTGCCATCCTTCACAAGACGGGCTACTACCTTATAAAGATACGGGTCTTCGCGTCCCTGCCAAAGATGTGGATTTTTTAAGCGGAAGTCGGCGGTAAAGGGTTGTGAGCCTTGCGGAGTAAGGTTGATTTTTTTTACATTCTTTGCCACTTGCTTGCCTTCCTGTGTATAGATGACAGTTTCGAGCGATACGCTTGTAGCGTGCAAATCGGCATTATCAAGCTTTACGTTGACACTGATGTCGGCACTTTTCTTCGTAACATTTGTTTGCGACACATACACGCCGGGCGAAGCATTATCGGTCACGGTGATGTTGCTTTTCTCGGTCACAATGAGCTGCACGGGACGGTAGATACCGCCGTACACGCCAAAGAGCCGGTGATTGACAGGGATGACGTCCGGACGTTGCTCATTATTAGCAAGCACAACAATCTCATTCACCTCACCATACTTCAATGCTTCGCTTATCTCAATAGCAAAGGCAGAATATGCCCCCTTATGGGTACCAAGCATACGCTTGTTGACATAAACTTTCGCACACGCTCCCACGCCCTCAAAGCGAAGGAACACACGTTTACTCTTCAGCTCGGTGGGGCAGTCGAATTGTTTGCGATAGTAGGCTTCGCCTTGGTAAAAGCGGTCATAGCCACTCTGCATATCTTTATTGTTCCAAGTATGGGGAATGCTTACCGGTTGCCACTTTCCGTCCCATTTGGCCGTGGCAAGAATCGTTTCATCAGGATATTTGCCTCGCTGAAACTCCCACCCGTCGCAAAACGACTTTACTTCGCGGGCATTTGTGCCCACTGTTGCGAGCAGCCCCAAACAGATTGACAAAATTTTTCTCTTCATTTCCTTATTCTTCTTTAGTATCATTAGTAATTGATGGTGAAGGTTCACCACACAGAGTGATTCACTCCTCTATTTAAACACTATCTTATCGGAAAGCGACAACGATGAATTACCATTGTTTTTCAGTTCAAACACAACCACTGTGTTTTCACCTTCCTTCAAGTTACCGGCAGGTACTTGAATGGACTGCTGCAGATTGTTTTCCCAATAGGTTCCCACAAATTCATTGTTCACCCATACTTCGCCCATTCCCCAACCGGACATATTGAGGTGCACTTCGCGGGAAGCGTCCAACGAAAAAGTCCCTTTAAAGAAACCAGGCATTTCGGTAGGCTTGAATGCTTCGTAAATGAGTTCGCCCACTACACATTCTTTCACCTCAATGGGAGTCATCGTCCAACCGTCCAGTTCATTGTCGGCATACGTGATTACTCCCCAAAGTCCGCGTGTATTGTCAAGAATTTCCGGTCCGTACGTAATACGTCCGATGTTCTCCACGTAGAGTTGCAGTTTATGCGTTCCTTCGGGCAACGCAAGTGTCAGCTCTTTATGTGTGTCCGAGAGTTCACCGTAGCGTTTTTCGCCCACATACACTGCGGCATAGTCACGTATGTTCTCCACAGCCAGTACCGCTTCTTCCCCGTTGGCTTCCACCTCTGTCTCGTAAAGTAAATAGCCACCGGATACCATGTCCATATCGTTCATTGAAAGGGGAACATCATTGTTTTGTGCTTCACCGAATATCTGCGCGAGACCGGCCATTTCGGTTATCTCGATTTGCTGCGCACGTACCGATGCGGCAAAAGCCAATGCCGCACCGAGCAGAAGTACACAAACTATTGCTTGTTTCCTCATAAAATTTTATTTTGTCTTGTTACTTTTCTTGTTGTTTTTCTTCAGTATCGTCTCCATGAATGATTCGTCAAGTTCCACTGTGGGATTGAAAGCATCACTCTTCACGTAGTTATCAATACTCTTCAGCAATTGATGGGCAGCAATGCGCTTCTCCCAGTCTTTCTTCGTGTCCATGGTCAACACAAGGAGCTTACCGCCATTCATCTTGGCTTCGAAAGCGATGCCCAGTTTCTTATTGCTGTCGTAAGAGTCGATGGTTTGGATGAAAGGACGCAATTCGCGCGGTGTATCCTGCATCTCCATTACCCTGCAATAATTAATTATGTCCCACCACTGCCAGTCGAGGTTACTGTCGGTAACAAACTCCTTGAGTGCAGGATGGTCTTTATGAATGAGGCAACCGAGAGTCATCGGATCCCACTTGAACATCAGCGGATTCCAGAAATGATTATGAAAATCGCCTTTGCGACCGCCCACCTTATTGAAAGGAGGTATATAAACCACCTTCTTGCCTTCCTTGAGATAGGTTCGAACGCTGTCGTTCCACTCACTGGCATAATATACTTCATTGGAAGATTGCATCAAGTTCTCCTGCTTAGGGTAGAGCCACAAGCTCCAGTCGTTTACCACTTCGCCTACACGCAACGAGACGGTAAGATGCTTCGGAGAGTCAGTTTCCGGCATTTGGAAGCTGAATTCGCCCACGGGGAAAACACCATGATTACCGAGCGTATTGCCTTTGAGTGAACCGGATTTCACCACCTTGCCAGTATCATCGGTCACCGTCCATTTCACTTTTGCCCCTTTCAGCGATTTGTCGCTGTAGTTATACACCTCGGCCTTGCCTGTAAAGGTCTCACCCGGTACGAAAGTACGTTTGCCGAAACGAAGCAGTGCCACAGTAGGTGCACAAAATTTACGGAACTCATCGGGCGTTACAGCTCCTTTCGAATTCCAAAAGGGGTCGAGTACGCCTACGCAAGAATAGCCTTGTTCGGGAAGGTCGGTGATAGAAAGCAATTGGAAACCACCAGAGGTGGAAGTACGAAGCTGTGCCTCTATACAATCCTTATATTCAATGGCAGTTTGCTTGCTCGACACGCGGAAGAAGTCGTCAGCGAGGTCAAGCATGCCATTTTCCTCCAGTTGGTCGCGGAATATCTCAAAATTGCGGGCTTCAACGGGGCAATCCTTATAGAGTTCTATCTCCTTAAAATTAGGATAAGCGCAACGTTGTCCTACTTCGTGCGAAAGTACGGGCACATCGATTTCCGTTCCTTTCCGGATGTCCCAGTCCGTGTAAGGCTTTCCGCTGTAAGTGGTGGCACTACCCTTATCGGTGGCATGCGTGGTATAGAACTGGTCACTCTTCACGCGTTTGCGGGCCGTAGAACCGCTGTATAGATGGCGGCTGTCCATGGCACGACCGGTAGCCGTAAGTTCTTCCACAAAATCGAAGTCACCGCTGATTTCGTTTCCGTTACAATAGAGTATAAACGACGGATGGTTACCATATTCCTTCAGGATGGCTTTGATTTCGCGACGGAAGAAGTCAAAACGTTTTTCCCAGTCATCCTTACGTTCGCAGTCGGCACCCCAAAGCGGCATTTCCACTTCGAAGTAGACACCGAGCTTGTCTGCTGCACGGAAAGCTGCTTTCGTAGGACACCAAGAGTGGAAGCGGACGTGATTCATGCCGTGTTGCTTAAGGATACCGAGTATGCGCTCCCACGAAGCATCGTCCACAGGGCAGTAGCCGGTTTTGGGAAATACGGCGTTGTCCACCGTACCTCGCAAGTGAATGGGATTACCATTCACCAGCACATGATGCTTGCCTTGTGCCACTTCACGCATACCGAAGGTCACTTCCCTTTCGTGCCGATAGCTGTCTTTATCGTCCTTCGTTTCGAGAGAACAGGTTATCTTATAGAGGTTAGGGTGGAATTCATCCCAAAGGCGAATGTCCTTACCCAGCGGAATAATACTTTCAAACTCTATTTCCTCCTCTTTTCCACTTACAGGAATGGCCTTTGTCAACTCATAATTCTCACCGGCAATATTGAATACAGCCTGTCCGCCTATAACTTTCTTCGTGTGATTCTTGATTTTCATCTTGACCGTTACTTGCTTGTTGGTCACATCAGGATACACTTGCATGTCGTCTACGTAAACCGGATCAACCGCCACAAGCTTGATGTCGCCCAGAATTCCGTTCCAGTTAATCTGAGTAAATTCGGTATGGGCGTGGTTCCATTTATGTGTTTGATATTGAAAGCGGTTATCCACACATACCGTGAGCAGATGCTTCTCACCGGGCTTTACGTGCTTGGTGATGTCATGGTTGTGTGGCACGCTGATGTAGTCCTTTTGGCTGGCAGCTTCTCCACCGAAATAGGTGAGGTCGGCTTTACATATATATACAGAACTAAGCCAATGTGTACGTTCAAAGTACAGGAAAATTTGCTTTCCTTTCCATTCTTTCGGAATATCAATTTCACGTTGATACCAGGCAGGCCCCATATACTCGTACTTTCGGGTCAAACGGTCAATGTGCCGGTAGGGGCACTTCCATCCTATTTGGTAATCGTCCGTGATACCCGGAAGTTCTATTTTGTCTTGCAGGCGGTGCAGATAACGATAGTCCAGCGAAGCAACTTTTGTACGGAAGTCCATAAAGTCCGCTTGGAATCCCCAGGTTCCGGAGAGATCCATTTCTTCTGTTTGGGCTGAAGCATTAAATGACATGGCCATGCCAAATACTACGAGCAACGAACGTTTTAAAAAAGGAATCATAATAATAATCAATTAGGTTAGTTAACAATTTAAATTTCGCCATTTCCTGTGCTATATCTGTATGACACAGAAACGAACGTTATCCCTTATCCCTACCCCTGTTTTTTTATAATTTCTCACATTTGCATGGTTGAAGTAGATACTCAACATCACATAATCAATACAGCGAAATCTCTCCCAATCCGGCACGTCCTTCGGAAACACCTTCAATGGTGAGGCGCAGATATTTGACATAACGGTCCACGGTCATCGGCTTAAATTCCCAACCGGTACACTCCCGTTCGTACAAAGTCACCCATTCTTTTCCATCCTTGGAAGTCTCCACCTTGTGTTTATACGAGGAGCTGTCTTTCTGAAATACGATACGGCTTGCCGTTACCCACGTCGTTTTCTCCAATTCCACCACGATGATGTGAGGCAGATGTCCGTCGCCCGCAATCCACCAGGAGCGGTCGTCATTGTCCGTGATGTTCGATACGGGATAACCTTCCTGAGTGCTTTCCGTCTTGACAGATGCAATCTTCAAGCGTGGTTTCTTCAGCACGCGTTGCTGCCAGGACGAGGGTTTCACCACCACGTTGTCCTCTTCCTTGCCCAGGAAAGGGGCGTGTTCACCATCCCTCAGGCTGTTGCCTTCAAAGGCTTTGGTCTGTACTTCCGCCTTTCCAGCCATCAGCCCGTCTGCCGTGGCTTCCACCACAATCTTGCCCGCCTTACCGGTAGTGCGCACAAAGGCAAAGCCCACACCACCTTCCACCTCCTGCGGATTGATGCCGATGCGGCGGATGGTATCGCCTACCAACACTCCCTCACCGGAAACGCGGATGGCGACCTTCTGACGTGAGTTGGAGACCAGCGTACCGTTCTTGTCACACACCTTGAAGTAAACGGGAATCATGTCCGAGCCGTCTGCCACCGGCACAATGCCATCCGTCTTGATATCCACCACCAAGCGGTCGGCAGCTTCGGGAGTACGCACACTGTGCGTGGCCACTACCTTGCCATCAATCAAAGCTTCTGCCTTCAACGTGCCTTTCTCATATCCTCCGGCATCGAAGATGAAAAGCGGACTGCCGCCTTTCTCCACGATAGAGCGATAAAGCAGCGTCCGTTCCTCACGGGTCTGCGTGCCTATCAGCTTGTCATTGCGGTAGAGGCGTACTTCGTCGCAATTAGAAAAGACGGTTATCTGATTCGTCGAAGAAAAAAACTCTTCCGCCATATTATAAGAGGCAACGAACACCATCGGTCCCTCATACAGTCCCGACTGGGAAATAGACTTGTCACGCATACTCTGCAACATATAATAACTGAACTTGGGGTAGCGGTTCATATCCACCACGCCACAATACATTGTTTCGTCCTCGCTGCCGCGGGCATAGTCGTTGTAGCTCCACAAGAAGTGGCCGCCCATATTAGGATTGGCATCCAACATACACCAGTCGAAGTAACCATTGCCATTTAACTGCTCGATGCGACTGAAGCATTGACGCAGTTGTTCCTGTTCGTTCTCTTTGAGACTGACACGGGGTTTAGGACCGGCACCGTCGCCCCACTCGCGGGTAAACACCGGCTTGATGGCAATAAAGTCTTCGCGGAAGTTACTCATCACGTCACCATTCTTGGGATAGCCCTTCACCTGTTTGTAGAAGACATCATAGCAGTGTTCCATATCGGCATGTCCCAAATAGTCGCCAGCTGTGTACATCTGGTCACCGGGCATTTCGGCATGCGCCATCTTCTGCAAATCTTCGGCCAAAGAGACGGGATAGCGCGACTCGTTCAAAGCCGTCTCCCACAACACCACAGAGGGATGGTTGCGGTCGCGGCGAATCATTTTCCTGCCCACATCGAAAAGGCGGTTTACAAAAGTGGTATCAGGATTGAAGAATTGCCAGCCCGGGATGCACTCCACCACCAAGAGGCCATAACGGTCGCATGCATCCAGGAAAGCCGGATCCGACGGATAGTGGGCTGCACGCACGGCATTATACCCTCCACGCTTCAAGTTGAGCACATCGCGCACCTGCATGGAGTTGGAGGCAGCATCGCCCACGTTGGGGAAAGCCTGATGGCGGTTGGCACCGCGCATATAGATGTGCTTGCCATTGATGAAGAATCCCTCTTCGGCGGTATAGCGGATGGTGCGGATGCCCACTTGCTTCGTAGTTTCATCTACGACTTGAGTGCCTTTCAGCACCTGGGTGCGCAAGGTGTAGAGGGAGGGATGATAGGGATGCCAAAGAGCCGGAGACGCTACCGTGAAATCCTGTTCCGCAGTCTGTCCCCTCTGTGCTTTCACGGCAAGCGGGGTCGTTGCCTCCGCCACCACCTTGCCGGTAGAATCGCACAATTGAGACAGCAGTTGAAGTTCCGCATCCTCTTCTGTCAAGTTGCGCACATGGGTAGCCACGTGCACCGTTGCCTTTTCTTCGGAAACTTGCGGGAAAGTAACAAACTGTCCTCCACCAGCTACAATATCTTCCTGCAACGGGTCTGTGATATAGATTTTATCGGTAATCACCATCCGCACATCGCGATAGATGCCGCTGTAGTAATAGAAGTCCATCCGCTCCTGCGGTTTCCCCGGAGGAGTCAGCTTATCATATTCTGCCGACACTCGGACAGCAAGGACATTGGTACCTTTACGGTCGATACGGTCGGTGATATCTGCTACAAATCCCATGTAGCCTCCATGGTGTTCGGTTATCTTCTCACCGTTGAGATAAACCTCACAATTAGTCATTACACCTTCAAACTCCACCACTACGCGCTTGTCTCTTGCCTGCGCAGGCATCTTGAAGTAGCGGCGATACCAGCCCACCCCATCGTAAATGGAGTTTCCACCACAATGCTTGGTTTCCAACTGCATGATATGGGGCAGGTTGACAGGCATCCAAGCCGTAACATCGGCATCAGCCGCCGCACCATTTTCCACATCTCCCCGGAAGAATGCCCATCCGGTGTTCATGTCAATCACTTGACGAGTGTCCTTATCTGTGGTGCAAGCTGTGCAACACAAACAGACTAAAACAAATAGAAATAACAATAATTTTGAGTGATTCATACTAATATAACAGGTTAATTGTTTTTAGAAAAGCGCGCAAATTCCCGCGCGTCCAAATCCACCTCCTCTACAATAAATTCCGGCAGATTGTACGAAAACGGCAAATCATCATAGAAATCCGGAGTGCGTTGTGGCAGCACAAACGGTTTCGACGGTCTGCCTTCCACATCCACATAAACCAGATAGGGACGTGTATAAAGCCCATCCATACGCCGACTGCTGAATACCGTCCATCGTCCGTTATCACTCCATGAATGGTAACTTTCCACGTCATCACTATTTGCCGGCTGCATATCGATAAACTCGCCCTTGTGCAAATCAAACATCTGCAAGTCGGCATCTTTATGCCAGATAGAGAAGTTGCCATAAGAAGAAGTGGTGAACATCAAGAAGCGACCATCCGGCGAAACGCGCGGAAAAGAGACACTACTACCCATGGAGCGACTGTGATAGATAGTGTCCACACGAGTGCCGAAACTGAGCGTCTCTATATCGAAGTCGATAGCGCACAAGTTGTACTTCACCGACTTAAAATCTTCTGGCATACGCTCTACGGCATGAGCGGAACAAAAATAGAGCCGCTTACCGTCGGGCGAAAAGTGCGGAAAAGTCTCGAATGCCGACGAAGAGAGCAACACTGAGTCTACCAGTACCTTTTTCTGAAGAACATCATACAACACTATGTCCGACTCGCTGTCATACACCTCTACCCGATTAGGGTTGTTACGATGAAACTCCTGGCGGGTCTTATTCACAGAAAAAGCCACCACGCGACCGGACGGATGCCACGAAGGATAAACCAGCGACTTTACATGTGGGTCATCTCCTAATTTCACCTTTTCCGGTATGCCATTGTCTATCAGGTAAGTTCCTCCGAGGTCTGCCCTCATGTGGAACAACATCTTCTGCGGCTTGCGATTCAAGAAAGTATGGCAGTTCATGCAGTTATGCTGGGTAAGGTTGTTTTCGATGATGCTTTTCTGCTGATAAGTAGTGATATCCCGCTGATAAATGCCCATTTTGTTCCACAACACATATCCAGGTTCTATCAACCGGTAAGCCAGATAGCGGTCAGCCGGTTCTACAGCCACCTGCCAATGGAAAGGAGCATAGCACTGCCACAAGCCTTCTACTTTCCGATAGACCAGAACTTCTATTTGTTTGCCTGTCGCCGTGTCAAGCAGTTCTTTCCAGTCCTCTTCGTCAAAGAGGAAGTTGCCTTTGCGGTCTGCACGGGTCACCATATTTTTCTCTCCACACTTCAACACGGCCAATGCTTCAACACCCGGCTCATAGTCTGCCAACTGAAAACGTAGAGGAGCTATTTGCGGAGGAATGGTCACATCTACATAATCTGGAGTAATGGTTGGCAAAGCATCCAACGGCTGCGCCTCCCGAGGTTCTTTACTGCCGGAGCAAGCAGCAACTACAAATAATAAAACGGATAAAAGAACAATACGCATCTTATTTCTTATTTATGACAATGATACAAACAGGTAGTAATACCAAAATGTATTTCCAAACTCAGCCCGGAGTATAGCCGATGAAGCCTTGTTCTCTTTCAGCCGCTCCATCTGATGTTTGAAAGCTTTAAACTGCCCGGCTACAGCCTGCGATACAAGATTTTGCGACGAACATACTTGCGGATTCGTCTCTTGTATCAACACAATGGCCTGTTGCAACAACAACGGTACGGGAGTCAGCCCCGAACCACCGCCATAGGTCTCGCCCAGGTAGGCTAAGGTATTCAAGTCTTTGGAAAGCAGTGCATAGCCCAATAAGTATTGGAAAGAGGTGGGATAATCGGGGTTAGACTCCACAATGTCCAATAAGTTCCTTACCGGATGAACACTGCATAACCCATCAAGCGCTGCCACACAACGGTATCGGGGACCCAATTCGGCATCGGCACGCACCGCTTCATCATTGCCAACCAATCGCTTCAGCCTCTCCGCTTCCGCACGATAGCCGTAGCTCTGCAACAACGGACGCAGATACTTGGCAGCCACCCGGTGATGTCCCAATATCAAATTGGTCTTGACCAAACGCAACAATAGGCGAGGATTGACCGCCCATTCCGAAGCAACCATTCCCTCGAACGCCATCCGTTGTGCCTGCGCCACATTGCCCATTGCCCAATACACATCACTAAGCAATGACGAAGTATCTATAGTGCGGTTCCAATCCATGCAAAGACCTTTACTGCCTGGCTGTTTACTATCGAAAAGGTAATCGCCCAGTAGTTTCTTTTCTGCCAAAGCTAAGCTCTTGTAACCGGCATGCAGTGGATATCTGCCCGTATTGAGCGGAGTTGCCACAATCTTGCCCCAAGCACCGTCGCGGCTGTATGTATTTACTTGTTCTGTGATGTATTGTGCATAGGTGATGCCGGTTCTGAACCCGACATAGAGCACACCGAACGCCAATGCTGTTTGCAGTAGCACGCTGACTGTTTGCAAGCGGTGTGACATATTTTTTATATAATAACCCGACAAGGTTGTTATCAATACTACCATCGGTAAAGCTGCCCACACATAGTAGGAAACAGCTTGCGCCTGCAGTCGCGACGAATAGTAGGCATCGGGTGTAAAAAGCACTCTTGCCTCGCCTCCCTTGCCGGCCCAATAATAGAGTATGGCGGGCAATAGGCTTACCGGGAGTAGCAGGTAGTATTTCCGTAAGGATGAACGGGCGACACACTCGTAAACCAGCGCCGACAAAACGGTCATCTCATACATGGGACCTGCCAAATAGAAACCCAGCCAGTTCACCGCCAACAAGTAAACTACCCTTACCACACTACGCGGCAGGCAGAGATAGAGATAAAAAGAGTAAATGGAAAGCAGAAATGCCAACGTTTCTTCCAAATGATGATTGGAGTCAAGCTCGGCAACCAACGGCAACATACCGACAACCAACCAAAGAAGAGGGAAACTGCGCCGGGGAGCCAAATGACGGCATATCCTCCGAAGACCCATGCAAGCAAGCAGTGCCAACAGAGCTGAAATCAATGCCCCCGCATGCGGATGTATATAATACTGTATGAGGAAAGAAGCCACATAGAAAGCCGGACCACCGGGATAAGAGAAATGTTCTTGAGCGTATTCAGCACTGAAGCGGAACAACCGGAATTGCTCTATAAAGCGAAAATGATACGCAAAGACCGAATCTAAAAACAAAAACAGACCCACACCGATACAAAGCCATATCACGGATAGGCATAACCGAGGACTCTCCTGCAAATAGTTTTTCTTCATACTCGATTTAATAGTAGTGGAATAAAAAAGGCAAGGGTATATAAAGTGATATATTCAATTCCACTCCACACACTCCTCACCTTATTCTTTTTGATTGGAGAATCCCCATTCAAAGAATTCTCCAATTTTAATCATTAATAACCCGGATTCTGTTCCAGCTTATCGTTCACATCTCTATACTTCTGCGGAATAGGCAAATATCTGTTATGGGGCGCAAAGCCGCGTGGCTCAATCAGTTCCTTTTTATTGCCAATTACAGCACGTTTATAAGGGTCGTTCTCAGCATAGTCTATTTTACCAGCAGGACGCTCCATAGCAACATTCAACAACGTCTCGGCCAGCATCTTGCCGGAGGCATCTTTCCAACGGAGGATGTCGGCGCGACGGAACCCCTCACCAGCCAGCTCTATCGAACGCTCGCGGCGAATCAGATTGCGAAGTGTCTCACGGTTGCCATATTTGCTCTCGTCAACAGAAGGCATACCCACACGCTTACGGATAAGGTTCAGCTTATCATAGACATCCGAAGAGGGACCGTTCAATTCATTCTCGGCCTCGGCATAGCTCAACAGAACCTCGGCATAACGGAAAAGAATCGTATTGGTGTTGGTATCCCACATGTTATTGTACTGGGTCATGGGGAAAAGATACTTGCCCCACGTCAGACCGGTCTTGGAAGAGTTGTTAGCGGCGGTAGGATAGTTCTTGTTCTTGTCATTTTCGTCAATCTTTCCGTCTTTGTTCACGTCCCAAGGAAGAACCTCGTCAAGAGTGTTGAGAATTTCCGTATCACCGTTGTCCTTTACCCAGTCCATACCCGGGAAAGCGATGCTCATGGCAAGACGAGGGTCACGGTTGGCAAACGGATGAGAAGGATCGTAATACGCGCCAGCCTCTTCTTTGGTCAAACCGTTATCCATCTCATAGGCATCCACCAGATTCCATGAAGGGACCATGGATGACCAGCCGCCATCAGCATTGTTGTACATGGTACCTATCCAGCCGTTACCGTAATAATTTTCAATATGCTGAACGGACGCGATAATCTCTTTGGAGTCTCTACCCTCCAACTTGAACAGGCGCGCATAATCTTCTTCCAAGTCAAACTTATCCATGGAGATAATAGCCTGCGCAGCCTCTTTCGCACGCTCGTAATTGCCGTAATAAAGAGCATGACGCATCTTTACGGCCAAGGCCGTGGCACGGTCGATGTAGCCAGAGGTGCTTGCCTTGTCTTCCAAAAACATGGGAATAGCAGCATCCAGTTCGTCTTCGATAAATTTATTGACTTCTGCTTCCGTATTACGCGGAACAATAGCCTCCTCACGCGAAGTATAAGAATCGATGATAGGCACTCCACCATATTGCCAGTTCTTATTAAAATAGTCGTAAGCACGAATCACTTTTACCTGAGCCATCATGTCTTTCTTTTTTGCTTCATCAGCAAACTGTACATCTTCAATATTGATCAAAAAGTCATTACAGCTACGGATCTTTCCAAAGTTATAATAATCGGCTACCTCCTTCAAACCGGCAGCCATCGTACCGTTACCGATGCTCTGGTAGTTGTCCCACAAAAAGTTACTATAACCGAAGTCGGAGGCACAATCCCAATAGAAGATACCTTTTTCGTCAATCCAGCCATCGTAACAGCCTGTCAGGAACTTCGCTGCATCATCTTCCGTCTTCCAGGTGTTGGAAGGAGCCAATGCGTCATAGGGTACGGTATCTAAAAAATCCGAACAGGAGGAAGTGGCAAGCAAGGAAACACCTGCCATCATGTATGTAATTATTCGTTTCATATTTTTCTATGCTTATTTAAGTTCAACATTTTAGAATGTAATGTTCACACCGATGGCATGAGTCTGGTTTATCGGGAAACTATAGAGGCTGCCAAGTTCGGGGTCGGCATCAATCATCATTTTATGGAACGTCAGGAGATTCTCGCCCGAATAATAGACACGGATGTTTTCAATACCCCATGACTTCACTGTATTCTTGGGAAGTGTATAGCCGAACTGAACATTCTTCAAACGTACATAACTACCGTCCTGCAACCAAAAATCGGAATTCTCAAGATTGTTTGAAGTTTTACTCACGGCAATGCGAGGCATCTTGGCGTTCTTGTTATCCGGAGTCCAGGCATCCAACCAGATGTTGTTGGGATGAACATCGTCACCGCTCCATTCCCCGCCAAATCCGTTCGTATCAATCATACGCTTGACACCAGCTACTCCCGTGAACATCATAGAAAGGTCAAAATTCTTATAGCCTGCATTCAAGTTCAGTCCGAACGTATAGGAAGGGTCGGAAGAACCGCACAATACACGGTCGTCGGTATTAAACAAGCCATCACCGTTTGCATCGGAATAAATCAAGTCGCCTGCCTCGAAGTTCTTTTTGAAAGGATAACCAGGATCATTTTTATGCTTATCCTGCCATGCTTTAGCTTCCGCATCGGACTGGAAGAAACCCTCCGTCTTATACAGACGATACGTATTGAAGGCCTCGCCTACCTGACGTATTTTCAAGTCACCGTCCACCAACGAAGGTACACCGTCCAAATCCAGAATCTTATTCTTGTTGTAAGCCAGGTTGGCAGTAGCGCCAAATGACCAGTCGCCCCATTTATCATTATAGCTTACGGTCAATTCCATACCACGGTTCACCATAGAGCCCACATTGTCCTTGTAAGCACCTAAACCGAATTCGGGGGGAACCGGCACGTCCATAATGATACCCGTAGTTTTGCGGTCGTAGTAATCGAAAGCCACAGTCACTTTGTCCAAAAGAGTAGCATCGAAACCTACTCCCCATGTGCGGGCCTTTTCCCAAGAAATAGTAGCAATCTTATAATTCTTTTGATAATAGCCTGGCTGCAAACTTCCACCGAACGGATACTTAGCGGACAAGTCATAATTGTTCATCCAGGGGTAGTAATCGTTCAAGGCCGACTGATTACCCAAGTTACCATAAGAAGCACGGAGCTTCAAGTTGGTCAACCACTCTCTTGCATCTTTCATAAACTCTTCTTCGCTGATACGCCATGCACCGGAGAAAGAGGGGAAATAGCCCCAACGATGGCCTTCGGCAAAACGGGAGGAGGCATCGGCACGAATATTTGCCTCAAACAGATACTTGCCTGCATAGTCGTAATTGATACGACCAAACCAGGAAATCATGGCCAATTCGCGAGAAAGCCCACTGTTCTTTTGCGTGGAGGCATCACCGGCATTCATATCCGTAAGGTCATTGTTCGGGAAATTCTTACGTTCAGCCTTTGTTTCATTATAGGTATATTTCTCCGTATGCCAACCTGCCATCGCCTTCAAACCGTGAAGTCCGAATTGTTTGTCATAGTTCAGCAAAGCGTCGAAAGTGGCGCGATGCCAGCCATAGTAGTCTTCATTCAGCTTGTTAGGGTCACTCTTCTTATTGGCATTGTATTGGATAAACTTTTGGAAAGCCTTGTAGTGTTGTTGGTTGTTGACATAAGAACCGGTCAGTGTGGCTACCAATCCATCTACAATCTTGTAGTCAGCCGACAGCGTACCTGAGAAGTTCTGATTTTCACGTCTCACCGTTTGGTCCACATCCAACCAAGCCAACGGGCTACCGTCCGAGAACGTGCCCCAAGTGCCATCTTCGTAACGACCCACAATCCAGGGAGCCATCTTGCCCAGGCGCATCACAATCTGTCCGGAACCACTGCCACCGTATGAAGAGTTCGGTTCAGAATAATCATTGTTGATATAAGCCATGTTGACACGTACATTCAGACGGGAGTTCAACTTCACATCCAGGTTCATACGTCCATTGAACTGTTGGCGTTCAGCGTTGGGCAACGTACCATCCTGATGCAAATAGCCCACAGAGGCCATGTATTTCAGGTTATCCGTACCTCCACTCACATTCACGTTATGATTGTGCTGGAATCCGGTGCGGTAAGCCAAGTCATACCAATCTGTATTGGGATAGTTGTAAGGATCCGATCCGTCTCTAAACTTCTCATAAATCTTTCCGTCACCCACTTTGTCAAAACGAGGTTCCAAACCATACTCCACACGGGCCTTGTCATACAGGCGAGCATAATCGTATGAACTCATCAGGTCTTGCAACATAGTTGGATTCTGTATGCTGACATAACCGTTATAGTTGATACGCGGCTTACCGCTCTTACCACGTTTGGTCGTAATCAAGATTACACCATTAGATGCTTTTGAACCGTAAATGGCAGCCGAAGCGGCATCTTTCAACACAGAGATACTCTCAATATCGTTAGGGTCCACGGAGTTCAATGTACCGGTTTCCAAACCATCTACCAGGATATAAGGGTCGGCAGAGTTCAGCGTACCCACACCACGCACACGGATGGTACCTCCATCTTGTCCGGGCAGACCGCTACCAGCCACTACCGTAACCCCCGGCATCAAGCCTTGAATGCCGGTAGAAAGATTCTGTATCGGGCGACTTTCCAACATTTTGCTATCCACTTGTGCCACCGAACCGGTCATATTGACTTTCTTCTGTGTGCCATAGCCCACTACTACAACTTCTTCCAATAATTGTGTGTCTTCCTGCAGTTTCACAGTTAGCGAAGGCTGTCCGGTATACTTAATTTCCTGTGTTGCATATCCTATAAAAGAAATCTGAAGAATGTCACCCTCATTTACATTCAAGGTGAAATTACCATCCAAATCCGTTACGACACCGTTTGTTGTACCTTTTACTACTACCGACACACCTACCAATGGGCCAAATGCATCATTAACGGTTCCTTTCAAAGTTTTTTGTTGTTGAGAGGTTGCGGTCACAGAAGTTACTGCATTGTCTGCCGCATACACCGTTCCACCGGAACAAAGAGCTGCTGTCAATAGCAAGGAACTGACCGTTCTTACGATTTTAAACATACTTATTAGATTTTAATTAATTAAAGATTTAAGGCCGTGCAACCCCGTTTAAAAGGATGCACAAAACCTTGTTTCAACTATATGACACAAAAAAGAGGAGTAACCCTTACTCTACTCTGAAAAATATTTTATTCATATCCATTGGCGGAATGAAATTCAGACTTTATTACTCAATTCCGCCACCGGGTAAAAGAAGATGCAGATGGGGAAAGAAAAAGCGGAAAAAAAATACCCAACAAGATGGGAAAGAATTTCCTCCTTATTGGGAAAAAGTTCCCATTACGATGGGAAAAAAGTCCCACCATAGTAGGAACAGGTGGGACTCCTTATACACTATCAACCAGACTATTGAGAATCGGTTTACTATTTCCCATGAAAACGGAACCAATTAAAGTCGGCAAATCCTCCCTCGCCCTCGGCACTTGTGGAGAAGTTGAACAGTGCAAAGCGATTTGCCGTCCAGTACAAGCCCAAATTCATCTTCAGCACATCGCCGATGGGACGGAAAGTGACACCGTCCAAGCTATAATAGAAGCGGGCGGTGAAATCCTTGTCGGTGACACGTGCCTTTATCCACACTTTGTCTTGCTTGAGGTTCTCAATGGCAGTTTCTATAATCTTACCGTCGTTGCACATCACCAGTTTGCGATTGCCGCTTTCCTGCTGCACGGCTACGTAGGCGTATGGGAACTGAAATACACCGAAGCCCGCTACGTTTCCGTCTTTCAGTCCGGCAAGTTCCATCTCTATCACTCCTTCAGAGCTGGGTCCCTGGACGCGTTGTGTCAGTGTGTTGCGCGCACTCTTGAGGTCGGTTGCCAGCGAAGCTTTCAGACGCATGTAGCCCGGACGCTCGGTCAACGACCACTTGGCGTTGTCCGGGTTGTGGTTCCACTGCCATTGCAAGCCCAAACGTTTGGCGCTGAACTCATCCGTAGTGGCAGGCGACTGTATCTTGTATGTCTTTCCCACTTCCGGTTTCTTGTAAGTGATGGCGTCTTTGCCATCGACCCCCAGCATGGGCCAACCATCTTTCCACGTCACCGGCACTAAGTAAGGAACACGTCCTATCGCTCCTCTGTCTTGCATGATGATGAACCACCAGTCACCGTTCTTCAGCTGCACCATTCCTCCCTGGTGCAAGCCATTGGGCGGGTAGGAGCTGTCGTCCTGCATGATGACCTTATGCTCGTAAGGCCCGTAGATGTTCTTGGAACGAAGGCAAACCTGCCATCCTTCAGTGCCACCTGCCGGACAAGTGATATAGTACATACCGTTTATCTTATAGACATGCGAACCCTCCATGCCGGCGCTTTTACCCGAACCATAGCTATCGTCCACTCCTTTGTTCCAGATTTCAACAGCCTCTTTCTTTACAGAGCGAGCATCGGCATTCAGTTCGGTCACGTACAATTTGCGCTGTCCGTGCACTACATATACCTTGCCATCATCATCGAAAAACAATCCCGGGTCGTAAAGATATTCCGGAAAGATGGTCCGCTTCCACGGTCCTTCCGGTTTCTCGGCTTCGCAGACGGAGAAGTGTCCGGTCTCCCTGCCCCAACCGTAAGGGGTGCAGAAAGCCACATAGAACTTCCCGTTATGATAGCGCAGGGAATTTGCCCACGAACCGTTCAAGTAGAGATTTCCTCCCTGCATGTCATAGCGTGGGTCTTCATCATAACGGTCCACGGCATAGCCCACAATTTCCCAATTCACCAGATCCTTCGATTTGGCTACCGGAGAACCCGGCACATAGTGCATACTGGTGGACACTAAATAAAAATCATCGCCCACGCGGATTACATCCGGGTCGGGCCAGTCGCCCCACATCAGGGGATTGGTAAATGTACCGTCACCGTTGTCCGGTGTCCATACTTGTTGTGCTTCCAACGGAAGTATTGATATGCCGCAAAGACACATAGCCAACAGGGTATTCTTAATATTCATAACCAATTATTATTTATTAAAAATGTTCTATCTTTCAGTTTTCCTCCTATCTGCCCCATAGCATCTCCGTATCATCTCCCTACCTATACAGACGGAGCAGATAGGGAGAAGGTAGGAAGCGGATAAGGAGAAGGTAGGAAGAAGATAGATTTTTCTCTATTTTTCAGATTTTACTTCTATTTCCTTATTTCTGCCATATTCCGGTAAGGAGCTATCTCCATGGCTTTCAATACAGCTCCATTGGCAGTCTGGCGCAATCCTATTACCAGCACGTTCTTCTTTCCTCCACCGAAATTAAGCCAGCATTCAGGCAAGAAGAACTCACGTTGCGGACCGGCTTCCCAGTGGCGTCCAATGTTGTTTCCGTTCAGCCACATATAGCCATTGCCCGAGGCATTGATGCGTGCCAGCCAGGGAATCCATTCGCCTTTCTTCTGACCAGGCAGTTCAAACTCTATCCGGTACCAAGTGAACAATCCGTCCGGCTCGGCTTTCGGCTGTACGCCGTTTCCTTTGGCAGGAATCTCACAGGTCACGTCCAGCGATACGTTTTGCCAATCCTGCGGTGCGAATTGCGGCAGATTCCATCCTTGGGCCACTCCGGCTGCATCTGCCGCATACTCCCACTCCAGGGGATGAGTCAAGGCTGTTTCGGTCAGTGACAAACCAGCCTCTCTGATACCGGACAATTCTTCCATAGGCACGTAACCATGAGCATGACCCAGGTTTTCATAGACAACCAGGATTTCATTGTCACCCTCCTTCAGTAAGCCCGATACGTCGAAACGGTTGTCGTACTCGTCCGGACGGATGCGTTCGAAGCAGTCGCGTGTGGTCCAGGACTGCGCATCGGCTCTGTCGGGGAAGAGACGTTTCGCCTGCTTTCCGTTCACCGCTACCGATACAATGTCACGAGTAAACATATTGAATAAGAGGAAACGTTCTTCGGCAACTTGACGGGAGGTCAGACTGACTTGCGCACGGTACAGGCTGTAACGGAAATCATTGACACCCAAGTCGGGTAATGATACCAAGCGAGGGAGTTGCTTCCAGTCTGCCTTGGCAAAGGCATCTTCCTTTTTCAAGGCAGAAGCAATGCGTACCGGTTGGGGAAGTTTGGCAGGGCGCAAGGGGCGTATCTGCTCCTGCGGCCACCATTCGCCTTTCGTTTCCGGCTTTCCGGCAGGAATCACCAACACTTTCGTACCCAACGCAGGCAGGTCGTAGGAAACGTTGATGGGAGAAACGGTGACAGAGTCGGTATCCGCAGCTTCCGAAGCTGCTATCAACACCTTCTCGCCATGCTGGTTGATGTTATACATCGGTGTGGCAGGGCGATTCATCTTACCCGGCAACAAGCGTACCTTTCCACGAATGGCATTTTTGGGGTCTGTGTTGTGCAGAAAGACAAAGCGTGTTCCGTCCACCGCTACGCGTACACCGCCGAAGAGCGACTTCGCTCCACCCTCCATGGCACAAGGACCGCCTTCGGAACGGACCAATTGCGGCTCGAATGCCTGGATGAACTGCCCGATGGCCTTTGCCTCAAAGTATTTGTCGCTCCGCGCACCATTCTCGCGTATGGCTGCATTGTAGTCATAGCTGGTCGTCATGCCTCGTGCTCCCCAACCGGCAAAATGGGTACCGCCAAAGAACATGTAATAGTTGATGCCACCTGCACCTCCTAATAAGGACATCAAGCCCACCGCCTTGAAGTGGCGGGCATCGGAATAATGGTCTTCGCTCAATCTACCGGTCACCAACGAGAACCATCCGCCTTGGAGTTCCGTCACAAATCCAGGTGCATCCGGTTGCTCCTTCCTAAGGTTCGCCATGCGATACGCGCAGTCGGGAGCTGAAGAAAGCCCTACATAATAGTTGTCGCTGTCAAAAACCTGAGACAATTCCACATCTTCGCTGCTACGGCACTCATCGGTCAGACAGGTAAAGATAGGAATATCCATCCCACTTTTCCGTACAGACTGGTACAGTGCTTTCAACAGTTTTTCCTTACCGTAACATCCATGATGGTTATACTCGTTTTCAATCTGAATCAGGATAATTCCCTTTTCGCCCACCGGCTTGCGCGTGATTTGCTCGTCGGCCAACGCTTTGCAAACGGCATCAAACCAATGTTGCGACCAGCTGATGTGGCGATGGTCCGCACTTCTCAACCAGAAGTCGTCCATTCCGCCCGGACAGAACTTTGCCAACCAACGCGGATATCCTCCTCCCGAATACTCAGCGCAAATGAAAGGCCCCGGACGAACGATGGTATAAAGTCCAAACTCCTCTTGCGCCATCTTCAGCCAACGCTTCACATCGGAGAAGTCAAAGTGGCTATTATCGTTTAAGCCGGACGGCATGATTCTCTCATGCCAGTTCCAAGGCACGTATGTCTCCACCGTATTGAATCCGGCTTCCTTGATTTGACGGAAACGGTCTCTCCATAATTCTTCCGGACAACGGAAGTAATGGAAAGCTGCACTATAAATAAAAATGTCTTTTCCCTCAATGGTCATGCACGAACCATCATACCGAACCCTTTCGGGTTGGAGGAATTTCTTTTCTGGCTTTGCAGCCTGTTGCGTAGTCTGTGCCATGATCACCAAGCTGTTAAAAGCGACTAAAGCAAACAGCACACACTTCAAGATACACTTGTTTTTCATGTTCTTAGTATAAAATAATTAATATAATATCATATTTCACGACCTCAACGTTTCGGACAGAACTCCAATACACCACCCTCCAACAAATCACTGATTTTCACAAAGGGAGAATCGAGCGCTTTACCATTCAAACGCACATCATCCAATGTATGATACGACTCCAAACCTTTGGCACGTATTTTCAATACTCGCTTATTGGGAAGTTGAAGACGTATCTCCTCAAAATGAGGAATACCCAACGCGTACATACCCGATGCCGGAGTGACGGGATAAAAGCCCAATGCACTAAAAAGATACCACGCTGACATCTGCCCGCAATCATCGTTACCGGACAGGCCGTCGGGAGCGTTCTTATAGTTATCTTTCATAATGGTCCGAAGGCGGGACTGGGTCTTGTCCAACCGATTGCAATAGTTATACAAATAGGCATAATGATGCCCCGGTTCATTGTCGTGACGGTAATGCTTTTCATCAAAATTCCGGTCCAAGAGCTGCATGAAAGCGTCACTGCCTCCCATCAAGTCAATCATTCCGGGCACATCTTGCATCACACAGAAGCGGTAGGTCCAATTGGCCCCTTCGGTAAATCCCACATGGGCTTGGTCCCACGTACCATCTGCCTTACGGGCTTGGAAGAATTTCAGCTCCGGGTTGTACAGATGTTTATAGTTGGCAGCGCGCTTCATCAAATCGACATAATCATCCGTATGTCCCAACCCTTTTGCCATTTGGGCAATACAATAATCATCCAAAGCAAACTCCAGGGTACGCGCCACGGACTCGTATGTACAATCGGAAGCTACGTATCCTTTGTGCAAATAGTTGGTCAGTCCACCACGTGCTTCGTATTGCCCGTTCCAAAGTGCTCTGTCGCCCCATTTGCTCTTATCGTCATAGAGTGGAGGTACGTAGGCATCCTTGCGGATGGCTTTGTAGGCCTGCTCCACGTCATAGTTACGGAAACCGTTCACGTAGGCATCAGCAATGACTGCATCCGCATGGGTACCAATCATGATATTGGTGTAAGTGGGGTTGGGCCATTTAGGAATCCAGCCGCCTTCCTCGTACATTTGTACCAACGAGGTTATCATGTCATCAACACGTTCCGAAGCTACTAATTGCAGCCAAGGATGTTCGGCTCTGAAGGTGTCCCACAAGGAATAGGCATTGTAGGAAACTCCCTCATGCACTTTCCCGTCGAACGGGCTATAGTATCTGCCATATTCCGAGAACTCACGGGGATATTGAAGCGTATGGAAGAAAGCAGTATAGAAAACAACGCGGTCGTCTTCCGTACCGCCTTTCAGCTTAATCTTGGAAAGGGAGCGATTCCAGGCTGTACGGACTTTCTTTACTGTCTGCCCGAAAGAGGCTGTTTTCTGAATCTCTTTGGCAAGATTTTCTCCGGCTTGTTCAAAACTGATGAAAGAGCTGCCAATTCGCAGCTCCATCATTTCCGTACCGGCAGGAAATGCCACATATCCGCCTGCGGAGGTTCCTGCTTCCTGAGTTTTCCCTGCGGTCACAAGAGAGTCCTTCCAAACGCCATAGTCGGCAAAATCAGCAGAAAACTTCAATACATAGTACCCTCTTAAATCAGGAGTTTCCGGTCCTAAATGGGCATCATGCCTGTCTTCGTTGTAGATGTGTATTTCTCTCTTTTCAGGAAATATCTCAATGCCGCCTCCCCGCTTGCCTCGTCCGGCTTCAAGGTACAAGAGAGCTTTCTCCTGCTTGGGATATCTGAAACGGAAGAACGAGGCACGCGAAGTGGCTGTCAGTTCGGTGGCAATCTGCTGCTGCTCTCCACCTTCCGAAGTGGTCACTTTATAATAATAAGGAGTAAGCACTTCTTGGGTACGGTCCAGTCTGACTCCCCGTTCCGATGGTTTCAGTTTGAGCGAGCCGCATTGGGGCATCAGGGTCATATAGCCATAATCGCCCATCCAGACAGCGGGTTGGTGGGTAGCCATAAAACCCAACAACAGAGAATCCTTGTTGTGATACATCGTCCGTGAAATACCGTTGATACGGGTGACGGGACACCATTGTGTCATGCCAAAAGGGGTAGTGACGGCAGGCACGGTTCCTCCATATTCGGTGCGATGCTCACCATCTGTACCAATACGCATGTTGACGTAATCTATCGGTTGCTGCGCATACATGTCCGAGAGGCCGAACAAGCAGACAACCAGGAGTGAAAGTAAATAATACATGTATTTCATATTTGCAAAGGTCATAGTTATGTGAAGTGATTCTTTTGATTTGCCGATGGAATCATCGTGCCGTGTTTCCACAACACACCGATTCCGCACGCTCGACAAACCCTTACAGTAATATAACAAATCTCATTCTGTTGAACTTTCATTTTGTGTTATATTCATACGTTTTAAAGGTTAGAAGAATTGAAGACCAGTTTTCGATTTCAATCATTATATATAAACTACCTATTGATTTTAAAAAACACTTTACCTCCAAGAGACTTTGTTTTTACTGATATTATTGATATTTGATGTGCAGGAGGCAAGAGTTTATCAACTCCTGCCATACAACACTTACTATTTAATAACGGAACGCCTGTTTATTGACATATACCGAGAAATCTTTAATCATCCCCGGATTACCTTTCTCAAACGATGGCAAGTAACGCAATCCCGTCACCGTTTTCACCTCACCCAAATCAATTACCACCTGATGCGGATAAGGGATTCTTCTTTGGGTCATCCAGCAGGTGGATTCTTGCTGGTCGTATATCTTGTCGGCAGTAGCGTTGACCCCGTAAGTTTCTTCGCTATCGGCATAGCGTATTCTCCATTGTTCGCGGGGAATGGGCTTGCCATCAGCTCCTAATATCTCCAACTCGGCAAGGGTGGCCTCTGTCTTACCATCTTGCGCCGACAAGGCTTCCAAACAGAAATATTGCCCTTGTGCTGATTGGGCGAACTTCACCTCCTGCCATCCGGCAACGGGTGCAAAAGCTCCTTTATAGACCGGCGTTTCCTGAGATAAATCCAACGTATCTCCCTTCTGGCGATTCTTTCTCTCCTTCTCACGCAGTATATCCAGCACCGGGGTCTTCAGACCTTTGACAACAGCCTCCGACGGTCCTTTCAAATCGAGTACGATGATTTCATTCTTTCCTTTCTTCAACCAGCATCCAGGCAAGAACAACGTTTGTTGGGGACCGATTTCCCAAAAACGGCCTAAAGCATGTCCATTTACCCAAACCATACCTTTCCCCCAAGTACTCATGTCAATAAACGTATCTCCGGTCTTTGTCAGGTTGAAAGTCGCCTTGTAGTAAGCAGGGCCTTCCGGACGGCTATTAGACGAATACTTTTTGCGGGCGGCAAATTTATAATCCACGGGAATGCTGTATACTTTCCAGTTCTTGAGGGTAACAGCCTGTTTGTCCGGCTTAATAAGCTCCACCTTCTCAGTGATGCCTTTCCGGTCGTGAACGGTGCTTCCAAAGTTGACCCGTCCCATGGCTTCAACCCATATATCCAATTGCGTGCCTTCCGGCAGTTGCGGCAGAATCACTTGATTGTCGTCCTTCCGGCGGTCCAGATAACCGAGCAATTTGCCATCAGCATATATCTGTGCCCAGTCGTGTGCTTCGGTAATGCGGAGAAGCGTATTGGCTTCTGTAGCAGGCAACGTGGTACGGTATAGAATGCTTCCCCATCCTTGGTTGAAGTCTTCCATCGGCTCCACCTGTTCGCTTTGAACAAAATCGGGCAGTTGCTCAAAAAGGGGAGCTGCCGCATTCAGTTCCACGGCGGGTATTTCGATGACGGGGAACGGTTCGGGAACGGGACACGCCTTTTCCTCAGGACTACGGTATTTGCCAAGAAGCTCCTGCAAAAGGTAATACTTGGGAGTGGTCCACCCGGCTTCGCTAATGGGAGCATCATAATCGTATGAAGAACACATGGCAGAATAGGTAGGAGAATTGGCACCTCCCCAATGACCGAAGGTGGTACCTCCATGTGTCATATAAAGACTAAAAGAGATGTTCCGGTCGAGCATATCCTTGATACCTTCCACCATTTTCTCGGCCGGACGGGTCTCGTGCTTCCTGCCCCAATGGTCAAACCAACCCGACCAGAACTCACTGCACATGAGTGGAGTATCAGGACGTACGGTAGAGAGTTTCTTGAATTCCTTATCGATATTGGCACCTGTGCCGAAGTTCAGCGTCCAAAGCAAATCGTCCAAAGCATTCAGCTCAAACGTAGAGTCCCAATCGCACTGGAAAAGTACGGACTTGTCGAAACCTGCACGACGCACAATGTCACGGATGGCTGTCATATAAGGTTTGTCAACCCCGTATCCGCCAAACTCATTCTCTACCTGCACCATGATGATATTACCACCGTTGGCCAACTGGAGGGGAGCCAATTGCTTACCCAATTCCTTCATAAAGATTTCCGTACGCTCCATGAAATAAGGGTTCAACGAACGCACTTTCATATCTTTCTCTTTGAGCAACCACCAAGGCAGTCCGCCCATCTCCCATTCCGCACACACATACGGACCAGGACGCAGGATGATATACATGCCATGTTTCTGAGCCAATTTACAAAACTTAGCCACATTCTTTTCACCGGAAAAGTCGAATTTCCCTTCCTGTTGTTCATGGTAGTTCCAAAACATATACAAACAGATAGTATTCATACCGAGCGCCTTGCACATCAAGATTCGGTGTTCCCAATAGGGTTCCGGAATGCGTGCATAGTGCAACTCCGCAGCTTTTACTACAAAGGGATTGCCATTCAGCAAGAATGTACGTTTACCTACCTCGAAGGTTTCTTTGGGAGTGACCGCATACATCGGCCAACTCATCAACAACAGAAGAAAAAGAAGAATTTTGTTTTTCATAAGTCTGCATTTATATGTTCACATAACCTATGACACAAAAAAACAACCCAACCCTTACTGCTTTAAGTCTTTTTATATTCTTCTTGAGGAATGTTTGAAAACAATAGTTGATTGAGAAAGGAGAACAGACATGGTTATAGAAAGAAAATCAAAATAATTTCTCAGATTCCATTTTTTATATCTTTCTTTGCATTTGGAAAGTTATTTCATACAGAATATGAAAAACATTATCCACAACTTATACTTACCTGTGCTTTGTTACCTAATAAGCTACTCATCAGTCAATGGGCAGAAAACCTATAATGACTCTATCCACATCATCAAGAAGAACTATATTGACATCACTATCGGAGGCGACCCAAACAAAGAATCACTCCTCAAACAGTTGTCAACCATTCCCCCCCGAAAAGGAAGTGTCCGACCAAAATATCATCGAACTACAACAGTTCTATCCATTTCCTCCAAAGAGATAAAACAGTTGATAAGCACTCTACGCTCAGACGGCTCATGGCAGGACATCAACTATGACGACACCAAACGTTCCGGCTGGGAACCCAAAATACATGCAGAACAAATACTGAAACTCACCAAATACTATTACCGAGAACAACAGAAATTTCAGCCTTCCGAAAAAACGCGCCTGACAGATGCCATCCACCAAACAATGAACTTCTGGTTCACCAAGGATTGGTGTGCAAGAACTGATGGTACAACCCAATAGGCGTACCACGCACCCTCGGACCGGCATTCTTGCTCTTCGAACAGGAAATAAACAAACTGGAAAAGCAGCAAGCAATCAAAGTAATGGAAAAAGCAGCTTTCAGCATGACCGGACAAAACAAAGTTTGGCTGGCAGGCAATGTACTCATCAGAGCCTTATTACAGAATGACTGGGAACTAACGCGGAAAGCACAGGAAATCATCACCTCCATCGACCAGCGGTTCAGTAAAGGCAAAGTATGGTTGAAAGACCACAAGCGATTCTTCCATGACAACACCGGATACATCATCTTGCAGGCAGACACCTGCATCGTCATAACCGAAGAAAAAGAAGGGCAATGGAAAGATTTTATGGGAATGTACAAGCCTGAGACATTAAAAAGCAAGATGTTTTCCATTTATCTCAAACACTGTCAGAACATGCCTGCATCATATATTTATCTGATACTTCCTGCCACGACACAACAGAAAGTCCGTAGCTTTAATAGCAAATCTATTCACATTATACGCAATGACGAAGCTGCACAAGCGGTTGTTATCAAAGATTTATGTTACGTAAGCATTTATCAGCCGACGGAAATACAAATAGACGGTCTGAAACCAATTACCCTATCAGAACCGAGGACTTACATTATCCATAAAAAGGGGGAATTTGTTGCAGCAAGTCCTTTTATAATTGCTGACAAATAAGCTATCACACTAAATTCTATTTCTATTTACACAAAATATTTATAGTACCATAGTAAGTACAAAAAAACGGGGTTGTGTCAAAATGCCAGCACAACCTTTTTTTTACGTTTTACAGTCCTGCTATCTTTTCTTTTGGCTATGCCGCTTTTTTCTCATTCATTTGGTAACAAGTTGCTATCCAGTACCTATTTGTAAATTATACCCGGGCTTGTTCTGCCCGTTCTTCATGGCGTCTTCTTTCATGCGCATGAATGTGGCACCGGGATCGGTCTTGGAATAGGAGTTACGTTCTCCAAGGACATCAAGGTGATTGTCGTATTCCATCAATAAAAAAAGGTTGTGCCAACGTTTTGACACAACCTCTTCGTTTATCATTTCTCAAAGACTGTTTTTTTATTCTTCATCCATCAGGATTTCCAGAATCTGACAAGCAGCCTTAGCCACTGGAGTACCCGGACCAAAAATCGCAGCTACACCGGCCTTATACAAGAAATCATAATCCTGGGCAGGAATTACACCACCGGCTATTACTACGATATCTTCACGTCCCAACTTTTTCAATTCTTCAATAATCTGCGGAACCAATGTCTTGTGCCCTGCAGCCAACGAAGAAACTCCGACTACGTGAACATCATTCTCTACCGCTTCACGAGCCGCTTCCGCAGGAGTCTGGAACAACGGTCCCATATCCACGTCGAAACCACAGTCGGCATAACCGGTAGCTACTACCTTGGCACCACGATCGTGACCGTCCTGGCCCATCTTTGCAACCATAATACGAGGTTGACGTCCCTCTTTCTTTGCAAACTTCTCAGTGAGTTCGCAAGCACGCTTAAAGTCAGCGTCGCCTTTGCTTTCTGATGAATACACGCCTGATATAGTTCTAATTATTGCTTTATAACGTCCTACTACTTGTTCGCAAGCATACGAGATTTCACCCAATGTTGCACGAACATGAGCAGCTTCTACAGCTAACTCAAGTAAATTGCCCTTACCGGTTTTGACACATTCGGTAATGGCAGCCAATGCTTTGTCCACCTCAGCTTGGTTACGGCCTTCTTTCAAACGCTTCAGGTTCTCAATCTGCTCTTTACGAACAGCGGTATTGTCAACTTCAAGAATATCAATCGGGTCTTCTTTCTCAAGACGATACTTATTTACACCGACGATAGTCTGTGAACCACTGTCGATACGAGCTTGTGCCCGGGCAGCAGCCTCTTCAATACGCATCTTCGGAATACCGGTTTCGATAGCTTTCGCCATACCACCCAACTTCTCAATTTCCTGAATATGTTCCCAAGCACTGTGAGCCAGTTCATTAGTTAATGACTCTACATAGTAAGAACCACCCCATGGATCTACGTTCTTGCAAATATAAGTTTCTTCCTGAATATAAATCTGAGTATTACGGGCAATACGGGCAGAAAAGTCTGTCGGCAAAGCAATAGCTTCATCAAGCGCATTGGTGTGCAACGACTGAGTATGTCCCAGCGCAGCAGCCATAGCCTCGATACAAGTACGTCCTACATTGTTAAACGGATCTTGCTCAGTCAATGACCAACCGGAAGTCTGCGAGTGAGTACGCAATGCAAGCGACTTCGGATTCTTCGGATTAAACTGTTTCACGATCTTTGCCCATAACATACGTGCAGCACGCATTTTGGCAATTTCCATAAAATGGTTTGTTCCGATAGCCCAGAAGAAAGAGAGGCGCGGAGCAAAAGCATCGATATCGATACCTGCAGCAACACCGGCACGAAGATACTCCAGACCATCAGCCAACGTATAAGCCAACTCAATATCAGCTGTGGCACCTGCTTCCTGCATGTGATAACCAGAAATGGAGATAGAGTTGAATTTCGGCATCTTCTGTGAAGTATATTCAAAAATATCAGAGATGATCTTCATAGAGAATGCAGGCGGATAAATATAGGTATTACGCACCATAAATTCTTTCAGAATATCATTCTGGATCGTTCCGGCCATCTCTTCCAGTTTGGCTCCCTGTTCTAATCCGGCATTGATATAAAATGCCATAATCGGAAGTACGGCACCATTCATTGTCATAGATACAGACATCTTGTTCAAAGGAATGCCATCAAACAAGACCTTCATATTTTCAAGCGAACAGATAGACACGCCGGCCTTACCAACGTCACCTACCACACGTTCATGGTCAGGGTCATAACCGCGGTGTGTAGCCAAGTCAAAAGCAACCGACAGCCCTTTCTGTCCGGAAGCTAAGTTACGACGATAGAAAGCATTCGACTCTTCAGCTGTAGAGAATCCTGCATACTGGCGGATAGTCCATGGACGAAGGGTATACATCACCGAATACGGACCACGCAAATAAGGAGGAAGACCGGCAGCATAGTCCAGATGTTCCATTCCTTCAAGGTCTTCTTTTGTGTAAACAGGCTTTACGCAGATGTGTTCCGGAGTCTTCCAGTTGGCCTCGATTCCGTTAGCCTTTTGCCATTCTGCACCATTAGCGGGCTGGAATGCTGCGTAGATATCTAAGTTTTTAAAATCTTTTCTCATCTTACTTCAATAATTTAGCGTTGAACTCTTTAAGTGTCTCCAGTACATTTACACGTACATGGATGAAGTTCTCAATACCGGCTGCTTTCAGTTCTTCGGCGCATTCCGGATTTCCGGCAACGATGAACATGGCGCGGCCATTCAAAGCCTGGAAAGCCGGAACAGCATATTGTGCATACTCTTCATCGCTTGAACAGAGCACCACAATATCGGCTTTTGCAGCCATCGCAGCTTCTACGCCTGCTTCAACCGTTTCAAAACCAAGATTATCAACCACCTCATATCCGGCACAAGCCAGGAAATTACAAGAGTATTGTGCGCGTGCCTGCCGCATAGCCAGATTACCGATCGTCAGCATAAATGCTTTCGGACGTTTCCCACTGGCTTCGGTTTCAAGACGCAACGCCTCAAATTGACTTGCCGCACGATCGAAGTTCAATGTAGTAACATCTTTTTCACAAGTATCGTGTCCACCACAACAGCATGTGGCTTCTACCGGCTTCTTATCACCCGCTTTTTCATTGAAATTTGGGAACTGGTTAGTACCCAGCAGAATCTCGCGACGCTGAGCCACAGCTTTATGGCGTGCTTTATTGCTTTCATTCACAGCAGCCTGAACAGTACCGGCTTTCAATGCTGCATAGAAGCCTCCTTCTTCTTCAATGGCAAGGAAGATTTCCCATGCCTGCTTAGCAATAGAGACTGTCAGATTTTCAATGTAGTAAGAACCGGCAGCCGGGTCAATCACTTTATCAAAATGTGATTCTTCTTTCAACAGCAGCTGCTGGTTACGGGCCAGACGTTCGGAAAACTCATCCGGAGTTTCATAGGTCTTGTCAAAAGGAACCACCGTCATTGAATCTACACCACCCAGAGCAGCCGACATTGCCTCAGTTTGTGTACGAAGCAAGTTTACATGAGCATCAAACAGAGTCAGATTAAAAGTAGATGTTTCAGCATGTACCTTCATTTTAGCAGCGCAACGGCATTCTCCGTTAGGTCCTTTATTTTCGCAATCACGCAGACATTCCGGGTTGTAAGAAGCCACTATGTTAGCCCATAACATACGGGCAGCACGGAACTTTGCAATTTCAAGGAAGTAATTAGAACTGATACCGAAATTAAACTTAATCTTTTTTGCTACGATGGCAGCAGGAAGTTCAGCTTCGGTCAACTGACTCATATATTCATTACCCCATGCCAATGCATATCCCAATTCCTGAGAAATATAAGCACCTGCATTGTTCAGTGTCAGGGCATTCACATTCAGTACACGGTATTTAGGCAATTGGGCAGTAGCTTCGATCAGCGCTTTGGCTGTTTGTACCATATCCCCTTTCTCTTTGCCTTTTGTCAGCATTTTATTGAAGAAATCGTAATTGATAGAGCCTTGCAGCTTTGTCAAATCATAGTCTTTCTTTTGAAAATAAGCTACCAGCAAATCAGCCAGTTCTACCACGTGCCCCTGACAAGTAGAAAAATTCAACTCAACACATTCTGCACAAATATCGTTCAACAAAGTCTCAATGTATTCCGCATTGAGTTCTTTAGCCTTCACATGGAAAGAAAGAGAATCGATACCTTTATTCAGAATATCCAGAGCCTTGGCGTTGGCTTCCTTCGGACATTCCACCTTAATCTCCTGGCGAACCAACCACTCATTACTGTTCTTCTTTGTACCTCTTAAATAAGGAAATTCTCCGGGAAGCGCATCGGTTGTTTTCAGTCCTTCCAGGTCTTCCATCCGGTAGAAAGGTTTTACCTTGAATCCTTCGTTTGTCTTCCAAACGAGTTTCTTCTCAAAATCAGCTCCTTTCAGGTCGGCTGTGACCTTCTCCATCCACTTCTCGGTGGAAACAGGAGAAAAATCTGAGAAGAGTTTTTCTTTACTGTCTGCCATAGTTTATTTATTTAAAATTAAAATAAGATTGTTATCTCAATTTATTTCTCTGAATCCTTTATAAAAATGTAAGATTGCGACTTGCAAATATACTGAAATAGTCTAAACCCTACGCTTTTTTTAGGGAAAATTCGCACTACCCACCGCCTCCGTACCACGGCTCTTTCATTTAACCTGCCTTGCTCTCATACAAAAAACACGTTTCGATCTTCCATCTTCCATCTTTCAGAACACATATTACTGATTGTGAGACACATAACTTGGTGGAAGATGCGATTTTTATGCCATTTATCTTCCACCCCTATCTTCCATCTTCCACCCATTGTTTTAGGGGATATTTCAGTGATAACAAACTGTAAAGCAAATGGATACATCCAATTTCTTATCCGTTTATCTCACTAAAAGCATTTCATTTTCCTTACTATCTTTAGTACAAATGGCCGGATCTTTATCTCAGCCCGGGCATGCGGGCTCATCAGCCCGGGTGTGCGGGCCCATCGGCCCGGGTATGCGGGCTCACCGGCCCGGGTATGCAGGATGGACTAAAGAGTTTTATGACAATGGTTAATCTACTACACTTCTCCGGTAATAGCCGCCCGAATTCTTTCTTAAAAAAGAAATAACGAGAGGCTGTCAAAACTCACCACAGAGGACACAGAGTGACACAGAGGCGATTTTAATTTGTTGATTATTAACAAAAAGACTCTGTGCTACTCCGTAGTGAAAAAAGTTTCGACACAGCCTCGTGTGCGAATGGAAGGCTTTTTTTAGGAGGAGGGAAGACAAGGGAGGAAGACGGTTGTAAAATGAAAGAGCCGTCCCCCCGCGCTTCCCTTAAAATAAAAGGCAGGCAAATATTTGATTACCTCCGAGGTTATAGCTAATTTTGCACCCGTTTACAAAAAATTATAAACTACTATATTATGGATTGGTTACAAGATTTATTATGGAACCCCAACTCCGTAGCCCACATTGTTTTCCTCTACGCCTTCGTAGTGGCAGCAGGTGTCTATTTGGGAAAAATCAAAATCTTCGGAGTTTCGTTAGGGGTTACTTTTGTTTTGTTTGCCGGCATCCTGATGGGACATTTTGGCTTCACAGGCGATACCCATATCCTACATTTCATCCGTGAATTCGGATTGATATTGTTCGTATTCTGTATCGGTCTCCAAGTGGGGCCTTCTTTCTTTTCTTCATTCAAGAAAGGCGGAATGACCCTGAACATGCTGGCCGTAGGAATTGTGGTCTTAAACATCGCCGTAGCAATGGCACTTTATTTCATTCTGGGAGGCAGAATCGAGCTCCCTATGATGGTGGGTATCCTATACGGCGCAGTCACAAACACCCCGGGGCTCGGTGCCGCACAAGAAGCACTGAATCAATTGAGCTACTCCGGGCCACAGATCGCATTAGGCTATGCCTGTGCTTATCCGTTAGGAGTAGTGGGTATTATAGGCTCCATCATTGCTGTCCGCTACATCTTCCGTATCAATTTCGCCAAAGAAGAAGAAAACTGGAATCAAGAAACTGACGGTACACACCACAAACCACACCTGATGAGCCTGGAAGTGCATAATGAAGCCATCTACGGAAAAACTCTGGGCACAATCAGCAGCTTCCTCGGACGTCCGTTTGTTTGCTCGCGCATCCGTAAAGACGGACATGTCAGCATTCCGAATCACAGTACTATTCTGGAACAGAACGACCAATTATTTGTGGTCTGTTCAGAAGAAGACTCAGATGCTATTGTAGCCTTTATCGGACGTGAAGTGCAAGTAGACTGGGAAAAGCAAGATATGCCGATGGTATCACGTCGTATTTTGGTAACCAAACCGGAAATTAATGGAAAGAAACTTGGTATGTTGAACTTCCGCAGCATGTACAATGTCAACATCACGCGTGTGAACCGTTCGGGTGTCGATCTTTTTGCCAACCCGAACCTGGTACTTCAGGTAGGTGACCGTGTTATGGTGGTAGGCTCCGAAGATGCTGTAGAACGAGTAGCGAGTGTACTGGGTAATTCACTGAAGCGCCTTAACGAACCGAACATTGTCACATTGTTCGTAGGTATTTTCCTGGGTATCCTTTGCGGCAGCCTTCCCATTGCATTCCCGGGCATGCCGACTCCGGTAAAACTCGGTCTTGCCGGCGGACCATTGGTGGTGGCTATCCTGATAGGACGTTTCGGACACAAATTACATCTGGTAACCTACACAACTCAAAGTGCCAACCTGATGATACGTGAAATCGGCATTGTTCTTTTCCTTGCCAGTGTGGGCATCGAAGCCGGAGCTAATTTTGTGGATACTGTGATCCATGGAGACGGTCTGCTTTATGTAGGTTGTGGTTTCCTGATTACGATTATCCCTTTGCTGATTATCGGAATTATAGCACGATCATACTATAAAATTAATTATTTCATGTTGATGGGATTGATTGCGGGTAGTAATACAGACCCTCCCGCATTGGCATATTCCAACCAGGCAACCGGTAGCGATGCTCCGGCAGTAGGCTATTCTACAGTATATCCGCTGTCTATGTTCCTCCGTATCCTTGCGGGACAAATGATTTTGTTGTTAATGATGTAACAAATCAAAAATAGCAATGGCCAATTACTGTGTTTTCATTTACACCGTAGTTGGCCATTAACATATTATAGCATGCCCGATTCTGATTTATAAATTTAGTTTTTTAACTATAAACTCTTCTATAAACCTTACCGTTTCATCGATTCCCAATACCGAAGAGTCAATACAAAGATGATAGGTTGCAGCCGCTCCCCAAGTTTTATAACTGTAATAATTATAATATTCGGAGCGTTTCTTATCTGCCTTATTCATTTTTTCCTCAGCAGCTTCCTCAGAAATGCCATGAATACGGCACAAACGCGCCACGCGGTCTTCGTGCGAAGCAGAAATGAAAATATTGGCGCAACGGGGATGTTCGCGCAAAATGTAATCGGCACAGCGCCCCACGAATACACAAGATTTCTCTGCTGCAAGATGCCGGATGACATCACTCTGAATTTTAAAGAGAGCATCATTACTCAGACAATTGGTACAGGGCATGGCACCATCACTGATAAAAGGAAAACGCATCCCAAACAATCCACCTATAATACCTTGGGAAGCTTTTTCATCCGCTTTCTCAAAAAATTCCCGACAAAGTCCACTCTCCTCTGAAGCCAGATTAATCAGCTCTTTATCATAAAAATCAATGCCTAACCTGGCTGCCAGTTTTTCCCCGATCTCTTTTCCGCCACTGCCCAATTGACGGCCGATATTGATGACATAATTACCGTTCATAGTACATTTGTATATTGGTTCAATAGCAAACATACACATTATTTCCGAAAGAAGGAAATAAATAATGTACCAATATCCGGCACATCGCATTTCTTATCAATTGGTAACTTTTCTTCTTTTCCATAGACGTATCTTTGCATCCGCTAAAAAAAACATAGATTTTATGAAAGACAGTATTGATTTCGGAAACATGGAAATCCCGAGACTGTTCAGGAAGTTGTTGATCCCAACAGTACTCGGAATGGTTTTTTCCGCCATTTTTGTAATTACCGATGGTATCTTTGTCGGTAAAGGAATTGGTAGCGATGCTTTGGCGGCAGTCAATATCACGGCCCCGCTATTTATGATCACCACCGGCATCGGATTGATGTTCGGAGTGGGTGCATCTGTCGTGGCGTCCATCCATTTATCACAAGGCAAACGAAAAGTGGCAAGTATCAATATCACACAGGCACTTGCCTTTTCATCCCTCCTGATCCTGGTATTATCAGCACTTTGCTGCTACTTTGCAGAACCGATAGGACGATTACTCGGCAGTTCGGAACGATTGCTGCCGTTGGTAGTGGAATACATGAACTGGTATGTTCCTTTTCTCGTTTTCTATCTGCTTTTGAGTGCCGGCATGTTTTATATCCGTCTGGACGGATCGCCCAACTATGCTATGATGTGCAATGCCGTGTCAGCCATTATCAATATCGTACTCGATTATATTTTCATCTTCCAATTAGGTTGGGGGATGATGGGAGCTGCCTTTGCCACCAGTTTGGGAACTATGGTCGGCGGATTGATGACTCTTATTTATCTACTCCGTTTTTCCCGCAACGTGGGCATTTATCGTATCAAACTTAGCCGGAAAAGTATGCAGCTTACCTTCCGCAATATCGGCTATATGGTGAGGCTCGGCTCTTCGGCATTCATCAGCGAAGCATCTATAGCCAGTATGATGTTTTTGGGGAATTACGTATTTATCAGCCATTTGGGAGAAAGTGGTGTAGCAGCATTCAGCATCGTGTGTTACTTCTTTCCTATTATCTTTATGGTATACAACGCCATCGCCCAATCGGCACAGCCCATCATCAGTTACAATTTCGGGCAACAGAATCCGGGCAGAGTGGCACGTACCATCCGACTGGCATTGAAAACAGCTTTGGGATGTGGTATTTTATTCTTTACCGCAACTCTTGTATTCAATCACGAAATAGTAGGACTATTCATCGACAAAAGTTACAAAGCGTATGACATTGCAGTAGATGGAATTCCGTATTTTGCAGTCGGTTATCTGTTCTTTGCACTCAACATAGTTGGTATCGGTTATTATCAAAGTATCGAACGTGCCCGGCGAGCCACTGTCATCACCCTTTTCCGGGGAACATTGTTTATGTTGACAGGCTTCCTGCTCCTGCCTCCGATACTGGGAATAAAAGGTATTTGGCTTGCCGTCCCTCTTGCCGAACTGCTGACTTTGCTGCTGATTATTGGAATTTACCTGAAAGACTCTTTCTCCACTCGCCGATGATGCGTATCTTTGCATCGTTCAAACAGATGTAAAAGAGCCTTATGGAAACATTTATTGAAAAATTCAGGAATAGCTATCGTCTTTCGGAAACCGATACGCAGACTCTTCTCAATTATATGGAGGAGGTGCGTTTCAAAAAGAAAGAAGTCATTGTTCATGAAGGTTCCAGAAACGGAAATTTATATCTGATAAAGCAAGGCATCTGGCGCGCTCATTATCTGAAAGACGGGGTTGATACCACCATCTGGTTTGCCGGGGAAGGCGAAGCCGCTTTTTCGGTATGGGGATACGTGGAAAATACAGCATCGCACATCACCATCGAGGTGATGTGCGACAGCATAGCTTATTGTATATCCGGACAAACATTGAACGGTCTTTATACCTCATCACTCGGTCTTGCCAATCTGGGACGCCGCCTGATGGAGCAACAATTACTCAGCACTGAAAATTGGTTGATCAGTGCCGGAAGTCCAAAAGCCAAAGAACGTTACCTGACACTTATCAAAGAACATCCCGAACTGCTACAAAACGTACCTTTGAAACACATAGCTTCCTATCTGTGGATAACGCCACAGTCACTGAGCAGAATCCGGGGAGAAATAAAGATGTGATCAGCCTCTCCCCAAAAAAATGTAATTAGTTATTTTTTTACTTTTCTCGCTAACTTTTCCTTTTTCAACCAGAAAGACAGATATACTTTCATACTATTTTATTGCACTAAATTTCTCCAATTGACTTTTTTATTATATTTTTGTAAACACGTAGTATAAAAACCTCAGACGATTAATCTGCCAACGCATCAAACACAGGCAAAATATGGGACCAATGAAACAAAATGCAGTTACTTCTGCCGAAGATGGCAATCCGTCTTTCGAGAAAGAAATGTCAGACCTGATACAAGATCAACTCCTGTTTACAGAAAGTATATATGCAAACCTGCCTGTCGGAATTGAAATATATGACGCCAATGGTATTTTACGCAGTATAAACGATCATGCATTGCACATGTACGGTGTTGAAGACCGCACAACCGTTATTGGTGTTGTCAACCTGTTCAATAGTCCTTACTGTGACGAGAAGCTTAGAACTAAAATACAGGCCGGCGAAGATATTGTCCTGGAGTTTGAATACGATTTTGACCGCATAAATAAAGATGCATACTTTTCATCCCACAACCAAAAAAGTATGATCTACGAAGTAAAAGTAGTTCCTATACGGAGTAAAACCGGGCCAATTATAGGACATATACTACTTGCCAACGATGTAACTGCCGTAAAAGAAGCGGATTTTCGCACAGAAGAAAGTAAAAAGAACCTGGAAATGGCCATGGAAGCCGCCAATATGTCTTCCTGGGTATACGATGTAAACAAACGGGTATTCAGCTCTCTTTACGGAGATCCTATCGTAGAAAACTCTTTAACGATGGATGAGTTACTGAACAAACTTCATCCGCAGGATCATGCTTCACTAACCAAACTCTTCTCACAACTGATAAACAAAGAGGTACAACAAGGACACATAACAGTACGTTTCTATAACGAACAAGAAAAACGCTATCGCCACTACGAAAGCAGAATGCGATTATCATCCGAACATTTAGGGAAACTGTTGATTATCGGCACACAGATAGAAGTAACGGAAAGAATACAGATGGTGAAAAAAACGCAGGACCTGATCACAAAACGTGAACTGGCCATGCAGGTCAGTAATATCGTCCATTGGGACTTTGATGTACAGACCCAGAAGTTTGAATCTTATAATGATCCGGTGAACGATTATGCAAGCGACAGACTGTTGTCCGTTACTGAATTCATGGATGTAATACATCCCGAAGATCTTTCTTCTGCTTACGATGCCATACAATCCATGCTGTCGGGCAAAGATTTTACAATCAACTTCACTTGCCGCGTGCAAACCAAATACGACGATTCATGGCAATATTGCAATGTCATGGGTGTTCCTTTCGAACGCGATGAAAATGACAATATCATACGTTTTACCGGATTCAGACAAAATATCTCCAAACTCCATCAATTGAATGAAGAACTGAAGGAGAGAAATTACAAGATGGAGCTTACTTTCAAAACTGTCGGAATGTCCTACTGGGACTTTGATGTGCGCAGCAAACAGTTTAAGGCTTTCAATGATCCGGTCAATGATTACAATCCGGAAAAGACAATCAGTCCTGAAGATTATTTAAAGGCTGCGCATCCGGATGATGTTGATAGCGTCCGGGAGAACCTTAACCATATGATCCAGGGAACCGACAAAGATCTCAGCTTTAAATATCGTTCCAAAACCAAATGGGACAAAGAATGGCAAGTCTTAGTAGTAACGGGCATTCAGGTAGAGAGGGATAAGAAAGGACGCGTCGTCCGTTATACCGGAATTGAATTCAATAATACAAAATGGGAAAAGATGGCTCAGGAGCTAAAAGAGCTCAAAGAAAAAGCAGAACTTTCCGATCGCCTCAAGTCGGCCTTCCTTGCCAATATGAGCCACGAAATACGTACTCCTTTGAATGCCATTGTCGGTTTTTCCGAGTTAATGGTAAGTTGCGATGACCCGGAAGAAAAAGAAGAGTATATGGGTATCATCCAATCGAACAATGAGTTATTATTGCGACTGATCAATGATATTCTCGATCTCTCGAAAATAGAATCGGGCATTCTTGAACGCAAAAGGGAGAGATTCAACCTGTCCAAAGTATGCAATGAACTATACACTATGATGCAGCCGAAGATTACCAATCCCGAGGTTGAACTTCGATTGGGCAATTCCGGACCGGATTGTTGGATATTTCTGGACAGAAACCGCCTCAAACAGGTGTGGATGAATTATCTCACCAATGCCGTAAAATGCACCCATTCCGGATACATAAAGATGGGATATTCCATCGAAAAGGGAGGAATCCGATTCTATGTTGAAGACTCCGGAGTAGGTATCCCACTGGAAGTACAAGACAGAGTATTTGGACGGTTCCAGAAACTCAATGAATTTGCGCAAGGCACCGGACTGGGATTAGCCATCTCCAGAGCCATTATAGAGGGAGCTGACGGCAAAGTCGGTTTTAGTTCTGTTCCCGGCGTTGGATCCACCTTCTGGGCATGGATTCCCTGCGAAGTAGAAATACAAGAAGAAGACATAATCTCAGTCAGTCCACAAACACCAGAGCAGCAGTCAACGCCCAATAAAATCAACAAAAAAGAGTTGAATATTTTAGTAGCCGAAGACAATGACAGTAACTATCTACTGGTACAACATATTATCAAAGACCATATGCTCACCCGAGTCAAAAGTGGTGTAGATGCAGTAGAAAAAGTACGCAATGAACACTTCGATCTAATTCTTATGGATATGAAAATGCCAATTATGGGTGGATTAGAGGCAACCCGGAGAATCAGGGAGTTTAATGTCGATACCCCCATTGTAGCACTAACTGCCAATGCTTTCGATGCAGATAAGGTTGATGCCATCAATGCAGGATGTAATGCGTTTCTAACAAAACCCTTGAAGAAAAGCCAGTTGATTGAAATATTATCAAAGGAGTGGAAATAGGCACAAGATCACAACAATTGTGATTCGCTTTCAATTCAGTAACTTTGTATCATTGGAAAGAGTTTTCAGGTGGGGCTGTGTCAAAACTCTTTTTACCACAGATTATCACAGAATAAGAATATTGATAATCAATAACTTTAAAGTCACTCTATGTTACTCTGTGTCCTCTGTGGGGAGTTTCGACACACCCTCTTTTTAGGTCTGTCCAAAGGAGAAGTGCCAAACATCCTTACTGACCTGCCGGACGTGATAGAAAAGATACTGAAAACGGGGAGTCGGTATCCATCCGGGGACTGGAGCCGTTCCATGCTTCCATCACAAGCAATAGCTTGAACACCCGGAGGATATACTGCCCTACAAAGTACGGGTGTCGAAAGTATATTTCATCGACGACCGTAAGTTTACACACCGCGTCAGCCAAATGACGTTTTACCGTTACCCACTATCCAAATACTTCCCCGGGCATTTACTGCGGGCAGGAACGGCCGAGGAGGAAGAATCTCAAGAACAGGAAGATAACTCCGGTATCAGCGGCAAAGGATGAAAACTCTAAAAGACATATCCCAGATTCACATAGAATCCTACATCGTGTGCCCTGCTTGAATAGCCGAAAGAGGCCTCTAACGGACCGAACAAGCTATCGTAACCATATCCCAGGCTGCCTCCCCAAACCGGTTTACCACTTAGGATATCAAAAAAGTTATCTTCCCGCAACGCCACATTCCCGGTGAGAGTGACATAATTCTTACCCCCGATACGCTGACGTACCTTCAAACCGGCTATGATAACAGAATTATCGACTATCTCCAGATTGGTGATCCCGGCAAAAGGAAGTTGCTGAGGCAAGTAATGACCGAAATTATCTCCACCGATGGCATTCAGATAGGGATAAGGGATATCTTTGCCTATAAGAATACGTCCATACAAAGAAGGAATCAAAGCAAAACGGTCGGTAACCGAAAAGACACTGGCCCACGAGGCGGTCAAAGCAGAAAAGGGAGCATGACCTTTATACTGTGTCAGGTTATCGGTATAAAGTGAATAATTCCCCTGGAGATCGATCCCTTTCGAGGGAAAATATCCCTTATTGTATGTATTATAATGCAGTTGGGCATAATAGCTGAAGAAGTGTTGGGGTTTCACCTTCAACTGTTGCCCGCCCGCATTATATAGAAAGTCCTTATACTTAAAGAACTCAAAACGCAGTCCGGCTCCAAAACGAAGGTTACGATACCACACATCCGAAAACCCCAACTCACCGGAATGGTATTTATAAGTAGTGTTATAAGCACGTTTCCCGTGATCGTAAATATTAATATCGTTATACTCAAACTGATAAGCGAGATTGAAATTTCGCATCTGCATCGGAGCCAATGTATAGTCCACCCGGGCCAGGTAGCGTTTTCCAAGACGTCCGGTCAGTGAAAGCCACGATGGAATACGTGTATTGAGGCGGGTGCTCACATTCAACAGCAATGAAGCGATCTCTTCCGAGTCGAAACGGATCCCCAGATTAAGATTACGCTCGTACTTCTCTTCCAAAATAAAGTGTAGCAGATATCCCTGGTCGGTATCGGTCAGTTTGTAACTGACATTGGAATAAGCCTGGCTTCCGCGCAACGTAGCAAGTGCTTCATAAAGCTGCTCCATACGCATCCGGCTGTTCTCCTTCAGGTGACAGCGGTGCATAATCCATTTCTTGTCACTGTCTTCGATACCGTCAAAGGTGATCTCTTTCACAAATATATCTTTCTCGGACCATAAAGAAGTAAACGGACCGTGTCGGGGAGCAACGTAATCTTCGGGTAGACCGATCTCTTTCTTCAGTCTGCGCAAAGCAGTCCACTGCGCGCGGGCTGCCTCTTCGCCACGGTGCATCAATGTGTCGAGTGCGGGAATGTTGAAACTTGCGGCAGAATAGCCTTTTACGTCCACTTTAATATACACCGTTGCCAATTTAATATTCTCTTCATATCGGGTTTGGCCGGTCAGATTGATGATCTGGTTGAATATCTCACCAAGATTATTCAGTTCATCCGCAGTCCGGAGATCATTCTGTACATCAACACCAATAATCACATCGGCTCCCATAGCCTGGGCTATATTCGTGGGGAAGTTGTTTTTCATTCCTCCGTCAACCAGTATCTCGTCGCCCATACGGACGGGCGTGAATACGCCGGGAATAGCCATACTGGCACGCATAGCGGTAGCCAATACACCATTGTGAAACACTACTTCTTCACCGTTCACAATGTTCTCGGAGACACAAGCAAACGGAATAGGCAGCTTATTGAAGTTAATGGAATCGTGATAGCCTACAGTCAGTTCGGAGAAAAGATTACCCAGGTTCTGCCCTTTAATGACCCCTCCGAACACATTCGCCTTCAAATCCTTTTTCAAAGGAACAGAAAGAATATAAGTTTCAGAATTCTTCCGTTCAGTCATCGTTTGATCTTCCCAACTGATACGGTCACTCAACAGAAAAGACCAATTCTGGTGATTGACCATACTATCAAGCTGACAGGGGGTATATCCGATGGAATAAAGTCCGCCGATGATAGACCCCATACTGGTACCTACAATATAGTCGATAGGAATACCTGCTTCCTCAATCACTTTGAGGGCACCGATATGGGCTACCCCCTTCGCTCCTCCCCCACTTAGCACCACAGCTACTGATTTGCGCTGCTGCGCATGCGCGGGCAGAAAAAGAAACAGACTAACAAATAAAACCAACAAGAAACTTACATACTTTTTCATGGCTGCTACATTGCTTTCAGATCGTTACAGATAAAAGACAAATGCAGGCAATGATTTGTTTAGCACAGGCTGAAGAATCCTATGTCCGGGCAGCCGCTTTACGGAACTGACGGAACTGCCACCACAACATGGCAGCCGATATCAGGCTGGCTATCAGGTCAGAAGTCGGCATACTGATCCAAACACCCGTCTGCCCCCAAAAACGCGGTAGAATCAACAGACAAGGAATCAGGATGAGTACCTGACGGGTAATGGAAAGGAAAATAGCTTTACTTGCCATCCCGATACTCTGGAAGAAATTGGAAGTGACCATCTGAAAGCCGACAATCGGGAAAAAGAGTACCACAATACGGAGGCCTTCGGCAGATTGGCGAATCAGCTCTTCGTGCGATGTGAAGACGGACACAGCCAGATCGGGAATAAACATTCCCATCAGAAAACCGGTAGTGGTGACAATGGTCGCACCATAGATGGTCAGTTTCAACACACGGGTGACACGGGGATATAACTTTGCCCCATAATTGTATCCGGCAATCGGCTGCATACCCTGGTTCAGTCCCATCACAATCATAAGGAATAGAAATACCAGACGGTTGACAATGCCAAATGCCCCGATGGCAAGATCACCCCCATACCGTTTCAAACCCTGATTTATCAGAATCACAATGAAACACGATGCAAGATTCATCAGGAAAGGAGACATACCTATAGCCAGCGAATCGAGAACTATTTTTCGCTTCAACCGGAAAATTCCTCGGTGGAAATGGAGTAATTCCTCCTTATTGCTAAAGAGCCTGAACTGCCAGGCAAGGGCAATCACTTGTGCCGTAATCGTAGCAATGGCCGCTCCCTGGATGCCCCAACCAAAACCATAAATAAACAAAGGATCGAGAATGGTATTGATAACCACTGTAGCAATGGTGGCAACCATCGCCTTCTGCGGATGCCCGGCTGAACGAAGTACCGCATTCAGCCCCAGATAAATATGGGTGATGACATTCCCATAAAGAATCACTTTCATATAGTCACAGGCATAGCCCACCGTTTCGTCACTGCCTCCAAAGAAGTAAAGAATAGGATCAAGAAAAATAAGGGTTAATATGGTGAAAGCAAGCCCGATGATGATATTCAGTACCAGCACATTGCCCAATACCCGTTGTGCCGTATCATAATCTTTCTGCCCCAGTTTAACCGAAATCAGCGTAGCGGCTCCCACTCCAACCAAGGAGCCGAAAGCAGCGGCAAGATTCATAAGGGGAAAAGTCAGAGCAAGTCCGGAAATAGCCATCGGACCCACTCCGTGACCTATAAAAATGCTGTCCACCATGTTGTAAAGAGAAGATGCAGTCATGGCGATAATAGCCGGAATGGCATACTGCATCAGAAGTTTTCCAATCTTTTCAGTACCCAGCGCAGTGGGTGTCTTTTGTCCTGTCATACCTATTGTTTTGAGGGTGCAAAGATACAAATCTATTTAGAATTAAAGGTGAAGAATAAAGAATAAGAGTTACAATGCCGTATTTCTAAGAAAAGTTTCGTATTTTTGCCTCCAAAATTGAGTTAATATCTAACGAAATGAACATATTAGAACTAAGTGAACAGGAAATCATCCGACGTAACAGTCTGAATGAACTTCGCGCGATGGGCATCGAACCCTATCCCGCAGCAGAGTATGTAACCAACGCTTTCTCAACCGATATTAAAGCCGAATTCAAAGACGACGAAGCACCTCGCCAGGTATCTGTAGCTGGCCGCATGATGAGCCGCCGCGTGATGGGCAAAGCCTCTTTTATCGAACTACAGGATTCTAAAGGCCGTATTCAGGTGTATATCACTCGCGATGACATCTGTCCGGGAGAGGACAAAGAGATGTACAATACTGTGTTCAAACGCCTGCTCGACTTAGGCGACTTTATCGGAATTGAAGGTTTCGTGTTCCGCACTCAGATGGGCGAAATCAGTATTCATGCACAGAAACTGACTGTACTTGCCAAATCGATCAAACCACTGCCTATCGTAAAATACAAAGACGGCGTGGCTTACGACTCTTTCGAAGACCCTGAACTCCGTTACCGTCAGCGTTATGTCGACCTGGCCGTAAACGAAGGTATCAAAGATATATTCATGAAACGCAGCAAGGTGTACAGTTCTATGCGCGAATATTTCAATTCAAAAGGCTACATGGAAGTAGAAACTCCTATTCTCCAGGCCATCGCCGGAGGAGCTGCCGCACGCCCGTTCATGACCCATCACAATGCTTTGGACATCCCACTCTATATGCGTATTGCCAGCGAGTTGTATCTGAAACGTCTGATTGTCGGTGGCTTTGAGGGAGTATATGAAATCGGTAAAAACTTTCGTAACGAGGGTATGGACCGTACGCACAATCCAGAATTTACTTGCATGGAGATATATGTAGCCTACAAAGACTATAACTGGATGATGGAATTTACCGAAAAGATGATTGAAAAGATCTGTCTGGACGTAAATGGTACTACTGAAGTAAAAGTAGGAGACAATATCATCAACTTCAAGGCTCCGTACAGACGCGTCACCATGCTGGATGCCATTAAGGAACATACCGGTTACGACTTGACAGGTATGAACGAAGCACAAATCCGCGAAGTATGCCAGAAACTGAATATGGAAATCGACGAAACGATGGGTAAAGGTAAACTGATCGATGAAATATTCGGTGAGTTCTGTGAAGGAACTTATATCCAGCCGACTTTCATCACTGACTATCCGATCGAAATGTCTCCGCTGACCAAAAAGCACCGTACCAACCCTGAACTGACAGAACGTTTCGAATTGATGGTAAACGGTAAAGAATTGTGTAATGCATATTCTGAGTTAAACGATCCGATCGACCAGTTGGAACGCTTTGAAGATCAGATGAAGCTAAGTGAAAAAGGAGACGACGAAGCAATGATTATCGACAAAGACTTTGTCCGTGCATTGGAATACGGCATGCCTCCTACTTCGGGTATGGGTATCGGCATGGACCGCCTTACTATGTTGATGACCGGACAATCAACTATCCAGGAAGTATTGTTCTTCCCGCAGATGCGTCCGGAAAAAGTCGTACCAAAAGATAGTGCCGCCAAATTCATGGAGTTAGGCATTGCCGAAGACTGGGTGCCTGCAATTCAAAAAGCCGGATACAACCTGGTAGCCGATATGAAAGATGTAAATCCGCAGAAATTACATCAGGATATTTGTGGCATCAATAAGAAATACAAATTGGAACTGACTAATCCGTCAGTAAACGATGTAGCCGAGTGGATACAGAAAATTAAATAAATCAAGAATGAAGAATGGTGATGAAGAACCGGAACATTTGTCTCCCTATCTTTCATGCACCATTCTTCATTCTTCATTTTTAATTCTTAATTTATAGAAATGAAATTACCCGGTAAGATAGCGATAATGGGCGGAGGAAGCTGGGCTACAGCCATCGCAAAGATGTGTCTGGCTCAGGAAGAGTCTATCAATTGGTACATGAGGCGCGACGACCGCATTGCCGATTTTAAACGACTCGGACATAATCCAGCCTATCTGACAGGCGTAAAGTTCGACATGAAGCGCATCAATTTCAGCTCTAACATCAACGATGTAGTGAAAGAATCTGATACGCTTATTTTCGTCACTCCTTCTCCATATCTGAAAGCTCACCTGAAAAAGCTGAAAACACGGATCAGAGACAAGTTCATTATTACCGCTATCAAAGGTATTGTTCCCGATGACAATCTGATTGTTTCGGAATACTTTAATAAAGAATATGGTGTTCCTCCCGAAAACATCGCTGTATTGGCTGGTCCCTGTCATGCTGAGGAAGTGGCACTGGAACGTCTCTCCTATCTCACCATCGCTTGCCCGGACAAGGATAAGGCACGTGTTTTTGCCCGTAGACTGGGCAGCAGCTTCATCAAAACGTCTGTCAGCGACGATGTGATAGGGATTGAATACAGTTCCGTACTGAAAAACGTATATGCCATCGCTGCAGGTATTTGCAGCGGTCTGAAATACGGAGATAATTTCCAGGCTGTATTGATATCAAATGCCATTCAAGAAATGAACCGTTTCTTAAATACGGTGCATCCCATAAACAGAAACGTGGACGAATCTGTTTATTTGGGTGATTTATTGGTAACAGGCTATTCTAACTTCAGCCGTAACCGCACGTTCGGTACCATGATCGGGAAGGGATACTCCGTAAAGAGTGCCCAGATAGAAATGGAAATGATAGCGGAAGGATATTACGGAACAAAATGTATTAAGGAAATCAATAAACATCATCATGTAAATATGCCGATACTCGATGCTGTATACAACATCTTATACGAACGCATATCTCCGATGATTGAAATTAAACTGTTGACTGACTCGTTTAGATAGTTAATAACGTAAAAATAAAAAAGATATGATTAGTTTGAACATTGAAAAGACTTTTGGATTCATCTCCAAAGAATCGGTTTCTGCCTATGAAGCTCAGGTTAAAGCCGCACAGGAAGCGCTGGAAAACGGCACAGGTAAAGGTAATGACTTTCTGGGGTGGTTGCATTTACCCTCTTCTATCAGCAAAGAGCATCTGGCTGACCTGAAGGCTACTGCACAAGTATTGAGAGACAACTGTGAAGTAGTGATCGTAGCCGGTATCGGCGGAAGTTACCTGGGCGCCCGTGCGGTGATCGAGGCATTGTCAAACAGCTTCACCTGGTTGCAGGAAAAGAAAACAGCTCCGGTCATCATCTATGCCGGCCATAATATCGGTGAAGATTATCTGTATGAACTGACAGAATTCCTGAAAGACAAGAAATTCGGTGTGATCAATATCTCCAAATCCGGTACGACTACAGAGACAGCTTTGGCGTTCCGCTTGCTGAAGAAGCAATGCGAAGACCAACGCGGCAAAGAGATGGCCAAAAAAGTAATCGTTGCCGTTACAGATGCAAAGAAAGGCGCAGCCCGCGTCACCGCAGATAAAGAAGGATACAAATCATTCATTATCCCTGACAATGTCGGAGGACGTTTTTCTGTACTGACTCCGGTAGGTTTGCTGCCTATTGCAGTAGCCGGATTCGACATTGAAAAACTGGTAGCAGGTGCCGCCGATATGGAAAAAACTTGTGGAGCCGAGGTTCCTTTTGCGGAAAATCCCGCAGCAATCTATGCCGCTACCCGCAATGAACTGTATAAAAGTGGAAAGAAGATAGAAATTCTTGTAAACTTCTGTCCGAAACTACACTACGTGAGTGAATGGTGGAAGCAGCTTTACGGAGAATCTGAAGGAAAAGACAACAAAGGTATCTTCCCGGCAGCAGTAGACTTCTCTACAGACCTGCACTCGATGGGTCAGTGGATTCAGGAAGGCGAACGAACCATCTTTGAAACAGTGATCTCGGTAGATAAAGTGAATCATAAGCTGGAAGTTCCTTCGGACGAAGCTAACCTGGACGGTTTAAACTTCCTGGCAGGCAAACGTGTAGACGAAGTGAATAAGATGGCCGAACTGGGAACTCAATTGGCTCATGTAGACGGTGGTGTTCCTAACATGCGTATCGTCATTCCTGAACTGAGTGAATACAGCATCGGACAGTTACTCTATTTCTTCGAAAAAGCATGTGGTATCAGTGGTTATCTGCTGGGCGTAAACCCATTCAATCAGCCGGGTGTGGAAGCATACAAAAAGAATATGTTTGCTTTGCTGAACAAGCCGGGATATGAAGAAGAATCAAAAGCAATCCGGGCGAAACTGTAAAAAGCTATAAGATTACCGATATATAAAAAGAGCGATGCTGTTGGAAGCATCGCTCTTTTTATATATCGGGTCATCCAATTAATCTGTTTGATTCTCGGAAGTTTTAATTTCCAGTTCATACTTAGCTCCCTCACAATTGACGGGCTTGGAAAAAAGGTAAAACTTAAGCTTCACTCCATCCTCGGTGACTTGCTGCACCTTTGCCCGCAGCCCCACTTTAGTCTGAGAGACTCCATCTTTAAAACCTAATTTACCATTATCCTTATCCGTAAACTCCTTATCATCACTGAGAGCTTCTTCCGGCAATTCATTAAAATCAATCGCCACAGCGTTTACCTCACTGCCCAAAGTCTCTTCCTTCACCAGAAACGTATTTAGTTCTTCTCCGTTTCCATCCAGTTTCAGCGAAATTTCAAGTTCATCATCTACTTTTAGAGGGGGTAATGCCTCCATTTGCCGGGCATAATCCATCTCTCCGTCATTGATATAAAGCCCTTCCATTTCGATTGTAGGACTGGGAACAGAATCTTTGCAAGCAGTAGTCAGCAAGCATAACGACAGTAAAGGAAAAAATAGTTTTCTCATGCAATCATATCACTTTATAGATTTTGCAAAAATACATATTCTGTTCGATTCACCAAAATAATCGTATCTTTGCACTCCAAATCAATAGGTATATATCATGTTTCAGGAAGCAATTACGCAATATCTCCAACAAAATCATTATCAATCCATTCAGTTGAAATCCGCACTTTTCGATATGGACGGCGTACTTTTCAACTCCATGCCTTATCACGCCGAAGCATGGCACAAAACGATGGAAGCTCACGGACTTCATTTGAGCAAAGAAGAAGCTTATTTGCACGAAGGCCGCACCGGAGCGGGAACCATCAACATCGTATGTCAGCGTCAACTGGGACGCGACGCCACGCCGGAAGAGATAGAGAGTATTTATCATGAAAAGAGCATTGAGTTCAACAAGCATCCCCAAGCCGAACGTATACCGGGTGCCTGGGAATTACTACAAAAAATTAAATCTGAAGGTATCATTCCGACTGTAGTCACCGGATCCGGACAAGCTTCATTATTAGACAGACTTGAACACAATTTTCCGGGAATGTTCCGACAAGAACTGATGGTAACTGCTTTCGACGTCAAATACGGAAAACCGAATCCGGAACCCTATTTGATGGCACTGGAAAAGGGAGGATTAAAGCCTTATGAAGCCATTGTTATTGAAAATGCCCCTTTGGGAGTAGAGGCCGGACACAAAGCCGGAATATTCACCATTGCTGTTAATACCGGTCCATTGGATGGGCAGGTACTGTTAAACTCCGGAGCCGATTTACTCTTTCCTTCCATGCAAGCTCTATGTGAGTCATGGGAAGCGTTAGCCCGGTTCTTACATCAACCGCCCCTTAAAACAACAATAGCTGATAATTAAATAATTATCAGCTATATCTTCGTACTCCCGAAGGGAATCAAACCCTTATCTTAGGTACCGGAAACCTACATTCTATTCGTTGAACTACAGGAGCATTGTTTTATGCGACGACAAAAGTATAAAAAAACTTCGCATTTTCCTAATGATTCACCATTTTTTGTAGTATCTATCTACCGAACGCCATATCCTCAAATATTATTTTGCAACTCTTATACCATATAAAACGATCAATTTGATAACATTTTAGCCAATTATTCGTACAGATATAGATATTATTCATATCTTTGCCGACAAATAACAATCAATAAACCTATGAGTTACCTAATAAAACCTCAGAATTATAAACCTTTGCTTGACCTGAAACAGACAGAATTGGGCATCAAACAAATTAAAGAGTTCTTCCAGTTGAATCTTTCATCGGAATTACGTCTGCGACGTGTGACAGCTCCACTCTTTGTACTCAAAGGAATGGGTATCAATGATGATTTGAATGGCATAGAACGTCCGGTCTCATTTCCTATTAAAGACTTGGGTGATGCACAAGCTGAAGTAGTCCACTCACTTGCTAAATGGAAACGACTTACTTTGGCAGATTATCACATTGAACCGGGTTATGGTATCTATACGGATATGAACGCAATTCGTTCGGACGAAGAACTGGGCAACCTGCATTCACTTTATGTAGACCAGTGGGACTGGGAACGGGTGATTACTGCCGAGGACCGCAATGCAGACTTCCTTAAGGAGATTGTCAACCGTATCTATGCCGCCATGATCCGTACGGAATATATGGTATACGAAATGTATCCGCAGATCAAACCTTGCCTGCCACAAAAGTTACACTTCATCCACTCTGAAGAATTACGCCAGTTATATCCGGATATGGAACCTAAATGCCGTGAACATGCCATCTGTAAAAAGTATGGAGCCGTATTCATCATTGGTATCGGTTGCAAACTGAGTGATGGTAAAAAACATGACGGACGTGCCCCGGACTATGACGACTATACCAGCAAAGGGCTGAACGACTTACCTGGCCTGAACGGTGACCTGCTATTATGGGACGATGTACTACAACGTTCCATTGAATTGTCTTCCATGGGTATCCGTGTGGATAAAGAAGCTCTTTTGCGCCAAGTAAAACAAGAAAATCAAGAACAAAGACTGGAACTCTATTTCCATAAGAGATTATTGGATGATACCCTTCCACTCTCTATCGGTGGAGGTATCGGTCAGTCACGCTTATGCATGTTCTATTTGCGCAAAGCGCATATCGGTGAGATTCAAGCAAGTATCTGGCCTGAAGAAATGCGTCGTGAATGTACAGCCCTTAATATACACCTTATTTAATAGCCTATGAACGTACAAATAGAAGAGAGCTGGAAAGCTCATTTACAACCAGAATTTGAGAAAGACTACTTCCGCACACTGACCGAATTTGTCAGAAGCGAATATAGCCAGTACCAGATCTTTCCTCCTGGAAAGTTGATATTCAACGCATTCAATTTATGTCCCTTTGACAAAGTAAAAGTAGTCATTATCGGACAAGACCCCTACCACGGTCCCGGACAGGCACATGGTCTTTGTTTCTCGGTAAATGATGGAGTAGCCTTTCCACCTTCTTTGGTGAATATATTCAAAGAAATAAAAGAAGATATTGGTACGGCAACTCCTCCCACTGGTAATCTGACACGGTGGGCTGAACAAGGTGTCCTGTTGCTCAACGCTACTTTGACAGTACGTGCCCATCAGGCCGGTTCGCACCAACGCCACGGATGGGAAGAATTTACAGATGCTGCTATCCGTGTTCTGGCGGAAGAAAGAGAAAATCTGGTATTCATCCTATGGGGAAGTTATGCACAGAAGAAAGGTGCCTTTATTGATCGTAACAAGCATTTGGTACTTAGTTCGGCACACCCTTCTCCCCTCTCTGCCTACAACGGCTTCTTTGGGAATAAGCATTTCAGCAAAACGAATGAATACTTGAAAACCCACGGAAAAACAGAGATAAACTGGTAGTGAAGACAGCCATCTATGAACTATAAACGGTGAACAATTTACGCCTTCGTGCTACAAATTGTTCACCGTTTATAGTTCATAGATATTTATTAATACCACTGGATGTTGCTTTGAGTCTGGCTTCTCTTATCCCACTTCAAATCACGCAGGATACTGGCCGTTGCACGGATCGTAAAGTTATAATAGCGATAACGTCCGAAAGGAGAAATACTGGCGGACATATTGAAACAGTGCAAATCACGAGTAATCGTACAAGAGGTCTGAGTGATCTCCTTCGCTTCGAAATCATATCCGGAATTGAATGTAAACGACCAGTTATTGGAAATCTTCAGATTACCCGACATATTGATATTTTGCGTATACTTAAACGGATAACGCATGGTATTACGGTTGATCGGCTTACTACGGTCCTCACTAATACGGAACGAATAGTTAACATTCAGTGACCATGGCATCTTGAAAACCTGATATCCGTCACTGTCTGCCTGTGCTTTCTCAACTTTCTTTTCAGTAACCACTTCGTCACCGGTTGAATCTCCTCCCTCGTCGTCAGCACTATCCTTTTTCTTTTTTTGATCGCTATCTTTATCTTTTCCGAACAACTTCTTCCAAGTATCATTGTTAAAAGTATAGTTGATAGAAGATCCCCATCCCTGGAATCGTCCGAAACGTCCGTAAGACCATTCTGTACGATCACCGACTATTACATTACCCGACTTATCGAATGTATAAGCATAAGTGGCAAACACCGCATTCATGTTCAGCGTATAGTTATTAAACTTTTTAAACTTCATACGCAAACGCATATTCAGGTTACTCCACGGCTGTTTCTTTGCCGCCATATTATAAGAAAGATTAAAGCCTATCTCATCGATCAGACTTATTTTCATAAGAGAATCCTTCTTGTTACGGTATTTCATTTCCAGGTTGTTCGATACATCGAAACTAACCGTTCCAGACTTTTCACGCGGAGCCGTACCAAACTGCTGGCTGGAATAAGGAGAGTAATACTGGTCATTACCGTCTGCATCACGATAGTATTCCCAAAACTGTCCGAAGCTTGGAGAACCATTCAACGAAATCTGCGGTGTAAAGACGTGACGAATCTGTATTTCCTTTTTCTTCATAAACAGAGGTTGATACATACCATACATCTTTGTGCTCAACGACAAACTGGCCGAATAATTAAATACCCGGTAGAACCCATGAATCGTATCACCGGGGTGTGTATCCCATTTCTGAGTAGTTTCATCATAGCTCTTCATCACCTTACGGGTATACCAACGCTCTGTATAATTGAATGAAGGCACTACCTGCAAATACTTGAAAAGAGTAAAAGTAGCCTGCACTGGAATGTTATGCTGCATCGCATTCTCCCACTCTCTAAAACCTGCTTTAAACAAGCGGTCATCTTTGGTTTTCAGGCTGTTGGTCAGACGCCCCGAGTAACGCAAGGAAATCTTTTCGTACCAACGCTCTTCACCTACCGCACGTTTGCGTTTAAAAGGGAAAATAGTACTAAGAGTGATATTCAAGTCAGGCAAAGTGACAGCTATTGAAGAATCACGCATGGTCTGGGCTATGTTGAAAGTACCTGCAAGCGTCAGCTTCTGATCCGGAAAACTGCGAGAGTAACTGACACTCGAAGTTTTCGTATTCTGAGTCATTAGCTGAGAATTATAGAGGTTATTGATATTGGTACGCTCATAACTACTGGTTGCAAAATTCACACTTGCCGAGAAAGTACTGTTCGGACTGGCCTTCTGGTCTTGCCGATGATTCCATACAATCTTAAAGTCTTTGGCAACCGAATAGTCAGCCAATCCCTTATCTCCCAATTTAGTAACCTGATAGCCGGCCTGTAACGAACCGGAATATTTATAACGTTTATTGTAATTAGTCTCCAGATTACCGGCCCATGACCCCTTCGTAAATATATCTCCGGTCAACTTAAGATCCATTATATCGCTGATGGCAAAATAATAACCACCTCCCGTCAATCCGAAACCACGACTGGAATCGTCCATGTAGCTTGGCATCACAAAACCAGAAGAGTAACTGCTGGAAAAAGGAAAGAAAAAGAAAGGTACAGCCAATGGCAACGGTACATCTTCTACCACCAAATAGGCAGGCCCAGTCACCACATTCTTCTTGGGACGAACTTTGGCCTTGGTCAACTGCATGTAGAAGTGTGGATGATCGTGATGATCACAGGTCGTATAACGTCCGTTTTCCATAAACAGTTCATCATTAGCTCCTTTCTTGGCATTGTTACCCACAACATATCCTTCACCCTGCTGAGTTACAACGTTATTGATAAATCCTTTTTTACTTTTGAAATTATACCGGATTGCTTTGGTTTCATAAGGCGTATCGCCATCCTTAAACACAGGCTTGCCTTGTTCAACCCCTAACGAATCAGTCACACCACGAGCATACACCGTACTGCTATCCATATTCATGGTGATGATCTGTGCTCCCAATTCTATTTTTTCATAATTCACTTTACCATCACCATACAGATGTGCAAAGCCACCTTCGGTAAAAACAATGGAATCGTTAGCCGAATAAACCACAGGGGCATCCAGAGGTTGTTTCTTCTTCCTGGCAGATTGCAACGACAAGGTATCAGCCTTCAACGTATCTGCTTTTAATGAATCAGTTTGCTGGGGCGAATAAGTGATAGGCCCCTTCACCTCTCTGACACGGCGACGTTGAGCCATCGCTTCATCCGGAAGCATCAAGAGGATCAATAATAGTATAAATGATAGTATTGTATTTGCTTTCAATGGCGTCATTAACTAATAGTTTACGCTTGAAGGGGCAAAAGTACACAATCTTCACCAAATATACTTGAGAATCTTGATTTTTAATTCTTTTTTAGGCACTAAAGAAGCAGCTCACACCAATTGTTAAAGCGTCGAAGTCCTTCGTCACCGTACCGGGCAATACTTTTACGGGCATCTTGCACCGATTTTTCACGATCAAGATGTGTTTTCGAAAAGAATTTATCAGCAAAGCAAATCACTTGTTCTTCTATACTGACCGGCAACATTTCACGATGCGGAATAGGAAGCTGCTGTTTAATAATCTCTTCCAGTGAAAGTCCCGCACCGGTATGACGCTCACAAACCAAAGCATGTCGCGGAAAACCTTCTTTGCGCACCAGCTCGGCTCCCAGATATCCATGACAAATATATGGCTCCTTACCCAAACACTTAATGCCCGGAGCATGTGTCAGAAAAATTCCGAGATCATGCAACATGGCAGCTTCGTTCAGAAAAGTAGTATCAAGGTTCAACTCCGGGTGCTTATCGGCTATCCATAATGCCTTATCGGCAACCGAACGACTGTGAACCAACAATATATTTCTTAACTCATTATCCTGAGGATAATATTTATCAATTAAATCAAGCGCTCCCATATTCTATTCACTTTTTATAATTTCCGGCTTGCTCATTCCTTATTCAGTAAGCAAATTCACACTGTTTATCTTATCAATTTCACGCATTTATCAACAGTTTTTAGTTTGTTATTCAGTTCAATCTGCAACTGTGGTTCCATCAGTTCACAATTGCGATCTCTTTGAATCACAGCCGTGGTCTCAAGAAGGCACGTACATAAATCGAAAGAAGCAATACGTCAAAACATTAGCCATCCCATGACAAACACTGACAAACAGGCAAAAAGCAACTTAATAAACCGAGTTCTTCTGAAGAAGAAACATACAGCCGACTGCGAAAGTTTACGTAAGAGCAAAGATAGCAACAGTTTTTCAATCAGGAATGAAGATTATCAAAAGAATTGATTGTATATTTGTGCTTTTCATACAGTAAAAGTAAGCAGACTAAAACTAATTTGAAAAACAATCCAATAATTATCCTTATGACAAAACCATCTTACAAACAATGGTTAGCAACCTGTGCTTTCACCGGCGCATTACTGCTGACGGGCTGTAGCCCCACTCCCGCTACCAGAGATGTTTCTATTGTACCGTTGCCAAACAAAGTGCAACAGAACCATGGTGCGTTTGTATTAACCCCAAACACCATCATCGGTACCACCAATCCAGAACTGCTTCCAGCAGCAGAGTACCTGAAAGGTATTCTGTCAGTAGCCACCGGATATAACATCCAGGTGAAAGAAGGCAAAGGAGACATCACCCTTTCTACCACTGCCATAGAAGGCAAGGAGGGAGCATATACGCTCACCGCAAAACCCGGGCAAATAGAGATTACGAGTAACTCTTACAACGGTGTGATAGCCGGTATTGAATCACTCCGCCAGTTATTTCCACCTCAGATTGAATCGAAACAGGTGGTGGACAGCGTGACATGGGCCATACCTGCCGTACAGATTGAAGATGCCCCGCGCTTCGAATGGCGTGGTATTATGCTCGACGTATCCCGCCACTTCTATACCAAAGAAGAAGTAAAAGAACTGCTTGACGTAATGGCACTTTATAAAATGAATAAGTTCCACTGGCACCTGACAGATGACCAGGGATGGCGCATTGAAATCAAAAAATATCCGTTACTCACCGAAAAAGGAGCTTGGCGTACGTTCAATTCACACGACCGGTCATGCATGGAACTGGCTAAATCGGAAGATAACCCCGATTACCAGATTCCGGAAAACAAACTTCGCATCGTGGAAGGTGACACGCTGTATGGCGGTTATTATACACAAGAGGATATAAAAGAGGTGATAGAATATGCCAAAGTACGCGGTATCGATATTGTTCCCGAAATCGATATGCCGGGTCACATGCTGGCAGCCGTCAGCAATTATTCCGGAGTAGCCTGTACAGACAAAGTAGGTTGGGGAAGCACGTTCTCCTCTCCTGTTTGCCCCGGAAAAGAATCGGCAATAGAGTTTTGTAAAAACGTATATAGCGAACTGATTGACCTGTTCCCTTATAAGTATGTGCACATCGGCGGCGATGAAGTGGAAAAGACAAACTGGAAAAAATGTCCCGACTGCCAGAAACGTATGCGAGACAACCAATTGAAGACAGAAGAAGAACTGCAAGCCTGGTTTATCCATGACATGGAGAAATTTTTCAACTCAAAAGGCAAAGAGATGATCGGCTGGGACGAAATCATCGAAGGAGGATTAAGCCCGACTGCTACTGTCATGTGGTGGAGAAGCTGGGTCAAGGATGCTCCGAAAAAGACTACCCAACAGGGCAACTCAATCATCTTCTCCCCCAACAGCCAATTCTACCTGGATTACCAGCAAGACAAGAATTCTATACGCAATATTTATGATCTCGACCTGACGATCGAAGGAGCGACTCCTGAACAACAAAGACTTCTCAAAGGCGTACAGGGAAACATTTGGTGCGAATGGATTCCCTCACGCGAACGGATGCAATACATGGCAATTCCACGTCTGTTGGCTATTGCCGAATTGGGATGGAGCCAGGCTTCGCAAAAAGACTGGAATGCCTTCGCGCAACGGTTGGCCAATCAGTTCGAACGCCTCAACATCATGGGTATCAATTATCGTATCCCCGATCTGGAAGGTTTCCACCGCAACAACGCTTTCATTGGTGAGGGAAGTGTTAGTGTGACTTGCCTGGATCCGAGTGCAGATATTCGTTATACTACCGACGGAAGCATTCCGACGCTGCAATCATCCAAATACGAAGGTCCTATCCCAGTGAAAGAAACAACCGATTTTACCTTCCGTACGTTCCGTCCTAACGGGAAAGCCGGTGATATCGCACGTACGCGTTTCATTAAGAGCGAATATGCTCCAGCCACAACTACCACTCCTTCCAGCAAAGGTCTGGAAGCTAAATGGTATGAATTTAAAGGCAGCAAATGCGCTGACATCCCCAAAGCTCCACTGAACGGAACTTATGCCATTGAGAAAATAATGATCCCGGAAAAAGCAAAGGGAAACATCGGTTTGGTAATCAAAGGATTTATCAATGCTCCGAAAGATGACATATACACTTTTGCCCTGCTGTCTGATGACGGCAGTACCTTACTGATAGACGGTGAAGAAGTTATCAACAACGACGGACCGCACGGACCGCGCGAAGTGATTGGACAGAAAGCATTGGGCAAAGGATACCACCCAATAGAAGTACGATACTTTGACCAAAACGGTGGACAACTGAAAATGACTGTAACAGGTAGCGAAGGAAATGAAATTCCGACAAACGACTTGTTCGCACACTAAAGATTCGGATCAACGAACAAAACTTCATTAATATGCCATAGACTACATTGAAGGTAGGACGGACAGATTATCTACATTTAGTGTAATCTATGGCTTATATAAAAAGGATGCCGGATTCTGATGCCGACACTGATGACTTTGCATAAAAAACACATAAACTCACAAGAACTAATTGAATTATAACATATACTACTATGGCAAGACTAAAGCTCGGCATTCTTACTTGGACAATTTGTTTTTCAATGACTGCCTTTTCACAAACAACCACTTCTTTAAGGTCGAAAATATTAGCATTAGACGATTATCAGGATGCTCCACAACTGTGGAAACTGTATAACGATTCTTCTTCTGTGATGGATGAAGCAACCCGGTTACATGCAAAAGTATCATTGAATTATTATTTTAATCGCCCCGACGAAATGCTTCAATGCGTAGACTCTCTCCTCACTCTATATCCGGAAGAATGTACTCCGGAACAAAAGTTGGCCTATTGTTATGCCAAAACAGAGAAACTTCTGGAAAAAGGGAACTACAGACAACTCAATGCCTGGTGGCAGACCTTGCGCAAAGATAAAAGGCTCTACCAGGCGATAGAAAGAAAAGGAAACTTCCTTTGTTCAGAAAAAACAATCCAAGGTTTATCGGAAAAAAATAATTTCCGGATAGATTTTCCAGGAACATCCTGTACACTTCCTACAAGTTATACATATCCGTTAATACTCTCAATGAAAATAAATGAAACCGAATTGCCTAACACCATCTTCGATACAGGAGCACCCTATACTTTTCTCACTCAGGAGATGGCACGCAAATGTAACGTGACATGTATGGGAGATACCATATCCGTAAACAGCATGTTCGGTACTTCACAAGCTACCACCGGTTTCGTAGAGACTTTACAATTGGGTAATATCACTTTCCACAACACGGTAGTCCATGTTTCTCTTGTTGAAAAGGATCCTATCTTTTCCGGTCACGACGCCATCTTAGGAATAAAAGAACTCCGGAGAATCTCTAAAATAGAATTCGAATTTGGCAAATTAACTTTCAAAAAAGAGGAGCAAAGGCAGCCCATCGATCCCAATATATGTTTCGCAGAAACCGGTTGTGTTTTTCTATTCGCGAACAACCGGAGTTATCTATTAGACACAGGCGGAGAAGGAAGTTTCATACACACACCGGACACGGCTTCCGTCAAAGTGATGGACGTGAATGATTGTCCGGTACAATTCTTCAATACATATACAGCGGATTCCATAACCAGACAATCCGGATTATTAGGGTTTCCATTCTTCTACGGATTCGAAACCTGTACACTCAACTTCGACCGTATGAACTTCTCCGGCAAAGATTATCAGTTACGTAAAAGTTATTCGGAATATATCAATAGCGGAGACATTATGGGCTTGGATGCTCAATATGAACGGATAGAGAAAACTACCGACGAAATAGGCAGATGGCTCACCAATGCATTTATCGGGTTTATGAAAAATAATCCGGAAAGCTGTATCCACTACACAGACAGTTTGTTAGGCAAATACCAACAGGAGCTTGGGGGAAGTATACTTTCTATACTCAACCTGCGTGCCGCTTCATTAGCCTATCTGGGAATGTATAAAGAGGCAAGCGAATTAATGAAAATCTGTGCACAAGCTGTCCCTGACATAATAAACGGATACAATAAATGCGTAGCTTTAGAGCCTTTCGGTGCACAGCGGCTCATTTGGACAAAACCGGAAGTATCTATCAGTACTACTCTTGATGAAAAAGGACTTTTAGTAAGGGGAAAGATAAATGAAATAAAAAGTAAGCTCTACTTTGCTCCAGACCACAGTTTTTCAAGTATATCGGAAGCCGATGCCCAGAAACTTAAAATGAAAATCATTGAATTTGAAGACAGTACTGGTAAAGGTGGCAAAAAGCGCATGGCAATAGCCGATGAATTGAGGTTAGGTGACCTATTAATAAACAATGTACAGTTCGACATCGCAGAGGAAACAGAAATTGTATTAGGGAACACTTTCATACGCCTGCTTCCTCAGTTTTCTATTGAAAATCAAAGGATCGTATTGGTACAACACCCTCAGACCTATCCCAATGCCAAACAATACCCGCTACTGTTGATAAACTATACATTCTGTTTCCGTGATCCGGACGACAATACAAAACGGTATTCGATAGGTAATCCCACTACTCCCAATGCCCAACAGATTTCTTTGCAGGAATTAAGCAGAGCAAACAAAAAAGTAGTATTCGATGTAGAGCACATGAAACTATCAGAACTTAACTAAATTCAGAAAGTGAGAGTGTGTTCTATAACTGATAAAAAATAAAATAGTGAAAATATTAACATTGTTAATGCCATTTCCAAGGTATTTCTTTTCTGCATGCAAAGAACAAGACTTTTGCGCGTAAAAGACTTATTCTTCCCTATTGGAACGCTTGTTTTAACTTTGTGTTAAAACAAGCATTCTCCAAGCGTAACACTAAAGTTTATAATCAACTGATTTTTAGCACAAATAGAGTAATAACGATTTCTTCGACTGGAAATTTCAGCCATACTGTTTCAATGGAGATACTTGTCGTTTTAGCAAGTTACAAAAGTCATGATGAACTTCTTTACGTTGGCAACAATCGCCTTTTCTACTATCTTTTCGTCCAAATCCTCTTCCTGCTCATTCAGTTCCTCCACATTGATGAAATCCAGCAGGTATTCATCTTTGAATGAACAAACAGCTTTTAGCGCTTGCTTAGTATCAGGCAATGTTTGCGCGAAATTGTTAGGCAAAGTTCCCCGATGGCTGTAGAGGTCTGCTTTTAAATAATCCCTTAAAGTGTATTTACTCCAATAGCGAGTAGCGCACTCATGTATATAAAATAGCCTTGCTTCCAAAGTCTTAGCTTTGGATATTATTTCGGTATGATGACTAAAACCGATTGAAAGGAAATCAGCCCAATTGAATTCATCAGCCAGTGGCTGGCGAATTACGCTCAACAGCAATTTTTCATCTAATACCAAATCGCCAGCCAATGGCTGGCGATTTAAAACAGGTTCCCATTCTTCATAGAAAACTCGCATATTCTTTATATTCGAAGTTGAAAATCCCCTTAGCCCCGGCAATTCTTTTTGCAACAGAGAAGATATTTGCTCTATTGCTCCTTTACCCCAAAAGCCTATACGGGAATTTTTCGACACGTAACGTCCGATGCCGTAATAAAGAGATAGCTGTTCTTTGTTCACCGATGTGGCTGCACGGTACTGGCTGCGCAGAATAGCTTCTTTTATGATCTTTACTGCTTCTCTATAATTCTGATTTATATCCATTTGCGTTTTGTTATATGCGACAAAAGTACAAAAATAATGCTGGCGAAAAGAGAACAAAGGTGTTTTTCTCTTTTCGCCAGCATACATATTTTGCTGTTGCTGTTCATGGAAAGAGGTTTAGTTAATTCAGCTATTTCTTTCTCTTCTTCAACAACTGATAACTGTTGATGATATTCTGCCATAAAACATAACTCCCCGGTCCCACAGCCGAAAGTGGATTCAGATAAGTATGAGCCATCCAAATGGCAAGAATCGTATTCTTCTGCCCCAAAGCTTGTCCTCCACTGATTCGGTCATTATAGACACTACCCAAGGTTTTCCCTAAAAAGAATTGCAAGCAACAAGTTATCAAAGCAACTACTGCAATCATGATTTCCGTCAGTCCGTCCGCCGGATCGTTAATCAGCGAATAAATAGTTTGTGCCGTTACGATGGCAAGAGAAATACCCCACAAATAAAATGCTAATTCGTGATAGCTTAACAATACCTGATGAACTTGGGGAATGAACTTCTGCAGAAACCAGGCCACCAGAAAAGGACAAATCAACAATGGAAAGACTTTACTCAAAATAACCAGAAATGCATCTATAAAACTAATATCCGGATTTGCCTCTATTAACGGAAAGAAAATAGGAACTGCAACAGCTACCCCAATATTTGCAATCAACGTATAAGTAGTCAGACTGGCAGCACTTCCACCCAATTTAGAAGTAATGACCGCCGCTGCCGTAGCTGTAGGACAAATGACACAAACCATTGCTCCCTCCGCTACAATTTTATTAAAACGATAAAGAAGAAGATAAACCGCCAATGAACCGAATATCTGGATCAACAAAAGCCACAAATGTAAGGGTTTAGGCTTTAGATCACAAGGAGATACTTTACAAAAAGTAAGCAGTAACATAGTGAAAATCAGTATCGGAGTCAAAAAAGAAAGGCTGATAAATACAGGATAACCAATGGCGCCTAACAACATCGCTACCGGAAGCGTCCAATTTTTCAAGAACTTCAGCATCGTTATATCATTTAAATTTCGAGTGCAAAGTAAGGTAAAAAACTCAAAACTTAACACTAAATAGTGAGTTTTCAACAAAATTCTGCTACATTTGCACATTATTTTTATATGGAACTACGTAGACCACACATATTATATATACTGATTTGCCTTTGGCTACTCGTTTCTCCACTAAACGTCGGTAGTACCTGGGCAAAAGATTTTGTTGTCGTTATTGACGCCGGACACGGCGGTCATGATCCCGGAGCCATCGGAAAGATATCTAAAGAAAAAAACATCAATCTGAAGGTAGCATTGAAATTGGGAAATCAGATTAAGCAAAACTGCAACGACGTAAAAGTAGTATATACCCGCAGCAAAGATGTTTTTATACCACTGGATCGCCGTGCCGAAATTGCCAATAATGCCAAAGCCGATCTATTTATTTCAATCCACACCAATGCTTTAGCCAATAACCGGACAGCCAAAGGTGCTTCTACCTGGACATTAGGTTTGGCCAAATCGGATGCCAACCTGGAAGTTGCCAAACGGGAGAACTCTGTAATCTTATATGAAGATGATTATAAAACCCGTTACGCAGGTTTCAACCCTAATTCTGCAGAATCATATATCATCTTCGAATTCATGCAAGATAAATATATGGAGCAGAGTGTGCATCTGGCATCTCTGGTTCAAAAACAGTTTCGCCATCATTGCAAACGGATAGACCGTGGTGTACACCAAGCCGGGTTTCTGGTATTAAAGGCCAGTGCCATGCCAAGTATTCTCGTTGAGCTTGGTTTCATTTCCACTCCTGAAGAGGAACGCTATCTGAATACGGATGAAGGAACTACTACTTTGGCAAGAGGAATCTATCGGGCATTTCTGGCTTATAAAAGAGAACACGAAATCCGTTTGACCGGTGCCAGTCGTACCATTTTGCCAAATGATGACGAAGAAGCTACAGAAGCACCTGTGATTGCACAGACAAATAGTGCACAAGAAAAAGCAGCAGAAGGACCTAAAAACTCTTCACGTCCCAAAGAGTTAATAGCAGAAGCGAAAACTCAACGTCCAATTGTTGCAGAAAGCACAACAAACGACTCCGAAATTACGTTTAAGATACAAATACTTACTTCCTCACGTCCATTGGCCAAAAATGACAAACGACTGAAGGGATTGAAAGACGTAGATTACTATAAAGAAGACGGAATATACAAATACACTTACGGGGCATCTCCTGATTATAACAAGGTGCTGCGGACGCGCCGTAATACGGTGACTCCATTATTTAAGGATGCTTTCATCATTGCATTCCGCAACGGAGAGAAAATGAATATCAATGAGGCTATAGCCGAATTTAAGAAAAGAAGAAATAAATAAAAAGACTAAATAACAAAACATGAAACTCATTACGAAAGAAGTCAGAATAGGAATAGCAGGTATTGCAGCCTTGTGCTTACTCGTTTTCGGAATTAACTATCTGAAGGGCATTAATATGTTTAAGCCTGCCAGCTATTTTTATGTAAAATTCCATAATGTAAACGGTCTGGCACAGTCCAGCCCGGTATTTGCCGACGGTGTCCGTGTAGGTATTGTCCGTGATATTGCCTATGATTACAACCAACCGGAAAATGTCATCGTGGAAGTAGAAGTAGACACTGATCTTCGCATACCGAAAGGAAGCTCTGCCGAATTGGTGCCCGAACTGATGGGAGGAGTAAGAATGAATATCTTATTGGCTAATAATCCGCGCGAACGTTATATGGTAGGTGATACAATTCCCGGAACTCTGAACAACGGAATGATGGAAAAGGTAGCGGCTATGATGCCCGCCGTAGAAAAGATGCTACCTAAATTAGATTCTATCCTCACTTCACTGAACACGATTATGGCGGATCAAAGTATCCCGGCAACTCTGCATTCTATTGAAAAGACGACGGCCAATCTGGAAGTTACCAGCCGCCAGCTGAAAGTATTGATGAATAATGATATTCCACAATTAACAGGGAAGCTGAATACCATCGGAGACAACTTTATCGTAATCAGTGGCAATCTGAAAGAAATTGATTATGCCACTACGTTCAAAAAAATAGACGCAACCCTTAGTAACGCAAAAATGCTTACAGAAAAGCTTAACAGCAAAGACAACACCGTTGGTTTGCTGCTAAACGATCCACAATTATACAATAACCTGAACCAAACTACCATCAATGCAGCAAGTTTGCTTGAAGACCTGAAGGAACATCCCAAACGATATGTCCACTTCTCCCTATTTGGCAAAAAAGATAAGTAGGTGAAACCTCTTAAATAGAATTTATCTAAATAAGCGCCTACAAAACAAGGACAGGATGAAATCCTTTAAAAGTCTATCCATAGACAGAAAGGATATCTGTACCGGCTATCAGGTTCAAGAATAGTATGTGGAAATTTATCTGATAAACAATTAATTAATAAGTAGTTACAAAAAAGCAATAGCTTCCGGCAAGGGGTATTTTACAGGAAAATGATAAGTCATTGAAAGTAAACACATTATTCTTTCAGTGAGAAATACAAGAAAAAAGAGATTTGTTTTTCTCAAATAAGATTCCCAATTTTGCAATCGTAGAAGTTTTGCTTAATTAATAAATGTATTACAGCCGCTATGAGTGAATCGAGTCATGTCGGCCTATGGAATCGCTGTCTTGAAATTATAAGAGACAATGTTCCTGAGTCGACATACAAAACATGGTTTGTTCCCATTGTTCCTTTAAAATATGAGGACAAAACGTTAATCGTACAAGTTCCCAGCCAGTTTTTCTATGAATTTCTGGAAGATAAATTTGTGGACTTGCTACGTAAGACGTTATATAAGGTTATAGGAGACGGCACTAAGTTGATGTACAATGTGCTGGTAGACAAAAGTTCAGGGACAACCGTGAACCAGGAGTCTACTACCCGCTCTACGGCTATCCCTCAGTCCGGACTCCCCCGGGTTGACGAAAGGAAAGCTCCGGGATTATTGCGTGCTCCGGCTGTCCAGGACCTTGACCCACATCTAAATCCGAACTATAATTTCGAAACCTTTATTGAAGGTTATAGTAATAAACTTTCAAGAAGTGTTGCCGAGGCCGTTGCCGAAAATCCGGCCAAGACGGTCTTTAATCCGTTGTTTCTTCATGGAGCATCGGGAGTAGGAAAAACCCATTTGGCCAACGCCATCGGAACTCGCATAAAAGAGTTGTATCCAGACAAAAGAGTGCTTTACGTTTCAGCACATTTATTTCAGGTACAGTACACCGATTCTGTGCGTAATAATACAACGAATGATTTTATCAACTTCTACCAGACAATCGATGTACTGATCATTGATGATATTCAAGAATTTGCCGGTGTCACCAAAACACAAAATACTTTCTTCCATATCTTCAATCACCTACACCAAAACGGCAAACAGTTGATATTGACTTCCGACCGTGCTCCCGTATTACTGCAAGGCATGGAAGAGCGTCTGTTAACCCGCTTCAAATGGGGTATGGTAGCCGAACTGGAAAAACCGACTGTAGAACTCAGAAAGAACATTTTAAGGAATAAGATTCATAGGGATGGGTTACAGTTCCCTTCTGAAGTAATAGACTACATTGCCGAGAATGTAAACGAAAGCGTGCGTGATTTGGAAGGCATTGTTATTTCTATCATGGCCCACTCGACTATTTACAATAAAGAAATCGATTTGGATCTGGCACAACGCATTGTCCGCAAAGTAGTCCGCAGTGAAACGAAAGCTGTGACCATCGATGATATCATTAATGTGGTCTGCAAACATTTCGACTTGGAATCATCAGCCATCCACACCAAATCAAGAAAAAGAGAAGTGGTACAGGCACGTCAGGTTGCCATGTATTTAGCCAAGACACATACAGACTTCTCTACTTCCAAAATCGGAAAATTCATAGGCAATAAAGATCATGCCACCGTATTACATGCATGCAAAACAGTAAAAGGCCAGTGCGAAGTTGATAAAAGCTTCCGGTCCGATCTGGAAAACATAGAAACTTTACTAAAGAAAAGAAATATAAACAGTGAACGATAAACAGTGAACGATGAACATTTGCAACCAATCATGCAAGCTGTTCATCGTTCGCTGTTTATTAATCACCGCCAGTTATTGCCCATCATTCATAAAGCCTTGTTGGCGAAGTACTTTCAACAGATTTTCAGACATAAATTCATTATCCTTCTTTGTATAACGAACATCTGTAAACACTTGAGCCAAAGTCTCCTTATGATTCTCCTCTATAAACTGCTTATTCTCAGGTAAGGACTCCTTATAAGCATACAGCCGGTTTATATCTTCGGCTGTATAATCGTGATAACTCTCTTCATGTATGATACCTTCTATAGGCAGACGATCTACTTGTTTAGGAGATTCCGCCGGATATCCCACTGTTACAGTAGTAATGGGAAATACCAGTTCCGGCAAGTGTAAAGCATCAATTATCATTTGAGGATTGTAAGTAGTAGTACCCAAATAACAAATACCCAATCCGGCCTCTTCGGCAAGCGTACAAAAGGTTTGTGCAACCAATAAAGTATCCATAGCCGCATTCAAAAAAGACATTAAATTATCATATCCCGGCTCCGCATTCCTTTCCTGACAATATTTGCAGAAACGGCGGAAATCTGCGCAAAATGTCAACACCACCGGCGCAGATTTTATCATCGGCTGATTAAAATGTGCCGGAGAAAGTATTTCTTTTTTCTCGGCATCACGAGTGACAACTACACTATAAAGCTGCATTCCGCCCATCGTAGAAGCACGAAATGAAGTTTCAAGCAAATCATTTAACAAATCCGACGTAATATCTTTTTGCTGATATTTGCGGATAGTTCTTCTGTTCTTAACTGTATCCATCATATCTTTTTTCTGCAAAGATATAAAAAGAATAATCATTCTATCTCATTTCCAATTTAGATTAATTTTCTTTTTGGAAAACTTCAGGCACTAAACAAAACCATCATTCATTTGTTTATCAATTGCTTATCATTTATAAACGGATAACTTAGTACCGGTTAATAAATTATCTCGTTTTTATTTTGATATACCAAAAAACATTCATAGCTTTGCAGGCACGTTTGTTAATGATAAGTAAGCTTCTACATATTTACTTATTAATAATGATATCTAAGACACATTGCATCGTGGAAAAGCAAATTTACTCTTACGAGGAAGCCTACGAAGAATCTTTACGATATTTTCAGGGCGATGAACTTGCTGCGCGAGTTTGGGTAAACAAATACGCAGTAAAAGACTCTTTCGGAAATATTTACGAGAAATCACCGAAGGACATGCATTGGAGACTTGCTAACGAAGTGGCCCGCATCGAGGCAAAGTACCCAAATGCACTAAGCTCCGAACAGTTGTTTGAGCTTTTTGACCATTTTAAGTATATCGTGCCGCAAGGCAGTCCGATGACAGGTATCGGTAACGATTATCAAGTTGCTTCACTTTCCAATTGCTTTGTGATTGGTATTGATGGTTCTGCCGATTCGTACGGAGCTATCATCAAAATAGATGAAGAGCAGGTGCAACTAATGAAAAGACGCGGAGGTGTAGGTCATGACCTCTCCCATATCCGTCCCAAAGGTTCTCCTGTGAAAAACTCAGCCCTGACTTCTACCGGGCTGGTCCCATTCATGGAACGTTATTCTAATTCTACACGTGAAGTTGCCCAAGACGGACGCCGCGGTGCGTTGATGCTCAGTGTATCGATCAAGCATCCGGATTCCGAAGCATTCATTGATGCAAAAATGACAGAAGGCAAGGTTACAGGTGCCAATGTTTCAGTAAAGCTGGATGATGCATTCATGGCAGCAGCTGTAGAAGGCAGAAAGTATACCCAACAATACCCCATTGACTCTGACCATCCCACTACGGTGAAAGAGATCGATGCTTCCAACTTGTGGAAGAAGATTGTGCATAATGCATGGAAATCGGCTGAACCGGGCGTATTGTTCTGGGATACCATTATCCGTGAATCAGTGCCCGACTGTTATGCAGATTTGGGATATAAAACGGTTTCGACAAACCCTTGTGGAGAAATTCCTTTGTGCCCTTATGATTCTTGCCGCCTGTTGGCCATCAATCTGTATTCATATGTAGTCAACCCATTCACTAAAGATGCCTACTTTGACTTTGAGCTCTTCCATAAACATGTAGCACTGGCTCAGCGCATCATGGATGATATCATCGATCTGGAATTGGAAAAGATAGAACGCATCATGGAGAAGATAGATCTGGATCCGGAAAACGAAGAAGTGAAACACACTGAACGCGGTTTGTGGGAAAAGATTTATAAGAAGAGCGGTCAGGGAAGACGTACCGGTGTCGGTATCACTGCCGAAGGCGATATGCTCGCCGCACTCGGAATGCGTTATGGAACAGAAGAAGCGACTGACTTCTCTGAGAAAGTACACAAAGCCGTAGCACTGGGTGCTTACCGTTCATCGGTGGATATGGCCAAAGAGCGTGGTGCATTCGATGTATACGATACGGAAAGAGAAAAGAACAACCCGTTCATCAACCGTTTGCGCGAAGCTGATCCGGCATTGTACGAAGACATGAAGAAATATGGTCGCCGTAACATTGCGTGTCTGACCATCGCTCCTACCGGAACAACCAGTCTGATGACTCAGACAACCTCAGGTATCGAGCCTGTATTCCTCCCGGTATATAAACGCAGAAGAAAAGTGAACCCGAATGACACCAACGTACGCGTTGACTTTGTAGACGAAACCGGAGACGCTTTTGAAGAATACATCGTGTTCCACCACAAATTCGTGACCTGGATGGAAGCGAACGGTTACGATCCCGCCAAACGATATACTCAGGAAGAGGTGGACGAACTGGTAGCCAAGTCACCTTATTATAAAGCAACTTCAAACGACGTAGACTGGTTGATGAAAGTCCGTATGCAAGGCAAAATCCAGAAATGGGTAGACCACTCCATCAGTGTGACCATTAACCTGCCGAACGATGTAGACGAAGAACTGGTGAACCGCCTGTATGTCGAAGCATGGAAGTCCGGTTGTAAAGGCTGTACGGTTTACCGTGACGGTTCCCGTTCAGGAGTGCTTATCTCTGCGAAGTCCGACAAAGACAAGAAAGAAGAGCTTCCTCCTTGCAAGCCGCCAACGGTAGTCGAAGTACGTCCGCCGGTACTTGAAGCTGATGTTGTGCGTTTCCAGAACAATAAAGAGAAATGGGTAGCTTTGGTCGGCCTGCTCGACGGCAGACCTTACGAAATATTCACCGGTCTGCAAGACGACGACGAAGGAATCATTATTCCGAAAAGTGTAAACACCGGACGCATCATCAAGAATGTCGATGAGAACGGAAACAAACGTTACGACTTCCAGTTTGAAAACAAACGCGGATACAAAATGACAATCGAAGGTCTGTCCGAGAAGTTCAACAAAGAATATTGGAACTATGCCAAACTGATCTCAGGTGTGCTCCGCTGGAGAATGCCGATCGAACAAGTCATCAAACTGGTAGGTTCGCTACAATTGGACAGCGAAAACATCAATACCTGGAAGAATGGTGTAGAACGTGCGCTGAAGAAATATGTGCAGGACGGAACGGAAGCTAAAGGCAAAAAATGTCCGAACTGCGGAAATGAGACATTGGTTTATCAGGAAGGTTGCCTCATCTGTACCACTTGCGGTGCATCCAGGTGCGGATAAAAAACAAACCTGTAAATGATTAATATATAAGCAAAAGCGTTGAAAGGAGCCTCTTGGCTCCTTTCAATGTTTAATAACATAAACAACACAAACGTTTGCATACTATTTTAAAGTAGTTCGATGAAAGTAAAGATACGACATACGTAGAATATTTCTATACTTGCAAAATCATTAGTCAAAAATTAAATCTAATATATATGATAGTATCATTTCATATTGAGTATCGCACAAGTTGGGGAGAAGAAGTCAGAATATTAGGTTCTGTACCCGAACTTGGAAACAATGATCCGGATAAAGCTATCTCCCTCACCACAGTAGACGGTATCCATTGGAGCAGTGAAATAGCTCTTCAATCACCGGCAGAAGGAGTTATAGAATACAGTTATCACATTTATCGCGACAATAAGAACATCCGTACTGAATGGAACTCTTTCCCCCGGCGTGTCTACCTGCCTGCGGATGACAAAAAAAGTCTGCGCATCAATGATTGCTGGAAGAACCTTCCGGAGCAGCAGTATTTCTATAGTTCGGCATTCACCGAATCGCTTCTGGCACACCGTGACCGGAGTGCAACCCCCAAAAGTTACAAAAAAGGATTGATGATCAAGGCTTATGCTCCACGCATCAACGGCAACTACTGTTTGGCCATCTGTGGCAATCAGAAAGTCCTTGGCAACTGGAACCCGGACAAAGCATGGCCTATGAGCGACATCAACTTTCCGGAATGGCAAGCCGAATTGGATGCATCTAAACTGGAATTTCCATTAGAGTACAAATTTGTATTATATAATAAGGAAGAGAAGAAAGCTGAAGCTTGGGAAAACAATCCTAACCGTTACATGGCCGCCCCCGAGATTAAAGCAAACGAAACACTGGTTATTTCCGACCGATACGTCTACTTTGACGTTCCGGCCTGGAAAGGTGCAGGAGTGGCCGTCCCCGTATTTTCACTCAAATCGGAGAAAAGCTTCGGTGTAGGAGACTTCGGAGACCTGAAACGAATGGTGGACTGGGCAGTCAGTACCAACCAGAAAGTGGTACAGATCCTACCGATCAATGACACCACCATGACCCATACATGGACAGATTCCTACCCTTACAATAGTATTTCCATCTATGCTTTCCACCCGATGTATGCCGACCTTAAACAGATGGGTACCCTGAAAGATAAAGAAGTCGCTACCGCTTTCAACCAAAAACAGAAAGAGTTGAATTCACTTTCTGCCATCGACTACGAAGCAGTGAACCGGGGAAAATGGGAATATTTCCATCAGCTATTCAAGCAAGAAGGAGAAAAAGTATTGGCTTCGAAAGCCTTCCGTGATTTCTTTGAGGCCAACAAAGAATGGCTGCAACCCTATGCTGCCTTCAGTTATCTGCGTGACGTATACCGGACACCAAACTTCCGCGAATGGCCTAAATATTCGGAATATAATGCACAAGAGATTGAAGAGCTTTGCCGTCCCGGTACGGAAGTCTACCCCAATATCGCCATCTATTTCTATATACAGTTCAACCTCCACTTACAACTGCTGGAAGCAACCACTTATGCCCGCGAGCACGGAGTGGTACTAAAGGGAGATATCCCTATCGGCATCAGCCGCAACAGTGTGGAAGCCTGGACAGAGCCCTATTATTTCAATCTCAACGGACAGGCCGGTGCCCCACCCGATGATTTTTCTGTCAACGGGCAGAACTGGGGTTTCCCCACCTACAATTGGGACGTAATGGAAAAGGATGGCTATAAATGGTGGATGAAACGTTTCCAAAAGATGGCCGAGTATTTCGACGCTTACCGCATCGACCATATTCTGGGATTTTTCCGCATTTGGGAAATCCCGATGAATGCCGTGCATGGATTACTGGGACAGTTTGTTCCCGCACTGCCCATGAGCCGTGAAGAAATAGAAAGCTACGGATTACCTTTCCGCGAAGAATTCCTGACGCCTTATATCCACGAGTACTTCCTCGGACAGGTGTTTGGTCCCCACACCGACTACGTCAAACAAACCTTTATTGAGCCGACCGACACGTACGAAGTGTACCGCATGCGTCCAGAGTTCGACACTCAACGCAAAGTGGAAGCTTTCTTTGCCGGCAAGAACGATGAAGACAGCATATGGATCAGAGACGGATTGTACGCCTTGATAAGTGACGTACTGTTTGTGCCCGACCGTAAGGACACGAACCTCTTTCATCCGCGTATCGGAGTACAGCACGACTTCATCTACCGTGCCCTGAACGATTGGGAGAAAGCAGCATTCAACCGGCTTTACGATCAGTATTATTATCATCGCCATAATGACTTCTGGCAACAACAAGCCATGAAGAAACTGCCACAACTGACTCAGTCGACCCGCATGCTGGTATGTGGTGAAGATTTGGGAATGATACCGGATTGCGTGGCATGGGTGATGAACGACCTACGCATTCTGAGTCTCGAAATCCAGCGGATGCCCAAGAACCCGGCTGAAGAGTTCGGTCGCCTGAACGAATACCCGTATCGCTCGGTTTGCACATTCTCTACCCATGACATGTCGACTTTACGCGGATGGTGGGAAGAGGATTATCAACAGACTCAACGTTACTACAATCAGATGCTGGGGCATTATGGTGCCGCCCCTGCCGTAGCAACACCGGAACTGTGTGAAGAAGTGGTCCGCAACCACCTCTACAGTAACTCCATCCTTTGCATTCTGTCACTACAAGATTGGTTGTCGATGGACGGAAGATGGCGCAACCCGAACGTGCAGGAAGAACGGATCAATGTCCCTGCCAATCCCCGTCACTACTGGCGTTACCGGATGCATCTGACACTGGAACAGCTCATGAAAGCCGAAAGCCTGAATGAGAAAATCAGAGAACTGGTTAAGCAAACCGGCAGAAATCCGGAAAAATAATATCCGTCAGTTTCCCAAGAAAGAAAAAGAACAAAGAGAGAAGAGCGAACCGGTGTGTTTTTCGCTCTTCTCTCTTGCTTTTCAGTAATATTCAGTATCTTTGCTGCACCAATGCACAAACAGTCAGAATGGGAGACGACAAAAACAAACGAATTGATTTTGTAGACTTGACGAAAGGAGTCTGCATCATCCTGGTGGTGATGGCACACATCGGTGGAGCTTTCGAAAAGCTTGATTACCATTCGATGATCGCCAGTTTTCGTATGCCCCTTTATTTCTTTATCTCAGGTATCTTCTTCAAGTCGTACGAGGGGCTTTTCGGATTCTTCATCCGGAAGATAAACAAATTGATCGTCCCCTTCCTCTTTTTCTATCTCAGCGCATTCCTCCTGAAGTATATTGTATGGAAAATTGCTCCGGGTGTATTTCAACTCCCGGTCAGTTGGACAGAGCTTTTAGTTGTGTTTCATGATCATGCCCTGATCAAGTTCAACCCTCCTATCTGGTTTTTACTGGCACTTTTCAATTGCAATATCCTGTTCTATCTGGTCCACAGCCTGCGCGACCGGAAGTTAGGTTTAATGTTTGCCCTCACCCTCCTGATCGGAATCGCCGGATTCTATATGGGTAAACACCAGATCGAACTGCCCTTGTACATAGACATAGCCATGACCGCCCTACCCTTCTATGTGGCCGGATTCTGGATTCGCCGTTACAACTTTTTCCTCTTTCCCCACCGTTTCGACAAACTGATTCCGCTATGTATCCTGGCAGCCTTGGTCGTGATGTACTTCACCGCCACGTTTGTCGGTATGCGTACCAACAATTATGCAGGCAACATTTTCCAGTTCTGGGCCTCAGCGTTTGCCGGCATCTTTATGATTATGCTTTTCTGCAAAAAGTTTAAAAAGCTCCCTGTCATCTCTTATCTGGGACGTTACTCGGTCATTACATTGGGAATACATGCCCCCCTTTTACATTTCGAATATCCGGTTGTCAGCCGGTTTATCCATAATGAATGGGGACAAGCCATTGTCTTGCTATTGCTCACCCTGACAATCTGCATTGCCGCAACTCCCATATTTCTGAAACTGATTCCGCAGGCTGTGGCGCAAAAAGACTTTATCAAAACCAAGCAATCGCAACAACAGGAATCATAATTGCATTTATTATCTTATCTTTGCCAGAAGACAATATCAATCTTTATATTTATGACTACCCATTATTATATCTTTTTGGAAAACGTCCGTTTCTACAGTTATCATGGAGTAGCTCCACAAGAGACTGCGATTGGCAACGAGTTCATCATCAACCTGAGGTTGAAAACCGATTTTGGCAAAGCCACCGAAACGGATGAAGTAGAAGATACCGTCAGCTATGCAGACATACACGCCGCGCTGAAAGAAGAAATGGATATTCCCTCTAAACTGCTGGAACACGCCTGCGGACGAATCGTGAAAAGGCTCTTCCGGGACTTCCCGAAAATCAGTGAGATAGAAATCAAACTGTCGAAAAGGAATCCGCCCATGGGAGCAGACATCGACTCTGCCGGAGTAGAGATGCATTGCACGAGAGACTGAATCAACATTAATATACTAATACGATGAAAAACCTTTTATTAATCCTCCTGTTGTTGCTAACGGGAGAAATCAGCGCACAACAAACTGCGACAATTGTAGTCAAGACCACCCCGGACAACGAAATCGCTTACTGGCCTACAGGAAAAGATCACCTGTTCTTCATTACCTTGGGCACTAAGGCACAAGCTGACCCTCAGGGGCAGTTCGTTCATGAATTCAGCGTGAGCCGTCCCACTACGATTCATGTATGGGCCAAAGGGAATAATTCTTTCACGCTCTACCTGACACCGGGAAGCAAAGATACTATCGCTGTGGCCAAAGACACGATCAACTTCAGTGGCACTAACCGGGTCTACAACCGATGTCTGAAAGCGGTGGACGACTATCAGCAATATAGCGACAATCTGATATACATGCAGCCTCACGAACTCGAAGGGGTGACTTCATTGGAACAATATCATCAGTTGGCAGATGCCAGGATGAAACAGGCACTCGACTCTGTAAATGCCTCCGGACTTGATAAAGAGTTTCTCGCAGAGCAACGTGCACACATCGATTACACCTATCGGTCTATCTTTCTGCACGTCGCAATGTATCTGGTGAAAAATGAGAACTTTACTGAAAATTGGCGCAAAGAACTTGCAGAGATCATCAATCAACCCGTAGACAGTGATTATCTGCGTTCCTACCGCGGAATCGGACTCTTTATAAACGACTTGATCGGCGCACAATTCATAAAACTGGAAAACGGCAAACCCGAAGAGATAAAGGACTATTGCTCCTTTCGCTTCGACCGCTACCGGAAATTCGTCAAAGGCGACAATCTGCAATATGCACAAGCGCTACTTATCTACGAAGACGAATTTCAAACAAGAAACACTCCCTCAATCCCCCAACTATACGAAAGATATAAGGCCGAATTCCCCAACAGCCCCTTTCTATCTGTTCTTGAACCGGGCGTTAATAAAAACCTCCGCTTCCAAAACAGCCGCATCGACGACAAGGACTATCACATTCTGCCTTGCGACTCCACAGTTGAAAATCTGGAAGATGCGGTAAAACCCTTCAAAGGCAAAGTGGTCTATATCGACGTATGGGCTACCTGGTGCGGCCCATGCATCAAAAAGTTCCAATACCTGCCCGCCCTCAAAGAAAAAACACATAACATGGACATTGTGTACCTATACATCTCAATAGACCGCCCTCAGGACAAGGAGAAATGGGAGAAAACCATCGGATATCACCAACTGAAAGGCTATCACTTATTGGTAAACGAAAAGTTAGGAAAATCGTTGTATGCCGAACTTGGAAACGAACGGCAAATACTGAGTATCCCCTGCTTTGTAGTTATTGATAAAACAGGAAAAATAGCTATCCGACACGCAGCCGCCCCGGACGAACCGGAAAAGGTAATAGAACAGTTGGGCACCTATTATAATGAGTGAAAACATATTCCCGGCCGGATCATTGGAAAAATAAAAACAGGCAAAAGCTTGACTTCTGCAAGAAAACAGAGTATCTTTGCCTATGTAATCATAAAGTATATTCGAATTAAAATACGGTAATAGGGAGGAATAAATGTTTCTCCCTATTTTTTTGTACCTGCATCAAAAAATTCCAGAAGAGCGTTGGTTTGAAGCCTGCAGAGCCGGTGTTCCCCCCATTTAGAGCCTGAGTTTTACTCATTCAGACGGTTGCTTCCGATACTTTTCCCGGTATGTCGGGACACATTTCCCGGCATGAAAATGTGTTTTCATCAGAAGATAATCTTTTTTCTCCTATTGATAATCAACGGCGGGAAAGATGAAGGCTTGGAAGTTAACAATACATAAATCTGCTCTTGACAAAAACAGAAAGATAAACGACAGGCAAAACCGATACGCCACAAAGTAGATGTACCACCGAACGCACAGAGGGCGCGGAGTTATTATATAGTAATTCTATATAATTAAAGCTCCGTGCCCTCTGTGTACTCTGTAGTGAAATATACTTGCAGCCGAATAGGCTCTTATTTCTTTCTCTTTCTTTTCTTTACCGATTCTACTGCTTCGGTAACTACCGGTTGGTTTTCGAAACGTTTCGTATAGCCGGAGTAGTCCGGATGTGTCCGTTCGTAATCCGGATCAACAAAGAGCGGACTCGAAATAATATGATCGGCAGTGGAACGGTTGCAGCAGAAAACTATGTTCTCTACACTTGCCAGACGGGTCAGTGCCTTTACATCCGTGTCGTGCGGTTGCAGGGTCATCGGGTCAGTGAAGAAGAAAAGATAATCGATCTCTCCGTCCACAATACGCGATCCCATCTGCTGGTCACCCCCCAAAGGACCTGACTTCAGAATGGTAAAATCCCATTCCACATCGGGATGTTTCTCTTTCAATGCTTCCAGTATCAGCGTACCGGTGGTACCTGTACAATAAAACTTATGTCCCATCAATAACTCCGAGTTCCAAAGAACCCATTCAATCAGGTCTTTTTTCATAGCATCGTGTGCTACCAGCCCGATTCTTCGAATTAGTTTTTCCATAACGTTATCCTTTAAAATCTGGTAATTGCGAAAAGAACTTCCGCCCTTTCACATAGAACTGCACTAAGATACTACTTTTTATCCGTTCGGGAATAAAGTGTGAGGAAGTTTTTCTGAGATTCTCCATTCTTGCATCCCGGAAGCTATCGCGCAATTGTTTAAATTCACGACGGGCATGGAGAACGGCCTTTGCGTTGGGCAGCTGTCCTTTAAGAACAAACGTAGCTGCCGCAATGTAATCGAGCCAGCAACGTACCCGCATCACTCCGGGCAGCTCTTCATCCGGAAGGTTCTTATAGAGCATGACAAGATTATTACGAAAGTTGAGGAAGGTTTTATGCGGATTCTCTTTTTTCAATGTGGCCCCTCCTACATGATACACCGTACTTTGAGGAATGCAAACGATCCCCCGTCCACGGGCACGAAGCCTCCAGCAAAGGTCTATCTCTTCCATATGGGCAAAGAAACGCCCGTCAAGCCCGCCTGCCTCACGATAATCTGCCAGACGAATGAACAGGGCGGCACCGGTAGCCCAGAACACGGGGAATACTGTATCATATTGTCCTTTATCCGCCTCGACCACTCCCATCACCCGTCCCCGGCAAAACGGATAACCATAACGGTCAATGAATCCGCCGGAAGCGCCGGCATATTCAAACAGGTCCTTTTGTCGCCAACTGCGTATCTTAGGCTGGCAGGCAGCAACCTCCGGATGGGTATCCAAATAATCAGCCATCGGTTGCAGCCAATGCTCTGTTACTTCTACATCAGAATTCAGCAGAACTACATATTCGGCTTCCACCTGTTGGAGGGCAAAGTTATAACCGTCGGCAAAACCGTGATTTTCATCCAGCAGAATCTGGCGAACCGAAGGAAACTCATGCCGCAGCATCTCTACCGACTGATCTGTGGAACCATTATCAACCACACAAACTTCCACACCTTCCGCCTCGGAATGCCGGAGTACGGAGGGAAGAAACGAACGGAGCATTTCGCAACCGTTCCAGTTCAATATAACGACAGATATCTTATTCATCTTTCTTTTCGGGGCGTTTCAGCTTCCAGCGCTTATGTGACCAAAGCCAGTAAGCAGGTTCCTTCCGGATGGTCTGCTCCAATCTGCGGGCAAAAATTTCGGTAATCTCACCATCGGTGGTTTCTTTCGGACGATCGGTGACCAGATCGAACTCTACGCGGCAATACCCTCTGCGCTCCTTGCGCAACTCACAATAGAAAACCGGAAAGTCCATCATCTTGGCAATGCGCTCGGCACCATCCATGAACACCGTGTCCTGGTTCAAAAAAGTAGTCCAATGGTGCGCCTCGTTCGTATTGGGCGATTGGTCGGTAATCAGTCCGATAGCCATCTTCTTGCCGTCACGTCTCAGCCTGATCACTTCGCGGGCGGTGGAGTGCTTCGGCACGTTGTACCCTCCGAAGCGGCTGCGGATGTACTTGAAAAGACCGTCCAGATAAACATCTTTCAAAGGTTTGTATACCTGTACAGGTACATCGCCGGGACGCATAATCATTCCCATCCCCGTAATCCATTCAAAATTAGCATAGTGGGGGATCAGCAGGACAATCCCGCCCCGTTCGTCAATCATCCGGAGATAAGCTTCCTTGTTTTCGTAAGTCATACGTTTGCAAAGCTCTTTCTCGGACATGCGCAACATTTTCACATCTTCGAGCATATAGTCGCAAAGGTAATGATAGAACTTACGTTCAATGGCCTTCAATTCTGCTGCCGACTTCTCCGGAAAAGAGTTCTTCAGATTGGTACCCACCACCTTTCTCCGGTAACCGATCACGTGGTACAACCAGAAGTAAATAAAATCGGACAGGGCATACAACACCGGAAACGGAAGAATAGCCAAAAGCCACATCCCCACATAGGTTAACAAATAAAGAAGTTTCGATTTCATGTTTATTGTGTTATAGTTCCTTTCAGTGCAGTGCCATCTTCGTTAAAATCTCCCAAGAGAACATTTACTACTTGATTATCCAATGCCGGGTCACTTTCCACCTCTACACGAATGTAGTTTGCCGTATAGCCGTGCATAGGCACTCCTGCCTTAGGCTTCTCCATCAGGACAGGCATGGTCTGGCCGATATGACGGGCATAGAAGTCCTTCGTTTTCCCATCCGACAACGCAAGCAAACGCTGGCTTCGCTGATGCTTCGCCTCAGGAGTCACCACATGGTCTATCTTCAGTGCCTGGGTACCGGGACGTTCCGAATAACTGAACACATGCAATTGTGTGATATCCAGTCCGGAAATAAATTCATAGGCTTTTTCAAAATACTCGTCGGTTTCGCCACGTGTACCCACAATTACGTCCACGCCGATAAACGCATCAGGCATCACCTCTTTTATCTTTGCAATCTTCGAAGCAAAAAGTTCCGTCCCATACCGACGGCGCATCAACTGGAGCACTTCATCGCAACCGGACTGCAAAGGGATATGGAAATGAGGCATGAAGCTGCGGGAGGTGGACACATATTCTATAATCTCGTCCGTCAGCAGATTGGGCTCAATGGAAGAGATACGATAACGCTCAATGCCTTCTACCTGATCGAGTGCTTTCACCAAATCAAAGAAAGTCTCGCCGGTGGACTTTCCGAAATCTCCGATATTGACTCCGGTCAGCACAATCTCTTTCCCACCTTCGGCAGCAGCCTGCCGTGCCTGCTCCACCAAAGATGCGACAGTCCCGTTGCGACTCCGTCCACGGGCAAAAGGAATGGTACAATAAGAACAAAAGTAATCGCATCCATCCTGCACTTTAAGGAAAAAGCGGGTACGGTCACCTCTTGAACAAGACGGGGCAAACGAACGGATATCTTTTGTAGCGGTCGTATAGGCTTCTCCTCCTTCGTGCTTATGCAGATCGCCCAGATACTGAAGCAAATCTTTCTTCTGTTCCGCACCAAGCACAACGTCCACTCCCTCTATCTTTGCCACGTCACCGGGTTTCAACTGGGCATAGCAACCTGTCACCACTACAAAAGCGCCGGGATGTTGTTTCACCAGGCGGTGAATAGCCTGACGGCACTTCTTGTCCGCCATCTCGGTCACCGAACAGGTATTGACAATGCAAAGGTCAGCCTTTTCACCTTTCCGGGCCGTACGCACACCTGCCTCACGCAGGATTTTACCAATCGTCGAAGTCTCTGAGAAATTCAGCTTGCAGCCTAAAGTATAGTAAACGGCTGTCTTATCTTGAAATACAGTGGTATCTATCATAATCTGTAAAAACGCATATTCAGCGCAAAGTTACACATTATTATTAGGAGTAAAGATGCAGAAGGAGTTAAAAGGAGTTAGAGGTTTTCTATTCTGAAAGTTTATACCTACTTTTGCACAAATCTTCAAAAAACGTGCAATGATAAAAGAAAACTTTATAAAACTCTACGAAAATAGTTTCCGTGAAAACTGGGATTTGCCCTGCTACACCAATTATGGTGAACCGGAAAGTTATACTTACGGTGAAGTAGCCGAAGAAATAGCCAAACTTCATTTGCTTTTCAAACACTGTAGTTTGCGACGGGGAGATAAAATCGCAGTCATCGGAAAGAATAATGCCCGCTGGTGCATCGCTTACATGGCTACCATTACATACGGAGCCATCATAGTGCCCATCTTGCAAGACTTCAATCCGAACGACGTACATCATATTGTCAATCATTCCGAATCCGTTTTCCTTTTCACCAGCGACACTATCTGGGAGAATTTGGAAGAAGAACGCCTAACCGGTATCCGTGCCGTTTTCTCACTGACCGACTTCCGTTGCCTGCACCAGCGGGACGGAGAGACTGTGCAAAAATTCCTGAAGCATATCAATCAGTGCATGGAAGAAACTTACCCGAAAGGATTCCAAAAAGAAGATGTCCTTTACACCACCTTGTCCAATGACAAGGTGATGCTGCTGAACTATACCTCGGGCACCACCGGATTCAGCAAAGGAGTGATGCTGACCGGCAACAACCTGGCCGGTAATGTGACTTTCGGTATCCGCACGGAACTGCTGAAAAAGGGTGATAAAGTGCTTTCTTTCCTTCCGCTGGCTCATGCTTATGGATGCGCCTTCGACTTTCTGACGGCCACGGCAGTCGGCACTCATGTAACCCTTCTCGGCAAAGTGCCCTCGCCCAAAATCATCATGAAAGCATTCGAAGAGGTGAAACCGAATCTGATTATTACAGTACCGCTGGTCATCGAGAAGATCTATAAAAACGTGATCCAGCCTATTATCAGCAAAAAAGGAATGAAATGGGCCTTGAGCATCCCCCTGCTGGATAATCAGATTTACGGCCAGATCCGTAAAAAGCTGATCGATGCGCTTGGCGGACGCTTCAAGGAAATCATTATCGGCGGAGCCGCCATGAACCCGGAAGTAGAAGAATTTTTCCACAAAATCAAGTTCCCCTTCACCATTGGCTACGGCATGACAGAATGTGGTCCGCTTATCAGTTATGCCCCCTGGGAGAAATTTATCCCCTCTTCATCGGGCAAAATACTCGATATTATGGAAGCCCGTATCTATAAGGAGAATCCCGAAGCCGACACCGGAGAGATTCAGGTACGGGGAGAAAACGTAATGACCGGATATTATAAAAACCCGGAAGCCACTCAGGAAGTATTCACTAAAGACGGATGGTTACGTACCGGCGATTTAGGCACCATGGATGACGAAGGCAATATCTTTATTCGCGGCCGACTGAAAACGATGATCCTCAGTTCAAGCGGACAAAACATCTTCCCCGAAGAAATCGAGGCTAAACTTAATAATCTTCCGTTCATTCTTGAAAGTCTGGTGATCGAACGAAACAAAAAACTGGTTGCCCTGGTCTATGCCGACTATGAAGCTTTGGACTCTTTAGGACTCAACCACGAAGACAACTTAAAAACGATCATGGACGAGAATTTGAAGAATCTGAATAACAATGTAGCCGCTTACGAAAAAGTAAGTCAGATTCAACTCTATCCTACTGAGTTTGAGAAAACTCCGAAAAGAAGCATCAAACGCTATCTATATAACAGTATAGCAGAAGATTAGACATGTTTTAAAACATACAAAAAAACATAATGAAACACTCTTCTAAAAAAAAAATAAAAAAAAGTTGGGCTTAGGAGTACAACATATACAAAAAGTACATACCTTTGCAGCGTTTTAATAAGCAATTGATTGTATTACAGATTTAAAAAGCAAAGAAAATGAAAAAATTAGTTTTGATGTTCGTAGCTATCGCAGCAGTATCATTCGCATCTTGTGGTAACAAAGCAGCTGACGCTGAAAAAGCAACTGCAGATTCTATCCGTATCGCTGACTCTATCGCAGCAGTAGAAGCAGCTGCAGCTGAAGCAGCAGCTCAGGCAACTGATACTATCGCAGCTGACACTACAGTAGTAACTGAAACTGTTGTAGCTGAATAATCTCGAACAACATTAGAGAGAATTGAAAGTCTGCCGTGCAAAAAGCACGTACAGACTTTTTTTTATGTCCTTAGCTCTCCTCCTCAAAACACGCTCTTCCAGATACCTACCACCCATACCGTAATCAAAAGAAAGCTAATATTGTAACGCCACATAAGGATACTAAAAAAGGGTATTCTTTTTCAAGAACACCCTTTCCTTATATCTCGGTATTATATACTACTTATTCAGCTACTACTTCGAAAGGAATTTCTACAGAAACTTCTTTGTGCAGTTTAACGATAGCTTTATAAGAACCAACTTCTTTCACAGCGTCTTTTACAACGATGATCTTTCTGTCGATCTCGTGACCCAACTTAGCCAATTCCTCAGCGATCTGGATGTTACCAACAGAACCGAAGATAGTACCGGTTGAGCTAACCTTTGTAGCGATAGTCAAAGATACACCTTCCAACTTAGCAGCCAGTGCTTCAGCATCTTTCTTGATTTTCTCAAGTTTGTGAGCACGCTGTTTCAGTTCTTCAGCCAACATTTTCTTTGCAGAAGGAGAAGCAATAACAGCTTTTCCGGTGGGGATCAAGTAATTACGACCATAACCAGACTTAACAGTTACGATGTCATTCTTATAACCCAAGTTTACTACGTCTTCTTTCAATATAATTTCCATACTTTTCCTCCTTATTTCATCATGTCAGTTACAAATGGAAGTAACGCCAGGTGACGTGCTCTCTTCACAGCCTGCGCAATACGACGCTGGAACTTCAAAGAAGTACCGGTGATACGGCGCGGAAGGATCTTACCCTGCTCATTCAAGAATTTCTTCAAGAATTCAGGATCTTTGTAGTCGATATACCTAATACCACTCTTTTTGAAACGGCAGTATTTTTTCTTCTTAACGTCTACTGAAGGCGGAGTTAAATATCTGATTTCTGATTGAACTTGTTGTGCCATGATTAATCCTCCTTTTTGTTTGATTTAACACTTCTTCTCTTTGCAGCATATTCTGCAGCGTATTTATCCATTCTGAAAGTCAGGAAACGGATTACGCGTTCATCACGACGGAAATTTAATTCCAACTTGTCAATAACAGTAGGTTCTGCATTGAACTCAATCAGCTGATAGAATCCTGTAGACTTCTTCTGGATTGGATAAGCCAGTTTCTTCAGTCCCCAGTTTTCTTCATTGATAATCTCAGCACCTTCAGCCTGAAGAATGCCTTTGAATTTTTCTACCGCTTCCTTCATCTGAACATCAGACAAAACGGGAGTTAAAATGAAAACGGTTTCGTATTGATTCATACTCGTTTTAATTAAATAAATAAATTATTTGATTTTAAAAATGCGGTGCAAAGGTAGGCATTTTATTTTGAACTGCAAACATTTAATCTTTTTTTATGCCACGGGATAGGATTTGTCGAAGAAGACATTTATCTTTGCAAAGTTGCTTAAACAATAATTTCATGATCGAACAATTTAATTTTGATATCAGACTAATCTTTGCTATCCTGAATGGCAAAGTTTCTGCCGCCATCAACCGTAAGCTATACCGTAACTTCAGACAGAACGGTCTGGAGATCAGCCCGGAACAATGGACGGTTCTTATTTTTCTCTGGGAAAAAGACGGAGTGACCCAACAAGAGTTGTGCAATGCAACTTTTAAAGATAAACCGAGTATGACCCGCTTAATCGACAATATGGAACGCCAGCATCTGGTTGTCCGTATCTCCGACAAAAAGGACCGTCGTACCAATCTGATCCACCTGACCAAAACAGGAAAAGAACTGGAAGAAAAAGCCCGTGTTATAGCCAACCGGACACTGAAAGAGGCGTTGCACGGCATCACAGTCGAAGAATTAAGCGTAAGCCAGGAAGTATTGAGAAAGATATTTTTCAATACCAAAGATTAATCAATACGGAGAAGTGAAAGCAACCAAATCAACTATTTATGGCTAATTAATGGTTTTTTTGCGAAAATAATTTCGCTCGTTAAAGAATTATGCGTTAATTTGTGACTGGAATATAATAATCTATTAAAATACACACACATGAAAGGCTTATTAAAGAATTTAGGATTGATATTAATCTTAGTCGGAATAATCATTCTGATTGTTTGTTCTCTGACCGGAGACGTGAACAACAACGCTATCTTGGGAGGCTCGATAGTATTGGTGGTACTCGGACTCATTTCTTACATTGCGATCAATAAAAGAATTGCGGATTAATATTTTCAACAGAAATAAAAAAGCCGGAAAACGAATGTTTTCCGGCTTTTTTATTTCTGTATATCCCCCTCTCCATTATGATTCCGGTTCGGGGGTAATCAACTTGTAACCTTTTCCGTGGATGTTGATAATCTCAATCGAATCATCATCCTTCAGGTGCTTACGCAGTTTGGTGATATATACGTCCATACTACGGGCATTGAAATAGTTATCATCAATCCAGATAGTCTTCAAAGCAAAGTCACGCTGCAAAATCTCGTTGGCATGTGCACACAGCAATCCCAGCAATTCCGATTCCTTGGTAGTCAGCTTAGTTTGTTTGTCACCGATAGCCAGAATCTGCTTTTGTGTATCAAACGTAAACTTACCGATCTTATAGATATTGCTTTCTTTGTTCTTCTTTCCACGAACACGTCTCAGGATCGCTTCAATTCTGAAAGTAAGTTCTTCCATACTGAAAGGTTTGGTGATGTAATCATCCGCACCAATCTTAAATCCTTCCAGAATATCCTCCTTGAGTGTCTTTGCAGTCAGGAAGATAATCGGAATTTCAGCGTTGGCCGCACGAACCTCCTGTGCCAGCGTGAAACCATCTTTCTTAGGCATCATCACGTCGAACACGCACAAGTCATATTTATTCTTCAGGAAAGCCTTAAATCCGGCTTCTCCATCAGGATACAACTCAGCAGAGTAACCTTTCGCCTGTAAATATTCTCTTAAAAGCATGCCAAGATTTTCATCATCTTCGCATAATAAAATACGCAGTTTCTCGTCCATATCAATCATTTTTTAATAAAGGTAATGCAATAATAAATTTAGTTCCTACATTCAGTTCACTCTCCGCCCGGATGGTTCCCTTATGATCCTGAATAATCTTTTTCACATAAGCCAGTCCCAGACCGAAACCTTTTACATCGTGCAGATTACCTGTATGCACGCGATAGAACTTATCAAACACCTTCTTCAGGTTTTCTTTTTTAATACCAATACCGTTGTCCTGTATCGAAATCATCAGTTTACCGGGTTCGTTCCAAGTTCTCACGTCGAGCACCAGGTCTTCTTCGGGCTTCTTGTATTTCACCGCGTTATCCATCAGATTGAATATCACATTGGTGATATGCATTTCGTCCGCAAATATAACAGGATTGGTAGCCTCAAGGTTCGATGTAATCTTACCATTATAGCGTTCCACCTTCAGAGCGAACGTATTGATAACCCCGGTAATCAACTCATTGGCATCGAGTTCTTTCATCTTCAGTGTTGCTTTCTGTCTGTCGAACATAGACATCTGAAGAACTTTCTCCACCTGGAATCTCAACCGCTTCGTTTCATCATTAATGACTCCCGATATATGCTGGAACATCTGCGGTGATTTCCCGACTGCGGGATCTTTCAGCATCTGCGCGGCAAGCGAGATGGTAGATATCGGTGTCTTGAACTCGTGTGTCATATTGTTGATAAAGTCATTCTTCATTTCTGTCAGCTTCTTCTGGCGGAAGACGATGTAGATAGTGAAGATGAATGTAATCAACAGTACGAAAGTGAATATCATCGAAGGGATCATAAAACTAACCGAGTCGAAGATATAATCTTTCTTTCCCGGAAAGTGCACCTTCACAATACTCATCTTCGCAGGCGGATCATTTTGGAACAGAGGTTGGGTATAAGAATCCTCACTTCCTCCCTCTTCGTAATCCGAACAGCGATATACCTCACGTCCATCTTTATCGATTACCGAAAAATGATATAGCAGCTCTATACCATTATTAATAAAGTTAGACTTCAGATAATTATCCAGCTTCTTAAAGTTCACCCGTTCGCCAATCGACTTATCGCTTGCTTTGTAAATCATCCGCAAAGCTACATCGTCGAGCAGGAAACGCTGATACATATACCTATTTTTAATAGCGTCGGTCAAGCTTCGCGATGTCTGCGGAATGGTATTCCGCCCATGTCTCTCCGAAATCATGGCTTTGGGCACCTTCGACGGCTCGGTGGTAATCATCTTTAGTTCAAACTCCGAATACAGGGTTCCGTCCGGTGACTTGAACCTATAACGCTCCGATTGCTGAATCAAACCATTTTTCTGTTCGGTAGTAGAAGAAGACTGAGCCAGTGCTCTACGTTCCGCTTCAGTAATGTCTTCTAACAGCCAACGTTGCGTTTCATCATACTCCACATCCTTTGAAACCTGAAACAAAGCATTTCGCACGGATGTATTAAATTGTTCTTTACGCATCTTCACCATTTCTTCGATGTAGCTCACTTGTAAATAGAGCAAACTCAGAAAGGAAAGACCCATAATAATGCCTAATATCCAGATTGTTGACTTTTTCATAGCAACAAAATTAACACTCCCTAATTAACACTCCTAACAGCTTAACCTGTTTTAACAGGATGTTCTCTATAATTAACCGAAAGACGTTTTTTAGGTCATATTCTGACCACTATAACAAAACGTATATGCCTTTGGTTTGCAAATTTAATAAAAAATTAAAGATTTCTCTTCAGAAAATCTACTTTCTTTAATCATTGTTAATGAGTAAGCAGGTTTCAAGAGACGACCGACGAACTGTCAATGGCATGTAACGGCAGCTACAACCACAAGCAGAATGCCTTAAAAGAACAAAGCTACGAGCAGTTGCACATACATTGTACACTCCTCGTAGCTTTATAACTCAGCAGTTCAGCCATTTGCAGCCCGCAGTCCGGTAGGCTGTAACCACATTATTCTTCTGTTTGCTTGGATTCGAAGTCTTTTATTAATTTATCCTGCACATCACTCGGAACAAGTTCGTAACTTGCAAATTTCATAATGAACGAAGCACGACCTCCGGTAAGCGAGCTGAGCGCTGTCGAATAAGAAGCCATCTCTTTTAAAGGCACTTTAGCGACCAGCTTTTCATAACCGTTTTCGCTGCTCATGCCCATGATCATGGCACGACGTCCCTGAAGATCTCCCATCACATCACCCATCTTATCGGAAGGCACAAAGACTTCTACATCATAAATAGGTTCGAGAATCTTCGGTCCCGCATTCTTAAATGCTTCGCTGAAAGCATTGCGTCCGGCCAGCATGAACGAGATTTCATTAGAATCTACCGGGTGCATCTTTCCGTCATATACGATGACACGTACATCGCGGGCGTACGAACCGGTGAGAGGTCCCTGCTCCATACGGGACATGATACCTTTAAGGATAGCAGGCAGGAAGCGGGCATCGATAGAACCACCGACAATACTGTTAACAAATACCAATTTTCCGCCCCATTCCAATGGAACTTCTTCGGTACCTTTCACATTAATCTTAAATTCCTGTCCACCGAACTTATACGTATCGGGCACCGGCATTCCTTCATAATATGGTTCTACGATCAAGTGTACTTCACCAAACTGTCCGGCACCACCCGATTGTTTTTTATGACGATAGTCGGCACGGGCCGCCTTAGTGATGGTCTCACGATAAGGAATCTTCGGTTCCTCGAATTTCACCTGAAGTTTTTCATTATTCTCCAGACGCCACTTTAAAGTACGGAGGTGGAATTCACCCTGACCATGTACGATGGTCTGTTTCAATTCTTTCGACTGTTCGATGACCCAAGTCGGATCTTCCTCGCGCATACGGTTCAAGATAACCATCATCTTCTCTGTATCGGCTTCGTTCACCGGTTTGATGGCACGTGAATATTTAGAATTCGGATATTTAATAAAATTAAACCGGTTTTCGGCACCTTTACCATTTAGCGTGTTTCCGGTATGAACATCTTTCAGCTTCACCGTACAGCCGATATCACCGGCCACCATCTCTTCTACTTTGATACGGTTGGCACCGGCACAAGCATAAATCTGTGCCACACGTTCTTTCGAACCGCGGTCGGCATTCGTAAAGTCATCTCCTTCGTGCACTTTTCCGCTCATCACCTTGAAGTATTGAACGTCGCCAATATGCGGCTCCACACCTGTTTTGAAAAAATAGAGTGAAGTAGGCCCATCGGGATCGGGTTCCACCACTTCACCACGGGTATTGTGCACTTTCGGCATTTCGGATACACCGGGCACTACATTACCCAGGAACTCCATCAGACGACGTACACCCATATCTTTGCCTGCACATACACAGAATACGGGGAACATGCCACGTGCAGCCAATCCTTTGCGGATACCTTCACGCATTTCGTCTTCTGTCAGTGAATCCTGTTCGAAGAATTTTTCCATCAAGCCTTCATCATTCTCAGCAGCGGCTTCTACCAGGGCTTTATGCATTTCCATAGCCTTGTCCATCTCTTCGGCCGGGATCTCTTCAATAGTGGGTGCTCCACCTTCGGGTCCCCAAGAGTATTTCTTCATCAGCAGCACGTCGATCAGTGAGTTGAAATTCGGGCCTGTAGCCAAAGGATACTGGACGGGAACCACTTTCGGTCCGTAAATGGACTTCAGTTGTTCAAGCACCATATCATAATCGCACTTCTCGTTATCGAGTTGATTCACCAGGAAGATTACCGGTTTACCCAGTTTTTCGGTATAGCGGAAATGATTTTGTGTTCCCACTTCCGGTCCATATTGTCCGTTCAGCAGCAAAATAGCTGTATCGGTTACGTTGAGTGCCGTCATGGCAGCACCTACAAAGTCATCGCTGCCCGGACAGTCTATGATGTTCAGTTTCTTTCCATTCCATTCCACATGAAAAATAGTTGAAAAGACGGAATATCCATATTCCTGTTCCACCGGAAAGTAATCGCTTACGGTATTCTTGGCAGTAATCCTGCCGCGACGTTTTATAATACCACTCTCATAGAGCAACGCTTCTGTGAGAGTGGTTTTTCCTGAGCCGTCATTGCCAAGAAGGGCAATGTTCTTAATTTCGTTAGTCTGATATACTTTCATGATATATAAGATTTAAATGAATGATTCAGTATGTGTTTTTCGCATACCCTTTTTTTACTGAGGCGCAAATTAGGCATTAATCAAATGAAAAGCAATAAAACTGACAGTGTTACTAAACAATGTTATGTAACATACAGGATCTGTTTATTAAGCAGATATCACAGTGTCACAAACTCTTGGCACTCTCTAAACGAAGTTGAATTAGGATAACAACTTTCCGTATTATCGAACTTGGTAACACCAATATAATATACCTCTTGGCTTATGCTTCCTTATAAAACAGATTCTATAAATGGAACAACTTCTCTATCATCTGATGTATTAGGGAATATATAGTCTTTTATACAGTTTGAAGAATCCAATAAAAGCATTATAGGTGTTGGAACATATTTCAATTCTTTTCTTATCAGATCTTTTGAGTCAAGATATATATACTCATAATATTTATTACGTTTCTGGAAAGATGAAGGGCTTCCCATAGTTGAAATAATAGCTACTTTATTATTTCTATAAAGAGAATCTATTTTTTTTGTAATAGAGAATCCTAAATCTATACAACTCCCACAATCATAATAGTTAAATAGAAAAATAACTCTACAAGTCTTATTTGACACAATAGAATCAATGGAGGTTACCCTTTTCCCTATTAAGTTATAAACATCCTTTTGGGGAGTTTTAGTAACATCATTTTCTTTTTTTTGATTATTGCTACATCCCCATATAATGCAAAGCAATATAAATAAGGTAAAGAATTTATTTTTTCGCATCACCTATTTTTATTTTTTCAATGGTTACTCCTGCCACTTCTTGTGAAGCAAATAGATATGTGTCTGAAACACAAAAAGAAGAATATATATCATGTGGAAGAATGTAGGTAGAGATATGCTTCATTTCGTCATTGATTGATAATTTCAAAATAGTATTTACACGATAATCGCCTGATGAGCTCCGTGATGAACACAGTATATATATATGGTCATTTGCAAGATAAGCATCACGTATGTATATATAGACAGATTTCTCTTTATTAGAATTCTTTTTAGCAATTTCTGTTGCTTCTTTTATTATAGGAATTGAAGAGATATCAAATGTTTTAATATATTCTCCATGAATATTATATTGCTCTATATAAGGGTAGCAATTTGAAATCGAAAATATCCCTTTGCCTTGATCATAAAGAATATGTTTCTTGTTAGATATAATGGTTTTAAAAGGAGTTTTTTCTCGTACAACCTTTCCCATTGGGATTTGTTTGTTTGGGTGATATTTATCAATCATTAGAAAACTTGTCGAATCCGTATTCGCAGATAAAAAGATTAAAGAATCATTGAGACTAAATCTGTTTTCATTTGCATTTGAAAGTGAAAAATCACCATAGAAAACTCCTCCATGAAATTTTTTCATTGACTTTGTTCCAAAATCAACAACATATACCGTGTCATTCAGTACATTAAAGGTAAATGGCCATGTTGTTTCATAAGGGGCTTCACCATGTTTGCTAACATATTCCATCTCTTTTAAGTTATCACTTAACGCCACAATGTCTCCCCGTTTTTTGTCCAAAACATATATCTTATTCTTATAATAAGTCATACACGTAATGTTGGAGAAGAAACTAGAATCAGGATATTCTTCTATCTTAATTTCCGACTGACAATACATTAAGTTACGATTTTTCTCCTTGTTGTTACAAGAAGAAAAACATAAAATTGCGATAATAAGAATCAATATTCTATTCATTACCCTTTAGCAATAAGTCTTATTTCCATCACATTCAACATAGGCACCATTTAACCAATCAAGTCCTCTACTACATTTTTTACCACTACAAGATACTGAACCAGATAGAGGAAATCCACATTCTACAGTTACTGTACATGAATAGTTGCCTCCTCCTCCTTCTCCGGTATCAGTACCTTCTCCCATTGCAAGACACTCCAAAGTAAGCATCTTCATATTCGCATTTTTATCTTTGTTTTTCAACGCAGACAAACAGACATTAACAGAAACAAATAAAAAGAAAGTCACTCCTAAACAAATTCTTGAGGTCTTTTTCATGATATATAAGATTTAAATGAATGATTCAGTATGTGTTTTTCGCATACCCTTTTTTTACTGAGGCGCAAATTAGGCATTAATCAAATGAAAAGCAATAAAACGGACAGTGCTACTAAACAATGTTATGTAACAGGTTGATACAAACAGGAAGAGAATAAACCATTTATCAGAATGAAAGGCTTTTCCTTTATTATCTATTAAAAAGTATTATTCATCTCACATCCGCTTACACTGTCTTCTGCCAAACTGAATGAAATAGGATTCAGTAACGGGGTTTTCGGCGCAAAACGGGAGTATTTGAGGCAAAAGACAGCGGTTTTTCAGCACAAAGACGGTGTATTTCCGGAAAAAGAAGTAAGCATTCGGACCCAAAGAAGTAAGCACTTTCCGGAAATGCTTACTTCTTTTCCGAAAATCTCCTCATGTTTTGCCACATTACATATATTGTTATAACAAAAAGGCCGTATGAATGCCTCTTTCTCCTCCGGTTGTTCTGTAAAGCCAGTCAAACCATATATAACAGAATCACCGGAAGAAGAGGAAAATAAAAGAAAAAGGGCAGGATTCCGCCGCACAGCTATCTATTGGAGAACAGATATCACAGATCTGCGACACATGGGAAAATCCTACCGGCAAATGCAGGCGTTTTTTTCTCCAACCTTCAGAGCGGCACGAAACGAAAGCATTCTGAGATCATCGGATAATCAGATTGTCAAATGGTTAAAAAGGAACTTTCCTCCCGTTAAATAAGAAAGAATATATGCCCTGCAAAGTTGTTTACTAAAACGAAAACCTTACTTTTGCAATTTAAAACGCAAAAATAACTCAGACTATCATGGCAGGCATATACATACATGTCCCCTTCTGTAAGACACGCTGTATTTATTGCGATTTTTACTCCACCACGCGAAGCGAACGGAAAGGACACTACATCGAAGCCCTCTGCAAGGAGCTGGAAATGAGATATACTTACCTGAAAGGAGAGCCCATAGAAACGCTCTACTTTGGTGGAGGTACTCCTTCGCAACTTGATGAAGAGGACTTCCGGAAAGTGTTCGACACCGTCCGGCGTGTATACGGAATGGAAAATTGCCATGAAATAACGCTTGAAGCCAATCCGGATGACCTCTGTCCGGAATATGTGCAAATGCTCTCCCGCTTGCCATTCAACCGCATCAGTATGGGTATCCAGACTTTTGATGATGCCACGCTTACGTTATTGAAGCGACGCCACAATGCCACTCAAGCCATTCGTGCAGTAGAATTATGCCGTACCTACGGATTCCGCAACATCAGCATCGACTTGATTTACGGACTTCCCGGTGAGACAGCAGAGCGTTGGGAAAGGGACCTGCAACAGGCCGTTGCCCTCGATGTGGAGCATGTTTCGGCCTACCACCTGATTTATGAAGAAGGTACTCCTATTTATAGAATGTTGCAAAAACACCAGGTTGAAGAAGTGGACGAGGACAGCAGTGTCCGGTTCTTCACCTTATTGATGGACCGGCTGCAGGAAGCAGGATATGAGCACTACGAAATATCCAACTTTTGCAAGCCGGGAATGTATTCACGCCATAACACTTCGTACTGGCAAGGGACCAGCTACCTCGGTTGTGGTCCGTCGGCACACTCTTTCGACGGAGCAACACGCGAATGGAACTGTTCGTCGATAGAGAAATACATAGCAGGCATCGAAAGCGGCAAACGGGACTTTGAACGGGAAGAACGGGATTTAACTACCCGGTACAATGAATTTGTCATTACCTCCGTCCGCACTCAATGGGGAATTTCACTCGAACGCCTCCGCAACGATTATGGAACCGAACTGGAACAATACTGCCTCAAGATGGCACGTCCTTCTTTAGAAAACGGCAAATTAGAAATACACGAAGGTGCTCTGCGCCTCACCCGAGAAGGAATTTTTATTTCCGACAGCATCATGAGCGATCTTCTCCGGGTGGACAACTAAAATTATAAAGTCATGACCGAATCAGAGGTTCGAAAACTATTAAGACGAATGAAGGAGCTGGACTCGCAAACGGCGTTCCGATCCTTCTACGATATGACGTACGACCGGCTTTACCGCATTGCCTACTATTACGTAAAGCGGGAAGAATGGTCGCAGGAGATCGTACTTGATGTATTCTTGAAACTCTGGGAACAACGCAGTTCGTTGCCCCAAGTCAAAAGCATTGAGGACTATTGCTTCATACTGGTGAAAAACGCCTCACTCAACTATCTGGAAAAAGAGAACAGGCGCACAACCGTATCCACCGAAGTATTGCCGGAACCGGAAGCACAAAGCGATTCGCCCGAGGAATCGATGATCAGTGAAGAGCTGTTCGCCATCTATGTGAAGGCGCTCGACCGCCTGCCCGAGCGTTGCAGAGAAGTGTTCATCCGCATCCGCGAAGAAAAACAAAGCTATGCACAGGTGGCCGAAGAATTGGGCATCAGCACAAAGACCGTAGACGCCCAACTCCAGAAAGCAACAATCCGACTGAAAGAAGCGATATTGACGATGAACGATAAACAATGAACCACCGACCGGAAACGATGGACAAGGTTTAACTTTTATTTGCACATCCCCGATAGGGAGATCCTTCGAACGCTCTGTCTTTATCAGTGAAATTCATTTTAATCAAAACACAAAGACTTAGCTTATGAAGAAGTTATTAAGACCTACAACCTTTGCATTGCTTACGATGGCACTGTGTTTCACTGCATGCGAAAACGGCAACAACTCCTATCCCAAGGAATATCTGGGATTCGAAAAGAAAGCGCAGGACTTCTCTTACCAAAAGAATACTGCGGAAGCCGAATTCCAGGTAAAGATCATTGCGGTTGATAAAACGAAAGAAGACCGGATTGTCTTCATCGAATCACCCTCACGTCCGACGAAACCCGGAAGTTCTTCGGCACAGTTTTTTAAGATTAAAGATAATAAAGTCACCATCAAGGGAGGCAGTAAATCGGCCAAAGCCACTATTCTGATCTATCCCCAGAAAGTGGGAACGAATGAATACATTCAGCTTATCTGCCGGCCTCAGAACGGAAAGTCGGAAACGACCCAAATGTCTATCCGGCTGGTGAAAAAATAACGAAATAAAAAATGAAGTATACCGACCAGGAACTTAACCGATTATTGGAGAAACTCATAGCCTCCACCCGCTCGCCCAGAGGAAGATTCTCGGCAGCGGCAAGCTATCAGATATTAGAGAAGCGATTGCCACGTCCGGCACACCGGCTTTTCTCTATACGCATTTTCTCGGCAGTAGCCGCCATCGCTTTGTTCTGCTACATCGGATGGAGCACTTATTGCTATCTGAAACCTGCCGCCTTGCAAACCGTTTCTACACTGGCCGACACACGGACTATAAAGTTACCCGATGGAACGGAAGTGACACTGAACCATTTCTCTTCTCTCACCTATCCCGAGAAATTCAAGGGGAAACACAGGGAAGTGGACTTGAAAGGAGAAGCGTATTTCGAAGTGACGAAGAATCGGGAACACCCTTTCATCGTACAGACAGAGTCGGTCAATGTAGAGGTACTGGGAACTCACTTCAACGTAGAGTCCTATCCGGACGATCCGGAAGTGAAAACCACCCTACTCGAAGGTTCCGTGGTGGTGAGCAATAAAGCCAATTCTGTGCGCATGGTTCTGAAGCCAAACGAAAGTGCTATATATAATAAGGTGAAAAAGAGCATGACCCTTGAAGTTTCAGATCGCGCTGCCGAAGAGATAGCCTGGCGGAATGGCGAATTAGTCTTCACCAACCTTCCCCTGCAGGAGATCGCCCGACAGTTGTCCAACACGTTTGGTGTAAACATCTCCATAGCAGACAAAGCATTGCAGAATTACCGGATCACGGCACGATTCTCCGACGGAGAAGGACTCGATCAGATTCTCGATCTGCTGCATACAGTCGGTAAATTCAACTATTCACACAACAATGAAAAAATAACGATTACTACTAAACTTAACTAAACATGAGAAAATCCAATCCGGATTTCCACCACATCAGAAGTTACATTCTGATGTGTGTGGTTTCCATATTCTTTTCAACTATCAACGCGCAGACACCGGAGCCCAGGATCACCCTCAAGCTGCAAAACACCAGCCTCTCAGAGATTATCCGGCATATAGAACAAGCCACCGGTTTCTCTTTCATCTACGGTGAAGAAGTGAAACTCGACCATAAAGTCAGCCTCAACGTACAGAAGAAACCTCTCGGAGAAGTTCTGAACCAGTTGTTTGCCAACGAACCGATAAGCTATAAAATAACAGGAAAGCACATCCTGTTACAAAAAATACCTCCCAAACCCGTAAGCCGCAGGTTTACTATCAGTGGATACGTAACCGACGGGGCGTCTGCCGAAACGCTGATTGGTGCCAATATTCTTGAGAGTCGTCATCATCAAGGAACCACCACCAATCCTTACGGTTTCTACAGCATTACGCTGCCGGAAGGAGAAGCTCAGTTGAGCTTCTCCTATTTGGGTTACACCAGCCAGCAACACGCACTGACCCTGACCCGTGACACCCTGCTGAACATCCGGATGGAAGACAATAACATGCTGCAAGAAGTGGTCATCGTATCGGACAAGGCCGAATCGGGGATCATGGCCACTCAAATGGGGGCCAGCGAGATACCGATGACACAAATAAAAAACACTCCCAGCATATTGGGAGAAGCAGATGTAATGAAAGCCATCCAGTTGATGCCGGGCGTACAGGCCGGGATGGAAGGATCTGCCGGATTGTATGTACGTGGCGGCGGCCCCGACCAAAACCTGATCTTGCTGGACGGTGTACCGGTGTACAACGTAGACCATTTATTAGGATTCTTCTCTGTCTTCACTCCCGAAGCCGTAAAGAAAGTAACCCTCTTCAAAAGTTCTTTCCCCGCCCGCTTCGGCGGACGCCTCTCCTCCGTAATTGACGTACGCACCAATGATGGCGACATGAAGAACTATCATGGCGTAGTCAGTATAGGACTCCTGACCAGCAAACTCAATTTCGAAGGGCCGATCATCAAGGACCGGACTTCTTTCAACATTTCTGCCCGCCGCTCCTACATCGACCTGTTGGCCAAACCCTTCATGCCGAAAGAGGAAAAGTACAGTTATTACTTTTATGACATTAATGCCAAAATCAACCATAAATTCTCCGACCGGAGCCGCCTCTTCCTCAGTGCATACAATGGCAAAGACCATTTCATGACAAAGTATGACGACACTTACTACGGTGACGAAGACAAGTACAGGGACGGCGGAAAAATGAACTGGGGCAACACCATCGTTTCGGGACGCTGGAATTACATCTTTAACAACAAACTGTTCAGCAATACCACAGTCGCTTTCAATAACTATAAGTTTGACGTCAGCACGTTCACCAAGAACGAGATACATACAAACAACCAAATAACCTGGAACCGCTATAAAGCCGACTATAAATCGGGAATCCGGGACTGGAGTGCTCAGATAGATTTTGACTATAATCCTATCCCCGCACACCATGTCAAGTTCGGAATGCAATACCTGCACCATAGTTTCCGTCCGGAAGTATCCACCTCAAAGATATTCGACAAGACCGGAGAAACCATCGAGCGGGATACGACGTATTATACCGCCTCTAACAGCGAAATCCTTGCCCACGAAGCATCTGCCTACCTTGAAGATAACTTCAATCTAAGCAGTCGCCTGCGTATGAATCTGGGCCTGCACTTCTCGACTTTCCAAGTGCAAAAGAAGAACTATTTCTCCATACAACCCCGCATCTCCGCACGCTATCAGCTCAACAAGGACATCGTAATCAAAGCTTCTTACACCAAAATGAGCCAGTATGTACACTTGATTTCATCCATGCCGTTCGCCATGCCCACCGACCTGTGGGTGCCGGTGACCAATAAAATCAAACCGATGCAGGCGCATCAGGTATCGTTGGGTGGCTATTACACAGGAATCGACGGATGGGAGTTCTCGGTAGAAAGCTACTATAAGGGGATGAAAAATGTGCTTGAATACAAAGACGGAGTCAGTTTCCTCGGCTCTTCCACCGGATGGGAAGACAAAGTGGAGATGGGACGCGGACGCTCCATGGGTATAGAATTCATGGCACAGAGAACCATCGGGAAGACAACCGGATGGCTGGCATATACATTGGCCAAGAGTGACCGTAAGTTTGCCAAAGGAGGGATAAACAATGGGGCACGCTTTCCATATAAATATGACCGGAGGCACAATATAGACCTGACCCTCAACCACCGGTTCAACGAACGAATCGACGTAAGTGCCTCTTGGATATTTACCACCGGAGGTACAACCACAATCCCCACTGAACTGACGGCTATCATCCGTCCGGGCGATAACAATTCATCGATACAAGAAGGAGATTATGTCAAGCACCGCAACAACTATCGCCTTCCCGCCACGCACCGGCTCAATGTAGGTGTTAATTTCAGCAAGAAAACACGGCATGGCATGCGTATCTGGAACGTCAGTATATATAATGTATACAATGCCATGAACCCTACCTTGGTATACCGCACCTACAAAAAGACTGAATATACTCAAGGCGAACAAGCACAAGGCAACCGCATACCGGTCATCCGGAAATTCACCTTGTTGCCTTGTATTCCTTCATTCAGTTATACATATAAATTCTAAGTATTTATGAAACGATCCATTCACGACATACTCCTGTTCCTGCTGGTTATTATATCTGCCACAGCCTGCAACCACGATCTCCCTTTCGATCTGAAGGAGAATCCTCCTAAACTGGTGATGAACGCCATCATCAACGCCGATAGCACTTACAACGAACTGTTCCTGAACTTTACCGGCAGAAACCAAATCGGACAAATCAACGGAGCCACTGTGGAAGTACGCATTAACGGTTCTCTCAGCGAAACGCTGCGCCCCGATCCGTACAGCAGCGATAAAGGACGTTTTTATATCAACAGCACTTTCCATCCGGGCGATGTAGTCCGCATAGACGCCATGACAGATGACGGTGCATATCATGCATGGGCAGAAGTCACCGTACCCCAACCTGTCGGGAAGATAGAAAAGGTAGATACAGTCTCTATCATGAGAATACCAAGTAACTATGGTTACGGGACTCCGCCGAGAAGACATCTCCGTTATCAAATCAAAATAAACGACCGTCCGGGAGAGAAGAATTTCTATCGGATCATTGTGGAACAGCGGAAATACTGGAAATACTATTGGCAACAAGGTGAGCAGATTAACTGGGGATCGGCCATGTTGAAAAGTTTTAAGTTGCAAACAAACGAAGACGTGGTATTGACCGACGGCAAGCCAAGTACGGAAGAAGATGACGAAAACGGCCTGTTCGGCAGTGTCACTAACAAGTATGCCGTATTTGACGACTCACGCTTCGCGGACGGCAGCTATACAATGACTGTCTATAATGATATCTACGGATGGGGATTCTGGGGAAGTGAATATATATGGATAAAAACAGATGTCTATATCCGCATACTCAGCATCACCGAAAAAGAATATTATTATCTGAGGGCACTGAACCTGCTCGACTCAGATGCCTATGACAACACCTTGAGCGAGCCCATCGCTTTCCCCAGCAATGTGAACGGCGGTACCGGAATGGTTGGATTCAGCTCAGAAACCAACTACATGCTGACGGTCAAAAACCATGCAATTCCTCCAATGGTACCGGATTTATAAAGAAACCACTATCTTTGTGCCCTAAAAGCACATTTATATGTTTATAATAATCGGAATCATGCTTACAGGCATGCTGCTTGGCTACTTGCTACGAAGCCAAAGGCTCACATGGATACATAAAGTCATTACTTTATTAATATGGCTGTTGCTCTTCCTGCTCGGCATCGACGTAGGAGGCAACGAAGCCATCGTGAAAGGACTGCACGCCATCGGGCTGGAAGCTTTCATCATCACCACAGCAGCCGTAGCCGGAAGCACACTGGCTGCATGGGGACTATGGTATCTGCTTTATGCACGCTATCAGAAGAAGGAGGTGAAGCCATGAAAGGCAGTCTTATTATCGTCTCTTTTTTTATCATCGGCACCCTGTGCGGGCTTTATCATCTGATTCCATATGATTTCAGCCAAAGCAAACTCAGTTTTTATGCCTTATGCGGGCTGATGTTCTGTGTCGGCATCAGCATAGGCAATGATCCGCAAACATTGAAAAGTTTCCGGTCACTGAATCCGCGCTTACTCTTCCTGCCCGTAATGACCATTCTGGGCACACTGGCAGGATGTGCCGTAGTCAGTCTCTTTTTATCGCATCGCTCACCGGCCGATTGCATGGCAGTGGGTTCCGGATTCGGGTATTATTCACTCTCAAGCATTTTCATCACCGAATACAAAGGAGCCGAACTGGGAACCATCGCACTGCTTTCAAACATCATGCGCGAAATCATCGCCTTACTTTGTGCTCCTTTATTAGTAAAGTTTTTCGGAAAACTGGCCCCCATTTCAGTCGGAGGAGCTACCACTATGGATACTACTCTTCCCATTATCACCCGTTGTTCAGGGCAGGAATTCGTCATAGTCTCTATCTTTCATGGTTTCATTGTGGACTTTAGCGTGCCGTTTCTGGTGACACTATTCTGTTCCATATAGGCATCTTATTACAAAACTGTTTCAATTTTCGCAATAAGATTATCTTTTTCACACCTCTTTCTTGATATACATCAAGAAATGACACCTTATTGCCTACTTTCCTTCCCCATCCTTTTTATGTTGAACAACATATTTGTATATTTGCATAGGTAAAAAGAAAAAGCTTAACAATTGTTTTTAATAGGTATTAGGGTCCTTATGATAAGATAAGGACAAAGATTAGTTTTCAGGAATAACAATTAAAAAAGTAGGTATTATGAGAAGATTAGGATTAACATTAGTAGCAGCACTCTGTCTTGCTGCCACCACATTTGCAGCAGAAAATCAACCTACAGTTGCAAAATGGGAAGGTAACATCAATGTGAATAAATTGGGTAAATACCTGAATTTATCTTCTGTACAGGCAGAAGAAGTAGCCAACATTTGTAACTACTTTGACGAACAGATGGGAAGAGCCACCACTGCCAAAAAGAACAAGGATACCCTGGTTCGTAACGCTGTCTACGGAAATCTGAAGTTGATGAAAAAAACGTTGACGGATGCACAGTACACGAAGTATACTACAATACTGAATATGACTTTGAAGAACAAGGGCATCGAAGTAAAGTAGGAACTTGATTGATGAATAAAAGGATAAAAGGCCGGTGTCGTCGAATGAACTGACACCGGTCTTTTATTTTTATACCAATCACCGACAACCGCGAAGAGGGTTAGCACTATATTCCACTCAGCAAGATCGAAGAACGATAGTCAACACACTATCTACTCCATATACAGCAAACAATACAAGCTAATTATCTTAATTTGTATTTTACCATCTTTTTCGCAGTACATTTTTCTATCAGTTCTTCAATTGCCTGATTTACATACTGTTTAGATAATCCTATTTCATTTGCCAACGTAATAATATCTGCAAGCTTCGGTTCTCCTTTACCATTTATAGTTGTAGTATGATAGCCATTAAATCCGCTACTTGGCAAAATGTCATATGCAGGCGAAAGTTTCCATTCTCCATCAATCCATTGAAACGAGAAGTTTTTAGCATGATCATCTCGGTTGAAAATAAGGACATTAAATACCATCAAACGAAACATTTCTGCGACCTGCTCCATGTCCTTAGTAAGGTTCAGTGTCAACTTTAATAGTAGAGAGTAGTCAAGGCTCGGTATCCTATAATTAGCGTGTAGCAATCCGGCAGCACTTATAGTATGAATTTTACCTTGAGGGGTTCGGTCAAATCGTTCTACTCCAAAATAGCGACCATTAACCAAGCGAGTTTCTGCCATTCGTATTCCACACTCTTTAGCAAGTATTGAGTAGTTATATTCTATTTCTCCCACATTAACAGGATCACTTGTTGCTTTAAACTTCACGAGCCACTCACGACCATCTATCTTAGCAAACACTTTCGGTCGAGCCCCACCGGATGAACCTCCATATTTATAAAGCAAATCGACAGAGCCATCACTCTCCTTGCTTTCAAGTATCTTTTCAACCTCTTTGGACAAACGGTCAAAATCAAGAAACTCATCGTCTGTGACTATGCTTTTATCTGGTCGATATTCCAATGCTCCACGTCCGGTAGAACCAATGAGCGACAGCCGTTCTAAAACATTGAGTTTATATGGATTTATTCCTTTTTCCTGTAGATAACGATCAAGCAAAAGATTCCCCCAACCGTCAGGTAAACTATCATCGAACACTCCGAAATTTCCTCCGACTGAAAAGATTTTCAAATTCATCCGTCATCTCCAATGCAAAAGCAAGCATTACTAATGAACGCAGAGATATTTCTCCAGATGTCTCAAAACGCCTGTAAGAGGCCAAGAAAACCCCTGCCTTTGTTGCAAGCATATTTTGCGTCCATCCCTTTTCCAATCGCCTTTGCTTAACGCGCTGAGCAATACCCGACATTAAAGAGTCGGGTGTTTTATTTATAAGCGATAAAATATAAGCATCTATCATATATTTATTGGTATTACTGCTAAAATATGAGTACTTACAAAGTTAATCATAAATTCACGGTCTCCAAATCAAAAATCAAAGAATAATCATTCTGTAGACATTAAATAGCTTCTTTTTTCTTTTGTCAGTGTATCGGTCATTTCTATAAAAAACAGCTGTAATTATCCAAATATATGAAATATTATTGTTTATTATTTCATGTTTCATTAAGATAAAATCTTAAAATAGTATTTGAAATCCTGTTTGCTATATTTAGGGCTGGGAAATTAATGTTATAGGATCTTGTTGTTAACATTTATTATAGGAGTTTCCCTAATTTCTATTTATAATGATTTTATGCCCAGTTTTTGTTTTTGGAAAGCTATATAGTCTTTATTTTTAATATGTTATCTTCTTGATTGTGTTTTTTCTGTTTTTTACCCATTTGAAATTAACATCTAAACTACTCAAAACCAATATTCAAAAAGCTTTAAAACGTTTATATTTCCGTTCAAAAGAGGATATATAGACTATCGTAAGCAATTCCGCTTGCGGGTAATCCTAAAATTATGTATAATTATTCAAAAGACGGTATCATGGTCTCTACGGTACTTGATGCACGTACAGCCAACAAAGAAGGTAAATATCCTGTTAAAATCAAGGTTTACTATCAAAGAAGGCCCAAGTATTATTCTATTGGTATCTGCATGACGAAAGAAGAGTGGAGCAAGCTGCCGGATAGCAAATCTTCTGAAAGCAGGAAAATCAGATAAGCCATTGAAAGCAGTTTTTCTTTGGTTCGTATGAATGTTGAAGCTCTAGCAGAAAAGGAACATTCTCTTTCAATACGCTCGATTTGCGTTTAGGAAAGGCTACCGGTGACACCCTGAACAGTGTGCCATACGTGCTAAGATCGAGAAACTGAGAAACGAAGAAAGAATCGGTACTATGCAGTTCTACCAAAGTACATTAGTAAGAGATACGTGCGGTTGTTTCCCCCAATTAGAGGCAATAATTGGCAAGTGGGGAAACAAGCCATTACCCGATAATTATATATTTCCCTATATGAAAGGGAATCAGACAACCATAGAGCGTAAAGCGATTGTATGCGATGTTGTCAAGCGAATCAACAAGCATATGGAGTTGATAGGTGAAGAATTGGGTATCGGCAATATCACCACATGCACCGCAAGACACTCATACGCTACCGTATTGAAACGAAACGGAGCCAACATCTCTTATATAAGGAATCCTTGGGACATACCGACCTGAGGACTACGGAAGCATATCTGGCGAGTTTCGAGAAAGAGGAACGAACTAAGAACCCTAACCTTCTTACCTCGTTTTTGTAGCCTACGGCCTGCTATATGGAGTTATCCTTGCCAGTTACCCAATTTCCCTTACTCAGTGTTGCTGAAACTGTTCGGGGTATTTAATACGCCATTCGACAATGCGCATTTCATTATTTAGTAATCCTATTGCTTCATCAATTAAATGCAAATAGGGCATTTTTTTCTTGCTCAAACCACACACGATACGATTTAAGCCGATGCAAACCAAAGGAGAAATAACGAAGTAAAACGCTATAATCCTGTTCGTTGAAACTGAAATCAGCTAAATGTGTAGCCAATTCTTCAATAGCTTCTGCAAATTCGGATGCAGAAACTTTACGCTGCGAATATTCCGACAATAGACGGAAAAATCTCTGTTGTAATAATTGTTTTATCATAAATTAAAACAGAGTTTAAGTAAGCGATAGATACACTTATTTAAGCTCTGCAATGATTTTTCGTAAACCATTTCATTCAAATGGAATATTACATCTTTAATTAAAGGAATCTGTTTATAATTGAACAGAAACTACAACTGCATGTGTAAAATAGGATATTCTTTACCTTCTCCGTCTAAATTTGACCTTTTGTATATGTTAAAGCCTATATATTTATAAAAACCTACAGCCTGAATATTCTGCTCGTTCACATCGACTTTTGTTACTTGTAAATTATCTATGGCATAAGTAATTAAATTTTTCCCAATTCCTGTGCCTCGATAATTATTGTCTACAAATAACATTTCAAGATTTCCTTCTGCAATTCCCATAAATCCGATTAAGGTTCCCTCTTGTTCAAATCCGAATAGAGTGACATGCTGAAAATATACTGGAAGTTGTTCCTTATAGTATAGAAAATCTTCCTCTTTAAGAAAATCGTGTGTACTCAATACTGCACTTTCCCAAATTTCCATCAAACGTGGATAGTCTGTAATTTTAATTTTTCTAATCATGATTGTTATTGCTATTCAAAACCGCAAAGTTCGGGATTCATACATTCAAAGCACTGAACCTAAGTTAAAAAATACGTTTGCGGATTCGGCTTAGAGCCTGTGGTGTGATACCCAAATAAGAAGCTATATCTTTTAGTGGTATATAGTTTAACGTAATGCCATATTCTTCAATCATCCGTAGATAATACTGTTCAGGAGAATATTTAATCAAGTCGATATTTCTTTTCAAGAGTTTATTCAACAATATAGCATTCAATTCTTCAAATACAGTTTTCACCTTAGGGATAGCAGTATATAGTTCATTTACTTGTTTCTTGTCTATTCGGTAAATAACACTATCTACAATTGTTTGCACATTAAATGCAGACTTTGTTTGTAATGTAAAAGATATGTTTGACATTGAAAACGTACCCTCTTTACAAAACCAAAAAACTTGTTCTTCTCCTTTATGATTAAAAAGCCAACAACGTAATATCCCGTCAAAAACGAAATAACTATACCTTTCTGTTTCTCCTTCCTTAATTAAAAATGTACCTTTACTAATCAATATCCGTTCAAAATATTGGTCAAATAACTTAGATTCCTCTAAATTAAAAGTATTGATGCTAAGATTAAATTCTTTAAGTAGTTTTTCTAAAAGCATAATCTAAATGCAATTCATAATATACTTACTCATTTGATATATTCACTATTACTTCTGTTCTCCTTATTTAACTTTTCATATTCAGTGAGATATATTTTCAGCGACAAAGATATAAATTAATATTCACTGAATATATTTTTCAGAAGTTTTCATAGTCGTTTTTTATATTTTTGATTATCAAGAAACTAAAGTATCTATGTGTTGCTCTGTTTTCGATTTCATACTTTTAGCTATCTTTCTTAGAATACTTTTGTTACTTCTGAAAAAGATAGAATCTTTGTGATGGAGTTATTTGAGGAATGAAAGAACACTGAAAACAAAGGCAGTTAACACGTTGTTAAACCGTTACCCTTTTCAAAACACTTTTTCATAAATCACTGTATTAAAATAAAATACATCATAACACAATAGTACCAGCGACGGTGTGGCGACTGATTGCCAACACTTGCTGGAGTGACATAGGGGCAAAAGGAAGGTATCTGATAGCGGCACTGAATAAGGCAAAAGGAAATAAACGGATAGGGCAAATCCCCTGTGTATAGTTGACAAAAAAGCAAGTATATTGGCTCTATACTGCAGAGACCTTCAGTGAGGCTAAAAGTAAAAATCAAACTTAACAAGCTGAAATACAAACTATTCAAAGTTAAAAACATCTGTCAGTAAAAGCTTTGTTTTAACACAGAGTTAAAGTTTATTCTTTGAATGCAAATAACAAGTGTTTTAAATGCAAAAGGCTTGTTATTTGCACACAAGAATAAAATAAACGGAAATTGACATTAACATTGTTAAACAGCCGGTTTTCCCCTTACAATTCAGCTCAACAATACTCCCTCTTAAACCAAAGTTCGAATACAGGATCAGAAAACACATACAGTTCCCCCTCCTTCTCAATAAAATCACGTTCGGTCAGCATGCGTTTGTTGCGGGTGATGGTTTGTGCACTTCCCAATTCATATTTCCGCACTACAGGAATAGAATTGAAGCGGTATTCACCATTGGCTACGGCACGTAACATGGCAGTTTGCGCAGCGGTCAGATTTTCAGTATCATTCATGAACATAGGCATATTGGTATCTATCAATTGCCGGGTACGCATTTCAATGGTTTCGTCAGTCACTTTGTCGGAAGTGCCACTCCAGACGAAGTAACACAACTGTTGCAGATACCATGAATGGCACTTCACGATGTCACACAGCTGTTCGGCTTGCTCTTTGCTGATTTCTTTATTCGTCCGCTTGAAGGCATTGACGATAAAAGGTACCCACTCCTCCTTCTTAATCTTTTGCAGGAATAGTACCTGCCCGAAACGATAGAAAGGATTGGATGAGTTGTTGAAAATATCCAGCATCATGTGTCGTTTGCTTCCGTAAAAGCAATAAGATACTTGTTGCTGTTTTTGCCAGACAGAACGCATTTTACCTTCCAGATCTCTGTAGCCGGATAGTTGTGCCAGTTGTTGAAATTCGTCGATGCAGACTATCAGCCGTATGCTTTTGGCTATGGCTATCTTTTCGGGCAATTTCAGTATTTCCATAACATCCCTTTCTTCCAATTCGAATTTCAAGTCAAAAGACATCGTATCGGTAGGGGTGCTTTTCAGCGTGATACTGGGTGAAACAGTTTTCAAAAAGTGTCTTACATCTTCCAATCGTTTTTCAAGCGTAGATGCAGCGCAAGCGATGACTTCACGGGCAAAGATCCGGTAGAACTCGGATTCGGTCTTGATACTGAATGCATCGATATAACAGACACGAACCTGTTTATCTTCATGCATCAACTCGTCCATCGCTACTTTGACAAGTGAAGATTTTCCCCAACGACGTGGAGAGATGAGCATTACGTTAATACCCGAACCTAACAACTCTTTCAGTTGTTTGCGTTCTTCTACCCGGTTGACAAAATTCTCTTTATCGACCAGTGTACCATACTGAAAAGGTGATTTCATAAGCTGTTTCCTTCTTTATCATAGAACAAAGATACAAATTATACATCAATGTATAATACATCAATGTATAATTTTAGTAATTATCCACATTTCTTTCATCCTTCCACCCGTTTACACTGCATCAATTCACTTAATTTCCTTTTTTGTCACCTCTCTAATTTCAGAAACACGCACATCCCAATAACAGGCATAGAAGCATCATTTAATGGTCACCATCGTCGCTCCGAAACCATATTCCTGGAAAGAAGCATCCTGATAGCGGCAATTACTATATTTTCGCTTTAATTCATCAATCAATGCTTTACGAAGCACTCCGTCACCTTTGCCATGAATGAAAACTATTTTTTGTTCACGTTTGGTTTTGTACTTCTCCATCACTTCACGGAATTTATCCAACTGATAATTCAGTATCTCGGCATTCCCCATGCCACGTGTGTCATCCAGCAGCTCGTTGATGTGCAAGTCCACTTCAAGAATTTCATTCTTTCCACCACGTTTCACAATCGGTTGTGACTTAGGTTTATCCACTTCTTTCTTCCGGATCAGTACAGACTGCAGTTCCTCAGCCGAAACAAATACCTGACGGGTAGGAACATCGTCTTTCACAATATCATAAACCAAAGCCGGCTGTTCAAAGAAGTCCGACTCACGGAATGTATGCAGCTTATAGAACTTCACCGTATCGATACGCAGCTCCACACAAACCGCAGGTTTCAAAGGTGCTGTCCGTCCATCTTTAAAAGTAATGAACTGAACAGCTACATGCTCCATTTCATTCAGCATATCTTTAGTAAACTCTTCCAGCAAAAGCTTCGTATTGGGTTCCACCAGTCCATGCGAACGGGTTTTCCAAGCCTTTCCTTCGGCACTCTGATACGTATAATACAAATAATAATTGCTGTCATTTACCAAATAAGCCTCAAACGAAGTACTGCTGATAGCTTTCACGTCTTCGGGCACATAAGCCAGAAAAACATTTAAAACATCACCACCCCGCACTTCGGCCGGACGAACTACCGGAATCTCAGGCTTTACCGGTTTGACGGGTTCTTCGGGTTTCTTTGGCGCAGGAGCAGCCTTCCGGGTCATATTATAATCATCCGTATCGATCACCACACACTCGCGTATCTGCATCGGGATATCAAATCCATCAGCATCTTCCACCAATACAATATCTTTTCCCCGGAATCCCTTTACGATTCCTCCGCCCACCTCACTGAGGAAGCGCACTTTATCACCTATTTTCATCGTTCTGTTTACAATTTACCATTTACAATCTACAAATTAAGGCAAATATAACTACTTTTGTCGTCGCAAAGAAAGAAATGATGAAAGAAAACCCGAAACATATCCGTATTAGCGAATACAATTATTCATTGCCGGATGAACGTATCGCCAAATTCCCGTTGCCTATGCGGGACCAGTCTAAGTTACTTATTTACCGTCACGGCGAAGTCAGCGAAGATGTATTCACCTCCTTACCGGAACACTTGCCTGCCGGAAGTCTGATGATATTCAACAATACCAAGGTTATTCAGGCACGACTCCATTTCCGCAAAGAGACAGGAGCCTTAATCGAAGTTTTTTGTCTGGAACCGATTCAACCTAACGACTATGTACTCAATTTCCAGCAAACGGAACATGCGGCGTGGCTTTGCATGATCGGTAACCTGAAAAAATGGAAAGACGGTCCGTTACGTCGTGAAATGACTGTAAAAGGTTTCCCCATCACCCTGACGGCTACTCGTGGCGAGTGTCGTGGAACCAGTCATTGGATAGATTTCAACTGGGATAATCCGGAAGTCACCTTTGCCGATATTCTTGAAGTATTCGGCGAGTTACCCATCCCTCCATATCTCAACCGGGATACGGAAGAAAGTGATAAAGAGACCTATCAGACAGTCTATTCAAAAATAAAAGGCTCGGTGGCCGCTCCTACGGCAGGTTTACATTTCACCCCTCGTGTACTGGATGCCCTGACCGAAAAAGGGATCGACCTCGAGGAACTGACCCTCCATGTTGGCGCCGGTACTTTTAAACCGGTAAAAAGTGAAGAGATAGAGGGGCACGAAATGCATACGGAATATATATCCGTATCACGCAGTATTATCAAAAAACTGATAGACCACGACGCTTGTGCCATTGCTGTAGGAACAACTTCCGTACGTACCCTTGAAAGTCTCTACCACATCGGTGTAACGCTGGCCAACAACCCGGAAGCTACGGAAGAACAATTGCGTGTAAAACAGTGGCAACCTTACGAAACGGAATGTGACGTACGCCCTGTTGTAGCTTTACAGAAAATATTAGGTTATCTCGACCGTCACGGTATGGAAGCATTGCACACCAGTACACAAATTATTATTGCTCCGGGGTACGAATACAAAATAGTCAAAGCAATGGTTACCAATTTTCATCAGCCACAGAGCACCCTGCTATTATTGGTCTCGGCATTTGTCAAAGGGAACTGGCGTACAATTTACGACTATGCACTCAGCCACGATTTCCGCTTCCTGAGCTACGGCGATTCATCCTTATTAATACCTTAAGATATGCAAAGCGATAATAATCAGGAAATGTTTCCCATCGTAGACGAACAGGGAACTATTACAGGAGCTGCTACACGCGGCGAATGCCATAGCGGAAGCAAGCTATTGCATCCGGTTGTCCATCTGCACGTATTCAACTCAAAAGGTGAACTTTACTTGCAGAAACGCCCTGAATGGAAGGATATACAGCCGGGCAAATGGGATACCGCCGTAGGCGGACACATCGATCTGGGAGAGAGTGTAGAAATAGCTTTAAAGAGAGAGGTCGCCGAAGAATTAGGTATCACGGACTTCACACCGGAACTCCTGACAAGTTATGTCTTTGAGTCTTCCCGTGAACGGGAGTTAGTCTTTGTGCATAAAACAGTATACGACGGAGCAATACATCCCAGCGATGAATTAGATGGCGGACGTTTCTGGAGCTATGAAGAAATCAAAACGAATTTAGGAAAAGGTGTCTTCACACCGAACTTTGAAAGTGAAATAGAAAAAGCAGGGATTTTCTCTTCTACTTCCCCCAAAGAGGCTGTGTAGAAACTCTTTTCACTACAGAGTAACACAGAGTAGCACAGAGTCTTTTGATTAATAATCAACAACTTAAAATCGTCTCTGTGTTACTCTGTGTCCTCTGTGGTGAGTTTTGACACATTAAATCACTTCTTTTCTATCCAACTGATAATAGTCTCAGAAAAAGGACTTTCTTTAGGAGCTGCGAAACCAACCCAATTTCCATTCTCATCAATCATAAACTTCTGAAAATTCCACTGTACGGGCGCATCCTGCTTCCCGTTCAGTTTCTTCTCAGTCAGCCACTGATAAAGTGGAGCCATATCTTTACCCTTTACCGAAATCTTGGCCATCATCGGGAAAGTAACATCATAATTTGCCGAACAGAACTTGGCTATCTCTTCGTTCGTACCCGGTTCTTGCCCCATAAAGTTATTGGCAGGAAAAGCTATAATCACAAAATTCCGATCTTTATACTGATCGTACAACTCCTGTAACTCGGCATACTGTGGCGTCAGTCCGCACTTGGAAGCGACATTAACCACCAATACCTTCTTGCCTTTAAGGTCTGCCAGTTTATACTCTTTGCCATCTATGGTCTTCACAGAGAAGTCATAGAACGATTTACTCTGCGCAGCCATCGATAATGAGAGTACCAAGACTGCTACAAAAGAAAAAATTGCTTTCATATTCTATTATTTGGTTCATCAAATAATTAACAAGCAGCCCGGACAGAATGTTTGAAAACGTTCTACTCCTCAGACATCGAATAAGGTTTAGCCTCCTTGGCAAGCCCTCTCTTCTTGTTTGGAGAAGCAGACATTTCAAATTCAAGTATTCCCCCTGCCAAGAGATCGGCATGGGTAATATACATTTTATCGTAAACTTTTCCGTTGAGCTTTGCCTGTCGAACATAGCGGTTGCGATCGTTCACTTTCGGCGCTTTTATCTCAAAAGTGTTTCCATTAGGCAGATTCATACGGATGTATGGAAGATAAGGTGCTCCCAACACGTATTGATCGGTACCCGGACAAACGGGATAGAATCCCATTGCCGTAAACAGATACCAGGCAGACATCTGCCCGCAATCGTCATTGCCCCCCAGGCCGTCAATATCATTTTTGTACATCCGGTTCATCACCTCACGCACCCAATATTGTGTTTTCCAGGGCTGGGAAGTCCATGCATACAAATAGGGAATATGATGACTGGGTTCGTTGCCATGCACGTACCCTCCTACCAAACTCACCTCGGCGATATCTTCATTCTTTTCATAATATTTCCGGGGAAGTGCCATAGAAAAGAGTGTGTCCAGCCGGTTGACAAATTTCTTTTCACCACCCATCAGCCCGATCAATCCGGTTACATCATGCGGCACATGGAAAGAGAAATTCCATGAGTTTCCTTCAATAAAACCTTCACCGTAGGTCTGCATAGCATCAAACTCTTTCTTAAATTCACCGTTGCTATAGCGAGGGCGGGCAAAACCGACAGAAGCATCAAAAACATTCCGATAATTATCCGCCCTTTTCTTATAAATATCGGTTAACCGTTTATCTCCCGCCAACAAAGCCACCCGGTAAATGGTCCAGTCGTCATAAGCATATTCCAACGTAGTAGATGCAGCCGTTCCACTCTGATCAAAAGGCACATATCCCAATCGTTTATACGCTTCAATGCCTTCATAATAAGACACATTTGCCGTATGATCCATCGCCGGCAAAGCCTCCCGGACGGATATTCCGGCACCTTTGACAATCGCGTCAGCCAAAGCAGATACAGCATGATAACCGCTCATACACCAGCCTTCATTCCCCATCAGACTCCATACCGGCAACATGCCATGCACACTCTGCTGCTGATGCCGAATCATAGACTGCACCATGTCTCTATTCTGCCGGGGTTTAAGCAAATTCAAAAAAGGATGTTCTGCACGGTACGTATCCCATAAGGAGAAAATAGTATAATTGGTAAATCCTTCGGCTGTATGGATATTATGATCGAGCCCGCGATAACTACCGTCTACATCCATATAGACAGACGGATTAATCATCGTATGATACAGTGAAGTATAAAACATGGCAAGCTGGTCGGGGGTTCCTTTGGCCTCAAGCACATCCAATTCACGATTCCATGCCGAATGTGTCTCAGCTGCCAGCCGGCTGAAAGTCTTTCCGCCAGCCTCAGCCTGCAAATTTTTTAAAGCCCCTTCTGTGCTCACGGCCGAAAGAGCGACTTTAATTATCAGTTCCGGATTCTGCCGGGTATCGAAGTTGAAATAAGCCACCAGTTTCCGTCCGGTCATTTCCGGGAAATTCCGGTCGGTATTGAACCGTCGCCAGAATCCTTTATACAAAGCCTTCTCTTTATCTGTATATCCATAGTCTTTGATGGGTTGAGACAAGGATATGGCAAAATAAGTATAGTTGGTGCGGGCCCACCCGTTCGTGATACGATACCCCGTCAGCAATGTATCATTTTCTACGCGTATATTAGCCCACAACGTTTTCCCGTCATAATTATAGATACCATGTACCAGGTCAAGAATAATGCGTCCGTCGGCACCGTCCGGAAAAGTATATTTATGTATCCCTACCCGTTGGGTAGCTGTCAACTGTGCTTTTATACCGTAATCTGTAAGCTCCACTTCATAATAGCCCGGACGAGCCACTTCAGTTTCATGGCTGAAACGGGAACGGTATCCTTCGTCTGGGGTGTCCGCCCTTCCGGGATTCAGTTTCAATTCACCTGTAGCAGGCATAATCAAGATATCCCCCAGATCAGAATGTCCCGTACCACTCAAGTGGGTATGACTGAATCCTACTATTGTTTGATCGCGATGCTGGTACCCGGCACAATATTCATATGCATTTTTTTGATAAACTCCATCCACATTGTGAGGAATTGTATCCGTATCAGGGCTCAACTGTACAAGTCCGAACGGAGCGCAGGCCCCGGGAAAGGTGTGCCCCATACCATTGGTTCCGATAATGGGATTGACAAGTGCGCATACATCCGGTACCGCCGGCTGTTGAGCCGTCACTGTCGTAAATGCCGGGATGAATGCCAGCAAGGAAAGTGCTTTTTTCTTCATAATCTTATTATTGTGATGTGTTGTTGATATGCAAAGATAGCCTTTTTCAACAATTCCGTTCCACTTCATTCCCACATTTTACCATTTCACCTGCCAATCTTTCCACCTCGCAATTTTTCATCAACAACAAAAGTTTCAGCGATCTACCTTTGTACCGATATTCAAACACTTAAGGATTATGTTTAAAGCTATCGTACGTTTTTCTATAAAGAAGAAATTATTCGTAGGACTCACTACCCTCTTTCTTCTTATCGGAGGCATTTATGCGATGATGACCTTGCCAATTGATGCCGTACCGGACATCACCAACAATCAGGTACAAATCGTAACTGTCTCGCCGACACTTGCCCCACAGGAAGTAGAGCAACTGATCACAATGCCCATCGAAATTGCCATGAGCAATATCATGAATGTGGAAGATATCCGTTCGGTAAGTCGCTTCGGACTATCGGTAGTGACAGTTGTATTTAAAGAGAGTGTACCGACCTTGGATGCCCGGCAACTGATTAACGAACAGATACAATCCGTAGCAGGAGAAATTCCATCGGAATTGGGTATGCCGGAAATGATGCCCATCACTACCGGATTGGGAGAAATCTACCAATATATCCTAAAGGTAGAATCCGGTTACGAAAACAAATATGATGCGATGGAACTCCGCACAATTCAGGATTGGATGGTGAAACGCCAATTATCCGGCATACCGGGTATTGTGGAAATTAATAGTTTTGGCGGATACTTGAAACAATATGAAGTAGCCGTTGATCCGGATGCGCTCTTTTCGCTGAATATCACCATCGGTGAGGTATTCGAAGCTTTAAGCAAAAACAATCAGAACACCGGAGGAAGCTATATTGAGAAGGCTCGAAATGCTTATTATATCCGTTCAGAGGGAATGATCAGCCGCACTAAAGACATCGAGCAGATTGTTGTTGCCAACCGCAACGGCATTCCTGTGCACATTAGTGATGTAGGTACTGTCCGCTTTGGAGCTCCAAAGCGGTTTGGCGCAATGACCAAAGACGGAAATGGTGAATGTGTAGGAGGCATTGCGATGATGTTGAAAGGAGCCAACGCCAACGTTGTGACACAAGAGTTGGAAAAAAGGGTGGAAAAAATACAGAAACTATTACCCGAAGGGGTAAGTATAGAGCCTTATCTGAATCGTTCGGAACTTGTCAACCGAAATATCTCCACCGTCATACACAACCTGATAGAAGGTGCAATTATCGTATTCGTAGTACTTATCATTTTCCTGGGTAACGTACGTGCAGGGCTCATCGTAGCCTCAGTTATCCCACTGGCCATGCTGTTTGCATTTATCCTTATGCGTATTTTCGGTGTGACAGCCAACCTGATGAGCCTCGGTGCCATCGACTTCGGTATTGTGGTAGACGGTTCTATTGTAATAGTAGAAGGTATATTAGCTCACCTCTACGGCAATAAACTAAAAGGCCGCACTTTATCGAAAACAGAAATGGATGAAGAAGTGAAGAAGGGTGCTTCGGGAGTAGTACGTTCGGCTACATTTGCCGTTTTCATCATCCTGATCGTATTCTTCCCCATCCTGACTCTGAACGGAATTGAAGGAAAATATTTCACTCCAATGGCAAAGACACTGGTATTCTGCATTATCGGAGCCCTATTACTCTCTCTGACTTATGTACCGATGATGGCTTCCCTCTTCCTGAAACACACCATTGTGGTAAAACCTACGTTTGCCGACCGTTTCTTTAAAAAACTTAATGTCATATACCAACGTTGCCTATGCTTCTGCCTGCGTTTCAAATGGCAGACAGTCACTATAGCTTTCGCTGCTTTAATAGGTTCTTTCTTACTCTTCGGACGTTTGGGAGCAGAATTTATCCCTACTTTGGACGAAGGCGATTTTGCCATGCAAATGACATTACCGGCCGGAAGTTCACTCTCTGAAAGTATTGAAGTATCCAACCAGGCCGAAAAGGTTTTGATGGATCAATTTCCGGAAATCAAACATGTAGTTGCCAAAATCGGAACTGCCGAGGTTCCTACCGATCCAATGGCTGTGGAAGATGCCGATGTGATGATTGTAATGAAACCCTTCAAGGAATGGACCTCTGCTTCGAGCAGGGCGGAAATGGTAGAAAAGATGAAAGAAGCCCTCCTGCCTTTAGAGAACCGTGCAGAATTCAACTTCTCCCAACCCATTCAGTTGCGTTTTAACGAGCTGATGACCGGAGCTAAGGCTGACATAGCGGTCAAGCTATATGGCGAAGACACTCACGAACTTTATGCAAAAGCGAAAGAGGCTGCAAAGTTTGTCGAACAGATTCCGGGCGCTGCCGATGTCATTGTCGAGCAAACCATGGGATTACCCCAACTGGTAGTAAAATACAACCGGGGGAAAATAGCCCGTTATGGCATTAACATCGAGGAATTAAACACAATGATCCGTACAGCTTATGCCGGCGAAGTAAGCGGAGTAGTATTTGAAAACGAAAGAAGATTCGATTTGGTAGTACGCCTCGATCAAGAGAAAGTGGCAGACCTGAACCTCGATAAACTCTTTATCCGTACTTCAGAAGGAGTACAGATTCCTGTCAGCGAAGTGGCAAGTATTGACCTGGTAAGCGGTCCGCTCCAAATTAACCGGGATGCCACTAAACGCCGCATCGTGATCGGAGTCAATGTGCGCGATGCCGACATTCAACAGGTAGTATCAGAAATCCAACAAACATTGGACAAAAACATCCGGTTGAAACCGGGATATTATTTTGAATACGGGGGGCAGTTTGAAAATCTGCAGAACGCCATCCGTACACTGACTATCGTAATACCGGTAGCCCTGATGTTGATCCTGTTGATTTTATTCTTCGCTTTCAAGAATGTAACCTATACACTGGTGGTATTCTCTACAGTGCCATTATCATTAATAGGTGGTATCCTGGCTCTTTGGCTACGCGGACTCCCGTTCAGTATTTCGGCAGGAGTAGGATTCATCGCATTGTTTGGGGTATCTGTGCTCAATGGAATTCTGATGATTAACCACTTCAACGACTTAAGAAAACAAAATAAATATGCCATGACCACTAATCAGATTATAAAAAAAGGAACACCACACCTGCTACGTCCGGTATTCCTAACCGGGCTGGTAGCTTCATTGGGTTTCGTACCGATGGCCATTGCCACATCCGCCGGAGCTGAAGTACAACGCCCACTGGCAACTGTTGTAATCGGAGGCTTGATTCTATCAACCATATTGACCCTGATTATCCTTCCGGTTTTTTATAAAATAGTAAATGCGACAAGTGCCGGTTGGAAACAACCTAAGAGACGGTTGCATCTGTTCATCCTGCTACCGGCACTTCTGCTGAGTGCCACCGTCACAGCACAAGCGCCACAAACCGTCAGCCTGGAACAAGCAATAAAAATAGCCAGACAGAACCATCCAAGGCTTAAGACAGCCACAACCGCCATCCGGCAGGCACAGGCCACAAGAGGCGAGATTGTAGAAGCCTCCCCTACCACATTCAGTTACTCCTGGGGACAACTGAACGGCGAAAACAAGAAAGATAAAGAAATGGTTCTCGAACAAAACCTGGGTTCACTATTGACACCGTTCTACAAGAATACCCTTATCAACCGTCAAGTACAAACCGGCACTTACTACCGCCAAATGGTAGAAAAAGAAGTAACGGCAGAAGTAAAACGTGCATGGGCTTATTATCAGTATGCTTCAGCAATATGTTCACTTTATCGCGACCAAGATCGCATGGCTGCTGAATTAAAGCGCATCAGCGAACTGAGATACGAACAAGGAGAAATCACCCTGTTGGAAAAAAACATGATGGCTACATCGGCTGCGGACCTGCACAACCGACTCTTTCAGGCACAAAAAGAAGAAAAAATGGCTCTTACCCGTTTTCAATGGAGTTGCTACGCAGATGCGCCCATCATACCGGAAAACACGAGCATGCAGCTCTTCCCGACAAATATTCAGCCAGGAAGCGTATCCGAAGCCCATCTCGGATTTTTCAACAGCCAGATTTCCGAAACACGGGCAGCACTGAACGTAGAGCGCAGTCGTTTCTTTCCGGAACTCAGCATAGGATATAGCCGCCAAAATATTCTGCCCCTAAAAAACTTGAATGCATGGATGGTGGGGGTATCATTTCCTATCTACTTCTTACCACAAAAGAGCCGGATCAAACAAGCAAAACTTGCCGCTTCTGCCGCACAAATACAAGCAGAAGCCAATATTCGCGAATTGAACAATAAAGTTACTGAACTGAGTGCCACCTTACGCCGTCACGAAGAGAGTCTCCGGTTTTATACCTCGTCTGCACTCAAAGAAGCAGACGAATTAATCAAGGTGGCTAATCTACAATTGCAACACAGCGAAACGAGCATCGCGGAATTTATCCAATCGGTCAGTGCCGCACGTGAAATACGCAAAGGTTATATCGAAACGGTATATCAATATAACATCGCCTCACTGGAGTATGAACTTTATCAATAACCTGTTGAAACATAAATAATATGAAAAGAATATTTTATCCCATTCTCTTGTTGGCTCTTATAGCATGCAAAGAGACAAAACAAACTTCCGAAACAGCAACAACAGCTCCTTCCATCGCTAAGGTACAAACAGATACTACTGCTACGCAAGTGGATGGAATTACATCAGCCACCTCAAAACCCAATCAAGTATCTTTCAACGGAACTATCGTACTATCTCCCCAACGCCAGGCCACCGTAGCCCTTACCATGGGAGGAGTAGTAAGAAACACTTCACTTTTACCGGGACAACAGGTGCAGAAAGGTACCCTGCTGGCAACCCTTGAGAATCCGGACTTCATCATGTTGCAACAGACCTACCTTGACAGTCATGCCCAAACAGAATATTTGCAAGCGGAATATGAACGCCAAAAGTCACTCTCAGCCGAACAGGCCGCTTCGCAAAAAAAGTTTCAACAGAGCAAAGCAGACTACTTATCAATGAAAAGCAAACTGGAAGCTACAGCTGCACAACTTTCCTTATTAGGTATTACCCCTGAAGAATTATTGAAAAGTGGTATACAGCCTCTGTTGCAGGTGAAAGCTCCTATAAGCGGCTATATCAGCGATGTAACCATGAATATAGGCAAATACATTCAACCCGGCGAAGCGCTTTGTGAGGTCATTGACAAGTCATCTCCCCTACTCTGCCTGACAACTTATGAAAAAGACCTGGCAGATATGAAGGTAGGCAGCCCCGTCCAATTCCGGGTAAACGGCATGGGCAAAACAGTATTTAAAGCTACCTTGGTCTCAATCGGGCAGAAAGTAGATGAAACGAGTCATTCACTCGAAGTATACGCCCGGATTGACAGCACCGCTCCACAGTTCCGTCCCGGCATGTATGTAACAGCAAGAATACAGAAATAATCCGGTAGATTATCTTATCTTTGTTCCCATGAAAAGAATCAGAGCTCTATATAACGATAAATACCTTCTGTCCACGGTTATCATTTCAATGGCTGTGGCGGTACTTATCCACTTCCCCGAATCCGTCTCCCTTTTTGACGGGTTTGAGAGCCATACCCTTTTCCCGGGCATGAAATTTGCAGATGTAGCCAACGAGATTATCTTCACTTTCCTCTCACTATTGGCCCTGTTCGCTGTCAACACAAGATTGTTTCACTTCAATCAGACCTCGATGAAAATCACGTGGCAAAAGATTGTTCTCTCTTTTGTACTGACCTGGATATTGAGTAACCTATTGGGGCAATGTTTTGTCTATCTGCACAAAACATTCGATATTCCCGCAATCGATGCCATGGTACACCACTACCTGCACCCATTACGCGATTTTATCATGTCATGCCTTGTCACCAGCAGTTGTTACATCATCTACCTGATCCGCCGTCAACAACAAGTAATCATTGAAAATCAACAATTGCAGGCAGAGAACATACGCAACCAGTTCGAAGTATTGAAAAACCAGCTGAATCCACATATGCTATTCAATTCGCTCAACACGCTGCGTTCACTCGTCCGTGAAAATCAGGACCGGGCACAAGATTACATTCAAGAATTGTCACGCGTATTACGCTATACATTGCAAGGCAACGAATCTCAATCTGTCACCTTACGTGAAGAAATGGATTTTGTATCGGCCTACATCTTTCTTTTAAAAATGCGCTTTGAAGATAATCTGCAATTCGAAATTGACATAGAATGTAACCTTGAAGACTATTTTCTACCACCTATGTCGATACAGATGTTAATTGAAAACGCTGTAAAACACAATGAAATCAGTAACCGTCGTCCGCTCACCATCACAATCGTCACCGATCCGGAGGGCAGCCTCTCTGTAAGTAACCCTATCCAACCTAAACTGACAGCAGCCACCGGTACCGGCATCGGACTGGCTAACCTCGACAAACGTTACCATCTCTTGTTCCGGCAGGAAATACAAATCACAGAAGATAGTAACTTTACCGTTCGTATACCCCTCATCCGGAAATACCCATGAAAACAATTATCATTGAAGACGAAAAAGCAGCAATACGGAATCTGACTTCACTCCTCACCGAAGTCTGTCCGCAAATAGAAATGGTGACGGAACTCGACAGCATTGCCGGCACCATCGAATGGTTTGCCAGCCACCCTATGCCTGAATTGATATTTATGGATATCCATCTGGCGGACGGTTCGGCATTTGAGATATTCGAACACATCCACATCACATGTCCCATTATTTTCACGACTGCCTACGACGAATATGCTTTACGGGCCTTCAAAGTCAACAGTATCGATTATCTGCTGAAACCCATCGGACGAAAAGATGTAGAACAGGCACTGGAAAAGTTATCTCTCTTCAGTTCCAACACATCCGGACCCGCTGGCCTGGAAACAGACGAACTGTTGAAACTGATACGTTCATTAAAAAAACAAGAAAGCTATAAAACCCATTTCCTGATTCCAGTGAAAGGGGATAAACTACTCCCGGTTTCGGTCGATATGATCATGTTGTTCTATATCAAAGACTGCCAGGTGAAAGCTGTCCTGACAGATAATACGGAATACTCCTTTCCACAGACTCTTGATGAGTTGACGGAATGTCTGGATCCGGCACTCTTTTTCCGCGCAAACCGACAATACCTGCTTTCACGAGAAGCTATCAAAGATATAGACCTCTGGTTCAACAGCCGCCTCTCCATCAATCTACGTCATCCGGTTGCGGGGGAAAAGATTCTGGTGAGCAAGGCACGTGTAGCCGAGTTTAAAGAGTGGTTCTGTGTTAAATAATTAAGGAATAAAAAACAAATATTAATGCAAGCTTGCAGGATACTCCTGCAAGCCGTATCTTTGTAACCCTAATTCTAAATACTCAAATATGGCTTTCACCAACAACGTAATGATTGTACGCCACAAGTTGCTGGCAAAACTGGTAAATCTCTGGAAAGAGAACAAACTGACTAATGAAATTGACAGACTTCCCATTGAACTGAGCCCACGCCGTTCACGCCCGCTCGGACGCTGCTGCATCCACAAAGAGCGTGCAGTGTACAAATACAAGCTGTTCCCGTTGTTGGGCTTCGACATGACAGATGAAGCAGATGAACTCACTCCGCTTTCAGAGTATGCCCGTCACGCCCTGGAGCGTAAAAACGAACAAAAAGAAAACATACTCTGTGTCATCGACGAGGCGTGTTCATCCTGTGTACAGGTCAATTACGAGATAACCAACCTCTGTCGTGGTTGTGTGGCTCGCAGTTGCTACATGAACTGTCCTAAAGACGCTATCCGCTTCCGGAAAAACGGACAGGCAAAGATCGACCATGACGCCTGTATCAGTTGTGGAAAATGCCATCAAAGTTGCCCGTACCACGCCATCGTATTCATTCCGGTACCTTGCGAAGAAGCCTGCCCTGTGAAAGCCATCAGCAAAGACGAAAACGGTATCGAACACATTGACGAAAACAAATGCATCTACTGTGGCAAATGCCTCAACGCTTGTCCTTTCGGGGCTATCTTCGAAATCTCACAAGCCTTTGATGTGCTCGAAGGTATCCGCCGCGGTGAAAAAATGGTTGCGATTCCCGCTCCTTCCATTCTCGGACAATTCAACACATCGATCGAGGCAGTATACGGTGCACTCCGCCAAATGGGATTTGCCGATGTGGTCGAAGTGGCTCAAGGAGCCATGGATACCGTAAGCCACGAAGCTGCCGAACTGAAAGAAAAGCTGGAAGAGGGACAACCATTCATGACAACCTCTTGCTGCCCATCCTACATCGAACTGGTAAACAAGCATATACCGGGAATGAAGCCTTATGTTTCTTCTACCGGATCACCGATGTATTATGCCGCCCGTATCGCCAAAGAACGCCATCCGGACGCAAAAATAGTATTCATCGGCCCATGCGTAGCCAAACGTAAAGAAGCCCGTCGCGACGAATGTGTAGACTATATACTCACTTTTGAGGAAATGGCTTCCATCTTCGAAGGATTGGATATCCAGCTTGAACAGACACAACCGTTCTCTGTACTCTACACTTCAGTGCGCGAAGCACACGGCTTCGCACAAGCCGGAGGCGTGATGGGAGCGATTCAGGCATATCTGGGCGAAGAGGCAAAGAGATTCTCTGCCATCCAGGTTTCAGACCTGAATAAGAAAAACATAGGTTTACTGCGTGCTGCTGCCAAAACAGGCAAAGCGCAAGGACAATTCATCGAAGTCATGGCTTGCGAAGGCGGATGTATCAGTGGCCCCAGCGCCCATAATGACGCTGTCGGCGGACGCCGGCAGTTGAACCAGGAACTGATAAAACGCCGCGAATCATATGAAGAGACTCATAGATAAATTAAAGGGGGAACACACCCTCACCAACGAAGAGTTTGCACACCTGCTATCGCATTATGATGAGGAAACTCTGGCATACATCAACCTGCAGGCACGCGAAGTGGCAAACGCACACTTTGGAAAAGGGGTCTACATACGCGGACTCATTGAAATAAGTAATTACTGCCGGAACAATTGCAAATACTGTGGTATCCGGAAGGATAATTGGCAAGCCGACCGATACCGCCTCAGCAAAGAAATGATTCTGGATTGCTGCGAACACGGCTACAAGCTCGGTTTTCGCTCATTCGTTCTTCAGGGAGGAGAAGATCCGAAACGATCTGATTACGACATGGAGGAGATCATCGCGGAAATCCGCCGGTGCTATCCGGAGTGTGCCATTACATTATCCATCGGCGAGAAACCACCGAAAGCCTACGAACGCTATTTCATGAAAGGAGCCAACCGCTACCTGTTACGTCACGAAACAATCGACAGGGGACATTACTATTGTCTGCACCCTTACGAAATGTCCAACGAGAGGCGTATCAAATGCCTCCACGAGCTGAAACGAATCGGTTATCAGACAGGAACAGGTATCATGGTGGGCAGCCCTCTTCAAACTGTAGAATACTTGATAGAAGATATCCGCTTTATTGAAAGTTTTCATCCGGAAATGATTGGCATCGGCCCCTTCATTCCCCATCAGCGAACTCCATTTTGTGACGAAAAGCCGGGCAGCGTGGAACTGACCCTGTTACTGCTTTCCATCTTCAGGCTGATGCACCCCCAGGCGCTGATCCCTTCGACAACGGCATTGGCAAGCTTGGCACCGGATGGAAGAGTACGTGGCATCCTTGCCGGAGCCAATGTGGTCATGCCCAATCTGTCACCCATTATTGTGAGAAATAAATATGACCTGTACGACCAGAAAGTAGCTTTCGGTGCCGAAGCTGCCGAAGGACTTGCCCTGCTGGAAAAGCAACTGGCAGATGTCGGATACCACATCGACTACAGCAGGGGAGACTATAACGACTAATCAATAAATGATATGTATAAAGTAGATTCACCTGATGCCACCGACTTCATCGACCATCAGGAAATAATTGAAACTCTGGAGTATGCCCGTGCGCACCGAAATGACCGGAAACTGATTCGGGAACTGATAGAGAAAGCCCGCACTTGCAAAGGACTCACCCACCGGGAAGCTGCCATATTGCTGGAATGTGTTGAAGAGGACCTGACTGAAGAAATATTTCGTCTTGCCAAAGAAATCAAACAAAAATTCTACGGCAACCGCATCGTAATGTTTGCTCCGCTTTACCTATCCAATTATTGTGTCAACGGTTGTGTATATTGTCCGTATCATCTCAAAAACAAAACTATCGCCCGCAAAAAACTGACTCAGGAAGAAATACGCCGGGAAGTGATTGCCCTGCAAGATATGGGACACAAACGTCTGGCACTTGAAGCCGGCGAAGACCCGGTGCGTAACTCCATCGACTACATATTGGAATCTATCCGCACCATCTACAGCATTCATCATAAAAACGGAGCTATCCGCCGGGTGAACGTAAATATCGCCGCCACAACAGTGGAAAATTACCGCAAACTGAAGGAGGCGGGTATCGGCACCTATATCCTCTTTCAGGAGACATATCATAAAGAGAACTATGAACAGTTGCACCCCACAGGCCCCAAAAGCAACTATGCCTACCACACCGAAGCCATGGACCGTGCCATGCAAGGGGGAATTGACGATGTGGGAATGGGAGTCCTGTTCGGACTGAATACATATCGTTACGATTTTGTAGGCCTGCTGATGCACGCCGAACATCTGGAAGCTGTCTATGGTGTGGGACCACATACCATCAGCGTTCCACGTATCTGTTCGGCAGACGACATCGATGCCGGAGACTTCGAGAATGCTATTTCCGATGAAATCTTCCGGAAAATAGTAGCGGTCATTCGCATCAGCGTCCCCTATACCGGCATGATCATCTCTACACGCGAATCACAAAAAACCCGTGAAAAAGTACTCGATCTGGGCATTTCACAGATAAGCGGAGGCTCACGGACCAGCGTAGGTGGATATGCCGAAACGGAAACTCCGGAGGAAAATTCTGCGCAGTTCGATGTCAGCGATACCCGTACACTGGACGAAGTAGTTAACTGGCTTCTGAAACTCGGATATATTCCCAGCTTCTGTACAGCCTGCTATCGTGCGGGACGCACAGGTGACCGGTTTATGTCACTTGTCAAATCGGGGCAAATAGCCAATTGCTGTTCACCCAATGCGCTGATGACCTTACAGGAGTATCTGGAAGATTATGCTTCGGAAGAAACGAAAGTCCGCGGAGCGGCCATGATAAAACAAGAAATGCAACACATCCCCAATCCCAAAATCCGGGAAAGGGCCTTGGAAAACCTGAAGCAAATAGCAGCGGGAGAAAGGGATTTCAGATTTTGAAAACAACTCCGCTCTCCAACCGCCTGCATATTGCCCTGTTTGGTAAGCGAAACAGTGGCAAGTCGTCATTGATCAATGCACTGACCAATCAAAATGCTGCTTTGGTATCGAATATCGCCGGTACCACTACCGACCCTGTATACCAACCGATGGAGATACACGGCATCGGCCCGTGTGTATTCATCGATACGGCCGGGTTCGATGACAACGGTGAACTGGGGTCCCTGCGTATCGAACGGACTGTGCAAGCAGTGGACAAAACCGACATTGCACTGATGGTTTGTTGTAATACGGAGTTATCCGAAGAGAAGCGATGGATAGAACTGCTGAAAGAAAAAGGCATCCCCTATCTACTGATACTGAACAAAGCCGATCTGTCAGAAAACCCGGAAGAAACAGCCAACGAACTGGAACGGCAGACAGGAGAACGTCCTCTGATTGTCAGCGCCAAAGAGAAAACAGGCATGGACTCTATCTGCAGGTCCATCCTCCAAAAACTACCGGAACTGGGCGGACAGCCGGATATTATGGGCGATCTGGTTAACAAAGGCGATGTAGTTCTACTCGTCATGCCACAAGATATTCAAGCTCCCAAAGGACGGCTCATCCTGCCACAGGTACAGACGCTACGCGAATTGCTCGACAAGAAGTGCATCACCCTGAGTTGCACTACCGACCAGTTAGACAGTGCCCTGAATGTTTTGTCAGCCCCTCCTGCACTGATCATCACCGATTCACAAATCTTTAGGACCGTATACGAGAAAAAGCCGCCACAAAGCCGGCTGACCTCCTTTTCGGTATTATTCGCCCGGTACAAGGGAGACATTGACTACTATACCGAAGGAGCGTATATCATAGACCAACTGACGGAAAGCTCCCGTGTCCTGATAGCCGAAGCCTGTACCCATGCTCCCCTGTCCGAAGACATCGGCAGAGTGAAACTTCCGCGAATGTTGCGCAAACGGATCGGAGAGCAACTGCATATCGATATTGTTTCCGGAAATGATTTCCCTAAGGACCTGAATTGTTACGACCTGATTATCCATTGTGGAGCATGTATGTTCAACCGCAAACATGTTCTGAACCGGATAGCCAAAGCTAAAACACAAGGTGTCCCAATGACTAACTATGGGGTAGTTATCGCATATATCAATGGTATTTTAGAACAGATAGATAAATAGGCTATCCCCAATACCCTAATAGTATTAGCTCAGAAAAAAGGTTATTGCAATGTTACAGATGCAAAAGTGCAATCAAACCATAACCTGAAACAACAGGGAATTTATCCAAGGAGTCTGATATATTAAGAATATTATTTTATCTTATATATGATAAAAATCGGGTTTTCATTCGTGTTTCTCTTTTGCAATTCTTGTGGTATAGTAATTTTTGTATGTTCTTCAAACGTCTCTATCTCGTAAGGTGTCACAACCTGCACCAGATTATTTCCTAAAGAACGCCCCCATACCGGAAACTGGTTATACCCCTTACTACCTACCATGCCTAACTGCATATTGATATCAGCTAAGTTGAAAGCACTTGTCTCAGGAATATCACACTGTTCCACAACTGTTTCTCCACTATGTTTATCCACCGAAGCCACATAATACTTCTTGTTCAACATCATGCGCAAATAAAAACGACGAGGTGTCTCAAAAATATCGCTTACAAAAATATCGCCATCAGCAGGAAACCTTTTAATATCTCGAATATTGAGTCCACGAATAACCTCTTCATCCGAATTGCCTAATCCGGCCACTAAAACAGGCTGTATGGTGTCTGCCGACAAACGAAAAACAGTATCGTTACTGGCTGTTTTAAACAAGACTGAAGACTGCTTTCCACCTGAAGGTGAACCCATTACTCCAAATGTAAAACCTGAATCCTCTCGAGGCACCAACGGCGAATAGAAATCATTCTTGGTGATTATCGCCTCGCCATCCTCTTGAAATATACCAATACCAAAACTGCCACCCTGGAAAGGCATAAGAGGCATGGCGATGGCGCCAATGCGCTTACTACCGAGGTGATGAGCATAGATGATGGGAGAATTTATAGGTAGGTCTTCCACAAACGTGCCTTCCAATGTATATACGCCAACCTTATTGCCGATGACGTAGAAACGGTTATCAGTCTCATCAGCCTGTATAAAACCTATCATACCATTAAAATCATCGGGACCTTGACCTTGGCGAAGAAATGTACGCAAGAAGTGTCCTTGGCGATCGAACAGTACGATACGAGCTTCCTTGCCCACCAATACATAAATATATTTGCTTGTGATGGCAAAATCGACTACACCGTCTATCAATGAAGCATTGTCACTGGTCATTTCTAAAGGGATATATTCGACTGACTCTATCTCATCAGCAATAGACAAAGTTGCCGGCGAATGAAGTGCTTCACGAACGGAAGCGGTTAATAGACCCGTTTGGTTGACTTGATTTAAATTACAAGATGCCAAAACAAATACGCTAATGGCAACCATGAAAAAAGATTTTGTGTTCATCATGTTTTAAAGTTATGTTTTGGTCAAAGATACAAAACATTTATTATGTTACCATTTTTCCCCCGAATATTTTTCTATGAACCGAAAAGATATGTTCAAGAAAACATCTCTGTAATTTTGAAATCAGACAGCATAGCGTAATAGATTGTGAATGTTATAATTGGATCTTATAACATTCACAATCTATCTACCTAATCTTCAGTGGAAATTCCTGTTTCAGTATTGAAACTCTTCCCCTTTGACATACACCCGATAATCCTTTATCATACCAGGGTATCCTTTTTCCGCACGGGGCAGATAGCGGAAACCGGTTACAGTATAGTCACCTCCCAAATCAATAACCAACTGATGCGGATAAGCATCACGGGCAACAGTCATCCAATAAGTAGATTCCTGAAGATCGAACACTTTATCTCCCGTACAGTTGCCACTACGCGTCTCTTCGCTATCGGCATAACGTATCCGCCACTTTTCACGCGAAATCGGTTTGCCGTCTGCTCCCAACACATCGAGTTCGGCAATGGCTGCGACCTTCTTTCCGTCTTGGGCCGAAAGAGCTTCGAGGCAGAAGAAGCGTCCGGTATACTGACGATCCAAACGGATCTCCTGCCATCCGTTACCCGGAGTAAACGTACCTGTAGCAACAGGAGTTTCCTGCTTCAGATTCAGTTGTTCACCTTTCTTTCGATGGGTAGAAGCACCTTCATTACGCAACCAATCCAGTATGGGTTTCTTCAGACCGCGAACAGAGGCTTTCTCAGGTCCCTTCAGATCGAGGACAATTATTTCATTTTCTCCCTCTTTCAGCCAACAACCGGGCATAAAAAGTGTTTGTTGCGGACCGATCTCCCAAAAACGTCCGATAGCAATACCATTGACCCATACCATACCTTTCCCCCAGGTACTCATGTCAAGGAACGTATCGCCGGCTTTATCCAAATGGAAAGTGGCCTTATAATAAGCAGGCATTGTCTGGGCCGTTCCACTTTTATATTTTTTGTCTTGCACAAATGAGTAATCGACCGGGAAATTGTAAACTGTCCAGTTCTTCAACTCCGTGGTTTGCTTATCACAGACAAGTTCTACTTTCTCAGTGATACCTTTACGGTCATGGATGGATTCATCGAAGTTAACACGCCCCATAGCTTCTACCAGAATATCGATGCAGGTCCCTTTCTTCAAAGCCGGCAGCTGCAAAGTGAATTCACCACGACGGCGATCGAGGCGAGCCAATAGTTTACCATCCGCAAAAACCTGTGCCCAATCGTGTACTTCTGTAATCTTCATCGTCGTACCGGCATCTACAGGCTGCTGTAAAACAGTCCGATACAAAATAGTTCCCCATCCCTGATCGAAAGCTTCCATCGGTTGTATATCCGTGCTCTGTTTCGCTTCCGGCAGATTGGCAAAGAGGGGAGCCACCCGCGTAAACTTCACCTCGGGTATCTCTATGACCGGAAAAGCTACGGGAACAGCCGGTAACTGTTCACCTGCAGGCAGATAGTTTTCCAGCAGATCACGCAGTTGGAAATATTTATCTGTAGCCCATCCCGGTTCACTGATGGGAGCGTCATAATCATACGAACTGCACATAGCAGAATAAGCAGGGTTGTTGGCACCTCCCCAATGGCCGAAAGTAGTACCCCCATGTGTCATATAAAGACTGAAAGAGATATTGCGGTCGAGCATATCCTTTATGCCCTGTACCATACTCTTGGCGGGACGAGTCTCGTGTTTGCGCCCCCAATGATCAAACCACCCACTCCAAAACTCGCTGCACATCAACGGTGTGTCCGGACGAGCCTCCTTAAGACGTTTAAATTGTTGCTCAATGTTGGCTCCCGTACCAAAGTTGATAGTCCAAAGCAGATCGTCCAGACCATTCCGGTCGAAAGTACTGCTCCAATCACATTGGAAAAGGGGAACCTCAGTAAACCCGGCACTTTTCACGATGTCACGAATCGCCGAGACATAAGGTTTATCAACAGCATAGGCACCGTATTCATTTTCTACCTGTACCATAATGATATTCCCTCCCCGGGTAATTTGCAAAGGTGCGAGCTGCTTGCCAACTTCCTTCATAAAAATAGCTGTACGCTCCATGAAGTAAGGATCGAGTGTACGGAGAACGATATCTTTCTTCTTCAATAGCCACCAGGGAAGTCCGCCCATTTCCCATTCGGCGCAGACATAAGGACCTGGACGGACAATAACGTACATTCCGTGCTTCTGTGCCAGACGGCAGAAAGCTGCTATATCATTTTGTCCGGTAAAGTCAAATTTACCCTCAGTCTGCTCGTGAATGTTCCAAAACACATAAAGACAAATGGTATTCATGCCCAATGCCTTACACATCTCGATGCGATGTTCCCAGTAAGGTGCCGGAATACGGGTATAATGCAACTCGGCAGCCTTTACGGTGAAAGGCTTGCCATTTAAAAGAAAGGTATTCTTCCCGATCGTAAAGTTCTGCGCCGCGACAGGCAACGAAAAAATCAGTACGAGAAGTAAAATCAGTTTTTTCATGTTATTATTGTATTGTTCTTGGGTTTTATTGAATTATTATTATTTAAGCCTCATCTTTATTTTTCCGAAGCAAGGCAGCGCTTCAAGGGTTTTGCAAAAATTCCCCCATGCTATTTCGGGATAATCCCAGCAATTGTTGACATACAGGATCAGTTGGTCATCCGGTTGTTTATTGATCCGGCATGCCACCGAAGCATCTGTAGACAAAACCGAAAGCTGATGGATAGAAGGGGAAGCTGTCGAAAGAGTATAATAATAGATGTTTTCTTTCATCCCCTTAGCGGTTTGAGTCAACGGGTAGCGGCAATTGGCTCCTGCATCTGCCCAATAATAATAGTTGTGTGTATCGTCTCCCCAAGGTTGAAGGGGTTCTTTACCGTAAGCAGCCTGCTTCGAAATGTATAAAGCAGTCTTTCCTTCATTTCCAGCAAAAGCTTTTTCCGGATAATAGTTCCAATACCCTTTACGTTTCCAGTCCAACTGCTGTATGGCATCTGCCAGATGGAAAGACAAACCTGTTTCACGCAGAAATCCGTTGGGAGCTCCATCTGTCAGGTAATCCACCTCCAACTGTCCATCGGGAGTTATTTTTATCGAAAAATCAACAGTTACCTCCTTATAATTTCCGGCAAGGTCGATATATACATCTCCGTTTGTTTCCTGCCGGTAACTGAATGCACTTTTCTTCCAGTCCTCTTCCAAAATCATAAACCGCGTAGCTGCTTTGCGTACTTCCGCTCCTGTCAAATGATTCAGGTTAATATACAAGTTCAGGAAAGGTCCTTTTTCTATCAGTACCCGGTCGCCGGCTTTGGCTTGTGTAATCAACCCTGTCTCTTTACTGAACGGTATTTCAAAACCTTCCCCACGAATGATCACCCAGTCACCGGTTTCTTCCACCGATAGCTTATTTCCGTCAAGCACAGGTGGAAAAACAATCTTCTCCGCTCCGAGTATCGGACGGTAAGTGTCGATCAGGCTTCCATCGGCCGTCCTAAATTCAATCAACAGATGCTCACCTTCTTCCCACCGGTCAGCGGGGATCACTATGCTCCCTTTCTGATGGGGCGGAATGGCCGGAAGTGCAAGATTCTTCTTCACCCCCCGATAAGTATAACTCATCTGAAGTTCGTTCAGGCTCGTATGACCAAAGCGATTATAAACCGGAAGCACCAAACGCTGTCCGGAAGTGAAGTTACGAATATCATCAACTAACAGACGCACAGGCGAATACGCTTTCTTCGTAGCCCAAAATTCCGGTTTCTGACGTCTCCATACATCTACGATTCCCCACTCACCATAACCTACACAATTACCTTGATAGCCTTCGGGCTTGGCTGTGTGGGCAAACTCTTTCCAGAACGAAGTACCGGCCTTGGGCACAGGCAAAGCAAAAGTTTCATCTACATATCCCCAAATAGCTCCTCCCAACCCTCCGGGCGCATCAAACAGTCCACTCCACATCATGTCAAGTGATTTTCCCCAGAACTCACGGATATTCGGGTCAGTCTGCAAAGTAGAATAAGTATAACAGGCCGGATGTGCCCATTCGTCAAAAAGAGCAGGAATCCCATGTCCCTGAAAGTGGCGGGTATTCATTCCCCATTGCGAAAGGTTACCGTTCACATCCTGATAGTGCATACTGAGTATATCATAAATTTTCTCCTTTGTGTCTACCGATCCTGGATAACTGAAAATAACGGGACGAGTCGTGTCTGTTGCCTTCACCCAGTCCCAACAAAGCTGAAAGTTAGTACCATACACACTCTCATTACCGATACTCCAAAACAAAATAGACGGATGAGAGCGGAAACTCTTCACCATCTCCTGACACTGTCCCAGATAACGGTCAGTATATTCGGGATTGCTTTGCGTTTTACCGGGAGCATAATTTTTCTGCCGATAAGTATCTACAAAACAGACAGCAGTCTCACTCTCGACATACACCCCATAACGGTCACAGTATTCCAGGAATCTTTCAGAAGGAGGATAGTGCGACGTACGTACAAAGTTCATGTTCGCCTCTTTGAACAGAAGTACATCAAGGCTGTCCAATTCAGCGGTAGTGGTTCGTCCCAGAGTGGGATGAATATCATGCCGGCAGGCTCCGCGCAATTTCACAGGCTGTCCGTTCACCAACATACGATTACCTGTTATTTTAACTTCACGAAATCCCACTTTACGGATAAAACGGCTGATTTCTTTCCGATCCTGCAGAAGTACAACAGTCAGGGTATATAAATTCGGATGTTCAGCATCCCACTTCAACGGACGTGAAACAGGCAGCGACCAGACCTGTTCTTCTGCTCCGGCCTTCAACGGAAAACAATCCTGAGGAAGTTGTACAGGTTTTCCGTCAGGGGCTGTCAGCTGCAACCGGACTTCAGCAGGTTCATTTCCGGCAGATGTACAGGCAAAACGAAGGACAGCATCCCGGTACAATGAGTCCAAATGAGTCTCTACACTAATATCGTAAAGATGGGTAACAGGTAACGTGAACAAAGTCACATCCCGAAGAATCCCTCCAACAGGGTGATGTGCATATCCCGAAGCATAAGAGATTTCATCCAGCCGGTCGGTCACTTCCAACTGTATTTCATTTTTCTTCCCTGGACGGGCCTGTGCTGTTATATCGGTTTCCCAACGAGTAAAGCCACCGTGATGTTCGCGCACCAACTGCCCATTGACACTTAATTTAGCATGGCTGTAAACTCCGTCAAAACGGAGAATAATACGTTTTCCGGCATAATCGGCAGGAATAGTAAACGATTTCCGGTAGAAAAAAGGCTTGTCGTGTTCTATGGCATATCCTTGCATAGCTGCCTCACCGGGAACTTTAATTGTAGTCCATTTGCTTTGGGGTGAATATTTAAATTGCCAGGTTCCATTTAGCAGTATCACAGGCTGTCGAACTCCTTCCTGTTCCACAGGGATAGTATAAGCAGGATACGAAGAAGAGGTAAAAGGTGCAGCGGTAGCCGACGTAGCAGAAAACAAGAAAAATAGACCGACCACTATAGTAAACAAAGAAAGTCTCAATTTCATGATATACGATATAAGAGGGTTAATTGAAGGTACAAAGGAACAAGAAATATCATTTCCAAAAAATAGACTTTATTTCTTAAAAGATGGACAATCTTATGATTTTTAGAAGATTACTCCATTATAATTCATAAAAAAGGCTGCATCGTTGTCAATGCAGCCCTTCTATTATTTTTTAGAATCTTTACTTAGCCAATTCATTGATTACATCCATAATCTTCTGTCCTATTTCCTCAGCAGCCTCCATAGTCGATGCTTCACTGTATACACGGATAATGGCTTCGGTATTGCTCTTACGCAAGTGTACCCACTTGTCTGCAAAGTCAATCTTCACACCGTCGATATCATTGATTTCTTCGTTCTTATAGATTTCCTTTACCTTAGCAAGGATAGCATCTACATCTATTTCCGGAGTCAGATCTACACGATTCTTAGCAATAAAATAAGGAGGATAAGTTGCACGCAACTCGCTCACCTTCTTGCTTTCGTGAGCCAAATGGCTAAGGAATAATGCGATACCTACCAAAGCGTCACGTCCGTAATGGCTGGCAGGATAAATCACTCCACCATTACCTTCACCTCCGATCACCGCATTGGTTGCCTTCATCTTGGTCACTACATTCACTTCACCTACTGCAGAAGCATTGTACTCCATACCATATTTACGGGTCACATCGCGCAAAGCACGTGTAGAGCTCAAATTAGATACCGTATTACCCGGAGTATGTTTCAGTACATAGTCGGCCACTGTGACCAATGTATATTCTTCACCATACATCACACCGTTCTCGCAGATCATGGCCAGACGGTCTACGTCAGGGTCAACAACAAATGCGACATCTGCTTTTCCCCCCTTCATCAGGTTCATGATATCACCCAGATTCTTTTCCAGAGGTTCGGGATTGTGGGCAAAATTACCGGTCGGTTCGCAATAGAGTTTTTCTACGTGTTTCACTCCCAGACGTTCCAACAGTTCAGGCAGAATAATACCCCCTACGGAGTTTACGCAATCGATGGCTACAGTGAAGTTAGCTTTCTTGATAGCTTCTACATCTACCAGGTCAAGCGCCAATACACTGTCGATATGTTTTTTGTTATAAGTAAGATCTTTGCGATAAGAACCCAGATGATCAACATCTGCATAATCGAATTCTTCGGCCGCAGCAATGCGAAGCACTTCTTGTCCTTCGGCTGCATTCAGAAATTCTCCGTATTCGTTCAGTAATTTCAGTGCATTCCACTGCTTGGGATTGTGTGATGCAGTCAGGATGATCCCTCCGCAAGCCCCTTCCATTGTCACAGCTAATTCTGTTGTCGGAGTAGAAGCAAGATCGATATCAACTACGTCCCAGCCCATACCCATCAAAGTACCGACTACGACATTCTTTACCATCTCACCGGAAATGCGGGCATCACGGCCCACTACTATCTTGTTACTTTTTGATTTGCATGTTTTGCGAATCAAAGTGGCATAAGCCGACGTGAATTTTACAATGTCAAGCGGGTTCAGTCCTTCGCCTGCGCCTCCGCCAATGGTTCCACGGATACCAGAGATAGATTTGATTAGAGTCATAGGTTGTTGTTTTAGAAAATTGGTTATTTAGTAGTTTTAGTTCAATGCTTTCTGAAATTTACGAATATCGTAGAAATAGGGGTTTACATATTGGTTTGCACTCTGATGTCCCATCTTCGAAGGTACAATCATTCTCACATGGGCATAATTGGTAACATACTTTAAAGCAAGCAGCCATCCGGGAGGAACATCCGTCGTACCATATTTGGCATACATCGACCCCTCTGTAAATACACCGGCTACTGAAGTACCGTTATCCACATAACGGAAAACGTCCGGATAAGTATAGTAGTTCGGATAATTTTCGAAACCGGGAAGCACCACATTGAAGCAAGTGGTATCGTTAGCCTTGATATCGTGCTCTACAAAGCGTACGGCTACAATATTGTTATTCTTGATAGAGTCATTTTCCGGTTTATCGGTAACAATACCTTTATCCACAATCTGCATATAGACTCCGTTTGAGAAAGCTACATATTCATTCTTGGTCGTATCCGTCTTATATCCGTTTGCTTCAAAGTCACTCTCAGAAATAGTACGGATATCGTGCTTTTTAATAAAAGCGTTTACCGCATCTTTCTCTTCATCCAGCATTTCTGCATAAGTCTTCGAATTGTCGCAAGCCTGGAACATATATCCGAAGGCTAACAAGGAAAAAAATAACAATAGAAGTTTTTTCATTTCTGTATCTTATGTATATTCCGTACAAATGTATTTTAAATTAGTCGAATCTTTAGATTTAAAAGCAGAAAGTTCAAGTCTTTTAACCTTTGACTTTCAACTTTTAACGGAAGAGCAAGGAGCCATGGGCTATAAGTCAAAAGTAACAAGAAGTTATACACTTGTCATTCCTTATTCATAAATTGTAACCGACAACCCGCGACCTCATTGTTTCAGAAGCGGCTTATATTTCTCCAATGCCTGTTCAAACACTTTCACAGCCTCTTCCATCGTACCGTAAAACTCTCCGCCTGACGCATTGAGATGCCCACCACCATTGAAAAACTCGGCAGCTAACTGGTTGCAAGGAAACTTACCTACGGAACGAAGTGAAATCTTAATCATTTTCTTTTCCGTATCCTCACGGAGGAAACAAGAGAAACAGACATTCTTAATCGAAAGCGGGATGTTTACAAACCCTTCGCTATCGCCTTTGATATAATCAAATTTTCCCTGTTCATCTTTGGTCAGCGATATAAGCGCAGAATTATAATCTTTATACACCCGCATATTCGATAATACATATCCCATCAAACGCAAACGGCTTTCGGAATAAGTATTGTAGACTTTCCGGTAGATATCATCTTTATCGATTCCTTTTGAAAGCAGTTCGCTGATAATGAAATAAATCTCACGATTATTAGAGTTATAAGTGAATCCTCCGGTATCTGTCATCATACCAGTATAAATACATTCAGCCCCCTCTTTGGAAATGTCACTGAAATATCCCATCCGGCAAATCAGGCGAAACACCAATTCGGAAGTAGAAGAAATTTCAGGATGTGAAACAGTGATCCGACAAAAGTCTTCGGGATGAAGATGATGATCTATCATTATTTTACGTCCCGGTGAGGAAGCTACTATATCAGCCATCTCGTCAATGCGCTTCAATGCATTAAAATCAAGACAGCAGATAACGTCTGCTTCCATAATCAACTTATCGGCAAACTCTTTATAACGGTCATACAGCAAAATATCCTTGCTACCCGGCATCCATCTCAGGAAATCGGGGAAAGCATTAGGGACAATTACATTTACAATTTTATCTTGAGAATCCAGAAAATGATACAATCCCAACGATGAGCCAATGGCATCTCCGTCAGGCGACACATGGGATACGATTACTATTTTGTCGGCCCGTTCAAACCATTTAGTAAAATGATCAATATGGGTTTGAGCAATTACTTTAGTCAGCATAACTTGTTTGTATAAATATGAGTTGGCAAAAATACGATAAATCTTTGTACTTAGAGCAAAAACCTCACAGAACCTTCGTCGGAAAGGGAGATAAAATGCAATCCCAACCGACGGCATTCTTCACTGAACACTCCCTTATAATAAGCGGACAGGGAAGAATCCAGAATAACCTCCCGGCAATGAAACAGTTGGGCCAATGACTCCAATCGTCCTGTATAGCCCTTACACAAATACAAATAATCTATGTTTAACGGTTCAGCGACAGTTTTGTTCCGCCAACGGTTATCACTGACCATACAAATACGTTTATTACCGAACAGGAGCAGGTGGTCCTGCATCCAGAAGCCGGAAGAGCAATAGTCTTTTGTTATGGGTATCGGGGTATTCAGGTGTAACCGGTTCCAATAGCCGGTTACCGCACGCGAAAGCCGTCTTTCATCCGGAATGCTATCTGCATAGGCAAGCCAGGATTTACCTTGAGACTCAATGCAATGTACAACCGGACATCCCCGGACATTATAGAAAACAATGCTCTGCACCGGTCGGTCAGCCATCCTCCATGCCCAATGAAGACTACCTGTAACCAACAGGCAAACACCTACAAGGTACAAACTTTTCGCACTACGAACCATCATATGACGCATACAGGCCAACAAAGCCAGATAAAAGGCAAGAACTTCCGCCGGATAAATCCAAACATTATCGATAGATGCCAACGGTAGATGCTCTACCCAACGAACCGCAGCATTCAGTAAATCGATAAGAAACTTCACCGCCACAGCACACCAAGTATAAAGCTGAGAAAAAGGGCTGACCACCAGCAGAATAACCGCTGAATACATAATCACCGACACAAGTGGAATTACCAACAGATTAGTCAATAAGAAATGGGTGGAAAATCTGGAAAAATACAACAATACCAAAGGGGCTGTACCTATCTGCGCAGCAAGCGAAACACACATTAATGCCCAGACTTTTTTTAATACTCCATTACCAATCGGAAGCAACCTGAACAACCGGGGATATATCAGTAGAATGGCAGTAACAGCCGAAAAAGAGAGTTGAAATCCAACATCAAACAGCCAGAAAGGATGAACCGCCAGCATAATAAATGCAGTCAGCGCAAGCGTATTAAGTGAAATACCCGTACGCCCGGATAAGACCGACAAAGCTAACAATGAAAACATAATAACCGAACGAACCACAGAAGGGGACAGCCCTGTAATGAAAGCAAATCCCCACAATGCAGTAATTATCACTATCGCACGAAACAGCCTCACCCCCCAAACATTCCCCGGCAACCACTTCAGAAGTAAAAGAAGCAGCATATATAAAAATCCGATATGAAGTCCGGAAAGTGCCAGTACATGACTGGCCCCTGACACGGAATAAGTCTCCCTAATATCTTCTCCCAATTCCTCTTTGTAGCCAACAGTAAGCGCGGCAAGTACGGCAAACTCATCCGATTCGAACTTCAAAGCACGATATTTATCCAGAATCCGGTCCCGGCAGTCCAATGCAATCTGCCGAAAGGAACGGGACATCCTGTGTCCGATTATCTGCCATTTTCCCTCTGCAACAAAAGCAACTCCTCCAATCCCTCTGTAACGTAAATAACGGGCATAATCAAATTCATCGGGATTACCATTATTGGAAGGTGGAGATACGCGTGCCATCAGTACTAATTCGTCCCCCTTATGTAAACTTCCGGCGAGTGAATCTTTCGAAATGTAAAGCAATACTTTCCGATTCACCGGTACGACTCCTACTGAATCTTGTTTTTCTGTCAGAAATGCCGGACAGAGAAAAGTATGTTCCTTCTCGTCGGGCCGATCAGTCAGGATAGCCCGATAAACGCATTCTTGTTTTTGGAAAGCATATACAGTTTGTTGTAAAACCTGATTCATGCCGCCGGTTCCGGCCCCAAAAACAAGTAGATAGGCAACACTGCCGAATATCCACCGAAACGAATAGCGACGTGAAAAATAGACTGCCAGCAGCAGAAAAAATAATCCGGCAGAAACTCCCACCAACACGGTATCCGGAATATAAACCTCCTTGAAAAACAAATAATTACCAACAAGAAAGCCTGCTATCAGAGGTAATAGCAGGCGTAAAAATGGATATCGATGTAAATACCGGAAGCTCACAAGCCGGCCTTACAGCCCTTTCATGGCATGAATCGTCTCTTCCGGATTCTCAGCAGCAAAAATGGCATTTCCTGCTACCAACGCATCCGCCCCGGCAGCCACCAGACGGGCACCTGTTTCCAGATTCACTCCACCATCTACCTCGATCAGCGCTTTCGATCCGGTACGCTCAATCAGTTCACGAAGTTCACGTACTTTCTCTACCGAGTGCTCAATAAACTTTTGTCCTCCGAAACCGGGATTCACACTCATGATCAACACCATGTATACATCCCGGATAATGTCCTGCAACAAAGCTACCGGAGTGGCCGGATTTATGGTAACAGCAGGCTGCATACCGGCCTCACGGATTTGTTGCACCACCCGATGAAGGTGTGGACATGCTTCGTAATGTACATTCATAATATGCGCCCCCAATGCCTTTACTTCAGGAATAAACTTCTCAGGATTGACTATCATTAAATGTACATCCAACGGTTTCTGAGTCAACTTAGCAACATACTTCAGCACCGGAAAGCCAAAGGATATATTCGGAACAAATACTCCGTCCATAATGTCAATGTGCACCCAGTCGGCTTCACTACGGTTAATCATCTCAAGATCCTTTGCCAGATATGCAAAATCTGCCGAAAGGATAGAAGGGGATATAATAGGTTTCATATTCATCAATATTTTAATAATAGCACAAAATTAACAAAAAAACATCAGAGCTCCCTCTTCTATAACAGTTTATTTGGCAGAAATTCTTTCCTTCTATTCTAATTCCACAATTGCAAGTGACAGACTCTGCTTTCCAGTACGTTGCCTTTACACTATCAAAGCATAAGATAGAGAGCCTCACCGTCAATTATTCCGCCTTCATCCTAAATGCCTCAGTCAGATGAAACCCACGCAAAAGTTCATCTGTCTTCAGCCTCTTTTTACCCGGCAACTGTAAAGAAAGGATATTTACAAACCCATCCGACACGGCTACTTTCAGGAAGTGCTTTCCATCTGTAATAATGCTCCCCGGAGTCAGTGCATGTACTTTCTCTTCTTTCTCACTCTCAAAGATTTTCACTACAACCGCTTCACCTTCCGGATTAAGTAATTCACTCCACGCAGCAGGATAAGGAGAAAGCCCGCGGATAAAATCATAAACCCGTTTCACCGGCTGATTCCAATTAATCCTACAGGTTTCTTTGAAGATTTTCGGAGCTGGACGAAGCTCGCCGACCACTGCCATTTCTTCCTGGGGAATTGCCTTTACATTTCCCTCCAGAATAGCATCTACCGTTTCTATCACCAGCCGTCCGCCCAACTGCATCAATTTGTCATGCACCACTTCCACATTGTCCGTATCAGCAATAGGAACGCGCACCTGCTGGATCACCTCACCTGTATCGATTTCATGTTTTAGGAAAAAAGTAGTAATCCCCGTCTCCGTATCTCCATTGATAACCGCCCAATTGATAGGAGCTGCCCCACGGTACTGCGGAAGCAAAGAAGCATGAAGATTGAAAGTTCCAAAACGAGGCATGTTCCATACCACTTCCGGTAACATCCGAAAAGCCACAACAATCTGCAGATCGGCCTTCCATTCGCGAAGTTCCTGAACAAATTCTGCATCTTTCAGTTTCTCCGGCTGTAATAAAGGCAACTGATGATCCAGCGCATATTGCTTTACCGGAGAATATTGGATTTTGTGTCCACGGCCGGCAGGTTTATCAGGCATTGTAATCACCCCGACTACATTATAGCCGCCTTCCACCAGACAGCGCAGGGCCTCCACTGCAAAATCAGGAGTCCCCATATATACGATTCTTAAATCTTCTTTTTTCATATTTAAAAAGCTATGAGTTATAAGTTTCCGGAAATTGTAACCCGTCAATCTTCCGAGAAATGCACCAATACCTGGCGATACGAATTAAATATTTTAGATTTTGAAACAAATCCCAGATACTTTCCTTCTTCGTTGACTACCGGCAAGTTCCACGCTTTTGTATCGTCAAACGTCTGCATCACCTGTTCCATACTGTCGGTATCATACAAACGGGCAGGAACGGAAGTCATCAATTTACTAACGGTAAAACGATGATAAAGTTCCTGACGGAACATGATGTTCCGGATATCATCCAGCAGCACGACGCCTAATAGAATTCCATCCTTGTCTGTCACAGGAAACATATTACGATGGGAGGTCGAAATAGCCTTTACCAATTCACCCAAATCCATTTCCGGACGTACACAGACAAAGTCTGTTTCGACTACATTTTCCACTTTCATCAATGTCAGTACAGCCTTATCCTTATGATGGGTCAGCAACTGTCCTTTCTTGGCCAGACGCATGGAATAAATACTGTGGGGTTCGAACACAATGATTGTCAGATAAGAACTGACCGAAACGATCATCAAAGGCAGAAAAAGGTCATATCCGCCAGTCAGTTCAGCAATCAGAAACACACCGGTCAACGGGGCATGCATGACCCCACTCATGACTCCTGCCATTCCCATTAGAGCAAAGTTCTTTTCCGGCAAAGTGGAAGTAAAATCAAAATCATTGCTAAAGTGGGAGAAAACAAAACCGGCAATACATCCCAAATACAACGAAGGAGCAAAAATACCACCGCATCCGCCTCCACCGTTAGTCGCACTCGATGCAAATACCTTCAACAGGATAATCAATACCAGATAAACCAACAGCAGATTGCCATATCCATAGAACAAGGAGTTATTCAATACCGTATCCCAATCGGCATTACTCGTACCGTTCAGCAATAATTCAATCGTATCGTAACCTTCACCGTAAAGAGGCGGAAAAAGAAAGATGAGTACACTCAACATCACACCACCCAATGCCAACTTCTTATACGGATTGGACAGTTTACCAAATACCCCTTCTACAGAACTCATGGCACGTGTGAAATAGAGTGATACCAATCCGCAAAAGATACCTAAAAGAATCACATAAGGAATACGTTCCAACTCAAAAGGCTGATCCAAATGAAATTTAAACATAGCCTCTTGCCCGGTTGTAATATACGAAACAGTAGCAGCCGTAACAGCCGAAATTAGCAACGGCAACAAGGATGACATGGTAAGATCGATCATCAATACTTCCAAAGTGAATACCAATCCCGCTATCGGCGCTTTGAAAATACCTCCAATGGCACCGGCAGCACCACATCCCACCAGCAACATCAACGTACGGTGTTCCATCTTGAACATACTTCCCAGATTCGATCCGATAGCCGATCCGGTAAGTACAATAGGGGCCTCGGCTCCTACCGATCCGCCGAAGCCGATGGTAATGGCACTGGCAATGGTCGACGACCAGATATTATGGCGTTTGATACGTCCTTGACGACGTGAAATTGCATAAAGGATCTTCGTAACCCCATGACTGATATCATCCTTTACGATATTGCGCACAAACCATCCGGCAAGGAAAATACCGACTACCGGATAGACCAGATAAAGGTAGTTGGCCTCTGTCGTATTAAAATTATCTGTGAGAAAGTTCTGTATCGTATGAATGAAGAACTTCAGGATCAATGCAGCAATAGCTGTAAAAATACCTACCAGAAAACTTAAAATGAGAATAAACTGCTTTTCTTTAATCTTATTCTCGCGCCAAATAATAAAGCACTGTAATAGACTTATCTTTTCTTTTTCCATTATTCGCGAATAATCTTAATCACTCCACCTTTATCCAGCTTAATGATACTCGATGGTTTAGGACGACTCATATCATCCTGCCGGAAATTGACAATGTAGTCTACCGACGATTTTATTTCTTCGCTGATTTCATTGAAATTGGCAGCTCCCGGCTGTCCACTGATATTGGCAGATGTCGAAACAATAGCCTTACGAAACTGCTGGCACAAACGACGGGAGAATGCTTCGTTCGTCACCCGGATGCCTACGCTACCGTCTTCGGCAAGCAGATTTGAAGCTAAATTACGAGCACCGGAATAAATGATAGTCAATGGTTTATCGGCAACTTCCATCAAATCCCAAGCAATCGAAGGGACATCCTGCACATAAAATTCGACCTTCACCGGCGAATCCACCAATACCAACATCGCCTTACTGTCAGCACGTTGTTTTATCTCATACACCCGGCGCACAGCGTCTTCATTGGTAGCATCGCAGCCAATTCCCCAAACCGTATCGGTGGGATAGAGAATCACCCCGCCTTCGCTCATCACTTGACAAGCTTTTTTAATGTCTTCTATCATTTCTTGATCTATTTCTTGTGAGAATAACGTGCAAAAATACTAATTTTGCCCAATAATAACAAAGGTTAAGAGAAAACAAATGGAAGAAATCGAATTTCATCACAGTTTACCTATACAACTACGATTCAATGACGTAGACAAGTTCGGACACGTCAACAACACCGTCTATTTTTCATTCTACGACCTCGGCAAAACAGAATACTTTGCCTCGGTTTGTCCGGGGGTTGACTGGGAAAAAGATGGTATTGTAGTAGTACACATTGAAGCCGACTTTCTGGCACAGATTTTTTCATCCGACCACATTGCCGTTCAAACTGCCGTCTGTGAGATCGGAACCAAAAGTTTTCATCTGATGCAACGGGTTATCGATACCGAAACAATGGAAGTGAAATGTATTTGTCGCTCGGTCATGGTGACATTCGACTTGGAGAAACATCAATCCAAGCCACTGACCGAAGAGTGGATAGAGGCAATTTGCCGATTTGAAGGAAGAGACTTGAGAAAGAAAAAATAAATAATCCTCCGTAGATGCCTTTTTCTACGGAGGATTTTATTTTCTCCTTAATATAAGAATTCCTTATTCACGTTCCCCGACACACTCGCATCAAACCACGAAAGGTTCGATTGATCAAGTACCCATTTTTCATAATTAGGATATGCCTGTATGACATTAATTCTCTCCTTCGGATACTTCCATGCCGGTGAGGAGGCTTCTTTACGTGGGAAATCAAGTGCCCAGGGATAGCGGTTGTCCATGCGATAGTAAACTCCGAACTCAGGATCCGAGCGATCATTTTCTGTTTTGAAAAGTGAAACATCCGCATGCTTTGTCGGTTTATAATCTACCAGATGAATCTCTTTTTGACGGCTGTTGACAAAGATAAACGGATTAAAATTTTGAGTCTGCAGATTGCTGACAGGAGTTTTCAACCGAACGGTTATTTCAGCGGGAGTCCCGGAAATTCCGGTTGCCGTCCCTTCCGTATTCACATATCCCTCAGTAGTCCCCAAAGCTACATTTACATCGTTCCACACAATGAAAGTGGCCCATTCATTCCCTTCCTCAATAATAGCACCCTCCAGTTTTGACCGGTCAATAATGTCCTCGGAAAGCGGAAGTTCAATCCCGACCCCAATATGCGTCCACGGGGCTGCCCCCTTCGCAACTGGTGTGAAAGTCAATTTCACGGCAGTAATAGAATTATCATCTCCTTTCTCCAGCTCATAAGCATAATTCATCACAAAATCATTGAAATCATAATCTCCCATCTTAGGCCACTGGTCTTCAAAAGCAAGTGTTCCATAAACAGCCTCCGAAGGAGCGAATTCATCAATTACCGGAATATCTTCTTCCGGTTTAACGGCAGATACCGGTGATGCGGTAAGCCTTATCAGCACGTCATTGAAATCATAATCAGCTTTCGCATCGCCATAAGGACGGATATCAAACCCCATAATGCAGCAGTTGTAATCGGACATACTACGGATCACGGCATTTGTTTTTTTAGTTGTATTCAAGGTTGGAGTAGAATAATAGAATCCGTTTACATTCGCATTAGGAAATGTCTGATTCTGGAATTTATAGGCACTCTTCGAGTTTACACCGCCAGTAGCGATATTCGTCATGTTTAACCCGTCACGTGCCACGGCAAAACCGATACGTGTACCTTTCGGAAATATTGTATCATACTTGTTTCCGTCCCAATATAATAATTGTACTTTCAGTCCCGACGGACATTTTTCCTGATGGGTGTTCGGCAACAGCAAGGTCATACGATGTCCCTGTATATCTTCGCGTTTATTGAGTTCCCCTTCTTTATAACTATAGTAAGTCAAAACATTGTAAACAGTCCTATTATTTACATAGAATCCCCCATCACCAACATATGTAGCCCACACTTCTGCTCCCAGTTCGTCAGTAACCACCAGATCCGAACTCTTATTCAGATCCACATCCTGTACATTCTTCTGTTCCGGATACCAACTATTCACCCGGTTTAAAAATTTAGGTGACAATTCTTCTTTTGAAACAAGCGGCGAAGCATTTAAAAGCGGGATGCCGTCTTTCCCAACTTCTGCATCCGCATATGGACTATACAGTTCATAAAGATTGCTTAGCTTCTGGCTGACAGGAATCGCCAACTCTGCCCCGCCCCGGGCAACAGCCATGCGAGTAGAAGCACTGGTACTGACTTGAAAGGGTACGGCAGACAAGACACACGTCATTCCCGGTTGCACATCAACCTCCTGTACACCGGGAAAACCGGCAGTCAATGAAGTTATATATACCTTATCGACATTTACCGGAACAGATATAATAGCATAAATGCATCCATCCACATCTGTATAACCAACATAAAGAGGCTTAATGACAATAGTCCCATCCTCCTCATAAGGTTGTTGGGGATAAATCCCTATCAAGATGCCTTCAGCAACCTTCTCATCCGCAGAGGTAGCCATCACACCGATCTGCTTATCGGTTCTCAAAGAGAATTTAAATGATAAATCCAGTTCTTCCGTATCATCAGGATTCTTACCCGACGGTTCATACAAATCTTTTTCTTTTACACATGAGGTACAAAAAAGTACTATCAGCAGTGCATACTTTAGCAATGATACATTATTTCCCATGAGGCTCTGTTTGTTCGTTTGTGCGAGGTCACCATATATCAGTAATCTCAGTAATCCATTCCACTGTACAAAAATATCAAAAAAAACAGAAACTTACAAAATTTGATCATTTTAATGTAGATTTTATTCTCCTTTATCTTATAATATCATTCACACCACTATATAGGCCCTATTATTAATGCTCTTTTGCATTCCCGGTTCTACAGGTAATATAATAAAATGCCGGCATCCACTCTTTCAAACGGACACTGGCATTTATCATTCCAACCGGAGCTGTCAGCCGCCTATCAAAGCAACCCCTGCCCTCCGATCACCCCAGCAATAGCACTTGCTACAGCAATAATCACTTTCAAAATAACGTTCCAATTATTTTTCTTCATCTTTTTCATCCTATTAAAAATGCAACTACGCAGTCGGATCATCTACTATGTCTCCATCACCACCTCCGGAACCATTATTGCCCGAAGCACCGATCCCACTCGCCTTCTGAAACTCAACACCCTGAAACAAAGCCCGGGTAGTACCGATAGCCGCAGGACGAGTATATTCAGGAGTAAAATGACAAAGAAGGGCTGCCACCTGATTCGGATTCACCTCTTCCTCTTTGTCCACTCCCCTTCCCCGTGTACGCGCTTTCATCGTAAAAGTACCCAATCCGTCCAGACGTACCGTCTTACTGTCCAGCAGTGCACTACGCATCGCTGTCATCAAGTTCCGAACCACATTATGCACATCACCCGGAGTCAACGACGACTTTTCCGCAATCATTTCAGCCAATTGCTGAGTAGATACCACCTTGCCTACCTTCACCAAATTCAAGTGCCATTTCTTATCACCGGCCTTAGTTGCCATAGTCGATTTTACTGCTTTATAAAATAATGCCATATTCCTAATCTCCTTTTTTTAATGTTATTACCACTGATTTTATTCACATTGCGTTGATCAACATTGCAAAGGTGAACATTTGTAGGAAGATGACAAAGGAAAATGAGGCGTCCGGATCAAGTTATACAGAACAAGTTATAATCATCACATTATCAGAGTTATTACTTAATTCTTTCTCATACATCTACTTCACATACTCTGCTATGGTTCGATTATTCATATTATATCCGTTTAACGGAATGTCCCCAGATTTATACCCGATATAGTATAAAGCTGGGGACGAAACAAAAATCTATACCCGAAAACCGGGTATATCTCTTTTCTACTTCGTAAATCTCCGATAAGCCTCTTCCAGTTTTTTATCGTACTGATTCTGAGCATATCCGGAACCATTATATCTTTTGGCAAAACCGGTCCAGTCTTTCCGCTCCAGATTGGGCCGTAACTCAGCAAGTTTAACAAACCTCGCAAATGCCTCCAGTTGCTTATCTTCTCCGGTACACATATCTTTCACCATTTCATCTACACAGCCATACCCGCACATCACATAGTTAAAGCCCATCACTTGGAACATTCCCCATGAAGTGGAAGCGTCAGCAGCTTCTTTATGTATTTTCCGGGCCTTTTCCAAACGTTCATACTCTCTTATCCCTCCATAATAATGCCCCTTCTCCCATTTAGGATAAAGAATATTTTCATTGCCCGCAACATATTTCTCCGGATCAAACTCCTGCTTCTTGAGTTCACGCCAAAAGATGTGTCCTTCGAATAAGATCACCGGTCGCCCCGGAGCCACAAAGCCCCCACGACCACCGGTTTCAACTGTCTGTACGGCTTTTATCACTGCCACTTCAACGCCAAGCCAATCTGCCACACGCTGAAAATCATTCTCTGTTAAGTTTTCCATAAGTAATTAGATTTATTTGATTTATACCATTCTGATCATTAGTACTTTCTGGAACTACTACTTCTTCTTTCTCACGTAATAAGGTACAAAAACAAAAAGAAGAACTTCCTTCACTTTCTTCAAAAACGTATCTAACGAATGATGCTCCAAAATGTCAGAAATATAATTTTAAAATATTCCTTCACCGAACGATTACATATATATTTCATATTATACCATATTTTATCGGGCATAATCTGTTCTATATATGCCTTGTCGGGATCCGAAGCCTTTCCAAGAATCGTATTTTCATCCACATATTCAATAGAAGCATAATCCGTAATTCCGGGACGTACGCTCAATACCTTTTTCTGGTCATCAGTATACAAATCCACATACTTACGAACCTCAGGCCGTGGTCCCACCAGACTCATATCACCTTTCAGTACATTGAACAATTGGGGTAATTCATCTAATTTATACTTCCGGATAAAATACCCGGTACGGGTTATTCTGGGATCTCTCCCCCCCACCGTTATCAGTCCCTTCTTATCAGCCCCCACACGCATTGAACGGAATTTATAGACATAAAAGTCCCGCCCGTATTGTCCCACACGAAGTTGTTTATAGAAACCGCCTCCTTTACTTTCAAGGCAGATGGCTATATAAAGAAAGAGAAAAACGGGAGAAAGCAGGAGGATTCCCAAAAGGGAAAAAACAATATCGAAAAAACGAATCAAGAAGCTTATCTGTTTAGTGTTTGTAAATATACTATCTGTTTTCTGCGATTACGGTCGTATAGGCCGCCTTTACAGTATCAATAATGAAATTCAATTTTTCACTATCCAGTTGAGGATATATCGGCAATGATATCTCACCCTTAAAATTCTGATAAGCCTGTGGATAATCATTCATATCATATCCCATCGATTTGAAGAACGACAACATCGGCATCGGTATAAAATGTACATTCACAGCCACTTCACGTTTAGCGATCTCGTCAATCATCCGGTCACGTTGCTCTTCTGTAAAGTCTTTCACACGCAAAGCATAAATATGATAAGAGCTTTCCTTTTCTCCATCTACAGAAGGCGGAACGATGGCCCAGTCACAAGTCGAAAAAGCATCATTGTAAGTATTGAACACCCTCTTCCGCTCCTTCAGTAACTCCGGATATTCCCGTATTTGCGCCAGTCCGATGGCAGCATTCACATCGGCCATATTGATTTTCATACCGAAACCGACAATATCATAACGCCATCCTCCGGCTTTCGATTTCGAAAAAGCATCCTTAGTCTGGCAGTTCAGGCTCATCATCCGGAGTTCTTTATACAGCTCTGCATTATCGAACGGCTTGGGCAAGTTCAAACAAATGGCTCCGCCTTCGGCAGTAGTCACGTTCTTCACGGCATGGAGTGAAAAGATAGCCACATCAGTTTCGCAACCGGTACGCTGCCGGTTACTGTAACGTGCCCCCAAAGAATGTGCAGCATCATTCATCACCAAGATACGCCCTAATTTTTCTTGCACGGGAGATTCCGCACGGAACAATTTTATCATTTCAGATTCCTGTACCAGTGCCATGATCTTTTCATAATCGCAAGGAAAACCGGCAATGTCTACCGGGATAATTGCCTTTGTTTTAGCAGTAATAGCTTTACGAACAGCCTCTACCGAGATATTAAAATCCATTCCGGAATCCACCATCACCGGTTTAGCCCCGGCATGAAGCACGGCCAATGCCGTTGCGCTATAAGTATAAGCAGGAACAATTACTTCATCTCCCTCCTTCACTCCCAGCCAACGCAACATCATAATAGCTCCTGATGTCCAGGAATTGACACAAAGTACTTCCTTTGCTCCCGAGAAAGATTTTATTTCTTCCTCCAAAGCCTTCACTTTCGGACCGGATGTGATCCAACCGGAACGTAACGAATCAACGACTTCGTTGATGACCGCCTCGTCAATATAAGGTGGTGAAAATGGTATTTTCATAAGCTAATCATTTTAATAATTTTATCATGCGATACATTTTCCGATTGGGATACGTAATAAACTCATAATATACTTCATAGCCCATTGATTTATAAAATTTTATAGCTTTAGTGTTATCATGACAATCTGTTGTTAAGGAAATTCTTCCACACCCCTTCTTAGAAACCATATTTTCTAATTCAGACAACATAAATTTCCCCAATCCTTTACCTTGACTGGAGGAATTAACTCCAATTGAAAGTAATTCGGCATAGTCTTTTGTATCCTCCTGCATATTATCTTTTTTGGACCAATTAAGATACAAACGTTTCAAAGCATTAGCATCTGTAAATAAGAGATAGATCCCCACACTACAAAAAGAGAAAAAGGCCGTCTTTATCAATTTAGTATTAAATCCTTTAGCAGAGATTGTTGCGGCACAAAAACCAGATAGTTTTTCAGTCTCGTCGTAACACCCCAATAGAATACCATCTTTATGCCTCAATACAGAACGGTAATATAGTCTCAAAAAACGATTCCCTAATAGCGTAAGAAAGAAACCGGGAAAAGCATTGTTATGAATTGCAACAATAGAGTCAATTTCTATAAAATCAACGATTCTTACTTGATACATATTTCTTTAATGATATCCGTTATTATCGGTAAATTAGATTTTTTAGAAAAGCGATTCATGGCATATATAAAACCATTATCCCCTTTCTGTTCCATCGCATCTTTACTCCATTGCGCCATCTCTTTCCATGCCCGTACTAACTCCTCTTCATTTTCCGGACGAACTACTATTCCACACCCAGCATCCTCTATAGCTCTTGCAGTATCGCTCTCCATGTCCATAGATCCCAGAATCGTCTTTTTAGAAAACATATATGCAGGTAATTTAGAAGGAATTGAGCTCATCGCTGCCCCTTTTTTGATCGGAAGCAACATCACATCCGCCTGATCTTGAATTTCCGGTACTTTCCCATCTGGAACATCCCAAAACTCAATTTCCACATTTGAATAAGTTTTAGCCAATTCCATGCATGCTACTTTTCTTGATCCACTCCCAGCGATCACTAAACGTGCTCCCTGAATATTCGCCTTTACAAAACAATGTATCAAAAACTCTACTCCTGCTATTGGACCATTGTTCCCTAAATACATAAAAGTCAGAGGCCTGTTCTCTTTTTTCATCTGTAGCTTATTATGGTAAGCTATAAATTCATCTTCATTCTGCCAATTTTCAATAATTGAAATTTTTGTTGAATCAATCTTTCTTGTCTTCACTAAATACTCCTTCATATTGGCAGATATTGCAAAAATGTAATCTGCATGAGACAATATATATTTATCAATAGGAAGTAAGGCTCTTTGAAATAACATAGCCCACAATCCGGACGACATTTTATTAATAAACGATTCAGGGTAGATGTCTTGTACATGCATAATACAAGGTATACCGTATTTTGAAGCCGTTTTTACGATAATAGCTTGTGAGAAAAGAGGCCAAGAATTAACATAAATACAAGCTAATTCCAAATGATGAGATTGTATGTAATTCCGGCATTTACATCCAAAACTATAACTTTCAAATAATCTACCAAAAACATTCGATTTCGGACATGTATAAGAAGGCAACAGCACTTCTTGAAAGTTAAGACCAGCACGTTTTTCCCGATTAAAATAAAAACCAAACGGACGAGTCGGTTTAGGGTGCAGAACTGTCACATGTATGCCAAATGCCACCAAGTCATTAACTATATCTGACGACAATTTAGCCGAAACAACAGGTTCGGGAGGAAAAACTGCAGAAATAATCAGAACAGTAGAATTCATATTTTTTATATTCCCAGAAGAGATTTATAAAGAGAAATATAATCACTAGATTTACTCTTTTTACTAAAAAAAGTAAGAGCACGTTGATGACATTTTTCAGAATAATTTGTTTTTCCATGTAATTTAACTGTATTTATCACATCTATAACAGCATTAAAATCCCCAGGAGTAACAATAAAACCAGTTTCTTCAGAGACTATTTCAGGAGTAGCAGTCGTATTGTAAACTAATGCAGGAGTACCACAAGATAAACTTTCAGCAATAGTCAAACCAAATGTTTCCTCCATAGAAAAACTTATATAAAGATCTGCGGAAGAATACAATTCTACCATTTGTTGTACATTATCAGTCTTAGAAATACCTATTATGGAAGAAGGCAAACCTACTATTTGTTTGTGAGTAAGTCCTACTAATACAATCGCAACATCCTCAGAAATAAATTTCGAAAGTTTTATAAAATCTTGAATTCCTTTTCTTTCCGTCCATTGAGTTGCGACTCCTAAAATCATAAACTTCCCATCAACTCCATATTTCTTTTTATTTATAGATGAATGAACAAAAACATCCGTATTCACTCCATTGTATATAGGAACTATCGGATATTTCTTAAGAAAAGAACCTTTCACTTCATCCGCTAACCACTTTGAAACAGGTACAATAACCAACTTTTTTCTATCCAAAGAAGTAAATGCTTCATTTTTATTCCTAAAATTATGTTTTGACCTATCCCATAAAACACTCTGTGGATAGGAAGTAGAAACAGGACAATGGCTACATTCAGTCTTCCATTTTTCACAATTTACAGATGTATAATAGACACAATGTCCAGTATATGCCCAACAATCATGCATTGTCCATACTACAGGAATATTCGATTCTGACAGGAATTTAAACAACACTTTATAATTCAAATAATAACCATGAATTACATGAAGATGAATAATGTCCGGATGTATTTCACCTATTTTCTTAATTAACCTCTCTGTAGCTCTTTTCGACCCTAGACCATGTCTATCGAACAATCGAGTTTGCAAACCATGAAATCTCAAATCCCAATTGGTCCCTATTTTTATCAAATTTGACTGACTTGGACATTTATTACGTCCATAAGCAATATAGCTGTCCCAACCTAATGAAATTGCTTTTTGACCAATCTCCTCAACAATACGACCGGTCGAACCACTATTCACCACAACATTTATTTGTAAAAGAACAGGCATATTCATTTTTTTAGGTAAGTAATCGTTCCTTCTTAAATCATTTCGGATTCCAAAGAGTATACTCTTTGGAAAGGGACATTATTCAATAAAGAGGCATATTCCGGAAAAGCAGACGGATACATCTGATCCAAAATAACAGAATAGGTATACTTAGCTTCACTTATTAAAAAGAAATCAACAAATGTTTTTAAGAACACATCATCTGTTTCACAGAAATCAATATGTCCGATTGTCCCAGGAATTATCGTATAACCACATTCTCCACATTTTTCTATAAATTTAGATGAATCTGAAAAGATAAGAAACTTCATGTCCTGATGTTTGTTTTGTATCTGATTTAGCATAGACAAGCAATCACTTATCATCTTTTTTTGTCCATTCTGATCTAAAACATTGCCATTTACATCCCTAAAATCACCCAATAATTGTTGAAATCTAAAATGTACAGCAACATAATTATCAAGACAAAAAAGATTTTTTACATATTCAATTTTTCCCTTAACCATTTCCGAAGGTTTAAATAATATCTTAAATAATTCCCCAAATGAAAAATCAGTTTTATAACAAGCATTTAGCTGAGAAATTAAATTAAAATTTGAATAGATCAACAAAGAGCGTTTCCCTTTATAGCTGAATAATCGTTCTCCATCCATTTCACCGATTAAATAGAGTGTTCTGAACTGATAAATAGGATATCTATCTAAAATAATTTCCCAATTGTATTCATTAGGAATCAAATATTTGTTGAGATCAAACGGGAATGTACAATTAATATAAAAACGTTTGTCGGTTACGATTGAAAAATGAAACAAAGAAATAATCCCTTTCAATCGATCCACCAGTCCTCCACATTTCGGTACAGAGTTATCAGATACGGCTATAACAGATTGTTCTGTAACAATATGACCAAGAGTTATGAATGAATATTTTCTTAAGCACCATAATTCCCATATTCTATTTTTAAACAAACGGTCAAAAAACATAACAGCTTAAAAATTATAAATGATTTAATAAGTGAATCAACTCGGTTGATTGGTTCTCTACAGCAAAAAAATTAGCCCTATCTACCAGTTTTTTTTGATCAATAGGTAGTGCTACTGCTTTTTCCATTAACTCAGCAAATTCAATAGGATTATCAAACCGCTTTGTTAAATATCCATATTCTCCACCAGACAATAGATCAATAGCTCCACAAGTAGGCGTTGAAACCACCGTCTTTCCCAAAGCAAAAGCTTCAATGATCACAGTGGGTAATGCCTCTGAAATAGAAGTTAACGTGATAAGCATAGATTTAGCCATTAAAGAGTACGGATTAGCCAATGGACCTGTAAATAGAATTTCTTTGTCCAATCCGAGACTCTCTACGTAATTCACCAAATCCTCTTTTTCTTCTCCGTCACCAACAATCACTAAATTTGTATCCTTTAATCGTTCTCGTAAAATCCCAAAAGCATCTATTAACAGTTTCAAGTTTTTCACCTTGCTTAACCTTCCTACAAATATTATATAGGGATGATCCAGATTATTACACGGTTCATTAGAAGAATTTATCACATAATTAATATCTACCGGATTATAGATGGTAGTACACAAACTTTTCCTGACTCCTAAAGATTCCAAATGCGCTGTAATACCATTTGATACAGATAATACACCATCCGCCATATTATAAAAATATTTTATTAGAATCCGAGAAAGAGTATGATTTACTTCAACATTAAAGTAACTATGATGAGAAATTAATATTTTACTACGTTTAAAAGTAAGCAAAGAGGAAATTATGCAATATATATTAGGATAATCTCCTCCAGTCACCAACACGTTAGGAGAATATTTTATTACATTTTTCATCAACCTCCATAAGGAAGCTCTTAACCTGATATTACCAAGAGAAATTTTTACTACATATGAATTAAATAAACTATAATCAAAGTGATCATTCCCGAAGACATAATACACTTTATATCCACTTATTGCCAAGTAATTAGCATAAGTAGCGAACACTTTCTCTATTCCTCCTATTTGCAGACTTGGAGTAAAAAACATTATCTTTTTTTGCATAACAATTCCAATATAGTTTATTTAAATAAGCAATAATCAAACTCCAAATTATAATCCTTAAAGGATAAGTAGCCTCTGCACGCACCCAGAAAACAGCATGTGCCATCAATGCCGAGTAGATAATATACGAATAATATACGTTTAGTTGAAGCTGCATTTGGATACGATTTACAAATTTTCCTAAACCCCAAAAGAATAGGAGAATACCTACCAAACCAAAAGAAAGATATATATCAGCTTGGAGCATAGTTCCCAACCCAACTGAGGGATTATCCCCTAATGTATATCTGGTAAATAGAGTGGCAGAACCGGTATTTTTAGAATCAAGCCCCACTAAATTTAAAAAGCGTTCTAGAGACGGGATCACTCCTATAACCCCTCCAGACATACTATATCCATATGTAAATCCGGTTTTATCGACCACCTCAAAAACCAAAAAATTACTCCTTGAGGGTATGACAATATCACTAATTACAGACGCAGAATTAATGATAATATTTTCATCAATAGTTTTTCCCGTTCTATTAATTTGTATAAACCACATAGAAAAAAATCCTATGATTGCCAACAGAATAAAACGAGAAAAACTAATTTGATAATAAAAATAAAAAAGGAAAAAAGAAGTCGGCAATAAAATTTGCATGGCAAATGTTCGATTCCCGGCATAAAGCATTAAGAAGGAAAGCGTAACACAAACCAACAAGAATAGTTTGTTCGGTTTTTTCCTACAAGCCCGTAGATTATAAAATTCTGTACCAATGGTAGCGATAAGGGTCGCTTGGAGCAAAGATTGTAATTGATTGATAGGTCCACTCAATTCCGCATTGGCAGATTTACCGTACATAGCTTGATAATAAGAAACCCCTCCAGAACAAATAAATAGTACAAACAGTAGGCAAGATAAAAAAATCAGGAGTCGATTATTTACATATATTACTCGGCTTGCCGTTTCCTCTTTTTTCGTCAAAGAGACACTACCTAATAAATAACAATTAATGGCAATTAATGAAATTGAAACAGCATGCGAAATCGTATCTACATTAAAAGAAAATCCAAAAAAATATATGAATGGAAAAGAAGGTTCATACAAAAAGACAGGATAAGCAAAAGCTGCCAAACTGAAAACAAATAAAAACAAGGTATCAAAATCAAAATAATTTTTTTTCTTTTTAATCTTAAAATACAAATATATATCCACACAAAAGAGAAGAAATAAAAAAAGAATATAGCCAAAAGAATAGTAATTAGGACAATATAAATACTGAATAAAAGACAGTAGTGAAAAGAATAAAAAAAGTTTTTTTATTAAGTTCTTTCTAAACATTTTTACATAATATAAGGATTAAACCAATATCCTATTTTTTCAACAAGTGCCTTATTAAATCAATCCAATACTTATTTTTCAAGAAAAGAATCAGTTTAAAGTAACGATCATGAAAAATAAGAGATGGCTTATCAGCATTCAGATATGCTGAAAACCGATATTTAAATAGAATTTCATCCACATCCGCTATCGATTCTGGAAACAGATCAGCCAATATATGGTGTATTTTTTCAAGCCAAGAAAGTTTCTGATTAAGCAAGCATACTTCTCCCTTTTTGTTTTCACAGATCATATTATGGATCGAAATTTCTCCTATAGTTATGTTAGGTACTAATGATAGCAGCAGTTGCTTTCTTACCAAATCAGCGACCTTAACTTGTTCTTTTTTATTCTTACAACTTATTTGTTGTTTGGAGATACGATAACTCAATAAATACTTAGGAATATTACTAAAAACAGCCCCCCGGATGAGCAGATCTCCCCACAGGAAAAAATCTTGGGATTTTTTCATTTCTTCATTATAGCATACAGATTGACCCTGGATCGTATGCTTCATCATTACCGAAGGATGAACTATTGGATTCTCAAACAAAGAATTGATGAGGATACCACGATTAGAAACAGGGAAAGAGACAAACTTCTTTGAATAAAAATGGACATTTCCAAACAATTTCGCAAATGATCCGCAAACATCTACAGATGGATGTTGATTTAAAAAGTTATACTGAATTTCCAAGCGCCTAACATCACTTATATCATCAGCATCCATCCGAGCTACATATCGTCCTTTTGCGACGGAAAGTCCTCTATTCAAAGACTTTGTCAAGCCTATATTGGTTTCATTTTGAATAAGGCGAATTCTTCTGTCTTGCTTGATCAATTCTTTAAAAAATAATCTGACATCCGTTCTATTAGGATGGTCTATAAGGATGATAAACTCAAAATTTGTAAAAGTTTGCTGAAGAATAGAATAAACAGAATCCTTAATCCAATCTATCGGTTCTTCATATATACTCATCAAAACAGAAACATCCACATTCTCTTCGCCCATAACCTCTATTTTCCAATGCAATAATAAGTGATACCCAAAGCTACTAATTCTTTTTCATCATAGATATTTCGTCCGTCAATTACAACAGCCTGCTTCATCGTCTTTTTCAGTACTCCCCAACTCGGCACACGGAATTCTTTCCATTCCGTTACAAGTAATAAGGCATCCGCATCTAATATGGCATCATACATATCTGTAGCATATTTCACTTTATTACCTATGATCAATTTACATCCGTCCATCGCAATCGGATCATAAACTTTCACCATTGCATCTGCCTTAATCAGCATATTAATCAGCACCAAGGCAGGAGCTTCACGCAGATCATCCGTCTCCGGCTTAAAAGACAATCCCCATACAGCCACTTGTTTTCCAGCTATATCACCATTAAAATATTTTAATAATTTCTCATAAAGGATACACTTCTGAAATTCATTCACCTCTTCAACAGCCTTTAAAACACGCATCGAATAACCATTCTTCTCAGCAATCTTTATCAAAGCTTTTACATCTTTTGGAAAACAAGATCCACCATATCCACAACCCGGATAAAGGAATTTACTACCAATACGAGTATCAGCACCTATCCCCTTACGAACCATATTCACATCAGCTCCCACAAGTTCACACAGGTTGGCTATATCGTTCATAAAACTAATACGGGTAGCTAACATAGAATTGGCAGCATATTTTATCATCTCAGCACTGGGGATATCCGTAAATATCAATCGATAATTATTCATCATAAAAGGCTTATAAAGACGTTCCATTATTTCCTTAGCCCTTTCTGATTCAACCCCCACCACTACACGGTCAGGTTTCATAAAGTCATTTACCGCATCACCTTCTTTTAAAAATTCAGGATTGGACGCTACATCAAACTCTATCTGGACTTTTCGTCGATCAAGCTCCCTTTGAATTGTATCTTTCACCTTTTGGGCCGTTCCGACCGGAACAGTGCTTTTAGTTACCACCAATATATATTTATTCATATTACGACCAATCGTACGCGCCACTTCTAATACATATTGTAAATCGGCACTACCATCCTCTTCTGGCGGAGTTCCTACAGCGCAGAATACTACTTCAACATCCTCCAAACACGTTTTTAAATCAACCGAAAACTTCAGCCGCCCGGCTTTATAATTGCGAGATACCATATCTTCTAATCCCGGTTCATAAATAGGAATAATACCTTTCTTCAGATTCTCAATCTTGCGATCTTGTATATCTACACAAATAACATCTACACCCATCTCAGAAAAACAAGTGCCAGTTACCAAACCGACATAACCGGTACCAACGATTGCTATTTTCATTTTATTTAATTGCATTACAGTTTATAATAAGAGCGATACCATTCGATGGTTTCTTTCACTCCCTCTTTTATTGACTTATTAGGCTTAAATCCCAACTCTTCTTGCAAAGAAGTAGTATCTGCATTGGTTTGATAAATATCTCCCGATTGCATGGGTAGATAAATCTTCTCTGCTGAATATCCAATCATATCCTCTATCGCCTGAATGAAATCCGTCAATTTTACCGGATACGAATTACCTATATTATAAATTTTGTAAGGAGCAGTAGAAGAACTTGGATTGGGATGCTCTGCACACCAACAAGGATCAGGCATTGGAATGTGATCTATCACGCGAAGGACTCCTTCAACAATATCATCGATATAAGTAAAATCACGAAGCATATCTCCGTTATTGAAAACTTTTATCGAACGGTTGTGCAACATCGCATCCGCAAAAAGGAAAGGAGACATATCCGGACGCCCCCAAGGGCCATAAACGGTGAAAAAGCGTAATCCGGTAGTAGGGATACCATATAAATAACTATACGTATGCGCCATTAATTCATCCGACTTTTTCGTTGCGGCATACAGACTGATCGGATGGGCAATGCCATCCTTTTCCGAAAAAGGTACTTTACCGTTTAAGCCATACACACTGCTCGAACTGGCATAAACCAAGTGTTTCACCCCATTATGTCGGCAACCTTCCAAGACATTTAAAAAGCCGTTTACATTACTTTCGACATATGCATAAGGATTTTCGATAGAATAACGTACCCCTGCCTGTGCAGCTAGATTTACAACCCTATCAAAATGCTCATTAGCGAAGAGCATCTGCATAGCCTGCCTGTCTTCCAGATTCATCCGAATAAAACGAAAGTTTTGATAAGTATCACTTTGTACGAATTTATACCAATCAACACTTTCACGATTTATAGTTAAAGTAGCCAAGCGGTCATACTTTAAATCTACCTCATAATAGGTGTTGATATTATCTAATCCTACTACTTCATCACCACGCAATAAAAGTTCCCTACATACAAAAGAACCAATAAATCCAGCAGCTCCTGTTACTAATACTCTCATATTTTTAGTTTTTAACAAAAATACATTCCATTAAATAATCCATATTCAACTTCTGTAAATTTTGCAGTTCAGATGAACGCCTATAACCATTGTTAATCAAACGTTGTCTATAATCAGCATCTTCAGATACGTATAATATTCTATTTTTGATTTCATTAATATCATATGGATTAAAATAACAAGCTCCATCTGCACAAATCTCAGGAATACTGGTTACCGCTGAACAAATGACAGGTACACCATATTGCATAGCCATTACCGGCGGGTACCCAAATCCCTCATTTAGTGTAGGATATACAAAAGCAAAAGCACTCTTAAAATACGATACCAATTTGTTTTTCGGCACATAACCCATAAAAACAAAGCGATCTTTATTAGCAACTTTAGTTATTAATGAGCAATTAACACATCCCAAAACAAGCACTTTTTTCTTTTCTAATCGATTTTCTGAAAACAAGCAGTCCAATGCAAGAATGGCCCTATATGCATTTTTTTCAAAACGATTACTACTAATCAGTAAAAAGAAGTCACCTTCAATATCCACCTTATCCGTATACTCTTTTATGCTAAAATCTATGGGCGAATAGCTTACGATCAAGTCATCAAAATTGACATTAGAAAAAAAAGACATTAAAGAATACTTAGAATGATTTGAAACGGTTATAATCTTCTTATTTTTCACGTTCAACAAATGTCTAAATGATTTCATTGAAACGTAATATGTAAACAATCTAAAAACAGGATTTAGAATCCTCATTATCAATGACGAATAAACACTATCTGTATAATAATGCCTATAAGAATCAGAGGGTAATTCGAGAGCACGGCATCCGTGAATTGTAAATATAAACAAAATATCACCCAATTCAAAGTCCCCATACCCATATGGCAAAGCTGAGTAGAAACAAGTATACTCGCTACCTAATATAAACCGTTGAAGCTCACTACTCTTTTTTAAACAAATCGTTTTTATATTAAATTTTTCCACCATTTCTCTTACATCATCATGCAAAAGCATATCAGCAGAATAAACAAAGTCAAAATTACGATAATTATTTTCTAAAGCATATTTCAATATAAACTTTGCATACTCACTCCCTCCATGATATTTAACCTTATCAGAACTTTGAGTTGCAATTCCATCAAATAATATTTTATTCATTTTTCAATGTTTTAAAAACAACACGAAATGTTAGATAATCAAATAAAAAGAATGAAGATATTCCAATAATTGCCCCAAAAAACAATTGATATATTTCCAAACAAAAAAGAGAAACAACGACACGCACTACTACAAACATAAAAATTGACAATAACAAAATTTTCAATATCTGAAGAAGCACTTCAGATACAGATATTTTTAAACTATTCATCGTATAAATAAAACTAATAATAAAAGTAATGATAGAAGTGCATACCGTTCCCCAAGCCAAACATTTCAGACCAAAAGGCAGAGTTATCAAGAGAAGCGAAAAGCCTATAACCTTATACATAAACTCTGCCTTCAACACCATATCCGGCCGATTTATAGATTGCCAAAATGCATTATTCAGATTATATATAGGATAAAATATATAACCAATCAGCAAAATCTGTAACAAATAAATTGATGGCACCCACTTATCACCCAAAAGTACGATTACCAAAGGTGATGCCAAACCTATAAGCAAAGTCACAATAGGAAAAATGACAAGACACAATATCTTCATGTATTTATAATACATATTTATTAGCATTACTCTATCATTTTGACATTCACATAGAGACGGATAAAAAACCCTTATCAATGCCATTGTTAGATTGGTTGAAGTAAATTGAGACAAAGAATCCGCTCTCGAGTAAAAGCCTAGATCAAGTGGAGTAAAAAATTTGCCTATAACCAAGGAGTATATATTCACATAAAAAGTTCTTAAAAGTCCACTAAGAAGAATATTATTACCAAATAAAAAAAGTTTTTTCAGAGAAGTCATCGAGAACAAGAGTTTGGGCTGCCATTTTACAAATACCCAATACATAATTGTCGCAAATAGGCTATTTAACAAAGATTGCACCACCAATCCCCAAACTCCAAACCCGTAAAAAGCAAATATTACCCCCACTGTACCACTTGCAAAAATAGATAGAAGAGATATTTTAACCTGCAATTTGTAATCACATTGGATTTGTAACAAAGTACGATGAGTTAAAGAAATAGCATTTATTGGAATTATAATCGACATATAGCGTAATAACAATTCCAAAATTGGCATCTCATAAAATAATGCGATATAAGGAGACAAAAAGAATAATGCAAAATATAGTAAAACCCCAGATAATATATTATAAAAAAAGACGGTTGACTTATCAATATCCGTTCTATCTATTTTACGAATTAATGCATTCGAGAATCCACAATCCAATAATGTTTGTGAAAGAGCCAAAAAAATAGATAGCATGGCAATTAAACCATAGTCGGAAGGGGATAATAATCTTGCCAAAATAATAGAGAACAAAAATTGGAGTCCTTGAACTGAGAATCGTTCAATAAAACTCCAAATAGAATCAATAAAAACTTTGCTTTTAACCATTATCATTTTCATAGATGAGCCTACTTAAAAAAGTCTTTTTTATCAAAAAATTAACCCTACAGATACTACTAAGAGGGGATAAAATACTAAAGTGTACTTTTTAAAGGGGACTCATACATAAAATTATTTTTTTAAGTTGCAGCAAAGGTAAAATCGAAGAACTAATATATCAAGACGCCATTTTTGGACGCTTACTAATCAGTCTTCTATCTCGCTATTCGGATACTGATTTTCCTCCAAACTCTTTAAATGCTCCACCATCTCAAACTCTTCCCTCGTCAATTCCCGATCCTTCCAACCGTTCATTATTACGTGTGCCTCCGCCGCCAACTCTTCATCAAAGACCTCGGCGTAACAAGCTACCAACAAACGACATTTCAGCAGAGAGACGGGAAGTGTATCCAAGATATCCCAACTACGATTGAGAACCGACTGGATTTTATCTTCCTTATCACCGTAATTATAAATGGTAGCATTATAGCCGGTCAACAAAGCGATACAAAGAGAAGCTTCCTCTTCAAGAGTACGTCCGTGCGAACCGAAAAGATGCTCACAACGATGATACACATCCGTATTCAACTGACGGAAACGGTCGGAGTAGATGGGCTCCCCATCCAGACCTAAATGGAGAAGTTCGTGCGAAACAGCGCACAAAGAATCGATTTCTGATTGCAAAGACAACATGGTGATTTATTTACGTATTGGAATATGCACCACAGAGGGCACAGAGTTCACTGAGTTTTTAATTCTTTATTAATTCGATTAAAGAGGGATGAATGAAAGCAGTGGCAACTGCCATAACCCCCTGGATGGAAACCACCACACGGCGGTCACCTTTAATACGGACAAACTCACCCTCGACACCCTCAAAGATGCCACCGGTGACACGGACACGGTCTCCCTTCTTCATGGAAACGGCGGAAGGGTCCAGATAAACAACCTGTTCATCGTAATTACCGGCAACAGCAATAAAACTACGCATCTGGACTTCAGGAATGGTAATGGGCTGACGGGTCTCACGGTCCATGATATAACGAATGGGAAGAGAAGCGCCGACAGTGGATTTCATTTCGTCAACTTCACTGCGGGTGGCATAAACAAAAACCAGGTTGTGAACAACAGGAACCAGTTTGCGGATCTTACGCTCACCACGGAATACGTATTCGTAGCGCATGGGAAGGAAATTCTTCACTCCACGAGAGTCCAGGTATTCCTTAAAGGCAAGCTCACGGCTATAGGTGATACGAAGGGCGTACCAGGATTTATCAATGTTGTTGTTCACGAAAGGATATGATTGGGGGACACCGGGGTAGTGAAATACCTTCCGGTCAAGTTTGCTAATTCTATTATTTGCCTTGCAGCGTATATCATTTCATCAGGTACTCCCCTATCGCAGGAGAGACGGTTTGAAAAGGGATTCAGAGCAAAAAAGACCATCTTCACAAAGAAGCAGGGAATTTTTGATCTTAGATTTTGTAAACAAGCGTATTATGAAGCAGAAATGTTTCAATAGACGTTCGTTTAAAAACACATGATTTTTGTATATAAATCAGAAGAGGGCAGAAAACAAAATCAGACAGATAATAAGCCGTTTTTTATTAATTCATAAACACCTATTGCTTAGTATATTAAGACAACGATCAAAAGAGCAAAATCATTTTTTTTATTAAACATTTTGTAGTTCTAAAAATACCCTCTATCTTTGCGTTCAATTAAACGAACGTCTATTGAAACACTTATCTTTTTATCCAATACAACATTGTATATCAAATAATTAAATTATAGAAGAGTATTCATTTCCCCTTTAATTTCACATTTACTTGTTCACTGACAGATTCCTTTCTACCTTTGCAACATATTAACTTCATTTAAATATTAACTAAATAAATCATCCAATGAAGAAAGAAAATGTATTATCTCAAGTCATGAACAAAAGTGTAAAAAAACGCCAATAAGAAAACACAATCAGCTATAACAGAAATAGTTATAGAAACAAGAGGAAGAAAAAAGGGAGTACCGATACAAGGGATTATCTCCAACAATGAAGGGATCATAAAAGCGTTGATAAGATCCTATATCATAGATGCAAAGCTACAAAACATCAATACATGTCAGGCTTCACTAACACGCTACATTTATGAAAAAGAGCTCTTCGGAAAGTTCAGAGACGGAGTATTTAAACCACTGGATTATAGCACAATCAAGACTTATATAAATAACCTGTGGAAAGAGGTAGAAAAGGAAAATACGAAACCGAAGATCAACCGCCGAAATACATACAATGAATTTTATTGAACCGGAGTACGTCCGGACCGACTTATCTTTGAGGCAACAATCTATTTATTAACCTTTTAAATCATAGGAATATGAAAAAGAGAAAAAGACACGCCTCACAAAGCGAATCACTGAGACTGAAATGGAAAAGACGCATCATCTTCGAAAAAGGATACACAGAGTCCTGTGCAGAATGGATGGCGGAACGATTGGAAGCGTTATTAGATCATATGCTATACGGGCATGCGACGGTGGCTTACCGAAAACAGGACGGAAGTTTCCGGATGGTAAAGGCAACACTGATCCACTACGAGACGGAGTTCCGCAAAAAGTACGATCCGATGGCTGTGGAAGGTGCCGTAGTCTACTGGAATGTGGACGAACAGCGATGGACAACATTCCAGGTGGAGAACTTTATGGAATGGAGACCGACAGTATAGATCGGACACCACAGATTACACGGATTTTCACAGATGAATTATTTCTATTTTGAGGAATCAAATGAAAACATCTTTGAGAATCCGGGGTAATTCGGTATAAAAGTATTACGGATAAAAAAACAACTAATCTAAAAAAAACAATGGCAATAGCATACGACGGAATCAACTATTTCCCGGTAGGCGTAAACTTCATGGAAGAGAACGCAATGGAAGTGATAGAGGCAAAATACGGAATAAAGGGGGCGGCAATCGTACTGAAGCTGCTTTGTAAAATATACAAGGAGGGATACTTCATCCGTTGGGATGAAGAACAGTGCCTGATCTTTGCCAACAAGGCGGGAAGGGAAGTGCAGGTAGCTGAGGTACAGGGGATCATCGAAATTCTCTTCATCAAAGGAATATTGGACAGAAACAGTTATCTGGAAAACGGAATACTGACTTCGGCAAACATACAGAAGGTATGGATGGAGGCGACAAAGCGAAGAAAAAGGGATCTGAAAGCATTACCCTATCTGCTGGTGAAAGACTTGACTCAGCAGGAAGATGAAGCGCCGGAAGGTGAAAATGTAACCGTTAATCCGGGAAATGTAGTACATGATGTAGCCGTTAACGCAAAAAATGCATGCAATTCCGGACAAAGTAAAGTAAAAGAAAATAAAGCAGAGGAAAATAAAGAATTTCCCCCCTCAGCTCCCCCCAAGGGGAAGGAGGAAGAAAGGAAGGAGGATTCTGCTTCTCTCCCGATACCGGGATACGCTTTCAATACGATGACGCACAATTATCCGGGACTGACGGACACGCTGAAAAGATTGGGAATAAACGAGGTGAGCGAAGTAAACGCCATTCTCAGGCTGTCGGACTATGGAAGAAAGGGAACAACGGTGTGGCGGCTAATTGCCAACACTTGCTGGAGTGACATTGGGGCGAAAGGAAGGTATCTGATTACGGCACTGAATAAGGCAAAAAGGAAATAAACGGATAGTGCAAGTTCTCCGTTTATAGTTGATAAAAAAGCAAGTATATCAGTTATAGCCCGCAAAGACCTTCAGTAAGGCTAAGAAGTGAAGATCGAACTTAACAAACTGAAAAACAAGATATTCAAAGTACAAAATATCTGTCAGTAAAAGCTTTGTTTTAACACAGAGTTAAAGTTCGTTTTTCGTCTGCAAATAACAAATTCTTTAAATGCAAAAGACTTGTTATTTGCAGACAAGAACAAAACCATCGGAAAATGGCATTAACAATGTTAACGGGCAAAAGGCATAAGATATCCTCTCCCACTGTACATAGTTATATTGTTATTTACCTCTTCCAGCAGATGCAATCCGCCAGATGATCATTAATAAATCCGGAGGCCTGCAAGTGGGCGTAACAAATCGTAGTTCCGAAGAATTTAAATCCCCGTTTTTTCATATCCTTGCTCATGGCATCAGATTCGGGAGATGATACCGGAATCTCACTTAATGACTGAAAACTGTTGACTATTGGTTTTCTGTCGGGAAAGAATGACAGTGTATAGTTATAAAAACTACCGAACTCCTTTTGTACGGCGAGAAATGACCTTGCATTTGTGATTGTCGATTTGATTTTCAGACGGTTTTTCACAATGCCATCAAAGTGCATCAACCGTTCAACATCTTCATCGGTCATTTGTGCCACCGACTCAGCATCGAAATTGCAAAAGGCTTTGCGATACCCCTCACGCTTCTTAAGGATGGTTATCCAACTCAAGCCAGCCTGAGCACTCTCCAATACAAGAAACTCAAACAGCGTCTTGTCATCGGTCACCAATTTTCCCCACTCTTGATCATGGTACTTCACATACAGTTCGTCACTCCGGCACCAACCGCAACGTCCGTTTATTATATCTTGCATAATTATGATAGTTATAGTACAATACAAACTTACAGAAATCTCTGGAATAAACAAACCATATTTGTGATATTTACAAATTGAAACTGGCAAGTTGAACCTGCGAAATTTGAATTATATACTTTGCGTGTTATCCTCCAACTCCCGACTGAGTTTGATTTCCAACTCTTCAATGGAAGGCAACCCTGACTTAATATCTTTGGGCAACGCTTTCCCCAATTCATAATCGGAAATGCCTATCGGCTTATGCACATCACGCAGGGCGTATTCCGCCATGATGCGGTTCTTGTTCTGGCAAAGGAGCAACCCGATGGTCTGGTTGTCTCCTGCCCGGCAAAGGATGTCATCCACCGCCGAACAATAGAAGTTCAACTTACCGATATATTCGGGTTGGAACTCTCCCCGCTTCAATTCCACAACTAAATACCTGTGCATAAATGCGTTGTACATCAATATATCGATATAAAAGTCATTGCCGGACACCTCTATGTGGTATTGTCTGCCCATGAAGGCAAACCCGGCTCCCATCTCGACAAGGAACTTCTCGATATGTTTTACCAAGCCCAACTCCACATCCCGTTCGTCATACTCGTCCGTGAATGTAAGCATATCGAAGATGTAGGGGTCTTTCAATGTCTCTTTCACTTGCTTGGCTTGAATTTCGGGGAGAGTGGTATCGAAGTTATGAGCCAGTGCCCCGTGGGCATGGTAGTAATCCTGATTGATGGCTTCAATCAGAAAATTGCGCCCCCAACCATTTTTCAGACTTTGAATCATATACCAGTTACGTGCTTTGAGGTCTTTTACTTTTTGCATCAATACGATGTTGTGCGACCAACTCAAATGCGTGACAGGAAGGCATAAAGGAACATCATCCAAATACGAAACAGGCTGTTTCGTATTTGTAAGTTGCTGGTTATACTCATTGTAGATCACTTCTCGTTTCCAAGGCGTATGAATGCCCGGACATCCCGCCCATATCGGTATAAAAGCCTCGAAGTCCCGGTAATATCTTTCTAAAATGTGCGCAAATAGTATTTTGTATCTCAGACAATGGCAATTATTTTTTTCAGTATATACCCCTCACTTCCGGTTTTTTTCGTACTTTTACAGCTTGTTGGAAAGTTATGCACTTCCGGCATCTGAGAACAGATAAAAAGAAAAAACAATATATAAAATGAATCACAAATGGAATTATCGACCCATTACACAAGAACAGGCAGAGACAAGCCGGGCACTGGCTCAGGAACTGGGTATTAGCCCGGTCCTGGGACAACTTTTGGTGCAAAGGGGAATTACAAAGGCACAGGATGCCAAGAAATTCTTCCGTCCACAATTGCCCGATTTGCATGATCCATTCCTGATGAAGGATATGGACATAGCAGTGGAACGCCTGAACATGGCAATGGGAAAGAAAGAGCGCATTCTGATTTATGGAGATTACGATGTGGACGGTACCACCGCTGTGGCACTGGTCTACAAGTTCATTCAACAGTTCTACTCGAACCTTGACTATTACATCCCCGACCGTTACAACGAAGGATACGGAATTTCCAAAAAAGGAGTTGACTATGCCGCAGAGACAGGAGTGGGGCTTATCATTGTGCTGGACTGCGGAATTAAAGCAGTGGAGGAGATTACGTATGCCAAAGAGAAGGGAATTGACTTCATCATCTGCGACCATCATGTACCGGACGATGTATTGCCGCCGGCCGTTGCCATTCTGAATGCCAAACGACTGGATAATACATACCCATACACCCATCTTTCGGGATGTGGCGTGGGGTTCAAATTCATGCAGGCTTTTGCCATCAGTAACGGCATCGAGTTTCATCATCTGATTCCGTTGCTCGACCTGACCGCTGTAAGCATTGCATCGGATATTGTACCGATCATGGGCGAAAACCGTATCTTAGCCTATCATGGACTGAAACAGCTGAACAGCAATCCGAGCGTAGGGCTGAAGGCGATTATCGATGTATGCGGATTATCGGAGAAAGAAATTACGGTGAGCGACATTGTATTCAAAATAGGTCCGCGTATCAACGCTTCCGGACGTATACAGAACGGAAAAGAAGCGGTAGACTTGTTGATTGAGAAGGATTTCTCGGCAGCACTTGAGAAAGCCGGACAAATCAACCAATACAATGAAACCCGGAAGGATCTGGATAAAAGCATGACGGAAGAGGCCAATAAAATTGTAGCCGAGCTGGAAGGATTAGTGGATCGCCGTTCGATAGTGCTTTACAATGAAGACTGGCATAAAGGAGTGATCGGAATCGTAGCCTCACGGTTGACAGAAATTTACTACCGTCCGGCAGTGGTATTGACGCGGACAGATGACATGGCGACAGGTTCGGCACGTTCGGTATCCGGCTTCGATGTTTACAAAGCTATTGAGCATTGCCGCGACTTGCTCGAAAACTTCGGAGGGCATACCTATGCTGCCGGACTCTCGATGAAAGTGGAAAACGTACAGGCATTCACCGAACGATTCGAAAGTTTCGTGTCGGAACACATACTACCTGAACAGACCAGTGCAGTGATCGACATCGATGCCGAAATAGACTTTAAAGACATCACTCCGAAATTCTTTAATGAATTGAAGCGATTCAACCCGTTCGGTCCCGATAATCAGAAACCGGTGTTCTGCACACACCACGTGTACGATTATGGAACAAGCAAAGTGGTCGGACGCGATCAGGAACATATCAAGCTGGAACTGGTAGATAACAAATCGAACAACGTGATGAACGGAATCGCTTTCGGACAAAGTTCGCACGTAAGATACATCAAAACCAAACGCTCATTTGATATCTGCTACACCATTGAGGAGAACACCCACAAACGAGGGGAAGTACAGTTGCAGATTGAAGATATCATGCCGATAGAGTGACTTACCAAGAGATTTTAAAACAATACTGGGGTTATGATTCCTTCCGCGATTTGCAGGAGGACATCATAACCAGCATTGGCAATGGCAAAGACACACTGGGACTGATGCCCACCGGAGGCGGAAAGTCAATCACCTTTCAGGTTCCTGCCCTTGCCAAAGAGGGATTGTGCATTGTCATCACTCCACTGATCGCCTTAATGAAAGATCAGGTGCAGAACCTGAAAAAACGCGGAATCAAAGCGGTAGCCATCTATTCCGGAATGACACGGCAAGAGATTGTAGTGGCATTAGAGAACTGTATCTTCGGAGACTATAAGTTTCTCTATATCTCTCCCGAACGACTGGATACGGAAATTTTCCGGGCCAAACTCCGGTCAATGAAAATCAGCATGATCACCGTGGACGAAAGCCATTGCATCTCGCAATGGGGATATGACTTTCGTCCGGCCTACCTGAAAATAGCAGATATCAGAGAACTGGTGCCGGATGCTCCGGTGCTGGCACTGACCGCTACCGCCACCCCCGAAGTGGTGAAAGACATACAGGAACGTCTCCACTTCCGCCGGGAAAATGTATTCCGTATGAGTTTCGAACGGAAAAACTTGGCATACATTGTCCGCTCCACCGATAATAAAAACGGAGAATTGCTTCACATCCTGAACCGGATACAGGGCAGTGCAATCGTATACGTACGCAGTCGGCGGAAAACCAAAGAGACCACCGAGCTACTGGTAAATGAAGGAATCACTGCCGACTTTTATCATGCAGGATTAGACAATGCAACCAAAGATCTCCGCCAGAAACGATGGCAAAACGGTGAGAGCCGGGTCATGGTAGCCACCAATGCGTTTGGTATGGGTATTGACAAACCGGATGTACGCATCGTGATCCATCTGGACCTCCCCGACTCCCCCGAAGCTTATTTCCAGGAAGCCGGACGGGCAGGGCGTGACGGTCAGAAAGCATACGCAGTCATACTCTACGCAAAATCGGATAAAACGACACTCAACAAACGCATTGCGGATACTTTCCCGGATAAGGATTATATAAAAGATGTGTACGAACATCTGCAATACCACTATCAAATGGCGATGGGCGACGGACTGGGATGTATGTATGACTTCAGTCTGGAAGAGTTTTGCCGCAAATTCAAATACTTCCCCGTACCTGCCGACAGTGCTCTGAAGATACTCACACAGGCCGGATACCTGGAATATACCGACGAACAGGACAATGCTTCACGAATCATCTTCACGATCCGCCGGGATGAGTTGTATAAACTCCGCGAAATGGGTGAGCCTGCGGAGAAACTGATACAGATGATCCTTCGCTCCTACACGGGTGTTTTTACAGATTACGCCTACATCAGCGAACAAACGCTGTCGGTACGCACAGGACTGACCCGGCAGCAGATTTACGACTTGCTGGTGATGCTGAGCAAGCGCCGTATCGTTGACTACATTCCGCATAAAAAGACACCTTACATTATATATACGCGCGAACGGGTAGATTTGCATTATCTGCAGATTCCCCGGGCGGTATACGAAGAAAGGAAAGAGCGCTACGAGAAACGTATTCATGCCATGGTGGAGTATGTTACTTCAGAGAATGTCTGCCGCAGCCGGATGTTGCTCCGCTACTTCGGAGAGAAGAACGAACACAACTGCGGACAATGTGATGTCTGCCTCAGCCACCGCACACAACCGGACGTGCCACAAAGCAGCTTCGACGAACTAAAGGAACAAATAACGACCCTGCTGAAAGAACACCCGATGACTCCGGCAGAGATAGCTTCGCACATAAATACAGATAAAGAACAGTTGGGCGAAGTGGTACGGTTTATGCTGGACGAGGGCTTGCTAAGTTCAGAGAACGGGTTGCTCACCGAAAAAACTTCCTGAAAAGCAGTAAGGGTATGTGATGAAATTACTACATTTGCAACCAAACTAAAAAAACATCGATCATGCCAAACTTCTTTAAATCTTTTTTCTCAGGTAAAACAGAAAACCCTGAGGAGGAAAAACAGAAAAACGCCAAAAAGAACTTTGAGATATTTAAATATGACGGCCTGCGTGCCCAACGTATGGGACGCCCGGACTATGCCATTAAATGCTTCAACGAAGCACTGGCCATCGAAGAGGATTTCGAAACACTGAACTATCTGAGCCAAATTTACATGCAGACCGGAGAGTTCGTGAAAGCACATGAACTGCTGGAACGTATGATTGCATTGGAACCGGAACTGACGAGCACGTACTTGACGCTGGCCAACCTGTGCTTCATGCAAGAAAATTATCAGGAAATGGCCGATGCTGCCCAGAAGGCCATCGCATTGGAAGAGGGTAACGCAATGGCACACTACCTGTTAGGTAAAGCCAATCATGGATTGGATAACGGAATAATGACCATTGCCCATCTGACAAAGGCCATTGTGCTGAAAGATGATTTCACGGAAGCACGGCTGCTCCGTGCCGAAGCACTGTACAAAATGCAGCAATTCGCAGAGGCTATGGAAGATATTGAAGCCATACTTGCGCAGAATCCGGACGAAGAAGCTGCCCTCCTGTTACGTGGCAAAATAAAAGAAGCCACCGGAAAGCAGGAAGAAGCGGAAAACGATTACCTCAGTGTGACGGAAATGAACCCTTTCAACGAACAGGCCTATCTATATCTGGGACAATTGTTCATTACACAGAAGAAACTGTCTGCGGCTATCGAACTGTTCGATGAAGCAATAGACCTGAATCCGAACTTTGCTGCGGCCTACCACGAAAGAGGACGTGCCAAACTGCTGAACGGTGACAAAGAAGGCTCAGTAGAAGATATGAAGAAATCGCTGGAACTGAACCCGAAAGAGGGGGAGAACCTGAACGGACAGTTCAATAATCAGCAGGCAGAGACTACTCCAAACGTATTGGGATTGTAATCCGCCCGCTGCATAGGACGGTTTAATACCGCAAAAGCAAGAAAACATGAAAAAAAAGTGGCTTTTTGCTTGCATTTAAAAGAAAAGTATTACTTTTGTCCCCTGAAACAAAGAAATAAAGCAAAACGTTATGAACGTATTCACTTTTACATATTACTTCTTTTTTTACTTTTACTTTAGCCAGAAAGTAGAGCGGGAGTTTGTATGTATCAAGTGACAGGGTGCTTAAGAACTGAGATTAAGAGAAACTAATAATATGAATCCCGCTCCGACATGGACGCGGGATTTTTTTATACCATATACTCAATTAGGAATGAAAAGAATAGCAATTCAAGGAACACTGGGCTCGTATCACGATATAGCCGCACACAAGTACTTCGAAGGGGAAGAAATAGAGTTAATCTGTTGCGCCAACTTTGAAGATGTGTTTGCTGCCATCCGGAAAGATAGTCAGACAATCGGGATGCTGGCCATTGAAAACACGATTGCAGGAAGCCTGCTGCACAACAACGAACTGTTGCGCCAAAGCGGCACGCAGATTATCGGCGAATACAAATTACGCATTTCGCACAGCTTCGTTTGCCTGCCCGAAGAGGACTGGAATGACATCACCGAAGTGAACTCACACCCGATCGCCCTGATGCAATGCCGGGAATTCCTGAACCAACACCCGCGTATCAAAGTGGTAGAAGCTGAAGATACGGCCTTGAGTGCTGAAATCATCAAACGGGAAAACCTGAAAGGACATGCCGCCATCTGCTCACATGCCGCCGCCGAACGGTACGGAATGAAGGTACTGCAAGAAGGCATAGAAACAAACAAACATAATTTCACCCGTTTTCTGGTAGTGGCAGATCCATGGCAGGTGGACGAGATACGAAAACAAAACACCGTTCTCAACAAAGCAAACATCGTTTTCACTCTCCCCCACTCCGAAGGAAGCCTCTCACAAGTTCTGTCTATCTTATCTTTTTACAATATCAACTTAACAAAAATACAATCGCTCCCTATCATCGGACGGGAATGGGAATACCAGTTCTACGTAGATGTAGCTTTCAACGATTATCTGAGATACAAACAATCGATTACAGCAATCACTCCATTGACGAAAGAACTTAAAATATTAGGCGAATATGCAGAAGGAAAATCAAACGTATAAGGTAGCGCCGGCCGACAGACTGGGCGGTGTAAGCGAATACTACTTTTCGAAGAAACTGAAAGAAGTGGCACGGATGAACGCAGAAGGTAAAGACGTAATCAGCCTGGGAATCGGAAGCCCGGACATGCCCCCTTCGGAGCAGACCATCGAAACGCTGTGTAACAATGCTCACGACCCGAACGGACACGGCTATCAACCGTATGTGGGCATACCGGAACTTCGCAAGAGTTTTGCCGACTGGTATAAACGCTGGTATGGAGTGGAACTGAATCCGGCAACAGAAATTCAGCCGCTGATCGGATCGAAAGAGGGCATCTTGCACGTGACACTCGCTTTTGTCAATCCGGGCGAACAGGTACTGGTACCCAATCCGGGATATCCCACCTACACTTCGTTAAGCAAAATACTGGGTGCCGAGGTGGTGAACTATAACCTCAAAGAAGAGGACGGATGGATGCCGGACTTCGATGAACTGGAAAAGATGGATCTGAGCCGCGTGAAACTGATGTGGACCAACTATCCGAATATGCCGACCGGTGCCAATGCCACACCGGAACTTTACGAACGCCTGGTGGAGTTTGCCCTCCGCAAGAACATCGTGATTGTGAACGACAATCCATACAGCTTTATCCTGAATGATAAGCCGATCAGTATCCTGAGTGTGCCGGGCGCCAAAGAATGCTGTATCGAATTCAACTCCATGAGTAAAAGTCACAATATGCCGGGATGGCGTATCGGTATGTTAGCTTCGAACGCAAAGTTTGTACAATGGATTCTGAAGGTGAAAAGCAACATCGACAGCGGAATGTTCCGTGCCATGCAACTGGCAGCTGCCAAAGCACTCGAAGCGGATGCAGAATGGTACGAAGGCAACAATGTCAACTACCGGAACCGCCGCCACCTGGCCGGAGAGATTATGAAAACGTTAGGATGTACGTACGACGAAAAGCAAGTGGGCATGTTTCTCTGGGGAAAAATCCCCGCAAGTTGCGCCGATGTAGAAGAACTGACAGAGAAAGTGCTGCAGGAGGCACGCGTCTTCATCACTCCGGGATTTATTTTCGGAAGCAACGGAGCGAGATACATCCGCATCTCTCTCTGCTGCAAAGACGCCAAGTTAGCAGAAGCGCTGGAAAGAATCAAATCAATAATGAAATAACAACTAAACGAATTAGATCGATATGGAACTCGAATCAATCTTATTGCCGGGCGTAGAAGATAAACGCCCGATGGTGATAGCCGGCCCTTGCAGTGCCGAAACAGAAGAGCAAGTAATGTCAACCGCCACACAACTGGCAGCCAAAGGAGTAAAAATCTTCCGTGCGGGAATCTGGAAACCGCGCACCAAACCGGGAGGTTTCGAAGGTATCGGCGTAGAAGGCCTCGCCTGGCTGAAAGAGGTGAAGAAAGAGACCGGCATGTACGTATCTACCGAAGTGGCTACAGCCAAGCACGTATACGAATGCCTGAAAGCGGGCATCGACGTGTTGTGGGTAGGTGCCCGTACCACCGCCAATCCGTTTGCCGTACAGGAAATAGCAGACGCACTGAAAGGTGTAGACATCCCTGTGCTGGTGAAGAACCCGGTAAATCCGGATCTGGAATTATGGATCGGTGCTCTGGAACGTATCAACAATGCCGGACTGAAACGTCTGGGAGCCATTCATCGCGGCTTCAGCAGCTACGACAAGAAGCTGTACCGCAACCTGCCGCAATGGCACATTCCTATCGAGTTGCGCCGCCGCATCCCCGAACTGCCTATCTTCTGCGACCCGAGCCACATCGGCGGAAAGCGCGAACTGGTAGCTCCTCTCTGCCAGCAGGCTATGGACCTGAACTTCGACGGACTGATAGTGGAAAGTCACTGTAACCCGGACTGTGCATGGAGCGACGCTTCACAGCAAGTGACTCCGGACGTACTGGACTACATCCTCAACCTGCTCGTCATCCGTAAAGAGACACAAACAACGGAGAACCTGAACGTACTGCGTAAACAGATTGACGAATGCGATGATAACATCATTCAGGAACTGTCAAAACGCATGCGCGTAGCACGCGAAATCGGTACTTACAAAAAAGAACACGATATCACAGTACTTCAGACCGGACGTTATAACGAGATTCTTGAGAAACGCGGTGCCCAGGGCGAACAGTGCGGCATGAGTGCAGAGTTTGTGAAAGTGATCTTCGAAGCCATCCACGAAGAATCGGTTCGTCAACAGATGGAGATTATCAATAAATAGCAAATCATTCATATTATGCGAATTCTAATTTTGGGAGCCGGCAAGATGGGCTCCTTCTTTACTGACATACTAAGTTTCCAGCACGAGACGGCCGTGTTCGACGTCAACCCGCATCAGCTTCGGTTCGTGTACAACACGTATCGCTTCACAACATTGGAGGAGATCAAGGAGTTCGAACCGGAACTGGTGATCAATGCTGCCACAGTGAAGTATACGCTGGACGCTTTCCGCAAAATTCTGCCTGTTTTGCCCAAAGACTGTATCCTGAGTGATATCGCTTCGGTGAAAACCGGACTGAAGAAGTTCTACGAAGAAAGCGGATTCCGTTATGTCTCCACTCACCCGATGTTCGGCCCTACTTTTGCCAGCCTGAGCAATCTGAGCAGCGAAAGTGCCATCATCATCAGTGAGAGCGATCATTTGGGGAAAGTATTCTTTAAAGACTTATACAATAGCCTGAACCTGAATATTTTTGAGTATACCTTCGACGAGCATGATGAAACAGTGGCTTACTCCTTGTCTATCCCGTTTGTTTCGACGTTTGTTTTCGCAGCTGTCATGAAACACCAAGAGGCACCGGGAACTACATTCAAGAAGCACATGGCTATTGCAAAAGGGCTTTTGAGCGAAGATGATTACTTATTGCAGGAAATCCTGTTCAATCCGCGCACGCCGTCACAGGTAGAGAACATCCGCACAGAGCTGAAACAGTTGCTTGAAATTATCACGAGTAAAGATGCGGAAGGAATGAAAAAGTATCTGACGAAGATACGGGAAAAGATTAAATAAGAATCTTTATCATAAGTATGAGGGGGTGTCATTCACCACAGACACCCCTCTCCTTTCTTTTATTATTTGCGGGATGAGCAAAATGTCAAAATGATAATAAGAAACGCTCAGTTTTCATTCTTTAGTCCCGAGGGAAAGGCAAGAAGGAAAAAACGGCTCTAATTCATTTTTCCTCCGATCCGATTGATCGCATTTATCGATATAAGAAGCATATTGAGCAGAAAAGAGCTCTTCCTGTATCATATTATCCACTCAGGAGTGACGAGAGTACCTTTCTGGCAGAAAAGGAAGTTCCGGGACGGGCAAGCAACCAGAGAGAAAAACAGGGAAAACCAGGATCTTAAACGGAACAATATATGTAATTATGAAAAACATATAGAGATATTTGAAAAAGAAGTAATCATTTTTGGAAAATGCTTACGTCTTTCGGTGGAAATGCAACCGTCTTTTTCGGAAAACAAAGGCTCTTTTCACCCCGGACAAAGGCTCTGCCCACTCAAAAGCCCGGCTCTCCAACCGAAAAAGCCCGCCGATTTCCTTTTTCTTCCTCCCGTTGGATCAAAAACAATCGGGTATCCGCCAGACAAAAGCCTTATTGGCTGACTTTTTAATGCAAAACAATCCGTATTTGCGACATAAAGCAAATATCCGATAAATCGGCACGGCTTGCCGAATCCACTGAAAAGCCATTTGATTATCCAAGAAATATCACGTACATTTGCATCCGCAAGGAGATAAAACAATGATAGACCAGGCAACCATAGACCGTATACTCGATGCCGCACAAATCGTAGAAGTGGTTTCGGATTTCGTCACGCTGCGCAAACGCGGTGTGAACTACGTGGGACTTTGCCCTTTCCATAACGAGAAAACACCCTCGTTCAGCGTGTCTCCCTCAAAGGGACTTTGCAAATGCTTCAGTTGCGGTAAGGGCGGCAACGCGGTGCACTTTATCATGGAGCACGAACAGATGTCCTACCCCGAAGCACTCCGCTATCTGGCCAAGAAATATAATATAGAAATCAAGGAACGGGAGCTGACCAATGAAGAGAAAGAGGTGCAGAGCAACCGAGAAAGTATGTTCATTGTCAACAACTTCGCCCGCGACTATTTCCAGAACATCCTGAAAAACCACGTAGACGGACGCAGCATCGGACTGGCTTACTTCCGCCAGCGAGGCTTCCGTGATGATATTATCGACAAATTCCAACTGGGGTTCAGCACCGAAGGGCGTGACGCTCTGGCACAGGAGGCGATGCGCAAAGGCTTCAAAAAAGAGTTTCTCGTAAAGACGGGGCTTTGCTATGAGACGGACGACCATAAACTGCGTGACCGCTTCTGGGGACGTGTCATGTTTCCGGTCCACACGCTTTCGGGCAAAGTGGTTGCGTTCGGCGGGCGTGTGCTCAGTACGGAAAACAAGAAACTCGCCAAGTATGTCAACTCTCCGGAGTCGGAAATTTATCATAAAAGCAACGAACTTTACGGCATCTACTTTGCCAAACAGGCCATCGTAAAGCAGGACCGCTGCTTCCTTGTGGAAGGATATACGGACGTGATCTCGATGCACCAGTCGGGGGTGGAAAACGTAGTGGCCTCTTCCGGTACGTCCCTGACACCGGGACAGATCCGGCTGATTCACCGTTTCACCAACAATATCACCGTGCTCTATGACGGCGACATGGCGGGAATCAAAGCGTCGATCCGGGGTATAGACATGTTGCTCGAAGAGGGAATGAACATCAAAGTATGCCTCTTGCCCGATGGTGACGACCCGGACTCTTTTGCAAGGAAACACAACGCCACGGAGTTCCAGAACTTTATACAGGAACACGAAACGGACTTTATACGTTTCAAGGCACAACTCCTGATGGAGGATGCGGGCAAAGATCCGATGAAACGGGCGGAACTGATAAACGACATCGTACGCAGCATCGCGGTCATTCCGGAAGCCATCGTCAGGGATGTTTATATCAAAGAGTGCGGACAGTTATTGCGGATAGAAGACAAACTGTTGGTTTCGGAAGTGGCCAAGCGCCGTGAACTTCAGGCCGAGAAAGGGAATAAACCGGCCGTCACCAACCATGCTCCGGTACCGGAAACAGGCGAGATACCTCCTCCATTTCCGCCGGAAGAGGCAGAAATCGATACCTACCAGTCGTTTATCCCCCAGGAGGGCAAAGAGGGACAGGAGTTCTACAAATACGAACGCCTTATCATCCAGATGATCATCCGCTACGGAGAAAGGGTGATGTGCAACATGACGGATGAAGAGGGGAACGAAGTACCGGTCACAGTGGTGGAGTATGTCATCAACGACCTGAAAGAAGACGAACTGGCTTTCCATAACCCGCTGCACCGCCGTATCCTCTCGGAAGCCGCCGAACATATCCGCGAACAGGAGTTCGCCGCCGAACGTTTCTTTGTGGCGCACCCCGATCCGGCTATCAGCACAATAGCCACCGAACTGGCAAGCGACCGGTATCAACTGAGTAAATATCACTCGAAAACACAAAAGCTGGTAACGGACGAAGAACGTTTGTACGAAATGGTTCCGATGCTGATGATCAACTTCAAGAATGCCATCGTGGCAGAAGAACTGAAGCACATCATGTATGCGCTGCAAGATCCTGCGATAGCCAATGACAACGCTCAATGTGACGCCGTCATGCAACGGTATAAGGAGATGAAGGAAATACAGAACCTGATGGCCAAACGCCTGGGCGACCGGGTGGTGTTGCGCTGACCACATCCGGTTATGCACCGTCATCTCTTTCTTAAAGAAGCGGATACACATACAGTTTGTAACAAAAAAGAGGGTGCGTCGAAAAAATGTGAGTCTCGACACACCCTCTTGATGTATCAGTAAACCTTCACTTGTCAGAAGTAGACAAAGGGCTTCAGTTCATTTCCTTGCTTATCTACCGGATAAAGAGCTCCTTCCTTTACCAACTGGTCAGACATTTTCCGGATCATCTCTTTACACTTATCGGGATACGCAGAAGAGAGTTCATTCCTTTCTTCAGGATCATCCTTCAGATTGTAAAGCAGAGCCTTCGGTTGTTGCGGGGTCTCGGGAAGATAATAATAAATCAGTTTCCAGTCCCCCATACGATATGTCGTAAAGTAATTGCCACGGTGAGCATGCGGAAAGTGCATCAAGAAAGACTCGGGACGCCTCCGGTTTACTTTACCGCTTAATTGCTTTTTGAGGTCGAATCCATCTATCGCATAGCCCTGAGGAGCTTTACATCCGGCCACGGCCAACACTGTCGGATAAATATCCATTATTGTCCCCAACTGTGTCTGCATACCTCCCGCTTCAATCGGTAAACGCTTCTGCACTTTACTCTCTTTCTCAGGCTTTGCCCAGCCCGCAATAAAAGGAACACGCATACCTCCTTCGAACTCCGTACCTTTTTTCCCTCTCAACGGAGCAGAAGAGCCATATCCGCGTTCATCTCCCAGAGGGGCGTCGCCACCATTATCTCCTAAAAAGAAGATCAAGGTATTTTCGGCAATTCCCAACTTCTCAAGTTGGTCCATAATATCCCCCAAGGATTTATCCATGCCTTCTATTAAAGTAGCAAACGCCCTTGCCTGTTCGCTCTTATCCGGATCGGTATACCGTGACAAAAAGCGTTTATCTGCCTGAAAAGGCGCATGGACCGCATAATGAGCCATATTCAGATAAAAAGGACGCTTTTCTTCTACCGCCTTGGTTATCTCCCGGTTCGCTTCTATCGTCAGAGCCTCACTTAGAAAGATGTCCGTCCCATGATACTTTTCCAGGTCGGGAACCGCCCTTGCCTTTTGCCCCTTGATATGCCCATATCCCCATTCGCCATAATAGCTACCGGGATGTCCTATGCCGGAACCGGCGATATTTACATCAAAACCAAGATGCAGCGGATTCTCTCCTTCGCTACCCATACAACCAAAATGTGCCTTTCCGACATGGATGGTCTTATACCCGGCCTGCTGCAAAACTTTCGGCATAGTGGGCATATCTTCCCTGAGACCTTTCCAGTTCCATTCGGGCGGCCCGAAAGGAGTCCGGTTATTGCTTTCGGCATTAATCCAGTTGGTGACACCGTGCCTTGTCGCATTTTGTCCGGTCATAATTGAAGCTCTGGAGGGGGAACTTACACTTTGCGCATAAAAAGTAGAAAAACAAATACCTTGTTTAGCCAGTCTTTCCATATTCGGAGTATGATACCAGTCATTCAGGGGATGGCGCGTCGGCTGACCATTTTCATCTGTCAGAAAGGGGACGGAAGTATCCATCAGTCCCATATCATCAACCAGAAAAACAATAATATTCGGACTCTCCTGAGCCACTCCGCAAACGGAATATGCCAAGCCGCCTAACACACAAATTTCTTTAAAAGCTCGATTTGTTTTCATTACATACTTTTTTATTTATGGAATATATCCTCGATATCAGTCATCCGGCCTCACCACCCGGGGTTCTGCACCAATGCCGGATTCAATGATACCTCACGAAGCGGCAATGGGAAGAGATAGTGTTTCGAAACATCAAATGTACGGCTTTCTGCTTTCTGTACCAACAAAAAGCCGTTCTTATCCAAAGTTACGTCTTTTCCCGGTATAGTTGTCGGGTAAAGCGCCGAGTCAAACTTCGCACCCAAGATGGCTACCGGTAATTCCGATTCGGCTGTTTTCCAGCGGATAATGTCATCGTAACGGAACGATTCGGCAGCCAGTTCCACCCTGCGTTCCCGGCGGATCTCTTCGCGCATGCTCAAACCGTGCTGTTCTACAAAAGCATTGGTCAAGGCAGGCAGTTGGTCGGGATGACCTTCGAAACGGGCACGGAGCCGGTTGACGGAAAGGTTCAGGTCGGCATCCGAGATCTTATCTTCCAGTTCAAAACAAGCCTCAGCATAGATAAGCAACACTTCGGCATAACGAATCAGTATTTCATCAATCCGCGACTTCATATTCGAGTAAGATTCTTCGTCACCATACTTCTTGAACATGTATCCGGTACGTGTCTGGCTCGAAAGGTTGGGTACAAACGGTTTTCCCAGAAACGGATCTCCCGGTTTCCAGAGAGTAAGTGCCATACGCGGGTCGCGGTTCTCAAACTCCTTACCGGCAGGCAGATATTCTACTTTATAAGCAGACTTCTCCACAGGAAGCCCGTCTTTACAGAGAAATGCATCGGCCAGCACTTTGGTAGGGGTGTGAGAGGGATCGGCTATCGTAGCGCGGATACGGGAATTGTATGTATCAGCCTCAGCAGAATAACGATATGAAAGAATGTGCTCGTCCGAGTCTTCTCCGGGCAGCAGGAACAGATCGCGGTAATCTTTATACAAAGAATATTCTTTCGTGTCAATCAGCCGCTTACTGGCTTCTTTGGCTATCTGAAGATATTTCTTATACTCTCCGTCACCGTGGAACTTATTTCTCGTGCCGCAATAGAGCGCCACACGGGCAAGCATTGCCTGGGCGGCTCCCTTGGTCAGTCGTCCCACGTCGGTAGACAATTTGCTTTTCAGCGGAATGTGGGTCTCCGCAAATTCAAGGTCTTCGATGATACCTGCAATCACTTGTTCTTTAGGAGTGCGGGGGCCCATCAATTCTTCCGAGTCCATATCGAGCGTGCTCAGTACATAGGGAACATCGCCAAAACGCTTCACTAAATTAAAATAGAAATAGGCTCTGAAGAACCGGGCTTCACCGGCATAACGGTTCTTGACGGCATCCGAAACTTCGGCATTCTGATAATTCTCCAGAAAATTATTGGCATTCCGGATTTGCTTATACGCCGCAGTCCAGATAGCATCTGTATTGCCCGGACTCTGAGTTCCCGAACTGACTTGATTGCTCACGTTAGCAAAACCGTCCGCACTCTGGTTATCTAATGTATACGAACGATTCATATTCTGATAAAACACATTGGTGGCCAGTCTCAAATCGCTTTCCGACTTCCAGAAGCTGGCAGGTGAAAGATTGGTTTTAGGTTCCCGATCCAGGAAATCGCTACAGCCACACAATACGATTGCAGTCAGCAACCAAAGATATATAGTTTTCATCTTCATAATTCAAGAATTAAAATGTCACGTTTAGTCCAAATGAAAAGTTTCTCATGATAGGATATACATATCCGTCTACATTAGACAGCTCCGGATCGAAGTTATCGTTCAGTTTGCTATACTCACAAAGGTTATCGCCGCTAAAATAGACTCTCAAGCGCTGGATGCCCCATGATTTGGTCAGTTTCGGGTCTATCGTATATCCCAGTTGCAGATTTTTCAGACGTACATAAGCCGCATTCTGCAACCAGTGGTCGGAAATCTGATAGTTATGATTGGCTCCGGCATAATAGCGCGGAAAGGCTGCATTCGGATTCTCCGGAGTCCAATAGTCATTGTGCATCTTATAGGAGAAGTTATTCCAGGTAGCATAATAGGGATTCATCACCTCACTCGACAAATAGAAATTTCTTTTGCCTACGCCCTGGAACAGTATTCCCAGATCGAACCCTTTCCATGCCGCAGTCAGATTCAATCCAAAGGTGTACCGCGGAGTGGTGGTGCCCAGATATTCCAGATCGTTAGGAGCTGAAATCTTTCCATCTCCGTCTTTATCAACATACTTAATATCACCTACACCGGTAATAGATTTATTATAAGCAGCCGAATTCTTAACTTCCTCTTCAGACGTGAAATATCCGTCGGTACGGTATCCGAAGATTGACCCCAGAGAATATCCCTGAACTTTCTGGTTGACACCGGCCACAAATCCGTTATACTCCACTCCGTAATCGACGAGCTTATCTTTCTGATCGGATAAGTTGAAACGGGCACTATAGGAAAAGTCTTTAATCCGGTCTTGCCAGCCTACGGTCACTTCCCAGCCCTTCACTTCAAGTTCTCCATAATTGCCGGTAGGCACATCGACTCCAATCACACTCGGAACCTCGACATTGACCAGCATGTCCTTGTTCCGTTTGATGAAATATTCTCCGGTCACTGTCAGACGGTTTCTGAGAAACGCCATGTCTACCGCAAAATTATTCATTTCTACCGTTTCCCAGGTTCTTGTTTCCGATGGTAGTTTGGAAATGACGGCCCACTGTCCGAGTTCCGACTTAAACGGATAGTACCCCTTAATATTATAACTGGCAATATGGTCATACATTCCTAACCCGTTCTGGTTTCCCAACTGTCCCCAGGAAACACGGAGCTTCAGGTTATCGAAAATGCGCTGATTCTTCATGAACTTCTCTTCCGTAATTCGCCAGCCGACCGAAGCGGAAGGAAATACTCCCCATCTGTGCTTTTTTGAAAAACGTGAAGAAGCGTCCGCACGGAAGTTGGCCTCAACCAGATATTTGGAAGCAAACGCATAATTCATACGCATGAATCCTGAAACCAATGCCCATTCATTTTCATCGGCACCATTCGACCATCCGTCCGTATCACCCAGATTAAGCGCAGGCAGTTCATTTCCTATGATATCGGTACGTTTTCCCTGAAGATCTTCATACAGATTCTCTTCTGCCGACCATCCTCCAAGAACATTAATATCGTGTTTTCCAAATACACCTTTGTATTCGGCAATCAGTTGCCCGGTCAGATATTGTCGATGGGAATTGTTCTGCGTTACAGAGTTCGGGCTTTTCTGTCCAAAAGCAGTCGAGATTAAACCTTCCACACCATATTTTCCATAAGCTCTACGCCATTCCTTTTTTTGTCCGTCAAGAATATTCGCACCTCCGACAGCCCGTAGAGAAAGACCTTTCACCGGTTTATACTCTAAAGTAAATACTCCTTCAATCCGTTGATTACGGGTACGCCCTTCACCGCCTTCTTTCAAGGCCTGAATCGGATTCAACTGCATTCGGTGGCGGGAATAATTTCCATTCGGATCATAAATAGGCATATTGGGACCGGCCTGTATAAAAGTGATATAAGGAATTGACCACGAACCTTCGGCAGCATGATAGAGGTTTACTCCCCGTGAATAGCTGATACGGCTATCAAACGACAGCTTGTTCTTTATCAATTCAACACTGATATTTGAGCGGAGATTAATACGGTCATAATTGTCAGGACCATATTCAGAAAACATTCCATTCTGATCAAGCCAGCCGATGGAAAAGAGATACTTCAAACGATCAGATGCTTTCGAAATAGTTAAGTTATGGGTCTGCTGAAAACTATGATCCATCATCAAACCAATCCAGTCCACATCCGAAGTATATATCCACTCTTTACCGTTAGGAATAGCAATGGTATTGGGATCTTTAATAGCATCAATTGCTTTCTGTGAAAAAGGAGCGGCCAGTCCGGCATTGGCAAATGCAACGTTGGATAATGATGCATGGTCCAATCCCGTATTGCTTTCAGGTAAACGCGTAGGAGAATTAAAAGAAAAATTACCGGTATACTCTACCTTCACCTTCTCCGAAGCCCCCTTTTTAGTAGTCACCAATACCACTCCCTCGGCAGCACGTGCACCATAAATAGCAGCAGAAGCGGCATCTTTCAATATTGAAATGGTTTCAATATCCTGTGGATTTACCACATTAATATCTCCCGGCATACCGTCGATAATCACTAAAGCACCGGCGCTATTGATGGAAGTGTTTCCACGTATCTTGAAAGAAGCAAACTCTCCGGGCTTTCCGGTACCCGAACTGACTGTCAGCCCCGATACTGTTCCCTGAAGTGCATCCGTGGCACTACGGATGGGACGGTTTTCAATGACATCCGACTCGATGGTCTCAACAGCACCTGTCAGGTTTACTTTCTTCTGCGTACCGTAACCCACGACAACAACTTCGTCCAGCAACTCGGCATCTTCTTTCATCTTTATATTCAGAGTCTTGCCGGAAATCACTTTGACTTCTTGTTTGGCATATCCGATATACGAGATGACAAGTATGGCTCCCGGAGATACATCCAACGAAAAGCCGCCGTTGAGATCTGTTATAATTCCGTTGGTAGTGCCCTTCTCAAGTATACTGGCACCTATGATGGGCTCACCCGCCATGTCGGTAATCTTCCCTTTCACCGGAATTTTGTCTTCCTGCTGTACGATTATCGTATTCCGGGGGCTGTGCTTGTCGGACAAAATGATGTGTGTTCCTTCCATCTCGTACAAGACTTGATTTCCAAGCAACTGATTCAGGACCTCCGATACGGGTTTCTCTGAAACATGGATTGATGCGTGTCTTTTCACATCGACAGCATTCGAGTACATAAACAGGTAATCTGTCTGACGTTCTATCTCATTCAGTATTTCCTCTAAAGGGACATTCGTTTTTTTAATGGACACTCTTGCATTCTGAGAATTGACAGTACCTGCCATGGCACCGAATACACAAAAGAAAAGTAAGAATGTAGTGACTCTCATAGTTTTAAATAATGGTTTGATTGACGAATTTTTAGGTACATAAAAATCCGTGCAACGAGTATTTTTCATATCTTTGCTTTATAAATTCATTTAATATTTTTCTTTTTCAGGTAAAAGAAGAATGTTTCTCCTTTAGGCTGGTAGGTATTGCAGTACTTACCGGCCTTTTGTTTCAATCAGATTTAAGCGGTATTCTTCATAGGCAGTATTCTTATTAAAGGTTCAACAATTTATTTAATGGTAAATGTATTCTTCTCATCATCCCGGACGTACTTAAAGTTCACGTCCCTCTGCAAAACACGTAATGCATATTCTATTCCGTCGGACAAGCGGAACTTGACAGTAAGTACCGGATTGTCTACTTTGGCGGCATCAAATCCTATCCCGACACCATAATACTTTTCAAACTCTCGCAGTATTTCAGTAAACCGTTTACTCTTAAAACAAATCAGTCCTTCACGCCAACGGTAAGTATCAAAATCAGTAATTTTTTCGACAGTCATTTTGCCCCCTTTAAGTACGGCTTTGTACGAAGGACGCAGCGTTAACTGGGAATTGCCTGCTTTCACACGGACACTTCCCTCTATCAAGGCTGTCTCAAACTCCTTGGTACCCGAATAGGCTTCTACATAAAACCGGGTGCCGAGTACTTCAATCTGTTCTTTTTCGGAAGTATGTACCACAAAGGGTTTCTTTGCATCATGCGTTACCTCAAAATAGGCTTCGCCGTCTATCTCTACGTCACGTCTTTTATCTGCAAAGTTTTGCGGATACTCAATTCGGGTATTGGAGTTAAGCCAGACACGGCTACCGTCGGGAAGAGTGATGTTCGCCATCTGTCCCTTCAAAGTACTGACCACACTTCTCGATTCTGTTTCGGAGGGTCGGTTAAGCCAGAAATACGTTGTCCCTAAAGCAATCAGCAGAACAGCCGCCACCTTCAGGCATTCAAAACCGATTCTACGGATCATCCGTCGTCGCCCGGCCTGCTTTTGGACAGAAACGGCCCGCTCCTTCAGAATAATCGTATCGAAGAATTTCCTCTCCCGAAGATATTCCTTCCAGTTTTCTTCGGAAGCTTCAATATACTGGCGGATCTTCTTTTCTTCTTCAGAACCGGCATCCCCGTTAAAGTAGCGATATAATATTTCTTTTTCTATTTTCATAGGTCTGTTTTTATCTGCATTCATCTTAATAACACGCAAACAGATTACCTCCCTAGTAAAAAAGTTCTTTTTTTATGGGCAGTACCTTCTTCGGATACCCGGAATACATTTTTCTGAATGTTTTTTTAAGTGAGGAAGTCATATAAGAAAGGGAACAAGACCAGATAGTCCTTCAGAGCTACACGAAGCTCTTTGGTGGCTTTGGAGATATGAAATTCAACGCCTTTTACAGTCATTCCCATTATCTCGGCTATTTCTTTGTGGGATTTATTTTCGTAACGGCTCAGAACAAAAATCCGGGCGGTATTGGCGGACAGACGGGAAATCACATGATCGATAATGTTCTGCACCTCTCCGGCAAATAAAGCACTGGGTTCACAGGCATCCAAAGTGGCGATACGATTGGACAACTCCCATTCTGAATGAGAACTGACGCGATCGGACACTTCATTGACCAATTGTAAATGGCGGAGATGATTAAGGCACTTATTCTTTACGACCGTAAGGACATAGGCAGAAGGATTGATCTCAGAAGAGATCTTAAGACGGTTTTCCCAATAGGACATTAAAGCCTCCATAACGATATCTTCGGCTACGATCTCGTCACGCGTATAAGTCCATGCAAACCGGATAAACCGTTGCTGATTTTCGGAAAAGAACTTGTTGAACCGGATTAAGTCACTGGAATTGGAGGGCATACGCTAAAATAAAAGTTAATTCATTTAGCACAAAAATAAAAAACAAAAGCTATATAAACAAACTTAAATACTAATAAATTCAGCGCGATTGCCCCTATATACCAATAATATACTACACCAGACTTATCTCTGACGAATCAGATTCATAAACTCTTCGCGGGTTTTAGCCTGGTTGAAAGCACCTGTAAAATCGGAAGTAGTAGTTACAGAATTTTGTTTCTCAACACCACGCATCTGCATACACATGTGTTTGGCTTCAACGACAACCATCACTCCCAATGGATTGAGGGTTTCCTGGATGCACTCTTTAATCTGGAGCGTCATGCGCTCCTGCACTTGCAACCGGTGAGAGAAAATATCTACCACCCGGGCTATCTTGCTAAGTCCGGTGATATAACCGTTAGGAATATAAGCCACATGCGCTTTGCCGTAGAAAGGCAGCATGTGATGTTCGCAAAGAGAGAAGAAATCGATATCTTTCACAATCACCATCTGGCTGTATTCTTCCTGAAACTTAGCCGAACGAAGCACTTCATGCGGATCCATGTGATAACCTTTAGTCAGAGTCAACATAGCTTTAGCAACACGTTCGGGGGTCTTCAGTAAACCTTCCCGTTCGGCATCCTCACCTAAAAGAGTGATAATACTGCGATAATGCTTCTTTAAATCCTCCAAAGCCGGAGAGTTGATTTCTTCTTTTTCTAACATAATTACAGGGGGATATTGATTTGATCTTTAACAATAGAGACTTCCTTAAACACACCGGTTGCTTTCAGCTTGCGCATCATGGCATCAGCTTCTTCGATACTACGAAAATCGCCTACCCTGCACAACCAGCGGGGAGGATTGAAAGAGGTATAAACGGAAAGTTCCGGAAAATACTCCTTAACCCGGGAGCCTACGTTATGCGCCTCGTTCTTGGCCTGGCGAGTATTATTGCCGGCATAAGTCTGTATCCGGTATCCGGAAGACTTGAGTATCTTCTGTTCACCGGTACTGGGAGGAACACTACCCAATAAAGCTGCAATGCGTGGATCTTGATGAATGGTCACTTTCCCTTGCCCCGGCACGTTACGTTCCAGACTCTTCACAATATCGCTTTGAGCCTGTACGCCTGCCGCAAGAACCAATAGTAAAAACAGTAAGCTCAATTTCTTCATAAGCTTGTCAATTGAGGAATGGAGAACTGAAAATTGAGAATGGATTGATTGGTATAACCAACATTCCCAACTTCCAGTTCTTAATCTTTTAATTAGTTGAATGCATCAATGATACCTTTGAAATCGGCAACCTTCAAAGCAGCACCACCGATCAAGCCACCGTCAACATCCGGGTTGGCAAACAGTTCTTTTGCATTAGAAGGTTTACAGCTACCACCGTAAAGGATAGAAGTGTTGTCGGCAATTTCTTTTCCATATTTTCCGGCCACAGCAGAACGGATAAATGCATGGATTTCCTGTGCCTGGTCAGGGGTAGCAGTTTTACCTGTACCGATAGCCCAAACCGGTTCGTAAGCCAAAACGATCTTAGCAAAGTCTTCTGCAGAAAGATCGAATACAGATTCTAACTGAGCAGCAACCACTTCGTTCTGTTTGTTAGCTTCGCGTTCTTCCAGAACTTCACCGATACAGAAAATAGGAGTCAAACCGTTAGCCAAAGCCAATTTTACTTTGTCTTTCAGAATTTCAACTGTTTCACCGTAGTAAGCACGACGTTCTGAGTGACCCAGGATGACATATTTAGCACCTGTAGAAGCAACCATAGCGGCTGAAACTTCACCTGTGTAAGCACCTGATTCTTTATCAGCGCAGTTTTCAGCACCAACACCAATCTTGGCAGCATCTACAAGAGGAGTTACAGAAGCAAGGTGGATAAACGGAGTACAGATGATAACATCACAGTTAGGCTTTTCGTTAGCCAATGCTTCATTCAGTTCTTTTGCAAGAGCAATACCCTCTTGGAGGGTTTTGTTCATTTTCCAGTTTCCTGCAACAATGTTTTTTCTCATTTTGTTTTTTATTAAAAGGGTTAATAAATTTACGATTCAATTATTCATTCTTCTGCGTTTCAGAAGAGACTTGTGAATTTCCGGCAGCTTTGTCTGGAGCCTTTTTACGTTTCTTTTCAAGACGCTTCACTACCAGAATATCAACTCCCAAAACCATCAATAAAGGGATAGCAAACCAAAGGAGTACATAACCGATCGTATGCACATCGCTCTCTTGTTTCTGTTTTCCCAGTTCAAGGTTTTCCAGTTTGTCAGTCAGGGCATATTCATCAGGCAATTCACTATCACTCCATTTATTTAAAATGGTACCTTCTTTAATCAGCATCAGTCCCGGATTGGAACGTATCATCGTTTTCAACGTAATATCATCCATCAGGCAGAACGGATATTCCGCTCCGGTTTTATCTTTCCATTGTTCTATCTGATAATCCAGCGAAGAGGTCAGGCAGTAAAAGCCATAACCATGCTCTACCGCATAATCATAAATCTCATTTATCAGATCGATGTTACTGTCATCTGCCTCTTCAATCCGATGGGCTACCAATAAGAATGTATAGTTTTTATCTGCCAGTACTTTATCTGTAATATCTTCACCTGTTTCAAGATTAGTCATCGAGAAATCATGGATAGAAGGCTCATAACCTTTCTCTTTCACAACGGTCCGCGCTTCAATGAATTTCCAGGTACTATCGGGATAATTTTCCAACGAGAACTCTTTCTTTTCACCATTCTTCTCCAACACGAAAACACTCTCGTAAACCGTCGGCTTTGCCCCTGCCGGGATACTCATGTTTTCCGGAATATTCTTCCCTATCTTATAAGGACGAAAATCCAGTATCGGCAAGTTGCCCAGACAATAGAACGAAAGCGCAAACACAAACAGGAAAGTATATAGAGATACGAGCCATTCCATCTTAGCACTGATAAAACGGATCATCTGATGCTTCCACCGGAAAACGGAAATTGCTGCAATCAGCAAAATAACATTCTTCCAAAATGTTTGCCAGTTTGTCAATACCCAAGCGTCACCGAAACAACCACAATCGGATACCGGATTAGCCAATGCCAAATACAGAGTAAGAGGGGTCATACAGATCATCAGCAACAAAGCCAACCAGGTAGCGGTTGTTTTCCGGATACCAAAAAACAGAAACACACCTACCGAAAACTCGACAGCTGACAAAACAATACCCGCCAACAAAGGGAAAAAGGCCGGAAACCACGTTCCCATCCCGAAAGCATCCAGATAATCTTGTATCTTATATTCCGATCCCAACGGATCGACTGCTTTCACGAATCCTGAAAAGATGAACACCCCTGCCAGCACGAAGCGGCACAGATTGGTCCATACTTTCTGAATAATATGTAGCTCCTTATCCTTCAAATTCTATCTTAATCAATCCGAAAACAGAATAGTTAATCATATCCATGTAATTGGCGTCAATACCTTCTGATACCAATGTCTGACCGGCAAGGCTCTCTATCTGCTTGGTACGATAAATCTTCATCAGTATCAAATCAGTATACGAGCTAACGCGCATACTGCGCCATGCCTCATCATAATCATGATTCTTGGCAAGCATCAATTCCAATGCTTCCTTTGCATGCTTATCGTATAAAGCCAATGCTTCATCTACTGTTATATCAGCCGACTCTGCATATCCGAGTTCCAATTGTATCAACCCGATAATACCATAGTTGACAATAGCAATAAACTCGGAACGGATTCCTTCGTCGACAAGAGTCACCCCTTTTACTTCAATACTACGAATACGGTTGGCTTTGATAAATATCTGATCTGTTACGGAAGCAGGACGCAGAATACGCCATGCAGGACCGTAATCATGCAGTTTCTTAGAGAATAGGTCACGGCATAATGCTATGACATGTTCAAATTGTTGCCTGGTATCTTTCATTTCCTTACAAATAGTGTGCAAAGGTAACAATAATTAAAGAAAAATGAAAAGAGGGCACTCTAAATAATATTAAAGTGCCCTCTTCCGTCTATGTAGTATAACTATTATGAACAGCGCAATACTTGCCCCGGACGAAGTGTTGTCTTCGTGGTAATACGATTCAACTTGCAAAGTGTGCTAACTGAAACACCGCGCAGTTTAGCGATTCTGGACAAACTGTCGCCTTTCTTAACCTTGTAATATCTGATTTCGCCGTCCGATGCTATATTAGTATCATGTGAACCGGCTTTGTTACGTTCGTAACCTCTTGTTTTTCTGAATGTATATGTATCGGCAACGATATCCTGTTTCGGGAAGTCGAACATTAATGCAGGATTGATGGCAATACCCAGGAAACGGGTCTCAAAATGCAAGTGAGATCCCGTTGAACGTCCGGTATTTCCTCCCAAGGCAATGGGTTCACCGGCTTTTACCAATTGGTTCTCTTCTACAAGCTGTTTGGATAAGTGACCGTATACGGTTTCCAGTCCATTGTCGTGACGAATAACGACATATTTACCATAACCTCTACGTTCATACTTCACAATACGTACCTTTCCGTCGAAAGCAGCTACAATAGTATCTCCAATGTTCACTTTGATGTCAAGTCCATTATGCATTCTTCTCCAGCGTGGTCCGAAGGGAGAAGTGATACGGGTACTGGGAGTAGGCATGTGGAAGCCCGTGAGATCGATTGTATAAGAATCGGGAATTATAGCATCCTTTCCGTAAGCATGTACGTACTGGTTGTTCCAATTAGGATACAGACTCAGTGCAGGATATTCAGACTGTTCTGCGCGAATCTGTTTCTGCAATGCTAATGAATCTACACTTTTTAATTTTCTGTCAATCGGTGCCTGACGGGCAATCAAATCCTGAGAAAAAGAGTTCAGGCTGATCATAGCCGCAACGGCAATCATTACTGTTTTAATGCAATTGAAATTCATTCGTCTTGTTTAATTCAATTCAATCAATATTCGTCATTTGCATACAGGTAGTCAAAAGTAGCCTGTTTGTAATCGAATATTTCTTCCGGTTTAAAGAATCTGTTTAATTCGACAACTGCGGTTTCCGGCGAATCAGAGGTATGAACAATGTTCTCTTGAAAGCTCATACTATAATCTCCGCGAATGGTCCCCGGGGCTGCCAGACGTCCGTTAGTTGGTCCTGCCAATGCACGAACGGCTTGAATAGCATCCACACCTTCAAAACAACAAACGATAACGGGAGCCGTCATCATAGAATCTTTCACTCGCTGAAAGAATGGTTTCGAACTAAGGTGTGAATAATGCTCACTTAACACTTCATCTGTCAACTGCATCATTTTCATTCCTGCCAAACGCAATCCTTTACGCTCAAAACGACGAGTAATCTCGCCAACCAGTCCTCGCTGAAGAGTACAAGGTTTCAGAATGACCAATGTTTTTTCCATCATAACGTACAGTTTCAAAAGGTTAAAGTGCTCATTTATTTTAAAATTCCCCCAAAGATAGCATTTCTAAGCGAAACGGCAGGTATCCTCTTAACTATTTTTTATAAGGATAAATAGCAGAATTAAAGAAATATTTCTCTAAACCTCCATAAACAGAGGAAATAAAGAGAAATATGTTATGCAACATGTTTATGTAAAAAAGCTACATGTTTAACCGTTTTTCAGCTAATGGCAGCCCAGTTAACATTCGTCTTGCGCAATGCTTTCAGCTGCCGCCATAGAATTTCATTCTCCGGCAACACGCCACCCGGATCGGCATCCGTTATTTCTTCTGCGATATTACGCACGTATTGCAAGAGTTGACCGTCACGGGCAATATCCGCAATCTTTAAGTCGAAAGCAATACCACTTTGCTGTGTACCTTCCAGGTCACCTGGTCCCCGGAGTTTAAGATCGGCTTCAGCTATTTCAAATCCGTCATTGGTGCGTACCATTATTTCCAGACGTTTCCGGGTCTCTTCAGTCAGCTTATAGGTAGTGACCAGAATGCAATATGATTGGTCGGCTCCACGCCCTACCCGGCCACGCAACTGATGTAACTGTGAAAGTCCGAAGCGTTCGGCATTTTCGATAATCATCACCGAAGCGTTAGGCACATTCACTCCTACTTCAATCACTGTGGTAGCTACCATAATCTGCGCTTCACCCGAAATAAAAAGTTGCATCTGCGCATCTTTCTCGGCAGGTTTCATTTTGCCATGCACTTTACAAACCTTACAGTCGGGAAACTCCTCACAAATATGCAAATACCCTTCTTCAAGATTTTTCAAATCAATCTTTTCACTCTCCTTAATCAAGGGGTATACAATATAAATCTGGCGCCCTTCTTCAATTTGTTTACGCACCGAACAATATAAACTTTCTCTCCGGTTATCAAACTGGTGAATAGTAGAGATCGGCTTACGTCCGGGAGGCAATTCATCTATGACAGAGACATCCAAATCACCATAAAGTGTCATTGCCAGCGTACGTGGAATCGGAGTAGCAGTCATAACCAATACATGGGGCGGCTGAATACTCTTGCTCCACAGTCTGGCACGCTGTGCCACACCAAAGCGGTGTTGTTCGTCAATTACGGCCAATCCTAAAGAAGCAAAATTTACAGTATCTTCAATAACGGCGTGGGTACCGATCAATATATGTACATCTCCGGTCAGGAGTCCCGCAAGGATAGCTTCCCGTTTCTTTCCTTTCACCGAACCTGTCAAGAGTTCCACCCGCACATCCATTCCAAACAACAACTCTTTGATTGTATCGTAATGTTGGTTAGCCAGAATCTCAGTAGGCGCCATCATACAAGCCTGAAAACCATTATCAAGGGCAATCAGCATACTCATCAAGGCCACCAGTGTTTTCCCACTTCCCACATCCCCCTGCAACAGGCGATTCATTTGCTTTCCGCAACCGACGTCCTGCCGGATTTCTCTCAAAACCCGCTTTTGAGCCCCGGTCAGTTCGAAAGGAAGATTCTTAGAATAAAATGTATTGAAGATTTCACCGACTGTTTCGAAAACATAACCGCGGTATTTACGTTGCCGGTCTTTGGCATATCTCAGAATATTGAGCTGTACATAAAAGAGCTCTTCGAACTTAAGACGATATTCCGCCTTCCTCAACAGCTCCGGATTAGAAGGAAAATGAATATTCCGTAAAGCTTCCGTCAAAGGCATCAGATGATGGTCGGCAATTAGTTTAGGTGAAAGTGTCTCGGGCAAAGGCTCCTGAATCTGTCCGATAATGGTTGCCATCATCTTTTCAATGGCATGGGAGTTGAGAAAGCTACGTTTCATCTTCTCCGTTGTATTATAATAAGGTTGGAGTCCCATTGATGACAATTTCAAATCAGCGGGATTATCTATATCGGGATGGGCTACGTTAATTCTTCCGTTAAACACGGTCGGCTTACCAAAGATAATATATTCTTCGTGAAGTTTATACTTACCTGTGACATACTTTATACCCTGAAACCACACGAGGTCAACGACTCCTGTGCCATCCGAGAAATGTGCTAATAATCTTCTCTGGCGCCCTTCACCAAAAGTTTCAAAGCCAAGTATCTTTCCCTTCAACTGTATATACGGCATATTACCATCTATTTCATGAATGTAATAGATGCGACTCCGGTCTACATATTTATAAGGAAAATAATAGAGCAGATCATGCAATGAATAAATCTCCAACTCTTTATTCAGAACCGCAGCTTTTTGCGGACCAACACCGGATAAGTACTTTATGTCTCGTGTAGCTAAATCGAACATTACAACAAGGCTGAAGCTACTTTCAAATCAAATGGAGTAGTTATTTTTATATTTTCACGGTTTCCCTCCACCAGATGGACAGGAACTCCCATAGCCTCTACCACGGAGGCATCATCAGTAAAAAAGGGAGTAAACTCTTGTTCATAAGCTCTTCTCAGTAAATCGACATCGAATACCTGGGGAGTTTGAACCAGTTTATAATCATTACGGTTTACAGTCTCACTACCTGATCCTGTGAGATGGCGCACAGTTTCTACAAGATCGATAACAGGAATTACGGCTTTTCGCACAGCAGCTTCCCGGAAACAACGGGCAATCACTTCCTGCGATACGAAAGGACGAACACCGTCATGTACCCCCACCATACCACCGATACCGTTTATCAAAGCCAATCCGTTTTTAACCGAGTGGAAACGGGTTTCACCTCCATCGGCAATCTCATGCCTGATGTTAAATCGATGCATTTCACACAGCTCCCGCCAAAACCCCTGCTGTTCCCGGGGCAATACGAGAATAAGCTGCATTCTCTTGTCGAATCGATGAAAAGCTTCCAACGTATGCATCAACACAGGCTTTCCGCCAATGGGAAGAAACTGTTTGGGAAGTTCACTTCCCATGCGGAGTCCCTTCCCCCCGGCTACAATCAAAGCAGTCCGATACATAGGCTTAACGTCTTACGCACATGGCCTCTACCAGCTCGTTTACTTTTTCCTTGCCTAACAATGTATCTACAATAGTCAATGCAAATTCCATCGCAGCACCCGGTCCCATACCGGTAATGATGTTACCATCTCTGACAACCGGCTCGTTAGTACACTCCGCACCTTCCAGGTACTGTTCGAAGCTGGGATAACAGGTTACTCTGCGACCTCTCAGAAGTCCCAGTTTTCCAAGTACCATCGGGGCGGCACAAATAGCGGCAATAGGCTTGTTTTTCTCCGCAAAGCTAAGAATTAACTTACGCAACCCTTCATGTTTGTCCAGAGTGGCAGCACCCGGCATTCCTCCCGGCAAAAACAGCAACTCAGCATCAAAGAAATCACAATTCTCAAAATTCTTATCGCAAAGCACAGATACATCATGCGCTCCGACTACAATCTCGTCTGGCGTAACAGATACAATTTCTACATCTAAACCAGCGCGTCTCAATGTATCAATTGTAGTAAGCGCTTCAATTTCTTCAAATCCGTCTGCGAAAAATGCATAAACTGTTCCCATAATCTATATCATTTAGATGTTATAAACTCAAAGCCCACCTTTCTAAAAACACGGTACTTTAAGCATTAATTATTTCAAATTAAAATAATAAGTAATCGTTCCTGTTTGGTTGTTCACTCCGTTTACGGCATTAAAACGTGCTTTTTTAGCCGCATCTTCAGCAGCTTTACGCAAAGTCGAATTTACCGTGTTAGTCAATCGGTTGATACTGGTAGCAATCACATGACCAGCTGGATTCACGGTAATAGAAACAACTACTCGCCCCTCTTCCTGAACGTTGTATACGGGACGGGGCAAACCTCCCTCTCCTATAGAACGTCCGCCAAGATTAAATGTTCCATATCCCCCGACTCCGGACTTTGCTCCGGTCGACGAATTGCCATCTTTACTTCCTTCTACTCCTTCACCCGAAGTAGCACTACCTTTGCTTCCCCCCATCTGCGAGCCTTTACCAAAGGCACCGGCTACTCGTTTACTGGCAGCTTCTGCAGCGGCCTTGCGCTCACGCTCTGCCCTTTCTTCAGCAAGTTTTTTAGCTTCGGCAGCCTTTTCTTCGGCTGTTTTTTCAGGCTTCTTCTCTACTTTCGGCTTCTCCTTCTTAGGCTCGGCCTTGGGTTTTATAGCAACCGTTTCTTCTTCGGTCTGCGTAATCATTTCCTGTTCGGCTTCCACTTCGGGTACGGGTTGCGGAGCCGGCACTTCTTCAGGCATTACTTCCACGTCCACCATAGTGGAGGGATCATAATTTCCATAAGCCGCATCCACATCTCCCATCATCACCGGTACACCGCCGGCTTCTTCGTCCGGACGTGGAACAGCAAAACTTACCAGAATCAAAAGAGCAATAATAGCCACATGCACCAACAATGCACCCAACGCCCCTATATATTCACTCTTTCTTTTTATGTTCATTTCTTCCTTGTTTCCGGCGGGCGGGTAGCCAGCACCATTTTAAAATGATTCTCATTCGCGATATTCAGCACCTTAACGATCTCACGGTAAGGCACAGTTTCATCCGCATAGAGAGCAACATACATCTCAGGTTCTTTATCCGCACAGCTTTGCAGGAATGGAGTCAATTCCTCCAAGCCTAAAGCATGCTCTTTTTCATTACCGAACGCTGCATAATAGTTCAGGTCCTTATCAATGATAACTCTTGTCAACGGTTTAGCCGAAGTTTGCTGTTTGCCTTGTGGCAATAACACTTTAATCGCATTGGGCGACACAACAGTTGAGGTTATCATAAAAAAGATAAGCAACAGGAATATGACGTCCGTCATAGATGCCATACTAAAGTTGGGTGATATTTTTGCTCGACGCTTTAATGCCATAAAATAATTCTTCAATATGCCAATATGTCAATGTGCCAATTGGCTACGCACTCTATTTTATCTCAGCACCTTATTTCTGTGCAGGTTCATTAAGCAGGTCCATAAACTCCATGGTTCTGGACTCCATCTTATTGACCACTCTGTCTACCAGCATCACCAGATAGTTGTAAGCAAACATAGCAATAATACCGACAATCAGACCACCTACGGTAGTAATCATAGCTTCATAAATACCTCCTGAAAGCAGTGTGATATCAATATTACCGCTTCCGGCATTTGCCATTTCATAAAAAGCCCGCACCATACCGGTTACTGTACCCAGGAAACCGAGCATCGGAGCACCACCTGAAATAGTAGCCATCACAGTCAGGCCTTTTTCCAACTTAGCCACCTCAATATTTCCCACATTCTCAATAGCAACCTGTACGTCATTTACCGGACGTCCCAGACGGCTAATCCCTTTTTCGATCATACGGGCGGAAGGGGTATTCATCGTTCGGCAATAATTAATAGCCGACTTAATCTCACCACTATGGATATAGTCTTTGATCTTCTCCATAAACATCGGATCTTCCTTACCGGCTTTTCGGATCACATAGTTACGTTCAAACAGGATGTAGAAACAAACTACAGACAGTACTCCCAAAACAATCATAATCCATCCACCCTTAATAGCCATATCAAGCATATTCATTTCAGCCGGAGCAGATACAGGAGTCAGTACAGGGTTGGCCGATGCAACGGAATCAGCCAGGTTGGTAGCCACTTGGGCTAATAGTAGCATTGCATTCATTAGCGAAGACAGTTTTTATATTCCTGAATGGTACGTTCCAATCCCAGATACAGCGCATCACTTATTAAAGCATGACCGATAGAGACCTCGTCCAGCCAGGGTATGTTTTTATAAAAGTAATTCAGATTCAATAAACTCAAGTCGTGACCGGCGTTCAGACCAATTCCCAACCGGCGGGCCACTTTAGCAGCTTCAACAAAAGGAGCAACAGCCGCTGCCGGATCTTTCGGATAAGCAGTAGCATAAGGTTCGGTATATAGCTCTACACGGTCGGCACCTGCTTTTGCCGCATACTCAATCATTTCCGCATCGGCTGCCACAAATACAGATGTACGGATACCTGCCCCGTTAAACTCGTCCAAAACTTCCGTCAGAAAATCAAAATTAGCCTTTGTATCCCATCCTGAATTAGAAGTTATCTGAGAAGGATCGTCCGGCACTAAAGTCACCTGATGAGGTTTCACCTTCAACACCAAATCGATAAACTCCGGAGAAGGATATCCTTCAATATTAAATTCAGTCCGAAGCAACGGACGCAAATCATACACATCCGAACGACGGATATGACGTTCATCCGGACGTGGGTGAACCGTTATGCCGTCAGCACCGAAACTCTCACAATCCAACGCCACCTTAACCACGTTCGGAACATTTCCCCCACGGGCATTCCGAAGGGTAGCCACTTTGTTTATGTTCACACTTAATTTAGTCATAGTTCTATGTCTTAATATAATACGGACCTTTTACCCATATGTTTTGCGCAAAAGTACAAATATTAGCGATAAGATAACAGCAATACCGAAAAAAAATCCCAAATTTGCGACACACTAGAAACTTTTATCAACATGAAATTTGCCATTTTCGGAAATACATACCAAGCCAAGAAGTCTTCACATGCTGCTACTTTGTTCAATTTGCTCGAAAAACATGGAGCAGAAATCTGTGTATGCAGAGAATTTCATCGTTTCCTGAAATCCGACTTAAAACTGAACGTCAAGGCGGATAATTTGTTCGATGAAGACTATTTTGATGCAGACATGGTGATCAGTATCGGCGGAGATGGTACTTTTCTAAAAGCGGCACGACGGGTAGGTAACAAAGGAATCCCTATTTTGGGTATCAATACCGGACGATTAGGATTCTTAGCAGATGTATCCCCGGAAGAAATGGAGGAAACGATTGAAGAAATCTACCAGAACCATTATACAGTTGAAGAACGGAGTGTACTCCAATTGCTTTGTGACGACAAACATTTGCAAGATTCACCTTATGCGCTCAATGAAATAGCCGTATTAAAACGGGACAGTTCATCCATGATCAGTATCCGTACTGCTATTAACGGAGCACACCTCACGACTTACCAGGCTGACGGGCTCATTATCGCCACTCCAACAGGTTCCACTGCATATTCGTTAAGCGTAGGTGGTCCTATCATTGTTCCCCATTCCAAAACCATCGCAATTACTCCGGTTGCTCCACACAGTTTAAACGTAAGGCCTATAGTGATCTGTGATGACTGGGAAATCACTTTAGATGTAGAAAGTCGTAGCCACAATTTCCTGGTTGCAATTGACGGCAGTAGCGAAACCTGTAAGGAAACAACCCGCCTCACAATCCGGAGAGCTGACTATAGCATTAAAGTAGTAAAACGCTTTAATCACATCTTTTTCGACACTCTTCGCACTAAAATGATGTGGGGAGCTGACAGCAGAGTATAATATTTCATTTATCACTAATAACAGGGAGGCTTTTCTCATAGCCTCCTTGACTTTCGCCATTAGGGTTCTGTCCCACACAGCTTCTTTTAACCAGAAACATTCCGAATAAAGCTGATAAAATGATTGACAGGGGATGTTGTTTATCCGGAAGAGTAAAGTTCTTTATTTATAAACGAGTGCATCAGTTCGGTTGTTATCCTCCCTCCTTCTTTTCCTACGTCTATAAACAAGTCATCCCCTCGTGTCTTCTGACCCGAGGGGATGAACTCTCTGAAAAAAACGGCGACTACCTACTCTCCCACTGTTACGCAGTACCATCGGCGTGATCAGGCTTAACTTCTCTGTTCGGAATGGGAAGAGGTGGAACCCTGATGCTATAGTCACCTGAATAAGGCAGACATAATGTACAAAAGTAAACTTAGCTGTCTATCACCCCGATAGTAAAGCTAAACGGATATATAAACCATAAAGGACAATAAAAGAAAGTCATCGGGCAATTAGTAACGCTCGGCTGTGATGTTACCACCTGTACACCTGCGTCCTATCAACGTTGTAGTCTACAACGACCCTAAAAGAAATCTAATCTTGTGGCTGGCTTCGTACTTAGATGCTTTCAGCACTTATCCAATCCCGACTTAGATACCCGGCAATGCACCTGGCGGCACAACCGGTAAACCAGAGGTCAGTCCAACACGGTCCTCTCGTACTAGTGTCAGAGCCACGCAAATTTCATGCGCCCACGATAGATAGAGACCGAACTGTCTCACGACGTTCTGAACCCAGCTCGCGTGCCACTTTAATGGGCGAACAGCCCAACCCTTGGGACCTTCTCCAGCCCCAGGATGTGACGAGCCGACATCGAGGTGCCAAACCCCTCCGTCGATATGAGCTCTTGGGAGGGATCAGCCTGTTATCCCCGGAGTACCTTTTATCCTTTGAGCGATGTCCCTTCCATACGGAAACACCGGATCACTATGCTCTAGTTTCCTACCTGATCGACTTGTAAGTCTCCCAGTCAAGCGCCCTTATGCCATTACACTCTGCCGCCGGTTACCAATCGGCGTGAGGGCACCTTTAGAAGCCTCCGTTACACTTTTGGAGGCGACCACCCCAGTCAAACTACCCACCAAACAGTGTCCTCGCAACAGCGAGTTAGAACTCAAATAATCAAAGGGCCGTATTTCAACAGCGACTCCACAAATACTGGCGTACCTGCTTCAAAGTCTCCGGCCTATCCTACACATCAATTACCCAAATTCAATGTTAAGCTATAGTAAAGGTTCACGGGGTCTTTTCGTCCCATCGCGGGTAATCGGCATCTTCACCGATACTACAATTTCACTGAGCTCACGGTTGAGACAGTGTCCAGATCATTACACCATTCGTGCAGGTCGGAACTTACCCGACAAGGAATTTCGCTACCTTAGGACCGTTATAGTTACGGCCGCCGTTTACTGGGGCTTCAATTCAATGCTTCTCTTGCGATGACATCTCCTCTTAACCTTCCAGCACCGGGCAGGTGTCAGGCTGTATACGTGATCTTTCAATTTTGCACAGCCCTGTGTTTTTGTTAAACAGTTGCCTGGACCTATTCTCTGCGCCCTCCCGTCACCGGGTAGGGACCCTTTATCCCGAAGTTACAGGGTCAATTTGCCTAGTTCCTTAACCGTGATTCACTCAAGCGCCTGAGTATATTCAACCCGACTACGTGTGTCCGTTTGCGGTACGGGTACCATTAAGATTAAGTTTAGCGGATTTTCTTGGGAGTATGTTTACACGCACTATTACCGTTTTCCGAGGAAATTGGTATACTGTCAGGTTCGACTCTTATCCCGGATTTGCCTGGGACAATCAACATCTACACCCTTTAACGGACTATTCCGTCAGTCCGCGGCGTTGTCACTCCTCCGTCTCCACGTCACTCTTAATGCTAGTACAGGAATATTAACCTGTTCTGCCATCGGCATCACCGTTCGGCTGAGCCTTAGGACCCGACTAACCCTGATCCGATTAGCGTTGATCAGGAAACCTTAGTCTTGCGGCGAGGGGGTTTCTCACCCCCTTTATCGTTACTTATACCTACATTTGCTTTTCCACACGCTCCAGTAAAGCTCACGCTTCGCCTTCAACGCAGAGTGGAATGCTCCCCTACCGATACTTACGTATCCCATAGCTTCGGTAAAACACTTGATGCCCGATTATTATCCACGCCAAACTCCTCGACTAGTGAGCTGTTACGCACTCTTTAAATGAATGGCTGCTTCCAAGCCAACATCCTAGCTGTCTTAGCAATCTGACTTCGTTAGTTCAACTTAGTGTTTATTTGGGGACCTTAGCTGATGGTCTGGATTCTTCTCCTTTAGGACATGGACCTTAGCACCCATGCCCTCACTCCTGAGATCGAACTAATGCGCATTCGGAGTTTATCAAGACTTGATAGGCGGTGAAGCCCTCGCATCTTATCAGTCGCTCTACCTCACATTAGTAATTCTCAAGGCTGCACCTAAATGCATTTCGGGGAGTACGAGCTATCTCCAAGTTTGATTAGCCTTTCACCCCCACCCTCAGGTCATCCGGAAGCTTTTCAACGCTTATCGGTTCGGTCCTCCAGTTAGTGTTACCTAACCTTCAACCTGCCCAAGGGTAGATCACTTGGTTTCGCGTCTACTCCTTCCGACTATCCGCCCTGTTCAGACTCGCTTTCGCTTCGGATCCACATCTCAAGATGCTTAACCTTGCCGGAAAAAGTAACTCGTAGGTTCATTATGCAAAAGGCACGCCGTCACAGCTTACGCTGCTCCGACCGCTTGTAGGCGCATGGTTTCAGGGACTATTTCACTCTTCTATTCGAAGTGCTTTTCACCTTTCCTTCACAGTACTGGTTCGCTATCGGTCTCTCGGGAGTATTTAGCCTTACCGGATGGTCCCGGCTGGTTCACGCAGAATTCCTCGTGCTCCGCGCTACTCAGGATACCACTACGCTTCAGTTACCTTAGAATACCGGGCTATCACCGTCTATGGCGCGACTTTCCAGCCGCTTCTTCTCAATAACTTTCTTGCGAGAGCGTGGTCCTACAACCCCACACATGCCGTAACATGGGTGGTTTGGGCTATTCCCCGTTCGCTCGCCACTACTAGGGGAATCATTATTTATTTTCTTTTCCTGCAGGTACTAAGATGTTTCAGTTCCCTGCGTTAGCCTCCAACTTGGTTGGATGACATTCCTTCAGAATGCCGGGTTGTCCCATTCGGAAATCTTCGGATCAAAGGTTATTTGCACCTACCCGAAGCTTATCGCAGCTTATCACGTCCTTCATCGCCTCCGAGAGCCAAGGCATCCGCCATGCGCCCTTATTTACTTTCTTTTATCGCCAGGGTCATCTCCTTTTGTTAGAAAGGATCTGAACCCAATGGTTCGATATATACTTTTAGCTCTTACTAAATTTACTTTTTTTTGTACATCATGTCAAAGATCGTATGATAACATTCGGCAACTTGTGTTGCCGGCGTATCAATGGTGGAGAATAACGGATTCGAACCGTTGACCCTCTGCGTGCAAGGCAGATGCTCTAGCCAGCTGAGCTAATCCCCCAATCATACAAGATATCAATCTCGTCTTGGTAGTCCCAGGCAGAGTTGAACTGCCGACCTCTACATTATCAGTGTAGCGCTCTAACCAACTGAGCTATAGGACTAGTTCAACCGTGTCCTGTTTTTAGACTCGGCTTCTGTTTTCTCTTGTTTATCTCTATCTATATTGCTATAGATGGTCGATCTATATTCTATAAATAAACAAGTACCAGTAGTACAATTTTAGAACCAATGAACGTCGTTTTCAACATCGCTCCAGAAAGGAGGTGTTCCAGCCGCACCTTCCGGTACGGCTACCTTGTTACGACTTAGCCCCAGTCACCAGTTTTACCCTAGGACGCTCCTTGCGGTTACGTACTTCAGGTACCCCCGGCTCCCATGGCTTGACGGGCGGTGTGTACAAGGCCCGGGAACGTATTCACCGCGCCGTGGCTGATGCGCGATTACTAGCGAATCCAGCTTCACGAAGTCGGGTTGCAGACTTCGATCCGAACTGAGAGAGGCTTTTGGGATTAGCATCCTGTCACCAGGTAGCTGCCTTCTGTACCCCCCATTGTAACACGTGTGTAGCCCCGGACGTAAGGGCCGTGCTGATTTGACGTCATCCCCACCTTCCTCACATCTTACGACGGCAGTCTCTCCAGAGTCCTCAGCATGACCTGTTAGTAACTGAAGATAAGGGTTGCGCTCGTTATGGCACTTAAGCCGACACCTCACGGCACGAGCTGACGACAACCATGCAGCACCTTCACAGCGGTGATTGCTCACTGACATGTTTCCACATCATTCCACTGCAATTTAAGCCCGGGTAAGGTTCCTCGCGTATCATCGAATTAAACCACATGTTCCTCCGCTTGTGCGGGCCCCCGTCAATTCCTTTGAGTTTCACCGTTGCCGGCGTACTCCCCAGGTGGAATACTTAATGCTTTCGCTTGGCCGCTTACTGTATATCGCAAACAGCGAGTATTCATCGTTTACTGTGTGGACTACCAGGGTATCTAATCCTGTTTGATACCCACACTTTCGAGCATCAGTGTCAGTTGCAGTCCAGTGAGCTGCCTTCGCAATCGGAGTTCTTCGTGATATCTAAGCATTTCACCGCTACACCACGAATTCCGCCCACCTCTACTGTACTCAAGACTGACAGTATCAACTGCAATTTTACGGTTGAGCCGCAAACTTTCACAACTGACTTACCAGTCCACCTACGCTCCCTTTAAACCCAATAAATCCGGATAACGCTCGGATCCTCCGTATTACCGCGGCTGCTGGCACGGAGTTAGCCGATCCTTATTCATATTATACATACAAAACAGTATACATACTGCACTTTATTCTAATATAAAAGAAGTTTACAACCCATAGGGCAGTCATCCTTCACGCTACTTGGCTGGTTCAGGCTCGCGCCCATTGACCAATATTCCTCACTGCTGCCTCCCGTAGGAGTTTGGACCGTGTCTCAGTTCCAATGTGGGGGACCTTCCTCTCAGAACCCCTATCCATCGAAGGCTTGGTGGGCCGTTACCTCACCAACAACCTAATGGAACGCATCCCCATCCTTTACCGGAATCCTTTAATAATCAGACCATGCGGAATGATTATCCCATCGGGTATTAATCTTTCTTTCGAAAGGCTATCCCCGAGTAAAGGGCAGGTTGGATACGTGTTACTCACCCGTGCGCCGGTCGCCAGCAAAGAAAGCAAGCTTTCTTCCTGATGCCCCTCGACTTGCATGTGTTAAGCCTGTAGCTAGCGTTCATCCTGAGCCAGGATCAAACTCTTCATTGTAAAAGTATTGTTATATATCCCAATAAGGGACAATATTAGCTCTGTTCAGGATGTCGAAAATTTATTGACGGTCATTTTTTCATATACCTATATAATAAGTATTGACGGTTCTAAATTTACTTGTACTACTTGTATTGTTTATCAATTTTTCAAAGAACTCTTCTTTTCGATTGCGCTTCGTTTCAAAAGCGGGTGCAAAGGTAAAAGGTTTATTTTAAAACACCAAATGTTTTCGGAAGTTTTTTTAAAATGTTTTCCCGGTCTGTTCTCTGGCTCTCTTAGCGAAAGGGAAAGGCACCGGAATAAACGCCTTTTATCGCGAATCGGACTGCAAAGATAACGAATTTTAATATTAAACTCCAAAGAAAAAGGAGATTATTTTGGTTATCCGTTAAGGCAATCAATACGCGGCTGCAACATGTCAATTTCAATCGGCTCTCCCTCTCTTGGAAAGCGGGTGCAAAAGTACGCGATTTACCAATACAAGGCAAATATATAAGGAAGTTTTTTTCATAAAAATATAAATTTAGATGTAAAGGACTGAGGGAGAGGTAGGTTTTAAAGCATACTTTAAAAAGAAGGGAAAAGGGAGGGCCAAGGGGACACATTATTATAATATATAGAGGGGGGAATACTTGGAAAACAAGGAGGGGGATTCATTGGGGAGGGAGGGGAATCTCTGTGTTGGGAACGAACCGCCAGGCGGTTGCAAATTTCTCAGGGGGGGATATGGGAAAGGGATTCTCAGGGGGCACCCGGACAAATGCGTAGCTGGGTCAGCAGTTAAATATCATTGATAATCAGAAGAGTATATTTACCTGAATTTTATTCTTGATGTAAAGCCATTTACCCGGGCATGTAAAAGCATTTACCTCAGCATGTAAAGCCATTTACCTCGGCATGTAAAAGCGTTTACCCCGGTTGGTAAATGGAACCCGCATTCAAGGTTACGGGGGGACGCGCGTAAAGGCAGCGTCAAGGCAACGTATGCTTCGGACAGACCATGCTTGAGGGAAAGCGCCGGCGGAAGGAAAGGCGGGAGGACAAGGTAAAGGACAGACACCGTCTATTCAGGAAAGGCGAGAGAAAGGGAATAACGGACAGGAAATGGGGCGGACAGGGAGCAAAGAATATCCCAAGCGGCAAATAACAAAGGACTTCCGGAAAAAAGCAAAGCATTTTCAAACAAACAAGCGGGGATATGAAAATGCTTTTTAAAGGGAAAGCAGACAAGAAACGAAGAATATACTTCTGAATACGAGGGAATTAGGAAAGTTTTTCAAGCGATGGCAGAGGGTGGAAGATGGAAGATGAAGGTGGAAGATAAACGGGCTGAAAACGCGATCTTCCACCAGGGTAAATAAATGATAATCAGATAAAAAGATGAAAAAAGGTGGAAGATGGAAGATAGAAATGCATTTTGCGAATGAGAGGACGGAAAAGGCACTGTCCACGATTTTACCCCTATTCAACCGTATTCCAATAAAAAAGAGCATTTTCCAAAAAAACATATTAAAGAAAGATGCTTCACAATAAGCAAAATAAAAATTAAAACTACTCTCCTACATTGCAAACTATTTAGTTATATTTGCAATCTAAACATATCTTATACTATAGACAAAAGAAATAAGTCCGCTAAAAAGAATGCAGCCTAATCATCTACTGGAAACACAGAAAAGTTTTTCAGACATATATTCTATATATTATGTAAGAATGCTCCGCTTCTCACAAACCTATGTCATTGCAGAAGAGGATGCAGAAAACATAGTGCAGGATACCTTTCTTTATCTGTGGGAACATCTGGACCTACTGAAAGACATAGAACATCTGGATGCCTTTCTTTTCACACTGATCAAAAACAGATGTTTAAACTTTCTGAAACACCAGTCGTATATTCAGGCTAAAACCTGTTCACTGAAAGCAGACGAAGAGTTGGAATATCAACTGAACCTATATGCTTTGGAACAGTTCGACGAAGCTGTCTCCTCCATTCCGGAAGTAGAAAATCTATTAAGCCAGACAATGCAAAAGTTACCTGAACGTTGCAGAGAAATTTTTCTCCTCAGCCGGATAGAAGGATTAAAATATAAAGAGATAGCCGAGCGTCTGAACATATCCGTCAATACTGTTGAAAATCAAATATCTATCGCATTGCGTAAACTCAGATCAGAACTTAAAGACTATCTTCCCTTACTTGTTTTTATTATTTAGAAGATTTTTTTATATTTCCTTTGGTGGTAAATGCATCCCCGATTGTCTTTACTGTAAAACCACTCAAGGAACCATGAATGATGAACTAAAAAAATACTTCACAGGTGCCATGTCAGCCACCGAAAAAGCGGATTTTTTGAATAGACTCCGGAATAATCCGGAAGCTAAAAAAGAATTTGCACGCATGAAAGCTGTATGGGCCATCTCCGGACTCACATCACAGGAAGGAGACCGGGAAAAGACCGCAACAGGTATAGCTGAATTCGACAAACGACTGAAACGACGTTCTATACGCCGCTTCCGTATCGGGCTTCTAAAGTATGCAGCCGCAATCTGTCTGCTGGTCACCACTACCTGGTTTATTAGCAACAGATATGCACAGATCGGACAAAAAGACTTATATACAGAAATCAATGTCCCTAAAGGGCAGCGAGTCAACATGACTCTTCCGGACGGTACTTCCGTATGGCTAAGCCCTCAGAGTAAAATCAAAATCCCCAATGCATTCAACCGGAAGAGCCGTACGGTAGAGCTAAATGGCGAAGGGTATTTTGAGGTGACCAAAAATGCCAAAAAACCTTTTATCGTAAAAACGCAACGGTTCAACATACAAGTATTGGGTACCCGATTCAACGTGTTCGCCTATGCCGGAAAAGAGAATAAGTTTGAGACCTGCCTCGTAGAAGGCCGTGTGTTGGTCTATAACAAAACCAACAGGAACGAGAAGGTATACCTCAATCCTCACGAGAAAGTATCGTTGGTAAACAACCGCATGATAGTGTCGACCTCTAACTTCGATAATGAAGAATACCTGAAAAGCGGCATCTTTAGTTTCCGTTCAAAACCCTTCGGAGAGATTCTGAATTACCTGACCCTGTGGTACAACGTACAGTTCAAATTCACCGGAGATGTGAAGCTGGATGAACGAATCTCCGGTAAAATCCGGCAAAGCGAGGATGTGGACAATATCCTGATAGCCCTGCAAGGAGTATACCACTTCAAATTCAAAAAAACAGATGACGAGCATTATGAGATTTATTAAATACCAATGTCTAACCTTTAAAAACAAATCAGCACTATGACTTAGATATTTTTCACCCCAACAATGGATAGTGTGACAAAAAAGGGTGAGCGCTACCAACACTCACCCCCGAAAGAGTCAATACTATCTTTTATCCATCTCGAAATAGACCTATAGTATTAATCTTTAAACGTACGACAAAGTTATGAAAAAAAACTTGTTGCAGAAATGGTATGTCCATCAACAACTTGAATTAACACATATTATACGAATTATGAAACTGTCCGTGTTCTTTATATTCGTTTTTCTCTTTCAGCTCCAGGCTGGTAACGTAAAATCGCAGGAGGCTCGTGTAACTCTCTCCAAGAGTAGTCTGACTTTCGGTGAGTTAATGCGTGAAATCGAGAAACAGACTAATTATCTGTTCATGTATCGTGATGCCGAAATTGACCTTTCACAGGAAGTCGAGGTAAAAAACACCCATGCCACTGTGACGGAAATCCTGAAAACGGCACTCAGAAACAAAAAACTGACGTATAAGTTCTCCAATAACTACATTTCTCTGTATGTAGACAAAGAAAAAGCGTCCGAAACGACAATCACCCAGCAAGAGCGCAGAATCAAAATCAAAGGTGTGGTGATCGATCAGATCGGTGACCCGATTATCGGAGCCAACATTTCGCTGAAAGGGCAACCGGGAACAGGAGATATTACAAACATTGAAGGAAACTTCACGCTGGAAGTGCCAGAGAAATCAGTATTAGTGATTTCATACATCGGCTACCTGACTCAGGAAATACCGGTGAATGGCAAATCGTCTTTCAATATCCAAATGAAAGAAGACACTAAAACCCTGGACGAAGTAGTGGTAGTAGGCTATGGCTCACAGAAAAAACAGACTGTGACCGCTTCAGCCTCTACGCTAAAGGTATCTTCGCTCAAGAATGTACCTACTGCCAATCTGGCCTCCTCACTCGGAGGACGTGTCAGCGGGGTGTTGATCCAGCAAACCGGCGGTGAAGCCGGATACGATGACCCGACCATCATTATCCGTGGTTCCAGCTCACCTACCTCCTCTTCTCCCTTGATTGTAGTGGATGGTATCATCGGACGCAGTATGGCTCAACTCGACCCCAGTGAAATCGAGAGCATGACGGTATTAAAGGACGCCTCTGCCGTAGCCCCTTACGGTGCACGCGGAGCAAACGGTGTAATCCTTATCACTACAAAGCGTGGTAAAAGTGGCAAAGCACAAGTAGACTATAACTTCAAAGTAGGTTTTGGTACCCCCACCCGTATGCCTGAGATTGCCAGTTCTTATGATCATGCACGCTTCATGAATGAGGCTTGGCGCAACAAAGAAATGGATTTGGGCGAAGACCCGGGTATGTATGGCATTTATAATGAAGAGGAGTTACAGAAGTTCAGAGATGGTTCCGACCCCTACGGTTATCCTAACACGGACTGGAACAAAGAGGTATTGCTCCCTCGCGCCTGGCAGCAGATGCACAGCCTGACGGCAAGCGGCGGTTCTGATAAGGTGAAATATTTTGCAGGATTCGGCTATGTGAAACAGGATGCCCTCTATGGTGACACACGTACCAATGAATCGACCTCCGGTTTCAACCGATATAACGCACGTGTGAATATAGACGCCAACATTGTGGACAAATACCTGAATCTATCGGCAGATATGGCCTATCGCCAGGAAGACAGAAACAGTATTGCCGGCAGTACTTCCGATGTATTCAATAATATGCACCGTAACCCGCAGACAGATCCGGGACGCTTTCCGGACGGCAACTTAGGTAAAGTGTCACTGGGTGTCAATCCTATCGGCCTGGCTACCGAAGGAGGTTGGGTCAAAGATCGTAAAAGTGTATTAAACACACGCTTCATGTTGGATTTCAATGTCCCGGGACTCGAAGGCCTGAATCTGAAGGGTATTTTCTCCTACGACAAAATATTCAACAGCATCAAGAGATGGACCACTCCGGTAGACTTCTATGTATGGAACAAAATTACAGGAGAATATGACGGACACTCACCGAACCGCGAAGGTGCCGAACTGAAACAAACGTACTCTACAAGTCAGGCCATGACGTTTGAGTTCCAGGCAGCCTATAATAAAACCATTGCGCAGGATCATCAATTGGGAGCATTATTTGTATTCTCACGTTCGGAAGGAGCCGACGAAAACTTCTGGGCCTCACGTACCAAATATCGTATTTATTCCATCCAGCAACTGTTTGCCGGACCAGACAAAGACAAGGATAATAGCGGCAGTGCTTCCGAAACCGGTAAAATCGGTTCGGTATTCCGTCTGACCTACAACTATAAAGAGAAATACATGCTGGAAGCGAACGGACGCCTCGATGGTTCGGAAAAATTCCCGAAAAACAAACGTTATGGCTTCTTCCCTTCTGTATCGGCTGCCTGGCGTATATCGGCAGAACCTTTTATGGAACCCTTCTCGGGAGTGCTTAGCAATCTGAAACTAAGAACTTCATGGGGACGTGCCGGCACAGACAACATCGGACAGTTCCAATATATGTCTGCTTATGGTACAGGCGGCGATGCCGTATTCGGCGGTCAGAATCCGGAAATCGCTCCGGGATATACTGAGACCCGTTTCCCGAATCCTAACATTACATGGGAAACTTCTGAAATGTTCAATATAGGTATAGATGCCTCGTTCTTCAACGGAAAACTCAATCTGGAAGCGGATTGGTTCTATAAAAAGACAAACGACATCCTGCGTGAACGTACAGATATGCCGGCTATCCTGGGATATAAATTACCGGCTGCCAATGTGGGTAAAGTAGACAACAGAGGTATCGACCTAAACATTACGCATCGCAATCATCTGCGCGATTTCAATTATTCCGTTGCAGGTAACCTGACATGGGCCAGAAACAAAGTGATTGACCTGCTGGAACCTGCCGGAGAGAAAAACAACCCGAGACAGCGCAGTACCGGACACTCCATGAGTCAGTATTTCGGTTACGAAGCCCTGGGACTGTTCCAATCTGACGAGGAAGCCAATAACTGGCCTCAACCGCAATTCGGCAAAGCCAAGGCAGGCGATATTAAATACAAAGACCAAAACGGAGATGGCATCATCGACGCAGAAGATAAAATAGCTATCGGACGCAGCAATTATCCGGAATTGGTATACGGACTAAACCTGAATGCCGAATGGAAAGGTTTTGATGTAACCTTCTTCTTCCAGGGGGCAGCGTTGGCAGACTTTTACTACAATGGTTACCTGGCCTTCCCATACATAGAGGGACGCGGAGGAGCTTTGCTTGAACATCACATCGGTAACACCTGGACACCAGAGAATCCGAAAGCGGAATTTCCACGCCTGTATTACGGAGGCAACGCCAATAACCAGTTGTTTTCTTCCTTCTGGATGCGCAATGGTTCATACCTCCGCCTCAAGAATGTAGAAATAGGTTACGACTTCAAGAAACTGCTACTGTCCAAGGTATCCGAAATTCAAGGATTGCGTCTTTACTTCAGCGGTTCTAACCTGCTGACCTGGTCGCAAATAAAATATTTCGATCCTGAGTTGCGCTCTACTGACGGAAGTGCTTATCCTCAAATGAAAACCTTTGTGTTTGGTGCTAACATTACATTCTAAACTTAAAAATTGAAACGTGATTATGAAAAAGATAAATACAGCCCTGTTCTGCATATTTGTATTGCTCTTCTGTTCGTGCGATGTATTGAACAAAGCTCCACTGGACGAAATCGCCGACGATTCTTTCTGGTCGGACGAAACACTGGTGAAATATTACGTAAACGATCTATATAGTGAAATTTCCGTAGACGGACTGCAATTACAGGAAAACCGAAGTGACAATTCTGTCTCAGCACAACGGGATAAATATCGTGCAAGCTGGTTCAAATTCAACTATGATATGGTCAGCGCTTCCGACCCTCAGGATGACGATGTATGGGAAGATTATTACGTAAAGGTACGTAAATGCAACCGTTTTTTCGAACGAATCGGTACGTCTACCATCGAAGAAAGCGAGAAGTCAAGACTTACGGGAGAAGTTCACTTCTTGCGTGCCATGTTCTATTTCGAAATGGTAAAGCGATATGGCGGTGTCATTCTACTGGATAAAGTACTCACCATGGAGGATAACTGGGAAATTCCCCGTTCGTCCGAGAAAGAATGTTATGACTTCATTCTGGACGACCTCAAAAAGGCAACCGAAATGTTGCCGGCGTCTTATGGTTCAAGAGAAAAGGGACGTGCCACCAAAGGTGCTGCTTATGCACTGAAATCAAGAGTGGAACTGTATGACAAACGCTACGAAGACGTGATCAAGAGTTGTGCCGAAGTATACAAACTGGGATATGAACTGGTAGATGGCACTACTCCGGAAAAATACCGTTCTATCTGGTGGACTACCAACAAAGATAACAAAGAAATCATCTTCGACATCCAATACAAAAGCCCGGATGTCTACAACAACATGATGGTGTGCAACATGGTGACGTATATCAACGATAAATATGGTGATCGCGGATGGGGTGGCCTCGGCCCGACCCAAGAACTGGTTGACGCATTTGAAATGGCAGATGGCTCACCTGCCACGCAATACTCACAGGCTTCCGCCGATCAGGTATTCGACATCAATACTTGTGGCATCTATGAAGGACGTGAACCAAGATTCTATGCTAACATCGTTTTCCATGGTTCCCAGATTTTCTTCAATGCAGATAAAGGTGCTGTAACTGTAGACCGCTATCTGATGGATACTCCTGATAAAGGCGATGGTTCACTTACCGGATACAATGTTTGGAAATGGATCGATTATGATAACTATAACTATCCGTACGCAGGCGCCAGCAGTCCGGACTTCAGTACCAACTGGATCATCCTCCGTTACGCAGAGATTTATCTGAATGATGCAGAAGCGCGCCTTGAGACCGGTGATGTAGAAGGTGCCCGGAAAGCTGTCAATGTGATTCGTCAACGAGTAGGCTTACCTGCGCTTACCGAATCCGATCCGGCAAAATTGCGTGAACTGATTCGGAAAGAGCGCCGCATCGAGTTTGCTTTCGAGGAACAACGTTTCTACGACGTACGCCGCTGGAAAGTCGGTCCCGAAACCCAAACGACCCTGCATGGAGTGCGCTTTGTCTCACCGACGGAATTTAAGATAACCAAAACAGACATCCGTACCTGGAATGACCGTTTGTACCTGACACCGATTCCTCACGACGAGATTGTCCGCTCCAGCGTACTGACACAAAACCCGGGATATTAACGATTGATTTCATCACATTTTAAATATAGCATGATTATGAATAAAATAATTTCTATACTGATTTGCTGCTTTGTTGCCGGCTGCCTCTTTGTCTCGTGTGAACAACCCGACATACCGGACGTACCGAATTATGACAAAACGGAAATATTGACTTTTAAAGTGTATAACCAGGATAAAGAAGAGATCGGTACCCCTGTTATTCTTTCGGATGAAGGTATCGTCTCCATTACCGTAGAAAACGGCACTGACCTGTCCAACGTCTTTGCCACCTGCACACTCTCTTCCGGAGCCACCCTGTCTCCTTCACTCGGAGGCTATCAGGACTGGAGTGGACTGAGCAAAGAGTTTACTGTAATTTCGGCCAGTGGTAAACGTTCAAAACCATGGACCGTGTCTTTCAAAACCAAATAAATTCATAATGAAATATGTAATAATATTCATCCTCTGCATCTGCTGCTCCCTGCAGATGCAGGGTAAACTTCCTGCCTCAAAAGGCGGGAAGTCTAATCTCGCCCTCTGCCTCGACGGGAAAGACAATAACGTACGGACAGGTATGGGAATTCTGGAACCTTCGTGGACCTTGGAGTCCTGGATTAAAGGTAACGACTGTAAATGGGACAGTCTTGAAGTTATCATCGGAGGAGGTGAATACAGTGAATTGAACTGGGTGGACTATCTGCCTTTGGTCGTAAAAGAAGGCAAACTTCACTCTACCCGTGCCAATCTTTCGGCACCGGAAGCATTGGATGACCAATGGCACCATGTGGCACTGGCTTGTGACGGAAAGCAGACCATACTTTATCTTGATGGAAAACAAGTGGCCAAAGCCGATACGGCAATTTCCATCCTTCCCGGTGCTATCGGAGTTCACGATGTATATTATACTTTCGGCGGATTGATTGATGAAGTACGCATTTGGCGCAAAGCTTTACCGGAACAAACGATCCGTCAATGGATGAATCGCCCCGTAGAAGCCAGTCATCCCGCTTTTAAATCCTTGTGGGGATATTATAACTTCGACGACCTGAAAGAAGAAACATCCATCAATTGGGTAGGTAAAGGACATCAGGCTTACCATATCCGCAATGGGCGCAACAAATACAATGGAAAAGCTCCGCTGGCTTATGCAGTCCCTAACGATAATACCGCATTTAAAGAGTATGACGGAAAACAACAGTTATTCAATGCAGTAGTCATCCAAAGTGAATGGGATGTGGATCAAGGAAGCAAAGACGACCAGGCACTAAAACTGAGAATAGCCGTACAAGGTTCCCGGAAACCGCTGAAACTGACAGAGCTGAAACTCGATTTCACCGGCACGACCACTCTTGCAGATATTGAGCAAATCCATATTTATTCTACCGGGAGTGAGGCACGATCCGTGCAACGCAAAGAACTGTTTGGCAACGGGCATACCCCCGAACAGTCAATGACTCTCTGCCCGGAGCAGGGAGAAGAGATCCTGTTACAACCGGGGATCAACTATTTCCTTCTTACATTCGACGTCAGAAAAGAGGCAACTCCCGGACATACATTATATGCCTCCGTACCTTCTTTCCGCTTAAACGGAAAACAGTATATTCCCGAAACAGCTACCGAAGAGGTCCGTAAACAAGTGACTTGCAACAACCAAACACATTCCAATATAGTAAAAGTGCTTCAATGGAACATCTGGCACGGAGGTATTCATCTGGGTAACGAGGGGCAGCAGCGAGTATTCGACCTGATCCGAAGCACCCATGCAGACGTGGTCATGATGCAAGAAGCATATGGCATCCAACGAATGCTGGCAGATTCATTAGGGTATCATCTCAAAACCCATTCTCTTAAAGACAACCTGGCCATGTACAGCCGCTTTCCGTTGGAACCCATAGCATGGCGGGAACCCTTCAAATCGAACCCAGCCAAAATAACCTTACCAAACGGTAAGCGGATAATGCTTGTAGACTGTTGGCTCCGTTATGCCTACCGCCCGGAATATACAAGTGGTTACGCTGAGAAAGGACTGGATCCTTCTGTCTGGGTCGCTGAAGATTCCATATTGGCACTGCCCGATATCCGCAATATCTATACAAAGGATATTGTACCGAACCAGGAAACAGACATGCCGGTCATTATCACCGGTGACTTCAACTCATGTAGCCATCTTGACTGGACAGAACGAGCCAAACCATTACATCACGGATACGGTCCGGTGGCTTTCCCCGCTTCCCGCTATATGTTGGAAAATGGTTTCAAAGATAGTTTCCGTGAGAAGAATCCGGACGAAGTTGCATATCAGGGAGGCACTGTTGCCGCCATCTACGGGCAAATGCAAATGTCCCGTATCGATTTCATCTATTATAAAGGAGGGCTGAAAGTATTATCATCCAAAATAGTACGTACGGCTCCCGAGATAGATTATGTGTGGGCATCAGACCATGCAGCGGTACTTACCGTCTTTGAGGTTGAATAAAATGATAGGCACGGATCGTGCAGATTCCACAGAATCAAGAGTATCTGTTTATCTGTCACATCCGTGCCTAAAATAAATCAATGCTGTAGAGCAGGCTACAATATAATGCGTTTATAGGGTTCCTTCTGATAATCTTTAATCTTTACTTTCCGCCAATCCCAGCTGCTTCCATTGCTTGGTGAAATAACTCCGGCATCCGGATATTTATTATAAAGATCGATTGTTTTTACTTTCTTTGGCAACTTCGGGAAAACGAGTGTCAACAACACAGAACGTCCTTCACAGCCTTCTACCCACAGTAATTTATTCATTTCAATGCCATGCGCCTCTTCCAGAATCGGATATTCATCACCTGTTCTGGAATCAACAAGACACAATCCCTTACCTATGACCAACCAATGACGGTCAAAATGAATAGGTATATTCAAGACAACCAACGTCTTCTCCGGTAAAGTTTCAATTTTCTGAATTCGAGACCTTCCGTCACCCCGGCGTGAAGAAACGGCTAATTGACTTGCATTAAGAGTTACTTCTTCCAATTTATCGGAACGCAGTGGACGCCCCTCTCTATCATACTCAGCTATTCGGGCGGCAGTCGGAAGGAAATCGTCAACTTTCAGATTCTCCAACCTCCATGAACTGCCATTGGGAGGTGTCAATCCCCTTTCTTCCGGGAAACAATCGCGGATACTAATCTTTTTTACCTTTCGGTCAAGAGGAGGAAAGACCAGTGTAAATTCCAGCATTTGCTTTTCTTGTCCCACAACCCAATAAGTCTGATTTAGTTCAATTCCGCGGGTAAGTGAACGAATCTTATAAACATCTTTCGTATCTTCGTCTACTATGGACAATCCCTTTTCGAACTGTAACCAGTGCCGGTCATAATATATCGGTATGGCCAAAGTAACGCGTGTATCTTCTTTCGTCCGTTCAATAAAGCGTACATATATACTTCGTTTATACGGTGCACGCGACAATACAACCTGATCTGCAGGTAAATCGACGCCAACAGTATAATCAGCCTCTTTTCCGTGCAGAGAAGTCTGATTCGGTTTCTCCTCCGAGAGCGTATCCAGCACTTTCGATACAGGAGTTGTAACCTTAGTAAGTAGTTGACTGGATCCGGATTTAACTAAATGCGCCTCTCCCGACTGTATGTAATGAACTATCTTTGGGGAGTCCAAAAGCAGAAAACACTTTTCATCACCTACGCTATCCATCTTTTTTTCGTTAGATACGACTTCGGGAGTTTCTACTTTCATCGAAACAGATACCATCGGCAATACAGGTTCAATCAGAACCGGCTTTTCCGTAAAAGAAAATAAAGCCAATACACCCGCACACAAAGGAAGCAACGCTATTTTGCGCACTCCGGCGAAACGTTCTTTATATTGATGTTTCATCATGATAAATCGTTTTTTAATTAATGAATTATGAAAACCATTTGCAACCTTCGGGCTGTATCCCATCAACTCTTCGAATAAGATGCTTTGATATTCAAATAATTCAATCTCACCGGAAAGCAAACAACGGTCCACTTGAAATTCATGGAGAGCCCGCAGTTCACGCTTTACCAGCCAGACAAACGGATTAAACCAACATAAGATGGATAAACCTTCAATAAATAAAGTGTCCCGATAATGATGATTACGAATATGTGCCTTTTCATGGAGCAGAACTATACGCAACACTTCTCCTTCTAACTTCCGATTGATAAAGATCATCCGGTAAAACGAGAATGGTGAAACGACTTCATTGTTACGCACGATACAAATCCCATCAGCCTCCATCGTACAACTTCCCCAACGCTTCAAACGCCAGATACGTGCCATTTCGACCAATAAATGTATCAAAAGGACAAATACTCCCAATCCATATACGATCCAGACTATTTGCCAGTAATCCCACGAAGCATAAAAAGGTTCTTCCGCTATTTCTTCTTCCACTCGGGGTACAATTGCTTCACTAACCTCCGCCTGCACTGCTGCGAGCGTATCCGGTTGTATCCCATCATTTTCTACTTGTACCAATGAAGTCTTATCCATTTGTGTTTCTTGCTTTACAACCACCCGTTCCATCTTTATCGGCCGCACCACCTTCACCGGATAAACCGGGATGCGTACCACCGATACAGCTCCGGCCAGCAGTACCGAAAAAAGCAAATAATTCCGGCACTGGTTAAACGGGGCTTTTCGATCGAACAACAAGTAATAGCACAGCCATAACACAAATGAAGCTCCTATGAAACGAAGAATAGCCCATTCGCTACAATCAATATCGATCATACCTTATTCCTTTTTGTTTTCCTTCAACATTTCAATCAGTTCGTCGATCTCCTGTACCGACATCTTTTCTTTTTTGGTAAAGAACGAAACCATCGCCTTCACCGAACCACTGAAAAAGTTATCTACGACCCGGTTCATAAAACGATTCGTATAGCTCTCTTTTGAAACCAACGGATAATACTGATAATTCTTTCCGAAACTACGATAAGCTACAAAGCCTTTGTTTTGCAATACACGTAGTACGGTAGAAACTGTATTATACGCCGGACGCGGCTCTTCCAAATCCTGTAAGATTTCATTCACAAAAGCATTTTCTTTCCGCCAAAGCACCTGCATGATCTGGAGTTCTGCTTTTGTCAATTCTTTCTGTTCACTCATACCAAGTAATTTTAGATTATACTTCTATTCATCAAGTATTTGGGATACAACCTGAATGGAATGGCACAAATATATAACTATAAATATAGACACAAAACTATATTTATAGTATTTCACATTAAAAAGCAAGTATTTAACAATAAATAGATCATTTTATCCACATAATGAGAAAAGGCCACCTTTAAACAAAGGTGACCTTTCCATTTTAATCGAGCATAAAACGCAATTACCCCATCATTTCTTCGGCAGCTCCTTCAACAAGCAATCTACCGCAGCTTTCAATTGTGCATCTTCTCCCTTCAACGAAGCAGAAGGTTCATTATAAATCAGCACATCCGGTTCGAGTGTCTGATTTTCCAGATAGTTACCCTGCATATCCATGCAGCCTACCTGCGGAATACCAAATACAAGACTCGGATCAATCTGGCGTTCCCACCATACAGCTGTCATAGTTCCGGCTACAGGAGTACCTACCAGTTTACCGATACCCAATGTCTTATATACATAAGGAGTACCATGCGCATTACTGTAATTGTCTTCACAAACAAGCATACATGAGGGCTTCAGCCACTTATTGAACGGATCGCTACCTATATATTGTCCGCGAGGAACAAAACGCTGATATTCTTTGCCACTAAGGAGAGTCACCACATCGTCGTGCAACCAACCACCACCATTGTGGCGAACGTCTACAACTACGGCTTCTTTGTTACGGTAACGCCCCAACAGTTCGGAGTACATCTTACGGAAACTCTGACTATCCATGCCCTTGATATGTACATATCCCAAACGACTGCCTGATAACTCTTCTACTTTCTTGCGGTTGCGCTCTACCCATCGTTTATATAGCAATTCGCGCTGCGCACCGTAACTGATCGCCTTCACTGTCTCTTCAAAATGCTTCTTTGTAGCAGGATCGTAAACAGAAAGCAGCACTTTACGCCCTACTTTCCCTTCAAATAACGGGAAATAATCTTCTCCTTTTTTGATTGGATTACCATCTACTTTTTCAATGATACAACCCGGCTTTACATCTGTTTTCTTCAAAGTGAAAGGACTCTGCTCTATGATCTCCTTTATTTTCAACCCGTCACCGGTATAAGTATCGTCATAAAATACCCCCAATGAAGCTGTAGGTAGCGCCCCTCCTACACCAGAGTACCGAGCTCCGGTATGTGAAGCATTCAACTCTCCGAGCATCTCGCTCAGCAGTTCGGCAAAGTCATAATTATTGTTGATATGTGGCAGGAACTTTTCATAAGTCTTCTTATACAAAGGCCAGTCTACTCCCTGCAAATCCTTCACATAAAACTTATCGTCTACCTGCTGCCAAACATGATCAAAAATGTAAGCACGTTCACCCCCCGGCTGATAGTCGAAGAAAGATTCAAATGCAATAGGCGTTGTCTTACTACCGGCTATTTCAATTTTCTTCATACCTCCACCAGTACACATAAAGATATTCTCACCTTTCTTATCGGGCAACAGCGAACCACCTCCGACACCTTTCAACAGAATCTTTGTTGAATTCTCTTTCAAATCGTGTTCCCACAAATCATAACCGCTTTCAAACGCTGCCAGATAATAGAGCTTATCACCTTTCGGAGTCAAAACAGCATCACCCATGAAAGAAGAGTTGACAGTCAGACGCACAATACGATCGAATCGATTATCAAGATCGAATTTCAGTGGCTTCACTTCCTCCTTCTTTTCTTCCTCTCCATCTTTCTTATCTTTGGCGTCTTTTTTCTTATCACCTTTTTTATCTTCTTTCTTTTTCTTCTCAGCTTTTTCTTTCTCAGCCTTTTCCGCTTTCTCGGCTTCTTCAAGCAAAGCAAGGTCTTCCTTATTCATGCGGAAACGATCGTAAGCATCTACATCAAAAAACATGATGTAAGCGTCATATTGAGCACCCCAGCTGCCATGACTACGGTATCCGGCACGGTCACTGAACCAGACCATTGCTTTGCCACCCAGAACCCATTTCGCATTTCCGTCTGAGTAACCGCTTTCGGTCAGATTATGCATTTCTCCCTTACCATCGGCGTTCAGCAGCACAATATCTTTATTGTTCCAGCCACCGATACCAATAAATTCGGAAAGAATCCATTTACTATCCGGACTCCACTCAAACCACTGGTCACCATCACTGTACGAATACTGATACTGGGCATCCATTACCGTACGTACCTTCTTAGTTTTGAGATTGATGATGCGAATTGCCGTACGGTTTTCAAGGAAAGCAACTTCTTTTCCGTCCGGGCTATACTTCGGATTGAACGAAGCTATATCCGAATTGGTCAGACGTTCTTCTTTTAACTCTGTAGCATACGTGAACTGTTTCTCATCTTTCCGCACGATACTTGAAGTATAGAGCTGCCAGAGTCCGCCACGTTCCGAAGCATACACCAAGCTACGCCCGTCGGGTGCAAAATCGATTCCACGTTCCTGACAAGGAGTATTCGTTATCTGTTTTGTAGTTTTATATTCTACCGAAGTCACATACACATCTCCTCTCAAAATGAAAGCAACCTCTTTACCATCAGGAGATACAGCCATTTCAGTAGCCCCACTGGTCTTTATCTGGCGAATCAAATCTTTATCATTTCTGTCTGACAGAATTTTCACAGATACTTTCTGCGACTTACCACCGGGAGTCAACGTATAAATCTCACCATCAAAACCATAACAAAGATTACCATTGGAAGCCATACTGAGGAAACGTACCGGATGCTGCGTGTGATACGTCACCTGCTTGGATGCATTCGATCCCGGAATACGCTGGTAGATATTGAACGAACCATTCTCTTCACTCAAATAGTAGAACGACTTTCCGTCCGGTGCCCATACCGGTTCACGGTCTTCACCGATGAAAGTGGTCTGTTTTTCATAGCGTGGAGTCTGTCCAGGCTGAAGCATCCATATATCACGGGCAATCGGTGACTTCTGGTGCTTACGCCAGTAATCCTCATATCCTTTTTTATCTTGATAAAGAATAGCCCCTTCCTTATTAATGGAGATGCACTCCATCGGCATAGATGAAAACATCACAGGACGTCCTCCCGTAACCGGAATCTGATATATCTGCTGGAATTGTCCGTTCGAAGGAAAACCGGCATCTTCGGCAGAAGGCATGATGTCGGCAGTAAATAAGAGCTGTCCCGCATCACTAAAAGCTACCGGAGTTTCACTACCCGAGAAAGTGGTCAGGCGGCGAGGCTCGCCTCCTTCTTTCGACACAATGAATACATCCAGACTTCCCATACGGTCGGACGCAAATGCAATCTGTTTACTATCGGGACTCCAAATCGGGGTTGTATCAAAAGCCGGATTGGTAGTGATCTGTGTAGCTTTGCCACCGGACACCGGTACTGTGAAAATATCACCTTTATAGGTGAAAGCAATGGTAGTTCCATCGGGAGAGATAGCACAATGACGCATCCACAACGGACCCTCTTGTGCCCAAAGTGCTCCGGCAAACAAAAGAGCCGCAGCACTCATGAAGAGTTTTCTCATAATGTATTATTTAAGTATATTAAAAAGCAAACCTCACAGCCCTTTTGAAAAGAGTTGTGAGGTCCGCATATTCTATTTTCAGATTAAGAATCCGGCATTCAAATTAGAGAGCACCAACTTCTTTCAGAGCTGCGTTAGTTCCATGAACAGCCTTTGCGCTTGCCGCAAATTTTGCTTTTTCGTCAGCAGTCAATTCCAGTTCAACGATTTTCTCGATACCGTTCTTACCCAGGATTACAGGAACACCGATACAAAGATCAGATTCACCGTATTCACCTTCAAGCATTACTGAGCAAGGAATCATCTTCTTCTGGTTGTGGATGATAGATTCTACGACATAAGCTCCTGCCGCACCCGGTGCATACCATGCAGAAGTGCCCAGCAACTTAGTCAGAGTAGCACCACCTACCATAGTAGAAGCAACTACTTCGTTCAGTTTTTCTTCGCTCAGCAGTGTGCTGACCGGCTGTCCTTTGTAAGTGGCCAGACGAGCCAACGGAATCATAGTAGTGTCACCATGACCACCGATCACCATACCTTCTACTTCGTTTGCATTGCAACCCAAAGCCTGAGACAAGAAATATTTAAAACGTGAGCTATCCAAAGCACCGCCCATACCGATAACACGGTTTTTCGGCAATCCGAGTGATTTCAATGCCAGATAAGTCATTGTATCCATCGGGTTAGAGATAACTACGATAATAGCATTCGGAGAGTATTTCAAAAGATTTTCTGCTACTGATTTCACGATACCGGCATTTACCCCGATCAGTTCTTCACGAGTCATGCCCGGTTTACGAGGAATACCAGAAGTGATCACAACCACGTCAGAGTTAGCAGTCTGAGCATAATCATTTGTGCAACCAACGATTGTTGTGTCGAAACCCAACAACTGAGCAGTCTGCATCATATCCATTGCTTTACCTTCTGAAACGCCTTCTTTTACGTCCAGCATTACTACTTCGTCTGCCACTTCATTGAAGGCCAGTACATTTGCACATGTAGCACCTACGTTACCTGCGCCTACTACGGTTACTTTTGACATAATACTTATATTTTAATAAAGTTGATAATTAGTTCGTATCGTTTTCGTGACGGCAAAAGTACAACGATAATCGAAATTAAAGAAATTTTTCCATAATAATTTTAGTTAAAGAAAAGTGAATAGACTGTGTTACTCTGTATTGAAATGATTACTTTTGCAGCGTTTTATCATTCAACCTTATAGAATATGAATAAAAAGAATCTGCTGATCATTGCCGTATCTGTTTTGGTGCTCGCGCTCATCGGTCTTACTTATCTGTTATTCTCCGAAAAACAGACTAACCGTGAACTGGTTCAGGAATTCCAATTGGACAAAGAAGATCTTGAAAATGAGTACACTCGCTTTGCACAGCAATATGACGAACTGAAACTGACTGTATCGAACGACTCTTTGGCAGACTTGCTGGCTCAGGAGCAGGTCAAGACGCAACGCCTGCTTGAAGAACTCCGTACGGTAAAGAGCAGTAACGCCACAGAGATAAGACGCCTGAAAAAAGAATTGGCAACACTGAGAAAAGTAATGATCGGTTACATCAATCAGATTGACTCGCTGAATAAACTGACCGCCCAGCAAAAACAAGTGATAGCAGAAGTAACGCAGAAATACAATGCGGCTTCACGCCAGATCAATAATTTGTCTGAAGAAAAGAAGAACCTTAATCAAAAAGTTACATTAGCTGCTCAGTTGGATGCAACCAATATCTGGATTGAACCTCGCAACAAACGTGGCAAAAAAGCTAAAAAAGTAAAGGATATCGTAAAACTGGCCATCGGTTTTACGATTGTCAAAAATATCACTGCCGAAACCGGAGAACGGACACTCTACATCCGGATAACGAAACCGGATAACGATGTATTGACCAAAAGCCCGTCAAACACATTCCCTTATGAAAACCGTACGTTAGGCTACTCTATCAAAAAGTACATCGAATACAATGGGGAAGAACAAACTATTAACGTATTCTGGGATGTGGAAGAGTTTCTGTATGCCGGCGACTATCGAGTAGACATCTTTGCTGACGGAACGATGATTGGATCGCAGAAGTTCACATTGGACTAAAACTTTAAAACCATATACTTTAAAAGAGGATGCGCCAGAATGGTTACTAAGTAACCGACTTCTGGCACATCCTCTTTTTTATTACTTCAATTCTATCTTATTGAATGTTTTCCATTTCAATAACTCATGATAGTGGTGATACGATTATTTTGTTCCCTTCCACTATGAATCTCGCAATTTGCAAATCATTCAAAACATTTAATATTTCCCCGACAGGAAGATGACGACTGGCAGAAAAATAAATCCGTTCCTCCAGCAAAGAATGGGAACGGAAAACAATATTTGTGTTATACCATGCCCCAATTTCCTGCATAACATATCTCAGAGTGACATTATCAAAGATAAATAGACCTTCTGTCCAACTCTTTTGCATACAGATATCAGCCTGAGAAATACAGATATCACCTACTCTATCCAGATAAACCTGTTCACCCGGCTTTATCTTACAGACTTGTGTGCTGGCTTTATCACTGACTTGCACCGAACCTTCATACAGGACAACTTTAGAAGTAGTACCACATCCATAAGAATCAACATCAAATACCGTACCCAATACACGCGTCTGTAAACTCCCGGTCTCTACAATAAAGGGATGTAAAGCATCTCTTTGAACATTAAATCTCGCAGCACCTTCCAACATTACCTGCCGAAGATCACCGGTAAACACTTTCGGGTATTCCAGGCGGCTATTGGCGTTCAACAGCACTTCAGTACTGTCGGGCAAATAAATGGTAACAGTGGTAGCGGGTGGTGTTCTGACTGCAATGATCCCTTTAGCCTCTGTCATCATCAATTTATCAGGCGAATTTACAGAAGCAAACACTTCGACTTCTTGTGATAAAAAGTTTTCCCGGGACAAACCCAAAAACAAAAGTAATGCCACGGAAGCAACTGCTGCAAAGCCGAATAACAAAGTTCGGACTCTCTTCTGCCGTCGGCGAGAGGCAAATGCCTGCCAAGCGATTTCTGTCTCTTCGACAGAAGGCAGGTCACCAAGAGCCTCTCCGAAAAGATTTTCGAGCCTACGGGGGGCTACATCGTTTTTATTATCCTCTCTCTGTTCCATTTGTTTCCTCCTTTCCGTTCATTTCATTACGTAAAATCCGTAAAGCTTTCGATATATGTTTCTTCACCGTATCCGGACTTATTTCCAACCGTTCTGCCACTTGCCTATAGGTCAGTTTCTCCCAATAACAAAGTCTCAAAATGGTACGCGTCGGTTCGGGCAGGCCGCAAGCAATAGTTTCCGCTTGCCGTAACTGTGCCTCATGCTGTCGATATCCGGTATTCACATCCATCCGGGTAACCTCACGTAAAGCATCCAAATGCTGTTGTTCCACGCGCAGATGCTTTAACCGATTCAAGCACGTATTACGTGTAGCTGTATAGAAATAAGCATTCTGCGTTTCTGCTTCCAGTCTATCAAAACATTTCCAAGCCTCTTCCATCACTTCGCCAACAATGTCCTTCGCTTCTTCCCGATCGCCCATTAACTGAATGGCATAACGCACCAGACGGGGATATATCTCCACAAACAATTGCCTGAAGCGTTCTTCCCGTGAAACATGTCCACGAAACCGGAATATCGTTAATTTTGCCATAAGCCGACAAAATTAGTGATAATTCTTTTATCAGGCAGATTAAAGGCGCTGCTTTTCACTCTGTCCCGCACCGGTACCTTTATACTTACTCTTAGTTGCATTAAATTTATAAGATATCTGAATACCCAAACGTTGATTATCATTATATGAACGGGTCAGTATATGACTTCTGACTCCATATCCATCCATATAATGATAACGGGTATGAAAAATATCATCGGCTGTAAGTGTTATCATCAGAGCATCTTCCAGAAATGATTTCGACAGACGGGCATTTACCGTACCCTCTCTGTGTCTCAAAGAATAACTTTGTTTGGCTGCTGTCGAAATATTCCCGTTCACATTCAAAAACCAACCATCAGGAAAAATAAAACTATTGTCAAGCTCAAAATAAAACTGAGGTTCGTTCCAATGCTGGGTTATCCCCAAAGAACGAACATCGGCATCATAAAAATACATGCCTCCATTCAATTGCGGTTGCCAGCACCCGATTTTAGGAGAAACATTAAAATTCATTCCATAAGTATCTGTAGTAGGTATGGAGGCCATGGTAAACAACAACACCCCCGGATGGGTTTCATCATTATAAGGTTTGAGGAACCTCGTATATAAATCCAATGTTCTATCAAAAAAGAGATTTACAAACGCCCATCTCGATCCGGCATCCAATATAAAGACATGGTGTTTTTGTGGAACCAGTAAGGGATCTCCGCTACGATACATATATTTACTTGAATATGTAATTGAGCTTGAAAGCATGTGATAGTCGGGATTATTCCTTATTAAGCGATAAGAAAGGGATGCATGCCAGCCTTTATCCTCATATCCTACTAAAGCGACAGGAACTATATCATTATACACCGGACTTTGTTCATCTTGATGAACCCCATATTCATAATAATCCGTTTTTTGATGTTCATAACGCAGCCCCACATCAAAATTGAATTTATCCAAGTGCAGCGAGTAATCGGCAAACACAGAATAAATAGACTGTTTGATATGATCATCGGCGTTGTCAGAAAAACCACTTTGAACAAATATGTCGTGTCTGTTCGTAAACGTTTCCTCCGTACCCAACGACAATGTCCCTTTTCTGAAAGAGCGTTTTACAACCATACGCATAGCATACAAATAGTTTCGGACTTCATTTTCTGATTGGGCAGCTTTATCATCGTTGTTGAGAACTTCATTTGTGGAATTATTCTTTCCCAATAAATAATCAGCATTGAAATCCACATTCCATTGACCGAACGCTCCATTATAGTATCCATTCACCGAATGAGTCCAGGTAGGATAAGTATGTGCATACTGCGAAGAAGATATTTCTTCTGTCTTTTCACCATCCTTATACACAAAATTGTTGCCAAGGTTAGTCTGATTCACAGAACCTACATTCGTACCCGGCATATAACGAGCACCCAAAGAATTCTTGTCATCTAACTCATAGTTGAAACCTACCTCACCGGAGAAATAAACGGCTTTACGAAAACTGGTAGTTCCTCCTCGGACCTCCCATCGGGAAGAAGCGTCAGTTTCCTGATTTAAAATTGATTCCTGGTAATAATTTCCATGTTTCAAGTCACCTTTCACAAATAGATCCAATCCACCCGTACGGTAATTCAAATATAGATTCTCACTGGCATTATAGTCATGTCCCTGAGAAAAAACACCTCGAAAGCCGCCGCTTATCCCTTGTCCTCGCTGACGGATCGTACGGATACGAATGACTGAAGATACATCCGAACCATATTCCACTCCTGGTGTAGTAATCACTTCCGCCGATAAAATATCGTCAGCACGCAAACGTTCCAATTCTCCCTGATCACGTACCTTACGGCCATTGATATAGATAACAGGAACTCCATGTCCCAGAACCATGTATTTCCCCACCCCTCCCGTTACAAAAGGGAGATGGGATATCATTTCCGCAGCAGAGCCCATTTTAGCTAAAGGAGTACCAACGACATTAGCCAATAAACCATTATCTTTATGTACTATTAAAGGATGATCGACACTAATAACCACTTCTTTCATTAATTGGGCATCGGAAAACAAACATACTTTATTCATTGCACCGCAAGGTTGGACTTTGGTCTGATAACCTATATAAGACGTTTTCAAAAGATAATCTTTCCCTTCTTCACCCGGTATCCGGAACGAACCATCCTGATTCGTAACCACTCCGCTCACAAATGTGGAATCAATTCTATTCAGCAGTAGCACATTGGCGCAAACCAAGGGGTTATGTTCCTCGTCATAAACCGTACCTTGAATGATTACCAGACGTTTGTCTATCCCCGCTTTCTGAATAACAAAATAGTTTTCTCGTTCTTTATAAATGAACGGGGTATTTTTCAGAACGATGGAAAGTGCTTCCGATTCGTTTTTTTGATGAATAGAGGCAGTAACATGGTAAGTCTCAGTCTCGTTATAGGAAAAAATAATATGCTTCTCCCCTGCTTTCTCAATCAATTTCAAAACAGCAGGCAGTGGCTTGTCTCTAAGCTCCAACGTGATTTGACCGGCATTCTGAGCCGAAAAAGGATATGCGCACAATAATAATATCACAGCCATCCAGCCTCTTCTGTCGTGTATTCCCCAATTCATTGTTTTTCTATTTTTTAATTAGTTGTTTATTATACTACAACCAAAGTATGCAATCGGGTACGCAATATTACGAAAAAAATAAAGTAAGCGACAATCGTACATAAATTAGAATATTCCAAGATGTTTCATAGCCTTGACAATGTTCCTCAAACCGGTTTGTTTCGGAGAATGTTCAAGTATCAGTTTCATTGACAGTACATGCATTCCTGCCATCCATAACAGGAGACAATATTCCATGAAAGTATGCAAAGACATAGCAAAAAAAGGTAAGAGTACAATGGGGGCTATATCGGCTTTAAACTTCATTTATTGTGTATGAAAGAGGAGAGATTGTCAACGTTGTGCTGACCGGGGCCAATGTTGACGATCGAAACAAAAATGTAATTGATACGCTGACAAACAAGATGTTTGGAAAGCTTTATACCGACAAGGGGTCTCTCTCTCAATCACTTTTTGGGAAACTTTTTAATGATGGCATTCATATCGTCACCGGTCTTCGTTCAAACATGAAGCAACGCTTGATTTCGATTTATAACAAACTAATGTTACGTAAACGGAGTATTATCGAATCACTCAACGATGTGTTGAAATATAGAAACAATTCATACACATTCACCACCGTAGCGTACATAATTTTCCGATGAACTTGCTTTCTGCAATGGAGGCATATTGTTTTTTCAATGTCAAGCCGGAGGTTAACTTCGACTTTGACATAGCCCCATCAGACGGACAGCTTACCATTTGGAATTAAGTCAGTAGAACAATAAAGATTCGGGCGACCATACTTTGGCCGCCCGAATCTTTATTGTCTTGTGATTTTGAGGATTAAAAGGAAATCTTAACCCGAACTCGCGTTCAATAGGGAGTTTACGTAAAAAAACTGTCTTTATAATAAATCAATATTAAACCTGCTTCATATATATTGAAAGAATGATAAAATATTAACTTCTTTTTCATGTTTCGAGTTGAGTACGGTTTTAGTATGAATTGTATTATATGTAACATGAACTATTAGTTTTTGATAGATTCTAATTAAAAACAGACGAGTGATTGTGATTAAGAAAAATATTATAAACAGAAAAACAGACATGAAAAAAGTGAAAATCAATTTATTTTTATTTCTTTTTTTCTCTATCATCTTAGAAGCATGCTCCGACGATTATGCAACTTACAACAACGAACCCACTAAAAATGTAACAACAAGAAACGTCAAAAGCAAAGAACAATATATGGAGCGATTTGCTGAAATATTATCAAAAGCCGTTTTCGAAGAACAAAGTGTCAGGCACTTTTTAAAAAATGTAACAACAAGAAACGTCAAAAGCAAAGAACAATATATGGAGCGATTTGCTGAAATATTATCAAAAGCCGTTTTCGAAGAACAAAGTGTCAGGCACTTTTTAAAAGAGGAAGCTTTAAAGAAAATAGATAACGGATACAATATTTTTTATCCCATTGCCAAAGATGGGCAAATAAACAATTGTTCTTTCCGAGGTATATTAATAAAGTACGCCAAAGATAAAGAGGAAATAGAGAACATCGAGGCAAATGTACCTTTACTAAATATCCACATACCAGAATACGGGAATCTTTTAATAAAAGACATGGATGATGGAGACTTTGAAGTACCGGTTCTATTAGATAGGACATTATACTATAATGGAGTCATAGTAGATACAATTGCTGCTAATGAAATACCTGGATTTAATTTGTTTGTAGTTTGTGAAAGTGCCAGTATAAGAAAAAAACATATACAAACTCGAAATCTTTCAGCTTACCCTTTAAATGAAAATTATGAATTTGTTGATCAGTCTTTTGATCCTACATACTCCGAGAGGACTGCAGGAGTAACACGTGCTTCGGCATATGAAGAGCTTAGTGAAAAATATAAAGATGAAGGCTATGTCCCAATAAAAGATATAGATCCATTGTTGGTGGCAGCCTATAATAAATCCTCCCAAAAGCCCAGGGCGACGAGATCACTTATGTACTATGGCTTAAATAGTATAAGCGAAACTCCCAAAGAAATTCGTCCAGATATCAAAGATTGTATTTTTAGATTTAAGATTGCAGCAGATGCGTTTTCTCGCTTGGAGGATATAGCAACAGGGCAAAACAAGCCATTATTCTATGATAAAGTACAGCAGAAAAAAGGCTCTTTAAGCAGAGAAGAAGTTTTAGGACGTATCTTAACGGGAAGAGCTTTCTGTTTTCTTTTCAGGATCGAAGGAAGTGTAAACGGAAACAACGTAATATCTGAAGGAATGAAGATTTATGTTACCCCTGAAAAATTATTCAATCTTAAAATCAATGAACATAGAAGACATAAAACGATGTTTAGACGTACAAAGTATACCTATACAATTGATAGAAATGGTATTAAGTCCAAATGGTTCTATCCTTTAGATTACGGACACGATACAAGATTGAATGAATGGAACATAGCTAAAGATCCCATTAACAAAAAGGTTGTAGTATATCTTATTAACCCGGATGAAGGAACAACCGCAAAAATCACAGAAACATATTCTTTAACTTATATATCCAATAAGGGAATAGATGGAAGCATTTCTGCTCCAATCATTAAAGGAATCACCCTAGGAATAAATGGAAAATTAGATAATACAACGACAACTCAAAAGACAGTAACAACAGAATATTCTATCACCCAAAGTAATGAACGTATTGACGAGTTCTACTTTGATTTTTTTAATGACTATTCCATTGAATCTGTTTTATCCAATAACGAGTACGTAATTCCTATTAGAAAAGGTAAAGGAATAATAGAAACAAGTATTTTACCAATATCAAATAGTTTCTTTACATTTAAACGATTTAAAAGATGAAAAAACAAGTAACTTTCTTTATCTGCACAATTATTTTGTTGACTTTGTCGTCTTGTCATAAGGAAGCAGATTATTCTTTAAATAATTCAATCTGGATACATCAATTTCAAGCTGAAGAACGGGTAGAAGGTGGTGTAAAAGCAGTAGGACTTTTCTTCGGAGCAAAAACAATTGAAAAGTATAGCCTTGATAAAGACTACAAAGCATTAAAACTTTTGAACACATTTAACTATGTAAAGGAAGGTAATGAAATTATAATCAATGGTGCATTCAGACAAACAGTGGGAGATAATTATCTTACTTTTGGTGATGGAATGTACTATCGTTCAGAAAAAAGCAAGGGCTCTTTTTTCCAAAAGTAATAAAGAAGGAGGGAGCAATTAAGAATAGGTATTGAAGGAGCAGAGAATAAATAATTCCTCTGCTCCTTTTAATTAAATATTCGTGCTACTGCCACTTTTGATCCAAACCATATCAGTAAATCGGGTAAATACCCCCTATTGGGTTGCTCCCGGCCCAGTTATGCGAAGATGCTCAAAACGCAATCTGGAAATCTCCAGATATAAGAATAAAAAGGTTATTGTCTACTATTGCCACGAAACTTTCCTTTCTGCTTCTCTGTTCGTGTTATTGAAAAACAGAAACCTTAAATAAGGCTTTTGAACCAGTAAGCTAAATACCAATTCGCAATAGTTGTTTATTATACTACAACTAAAGTATGCAATCGGGTACACAATATTACGAAAAAAAATGATTCGGGAAGACAGGATCAATCCATAGTTGATAAATAAGCAAGTATACAGGCTTTCAGCCTGCTAAGTCTTATTGGATAAAAAAAGGCACGATGATACTTAAACAGATGAAAGGCAAGACATTCAAAGCACTAAACTCTTGCTGGGAAAAGACTTGCTTTAACACAGTGTTAAAGTCTGCTCTTTAGATTCAAATAACAAGTCATTTAAATGCAAAAGGCTTGTTATTTGCATTTGGAAAAGAAGAAGCCCCAAAATGCGATTAACAATGTTAATTGAAAAAGCGAGAATACATCGCCCGGTATTCAAACATCAGGCCTAAATAACAAAAAAAATTAAATCGTTTTGCTTTTTAAGATTAACCCTTTATATTTGCATCGTTGTTTATGCAATTATTGTTTCTTGTCCTAACAAGGATAACAAGAACAAAACCGGATAAACAAACAGCCCGCAAGCATTGTTCTTTAAAATGAAGTATTACCTTTATAATGTATAAGATGCGATGAAAAAAATCCTGTTTCTGTTTTTTCTCCTGACAACTACTTTCTCTCTGAAATCACAGGGAATCCTATCCTTAGATAGTTGCCGTGCATTGGCCATTGCCAACAACAAAGAGTTGTTGATAAGCGGAGAGAAAATAAATGCTGCACACTATCAAAACAAAGCAGCTTTTACGAACTACTTACCCAACTTCTCTGCTACAGGGGCCTATATGCGTAACCAAAAAGAATTCTCGCTGCTCAACAGTGATCAGAAAGCTGCCCTATCGGGCTTAGGAAACAGTATAAGCGGACCACTGCAGCAGGCTGCACAAGTCATCGGACAGCTCCATCCTGAACTGGCCCCGGCTTTGTCGCAACTGGGAGGGGCTATCGTACCGGCCTTGAACGAAGCCGGAAGTTCTATTGTAGACGCATTCCGTACCGATACCCGCAATGTATATGCAGGAGCCATCACCCTGACACAGCCATTATACATGGGCGGCAAAATCCGGGCATACAACAAAATCACTAAATACGCTGAAGAGTTGGCTCGCCAACAGCACAATTCGGGTATGCAAGAGGTGATTCTCAGCACGGATCAGGCCTATTGGCAGGTTATCTCGTTGGTCAACAAGAAAAAACTCGCGGAAAGCTACCTGAAGCTATTGCAGAAACTGGACAGTGATGTAGAAAAGATGATTGCCGAAGGGGTAGCCACTAAAGCGGACGGACTCTCGGTTCGGGTGAAGGTAAACGAAGCCGAAATGACACTGACAAAGGTTGAAGACGGGCTAAGCCTTTCGCGGATGCTACTGTGCCAACTGTGCGGCATCGACCTGAGTACCCCCGTCGTATTGGCCGACGAAGACATCGACGACATTCCTTTAATGCCTGTTACTACCGACTTTGAGGTTGAAACAGCCTATGCCAACCGGCCTGAAATACGGAGCCTGGAACTGGCAACCAAAATTTATCAACAAAAAATAAACGTAACCCGCTCCGAGTATCTTCCGTCTTTAGCACTGATGGGAAACTATATGGTTACTAACCCTTCCGTATTCAACAGCTTTGAAAATAAATTCAAAGGAATGTGGAATGTAGGCATCATGCTTCAATTACCCATCTGGCACTGGGGAGAGGGCCTCTATAAAGTAAAGGCAGCCAAAGCAGAAGCACGCATCGCCCAGTATCAACTGGAAGATGCCAAAGAAAAAATAGAGTTGCAGGTCAACCAATCGGCCTTCAAAGTGAACGAGGCAGCAAAGAAACTGACCATGGCGAAAAAGAACCTTGAGAAAGCTGACGAAAACCTGCGCTACGCCACCCTTGGATTCGAAGAAGGAGTAATTGCTCCAAGCAACGTACTTGAAGCCCATACTGCCTGGTTGTCGGCCCAATCGGAAAAGATCGATGCACAGATTGATGTGAAGTTAACAGAGATCTACCTGCAGAAGTCATTGGGAACACTGAAATAAAATGAATAAGTAAATTTAGAGAAAGCCAATCTCAATCGTAAATCGTAAAATCGTAAATAAGATGACATCACAAAAATCACAGAACAGCAATATGCTGCTTGCATTCCTCACTCTGCTGGGAGTTATTGTACTGGTTGCAGTTGTCGGTTTCTTCATGCTCCGCAAAGGTCCGGAAATTATTCAGGGACAGGCCGAGGTGACCGAATACCGCGTTTCGAGCAAAGTTCCCGGACGCATTCTGGAATTCCGTGTGAAAGAGGGACAAACAGTACAAGCGGGAGACACTCTCGCCATACTGGAAGCTCCGGACGTAATGGCAAAAATGGAACAGGCACGTGCAGCTGAAGCCGCTGCTCAGGCACAAAACGAAAAAGCAATCAAAGGGGCACGTCAGGAACAGATCCAGGCAGCTTATGAAATGTGGCAAAAGGCGATAGCCGGTGTCGATATAGCAGAGAAATCATACAAGCGTGTTAAAAATCTGTTCGACCAGGGAGTCATGCCTGCGCAAAAACTGGACGAAGTCACTGCGCAACGTAATGCAGCCATCGCCACAGAAAAAGCAGCAAAGGCCCAATATACCATGGCTAAGAACGGTGCCGAACGTGAGGACAAAATGGCTGCCGCCGCTTTGGTAGACCGTGCCAAAGGAGCTGTTGCCGAAGTGGAATCGTACATCAAAGAGACTTATTTGATTGCTCAGACAGCCGGAGAGGTTTCTGAGATATTTCCCAAAGTGGGCGAGCTGGTAGGCACAGGTGCACCGATTATGAACATTGCAGTGATGGATGACATGTGGGTGACATTCAATGTGCGCGAGGATTTATTGAAGAACCTGACAATGGGATCTGAATTTGACGCTATCGTGCCCGCACTGGACAACAAAACGATTCGCCTGAAAGTATACTACATGAAGGATCTGGGTACTTACGCTGCCTGGAAAGCAACTAAAACTACAGGACAGTTCGATCTGAAAACTTTCGAAGTAAAAGCTACTCCGGTTGAAAAAGTAGACAATCTGCGTCCGGGAATGTCAGTCATCCTTAAAAAATGAAAGAAAGAGAAAAGAAATATATAGCCCTCTGGCTGGTCATGAAGCGCGAATGTCGCCGTCTTGTGTCCCGTCCGCTCTATCTCTTCTGCATGGTGATAGCCCCGTTATTCTGCTATATTTTCTTCACCACGCTGATGGACTCGGGACTGCCCACCGACATGCCTGTCGGCGCTGTCGATCTGGACAACTCAACCAGTTCGAGAAATATCCTCCGCAATTTGGATGCCTTCGGGCAAACGGCTATCGTGGCCCGTTATGGAAGTGTGAATGAAGCCCGCACTGCAATGCAGGAAGGCAAAATTTATGGGTTCTTCTATATTCCCAAAGGGTTGTCGGCCGATGCTCAAAGCCAACGACAACCCAAAATATCTTTCTATACCAACAACTCGTACCTGATTGCCGGCTCACTGCTTTTCAAAGACATGAAGATGATGTCCGAGCTTGCATCAGGGGCAGTCAGCCGTTCGGTACTGTACGCTAAAGGTGCAACAGAAGACCAAGCCATGGGATACCTCCAACCAATAGTCATCGATACACACCCGATACAGAATCCATGGTTGAACTACTCGGTCTACTTGTGCAACACCCTTGTACCGGGAGTACTTATGCTGATGATATTCATGGTAACGGTATTCTCCATCGGCGTGGAAATCAAAGACCGTACCGCACGTGAGTGGTTGCGTATGAGCAATAACTCCATTTATATCGCATTGGCAGGTAAACTTCTTCCACAAACGGTAGTGTTCTTCATCATGGGTATATTTTATAATGTATACCTGTACGGATTCCTGCATTTCCCATGCAACAGTGGCATCCTCCCTATGCTGCTGGCCACTTTGTGCCTTGTACTGGCTTCACAATGTTGTGGCATCGTGATGATAGGCACTTTGCCTACACTCCGCCTCGGATTGAGTTTTGCATCATTATGGGGAGTCATCTCTTTCTCCATATCGGGGTTCTCTTTCCCGGTAATGGCTATGAATCCGGTATTGCAGGCATTGAGCAACCTGTTCCCACTACGGCATTACTTTCTCATTTACGTAGACCAGGCACTCAACGGATACAGTATGGCTTATTCCTGGTCCAATTATATGGCGTTATTGATTTTTATGTTACTTCCTTTCTTCGTGGTTCACCGGTTGAAGGAAGCTTTGATATACTATAAATACATGCCCTAATGAAAGATATAAAATTAAAAGATAAAATAGCACAAGGAGTCAACGACCTGTTTTATATCTGGAAACGGGAGTTTGGAACCACCTTCCGTGACCAGGGAGTATTGATTTTCTTCGTACTCGTGCCATTGGTATATCCGTTGATTTATAGCTTCATCTATACCAACGAAGTGGTGCGCGAAGTGCCCGCAGTGGTAGTAGACGATTCACGCTCTTCACTCAGCCGCGAATATCTGCGCAAAGTGGACGCCACTCCCGATATAGAAATCGTAGCGTATTGTGCCGATATGGAAGAAGCCAAACAAATGCTGAAAGACCGTCTGGCTTATGGCATCATTTATATTCCCAAAGAATTTAGTGATAACATAGCACAAGGTAAACAGACTCAGATAAGTATTTATTGTGATATGAGCGGACTGCTATATTACAAAAGTATGCTTCTGGCTAACACAGCCGTATCTTTAGACATGAACGAAGATATCAAAATAACCCGTTCGGGCAATACCACCGACCGCCAGGATGAGATCACAGCCTACCCCATCGAATATGAAGACGTGGCAATGTTCAATCCGACTAACGGTTTTGCCGCTTTCCTGATACCGGCAGTACTGATCCTGATTATTCAGCAGACTTTACTGTTGGGTATCGGACTTTCTGCCGGCACCGCCCGCGAAAACAACCGCTTTAAAGATCTGGTGCCCATCAACCGGCATTACAACGGCACGCTGCGTATTGTAATGGGTAAAGGACTAAGCTATTTCATGGTCTATTCGCTCGTATCTGTTTACGTACTTTGTGCGGTTCCCCGCATGTTCAGCCTCAACCAGATCGGACAACCGGGTACATTAGCGTTATTTATCCTTCCCTATCTGATGGCTTGTATCTTCTTTGCCATGACTGCGTCCATTGCCATCCGTAACCGGGAAACGTGCATGCTGATATTCGTCTTCACGTCTGTTCCGTTACTGTTTATTTCGGGAATCTCTTGGCCAGGAGCAGCCATACCGCCGTTCTGGAAATATTTCTCTTATATATTCCCGTCTACTTTCGGCATTAACGGATTTGTGCGGATCAATAACATGGGGGCGACACTGAGTGAGATCCCATTTGAATATAAAGCGTTATGGATACAAACGGGATTCTACTTCCTGACTACCTGCTGGGTATATCGCTGGCAGATCATCAAGAGCCGTAAGCATGTCATTGATAAATACAAAGAAATGAAAGGCAAAGGAAAACCTATTCTTTCATAATCACATACACATATTTATTCCGGATTTATCCGGAAATACCTGCTATTGCAATTCAACCCGAAAATATATCGGACAGCTATTGTCTGAAACAAAGATAATTAGTACATTCGAGGCGTTTATATTTTCAAGTGGAAGATGTAAACACAACACATACAATAATAAAACACATGTTATGAAAAGAAAAATGATGTCCCTTTTGCTCGCATTGGCAGTAATAAGCGGAAATAGCGTGTACGCTAAAGTGATTGACATAATGTCTCCCAACGGAGCCATTAAAGTATCGGTAGATATCAAGGACCGAATCTACTATTCAGTGTCTTATGATAACAACCAACTATTAAAGGATTGTTATCTCAACCTCCAACTGCAAAATGAAACACTGGGGGACAATCCCAGGCTGCGGAGCACGAAACGTGGAACCATTGACGAAAGTGTGAAACGTGAGATACCTTTTAAAAATGCTATTGTAAAGAACCAATGTAACACGCTGAGGATGAACTTCAGCGGAAACTATGCCGTTGAGTTCCGGGTATTCGATAACGGTATGGCTTACCGTTTTGTTACAGACAAAAAAGAGGATAACATTGTAATGGGAGAAGATTTCGCAATTAATTTTCCTGCCAACTACAAAGCCCACTTATCACAACCGGATGGTTTTAAAACCTCTTACGAATATCCATATACTCATATAGATACGGAAAACTATGCTGCCACCGATCGTATGAGTTACCTGCCCGTACTGATAGAAACGGACAAAGCATATAAAATCCTGATATCCGAAGCTGACCTATTCGATTATCCTTGTATGTTCCTCAAAGGCACCGGCAAGAATGGGATGCAATCTCTTTTCCCAAAAGCACCTTTGGCATTTGGCGAAGATGGTGACCGTAGCCTCAAGATCACTAAAGAAGCTGATTATATTGCCAAAACAACCGGAAAGCGTTCATTCCCCTGGCGAATGATGGTAATCTCAAAAGAAGACAAAGAGATTATTGAAAACGAAATGGTATATAACCTTTCCACTCCTTGTGTCCTTGAAGACTACAGTTGGATCAAACCGGGGCAGGTGAGCTGGGAGTGGTGGCACGATGCACGTCTCTATGGGGTAGATTTCCGTTCCGGCTACAACATGGATTCGTATAAATACTACATTGACTTTGCTTCCAGATTCGGCATCCCCTACATCATCATGGATGAAGGCTGGGCCAAAAACACACGTGATCCGTTTACTCCCAATTCTACTATCAACCTCCCTGAGTTAATTCAGTACGGAAAAGAACGAAACGTGAAAATCGTACTCTGGCTACCATGGCTTACTGTCGAGAATCACTTCGATCTCTTTAAGACTTTTGCCGACTGGGGCATCGCGGGAGTAAAGATAGACTTTATGGACCGCAGCGATCAGTGGATGGTAAACTACTACGAACGTGTAGCCCAAGAAGCAGCTAAACATAAACTATTTGTGGATTTCCATGGTGCCTTCAAGCCTGCGGGACTGGAACGGAAATATCCGAACGTACTCTCTTACGAAGGTGTATTGGGCATGGAACAAGGTGGCAACTGCAAACCCGAAAACAGTATCTATTTACCCTTTATGCGTAATGCTGTGGGTCCGATGGACTTCACTCCAGGATCAATGATTTCCGCTCAGCCGGAAGACAACCGTTCTACCCGCGCCAACGCCATGGGCTCAGGAACACGTGCTTTCCAAATGGCTCTTTTCATCATCTTCGAAAGTGGTCTGCAAATGTTAGCCGACAACCCGGTTTACTATTACAGGGAACTTCCCTGTACCGAATTTATCGCAAGTGTTCCCGTCACCTGGGATGAAACCAAGGTCCTCTATGCCAAAGTAGGTGAAGCAGTCGTCGTAGCCAAACGAAAAGGAGAACAGTGGTTCATCGGAGGTATCACCGGCAATCAACCACAAAACATCAAGATCGACCTTGGATTCCTTCCGGCAGGACAATCATTCACATTAACCTCATTTGAAGATGGCATTAACGCTGACCGTCAAGCAATGGATTACAAGAAAAAAGAGTCTACCGTGAACAATCAAACCCGCATGACATTGAAAATGGTACGCAACGGGGGATGGGCCGGAACAATTAAAATGAAATAGAATATAAATCAAGTTCACCACAGAACACACAGAGTCTTCATCTCTTGCTAATGGAATATTTATGAAAAAAGTTTCTCTGTGGGACTCTGTGTCACTCTGTAGTGATATAGCATATTACAAAAATGAAAAAACAAATAATACACCGCTGGATGCTGATGGCTGTCTTCTGCCTCGGAGCATCATTTATAGGAATCAATGCCCAAGAAAAAGACTGGGCCAGCCTGCAACGCTATGCGCAGCAAAATGCCGAACTCCCCAAGCCGGAGAAAAATGAAAAGAGAGTAGTCTTCATGGGCAATTCCATCACGGAAGGATGGGTTAACACACATCCTGATTTCTTCAAAAACAACGGTTATATCGGCCGGGGCATCGGTGGACAGACTTCTTACCAGTTCCTGGTACGTTTCAGAGAAGATGTGATCAATTTATCCCCCGCATTAGTAGTGATCAATGCCGCCACCAACGACATTGCCGAGAATACAGGAACGTACCATGAAGACCGGACTTTTGGCAATATCGTTTCGATGGTGGAACTGGCAAAAGCCAACCATATAAAAGTGATATTGACTACCACTTTGCCAGCTGCTGGCTTTGGCTGGAATCCTTCCATCAAAGATGCACCACAAAAGATAGCCTCACTCAATGCACGCCTGAAAGCATACGCCAAAGCAAACAAGATTCCGTTTGTAGACTATTATTCATCGATGGTAAGTGGTAATGACAAAGCTCTGAATCCCGCCTATACCAAAGATGGAGTACACCCTACTTCTGAAGGGTACGGCGTGATGGAAAAGCTAATCCAGCAAGCCATAAACAAAACGATACGCTAACCCTTGAAATTAAAATCATGAAGTCATTTGTCTCCTTCTGCCTTTTATTGAGTATCTGCATAAGTAAACTATATGCGCAAGACATTAACATAGTATACATAGTTTACATCATTTAACACACTTCGCTTTGTTTAGTTACGACCGTTTCGTAGCTTTGTGATATAAACGTAATTAAACATACTCCATGGAAAAGTTGACAATGCAAGAAGAAGAAGTGATGATTTACATCTGGGAACTGGAAAGTTGCTACGTGAAAGACATCGTTGCCAAATTTGAGCAACCCGTACCTCCTTACACTACGGTGGCCTCCATCGTGAAGAATCTCGAACGGAAAAAATATGTAAAGGCACAGCGCGTAGGAAATACGTACCTGTACACTCCGGCTATTAAAGAAAGCGAATATAAACGAAGTTTCATGAGTGGAGTCGTAAGGAACTACTTTGAAAACTCTTACAAAGAAATGGTTTCTTTCTTCGCAAAAGACCAGAAGATATCGACCAACGACCTGAAAGAAATCATCGACATGATCGAGAAAGGAAAAGAAAACTAATCGCTAATACCCTGAAAAACATGACCCCCGAACTGGCATACTTCCTGAAGATAAATATAGCAATTGCTTTATTCTACGCCTTCTATCGGTTGTTTTTCTACAAAGACACCTTTTTTCAGTGGCGACGGACTGTATTGCTTTGCTTCTTTGTCATTTCTCCACTCTACCCGGTGCTGAATATTCAGGAGTGGATCAGATCGCACGAACCTATGGTAGCAATGGCCGATTTATACGCAACCATTGTATTGCCCGAAATTGAAATAACTCCTGAAGTTGCGACTACGGATTGGCAAAACATTATTTTATCTACAGTAAATATCATCTATTGGGCAGGAGTCGTATTACTTTTAATACGCTTCGTTGCCCAGTTTGCCAGTATTTTGCGGTTGCGTTTTCATTGTCAGAAAGATCAGATAGAAGGAATTCCTGTCTATTTGCTTGACAAAGAAAGTGGTCCGTTCTCTTTTTTCCATTGGATCTTCATTCATCCGCAAGCACATCCGCACAATGAGTTAAGCGAGATCCTTACTCACGAAGGAACGCATGCCCGGCAAAAGCACTCCATAGATGTTATCATCAGCGAACTGATGTGTATCGCCTGTTGGTTCAACCCGTTTGCATGGTTGATGAAACGGGAAGTACGGAACAACCTGGAGTACATGGCCGACAACCGTGTACTGGAAGCCGGACATGATTCAAAATCTTATCAGTATCACTTATTGGGATTGGCCCATCAGAAAAGTACAATCACTCTCTCCAACAGTTTCAATATGTTGCCACTGAAGAATCGCATCACAATGATGAATAAAAAAAGAACCAAAGAGATAGGACGGACCAAATATCTGTTATTTCTCCCGCTGGCTCTTGCCCTAATGATAGTAAGCAACATTGAAGCCGTGGCACGTACTACTAAAAACATCGCAAAAGAAATGATGCAAACAGTGGAAGAGCAGATTGAACAGAAAGTTCCGGCTGAAGAAAATACCCCATCCCATACGGCAGATGCTCCGCAACCTCAAACGGACAATACAGCCGGACAAACAACCTCCCAAAAACCAAAAGAACAAACTGTCTTTGAAGTAGTTGAGCAAATGCCGGAATTTCCAGGAGGAGTGACAGAAATGAAAAGGTTCATCAGCAATCACCTCCACTACCCCGCTATTGCTCAGGAAAACGGAATACATGGGCAAGTCGTTACCCAATTCATAATCCGGGCAGACGGAACGATTACCGACTGTACAGTAGCAAAAAGTGTACATCCAATACTGGACGCCGAAGCATTACGTGTAATAAAAGAAATGCCTAAGTGGCGTCCCGGAAGACAAAGAGGAATAGCTGTAGCCACCAGAATGACCGTCCCGGTACGGTTTCACCTGATAGATGAGGCGCCCGATCCGGCAAGTACTTCCGATAAGAATCTTGAAAATAAAATTTTTGATGTAGTTGAACAGGCTACGGAATTCCCCGGTGGAATGAAAGCTTGTTTAGCATATATGTACAAAAATATAAAATATCCTACAGCTGCACAGGAAGCGGGCATACAAGGGCAGGTTGTCATACAGATGATTGTTGATAAAGACGGGCATATAAGAGACCCCAAAATAGTGCGGGGAGTATCGCCGGAACTGAATGCCGAGGCACTCCGTATAGTAAGCGGTATGCCCAAATGGATACCCGGGAAACAAAAAGGCAAGAACGTAGCGACCCGATTCACACTCCCCATCCGGTTCCGTCTGACCTAACCGTACTCCCAACCTGAAAATCACTTTAATAAAAATAGTATGAGAAAAATCACATTTATTGCCATTCTCTTGTTGTGCATCTGCAACCTTGCAAAGGCCAAAGAAAAAGTCATAGAACAGCCGCCATTCATAGCTTGGAGCAGTACCTCGATTCAAGTAGAAAAAGTCGTCCTCAGCGACACGGCTACAGTACTTTATATCAAAGCATTCTATCAACCCAAACAATGGATCCGGATTTCCGGACAAAGTTTCCTGAAAGACAATAACGGGGAAACCTACGTTTTACGTTCGGGGATCGGTATTAAACCCGACACGGAATTCTGGATGCCCGAATCCGGTGAAGCAGAATTCCGTTTAGTTTTTCCGCCAATACCGGCCTCAGCCACTTCTATCGATTTCTCCGAAGGGGACAATGTTCAAGGGGCATTCAAGATATGGGGCATTCAACTTAAAGGAAAAGCTCTCCCCGAACTTTTGTTACCCCAAGAAGCCATTGTGCAGAAAGTAGATATAAATAATACATTGCCCGAACCGAGATTCGAATACAAGGAAGCCACTTTCAAAGGAAAGATTCTGGATTATCGCCCGGGGCTCATCTCCAAAATAGCACCGATTGTATTTGACCCGGTAAAGGGTGCCTACGAAGGAGCGGAAGTAAAAATAAACAATGACGGCACATTTACCACTCAAATAAAAGTACCTGCCACTACTTCGGTCGCCATCCGTATTTTCGGTAAAATGATTTCTTCCTACGTGGTACCGGGCGAAGAGAGCAGTATCATTATCAATACCCGCGAACTATGCCGGCAACAATCCAAGTTCCATAAGGACGACAAACCTTATGGCGAAGCTGTTTACTTTGGCGGCGCATTAGCCGGGCTGTCACAGGAATCTTTTAAATGTAACCTAAATCCTTCCGTTATGGATAATTACCGTCAACTATTCCGTGACATAGCAGGAATGGATGCCCAAGCCTATAAAGACTTTATTTATGGCAAACGGGCTACTATTCTTGAATCCATACAGAAAGCCCCAATCAGTCAAGCACTCAAAACGGTATTAATCAATCAGGTAGACGCCGGTACTGCCCAGGCTATCTCTTTAACGGAAATGGCCATCAAGCAGGCTTATGCCATGGAGCATAAAATGAAAAACGAAGAAGCCAGGGAATACTTTAAAACGACTCAAATAAAACTGCCTGAAAACTATTACGCGGATGCTTTCAGACCACTTGGCTCCCTCAACACCATGGCATTACTTTACAATCCCCGGTTGACCGAACTGGTTCCGTATTACCTGCGTCATTGGAGAGATGAACTGGTTAAAGCATGGGGAACCGACAAAGGAGTTTATTTCGATATTAATAAAGCAAACGAACTCTATTCATCTATCAAAGACTTTACACCCCTGACCGCCGAACAGGAAGTCCTGCTTGCCACTCTTCCACCCGCTTGCCAAAATGAACTGCGGGAGGGCAATGAACAACTTCTGAAAACCATTGAAGCCAATAAAAAGAAAACCGGATATACTATTCATGAAGTAGGGGAAGTCAGTGATGAAAACCTGTTTACATCCATTATCTCTAAATTCCGGGGTAAAGTAATCCTGGTCGATTTCTGGGCAACCTGGTGTGGCCCGTGTCGCATGGCCAATAAAGCAATGCTGCCGATGAAAGAAGAATTAAAAGGTAAAGACATCGTCTATCTTTATCTCACCGGCGAAACATCTCCGTTGAAAACGTGGGAAAACATGATTCCGGACATCCACGGTGAGCATTTCCGTATGACTGATGCCCAATGGAATTATCTAAGTGATAAATTTAAAGTAGGAGGTATACCGACTTACCTTATCATCGATCGGGAAGGAAATGTGAAATACCAGAAAACAGGATTCCCGGGAACAGCTAAAATGAAAGAGGAGCTGATGAAAGTATATGATGAACAATAACCGATAAACGACAAACAACGGGGCGTGCCAAAAACTTTTCCACGGCAAAGGGCACAGAGTAACACTGATTATTCAAACTGAGAATCAACAATTTAAAATCGTTCTGTGCTACTCTGTACCCTCTGCGGTAAGTGTTTTGACGCCCCCTTTATCGTTACTTATGTAACTCTACAATTTTTGTGGGAGCCATTTCCACATTCCGTTTGTCCACCTGTCGTACTACACTGGCAGCCAACGAAAGAAATGCACGGCCGGTAACCGTATTCTCATCCAAAGCAACAGGGGTACCGTTATCGCCGCCCTCGCAGATACTCTGTACAATCGGAATCTGTCCCAACAACGGAACATTCATCTCTTCAGCCAGCTTCTTGGCACCTTCTTTCCCGAAAAGATAATACTTGTTCTCCGGAAGTTCTGCCGGAGTGAACCAAGCCATATTTTCCACCAGACCAAGAATAGGAACATTCACCTTATCATTAGTGAACATGTTGATCCCTTTACGTGCATCGGCCAAAGCCACAGCCTGCGGAGTACTAACCACAACGGCACCGGTCAAGGCCAATGTCTGAACTACGGTCAGGTGAATGTCACTTGTTCCCGGTGGCAGATCGATCAGGAAATAGTCCAGATCTCCCCAGGCAGCATCTCCGATCAACTGCTTCAGCGCATTGCTCGCCATCCCCCCACGCCATAAAGTAGCTTGGTCAGGATCGACAAAGAAACCGATAGAAAGTAATTTTACACCATACTTTTCAACAGGAATAATCATATCGCGTCCGTCTATTTTTTCAGCGTACGGACGGGCATCTTCTACCTGAAACATTTTCGGCATGGAAGGACCGAAAACGTCGGCATCCAGTAAACCGACTTTATAGCCCAACTTAGCCAACGCTACAGCCAGATTGGCCGACACGGTAGATTTGCCCACCCCTCCTTTACCGGAAGAGATACCTATGATATTCTTTACCCGGGGTAACAATTTACCGACTTCGGGACGTGCAGCCTGTACGGTTTTCACACTGATATTTCCTGCTATCTCCACGTCTTTGCTCACATGGGTAAGAATAGCTGTTTCAGCAGCCTTTATCACCGACTTCATAAACGGATCGGTCGGTTTTTCAAAAATCAGGGAGAATGAAACCTTCATTCCCTCTATACGAATGTTATCCTCCACCATACCGGCCTCCACAAGATTCTTTCCGGTTCCGGGATAACGCACTGTAGCCAGTGCATCGAGTATCAATTTAGGATAGATTGTCATAGTTTGTATTATTTAGATGTCTGCAATCCGCTCCGCTTGCTACGGTTATAGCTCCGGTACGAATCGAGTTCAATTTCAATATCCGGTTCTCTCAATTCTCCTTCCTGCGGTAACAGGAATTTGATGTATTTAATGCTTAAACCACGATCGAGCCATTGTTGTTCATAATAGGTCTTGATGCCCAGAATGTCATCAACGAGATCGGAGTGATAAAGATCTTCGGTGATAAACTCCACCGGCAGTTTGTTCTCCTCAATCATATATTTGGTATAAGTGAACATAAAGTTACTGTCTGTCTTCAGATGGATAATTCCGTTGGACACCAAAAACTTACGATAACGTTCCATAAAATAGGTAGAAGTCAGGCGTTTGGTCGCTTTCTTCATTTGCGGATCAGAGAAAGTCAGCCAGATCTCACTCACTTCGCCTTCCGCAAAAAAACGGTCGATGATCTCGATGTTGGTACGCAGAAAAGCAACGTTCTTCATACCTGCCTGAAGAGATTCGGTGGCTCCCGTCCACATGCGGGCTCCCTTAATGTCTACCGCAATAAAATTCTTATCAGGGAACATCCGTCCCAGTCCGACGGTATATTCGCCGCGCCCGCAACCCAACTCAAGTACAATCGGGTTATCGTTCTTAAAAAACTCTTTGTGCCATTTTCCCTTCATGTCAAAAGGCACATTGTCCACTGCCGAGTAAGGATACTCAAAAACATGCGGATAACTTGCCATATCGGCAAACTTCTCTAATTTATTTTTTCCCATTCAAAAAAGTTAAATCGTTTCTACCCAACCGGTATAGTTATAAAACACCCGGTCGTTAAATTGCTGGCGGAACAACGCATATTTGTCAATGCCCGTACAATGGCAGACTCCCAGACGTTTGGGAAGCTTCATGCCCAGAAAAGCGGAAATCACATTGAACTTTTCTATGCCTGCATTATGGATATGAAAGCCTCCCATCACCAGTTTCAGTCCCAATCCCGGAAATGCAGTCTGCACGGCACGAATAATATTGGTAATCCCCCGGTGCGAACAGGCGCTCAGCACTGAAAGGGATTTTTCACTCTTCAATATCAATGCCAGTTCATCTTCAAAGGTATCGGGACGCATCTCGCCTCCTATCTCCACGAAGAAATGCTCAAAGTGCGTGTCGTTCCTGTCTACTATCCTGACATCCGGAAACGCAAATACACCCGGTACAATCTCCGTAGTTTCGTCGATCAGCCAAAAGCGGGACTTATCCAATGCTTCGGGATGCAACATTCCGTTTTCACGTTCATTCTTGAACTTCCTGCGGAACACTTCTTGTTTACATACCACCTTTGCCCTGCTGTTCATTTTCAGGAAAGTATGCAATCCACCTGTATGGTCACGATGTCCGTGAGACAGTATTACAAATTCCACATCGGTCAGATCGACTCCCATCAAACGGGCATTCCGGATAAACAAATCCGAAGCACCGGTATCAAACAGCACCTTGTGTTCCCCCGCTTCAACAAGCAGGGAAAGCCCATGCTCTCCCTGTAATCCCTTACCGTAAACACTGTTTTCTGCGAGGGTTGTTATTTTGTAGTTCATTTATCGAACGTTTATTCTACAATGGTCACCCATCCGTGAGTGTCGGGCTCGTCACCGTACTGGATACCACGCAGCTTGTTGTAGAGTTTCTCACAAACAGGACCCGGCTTTCCGTCTTTCGAAATTACGTATGATTTACCATTCTCAAGGTCATCGATACGTTCGATCGGACTGATGACAGCAGCAGTACCGCAAGCTCCTGCTTCTTCGAAAGTGCTCAGTTCTTCTTCCGGTACAGGACGCCGTTCTACTTTCATGCCCATATCTTCTGCCAACTGCATCAGGCTCTTATTGGTGATGGAAGGAAGGATAGAAGTAGACTTCGGTGTGATGTATGTATTGTCTTTGATACCAAAGAAGTTGGCTGCTCCGCATTCATCAATGTATTTCTTTTCTTTGGCATCCAGGTAGAACTCACAGGAGTAGCCCAGATCGTGCGCTTTCTTGTTGGCACGCAGGCTGGCTGCATAGTTACCACCAACTTTGTAGATACCGGTTCCGTGAGGAGCGGCACGGTCGTACTCGCGGATAATGACATAAGGATTGGTAGAAAAACCACCTTTGAAATAAGGGCCTACCGGTGTGACAAACACGACAAACATGTATTCATCTGCCGGATGAACCCCTACCTGGGCACTGGTTCCGATAAGCAACGGGCGAATGTACAAGGACGCCCCACTCTCATAAGGCGGGATGAAGCGTTCGTTCAATTTCACTACTTTCAGAATAGCTTCCTTAAAACGTTCGGTCGGCAATTCTGCCATCATGATGCCCTGACAGGTGGATTGCAGACGTGCGGCATTCTCTTCCAGACGGAAAATACGTACCTTACCGTCTTTACCACGGAAAGCTTTCAAGCCCTCGAAAGCCTCCTGGCCATAGTGAAGACAAGTGGCAGCCATATGCAGATTCAGCACTTCGCTGCTGCTTATCTCAAGTTCGCCCCATTTGCCGTTACGGAAATTGATTCTCACATTGTAATCTGTCTTCATATAGCCGAATGACAGATTGGCCCAGTCTATTTCTTTCATATCGTTAGTTATTAGTTATTTTCGATTGAGCAACAAAAATAACCTTTATTCTTCAGATAGCCTCCTTTCTTGCAGTAATTTTTCAATTTCCCGATCCGCCTTTGTCAGCTTTCCGGCGCAGAAAGCTATTATTTCATTGGCTTCTTTTATTTTTTCACTCAGTTCGTCAATCTCCAGTTCGTTACTGTCAATCTGGCGAACGATCTTTTCCAGACGTTCCATGGCCTGTGAATAGGTTTCTTTTTTCTTTGCTGGCATATTTATCATTATAAAGGAATACTTTCTACTTTCGATTTCACTTCACCTTCGTAAAGACGGGTAATCAACTCGTCTCCCGGTCGCAGACAGGCAGCATTCTTCACCGCCTTCCCCTCTTTCAGCGTTATGCTGTATCCCCGTTTCAGTAGTTTTTGTGGTGAAGCATCCGCAATGCGGTTTTGTAAAAGTTCCAACCGATGATGCTGACGGGCCAATAAGGTCTCAGCAGCATGAGAGAGGTTGCTCTTTGCCATTTGCAACTTTATCCGCGATTCCGAAAGCTTGCGCATCACTTGTGAAGGAATGCGCGATTGTAACAGTGAAAGTCTCTTTCGCTCTTGCTCCAGACGGTGATAGATGCGGGCATGCAATTCTCCGGCCAACTCTTCAAGCCGATCCGCGGCCTCTTCCATCCGGTTGATTAACAATTCGGCCGCAGCTGTCGGAGTTTTCACCCGGGTATGTGCTACGGAATCGAGCACGGTATCGTCTCGTTCGTGCCCGATTCCCGTTATAACAGGCAGCGGAAACTGGGCACAGGCAGCGGCCAGCAGGTAGGTGTCGAATCCGGAAAGGTCGGAAGTTGCCCCTCCTCCACGAATAATGACAACTACGTCGAACTCTTCCATCCGGGCATTTACTGCATCGAGAGCGGCCAATACGGACTCTTCCACCTGATTGCCCTGCATCAGAGCGGGGAAAAGTTCCGTATTGAAGTAAAATCCACGGGAGTTGTGCTGCAATTGATGGCAGAAGTCACCATACCCCGCAGCCGTAGCCGAAGAGATGACCGCAATACGTTGCGGCAGCAAAGGCATTTCCAGTTCTTTGTTCAGCGTCAACACTCCTTCTTCTGCAAGTTGCTTGAGTATTTCCCGGCGCCGGCGTGCCATATCCCCCAATGTATAGGTAGGATCGATGTCCTGCACAGTCAGACTGTAACCGTACAATTCATGGAAAGCAACGGTCACTTTAACCAGCACCTTAATGCCGGAAGTAAACGACTGCCCGGTGGCTTCTTCGAAATAGGGCTTCAGCAGCCGGTAGATATTGGCCCAGATCGTTCCCCTCGCTTTGGCTATCAGATTATTGCTGCGGGGATCTTTCTGGACAAACTCCAGATAGCAATGTCCCGTACTGTTTGTACGGACATCGCTCAACTCCGCCTGTACCCAGTATTCATCGGGCAGGCACTGTTCCAGGCTCCGCCGGACCAAAGCATTCAGTTCGTGAAGAGAAAGGGTGTCTTGCATACTTTATTTTTTCTTAGAAGCAGATTGATAGGCCTTCCACAGATCGGGCACTCCGTATCCATAGATGTTATCGGGGAAATCCACCCGGTCGCCGGATTGACGCACCAGTTCGATGATTTCCTTAGCAGTCAGTTGCGGACAAGCTTGCCACAGGCAAGCCACCATGCCGCACAGGATCGGTGAAGCAAACGAAGTTCCGCTCGCTTTACGCAAATTACCGTTTGTCCCCATCACATCCGAGTTCAGTCCCACGGCAACCACATCGGGTTTCACGCGATTATCGGCTGTGTTGCCGATAGAAGAAAACGAAGCCAACACACCTCTACGGTCGATAGCACCTACCGTCAGCACATTCTCCGCATCACCCGGTGCCGTGATCTTCTTCCAGGAGGAGGCGCCCGAGTTACCAGCACTGCATACCAGTACGATTCCTTTATCTGCCATTTTCGACGCCTGGCGGGACATCAGTGCATGGTGCCCGTCCAGGTCACGATATTTATAGTTCTTGGTAGAATCATCGAACGTGAAATATCCCAGCGAAGTATTCACCACATCCACTCCCACACTATCGGCAAACTCTACGGCCGCCGCCCAATAGTCTTGCTCTACCAGGTGTTCGGACGCTTCATCTTCACTGCGAAGCAGCCAGTAGGAAGCTTCGGGAGCCGTACCCACCATCACGTAAGGTTCGTTCATTGCCATGCAAGACAAAACGGCCATCCCATGCGAGCCTTTGGCATAGATATCGCTTCCCGGTTCGACAAAGTCCTTTGTACCCAGGATACGGATATTCTTCATCGCATCAATCTTGTCTACGTTATGGTATCCGGCATCGATCACGGCGATGGTCATGCCTTGCCCCTTGAATCCGGCTTCATGCAGTTTCTCGCCATTGCTGGTCTCTATTTGCCGGAAAGCGGGACCATAATAGGCTTCGCTCCTGGCCGGACTGTTCACCAGAGAGTCGCGTTTATCTTCCGCAGCAGGTTTCGACGGGGCAACCCACACCTTCTCCGTAGCGCGCACAAAAGGCAGCGCAGCTATTTCGCTTATCACAGTACTGTCGTTGCAAGATACGGTGACGAAATTATCCCATTTTCCGGTGACTACGATTTTCACTCCCTTGTCGCGGATGGCATCCACATACTGACGGCATACGGGCAAATCGGTCGAATCGATGGGCAGCTGTTGACGTTGGCGGCGGGCAATCGCCTTTTCTGACAGAAACTTCTCGGGATGTTTCAGTGAGTAGGTTGTGGCAGCCTTATCTTTCAGGCTGATGCGATACTTCAACGTATCCTGTTGTGCCGATGCCTCCAAGGCTACGAAGGCTAAGGCAATAAGTGCTAATTTTTTCATTTCGTATTTCTATTTTTCCGTTTTTATTCCCAGTTTTTGTTTTGTTCTATCACCAATCCGATGCCGCGTTGCGAAGCGATAAATGCTCCACCTATCACTCGCCGTCCGTCATAGAACACGGCCGACTGTCCCGGAGCAATCGCCGAGGCTTCTGCAAGAAAACGAACCAAAAGGCGTCCGTCTTCAAGCCTTTTCACCCGGCAAGGAATTGGACGGCTACGGTAACGGATACGTACTGCGAGTTCCGGGCACGAAAACAGTTCGTCCTCATCCACAATATTATCTTGTTCCGCCACCATATATCCGGCTTTCAACTGTTCGGCATCCCCCAGCATGACAGTGTTCTTCTGCGGATTAATTTTCAAGACATAAGCCGGTTTGCCCAGTGCGATCTCGAGTCCTTTACGCTGGCCGATGGTATAATAAGGAAAACCCCTATGTTGCCCCAGCTTCACGCCTTCGGAACTGACAAACCATCCCGGGCCGATCTCCGCATCAAGTTCCGGGCACTGTTCACGAAGAAAGTCCCGATAATCACCTTTAATGAAGCAGACTTCCATGCTTTCCCCCTCTTTCGACTTGGCTTCGTAACCTTTCTCACGCAGATAGTCGCGCACAGTCTGCTTGGTGTAGTTGCCCAAAGGAAAGATACAGCGTCGCAGGACGTCCTGCCCCAATCGCCAGAGGAAATAGGACTGGTCTTTCTTTTCATCATCACCGGCAACAATATAGATGTACCCGTTCCGTTCTTCCAACCGGGAGTAATGTCCGGTGGCTATCCAATCGCAGCCCAGTTTGTCAGCCCATTCTATCAACATGCGGAACTTAAATAACGGATTACACATCACGCAAGGGTTCGGCGTACGTCCCTGTCGGTACTCGTCTATAAAGTTTTTGACAATAGTATCTTTAAAAGGAACACGTTCGTCGGCCACATAATGTTCTATCCCCATACGTACCGCCAACTCTCTGGCGTCCTGCGGCTCATCGCCCCAGACACGCATGGTGACACCTACTATCTCGTATCCCTGCTCTTGCAGCATCAGGCAAGTGGCGGTACTGTCTATTCCCCCGCTCATGCCGACAAGAACACGTTTATTGGATTCTTTCATATTCATTCTCTTTTTACGAAGAATGCAAATGTACGAGATTCCCGGCAGAATACAATCAATTGGACAAGTTAGTATACAAACTTTAAAACTAAAGGATGTATAATCGATGCAATACCATGAGGGTGTGTCGAAACTTCTTTCACCACGGAGTAACACAGAGTATCACAGAGTCTTTTTATTGATGATCAACAACCTAAAATCATCTCTGTGTACTCTGTGGTGAGTTTTGACACAGTCCCCTTTTGTCTGTTTGTCAAATTGATAACAGAACCTCTCCACGTTTCAGTTTTTCGAAGCTCCGGCAAGGTTCATGGAGAAAAACGGCTTATTTCCGGTTAGGAGATTATCCTTTTAGCAGGGAATCAGGAAAGAGATAAGCCCTGAGACAGAAAAAGAAATAAAACCGGAACATAAGGACAGTGTAACAAGAGATACAGGTTCTTTTTATTACTTCAGTAAGCTCTCTTTTCCACTGACAACCAGAGAAGATTCAAACACTTCGGAGGCCAGATTCCGGCACAATAGGAGTTATTAGGAAAAACATATAGAGATATTTGGAAAACATATAAGCATTTTCGAAAAATGTAACCGTCTTTTGGAAGAAATGCTTCCTTCTTTTCCGGAAAACCAACCGTCTTTTACCCCCAAACCCCGGCTCTAATCTTTCAAAACCCCGGCTTTCCGTCATCAAAAGCACCGTTCTTCCGCCCCATCCGCTCCAGTTTGCAGTTCCGGAAGGAAAGGGCTGTTAGCAAAAACAGCATTATCATTACTTTTTGCACACAGAACAGGCTGAGATATATCAAAATCACAATTTCATTTAATCAGCGCAGACAATGGTCCTCTTCTCCGTCATTTCCATCTGTCACTGCCGGGAAGCTCCAAAATGTTATTACATCGTCTTCACTCTTTCCGCAATAATAAAAGAGATACAAGAAATACGAAGAATAAAAAAAACAGCTAAAACCATTTGCTTTCTTCAAAAAGAATCTGTATATTTGAGTAATAAGAAACTCAGATATGGCAAACCCAAAACTACCGGGAATACCCGAAGCTGAACAAGCTCTGTTGTATGCCAAACTGAATGAATACAACCGGGGCCGCATGTCCTACAAAGAGGCAGGAGCCTACTTTGTGGTTCTGCCGAGACCGGGACATCCCACCTATTCGGTTTGGGTTTACTCTCCCTCACTTGAAAAGAACAGACTTCTGTTTATCCACGAGCTTTCCGCCGACATCAACGAATCATTACGGATGGCAAGTACGCTGTTTTTCTTCTCCAGACGCTGTCTGCTGATCGTGGAATACAATGAAAAAAGAATGCAAAACAATGGAGACGACATTATATCGTTCGGCAGATATCACGGACATTATTTACACGAAATCCTGAAAATCGATCCGGCTTACCTGAGTTGGATAGCCTACAAATACACTCCTAAAATCCCGAAACAGGAGCGTTTTGTTGCAATCGCACAAGTATACCACTCGGTGCATCTGGACATCATGCAACGAAAAGCACGCCAAAAACGCGAAGCCAGCCGCTTTCTGGGTAACGAAGGGGAAAAGTTAGAGAGTCTGAATCTCAAAGTAGTGAAGGTACGGCTTGAAGACGATCCATATAAAACAAGAGTCGTGGGAAGCGCCGTTCAGTTCTTTGTACGGCAGATAGTGACACTGACCGACCCATCGGGAAATCTGGTGATCATGAAGATTTCCTCAAAGACACCCAGTCCTGTATCTTGTCAGCTCCCGGCCCTGGAACATGAGTTCCGTCCAGGTGAAATAGTCCACATCGCCTCGGCAAGGGTAGCGCGCACTTACGAAAGTTATGGCTCAAAGTATACACGTTTGAGCCATGTGAAGTTTCGTCAGGTAAGTTAACGCTTTGTCCAGTCGTCTTTTACATAACTGGACGGATAGGAAGTAGAGTCTACTATCCCGCCTTTCTGACGAATCCAGGTATCAAACGTACGGCTACCTTCGTTCAACACAATAATACGCGCACCATTAGGCAAATGATTGTACTCTGTATTACCACCGGTAAAACGACCGTAGGCCAAAAGGATGTTCTTCCACATCACAGCATAATCGTTATCGTGATCGTGTCCTACGAAAACACCCATCACATCACCCGCCTCTTTCATGGCAGCAAACATACCGGTATTCAATTTCGGTGCGCAGGCTTTCTCCATACGGGTACCACGAAGAATGGCATTTTCATTGGCAGCAGCTTCATTATACTCCGGAAGGGGAATATGGAAAAAGGCCAGTGCCGGATAAGGTTTACCACCGTTCTGCGCTGTATAAGCGGCGCTTTGATCACGATACCACGAGATCTGACCGAAAGTCAGCCATGCATATCCGTCTACATCCTTGAGTGAAGAGTAAGAATGTGAGTCCATACAATAGAGCAATGCGGCATCCTTTACGGCATCGGCAGAGGATTTCACTGTCAGTACATAGTCGGGCGAAGGAGAAGCGCCACGATCGGGCAACAAATTGCCGGGTACACCACGAATCAGGTCATAGAGTTCGGCACGGGTCTTTCCCTGTTCATTATCATGGTTGCCAAAAGTAACAACGAACGGAAGCTTACGGCGTTCCACTTGTTCAAGTACCTGGAGCATACCTTTATCGGCAGGAGAAGAATAAACAACATCACCGGTGAAAATTACGAGATCGGGATGTTCGGCATCCAACACTTCCCCTATACGCTCAAGGGCTATATCTGAGGCCGGGTTGCCATACTTAAAATGTACATCGGTAAACTGGACAATTTTAAATTTACCGTCTTTATTGAATCGTAAGACGGAACTTTGGGCAACACCATCATTTATTGCCATGAAAGAAAACAAAACGGCCAATAAGGTCCCAAGAATCTTTTTCATACTATATTACGTTTAGGAGTTGAATTTAATCACACGCGATTGATCAGCACGGTTGCATAAGCGGAGATGCCTTCTTCCCGCCCGGTAAAACCGAGCTTCTCGGTAGTAGTGGCTTTAATCGAGATATCATCCGCATCAATGCCCATCACTTCGGCAAGCACCTGCTGCATAGAAGGGATATGGGCTTTTAGTTTAGGACGCTCCGCACAGATCGTTGCGTCGATATTACCTATTTGGTACCCCTTGGTGGCGATCAGTTCCACTGTTTTCTTCAATAAAATCTTGCTGTCTATATTCTTATACTCACCGGCATTGTCGGGGAAGTGATAGCCGATATCGCGCATATTGGCAGCACCCAGCAAGGCATCGCAAATAGCATGTACCAGTACATCGGCATCCGAGTGTCCTAACAACCCTTTTTCATGTTCCAAAAGAATGCCCCCCAACCAAAGTTCACGCCCTTCTACCAGTTGGTGGACGTCGAAACCAAAACCTACTTTTATTTTCATAAGAGTTATTTTTATAGATGAATAAAGGAATTCCCGGATTTACCGGATATAGAAATCGAGCAACTTCTCTGCTTCAAGATACCCCTCCAAGTGCTGGCCGATACTGACCGGACCCACTCCCACAGGAGTCCCGGTAAAGAGCAGATCGCCGATTTTCAGGGTCACAAAACGACTGACATAAGCAATAATATCATCTATCTTAAACAGCATATCAGCCGTATCCCCTTGCTGCACGGTGTTTCCGTCTATATCCAGATGAAAACGGAGATTCTGCACATCGGCAAAGCGTTCTACCGGTACAAATGTACCAATCGCAGCGGAACTATCAAAACCTTTGCACAACTCCCAAGGATTGCCGGCTGCACGGAACTGACGCTGCAAATCCCTCGCAGTGAAGTCGATACCGACCGTTAGTGCATCGTAGTAACGATGAGCGAAGCGCGGAGCAATATTCTTCCCCAAGCGGTTGATACGTACCACCAGCTCGGTTTCATAATGCACTTCATTTGAGAAATCGGGAATAAAGAAAGGCTTTCCGTCTTTGAGGATAGCCGAATCGGGTTTCATGAAGATTACCGGCTCTTTATTCTCCAACGTATGTCCCAGCTCTTCGTTGTGCCGGGCATAATTCATTCCAACAGCTATAATCTTCATGATCTATTCTGTTTCATTAAAGTTCAAACGGTTAAACATGACAGCAAGGTGGGCATAAAGTGACGTATTCTGCACCACAATATCTTCCGGGACGCGAATACGGAAGGGAGTAAAATTCCAGACGGCTTTAATACCACCGGCTACCATCGTATCCGTAATGCATTGGGCAATCTCGATGGGCACAGTCAGCACACCGATGTGTACACCATACTCTTTCATCTTCTCCTGAAAATCATCGGAATGGAAAATCGGAATGCCATTAAGCATAGTACCTACCAATGTCGGGTTCACATCAAAAGCTGCCACAATCTCCAGACCGAAATGGCTAAGACCGGAGTCACGTAGCAACGCTCCTCCCAGACTACCCACACCGAAAAGGAAAGCCTTGTGCATATTCGTAAAGCCAAGAAAATCTTCCAGAACAGCAATCAGCGCATCTACCTCATAACCCACACGAGTACGGCCGGAAATATTAACATACGACAAATCTTTCGCAATCTGTGAAGCATCGATGTTTATTTCTTTAGATATCTGAGTGGAAGAGACATAGCGTTCGCCTTTCTGCTTCAGCAACTTTACATTCGAAAGATACCAAGGCAACCTACGTAAAGTAGGCTCCGGAACCTTTGTACTGTCTTTATGCTGTATCTGATTATTCATAGTCACTTCATTCTGCTTTTACATTAGCGATTGACAAAATTACACTATTTTTTCCGAAATGCCATAAGGATGTCATAGAAGCTTAACATAATTTCTACATACAAAAACGCCCGGGGACACTTAAGAGTTTGCAAGGTTCGGAACAATATATTATTTTTGAGCTTAATTAATAGACTGGAAAAATGAAGAACAGCGATTGGAAAGACCGGCTGAACGTGGTTTACTCCACTAACCCGGATTATAATTACGAAATGGATGATGACGAAGAGCAAGTAACCCTGGAACCGCCACAACAGAACTTACGGGTACAGTTGGACCGGAAGAACCGGGGCGGTAAAGTCGTAACCCTGATTACCGGCTTTGTCGGCACCGAGAACGATCTGAAAGATTTGGGAAAACTCCTCAAGACGAAATGCGGAGTAGGCGGATCGGCCAAAGACGGAGAGATGATCATACAGGGAGACTTCAAACAAAAAATAGTAGAACTGCTGAAGAAAGAAGGGTATACGAAAACAAAAGCAGTAGGAGGATAAATCCATTCACTTTATGTACAAAAAGCACTGTCCCGGATTCTGTATAAACAGAGAACCGCAACATTATGGACAGCCACAAAAAAACGGCCGCTACAGAGTTTCTGTGCGGCCGTTTCTATATACTTGATTCCTTGAGATTATTCAGCTCTCAAAGTGAAACGTTTGAAGTCAACGACCTTCAATTCAGGATCAGCTTCTTTCAACACTTCTCTTACTGTCTTCTTGGCATCCATGATATCTTCCTGATTCAGCAAGCAAACTTCCTTTAAGAACTTGCCCAAACGTCCTTTAGCAATGTTCTGAATCATTTGTTCAGGCATATTTGCAGCCTTTTCAGCAGAAACAGTAGCAATGATTTCTTTTGCCTTCGCAACATCTTCGGCTGTAATCCAGCCTTTAGCCATATTGCTTTCCATGTGGTCTTCGCTGTCCACATGAGCCGGATTGATATTAGCTTTCTTCAGAGCAGCTTCTACAGCCTTCTGTACCTGTTCAACTTTTGTCTTCTCAATGGCAACTTCGATTTCCTTCTGCTTCACTTCTTCAGAAACACCATCCTCGTCAACTGCAATCGGATTCATAGCGGCAACCTGCATAGCCACTTGCTTAGCCAGCTGTTCGTCAACATTCTTATTGAAAGCAACCATAGTGCAAAGGCCGTTTCTGTTCATATGGTTGTAAGCAGAAATTGTAGCACCTTCCAAAACCATGTAGCCATCCAGTTCCATCTTTTCACCGGTAATACCGCTTCTGTCTGTTACAGCCTGAGCAACAGTAGCGTCACCCATCGGAAGAGCCAAAACTTCTTCCAGAGTTTTGCACTTGTTAGCTACAGCAGCGTCCAGAATATCCTGAGTAAGTTTCACGAAATCAGCATTCTGAGCAACGAAGTCGGTTTCGCACTTCAAAGCGATGATAGCACCAAAGCCATTTTCAACTTTTACCAGAACACAACCTTCAGAAGCTTCACGGTCAGAACGTTTTGCAGCAACTGCCTGTCCTTTTTCGCGAATAATCTTCATTGCTTTGTCGAAATCGCCCTCAGCTTCAGTCAACGCGTTCTTGCAGTCCATCATACCAGCACCGGTCATTTTACGGAGCTTGGTTATATCAGCCATTGTTACAGCCATAATATCTTTTATATTTTAAAATGAATAATCGTTTGAATAAACAAAATGTGCCAATCTGCCAATCAAAATGCCAACACCCTTACAGGTGCACCAGCACATTAGCAAATTGGCACATTATTATATTAAGCCTCTTCGTCTTCCTTCAGGAAAGCAGCAGCTTTAGCTGCATTAATTGCTTCTTCGTCAGATTTATCGAGTCTTGCCTTAGCTGATTTCTTCTTGCCTTTGTTAGCAGGAGCTTCACCGGCAGCTTCCATATCGATCTTCTCAGCTTTTCTTTCTTCCAGACCTTCGATCATTGCAGCGCAGCAAGCATCGAGAATAACTTCTACTGATTTAGTAGCGTCATCATTTGCCGGAATAACGAAGTCGATGTTTGTAGGATCTGAGTTAGTATCAACGATACCAAATACAGGAATACCCAAACGGTTAGCTTCGCGAACAGCGATATTTTCTTTCATTACGTCGATAACGAACAGCGCAGACGGCAGACGAGTCAGGTCAGCGATAGAACCCAAAGTCTTGTCCAACTTAGCACGCTGACGAGAAATCTGAAGAACTTCTCTCTTAGACAAATTTGAGTAAGTACCATCAGCTGTCAGCTTGTCAATTGTAGTCATTTTCTTCACTGCCTTACGGATAGTAGGGAAGTTAGTCAACATACCACCCGGCCAACGTTCGATAACATAAGGCATGTTTACAGATGCAGCTTTTTCAGCAACCACCTGTTTAGCTTGTTTTTTAGTAGCAACAAAAAGGACTTTCTTGCCTGATTTTGCAATCTGTTTCAAAGCTTCTGCAGCTTCGTCAACTTTTGCAACAGTTTTGTGGAGGTCAATGATATGGATACCATTGCGTTCCATGAAAATATAAGGAGCCATTGCAGGGTTCCACTTTCTTTTAAGGTGTCCGAAGTGGCAACCGGCTTCCAGTAATGTATCAAAATTTGTTCTTGACATCTTGTTTTTTTCTTTAAATCGTTTACTTTCTTTTTTGTTTTTTCTAAACCAACCGCCGGGTAGCCTGTTTAAGAGTCCCGGTAGTTTAGATACTAAACATATTCCGTCAGACAGCCCATTAACGCTTGCTGAACTGGAATCTTCTACGAGCTTTCGGCTGACCCGGTTTCTTACGTTCAACAGAACGCGGATCACGTGTCATGAAGCCTTCCGAACGAAGAGCTGACTTATCTTCAGCGTTGATCTTAACCAGCGCACGGGCAATAGCTAAACGCAAAGCCTGAGACTGACCAGTGAAACCACCACCACACAGATTAACCTTAATGTCATACTTCTCAGCAACACCAAGTTTGTTCAATGGTTGTTTAACAACATACTGAAGAATAGTTGATGGAAAGTACTCTGCAAGGTCTCTCTTGTTAATAGTAATCTTTCCTGTACCTTCGCTTACGAATACGCGTGCAATCGCACGTTTACGTCTGCCTAATGCATTTACTACTTCCATTATATCTTATTTAAGTGAGTTTATATCAATTGCTTTCGGGTTCTGAGCGTCGTGCTTGTGTTCGCTACCAGCGTATACATACATATTGCTCAGCAACTTAGCTCCCAATCTGTTTTTAGGAAGCATGCCCTTCACTACTTTTCTCAGTAATCTGTCTTCACCGTTAGGTTTGGCAATCAAACGAGCAGGAGTCATTTCTCTCTGACCACCGGGATAGCCGGTGTAAGACAAATAAACTCTGTCATTCCATTTATTACCACTTAATTTTACTTTGTCTGCATTGATGATAATAACGTTATCACCGCAGTCTACATGAGGAGTAAAGTTTGGTTTATACTTTCCTCTCAACAGTTTCGCAACTTTTGCTCCCAGACGACCTAATGTTTGGTCTGTAGCATCAACGATAACCCATTCTTTGGTTACAGTTGCCTTGTTTGCAGAAATGGTCTTGTAACTTAAAGTATCCACTCTTAATTTGTTTTTTAAATGTTACTACTAAAAATTTTCTTCACCACTTATCAACCTTCCCCGGACAAAGGAAGATTAACTTGCTATGAATTAATCTCTTATCCTTTTGAGATAATAATCGGCTTGCAAAAGTACGGCTTTTCTTTGAATTGGCAAACTATTTCTGCCTTTTTTTGGATTTATCCGATTGATAACGAGCACCAAGCTATCGACTATGAACAGCAGCCGGCAGACAAAAAAAGAGACTGCAAGTAACAATTCACCACTCAATCAACGCCACAAGGCATAATCGGCAGCTTGCTACCTGCAGTCCGTAAATCCGTTGTTATAATCTGAATTATCTTACAATATCATCCGGGAATTTATCAGGCATCTCAATGCGTTTCCAGGTTTCATTATACCAGCAGTTCAATTCATTGCCATTCAGGTCCTTCTCTATAAAGTATTTAAGATGCAAGATTTTATCATCGATAAGTTCAAAAGTAAGAACGTTATCCTGATTATCGAGCATCGGCAAATGAATATTCTTTTCAATACTTTCAGCATAAGTATGGTCTGACAACTGTTCATAGTTGCCATAGCCGGTTATAATAGCATCCGATCCCGGACGAATCGTAAAGTTCACAATTCTTCCATCATCACTCAGCACTTTGAAAGTGTTACTCGGTTTAAGCACTCCCGGAGCATCCGGACTCTCTGAAACATAATGGCACAATTGCCAGATTCCTTTCAGATTAGCAGGTTTAAAGTTACCTTTTTGTGCCATCACATTCGTTACCGCAAACAGCATTGCCGCCAGCATGGTAAAAAAATAAAGTTTTTTCATATCTGTACGATTTTAGTTAACACTTTAATTCGTCTGTCTGTCACAAATATAAAGATTTCTTTTATAAAATAAGCAATCTTAAGACATAAAAAAACTCGCATAATCAAAAGAATATGCGAGTTTCTTATCATTTGTATGAATATTCAGGTATGATTCATCAAAAATCGGCATTACGCGGAGTACGCGGGAATGGAATTACATCACGGATATTAGACATCCCGGTTACAAAGAGCAATAAGCGCTCAAATCCCAGTCCGAATCCGGAGTGCGGACAAGTACCGAACTTACGGGTATCCAGATACCACCACATATCCTTCATCGGAATATGCATCTCTTCGATACGTGTCATCAACTTATTGTAATCCGACTCACGCTCCGAACCACCGATAATCTCCCCGATCTTCGGGAAAAGCACATCCATGGCGCGTACAGTTTTGCCGTCTTCATTCTGTTTCATATAGAATGCCTTTATTTCCTTTGGATAGTCGGTCAAGATCACCGGACGTTTAAAGTGGTCTTCCACCAGATAACGTTCATGTTCAGAAGCCAGGTCAACTCCCCAATAAACCGGGAACTCAAACTTATGTCCTTTGGCAACAGCTTCTTCCAGGATCTTGATACCTTCCGTATATGGCAAACGCACAAAGTCTTCTTTCAGTACACCTTCCAGACGTTCTATCAGCCCCTTATCGAACATATCGTTCAGGAACTTCACATCGTCGGCACAGTTATCCAAAGCCCACTTCACACAATATTTAATGAACTCTTCAGCTAAATCCATATTCTCCTGAATTTCATTGAAAGCCACTTCCGGTTCGATCATCCAGAACTCGGCCAAATGGCGCGGAGTGTTAGAATTTTCTGCACGGAAAGTAGGACCGAACGTATAGATAGCTCCGAGAGCAGTGGCAGCCAATTCGCCTTCAAGCTGACCAGAAACAGTCAAGCTGGCCTGTTTGCCAAAGAAGTCGTCATCGTATATGATAGAGCCGTTTTCATCTTTTTTCAGGTCATACAAGTTCATGGTAGTCACTTGGAACATCTGTCCTGCACCTTCACAGTCAGATCCCGTAATGATGGGGGTATGAAAATAGAAGAATCCCTTTTCATGAAAGAATTTATGGATGGCAATAGCCATATTATGACGAATACGGAATACTGCTCCAAAAGTATTGGTACGTGGACGCAAATGGGCAATCTCACGTAAGAACTCCATTGAGTGACCTTTCTTCTGTAGCGGATATGTATTGTCACAAGCACCCAGCACTTCAATCTCACGAGCTTGCACTTCAGCCTTCTGACCGGAACCTACCGACTCCGTCAACACACCGTTCACGCTCAGACAAGCACCGGTAGTGATTTGCTTCAGCATCTCTTCATTAAAGTTTGCCAGATCGACTACGACCTGCACATTATTTATTGTAGAACCGTCATTCAGTGCGATAAAGTTAACTTGTTTGCTACCTCTGCGGGTGCGAACCCATCCTTTCACATTGACCATAGCGCCAAAATCTTCACGCTTTATCAGGTCGACAATTTTTGTTCTACTAATCTTTTCCATAAAACTATTTTATATACATTATTATATATAGTAGTCAGAAGCCAGTAGCTGGAGAACAACAAACACCAGACTATCGGCTTCCGACTACCATCTTTTAAATTCCTTTATTATTCAAAAGATCCCATCCGGAGGAAGTTTACTTCCTGTTCCGTAAGGTAACGCCACTCACCACGACGCAATCCTTTCTTAGTCAGTCCGGCAAAGAATACACGGTCGAGTTTCACCACCTTGTAGCCTAATGATTCAAATATACGGCGTACAATACGGTTCTTTCCCGAGTGGATCTCGATACCCACCTGATCGCGTTTCACTTCATCTGAATAGCTGATAGCATCTGCATGAATCTCGCCGTCTTCCAACTGGATACCGGCTGCAATCTGATCCATATCCGCCTTTGTCAGGTTCTTGTCCAGATATACATGATAAATCTTCTTCTTCAGGTATTTCGGATGTGTCAACTTCGATGCCAAATCACCGTCATTGGTCAGCAGCAATACACCTGTTGTGTTACGGTCCAGACGTCCTACCGGGTAAATACGTTCAGCACAAGCTCCTTTCACCAGATCCATAACAGTCAGACGAGCCTGAGGATCATCCGAAGTAGTCACACAATCTTTCGGTTTATTCAGCAACACGTACACTTTGCGTTCAATACTGACTGTTTCGTCATGGAACTTCACCACATCGGCACGCTTGATCTTTGTACCCAATTCTGTAACGACTTCGCCATTAACAGAAACCACACCTGCTGTGATAAACTCATCTGCTTCACGACGAGAGCAAACTCCCGCATTGGCCAGAAACTTATTCAGACGAATCGGCTCATTCGGATCAACAAACTGTTCTTTGTATTCAATCTGTTTCTTCTTACTGTATTTAGCATTCGGATCGTAATCTCCCGTACGGCGCACCGGACGTGAGAACCCTTGCGATCTGTTATCGTTATTGAATCTCGGACGATAAGGACGGTCGCCACCTTCACGATTGTATGAAGGACGTTGCGGACGGTCGCCATAAGAACGCTGCGGACGGTCGCCACCTTCGCTGTTAAAGCGCGGACGGTAAGGACGGTCGCCACCTTCACGGTTGTATGAAGGACGTTGCGGACGGTCGCCATAAGAACGCTGCGGACGGTCACCACCTTCGCTGTTAAAGCGCGGGCGATAAGGACGGTCGCCACCTTCACGGTTGTATGAAGGACGTTGCGGACGGTCGCCATAAGAACGCTGCGGACGATCACCACCTTCGCTGTTAAAGCGCGGGCGGTAAGGACGGTCGCCACCTTCACGGTTGTATGAAGGACGTTGAGGGCGGTCGCCATAAGAACGCTGCGGACGATCTTCACTATTACTATTAAATCTCGGACGATAAGGACGGTCGCCACCTTCACGATTGTATGAAGGACGATTGTATCCACCTTCTCTGTTATAACTTCTGTTACCATCACGGCCGGCGTCTGTATTCTCGCTCTTGGAGTCTTCGCGCCATTCTTCGTTTTCTGTGCTCATTTTCTTATTCGAATAAAAATTAAACTTTTGGCCTCACGGCCTGATTTCAAACACTTATATTATATATAACAATAATCACCCTTAAATTCCCGTATACGAATGGGGAGTGATTACTCTTAATTCTTTTTTTATTTCTTCACTGACATCCAGTCCTTCGATAAACTCCTTGATCGAAGCTTCTGTAATAGCCTGATTGGTACGAGTCAATGCCTTCAGGGCTTCGTACGGATACGGGTAAGCCTCACGACGAAGAATAGTCTGAATAGCCTCAGCCACTACACTCCAACAGTTATCGAGGTCACGGCAGATTGCGGTCTCGTTCAGCAACAGCTTGCGCAATCCCTTCAACGAACTCTGGATAGCGATCACAATATGTCCGAACGGAGTACCTACATTACGCAATACGGTAGAATCCGTCAAGTCACGCTGCAAACGTGATACGGGAAGTTTCACTGCGAGGTGTTCCAGAATAGCATTAGCCATACCCAAGTTACCCTCCGCATTTTCAAAGTCAATCGGATTCACCTTATGCGGCATTGCGCTCGATCCTACCTCTCCGGCCTTGATTTTCTGCTTGAAATATTCCATTGAGATATATTGCCAGAAGTCACGGTTCATATCAATCATTACCGTATTAATACGTTTCATGGCATCGAAGATAGCCGACAGGTTATCATAATTTGAAATCTGTGTTGTATATTCTTCGCGTTCCAATCCCAGTTTCTCTGCAACAAAGCGATTTCCGAATGCTTTCCAATCATATTCGGGATAAGCCACATGGTGTGCATTATAATTTCCGGTTGCACCACCGAACTTAGCTGTTACAGGACATGCCTTCAGAGTTGCCAACTGGCGTTCCAGCCGGTAAACAAAAACCATGACTTCTTTACCCAAGCGTGTCGGAGATGCCGGCTGACCGTGAGTTTTGGCAAGCATCGGAATAGTTTCCCATTCGGCAGCATATGTCTTCAACTGAGCAATCAGTTCCTCAATCAGCGGATAATAAACCTGCTCCAACGCCTCTTTGATAGAGAGAGGAATTGAAGTGTTGTTAATATCCTGCGAGGTCAGTCCGAAATGGATAAATTCCTTGTATTTGTCCAACTCGCCTAACTTATCAAACTCTTCTTTCAGGAAATACTCTACGGCCTTTACATCGTGATTAGTCACACTTTCAATATCTTTAATGCGCTGTGCATCGGCTTCCGTAAAATTACGATAGATATTGCGTAATGACTCGAACACACTCTTATCAATTCCTTTCAGTTGCGGCAACGGAAGTTCACACAAAGTAATAAAATACTCTACTTCTACCTGCACGCGGTATTTAATCAACGCATATTCGGAAAAATATGCCGCTAAAGCTTCAGCCTTGCCTCTATATCGGCCGTCAATCGGAGATATGGCCGTAAGTAAATCAAGTTTCATATTGTCGTTTAGATAATTATCAGGTTGCAAAATTAACTCTTTTTCCTGAGTTATAAGGCATAAGGAGTGAGAAAGTTTGTATAAAAGAGACTAAAATAACGATGAGTGATCTATGACAAACGGTGAACAGCCCGCATTATAATATTGCCGCAAGCAATTCACCGTTCCTCATTTATCGTTGATCACTTATTATTCCGTGTCGATCACAGTCCGTCAATCATTCATCATCAATTATTCAGTTTCATCAGCACCGGTGCCTTCACCGTCTTCACCTCGGCCTGAGGAACTTCATTCAATTGTTCAAAAATAACAATCTTATTTGTTCCTTTCTTCAACCACACTCCCGGGATATAAAGGGTTTGCTGCGGTCCCACCTTCCAATAGCGCCCGATGTTGACACCATTTACAAAGATGATACCTTTTCCCCAATTTTCCATATTGATAAATGTATCTCCGACGTTATCCAACGTAAAGGTCCCTTCATAAAGCACCGGACAACCTTTCAGTTTTGCGGCCTCAGCAGGCACATTCGCATGTGCATCAGCTTTCAGTTTTGCCAGGTCGGGCATTTCGCTCATCGGCAACTGATACATATCCCACTCACCTGTAATTTCCTTACCCGCTATCTTGACCGGACTAATGATACCCTTGGTATTATGCACAATTTCACTACCATAATTAATACGTCCCATATTTTCAACCAGTATCTGCAAAGTAGCATTAAACGGCACCTCAATCTCCATTGAATAAGTCTTGGTATTCCGGTTCAACACACCTACCTGCTCTCCATCCACATACACAACCGCATAGTCACGCAGTCCCGGTATCTCAAGCGTTCCACTGATAGGTTGATTAAAATGACGGGTATATAACACATATCCATACCCTTGATTCAACTGCTCAAAAGTCAAAGGAGTATCGGCCGACACCGGCTTTTGCTTTTCGGCGAATGCCAATACATCAGCAACTTTGGTCAATTTGATAGAGGGGATCTCAATAACCGGATTTGGAGCCGGAGCCTCGGGGACCGTGTATTTAACGTATTTTCTGATCACGTTACGGATTGAATCATACTTCGGAGTCACCCAACCAGCTTCACTGATAGGAGCATCATAATCATAACTGGTCAGATCCGGCTGAATATCACGTTTCTTATCATAATTAGCACCACTTGTAAAGCCGAAATTAGTTCCTCCATGCACCATATAGAAATTGAAAGATACGTCATTCTGCAGATATTTCTCGGTCTGACGTGCAATTCCGGAAGCACCCACCTGTGGAAACGGTTCCGCCCAATGCGACAACCAACCCGGATAGAACTCAGCAACCATATACGGTCCCTTAGCATCATGATATTGATTAACCACCTTTTTCAAGTTCTCAATATCACTTTCGCCATTCGCTGTAGGCAAGGCACCCAGTGTAGCTCCGCCTTCAAAAAGCCAGCTGCCATCAGAGGTAAACAAGGGTACATTAAATCCTGCGTCAGCCAATTGCTGTTTAATTTTGGCATTATAAGCACGATGCTCTTCCAAAGGTATATCTTTTCGTTGGGCAACGTACGAACCAAACTCGTTCTCACACTGCACCATCACGATCGGGCCACCTTTTGTGCACTGCAAATCGCCCACTTCCTTATAAAGCCGGTCAATATATGCCTTTGTATATTTCAGAAACTCCGGATTATCTCTCCTGATTTCCATTCCTTTCACATTCTGCAGCCACCAGGGATAGCCGCCAAATTCCCACTCGGCACAAACATAAGGGCCGGGGCGTAAAATAACCATCATTCCCTCTTCACCGGCTGTTTTTATAAACTCGGCCAAATTCTTGTCACCGGTAAAATCCCACTTCCCCGGCTCCGGTTCATGAAGATTCCAGAAAACATAAGTCGCAACCGTATTCAACCCCATACCTTTCATCATCTGTAAACGATGACGCCAATATTGATGAGGGATACGGGCATAGTGCATTTCACCAGAAAGAACAGGTGTCACTTTTCCATTACGATAGAAATGTCCGTCTTTGATTTCAAACGCAGACTTTGACTGCGAGAATGCACATAATGGCATGATAGCCAATAGCAAAAGTAAATAAATAGATTTTGTTCGCATGGTAGCATTAATAGGTTTGTTGATGAAGCAAAGTAAAGAAATAAATCACTTTTTCACCAACTTTCCCGTCGTTTTCTTATAAAAAATAACTTGAATTAATACACCACAACCAGATCAGCCATAAAAAAGAAAGTCCTCACAGAAATATTCTGCAAGGACTCTATGTTGTGGGCGTTGACGGATTCGAACCGCCGACCCTCTGCTTGTAAGGCAGATGCTCTGAACCAGCTGAGCTAAACGCCCGATGTATCTTTCTCAAAGAATATATAGCAAAATTGAATCTCTTTTCAATGTGGGCGTTGACGGATTCGAACCGCCGACCCTCTGCTTGTAAGGCAGATGCTCTGAACCAGCTGAGCTAAACGCCCATATATTCTTCTTCGAAAGTGTTCGGCTGTGGGCGTTGACGGATTCGAACCGCCGACCCTCTGCTTGTAAGGCAGATGCTCTGAACCAGCTGAGCTAAACGCCCGTACACTTTCCTTTTAAAAGCGATGCAAAGGTATCGCTTTTCTCGAAATCTACAAATTATTTACGATCTTTTTTTTCAAAAAGTTTCCAACATCATCAGTAAGTCTCTGTTTTTCAAACAATAGAATCCATTTTGTTTTACTTCGTTTGTTTTCTCAGTAACTATAGGATTCTTCTTCAAATTAGGTGGTAAATTCTTTATTTCTTTATTTTCAAGTTGATAATTGTCCTTTTTGCTTGCTTTAATAGGAAAAAACAGACACCGGCTGAATAAGATTGCTCAAGTCTCGGAAGTGAATTTACGCCGTCCGGACCGGTATCTTCATCCTTATACCTTTCTTCAATTAACATTGTTAACGCCTTTTGCAGGTTGTCAGGTTCTTATGCGTAAATAACAAGTCTTTTGCATTTAAAGAACTTGTTATTCACATCCAAAGAACAAGCTTTAACTCTGTGTTAAAACAAAGTTTTTGAGGATAGAAATCTTACTTTTTAAAGATATTGATTTTCAGATGGTTTATTCTAAAATTCGCTTTTTCATCTCACGGATGGACTCTTCGGAGGAAAGCCGGGATACTTGCTTTTTTATCAACTATAAACGAGGGCTTACACTTCCGAAAACTGAATTAGATTTCCATGAGTAAAAGAAAACTTACTACCAAATTTTGAAGAAGAACCTAACTTAGGTTATCCGTCCGATGCCTGCCGCCGAATAACACGTGCGGGATTGCCTACCGCCACACAATCATCCGGTATATCTTTTGTAACCACGCTACCGGCTCCAATCACGCAACGGTCACCTATCGTCACCCCAGGGCAAATGACCGCTCCGCCCCCAATCCAGCAATCTTCACCAATAGTAACCGGATAAGCATATTCCTTGGGATTACGGCGTTCCAGATAGTCCATCGGATGATGTGGAGTATAGATTTGCACACACGGACCTATCAGTGTATGACTTCCGATAGTGATGAATGCTCCGTCAAGGAAGGTACAATTGGCATTAACAAATACATGTTCGCCCAGACGGATGCCGTCACCATGGTCACAATGAAAAGGCGGGCAAATAACAGAGGTAGGCGGAAGGTCGGGCACCAGCTCCTCAAGTAACTCCCTGTAAGTATCGTCATACGTACTCAGTCCCCGCATCCGTGCCAATAACTTTTTGGCATGCTCAAACCGTACCTGCAACTCGGGTGCTGACATATCAGCCAGTTCGCCACTACGCATTTTTTCTATTTCAGTCATTTGGATTATTCTGTTTTTCCGTTCGTAAATACATATTTCTTTTCATCCGAAAGCTGTTCGTTGAACTCAAATCCTTCCCAAGCAAATGTTTTCAACTGGTCAACGGATTCTATCCGGTTTTTCAGGATGTAACGGGCCATCTCTCCCCTCGACATTTTAGTGTAGACCACTACTGTAGCCAGTTTCCCGTTTTTCCAGACGTGAAACTCAGGAGTCACCACACGGACCTCTCTCTCCACCCGTTTCCAATCAAAAAGTCCCCGCATCTCGTCACTCGCCAGATTACAAAGTATCCCACCGGCTTTTTTAATATCTTCTATAAACAAGTCGGTAAGAACCGGCTTCCAATACTCAAACATGGTTCGGGTACCGGGTTCGGGCAATCGGACATCTCCTTCGAGCCTGTAAGGTCGAATCACGTCGAGAGGACGCAGCAGCCCATAGCAAAACGAAGTCAACCTCAAATGGTCCTGAGCATATCGGAAATCTTCATCCGAAAAATCTTTGGGAGAAAGTCTTTTAAAAACAATCCCGGTATAAGCCAACAGCGCAGGCAGCTCCCGAGTCGCTTCGGAGTGAAAATCCTGGTAGCGCTTATAATTCTCAACAGCAATCTTAGGATTTACCCGCAACAGGCGCTCCAACTCTCCGACAGAGAATTGAGACATTTGCAAAGCTACCTCCGCTGCCTCCTTCCGGAAGCGGGGAAATGTGGTGAGAGGCGTTTTCACTTTCGAAACGTCACTCATGGTTTTGGCGCAAGATAAAAGTATCAGCATAGGCTTCTTTCCTTATTTCAATGTTTCAAAGGAACAAAATTAATAGAAAAACGGGAGTATACACTTTTTTTCTTACTTTTGTACTGTCACTAAAACCTGAAAAACTAACATTTTACCTAAAATGAAGATTAAACGACTCTACTTACTGGGAGCCTGGCTCCTTTTGGGCGTCAGTGCTTCGGCCCAGAACACAAGTATTCAACCACAACCACAACAGATTCTTTCGGAAACGCAGGCTCTGAGTCTGCCGGATACCTATCTGATTGTCGGAGAAACAGAAGCAAATCCGCATGCCGTCAGTGCACTGAAAGCCTTACTTGCCGGAAAAAAGACAGATAAGGACGGAATTCGCATCTATATCGGTGAAAAAGGGGACAAAGCTATCCGTAAATTCGCCCGGCAAATTCCCAATCAGAAAGAAGGGTATTATTTGGCTGTCAACGACAAAGAAATCGTATTGGCCGGACAAGACGAACGGGGAACCTTCTATGCTTTGCAAACCCTCTCACAACTGCTGAACAATAACCAATTGCCTGTAGTTGAAATCAAGGACTATCCTTCCATCCGCTTCCGCGGTGTAGTCGAAGGATTCTATGGAACTCCATGGAGCCACGAAGCCCGTCTCCGCCAGTTGAAATTCTACGGAGAAAATAAGATGAATACCTATATCTATGGTCCTAAAGACGACCCGTATCACAGTTCCCCCAACTGGCGTTTGCCTTATCCGGAAAAAGAGGCGCTTCAGTTACAGGAGTTGGTAAAAGTGGCCAATGAAAACGAAGTGGACTTTGTATGGGCCATTCACCCGGGACAAGATATCAAATGGAATCAGGAAGACCGTGATCTGCTGCTGGCTAAATTCGAGAAGATGTATGATCTGGGAGTACGTTCGTTCGCAGTATTCTTCGATGATATTTCGGGGGAAGGAACCAACCCGAACAAACAGGCTGAACTACTAAACTACATTGACGAGAAATTTGTAAAGGCCAAACCGGACGTTACCCCGCTGGTCATGTGCCCTACCGAATACAACAAAAGCTGGTCGAACCCGAAAGGTAATTACCTGACTACTTTGGGTGAGAAACTGAACCCTTCTATCCAGATTATGTGGACGGGTGACCGTGTGATTTCGGACATAACCAAAGATGGTATTGCCTGGATCAACAAGCGCATCAAGCGCCCGGCGTATATCTGGTGGAATTTTCCGGTATCCGATTACGTACGCGACCATTTGCTACTCGGACCGGTTTACGGCAACGACACCCAGATTGCCGATCAGATGTCAGGCTTCGTCACCAACCCGATGGAACATGCCGAAGCATCTAAAATAGCAATTTACAGTGTAGCCAGTTATGCATGGAATCCGGAAAAATATGACAGCGAACAGACATGGAAAGATGCCATACGCACCATTTTGCCGAGTGCTGCGGAGGAACTGGAATTCTTCGCCGCACACAACTCTGACCTGGGTCCGAACGGACATAAATACCGCCGGGACGAATCGGTTGAATTACAGCCTGTAGCTAAGCATTTTCTCGACAGCTATCTGAAAAACGGCTCGTATACCGAAGCAGATCTCAACTCTTTGAAAGCAACCTTCGGGAAGATGACAGAGTCCGGTGATATTCTGATGACCAACACCGAAAACCAACCTTTGATTGCAGAAATGATGCCTTGGCTCCGTCAATTCAAATTATTGGGTGAAACCGGACAAGAAGTATTGTCTATGGTCAAAGCTTACAAAGAAGGCGACAACTCACTTTTTATCCGGAAGTACCGCCATGTGAAAGCACTGCAACAACAGATGTTCCAAGTGGACCAGACTTATAACCAAAACCCTTACCAGCCGGGTGTAAAAACAGCAACTAAAGTGATCAAACCACTGATCGACCAAACGTTCACTACAGTGACCGAACGCTATAACAAGCAAAACGGTACACGGCTGGATGCCGCAACGGACTACATGCCTCACAAACTGACGAGTGACGTAGAGCAACTACGCAATCAGCCGTTACAGATCAAAACGAACCGTATATTGGTATCGCCTGCCAACGAAGTAATCAAATGGGGAGCGGGACGTACGTTGACCATCGAACTGGATCAAGCCTATCCGGGACAGAGCCTGGATATAGATTTCGGCAAACCGGATGTAGCCGCCTGGGGACGACTTGAAGTTTCAGCCGATGGCAAAGAATGGCAAAAAACTGACTTCAAACAGGAAAAGAACCGGATCACGCTTAACCTGAAACAAGCTCCGGTGAAAGCTGTCCGTTTCAGCAATAGCGGCAATACGGAACAAGAAGTTTATCTTCGCCGTTTTATCATTACTCTGGACAAATAAAAACTTATTCAATCTGTGTAAAAAGCCCCTTCCGGTATTTTCGCTAAAATACGGAAGGGGCGCACACAAACAAAACAAACAATAATTCATCAACAGCCTTCACAGGCTATACCGATGAATATCACTAAAGATAGCATACAAAGAGTATGCTCGTGAAAAAGCTGCCTTTTCAAGGCTACAGAGGATAAGATTAATCATTCAGCATGTTCATTTACCTTCGTACAAGAGCTTTCTCTTTCCTGTAATACACGAAATTTCATTTGCTGCTGTTCCCGCCAGTAGTAAAAACCTCCACACGAAATTTTGCATAAAACAACATATTCAGTTTTACGCTTCCGCATCAGACGCAATAGAGGTGTACATAAAAACTTATCCGGTTCGGAAACACGCACCCTGATTGTTTTTCGTCCGGAAGTAGTTCCGTCCGGACAGGGCAACCAGTCTATATCAAGTATGCCCAGAAGAGAATAACAATAAAAGGCAGAATGTTCATAGGCATACCATGCTCCTTCTTCCTGATACAGGAAAATACAATCAACATTCTGTGCTTCTATTTGCAATATCTCTTCCAGGGTCATACTACCGCAACGTTCTATTGAATAACTACTATCTTACGGGCTACAGTTTCCCCGCCGGAGGCGGAAGTCATCAGTACAGTCCCTCTCCTGTTCGCTCCGAAAGCTACGTGCAAATAAGCATGCGAACTATATTTGCTATTGAGTTCCGACACCATACCGTCTCCCGGAAATGCTCCGGGAGATGCGGCGGATGGGTGCAGAAAGAGCCAGCCGGCAGACGTCGGATTCAATACCCGGACCGTCCAGTTACGGTCGGTTGAACCAACCAAATCGAAAACAAACGAATCGGTATCTTTCTGGTCCGATATAATGGGATTCCAACTGACACGAACCGGCTGAGACAGATTATCACACGTCATAGTCAAGGTTGTAGATACGGCACTATTGGCCAGTGAGGTAAAATCTCCTGTTATTTTATACTTATTACTTCCTAAAGCTTGTGCAGACAGATTGGTCAGCCAATTACAATCGGCAGGTAGGGTCAGAACCGGCTGAACACCACGGCTGGAATATACGGTACAAATATCTACGCCCGTCGCCGATGTAGTCACACCTGTTTTTCCATATAGACTGAATACATTATTAGACGATGCCATACGGTATTCACCGTCGGCCACAATACAGGGCAAATCCGTGTCTTCATCCGTCAACTCCACTTTCAGAGCATTCGAAGGTGCAGAAGCCACAGCAATATCCGGATTTTCATATCCCGGACCATTGACACCCACCACCGTAACAATATAACGGTGGTTACGTACAATGTTCAGAGGAGCTCCGTTGTTACCGGTCATTACTACCTTATAATAGCCTTTTTTGCCTTTATACCGGGCTGCAATCACTACTCCCATATAGTCGGAAGCCGAACAGTTACGCTCGTATATGTATAAAGAAGGTTCAGCACTATTGACCCACCCCTTACGATAATCCAGATAGGTTCCACCGGTAACCGGATTTGCGGTAACGGGAGTGTTAACTTCTCCTGTGCAATCGGTCGGAGCCAGGAAGCCATGACAGGCTCCCTGATGTACGGTAATTCCTTCGATGACAAAGTCATCCAGTCCGGTATTTACACCCCCACTACCCTTCTTCACTTGTATACAGGCAGTGGAACGCAACAGTTTCACACCCTCTGCTTTCGTCACGATATTGATTCCGTTGAGAGCAAAACGTCCCCACATGACCAAAGGCATCACATGGTTTAACAATGTGCTCTCTCCTTCATTCACATGTTCGAGCGAGGCTGTCTGCAAAGAAGAGATAGCCGCATTTTCTGCCATACCCGGAGTTATATCACCAAAGTTCAAGCGATCCGAAGTGCCATCAGCACTCCGCCCGTTTGCAACCAGATGAATGATACGCCGTTCCGAAGTGGCATCCAAACGGACTGTGAAATTAATCCCCGTTCCGGTAACAACCAACCTGTCATTCTCTACTTTGACACGCTCCATAAACTTTGCGTCTTTGTCGAATATCAGCAAGTCTACGTTCTTAATATCGGTATCCGTATACGGGCCACCGGCACGAGTAAGCGTATTCACTGACTCCGGTTGCGGCAAGGTTACCGAAACAGCAACATCTATCTTCCCATAAGCGGGTTTCTGTTCCTCTTCCTCATGACTACACGAGACAAACAGAAGGGCAACCAGTATACCTATTATATATTGTATTTTCATACTATAGCGCATTTTCATTGTTTACACTAAAATCTATTTCCTCTCCCCCTGATAATTATCGGAATAGGTATTCACGATTACGGGAGTCCAGAAGGGCTTTTCTTCCGGTCGGAACGGCACCTTTACCGAATGAGATGAGCGAGTATTGGCAGGGGCAGCAGCAAGTACTGTTACAGATGCCGAATGTTTAATACGGTCATATACAATTGTTGCAACTTTTGTATAACCTCCTTGATCATACGTTCCATTACCTCCGGTAGTAGTAATAAGTACCCGATAAGTATCATTATACAACCTTTCACCACCTTCATTATAATAATTATATTTATTATAATCCCCGGTTTCAGCAGTTCCTTTAGACATTGTTCCTCCTTTATAGGCAGTCATTTCAAAAGTCATAGGAGCAGGTGCTATCCCTGAACTATACCATGTTGCATAAACATCCAATTTTATTTTTCGGGGAGAGTTTACATCGCCTTCCAATACAGGGGCATTAAAAAATGCAGTTTCTCCCTGTCCTTGACGTGCATCACCACCCCACTGTAGCAGCAGTTTGCCATTATAATTAACAGTCTGATTCTTGCTCCATCCAACAGGCTTTTTATCATAAGAAGAATTATTACTTCCATCACCAGATACATTATTACCTTGGAATTCAACCGCAATATCCACATCAGACCTATCCCACATAAATTTAACAACAAAATAGTCGAAAGGAGGAATTGTCACTATAATATCCTGGTGTACTTTAACCGTAACCTGATAATCCGGGCAATCGGCATGATGGAAAGTTAATGATCCGTCACGAGCCTCATCGGAAGGTTCACGGTCGGTTGTCATAGTCAGCACTTGCGTTAACGGATTCCATCTCAAATCACTATGAATCCAGGACTCCCATGAATCGAAAATAATATTTCTACTACCACCCAACACAGTCACATCTTGTGAATTAGTGACTGCAGTCTGCGCTGAACCTGTTGGAGCAAGTGCATTTATTACCCCATCATCCACATGGATATAGCAGTTCATTAACGAAATCGTATCCGTATCAAGCGTTGTTTTATTCTTCACAACAATCTGACCATCTCCATAACAAGTATCAAAATCATCCGGCTTAATCGTCGAAGTACGTGTAAAGTTGACTGTGGTATTTCCTTTCACCCCACTCTGTATGTCTGAAGTCGCTTTGGGACTACTACCTAAGAATATCCAGTCACCTCCAATACTCTTAACCTCCACCGAGCGATTTTCATGTGCTTTAGGACAAAATATAAGTTTATGTTCACTAACTTTGATTGTACCTCTATCCGGTCTTTGTGTAACCGGTATTTTCTTGGTCACATTATTTGCTTTAATGGTAATATACGAAGTACGCGGATGATTATCCACATAGCTATCCAGATCAGCAGTAATTTCCACCGCATTCCCATCCAACTTTTTCACCGAAGTAATCCACGTGGCCTCAGGTGCCTTCTCCACTGTATATTCTCGGGCATTGGTATTTACATGTATCGTGTCTTTGAATGCCATCCCCACCGAAGCTTTATCCGTATAGAGTTGGGTCTGTGACAAATCGGCTTCCAACTGTGTATCTTGCCAGTTTAATATCTCAGTAGAGACATCGAGCTTTCCACCAAGGAAAATGCGTACCAACAAAATTCCGTTTACTCGTGGAACCCGAGGAATTACCACATCCGTCTTCTCGAAACGTGTACCTCCTTCACTGGCCAGATCGACACTCAGTTTAAGATGGCTGGTAGTCGTGTCTGTCGGAAGCGCATTCAGATAATCAGTTCCTTTATGGGCCGGCACAATAAACCGAAGCGTATCACTATACTGATGACCCGCCATTGCAGTATTATTATGTATAGTAAAGGTACCGGTCATAGGTTCCGCACTCACAGTAGGGTTGTTTTTATTGGGGTATAACCCTCCTTCCCAATTAAGAGTCGTAGGCACGTTGCTCAATTTCATGGTGTGGGTACCATTGATATCCAGTCCTCCGGCATCAGCTATCACGACTTTGACCAATGCAACGTTCCGTGAAAGTAATGCTGTTTCGGAAGCGACATTATCCTGACCGGCAATAACCTGCTGTCCGGTAATATAAGCCGTACGCAACTCAGGTATAGACGGCAAATTTCCACCGGAGGAACGGGTTTCCCACATTTTCAGTGATGAACGCCCCTGTCCACGGACAGGCTGAACCAATTCACTGTTTATATCCCTGTCGGCACTGACCAACGTAATATCCCACGTACCTGCCGCAACCGGCATGGTAAGGCGGTCTGCAGCGTAAGTCACATCCGGCACTTTCTGCCTGAACTGTCCAGCAGCAGCCCCATCTCCATCAAACAGATAGACTTGCGTATTATTGATAATATCAGCAGAAGCTCTCGTCATCCTGAAAACCAATGAAGGATTACCATTGGTTCCCCCTGGCGATTCCCTGTCATCCGTACAAGCAAACGCCAGAAAAAGCAGCAAGCCCATCAACCCTGTATATATTCTTTTTCCTGTCATAGTTCTTTTTTCATCCATTTTCTTCTGATCAGACAAGAAGACCTTGCATTTGAAATGCAAGGCACTCTTATCCCTAAGAATCATTTTATTTCCGGATCGTAAACTCTGCCATACGTTCTGCGTCAGACACACTGATCGGCTGTGCACCTGTAGGCTGGTTTACAGATTTGATTTTCAGTTTCACCTGTTTTTCCAAAGCATCCGTACTGAACAATACCACTCCATTCACATTGGCCGAACTATGGTTGCCGTCTCCACTGATGCGTAGGTCATGCAGATTGGTAAAGACAAAGTCTTTTCCTTCTTTTGCCGTAGCATCGGGCAATGTCACACAGTTAACAATAATATCACTACCTGTGGCATTAGTCAGTAAGGCTCCGTCTGAAGCACGCAACAGCGAAACGGTGAAGAAGCCCGACACCACATTATTATTTACTCTGTGGTCGCCAAGTGAAGTTATGGCCAGGCGTGCCGGCTGATCAACAACAATTCCGCTGCAACTCAACAATTCACCATCAAAAGCGACATTGGAACCACTCAGGCTATGTACTTTATTGAAATTCACCACCACGGTTTTAGGAAGTTCATAGCGGGTATCCTCCAATGTTCTGACATTAAAAGATGACTTTTGCGAACCATTGGCAAATATCACTCTCGGCGTCAATCCCATATCGAAATCAAGCGCATCGGCTGTGCCTTCCCCATAAATGCCATCCACTATAATATTGGCTCCCGTTGCATTAGTCAAAGGAGTTCCGTCGGTCTTAAATAATCCCAGTTCATATAAAATATCTTTGGATCCCTCTTCTCCGCGCTCCGTACGTACCAACTTTACAACCGCCTGCTGATCTTCGATAACCGCTTTTCCTACAGGCTTCACCAGATAACTCTGCTGAACATCCGACAATAGCAATTCAAAGTCCTTCACACCTTCGATCAGATCATTCGCCTTTACCGGAACCTCAATATCCTGTTTCACCAGATAGCGGTCAGCCGTTCCGCGTGAGGGAGTGAAAGAGAGCTTTCCCTTCACCGGAGTAAAGTTATTGGCCGTTGTAGCCGATGCTTCGCGAGTGGCATAACCTACACTCACAGGAACAGGCGCTCCCTCTTTCGTGGTGGCATATCCGGTCAGTGTCACAGTAAACACAGCGGTGGCTGTTCCGTTTACCGGCTTGGTTATTTTCACGTCCGAGACATAGAGTCCATGTCCGAGCTTGACAAGACGGCTACCACTACCCAGAAAAAGCAACTCCCCGGATGATGCAGTCAAGGCCTGACGGTAAATGGTAGGTTTATTATCCGTCACATAACGGTCAAACTCTTTCTCACCCGTAGCAGAATACATACAAACCCGGCCCTCATCCGAAGACAGCAGCAACACTTCACCGTTGTTAGTCACCTTAATCTTATCAAAGTTACCATCAATGGTCCGGTCAAACTCAGCTTTTCCTGTCGGCAATATACGGACAAATGTTCCTCTGCGTGCGTTGACGTCATAAGTGGTTACCACTGATTCGCCGGTAGTCCGGTTCATACCCACACCTCTCACACTTCCGTTCGAAGTACCCGAGTACAAAGCTGTTCCGTCATTTCGCAATAAAGCGTAATATCCTTTATTACCACTGCCTCCTACTAATATATTGCCATTGCGGGCCACCCGTAGATGGTTGAGCGTTGCCAATCCCTGGTTGGCAGGTATCAGTGTTTTAGCAAAAACAATATCACCTTCCGGACGAATCTTATAAATAATACCTCCATCTGTCGATGAATTACCGGTAACAATCACCGAACCGTCATTGATATTGGCGTTCAGGCCTGTCACTATAAATCGTTTAGCCGGAATGGCAGTCACATAATAAGGTTTCCCTTTATCATCTAACCGGACCACCACCGTCTGTTCTTTTTCTCTGTCTCCGGAGAAAGCCGCACAGATATATTCAGTCGTGTTGCCCAACACCTCAAACTGGTCACAATAGCCACTTCCGGTGTTCTTATACTGATAAATCACTCTACCCGATTTATCTACTTTCAAGAGAATACCTTGCCGACCGCTTCCTCCTTTCGGCTCCATACCGGAAAGTATCAATGATCCGCTTCGTAGCAGGGCACCTTTCAGAAACTCGCTTCCTTGTCCTCCCGCATAAATATTGGTAACAATATGACCACTACGGTCTAATATGACCGCCCGTCCGCTCAGCGTCACATTATCCTTTCTGCCTTTTGTATTCATCACAGCAGATTGTCCGACAAGCAGGATACGATTGTCCTCCAACTCTGTCAGCTCATTAACAGCAGTAAACCCGGCCAACGGTAACGAAAAGAGTACCTCACCTTCTCTTCCTATCCAGGTCAGATTGTACTTCTGTCCCTCTTTGCCTACCATAGCCACTTCGTCACCGGCCAACGGGCATACCAGTTGTATCTGGTTCTTATCGCCATATTTCTTATCGAAAACCACCGGCATATATTGGGCTCTCACCTGCAGACAGGCTATGACGCTCAGCAGGAACAGTATCCACACTCTATGAATTCTTGTCTTCTTCATATATCGTTTACTTTTTTATATTTCTACCTCTTATTATATATTTCGACACGCCTTGCCCGACGGTTCACTTGTATCCAGTCGATACCTCCCTCCGGCCAGCGATGATACTCAATTTCCTCTTTCACCTCTTCCGGAGAAAGTTTTATCCTACCATGGGCCTGTATACCGAAACGTACATTTAAACCATGATTGCGCAGGAACTCTGCAACACTCTCTGCCCTTCGTTCTGACAATGAATAGTTATAACTGTCACTTCCTATCTCATCGGCAAAACCATCGAACCTCAGTTCCGAAAACTGGTAGGTACCCATTTCATTGATAAACTGCTCAAGCCTCCGTACAGATTCATCGGTCAGTTCATCCGAATCGAAATCAAAATAAAGAGTCATCAGCAAACCTTCAGGTGCATACTGCTTCAATGTAACAGACTCCGGAAAAACTGTTTCCGTAGCTCCGTTCAACAACAAAGCGCCACCCAAAATCGCATTCTCCTCACTCATCCCGTAAAAGGGCATCCCCTGCTGAGTACCTAAATCTTCTACCGTACGGAGGTAATAAATATCATCTCTCGAAGCCATCTCACGATCGGATACGAAATAAGCAGTTCGCAAATCAAGCGGACACATATAATAATCGTTGAAGACGGAATTTACCGGATGGGGAAAATGACTGATACTGCCCGGCACTACCCCATCCTTATCATAATAAGCACTGAACAGGTCATAACCACCGAATCCCGGCAGCCCGTTAGACGAAAAGATGAGACGTCCTTTATAGATTACAGGAAAGATCTCATCACCTTCCGTGTTGACATCCGGTCCCAGATTTACAGGGGTTCCCCATGTCCGGGCCTCGTCATCCCAATGAACAACATACAAGTCGAACCCTCCGTATCCTCCCGGCATGTCGGAAGTGAACAATAATGATTTACCTTCATTGAATAAGTAAGGATGGGCATACGAAGACATCTCCTCCTGTGGAAAAGCCGGAACATACTTCGTAAACCGTTTCTTTTTATTCTTTAGCACAGAATAGAACAACTTTGTACGGAAAGGGCGTAGTTTCCGGTCTGCCATCTCCACTGTTGTCTTCTCTTTATCGTACCCAATGACTGTAGCTACCATTGACTTCATATCCGGCGAAAAGGTCACCGGACCATTCTGCAAGTCAGCAGGTATCTTCCGAAAATATCCATAATATCTCGGAGGTTTCTGAGCCTCGGCACCGGGTTCACCGGTTTCGTCAAGTGCATAATAGTGAGTACGATGAAAGAACAACTTTCCCGGATCATTGAATTTACTGTAGCTAATGGCATAAAACGGCTGCTCACCATAATTTCCAACCCAAAATTCAGCATTCGGTGTATTCAGTGATAAACGTTTTGCCGAAAATCCGGGGTCTTCCTGAACCGAATGGCGCATGGCAAGTGCCTCTAACGTATTCTGATAACGCTGATAGCGACTATATATATCCTTATAGGCATTATCCAGGCAGATAGCTTCTGCTTTGCGGGCCTGTCCCTGAAAGCGCAAGGCATCTATATAGTCACAGACATCATCTACCCCGAGCAGATCCGGACGCAACCCCATTGCTTTATCATAATGTTCTGAGGCGCGACCGTATTCCCTCACCATAAAATACAAACGTGCTGTTTTGAGATGAAGCGCAGCCTGACTGTCCTCATCTTTTTCACGCCTAATAGCCGTTTCGTACTGGGCCATCGCTTTATCAAATTTCTGCCTGATAAAATTACGGTCTGCCCGCCGTTCTATCCGCCCTATCTTCCGCTCCTGCGCAACGGAAGGCATAGTTCCTCCCATTAAAAAAAGGAATGCGGCAGCCGACAGGAGAATCTGTATCTTCTTCTTTCTCATTTCAGCAACTTTTTATCAGTAACATTAGCGGAATATATTATAAGTAAGATTTACACCAAACTTAGTCGGACCAATCCATCTCTTGGTTTTCTTACGTTCCAAAGGGAAATTTACATACTCTCCGCCCAAATAATATTTATTATATTGGAGGTGCGCATATCCCAGCCCAATATTCAGATCCAGCCCCCAACGAGAGTTGAAAGCAAATTTATATCCGGTTGAGATACCACCTGACACTCCCCAGCCTTTACGACGATAACTCTGTAACGGATCATTATGCTTCAACAAACCAATATTAAAGTTACCGTACATGGCATAAGGGCCTATGTAAAATCCATCCCACGAATCATTAGTATAGAAGTTACGCGGATTCACATAATAGCGCAATTCAACACTGCTCTGGAGTGCCCGAAACACTTCTTCATGTTTCTTGAATAAATACGGCATCCATAGCACTTCACCGTTCACCGTGAGTTGCCTCGTCAATGTATACTCAAAGCCAACGTTAGGCGAACCGGTCAGCCAAAAAGGAATATTCACTTTGACACTTTGTGCCTGTACTCCGCTGATTAAGCAAAATAAAACGGCGACACTCAAAATATGTCGTATAACTGATTTCATTCTAATTCTCTTTTATATGTATATATGTATCATTCCATGTCCGTATCTCCACTCTCGATATCTTCGTTCCATCCTACAACCGATATCTTAATAACGGTATAAGATTCGATTTCAATAATTATACGTTTACCATGCAATAACCGTAACGGCAATCCTGTCTCCCTTTCCGTAACTTCCACGGGCAAATGGTTGACAACTGCTCCATTTTCATCGAGAAATGTATAATTCAACCTCATCGGTTCATTCTCTACAGAAGGAATAAAACGATGATCCACCTCTAATACATCGGCTTTCTCCTGTACGGGTAATGTTCCGAAATGAAACATTTTATCCTCAGGAGTCAATCGACCGGTCAGAGTATCATTTTTGAGGTATTGCATCACAGGTGCTCCTTCCGCAAGCAATTGTACCTTCTTTATATGCGACACATCACCGGGAAATTTCTTAAACCGAACCGTTATACGTCCGGTATAGCGTTCCAGTGCTGCGGTATCGGTCTGTAAAATGCCCGGATGTACAATTGCGGGTACGAACTTCTGGAATAATATATCCGAAGGCTGTACATATCTGTTCGGTCCGGTAGAACTGCTTTTCAGAATAAAAGCAGAAGCATCCAGATGTTGCCCGTCCACAAACGTAAGACTGTCCGTATTGGTATAACAGTATACTTTATATTCGCCGGGAGTTAACCTAAAACTAAACAAGCCCGCCTCCATGCGCGGATCTTTATCCCATGGAGAGGTTGCATAACGTGCGCCGACCAATGTTCCGGCATCGTTATAGACCAGCACTCGACAATCACTGACAGTCTTGTTCAGAACCTCGGGTACAAAAACCTGATAATTCGTTTCATCTTCAAAATAATCATATGTACACGACGCAAGCGAAAGTAAGACTGCTACACCAGTAAATAATACTATGAGAAGTCTGTTTTTTCTCATGTTCTATAGTTTATTTCATTATCCTCCCCCCGAGGCTCTCGGGAGCAGCAAGCGTTTCTACCTATTCTCTGCTCCCGGACCATGATTCCAAGGGGAGTAAAAAGAAAGTTTTTACATTATAATATCTGAATTTACAATATTGCTATCCCAAGGTGTAGGAGCACTTACAGTGATTTCTAAACCACCAAATTCCGTAGGAGTTACAGGTACAATCGTGCTTCCGCCGGTACGTAAAGTCAGGTTTACTTCACGAATTACATTCGGTACAAAATTCTCTTTAACCACTCCGGACCAATAAACGGTAGCATCACCGGGAAGTGCAGTACCATCTCCCAAAATATGTCCGGCTTTGCCACGTCCTGATACCACTATAAAATACTGACGCTGCTTGTCGGCTGTACCGGTAGTTGCAGAGTCATTAGCACGTCCACCGTTATTAGGGAATACAACCACATCTCTCCACATAGTGAAGTTTCCACTCAGAATTTTACCTCCTGCATTATAACCAGATGTAGGATCAGCCGTTTTAAAGACCTCACCACCTGAAATAGACAATATATTAGTAGCAGTCGAGGTAGCACTTACCCCTCCAGCATTCCCTGCCATCACTTTCAGATGGTCCGGTAAACGATAAATCATAATAGAAGCATCCTGTGCAAAGTCAACGCCATTCGCAGTATTCTCATTATTCGTATTTCCTTCTTTATCCTTTACGTTCAGACGGACACGCATCAAAGAGACTTCACGTTTCAAAGCAATCGGAGATGGAGTTGCAGTAGCATCCGAAGAAATGACTACACCCGGAACAGCTCCCATAAAAATCTCGGCAGGTTCCGTATAGGCCGTATTGCCTGCCAAGGCAGCAGAACAAAAAGCAGGGAATGCACCTGGCTTATATTTCATCACCATGTTCTGCACCTGTTTCTGACGTACATTCCACATTCCCCACTCTACAGGAGTTGTGCCCCCATCCAAATAGGTATTGATAGCATCCGCTGAACTTTTCGCATTTGCTATAGCAACCATCGTATATGTACCAGCAGGCACATCTGTATAAGTAAAAGTAGTATTCCCGTCTGTTGGATTAACTACATCTGAAAACCGCACGATATTGCTTGCGTCATACAGCAAAATCTGCACCTGACGGATTTTACTCCACGATGTTTCCGGCACTGCAGTAGATTGCGCAGCTCTCGTCTTACCTCCTTGTTCCATACTTGTTCCTTCAAAGTTCAACTTAACTATAAAGTTAGTCTTCGAGTTCCCACCAGGAACTTCTCCTGAAGGAAGTTCATTGTGCTCTGAACAAGCACTCATGGCCATTGCAGCGAGCAAAGACCATAAAAACACAGATTTCTTTTTCATAAATAATTCACTTTAGTTTCTACTTAATATTTGATTCAGACAGAATGTTGGTTTCTTATCTCAATCGATCTGCCCGTTACTTCGTAGGTAACGGGTCTACACAAATTCCAAGACAAAGAGGCGTCTTTCAAGGAGTTGTTTTTACTAAAATGAATCTTTACGGTCTCAAAAAAGACAATAAAATCCTTTCCCATCTTTCAACCTGAAAAATGGAAGAATCTTTTGTTGTCTTTTTCGAAGAACAACCCAATAAAAATGTTCAGTTATTTAATATCTATTGCAAAAATAATTGTTTTATTATGCGTATTTCAAAAAATATATTTAAATTTGCCGCCGATATCACCTTCCGTTACCTACGAAGTAACGGACAATATTTCAACTAATAATCAACTGATTAGCTTCTAATGTTTTTATCTATTCCTCTTTTCTTCTTCGATAAAATATATGTAATAAGAGAACGATTCATCCGGTTTACCTCATCATCCCTGTAAGGTTGAAAATAAGTCTCAGTCACTTTCACCGAAGAATGCCCCATAGCATTACAAATCAAACTTGAATTATAATTCTGCCGGAGTGCCGTAGTCGCCCAGGTATGACGTGCCACATAAGTACTTAACCGTTCCCTGATTCCCAAGGTATTTGCCACCTGTGTCAGGCGATGGTTCAGAAGACGCAACATACGGGTATATTGCCCATATTCATTCTCACCGGGATTTTGGATAATAGGAAAAAGATAAGGTGAATCCGGAATCGCATACATATACCTCCGTATAATTTCCATTGCCTCTTTGCCCACCACCACAGTCAGTTTACGACTGGTTTTGCGCCGGTGATACGTAATTACATTTCCCTGTAAATCGCATCTGCGCAAAAAAGCAAGATCTACAAACGGCATCCCGCGAAGCAGAAACAAAAGAACAAACAAATCCCGGCTGAAAGCTAATTTTTCCGGCAATGGTTTCTGGTCCGTCATCAGTTTACATATCACCTCCGGCGAAACAGCCCTTTTTACGGGACAGTCAATTCCGGTATGCACTTTATTGAAAAGACGTGGCACATAAGTTGCCACTCCCCGCTCCAGAGCCTGATTATACACAGATCTCAGCATACGCATGTAAGTAGAAATAGTGTTCCATTTAAGTTGATCAGCCAGCAGTTTCTGTTCAAACAAAGCTAACCATTCGGGAGTCAGTTGGCTAAAGGTGATTTCACGTCCGTTCATAAATTTTTTCAGTCGATTTAAAGTGCTCTGATATACATGGGCAGTACCATTACGTTGCTCTTTTTTCAGTTCGACTATTCGCTTCTCCATAAATCGAGTCAAAAGTTCTTTTTTCATTTTAAGTCTGTTAAGATTACAAATTAGATTATTGCAAGCTTTTGCTTATCCATTTCATATATCAGACTGATATTTCAACAAATTGCAAAAAGCGTAGTGCCATAACAAACCAACTGCATAATTATCTCTTTTTTTTAGATAACTTTGCAGCCTTCGAAAAACTTTTAACCACAATTGGAATAGACAAAACCGATTCTTCTCAAGAAGCCGTTTCAATCATTTCTCAGTATTCACAGTCTCAGGCTTCGCAACCTGACTTGTCACAAGTGTATTTTTCTCAGTAGTATTACAAGTACCGTTAAATCTGGCTTTCGATTCTATTTCAAGTTTACATGTATAAACATCGCCATTCATTGTACATCCCGATTTCATAACCAAATCTTCTGCCACCTGAATATCTCCCTGTAACATCCCGTGTAACACAGCACCGGTACACGTCACATTTCCTTTGATTCTTCCCTGAGGACCAATCACTACTTTCCCTTTACAGGAAACATTTCCTTCTATTATTCCATCTAAACGCAAATCCCCTTCTACCGTGATTGCTCCTTTCACCATTGTTCCCAATGCTATTGTAGTCAGTTTATCAATACCGACTTTCACAGTCTTTACAGAATAATCTTCATTCTTTTTCTTTCCAAACATATTAAAATCTGAATTATGTAAATTAAAAAAGGACGAACATTCTTCTGATACCAAATATTAAGCAGATTACAAATATAAGTTAATTATAAGACAGGCAGAAGAAAAAGACGAGAAAAAGATAACGGGGCATTATAAAAAGGGGAGAAACTGTTTCCAAGTTTCCCCCCTCTCCCTTATTATTTATTGCTACGGACAGTACTATTTATATTCCTGCCAGCTCTTTATCTGAATATCTTCAAGCTTCAAATCACAGAATGCTTCGATAAATGCACTCGCCAGACGCGCGTTGGTTATCAATGGGATATTATGATCGATCGCACCACGACGGATACGATAACCATTTGTCAGCTCACGTTTCGAATGATTCTTGGGAATATTCACAATCAAGTCGAACTTATGGTCAGCAATCATCTTCATCACATTGTTCTCGGCCCCCGGTTTTTCATCCGGCCAGTAAACCGGAGTAGTATCTACACCATGTGCATTCAGAAAAGCAGCAGTTCCGGCTGTTGCATAAATCTTATATCCCTGGTTGAACAACATGCGGCTTGCTTCCAGCAAATCGACTTTCGACTTCATTGCACCTGAAGAGAACATCACTCCCTTTTCAGGAATTTTAAAGCCGGTAGCAATCATTGCATTCAGCAGTGCTTCAGAAAAGTCGTCACCAATGCAGCCCACCTCACCGGTAGACGACATATCTACACCTAAAACCGGATCGGCTTTGTGCAAACGTGAGAAAGAGAATTGAGAAGCTTTCACTCCAATCCAGTCGATATCAAATGCCGACTTATCGGGACGGCTGTATGGAGCGTCGAGCATAATGCGGGTAGCAGTCTCGATAAAGTTACGTTTCAACACCTTAGAAACGAACGGGAAACTACGTGAAGCACGTAAGTTACATTCGATAACTTTAACTTCGTTGTTGCGAGCCAGGAATTGAATATTGAACGGTCCCGAAATATTAAGCTCTTTCGCAATCTGGCGGCTGATTTTCTTAATGCGGCGCGCTGTTGCAAAATAGATTTTCTGTGCCGGGAATACCAGCGTAGCATCACCCGAGTGCACTCCGGCAAACTCGATATGTTCTGAGATAGCATATTCTACCACTTCTCCATTCTGTGCCACTGCGTCGAATTCAATTTCCTTGGTATTTTCAAGGAACTGAGAAACAACTACCGGATACTCTTTCGATACCTCAGCAGCCATCTTCAGGAAGTTCTCCAACTCCTCGTCATCATAGCAAACATTCATTGCAGCACCCGACAATACATAAGACGGACGAACCAGCACCGGATAACCTACTTTCTCCACAAACCCTTTCACATCTTCCAAGCTGGTCAGCTCCTGCCATGCCGGCTGGTCGATACCCAACTGATCAAGCATTGCAGAGAACTTATTACGGTTTTCTGCCCGGTCGATAGAAACAGGAGAAGTACCCAATACCGGAACAGACTGACGATACAGTTTCATGGCAAGATTATTCGGAATCTGTCCACCTACGGATACGATCACACCGCGAGGTTGTTCCAGATCGATCACATCGAGCACACGTTCGAACGAAAGTTCATCAAAGTACAGACGGTCACACATATCATAGTCAGTAGACACCGTTTCGGGATTATAATTAATCATAATCGATTTATATCCCAGCTTGCGGGCAGTCTGCACAGCATTTACCGAGCACCAGTCAAACTCAACCGAGCTACCAATGCGATAAGCGCCCGATCCTAACACAACTACTGACTTTTCATTTTTATAATAGTTCACATCATATCCCTGAACCGCATAAGTCATATAAAGGTAGTTTGTCAGTTCCGGATGTTCGGAAGCAATGGTATTGATGCGTTTCACGGCCGGAAGGATACCCAGTTCTTTACGACGGGCACGTACCATCAGGTTCTCTTTCTCCATATTTCCTGCCGGATTCAACACAAAGCGCGCAATCTGGAAGTCAGAGAAGCCCAGCACTTTGGCCTCCCTCAATACGTCTGCAGGAATATCCTCTACCTTATCATAAGCAGACAACTTCGCTTTATAGTCAACGATATTTTTCAGTTTGCCCAAGAACCACGGGTCAATCTTTGTCAGTTCATGGATACGCTCTATCGTATAGCCATCTTCCATGGCCTGAGCCAGAGCGAAAACACGTAAATCCGTCGGGTGAGAAAGCTCCTTATCCAGATCCTCAAAATGCACATCGTCGTTACCGACAAACCCATGCATACCTTGACCGATCATGCGAAGACCTTTCTGGATAATCTCTTCAAACGAACGGCCTATCGACATGATTTCACCAACCGATTTCATGCTTGAACCGATCTCACGAGATACACCGGCAAATTTAGTCAAGTCCCAACGAGGAATTTTACAAATATAGTAATCAAGTTGCGGAGCCACATATGCCGAGTTGGGAGTGCCCATCTCACCTATCTGATCGAGTGTGTAGCCTAATGCCACCTTAGCGGCCACAAATGCCAGCGGATAGCCGGTTGCCTTCGAAGCCAAGGCCGACGAACGGCTCAAACGTGCATTCACCTCAATCACACGATAATCATCCGTATCCGAATTGAATGCATACTGAATGTTACATTCACCTACAATACCCAGATGGCGGATACATTTAGTTGAAAGTTCCTGCAACATTTTCAATTCTTTGTCGTCCAATGAGCAAGTCGGAGCTACCACGATCGATTCGCCGGTATGAATGCCCAGCGGATCAAAGTTTTCCATGCTTGCTACCGTAAAACAGTGGTCATTCGCATCACGGATCACCTCAAACTCAATTTCTTTCCATCCTTTCAACGACTCTTCCACCAGAATCTGTTTAGAGAAAGCAAATGAACTCTCAGCCAATTTGAGAAATTCCTCTTCATTGGCACAAATACCACTTCCGAGTCCTCCCAGCGCGTAAGCCGAACGAACCATCACCGGATAACCAATGCGACGTGCAGCAGCAATAGCATCTTCCATGCTTTCTACAGCCTGGCTGACCGGAGTTTTCATATCAATCTCGTTGAGCTTCTTCACAAACAGGTCACGGTCTTCCGTATACATGATAGCCTCAACCGAAGTACCCAATACTTTCACACCATATTTATCCAGAATACCTTGTGTATAAAGCTCTGCACCGCAGTTCAAGGCAGTCTGTCCGCCGAATGCGAGAAGAATGCCGTCGGGACGTTCTTTCTTAATAATCTCCTCTACAAAATAAGTAGTCACGGGAAGGAAATACACCTTATCAGCAATTCCCTCGGAAGTCTGAATGGTTGCGATGTTCGGGTTGACCAATACCGAATTGATGCCTTCTTCTTTCAAGGCCTTCAGTGCCTGTGAACCGGAATAATCAAACTCTCCGGCTTGTCCGATTTTGAGTGCGCCTGAACCCAAAACAAGGACCTTTTTCATTTCCTTTTCCATTTCTTTTATTGTCATTATAAGTTGTTATTTCTAAGTGTCCGCATAAAAAAAATGCGTTGCCCTCAAAAAAGGACTAACGCATTACCAAAGAACTAAATATCGTTTTTGGAGAAAAGAGAAGAAGTAGACCGATTCCGGGTGAAATACACTCGAATGGAGATAATACTTACTTCTGATTTCCTGTTGATTCATTGTTGTTTCAAAGTTTGTGCAAAGTAACGACTTATTTCTATAATTACAAAGGAATCTGGTAAGAATATTCGTTTTATTTGTTACTTCAGCTGATTCTGACTATCTTTGTCCTTCGATTAAAAATAAAAATAATGGGAAAAGAAAAAATCATATTGACAGGTGACCGTCCTACCGGGAAACTCCATATCGGACACTACGTAGGCTCACTGAAACGAAGAGTCGAACTACAGAACTCCGGCTTGTTTGACAAAACTTTCATCTTCATCGCCGATGCACAGGCATTGACCGATAACATTGACAATCCCGAAAAAGTACGCCAAAACGTAATTGAAGTAGCCCTCGATTATCTGGCTTGCGGACTCGATCCGGAAAAGTCGACCATCTTCATCCAGTCCCAGATTCCGGAACTGTGTGAACTGACATTCTATTATATGGACCTCGTCACTGTATCACGCCTGCAACGTAACCCTACCGTGAAGACGGAAATACAGATGCGCAACTTCGAAACCAGCATTCCCGTAGGCTTCTTTACCTATCCCATCAGCCAAGCTGCCGATATCACTGCCTTCCGTGCCACTACAGTACCGGTAGGTGAAGATCAGGAGCCCATGATCGAGCAGGCCAGAGAAATTGTCCGCCGTTTCAATTATATCTACGGAGAAACATTAGTCGAGCCGGAAATCCTTCTACCGGACAACGCAGCCTGCCTGCGCCTGCCGGGTACCGATGGAAAAGCCAAAATGAGTAAATCGTTAGGCAACTGCATTTACCTTTCCGAAGAAGCGGACGAGGTACAGAAGAAAGTAATGAGCATGTTCACCGACCCCGATCACTTACGGGTGCAAGACCCGGGCAAAATCGAAGGTAATACCGTATTTACATATTTGGATGCCTTCTGCCGTCCCGAACATTTCGAACGTTATCTGCCCGACTATCCGAGCCTCGATGAACTGAAAGCTCATTATCAACGCGGCGGCCTGGGAGATGTAAAGGTGAAACGCTTCCTCAACGCTATTATGCAAGAAGAACTGGAACCTATCCGTAATCGCCGGAAAGAATTTGAGAAAGACATTCCTGCCATCTACGAAATGTTGAGAAAAGGCTGTGAAGTGGCAAGAGCTGCCGCTGCCGATACGTTATCCGATGTTCGCAAGGCCATGAAGATAAACTATTTCGATGATGCCGAACTGATTAACGAACAAATAAAGCGATTCAATAAATAAAAAAAGAAACGCCCTGTTACCAGTCCGGCAACAGGGCGCTTTCTTTTAAAGAAGGTTGAGTCTGAATTTATTTAGCAGACTCTACTAATACAACGCGGTTTAGGTAAATAGGTTTACCGAATTTATCCACACCACCTCCGGCATCAACTTTCAAGCGGCTGGAATCTACTCCGTATTTCTTAACCAATGCATTGACAACAGCCTGAGCACGTTTCTGGCTCAACTCCTTATTGAATGCAGGAGTACCGGTTGCCGAGTCAGCATATCCATATACGGTATATTGTGTATCCGGGAATTCTTTCATCTTAGCAGCCAGATAAGACAAGTTCATCTCTTCACGCGGAGACAGTTCAGAAGAACCTATTGTGAAGAATACAGTACGTGGAGCAATATTAGCGTCCGTAACGACTACCTGTTCGGCAACTTCTGCCACCGGCTGATTCTGTGCATCAACCAACTGCTGTTGCAGTGACTGGTTGGCAGCAGCCATTTCATTCATCTGGCGACGCATATTAGCCAATTCGATTTCAGAGATAATCTGTGGCATCGGACGGGCAAATCCACGAGCCGGGAAGCGGTAAGTCAGACCTGCAGTCAGGCTGGCAACGCCATCATACCCATGTTTTCCACCAATTTCTCCGTCAAACTTATCTTCAGCCAGCATACCACCGATTTCGATATTGATATCTACCGCACTCGATACGCGGAAACGGTTGATAATACCTGCGTTCATAGCAAATGCCTCACGATGAGGTTTAGAGTATGAATGAGTAAAACCCGCTCCCAAATAAGGGATAATTTCATATACACGGTGAGAGTTGTATCCGCCAAACAGAGCATTCAAATTGAACATCACGTCACCGTGAAGATTCATATAGTTGAATTTCTGTTTATAATACCCATTGGCCAGTTTACCACTCTTCACAAAATCGGCTGTTTCCGAATGGGCAAAGCCGCGCCCCTGCAAGCCACTGTACTGCAATCGCAATCCCAACCCGGGAGTAAACCATTTACCGACAGCCACATTCAATGTCGGACTGATACGGTCTCTGAACTTTCCGGCATGGTCGTTGTCACCAAACATGGCTTCGGCACCGCCACCGATAGAAAAGAACCAGTTATCCCAGAAGGAGTTAGTGATCACTTGATATTTGTCTTGTACCTGGATAACTTCGTATCCCGTAATCGTAGTTTGTTGCGCTGAAGCAACAGATGTAACGCCGGCTAAAGCCAGCAGCATTAGAATCTTTTTCATATACCTTAATAGTTAAAGTGGTTATTACAAATCTTCCTATTTATTATTGAAACTATTTAAATAACACCAACGAAACTAAAAGGTTTTGGATAAATGAAAATTTCCGAAGCATTTTCTACAAAGATCCGGAGATACACCTTATTATATATAGCTCCAAAGCTACTTTGACCTATTTTTGTTCCATGAAAATTTTTCGTAGCGGCATAATCAATCTTTCCAGCAGGCGAAGATCGTCCGTGATGATTTCCGCACTTCCCTTCATCTCACGAGTCAACGGCAGCATCTTTCCATAGTTGGTTGTCAACCCATCCGGCAAAGCAATATCGACCACATACATGCCTTCCGCCGTCGGCAGAGGCGAAACACTTCTCACCTCCCCCCTTACATAACCAAACTCCTGGTCCGGATAATTATTCAGACGCAAATTCACACGCTGTCCGGCCTTTACTTTACCCGATCCCTGTAAAGGCAGCAATGCCGTCCCTACAGGCAAGGATTCCTCTTTCGGGGCAACCACAAAAACGGTAGCCCCCGACTCCACATACTGATTCACGCTCCACACATTCAGAAAAGTAACTTTTCCTCCGACCGGACTTCGAAGCAGGTAATGTTGTTCCCACGCCACAAGCTGACCCAACAACTGATCCGTAGCATTTCTCAGATTCACCTCCTGCGTCTGCTGCTCTTCAAACGCCTGTTTTTCCAGATCAAGCAATGCCTCTTCCGATTGCTCTATCTGCATATCTACCTGAGTTAACTGCATACGGGCCGATTCCTTTGACTGAAGGCTTTGCAAGTAGCGACTGCCGGACTGTTCAAACTCCGTAATAATCATCGCCTTACGATGATAAAGAATCGAATCTCTTGCATATGAGGCATGAGCTAAAGCATATTCTTTCTCTATCAGAAAATATTGCCTCCGAACCTGATCATAATATTTCTTCTGTGTAGCCAGCAATTCTTTCTGTGACTGCAACTTCTTTGCATAATATCCTAACTCTTTCATACGAACCACCTCGGAGAGGGTACTCACAAATCCTGCATAAGCCGACTGTATCTCACCCAGCCGCCAGCGGTCGGTCTCCGAAAGCAGAAAAAGGTTTTTCCCCGATTCCGGTGTATATCCTTCCTGCTTCCACTTCTGCATCTTCCCCTTCAAAGAAAACACATCCACCGCACGAGCCGTATTCTCTATTACACCCAAATTCATATCCGGCTTCACCTCCTGGCCGTTCTGTACATACAGGTCCGCCAATCTACCGGCCGAACGTGCCATTACATAAGATGGAGGCTCCTGTGTACTCACCGTCACCTCTGCAGTTATCACATCCGGATATTTAAACCAATAGCTGCCTGCCACCAACACCACTACGATGATAAACAATACCGTAATGCCACTACGCAGAATCCACGCCGGAACACGGTTCATCACCTCCTGTACCTCTTCACTGCGAAGCTCGATTTCTTTATGTGTGTGCTCCTTTTCCATACCTAACTTCCTAACTCCAGCTGATTCTTCACCAACTGATAATACAATCCTTTCTTCTCCGTCAGTTCCCGGTGAGTGCCCTCTTCAGCCACAGCACCTTTATCCAGCACCACGATCTTATCCGCATCACGAACCGTACTCAAACGATGTGCTACCACTACAACCGTCTTACCCCGATAGAATGTATGGAGGTGTTCCATAATCTCACGCTCGTTATTGGCATCCAGTGCATTCGTCGCCTCATCGAAAAACAGGAACTCCGGATTCTTATAAACCGCACGGGCTATCAGCAGGCGCTGTCGCTGTCCCTGACTGATGCCGTTCCCCTCCATTCCGATCTTCGTATTATAGCCCAAAGGAAGAGAATCGATAAAATCACGGATATTGGCAACCGTCACAGCATGGCGCAAACGTTCCACATCCACCTGCTCCTCACCAACAGCAATGTTGTTCGCAATCGTATCAGAGAAAATAAAGCCATCCTGCATCACCGAACCACTCTTCGCACGCCAGAGATGCGGATTCACCACATCCAGAGGAGTCTCACCTATTTTGATATCCCCCTTATTCGGAGTATAAAAACCGAGCATCAACTTAATCAGTGTAGTCTTACCACTACCACTCGCCCCCACGATCGCTGTCACTTTATGTTCGGGTATATCCAGATTCACATCCTTCAGCACATAGTCACGGTCCGCCCCGTCATAGCTAAACGACAGATTTTCAATACGAATATCACGCCGATCCGGAAGAACCGTCAGTTTTGAAGTGATATCCTGTTCTTCATCTTTCTGACCGTGAATCTCGTTCAAGCGTTCCAGACTGATCTTTGCATCCTGAAGTTGTTGGGCAAAGCCGATAAAAGAGCCGATGGGACCACTCAGCTGACCGATGATATACGTCAAAGACATCATCATACCCAGAGTCATATCCCCTTCCACAACCGATTTGGCAGCAATAAAGGAAATTACGATATTCGTTGTCTGATTAAAAAACACAGAACCCACTTGCTGAACCTGCCCCAATGCCAGTCCCTTCACGCTGATCTTGAAAAGCTTCACCTGAATGCGTTCCCACTGCCAGCGCTTTTGCTTCTCGCAGTTATTCAGCTTGATTTCCTGCATGGCAGTCACCAGCTGAATCAAACTGCTCTGTTCGCCCGCCGCCTGGGCAAAACGCCGGATATCCAGTTCGCGCCGGTACTTCATAAACACAAGAATCCAGCAGATATAGAGTGAATTGCCTACCAGAAAGATGGCAAGAATACCCAGATTATAATAAGCCAATACAAAAGCAAAAATAAAGAAGTTTACGAAAGAGAAAAGCGTACTGATGGACGAGCCTGTCAGAAAGCTCTCGATGCGTCCGTGGTCACCGATACGCTGCATAATGTCACCGATCATCTTCGTATCGAAATAATGGAGCGGTAGTTTCATCAACTTTGCCAGGAAGTCAGAGATCAGCGAGATGTTGATACGTGTGTTCATGTGAAGCATGATCCAGCTACGGATAAACTCGACCGAAAGTTGCGAAACGGAGATTACCAGCTGTGCGATCAGGATCAGAGTGATAAAGTTCAGGTTACCGTCACGGATACCCACATCCACCAACGACTGTGTCAGAAATGGGAAGATAAGTTGCAGCAAGCTCGCTGTCAGCATTCCCAGAACGAGCTGTATCAACTGTTTACGGTAAGGCGACAAATACTTAAGAAAAAAACGAAGGCTGCGACTGCCGGATTCTTCTTCGTCCCCCTGCCCTTGGAATTCCGGGCCCGGTTCAAGCGCAAGTGCAGCTCCTTTCTCTTCTCCATTCACCTTGGTAGACAACCAACACTTTTTAAATTCTTCCTCACTGTACGAAATCAACTGACGTGCCGGATCAGCGATATAGAAACGGTAGCCACTGCGCTTCTTCTTTATATCATAACAGACCACAAAGTGGTTCTGGTTCCAATGCAGGATGCAAGGTAACGGTACATCCTTCTTCAGTTGCTCCAAAGAGATGCGCACCCCCGAAGTACGGAAACCGATGGATTCCGCCGCGTCACTGATGCCCAACATGGAAACTCCTTCACGGGTAATAAAAGAACGTGCACGGAGGGTTTGCAGGGAGTAGCTCTTACCATAATACTTCGCAATCATACGAAGGCAGGAAGGGCCGCAATCCATAGCGTCCAACTGGAGATAGTGAGGAAAAGAGCTTAACTTCATTTATTCATAATATTAGTCTACGTCACAAAAATACATCACATATCCGGAATATAATGCGCTTCCCCCGGAATTTGTGAAAAAAATTCCCTGAAAGGATAATTTATCTGTTTCCCGTTCAAAAAATCCAGCAGCAAAAGCATGCCCTTATACTGCCTTTTCTTTAAAACTCTTTCGCAAGCATTGCTCAAATCAAACAAATAGGTTTCTTCTCTGATCCGTACACATTTATCCCCCGAAGACAATCGAAGCAGAACATACCACGCAATGCCCTCCAGTCCCGTAGCTAAAGAGTAGTCATCCAAACGCCTGACATCATATTCCATCACTTTCTTATCAATCTTATTCCGTTCTTCATTGCCGACATCTTCCACAAATCCCCTCCGGACAAGATATTCTACCCCCCAACCTATGCCAGCCCATCCGAAAGACAAACCGACCGGCATCCCTAAGCGGACATACTCCATCACTTCATCCAGCAACTCTTCGGCAAATTCTCCAAAAATTCGCGATTCGGCAACATGAGAATAATGAAAAAAGAAAAGACAAGATCCCATCTTTCCATAAAACAGCCCTATGTCAGTTTGTCTGTAGGAGAAATAAAGTGATTTTGCTATCTTTTCTATCTGTGCATCCATAACATTTCTTTTTTAATAACTGACAGGTATTTCATAGTCGAGGCGATAAAGTTCTTTTATCCGTGCTATCTGTTTCTCATCTCTCAGCTCAAACTGAACGGATGTCGCATTCGACCTCTCCTCAGGTATATCAACTCCTTTCTCTTCTAAGAAACAGTTTAATTTACTGAGCGGTACAATACAATCCACCTCTGCAGAAGTATAAAAATCAGATTGCCTGCGTATATGCTCATCCTGCCACAACGGATTTGTCTTCCCCAATTCAAACTCAACAAACGAAAGAAAGCGTTCAAAAGAATGATCCTGATAAAGATTACACATATACATATAACGGTTAAAAGTACGTTCAAGTATAAAATATTTATAAGCAGAAATCAGTCTTTCCACCGGATCCCTCCAAACCGCTACCTTCAAATACGATTTATGCTCCCTTTCATAACCGGACATCTCAGAAACCGGTACCAAAAAACGTTCGGGTTTTACCCGGGCGATATAAAAATGAGTCTGATCTTTCCTATCAGGAATCATACCTATAGACGCATAGATAGCTATATTCTCCAAAAAAGTGAGTCCACATTTCGAGATAAGGACAAAAGCCATACGATGCTTCTCTACAAGACCAAAATTACATCCGAAGAAGTCTAATGGTGCTTTGTTTAGCATTGCAATATCTTTCATGATATACTACGATTTTCGATGTCCAACATACATACAATAAAGTGATTCAGTTCCCTGCCATAGCCCCTTATCCTTCCATCGTCTGGAGCCGGTCATAGTACAGTTTCATCCTGTTCAGTATCTCCTCACTATACCATCTTCCAAGAGACTCTTGACGACTGAGTTCCTCACAAACACGCAGCATCTCTCCCGCCCTATCATACAAAGTAGTATAAGTTCCGTCCGGATGTAATGTACAGGCGGTAGAATATATTTGCAGCAACCTTACATAGAGCGCTTCTTTTGCCTCTCTATGTTTTTTCTCAAACAAATGTTTACGGCTATACTCCAGTAATTTTTCAATAATCAATTGAATGGAAGCAATCCGCCTACCCGCTGCTGTCGCTGTCATAATCGATCCTTCCCGTTGCCGGTAATAATAAAAATCAATATCGGCAACCGTCATTTTCTGAGCGGTTGTCAGCACCTGCGGAGTCCATAATTCATCCTCATGAATCAGCCCCGGCTCAAAGCGAAAACCGTTTTGCTCAATAAAATCTCTCCGATATAAATAGTTGTACACCATAGGGACATAACATCTGCAATCCATCACTCTTGAGAAATACGTACTTCCAGACACCACGGTTCCCGCCGCAAACAACTCCCTGCTCCTTCTTTCCCAACTTCGCACCTGCCCATCCGGATGTACCGCCAATGTATTTCCTGAGACAATGTCTGACCGGGTCTTCGCAGCTATAGTACAAAGCACCTGCAAAGCATTCTCTGCCAGCCAGTCGTCACTGTCCAGAAATGCCAGATAATGCCCGGATGCATATTCTATTCCGGTATTCCGTGCAGCAGAAAGTCCTTGATTCGCCTGTTCCACATAAACGCAACGAGCATCCTTACCCGCATACTCCCGCAGCAACTCTCCGGAATTATCCGTCGATCCGTCGTTCACCAGAATGATCTCAATATCCGTCAAAGTCTGCTTCTCCAAAGAGTACAGACATTCCCCCAGAAAAAGTTCCGTATTATAGACCGGAACCACCACCGAAACTACCGGTCTTTTTACCTCCTTCATATCCCTCTCAATTTTAGTTCGTGTATTTTTTGGCAAAGCCTGGTTAACGGATTACTCCGGACTTGCTCTAACTTATTTGTGAACGACAATAATAAAGGCCGCTTCCTCCATGCATGAAAACGTTCATACAATGCCTCGTCATCATAGCATTGATTCATAAAAACAGCTACTCCCTCAGGAGAATCAAAAGCCGACACATCCAGAAAGCAATTTTCTCCCGGAGCAAACTCCCGGATATTGGGAGCTCCCAGATAGACCGGAACAGTACCGGCCAACAAAGGATTGAAAAATTTTTCCGTTACATAATCCTTCCCTATCGCATTCTCAAAACTTATTACGAACTGATAATCCCCAATCACACTAAGAAGTGTATCCCGCCCTCGGTCCTCAACAGGTAATTCACAATTATGGTATAGTTTCCCATACGAATCGATGTCGGTATACTGCATCAATTGCTTAAGATACTCTTGCCGGTGACTCCGGTTCATATCGCTCGAGATAAACATACATGCCTTCTTATAAGGCTTTTTCCTCCGTGCCGCAACCAGCATCTTCCCATAATCCGGTTCATAATAAGGATACACAATATCATCCTCCTGATGATACCCCATCCACAAATCAAAACTCTCTCTGAACTCGGGATCCTTGGTCCAACTATAATTCTCTTCACATTCCAGATTCCATCCCACCCAAATCTGTCCTTCCCGCTTATCGATTTCATCCTCCATCACCGAAGGTAAATCGGGCAAATGGAAAACCACGGCATCCGCCTTTGAAAGGAGGTTGCGATCAGTCGTTATCACACAGCCCTCGGGTAAGTCTTCCTTCCGGAACTCAAGTGGAAATCCCCACATCGTATTATAAAAAAGAATCAATATATCCATCCACCATCTATCTTTTATCAAGCTGCGAAACACATTTATCTGCCACTACTCGTCCTCCCCCTTTCAACATCCTCCACGGAATCCTTCCTTTACCCGTCATAAAGAAATAAGCGAATACCGGTTCCGCCCAACGTACGGTAACAAAAGGTTTATATCTCTGTTGTAAACTCCTGTACGACAGCTTCACAAAGGTGCCCAAAGGTATAAACCGCTCCGGATGTTTCCGGTAAGACTGCCGATAGCCCTCTTCATGCTCCTTCATCAGGGCACGCAAATGAAACCAACAAAAGCCGACATCCAATATTTCATTCGGACAGCGCATCACTTCCAGTCCCCGATGACGGCCATCCGGCTTCGTTTCCGTCACATACCTGAATATCCGGTCCGCAGACACCTCAAAAAAGAAAGTATCACGCACGCCATTAAACGGAGGGAGTATCTCTTTGCTATCAGGCTCCGGATGTTCCTGCCCCAACCCTACCATCCACTCCCGGTCTTTCCGGAACAAGTTAATGCCCGACATCGAGACAGGCACTTTATACCGAATGATCATCTTCTCCAGATAAGAAGCATACAACGCATGTGTCCACAACGCAATTCGTTCCAGCCACCTGAACGGTCGCATCTCTATACGGTTGAAAGAGTCCAGATAAGCCCGATACAGGTTGTAAGAGATGCATTCCGCCACGTTGAACCTCACTTTTTTATCAGAACGGTAAGCATCACAGATATGTTTCAGCCGATCCGTAAAATAAACCTGATCGGCATCGATCTTCACTGCGTACCGATAGCTTGCTTTCGACAATGCATAGTTGCAATAACCTGCCAACGTATGGATAGAGTCGGGCGGCAACAGCTTTGCCTTCTCAAACTCCTCCTCATCCAGATCGATCGGATATACAGACGGCTGATACTCAAAGACCCTGATTTTATCCGGATATTGTGCCGCCTTCTGCCTGAGAATCTCCGGCGTACGATCCGTACAATCATGATAGACAGCTATCAACTCATCCAATCCGTCGATACACGAATCAATGCACATCTCCAAAAAATCCTCACAATTCTTACAACGCAATACCCCCGATACCCCGACGGGCCGTTCGCATGTCAAAGTATCCGTATCAACCACATAAATCTCCTTCAAAGTAACAGGAGGCATTTTTTCTTTAATAAACCCGACCATATTCCGGAGAGTTTCTTCTCCTGTTGCCTGAAACCACAGAGGTTGCCCCTTCTCCATCCTCTGTTCAAAATCTCCATAATTCTCCAATATCCGGGACAAACCGCCGGTCAACTCCTCTTTCGTTTTCGCTATCATCCCCAGCCCCTCGGCTTCCACATCCGGAGAATACCGCGATCCCTCGGTCGGATCGTACACCAACGGGACAGCACCATGCGCCACTCCCTCCATTAAAGAAGAAGAATAGTGTGCCACCCCTACCCGTGTGCGGGCAAATACCTCTGCCAGCTTTCTATCCGTTACCATTTCTATATTAGGAATCTGCTCCCATTCCATGCGTACCTCCTCACCTATCCTGAACTCAGGATGTTCACGCACCAGAAACCGCCGGGCGGGAAATTCCGCAGCAACCGTCCCTATCAGACAGATCATCTCTTGAAGATACTTTTTGTCACTCAGAAAAAAAGGTCCCTGCAAGAAAAAAGTAACACACTCCTTTTTCGTCTCATTACGTGGTTCCACCTGATACATATAGCCCGTCGGAACAAAGTCCGGCAGCGGATTATGCTTCTCCCACAAAGTCCGGAAGCCTTCCCCCCACATCAGATAGTACCGGTAAGGCATCCTCCTGAAAGCAGTGTGCATCAATGACGGCCATCCCTGCTGGATACACAAGGTCGGTATTCCATAATCACGTCCTATGGTGGCAAGCAATAACTGCTGGTAATGGCAGCCTTCCAGAAAAATCAATCCTTTAGGTTGCAAGATCCTCATCAATATATCAAATGTATTCGCATATTGAAAAATCAAGGGAAACCACTCTTTCAGGAATGGATTAACCAATGGAGCTGTTTTGGTAAATTCAAGAGTAATGGCCGTTACAAAGTCCGGCAACTCCGTTTCATCCGGAATCTCATATTCCGACAAGAGCAACACCGGTTCTTCCAGACGTTCAATCAACGGAGTCAGATAAGCCAATTGACGGGCATTATAAATATAGATCACCAACTGCCCGCCATAAGGTGCCAGTGCTTCATACCATTCATGGTCGTAGATTTTGTATTCCTCTTCCTGTCGCTCCCATTCTTCCACCTGCTTATCTGCCAGTATCTCCTTTACGCTACCCAATGCTTCCCGACAGCTCTTTCCTTCTTTACGTAACCGGTCGTACTCCTCTCTATGCCATGTGAACTGCCAGAATAGTAAATTGATCAAAGGCACGCCCACATCATGCCTCCCCATTTTCAGCCAATACTCTTTCTCTTCCCTCAAATGGTTCACGTAGTCAGACAGCACCCTATCCAGTACTTCATAATACTCCACATAATAGTCCCGTCTATCCATATCTTTTTTTATTAAAGCCCGGTTTCAATATAATGTTCAGCCAGTCTCCAGTCCGCTTCTTCATCAATATCTATCACCCCTGCAGGCCCGATCTCCACCACCTTCACAACTCCCGAAAGAAGCTGCCCGGAGTCCAGTATTCTCCCCACCGTAGAAGCATAGAAAGCTCCCGACTCTATCAGAAAACCTTTGTACTCCTGTCGGCGAGGTTTGGTTTCGAATGAATAGTCCAAAGGTCTCCCCTCATCACTCCAACGAAACTTCTTCAAACGGCAACAGGCAACATAGGAATCCGCCTCACCCCTTTTCATCTCTTCTGCAAGCCCCCTTAGTTCTTGTGCAGTCGTAAAAGGAGAAGTAGCCTGTAACAAAATAAAATCATCATTCCGGTCCGGCTTACAAAAATAGAAAAATTCCTGTACAACTTCCAGACTGGGAGCCTCATCCCTTGCACTCCACTCACTGCGCCTGAATATCCGTACAACTTCTTTGTAACGGCCTCGTATCAAACTTTCCATTTCATCACAATTTGTCGCTACACATACCTCGTCCGCTATGCCGGAAGCAAGGATGGTATCGATAATCCAACATACCAGAGGTTTGTCTCCCAGCATACGCAGGTTCTTACCGGGGATACCTCTACTCCCTTTGCGAACCGGAACAAAACAGAAAGTACGATCCATAAGCTATTATCATTTATGGTTTCACATGACAGAGGTTCGGTTTTCCAATAGCCAATTCATAATTAGAGGGCGAAGGACACAGCCATTGGTAAATGCAGTCACAGCAAGGATAATCATTTCGTATTTTCCGCCATGCTGTATTATCAAGCATTTCTTTGTTAACAATATCAATCAAACTATCTTTATAGATATTTCCCAAAACTAAACTATTCAAATTAGCATATACGTCTCCATTAACAGAGATTGATAACGAACCGAAAAAATGTGAATTCATTTTTTGATGAGCAAAAATTTGGCTCATTGAGTATTGAGATTGCAGGATATCCCCTTTATCCATATAAACATATTTTTCAAAATAATCCAAATTACATCCTACATAGGTAGAATGTATTGAATAGTCATTAATAGCATATTTATGTACAATCTCCTCCGCCTTAGCATATTCATCTATTTGCGTAACATAAAAATGAATCTTTATTTGTAAATCTCCTAATAAAAAGATACAATTTCGCAGTAATTCTTCTTCCATGGGAAAAGGAACAATTACATCATAAAAAAAATCTGAATCTAAGATTTTATTACCCACAAAATCAGCATAATGACTCCAAATATGAATTTGACCTTTAAAACCTGATAATAAAAAAGGAATATCATTATAATTAGGATACTTCCAAATATTTCCACCAAATAAATTCAACCGACCTACCACTCCATATCGAATTTGTGCTATAATAGACTTCAAAGCAGAGATATCAAGAACTTGAGACGTCTCTGTTTCTGCTACGCGACAGCACAAATTTTGCTGTGAATATTTACTGCAATATAAACAATGATGATCACAAACATTATAAAGAAAAACATTTATTTCTAACAAATTAAACAAAATATCTTCTCCTATACCCCTATCTTCTATTTGCTGTAATTTATCCACATCACATTGTAAATTAAGAATAGGCATCATTTGTATCGGTTTATCGGGAAAAGATACCACATCTATAACACCTCCCATTTCCTTTGACACAAAATCAGATATAAAATTTGAGTAACATGGCTCTGTCAACATTTTCCCTTCACAAAACACCGCACCAAGATTATCTCTTTTATGTAACTGTCGTAATAGCCCTATTACATTCTCATTTTCCACCTCTAAATACTCCCAATTCTTAGTATTATATAATAGAGCCTTCTTACCCTTTATACAACAATATACATAAGGCGCAATTACCAGCCAATAATTCTTATCTACTTGAAACATATTATACCCTATTTTATTCAACCATCACATTTTCCATAATTCGATAATATTCTTCCGGATGCTTTCTTAGAAAATCTATTTGTTTTGTTTTATAGATTTCAAAAGCTTGTTTACTAGTAAATCCATAGCAAACAGGACAAGTATCCAAGTTATTAAGATTGAAAATACATTGTATACAAGATTCTGCTTTGTAACATTTACTACATTGATTTTCCATTTTAGCATAATAAGTATTATACTTATCTGCAATTGCTTCTAAATCAAGTTCAACACCGCTATCTGCCGTTACCTTTCCCAATGCAAATTGTTGTCCTATGCGTTCGCAAGGTAAAATCTTACCAGTAACAGTGACAAACATTCTTTTACCAAAAGGGATACAAGTACCGGTAGGAATTGTTTTTTTAGGTTTACCATATTGCAAATCAACATAACTTCGAAAAACAAACCCACTATACTGATGGAGAAAATTGGTAAGAGTCTGATAAGTAGCTGATTTTAGAAACATATCCTGCTCTATTTTTTCATAATTCTCTGCTTGGTGTAAACTTTCTTGTGAATTACGATACGTTTTTTGGAAAAGTTCTACCTTATCCGGTCGAATCCCCATATTATTCAACTCTCCAATACTGGGTACTTTATTGTAACGAGTTTTAAAGAAGTGATAAATAGAAGTAACCGAATTACGATTATGCAATACAGCATTAAAATTCACTTTTCTTTCAAAGAACTCAGGGTATTTATTTCGTAAAACATCTATATTTCTGATAATATTGGGATATGCAGGATCACCCACCTTATTCACTCTATAGGAAGTGCCATATTCATCACCATCCAAACTGATAAGCAAATTGAAATCATGTGCCACCAAAAAATCCATATGACGTTCAAGCAACAAAGCATTCGTTGTCATTGAAAAAGTAAAATTGCGATATTGGCAATGCAGTTTTTCAATATACGTCACCACCGATTCAATAAATGGCATATTTAATAAAGGTTCTCCCCCATAGAAACTGATATATACGTTACGTTTAGCTGACGTATTATATTCTGAACCCCATAAATCAACTAAATAATCAATTAATTTCAAAGAAGCGGACAAACTAATTGTGCTATTTTCACGCTTATCATAATCATTATAAAATTCACCATACGCACAATACTTACAACACAGATTACAAGCATCTGTCACTTCAAAAGTCAGCTGACGCAGGTTAGCTAATTGATACTTAATATCATCAACTGTAATATATTTTTTTTTCATCGATTATATTAAATTTCTTTGTTTTGCCATTTCTATTACAAAAGAAGACAAACTGTATTCAACGTTATCATATACACAAGTAAGCTGTTTACAATTTATAAGTGCATCGTAATTTTTTTGTATACATGGTCCCATACACAAAGGTAAAACTCGACAATTTTCACAACGTTCATTCTCAAATGTAGCCTTTACAAACATCTTACTCAATATTCCATCGTTCCAATCAATTTCTCCAGATTTTAACAAATGGCCAAGAGTTAGTTCTTCCCCATAATCACGTGCTGTACATTTAAAAATTCTACCATCGTAATTGACAACATAATGATTGATACTATCCGCATAACAACACTTATATCTAAATGGCCTATATGCCCAAAAACGCGAACGAAAACCAGCCTTCTCAAATTCAACTTTTGCCTTCTCTAATAACTTTCGCATTTCTTCTGTACATGAAATCTGCCACACTCTCTGAAAATCTACAGTAATGCACTTTATACTTTTTTCCGTAAAATCATTTATTATATCTTTTATATTCTTCAAAGTTTGTTTATCATAATTAACACGCAAACAAATTGAAACATCTGGAATCACCTCAGAAAGCAAATTAATATTGTCAACCACATCTCTATAAGTACCATGTTTATCAGAATAACGTTTAATCAGGTTCTGGCGGCACTCATTACCATCAATAGATATCTGAAAGAAATCAAAGTTCATGTCCTTCATATATCGAATTCTATCTTCACTCAATAAAGTAGCATTAGTAGTAATTTGTTGCCTAAATTTCACATTATTCTGTAATAAAATTGGGAATACTGAATCTGATATCTTTTTGATTACTTCATCAAAATACATTAGGGGCTCTCCACCAAACCAATCCAATAAAATTGAATTTGCTTTTTTTTGTGTCACTAATAAATTAATGTGCTTAATCAAATTATCAACTATTTCATCGCTCATTCGTTCTCTATCATATTTTGCCCCAGCATAGGCAACAGAACAATACCAGCACTTTAAATTACAATCTAAAGTCGGATTTATTGTAAGATGATAATCCCGATTCATAAATATACATCGCTTATTTTGTAATTTCAAATACGCCAACTCATCAAAATCTGGACTTATAATAAATCCTGACCTCTGAAAAGCAGAATACAATTCAGGAAATTTCTGTCGAAATGTAGGCAAATGTTCCATCAAAGTCTCAATTATAGAATAATCCTTAAGACTAATTGGTAGTATCCTGTTAGTAAGCGAATTATAGAGCAGGATTCCATTATAGTATTCTATTTCAATATTGTATCTACTAGCTTTATCATTCATATCATTACCTATCTAATATTATTATTTCATTCAATCACCTTGAACCTCTTTTTTATCAATAACCACCGGTATCTTATAAGATTTACCTTGACGGACAATATCGTATATCAATGTGTCTTGCCGGCTTAGCTCCGCATCCTCTTCCAAAGAGATCATTTTAATAGGAATTTCATTTATAGCAATAATTTCATCACCTTCTAACAAACCAGATTCTTTAACATAATTCCCCTCATAATCGGCAATTTTAGTAATAATAATTTTTCCATGGCTATTCATACGGGATGACATGTGAAATCGTTTCTTCCGAGGGTTGACCACTCGTTCGTAGTTCTTTATTGGCTGCAAACCTAATCTTTGTGATTTCATGTCGAAAAAAACATTAAATCTTTTAAGTAAATTCAGACCAATAAGATAATCACAAGGTACTTGATTAGGTTGATCAAATATATAAATCCGCAAGGAATCGAGTTGTATGCCACCAAACAAAGTAGCATTTACATTATGATGACTATAATATCCAGATGGTGCCTGCGTCCAAACGGCATTCTTTTTCTTAGAAAAAAAGGACAATTCAGAAGCTTGAGCCATCAGAGCTATGTCTTGTGGCATACCTGTATCTACAAGATAAGTATGAGTAAGCATCAGTGTGTCTCCATCAGCACATCTAATATTTAAAGGCAGATTAACATAAAAAAGTGAGCTTTTATCATTTCCTCTTACAAAAGGAATCAGAATACAATTCTTAGGCATAATAAAATCTTGAAATGAATGGATAGCCATATAATTATGTTCAAAGTTAAACTCCCATATATTAACAGTATCATTTTGTGGAATATTAAACAAACCATCTGATTGAGTACCTCCCATGTAATCTCTCCAATTATAAACTAACATTTTATCATATATCAAATTGGAATTCCCTACTTTTATAGTCGGAACAATTGTATACATAGATGCGGGCATACGTAATACAGACCATGCACACCCATATGGAGCAATAGTGTCAGGAGACAAATTCGATAAGATAGAAGGGTGAGCTGAACAAAAAGTAGAGTCAACAATAAAAGCTCCCAAAGAAGCCCCACTATCAAATGCCAAATTTGAAACAATGCTATCATTAAATAACACGGGAAGCACTATCTTTCTATCTAAAGAATCAATTGTAAAGTAAGTTCTTGCATCTCTTTTATTCCCTTTGGATATTTTCGTACAACTACCTAAAACAGTAGCTTGCAAAAAAAGAAAAACAATACACTTTATCAGCCCATTGCCTATAATTAACTTCATATTCTTTAATTTAGCTTTCCACAAGAGTAATACTGCTGAAAGTTAATTTCAGCAGTATTACAAAATAAAGGACTACGCTCAATTGTTCATACAAACAAATATAAACGCCCAATCAATTATTTTCATATACCACACGAGTGTCCTTGAGTCGCCCCACAAAGAGCATCTTGAGGCATAACAGGAAAATCCGGAAATTTCGGAAATTCCGGTTTGGGGTCAGTAGTAGAACAACATGGATGAGAACCATCTGATGTATACCCATGAGCATTATTGGCACTATCATTAGCACTAGTACTAGAGCCACCGGGTTTACCTTCATAATTGCAACCACATTGGCAGCACCCAGGAGTACCACCTCCCAAAACACGACACATCTCACGCTCATTCAATTCAGCTTTTGAAGCTTCATTCAGTTTCAGTTTTCTTAATTTCATACTTTAATCATTTTAAAATCAATATTTAATGTTCTTCGTAAAAATCACATAGATTTCCAACGTTACAGGTATTTGTTAGAACGAAGAAAAAGAGCCAAACAAATACCTTAGTAACTCAAATTATTTTTCCCCAACATCCAGATTGTGATGGGAAAAATAAAGCGTAAAACATAAGTCAACTCTCTCATATACATTCTTTTTTAATTTCTATTTTGAATCTTCACAAGATCACCACATAATAGTATTCAAAAAACTAAATCAAAGACATCAATTTATTCTTAACTATAAAAAGACTCAAATGCCATCCTCATTTTTTCTAATGAAAAAGCATCTTTATATCGACACCTATTTAACTTACCAACCTCTCTCGCCCAACAATCATCCGTTACCATTTTCAATAAACATTTCGAAAGTTCTTCAACTGATAACCTTAATTCATTTTGATCTTCCTTTAATATCAATCTGCACTCTACATTTTGATGATGAATCATTTCACTCAATCCTGTGGTATTAGTGATAATTAATGGTAATCCATGCATCATCATTTCTATGGCTACATAACTGCATTGCTCATGAAAAGACGGCATCACTCCAACATCTGCAATTTGATAAAATTCATATAATTTCTGTTTACTAATTTTCCCTATAAAAGTAATCCTACTCCAAATGTCTGCAGACATCTGTAAATACCTACTATAATTCCCGTCTCCCACTATTAACAAACGAGTGTTCGAACTCTTTTTTATCACCTTTGCGAAAGCTTCTATCAAATAGTCAATCCCTTTTATATCATCCAAACGCCCTACAAATAGAATTAATTTCTCCCCTTCTCCAAAAAATAAATCTCTTTTTCTTTGCATTCTCTCCACTTCACCCAAGAAGATAGCCTGATCAATTAAACCGTTGTATATCAACGTTAGTTTACATTCTTCAATTCCATAAAATTCATTCAGCAACATTTTAGTATATTGAGCCAAGCATATTATTCTATCTACTTTTCTGTAAAGAGATACTTCTTGCTTATATTCGTCATATATGTATTTTTCTTCCTCAGTTCTATCGTTCTCAGCTTTATCCAAAACGGTTTGTAACCTCTTTATATTCCCTTTCAAAGTGAAGCACCAGTTCAAATAATGTAAAGTCAACACAAATTGGCTGGTAGGATATATTTTCTTCAACAAGTCAACCAATGGTTCATGATGTAAATAATTAAAATGAAATACATTATCTTCACTTGAATCAACATACAATGCCAACAAGAAAGCAACACTTCTATAATATCGTTGAATTTCTTTCTCACTCCTCCAATCATACACTTTAGGAAAAGTTAGATAACGAACATTATTATCTTTTTTTTCAGTCAGTATCCCATCCTCTGAGTTCATACTAACTACAGTCAAACGCAAAGAATCAATACTGCTAAGACAGTTTATAACTTGAATTATATATGTCCCAATACCATATTGTGCCGCACGGCTATCACTATTTATCAAATATATATGCCTCATCGCAATAAGTATTTTAATCCTTCAACCCACAACAAGGCTTCTTTCTTCTCTCCGTCAGTTCTCTGTGACGTTATCTTTCCCAGAACAACGAGATACCAATCATCTATTTGTTTACCCACTAAATAGTCTAACAATAAAGAAATTCCAGGATGGCAGACTTTATTCGGAACATTCTCACAAACACCTCTTAAATCATCCAAATACATCTTATCGAATGGTTTCTGCAAATATCTCTCAGATGACAATAAGCGTATTAACACGTACCACGCCAACCCTTCTATCCCCGTATCAAATGAATAGTCTTTTACACGTCGTAAGTCACGTTCAATTATTTTATTATCAAGTTCTGTTAAGATATCATTAGAATCGCATTCAACAAATCCTTTCTGCATAAAATACTCTAATCCCCATCCAATTCCTAATAAGCCATTTTGAATTCCCCATGGAGTATCTATTCTAATATCATCATACACATCCCCAATCAGTTCATTTGCATAGTCACTATAAAGCGAATCTCCACAAAAATGAGCATAATGAAAAAAGAAAAGTGAAATGCCTATTTTGCCACGCAATAGCCCTAAATCCTTACAACAGGCACTATGTAGTATCTGATAATTAGCTATTTGTCTCAATAATTGTCCATTCATCTCAACTATATTTTTACCAAGATTTAACATATGCACGTAATTCATTCTGACCCATGCTACAAACTTTTATAAATTCCATTCGATTAATAAAAGCTAACTTTTCTATAGAATATCTGGAGTTCTCTCCCCTAGGATGCCATAAGTGGTATAATGGTCCTCCATTTGTCCAATGTACAGATTCTCCCAATATTTCCATCCTTCGAATACGCTCAGCATCTTCAGGTCCCCAACTGATAAAACGTTCATTATCTCCCCCAGATCTCAAATACTTTTCACGATCTACAACAAAAACTCCCCCACAGGAAGGACGCCACATCAAACGAGCATACATATCATCATGCGAAACTAAATGATCATACCTTTGTCCAGAAAGTATATATGCTTCACTTTGTTTTTTTGAAAGCATTTTTACCACTCCATTATATGGTATACTCATCACATATTTTCGTTCTATAATTGCTTGTATTGAGACCTCCAACTGCGACAAAGAAAATATAATATCAGCATCCCAAATAGCAACTATAGGAGTAGAAATTTCTCTTAATAATAAGTTAACATACCTCGTTTTGTGATAAACTAAATTTTCATCACGTTCATAAGTATAAGTAATTTTACTACAGATATCATCAGGGAACTGACACTCTTCACTTCCTGCATCCCAAACATGTACCCTCATCCCAGACGAGGATATATAGTGTAATAAGGCTAAAAGATTTCTCTTCCTCTCCCAACTGTCTATCCTCACAGGAATTCCAATAGTAATTTGCTCCAAATAACTCATAGATTGTACCTATTCATACATTTTTCGATTAGAACTGATACTTTTGTCCGATAAAAACCTGTAGGGTATAAGTCAAACAAAAAATCAAGTAAATCATCAATAGATTCGTTTGTATATTCCAATCTTTCCTCCAACCAATCAATCAAATAAATAAGATACTCTTTCAGGAAAGCACTTGAAACCGTATCACCTTTCAAAAATGTTGGAATAATCCTAATTAGAATATATCGTCCTAAACCTACAATTCCGTTATTTAATGAAAGTCCCGACATACCATAGGCATGTATACAGCGTGCAGCACATTGATCTATATCCTTTAAGACTTCATCAGCATCACCTTCCATATAACCATTTTGAATCAGATATTCAATCCCCCAACCAATCCCCCATAAACCACTACCAAAAGAAATAGGTATAGACGAATCAAGATGTTCATAAATCTCATCAAGGAGTTCACAACCAACATCTCCACATGTCAACTCGCCGGAAAGGCGTGCATAGCGAAAAAGAGCAATGGCGATCCCCATTTTTCCGTTAATAAGTCCGAGGCAGGACGTTCTACGTCCTACCTGAATAAGATCCTCTATAGGTAAATACCCTTGACCAGATATAAATATCTGATTTTGCATATTTATATAGAGTTACTTAGGAGAATCTATGGGATCTTCTTCAGAAGCTTTTATACTAGCAATCCAAATCCATTCACCATTTATTTCAACCCATACTCCTCCACCTTTAATAACCTGCATTTCATCTGTTGTTAATTTATCCATAATATTTGTTTTTAAGATTTTTTCAAAGGTCACAAAAAGCAGACATATTTACATCACGTATCTCACGAAAAACAAACCATTATGTTAATAAATACAAATTTAAAAACAATCACTTAAAGTTTACAATAATTCTTTCCATAAAAATCAAATACAAAAACTATCTTTACAATATGAGAAAAGCAAATATAAGATGAAGCAAAAAATAGTAATCTGCGTCGTAACCATTGGCACCTTGGCTATCCTAATATTACAAGGATTTTGGCTTATGAATATGTACACACAATATCGCAAAGATGTAAGCGAACAAATGCTATCAAAATACCAATTAGCTATAGAATTGGAACTAGGAATGCGTTCCTCTGCCAAAGCCAAAGAACAAATGTATGAATTTACTCCTAAAAAAGTAATTCCTACAAAAAAGCTACATGAATATACAGGGGATACCATTAAGCTAACAGATGCAATTCAGCAAAACGTCGGTAATAACTTTGCCGAAATATTCAGCCAAATTTATCAAACCGTATTAATAACAAAAGGAAAATTCATCAATATCAACGATTTAGATTCAATTTACGAACAAGAACTTAAAAAACAGAAGTTACAAACGCAACATGTATTCATACTTTACAATAACGAAGGACGCTGCATCTCCTTTTCAGGAGACACTTTACAATTTGCAGAAAATACCCATATCCTAAGCGCAATACAACCTATTGGAGCAAAATCACTACAGAGCCTAAAACTATTGGTAAACTTACCCCCCAACTTAATATTAGACCGAATGGCCAGTGCACTCATTATTTCTTTTCTACTGGCTATCCTTATTATAGCATGTCTACTATACCAATTAATTATCATTAGAAGAAGAGACAATTTATTATATAAACGCGCTGCCGCCATTAATGGGGTTATTCACGATTTAAAGTCACCTTTAAATGCCACTTACGCTATATTGCTTTACTTTGCACAAGTTGAAGAAAATAAAGATAAACTAGAATTATTAAAAAGCGGAAAAGCACGCATTAAGCGATTAGGAAATATTATTGAATCATTACTATTAGTGGCCAAAAGCCAGAAACAAGAGATAGTTATAAATAGAAAGGAAATAAATATAATCCAAATTATTTATAAGGTTATCGAAGATATCAAATTGTGCTTTATCAACAAACAATTCAATATCAAAGTCAACAATCACCTAAAAGAAACTAATATTTATGTCGATGAAATTGGAATTAGTAGTGTGTTTACCAATTTGATCGAAAATGCATTAAAATACTCCGATAATAATACTCAAATAGATATAACTCTATCAGCATCACTCAGCGAATTATACATTGACATTAGTGATGACGGATATGGAATACCCGCAAAAGAGCATAAAAAAATATTCAATCAATTCTATCAAACTCCGAATTCGCGGAAAAATGATGGTTATGGAATTGGCTTAGCATACGTAAAAAAGATAATTGAAGCACACCATGGAAGCATCAGCCTAAAGAATAATTCCCAGAAAGGAACAACTTTTCTAATAAAATTACCAATCAATTAATAATTAATATATGAAAAAGAAAATTCTATTAGTAGATGACGATGGACTTATAACCCAAACATATACTTATATACTGAAACAAAATGGATATGAGGTAGAATCTTTGAACTCTTTAAAAGAAATAAAAAGTTTAATAAATGAATGGACACCGGATATTATAATATTAGATGTGAAAATTGGCAATAAGAATAGCATCGACTTTTTGCCTGAACTTAAAAAGATACTTCCACAAGTCCCGGTGATATTCATTTCATCACATACACAAGGATCTGAAATAAAAAGAGCCATAGAAGCAGGAGGAGAACATTATATCAAGAAGCCTCTCGATATTGATGAATTAGAAGCCTATATAAACAAACTACTACCAAATCCACAAGAATGGTTTCTGACCAAAGAAGGGTATAGACTAAATTTAATCACACGAGACTTTTTTTTCAAAACAGCAAAAATCGCCAGGTTCTCAAACAAAGAAGTTATCCTATTTAAGCTATTATACTTAAATAAAGGAAGAGTGCTAAGCCGTAATCAAATAATGGACGAACTATGGCCCAATGGTAACGGTGGTATAGACGGTAGCCTCAATAATCTAATCTCAAGTATTCGTAAGTATTTAACAACATACGGGTATCTTACAATAGAGACAATAACCAACGAAGGGTATTATATAAAATAATAACCTCGATAAATCAACTCATTAATAAAAATCTATTTATGAAATACACAAATAAAAAAATATCAGTCATACTACATGTACATAACAGTAGCAAACAGACAAAAGCTTCCATCAAAAGTATATTATCACAATCTTTTAGTGAATTTGAATTTATTATCATCACTACTCCTTCTAATAAAAAGATTAATCAATATATTCAAACCTGCAATGATGAACGCATTGTTATCCTAAACACCACACAACATAGTAACTATTATACATCTCTCAACCACGGAATAAAACGGGCAAAAGGAAAATATATAACAATAATAAGAAGTAACCATATAGCTCTATCCAATAAACTTCAAATTCAATACGACTACTTAGAGCAGCATAATGAATTAATAGCCGTAGGATCCAATTTCTACAATAAAGATAATAAACTTATAAAATACACACCAGTATCACACAGTGATATACAAATTCATTTATTAAAGAATAACCATATTTCAATCTCCTCACTAATGATAAGGACAAACATAATATATAAACTTAGGGGATACAATGAAGTATACAAACATTCTGCAGATTACAACCTGTATTGCCGCTTAGTAGAAGCCGGAAAAATAGAAATTCTCACACTTCCTCTAAGTATACATGCATATTATGAAAAAAGAAATATAATAGAAGATTACCACATTCGAAAACAATATCAAAAAACATTCACTAATAAATATAAAGTAGAAAATCAATTCCCAATAATGGAGAGTGATCTGGGATTTCCTAAAATGGGTAGAATAATCGGACTGTATACATTTACACAATACACGTCAAACCATAAATATGCGAAATTGGCAGATACCTTAATCGATAAATTGTTCAACAATATCACTACAACACTTCCTCTTACATTAGAGTATGGATTATTAGGTATTGGCTGTGGAATTATCTATTTATTAAGAAATAACCTAGTCGAAGGAGAAGAAGATGATATTTTATCTCAAGTTGATGATTCCATGGTCCATGAATTACTTTATCAAAGCAGTAATAAAAAAATAGACTGGTATGGAATTATGCGATATTCACGTTTAAGATTACAAGGCTACAAAGAAAGTAAAAATAGAATCATATTTCAACAACACGTTATCTATGCAATAGATAGTATGATGCGTAGAATAAACAAACAAAAATTAAATAAATCCATAAGAGCAGAACTCTATGAACTCTATAAAATGAAAATATATCCAGAAAAGACTAAAGTTGCTTTTAAAACAGATATTAATAACCAAGTAATATCAACGATACAACTTAAACCATTATCAGCATGTGAAGGTACTACTTTTATCATCCCAATTCGAATTGATTCTGATGAAAGAAAAAGAAATTTAGACATGGTACTAAATGAATTATCCAAAATACAGAATACGAGGATCATTATTACCGAAGGAGATTGTACTCCTCGATACATCCCGCCTCAAATAGCCAATGTCACATATCAATTCGTTAAAGATACCAACCCAGTATTTCATCGAACCAAATATTTAAATCTAATGTTAAGAATTGCACAAACAGAAATTATCGGAATCTGGGACGCGGATGTTATAATCCCACAAAAGCAAATACTCATCGCAATCAATGCCATTCGTGAGTCAAAAGCTATTCTAAGTTTTCCATATGAGGGAAATTTTCATATGATCCCACCTCAAACAACTATCAACTTTATTACAAGCCGTTCTTTTAGTCTATTAAAAAAAGAATCTCAAAATCTATTACCTCAAGGTTTATATGCTGTAGGTGGAGCTCTATTTGTAAACAGGACGGCATATCTAAATATAGGAGGAGAAAATGAAAAATTCTATGGTTGGGGGCCGGAAGACGCAGAAAGGGTAAAACGAATAGAAATATTGGGATATCCTATATATCGGGCTAAAGGTAAATTATTTCATCTATACCATCCAAGAAATGAAAATTCACGGTTCTACAATGAGCAAATAGAAATACAAAACAGAAGTGAATTTTTAAAAATATCGAACATGACAAAGCAAGAATTATTACAATACATATCAACATGGAATAAAATAGCTAGAAATTATTAACTAAAACCAATGAAATATTAGTAAGAAAAGGTATAAATCATCATAAACAATACAACCTCAAATTTAAATATATAATAAATATTTCAGCATTGATAGTCCCCCAAATTTTTTTTTTTGGGGGGGGGAGGACAATAAAGAAAGCTATAAAAAATTCAGACTACAACAAACACTTACATAAACAATTCACTTCTAAAATAAAAAATCCTAACAATCAAGCGCATAATTATCATATCCACTATAGATAGCTAAAAAACAATCTATATAAACAAAGTAAATCTCCCAACAAGCTCATAATTTTACAATCACTTTCTGTTATATTTCTCTTTTGCAATCTCACTACAATAGAACCTATTCATAAAATCATAAATAACCAACTCTTGTAAACGATTCCTAGAACAAAACAATCTATTCAGCATCATATGAATATAACTTGTAAATAAGTAAATTACATTCTCTTCCTTACTAATTTTCAAATAGAACAAATCTATCAAAGGTTTTAACTTTTTAGACCTTTCTTCAACATAACAACATAAGTCCGCAAATTTTCTATCATTAATTTCATCTCTTAATACAGATTCTACAACCTTCTTTTTAGAACGAAAAAGAGAATTCAACTGTTTCGAATTATACTCATTAAAACCAAACTCTTTCTTAAATGAGCCAGCCATCCGTTGGGTTAGATTCTGTTTTGAAATAGTATCCAACAACATATCTGTCATAAATTTATCTACCATTTTCAAAGCAATCATCCATCTGTAATTTTCATCTGAATAGCCATTGATTTTTCTAACAACAAACAAAGCGCATTCGCTATCTAAACAAAAAAACGACTCAGATATTTCAATCAATGAATTTCCATATCGTTCCAACTCACGATTATAAGTATCTAACTGGATCTTCCAAATCACTCCATCTTCTATCAAATTCGAAAATCGATTTGCAAATAAAGATAAAATTATTCCTACACAATCCTCTTTTTCAGCAAGCAACCTTAATCTCAAATGAAAATCTTCATCAACGTAACGAATAAAGAACCACTTTTTAATCAGTTTGTTTCTTTTGAGCTCTTTAATAAAGAGAAATAGACTATGCGACAACAATTTATCAGCTGTTTTAGCTCCTGTATATATTTTCACATATACCCATTCACTGCCTGGAATAAAAAGTCTTTGTACCATCAATATATTTAACTTTTATAAAATGCAACAATACATTCGTTTACATACACTCCATTTTCTCCTTTAACAACTGCATTTTCTGGCTCGAAAATGAATTCTTTTAAGCTAATAATATCACGGTGCTTTATTATCATAAAAAGTGATTTCACACTGACAAGATCACCCCAATCAATAAACAATTCATTGTCTCCATCTGGCATTACCACATAAACCGGAAGTGATATTTGTGTACGCCATCGTATAATTTCGTCTAACAATAAAGCCTCATCTGCTATTTTAAAAAGATATTTTATATCTACCACTTTTATATTCCAAGAAGCTAATGAAAGTATTGTATTTTTATATCTTACTCTTGGGCGAAAAGGCAGTTGTTTTTCTAAAATTCCCCAATTAAAAAACAAAGAATTACGGCCATAAGGATGCTGCATGTCACACAAAAAACGGTAAACAGGCATTGAATGACTCCGAAAATTGTGCGCATTTGTCAAACGGGGCACAATCTCTTTATTTAATCTTTTAGAGCGAAGATGCAACTTCCCATTTCTCACAGAAAGTAATAAATCTGACACATATAACATCTTATCTTTAGGTAAATCAGAGTCTGACATATAAGCCAATTCATACTCACGAATATGAGGACGCATCAAAATGTTTCCTGTCCTAGATTCCGGTAAATAAACTAGTTCAGCCAAAATACTATCAGGCGACAATTGTTGCTCCTTACAAGCAATATTTTTTACAAAGCCCTTTATTCTTTCATCAACATGAGCAAAACGAGACAAAAGAATGGCTCCACAACTACCTGAAAAGAAATTAGCCTGTATTAATAATCCATTTTTCTCTGAACGAATCATATTAAACATAGTATACATAGTAGATGGTAAATCATCCCAATTAGGAGTACCGTCAATGTCTTTATCTATAAGCACAATCTCTTTTCCACCATTCGTCAAAGTTTCTACCATCTTGCCAAGTAGCAATATCTCCAATGAGCTCATAGAAGCATTTCCTAAGGTATTTTTAAGGAATGGCAGTTCAAGTTCTTCTATCAAAGGAGCTTCATCACCATCCATACTTTTAGATGGATACCCTAAGCCCAACTCCGGATCTAATACTTCCATTAAAGGAACTTCTCTTTCTTCATATCTGTAAAAAAAGTCTTCTTGGAACTTCTTCAGCACCTCATTCTGACGTAAAGGAGTTAGTTTATTAAGAAACTCCATAGTTGATTTTAATTCTACAATTACTTTCTCTCCCAAGATAGACTGCGATAGATTCTTTACCATATCAACTTGGAAAAGATATTGTTTTTCATAAGGTACATTTATCAATTTTATATTATTAATAATCTCAGCATATGTGCTGATTTCCACACTCTCATTCAAATCCATTGAATCCAGTCGCCTTTTTAAACCTTTGAGGTTATTTAACAAGGAAACTTCGCAATTCGTTGATTCAAGTAGGCTAATAATACGTTTAAAATAGTCATCACCAGTTAATGATTGATATAGTTCCCCAACAAGTATTTGCGAATTAATCAACTCATGTACATAGTGCCGAGCCTCTTCATTTGTTATTTCATCACACACCAGACTCGCAATAAGTTCATTCAACTTAATTCCATTAGAAGATAATTTCAAGATTTTATTCAAATAAGAGGTACTATCTATTTCTTGCAATTGATATTTACGATTTCCATCCGTATGGAAACATTCTACATAACGATATTTATGCTTTAAACGATATAAACTATTATTAGGATAATAATAAATGCCTTCAGAAATAGAGCTGTGTCTCAGCAAAGTGTTATATAACAAAGACAAATAATACATATCCAATCTTGTTTTCCGTTTCAAAGAATTGTCTACTTGAATACTTGTCTCACTTCCAATCTCTCCTATACTACAGCCTGCAAATAAACCAAAAGGAGTACAACGAGTCATCATTCGACATAAATAACGTTCTATAGAATATCTGATCCGATTATATTCTTTCCCTTTATCGATACTACCATCCAACAACTTACATAATTCGTCATAAAGAATTGGCGATGCTAAATATATTGACTCCAAGACTAACTTGTCCTGTACTTTTACAATCCAATTATCCCTCACACAATCAAAATAGCATAAAGGAGTGCGCAACACAAAATTATTAAAACATCTATACATTTCAATCCAATAAAAGTAAATCTTCCCAAGACATATCCTGTTCTGATAAAAAGGATAATATAACCAAGCCTATGCCTGCAACACCATTCAATAAATCCAAAGATTTTTTTTCTCCGTCTGATTTATAACCAACAATACCATCCTCATACTTTGACATATTTAAAGTTTCACTTAACCAATATAATGAAGTTTCCCTAAAAATATCCAAATGAGTTTCTTGATACATTTTTTTAAAGATTAAGGCTATTCCAGCAGTACCATGACATATACTCGCATCAATTACATAGTTATCTTCTAAGTCTTTTCGATTTGCCGAAAACTTAAAAATCTCAATTGCCTTATTCCCTACAACAGTATTTTTTGTAACCTGAGAATATTTCCAAAGAGCTAAAGCAACACCTAAATCACCATAACACCAACCAAGTCGACTTTCAACGGGATATTGACGAAAAGTATATTGAGGTAAAGCAAAAGTAGGAAATAATGATATACTATTATTATTCTTTATTTCTTGAGACAGAATAAACCATGTACTCTTTTCCAACAACTGAGAAATTACTGGATCACATATCCCCAACTTACACGCATTCGATAAAAACAGACTGGTTCCAGACATCCCATGAGCTAATCCAATATTATATTTATTACCAATTTTATATTCCCAGGTATATGTATCATTCACAATTATCTTACTATAATTCAATATTTCAACAACCTGCTTAAGCACTTCTAAAACACTTATTTTAGCCGATCTACGCAACAAATAATTAGACACTCCTATAGAGCCATGTAAAAAGTCAAAATAATTATTTGAAGATTCAAACAAAGCTTGTTCACACAAGTAATTATCAAATTTTTCAATTAATTCAATATTCTCTTGATCTATAAAACCTTCATTAACCAAATGCAAAACGGCACTACAAATTCCACTGATACCACCACAAAAAGCAGGATAAAAATAATCGTTCATACCATCTACAGAGCGAGATAAAAACTCCATAGCTTTATCTGCATATAATTCGTCTTCTTTATACTTTGAATAATGAAATAGAAGGACAGCTATCCCTGCATTACCTGTCAATAGTCCTGGGGATGTACAATGTTCGTCGTTAACATTAAGCAAATATTGAATTATATCATCAAGTTTTAATTGCAAAAGTCTAGTTAGTTCCACCTTTTGCGATAATAACAGCCCTTTCATACGCAACATCAATTCTATCTTTAATACTTTGAATACTAGGTTCTGCAATACAATCAATACGTACTCCAACTCGTTGAGTTGGAGAAAAATCCGGATAATAAATCCCTATCCCAGAATAAGTAGTTAGCACCTTTCCAGGAAATGTAAAAAGTGAAACATTGCCATCAGACCCCGAAGTTGAATTGCCAACCGTTATTGAACGTGGATTAACTTGTAAAGCCATCGTTAAATATTCAGAGAAACTTCGTGTCCATTCATTGACTAAAATTATAATTCGACCTTTATAATAGTTCTCACTACCTATTTTGCTGGAAGAAGATCGGTGATACCTCAACATACCTGGAAAACGAGTATCCGAATATGTTGAATAAGCAAAAAATGAGTTGGGAGGAACAAACATTTTAGTTAATGGCGAAATTATATCGGTATAAGGATAAGATCTCAAATCTAGAATAATGGCAGATGCAGTTTTAATGGCATCATAATTATCATAAATATTATCAACAGAAGCGGAACGTAAATTCAAATATGCAATACTATCATTTACCCAATGATACAATGGAAGCTTTTCATTATTCCTATCAATTAGTCTTTCTTTTTGAAATAAATCGTATGCAGAATAGTTGTCTGATTTAGTTCTTAAAGTCTCCCCATCTCTAAGCAACGTGAATACAGTAGCAGAATCATATTGAGACAAAATAGCATTACAAATAAACATTTGGTCAGACCAATAGTTTCCTCCACAAACAAATTCCTTTAGGCTATCAGCTAACTGATGAATATCCCGTCCGTCAACTTTCAAAACAATATCACCGATTTCAAAAGCACCTTTATCGTAAGCCGGAATCCGGATTTGATTGATTACAAATGTATCATTAATCAAACTCATTCTGAAATTAGGTCGATAGGGGCCAAATACAAGTCCATCAATTGTTGCCGGATAAGAAGCATGGGTGTCACGTAGCCGATTGGTTAATCGATATATTTCCAAATGATATTTCTTGGGCAAATCCGCTTTTTCGAAAAGTGGTATAGACTCATATAAGATTCGGTCCCAGTCACCCTCAATACTATTTTTATAAACATAAAAATAGTTTATCAAATTCCAATATTGAAAGAGTCCAACCAAACGCATATCTCTTTTAGGGAAAGAGGCATATTCCAATTCATCAATTAGGGCAATGTTACCGATAGATTTATTAAAAACAAAGCGATTTCTACGTCCGGAGTGAGAATAAAACATGGCTTCAAGTTTTTTCTTAATTCTATAATCGAGACATATAGTATCATCCATCCATTCGTTATTTATTAAGACATAATCATTTAAATCAGGATATGGATTTTTATTTTTCGATTGAGAAATCGCTGGGTATTCAATCAGACTATCCAATATTGCACAATATTTATCCTTAGAATCCGCCCTTTTCACCCTGGGAATATTAGCAAGTAACAGGCTATCCATTTGACTAACAGAAAGACGGGCATCTTCACGGTAATACTTTATAAATCCCCAAATTTTACACAAATAAAACAAGCGGGCATTAGCATCAAAGACTGTTGGCACAAAGCTATCTATTCTTTTTTTTTCTTTAAATATAGAATCAGTATATAAATTTATTTCCGAGCTAAACCTATAACAAAAATTCAACCATCGAACATATTTATAAATAGGAATTACAAGTAAACCTACCAATATTAGAATAAATACATATCTTTTCTTTATGTTTTTCATAATTCTAAGTAAAAGGAAAAATAAAAGTTCCTTAGAATAGACAACGGCCTACTCTAAGGAACTTTATTAAATACCATAACACCAACACCAAGAATCACTCTTACTTAGACAATTTGGACCATCATCATGACCAATAGTTGGAATATCACAATTTCCTCGTGTAAGGCAAGCAACTGTTTCAGTAGTTGGATTACCACATACGGTTGAAGTCGTATATCCTCCTTTTAAATCAGATAGATTTTGTTGATCCAATTTCGCGATCGTTTCTTTCTTCAATGTTAATTTCTTTAATTTTTTCATAAGTAAACAATACAAAATTACTCTTACTCTTTTAGCTTTTCAGATTCCGCTTCTATATCGTTTCATACCATAATAGACCCTTTCAATACTCATAAAGATGATATTTAATTCTATGTTTTAACACAAAAAAGTATAGTTATTCAGAAATCTAATGTATATATTTTCGTTCTCAAAGATATATTACAAATATCGACTAAATAAAAGTCATTAATATCATACATGTCATTAAAAGCAAAGCCAAAAGTTAAAATAGCACAATAAGGCATATTTAAACGCTTTCCAGAAAAGAATAGAAAACAGCCATCAGTAATAATCAAACAAACAGATTTCATATAGTCCCAGACTGTCATCCCAATTAACATTGTTAATGCTATTTTTTAGAGCATTCTATTCTCGGATGCAAAGAACAAGTCTTTTGCATTTAAAAGAGCTGTTCCTTATCATCAAAAGACTTGCTTTAACAGTGTGTTAAAACAGCTCTTCTAATCGCCCAAAACAAATAGAGTAAACTAACTGATTTTTAATATAATAGAGTTTTAAAAAACTCTATATTCTAATAAATTCGCAAACAGGACATAAAAGAGATACTCGCCAATTTAACAACTAAGAAAGGTGCTTAATCTGATGTATTTATTCGCAATACATGCCTATTTACTGCTATCTCATAATTAAGTAGTCTTTTGCCAGACCAGCCCATCATAGCTCCCCTTCAATTTTTTAACTTGTAAATGGCAATAATCGGATTGTCATCTTCTCCCATTTCATCAAGAAGACGCATTAATTCGACTTTCTTCTCCGGGAATTTAACTTTGGCATCTTTTATCGTTGCCTTCAGTTTATCTACCTGAACTACATCAATAATCGAATAAACATGTCGATCATCAATATAGCGGAATCCGCCCATATTAACACCACCGTCTATGTCATTTGTTATCCCGGGAGTATATAGTGCAAACCAACCACCTATCTTATCAGAAGATTGGCTCCAACTCTTCACATCTCCCGTTTGCTTATTGAAGAAACTATACCACCACCTTTTTCCATAAACATAAGTAAGCAACAAAAAATCTTTGGTCTCTGCGATAGCCATAGTTTTCTCGCCTGCTTTGCCGACTTATTTGATACTCGGAAACAGGTAACTTATACCGTCCCAAATTTAAATGATAACGGGGAAAGATGGAGTCCAGACTTACTCCATAGATTGTATCGTTAATTACAGAATAAGCATTATAGGAATTATCATAAAACCAATGCCGTGGTCTATCAATCATCACAAACTGAGGACAATTCGTATAAAAACTCGATCCGAGATAAGGGCTTTGATTTGTCACAACAGTACCATCAGCTCCTACAATACAAACAGTAGAAACATATTGAGGAAAGAGTTGACCTTCCGGTATAAAACCAGGATAACAAACAATGTTATTATTCAAAAGATCAAAATCAGCAGATGCACTCATCAATGCCTCAAAATCTTTGGACGGAACTATCTTTTGAATAAATTGATTATCATGTACCCGATATACAAAAAAACCACTACGATAAGCAGCTTTTACATATACAAGACTATCCGTAGCTGAAAAACCAAGTATTGTATTTGTTTCTCCCGGCCCTTGTCCCAACTTTCCGAGTGAACGAATATAAGTTCCATCTCTACTAAACATTTTTATTAAAGAATTCTCTCCATCACTCTTTACAAAAAGGAAGTGAGGAGTTAATTGTATTTTAGAAATATAGCCTATCAGCGATTGATCGGTTGTTTCAGGTTTAATATATTCCACATCCTCCATAAACAGACTCATCGACAGCTCTTCACCACAGTCGGAAAGATGATCAGCTAAATTGATTTCACGAAAGGCCTCTACGTGGAACTGCGTATCACTGGCAACAGATGATTGATCATTGTTCTTCCTGCTCTGGCAAGCAATAAAGATACAAAACAGACCTAATATACAACTCAAAGACTTATGCATATCATTAATTCATATCGTTTATGAAAAATCACTAATCAACATCGTAATCTAATCCTTCAAAACATGAACGCCCCAAACAGTACATTCTGCATCTTTATAAAAGAAATTTCTTCCAAGGTGTAAAATCCTTATCTGTCAAGAATCGATTTTAGCCTTTCTTTATCATAATGGCCAAACCATATTCTCTAACTTTGCATTGATTTTACTTATTTATATTTACAGATCATCAATATATCATTGTCATCTATACTCAATCGGGATGCAATATCCTTCAGCTCCCCCTTAAACCCGCCCGCTTGATATTGCTCAATAAGCCTTTCCGCCCCAAACATACTTATACCATAATTTTCTCTATCAGCAGACTGAAGCATCATAGTCGGCACAGGCCTTTCTATATCGGAGGAATAATTAGAATCATACATTCTCCATTCCGCAATCTTGCCTGTATGCCTGTTTAACACAAGCTCAGGAGCATCCGCCATAGGAGACATGGGAGCAGAAGGATTATAATACATCGGAATTATTCTAAAATACAAGTATGAATCGGTGTATAATTCACAAGCGACAATGACCGGTGAATCTGACGCATATACCGAAGGAGTCTGCACGGCGATAGGAACCAGCTTGTGATGACGATAGCTGTAAATAGTATCCAAAGCATAGTCGGCAATCAAGAAAGCATCTCCATTTTTTATCAACGGGGTTATGAGAAAAAGGACCTGATCTCTATAAGCACCTCCGGGAAACTTGACGATCTCTGTATGCACCTTCTCACTGATAGGTTTATCCACAGCAATCCCGATGGAAGACATCTCTCCGCTCTGTTTATCGATCAGATAGTAAGGATGCGTATCCACCTTTTTCTTTTTGCGAAAGTCATAAAACCGATTATAACCTATCAGATAATCCTTATCATAATTATACAGATCGATAAATGTGCAATCCTTCATAGGCAAAGCATGGCTACGTTTATACCGTCCATCAAAAGAATAAATATATATCTTTTTCCTGAACGAATCATAGATGTATATTTCTTGCATGCCAAAATCGGCATCCCATGCGGTTATAGAACTGTACTCTTCAGCAGATCCTCCTCGCCGGTTAAAAGTCCACAAGTACCTCCCTTTTCTATTAAAGAAAAAGATATTGCCATTATCAACACCACTTGCGACAGTTATATAATCATCTGAAATCCGAAAAGCGGAACAATCCGACGCAAGCAGTGAATTTCGTGTCGTTTCTAAAGGAACATACTCTACATCGGCAACATCATGTATATTCACTTTCTCAACAGGATATTCACAAGTAACATCTATGACACACAAAGAGGAATCCATGTCATTAGAAACCTTTTCTTTAGTATGAGAGCAACTACATGAAATGAGAAGCAGAAGCCATAAATAGATTTTATCCATAAACCTAAATTTTACAAGTATTATTATACTTACTGATTACATCCAAAGAATCTCAGGTTACATACCGTTATACCAGATCTTTCGTCTAAAATATATTCCGTTTCAGTCTTTCAATTTATAGAAAGCAATAATCGGATTGTCATCCTCTCCCATTTCATCAAGAAGCTTCAATAATTCGGCCTGCTTCTCAGGGAACTTGACCTTAGCTTCAGCGATGTTGCGCCTCACCTGATCCAAATTGTCCGGTGTGATTGCGAAGTAAAGACAGTTTTCGCCTACATTATAGAAGTCTTTGAACGATTGAGAACCGTCAACATCATTCGTTATTCCCTGTGCATCAAGTATGTACCAATGGACAGCTTTAAAAGGAGTTTGCTCCCAAGAATCGATCTTCTCCGTTTTTTTATCGTATCGGCTGAACCACATCTTTTTATTAAACCAAAAGCTAAAAAGAAGACATTCTTTAGTTTCATAAACACTTTTCATTAGAACAAAATCTCCCCAACCATAATCACGAGTAGGATCATATCTTCCGGAAGGCAATTTATATTTTCCAAGAGAAAGATGGTAACGGGGAAAAATAGAATCGCAAGTAATGCCGTAGATCGTATCATTAATAAACGAATAAACGTTACTTCTTCCACGATAGAGCCAAGATGGATCAGAAGATAATTGTACTATTTCCTTATCACCAGAAGATAAGTAAGGGATTTGCTCCATCAATGTCTCCCCTTTTCCATTCGCAACACAAGCGCTTATGAATGTCTTACTATTATCAGGCGAATAAACAGTACCGGGATAATAAACCAAACAATCTCCCACTACATCGATGGCCCTACTAAAAAAAACAGGCCATTTTAAAGGAATTTCCTTGACGAAGCTGTTATCCCGCATATCATAGACTGTCAGGCTACCATTACGGCTGAACGGATAAATAAATACCAAACTGTCACTGACTGTGAAAAAGTCAATATTAGCTATCTCTCCGGGGCCCTGACCTACACGACCGATTTTACGGATAAACTTTCCCGAAGTATCAAACATCATGACATGATTCTGATTTCTTGAATAAATAAAGACAAACTTCTCCGTCCGCTTTAGCTGCTTTATATCACCGACTAATATATTATTCTGCGTTTCCAGCTTCACATACTCTACATCTTTCACGATGTCACTCAGCAGTAAAGGCTTGCCACAATCTTTCAGGTTGTTAGCAAGATCAATGTCTTTAAAGGTTTCCTCAGCCGATAAAGCGTTATCATCCACCATATCTGGAGAAGAAGGCTTGCTGCCACAAGCAGCAAGAAAAAACAATACCAAAAACAATGCGATACAATCTAACTTCATAGGACGATAATTTATAGGTTACTAATAGTTGGATTTAAGTTTCCCAATCATAAGAATGTCATTATCATTTTCGTGTAAACTATTTCTTAGATTAGTGACTCGTTTACGTATTTCAGGCTTTAAATCAGTTTGGGCAAGAACTTTATCTAAAGCATCCATCAGTCCAAGAGGTTCGTAAGAGATACAGACATAACCGTTCTGCATTACCAAATAAGGATAAGATAAACCTAAAAGAGGATCAGTAAAGCGATCAATGCGCCGTACATTGCCATCTTTTTTCGAAACGCAAACATTAAATGTAGTCAGACGGACGGGAGAAGCACTTGAAGAAGTATTATTAGGATATAATGTAACACGTGCCCAATAGCTTTGGGGTATTTCATATAAAATAGTCGCAACTCTTCGATTTGCAGCAACAACATAATCTAATGTAAAACAAGGTATTATTATATTCCTTTTAGTATCATAATGATACAAGGTATCAGGACGAGTACGTAACCCCGGATCTTCAAATATTGAAAAAGAAATCGCATCCACATTCCGACATGCCACTAAGCCATTACTGTAATCTCCAATTAAACCGTAATGATTTACAGGAATCCGATGCACGATATCACCCTCCCTATTTTGCACCCAGCACACATTGTTACTAATTGCAAAATTGGAGTTCTCATTCTCAGAAAATGGCAAACCCACTACAGTTACATGCTTTTTATCATGGTCCATCCAAATACAAGGCTTATGTACTATTTCCTTGAAATGGATAGCTTCATCTGACAGATAATTCCCCTTCAGGTCATAAGTAAGTATTTTATTTGCTCTTCCTGCACCTAAGTAAATACGTTTTTGCTTTTCATCTATCATACAGGAATGTATCGTTTTGTACTCTCCAGGACCCTGTCCTATACCACCAATATCCGCCACGTATTGACCTTTACGCGTAAACAACTTAATAGGAGATATAGCGTCTGGATTCAGCAAGATATAATTATCTGTCACAAAGATCCCAAATGGATAAGTTTTAACAAGAGCCTCATCCCTATTCTCTAATTTAATGACTTCATATGACTCCACTAAATCACTCAAAGACATCACTGTCCCTTCTGCTTTCTCCACCATGTGCAAATCGACAGAACGGAAAGTAGAATCTTTTATTATATCCCCCTCTTTGGATACAGATGAAGAGCAGGAAGCAAACATTGCAACCGAAAAAAGAAAGAGAAGCGGATATAAAAGGTATCTTGTCTTCATATAAAAATAGATTTTGGCTGAAAGTAAAAAACTACTTTTCACAAAGCATACTACAAGATACGAATTATTCGTAGAATGTTATTCTATTAAGGATATGTTAAAAAGCATCTCCTTCAAAATTCTTCAGTCTTTCAATTTGTAAATGGCAATAATTGGATTATCATCCTCGTGGACATTTTGCACGATCTATCAATATCACATATACTTGAGAACCTTCAGTGGTTCGCCTGATAGCATTTAGAGATACAATCGAAATTTATAAATTACTTATAGTTATTGTTTCAGTTTTCCAATGATAAGAATGTCATTATCATTCTCGTGCAGACTATTTCGTAAATCGGTGGCCCGTTTACGTACGTCAGACTCCAAATCTGTTTGGGTAAGAACTTTATCTAAAGCATCCATCAGTTCAAGAGGATCATAAGAGATACAAATATATCCATTATTCATCATCAAAAAAAGATGAGATAAACCTAAAAGAGGATCAGTAAAGCGATCAATGCGCCGTACATTGCCATCTTTTTTCGAAACGCAAACATTAAAGGCTGGTAAACGAACAGAAGAAACACTTGAGGAAAGATTATTAGGATATAAAGTGACTTGCGCCCAATAACTCCTTGAAGTTTCATATAAAACAGTGCAAGCACTTTGATTTTCAGAAACAACATGATCTATTGTAAAGCATGGAGTTATTATATTCTTTACCGCATCATAGTGATACAAAGTATCAGGACGAGTACGCAACATGGGTACTTCAGAAATAGAAAAAGAAATCGCATCCACATTCCGACGTGCCACTAAAGCATTACTGTAATCTCCAATTAAACCGTAATGATTTACAGGAATCCGATGCACGATATCATCCTCCCTATTTTGCACCCAGCACACATTCTTACTAATTGCAAAGTTCGAGTTCACATTAGCAGAAAAGGGTAAAGTAACCACAACTACGTTTTTTTTATCATAGTCCACCCATATCTGAGACTTATGTACTATTTCCCCGAAACGAATAACCTCATCCGGCAGATAATTCCCCTTTAAATCATAGACAAGCACCTTGTCGGTTCTTCCCGGACCCAAATAAATACGGTTTTCTTTCTCATCCACCAACCATGAAAATAAATATAAATACTCTCCCGGACCTTGACCTACTCCGCCAATATCAGCCACATATCGTCCCTTGCGCGTAAATAGCTTAACAGGAGATACAACGTCAGCAGGTCGCAACAAAATATAATTATCCGTCACATATACACCATATGGATAGGTTTTAATAAGCGCCTCATCCCTATTGTCCAATCTAATGATTTCGTATGATTCCATTAAATCACCCAAAGACATCACTGTCCCTTTGGTCTTCTCTATTATACGCAAATCAACAGAACGAAAGGCGGAATCTTCTATTATATCCCTCTCTTTGGGTACAGATAAAGAGCAGGAAGCAAACATTGCAACCGAAAAAAGAAAGAGAAACGGATAAAAAAAATATCTTGCCTTCATATAAAATAGATTTTAGTTTAAAACAAAAACATACTGTTCTAAAAAGCATGCTGAAATATACGAACTATTCGTAGAGTGTTATTCTTTTAGGAACATGTTTATTAACACTATTAACAAGATTTTCAGGTGATGAATAGGGTGCGAACAGGTTCTTAACTTCCCGGATGTACGAAGTTAATATCCTCCCTGTACGAAGTTAACTTTAACACAATGTTAAAGTTAACTTCGTACAGGGAGGATATTAATAGCATATTCTGCTGGTTATTAATCTATTAGGAAAGAGATGTAATAAACAGATAAAATCTGTCGATCGTGTGAGATAGAGTGGAACTGACATAATACTTACTCTGATAAGTACAGAAGAATGATGATCACCGGAAAAGTTTATCGATCTCTTCTTCTTTTATGGTAGTCAACACCACACGACCATCCGGCGTATAGTTAGGCGAAGGACAGGCAAACAGATTATCGACCAAACTGACCATCTCTTCATTACTCAGCACCTGCCCATAGACAATGGCAGCCGCGCGGGCAAGGGTCAACGCAAGGATATCCTGAATTTCTTCTTTAACATCGTTGCCTTTCTCCATAGCGGTATGCAACATGCTGCGCACCAAATCGACCGGATTCAGTCCGTCGATGCCTGAAGGTACTCCGTTAATGGCATAACTGCCTCCACCAAGATCGCTGAGATCGAAACCTACCGCAGATAAATCGTCCATAATGTCTTGCAATACGGCTGCCTCAGAAGCCGGAAGTTGCAGGATTTCGGGGAAGAGAACGCCTTGTGAGAAACCTTGTTTCTGCTGAATCTGGGCACGATACCGGTCAAAGAGCACCCGAACATGGGCGCGGTGCTGATCGATCAGCATCAATCCGGACTTTACAGAAGTAAGAATGAAACGTCCCTTGAACTGCAAGTGCTGGGTCCCCTTCTCCATTATGGCCGACTCACCGGCATAAAGAGTTGCAGGAGCGGCTGTAACAATACTTTCCTCTTCAATTACCGCAAATTCTTCCGGTTCGGGATCGGGTTCGGCGAAAGGCTGATTCATCTTACTGGCTTTCTCAAGACCACCGTACAAATCTTCCCAGTCCACTTTCGGACGGGAGTAATTGCCACCGCCGGAAGAGGGCACCGAAGGTTTGAATGGATTGAAATCGGAATTGAAATGCACCTTAGGTGGCGCAGGAGGCAAGTTCTGTTCAAATGCAGGGATATCAGGCATGTCTTCCGTATCGAAATCGATAGAAGGGACGGCATTGAACTTGCCCAACGACTCTTTTACCGAGGCAGAAAGAATCTGCCAGATAGCCTGTTCGTTCTCAAATTTGATCTCTGTTTTGGTAGGATGGATATTGACATCGATGTTGGCAGGATCGACTTCAAAATAGATGAAATAAGAAATCTGTTCGCCTGCGGGAATCAACTGTTCGTAAGCATCCATCACCGCTTTATGGAAGTAAGGATGACGCATGTAACGGCCATTCACAAAGAAATACTGATGGGCACCTTTCTTACGGGCTGTTTCGGGCTTGGCCACATAGCCTGAAACCTTCACCATCGTAGTGTTCACTTCCACACTGAGCAATTGCTGATTGAGCTTCTTACCAAAAATAGAAAGAATACGTTGCCGCAAATGGCAGGCGGGAAGATTGAACAGTTCGGAGTCATTGCTATACAGTGAGAAAGCAACCTCAGGATGTACCAGGGCAATACGTTCAAATTCGGCCAGAATATTACTCAACTCGGTAGAGTTGGCCTTCAGGAACTTACGCCGGGCAGGAATATTGAAAAAAAGGTTCTTAATGGAAAAGTTGCTTCCTTTGGGACAAGACACTGCTTCCTGACTCTCCACTTTGGAGCCCGCAATGATAATCCTGGTCCCTAACTCTTCGGATTCGGGACGAGTCTTCAGCTCTACCTGAGCAACGGCGGCAATGGAAGCCAGCGCTTCACCACGAAAGCCCATCGTGCGAAGGGCAAACAGATCGGATGCCTCGCGGATCTTTGAGGTGGCATGCCGCTCGAAAGAGAGGCGTGCATCGGTTTCGGACATTCCCTTACCGTCATCAATCACCTGTATACAGGTCTTGCCTGCATCGGTAACCAATACATGAATATTTTGTGCCTCAGCATCGATGGCGTTCTCGACTAACTCTTTGATGACAGATGCCGGACGTTGTATCACCTCTCCGGCAGCTATCTGGTTGGCAACCGAATCGGGTAATAAATGAATGATATCGCTCATAATAGATTTAGCTTTGACTGATTAATTTATAGGACTTAAAAAGACCAGCTACCGGTCTGCAAATAATGCCATAGAAAAATAAGCAGGGCAATGATAGCCAGAATGACACCCAAATGAGCAGGCTTACGCCCACTCTCCTTACGACGCTTCAGATGTGTGGTGCCTTCGATGAACTTTCCGCGAATATCTTCCGGAGAAAATTCTTTTTCGGGTAACATTCCCAAATCACGCTTGGCATCTTCTTCCATTTTCGTCAATTTTTCTTTCCGCTCGTCCACATAGATATATTGATGATTGAATCCACGCGGCTTTCGTACATTGAACATTCCCATAGCTATTTCATATTAATTATTTCACGTTTAGGACCACTGATGACCTTGCGCTCTGTTTTACGTAAAGCCTCACCTGCCTTTTTCCCTCTCCAGTTGAAAATGTCTTCCTTATTCAAAGGACGGACGTAATCAAACCAACTGAAGGTGGGCAATTTCATTTTGTCGGGCGGAATCTGATCCATTGGATAAAGCACACAATTAGACTGAGGACTCATAACCATTTTTTTCATTTTTCTATCTCTAAGAAACAAATTAAGCAAACTTGTTTCAGAGGTATTCATACCAATCATCGTACTGTCCTTTTCCTCGGGATAATAAATTAATAGTACATTCCCTATCACATCTATTTTGCGTGCCTCACCCTCGGCAAAGTATGCCTTGATCTCTTTTCCTGAGATCTGATTAAAATGAATGGAGTCTTTCTGTTCCACCGTGAGCGCCTGATTGATGATATGAGCCCAATCAATCGTACTGTCGTTCATATATACCTTAACCTCTTCTCCCAGCAGTTGTTGCCCTTCGTTCCAAATAATAGGATCGCGATACATGGTAAGGCAAGAGTCTTTCGTATTAAAGACCAAAGAATCGCAAACGCCTTGCAGATCAGCGCTGTACATACGTACCTTATGAAAAGCGCGCATCTCACGGAAAAGGGAGTCGGTGTCGAGATTATAGCTATTCATCAGTAACGTATCGGCATGCATAAAGAGGCTGTCACCCCGTGAATAATCCACGGCAACAGCTCGCTTGGTGGCAAGAGCATTCTGCTTCAACTCGTCATAATAACAATAATCACCGGTAAGCATGTTCTTATTGACAGTGTCGTTCATCTGGACATTATCGAACGCCTCACCATAACCCGCTTTACGGTCATAGAAAAGGCTGTCACCGGTCAACTTCTTACCTTCATTGGTCAAAACCGAACGGTCGAGCAGTTCGGCTTGTCCGGAAACGGTATTGTAAATGCCCCGCTCGGAATAGATATGGTTCTGATCGCTGACAATATTGGAGGGTCCCAGAATGGTGGCAATCTTAGTATTCGTACTATACTTCAGGGTGTCGGAAGTAAGCACGAAACGGGGATTCACGAGCTTGACATCATGGTTGAAAACAGAAAGTTTAGTGGCAGGACTGTACTCACCCCAGTCGGAAGTCAACACATTTTCTTCATCCATCAACGTACCCCCATCAAAATAGTAACCCAAATTGTACAGACGGTCATAATTCAGGCTGTCTGTCAACAAGGTAGTATTCCGGTTGATCATTTTCACATTCTCACGCAGTTGCGCTATCTGAGTCATGCCGTCATAAAACAAATAGTCGCCATAGATGAAAAGAGTATCTCCCTGCTCCATACGCACATTGCTAAATGCTTCGAATGAATTCGTTTTTTCGTAAATCAGGGCACTGTCACAATACATATACATGCTGTCGTGACGCAACTTAACCGAACCAATCAGCACCTGAACATCAGGACGCGCCAGTTTATCGGCTTGCCCCCGATCGGCATGGAGCAAATCGACACGGGTCTTTTTATTTCCCGTTGGCTTTTCCGGTTCAGCCTTCTTCTCCTGTTGTGGCTTCTTGTCATGCTGCGGTTTCTTGTCCTGGGCCACCAGAAAACATACGGCAAGCAGGCATAGAATACCCGCTAAGAGAAATCTATGCCTGCCGTGGAATTTATGTTCTTTGTTTAATCTAAACATATCAAATCAGGATCAGTCTTTTTTAATCCAGCCCGGATATTTAAAGTCACAACGCTGCCATGCCGGATTAATACGCACATACGTATGTTTTTGTTTTTCAACAATCCATTTTTGCAACGCCTCTTCACGACGTTTGTCGAGCACAATTTCTTTCAGGTTCTGGTAGTCATCGGTGATAGTGGCCTTGTGTCCATTGATGCGTGCCTTCAACTTAACAATAGCACAAACTTCCTTACCATCTTTGGGGTTGACCATAGTGAAGGCTTTGGAGATCTCACCGATATTCATCTTATCTACCACTTTAGCTATCTCCTGCGGCAAATCCTGCATCTCGAATTTAGCAGTCTGATTCATCGGATTCTGCATCAGACCGTGATTGTTGCGTGTGTCTTTATCCTGAGACAAAGCAGCGGCAGCCTGATCGAATGTAAACTTATCGCTACGAATATCGTTGGCTATGGAGTCAAGGCGCGCATTGGCTTCATCCAATTCCTTATCCGATACTTTGGGCTTCAACAGGATATGACGGGTATTGATACGGTCGCCACGTTTCTCGATCAACTGGATGATATGGAAACCATACTCGGACTCTACGATCTTAGATATCTTCTTGGTGTCCTGCAAGTTGAAAGCGACATTAGCGTATTCGGGCACCATCTGGCCTTTACCCATAAAACCGGTTTCACCACCTTTGATGGCAGAACCGCGGTCCTCGGAATACAACAGGGCAAGCGTAGAAAAATCACTTTCGCCCTTATTGATACGGTCGGTATATTCACGCAAGCGTCTTTTCACATCCTCTATTTCAGAGATGGGCACTTTAGGTTGCTGCGTGATGATCTGTACTTCTACCTGAGTAGGGACATAAGGGATACTATCCTGAGGAAGCTCCTTAAAGTAGCGGCGCACTTCGGCCGGAGTCACTTTGATATCACCTACCAGCTTCTGCTGCATTCTCTGTACAATCGCTCCGTCACGGGCATTCTCGCGCAAGGCTTCGCGAATCTGCGTAGAAGTCTTGTTAAACTCAGCTTCCATCCTTTCTCTGCTACCCAAAGCCTGAATATAGTTATTGATCTGATAATCGACACGCTGTATCACTTCCGATTCAGGAACTTCGATACTATCGAGCACAGCCTGGTGCATATAAAGTTTCTGTACCGCCAACTCTTCGGGAATCACACAATAAGGATCACCATCAAACTTACGCCCCTCATACAAAGCGGCCAGTCGTGCTTCTTCCACATCGGACTTCAGGATAGCTTCGTCACCAACGACCCAAACCACTTCGTCAATCACATTGTCCTGCGCATAGGATGCCACGTTAGCAACCAGTGCCAGGGCAAACATAACAACAAATTTAAAGTTCACAAACTTCTTCATTCTGTGTATTTAATAATTTATAATCTTCTTTCTTTTTACTGCACGTTCGTACAAGTCGTCCTTTACTTGTTTCATAAAATCAACCCGCTTGATATTGACAAGCATATCTTTAACTTTCGGTTGGGCAAACTCGTAAGGCTCCTGTTCGCCTGCCACACGAAAATCGCTGATATTCAGAAAATAGTAGAATGCCGTATCTTTCAGTTCGATATGACGGTTCTTATCCATATAGGCTTCCGGGGATTCCGCTTTCAACGGGATCATATCAAGTACATCGGCTACCCGCACCCATTTATCATAAAAATACTCATACTTCACAGCATTCTGCAAACTATACTTCTCCAAATGCTCAACGGCATCCTGAGTCTCCGTCTTATACCACTTACGGACATTTCCCAGTTGGGGAGCGGTAAGGGGAACCTTGATAAACAGACCTTTCATCAACGGACGGTCCAGTTTAAACAGTTCTTTGTTCTTTTCGTAATAGTCTGCTATTTCCTGTTCGGGGATCTCGCCCGACAATTTCTGGCTGATTAGTTCTTGTTGATAAGTATGCATGATCAATGCTTTCCGGTAATTTGCGACCAACTTATCGATTTCGCCATTGTCGGGGATATTGCTTTGCGCCTGGTTAAACAACAAAACATCTTCAACCCAGCTACGAATGTAGTGCTCGGCAAAAAGAAGACTGTCATCTTTTGACAAACCGGCGGGGAGCACAGTCTGAAGATCTTCTTTGTACAAAAAGTTTCCATCGACCTCTACCAAAGGAGTCTGTCCTTTGTGGTCATGCTTGTCGGCACACGACGCACAGAAAAGGAGAGAGATTAGCAGAAGGCCCGTTTTTCGCATTGTCAACTGAATTATACTTAATTTAAGGTACGAAGATAATACAATAATTCGTTGCTTCAGTGATTATTAACCGTTTTTAAAACCTCTTGGTTAATTTCAACCTTAGCAGAAGCCCTGAGACGCTCTGCCCAAAGTGCATCCAGATGATTCTGATAATCTTCGATCAAACGGGAAACAATCTCTTTGTAGGACTCCGGACCTTTCTTTTTCTCACCCAAAACAACGGTAAAAGGATAGGACTTTAATGGTTCGAAGTCTCCTTTTTTAAACACTAACTTATCGACAAAAACATTGTCACCTTCGGCAAAGGTCCCTTGTTCTATCCGGATGACAGCCGGTGAAGCAGAGGTATTAAATGTCAGGCGAATGGCATCTTTCCACTCTTCTTCCGGAAGTTTTTTCAGAAATTTACGGGCGCTCTTCAGCGTTTTCTTATGGGTTCCGTGCAACACCGCACCTCTGTAGCGGGGTGAATCCCAGTTGTAATCGGTCCGGTGCTCCTTGAAGAAGTTCTTCAGTGCAACAGAATCTGCCAGGCTGACCTGATGGGTTTCCCGGCGGGTAATAGCGGCCAACAGCAAATGATCACGATGTTCTTGTAGTGTCCTGCGGTACTCAGGATGTTTCTGCTCAAGGCGACTGTTCTCATAATCGAGAATTGATTTTACCACAAAAGCATCCAACTGCCTCTTTGTCCCCATGGGATGGGCAGCGGCAAACCGCTCAAAGTCCTTCCCTGTAAAGTTTTTACCGTCCAGCGTAAAAAGAGTACGGGAGGTCTTGCCTTGAGAAAGCAACTCTTCCATCGCCGCTTTGTCCGGAGTATACCGATAGCTCTCCTTCAGTTTGTTTACCAGGATTTCGGTTCCTTTATCCGCACCCGGACGATGGGACAGTTTACGGATTAGTCTGTCCCGTATCTGTTCAAATGGAGGGAGTTCGCGTCTGCCCGTTACTTTGACGATATGAAGTCCTTTAGGAGTAAAAAACGGCTGGGAATATTCGCCATCCTTCAAAGAGAAAGCGACCTCCTCAAATTCCTGTGGTGTCTGCAACCAACTGATCCAGGATTCTGCCTTATCATCAGAATATTGGTCTACCAGAGTCTTGAAATCGGTATCGGGATTTGTCTTCAATACATTGTAAAGAGAGTCCATTAAAGCCTGTGCCTCCCGCAAATGATGGGGGAGGGCCGTCTGGGGAAGATAACGGAAAATATGCATAACCCGGACCTCGCCGGCTATGGAGCGGCTCTTCATCTGATCGTAAAGCTTTTTGGCACAGGCTTCCTCTGCAGACGAATCTGTAAGATAGGATTTAGATAATGAACGATGGTAGTTGTCCATCTCCGCACGAAAGGCAGAGAGAGTATCCAACCCCGCTCTCTGTGCCGCATGCAGTTTCAACTTCTTATCGACAAAGAGATCAACACAAACCTTCAAGGCTTCTTTCCCGGATACTCCCGAAGGCTTATTCCGATGATAGAAAGACTCAAACTCCGAGCGGGAAATGTCTTGTCCATTGATCCGCATCAACACAGGATCTTGCCGGGCATAGCCGGCAATAAACCCAAACAAACAGGTCAGTGCACCAACCAGAATCTTCTTCATACCATTCTACGTTGAGATATTCATATCGGAATAAAATAAATCGAGTTCACTACAAAGGACACGGATTAACACAGATTGATAATTTATCTCATTGATATTGAAGATTAAAAAGTTCTGTGTTAATCCGTGTAATCTGTGGTGGAAAACAGCAACCAGACGGCAACGGACAAACGCCCGATAAACAGGCTGTTATTCCGGACGACTGTAATTAGGCGATTCGCTTGTAATCGTCACATCGTGCGGATGGCTTTCCATTACTCCGGCATTGGTGATGCGAGTAAACTTGGCATCATGCAGTTTCTCGATATCAGGAGCACCGCAATATCCCATACCGGCACGCAAACCACCGGTCAGCTGATAAATCACTTCATATAAAGTTCCTTTATAAGGCACACGGGCAGCAATGCCTTCCGGAACCAACTTCTTCACATCCATCTCGCCACTTTGGAAATAGCGGTCTTTCGAACCATTTTCCATCGCTTCAAGAGAACCCATACCACGGTATGACTTAAACTTACGTCCATTGAAGATAATCGTCTCGCCCGGACTTTCTTCTGTACCGGCAACCAATGAACCGATCATCACACAGTATCCTCCGGCAGCCAGAGCTTTCACCACATCACCCGAATAGCGGAGTCCGCCATCGGCAATCAAAGGGATACCTGTACCTTTCAAGGCTTTGGCTACATCATAAACAGCCGAAAGTTGCGGTACGCCTACACCGGCAACCACACGTGTCGTACAAATGGAACCCGGACCGATACCTACTTTTACACCGTCAGCCCCGGCTTCCACCAAGGCCTTGGCTGCATCGCCCGTAGCAATGTTACCAACCACAATATCAATATTGGGATAACGTTTTTTCGCTTCGCGCAAGGTGTCGATCACTCCCTTTGAGTGTCCGTGAGCCGTATCGATCACGATGGCATCCGCACCGGCATCCACCAACGCCTGCATACGGTCGAAAGTGTCGGCAGTCACACCTACACCGGCAGCTACACGCAGACGGCCTTTCGAATCTTTGCAAGCCATAGGTTTATCTTTGGCTTTTGTAATATCTTTGTAAGTAACCAGCCCGATCAGTTTTCCTTCTTTATCGACTACCGGCAGCTTCTCAATCTTATGGTGTTGCAGAATTTGCGCAGCTGCTTCCAGATCGGTAGACTGATTGGTGGTAACCAGATTTTCTTTTGTCATTACCTCGTCGATACGTTTATCCATGTTACGCTCGAAACGAAGGTCACGATTCGTTACAATACCGACCAAATATCTATTGTCATCCACTACCGGGATACCACCGATTTTATATTCGGCCATCAATGCAAGAGCATCGCGTACGGTAGACCCTTGCTTAATAGTGACAGGATCGTAAATCATACCGTTTTCAGCACGCTTCACTGTAGCCACCTGCTTAGCCTGTTCCTTAATGGACATATTCTTATGGATCACGCCAATTCCCCCTTCGCGCGCAATGGCAATGGCCATCTTGGCTTCGGTAACCGTGTCCATGGCGGCAGTTACAAACGGAATCTTTAACTCAATGTTTTTTGAAAACTTTGTCGAGAGATCGACAGTGCGTGGTAAAACTTCAGAATAAGCGGGGATCAACAATACGTCGTCATAAGTTAATCCATCCATTACAATCTTATCGGCAATAAATGACATAGGGCTATGCGTTTAAAAATTATTGCGTGCAAATATACAGTTTTTATTCAAGACTGCATAAGTGCACGCAAGTTTTTTTCGCTTTTTTAATTAGCCATTTCGGAGATAAACTTGATACGAACCAGACGGACTTCTTCTTCGGTAAATTCGTCCCCGAGTTCATCAAGAGCGTCGTCAATCTTATCTGTTGTCGACTCTTTGAAGTAATCGTAGATGTCGAGCATGTGATCTTCGTCCATGATCTCATCCAGGAAGTAGTCGATATTCAACTTAGTACCCGAATAAACGATCGCTTCCACTTCATCCAGCAATTCGCTAAACTCAATGCCCTTGGAAAGCGCGATATCATCCAGAGCCACTTTACGGTCGATGGCTTGAATAATGGCCACTTTCATCTTCGACTTGTTGGCGACAGTGCGTACCCGTAAGTCCTCCGGACGTTCAATCTCATTCTCTTCGCAATGTCTCTTAATCAGCTTGCAGAATTCTTCGCCGTAACGTTTGGCTTTTCCGGCACCTACGCCCGGGATATTCTGAAGTTCTTCGAGCGTCACAGGATAGATAGTAGCCATCGCTTCAAGAGAGGGATCCTGGAAAATCACGTAAGGAGGCACTTCCAGTTTCTTCGATAACTTTTTCCGGAGATCTTTCAGCATAGAATAAAGAACCGGATCGACTGCACACGAACCTCCACCTCTTGCCGGTGTTTCTTCTTCCACTTCTTCAAAGTCATTGTCCTCGGTAATCTTGAATGACTTGGGATGTTTGAGGAATTTCTTTCCTGCATCGGTCACTTTCAGCAAACCGTAGTTTTCTACATCCTTACTCAGATAACCGGCTATCAACGCCTGACGAATCACGGCATTCCAGGTTTTGTCTTCTTCTCCCATTCCTGATCCGAACACTTCCAGATCTTCATGTAAGTGTGCCTGAACTTCAGACGTTTCGCGTCCCTGCAGGACATCAATAATATAATCTGCCTTAAAATTTTCTTTTACCGCTATGATTGTTTCGATCACAGCACACAATAATTCTTGAGCCTCCACTTGTTTTTTAGGGTTTAAACAGTTGTCACAATTTCCACAATTCTCTTCCGTGTACTCTTCGCCGAAATAATGTAGTAATGTCTTACGGCGGCAAACGGAAGATTCAGCATACGCAGCAGTTTCCAACAGAAGCTGCTTGCCAATTTCTTGTTCTGCCACAGGTTTGCCTTGCATGAACTTCTCGAGTTTCTGCAAGTCTTTGTTTGTATAAAAGGTAATGCACTGGCCTTCTCCGCCGTCTCTTCCGGCGCGGCCTGTTTCCTGGTAATACCCCTCCAGGCTCTTTGGTATATCATAGTGGATGACGTATCGCACATCGGGCTTATCAATTCCCATTCCAAATGCGATAGTAGCTACAATTACGTCGATCTTTTCCATCAGGAAATTGTCCTGATTCTGCGTTCGCGTTGCCGAATCCATACCTGCATGATAAGCACGGGCATTGATCCCGTTGGCTTGAAGTATCTCAGCAAGCTCTTCTACCTTCTTCCGGCTCAGGCAATAAATGATGCCCGACTTTTCCGGATTGTTCTTGATGAACTTTATGATGTCCTTATCTACATTCTGAGTTTTAGGACGTACCTCGTAATACAGATTCGGACGGTTGAACGAAGACTTGAAGACGTGTGCATCCACCATTCCCAAGTTCTTCTGAATATCGTGCTGCACCTTCGGCGTGGCCGTTGCAGTCAGCGCAATAAGAGGTGCTTTTCCTATTTCATTAATAATCGGACGTATCCTGCGATATTCCGGACGGAAGTCGTGTCCCCATTCGGAAATACAATGTGCCTCGTCGACAGCATAGAATGAAATCTTTACTGAACGCAGAAACTCCACATTCTCTTCTTTCGTCAACGACTCGGGAGCAACGTATAACAGTTTTGTTTTTCCGGCAAGAATGTCAGACCTCACCTGATCAATCGCACCCTTGTTCAAAGAAGAATTAATGAAATGAGCCACACCGTCTTCTTCACTGAAGTTGCGCATCGCATCTACCTGATTCTTCATCAGCGCGATCAGCGGAGAAATCACAATGGCCGTACCTTCCATTAATAAAGAAGGCAACTGATAGCACAGAGATTTTCCACCGCCGGTAGGCATCAGCACAAAGGTATCATTACCATCAAGCAAATTCTGGATGATCGGCTCCTGGTTCCCCTTGAAATTATCAAATCCGAAATACTTTTTCAGTTGGTCTGTCAAATTAATCTTCCCTGCCATCTTAATATAGGTTGTTTTATTCAGTTCATGGTTTAACTTAAAAACACTCGCTTTGCTTGGAAAGCGCTCTAACAAAGTTATAAACAACTTCTTAAATATCAAGCATAATCAGACTAATATTTTTCAAGAAAAAACGGAACTCACCTCCATTATTGCCCTTACCTTTTGATTTTAAGCAGTTTGCAATCTCGCAAGATTTGCTTTTTCGAGCTGATGCTTCGCATAATCCAGTGTCACTTCATATTCTTTCTGGTTTTCAGAAGGAATCTCGAACATGACATCCATCATAATTGTCTCCACGATAGAGCGCAATCCGCGGGCACCCAGTTTATACTCCACTGCCTTGTCGACGATATATTCGAAGACTTCGGGCTGGAAGGTCAACTGCACACCATCCATTTCGAACAACTTGATGTATTGTTTGATAATGGAATTCTTGGGTTCGGTCAGAATGGCACGAAGTGCATTCCGGTCGAGCGGGTTCAGATAGGTCAGCACCGGCAAACGGCCGATAATCTCCGGAATCAGTCCGAATGACTTCAAATCCTGCGGTGCGATGTATTGCATCATGTTGTTTTTGTCGATAGTAGCCGTCTTACGGGAAGCATTGTATCCCACGACATGGGTGTTGAGACGCTGGGCAATCTTTTTCTCGATGCCGTCAAACGCTCCTCCACAGATGAAAAGGATGTTTTTCGTGTTTACGGGAATCATCTTCTGGTCGGGATGCTTACGTCCTCCCTGAGGCGGGACGTTGACCACAGAGCCTTCGAGCAGTTTAAGCAATCCCTGCTGTACGCCTTCACCGCTGACATCACGCGTGATGGAGGGGTTGTCTCCCTTACGGGCAATCTTGTCTATCTCGTCGATGAAGACAATGCCTTGTTCTGCCTCGGGCACATTGTAATCGGCCACCTGAAGCAGACGGGTGAGGATACTCTCGATATCTTCGCCTACATAACCAGCTTCGGTCAGCACGGTCGCATCCACTATCGTAAAGGGTACATGCAACAGTTTGGCTATGGTACGCGCCAAAAGGGTTTTACCGGTTCCGGTGCTGCCCACCATAATGATGTTCGACTTTTCAATCTCCACATCATCACCGCTGTCTTTCTGCAACAGACGTTTGTAGTGGTTATATACCGATACGGCAAGAAAACGTTTGGCATCGTCCTGGCCAATCACGTACTGGTCGAGGAAATTCTTTATTTCTACCGGTTTGGGTAGTTCCTTTAAATTGAGTCGGGTAGCTCCCGCGCTCTGTTTGCCGGCTCCCATGGCTTCCTGAGTAATCTCATAAGCCTGGGTCGCACAGCTGTCGCAAATGTAGCCGTTCATCCCTGTAATCAGGAATCCGACTTCATTCTCCGAACGGCCGCAAAAGCTACACCTTTTTTTATTATTCTTTGATTCAGCCATGTTTATTTCTTAATCAACACTTCGTCAATCATACCATATTCTTTTGCTTCCTGGGCGGTCATCCAGTAATCACGGTCCGAATCGGCCCATACCTTGTCAAAAGAAGTACCCGAATGATCGGCAATAATGGTATAAAGTTCTTTCTTTAATTTTTGTATTTCGCGGGCAGTGATTTCAATATCCGAGGCTTGTCCCTGCGCGCCACCCATCGGCTGATGAATCATCACACGTGAGTGAGGCAGCGCCGAACGTTTGCCTTTGGCACCGGCCACCAACAGTACAGAAGCCATAGAAGCTGCCATACCGGTACAGATTGTAGCCACATCACTCGAGATGAACTGCATCGTATCATAAATACCCAGCCCGGCATAAACCGATCCGCCCGGAGAGTTGATATAGATTGAGATATCTTTACCCGGATCTACCGAATCAAGATACAGCAACTGTGCTTGCAGCGTATTGGCCGTATAGTCATCAATCTGTGTACCGAGGAAGATAATGCGGTCCATCATCAGACGTGAGAACACGTCGAGCTGAGTGACGTTAAGTTGTCTTTCTTCCAGAATATAGGGATTCAAATACCCGGCTTGCGATTTAATCACATCGTCCAGCACCATTGCATTCATACCTAAATGCTTGGTTGCGTATTTTCTAAAATCATCCATTGTTTTACGTTCCTTTCTATTATTAATAATGTAACTGCAAAGAAACAAAAAAGAACACAGAGACACAAAAAAACACAGAGTTATAATTCTATAAAAACTCTGTGTTTCTGTGACTTTATGTCCTGTTCAAAAGAAGAGCTTATTCAAACATCTTATTGAATTCTTCCATTGAAACGGTTTTGTTCTCCAATGTAACCTTGCCTTTCAGTGCAGCGGCCAATTTGGTTTCTACTACGCGGTTCACCAAACCGTCGATGCTTTCTTTCTTTTTCAGCATCTCTTTTGCGTAGTTTTCGAGGATATCATCGGGTATAGTCAGCATACCGTATTGAGCAAACTGAGCTTTTGTAGCTTCTTTCGCCATGTTGATAACGTCGTCCTGCTCTACCTTGATATCATTTTCTTTCACCAACTGCTCCTTAATCAGGTGCCATGTCAGTTCTTCGATGCTCTTATCGTAGTTTTCGTTTACGAATTCTTCGCCTTTGTCTTTGTTGTTCATCAACATAACGCGTTTCAGCAGTGCATCCGGGAATTCCAGCTTACCTACTTTGTCTGCCAATACCTTGCGGACATCGATCAGGAATTTATAATCGCTATCGGCAACGAACTGGGCTGCGATGCTTTCTTTTACTTTAGCACGGAATTCTTCTTCTGTCTTCACTGCGTCTTTGCCGAATACCTGATCGAAGAGTTCCTGATTCAGTTCACCATTTACGAAACGGGTCACTTCTTCTACCTGGAAGCTGAAGTTGGATTTTACTTCGGCAGCAGCTTCTTTGTCGATCTTCAGCAGTGATGCGATTTCAACAGCATTGCCTTCGTAAGCAGCATCCGGATTGAATACCAATACGTCGTTTACTTTAGCGTTTGCGAAGATAGCCTTCTGCTCGTCGTTCTTCATGTACGAAGGCATCATTACAGCACCTTCTACCTGAATACCGCCTTCTTTCGTGTTGCCTTCTTCATCAAGTTCGGCCAACAGACCTTTCAGCATATCGTTTTCTTCGTATGCCTCTACCTGTTCGTATTTTCCGTTACGTTGAGTATAAGCTTTAATCTGGTTTTCTACCATTTCGTCAGTTACCTCGATTGTATAGTAGTCTACCTTGTCCTGGCTGCTAACCTCAGCTTTGAACTCCGGAGCCAAAGCGATATCGAATACAAATTCGAATTCTTCCATTGTATCGAAATCGATATCCGGCTGCTTTTCTTCGTTAGGCATCGGTTCGCCAAGGATGTTTACGTTATTCTCCTTAATGTATTCGTATACTTTCTCAGAAAGCAATTTGTTCACCTCGTCGGCAATGACTGACTTACCATACATCTTCTTCACCAAGCTCATAGGAACCATGCCCGGACGGAATCCCGGAACCTGAGCTTTCTGACGGATGTTCTTCAACGATTTGTCTACCTGAGGCTGGTAGTCAGCTTTTTCAAGCTTCACGGTAAGCAATGCGCTTACTTTGTCAATGTTTTGTAATGAAACGTTCATTCTGACAATTATTTATTTGATTTATACTTTATTCTATACTCAAACGAGGGTGCAAAATTAGTGCTAATCTTTCAAATTTCAAAAAACATTGCAGAATTATTTCATTTGCAGAGAATCGCCATTTCGGACGAAAGCAGCCGGACATACGGCAGAAAAGACATTAATCCGTTTTCAAAAGAACCCGTTTTACTTTTTATTAACCAAAAAAGAAGAAAACAAAAAGACAGGTCCGGACGGAAAAGTCCGGAACAGAGGCCGGCAAAGCAGTGAAGTTCAACACAACCGGATGTGGATAAGGAGGTCGGAAACCGGTTCATTGCTAACGGAGTGCTACCACAAATATCAATTATAGCAACAATCGGAGATTATACTGTCAAAAGGATCAAAAATCCTTCTTTCCGCTCACTCGGCTTTTCGTTTCTCCGCTCCATCCGGAGGAAATAGAGCTCCGGAAGGTGGCTTTTTGCCTCCCAAAGCCTGACTCTTCCGGAAACAAAACCTGTGTTTTACTGAAAAGCAAGCTTCTTTTTGCGGAAAAGACGGGTACATTTGCCCCGAAAGACGTTAGCATTTCCGGAAAACGCTTACTTCTTTTCCGGATTTCTTTAAATGTTTTCCCCAATTGCATATATTGTTCCGGAAAAAGAAGCTTCCGAACTCTTTTTTCACTCTGGTTGCTCTCCGCGAAACGACGCGACCGGACTATCGGAAGAACAAGTATTTGACATAAAAAAGTACATGATGCATCAAGAGGATATGTTTCTCTTTCAGTCTGTCCAGAAACCGGTCATCGGGTAAACAAAAAGATAATGGGCAAACTGGCTGGAAGACGTTTTTTTCTGACTTAGACGAATGGTCCTCCGAAATAAACAAATATGAGAGAATACGATTGTCATTTTGACAAAATGCTATCAAACTTCCACCACCTTCACCGTAACACCGGGAAGTCAGTATCTTCTTTACAACTTATGTTTTCCAACTTCATCCAAAGATCTCTCCAACCCGTTAAATTTCATAGGTTTCGCACACAAAAAAAGAGAAAAAGTTATTGCAATTCCGGATTTTATGTGTTTCTTTGTTGCGGAAAGATGATCGATTAGTTTCTCGATTTCGATTACAAGGTTTTTACTCCCGTCGACAAGACGCTTTTGTAAACTCTCTGTTTCTTTAATCTTTTTATTATTAAATCATCTTCCGGAGAGTTTTTTATTTCATTTATTTTATTTTTATCATTTTCACTATGAACATTTATGTTGGAAACCTTAACTACCGTGTTAAGGAAGCAGATCTGCAACAAGTTATGGAAGACTACGGAAAAGTAACTTCTTGTAAAGTAATCATCGATCGCGAAACAGGCAGATCAAAAGGTTTTGGTTTCGTAGAAATGGATGACGATGCAGCTGCAACAAAAGCTATCGCAGAATTAAACGGAGCGGAATACGAAGGCCGTACTATGGTACTCAAAGAAGCCAGACCGAGAGATTGACGATAGGAGAAAGAATTAAAAAGAAACCTTTTACCAGAAGAACCGGTAAAAGGTTTTTTTTATGTATTCTATGTTCAAACGGCTCCCCCGATACACAGGAGAACGGAAACAGCAGACTAATCTTTCAACTGGAAGTCTTTGCGGCGCAAAACGAAACTGTTACTCAGATATTTCTCACGCACAATCTTATTCTCAGCCAACTCCTCAGGGGTACCCTGAAACAGAATTTTTCCTTCGAACAGCAGATAGGCACGATCGGTAATACTCAATGTTTCCTGTACGTTATGATCGGTAATCAGGATACCGATGTTTTTATCTTTCAACTTCCATACAATCTGCTGGATATCTTCTACGGCAATCGGGTCTACTCCGGCAAAGGGTTCATCGAGCATGATGAATTTGGGGTCGATAGCCAGACAACGCGCGATCTCCGTACGGCGGCGCTCACCACCCGACAACTGGGTACCTTTATTCTTCCGCACTTTCTGCAAACGAAACTCGGCAATCAAACTTTCGAGCTTATCTTTCTGATAATCGAGAGGTTTATTAGTCATCTCAAGCACGGAAGCAATGTTGTCCTCCACCGTCATCTGGCGGAAAACCGAAGCCTCCTGAGCCAGATATCCGATACCGGTCTGGGCACGTTTATAAACAGGATATTTCGTTATTTCAAGATCGTCCAGGAAAATACGGCCTTCATTCGGGGTAATCAATCCTACGGTCATGTAGAACGAAGTGGTCTTACCGGCACCATTCGGCCCCAGCAAACCTACAATCTCACCCTGCTTCACATTGATGGAAACATGGCTCACTACCGTACGCTTACCGTACTTTTTCACCAAGTCTTCGGTACGAAGCACCATCTTGCTTTCTTCCATATCCTTTGTTATTTTGCGGCAAATGTAGCAAAAATAAGCCGAAAAAACGTACATTTGCAAACAAATATACGAGTTATGATTAAAGCATTAAGAACCGTCGGCAGATACATGATGCTTATGGGACGGACTTTTTCACGTCCCGAGCGCATGCGTATGTTCTTCCGGCAATATATCAAAGAGATAGAGCAACTGGGGGTAAACTCTATCGGCATCGTGCTGTTGATTTCATTCTTCATCGGCGCGGTGATTACCATCCAGATTAAACTAAACATCGAAAGCCCATGGATGCCCCGCTGGACGGTAGGATACGTCACTCGTGAGATTCTTTTGCTTGAGTTCTCCTCCTCCATCATGTGTCTGATCCTGGCCGGTAAAGTGGGATCGAACATCGCTTCCGAACTGGGTACAATGCGTGTGACACAGCAGATTGATGCACTCGAAATCATGGGAGTGAATTCCGCCAACTATCTGATATTACCCAAAATCACGGCAATGGTTACCATGATTCCTATTCTGGTGACCTTCAGCATCTTTGCAGGTATCATCGGAGCATTCGCCACCTGCTGGTTCGGCGGTATTATGACGGCCACCGACCTTGAATACGGACTCCAGTATATGTTTGTAGAATGGTTTGTGTGGTGCGGCATCATCAAGTCACTGTTTTTTGCCTTTATCATTGCCAGTGTATCCTCTTTTTTCGGCTATACCGTAGAGGGCGGCTCGATAGAAGTGGGAAAGGCATCTACCGATTCGGTGGTTTCCAGCAGCGTACTGATTTTGTTTGCCGACCTGGTATTAACTAAACTTTTAATGGGATGATCGAAGTAAAAGGACTCTATAAATCATTCGAAGGTAAAACGGTATTGCATAATATAGATGCCTCTTTCGAAAACGGAAAAACCAGCCTGATTATCGGTCAGAGCGGTTCGGGTAAGACGGTATTGATGAAGTGCATCGTCGGATTGCTGATACCGGAAAAGGGTGAAGTACTCTATGACGGACGCAACTTTCTGGCAATGGGTAAAAAAGAAAAGAAACATTTGCGACGCGAAATGGGAATGATTTTCCAAAGCGCGGCTTTGTTCGACTCCATGTCCGTTTTAGATAACGTAATGTTCCCGCTCAACATGTTCGGTACCGATACATTGCGCGAACAAACCAAACGGGCCATGTTCTGCCTCGATCGGGTCAACCTGACAGAAGCTAAAGATAAATTTCCCGGCGAAATCAGTGGCGGTATGCAGAAACGTGTAGCTATCGCACGGGCCATTGCGCTGAACCCGCAGTATCTCTTCTGCGATGAACCGAACTCAGGACTCGACCCGAAAACCTCTTTGGTAATAGACGACCTGATTCACGATATTACCCGGGAGTACAACATGACCACCATCATCAATACTCACGACATGAACTCGGTAATGGGTATTGGCGAAAAGATTATCTATATTTATCAGGGAACCAAAGAGTGGGAAGGTACGAAAGACGACATCTTCACTTCGACCAACGAACAGCTGAACAATTTCATTTTCGCTTCCGACCTGCTGCGTAAAGTAAAGGATGTAGAAATACAAAACCTCGAAGGCTGATCTTCTCAACAGATTGAAATAGAAGGGCTCATGAATCATCGCAACTCATGAGCCCACTTTTTGTTATAAAAAAACCAGTTAATAGAATCGACATATATCATCACGACATATTGACTGTCCCAAAGTTCTCAATAAAACTTAAAAAGAGAATAATTCCAATTACACATCAAAGATAACAAAAAAAATGCAGCAAAACATCACCGAAAACCGTGACAAATTGAAATAAATAGAATCATCCAATCTCTATCCATCCTTTTGCCATAGCTTTCACTACCATATCGATAGCGTTCTTTGCACAAAACTTTTGTATTAGCCTTTTGCGAAATGTTTCGACAGTATTTTCTGAAATCTTCAATTCAGCCGCAACTTCATGCGTATTACATCCCCTCGCGACAGCTTTCAGTACATCAAGCTCGCGCTTTGTGGGTATATCTTTAGGATGAATTTGTACAGGACTGAGGCTTAACCTCTGACGAATGGACTTAAACCGCGGACATGCATAAGAATCACCTGCAAGCACGCTCTTCACGGCATTTCCTATTTCCATAGCTTCGGATGATTTAAGGATCACGGCATTCACTTTCTGACGAATCAAACGGTTGATAATCCAGATTTCTTCATGCATAGTACTAATAATAATACGTGCACTCTCATTAATCTCACGAATCATATCAACCAAATCGAATCCTGATATATCGGGGAGGCTTACATCCAAAACATAGATATCGTAGTCTCTCTCCCCAATCAATTCGGCAGCTCTCGTTCCCGAAGTCACCGCATCGGCAACTTTAACCCCCGGCACTAACTCAAGCATGCGTTGCATCCCTTCAAGAATCAGTGCATGATCGTCAACCAATAGTATTTCTGCCTTCGTTTCCATGTAGCCTCTGTCTGTATTTATGGTTTGTTTCTTTTTGCTCTGTACAAATATAAATAAAAAGAGTTATATAAGAAACAAAAAGAATCAATTATTTCAAAAATGATGGGCAAAAAGAAAGCCGGAATTATGATAATCCGGCTTTTACATTTATATATCAATACTATTCGACACAAAAATCACTTCTGTCTGATATAAATATTGATAGGCGTTCCACTCAGATCCCACTTTTCACGCATCTTGTTCTCCAGGAATCTTCTATAAGGCTCTTTCACGTACTGTGGAAGATTAGCAAAGAAGACAAACGAGGGTACCTGCGTATTAGGCAGCTGAGTAACGTACTTAATCTTGATATATTTTCCCTTAGTCGCAGGAGGCGGATAAGCTTCGATCAACGGAAGCATCTCTTCGTTCAGGCGAGCTGTCGGAATTTTAATCATACGGTTCTCGTAAACTTTACGTGCCTCTTCAAGCACCTTGAGAATTCTCTGTTTTGTCAATGCCGATGCAAACACAATAGGGAAATCAACAAAAGGAGCAAAACGTGAACGAATGGCTTCTTCAAAAGTCTTCATTACTTTATCAGTCTTGTTTTCTACAAGATCCCACTTATTCACGACTACCACTAACCCTTTTGAGTTTTTCTGAATCAACGAGAATATATTCAAATCCTGGCTTTCTATACCACGGGTCGCATCCACCATCAGGATACATACATCGGCCCCCTCTATGGCACGAATAGAACGGACAACCGAATAATATTCGAGATCCTCGTTTACCTTATTCTTTTTACGAATGCCGGCTGTATCTACCAGATAGAAATCGAAGCCAAACTTATTGTAACGAGTGTAAATAGAATCGCGGGTTGTTCCGGCTATTTCTGTAACAATATTACGTTCTTCCCCGATAAAAGCATTCACAATAGACGATTTACCGGCATTAGGACGTCCCACCACAGCGAAACGAGGGATGTCTTCATCCAGAATCTCATCGGATTCTTTCTTGAATTTACTAACAATCAAGTCCATCAGATCTCCTGTACCACTACCACTAATCGCAGAGATACAATAAGGATCGCCCAATCCCAACCGATAAAACTCAGGAGCATTGTATCGCAGCTCATGATTATCCGTCTTGTTGGCCACCATGATGACCGGACTTTTGGCACGGCGTAATATGGCAGCTACCTGCATATCCAAATCTGTCACTCCATTTGTCACATCCACCACAAACAGAATCACATCCGCTTCATCCACTGCCATCAATACCTGCTTGCGGATTTCCTCTTCGAATATATCGTCAGAGTTTACTACCCATCCACCGGTATCAACAACAGAAAACTCTCGCCCTAACCATTCGGATTTACCATACTGCCTATCACGGGTAGTACCCGCTTCATCGTTCACAATTGCCTGACGGGTCTTCGTCAAACGATTAAATAAGGTAGACTTGCCCACATTGGGTCGTCCTACGATTGCAACTAAATTTCCCATAGTTTACACACTTTATTTTTGCGACTATCACAGTCGTATGAATTTTCTTTTTTAATCTAACTGATAACCAAAATTCCGCAATTCCTTGTCAGAGCTGCGCCAATCTTTGTCTACTTTCACATAGGTTTCCAGAAAAACAGTTTTTCCGAAAAAACGTTCCAGATCCCGCCGTGCCTCAGTGGCAACTTTCTTCAGGGCTTTACCCTGTTTTCCTATAATAATGCCTTTCTGAGAATCACGCTCTACATAAATCACGGCATGAATATGTATCTTCTTCGCATCTTCTTTGAATTGCTCCACCACCACCTCTACCGAGTACGGAATCTCTTTATCATAGTACAACAGGATCTTCTCACGGATAATCTCGTTGACAAAGAAACGGGCCGGCTTATCAGTCCACTGGTCCTTATCAAAATAAGGAGGTGAGTCAGGCAAAAGTTCTTTGATCCGCTTCATCACATAGTCCACATTGAACTTTGTAGCTGCCGAAATCGGAATAATCTCAGCTTGTGGAAGCAACTCTTTCCAGTCTTCCACCAGCTTCACCAACTTTTCCTGGTCAGTCAAGTCAATCTTGTTAATCAACAACAAAACCGGAGCAGTCTGCTGACGCACTTTCTGAATAAATTCATTATTCTTATCAGGAGTTTCAATCACGTCTGTCACATAAAGCAAGACATCTGCATCCGCTAATGCTGAAGTCGAAAAGTTCAGCATAGATTCCTGCAACTTATAATTAGGTTTCAGCACCCCCGGAGTATCCGAAAAAACAATCTGCATATCATCCGTATTATAGATACCCATAATCCGGTGACGAGTAGTCTGCGCCTTAAACGTAGCAATTGAAATACGTTCGCCTACCAACACATTCATCAGTGTCGACTTACCCACATTGGGATTTCCTACTATATTCACAAAACCAGCTTTATGCATCGCCTTCCATTTATTGATTTAGACAAAAAAACGCATCGAATCGAAATAAGATGCGTTTTATGTGATTTATATTAGCAACTTTCGTTACTATTCTTTTTTCCCGTCGTAACCCCATTTCACATACACGGCACCCCAAGTAAATCCGGCACCAAACGCAGTGAAAATAATGTTATCGCCTTTCTTAAGTTTCTCTTCAAAATCCCAGATACACAATGGCAGCGTACCCGCACTCGTATTACCGTAATGCTGAATATCCACCAGAACTTTCTCCATCGGAACTTCCATGCGATGAGCTACCGCTTCGATGATGCGCATATTGGCTTGATGGGGAACAATCCAGTCAATGTTATCTTTTGTCAGCCCGTTCTTTTCTGCTATAGCTGCACTGACATCAGACATATTAGAGACAGCGTACTTGAACACAGTTCTACCTTCCTGATGAATATAATGCATTTTATTGTCAACCGTGAAATAAGAAGGAGGACAAACCGAACCACCCGCTTTCATGTGGAGGAAAGGCAATCCCTTACCATCAGTTCTCAATATAGCATCCATAATTCCCAAGTCTTCCGTGGTCGGTTCAAGCATAAAAGCTGCCGCTCCATCACCGAAGATAGGGCATGTTGCACGTTCTGTGTAATCTACCATTGATGACATTTTATCGGCACCAACAATGATTACTTTTTTATATCGTCCCGAACGAATAAAATTGGCAGCTGTTTCCATCAGATACAAGAATCCGCTACAAGCAGCCTGTAGATCGAAAGCAAAAGCATTTTTTAGTCCGAGTTTATCACAAAGAATAGAAGCTGTTGAGGGGAAATGATAGTCAGGAGTAGTAGTTGCAACGATAACTAAATCAATGTCATCAGGATTTGAACCCGTTTTTTTCATCAACTGTTTAGCTGCCTTACGGGCCATATACGAAGTACCTAATCCCTCTTCGTTCAGTATTCGTCTTTCTTTTACTCCGATACGAGTCATAATCCACTCGTCATTGGTATCCACCATCTTAGATATCTCGTCGTTTGTCAAGACATAATCAGGTACATATCCTCCGACTCCTGTGATTACTGCATTTATTTTTTCCATCAATTCTGTTTTAATTTAGCAATACATCTAATACTTAAAGCAGCCGGAGAGCAATGCTCTCTGGCTGTTTGATAAGTATAAGCTTATTCAGACTGCAATTATACAGCAGCTTCTTTTTCAATTGCCAGCTTACCTCTGTAGTATCCGCAAGCGCCGCATACTGTGTGGTAAACATGCCATTCACCGCAGTTCGGGCAAATAGCCAATGTAGGAGCTACTGCTTTATCATGAGTTCTTCTCTTTGCAGTTCTTGTTTTTGATTGTCTTCTCTTAGGATGTGCCATTTTCTTTTAAACTTTAATTATTATCTAATATTTTTTTTAATTCATTCCAGCGCGGATCAATCTGTTCCTCCGCTTCATCTTCCACAACGATATCCTCACCAGCGCCAAAAGATTCTTCTGCATCGTCATCACTACTTGTTCTAAGATGCTTGTTCAGCTTACTGGTCACAGCTTTATTGCATTTACCAGGAGCATGCACATGCTTCATCGGGATAGCCAAAGCTATAAACTCGTACATAAACCAAGCTACATTGATCTCCCCTTCTTCCTCAGGGATCACAATCAGATTATCTCCCTCTTCAGCATATTCACGGCCAAATTTCACCATCAACTTATCTGAGGAAGTAACCGGCTGCTCCATCTCATCCAAACAACGGTCACATGGTACCCATACGATACCTTCTGTCTGGAAGCTCAATTCAAAAGCACGAGAGGTCTTTTTAACCGTCAACTCTACGTTGACTTTACCTTTCTGAACTTCAGGGCCATCAATATGAGCGAAAAAAAGATTGTCAAGTAGAAACTCATACTTACATGAGTCTGCTTGCATTCCTTTCAAATCAATTTTGTATTTATCAAACTTTCCCAAAGCTTCTTTTTTTTAATCGTTGCAAAGGTACAAAAAAAGCCCAAACGTTATGTACTACTTAACTAATTTTCATCTGAATCTTAAGTAGGTAGACATAATTCGGGCGACAAAGATACGAATAATAATCCTCATAACATACAAATTATCAGTAAATATTCGTATTTTAAGTAGTATTTTATTTATAAACGAGTGCATCAGTTCGGTTGTTATCCTCCCTCCTTCTTTTCCTACGTCTATAAACAAGTCATCCCCTCGTGTCTTCTGACCCGAGGGGATGAACTCTCTAAAAAAAACGGCGACTACCTACTCTCCCACTGTTACGCAGTACCATCGGCGTGATCAGGCTTAACTTCTCTGTTCGGAATGGGAAGAGGTGGAACCCTGATGCTATAGTCACCTGAATAAGGCAGACATAATGTACAAAAGTAAACTTAGCCGTCTATCACCCCGATAGTAAAGCTAAACGGATATATAAACCATAAAGGACAATAAAAGAAAGTCATCGGGCAATTAGTAACGCTCGGCTGTGATGTTACCACCTGTACACCTGCGTCCTATCAACGTTGTAGTCTACAACGACCCTAAAAGAAATCTAATCTTGTGGCTGGCTTCGTACTTAGATGCTTTCAGCACTTATCCAATCCCGACTTAGATACCCGGCAATGCACCTGGCGGCACAACCGGTAAACCAGAGGTCAGTCCAACACGGTCCTCTCGTACTAGTGTCAGAGCCACGCAAATTTCATGCGCCCACGATAGATAGAGACCGAACTGTCTCACGACGTTCTGAACCCAGCTCGCGTGCCACTTTAATGGGCGAACAGCCCAACCCTTGGGACCTTCTCCAGCCCCAGGATGTGACGAGCCGACATCGAGGTGCCAAACCCCTCCGTCGATATGAGCTCTTGGGAGGGATCAGCCTGTTATCCCCGGAGTACCTTTTATCCTTTGAGCGATGTCCCTTCCATACGGAAACACCGGATCACTATGCTCTAGTTTCCTACCTGATCGACTTGTAAGTCTCCCAGTCAAGCGCCCTTATGCCATTACACTCTGCCGCCGGTTACCAATCGGCGTGAGGGCACCTTTAGAAGCCTCCGTTACACTTTTGGAGGCGACCACCCCAGTCAAACTACCCACCAAACAGTGTCCTCGCAACAGCGAGTTAGAACTCAAATAATCAAAGGGCCGTATTTCAACAGCGACTCCACAAATACTGGCGTACCTGCTTCAAAGTCTCCGGCCTATCCTACACATCAATTACCCAAATTCAATGTTAAGCTATAGTAAAGGTTCACGGGGTCTTTTCGTCCCATCGCGGGTAATCGGCATCTTCACCGATACTACAATTTCACTGAGCTCACGGTTGAGACAGTGTCCAGATCATTACACCATTCGTGCAGGTCGGAACTTACCCGACAAGGAATTTCGCTACCTTAGGACCGTTATAGTTACGGCCGCCGTTTACTGGGGCTTCAATTCAATGCTTCTCTTGCGATGACATCTCCTCTTAACCTTCCAGCACCGGGCAGGTGTCAGGCTGTATACGTGATCTTTCAATTTTGCACAGCCCTGTGTTTTTGTTAAACAGTTGCCTGGACCTATTCTCTGCGCCCTCCCGTCACCGGGTAGGGACCCTTTATCCCGAAGTTACAGGGTCAATTTGCCTAGTTCCTTAACCGTGATTCACTCAAGCGCCTGAGTATATTCAACCCGACTACGTGTGTCCGTTTGCGGTACGGGTACCATTAAGATTAAGTTTAGCGGATTTTCTTGGGAGTATGTTTACACGCACTATTACCGTTTTCCGAGGAAATTGGTATACTGTCAGGTTCGACTCTTATCCCGGATTTGCCTGGGACAATCAACATCTACACCCTTTAACGGACTATTCCGTCAGTCCGCGGCGTTGTCACTCCTCCGTCTCCACGTCACTCTTAATGCTAGTACAGGAATATTAACCTGTTCTGCCATCGGCATCACCGTTCGGCTGAGCCTTAGGACCCGACTAACCCTGATCCGATTAGCGTTGATCAGGAAACCTTAGTCTTGCGGCGAGGGGGTTTCTCACCCCCTTTATCGTTACTTATACCTACATTTGCTTTTCCACACGCTCCAGTAAAGCTCACGCTTCGCCTTCAACGCGGAGTGGAATGCTCCCCTACCGATACTTACGTATCCCATAGCTTCGGTAAAACACTTGATGCCCGATTATTATCCACGCCAAACTCCTCGACTAGTGAGCTGTTACGCACTCTTTAAATGAATGGCTGCTTCCAAGCCAACATCCTAGCTGTCTTAGCAATCTGACTTCGTTAGTTCAACTTAGTGTTTATTTGGGGACCTTAGCTGATGGTCTGGATTCTTCTCCTTTAGGACATGGACCTTAGCACCCATGCCCTCACTCCTGAGATCGAACTAATGCGCATTCGGAGTTTATCAAGACTTGATAGGCGGTGAAGCCCTCGCATCTTATCAGTCGCTCTACCTCACATTAGTAATTCTCAAGGCTGCACCTAAATGCATTTCGGGGAGTACGAGCTATCTCCAAGTTTGATTAGCCTTTCACCCCCACCCTCAGGTCATCCGGAAGCTTTTCAACGCTTATCGGTTCGGTCCTCCAGTTAGTGTTACCTAACCTTCAACCTGCCCAAGGGTAGATCACTTGGTTTCGCGTCTACTCCTTCCGACTATCCGCCCTGTTCAGACTCGCTTTCGCTTCGGATCCACATCTCAAGATGCTTAACCTTGCCGGAAAAAGTAACTCGTAGGTTCATTATGCAAAAGGCACGCCGTCACAGCTTACGCTGCTCCGACCGCTTGTAGGCGCATGGTTTCAGGGACTATTTCACTCTTCTATTCGAAGTGCTTTTCACCTTTCCTTCACAGTACTGGTTCGCTATCGGTCTCTCGGGAGTATTTAGCCTTACCGGATGGTCCCGGCTGGTTCACGCAGAATTCCTCGTGCTCCGCGCTACTCAGGATACCACTACGCTTCAGTTACCTTAGAATACCGGGCTATCACCGTCTATGGCGCGACTTTCCAGCCGCTTCTTCTCAATAACTTTCTTGCGAGAGCGTGGTCCTACAACCCCACACATGCCGTAACATGGGTGGTTTGGGCTATTCCCCGTTCGCTCGCCACTACTAGGGGAATCATTATTTATTTTCTTTTCCTGCAGGTACTAAGATGTTTCAGTTCCCTGCGTTAGCCTCCAACTTGGTTGGATGACATTCCTTCAGAATGCCGGGTTGTCCCATTCGGAAATCTTCGGATCAAAGGTTATTTGCACCTACCCGAAGCTTATCGCAGCTTATCACGTCCTTCATCGCCTCCGAGAGCCAAGGCATCCGCCATGCGCCCTTATTTACTTTCTTTTATCGCCAGGGTCATCTCCTTTTGTTAGAAAGGATCTGAACCCAATGGTTCGATATATACTTTTAGCTCTTACTAAATTTACTTTTTTTTGTACATCATGTCAAAGATCGTATGATAACATTCGGCAACTTGTGTTGCCGGCGTATCAATGGTGGAGAATAACGGATTCGAACCGTTGACCCTCTGCGTGCAAGGCAGATGCTCTAGCCAGCTGAGCTAATCCCCCAATCATACAAGATATCAATCTCGTCTTGGTAGTCCCAGGCAGAGTTGAACTGCCGACCTCTACATTATCAGTGTAGCGCTCTAACCAACTGAGCTATAGGACTAGTTCAACCGTGTCCTGTTTTTAGACTCGGCTTCTGTTTTCTCTTGTTTATCTCTATCTATATTGCTATAGATGGTCGATCTATATTCTATAAATAAACAAGTACCAGTAGTACAATTTTAGAACCAATGAACGTCGTTTTCAACATCGCTCCAGAAAGGAGGTGTTCCAGCCGCACCTTCCGGTACGGCTACCTTGTTACGACTTAGCCCCAGTCACCAGTTTTACCCTAGGACGCTCCTTGCGGTTACGTACTTCAGGTACCCCCGGCTCCCATGGCTTGACGGGCGGTGTGTACAAGGCCCGGGAACGTATTCACCGCGCCGTGGCTGATGCGCGATTACTAGCGAATCCAGCTTCACGAAGTCGGGTTGCAGACTTCGATCCGAACTGAGAGAGGCTTTTGGGATTAGCATCCTGTCACCAGGTAGCTGCCTTCTGTACCCCCCATTGTAACACGTGTGTAGCCCCGGACGTAAGGGCCGTGCTGATTTGACGTCATCCCCACCTTCCTCACATCTTACGACGGCAGTCTCTCCAGAGTCCTCAGCATGACCTGTTAGTAACTGAAGATAAGGGTTGCGCTCGTTATGGCACTTAAGCCGACACCTCACGGCACGAGCTGACGACAACCATGCAGCACCTTCACAGCGGTGATTGCTCACTGACATGTTTCCACATCATTCCACTGCAATTTAAGCCCGGGTAAGGTTCCTCGCGTATCATCGAATTAAACCACATGTTCCTCCGCTTGTGCGGGCCCCCGTCAATTCCTTTGAGTTTCACCGTTGCCGGCGTACTCCCCAGGTGGAATACTTAATGCTTTCGCTTGGCCGCTTACTGTATATCGCAAACAGCGAGTATTCATCGTTTACTGTGTGGACTACCAGGGTATCTAATCCTGTTTGATACCCACACTTTCGAGCATCAGTGTCAGTTGCAGTCCAGTGAGCTGCCTTCGCAATCGGAGTTCTTCGTGATATCTAAGCATTTCACCGCTACACCACGAATTCCGCCCACCTCTACTGTACTCAAGACTGACAGTATCAACTGCAATTTTACGGTTGAGCCGCAAACTTTCACAACTGACTTACCAGTCCACCTACGCTCCCTTTAAACCCAATAAATCCGGATAACGCTCGGATCCTCCGTATTACCGCGGCTGCTGGCACGGAGTTAGCCGATCCTTATTCATATTATACATACAAAACAGTATACATACTGCACTTTATTCTAATATAAAAGAAGTTTACAACCCATAGGGCAGTCATCCTTCACGCTACTTGGCTGGTTCAGGCTCGCGCCCATTGACCAATATTCCTCACTGCTGCCTCCCGTAGGAGTTTGGACCGTGTCTCAGTTCCAATGTGGGGGACCTTCCTCTCAGAACCCCTATCCATCGAAGGCTTGGTGGGCCGTTACCTCACCAACAACCTAATGGAACGCATCCCCATCCTTTACCGGAATCCTTTAATAATCAGACCATGCGGAATGATTATCCCATCGGGTATTAATCTTTCTTTCGAAAGGCTATCCCCGAGTAAAGGGCAGGTTGGATACGTGTTACTCACCCGTGCGCCGGTCGCCAGCAAAGAAAGCAAGCTTTCTTCCTGATGCCCCTCGACTTGCATGTGTTAAGCCTGTAGCTAGCGTTCATCCTGAGCCAGGATCAAACTCTTCATTGTAAAAGTATTGTTATATATCCCAATAAGGGACAATATTAGCTCTGTTCAGGATGTCGAAAATTTATTGACGGTCATTTTTTCATATACCTATATAATAAGTATTGACGGTTCTAAATTTACTTGTACTACTTGTATTGTTTATCAATTTTTCAAAGAACTCTTCTTTTCGATTGTGCTTCGTTTCAAAAGCGGGTGCAAAGGTAAAAGGTTTATTTTAAAACACCAAATGTTTTTGGAAGTTTTTTTTTAAAATGTTTTCCCGGTCTGTTCTCTGGCTCTCTTAGCGAAAGGGAAAGGCACCGGAATAAACGCCTTTTATCGCGAATCGGACTGCAAAGATAACGAATTTTAATATTAAACTCCAAAGAAAAAGGAGATTATTTTTGTTGTTCGTTAAGGCAATCAATACGCGGCTGCAACATGTCAATTTCAATCGGCTCTCCCTCTCTTGGAAAGCGGGTGCAAAAGTACGCGATTTACCAATACAAGGCAAATATATAAGGAAGTTTTTTTGAATAAAAATATAAATTTAGATGTAAAGGGCTGAGGGAGAGGTAGGTTTTAAAGCATACTTTAAAAAGAAGGGAAAAGGGAGGGCCAAGAGGACACATTATTATAATATATAGAGGGGGAATACTTGGAAAACAAGGAGGGGGGGATCCATTGGGGAGGGAGGGGAATCTCTGTGTTGGGAACGAACCGCCAGGCGGTTGCAAATTTCTCAGGGGGGGATATGGGAAAGGGATTCTCAGGGGGCACCCGGACAAATGCGTAGCTGGGTCAGCAGTTAAATATCATTGATAATCAGAAGAGTATATTTACCTGAATTTTATTCTTGATGTAAAGCCATTTACCCGGGCATGTAAAAGCATTTACCTCAGCATGTAAAGCCATTTACCTCGGCATGTAAAAGCGTTTACCCCGGTTGGTAAATGGAACCCGCATTCAAGGTTACGGGGGGTACGCGCGTAAAGGCAGCGTCAAGGCAACGTATGCTTCGGACAGACCATGCTTGAGGGAAAGTGCCGGCGGAAGGAAAGGCGGGAGGACAAGGTAAAGGGTAAGCGCCGTCTATTCAGGAAGGCGGGAGAAAGGGAACAGCGGACAGGAAATGGGGCGGACGGGGAGCAAAGAATATCCCAAGCGGCAAATAACAAAGGACTTCCGGAAAAAAGCAGAGCATTTTCAAACAAACAAGCGGGGATATGAAAATGCTTTTTAAAGGGAAAGCAGACAAGAAACGAAGAATATACTTCTGAATACGAGGGAATTAGGAAAGTTTTTCAAGCGATGGCAGAGGGTGGAAGATGGAAGATGAAGGTGGAAGATAAACGGGCTGAAAACGCAATCTTCCACCAGGGTAAATAAATGATAATCAGATAAAAAGATGGAAAAAGGTGGAAGATGGAAGATAGAAATGCATTTCGCGGAGGAGAGGACAGAAAAGCGGATGGGAGATGAAAGATACAAAAAGAAAAAAGGAAAGAGACCGGGAAAGAGTGAAATGGGACGAAAAGAAAAGATAAAAGACTAATGTTAAAAGCACATTTTGCCATAATTTCTCTCCCCCCCCAAAAACAGGGCATGTTCTACCAAAGCATATGAAAGCAGTTATAGTAACAGACAAAAACTTTCTTTCATCGTTTTCCAGGGCAAAATCAGCTAATTATGATTCTTTCGCAATTCAAGCGCAAAGGTCTTTCAAAATAAACAAGATGTACCGTCATAAGGTAGTTCTAAGACTTCTGTCATAAGGAATAAAAGAACAAATACACCAGCAAAATCAACAGAAGGGACAACAAAACCGAACTTTAAAAATATCCCCAAAGGAGCATCTGTCCATGTAAATCTTGCCTTTCATTCATTAAAAGTATCGGTTAACAGCCAAAAAAGATTCATAACCGGAAGAGATAGCAATCTTTTAGGGTTCCACAACGATTTCATTTCATCTTTTTTTCGTATTTTTGTCCCAATATGCACCTTATTATAAGGAGAGCAACGACGAATAAAGAAACAATGAGAGTAATTGACTTAATACATAGCAACGAAAAAACAGCCTTCTCTTTTGAAATACTTCCTCCTCTGAAAGGTACAGGTATTGAGAAGCTGTATCAAACCATAGATACATTACGAGAATTTGACCCCAAGTATATCAATATCACTACGCACCGCAGTGAATATGTATACAGAGATCTGGGGAATGGGCTTTATCAGCGCAATCGGCTACGAAGACGTCCGGGAACCGTAGCTGTAGCAGCTGCTATCCAGAACAAGTATAATATGACGGTAGTACCTCACATTCTGTGCAGTGGTTTTACTCAGGAAGAAACTGAATACGTACTGCTCGACCTACAATTCCTGGGAATTACCGATCTGTTGGTTCTCCGTGGAGATAAAGCAAAGCACGAATCGGTTTTTACCCCCGAAGGAGACGGACATCATCATGCTTTAGAGTTACAGGAACAGATCAATAATTTCAATAAAGGTATCTTTGTAGACGGTTCGGAGATGAAAGTAACAAATACTCCTTTCTCTTATGGAGTGGCCTGTTATCCGGAAAAACATGAAGAAGCACCTAACATCGACATGGATATCTATTGGCTGAAAAAGAAAGTGGAAGCCGGAGCCGAATATGCTGTGACACAATTGTTCTATGACAACAAGAAATACTTTGATTTCGTAGAAAGAGTACACCAGGCAGGAATACACATCCCGATTATTCCGGGCATCAAACCTTTCAAGAAGTTATCCCAACTAAGCATGGTTCCGAAAACATTTAAGGTAGACCTTCCGGAAGAACTAACCCAGGAAGCACTGAAGTGCAAAACAGACGAGGAAGCCCGCAAAGTGGGTATCGAATGGTGTATCAACCAATGTAAAGAGCTGATGGCCGCCGGTGTACCCAGTATCCACTTTTACTCCATCGGAGCAGTGGACAGTATAAAAGAAGTAGCCAAAGCGATTTATTAAACTATGTTTTTCAGAGACGTCATCGGACAAGAGGCAGCCAAGCAGCGACTGATACAAGAAGTCAGCGAAGGACGCATACCACACGCCCAACTTTTCTGCGGGCCTGAAGGTGTGGGCAAGTTTCCATTGGCATTAGCCTATGCACGCTACCTGAGTTGCACGAACCGCAGTGAGACAGACGCTTGTGGAGTCTGTCCGTCGTGTGTGAAGTTCAATAAGCTGGTTCACCCCGATGTTCACTTCGTTTTTCCGGTAGTAAAAAACGGAAGAAGTGATGATTACATTGTGGAATGGAGAAAACTGGTACTGAATAATCCCTATTTTACGATTAACCACTGGCTAAACGAAATTAACGCAGAAAATGCACAGGCGGTGATTTACACCAAAGAAAGTGATGAGATCATGAAAAAGCTCAGCCTTAAATCCAGCGAAGGAGGATTTAAGATTACCATTCTTTGGCTTCCCGAAAAGATGCAGCAAGCTTGTGCCAACAAGTTATTAAAGCTGCTGGAAGAACCACCCCAGAAAACGATTTTCTTACTGGTATCAGAGAATCCGGAATTAATTCTCCAAACGATACTGAGCCGCACACAACGTTTCAATCTACGCAAAATAGACGAACAATGCATTGCCGACGCTTTACAAAACAAATATGGAGTGCAGCAGGCGACCAGTATTTCGATTGCCCACCTGGCTAACGGAAACTTTATCAAAGCGCTTGAAACCATTCATCTGAATGAAGAGAATCAACTGTTTTTTGAGTTATTTGTCAGCCTGATGCGCCTTTCTTACCAAAGAAAAATCCGGGAAATGAAATTGTGGAGCGAACAAGTGTCAGGCATGGGACGTGAACGTCAGAAGAACTTCCTGGAGTACTGCCAACGGATGATCCGGGAGAATTTCATCTACAACCTGCATCGGAAAGAATTGACTTATATGACATTAGATGAACAGAACTTCGCTACACGGTTTGCCCCTTTTGTAAACGAACGAAACGTGATGGGCATCATGGACGAACTGAGTGAAGCTCAAAAACATATTGAACAGAATGTAAACGCTAAAATGGTATTTTTCGACTTCTCACTGAAGATGATCGTACTGTTGAAGCAATAACTTTAAAATAAAGTATATGGAATTTAAACTGCATAATGGGAGCGGAGGCCTTTGCTGTAAGAGCTGTTCCCGACAAGATAAAAAACTAAATACCTACGATTGGCTGGCCGACATACCGGGCAATGCGGAGGAGAGTGACATGGTAGAGGTTCAGTTCAAGAACACCCGCAAGGGATACTACCGAAACAGCAACAAAATCAAATTAGAGAAGGGAGACATCGTAGCCGTAGAAGCTACACCGGGACATGACATCGGCACCGTTACCCTGACGGGACGGTTAGTGCCGCTCCAGATGAAAAAGGCAAACTTTAAACAAGATGCTGAAATCAAACGTATCTACCGCAAAGCCAAAGCTGTGGATATGGAGAAATATGAAGAAGCCAAAGCCAAAGAACACGCCACAATGATTCGTGCGCGTCAGATAGCGGCCAGCCTGAATTTGGACATGAAAATTGGCGACGTAGAATATCAGGGAGACGGCAACAAAGCTATCTTCTACTACATCGCTGACGAACGCGTCGACTTTCGGCAGTTAATTAAAGTGTTGGCTGAAGCTTTCAGAGTACGTATCGAAATGAAACAGATCGGTGCGCGCCAGGAGGCAGGACGCATCGGAGGTATCGGTCCTTGCGGACGTGAATTGTGTTGCGCCACCTGGATGACAAGTTTTGTGTCTGTATCGACCAGCGCAGCAAGGTATCAGGACATTTCACTCAATCCTCAAAAACTGGCAGGACAGTGTGCTAAGTTAAAATGTTGCCTGAACTACGAAGTAGATTGCTATGTAGAAGCGCAGAAGCGCCTGCCTTCAAGAGAGATTGAACTGGAAACTAAAGACGGAACCTATTATTTCTTCAAAGCAGATATTCTCAGCAACCAGATTTCGTATTCAACAGACAAGAATTTCGCCGCAAACTTAGTCACTATCAGCGGGAAACGGGCATTCGAAGTGATAGGACTGAACAAAAGGGGCATCAAACCGGATAGTCTATTGGAAGCTGAACGCAAACCGGAACCTAAAAAGCCGATTGACCTGTTGGAACAAGAAAGTCTGACACGTTTTGACCGTGACCGTCGCCGTAACGGAAAAGATGGAAATGGAAAAGAAGAAGGTGGAAACGGAAACCGCAAAAAGAAGAAAAAGAACAATAACAACCGTCCGCAACAAGCCGCCAATGCTGAAACACAAAACCCATCGCCGACGGCTATAGAAAACAAAGAGAACAGTGGAGCTCAACCGGTACAAGGGCAACAACGCACACGAGGAGAACGCCCCAGAAACAATAACCGCAGCAACAATCAGCCGCGCAAAAATAATGAGGCTCGTGAACCGCGCAATAATGAAAATCGGGAAACACGTAAGAATGAACCCCGTGAGCAGCGCCCTCCACGCGAACCCCGCGGACCACGTAACAACGAACAACCTAAACGCACCGAGAAACCCCAGGGAAATGAAAAACCTGCTCAAGAATAGCATCTGCATGCTTCTCATGACATGGATACTGACTGCATGTGACGATAACACTGTGTATCACTCATATCAATCCATCCCTCAAGGTGGATGGAAAAAGAGTGATACACTCTTTTTCAATGTCCCTTTGAATGACTCCCTGATCAATCTGCGATTGTCTGCCGGTGTACGCAACAGCAGTAATTATCCTTATCAGAATCTGGACATCCTTATCAGTTACAATTTGGAAGATTCAACTGTATGGAAAACAGACACTCTGAAGTTTACTCTGACTGACCAGGAAGGTAAATGGAAAGGAACCGGCTGGGGAAGTCTTTACCAATCGGCTCTCCCCTTAAAAGACTGCTCCATCAAGCATCCCGGTAACTATACTTTTAAAGTTGTACACGGAATGAAAGATGAACAAATAACCGGAATCATTGATGTGGGACTGAAAATCGAGCACTTATAACCGCCTGCTACGTCCTGCATCAATACGCAGAAAAATAAAGAGCAGAATAGTAAATCCCCATAAAGACGACCCCCCATAACTAAAGAAAGGTAACGGAATACCAATCACAGGAGTCAGACCAAGCACCATTCCGACATTAATAAATAAATGGAAAAGGAAGATACTCACAACCGAATAGCCATAAACCCGTCCAAAAGTTGAGGTCTGCCGCTCCGATACCGCTATAAGACGCAGTATCAATGCCAGGAAAAGTAAGAGGACAGCAGCTGAACCAACAAATCCCTGTTCTTCGCCTACAGTACAGAAAATAAAGTCTGTATCTTGTTCAGGCACATATTTCAACTTCGTTTGCGTACCGTTCAGAAAGCCCTTGCCGGTCAATCCTCCAGAACCAATCGCTATCTTAGACTGGTTAACATTATAACCGGCACCAGCCAAATCCTCTTCCATCCCCAACACTACCTTTATACGAATCTGCTGATGAGGTTCAAGGATATTGTCGAAAACATAATCGCTTGAGTAGAGAAAACCAATAGATCCCAAAGCAAACAATGCTATCAGGAGATAAGCACGTTGCCGCTCGCTCAGAGACAAGTAAAGCAGATAGCAGATAACCACCACACAAAGTCCCCACTCTACCCAAACCAGATTAAAAGGAACAAGATACTCAGAAACAAGGTAGGCAATCGACAATGCAAGCAAACTACCACCTATAATATTCCGCACAGGCTCCCATTTCTTTCTATACACCCAAACCATGGAACCTGCAAACAAAAGTATCATCATCAAAACAGCAAATTCTCCGATCGGTGTAGGTGTGTCGGCAATAAACACCTGATCAAAACGAATACCTACCACAAAATATACTACTGCACATACCCCTGAAAACAAAACAACTCCGGGCATACCTTCGCGATACAGCATCAAGAAAAAAGCAAGATAGACCAATGCCGAACCGGTTTCTTTCTGTAACACGATCAGCAACATCGGCAACAGAATAAAAGCAACCAAAGGCAAAAAGCATTTCCACTTCTTTATATTAAAAGAATAGGCATTCATAAATTTCGCCAATGCCAAAGCCGTTGCAAACTTTGCGAATTCCGCCGGCTGGAGACTGACCGGACCTAATATTAACCAAGAACGGGAACCTTTTGTATCAGGTGCGATAAAGATGGTCACTATCAACAGAAGAATCAGACCTATATATACAAGGTATGCAAACATATCGTACATCCGTTCTTCAAGCATCAAAAGAATGAAGCCAAGCCCAAATGAACAGATAATCCACATAAATTGCTTACCGGCGCGGGTAGAAAAATCCAGAAAGTCACGATCACCATAATCATAACTGGCTCCACACACACTGAACCATCCGCCGATAATAAGGAGCAGGTAAATACCGATCGTTACCCAATCCAATGTTTTCCATAAACTAACGCTCCTCGTTTCCATACATAATCACTCTATTACTATATTCTTCTGCACGTATCTCGTTCTCGGGGGACAGCTTTCCTTTTAAATATTGTTCCATCATCAGTGCCCCGATAGGTACTCCGTAAACCGCACCAAAGCCACCGTTCTCAACATATACAGCAATGGCTATCTTGGGATTATTCATCGGAGCAAATCCCATAAAGACAGAATGGTCATGACCACGATTCTGCGCCGTACCGGTCTTACCACACACTTCAACATCCGGCAAAATGGCCCCAGCCACCCGGCAAGTTCCTCCCGTAACCGCAGCCCGCATACCGGTCACCACATCTTCATAATGTTTTCGGTCGATAGAGGTCTTTTTGGGCACCCGATAGATACTGTCAAGCTGTTCGTCTTGTATTTCTTTCACAATATGCGGAGTGATAAAATGTCCCCGATTGGCAATAGTAGCACCCAGATTGGCTATCTGCAGCGGAGTTGCCAGAATCTCTCCCTGACCGATGGCAATACTGATTACCGTCAATCCATTCCAGCGTCCACGATAAGCTTTATCATAAAACTGAGCATTAGGGATCAATCCGCGCTTCTCCCCCGGCAAGTCTACTCCAAGTTTATAACCAAAACCTTGAGAAACCATGTGATCTTTCCAAACAGTAATGGCATTTTGCGAGGAGCCATACTTCCGGTCACCAAACATCCGGAACAATCCCCAGCAAAAATAAGAGTTACATGAAGTAGCAATGGCCGGTATCAATGGCAGCGGTGAACCATGGGCATGGCAACCTACATGCAGGCTTCCGTAATTGAATCCATGAGCACAAGGAAAGGCCGGCGTATTGGTCTGAATAATTCCTTCCTGTAAGAAAGTCAGTGCTTGTGCTGTCTTAAACGTTGATCCCGGAGGATATACCCCCATAATCGAACGGTTTAGCAAAGGTTTCATCGGATCTCTCTGAAGCATGAGGTGATTCTTTCCACGCTGACGCCCAATCATCAGTCTCGGATCAAAATCAGGCGAGGAAACCATACAAAGTATTTCCCCCGTTTCCGGCTCAATAGCTACAATACTACCGATTTTGTTTTTCAATAAACGCTCTCCCAACATCTGGAGATCAATATCAATTCCGAGTTTCAGATTCTTCCCGGGTACCGGACGTTTATCATACTTCCCATCCATATAATGCCCCTGTATGCGCCCATGAGCATCACGCAACAATACTTCCACTCCCTTTTCACCACGCAAAAAAGATTCATACGATTTTTCAATGCCTTGCTTACCGATATAGTCGCCACGGATGTAGTAATCATCATTTTCTATGTCTTTCATTGATACCTCACCGATATCACCAAGCACATGGGCAGCAGAGTTATAACTATATTGTCGAATGGTGCGACGCTGTATATAGAATCCCCGGAATTTAAATAGTTTCTCCTGAAACACCCCACACTCTTCTGCCGAAAGCTGAGACATAAATACCTGATTAGTATAACGTGAATATCCCGGATTTCTACGGCGGTCTTTCATATCACTCATAATTCTCAGGAACTGCGCACGGGTGATATTCAGCGTCTGACACAAATCAAGTGTATCAAGGTTCTCAACTTCCTTTGGAACCATTGTAATATCATAAGCAGGCTGATTAAACACCAACAATTTATCATTCCGATCGTACATCGCCCCACGTGACGGATACTGAATTTTATTTAAGAAAGCATTACTGTCGGCATTCTTCTTATAGTCATCCGTAGCTATCTGGAGTGAAAATAAACGCACTAAGTAGATCAGGACAATAGCCAGCGCTACTCCACCGATCACATATTTTCGTTTCTCCAGCACATAATCTTTTGCCATATCTATTTCCTCACTCCTTCAACAGCCATAATACAAGTTATAGTCAAAATGGTGCTCGACACCACCCTTAACAGCAATAACGGTATGCTGGTAAATGAGAAGAACTCAAGAGTAAGCAACATAAGATGATGTACAAAGACACTCACCACCAGATATTTGAGAAAAGAAGCAATCCCCATACTTTTCAACGAAGGTACAATGCTGTCCAAAGTATCGCGAGGAGTAAACAAACGGAGAAACAACGGACGTAGAAAAGCCAGTAACACTGTCGCCGCCGCATTCATACCCGGTGTGTTAGAAAAGATATCAATGGCAAGACCTATGCAAAAGCCCCATAACATCAATTCGTTTCGGGAAGTACCGGAATTAAACTTTAAAATAAAGTAGACATATAAAAAAGGAGTAGCCACACCGGCAATATGCACATTATTCAGGATCAGTACCTGAAGCAAGATCAGACCGACAAACCATCCTATTCTATGTATATAGTTGATAATCATTGCGCCAAACTCTTTTGTTCCAATTCTTTTTGTTCATGCTGGCCGGTCCTTGCAATCACACGCACTTCACTCACTTTACCAAAATCCGTTGCCAGCTTTACTTTCAACAAATAAGAGAGCCCGTCATTCGAATCGGCCATATCATCTACAGTACCAATCATGATCCCTTCAGGAAAAACGGTAGAATAACCACTGGTTACCACTGTATCCCCTAAGTTGAACTCTGCATGACGGGGTAAATCTTTCAAATAAGCATATCGGGAATCTCCATACTCCCATTTCAGATAACCAAAATATTCACTACCCACAATTTTACAACTAATACTGGACTTGCTGTTCAGCACCGAAATGACCCGGGAATAATGAGAAGAAGTATCGTATACGATACCAACGACTCCGTTTCCGTCGACAACTCCCATTTCCGGACGGATCCCATCTTTCGATCCACGATTTAAAGTGATGTAATTATCTACCAGATTGAGACTGTTATTGATGACCCGCGCCTTAAAAACCTGATAATCCGTATTAGGTAAATTGCGGATACTATTTAATTCGGTAGAGTCTGATAAATGCCTTCCCAGAGCATCCTCCAGATTGTGATTCTGTTGTTCCAGTTCCATAATGCGATCCAGCAAATCTTCATTGACCGATTTTAAATGGAAATAAGAAGTAATCCCTCCGGATACTTCATACACTTTGCCGGCAACCGCATTAGCCGAACTGAAATAAACACTGTGTTGATAGTGATTAAAGCGAAATAACAAAACAAAACTGATCACCTCCAATAAAATGAAGAGGAACCAGTGATTATATTTCAAGAGAAAGTTCAGTAAATTCCGCATAAAGACATATAAGTTACAAGCTACGAACTACGAGCTACAAGTATATGCAGCTACATTTATGCACTGCCAGTAACTTATAGCTCGTAATTCGTAGTTAATTATTTATCTCATCAAGAATGAGAAACGGTCTACATTCTTCAATGCAACACCTGTACCTTTAGCCACTGCATGCAACGGATCTTCCGCAATGTGGAAAGGAATATTAATCTTATCAGTCAGACGTTTGTCCAAGCCACGAAGCAGCGCTCCACCACCGGCCAGATAGATTCCATTGTGTACAATATCAGCATACAGTTCAGGAGGCGTATTCTCCAACGCGCTCAAAATAGCCGTTTCAATTTTTGAAATTGATTTCTCAAGGCAGTGTGCTACTTCCTGATAACATACCGGCACTTCCATCGGAAGCGCAGTAATACGGTTCGGTCCGTGAACAATATAATCTTCCGGAGCATCCTCACCCAGTTCGGTCAAAGCAGCACCTACATTGATTTTAATACGCTCGGCCATACGTTCACTGACTTTAACGTTATGTTGGCGGCTCATATATTCCTGAATATCTGCTGTCAGATCGTCACCTGCAATGCGAATGGAGTTATTCGAAACAATACCTCCCAATGAAATTACGGCAATCTCGGTAGAACCACCACCTATATCGACAATCATATTTCCTTCCGGTGCCTCTACATCGATACCAATGCCAATAGCTGCGGCCATAGGTTCAAATACCAGATAAACATCACGTCCACCGGCATGTTCGGCAGAGTCACGAACAGCACGAAGTTCAACTTCCGTACTACCCGAAGGCACTCCGATCACCATACGAAGCGACGGAGAAAAAAGACGGTTGCGAGTATTTACCTGTTTGATTAATCCGCGCATCATCTGCTCGCAAGCATAGAAGTCGGCAATCACTCCGTCACGTAGCGGACGGATGGTACGAATATTCTCGTGGGTCTTTTCGTGCATCAGTTTTGCCTTTTCCCCCACAGCAATCATCTTGTCTGTCCGACGGTCAAGGGCCACCACCGAAGGCTCATCTACTACAATCTTACCACCGGTAATTATGATAGTATTGGCCGTACCGAGGTCCATTGCTATTTCTTGTGTAAAAGAGAATAATCCCATAATGAATAAATTTCTAATGCGTCGATATGCCAGTGTGTCCTAACGGGTTGTCCGGCATACAACAAGTTTTTAATTAGTGCTTAAAGTGGCGGATACCCGTTGTCACCATTGCCATGCCATGTTCGTTGCAATAGTCAAATGTCAACTGGTCTTTCACCGAACCTCCCGGCTGAATAACAGCTGTCACACCTTCTTTATCCGCAATTTCCACACAGTCGGGGAAAGGGAAGAAAGCATCCGACGCCATCACTGCACCCTGCAGGTCAAATCCAAATGACTTAGCCTTCTCGATAGCCTGCTTCAATGCATCCACACGCGAAGTCTGTCCTACACCGCTTGCCAGCAATTGTTTACCTTTTGCCAGTACGATGGCATTCGATTTACTGTTTTTCACTATCTTATTAGCAAACAACAGATCTTCGACCTCTTCGGGAGTAGGAATTTTATCAGTTACCGTTTTAAGGTCTGCCGTTGATTCAATATTCAAGTCTCTATCCTGAACCAGTACACCATTGAGCAAAGAGCGGAATTGCTTTCTCGGCAATTTGGCTTCTTTACGAACCAAAATAATACGGTTCTTTTTCTGCCCAAGAATTTCAAGTGCATCTACATCATAATCAGGAGCAATCACTACTTCAAAGAAGATTTTATTAATCTCTTCCGCAGTCTCTTTATCAATAACGGCATTCGTGATCAATACGCCGCCAAACGCAGAAACCGGATCACCGGCCAAAGCATCTTTCCATGCCTCAAGCACAGTCGGGCGGGAAGCCAGTCCGCAAGCATTGTTATGCTTCAGAATAGCAAATGTAACGTCATCAAATTCATCAATCAAGTCTACAGCAGCATTAATGTCGAGCAGATTGTTGTAAGAAATTTCTTTTCCATGAATCTGGTCGAACATCTCGTCCAGGTTTCCATAGAAATATCCTTTCTGATGCGGATTTTCACCATAACGCAGCGCCTTCTGGCTGTTTGCAGAACAACGGAAAGCAGATCCCTCCTCGGCATCAAAGTAATTGAAAATAGCCGAATCATAATGTGATGAAACTGCAAATGCCTCTTTTGCCATCCAGCGGCGTTCTTCAAGGGAAGAAGTAGCTCCATGCTCCATCAACATATCGAGCAATGGTTTATACTGGGCCTGAGAAGCAACAATAATCACATCGTTGTAATTTTTAGCAGCGGCACGAATCAAAGAGATTCCGCCTATATCAATTTTCTCGATAATAGCAGCTTCATCGGCACCTGAAGCAACCGTAGCCTCAAATGGATAAAGATCTACAATGACAAGATCTATTTCAGGAATTTCATATTTTTCAATCTGCTGGATGTCTTGTTCCAGTCCGCGACGGCAAAGAATACCTCCGAAAATCTTCGGATGCAGCGTCTTCACTCTGCCACCCAAAATCGAAGGGTACGAAGTCAAATCTTCGACAGCCTTACAGGGATAGCCCAGTGATTCGATAAACTGACGAGTTCCTCCCGTTGATAAGAACTCCACTCCTTCTTCGTGCAGTTTGGTAATGATTTCATCCAAACCTTCTTTGTGATAAACCGATACCAGTGCGGTTTTTATTCTTTTAGACTCAGACATTGATTTGCTTATTAAGTATTTGGTGCGCAAAGTTACAAAATATTGTTTATCACACGTTATAAATAAGGTGTGAATTAATAATAAAAAAGCGCTGACTCACAATTAAATGAGTCAGCGCCTTTCTTATTATCAGTTTATTTGCAACAATCTATTACCAAATAGATACCCGTTTATCCACTGGCAAGTACATCGGATCTTTTTCAGTAATATTGAAAGCCTCGTACCATGCACCAATCTGAGGTAGTGCGCCATCTACACGCCATTTACCTAATGAGTGCGGATCAATCTTCGTAAGTTTCAGGATTTCTTCCGGACGGATATTGCCAGCCCACACATTTGCGTAAGACAGGAAGAAACGTTGTTCGGGTGTAAATCCGTTTTCATTTTTCAAAGGTGCAGCCGCCGCTGCTTTTTTGAATGCCTGGTAAGACACTTGAAGTCCACCGTGATCGGCAATATTTTCACCCAAAGTAAACTCTCCGTTGGCATGAACCCCAGGAGCTACTTCAATGCTGTCGAAGAAGTTAACCATCACTGCTGCACGTGCTTCAAAGTTCTTGGCATCCTCTGCCGTCCACCAGTCTTTCAAGTTACCATCCTTATCATACTGACGGCCCTGGTCATCAAATCCATGAGTCATCTCATGTCCGATAACTACACCAATCGCTCCATAATTGAAAGCATCATCTGCATTCATATCAAAGAAAGGATATTGAAGTATTCCGGCCGGGAAACAGATTTCATTCGTCGTCGGATTGTAATATGCATTTACTGTCTGCGGAGTCATGTGCCACTCCTCTTTATCTACCGGCTTACCATATTTGGCAATCATTTCATTGTAGCCCCACTGACTGGCGCGCTCAATATTAGCCCAATACGAATCATCCTTTATCTCAAGTGAAGAGTAGTCTTTCCATTTATCCGGATATCCGATCTTTACATGGAAAGTTGCCAGTTTTTCCATGGCCTTTTCTTTAGTCTCTTCTCCCATCCAGCTCAGTTCCCTGATACGTTCGCCCAGAGATTCTTGCAGATTCTTGACCAGAGCCACCATCCTTTCTTTGGCCGCAGCAGGGAAGTACTTCTCCACATACATCTGTCCGACAGCTTCGCCCAATGAACTGTCAACTGTGCTGACAGCACGCTTCCAACGAGGTTGCATTTCTTTCTTACCCGACATGGTACGACCATAGAAGTCAAAATTCTGAGCCACGAAGTCATCACTCAGGTAATTGGCGGCCGAATTGATCAGATTCCACTGCAAGTACAGAATCTGGTCCTCAAGCGGTACTGTATCGATAATGGCATTCACTTCTTTCATTGCATCAGGCTGCCCGATATTAATCTCTTTCAAGTTATTCAGTCCGGCAGTCGAGAAAAATACATCCCATGCGAAAGAGGGATATTCTTTTTGCAATGTTTCCAAAGTCTTCTTGTTATAGTTGGCATGCGGATCGCGTAATTCTACTTGTGAACGTGCCGACCGGGCCAGGCGGGTTTCAATGTTCATTACAGCTTTCACTGCTTTTCCGGCAGTAGCCTCATCATATCCTGCCAATCGGAACATCTTACCTACATGCTGCTGATATTTATCACGGATCTCTTTTGTCTGTGCATCATTCTCCAGATAATAATCCCGTTCGCCCATACCCAGGCCTCCCTGCATGGTGTGTACCATGTTTTCATTGCTATTCATGTCATCAGCGCTGACATAAAAAATAAAATAGGGATACATACCATTCTTTTGCATTTCCACGATCAACGGATAAATCTCAGTTTTACTTTTGATAGCACCTATTTTATCCAGTTCGGGTTTAATGGGAGCAACGCCTTCCTTATTCAGCTTTACGCTGTCCATAGCAATATTATAAAGTTCACCTACTTTCTGTGCAATGCTGCCCGCTTCGTGTTTGCCCGCTGCCAAACCTTCAATCAGCCCGCGCAATTGCCGGCGATTGTTCTCGGCAAGCATATCAAACGAACCGAAACGCGAATATTCGTCTGTCAGAGGATGGTTTTTCATCCATCCGCCACAAGCGTACTGATAGAAACTGGTGCCCGGCAGGGCAGTTGTGTCAAGGTTGGCAAGGTCAATGCCGGACGTAAGTACGGCCTCTTTCTTACTGTTGCATCCTGTTGCCATACAACAGATTGCAAGGATTGGTAAATACTTAATTACTTTCATACACTTAAAAAACTATTATTTTTCATTCATCTCCTCCAGCTCCATTGAAACACGTTCCCACTCTTCCACCGTGTGGTCAAGTTGTTGTTTCAACTTCTGGTGTTGTTCGTAAAGTGACATATCCGAAGCACCATCGGGTGTAGCCATCTTCTCTTCAAGGATAGCTATAGCCGATTCTGTTTGTTCGATGGCAGCTTCACAGTCTGCCACCTGGCGCTCCAGTTTCTTTATCTTCTTATTAAATTCTTTCTGTGCTTCGTAGGACAGTTTATTTTCGGATACCCCCTCTTCAGCTCCTTCCTCTTTCTTACCGCCTGTAGGTGAGACAGACAAAGGATTGTTTTTCTGAAGTTCGTTCAGGTTCTCTATTTTTTTCTTTTGAAGGAAATCATAGATACCTCCCAAGTGCTCTTTCACTACACCACCACCGAACTCATATACTTTAGTCGCAAGTCCGTCCAGGAAATCACGGTCATGACTGACAATAATTACTGTACCGTCAAATTCGCGTATGGCCTCTTTCAATACATCCTTCGAACGCATATCCAAATGATTGGTAGGCTCGTCGAGTATCAGGAAGTTCACAGGTTCCAACAATAATTTTATCATTGCCAGCCGGGTGCGCTCACCTCCCGAAAGCACTTTTACCTTCTTATCCGAGGCTTCACCACCAAACATGAAGGCTCCCAGTATATCGCGTATTTTGAGACGGATATCTCCCACTGCCACCCGGTCGATCGTATCGAAAACAGTCAGGTTCTCGTCAAGCATCTGTGCCTGATTCTGCGCAAAATAACCTATCTGTACATTATGTCCCAAGGTAAGCTTGCCTTCATAATCAATCTCGCTCATGATACATTTCACAAGGGTAGACTTACCTTCACCGTTCTTTCCCACAAAAGCAACCTTCTCGCCACGATTGATGGTCAGATTGACATCATGGAAGACAACATGCGATCCGTAAGTTTTTTTCACATCTTCGCAGATCACAGGATAGTTGCCACTACGGCTGGAGCAGACAAACTTAAGCCTCAACGCCGAGTTATCCACTTCGTCCACTTCGATCCGCTCTATCTTTTCCAGCTGCTTCATACGACTCTGAACCTGTACGGCCTTAGTTGCTTTATATCGGAAACGCTCAATGAAAGCCTCTGTATCTTCAATCTGCTTCTGCTGATTCTCGTAAGCGCGCAGCTGCTGTTCACGACGCTCCTGACGCAGAACAATAAACTCATCGTACTTCACCTTGTAATCATATATCTGTCCGCAGGTTATTTCGATGGTACGGGTAGTTACATTATTCAGGAAAGCCCGGTCGTGGCTGACCAGTACTACTGCATTGGCACGGGTAGATAAAAAATTCTCCAGCCATTGGATACTCTCAATATCCAAATGATTGGTAGGTTCATCGAGCAGCAGTACATCCGGTTTGCGGAGCAAAAGTTTTGCCAACTCGATCCGCATACGCCATCCACCGGAAAATTCACTGGTAGGACGATTAAAGTCATCCCGACTGAAGCCCAATCCTAAGAGGGTACGTTCTATCTCTGCATGAAAGTTAGTCCCTCCCATCATTAGAAAACGGTCGTTCTCGTGCGTAAAACGGTCAATAAGTTTATGATACTCTTCCGAATCATAGTCAGTGCGGTCGGCTAACTCCTGATTCATCCTCTCCAAATCGGCTTGAAGCTCGAAAATATGTTCAAATGCCAGTTCTGCCTCTTCCATCACAGTGTGGTTATCGGCGAGAATCATCACCTGCGGCAGATAGCCGATCGTTACATCACGCGGAATAGCTATAACACCCCGTGTCGGACTTTGCAGTCCGGCCAGGATCTTTAACATCGTTGATTTTCCTGCACCGTTTTTACCCACCAGGGCTATGCGGTCTTTCTTATTGATGACATAACTAACGTCCTCAAACAATGGTGTGGCGTTAAATTCTACTGTTAATCCTTCTACTGAAATCACTTCTTTCTATAAATAAGGGAATTGAGGCAACAAAGATACTCAATTATGCAGACTGCGAAAAAAGAAACGGAATAAATATACACCCACGGAAATGGCAAATAAAATAAAGTCGTATGATAAATAAAGTCGATTACATTAATAAGTTCCATTCATTGTCCAATTTCAATTGTATCTGAATAACAACCTTACCCTTTAATAAGAAAACAGCAGTTCTTTGACGGAACAGCCCACAATTTACAAACCAATTTTCCCAATCCTTCCAATTACCACTATTCTATTTCCATGATAGTATATATTCTTCCAGTTCTTGGCGAGACATATTACAGACTCTAACAAATTCATTTCTGTTTTTAGCCCCCTGTTCTTCACTGATATACCAAGAATTATAACTTCGTGGATGATATAAATGAAATAATGGTCCCCCACTCACCCAAGAAACTGAATATCCTAAAATCTCGACACGATGCACTCTTTCCGCATCTTCCGGTCCCCAGCCATAAAAGTTCTTATTTTCACCACCACAATTCAAATAGATAATACGATTCATTAGGACAGCCCCTCCTGTCGACGGCCTTCCCATTAAGCGTATAGCTTCTTTGGGATGCCGTGTCCAAAGAACTGTTCTACCACATCTCGCATATTCTTGTGAGGCTTTTGAAGATAATGCTTTTACAACTCCATTATAAGGTAAACACAACACACTATCCCCCTCAACCACTCTTCTCACAGCTTCCTCTATCTGCCAATACTCAACTATTATATCAGCATCCCATATTCCTACTACTGGATATTTACTTTTTTTAAACAATGAATCCCAATACAAAGTACGATGAAATACAGGATCACAATCAAAAACAAAATGATAAAAGATACGTTCCGAAGAAAGCTTTAATTGATATTTCTGCTCCGCATCAATTTCCCAAACTTCTAGACGTATCCCTGTCCCATAAAGATGACTTAAAGTTAAATCTAGATTACGTGCCCTTTCAGGGCTATCAATCCTTACCAATATAAATATAACTACTTCAGAAGCGTATTTTATCATAATATTCAGCTTGCATTAAAATCGATTTTGTTTTGCTCTTATAAATACCGGCCTTATAAAACTCCTGTATCAACATTAAAGCCTCTACATAAATCCCTTTAATCTCTCTAAGAAGAATATCAAGCCAATCAATATAATAAATAAGATACTCACGTAGTTCAGAAATGATAGGAATATTTTCATCTTTATCTATTATACGTGCCAATATATAATATCCCAATCCGGTCACCCCATGTTCGACACTAATATCTGTCATTTTGGATATATGTATTTCTCCAATTACACGCCTATCAATATCTGCCAATATCTCATTTGCATTTCCTTCTGCATAACCATGCCTGATTAAATATTCAACTCCCCAACCAATCCCTAATAAGCCATTCGAAAACTCCAAAGGATATTCTATAGACAGTAATTCTTCCATCAATCCATTTAATAAATAATCTGCATATTTTTCATAACAATTCTTATTAGTATAACGAGAAAAGCGATATAAAAATAGTATATTACCCATTTGTCCTTCTAAAAAACAATAAGGAGACTCAGAAAACAATGATTTATAAAAAATCCGCATCTCTTTCAAAATACATGACATATAATAATTCGCAGAAAAAGAATAGTGATTGAAAGCCATAGCAAAAGGTATAAATTGCCTCACCTTATCAAACTTATCATTAGTCTCTTTCGATGGTAATAAACAGACTGTATAAAATAAAAACATGGCTTTTAACAACAACAATTCTCTCACTTCATACAAGTAATTACCACCAGACAAATCCAAAGCAAATCTCCACAAATTATCAACAACTATTAATAATGAATCTCTTCTACAAGAAGAATCACACAGACTTGTCAAGGAATCATCTCTGAGTCTATAATAATAAAAATCAGCAGGTGAAACAGCAACAGTTTTAGCAGTTACCAATACTAATGGAGTCCACAATTCATCTTCATGAATGATTGATAAAAAACGGAAATTATGCTTATCAAGAAAAGATTTCCGGTACAAATAACTATACACCATAACTGTATAGCTATGTTCTCGTTCTACTGTCAAGTAATACCTTCTTCCGGATATTGGTACATTTATCGGAAAAATATCGGAATTGCGTTTAAATGACCAACAAGTTACATTATCACCTTTTTGAGAGACAGTAAGAACATTACCAACGATAATATCCACATCACAAGAGTCCGCTGTCTTTAACAACAGTTCAAAAGCATCGGGTGAAAGCCAGTCATCACTATCCAAGAATGCTATATAATCTCCAGCAGCTTTTTCCAACCCAACATTACGCGCCATAGATAGCCCTGAATTATTTTGTGTAATTAATGTGAAACGACTATCCAAACGACAATAGTCACAAAGTATACTCGCAGAATTATCAGTAGATCCATCATTGATCAATATCGCCTCAAAAAAAGGCATTGTTTGTCTCAATAATGAATCTAAACACTGATGCAAATACCTCTCTGCATTATAAACGGGCACAATGGCAGTTATTCTTACTAATTTACAGTCATCTATCATACCATATTCTGCTTTTCAAAAAACATAATTGTATTTTTGAACCACCAATACGTTGCATGACTCCTAAGATATTGGCTTACTATTCTATTCTCATAAAAACCATGTTTTTCCATTCGAGATATTATATAATAATTAGACCTACAATTTACATGCCCATTTCCACATTGTCCTTCAACCGCCCAACTCAAAGCAATATATTTCCGGGCATTACGAATTAAATTCAAAAAGAAAACATCTTCTCTATCTGCCGGAATATGTTCACCTACTTCCAAACTCAATACCGCATCAAACGGTTCTTCAGTCTTCACCTCCTCTGAAAGGTCCACACATTGACAATAAGAACCGTCTTCAAAAAAAAGTGCAGACATTTCCTCAACATAAGGATTACCATCATAACCATCAGCAGCATATCCATTACGATACAATAAAGCGGTATACCATCCCGGACCACAACCAAAATCTCCGATCGAATCAATATTAAGTAATCGAAAAATATCAAGCAAAGCATTTCCTAAGCCAGCATCATAATGATGCCCATAAAATCCTGAGGTTTGCCAACATCCCGAAGGAGATATGGGCAAAGAAGGTTTAACTAAAAGATAATATTGAATTTGTTGCCATAATGTATCTGTATTCACATCATTGACCCCACATAAAAAGAAAGCTGAAGAAGTGGCTATCTTCCACCAGTCTTTTCCATCATTTTCCTCAAACAATAAAGTAATATTTCCTACTTTTGAACTATATGAAGACCTCATTATGAATGTAGGTAAGAAAATTGTCTCCGGATAAGGGAAATGAGTTATTTGGCTATATAAAGAATAGCCCAAGCTACAACTATTAATAAGAAAATCAACATATTTCCCAGTAATTGACATCTGATATTTTCCCTCATAATACAAAGGATAATTTAGTTTAGACAGTGGTCTAACCTCCATAAATTCACGTTCTGAACATGTACAACAGAACTGATTCAACTCCTCCAAACCTTTCAAAGGAAAATCTTTCGCATCAAGTATATGTATATAATCATAAGAATTATGAGTAGACGCCATATTCAACAAATAAAGTATAGCATCGAGTTTTCCCGTTTTTCTAGAATGAACATTAAACATACTATATACACCCAACACTTGTTCCGAATGCAAGATCTTATTTTTCTGTCTTTTTAAAGAAATATCCAAATGAATATATATAAAGAAATTATGACCAGTCACAAAAGTGATCCAGCGATTTAAGTCTTCTATTTTTAAATCGCATAAAAGCAAAAGCGCATGTTTCATATCCTTATTATCAAAAGGTAACTATCTTAATAACAATTCTGCAAGTTTGGAATTAGCCAAATGAACCAAATCTTCTATTTGATATCTTTTGGGCAATTTATATCCATTTACTAATATTGTAGGTGTCGCTGATAAGTGATTACCAATTTTCCATCTTTGATGATGCTCCAATTCACTTAAAACGTCAGCGCTATTTATATCCAGATTGAATTTCTTTATATAATCTTTTGCCGTATATTTTCCTCTAGTAAACCACTCTTCATAAATCCTCCTGCCCTTTTCCTCACCATATTGCAAATATACTGCAATTAAGAACTGATTACTAATCAAGAGTTCATCATTAAAAGCAGAGAATATGTACTGTACACACATTCTATCACCAACATCCATCAATAAATTCTCTATTTTACGATGCATCTTACCGCATGGCTCGCAATGTGGATTGGTTAATACCGTAACGCATAATGATGCATCTGGATTTCCCAATATCATTTTAGAAACTGTTCTGTCAATATAGTAATGAGGTTCTTTTTTGAGCAGAGAAACAAAAACCTCTTCCACCACTTTAATACTAGCCAATTCATAAGCGGCCATACGATATTGCCTCAACTTAGTTAATACTTGTACTATTTGATTTATTAATAGAATTGAAAATAAATACATACACATAACAAGCAATAAACTTCTCCAGTTCCAAACCGGTATCGCTATCATATGGAATCCCAAATCAACAAAAAACAAACACCATAACAAACATTGCACGATCAAACACAGCACACACCATTGGCGTGCTATTTTGGATTGATACCAAACACTCCAAATAGTATAAGGTAAAGCTAAAATATTGACCCAAACCATATAAAAAATTAATTCTGGAAAAAAAAGAATACCAATTATATTAGACATGAAATAGCCAAACCCAATCTCACTCCAACTAAAAAGCCCCATAAAATTAGCGGCATCGGACTCCAAAACAGTATTACAATCTTTTTGATGAAATAGAGTACATATCTTATCTCCATACAGACTTTGGGCATGCAGTTGTTTCTGCAATAACAAATAAGAAACTCCCATACCCATAAAATTTATAATCAAATACATCCAAGAGTACGTAGTCCCTACCCAAAGAGAAGGCATACACAAAAACAACAATATGAACAAAAGCACACTTATCGCTCCCTTCTTTATTTTAGAAACCAACTCCTGCCATTTATGCTGTTTGTAATCAGGCTCTATTGATTTAGATGATGTTTCTGTCAATAATACAATTCCATCCCATATTTCACAAAACGCTTCTACCGAAGATTGTATCCATCTTCTTTGCCAATAATATTCTATTTTCTCCCTTGTTAAATCCTTTACTACAACGATATCGTGTCCCGCATAAGCTATAAACGGAGCATCTAATAATTCTATATCATCTTTTGATATTTGAACTCCCTTATTCTCGACATGATACATAGTGAGAATTTGGGAGAAGCCATATAAATTATATTTATAAGGATGTCCCTCAATTAATTCACTCAAATATTTTTTTGTGTATTTAACATGAAGTTCATCAAATAAAATACTTAATATGTTTCTATTCATTGCATTTACTATTATCCAACAAAGACTTATAATTCATACACATTTTTTCAAAAGAATATTCTTCTTCATATTTTTTCCGATAAGCAACGCCTATTCTTTTTCGGACTTTTTCATCGCCCAACAAAAAAGTCAATCGATTAGACAACTGGTTTACCAATGGCTCTTTGTCCTTGATATAAAGCTTACATTCATCCAAAATCATTTCATTTAAGCCTGTTGAATCAGTCCCAATAATAGGTAAACCAAACATCATCATCTCAATAGCAACATAACTACATTGCTCATGAAAAGAAGGTATAACCCCTATATCCGCAACCTGATAATAGCTATACAAGCGCTCTTTACTGATTTTACCAACATAAGTTATTTTAGCGGATATATCAGAACCCTGATTGATATAATACTCAAAATTTCCATCCCCAATTATTATTAACCGTACTGTATTTCCATCTATTAAAATTTTCCTAAAAGCCTGAATAAGTAGATCAAGACCTTTAATGTCATCCAAACGACCAACAAAGAGAATCAGTTTTTCTTTTGAATCTAAAAATGGCACTTCCCCAATATTTATCTTCTCATTGTTGAAATCTGCTAATCCATTGTAGATTAAGATTATTTTTTGAGATGGTATTTTATACAAATCTCGTATCAAATTCTGTGTATAATAACATAAACAAACAATTTTATCAGATAATCTAAGCACACATTTTTCCTCTAAAAAATAGTGCACTAATGAGTTTTCTATTTCAGTTCTATCCCGAGAATCCTTCTTCAATAGAAGCTGAAACTTGATCTCATCTCCTTGCAATGTAAAACACCATTTAAAATAATGTATAACTAGCACTATATTCGCAAAAGGATAAATATCTTTTAGAAGAACAAAAAAATTACTACTAAGCCAAAAATTAAACAAGAAAGAATTATCATCTTCTTTATTTATATAAGAAGCTAAAATATACACAATAGACTCATCGTACTTCTCAATCTGCTCCAATGTCGCCAATTTGTAAATTGGAATATGTATATATCTTATCCGCCCTATTGTCTGTACGGTAATTGTTTTTTCAGCAGACATGGAATTAACACAAGTGATGTACATCTGGTCTTGTTTATCTAGGTATTTCAATAGTTGTTCCATATAGCTTCCAACACCATATTGAAATCCACGGGAAAGATTATTAAAGATATAAAGGTGTTTCATTCTATTAACATTCTAAGTCCAGTTCTCCAATTTATGCTCTTAATATCCTGTTTTCTTTCTAATATATCCAAAATCTTTAAAAGACAACTTTTATATGGAAATACCCTTTTATTATCGATATACAAAGACAATACTTCTGTCCTATTTTTAATCGGGACAGAAAGGCAAGCCAAATGCAATCTTTCCAAATATTGCAAATCAAAAGGAATATATGTACAATCATCCCTCTGAGCACACAATCTAGACATGACATAATATACAAGTCCTTCTAAGCCTCTCTCCAAAGAATGATCCTCTATGTAAATCGGATCATATTGCATAACTAAATAATCAATATCTAATAGTGCTGTATCCGTATCCCCTTCCATATAATGATGCTGTATCAAATATTCAATTCCCCAACCTATACCACAAAGTCCATTAGAAAAATGAAAAGTCAAATCTGTCACTATATCCTTATATATTTCCTCTAATAATTTCTCAGCATACTTTTCATATAGAGAATTTTTTGTATAAGCTGCATATATAAGAAAGAACATAAGACTACCCATCTTTCCAGAAAACAGACCAATATCCGACGTAAAAGTATCTTGCAATATTTGATGATTAGCAAGAGTTAATAATTGAGAATTTAATTCGTCTTTCATAGCAATTACAAATGGTTACAAAACAATATATAAATCACCTCCCATCATATTCATCCAAAACAACACAAATACAATTCATTGGCTGTCCATTGGGAAAGAAAGAAGAAGTTATACATGTGCGGTCTAATAAAATTGGATGATTTAGATCATGCCAAGATGGATTTTCATATAACACTGCTGGAGGGCATTCACCACTACAGCTACTACCTTGATTTGTAACACAAGAACCACCAACAAAAGGATAGCTATATCCTCCAAAAATATTTTTCATTTCATCATCACTTAAAATCCTTACATTCTGTTCTTGCTTGTTTTTTGCATTAATTTTTTTTAATATAACCATGTTATTGTTCATTTTTTAATATCCTAATAAAATTAACTAATTCGCCACTTGATGTAATTCCCTGTATCACAATCGTTAAAGAGATTAGAGGAGCACCAAATTCCAAATGAGAAGCCGCTTTATCAAGCAGAAGATCCGGTGACCAATATATTGTTTTGCAACCATTTGCTCTTTTATTATTAGCAAATGAATAAAAAGGTGAATAGAATTCACGTTTCACCTGATATCCCTTAGGCTGGACCACTCTAAAATTAGATGCCCTGTTAACCGAAGTCCAATCTGATTTTGTACTTATCATAATGACTCCATTCAATGCTTTTCCACCCAAAAGGGACATTTGAGCAACATCTTTAATTAATTCTACAGATTCAACCAAAGATACTGGCATTCCGACCAATTCAGAATATGTAGCCTGAAATCCATCTATCATTAATAAGGCCTGTCCTCCAAGCCTCGATATATAAAAGAACTCTTCTCCTGAATTCGAATCGACTGCCCACCCTACTCCGGGAGTATTAATCAACAAATCTTTAGTAGATGAATAAGGCGAAAGAGTCATTTCGTCCACATGATAAGTCTTATTCCAATCGGAGTGAGCCATTAAAGACTCGATTGCATACTGTTTCTTTTTCTCAATCTTTTTAGTGGAAACAACAACTTCGTCTAAATATTGCTCCATGGAAAAAGGGACGGTAGAAGATCGTTGAAACACATTCGCACTGGTCGGAGAAGGATCATTACCGGATTGTTCGGGAACAACCGGTTCATCCATCTCTGCACGAAACCAATCCGCATAAACGGGAAGAGAAGAATGTACAGAAAGAACGGAATCCCGATCGACCAACAGCACCACATCTGTACCTCCCTTTTTCTTACGCGCCTGAAGAATGAAATGCGTACCCCGGGGAAAGGAAAGACTGTCGAAACGGAAACAGCCCGAAGCATCACTCGTCGTCTGACGCATAATCTTTTTATCGAAAGAGAATAAAGTGACAACCGCATCAGCGATACACTTCTTTTCCGAATATTCGGAAACCACCTTGCCACTGACACACTGACTACCCTCCACCGGAAAAGAACCCCGATCCGGAACAAGGCTGTATTTCACCCAACCCTGAGTCAGCATCAGCAAGTCCAACAGATACGAGGTACGGGAGTCATCACCGGAAAAATAGAAAGAGGGGGCCTCAACATAGCCCTGAAGGTCAGAACTCAGAAGAAAAGAAGAAAGGATATTTACCGTGGTATCCTGAAGAGCATAGCGGTCGTCGGTGACCGAAACAGAAAGGGTACCGCCCAACGGCTCACCCGAGGAATCACGAAGCCCCAAGCTGACATCCCAAAACGAACGTCCCTTCTCTTCTTTCAAGCGAGCCGAGAAATCAACGTCGGCACGCACGGAAGGACTCTGATTGAAAGCGGTACGACCACTTATAGGAACGCCCGAACCATCCAACAAAACAAAACGGAGTACACCCGGAGGCAGCGGAGAACGGGGAAGCCGCAAAGGCCTGGAACCGGAGAAAGCCGCATGCAAAAGAATACTATCCCGATATTCCACACGAAGGGAATGACCCGGAGACAGGGAAACGCCTGAATTCAAACGCACCAGAAAGTCATCCTTACGGACATCGACACGGAGGCTGACGGCAGAAGGATCCGCCGGAGGTAATGGAAAGCGAAGCTCCATCCCCTCACGATTACGGCACACCGCCGTATAGCTGTCACCCGAAACAGGTTCAAGATTGAAGAAGCCCATCCCCCGATGGACGGAACGCAACGTGGTGACGGTATCTCCACGCTGATTGACCACAAAGCCCTGCACATCTGTTCCCAAACCATCGGGACTCAAAGCCTTGAAAGCGACACGGCTGACACAACCCGAAGGGAGACGTCCCCCTTCCGGAAAGAAAGAGACATGGTAGGAAGCCGCCATACGAGTCACGCTCTCCTTGCGGTAATCCTGAAAGGGACGCCCGCCGACAATGATCTGACGATAGAAGTAACGGGGAGCGGGCAAAGAAGAAAGATAACGGGTATAGAAACGAAGCGTATAATTGCCGGAACGAAGTGTATCGCCCAAAGAGAGGTAACCGGAAAAGACACCGTGATCATCCTTGACCATCTCACGGGAGATGACCTGACTGTCAGCCAGCAGTTCGGCATAAACGTAGCGGCTGTAAGCCGTTGCCTCGCGGCGAGTATCCATCAGATAAGCACGGAAACGGACCGTATCACTACGCTCATAATTGGCACGGTCCGTATGGACATAAAGTTTCTCGTGAGGACAGATATGATCAGACTGGGCAGATAGCCAAACAACACTATGCAAAAGAAAGAAAATTAAAATAAAGATTTTTTTCATAAGCTGTTAGAGTTAAGTCCTGGCAACGAGTCAAATATAAGCAAATATTTTAGAATAAGCACAAAATCAAACAAAACATCTCACACAAGTCACAAAAACAATTTATACCATAATTAAGATGCCTTTATAAGACACATAAGATATAAAAAAACTTTCCAATTCAGAAAACAGAAATCATCGCTCATATTCATCCAGTACGGCACAAATACAGCCTTTATGTTGACCATCAGGATGTCCTAAAAAGACACAAGTGCGCTCTAAAGTTCTTATTCCTATACCATCAAAATAGGAATGAGGAGGACAGATACCACTACAATCCTGAATACCATCACTCGAACTACAAGAGTCAGAATCCACAGGAAAGCTATAGCCTCCAAAAAGATTCTTCATTTCATCATCACTCAACGCTTTAATGTGTCTTTGCTTGCCTTTGGCATTAATTTTCTTAAGTATTACCATATTATTCTATTCTTTACTTAAAGTTTGAATTAAGTTTATCAACTTACCATTCGACGCAACCCCCTGAACAACAAGAGTCAGTTGACTCTGTTCCGGATTACTGAATTTCAAATGAGAGACAGCATTATTTAGCTGGAGAACAGGAGACCAATATATTGTTTTGTAACTATTTTCACTATTACTTATTGCACCGTGAACAACCGGATAAGAAGGCGAATAAAACTCACGTTTCAACTGATACCCCATGGGACGAATCATCCTAAAATTGGATGCTTTCTTACCAACAGTGCCTAAACCTGATTTTGTACTGATCAGAATAGCACCATTCGATGCTTTAGATCCAATATATGCCATTTGGGCAGCATCTTTTACCAACTCGACGGATTCGACTATAGATACAGGGATACCGACAAGTTCAGAATAAGAAGTTTCTAATCCATCTACCATCAATAGAGCTGGGAAAGGAGTAGAACTCATCCCTGTGCGTATACGTGTTATATAAAAAAATTCTCCCGTATTCGAATCAACTGCCTGCCCTACCCCGGGAGTATTAATCAACAAATCTTTAGTGGATGAATAGGGCGAAAGAGTCATTTCGTCCACATGATAAGTCTTATTCCAATCGGAGTGAGCCATTGAAGACTCGATTGCATACCGTTTCTTTTTCTCAATCCTTTTGGTGGAAACAACAACTTCGTCTATATATTGCTCCATGAAAAAAGAGTCGGTAGAAGACCGCTGAAACACATCCTCGCTTGCCGGAGAAGGATCATCACCGGATTGCTCAGCTACAATCGGCTCGTCCATCTCCGCACGAAACCAATCCGCATAAACGGGAAGAGAAGAATGCACAGGCGGAATGGAATCCCGGTCGACTAACAGCGCCACACCCGTACCCCCTTTTTCCTTACGCGCCTGAAGAATGAAATGCGTACCTTGAGGAAAAGAGAGGCTGCCGAAACGGAAACAGCCCGAAGCGTCACTCCTCGTCTGAAGCATAACCGTTTTATCGAAAGAGAATAAGGTGACAACCGCATCAGGGATGCACTTCTTCTCGGAATATTCGGAAACCACCTTGCCACTAATGCACTGACTACTCTCTACCAAAAAGGTACTGCGGGACGGAACAAGGCTGTATCTCACCCAACCCTGAGTCAGCATCAACAAGTCCAACAGATACGAGGTACGGGAATCATCACTGGAAAAGTAGAAAGAGGAATCCTCAACATAGCCGCGAAGGTCCGAACTCAGAAGAAAAGAGGAAAAAATATTGACCGTGGTATCTTGAAGAGCATAACGGTCGTCGGTAACTGAAACAGAGAGTGTACCGCTCAACGGCTCACCGAAAGTATCACGAAGACCCAAAGTAATATCCCAAAATGAACGTCCCTTATCCTCTTTTAGGCAAGCGAAGAAATCAACATCAGCACGCACGGAAGGGTTCCAATTGAAAGCGGTACGGCCGCTTAAGGGGACACCCGAACCATCCAACAAAACAAAACGGAGTACACCCGGAGGCAGCGGAGAGCGAGGTACACGCAAAGGGGTGGAACCGGAAAAAGCCGCATGTAAAAGAACACTATCCCGATATTCGACACGAAGGGAATAACTCGAAGACACGACAGTACCTGAATTCAGACGCACCCAAAAGTCATCCTTACGAATATCGACACGGAGGGCTACCGCAGAAGCCGGTTCAACCTTCGGAAGGGCGAAACGTAACTCTTTACCCTCACGATTACGACATACCGCTGTATAACTATCATCGGGAATCGGTTCAAGATTGAAAAAGCCCATACCCCGATGAACCGAACTCAGTGTAGTGACGGTATCTCCACGCTGATTGAGCACAAAGCCTTGAACATCTGTCCCCAAACCGTCAGAACTCAAAGCCTTGAAAGCGACACGACTGACACAACCTGAGGGAAGATGTCCGCCTTCGGGAAAAAAAGAGACATGATAGGAAGCCGCCATACGAGTCACACTCTCCTTGCGGTAATCCTGAAAGGGACGCCCGCCGACAATGATCTGACGATAGAAGTAACGGGGATGGGGCAAGGAAGAAAGATGACGGGTATAGAAACGAAGCGTATAATTGCCGGAACGAAGCGTATCGCCCAAAGAGAGGTAACCGGAAAAGACACCGTGATCATCCTTGACCATCTCACGGGAGATGACCTGACTGTCAACCAGCAGTTCGGCATAAACGTAGCGGCTGTAAGCCGTTGCCTCGCGGCGAGTATCCATCAGGTAAGCACGGAAACGGACCGTATCGCCGCGCTCATAATTGGCACGGTCCGTATGAACATAAAGTTTCTCATGAGGCCAGATAGAATCGGACTGGGCAGACAGCCGAATAAAAGAGAAAAGAAGGGCAATCAGAATAAGGAGTTCTTTCATATATAATCAAGATTAAGTATCAAGGGATATTTCAAATATAAACACATATTTTGAAAAAACAACGAAAAGAGTGTAAATATGTGGCACATTTTGAATATTCATCCTTTTTCATTCGTTCCAGAGCTTCATACACTTTATTTCCTTATAAAGAATTGACACCCATTTGCAAACATAGACACCAAAAAGACACTGAATCGCAGAATTCACTTACAAGCCCTTTTCATATTCGGGTGAAAGCAGAAGAAACAGAGCACAGTAAAAAGCTTTTTCTACAGGAAATCCGGGCTTTTGGCACAGAAGAGGTGTGATCCGGCTTGATATTAAAAAGGGACATCTTCACAAAGACGTCCCTTTCAAAATCTACATTATAGAAATAAGCAAATTAGCTTTAGAACAGTTTATCAGGATATTCGCCTGCATCTACCAATGCCTGAATCTTATCTACTACACCCTGACGGTCGGCAGCATAAGTCACGCCGAACCATTTGCTTGTAGTATCCAGAACCTTTACGCGGGCAGTGCCTTCGTTCACCAACTTGTTTACCATCAACGGAATGAAATATTCTGATTTCAGGTTTCCTTCGTTTTCTTTCAGGAATTCTTTGAAGTACTCTTCCGAATAAGCAAAATAGTCGGGAGTGAATCCCCACATATTCATTGAAACCGGAGTGTTATCACCGATTGTCTGCATTTCACCGTTTTCGTCCTTAAATGATACTTTACCGTCGATACGTTCGATGGCAGTACGCTCTACCACAGTAGTCAGATAACCTTCCGGATTTGTCTCGCAAACGCCACGGGCTACAGATCCGCTTTCTGAAAGCGTATTTCCTACACGGTAACCTACCATGCAGTAGTCGTTCTTTTTACCGTCCATCTTAGACAGTTCGGCACCCAATACAGCAAAGCTGTCACGTCCGTAGAAGTCATCGGCATTGATAACGGCAAATGGTTCCTTGATAACATCTTTACCCATCAGGACAGCATGGTTAGTACCCCAGGGTTTTACACGGTCGGCAGGACAAGTGAAGCCTTCGGGCAGGTTATCCAATGCCTGGAACACAAGTTCCACCGGAATATGATTTTCGTATTTGCTCAGAATCTTATCACGGAAATCCTGCTCAAAATCTTTACGGATAACGAATACAACTTTACCAAATCCACCACGAATAGCGTCGTAGATAGAGTAATCCATGATAGTTTCGCCGTTAGGACCCAGTCCGTCCAATTGTTTCAATCCTCCGTAACGACTGCCCATGCCGGCAGCAAGCACAAATAATGTTGGTTTCATAACTGTGAATATTAAAAGGTTAGTGATGTGTCTCATCAGATATCGTTGCAAAAGTACAAAATAGAATGAAGAATGAAGAACGAAGTATGAAGAATTTTCTTACTCCGTTCATCGCCATCGACTATTTTAGAACGGATAACCTACAGCAAAGTGTACCCCCAGCCCTTTCCAGAAAGAACCGGTCACATTGTAATATCCCTTCTTTCCCGTATCGTATGGGTCATGCAAAGGTACGCCACAATCCAGACGCAAAATAAGGAAATCGAGATCATAGCGCAAACCGGTACCCGTTCCCAAAGCAATCTGTTTACCGAAAGTCTTCCAGCGCAATTGCTTCTCCGGCGCCTCATCATCTTTACGCAACATCCAGACGTTACCTGCATCCAAAAAGACAGCACCATGCAAGTCACCATAAATGCGGAAACGATATTCTACATTAGCCTCCATACGGATGTCCCCGGTCTGGTCCAGATAAAGCCCCTTGGATGTTTTCGTGGGACGAAATCCACCCGGACCAATGCTCCGTGCAGTAAAAGCACGTACACTATTGGCACCTCCGATATAGAACTGCTCGCTGTAAGGGGCCGTATTAGTATTGCCATAAGCCCAGATAATTCCTCCTGCAACACGACTGGCTATGGACTGATTCTTGTCGATCTTCCAAGTATAACGGAAATCACTGTTCACCTTTAAAAATTGAGCAAAAGGAACACCAAACAACTTTTTGTCTTTCTGGCTAAACTTCCGTCCGAAAATACGGTAAATGCCGGAAGTGATATTTCCGGCAGAAGTAAACGTAGTCTGCCACCAAATAGGATTACGCACCCCGCGCAAAGCTGCGTTATCAAACGTATAAGTATATTCCATGGCCGGAATAAACTGATTCTGTAAACTGCGGTACAATGCCTTATTTTGTTCGGCTATCTCTTCAAAAGCTTTTGTTGTATGTTGCAGCACATTGAAAGTCACCCGGAGAGGTGTCAGGCTGTGACGGCTGGTACGAGTCGGCTGAAAATCATAAGTGGCATTCCCCCCGAACGCCAATAGTTTATAATATTTGGCACGGTTCAGCTGGTCGATATACAAACGGAAAGTAGTTGTTGCCGGGAAGTCATATTCACGTCCTCCGAAAGAAGGAAATACCACCCGGGGGAAAGTCAAAGCCGTAGACACTCCCATCTCCCAGCTATTCATCAATGAACTTCCTTTATTCTGCCCGGTCTGCCATTCATAAGAACCTTTCAATTTTACATTCCACGTTTCTCCCCCACCGAATACATTGTAACGAGTCAGCCCGAAAGATGCCCCCGGCCCGGTCTGGTTGTTACTCTTGGTCGTCAGGTTAAATTCCAGTTCGGCATCATACGGTTTATCAAATGTAGCCTGTAAACGTACGTTCAGTGTGTCACATGTTGCCGTAGAGTCCTGAGGTATATATTGCAGATCGAGATAACGAAAAATACTCAATTGTGAAAGACGTTCCTGAATACGTGTCTGCCGGTATTGGCTATACAAGCGGCTATGGGCGGAGTTACGTAAAGAATCATTGCGGACATATGCCTGATAATTCAGCCAACGGTAAAGCATATTCGGACGCACCTGCATTTTCTTATAATAATGAATGTCAAGTCCACGGTATTCAAGTGTGCTGTTAGGCACTTCTCCACCCTTTCCATACAGATAAACCGATGTCTTCCCTACATAGTATGGGCGTTGGGCTGCTTCCGGAAGCCCGGGTACAGGTATCAGCCGGAGACTGACATGTCCGGGATTCAACAGAGTATCCGCCTGATATTTCATGTAATCCGGACGAAAATAGAAATATCCCCGGTTACGCAGCAAAGCGCTGATACGGCTACGTTCTTCGTCAAGATCACTGACATTGAACTGTTCGCCCGGTGTCAACAGCGAACCTCGTCGCCCTCTCTCCATGATTCTCAACGTACGCGGATTGAAACGAGTGTAATAAACCGTATCAATATAATAAGGGTCTTTCATGTCAACCGTATAACGTATGCTTGCTTTCAGGCTGTCTTTCTTGTCCGGCAGAGTCTGATAACGGACCGTACCATTAAAGTATCCATAATCGTGCAGCAAATTAGTACCCACCTTGGCACGTATCTCCGGATTAACAGTAGAAATGAATACGGGAGGATTGGCAGCAAATCGATTAAAGAGCCAGCGCCCGAATCCTTTCTTATAATGAACCAGACTGTTGTAAGCCCACATTTTAAAAGGGATAGGAATGAATCCCAACACCTTTGTACTGGGAGCCTTTTCGAGCGCAGCATCCAGTTCTGTCAGGGCATCGTCCGTCAAAGGTGCCTGCGGACGGTTTTCAATAATAGTTTTCGATCCGGTATAAAGCACTTCTCCTTCGGGCAAATGTTTGGTCGTAGAACAAGCTCCCAAAAGCAGCATTACCAAACCGGCTTGTATGGTGCCAAGAAATATATGAAATATCTTTTTACGTATCATCCTATTTTAATCTCTTTTATTAATCAATTACTGATGTGCTTCACCGGTTGATGAAGCCTTCTGTGTATCAGGAGACGTCTTCTTCTTTTTACGGAAAATAAACAACTCACTTAATCTGTCGATACGCTTACGCAGTACCAGACCGATACCGGTCTCCGTAATTTCTCCTTCAAGCACACTTTCATAATTCTTATTATGGAAAAGACGGATGTAACGGGTTCCGGATGTATCGAGACGATATTCCAAAGAAATATTATCGATAAACGATTCAACATCATTTGTAGCTTGTGCACCGGTAGATACCTTGCCGCCAAGCACTATCTGGAAACGATCGTTGAAGAAACGCTGTGAATAACGGAAACTATAGTCGGTACGCTTTCCGCCTGCATCGGCAGCATCATGGTCTTCTACCCCCATCGAAAAACTGGCATTCTTCAAATTACCCGCCAATGCGTTGATCTGACTGGAAAGTATACTGTTTAGTGCCGATCCCATATTCAGTCCGCCACCTCCGGAACTTCCGGAATTTGCAAGATAGAGTCCGGTAGCTAGCATGGCAATGGCTTGCTTCCCACGTTCGTCAGCACTCATAGAAGCCAACTGATTCTGCACTTCTGCATCATCGGGTGCATCAATTTCAAAAGCCAGCGAAAGGTTATCCAAACGATTCTTCACGACAATCGACACGTCAAAGTTAACCATACGCGACTGTCCGCTTTCGCTGCCTACCGAAGCACGAAGGCGCTCGGTGGCTTTCAGGTTTAGCATCGGGTCCATCGGGTTTCCCGTCCATTCTACATAGCTGCCATTGTTTATATTGAATTCTTTCAACGGAATCACAGGAAGGGCATATTTCATCATTCCCCCCGTAAGGGTATATCGTCCTGAAAGAGATAAGTCTCCTTGTGGAGTATATTGCATGCTCAGATTACCTCCTCCCTGCAATTCGACCCGGCTGCTGCGGTCAGCACTCAAATCCGCTTTCAACCGGACTCCGGGATCAATCTGCACAGTCATAATCATATCGAGTCCGCCAAGTGACACGACAGGAGCTTCTTCTTTCTGTACGGTGGTCGTATCACTGAAAGAAGTAAAAGTAACCAAGTCCCCCAACCGGTCTTGCACAGTGAGCGGCGAATCCATCAAGACATAGGTGACATCCGTATTGCCCAGCAGGTTCATATTGCCACGCATCACCAACGCATCCACCGGACCACGCAAAGTTGCATTAAAGTCCACAAACACTTTTCCATATACCAGACTCTCTTTAGTACGGGGAGCGTTGAGCAGCATGTAGTTTTCCGCCAACATCGACAGATTCACTTTAGGACTGCTCAAATCGCGAAAATCGACTGTACCATCAATCGTGAAAGGATTCTTACTGGTGGTAAAAATAGCAAATTTGTCGAACATCAAACGACTGTTCTTAATCTGTACGGGACGGTTGTCGAACGTAAACCTTGCTCCCGCCTGACGGGCGAAGACCGACACGCTGTCCAGAATCAGGTCACCATTGACCAATGGCTGATCCGTATCTCCGGTTATGTGCAGTCCACCATCCATATCACCCGAAAGGTTAACAACCTGATCCGGTACAAAAGCATTGGCTATCTTTAGCGGGAAATGCTCCATTGTGGCATTTACCTCGATACTGTCCTTACCGGTTACCGAGGGATGAAGCGAACCGTCGGCCATCAGAATTTCCTCACCCTCATGGGTCAGATAAGTACTGATGTAATGTTTCCCTCTTTCACCCGGAAGCCACGTTACCCCAAGTGCAACGTCTCCGATACGTTGGCGCTCATAAGTCAGTTCATCGATACTGGCCTCGGCAGATACCTGCAAAGAAGTAGCTGTCTGCACATAATTGGCCTCAGCCGAGAAGAGACCGGACAAATCAGGAAGGTAAGGAAGTACCTTACTGATCTCAGCCAACCGGATGCGTTGCAACTCCACGTCAATATTCTGCAATGACACGGTGTCACTCTGGTTTGATTTCATTCGGAATCCCATATCTTCATCATCTACCATATCGACATTGGCATACAGACGCATGTTTTTATGAAGATATATCCAGTTGTGCCGGTCTACGAAGTGGAACTTCCGAAAAGCGATAATGGGGTTCTCCGGTATCAGCGTGAAAGCAAGTCCCTCCCCTTTTCCACTTCCCTCAACCAATGGACGGACATTCACACCGAAAAGTACACCGGTTTCTCCTTTATCATTTTCATAGCGCAACGTGAGTTCTGCATCATCGTTGCGTATTTCTCCGGCAATACTCGATTTAAATACAATCTGCGGATTCTTGGGTCCGTTGATGACTCCTCCATGCAAACTCATGCGAGTCGTATCTTGTTTGACAGTAAAGTAAATCGTATCCAATTGCAGGGTATCCATCTTCAATGCGTGAATAGCAGCTTTTCCGTTGATACCCCAATCGGGAGCGGTGCCAAACTTCACACCCATATCATGAAAAGCAATATCTTTTGTTGCCAGATAATATGCCAGAGGATTTTCTTTACCGGCAGACATCGAAAAAATGGCAGTAGGCAACGCCTTACGCAATTCTCCATGATCAAGCTCTTTTTTATCAATCTGCTCAATCAGCACATCGGCAAAGTGAGTAGATTGTTCAATCAACTTGTCCAGACTGGAACGTGCCGAAAGGTTAAGTTTCATATCACCAGCCGTAAGATGGGTGAAAATACGGTCACGACGGGCCTCTGCTGTAAAATTAAAAGCTAAAGGATGCTTCAAGGGTTTGGGAGCAATACCCAGTTCGTACAAGTCGAGTTGGGTAACATCCAAATCAGCCTTTCCGTCCATGTAGGGTTTGGCAAGATGATATTCGGCATTGGCGTTCATCTTCAACAACCGGTTGTCACTAACCACATGGGCTGTGACAAGTGCATTCTTAACATCACCGGTCACTTCAATTCCCGAAATACGGTAACGTCCGTAATGGAGTGACTCCAACGAGGCTTTCAGTGAAGCAACCGTACGATAAGAAGTAAAGTCCGTTCCCCTGCCTACTGCTGCTACCGATGTAGTCAGTTCATAAATCGAATCTTTAGGCAGGAAATGATGGAGCTGCAAGGCTTCCACCTTCAGATCGGCCCGATAAGCCTCGGTACTTCCATTGTAAGCCGCATCTACATTCAGTGATCCCTCACCCTCTTTCAGCAAGAGTTGCGCCATATATTGCGGACCTTTCATCCGGGCTTTTGCGACAAGCGACATCTGATTGGGAATGACAAGAGAACTGTCCGCCCTTGTTCCACCCAGAGTTGTCAGGAAATTAAGATTCTGGGTCTGCATTCTCAGGTCGATAACAGCCGACCGCTCCACGCTATCAGTCAGGTTCAGCAACTCCCCACCTCCCGAAAGTGAGAAAGCTCCGGGTAGCTCAGCGCTGAAACGAGTGATCTGCATCTCTTTCAGATTGCCCTCCGTACCGGCACGTATCACCAAAGGGCGGAAAGGATAGGCCTCCTTGAAGCTATCAGGCAACCCACCGGCAAGAAGCAGAACATCCTGCTTCCCGATCATCGCATTAAAGCGTGCGGTCAGCCGTCCGGTCGTAGGAATATTCACCAACTCCCAATAGGTCTGTGCCGTAAAATTTATTTCAGAATGGGGTGTCAACAGTTTCAAGTCCGGCACCCGGATGACAGTATCATTGGCAAACACACGCCCGGTAAGTGAAGTGACACTTAACCCGGACCGGTCGTTCATCGAAAACTCACGGATGACAGCATTCATATTACGCCCGCGATAATACATCGAATCGAGCCCGATACGTATATCACGCAAAGCAATATGTGACGGATCAAAGCCTTCGGCTGGTTCCATCGAACCCACATCATAATTCACAGAAGTACCCGACAACAAAAAGCTGCGAAGCCCGTAACGCAGATTCTTCAAATCGGCTTCGGCTTCATTGATTTGTGCGTCTCCCACATGGGCTGCCAAACGCATACTGTCTGCCGGTAACTGCATGCTGAAGGAAACATTCTTTAATTTCAAATGGCGTAAATCAACTTTCCAACGAACCTCACTCTGAGCAGTATCTTTCGGTGTAGCAGTAGTATCATTCAGAAGTAACTGAACATGGGTATCGGATAATTCGGCCCAATTAATAACAGCTACTTCATTGGGTAAATCCACCCCATGGCTTTCGAGTTTAAAGCTGCCTAAGACACCTTTCAGACGCATACCATCTATCAGGTCAGCAGAGTTAACAGTCACCTGACGAAGAGTGATATCATCCACTTCTACTTTTCCACGAAAAAGCGGAAGTGCCTGCACATGCACATTGAAGCTTTCAAGTGATAATAATGTATCGGGAGTCTGAATGACCTCAACCCCTCTTACCAGCAAATTTAAAGGAAACCGCAAATCGATACGCCGGACATTAATCTGCATACCAGTCGCTTCGGAAGCATAAGCAGCAGCCTCCTTTCTCAGAAAATTCTGTACGGGAGGAATATAGAGTAATACCATCAGTATCACAAAGAGTATGACAGGAGTAAGCAAAATCCAGCTTACCCATTTGATCCATTTTCGTTTCATGAAGCTTGTGTCTCAATGTAAAAAGTGATACAAAGAAAACAAAATTATCCGGAAAAAGATTAAAGTGACGATGATTTTATATATGAGTAGACTCACAACAATCACCGGGACTGATCCTCTGACGCATACCGGCGCGCTTCTGTCAGCACGATATCTACTTGCTGAAGGGCTTCTTTTGCTTTTCGTACAATTTCGTCCGAAATAGCTTCTCCACGGCGCTGCTCCAACCACGAAAGTAAGGGAAGTACTCCTGAAGCCCCAAGTAAAGAAAACAGAGGCAACAGCTTATGTGCCATCCCTGCTATCCCATCCACATCCATGGTCCGGACAGATTCTTCCATCCGACTCCGGTTTTTCTCCGTTTCTTCAATAAAAGTTTGAATAATAGCTGAAGCTGCTTCCGAGTCATCCTCGGAAAAAGCCGTCAACGCCCGAAAATCAAGAGAGGTCTCCGTCGGCCTGATTGACGAATTTTCAAGGACTTCACCCGTTATTATCGCTAACAGTTCCTTCACCGTAAAAGGTTTGTGCAGACATCCCGCAAATCCATATTCCCGGAAATCCTGTTCGCCCATCTCACTACGTGCAGTAACAGCAATAACCGGGATAGTACGTGCCTGAGGAATATTGGATGCACGCAATAACTTCAGCAAATCGAACCCGTTAATGGCAGGCATCTGAACGTCAGTCAGCAATACGTCAAATGAAGAAGTACGAAGTTGTTCTATCAACTCGTCCGGCTGCTGACAGCAAGTAGCTCGAATATTCTGCTGCTCAAGCATAGCCGCGGTCAGTGCCAATTGAATCCGGTCATCATCAATCAATAAAACATGATTTAGCTTTTGGGAGGATATTTCTTCTCTATCACCAGCCTGGTCTGAAGCTGAGGTTGAAACAACTACCCCCTCCTGCTTCTCCCCGACAACAGGCCCTACCGGATACAGTGGCAAAATGACAATAAAACGGCTTCCTTCCCCCAGCGTACTTTGCACGCTAATCGAGCCTTCAAGTAACGTCACAAGTTTGTGAACGATAGAAAGTCCCAACCCAAATCCTTCCTCCCCCTGTGCTCCGGGTAATCGGGTAAACTCCTGAAAAATCTTCTCACGATCGCCGGGCGCCATTCCTTTACCCGTATCCGCAACCTCAATGCGAACACTGGATGAATGGTAGGTGACATTCAATGCGATATTGCCCTTTACTGTAAATTTCACAGCATTCGAAAGCAAATTATTCACAATTTGCCGGATGCGTAAAGGATCGCTGATAAAACGTCCATCCAACTCAGAATCTATACTGTAGTCCAAAGCTAAGTGTTTGGCATCGGTCAGTGGTTTGAAACTTACACGAATCTCTTCGAACAGTTGTGCCGGATTGAATGTAACCCGGTTGACTTCTGCTTTATTCAGATCCAACCGATGGAAATCAAGCAAATCACTTACCAGTTTAAGCAAATGTTGCGAAGAACTTTTCATATTGTCCAGGTAGAATCGTTGCCTTTCGTCCGTTGTCAACCCTGAAAGCAAATCCGTATATCCGATAATAGAACCCAGAGGAGCTTTAAAGTCATGAGTAATGGCAAGCATTAACTTTTCGCGGGCCTCAAGTAACGCTTCTGCACGTTTATTGGCCTCTTCCAATTCTCTACGGTAACGATTGCTACGGGTAATATCCCGCCAGATCATAATCAAGAAACAAGCAGACAACAATACAGCAGCAACGGCAATTCCTCCGATAGTTCGAGTGGATCTATTGCGAAGCTCTTGCTGTTCGGACGCATTATCCACAGCACGCCGGGTGACTACCTGTTCATAAGTTGTAATCATACTGTCTATGCGAGTGGTCAGTTCCCTGTTCATCCGACGGAGGCGGGCATTATAATTAGGGCGTACTGCCGGCTTTGCCTTCCGCTTGGTTACCGTACGTATACGCTGATGTAACGAGTCAATCGGGTTATAAGATTCAAGAATAGTGTCCGTGGCAAACTCTACTGCTGTATTGACCAATACAGCAGTATCTTCCTTTGAAGGCACAAAAACCTCACCAAGCCTCCTAAAAAAACCCTTCTTTTTTCGCTTGGTAATAACAGAATCGCGTTTGGTAATGATACGGTGCTGCACACGCTGCTGGGTGATCACCGTATCCTGCTCGGCAATAATGGAATCCAACTCAACCGGAGTAATCATGCTTTCATTCGCTTCATTGATGATCTGAAGCATCCGGATGGTATTTTCATCCTTTTCTTTCAACAGAAGAAGTAAACTGTCCGTCTGTAAACTTTGTACATCATCCGTATCAGACAATTTCTCCATCTCCCTATGTACGAACAACAGAGAGAACAATAACACGACCAGCAACAAAGTATACCCCGCCGCGATCTTTACTTTTGTGAAACGGGAAGGAATAGCCATAACTTATCTTGTTTTATACCTAAAACGTAACCATAACATGATTGCCGCACTACTTAGTCCGAAAGGGAAAGCCATCCAGACTCCGAACAATCCCCACCCCATGACAAAACCAAAGAAATACCCGGCCGGGAGAGAAATAATAAAATAGGCAATGAAAGCAATCAGCATCATAGGCTTTACATCCGAAATGCCACGCAGTGCATTGGCAAAGTTGATTTGCATTCCGTCTCCAAACTGATAAGCCAGAAAAGGCACCATCAGAACGACTACCATCGCTGACACTTCCGTATTGTCAGTAAACCATCCTCCCACCTGATATCGGAAAAAGAAAACAATGGATAACAATACGATTCCCATAGCCAATATGATATGTGCACCGGCATAAGCCGTACGTCGCACATTAACGATATCGTTTTGACCTTTGAAATTGCTGACCCGTACAGCCACTGCCGCTCCCATCCCATAGAACATCATAAAAGTAAACTGTGAGATAGTGAGCATCACCTGATGGGAAGCCAGAGCAATAGTGCCCAACCATCCTACCATCACCGTACTCAAACTAAATGAAGCAGTCTCCATCCCCATCTGAAAAGCGACAGGCCACCCCAAAGCATTTAACTGCCGAAACAACGCGCGTGACCATCCTAAACGGATAAATCCCAGTTTATAACGCAAAAAACGACGGCTACCAAAAAAGACCAATACAAAAACCAACACCATGACAATGCGCGAAAACAATGTGCTGATCCCGGCTCCTAATAGTCCCAACTCAGGAAATCCCAGTTTACCATTAATCAGTATATAATTTCCTACAATATTCAGCACATTACCACCCAGAAGTATCCACATAGCTGTCTTGGTATCGGTTATTCCGTCAGTAAACTGTTTGAATCCGTTAAATAACAGCACAAAAATTAATGAAGCAAGCAATATCAGATAGTAGGGTTTGATCAGAGAGAGCAATTCTTCCGGCTGCCCTAACCTTTCCACATTCAGATAAAGAATCGCCATAATTCCGGTTAGCAAAATGCCCACCAAAAGATTGGCAAGCAAACTACAACGCAAAGCTTGTCCTGCAGCAGCAAATTTACGCACACCATAAAAACCGCCAACAATGGGTGTAAGCCCATACGAGAATCCGGTGCTGAAGATGATAGCCAACGTAAACATATTATTGACGAAAGAAGCCGCCCCCAGTTCATTGGTACTGTGATGCCCAATCATCAAGGTATCGGCAAAACCAAGTACAATCACTCCCACCTGCCCGATGACAATAGGAAGGCCAAGAAAAAATAGTGCTTTATAATGATTCTTATATATAAGTCTCATTCCTGCTCTCCCTTGCTACTCTTATAGTAAAGTACCACTCCATTTTCTTCACGGAATGCGGTTTGTGCCACTGCTTTCAGACGGTCGGCAGTTACAGCACGATAACGTTCTACTTCCTTCTCCATATCTTCTGCTTGTCCGTTCAACTCAAACCATGCAAGATTCGTCGCTACATTCAGATAATTGATATTTCCAAATATCTGGGTAGACTCAAATTTATTCTTCACTTTCTCAAGTTCATGTTCCTGTACCAAAGCAGTTTGCAACTCGTTCAACTCTTCACGTACGGCTGCCTCGGCCTCTTCCAATGATACACCGGCAGCCGGTTTACCACTGATATGAAACAAACCGGCATCAATCGTTCCTGATATATAGGCATCAATACTCGAAAACAATTGTTTTTCTTGTACAAGATGCTGATTCAGGCGACTGGAACGTCCGTTACTTAAAATATCCGATAAAATATCAAATGCATAATAATCGGCATCCAAACGGTCACACATGTGATAAGCCATAAAAAGCGAATCAAGCGGTACATTTCGCTCGACTACTTGGCGGCGCTCTCCTGTCTGGACAGGCTCCTTGGGCAACTGTCGTAAAGGAACCTCCCGACGGGGAATGGGGCCGAACCACTTTTCCGTAAGACTTACGGCCTCTTCAAATGATATATTTCCGGTGACAGCAAGCACAGCATTATTGGGCGCATAAAAACGAAAAAAGAAATCTTTGACCTCTTCCAATGTTGCATTGGCTATGTGGGACAATTCTTTACCAATGGTAGGCCACTGATAGGGATGAACCCGATATGCCAAAGGGCGCAACAAATGCCCGACATCACCATATGGCTGATTGAGACAGCGTTGCTTGAACTCTTCCATTACCACTCCACGTTGCACTTCCAGGCTGCGCTCACTAAAATCAAGACTCAGCATCCTATCAGATTCAAGCCAAAATCCAGTTTCTACATTCTGCCGGGGTACAGTGAGATAATAGTTGGTAATATCATTATTGGTCCAGGCATTATTTTCTCCTCCCGCTAATTGAAGCGGTGCATCATAATCGGGTATATTCACCGAGCCCCCAAACATCAGATGCTCAAAAAGGTGAGCAAACCCGGTATGTTCCGGGTTTTCATCCCTGGCTCCCACATTATAAAGAACGTTGAGTGCAACCATCTGCGTGCTGGCATCCTGTGAGTGAACCAGCCTCAAGCCATTGCTCAGAATATGCCTGTTGATCTGCAGCATATTTATTCGATAACAGAAACGTTGATAATCTTCACATCTTCTTCCGGACGGTCACTGCGGTCCGTTTTTACCTGCTGAATTTTATCAACAACATCCATACCTTCTATAACTTCTCCAAAAACCGTATATTCACCATCCAAATGCGGAGTACCTCCGACGGTAGTATAAGCTTTTATCTGCTCAGGAGTAAAATGAAAATCCGGTTGTTTGGCAGCTTCAGCCTCAGCCTGTATAAACAAAGTATCTTGTAAAGCGAAAAGTCCATCCTGATCGTTAGCCTTACGCATTTTATAGATTTCCTTCATATGTTTCTGTGCCAAAGCATTAAAAGCCTCAGTCACTTTATTCTGATTCTTCTGCTGTTCCATATTCAGAAGAGTCGAATCACTGAACACTTTTCCGGTAACAATATAGAACTGACAGCCGGATGACTCCTTATTAGGATTTACCTCATCGCCCTGACGAGCAGCAGACAAGGCACCTTTCTTATGGAAATATTTAGGATATACAAACTCTGCCGGAACTGTATAGCCGACATCACCCGAACCTAACATCTTACCCTTCGGAGCATTTTTCGATTCCGGATCACCGGCTTGCACCATAAAGTCTTTTATTACGCGATGAAACAGCGTCCCATTATATGTTCCGTCTTCAGCCAATTTAATAAAATTATCTCTGTGTTTTGGAGTCTCATTATACAATTTCACTTTGATATCTCCTAAAGAGGTCTCAATTTTCAATACAGTTTCTTTTTCCATGTTTCCATTTTTCTTTTGTCCCGGTTTACAAGCTACTGCACCGCAAACCAGTATAATTAATAATATCCAAAAATTCTTTCTCATAACGCTTTTATTTAATTTAAGTCTGCAAATATACGACTTTACCTCAAAACCTCTTACCTTTGTAGCTCACAAAAAGAGGCAAAAGCTAACATCATGAGATCCATACTGATAGTTGAAGATGATATTACGTTCGGAATGATGCTAAAAACCTGGTTAGGCAAAAAAGGGTTTAATGTATCATCGGTAAGTAACATTGCACGTGCGCAAAAGCACATCGATGCACAACCGACAGATCTGATTCTTTCCGACTTACGACTTCCCGACCACGATGGCATCCATCTATTGAAATGGATGGGTGAGAAAGAACTTCATATCCCATTGATTATCATGACAGGATATGCAGACATCCAATCAGCAGTACAAGCCATGAAATTGGGCGCGCAAGATTATATTGCCAAACCGGTTAATCCTGAAGAGCTACTCAAAAAAATAACTGAAGCCCTTCAAGTTAAAGAATCCCCTCTTCCACAGGTAGCCCCACATGGTAAAAGTCCCAAAACCAAACAGGAATCCCATTCCTATCTGGAGGGAGAAAGCGATGCAGCCAAACAACTTTATAATTATGTCAGCCTGGTAGCTCCCACTAACATGTCAGTCCTGATCAACGGTGCCAGCGGAACCGGTAAGGAATATGTAGCTCACCGTATTCATCAGTTAAGCAAACGTTGCGACAAACCGTTTATCGCTATCGATTGTGGCTCCATCCCCAAGGAATTGGCTGCTTCTGAGTTTTTCGGACACATCAAAGGCTCTTTTACCGGAGCACTCTCTGACAAAACCGGTGCATTTGTAGCAGCAAACGGAGGTACCATTTTTCTTGATGAAATAGGTAACCTCAGCTACGAAATACAAATTCAACTTCTTCGTGCATTACAGGAACGTAAAATACGTCCTGTTGGTTCAAATACAGAAATAACAGTCGATATCCGTCTGGTATCTGCAACCAATGAGAATTTGGAACAAGCTATCGAAAAAGGAACATTCCGTGAAGATCTATATCATCGAATTAATGAATTCACTTTGCGAATGCCTACGCTGAAAGAACGTGGAGAAGATATCCTTCTTTTTGCCAACTTCTTCCTCGACCAAGCTAATAAAGAACTTGACAAGCAACTTATCGGTTTCGATGCCAACGCTTCAAAAGCACTTCTTGAATATCACTGGCCCGGCAACCTGAGACAGATGAAGAATATAATCAAACGTGCCACACTGCTCGCACAAGGTAGTTTTATTGGTCTCACAGAACTGGGAAATGAGATACAGGAGACGCAACCCTCAACTCCCAAAATGGCATTGCGGGATGAAGATACCGAAAAAGAGCATATAATGGAGGCGTTGCGACAGACAGGCAACAATAAAAGTCGCGCCGCGCAATTACTTGACATTGACCGCAAAACATTATATAATAAATTGAAACTATACGGAATCGATCTTTAACGAACAGCAAGGTGTGGAATATTTCCACACCCCATTCCACACTTTCCACAGTGTTCTACACTATCCTTCATCTTTATCTTTCTTTTAGCATACTGCAAATCAACCGGTTACATCAGGCCTTCCTTTCTGGCACAGCATTTGGGAAATACTCTGTACAAGTGTTTAACCAAATGAAAATAAAACTAAGGAGTTAGTTTTATAGTAGTAGCAATGTTTATGTTTGTTTGTGATGGTTTTTAACCTAGACCTTAACATGAAATTAAAAAAACAGACAATCAAAACTTTTAAAAAGCAATAATTATGAAAAAGTTAGTTTTAGTAGTAGCTATGTTTATGTTTGCTTGTGGATCATTCTTTGCCATGGCACAGGATCCGGTGAAAAAAGATCAAAAGAAAGAGGTCAAAGACACTGTGAAAACCGAGCCTAAAAAAGAAGTAGCTGATACAACTGCTACAACGTTCGCAGCACCAGGAGCATTTGCACAGTTTGCCGAATAATAGTAAGCACACTACAACAAAAAAGCCATTCCTACTTCGTCTATTCAGGGAATGGCTTTTTTGCTATATATCTATTTCAAACCCATGCCACAAATTACTATCCGGCACAGGAGCATCGAGTTCTATCAATTCTTTGGATACCGGATGAACAAAACGTACATACCTGGCATGCAGACAGATACTACCATCCGGATTGGAACGTGGAGAGCCATACTTCAAATCACCTTTAATAGGGCATCCCATCTTTGCCAGTTGGCAACGGATCTGATGATGACGTCCGGTCTTAAGGTCAACCTCAAGCAGGAAGTAATTATCCGAACGGCCGATAAGCTTATAGCTCAGAATTGCTTTCTTACTATTGGGAACCTCCTTATCATAAGCATAGCTCTTATTCTGTTTTTCGTTACGTACCAGATAATGTATCAGTTCACCTTCAGGTTGCTTCGGGCAATTTTTCACAACAGCCCAATAGGTCTTTCTGACCTCACTGTTCTTGAACATCTCATTCAGCCGGGATAAGGCCTTACTGGTTTTCGCAAAAATAACAAGACCGCTCACGGGGCGGTCCAGCCGATGGGTTACACCGATAAAGACATTTCCGGGCTTCTGATATTTATCTTTCAGATATTGCTTAACTGTTTCTGAAAGAGGAGTATCCCCCGTTTTGTCTCCCTGAACGATTTCGGAAGCGGTCTTGTTAACTACTATAATATGATTGTCTTCGTATACAACGGTCATACCGAATATTACATATTCATACCACCATCAACCTGGATCACCTGTCCTGATACATAAGAAGACATATCAGAAGCAAGGAAAGTAGCCACATTGGCCACATCTTCAGGAGTACCGCCACGGCGCAATGGAATTTTCTTAGCCCATTCAGTTTTCACTTCTTCCGAAAGGCCGGCTGTCATATCAGTGATTATAAATCCGGGAGCAATGGCATTGGCACGAATACCACGAGAGCCAAGCTCCTGTGCGATAGATTTAGCCAAACCAATCATACCGGCTTTTGAAGCTGAATAGTTAGACTGTCCCGCATTACCATGAACTCCTACCACTGACGCCATGTTAATAATGCTTCCTGCTTTCTGACGCATCATAATCGGTGTACAAGCATGAACAAAGTTGAAAGCAGATTTCAGGTTTACGTTGATAACCATATCCCACTGCTGTTCACTCATACGCATCATCAATCCGTCACGAGTAATGCCTGCATTGTTAACCAGAATATCAATACGTCCAAAATCTTTATGAATCTCTTCTACCACCTTTGCAGTATCTTCAAAATTGGCAGCATTCGAAGCATATCCTTTAGCTTTTACACCCATTGCCTCGATTTCTCTCGCTGTGTTCTGTGCATTTTCGTCGATAACAAGATCTGTAAATGCGATATTTGCTCCTTCAGAAGCGAACTTCAAAGCAATAGCTTTACCAATACCACGAGCCGCACCGGTCACAATGGCTGTTTTTCCATCTAATAATCCCATACTAAATTTAAATTATTGATTAATTTTTGTTCTATGTAGTGCACCAAACACGATGTTGGCAACATATCTTTTTCGGGTTTCCATATCCAGGTTCGCCCCGATATGTCCTCGAATATATGGCACCTCGATGCCTTTTACGCAGTAATGTACCAACGCAGCGGTCATTTCCACATCGTCTATATGGAACACCCCTTTGTCTTGTCCTTCCTTCAGCACACTTTTGAAAAGTTGCATTTCTTTTGCATCAAACCTTTTGCGGACTTTCTCCACCCGCCAAATATCTCTGAAGAAGTTGGCACGGAGTGTTCCGTTACGATAAACCACCTCTTTTACTGCATCCAGTCGCGTGTAGATCATCTCTATAATTTTTTTATCAGGAGAGATATCTTTATCTGCCACACGCTTCATCATATCCGACAGAATATCCAGTTCAGACTCTACAACAGCCAAATAGATTTCATCCTTACTTTTAAAATAGGTATAGAGCGTACGCCTACCCTTTTTAGAAGCAAGAGCGATATCATTCATTGTAGTATTCTCCACGCCCATCTTGGCGAAAAGCTGACGGGCAACGTCTACTAACTTGGCTTTTGTTTTTGATACGGTCATAGGTTAATTGCACATTGCTGAATTATTTGTGCAAAAGTAATTCTTTTCTTTCGTCCACACAAGAAAATAAATAAATTATTAACAATTGTACCTGAAAGCACTATGAAAAAAAGTAAAACAGGTCATCGCTGATTTCCAGCAACATAGCATAAAAACAACATTTTTATCGAAAAATAAATATCGAAATATTTGGTAGTTCAAATAAAAGCCGTACCTTTGCACTCACAAAACAGAAACATCGCGGAGTGGAGCAGTTGGTAGCTCGTTGGGCTCATAACCCAAAGGTCGTCTGTTCGAGTCAGGCCTCCGCAACTAAATAGAAGAGAAAGGCTGATAATTAATAAATTATCAGCCTTTCTTGATTTTATATCAGAACCAAAGGGATCATGGAGGATTCATACCTAAATTCTTAGGGATTACCGTTTTATCATTAAGTACCAACTTTAAGACAGTCACCAATAGCTACATTATTCTTAGTACCATCCCCGGATCAGAACAATCTCCCTCAGAAGCATTCATGAGTCCTATTTGTCGGATTACATCCCCCGGTATTGTCAAACGATTCCCCTTAATTACAATTTTGGAAGTAATATCCACCGGAGTTTCTCCTGCCAAATCCTGTGCATATACCGTACGATTCTCCTTTTCTATTGAGGAAGGAAATACCATCGTCACCTCTTTGAAATACCCCAGTAAACCGACAGGCACATCCCAACGATCAATAGATACGGTCACTGCAACTTCTTCTGTTACATATTCACGCCCCAAATTACGCCCTATTGTAACAACAGCTACAGCACCATTGGGATAACGGGACGCCAGCACAAATGGACGAACTTCCAGAGGAGCCCCGGAAACTTTCGGCAATCCCATTCCCCGGGCGACCCGTGCCGGTGCTACAGCTATCACATCCGTACCAACCTTACGTCCTTTATTCCAGGTTTCGTTCTCCCATAGCGTCCAATGATCAGTAAGCTTCACGCTATCAATAGCATAAGCTGTATTTCCTACTGAGAAAGGTACTGCTATCCGATGCCATCTGACTCCACGTACTACTTCATCCAAACGTCGCTTTATATCACGCCCGGTCGGTGGAAATACAAAATCCTGTGTCCCATCCGGCAAAGTTCCTGCAAACGAATGACGCATCACACCAATAGCACAACCCAGCCCCACTGCAATATAAGGTTCATCTTCACAGTTGATAATTCCTTTTGCCCCATTAACGGTCTTATAAGGTAATAGATCACAAATACGCTGAATAGTAATCGGCTGCGCCATAATGTTTTCTACATCATACGTCCGAAAGACATCGCTGAATTCAATAAACTCATTTCGCAAAGCATGTTCTATATATAAATGAGGAGCATATCGTTTGCCCATAGAAGTTAATCTTCTCCTCCATTCTCCATTCCTATCCTCTTTCCCCCAATCCACTTTCCAATAATCAAAACCTGCTTCATTAGCTACCTTTATCCGTCGTTTCCAATATTCTTCCTCAGGAATATCGGCATACTTTTCTGCCTTCTGGGCACAAATCCATCCACCAATACCTTTCCAGCCTTTGCTTTTGATTTTTAAGGATAGCTGCCTTAAACGTTCCACGTCATCTCCACCAAAAGACGGGAAGCGATCCGGACTAAGTTCTACAGTTCCTAAATAAGGATTTGGTGAATCATTAACGCCTTTCGGTATATCCCATGAATCGTCCATTACAAAATAAAGATCTTTCCGGATAGCAGGATAACAATCTACCCAATTCTGATAGGGTCCATCTCCAAATAAATAGTCTTCAGTCATGGCGGCTCTGGTTAGTTCAGTACTTTTATAGCTGACCACATAGCCTTGCAAATTCCACGTACAAAAGTAATCCGGAGCTTTAGATGGAGTATCGGGCACAAGGCTTTTTACTGCACATGGCTGACCTGCAACAGAAATACACATGCTACAAAAAAACAATATCAATAAGTTTTTATGTCGTGTCATATAGGATATTTTTTAGATTAACAAAAACAAATATTGCAAATATAATCATTCTTCTCATCTATCGGACAAGATCATTTCATTCGTTTCATTAAATCTCTCCAAAACGGCAAAATACTCCAATGCCTTACCACTCCAAAAACACGCCATTACTATCGCATTTAGCACCATAATAGTCTACTGCATAAATGGTAAGTATGTAACAGAAAGTATAGCTTTCCACTTCTGATAACAAAAAAAGATGCAACAATAAACTAAACAGTTCTTTTGCTACATCCTTTTCTTCCTGATATACAATCTATCCACTCAAACTTCTCAAAGCCCGAGAAGCAATGCCTTTTTTATTCGTCTTGAAGTACTAAACACCCTTTTTCCTTCATCGTCACATGCAGCACGGCATCCTCCTTCTTAGGAGTCCAAATCATCTTCTTGCATTCCCCTTTCTGGAGCTCATTACGATGATAAGTCTCACTACCTGTCAAGTGTTCAGTACCAATTGTACATTCATGGACACCCCAGTTTCTGACGCCATCCAGATCCAAATAAAGATAGGGAATTATCGATTGATGAGCATTAAATGTCACGCCATCACCATCAACATAGAGAGCGCGAATCTCACAAGAATCTAAACGTACTTCCCCACTTTGGATATGCGTAGCCAAAGAGTCTGTTTTTATCCCGTTTATATTCGTACGCAATCCACGAATGGTATTGATCAGAAAAGCCAGATTAGCATCCGCTTCTATAGTAAGCTGTAATCCTTTAGCCTGCAACCCCGGAATAAGATATTTCTTTTTCTGTTCAGGAAGATCATAATTAGTCAAATCCAGGCAAATCACCAAAGTATCCGCATCCTGACTGATTTTCAGATATTCAGATTCCGGACTAAATAATCTTGTTTTCCCATCAGTAGATGGCACTACATTCACGCAAGCCTGTTCCAGCCACGCATGACGTGTATCACTTGCATAAACTTTTACGGCACGAACACCGGAAAACTCTGTTTGAAGCAACTTATCCGAAAAAGTGAGTATGTATGAGTCTCTATCAGACTTTTGGAAAGAAATATAAACGACACCTGCCATTAGTATCACGAGTACCGAAGCAAGTATGCCAATAAATATATATGTAGTACGTTTCATAAGATTCTATTTTTTTATTTTTGTTTCATCATAAAGTTACGATACATAACCAGCAGCTCTTCATCCGAAACTCCCAGTGTGTAGAGTTGACGAAATACGTGCTCAAGTTCATCCTTCAAGAAGGTCTCCCGGCGAAGTGAAAGAATCAGATCTTTGGCACCGGCAGAAACAAAATAACCGATACCTCGTTTATTGTAAATGATATTCTGCGACTGAAGATAGTCGAACGAGCGCATGGCCGTATTGGCATTTACCTCTACTATAGCTGCATACTCCCTTACGGAAGGAATACGTTCCTCCTCCTGATACTGCCCGAGAAGTATCTCATCACAGATTCGATCTGCTATTTGCAGATAAATGGCTTTACTCTCTTTAAAATTCATAAACGTAAGAGTTTGTTACATTCGATTAATAATCTCAGATTCCTTGAAACGGAAATACGAAAGTGTCCAATTGATCAGTGTAAAAAGTATTACTATTGCTGAAAGACAATCAAAAGCTGCTTCCTCACTAATATCCGGATTGAAATTTATGTGATCCGACCATATCAATTTAGCAAATCCGCCAACAATTAACACATAGGCAATAAAAACAATCATTCCTGCAGAAAATGTTTTGACAAAAGAATTCTTAGGCCAGACAGTACTCCCTAATACAAAACAAGACTGAAAGAAAAAATAGCCTGCTATCATCAATACAAACGTATAGGTATGCCTGAACACCGTATAATAACCTGTATTATCACCAAACAAATGAGACAGCGGAGTAACCGCAATCGCATCATTCTCCGGATAAGCTAACGAATACACCAATACCTTTGTATAATCCGCCAGCTTATAGGTAATCAGAAAAACGATTAAGAAAACAACCGTAAATACCAGCCAGCGGGAAAAGAATTTTTCAAACGAAGTGGCAGGAGTCATAAGTACAGAGAGCCGCCCTGTTTTCGATTTCATCCTTTCCATCGTAAACGAAGCACTCAGGCAACCAAACACCCAAAGCCCCCATATAAAAATCATCAGATTAAAACTCCAGGTTATATCGCTATCCTGACTGGCCCGATAACTCAAATATCCATTCCATATCATTATCACCGCCATGGCACCATACATCAACGCGACACGGAGCAGATTTGACTTCCAGTTCTCGATCATCTCTTTACGGCAGAGATTCATAAAACGTGTTTGGCTGAAAAAAGTATCTCTTATCATAATTCTGTTTGTTTAGTGTGGAACAATGCAGATATCCTTTCGGGAACTGCCAAGGTAGCGTTAAAAAGTAATTCAAGATTGATCTCCGAATCATCGCCCGATTCATTAGGCAGAAGCAAGAAATTACCTTGAATAGACGGAGCGGAATATAAAGAAGATTGAAGCAATGTCCGGTCGTCACTCTCAGTAAAAAGCAGTTTATCACAAATGCCCATTACAGATTCGTTCAGTAGCACCCGGCTATTGTCCATAATCAGCACATGGTCCAACACCTTATCAATGTCACGCACCTGATGTGTAGAAATCAAGATCGTTTTATCATCTGTCATACCCGAAGCTATAAACTTCCGGAACTGGCTCTTACCCGGAATGTCCAGTCCATTGGTCGGCTCATCCATCAATAGTAAAGACGTATTTGTAGCAAGCGCAAAGCTCATGAACACTTTCTTCTTCTGCCCCATAGAGAGCGCCCCCAGATCAATATTGATATCCATCTCAAAATAGTGCAAATATTTCACCATATCCTCTTTACTGAAACGAGGGTAAAACGGACTGTTTAACTCTACATAGCTAATTAGCGAAACAGGGGGAAGGTCAAACTCTTCAGGAACCAGGAACATATCCTGCAATGTAACCGGCAGGCGACGGCGCACATCAGTACCGTGATAAAGCACACGGCCACTTTTGGGTGTGAGTAGGCCACTCATGAGATAGAGTAGTGTAGATTTACCTGCACCATTTTTGCCGAGCAATCCGTAAACTCTACCCTTCTCAAGTGATAGAGAGAAGTCATGCAATACGGCACGCTTCGATTTACGATAAAAAAAAGAAAGATTTTCTGCTGTAATCATCTTCATTTATTTATGAGCTTATGTGTATTAGTATAATAGCACACTGCAAAAGTAGACAAATATATGGATACTACAACAAATTCAGCAATATTTTTTCAAACTTTCTTATACAATTCTTATAATCAACACTATAAAGAAACACATTTTATATATACAAAGAAGAGAATAAGATCAACGCAAAAACTGAGAAGCATATGTCTCACTAAATATAATAAGGTGAAAAATAAGCAGACTTATAATTAAGCAAAGGTAGCGGAAAACACTATAAAAAAGGAGGAGCTAAGAATCACTCTCCACTCCTCCCACACGACAAACAACTAAAATTATTACTATTTGATGCCATCCAATGCACGTTTAGCAGTAGCATTAGCGGGGTCTATAGCCAGAATTTTATTCCAATACTCCTTAGATTCAGGAAGTTTGTTAGCCACCAGATAATAATATCCCAGATAACTGTAACACTCAATCAGTGCAGAGTTATATCTCGGATCGTTTTTGTCAACCAGGAATGTGGCTACCTCTTCATAATAAGGTTTAGCCAATCCCTGAGTGGTTTCCGGGTCTAACGCAGAATTGGTGCGTGCCCTCCAGAAGTTACCCAAATAACTATCCGGAGCCACTGTAGCAATTTCAGTAAAAATAGAATCGGCAGAGAAAAGAGCAGCCCTCCGCTCATCTAAAGAAACCGTCAATGTATCCGATTGCGTACCCTTTTCGTAACAAAGCTTTCCAATCTGGAACTGTACGTCAGGGGTACGCTTATCGGCACTCAACGATTCGCTATATTTTTTATAGGCTTCTATCGCCTTTGTAAATTCATTGTTCAATTCATAAGAAGAAGAGACTTCACGCCACAAATCTGTTTTACTCGGATCGAGTGTGATTGCCTGCATATAAGCATCCACCGCTTGATCATACTTTTTCACAGCATTAAGCAAATGGCCGAAATACATATAGTCAAGATAAGAAAAATCGGCCTTATCAGACTCTTTAAAGAAAGCATCTGCTGCTTTCATAGCTTCATCATAGCGTTTCAAGTCGGTATAGTTATACATAGCCAAACGGTTGAATGCGGCATCACGCGGATTCTTCTGCAATCCCATCAGAGCTATCTGTAGCGACTTCTCAAAATCATGGTTCAAAAAGAGCGCAAAAGAGTACTTCGTCAAATCATCTTCCGTTGCTTCCGGAGTATTAATGAATCGGGCATAAGCTTCAGCCGCTTTATCAAACTTATTATTCAAATAATAAATTTCAGCCAGTTTCTTGTCGGCAGCAACACTTGAAGGATCAATGCTCTTCAGCTGTTCCAGTTTCTCTATGGCAAGTTGTGGACTGGCAGCCTTATACACATCAGCGAATTTCAAATAGGCCTCTTTATAATTAGGATCGAAATAGATAGCCTGTTCGTAAAGCTGACAAGCTTTTCCGGCATCTTTCTTAGCTACGGCTATATCGCCTTGCAGCACCGATACCGCAGCCGATTTGCTGTCAGCCTTTTGTCCAAGAGCGGCATAAGTTTCCGCTTCACTAATTTTACCAGCTTCCAGATATGCCTGACCAATAGCAGTCAGGAGATCGGTATTTTTTTTATTTTTCCCTTTCAGCAACTGCGTGGCTTCTTCGGAAGCCTGCGCCGGGTTGGTCTGAATCAATTCTTTTACTTTGGCAACCTCGCTGTGCCAATCAGCATCCGCCGATTGCGCAAAAAGCGGACCGGCTGCTACAAATGCTCCTACTAAAAACAGTTGAAATCGTTTCATTGTAATTCAATTTTAGTTATTATTCGTCTTTCACGTCCACAATACGAACCGGCTGGGTAGCCGGAACGAGTCCGGACTTTAATATAATCCGCTGCCCTCTATCAGAAGTGAGAAAAGAAGCGAATCCCCAGGGCAGTGCATTACGGGGATCGTTCAGTAATACATAAATAGGGCGTGCTAACGGATAGTTTCCGTAATACAGATAAGCTTGATAGGGCTTGTAACTATTCTGCGGAGTAGCTATATCGTCTGCACTTACTGACATCACTCTAATCTCATCACGGAAAGACAAGTTTGTGGTATCACTCCGGTTTCCAAGCCAATTGACGCCAATCACTCCGATAGCATCGGGTGTACGTGCTACGTAATCAATCACTTGCTGATTTGTCCTCAGAGCCTTTACATCTTTATCGGATAAAGGAGCTCCTTTGCAGATGGAGTCAACTGCAAAACGTACCGTGCTTGAGTTCTTATTATCAAATACGAGTTGGATATCACCCAGCTTTGAGGTAGGATAAAGCTCTTTCCATGCATGTACCCTTCCTGTCAGAATACGCCGGATATCACGCACCGAAATCAGGGTATCTGTATTTTGCCTGTTGACAATCAGGGCTAATCCGTCAGTAGCCAGCTTTATTTCCCGAGGGAAGAATTTCCGGCTGTGGAAAGAATTCATCTCTTCGGGAGTCAATGTACGAGTGGTAATAGCCAGACGCACACTATCCTTCAGAAGCTGATTGATAGCGTCTACCTCAGTAGTATAACGGGGAACAATTCCGGCCAAAGGAAATAATCCCTCGAATACATCGATTTCCTCTTGAACAATGGGTTGAAAACTTTCGTCAGCGGTAATAGCTATTACTCCCGACGTATAAGTATCCGTCAGTCCGTCCTTGGGTTTTGAATTACAAGCAGATAATACAATCAAAGACCAGGCACTGATTAGCCAGAATTGTTTCTTAGTCATAATTACTGTAGTTTAAAGACAATAGGAACTGTGAAATTTACTGCCACGGCCTTACCGTTCTGTTTTCCGGGAATCCATTTAGGCATCGATTTGATAACACGTATGGCTTCCTTGTCGCAATATGGATCCAATGAACGTGCGATAGTTACATCCCGCACCTGTCCATCCTTACCAACCACAAAACGACAGATCACCTTTCCTTGTGTACCATTCTCGGCAGCAATGGTAGGGTATTTCAGATGTTCACCGATATACCTCATCAATTCTGTGGTTCCACCGGGGAATGTAGGCATCTGTTCTACCATATCGAAAACTTTTTCTTCGGCCGGCTCTGCCTGAGTAACCACTTGTTTCAAATCGGCAATATCCTTACCGTTTGCTTCATCGTTACCCTTCACGTCGGCAATGGATATAGCGACTTTGGTTTGTGTGAGTTCTTCCTGGCTTTTAATCTCATCATCCTCATGTACCTCCTCATCTTTTTTAATGACTGGAGCGGTAAACTTGATAGAACTCTTCAAAGCAGGTGGGGGTGGTGCCACCGGTTCTACTCTCTTCATCTCTTCCTGCTTTATTTCAGGCTCCTCCAATTGCGACAAGGTGGTGACTTCCGTCATTACCTCTTTTTGCTTCGGAGTGGCCATTTTGATTAAAGTCGGAAGACTAAAACCCACTAAGGCGATTATCAACACAATAACCATTGCCACATTGTGACGTTTGGGTGAATCAGCACGCATTTTATACGCACCATAAGCTTTATTTTTGCCTTTAAAAATCAGCTCACACCATTCAAAAGAAGTTAAATCTATTTTTGCCATTTTAATTTTCTATTTTTTGGTGTTACATTTTATTCGGCAATATTCTGTGAAAGTTCACCCTTACTTTCAAAATTCTTCACCAGAAATTCGTCAGCCTCGGCAATATCCGTTATCACATACTTACCAATATTACATATCTGCATTTCATCGAGAGCGTCAATCAGATTTGCATACGATGCATTATCCATCGCCTTGATGATGACTGTGGGCGTATCCTTTCCACTCTTTATTTCGGAAAGTTGCTTCGTAAATTCATCGTCTGATATCTTAAGTTCCAGCTTCTTCTGTTTCAGATCATTTACCTGTCTGACAGCAGCAGCATTCTTCTTCAGAAGTATTGCCCGTAATCCATCCGGTTTATACGACGTCTCTTTCAGAGAAGTATAATCCTTGTAGTTGGGTTCTCCTTCATAATAATATAGTTTGTCATCGGGTCCCAACAAGAGCGTGATTGCCTGTGAAGCTTTCACCTTGCTTTGCTGTTCTTCGGTGATGTTTTTATCATTGCTCGGCATGCTTATCTCCATCGTCTGAGGTTTGCTCAACGAGGTACAAAGCATAAAGAAAGTGATCAACAACATATTCATGTCCACCATAGGCGTAAAATCTACGCGAACCGTCATCTTCTTCTGTTTGCTATTCCCCTTCTTTTTACCGCTTTCTTGTACTTCAGCACTCATAGTTGTTCGTTTTTAGTTTTCAGAAGTCGTTTTCAGAGAAGTAATCAGGTTATACCGATTCTCCCTGAGGTCCTGAAGTGAATTCATAACATTTTTAATCACAGAATAAGGAGTATCCGCATCAGCCTTGATTGCAATACGCAAATCAGAATTCGCAGCGCGTGCATTACGCACCCATGATTTGAATTGGTTATCAAGACTATCACAAGGAATACCTTCGTTCTTCAGTACTGCATCCTGCTTGTCAGTCGGCAAGTCAAGATAAGTTTTCATGTTTTTCATCGGCACTCCGAAAGTGGATGCCAACATGAATTTCTTTTCCTGTTCCGGAGTGAATGTGACGCCATATTCCTGTCCCATGCTCTCCAATACCGCTTTCAAGTCGGACTGCTTGTCCATACTCATAAATATCTTTCCGTTCGGATCGACCAATATCTGAAGGATATTCTTTTCCGGAATCTTAATTTCCGAAACTGAGGCGGGTGTAGTCACTTGTACCGGCTCTTTCTTCACAAATGTAGAAGTTAACATAAAGAAGGTAAGCAACAGTACCGTAACGTCACTCATCGCCGTCATGTCGATGAACGTACTTTTCTTTTTAATTTTCGCTCTGCCCATTATTGTCAGAATTTAGTGGATTCCAGATTATTTATGAGTAGCTGCAAAAGTCTGCACAATAGAGAAGCCTACCTCGTCAAGGCTGTAAGTCAACTTATCGATTTTGTTTGTATAGTAGTTATAAGAGATAACTGCCAACGCACCGGTAAGGATACCGAAAGCTGTATTAATCAAAGCTTCAGAGATACCTTGTGAAAGAGCCATTGAGTCGGCAGAACCACCGGCAGCCAAAGCGGCAAACGAACGGATCATACCAATAACCGTACCAAGCAATCCCATCAAAGTACCCAATGTGGTGATCGTACCGATAATCGGAAGATTCTGTTCCATCATCGGAAGTTCAAGCGCAGTAGCTTCTTCCAGTTCTTTTTGGATAGCAAGCAGTTTCTGATCTTTCGAAAGAGAAGAATCATTCTCCATTTCTTCGTACTTCCGCAATGTAGAAGTAACGACGTTTGCTACAGAACCACGCTGTTTGTCACAAACTTCCTGCGCCTTACGAAGATCTCCTGCCGATAGGGCATCCTTGATGTTAGAAACGAATTTAACCAAAGAACCTCTACCGAAAGCAGAGCGAAGAGCAAAATAACGTTCAATGCTCAATGCCAATACGGTCAGCAATAAAGTTTGAATAACAGGCACAATCACTCCACCTTTGTAAATGGTCCCCATAAAGTTTCCCGGAAGTGGGTGATTGTTAGGATCATTGTTCATAAAGTTCGTGGGATTTCCCAAAATGAAATGATAGATACACACTGCTATAATGAAACAGCAGATAATAACCAATCCGGCATTCTTGATACCTACAATCTTAGTCGACTTTTTTTGAGTAGTTTCCATAATAAAGTTTTTTTTGTTAAAGAATTTGTTATTAAGAATTAAAGTAAATACGATTAGACACACCGCAGTCCGACCCCTACAGCCTCATGCTAAAAATGAGGCTGCATTGTCAAACACAGCGAGTATATAAGATTGGGAATTAAATAAGGATACGTCTTAAAGCAAAGATGTAGTATTGACAGCTTATGGACGCATAATGTGGATCCTTATCCGAATAATAAGATTTACTTTGGTCTAATACCAACAAATTCTCTCTCAACAGGCACAATTTACGCATTGTGTCATTAAAAAGGTCAGAATCCTCAAGAATTCGACGAAGACGAAGATTATTAGTAGAAGAATATGTTTCAGAAACGGGTTTGAAACCTAATTCAACATCGGAGACAGACAAAGTTTGCGATTTATCAAAACCGGCAAAATCGCTACCACACCGATAAGAGTAATTAGCATCCAAAGAAGAGGATGAAACCTGGCAAGAAGTAACCGGGTTATGAGAGCATTCCATAATATTCAATGCATTGCCACTTATGCTAAATGATAGCATCAGTAGAACAAACATCAATATGAATTTTACAGAAGTTTTCATCGTTCTATTTTTATGGATAAACTCTCTTTTCGATTTTCGTGGCAAAAATAGTAACTTATTGTATAGTGTCACCATATTTCACATCTTTTAATTGCTAAAAATCGAACTCTACCATTAAAACACTCACAGCCGGTTTTTGTTTTAACTAAAAGATTCTTTCTTTTATATAAAAGATTAATCAAAGTAAAAAAGGTATAATGCAAATAAGTGATCCCCGCTTCTCCAAGCGCATGTCCCTCTTAGCCTATACCCAAAAACAAGTCATCCCCTCGTGTCTTCTGACCCGAGGGGATGAACTCTCTAAAAACGGCGACTACCTACTCTCCCACTGTTACGCAGTACCATCGGCGTGATCAGGCTTAACTTCTCTGTTCGGAATGGGAAGAGGTGGAACCCTGATGCTATAGTCACCTGAATAAGGCAGACATAATGTACAAAAGTAAACTTAGCCGTCTATCACCCCGATAGTAAAGCTAAACGGATATATAAACCATAAAGGACAATAAAAGAAAGTCATCGGGCAATTAGTAACGCTCGGCTGTGATGTTACCACCTGTACACCTGCGTCCTATCAACGTTGTAGTCTACAACGACCCTAAAAGAAATCTAATCTTGTGGCTGGCTTCGTACTTAGATGCTTTCAGCACTTATCCAATCCCGACTTAGATACCCGGCAATGCACCTGGCGGCACAACCGGTAAACCAGAGGTCAGTCCAACACGGTCCTCTCGTACTAGTGTCAGAGCCACGCAAATTTCATGCGCCCACGATAGATAGAGACCGAACTGTCTCACGACGTTCTGAACCCAGCTCGCGTGCCACTTTAATGGGCGAACAGCCCAACCCTTGGGACCTTCTCCAGCCCCAGGATGTGACGAGCCGACATCGAGGTGCCAAACCCCTCCGTCGATATGAGCTCTTGGGAGGGATCAGCCTGTTATCCCCGGAGTACCTTTTATCCTTTGAGCGATGTCCCTTCCATACGGAAACACCGGATCACTATGCTCTAGTTTCCTACCTGATCGACTTGTAAGTCTCCCAGTCAAGCGCCCTTATGCCATTACACTCTGCCGCCGGTTACCAATCGGCGTGAGGGCACCTTTAGAAGCCTCCGTTACACTTTTGGAGGCGACCACCCCAGTCAAACTACCCACCAAACAGTGTCCTCGCAACAGCGAGTTAGAACTCAAATAATCAAAGGGCCGTATTTCAACAGCGACTCCACAAATACTGGCGTACCTGCTTCAAAGTCTCCGGCCTATCCTACACATCAATTACCCAAATTCAATGTTAAGCTATAGTAAAGGTTCACGGGGTCTTTTCGTCCCATCGCGGGTAATCGGCATCTTCACCGATACTACAATTTCACTGAGCTCACGGTTGAGACAGTGTCCAGATCATTACACCATTCGTGCAGGTCGGAACTTACCCGACAAGGAATTTCGCTACCTTAGGACCGTTATAGTTACGGCCGCCGTTTACTGGGGCTTCAATTCAATGCTTCTCTTGCGATGACATCTCCTCTTAACCTTCCAGCACCGGGCAGGTGTCAGGCTGTATACGTGATCTTTCAATTTTGCACAGCCCTGTGTTTTTGTTAAACAGTTGCCTGGACCTATTCTCTGCGCCCTCCCGTCACCGGGTAGGGACCCTTTATCCCGAAGTTACAGGGTCAATTTGCCTAGTTCCTTAACCGTGATTCACTCAAGCGCCTGAGTATATTCAACCCGACTACGTGTGTCCGTTTGCGGTACGGGTACCATTAAGATTAAGTTTAGCGGATTTTCTTGGGAGTATGTTTACACGCACTATTACCGTTTTCCGAGGAAATTGGTATACTGTCAGGTTCGACTCTTATCCCGGATTTGCCTGGGACAATCAACATCTACACCCTTTAACGGACTATTCCGTCAGTCCGCGGCGTTGTCACTCCTCCGTCTCCACGTCACTCTTAATGCTAGTACAGGAATATTAACCTGTTCTGCCATCGGCATCACCGTTCGGCTGAGCCTTAGGACCCGACTAACCCTGATCCGATTAGCGTTGATCAGGAAACCTTAGTCTTGCGGCGAGGGGGTTTCTCACCCCCTTTATCGTTACTTATACCTACATTTGCTTTTCCACACGCTCCAGTAAAGCTCACGCTTCGCCTTCAACGCAGAGTGGAATGCTCCCCTACCGATACTTACGTATCCCATAGCTTCGGTAAAACACTTGATGCCCGATTATTATCCACGCCAAACTCCTCGACTAGTGAGCTGTTACGCACTCTTTAAATGAATGGCTGCTTCCAAGCCAACATCCTAGCTGTCTTAGCAATCTGACTTCGTTAGTTCAACTTAGTGTTTATTTGGGGACCTTAGCTGATGGTCTGGATTCTTCTCCTTTAGGACATGGACCTTAGCACCCATGCCCTCACTCCTGAGATCGAACTAATGCGCATTCGGAGTTTATCAAGACTTGATAGGCGGTGAAGCCCTCGCATCTTATCAGTCGCTCTACCTCACATTAGTAATTCTCAAGGCTGCACCTAAATGCATTTCGGGGAGTACGAGCTATCTCCAAGTTTGATTAGCCTTTCACCCCCACCCTCAGGTCATCCGGAAGCTTTTCAACGCTTATCGGTTCGGTCCTCCAGTTAGTGTTACCTAACCTTCAACCTGCCCAAGGGTAGATCACTTGGTTTCGCGTCTACTCCTTCCGACTATCCGCCCTGTTCAGACTCGCTTTCGCTTCGGATCCACATCTCAAGATGCTTAACCTTGCCGGAAAAAGTAACTCGTAGGTTCATTATGCAAAAGGCACGCCGTCACAGCATAAGCTGCTCCGACCGCTTGTAGGCGCATGGTTTCAGGGACTATTTCACTCTTCTATTCGAAGTGCTTTTCACCTTTCCTTCACAGTACTGGTTCGCTATCGGTCTCTCGGGAGTATTTAGCCTTACCGGATGGTCCCGGCTGGTTCACGCAGAATTCCTCGTGCTCCGCGCTACTCAGGATACCACTACGCTTCAGTTACCTTAGAATACCGGGCTATCACCGTCTATGGCGCGACTTTCCAGTCGCTTCTTCTCAATAACTTTCTTGCGAGAGCGTGGTCCTACAACCCCACACATGCCGTAACACGGGTGGTTTGGGCTATTCCCCGTTCGCTCGCCACTACTAGGGGAATCATTATTTATTTTCTTTTCCTGCAGGTACTAAGATGTTTCAGTTCCCTGCGTTAGCCTCCAACTTGGTTGGATGACATTCCTTCAGAATGCCGGGTTGTCCCATTCGGAAATCTTCGGATCAAAGGTTATTTGCACCTACCCGAAGCTTATCGCAGCTTATCACGTCCTTCATCGCCTCCGAGAGCCAAGGCATCCGCCATGCGCCCTTATTTACTTTCTTTTATCGCCAGGGTCATCTCCTTTTGTTAGAAAGGATCTGAACCCAATGGTTCGATATATACTTTTAGCTCTTACTAAATTTACTTTTTTTTGTACATCATGTCAAAGATCGTATGATAACATTCGGCAACTTGTGTTGCCGGCGTATCAATGGTGGAGAATAACGGATTCGAACCGTTGACCCTCTGCGTGCAAGGCAGATGCTCTAGCCAGCTGAGCTAATCCCCCAATCATACAAGATATCAATCTCGTCTTGGTAGTCCCAGGCAGAGTTGAACTGCCGACCTCTACATTATCAGTGTAGCGCTCTAACCAACTGAGCTATAGGACTAGTTCAACCGTGTCCTGTTTTTAGACTCGGCTTCTGTTTTCTCTTGTTTATCTCTATCTATATTGCTATAGACGGTCGATCTATATTCTATAAATAAACAAGTACCAGTAGTACAATTTTAGAACCGATGAACGTCGTTTTCAACATCGCTCCAGAAAGGAGGTGTTCCAGCCGCACCTTCCGGTACGGCTACCTTGTTACGACTTAGCCCCAGTCACCAGTTTTACCCTAGGACGCTCCTTGCGGTTACGTACTTCAGGTACCCCCGGCTCCCATGGCTTGACGGGCGGTGTGTACAAGGCCCGGGAACGTATTCACCGCGCCGTGGCTGATGCGCGATTACTAGCGAATCCAGCTTCACGAAGTCGGGTTGCAGACTTCGATCCGAACTGAGAGAGGCTTTTGGGATTAGCATCCTGTCACCAGGTAGCTGCCTTCTGTACCCCCCATTGTAACACGTGTGTAGCCCCGGACGTAAGGGCCGTGCTGATTTGACGTCATCCCCACCTTCCTCACATCTTACGACGGCAGTCTCTCCAGAGTCCTCAGCATGACCTGTTAGTAACTGAAGATAAGGGTTGCGCTCGTTATGGCACTTAAGCCGACACCTCACGGCACGAGCTGACGACAACCATGCAGCACCTTCACAGCGGTGATTGCTCACTGACATGTTTCCACATCATTCCACTGCAATTTAAGCCCGGGTAAGGTTCCTCGCGTATCATCGAATTAAACCACATGTTCCTCCGCTTGTGCGGGCCCCCGTCAATTCCTTTGAGTTTCACCGTTGCCGGCGTACTCCCCAGGTGGAATACTTAATGCTTTCGCTTGGCCGCTTACTGTATATCGCAAACAGCGAGTATTCATCGTTTACTGTGTGGACTACCAGGGTATCTAATCCTGTTTGATACCCACACTTTCGAGCATCAGTGTCAGTTGCAGTCCAGTGAGCTGCCTTCGCAATCGGAGTTCTTCGTGATATCTAAGCATTTCACCGCTACACCACGAATTCCGCCCACCTCTACTGTACTCAAGACTGACAGTATCAACTGCAATTTTACGGTTGAGCCGCAAACTTTCACAACTGACTTACCAGTCCACCTACGCTCCCTTTAAACCCAATAAATCCGGATAACGCTCGGATCCTCCGTATTACCGCGGCTGCTGGCACGGAGTTAGCCGATCCTTATTCATATTATACATACAAAACAGTATACATACTGCACTTTATTCTAATATAAAAGAAGTTTACAACCCATAGGGCAGTCATCCTTCACGCTACTTGGCTGGTTCAGGCTCGCGCCCATTGACCAATATTCCTCACTGCTGCCTCCCGTAGGAGTTTGGACCGTGTCTCAGTTCCAATGTGGGGGACCTTCCTCTCAGAACCCCTATCCATCGAAGGCTTGGTGGGCCGTTACCTCACCAACAACCTAATGGAACGCATCCCCATCCTTTACCGGAATCCTTTAATAATCAGACCATGCGGAATGATTATCCCATCGGGTATTAATCTTTCTTTCGAAAGGCTATCCCCGAGTAAAGGGCAGGTTGGATACGTGTTACTCACCCGTGCGCCGGTCGCCAGCAAAGAAAGCAAGCTTTCTTCCTGATGCCCCTCGACTTGCATGTGTTAAGCCTGTAGCTAGCGTTCATCCTGAGCCAGGATCAAACTCTTCATTGTAAAAGTATTGTTATATATCCCAATAAGGGACAATATTAGCTCTGTTCAGGATGTCGAAAATTTATTGACGGTCATTTTTTCATATACCTATATAATAAGTATTGACGGTTCTAAATTTACTTGTACTACTTGTATTGTTTATCAATTTTTCAAAGAACTCTTCTTTTCGATTGCGCTTCGTTTTAAAAGCGGGTGCAAAGGTAAAAGGTTTATTTTAAAACACCAAATGTTTTGGAAGTTTTTTTTTTAAAAAAATATTTCTTTCGAAGGGAAATCTTAAACTATCTATAGATAGGAAAAGAACCAAGAAAAGAAACTGCCTTTTCTTTGCGAATCGGACGACAAAGATAACTACTTTTTAAGTATATAACCAAATAAATTCGGAAATATTTTTCGGGTAGATCTCTTAAGCGGATCCGAGCGCTTTTGCAACATGTCAATTTCAATAGGCTTTCCCTCTCTTGGAAAGCGGGTGCAAAAGTACGGGATTTACCAATACAAGACAAATTATTAAAGGTCTTTTTTTGAATAAAAAGTGAATTTTATTGTAAGTGACTGAGGAATAGAGCTGTTGTTAAACATGTTTTTTGAAAAGGGAGGGAAAGGGAAAAGGGGGACACATTATTATAATATAGAGGGAAAAGAAGAAAGAAGGAAAGAAGGAAAGAAGGAAAGAAGACCAGGAGGACAAAAAGGGAAAGAGCGGGATACGGACAGACGGAAAAAGGGAAAAACAAAACTTAGTCAAGGGATTTTATTATTCTCAGAAACACCTGTAAGGAATCAGGCGAAAACATAAAAAGTTGCTGGCAGGGTTGTATCCTTGTCAGAAGTATCTGTAAAAAAGAGGAGGATTTCACGGGATACAGTCTTTTCAGTACTCTCCGGTTGCGACAAGATTGAGTAGAGAAATCGGAAATCCAGCGGCTTTTGGCGTTAACATTGTTAATGCGATTGAGGGAACATTTGTTTTAAGAGCGGAAATAACAAAGCTTTTACATTTAAAAGGTTTGTTATTTGAAGACAAAAGACTTGATTTAACACAGCGTTAAATCAAACGACGGAGAAGGAAGAGGATAAAGGCAGGAAAATATTGGAAATGAAGGAGATGGAGAGGAGAAGGATTATTTATCGAAAAAAGGGATACAAGGCGGACGGAAAGGGATAGTTGCGATTCGGGTAAGTATGGTTGCAAGGGATTTTCAAAAATGCTACGGGAAGTGGAAACCAGAGGGGGCAGTACCTTTAAAACAAAAGGCGAGCTGGTTTTAAACCAAATAAAGTGAGCGTACAGGGGGCTGTGGAGCCGATTTTTGCCAGACAAGGAAACGGTTCAGAAGAAAAACATCAAAAAAAGATATACAGATTTGCCACATATCCCCTACTCCATTTTCTTCCTCCGACAAAAATTCCTATCTTGTTCCAAAGAAAAAACTAGGAACCAAGCAACACTTACGTATGAAAGAGAAGAACTTTACCCGATTCATGGATACTATGATCGAAAATCTAAAAACGGGCAATGCACTGGGAACAGCCCACATTTATCAAGCGAGTAAAAATGCATTCATTACTTTTCTGGGAAAAGAAGAAATCTATTTCCGACAGATAAAACCGGAACTACTGAAGTGCTTTGAGTACTTCTTGAGAAGCCGAGGGAATAGTTGGAATACAGTATCGACCTATATGCGAGTCCTGCGGGCAGTTTATAATCGGGCTGTAGACCGAAAGTTGGCACCATACATGCCCAGACTCTTCAAAAAGGTATACACCGGCACTCGAACAGACATCAAACGAGCACTGAAGCCGGAAGACATGGGACGATTGCTCAATACACAGTCTACCCGGAAACAGACTGAAACCTTGCGACGTACCCATCAATTGTTCGTATTGATGTTCTTATTGCGAGGTCTTCCGTTTGTAGATATGGCTTATCTGCAAAAAACTGACTTAGATGGAAATACACTCACTTATCACCGTCACAAAACAGGCAGTCCACTCACCGTCACTGTGCCGAAAGAAGCCATGGATATCATCGACGAATGGAAGAATACAGATCCGGACGCTACTTACCTATTTCCAATATTGGAAGAAAACGAGAAAAGTCAAGATAATTATAGAGTATATCAGCAAGCATTACGGACATTCAATTATCAATTGGCAAAGTTGGCGGATCTACTTGGATTCAACAGCAATATCAGTTCGTACACCGCACGCCATACATGGGCAACACTTGCCTACTATCTGGAAGTGCATCCGGGGATTATCAGTGAAGCAATGGGACACTCCTCCATTAAAGTGACGGAGACTTATTTGAAGCCTTTCAATGTTAAGAAATTAGATGAAACAAATAAGAGCATAATTAAATATGCGAGAGAGGCATATACCAAATTAAATTACTGATTAACAGCTCTGTTACTTTATAGGTAACTCTTTTGTAAGTGTTTGGCAAACATATACCTTTTTTCACAAAAAAGCAAATTAAGAAACATTTTTTTTCAAGACAAAGAGAAAATAATTCCTTCATAGATAGAAAATGATTCCCACAGGCTCCGGTTTGTTGTGAAGTTGTCTCAAAGAATTGCATGCTTCTTCCCCTCTTTGCTTATTGTGGAAGCAAAGAGTCACTCTTTTATTATACCTTATTACATATAAGATTCACTTTCCAACTCCTGGATTCCCCTACAAGACGCTTCTTACGTCCCAAACGATTCATTTACTGTTACCTATAAAGTAACGGTAGATAGAGGTATTATACAGATAGAGGCAAAGCCGGAATTGGCAAGAGAGAAACATTGATTTACTTACATAACATTTTTTATTAACACTTAAAAACAGAGGTATGAGAAAATGGACTTATCTCGTAGCTGCGCTCTTAGTGGGAGGGGCAACTACAACATTCACCGGATGTATCGATAATGATGAACCGGCAGGAATCGAACAACTTCGCGGAGCGAAAGCGGAATTCATTAAGGCAAAAGCCGCCTATGAAAGTGCATTGACCGAAATCCAACTGGTCAAGGTAGAACGGGAAAAAGTTAAGCTTGAGAAAGATCAGGTTGACTTGGAACTGAAAAAATGCAGTTTAGAAGCAGAACAAGCTAAAACAGCAGAACAAAAAGCTTATTGGGAAGCTGAAGCTCAAAAAAGAACTGAAGAGTTCAAAGCAAGGATGTTCGAGCTACAGACACTTACCGCACAAGCTGAGTATAACAACAAAAAAGCCTTGATGGAAATCGAAGTGGCTTTGCTGACAATGAAGGATGATGTGTATACCAAAGAAATCCGGAAGTATCGGAACTTATTAGTTGGATTTACATATAAATCCGAGTCTACCACCAATGGAGAAACAACTACTACAACAAATTCCAGCTATGGTGCATTAGCTGATTTAGCGAATGCAAAATCAGAGTTGATGAAAGCAGAAGTTGCCGAGATTAACTACTTATCTCAAAACAATTATTATCTGGAAGAATTGCAATTGGATAAAACACACGCCACTAAAACACTGGAAATCCAGCAAAATTTATTGGAAGAATACAAAGCGCTGGACGCAACAGGTACAGACAGCAAAGCTCTCGCAGAAAAGCTGAAAGGGTATAAAGAAGACCTGCAGGCTCTTGACGCTAAAGAAGATGAAGCCTATACCAAAATCGAAGAAATGAGAAAACCGATCTTCCCTATTAATCAACAAATTATTGAAGAAAAGATAAAGCTGGACGCCCAATCCTCTGCTTATACTTTGGCTAAGGCAGATGTAGATCCTGCTTTGGTGAGCGGATTATACAGCGCATTGTCAGTCGAAGAGGGTGAAGACGCACTCGTTGAAGATCTTGATAAAATCTTTGTTGAGGATGCTTGGGACGCAGAATTGCTGAAATACCAATACACCATGAAGAAAGATGTAGTGGTTAAAGATCTTAGCCTCAATGAAAAAGCAACTAAAATAGGAGCCATCGCCAATGCTATAAAGGCATATTATCAAGGAGAGAATAGCGAAGCATTCGATGCCAGCGGAAAATTACTGGATGCATACAAAGCTAAATTTGAGAATGAACTTAAGCGTTTAGAAATTGATAAGAAACCGGCTTACGCCCAGTTCAAAGCTGATTCTATCACATGGATCGATGCATACGTTGCTTATGTAGGAGCACTGAAGGCTTATAATAACTATAAAGGAGCCAACACTTATCAAGCGATTAAGAAAGAGATCACAACTTATAACAGCTTAAAAGCTGAAGACAAGAAGTTGGAAACAGCCAACACACTGCGTACCTCCATATTGGGATACCTTGGAAAGAGAAAAGCGGTAGACGGTTTTAACGTAGAATTCGCTACTACTTATAAAGACGCTTTAACGGACGCTAATCTGGCTACTTTCAATGAAGCAATTGCAACTGCAGTAAGTGACGATATAAGTTCATTAATCGGCAATGAAACTCTTGCAACATCATTCAATGCTAAAGCTGAAGGTAGCACACTCTCTGCCTTCTTGGAGGCTAATCAAGCACTGTTCGGTGGTTCAACGCTTAATCTTGAAAAGAGCATCGAACCTAAAGAAGTATCAGCAAATAAATATGATATGCCCAAAAATGTTTCTCAGTTGATTGAAGATCCCGACGAAAATTCAGGTTCATTCATTAAATACTCCAATTTAGCCCAGGAATCTAACTATCTGGCTAACCTCGACAAATGGCAGGCTTTGTATGCCAAGATCAAGGCAGAAGCAGATCCTGTACTTGCGGAAGTGGAAGCTATCAACGAAAACATAGAAAAACTGGAAGCACAGGTCAAAGATGAAAACGCCGCATTGTGGCAGGCAGAATTGGCTTGCTACCTGATTAAAGGCAATAAGTCGGAACGTCAAAACAATATTTTCTCTGAAGGTAACCCTTACAAAGACTACTATACTTCTAACGAACAAAAACCACTTTTGGGTAATGTCGTAACTGAGTATTCCAAGATTAAAGCTGAAATCGCCCTTGTTGAAAGAGCTATGGAAGATGGATACTTCTACTATACGTATTATGATGCCGACAGCCACACCTATAAGGTAAGCGAAGAGGCTAAGACTTTGGCAGCTTTACTTGAATATCAAGAAGGAATTATTACCAAAGCCAAGAACGCTGTAGAAGCTATTGACAACAAAATTGCTTTGTTTGAGAAATTCGGATATACCAGTAACGAAGGCAATGAACAGTATCTTGACCTGCTTAAACAAGATATCGAAAAGGCTCAAAGAACAGTAGACGAAAAGCAAGCAGCAGTTGACGGCTTGAACGCAACCCTGAAGAAACTCTTGGACGCTTACGCAGCTGAATAATAAAAAATTAAAGAAGAATATATATGATAAAGAAACTATGCATAATCCTTCTGTCTGTATGTACTGTTGCGCCTGTGATGGCGCAGCAATACAGCAGCAGCGATGATGCGTCGTTTGCTCCTAAAAAAGGCCAGTGGCAAGTATCCATGATACTGGGTAGTTCGCAGATGTTCAACAACAATACGGAGAACTATCTGTTGCCTACCTACTGGAACGGACAAAACTATAGCTTTCCGAATGTAGGATTAGGCAATACATCCGGACACCAGTCATCCGATCCGGCTACTTACCTTCAACTGGGAGATTTGAATTCTAATAATTTGGTCAATATCATCGGTATACAGGGAAAATACTTCCTGACAGACCGTTGGGATGTCAACCTGATGTTCAGCATGAACATCGGTGTAACCCCCAAAAAGGATTATATCGAGGGAGACAAGACGGTTACCGATATGCAGATTCCGGCTCTTCAATATATGGAAGGCAGAATCAAAAACAACTGGTCGGTTAATATTGGCTCAAACTATTACTTCAACACAAAAAACGAACGCATCAATCTGTATGTAGGTGGCCTGCTGGGCTGGCAAATGGGAAGAATAGAAACCACACTTCCGTATACCGGAGTCATGGTAAATGATAAAGATATGGACACAGATGGAGATGATACCAATTTACAACCGAGTCAAGATCCGAGCGGACAGGACAATAGTCCGGTCGTAGACGATGGAGACGTCACAGGTACTCCCCTGGAGGTTTATATCCCCAACAGCAAAGCCGGACAGATATTCGGTTTACGCGCAGCAGCCGTTGCGGGTATCGAATACAGCCTCAGCAAAGGACTGATCCTGGGATTTGAAGTTCAACCGGTAGCTTATCGCTACGACATGATTCAGATTATCCCGAAAGGAACACCCGTCTATAAGGTAGGACATCACAACATCAACTTGTTTGCTCTGCCCAACCTGAAAATAGGATTTAGATTTTAAATAAGTCCAGAATACTACGAAAGATCACCCCGTTCTACCTTCGGGTACGTATGGGGTGATTTTTTCTAAACCATAGGATAGATAAGAAGAAGATGAAAAGAGAACTCACAGGAATTTTGTTGATAGTCCTCATAATGGGAGCCTGCAACCATGCACCCCAAGAAGGGACTTACCACCTCAGAGGAATAGTGACCAACGAGAAACTGGAAGGCAGAACCATCTATCTACAAGATGCTGTCAAAGGCACAGTGAGATATGACAGCGCTACGGTGAGTGAAGGACGCTTTGTGTTCAGTGGAAAAATAAATGCTCCTGAAATGAGGGAACTCTTTATTCAGGAAACTGACAGCGACCGGTTCCCCATCACTCTACCCATAGTTCTGGAACCGGGAGAGATCAACACAAAAGTAGGAGACATCGTACTGGTGGAAGGCACCAGACTGAACGAGGAGATGATGCAGACCTTGGTAGCCATCGACCGATTCAAAGACCGGAATTTCATCAGGAAAGAGATAAAAGAAATTAAAGAAGCTTTTGCGGGATTTGTGTTGGAACTGATTGTGAAACACGCCGGCAGCCCTGTAGGAAAGTATTTATATAAAGCCTATCAAAACAAACTAAACGAAAAGCAACAGGCCGAAGCACGAAAAACACTCGGCATCGGTTAGGGAAAACATACCGGAACACACAGGCAGGAGTTTTACCTAGTTCTCTGCCTACCCGGTACTTTTAGTGTTGCACCGGAAAGCTCCGTGAGGAGGTTTCCGGTTTCTTTTTCTATCCCTTGCCCCAACCGGTACAGAATGTATCAGAACTGGAAGTAGATGAACGGCTGAATTTCACTACTCTTCATTTGGATAACCAGATAGATCATAGCCACCATCACAAGGGTCTTGCCAAGGAAAGGGAGTTTGATAACTCCACGACAGACAGCATTTTCCCAACTATCCGGAGCAAAATGAAGCAGAAACCCGACTGCCATCAGTGCAAATACCCGCCAATATCCCTCAATCAGTTGCGGAAAAAGCTGGGGACGAAAAGCCGTAAAAATCTGGTTCAACATATCCATTGAATTATGAAAATCGGCGTTACGGAAGAAAATCCAGCAGAAACAAACAAAGTGGAAGGTAATAATGACACCCAATACCCGCCGAATGCCGTGACTGGTCTCCCCTTTCTTTCTTCCGGCAATAGACATCCACGCTTTGTGTAGAGCAAGTGCCACACCATGAAAAGTGCCCCACAATACAAAATTCCAGGAAGCCCCGTGCCACAATCCACCGAGAAACATGGTAATAATCAGATTGAGATACTGACGGAACTTTCCATGTCGGTTACCCCCCAAGGAGATATAAAGATAATCGCGCAACCAACTCGACAACGAAATGTGCCAACGCCTCCAGAACTCGGTGATCGAGGCTGACTTATACGGAGAATTAAAATTCAGATTGAAATGAAAACCAAGCAAAAGGGCGATACCGATTGCCATATCACTGTATCCTGAAAAATCACAATAAATCTGCAAGGCATAGCCATAAAGTCCCATCAGATTCTCAACTCCCGAATAAAGCGTAGGATTGTCAAAAATGCGCTCCACAAAGTTGACACTGATATAATCGGAAATAACCGCTTTTTTGAACAATCCGGCGACAATCAGGAAAATGCCTCTACCGAACATCTCTTGTGACACATACAGCGGTTTACGAATTTGCGGAATAAAATCGCGTGCCCGCACGATAGGGCCTGCCACCAACTGAGGAAAGAAAGAAACATAAAAGGCATAGTCCAGTAAACTGGTAAGGGGCTTGATCTCTCTCCGGTAAACATCGATAGTATAACTTAACGACTGGAAGGTGAAGAAAGAGATGCCGACAGGCAAAAAGATATCGAGTGCGGTGAACTCTCCCCCCATCAGCGAAGCAATGACACCACCAAGAAAATTAGTGTATTTGAAGTAGCAGAGCAATCCTAAATTGACCGATACACTAAGTATTACCCATAGTTTACGCTTCCAGCGGACATCGGTCCGATCCATCAGCCAAGCTATCACAAAATCGGTAACGGTGACAATGGCGAGCAGGAAGAAATAAGTACCACTACTCTTATAATAAAAATAATAAGAGAAAAGAGCGACAAATAAAATACGCGCTGTGTTGCGGTGCTGCAACAGTGTATAGATTACCATGAACGCAGCGAAGAGCCAGAGGAAAATTCCACTGCTGAATATCATCGGAGCATCCGGATTGTATTTAAAGGCCTCCAACAGGCGGCTAAAATCGATATCAATGGGAAACATACTCATTATAGGCTTTAATAATGGCTTCATATAATAATTCTCCCTGAAGTGTATAACCTTCGGGAAGATAGTGCACATGATCCGGACGCATCAGTCCCGCATCCATCCAGTTTTTGCAGGCACGCAGGCTTCCGCCTACGATATTGTACATATCCCACACCACCAACTTGTGGCGGCGGGCAAAATCATGGATTGTATTCACTGCTGTTACCGTACGGGGATTAACAGCATAAGTACGGCGCCGGCGACGTTGACGGAAACTCTCGTAAGATCCCGGAGGAGTAGTCAGCAAGATAGGCACATTTGGCAAACTGTCGCGCAACAATCCAAGCAGTTCCTCCATCTGCCGGTAATGCACATTCGAATTGTACTTCCGGTTATGACTTTCATTCGTTCCAAACGAAAGAATCAACAGCTCGGGTTTCAAGGCTGCAATAGCCGCAATACGCTCAGGATGAGTAAACGTCAGGCAAGTAGCTCCATTGACTCCCATATCCGTATAGGATACCGCTCCAAATGTTTCTGTCAGTCGGGCACCGGTAGTACGGGGAAAGATGTGTCCACGTATGTGGCTGTCACCAATATGAACAATACGTACGGTATCCTCCGAACTTCCGTTTTGCACCAGCCGTAAACGCTCAAGTATGGGAGTCAGCACTCCCAGGCTGTCTATGATTTCATTTCTCCCCACTCCTCTGAAGGCTATGGGAAAAGTAACTTTCACAGAAACAGTATCTCCCAGCAACCCCGGTTCACGCATCGGCTTGCAGGCTTTCGTACCCTTGTCCATCCGCGGGCAGGCAGGCAAAAGATCTTGTGCCTGAACCGAAAAAATTCCGGAAAACAAAAGGAGTAACGCCCCCAACCGTTTATTCAGCCTCATAGGCCTTTCTCCTTTCATACTGTTCTTTTCCATAAATCAATGTTTCGTATAGTAGTCCTGCCAAGTGACGTCCACCCCGGAAGTTGATGTGTGTATAATCATAATTAGCCAAAGAAGGCTTGGCATGTACCAACCCTGCCATACTTCCGTCACCTCCCATAGCCTCAAACATGTTCCAGAAAGCAATTCCGCTTTCCGCTGCTATGCTTTGCTGATAGCGAATCAGGTTTTTCACACCGGGCATCGTGCGTAATTCGCCGGTATCGGTCTTATAATCGCGGTCACCCACACTCAGCAACAAAAAACCGGATTGTGGAAAACACTCTTTCAAGTGCTTTATGGCCGTAAGAAGGCCTTTCTTATAAGGATCGTAGTTCCGTCCCCGCTCGGTCGCAACATTCAGACCATATTCCAGAATAATCAAGTCGTAGGGACGCTGGGCATTAAACTCTTGCAGCATCTTTGACGGAATGCTGCGAAGCGAGAGTCCCGAACTGCCGCGCAAGGAGAAATTGTCGACAATAATCCCTTGCGTACCATCCATTGCCAATCCATAAAATAAAGTAGAATCTGCCTGATTGATATCCCAGCGCACCGAGCCGATGCGACCGTTTACCTTCATCTGCTGCAAACTGCCGGTAGAAGGGAATTCCCGTGTATCAGTCTCACCACGGTTGACACGAACGGAAAGGCTGACTTCACCTTTGTTATAGAAAAAGATGGAAGCTGTCTGGCAAGTATCGAGCAGGGAAGCGTATTTATTCTGCCCCCGGAGTTCGACATAGGCCCCTTCACGAGGGACGAAGTAGTGTCCGGAAACTCCTTGCTTCTTTTTATCGAAATAAACGCTATCGGTCACTGCATGACTGTACCATCCGCCAAAAGAATGACGTACCGTCGGACGGTATCCACTGGTCATCGAAGTAATGGTAACAAAACCAACACCACACCCACCGAAACGTTTCTGCAACATCTCACGAAGATCGGCAGTGAAAATATCTGCCTCAATAAAAGAATCGCCAAATACTGCTATCCGCACCAACCGGCCTTTCGATTGAATCTCGTCCAAGGCACGATAAAAAGGAGTCATTCCCCGCATCGTAGAGTCACTATAATCTTCGATACAGGTCATCCCACTGCGACACGTATCTACAAATGCAGGTTTCACTACCGGGACCGGAGGCAGGCTGTCTGCTTCCGCTTCATCTTTATCAGGTTCAGGCATACGGACATCACTCAGCAAATCTACCCGTCTCATTGTATGTCCGTCGATCGTTATAGCCGGCAGCCAGTGCATTCCGATCAATGCAAACAAGACAATCAATGTCAGCCACAACGAATATTTCAAATAATTTTTCATGCACGCTCTTAATTTAATAAGAAGTTGCAAAGATAGATAAAACCCATAAAAAGAGAGGAGAATCTACATTAAATTAATGAGATTCTCCTCCGATGTTATCTGTCGGCAGGCGTTAAATGCTCCGCTCCACGTTGGTGACAAAAGCTCTCAAACCAAGCTGCTCTGTCTGCATGTCCATCTTATGCAATGCATCCAGCAACGGGTCAACCTTCTTGTCGTCCACCACCGTGATGATGGCCGAACACATACTGGGCCAGGCATGGCTGCCGAAGTGGGGATCGCCTGTCTTCGAGCCACGTCCCTGTACCCGTTCCAAATAGGTGAAACCACGGCAACTCAAACGGTCCAGCAAAGCAATGATACGTTCGAAATAAGCCTGATCGAATGTGATTAATACTGATTTCATATCTTGATTTCTTCTTTATTATTTCTTAATCATTTCATCTTTATGCTCTTCAAAGTAAGCTTCCAGCTCACGTTTGCGTCTCAACACTTTACGCTGATGCTTGATACCTGTACCGGCAAACACACAGTATAAAGTAGGGATGAGAATCAAGGTCAGAATGGTAGAAACCGTCAAACCGCCAATTACGGCAATCGCCATCGGACTCCACATCTCCGAACCCTGTCCACCGCCGATTGCCATCGGAATCATACCGAGAACAGTAGTAGCAGTGGTCATCAATACCGGGCGAAGACGGCTCTTGCCAGCCGTCACAACGGAGTTAAGCACTGCCAATCCACGCTCACGGCAAAGAGTGATGTAGTCGATAAGCACAATACCATTCTTTACAACGATACCGATCAACATGATGGCCCCCAACAAACTCATCACACTCAGTGTGCTCTTTGTGAAGAAAAGGGCCATCAATACCCCACTGAAAGCAAACGGCAATGAGAACATAATGATAAACGGATAAGTCAATGATTCGAACTGCGCTGCCATTACAATAAATACCAGTACGACAATAAGGATAGCAAGTGTACCCAAGTCGCGGAACGAATCTTGCTGGTCTTCGTATGAACCGGCTACCTGAATTGTTACATCCGACGGAATATCCATCTTATCGATAATGGCGTTACCCGCATTCACCACGTTACCCAATGCTTCGCCGGAGATAACCGCCGATACGGTCACAATACGTTCACGGTCTTTGCGCTCGATGGTAGGTGGCGCAAAACGTTCGACAACCTTTCCAAGCTCTTTTACGCGTACGGCTTCCCCACGACTGTTATAAATCAGGATATTCTCGATGCTTTCAATACTCGTACGGTGTTCCGGCGCATAACGCACTTTAATGTCATATTCGTCTCCATCTTCACGGTATTTAGAGGCAATGGCACCATTGATACGGTTACGCAAATAATTACCGGCGGTTGCCAGATTCAATCCGTGCAAAGCCAGTTTCTCACGATCGAAATCTACCTGATATTCGGGCTGATAGTCACTACGGCTGATGTTGACTTCCGACACACCTTTCACATTGAGCAACTCACGTTTCAGACGTGCAGCTACGCTATCGGTTTCCTCCATACTATAACCATATACCTCAAAGTCGGCACTTGCCTGAGCAGACATACCTGTGTTACTACCACCCAGGATGACCTGCGCTTTGCTGAACTCCGGATATTTCTTCAGATCTTCACGCATTTCGTCACAAACTTGTTCAAGGCTGATATCACGATCACCCGGATCGACCAGACTGATGTTGAACGATATAATGTGCGAACCGTTATCCTGCATAGAGGCCCAGGTATTGTCTGAGTCGGCCTGTCCTACCGTATAATTACATACAGTCATTACACCTTTATATTTGTTCAGCCATTGGTTAGTCAGTTTCTCCGAAATCTCCTGTGCCAGCTCTTTGCGTGTTCCGATAGGCAACTCCAGCTGAACTGCGATACGGGCATTATCCTGCGCCGGGAAGAATTCAGTACCGATACTCTTAGCACAGAACAGGCTGACGACAAAGAACACGATACAACCGAAGATAACAATCGGACGATGCCGAACTGCCCAGTTCAGCATATGGGCATAGCCTGTATCCAAAGCATCCAGTCCTTTCTCAATAGGGCCGAAAAGAAGCTTGAAGGTCTTCGATTGCTTCTTCTGTAAACGCAACAACTGCGAACAAAGCATCGGGGTCAATGACAAAGCAGCCACAGTAGAAATAAACATGATGGCACACATCATCCATCCCAACTGCTTAAACATCACTCCGGACATACCACTCACCATCGTCAACGGGAAGAATACCGCAATCATGGTCAGTGTGGAAGCAATAACGGAGATGGCCACCTCATTGGTTCCGTGCACCGCAGCCTGTTTCGGATCGGAACCACGTTCGATGTGGGTCGTCACATTTTCAAGTACCACAATCGCATCGTCCACCACCATACCGATGGCAATAGAAAGAGACGAAAGTGAGATGATGTTAATCGTATTTCCGGTGACGGCCAGGTAAATAAACGAGGCAATCAGCGAAAGCGGAATAGTGATACATATAATCAATGTCGCACGCCAACGTCCCAAGAAAAGGAACACCACGATGACAACGAATAAAAGGGCATACAATACGGTCTCGGCCAAACTGTCGATGGTGTTGAGGATGTTGTCCGATGTATCGACAATCACTCCCAGTTTCACATCACTCGGCAAATTCTTCTGCAACTTAGGCAGGGCCTCGGCCACTTTCTTGGAGATATCTACGGAGTTGGCTCCCGATTGCTTCTGTACGACAATCATGGCACCTTTCACTCCATTATTATATGTTTCCTGAGCGCGCTCTTCTACCGTATCAACTACCCGGGCCACATCACGCAAATAAATATTTGCCCCATTGTAACTACCTACTACAACATCTTCCAGTTGGCGCGAATCGTCAAACTCTCCTTCAACACGCAGCGAATAAGTCTCGTTACCGATATCGAAGTTACCACCAGGGATATTTTTGTTCTCGGCACCAATAATCGAACTGATTGTTTCAATGGTCAGATTATAGGCTTCCAGTTTATTAGGGTCACAATAGACCTGGATCTCACGTTGGGGCGCACCACTGATGGACACTGTACCCACACCGGGGATACGTGCCAACGGGTTAACAACACGGTCGTCCAGAATCTTATATAATGCCGACTGGCTTTCATTAGCTTGTACCGACAGCAGTACAATCGGAATCATGTCGGTACTGAACTTGAAGATGATGGGGTTCTCCACATCATCCGGCAACTGAGAGCTGACCATATCCAGTTTGTCGCGCACATCATTTGTCAGTACATCGATATCGTTACCATATTCAAACTCTAATGTAATCAGAGACATATTTTCGGACGAACGGGAAGTGATATGCTTCAGGTTGCTGACAGCATTCAGCGTATTCTCCAACGGACGAGTCACGTTGTTTTCTATATCCGAAGCACTTGCTCCGGGATAGGCGGTCATTACCATGATCGTATTCGTATCGATATCCGGATACAAGTCGATAGGCAATTTGGACAAAGAGAAGAGACCAAAAATCACCACTGCAAGAAAGCAGAGGGAGGTCATAATCGGTTTTTTTACCGCTCCTTCGTATAAACTCATTTTTCCTAATTATTAAAAGTGGATAATGTGCCGGTATGCCGTAAATGGTGCCCCATACGTTATAAGGAAACACACGGCATACGGTTACATTGATTCATTATTTTTCTACTTCTACCTCAGTGCCGTTGATCAATCGGGTTTGACCGGCAATGACTACCTGAGAATTGTTGGGTACACCGGACTTCAACTCATACTCAGCACCCATGCGGCGTCCCAGTTCGACCTTATTGTATGTCACCTTTCCATCTTTGTATACATACACATAGCGGTCACCGGCACCTGCCTGTTTCACAATCGCCAGATCGGGAACCACCACGTTCTCTTCCGTACCGAAATTCAGACTGGCACGGGCAAACATTCCCGGACGTACTTTTTGATTCTGATTAGGCAATTGAATCTCTACCTGGAATGTACGGGTAGTCGGATCTATTGTCGGATAAATCAGGCTGATTTTACCTTCGAAAGCCTCATCGCCATAAACATCCAGTTTCACATCGACAGGAGCACCTTTTTTCACCTTGGTAAAATAAATTTCTGATACGTTGATCAAAAGTTTGACCGGAGTAATCTTCTCGACAGTCAGCACCGGATTGCCTCCGCTGTACATATCACCGCTATCGTAATTGCGGGCAGTCACCACACCGCTGATAGGACTCAGCAAAGAAGTATTTTCCAGCAAATTCTGATAAGCCGTTTTTTTCACGTCATAGGCCATCTTCGCAGCATCCCATTCCGATTTGGAAGCACCACCCACTTTATAAAGTTCATCAATACGTTTGAACTCCACTTCCTGGTTGTCCAGTTGCAGTTTAGTCTGTTTCAGGTTGGCAGCATCCATCTGTACCAATCTTTGGCCTTGGGATACATGATCGCCTACCTCTACAAAGATTTTATCAATACGCACCGGTGACGAAGGCGCAATGTTATTCTTCACTTCAGCTTCTACAGTTGCCGTGTATTCCTGTATCTGTTCTACCGGGCGCGCTGTTACATCAGCCAATTTTACTTTTGGCTTTTCTTCTGTTTTTTCAGCGGCACCTTTGTCTTTTCCTTCAGTGCACGAGCCCAATAGCACAACGGCGAGCAGGGCTACTAATTGGAAACATCTTTTCATATTCAAATTTTAATTGTTGTGTGTTTAGTTACTCTGTTACCTCTTCTCTTCCCAATACCTGATCAAGATCAGCCTTTGCAACCAGATAGTCGTAAATAGACTGATTATAGGTCAATTGGGCCTGTGTGAGCGCCACTTCCGAATCGTTCAATTCAAGGATGGTTCCTTTTCCCACTTCATAACGTTTCTGGGCAATGAGACGTCCCTTTTCTGCTTGTACGATTCCTTCTTTATTGCTAACCACCTGTTCAGTGCTTGCGGCCATATTGTCCAGATAGCTGGTGGCCTGCATAGTCAACTGACGCTGTACGTTGGTACGGTTCTCGGCCAATTGCTGCATCTGAATCTTGGTCTGCTTCACCTTCGTAAAGTTACTTGCCTTAAATAAAGGAATACTCAGGCTCAAACCGACAGTAGAATATGGAAACCACTTATAGTGTGACATCTTAAAGTCATTATTCAGTGATGTATACGAATAGTTGAAAGATGCAGCCAGCGTCGGCATAAAGTTAGTCCGCTGAACAGCCAGCGTCTTCTTCAACAAATCGGCATTTAAATCCAATTGCTTCAAATCGCTGTTATTGTTCAGGTTCAACTGGTTGCTTTCCATCTGGCGACGGAACATCACCATTTCATAATCCTTCAGGTTACCGTCAGCGGCAATAGCTACATCGGTATCCATCCCCATCAGCACCTGCAACTGCAAACGGGCAAGATTCACCCCGTTACGGGCGGAAACAACCGAAGGTTTCAGGCTGCGCACCTGTACATCGGCACGAATCTTATCGTACTCGCTAACCGTACCTTGCTCGTATTTGGCTTTCACCACTTCATAGTTAGCTTCTGCCTGTGCATAGCTCTGCAGAAGCACCTCGTAGCTGTCTTGTGCCAATAGCAGTTGATAATACGCCTTGGTCACTTGATTCACCAGATCGAGTTTTGACGAGCGTGCCTTCTCAACAGCCAGTTCTACATCCGATTTAGTCAGATTAATACTCTTGTAAAGTGCCGGAGCAAAAACGGGCAGACTCACATTCAGTCCTCCGTTATACGAGTTGTCCGAACCTACCTGGATGGTCTGCGATTCTCCGCCAAAGTCCATCACCATTGTCTGTTTTTTCAGTGTCCGCGAATAAGAACCTGTCAACGAAATCTCCGGAAATAATCCTCCGTATGCCTCCTTCTTAGCCTCTTTTTTCAGCTGAATCTCTTGGCCGGCCACTTTCATTGTGGGGTTTTCACTCAACGCAATTTCCAGTGCTTTGTCAAGCGTCAGTTGCAAGGTGTCTTTAACCTCCTGTGCCTGTACATAACCCACCGAGAGCAGTACAGCCACCGCTAAAAGCATCTTTTTGCTTAAGAAACATTTCATTTTGTTCATACAATAATTTTAGTTGTTTATCCTGGGAACTTCTTTGTGCTTCCCTATCTTAGTGTATTCTTTGTTTTCTATATTCCGTTATGAAATCTTCCAATACCCGTGCTCCTTTCTCTGTGGAAATGCCACGGATGTAGGTAAACATAATCGCCTCGTAAACCTCGAGGAAAGAATATTTATTGCAAATATCTGTGTTCATCAACAGGTCGAGCTGCTCGTGAACCAACAGGTTGACAATAGCAAAGTTTACATCATCTCTGAATATCCCCTGTTTAATGCCCATCTTAAAAAACTCGATCGTACTGTCCGAGTCCCTTTCCCGGTAATTCTTCAGCAAGCTGTGAACTTTCGGATATTTCTTTATGTCCTCAAAAAAACGTTTGTTCGTTCGATGGAATGTCTCAATGCTCCGCTGATAGCATACAAGTATAACTTCAAGAACATTTTTTGAGTTAGCCAAAGTTTCCGCCAAGAAGGTATTCATCTCCTCCTGACGCTTTAAAATACACTCGGTCAGCAAGCTCTCTTTATCTTGAAAGACCTCATAAAGTGTACGTTTCGATATACTTAAGGACGCAGCAATGTCGTCCATCGTAATACTTTTGATACCATGTGCAGTAAAAGCTTCCGAAGCTGTCTCAATAATTCTGTCTCTTAATTCCCCTCTTTGTGAGTTCTCTTTCACATTCTCAATCATTAACCCGTTCTTTTGTTGTTAGACTATCGATTATCAGCGTTTTCGCCTAATAGAAACGAAAAACTGAACAAAGATAAGCAGAAAACTCGACGGGATAAATCAGTTTCCTAATTATGCATACATATTTGATAAATATTATAACTTTCCAAACGAAAATCGAAACAAGTGTTAACAGAAAACAATGATGCAAAGATAAGGCTAAGAGATACTTTCAGAAAGGTATTCCCGCCCACCGAAAGAGAAAAATCGATAAACGACGGATATATTCCGATGAATAGGGAAGAAGAAAACCCCTCTCCCGCCCCTCTTCCGTGCAGGGAGAAGGGCAGACATTCAGAGGGGTGCTCTATCTATATCGCCTGCGGGATATAGACAGCTTGTAGAAAACGGACTTAATACTCAGACCTTGTCCGGTTGAGGAAAGCGACCGTTTTATGAATTTCTTTGTACATCACGATATCGTCTTTCACAAACGGGACTTCTTTACGATATGCAGCCAGATATCGCTCAAGTATAGGTGAGGTTTTTGCCGGACGTCGAAACTCTATTCCTTGTGCGGCATTCATCAACTCGATGGCGAGAATGTGTTCCAGATTATCCATCACCCGAAAAAGTTTAGTGGCGGCATTAGCTCCCATACTGACATGATCTTCCTGACCGTTGGAAGAAACGATAGAATCGCTCGAAGCCGCATAGCAGTACATCTTGTTCTGGCTGACCATGGATGCGGCGGCATATTGGGGAATCATAAAGCCGGAATTAAGTCCGGGATTGGCAACCAAAAATTCCGGTAGCCCACGCAGCCCCATGATTAATTGTGCCACACGCCGCTCAGAGATGTTGCCCAATTCGGCCATCGCAATGGCAAGGAAATCGAAAGAGATGGCCAATGGCTGTCCGTGGAAATTTCCACCGGATATAATCTGATCTTCGTCCGGAAAAATAGTGGGGTTGTCCGTCACCGAATTAATTTCGGTCAGCAACACAGAGGAGACATACCGGATGGCATCTTTCGTTGCCCCGTGTACCTGGGGGATACAACGAAAAGAGTACGGATCCTGCACATGCTTTTTGGGACGGGCTATCAGCTCGCTTCCCTGCAACAAACGGCGGAATATTTCTCCTGTCTCAATCTGTCCCGGATGGGGCCGGATCTGCTGAATACATTCCATAAAGGGATCAATACGCCCATCGAAAGCTTCAAGCGAAAGGGCGGCAATCATATCTGCTTTCTTTGAAAGCCGCTGTGCTTTGAGCAAGGCAAAAACTCCGTTGGCACTCATAAACTGAGTACCATTCAGCAAGGCAAGCCCCTCTTTGCTCATCAGCCTTACAGGCTCCCAGCCAAACTCGTCGAGCACACTGATGGCTTCACGCTTCTTACCTTTATAATATACATCGCCCACCCCGATCAAAGGCAAGAAAAGATTGGCCAGCGGTGCCAAATCGCCCGAAGCCCCTAAGGAGCCACGGTCATAGACAATGGGCATCACGTCATTATTGAAGAAATCGAGAATGCGCTGCACAGTGATGACTTGCACTCCGCTATGCCCCAAAGACAGGGCATGTGCCTTGAGCAACAGCATCAACTTGACTATAACCGGACGAATCTCCTCGCCTACACTGCAAGCATGGCTTTTCACAAGGTTCTCCTGCAAGGTGCTGAGTTCATCGGGTGATATGCTTTTACTGCACAACGAACCGAATCCGGTAGTGATACCATACAACGGTTCAGTGGAAGCAGCTATTTTCCGGTCGAGATAGTCACGGCATTTCCGAATGCGCTTTTGGGCTTCCGGAGCCAGTTCCAGTTTCAGATTTTCGTTAATAATGCGTTCGATGATTCCGAAAGTCAGTTCACCGGAGCCTACGTAATAGACATTATTCATTGATTCAGTTCTTGGTTGACAACTTCAAGTAATTCTTTCTCCCGCGTACAGGCCAATTGCTCCAGACGGCAGGCTTCCCGCTTCAATTCGTCGACAAAGGCTGTGTCTTTGAGCGAAGCCAGATTGATGCGGACATTCAGCAAAGCCCCCAATACCGCCGAACGGGCAGCCATCATGGCTACACAGGCATCGGTAATGGCATTCCGGTTACCCAGACGGGCTACATCGGCTATAATCTCCATCAACTCGCAGGCATTGCGTGCCACCTGCATCGGGATGAGTGCCGCAAAACGTGTGGCTTCCTGAATAGCAGCGCTCCGGGCAGCTTTCTCTTCATCCGTGGTCTTAGGCAATTTAAAACAACCGAAAACACGATCATACGCCTCGGAATCACGATCGATGTATTCTACAAAAAGCTCCTGCTGTCCAATGCTCAGGCGGGATATATGCTTCATCAGCTCCTCATGTTCCTCATACCCTTTCTTTCCAACGGTCAGTCCGGCTACCATGGCAGTCAGCGCCGAAGCCACAGCACCATTGAGAGCCGCTATACTACCACCTCCGGGTACAGGATCGCTACCGGCTACTTTATCTAAAAACTCTTTTACGGTTAATTCTGCTAACATAGTTCTTCTGATATTATCGGGTTTATATTTCAGACAGACGGATAAAGCACTCCGCTTTTGATAGTCGTATTTACGCAATTCATCCCTACATAATAAGGTAGAATATTATAATCGTCGGAATCGAGCACTACGAAATCGCCCTTTTTACCCACTTCGATGCTGCCAATGGAATCGGCACGGTTAAGGGCAGCCGCACCATTCAGAGTAAGAGCCGTAATGGCCTCTTCTACAGTGAACCGCATATGGATGCAAGCCAAGGCAAACGTCAGAGGTATGGAGCCGGAGAAACAACTTCCCGGATTCAGATCTGTAGCCAATGCCACGGCACATCCGGCATCGATCATATCCCGTCCGCGGGCATAGGGTTCCTTCAATGCGAAGGCAGTGAGCGGAAGGAGCGTGGCAACCACTCCCTTACGGGCCATAGCTTCGATACCTGCATCGGAAGCATGCAACAAATGGTCGGCAGAGACGGCACCTAACTCAGCAGCCAGTTCGGCCCCTCCCAAAGAAACGATCTCGTCGGCATGAAGTTTCGGTAAAAGCCCGTAATCTCTGGCGGCTGTCAGCAAACGACGTGACTGTTCAACGGAAAAGACACCCTCTTCACAAAACACATCGCAAAACTCGGCCAATGAATCCCGCTGAATGACGGGAAGCAGTTCACGGATTAGGAAGTCGATATAGTCATCGGGACGATCTTTGTATTCGGAAGGCAGCGCATGTGCTCCCAGGAAGGTAGGCACAATATCCACGCGCGTACATTCATCATTATTCAGGCTACGCATCACTTTGAGTTGCAGCAATTCCGTTTCACGGTTCAGTCCGTACCCGCTTTTACCTTCAACGGTGGTGATCCCCATGGAGGTCATCTTCCTCAAAAGTCCCTCTGCCCTGGAACGCAGGTAGATGAAAGAGAGTTTCCGGGTAGCTTCCACTGTACTGGCAATGCCACCGCCCCGCTGCATGATAGACATATAGCTCTCTCCTTTAAGACGCCAAGAAAACTCTTCGGCACGCTCACCCCCAAAGACAAAATGGGTATGTGAATCGACAAAACCGGGCAGCAGACATTTTCCGCGGGCATTGTAGTGCCAGAAGTGATGATAATACCCGTCACGTATTTCTCCCCGGTTGGGACCGACGTAAGTGATGGTGCCATCCACAACTTCGACTGTCGCATTCTCCAAGATTTGGAGTTCCGCCATCTCCTTTCCTTTCCGGGCTGAAAAGCCGAGAGGAGTTACTACTTTGGCATTAAATATGATTAAGTTTTCGCTCATGGTCCTTTATTCCATTATACGTGATTCGAGCACCTGCTGCATAGAAAAATTCTCCAAACCGAGATAATAAGAGGCGGTATCGATAAGTGCTTCCATCGGGACAAGCCCCACAATCTCGCTTCCAATAATAGTCACCCCATAACGGCGAGCCTCGATACGCACCAGTTCAAAGGCACGATAGAGGGCCGTACGGGTGTAATCGGTCATATTGATGGACACTTGGGTAATGTTCCGCTCTTTCAGTTCCACTCCCATCGCCTTGACATAACGCAGACCACCGTTGATGTGACGGATGTTCCTGGCAATCTTGGTCGCTATCTCAAGATAATCGGTACTCAGGTTGATATTATAGGCTACCAGAGGCATACGGGCACCAATAGCAACTGTACCGGCCGTAGGATGCCGGTCTGCCGGACCAAAATCCGGCTGCCACTCGGGAAGTTTGATTTTCTCGGCCATTCCTTCGAACTCACCTTTACGCACGGCAGCGAGATTTTCACGGTGGGGAGCAGTTGCCGACTTCTCATAAAGAAAAACGGGAAGATGATAGAGTCCGGCTACTTTCTCCCCCACCTCGCGGGAAAGAGAGACGGCTTCATCCATCGTCACGTTTTTAATAGGGATGAAAGGCACTACATCGACTGCTCCCATACGGGGGTGCTGTCCCTGGTGATGATTGAGATCTATCAGTTCCACCGCAACACCGATAGCTTCGATAACGGCATCCCGCAAGGCTTCCGGTTCACCGACAAGAGTCACCACCAGCCGGTTATGATCTTCATCATTGCTATAGTCGAGCAACTTTACTCCTGCACGGGCACGAAACGGAGCAACAATACGATCTATTTTTTTAAGATCACGCCCTTCACTGAAGTTGGGAACGCATTCCACGATTTTATTCCAATTCATAACTATACGGTTTTGGGTTCACCACAGATTACACGGATTAACACAGATATTTCAATTTAACTCTCAGTAAAATAAATTATTAATCTGTGAGAATCCGTGTAATCTGTGGTGAGTTATATTCATTTCTAAATAATTATTCTCTTTATCAGCTCTTCATCCACCAGATAGGGCATCGTAATGTGATAAGTATCTCCATGCGACAGATTGAAGGCCTCACTGGTTTCCATCGCATGTTCATTGCGTGCCCACGAACGGCGGGCTACTCCTCCCATCACATCCCAAAGCATAGAAGAACAGAGAATCTCGTCTACCCTCGAACTTCCGTCACATACCATGCCGAAACCACCGTTGACAGCTTTGCCGATACCCACACCTCCACCATTATGCAGCGCCACCAGACTCATGCCCCGGGCACAATTTCCGGCAAAGCATTGCACAGCCATATCGGCCATCACGTTGCTGCCGTCTTTTATATTGGAAGTTTCACGGAAGGGTGAGTCTGTCCCGCTCACGTCATGATGGTCGCGTCCCAGCATGATGGGACCGACTTCACCGTTACGCACCATTTCGTTAAACCGGAGGGCGATCTTTAAACGTCCGGCAGCATCCTGATACAGAATGCGGGCTTGTGTGCCCACCACCAGTTGATTCTTACCGGCATCCTTTATCCAGTTATAATTATCAAGATCTTGTCCGCGGCGCTTCACATCAATGCACTCCATTGCAGCACGGTCAGTCTTGGCAAGATCTTCGGGCTTACCACTCAGGCATACCCAACGAAACGGACCATATCCATAGTCAAAAAGTTCCGGCCCCATAATGTCTTCCACATAGCTCGGCCAGATGAAGCCGTCTTTTTCATCCACTCCATTCCGTGAAATCTCTTTGACCCCGGCATCATAGATGGCTTTCATAAAAGAGTTACCGTAATCGAAAAAGTAAGTACCACGGGAAACAAGCTTCTTTATCACCGCAAAATGACGGTGCAGGGATTCGTTGACCAATCGGCGGAACGTTTCAGGAGATTCGTGCAACAACCGGGTACGATCTTCAAATGTGACTCCGGCGGGGCAATACCCTCCTTCGTAGACGGCATGACAAGAAGTCTGATCGGACAAAAGATCGATCGGAATATCTTCCTGGGCGGCATATTCAAGCAGGTCAACTACATTACCATGATAGGCCACAGAACAAGGTTCGTGCCGTTCGGCAGCACTCAATGCCATCCGGAAAGCTGCATGAAGATCAGTAGTGATATACCCCACCCATCCTTGATTGTAGCGGGTCTCGATGCGGGAACGATCCACTTCGGCTATAATTGAAACAGCACCGGCTATTTCGGCTGCCTTGGGTTGTGCACCGCTCATACCTCCCAAACCGGAAGAGACAAACAAATGTCCGCTCAGATCCTTATCCTGAGGAATACCCAACTTGAGCCGACCGGCATTCAGCAATGTATTGAATGTACCATGCACGATGCCCTGCGGACCGATATACATCCATCCACCGGCCGTCATCTGCCCATAATTGGCAACTCCCATCTGGGCTGCTTCGTGCCAATCATGCTGATTGTCGAACATGCCTACCATCATCGAGTTGGTAATGATAATACGGGGTGCATCCGGACGGGAATGGAAAAGCCCCAACGGATGTCCGGACTCAATGACAAGGGTCTGTTCACGGGTCATCACTTCAAGGTATTGCTTTATCAGCCGATATTGCATCCAGTTCTGACACACCTGCCCGGTCTCACCATAAGTAACAAGTTCGTAGGGATAAAGAGCAATATCAAAACAGAGATTATTGTCAATCATCACCTGAAAAGCTTTGCCCTCGATACAGTTCCCCCGGTATTCGTCAATGGGTTTAGCCTTGAGATCACCGGCCGGACGAAAACGGTATCCATAAATACGTCCGCGTGTTCGTAACTCCTCCAGAAACTCAGGAGCCAGTTTTTCGTGCAAGTCTACAGGGATATAACGTAATGCATTCTTCAAGGCCGTGGCGGTCTGCGCCGGAGAAAGGGTATATCCACGGTCGGGTGCCCGGCGAATGCCTTCTACGAATGCCGGATATTCGGGCAACTGATTGCTGAGAGTCATTTTCATAATAAATGGAATTAAGGATTGCAAACTGTCAGCGTTACAATTTGATAACTCTTCGCAATATAGAAAAAAGGAAAGAATCTACAAAGATTTCGGTAGGTTTATTAACGAAAGGTTAGAAGAATAAAAGAAACCGGATAGCTAACGGCCGCTATTTCTCTTCTGCCTTCAACAGACGCAGATATTTATCGGTGATTTTGGCCGATTCGCTATTTTCATTCAGATAGGCAGTCTTCCAGTCCGGATGGCCTTCGAGCAACTCCTCCATCCTCTCTTTCCCGACAAATCCCACTTTATTGGTTTCAGGATCTATCTCATAATATACCCGTTTGGATATTAAAGCGGAAGCGGCAATGGCATCACCAAATTTACCGCCGAGCATTACATCCATTGTAGCATCGCTACCTGCGGCCACAGAACCAAGGGGAATGGCACTAAAATAGATATGATCTCCTATACGCAGGGCGGGAGCATACCAACCTCCGAAACGAAACTTTTTATAACGCAACCGTTTACAATTGATGTAAAGGGAGGTATCTGCCTGTACGGCATAACAACGGGACTTCAGATATTTGCACATGGAGTCGTCTGACCCGACACTGATCTTATAGTCAGCGCCACCGGTCATCAGAATATGATTCTTTGTACGTTTTTCCACTTTCAGCGAAGTAACCGTATCTCCTTCACAAGCGAGCAGCCCTTTCAGATTGGAATATACGACATTCTGCGCAGTAACTTCCATCACCAGCCAACTCATCAACAGCAGGAAACACAATTTCTTCATAAACGCATCCTATTAAAGATTTTCACGGCGGAAAGGTACACCTTTTAACGAACCGGAGCAAGTTTTCAGAAGAAAAGTTTGAGAAAAAGGAGAGAAACACTTGACTTTTGCTTAGCAATGTCGTATCTTTACTGACAGAATCATAAAGTACGTTCAATTTATATTAGGGATGAAAAAGGGAGGCCGTTGCTTCCCTTTTTTTATGATTCGCCTTGCAAAACCCGACTTGAAAAACTTATATGAAACATGGACAGAGGCTCTATCTACCTTGAAGCAAGGCTCTTCAGAAGTGAAACACCGGCTCTGTTCCATTCAAAGCAAGGCTCTCCGCCCTCTCTTCCCGGTAGCAACGGACCGCAATGCCGATAGCATCCGGAGAGAACGTGGGTAGATAAGTGAACTTCTCCGGAAGGAACAGGAAAAACACTGAAGATTAGACCGGAAACCGACTCTTACGTTAATAATCAGTAAATCTGCTCTTGACAAAAACAAGCTCCGGGCAAGAGAATGGCGTACTCACACTAAATATATTATTTTTGCATTCAAACAACAGGAGAACATGGAACAATTGAATCTCATCATAGACACTTATCAACGAATCATCCTTGAATCGGAATCACAACTGGCAAAAGTTAAACGACACATCTATCGTATCGGTACACTACGGTTGATACTTTTTGCAGCCGGAGTTGCGGGTATTATCTACTTCTGGAGTGAAGGCAGACTGGTGATCAGCGGCATCGCGGCAATCACCTTTATCCCTTTCCTGCTGCTGGTGAAACTGCATAACCGTTTGTTCCGCCAGAAAGATTATCTTGAAAAGAAGATAGAAATCAACCGCCAAGAACTGCAGGCCATTGCATACGATACGTCTGCTTTCGACAACGGAAAGGAGTTTATCGATCCGGCACATCTTTATACCTATGACCTGGATGTTTTTGGTGAGCATTCACTCTTTCAGTATATAAACCGTACCGCTACGCAACCGGGCAAAAAGAGACTGGCCGAATGGATGAACACACACTTGAAAAATAAAGCAGAAATAGAGAAACGGCAGGAGGCTGTAAAGGAACTGGCTCCGGAATTGGAAATGCGTCAGCACTTCCGTATACTCGGGTTGCTGCATAAAGACAAAACGGCCGATGAAGAAGAGATCAGGAACTGGGCAACAAGCCCGGAATATTACCGAAAAAAATGGTATTTCCGGACCTTAGCCATCCTTGTTCCGTTGGCCAATGCCGTCTGCCTCGGACTGGCTATAGCCGGTGTCATCTCGTTCACCACATGGGGAATTGTCTTCGCAGGTATAGGTCTCCTCAGCTCTTCTTTCTCAAAAGGTGTCAGCCAGATGCAGTCCGTATACGGCAAAAAGATGCAGATACTGACAACTTATGCACACCTGATTCATATAATCGAGGAAAAAGAGATGGAAAGCAGCGCACTGAAGCGGGTGAAAGGACTGGTGGGAGGTGAAAAGCAAACAGCTTCGCAAGCAGTGAAACGCCTCACTGCCTTGATGAACGCCCTGGACCAACGGAATAATATGCTAATGCAATTTGTCCTGAACGGACTCTTCTTCTGGGAATTGCGTCAGGTAATGAAGATAGAAACCTGGAAAGAAAGTTTCGCAGCCAACCTCCCGCATTGGCTTGAAGCAATCGGAGAAATGGACGCCTATTGCTCATTGGCCACTTTCGCCTACAATCACCCCGGATATGTATTTCCAGAAATCGCATCCAAACCATTCTGTATGGAGGCCGAAGCACTGGGCCATCCGTTGATGGATCGAGATAAATGTGTACGCAATGATATTCAGATTGCAAAACGACCTTTCTTTGTTATTATCACAGGAGCAAATATGGCAGGAAAAAGCACCTATCTGAGAACCATAGGGGTAAGCTATCTGCTGGCGTGTATAGGGGCCCCTGTCTGGGCGGAAAAGATGAAGCTATATCCGGCACAGCTTATCACAAGTCTACGCACAACCGACTCTTTGACAGAAAATGAATCATACTTCTTTGCAGAGTTGAAACGACTGAAACTTATTATCGATAAACTAAACTCGGGAGAAGAACTTTTCATTATACTCGACGAGATTCTGAAGGGAACGAATTCCATGGACAAACAAAAAGGGTCTTTCGCATTGATCAAACAGTTTATGGCTCTGCAAGCAAATGGGATCATAGCCACTCACGACCTCTTGCTCGGTTCACTTATCGATTTATTTCCTGAAGACATCCATAACTATTGTTTTGAAGCGGACATCACTAACAACGAACTTACTTTCTCATACAAACTCAGAGACGGCGTAGCACAGAATATGAATGCTTGTTTCCTGATGAAGAAAATGGGGATAGCCGTCATCAACGACTGATCCCCATGATATATTGAAACTTGAATTAAAGGATCAATGCCCTTTGATCTTAGTCAAAAAAGCTGCGATGGAAGCTGCTTCCCCATTAGTGAAATAACGCACGGAAGTTATCGGGTTATAAGTATAGGGCACAAACTGGAACAGTTGTACGGCAGCAAACTTCTTATCTTCAGAAAGCATTACGTCTAAACGCAAATTTCCACTGGTACCTCCTTTAGCTGTGGACTGCAAAGAGAAATCACCCGACTTCACCATATCTGTCAATTCATCCAGATGCTTCAGATCAAAAAAGATGCTCTGCTCTTTGGCGACACTACCTGTCGGTAAATAAACAATCTCTTTGGATTTCCAGAACAGCCGGAAGACTCCAACCAGGAATAAGGCAGTACCGAGCACCATAAGCCCCATACTGACAGTAGACGAACGGTCTTCCATTTCAAAGGTGGACACAAACGCGATCACTCCCGCCAATAACATGACGCAAGAGAAGATAAGTCCTGAAATACTGGTACGTTTTGCAATATCTGGGTGTGAAGATGCAAAAATAGTTGCATCAATAGCTTGGGTTGTCATAATATCTAAGTTTAAATTATTAGTGGATAATAGCTGAAAATAGTACCATACCTATTTTTAGCAGGTACAGTAAATCAAAATAATAATAGAACTAATAAATTAAACTCCTATACGATAATGCGCCTTAGAGCGAAAACATAGTATTCGCTTACTGGATGACAACAATAAGAAGTAGTGGTATCATAGAGTTTTCCCCACTGCTGAGACAAGGCAGCATCCCGGTCTGCCAACCTTTGGGCAAGACCTTTTAAAGAGAAAACATATTCGGCTGCTTGAATGCGCTGTATACGTGACATCGCAATTTGATGAACCTGAATACCTGCTCCGGCCAATTCGGCATCAGGAAAGTAAGGAGCCTGGGGATTGCTAACAGTTTCGTGCGTATCTCCTTTAAGCACTGACATAGCCATATAGGTATCTTGTTCCGCCTGTTCTCCTGCGAAATAGTTGTTGGCTACACAATGAAGCGCTACAGCGAACAACATGAACAATATAATTTTAATGAACTTTGCCATATCTACCTGCAAATATAACAGATTATTCAGTCAAACTGTTCATCTTCAAATCATTTTAAAGTATCTTTAGTAAAATCAACAAAAAAGGCCACTCTTTCGAGTAGCCTTTTTTATATCTATAAGAATAATTGTTGAATTATTCTGCTGATTCAGCTTTCGGTTCTTCAGTAGCGGGAGCTTCAGCAGCAGGAGCAGCTTCAGTAGCTTTCTTTGAACGACGAGTACGAGTAGCTTTCTTAGCAACTTTCTCTTTAGCCATGTTTTCGTTGTAGTCAACGAGTTCGATGAAGCACATTTCAGCATTGTCACCCAAACGGTTTCCTGTCTTGATGATGCGAGTGTAACCGCCCGGACGGTCAGCAATCTTCACAGAGATTTCTTTGAACAATTCTGTTACAGCAAATTTATCCTGCAAGTTGCTAAATACAACACGACGAGAGTTTGTTGTGTCTTCTTTAGACTTTGTGATCAAAGGCTCAACGAATTTCTTCAAAGCTTTTGCCTTTGCTACAGTCGTAGTGATTCTTTTGTGCTTGATCAAAGAACAAGCCATGTTAGATAACATAGCACTTCTGTGAGAAGCAGTACGACCTAAATGATTGAATTTTTTATTATGTCTCATTTTTTATTCTTTATCTAATTTATATTTAGAAATATCGGTTCCAAACGACAGATTCAGACTTTCCAGCAAATCATCAAGCTCGGTAAGCGATTTCTTTCCGAAATTTCTGAATTTCAGCAAGTCAGTTTTGTTGAACTGTACCAAGTCGCCCAATGTTTCAACATCAGCTGCCTTCAAACAATTGAGGGCACGTACTGACAGATCCATATCGACAAGCTTAGTCTTCAACAGCTGACGCATATGCAATACTTCTTCATCAAACTCTTCGTTACCATCAACATCATTACTTTCAAGAGTAATCTTTTCGTCAGAGAATAACATGAAGTGATAAATCAGAATTTTAGCAGCTTCTTTCAGAGCTTCTTTCGGGTGAATGGAACCGTCGGTAGTAATTTCAAGTACCAACTTCTCGTAGTCAGTCTTCTGCTCAACGCGGAAGTTTTCTACAGCGTACTTAACGTTACGTATCGGCGTATAGATTGAATCGATTGGAATTACATTAACATCGGTACAATATTCGCGGTTTTCATCAGCGGGGACGTAACCACGACCTTTGTTAATCGTAATGTCAATCTGCATAGTTGCTTTAGAATCTAAATGACAAATAACTAATTCCGGATTTAACACTTCAAATCCAGTCAAATACTTACCTATGTCACCTGCTTTAAATTCACTAGAATTCTCGATAGTGATGCTCACTTTTTCGCTCTCGAATTCTTCAACTACTTGCTTGAATCTCACTTGTTTCAGATTCAAGATAATGTTGGTAACATCCTCTTTTACTCCAGGAACACTAGAAAATTCGTGCTCAACACCTTCTATGCGGATAGTGGTGATAGCAAAACCTTCTAATGAAGAAAGGAGGATACGGCGCAAAGCATTACCAACGGTAATACCAAAACCGGGTTCCAAGGGACGAAATTCGAATTTACCGAATTTGGCATCCGCTTCCAACATTAATACTTTATCAGGTTTTTGAAATGCTAATATCGCCATGAAATTAATTATTATTTAGAATACAATTCAACAATCAAATGCTCTTTAATGTTTTCAGGAATGTCTGCTCTTTCAGGAATGTGCAACAATTTGCCTACCTTTGAAGCTTCATCCCATTCCAACCAAGCATATTTGCTGTGATTGAAACCAGCGAGAGAATTAGCAATTACTTCCAAAGATTTAGATCTTTCACGAACGCCAATCAACTGACCCGGTTTAACTGCGTATGAAGGAATGTTCACTACCTGTCCGTCAACCGTAATGTGTCTGTGGCTTACCAACTGACGAGCAGCTGCACGTGTAGGAGCAATACCCAAACGGAACACAAGGTTGTCAAGACGACCTTCAAGCATCTGGAGAAGTACCTCACCGGTAATACCTTTAGCTGTAGCTGCCTTTTCGAACAAATTGCGGAATTGTTTTTCTAATACTCCATAAGTATATTTAGCTTTCTGTTTCTCACGAAGCTGAATACCATATTCAGAAGTTTTTCTTTTTCTTGAATTTCCGTGCTGTCCGGGAGGATAGTTTTTCTTCGACAAAACTTTATCAGCTCCAAAGATACCTTCACCGAATTTACGGGCTATTCTTGATTTTGGTCCAGTATATCTAGCCATTTCTTTTTAAATATTTAATTGTTTATTCATGAACTCAATTTGTTGCAGCCGCGATTACAGAGAAGAAATTAATGCAATCCAAAAACAAAATCAAGTATCATTTTTATTAAAGGTAAATCTTAAACTCTACGTCTTTTCGGAGGACGACAGCCGTTATGCGGAAGCGGAGTTACGTCAATAATTTCTGTAACCTCAATACCTGCACCATGAATCGTTCTGATAGCAGACTCGCGTCCGTTACCCGGACCTTTAACATATGCTTTTACCTTTCTCAGGCCAAGATCAAATGCAATTTTAGCACAATCCTGGGCAGCCATCTGAGCTGCATAAGGAGTATTCTTTTTAGAACCTCTAAATCCCATCTTTCCTGCAGACGACCAAGAGATAATCTGCCCTTCACTATTTGCAAGAGAAACAATAATATTGTTGAAAGATGAATGAACATGCAATTGTCCATTAGCATCTACCTTAACATTTCTCTTCTTAGCTGCGACTGTTTTTTTTGCCATATCAACAATTATTATTTAGTAGCTTTTTTCTTATTTGCAACGGTTTTCTTTCTACCCTTACGAGTACGTGCATTGTTTTTAGTGCTCTGACCTCTTACAGGCAGACCAATACGGTGACGTACACCACGGTAGCAACCAATATCCATTAATCGCTTAATGTTCAATTGTACTTCAGAACGAAGATCACCTTCAACTTTATACTCTGCACCGATGATCTCACGAATCTTTGCAGCCTGATCATCTGTCCAGTCTTTCACCTTCAGATCTTTGTCTACACCAGCTTTATCTAAAATTTTTGCTGAACTACTACGACCTATTCCATATACATAGGTCAACGCAATCTCACCTCTCTTATTTTGAGGTAAATCTACACCAACTATTCTTATAGCCATATACTAAATTATTTTTTTTGCAAAAATAATAAATTATCCTTGACGTTGTTTATACTTAGGATTTTTCTTGTTAATAACATACAAACGGCCATTACGTCTAACGATCTTACATTCTGGCGTACGTTTCTTTAATGATGCTCTTACTTTCATATCTTATTTTATTTATATCTAAATACAATTCTTCCTTTCGATAAGTCGTAAGGAGACATTTCGACTCTTACTTTATCACCCGGCAAGATCTTAATGTAATGCATTCTCATCTTACCAGAAATATGAGCAGTAATCTCATGTCCGTTTTCTAATTCAACACGAAACATTGCATTAGACAATGCTTCAACTATAACTCCATCTTGTTCTATTGCAGATTGCTTTGCCATATATTATATCGCTTTATCTCCTAAAACTTCTTCTATGAATTTAAATGATGACAGAATATCAGCCTCGCCTGCACCTACCGCAATGGTATGCTCAAAGTGTGCGGCACATTTCCGATCTCTTGTTCTCACTGTCCATCCGTCACGTTCCATAATCACTTGTCGGTCACCTTGCGTAATCATCGGCTCAATTGCAATACAAAGACCTTTTTTCAAAAGTGTTCCGTATCCTCTTTTACCATAATTCGGAACTTGAGGATCTTCGTGCATGTCTTTACCAATCCCGTGACCGACAAACTCACGCACTACACCATAAGAATGGGATTCACAATAGTGCTGGATAGCATATCCGATATCACCGATTCTCTTCCCTTGTACAGCATTCTGAATACCAATATACAACGCCTCTTTAGTTACCTTCAACAATTGACGAACTTCTTCGTCCACCTCACCAACGCAAAAGGTATAAGCCGAATCACCACAGAAACCATTCATGTATGTCCCACAATCCACCGAAACAATATCACCGTCTTTCAACACGATATCTCCCGGAATTCCATGCACGACCTCTTCATTAACCGATGTGCATAATGAAGCTGGAAACGGATCTCCATATTGATTAGGAAAGCCTTTAAAAGTAGGGACAGCACCATGATCTCTGATAAACTCTTCCGCTACCTTATCCAGTTCTTTTGTGGTAACTCCCGGTTTCACTAATTTGGCAACTTCAGCCAACGTTCTCCCAACAAGCAAGTTACTCTGACGGAGCAGCTCTATTTCATCTTCTGTTTTAAGAAATATCATTTCTACTCAAAGAATTAATATGCAGCTACACTACTACCAGTGCGTCCTTTGATACGACCTGACTTCAACAAGCCATCATAATGTCTCATCAACAAATGACTTTCAACCTGTTGCAGCGTATCTAAAACAACACCTACAAGAATTAACAGAGACGTACCACCGAAGAATTGAGCAAACTCAGCCTTCACACCAAAGATACCGGCAAATGCGGGCATAATAGCAATGAAAGCCAAAAAGAAAGAACCTGGCAAAGTAATACGTGACATGATGTCATCGATATACTCAGCAGTTTTCTTACCTGGCTTAATTCCCGGAATGAAACCATTATTTCTCTTCATATCCTCGGCCATTTGAGTCGGGTTAATGGTTATCGCAGTATAGAAATACGTAAATAAGATAATCATTACTGCAAAAACAAAATTATACCAGAAACTCGTATGGTCAGTAAATGCATGTACGAAACCACTTACATTGTTCGTGTTAGAAAAGCCAATGAAAGTGATCGGAATAAACATGATTGCCTGAGCAAAAATGATAGGCATCACACCAGCAGCATTCACTTTTAAAGGAATGTACTGTCTTGCACCGCCGTACTGTTTATTACCGACAATTCTTTTTGCATACTGTACAGGAATTTTTCTTGTGCCTTGTACCAAAAGAATTGCTCCTGCAATTACTATCAGCAGGAATACTATTTCAAATAAGAACATGATTAAACCACCAGTCTTATCAGTCATACGGGAAATCAACTCCTGGAACAATGACTGCGGAAGACGAGCAATAATACCAATCAAGATGATAAATGAAATACCATTACCAATACCTTTATCCGTGATTCTTTCACCAAGCCACAGGATAAACATACTTCCAGCTGCCAAAATAATGGTAGAAGTAACCATGAAAAGAGTCCAATCTAATGAAGCATTTAAGGAAGGTCCAGCCTGCATTTTAAGATTGAGCAAATAAGAAGGGGCCTGAACCAATAAAATAGCAATCGTCAAATAACGAGTATATTGATTCATCTTTCTTCTGCCACTTTCTCCTTCTCGCTGAAGTTTCTGGAAATACGGCACAGCGATTCCCAACAACTGAATAACGATTGATGCAGAGATATAAGGCATAATTCCTAATGCGAAAATAGACGCATTAGAAAATGCTCCTCCTGAGAACATGTTTAATAAGGCTAAAAGGCCCTCGCTTGTTTGTTGGTGCAATTGTGTCAGCATACCCGGGTTGATTCCAGGCAGCACAACGTACGAACCGAAACGGTAAATCGCCACAAACAATATGGTAATGAGGATCCGTTGTCTCAGATCCTCAATTTTCCATATATTCTTTAATGTTTCAATAGCTTTTCTCATTGAATCAGAGTTTTACTACATTTCCACCAGCAGCCTCAATAGCAGCAACAGCACTCTTAGAGAATGCATGAGCTTCTACACTCAGCTTAGCAGTCAAAGTTCCGTTACCCAATACTTTTACCAACTGGCTTGAAGAAATGAATCCAGCTTCAATAAAGTCATTAACTCCTATTTTTTCCAACTTCTTAGCTTCAGCCAATTTCTGGATTGTTTCTAAGTTAATAGCTTTATATTCCACTCTATTAATGTTCTTAAAACCAAATTTAGGTACTCGACGTTGAAGAGGCATCTGACCACCTTCAAAACCGATTTTTTTAGAGTATCCAGATCTTGATTTAGCACCTTTATGACCTCTTGTAGAAGTACCTCCTAAGCCAGAACCCGGACCACGTCCGATTCTTTTTCTTGTTTTAGTAGAGCCTTCTGCAGGTTTTAAATTACTTAAGTTCATATTGTAATTCGTTTTATATTCAACAAATAATTACTTAACAATGGCAACCAAGTGTTTAACCTTATCTACCATTCCAAGAATTGAAGGAGTGCTTTCGTGTTCAACCACACGGTTCAATTTGCGAAGTCCCAGTGCATCAAGAGTTCTTTTCTGATCAGCCGGAGCACCAATTCTACTTTTAACTTGTTTGATCTTTATAATTGACATATCTCCCTCCTTATCCTCTAAATACTTTTTCAACACTAATTCCTCTGTTTTGAGCAATCATTCTTGCATCACGCATTTCGCCCAAAGCCATGATAGTAGCCTTCACGAGGTTATGCGGATTTGAAGAACCTTTTGATTTAGCCAAAACGTCAGTTACACCAACACTTTCCAATACGGCACGCATAGCACCACCGGCTACAACGCCAGTACCATGAGAAGCAGGTTTGATGAATACCTCAGCACCACCAAACTTAGCTGTCTGTTCGTGAGGAACAGTACCTTTCAGTACAGGTACTCTTGTCAGGTTTTTCTTAGCCGACTCAACACCTTTAGCGATAGCTGCTGTTACTTCACCAGCTTTACCAAGTCCCCAACCGATAATACCTTCTTCGTTACCTACAACTACAATTGCAGAGAAACTAAAAGTTCTACCACCTTTGGTTACTTTAGTAACACGATTAATAGCAACTAATCTGTCTTTCAGTTCTATATCGTTAGTAATCTTAACTCTATTATTAACTCCTGCCATAATGATTAAAATTTAAGTCCACCGTTACGAGCAGCATCAGCTACTTCTTTTACTCTCCCATGATACAAGTAACCATTACGGTCGAAAACAACAGTCGTAATACCTGCTTCCTGAGCCTTTTTTGCAATCATCTCACCTACTTTAGCAGCAACTTCTTTCTTAGGCAACTTCTCAGTCATACCCAGTGAAGAGGCAGCAGCCAATGTCTTACCTGACAAATCGTCGATAATCTGGACATAGATTTGCTTGTTACTTCTAAATACACTCATACGCGGACGTGCAGCAGTACCTGACACTTTATTGCGTACTCTATATTTGATCTTAATTCGTCTTTCTATTTTTGTTGTCATAATAATACAAATTTACGTAAATTACTTAGCACCGGCTGATTTACCAGACTTTCTGCGAATTACCTCGCCAACAAACTTAATACCTTTACCTTTATACGGTTCGGGCTTACGGAAAGAACGTATCTTAGAGCAAACTTGACCAAGCAATTGTTTGTCACAAGACTCTAAAAGAATAAGAGGATTCTTATTTCTTTCTGACTTTGTCTCTACTTTGACTTCAGGAGGCAACTGTATAAAGATATTGTGTGTATATCCTAATGCTAATTCAATGATATTTCCTTGATTAGAAGCACGGTAACCAACACCAACAAGCTCCAATTCTTTCTTATATCCTTCAGAGACACCAACAACCATGTTGTGTACTAATGAACGATACAAACCGTGAAATGCATGTTTCTGCTTGGGATTATCCAGCATTGCATTTTCGTTTTCAGTTAAAGTGATGTGTCCATCTTCAATAGCAATATTGATAGCCGGGTTCACATACTGGCTAAGTTCACCTTTAGGTCCTTTAACAGTAACCACTTCACCGTTCAGAGTAACTGTTACTCCAGCGGGAATACTAATGGGTAATTTTCCTATTCTTGACATTGCTTTTTCCTCCTATTAATATACATAACACAATACTTCACCACCGATCTTGAGTTCAGCAGCTTCTTTGTTTGTCATTACACCTTTGGAAGTAGATATTATAGCAATACCCAAACCATTAATAACACGCGGCATATCTTTGTAACCAGTATACTGACGCATACCCGGAGAAGATATTCTTTCAAGTTTTTTGATTGCGTTAACTTTGTTAACTGAATCATACTTCAAGGCAACTTTAATCGTTCCTTGAGGACCGTCTTCTACAAACTTATAATTAAGAATGTAGCCTTTTTCAAAAAGAATCTTAGTGATTTCTTTTTTCAAATTTGAAGCAGGAACTTCTACAACTCTGTGCTTTGCATTAATTGCGTTCCTTAACCTCGTCAAATAATCTGCTATTGGATCAGTCATATAAAAAATAATTAAATTAATCAGGACTACCCTGACAATATTTAAACAATATATTTACCAGCTTGCTTTCTTTACACCTGGGATCAGCCCATTAGATGCCATTTCACGGAACTGGATTCTTGAAACACCGAACTGACGGATATATCCTTTAGGACGACCAGTCAATTTACAGCGATTGTGCATACGAATCGGATTAGAATTCTTAGGAAGCTCCTGTAATTTCTGTGCAGCTTCGAAAGCTTCAGCAGGATCTCCGGTTCTCACAATCTGCTTCAAGGCAGCTCTCTTTTCGGCATATTTGGCTACTAATTTAGCACGCTTTACTTCGCGTGCTTTCATTGATTCCTTTGCCATAATTTATCAGTCTTTTTTAGCGTTTTTAAACGGTAAACCGAATTCTTTCAATAAGGCATAACCTTCTTCATCTGTTTGCGCAGAGGTTACAAAGGTAATATTCATTCCGAGAATTCTGGTAATACTATCGATATTAATTTCAGGGAAAATAATTTGTTCCTGAATACCAAGGGTATAGTTACCCTTACCATCGAACTTAGTTTCAATACCTTTGAAGTCACGGATACGCGGCAGAGCCACGCGAACCAATTTTTCCAGGAATTCGTACATTCTTTCACGGCGCAGAGTTACCATAACTCCGATCGGCATTTTCTTACGCAACTTAAAGTTAGCGATATCTTTACGCGAAATAGTAGCTACGGCCTTCTGACCGGTGATAGCTGTCATTTCGTTGATTGCCACTTCGATAATCTTCTTGTCAGCAACAGCCATACCCAAACCCTGATTGATAACAATCTTCTTAAGTACGGGTACCTGCATTGTAGAAGAATACTGGAATTGTGACTTTAATGCAGGAGCAATGCGCTCTGCATATTCTTTCTTAAGGCTTGCAGTATTACTCATTACTTAATCTCCTCTCCTGATTTTTTAGAATAACGCACTAAAGTTCCTTCAGAACTTATTTTTCTACCAACACGCGTTGCTTTACCAGTTTTTGGATCAACCGGATTCAAGTTTGAAATGTGGATAGGAGCTTCCTGCTTAACTATACCACCCTGCGGGTTCTTTGCATTCGGTTTTGTGCTTTTAGATACCATGTTGATACCTTCAACTATTGCACGTCCTTCTTTAACAAGAACCTTCAATACACGACCAGTTTTACCTTTGTCTTCACCAGCATTTACGTAAACTGTATCGCCTTTTTTAATATGTAATTTACTCATTACTTAAATCTTTTACAAAATTAAAGTACCTCAGGCGCAAGTGACACAACTTTCATGTTTGTAGCACGAAGTTCTCTTGCTACAGGACCGAAAATACGACTACCTCTAATTTCACCTGCATTATTCAACAACACGCAAGCATTATCATCAAAACGTATATAAGAACCATCGGGACGACGAATTTCTTTCTTAGTACGTACGATCAAAGCTTTTGACACTGCACCCTTTTTAACATCACTTGAAGGGATGACGCTCTTTACAGAAACGACAATAACATCCCCCACTGAAGCGTAGCGACGACCTGTTCCGCCCAATACACGGATACACAGGGCTTCTTTAGCTCCACTGTTGTCACATACTGTAAGTCTGGATTCTACTTGTATCATAATTACTTAGCTCTTTCAATTATTTCTACTAATCTCCATCTTTTAGTCTTGCTCAAAGGACGAGTTTCCATGATGCGTACAGTATCACCTACATTGCATTCATTCTTTTCATCGTGAGCATGGTACTTCTTCGTTTTGCTAACGAACTTACCATATATAGGGTGTTTTTCCTTGAACTTAGCAGCAACTGTAACGGTTTTATCCATTTTATTGCTCAGCACAACCCCTGTTCTTTCTTTTCTTAAATTTCTTGCTTCCATCAAGCTGATCATTTATTGTTAAGTTCTCTTTGGCGTAACTCTGTTCTCATACGCGCAATCGTCCTGCGTAATTGTTTGATCTGCGCAGGATTTTCCAAAGGAGAAATAGAATGATTGATAACCATTTGGTTGTAATTAACCACTTCTGCTTCTACTCTTTCTACCAAATCATTGGTAGACATTTCTTTAATTTCTGCAATTTTCATAAACCTTACGCATTTTGATTTTGAATATCATAATCACGTCTCACGACAAACTTCGTAGTAATCGGAAGTTTCTGAGCTGCCAAACGCAATGCTTCTTTCGCGATCTCGTAAGATACTCCTTCAGCTTCAATAATAATTCTACCTGGTGTAACCGGAGCCACGAATCCTTCGGGGCTACCCTTACCTTTACCCATACGTACATCAGCAGGTTTTCTAGTAATCGGTTTATCCGGGAAAATACGAATCCAAATCTGTCCCTGACGTTGCATATATCTTGTCACTGCAATACGAGCAGCTTCAATCTGTCGGCCTGTGATCCATTTAGTTTCTAAAGCCTTAATACCAAAAGAACCAAAAGCGAGCTGGTTGCCTCTTTGTGCATTACCTTTAGCGCGACCTTTTTGTTGTCTTCTGAATTTTGTCTTTTTCGGTTGTAACATAGTTTCCTAAAATTCAAATTCGTTTAGCGATTATTTTTCTTTCTTTTGAAGTTCTTTCCGCCGCCGTTGTTTCCACCATTGTTTCCACGACCACTTTCTTTGCTTTGTGTAAAGTTCGGAGCCAATTCTCTCTTACCAAAAACTTCACCTCTACAAATCCAAACTTTAATACCGAGAAGACCTACTTTTGTCAATGCTTCAGCATGGCAATAGTCGATATCTGCTCTGAAAGTGTGTAACGGAGTTCTTCCTTCCTTATACATTTCAGAACGGGCCATTTCAGCTCCATTCAAACGTCCTGAAATCTGAATTTTGATACCTTCAGCACCCATACGCATAGTATTTGCGATAGCCATCTTAATGGCGCGGCGATAGGCAATTTTACCTTCTACCTGACGAGCGATGTTATTAGCAACAATCACAGCATCCAGTTCCGGTCTTTTCACTTCAAAGATATTGATTTGAATATCTTTGTCGGTAACCTTCTTCAACTCTTCTTTTAACTTATCAACTTCCTGGCCACCTTTACCGATAATAATACCCGGACGAGCAGTGCAAACAGTAATAGTAACGAGCTTCAGCGTACGTTCAATTACGATTCTTGATACACTTGCTTTCGCAAGTCTTGCATTAAGATATTTACGGATCTTGCTATCTTCCAGCAAAGAGTCACCGTAATCATTTCCACCATACCAGTTAGAATCCCATCCTCTGATAATTCCTAAACGGTTGCTTATTGGATTAACTTTTTGTCCCATCTACCTTAATTTTGATCTTCGTTATTACTTTTAGAACCAACGAACAATGTTACGTGATTTGAACGTTTGCGAATTCTGTATCCTCTTCCCTGCGGAGCCGGTCTCATTCTTTTGAGTGTAGCACCACCATCAACAAAAATCTTCGTTACGAATAATTCGCCACTTTCAGCTTTACGTTCGTTTTTCTGCTCCCAGTTAGCAATTGCAGAGCGCAATAATTTTTCCACTCTTGCAGCTGCTTCTTTTGAAGAAAACTTCAAAACGCCAAGTGCTCTGTTCACTTCCATCCCACGAATCATGTCAGCCACGAGACGCATTTTGCGAGGAGAAGTAGGAACATTTTGCAATTTAGCAAAATACATGGTTTTAAGGGCTTCTTTTCTCTTTTCAGCCGATATTTTTTTTCTTGCTCCCATTATATTTATTACTTTATTATTTCAGATAAATCCTGTTATTTTTTCTTGTTACCAGCGTGTCCTCTGAATGTACGAGTTGGAGCGAATTCACCCAACTTGTGACCTACCATATTTTCGGTAACATATACAGGAATAAATTTATTTCCGTTGTGAACTGCAACTGTATGGCCTACAAAATCAGGCGAAATCATTGAAGCTCTGGACCAAGTCTTAACGACAACTTTCTTGCCTGATTCATTCATAGCAAGCACTTTCTTTTCGAGTTTTACGTTAATATATGGACCTTTTTTTAATGAACGACTCATAGTTTACTCAATTAATCAGATTACTTTTTTCTTCTCTCAATAATGTACTTAGACGATTGTTTCTTCGGAGCTCTAGTCTTAAGTCCCTTAGCATACAATCCCTTACGAGATCTTGGGTGACCTCCGGAAGCACGTCCTTCACCACCACCCATCGGGTGATCAACCGGGTTCATAACAACACCACGGTTACGAGGACGACGGCCTTGCCAACGAGAGCGTCCAGCCTTACCTGAGCTTTCCAATCCATGATCTGAGTTACCAACGCTACCGATAGTAGCTTTACAAGTGCTAAGTATTTGTCTTACTTCACCTGAAGGCAATTTAATTACACAGTATTTGCCTTCTCTTGAAGTCAGCTGAGCGAAGTTTCCTGCTGATCTAACCAGAGCAGCACCCTGACCCGGACGCAATTCAATATTGTGAATTACTGTACCGACCGGGATATTCTGAAGCGGAAGTGCATTACCAATCTCAGGCGCCGCATTCTCTCCGGACATCAAAGTCGCACCAACTTGCAATCCATTGGGAGCAATAATATATCTTTTTTCACCATCAGCATAAAACAACAAAGCGATACGAGCCGAACGGTTCGGATCGTATTCGATCGTTTTTACAACTGCCGGAACACCGTCTTTATTTCTTTTGAAATCGACAATTCTGATCACTTTTCTATGGCCACCACCCATGTAGCGCATTGTCATCTTACCTTCGCTGTTACGACCGCCAGATGATTTTTTACCATATACAAGCGACTTTTCTGGTACTGATGCAGTAATTTCCTCGAAAGTACCAATAATCTTATGTCTTTGCCCCGGTGTAGTGGGCTTAAATTTACGTACTGCCATTTTTATTAAATATTGCTATAAAAATCAATAGTATCTCCTTCTTTCAATGTCACGATTGCTTTTTTGTAAGCATTCGTACGACCATTGATGATACCTGCTTTTGTATAACGGCTCTTATTTTTGCCAGCATACTTCACAGTATTTACATCAACTACCGTAACATTATAAAGGGCTTCAACTTCACTCTTAATTTCCAATTTATTAGCTTCAGGACGCACGATAAAGCCGAAACGATTCAGCTTATCAGTTATCGCAGTCATTTTCTCTGTCACCAACGGTTTAATAATAATTCCCATTATTTAAGCCTCCTTTTTAGATTAAGATATTGTCAATAGCCTTCAAAGAGCTTTCGGTAAGCACAACAACCCCAGCATTCAATACTCTGTAAGTATTTAATCCTGAGATAGTCTGAACGTTAGCACCTTCGATGTTACGAGCTGACAAATATACATTTTTATTTGCTTCTGGTAAAACTACAAGCAGTTTTTTGTCAGAAACTTTAAGATTTTTTGTCATTTCAACGAAAACCTTAGTCTTTGGAGCCTCAAAGTTGAAGTCTTCCACCACTACGATTGCGTTGTCCTGAGCTTTATACGACAAAGCTGACTTACGAGCTAATGTCTTAACTTTTTTATTCAGTTTGAAGTAGTAGTCTCTCGGTTTCGGACCAAATACACGTCCACCACCTACGAGCACCGGTGAATTCATGTCACCACGACGAGCACCGCCACCACCTTTCTGACGACCGATTTTACGAGTAGATCCGCTGATTTCGCTTCTCTCTTTTGACTTGTGAGTACCCTGACGCTGGTTAGCCATAAATTGCTTTACGTCCAGATAGATAGCGTGGTCATTGGGCTCAATTCCGAAGATAGATTCGTTTAACGTAACCTTTCTTCCAGTGTCTTCACCTTTAATGTTATATACGTTAACTTCCATTATTTTTCAATTAATACGATTGAACCTTTGCAACCCGGTACAGAACCCTTGATCAAAAGAAGATTGTGTTCCGCGATTACTTTTAATACCTGTAAGTTTTGAACAGTAACTCTGTCGCCACCCATTTGTCCGCCCATGCGCATTCCTTTGAATACTTTTGCAGGATACGAACATGCACCGATAGAACCCGGTTTACGGGCACGGTTGTGCTGACCGTGAGTAGATTGACCTACACCACCAAAGCCATGTCTTTTAACTACACCCTGGAAGCCTTTACCTTTAGAAGTACCAACAACGTCTACATAGTCTGCGCCGTCGAACAGTTCTACTGTAACAGTATCACCCAGATTTAACTCATTTTCAAATTCCTTGAACTCGGCCAAGTGTCTCTTCGGTGTTACTCCAGCCTTTTTAAAGTGACCCATCAACGGTTTAGTTGTATGTTTTTCCTTTTTGTCCTGGAAACCCAACTGAACGGCTGCATAGCCATCTTTTTCTACGGTCTTTACCTGAGTAACAACACAAGGACCTGCTTCGATAACAGTGCATGGTACATTCTTACCATCGGCACTGAAAACGGATGTCATTCCGATTTTTTTTCCTAATAATCCTGGCATTTCACTAATTTTTAAATACTACACTTTAATTTCTACTTCTACACCACTCGGTAACTCCAACTTCATCAGAGCATCTACAGTCTTAGCTGTTGAGCTATAGATATCGATCAGTCTCTTAAATGAAGAAAGTTCGAACTGTTCTCTTGATTTCTTGTTAACGAAAGTAGAGCGGTTCACTGTAAAGATACGCTTGTGCGTCGGAAGGGGAATCGGTCCGCTAACAATAGCACCGGTAGCCTTCACTGTTCTAACGATCTTCTCAGCTGATTTGTCAACCAAGTTGTGGTCGTAAGATTTCAGTTTAATTCTAATTTTCTGACTCATTAGTTTTTTAATTAATAAATTTATAAATAAGATAAAGCGGCAGGCTAAGAGTCATTCGCTAGCCTGCTGCTTAAGATATTTTTAGAGTAAATCAGCACGTCCTTTTACTTCTTCCAATACTGCCTTAGCAATAGAGTTAGAAACCTGAGCGTGGTGAGAGTAAACCATTGATGAAGTTGCACGACCAGAAGTGATGGTACGCAACGCAGTTACATAACCGAACATTTCAGCCAACGGAACCATTGCTTTCACGATACGGGCTCCAGAACGGCTTGATTCCATACCTTCAACTTGGCCACGGCGTTTGTTCAAGTCACCGATAACGTCACCCATGTTTTCTTCCGGAGTAACGACTTCCAGTTTCATGATAGGTTCCATCAATACAGGACCTGCCTTAGCACAAGCATTCTTATATGCCTGGATAGCACAGATTTCGAAAGACAACTGGTCAGAGTCAACCGGGTGGAATGAACCATCAACCAAAGTCACTTTCAATGAATCCAGCGGATAGCCGGCCAATACACCATTCTTCATCGCAGTCTGGAAACCTTTCTGAACTGAAGGAATGAATTCCTTAGGAATGTTACCACCCTTCACTTCATCAACGAATTGCAGGCCACCTTGAGTAAAGTCTTCATCAACCGGGCCGATGTTCACAATAATATCAGCGAACTTACCACGACCACCAGACTGTTTCTTATAGACCTCACGCAAATTAACTGTCTTCGTGATAGCTTCTTTGTAGTTAACCTGAGGTTTACCCTGGTTACATTCCACTTTAAACTCACGTTTCAGACGGTCGATGATGATATCCAAGTGAAGCTCACCCATACCGGAAATAACTGTCTGACCTGTTTGTTCGTCAGTTTTCACTGTAAATGTCGGGTCTTCTTCAGCCAATTTAGCCAAACCGTTAGACAGCTTATCCATATCTTTCTGAGTCTTAGGCTCAACTGCGATACCGATTACCGGTTCCGGGAAGTCCATTGATTCAAGAACGATCGGAGCTGTTTCATCGCACAGCGTATCACCAGTGTGAATATCTTTGAAACCTACACCGGCACCAATATCACCTGCACCGATAACTTCTACCGGGTTTTGCTTATTTGAGTGCATCTGGAACAAACGAGAAACACGTTCCTTCTTACCTGAACGAGAGTTGTAGATATAAGAACCTGCTTCAATCTTACCAGAGTATACACGGAAGAAAGTCAGACGTCCTACATACGGGTCAGTAGCGATCTTAAATGCCAAAGCTGAAGTTTTATCGTCTTCGCTCGGTTTACGATCTTCCTCAGCACCGGTATCAGGGTTTGTACCAACTACATTTTCAGTATCCAACGGAGAAGGCAAGAAAGCACAAACATAGTCAAGCAAAGTCTGTACACCTTTATTCTTGAATGAAGAACCGCACAACATCGGAACTACTGCCATCTGAACAGTTGCATTGCGAAGGGCTCTCAACACTTCTTCTTCTGTGATAGTAGAAGGATCGTCGAAATATTTCTCCATCAAAGCATCGTCAAATTCAGCAACTTTTTCAAGCATCTTATCTCTCCATTCGTTAGCTTCGTCAACGAGGTTAGCCGGGATCTCTTCCACAGTGTAGTCAGCACCCATTGTTTCATCATGCCAATAGATAGCTTTCATCTTGATCAGGTCAACCAATCCTTTGAAGCTTTCTTCTGCACCGATAGGAATAACAACCGGACACGGATTTGCACCCAAAACAGCCTTCATCTGGCGAACTACTTCAAAGAAGTCGGCACCCGAACGGTCCATTTTGTTAACGTAAGCGATACGCGGTACGTTATATTTGTCAGCCTGACGCCACACAGTCTCTGACTGAGGTTCTACACCACCTACTGCACAGTAAGCAGCGACAGCACCATCAAGAATACGAAGTGAACGTTCTACTTCAGCAGTGAAGTCAACGTGTCCCGGAGTGTCAATCAAGTTGATTTTATAAGTATCACCAGCATACTTCCAACGAGTAGTTGTAGCAGCAGAAGTGATAGTGATACCACGTTCCTGCTCCTGCTCCATCCAGTCCATTGTTGCGGCACCGTCGTGTACCTCACCGATTTTGTGAGTTAAACCGGTGTAGAACAGGATACGTTCAGAAGTTGTTGTCTTTCCGGCATCAATGTGAGCCATGATACCGATATTACGAGTCAAATGTAAATCATTCTTTGCCATTTTCTTTTTCCTTTACTTTAAGTTTTTTAATCAAATAGGTATTTCTTATAGTAATTAGAATCTGAAATGAGCAAATGCACGGTTAGCTTCAGCCATTCTGTGCATATCTTCTTTACGTTTGAAAGCACCGCCTTGTTCATTGAATGCATCCATGATTTCAGCAGCCAATTTATCAGCCATAGATTTACCACCTCTCTTACGAGCGAACAGAATCAAGTTCTTCATTGAGATTGATTCTTTACGATCCGGACGGATTTCAGTAGGAACCTGGAAAGTTGCACCACCCACACGGCGTGATTTTACTTCTACTTGAGGAGTTACGTTATCCAACGCTTTTTTCCAGATTTCAAGAGCTGATTTTTCTTCGTTAGGAAGTTTTGTTTTTACTGTTTCCAGTGCGGCGTAAAAGATTTCATAAGAAGTATTCTTCTTTCCGTCATACATCAGATGGTTTACAAATTTAGAAACCTTCTGGTCATTGAACACGGGATCCGGAAGGATTACGCGTTTTTTTGGTTTTGCTTTTCTCATTTGTTTGAAAAATAATGTTTTTGTTTTTGGTTGTCTATTTCTTGACGTCTTCAACTCCCCCTCCGGGGAATTTACTCAACCTTTTTATAGCTTATTCCAACAAACTAAAACGAAAGTTATTACTTTTAATTTAAAAAATCAAATTCGGAATCACTCCGGATTATTTCTTCTTAGCCGGTGCTGCTTGTCCCGGTTTCGGACGTTTAGCTCCATATTTAGAACGTCTCTGAGTACGTCCGGCTACACCTGCTGTATCGAGTGTACCGCGAACGATGTGGTAACGTACACCCGGAAGGTCTTTTACACGACCACCGCGAACCAGTACGATTGAGTGTTCCTGCAAGTTGTGTCCTTCTCCCGGAATGTAAGAGTTCACCTCTTTCTGGTTAGTCAAACGTACACGAGCTACTTTACGCATTGCAGAGTTCGGCTTCTTCGGAGTAGTTGTATATACTCTCACGCAAACGCCACGTCTTTGAGGACAAGAATCCAAGGCTGGAGATTTACTTTTCTCCACCAGCACTTCGCGTCCTTTTCTTACTAATTGCTGAATTGTAGGCATTTTAAATTGTTTTTTAATTTATATTATTGTTATATTAATTTCGTAACTATACATTTTGGGCTGCAAAAATACGAATAATATTTGAATAATCAATGCACTACATCTTTTTTTTAATTTTTAAGAGCTTATTTCCCGGAAATCATTTCAATGGAAAGAAATTTGGGTGTAGCCATCCGCTCACCAAGGCTACACCTTTTCCACCGGATAGCTACACCCATTGCCTCGGATGGCTACACCCTTTCTGCTTTCTTCAGGCTTCTCCCTTTATATCCAATATAGGTGGAGTATCTTCTTCCTGCAACCGGATCGGACCGAACGCACGCTCGTATTTGGCTATATTTTCTTCAAGTGCCCGTTGTAAACGTTTGGCATGTTCGGGAGCAAGAATAATACGCGACTGCACTCCCGCTTTGGGCAATCCGGGTAATACCCGTACAAAATCGAGCACAAATTCTGAACTTGAATGAGTGATAATGGCTAAATTAGCATATGTGCCCTGTGCCACTTCTTCTTTCAATTCTATTTGCAACTGATTATCGGGATTCTGATTTTCCATACTTTAATTATTATTGATTATTCTAAATTCTTCTGGCACAAATATACAGATAATGTTTTATAGTAAAGACAAATGCCTTACACTCTTTTCAACAGAATGCAAGGCATGCAATAACAGACCATTATTAACAACTCCCCCTCTTTCTTTATCCAATACCTGAAGCCAGATCAGGAACATCCGGATTGTTAAGAAAGGAAGAACAGACTTATATAGTTCTCAAACGATATCTGAATAATTTCTGGAACAGTTATAAATCATAAACGGCGAACAATAACCTCCGTACACTTTGATAGTGCTATCTTATTCATTGTTCACCGTTCATAAACCACCACCCATTATTAAGAGTTAGATGTCAACTTATCTTTCACCTCAGTCGCTTTATCAGCCACCTTTTCGGCCACTTTAGCACCTGTCTTCACGGCCTTCTCTTTTGCTTCAACGACTGCCAATTCGGCATCTGCCTCTATTTCATGAAGAGCATTGAACACATCATTTTTCAATTTCTTAGCTTTCGCTGTGCGCGAAAAATGATAAACCAGCGCACCGATGGCAGAACCGATTCCAAGTCCCACCAGGAATTTTGCATTTCCACTTCCCATAAACTATTAATTTTTATATAACCACAATAAACAATATCGTTCTATAATAAAGCTCGTTTTCCCTATCGGGAACGACTGAAAAAAGAGGCTATCCAAAGAAATAAAATGGCACCGACAACGGAAGTAATCAAACTACCGATGATTCCGGTTGCTGACAGCCCGAGAAGGGCAAATACCCAGCCACCCAACACACCACCTATAATCCCTAACAGGAGATTGACTAAGAGGCCGAAACCTCCTCCGCGCATTATCTTACCGGCAAAATAACCGGCAAGGATACCTATCAAAATGTACCAGATAAAATTCATAATGCTTGATTTATATTGTTTTGTTATAGGAACGCTATAGGCACTGAAATGTTCGGGAGTCAAAGAAGGAATTAACGACTATTGAGAAACCTGCCTAAGCAAGCAGTACAGACAGATCGGATTTTCGGGTAACAAATTGTGGCGCTTACTAAAAAGAGGTTATCTTTGCCGAAAAGATAATCTTAGGGTCTATGAAAAATATAATTTACAACATAAAAAAGCAGTCTGAGATGTCTGATGAAACAATAGATTTACTGACGAAACAGCTGACTCCGTGCCGATTCCCAAAAAGGTATCTGCTGATACGGGAGGGAGTCTATCACAAATACGCTTATTTCATAGAAAAAGGAATCACACGGTCGTACTGGCTGGTAGACGGAAAAGAGGTTACGACTTCTTTTTCGTGTGAAGGAGATATCGTGTTCAGCATGGATGAGTTATATTACGGTAAACCTAGTGAAGAGTTTGTGGAAACACTGGAAAATGTACTGCTCTATGCCATCCCCATCAAGACACTGACCGAACTGTACGAAACAAATATAGAATTGGCTAATTGGGGAAGAGTCATTCATCAGAATGGATACCGGGAACTCCATCGCAAACATAAAGAACGGCTGACATTGTCGGCCCGAGAGAGGTATGCAAAACTTAAAGAAAGGCTTCCCGATGTCTGCAGCCGGGTCAATCTGGGTTATATTGCCGCCTATCTGGGCATTACTCTGCCTACCCTGAGTAAAATAAGGGCGGAAGAGTGATTTTAATGTAGGGCAAATGCTGACAGCAAAATAGATTGTACATTTGCCGCTTAACACATTTAAATCAATTATATCATGGAATTAAAGAAAAGAGAGAATATAGGTTGGATTGACCTGCTGAGGGTGCTCGCCTGCTTCTTCGTTGTTTTTTCGCACTGCTGCGATGCGTTCATCGGGCAATTTGACGCCAATCGGGAGTCGTTTCTGACAGGAACATTTTTAGGTAGCTTGATGCGCCCATGTGTACCCATTTTTGTTATGATGACCGGTGTATTGCTATTTCCCGTACGAACCGACATGGGGACATTTTACAAGAAGAGGATCGGGAGACTGATTCCTCCGATAATCTTTTGGTCACTGGTCTTACCTGTACTGTATTTCGTATATCTGAACTACATCAACCCTGATACTCAAAATCCATTGATTTCCATGCCGGATCATAGTTTGGAGACTTTGTGGATCAAACTGTATACATTTATCTTTAACTTCAATTTCGATACAGTTCCATTATGGTATCTCTATATGCTGATTGGCCTGTATTTGGTGATGCCTATTGTCAGTGGTTGGTTGGAAAAAGCGTCGAAAAAGGAACTGAAGCTATTCCTAAGCATTTGGGGCGTGAGTCTAATAGCACCTTACGTTAAAATGTTTGCTCCGATGCTGGGCTATCAAGGCAACTATGGCAATATGGGTTTATGGGGAATATGTGATTGGAATGATTACGGAACTTTCTATTATTTCTCAGGATTTATCGGCTATCTTTTACTGGCCTATTATCTTACGAGGTATCCACTAAAATGGAGTTGGAAGAAACTCTTGGGCGTCACCATTCCGATGTTTCTGGTAGGCTACCTGATTACCTCATACGGATATGTCATCACACAGAACCACTTCCCAGGTAATTATGCCTATCTGGAAATTGTATGGTACTTTGCGGGCATCAACGTGTTTATGATGACCTTCCCGGTATTTGTAATCGTGCAGAAAATAAAGGTTCCTTCAAACCGATGGTTATCCCATATGGCATCACTCACATTTGGCATTTACCTAAGCCACTACGTATTTGTATTTGTCGCCTACGACTTGTTGGATAAGGAACAGTTACCATATATCGTACGTATCATCAGTATGGCCTGTCTCGTATTCCTGACATGCTACGCTATCGTCTGGTTAATGTCGAAAAGTAAACTAACCGATCGTTTCATACGATAACATCCTATAAAAAAGAGCAATCACCTTTACGGCAATTGCTCTTTTTCAGTTATAGTCAATTGAATTGTATTATTCTACTTCATTATAGTCAAGCACAGTCTTTTTGTTAGCCAAAATACGATCGTACTCTTCTTTAGAACCTACAATGATCTTATCAAATTCGCGCAGTCCTGTACCTGCCGGAATGAGGTGACCGCAAATTACGTTCTCCTTCATACCTTCCAATTTATCTATCTTACCGTTGATGGCAGCTTCGTTCAAGACTTTAGTTGTTTCCTGGAAGGAAGCAGCTGACATAAAGCTTGAAGTCTGCAATGCAGCACGAGTGATACCCTGAAGAATCTGAGTAGAAGTAGCGGCAACAGCATCACGCACTTCAACCGGTTTAAGGTCACGGCGTTTCAACATACTGTTTTCATCACGCAACTTACGGGCAGTAACAATCTGACCTGCTTTCAAGTTTTCAGAATCACCAGCATCTACAACTACCTTCTTACCCCAGATACGATCATTTTCTTCCATGAATTCCAGTTTATCAACAACCTGTTGTTCAAGGAAACGAGTATCGCCCGGCTCGTCGATAGTTACTTTACGCATCATCTGACGAACGATAATTTCAAAATGCTTATCGTTAATCTTCACACCCTGCAAACGATATACATCCTGAACTTCATTCACGATATATTCCTGTACAGCCGTAGGACCTTTGATCGCCAAAATATCAGCCGGAGTGGTAGCACCATCAGACAGCGGAGTACCGGCACGAACGTAATCGTTCTCCTGTACAAGAATCTGTTTAGACAGCGGAACAAGATATTTCTTCACTTCACCGGTCTTAGAAGTAACGATGATCTCACGATTACCACGTTTCACCTTACCCATAGTTACCTCACCATCAATTTCAGATACAACAGCAGGGTTCGACGGGTTACGTGCTTCAAACAACTCTGTAACACGAGGAAGACCACCGGTAATATCACCAGCCTTACCTACGGCACGCGGAATCTTAACGATTACCTCACCAGCTTTCACCTTCTGACCATTTTCGATCACAACGTGTCCACCCACAGGTAAATTGTATGTACGAATCAAGTCACCATCTTCCGTCAAAATATGGGCAGAAGGAACTTTAGTTTTATCCTTAGATTCGATAATGATAATTTCACGAAGTCCGGTTGCTTCATCCGACTCAATCTTATAAGTAACGTTTTCAATAACGCCCTCGAATTCGATCTTACCAGTAGCCTCCGTTATGATAACAGCGTTGAACGGGTCCCACTTCGCAATCAGCTTACCTTTTTCTACTATTTCACCATCGGCTACATAAAGTGTAGAACCGTAAGGAACATTGTGTGTAGAAAGTACAATACCCGTATTGACGTCGATGAAACGAACTTCAGCCAAACGGCCTACTACCACTTTGGCAGCTTCGCCTGTCTCGTCGACAACGTCTACCGTACGGAGTTCTTCGAATTCCAAACGAGCATTGTTCTTGGCTACGATACTTGCATTAGCTGCGATATTGGCAGCCGTACCACCGGCATGGAATGTACGCAGTGTCAACTGTGTACCCGGTTCACCAATAGACTGGGCAGCAATTACACCGACAGCCTCACCTTTCTGAACCATATGGTTCGTAGCCAAGTTACGGCCGTAACATTTCGCACAAACTCCCTTCTTCGATTCGCAAGTCAATACCGAACGGATTTCAACACTTTCGATCGGAGACTCCTGTATCTTCTTAGCGATATCTTCTGTAATTTCTTCACCACCAGCAACCAACAGTTCTCCGGTCTGGGGATGTATGATATCATGTACGGATACACGACCAAGAATACGTTCATACAGGGTAGCGATAACTTCATCGTTGTTCTTAAGGTCTGTACAAACTAATCCGCGGAGCGTACCGCAATCCTCTTCATTAATAATAACATCATGCGAAACGTCTACCAGACGACGAGTCAGATATCCGGCATCGGCAGTCTTCAATGCGGTATCGGCCAAACCTTTACGGGCACCGTGGGTAGAGATAAAGTACTCCAATACAGAAAGTCCTTCTTTAAAGTTCGACAGAATCGGGTTTTCGATGATCTGACCACCTTCGGCACCTGCTTTCTGCGGCTTAGCCATCAAACCACGCATACCGGAAAGCTGACGAATCTGCTCTTTAGAACCACGGGCACCGGAATCAAGCATCATGTACACAGAATTGAAACCCTGATCATCAGAAGAAATAGTCTTCATCAAAATGTTAGACAACTCAGAGTTAACATGTGTCCAGATATCAATCACCTGATTGTAACGTTCGTTATTGGTAATGAAACCCATGTTATAGTTATTGATCACTTGCTCAACTTCGTCGTAACCTCTCTGAACAAGTGTCTCTTTCTCTTCTGGAATGATAATATCACCCAAGTTGAATGATAGACCGCCTTGGAAGGCCATCTTGTAACCCAGGTTCTTGATTCCGTCAAGGAAATCAGCAGTTTTAGCAACACCGCAAGCCTTGATTACGGCACTAATAATGTCACGCAGCGACTTCTTAGAGATAATAGTATTGATATATCCTACTTCAGGCGGAACGATCTCGTTCACGATTACACGACCTACTGAAGTTTCACGCATTACATCAACAATGTTTCCATTTTCGTCAAGGTCTTTCACAATAACCTTCACCGGAGCATGGATATCTACCTTGCCTTCATTATAAGCGATCAATGCTTCTTCCGGACCATAGAATGTAAGCCCTTCACCTTTCGCGCCTTTACGGAGCTTAGTAATATAATACAGACCAAGCACCATATCCTGTGAAGGAACAGTAATAGGAGCACCATTAGCAGGGTTCAGAATATTGTGAGAAGCCAACATCAACATTTGGGCTTCAAGCACTGCTTCGTTACTCAAAGGCAAGTGAACCGCCATTTGGTCACCGTCGAAGTCGGCATTAAACGCTGTACATGCCAATGGGTGCAACTGGATAGCTTTACCCTCGATCATCTTGGGTTGGAAAGCTTGGATACCCAAACGGTGAAGTGTCGGAGCACGGTTCAGCAATACCGGATGACCTTTCATTACGTGTTCAAGGATATCCCAAATCACCGGTTCCTTACGGTCTACAATTTTCTTAGCAGACTTCACAGTCTTTACAATACCGCGCTCAATCAGTTTACGAATAATGAACGGTTTGTACAACTCGGCAGCCATCAGCTTAGGAATACCACACTCGTGCATTCTCAATTCCGGACCAACAACAATTACCGAACGGGCTGAATAGTCAACACGTTTACCCAGCAAGTTCTGACGGAAACGTCCTTGCTTACCTTTCAAACTGTCTGACAATGATTTCAACGGACGGTTGGCATCAGTCTTAACTGCACTTGACTTACGTGAGTTATCAAACAATGAATCGACAGATTCCTGGAGCATACGTTTCTCGTTGCGGAGAATCACTTCAGGAGCCTTAATTTCAATCAAACGTTTCAAACGGTTGTTACGGATAATCACACGACGATAAAGGTCATTCAAATCGGATGTAGCAAAACGACCACCATCCAACGGAACCAATGGACGAAGTTCAGGCGGGATCACCGGTACAATTCGTACGATCATCCATTCCGGTTTGTTGCGTCCGCGTGATGCACGGAACGACTCTACCACCTGAAGACGTTTCAGAGCCTCGTTCTTACGTTGTTGCGAAGCATCATTGCCGGCGCGGTGGCGCAGTTCGTATGACAACGCATCAAGATCAAGACGTGCAAGCAAATCATAGATCGCTTCGGCACCCATCTTAGCGATGAACTTGTTAGGATCCGTATCTTCCAGATACTGGTTGTCTTTGGGAAGAGTATCAAGAATATCGAGATATTCTTCTTCCGATAGCAAATCGAATTCGGCAATGCCGTCTTCAGCTTTCACACCTGGCTGAATGACAACATAACGTTCGTAGTAAATGATAGAATCAAGTTTCTTAGTGGGAAGACCCAGTAAGTAACCGATCTTATTGGGCAGCGAACGGAAATACCAGATGTGAGCCACAGGCACAACAAGCTGAATATGTCCCATACGTTCGCGACGTACTTTCTTTTCAGTAACTTCTACACCACAACGGTCGCAGACAATACCTTTATAACGGATACGTTTGTATTTACCGCAATGGCATTCGTAGTCTTTGATCGGGCCGAAGATACGTTCGCAGAACAAACCGTCACGCTCGGGTTTGTACGTACGATAGTTGATGGTTTCAGGCTTTAATACTTCACCACTCGAATTCTCAAGGATTTCTTCCGGAGAAGCCAAACCGATAGAGATTTTCGAGAAATTGCTCTTGATCTTATTTTCTTTTCTAAAAGCCATACTTTTATAATTATATAATATGCTAATTAACTAAATAATGTGCCGATTGGCTAATGCCAATGTGCCAATAAGAAAACATACTAATTATGAAATGCCACAGCCAATGTACCTTGATCGGTACATTGGCATATTGGCACATTAGTTCATTATTCCAAATTGATGCTCAGCCCCAATCCTCTTAACTCGTGCAACAACACGTTCAAAGATTCAGGGATACCCGGCTGCGGCATAGGTTCGCCCTTCACAATCGCTTCATAAGCTTTAGAACGTCCTACAACATCATCCGACTTAATTGTCAAGATTTCCTGGAGAATATGTGATGCACCGAAGCCTTCGAGTGCCCAAACCTCCATCTCTCCGAAACGCTGACCACCAAATTGAGCTTTACCACCAAGAGGTTGCTGAGTAATCAATGAGTATGGACCGATAGAACGTGCGTGCATCTTGTCTTCAACCATGTGACCGAGTTTCAACATATAAGTAACACCTACAGTTGCTGGTTGGTCAAAGCGTTCTCCTGTACCACCGTCGCAAAGATAAGTCTTGCAATAGCGAGGCAAGCCAGCTTTATCTGTCCATTCGTTCAAGTCGTCAAGAGTTGCACCATCAAAAATCGGTGTAGCGAACTTCACACCCAAATTCTTTCCGGCACGTCCGAGGACAGCCTCAAAAATCTGACCAATGTTCATACGTGAAGGTACACCCAACGGGTTCAATACAATATCCACCGGAGTACCATCTTCCAGGAATGGCATGTCTTCCTGGCGAACAACACGTGACACGATACCTTTATTACCGTGACGACCTGCCATCTTATCACCTACACCAATCTTACGTTTCTTAGCAATATATACTTTCGCCATCTGGATGATTCCTGCAGGCAGTTCATCACCAATTGTGATAGCAAACTTCTTACGTTTCAGTTCTGCATCGAGCTCTTTGTACTTCTTGATGAAGTTCAGGATCAAATCACGAATCATACCGTTCGCATGATCATCATTAGTCCAGTCGCTCAACTGTATTGCGGTGAAATCAAGTGAATCGAAATCTGATGCACTGAACTTAGAACCTTTGGCAATAACTTCGGCACCCAGATAGTCTTTCACGCCTTGAGATACTTTACCTTCGGTCAATGCCATCAGTTTCTTCACCAGAATGCGTTTCAAGTCTGCTACCTTAGATTCAAATTCATCATCAATCTTTGGAAGCAATGCCTTATCGGCCAACTTAGAACTACGGTTTTTAATGACACGAGAGAATAACTTCTTGTCAATGATCACACCCTTCAATGAAGGGGATGCTTTCAAAGAAGCGTCTTTCACATCACCCGCTTTATCTCCAAAAATGGCACGAAGCAATTTCTCTTCCGGAGAAGGATCAGATTCACCTTTCGGAGTGATCTTGCCAATCAGGATATCACCCGGCTGAATGCGTGCACCAACACGTACAATACCGTTCTCATCAAGATCCTTAGTGGCTTCTTCACTAACATTAGGGATATCGGAAGTCAACTCTTCCATACCACGCTTGGTTTCACGAACTTCGAGTGAATACTCTTCTACGTGAACTGAAGTCAGCAAGTCCTCGCGAACTACACGTTCGTTCAACACGATAGCATCCTCATAGTTATAACCTTTCCAAGGCATGTAGGCTACAAGCAGGTTCTTCCCCAAAGCAAGCTCACCATTCTCGGTAGAATAACCTTCTGTCAAAATCTGACCTTTTGTCACACGATCACCTTTATTGCAGATCGGACGAAGGTCAATAGTCATATTTTGGTTCGTTTTGCGGAACTTCGGAATCCTGTATTCTTTCAATGCAGGTTCGAAGCTTACAAACTCTTCATCTTCAGTACGATCGTACAGAATACGAATAGTAGTAGCATCAACAAAATCAATTACACCATCACCCTCAGCAGCAATCTGAGTACGTGAATCACGCACCAACTGGCGCTCGATACCTGTACCTACGATCGGGGCTTCGCTTCTCAACAACGGAACTGCCTGGCGCATCATGTTCGATCCCATCAAAGCACGGTTAGCGTCATCATGTTCAAGGAATGGGATCAAAGATGCAGCAATAGAAGCAATCTGCTGAGGAGCAACGTCCATCAACTCTACTTCTGAAGGTTCTACAACCGGATAATCGGCATCCTGACGAGACTTAACCTTATTGCGAATAAATGTTCCATCATCATTCAGCGGAGCATTACCCTGTGCAATGATCTTGGCTTCTTCTTCTTCAGCTGTCAGGTAGACAAGTCCGTTTTCAGAAAGGTCTACTTTACCATTATCTACTTTACGGTAAGGAGTTTCAATGAAACCAAGGTCATTGATCTTAGCAAACACGCAAAGTGATGAAATCAAACCGATGTTCGGACCTTCCGGTGTCTCAATCGGACAAAGACGTCCATAGTGCGTATAGTGAACGTCACGAACCTCAAATCCGGCACGTTCACGAGACAGACCACCAGGACCAAGGGCAGACATACGGCGCTTGTGAGTAATCTCAGCCAACGGGTTTGTCTGGTCCATAAACTGAGACAATGCATTAGTTCCGAAGAACGAATTGATCACTGAAGAAATAGTCTTTGCGTTGATCAAATCAATCGGAGTAAACACCTCGTTATCACGAACGTTCATACGTTCACGAATAGTACGCGACATACGTGCCAAACCGACAGCAAACTGGTTAGACAGCTGCTCGCCTACAGTACGTACACGACGGTTACTTAAGTGGTCAATATCATCCACATCTGCTTTAGAGTTAATCAACTCAATCAGATATTTAATGATCTCAATAATATCTTCTTTGGTGAGGACACGCACATCCATATCTGTCGTCAAATTCAACTTTTTGTTGATTCTGTAACGACCTACATCACCAAGGTCATACCGCTTTTCAGAAAAGAACAGGTTATTGATAACCTCACGGGCACTGGCATCATCAGCCGGATCTGCATTACGCAATTGGCGATAGATATACAGCACAGCTTCCTTTTCCGAGTTACTCGGATCTTTCTGAAGGGTATTATATATAATAGAGTAGTCGGACTGATTCGGCTCTTCCTTATGAATAAGGATGTTTTGAACGCCCGAGTCAATTATTTCATCTATATGTTCCGGTTCGATCACTGTTTCACGGTCGATAATGACTTCATTACGCTCGATAGAAACAACTTCACCGGTATCTTCATCAACGAAATCTTCAATCCAGGTTTTCAAGACACGTGCAGCCAATTTACGACCTACTACCTTCTTGAGATTTGTTTTGTTAACCTTTACATCTTCAGCCAAGTTAAAAATCTCAAGAATGTCTTTGTCATTCTCAAAGCCAATAGCTCTTAACAGCGTAGTAACAGGTAACTTCTTCTTACGATCGATATAAGCATACATCACATTGTTGATGTCGGTAGCAAACTCAATCCATGATCCCTTGAACGGGATAATACGGGCCGAGTACAATTTTGTACCATTGGCATGTACACTCTGACCGAAGAATACGCCCGGAGAACGGTGAAGCTGCGACACAACTACACGCTCAGCACCATTGATGACGAAAGTTGCCTTATCAGTCATGTAAGGGATAGGACCAAGGAACACATCCTGAATCACTGTATCGAAATCCTCATGATCGGGGTCTGTACAGTAAAGCTTGAGTTTCGCTTTCAATGGGACACTATATGTAAGCCCACGCTCTATACAATCATCAATGGTATAGCGCGGCGGATCAATATAATAGTCCAGAAACTCAAGAACAAAATTGTTTCTTGTGTCGGCAATTGGGAAGTTTTCGGCAAATACTTTATACAATCCCTCTTTTTTACGCTTCTCAGGTGGGGTATCTAGTTGTAGAAAGTCTTGGAATGACTTCAATTGTACTTCCAGGAAATCCGGATATTCAAGCGGATTCTTAGTCGAAGCAAAATTAACTCTTTGATTTACAGTATTTGAAGACATCTGTCAATGAATTTGGAGAACTTAATTTTAAATATATACACAAAAAGGTTAAGAATCCTCTTGTGAAGGATTCTTAACCGAATTACCTGATTACCAGGCTAATGTTATTTAAGTTCAACTTCAGCTCCAGCTTCTTCCAATGTTTTCTTCAATGATTCTGCTTCGTCTTTAGCCAAACCTTCTTTTACTACACTAGGAGCACCGTCTACCATGTCCTTAGCTTCTTTCAAGCCAAGACCACAAGCTTCTTTAACGGCTTTAACAACCTGAAGTTTAGCTGCACCAGCGCTCTTCAATACTACGTCGAAAGAAGACTTTTCTTCTGCGGCAGCAGCACCAGCTGCAGGACCAGCAGCAACAGCTACAGCTGCAGCAGCAGGTTCAATACCATATTCTTCTTTAAGGATAGTTGCAAGTTCATTAACTTCTTTTACTGTCAAGTTAACTAATTGTTCTGCAAAAGCTTTCAAATCTGCCATTTTTTGTATGATTTTAATGTTTAATTTACTAAATAAAATGTGTTATAATTATCTTTCACCAAGAGTTTTGAGAACTCCGTGAAGGGTGTTGCCACCTGATTGAAGAGCAGAAATAACATTCTTGGCCGGTGATTGCAACAGGGCAACGATATCGGCAATAACTTCATTTTTACTCTTAATAGCTACGAGAGCATCCAACTGGTCAGCACCAACATAGAAGCTTTCTTCTGCATATGCAGCTTTCAGTCCCGGAATGCCATCTTTAGATTTATCTTTGATCAGTTTTGCAGGTGCGTTTGCAACGTTGCAGAACATCACAGCTGTCGTACCTTTCAAAGAACCATAAAGAGGAGAGAAATCACCTTCAATGCTTTCAAGCGCTTTGTGGAGGAGTGTGTTCTTAACTACCATCAATTTGATGTCAGCCTTGAAACAAGCTCTTCTCAATTCACTTGTTGCAGCAGCGTTCATAGCTGTTGTATCTACCAAATAGAAGTGACCATATTCCTGTACTGTAGCAGCAATCTGCTCAATAATCGTATTTTTATCTTCCTTTCTCATTGTTACTCTGTTTTATTAGATTTCCTCTACTGATTTCGGGTCAATTTTGATACCCGCACTCATTGTACTAGAAAGATAAATACTCTTAATATATGTACCCTTGGCTGCAGTCGGTTTCAACTTGTTCAATGTAGAGATAAATTCTTTTGCATTATCGCGAATCTGCTCTGCAGTGAATGAAACCTTACCAATTGAAGTATGAACAATACCGCTCTTATCAACTTTGAAGTCGATCTTACCTTGTTTTACTTCTCTTACAGCTTTAGCAACATCCATAGTTACGGTACCACTCTTCGGGTTAGGCATCAATCCACGAGGACCAAGCACACGACCGAGTGCACCAATTTTACCCATGATAGATGGCATAGTGATAATCACATCAATATCAGTCCATCCACCTTTGATCTTTTCAATATATTCGTCAAGACCAACATAGTCAGCACCAGCTTCTTTTGCAGCAGCTTCAGCATCCGGTGTACAAAGTACCAACACACGTACTTGCTTTCCAGTTCCATGAGGAAGTGAAACAACACCTCTCACCATTTGGTTTGCTTTACGTGGATCAACACCTAAACGTACATCAATATCTAATGAAGCATCAAACTTAGTAAAAGTGATTTCCTTTACCAAAGATGCAGCTTCTTTCAGTGAGTATGCTTTCCCTGCTTCAATTTTTCCTGCAGCTAACTTTTGATTTTTTGTCAGTTTACCCATTACAATTGAAGTTTATTAATTATTAACCGGGAACTCCCCTTTTACAGCGATACCCATACTTCTAGCTGTACCTGCAACCATTTTCATGGCAGCTTCCACAGTAAAACAGTTCAAGTCAACCATTTTGTCCTGAGCAATCGTACGAACCTGTTCCCAAGTGATCTCGGCAACTTTCTTACGGTTAGGCTCAGCAGAACCACTCTTTACCTTAGCCACTTCAAGCAACTGAATGGCAACGGGAGGAGTCTTGATTACAAAATCGAAAGACTTATCTGCGTAGTAAGTAATGATAACAGGCAAAATCTTACCTGCCTTGTCTTGGGTTCTGGCGTTGAATTGCTTGCAAAACTCCATAATGTTGATTCCCTTAGAACCTAATGCAGGTCCAACGGGAGGTGATGGGTTTGCCGCGCCTCCTTTAATCTGTAATTTGATTAGTCCAGCAACTTCTTTAGCCATTTTTTTATTGATTTATATATAACATTAAACGAAGGACAACTACAGCGTAACAATTCTGCGTTATTCCTTTTCCACTTGCATAAAGCCTAATTCAAGCGGTGTTTTACGCCCGAATATCTTTACCATGACCTTTAGTTTCTTCTTTTCACTATTCACTTCTTCAATGATACCACTGAATCCGCTAAAAGGACCAAAAGTAACCTTTACAGTTTCACCTACAATATACGGAACATTTAAGTCTTCACCCGTTTCTTGCAATTCGTCCACTGTACCAAGTATACGATTCACTTCCGACTGTCTGAGGGGAACCGGTTTATCGGAACCTCCCAAGAAACCTATCACATTAGGAGTATTTCTCAGATGGTGAGAAACCTCACCAACCAAAGCAGCCTCCACCAAAACGTAACCAGGAAGATAACTTCTTTCTTTCACAATTTTTTTACCATTGCGAACCTGGTATACCTTTTCGGTAGGAATCAATACCTGAGACACATATTCGCCAAGGTCGCTGTTTTTAATATCAGCTTCAAGATATTCTTTTACCTTAGCTTCTTTTCCGCTAATAGCACGCAAAACGTACCATTTCTTTTCAATCTCAGACATCGTAATTCCTTTTTTTTTAATGTGGATAAATTATTTTTTCCATAAAATTCTGGAAACAGAAGTCCATCGCGAACACTACCAATGCAATAAGCAGGGAAGCATATAAAACAACTACCGCACTGTTAGTTAGTTCTGAATACGTAGGCCACGACACTTTATGAACAAGTTCGTCGTAAGATTCTTTAATATAAGCTACTACTTTTTTCATTTCATAAATATTAGCACGGGAGGAGAGGCTCGAACTCCCGACACCCGGTTTTGGAGACCGGTGCTCTACCAACTGAGCTACTCCCGTTTGTACATAATCAGTTCCCGATAATACTACCGGGAACTGATTAATATTTAATTTTAGTCGATAATTTCAGTAATCTGACCAGCACCTACTGTACGACCACCCTCGCGGATAGCGAAACGAAGACCGATGTTCAATGCAACCGGGTAGATCAACTCTACAGTAATAGTTACATTATCACCCGGCATCACCATTTCAGTTCCTTCCGGAAGAGTGATTTCACCTGTACAGTCCATAGTACGCAGATAGAACTGAGGACGGTATTTGTTGTGGAATGGAGTGTGACGACCACCTTCTTCTTTCTTCAGGATATAAACCTCAGCTTTAAACTTAGAGTGAGGTTTAATCTGACCTGGTTTACAAAGAACCATACCACGTTTGATTTCGTTCTTGTCAACACCACGAAGCAACAGACCTACGTTGTCACCAGCCTCACCCTGATCCAGAAGTTTGCGGAACATTTCAACACCTGTTACAACTGATTTCTTATCTTCACCCAAACCAAGGATTTCGATTTCATCACCTACGTGGATAACACCAGTTTCGATACGACCTGTAGCTACAGTACCACGACCTGTGATAGAGAACACGTCTTCTACCGGCATCAAGAAAGGTTTATCAACATCGCGCGGAGGCAACGGAATCCAAGTATCAACAGCTTCCATCAGCTCCATTACTTTGTCTTCCCATTTTTCTACACCATTCAATGCACCAAGAGCAGAACCCTGAATGATCGGAGTATTGTCACCGTCGAAATCATAGAAAGAAAGAAGTTCTCTCATTTCCATCTCAACCAGTTCCAACATTTCAGCATCTTCAACCATATCGCACTTGTTCATGAATACAACCAGCTTCGGAACGTTTACCTGACGAGCCAAAAGAATGTGCTCACGAGTCTGAGGCATCGGACCATCAGTAGCAGCAACTACGATGATAGCACCATCCATCTGAGCAGCACCAGTAACCATGTTCTTTACGTAGTCAGCGTGACCCGGACAGTCAACGTGTGCGTAGTGACGGTTAGCTGTTTCGTACTCAACGTGTGAAGTATTGATAGTAATACCTCTTTCCTTTTCTTCAGGAGCGTTGTCGATAGAATCGAAAGAGCGGAGTTCAGAAAGACCTTTTTTTGCCAACACTGTAGTGATAGCAGCAGTCAAAGTGGTTTTACCGTGGTCAACGTGACCGATTGTACCAATGTTTACGTGCGGTTTGGTACGTTCAAATTTCTCTTTAGCCATAGCTTTACTTGTTATTTATTTGATTAATAATCAGCATTTACATCTTACAGAGCTGTTACCGGGATTTGAACCCGGGACCTCTTCCTTACCAAGGAAGTGCTCTACCACTGAGCTATAACAGCGAAATAGAGAGAGCGGAAGACGGGGCTCAAACCCGCGACCCTCAGCTTGGAAGGCTAATGCTCTATCAACTGAGCTACTTCCGCAATTTGCCAAAGTTTTCACTCTGTCTTCTCCGTGGGCAAAGATGGATTCGAACCACCGAAGGCGTAAGCCAGCAGATTTACAGTCTGCCCCATTTGGCCACTCTGGTATTTGCCCTTCATTACAGAAATCGAATTTCGAAGTAAGCGTAAGAACGCCCAAACTTTTTCTATTCTGATTTATTCTTGAGCCTCTTGTCGGATTCGAACCAACGACCCCGAGATTACAAATCACGTGCTCTGGCCAACTGAGCTAAAGAGGCGTTTTTACTTAAAAAATGCAACCGTCACGTCCTAACGCGAGCGAAACGGCTGCAAATTTAGTTATTTATTTCTTTCCCGCAAAATATTTGCGGTATTTTTATTTATTTCGTTGTTTTTCCTTGTACTTAACCAGCTGCTTCTCCAATGCTTCCACACACAAATCAACCGCTTCTTCAAACGTATCACAGATTTTGCTTGCATGAAAATCATTGTTTGGAACCAACACCGTAATTCCGGCCTCCTTATTCTCCGCAGTTTCTGGTTTAACCACCTTTAATGACACCTCTACTTTCTTTATATCTTCGTAATATTTTTCCAACTTAGACACTTTCTTCTGAATGAAAGCCTGCAATTGTTCTGTTGCATCAAAGTGAATCGATTGAATTCTAATTTCCATACTTACCTCCTTTTTTAGGCTCGTGGATGAGCTTGTTTATACACTTTTTTAAGTTCTTCAAAAGTGGTATGCGTATAAATCTCCGTAGTCGCCAGACTACTATGACCTAAAAGCTCCTTCACCGCACCCAACTCCGCATCATTATTCAGCATTGTTGTGGCAAAGGTATGCCTCAACACGTGAGGACTGCGCTTCTTAAGCGTTACCACCTTCGAAAGGTTCCGTTTCACCAAATTATAGACCAGATTCTTATAAAGTCGTTCGCCATTCTCTCTAACAAAAAAAGCATCAGACTTCACTGAAATCACTTTGTTCCTTACATCAACATACTCAAACATCGCTTCTTTCAATTCATCCCCAAAAGGGATCAAGCGCTGCTTATTTCTCTTTCCCGTTACTTTCAGAAGAGAGGCTGAGAAATCTACATCCTTATCATCCAAACCTATCAATTCAGAGAGACGCATGCCTGTGGCATAAAACACCTCAATAATCAAACGATCCCGACACCCCTTAAACCCTTCACCAAAATCCGTGTCATCCAGCAATTTATTCATTTCACTCTCTTTCAAGAAAGAAGGAAGTGGCTTTTTATTTTTTGGCCCCGTTATTTTACGTAACGGATCAACACTCACCTCTCCTTGTCTGAGGAGATATTTATAAAACGACCGGAGCGAACTCAGCTTACGATTCACAGAAGTTGAAGTATACCCCCGATCCATCAGTGAAACAATCCACTCACGAATCAGTTCGGGCTTCACTTCCAACGGATTAAACTCCCCAATCTCCTCTTGAGCAAACTCCTGCAACTGCGAAATATCCTCGCCGTAAGCCAGTACGGTCTTCTCAGAATAATTCCGTTCGTACCGGAGGTAATCAAGAAAAGAATCTGCTAACATAATATCGCTACATCTATAATTCTGCAACGAATGTATGAAAAGAATTCAATAATTCAAAGGAAATTACGAATTATTAATCTTCTACTTGCTGAAGTTTTTGTACGTAAACTGCACGTTCTTTCTTAAGTCTTTTAGTTACAGACGGTTTGTCGAACTGTTGTCTGCTTCTCAACTCTTTAACGATGCCAGTTTTTTCAAATTTTCTCTTAAACTTCTTCAGCGCTTTTTCAATGTTTTCGCCTTCTTTTACAGGTACTACAATCATTTTGTTACTATTAAATATGTTATGGTTTAAAATTTCCGCAGTCAAATTGCGCCGCAAAATTACACATACTTTCTTTATTCACAAAACTTTCGGCAATTATTTCTCAAAATCAATGCAAAAGGAACAGAAAGTAGTTATCTTTGGAGAGTATAACATATAATATATATAATGTATGAAACAGTCTATCAGTGAACGAATACATGCATTACGCATGTGGTTTAAGCCAAACATTCAAGCATTCATCATCCCCAGCACAGACCCTCATCTCAGTGAATACGTTGCACCACACTGGAAATCACGAGAATGGATTTCTGGATTTACCGGGTCGGCCGGTACGGTAGTGATTACAGCAAAGAAAGCAGGACTCTGGACTGACTCAAGATATTTTTTACAAGCAGCAGAACAGTTACAAGGAAGTGGCATAGACTTATATAAAGAGATGCTGCCGGACACTCCAAGTATCACAGAATTCTTGTCTACCCAGTTAAAACCGGGAGAGGCAGTAGGTATCGATGGAAAAATGTTCTCAGTGGAACAAGTGGAGTATATGCAAGCCGAACTTTCATCAAGTAATCTTCAAATCATATTCTGCCCTGATCCTATGCAGGAGATATGGACAAATCGACCGCCTATGCCGGAATCACCTGCCTTTGTATACGACATTGAATATGCGGGAAAAAGTTGCACAGAAAAAATCGCATCCATTCGTACGGAGCTAAAGAAAAAGGGTGCAGAAAGTGTTATGTTATCAGCTTTAGATGAAATAGCCTGGACCCTAAACCTACGCGGAAACGATGTACATTGCAACCCCGTAGTAATAAGCTATTTACTTATTACAGAAGACAGCACGATATTATTCATTGCTCCGGAGAAAGTAACTGAAGAAGTACGGAACTACTTAAAAGAGCAGAAAGTAGAGATACGGAACTACGCAGAAACAGAAATTTACTTATCAGATCTCAAGAGCACCAGCATCCTGATGAATCCGGCAAAAACCAATTATGCTATTTTTTCCTCCGTAAACCCCAAATGCCGGATCATACGAGGAGAAGCACCGGTAGCCTTACTGAAAGCTGTCCGTAACAATCAAGAAATAGCAGGAGTCCATGCAGCCATGCAGCGTGACGGTGTCGCCTTAGTCAGATTCCTTAAATGGCTGGAGTCTGCCGTCCCTTCCGGAATAGAAACAGAATTAAGCATCGATCACAAACTGCACGAGTTTCGTGCTGCACAGAATTTGTATGTAGGCGAAAGTTTTGATACCATTGCGGGTTACAAAGAACACGGGGCTATTGTACATTATTCAGCAACTGAAGAAAGCAACGCGACATTGCAACCCAAAGGCTTTCTTTTACTCGACTCAGGAGCTCAATACATGGATGGCACCACTGACATCACACGTACCATTGCATTAGGTGAGCTAACAGAGGAAGAAAAGACAGACTATACACTGGTCCTCAAAGGACACATCGCATTGGCGATGGCCGTTTTTCCGGCAGGAACCAGAGGAGCACAACTGGATGTACTGGCACGTATGCCATTATGGAGCCACAAAATGAATTTCCTGCATGGCACCGGTCATGGCGTAGGCCATTTCCTCAGCGTGCACGAAGGTCCACAAAGCATTCGTATGAACGAGAATCCGGTTGTATTGCAGCCCGGCATGGTCACCTCAAACGAACCCGGAGTATATAAAGGTGGCAGCCACGGCATACGAATCGAGAATCTGACACTGGTATGCAAGGCTGGTGAAGGCTTGTTTGGCGAATACCTGAGGTTCGAAACTATCACGCTTTGTCCTATCTGTAAAAAGGGTATAATCAAGGAGTTGCTAACCGCAGAAGAAACAGACTGGCTGAATGATTATCACCGGCAAGTATATGAAAAGTTATCCCCCGGTCTGAATGAAGAAGAAAAAATATGGTTGAAAGAGGCAACAGCCGCAATCTGACAAACCAAAGGAAGGACCGCCTTTATAGGTCACCAAAATCATTATTAGTGTGAATCAGCATCTTATAGGATGCTGATTCCATCTATTTCTCAAACATGTTTTAATCAATAACCTATGGCTTTAATAAAATCAGTAAGAGGTTTTACTCCTGAATTCGGAGAAAACTGTTTTCTGGCCGACAATGCCACCATCATCGGCGATGTAAAGATGGGGCGCGATTGTAGCATTTGGTTCAGCACCGTGCTGAGAGGGGATGTAAACTCCATCCGCATTGGCGACGGAGTGAATATACAAGACGGGAGTGTATTACACACTCTCTATCAAAAATCGACGATTGAAATAGGTAATCATGTATCGGTAGGACATAATGTAACCATTCATGGTGCGACAATTAAAGATTACGCATTGATCGGTATGGGATCGACCCTACTCGATCATGCTGTTATCGGTGAGGGAGCGATTGTAGCAGCAGGCTCACTTGTACTCAGCAACACCATCATCGAACCGGGAAGTATTTGGGGAGGAGTACCGGCAAAATTTATAAAAAAGGTTGATCCGGAACAAGCCAAAGAGTTAAACCAAAAAATAGCTCATAATTACCTGATGTACTCTGATTGGTATAAATAAGACCTGACCTGATAAACAAAAATATCCTCCGGGGAACCCAGTCCCTCCGGAGGATATTTTTGTTTATCAGGTTCAAAGCCTTAAAAATTTATCATGTGTAGTACCTTGTCCGTCGCTCCGGAGTTGCCAATCACATAATTACCAGCGTTAGTTCCCGTTTCTTTCAGGAACTTTTCATCGGACAGAAGCCTGTCGAGCAACGTCTTCAGCTCCTCGTAATCCTTAATCGAATAAGCCCCTTTGGCTTCAATCAATTGTACCGCCTCCATAAACTTCTGATATTTGGGTCCGAAAATTACCGGAATACCATAAACTGCCGCTTCAAGAGTATTATGAATTCCTACTCCGAAACCACCTCCGATATAAGCAATCTCTCCGTAACGATAAATAGAAGACAGTAAACCGAAACAATCGATTATCAGGCAGTCCGCCTTCCGGACATTCTTTTCATCGGCACGGGTATAACGCACAGAAGGACGTTTCAACTTACCAATAATCTCTACCAAATGATTCTCATCGATTACATGTGGTGCTATAATCAACTTCATCTCAGGATGATGATTAAAATACTCAATGAAAAGATCCTCATCTGGTCCCCAGGAACTTCCGGCCACAAAAGTAAATGCGCCATCCTTGAACTGTTCCACCAGCGGCAACTCCTTGGCCTGCTCACGAATCTGCAAAACACGGTCAAAACGCGTATCTCCCACTACCGTAACCCTTGTAATTCCAATCTTGGCAAGGAAACGCTTCGATGCTTCGTTCTGCACAAACAAGTGATCAAAATCCTTCAGCACATTTCTGTAAGTACCTCCATACCACTTAAAGAATATCTGATCTTTACGGAAAATGGACGAAACACTATACACAGGGATACGACGCTTGTGTAATTCATCCAGATAGTTCTTCCAAAATTCGTATTTGATGAAGAAAGCCATACAAGGATTCACAATATCCAGAAACTTCTTCACATTACGAGGTTTATCAAACGGCAAATAGCAGACAATGTCGGCTCCACGGTAGTTCTTCCGGACCTCATATCCCGAAGGAGAAAAAAACGTTTGCAGTATTTTATAATCCGGATACCTCTCCCGTATTTTCTCAATCAAGGGACGCCCCTGCTCAAACTCTCCCAAAGAAGCAGCATGAAACCAGATATAGCGCGCGTCCTTCTCTACCTGTTGACGAAGAAGGTCGTACACTACCCAATGCCCCTTCATCATCTTTCGGGGCTTACGGCTGAATGGTGCAGCCAGATGCACCAGAAGGTCGTAAATTCCTATTGCCAGATCGTAAAACATACCTCCGGATTCTTATTTCAAAACCTCTACGGCACGTTTCATACGAGCCAGTGTTTCTTCTTTTCCCAATACCCAGGAAATGTCAAACATATGGGGACCTTTGCCCTCGCCTACCAGCGTCAAGCGGAAAGCATTCATAATATTACCTGTATGATAACCTTTCTCAGCAATCCAATCCATTACAATTTTCTCTTGACCTTCAATACTGAAATCTTCTATTCCGGCCAATACTTCAGCCAGTTCGGCCATACATTTAGCCGAATCTTCTTTCCAGCGTTTTTTTACCGTCTTTTCATCATATTCTGTCGGGGCTACAAAGAAGAAACTGCATACATCCCACAGTTCTTTGACAAAGCTGACACGGTCCTTCATCATCCCAACCACTGTTACTACTTTTTCGAAAGGAGCTTCCACACCATGTTCTTTCAGAACAGGCACAAACAGTTCGGCTATTTCTTCGTCAGACTTCTGTTGAATGTAAGTATGATTGAACCAAATCCCTTTCTTATAGTCAAATTTAGCACCCGATTTACTGCAACGGTGCAAGTCGAACAGACGAATCAACTCATCCATGGACATTACCTCCTGATCGTTACCCGGATTCCATCCCAACAAGGCGAGGAAGTTAATGACAGCCTCAGGCAGATAACCCGATTCACGATAACCTGAAGAAACTTCTCCACTCTTCGGATCATGCCATTCAAGCGGAAATACAGGAAATCCCAGACGGTCACCATCACGTTTACTCAGCTTACCATTGCCCTCGGGTTTCAACAACAGAGGTAAATGAGCAAAAGCAGGCATTGTGTCTTCCCAACCAAATGCGCGATACAACAATACGTGCAACGGAGCGGAAGGCAACCACTCCTCACCACGGATCACGTGTGATACCTCCATCAGATGGTCATCAACAATATTAGCCAAGTGGTAAGTAGGCAGTTCATCGGCCGATTTATATAGAACCTTGTCGTCAAGGATAGATGAGTTAATAATCACTTCTCCACGAATCAGGTCATTCACATGAATGTCTTCGTTCGGCTCAATTTTAAAACGTACCACATATTGCTTTCCGTCAGCAATCAACGCCTTCACCTCTTCCTGTGAAAGGGTCAGCGAATTGCGCATTCCCACACGGGTAGATGCGTCATATTGGAAGTTGGCTATTTCAGCACGTTTGGCATCCAGCTCCTCCGGAGTATCGAAAGCAATATAGGCTTTTCCGTTGTCAAGCAACACTTGTACATACTTCTTGTATATTTCGCGACGTTCTGACTGGCGGTACGGTCCATATTCACCTCCAAAGCTGACACCCTCGTCAAACTGAATCCCTAACCACTTAAATGATTCCAGGATATATTCTTCCGCACCCGGGACAAAACGGTTTGAGTCAGTATCCTCGATACGGAAAATCAAATCTCCCCCATGCTGGCGGGCAAACAGATAATTATACAAAGCGGTACGCACACCACCTATATGCAATGCTCCTGTTGGGCTCGGAGCAAAACGAACTCTTACTTTTCTTTCTGCCATAATTTGCGTTAGTATAGGTAAATCGTGGCAAAATTAAACCTTTTTTTCCACACTATTGTTTTTTTTTGTACTTTTCGCAAAAAATTCAAGGGTTATGGAACACTGGAAGAAGAAAAATAGTTTCTCATACAAAGATTTGTTATATAAAGCACTGATTTTCGTCGGTACTGTGGCCTTCATTGTTTATTTCCTACCACGGGATGGGAAGTTTAACTATCAGTTTGACATAAACAAGCCGTGGAAGTACGGTCAGTTAATGGCTACTTTCGACTTCCCGATTTACAAAGACGAGGCAGTGGTAAAAAGGGAGCAAGACAGTCTTCTGGCCTCTTTTCAACCCTACTTTGAATTGAATAAAGAGGTGGAAAAGAACGCGCTCGCCAAGCTTAAGGAGAACTACCATACACATCTGAAAGGGATACTCCCCTCAACAGATTACATCCGTTATATTGAGAAAGGGCTGAAGACCATTTATCAATCGGGAGTCGTATCGACAGAGGAGATGCGAACCCTCCTCCATGACAGTCTCTCTTCTATCATGGTGATTGACGACAAATTAGCCAACCAGCGAATGACTGACGGAATATATACCGTAAAGAGAGCCTACGAGTATCTTATATCGAGTGACACCGCCCATTATAACAAAGACATCCTGCGTCAATGCGCACTCAACGAGTATATAACTCCCAATCTGATTTATGACTCCGTACGTACAGAGACTGCCCGGAAAGAGCTGCTCGACAACTATTCCTGGGCAAATGGAGTCGTACAAAGCGGACAAAAGATCATCGACCGTGGAGAGATTGTCAGCAAACAGACATACAACATTCTGGAATCTTTACGTAAAGAGTCTATTAAACGGAGTGAATCTCTTGGACAAAAGCGGCTGATACTCGCCGGACAAATCTTATTTGTCGGTATCCTGGTACTTTGCTTTATGCTATATCTGGAACTCTTCCGCAAAGACTATTATGAGCGTAAAGGCAGTCTGTCGCTACTTTTCGCCTTAATCGTATTCTATTGCGTCATCACGGCATTGATGGTGACAAACAATATATTTAATGTGTACATCCTGCCTTATGCCATGCTTCCGATTATCATCCGGGTTTTTCTCGATTCACGCACGGCATTCCTGACACATGTCATCACCATACTGATCTGTTCCATCACCCTGCGATACCCCCACGAGTTCATCCTGACACAATTAGCAGCCGGACTCGTGGCTATCTTCAGCCTGAGAGAATTGTCGCAACGCTCACAACTGTTTCGCACCGCCCTCCTGGTGATACTGACGTATGCAGCCATATATTTCGCTTTTGAACTGATCAGCGAAAACGATCTTTCAAAGCTGAATGTCAGTATGTACATATACTTCATCATCAATGGAGTGCTATTACTGTTTGCTTATCCTTTATTATTCCTGCTCGAAAAGACTTTTGGTTTTACATCGAACGTAACGCTTGTAGAGTTGTCGAACATCAACAACGATCTGTTGCGAAGAATGTCCGAAACCGTTCCTGGTACTTTCCAGCACTCGATGCAGGTGGCTAATCTGGCCGCCGAAGCTGCAATACGTATCGGTGCCAAAAGCCAGTTGGTACGTACCGGAGCACTGTATCATGATATCGGAAAAATGGAGAATCCGGCTTTCTTTACCGAAAACCAGTCGGGGGTGAACCCCCATAAGAACCTGAGTTATGAACAGAGTGCCCAGGTAGTTATCAGTCACGTAACAGACGGATTAAAACTGGCCGACAAGCATAACTTACCCAAAGTGATCAAGGATTTCATCAGCACCCACCACGGGCGCGGAAAGACCAAATTCTTCTACATATCCTGGAAGAACGAACATCCGGGTGAGGAACCGGATGAAGAAGTATTCACATATCCGGGACCTAACCCGTTCTCAAAAGAAACAGCCATACTGATGATGGCAGACTCCGTAGAAGCCGCTTCACGCAGTTTACCTGAGTATACCGAAGAGAGCATCAGCAACCTGGTAGATAAAATTATCGACTCACAAGTGCAGGAAGGATATTTCAAAGAATGTCCGATTACCTTCAAAGACATTGCGACGATCAAAGCGGTATTTAAAGAAAAGCTGAAAACGATTTACCACACGCGTATCAGCTATCCTGAGTTAAAGAAGTAAGGAGTCCGGCACAAGCATCCTCGAGTATATCGAGCACGTATTCAAAGCCTTCCGCACCTCCATAATAGGGGTCGGGCACGTGATCGGCGGGGATGCGGGTGCAGTATTCCGTCATCCGGTGAATCTTTTCCCATTCTGCCGGAGAGGGAGCTTTCTCCCTCAGGTCATCGATATTCCGATCGTCCATGCCGATTATAAGGTCAAAGTCATAAAAGTCCTCTGTACGGACCGGACGCGAACGATGAACCAGTTCATATCCTCTGCGAGCTGCATGAGCACGCATGCGGCTGTCGGGCAGCTCTCCCTGATGATAGGCCAAGATACCGGCCGAATCAATCATGAACTGATCTTCCAATCCGGCCTCTCTGATCAGATGAAGCATCACGCCTTCTGCCGTAGAAGAGCGGCAAATGTTGCCCAAACAAACAAAAAGTATTTTCTTTTTCATTCTTTCTTATTTTAATTAATAAGGTATAAAAATCCGCATGCAGGAACACGCTACATGGATCTCCCCTGCTACACGTTTCTGCATGCGGTATAAAAAGGTATTGTCGATAACTCTACAACGAATTCAATATTTTGTTCGCCTTATTCACCGTTTCAGCAGCTGGCACTTCCGGGAAGTCCTTCAGTTTAAAGGTGGATAGCATTTTTTCCAGCTTCTTAAATCCGTTCTTGTTTTTCTTATCCGTAAACTCTTTACGTAAGATTGTTATCTTCTCATGAGCCTGAACGCCCTCGATAAGTTTCTCGAAACGGATGGAAGAACGTGCTCCCGGATAAACCAGATAAGTATCACCACCGGCCCAAGCCTCAAAACGTGAGTCGAGCAACGGCTCTTTTGGCCAACTGTTATATGCCCAACGCAGGTAACCGTCGAGGTGGTCTTTAGCAGAATAATAGCTCATCCAGGCAGCCTCGGCAGGATCGGAGAAAGTAAAGGTATTCGGGAAAGCTTCTGTACAACAGGTGTAATAAGTTGTAGGCAACTGCTTTTGTGCACGGCGTGCCAATACCTCTTTCGGATAAGAAGCGCCGATAGGAATACAGTAATCGTAAATATCAGCCTCCAATTCTTTATGGAAATTTCCGGCCAGCGAAACTTTAAATTCCGGATCAGCTTTACGGATCACCTGCAATGTTTTCTGCATTACCTCCATCGGGCGTTCGTCCATGGCGATGGCACAAATGTCGAACCAGCCTTTTTCACGCAAATGTTTAGAGAATGACTTCAGCATAGCCACCCACATCTCTTCGTAAGCTTTCTCGCCCGGAGCAGTCTTGGCGTATTGCATACTGTTTGTAGCCTGATCGAAGTACTGGAATGACAATTTCCACGGAACCATTGAATAGCAGTTGATTTGCTTGTCAATGCCTACGCTCATCATCATCTCCACCCACTTGTCGAACACACCATAGTCGAAAGCCCATGTGCCATCAACCTTTTTCGTCCAGGTAACCATCGATTCAAAATAGTCATAAGTCTGTCCGTTCCAAGGTTTGTGCATGATGGTAGCCGTAATAATCTTCTGTCCGGCATCCGCCAGCATCTTCATCAACGGACGCATGGCATCCATATGTTCCTGACTCCAAAGCGGAACCTGATAATAGCGTGCCACGGCAAACGGACTCTGCCACAAATCCAGATGATAAGCCCATTCGGACGGAGCGGGCAATACGCGGGAAGAGACTTTTATGTCCATCTTGAGGGTAGACAGCCTCTGGTCTCCGTCTTTCACCTCAACGGTGCCGCGATAAACTCCCGGAGACACGTTCTGGGGTATCTGGCAATTGATCCAGATAGCTTGGGTACTCTTAGCTTCCATAGGCATGGAAGTCAGCAAGTGGTCAATCGGATCGGCCACCAACAGAGAGTCATAAATAGAATGATCCGGACGATAGCCACAGGCACCGCGTCCATCCTTATTCAGTTCATCCGTCATCACATAGCGGACAAAACCTCCGCTGAAGGCACTTGCCGGAAGCACGTCGCCCTTGGAGTTTTTAAATTCGGAAAGAGAATAATTCAACCCTTCCAGATCGGTACCTGTCCAGACAACAGCCTGAGCATGGAGTTTCTCGCCACGCCAGCCTTCCAGTGTGACGCTTTTCTGTGATTGAATCATGGGGACAACATGTTTTGCATACCGGGTATCGGTATTTCCCCATTGCACCTGAGGAGTTTTGACTGCCGCCCACTCCTTCTCGGAAGGAGTAACCGGATCGGGCAACTCTTTGTAAGATTGAAGTGGGAACGGAGCCTGTCCGGTCGATGTTCCACATTGTGTCACTCCTTGCTGTGCAAGAAGCGGGCCTGTACTAACCAGGCAAGAAAGCAAAAGTGTCGTGATTCGCTTCATGGTTTCATTTTTTAAAGGTATATATTAAGATTGGTTTTCATTACATAGGATCTACATCATAATAGACAATCAACGATTTAAACCGTTCGTCTTCTATCATTTCCCGTTGTACACGCAAAAGTAATTCACGGGCGCGACTCATTGGCGCATTTTGTTCTATTTTAACAACTATTTTCCGTATAAACAAAGTCTGGATACGGGCAACGGGAGGCTTATCCGGCCCCAGTATACGGTTTCCGAACAATGCGCGCAGCTTTTCGGCCATGGTATGTGCCATCACATCCAGCAATGTCTCATTCCGGTTCTTCAGATAAACATACACCATCCGGTAGTAGGGAGGATAATGGAACATCTGTCGTTCGGCCAATTGTCCCGCTACCATATCCTCGTAATCGTTCGTCATCACCTGACGGATGATGGGGTGATCTATACTTTTGGTTTGCAACACAACCCTGCCCCGTTTATTTTTTCGCCCGGCACGTCCGGCAACCTGTGCCATCAACTGGAAGGCACGTTCGTACGAACGGAAATCGGGATAATTCAACATCGTATCCGCATTGAGGATGCCCACTACACTAACATGATCGAAGTCGAGTCCTTTTGATACCATCTGGGTACCGATCAGTATATCAGTCTTCCCCTGCTCAAAATCTGCAATAATCTTTTCATAGGCCGACCGGGTACGGGTAGTATCCAAGTCCATACGTGCCACAGAAGCTTCCGGAAAAATCAGTTTTACGTCATCTTCTATCTTCTCCGTACCAAAGCCCCTGTGCATAAGTTCGACTCCCTCGCAAGCCGGACACGAACGGGGCAACTGGTAGGTATACCCGCAATAATGGCAAGTCAGCTGATTGATGCCTTTATGATAAGTCAGGCTGACATCACAGTTTTTGCATTTAGGCACCCATCCGCAAGTGCGGCACTCTATCATCGGGGCAAAACCGCGCCGGTTCTGAAATAGAATCACCTGCTGTTTATTATCAAGCGCCTCACGGACGTATTGCAATAACAAGGGGGAGAATTGCCCCGTCATCCGCTTTTTGCGGTGTAATTCCTTGATATCTACCGGAATAATTTCCGGAAGTTGAATTTCTTTATATCGTTCTTTCAACTCCACCCATCCGAATTTACCGGTAGTGGCATTCTGCCAGATCTCCACCGAAGGAGTGGCAGTGCCTAACAACGTCTTTGCCCCATACATCGAAGCCAGTACGATAGCGGCATTGCGGGCATGATAGCGTGGCGCGGGGTCCTGCTGTTTATAAGTGTTCTCGTGCTCTTCGTCCACAATGACCAGTCCGAGATTCCGGAACGGGAGGAATACCGAAGAGCGCACCCCCAGAATAATGTCATATCCTTCTTCCGTCAATTGCTTCTGCCAGATCTCAACCCGTTCGGCATCGGGAAACTTGGAGTGATAGATCCCCAACCGGGAGCCGAACACCCGTTTCAGACGTTCGGTAATCTGAGTGGTCAACGCAATTTCGGGTAACAGGTAAAGCACCTGTTTCCGCTGACGTAAAGCATCTTCTATCAGATGGATATACACTTCAGTCTTTCCGCTGGAAGTCACACCGTGGAGCAAGCAGACATTCTTCTCTTGAAAGCTCCGCACAATTTCATCATAAGCCCGCTGCTGATGTTCGTTCAGAACGTTCAGTTCCACCGTTTGTCCCGAGATACGGTTCAATCGGCCGATTTCCCGTTGATAGACTTCAAAGACCCGCTTTTCTACCAATCCGTTAAAAACGGCAGGAGAAGCGGAAGCACGCTGCAACAATTCCTTTTTCGATACTTCCTTCAACGTGCCGTCCCCCAATACCCCGGAAAGCTCGACGTACTTCATCAACAGTGCCAGTTGCTTCGGGACGCGTTCTAATTTATCAAAAAGTCGCCGGAGATTCTCCTCGCCCGAAGCGTCGGCCGTCAGCCGGACCCGGACTTCTGTTTTGGGTTTATAGGTACGGCGAAGTTCCTCTTTTACAAAAAGGGCTTCCTTATCGAGCAAGGATTTAATAACAGTAAGTATGTTTTTCAGACCACTCTCCTTTTCAAGTTTGGTGACGCACTGCTCAGGATCTTTTGCAAGCAAGTCAAGTATCCGTTGTTCCCGTTCGGGAAGGGGAGCATCGGCTTCAAAGTCAGGGTTGTATTCAACAATTGTCTCGCTTTCCAGTTTTAAACCGGAAGGTAACGCCGCTTTGTAGACATCGCCCTGTGTACAGAGATAATAATCGGATAACCATTCCCAAAACCGGAATTGTACAGGGAGCAGTATCGGAGAGGTATCAAGTACGGCGGAAATCTCTTTGACTTCATATTCGGTCGGCGCATAATAGTGAACATTGCAAACAATGGCTGTATAATACTTTTTCCGCCCGAAAGATACGACTACCCGGCAACCGATTTGCACCTCTTCTGCTCCTTCGTCCGGAAGGGAATAAGTGAAGCAACGGGGAAGAGGCAAAGGTAATATGACATCTACATACTTTTTCATCGTGAGGACAAAGATACAAAAAAATCCCCGACGCAAACGCCGGGGATTTGTATATCATCAGATGATTCTGATTTCTTAGAAAATATAAGCAGCAGATATCTGCCACATTTTAGTCTTATAAGAAAAATCAGCCTCTTTCCATTCCGCTGTTTTATTCAACGGGATATTATAATTGGCTCCTATCTGCAAATGCCTCAGTAATTTCACACCGGCACCTACATTAATACCTATCTGTGCGTTCTTTTTATTCAACCGACCAAGGTCCTCGTAATTCTTATCGCCTGAGAAGTTAAAATAAAAATCCGGACCGGCTGCCACGTAGATACCCAATGCACTACCCAAGCCAATAGTATACTTCAAGTTAATTGGAATATCGAGACCATTCTGTCTGATAGACTCATCACCTACTTTGACACCTCTCTGAGAGAACAAAAGAGCACCGTCAACCCCCAAACCTACCAGTGGGATAGTAACCTCAGCCATCGGGCCGATAAAGAAACCGGTGAAGTTGTCTGTTTTAAAATCAGACTTATTAAAATCAGCTTTTGCCAGATTTACACCACCTTTCACACCAAACTTGATAAGTTGTGCCTGAGCAGGCATAGCCATACCGATACATACAGCTATCATTAAAGCACTAATAATCTTTTTCATAACTAAGTTGTGTTTAAAATTCGGGACAAAGATATAGTTTTAAATTAAAAAAACATTAAATTCGTTTGCATATTTTCAGCAAAGCGCTCTATTCTATAACATTACTCAACAGCATTTTGTTGTTTCAATCGCCAATATAAAGGACTTGCCGTTTTCTCAATAAAAAGATCCATCTTTATCATCTAAGGGAACTATATACGAGATGTACAACTGGTATATCGGATCTTTTAATAATAGACCCGCAACCTCATAAAGTAGCAGCAAAATCCCGGCAAGAAGAAAAAAACACCCTTACCGGAACAACGAATCATAAAACGATTTACCTTTGTAGTACATTTAAGGAAAGATGCCAGAGTGATCGAATGGGCCGGACTCGAAATCCGGTGAACGGCTTGTCTGTTCCGTGGGTTTGAATCCCACTCTTTCCGCACAGGCTTGCAGGTTCCGATTAAGAAAAAGAGCCTTGCAAAAGCCCGTTTCACCACAGACTGTGACACCTCCCCCTTCTCTATGAAGACCGTTTCCCTATCCCTTAAACTGTATCAGCATCAGGACAGGATTATCATCTACTTTCATTCCCGAAACAATCTTCTTCAGTTCACCACTCAACTCACCGGCTTCGTAAGCCTCCACCAAATCTTCCGACTTCAGAATGACTAAAGCGCAATCTTCGGGATAACGATAAAACATGATGCCTGAGACCGGTTTCGAAGTATCTTCACGATTCTTGAAAATATAGCGGAAAACCTCCTGGGTACGGCGATCATAAAGCCATTCTTCATTTTGCAAATCCAGATGATCAATGCTGTTCATAGGTATCTCCATCGGTTGCTTGGTTAAAAAAAGATAGGGTCCCGCCACTCCTTTCAAAAACAAACCATACTGGTTCCCTTCTTCATTATGTGAAGGGGTCCGGACCAGCAAAGGTTTTAAAGCAAAATCCGGCTCCATCGTAAACAAAGTATCCGAGTCCGCATTGCCTATGTAGAACCGGGAACCATTGCAAATAATCGATGGCTCATGCATATAGCCATACAGATGCGCTTGCTCGTTAATGATTAATTTAACTTGCACACATTTTTTCTGCACATAGCTCAAAGAATCCAGCTGTCCGCTCTCGGTAGAGACAAGGAGGTAGGGATGGAACCCGGCATCCGAACCTGCGGAAGGAGTGAAGTCCCGGGAGGCAATCAGATATTCGGGAGAGAAAAGATACATCTGGTTCAACCATATATTTTCGGGATAAGGAAGCGAACGCTTGAACGTGCCATCCAGCGAATAGACGTGAATTTTTTGCCGGTTCATCTCTTTCAGATAAAGTTCGCCATCCTCCCAGTTTACGTCTACCGTCGCAATATCTTTGTATTCTCCCGGACCATTTCCCACCCGGTGGATACGAGTAAGGGCTTTTCCCTCCCGGCTGAACAGACAGACATCTTCACTCTGATGACCTATCGTCACGATATATTTATCGGCCACTATCGCGGCAACACCATTGAACAGAAAGTCATCGGTAGTTTCTAAAGGAATATATTCCACATCGGCAATGTCTTGCAGAACAATCTCTTTTTCAGGGTAACTTTTTGTCATGTCGACAACGGATAAAGCCTGAGTCTCCGCCCGCTTCGTCCCCTGGCATGAAACCAACAGGTACAGCACCAGAAAGTAAAAAGGGAATTTTTTCATAGTATCATCATTAATCACACCGGCAAGATAGAAAAAAAATACCGGATTCAGCTCTCAAACTTCAGAAAATAAAAAAAGAAGTTGTACCCCAAACCGTTGCAATTCTCCTATCCTCCCTAAACGGAAGAAAGAACTGTAACCGGATTGGGATACAACTTCTTAAATATGCTGACCGGATTCCCCGGATCAGTTGTTAGGCTTAATATCGAGTTTAACCGGATGAATCATGTTTTCCGGCTTCAGGATCGTATCAAGGTCTTCTTTCGAAAGAATGTTATGTTCCAACACCAGTTCGTAAACTCCCTTACCGGTCTCCTGTGCCTCTTTGGCAATTTTGGTAGAATTCTTATACCCGATGACAGGGTTGAGGGCCGTCACAACACCGATACTGTTGTGAACATCTTTCCGGCATTTCTCCTCATTGGCCGTAATGCCGTCTATGCACAAAATACGCAGTGTATCGAAGCCATTCATCAGCAAATCGGCAGATTCAAAGCAACACTGTGCCATAACCGGTTCCATCGCATTCAGCTCCATCTGAGCCGCTTCGCCACTCATAGCCACGCAAAGGTCGTTGCCTATCACTTTATAGTCGATCTGGTTCATCACTTCGGGGATAACCGGATTTACCTTACCGGGCATGATAGACGAACCGGGTTGCATGGCAGGCAGATTGATCTCACCCAACCCGCAACGCGGACCGGATGCCAGAAGACGCAAGTCATTGCAAATCTTATTCATTTTTACAGCTATACGACGCATGGCTGAAGAATACCCCACCAGACAGGAAGTATCGGAAGTAGCTCCTATCAGATCGTCGGCCAAACGGATATCCAGCCCGGTAATCTTCCGAAGGGCCGCGATGCATTTGGTAGCATATTCCGGTTCGGCGGTAATTCCGGTTCCGATGGCAGTAGCTCCCATATTGACTGTCAGGAAGTCCTGTGCAGCAAAGTCCAGATTCTTAATTTCATCTTGAAGGATGCTGGCAAAACCATTGAATGTCTGCCCAAGCGTCATCGGCACCGCATCTTCCAACTGTGTACGCCCCATCTTGATCACATGTGCAAACTCTTCTGCTTTTCTCCGGAAAGCACCGATCACTTCTTTGAAATGCTTCACCAGTTTCAAATGGGTATAATACATACCTATATGGATGGCAGTCGGATAGGCATCGTTGGTGGACTGCGAACGGTTGACGTGGTCATTGGGCGAACAATATTGATACTCTCCGCGTTTATGTCCCATCAGTTCGAGGGCACGATTGGCTATCACCTCGTTAGCATTCATGTTGGTGGTAGTTCCGGCTCCACCCTGAATCATGTCTACCGGGAATTGGTCGTGATGTTTGCCTTCCAGAATTTCTTTACATGCATGGAGAATGGCATTTGCCTGTTCTTCAGCCAGCAATCCAAGCTCAAAGTTAGCCATAGCGGCTCCCATCTTGGTTATGGCAAGTGCATTGATGAACAACGGATACTCACAAAGGTGATATTTGCTAATGCGGAAGTTCTCTATGCCCCGAAGGGTTTGTACACCATACAAGGCGGTTTCGGGTACTTCACGTTCACCTATTAAATCACTCTCTGTACGGGTTGCTTTCGATAATTCTTCTTTCATAATATATCTTTATTAACAATTATAATCTTAACTGTGTTTATAATAACCAAACTTAAGCAATATTGTTTTGAAAGCAATCATATTCACTATTTAGTTAACATACTTTAAACAAGGAACAATTTACGTATAATAAAGCAAAGACATGTATCATATTGTAAACAACATCCGATTGAGAGATATTTTATAAAATCTCCTTCATAATGAAAAAATATGCAAACCAGCAAAAACCAATTAACTTCTTTTTTGTTGATTACCATATCATTTACCAATTCAGAGACAATTTATTAAATTATCTTTGCCAAAAAATTAAAAAAGAAAGATATGATTTTACAATTGGCTTTTGTACTGACAGCTATTATTATCGGTGCCCGTTTGGGAGGTATCGGACTCGGAGTAATGGGCGGCGTAGGTTTAGGGATACTGACTTTTGTCTTCGGACTGCAACCCACAGCCCCTCCGATCGATGTAATGTTGATGATTGCCGCGGTTATTTCGGCTGCATCATGCATGCAGGCAGCCGGCGGACTGGACTATATGGTGAAGCTGGCAGAAAAGTTATTGCGTAAAAACCCGTCGCACGTCACTCTTTTGAGTCCTATTGTGACTTATCTGTTCACCTTCGTAGCCGGTACGGGACATGTTGCCTATTCCGTACTGCCGGTGATAGCCGAAGTGGCCACCGAAACAAAAATCCGTCCGGAACGCCCGCTGGGCATTGCCGTTATCGCTTCTCAGCAAGCCATCACGGCCAGCCCCATCTCGGCAGCCACAGTTGCCTTGCTCGGACTTCTGGCAGGTTTCGACATTACTTTATTTGACATTCTGAAAATAACGATCCCCGCTACCATTATCGGTGTGCTGGTAGGTGCACTGTTCTCAATGAAAGTAGGCAAAGAGCTGGTGGACGACCCTGAATATCAGAAGCGATTGGCCGAAGGGTATTTCGACTCTAAGAAAGTAGAGATTAAGGACGTACACAACAAGCGCAATGCCATGCTATCGGTTCTGATTTTCATTTTAGCAACGGCCTTCATCGTATTCTTCGGGTCTTTCGACGGCATGCGCCCCACCTTCCTGATAGACGGAGAAACCGTTACATTAGGGATGTCTGCCATTATTGAAATCGTAATGCTTTCGGCAGCCGCTCTTATCCTGCTGATTACCAAGACAGATGGAATCAAAGCAACCCAAGGCTCTGTTTTCCCGGCAGGAATGCAAGCGGTAATCGCCATCTTCGGCATCGCCTGGATGGGCGACACATTCCTGCAAGGCAACATGGGGCAACTGACCGAATCTATCGAAGGATTGGTTCGGCAGATGCCGTGGTTATTCGGAATAGCTTTGTTCGTAATGTCTATCCTGCTTTACAGTCAGGCGGCCACGGTACGTGCACTGATGCCACTGGGCATCGCCCTCGGCATTTCGCCATATATGCTGATCGCCATGTTCCCGGCCGTAAACGGATACTTCTTCATTCCGAATTATCCGACGGTGGTTGCCGCCATCAATTTCGACCGTACAGGGACAACCAAAATCGGTAAATATGTGTTGAATCATTCGTTTATGATGCCCGGATTGGTATCAACCGTTGTAGCTATCGTACTCGGATTGCTCTTCATCCAGGTATTTTAAAAAAGACGGACTATCTATTTTTTTAACCTAAATAACAGTTGAGTCATGAAAGAACTAAAAAGACTAAGCCTTGTAGTGGTAACACTACTACTTTCCGCAACGATGGCCTTCGCACAGAAGCCAAACATTCACATCCTTGCTACCGGAGGGACGATTGCCGGGACAGGCGGTTCGGCAACTTCCACCAATTACACAGCCGGACAAGTAGCAATCGGCACGCTGCTGGATGCAGTACCCGAACTAAAGAACATTGCCAATGTGACCGGCGAACAAATTGTGCGTATCGGCTCGCAGGACATGAACGACGAAGTGTGGCTGATACTTGCCAAAAAGATCAATCAACTGCTGAAGCGTCCGGATATCGACGGCATCGTTATCACTCACGGAACAGATACAATGGAAGAAACGGCTTACTTCCTGAACCTGACCGTCAAAAGCGACAAGCCGGTGGTGCTGGTGGGAGCCATGCGCCCTTCCACCGCACTTAGTGCCGATGGTCCGCTGAACCTTTACAACGCCGTAGTCACCGCAGGAGCCAAAGAATCTGCAGGCAAAGGCGTGCTGGTAGCCATGAACGGATTGATTCTCGGGGCAGAAAGCGTATTAAAGATGAACACAATCGATGTGCAAACCTTCCAGGCCCCCAACTCCGGAGCGTTGGGCTATATCTTCAACGGAAAGGTGTTTTACAACCAAGCCCCGCTGAAAAAGCATACCACTCAGTCTGTGTTCGACGTAACCAACCTGACCTCTCTGCCCAAAGTAGGTATCGTTTATAGTTACTCAAACATCGAGGCAGATATGGTAACACCACTCTTGCACCACGACTATAAGGGAATTATCCATGCCGGCGTAGGCAACGGAAACATTCACAAGAACATTTTCCCGGTACTGACAGAGGCCCGCAAGAAAGGAATACTCGTTGTCCGTTCATCCCGTGTACCGACCGGACCTACGACATTGGATGCCGAGGTGGATGACGCTCAATATCAATTTATCGCTTCGCAAGAGCTGAATCCGCAAAAGTCACGTGTGCTGCTGATGCTTGCACTGACCAAAACCAACGACTGGAAGCAGATTCAGCAATATTTTAATGAGTATTAACCGGGCATCGGACCGATAAAACCTGAACACTTATGAAAAAATTAATGGCAATGCTGCTCCTTGCGGGCAGCATTCAAGGAGTGTATGCACAAAAGGCAGAGAAGAAAGAAATGTTTCTGGAAAACAAATCGTTGTACGAAGAGTTGACCAACGTGCAGAAAAAGACGGATAAGTTCAATCTGTACCTCAATATGCAAGGTAGTTTTGACGCCAACTTCCGTGACGGTTTCGACGAAGGAGTATTCAAAATGCGTCAACTCCGCATCGAAGCAAAAGGCAATCTCAACAGCTGGCTCTCTTACCGCTATCGTCAACGCCTGAACCGTTCGAACGAAGGAGGAGGAATGATCGATAACATCCCTACCTCGATAGACTATGCCGGAATCGGTGTGAAACTGAACGATCAGTTCTCTTTCTTTGCCGGTAAGCAATGTGCCGCTTACGGAGGATTTGAGTTCGACCTGAATCCGATCGACATTTACGAATACAGTGACATGATTGAGAATATGAGTAATTTTATGACCGGACTGAACGTCGGTTATAATATTACCCCCACCCAGCAACTCAACCTGCAGATTCTGAATAGCCGTAACAGTTCGTTTGACAAGACATACGGAATCACCGAAGATTCGGAAGGCAAATTGCCGGATCTCAGATCGGGGAAGATGCCACTGGTCTATACCCTGAACTGGAACGGCAACTTCAATGAGGTATTCAAAACCCGCTGGTCGGCCTCCGTCATGAGTGAAGCTAAGGGCAAGAACCTTTACTATTATGCAGTGGGCAACGAACTGAATCTGGATAAGTTCAATATGTTTGTCGACTTCATGTATTCACAGGAAGGTATCGACCGCAACGGTACTATCACAGGAATCGTGGGTAATGCCAGCGGACACAATGCTTTCAATGCCGGTTACTTATCTGTGGTGACGAAGCTCAACTATCGTTTCCTCCCGAAATGGAATGCTTTTGTAAAAGGTATGTACGAAACAGCTTCGGTTACTAAAGCGGCTGACGGCATTGAAAAAGGTAACTACCGTACTTCCTGGGGATACCTGGCCGGAATAGAATTTTACCCGATGAAGACCAACCTGCATTTCTTCCTGACCTACGTGGGGCGTTCATACGATTTCACACATCGTGCCAAAGTTTTGGGACAGGAGAACTACAGTACCAATCGTTTGTCTTTAGGTTTCATCTATCAGCTACCAATGTTCTAATCCCAATAAAATAGTCCCGATAAACGATCTGGTTTATCGGGACTATTCATTATTTTCAATTCATTCGTCCGTATCAATACTCCTCTTCATTGAAGAAGAAATCTTCTTTACTGGGGTAATCCGGCCAAATATCTTCTATACTTTCATAGATTTCGCCTTCATCTTCCATTTCCTGAAGGTTTTCAATCACTTCAAGAGGAGCACCCGACCGCATGGCATAATCAATCAGTTCATCCTTAGTTGCCGGCCAAGGAGCATCTTCCAGTTTAGATGCTAATTCCAACGTCCAATACATAAGCTTTCGTATTTAAAATGTGAATATTATTACCTACTCTCTATTTTTCGGCAAAAGTATAATAAAATATTTCACTTGCAACTATTATTCCAAAATATTTCATCTTTTCCCTCATTAAAATTCATTTTACGAGACAAGACAAATAAATAATCAGACAGCCGGTTGACATAAGCCAGCAAATCGGCAGAGATTGTATAGCTTTCGGATAATGCAAGAATACGCCGCTCCGCCCTCCGGCAAACGGTACGGCAAACGTGGCAAAGTGCCGAGCCACGACTTCCTCCCGGAATGATGAAGGAATGTAAAGGCGGAAGAATTTCGTCGGCAGCATCAATTTCACGTTCAATAGCTTCTACATCGGCAGGGGTAATAATACTGACATCGTGCAGTTGGATCTTCTCCTGGTCAGTGGCCAGATGCGAACCAATGGCAAACAGTTTATCCTGCACTGACTGTACGAAATCCAAATCATGCTCGTCCATCAGGTAAGTTGCCAGTAATCCCAGATTCGAGTTCAGTTCATCGACCGTTCCATACGCTTCAAGGCGGATGTGGGTTTTCGGCACACGGGTTCCTCCTATCAGACCCGTTGTTCCTTTATCACCCGTTTTTGTATATACAAGACTCTTTTTCATAATGATAGTAAGTTTATTATTTCTGTAAAGGTTAACACACAAAAGGATTCAGAAGTTGACGATATAGTGCTGTTTTATCTTCGTACGGTCGAAAAAGACGATTCCAAGATCATATAAATCGAATGTAACACCCGTCCGGTCATCCTGCTGTATCTTTTTCCAGAGTGCTTTCATCTTTTTCGTATAGCAGATACCGGCAATCACAAAAACTCCTTGTTCCGTTGTTCTCGACGCACAGATATCGAATACTTTCTCTACAAATTCCGGGTCACGGTAATGGTGCAAATAAAGAAAATCGACAGGTGTATCTTTCTCCAAAAAGAGTTCGGACAAATCAGAAGCACCCAAATAACCCGCTTTAGCATGTCCGGCCTGCAAATAGAGAGACGATACCGACAACGTTCCGGCATCTACAATCGTAGCAGGTTGCATTCGGTTGACCAACCGGAACAATAACCGGTTCACCTTCTTTGATTCATGCTTCCACTTCTTGCCGGGATTTACCGACATTTTCTTTTGTTCAGTCTCCAGCGAACTGTAAGCATAGTAAGGGGTACGCTCATAAATGACGTTGGTTATCAAGTCGAAAGCAAATGGTGAATGAACCCCATATCCACAACGGTGACGAAAGCGGGCCAGCCAGATAAAAGGGCGTTTCAACAGTAGAAATCCGTTCATAATAAATTGAAATATATCGCGTTCAACGCACAAAGATATACTTTTTATCAAAACAGAACAATTTCAACCCAAACCTTCTGATAGATTCAACTCATATCCAAACTATCTATTCAGCACAGTTCTAAGAATATACTATATATCTTAGCACAATATCCTGATCTAAAAACCGATTAATATTTAATCAGCACATTTATTACAAGTTGACTTTTATTTAATATATTTGCATTACTAATGAAAAGATAAACATGGAAAACATATATTTTGCAAATCAGGGGATATTAATCGGCGTCATAGACCACCCATTCCATTTAGATAGCGAAACTTTCTTTAGGAACTAACTTATTAAATATGAATTGAACATTAATTTATTATGATAGAAAGAGAGAATGACGTGATACTACAGTACATTAGAAGAAAGACCGCATTCCATTCGTGATGAGGGTGTGTCGAAACTCACCACAGAGGAGACAGAGTAACATAGAGTGATTTTTAAGTTATTAATTATCATCATTCTTATTCTGTGATAATCTGTGCAATCTGTGGTAAAAAAGAGTTTTGACACAGTCCCAAAAGCCTTTGTGTATCCATAGACAGCTTATAATAACCAAAACATAAAGACATGATCAACGTCATGCTATTTTTTCAATCCAATTGATAGGGTTACTCAACAAAGTAGCCCTATATTTTTTGCCTACCACTCTCCCTACCATTGATACTCTTCCTAAACTTTTTAGAACCAAATACTTCATAGTGTGTTATTCAAAGACTAAAAACCTAAACAGCATTAAGTATGAAGAAATTAATATTCCTGACCCTCTTGACGGCTGCAATATTCTACAGTTGTTCGGATGACAATTCGTGTGCGCCATGTAAGGAAGATAACGGAGGACTGGTCACCCCCGACCTGAGTGTCACCTTATCCGATACCCAAAGTCCGATGACCGGTGTATTAGAAGCCTATCCTTGCCAGGCTGGCAGTGCCATTTATTATGGAAATTACATAGAAGGCAAGCTGACCCCATTCCCGGGAATGTACTATCTTCAAGATGGGGCAATTTACGGAAATAAGAATAGGGAACTCTCACTTCCGGTAGGTACTTATAACATGATTTATTGGGGTACCCCGAAATACGAAGAGCCCATTTACAGCAATCCGGTTGTCATTGATCCCCAAATCACTATCGGAGGCGATCTTTCCCAGCAATACTTCGGGCTCCGGAGAATCTCGACGGATACCACCTATTATCCGGTATTCGATTTGGTATATACCGTAAAACCGGCACATATTGGTACGGAAGAGTTGAGCGCAGCCATGCAGCGTGTGGTTGCAGGTCTGAAAGTAATCGTAAAAAACAAGAACAATGGAATCCTCAGTTCCAGCATTGCCAGCATGGAAGTTCATATAGGAGGCATTGCCGAAAAACTGAATGTGTATACTGCCGCTCCGATAAACCAAACCAAAACAGTGGCCTTCCCACTCGTACTGTCAGCTGACGGCACGCAGATGAGCAATGCTACGGTCATGCTTTTTCCTTCATCTGCGAAACCAATGTTCAAACTGATCATCAAACTGAAGAACGGAAATACCAAAACCTATCAGCAACCGCTGAACGCTCCGTTAAAAGCTAATAACAAGTTGACTCTCACACTGACTTTAGGTGACATCTTCTCGGAAGAAACTTCCGGAGGATTCACCATCGACAACTGGCAAGAAGAAAACGAAACGATAGACATACCGACACTGGAATAATAAATACGCCGGCTCACCCCACCATGAGTCGGCAAAACCCCAAAAGAATGCTTCATGTAACGTCTGTACTACGATTTGGTACGATTCATTATAGCCTCATCCGATATACTTTCTTAATATTGCGGCTACTTACCATCAATAAAATCGTATTATGGACACAAAATGGAAACAACGCTTATTATCTTCTCCGAAGCCTGAGTTTACAACAGGAATAATGAGATGGGGGATCACCTTACTTTTCTCCGCTCTGTGCACCTGTTCATTTGCACAGACAAAATATCAGATCACAGTAGAAAATCTCCTGAAAGAGATGACCTCACGGGATGAAATGAGCCGCTATCCGGCCCTGCCCTATCGCAGTATGCAGCAAAGCAGCTACGATCGCAGGTCCGTTTCTCCTGACCGGCCCAATTGGTTTGCCAATGATGACGGCGAAGGATTCATCCGTCTCGAAGAACGCAACGGACGGAAAGAAAAGGTTCTTTTTGAGGACAAAGGTCCCGGTGCCATTACCCGTATATGGCTCACGACCTTTGGCAGCATAAATACAATCTTACGTTTCTATTTTGACGGAAAAGACGAACCGGGCTGGGAGGTGCCCTCTTATGATCTCCAGAAGTTCGGTGTGCGAGGATTGAAGAAAGGGTTAATCGAACCGGACAATAAATGGAACAGAGGCAGCCTGATTTATCTACCTGTCCCCTATAACAACGGCTGCAAAGTAACCATGGAGGAACTTACCCCCGAACGGACTAACCGACACTTTTTGTTCAATTACCGCAAATACCCCACAGGTACTCCGGTAGAAACTTTCTCACAGGAAGTGGCAGACCGCATACCCGCTTTAGCAGAAAAAACATCCGACACACTCTATAAAAATATGGATAAGGGATTTGATCCCCAGTCTGATTATGGCAAAGGTTCACTTAACCATCAACAGAGTTTTTCATTAAATAAAGGTGAAAAGCAAAAGCTGAACCTTCGCACAGGAAAAAGAGCGATCAGCCTTCTTCAGTTCAATGTGAAAACAGATAAAAACCTGAAACCCGGAACAGACGATTTTGCCCTATTGATGCGTAGCCTGATCGTAACCATAAGCTTTGACGGAAAACAAACCGTATGGGCTCCACTATCCGATTTTGCAGGCTCCGGCATGGGATCTTTTGCGTCCAGGAGTTTTTTCTTCTATTCCGACGGCAAAGGGATTGTCTGCAGCAAATGGTTGATGCCCTATAAGCAAGATTGTGAAATCACGATCTTGAACCTCTCTCCATACAAAGCCGATATACAAACAGATATTGTTTCACAACCCTATGAGTGGGACAACCGGTCTCTCTATTTCCATACAGCCTGGAAGCAGGAACGTGGTCTGCCCGTCGTCACCTGGATGGAACACGAAAAATGTATGGATTGGAATTTCGCCACTATATCCGGCAGAGGAGTTTATCGGGGAGACCTGCTATCACTTTTCAACCATACGACAGAGTGGTATGGGGAAGGAGATGAAAAAATAACCGTAGATCACGAACCATTTCCTTCCCATTTCGGAACAGGCACTGAAGACTACTACAGTTTCGATGGTTATTTTAAAAGTCAGACACCATTTGCCGGGCAACCCCGCCAGGATATGCGAGATTTTTATGGCTACAACAGCTTCTTCAGAGTCAGATGCTTAGATGCCATTCCCTTCAACCGGCAATTGAAGTTCGATTTCGAATTGTTAGGTTGGGAAAACGGGACGGTAGATTACTCTTCGACTGTATTCTGGTACGGAGACTTAGGTTCCGAAGCCACAGGCTCTTCCGGCTTAGAAGAAATAGAAGCAGGGTTATTGCCTACCCCTACTCAATCTCCTGTCTGCAACATACCAAATGCCATTGATTTTTGCCAAATCCAGCCAACTTCCAAATCAGAAAGACTGCGTTATGACAGACAAAGACTCAGCGGGCATCCGGGCAAATGGAACTTAAAAGACCACCTGGTATGCCATGGCGGTAAGGAAGGCGATTACATCGAGTTCGAATTCTCCGGTTTTGAGGATCGTGAATACAGCTTGAGTCTATTTTGTACCAAAGCAACCGACTACGGCAATATAAGGTTATATGTAAATCACCCAAAAAACGGAAAGCAGTTGGACTGTTACAGCGAGAAAGTCGAGCCGACAGGTGCCATAAGCCTGGGAATGCACAAGCCCATAAACGGTAAATTTATCCTGCGGATAGAATTGATCGGACGGAATCCGCTATCGACAGGAACTTTGTTCGGACTGGATTGTATACGGATTGAGAAGAAGCACTAAACAACTATTAATCAAACCAATAAACCCAGATTGTGGAGGCAGAATTTAGATAGCAAGATACTGTGTCTTTTAAAAGTAATAGCTAATGCCTTCCGCCTCCCACCAGTTCTCCATCAACCCAAACTTCAAATGTATACCAATTTGACGAATTAAATAATTTTGAAAAATTCCCTGTTAAACTTCCTCCGCCATCCCAAAAAGTTAATTTCCCCTCGGATGATTCAATAAAGTCCCCAGATGATTCGCAATAAGCTTTTATCTTAATATTTTTTTCACATTCATTCGTTGTATAATATTCGATATTCAATTTTCTGGACGAAAAGTCAAATGAAGTACTCGTTATTATTATCGGGTATCGAGACGTTACTTTATTCACTATAGCTTCCGCCTCTTTTCGCTTTGAAACTTCTTGTTCACATTTGATTTCAAGCACTTGGATCTTATTATTTTTCACAATAAGATTTTTATTTAAATCTCTAATTGTATCCTGGGCCAATACTAACTGATTTTCCACATCTGCCAAATTCAGTTCTGTCTTATTTAAACTATTATATAATGCAAATAATCCTATAAAACACCCCATAACTAATATGAATAGTATCACAACATTGCGAAACTGTTTCTTCTGTTTCTGGATTTTATCATTCAGTTCGTTTAGTTCTTGATTTTGTTTTTTTAATTCTATATTTTTTTGATTCACACGACTAAGTACAGCTTTATAACTATTCATTTGAACTGTATTATAGTCCTTATCCTTATATATAAAAGTGTAACCATAAGTGTGTGACGCTTCAACTATCTCATTAAAATTATCTTCGATACTAAAATTTTTTATCGAATTTTTGGCAACAGCAAAGTTAATGGGAGGAAGTTTTCTGGAATTCTTTTCAAAATTCAAAAAGCCTGCTCTTAAATGCTCTACCAATAGGTCTATATCGGGCTCGTTCTTATACAGCTTATTAACACTTGTAACAATGTCACCAGCTTCATTATAGTGAATAAGAGTGCCCTTACTTACCAATGAAGCAATAGTATTTTCAAATAAAGAGACAAGGCTATCAATTCTTGTCAACATGATTCCGTTAAGAACAACACATAAACCAAGATACTTGTTATTTTCTAACTTTCTAATATATCCATAATACATCAGATTGCCATCACGATGAATGGCAATCTGAGTTGTTGCTTTTGAATTTGCATAAAGTCTATGAAATATTTCCGATGAACTATCTTCCGGATATTGGGTATATCCTTCTGCCATTTCACCAAATAAATATACAGAGCTATTCATCCTATTAATAACGTGTGAAGTTAATAGTTTTATTGACATTGTCTACTTTCACGGAAGCAAGCTCATCCAAAACATCATTGCCCAATAAAATTGGAGCATTCTGATTAAGCGCCACCGTCGCCTCTACATTATGAAGCACAAGTCCGTCCTCACCACCGATCTCGACCTCACGAAGGTTGATCAGACCATTCTCAACAATACTTCCGTCTGCAATCTGTGAATAGTTAGAACCTATAATATCATCTTCAGAGAATTTACCATTCTTAAATAGAGTTTGTAACTCATTCAACGATAAGTGTACCCCAGAACATCCAGTATCATAAATCATACTCATAGTAATTCCATTAAGTTTTACTGGAATGGTTTTAACACCATTAAGCTCCGTATAAGGAATGCTAATATCTGTAACTGAATTCAAGCCAGATAAGTCTACTGGAGGCTTTTTACCTTTTGTGTTGCAAGATGAACATGCAAGCACCATTACCAGAAACACAATAATATTCACTATTCTCATATCAATCTGCTTTTATAGTTTCTTGTGACACAGTAGAAGCCCCTTGGATTGTCGAACCTCCCTTCTTGGTTTTCTTGGAAGCCTCTCTGGACGTTGCCTTAGAATCTTCTTTTCTTGACTTGAAAGCCGCCTGCATCTCTATAGAGGTTTTTTGTATCGCTGTGAGAGTTGCTTCAGCTTGTTGCGTTAGCTTTTGAACCTTTTGCTCTATTTGCTCTATTTGTACCTTTTGATCTTCTAAGGCATAATTATCCTCATTAATTTTAGCAGGATGACTATAATACCATACACCAATAGCAACAACACAACACAGCAAAACACAATTGATCACCGAGATCCAAGTTTTGAATAAATTAGACGCACCGTGATTATTAAAATTCTTTTTCCTGATTGAACTGCCCTTCCTAGGATCATCAGGAAATCGACTCGCCATCAGGCGAGCGAGATTTTTAAGTGGTTCTTTAATTTGAGCAACAGAATTATTAATATCTTTATTCTCACCAATAACCTTGATATCTTCCCTAAGCTTCTTTATTTCGTCTTGTGCTTTCTTATTGGTATTTGTCAAAATTTCAACTTCTTTTTCAGATTTATCTAAAGCGCCCTTTGTTTCTTCCAACTTCTGTTTAAATTCCCTAGTTGCATCAGTTACAACACTCACAAGTTGAGATTCAAGTGATTCTACCTTTTTCTCTAAAGGTGTAATTTGATTCTGAAGTACAATATTACTTTGCTCTAATGCTGCATATTTATTTTTCCATTGCAGAATTTCTGACGATAATTGCTCACATTGCACTCTTAAAGGTTGCACTTGTTTTTGAAGTGATGCGTTTTCATCTTCTTTTGAAATGTAATCGGGAGAAACAAGTATCTTTTTTGATTTGAAAGATTCTATGAAAGCAGGACTATCTACATCGGACAAACTATACTTGGCAATTCCTGTTGGTTTAGCAGAATCATCCAAGGCTAAAAAACTATTAGTTAGCAGCTTGTCTATCTGCTGACTAAATGCAGCATTTATTTTCTCTAACGTTAGAGTATCATCAATGAATTGCCGAACCAAATATCGCACTTTCCTTCCATCCTGTTCTATCAACTTACCAAGACATAGCTGTTTATATACTGCATCAAAAATCTTATACAACAGATACACATTGCTACAATATAAATTGCTAAAACTTAACGTAATACCGAAATAGGAGCCTGGTCGACTTTCAGCATTATCTACATCATTCTGCCGCAAATAAGAATAAAAGGTCTTATTACGTAACACTTCTATACAAAATATTACAGACTCTTTTACATCCGCATCGTGATTGTAAAATGTTTTTATATAACTCAAATCTTCACTTGCTCCCCAAATATCATGACCAATAGGAACGCCATGTACATACAAATTAAACTTTGCCATATTTTACCCTTTAAAACATTTCACGAGATTATTCCACAGAGTACTAGGATAGATATCTTCACTTTCAGTATAAGTGAGCGTATCGTCTTCCTTATTATAGTAACCTGTACAAAATGGAACAAATTTATAATTAAAGGGACACCAAAGACTAGTGATCGGATTATTATTCTTAAATAGTTTCTTCAATCCCTTATATTCATCACTCATAGCCTTTTCAGCTTCCTTAATATGTATTCTACCTGAGTCAAAAAGTTCCGGTTTCTTGTCAATCTTATTATATAAAACTAATTTCCGGTCTTTATCTGTCATCAACTGAGACTTACAATTCGCAATACGGCTGACATATGCTTTTTTCATATCAGACTCCACTTCCCATTCTGCCTCCGTAATGAACACCCAAATTTTTCTATTTGGCAAATTCCTTATGATCTTAGTCATATATGGAGGAAAATTAGTAGCACTTACATTCTTAGGATCAAAATAATGCTCACCCGGAGCTTCTAAGAATTGGCAAATAGTTTTCCCATTCTTGATTATTTTAACAAGAAGGAAATCAGTATATGCATTACCAGGCAAAGCCTCTTTCGTATCCAGATTATTAAGAAAATTGTCACACTTTTCCTTATAATTATCATCTGATTTAAAGGTCTTATCTACTACAATTTTAAAATCACATTCTCTAAGGTAACGAGAAAGTCGCACGAGAGACATTGACTTTCCACTACTTCTTGGACCAAAAAGCATCACTATAGGAGATTGGTGGTCACCTATCGTAACATTATTCTTGTTATTATTAGTAGACGAATTTTGCCCCATATCATTATTCGAAGCAGGTCTAATTGATTCTCCACTAATGTTTGTTGATGATGTCTGTTCAACATGAACATCATTCAAATTGATTAAATCTTCCATATCAATATACGTTATCTTGTTTCTTAAATGCTATATCAAAAAAGATGAAAGCTGCCACATCTACAAGAATAGACAATATCACATAATACCAAAAAGAAGCAGGGTATTTCCCGTGTAAAAAATCCACAAAAAACACATCAATCACTGATGCCATTCTCTTAGTGCGGGTATCACCATTCTCTTTTGTATAAACCTCCTTATCATCAGTTTTAGAATCAAAATCAACAAATTGTTTATTTGTCGCTATTATATTATAGCCATCGGTTAATAGCTTCTCTACTTGTTTGATTTCGTCCTCCGATACAATCCCCACAGAAAGATGGTCTTGTATGGAGTCATTCATTGCTTCTAACTTAGCTTTTGCTACTTTTGAGTTTTTTACAGTTTTATCGCTGATAGTATGTGTTCTCAAAGCACTTGCCAGAGCAGCATTGATTTGCGCATGATACTTACTTAATATTTGTGGATCCGTACTATTATAGTGTGAATCTTGTTGAATGCTTGAATTTAAAATACCATTGATAATATTCAGGTGTTCACCAATCTTAACCCCATTCCCACGTTTACTTGTGGGTCCATCACCATTAAACTCAGCAACAATAAGCTTCCTCTGTTCTTCAACTTTATCTTTCATTCTTTTACCTACTGAATCAAGAATCATAGTTGAACCAGTACATTTATCTATTAGCTGAAGTAGATATTTATTAGTAGTTTCTATATCTTTTGTTATAACCGATCCTATTTTGTCATTGTAAAAGAATGTATGAGTATTAGTCGGCATACTCATAATAAACCAAAAGAAAAAAAGTAGTAACACACCCCCAAACAATTTCAAATTACGATTATCAATAAAATCAGGCGAACTAAGTGTGTCCACAATTAATTTGCTACCATACGAGGCCATAACAAAGAAAGCAATAGTAATGCCCCATACCAAAACTTCCGGCCATCCTGCCGGTAATAATAAATGCAATGACTTTTCCGTAGCCCAGCAGCTAATTCCTGCTAAAATTAAAAAAGCCACAAGTGATCCCAAGATTTTAAACTTTTGTCCCATGTTGTAATTAATGTTATTTGTTATGTTAATGATTCATGATTTATACATATACTTGAGAAGGATTTTGTTGTATATCCCGAATTAAACAGTTTCAGCCTAATATCGTTAACAACTCAAAAAGAATCAGTAGTAATTTTGGCCGTTTTATCCAGACATCTTTTTTCAGAAAGAGATGTTGACTCCTCCCGAAATCGGCCTGATATTGCGAAGACATTCGAAAAGCAATCATTTCAAGTTTTTGATTCATAAACTTGCCACGTCTTTGCGAGAATGCAATTACCATGTCGCTAAAACAAGATAAAATGATCTGGGCATCCCTATTATTTGCCTGTTTTTTGTCTATTACCATACCTGTGCATTTCATAATTGATTTTAATACAAAAAGCGCAAGCCCATTTGCCATCGCGCCTCTCAGGTATCGCCAAACACCTCTGCACTCAATGACCAACTTTGCTTGCGCCCATTATACTATAGAATGAATATCTCGCTCTGAAAACAAGATATAGATACGGATACGATAATATAGGGTAAACAATCGTTGAAGCATATTTCTTGTGCAGTCTCAGTAATTTGGCGATTTCAGAGACAAGAATCAACTTACGCTCGTTAACTAAAATATGATAAAGTTTCGCTCAACCCACCATTATTACTTGCAAAAATAGGCAAAAAAACACAAGTTGCAAAAGATTCTAAAAATAAAACAGCACGCATCTCGTCTTCGTAAGTAACATTCAACGAGATGCAGTGCTGTTGAAAACGTTCCTGCACAGTCTTTAAAAAGCTTGGCGATTCGGAGAGACAAGAACTTTTAGCTATCTTATAAGTCAAATGCCTATAATCACAAACGTCACTACAAATATACAATAATCAAATTAGTAACAAAGATATTAAAAAAATAAAAAGAGCACGAGTGCAAAATAGTGCCTATTAGGTAAAAAATGATACTTATACTGCAAAATGGCATTAGTCTGCTACCTTTACAACTCTACCACACAATAGAAATTCCCGTTTTTCATTTTCCTGCAAGGCACTCCTAACTTACGAAGTATTCTGCCAAAATGCACTATCTTCGTAGCCGACAGTTTGAAGCCGCTTTTCTTTTGTATGCGCCCCAAAATATCGACAGCGAGCAGGGTTTCACACTTTTCTCCTTCGCTGGCGGAACGGAAATACTGTTGAAAGAGCTGTTCAACCGGAGTTTGCAGTTCAAATTCCTGATTGCTCTCCATCAAAATGGCCTCTTCCTCGGGAGAGAAATAAAAGCGCTCACCGTCACGGAGCTCCCGCACTGCCTGCGCATAGAGTTGCGGATAGTTGATGACAGCATCATTACGGATTCTGCCGGTGATATTGATACAGATAAAACGGCGGCTTCCCGAAGGATCGGAAAGCAGATCGCTATGATTGCTGGTCGCTATGAACGAAGCATAACGCTTCAACTCGCGGACAGCCGCCTCGTTGGGCTTACGCACATTAAGCACCGGTTTCTGGAGTATATGTTTCAAGAAGCCTTGATGATTGACACTTACCTGATCGAACTCGTCAATATTGATCAGCATGAAGCGGTTGAGATAAAGCTCGGCATCGCGTTTCCGGCTGAAGTCAATGCTGTCGGTATAATAGGCTCTCAAATCAGGCGGCAGGATATTGCGGCAATAAGTGGATTTGCCACATCCCTGCGAACCGATCAACAGGGGTGAAACGGAGTTGGCATACTGCTTGTCATTTCCTTTCCAGTGGGCCACCATTGCGAGAAACCAGCGATGGAAGAAGTCGGGCCAATGCGAATTGTCGCAAGGCACGTAGCGGGCTAACGCCCGAATGCGGTCTTTTCCATCCCAACGGGGCAAACCATACAAAAAGTCGGTAACAGGTGAATAGACCGGCACACGTTCGGAGTTAATCCAGCGTTTCACATCCCTGTCCCAAAGTTCAAGCCCTTCGCTGATAGCATTTACCGCAATTGTATTGAGCACCCGGTCCGTCACCGGACGAAAATCGAAACAAAACGTCTTTCGTTCACGATATTCCACCACTCCGGCCAGTATGTTATAGCGAAACTCATAACGTCTGCCCATAAACTCGTCGGTACGTACGGCCATGGTCTGCTTGAGAGAAATGCAAGGATTACTTCCGAATCGCTTCTCAACGGCATACACATTGTGAACCGTCTCACGTATCAGTATTTCGGACACTTTACCCCGGAAATGCATCAGCGTCCAACCCACTACCTCTTCTTCGGGGATTCCCGAACGAAAACAGTTCCGGGTCAGTTCCACGATCAAAGATTTAGAATCCTCCTCCCGGTCGCAGCCTACCGTATTAAGAGCTTCATACAGTGAAGTTTCAAACAATGTCGAGATAATTTCGCTCCGTTCGTAACCGGGCATCATACGCTGCAAAGGATCAGTTTCCGCCTCCACTGTTTCGCGGTAGGTAACTTCACCGGGCATCGACAAAGGTTGCTCCAGACGAATGGGGTAGGCATCCGGATTGAAATAGAGCCCCGGATCGAATGAATACCGGCAACTCTGTTCCGGCACCGGATTCTCAAGCGTAACATCCCGATGTTCCGCCAAAAGCTGCCCTCTGTAAAAGTTCACCGCCCACTGGTAGGCATGAGCATGAAAAAATCCGGCTTCCTCTACGGTTACGGGCAATGAACCGTCGGGACGTAGGAAAGGCACGAGTATCTTTACACTCCGCCCGCTTGAACCGACAAAAGCAATCATCGTCTGAGGCAGTCCGGACAGCTTGTCACGCAAGCGTGCAGCCTCTTCTACTCCGGTGAATCCCTTCACACTCAGAAGTACCAATCCATGATAAGCCTTCATCACCGATATTTCTTTACTCTTGCCCAGTTCCACCGAAAAAAGGATACGGGGCAGTTTGTCCACCGCCGTGACATGTCCACTTCCACCCGAAAACTTCAGTGTCCGACGTAAAGCACTCACGGGGCAGGTTTTGGTTTCGGTTTTCATATTCTCCAACACAGTTTCGAGTTTCACCGTACGTTGTGCTACGACAGTTTCTTCCTTTCGGATCAGGGTTATTTTCATGGTTTTTCCGGTTTTTTATAATGTGGTAAAGGTACTCTTTCTTACCGGATAAAGCAAGCGGATCATCGCAAATAAATCAATTATATTTAATAACAAACAAGAGGAGTATTACTTGTTTTCACGATAAATATTATGTATCTTTATAGGAGCATTATCCAAGCCCGGACAGCGGGACTCATGGGCCCGCATACCCGGGCTGACCGGCCTGCATACCGAGGCTAATGAGCCCGGGGATGCGGGCTCAGGTAAAGAACAAAGGAAAAAGGCAAAAACAAAGAAAGAAAAACCAATAAACAAATAACTATCAACAATTAAAAACCAAACAAATTATGGCAGCACGTTATGATTTCAGAGAAGTTCCTTCTAAAAAAGAGAACGGAGAGGAACCCAAGCTTTATCCCCACATCATTTCGAGTGGAACCATCCGGACACGCACCATTCTTGAAGAAATTTCGGAAGCCTCCACCTTCACAGTAGGCGACCTGGAAGGAGTGCTCTGTGCCCTGACAGAGAAAATCTCCAAATATCTGGTGGACGGATACCATGTGGAGTTGGGCAAGATCGGCTATTTCTCGGCAAGCCTGAAGGCAACGCATCCGGTGAAAGATAAAAAAGAGATCCGCGCACAATCCATTTACTTCGACAACATTAATTTCAGGGCTTCGATGTGGTTTCGCAGACATACCAAGGGCTATGTGGAACGTGCCGGTAAATACGGTTCACGAAGCTCGTCACAGCTCAGCGAAGAAGAAAAGCTTTTTCGACTGGAAAGGTATCTAAATGAAAATGCTTTTATCACCCGTTCGGACTACACCCGGCTGACCGGACGACTGAAAAATAAAGCGTTAGAAGATCTACACCGATTTGTAGATCAGGGAATTATCGAACCCAAAGGGCGAGGAAGCCTACTGGTATTTATCAAAAAATCGCCTTCCAAAGAGGAAATTTAGCGGGTGGAAGATGGAAGATGAGGGTGGAAGATAAACGGCTAAAAAACCGCATCTTCCACCCTATTAGTTTACTGCGAATCAGATAGTTATCTTTCAAAAGGTGGAAGATGGAAGATCGAAACGCATTTTTTGTATGAGAGGAGGAAGAATTGCTATTCACAAGAATCATTTACCACAAATTGCCTAATCTGGCAAGACGTTCCCTTACTTTGCGGATGATGATCTTTTGACATCCTGAGCGTCAGGCGATGTTTTCCTTTCGGTAACTCCGTATCGAACATATACACCCAGGGAATATACAGTCCGCCGCTCCAAGCCGTAAACGTATCTAACTTTTTAAACGGAGCACCGTCGACACTATATTCCAGAATCCCGGCAGCCGGACCACTTACACAGAAGATACCGACAGCCGTCCCTTCAAAGTCGAGTGTCAGTTTCGCTCCGGGACGATCGGTTTCAAGCATGGGCACATCGACAAAGCCCGGACGCGTTTCGGCAATAAGGCGCGGAGTCCACGAAGGGACTAACTGCCAGCCTTTATTTATATGAGCTTGCCGGATGTCGACCAACTTGCCATTTGTGTAACTATATCCGTCCAGCGGCACGGCAGGAAGCACATGAGGCTTGACGGCAGGTCCGGCAGCAACACAAGAAGCATACATTTCATCGAGCACCTTATTTATCGTAGCCGCATAATAAGCATGCCCCAAAGGTTTGGGATGCGTACCGCCAAACTGTTCCCAATTGAATTCACCTTCCCGCATACGGGCGGCGATTTCTGTAGCGAGGTTGACGGAAGGGATCAGATAATGGTTCGCCACCCGTTCGTGATTCAGAATCACATCGGGCATCTGACCTCCGTCCAGTTTCGGGATGAAAGGATCGTAGATAAAATGCAGCATCATGATATCCATAGACGGATTGGAAAGCAAAGCATGGCGTACGATACCTTCCATTCCTCTTACCTGCTCAATGGCATTAAAGCCGTTGGTATCATCGTTCACTGCCGCTTCCACAAAAAGCAGATCGACTTTGGCCTTGGACAACACATCGTCCGCCAAGCGGAATGCTCCGAGCGTACTGCCCGTAGAAGGAATCCCGGCATCGATAAAGGTAAACTTTGTATAAGGGAAACGCTGCTTCAAATCTTCACAAATCATATCCCTCCATCCCTTCATTTCTGTGATGGAACCTCCCAGAAAAGCAACCGTACCAACACGTTCTTTCTCAAACATCTGATACGAGTTACGATAGTCCCCTCTTAATGTATAGCATTGTTTGGCTTCATAACCCGGCTGATGGCGGATAATAAAGTCGACCACCGGAGCAGGATCTGACAAACTATGCGGATGATGATCCACTCCTGGTTTCAAGATAAGTTCGAATGGAGCCCCCATGGCTGTATATCGTTGGCGGACAATAGCCGAGTTCTCTGAAAACGGCACTACCTTGTCACTGTCTCCACATACACAGATCACCGGAATCCTCGCATCCTCCAAAGGTTTCAGCCGGTCAATCGGATTACCGGAAAATGAATTCATCTGATCATCCGTCAGCCCCCATTCCTCTAACAGACCTTTCCATAGTCCGGCATTCTCAGGCGAACGTCCCGGCCAACTGAATACGTTACAAACCGGAGCGTCCACATAGATACAGGCCACTTTATCCGGATGATCGACCGCCCAATTATAAGCAAACAGACCTCCACGACTGAAACCCTCAAGCGTTACTTTGGGAGATAGTCCATACATACGTACCATATTCCAATAAAAATCAGTACCGGACTTCCGGGCACGAGGACTTCCATAAAGATGAGTCAGATTATAATATACCACATGAAAACCACGCCTCAACAATTCTTCATCAACTGAAGCAAAAGCACCGAAAAAAGCAGGACGCCAGATCCAGGGATTGCCGGTTGCCACATGTTCCGGGCAGACAACAATAGCCTCCCGATCCTGATAAGCAAAAGTATATTGATCAAACCCTTTCCATTTACCTTTAAGTCCCGGGAAGGGTTGAGAAACATGTACCGGTGGTTCCTCGCCGGTCAGTTGCCGGTAAATGACCTGCGCAATGCGGGCAGCGGCTTTTTCGTTGGGATGTACGTTGTCGGCAAAACACTCTTTCATCCCCGTCAGCGGAGCATGCAGATCGATTATCTTCAATCGGTATTTGGTAGCCAGTTGATCGATAACCGGCATCACCCCATGAACAATGATACTATCATTGATGCCCCACTGGACAGCGTATGCGGGAATAGGATAACATAAATAAATTTCCGGTTTCGATGGCAATGCCCGAAGGGTACGGATCATTGTCTCCATATCTTTCTTAAAATCAGATTTATACCGCCAGTTCTGAGGTTTCGTATCATTGGTTCCCAATTTTATGGTCACAATATCGGGATGATAGTCCAATGCTTGCCGATAGCGCTCTTCCTTCATATAGGGATTGTCCCCTTTCATCAGCATGGTGCGGGCACTGACTCCAAAGTTCCGGACCTCATAACCGTCGCCCAACATTTGCCCCAGCACAGCGGGATAGCTGTCTTTGGCAGGATTACGTGTACCTACACCATACGTGATACTATTACCGATACAGGCTATTTTAATAACCTTTTTTTGTGCTGCTACATATTGCACGGCAATAAAAAGCAGGAATAAAGAGATGATTGCGTTTTTCATTATTCTGTTAGTTTATCCGCCCCAAAGATACACAACGGTTTTTAAACCCAAAAAGATACGTATGAAAACAATTGTTCCTGACAATTATTCTAATTACCTTTGCCAGCAACCGCTATCAATAAAACAATGGAAACAAAAGACGAAGCCTGGCAAGTGGTCAGCAGCAAATATCTATTTCGCCGCCCGTGGTTGACCGTACGGTGCGACGACATGCTTTTGCCTAACGGCAATCATATCCCGGAGTACTACATCCTTGAGTATCCCGACTGGGTGAATACCATCGCCATCACCAGAGCAGGAAAATTTGTATTTGTCCGCCAGTTCCGACCGGGAATCGGCAAACAGCTATATGAACTTTGTGCAGGTGTATGCGAAAAAGAGGATGCATCACCACTTGTTTCGGCACAACGTGAACTGCTGGAAGAAACCGGATACGGCAATGGTAACTGGCAGGAATATATGGTGATTTCGGCCAATCCAAGCACACATACCAATCTGACTCACTGCTTTCTGGCGACGGATGTAGAACGAGTGGACATACAACATCTGGAAGAAACGGAGTCACTTACAGTACATTTACTCAGCTTCGAAGAGGTGCAAGAACTCCTGAAAAGCAACCAAATCATACAGGCATTACATGCGGCACCGCTCTGGAAATATATAGCAGAACAAAAACAGATCAAATAAAACAGTTATCCGGGTAGGGAATTTTTCATTGGGTGTTGTCTTTATAGGAAAGAACCTATAAAACCAACAAACATTATGAAAGAATTTATGCTGATCGCTTCTCTGGTTTTGTCATTCTGCATTCTTATTTTGTGTAGAGACTATATCGTATTTATGCTGAAAAAATGAAAAAGTTTCGCTTTTATGCCTCTTTTTTCGTTTTGACATGACATAACAAATAAGGAATCATTATTTTGCTTTTCTTTGCAGTGAGAAAGAAGAGCATCATGGATTCCTTTGATAAATATATATCCCGAAACCTTCCGCTGGTCAGCCTGATCAGTGCGGTTTTTATCATATACCCCAATATAGCCTGCACTCCGTGGGAGCTAAACTCTTTGAAGCCATCGGACTACCTTGGTTTCTTTTCTTATTTTATATATCGCTTCCTTTTCTTTTGGGGGATGATCGGTTTCCTGATAAACTACAATCTGCGGCAGATCCCGACAGCGCTATTCCGGAAACGCCTGACTCACAACTTCCTGTTTGCACTGACCGGTTATCTGTTCTTCGCATCCGTTTCGTACACCATCTCTTCACATGGTTTCCGTACGGATTTTCTGGGAAGCACTTTAATCTCCCAGTTCTTCACGCTCTGCTTTTTATGCACATTGGTAGGATACATCTCCATGCTTTATACCCGGCAAAGAGAAAAAGAGCAGGAAATAGAACGTCTTCGTTTTGAGAACTTACAAAGTCGTTGTGACGCACTGGCCAATCAGGTAAACCCGCATTTCTTCTTTAACTCACTGAACGGAATATCTTCATTAATACGAAAAAAGAATGATGAAAACACGCTGATGTACGTCAATCAGCTATCTGATATCTTCCGGTACATCTTGCAAAGCGACCGGAAAGGGCTCGTCACGCTGAGAGAAGAACTGGAGTTCATCCAATCTTTCCAATACGTAATGGAGGTACGCTTTGCCAATAAACTGGTTTTTGCCATCGACGTAGCCGAAAGGCAAAAAGATTTGCTGACACTGCCTGTACTCTCACTACTTCCGTTAGTCGATAACGTCACCGTACACAACCGGATAGACAGCGAACATAAGATGGAGATCTCCATCCGGCTGAACGAACAATCTGAACTGGTGGTGTCCAATCCCATTTACCCTAAACTATCCCCGCCCGACACAAACGGAACCGGACTAAGTAACTTGGAAAATCGATTCAATCTGTTAATGAATAAGCAAATCCGGGTGGAATCTGACGAAGAGACATTCCGGGTATATCTACCTCTAATATAGTAGTTGTTATGAAAGTACTGATTGTAGAAGACGAAACCGCTGCCTATGAAAACCTGACGGATATCCTCGCGGAGGTAGCCCCCGATATCCGGGTCATGGCCAATACAGAAAGTGTCACGCAGACTGTCGGATGGTTGCAGTCAAATCCGGCTCCGGATCTGATATTCATGGATATTCATTTATCAGACGGATCGGCCTTTGCCATTTTCGACAGAATAAAGCTGGAGACTCCTATTATATTTACAACGGCTTATGACCGATATGCCATCGAAGCTTTTAAAGTGAACAGCATAGACTATTTACTGAAACCTGTCAAGGTAGAGGATGTAGAACACGCACTGGAAAAATACAGCAAACTGACCCGACAGGACCTTTTGCAATATTTGGCACAACTGACGCAGCTGAAACCCGCACCCAAGTACAAAGACAAACTATTGATTGCACATAAAGACAAACTGCTCCCGGTGAGCATAAAAGAGATTTCTTATTTCTACGCAACCGGTAAAAACACATATGTATGCCTGAAGGACGGCAACTGTTATCCTTATTCCAAGACCTTGGAACAGATCGTCTCCTCACTCAATCCGACAGACTTTATCCGGGCTAACAAACAGTTTGTCATAGCCAGAGACAGCGTAACGGATATAACTATCTGGTTTGACAGCCGACTGCTTATCACACTCGATACCGAAGTGCCGGAACGTGTTTATGTCAGCAAAAACAAAGCATCGGAATTTAAGACGTGGCTTGTAAACGATAAATAACAAACTCAATAAAAACAAACGCAATGATACGAAAAATCAGACTAACATGTGGCATCATCTGCCTGACACTGATCACCCTGCTGTTCCTTGATTTCACCGGAACACTGCACGGTTGGTTCGGCTGGCTGGCAAAAATCCAGTTCCTTCCTGCGATACTGGCATTGAACATAGGGGTAGTAGCCTTTTTAATAATTCTGACAGCCGTATTCGGACGAATCTACTGTTCGGTGATTTGTCCGCTCGGAGTATTCCAGGATGTGGCAGCCTGGGTTGGGAAAAGACGGAAAAAGTTGCCTTACTCCTATTCTCCGGCACTCTCTTCACTACGCTACGGGGCATTGGCTATATTCATCATTACCCTGATAGCAGGAGTTAGTTTCATCACAACTTTGTTTGCTCCGTATAGTGCTTACGGACGTATTGCAAACAACCTGTTCCAACCCATCTGGTTATGGGGAAACAACCTGTTTGCTCATCTGGCGGAACGAATCGACAGTTATGCATTTTATGACGTCGAAGTCTGGATGAAAAGTCTGCCGACATTTATCATCGCTGCAGCGACTTTCGTTATCCTGATTCTGCTGGCATGGCGAAACGGGCGTACCTACTGTAATACCATCTGCCCTGTGGGGACAGTACTGGGATTTCTTTCACGCTATTCTTTATTCCGCGTCACGATTGATACGGATAAATGTAACGGGTGCGGACTGTGTGCACGCCATTGCAAAGCGGCATGCATCAACTCCAAAGAACATACGATAGACTACAGCCGTTGTGTGGCTTGCATGGACTGCCTTGGCAAATGCAAGCAGAAAGCGCTCAGTTACCAATTACGAACAAACAAAACAGGATCACCACAAGTGAAGCAGAATGCTCCTCTGGCCTCATCCGGCCAAGTAAATGAAGCACGCCGCAACTTCCTGACCGTAACGACAATGGTAGCCGCAACATCGGCACTCAAAGCACAGGAGAAAAAAGTAGATGGCGGACTCGCCACCATAGAAGATAAGAAAATACCCAATCGGCAGACACCCATCACACCTCCCGGTTCGTTGAGTGCGCGTAATATGTCTGCACATTGCACGGCTTGCCAACTGTGTGTATCAGCCTGCCCCAATCAGGTATTGCGTCCTTCCACGAAACTGATGAACCTGATGCAGCCCGAAATGTCGTACGAACGCGGCTATTGTCGTCCGGAGTGTAACGATTGTTCCCAGGTATGTCCGACAGGAGCAATCCGCCCTATCACGGTGGCCGACAAGTCTTCGACTCAAATCGGGCATGCGGTCTGGGTAAAAGCGAACTGCGTACCACTGACTGACGGGGTGGAATGCGGCAATTGCGCGCGTCATTGTCCGACTGGAGCCATTCAGATGATTCTATCCATACCGGACCAACCAGACTCTCCCAAAATACCGGCAGTCAATACCGAGCGTTGCATCGGTTGCGGAGCATGCGAAAATCTTTGTCCGGCACGCCCGTTCAGCGCCATCTATGTAGAAGGTCACGAAAGACACCGTATCGTATAACACATCCCAAAAGTAGAAACATTATGGAAAAACAGAATAAGCATATAGACCGAAGAGGATTCCTCAAAATTGTGGGTATCAGCGCCGCTACAACAACTGCCGCTCTTTATGGTTGCGGCTCCGGAGATAAAGCCGGTCAGGGACGGAGTGCCTCTTCTCCTGTCCCCACAGATAAAATGACCTATCGCTCAGTAGGCGGAATCAAAGATAAAGTTTCTCTCCTGGGGTATGGCTGCATGCGCTGGCCTACCGTTCCTTCACCGGAAGGGAAAGGAGACCTTATCAACCAGGAAGCTGTCAACGAATTGGTAGATTATGCCATTGCTCATGGGGTGAATTATTTCGACACATCGCCCGTATACGTACAGGGCTGGTCGGAAAAAGCAACCGGCATCGCTCTCAAAAGACATCCGCGTGAGAAACTTTATATAGCTACCAAGCTATCGAATTTTTCAAACTTCTCACGCGAAAATTCACTTGCGATGTATCATCAATCATTCAAGGATATGCAAGTGGAGTATTTTGATTACTATCTGCTGCACGCCATTGGCGGAGGCGGGATGAAGGTATTCAACGAGCGCTATGTCGATAACGGTATGCTGGATTTTCTTCTTAAGGAACGAGAGGCCGGACGCATACGTCATCTCGGCTGGTCATTCCATGGTGATGTCGAGGTTTTCGACCAGGTACTCGCCATGCATGATACGGTGAAATGGGATTTTGTACAGATTCAGCTCAACTATGTAGACTGGCGCCACGCAACCGGAAACAATGTCAATGCGGAATACCTGTACGGAGAACTGGCCAAACGAAATATTGCTGCTGTCATCATGGAACCGCTATTGGGCGGACGCCTGTCAAATGTCCCTGAACACATCGTGGGACGACTGAAACAGCGACGCCCCGAAGACAGTGTGGCATCGTGGGCATTTCGCTTCGCCGGTTCACCGGAATTGGTACTGACCGTATTGAGCGGTATGACTTATATGGAGCACTTACAGGATAACATCCGCACTTATTCACCACTGGTTCCGCTGACCGATGACGACAAAGAGTATCTGGAAGAAACCGCGCAACTGATGATGCAATACCCTACCATCCCCTGTAATGACTGTAAATATTGCATGCCCTGTCCATACGGCATCGATATTCCTGCCATTCTCGTACATTACAACAAGTGTGTCAACGAAGGGAATATTCCGCAAAGCCAGTCAAGTGAAAACTACAAAGAAGCACGACGCGCTTTCCTTGTAGGCTACGACCGCAGTGTACCTAAATTGCGACAAGCCAGTCATTGCATCGGATGCAACCAATGTACCCCGCATTGTCCGCAATCCATCCACATACCGGAAGAACTGCATCGCATCGATCGTTTTGTAGAACAGCTCAAACAGGGGACACTATGATGGAAAAGATAATTGATCTTCTACATTCCGGAGGATATTCCTGTGTCATCGGAAACGGAACGGAGATACGAACTTTCACTCAGCGGGGCGTAGCCGATTTATACGATCTGTTCCAGCAAGAACCCTCTTTCATGGAAGGAGCCTGCATTGCCGACAAGGTGATTGGGAAAGCTGCCGCAGGACTAATGGTTCTGGGAGGAATCCGCCGGGTATATGCAGATGTCATCAGCCAACCCGCACTTACACTCCTGCATGATGCCAATGTTGAGGTTACTTATATCCGATTGGTGCCTTTCATTGAGAATCGTGACAAAAGCGGATGGTGTCCGCTGGAAACAGCTTGCTATGGAATAGAATCCGTACAGGAAATATTCCGGATCATCGAAAACTTCCTTTCCAAGATCAGGATGAAGAAAAACCTACTCGGCATTCTATTGGCATGCGCTTTCCTCAGTTCATCTTTACAGGCACAAGTCCGGAAGGATACGACACAAGCAGGGCATAATTATGAAATAGACGGCGTGGTAGTGACCGGCACGAGGAATGAAACCGATATCCGTCACCTGCCAATGACAATCTCTGTGGTGAACCGTGAAACCATCGGGCAACGCTCCGAACCTTCGTTGCTCCCCACGTTGACAGAACAAGTTCCCGGATTGTTCACCACCAGTCGTGGCGTGATGGGATATGGAGTGTCGAACGGTGCGGCAGGCGGTATCAGCCTGCGTGGTATAGGTGGCAGCCCCACTACAGGATTATTGGTATTGATTGACGGGCATCCCCAATACATGGGATTGATGGGACATCCCATTGCTGATGCTTACCAATCGATGCTGGCCGAGAAAGTGGAAGTTGTGCGCGGCCCCGCATCCGTACTTTATGGCTCGAATGCCATGGGTGGAGTAATCAACATCGTAACCCGCCGGCAACGGGAAGACGGAGTGAGAACCGGAGTCCGACTGGGATATGGTTCGTATGACACATGGATGACCGAAGCTACCAACCAAGTAAAAAAAGGACGTTTCAACAGCGTTATTACCGGATCTTATAACCGGACAAACGGTCATCGTCCCGATATGGAATTTGAGCAATATGGGGGATATACGAGGTTGGGTTATGAACTGGATCACAGCTGGAACGTATCGGCCGATCTGAACCTGACACACTTCAATGCTTCCAATCCGGGAACTGTCAGTGCACCGATTTTTGATAATGACTCGCGTATTACACGCGGCATGACTTCTTTTGCTCTCGAAAACAAATACGAACGTACATCGGGGGCACTCAAGTTTTTCTATAATTGGGGCAAACATCACATTAATGACGGATATGGTACGGGAGAAGAACCGTCAGACTACCGCTTCAATTCCAAGGACCGGATGATGGGAATCTCCTGGTATCAGAGTGCCTCTTTATTTTCCGGCAACCGACTGACAGCAGGAATAGACTATATGCAATTCGGCGGTGAAGCCTGGAACCGTTTCATTGCGGACAAACACAAAGAAGGTATCTCGAATAAATCGGAAAATGAGATTGCCGGATATCTCGATTTCCGCCAGGCAATCGGCAGTTACCTGACAATGGATGCAGGGCTCCGTATAGATCACCACACCGTCACCGGAACGGAATGGATACCACAAGTCGGTTTGTCGGTACAATTGCCACAAGACGCAAGCCTGAAAGCAATGGCCAGTAAAGGATTCCGTAACCCAACGATTCGTGAACTGTATATGTTCCGACCGGCCAATCCCGACTTGCTGCCGGAACGGCTGTGGAATTACGAACTATCTTATTCACAACGCTTACTCAAAGGTACTTTTTATTATGGAGTCAACCTTTTTTACATCAACGGGGACAATATGATTCAGACCATTCGCACAGACGGACGCCCACTGAACGTAAACACAGGCAAAGTCGAGAATTGGGGAGCAGAAGCCGACATAGCATATCGCATTCACTCCATGTGGAGACTGACAGCTAACTACAGTTGGCTTCATATGAAGTATCCTCTGATAGCCGCACCCGAACATAAACTATATACAGGCATCGATTTCACACAAAAGAAATGGAGTTTCTCCACCGGAATACAATATGTGACAGGACTCTATACGGCAGTCGATCCTCAGAAAAAGAAAGAAAACTTCCTCCTGTGGAATCTTCGCGGCAGTTATCGCATTTGTTCTATTGCCGGCCTGTTTGTAAAAGGGGAGAATCTGCTGGCACAACGTTATGAAATAAACGCAGGTTACCCCATGCCGAAAGCTACATGTATGGGAGGAATTAATATTAACTTTTAATTATTACATCATAATTATGGAAACAACATCTATCAAGCTTTATTCATTGAATTACAATGATACGAAAACGTATCTGACAACGCTGCTGTTCGTAGTGGGCAATATGGCACTCCCCCAACTTTTCCATCTCATTCCCCAAGGTGGTATCACCTGGTTACCCATCTATTTTTTTACTTTGATCGGAGCTTATAAATACGGATGGAAAGTAGGGCTACTGACAGCACTTCTATCACCTGTTTTAAACTCATTATTGTTCGGTATGCCCCAACCGGTGATCTTACCCGCCATACTCTTAAAATCGACACTTTTAGCGATAGCTGCCGGTTATGCAGCCCACCGCTACAAACGCATTTCCATCCCTATCCTCCTCCTGGTCGTGTTATCCTATCAGGTGGTCGGCACTTTAGGCGAATGGATCCTTGTCAACGATTTCTTCAGTGCCGTACAGGATTTCCGTATCGGTCTGCCGGGAATGGCTCTGCAAATATTCGGAGGCTATCTGTTTATAAGTCGTTTGATTTATAAATAAATGCGATAACAGACAATCTGCTTGATATAGCCCAACCACAAAAAAATGGAAGATATGACTTTCCGAACCGTCTATCTTCCATTCTGCTTATTTATTCTGCATTCTTCTTCAGCCATTCCACTCTGCGCTGGTCCGGCAGATGCTTTACCTGGAAGTATTCAAACTTAGCGTTGAATCCACTACCATCGGGACAAGCTGCCATCAGTCCAACCTTCACAGGAATATGATCCTGCAACCAGGCATTACGCATCAGCGTGTAAGTTTTATCATCAAATGAATAGAAAATCTCTACTGCATCCAGCCGCCTGACAGCCTTTATCCAGATATAAGGTACCGTTTTATCTAACGTTATCACACTCCAGTCACTCGTTTTATGAGTGACAACGGTACTCAAATTAAATTTTCCATCAACAAACTCAATACCCGCTTTAATGTAATTTTCATGATCGATACGGAGCATCAGGCCGGCCTGATCGAAACGTTCTTTATACTCTCCGACAACCTTGACTTTCGCTTCAAATTCACCGCCATAAGTGGCATAATAGAAAGGTGCGTCATCTACTGTAAAACCGTAGTGAGAAATACGCCAGTAATCACTTTGCGGAGTAACGGACATAGACAATACGTTATTTTTTATCTCCCATTGTTCCGGTTCGTTGAACCATTGCATTTTTTCCAGTGTCTGCCCAAACATCATTTGTGCCATCAGGCCCATAAGCAGGCTTAAACATACTTTTTTCATTGCTACCTTTTGATTATGTTTATTCTATAATAAATATTTTGTTTTATCTTCTTCCGTAATTTCCCGAATCACGCGACAAGGATTACCCGCAGCAATCACATTGGCAGGAATATCTCTATTTACTACACTTCCCGCACCTATCACTGTATTGTCACCAATCGTCACGCCCGGTAATACGCACACTTGTGCCCCAATCCACACATTATTTCCGACACGAATGGGACGGGCATATTCCAACCCTCGATTTCTCTGCTCCACATCCAAAGGATGACCTGCAGTATAGAAGCCACAGGATGGAGCGATAAAGACATTATCACCGAACGTTACTTTAGCCTCATCCAGAATGACACAGTTCATATTGGCATAGAAATTTTCACCAATCTCAATGTTATAGCCATAGTCACAATAAAAAGGCTGTTCCAACAGAAAACGTTCTTTCGTCTTGCAAAACAACCGACGGATAATGGCCTCCCGTTCAGCTATCTGCGAGGGAGGTAAATGATTTAAGGTATAACACAGCTCTTTGCAAGACTGACGTTCGGCTATCAATTCTGTATCATAATTAACATCGTAAAGCCTGCCTGTCCCCATTTTTTCTTTTTCACTTTCCATAAATAACTATGTTTTATGATTACCTTTGCAAAGGTAAAAGCTTGTATCTAAGTACACAATGCTTATTAATAACCATTTCTTTTCCCAATATGGACATTGTTGACAAACTGAACAAAGAGTTCCTGACTCAGCCCTTCTGCAAAAATGAACAGCTGCCGGAAGAACTGAATGAATACAAACGAATCGCATACAACTATGCACGAATAGAAAATTCAATTGCCGTTCTAAGTGATATGCATACCAATATCAGCTATATCTATTATGGAGGAACAGCTGAGCCATTGGGCATAGCCCGAAAAGGAGAGAATCAAAATCTTGAATCAATCTGGGAAAAAGAAGTCTTTAAATATATCCATCCGGATGACTTGGCGGAAAAGTATGTACAGGAACTCCGTTTCTACCATTTCCTGAAACAGATTCCACACAAAAAACGTGCAGATTACTTTCTTATGAGCAAACTCCGTATGCGTGATCCTTCCGGGAAATATGTCCCTATCCTACACAGGATGTTCTATGTAGCCACTCACTCAAACGACAGTATGTGGCTGGCTCTGTGTCTTTACAATTTGTCGGTCGATCCTACAATGAGTTGCAGAGTGATCAACTCGACAAACGGACAGATCATAGAACTGGAAAAGCAAGATTGCAGCAGATTGCTATCCGATAGGGAAAAGACAATATTACAGTTGATCGATATGGGAAAAACAAGTCATGAGATCGCCTGGGAACTGTTTATAAGCAAAAATACCGTCAGCCGACACCGACAAAATATATTGGAAAAGCTTCAGGTAAAGAACTCCATTGAAGCTTGCAGAATTGCCAAAGAGCTTAAGTTACTCTTCTAATCAGTTTTTCGACTACCTTTCATTAATAATACGGTCAGTCGTTTATAAGCCTGAACAGTTAGAATAACCTGTCGGAGGACTCCAGGTCAAGCAAGATCTTCTTAGCAGGCAGCCCACCGCCATACCCTACTAATTTACGGTCACTGCCGATCACACGATGACAAGGAACAAGTATCGAGATAGGGTTCGCTCCGTTGGCGGAAGCTATGGCACGGATAGCTTTAGGATTCCCCAGCTTTTGAGACAACCCTGCATAAGACATTGTTTTTCCATAAGAAATATTCAGCAGTTCGTTCCAAACAGTTTTCTGAAAATCAGTACCTACAAGAAGCAAAGGAATATCAAATGTAGTTCTTTGTCCGGCAAAATATTCATCCAGTTGACCGATCGTTCGTGTGATTACCTCAGATATGCCCTCCTTATAAGAAGCTTGCAACTCTTTTTGTATTCTTCTGTCGATGATGATCCTGCGTTCTTCTATCTTCCAATCACATAAGCAAAGTTTTTCCCGGTATGCCCCCAGTATCAGTTCTCCACATGGCGATTGATAATATTGTATCTGAATAACATTTTCCATATTTTTTCCTTTCTGTTTAATGAGAAATTAATGATCACCTATACATACCATATACTCGCAATCTATACCTTACACAGCAAATGTACAGAATTTCCGGATGAAACCAGCCGGAGAGTTACTAAATTTCTTGTTTTTACCTAAAGATTTTATCACAGCTAAAAACGTTAATATCCGAATTTTCTCTACTGCCATAGACTTCCATTATATCCAATCCCTACAGTTGCTCACGTTTCGGAGCTATATCCCGTAAAAATATCTAAAAAGGCTGAAGTGCACCCCAAAAGTTTTTTGTCCAACTTTTAGGGTGCACTTCAGCCTTTTACCGGTTTTATCAACTATTCTTTTTATTGTACGACTCCATCAGTCATGGTATAACCCTCCAAGGAGCCTGCTTTCACCTGAATACAAATAAAACCGATAGGACTGTCAGATGCAGCAGAAATCTGACGTTTTCCATCCGGAGCAATACGGAGCCAATCCCCAGCCTGCAATTCTATCTTTTCGCCATCAATGGTGATAAAGCCCTTCCCCGAAAGGATGCCGTAAATTTCTTCATTCTGTTTATGTGAATGAACAAAAGGGACTCCGGCACCGGCCGGAAGATGATTGATAGATACTTCGGCACCCGTCAGGGCAAGACTGTCATGCAACTCTACACGTGCATCTTGTGCTACGCTCATTTTTTGATAATTCTTCATAAATCCTTTATTTATTAATCAATAATAGTATTAAAAAGATCTCCTTTTCTGTGTTTGAGATGATACAAAGGTAAGTAGTTTATAATCATCTAACAATAAGGAACTTCTATGTCAGTCACTTACCTCTGTGTTACTAATATTGTTTATTAAGTTGTTCAGAAAAGCAGATTTAACCCTCATTAACAGAAAAGATTCCAAAAGCAATCTATCGTAACATTCCACTTTTATCCCAATGATAGCAAATTGTGGCAAGACATACCTCTTCTTACACAAATTACAGATATCATAACCTTGATTACGGATATAAGTGACAAGGAAGAACAATATTGGCCGGAACATCCTATCTTCGCAGGAAATAAGTGACTCCTATGAAAGAAAGAATATTAAATATAGAAACCGTCCATCAATGCAACTGCTGCCTGGGCTGCAAAACACTCCATCCGCTGGTAAGTGTAATCAACCTGTCAAAGACCAATCTGGAGCAGCAAATTATTAAATTTGATTTTTATACCATCCTGATGATGGAAGGGGAGATCGATGATGTTTTATATGGCCGCAAGTACTATGATTATTCCAATGCATCATTGGTATTCCTCACACCGGGAGAATCTATCAAAATAAACAAAAGTAAAGCGCTTCCCTCAAAAGGGTGGCTGCTGGCATTTCATCCGGACTTGATTTCTCAAACCTCTTTGGGAGAACATATAAAAGATTACTCCTTCTTTTTTTACAATCCGGAGGAGGCACTCCACCTTTCTCAACGGGAAAAGGCCAAGGCTGTAGAATGCATATGCAACATCGAAGAGGAACTTTGTCATGCGATAGACTGCCACAGCAAAACACTGATTTCACGGTACATAGAATTGTTATTAGATCATTGCAACCGTTTCTACGAGCGTCAGTTTATCACACGTTGCGAAGCTAACAAAAAGATTATAAAGAAAACAGATGTATTGTTGAAAGATTATATTCTATCCGGAAAATTAAAATACAATACATCGCCTTCATTGGGATACTGTGCAAAAATACTTCAACTGTCATCTCATTATTTCAATGACCTGCTAAAATTTGAAAGTGGAAAAAACATCGATGAATATTTCGAGTCAAAACGTTTGGAAATGGCTAAAAGCATGCTGCTCGACTCTAATAATACGGTAAGTGTAGTTACGGAAAAACTGGGATACCCCAATATACGATACTTTAGCCGTTTATTTAAAAGAATTACCGGAGTAGCTCCGAATAATTACAGACTCTCACAGAATTAGAAACTTTTTCTGATAATAATGGAGGAACTACATCACGTAACTCCTCCATTGTTTCTACGACAACAGCCTATGCTGGATATAAAGCCAGCGTCGCACCCAAATTCTTTTTCATAATATCTCTTTTATTCTGAGTTTTCCTCCTTTTTACTTATTCCACAGATTGTGAGTGTTCTCACATAACGTTCTCTCTGCATACGGATTCTATATCCCCTATTATTTGCTCTACGGATATTCCATTCTCTCTCATCAGTTCTTCAGGCCGAAAATCTGTGGGGAATGATTTCTTTATTCCATAATTTTTAACCTTTATATCCGATAAGCCATAGAAACTTGCAATTGTTTGCCCGAATCCTCCTTCCACTATGCCGTCTTCAAGAGTAAGCACAAGTTTATGATCCGCTTTTAAGCATTCCAGCAGCTCTTCATCAATACCTGTGATGAATTTAGGATTTATCAGTGTTACATCATTACCTGTCAGGATTTTATATTTATCGGCAATTCGCACCCCCAGCTCAAAGAAATCTCCAAGTGCAATAATCGCAACACCTGAGCCTTTTCGTACAACCTGATATTTATTTAGTAAAGAGTAATCCGTGGTATCCTCAATTCCCGTCTCAGGCATCATCATTGGAATTCTGATAGCAATGGGATGCGCCTTCTGTGTAGTGGCATACTTAAACATGGCAAGATACTCCTCCTTGCTCGTCGGAGCAAGATATACCAGATTGGGTATATGTGAAATCATCGGAATATCATAGATCCCCAAATGAGTATTACTGTTCATCCCATATACTGAAGCCATAAACACCATGATTACAGCCGGATTATTATTTAAACACAAGTCTGACGAAAGTTGGTCATACGTTCTCTGCAAGAACGGACTGAAAACTCCAAAAATCGGTGTTCCTCCATTCCTGGCAATACCACTTGCCATTGCAACAGCATGTTCTTCCGCAATACCTACATCAACAAACTGTTTGCCGGCACGCTTCCGATAGTCTTCCGTAAATCCTATTACAGACGGTGTTCCCGCAGTAATTGCAACTACATCCGACCTCTTTTCAATCAAGTCTAAAACAGACTCCCTGACAGTTTCATTCACCGGCCATCCGGGTCCTTTGGGAGAACCGTCTTCGATGTGAAAAGGACCTCCTGCATGCCAGTATTCTTTATTTTCTTCTGCATATTTCAATCCCTTACCTTTGATCGTATGGATATGCAATACTACTGCACGGTCTATATCTTTGACAGACGTAAATAATTTTATGAGTGCTGACACGTCATGCCCATCTCCAAGGTAATAATACTCCAGCCCCATAGCCTTAAAAATATTATCAGGACTCTCCCCATTCGTGTCTCTAAGCTCTTTCAATCCTTTATAAAGTCCTCCATGATTTTCAGCAATGGATTGATCATTGTCATTGACTATAATAATCATGTTAGACCCAAGCATTGCCGTATTGTTGAGTCCTTCCAAAGCCTCTCCCCCACTCAACGAACCGTCACCGATTACAGCGATGATGTTTTCTTTGCCACCTGTGAGATCACGTCCTTTTGCAAGTCCCATTGCCAGTGAAACAGATGTTGAGGTGTGTCCTATCGTAAAGAAATCATGCTCGCTTTCATCCGGATTAGTATATCCGGTGACATCATCATATTTAGCCGGATCAAGAAATGCAGCCATTCTTCCGGTAAGCATTTTATGAACATAGCTCTGATGGGATACGTCAAAAACTATTTTATCAATGGGAGAGTTAAAAACATAATGCAGTGCAATTGTAGTTTCCACCATACCAAGATTCGGGCCGATATGACCACCGTGTTCACTTAATTTCCTGATTAACGCAGTTCTTACTTCCTCAGCCAGCACACTTAGTTGTTCAACTGACAATTCTTTTATATCTTTCGGTGAATTAATATTTTCTATATACATTTTTCATTCCTCCATTTAATTTACAACCTAATTTTTTCAAACCATTTCGTAACCAGATCCCGCGTTATCTGTCCATTTAAAAGTTTTCCATCTTTCCACACGATATCCGGATATGCTTTATGAAGATTCTTTTCACAATTTCCTATGCCGCTGCCTCCCGATGTAGCGAACGGAACAACTATTTTACCGGCAAAGTCATAACTTTCCAAAAATGTATTAATTATAGTAGGGGCAATATACCACCAGACCGGAAAGCCTACAAACAGAACTTCGTACTCTTCCGGATGAAACAACGTACCGGAAATGGCAGGACGCGAGAGAGCATCTCTCATCTCCACCGAACTACGGCTTTTCTTATCATTCCAGTCCAGGTCAGCCTCCGTATAAGGAACCTCCGGCTTAATTTCATACAGATCTGCTCCAGTAATTGCAGCCAATTTCTCTGCCACAGCTTTAGTTACCCCGCTACATGAGAAGTACGCTACTAAAATCTTTCTGTCATTCATAACTCTTTCTCCTTGATCTAATTCTAATAATATTTAGTACTCTACATTCACTATGCAAAAGTATGCCGTTACAACAAAATCTACCGTATACAAATTACGGATAAGTGTAACACGATTACGGATTTTGCAAGATATCCGGACGGAGCTTGAACAACAGACCTTTCGACAAATTCCCGATAGAAAAATGTACATACGGTACACCTCATTACATAACACTTGAAGAAAAGGACAAAATTTTCAATGCCGACCTATCAGCCACTCCGCAACTGGCAATACAGAGGGATATATTTATATTCCAAACACTGATAGGCTGTCGAGTGAGCGACCTATACCGCATGACGCAAAGCCAACCCACGCACGCTACCCGAACTTCTGATAGAAAGGCATGACATTCTAATTGAAAAAATTGGCACACGGTTGAAAACCCATGCCACAGAAACAGATATAGCACGGTTGTTTATCGCATTAGTGGAATACCGTTTCATGCGGAAGTGTCCCATCAAGACTTTCAGAAATGCCTGTACAACCAGTTTAATAAACAAGAAATCATTCATGAAAGAGATATTCAGAAAGCATACAAAAATCTCATTTCGCCACTTGGAAACGGCAAAAAGTTGATAAAAGACGTTGGCGAAGACCATGATGCCATCGAAGAATTGAAAGCCTATCTATCCGATTAAAACTCGTTTAATTCGCTTTTGGATTTCACAAATTTAGCTAACTGAATATCATTGTTTTACGATTGATTTTCATTATATATTTGCGCCACTATCCTAATCGGGGTAGTGGCTTTTCGTTTATAATACTGCCAGAACGAGAAGCCTTACAACCGGCAGTTTTAAGAAGCCTATGACAGACTTATTGGCAATTATCCAAAACGGAAACGGCAACATCAAGCTGTAAATCAATGACGAGGATATGGCAGCAATGCAGACTTTGGCTTACGACAGTCTGCGGAAGAACCCAGAAAAAGTAGAGGATTCAAGTTATAATTCCGTTCTATATAATACAAAATATCAATTAAATAGCTAATTTTGTATTCGGATAAAGGTAACTCTTTCCAAGACATTAGAGAAAAGAAGAAACGCTATGTTTATCTTGTAGGTGAAAACGTAGGAAATTTTCAGACTGATGTAAGAGATAGCATAGTGGTTCTCACTCATATAGCGTGGACCGTTCTTGTTACATCTGCATCAAAGGTTTCCTATGAACTTCACTTAGACGTGGCATAGGTGGCTCACGTTCTTTCATTATAAATTTAATAACCCAATAGAGTCATAGGGATTATTATGAATATGAATAAATTGCTTATACCATTTATGACGCTTGTTTGCTTGCTTTTTACGGCTTGCAACAAGGATGATATTTTACCCGGTGGACCGATGCTCTGGACGTATGAGATTCTGACACCGGAAAGTGTAGAGTATGAAGGTGGCACCGTAGGTTGGATACCTAAAGAATGTTTCAAGGCAAACGGTAATGAGGGATATATCGTGATGACTTGCGAGAATTTCGATATGCTCAATCCTATTTCGGGCGGTTCTTACACATACGATTGTGGATGGGCAACGCTCAAGGTAGAAGCCAATCAGTTGAAGATTCATTTTCCCCGTCAGGTTTCGGAAGCCCCGGATGCATACGAGGAGATTACAATCTCGACAAATGATGGAAAGAGAACAGCAAGTACAATTATCTGTTTGTCTAGAACCTTTAAGGACGAAGGGCAACCCGATCCAGAGCCGGAACCTCTGCCCGAAGAAGCCAAGTTCAAGATGAAAAAGGCATACTTCACTCCGTTTATGCACCTTGACACCCAATTCCCGGCACCGCTCGATCTGGTGACGTTCAGAATCACGGATATAAACGACAATTACACCCCGCTGGGCTTTCCTGAGTTTACACAATATTACGACTCTATTGTTTGGAGTGCCGAGGGTTTCCCTCATACGTTCAGAGTCTATGAAAGCAATACAACGGAGGGAGGGACGGAAACACATCTTGCTACGGAATGGAGTTCGCACTTCTTCAAAAGCGGTACCATCAAAAATTACCTGAAAGGCTATCGCAAAGGAAAGGTTGAATATGAGACCTCACTCGCTGTGAGACTGTACGAACGTGATTTCTTGGGGATTGAATGGGGAACAATCGTGTTGCAGAGCCCACAGAACCTTACAACCTATTGCCTGCTGGACACAGATTATGAGTATCAGGTGTATGACATCGTGGCAAAGGATTATAACCCCTTTTCTAAAATAATCCCGGTGAACCATAAGCAACTCTCGGATTCAGACTTCCCGGCAGCAGCGCAAAAAGCCATCAAAACACTGATGGAGAATAACATTGGTGAAGGGCAAAATGCTGGTGGAAAAGAGAACCTGTTCAAATGCCTGCCCGAAGAGGATGTGAAAGCTGAATTGTATTGGGAAAACAAGACTACCCGTATACTGATGTTGCATCAACTCTCCACTGACCCCGATGACCTGACACAAGAGAAGTATTATCTACACGTTGAACCTAAACAATAAAAAAATGAATAAAGTAATAGTCACATTCCTCCTTTTAATTGGTATAGTAGCATCATCCTGTACAACCTCTAAAAGTGTAATATCACAAAAGGCGGACTTGTCGAGGTATGAATATGCCTCAATTATCAACAACGACACTTATCATATTCCGGCTCAACTGATGGAATATGAAATACAACTATTTGATGCCATAGAGAGTTCCCGTCTTAAACTTGTCAATGATATACGTATTGGCGAACTTTCTCCGAATCAACAATCAAAGTTGCTTATGGTAAAATATGGAGTAGATATTTTAGAAGAAGAATCTGTCGTAACTGTAAATTTCATAGATTATCTCACTGGTCGCCCGATAGCTTCATGCCGTGGCGCATATACAACCTTAGGATTCAGCGCATCAGCAGACATTAGAGGTGCTATAAAACGTGTTGCTAAACAAATAGCAGAAACATTTCCTAAGTAATTTATTTCATACAGCGAATTTATAATGGTAAATGAATTGAATAAAGAAATGGATGTGGATAAATACAAAATAAGAAGTTGGTCTAAAGATGATTTTTCCACTTTAGCTAAATATCTTAATAATAAAAAGATATGGGATAATTGCCGTGATAGCCTACCATATCCTTATTCTGAAAACGATGCGCAACAATTCATCCTGTCCGTTTCAATTCAAAACGAACAAAATAATTATTGTATCGAAGTAAATCAGGAAGCGGCTGGTAATATAAGTTTTGCTCGTGGTATAGATGTAGAGCGCTACAATGCAGAATTAGGTTATTGGCTTGCTGAACCATATTGGGGTAAAGGAATTATGACCCAAATGTTAGCACTGGCTATTAGCTGCTATTTTCATCATACAGATGTGATGCGCATTTGTGCAAATGTTTATGCTGGCAACATAGCATCGATGAGAGTATTAGAAAAAATAGGTTTTCGTAAATGTGGCATACATCGTAATGCCTGTTTCAAGAATGGAGTATTTACAGATTGCCATTATTTTGAATTGCTAAAAGAGGAATTTAGGAATTTGGTTAAATAGTACAAAAACACCCGGCTTTACATTATTGGGTATAAAACTGGGTGTTTATTTGCAAATTATTAATTTTCAGCGTTTATTACGGAAAGATAGGCTCTCAGACCTCTAAAACATAACACTGAACCCTCTCTTTTGTGAAGCATTGAAACGTTCAATCTCCAAAGAGAGAGATTTCTTTAATTGCCTTGCCATAAAGTCCAAGAAAACCTGATTGGTTTCTTCATCCTGACATTGGCGTAGGGAAAGGATATATTCTTCTCTATCCTCTTTAAATATCTTCGTCGGGAAAAGGTGATAGCAAAATTGGATGTAGTTCATCAGCAACCGAGCCATTCTGCCATTACCATCCACCCACGGATGTATGGTTACTAAATTCAGGTGAGCATTGAAACTCAGTTCATATTGTTCCCGAAGTGTCCCAACTGTCTTCTGCTTCGCTTGCAGTATAGCGCAAAGTTCATCTACCTTAGCAGGAACTTTCAGATAGTTCATATAAGAATGTCCACCGACACCAGCCGTAACACCACATAGACGAAAATCCCCTTTCGAAGAATCGAAAGAACCGCCCATTACACTGTGTACACTGCCTGTAGTGCGCATCAGTGTTGCATTCAACCTTTGTAGCAAGACAGGAGTTATCTGTACAAGGCTACTGGATTCGGTTCTGGCAAGTTCATACGCTTGCTTCAAATCCTCATTCATCAGATGATGCACAAGCGGTTTCCCTTTCGCTGTTATTCCCTCGTCGAAAAGAAGCTGCGTATCAAGTTCCGTAAGCGTTGAGCCTTCAATGGCTGTGGAATGGGTAATAAGAGAATACAGGTAGTACTTATCATAGTCCACCGCTTCATTGATACCAAGTTTCTGAAACTTTTGGTATAACTGTTCTATCTCTTGCCAAACGCCTTGTTCCATTGCTTTTTATTTAATAGGCTTTATTCTTTTCAAAGGTAGTGTATTTACTATGTTCAGCCAAAGAAAAACATTCATTTAATATCGTATTTTTTGCACGTGTGGGGAAAATGTGAGGAAAATTCAGATAAAAGAAAAAGCTAAGTAATTGACTATTCAATACTTAGCTTTTTTCTTCGTACCCAGACCCGGGGTCGAACCGGGATGGAAGTGAATCCACTGGTGTTTGAGACCAGCGCGTCTACCGATTCCGCCATCTGGGCATTGGTTTCAAATGCGGTGCAAAGATACGGCTTTTTTTTGAACTTGCAAGAGTTTTATAAAAAAAAGGAGAAAAAAAGAATAAAAGATCGCATAAACACTTCTATTTTCAGAGAATAAACCGTATTTTAGCAGAAACATTTAAAACAGTCAATATCATGACAAGCAAAGATAATTATTGTGTCATTATGGGCGGAGGTATCGGCAGTCGTTTCTGGCCGTTTAGCCGCAAGACAATGCCTAAACAGTTTCTGGATTTCTTTGGAACAGGTCGTTCACTGTTGCAACAGACTTTCGACCGATTCAACAAAATTATTCCTACGGAGAACATACTTATCGTAACCAATGCGATATACGCAGACTTGATAAAAGAACAACTTCCAGAATTAGACTCAAAACAGATCTTGCTGGAACCGGCAAGAAGAAATACGGCTCCGTGCATTGCATGGGCATCTTATCATATACGTGCCTTAAATCCAAATGCCAACATCGTAGTTGCCCCTTCCGATCATCTGATCTTAAAAGAGGGAGAATTTTTAGCCGCTATAGAGAAAGGACTGGACTTTGTATCAAAATCTGATAAACTTCTCACTTTAGGTATAAAGCCCAATCGTCCGGAAACCGGATACGGATATATCCAAATAGCAGAGCAGGAAGGAGACAACTTCTACAAAGTAAAGACATTTACAGAAAAACCGGAACTGGAACTTGCTAAGGTTTTTGTTGAAAGTGGAGAGTTCTATTGGAATTCAGGCCTCTTCATGTGGAATGTCAATACAATCATTAAAGCAGGAGAAACTCTTCTACCAGAATTAGCATCTAAACTGTCTCCCGGAAGAGAGATCTATGGTACACCTGAAGAAAAAGACTTTATCGAAGAAAACTTCCCGGCGTGCCCTAACGTTTCGATAGACTTCGGAATTATGGAAAAGGCTGATAATGTATATGTTTCTTTAGGAGACTTCGGATGGTCAGACCTTGGAACCTGGGGATCACTATATGATTTATCACCTAAAGATGAACAAAGAAATGTAACTCTAAAATGTGACTCATTGATTTACAACAGCAATGACAATATCGTTGTATTACCCAAAGGTAAACTTGCAGTGATAGAAGGTCTGGAAGGGTTCTTGGTAGCCGAATCAGATAATGTATTACTGATCTGCAAAAAGGACGAAGAACATGCCATACGCAAGTATGTGAATGATGCACAAATGAAATTAGGAGAAGATTATATTTAGTACTGTACGAAGTTAATTTCCTAAGTATACGAAGTTAACTTATTAGAGCTAAGAAGTTAACTTCCTATAATTACGAAGTTAACTTTATAAGTGCCACGAAGTTAATAAGAAAAAGGGGCTGAACGTTGCCGTTCAGCCCCTTTACTATTATTTAATGAAGGAAGAATTCTATTTGGCTGTTTCGTAAGCAGAACTAATAGCTTTGGCAATAGAAATAAACTCGTCGTCCGCCAGTTTCAATTTTGGATTAGAGAAAAGCATATCCGATTCTTTTTGAATAGGAATCAAATGAATATGAGCATGTGGAACCTCAAGTCCGATCACTGCTTCACCCACTTTTTTACAAGGAAAAGCTTTTTCAATAGCACGGGCTATTTTTTTGGCAAAAACGTGCATTGCAGCCAGATCTTCATCACTCAAATCAAAGATATAATCAACTTCCTGTTTAGGAACAACCAAAGTATGTCCCTTCACCAACGGATTGATATCAAGGAAAGCAAAAAACTTTTCGTTTTCGGCTACCTTATAGCATGGAATTTCACCCGCTATGATTCTACTGAATATTGTTGCCATAATCCTAATATATAAAATAGGGCAAGCCCGAATATGGACCTGCCCTCATGTTAAAACGAAATGTTTACTACTTCAAGACTGATTTTACCCTGTGGAACTTGGATCTCAGCAACATCACCTACCTTTTTGCCAAGTAATCCCTGAGCAATCGGTGTGCTAACGGAAATCTTTCCTTCTTTCAGATTAGCCTCGCTTTCTGAAACGATGGTATAAGTCATCTTCATACCATTCTTGGTATTCTTCAGTTCTACTTTATTCAGAATCTGCACTGAATCTGTTTTCAGTTTCGATTCATCAATAATCTTAGCATCCGCTATTACAGCTTTGAGTTTGTTGATTCTCATCTCAAGCATACCCTGAGCCTCTTTTGCAGCATCGTATTCGGCATTCTCCGATAAGTCTCCTTTATCGCGTGCCTCAGCTATTGCCGCAGAGATTTTGGGGCGTTCCACTGTTTCCAGTTCTTTAAGTTCCGCCATCAATTTCTTGTAACCTTCTTCTGACATATAAGCCATGATGTTTTCCTCCTTTTATTTTTTAACGGTCATATAAAACAAAAAAGAATTCCAACATGAGTCATGCTGGAACCCTCTTTTCAATTATTTCTTCGCAAAGATAACCTTTTAAACGATATGTGTCAAGCTAAAAGTAATGCTATGTAACATATTTAAACGAAATCTTCTAATTTATAACAACTTAAAGCATAGACTTGATAGTTCCTTCCAAGTCTTTTATCGTCTCTCCACGGGCTCTCAGTTCATTGTTACGATTGATCAGGAATAGAGCCGGTAGATTCTTTACGCCATATAAAGCTGCATTCGTTGAGTAAATTCCATTTTCATCGCGAACGCATACCCAAGGCAAATTATCGGCTGAAGTTTTCCAGAAATGTTCATCAGCATCCAATGAAACCTGATAAATTTCCAGCCCCTGGCCCGCATACTTATTATACAAGTCACGCAACATCAGGTTATGTGGAGCCGAAACCGCACTTTGGTAAACCGTAAAATCAAGAAGAACGACTTTACCCTTCAAGTCAGTAAGTTTACGGATATTACCTTTCATATCTCTCAAAGCAATATCAATCACACCTGTTTCAGCAATCTTTTCTTCCGGTATCTCAATTGTCTTTTGCTGGGGGGTACGAGTATTTTTCATACCTTTTATGACTATATTATAGAGATTCTTCGAACGTACCGCATGCGGATAAGTATTATTCAGACTTGTGGCTACGGCACCAAAACATTTAATATCGTCTTTATTATTCAGAGGATCAAAAATCATATAATTATTTAGCTTCTGGAACAAAGCAAAATAAGCAGAAGCCGTATTGGGAGCAGCAAAGATATAATTGATTTTCACATCATCTTTATAATTCTTCAACAATATAGCCAGGCTGTCTTCAAACACATCGTTACCTAATTGATTGGCTTGCGCAGCTTTTACCAACGCATCCACATTCTTCTGTAAACGGATCTGTTTTAGAGTCAGTTCTTTAATTTTCGCAGAATTGTCCGAGCCTTCTACTGTATAAGCAGTCGAAAAGTCTGTATAAGGCGCTTTGATGCTGACAGTTTCTGTAGAGTCAACCGAGAAATTAATCACTTTATCTTCCACCCGTAAACGATAAAACTCAGGAGATTCAGGGCGTAATTGTTTAAAACTGAATGAACCGTCTCCTTTCAATTTTACAGAATCCAAAGGCACAATTCCTTCAAGTCCGGAAGCTTCCAGATAAAGCATTTTTCCATCTGCTCCCGAAACATCTCCTTTCACATTAAATTTAGGGTCAGAATTACAAGAACTTAAAGCAAGAGCCACAAGAGCTACTAACGTTACTTTTTTCATAATATGCGTGTTATTTTTCAAGCTGCAAATATACTTCTTTTCAAGATTAGTCAAAGCATTTTGCCATGTTCTTCACTCCAAAATTGAAAAAAATCAAATTCCTACTAACTTTTTATCTCATTTTCACGAGATTAGTGCAATAAATGTATATCTTTGCGGGAATTTTGAAAGAAAGATATTAGATAAAACAATTTTTATGATTAACCCAATTGTTAAGACGATCGAGTTGGGAGATGGCAGAACCATCACACTCGAAACGGGAAAGCTGGCAAAACAGGCAGATGGCTCTGTGATGCTTCGCATGGGTAACACCATGTTGTTAGCTACTGTTTGTGCCGCTAAAGATGCAGTTCCCGGAACAGATTTCATGCCGCTTCAGGTAGAGTACAAAGAAAAATTTGCAGCATTCGGCCGCTTCCCCGGTGGCTTTACAAAAAGAGAAGGAAGAGCATCTGATTATGAGATCCTTACCTGCCGCTTAGTAGACCGTGCTCTCCGTCCTTTATTCCCCGATAATTTCCACGCAGAAGTTTACGTAAACATTATCCTTTTCTCAGCAGACGGTGTTGATATGCCTGACGCATTGGCCGGACTTGCTGCTTCAGCAGCACTTGCTGTTTCAGATATTCCTTTCAACGGACCTATTTCAGAAGTACGTGTTGCACGTATTGATGGCAAGTTCGTTATCAACCCGACTTTCGACCAGCTTGAAAAAGCTGATATGGACATCATGGTTGCCGCTACTTATGAAAACATCATGATGGTAGAAGGTGAAATGAGTGAAGTATCGGAAGCCGAATTGCTGGAAGCAATGAAAGTAGCTCACGAAGCTATCAAAGTACATTGCAAAGCGCAGATGGAACTGACTGAAATGGTTGGTAAAACCGTAAAACGTGAATATTGTCACGAAGAAAACGACGAAGAACTCCGCAAAGCCGTTCACGATGCCTGCTACGATAAATCGTATGCCATCGCAGCTTCCGGAAACAGAAACAAACATGAACGTCAGGATGCTTTCGACGCTATCCGTGACGAATTTAAAGCTCAATTTTCTGAAGAAGAACTGGAAGAAAAAGGCGCACTGATTGATCGGTATTACCATGACGTAGAAAAAGAAGCGATGCGTCGTTGTATCCTTGATGAAGGAAAACGTTTGGATGGACGTAAGACTACTGAAATTCGTCCTATCTGGTGTGAAGTCGGTTACCTGCCCGGACCTCACGGATCAGCTATCTTTACCCGTGGTGAGACTCAGTCATTGACTTCAGTCACTTTGGGTACCAAGCTGGATGAAAAAATTATCGATGACGTTTTGGCCCACGGAAAAGAACGCTTTTTATTACACTATAACTTTCCTCCCTTCTCAACAGGTGAAGCAAAAGCTCAACGTGGCGTAGGCCGTCGTGAAATTGGGCACGGCAACTTGGCACATAGAGCACTGAAGAGAATGATTCCGGAAGATTACCCATATGTAGTACGCGTTGTTTCAGACATCCTTGAATCAAACGGTTCTTCATCCATGGCTACTGTATGCGCCGGAACTCTGGCCCTGATGGATGCCGGTGTGAAGATTAAGAAACCGGTATCGGGTATCGCTATGGGATTGATTAAGAATGCAGGCGAAGAAAAATATGCCGTATTATCTGATATCCTCGGTGATGAAGACCACTTGGGTGATATGGACTTCAAAGTGACAGGTACCAAAGACGGTATTACAGCTACCCAGATGGATATCAAAGTAGACGGTCTGTCTTACGAAATCCTGGAACGTGCCTTGAATCAGGCAAAAGAAGGACGTATGCACATACTTGGCAAAATAGAAGAAACTATTTCTGAACCGCGTACCGAACTGAAAGATCATGCTCCTCGTATCGAAACAATGACTATTCCTAAAGAATTTATCGGTGCTGTAATCGGCCCGGGTGGAAAAATCATTCAAGGCATGCAGGAAGAGACAGGTGCTACAATCACTATCGAAGAGATCGACAATGTGGGTCGCATCGAGATTTCCGGAACCAACAAGAAATCAATCGATGATGCAATCCGCCTGATCAAAGGCATTGTTGCCGTTCCCGAAATAGGTGAAGTATACAAAGGTAAGGTACGCTCAATCATGCCTTATGGTGCATTCGTTGAATTCCTTCCGGGAAAAGACGGTCTACTCCATATCTCAGAAATTGACTGGAAACGCCTTGAAACTGTAGAAGAAGCCGGCATCAAAGAAGGTGACGAGATCGAAGTGAAATTGATCGACATTGACCCGAAGACAGGTAAATTCAAACTTTCAAGAAAAGTTTTGTTACCCCGTCCGGAAAAAAAATAAATAATTCCTGTCCTTATTGACAGATTGATAACCTGGCTATTATTTATAGCCAGGTTATTTTTTAACCGGCAATCAGTATAAAAGTCATTCTTTTATTTTGATATTCCAAAAAGTTTATGTTGCTTTGTCATAACAAAATCCAACGAACCTTTAAAATCTATTCATGTCAAGCAACAACAGTCTTCATACCATGGACCTATTCAGTCGGTTCTTCCAAGAAAACCAGGAGAGGTTTCTGTCGTTTGCTTACTCATATACCCGGAATAAAGCCGCAGCTGAAGACATCCTGATGGAAGCAATGATCAGCCTGTGGGAAAACCGTGAAAAATGGGAAAAAGACTCTAATCTCCACGCATTATTGCTCACTATCATCAAGAATAAATCTCTTAACTACCTTGAGCACGAACAGGTACGTATGCGGGCCGAAGAAGCCATCAACACACACAAACAGCGGGAACTCGACCTCCGCATTGCTACTTTGGAAGCTTGTGAACCCGAATCGATCTTCGACACCGAAATACAACGCATTGTATATAAAACACTTGAACAGCTACCGGAACAAAGCCGTCACATCTTTATATTAAGCCGTTATCACAATGCTCCCAATAAAAAGATAGCCGAACAACTTGGCATTTCCATCAAAAGTGTAGAGTTCCATATCACTAAAGCGCTAAAATTATTGCGGCTTGAGCTCAAAGATTATCTTATTTCCCTACTTTTCTAAAAAAAACTTCATTTTCCTTTAGGGTTGTCCGGGAGTATCCTGTTATATATACAGAAAGAGGAAATAAGGCCTCCGACAATATATAAACTAAAAACATTTTATGGAACAGGAACTACTATACAAGTATTTTAAAGGAACTGCCTCCGAAGAAGAAGAAAAACTAATTCTAAACTGGGTGGATGCATCTCCCGAAAACCGGAAAGCATTTCAAAAAGAACGGATGCTATACGACATAGCTCTGTTCACGGATGAAAAACAAATAAGCCGGAGAGACAAAAAAAACCGGATTCTCCCGATGTTGAAGTGGAGTGCACGTATTGCTGCCGTACTCATCATAGCTGTCAGTTGTGGGTTCTTGTTTAAGAATTACCAATATGAAAAATCAGCCCACCGGCAAACCATAACTGTTCCTGCAGGACAACGTGCACAGATCACACTGGCAGATGGAACAAAAGTATGGTTGAACTCAAAGTCTACTTTGACTTATGCATCCAACTTCGGACGCCAAGAAAGAAACGTAGAGCTGGACGGAGAAGCTTATTTTGAAGTAGCCAAAAACAAAAAGATACCATTTTTTGTCAACACGGAAATAAACCGGGTAAAAGTGGTAGGAACCCATTTCAACGTCTGCGCCTACAAAGGCAGTAACGAATTTGAAACGACCTTGATTGAAGGTATTGTCGACATCTATCCGGTAGGAAGTGATCAAGTGATCACCCGACTGACCAAAGACGAGTTCTTCGGATCATACAACGGAAAGTACAAGAAGACTACTTTACCTTCGTACGATTATCTGAGATGGAAAGAAGGATTATACTGTTTTGATGACGCACCGCTTAACAGCCTGCTCAACAAACTGGAAAAATATTACAATGTGAACATAAGCGTAAGAAATCTGAAAATACTGAACTACCGCTGTACAGGTAAGTTTAAAGAGCAGGATGGCATAGAGCATATTCTGAAAGTCATTCAGAAGGATCATAAGTTCACATATCGCATCAATGAAGAAAAAGACAGTATCATCATTGAATAGAAATAAGGAAAGAGCTCAATATAAACCTTAAATTAGTACAAACCATTAAAAACCAGATACGCATGAAAAAGTAGAAAAGAAAGTCCATTATTCTCAAAAAAGAGAATCGGAAAGTACCCCCATACTTTCCGATTCGAAACAGTCAAAAATCGACCTTAATCAATTTATTAACTTAACACGTTACAAAGATATGAGAAAAATTTCTTTGCCAAGGCATTTATGCCCAAAAAATTTTGTTTCAAAACAAATATTGTTAACCATGAAGATCACATTATTCCTTCTCTTTTTCGTAGCACTCCAAGCTTACAGTGAGAATGGATACTCTCAAAATGCTAAAATAAGCATACCACGTTCAAGCCTGAAAGTAAGCGAATTACTATCGAAGATTGAATCTCAGACGGAATATCTGTTTGTCTATAATAAAAAGAATGTAGATACCAGACGTACAGTAAACGTACAGGCCGACAACAAAGCCGTATCCGAAGTTCTCGACGAGGCATTTAAAGGTACCAACATTAAATATGTAATGGAAGGGCACAACATTGTTCTGACCAAAAACAACGATAACGCCTCAACAGCCCAGCAGGGCAGAGTAACCGTAAAAGGAGTAGTTACTGACCAGAATGGCGATCCCATCATCGGTGCCAATGTATTGGAGAAAGGTACCACAAACGGTTGCATCACCGACATGGAAGGCAACTTCAGCCTTAATGTACCCAGCAACTCTATCCTTGTAATTACCTATGTCGGTTATCAGCCACAAAACATACAGGTAAACGGACGGCAAAGCCTCAGCATAAAGCTACAGGAAGAAGCCATGGCACTGGAACAGGTAGTCGTAACCGCCATGGGTATCAAGAAAAAAGAAGCCTCCTTGACCTACTCAACACAACAAGTAGGTGGCGATGAACTGACCCGTGCCAAAGATCCGAATATGATTAATGCCCTTGCCGGTAAAACAGCGGGTGTACAAATCACCAAAAGTTCATCCGGACTGGGCGGCTCAGCCAAAGTGTCTATTCGTGGCAGCCGCTCTATCAGCGGAAACAACCAACCCCTTTATGTGATTGACGGTGTACCGATGCTGAATAGCAGCAACGAACAGGCTTCTACAGCCATCGGTGGTACTGCCGATGCAGGTAACCGTGATGGCGGTGACGGTATCTCCAACCTGAACCCGGATGATATCGAAAGTATGAGTATCCTGAAAGGAGCTTCCGCAGCAGCCCTCTATGGCTCACAAGCTGCCAATGGTGTCATCCTGATTACTACCAAGAAGGGTAAAGCCGGTATCCAGAAAATTACATTCTCTTCTAACTTGACTGTAGACCATGCCATCTGCCTGCCCGAATTCCAAAACAGTTATGCCATGGATCCCGAAGCCAAAAACGGTTGGGGGAAAAAGGCAACTCTAAAAGATTATGACAATGCAGATAATTTCTTCCAGAATGGTGTAACAGCCATCAATTCCGTATCCTTTATGAACGGCAGTGAAAAGATGCAAACTTACTTCTCTTATGCTAATACCACTGCCAAAGGTATAGTCGAGAAAAACAAAATGCAGAAGCACAATCTAAATTTCCGCGAAACAGCCAATTTCTTTAACGACTACCTAAAGCTGGACGCCAATGTCAACCTGATGACACAAACAATCAAAAATCGTCCGACTTCCGGTGGCTATTATATGAATCCGCTGGTGGGACTCTACGGTTTCCCGAGAGGTGAAGACTTATCCGAATATAAAAACAACTTCGAAGTGTTTGACCCGGCACGTAATATGAATGTACAGAACTGGTATACTTCTTATCAGGATATGGAACAGAATCCTTACTGGATCACCAACCGCATCAACAGCAACGATAAACGTACACGTGCCATCGCTTCACTGACCGCCAACCTGAAAATCACTGACTGGCTGAATATCCAGGCTCGTGGTACTGCCGATTACACACACGATCAGTATCAACAACGTATGTACGCTTCTACTGCTCCTGCCCTATCAGGACAAAACGGACGTTATATTGACTTGAACCATACTGAAACATTGTATTACGGTGATGTCATGGCTATGATAAACAAAAAATGGAATGACTTCTCGTTGAATGGCGCGATCGGTGGCAGCATTAACAGTACGAATGTCAATTCTTTGAGACTGGACTCCAAAACAGCTTCACTGTACTACCCCAACGTCTTCACCGTAGCCAATATCAAAATGACACAGGCTGCTTATATCGACGAACAAATCAATCAAAAGAGAGTATTACAATCTCTGTTCGGCACTGCCCAGTTAGGTTGGAAAGAAAGCCTGTATCTGGATGTCACCGCACGCAACGACTGGTCGTCTACATTGGCCTATACCAAACATAGCAGTTTCTTCTACCCCTCGGTAGGTCTGTCATGGGTGCTGAACAATACAGTGAAACTCCCCGAATGGATTTCTTTCGGAAAGATCAGAGGTTCATGGTCCAAAGTTGGTAACGATCTCCCGTTGTTCATCAGCAACACGATTCCGGGCAGTAATGATATCATCGGTGCAGGTGGTGCCATCGTTACTTACTCTAAAGCTCCTTTCAATGATCTGAAACCCGAGATGAGTACTTCCTATGAAATCGGTACCGAATGGAAATTCTTCAACTACCGACTGGATTTTGACTTCACCTATTATCGTACCAACACCAAGAATCAGTTATTTACATTGCCTTCATCGGCAGGTGCCGAGTATAAATACTACATGGTAAATGCCGGTAACATTCAGAACGAAGGTATAGAAATCACTTTAGGAGCTACTCCGGTAATGAATGACGCTTTCCGTTGGAAAACTCAATTTAACTTCTCTACCAACAAAAACAAGATTATCAAGCTTCATCCGGACCTGAAAACATTTGTTTATGGTGACGAAAGTTTCTCTTCCTCCTACTCCATGCGCCTGGTAGAAGGTGGTTCATTCGGTGATATTTATGGCAAGGCATTCGAGCGTGACAAGAATGGCAAAGTGGTGTTCACTACAGACGCAGACGGTGACAAGATTCCAAACGTTATCGGTGGCGGCAATACAGAAAAAGTCGGAAACTGTAATCCGGACTTTATGCTGGGATGGAGCAATACTTTCACTTACAAAGGTTTCTCACTCTACTTCCTGATTGACGGACGTTTCGGTGGCGATGTACTCTCACAGACTCAGGCCGAACTTGACCAAAGAGGTGTCAGCCTGAACAGTGGAAAAGCCCGTGATGCAGGTTATGTCAATGTCGATGGGACTCAAGTGAAACCGCAAAAGTTCTATACCGCAGTCAGCGGACGTGACGGATGTACGGAATACTATATGTACGATGCTACCAACATCCGCCTCCGCGAACTTTCATTAGGCTACTCACTTCCTCAAAGCTGGTTGGCCAAAGCCGGCGGTGCTTTCAAAGATGTCCAGTTGTCATTCGTAGCACGCAACCTGTTCTTTATCTCCAAGAAAGCTCCGTTCGACCCGGATGCTGTTCTTTCAACAGGTAACGATAATCAGGGTATTGATGTATTCGGCATGCCGACTACCCGCAGCTTAGGTTTCAATATTAAGTTCACATTCTAAAAGAGATTCATCATGAAAAACAATATCAAATATATAGCAAGTATACTCTTAGGAGGACTGATCGGATTTTCAGCCTGTACCGATTCTTTCGAATCATTCAATACCAACGAAGCGGGATTCGATAACGATAGCAAGAAACAGGATTTCAACTATTATGGTATTCCACTGGGCATTATCCAGCAAGGAATCTACTTCAATTACGATTGGGGAAGCGGTAAGAACTGGCCTTTCCAGACCATGCAAAATCTGGGAGCAGATTTATTCTCGGGATACGTACACGACTTTAACCCTTTCAACGAAGGGAAGAACAACAGCACCTATTATATGATGGACGGATGGAACGGCTCCACATGGGATAACACCTACGGATACATCATGCCGGAAGTCCAGAAGTCTGAGACAATCAACGAAAAAGATAATATAGGATTCTATGGGATCACCAAAATATTGAAGGTGGAACTGATGCACCGTTTGTCCGACTTGTATGGTCCGATCGTTTATACTCAGTTCGGATCGAAAACAGGTTCTACTCCCGATACACAACCGGAAGCCTACAAAGCTTTCTTCAACGATCTGGACGAAGGTATCGCAAAGATACGTGAATATCAAAAAGCCAATCCGGAGATAGAGAGTTTTGCTAAATTCGATATCCTGATGCCTCAGGGGAAACGCACTTTCAGTGAGTGGATCCGGTTCGCGAACTCTCTCCGTTTGCGCCTGGCTGTCCGCATCGCTATGGCAGACTCTAAACTGGCTCTTGCAGAGGCGCAAAAATCCCTTACAGACAAAGAAGGATTGCTGGAAGGAAATGATGAGGTGGTAGCCGTATCGACAGCGTCGGGCTATACCAATCCTTTCGGAGAAATCAATATTGGATGGGGCGAGGTGTTTATGAACGCCAATATGGAGTCCTTGTTAGTAGGCTATGAAGATCCCCGTCTGGAAAAATACTTTAATAAAGCAGCCGGTTCCGACGCAACAAGCATTATCAATTACAAGGGCACTTACAAAGGTATCCGCCAAGGTACGGGCTTCAATCACAAAAACTATAACGGACATTCAAAAAGTACTATCACCCAGCAGAGTGACGCCATACTGATGACTTCTGCCGAAATATGGTTCCTGCGTGCCGAAGCAGCTTTGAGGGGATGGAGTAATGAGTCCGTCAAAGATTGTTATGAGAGAGGTGTAAAAGCATCATTTGCCCAATGGGGTGCTGCAGGAGCAGAAACTTACCTGGAAAGCGAGAAGAAACCCGCTGACTACATAGATGCTTTCAAAGCGGAGAACAATGTGAAAGCCGTCAATACGCTGACCCCTAAATGGGACGATGCTGCCAGCAACGAAGATAAACTGGGTCGTATCATTACACAAAAATGGCTGGCCATGTATCCGGAAGGAGGAGAAGCCTGGGCAGAACAACGCCGCACTGGTTATCCGAAATTATTCCCTGTTTTGGTCAATCAGAGTGAAGGTACAGTAGACACCGGCATCGGGCCACGCCGACTAAACTTCTTCGTAGGTATCAAAACAACCAACCCGGAACAATATACCCAACTGGTAAATGCTTTGGGTGGAGCCGATAATTGCGGTACTCGTCTATGGTGGGACACCGGAAGAAATTTCTGACACACAAAGGTATAAATTTTGATTAGTGGTGTTTTCTTCGTATTAGTTACGGGGAAAAAGATTGGAAGGGGCAAAGTCGGGAGGCTTTGTCCCTTTTCTATTAAAAATAAAATCAATAGAAAAAATCCCCGAAAGCCTAAACAATAAGTATATAATAGATTAATAACAAACATATTACCCATCATAGAGTGTTTCAAAAGACGTTCGTCTGATGCAACAAAGATAAGGTGCTTTTTCCATCTGTGCAAATATTTCTACATTGTTTTAATTATCAGTCATTTATCTCTTCCTTTTGCCTTCAGTGCGCAGAGCCAAAATTGTGTTTCAAAAAAGGAACGTCTTTTGAAACACGATTGCATTTCCAAGGACGTTATATCTAATTGTAATACACAAACTTACGCATAATAAAAGTTGTATCAAACAGTCTTTACCGGCTTATACACACATGTATAAGCCGGGCGAGAGATTTTTGATCTGATTATTCACTAAACAAATTTAGAATGAACAAATTTTTTATTATGCGAACGCCCCTCTTATGGATCGCGGTAATGACAGCATCCTGCCTCTGGGTCAGTGGATGCACCCAAGAAGAAAAGTATCCATTTCTTCCGGAAAAAGATAACGATTCCAACATTGTAATACCTATTAACATCAGTATGGCTGAAAATGGTGAGTACAATGCTTACTCTCCGGACAATACTATGCCCCCCCGTCATAATGCTCCTCTGATTGCCGAATGGGCAGGGGTAAAAACTCTAAGCCATACCCGTACAAAAGAATCTCCGGAATATAGTGTTCCCAGAATCGCATCCATGGAACTGACGGAAGATACCCTTTCCACCCTAACTACCCGTGCAAACACTCTATCTACAGGTATTTACTTTCGTCTGATCGTTTTCCGAAAATCAGGAAGCAACTACGTATTCCAATCAGCCGCAGACTATACCTCAAATGGTACTTCCTCGCCTGTACTGAAACAGGGGAAACTACTCACACGGTCAGGAACGATACGGGTAATCGGCTACTCCTTCAATACAACTGCGGCATTGGGAAGTATCCCTGCATCATATACCTATAATAGCACCAAGATAGACATTTCAAACATGAATAATGACTTTATGACTTATGATTCAGGAGACATAGCCAATGTGAATAGTCTTAATTATAATCTTCCGGTAACATTTAAACAGAAACTATGCAAACTTACAATAAGCATTAGTGTAACAGGCTTCACAAGTAATGCCATCAGCGGGTGTACAGGAGTATACGTAAAGCAGGGAGGTAATTCAACCTCGTGGGTGATTGGAAGTTCGGCAGTGGCTGCTAATACCAACAACACAGCTTCATTCAACCCAAACACCAACCTGACTACCACTATACGAATGGTTCCCTTCGCAAGTGCCAGGACAATAACAGTACACTTCGACAAACTGACAGTAGGAAATATAATTGCTAATAATGCGGATAATATAGACATTACCTCAAACCAAAGTGTCCAATTGAAAGAGGGTATGAGCTATACAATGAAAATACAGTTTAAGAGAAGCCCCGGAATAAACGTTCCGGCAGGCAGCATCAATCTGAGCAATCCGAAAAAAGCATGTACCAATGATGATAAGCAAAAGTTATCAAAATTGGTATTTGCTGACGGCAATTTAAAAAGTACCGGTGCAAGCAACAATTATGTGTGGGCAACCAATAGAGAATATGGCTATTATTATCAATGGAAAAAAGACTATAATGGAAACAACATTGATCCGTGTGCCAGACTGAATCCCACAACTTATGGAAATGATTGGCGGCTACCTACACGCAATGAAATGGAAAGGTTAGGGAGATGTACAAATGTGAAAAAAGTCTCTAATGGAGTGAATGGGATATGGTTCCTTAATGCTACAACCGGTATTTTCCTACCGTTAGGTGGTTGGCGTAATAATAGTTCAGGAACGGCAGCAGACGAATGGCCAGGAACATACGGTAACTATTTTACGGATGAATCAATTAATACTAATGATTGTTATAGAATAGATATATCTCCAGGGGAAGGTAAAGCCGATGTCAATAGCACACCGAAGAGAATGGCATACACAACTCGTTGTGTCAAAGGGCCCAAACTATAATATTTACCTTTAAACAAAAAAGAATGAAAACAGAACTTTAAGGTTGGCTGATCAATAACACTACTGAAAATAAAAAAGCAAAATCTTAATCCTGAAAAGTGCCGGAAATCTAAATCTGGTTGATGCGATGAATGAAATGAAGAAACAAGCCAAATATGTACCAAAAACGGCTCTTCATAGCACCAGGCAAAACACCACTATCGAAACTCTTACGACTAAAAACAGAGATATTATTGACAATCCACAGTCTAATATTTTCAAAGATATTGCATAAATCAAAAGGTGCGAGGCAACCGATTCGGAATGAATCAGTTGCCTCATTATAACTTTAATCATTCCTCCAACAAAATTCCAAGCGCACCGCTTGAAGGGAAATCTAAAATACTCCAGTGACAACAGTCCCTAAAAAGCAAGCACAAAAATTCAACTAAAGGAAACATCATTCCTCTGATAATAAACACCTTATATGTAACATCATGTTTCAAAGGACGTACGTCTGATGCAACAAAGATAAACCTCTTTTTTCATTTGTGCAAATATTTACATATTATTTTAATTATCAGTCGTTTATCTATTTCCCTTGCATCCAGTGTGGAGGGTAACAATAGTGTTTCAAAAAACGTACGTTTTTTGAAACACAAGAACCGTTCTATCTGTCTAACTTACACAAACCTACCTCAAAATAAAAGCTGTATTCACAGCCTGCCATAACCGGTCTTCCCATTCATGAATGGGAAGGCCTTGCTGAGTATGATCTATTTTATTCATTTTTAAACATTTGAGTTATGAATACGAAGACAAAACTTCTGTATGTAGGCTTTCGTGCGTTAAGCACATGCTGTGTGTGCGCAGCTTTTTTAATGATAACATCGTGTGGCGACAATGTTGTGAACCCCGACAGCCCGGAACCGGACGGAGAGGACATGATCCCTGTTACGGTCAGCCGGGTTGAGGATGGCATCTATATGGAAAGCCATGTTGATACTTCCGACACAACCGGAGGAAGAACGCTTGTGGACGAATGGGTACCGGTGAAAGAGCCACCCACCGGCAGGGCCATACCCGCTGCCGTGCCTTACGAGGGGCCTTCAGCGGTACGGATGACGCTCCGTGAAGAGCCACAAGCCACTACCCGTGCCTCTACATTGGGCAACGGCATTTATTTCCGGTTGATCGCTTTCCGTAAAGTAGGCAGCAATTACGTGTTCCAGTCGGCAGCGGACTTTACGACGAACGGGGCTTCCGCTCCCACACTCAGGCAAGGAAAGTTACTCACCAGAGCGGGAACCGTCCGTGTGATCGGATACTCGTTCAATAGTACGGCAGCGATGGGAACGATCCCTTCATCCTATGCTTATAACAGTACTTCCGTCACTATCCCGAATATGGGCAATGATTTTATGGTGTATGACTCGGGAGACATAACGAATGTGAATACGCTCAGCTACAATCTGTCGCTTGTTAGTTTCACGCAGAAACTCTGCAAGCTGACGGTTAAGCTATCCTTGTCTCAGTTTGTAAGCAACACGTTCACCAACTGTACGGGCGTATACGTTTCTCAGGGCGGCAATGCGTCCGCCTGGACGATAGGTCCCTCTACAAATAACGTAAATGCCAATACCGGAAATACATCCACATTCAGTATAGCCAATAATTCGACTGCCACTGTGCGATTAGTTCCTTTTTCGAGTTCACGGACGATCACGGTGCATATCGGTACGCTGACTCTTAGTAATTACTTCAACGCAAATAACCGGAATATCACCTCGAGCCAGAATGTCCAGTTGCTGCCGGGCCGGAGCTATACCATAACACTACAGATCGGACTTGGGATACAAGTGGCGGCAAGTGACATTAACCTGACACAAAACGGATGTACAGCGAGTGATAAAAATGACTTGGCAAAGCTGAGATGGGCCACAGGAAATTTGAAAAGTACCGGAAGTACAAATTATGTATGGGCTTCTTCAACAGATAGAGGTTATTATTACACATGGTACAGTACCTATACAGGAAACACAAATATTAATAATACAGATCCATGTTCCAAATTGAATACAGCATATTACGGTACAGGTTGGCGAACACCTTCAAAGAATGAACTTACGAAATTAGCAAGATGTACAAACAAAATATTAACTAATAGTGGAATGTGGTTCATGAATAACAGTATAGGACTTTTTTTACCTGCTGCAGGTTGTCGGCAAGACGGAAATGGTAGTAATACTTCGCCAACAACAGATTCCGGAACTGATGGCTACTACTGGAGTAGCGATATAGGTAGTGGAAATAATACAGGGAAAAGACTGTATTTTGGTAAACGTTATAATACTGCAGATGTGGCGGACCATGCCAAAAACGCCGGACTGACTGTCCGTTGCGTGAAAGGTACCAAACAGTAATGTATTCACTTTTAACATAGATAAATTATGAAAACCGAACTCAAAAGCCGGCTTGTGGACAATACCGTGACCACCGACAACAAAGAGGACAAAATCCTGGTATTAGAAAGCACCGCCAGCTTAGCACTCCCCGAAATACTGCATGAAATGAAGAAAGAAGATAGCGGTCTATGACCGGAAACGCCGAAACACGTAGTGGACCTCTTTCAGCACACAATATAAGAATCTGACTTTGGACGGATATTCGGTGAACATCGGTTTGTTTCGTGCTCTACACAAGTTCTGTAATGTAGTGAAGGTATAAGATTCGCTACATTACCCTTTTAAGGGTACGAGGCAAATAACTAAAAGGGTTTAATAAAAAGGCTACTGTTTATACGGTTCTTCTTCAAATTTGGTGGTAAGTTTTCTTTTACTCATGGAATCTAATTCCGTTTTCGGAAGTGTAAGCCCTCGTTTATAGTTGACAAAAAAGCAAGTATCCCGGCTTTTCCCCGAAGAGTCCATCCATGAGGTGAAGAAGCAAATTTTAGAATAAACCATCTGAAAATCAATATCTTTAAAAAGTAAGATTTCTATCCTCAAAAGCTTTGTTTTAACACGGAGTTAAAGCTTGTTCTATGGATGTGAATAACAAGTTCTTTAAATGCAAAAGACTTGTTATTTGCGCACAAGAACCTGACAAACTGCAAAAGGCGTTAACAATGTTAATTGAAGAAAGGTATAAGGATGAAGATACCGGTTCAGACGGCGCAAATTCACTTTCGAAACTTGAGTTATCTTATTTAGCCGGTTTCTATTTTTTCTTATTAAAGCAAGCAAAAAGGACAATTATCAACTTGAAAATAAAGAAATAAAGAATTTACCACCTAATTTGAAGAAGAACCGTTTATACGGATAGCCTTTTTATTAAACCTTCTTAGTTGTTATATCCAAATGGAAATCAGTCCTATAAGACACGGACTTAATTTTGAAGCCGTGTTTCAAAAGACGTTCGTCTGATGCAACAAAGATAAGGCGCTTTTTTCATCTGTGCAAATATTTCTACATCCATTTAATTATCAGTCATTTATCTCTTCCTTTTGCCTTCAGTGCGCAGAGCCAAAATTGTGTTTCAAAAAAGGAACGTTTTTTGAAACACAATTGTGTATTCAAGGCCGTTATATCTGATTGTAATACACAAACTTACGCATAATAAAAGTGGTATCAAACAGCCTTTCCGGACTTATACGAGGATGTATAGGTCCGCAATGCGTCTTTGATACGATTATTCACTTTAATATCATAGTATATGAATAGAACTTTTATTATGCGAGAGTGTCTCGGTAAAGCCTTATGGCTGTGTTTGTGCCTTTCGATAGCAGGATGTGCGAAAGATGACAGAATGACTCCCCTGTCTGCTGACAGCGGGGATACTGCCGACGAGTTAATCCCCATCCAGATCAGTCTGACGGGTGACAACAACTATCATTCTTCCTCTTTTAATGACGCTTCGACCCGTAGCCACTCTCCCCTGATCGCCGAATGGGTGGGGGTAAAAGCTTTCTCCCCTACACGCACGGGAGAGCAACCGGACTATGAAGGTCCCCGGATAGCCTCGATGGAACTGACGGAAGATACCCTACCCCGTGTAAGTACCCGTGCAACAGTGCCTGTGGGAGTTTATTTCCGGCTGATTGTTTTCCGGAAGTCCGGAAATGACTATGTCTTCCAGTCGGCTGCCGATTACACCTCCAATGGTACGGGCACTCCTGTACTCAAACAAGGGAAACTGCTGACACGCTCGGGAACGATACGTGTGGTGGGCTACTCCTTTAATACCACTGCCGCTGCCGATTTGGGAGCTATGCCCGCATCATATACCTACAATAGTAGCACAGTGTCTATCCCTAACATGAGCAAGGACTTCATGACCTTCGATTCCAAAGATATAACGAGTGTAAACAGCCTCAGCCACAATCTTCTTCCGGTGAGCTTCAGCCAGAAGCTGTGTAAACTGACGATTACCATCAGTCCTACCGGATTTCCAAGCAATACGATCAGCAATTGCACGGGTGTATACGTAAAGCAAGGTGGAAACTCCACATCGTGGAAGATCGGTCCTTCGAGCAATGTGGTAGCTGCCAACACGAATAATACGGCGGCATTCAGTCCGAACACGACCCTGAGTACAACCATACGCATGGTTCCGTTTGCAGGGGCCAGAACGATTACAGTGCATTTCAATACGCTGACAATAAGCGGACGGACCGTGCCCAACAATACGGAAATCACCTCCACCGGGAGCGTGCAACTGAAAGAGGGAAAAAGCTATACGATGAAAATACAGTTTAAGAAAGCCATTGGAATTAATGTACCCTCCGGAAGTATCAATTTAACTGCAAATGGTTGTTCTGCAACTGATAAAACAAATTTAGCCAAGCTGATCTGGGCAGATGGGAATCTGAAAAGCACAGGATCTGCTAATTATGTGTGGGGAACTTATTCAGAATATGGATATTATTACACGTGGTATAGTACATATACGGGAAATACATCAACCAACAATACTGATCCTTGCACAAAACTTAAAAGTGATTACGGAACGGGATGGCGTACTCCAAATAGTAATGAACTAACCATGCTTTCTCGTTGTACTAATAAAACGATAACCAATAAAGGCATGTGGTTTATGAATAACACAATAGGGCTTTTTCTACCTGCTACCGGCTTTCGTAACCATACTCAAGGAAGCTATACTTCGGCAGATATTGATGTTGGTAACGCTGGGCGTTATTGGAGTTCTAATGCCAGTGGCAGTTTTGCGTATGTCTTAGAATTTTCCAGTAACTATGCGAGTGTACCCAGCAACAATAACCGTAAAGCCAACGGTCTCACTGTCCGTTGCGTGAAAAACAAATAATAATATTCACTTTTAAAAAAGATAAATCATGAAAACCGAACTCAAAGGCTGGCTTGCGGACAATACCGTAACCACCGACAACAAAGAAGACAAAATCCTGGTATTGGAGAGCGCCGGAAACCTGACGCTATCCGATGTACTGGATGAAATGAAGAAAGAGGATACCGGCTTACGGGCAGAGACTTTAAAGCATGCCGTCGATCTTTTTCAGCGCACAGTATCGGAATTGGTACTGAACGGATACTCTGTCAATACGGGGCTTTTTCGTGCCGTACCACAGTTTCGTGGTGTGATAGACGGTGGAGTATGGAATCCCGAGAAAAATTCTATCTATGTTTCCTTCAATCAGGATAAAGATTTACGTGAAGCTATCGCACGGACCGGCGTGAAAATTCTGGGAGCCAAAGGTGAGTCAACCTACTTCATCGGTGGTGAAGACGCTGCCACCCGTGCCACGGACGGTAGTGCAACTGCCGGACGTAACTATCGCCTACAGGGCAAGAACATCAAAGTAGCAGGTACAGATCCTGCTGTAGGTATCGTCTTAATTGATGAAAAAGGCACAGAAACAAAGCTACCGATGGATATGATAGCAGTAAACAACCCTTCGGAAGTACTGGTACTCCTACCGCCAGACCTGACAGACGGAATATACGAACTGCGACTGACCACGCAATATACAAGTGGCAACCGGCAACTGAAGACCCCACATGTCATCAGCCAAACCATCGTAATAGGCAATGCAACCGAGGGCGACGGAGATATTGTGGACGACCCGACAGCATAAATCATACCGCATCGCTTCCCTTATGCAGGGCTGCATTGATATCTTGTGCAGTTCTGCACAAGGTGCCGGTGCACCCCTGCACAATGCGGCAATGCAACCAAGCTCTAAAATTACTGATAAACCTGTACCGGAAGTTCTCCCCTTAAAGCACCCAAAGCATTCAATGCCAAAGCCTCCATCTCATCTTCTCCCGGATACACGAAGACGGGAGCAAGGAAAGAGATACGTTCCCTTAAACGGGAAATTACGTAATCAGAATAGGCAATGCCTCCGGTCAGCAGGATGGCGTCTACCTTTCCACATAAAACAGTAGAGGCAGCACCGATACTTTTGGCCACATTGTAGATCATGGCATCGAGCACCAACCGGGCATGATCATCACCTGCCTCAATGGACTGAATAACGGCAGGAATATCAGTGGTTCCCAAATGGGCGGTAAGCCCGGCACGGCCCGAAATTCGTTTCTTCAATTCATCTTTGGTGAATTTCCCGCTGAAACAGAGGTCTATCAGTTGTCCGGCGGGAAGAGTTCCGGCTCTTTCGGGTGAGAAAGGACCTTCTCCGTCCAGTGCATTATTGGCATCGACTGCACGCCCATGACGATGGACCGCAACGGAAATGCCTCCTCCCAAATGGCACACAATCAAATCAAGATCTTCATAACGAGTGCCATGTTCGGCAGCATAACGACGGGCAATGGCTTTCTGATTCAGTGCATGCCAGATAGTGATACGCGGCATCAAGGGCGAACCGGTAATGCGGGCAACCTCTTCCAGCTCATCCACCACACCCGGATCTGCAATAAACGCCCGGCATCCGGGTAGAGCCGCAGCCAATTCATCGGCTATCAAACCGCCCAGATTGCAGGCATGCGTACGCATGGCATGGAGGGTATCCCGCTTCATGGCTTCGTTAACCTCATAAACTCCACCGGGAATAGGCTTCACCAAACCTCCGCGTCCAATGACAGCATCGAACTGGAAAGGAATATCATTTGCCTCCAACTCCCGGAGGACAAGTGATTTACGAAACTCAAACTGGTCGATCACCTGGGGGAAGGTAGACAACTCTTCTACTGTATGGCGGATGTTGCGTACCAACAAAGGAGTTTCGTCTTCATAAACGGCAATCTTTGTTGAAGTGGAACCGGGATTGATAACAAGGACCTTTTCACCCCGTCCATTCCTCGCAGAAGGGGAAGTGGGGATTGCATTCAGTTTATCCATATTCTTAGTTTAATTATGATCATCATTCGGAGCATCTTCCTCCCTCTGCCGACCGGGTAGAAGCCGTCAGGCATGCCATCGCAATGCTATAATACTTGGAAAGTCCGGAATCACTACGTGACGGTAACACCACCGGACAAATGGGGCCTTGCAGCAATCCTGCCATATCGGCCTTGGCAAATAATGAAACAGATTTATAAAAAGCATTGGCCGACTCGATATTAGGGAATATCAATACATCTGCCTGCCCGTTGATGGGCGATACAATTCCTTTAATATCCCCGCTGGCCTGCTCGCAGGAAGTACGGACATCCAACGGACCATCAATAATAACATTGCCAAACTCTCCGGCTTCGGCCAACTCCACGATATTAACATAATCGAGCGAATGGGGGAACTTGGCACTTACCTTCTCCGTACAGTGAATCAAAGAGATACGCGGCTGTTCTATCCCAAACCTCCGGCAGGTACAGATGGCGTACCAAACCATTTCAATACGTTGTTGTAAAGTGGGCCGGGGAATAACAGCCGCATCCGAAAAGAACAGTAATTTATCATACGTCGGAATCTGCATTACAGCCAAGTGAGTCAGGATCTTTCCTTTGGGTAGTAGCCCTTTCTCCTTGTCAAGAATAGCATGAAGCAGGTTGTCAGTATTAATAATCCCTTTCATCAAAATGTCGGCTCCCCCTTCCCGGACAATGCGGACCGCTTCACGCGCTGCCTCATCGGGATCTTCGATATGGATGGTCTTCACATAATCCGGATACTTTTGCAAGGTAGGATACTTTTGAAGGATGGCTGAGTCACCAATCATCAGAAATTCTGCAATACCCTCGTCAAGTGCACGGACAATGGCATATTCTGTATTCGGATCATTGGCACAGACAACGGCAATCCGTTTCCGTCGGTTTAAGGTTTTTAGGTGTTCTGTCAGTTGGTCGAAGTTTCTAATAGGTTCCATAACGTTAGATTTTTAGCAAATATCAGAAAAAGGATTGAGAAGTACATCATGGTATATTGAAAAAATGGGTAAACCGGGTAACATTTTGATATTATACAACGCTTTCATTTCTACGGATGCAGGTAATTTCGTTTTTTAATGTAAATTTGTATCCTGTTAAACACCTATAATCAAACAGAACCATGAAAACAAAAACTTTTCTCGCTCTTTTCTGCCTGCTGTGCATCAGTTCAGGCTTTTCATCGTGCCAACGTCATTCATCCGACCAGTGGACATTGGTCTGGGAAGATAATTTCGACCAGAAAACAGGCTTTGACCCACAGGTATGGAGCAAAATACCACGTGGCAAATCGGACTGGAATAACTATATGACAGACTTCGACTCCTGTTTCGATATGCGTGACGGCAATATGGTGCTGCGGGGTATCATCAATTACAGCCAGCCCAATGACACAGCACCCTATCTGACCGGAGGGATTTATACCAAAGGGAAAAAGGCATTCAGCAACGGGCGTCTGGAGATACGTGCCAAGTTGAACGGTGCACGCGGCGAATGGCCGGCTATCTGGATGCTTCCGGTAGATGCTCCCTGGCCGATGGGTGGAGAAATCGATATTATGGAACGTCTGAATCACGACACAATCGCTTACCAGACTATACATACCAACTATACATACAATCTGGGTATTAAAGACAATCCGTTGTCACACTCCGTAGGTACGATCAATCCCGATGACTACAATGTATATTCGGTAGAAATGTATCCGGACAGCATTGCATTCTATATCAATGATACGCATACTTTCACCTATCCCCGCATCGAAACAGACAAAGAAGGGCAATTTCCCTTCGATCAGCCTTTCTATCTGCTGATCGACATGCAACTGGGTGGCTCGTGGGTAGGAGCTGTAGACCCGAAAGAGCTTCCAGTAGAAATGCATGTAGACTGGGTAAAATTCTACCAGAAGAAATAAACTAAAACAAATTCACTGAATGAAGATACAATTCCCTCCATTCCTGTACGAAGGCGATAAAGTTGCCATCGTATCGCCTTCGGGCAAGATAGACAATATGTTTCTGAGAGGTGCCAAGGCGCAACTGGCGTCTTGGGGACTGGTCCCTGAAATGGGAAAACACGTCCGTAGCTCCTGGGGATGTTATGCCGGCACCATCCGGCAGCGCGCTTCGGACTTTCAGACAGCAATGGACGACAAAGAAATTAAGGCGATTTTATGTAGCCGTGGCGGCTATGGAGCGGTTCATCTTATTGAACGGCTCGACTTCACCCGTTTCCGCGAACACCCGAAGTGGATGATCGGATTCAGTGATATCACAGCGCTCCATAATCTGTTTCAGTATAACGGATTTGCTTCGTTACATGCTCCTATGGCACGCCATCTCGCAGTAGAAGCGGCCGACGATCCGTGTTCACTGTACCTGAGGGATATACTTTTCGGTAAACTGCCTGCATATAAATGTAAGCGTCACAAGTTGAACCGACTCGGCACAGCCAAGGGTATTCTGCGTGGTGGCAATATGGCAGTATTCCACGGCCTTCGGGGAACTCCATACGACATACCTCCCGAAGGGACAATCCTGTTTATCGAGGACGTGGGCGAACGTCCTTATGCCATCGAGCGCATGATGTATAACCTGAAATTAGGGGGCGTACTTGAGAAGTTGTCAGGCCTCATCATCGGACAGTTTACCGAATACGAAGAAGATCGTGCCATAAAGAAAGACCTTTATGGCGCACTCTTCGATCTGGTAGAAGAGTATAATTATCCGATCTGCTTTGATTTCCCCGTAGGGCATGTAACGGAAAATCTGCCACTGATCAATGGGGCGGAAGTAGAACTTATATCCGGAAAGAAAGGAGTAGAATTGTTAATAAACCCTCCTATCTGACCTACCCTACTGCGAAAATGACTAATTTTGAGGCCTTAACCCCAAAAGCATAATTATGAAAAGAAATTCTATGCTATTACTGACAGCTTTTATTTTGTTATCCGCCTTTTCTTGCGGAACGAACAACAACAAAACCAATTCAGTTCAGGAGCCTGAAAAGACTATAACCGTGAAAGCACCACAATTCGATGCAGACAGCGCCTATAAATACATACAGGCACAAGTGGACTTCGGGCCTCGCAATCCGAACAGTAAAGGACACGCAGCATGTGGAGAATATCTGGCTGCTAAGCTGGCAGAACATGGGGCCAAAGTGACTAACCAGAATGTGGAACTGCCCGCCTATGACGGCACGCTGCTGAAAGCACGCAATATCATCGGTTCATTCAAGCCCGAAAGCAAAAAACGCATTGCCCTTTTTGCACACTGGGATACACGTCCGTGGGCAGACAATGATCCCAACGAGAAGAATCACCACACACCGATATTGGGTGCCAACGACGGGGCGAGCGGTGTGGGCGTGTTGCTTGAAATAGCCCGACTGATCAATCAGCAGCAACCGGAACTGGGAATCGATATTATCTTTTTGGACGCAGAAGATTATGGCGCTCCCCAATTCTATAAAGGAGAACATTTAGAGGAGCAATGGTGTCTCGGTGCACAATACTGGGCACGCAATCCGCATGTGGAAGGCTATAATGCCCGTTTCGGTATCTTGCTCGATATGGTAGGCGGCAAAGATGCCACTTTCTTCAAAGAAGTGTATTCGGAGAAGTTTGCCCGTGGAGTCAACAAAAAGGTATGGAAGAAGGCTAACGACGCCGGTTACGGACGTTACTTTATTAACGAAATAGGTGGCCAGATCACTGACGACCATCTGTTTATCAATCGGCTGGCCGGTATCCCGACTATCGACATCATTCCGAACGATGAAAATTGTGAACTGTCCAGCTTCGGACCGACTTGGCATACCGTAAACGACAACATGGATGTTATCGACAAATCGACACTCAAAGCCGTGGGACAGACCGTACTGGAAGTTATCTATAACGAGAAATAATTATTCAATATGACAATCAACGAATTACAAGACGAAGTCATTGCCGAGTTCAGTGACTTTGACGACTGGATGGACCGCTACCAGTTGCTTATCGATTTAGGAAACGAACAGGAACCGCTTGACGAGAAATATAAAACGGAACAGAATTTGATTGAAGGTTGCCAGAGCCGTGTGTGGCTTCAGGCAGACGAGGTAGGTGGAAAGGTGATCTTCAAAGCAGAAAGTGATGCACTGATCGTAAAAGGTATTATCGCCCTGCTGATAAAAGTTGTTTCGGGACATACACCGGACGAGATTCTGAATTCGGAACTTTACTTCATCGACCGCATCGGGCTGAAAGATCATTTATCGCCCACCCGCAGCAACGGTCTGCTATCCATGGTAAAACAAATGCGAATGTACGCATTGGCATTCAAAGCCAAAGGGACAAAAGGTTAATCTCCTCATTCTATATCGCCACAGTGGACACACAGAAGGTCCGCTGTGGCAAATCAAGGATCTTTTTCATCCACTTGATATTCCAGAATATCCCCCGGTTGGCAATCGAGTACTTTGCAAATTGCCTCAAGGGTAGAAAAACGAATCGCTTTGGCCTTTCCCGTTTTCAGGATAGAAAGGTTGGCAGGTGTAATGTCTATCTTCTCCGCCAACTCCCCCAAAGATATCTTTCTTCGGGCCATCATAATGTCAAGGTTTACTATTATAGCCATAATTCCATTAATTTTTCAGTGTCCGGATTCAGATGGTAAGGTCTTGCTCCTCTTTCATCTTTAACCCGATGGCGAATACTTCGCCTACAATCAGCGAAACCAGTCCTAAAATGACCAGCATCACAGAGTCAATACTTGTCTCCATAGAGTAGCCGGATAATGAAAAGACTGAGGACAGTTCATAATCATTCATCAAAGCCGGCACCGCTTCACTAATAAAACTCAGCAACAGGGTGACTCCCAACCAACGTAACCTACGAACATTCTTCCAATTAAAAATATCCGATTTATTGATAGAAACAATCAACTGCACAAACAGCACCGTAGATGCTATTACGGCCAAAATGGCAAGAAGCCCGGAGAGCACTTGCGCAACCATCAGCCAGGTGCTCCTATCCACTTTTACATTCGTGATCAACTGTGTGTAAGCAACAGGCACATAAGATTGGGTCCGTTCATTGTAAACAGAATCTTTAAACAACGAAAAATCTTCGGGCATCAACGTAGCAATGCGAAGGTTAATAGCCTGTTCCACACTTTCATTGCCGGAATGACTTATCTTCATGCCCTCGGAAAAGCCATGACCGAAATCACGCCCCATGTTGAATACCGAATAACAGAATACCAGAAATACCAGTAAACATAGTATGTTCAATCTTCTTTTCATATTATGACTTGTTTTTCAATCTTCATAGTTTAGTTTCACTCACTCTTTCTCCACACTCCCGGAATCGTAACCTGCTTTATCCGTAGGAAGCAGCCAACGAACAGCATAGCGGCCACAGCTATCAGTATGTAATAAGATGTAGTATCGGTCACATCGCTAATCGTATCCGCATCGGGATAGGTCAGGCTCAATATCACAGAAAGGCTGTTATTCACAATGTGTATCAGGATACAGGGGATCAGGCTCCGCGTCCGGTAATAAACCCACGCCAACAGAAGTCCTCCGAAGAAGGCGGCAACTACCTGAGCCGGATTCAAATGGAATATTCCGAAAAGAAGTGCGGAAAGAAAAATCGCTTTCCGGGGAGAATATCGTTCAAGCAACGCCTTAGTGACACCACCACGAAACAAAAGTTCCTCAAGAACCGGTCCCAACAACGTGATGGCCACAATTCCCAACCAACCGGACTGTAAAGCATTAAACTGTTGTTCCAGAACATCAGGCACCCAAGATAAAACAGCAGTTAACAAGTCCATCAGAACAGTCATCGACAAGCCTATCAGAAAAGTGACCGTAAGAAACGGTAACGAAACGAATGACCAGCTCATTTTATCCTTAGGTATGTACCGGGCTTTCCATAAATAAAAAAACATCACTGCCATGGAAAGTAACATCGAAGGAGCCAGTGTCAACTCCGAAATCCGGGTGGCATCCATATTCCCACCATTCATACGGGCAACAACAGTAAAAGGAATACCTATCAGCCCACCACAGACAAGCTGGATCCCCAAATAAATAAGAATTAATTTGATCGCTGTTTTCATTCGGTTCTCTGTTTTAAATATGTACAAAGATAACGGTTTTAATTGACTACCGTTTCAGTAGCAGGGTGATTTGTACCATGTCCGTGCAAAACAGAGCTACACACAAACAAAGCTAACATAGAGATGGATACTACCAACATCGTAATGCTCATCAATGACTTTCCCATAAGATTGACTTTGGAGATTCGTTATGTTATTCAATAATAATTTATCGTTTTTCGATATGCAAAGATTGATATTAATTTCCACTTAAACAAGAAATCCGACAATTATTTATCGATAAACAATAAATATAGCATGTTTTTCGATATTAAGAGGGGCGCATATAGCCGGCTCAAAGGCAAACAGGAAATACAAAATGTCAATTGACATTTTATTTATTCCCCAAAAGAGCTTCTACATCGGCCGCATCCCGATGAAGTTGAGCTATCAGCTCGTCAATCCCATCGAACTTCAGTTCCGGACGGAGATACTTCACAAAAGAAATACGGATAAACTTATCGTAAATATTTGAATGGAAATGAAGGATGTTCACCTCTATCGAACGCTCGGGACCATTTCCTATCGTGGGGCGGGTACCGATATTCAACATACCGTTATAGGTACGCCCATCGAATGTGACATGAACCGCATAAACGCCATCGGCAGGAATCAACTTATCAGGATCGTCCACACTGAGGTTGGCTGTAGGAAATCCTATCTTACGTCCCACTTGATAGCCACTCACCACCGTACCATCCAGAAAATAGTCGTAACCCAGACAACGGGATGCCATATCGACTTCACCCTGATGCAGCATCTTGCGAATGACGGAAGAGCTTACATGAAGATCATCACACACACAGGCACGGGCACGAACTACCTCTATGCCCATCTCGGAGCCGTAACGGCAATAGTCTTCGAAACCTTCACTACGGTTGTGCCCAAAGCGATGGTCATAACCGATGACGAGTGTCTGCACCCGATAACGGTCTCTCAAAAGATCAGACATAAACTCGCGGGCAGTCAGGCGCGATACTTCCTGCGTAAAGTCAAGCATGAAACAATAGTCCACCCCTGTTTCCTCGAGCAGTGTCCGCTTTTCTTCCGGAGTAGTCAGCAGTTCCGGACGATAATCCGCTTTCATCACCTTACGGGGATGAACAGGAAAGGTAATTAATGCAGAGCGCAATCCACGAGCGGCAGCCAGCTCTCTGACTTGCTTGATCAGGAAACGATGCCCTGTGTGTACTCCGTCGAAAAAGCCGATGGTAGCTACACAAGGTTCGGGTGTAAATGCCGGTATATTATGGATTATCTGCATGCTATGTCTTCTAAATTATTTATCTCCGGCAAAAAGTGGCCTCCAGTCTTCACCGGGTTTTACCGTATAAGTAGAGATGCCCAATGCCTGGGCTCCCTGGCAGTTGGCCTCGGAGTCATCGATGAAAAAAGTTTCGTGCGGATCAAGGTTTGCGTCTTCAAGTACCCCCCGGAAAATCTCTTCGGCAGGCTTCACCATTTTCATTTCATACGAAAGGTACATCTTCTCAAAATAGTCTTCCACACGGAAGCCCCGATACGGAAATGCGTGCTCGCATGCCCACTTCCAATGTATCTCGTTGGTATTGCTCAGCAGATAGACCACATATTTTTCGCGGAGCTTCAGCAACATGTCGAGTTTAAAGCGAGGGATATCTACCAGAAAACTATTCCAGGCAGCATCGATTTGCTCGTCAGTCACTTTTTTTGTGAGCAGTCCACGGATATTCTCACGAAATTCAGCCGACGAGATCAATCCTTTTTCATGCTGCATAAAGATCCCTTGCTGAGAATACATACCTAACAATTCGTCTACTTTCTCTAATCCCAACTTCCGGAAGTTCTCCACACAACGCTGACGGTCGAGATTGATCAATACACCACCAAAATCAAAAATAAGGTTTTTAATTCCTTTTCTTTTCATCTCTATATTGTTTTAAGGTCTCACTCCATCCCCTCTTCCTTTGAGAAAGGATGGGGTGAGACCCCTCTTATTTCATTTCTGAGTTAAACGTTTGACAAAGCGGATCAGTTCACCAATCCATAAGACGAGAGAGGAAGAACCGATGATGATAAGCCATGTTTGCCAGTCAAGCGGCTCTGTACGGAATACAGCCCCACCGAACTGTACAATGAGGAACTGTCCGCCCAGAATAGCCAGTACTATCAGCTCCATACCGTATGATTTCGCAAGACCTTTGAATGCTGAGTCGGTAGTGCCGAACACACGGGCGTTGAACAGGTTCCAGAACTGGAGCATCACAAAGAAGGTGAAGAAAACGGTCAACCGCTGTACCGTCATTCCTCCATCGGCATTTGTGAAGTAATATATCATTGCCATCAGCACCACCAGAAAGACTGTACCGACACCGAATATATTTTGCCGCATCGCTTTGCTGATAATAAAATCAGTACTACGGCGTGGTTTATCATTCATAACGCTTTCGCTTGGCGGAATAGAGGCCAGAGCTAATGCGGCAAACGTATCCATGATGAGGTTTACCCATAACATTTGAGTAACAGTCAGTGGCAACTCCGTTCCTACAATAGAACCGAGCAATACGATGAGAAGTGCCACAAAGTTAATGGTCAACTGGAATACAATGAAACGCTGGATGTTCTTGTACAGCGAACGCCCCCACATCACGGCGGTTCCGATACTGTTGAAAGAATCATCGAGTAAGGTGATATCACTGGCCTCTTTGGCTACGGAAGTTCCGGTACCCATTGAAAGTCCCACCTGTGCATGATTAAGTGCCGGGGCATCATTGGTTCCGTCACCGGTCACAGCTACTACGGCTCCTTTCTGCTGGAGCAACTGCACCAGGCGCTGCTTGTCGGTAGGACGGGCGCGGGACATGATTTTCAGATCCATCACTCTATTCAGGGCTTCTTCATCGCTCAGTTCGGCGAAAGCAACTCCCGTTATACGGTTACGCTCCGTATCTTCCGGTTTCCACAATCCGATCTGGCGTGCAATCTCAGTTGCTGTGCCCGGAGTATCTCCGGTAACAATCTTAATACCGATACCTGCCGACTGGCACTTAGCCACCGCTACGGGTACATCGGGACGTATAGGATCGGAAATAGCAACCACACCAAGGAAGTTCAGGTTGTTTTCCGACACAAGGGCCACACAATCGTCCGGTTCGTTGTCCTCTACTATGCGGAATGCAAAACCAAGTGTACGCATAGCCATATTCTGATAACTCAGCAACTGCGCTTCGACAGTGGAACGGTATTCCACACTATCCACACGACGACCGTCAAGAACCACCTTTTTACATTTGCCAAGCACAATCTCAGGCGCACCTTTTATATATAGCACTTTCTTGCCTATCAGCGGAGACTGCACCAAAGTAGCCATAAACTTACGCTCGGTAGAGAACGTCAATTGGTCGAGTACCTGCGCCCTTTCTCTGAGTTCAAGATAGTTACGGTTCTGACCGTTCAGCCACAGCAACAAAGCAACCTCAGTGGGATTGCCCACCCCTTTGGGCTTTTCTCCCTCTCCCGTCTCTTCAAGAAAAGCAGTCGAGTTAGCACTGATTCCCTCTGCTATCAATTTGCTGATATCGTCATCTGCCAGCTTCCCGCCATCCTTCAAACCATAGAAGTTAGGCTCGTGCACCTGCATCAGGTTCTGCGTCAACGTACCGGTCTTATCTGTACAAATCACGGTAATGGCTCCCATCGTTTCGCAAGCGTGCATCTTACGAACCAGATTATTGGTGGCAAGCATACGGCGCATATTCAGGGCCAGACTGAGCGTTACGCTCATAGGTAACCCTTCGGGGACGGCGACCACAATCAAGGTGACTGCCATCATGAAGTATTTCAGGGTACGCTCCAACACCGGCAACCAGTCATGCCAGCCATTCAAAGCTCCAAAATCAAAATAGAGTACTACATCTTTTATAAAGAAAATAAGGAAAGCAAGCCCCGCTACGGTAAAACCGATTTTACCTATCAGGTTAGCCAGCTTAGTCAACTGGATATTAAGGGGTGTAGGTTCCGTGCTCTGCTCCGTACTCTGACGTGCCACTTTCCCAATCTCCGTGGCATCTCCCACACGAAGTACTTTCATCGATCCGTGACCGTCGACCACAGTCGTGCCACGCATCACCAGATTGGAGGCATACGTAGCTTCTTCATCAAAATCCGCCTCTACCGTTGTTTTATTAATTACCGGCTCTCCGGTCAGGTTCGATTCATTCACCTGTAAGGAGATGGCTTCTATCAGTTCTCCATCGGCAGGAATCTCCTCACCGGTTTCCAGTACCACAATATCACCGACTACCACATCCTTACGGGGAATCTCCTGAATGCGCCCATTACGAATCACCTTTACCAAAGTCTCTTCATTGACGGCGTTCAGCAAATCAAACTTCTTGTTCGCATCATATTCAAAATAGAAACCAATACCAGTTGCCAGCAGGATAGCAGCTATGATACCGATGGTTTCAGCATATTCATTCTCAATAATCGAGATGATAAGGGAGAACACAGCCGCAACGAGTAATACCCGTACAACAGGATCTTCAAATTTTTCCAGATAGAGTTTGAGGAGAGAAGGACGCTTGGGTGGCGTCAGCAGGTTAACACCATGTTTCTCCCGGCTTTGGAGGACTTCTTGATCAGTAAGGCCCAAATGAAAATAATCGTCGTTCTTTGCAGTCATGCAGATACATACATTAAATTAGAGGTTGCAAAAATACAACATAAATCCGGTATAGAATGTTTCTTAAATCTTTTTTAAGGATTCCAGTTTTCCCAACAAGATTCTCGATGAAATAGGCTTCGTCAGGAAATCGGTAAAGCCACTTTGCATAATCTTTTGGCGGTCTTCTTCGTAAGCAAAGGCTGTGAGAGCAATGATAGGCACAGTAGCCGACATTTGCCGGATAGCCCCCGTAGCTTCATAACCGTTCACCTCGGGCATACGAATATCCATCAGGATGATGTCGGGCTGGTTTTTCAGGAAAAGGGAAATGGCTTCTTCACCGTTATGTGCCCAATAGAGTTCGTAACGGGAAGCAAGGATAGCTTCACAAAGGCGATAATTATCTTCCATATCTTCTGCCACCAATACTGTCAATTTCTTATCACCGTTTACCCCCGCAGCAGGAACCGACACAACAGAAGACGCCTCTTCTTGCTCTTTTTCGATAATCACTTTAGGTTTAATATCCGAATATTCGGGCAAGGTAAACCAGAAAGTGCTCCCCTGACCTTCCACCGATTCTACTCCGATTTCCCCACCCAGTTTATTCACAATCGTCTTACAGATGGAAAGTCCCAGCCCGGTGCCGTTTTTATCACTCTGCAGACGTACGAAACGATCGAATACACCTCCCAGCTTATCTGCCGAAATACCCGAACCTGTGTCGGTGACATAAAACCGAAGTCCATTCTCGCAAGGCTTATATCCGATACGGATGCTGCCTTCTGTGGTAAACTTGATCGCATTAGACACAAAATTGGATACAACCTGGGCGATACGGTTCCGGTCGGAATGAACCGTGCATGAGGGTAATCCGGGCTCGGTAATTATCTGTACAGGTGAATCACAGCCGATCTTCATTTGGAACAATTGTTCCAGATCGGCCAGTAACAGATTGATATCAACATCAGAATAAACAAACTCTAATGTACCGGCTTCAATCTTCGATAAATCGAGAATGTCATTCACCAATTGCAATAGGAGTTCACTGTTTGTATGGAGGATTTCCAGATATTTCTGCTTTTCCTTTTCCTCGGTGGCAGCAGCCAGCAGTTCGGAGAAACCGATGATGGCATTCAATGGAGTACGGATCTCATGGCTCATGTTGGCAAGGAAAGCTGACTTGGAACGATCGGCCTTTTCGGCTTTCTCCTTAGCCTCGGCCAGCGCCTCTTCCGTATGTTTGATGGAAGTGATGTCATGCACCGTCAGTACCATACGGTCTTCACCATCCAGAGTCATAAAAACTCCCGAAATCATTACGTTGCATTTTATAAATTCATCTTCGCCTATGGCAATATTCAGTGAAGACTGCAGATCGGTAAACTCATTCTTCTGACGAAAAGCAGCCCCGATAGCCCCTCTTACAGGACATTCCTGACAAAAAGCATGGGTTCCGCATCCTCCCTTGGCAGACAATGCATTCTGACATTGCAATAAATCACCGACGCGCTTTTCTTTACCATCAGGATTGAGGTGAGTCAAATCATAATAATTTGTTTTCAGGACTTTAAAATCAGAATCGATAACAAGGACATAAGCATGAATATGCGTTAGGATAGCATCAAACAAGCGATTTACATTCTCCAGTTTCCGGTCTGATGCAGATTGCATAAACTTACGTTTTCTTCTTTCCCACAGAAATGCTCCCAGAAAAGAGACACATACCCCTATTAATACAATCTGCCACATCATAATTTATAACTGCTTGATTAATGCTTTGTTGTTATGACAAAGGTAGTGTTTTATTAACCAAAAAGAAAAAATAAGTGAACAATATATCCGATCCTTTTGTTATATTTGCATAAACTTTAAAAAAAGAGACGACATGAAGTACATTTGCACCGTTTGTGATTATATTTACGATCCGGAGACAGGTGATCCGGAAAGCGGAATCGAACCAGGAACACAGTTTGAAGATATCCCTGATGATTGGGTATGCCCCCTTTGTGGAGTTGGGAAAGAAGATTTCGAACCGTATAATGGATAACTTATAAACAACGGGCGTTTTTGAACGATGAACAATAAACGATGAACCGTAAGTGTACCAATCACACTTTATTCATCATTTATCGTTCATCGTTCACGGTTCATCGGCCAGTTAAGATGCTTTCTTTTCCTTTACGTCACTGCTTGCTTCCACTACATTTACCACATAGTCACCAAGCTTCTCGCATTCGGCAATAATATCCATATAATAAACACCCATCTGATAATCATATTCTTTATTGTTCACATCCAGAATGTTCTGATTCTTCAGTTGATTACGATAGTTATTTATTTCATTTTCAATATTGAACGACTTATTGACATCGATACTCTGATGCTCGGGTTTCTCAACTACGACAATCATTTGTGACAGGGCATCGTTCGTCAGCTTCATCATGAAGTGAATGTGTTCATACTGCTTCTCTGTAAAATCCTGATTTGTCTGTCGCTTCCGGGTGATGGTACGTGCCAGGTTATAACAACTGTCGCCGATGCTTTCAATCTCGGTTACCTCACGGAGCATGGCACGTATCTGGAGCTTACTTTCCGAACTTAATCGTCCCTCGGACACTTGATTCAGGTAATTGGCTATTTCCAGCTCCATGTTATCGCTGATATTCTCATACTTTTCAATCCGGCTGAATAATTTATTGAAGTCGTCATCTTTCTCCGTATGCAGCAGATCCTGCACCATGCCGAACATACGGTGAATACGTTCGGAGAACAAATGGATTTCCTTGCGGGCCTGAAGTATCGAAAGTTCGGCCGTGGAAAGCATGCCACCGGTAATGAAACGCAAACGCGGCTCTTCATCTTCTTCTTTCGGACGAATAATGGCACACACGGTACGTTCAATCAGTTTCACTCCCCAAATCAGCAGGCAGACGTTACATATATTAAAGATAGAGTGGAAAGCAGACAACTTATAAGAGATGGCTACCTCGGCACTTCCCGGATGGAAGAAACTATCCACCACCCAATTGACAAATACCATAAAGGGATGAAAAATAATCAATACCCAGATCACACCGAAAACGTTGAAAACGAAATGGGCCAAAGCAGCTCGTTTCGCTTGCGAATTGGCTGTCAGGGCAGCCAGGTTTGCTGTAATCGTGGTTCCGATATTCTCGCCCAGCACCAATGCAGCACCAAGCTCCAGGCTAATCCATCCGTTGGCGCACATAATTAAAGTAATAGCCATCGTTGCGGCAGACGCCTGAACGATCATTGTGAGAATAGTACCGATAAATAGAAAGAGCAGAACGGAGAAGAATCCCATATCGGTATAGTTCTGCACGAAAGCAAGCATTTCCGGATTGGCATTCAGGTCGGGCGCGTTTGCTTTAAGATACGAAAGCCCCATAAAGAGGAAAGAAAAACCAAAAATGAATTCACCGACAGACTTACGGTTACTTTTACCGGAAAAGATAAGAGGAAGAGCAATGGCTAAAAGAGGGAGGGCAAAAGCAGCCATATCAACTTTAAACCCAAAAATGGAAATGATCCAGGCCGTAACTGTCGTACCGATATTGGCACCCATTATCACACTAATGGACTCGGCCAAAGTCAGCAAACCGGCATTTACAAAACTGACCACCATCACCGTCGTTGCCGAAGAAGACTGGATAAGGGCGGTGATCAACACTCCTGTTAAAACTCCCGTTACCCGGTTCGTGGTCATTGCTGTCAGGATTCCTCGCAATCTGTCACCTGCGACTTTCTGTAAGCCCTCGCTCATGATTTTCATTCCATAAAGAAAAAGTCCTAATGAGCCAATGAGCTTTAAAAAATCATAAAAAGAATATTCCATCTATAATTATTTTAGTGGTTGTTTGTCTTCTTAGCAATTATGTGATATATTTATCCGTACTATTCACCCCTAAACGACGTGAAATGAAACAGATGTTACAAATATATTGCAAAAATAATAATATTTCTAAAGAATTCCCTATTGGAAGCTCACTTTTGGATATTTATTACGGTTTCAATCTTAATTTTCCTTATCAGGTAGTCAGTGCCAAAGTAAATAATCGTTCTGAAGGACTCAACTTCCGTGTATATAACAATAAGGATGTAGAGTTTCTGGATGTAAGAGATTCTTCGGGGATGCGTACATATGTACGTTCTCTTTGTTTTGTACTCTACAAGGCAGTCAGCGAACTCTTTCCGAATGGCAAACTTTTTGTAGAGCACCCCGTATCCAAGGGATACTTCTGCAATTTGCGCATCGGCCGGGCCATCACTCTGGAGGATGTGTCGCAAATAAAGAAACGCATGCAGGAAATCATTACGGAGAATATCACTTACCACCGTATCGAATGCCACACCACTGAAGCCGTACGCGTGTTCAGCGAGCGGGGCATGAATGATAAAGTGAAACTGCTTGAGTCTTCCGGTTCCATCTATACCTATTATTATACTTTGGGTGGCACTGCGGACTATTATTATGGTAATTTGCTCCCAAGTACGGGATTTATTCATCTGTTCGACCTCGTTAAGTATTATGACGGACTGTTGCTGCGTATTCCCAACAAAGAAAACCCGACTGTACTGGAAGAGGTAGTGAAACAAGAGAAGATGCTTGATGTCTTCAAAGAGCATTTGCGCTGGAACTACATTATGGGGCTGAACAATGTGGGAGATTTCAACATAGCCTGCGAAGAAGGACATGCCACCGACCTGATAAATGTGGCAGAAGCACTGCAGGAAAAGAAAATAGCACAAATAGCCGACAGCATCTTCCACCGGGGAGAAAACGGGAACCGTGTAAAACTGGTATTGATCTCCGGACCGTCATCATCCGGCAAAACCACCTTCAGCAAGCGGCTCTCCATCCAGCTGATGACAAACGGGCTAAAGCCCTATCCCATCTCACTGGACAACTACTTTGTAGACCGGGAAGAAACCCCATTGGATGAAAACGGCAATTATGATTATGAATCGCTCTATGCCCTCGACCTGGAATTATTCAACGCGCAACTGCAAGCTCTGCTGCGTGGTGAGGAAGTAGAACTGCCCCGCTACAACTTCATGCTGGGAAAGAAAGAATATAAAGGTGACAAACTGCGGATTGACGAACATACGGTATTGATTCTTGAAGGGATTCATGCCCTGAACCCGGAACTCACCCCGCAAATCCCGGCAGAGAGTAAATATAAAATCTATGTATCTGCTCTGACAACCATCTCCCTGGACGACCATAACTGGATTCCGACCACGGACAACCGGCTTTTACGCCGCATTATCCGTGACTTCAACTATCGTGGCTATTCTGCGCAGGAAACCATTTCGCGCTGGCCCAGCGTGCGTGCCGGAGAAGACAAGTGGATTTTCCCCTACCAGGAGAATGCCGACGTGATGTTCAACTCTGCCCTGTTATTTGAATTTGCCGTGCTCCGCTGCCATGCCGAACCCATCTTGACCAGCGTGCCACGTAACTGCCCGGAATATGCCGAAGCATACCGGTTGCTGAAGTTTATCAAATATTTCACTCCGATACAGGATAAGGAGATTCCTCCGACCTCACTTCTTAGAGAGTTCCTGGGAGGAAGCAGCTTCAAATATTAAAAAGACACATCCCAATCTTTTCAGACATAGACTTTACAAATAAAACTCCGGAAGAGAGCAATATTTGTAAAATCTATGCTTGAATTATCAAATACTATCCACTACCCCATCAGCCGACAATGCCTGTCATAACTCTCAAAGGAAGAATTGAGGAAGAAATGAAAAATAAAAGGGGTAAATGAGAGGTTCTTACAAAGATTTTTTAACTTTGTCACTGTTTAAAACCATATCGTATGAAAATATCGACTTTAATCCTGACCATCCTCGTTTGTTTTAGCACAATCGTCGATGCACAAGGCACACAAAACAGAGCAAATGAACTGATGAAACAAGCGCAAAGCAGTCTGGAACAAAAAGAATATACCAAAGCGCGTTATCTTTTCATCCAAGCCTATGGCGCCTTCGCGGCACAAGAAAACTATCCGAAAGCCGTGGAATGTGGAATTCAGGGAGCTGCTCTTTACCATCGTGAGAATTATTATAAAGAAGCATTCGACCTCTGCAGGGGAATGGAACAGTTAGTCTGGGCGGGCGAACAAAAGGAACAGAAGCAATTCTATCCGTTGCGCTTTCAAATCACTAAAGAGAGATTACAAATGTATATCGGGCTGAAGAATGCCGCACAAGCCAAAGCACAGTTGGACAAACTGGCGGAAACCGCCGGCCAGGCAAAGAACGATTCGCTAAGTGAGAACCTCTTGTACACGCAGGCAAACTATTACTACACTTTCGGCCAAAACGCACAAGGGGATGCCTGCTTCCGGAAATTGATCAATCAATACAAAGCCCAGAAGAACTACGAAAAGGTAAACGAATGCTATAAGAACCTGATTGCCATCGGCCGTAAGTCAAACAATGCCTCCTTGGTGGCTCGCACGTATGAGAACTTCATTGTCTGGACCGACTCGGTGAAAGCGCTGACAGCACAAGATGAACTGAACGTGTTGAAACGCAAATATGACGAAAGCCAGCAGATCATTCAGGAAAAAGACGATACGCTGTCCGGAAAACAGTATATGATTGTCGGGCTATGTACGCTTGTCGTCATTCTGATAGCCGGACTGATCTTCGTTGCCATCGTGCTGCTCCGCTTCATTGCCGGAAACCGCAAACTGAAGAAGAGCGTACAGATAGCCAATGAACACAACGAACTGAAAACAAAGTTCATCCAGAACATCTCCGCACAAATGGAACCAACGCTGGATACACTGGCCGCTTCTGCTGCCGAACTATCGGGCAAGGCGCCCCAACAGGCACAACAGATGCAGGGACAGGTAGCCGCCCTGAAGAAGTTCAGTAACGACATACAGGAGCTTTCTACACTGGAGAACTCCCTGACCGAGCCTTACGAGATGAAGGAGATCAACGTAAATACTTTCTGCGAAGCTACCATGGATAAGGTGAAAGAGCTGGTGCAACCTGAAGTGTCGACCGTAGTGAATGCCGCCAAACTACAGATCAAGACCAACCCGGAACAATTGGAACGGATACTGATTCACCTACTGAAGAACGCAGCGGAATATACCGAAAGCGGAAAGATCTTCCTCGACTTCAAGAAGAGAGGCGCGCATACACATCAGTTCATCATCTCGGATACCGGCACGGGCATTCCTGCCGAAAAACAAGAGAACCTGTTCAAACCTTTCACGGAGATTAAAGACCTGACGGAAGGAGACGGACTGGGACTGCCTATCTGTGCCCTGATAGCTACCAAGATGAACGGAAGCCTGACATTGGACACAAGCTACACCAAAGGAAGCCGGTTCGTACTCGAGCTGCACACATAATAAAAAACAACAGAGGGCTTTTGATGCAGCCCTCTGTTGTTTTTACGCCTATCGAATCGGAGCCTGTCATTAAACTGTAAGTTCCAACAACACTTCTCCTTGGGTGTTGAGTACCTTCACTTTAAGCACATCTTTCTTTTTCTCGATCACCATCACCGTTGCGCTTTTCATGCTATAACCACCGCCGATAATGACCGGGAAGTTATTGCCAAGACTGCCTTTGGGGTGATAAGCGTATTCATGTGTATGCGCATTCAGACAGACATTGAAGGGAGCTTTCTCCAGGAGTTTCCCCCAAAGTCCCGAACACAGGTTCTCGTAATCATTACCATAAAGCGGGATGTGATGAATCAGAATCCGCTTGCCGGCCTTCCTGAACTCTTTGGAAGCGAGTTCTTTCTTGAGGAATCCCACCTGGTCATTACGCAACTTCGTAAAGTCGTTCAATCCGTAATAGACCCAATGGTCATCGGGTTTATCTTCACCGCAGTCGAGCATTACGATGCGCGTGTCTCCCCAGTTGAAGGCTCCGTAAGTCTTATCGCCCACATAGTCGAACAGGCTGTGCAGCCCGACCGAATACGCATTCCGGATTTCATGGTTGCCCCGCATGAAGAAAACAGGAACGCGGTCGCCCTCCACTCCTTCGGTCAGTTCGCTGATGAAGGCCGTTGCCTGATCGTGGTTGGCGGGATCGTCCACGCAATCGCCGTTGAAGATTACGAAATCATAGTCCACCCCCTTGATCTGGCTGCACAACGCCTGAAAGGTTTTTGACTGCTTGTGCAGGTCATTGAAGACGACGGCCGTGAAGCTGTCTCCACCATCGGCCGGCAAGGTAAATTCTTTAAGCTCTGTACGGGCAGTATTACCAAATACTTTTTTGTAAGCCTGGTAAAGCAGAATCTCCTGCGAACAAGCCCGATAGTAATACTTCTGTCCGGGTTGCAAACTGTCGAGGCGAATCTTATGGAGAGTATTGCCGCAAACGACTTGCCCGTCGAGAAGAGTACGTGCCCGCTTCAGGTTTGAGGGGTCTGTGCCATATTCCACCCAGCAATAAGCCGGCACGTTGGTTTGCCACATTACGGTGATTCCGCCTCCGACCGGGTTTTGCAGATAGGGTTTGGTGCGGCAGATGCGGTCTTCGGGCACTGCCATCCGCACTTCCACTAACAACGGGCGGTGATCGGACGCCAACGGTTCGTCGATAACCCGGGCGGAATTAACAACGAAAGTAGGTTTTTCCTGTTTAAGCGCAATCAGGTAATCCAACGTCTCCTTCGGTTCGGAAGCGGGATAAGTAGGTTGCTTGGGGTTGGAAAGTACCTGGAAGGTATTCTTCAGTTCTTTGATGAAACCGGAACCGGCATCGGAATTGAAGTCGCCGGCAAGGAAGAAGGGCTTTTCGGCAGAAGCAGCAACCGATTTCAGGATCTCGAGTGACTTCATCCGGTCTTCTTCCGTCAGAGAGAGATGCGTGCAGCCAAAGATGTATTCGGGAAACTCGGCAACAATCAGCGTCCGCGCCTCTTCACGTCCCGGCAAAGCAAAGGTTTGCAGGCGCAACGGGGCTTCTTTCGCGAGCAGGCCGATTCCGTATTTTCCCCCGTCATAATCGATGGCAGGAGCGAAGTAGGGATGCAGCTGAGTGCGTTCCGCCAGTTCCCGGAGGACATCCGTCCCATTGCTCCGGGCGGTCATGCTGTCCAGTTCCTGAACAGCAACGACATCCGGACGGGCATTGTTGATCACATTGGCCACGCGCTGGTAGTTGCAGCTATTGTCCATGCCTCTGGCATTGCGGACGTTGTAGGTCATCAGCCGCAGGACATCCCCGGCCTGGGCCGACAGCACAAAGAGTGCAGAGAATAAGAGTAATACAAGTTTTTTCATGGGTCTGTTTGTTTATCGGGTTTTATTTATTTGCTTTTATACACGAGTGTCTGTCCGTCCACCGCCCCATACTCTATCATCAGCTGACGGAAAGCGGCATAATCGGCCGGACGGATCATTTGTTTTTTCAGTTTCAGGCTCCGGACCACCCGCGTCTGTCCGCCTTCGGGGAGGATGGAAATGATTAGCGTGCCTACGGCGTTGTCTATCTTCTTCTCCATCGCCGGAGTAGCCAGCCGCATGCCCTCGGGAGTCTCTGCCAGATAGGTGAAAGTCTCGTCCGCCGCTCCGGGCAACAAAAGGTTGGAGGTGCGCTTGCTGTTATAGCGGACATACTGAGAATTGGCGAGGCTTCCCCGCTCTGCCGGGAGTGTGAAGACCAGATATCCGTCTTTGGCTTTCGCCTTATCGGGCTGCAAGGTATATTCCTTATTGAGAACGGCGGACGGAAGATTCAGTTCAAACGGCTGTGTCAGCATGGCCACGTAGGCATAATCTTTCTGCCAAGAGACGGCGGAGGGGGTTTTGCCTTTCAGGGACAGGGCCTGCTGTCTGCCTCCGGCTTCGGTCCACACAAACAGTTCGCGGATGCTGCCCATCCCCAAAGATGCGGTGTTCGCGGACGGAACGCAGACCGCCCCGATCTCGGCTTTCAGGCCGGCAGCCCTCAGGAGCGCAGCCAGCAGATTCGCTTTCTCGGCCTCGGTGGCGTAGGCCGAACGGAACACCTCGGCAGTAGGACGGATGCGATAAGCGGTTTCGCTCAACGGGAGAGGTGAGTAATAAAGATTGTCGATCACGTAGCTGTGTAAGGCTTTCACTTTCTCTTCATCGCTCTTCGCGCCGGCAGTCAGTTTTCCGGCAAGGGTGCGAAGCCGGGCATCCGCCTCCCGCTCCCACTGTGCGGAGAGGAACGCCATCGGTTTCTGTTCCGTCGTAGCGGTCAGCAAAGGCAGCTCACCGCCGATCACCGACACTTGCGGTTCGCGGCTGAGGGCAGGGAGGTTTTTCAGTACCCAGCTGACCTGCTTCATGCCTTCTTTCTCGGTGACGAGAGGTTTCGACTTCAGGTTGTCGAGTGCATATTCCAGCCGTTGTCCTTGGGGAACGGTAATGCTGATTTCGTACTCTTTCACCGGAGAAGACTGTTCCAACTGACGGCAGACGTTGATTTCCGGCAGATATCCGGGCTTGCTCGTGATGGAGTAATCCAGATAAACGGTAGCACCTAATTCCAGCCCGGTGTGCACCACTACCATTTCCCGCAGAGCGTTGAATGCCGGGGCATTGGCTGCCGCCGCAGGAAGAACTTCGACAAAAGCATTATCGGGTGTCTTCACGATGTTCCCGTCTTTCTGCCGGGTATACGATTCGTGGATCTCCAAGGTCTGATAACGGGGATCGTACGTAATGAACGACTCACCATAGGTGCGGTTCATGGCTGTATGGGTATACAGTGTCAGGACTTTCATGTGACGATAGACCTGCGAACCGTCGGCCCGCAGCGTCCAGCTTTCTTTTATTTTCTTGAATTCCGCTTCCTGACCGGCGACCGGAAGAACCAGCGCAAACAGGCAAAGGAGCAGAAGGGTATGTATTTTTGTCATGTGACGGCAATCTTTTTAGGGTTTAACAATCAAATAATCCGCGAAGCTCTTGTAGGCATTCACCGCCGAACGGAATCCTTCCCAGTCGGCAGCCCGGTATATGCGCTTCTTCAGGGCAAGTTTCTGCTTCAGCACCAGCTTGTTGCCATCCTGCCGCAACGACCCCTCAAAGTCGGCTGCCGGGCTGGTCCTCTGTTCGCTCCGCGACTGTCCCGCCAAGCGGTATCCCCGGGGTAAAGTAATCACCTCGTCCAGCTCCACCAGACGTGAACAAGCGTCACGGAAGCCATACCGGCGGGTTTCCAAATCGGTGTCGATGCGCAGGAACGAGAGAACACTGGTATAGAGATTGTTCATCACCATCGGTTTCAGCAACAGTTCGCCGTCGCCCGCAAGCGCATAATCGGGGATCTCGTAACGGAACGTGATGCGGATAGGTCCCGCCTGATAATCTTTCGGCGCACTTCCGTAATCTACTTTCAACATGCGGGCCCGGGAGGAAACACTAAGCAACTGGCTTTCCATCGTGCTTTGCCATTCGATCTGCCATCCTTGGGTGAAGATGCGGCGGATGCTGCTGTCCGACTGCCCCTCGGCAGTGATCAAGAACGTGCCCCGCAGCGTTCCCTTCGCGTCCAGTTTATTTTCGGCTACGATGCGCACGTAATGGTTTTCGGGAGCCGATACGGGAGTCAGGCACAAATCGGAACCTCCCGGAATGCCCGGCAGATAGTTCTGTTGCTGTTCGGCACTGCTCCACAGCTCGCGGCAGAACGGCACCCAGGTAGGATCGAGAGGGATATACATCCCATTCGCCAACTTCACCACTGCCACGCAATGGTTGAAATGATCGGCCGGAATGCTCTCGATGCGGCTTCCCGCCATCGTCATCGCCGGATAAGCCTCGAAACCTGCCATACGCAGGAAGGAGATCAGCGTGCCGGCAATATCCTTGCATACGCCACAACGGTCGGTGTAGTTCATCTTCGTGTTGTGAAGCGTAAAGCCCTCCCCCTCGCCCATGCTGATACCGGCGTAGCGGATATTGTCGGCCACCCAATGGGTCAGCACGGCGATCTTTTCCATCTCCGTCTTTTTACCTTTTATGAGTTCGTTCACCTTCTGCTGCGCTTCGGGCAGGGCGTCGAAACTGCCGTATGCCTCGTTCAGGTCATGAAACCAGAGCGATTTATCTTCCCATCTCGGCGTGGAAGACATCATCAGCTTCGGAGCTTCATCAAAAAGATCGACCATGTTCGGTTCACGTCCGAAAGGGAGCACCTCGTTCTTGGCAAAGGTATACACCTTGCGTCCGTCTTCATAACGCATCGACGAGGCGCAGGCCCCGTTATAGAACTGGAACTGGAGTTCCTTCTCCATCGGCATACTGACGGTATACACTTTGCGCCGCGTAGGCTGGTCCACCCAGAAGGGAACGATGTCATAGAACTGTCCCCGCATGGGCGGGATGAATCGCGTGTCATCGTCCTCTCCCCCGGCCAGCAGGGCATAAGTGAATCCTTTTTTACTGATTTCGTAAGAGACGGTATCGCCCGGTTCCAGGCTTCCGAGTTCGATCATAATCTGGCGGGCTCCCCAGTAGATGGCCCGTGCGGGAGCGGCATAATCGCAGGTTTTCGTTACGTCCACCTGCACTGTTTCGCCATTGGCACGTTGCAAGGTGACCTGCTTAAAACGGGCAAACGCCGTCAGCGGATCATAATCATACTTGATCACATGATTGTTTACTGCCCCTTTGGGGGTCTGCACTCTAAAGGACCGGTACACGGCGAAACTACCTGAGCCATTGGGCTGTACAGTCACCGCGGTACTGTCCAGCAGGGTCACGCAGTCTGCCTGGCTCCATGCATCCTGCCCGGCAGCCGGGAAGCACATCAGCAGCGAGAAGGTACAACATGAAGCTGCCCGGAGGACATTGCTTATTTTACGCATAGTTTATGAATTGAATAATTTGTGAATGGTTTTCATTATTTTCTGTCTGCAACAGACAAAAGTAGTACATCGATGGATAAAAACAAAAGGTATCAGGAGAAGTATTTGAAAATAAAGTATTGGACGGTAGAAGGAGCGCTTTACATCTGTTCGTTTTTAATACTAAAGCCGAGAAAAGAATATTATAAAATTATATTACTAAAAACAAAAAAGAGGCGTTTTGACCCCTCAAAAACATCGCTTAAGCGATGATTTTTCATCGCTTAGGCGATGTTTCGTCATCGCCTAAGAAACGACATATCGACTCTCGGAAGAAATTTTCACCAAAAAAGTTATTTGTAATAAAAAAGCCGCTGTTTCCAGCGGCTTATCTAAAGTTATATGTGAAATATTTTATACTGATTACGCAGTGGGATCGTCTACGATTTCACCGCTTGGATCCTTTTCTTTAATTACATCATTTGTATTGGTCATCAAAACACTTCGGGTCAGCGTGCAGCGGCTTAATGCTAAGTCAGTTTCTTCTTTAGAAGAAAAGCGCAGATTGATAGATTTTATCTGCGATGCTTTTGCCTCATCAAGTGTTTTTACTCCACTGCTGTTCACCGTCAGATTAAAAGAGCCCAAATGTGGAATTTCCACGCTCTGCCCGTCTTTCAGGAAATTGGTAATCGCTGCTCCCAACTTGGAAAGCACAGCCAGGCATAAGGCATCTTGAACTCCGGATATCTGACTCAGATAATTGACTAATGTTTCCTGATCTACCACGCCTCTGTTCTTCAAGACACAATAATATAGTTTTTCAGAATCTTTATTTGCCACATCACTATTTCGTAACGCCAAGTTATAGTATAGTCCACCCATGATTTTAAGATTTTAGAAAGGTTGTTAATAGAAAATTGTTAATGTCCTTCAAAGGTATTTAGTTAAATTTAAAAAAGCAACTCTTTTCTTTGTTTTTTTTAAGAACCGGGCAAAAAAGAGGATTGCCCGGATTCACATCCAGGCAATCGGCAAACAATAGAATCATTAATTTGAAGAAGGTTCAAATTAAATCTTAAAACTTAAATCCGTCACCTGGATTCACATCTTAGTAGCGGTAATATTATGAAAAAAAAAATTAAACTATATCTGCTTTTGATATGTATAAAGTGTTATCTGTTTCTTTTTCTTAGACGGAGGACCTCTGTTTCAACAATCGTTCTTATTTGCAGAGAACAGATTCTTTAAGTCTCTAACAAAGGTATTTTATTCAAACCGGAAAAGCAACTCTTTTCCTTCTTTTTTTAAGAACCGGGCAAAAAAAAATTGCCCGGATTCGCATCCGGGCAATCTGCAATATTAATTTAAATCTATTGTCATGCTCAGATCGCTATCTGAACCAGTCTATAAAAAGTAAATTACTTGGATTCACATCTTAGCAATATTACTGGCTATGAAAAATGTGTTATTTAAGCACGTACAAAGGTATCCTGTTCGAGCCGGAAAAGCAACTCTTTTCTTTCTTTTTTTTAAAACCGGCAAAAAAAAAGATTGCCCGGATTCACATCCGGACAATCCCAACATTAACACAAATTAAAATCACAATCGGATTTTCATCCGAGTAAATAAAATAAAACGTGCATCACCTGGATTCGCATCTTAGCAATGCTACAATGAAAAAAAAATTATCTTAGCGCTTCCACCTCGTCCGGTGTCAGCGGAATCTTCTTTCCTAAACGGCGGGCCCCCGTTTCCGTAATCAGATAATCCTCTTCGTTACGAATGCCCCCGAAGTCCTTGTACGTCTCCACTTTATCGTAATTGATAAAGTCGGTAAACTTCTTCTGTCCCTTCCACAGGTCTATCAGCTCGGGGATGAAATAAATGCCCGGCTCAACGGTATGCACAAAGCCCGGTTCCAACGGTATGGCGAGACGCTGCGACTTACGGCCGAACTGCGTGCTCTTGGGCTGTCCGTTGTAGCCCACCCAGAGTTCGCCCAGGTTCTCCATATCGTGCACGTCGAGCCCCATCATGTGCCCTAATCCGTGAGGATAGAACAGGGCATGCGCACCTTCACGTACGGCGTCTTCGGCATTTCCCTTCATCAGTCCGAGTCCTTTCAGGCCTTCGACCATCACGCGTGCCGACAAATCGTACACGTCCATATAAGGAATGCCCGGACGGAGTGCTTTCACCGACTCCAGATGCATGGCATTCTGTATCTCGTAAACCTCGCGCTGCCGCTGCGTGAACTTCTTATCGGCAGGGATGGTGGACGACATGTCGCCGGCATATCCCATCTCCGTCTCGGCACCGGCATCGATCAGGAACAGATCGCCCGGCTTCACCGTGTTGCCATGATAGTGGTTGTGAAGTGTCTGTCCGTTCACCGTAGCGATGGTAGCGAACGAAAGATCGCCTCCGGCGGCGTGTGCCACCGCTTCCATGGCTGCCGACACCTCCCATTCGCGCATGCCGGGACGCAATATCTTCATGGCCGTGATGTGCATATCTGCCGTGATGTCACAAGCCTTCTCGATTTCGACAACCTCCTCGGCCGACTTGTAACTTCGCTGTGCGATCACCGCACGGATAAAGGGCACCGACCCTTCCTGGCGTGCGGGAGGCACTCCCAGCCAGTCCATCAGTTTCAGCTTATGCTCGGCACGGTAAGGAGGCAGGTAATGGATGGCCTGGCCCTTTTGCACCGCCTTGTGCAGATAGCCGATGATGTCCGCCGAAGGCATGGTGATGCTGACTCCCACCCGCTGGCTCTTCTCCTTCAGCGTCGGCTGTGTACCCATCCACACGATGTGATCGATGGTAAGCTCGTCGCCAAATATAATTTCCTTATCTTCATCAATGTCGATTATAGCAGAAAGTCCGGCAAACGAAAGGCCGAAGTAATAAAGAAAGGTGGAATCCTGACGATAGCGGAACGTATTGTCCTCGTAGTTCAACCCGCACTCGTCGTTACCCAAAAACAACAATACTCCGGAGCCTAATGTTTTTTTCAGCAGGGCTCTGCGCTGCATATATGTCTCTTTGCTGAACATAATGGTATGTATTTAAGTTATGAAGGCAAAGATATAAACAAAGGATGAATTGGCAAAGAAGATGGAAAGCTTTAATTCCGCCGCCTTCTCCGCCCGTTTCCTCCTTTAACTCCTTTTATCGGATAAATCATTTCGCTATATCGAACAATTCATTACTTTTGTAGCGAGAAACAAAAAAACGTAAAGCATTCAACGTATGGCACAAGGTTCCCGTCAGATACAATCGCAGGCGCAGCAGCAGATACAAACGCTCTCACCGCAGCAAATTCTGGTAGTGAAGCTACTGGAGCTACCGGCTGTGGAACTGGAAGACCGTGTACATGCCGAACTGCTGGAGAATCCCGCCCTTGAAGAAGGCAAAGAAGAAAACGCCTCCGACGAAACCACCCCTGCCGAAACCGCCGAAGGGGAAGCAGAAGGCGATACGGACTATGATTCTCTGAGCGACTATCTGACCGAAGATGACATCCCCGACTATAAACTCCAGGAAAACAACCGCTCCAAAGGCGAGCAGGCGGAAGAGATTCCATTCTCGGACGCCACGTCATTCTACGAAATCCTGAGAGAGCAACTGGGCGAACGCGACCTGACCGAACATCAGCGCGAACTGGCAGAATACCTGATCGGTTCGCTGGACGATGACGGCCTGCTCCGCAAGTCGCTCGAAAGCATCGGTGACGAACTGGCCATCTATGCCGGCATCAACGCGACGGAAGAAGAACTGGAACAAGCCCTGAAAATCGTACAGGACTTCGACCCTCCCGGCCTCGGCGCGCGCAGCCTGCAAGAATGCCTGCTGATCCAGATCCGCCGGAAAAAACAACCGCATACCGCGGACCCTCTGTTAGCAACCGAAGAAGAGATCATCAGCGAGTGCTACGAAGAATTCACCCGGAAGCATTGGGAGAAGATCATCAGGAAGCTCGGACTGGACGAAGAGTACTTCTACAAGGCACTCGAAGAGATCACTAAGCTCAACCCGCGCCCGGGTGCGTCATTGGGTGAAGCCATCGGACGGAACCTGCAACAGATCGTCCCCGACTTCATCGTCGATACCTACGACGACGGAACCATCAACATCAGCCTCAACAACCGGAACCTGCCGGAACTGCGCATGAGCCGCGACTTCACCGAGATGGTGGAGGAACATACGAAGAACAAGGCCAACCAGTCCAAAGAATCGAAAGAGGCCATGATGTTTCTCAAACAGAAGATGGATGCCGCGCAAGGCTTCATCGACGCGGTGAAGCAACGCCAGAATACGCTGATGACCACCATGCAGGCCATCATCGACCTGCAACGCCCCTTCTTCCTCGAAGGCGACGAGTCGCTGCTCCGCCCGATGATCCTCAAAGACGTGGCCGAACGTACGGGACTCGACATATCGACCATCTCACGCGTGAGCAACAGCAAATATGTACAGACCAACTACGGCATTTATCCCCTGAAGTTCTTCTTCAGCGACGGATATACCACCGGAGACGGCGAAGAGATGTCGGTACGTGAGATACGGAAAATCCTCAAAGAATGCATCGACGGCGAGGACAAAAAGAAACCGCTGACCGACGATGAACTGGCCGAAATACTGAAAGAAAAAGGATACCCCATCGCACGCCGGACGGTGGCCAAGTACCGCCAGCAACTCAACATCCCGGTGGCGAGACTGAGAAAATAAAAAAGCATAATCAAAAAGAACAAAACCCAATGGCTGAAGAAGAGAAGATAGAGCAACATATCATAGCTGACAGGACACTGATCCGTACGGCCAGAATCATTTCGGGAATACTGACTCCATTCTCTATCCCCTTTCTGGCCTTCCTCGTATTGTTCCTGTTCTCTTACCTGCGCATCATGCCGTTGCAGTACAAACTCATCGTATTGGGCATTGTCTACTGCTTCACCATCCTGATGCCCACCATGACCATCTTCCTGTTCCGCAAAGTGAACGGCTTTGCCCGCCAGGACCTGAGCGACCGCAAGAAACGCTATGTGCCGATCCTGCTCACCATCATCTCCTACGTCTTCTGCCTGATGATGATGCACAAACTGAATATCCCCTGGTATATGACAGGCATCATACTGGCCTCGCTGGTCGTGCTGGTCATCTGCATCTTTGTCAACCTGAAGTGGAAGCTGAGTGAACACATGGCAGGCATGGGCGGTATCGTAGGCGGACTGGTATCGTTCAGTGCGCTCTTCAGCTACAACCCGGTGTGGTGGCTCTGCCTCTTCATCCTCATAGCAGGGATATTGGGCTCGGCACGCATCATCCTGCAACATCACACGCTGGGCGAAGTCCTTGCCGGCTTTACCGTCGGTTTCGTCTGCTCGCTGCTGGTGCTCCACCCGCTCAGCAACGTATTGTTCCGTATATTTTTATTTTAAACATAGTATCAATCCTAAAAACTAATCATTATGAACTTCCCACAGAATGTAAAGTACACCAACGAACATGAATGGATCCGCCTTGAGGGCGACACAGCTTATGTAGGTATCACCGACTATGCACAGGAACAACTGGGCGACATCGTATTTGTCGACATTCCTACCGAAGGCGAAACCCTGGAAGCCAACGAAGTGTTCGGTACCATCGAAGTAGTAAAGACCATCTCCGACCTCTTCCTGCCCGTTGCAGGCGAAGTACTGGAACAAAACCCCGCACTGGAAGAAAACCCCGAGCTGGTGAATAAAGACCCATACGGCGAAGGCTGGCTCATCAAAATGAAACCTGCCAATGCTGCCGACCTTGACAACCTGCTGAATGCAGAAAGTTACAAGGCATTGGTGAACGAATAAAGATTTAAAGCAGAGACGAATCGGGTTCACCACAGATTACACAGATTAACACAGAACTTTTAATCTTAAATATTAACGAGATAAATCAGAATCTGTGCCAATCTGTGTAATCTGTGGTGAACTTCTAAGCCATGCAAGTCTAAAGAAAGAAAACATTTAGCGTATAATTAAAACAATATGACCCCAATTGTAAGCATCATCATGGGTAGCACTTCCGACCTTCCAGTTATGGAGAAGGCCGCTCAGTTGCTCAATGACCTTCACGTGCCGTTCGAAATGAACGCGCTTTCGGCTCACCGCACTCCCGAAGCTGTGGAAGAGTTTGCCAAGAATGCCCGCTCACGCGGCATTAAAGTAATAATCGCCGCTGCCGGCATGGCCGCCCACCTGCCGGGCGTGATTGCCGCCTCCACCTCGCTGCCGGTAATCGGTGTACCTATCAAGTCGTCTCTCGACGGAATGGATGCGCTTCTGGCCATCGTACAGATGCCTCCGGGAATCCCTGTGGCAACCGTAGGCATCAACGGGGCATTGAACGCTGCCATCCTTGCCGTACAAATGCTTTCATTGGAAAACAAAGAACTCGAAACGAAATTCATTGCCTATAAGGAGGGGCTGAAAAAGAAGATCGTAAAAGCTAATGAAGAGCTGAAAGAGATCAAATACGAGTTTAAAACAAACTGAGAAGATTTATGACGGACGATTTACCGGTTACGGGAGGAGGCGGAACTCTTTTCACCACAGATTACACAGATTTTCACAAATTATCAATATGGATAATCAATGGTTTAAATTCACTCAGTGTTACTCTGTGTCCTCTGTGGTGAGTTTCGGCACTCCTCTTGTAAGCAGTAAATCGTCCGGTCGTAAAGCGACTCCAATTACATACAACAAAATGGATTTATTCAACTACTCCCGGCGGGAAACTTCGGAAGTGAACATCGGGGCTGCTCCGTTGGGAGGCTCCAACCCTATCCGAATCCAGTCGATGACCAATACCGCCACGCAGGACACCGAAGCTTGTGTGGCTCAGGCAAAGCGCATCGTAGATGCCGGCGGAGAGTACGTCCGCCTCACCACACAAGGGGTGAAAGAAGCCGAAAACCTGATGAACATCAACATCGGACTGCGCAGTGACGGATACATGGTTCCGCTTGTGGCCGATGTACACTTCAGCCCGAAGGTAGCCGACGTGGCAGCCCGATATGCGGAGAAAGTACGCATCAATCCGGGCAACTACGTAGACCCGGGACGCACGTTCAAGCAACTGGAATACACTGACGAGGAGTATGCCGCCGAACTGCAGAAGATACGCGACCGCTTCGTTCCTTTCCTCAATATCTGCAAAGAAAATCATACGGCCATACGCATCGGCGTGAACCACGGTTCACTGTCCGACCGCATCATGTCCCGCTATGGCGACACACCCGAAGGTATGGTAGAGTCGTGCATGGAATTCCTGCGCATCTGCGTGGACGAGAAGTTCACGGATGTCGTAATCTCGATCAAGGCCTCCAACACAGTGGTAATGGTGAAAACCGTACGCCTGCTGGTGGCCGTGATGGAACAGGAAGGCATGGCATTCCCGCTTCACCTGGGTGTGACGGAAGCTGGCGACGGAGAAGACGGACGCATCAAATCGGCCTTGGGCATCGGTGCTTTATTGTCCGACGGAATGGGCGACACCATCCGCGTCTCACTGAGTGAGGAGCCGGAAGCCGAAATTCCCGTGGCACGCAAACTGGTCGACTACATTGTCGGGAGACAGGATCACCCATACATCCCCGGCATGGAGGCACCGGACTTCAACTACCTCTCTCCGACGAGGCGCAAAACGCAACCGGTGCGGAACATTGGCGGCGACCATCTGCCGGTAGTGCTTGCCGACCGCATGGACGGACGGATGGAGACCAACCCGCAATTCACGCCGGATTATATCTACGCCGGACGTGAACTGCCCGAACAGCCGGAAAAAGGTATGCAATACATCCTCGATGCCGACGTGTGGAAAGGAGAACCGGACACGTGGCCTGCTTTCAATTATGCCCAACTGGAGCTGATGGAAACGTGCACCGCCGGACTGAAGTTCTTCTTCATTCCTTATATGGCACTTACGGACGAGGTAGTGGCCTGCCTGAAACGACATCCCGAAGTAGTGGTGATCTCGCAAAGCAACCACCCGAACCGGGTAGGCGAACATCGTGCGCTGGCCCATCAACTGACGGTGGAAGGGTTGCAGAACCCGGTCATCTTCTTCCAGCACTACTCCGAAAATGCAGCCGAAGATCTGCAAATCAAGGCCGGTGCGGACATGGGAGCACTGATATTCGATGGTCTGTGTGACGGCATTTATCTCTTTAACCAAGGGGAACTGAGTCATGCGGTGATCGACGCTACCGCCTTCGGCATCCTGCAAGCGGGACGCATCCGCACCAGCAAGACGGAGTATATCTCTTGCCCGGGATGCGGACGGACACTGTTCAACCTGCAAAGTACGATTGCCCGCGTCAAAGCAGCCACTTCACACCTGAAGGGACTGAAAATAGGCATCATGGGATGTATCGTCAACGGACCCGGCGAGATGGCGGATGCCGACTATGGCTACGTGGGTGCCGGCCGTGGCAAGGTAAGCCTTTACAAACGGAAGGAGTGCATCGAGAAGAATATTCCCGAAGAAGAAGCCGTGGAAAAACTGATCGAACTGATTAAGGCAAACGGTGACTACGAAGAGAAGGCTTAATCCCGATCTTCTCCCAAAAAAGACAGTTAGTCCCGCCGATGAATAAGTAATCAACAAAAAGAAAGCACCACGGATTAAGAAAGGGTGCCGAGAGTTACTCCCGGCACCTTACTTCTTTCGGCTGGCAAAAAGCCACTCCATGAATCCGGGATAGTTGAAAGCCGGATTCCAGCTGCCGTGATTGCAACCGGGAAACTCGACGTATTCCACCTCTGCTTCAAGTTTCTTCAACGTTTTATAAGCCTCGCGAGAGCCTTCTACCGGCACTACGTTATCGGCATCCCCATGGAAAATGCGGAAACGGACACTCACGGCATCGGCCAGACGTCCGGGATTCACCGTGCCACAAATGGGGACGGCGGCGGCAAATGTATCCGGAAAGCGGATGGCAAGGTCGTACGTCGCCATGCCTCCCATAGAAAGACCCACTACGTAGACGCGGTCACGATCCACCGAAGGCAAATTGAGGTAAGTGTCCAGCAATTCCTTTACCGCACGCAAAACGGGAGTGATCTCCTGTCCCACCGGCATCTCCGAAGGAACGAACGAAGAAGGGCGGGAAACGTATGCCCAGTAATCCTTCTCCGGACATTGAGGCACGAGGACAAATGCCGGATACTTCTCACGGTTCACGGGGTTGAGAAACATCTGTCCACCGTGTGTCAATTGTTTCTCGTTGTCGCTCCCCCGCTCGCCGGCACCGTGCAGAAAGAGCACCAAAGGATATCGCTGCCCCGGCTTTTCCGACTCCGGACGAAGCAAACGGTAGTTCAGCGAATCTCCCCGGGAGGAGATAAATACTTTTTTCTGATACGCCTCTTGCGAACGGGCACCCACGGTCAGCAGGAAGATACTGAGGAAGAAAAGAACAAACTGTTTCATGGCTATTCGGGATTATTCTACATATTGGGGTTCGGAGGGTAAAGATACACCATTTTCATTAAAGGCCTCCACGGCGAAATAATAATCCTGGTCGGTGGTCAGAGATTTCATCAGCAACTCGGTGCCGTCGTATACCATCCACGAACTGTACAACTTATCGGGAGCGATGCCCCAGAGCACATTGTACCCCTGCGCACCTTTCACTGGTTCCCAACGGATGGTGATGTCCCGCCGGTCGGCATGCCGGTCCAGGGTCAGTTTGCCGGGACGGCGGGGAGCTTTGCCGAAGCCGAGGCCGAATACGCGCAACTCGGAGATAGCAAGATTCGGAGTGGGTACGTCGATGTTCCTATACCGGACGTAACGCACCGTGGCCGGAGTTTCAAGCTCCACATAGTCATTCGGCGTGTCCTTATAACTACTTTTGCGGTCAACCAGCGTATTCCAGGTCTCTCTGTCGGTAGAACCCTCGATGACGTAGCGATGCCGCAAGCCGGGAATCCGGCCGTACATATCGCTCCGATAGTCGTGATAGTTCACCTGCACGGCACAAACGCGGGCAGGGTTCTCCAGATCGATCATCACCCACTGACGTTCATCGTTCGCCTCAGCAAGCCAGAAGGTCTTGGTCAGCTCGTCCGTCAGTGCGGCAGGTCCGAATCCGCCTTTCACGGCAGATGCTGTCACCGGTTTGCGGTAAGACAGGAGCATCCATCCCCGGAACCGGCCCCTCTTGCCGGGCACAGCGGGGGCATAACGTGGATAATCTCCGAAACGGGTATCTACGTACATGATGCCGTCTTTATCGAATCCGGCAGGGAACATGCAGAGGCGGCGTTCCCAGTTGACATTGATGGAAAGGGCCATCGAAGCAAAATGCCAGTACGCTCCGCCGGGGCCCTGGACCGTGCTTCCGTGTCCGGCACCGTTCATGTATCCGCCCGGTTTATACGACACGGGGTTATGTTTCTGATAAGTGTAAGGCCCCATCGGATGATCGGCTACATAAACGCCGTCGGCATAGACATTGAACTCAGTGCCGGGAGCACCATACTGCATATAATATCTCCCGTTGTGCTTGGTCAGCCACGGGCCTTCGATATAACCTCCCAGAACCGTGTCGCTGTGGTTCTCGCCGAAACGTTCCCAACCGTGGCGGAGCATGTCGAGGCTGAAAAGCTCTTTCACCTCTCCTTTGGGAAGAAAGCGGTGATTCTTGTCCAACTCCACTCCCCGGATGGGATAGACATTGGACGATCCCCAGAACATATAGGCCCGGCCGTCATCGTCGATAAACAGGTCCGGATCCTGCAGGTTATGCAAGATGGCGGGGGTGGCTTTCCATTCTCCCCGCTTCGGGTCGTCGGAGTAAAGGATACTCATCGAACCGGACGGATCGCCGGTGACGTAGAGCACAGAGTCTTTGTAGTTATGGGCGGCGGGGGCGTTGCTTCCCTGCGGATACCAGTTTTTGGGAGTGATAAAGTCCCAGTTCAGCAGATCCTTAGAATGCCAGTAACCATTGGAGCGGGTGACGAACATATAGTATTCGCCGCGGAACCTGACCACCGCTGGATCGGCACCGGAACGGTAAGAGATGTCCTTGTCGGAATTATAGATCATATATGTATAATCTATGTTCAGCGGGTTGCAGTAGGTATCCTGCCGCATGTCCTGTGCGGGAGCAAGAGCCGGGGACAGGAAGAGGAGTAAAAGGAGAAATAGCTGTTTCATGGTTGTAACGGTATGTTTTCACCACAGAGTAACACAGAGTCTCACAGAGAAGTTTTTTCTTTTTAGAAATCCCATTAATAAAAAATCAAAACTCTGTGAGACTCTGTGTTACTCTGTGGTGAACCTTTATCTTATTTATTTTGATTCTGAACTGAACCCCAGTCTCTTCAGCCCTCTCTGCACATCGGGATGGCTCATGAACAGTTTCCAGATCAGCCCCGTGCGGTAATTCTCAATCATTACCACAATAGGGCCCTGGTCGATGGCCAGATAAGAAGGTGCAAACCAGTTCTCGGTCAGGTTGAAGGCATCCTTGAAGCCGTATTCTCCCCAAAGGCGGTCGCCCAGCTCTTCGTAAAAGTAACGCATAGCTTCCAGAGAATGTTCTGGAGTATAAGGAATAGAAGAGATGGCCGCGGTCGGAGTGATCACTCCCAGATCGTTCTGCGGGCAATGCGCCGAGTAGCCCAGATGGTTGTCACTTGCCGTCAGTCCCCAGCATTTGCGGCTGTATCCTTTGTACTTCTTCGGGTTGTCAATGCAATAGGCACGGTTGATCAGGGTATGCGCCTTCATCTGCTCACCGTAGTCGGCATAGCGGTCTTTAAGCCCGCGCGGGTCGAGTCCGAGGTAAGAGTAATGGGTGAAGAAGAGCGGTCCGCCAAAGTCGGTGCCCAGCGGCAGACGGATGCCGTAGAACTCCTTGCCGTTCTTAAAGGTGATCGAGTTGGCCCATCCTTTATGATAGACCGATTCGCGGATGGGATAAGTAGGTGAAGAGGCAGCCAGCACATAGGCTATGTGGCACTCGTTCTGCCCTTTCAGCTGATGATTCATTGCCCAGCCGTTATTGGGTGACCAGTGCCAATAGAGCACATCTTCACCTCCACGGGTGAACCAGTCCCACTCGGCCTGATGCCAGAGGGAGTTGATGAGTCCCCGCACCCGGTTTTCAGTGGGGGTATCCCGGTCGAAGTACTGATGGGCTACCAGCAGTCCTTCGAACATGAAAGCGGATTCTACCAGGTCGGCACCATCATCCTTACGGCTGAAGGGGATTGTCTTTCCGGTTGCACCGTCCATCCAATGTGCCCAGATGCCGTGATAGCTGTCGGCTTTGTTGAGGAACTCCACCATCTTGAGCAGACGTTCCGCTCCTTGCTCACGGGTGATGAAACCACGCTCCACTCCGACTATAATTGCCATCACGCCAAAGCCGGAACCGCCGATCGTCGCAACTTCCAGACGGTCGTTGCTGCGCTCACGCGCCAAGCCGGATTCGGGATGGGCAAAATCCCAGAAATAACGGAAGGTTTGTTTCTGGACAAGGGTCATCAACTCGTCGTCGGTCAGTTTCGGACGATTGCCTGCAACGGTGGTCTGCAACGAGGAGGCACAGATCAGAAGAAGAAATAATAGGGTATGTTTCATAATGTTTCAAAATCTTATCCCCCGGCCCCTTCTCTTAACCTTTAAGAGAAGGGGAGGTGGCTGCGCGGTGGAGATACGGCGTTCCGCCGTCGAAAGGGGACTGTGTCCCCCTTGCCCTTGTGGGGATTCCGCAGTGCAGAGGGGATGGCGGCGTCCGCCCCCCCCCCAAAGGACGGTGGGGAGGACGCCGGGTGTAATCATGGAATTGATAGTATTGGAATGATTCTATTTAAATGAACTGGTTATATATATACTTTTTAATTGAATGTGAACATAAAGTCGGGGTGAACATAAAGTTGAAATGGACGCAAACCCAGGAGTGGACGCAAACCCAAACACAAGCACAAACTTAGAAGTAAGTACAAGACCGAAAGAAAAGAAAACCTACCTTTCCTCTCTCACCCAGCTCTGCCTGCTCCCCACTGCCCTTCGGGGCGGCGGAGACCGCCATCTCTACCGCACTTCGGAATCCCCACAAGGGCAAGGGGGACGCAGTCCCCTTTCGACGGCGGAACGCCGTATTTCCATCGCACAGCCTCCTCCCCTTCTCTTAAAGGTTAAGAGAAGGGGCCGGGAGATGAGATTTTGAGAACCCCTTGCGAAATATCCACCTGTTTCTGCGGAATGAAGAACGTAGCATGCTTTGCTATCGAGAAGTTTGTCTTCCCGTGTGCCTTCATCATCTTCTCCGCATAGCCCGGCACCACCTTGTCCGCACGGATCAGGTCAAAGAAACGGTGTCCCTCCAAAGCCAGCTCGATGCGGCGCTCGTTCCAGATGATCTCGCGGAGCTTCTCTTTACCGGTTTCCGTAATCTCGGGCAGTCCCACTGTCATATCCGCCGGATGTACTGTTCTGCGGGCACGTGCGCGCACCATCTCCAGTTTGTCGAGGGCTTCCCGGGTTTCACCCAATTCGTTGCAGGCTTCGGCATACATCAGCAGCACATCGGCATAACGCAGAAAGATCAGGTGGCAATTCTGTTTGGCAAACGAATTCTCGTTCCAGTAACCGGTAGGCCAGATGGTCTTTTTGTTGGCACGGGGCGGCACTTCTTTCTTGAAATGGATCTCGCCCTTTCCCTCCAGTGTCTCTCCATCGTAGAAGATGGTTGCCGTACGTCGCGGATCTCCCGTTTCATAGGCTTGGTCGAGGGCTTCGGAAGGAGAAAACATCCCCCAGCCCATCTCACCGCGAATGCCCTGCCATTTCACATACTCCGACTCGAGGTTGCGTTCGGTCGATTCGCCCCAAAGGTATTGGTCGGCAAGCATCACTTCGTCCGAATAGTAAGAGTTCGGATTGAACAGGTCGCGATAATCCCGGTGCAGGCTATACTCGCCGCGGGCAATCACCTGACCGGTGTATTTCTTCACGTTGGCATAGTCCTGGCGGAAGAGATATACCTTGGCCAGCAATCCTTCGGCTGTTCCCTTGGTGGCGCGTCCCGACTCTTTCGCACCCCACTCCTGACGGGTAGGCAGATGCTCGGCTGCATAGGTCAGGTCTTCGATGATCTGTTGATAGACAGCCTCTTCGGTTGCACGGGGCTGATTGTATTCGCCGGGCTGCAACACCTTGGTCACCAGAGGCACCCCGCCGAAGGCGCGTACGAGATTGAAGTAGAAGAATCCCCGGAAAAAACGGGCCTGGGCGACGCACTTCACCCGGAGTTCTTCGTTCTTCACCGCACCCAGATTGTCCAGAGCCACATTGCATGAAGCGATAGCTTTATAATTGCCTTCCCACCAGCCGTTGATCTCGGAGGTAGAGGCGTCGTAAGTAAAGTCGTTGAACTGGTTCAGACGTGCCACACTGCCGTCCGCCAGTTCGCTGCCTGTATCGGAGTTATCACCGGGTAGCTCGGTGATGGCAAACCATGAGAATCCGATGATGTCCCACGCCCGGAGTTGGGTATAGATGGCGTTAATACTCATCAACGCGCCTTCTTCTTCGCCGAAGAAGACATCTTCGGTCAGCTTTCCCTGCGAATCTACATCGAGGAAATCGGCACAGGAAGAAAGGGTCAGTGCCGAAGCCAGTAATATTGAATATATCTTTTTCATTGTAATGGTTTTGGGTTCACCACAGAGTAACACAGGGTCTCACAGAGTTTAATCTCATAGAATGTTTAAAAGGAAATCATCTCTGTGAGACTCTGTGTTACTCTGTGGTAAATCGTATTCATGTCTATATCATTTAATATTAGAAAGTTACGTTCAGGCCGAAGCGGCAGGTAGCTGTCACCGGATAGATCTGACGGTCGATGCCGCCCAGCACTTCGGGTGTGAAGCCGTTATAGCCGGTGAAATAGGCCAGGTTGTTGCCGGAGAAGTAGACTCTCAGATTCTGCACGGATACCTTCTGCATCCATGATTTCGGGAAAGTATATCCCAGTTCCACCGTTTGCAGTTTCACGTACGAACCGCTCTCTACGTAGCGGCTCGACACCTGATAGTTATTGCCTTCCAGAGTCATTCGCGGTGTCATGGTATTCGGATTTTCGGGTGTCCAGCGGTCGAGGAAGGAGCGGTCCCAATTGTCCGAACCGGAGAAACGTTCCACCTGCTTGGCATTGAATATCTTGTTTCCGAAGTTGCCTTGGAAGTCGATAGAGAGGTCGAATCCTTTCCAGGAAGCACTGATGCCCAGACCGCCGATGAACTTGGGAGTGGGACTGCCCAGATCCTTGCGGTCGTTGGCCGTGATGTATCCGTCACCGTCTACATCTTCGTATATCAGGTCGCCGGGACCTACGTTGTTCTGATACTGTTGTCCGGCATTTCCGGTGGCAGCGGTGGCACGCTCGTTGTAGTCTTTGATCTGTGCCTCGTTCTGGAAGATGCCGATCACGTTGTAGCCATAGAAATACTTAATCGGCTTTCCCTCTTCGGTCATCTGTACGGATTTTCCGGCGCCGATGTCACCGCTGGCGATGCGTTTGCCGCCCAGACTGATGACTTCGTTTTTGATGGTCGTTCCTGTCAGACGGATACCATACCGGAAGTCTTTCAGCGAATCTTCCCATTTCACGGTAAAGTCCACACCGCTGTTGCGCACCGCCCCTACGTTTGTTTCTACCGGGGTGAGGCCTACGGAAGCCGGTACATCCACCGTCACCAGCATGTCTTTCGTGTCTCTGCGATAGTAGTCTAGTTCAAGTGAAAAGCGGTTGTTCAGCAGTCCGAGGTCGAAGCCGAGGTCCATCTGCTCCGAACGTTCCCAATGAACGCTCCGGTTGGAGAGTGACGTGATGGTTCCGCCGGGATAGAACACGCCGCCAAACACGGCATCATAGGACGGAGAGATATTGGCGAGCGCCCGGTATTTGTCGTTACCTATTTTATCATTACCGATCTGTCCCCAGCTTCCTCTGAGCTTTAGGTTGCTCAGCCACTGCACGCGGTCTTTCAGGAACGCTTCTTCGGAGACTCTCCATCCGGCAGCTACTGAGGGGAAGTAGCCCCAACGGTTGTCAGGACCGAACTTGGATGAACCGTCGGCACGGACCGAGACAGTCAGCAGATAGCGGTCCATCAACGCATAGTTGGCACGGAAGAGGTAAGACATCATTGTTTCGTGGTATCCGTTGTTGGCCACCGACTTGGAGCCGGCCGAAGCCTGGTCGAGATACCAGTAGTTTTCGTTATCGGAGAAAAAATCGCGTCCGGTGCCTTCCAGCAATTCGTAAACACGCTTCTGCGCCGTGATACCTCCCAAGAGGTTGAGCCGGTTCTTATCATTGATCTTCCAGTCATAAGTCAGCAGGTTCTCCCACAACCAGGTAAAGTCGCGGTCCCAGGTTTTGGAGAGGCTGTTGGTTTCGTTCTTCTGTGTTTCCGAAACGTAGTATTTCGGCACGAAGTTGCGGCGGCGTCCGTTGATGTAGTCGATGCCGAGGCTGGTTTTAAAGTCAAGCCCGTTCAGGATATTCCAGTTCAGGAAGGCGCTGCCCACGATACGTTCTTTCCAGTCGTCATTGTTTGTATAATGGAGTGTGGCGACGGGATTGGCAGAAGAGGCGCTTTCGGAATCCATAAAACTCCCGTCTTCATTGTAGGGACGCTTCACGGGACTGATGGTATAGGCAGCTTTCACCACCGCGCTGTTTTCGTTCTTCTTATGACTGAAAGAGGCCGACAGATTGTGCCCGAGGGTCAGCCGTTTGCTGATCTTGTAGCTATTGTTGGCACGCAGGGTGAAGCGGTTGTAGGTGTTTCCGGTGATGATGCCGTCCTGCTGGTAATATCCAGCGCTGAGGTTGTAGCGCACCTTCTCCGATCCGCCGCTGACGCTGAGCTGATAGTCGCGTACGGAAGCCACACGGAAGATTTCGTCGAACCAGTTGGTTCCTTTGCCCAGTGAAGCAGGGTCGTCAAACTTGGGTTTTCCGCCTGTGTTGACCAGTGCTTCGTTCAGCAGTGTCGCGTATTCGGTGGCATTGGCCATCTCGAAGCTGCTGTTGTTGAACTGGAATCCTTCGCTGGCGGTGAAGTTCACCACCGCTTTTCCTTCCGTTCCCTGCTTGGTAGTGACGATAATCACACCGTTGGCACCGCGCGAACCGTACATGGCGGTCGCTGATGCATCTTTCAGCACCTCCATCGACTCGATGTCGTGTGTGCTCAGGAAAGAGATGTCGTCCATAAACATGCCGTCCACCACATAAAGGGGATTGCTGTTATTCGTTGTGCCGATACCACGGATACGTACTTCGGGCGAGCTTCCGGGAGCACCGTTAGCCGAGATATACACACCGGAGACACGTCCCTGAAGGGCATTCGCCACGTTGGGAGTGGCAACTTTCGTGAGGTCTTTGCTCTTCACCGCACCTACCGAACCGGTCAGGTCGGACTTACGTTGTATACCATAACCGATCACGACAACTTCGTCTATCAATTGGTTATCTTCTTCAAGAGAGATATCCAGCTTCGAGGAGGCAGTCACCTTGACCTCCTGCGTTTTCATGCCGATGTAACTGAAAACAAGAGTGGCGCCCGACGGGACACCTGAAATAGAATAGTTGCCGTCAAAGTCCGTGATAGTTCCGGACGATTGCCCTTTCAGTAGGATACTGGCGCCAATGATAGGCTCTCCTGTTTTCTTCTCGGTGACAACACCCGAGATGGTCAGGCTGCCTTGCGCAAAAGAAAGCGTAGAAAGCAGCAACATCATACATAGGGTAAACAGATTTTTTTTCATCGTTTTGGTACTGATTTAAAATTCTGCTGCAAACTTAGAAGGTAAATTGATGTAAGTCAAAAAAAGGGGTACTACAAGAGTACCATGAAGAAAAAAACGGGATTTCCGGAGTACTGCATCCCTACTACAAAGTGATATAATTAATTAATATTCAATAAAATAAAAAGAGGTTTCAGGAAAGGAAATGAAACGGTTGGGAGGGGTCGAGGCTATTCAGTTTAGAATTCACCACAGAGTACACAGAGGACGCAGAGTTTTTATTTAGACAGAAGAACCAGAGGGCATATTATTCTGATCTGTTCTTTATCTGTTCTTATATCTGAAAACAGATAGAGCGCAGCTGATTAATCTCTGTGTCCTCTGTGTCCTCTGTGGTGAATCATATTTATTTCTATATCCGCTATGAAGTATTTACGCTATAGACTTTAATAGAAGAGAGAATCTTTCCGCTTACTATATTCTAAGATAAAAATAATAGACTTGTCTGGTTTAGGAACGGATTCTTTCCGGATGAAAGAGACGGGTAGTGAAAGAGAGGAAAGCAGCTCTTCATTTTGTATTAATTTAAGAGCAAATTTTCTCCTTATAGAATGTTACAACTAATTACCAATAGTCATTTGGAGTCGTTTTACCCCTTAAAAATCATCGCCTAGGCGATGATTTTTCATCGCTTAAGCGATGTTTCGCCACCGCTTAAGTGACGATATATAGGCATCTAAATGACATTTTTGCAATTTTCCTGTTTTGTACAAAAAAGAAACCGCTACAAGTAGCGGTTTCCTAAATAATAATGTAAATATGAATGAATTGATTTTAAGTCTTTTTAAGTCTGGATTTTATTGTGACGGAGATTAAAGTTAGGTTTATCTTATAATTCTACAAAGATAAAACAATAAATTGAAAATGCAATCTTATTTTCTATATTATTCATGCGAATCAGTAATTGATAGCCAATTAACGTACTGGGAATATCTATAGAAGGAAAGAGTTGAATAGTCGCTTGATTCACCACAGAGTTGCACAGAGCCTCACCGAATTTTGATCTTTGGTTTATAGGATATTTGAAAGAAAAAGCTTTTCTATGAAACTCCGTGCCCTCTGCGGTAAACTCTTATTCACAGTTTCATTTCCTCAGCAAGAATCTTGCCTTTTTCACATCCCGGCTGTTTCCGCCGATCATTACATCGAAGTCGCCCGGTTCGCAAACAAATTGCAAATCATAATTATAGAACTTCAACAATTCCGGTGTGATGCTGAAACTGACTTTGCGGGACTCTCCGGCTTTAAGGAAAATCTTCTCGAAACCTTTCAGCTCCTTCACCGGACGGGTGACACTGCCCACCAGGTCACGGATGTAGAGCTGAACCACCTCTGCACCGTCGCGACTGCCGGTATTGGTGACGGTAACGGTTGCCGTCAGTTCTCCGTCGGCACTCATCTCTGTGCTGCTCAGGTGGATATCGCTGTAAGCAAACGTTGTGTAGGACAATCCGTAACCGAACGGGTAGAGCGGCTCGTTGCTCACATCGAGGTAATTGCTGCGGAACTTCTCGAACCAACGTCCTTCCTGCAACGGGCGGCCGGTATTCTTATGATTGTAGAACAATGGGATTTGCCCCACATTTTGCGGGAAAGTAGCGGTCAGCTTTCCACTGGGATTGACATCACCGAAAAGGACATCGCCGATGGCATAAGCGGCTTCACTCCCTCCGAACCACACGTTCAGGATGGCAGGCACGTGTTCCTCCTCCCAAGTAAGCACCAGCGGGCGGCCGGTGAAGAGTACGAGCACAACGGGTTTTCCTGTTTTGAGCAATTCCTGCAACAGCGCTCTCTGCACGTCCGGCATTTCCAGATTGGTGCGGGAGCTGCTCTCTCCACTCATCTCGGATGATTCGCCCAGCGCGGCGACAATGACATCGGCTTTGGCAGCCACTTTCAGTGCCTCGTCCAGGAGCTCGCGATCCGTACGGTTATCTCTGTGCAGTTCGCGTCCGAACATCGTAGCGCGCTTTTCATATTCGGCATCGCCTATCAGATTACTTCCTTTGGCGGTTACCACCTCCGCACGGTTACCGACTACTTCTTTGAGCCCTTCGACCAGTGAAGGAGCATTATCCAATACGGCAGCCACGCTCCAGGTACCCGGCATGTTGGACCGGGTATCGGCAAGCGGACCGACTACGGCAATGGTACCCTTCTTGCTGAGTGGCAACACACCTTCGTTTTTCAGCAGTACAAAGCTCTCCGAAGCCGTCTTACGGGCAACGGCACGATGTTCCTTGGTGAAAATCTGTTTCTTGGGACGGCTTACGTCACAATACTTATAAGGATCGTCAAACAGTCCCAACTTATACTTTGCTTCCAGAATGCGGCGGCAGGCAGCGTCGATGGCAGCTGCCGATACTTTGCCTTCTTCCACCGATTTCTTCAGTGTACCGCTGAAGGCGTCGCTCACCATATCCATATCGACCCCGGCATTCAGAGCAAGGGCGGCAACTGTCTGCTGGTCACCCATACCGTGATCGATCATCTCGTTGATACCGGTATAGTCCGTCACCACGAATCCGCCGAAACCCCACTGCTTGCGCAGCACATCGGTCATCAGCCATTTGCTGCCGGTGGCGGGCACGCCGTCCACTTCGTTGAACGAGGCCATCACGCTTCCGACACCTGCCTCGACCGCGGCTTGGTAGGGCAGCATGTATTCATTAAACATACGCTGGCGGCTCATGTCTACCGTATTATAATCACGTCCCGCCTCAGATGCGCCATAAAGGGCAAAGTGCTTCACACAAGCCATTATCTCGTCATTACGGCTCATGTCCTTTCCCTGATACCCGCGTATCATGGCACGGGCGATGGCAGCACCGAGGAACGGGTCTTCGCCGTTCCCCTCGGATACACGTCCCCAGCGCGGGTCACGGCTGACGTCCACCATCGGACTGAATGTCCACGAGATACCGTCGGCACTGGCCTCGATGGCGGCTATACGGGCGGACTCCTCGATGGCTTTCATATCCCAGGTGCACGACAAGCCGAGAGGAATAGGGAAAATGGTTTCGTATCCGTGGATCACGTCCATACCGAACAACAGGGGAATACCGAGACGGCTCTCCTCCACCGCCTGCCGCTGGACCTCACGGATGCGTTCTACCCCTTTCAGGTTGAACAGTCCCCCTACTTCTCCGTTACGGATGCGTTTGGCCACATCACTGCTTTTTGCCTGTCCGGTAGTGATCTCTCCGGTCACGGGCAGGTTGAGCTGGCCGATCTTCTCCTCCAGCGTCATCTTTTTCATTAACTGGTCGATAAAGCGGTCCATATCCCGGGGAGCCTTTTGCGCCTGTACCCCGGCGGCCACTATGACCAAAGAAGCGGCGAACGCCTGCATTCTTCGTACAAAATGTTTCATGGTCTTTACAGTTTTAGTATCTATTTATGAATGTTCCGACTTTGCAGGTACAAATAAAGCGAATCTCCGGCAAATGCCTTCCATTTATCCATACGGCAAGAATACTACAAACCCGAAAAAACAAAAAAAGAAGTACTGCATTAGTACTTCTTTTCATATCAATCATTTAATTTCCAACTACTTGAAGGAGATCATAAAATCCGTCAGGCTGCTCTCCGGAGGAAGCCCCAACTTCTTGCGCAGACGATAGCGGGCAGCGTCGACACCCCTTACGGAAATGTTCATCAGCTTCGCAATCTCCTTCGTCGGCAGGTTGAGCCGGAGCAGCGCGCACAGGCGCAAATCGCCGGAAGTCAGGTCAGGGAACTTTTCTTTCAGGTTCCGGAAGAAATTCTCGTGTATCCGGTCGAAGTTGGACTGGAACATATTCCAGCTCTCTTCGTCGGAGACAATATTCTGATTGATCATCGAAAGCAGCTTATCCAGGTTCTTGCGGGTATATTGCCCGGAGAGTTTCTGCTGCTGCAACTCCTCTTTCAGCGAGCTCAGGAACTCCTGATGCGCGATGTTGGTCATCACCACGCCCGAAAGCTCTTTGCTCTTGAAGCGGAGGTCGGCCTCGAGTTGCTCCTTCTCCAGTGCCATGATCTTCTTTTCCTGCTGCTCTATCTCTGCTTTATGGTGCGCGCGCTGACGGTCGATGACGGCATCTTTCTTCTTCTTGGTATAGACGTAGACCCCGTAAAGGAGCCCCAACAGAAATGCCAGCCCGGAGAGAGCGTAAACGGCAATGGCTACGTACGAAAGATACCAGGGACGCAGGATACGGAAAGGCAGTTCGACGGCAGCAACCACCCCGCCGTCATCGTACACCTCGGCACGGAAGCGATAAGAACCGAATGGCAGCCGGGTAAAGTCTTTCTGCAAATCGGGAATTCCCTCGATCCACTTGCCGGACAACCCCTCGAGGCGGTAACGCACATGAAACGCAAAATCATTGTAAACGGGATAGGCAAGAGAGATGCCTACATTGTTGAAAGCGGGGGCTATCTCATCATCTCCCGAAACCGGAAGTTGCAGCCGCTCGCCCGTCTGCTCGTTGAATGCCGAAAAGCTGGAGATCCATAAAGACGGTTGCTCACGAGACTTGTACAGCCCGGTGCTGTCGGCAGCGATACGGGCAAAGGAGTTATTGAGGCAGAGGTAAGAGCAATCATTCCGCTTGTCGTATACCATCCGGGCCAGCCCCTCGATGGGAAGGTTGCCAAACATGGAGAAGGGTATTCTCCGCTCCACCTTAAAGTCGTTCACGGTACATCTCACCAGACAGGCCTCGCGGTCGCTGAGAAACCAGTACAGATCGCCTTTCATGGCGGTGACGGTGTGGATATCCCGGAGTGCGGCCAACTGTTCGTTCATCGCTTTGTAGGGAATAATGGAATCCGCCATGTCGTCATAAGTGTAGAAGTTCCGCCCGTCCGAGAAGGCGACACGTCCGTTTACCTTGAAAAGGTAACAATGCCCGCCCGGATTCCCCGACAGAGAGTCGTACTGCTTCAGGTCCGTCACCTGCTTCAACGCTTCATCGAGACGCACCCGGTAAAGCCCCTTGCGCATGTGCTGCACCCAGATGTTGCCGTGAGGATCCACTTCGATGTTCTTTGCCATGTGGCTGAAGTTGCGCACCGAATTGGAGAAGTACCACTCACCGGCAGCATTCTTCTTATAAATATTCAGATAAGTGTAGGTACCTTGTATCAGGAGCTCTTCCCCACCGATCTGCGCCTGCCGCATACACATAGCTCCCCGTACGTCGGAAAGAAGCCGGGCCTGCATGCCTTTAATCTGGAAAGTACCTTTATTGTGTCCGCAAAGCACCTGGTCGCCCCATTCGCCGATGGTCCATGCCTGCTCTTCGAGTCCCGGAACCAGTTCCAGGAGGTTATCTTCAAGCCGGTACAACCCTTGGTTGGAAGCGATATAGGCATCCTTTTCGCGTACCAGCACGTCATACACCATTCCGACCTTGCGACGCACCGGCTCGAAATGATAAATCAGAGAATTGTTGCGCACGTAGGCAATGCCGTTGTCGAGGGCTGTCCAGATATTATTGTCTATATCGCAATACAGCCCCAGAACGGTGTTATTCTCCAACTGGTTGTCAGCGTTCTCTTTCCAGAGCAGGCGTCCTTCTTTACTGAAGGCATACAGCCCGTTGGAGATGGTTCCTATCACGTAGCAAGAGTCTTTCGTCATCACTGCCCGATTGACGGTATGGCGTTTCAACTCCTCATCACAATCTGTATGCCAGGGACGAATGCCGGAGGAGGTATAAAGATACCCACCGCTGTTACGGGTCAGCAACAACATTCCACCGGGATAGGGCAAACCTGCCAGTACGTCGCTGTTGCCCAACTCCTGTCGGGAGATCAACGGAGTAAACCTATCACCCGTAAAGGCACAAACACCTGCATTGATCAGTTGGGAATAAACCGTATCCCCTACCCGGAACAGATTCAGGGGCAGTTCATGGCAGCGGACTCCTTTCGTCGTCGTGCCATCGTATATGAAGTATGAACCGAATGACTGGAAGACGATGTTCCCTTCCTGCTCCACGATAGTCCATATCTCGTCATTGTGAAAATTGAACCCTTTCACCTGATCTTTCAGGGAATGATATTCCAGCAAATTCAGGTCGTTCTCTTCAAAATAACCGAACTCCTCGAACGATCCGACGTAGATACGCCCGTCGGAAGCCACGTAAACGGCACGCACAATGCCCGACGCCGGCAAAGGAAACAGCTTCCACCGGCTTCCGTCATACCGGAGCAGTCCGCTGTTGTTGCCAAAGTACATGACGCCCCGCCCGTCCTGCGCAACGGCCCAGTTTTCGTTACCGGCATTATAGTCGAGAACAGAATAATTGCGGACAATAGGTGAAAAAGGGACAGGGTTGCCCCGACAAGGAAGAGAAAGAGTACAAACAAAAACAAGGAACAATAACAGATTCTTCATCAGTCAGTCGTCTTTAGAAAAATTCTTTGTGCGGAAAAAGCAGAGCTATCTTATCGGACGTTGATAGTTTGTTTTCACCACAGAGGACACAAAGTAACACAAAGTGAGTTTTAAGTCATTGATTATCGATGTTGATAATCCGTGAAAGTCAGTGTAATCTGTGGTGAAAAGACTTTTGACACAGCCCCATTTATTATTTCTTTACCGGAGCACTCAAAGTTTCTTTGTATTTGACCGGATCGGCCAATATCTTGAGAGCGGCTTGCAGCCCATCGTCATCCTTCAATTGCTGGATGATCCCTCCACGTGTATAGTAGTAACGCTTGATGATCTCATCGGCAATCATCGACTTGATGTCTTTTGAGAAGTAATCGAGATCGCGGTCCAGATTATGAGTCAGTTTCTTCTCCAGTGCCTTGATCTCCTCCGATGCTTCATCCAGATACCCTTCGAACTTGGCAGCTTCTTTCAGCGTCTTCATGATCTTCTCACTCTGCTGGTCATACTTGAAGTCGGCTTTCTTCACCATTGCCTTGAAGTCGTTATAGTCGGCATCGGTCACCTTGAACTCCTGCGGAGAAGGGATGGACGGATGCTTCAGGCAGTACTGCGTCGCATAATCAAAAATCAGGTTATCACGCACCAGATAGAAGAGGATATTAGGCAACTTTTCCTGTTTCACTTCGATATCCGGCATCACACCTCCACCATCGCGAACTTCACGTCCGGCTGCCGTATGGAACACGGTAGTCAGGCTGTCGGGGATGATACCTACACTGCCGTCCTCATTGCGGTGTTTATAGTCGATGGCCTGTACGCAACGTCCGCTGGGGATATAATACTTAGAAGTCGTGAGTTTCATCACACCTCCGTAAGGCAACGGACGGGTGGTCTGCACCAATCCCTTTCCAAACGTACGGCTTCCCACAATCACGGCACGATCGAAATCTTGGAAAGCTCCCGAAAGGATTTCGGACGCGGAAGCAGTGCCTCCGTTTACCAATACGGTAATAGGAATATCGAGATCCAGCGGTTCACGCAATGTCTTATACGTATTGCTGGCCTGTTTGGTCTTTCCCTTGGTAGTCACGATCACTTTGCCGCGGGGCAAAAAGAAATTGGCAATCTCTACTGCTTCTTCCAGACGTCCGCCACCGTTTCCGCGCAGGTCAATCACCAATGAGGTGATGCCCTCTTTCTTCAGTCTCAGGAATGTCTTCTTAAAATCTTTGGAAGGAGTACCAGAGAAGGTGCTCAGATTGATATAACCTACATTCTTATTAAAGATGGTATCGTAAGGAATCATCGGAGTCTGGATGGTTTGACGTACAATATTAAACTCCAACGGCCGGGTGCCACCCTTTTCGTCCGGACGCTCTACCTTCAGCTTAAAGCTCGTACCTACTGCCCCCCGAAGCATCTGGCTCACCTCTTGGTTGTTTTTTCCCGCCAGATCTTTTCCGTCTATCTCCATCAGGATATCGCCTGCCTTCAGTCCGATTTTAGCAGCAGGGGTTCCTTCAAAAGGCTCGGCTATCATCGAACGTTTCAGTTTCTGGTTGTACGTGATTAAAGATCCGATACCTCCGAACGAAGCGTTCAACATCTGTTGCAGTTCAGCCTGGTCGTCCTCCGGATAATATTCCGTATACGGATCGAGTGACGAGAGCATATAGTCGATCCCCTCACGAACCGTCTTATTCGGATCGAGCGTATCTACGTAAAACATATCGAGTTCTTTGACGATAGAATTAAAGGTATCCAGATTCTTAGCAATCTGGAAATTGCGGTCGTCACCGCTCTTGAAACTAAAGAATGCTACGACAACCAATGCGGCTGCCAACAGGACACCATTTCGTCTATTCAGAAACTTTTTCATACACTTTTCGTTAAAATGAGACGTAAAAGTAACTCATTGCCTGCTTACTCTGACAGAACTTCGTTAATATTTAACTTTATTTCATCCCAACGCTCGCAAGGAATCGTGGTTCCAACTATCTGTATAACATTTCCGGAGAGAATTGAACCAATCTTTGCACATTTCTCTAAAGAATAGCCGCAAGTCAGCCCGTACAGAAATCCAGCAGCGAAATAATCACCTGCTCCCGTCGTATCGATCACTCTCTCTACAGGAATGGCCTCTACTTTGATCTCCTCCGTACCCTTACGGATGTAAGAACCATTTCCACCTACCTTTACAATGGCGATACTGCATTTCTTGCTGATCAGTTCAAGGGCTTCCTTCGGGTCTTCTTTACCCGTAAACGCCTTTGCCTCTTCTTCATTGGCGAAAACAATATCTACATACTTATTTATTAATAAAGAGAAGAACTCAAGATCGCCTGCCACGATATTATAACTTGCCATATCGAGGCAAACCTGCAAACCGGCTTCCTTTGCCAACTCAATGGCATGAAGAATCATATCGTGATCCTGCACCAGATATCCCTCTATAAGCAGATAAGCATAACCTTTGAACATATCCAGTGTCAGATCTTCGGCTCTCAGCGTAGAAGCAGCACCGAGATAAGTACCAAAAGTACGTTCTCCGTCCGGAGAAATAAAAGTAGAAGCGACTCCCGACGGCAGATCAGACGTTAATAATTTATCTTCGATGCCATTTTTCTGCAGATTCTCCCGAAAAAAGTTTCCGTAAGCGTCATTTCCGACTTTTCCGATGAAACCGGTTCCGGCACCCAGACAGGCGAGTCCAAGTATGGAATTTGCCGCTGCTCCACCGGTCGCCAAGTGGGTTTTCATCTGACTGAATTGTTCGTTAATCTGCTGTAACTTAGCATCATCAATAAGTTGCATGCTTCCCTTGGGTAATCCCATTTCATCAAGGAGTGTATCATCTTTCAAGGTTGCAAGTACGTCTACCAGGGCGTTGCCCAATCCAATTATTTTATCCATTTCACTATTTTTTTTTGCAAAGATATTGCATATTTCAAAATATCCTATTACTTTTGCATCGCAATTGAGAAAAACAAATCATTCTTCCTTAGCTCAGTCGGTTAGAGCATCTGACTGTTAATCAGAGGGTCCTTGGTTCAAGTCCAAGAGGAAGAGCTAAGTTCAAATTCTCAGTTGCTAAATTCTTCCTTAGCTCAGTCGGTTAGAGCATCTGACTGTTAATCAGAGGGTCCTTGGTTCAAGTCCAAGAGGAAGAGCAAACAAAGGTTCGTCATTACGGCGGACCTTTTTTGTTTTTACATTGTGAGGATACGGCATGTACTGATAGAGAAAGAGGATGTTGCCTCTGCTGTACAACACCCTCTTTCCTGCTGAAAAAAAAGAACCTACTCAAACCTTATCTCTGAAACACCTATTGATTTTCCTTTCTGAGGTTCTATAAGAATACGAACGGATTCCACTTCAACACTGCCTGAAGGATGTACTACGTTGAACCGATCGGTACCCACCTGATATGAGTCCGTCACATAAAGTTCAAGGGGATTCCATCCGGCATCCGACTTATACTCTACCGACCAACCGGACGGAACGGCTATTTTTTCCTGATCGTCCAGCCAATACATGGAAAGGGAATTCAGCAGAAAGGGTTCTTTGAAGTCTACCTGCACCCATTGTCTGCCCGAGCCGTCGGACATCCACCTTTCAGTCAGCTTGTCTGCGGAAGAATCAGATACTTTTCCGTCGCAAAGCGCACGTGTGGAAATATTCTTTCCGGCAGCCAGGGAGGATACGTTCACCGCTTTGATATTACGGAGATAAGCCATGGCTTGCTGGCCGATGCTGGCGGTGGAGACCTCATCGTTCAACCAAACCAGCATCGTACGGTTGTCTCCCCGGTTGCACCAGGCGTAGTAAGGAACCATCGTGATCTCACGGGTGGTGATGCCTTCCACTTTTTTCTCCATACCCGGCAGGGTGATACTTTCCAATCCTTGCAGCACACCGGAGGATATATTGGCCACCTTTGCCTGTGATTCGTTAACATCGCCCAGATAGAGGCGTTGGACGGGGCCGGCATTATCCACTTCTTCGGCACAGTAGACTAATGGGCCGCGGGTTACGGCGGTCTTACCTATATTCTCACTGACTTCGGGGATGCAATCTACAAAACGCACCGGCATGGGGATGTTGAGTTCGACCACGTCACCCGGCTCCCAGTTACGCTTGACAACGGCAAATCCTTTCTCCATCCTGAAATCGGTTTTCTGTCCATTAACGCTCAGTTCAATTTCCGTGTGCCCCGGTTGTTTATAGGGGTAAAGTCCCCCCGGAACAAATTCTCCGGAGCGTGCCCACGTAGGGATACGCATGCAAACCGAGAATTTACTTGCCTTTTCGGGCTGCACCGTCACGCGCACTTTTCCATCGAACGGATAGGCGGAGGACTGCTCCAGTTTCACACGGGTTTCTTCCAGGGGAATTTCCGTTTGGCTGCCACCATACAAGGTCAGGTAAACCCTGTCTTTGCTATAGGCGTACATATAGCCCGGCACTTGCAGGATCAGACGTGAAATATTGGGAGGACAGCAGGCACACCCGAACCACTTAGCACGTCCGCCATTCCCATGATTAAAGCGTCTCACTCCGTCTGCCTCAAGAGGATTGACATAGAAAAAACGGTCGCCATGCAGGTTGATGCCCGCCAACGAGTTGTTAAAGAGTGAAAGCTCGGCTATATCGAGGAATTTAGCGTCTCCGCTGTCCAGGTACATACCATAATTGAAGAACACGTTGGCTACCGCCGCGCAGGTTTCATTATAGGCTGTCAGATTGGGGAGTTCATAAGGAGCCCCGAAGCCTTCCATCCCCTCTATGGCTCCAAGGCCGCCGGTGATATGCATACGGGTAGTGACCAGATTCGTCCAAATAGAATTAAGCGCACGGGTATAGTCATTCAGTCCGGTCAGGGCATCGACCTGTGCCATGGCTGTGTATAGATATGCCGCACGAACGGCGTGCCCAACAGCTTCGGTCTGCTCTTTCACCGGCGCATGCTGCTGTGCGTAAGTCGGCGCCATTACTCCCTCACCTTCCGGACGGTAAGTGACTCCTCTGATCTCAAGGAACTTCTTTGCCATGTTGAGGTACAGTGTATCATTTGTCACCCGGTATAGCTTGCAGAGTGCCAGCTCGATCTCTTCGTGCCCCGGAGCCTGATTGACCGGTTTGCCGCCGTTATAATTGGGATCACCTCCTTCAAAAAACACCTTATTCACATGCTTGGCACTCTTTATGGCGACATTCAGCAGTTTATCCTTACCCGTAGCCTGATAATAGGCTACCGCTGCTTCGTACAGATGCCCCACATTATAAAGCTCATGGCTATGAACAACCCACGAGTAGGGTTTCTCTCCCATCTCTCGGAGATCGGGATTACCACAAATATGCGAAATATATAAATATCCGTCCTCTTTCTGTGAAGCAGCAATCAGGTCGGTCACTTCATCCATAAACTCTTCCAGCTCCTTGTCCGGGCGAATCATCAATGAATAAGCCACTCCTTCCATCACTTTATAAAGATCGGAGCTTATAAAGCGGTGAGTCTCGGGAAGGGCTGTGGAGTCTCCTGCCAGAAAGGCGGCGCAACGCCGGAAACGCTCTACCGCCGGTGCGCTCTGCTCAACGGAGAAAGGTACCGTTACGTTGATTTCCGTCTGCATCCTTTCTTTCCAGAACCCATCGGTCAAAGTCACCTGATTAAAGGGAACGGGTGTTATTGTCTGCTGTCCCTCTTCCGAACAGGCTGTCGTAAGGAGAAGCAGAAATAGCCCTGTTAGTACATGTTTCATTCTAATTTGTTTTTAAAAGTTTCACTTGGGTATGTTTGTCCGTAACGGGCACCTCTATATAATAAGGATGATGTGTATTACCCGCCTCAATGTGGAATGTCGTTATCATTTTGTGATCGGTCATGACAGTATATTTACCTTCCGGCATTCCTTCGGTCCGGATGGTTGTGTTGTGACGTTTGCCGGAACGGTTTTCGATGAAGAAGCTCAGTTCTTCGGCTGCCCCTTTGAGGGTGACGGGATGATCTTTCCGGAATCCGTCCTGCATCAATTCGATGGAGAAACGGACAGGAGTCATGATACGTATCTGCCGGCGTACTCCGTCAAGGGGAGTGATACTCACGGTTCCGTTCTTATCCGTCCGGACATTCGCTCCGTAGCCGATCAGCCCGAAGTCGGGATCATCCACCAGATAGACTCCCGAACCGTGGATGCCTCCGGTAAGCCCGTGGTCTATTTCACCATCAAACCGCCAGGGAGAACGCCCCACTTTGATATAGTTCATGTAAGTGCGTGAATTCTGGTAGGGTGAGAAGGCCCAGCCGACAGCACCATCGTTCCACTCTCCCTTATACCAATAGCCAAAGCCGGTCTCCTTCGTACCGGTATTCATCAGTGCCCATGAAGCCAGTAAAGAGTTATATCCGTAATTGATGTATCTGTCCGGCCGGTCGGAGAACCGATAGGCATAATCGAGCAATGCCACACCTCCCATTTGAGTCATATAGTCGAGGTTTACGTATTGTCCGCTCCACGCTGTGCCCAGATTGGCATATCCCGGCTCAAACAATCCGCGCAGCGCAAGGTTCCCATCCAGCTGGTTCTGCATGAAACGGTCGATCATCGCAGTATCGAACGAAGTATACGAATACCACTTCTTGAGGTTCTTGTCGTACCAGAACTGCTCTTCCGGCTCGATAGTATTCAACTTCGCATACTCTGCCACGTAATAGGAAGACTCAAAGGCTGTACGGTCGACAAACATCTCGGAGCCAAAGGGCCAGGGATCTTCGTAAACCATATAAGTCACTTTTTTCTCCCACTCACGACGCAGCTTGGCCACATCCTTCTCTCTCCCTTTCTGCTCAAGGGCACGGATGATGTCGAGCAGATAGCGCTCGTGAAAGTTGCCTTGTTTATAAGCCCAGTCCGTCCAGCCATGAAATGTCCATTGCTTGCCCATCAAAATGTTATAGGGCACTTCAAAATAGGCCATTGCCGTCCGGTAGGCGCGTTCCAGATAACCATCGGCATCAAGGTAGGAAACCATCTCGGGATTATCCTCCGCTATCCGGTAAAGGTTATAATAAATGGCAAAGTGAGTGGTATAGTCGAAGGTCCGCCACATGCGTCCCTTGCCCGAACCGCCATCTTCGTATCCACCATATTTCCCGCTACGGTTCTGATGCCAGTTTTCGCTGCCGTAAATGCCGTACGGATAAGGATATTCCCGGTCTGTGCGTTGCAACTTGCCCCATACGAAGTTTTCTTCGTAGTATTCCAGAGAGGCGATTTCTTCCCGGTCGGGATAGATGACATTCTTTTCACTCACATAGACCGGCTTGCTGTTGGACGGGTCGTCCGAACCACCCACCATGAACTCTTCCCGCAAGTCTCCCAGGTAGTCGGGCGAAAGCAACTCGGCTTTCTCCATATCCCAAAGGCTATAAAGCCCATTGTACCACTTGGAAGGGTCGCGATGCTGCTGCCGTCCGACAATGAAACGTGCCCGCTTTTTAATCAGGGTCTCCAGGGGTTCCGTCACAAAGAAGTCGAGGAAACAGACCCGATCTTCTCCGTAACGTACCGTTATCAGGTTCTCTCCCAAACGGGAGAAACGAAACTTATACAGATATGTATCTCCTGCCTTCTGTCCAAGGCTGGTGATCTGCATCTCCGCAGGATATTCCGCTGTCAATCCGGTAACGGGCAGCTTGGACCGTAAAGCGCAACAGACCTCCATCTCTGGAGTAACGACCATGCCGGGGGCAACCTTTACAATCACCCCTTGCTTATCATAAATTTTCGTCTGTATCTCCTCGTGATTTCCGGCAAGCGTGAAGTTGAAACCGGTAACGTAGTGTCCGTAAGGCTGTACAGTCTTTGAGGTAGACGGCAATCTCCAGGTATCATCTGTACGGTCCACAGCATGGGTGGAATGCAGATAATATTTGCCGTCCGCTGTGGCATATTCAATCGAAGTTCCCTTCTGCATGGTCATCAGCAGGATGTCACCCTGCCCTGTCAGCGGAGTCCAGTAGAAAAAAGAAGCATTCCCGTTCAGAGAGAAGTGCCGGTTCAGATTCTGATGTGCCTGGATAGATTCGTCCAAAGCACCGACAGGCAAAGAGAACCACAGGTCCGTCACCGTCGCCGGATGGTGGCTGCGGTTGAAAAACTCAATCTCCCAGTCCACCTCTTCACCCTTGATGGTGAAAGTCTGATAGAGGCGTACATCCGAAGGAAGCTGCCAGAATATCTGTATCTTATCGGAGGTGGCGGATAGAATCTGTGGGGAAATATCGGCCAGAGAGACTGCATAGCTTTTCCCCCTGACTTCGTAAGCCAGATTCAAATCGCCCAGATACTTCCCGTGGTCTATATAGTTGCAGACATTGTCCGCCCCCTGAAAGACGAGCGAGCTTACTCCCCTTTCGTCCGGACTGACTTTCATTTGGGGAGTTATACCCCGGAGAGAAGAAATATTCAGACAGAGAAAGAGTAAGGATGAAATATAATACTTAAGTTTCATAGGCACCATTCTTTAATTAATAAAGTAATCTACAGTAGTTGAGCATTGCTGTGCCTCATCCGTCACAGGAGGGCTGTGTGGCACTTTTTACCCGCAGGTACTTCGTCCGAGTATACGGCAGTACTTCGTCCGGGTATACGGCAGTACTTCGTCCGAGTATACGGCGGTACTTCGTCCGGGTATACGGCGGTACTTCGTCCGGGGCCCTGGTGGATAAACGCTGCCATGCAGATACTCAACCACTGTTTTACATTCGGCAGAGAAGCATCACGGCTGCACTGAAATTTTCACACTGCTAAGTGCTCTCTTATGACTGTAGTCATCCAGCGAGTTACTCCGCTCTTCACTATAATCGATCCCCTTATAGTCTTTGTCACCCACATTGGTGGCAACGGCCGTAATGGTAAAATCGCCGGCTCCGGTGTAAATGTACTTATAAGTTTTCTGAATTCCTCCGGTAGTGTATACAGAACCCAGCGAAACACCCGTGTTCCAAGGTTCGTACTCGTCGGTCCCCATCTCTATGAAAGAGAGATAGACATCGCCCTGGAAACCCTTATACTTCGTATAGTCGGCTTCGTGAACCGGAAGTCCGGTAGCAGGATCGAGTTCACATTCATACGCTTCCAATACTCCATCCCCATCCAGATCGTACTTATAAGGCGAATCGTCGGCTGCCGCAAAGGTGGAACGGCCGTTGACGTACATGTCCACCTGGCGGAGAATGATCTTTTCACCATGATCCAGGAAGGGTTGCAGGTACGTATCCCTATTGTACATATCGCCCAGTTTATAAAATCCTTCGGTAGGACGACGTGAAAGCGGATCATTGGTCTGGAATGCGCCGTACGAACGCTCATCCTGCATCGTATAGTACTTGTATCCGGCACTATATCCGCCAAAGTCCTCCAACTGCTCGGTGTGCAGGCCAAAGTAAGCAGCTACCCAGGCATCATTAGAATACTTACGAATCGCACGGTCGGCATCACACGCCACAAAGCGGCTTTCGATAATCGTATTACCCGGCTGGTTGGCCAGTCCTCCAAAGATGTGGATATCCGGTTTCATCCGTATGCCCGAAGGGATACGCCGGTCGGTCACCGTAAACTTCAGCTGATTGGTCCCTATGTAGCTCATCTCCATCAAAGCCTCCGGAAAGTCCCCTTTCTTGTAGGGGACCAACTGGATATTGTCAATGGCACCGAAGAACTCAAAATCCTTCTTCACCTCTTCGATGGACTGATAGTCTTTAAAGTATTTATAAAACAGGGTCTTTTCCCCATTTTTGGCATAAGAAACCCGGTAACACTCTTCATAGAAGCTGTCCCAATCGTGCTCCATAATGGCTTTAACGCGCGAACGTTCGAACTTCTTGCCTTCATCACCTGTAAAAAGCGTCAGGTACTGGGCATCGGTATTGATGGTCACCGTCACCTCTTCGCCTACTTTCGGATTCTGGGGTGATACGGAGATGCTGACAGACGGTGTCTCTACGTCTGCACCAAATTTCTCGCAGGAAACCAGCGAAGTGGCTGCCACAGCAAGCAGCCCTATAATCAGTTTATTTGTTTTCATATCCATTCGTATTTAGTATTAGAAATATCCCGGATTCTGTTTCATCTCTGGGAAGAACGATAACTCGGTAAACGGTATCGGCATCAGCACCCGGTATACCTTCTCTTCGTTGAAAAGATGCCAGAGGTACTCTCCACGCGCCGGATCACCAAACGGATCAAAGAACTGCAGAGGATCACGATAACGGCAGATATCGGCCAAGTCGACCATCGACACATCCGGGAAACGGGCTACATCGAGCCACCCGCAATCATCCTCGGCTGCCAGTTCGCGCAGACGTTCATACATAAGTTCCTTCAATGCATTGGCCGGACTGATATTCGTAGGAATCATCATAACCGAACCCGGCTGGTAAGTATAAGGAGCATCTCCCTGAGAGACAAACATATCTTTGATGGAACCCTGATGGCAAGCACGGTCACGGATGGTGTTCATCGTTTTCACTCCTTCCGAAGCATGCCCCTGCATAATCTGGGCTTCTGCTTTCAGTAAGTAAACCTCAGCCAGACGTAAAACAGGATAGTCCACACCACCGTAATTGATATCAAAAGTAGAGCTCAGCTCACTCGGATTCAGGTTACGGAACTTACCCAACTGCCACCAGTTACAGTTCCAGAGGTTGGGCTTGTTCTGCCCGTTCGTCTCGTTCTTCCACCAAGCCCGTTCGTGACTCTCGAGAGCCACATCCATGACTTTAAGCTGCTCTTCGGTATAATCGTTTACTTTACCCGGTTCGATGTAGAACTCAGGACCCAGTTCACGTCCGGCAGGTTCGAATACCCACAAGCCGACCGGAGCACCGCCACTGTTAGGACCGGTCACCCAGCCTTTCACCGAACTCCACATGCGACGGGTAACATCTCCCGTTATGGAGTATTTCCCGGTACGGTCATAAAGATTCTGCAAATCATAAGGAGTTGTTCCCGGTTTCGGACTCTCGGCATTGAAGCGGTCCACCTGTCCGTAATCCATACACACGTCCTTGAAACTGTAGTTATGTTCCCACATCGGTATGTCATATAGCAGCGTCAGCCACGAGGTCAGGTTTCTTCCGCCGGTAGCACCGTACTTGCCTTCACCGGCAAAGCCCATCGGTATCTTGTTTCCGGTGCCCACCCCTTCTTCTGCCAGCACGCTGAACATAATCTCATTGTTGCGTTTGGTAAATACAGCGGGGAAGTACTCTTCCAGCTCATAAGTTCCGTATATACCGGCAATAATATCGTCACACAACTTCACGGCATCGGCATATAACGTCGTTTTATCCACATCGCCAGCCGTCGTTTCATTGATCTTATCCCCATACATTTCCGCACGGCGGATATAAGAAGCATGGAATATCTTCATCTTTGCCAGCATACCTGCCACGGCTCCCTTCGTCACACGGCCGTAAGCAATGCCCGAACGGTTATCCAGACACTTATCCAATGCATAAGCCATCTCGTCATAAAGAAACTTGAACATCTCCTGCCGGGTTGCCCGTGGCACATAAGCCGGTTTCGGTCCGGTAGGCTCTGTGACCAGGGGCACACCACCGTAATAGCGGTACAAAGTAAAGTAAGCATAAGCCCGGAGGAAACGCACCTCGCCCATCAGCATCTCGGTTGCCGATCCGGTGATAGTGGCCTTGTCCAATGCAGAATGTCCGGCGTTCTCGTCAATCACTCCTTTGTTAGCTTCCAGTCTTTCAAGTATCAGGTTCGCCTGCGCGATATATGAATAATGCTTTGACCATAAGTTCAGCACACTACCCGAGGTAGATGTCAGGTCGAACGGACCTTCATTCATCAGCGAAGGCATCATAAACCGGTCGCTGGTCATAATTCCATCGTTCACATGCCCGGCATTGGCATAGAGTATAGCAACATTACGCAAAGCAGCGTCATATGAGGTATAGAAAGTCTCAGACGGAAGTTCTGTTTTCGGTAACTGGTCGAAATACCCCTCACACGACACTAAGGCGCAAGAGGTTAAAAGGGCTAATAATATTTTCTTCATGGCAGTACCTGTTAATATTTGAAATTAAGTGAGAATATATGAGAGCGGGCGTACGGATAGGCCGAAATGTCGACTCCCGGAAGAATACGGTTGTTCACAGAGCTACCGCTACGTACCTCGGGGTCATATCCCGAATAGTTCGTAAGACAGAAAACGTTGTTAATCGTATACGTCAGAGCCAGGTCTTTAATCTTCCAAGCCTTCAATACGTTCTTCGGTAAACGGAAGGTAACAGCCAGGTTGTTCATCTTCAGGAACGAACCGTCTTCCACCATCTCCGAGTTGGAAGCAGCCCACATATATCCTGACCAGTCAATGGCACCGGGACCTGTAAAAGTACCGGTAGGATTGTTCGCAAACCAGGCATCTTTATAATACACAGCCGATTTATTGCGGATATCCCCGTTGTTCATCAGGTTGTATACATTACCATTGATAATATCATTTCCGTATGACCAACTGAAGTCCATAGCCAGTTCAATGAACTTCCAGCGCAGACGAGTGTTCAAACCACCGATAAACACCGGATTCACGTCTCCGATCACAACACGGTCACTCATATCCACTTTTCCGTCTCCATTGGTATCGGCAAAGGATGGGAAACCGTAAGGCATCTCTCTCTCGGTAGCATACCACCAAGGAGAATCGGCACTGCCTATACCGTTATAATCCGAATGCCAGTTGCTGCGGATGCCTTCCATCTGCAAACCATAGAAGAGTCCGAGAGGATATCCTTTTTTAATCAGAACATTCTCCGAACCGGAAGCCGAACCTACGGGGCGTCCTTCGAGCATCTGTGTTTCAGTACCTAAGCTAAGCACCTTGGACTGATTGGAGCTAAAGTTCACCGTAGCATTCCAGGTAAAGTCCTTTTTATCAATAAGCACACCGCCTACACTGATCTCAAATCCGCGGTTACGCACCGAACCAATGTTACGGGTCACCTTCCCGAAACCGGAAGTACGTGGCAGATTCTGTTCGAGCAGCATATCACGGGTAGTCTTTGTATAGAGGTCCAATGACACATTCAGGCGGTTATTGAACATATCCAAGTCGAGACCACCGTTAAACTCTTCCGTCACCTCCCAACTGATCTCCGGGTTCGCCATACGGCTGGTATACAAAGCCGGGATGGCTCCGTCGCCAAAGATGGCCTGACGCTGGCTGGAAGACAATGTCTGTGCATAAGCATAAGGAGCAATCTGGTCGTTACCCACCTGACCATAGCTGAAACGTAGCTTCAGGTTGCTTACGTTCTTCTCCAGCCAAGGCACATTCTTAAAGAATTCTTCTTCTGAAACCCTCCAACCCAGCGCACCGGATGGAAAGAATCCCCAACGGTTATCGGGACTGAATTTAGAAGAACCGTCAGCACGCATGGAAGCTTTCAGCAAGTAACGACCTTTATAAGAATAGTTGGCCATAAACACTCCCGAGAGCATGGCTATCTTTTCGTAAGATACACCGGGAGACTTCACATGGTTACCACTTTTTGCATCATAAATACCTTCCCACCCCAAATCGGTATTGAACTGGGAATATTCCTGATTAAAGGTTTCATACTTATTGGTATTGGCCTCATACACGCCATTCACCGAAAGACTGTGTACCTTGTTGAATACTTTATTGAATCCGGCCTGTATCACTCCACGCATATTTAATCCGCTTTGTGTAGCATACGTAGCCAAGCCATTATTATCATAACCGCGCTGGATGGTCTTCGGAACAAATTCTTTGACTTCCCCTTTAGGGATACGAACGCCAATACCTCCTTTTACAAACCAGTTATCATTAATGTTATATACCAATTCCGCCTGACCGAAGAAAGTATTATTTTTATTATTGTAATCAATGTCTTTCAGCTTTCGATAAGGATTATCCATTTTACCTGTATAGTACAGGTTGTCATCTATCTTCTGGAAAGTCCACTCTTTGGGAACAAGCGGAGAGAAAGTCTGTATTTCATTGAAAATGTTTCCTTCTGTCCAGAAAGCACCACTACGAATATTGTGCTCATACGAGATATTCGTGTTCAAAGTCAGTTGCGGAAGCAGTTTGATGCTGTTATTCGTCTGGAAATAGAATCGCTTAAACCCGGTATTGATTGCGATACCGTCTTCGTTCATCAACGAGAAAATGGTAGAGTTCTGTATCCGTTCGGTTCCGCCTCTGTAAGACACTTCATAATTCTGCTTGGTACCATTCTGCAAACAGAGATCCGGATAGAACTGGAAACGGGAAGGATTGGTATTCCATACCTGATCTTTATACTCCTGGTAGAAATCGGCATTCTGCCAGCGTCCGCTCATAATCATATCACGCATATATGCACGCATGTAATCTTCGGCACCCAGCATCGGGATTGAATTTGCCAGTTTACTGATACCATAAGTAGCTTTTACGGAAATCTCACTCATACCGGCCGTACCTTTCTTGGTAGTAATCAGCACAACACCGTTGGCACCCTGCGCCCCATAAATGGCAGTAGACGATACGTCTTTCAAGATAGAGATACTCTCGATGGCATCGGGAGAGATAGTTGCTAAAGGACTTTCCAGCGGATCGTCCGAGATAGGAAGCGGGAAACCGTCGATGACATACAAAGGCGAGCTGCCTGCCGTAATAGAACTGGCTCCACGAATCTTAATCGTGATTCCGCCACCCGGCGCACCATCATTGTTCATTACCTGTACACCGGATATTTTGCCTTTCAAGGCTTGTTCCAAGCTTAACGGATTGGTTTGCATAAACTGGTCGGAGCTCAAACTGGATACAGATCCGGTTAAGTCTACTTTACGCTGAGTCTGATAACCAGTCACCACCACTTCATCAATCAGCACTCCCGAATCCATCAGTACATCTATCCGATTCTGGCTGCCTACGGTTTTCTCAACCGTATTCATGCCGATCATCGAAAAAACAAGTACTTGTCCCGGAGATACGTTTTTAATCGTATACTCTCCATTTTCATTAGTAATCACCCCGTTGTGTGTCCCTTTCACTTGTACAGTGGCTCCAATAACAGTTTCATTACTGCCTTTCTCTCTCACTGTACCCGAAATGCTCTTTGTGTTTTGAGCAAATCCACCTGCAGACACCAGCACAAACATGCATATTAAGAAGACGGCTTTTATCCTGCCTTCGGTATCTGCTCTAAGGTTGTTCAGATCTTTTAGATTCATAATATTAGTAATTTAGTCATTAAAAAGGATTCATACATTTTTAGTTTCTTTGTCAAGTCCCGAAGCCGGATCAGGACGAGTCCATTTTGTGTGGTTCCATACTCAGTTGTTTTTGCATTCGTATTTTACTGTTTTGTTGTTTCAGCAAAAGTAGGCGAAAAGAGACCCGAACCATAGAACAATAAATTATTCACTGATACTCATATTCATATTTACACCAAACATTACCATAGTGAATATAAATATCAGTTTGTGACCATAAGTACCTTTCTGATTCGTTTTTATTTCAGACTTTTGTGTTGTACGTAATTAAGAGACGAATGAAGAAGAGCTTTTTTACCCTGATTTTATTTATTTCTTCTGTTATACTAAATGCACAACAGAATGAACTTATGTTCCACTCTCTGGGCAGTCAACACGGACTTACATATAGTGCCGTACGCGATATTGTGCAGGATTCGAAAGGATATATTTGGATTGCAACCCTCAAAGGACTGAACAGGTATGACGGATACAACATTAAACAATACTACAAGTCGGATGACGGACTTTCTTCAAACTGCATCGAGAAACTGCTTCTGCTTGGGAAAGATACTCTATTGATGGGAACTAATGAGGGGGTGTGCTTATACGATATGATGAAAGAGAAGTTCACCACTATTGTTCCGCAAACCAAGACCCCACTATATGTGCTGGACATGGTCTACGACGGACGTTCAGTCTTCATCGCATCAGATTCCGGACTCTATACGTATAATAAAGTAGAGCAAAGCATGGCACTGCTCTACAAAGGATTGATTATAAAAGTAACACTGGATATTAACGGAAATGTATGGGCTGTCGGTCCGAATACGATTTATTGTTTCCGCCCCAACGGACAAATGACCCGGAAAATCACAGCGGCAGAAGTCTCTTCCGACTATCCTGTCGAATTCACTTCCATCTACAAAGATTCTCAGGGCACTCTATGGCTGGGAACTACCGAAAACGGGTTGTACCGATATAATAAGAATTATAACCAGTTCGTTTCAGTGGAGTTCTCTTCACAAGACAGAAAAGACATGCGCTATATCCGCTGCATTCAGGAAGATATGCGGGGAAATCTATGGATCGGAACCGAAAACGGACTTTTCATCTACGACTACACGGACAACAGTTACGTACAATACCGCCAGCATGCGAAAGATGTCCAGTCCGGACTGACCGATAATGCAATCTACACCATTTATAAAAGTCGTGGAGATATTATGTGGATCGGTACATTCTTTGGAGGTATCAACTATACCAGCCTGACTGAAAACAACTTCCACTACCTGATAGCAGATAATGGGAAACAATACCTGAAAGGAAAAGCGATCAGTAACATCATCAAAGATAAAAAGGGAGCGTTGTGGTTTGCTTCCGAAGATCACGGAATCTCCATTCTTTATCCGGACGGTCACATCAGGTACCTAAACAAATCGACCCATCCATCGCTAAACGGAGACAACGTACACGCATTAGCCGAAGATTACTCCGGCAATATATGGATTGGCAATTTTGTCGACGGCCTACAAAAGGTGGATTTGGAAAGGGGATATATCCGCTCATATAAAAATTTGGCAGGAAGAGATACGGGGTTATCCAATAATTCAATCTATAAGCTCTATGTTCACAACCCCGATACTATGTTCATAGGCACAAGCCAGGGAGTCAATATCTATCATTTTCAGACAGATTCATTCACCCCCTTTCTTCCGGATGTATTCCGACTTATACGCATTGACGACATCATACGTGATAAAAAGGATAATATCTGGTTTTCTGCACACTTCAACGGCATCTTCCGGTATCATATTCCTACCCATAGCATCCACCGGTACCAGAAAGGAGCGACAGGTTGTAAAACTATGACCAGCGATAACATCTATTGCAGCTTTATCGATTCGAAAGGAGATGTCTGGTTTGGCACCAGTAATGGAGGACTGATGAAATATGATGCAAATGCAGACAGTATACAGGTTTTCGGGAAAAAGAACGAACTCCGGCAGAGAGACATCTATTCCATACAAGAAGACAGTTTCGGCTATCTATGGATGAGTACGGACAACGGTATTTTCTCATTTAATCCGGAAAGTCAGAGTTTTGCCCACTACAAGGTATCCGACAATCTGATTTCGAATCAGTTTAATACCTGTCCGGGTTATAAAGATCCAAACGGTACTCTCTACTTCGGAAGTATCAATGGTGTATGCTTTTTCCGGCCGGAAGGACTGAACCATAACAACCCTACAAACGATATCCACCTGACTTTCTCAGACTTCAAGGTTTTCAATAAGCATGTGCAGCCGTCACCGGATGGTATCCTGCAAAGCAATATCGACAGTACGTCCCTTATCCGCTTACCTCACGGTATGAATACCCTGACTTTTGACTTCCTGGTAATCAACTACAATGAAAACTGTCAGTCACAACTTTCTTGTGAATATTATCTGGAGGGTATGGAGACCGAGTGGAACACAACACAACAAATCCCACAATCAGTCACTTATACCAACCTCGATCCCGGAACTTATAAATTCCATGTACGGGTTATCGGGAAAAACGGAGTTGTATTCGACCGCCGTGAAATCACTGTAAACATCCTTCCTCACTTTCTATTGAGTGGCTTCATGATCACCATTTACTCTTTAATCGGGCTCCTGATCGGCTTTATAATTGTCCGCTTCTACCGCATTCGCATGCGTGATAAAATGGATATACGCATCGAACGCATGGAAAAGAACAACCTGCGCGAACTAAACAAGCATAAGCTAAATTTCTTCATTTATATCACCCACGAATTTAAGACTCCTTTGTCTATACTGATGGCCGTATTTGAAGATATATCAATCAGCCGGAACAACACAATCACCGGAGAAGAAATGAAAATAATCAATCGGAACATCCAACGCCTTCAGTTTCTTATCAATCAGCTTCTGGAGTTTCGTTCCGTAGAAACCGATCACGCCCGTATAGAATATGTGAAAGGAGACATCATGACATACGGACGTAGTATCTTCGAATTGTTCATCCCTGTCTTCAGACAAAAACAGGTTGTCTTTCAATATACAACCTCAACAGATTCCTACTATACGGTCTTCGACAGAGACAAGATTGAAAAAATCATCAGCAATCTGCTCAGCAATGCCTTCAAACATTCTGATCCTCAGAGTGAAATAAACTTTAGGATTGATGTGGATAAGAATGCCGGACAACTGATTCTTTCTTGCCACAACAGCAGCTCTTATATTCATCCGGAACAACGGGAGGCTGTCATGCAACCTTTCCACAAAACCGATTCGTCTGATCAGAAATATTCTAATACAGGTATCGGTCTGGCTTTGGTGAATGGATTAGTTCAACTACTTTCAGGCACGGTTGAGATAGAAAGCCATCAAAATAGTGGCACGACCTTCAAAGTAAGATTGCCTCTGGTAGAAGACTCCAAAGATATGATCGTTCCCGATGAAACGCTGGATATCGTCAATTCCCCCGACGTAGTAGCAGACACTGTATACCTACTCAATAACTCCGGGTTAAAAGAAGATATGAATGCCGCAAATACAGAAAAGAAAATGACTGTACTTCTGGTAGAAGATAATCCGGATATCAACAACATATTAAAAAGTAAATTACTACGTTTATATAAAGTGAAAACAGCTTATAACGGGCAGGAAGCAGTCGAATTGCTGAAAACACACATTATCGACATCATTATCAGTGACATCATGATGCCTTATATGGACGGATATGAATTGAGCAGGTATATTAAAACCTCTCGGGAGTATTCTCACATTCCGGTCATTCTTATCACTTCTCAACCTTCGAAAGAGAACGAGCTGCAGGGATTATCGGCAGGAGCAGATGCCTATATTGAAAAGCCTTTCACTTTTGATGAACTGAACCTCAGAATCACCAATTTACTCAAAGCTAAAAGTAATATCCGCGAACATTATCACGATATGAAAATATTCGAACTCAACGAAGAACTTAACAACAAAGACGAAGAGTTTATCAAATCGTTGACCCAATTCGTCATCGAACATATCGAAGAACCGGAATTGAGTGTCGATCAATTGACTGCACACATGAACATCAGCCGAACCCAACTATACAATAAGCTGAAGAAACTGTTAAATCTGAGTGCCACCGAATTTATAAATAAAATCAAGATCGATGTTGCCAAAGTAAAGATTATAAAAACCAATCTGACTATCGCCGAAATCTCATGGCAGCTTGGATTCAATAATCCCAGCTACTTCAGCAAAACATTTAAGCGTTTCTGTGGAGTGACACCCAATGAATTCAAGAACGGCAAAGGTCAGTAAACAGACCGGTTCATCACCCATTCGGAAAAATACATTCTAAAAGTGGTCGGATACATTCGTTTTTTGTAAATGCCGGATAATAGCCTCTACTCCCATAAACATTACCCATATGAATAATAAGAGCTATTAATATTCTGTATTTTAACACGAATACATGCTCAACAACATACATACCAGTTCGTACCTGTTCAAAATATTATGTATATATTTGCCATTGTTAATCCAAACACAATGAAAACAGGAACAATATTCAGTATAGAGGAGTTTGCCATCCACGACGGACCGGGAATCCGAACAACGATATTCTTAAAAGGATGTCCTTTACACTGTGCATGGTGCCATAACCCCGAAGGCATCTCACCACAACCACAATACATGATTAAGAAAGGAGTCAAAAGTATTTGTGGATATCAGATAACTGTAGAAGAACTGATTGCCATAATTGAAAAGAACCGGGATATCTATAGGCTTAACCGGGGAGGAATAACACTAACAGGAGGAGAGCCTTTGTTTCAACCGGATTTCATCACCGAATTGCTCGAACAACTTCCGGATATACACACTGCTATCGAAACAAGCGGATATGCAAACACTCATACTTTCAGCAAAGTTATTTCCTTGGCAAATCTGATCCTGTTCGACATCAAACACACAGATCCGGAGATGCATCGAAAATATACAGGTGTAGATAATACGATCATACTAAAAAACCTTACCGTACTTTGCGATTCAGGGCAGGATTTCATCCTTCGGATACCACTGATTCCAGGAGTCAACGATACCCGGGAAAATATGACAGCCATTTTCGAAAGAATCAAAAATGCCCAAAACCTGATACGCGTCGAGATCCTCAGATATCACCGGACAGCAGGTGCCAAATACGCAATGATCGGAGAAAAGTATCACCCTCCGTTCGATACCGGAAAAACACCACAAATCCATAATGTATTCGAAGAAAATAATATCAAAAATCTAATTGTATGAACGAAAGAATTAACTATCTAAAAACGTATATTTTAGATAAACAACACCACTCACAAAGAAGAACACTACAGAGCGTAGGACTTGATAAATTGAGTACGTCCTATGCTCTACATGGTTTATCTCCTGTAGAACGCGCCACAGCTTGCTTTGCTGCCTCAATGGATGCCGAAACTCCGGTTATACTTCCGGGTGAAAGAATCGTTTTTACCCGCACCCTCACCCAAATACCGGATCCCTATACCCCGGAAGAATGGAATGAAATCAAAAGCAAACATTATATCCATGAAAAAGGTACGGTATGTAACATCTCTCCTAATTATGCTTACACAATCCGACATGGGTTGGAAGCACGGAAACAAGAGATTCGGAAACGTCAGGAAACACCCTCATTAAATGAAAGAGAAAAAACATTCCTGCAAGCAATGTATCAAAGCATCATATCCATACAAAATTTAATTGAGAAATACGAGCAATATGCATTATCCATTAACGAGACAGAAACAGCATATACTTTGCACACCGTCAAAACAGAAGGAGCCCAAAACTTCAGACAGGCCCTACAACTTTTGAGGATTCTCCATTTCTCCATTTGGGAAGCAGGTAACTATCACAACACACTCGGTCGTTTCGATCAATATATGTATCCTTTCTATCAAAAAGACTTGGAAAATGGAACACTTACCAAAGAGGAAGCATTTGACTTACTTAAAGAATTTTTCCTGGTATGCAACAAAGACAGTGACCTGTATCCGGGTATGCAGCAAGGCGACAACGGTCAGAGCTTAGTATTGGGAGGACGCAACGCAAACGGTGAATACTTGTTCAACGACCTGTCACGCATGTGTTTGCAAGCAAGTTACGAATTGAAGCTGATTGATCCCAAAATCAACATTCGTGTAGACCAAGGTACTCCCAACGAGATATTCACTTTAGGTTCCCGCCTGACAAAAATAGGGCTGGGCTTTCCACAATACAGCAATGACGACGTCATCATTCCGGGACTTATCCGCAAAGGATATTCGAAAGAGGACGCATACAACTATGTCGTGGCTGCCTGCTGGGAGTTCATCATCCCCGGTAAAGCCATGGATATTCCCAATATAGACGCTGTTTCTTTAATAGGATGTGTAGACCGATGCATTGAAAAGCTCAACACTTGCCCGGATTATCCATCTTTTTATACACTGGTTGAACAGGAAATACAAAAAGAAGTCGATACAATCTGCGAAAAACACCGGAATCTCTACATTATCCCTTCTCCTATGATGTCTTTGCTTATGGATGGCACCATCGAAAGAGCCAAAGATATTTCAGAAGGATCTTACTATAATAACTATGGCATTCACGGGACCGGCATTGCAACTGCCACCGACGCCCTTGCTGCTCTGAAAAAATACTATTTTGAAGAACAGAACATAGATTATACCACTCTGCTTACTGCTATAAGAAACAACTTCCAAGGCTATGAAGAGTTACAGAAAAAGCTAAGAGAAGAAGCTCCCAAAATGGGACAGGATAATGATTATGCCGACCTGATAGCCGGAGCTCTACTCGACTCTTTCGATCAGTCGTTAGCCGATAAACGAAATGAACGCGGAGGAGTTTATCGGGCAGGTACCGGAACAGCCATGTACTACATTTTTCATTCCAATCAATTGCGTGCTACTCCCGATGGACGTAACGATGGTGAAATGATCCCGGCAAATTATTCCCCCAGCCTGTTTCTCAAGCAAAAAGGACCGATATCTGTTATTAAATCATTTACCAAGCAGCACCTGGATCGTGTTGTCAATGGCGGCCCCCTCACCCTGGAATTCGACCAGTCTGTATTCAGCAACGACGAAACCATTGAAAAATTGGGTATGCTTGTGAAAACCTATGTTGTCCTTGGTGGTCACCAGCTACAGTTAAATACAGTCAGCCGGGAGAAACTGCTACATGCCCGTAAACACCCCGAACAACACAAGAACCTGATTGTCCGGGTATGGGGATGGAGCGGATACTTTGTAGAGTTAGACGAATGTTACCAGAATCATGTTATTAACCGGATCGAATTCGGTCTATAAAACATCTGCATTATGAAAAATACAGTAAAGAATTTCATGTTTTACATTGCCTTCGTGGCATCCCTGGGAGGATTACTTTTTGGATTCGATACCGCAGTAATATCCGGAGCCGAAAAATCCATCCAAACAGTATATGGCCTATCCGATTTCAGCCATGGTTTTACCATTGCCATCGCTTTAATCGGTACTATCATCGGAGCTTTCATCTGTAGTAAACCCGTAGAGAAATACGGACGCCTGAAAGCACTAAAAATAATTGCTTTCCTCTATTTTGTTTCTGCCGTGGGCAGTGCTGCCATCATCGACTGGTATTCCTTTTTATTTTTCCGCTTTGCCGGTGGACTGGCCGTAGGAGCCTCATCCGTAGTCGGTCCCATGTACATTGCCGAAATATCTCCTTCACGCTGGCGTGGACGTTTTGTCGCATTCTTCCAGTTCAATATTGTCCTGGGTATTGTACTTGCCTACTTCTCCAACTATTGGATACATGGCATTGCACACGACTGGCAATGGATGTTGGGAGTCGAAGCCATTCCCGCCATTGTGTTTGCACTCCTACTATACACCGTACCGGAGAGCCCTCGTTGGCTGGTAAAGCAAAACAAGGAAACCGAAGCCCGTCGCATCATAAAAGAAGTCAGTAATGCGGATATTGAACAAGAAGTACATGAAATCAGAGAATCTCTGGTAGCGACAGGAAACTGTGGCGAAAAGCTCTTCCAACGCAAATACCGTAAACCAATCCTCTATGCTTTCCTTATTGCTACCTTTAACCAGTTATCTGGAATCAACGCTATCCTTTACTACGCTCCCAGAATTTTTGAGATGTCAGGTGTATTTACTGACTCTGCCATGATGCAATCTATAGTAATCGGGCTGACAAACCTCACATTTACCATGATCGGAATGATTCTGATAGATCAGGTAGGACGAAAAAAGCTACTCTACATCGGTTCTATCGGTATGGCTATTTCTTTGGCATTAGTAGCTAAAGGATTCTGTCAGGATACTTTCTCAGGTTACTATATGCTTGCCTGTCTGATGGGATTTATCGCATTCTTTGCTATTTCACTGGGTGCGGTTATTTGGGTTTTAATCTCTGAAGTTTTCCCCAATAGTGTCCGGTCTAAGGGGCAAGTGCTGGGTAGCATGACACACTGGGTATGGTCCGCCCTGCTTTCTTGGATGTTTCCTGTCTTCATCCGTACAGGAGGTACTTTCATTTTCAGTTTCTTTGCCATTATGATGTTCTTAAGCTTTTTCTTTGCCCTCAGACTTCCGGAAACAAAGAACAAATCCCTGGAACAAATACAAAAAGAACTGACCAATTAACCATTTGCGAATAATAAACTAAAAACATGAATCGTATGAAAACTAAACTCATCATTTTATTAATACTCACTGCCATGATACACACAAACACAGTACAAGCTCAACATTCACAATTGAAAAAAGCCGACTTTCAGCAAGTAATCGACGGGAAACAAACCGATCTCTACTTTCTGAGAAACAAAAACGGAATCGAGATTGCCATTACCAATTTCGGAGGACGAGTCGTTGAGTTCTGGGCCCCGGATAAAAACGGTCATTTTGAGGATATTGTCCTCGGACACGACCATGTGGACAAATACCTCCACTACAAAGGTGAAAGGTTTCTGGGAGCCACTATCGGACGATATGGTAACCGAATCAGGAAAGGAAAATTCACTCTGAACGGAAAAGCCTACCAACTGCCAATCAATGATATTCCCAACAGTCTTCATGGTGGATTCAAAGGATTCGACATGGTAGTATGGGATGTTGAACAGCCGGATAGTCAAACTTTACAACTTACCTATCTGTCTAAAGACGGAGAAGAGGGATACCCGGGAAATTTACAAGTATCCATGAGTTACCAACTGACGGATAAAAACGAATTTATCATCATTCACCAAGCTCGCACAGACAAAGAAACGGTTATCAACCTCACCCACCACTCCTTTTTCAATCTACACGGAGCAGGCAACAAAGATATCAACGATCACATACTCATGATCAATGCAGATAAGTTTACTCCTGTCGATCATACCCTAATCCCTACCGGTATTCTTCAGGAAGTAGGAGGAACTCCAATGGATTTTCGTCATCCTACAGCCATTGGAAAACGTGTCAACGACTTATTTGAGCAATTAAGTTTCGGCCATGGCTACGATCATAATTGGGTACTGAACCGCAAGACCTCCGATAAGCCCGAACTGGCAGCAACCGTTTATGAACCAACATCAGGACGCTTTCTTGAGGTATGGACTACTGAACCCGGACTACAATTTTACGGTGGTAACTTTTTCGACGGCACAATGACCGGAAAGCATGGTAAAAGATACAACTACCGGGCTTCTTTGGCACTCGAAACGCAACACTATCCGGACAGTCCGAATCAACCTGCCTTCCCGTCAACAAACCTTCACCCCGGCGATACTTATAAACATATATGCATCTATAAAATCAATGTACAATGAAAACCACAACACATTTATCCGTTGCAGCGGTACTCACAGTACTGATGCAGGTGGGGTGCCAGTCTCCTGCAACTGACACCCGGCAAATACTCCACCTACCGGAGTTAGACCAGGTCCGGATAGAAGATGCTTTCTGGAGTCCGAAACTTGGAACCTGGAGAAAAGTAACAGCTAATGATGTATTAGACAAATTCGAAGGAAAGTATACTCCTTTCCCCGGATGGGACGATACACGAGATGCCTTCCGGAATTTCGACCGTGTTGCCGAAGGACAGAGAGATATCAAACAACACGATGGTCCAGAATGGTATGACGGACTCGTTTACGAAAGTATCCGGGGCATTGCAGACTTCCTTGCCGGACATCCCAATAAAGAAATGGAAAAACGAATCGACGGATATATCGACCGTATTTATGCCGCTCAGCAAACAGAACCTACCGGCTATATCAACACCCACACCCAACTCATGGAAAATGACCATAGATGGGGAGATAATGGGGGGCTCCTGCGCGGACAACACGACGTATATAACGCCGGAATGCTGATCGAAGCCGGAGTACACTATTATCAGGCAACCGGAAAAACACGCTTACTTGAAATAGCAACCCGATTTGCCAACTATATGGCAGATTATATGGGGCCGGAACCACGAAAAAATGTCGTTCCTGCGCATTCCGGTCCCGAAGAAGCCGTAATGGCCCTCTACTGGTTGTATAAAAATGAACCGGAATTGAAAGATAAACTCTCCATACCTGTCCGTGAGTCAGATTACTACGACCTGGTCACTTTCTGGATTGAGAACAGAGGACATCACTGCGGTTATCCGCTATGGGGAACATGGGGATATCGAAAATCTGAAAAATGGATTAAAGACGCTTGCTATCACCAAACGGAATTCGGTCCCCATTCCCGTCCCTGTTGGGGGGAATATTCACAAGATTCCATCCCGGTACTTGAACAAAAAACAATCGAAGGACATGCTGTACGAGCTACCTTGATGGCAACCGGTTTAGCCGCAGCCGCACTTGAAAACCAATCTCCTCAATACATTGAAACGGCTAAACGTCTTTGGGAAAACATGGCAGGCAAACGGATGTTCATCACAGGTGGAGTCGGTGCCATCCACGAAGATGAAAAGTTCGGTCCGGACTACTTCCTGCCTACCGACGCCTATTTGGAAACCTGTGCAGCCGTAGGAGCAGGTTTCTTTAGTCAACGCATGAATCAATTGACCTGTAATGCCCGCTACATGGACGAAGTGGAAAGAGTACTCTATAACAATGTACTGACAGGCGTTTCTTTGTCTGGTGATAAATACACTTATCAGAATCCCCTGAATACCGACAAACCTGACAGATGGGAATGGCATGTATGCCCCTGTTGCCCACCGATGTTTCTGAAAATCATGTCCGCCATGCCCAGTTACATCTATGCATATCAGGGAGATAATATCTATGTCAACTTATTCATAGGAAGTGAAGTACGCATACCGATCGATAAAAATAACAGTGTCCGCCTGAAACAGTTAACCTCTTATCCGTGGCACGGTGCCGTTTCCATTCAAGTCAATCCCGATAAAGCCGGTACCTTTTCTATAAAAGTGCGTATTCCCGGATGGGCACAAGGTACAGAAAACCCATATGGGCTTTACCAGTCGAACCTGAAAGCCCCCGTTAAATTGAAAGTCAACCAAAAGGATATTCTCCTGAGAATTGTCGATGGATATGCGGAAATCAGCCGGGAATGGAAAAAAGGCGATCACATCGAACTTGAATTACCGATGCAACCTCGCCTGATCACTGCGAACGAAGCAGTCAAAGACTTACGTGGACAAGTTGCGCTGGCATCAGGCCCCGTTATTTACTGCTTTGAGGATGCGGATAATCCGGAATTGCCTACACTGACACTTCAGCCACAAACGCCACTGGAGCTTTCTCACGACAACGATCTGCTTCATGGAGTCAATATCATCAAATGCCAGAGTAAAATTCCGGCAAAAGCCATCCCATATTATGCTGTAGCCAACAGAAAAGAGAGTCATAGTTACAAAGTATGGATTCCCCAGGAGTAAAGAAACAGATGATTACTACAAATTTATCTCAAATGAAAAATAATGTATCGCCATTTATACGTAAATTTGCGGAACAAGAATCATCTTAATTATAAAATATCATATGGAAAAGAAAACAATCGTGGCACGCGTAGAAGTGCTCCCCGGCAAAGAACAAGCATTTTTACAGGCAGCCGATGCTTTGATTAAAGGTACAAGGGCAGAAGAAGGCAACATTAGCTATAACCTGTATCAAAACCCCTCTCAACCTGTAGCTTTCATCTTTTACGAAGAGTACAAAGACCAGCATGCTATGGATGTACATGCAGCATCACCCCATTTCCAGACTTTTGGAGAAGCGATCAAAGGAATGTTGGCATCCGACTTGATAATTGAAACTTTCTAAATGAATATGAGGGTGCTTTAATGTACCCTCTATTAACTCATCACTCCATTTACTCAGCTACTGCCAGCGTCAACACACTGATACGTATTCCGCTCACCCTTGCGAACGCAGATGCACAAGCCACAGTCGTGGCTCCGGTAGTTAACACGTCATCAACAAGCAAAACATGCTTCCCCTCAAAATGAACAGTATCACATAGCCTGAAGATTCCTTCTACATTCTCCCAACGTTCAAAAGTAGACTTACGGGTCTGAGTTTCCGTATTTTTTTCACGTATCATACACTCTGCACATAATGGAATACCCGTTACAGAAGCTATCCCACGGGCAATCCATTCACTTTGATTGTATCCTCTAAGTTTCTGTTTCTTTCTGTGCAAAGGCACAGGAATTATCATATCCACGCCATCAAAAAATTCTCCCGAAGATAGTTCTGCTGACATATAGCGTCCCATCACCTCTCCCAATTCTTTATATCCGCCATATTTCAGCAGATGCAGGATGCGTCTGAAATCACTACCCTTACGATAAAAAAGAAAAGAAGAAGCTCTTTTTAGGCCAGGAATACGTCCCCAGAAAAGACACTCTACCGGATTATCTTTCCGCAAATGAAATCCGGTACGGGGTAAATTTATATTGCAACAGGTGCACAAACACTCCTCCCCTCTTGACAATGGCGAACCACAAACCACGCAACAACGTGGGAACAAAAGAGACCAAAAAGAGTCGAACCAAGTATTCATGATGTGTTTTCTATTTGATCAATGACCGAAACTACATATCCAACGGAGGAACTTCTTTCAGCAACTGCTGAAAGACAGGATGCAAAGGACCGTTAGTAGCGATTATATGATGCCCTTCTATGAAATGTCCATTTCCATAAAAGTCAGTTACTTTTCCACCCGCTTCCAATACAATCAACGCCGCAGCCGAATAATCCCATTTCCCAATAAATGCTTCTGCCCAAGCATCAAAACGTCCGGCAGCCACATAGCAAAGAGCCGACGCAGCCGAACCATTCATCCGAATGCCCCCTACCACCCCATACAATTGCTTCAGCAGATATTCTGCCGTCCGTTTATACTGTTGATGATTATAGGGAAGTTCGGTTATTACAAACGCCTCTTCAATGTTCCCCACTTTCGAAACATGCAACTCTTCTCCGTTCATCCAAGCCTTTCCACCCTTCCAGGCATAAAAACACTCATCCCTGCAAACTTCGTATACTACACCTAAAAGTAGCTCCGTACGACTCCGGAGGGCAATACTGACACAATATGGAGCATTGTCATGAATATAATTAGTTGTTCCGTCCAGCGGATCAATTACCCAGCAATATGCCTCATCTTTATAAACACCAGAACCTTCCTCGGCAATAAACCCGGCCTCGGGCAACAGAGCAGACAGTTGCCCCACTAACAGCCTCTCAGATTCCTTATCGACATATGATACATAATCATGCGCATGCTTCTCTACTACGCTTTCCCGGCTAAAGCTCTGCCGTTCTTTTCTCAGAAAATTCCCCGCTTCGGTTGCTATCCGGCGCACCTCAGTAGTAAGTTGTTGAAGTTCCAGTTCCATATTCGACTTTTAACGTATTTCGGCAAAGATAAATGATTCTTTTGAAAAAACATTGCAGCATTCGGCATATCTCTGCGTCTAAAAGACATAAAAGACTTAACTATGCAAAAATTCAGATTGACAATGCTATTTATCATTTGCGGCAACGGATTTGCTTATGCGCAAACATTCAACGAAACGCCCATACCTGCCTTTACACTGCACAAAGAAATGAAAACCCCTCAAATCTTCAAACTACCCGAAATAAAGAATACTTTGTCAGAAACCAACCCTGCTTTCAATAACAGTATGCCGTTAGTCAAACAATACGAACTGAGAAAAAAATTCTCCTATCTGGATCCCGTCTTCACCGGTTATTTTAATCAGCAGCAGTACCGACTGTTCAATTCCCGCTATTTCGGATACGAATTATACGGTTCCAGTTATTCACTCCGGGGAGTAGGTACTCAGAATATGGCAGGTGGCAGATTGGTATATCGTCTTAACAGACAACTGGCTATCCGGATAGGTGGCAATGCCTATCAATACCGCTCTAACGGACGGATGTTTAATGATTTCACCCTTAACGCGGACCTTACCTATCGTCTGAATAATTGGCTGACCGCTTATATTTACGGACAATACCGGCTGGACTGTAATCCCAACTCCGGTGTACAAGGTTTCCCGTTATCTCCACAATCCCATTACGGCGCTTCATTCCGGATAAACCTCCTGGAAAGGAAAGAATATGGTCTCGACCTGAATCTGGGTACCGACAGAAGTTACAATGCTGCTACCCGGCAATGGGAAAATACTTATAAGATAGGCCCAACCATACGATTAAAATAACCAACCCAATATAAACCTGACTATGAAGAAAGGGCTATCCGGTACCGCCAATTTTACCGGATAGCCCTATTTTACAATCAATCTTATTTACATATAAACACTTTACACTCACCGGGAGCAAGCTTTACGATCCATCCGGTAGAAGCCTCAGCCACAAGGCTGCCTTCTATAACATCATATACCCGATCCAATGACAATCCTTCTACCGTCTTTACATTCAACTCCACGTCTACGGGTCCGGATATCCGGTTCAGACAAGCTATTGCTTTGCTTCCGTCACTCAACGGCTTCACCCAGACATCATAATGATCGGCACGAATGGCACGCTCTGCCTGAATGCCCAGCGGGTCCTGATTGATAGCAATCAGATCCTTATTCAAAAGTATTTGTAACGTACTATCATTCATCTGCCGTACATCATTACCACAAAGTAATGGAGAAGCCATCATGCACCAGAGAGCAAAGTGAGACTGATATTGTTCATTCGTACAACCTTCCGATTCATAACCGATACTCTTACTTTTTCCGCCAATCCCCACAACAAGCATATCCGGATCATTCCATCCGCCGGGTCTTGCATATTCACTAAGCGGTGCATTTATTTCAAGAATGTTCAAAATGCCACGTAAACCTCCCTTTTCGTCTGTCGAACGATTCCACAAGTCGCCAATATCACCGGATACTCGCCATAAATGTCCGCCGACTTTCTTCGCCCATTTCCAAGGTTCACGCTGTCCCCACTCACAAATTGAAAAGACGATAGAACGGTCGGTCGCTCTCAATGCCCTCCCCATCTTCTCATATCTTTCCATCGCTTCTACTCTTCCGGCAGGTGCATTGCAATAGTCATACTTCAAAAGATCAACACCCCAGGATGCGAAATCCCGTGCATCAATTTCTTCATATCCATAACTGCCACAAACCCCACCACAAGTTTTATCAGCGGCATCCGAATAAATTCCAAGTTTGAATCCTCGCTCATGCAAGTAATCGGCCACATATTTGATGCCTCTCGGGAACTTTGTTTTATCAATTTGGATATGACCGTCGGCTCCCCTTTCAGGCAACTGCCAAAAGTCATCGATATTAATATAAGCATACCCCAAATCACGCATTCCGTTTTCTACCATTGCATCTGCAGTTTGTAACAGTAGCTCCTCTGTCAGATGACGTCCGAATGTATTCCAACTGTTCCACCCCATCGGAGGAGTCAGCAACAACTCATCTCCTATATTAATCAGTAGTTCCTGTATATCGGTTCCAAGGGCATTCTCAGCTTTCAGCATTACTTTGTACATTCCCTTTTCTATTACTTTTCCCTTGATTATCCCCGTTTCTTTATCCAGCTTCAATCCCTTGGGAAGATTTTCAGCATGCCACTTTATCGGTCGTTCTCCGGAGGTGGGAATATAAAACAAAAAAGGGGTAGCAGGATAGTTTCCCACCACATGAGGGGGATTAATACACGGTTTCCCCTCAAAAATAGCGGTTCGCACTTCGCTCGCCTGTACTGTCGGACTCGCCAACATCAGACATAAGCAATATAAAAAAGAAACATAACTTGTAATTTTCATACGTTTAAAAAGAATTTATATAGATTTTATTTTAATGTTACAACAACCATTACCGGATTATCCTCTTCATCCAATCGGTTTATCAATTCATCCAGTTCTTTTTTTCTTTCCGGCAGTAAAGCTTTCGAATAGCGTTTACCTTTACTCAGATAACCTACCATCCGGGCATTTGCCAACTGATTTCCCAACCCTGTTCCGGGAGGAGTAAAATCAAATCCTGCCGCCAAATCATCTTTTATAATCACATTTGAAAAACTCTTCTTCTGTTTATCATACAATCCCACAAAACTTTCATTCTTCAGAACATAAAGCACAAAGAAATAACGGTCTGACTCAAAAACCTGTTGTACTGCGATAGACTTAAAACGTTTTGCGGGATCTATCTCATTGGCCGAGACATCCACATCTTTACCCGAACAATCAAGTTTCCAAGCCAAAGTCTTCTTTCGATCGGCATCAATCTTGTAAACCAGATTCTCCAGTGCCGGTTTAAAATAAACACTGCCACCATGAAGATACATTACGTCACGGGTGGACAAGTTAATACCATACTTCTTGCCCGGTTCAATATACCCTTTCCAGCTTTTCAGCTTCTTACCATTCCCGTCAATAAGAAACAGTTGTTGAGGATTATCCTTCCTTATGAAATAGTTATTATCACAATATAAGATGGATTCTCCGCTACTTACAGCTCCGGTACCCATATTCAAATGAGGAGCCGGTATACGACGGATAAATTTGCCATTGAAGTCATAACAGATTAAATCCTGAAAATCCTGAACATACAGCTTTTGGTTATCAGGATCAGTAAAAAACAACAATCCTACCGCATATTCTTCAGGCCCTTGTCCATGCTGACCTATCTTATTCATAAACTTACCATTTTTATCAAATCGATAAAAACTTCTGGTCTGTGCATCACCTGCAATAATAGAATTTCCGGCATAAACAATACTGCACTCATTACCCAACAGACAATTATCAGTTGTCTCTAAAGGGAAATAACGCACATCAGATGCCAGTTCACTCAGCATTACCGTTTTAGGGCTCTGCGTAATGGCTTTCGCCAGATTCAGTGTTATGGCTGCATTTTTCTGGGCAAAAAGCGGAAATGCCAATACATGGGCCAATAAAATACAAAATGTAAACGATTTCATGGGACCTCCTATTTTTTAAATTTATAAAGAATCACTACCGGATTGGCATCATCCACTACATTCAGCGCAGTAGGAGCCTCTTTCAGGTATCCTTTCTCCCGTAAAGAAGAAAGTATATCCGCATTGACCACCTGTGCACGTTCCCCGTCAGCCTGTGCATACTCCGGCCAAAAAGGTATTCCCCCATCTATATCATTATCAATGCCAATTATATTACTACCCGGAATACTATTGCTGCATTCCAAATAATCTTTCGGAATGCGTTGTGATTTCAATTCACCGGTCTTTTTATCAAATCGTTGTATAAACAACACATCTCCTTTATACAAGCGTAAATAAAGATAATGAGAAGATTCAAACAGATCGTAAAGCCCAATGACCTGATCCGTTTCGACTGTCTTATCTCCAAACTTATTAATATTGGCAATGTCCATATAATATTCAACCGGATTTTCTCTCTTCAGCACATAAGCCGGTTCTATTCCATTATTAGAAATCGCAGATACCGTATCATTACAGGCAGTAAATACTAATACCCTTTCGTCCGAAGGAGAGAAACAGATTTCTTTCATAAAGCAAACATCCCGGGAAAGCCCCGATGGGAAAAGGGCCTTACACTCTTGTAACGAACCATTGGGTTGTTGTAATGCTCCTGCCCATGGCGCCTGCTGAAAAGGTTTTATAACCAATCCTTTCAATGCCCTTTTTCCATCCGGAAAAACATACATCCCGCCTGCTTGTTTCACAGTTGTATCATTTCGTAGAAAAGTTCCGTCATACGAATAAACCAAAGCATCTCCTCCATACTGAAATAAAGACAGTTCCTTATTCCTGTCATCAACCGCCAGATCACTTATCATGCCATACTCTCCCGGACCGTTTCCCTGACAGCCGATCTTGCGTATAAATTTACCTTCCCGATTGAATTGCAGCACCTCTTCAGTCTTTCCATTATACATAAACATGTAATCTGCCGTCACCTGTAGATTCATCAGATTACTTATCAGACATGAATCAGTCGTTTCCAAAGGAACGTATTCTATACTCTCCACATCTTCCTTCATGGAGATCGGAGCCTCTTCTTGCAAAGCAGAGCGGATATTGACAACCGGACATTCGGATAAAGAAGCTACAGGTTTCGGCTGGCAAGCCACCAGCCCGAACAGCCACAAGCTGTTCAACAATAATATTGTGTTTTTCATAATGATTGTCTCTTTAATATTGTTTTTAGGGAAGTGTATATACAAAGATACTTCTTCAATTTGAAAAATCACTTAAAATCAATCTATTTTTATTCCCCATTATAAATCCGACAATCAAATATCATATAAACTTAGTATAGTCAGTCCGGAAAAATTAGTTTTTCAAGCCACCTCAACATCTCTGCTTTACTCCTTCTGCAAGTAGCCAACAATGCTTCTAAATTACGTTTATCCCGCTCCCCCATATCAAAACCCGAATTGATACCCCTCGGATGATGAAGGTGATATAACGGTCCTTTTACACGCGCAATGGGCAACTCTAATATTTCCAGGCGTTTCACTCTTTCGGCATCTTCGGGTCCCCAACCATAAAACGCTTCATTCTCTCCGCCTGCCCGCAGATAGGCAACCCTGTTCACAAGAAAAGCTCCTCCCACCGAAGGTCTCATCCCTATTGAAGTAGCATCCACCTTTTCCAACACTGATACGTCCTTACGGATTCTGTCACTCATAGCTTCATTCAGAAAGATAAAACGCCCGTCATACGGGAAACACATCACACAGCCCGAACAAATCCTGCCGACCGCCTCTCTCAACTGAACCGGCGGAATAATCACATCCGTATCCCAGATACCTGCAATCGGGAACTTAGCCGATCGCAACAATATATTTAAATAACGTGTCCGGTAGAACACCGGATCATCATCTTTCACAAACCGATAGCGTACCCTCTCACACGTCTCAGACAAATAAAAACGTTGCTCCGTATCCGCTTCAAGAATATCCACAGATACCTCTGTCTGCTGTAGCAGCAAAGAAAGGATAAACCGAAGATTCTCCGCCCTCTCCGGATTATCTACCCGCAAGGGGATGACAATGCTAACCTCTCTTGTCAGATCCATACCGCCTCCCTTCCAGATGTAATCATGCCCTTCTCACAGTACTCCATCAGTTTCTCGACTTTTGCATTGAATACATCCAACCGATGCAACAGGCAAAGAATAAAAAACACCTCTTCGAAAAGTGAACTTTCCCTGACTCCGGGCAGTGAGTCTGCTATCCAGTCAATCAGGTAAATTAAATGCTCTTTCATTCGCAGCACCTTGATGTCTTCCTCACCTTTCCTCCGGGACAACCGGTAATACAGATAATAAGCGAGACCACAAATACCTTTCACGATGCCTAAAGTTCCGATCGCCCTACTATTAATCGTGTTAAATACCCTGCAATCGATCTGCCACAGAATCTCGTCGGCATCCCCTTCCACAAAGCCCTCCTGCAACAGATACTCAATTCCGACACCTACTCCGCACAAACCGTCACCATAAGTCACCGGAAGTTCCAAAGAACAATTCTCCATCACCTCATCCAGCAACACTTCTGCTTTCTCTTCCCACTCTTCTTCAGCCGTCTGCCGATAAAGACGATAGAATCCGATGATTTTCCCCATTTCTCCCATCATCCCCGGATTTTCTATCCCTCTTACGCTTTCCATATTTTCTTTATTGACGTAATCAATCATTTTATTACACCGACCAGGCAACCACTTCCGGAATTTGCCTTTCCTCCTCCGGGGGAAACGTTCTATAATCTCCATAACAACGGGTCAGATAAGTATCGTATCCTGACGGAACCGGAAACTCCACTCCTTCAAATCGTGCAGTATCCAGATATTCCACCTCATCCAGCCGCAAATGAATACGGCTCTCACTCAAATTCCGTTCAAAACTGTTCGACAAAGCATTCTCATACTTACCATCCCAATCATAGATGAAAAGATCCAACTGTAATCCACCGAACTGCATCGGCTCGGCCGGAGTCTTTTTATCCGGAACATACCGGCTGTGCCGATCTCTCAACCGCGCCTCAACCAACCAGCTCCATGGAGCCATGGCCGGTTCTGTTTCCGGAGTCTGAAAGAAAATATCCTGAGGCAGTTCCGGTACACCCTTCTCCAGAAAGAGTGCATAATCACTCCTTAACATCCCCACATCCGTATCTGTATCCCAAGGTATAAACCCCTGATGCCGGATAGCTCCCAGCAGTGTACCATAATCGAGCCAATAATCAATATCGTGCTTCTTGCAGACAGTATCGAAAGACTGCAATAAATAAAGCATCCTCCGATGTGCCTCCTTTATATCTATATTCATAATTTATATTTTAATATTCCGGCCAAATACCGGTTTCCTCTTTACTCCTGATAGCAATACGAATATACTGCTTTCCATACATTCCCCTCTTCAAGTTACAGTCTTTTACCAGAATATCATGCTCTCTCAGCAAAACTTCCGCAAGCTCTCGGGCGCTGTACTTATGGGTCACTTCACATAAAAAGAAGTTTGCTTGTGAAGGAAATACCGCTAAATAGCCTACCTCCTGAAGTTCTTCAAAAAAGAGCGCTCTTTCCTCTCTAAAGCGGGCACATGCCTGCCGGTAGTCGATTGCATATTTGTCCAGAATCTGTAAATAGTACTCCGCCAAAGAGTTTATATTCCAAACCGGAAGTTTCTGCTGTAATTCATCCATTAATTTATGGTCACCGGAAACAGCAATTCCCAATCGTAATCCGGGAATTCCATGTGACTTAGACAGGCTCTTTATCACCACCAGATGATTATACTCCTTCAATATCTTGTCATCAATCAGAGAAGTTTCCTCTCCGCCCTCCGAGAAGTCAATAAAAGACTCATCCACAATCAGCCGTATCGAACGCTCCTGAGTCCATCCCGCTAATGAAATCAAATCCTCGTAAGGAATACTATTTCCGGAGGGGTTATCCGGATTCAGCAATAGTAATGAAGTCACTCCCTTATCCTCAAAAAATGTTTTCAGGTCGCTTACGGTATAGCGATAACCTGGCCTCAACGGCAAGAAAGTCTCTATCCGGTCATCACGCACCAGATATTCTTCAAATGTAGGAAGAATCACCCCCATTCTACCGGGAAGCAGCTCCATCAGCTTTCTTATCAACTCTGCCGCGCCATTCCCCACCGCGACAGCCTCCGCAGGAATGTTCCAGTGCTTCGCCACCAATCGCCTGTTTACATAACTCCCCGAAGGGTATTGCCTAAGCAGTTTATCAAAATTAGCCTTCAGTTCTTCCAGCATCCTTTCTGTCGGGAAATGTGGATTCACCAGATAAGCAAAATCAAACAAGAAAGGAAAACGCCAATACCCTCCATAACGTTTTTGGTAACCGGACAAAAGCCCTTCTTTCTTACCAAATAGCGTTTCGGCAATATCTAAATCCTGCATGTCATCTATCTCATACCACTTTTCACCCTCAAGCGGCAAAGCCTTCAGCCCGGCTTTATCCAACAAAGACAAAACGGCCAGTATTTGTTCGTAATATGCACTACTATCAAAACATTTGCAATAGGCTTCCAGAAAAGGTACGTACTTACCTACAGAAAACTCCTTACTAAAACGATAGATATTCACCGTCTTAAAATAAGTAGGAGTTTTTTCGTACGAAAAAGTATGTTTAGATACAAAGTCCACAATAAACTGCTTTTCATCCACAGTCACCATAGTCCCGTCCATCCAACTCTTATAACGGTCTACTACTGCTACATCCGGATACGGTTCTTCGAGCACTCTTTCAAGTATTCTCTTCTCAAAAACAATATCCGATTCTAACAATAAAGTATCATCAGACGCTAAGTGATGCCGCGCCAGAAACAGAGAATAAATATTATTGGTATATGCATAGTAAGGGTTTTCCAGATAATAAATAGGAATTCCGCAATATTCATTTCCCAGATACGCCCGTAGTTTGTCACCTTGAAAACCAATCACAAGCACAATCCTCGATAGTCTTGCGACTGCCAGGTTTGCCAGTAACCGATCTATGATCCGGATACCATTCACCTCAATCATACACTTAGTGTCGTACCGGGTCAATTCTCCCAGACGCCTACCCATTCCTGCTGCCAATATAATAGCCTGCATATCTGACCCCTTATTAAGTTCCTAACTCCGGCTGACTTTTTGCCAACCGATAATAAAATCCCTCTTTGTCTGCCTCAAACAAGAAGTGCCGCAGTCCATGGCATCCAACCGAATATTATAAAAACAAGCTAATATTTTATGATTTAACATGGCACAAATTAGACTTTCCAATTGCTAATTCATAGTTAGAGGGTGAAGGACAAAGATATTTACACAAACATTCTTTACAAACAGGCAATGAATCACGGGTTCTACGCCAAGACGTTCCTCTTTTTAATTCATTATAAACGATTTCCCTATAATCATCATGCCATTTACCTATAGGGGCAAAGTTTAAATTTGCATACACAAATCCATTCTCTAGTATCCTAATTTTGCCAAAATCATTTGTATTAAGTTTTTGATTTGCAAATATCTCATTTTTAGTCCACTTAGTAGACAATATATCTTGCATATTCAGAAAGACATTGTCTTCAAAAAAAGAATAATTACCTACATTATAGAAAGGAATGATCTTTGCATTTAAGCATAATCTTTCAATTATATCACAAGCCTCATTATATTCATTCCAAGAAGTTATTTTAAACAAATATTCAAACGGTCCTCTACTTTTAGAAATCAGAAGCAAGTTCTCAACATCAAAATCTGCGAAATCAACAAGTATTCTAATAACGGAATTTTCCAAATTCAAAATATGATCAATATCTTCATCATAGCCTCTAAGCTGTGAGTAATGAACATAAAAACTCTTTTTATAGGATATTTCATTAAGTTTTATGAGTAATTCCCTCCAATAAGGATACAAAAACATATTACCACCTGTGAAATGAAGTTCAAATACATTTAAATACTCTAGTTTTTTCAAAATAGCTTCTAATTTTTCAAATGCCAAACTCTCATTACTCTTATGACACCAACACATTTGTTTATAAATCAAATCACAATCTGGACAGTTTTTATTACATTTTCCTGTTAAGCAAATGAACACATCAGTTAAATTACGTAGAACATTTCCTCCAAAAACAGAATTATCCACACCTTCTATATCCTCACCAATATTCACATCAGGAACAGCCACAATTGGCTTCTGAGGAAATTCATCAACATCAAACAAACTACCGCAGAAGTTAGATTGCATTGAAATCACAAATTCGCCAATAGACTTTCTTCTCAACAGTTCTTCATCCACTTGTGAGCAATACAAATTCTCAGGTAACATCAATTGATCTATAAAAGATAATAAATCCGGGGAACATTTATAAATATATCCTTTCCCACTGATAGAATTATAAACCAATATATGATCTTCTTTTTTCCAAAGAAAAACATATGTTTCTACAATAAACCAATACTTTTTCATGCAAACACCATTTTATTAACTTCTTCAAATAAACTTGGATTCTTCTCAAGCACTCCAAATATCTCAGACAAATAATGTTGATATTGAATTTCATTCATCTTTACGTGACATACCGGTACCCCATTTTTCAAAGGAAACTGTAAGAAGCACTCACCACAATTCTCTATTAAATAGCATCCCCGGCACTGAGATCTCATTTTTTCATAATAAGAATTATATATGCTAGCAATCTCCTCAAAGTTCAAATGTACTTCATTATCTACAGTGCCCAACACATGATGTAAACTGATCCTCTCACATGTTAACAATTTATTATCAGCTGTCACAAACATCTTTTTAAAAAAAGGCAAACAGGTTCCGGTAGGTATTCTCTTTTTCTGCTTGATAGTCCCATACAATACCTCACAATAATGTTTATAAGCGTTATCTAATTGATAATAAAAGAAGAATCCCAATTCCTTATATACTGGAGACCTATCCTTTCTTTTAATCATCATTTCTGGAGACTCTTTATAATCTTTAGCTATTTCTTGATATTTTTGTTCATCACTTAGTGCTGTATGTGAAATCGTCTCTATTAAAGGAATTTTACCAAATTCATTGAATATAAAATCATGTATATCATCGACCGAAGAATGGCTATTCAAGACTGAGTTAAATTCAACCTTATTCTGAAAGTAATCAGGGTATTGCTGTTGTAACTTTTTCACATTTTCATACACCGTTTGAAAGGATTGTTCCCCATCAGGCTTTATTCTCAACACATTATGTGCTTCATTGCCATCCATACTGATCAATAAAGAAAAATTGTGTCTAACAATAAAGTCTCTATACCGGTCAAGCAGTAAGGCATTAGTAGTCATACTATATATAAATACCAAACCTGTCCTTTCAGTAATACTTTCGCATAGAAAAACAATTTTTTCAATCAAAGAAAAGTTAACCAAAGGCTCTCCACCATAAAATCCTATTCTGATCGGATGTTCATAAGAAAGATTTTTATTGGAAGTCCACAAAGACATTAAATAATTCAATACAGTTTCAACTGTTTCAAAACTCAGATTTTTTTTCTCCACTTTATCTGAGTACATGTCTCCATAGCAACAATATTGACATCGCAGGTTACAGTTACCTGTTACTTGAAAAAGAACATTATCTATGAATGCAATTTGCTTCTCCACAATTTCCGGAGTTATTTTTCCATCGATAAAATCTTCCTCATTAATTTCTTCAAAGAAACCATTATTCCTCAAAAATAGATATTTATCCAATAACAAACGTTTTTCATCATCACCTATTTCTAAATTCTGATTCATTATTTTAGCAAACAAAGCTTCCTCTCCATCATTGTTGTCCAATGCCTCTATCACCTTTATCACAGGGTGTACATTCAGCAAAGACGACTTTCTACTATTATATAGGTAATAGTTTCCTTCCTCAGTTCTAAAAAAAGTAAATGATTTCATTTTGTTTTCAAATTAGCTATTATCAATATTGGATTATCATCTTCTCGCACGCGCTTCATCAAGTTCAGTATTTGCGGAGCCACAGCCCGTCCGGCAGACTGTTCCTCTTCTATAAATTCTTTCAACTTATAAGGCCATACAGTGGCTAAAAGCTTTTCATTACACGCTCCCCAAGAAGGAAAGAAGGTCTTCATACCACCCAGATTATCTACAAATTGCTTCACGGCAAACGTCTCACCCGTACGTTTATTGTAAATAGCTGTTAATGGAGGAGTCTCAGGCAGTTTACGCAGCTCCCTGAATGGCATGCATTCATAGACAGATAAAAAAACGAAACGCTCTGTTTCAAAAACACCGGATACTATATATTTGTGATCCAACATTTTAATCATTTTTGCATTTTCCAAGTTGCCCGATTCCCAACATTTAAAAGCTTCAGACAACAATCCATCTTCATATAGATACTGGGTAGGAAACCGTAATTCTTCATCCAACTCCACCACCCAGCGAGGCATCAGGGAAGTGGGGGTAACAGTAAAAACTGTATCCGTATAAAAATTATAAAATAAGGTCGTATCTTTATAGTAGCTCGTATACTTCACACTCGCCATCATAGACGGAGCGGGCCCTTTCCTGTTCCACGGTATCATACAGCGTTTGGCTACAAACTCGTAATCCGTATTTATGAAATAAACCGTATCCGGAAAATTATAAAACATCAGGTTTTCTCCTGCCGGAGCAAAGCAGACCTTATTGACCATACGCCCAACCGGCGCAGTGTCCATCGTTTTCTGGGCATACCAGCTTAGCTCTTTCCCCGTACACTTCCCCCGGTCATCATATTCTATTATTTTAGAGGCATTCCCATAGAAATGATTATTCAAATATACTATTTCGGCCACATGCGCATAGATATCTTCACAAGCCCCTTGACCCTGGCTCCCAATACGGAACAAGAACTGCCCATTCCAATCAAAACAATAGTTTGAGTAAAATATGTATTGGGGAGAAAAGGTCAAACGCTGATAATTACCTAACATACAATTCGGATTCGTTTCCAAAGGAATATAACTGACACTATCCACCAGCTCCGAAAGCATCATTTCCTCTCGAACATTCTTTATCGCAGTTGACAAATGAATAATATTATCCCGAACAACAGGAGTAGGATCCACTGTTTTTCTGTTACTACAAGCCGTGAAGCCCAATATCATAGCACCCAGTATCAATATCATTCGCATAGTTCTATACTATCATTAAGTCAAAAATAGTTTATGCTTGCTGCTTTTCCTGCGAAAAGACAGCAAACATAAACACTTTATTCTCGCTACAGGCCATTACAGATTATCAAGTCTACTTTACTGGACTCATATAATTAGTAGATTTAAAAATTAGAAGATTTAAAAAATTCCGCTTCATGTTTTAATCCCAAATCCGAGTAATAATTATGCTCATTGTATTGATTTGAACAAGCACACGAACATTTACCTGTATCTGTATTGGCCTGAAGATTCTCCTTTCCAAAATAACAATAATTGCCACCGTAAAGATTTGCCATATCACGAGATTCCAAATTAGACTTATTAAGTCCATTCAGTTTAATTGAGTTTAATTTTTTCATAAATATAATTTTAAAAAGTAAAACAATAAAACAGTCACACACTGTATAAAAACAGACATTTTTTAATACAAATTTCTCCTTCAGCCACTTTTCGGATTTAAGGTTCAACCATAATGGACTATTACTAAGGCTATGGGCGGCTCTATTTCCCTAAAGTTCCACGCTGTTTAGATTGACTACTGTCACAAACAATCAGAACCTACAAAGCCTTTAATAATAGTGCCATTCTATCAGACATAGTTTTTAAACTATACATTCTCTCATAATGCGCTCTACAATTTCGAGATATAATGCCCACCTGGTCATTAGAAAAAAAATCCAAGAAAGCTTGTACAATTTCACTCTTCTTATAGAAGAATGATCCATCCCTTTTTTTCCTCATTTTAATCTTAATACCATGAATGCCGTCTTCAAACATTTCCGATAAACCTGGTGCCGTAGTACCAATGATAGGCAAACCAAACATAAGCATCTCTATAATTGTATAACTACATTGTTCGGTAAAAGACAGTAATACTCCAACATCTGCAATTTGGTATATCTTATACAATTCTTTCTGGTTTAACTTACCTACAAAAGTTATTCGGGAACAAAATCTTACCAAATGAAAGTATCGGTTAAAATCTCCACTTCCAGCTATCACCAAGCGACAAGCGGGCATTTTCTTTAGCAAAATAAGAAAAGCTCCTATCAAGTCGTCCACCCCCTTTCCTTCTTCTAAACGACCTGAATAAAGGATAATTCTGTCATTCTGTAGAAAGCCAAATGAATTTCTAATCTTATTCCTTACACTCTTACTTATTTTTATATCATAATCTGCTATTCCATTAGCTATCACAACACTTTTACACATGTCCAACTTATACTCATCACATAAAGTTTTTTGAGTCTGGACCGAAAGAAAAATAACCTTATCTGCAAGTCGCAACATATTGCCACTATCAATGTAATCCTTTAATATGAGACTCTCTTTCAATATATGCTCCCTAAGCAGGCTATGCAATTTATCAACATTTCCTTTCAACGCCAGTACCCAATTGACAAAATGGACTGTCACCCAAATAATTGCTTTGGGACATAGTTCTTTCATCTTATAAGCAATATCATATTGATGCAAATAATTAAAATGAAAGATATTAATTTTATCATCATCCATCATTGTACATAACAAATAAGCCACAGTTCTATAGTACACTCCACTATCACGATATAGTCCTTTGTATCTTAATGGAATCTTCAAATATTTTAGGCCATCCACCTCAATCTCCTTCAACTCTGATTCAGAAGAATCCAATTCAACAATAGTGACAGATAGCTCTATCTCTCTCTTCAGGCATTGAAGCATTTGTCCAACATAAGTTCCAATGCCACAATTCTCCGTATCTACTCGATCAACAACTAAGTAAAAGTGCTTCATAATACACTAATTTACTAATTCTACCATCATTCTTAGCCCAACACCGGCACATCCGTTGGATATACCTATTCCCCACTTCCATAAGTCTTCATCCTGAGGAATATTTGGAAAATCGATCACATCACTCAATAACAAAGGGGCACGATAAACTACTTTCCCTTCAAACCAATCCATATATTTACACCGGAAAATGGATATATGACTATCTCCTTTCTCTATCTTCTGCTTTTTTGCAACTTCATATAAGTCTTCCAAATAGATTTTATCAAAAGGGGTTCCCAATAGATTACCCATTGATCGTGTTAAGACGTACAAGAAAACACCTTCCAAACCCGAAGACAAAGTTTCATCCGATATTCTTCGCACATCTCGCTCCATTATTTTTTCATCAAGATTTCTCAATATCTCATTAATATTCCCTTCAATAAATTTTTGCTCGGAAAGGTATTCAATTGCCCATCCAATTCCACAATACCCATTTGCTAAATCATAGGGCAAATAATTATGCACTTCCTCAAGCACATTATCAAGTAACTCTTCTGCTATTTTCTCATATAAATCATTATGAACATAACGCGAATAATTATAAAGAAAGAGGACAATCCCCATCTTTCCATAATAGAGTCCTATATCATGCACAGAGTTGCTAACCAAAACTAAATGATTAACAATCTTACTCAATATTGCTGACTTATTTATCTCCAAACGATCCATATACTAAATTTATTCAGTATATTATACCTGCTATTAATACCTTTATTAATTCGATCGAGACACTCTTTGGGAATGAAAGCCCCCCATATAATAACATCCACAAATTGGAGAAAAGCTTTCATTGAGCAAATAACCAAAACTATCTGTAGCATTTGTAAGTTCATATTTTTCTGTTATTAGATTTGTTTGCAAGGTATGTCCACTTTACTTCATATCCAAACATTATCAGAAAAAATGTACCGAACGTAGCCTTTTTTTATACCGAACGTCATATACCTATAGAAATAATCCTTATAACAGGAATACTACATCAAATAGACTCCGCTGTATATTCAGTCATTGAACAAAAGTCTTTGACTGACCTCGGATTAAGAAAGGGAGTTTCGGGCTTAGCTTACTATTTCTATTTACGTCTATGTGCAAGAGAAAACTTCAGCACTCCCACAGCTTTAAAAATAAAAGAATATCTCTCTAAAAGGGGAAAATCGTTTCACATCTTTTAGCTTACACAATTTTGCCACCTTGTTACAAAATTCTACTATTGTTATCTTTAAATTTTCTGGAGCTGATAGATTTAATAAATCCAAAAGACTTATTTCCAGATTTACATACTTCAACATAGCCTGAAATGATTTTGTGCCCCAAGTATAATTATCACATTCATTGTCCCCCAAAGCATATATTAATGACGTTTTCACATTTTAGCATTTTCAATATTACATGTATTTGGATAAAAAAATAGCAGAGAAAGATAAAAAACATCTTTCTCTGCTATAAATTCAAAGAGCCATAAATGGATTCTTTCTATTTAAGATCACGCACACAACGCACATATCCGTTCCTATCATTCACAAGCCTATTTTTATCACCTCCCCACTGCGTGTCTACAGTCGTAACAAACCTGAGATAACCATCAAAATACATCTGATAGCCGGCACTAAATGATCTTCCTCCGTTCATATCCCGTCTGGAAAATCCTGTCCGAGAATGAATAACTTGTCCATCTTTCATATTCAAAGAAGATAAATTTCCACCAAAGTCATAGACTTTAGGTCTCTCACGGTCATCCCAGTCAAACAGACTTCCGGCCATTATCATCAGTTCGGCTTCATTGGGTAAGCGCCATGTTCCCAAATCGCTCTGATCCGGATTCTGAAAATAATAAGTACACGGAGAGTTTCCTTTCTCTATATCGTTCATCAAGGTAGTCCAAGTTTCGTAGTAATATTCACCACTCCTGTTCGGATTATCCAAATCCTTCCGCTTGTCTATTCTATTGGCTATATATTTGGCAACTTCGAATCCTTTCTGATAAATCGTATTAATCTGTGAGGTCTCGTTATGTGCCGGAAGTTCATAAATAGCCCTTGCAGATCTGGTAGTGTTGGAAGGTAAATTGTCAGCCCTGAAAATCAGATACTCATCCTCTGTCCATTTGTTGATCAGTGTCTTACTGAGTTCCTTAGCTATTTCATCAAGATGATAACTATGATCCTCCGAGGTTTCCAAGATTCCCAGATCCCTGATCAGTCTCACATCCGAAAAAGGAGTTCTTTCTCCAGGACTTGCCGTTTTCTGGTAATCAAAATTATATATAGGAGTCATACTATGCGATTCTTCTACAAAGATAATAGTATTAGGGCTGTTCAATGTCAAGTTGGTACTTCCCATAAAAGCTCTTGAGGTGAATAATGCTGTAGCATTATCCGACGGAGCGTGCCCAACAAGCCTGCTCTTTAACGGCAATACCCGCTCTGCCACATACAACATGTTTGTTTCACAAACAGAAGGAATATACCATTGCATTTCATTCGCTTGCATCTGTCCGTCACGGTTGTTGTCCCTGTTTCGCAAGAACGGGGTGAAGCAGGCATATGTAGCATGATAATTCTTCATGGCCAGGTTAGTGTGATCCATACTTAGTGTCAACTTCGCATTATTGACCTTTGTCATAACTTGCCATAAAGTTTTCTCTTTTCCTCTAAACATAGGATCAGGCATTATATTATCAGTTAATCCTCCGGTACGCCTGCTCATCAAAGACCATGTGTTTGCCCAACCATTGGAATAGTATTTATTATAAAAAGCATCCGGTTCACTAGGAGCTCTTACCGACCAATCCAAATCAGGGGTTTCATTCACATTCTCCACGCCCCAAACGCGCATACCGTCAGGACTGTTGACAAACACCGTTTTTATGGACATTTGCCGAATAGTAACAATGGCTTGATGATAGCGTGACTGTCCGTCAGGAGAAATTTCATGCGACGTGTTCACCAGCAAATCAAACGTACGATCCGGGGAGTTGGCAAAGGTTTTCCACAAATTTTTATCCTTGGGAGCATTCTCCTGCATAGGATTTTGTTCGTAAAAAAATTCATTGGCATAAACAGTTACTTTACAAAGCCCCGAAGCCGCATTGAATACATAATCAGGTTCATTCATCAGCCTGTAAAGGAACTGCTCCAGCGAAAGCAGATTAGCACCCGTATCGGAGAAATATTGCATATCCTCGTTTCCATTGTCGGCCAGAGTGCTTGGATGGATATAGAATTTGAGCCAGTTCGTATCAGCCTTTTTTTCTTTAGAAGGAATATAATTGTTATTCTTCAACTGTTCCAATTCCGCTTTCGTATAAGAGATAATCTTGTCACAGAACGGTGTGCGTATAGCAAAAGAAATCATGGCGTCATCTTTCAGAGTACCATCCGGGTTGAAGATGGCAAGTTCATCTTTCTTAAAACGCATCAGCCCCTGTTCATAATGACAGTCAAAATTGAATGACCGGTGTGCGTCATACACCAGTCCCTCTACTCCAGGAGCAGATTCCTCCTCTTTCGCCTTGTCCGATTTTGCTTCTACAACCAGATCATTCATGCCTTTAATGGTCACATTATAGGTATAATGTACGTTACGTTCTATATCATAATCATTGACCGGATCATTTTCTGCCGTATATCCCAGATAAATGCGGTAAGTCACCCTTCCGAAACGTTCGGTAGAAGTATCACCGGTTGCAAGATTCTGACGTAACTCACCTGTAAATTCAATATAGGGAGCCAGATCCGGGGCATATTCCGTCTCACCGTTTTGCAGATTAGGTTTGTCAGTTGCACCTGCAACGGGAGACTTCAGTTGCTTCTGCCTCAGGTCATACCCCTTCCTTTCCGCACTATAACCGGGGGAAGCCGGGGAAATAGCCTTCTTTGCAACCTTTCGGTTTTCGGGCATATAGAATGAAGTGGTGACATTGTCGGCATCACCCTCGAACTGGAAATATTCCGAGACCCAGTATAATTTTTTGTCCACCCCATCAGCATCCCATGAAGCAGTCTGATCAGCTCCTTTTGCATGTTCCGCAATGAAGGTCGATCCCGGCACATTACCAAGACGATATGTTCCAGGCTCAAATGTGAGTCCGGCAATTGTTTGCAGGTTCAACGTGATTTTGGCTTCCGAGCGTTTTAAGGAGACTTCGATCTGTTTTGTAGCGGTAGAAACCGTTACTGTTTGGGTTAGCGACATCAATAAGTTACCATTCGGACGAAACAGGGTATGAACAGTCATGGCCGCTCTTACTTTTTCCAGGTCTGAATATTTTGAAATCCCGTTTAATACTTCAGACTCCACATGAAACAACCCGTCAGCGTCCGATTTATAGTTCCCCAGAAGAAACAGTGTCTTTTTCCCTGTTGTAAGACTGATATTTTTCAATAATCCCATGCTGGTGGGCGCATCTGCATCCACTTCACCTGTGGATGTTGTAAGATCAGTTGCAGCCTGAATAAGATCGGCTCTTGAATATTCACGTGAGTATTCCACGTTACCGGAAGAATTGAAAACCCACAGGTAAAGGTTATAGATTTTTCTCTCTTCACTTTCCAGTAAGACGGAACGTGTCTTGGCCGTATTAGCTGCCGTACCGACACTTATGTCCACCGTCGTGGGAACTCCCTCCGTGACACCGCTCCCTTGAAAAATTTCTTCATCCGTACAGGATGCAAAGAGGGACAGTAACAGCAGAATAAAATAAGTTATTTTCAGCTTGTATCGTTTCATAAATAATAAAAATTATCGTGATAAATTCTCGTATACATCATTGGAATGGAGGAAGATCTACCTTTTTACTATTCCAAGGCTCAACCCGATAAATAATCTCTTTATCTGAAGATTCCGGCAGGACTATGAATACTTTATAATCCCGATTCGGATAAATAGGACCAGAATATACTCCGGGAGAAGTCTCCTCACCAACATCAAGCAGGAAAGTCCTCGTTTTTGTTTGTGATTCATCTCCTCCTGTAAAATAATCCAATGTCAACTGTATTTTCGGGTGATTTTGCTTTTTCTGCCAGGAATTACTTTCCGGAATATAAGGAGCCAGATACTGGGGCACAACAAACTGTTCGTATAATCGAGCTTCCATTGCCACATAATCAATCTCTCCCTCGGCAGTAAGGGGAGCCTCGTATACAGTCAATTGTGCTCCTTCATTTTTTACCCCATAAGAATATGTACCTGTATGTTCCATAGCCTTTCCTGTTCCTGGGGTGGAGGCGGCCAGCTGAGTTTTCTCGGAATCATTTTCCCTGAAAGAGGGAGACATCAATACAGGAAAGTTCAAAAAGGAAATCCCTTGGTAATTATACGTAACCTGACCGTAACGGGGTGCGCTTGCTATATATACTCTGATACGGGCAAAATCACGGAATAGGGGAACTGTTATCTCTTGCGCCAGCTTTCCTGATGCGGGCAGAACAGATGCCACCGTTTTCCCCGAAAGCAAACTCAAATGTAGTCTGTTAGACACGCCGGGCAAATCTGCCCAAGCGACAACAGAAGTTCCTTTCCAGTCAATAATCTTTTCATCTGCAGGAGAAGGAGTTACACCGTCATAAGGATTATTCACAGGTAATCCCAGACTTCCATCCTGCTGTTCCTTAATAATAGCAGGAAAAGCAGCACCTGCAAATTCCTCTTTGGAGATTTCCTCCGTACCAGATCCTAAGAAGTCCCATGGAATCTTATTCTGAAGATTGCCTTCAGGAGTATAATAAGGTAGATCCTTTCCTGTCTGGTTAGGAGCATACAATGCATAAAACTCGGTTTCCCCCTTAGGAATACGTATATTGATCTGATATTGTCCGTCCACCCCGGTTGAATTGAAGGGAAGCAGTTGATTATACACATACCGGTTCAAATCCCTGTTAAAGATCATAAGTGCTATCCTTGGCTGGGCGGGAGCTTGAGGAAACAGCGTACCGGTCTTAAACCACTGAAAAGGATCAGAGGAAAGTTCATCCAGCAGATCGCTGTCACCGGTTTCAACACCTCTGGTTGTAAGATTTAGTCTGACAGTCACAGCATCCTCATCGGAAAACTGTTCCGAAACAGTATCTTCCTTCTGGCAGGATACCGAAATAAAGCAAAGGACCAATGACATCGTTATCATAGAATACCTCACAGCCTTCATCATACGAATATATTTAATATTTTTCAACATAATATTAATCAATCAGTTATAGGAACCACATCAACAGCTTCCCATGGTTTTACACTTATACTCAGTGAGAGGGGATTCTGGCGGAAAAACAGTGGAAGAACCGCTTCTTGCCGTCCCGTTATCCGTATCTGCTCGGGATATTGTGCGATATATTGTGCCACATCTACAGTACAAAGAACCTTGTCACCCTGCATAAGACGGATCGTTAGCGGGTCCTTGTCATCAAAGCGCAGGGTATTGAAGTCAAGCACGAAGCGATCATTCTCCTCGCCTGTGACAAACGGAAGGTCAAAAGAAGTTTCACCAGCCCGCTGTCCGGAAAGATAGAAACGTGCGGAAAGTGATTCCATTGTCAGGCGAAAACCTGCCTCCTTGTTCTGCTCAAACCAAGTCTGCGAATTGTTATCATCATCGGAAAGGACTACCGCATGGATTTTCACATGCTGGGAATAAAGGCGAACTACGTCACGGGACTCGTTCATAACTTTAGATGTAATAGCTGTTTCTCCCAGGTATAACCTGTCAAACGTACCGGATGCCCGTCCGTCCTTTTCCATAAGTTCGGGGCGGGAAACCGACGAACCTTTGTAGCTGTCCTCTTTACCGATAATCGTTTCTGTCAAAGCGTTGCCTACGGCCACCACTTTATAATCCCCTTCCGGAAGCGTGACCTCCAGCGGTGAAAGTAACCGTTCCCTCTCCAAGTGATGCCTTTCTACAAGAACTTCGCCTTTGGCATCAAAAATAAAGACATCAATACCATCCACATATTCCTGTAGATGTTCCTGATTGTCATCAGCCAGATAGGAAAAGACAATCGTGTTGCCAAGACAGCCGCTCAAATCGTCATATACCCGATCACAGGCGGTCACGAGATATAAAGTGAGTAGTAGCCCCAGCCAAGTGGGTATGTATCTTATGTTCATACTTTATACTAATTATTATAATTCAATACAGATAACTTCCCCGAATAGATAACATATACTTTCTCCCGGGAATAATAAAAAAGGGAGGGGATAACCTTTCCCCTCCCCGAGAGTACAGGCGGATCCGGTATTGACCTGTCAGAGCCAACACGGGAGAACCGCTCCGGCAAGTGGCTATTACTCTCCTATCTATTATCAGTCAAGGATAGGGAATACGTTCACAGCAGTCCAAGCTTGTACTTGAACACGAACAATAACATTCACATTTTCATCTTCCAAATCTTCCTGACCGCCCGGTTCGGGAGTCACTCCTTCCGGAATGGTCGGATCTGTATCCACCAGGATACCTTGTCCGTTGTTCAATGTGCTAAGATTCAGATTAATCAGGTAACCACCCTTACCGGCCGGAACATCAGTCGTACCGTCTGTCGCACCTTCTGTCTTCGCATAACCGGATATAACTACAAAACGTCTGTCTGCAGATACGCCCGCATCACCTGTTTTGAAAACGAAAGCAAGTTTGGGAGCATTATTAGTCTTTCCGTAACCGGTAATTCCATTTGCGAAAAAGTTAAATGCCGCAGCTTTTTTACCTGCTCCGAAATCAAAGGCAGTTGCTGTAAAGTAGGAAGATACATCGGACAGGTCTGTCTTGCCATCAGGTTTGAATGTTCCATTGGTAAAATTATATCTGTCACCTGCATAAGTCTTGGCCCAGAACCAGTTTGCCTCTTCTTCCACTGTAAGTGCAGGAATAGAAAGCGTTCTGCTGAAACGGTTCATCAGGATACCCTGGTTCGCAGAGGTCACGTCAACAACCTGCAACCATTTGCTCAAAGCGGCTTTCTTGCTAAGGTCAGACTTACCATCCCACACTTCCTTATTGAAGCCATCGGCAGCAGCCTTGAAAGCCGTCCATGCATCATCACTGGTTTTTCCGTTGTTTTCAGCCTTACCCAGCCATGTCTTGCACCACAGTTCTGCCTCGGCCTTTTTTCCGTCTTTCCAAGTAACTTTGATAAATTTAGTTCCAGTCACTTGGAAGCGGTTCATGCTGGCAGCCAAGGTAAGTTCCGCTTTCTTAACAGTACGCTTATCCTGCTGGGGACTGACACCATAAGGTTCAGCTCCAACAGTGGTAAGTACTTCGGAACCAGCATAAATCACTTCATTAATTTTTGCCTTCAACAGTTGTTTGCTAATATCAGACACAGGTTTGTTCTCAACCAACGCTCCTTGAGGGTTTGCAATAACAAGAGCTTTTGTTGCACCTTTGTCCACATTAAGGAATTTATAACCTCCTGTCGCTTCACCGGGTCCCACAGCGATAGTTGAAGTCAGCTTGTTAAAATCATCAGACCCCTTCGCAAACTCTTTCGCAAAGACAATACTATCTCCATTTAACAAGTACACATGCAGTTTTTCAACCGTTGCCGGATCACCATTGTTGGCAGTGTCCTGCAAATCGCCCATGACGGCACGTGTCCCGGGACCGGGCAATGCTACTGACATCATCACATCAACCGGCTGATTAGCACCCTCCGGTACAACCAGATTTTCTTCATTGCTACATGCAGCAAACAACGCCAGCGAAGCCACTGCAAAATACTTCATTACTTTCATGATTTGAATTGTTTTTAAATTTAAAATACTAATACTATATATATCTGAGTTACATCCGTATCCCTTGTTTATTTTCTCGTCCTTCGGGCTATTCGGAAAGTTTTTGCATGGAGCCACCGCTCACACCGGCTTTCTTCAGCAATTCTTCCGCCTGTCTCCAGTCACCCTTCATGTTATAGGCTACAGCCATGGGGAAAAGGGCACGGCTGTCATTCTTCACCGCCTCCAATACCCGCAACGCACCGTCCGCATCCTTCCCGTACTTCAACAGAGCGTTGGCATAGTTAAGGATTGCCACGATGTCATCCGGGAACTGTTCGTATGCCTTCTTGTACACCGGTAGAGGATTCTCACCTTGGGAAGCATACAGTCCGGCCAGCTGGTACATCTCGTACTGGCTGAGACACTCGGGTTTCATCTCAAAAATTCCAGGAAGTTCCTCCACCGTATAGGGTCTCACGTCAAAACTGAGACTGAAGGTTGTGCGTCGCAGGGACGGGTAGAACTCTTTCAAGAGCACCTGATAGCTTCTGCCGTCATCCAGAGCGCGGATGGCTGTCTCGCGTTCGGTATCACGCCCGTTATGTTCGATGATAAAAAGGATTTCTTCTTTGTTGGCAAGAGTGGAGTTACTGACCGCCGCCTTAAGGCCCTCCCAGTCCTCCCCGACACCTTCGGTACGATAAACCGATGCTTTTTTCAAGGCGGGGTATTGACTGGAAATATATTCTGAAAGGGTTTGAGTCCGTCGTTGTGCGAGGGATTTGTTGTAGTCGAAACCTCCTTCAGGAGAGGCATAGCCTTTTATATTCACCTCCTTGAGTTCCGTTCCCTGAATGTTCAGGTTCTCCGAAAGGAACCCCTTCAGTCTGTCAAGCTCCTGAGCGTTGCCGGCAAACTGCTTCTGCAGGTCGTGACGTGCCACGGGAAAAGCCACCTTGCAGTCAAAGGAGTCCTTGTAGCACTTGACCAGCACTTTCTCCGGTTCAATGAAGTTGTAGGCATAATCCTTCGATCCAAAAAGTGGAATGCCAGCTTGAAACACAACACCTTCATTCTCACTCACACCACATTCGGCACAGCCATATAACTTTTCATCCACAACAAGATGACCGTCAGCCATCCATCTTTCAAAAGGAAAACTGCTTTTGAACGTCAGAGGTGTTTCTTTCAACTTCTTGACTGAATATACCTCTCCGTAGCCAAACTGGTCACTTTTCAGATTATGCAGGGTCTTGCGACGTTTAATGACCTTATACCTCTTTTGACCGGAAATACATATAGGCTTCAACTCCACACTTTTTGTACCATCCACTGAAACAAAGCGAGGAGAAATACACATCATTTGCTGGCTTTTCAACTTTTCGACAAGCCCTATTGAGAATTCTATATCCAGCTTATTCCCATCCATACGTCTCTCTACACGGCTTCCGGAATAATCCCAATACAAGCCACCATCTGACGATAAAGTTTCCTGGGCAAAGGTCAACAGGGGAAACACCCCCAAGCAACCAATAATAAAAATCTGCTTCTTGTAATATTGTAACGATTTCATAATATACTTTTTAGTGTAAAAGAATAAAAACTCGGGTACGCAAATCAACTATTTCAACATATAAATAATGGAAATTGCCGCTCTGGTGGGACCGATATAGTCAGCATCCCCCTTTCCCTCCTTCTTCCCGCAGGTCGTGCACTTGTACTTATCATAACGGGTATGCACATAACCTACTCCAAAAGAGGCCTCGATATTGAAACGGTTGGAAATCACCCACTGGTAACCAGCACTCAACCCGCCTCCCCAGAAATAGCCCTCGTAGCGGTGGTCCTTCATTTTTCCATCCCCTTTTTGGAGGACGAAAGGCACGTCAATGCCACCTATGTTCATCTGCCCGCCATGCGCATGCAATCCGAAGAACCAACCGTTGAAAACGTCACACGTCCAGTAACGGAGCTCGGGCTGTACCAGCCAGTGGCTGAGCTTTTTTGTCTTATACCGGGAGGAGGTGGCATCTTTCGTATAAAAAAAGAAATTCATACCCACCTGGGTGTCAAGCGTCCATTTCCTTCCCATTGAGAACTCAAGGGAGAGGTTCGGAGTCTTCAAGGCGTCATACGCCAGATTGTTCTTAATGGCGACCTTTTGCGAAAAGGCCCCTACCGAACAAAGCAAAAATACCAGAAGAAAAATCTGTTTCATCATACTATTATTCATTTATTTTCATTGTTTATTAAAAGAGGACAGACAAGGATTATTTTTACATAACAAGCATTAACGGGAATGCAACTTCCAGGGAAAAAATCTAAAACTTTTCTTATGCGTATGGAGTGAATAGATGCAAACTCTTGACCGCGCCAAAATACTTCTCCCAAATGGAGAACATGTATAAAAAAGTCCTTCCGCCGATCTGGCAAAAGCAGAATAGGCAAAACCGTCCTGTATGTAAAGGTAAATCGAATCCGTATTGCACTATTCCGTATTAAATATTTCATAACTCATTCACATAACATAAACAAATTTTGTGTGATTTTTAATTCTATATTCCCGCTCCTAAAAAATCAGAAATATTTAAATGATCTATCAAAAACAGCATAATCCTCTTCTTTTTAATCACGCTGCAAAATTAAGATCTATGACGCGTCTTATTATTTCCACTTCAGCTCTATTATTTATCATTTCTATATGTGTAGGCTATTTTATTAGTTTTACTAACCTTTGTGGAAGATTCCCCAAATATATTTTGCTGGAACCCCCAAATACATAAGGAATTGCTGCCGTAATGAAGATTCGCATCTATACCTTTCGAGCGCGGGAAAATAGGAGTGAAACGTGATTGATAAAACCCCATGTATCATATCAAATCTCCCCCTAACAACAAAAGATAGCGATTTCCGACCGACCTATTTTCGATTATCTCCTTCCCGGCAAGATAGGAAAGATTCCGAGGGTTTAAAATGGGGGACTTTGCGAGTCGGGATGCATATGGTTATATGCTGTTGGATATTCTGCGCCTTCTTTGCTGCCCTTTTCTTTAAAGAAAAGGTACCGAACCCGCGCAGGAATACACTTCTGCCCCTGCCGAGTGCATCCTTCACGCATTTCATAAAACCCTCGATTACCAGGGCAACAGTCTTACGGTCAATCCCCTGCTCTTCGGAGATCCGGTTTATAATATCAGCCTTAGTCATATTACAGTTTTAATGTTCGTACTATTTCTGTCGTTTAGGAGCAGGGGAAAATCCCCACCACCAAGGAGCAGTCCGTTCTTCAGACATGTCCCTGCCCGATATCGTTAATACCGTTTGAACAAACAGTTATTGTTTCTTTATCAGGTCACGTATTTCTGAAAGTAGCTTTTCCTCATTGCTCGGGGCAGGTGGAGGCAAGGGAGCCTCTTCCTTCTTACGCCTGAGGTTGGAAAGCAGGCGGATAAACAGGAAAATGGCAAAAGCGATAATTACAAAATCCAGCATGGTCTGGATAAAGTTTCCATAGTTTATCGTGACAGCCGCCCGTTCAACCCCGTTGACCACCCGGGCAGGCTCCAACTCCCATCTCAGTTCCGAGAAATTGGTCCCGCCCACCAGCAGTCCTATCGGGGGCATGATGATATCTGCCACCATTGAAGAGATTATTTTCCCGAAGGCACCACCTATGATTATACCCACGGCCATGTCTACCACGTTTCCGCGCATAGCAAACGCCTTGAAATCTTGTAAAAAACTACTTCTTGACATATTTCTATTTTAGTTGTTAATGTATCAAACAAAGAGGAATGACAGGAAAAGCGCGTTCTCCAGTCATCCCCTTTCTATCATCGCTGTTTGTCACTATGAATACACACGATATGCACGAGGACAAGTGTCAACCCGAGGCCAAGTCTGCCAATTTGCCACCTTCCTTCTTTTCCTTCCGAGCAGTACACACCCAGCGTGATCGCTGGGTTTATATGACAGCCGGACACCCCGATCATCTCAGACACATACCTGTTCATAACATTTCAAATTACATGTGGAATTAAATACAGTCAATACATTCAGTTCATGTGACTGCACTTTCCCAGTTATTTCCCGGCAGCATTCAGCGGTTGCGTGATTCCGTTCTCGCGTTGATCGTACAGATACTTACCCGGTTCCAGTCAGGCTCCTCAAACATATTTCCTACTCCCTGACCTTCGGCCACAATCCGTTCTTCTGCAATTCCATACCTGTTCACCAGCATTTTTTTCACGATCTCCGCTCTTTGTCGGGCGATTCGATCGTTAACTTCCACGCTTCCCTCAGGGGAAGCATATCCTTTGATGACCACGCTTGCTTCCTTGTGGTTCTTTAAATAAGTCGCAATACGTTCGACGTTCGGGAGTTGGGAGTTGTCAACGGTTGTCCTGCCCTGACGGAAAGTTATGACGGATTCCAATGTCTTCCTGCTGTTGTCAATGGTATCTTTCACAATTTTCGGCTCTTGATTCCGGCATTTGTCCAGCGCAGTTTTCAGTTCCGTCACTTTCCGGGCTGCTTCCTCCAACGCTTCGGTATTTTTCCCGACTTGTGAATGAAGTTCGTTGATTTTCTCATTCAGGATATCTACCTCCTGCTGGTCGTAGGGTTTCACCTTTGTAAAGTAATGTTTCCCGTTGCTACACCCCAAATGATACTTCAGTCCAACAGATATTTCCCATACGGCCCGTTTAGAATGGAAACGCACGGCTTCAGCCCCCATAGCGTTCATGTCATAGACCAAAGCCGGTTTAAGGGCCAATGTCCATGCCTTGCTCTCTCCCAGATTGAAATTAAAATTCAGTCCCAGTTTTGTTGACATGCTGTTCTGATCGGAACCCATTCTCCGGTTCATGTAATAATGCAACCATCCAATCCCAGCCACAGCTTCGATTTCAAAGGGTCTGGGAACTCCCGTATAGGTTCCAAGGAGATTGTTTAGGTTCACCAGCCCCAACAGACTGACATTGGAACGGTCGAAAGCGGTCCTGCTTTGTGAAGTGTTAAAGCTCCCAACTGCCTCCAGGCCGAAACCGAAAACCGGTGTCAATTGTTTATTCAATTCTATCCCCGTAATTGGGCGCAAGTTTCCAAAGAAAGAGTAATGTGTCAACGGGGTTGTCCCTCCCGCACTGATGCCGATGGACCAATTGTCCAGGAACTTGTTACCTTCTACAGCAGTCTGGGCATTTGTATGACACACAACAATACCTGCCAAAAACAAACTCACAAAAATTTTCTTCATAAGGCTTTATGTTTTAATTGTCTTGCAAATATTGGTGTTTTTGCAAAATCCACCATTTCCATTTCAGCTCTTTTTTTTACCATTATGATTTAAGGAACAATCATATTCCTAAAAAAGTATATTTAGTTAGGAATTTTGTCGAATTACACAACGGTTTGGCATTAATAATAGGGCAATGAATTATATAATAAGTTAAAGAAAGTGACTAATCAATAGTGCAATGAAAATCAAAGAACTATTGTTAAGAATAGCAGTACTATTCTTTTATATAGCAGGATTTACCAGTTGCAATAACGATAATCTAAATTTTCGGTTGCCCAAACTCTACAAGTGTTTTTCGATATGAAAAACAGCTACAATGGCACAGTGGATATTGCGTATTATGGTGGTGAAGCTACAGATTCCATTTACAAGGATATTCTGTTGACGTTAATAATTACGCCATTCACACATTAAATCCGCTCCTGCCAGATTACTGACATTAATCCTATTAAGCTATCATTAGAGAAAGACACCATACCCATGCCACACTTACAGGATAAAATATAATTTTTCATAAGCTATTAATCAATAGATCTGTTTTTAACTCTTTCTCTAAGAGCTGTAAAACCTCTCTTAACTCTGTGATTTTACATTTCTTGCCGATTGTTTCAACATTAGTTTGATGTAGTCACACGGATATACTTTGACTTTTAGAGTTGACAAAGTTTTCTATTATCACCGAGTTTTAAGATACAAATACACACAAAGGATATTTCTGAAGGACCTGAATCATTCTATACTAATAAAATAGCAGATTTTATTTTAATTGTCGCTAATCGACTTGTTATGTAAGCAGGAATTCCCAAAAGGAATATGAAACAGAATATACAAGAAAAAGTGAAAAGACAATCGAAAAATAAAGAATACTCATTGTTGTAACCTCTTTTTAAGTAAGTCCAAAGCACAAAAGAAATCTTATGATAGTGTGAGATTCAGATTACTCGCCGTCTGAGACGGTATAAAAAATATTAGAGCGAATAGATTCTTTAGTTTTTATAATAAAAACACACATAACTATTCTCATTTTGGCTCTATCATTTACCAATCACTTACTACTATCTACTTAAGGTGTTTTCGACTCACTTTTTATCTGCTCTCTCCATTCTTTTGGAGAACATCCCAGGCATCTCTTACAAAATCTAGAGAAATGCGCTAAAGATGAAAAGTTCAGTTCATAGACAATACTTCCGAGTGGTATGTCTGTAACCGAAAGTTTATACTTGATTTCTCGCACTAACTGTTCCTCCATCCATACAGCCGGTGTTTTCCCGAATTCTGCCAAAAACTGTCTCTTGAAAGCGGACAGGGAAATCCCGCAGGTCGATGCCAGTTCTTTCACTGTTTTACACCTTTTGTAATTATTCAGGACCTTGTTTCTAAAGTCCTGAGAGCGACCTATAATCATGTAGAAGAAACCTGCCAATTCCTTCTTAGAATAGTAAAAACGCATACTCCAGAAAAGCTCCTTAATTTTTATCTCATGAAAATGGATACAGTTCGCCCCATCTTTCAGATAACACTCAAGGAGTTCAAGAAATCTGTATAATCGGTCCTTAATCTCAAGAGGTTCCATACGATATTCGATAACATCCCTCCAATGGAACAGTTCTGAAAAGGAGACCTTCTGACAAGGCCAAATACCGCCCTCGAACAGGGCAACCACAACCTCACATTTTTCCAACGAGTAAGTGCTGAACAGACTCTCACGACAAACAAAGACCATTTTCCCCTCTGAAATCGTAAATTGGAATTCGTTACACGAAAGGCGAAGGCTTCCCTTCAGCACAAACAGTATGCAGTCATTCTGTAACTCTTCCTCGTGTTCCAGCCCCTCATCAAATATATAGTACTGGAACCCCTCTTGCACACATCTCGCATAATTGTAACAAGACTTGTGTTCGTTCAAATAAAAAAGTTTCATAGTTTATTCTCTTCTTATTGGAGCTCAATATTATTTCTCTAATTATCAGACATTTATACAACAAATACCTATTTCATTGTCTAATTAGTATTACAACCCACAATATAAGTACAAAAAATATACATTAAAAAAATCAGTGAGAAGCACCCGTCAATCACTGAACTGATTGACGGACGTCCTCTTAACTAAAAATAAAAAAATTATCTTGTCAGATTCGGATTCTTTTGAGAATCAGTATCGGGATATGGAAGGTACATCAGGCCGTCATTCCACACTTTATTCGGATATTCCACTGCTTCTTTCACCTTAACGCCATTACCGACTTCTACGTACTCGTTGGCCACTCTTTCCTCAAAAGTGTCCTTCAGCTTATTCATACGGAACTGATCTGCACGACGTGTGACGAGAGCCACCCAGTAACCTGCCACCTCCCAGCCATGTTCCTTATAAGCTGCTTCGGCAAGTTCATCAGCAGAAAGTCCATTCAGTGCTCCCAGTCCGGCACGCCCACGGACATCATTCAGACACTTAAATGCCAACTCATCTGTCTGACCCGTCCTGGCCTTGGCTTCCGCATACCACAACAAAACCTCCGAATAACGAATGATTCTATGCCGATGATCATTGCACATGTTCTGACTGGCCGGCTTTGTATAATCATACGGGGCATCAGTATTCACCTTTAACGCAGGATCCCAGTTTACGGAGAATATACTGAACATTGGGTGGTGTTCCGGAACGACGGGGGTACCATCCTCCTTTAACTCCCACCAGTCAACCAAGGTTCCGTCTTTCAGACGAATCTTGGGATCATAGGTCGCATCTTTTCTCGGACCGTCAGGAAACTCCTTCCAGAAACGAATTTCCCCCCAAGCGTCTCCCCAGCCACCCAGCGATTCAAACTGGTTACAGGAGGTGAGTTCCGAATCCTGAGTCCAATCCACGAATGGAGAATAGTTTATACCGAGTACTGTTTCCAAGTTATAATTATTGCTCATAGCATACACATCTTTGTAATCCTTATCGAGCTTGTACTCATATTCACCTTTGTTCACCCCGTCAATGACCTCCTTTGCCTTTTCAGCAGCCTTTGCATAGTATTCCGTTTTATTCATGGGCCAACCGGCCATAGCCATATATACTGCTGCCAAAGTTGACTTTACAGCTTGTCGGGTTACATACACGTTTACACCATTCATAAAGCGAGGAGCTGCACTATACACTGTAGGCAATATGGCCTCGGCTTCGGTCAGGTCCTGTATAATTTGTCCATATACTTCTTCCACTGGTGTTAGGGGCTTGGTATAATCGTCATTAACATTGTCCAGATTCATCGGCAATGGTCCCCAAAGACGTACAAGAGTAAAATAAGCATATGCCCTCCAATACTTCGCTTGTCCCAAAGCAATATTTATTTCATCCTGCGTGGTAGGTGTTTTCGATGCCCCTTGTATGATTAAATTAGCAGCCTTTACAATAGCGTAGTGCATGTTCCATGCATCTTTCACTCCCTTATTATTATTTACTGCTGCAAATTTATCCATTTCAGCGGCCGGCTGCTTGTTACTCCCCGGGTTAGTTGTTATATCATCCCCCTGCCACTGAGGTAATTGCATATTTGCATATATCTGAGAAGCATTAACCTTCTGATAAAGGGCATATACACTCATGTTCAACTCATCCTGTGTTGAAAAAAAATTTTTAGGAGTCAGTGTACCTCTGGGATTCTCTGTTAAAAAATCACTACATGATGATAATAACAATGATAAGGTAAGCATGCTGCCTACAATTATTCTAATATTCATAAAGTATTTCATTTTTAGATTTAAAAATTCATCCGGAGACCGAAAGTGAATGTTCTCGGGGACGGATAGGCACCCATATCAATACCTGCATCCACATCAACACTATTGTTTGAGAATGTGGTACCGGCAGGATCCATTCCTTTATACCCAGTTATCGTAAATAGATTTTGACAACTAAAAGTAAGCCGCAAATCAGCAAAGCCCGTTGCCTTCTTGGGGAAGGTATATGAAAGGCTTATATTTTCCAGACGTAGAAAATCTGCGTTCTCCAACCATTTGGTTGAGACGGGCTGCAAATTATTGCCACCTGCGGTCAGACTCGGATAAATTGCTGACAAACCTACCTTGTCAAACCCCTTCAAATAAGCATCTGCCAAGGTCACGAAGCGGGAGTTTCCTTCAGCAGACGCCATTGTGTATCTTACAAGATTCAAACGTTTAGCTCCGAAAGAACTGTTAAAAAACAAGTTCAGATCCCAATTTTTGTAAGACAAAGAATTATTCCATCCCAAAGTAAAATCAGGAGTAGCCTTACCGATAGCTTTGCGGTCTCCACCATCTATCGTCTTATTGTCATCTACATCCTTGTAAGTATCATGTCCTTTTTCATCCAAACCGGTCCATTCATAACCCCAGAAAGTGCCAATAGCCTCACCCGGCTTGATGATAGTAGCATAATCGACCATACCGGAAGCCGGACTGGATCCGTTAATAAAATCATTCTCACCGCCGGAAAGACGTTCTACACGGTTCTTCAAATAAGTGCCATTCAAGGTGGAGGACCATTGGAATTGATCATTCTGTATGATTCGGGCGGTCACGCTCAAATCAATACCACGATTACTGATCTCACCGTCATTCACCCAGAAAGAGTTACCGCCGACATATCCGGGGATACTTCTTTTGAGTAACGCATCAGTAGTGCGCTTGTAGAAATAGTCCACACTGAAATTCAATCTTCTGTCAAACAAAGAAAACTCCACCCCTAGGTCGAACTGTTTGGTCTTCTCCCACGTAAGGTCCGGAGTCGCTATGTCATTTGCCCAATAACCGGTAAAATTACTGGTTGTCCCGAAATTGTATGCAGTAGCACTCATAAGCCCCATAGTCGCATAAGGACTGATGGCTTGACTACCCACAATACCATAGCTTGCGCGAAGTTTAATATCCTGAACCGTAGAAACGTTCTTCATAAAATCCTCATTGCTCAACGTCCAAGCTGCGGCAATAGAAGGGAAGCACCCCCATTTCTTCTTGGCGAAGCGAGAGGAGCCGTCGGCACGGAATGTGCCAGTCAACATATACCGATCTCTGTAATTATATATGACGCGGACGACTCCAGACATCAGCGCCCATTGGTTGTAACCGTTGTTTGCATCACGAGAGGAAGCCATACTCACATTCCACCAGCCCACACCTTCGGTCAGCAGGTTATTACCCGTTATACCAATAGTCCTGGTTTCGGACGAGGTCACTTCATATACGGCCGTAGCTGTTAAATGGTGGTCGTTCCAGGAACCTGTATATGTCAGATTGTTAGAGCTTTGCAACATCAGGCGGTAAATATCATTATTACCCATTCCACTCTTGGTACCTACCCTTTTAGAACTGAAACTATAGTTTTTCTCGTCATAATAGTCCACTCCATTGGTTGTTGTGAATGTTAACCCTTTCATTACATCGAAACGTAAATCCACACGTCCGTTGAAAACGTTGGTCATTGTTTCTCCCGATTGTAACTTTAGGATACCAACCGGGTTGGAAGCTATGGAATTATAAGTATCGGTATTATAGTTCCCATTTTCGACCATCATTGCCATTGTCGGCGAATAATTCAAAGCAATCCATATCGGATTGTCCTTGCTTGATGCAAAAGAACCACCATGACGAATACCATGGGAAGCATTGACATCGGCCGTAATATGCAACCTGTCTGCAAGTTGTGAGGAGATGTTTACCTTAGCCTGATAACGTTCGTTCTTCGACTCAATGACCACACCTTCCTGACTCATATAATTGGCAGAAATATAATATTGGGTCTTCTCACTACCATTGGATACAGCCAATTTATAATTTTGGGTAATCCCGGTCCGAAATACCTCATCCTGCCAGTCGATACCGGCTGAACCATTCTTATAGGATTGCATTTCCTCATCCGAAAAATCGATACCCTTGACCTCCTTCAATGCCAGAGCATAATCGTAAGATCCCAAAATGTCATATTTCTTATAAACATTGGAAATGCCCACTGATGCATCAAACATAATTTCTCGCACACCAGCCTTACCACTTTTAGTGGTGATCAGAACAACCCCGTTCGAACCTCTGGAACCATATATGGCCGTAGATGAAGCATCCTTAAGAACCTGCATGGAACGGATATCCTCAGGATTGATACCATCCAAACCACTTTCCCGGACAATTCCATCGACCACATACAAAGGATCATTGCTTTTACTGATAGAGTTCGCACCGCGGACACGAATCTTCACACTTCCGCCAGGGACACCACTGTTCTCTACATGAACACCACTGACACGCCCCTGAAGAGCATCTGCAACCTGAGTTATCGGCTGATCTTTAAAATTCTTATTATCCAGTACGGCAACGGAACCTGCCATATCCGCTTTTCTTACCACACCATAGCCAATTACAACCACTTCATCCAATATTTCAGTATCTTCCTTCAGAACAACATTCAAAGATCCCCCTGTCCAAGAAATCTCCTTAGCCTGATAACCTACATAAGAAATAACAATGGTATCCCCCTTTTTTACATTCTTCAAGGAAAAATCACCATCGAGCCCCGTAATAACACCGTTAGTTGTTCCTTTAGCCAACACGGATGCTCCGATAATACTTTCACCATTGGAATCCTTGACAACCCCATGGCAGATATCATTCTGTTGTACAATTTGTCCCCCCGAAGAAGAGGGATCAGGGAACGCATAAACCTGCATCCCACACAAAAGCGAAAGCGACAGAATTGCCCCCGCTGTTTTTTGAAGTGCATTCATAAGTTAATTAATTAAAAAAACGCTCTTAGGCATTACAAAATTTCAATACATAAATTACATTCTCCTATATTATATCTCCTTGGTTGACACATTAAAACTCTCAATAAGGAAATTTACATCCGTTGCATACTCCTTCTCCATACGGTTAACTTCTTTGTCATTAATCGAAGCCATTACTTTTATATGAAGTCGTTTACCCGCCTCCGAGATACTGTGAGGGAAGCATCACAAGTTATGAAAAAGACCTTTCCATTTATACAGCAAAATATGGCTGTCGCCTTTATTTAAGCAGAGTAAGAATCACCGATATCATCGTACAACATGACGGAGGTACTCTTGTCAGCACACCGATACTTACACCGAATGAATCAGTGTCACTGGCTACTGTTTGACTGTTCTGGTTATGAGCTATCGGACAACTATTGGCAGCGGTCAGTTTATGAACTTTATTATTTTCGTGCATTATAATTCTAATATTTATTATTTCTACAAATATCCAACAATCACACAAGATAAAGCTTATCAATTCAGACCTCATGCTTATCAATACGCACATCTATGAAAAGTAATTACAAACAACTTCCTTATTTAATCAATACCACAAATGAGTAACTTTTGCACATTGTAAGTAGCCCATTTCTTGATACAGACCACAGATATATCTTTTCGTATGTTTCAGAAATCCCGTGTTATCCCTCCTTATTTCCATACCAGGTATCTTCCGCAGCTACCACGGATAACCGCTCAACTCCCACTCGGCACAGACATAAGATACGGAACGAAGAATGCCCCTCCTCCCTTCCTCTCCAGCGATCCTTATATATTCCACCAGATTCTTATCTCCGGAAAATCCTATTTTCCAGGTTCAATCTCGTGGAGATTCCAAAAGATATAAGCCACCACGATATTAAACCCCATTCCTTTCATCATCTGCAAACGGTGGCGCCAATATTGGTGTGGAATATGGGTGTAATGACACATGTTATTTCCACTGACCAGCTTTAATATCGCCTTGCGACAAGTGATATTTATTGATTGGTCGTATCGGACTGTTTGTTATTGTTCAACGACACAACACGTACCCAATCGACCCACATCTCTCCCGGCAAATCTTCATCGTGAATTTCTCCCGGCCATGTCACCCTACCGTTCAAATCGCCTCCCAACGAGAAGTTCAGAATTATATTGAAAGTGTACTCACAAAACGGATACTGTAATTTCTCCTTATCCAAATATTGGTTCTCATATCTCCAGGTCTCTTTGCCGTCGACATAGAATACAAGTTCCTTTTCAGTCCGCTCCACTGCATATATATGATCCTCAGTCACATCAAAATTTTTGTCAGGATTCTTGTTGGTTACCCCCGCAGAACCGCTTTCTCCATTTATATAATAAGTATGTACCGTCTGATAGATCTGCATGGGAGTGCCTTGAACCCATTCCATAAGATCTATTTCTCCCCCTCTGGGCCATTCCGGTGCTCCTATGGGCATTTGCCAGATTGCGGGAAATCCACCACGAACCAACCCTGTTAATCTAGCCTTAACCTCTAAACGGGTATCACAGGGAAAACCTATTTTGGAAAACACCCCACCATTTTTATAAATCCCATTATCTTTACAGGCTCTCAACTTCAAATAACCATTTTCCACTCTTACATTTTCATACCCATCCACGGCCTTGAAATGCTGTGACCAGGCATTGTGGGCGTACGTGCAGAGTTTCCATACCGCCGTATCAGGTACGACGGAACTCCCGTCAAAACCGTCTACAAATAAGACATTGTCCAATGTACTCGATCCGACTTTTACTTTTTCTCCAGCACATACATGGGTAGCAATTCCACCCGCAATAAATAGCAAATAATATAAGATTCGTCTCATATAATTATATTTTGAAAAGATTATAAACTCTATTTTTTCTATAAAGCATGTCACTTGTTATTTTTCTCATCAGACTTTCGCAGCAGGACATCACCGTCATCCCAGTTCGAAGGCCATCCACCAAGGAGCACAGAAGAAAAAAACAAATAAAATTATTTTTCATACTTTTTTAAGTTCATATTTAAAACGTCCATCAACAAGAGACATCCAAATATCCACCCCCAAAACATCACAAAGAGTAAATAAAATCATATATATTAATTTAGGATTATTTATGGATGCAAAGGAAATGTGCATAAATCCAAAAACAGTCAGAAATCATTTAAAAAAACTCCTATAACATCCAAAAACATAAAAAAACGCTTCAATACAGAAGCGACAAAAATCTAACACTAATTCCATCCCCTACATATTGCTTTTGAAGAGATATTTTGTAGATATCAAGGACTCTCTGCTTAAGCTTACCGCTAATTAACACAGTATCACCAAACAACATCAATGAGATATCTGGACTAACCAACACCAGAAATAGGCAATAAAACACTCCTATTTCCCAAACCATACTATACGCCAACAACCAATTAGTAAAACAGCATTATTCTACAGTCTACAAAAAACAATCAGGTTTACGATTCTTTAATAACGCTCTCTAATGATATCCTCAAAAAATATCATAGTTAATACCACCTACACGTTTTAAATTATCCTTAAATAAGATGCTGATACATCAAGAATGCTGAAAGCGGCCGAGCCGTCGTCATCAGCATAACGCACGCCCATTCCTTTTATTTATGAGTCATATTCCCAGTAAAACAGCATGTAGTGTATAAAGAAAACTATGCCATCAACTTTAACAGCAGAATCTTGGCTGAAACTTTATCCAACATAAAAGAAACATACGTCTTCTTTTGCAAACTAATCCCCAATAGTTGATTCCTATAAATATTAGGTACAGAGAGAGAAAAATCATGTAGAAAGAATTATGCATTATCCAATACCATATTTTTTACTTAGTATAAAGAATTAATGAACATTTCTTATTCAAATGCTGTTTATAAACAAAAAACGAACTTAAAATATCACAAAAAGTAAAAATGCACAGAACATTTACCCTATTTATAATATTGACATTTATCAATACATTCTCAATTTTAGGTCATGACATAAACTACCAGTTTACGTCTATTTCCATTGCGGAAGGATTATCTCAGTCCACCGTTCAATCCATACTGTTAGATAAAAAAGGGAAATTATGGATAGGAACCAAAAATGGTTTGAACTTTTATACTGGACAAAATTTAAAAGTATTCAAAAAACTCTCCAACGACAGATATTCTTTACCCAATAATGACATTATACATCTAACCCAGGATTCTCTTAATAATATATGGATATCCACCAGACAAGGTATGGTGACATATGATGAAAAACACGGAATTTTCATTCCCATTAACCAGAATATAATTTACTCCTCTTTATGTGTAAAAGGGGGAATACTTTTTGGAAGCGAGAATCGAATATACAAATATGACTATCAAAAGCGCTCTTTCAAATCTGTTTGTATCAACCCACAGGGGGATACAGACAATGATACTACAAAATATAGAGTACAGAGAATTATAGCCTTTTCTGAAAAGGAGGTACTAATTGCCACCAGAAGAGATGGGATATACATATTAAACCACCAGACTATGCAGCTACGACATTTTTTCTCTTGCTCAAACAATATTTTGCAAGGGGCATGTCTGTCTTCAAACGGATGTATATATTTATCCTTCTGGGGAGAAGGACTATTTTGTTATGAAAGAACAGGAAAACTTATAAAACAGTATACAAGCGAAAACTCTGGATTAACAAACAATTATGTATTGGATATAATAGAAAAAAAAGGATATCTATGGTTAGCCACTGATGGTGGGGGAATCAATCGTTTAAAACTGTCGAATGAAAAATTCTCGAATTTTTACCATATTGCTGGAGATGAAAATTCACTCCCTGTAAACTCTATTACTATATTATACGAGGATGACAATGGATCTTTATGGGCTGGAAGTGTTAGAGGAGGAGTTTTCAACATCAAAGAAAGTTATATACGTACCTATAAGGACTCCCCCTTAGGATATATTAACGGATTGAGCGAGAAATCAGTGACGAGTTTTTACGAAGAGCCTAATGGAAAACTGTGGATTGGTACGGACGGGGGTGGAATAAACCTGTATGATCCTCAGTCAGGAAGTTTCAAGCATTTCCCGTCTACTTATGGAGATAAGGTGGTTTCTATAGCCCCAGTATCAGAAAAAGAACTAATGGTATCTGTTTACACAAAGGGAATTTTTTTATTCGAAAAGCATACGGGGCTTTATCGACCGTTTTTGATAAAAAACGACAGTATTAATTTCAGGCAGTGCTTTTACGGATATATTCCACGCGCCCATCGGGTGACAAACGATAAAATATATATACTAAGCAAGGATATATGGGTATATGATATAAATAATAAAAAATTCTCTCCGATCAAAACTGATAAGAATTATCAACTGCCAACCTCAGTCATGGCATATTCTGATGAAAGGATATCTCTGACAATGAGTGGGAACAAAGTATTCCAGATTACTAACAAAAATGACAGTATCAAACTTCTTTTCCAAATAGACAAAAAAGAAGTCATCACTGCAGTTGATTATGACGGGAAAAATAAAATATGGGTGGGAACAACAGCAGGAATGGGATATTACAACATAAAAGAAAGAAAATATTTTAAAATTGGGTCACAGCTATTCAGTGACATTACTGCGCTCCACTATGACCTATCTTCAGAGAGGATATGGATTTGTGCACAAAACCATCTGTTTTCCTATTGTATAAAAGAAAACAAGTTTATTCAATGGAACAGAAGCGACGGATTCCATCCCAATGAAATAATATTTACTTATCAACAACGGACTGAAAAAAATAATCGATATCTTTATTTCGGCGGCATAGAAGGATTGGTCCGAATTAACACAAATACCCCGAACCCTAATGAGCCATACCCTGAAATAGAGCTATATAGTATAGAACTAAACGGACAGCCACAAACATCCGAGATAGATATCCAAAATATAAAGATTCCATGGAAATATAATACACTGGTACTACGTATATATATTAAAAACAAAGATATTTTCCAGCGCGTTCCATTCCGATACATCATAAACGGAGATGTTTATAAGAGTATTGAATCATATAATCCGATGCTGGAGCTGTCCAATTTGGCTCCAGGTAAATATCACATTGAAGTAGCATGTATGACAAAAGATGGAAACTATACCACCCCCATCCATCTCACAGATATCCATGTCACCCCACCATGGTATAAAACGAACTGGTTTGTTGTATTATGTTGCATTTGCATCGCAGGGGGAGTCATTGCAGGAATGTTTATTTTTAATACAAGAAAAGAAATTAGAATACAAAAAAGATTAAAAGAATACAGGCAATATCTTAATGAAAAGAAGATAGATTTCCTTATCCACATAAACCATGAATTACGTACTCCTTTGACATTAATTTATTCCCCGCTAAAACGCCTAATAGAAAAAAGTAGGTCACAAGACCTGCCTCAATATCTGATACCACAATTACAATCGATATTCAATCAAGCGCAACATATGAGGGAAATAGTGGACATGGTGCTGGACTGGAATAGCCTAGAAGCAAGCTATAGTAAATTGAAAATACAAAGAAATAAATTAAATGAATGGCTAACCGACATTATCAAATATTTTGCTGATGAAGCAAAAGAAAAAGGAATATATATAAAATTGCAACTAGACCCCAATATAGAGGAGGTATGGTTTGACAGACAAAAGTGCCATACTGTACTATCAAACTTGCTAATGAATGCACTGAAATTCAGCATGGCTGATAGTTGTATAACAGTATGCACACAAAGATTTGAAGACAAGTTCAGAATATCAGTTATAGATGAAGGAACCGGTATACAAGATTCGGATATGGCAAATCTTTTCACACGATTTTATAAAGGCAATCACAAGGAAAAAGGGAGTGGATTCGGATTATATTATGCCAAAATAATCATGGAAATGCATGGAGGAAATATTGGGGCACATAATAACATCAACAAAGGAGCTACATTCTATATAGAGTTGCCGTTTCTTAATACAAATGAAAAAGAAGAATCCACAAGGCTACAACTACAAGAATCTCCCCTTACTGACATAATACAAGATTCACATTTCGATTGCACCGAAAAGACTATACTTATCGTAGAGGATGAAAAGGAATTAAGGGAATACCTAATAGAATCTTTAACAGAGTTTTTTAAGAAAGTTTATGCAGCAGACAACGCTATCTCAGCGTTAGAAATATGCAGAGAGAAACAGCCATCTGTCATTGTCAGTGACGTTATGATGCCCCAAATGAACGGTTTTGAATTATGCCGTCAAATAAAAAATGACATCCAGATAAGCCATATCCCCGTAATACTCTTAACAGCACGTTATGACCATACAGGAATAACAACTGGATATAAATCTGGAGCTGATGCTTACATTCCCAAACCGTTTGATATAGACTCTCTAAAGGCCGTCATTGGAAACATCTTTCAAAATAGAGAAAAAATACACAGTCAATACATTACTACGAACCAGACAATTTCCCTCCAGACTTCAACAAATAGTAAAGCCGATGAGGATTTTATGAAAAAGATAAATGCAATTATACATGAACATTTATCTGAAGAGGAGTTTTCCGTCCAAACATTAGCAGACGCCATGACAATAAGTCGATCTTCATTATACAGCAAGATAAAGATTATAACAGGATTAGGTGTAAATGACTATATAAATAGATTACGAATTGAAGAAGCAATATCATTGCTTATTAATACAAATTTAAATATAAATGAAATTGCCAGTGAAGTAGGCTTCACTTACCCCCGATATTTTAGTTCAACATTCAAACAAATGAAAGGAGTGACTCCGAAACAATTTAGAGAAGAAAATCGTATAAAATAAGTAAAACTATATAAACTACAATATACGAACAATCGGCACATAAAATTTTAAATAAAAACATATACTCTTTTTTTTGAAGAATAAAGAGTATATGTTACTTAATACATTATACATTAATTAGAGATATCCCCCAATAACTACAGAAAAGCTAACTAACTCGTAATAAATCAGTTGGCTTTTTTGTGTCTTTAGATATTCCCCCGCAAATATGGTTTAACTGCTAAAATGAGAGAAATACACCCTGTTAGGGGGGGGGGGACAGTTCCCCCATTATTCCAAACCAACATGCTCCCATCTGATTGATAAGTGAAACTATGTTACCGCCGTACCAAGTATACTTGCACGAACCGGCAATTTCACAAAATTATCCAACAGGACATACGAAATGCTATCTACCAATTCCTCCACTGAGATAGAATCCTCTCTATCTAAAACACTTGTCATCTCAACAATCGGACAATCAGATGGCATCTAAACTAATAAATCTATTTTCTCTGAATAGAGAGAAGAGCAACCCATCAGATACGCCAATATACCCCAATACAAAACTAATCGAACTTTATCCATACCTATTTATATTTAAGCAGAAATATGAATAAAAAATCGGCTTCATTTATACTACCTATTTAATGAATAAAAAGGTGAATACAAGTACCCTAACTTCTCAATAATAATTCTTCTATTTTAAAGTTGCAATCATCAAAATCGGATTGCTATCCTCAGTCACACTTTCCAGAACTCGGATTAGCTCCTTTTTCTTGGATTCATCTATTACAGTAGTTGATTTTATTTGGTCGATATCAATCCAGTTTTCGTCACTGCCGGGTTCTAATATATCTATCCAGTATTTACCGGAAGAACGGCTGTCAACAGTAAACTCACCTCCACCTAAATCATTATCTAACACAAAATCACGTTTCATTTGGCGCAAAGGAAAGCTAAACCAGGGCACATCACGCTCGGTTATTGCGCTTTGTCGCTTCTGCAATCTAACACTTCCATCTTTTTTATTATAGCAATAGGTATATACCTCCTCGCCTTTACTACCAATCAGATAAACAAAATCTTTAGTCGGATAGTAGGACTTGATCGAAAAATAATCGAAAGCCTTTCTATCTTTAAACCATAGATGAGTCGCTTCATAATCCCCTTTTTCTTCATCTGTAAAGATTGCATATTGAGGCAAAAGTTGGTTTGTCGCATCATCATAACAATAAATAGTATCGGTATCCGGATATTTGAGGGTCAATTGGGCATTATAAGTATCCATACTGGTTAGATATTCCATCCAATAATTAACCATTCGGTCCATATTGGCACGGTTAGCTATAATCTGTTCTTCTTTACCTACATGTGCCGGATTTTTAAAATATTTCTTTTTTTGAAAGTCGTCGCCCAAAGAAACGAATGACCACAATGAATCTTTATCTATCGGCCTATACAATCCGAAATTTTGAGTAGCAAAGAATTTTTGATTATTCAAGATATATTGATCATACGGAGATGCAAACAACTGCAAAATCATTTGAATGTCAACAATCTTTCTTTTAAAGTTTCCTTCAAAATCGTATGCTAAAACGCCGTTAGTATTGGCTATAATATACACTTCTTTTTTATCTTCATCGACAAGAAAAGTTGAATAATTGGTATATTCACCCGGACCCTGTCCGATGCTACCTATTTTATTAAGAAATTTTCCCGTACGGGAAAAACGATAAATGTAGAATTCGCGTCCATGGTCTATCCATATATTATGATCAGTTACTTGCATTTCCGTAATGTCACTCAATACAGATTCATCTGTCATTTCCAAAGGAACAATCTCCAATTTCTCCGCCACCTCACTCAAAAGAAGTGAAGGTACAGTCGATACATCCTCAGAAAGATTAATGACAGGTATTCCTGACTTGGATATAGGTTCTTGCTTCTTATTGGAACTGCATCCCAATAATACAAATACACCGATCAATAATAAGAACATGTGTTTCATAGCCACAATCGAATTAAGATTTATTGTTTGTGCATAAGGATCCCACTTACACCATATTAGAAAGGAGTATCTCCCTACATGATACTTTCACGGCTACAATATACTACATTTTCGTAGTATATAAAACTTTTTAGCATTTTTCTTCTATATATTCTTCTAAAGACTAAACTTGGATCGTGTCACTTTTTACCATAAGAGCCCTTTTGAGTATAGCCACTTTACGAGTGCTAATCCTATATATTTTATTATTATCCATCTTTACATGATATACTCCATCCAGACATACAAGATCTGTAACATGTTCTATATTTACTATTATTCCCCTATTTATCAGAAGAAAATTTGCAGGCAATTTTTCCAGAACATCATGCAAGCTTATCAAAAACAGAATACTACCTCTTCCTTCTATTTGTATCATACAATAAGGCTTGCCATATTCCACGGCAATCAAATCCTGATACAAACAATCCCCATACGATTTCTTATATGAAAACGTTATCTTACCTTCTCCAAACTCGATTTTATCCATGACTAACAGTTTTAAATTATATAACTCAAAAGAGGCCTCCCTCCTTGGTTCAAAGTTAAATCATGGTAAACAAATTCGCAAGTTATAGACCCGGACAAATAAATCAAAAAAACTGGCCACAAACACCTGTATATAAACACAATACACATAATCCATTATAAAATACCCGGACAATGGCAAATCGTTCATGTCGGTTAAAATGCATTTCTCAGTGCTATATCAGTCTCTATCTACTAAAATCCTCACAAAGAATTATCAATTTTCCATTCAAATTACTGCCCCCAATAAACAATATCTGATGATGCATGTCTATTCCTCAAATTCTATAATTAATCAGCTTATTACTCCAGAATAACCACTACGGGATTGTCTTCTTCTTTACAATCCGTTTTCTTTTTTACCTCATCACACAATTCATCAGGTTGCAGAAGAGCTACAAAGCAACCATCAGAACTCACTCCTCTAATCCTGAAAGATTGACTACTAATTGTATCCAAAAGTTTATCTCCATGCATCAACACAACTTTATGATCAGCTTTATAATATAATCCACAAAAAGCCTGCCTGCTTTTTGTATAGAATCCTGTATGAAAATGAAAATAAATGTATTTCTCATTTTCCAAAATATAATCAAACATCATTTTCTTTTCACATCCATCTTCCTCTAACCGGTCTTGATATCGCCAATGCCAATCTCCCAGTTCAAAAATTAAATAGGGTTCAATTCCATTATCGGATAATGTATAAATTGTATCATTAAATGCTTGCTTTAACCTAATATCGTCTCCAAACCGCCATAAAGAAGGACTATTAATGGCTGTGTAATACTTCCCACCATTTGTAAATGAAGCCATTGTCAAATCACCACCATAAGATGCATAATCCCCTAAAAGCTCTGATACAGACTGCAAATCATCCATAGGAAGTAAATCTACCGGCAAACCTGTTATATCTTTAATATGGTTAGAGTCTTTGTCTATACAAAATAAGGGAGATGTCTGATTGGAAGTATAGAGTTTATTGTGCCCCCATAGTTTGCCATGCCCAATGCATAAATAACTTTGCTGCAAATTATAACGGATATTATTCTCTATTCCAATTCTATCTTTATAATTTCCTGATAAGTCATAAGATATTAAATCATTAGCCCAACCTAAAATATATATTATGTTTTGGTCATAATCAACCCAATAGTTTACTTTTCCCCAAGAGTCTTTAGCATATCCATGTGGGTCTGCTCCGACATGACCTATATCTCGAATAAATTTACCAGTAAATCGGTCAAAGAGCTTCAGACATTGATTTACAGAAGATACAAGTATAAAATGATCAAGAACACATACATCGGGCATTTGCCCCACAAGAGTACTATCATTTGTTTCCAATACTACATATTTCACATCAGAAGATATTGTTTGTGCCGATATTTTCCCCAAAGAATTCATTGCTGCACACACATTTATCTTATTATCCAATTCATCCCCCTTCGCACAGGAACATAAAACACAAATAAAAACAACATATAATATTTTCATACATAATTCATTTTTAATACGTCAGTTATATCATAATCTTTCCTAAGGTAATAACAGCATTCCTTGAAATGACGACAAAAGTTGCTCGATATTCCTCAATAAGGCAAAAATAGTTCTGCATAAAAGGAGCAAAAGATTCAAAAGAAGTATCAGATTTCATGTATGCAAAATTTTAAACTACTATCAGTCTTAAATTGCGCATCTTCTGTTTATCTACTATATTTAAGGTTTGAAATTCATTTTTCAAAGATAAAAATTACATTTCATCAAGACAAATTTTAGTACAAGAACCTGCACATATCAAATTAAATATCAGCCACATCAAGCACACACCGCAATAAATAAGCTGTAATCAATTAAGTATCAGACGAATCATTTACAAGGAAGCAAACCTATTTTATTCGTTTCATAAACCATTATTAATAAGAACATTTACATTACAAACGGTATCTTTACCTAAGCCCGCATACCCGGGCTCATCAGCCCGCATACCCGGGCCCATTAGCCCCCATACCCGGACTCAGATAAAGAAACAACCATTTCCACTAAAGATAGCAAGGAATACAAAATGCTTTTAAAGACTTAAACAGTTAAAAAACAAACATTATCTATTTATATATCAAGTCATTAAAACAAATAGTCCTCCTAAAAAAGAGGGTGGAAGATGGAAGATAGAGGTGGAAGATAAATGGCCTTAACACGGTATCTTCCACCCTATTAAACTACAGATAATCAATCGGTAATCTCAAAAAAGGTGGAAGATGGAAGATCGAAATGCACTTTTCGTATGAGAGGAGAAGATGGAAAGCCTTAATACTTCAATCCATAGAAGCACATATTGTTTTCACCTATCTTATCTCCTCCCGTATAAGGCAATAAAACCAATGAATCCGTAAAAGCCAGATCCGGATAAATTTTTGAACCGGCAGGAATCACGTACTCTGCACTATTCATCAAGTCAGTAGATATACACATGACAGAAAAAGGCTTGCCTGCTACTCCATGCCCATCCAATGGTCCCTGCTGAACTCGCCAGAATACGTCATGGTACGCATCATAACACAATGGGAAATAATAACCGGTTTTCAGACATCCGAAACCGGGTTCCTCTTCGTTCATATCCGGTAAACGGAAAAAAGAATCTGTAAAGGTAGAAGGGAAATCATATTCTTTACTCTTCTTTGCCGACAAATCGTAAACATAAACTTTGGAAGATGCCGGAAAATTATAAATCAGCCAGTCTCCGTGAGGAAGTACATTGATGCAACTCAATAATTGCATGTCTCCCTCCTTCTTTATGATATCAGGACAATCTATTTCCACTTCATTCCGTATAGTCCAATCATCACACGAAATGACCAATACTTTCTTAGGATATTCTCCTGTAGCATCTTTCTCATAAGAATAAAGAGGTAATGCCACTACCCCCTTACTGGCATCAAATCCAAAGAAACTATACACACTAAAATAAATAGAAAGACCGGGTACGGCTATGCCATATCCATCTTCCTTAACCTGAGGCAAATCATTCAGCAGTTTCTTAGACAATACTTTCCCGTCCTGACCAACGCGATACAAACCATTGGTAGTAAATATAATAAATGAATCCTTATAATAGCCAATCCCTTTGGGAGTAAGGATCTGGTCCGGCCCCTCCTTAGCCAAAGTTACTTGCCGCAAAGGCTGACAATCGGTCAGATTCAAAATATCAACAGAGTGAAGTTTACCATTATAGACTACTAAACACTGTTTACCATCAATACGGGCTGATGTGGAATAACAAAAACTACCGGCGTAGCTCTGTAGATAATCGTCATTTACATCAAAAGCAAAAGCTTCCACCCTCTCAAGCGCGGACTTTACGGCTATTTTTTTCTCTCCACAAGCAATAAAACAAAGGATCAGCCCTAAAGTTAACACACTGATAAAAAAGTCTTTCTGCATCATATCGTTCGTTTTAGTCGTTATTATTTTAAAGTCGTTATGGATATCACCGGATTATCTCCCATACGTAATTGATTGACCAATGAATCCAATTCTTGCCTGCGGGATAGTAATAAAGCTTCCGGATAGCGTTCTGCCTTTTTTGCATAGGAAACAGCATGAGTGTTTATCAACTGATTACCAAAACCTATACCGGAGAAGATAAAATCAAAACCTCCGGATAAGTCATCCTTTACAATTACATTCGAAAACGTCCTTTGATCTTTATCATACAAACCTGTGAAATTGTTATTCCTTAAAATATAGGAAACGAATAAGTAGTGATCCGATTCAAACACTTGCTGAACAGAAATAGCCTGATAACGATTCTTTGGATCAGCTTCATTGACAGAAACATTGATCTCATAACCTGAACAATCAAACTGCCAGGCAACCGTCTTTTCTCCCTGTCCATCTATCCTATAAATAAGATTCTCAAATGCAGGTTTAAAATAAACAGCTCCCTGATAATTGTACATCAAATCGCGAGTAGACATCAGAGCTTTATAAGACTTATATTTCTCAACATAGCCTTGCCACACTTTTAACTCCTTACCGATTTCGTCTGTCAGAAAGAGTTGTAACGGATTATCCCGATCTATGTAAAACCGGCTATCACTATAAAGGATATGCCCTTTATCAAATACCGCACAGGCATCGCCATTGAGATGCGGAACCGGTATACGTTTTATAAATTTTCCATCCAGATCATAGCAGACCAGTGTTCTTATATCATGTACATATACTCTTTTCTCCGAATAATCATAAGAGAACGACAGTCCCACAAGATAATTCTCCGTCTTTTGACCATATCCACCAATCCGATTGAGTAACTTCCCGTTCTTATCGAAACGAAAATAATTTCTCATCTGCCGGTCATATACCAGAATATCATCTCCGGTATAGATGATGCGATATTCATCGCACAAGAAAAAGTCATCCGTTGTTTCCAAAAAAATAAAGTGAATATCGGAAGCTATTTCGCTAAGCATTATCACCTTGGGTTCATGGGTAATGGCTTCCGAAAGATTCAGTACTACAGTGTCGGTCTGCTGGGCAAAGCCCGGCAATAATCCCCAAAGCGTCAAGAAAAGACATATATACTTTTTCATAATCCTGCCTGTTTATTAAATATAAGGTTCGGAATCGGTTCTTCAAAAATAGGGAATATATTTGAAAGGGACAAACTTTCGCACTAAAAGACACAGGCATATTTATTTGTTTATCAGAAAAATACGAAACAATCGTAACAAATTAGCTAATAATCAGACAAATGTTATAATATAGACAATATAAAAGCCAAATGCAGTGCAATGTGCAAAAATGCGCTGCATTAATTTCCATACGGATTTATACGCTTTATATTAAAACATACAATACTGACGGACATATCACCTGAAACTGCTTCTTTTTCATTATTTTTGCCCGTACAAAAACAATGAGAAGGATGGAACACCCACTTAACCAATTCAAATACTGTCCGAAATGTGGTTCAGCCCATTTTGAGATTCACAACGAGAAGTCCAAACAATGTACCGATTGCGGGTTCGTTTATTATTTCAACCCGTCATCGGCTACAGTGGCACTGATTCTGAATGAGCAAGACGAACTGTTGGTATGTCGTCGTGCCAAAGAACCGGCTAAAGACACGCTGGACCTTCCGGGCGGTTTCATCGACATGAACGAAACGGGTGAAGAAGGAGTGGCTCGGGAAGTAGAAGAGGAAACCGGACTGAAAGTGAAAAAGGCAACCTACCTGTTTTCACTTCCGAACATTTATATCTATTCCGGGTTTCCTGTACATACGCTCGACATGTTTTTCCTTTGCCAAGTGGAAAACACAAGTCACTTTGAGGCAATGGATGATGTAGCAGACTCGTTTTTCGTCCCATTGAACCAAATTAATCCCGAAGAGTTCGGACTCGGCTCTATCAAAAAAGGGTTAAAAAGATTCCTGAAAGAGAGGTAAAATACATAAAAACAAGTACTTTTGTCAAAACTCTGAATTATGAAAAAAAAGATATCACGATTGATATGTGCCGTGGCATGTTGTGTGCCTGTCGCTCTGCAGGCACAAACCAGCGAGAAAATAACGTCTCCCGTAAATCTGTATAAAGAAGGGAAAGAGCTGTTTCTGCAAAAGAACTATGCAGCCGCTATGCCTCCCCTACGCACATTCGTCCGCCAGAAAGCGGATGTGAACCTGAAAGAAGAGGCTGAATACATGTTGGTATGCTCGGCATATGAATTGAAAGATCGCAATGCCATCGCACAACTGCGCAGCTATCTGGATACCTATCCGGACACTCCTCACGCCAACCGGATTTATGCACTGATAGCTTCCGCTTATTTTTACCAGGGGAACTATGACGAAGCACTTGCCCTGTTCAACTCTTCACGTCTCGACCTGCTGAGCAATGAAGAACGGGACGACATGACCTACCAGTTGGCTACCTGCTACCTGAAAGTAGGCAATGTCAAAGAAGCGGCCATCTGGTTCGAAACCCTGAAAGCAAGCAGTCCCAAGTATGCGAATGACTGCTCATACTATATCTCATACATCCGATACACGCAGAAACGGTACGATGAAGCACTGAAAGGCTTTCTCCCATTACAGGATGACGCTAAATACAAAGCCCTGGTACCCTATTACATTGCTGAAATCTATGCCATCAAGAAGAACTATGACAAGGCTCAGATCGTGGCCCAGAATTACCTGTCTGCCTATCCGCAAAACGAACACGCCGGTGAAATGTACCGGATTCTGGGAGATGCATATTATCATTTCGGAGATTATCACAAGGCGGTCACTTCTTTCCGAAATTATCTGGAAAAAGAAAATGCACCCCGAAGAGATGCACTCTATATGCTGGGGCTGTCTTATTTCCAGACCGGTGTTTTCTCTAAAGCTGCCGAAACACTTGGAGAAGTCACTACCGAAAACGACGCGTTGACACAGAATGCTTACTTGCACATGGGACTTGCCTATCTGCATCTGGCTGAAAAGAACAAAGCACGCATGGCATTCGAACAAGCTGCCGCTTCGAACGCAAATCCGAAGATTAAAGAACAAGCTGCCTACAATTATGCGTTATGTATCCACGAAACATCTTATTCGGCTTTCGGAGAATCGGTGACTGTCTTTGAAAAATTCCTCAATGAATTCCCCACCTCCGAATATGCCGAGATGGTAAGCAGCTATCTGGTAGAGGTATATATGAATACGCGGAGCTATGAAGCGGCACTGAAGTCAATCGACCGTATCGCCCACCCCGGCAAACGTATTCTGGAAGCCAAACAGCGTATCTTATTCCAACTGGGTACACAAGCGTTTGCCAACACGCAATTCGAACAGTCCATCGGCTACTTCGACCGCTCACTCGGACTCGGACAATACAACCGGCAGACCAAAGCAGACGCCCTCTACTGGAGGGGCGAAGCATACTATCGACTGAACCGGATGGAAGAAGCCAAACGCAACTTCACCGATTATCTGCAACTGACTCAACAGACCAATAACGAAATGTATGCCCTGGCACATTATAACTTAGGCTATATCGCATTTCATCAAAAAGATTATGTACAAGCACAAAACTGGTTCCGAAAATACATCAGCCTGGAGAAAGGAGAAAATAAAACGGCACTGGCCGATGCCTACAACCGCATCGGTGACTGCTACCTGGATGTGCGTAACTTCGATGAAGCCAAACACTATTATTCACAGGCAGAAGCAATGAATACTCCCTCGGGAGATTATTCATTCTACCAACTCGCACTGGTATCGGGACTGCAAAAAGACTATTCAGGCAAAATCACCTGGCTGAACCGCCTGGCAGGTAAATATCCCGCTTCACCCTATGCCATCAGTGCCCTGTACGAAAAAGGACGTTCTTATGTCCTGATGGATAATAACCAGCAGGCCATCACCTCTTTCAAGGAGTTATTGGCCAAATACCCCGAAAGCCCAGTCAGCCGCAAGGCAGCAGCGGAAATCGGTTTGCTCTACTACCAGAATGAAGATTATAACCAGGCCATTGACGCTTATAAACAGGTAGTACAGAAATATCCGGGAAGCGACGAAGCCCGCCTGGCCATGCGCGACCTGAAGTCGATCTATGTAGACATGAACCGCATCGACGAATTTGCCGCACTGGCTTCGGCCATGCCGGGCAACATCCGCTTCGATGCCAGCGAACAGGATTCACTGACCTACATGGCAGCTGAGAAGATTTATATGCGCGGACGGGTGGAACAGGCTAAAGAAAGCTTCGGAAAGTATCTGCAAACTTTCCCGGACGGAGCATTCGGACTGAATGCCCACTATTATCTCTGCCTGATAGGTAAAGAACAGAAAAATTATGATATGATTCTGGAACACTCGGGCAAGTTGCTTGAATATCCGGACAATCCGTTCTCGGAAGAAGCACTGATTATGCGTGCGGAAGTTCAGTTCAACAAAGTGCAGTTTGCCGATGCATTGGCAAGTTACAAAATGCTGAAAGAGAAAGCAACCACTGCCGAACGAAGATTGCTGGCTGAAACGGGTATGCTCCGTGCAGCTTATTTGCTGAAAGACGATACGGAAACCATCCATGCGGCAACGGCCTTGCTATCCGAAGCCAAACTGAGTCCTGAACTCAAGAATGAAGCTTTGTATTATCGGGCAAAGGCTTACCTGAACCAGAAAGGAGATAAGGCAGCCATGGCAGATTTAAAAGAGTTGGCAAAAGATACACGCAACCTGTATGGCGCGGAAGCAAAATTCCTGGTTGCACAAGAGCTGTACAACACGCAGAATTATGCAGCCGCAGAGAAAGAGTTGCTGAACTTCATCGACCAAAGCACACCACATGCCTACTGGCTGGCACGCGGGTTCATCCTCCTGTCGGATGTATACGTAGCTATGGATAAAAAACTGGATGCCCGTCAGTACTTGCTGAGCCTGCAGCAGAATTACCATGCTGACGATGATATCGAGAATATGATTGAAAGCAGACTGAACAACCTTAATAAGTAACAGAGTATGAAATATAACAATTATATCCTTTTAGGAATTGCTTTTACCGCGCTGCCTGTTTCAATACTGGCTCAGACGCAACCCAAAGATACGACTGTAAACCGCACCGTAGTGGTAGAGCAGCAATATAACCCGGACATAATGGATGCTTCCAAAGTAAATGTCCTCCCTAAAGTAGAAGAGCCTACTGTCAGTAAAAAAGAAGTGGAATATGCCACATTCACTACGCCCGCCACTTCAATTCCGATGGGGACAATAGGAGCTTACACCGGCAAGGAAATACAACCGGGCTTCATTCCGGGATACGTCCGTCTGGGATACGGTAATTATGGCAATCTGGATATTTTGGCCAATTACCTGTTCCGGCTCTCGGATCAGGACAAACTGAACGTAAACTTCAAGATGGACGGAATGGACGGAAAGTTGGATATGCCTTTCGGTGATACCCGAAAATGGAATGCCTTCTATTACCGCACAAGGGCAAACGTAGATTATGTTCACCAATTTGCCAAACTGGATTTGAACGTAGCCGGTAATTTCGGCCTAAGCAACTTCAATTACGAACCCTACGGATTCAAGAAGCAGAAGTTTACTTCCGGTGATGTGCACTTCGGAGTGAAATCGACTGACGAGACCCTACCGCTGCAATACCGGGCGGAGACCAACCTGATGTTATACGGACGCCAACAATGTCAGCTCTTCGGAGGAGTAAACGAAACGCTGATACATACCTTGGCAACCGTAAGCGGTTCAATCAGCGACGAGCAGACAGTAGCTATCGGATTTGCCATGAACAATCTGATCTACGGGAACGAACTGAAAGAAAATAAAGACCGGATAAAGAATATTTTCAAGAGCCGTACAACGCTTGATCTGAATCCCTACTACGAATTGAATGATGACAGTTGGAGAGTACATGTCGGAGCCAACGTAGACCTCTCTTTCGGAAATGGAAAAGCAGTACGTGTCTCTCCGGACGTAAAAGTTCAATATGTGTTCTCCGACAGTTACGTACTATACGCCAAAGCAACCGGAGGCAGACAGTTGAATGATTTCCGCCGATTGGAGACTTACAATCCATACCTCGATCCGGGACAGGAAGTCAGAGACACTTATGAGCAACTGAATGCCGGATTAGGATTCAAAGCCAGTCCGACACCGGGCCTCTGGTTCGATATATTCGGTGGATACCAGAATCTGAAAGATGATTTGTACCAGTCGGCAGACCAATGGATCGGTGGAAGCGGAGCAAATTATATCGCTTTGGGACAAACCAATACGGATAACTTTTACGCAGGCATCAAAGCCAGCTACGAATACAAGGACCTATTCGCCCTATCGGCAGGAGGAACCTATTATCACTGGAATACGGACAACAAAGGAACCGATTCGAAAGCGCTCAGCTACGATGAAGCGTTGTTGATGAAACCGGAGTTTGATTTTGGTATTCATGCAGAAGTTCATCCGATACCCGCACTCTGGCTAAACGCAGGCTACCAATACACCCGCAGAGCCGAACGATACAGCGTAGCTTACGGGAAAAGTATTCCTGCCGTCAGCAATCTGAGCTTGGGAGCTACATATAAAATTTTCAAGGGAATCTCGGCATATGTAAAGGCTGACAATTTGCTGAATAAGAAATATCAGTACTACTTGTATTATCCGGTTGAGGGAATCAATTTTGTAGGAGGACTTAGCTTCCAGTTTTAAAAGATTCTTATAAAAAAGGTCTTTTTTTGCAAAAAATATCAGATTCTATCTATATTATAAGGTAAAGAAAACGTTTTTTTCTACTTTTGCGGGCAATTTATATGTTTTAATATCACAGATATGCAGAAAAACCTTGTCATTGTCGAATCTCCAGCAAAAGCAAAAACGATTGAAAAGTTTCTTGGGAAAGATTTTAAAGTTCTCTCAAGTTACGGACATATTCGCGACCTGAAGAAAAAAGAATTTTCTATCGATATAGAAAAGAATTTCAAACCCAAATATGAAATACCGGAAGAGAAACAAGAGCTGGTCGATAAACTGAAAGAGGAAGCAAGCAAAGCGGAAACCGTATGGCTCGCATCCGATGAGGACCGTGAGGGAGAAGCTATTTCATGGCACCTTTACGAGGTACTGAAACTAAAACCTGAAAATACGAAGCGTATCGTTTTTCACGAAATCACCAAAACAGCCATACTGAAGGCTATCGAACAGCCGCGCGACATTGACATAAACCTGGTGAATGCTCAGCAGGCCCGCCGCATCTTAGACCGCATCGTAGGTTTCGAACTTTCACCTGTGCTGTGGAAGAAAGTGAAACCGGCGCTCTCTGCAGGCCGGGTACAATCGGTAGCAGTACGACTGATTGTAGAACGCGAACGCGAGATACAGGCTTTCAAAAGTGAAGCCTCATACCGTGTCACTGCGGTTTTCCTGGTACCAGATACCGATGGTAAACTGGTAGAGATGAAAGCGGAGCTGGCTCGTCGCCTGAAGACGAAAAAGGAAGCCCAAAAGTTCCTCGAGTCATGTAAAGCTGCCACATTCTCCATTGAAGATATCGTAACCCGCCCGGTAAAGAAAAGTCCGGCGGCTCCCTTCACGACTTCTACCCTGCAACAGGAAGCAGCCCGCAAACTCGGGTTCACTGTAGCACAGACCATGATGGTTGCCCAGAAACTTTATGAATCGGGATTGATCACTTATATGCGTACCGACTCGGTCAACCTGTCGGAATACGCCACAGAAGGCAGCAAGGCCGCCATCGCACAGATAATGGGCGAACAGTATGTGCATCCCCGCCACTTTGCTACAAAAACCAAGGGTGCCCAGGAAGCGCACGAAGCCATTCGTCCGACTTATATGGAAAACCAGACTGTCGAAGGATCGGCGCAGGAAAGAAAGCTATACGACCTGATCTGGAAGCGTACCATAGCCTCACAAATGGCAGACGCCGAATTGGAGAAAACAACGGCAACCATTGGTATCAGTAGCGGAAGCGACAAATTCACCGCTACCGGAGAAGTTATTAAATTCGATGGTTTTCTGCGCGTATACAAAGAGTCGTATGACGATGATAACGAACAGGAAGACGAGAGCCACCTGCTGCCTCCCCTGAAAAAAGGACAGATACTGGAACATCAGGGCATTGTAGCTACCGAACGCTTCACACAACGCCCGTCGCGTTACACTGAAGCCAGCCTGGTGCGCAAACTGGAAGAATTGGGAATCGGACGTCCGTCAACTTACGCACCGACTATCTCCACCATCCAGCAACGCGAATATGTAGAGAAGGGCGATAAAACCGGAGAAGAACGTTCATTCGACATACTGACTCTGAAGGATGATCAAATTACAGATGTCAAACACACGGAAGTTGTCGGGGCGGAGAAATCGAAACTGTTGCCGACCGACATCGGTACTGTAGTAAATGACTTTCTTACCGAATATTTCCCCAACATCCTGGATTATAACTTCACAGCTAACGTAGAAAAGCAATTCGACGAAATAGCCGAAGGTGATAAAAAATGGACAAGCATCATGAAGGACTTCTACAAGGAGTTTCATCCGTCAGTGGAAACGACACTGGCTACTAAAACCGAACATAAGGTAGGCGAACGTATCTTGGGAGAAGAACCTAAAACCGGAAAAACCGTATCGGTAAAAATCGGACGCTTCGGTCCCGTTGTACAGATCGGCACAGCCGACGATACGGACAAACCCCGCTTCGCACAGATGAAGAAAGGGCAGTCCATGGAGACCATCACACTGGAAGAAGCACTGGATTTATTCAAATTGCCGCGCAAAGTAGGAGAATTTGAAGAAAAAACCGTAACCATCGGTACAGGACGTTTCGGACCTTATGTATACCATGACTCTAAATATGTGTCTTTGCCCAAAACCTACGATCCGCTGGAAGTTACACTGGACGAAGCTATCGAACTGATTCTGGCCAAGCGCGAAGCAGAAGCGAAAAAGCACATCAAAAAATTCGATGAAGATCCGGAAATGGAAATCCTTAACGGCAGGTATGGCCCATACATTACTTATAAAGGAAGTAACTATAAAATCCCGAAAGATGTAGTACCGGCCGACCTGAATTACAAGACTTGTCTGGAAATCATTAAACTGCAAAGCGAAAAGGCAGAAAGCGCTCCGAAACGCGGACGCTATGCCAAGAAGAAATAGCCATACTCAAGGCTCCCCGATTAAAAAGCACGGATGATACAGAATCTGCCAACTTCCCCGAGAAGTGTGCAGCATCTGTATCATTTGTGTTTTTTTTATTTTCCCAACTATTATTCAGCAAGTTATCACTTTTATTGCATATCTTTGCCGGACAAACAAAACAAACAATCTATGAAGAAAGTCATTTTAGCAGTTGCCTCTATTGCATTGTGGGCTTCCTGCATCGAAGACGAGAAAGATTATTCTCAGATTATTGAAACACGTGTGGCAAACTGCGAAACCTCTCAGGATTTCGACGTGCCTATCAAAGAAGGGTATACGACCTTTGTGACTTACGGAGAAGACACCATAGCCGTAGCCAATGAACCCATCACCATCCGTATACCTAAAAATACAGCAGTTTCGACCCGTGCGGGAGATGGTATCAACATTAGTTATGATGTTCTAAAAGAAGGTGCCGAGACCACTTACGCCAAGACTTGGCAGGCAGTCATGTTTGAAGATACGCAAAACGGTGATTATGATTACAATGACTTAATCATTCACGTGAAACATCAGACAGATCTCCCTTGGGCTAAAGAGGAAAGTCTTGAAACAATAGAGATACAACCTATTGCATTGGGAAGTATCAAAACAATTAAGTTAGGTTGTATTTTATCCGATGGTTCAGTACATATTATCAGCAATGACGTACGAACAGATTTGTTTGCAGGTAAACAGGGATTCATCAATACGGTTAACGACAATACTCCCATACGTTACAAACTCTCCCCAACCAACATAAAGAACTATGCCATCCCCAGAACTGAGAAAAAAGCAGCATGGGTAGCCTGGTTTATCGAAGTAGACGGAAAACGGATGTACGCTGCCAGTTCAGATATCGACTACAAAGCTTATGACATGGTAAATAAAGAAAATATGCCTTACGGCCTTGCCGTAGCAAGTGGTAACGGTACGTTCAGTTATCCGCAGGAAAAGAACAGTCTTTTTGAGACTTACCCCGGCTTTAGTGACTGGATAAACGGAAAAGCAAGTTCCATCGGCAGCTTCCAAAAGGAACTCGTTTACAAATATTGTTCCGGTGGCATCATAAGCGAAGATGGCAAGTCACATAAAATCTGGGACTATCAGGATCTGCAATAATTTCTTCGGAACTTATGAGGCAAAAACGACTACGGGACTCCTTTAGCAATTGTTCTGACTAAAGAAATCCCGTAGTTTATATTTTTATTCAATTCAAAGAATATCTTACATTCTGTCCGGTACTTCAATGCCCAGCAATCCCATTCCCAAACGAACAACCTTGGCAATATTGGCAGACAGAGCGACACGGAACAGTCTCACGTCTTCATTCTCTTCACGCAGGATACTGAAGTCATGATAGAACTGATTGTATTCTTTCACCAAATCGTAAACGTAGTTGGCGATACCTGACGGGCTATAGTCTTCACCGGCCTGACGCACTACTGCGGCAAAGTCGGCAACCATCTGAATCAATCCCTCCTCTTTCTCACTCAGTTCGATATTGGCCGGAAGCACTTGCGGAATCACAATGCCTGCTTCGGCTGCTTTACGCAGAACGGACTGGATACGTGCATAAGTATACTGGATAAAAGGCCCCGTATTACCGTTAAAGTCAATAGACTCCTTCGGGTTGAAGGTCATGTTCTTACGGGCATCCACTTTAAGGATAAAGTATTTCAATGCTCCCAGTCCGACGATACGCGCAATGTCGTCTGCCTCTTCCTGTGTCAGCCCGTCCAACTTGCCCAATTCCTGAGAAGTTTCCTTGGCTGTCGCAATCATTTCCGCCATCAGGTCGTCAGCATCTACCACCGTACCCTCACGCGACTTCATCTTGCCTTCAGGCAGTTCCACCATACCATAAGAGAAATGTACCAGGCTCTTGCCCCACTCAAATCCGAGCTTATCAAGCAAGATGGACAATACCTGGAAGTGATAGTTCTGTTCGTTTCCTACCACATAGATCATCTTATTAATAGGATAGTCGGCAAAACGCAATTTGGCCGTACCAATGTCCTGAGTCATGTATACTGAGGTTCCGTCTCCACGAAGCAGCAGTTTATGATCCAATCCTTCCGCCGTCAGGTCAGCCCAGACCGAGCCATCTTCTTTCCTAAAAAAGAAACCCTTTTCAAGACCTTCCATCACTTTCTCTTTGCCTTCCAGGTATGTATTGGATTCATAATAGATTTTATCGAAGCCCACTCCCATCTTACGGTAGGTTTCATCAAAGCCTTCGTATACCCAGTTATTCATCATCTGCCAGAGTGCACGCACTTCTGGATCACCCGCCTCCCATTTCACCAACATCTCACGCGCTTCATTCATCAGCGGAGAGGCTGCCTCGGCTTCTTCCTTGGTCATACCTTTCTCCATCAACTCCGCTACCTCAGCTTTATAGTGCTTGTCGAAAGCGACGTAATAATCGCCTACCAGATGGTCGCCTTTTTTACCCGACGACTCGGGTGTTTCACCATTGCCATACTTCTGCCATGCCAGCATCGACTTGCAGATATGGATACCACGGTCGTTGACGATATTGGTTTTGACTACCTTATTTCCGTTCGCCATGACGATATTGGCCAGTGCATTACCCAACAGGTTATTGCGCACATGGCCCAGATGAAGAGGTTTATTGGTATTGGGTGACGAATATTCAATCATTACCAGCGGAGCATTTTCATCCGCTGAGACAATGCCGTATTGTGCATCGGCATGAATCTCATTCAACAGTTCGATCCAGGCAGCCGACGCGATGGTCAGATTCAGGAAGCCCTTGATCACATTGAAAGCTGCTACAGCCGGTTCATTGGCTTTCAGATACTCACCGATTTCCTGTGCGGTTTGCTCCGGGCCCTTCTTCGACATTCTCAGGAAAGGGAATACCACAAGGGTGAGGTGTCCTTCAAACTCTTTCTTTGTCTTTTGCAACTGCACTTGCGCGGCAGGCACATCCTGTCCGTAAAGCGCTTTGAGTCCGCTGATTACGGACGCCACAAGTTTATCTTCTATCTTCATATCCAAGTTATTATTCTGCGCGCAAAGATACAAAAAAAGGAGACGCATCAGCGTCTCCTCTCTTAATTTCTTTTCAACTATAAATGCTTATTTTATAGCATCTGCCAGCTCAGCACCTGGCTTGAATTTAGCAACTTTCTTTGCGGGAATAATAATCGCTTTCTTTGTAGAAGGATTGATACCTGATCTTTCGGCTCTTTCAGCTACAGAAAATGTACCGAAACCAACCAAAGAGATTTTGTCACCAGCTGACAAAGCTTTTGTAACCGAAGAAAAGAAAGCTTCAAGTGCTTTCTTAGAATCCACTTTACTTAAACCGGATTCTGCTGCCATTGCATTAATAAGTTCAGCCTTATTCATAATACGTAAATGATTAATTAATATATGTTACACAAAAGATATCCTTAAAATCCTCACAAATATAGAGTAACAAAACAACATATCAAATAAAAACATCAAAAAAACACATCAAATTGTTGAAAAAGAACTAATAGTAGATTATTTTTCTGCTGTAGAACAGAATTTATTCGTATTTTTGCGTCTATTATCATGTGTAAAGGAGCTAATGCACACATTATCACATTAATTACATTAACAAATTAGAAGAATGCCAACTGTAACAAAAAACCTGATAATTATCAATGTTCTCCTATTCCTCGGTCAACTTGTAGCGCAAAGCTACGGGATTAACTTATCCGATTATCTGGGTCTCCACTTTTTCCTCGCCGACAACTTCAATCCGGCACAGCTATTCACTTATATGTTTATGCACGGAGGATTCAGCCACATCTTTTTCAATATGTTCGCAGTATGGATGTTCGGCCGGATTCTTGAACAAGTATGGGGACCGAAACGTTTTTTATTCTATTATATCCTCTGCGGCGTGGGCGCAGGCCTGCTTCAGGAGGTGGTGCAATACATACAATACGTGACCGAACTGTCGCAATATACCAGTGTAAACATCGGTACGGGCATTATCCCCATGAGTGAATACCTGAACATGATGACCACAGTGGGAGCTTCGGGATCCGTATATGCCATCTTGCTGGCTTTCGGAATGTTGTTCCCCAACCAGCAGTTGTTCATCTTCCCGCTGCCCTTCCCCATCAAGGCAAAGTTCTTCGTCATCGGATATGCCCTGATAGAGTTGTACGCAGGCTTTGCCAACAATCCGGGTGATAACGTGGCACACTTTGCACACCTCGGAGGAATGATATTCGGATTTATCCTGATCATGTACTGGAGAAAAAAGAACAGAAACAATGGGACATATTATAACTGACCTGAAAGAAGCGTTTCGCAGGGGAAACGTCTATATCCAACTGATATTCATCAACGTCGGTGTATTCGTTGTTACGACGCTGATCGGTATCCTGTTGCAGTTGTTCAACCGGAGCGCGGCAGGGATCTTTGAATTATTAGCTTTGCCGGCATCCTTCACACGGTTTGTGTGGCAACCATGGTCCATCTTTACTTATATGTTTATGCATGCAGGATTCCTGCACATCTTGTTCAACATGCTCTGGCTTTATTGGTTCGGTTCGCTGTTCCTGTATTTCTTCTCGGGCAAACACCTGAGAGGCCTTTATATTGTAGGCGGAATCTGTGGCGGGCTGCTGTATATGATCTCTTATAATGTCTTTCCGTATTTTCGCCCAATGACCGCCTACTCCACCATGGTAGGCGCATCGGCTTCGGTGCTGGCCATCGTAGTGGCAACCGCCTATCGGGAGCCCAATTATCCTGTACGCCTTCTCTTTTTCGGCAATGTGCGTCTGAAGTATCTGGCCCTGATCGTTGTGCTGACCGATTTGTTTTTTATCACCTCAAGCAATGCAGGCGGGCACATCGCCCACCTGGGCGGGGCACTGGCAGGACTCTGGTTTGCGGCCAGCCTGAACAAAGGGAAAGACATCACTTCATGGGTTAACAAAGCGCTCGACGCAATCGCCGCCCTGTTCAGCGCCAAAACCTGGAAACGGAAACCCAAAATGAAGGTGCATTACGGAAACAATACCCGTCAGAACGATTACGACTACAATGCCCGTAAAAAGGCACAGTCGGACGAGATAGACCGCATTCTCGACAAACTGAAGAAATCGGGTTACGAGAGCCTGACTACGGAAGAAAAAAAGAGCTTGTTCGACGCAAGCAAAAGATAACGCATGAAGCATATAGGCAGATTAGCCCTATTCCTGTTCCTGGCCGTCAACGCATTCTTCATCGGAATGTTGCTGCTGACGGCTTACAGTCCGTACATCAACCCTGAAGTACACCCGGTGCAGTCGTGTCTGGGACTGACATTTCCCATCTTTCTCGTCATCAATTTCTGCTTTCTGGTCTTTTGGCTTATCGTGCGCTACCGTCTCGCGTTGGTACCTCTTTTAGGATTCCTGCTTTGTTATCCGCAGATCAGGACGTATATGCCCATCAACATGGAGCCGTCCGGACAGCCGGAGAACAGCATTAAACTCCTTTCGTACAACATCATGTCCTTCGGCAACATGAAGAAAGAGAATGGACAGAACCCTATTCTGAACTATATAAAGAACAGCAAAGCCGACATTGTCTGCATGCAGGAGTATGCGGGTTCCGAAACAGCCAAGATACACCTCAACAATAAGGAGATCAGGCAAGCCTTAAAAGACTACCCGTATCGTCACATCAAACAGGTGGGAAAGACGGGAGCCGGCAGCCAGATAGCCTGTTACTCCAAGTTCCCCATTCTTTCCGCCCGTATGCTCGACTATCAGAGCAACTACAACGGCAGCATGGTTTACGATATAAAAATAGGAAAAGACACCGTCTTGCTGATAAACAATCATCTTGAATCGAACAAGCTTACCCGCGAAGATAAAGTAGTATACGAAGACATGCTGAAAGACCCGAAAGCAGGAAAAGTGAAAAGCGGTATCCGGCAACTCGTCAATAAACTGGCTGAAGCTTCGGCTATCCGCTCGGCACAGGCACGCGCCATTGCTCAGGAAATAGCCCGCTCGCCCTACCCCTCGGTCATCGTTTGCGGCGACTTTAACGACTCTCCCATATCGTATGCCCACCGGGTTATTTCGCAAGATCTGGATGACGCATTCACCGAATCGGGACGGGGACTGGGTATCTCGTACAACCAGAATAAATTCTACTTCCGGATCGACAATATCCTGATCAGCAAGAATCTGAAAGCATCGGAATGTACGGTAGACAATTCGATCAAAGACTCAGACCATTACCCCATCTGGTGCTACATCACGCTTCCCGATTAATCGTAGGAAACAGTTCGTTCCTACAGCATCCACACAGCCCCGTACGCGTCAGTACTGCCTTTGGGACACAACAAGCGGAATGTGCGCTTTTGTTTCCCGCCGATCCGATTCAGTAACAAAAAGACAGTAAAAAGCGCTATTCGCTAACCATACCCGGTGAAAAAAGTCTCAAACCAGGAGCCGGACAGAAGAAAAAACGGTGAATTGGAACCGGAAAGCCGGGGTTTAGAGCAAAAAGACCCTTTCTTTTCGGGAAAAGAAGTAAGCATTTACCCCAAAAGAAGTAAGCATTTTCGGAAAATGCTTACTTCTTTTCCCCCATATCTCTATATGTTATTCAAATTACATCTATTGTCCCGAAAAATAACACTTATCCGGACCTTATAATCTTCTAACTGCCTTCTCTCAACAGCCCTTATCGAAACATCAAAAAGACAGATTATCCTCCCCGGAAGACGTATCGGATACATTTACGTCCACACAGCTTTCTTTCTGAAAGAAAATGAAAGATAAAACCAAAAATGCGATAAACTCCGGAACGAAATAGAGCCGTTTTTCCGGGGCAACCTGTGCCAAGAGCCGAAAAAATGAAATCTGAGAGCCTTCATTTGACATATTGCCAAAATGACAAACGATACTTCCGCCAATATCCGCCAAAGCGTCTCAAAAATCCCCTTCACATTCAAATATTTGCCTCCTAATTACTTCTGAATGTGAAAAAAAAACTATATTTGCAGCCTTGTATGCGACAGAAATCAATTAAAATGTAATCATAATAAATTAAAAGTAAAATGCAAAACAAAGGATTTGTAAAGGTTTTTGCGGTATTACTCACGCTGGTATGCGTGTTCTACCTCTCTTTCTCCTTCGTGACTCGCCATTATACCAATAAGGCAAAAGAGTTTGCGAAAGGCGATGTGAAAGTAGAGCAGGACTACCTCGACTCTCTCTCCAACGAGAAAGTATGGTTGGGTAACTATACGCTGAAACAGTGTCGTGAAATGGAAATCAGTTTAGGTCTGGACCTTAAGGGAGGTATGAACGTTATCCTCGAAGTGTCTGTACCCGATGTTATCAAAGCATTGGCTGACAACAAGCCCGACGAAGCTTTCAACAAAGCACTGGCCGAAGCTGCCAAACAAGCTACTACCAGCCAGGACGACGTGATCACGCTTTTTATTAAAGAGTATCACAAGACTGCCCCGGGTGCCAAGCTTTCTGAACTCTTCGCAACACAACAGCTCAAAGACAAAGTAAACCAGAAATCATCTGACGCCGAAGTTGAGAAGGTGTTGAGAGAAGAAGTAAAAGCTGCCGTAACCAACTCCTACAACGTGCTTCGTACACGTATCGACCGCTTTGGTGTGGTTCAGCCCAACATCCAGAGCCTCGAGGACAAAATGGGACGTATCATGGTGGAACTTCCGGGTATCAAAGAACCCGAACGTGTAAGAAAGTTGCTCCAGGGATCGGCTAACCTTGAATTCTGGGAAACATACAACGCCAAAGAAGTAGCTCCTTACTTGCAGGCTGCCGACTCTAAACTCCGCGCAGTCCTGGCACACGAAACTACTGCCAACGATACTGTTGCCGCTATAGATTCGACAGCCTTGGCTGCAACAGAAGCTACTCCCGATAAAGCAATCAGCGCCGCCGACAGCCTTGCTGCCGCACTGAAAGGTGGAGAAAAGAAACAGCAGGCTTCTTCTGCCGATCTGGAACAATTGAAAAAAGAACATCCGCTACTGGCCATCCTGAGCGTAAACCCCAACGGAGGTCCCGTAGTAGGTTACGCCAACTACAAAGATACAGCCACTGTCAATTCATACCTCGCTATGAAGGAAATAGCTGCCGAACTGCCGAAAGATCTCCGTTTAAAATGGGGTGTTTCTCCGTTCGAATACGATCCGAAAGGACAGACTTTCGAATTGTATGCTATCAAATCGACCGAACGTAATGGCAAAGCGCCGCTGGAAGGTGACGTTGTAACCGATGCCAAAGACGACTACGACCAATATGGCAAACCGTCTGTAAGCATGTCGATGAACTCTGACGGTGCACGCCGCTGGGCATTGCTGACCAAACAGAACATCAATAAGTCCATCGCCATCGTATTGGATAATTATGTATATTCTGCTCCGAACGTAAGTAACGAGATTACAGGCGGTAACTCACAAATCACCGGCCACTTTACTCCGGAACAGGCAAAGGACTTGGCTAACGTATTGAAGTCCGGTAAGATGCCGGCTCCTGCACACATCGTTCAGGAAGACATCGTTGGTCCGTCTTTAGGTCAGGAATCCATTAACGCAGGTATCTTCTCATTCGTTGTCGCTCTGATCCTGTTGATGATCTATATGTGCTCTATGTACGGATTCATCCCGGGTATGATTGCCAACGGCGCTTTGGTGCTGAACTTCTTCTTCACGCTGGGTATCCTTTCATCTTTCCAGGCCGCACTGACTATGTCAGGTATTGCCGGTATGGTGCTGTCACTCGGTATGGCGGTGGATGCGAACGTGTTGATCTACGAACGTACCAAAGAAGAGCTTCGTAGCGGTAAGGGCGTGAAGAAAGCATTGGCGGACGGTTATTCAAATGCCTTCTCTGCTATCTTCGACTCCAACTTGACTTCTATCATCACTGGTATCATCCTGTTCTACTTTGGTACAGGTCCGATCCGTGGTTTCGCCACAACCCTGATCATCGGTATCCTCTGTTCATTCTTCACAGCCGTGTTCATGACCCGTCTGGTTTACGAACACTTCATGAACAAAGACAAACTGCTGAATCTGACATTTACTTCACCTATCTCAAAGAAGATGCTGGTAAATACCCACTTCGACTTTATGGGTGGCAACAAGAAATGGTTGACTATCACAGGTGTGATCCTGCTGATCTGCATCGGTTCATTGGTAACCCGCGGTTTAAGCCAGAGTATCGACTTCACCGGTGGACGTAACTTCAAGGTTCAGTTCGAAAATCCGATTGAACCGGAACAAGTACGTGAGCTGATCTCTAACAAGTTCGGTGATGCCAACGTAAGTGTCATCTCTATCGGTACCGACAAGAAGACTGTACGTATCAGTACCAACTACCGCATTCAGGACGAAGGTAACAACGTGGACTCGGAAATCGAATCTTACCTGTACGAAGCATTGAAACCCATGCTGACTCAGAACATCACCCTGGCTACATTCATCGACCGTGACAACCACACAGGCGGCAGTATTATCAGTTCACAGAAAGTAGGTCCGAGTATCGCCGACGATATCAAGACAGCTGCTATCTGGTCGGTTGTATTCGCCCTGATCGCCATCGGCTTGTACATCCTGCTCCGTTTCCGCAACATCGCTTACAGTGTGGGTTCGGTAGCGGCTCTGACCAGCGATACGCTGATGATCATGGGTGCATACTCTCTGTGTTGGGGTTGGATGCCGTTCTCTCTGGAAATCGACCAGACTTTCATCGGCGCTATCCTGACTGCCATCGGTTACTCAATCAACGATAAGGTGGTGATCTTCGACCGTGTACGTGAGTTCTTCAGTCTGTATCCGAAACGCAATGTGAAACAGTTGTTCGACGACTCTCTGAACACAACTCTGGCACGTACCATCAATACCTCATTGAGTACGTTGATCGTATTGCTGTGTATCTTCATCCTGGGTGGTGATTCTATCCGCAGCTTTGCCTTCGCAATGATTCTGGGTGTTGTTATCGGTACACTGTCATCACTGTTCGTAGCTTCTCCGATTGCTTATATGATGCTGAAAAACAAAAAAGGTTCGGCACCGGCAACTACTACAGAAGAATAAAGCCTAATATATTATAAGGTATAAAAAAGCCTCCTTCGCGATTATGCGAAGGAGGCTTTTTGTTTTATTGTAGCCCCGAGGAGAATCGAACCCCTATCTAAAGTTTAGGAAACTTCTATTCTATCCGTTGAACTACAGGGCCATGATAGATATCGACTGCAAAGATAACGCATTCTCCCGATTTGGCAAACCCCGAAGAATAGATTTATACAAGAAGAATATGCAAATACCTCCTATATCAATAAAGAATAGACGAGCGATCACAAGAATGAACTCAAAACACAAAAAACGAAAGAAAATTCAATTAAAATACAATCATATATCTACCTATCAAGCCGATTGAAGAGCAATTCGTCAGAAGAAGGGTGAAGAAGCAATATCAATCTGCTTGTCAGAATGCCTATATTCGGACAAAATGCAGACATATTGCTTACTCCGGAGAACAAAATAGCAGTAAAACGGGTATCTTTTAATAAAGCCCTACAGATAAATCAGAAAAGATTTTGTTAAGTCACTTAACTTTGCGAACTTTGCCTGCCACATATACAAGGAAGTGACAAACAAAAAAGACACGCTGGTGGTTAATATTCTAAGAACACACTAACACCGGTTAATGTTAATCCTAAATTTAAATATATAAATAGAATTATGGCAGACGAAATGATGGTTAAAGAATTGGAGGAAGTGGTTGTTCGCTTCTCCGGCGATTCCGGCGACGGTATGCAGTTGGCCGGCAACATCTTCTCGAACGTGTCGGCTACGGTTGGAAATGACATCTGTACATTTCCCGATTATCCGGCAGATATCCGTGCTCCGCAAGGGTCGCTGACAGGTGTGTCAGGTTTTCAGGTACACGTTGGCGCAAGTAAAATATTCACCCCCGGTGATCATTGCCACGTATTGGTAGCCATGAATCCCGCCGCACTGAAAACTCAAATTAAATTCTGTAAACCGCAGGGACTGGTCCTCACTGACTCCGACTCCTTCGGAGAAAAAGATCTGGAGAAAGCACAGTTTAAAACAGGCAACCCTTTTGAAGAGCTGGGAATCAAACAACAAGTGCTCGAAGTGCCCATCTCATCGATGTGCAAGGAGAGCCTCAAAGACTCCGGACTGGACAACAAAGCCATGCTGCGTTGCAAAAATATGTTCGCCCTCGGATTAGTATGCTGGTTGTTCAACCGTAACCTGTCCGCCGCAGAGAAAATGCTGAACGAGAAGTTCGCCAAGAAACCGGAAATTGCCGCTGCCAACATCAAAGTGCTGAACGACGGTTACAATTATGGAGCCAATACGCACGCTTCTACTTCCACTTACAAAATTGAAAGTAAAACTCCGAAAGCCGCAGGACTCTATACCGATATCAATGGTAACAAAGCTACATCGTACGGCCTGATCGCCGCTGCGGAAAAAGCCGGGTTGGAACTCTATTTAGGATCATATCCTATTACTCCCGCTACCGACATCCTGCACGAGCTTGCAAAACATAAATCAATGGGGGTGAAAACCGTTCAGTGTGAAGACGAAATTGCCGGATGTGCTTCGGCCGTTGGTGCGGCTTTTGCAGGCGATCTGGCTGTAACAACGACTTCGGGACCGGGTGTCTGCCTGAAAAGCGAAGCCATGAACCTGGCTGTTATTGCCGAACTGCCATTGGTCGTAATTAATGTACAGCGCGGGGGACCTTCTACCGGTATGCCAACCAAATCGGAACAAACCGACCTGTTGCAAGCCCTTTACGGACGCAATGGCGAAAGCCCGATGCCCGTCATTGCAGCCACTTCGCCCACTAACTGCTTTGATGCCGCCTATATGGCTGCCAAAATAGCTCTTGAGCACATGACTCCGGTAGTACTGCTGACCGACGCTTTCATCGCCAACGGTTCTGCGGCCTGGAAACTTCCTGACCTGGACGAATATCCGGCTATCAAACCGCCGTATGTGACACCGGAGATGGCCGAAACATGGACTCCGTTCCAACGTAACGAAAAGAGCGGCGCGCGCTATTGGGCCGTTCCCGGAACAGAAGGATTCATGCACCGCATCGGCGGACTTGAAAAGAGTAATGAAACAGGTGTGATCTCTACAGAACCTGAGAACCACCAGAAAATGACGCTTCTACGCCAGGCTAAAATAGAAAAGATAGCCGACAGCATCCCCGAACTTGAAGTACAGGGCGATACTGATGCCGACCTGTTGGTAGTTGGCTGGGGCGGTACTTATGGACATCTCTATTCAGCTGTGGAACATATGCGCAAAAACGGAAAGAAAGTGGGACTTGCCCATTTCCAATATATCAATCCGCTGCCTAAGAACACTGCTGAAGTACTGAAGAAATACAAAAAGATCGTGGTGGCCGAACAGAACCTGGGACAATTTGCAGGATATCTGCGCATGAAAGTGCCCGGATTGAATATCAGCCAGTTCAACCAAGTAAAGGGCCAGCCGTTCGTAACGAGAGAACTTGTAGAAGCATTTACTAAATTATTGGAGGAATAAGAGATGAGCGAAACAGTATATACAGCAAAAGATTATAAATCAGGCCAGCCTCGTTGGTGCCCGGGATGTGGTGACCACGCTTTCCTGAACTCTCTGCACAAGGCCATGGCCGAACTGGGAGTAGCTCCACACAACATTGCCGTAATCTCCGGTATCGGTTGTTCTTCCCGTTTGCCTTATTACGTCAACACTTACGGTTTCCATACCATTCATGGACGTGCAGCTGCTGTCGCAACAGGCGCCAAAGTAGCTAATCCGAATTTAACCATCTGGCAGATTTCCGGTGACGGTGACGGGCTGGCCATTGGCGGCAATCACTTCATCCATGCGGTACGTCGCAATATCGACCTGAATATGATTTTGTTGAACAACCGTATCTACGGTCTGACTAAAGGTCAATATTCTCCGACTTCCGACCGTGGTTTCGTCAGCAAATCGTCTCCTTACGGAACCGTAGAAGACCCGTTCCATCCGGCAGAACTCTGCTTCGGAGCGCGCGGACGCTTCTTTGCGCGTTGTGTAGCAGTAGACGGACCGGCATCTGTCGAAGTCCTGAAAGCTGCCGCCAACCATAAAGGAGCATCAGTCGTAGAAGTTTTACAAAACTGTGTCATCTTCAACGACGGCACACACGAATCGGTAGCAACCAAAGAGGGACGTTCTAAAAATGCAATCTATCTGGAGCATGGCAAACCGATGCTCTTCGGTGAGAACAAAGAATTCGGACTGATGCAGGAAGGTTTCGGACTGAAAGTGGTGAAAGTAGGCGAAAACGGCATTACGGAAAAAGACATCCTGGTTCACGATGCCCACAGCCAAGACAACACTTTGCAACTGAAGTTAGCACTGATGGAAGGACCGGATTTCCCGATTGCACTCGGTGTGATTCGTGACGTGGAAGCTCCAACCTATAACGATGCAATCGTTGAACAGATCGACGAAGTGAAAGGCAAAAAGAAGTATCACAACTTCAAGGAGTTACTGATGACCAATGAAACATGGGAAGTAAAATAAAACACCCTTCCCGTTAATTCATATGATCTAAAAATAAGGGGTATCGTTGAACGATACCCCTTATTTTTAGATCATATCTGTCCCAGCATCGTTTCATTCCTTCCATGTATGCTCTGGTCTGTATTTCTTCACAAACAATTCCGGTCTGTCCGTAGCCAACACATCCACCCCAAGTTCAATAGCTTTCCGGTCGGACTCTTCCACATTGTCGGTGCCCAATGCCAACGCAAGCACCCTCAATCCTTTTTTATGGCAACGCTCCACCAAATGCTTATCCAATGAATCGATCCGGATAACTGCAATATCAGGATTTATTTCCGCTATAACCTTATCAAGTTCGGCACCACCTCCCACATACGCTTGCAAAGTCCGTACTTCAGGAGCCGCCTCACGAAATGCTTTTGCTTGTTTGTCCGACCAAAAAGTGAATGTACAATTTTCCAGCATTCCTTCTCTGCGCACCAGGCCGAGCAATTGTCCGAAGTCCCCCGAACGATAATCGAGGGTCAGTTTTAATCCGTTCTGTTTAGCCTTGCGCAATAAAACCTCCAACCGGGGTACACGCTGCCCCCTGAACTCTTCTCCGAACCACGAACCTGCGTCCAGCGTATCAATATCCGCCGAAAGCCATCCGGAAATCGGTCCTGTTCCATTCGTCGTACGGTCTAAAGTAGAGTCGTGTAACAAATAAAATACACTGTCCTTGCTGATACAGACATCACACTCCATAAAGTCAATCTTATACTTTATACAAGAATCCGCTGAAGCCAACGTATTTTCCGGCGCGATGCAATCGGCTCCCCGGTGCCCGCTCAGTTCCGGCAGCCGGACGGGATCACTCTTACAAGCCCCGACCGATAAAGCAAAAGACGTATAAACAGCTATTGAGAATATTTTAGAAAATTTATTTTTCACTTTAATTATATCTTTCCACGTTTCATTATAGTGGTGACAAAGATACATAAATCTCTTCTTTCTTGCTTGCCATCAGAAACCATTTTATAAAAAAACAGCCTGCCTTCTTCTCCCCGATCCATAATCAGAGAGCAAGAAGGCAGGCTGTCCGGTCATCACCTTTTCTATCTTTTTTACTCTTTCTCACCGAAAGCAAGATCGCCCGCATCGCCCAAACCGGGAACAATATACGAATGCTCATTAATTTCAGGATCGATAGCGGCACACCAGATCGTAGTTTTATCTTCTGGCAGAATAGAGGCTATATGGTCTACAGCCCTCTGGCTGGCAATAATCGAAGCGACATGAATCTCAGAAGGATGCCCCTTGGTCAGCATAGCCTGATAACTCAGCTCCATACTGCCACCTGTGGCAAGCATCGGGTCTGTAATGATAAGAGTTTTTCCGTCAATACGCGGTGAAGCGATATATTCAATATGTATGTCAAATTTCAGCGTATCTTTGTACTTGCGATAAGCTGAAACGAACGCATTCTCAGCATAATCGAAGTAACTCAGGAAACCCTGGTGGAAAGGCAGGCCGGCACGAAGTATCGTACTGATAACTAACTGATTGTCCGGTGTACTAACAGGTGCTATTCCCAACGGGGTCTGTATCTCCTTTACCGAATAAGCGAACGCCTTGCTCATTTCATAAGCCATTACCTCGCCGATACGTTCAATATTACGGCGAAAACGCAAGCGGTCGTTTTGAACCTCAACGTTCCTTATCTCTGATACATACTGATTCAATATTGAGTTTGTCTCACTTAAATTAATAATCTTCATCTTTTCAACTGCGTTTTAATATTCAGGTTTTATACGGTGCAAAGTAAGTGATAATCTTTCAATTTGCAACGTTCAGTTTGCAGATATTGTTACGTAAATATAAAACGGTTTCTATTAAAGAAAAATTTCTCTAATATATTCTTTGTTTCCAAAGAAAGCATTACTTTTGTAGTCGATTTACAAGGGTATGTTTAAAAACATTCCTCTCCAAATGCCAGAAAGAGATAATAAACAATATACCAATTTTAATTAATTCAAAAGAAAATGGCAAATTTAGATTTAAGCAAGTACGGTATTACAGGTGTTACTGAAATTGTGCACAACCCGTCTTACGATGTATTGTTCGCTGAAGAAACCAAACCGGGTTTGGAAGGTTTTGAAAAAGGTCAAGTAACAAACATGGGCGCTGTAAACGTTATGACTGGCGTTTATACAGGACGTTCTCCTAAAGATAAATTCTTCGTTAAAGATGCTACCAGCGAAAACACGGTATGGTGGACTTCTGAAGAATACAAAAACGACAACAAACCGGTAGACCAGAAATGCTGGAACGCCGTTAAAGATTTGGCAACTAAAGAACTTTCTAACAAAAGACTGTACGTTGTTGACGCATTCTGTGGTGCTAACGAAAATACTCGCCTGAAACTGCGCTTCATCATGGAAGTAGCTTGGCAGGCTCACTTCGTAACAAACATGTTCATCCGTCCGACAGCTGAAGAATTGGCTAACTTCGGTGAACCTGATTTCGTTATCATGAACGCTTCTAAAGCTAAAGTTGAAAACTACAAAGAACTGGGTCTGAACTCAGAAACTGCTGTTGTATTCAACTTGACTGAGAAGATCCAGGTTATCCTGAACACTTGGTATGGTGGTGAAATGAAGAAAGGTATGTTCTCTTACATGAACTACTTGCTGCCGCTGAAAGGCATGGCTTCTATGCACTGCTCTGCTAACACAGATAAAGAAGGTAAGAGCTCAGCTATTTTCTTCGGTCTGTCCGGTACAGGTAAAACAACTTTGTCTACTGACCCGAAACGTCTGTTGATTGGTGACGACGAACACGGATGGGACGATGAAGGTGTGTTCAACTTCGAAGGTGGTTGCTATGCTAAGGTTATCAACCTTGACAAAGAAAGCGAACCAGACATCTGGAACGCTATCAAACGCGACGCTCTGTTGGAGAACTGTACTGTAAACGCTGAAGGTGAAATCAACTTCGCTGACAAATCAGTAACAGAAAACACTCGTGTTTCTTATCCTATCTACCACATCGAAAACATCGTTAAACCGGTGTCTAAAGGTCCTCATGCAAAACAAGTTATCTTCTTGTCAGCTGACGCATTTGGTGTATTGCCTCCGGTATCTATCCTGAATCCGGAACAGACTCAGTACTACTTCCTGTCTGGATTTACAGCTAAATTGGCTGGTACAGAACGTGGTATCACTGAACCGACTCCGACATTCTCTGCTTGCTTCGGCGCTGCTTTCTTGTCACTGCACCCGACTAAATACGGAGAAGAACTGGTTAAGAAAATGCAGAAGACCGGTGCAAAAGCATATTTGGTTAACACAGGCTGGAATGGTACCGGCAAACGTATCTCTATCAAAGATACTCGTGGTATCATCGACGCTATCCTTGACGGTTCTATCGACAAAGCTCCTACTAAGGTTATCCCTTACTTCGACTTTGTTGTTCCGACAGAACTTCCGGGTGTTGATCCGAAGATCCTTGATCCTCGCGATACTTATGCTGATCCTGCACAGTGGGATGAAAAAGCAAAAGACCTTGCCGGTCGTTTCATCAAGAACTTCGCTAAGTTCACTGGAAACGAAGCTGGTAAGAAGTTGGTTGCTGCTGGTCCGAAACTCTAATCAGACAAAGTTAACAACTTTAAATAATCGAAAGGCGACCCTTTGCAGAGTCGCCTTTCTTTTTATCCTGCACTACAAAACCCACCGATTAGCATCTTTTCTCAATTAACATTGTTAATACCGTTTTCATATTACTTTTTTCCTATATGCAAACAACAAGCCTTCTGCTTGTAAAAGACTTGTTATTTGTTATCAGAACGCTTGTTTTAACACCTTGTTAAAGCAAGCGTTTCAATATCAGAAATCTCACACTCCATTTTGCTGATTTTCAATACATCAGATAGAAAACAAGCCCTATTCTTTAAATATATCGCCATTCTTTTCTCAAAGACATAATTGTCGTTCTGATAAGTAGGCCCCCGCTTGGAGATAGAAAAAAAACGTTAGCTGACCGATACAAGCCTCCGATATGGATACGGAATAAATCTTGCAAAAATGATATTTGCGGAAAGAACGGAATTATCTAATTTCTCAGAATACGATAAACCACATTGAAAAAATCGACAACCCTTATAAATGATATAATAAAAACAATGATAAAAATTTCAGCAGAAAAATAGCATAAGTTCTTTCAGTACTTAGAAATTATACGAAAAGACAACAGATAGCTCTTAGAACCAGTTAACCATTGCATTTGCAATTATTAGTATTTATTATGGGGTCAAAGATAACAATAAGTTAATATCCCTGCAACTTTTTACTATATTTTTTTTATGCCAATATAATTTATATAATAAAGATTTAATATCATTAAGATTTTCATTTATTTGGTTAGCACTGAAATGGCAGAAGAAACATGCAGATAGCGTTCACAACTCTTCCCATAAACGATAATAAACTATATTCCAGGTGAATATATAAGTAAAAGGTAGAAAATAGGTATTATACCTCCCACTCAAAAGCATTAAAATATTCGGCCAAGCATCTTCACCGTTTTACACTCCACTTAATACACCATTAATAATCAATCTAATACAGATGGTAAAAGTACTGAAAGAACCTATCTCATTTAGCTCTATTTTTTCCAGATAACAATCAGCATAGTTCAGCAAGGTTATTGAACAGACTTAATATTATAAACCAAAAGCTAATGCCTATGAGAACCTGAAAGAATCCTCCCAAATCGATGTAGATTAGACAGTCTGATCTATATCCTCCAAATCACATTTTTATGTTTAACCGAATAATTTAATGTATGACAAAAAGAACTAACCTGTTTCCGAAGCTCACATGCCCTCGAGAAATGCACTTTTTGAAAATAGCAGGCATCAGTCTCCTGTTATTCTGCACGACATCACAAGTTGCCGTAGCAGACACTTATGAAACATATGCTGTCACAGCCACACAGCAGAGTAAAACGGAGAAACTCACAGGTAAAATAGTCGATGAAAACGGAGAAGCCATTATCGGTGCCTCGGTAAAAGTACAAGGAAGCACTATCGGTACCATCACCAATATGGAAGGAGAGTTTATGATACCGAATGTCCCTAACAAGGCCGTACTCGAAATCAGCTACATCGGATATAAGCCTTTAGAAGTCGTTGTCGGAAAATCCAAAGACTTACGCATCACCATGGAAGAAGACACCAAGACATTAGATGAAGTCATCGTGGTAGGTTATGGCACGACTTCCAAACGTAAAACCACTGCTGCCATTGCCAGTGTCAACACCGAAGACATCATCAAAGCACCAACGGCAAACATCACCCAAAGCCTGGCGGGACGTGCGCCGGGTCTATTGGTTACAACCAGCGGTGGAGGTCTGAACAATTTCTCCAGTATCTCTATCCGCGGTGGAGGTACTCCTCTATATGTAATCGACGATGTTATCTCGGAAGAACGCGATTTCCGCAACCTGAATGCTGAGGATATCGAACAGATCACAATTTTGAAAGACGCCGCTTCTACCGCCGTTTACGGAGCACGTGCCGCCAATGGTATTGTAATGATAGTCACCAAGCAAGGTAAAGCAGGAAAAATGAGCGTCAATTATAACTTTAACTATAACTGGAGTCAACCTGCCAATATGCCCAATAAACTGGATGCTCACGATGCAGCCTTCTACAAGAACATGAGTATGACCAATGATGGATTAGCACCGGCTTATACGGATGCCGAGCTGGAATTGTTCCGTAACGGGTCAGATCCACGAAAGTACCCCAATACAGACTGGCAGAAACTCTGTTTGAAGAACTTTGCACCGGAAATGCAGCATACCCTGACCGTTACCGGCGGTAGCGAAAAGATAAAAGCATACACTTCACTGGGATTCTACGATCAGAAGTCACTCTATAAGTTCGACGTAAACAGCTTCAAACGCTATAACTTCCGTACAAACATTGTAGCGGACTTCAAAGAAATAGGCTTGAAAGTTACTTCCAGCATCGAAGCTTATAAGACGGACTTAAGATCGCCCAATGCCAAATCAGGAGACAGCTATTATCACACCTGGGGACATATCCAGAATAAAGCTCCCTGGGAAATAGCTTATAATCCGAACGGACAGATATTCAACACGCCGGACAACCCATTGCTGGAAATCTCCCCCGAAGCCGGATACACTAAGAACGAAAACCTCAGTGCCATAGCTAACCTCGCACTGGAATGGAGTGTACCTTATGTACCGGGCTTGCGATTAAAAGCACTGGGTAACTACCGCATCAACAACGACAAGTCAAAGAGCTGGAAAAAATCACCTTTAGCATATGACTGGGACGGCAATCCCAACGATCCGGGCAAACCTTCGCTGAGTAAGTCTTACTCAAACTGGTCATCGTACACCGTGCAAGGTTTTGCCAATTACGACCGCACTTTCAATCAGGTACACACGATCAGCGCCACAGCCGGTATCGAAGCTTACAAGCTCTTCACTGACGACTCATCATTATCCCGCGAAGAGTATTTGCTGGATGTAGACCAAATCGGTGCAGGTCCTGTATCTACAGCCAAAAACAGTTCTTCGGAAGGTGAACAAGCGCGTGCCGGTGTAGTAGCCCGACTGAAATACGACTATGCCAGCAAATATGTGGCTGAAGTTAGTCTCCGTTACGACGGTAGCGACAACTTCCCCCGAGGCAAACGCTGGGGAACATTCTATGCCGGATCTCTTGCATGGGTCATCTCGGAAGAAAGTTTCTGGAAGACATTAAAGGACCGTCATATTTTCGATCAGTTCAAAGTGAGAGCTTCTTATGGCGAGATCGGTTCAGACGCCATCGGACGCTATGCCTACCTCCAATCATACGGACTAAATGATCGTGGTTACCTGCTGAACGGAAGCTGGTATCCGGGATTTTCCGAAGGCGCTCTGGTAAGCAAAGATATTACGTGGTACACCACCCGTGACTTCAATATCGGCTTCGACTTCGGATCACTCAACAATCGTCTTTCTGGTTCTGTAGACTATTTCCGCAAAAGTACCAAAGGTTATCTGACCTCTCCGTCAGCAGTAGCTTATACTGACCCGTTGGGTATCGCATTACCCAAAGTAAAGTCAAACGGTGAATTCATCCGCCAAGGTGCTGAGTTTATTCTGCAATGGAAAGAGAAGAGAGGTGATTTCGAATACACTCTTTCGGGTAACTTTACTTACTTCGATCAATACTGGAATATCAACCCGAATGAAGCGGAGACAGATACCAAGAACCCATACAAACGCACGACTCAAGCCAAAGGATATTGGGGTATCGGATACGACTGTCTGGGCTATTACCAGAATCAGGAAGATATAATGAACTCACCTAAAAGGCAGAGTTCCACCAACCTGGGTGCAGGAGACCTAAAATACAATGACTTCAACGGTGACGGTATCATTGATGGTTCCGACCAACACCGTATCGGTAAAAATAGTATGCCTCGCGGTCAATATGGTTTCAGTGCCGACTTGAACTATAAGGGTTGGTTCATGAACATGCTGTGGCAGGGAGCCACTCCCGCCGATCTCTACATGGGTGGTATGATTCAGGGAAGTCAAAGCGGCAGCGGCTATCCCCCTGTTATCTATGACTTCCAGACCGATGTATGGACTCCGAATAATACGGGAGCCCGCTATCCACGTTTGAGAAGTACGGCAAGCTACAATGGCAGTAACAACTACGGCAGTTCGGACTTCTGGCTGATCAACACAGGTTATCTTCGTCTGAAGACACTATCCATCGGTTACGATTTCAAACATAAATTACTGAAAAGAGTAGCATGGATGAATAAATGCAACGTTTCTCTGAATGGTTATAACTTATTGACTTTCAGTAAAGCGAATAAGTTCGATATCGACCCGGAAATCGGTGACGGAAACCTTTATACCTATCCGGTTTCAAGAGTATACTCCATCAGTGTCAATGTAGGATTCTAATAATATGAACTTAAAAAGAAGACAATATATGAAATTCATAAAATATATCACTCCCGCGCTCTTTTGCGCAGCACTGACACTCCAGAGCTGTGAACACTTCCTGGATACGAAGCCCATGGAATCTTATTCGGAAGACCTTGTCTGGAGTCTGAAATCAACAGCGGACGCCTTTGTATTGCAAACTTACAACAACGTCCTGCCATTCTACCACGATATCCGTACCGAAGAGCAATGGACTCTAAACTCGGTCATGCGGCAAAATTGCCCGAATGAAGCCAGAGACCTTATGAACCGCGACTGGGGATGGGGATTCAACCAGTTCGGTACCATCCGCCGATGCAATCTGATCATCGAAAAATCGCAAGCGTCTACAGGCCTGTCCGATGCTGATAAAAAAGCACTGGTAGCCGAAGGAAAAATGCTGCGTGCCATGACCTATTATTACATTGCCAAACATTGCGGACGCGTAATCTGGGTTGACCATGTACTGGCAGAAACCGATGAATTCAATCTGCCTCTTACAGAATCTATCGACAAAACATACGATTTGATTCTGAAAGATATAGACGATGCCATCGCAGGATTGCCCGAATCATCCTTGCAGGGACGTATCAATGCCAATGCCGCACGTGCGTTGAAATCAGAAGTCTGTTTAACGGCAGCTGCCTACAGCACAGACGACACACGTAAAAAGTCACTCTTTGAGCAAACTGTAGCTGCTGTAGACGGTATACAAGGATACACACTGGACAGCAATTATGGCAGCATGTTCAATCAGGATGGCGCCAAAACTTCTCCCGAAATCATCCTGGCACGATATTATAGCAAAGATAACACAAATGGTGCAGGAACACTTATGCAGGAGATGCTGCCTAACCAAAGCAACAAGCGCTTGGAGGACTACGGAGGACGTCCGTTCTTTAATCAGGATCTGGTGTTTGAATGCTGGCTGGAACACTCGCCTTCTCAAAACCTGGTAGACGATTATTTAGTAATTGACCAGACCACCAACCAAGGTGTGAAATGGAACAAGTCGACACAGTTTCTGAACAATACAACCGCGTTATCCAATGCCGATGTAGCCGACATGGTCGTAGATGCCAAAGAACTGGACGCCAGCAGTCTGGCATACAGGACAAACAGCAGTGATCCCAATGTACAGATCAACGATTTTATCTACAAAAACCGCGACCAGCGCTTCTACCACTCCATCCAGTATGATTCATGTATGTTCTACAATGAACTGATTACCCTCCACAAGGGAGGAAACCTACACAGAACAGCTGTAGACGGTAAAACACCGGGCAACGGATATATCCCTATAACAAACTACATCTGGCGCAAATATATCTATATCAATGCCGAGCGTATTTTTTGGAACAATCCGACGGATTACCATTATGTCATCTTCCGCTATGGCCGCGCGTTGCTGAATAAAGCCGAAGCGTTGCTCGGACTGGCCAAATACGATGCATCGAAAGTGAGCAGTGCGGTAGCTACATTCAACCAGACGCGTACCACTCATGGCAATCTTCCTCCTTCTATTGCCACTTCACTGGCTGACGCATGGAACGATTACAAGATTGAACGTCATGTAGACTTAGCTTTGGAGGGTGATTATTACTGGAGCTTGTTGCGTTGGGGCATGTACGGAGGAGAAGCCAACCACGGAAAGCCTGCGGGAGACATTATTCCTGAACTGAGCTCACCGGCAACGTTTATTGAAATCAGCCAGGACAGACACCGCATGTTTGTAGGTACCGTAGGTTACACCAACGCCGACCGTACATTCTCTAAGAAACGTTACCTGTTCCCGATTACACAAAGCATTATCAATGCCAACTCTGCCATCAATGACAGTGACCAGAACCCAGGATGGTAAACGTAGTATTTCATTAATAAACTAAAGAAAAGTAATATGAAGAGAATCAAATTATCAGATACGAAATGGCTCATGTTGCTATTGATGTGTATGCCACTCATCGCTTCATGCAGTAAAGAAGACCTGCCCGCCTACGAAGAGGCGGAAATAACCAAAGTAGGCGCTTACCACCGCTTCTACTCCGGTGATAAGGATGCCCTCACCGGAGAAAACATTGTGGCTGAAAAGGAATTGGACCGTACAAACGACATTGACTCCGACAACGGAATTGCTACAGCCGTATTTACAATTCCTGCCGCAGGAGGCAAATTTACAGAGGCCGAACGCGCCAAGGTATCATTGAACAACCTCGTAGTTTACGTCAATATATCTACCGCTGCACGTGTCACCCCATTGGACGGTTCACCTAAGTTCGGTGTACCTGCCGATTGGACCCAAGAGCATAAATATAGCGTAATGGCTGCTGACGGTACAAAGAAAATCTGGACCATAAAAGTTAGTCTTAATAAATAGTCCACATGATTATGGCTTATAAAAGTCACAGATTTCAATAGGTAAGTATTGCTTAATTATTAAATGTTTTTTAAAGCCGTTGGTGAACGCGTTTATGAGAATAAATCGTAATCCAACGGCTTTTATCTAACTCCTCACCGATCTCTAATTCAGAAAAATTATATACTTTTAGATCCCTCAATAGTTTTAGTCACTGATCTTATTAAATAATATATAAAAACGAGAGATTAAATACCATGAAAAAGTATCTGCACATCTTATCCGCATTTTCTTTGCTTTGCGCTACCGCCTATGCGCAACAGAAAGATACCATCTACATCACCGATTTCGGAGCAACCCCGTACTCGTACGAAAACTGCGTTACGCAAATACAGGCGGCTATTGATGAATGTAAACGTACAGGAGCCAAGGTGCTTTCACTCCCCAACGGACGCTATGACATCTGGCCCGAAGGGGCTACCCGCAAAGAATACTTCATTTCAAATACATCGACAGAACAGGAATGCCCTTCGAAAGTAAAGACTGTGGGACTGATGCTGGACAAAATCAATGACCTGACCATCGAAGGAAACGGAGCCACACTGATGTATCATGGAAAGATGACAACCCTTGCTCTGGAGCATTGTAGCCACATAAGAATCAACAACCTGCATATCGACTTTGAACGGCCGGCAGGTTCTGAGGTTCAATATAAGAAAGTAACCGAAGGAGAAACAGAAGTATCCGTACACCCCGACACACGCTATGAGATCGTAAATGGAAAAATCAACCTGTATGGCGAAGGATGGCGTTCAAACAAGAATCATTGCATCGAATACAACCCGGATACGGAATCTTTCACATACAGCCAAGGATGGAAAATACTGGCAAACTCTGCCGCCCAAGAGATTTCTCCCGGAATCATTCGTTTTACAACCCCGGCAGGATTCACGCCTAAAGTGGGAAATACGCTGACCATTCGTGATATAATCCGTGACCAGGTAGGGCTTTTCATACTCGAAAGCAAAGACATTACACTAAGCAGAGTGCAAATGCATTATATGCATGGGTTAGGCATCGTCAGCCAGTATACCGAGAATGTAACGATGGACAGAGTCAGGTGTGCCCCCCGCCCGGGAAGCGGCAGGCTACTGGCAGCCTCAGCAGACATGATGCACTTTTCAGGATGCAAAGGAAAAATTCTTATCGATAGCTGTTATTTTGCCGGAGCGCAAGACGATCCGGTAAATGTGCACGGGACCAATCTGAGAGCCATTGAAAAAGTAGATGCGCAAACACTCAGATTACGATTTATGCACGGACAAAGCTATGGGTTCAACGCTTATTTCAAGGGAGACACAGTGGCTTTTGTCAGGGCGGCTACCATGGAACGCTTTGCCCGGGCAACAGTCCGGAATGTAGCACGAATATCAGACAGGATATTGGAAGTTCGCTTTGACCGGGATATACCGACAAGTATGGAACTCAACCATGATTGTATAGAAAACATGACTTGCACGCCGGAAGTGGAGATACGTAACAGTTACTTTACACGAACCAGTACAAGAGGTACTTTGGTTACTACTCCAAGAAAAGTAGTGATAGAGAACAATACGTACTACAAAACAGGAATGAGTGCTATCCTGATCGAAGCTGATGCCGAGGGATGGTATGAATCGGGACCGGTAAAAGATGTATGGATCAAAGGGAATACTTTCATAGACTGTGCCTACAACGGAGGTCCGGGGCATGCCGTCATCGCCATACATCCTTCCAACAAAATCGTTGATGCCTCGCATCCGGTTCATCAGAACATCCGTATCGAGAACAATACTTTCAAGACATTCGATTGTCCGGTACTCTATGCCAAAAGTACGGCAGGACTCTTATTCAGGAATAACACCATTACCCGTACACGAACCTTCCCCGCCACATCCGGCAACCCGTATACCTTCTATCTGAACGGCTGCAAAAATGCAGTGATAGAAAGCACCGTGTTCGAAGGAGAAGTGTTGGGGCGGAACATAAAAACAGAAAACATGAAAAGAAACCATCTGAAAACAACGCTTAAATAACCCACCCGACTTATGAACAAACCTTTATCGAACACCCCGCCCCGCTTGGCGTCACTGGACATTCTGCGAGGATTCGACCTCTTTCTACTCGTCTTTTTCCAACCGGTGTTATGGGCATTGGCACACCAACTCAACACTCCCTGGCTGAACAGTATCCTTTTTCAGTTCGATCATGAAGTGTGGGAAGGGTTCCGCTTCTGGGATCTGGTGATGCCCCTTTTCCTCTTCATGACAGGAGCTTCCATGCCCTTCTCTTTCTCGAAGTTTAAAGACGATCCGGATAAGGGTCCCATCTACCGTAAAATCATCAGGCGTTTCATCCTGTTGTTTATTTTCGGAATGATTGTACAAGGCAATCTGTTGGGCCTCAACCCCAAATACTTGTATCTATATTCCAATACCCTGCAAGCCATTGCCACAGGCTATCTGATTGCAGCCATCATCCTGTTGCATTGCAGCTTCCGCCGGCAACTGATCGTTACTGCCCTGCTATTATTAATCTACTGGGCCCCAATGACCTTGCTGGGGGACTTTACACCGGAAGGAAACTTTGCCGAAAAGATAGACAAGCTGGTATTGGGACGTTTCCGTGACGGGGTATATTGGAATGAAGACGGTACCTGGAACTTCTCTCCGCATTATAACTACACCTGGATATGGAGCAGCCTCACCTTCGGAGCTACCGTAATGCTGGGTACTTTTGCCGGAAAGATAATGAAAGCCGGTAAAGATAACCGCCGGAAAGTAGTACGGACATTGCTGGTGGTCGGCATAGCCCTGGTGGCTTTCTCGCTGGTATGGAGTCTGCAAATGCCGATCATCAAACGGCTGTGGACAAGCAGCATGACACTTTTCTCAGGAGGACTTTGCTTTCTGCTGATGGGTGCCTTCTATTACTGGATAGACTATAAAGGACACAGCCGCGGACTGAACTGGCTGAAAATATATGGAATGAACTCAATTACAGCCTATATTTTAGGGGAGGTGGTCAACTTCCGCTGCATAGCAGCATCTGTCAGTTACGGATTAGAGCAATACCTGGGCGGTTATTATCCGGTATGGCTCAGCTTTGCCAATTATCTGATTGTATTTCTTATTCTGAGGATCATGTATAAACAGAAGATATTCCTGAAGATCTAATCACATACAAACAGACAGAGCGTTTAACAAACAATCTTTATAAGTATGAAAAGACATGTACTATCACTCGCACTCTTGTTATTTATAGCAGGAGGCACAGGGCTGATAAAAGCCCAAAAATCGCAGAACTATCTGTACGAAGTTCCTTCCCGCCCGTGGGAAGAGTCCTTCGGAAATCACCGGGCCGTACTGCAAATAGAAAAACCGGCACAAGTCGTGACTCTCGATTTTGAATGGCGGCGTCCGGATAAGGATGTGGACAACAAGCGGTTCCTGATTATCCATGCAACAACCGGAGATACCGTCCGCAACATCCGCCGGATGGAAGTGAACAATGAACACTGCCGTCTGCAATTCGGTCCGGTAGAGAAAGAAGGTACTTACTACTTCTATTACTTGCCCTACCGGGTACAAACAGGATATGGGTTCTATGGCGGCGGATATCTTCCGAAAGAGAGTACACCGGACACAACCTGGCTGATCCAAGCCCAAACGACCCGGAGAAACCCGCAAGCCACAGTGGTAAAAGTTGAGGCACGACAGGCTTTCGACAGTTTTTACCCGATGGAAATAGCCTCCACGGCAAAAGAGAAAGAGAACTACATCAATCGGAACAAAGCTGCACTCTATCTGTTTGCAGAGGACCGCAGATATCCCATCCGGATGCGCAACGACCTCCCCACTAAATGGTTGACACATAAACAGGGGGAGCTGTTTCAAGGAGAAGCAGCTCCCAATGAATACTATACTTTCCAAATCGGAGTATGGGCTGCCGGAAACAAGACCGACCGGATCGGTTATCAGGCTTCTTCCCTCCGGTGTGGCGAAGAAATAATTCCGGCAACCGCCATCACTTGTTTTAATGTGGAAGGTACAGACCCTTACGGAAAGACCTTCAAGAAAGAAGTAAACGTAGCCGAAGGAAAAGTGCAGGCCCTTTGGTTTGGAATAGATATTCCCGGAGGACAGAAAGAAGGCGTTTACACGGGCACTATCACTATCAGCAATGCCGACGGGGCGCAAGGTACAATCCCCGTAAGCATACGGATCACGGGGAATCCACTGCCCGACAGAGGGGACAGTGAATTGTGGAGATACAGCCGCCTGAGATGGTTGAATTCAACCTTGGGCATTGCCGACACCCCCACTGCTCCTTACACAGCTATGACGATGGAAGAAAACCGTATCGGATGTCTGGGACGCACCATAACGGTGGACGAAACCACAGGATTACCGGCACAAATACGTTCGTGGAATAACGATGTGCTGAGTAGTCCCGTACAGTTTGTGATACAAACGGACAGCGGAGTGAAAGAACTGAAAGCAGGCCCCCAACTGACGGAACAGACAGCAGGCCATGTCGCAGGAAGTTGGAGAGCCGAAGATGAAGATGTAGCCGTAGACTGCAAAGCAATCATGGAGTTCGACGGATGGATGAATTATATATATACCATTACCCCAAAAAAGCGAATAGAGGTGAAAGATATCCGTTTGGTATTGCCGGTCAGAAATGAAATAGGAACTTACTTCCTGGGCATGGGTCTTCCGGGACAAGCCACTCCTCAACAGTATGACGGAAAATGGGATGCCCCCGAGAAAACGGTGAATAATTTCGGAGTGTCTATCCCCACATCCAAAGAACAACAATGGCTATGGCCATTCGACAGTTTCTGGATCGGAAACGAACATGCAGGTATCCACTGTGAATTCAGAGGCAGCACCTACAGCGGTCCGCTGTTGAATCTGTATCGTCCGGCCTATCCGGAAAGCTGGTTTAACGGCGGTAAGGGCGGCTTCTCTATACGGAAAGAGGCTGATGGAGTGAAAGCCGTGGCATATAGCGGAGCACGTACACTGGAACCCGGCCAATCCATTACCTTCGACTTTGCCATGATTGTCACCCCGGTAAAACCACTGAATATGAAAAGTCAGTTCACGGACCGCTATTATCACAATGGTCCCAAACCCACACCGACACAGGCGGACATCGACGCAGGAGTACGCATCATCAACGTCCATCAGGGAAACGGCTACAACCCATTTATCAACTATCCCTTCCTGACAGTCGATAAGATAAAAGAATTCACCAAAGAGTGGCATGCCCGGGGATGCAAAGTAAAGATATACTATACGCTGCGCGAACTAAGCAACGCTACCGCCGAGATATGGGCCATCCGCAGCTTGGGACATGAAATACTGAGAGGCGGAGACGGCGGAGGATTCCCTTGGTGCCGCGAACACTTCGTAACGGATTATACGCCGCAGTGGTACGAACACTTTGACTATACCAACGAACAGGGTATCACGGCCGATGCATCCATACTAACAGCGGAAGGAGACTCCCGATGGTACAACTACTATATAGAAGGACTACGTTGGATGGTACAGAACCTGGATATCGACGGTATCTATCTGGATGACGTTTCCTTCGACCGCCGTATCCTGAAACGAATGCGCCGGGCAATGGAAAGCGTAAAACAGGGATGCCTGATCGACTTGCATTCGAATACTGGATTTTCCAGGGGACCTGCCAATCAATATACGGAGTTCTTCCCGTATGTAGACAAACTATGGTTCGGCGAGAGCTTCCTTTATGATAAAATGACTCCGGCCAACTGGCTCGTAGAGTCATCAGGTATTCCGTTCGGACTAACAGGCGACATGCTGTACAGAGGAGGTAACGCATGGTTGGGAATGCAATATGGAATGACCGTTCGTTATCCATGGTATACGGAAGGAGTCAACTGCGATCCGCGACAGGTATGGAAGGTATGGGATTCATTCGGCATTGCAGATGCCGCCATGCTCGGATTCTGGGAAGAACACCCGGCCGTCTCCACATCCGACGAAGCTGTCAAAGTCACTGCCTACCGCAAGCCGGGAAAAGTCCTGTTATCCTTAGGTAATTATTCGGATGAAGTGAAGACCGTAAAGCTGAACATAGACTGGGAACAGACAGGGCTGGATCCACAACAGGTGAAACTCATGGCACCCGGGATTCCGGACATGCAACAAGCCACTGAATGGGACATCAACGCCCCGATTGTGACAGCTCCCCGAAAAGGTTGGCTGATCTATATAATCCCAAAGTAAACATTTTATAGTCTGCACAAGATTCAAGGTTTTTCTTTATCTTTGTGCAGACTATGATCAACCAATACTAACTAATCCTAATAACACCAAAAACATGAAGAAACTTTACTCACTTCTCTTCACTGCCTTGTTTGCCCTGCCGGCTGCACATGTCCATGCTACCGATTACACACAAGGACTCTCCATCTGGTTCGACACACCGAACACACTGCAAGGAAGAGCTATCTGGTACGGAAGCCGTCCCGACCTTTGGAAAGGCGAGAACAAACCGGAAAGTGCAGGAGACACAGCCAGAAACCCGGATGCCAACTGGGAGTCACAATCTTTACCGATAGGAAACGGAAGCATCGGTGCCAACATCATGGGCTCGATAGAGGCAGAGCGCATCACTTTCAATGAGAAAACTCTCTGGAGAGGGGGACCTAACACCTCAAAAGGAGCAGAAGCCTACTGGAATGTGAACAAGCAATCGGCACACGTACTGGACGAAATACGCCAGGCCTTCAGCGAAGGAGACCAGAAGAAGGCTGCAATGCTGACACGTAAAAATTTCAATAGCGAAGTGCCTTACGAATCGAATCGTGAAAAGCCTTTCCGCTTTGGCAACTTTACCACTATGGGAGAATTTTACGTAGAAACCGGGCTGAGTGCTGTGAACATGAGCGGTTACAAACGTATTCTCTCACTGGACTCGGCACTGGCCGTAGTGCAATTCAAGAAAGATGACGTAGCCTACGAGCGCAGTTACTTCATTTCCTATCCGGCCAATGTGATGGCAATCCGTTTCAAGGCAGACCGTCCGGGCAAGCAAGACCTGACTTTCAGCTATGCTCCCAATCCGGTGTCAACGGGAAGTATGACAACCGATGGCAATAACGGACTCACATACACTGCCCACCTCGACAATAACGGTATGCAGTATGTTGTACGCATCCATGCCACCACTAAAGGCGGAACATTGTCAAACGCAGACGGAAAAATAACCGTAAAGGACGCGGACGAAGCAGTATTCCTCGTCACTGCGGATACGGACTATAAAATAAACTTTGATCCGGACTTCAAGAATCCCAAAACATATGTAGGAGTAAACCCTGCCGAAACCACCCGCCAATGGATGGACAATGCCGTAAGCATGGGATATGATGTATTGTTCAAGCAACATTATGATGACTACGCTGCCTTGTTCAACCGGGTGAAGTTGCAGTTGAATCCGGATCAGCAAAGTGCCAATCTGCCTACAGCCAAGCGTTTGCAAAACTACCGGAAAGGACAACCGGACTTTTATCTGGAAGAACTCTATTATCAGTTCGGACGCTACTTACTTATCGCCAGTTCGAGACCGGGTAACATGCCTGCCAACCTGCAAGGTATCTGGCACAATAACGTAGATGGACCATGGAGAGTGGACTACCACAACAACATCAATATACAGATGAACTACTGGCCGGCTTGCCCGACTAACCTCAATGAATGTACACTCCCGTTGGTGGACTTTATCCGTACACTGGTAAAACCGGGACAGAAAACAGCACAGGCCTACTTCGGAACAAGAGGATGGACCGCATCCATTTCAGCCAATATCTTCGGATTTACCGCTCCGCTCGAAAGCGAAGATATGTCGTGGAACTTTAATCCGATGGCCGGCCCCTGGCTGGCAACACACATCTGGGAATATTATGATTATACCCGTGACAAGAAATTCTTAAAAGAAACCGGATACGATTTGATTAAGAGCAGTGCTCAGTTTGCTACTGATTTCTTATGGCGTAAACCGGACGGAACCTATACGGCAGCTCCTTCCACTTCGCCCGAACACGGACCGATTGACGAAGGGACTACCTTTGTGCATGCCGTGATCCGCGAGATTTTGCTGGACGCCATCGAGGCAAGCAAAGTACTCGGAGTAGACAGCAAAGAACGCAAACAGTGGCAAGAGGTACTGGCACATCTGGCTCCATACAAGGTAGGACGTTATGGGCAGCTGATGGAATGGTCGAAAGACATCGATGATCCCAAAGACGAGCATCGTCATGTAAACCATCTCTTCGGACTGCATCCGGGACATACCCTCTCGCCTATCACCACTCCCGACTTGGCTAAAGCCGCAAGAGTGGTACTTGAACATCGCGGTGACGGAGCAACCGGATGGAGCATGGGATGGAAACTCAATCAATGGGCACGTCTGCAAGATGGCAACCATGCTTACAAGCTTTTCGGTAACCTGCTGAAAAACGGTACACTGGATAATCTGTGGGATACTCACCCGCCTTTCCAGATCGACGGGAATTTCGGAGGTACCGCAGGTATCACAGAAATGCTGTTGCAGAGTCACATGGGATTCATCCAATTACTCCCTGCATTACCGGACGCTTGGAAGGACGGAAGTATAAGCGGAATTTGTGCAAAAGGGAACTTTGAGGTGGATATGTCATGGAAAAACGGACAACTTGCAGAAGCCACCGTTTTCTCGAAAGCCGGTGAACCATGTACAGTAAGATATGGCGATAAAACTCTTTCTTTCAAAACAAGCAAAGGCAAGGTTTATAAATTGGCAGTAGAAGCCGATCGCCTGATCGTCAAATAATACTTCATAGTAGGATGATAAAATAATATCCCCGGAGGAAAAATATTTTTCCTCCGGGGATATTATTATTTCGTCACATCGTTATTCCTATTTATAAAAGAAAGTCTTCACACAGTCCCCCCATACACACATGCCATTCAGGCTGTATCCAACTATTACTGTTGTTCTACCATATTTTTATAAGATCTACAAAGTATCAAATTTAACATTTCCATTTTAGGGAGGGGTATCATTCCAATATAGAAACGAACAATGCCAAACAAGACAGAAAATCGGAAGAAAAATAAAATCTCAATAAAAAGAATCAAGTAAACAAAAGAAAGTTTCTATAATTAAGAGAATCTCATTGCTAAAATAAAAAAAGAGAAGAAATTTAGTTCTCACGGAACTTATCACATTTAGATCTTTTCTTCAAGTATGCTTTAATCTTCGCCCTATTCCCATTTAATATTTTTCGTTAACACAGGTTATCATGTGTTTATAAATTCACAGTATCTTTTGGCAAAGATGCGATAAGTTTTAATAATACGCAAGAAAACATAATAATATTTTTCATTATCTCTTTTTATAGTACTGCCAATCTATTAAAAACAGATTAGCAATAAATAAAATATATCATCCTATAAGAAGACGGTAGAAAAGAAACTACTTTTTATTTGCGCAATATTCATCATCAGAATAGCATAATTATGTAACCATTTAACATAATCAACTATCTGAACCCTCTGTAACCACTAATACAGCCCCCAATAATAAAGAAAAATAACAAAAAACAAACACAAAAGATACCTGATGGCAAACTTATTACCTTTTTCCAAGTTCCGTGAGAACTTAACACAAAAAACAAACAGTTAAATCAATAGGGCAACATCACTCAGAAAGGAATAGGAAAGAAATGACATACATACATTAACCTCTAATAATTGCGCTTATGAAGTAGAAAAAACGAATCCTTTACAAACCTATTCCGGAAATACAATCGAATCCGGAATCCTAAAACAAACTATCAAATTAATGTTTAACCGAACAATTTAGTGTATGACAGAAAAAACTAACCTGTTTCCGAACCTAATCCGGTTTCGAGAAACAAATCGCCTGAAAATGGCAATCGCTGCTTCTATCATGCTATGGTGTGCAACACCTCAGCAAGCGGCAGCCGATACTTACGAAAAACACGAAATCACCACTGTACAACAGCAAAAAGTAAAAGCTACCGGTACCGTGGTAGATCAAAATGGGGAAGCCATGATTGGTGTATCCATCAAAGTGAAAGACAATGCCACCATGGGAACTATCACTGATCTGAATGGTAAATTCTCTTTCGACGTACCTAAAGGCGCTACACTTGAAATTTCTTACATCGGCTACAAAACCGTAACTGTCAAGGCAGAAGGTACAGTCCTCAACATTACGATGAAAGAAGATGCAGAGGTATTGGATGAAGTCGTTATTGTGGGCTATGGTTCACAAAAGAAAGTGAACGTGACTGGTGCTGTCGGCATGGTCAGCTCCGACGTACTCGAAGCCCGACCGGTACAAAACGTATCGCAGGCTTTGCAAGGTGTAGTCCCGGGTCTGAACCTCTCGGTAGGCAACTCCGGAGGTGCACTGGACAGCTCGATGAGTATCAATATCCGTGGTGCCGGTACTATTGGTGATGGTTCAGGTTCTTCTCCTCTTATTTTGATCGATGGCATTGAAGGCGACCTGAACTCAGTTAACCCGAACGACATCGAAAATGTATCTGTACTGAAAGATGCAGCTTCTGCCTCTATCTATGGTGCCCGCGCTGCATTCGGTGTAATCCTCGTTACAACCAAGAGTGGTAAAAGCGGCAAAGCAAGGGTCAGCTATAACGGTAACGTACGTTTCTCTGACGCACTCTGTGTACCGGAAATGATGGACTCTTATCAATTCGCACAATACTTCAACCGTGCAGCCGAAAATGCCGGTGACTCAGGTCCATTCAGCCAAGAAGCACTCGACCGTATCCTTGCCTACCAAGCCGGAACCCTGAAAGAGACAATGACCATGAACGAACAAACCCGTAAATGGCAGGCTTATGGCGGTGCTAATGCCAATACCGACTGGTTCAAGGAATTCTATAATGACTGGGTTCCGTCACAAGAACACAGCCTGAGTATCAGCGGAGGTACAGAAAAGACACAATATACTATCAGCGGAAGCTTCCTCGACCAAAATGGTCTGCTTCGTCATGGTAGCGATAATTTCCAACGCTATACGATGAACGGTAAAATCACAAGCCAGATTGCTGACTGGTTCACTGTCACTTACTCAACCAAATGGACACGCGAAGACTTTGACCGCCCGTCATATCTGACAGGTCTCTTCTTCCACAACATCGCCCGCCGCTGGCCGACTAACCCGGCTTACGACCCGAACGGACATCCGGTAGACGGCATGGAAATCGAACAGTTGGAAAACGGTGGAAAACAGATCAACCAAAAAGACCTGAACACCCAACAGCTACAGTTCATTTTCGAACCCATCAAAAACTGGAGAATCAACGTGGAAGGTAGTTTACGCACAACGAACACGAATGAACACTGGGATGTATTGCCGGTGTATGCATACAACGCAGATAACGAACCGTACCTGATTTCATGGAACGGCGGCGCACTCGGCCTCTCTCAGGTAAACGAGTATTCATATAAAGAAAACTACTACACGACCAACATCTATTCGGACTACTTTAAACAGTTTGACAGCGGACACTACTTCAAAGTTATGGCCGGTTTCAACAGTGAGCTTTATAAAACCCGTTATGTCCAGGCTCAAAAGAGTACACTGATTTCAAGTTCAGTGCCTACCATCAACACAGCCACTGAAGACCCGAAAGCATGGGGAGGATATGCCCACAATGCCGTAGCCGGTTTCTTTGGACGTATCAACTACAATTATAAAGACCGATACATGGTGGAAGCTAACGGACGTTACGACGGTTCGTCACGTTTCATAGGTGACAAACGTTGGGGATTCTTCCCTTCATTCTCTGCCGGATGGAACGTTGCACAAGAACCATTCTTTGAAAGAATCGCCGAAAAATGCAGCATCGGTACATTGAAACTCCGTGCTTCTTGGGGACAATTAGGTAATACAGATACCAAAGACGCATGGTATCCTTTCTATCAGACTATGCCTACAGGCTCCAATTATGGTTGGTTACTGAACGGTGCATTACCTAACTACGCCAACAATCCGGGCATTGTCAGCATGAAGAAAACATGGGAAACCATCGAAACATGGGATGTCGGTTTAGATTGGGGATTGTTTAACAACCGTTTGACCGGTTCGTTCGACTACTTCGTTCGTTATACTTACGATATGATCGGTCCGGCTCCCGAATTGGCTGCATCTTTAGGTACAGGAGTGCCAAAGATCAATAATGCGGATATGAAGTCCTACGGTTTTGAACTTGAACTGGGTTGGAGAGACCGTATCCAGGATTTCTCTTATGGCGTGAAATTCGTTCTGTCTGATTCTCAGCAGAAAATCCTGAAATATCCGAATGAAGACTACAACATCGGTACTTATTACAAAGGTCAAAAACTCAATAATATCTGGGGATACAAGACAATCGGTATCGCACAAAGCCAGGAAGAAATGGACGCCCATCTGGCAAAAGTAGACCAATCGGCCTTGGGTAGTAAATGGGGAGCAGGCGACATCATGTATGCCGACCTCGACGGTGATGGCAAGATCAGCACAGGAAGCAATAAACTGGGAGATACAGGCGACCGCGTAATCTTGGGTAACAGTACTCCGCGCTTTAACTACGGTCTGACTATCGATGCAAGCTGGAAAGGAATTGACTTCCGCGCATTCTTCCAGGGCATTGGCAAACGTGACTATTGGCTGCAGGGCCCGTACTTCTGGGGATCAACCGGCCTTGGACAATGGCAGGCTGCCGGCTTCAAGGAACATTGGGATTTCTGGCGTCCGGAAGGTGACCCTCTGGGAGCAAACACCAACGCTTACTACCCACGTGTAGCAAGAAACGGCGGTAAGAATACGAATGTACAAAGCCGTTATTTGCAAAACGCAGCTTATTGCCGTCTGAAAAATATCCAGATAGGTTATACTTTGCCCAAAACATGGACAGAAAAGGCAGGCATGTCGTCTGTACGTGTCTATGTATCCGGAGACAACTTGCTTACTTTCTCCGATATCACAGGCATCTTCGACCCGGAAGCAATCGGAAGTACATATGATGCGAACAACGGTAAACTGTATCCGTTGCAGAGAGTCATTTCAGTCGGTTTAAATGTTAACTTCTAAAAAAACACCAAGAATATGAAAATTAAAATGAAATATATCGTGGCGCAGGCTTGCCTCGTAGCGGGAGCATCCATGGCTCTGACTTCGTGCAACGACTTTCTGGACAGAGAGCCGCTGGATCAAGTCACTCCGCAAGAGTATTTCCAAACTGCAGACCATCTGGCAGCATATACTATTTCAAAATACAACTCTATGTTCTCAACACATAGCGGATGGAATGCCGGTACGGTAAACAATGATGGCGGTACAGACAACATGGTAGTGGGTGGTTATAACTCTACCTACTATGAAAAAGGGATCTGGAAAGTACCTTCAAACAATGACAACTGGTCCAACGGATTGTCACTGGCCCGTTATTGCAACTACTTCTTCGAACAAGTATTACCTAAATACGAAGCCGGAAAGATCTCGGGATCAGAAGATGACCTCAAACACTACATCGGTGAAATGTATTTCATGCGCGCCTTGGTATATTACAACCAGCTACGCAAATACGGAGATTATCCTATCATCACTGAGGTGCTTCCGGATGATGAAGCGATACTGATTGAAAAGAGTGTACGTCAGCCACGCAATAAAGTGGCCCGCTTCATTCTCGAAGATCTCGACAAAGCCATCGGATTAATGAAAAACCAGGGCTTTATGAACAACAATCGCCTGAACAAACAATGTGCTTTGCTGATCAAATCACGTGTAGCATTATACGAAGCTACATTTGAGAAATATCATCAGGGAACGGGCCGCGTGCCGGGTGACGAAACATGGCCGGGAAAGAGCGTACATCCGAATTTCTCACTCGATGTATCAGCCGAAATCAACTTCTTCCTCGACCAGTGTATGGATGCAGCTTCACAAGTAGCGGACGCTATCACACTGACCGAAAATACAGGGATATTCAATCCGCTTAGCGACAGTGAATATTCCGGTTGGAATCCTTACTTTGAAATGTTCTCTGCTGAAGACATGAGTGGTTATTCCGAGGTTCTTTTCTGGAAAGATTATCTTCGTTCGGGAAGTATCAACATCAGCCACGGTGCTCCCAATTATATTTATTCAGGTGGAAACAATGGAATGTTGAGAAGCTATGTACAGACTTTCCTGATGGAGAACGGATTGCCCTGGTATGCCGACAACAGCGGATTTAAAGGTGACAGCAGAATTCAAGAAGAAAAAGAAGGACGTGACCAGCGCTTGCAACTTTTCTTATTCGGTGAGAAAGACAAGCAGGCTCCGAGAGCCGATGGTGACGGCACTATGCCCGAGTTCGGCGAACCTGCTCTCTTTGAGCTGCAAGAAGTAAGAGATTTGACAGGATATCGCATCCGTAAATGCCTGACTTATAAAAAGGATCAGATTATCTCCGGTTCCGACCAGTCGACCACAGGATGCATCATCTATCGTGGTGTGGAAGCTTACCTCAACTATCTGGAAGCATATTATCTGAGAAATGGCAAGGTAGATGGAAAAGCAGCCCAATACTGGACCGCCATCCGCAAACGTGGTGGGGTGGACACAGATTACGAAAAAACCATACGCAATACAGATATGAGCAAAGAAGTAGACTGGGCTAAATACTCCGGTTCTACATTGGTAGACGCAACTTTATTCAATATCCGCCGTGAACGTCGTTGCGAATTCATCGGTGAAGGTATGCGTTGGGATGACCTGATGCGTTGGAGAGCTATGGACCAATTGCTCACAACCAAATATGTTCCGGAAGGATTCAACTTCTGGGATGAAGCTTATGATGACTATGTGGCAATGAAAAACGACAAAGGCGAGCCTAAATATAAGATTGTATCAGACGGTAGTTCAACAGCCAATATGTCAGCAAAAGAATTAGGTAAATATGTACGTCCATACTCAATCGTAAAAGCAAATAACGCTGTATTCGACGGTTACACATTCGCTAAGGCATACTACTTGTATCCGGTGCCGATACGGCAGATGGAGCTACTGTCTCCGGACCGTTCAGTCAACAGTTCTGTACTTTACCAGAACCCATACTGGCCAAACAAAACAAGCGAGCCTGCTATCGAATAATAGTTTTCCAATAGGAATCAAAATATAAAAAAGTATTGATTTTTAGTATATAATAAAGTTGTTGTGGTAAGAGATTTATAGCAACTACACAAATTTAAAAAAGGAAAATTGGAAAAAGGGCGTCCGTGAGGATGTCCTTTTTTATATTACATATTAGAAGAACGGTATATATAAACAAAAAGGCCGCGCAAATTGCACAGCCTTTCATTATATAAATATCCGGAAATATCAGCTCTTGTTAGCGCGTTTACGTTCGTTTTCATCCAAAAGCACTTTACGCATACGCATAGCCTTCGGAGTAACCTCTACATATTCGTCTTCCTTGATGTACTCTAATGCCTCTTCAAGAGAGAACTGTACAGGAGGAATCAAACGGGCTTTCTCATCAGAACCGGAAGCACGCATGTTAGTCAGTTTCTTCGACTTAGTCACATTTACAACCAGGTCTTTTTCGTGAGCATGTTCACCCACTACCTGGCCAGCGTATACCTCTTCCTGAGGGAAAATAAAGAATTTACCACGATCCTGCAGTTTATCGATTGCATAAGCAAATGCAGTACCACTTTCCATAGCGATAATCGAACCATTGGTACGACGTTCGATATCACCTTTGAACGGTTGATATTCTTTAAAACGGTGAGCCATAATGGCTTCACCTGCCGAAGCAGTCAGAACGTTCGTACGAAGACCGATGATACCGCGTGAAGGCATGTCAAACTCAAGGTTAATACGCTCACCGGTATTCTCCATCATGGTCATCTCACCCTTACGGCGAGTCACCATATCGATGATTTTACTTGAATACTCTTCCGGTACGTTGATTGTAAGTTCCTCGATCGGTTCACACTTCACTCCATCTATTTCTTTATAAATTACTTGCGGCTGTCCAACCTGTAACTCGTAACCTTCACGACGCATCGTTTCGATTAAAACAGAAAGGTGAAGCACACCACGACCCGATACTACCCATTTACCGTCTTCTTCACTCTTACGCACGCGCAATGCGAGGTTCTTATCCAACTCCTTAGTCAGACGATCATGGATATGACGTGAAGTTACAAATTTACCATCCTTACCATAGAACGGAGAATCGTTGATGGCAAACAGCATGCTCATAGTCGGTTCATCAATAGCGATAGGCGGCAATGCTTCCGGATTTTCATAATCGCAGATCGTATCTCCAATCTCAAATCCGTCAATACCCACCAAAGCACAAATATCTCCTGAAGAAACCTCAGTCGTTTTCACACGGCCCAGCCCTTCAAAAACATGAACTTCCTTTATTTTAGATTTTACAATACTACCATCGCGCTTAGCCAAGGATACATTCATACCCTCCTTGAGCGTACCGCGGTGAACACGTCCTACAGCGATACGGCCTGTATATGAAGAATAATCGAGTGAAGTGATCAGCATCTGCGGAGTACCTTCCAATTGTTCCGGAGCAGGAATGTTCTCTACAATACAATCCAGCAAAGGCACAATGCTGTCTGTCTGCTCTTTCCAGTCCGTACTCATCCAGTTGTTCTTAGCCGAACCATAGATTGTCGGGAAGTCAAGCTGCTCTTCAGTAGCATCGAGGCTGAACATCAGATCGAACACCATCTCGTGTACTTCGTCCGGACGGCAGTTCGGCTTATCCACCTTATTAATAACAACAATCGGTTTCAATCCGATTTCCAAAGCTTTCTGTAATACGAAGCGCGTTTGCGGCATCGGACCTTCAAAAGCATCAACCAACAGAATACATCCATCGGCCATGTTGAGCACACGCTCTACTTCACCACCGAAGTCGCTGTGTCCCGGAGTATCAATAATATTAATCTTAGTTCCGTTGTAATTGATAGAAACGTTTTTAGAGAGAATCGTTATCCCTCGTTCACGCTCCAAGTCGTTGTTATCCAGAATTAATTCACCGCTTGTTTGGTTGCCGCGAAACAAGTTTCCGGCTAAAAGCATTTTATCGACGAGAGTCGTTTTCCCATGGTCAACATGGGCAATAATTGCAATGTTTCGAATATTTTGCATAGAATACCTATTATTTGGCGACAAAGGTACAAAAATTGGATTAGAAAAAAGGGATAGTATAGAAAATATTTCCTGCAATTCATTGTGGGATAAAAGATAATGCCTATCTTTGCACGCTCAAAGAAACATTTTATAGATCAATAATTTTATTAATTATGTATTTAGACGCTGCTAAAAAGCAAGAAATCTTCGGTAAGTACGGAAAGTCTAACACTGATACTGGCTCAGCTGAGGCCCAGATAGCTTTGTTTTCATACCGTATTACTCACCTGACTGAGCACATGAAGCTCAACAGAAAAGATTATAGTACAGAAAGAGCTTTGACTATGTTAGTAGGTAAACGTCGTGCTTTGCTCGACTACCTGAAAGCAAAAGATATCACCAGATATCGTGATATCATCAAAGAGCTTGGCTTGCGTAAGTAATCACTTACCGCGAACAAAATTTAAAAGCCGTTTCTTCCCGATGGAAGAAACGGCTTTTATTTTTTACCCTTCCCCTTGCTTGGATATAAAATTTCATTAATTTTGCAGCAAAACGAATTAAATTATAACCTTTTACCAGGAAAATACATTCAAACATTATGGATACAAGTAAAATCGTAGGAGAAAAGATAAAATCACTCCGTGAGAACAAAGGAATCTCAATAGAAGAACTTGCCGAACGCTCGGGACTGGCTATCGAACAGATAGAACGTATCGAAAACAATATTGACCTGCCGTCATTGGCACCGCTTATCAAAATAGCCCGTGTATTGGGCGTACGTCTGGGGACTTTCCTCGACGACCAGGATGAAACAGGGCCGGTTGTTTCGCGCAAAATGGAAGCAACAGACACTATCAGCTTTTCAAACAACGCCATCCATTCGCGTAAACACATGCAGTACCATTCACTGTCCAAGTCAAAAGCCGACCGCCACATGGAACCGTTCATTATCGATGTAGCCCCTACACAAGACAGTGATTTCGTGCTATCTTCCCATGAAGGAGAGGAATTCATCATGGTCATGGAGGGAGTTATGGAAATCAGTTACGGAAAGAGCACCTACTTGCTTGAGGAAGGCGATAGTATCTATTATGACTCCATCGTACCTCATCACGTTCATGCCTACGAAGGACAGGCTGCCAAAATTCTGGCAGTGATCTATACACCGATTTAATGATCAACGATTATCGCTCCACACATACTAAAAACATGCAACTATACGAAAGAACACTCGGCCAGTGGCTTGAACATTGGGCCGAAACAACACCCGACAAAGAATACATTGTATACTCCGACCGTAACCTGCGTTTCACCTGGAAGCAATTCAACAAACGGGTGGACGACATGGCGAAAGGATTGATTGCTATCGGAGTGGAAAGAGGTACCCATGTAGGCATCTGGGCGGCAAACGTTCCGGACTGGCTGACTCTGCTATATGCCTGTGCAAAAATCGGTGCAGTCTACGTGACAGTAAACACCAACTATAAACAAGCTGAACTGGAATACTTGTGCGAGAACTCGGACATGCATACACTCTGCATTGTTAATGGAGAGAAAGACAGCGACTTTGTTCAGATGACCTACAATATGCTTCCGGAACTGAAAACTTGTGAACGCGGACATCTGAAGAGCGAACGTTTCCCCTATATGAAGAATGTGATCTATGTAGGACAAGAGAAGCACCGCGGGATGTACAATACACAGGAAATCCTGTTATTAGGCGATAATATAGAAGACACCAGACTCAATGGACTCAAAGCCTGCGTCGACTGTCACGACGTGGTAAATATGCAATATACCTCTGGAACAACCGGTTTTCCCAAAGGGGTCATGCTGACACATTACAATATAAGCAATAATGGTTTCCTGACCGGCGAGCATATGAAATTCACAGCCGACGATAAACTATGTTGCTGCGTACCTCTGTTCCATTGCTTCGGCGTAGTGTTAGCCACCATGAACTGCCTGACTCACGGCTGTACCCAGGTGATGGTTGAACGCTTTGACCCACTCATCGTACTGGCATCCATCCATAAAGAAAGATGTACCGCACTCTATGGAGTACCTACCATGTTTATCGCCGAACTAAATCATCCGATGTTCGATATGTTCGACATGTCGAGTCTTCGTACAGGCATCATGGCCGGCTCACTCTGCCCGGTAGAGTTGATGAAACAGGTGGAAGAAAAAATGTATATGAAGGTGACCAGCGTATACGGGCTGACTGAAGCAGCTCCGGGGATGACTGCCACCCGCATTGACGATCCATTTGACGTACGCTGCAACACTGTAGGACGTGACTTTGAGTTCACAGAAGTAAAAGTGCTTGATCCGGAAACAGGTGAAGAATGCCCGATCGGCGTACAGGGAGAAATGTGCAATCGCGGATATAACACCATGAAAGGATATTATAAGAACCCACAAGCTACAGCTGAAGTGATAGATAAAAACAACTTCCTGCACTCAGGAGACTTGGGAATCAAGGACGAAAATGGAAACTATCGCATCACGGGGCGCATCAAAGATATGATCATACGTGGAGGGGAGAATATCTATCCGCGTGAAATCGAAGAATTCCTCTATAAGCTTGAAGGAGTAAAAGACGTGCAGGTATCAGGCATTCCGTCTAAAAAGTATGGAGAAGCAGTAGGCGCCTTCATCATTCTGCACGAAGGGGTAACCATGCAGGCATCAGACGTGCAGGACTTCTGCCGTAATAAAATCTCCCGCTACAAAATACCCAAATATATTTTCTTTATTGATGAGTTCCCTATGACCGGAAGCGGAAAGATACAAAAATTCAAACTGAAGGATTTAGGATTGAAACTCTGCGAAGAACAAGGTATCGAGATTATATAAAAACAGACATGATAAGTGATTAACCGGAGAGAAATTCCAAACGTTAATCACTTATCATTATCGCTTCACAGGTAAAGTAAAATAAAAAACAGTTCCTTTGCCCTGTTTGGAACGTACCCAGATTCGTCCGCCCATCTTTTCGACAAGCATACGGCAAATAGTCAGTCCCAACCCTGTGCCTTGCACAAAATCATCTATCTTTCCGAAACGCTGGAAGATCGTAGCCACCCTTTCTGCAGGGATTCCTTTCCCTGTATCCGATACATAAAACTGCACCATATCGGCCTTTTCCTGAAATCCGAAATGAATTTCTCCGGCAGAAGTAAACTTAATGGCATTGGTGATCAGATTGACCAAAATCTGCGAAATGCGCTCCCAATCTCCTTGTATGCATAGCTGCGGATCTACTTCGTCCAACATAAGTCGAACTTCCGGTTTAACCGATTTCACATACAATTCATGCAATTGCAGACAGATATCTTTCAACTTCACAGGATGATAAGAAAGTTCCAAGGAACCGGCCTCAAGTGCAGAAAGATCGAGAATATCATTGAAGAGATTCAACAGGACAGACGAATTGTGCTCTACGATATCGGCATATTGCCGCTTTTCGTACTCATCGTCCGCCTCGATAATCAGTTTGGAGAAACCTACAATCGCATTTAGCGGAGTGCGTATTTCGTGGCTCATATTTGCCAAAAACGAAGATTTCATCCGGTCGGCCTCTTCGGCCTTGATCCGGGCCGCTATCAATTCTTTTTCCGTCTTCTTTGTTTCGGTCACATCCCATGACACTCCAATGATATAAGGATACCGTCCTCCTGAAGGAACCACTGTTTTCATGGTGGTCACTGTACGGGCTTCACCACTCATAGTGGTATAAGTTTCCAGATACTCAATGCGCCCCAGCTCCATCGCTTTCAAATCATCTTGCCGGAGACGCTCCGCATCCTTTTTATCCGGAAATATCTCCGCATCTGTACTCCCCACGGCCCTCTCGACAGAGATACCCGAATATTCGGCAAAAGCTTTATTCCAATAAAGATAACGAAAGTCGTTCCCTGTATCTTTCACAAACAAATAGACAGGAATATTATTCAGAATATCATTCATCAACGAATTGAGACGTACGATCTCACTTCGCTGAGCCTCGTTGGTTCTTGCCATTTCAGTCTCTTGTGATACATCACGGCACATACACAACAAATATTGATCATCCAACGGAAAAATACGATTTTCATAATGGTGAAGAACACCGTCCAACGTTAACGAATGTTCGGCTATCGAACTCTTTCCGGTACGAATCACCTTATCCATGTTCTGACGAACACTTTCATAAGCTTCCTCAGGAACAATATCTCTTACATTTGAATTTATAATACTCTCGGCTGTCGTACCTTCAACATGATTCGTAGTAGGTGATGAAGCTAACTCTACTATATTGGCATTATGGTCAAAAACAGTAAGCATATCGGGCAAAGCATCCAAAATCCGGGTACTGTACCGCTCGCGAAACCGTCCTTTTTTAAGAGAGTCGAGTTCAGAAGAGAGCCCCTCTACTTTTTTCTCCAATTTCTCTACAATCTCCAGTAGTTCTTCTTTTGTTTTATGCTCGTAGTATCCCATGGATTTCAGTCTGTTTAAATCTATATTGTTGTATATAGCATTTGATTACTTGCAAATATAATACATAAATCTGAAAAATATCCTACAAACCGAAGTTATTATTGATTAAAAAATCCGATAGCTTTTGCCCTACTATTCAGAATGTTCTATCTTTGCACCACTTTATATTTTAAACAATTTACATTTATGTCCACAGAATTATTCTCTACCCTGCCCTACAAAGTGGCAGACATCACACTTGCCGAATTTGGTCGCAAGGAAATCGACTTGGCAGAAAAAGAAATGCCCGGCCTTATGGCTCTTCGCGAAAAATATGGAGAATCCAAACCGTTGAAAGGTGCCCGTATCATGGGTTCGCTGCACATGACAATCCAGACTGCTGTCCTGATTGAAACGCTGGTGGCTTTGGGAGCTGAAGTCCGTTGGTGCTCTTGCAACATATATTCGACACAAGATCATGCAGCAGCAGCCATTGCAGCTTCAGGTGTTGCTGTATTTGCCTGGAAAGGTGAAACTTTGGCAGACTATTGGTGGTGTACCTTGCAGGCTCTGAACTTCGAAGGAGGTAAAGGGCCGACAGTGATTGTCGACGATGGCGGGGATGCCACAATGATGATCCATGTGGGCTATGAAGCAGAAAATAATGCTGCCGTATTGGACAAAGAGGTACATGCCGAAGATGAAATAGAACTGAACGCCATACTGAAAAAAGTGCTGGCAGAAGACAAAGAACGCTGGCACCGGGTAGCGGCTGAAGTGCGCGGAGTTTCGGAAGAGACAACGACCGGCGTGCATCGCCTATACCAGATGCAGGAAGAAGGCAAGTTGTTGTTCCCTGCCTTCAACGTAAACGACTCGGTTACCAAATCTAAATTCGACAACCTGTATGGTTGCCGCGAATCACTGGCAGACGGCATTAAACGTGCCACAGACGTAATGATTGCCGGTAAAGTAGTTGTAGTATGCGGTTATGGAGATGTAGGTAAAGGCTGCTCACACTCCATGCGCTCTTATGGGGCCCGCGTGTTAGTGACAGAAGTCGATCCCATCTGTGCACTTCAGGCCGCTATGGAAGGTTTTGAGGTAGTGACCATGGAGGACGCCTGCAAAGAAGGTAACATCTTTGTTACCACAACCGGTAACATCGACATCATCCGTATCGATCACATGGAACAGATGAAAGATCAGGCCATTGTTTGCAACATCGGTCACTTTGACAATGAAATTCAGGTAGATGCCCTGAAACATTACCCGGGTATCAAACGTGTCAATATCAAACCACAGGTAGACCGTTATTATTTCCCTGACGGACACAGCATCATTCTGCTGGCAGACGGCCGTTTGGTAAATCTGGGCTGCGCCACAGGACATCCCTCTTTCGTGATGAGCAACTCTTTCACTAACCAGACACTGGCACAGATCGAGCTGTTCAACAAGAAATACGACATCAACGTATATCGCTTGCCGAAACACCTGGATGAAGAAGTAGCCCGACTGCATCTTGAAAAGATCGGCGTAAAGCTGACCAAACTGACTCCTGAGCAGGCTGCCTATATCGGAGTTTCGGTTGACGGCCCATATAAAGCCGACCACTACAGATATTAAAAAGTTACGATTGGACGATTTACGAATCACGGTTAAGCCGGATTGTAAATCGTCTAATCCTACAGTCAAACCTCAATCATAAATTGTAAATCGTCTAATCGTAAATGAAAAAGTTTCTTCCAGACCTTATTGCCATTCTGGCATTCATAGTCATCTCTTTCATCTATTTCTTCCCGGCGATCACTGAAGACCGGATTCTCTTCCAGCACGACACCGTAGCCGGAGCCGGAGCCGGACAGGAAGCTAAAGAGTACTATGAAAAAACAGGTGAACGCACACGTTGGACAAACGCCCTTTTCGGAGGAATGCCCACCTACCAGATGTCCCCAAGTTACGACTCCACCGAGCCGCTGACATTCGTACAAAAAGTATATCATCTTTTTCTCCCGAACTACGTATGGCTCACATTTATCATGATGCTCGGGTTCTATATCCTGCTAAGGGCATTCGGCATACCGGCATGGCTCTCGGGGTTGGGAGGAATTATCTGGGCCTTTTCGTCCTACTTCTTCATTTTGATTGCTGCCGGACATATCTGGAAATTCATCACCCTTGCCTATATACCACCTACAATAGCAGGTATTGTACTTGCCTACCGGAAAAGATATTTGTTAGGAGGGATTGTCACTGCTTTGTTCATGGCCATGCAGATTCTGTCCAACCATGTGCAAATGACCTACTATTTCCTGTTTGTCATTCTCTTCATGGTAGGTGCATTCTTCGAAGATGCCTGGCGCAAAAAAGAACTTCCCCAGTTCTTCAAAGCTACCGGTGTGCTGATTATCGCCGGATTAATCGGTGTATCCATCAATCTTTCGAGCCTATACCACACTTACGAGTATAGCAAAGAAACGATGCGTGGCAAAAGTGAGTTGAAATATGAAGGAGCTGCCGCAAAGCAGACAAGCAGCGGGCTCAATCGTGACTATATCACCCAATGGAGCTATGGCATCGGCGAAACATTCTCATTACTGGTCCCCAATGTCAAGGGAGGCGCCTCGGTGCCATTGTCACGAAGTGAAAAGGCAATGGAAAAAGCCAATCCGATGTACAGCAGCCTCTACTCACAACTGACCCAGTACTTCGGCGACCAACCCATGACAAGCGGTCCTGTCTACGTAGGTGCTTTTGTACTAATGCTTTTCATTCTGGGCTGTTTCATTGTAAAAGGTCCCATGAAATGGGCACTGTTAGGAGCCACCATTTTCTCTATCCTGCTTTCGTGGGGTAAAAATTTTATGGGGCTGACAGACTTCTTTATCGATTACATCCCGATGTATAATAAGTTCCGCGCCGTATCCTCCATTCTGGTAATTGCCGAGTTTACCATTCCCCTGCTCGCAATCCTCACCCTGAAAGAGATACTTACCAAGCCGGAGCTGCTGAAAGAGAAACTGAAATATATCTATATCAGTTTCGGACTGACCGGGGGACTTGCGCTACTTTTTGCCATTGCTCCCCGCCTATTCTTCCCGACTTATATTCCTGCTAACGAGATGGCAGCCCTGCAGAATGCTCTGCCCGCCGATCAGTTATCACCTATAGTGGCTAATCTTGAAGAGATGCGTGTGCACCTTTTCACTTCTGACGCTTGGCGCAGTTTCTTTATCGTTACTATCGGTACCCTGCTCTTACTGGCTTACAACGCAAAAAAACTGAAAGCGACCTGGACTGTTGCCGCTATTGCCCTGCTATGCCTGGGAGACATGTGGAGCGTAAACAAACGCTACTTGTACGACGAACAGTTCGTCCCGAAATCCGAACAGGCTGCAACGTTCCGGAAGAGTCAGACAGATGAACTGATCCTGCAAGATCAATCACCGGATTACCGTGTATTGAACTTCGCAGGCAATACATTCGAAGAAAACAATACTTCTTATTGGCACAAGAGCGTAGGTGGCTACCATGCTGCCAAACTCCGCCGTTATCAGGAAATGATAGACCATCATATTGCCAAAGAAATGCAGGCAGCCTATCAGGAAGTAGCAACAGCAGGCGGTCAAATGGACAGTGTGAACGCAGCTAAATTCCCTGTACTGAATATGCTGAATACAAAGTACTTTATATTCCCTGCCGGGCAACAAGGGCAAACAGTCCCCATTGAAAATCCATATGCTTTCGGCAATGCGTGGTTCGTAGATAAAGTACAGTACGTGAACAATGCGAACGAAGAAATCGATGCCATCGGGCAAGTCGACCTCCAACAAACCGCTATAGTAGACTCTAAGTTTAAAGAGGCCTTGAAAGGGGTGAACGAGAGCTACAAAGACTCACTGTCCACCATCCGGTTGACCGGCTATGAACCCAACCAATTAGTATACGAGACTTCCTCGCCCAAAGACGGTGTAGTTGTATTCTCGGAAATATATTATCCGGGATGGACGGCAACCATTGATGGCAAACCTGCCGATATTGCCCGTACAGATTACATCTTACGTGCTATGAATGTACCGGCGGGTAAGCATACTATCGAAATGCGTTTTGATCCGCAAAGCCTGCACGTCACAGAAGGTATTGCATATGGAGCGATGGCATTATTGCTGATAGGAGTAATTATTCTGGTATGGATCAACCGGAAAAAATATGGAGAAAGCATAAAAAAATAACCGTCTACAGAGAGCGGTTCATCATTTACAAACACGAACTCCTCAGACAGAAGTAGTCTGAGGAGTTTGTGTTTTATTCTATACGTAATTTATTATTAATTCTTTCAGACTCTCTATAACCTCTTTTTCATTGATGACATCTAAAAAAGAGTAGCCTCATCGAAAGTGATAAATTCCGGATTCATATACACCGCTTGAGTTATTAAAACACATTATTTTTACCCAACACTTAAATCAAGACCTTCAATATCGCTTAGGAAGCTATTCTGTAAATTCAGCAATGCGATTATAAGAACAGCCTGTATCAAATGTGCCATACCTCTTATGCCATTCATCTATATTCAACCGATTCATTGTCCCTAAATTCTTTGAATAAATCGTAGAATCAGCTACAGAACTATTCAATGGACGACACAAGGTTATAGAAAAAACATTCTGACATCTTGTTCTATCTTAGAGATTAAACAGCAACCAATACAAAAAGGTTGCAATAAAAATATATTCAAGTAAATAAATCCGCGATAGCTTTTTGTCATTTTGTCTAAATGTATTCTAAACACCCTTTAGAGTCGTTTTTTTGCACACCATAACAAAGAAAGAATAAAAAACTCAGAAATAGCGTTGTTCTAAAAATCACATAGCCACCAAATACAGTGAAATACTATAAGAAAGATAATTAGCCGACCCCATTTACTATTCACAAGAAAGCCAGATAACAAACGAACGTTCAGAATGATATTAAAAAAAGAGGCCTCTAAAACTTTATTATAGAAAAAAAAGCCACTTTCTTCCCCTGAATTAAAGGCTTTTCCAAGAAAAAAAGTGCGTTTTTCATCAGAAAACAAACTTATTATTAATAAGAAGTTAACTTCCTACTCTCAGGAAATTAATTCTCTGCCGACAGGAAGTTAGTTATTTGCCGGCAGGAAGTTAACTTCGTGCCGGCACCTCTCACATTATTTCCCGGTAACAAGTGATCTAAAAAGAAATATCCGATGATTCCTCCTCTATTTCGCTACATTTCGCCAAAGTGGATGTCAGCAAATAAGTAGAATATCAAACATTTTGATACCAAACCACATTTTAAACCATCAAATTAAAAGCGCCATCCTTCCTCTGAATAGAGGATAAAGGATGGCGCTTGATATAACTTCTTACTAAGCACCTTCTTACATAGCAGCAGGTAACGTTACCTTGAAATTTGGATTTTCCGTATGTTGCCGGTGGATAATTCCAACCATTTTCTTCACAATATCCGGATTCTCGGCAGCTACATTATGGTCTTCATGGATATCTGTTGCCAAATTATAAAGGAAAGGAATACCTTTCTTAACAACCATTTTCCAATCTCCCATGCGTACGCCTATCTGGTTCGTTTCATTAAATTCCCAATAGAGAAAATCATGTTTCTTCTGGTTCTTCTTACCCAACAGAGTCCGGGCAAAAGAAATGCCATCAAAATAATCAGATTCTTTCTTCTTATTCACATATTTTTTCGGGAAATTCTTCACACCCGTCAAATCACACAAGGTAGGCATAATGTCGTAAAAAGCACATTGGTGATCATTCACTGTTCCGGCAGCAACCTGACCGGGCCAACGAACAATAAACGGAACACGGATACCACCCTCGTAACACTGGCGTTTCAAGCCACGCAACTTCCCGTCACGTCCGAAGAAAGTGGGATCGGCCCCGCCTTCCTCGTGGGGACCATTATCACTGGTAAAGATGACAATCGTATTTTTATCCAATCCTTTCTCTTCTAACTTCTTCAGGACCTCACCCACATAATGGTCCAAACGGGTGATCATACCTGCAAACTGTGCATGTACATGGGTGATAGCGTTATATCGGGACCCCTTCTGACCACCAAAAACTTTATCATCAGTAAACTGTGTCTTGTAATGGTTCAGAATAGAGTCTTCCGGCTGCACCAGTTCTGCGTGAGGCAAAGTATAGGTGAAAACACCGAAAAAAGGTTGATCTTCATTCTGTTTATCGATCCATTCCATCGCTTTCTGATGAATCAAATCGGCTGAGTATTGAGTACGTTTATGATAATCGGGACCGTACATCGAATATTTGATATTCTCTTCCATCACAACACGTACGACACCCGTATCGCCCAACGACGGGCTATAACGGTTCAGGAAATTGGGATAATAGAGGTGGGCCTGAAATTGACAGATATATCCATAATATTCATCGATCCCCCTTTTATCGGGAGTGGACACAGAACCTTCGTACCCCCTGCCCATTTGCCAAACATGCCGGTAGTATATCCGTTATCTTTCATGATCTCAGGCAGAATGATATGTTCCGGATCATAAGGGTGTTGTCCGACAACCGAAAACTCTTTATTATCGCCATACATCACCGTAGATGCTTGAGTCCAATACTCTTTATTACCACGGACTTCGCAATGTCCGGCATGCTGTCCGGTCATCAACGAGGCACGCGAAGGTGCGCTCACCGGACTTCCGGCATAGGCTTGCGTAAAGCGCATACCTTCACGGGCCATGTTGTCGATGTTGGGCGTACTGATGTATGGCTGTCCGTAGCAACCCAAATCTCCGTACCCCATGTCATCGCACATGATAAAGATGATATTCGGTTTTTGAGGGTTATGTGCCTTCTCTTTATGGGCAAATGCTTGCGAGCCACCCAGCCCGACAAGCAATGCACTGCTATAAATGATTTTATGGTTCATTCGTTGGGTTTATTTCGATTTCACCACAGATTACACGGATTTTCACAGATTAATAATTTATTTCACTGAGAGCTAAGTTAAATAATCTGTGTAATCTGTGGTGAGTTTGGTTCATTTATATTCCGCTTCAGTTATTCCCATCCCGGATTGTTAGGTGCAAGTGCAGGATTCAGAATAATCTCCTGGCTGGGAACTTCATAAAGATAATATCTCTCCTGCCAGCCTTCGCCTGCTTTGATAGGGTCGGGTTGCAGATAGATATATCCTTCTGTCATGGCTCCGTCGGCAGGATCCGGTCCGCCGGTCGTTTCATCCAGCAAGAACTGGGCACCATGTCTGAACTTATCTTTCGTCATCCACATTCCTTTGAGCTGACGATTAAGGAACCAGGGAGCCATTCTCCAACGACGGATATCATAGAATCCGAAGCCTTCACCCATTAACTCGATAATACGTTCACGACGGACTTCCCACAAAACAGGATCTACCAGAACACCTTGTTCATTACCTTTCGGGTAATAGCGGCCACGATTCGGGTCAAAGCTATCGTTGATCTCGGCAACCTTCATATCTGCCACACCGGCACGTTTACGTAGTTTATTGATAGACTCGTCGGCCACTGCCTGAGTGAACTGTCCTGTCTCGCACATGGCCTCAGCATAATTCAGCAATACCTCTTCGATTTTGAAGATAGGTTTATCCGATGTGTTCAGAGTGATACCTCCATTTCGGTTCGTTTCCCAGTTGCTCCAGTTCTTCCAGAAGTAATATCCCGAACGGCTTCTCACGAAACCTGTAGCTCCGATACCTCCCATAAAGTTGGGTGAAGAAGGAACCAGTGAGGCTGCCCAGTTCTGTCCGGGCAGACGTTTCATGCCGATACCGGGGTTATCACACGATTCGTTAGGTCCCATTATGTCAATGTATTCACGGTCGGCAGGATCATCGGTATAATCCCATGTTCTGGGATCATCTTTCGTCTTGGCCTTTGCTTTTACTTTATACGGAGGCATCACCACATGATATAAACGCGGGTCACGGTCGCGGAAAGTAGCGTATGGCGTTTTGTCTCCATGATAGTTCTCAGAAGTAGCAATCGGCTTACCGTCCTTACACAGATAAAGATCAACTGTATGCTGGTTCATCTCCACATTATGGCTATCCATGTGTTCCAATGCACTGAAGTTGGCCATCTTGATGTCCTGAACAAACTCCATGTACAGGATGACTCCCGGCACTTTGCCCAAATCTTCTGTAGTCCACATCTCCCCATATCCGGCTGCAGGCTGACCGTCTGTTCCGTAGTAAAGAGTAGGATAATCATTCATCAACAGGCGAGACACCCGGATACATTCGTCAAAGAACTTCTGGGCACCCTCCATTCCGTGATATTTGCGCCAAGTGGCTTCACGCAACGTAAATCGTGAGATAGCTGCACGAATACAATCACGATTGATGGTATTCGCACCGTCTTGTTTCTCAAAATCCCCGATATTCGCTTCAGCCCATTTCAAACGATTCAATACGGAGTCTGCTACAATCTCACGGTCAACACGGGGGCCGTAAGCTTCGGGAGAACTTTCGTTAAGAACCGTATTGACCCAAGGCACTGCCCCGAAACGGTTGATAAGCTCCATGTACCAATATGAGTGGAAGAAATATCCCACCGCACGCCAATGGTCTTTTTCAGCATCAGTCATTTCTGACTTATCGATATTGGCAAGCAAGATGTTAGCACGACGGAATGTGCCGGAAAATCCCCAGCCATTGCCCGAAGCCACACTCTGCACCCTTCCGAAAGCATAGTCATTACCTGACTCATTGGCACGACTCTCCAAGTATCCGGCATTCATATCACCTGCGTAACAAGATCCTTGCCCGGTTCCGTTGATAGTATTGGCTATATTATTGTCTTTGAATATCTCATAGCAGGGCCATGCAAACGACTTAAAGTTATCGTAAGATTTAAAAGCATTATTCTCTGTCAGACTGGTGACAGGCGCATGCTCCAAAAAGCTGTCATTACATCCGGCCAGTCCGATTCCGGCTAAAATAGCCAATGATAGATATATCTTTTTCATTTTTAATTCTTGGTTATGCGTTTATAATGTAAAGTTGATACCGAACGAAACAGTACGGAATGCCGGATAGTTCCAGCTCAAGGTTTCAGGATCGATACCTGAAGGCAATGAAGAGAAAGTTGCCAGATTCTCTACACTGACAAAACCCTTCAACTGATTCAAGCCGATTCGGGATATCCATGTTTTAGGAACAGTATACGACAAAGTAACGTTCTTGATGCGGAAGTAAGCGGCGTTAGATAAGTATCTGTCTGTCTTACGTCCATAGTTGGAGCCGACTGTCGGATTCTGTCCGTACATACGTGGATATTTTGCATTCGGATTTACAGCAGTATAATCTCCATTGGCGGCATCTACCGGTTTCCAGTAGTCGGTCAGACCGTCAAATAACGGTTGGTACTTGATATCATTCACTGAGTAAATGTACATCGGGAATACCAGGTTGTTGGCAATCCATGCATCACGTTGACCGGTACCCTGCATCATAATATTCAGGTCGAAACCTTTATAATTGGCACCGAGAGTAATACCATACAGGTATTTAGGCAGGCTATTACCTATTACTTTCTGGTCACCGGGGTTATCCAATGTACCGTCTCCGCTGTCGATCTGGTTCGTACTCTTATCGTCATCACGGAGATTCTTGAATTTCAAGTCACCGGGACGCGGGCTGACACCTTTAATAGAGGCTACCCCGTCTTTAAGTTTCCAGCTGTTGGTATCTACAAAATCATCTACTGTATAGAATCCGTCTACTTCATATCCCCAGATCTCACCCAGTCTTTGTCCCGGATAGAAATTACTCAGCAATTTAGAAGCAGCATTGTCATCGTACTTAGTGATTTCAGAGTAGCTGTCAGAAAGATTGAATCCGACACGGTAGTTGAATTTACCGATGCGGTCTCTCCAGTTCACAGCCAGTTCCCAACCACGGGTACGCATATCAGCTGTATTCTGGAAAGGAGAACTTGCACCCACAACAGCAGGAAGCTGCATACCCGGTGCCAACATTCCTTTTGTGTCACGCTGATACCAATCGAACACGGCATTCAGACGATTGCCAAACATATTCAGATCCAAACCGATATCAGTAGTCGCTACTTTCTCCCAGGTAAAGCTTGTACTTACCAGATTCGGCAAAGAGTTAATGGCAGTTACATAATCACCGCCTGACAACCAGCCGTTGTACTTGTTACTGACACTCATAGTCGGGAAATATGCATAGTTCACTACATTCTGGTTACCGATCACACCATAAGATGCACGAATCTTCAGACCATCAATATAATTGCGTGTAACCTCCATAAACTTTTCCTGAGCCACGTTCCATCCCAAAGATACAGACGGGAAGAAACCGAAACGGGAATCTTTCGGGAATTTGGATGATCCGTCATAACGCCCGTTCACCTCCAGCAAATATTTATCCATGTAGTTATAATTAACCCGGAAGAATCCGCCACGAACAGAATATTCATTATAGCTGTCTGTCGCTTTCAGGTCACCAGTACCTGAGCCTAAGGCCGGCACTTCGATAACAGCTTGATTGTAAGACAATACATTTACTCCTTCCGTATATTTAGACTCCTGGTTGAAACCGGCCATTACGCTAAAATGGTGGTCTTTCTTAATATCAAACTTATATGTACCATAAATATTGAAGGCATTGTAATCGGTGAACTGTTTTTCTTTCTGCAAATAGTCTTTTGCAGCATTCCAGATGTTGTTACCTCCCTGTATGTCTGTATACTGAGTTTTTCCGGTATAGAAATTATAGTCATACATGTTTTTGTCAAACGTGTATTCAAATACCCCTTCAAAGCCTTTGAATGGCTTCAAAATAGATTTCACGAAAACACGCGGATTGTCATACGACTTTTTCCATTTATTCGCCAACAACACCTGATTGCGCGGTGTATTGAAAGGCAAATCCTGAGAGATTGTAGAACAAACGTCCGCAGGCATATTACCTTCCGGTTGATAAGAAACCTGATTACTACCGAACATGCTTCCCAGACCGGAACTCGGTTGTGACTGATTGGTACGCGCATAGCTCATTGTCAGTTCCTGAGTAAACCATTTGGTAATATCAGCAGAGATATAAGAGTTGATATTCAAACGTTCATACGTATCTTTATCGGTAATCAAAACACCGTCCGTAGATACATATCCGGCTGACATACGGTAACGCAACTTATCCGTACCGCCGGATACAGAAAGATTATGATTCATCTGGAAACTGGTCTCCATAAAATTCTTATATGGATCATGTTCGTTCAGATAATACAAGGCTCCGTCCGTATCGGCAAAAATACCATCACCTACAGTTTTGATAGATGAAGGATCCTGCCTGTACTGTGTCAGGTATTCCTTCCATTTTGAAACACTGGGTGAACCATAAGACCAATAAGCATCAGAATATCCTCCATCCTGATAAGCCTGCAGGTAATCCATTAACGATGCTTGCTTCGGCAGATTCATTGCAGTAGCAAAACCGAAATTATTGTTATAGTTCAGGCGGAAAGCCGTAGCTTCTTTCGGGCGCTTAGTAGTCACCAGAACCACACCACCGGCCGCACGCGCACCATAAATAGCTGCCGAAGCAGCATCTTTCAGTACCGTCACCGTTTCGATATCTTCCGGATTCAACATATCGAGGCTACCCTCTACGTTATCAATCAAGATAAGAGGCGCGACATTGGCACCATAGCTTCCGTCACTATTCTTGATACCTACTGAATAGGCACCACGTAGTTGGAATGACTTTCCGCTACCCGGTGCATTCCCGCTATTAGATACCAGCAGTCCCGGAACCGTACCTTGCAATGCATCGGAAGCTGTCATAATAGGACGGTCCCCGATAATCTCATCCATTTTGATAGATGAAACAGCACCTGTCAGGTTTGCTTTCTTTTGTGAACCGAAACCGACTACCACTACTTCGTCTAAGGTACGAGAGTCATCTTTCAGCACTATCTTCAAGGGAACACCGGCTACAGCTTTCACTTCTTGTGTTACATAACCGATATAAGAGATAACGATAATAGCACCCGGATTTACCGACAAAGAGAAATTTCCCTCTACATTACTGATCGTACCATTCTGGGCATTGTTTTTTTCCATAATGGTAGCACCAATAATCGCCTCTCCCAGGTTATCCCTGATATTACCTTTTACAACGATCTTATTACTCTGCTGTGGTGTGGAAACGACCTCCGGAGCACTCTTCAGAATAACTTCATTGCCCTTGATGACATAGCTGATACCACTGTCTTTAAACAGCACATTCAGTACCTCCTCTATGGAGCCTTCACAATTGATGTCACGAATCTTTGCATTACCCAAATCGGCTGCCTTGTAAAAGAACGTATATTTACTGTTCTTTTCAATAACCTGGATAGCCTGTTTAATGCTCATTGCCTTTCCCTGCACGGCTATCTGTCCCTGCACGGCAAAAACGGACATAGGATACAGGAGCATAAACATAATTACGCCTGCCAGAAAACGCCTGTTACAGACGCTAAAACATTGTCTCATGTCTTTCATTTTTTTGATTATACGATTAATTAGTGATTGATAAAAAGCGATTATTTATAAATAATGATTCTCTGTGTTTCTTTTCTAAATTTCAAATTCATATTGATACAAATCTTTTCGATAACTTTAGATGCGGGGTCATCATAACGCATATAGCCTGTGAACAAGTCATTTCGGGATATTTTCTCGTCGAGCTCTACCGGAATATGGTAAATATCATGAATGGCTTCTATCAAATCATCCATACGCATGTCGACAAATTTGTAACGTCCCTCATCCCAACTGATATTACCTATATTCTTTAATATCACTTCATCCTTTTCGGGATGAAAAATAACCTGTTGCAAAGGTTTCATTTCAATCTTCCTCTGCGAAGCCTTAGCGTTGAAATCAACCTTTCCACTGAAAAGAGTCACTTCCGCACCATACTGCCGGGTGGACTGAACACGAAAAACCGTCCCTTTGACTTCTACAAATGCCTGATCAATATATACCTTAAAATTACGTCCCTTACGTTTGGTTACCTCAAAAGTAGACTCTCCCTCCAACCAGACTTCCCGTTTATCCATAAAGTCCTGTGAAAAACGGATTCGACTTCCGGCTTGCATCCAAACCCTTGAACTGTCGGGGAGCACGTACAACCGGCTATTTGAAGAAACAATCTCAGTATACTCAATGATATGTTGCGAAGTGACAGGCTCCTCATTAAAAAAGAAGATACTTCCCCCAACAACCAATAACACTGTAATACATGCAGCGAGAGCAATCTTCAAGTACCTGAGCTGGAGCCGTTGCTTACGTTCAAAAGGAGTCTGACATTTGGAATCAATCTTATTCCAAATCCTACTTTCAACAGCAGCATCATCCACTATATTCCTTGCAGCATCAAATTGTTTTTTCATCTTTGTCTCCACAACATCCCAGTGCGCCAGCTCTTCTACTTCTCCCGGAGAAGACTTACCGGCAATCAATTTGCGGACAAGCCGATCGTATTTATTAGAAATCTTCATATTCTTTATATTTCTTTCCAAAAGCCCAAGCTATATTTATAAATCTATCCATAAATACACAATTTATAAAATTCCCCCCTATATGTTTTCCGCTTTTTTTCTGTTTTATAAATTGAGTATGCTATATTTGTAATCCAAACGTAACTCTTAATGAACGAAAAAGAAGCAATTATTAAACTGAAGACCCGCAATGATAAAGCTGCCTTTGCATTCCTGTACCACTCTTATTGGGCTAAGGTTTACAACTTTACGCGACTTTATGTCACTTCTTTGGTTGATGTGGAGGAAATCGTTCAAGAGGTTTTTATTAAAATCTGGGAGAGCAGAGAGTCTTTGGATGAAGAGCAAAACTTTGCAGGATATCTGTTCATCACCATGCGTAACCTTGTTTTTAACCGCTCCCGCAAGAATCTGAACGAGGCTTTCTACCAACTGTCAGTGATAGAAGCAGTAGAAGAGTCATATGATATAGAAGAAGAACTGGACGCAGCCAATCTACGAACACATATCGAATCACTTATTTCAATGTTACCACCCCGGCAACAGGAAGTGTTCCGTCTGAGCAGGGACGAAGAACTTTCTTATCGTGAAATTGCAGAGAAACTGCAAATATCGGAAAGAACAGTGGAACACCACATATCCGATGCTTTGAAGTTTCTAAGAAAAAACATCAAGCTTTACACATTATTCCTTTCATTATAAATGAAGTAGCGCTGCTCTTCCCCGTTGGGACAGAACAGCGCCGATCATCAGTTTTTATGAAAAACGAAACTTTCTTTCATAGAGAGGTATTACACTTACATAACAATTCTCTCTTCACAGAGATACTATTAACACTATATATAAACATGATGATTTTCATTAATAAATCAAAAATAAACATTTCTATAAAAATAAGAAATGGAAATCGACTAATAGAACAATTTAATCGATCAAAATGTTCTCTACATTTTCAGTAAACGTTTACTCAAATACCTTACCGGATACCAGACAGATAAAAATCCGACAGTAAATACGGTAATAAATATCACGATGACATCCCCCAAATGAACACTGACCGGATAGGAATCAACTACAAAATTACCTGCAGCATTACCTCCACCCAATGAAACTATCCCGTAGGCCATCTGAACCCAACATAGAACCAAGCCGAGTATAATCCCGATTATAGCCCCATAAAAGGAAATCATACATCCTTCGAAAAGGAAAATACGCGAAACAAGCCGATCGTCAGCTCCCAATTTACGAAGTGTATTCACATCTTCCTTTTTATCCAGAATAAGCATCGACAGCGAACCTATCACATTGAAACAGGCGATCACGAGAATAAAGGTAAGAAACAAATACGAAACCAATTTCTCTATCTCCATGATGCGAAACACATCCTCCTGCTGCTCGTAACGGTTACGAATAACAAAACCATCTCCTAACGCCTTCCCGATCTTTTCTTTCACTACAGAAATATTAGATCCCGGCTTTAGTTTCAGTTCTATTGCAGACACTTCGGTAGTATAATCAAGCAAACGCCGGGCAAAATCCAACGAAGTGAGAATATACTGTCCGTCATACTTCTGCTGATTGACTACAAACACTACACCGGGCGAATACAAATAATCCATATTAAAGGAAGCAGCCGGATTTGCAAGATTAACCTTTCCATTCCTTTTAGGAATATATACCTGCAAAGGATCGACAAACCTGATTCCGGTCCCCAACGTAGAGACAAGCTCAATCCCCATCACTCCATAATCCACAACAGAATCGTTCAACAAAAACTCGCCTGCTCCATAAAGGATACTATCTATCGCAGTCAACTGCTCAAAATTATCTTGTACCCCCTTTATAACAGCCATTGTTTGACGATCCTTGTATTGCACCATCGCATTCTCTTCAAGTGTTTCAGTCAACACATCTACTTCCGGCATCTGCCGGATAGCCTGAATACGCGGGTCCTGTGCATCGAAAACTTTCCCTTCGGCAATCGTCACTTTCAGTTCCGGATCAAACACAGTAAACAGATCGGCTACTGTATCCTGAAAACCATTGAATACGGAAAGTGTACACACCATTGCCATCGTAGCCAATGCTACTCCACACACGGAAATAGCCGAAATGATATTAATGGCATTGTGTTTCTTCTTTGAGAAAAGATATCGCCGGGCTATGTAGAAGGGAAGATTCACTTCAACAAGGCATCTATCTTTTCAATGTAGTCCAGCGAATCGTCCACAAAAAATTTCAATTCGGGGATAATGCGCAACTGATGACGAACACGGGTACCGAGTTCGAAACGGATGGACTTCATATTATTATTGATATTCTTTACCATTTCTTCGCTTTTATCAGAAGGGAAGACACTTAAATATACGCGGGCAATGCTCATATCAGGGCTGATACGTACAGCACTGACTGATACCAACACACCGGGCATGGCTTTGGTCTGCAACAGAAAAATCTCACTGAGTTCCTTCTGTAACAGACGGGCTATCTTATTCTGTCTCGTTGTCTCCATAAACTTACTACGTAATTATTTTATCAAACAAGCAATTAGCACTTGTTACAATAGAACACAAAATTAGAGAAATATATCGTTTGACAGATAAAATATGTACTATTTTTAATCTTCATTATTGAATTATTCTTCCAATGCTAAAGAGTAATCAACTAATACACATCTCACTTTTTACGAATAATGGTCAGTCCATCACGCAAAGGGAGGATTACTTTCTCCACTCGTTCATCATGTGCCACCAATTCGTTGAAAGCCTTAATACCGATGGTCTGATAGTCGTTGTTATGTGGCTCTTCCAGCACATGACCATCCCATAAAGTGTTATCGGCTATGATATATCCTCCGGGAGAAAGATGCGCAAGAGTCATCTCATAATATTCAATATACTTACGTTTATCGCCATCCACAAAAGCAAGGTCAAACGTAACTCCCAATGCAGGTATCAATTGGAGAGCATCTCCAATGTAGAATTTAATTTTATCAGCATAAGCTGAATTTTCGAGCCAGGGACGGGTAAAGTCTTCCTGTTCGTCATTTATCTCAAATGTGTGGAGCATTCCACCCTCCTCAAGTCCTTCGGCCAAGCAAAGGGCGGAATAGCCACTATAAGTTCCTATTTCTAATATCTGCCGAGGCCGTATCATACGAACAAACATCTTCAACATACGCCCCTGCAGGTGACCGGAAGCCATACGGGGACGCAGAAGCTTGACATGCGTATCCCGATAAAGAGCTTTCAGGTATTCACCTTCTTCATCGATATGCTTTAGGATATATTCGTCTAAAAGATCGGTCTCTTTCATCTCATCCTACAGATAACGGTTGCTGTTAGGCAATACACTGTCACCGGCATGCTTCAAAGCATCTTCCACGACATTGATCTCAAGGAAAGAGGTTTGTGTCCCGGCTTTACCGCTACTCAGATAACCCACCATATCAGTAGGATGTAAACGTCCTTCTTTCAATAAACGACGCAGAGCGGCAAAATAATACTCCTGTCCGTTGGCCAACTCAGGCATGTAGATCGCCTCCACTCCATAAGAGAGTGCCAGGTGACGCATAGTTTTCTCCTTATAACAAATGGCAAGCACCGGATATTTACCACGGAAAGCAGCCAGATTACGTGCAGTGCGCCCTTGATAGCTATCAGTAATGATAGCGCGTATTTTTAGTTTAGTAGTTGCTTTCACAGCCTGTTTGGCAAGGAAAGCAGTCACGTCATTACTATTCTCATCCAGAGGAATACGGATATCATTTTCTTCCAATTTGTCTTTTTCAGCCTGCGCAGCAATCTTAGTCATGGTTTTCACAGCCTCCACCGGATATTTACCATACGCGGTTTCACCACTCAACATCAGAGCATCCGTACGATAATAGATAGCATTCGCAATATCGGTTACTTCAGCACGAGTCGGACGCGGATTATTTATCATCGTATGTAACATCTGTGTAGCTACGATTACCGGCTTCTTGGCAAGAATACATTTACGTATCAATGTACGCTGAATTCCCGGAATGCGTTCCTGTGGAACTTCAATACCCAAGTCACCGCGAGCTACCATCACTCCATCAGCGACTTCCAGAATCTCATCTATATTATCTACACCTTCTTGATTCTCTATCTTAGCAATAATACGGATATCGCTGTTGTGTGCATCCAGAATTTCACGAATATCAAGCACATCCTGACGGTTACGTACAAAAGAATGTGCTATGAAATCGATATCTTTTTCTATCGCATAAAGAATGTTATTACGATCTTTTTCAGTCAGAGAAGGCAGGTTGATGCGGACCCCGGGAACATTTACACTCTTACGGCTCCCCAAAGTTGCTTCATTCTGCACCTCACAAAGCAAATATTCGGACGTTTTATCAATAACCCGCAACTCAAGATCACCATCGTCAATCAAAATAGTCCCACCTATATTCAAATCGTGTACGAAGTTCGGATAAGAAACGGCAATACATTCACGGGTAGTCTCACGTTCGGGATCCCCCACAATTTTAACCTTCTCGCCAATCTGATAAAGTATTGGTTCCGCATTGGCAGTGGTACGTACCTCCGGGCCTTTAGTATCCATAAGGATAGCGATGCGATTGGACACGGTACGAACATTGGCAATCAACGCTTCAAACCCTTCACGACTGGCGTGAGCTGTGTTCATACGAACCACATTCATCCCTGCATCAAACAACTCTTTTATAAAATCTACATCGCAACGTCTGTCTGAGATGGAAGCTACGATCTTAGTCTGTTTCAGCAACATAATCTATCTACCTATTTATATTTATACCTATTTATCTAATAATGCCTCAAGCGCCAGACGATATGAGTTCAATCCCAATCCACAAATCACACCTTTACAGGCACAAGCAATCATAGAAACATGACGGAACGACTCGCGGGCATGAACATTGGAAATATGAACCTCAATCACAGGAGAGGGAACGGAACGGATGGCATCCTGCAAAGCAATGGAAGTGTGCGTATAAGCTCCTGCATTCAAAATGATTCCATCCACATCGAAACCGGTCTGCTGAATTTTATCTATCATTTCTCCTTCAACGTTCGACTGGAAATAACCCAACTCCACATCGGGATATTTTTTACGAAGCTCACCCAAATACTCTTCAAATGTAACGCTTCCATATATAGAAGGTTCACGCTTGCCCAAAAGATTAATATTGGGACCATTAATAATTTGTATCCTCATAACACAATCCTGCTATTTTTAATACCTTTGTCTTCGAGAACAATATTTCAAGATGCAAAGGTAGAAAAAAGAAATGAAATTAGACGAAAAAACAAAAAAGAAGGATGAGCAAGGGTTGATTATCAAAAAGTACCAACAGTATCTGAAACTGGAAAAGTCATTATCCAAAAACACATTGGATGCTTATTTGACGGATTTGGATAAGCTATTGAACTTTTTATCGGCCGAAGGTGTGGATATACTGGAAATCAGCCTGAAAGACCTTCAGCGTTTTGCAGCCGGACTGCATGATATCGGTATCCATGCCCGGTCACAGGCACGCATCATTTCCGGCATCAAGTCTTTCTTCCATTTTCTGATAATGGCCGATTATATAGAAGCTGATCCGAGTGAATTACTGGAAGGTCCCAAGATTGGTTTTAAACTACCGGAAGTATTGACTGTAGAGGAAATAGACCGTATTATCTCAACTGTAGATCTGAGCAAAAATGAGGGACAGCGAAATCGGGCAATATTGGAAACACTCTATAGCTGTGGTTTACGGGTTTCGGAATTAACCAACTTAAAACTATCAGATCTTTATTTTAATGAAGGATTCATTAAAGTAGAAGGAAAAGGTAGTAAACAACGATTGGTGCCCATCTCCCCCAGAGCCATTCAGGAAATAAAATACTATTTCATGGATCGAAACCGGATTAACATAAAAAAAGATTATGAGGATTATCTGTTTTTAAGCAGACGGGGAACCCACCTATCACGTATCATGATCTTTCATCTTATCAAAGAACTGGCCGATATGGCAGGTATCACCAAAAACATCAGTCCACACACATTCCGGCATTCTTTCGCAACACACCTTCTTGAAGGAGGCGCCAACCTGAGAGCTATTCAATGCATGCTCGGACATGAATCAATTTCGACCACCGAGATTTACACACATATCGACCGTAATATGCTGCGAAGTGAAATCATAGAACACCATCCGCGCAACATCAAATATCGGCAAGAAAAAAGGCATTTCAATAAACAATAAAGTCTGGTTTGGCGTTATTTAAAGAGAGAAATAGTGCTGAACAGCTCGGGAATGCGACAGTTTTCATTAAATTATAATAAAATTAAGGGTGTATTTGCCTAAATGTATAAGAATTAATATCTTTGCGTGGCATTTATGGGCAATCCACAGATGCGTATTGAATAGACAAAATTTCAATTACAAACATTTAATTTATACCTAAAATGATCAAGAAGTTGTATTTGCCTTTACTTATGGCATTGGTTGTTGCATTGTCATCATGTAGCAACAAAATGGGTGCACTGTCATCTGATTACTTCACTACGACTCCTCAGGTACTGGAAGCTGTAGGTGGTAAAGTTCCTGTGACTATCAACGGAAAGTTCCCTGAAAAGTATTTCAAAAAGAACGCAGTTGTTGAAGTAACTCCGGTCCTGAAATGGGAAGGTGGACAAGTGAAAGGACAGCCTGCTGTATTCCAGGGTGAAAAGGTAGAAGGTAACGACCAGACTATCTCTTACAAGATGGGTGGTAATTACACGATGAAAACTACATTCGACTATGTTCCTGAAATGGCTAAGTCTGAACTGTACCTTGAATTCAACGCAAGAGTTGGAAAAAAAACAATCGCTATCCCTGCAGTGAAGATCGCAGACGGTGTGATCTCTACTTCTGAATTGATTAACAATACTTTGAGCAGCGCTAATCCGGCTTTGGGTGACGACGCTTTCCAACGTATCATCAAAGAAGCACACAACGCTAACATCATGTTCCTTATCCAACAGGCTAACATCCGTTCAAGCGAATTGAAAACCGCTAAGGAATTCAACAAGGAAGTTGCTAACGTAAACGATGCAGAAAACAAAAAGATCAGCAATATCGAAATTTCGGCTTATGCTTCTCCTGATGGTGGTGTGAAACTGAACACAGGTTTGGCTGAGAACCGTGAAGGTAACACTACTAAACTGATCAATAAAGACCTGAAGAAAGCTAAAATAGAAGTTCCGGTTGATGCTAAATATACTGCTCAGGACTGGGAAGGTTTCCAGGAACTGGTTTCTAAATCAAACATTCAGGATAAAGAACTGATTCTTCGTGTTCTGTCTATGTATCAGGATCCGGAACAAAGAGAGACAGAAATCAAAAACATCTCTTCTGTATACAAAACTTTGGCTGACGAAATCCTGCCGCAGTTGCGTCGTTCTCGTTTGACTTTGAACTATGAAATCATCGGTAAGTCTGATGAAGAAATCGCTAATCTGGCTGCAACAGATCCGAAACAGTTGAATCTGGAAGAAATCCTGTATGCTGCTACACTGACTAACGACCCGGCTAAGAAGGCTGACATCTATACAAAAGCTTCTCAGCAGTTCCCGAATGACTACCGTGCATTCAACAACTTGGGTAAACTGGCTTATCAAGCAGGTGATTTGGACAAGGCTCAATCATACGTGAAAAAAGCAGAAAGCATTAAAGCTGCTCCTGAAGTAAACATGAACTTAGGTTTGATCGCTCTGGCTAAGGGTGACAAAGCTGCTGCTGAGTCATACTTAGGTAAAGCTGCCGGTGCTAAAGAACTGAACGAAACATTGGGTAACCTGTACGTAGCTCAGGGACAATACGAAAGAGCAGTAAACGCATTTGGAGACACTAAAACAAACAGTGCTGCTTTGGCACAGATCCTGGCTAAGGACTACAACAAAGCTAAAAACACTTTGGCTGGTATCTCAACTCCGGATGCTTACACAGACTATCTGATGGCTGTTCTGGGTGCAAGAACTAACAACACTTCTATGCTGACAAGCAGCTTGAAGAGCGCTGTAGCTAAGAACCCGGCTTTGGCTAAGAAAGCTGCTACAGACCTTGAGTTCGCTAAATATTATACGAATTCTGATTTCATGAACATCGTAAAATAAGCGAGACTTAATTGAGAAAAATATAAAAAAGGAGTTGTCCGCCACATAAATGGCGGGCAATTCTTTTTTTTTATCTACAAAACCCTTACTTTCGCAGAAAAGAAATAAGAATGAGAAAGATAGGGATTCTATTTATTACCGTGTTTTGCCTGTTTGCCTGTAAAAGCAACAGCACCCAAATCAGTCTGGAAGGTGAACTTAAGGGACTGACTAACGACACACTCTACTTATATGGAACAGACGCTCTATATGATCGCATAGATACTATTTATGCACAAGAAGGTAAGTTTAGCTACAATCTCAACGTAGATTCGACAGTAATCGATACGCTCACAGCAACTGTACTCCTGATAAACGGGAATGTAGAGTATCCGCTCTTCCTGGACAAAGGAAACCAAATTAAGATAAAGGGAAATGCCAATGATCTCAGCCATTTGGACATAGATGGCAATGAACCGAACACAAGCTTGAGTCTTTTTATGAAAGAACAGAAAAGTTTGGGTCAGGCATCCAATAAAATGATGCAGGAAAAAGCCGAAACATTTATCCGCCAACACAACTCCTCACTGGCCAGCATTTATCTCCTCGACAAATATTTTGTGCAGACACCACAGCCGGATTATACCAAAATAAAAGAAATAACCGAAAGCATGACGGGAGCACTCCTTGATCGTCCTTATATTGAAAATATCAGCGACTATATTGATCAACTGGAAAAAGTGACTGTTGGTAAATCTGCTCCTTATTTTAGTTTACCCAATAAAAAAGGTGAGAAGTTATCACGTTCAGCTGAAAAGTTCAGAGACAAATATCTTCTACTTAATTTCTGGGCTTCGTGGTGTGACCAACGATCCGAAACCAATACAGAGCTGAAAAGACTAAATAAGGAATATAAGAGAAACAAGAACTTTGCCATATTAGGCATATCGCTTGATATAGATAAGAAAGCATGGGAAACAGCCATCAGTAAAGATAGCCTGAATTGGGAGCAAGTATGCGATTTTACCGGTTTAAGCTCAGAAACAGCCAAGCAGTATGCAATACTGACGCTACCAACCAATATCCTGATCTCGCCAACCGGCAGAATTCTGGCAAGAGACATCAAAGGAGAAGCACTTACCAATAAACTAAAAGAATTACTGAAAACCGAAGAAAAGAAATCCGGAAGAACTAAACGCTAAAATCGAGTCACTAACCTCAAAATCATTAGAAACACGTGCTTATAAAAGTATTCGGAGCGGCTGTACAAGGCATTGAAGCAACCCTCATCACTATAGAAGTCAACAGTTCACGAGGATGCATGTTCTACATGGTAGGCCTTCCCGACTCAGCAGTCAAAGAAAGCCACCAGCGTATTCTGTCTGCCCTGCAAGTAACCGGGTACAAGATGCCTACCAGCAATATTGTTATCAACATGGCCCCGGCAGATATCCGCAAGGAGGGCTCATCTTACGATCTGCCATTGGCTATCGGAATGTTGGCTGCCAGCGAGACTATTTCATCCCAGAAACTATCTCGCTATATGATAATGGGAGAACTCAGCCTCGATGGAACAATCCAACCCATCAAAGGAGCTTTGCCCATAGCTATCAAAGCACGGGAAGAAGGATTTACCGGGTTAATCGTTCCTTTGCAAAACGCACGGGAAGCGGCAGTAGTCAATCACTTGTCGGTATACGGAGTGAGTAATATACAGGAAGTTATTGAATTCATCAATGATAAACACGAACTGACACCGACTACAGTCCAGACCCGTGAAGAATTTTATGCCTGCCAAAGTGACTTTGAATACGATTTTGCAGATGTGAAAGGACAAGAAAATGTGAAACGTGCACTTGAGGTGGCGGCTGCAGGAGGCCACAACCTCATTATGGTAGGAGCGCCGGGCAGCGGTAAATCGATGATGGCAAAAAGGTTGCCTTCCATTTTGCCCCCTCTATCCTTAGGTGAAAGCCTTGAAACAACCAAAATACATTCAGTAGCCGGCAAGTTAGGGCGCAACTCTTCTCTGATATCCCAACGTCCCTTTCGGGATCCACACCACACCATCTCACAAGTAGCTATGGTGGGTGGAGGCAGTTTTCCGCAACCGGGAGAAATCAGCCTGGCACATAATGGAGTCCTCTTTCTGGACGAGCTACCGGAGTTTAACCGCAGTGTGCTCGAAGTATTGCGTCAGCCTCTTGAAGACCGTCGTATCACCATTTCACGCGTAAAAAGCACGATTGACTATCCTGCCAGTTTCATGCTGGTAGCATCTATGAACCCGTGCCCGTGTGGCTATTACAACCATCCGACCAAACCATGTGTCTGTAATCCGGGACAAGTACAAAAATACCTGAATAAGATATCTGGTCCTCTACTGGACCGGATTGATATTCAAATTGAAATAGTTCCTGTACCATTTGAAAAGATCTCAGAACAACGACAAGGAGAATCCAGTGCAGCCATCAGGCAAAGAGTGATCAAGGCCCGACAGATACAGGAAGAAAGATTTGCTTGTTATCCGGGAACTTATTGCAATGCTCAAATGACAAGCAAGCAACTATCGGCTTTTGCACAGCCTGAAACAAAAGGTTTGTCACTGTTGAAAAATGCCATGGAACGCCTCAATCTTTCAGCCCGCGCTTATGATCGTATCTTGAAAGTATCTCGTACGATAGCCGATCTGGAAGGAAGCGAACAAATAAAACCAGAGCATTTGGCAGAAGCCATCAGCTACCGGAACTTAGATCGAGAGAATTGGGCTGGATAATGTTATGAAGAGCAAAGTTATAATGAAAGAAAACCTCCTTACCACACTCTGTCTTATCTTGTTATCATATGGAATGACCGGATGCAAAGACTCTACACGAACTTTGCTTAGTAAGTCTGTAGAAATGGAAAAAATCTCTACAGACAGTATGCTGTTTTATCTTCAACAAATACAAGAGCCAAACCATCTAACCAATAAACAGCGGGCTGAATACTGCTTCCAATTATACAAAGCCACATTGTGGAAAACTCAAAAGCCCAAAGATTCTCTACTTAAAGTATGTATCCCACTTTTTTTACAATATGGAGATACAGCCCAATGGTTACAGGCTCAACTGGAACAAGCTAACAGCTACTTTTACAAGCACCAGCCGGATTCTGTTTTACATGTCGCTTCATCCCTTCAAAACAAAAAAAAGTATATGACATATAGTCAACAGAGGTATTATTACAACATGCAAAAATTTGCCTACTTTAATCTAAAAAAATATTCGCAGGCTCTTGATCTGGCAAATAGCGTACTGGCACTGAATAATCCATCTAATGATACTCTATCTTTATTTTACGACCATCGGAGCCGATTGGAAATATTAAAAAAAATGGGAAAGACAGACGAGGCAATAAAAGGATATTATAAGATGCTTGAATGGCTTGCCCCTTCAAAAGAATACCGTTATCTAAACTATTCCATAGCCGAAGATATTGTGAATTATCATCTACAGCAGCAAGATTTCAACAAAGCACTGGAATCCATGCTGGAGCTCCGCTCGTATCGCCGTAATCGTTATGACGTACCCTACTATCAATTGATCCGCGGACAAATATTCCAATCCTTGCACCAACTGGATTCGGCCCAATACTATTATAAACAAGCAGCTATCTCAACCTCACCATATATCGCGGCAGAAGCAACCTCCCGCCTGTTCCGGTTAATAAATGCGACACAATATCCTGAGCAGGCATATTATCTGGCAAAAAATGAAGATATACTGTATGGCAATCTTACATTAAACGTTAAGACAGAAGAGACTACCAGAAAATACAACGAAGCCAAGCTTCAGAATGAACTGTATCAACTGCGTCTCACTCAGCAAGAGAAAGAATTATGGATGATGGGAATCACAGTTATTCTATTATTCATAGCCCTACTGATATCATTTTTCTATCATCAGGAAAAGAAGAAAAGATTGCTATCGGAGCGAAAACTGCAAGCAGAACAGGCAGAAGAAGAGGCTCGCCGATTGCAACACGAGAATGAATTATTGCATAAAGAAGCTGAACTAAGTGCGCTACGCGAAAAAGAGATTTTCATGCGTAATAAAGAAAGTGAAATGCGTGAAGCCCTATTCCGTCACATCTCTTTCTTCCAGAAGCTTCCTTCCCTCCATACAGAAAGCTCTCCGGAGGATGGTCCAAACAGCCGGAAAATCACTGTAAGTGATGCAGAATGGAGCGAAGTAAAACAAGCGGTAAATGATGCATTTAATAATTTCGTTGACCGGCTGCGAGAAAATTATCCGCAACTCAGTGAGAAAGATATTTGTTTTTGCTGTCTGGTAAAGATCAATGTGAACATACAAGACCTATCGGATATTTATTGTGTCAGTAAAGCAGCCATCACTAAACGCAAGTACCGAATTAAAACAGAAAAGATGCATATTTCTGATGAAACTCTCAGTTTAGACGCCATTCTCCAAAGCTTCTGATAATAGTTGTCCGCCAGACGAAAAGGGAAGCCCACAACTAATACACTGAGCAACAACAAACTAAGCAACAGTCAAGCGTCTATTTTTGTCCGCCTGTTTTTTTGTCCTCCCTCCCACTAATAGCTAATTTTGCTATTACAAAACGCGTTTGATTATTCATCTAATTATTTATGCTTATGAAAACCAGAATGATTTATCACAGTTTGGCAATCTGCTGTTTATTGCCAACTTTTGCTTTTACAACGGGGGACAACGATCCACTCGCAAAATCACCCACAGTTGCCAAACTTACGAATACTCCCAATGGCCCGTTGATCGGTTGCGACTTAAAAGCACTGAAAGATACCGTAAATTTCCCATTGAGTCAGTTGACAGAAGAATTACAAATTGTAAAACTCGACAATCGGGATGAAGCGCTTATTGGTGGCTGGGTACGGACGACCGTCGGAGAGAAATATATTTTAGTAAGCAATAACAAACAGACCCCTTACAAACTATTCGATCGTTCGGGTAAGTTTATTGCCACTATCGGATCGTATGGACAGGGACCAAACGAATACCTCAATACATATGCCGAACAACTGGACGAAGCAAATAACCGCATCTACATTTTACCCTGGCAAAGCAACAAGATATTGGTATTTGACTTAAAAGGCAATGCATTAGACCCTATTCCCCTATGTTTGCGAGTTCCCAAAGGAAAATTCCGGGTAGATACTGCTAAATCAGAAGTCACAGTCACCGTTTTGCCATTCCCCAACTGGCCTGCAGTAGTATGGACTCAAGATTTAAAGGGTAAGCGTAAAAACTTTGTAGCACCGGGCAGTCTTTCTATGCCACAGGATTTCAGCAACGAAGTATTGATGGGAAATAATACCTCTGCTTATGATGTCATGCTACTCAAAATTATGCCTAAACCAAGTGTAGATACTCTATACCACTATAATGCCGCAAAAAACAAACTGGAAGGGCGTTTTACTGTAAAATATCCATCAAACGATAATCTGCCTTGGCACGGTTATTATGAAATACCCAATCATTTCATAGGCGATGTATCTTTCCCAGTACAAGTAGACGAAAACACATTCTCCAGTTCTAAACCGGCTTATTACATAGTTAACAAGAAAACTTTGCACGGCAATTATGTGCGTCTTTACAACGACTTCCTTACTACTCCCAGTTCGACAATCTATCCTTCATTCAGTAATGGGTATTATGTCACTAATATGGAACCACTGGCATTGAAAGAAATGCTTGAGAAAGAAGTCAATAAGAAAGGACTGGCAGCTGACAGAAAGAAAAAGGTACAAGACTTAATTAAGTCTCTCAATGAAAACGACAATAATATCGTATTATTCGCCAAATTGAGAAAGTAAAAGAGTGATTGTAAATAGTAGCCATTGATAACTTAAGGGAAGTGCCCCGGTGAATTAACCTTCGGCACCTCCCTTATTGTCAAGCCATTGCGAATAATTTTCTAAAATCTTATAATAAATTTCTGCTATATAGAATCTGTTTCTTCCCGAGACTGTATTTACCAAATGTACGTAATAATCTATCAATCACCCCTGCTATGCCCCAACAACCCGAAATAACAAATAAAACAGTTGGATTTGCAGGACCTTTTATAAATACATTATCTCTCTATATGCTTAATTATAAGAAAAATAGTCCGGTTGCTTCTCCGTATTGATTATGTATATGTAACTTATATCCTTTATTTAGCGGCAAACCTTTCATCGAGATAGTATAAGTCATATTCTCGATTGGATGGACGAGATCATGGACAAGGACAGTGTTATGTGCATCCTTAATCTCAATATTTACATTATCAAAAGTTGTATTAAATTTTATATACAATAACTCCTCTTCATAATTTATCGATGCTTCAACAGACGGTAAGCCTCTTACAACTTCCCAGCTTTCTGAAAGACTTATGTTCCGTTCCTGTACTGCGTTCAAAGATGTATTTTTTGTTATGGCTCTTGGAACCAAACAAAATAATAATGATAGAATAAATAGTAATTTTACTTTTTTCATAACTTGCTGTTTTTTTGATTAGACACAGCAAAATTAATAGCAAATTTAATAAATACATCCATTTTGCTGCAATTAGGCATGGACAATCACATATTGAATATCAGTAATTTATATGATTTTTGATGGACAAAGGGAATAATGCCTATCTGTTTCTCAAGCAAATATTGTATTTATACCGAATAATTGGAAGTATATTGAAAAAAAGTAAAATCCGACACCGATTTTATGCTGTACCTAAGTTATAGATTAGTAAGTAAATGCTCGTAAAGAGTTGTTTTAGGTAAAGAGTTTAATCCAAGACGTTGGCGTAATCTTACTCTTTTTTTAGAGACAGAGTTTGGAGAAATACCCAACAAGTCAGCTTCAATATTAGAATCGAAATTAAACATAACCAGACAACAGTACTTCCACTCCTGTTCCGTAAGTTCCAGACACAGGCTATATACATGAGATTTGAGATTTGGAAATGTATCCGTACTCTCTTCCACTATGGAGTTCCATAGCTTTTCTGTCAATAAACCCTCTTCCCGGGGAGCTTTATGGTTGGTTAATTCCAACAGTTTTTTATAAATGGGGGAACTATTAATTTTCACTCTTTGCAACTGATGATATTTTTGTGTTAAATTGTCAATTTCTTCTTGCAATTCATTAATTGCACCCTCATTTTTATCTTTCAGGTCAACTAACTGGGACAGCTGCTGCCTCTTTTCTTCCAATTCAATAGTTGAATTCAATAATTCGATTTTCTTTGCAGCTAATTCTATCGTTTGTTTGTCCAGTTTGTTTTTTATCTTTTGTTTATAAAGAAAGTACATGAAAATTATAACACTCAGAAAGAAGACGCACATACAGAGGATTATGATGTAACGTTGTTGCTGGATTGTCAGCTCATTAACTTTTTCTCTTAATTTAAAGTTACTATACTTTTTCTCTATTTCCAACACTCTTGATGCATGTTGAGCCATAGTAATAGAATCAACAGCGCATTGATACTCTTCCAGATTCTCTAATGCAGACTGGTAATTACCCTCTGCTTTATTAATCCTATAGTAAGCCTTTCTAATTGAAAATTCTCCCGGAGGGAATTTCGAAGAGACCTTGTTCAATGCCATTCGCGCTTTTTGGGGGAATCCCGTTTCTAAATATAGATTGATTAGCCCCAAATAGCTGTAAGTTGTATTAATAGAATCGTAGGAAACCGATTTTATATAATAGTCTTCTGCTTCTTCGTACCGTTTCAAATCACGATATATATTCCCAAAAGCATTTTCTATGATTGATTGAATCCTTTTATCACTTAAACCTTGTGCAAGAGAATCAGCTTCTTTTATACAACACAATGCTCGGTCAAAAGAGTCCAAAGCACACCATTGTCGGGCAATATTCCTTATTGCATAGATGTGGCTTTTTCTATTTCCCGCTTTCTCAAACAATATCTTAGAGTCTTCATATTGATTCATTGCCATTTGTGGCATATCGTTCAAGTTATATAAATCAGCTATATACGTACAGATATAGCCTGAAGTATTAAACAACCCATTGTTTTTGGCAGAATGCAAGGCTTCCACATAGTTACTCATAGCCTTATCATATTCACCGTCGGCATAATAAGAACGTCCCAAATAAAGCTGCATCTTCGCTTGATCTTCGGTGCTTCCATGTTTCATGTACCATGCCAGTGCACGATCCAGATCACAGGGAGAAGGCAGATTGTTATTGTTCAGTTTATCAGCAACTTTTCCTTTCAGCATACACCACAAAGAGAATTCGGCTATACTTAGAGCGTCAGGAGAAGATATTCCAGCTAAAATTATATTGGCACTGTCAGGGTAAGTTTCGATTAACCTTTCGGCATTAAGTAATAAAGGCAATGATGGGTGTTGCTTTTCACATCCTATAAGTATCATAGTGAATAATAGTAATAGAATATTTTTTGTGTGTTCACTCATCATTGTCTGATTTTGGTATCTGCAAAGGTAAGTCCTTCATGTATATGATCAAAATACTATAATAGCCTCTAAATAAAGCATGAATCAGTCCCTAATTATCCCAATCTATAAAAATAGCTCCAAATAATCTCCTAAAGTTTTACAATCCTCTTCTGATGACAAAAGAGGAGCTCCCCTTCGTCATTGTGCAAATGCATACCGTTACCTTCACAATAACGGAAAAAGCTACAATCCGCACATTCACCCTTACGTGCCCACTCACGATCACGGAACATCTGAAAGCGCTTCTCCCATACTTCCATAAAGTTATCTTTATAAATATTGCCTTGATGAAAATTACTGCGTATGCTGGGACAGGCTGAAATAGAGCCGTCGGCTAAGACAGAAGCCACACTGATACCCGCATTACACGAATAGAAATGATCACGTACTTCACTCTCATAATTACCAAGAAAGCCCTCACAACCATAGCTCAGATGGACACGCCCTTCCTTCCGTACCTGCTTGATAAATTCCAGGACTCCGGTAAATTCTTCATTTGTCAACTGAAATTCCGGATGACTGGCCGCACGCCCCACCGGAAAAATAGTAAAAATACGCCAGTTACGCACTCCTATAGTATACAAATAGCTTTTTAACTCTCCCAAATGAGAGTAATTCTTACGATTGACACAAGTAACAACATCCCAGGTCAGTTCGGGTTCGTGCACCAACATCTTAATGGCCTCCAACGCCTTTTCATAACTATCCGGATTACCACGTAACCAGTTATGCTCCTCTGCAAAGCCATCCAGACTAATTGTAACAGCATGCAGCCCGGCAGCCATCAGACTATCGAGCCGTTCACGGGTTAAATATAGCCCATTGGATACAATTCCCCATGGATATCCCCTACGATAAAGAGCTAACCCCACTTTCTCAAGGTCATTCCGCATCAGCGGTTCACCTCCGGTTATAATAATGTTAACCTCATTAGGATTGACGTGCGGTGTAATCGAATCTATAACCCGAAGAAAATCCTCTGCAGGCATATCCTTCTGTTCCGACATTTTCCGGCAATCACTTCCACAATGTTTACATGCCAAGTTACACCGTAATGTACATTCCCAGAAAAGTTGACGCAACGGATGCAATTCCCGGAGATTGTTTCTCATTTTAAGGGCTATCTCCAATCCCAGGCGTTTGCGAAGTGACAATCGTCCCGGATTATTTTTCATCGTCTTTTACCGTTTCCTTCTTGATTTGAATTGTTTTCTCTATAACTGTTTCTCCCCGATACCAATGGCTTCCACCTGTAAACCCACCAGCGTCTACATCTACGCTATCTTTAGAGTAACTGCCATTGGAATCACCATCCACATCACGGACGATAAAACGATATTTCTTAGACGGAAACTCTACCCTTTCAGTGGCAAAAGCCCCATCCTTATCAGTGATCAACGTATCCGGATAACTCAGCCATGCTCTGCCGTCACCTTCATGTACGGCTCCGGAAACTACTTCAATACCCGGAACAGGTTCCTGTGTATCAGCGTCGATAACTTTACCTTTCACCCGATATTTGGCAGAAGGCATACCATATTCGAGGGGCGTATCGCCCCCTCCATTGTCACAAGACATAAATCCAAGCAACACAAGTAGTCCAGAAAGTGCCCGATTACTATATCGCAGCCATTGTTCGTTTTTCTTTTTCATATATAGAATTCGCGTTTAAGTCCATCTCTTTTTAGTAAACGCAGGAATAAGTGTAATACTGCATCTGCTTTCCTTCTTTTTTATTCTGAAAACAGCATTTATTTTTCTATCCGGATACGGGCGTCTACGGCAATAACCTCCTTATCAGTGGCCAGCAGAGGGTTCATATCCATTTCTTTTATTTCTGTAGCAAAGCGAAGTAACGTGGACAGACGTACAATAATTTCCGCGAATTTATCTTCGTTCACCCCTTTCTGTCCGCGAGTTCCCTGGATAATCTTATAAGCCCGAAGCGAATGAATCATCGAATAGGCCTCCTCATAAGACAAAGGTGCCAAGCCGGAAGAGACATCTTTCAAGACTTCCACAAAGATACCACCCAAACCGCAAAGCACTACATGCCCGAACTTCTCCTCGTATTTAGCTCCGATAAACAACTCAGTCCCTTTCAGCATAGGTTGCACCATGATGGCCCGCGCCTCAGATATCTGCATCATACGGTCGAACTCAAGTGCCAAATGTTGCTCACTTTTTATATTAAGTACCACCCCTCCTACATCCGACTTGTGTACAGGTCCCACAACCTTAGCTACCACCGGAAAGCCACAACGTCGGGCAAAAGCAAGAACTTCATCTTTATTGCCGGACACAAACTCCTCAACTACCGGAATACCGGCAGAATGAAGCAAGGCCTGAACATAATGAGGTTCAATATAACCGTTCTGCGGAATAGAATCAATAATCCGGCGAATGCGAGGTACATCTACTCCAAACAATTCAATCTCCGGCACAGCCGGTTTAGGAGCATTGATGATACGCGACAAAGCCGTGCCCAACATCACCTCATCGGCAAAGTTAACATGTCCTTTCTCCAAAAAAAAGGCTACTTCCTCACCGGCAGTTCGTACTGAAGGAAGAACCGGAAAAAGAGGTTTCTTACAAGTCAGCATTTTCTGGTGCAGCACCTCATAGGTCTCAAACATTGTCACCAGTCCCGGCGTACCGAATATAGCAAGAATTGCATCTATATTCTCAAACTTTTCCTCACAATAATCAATGGCGATCCCCAAATGTTCAGGAGTTCCCGTTGCCAAAATATCAATTGGATTGCCTACTGAAGCACCGGGAAACAGCTTACTCTTCAACTCATCGGCAAGGGGACCCTCCAATTTCGGAACGTTCAGACCTCCTTTCGACAAAGCATCGGTCAACATCACACCGGGGCCCCCGGCATGAGTAACAATAGCAAAATTCCGTCCCTTCAATTCAGGCAAGGTAAAAATACAACCAACCGTTGTCAACTCTCCGCGTGAATAACATCGCACAATGCCGGCTTTACGAAATAAAGCCTCAACTGCCGAATCGGAACTGGCAATAGCTCCGGTATGTGAAGATGCCGCACGACTACCGCTTTCCGAACTGCCTGCTTTAATAGCTGCAATTTTACATCCTTTCCGAATTAACGAAGAAGCATGGAACAACAGTCGGTCGGGATTCTTAATGCTTTCAATATAGATAAGTTTAATTTTTGAGTCTTTTTGTGGATCGAAAGTTTCATCCATGTATTGCAGGACATCCTCTACTCCAATTTGTTTGGCGTTTCCTACTGACCAAACAGAATTGAACTGAAGCCCTTTGGCTACTGCGGACTCCAAAATAAAAACAGCGGTAGCCCCGGAACTGGAGATCAGGTCTGCTCCTTGGGGGTTCAGGTTCGGAATGGGCTGAGTAAACACACTGTGATGCCACGTATTGAGCAATCCGATACAATTCGGACCAATCAGTGAAGCACCGTATTTATTAACAGTCTCAAGAATGCGCTCTTCCAATAAAGCGCCTTCCCGCGTTTCTTCTCCAAATCCGGCCGAAAGAATTATGAAAGCCCGCGTCTGCTTCTCTCCGGCCAGTGTTTCCACCACCTCCGGACAAAGAGCCGCAGGAATAGCAAGAATAGCGAGATCTGTATCGGGTAACTCCTTTGCATCGGCAAAAGAAGGCACTCCCTGCACTTCTGTTTCTTTGGGGTTGACAGCCCGGAGCTCTCCCTGATAACCACCGTTTATCAGATTCTTCAAGATAGCACCGCCCGGCTTATGTGTATTGTTCGACGCCCCTACCACAACAATGCTTTGGGGATGAAGTAACTGGGTTGTAATCATAGATTGTATATTATACGATTATTCATTCACAAATATATCGTTTTAGAAACAACCGACAAACAAATCTTACCTAAAAGATACAAAGCAAGAAGATCTCCGAACCGGACTCACTCATGTTTCAGGGAAATTAATACTATAACGGATAATAATGGGATTATCCTCAGGAGTCATTTGTTGCAATGCGGTTTTAAGTTGTCCTTCCGGTAAAAATGACACCAGTCGCATCGCCAAATAAAACTCATTCCATATATTATCAGTTCAAAATATAAATTCAATCACCAAACTCCGATTTCATCACCTCCTGTGCTTTGTCAAAAGCCTTATGAAAGTCACGAGAGATAATTTTCCCATCCGGTGAAATAAAAACAAAATAAGGTAGACCTGCAAAGGCAAAATCTTCTATAATCTTATGATTATCTCCCTTACTTTCTACTTCAGGCCATGGATGTGCCACCATATTTTCGAGAACAGGTTTCAGTTTCATTCCCAATATCTCGTCATCTTCTCCCACATTTTTATTCAGTTCACAAATAGTTTCCATATCATCCGTTATTCCAATAACGGAAAGATGATCCTTATATTTTTCATAGAAGGCAGTGACCCGCTTATCGACGGAAATAGAACCGGGACACAGCCCCCAATGATAAAGAAGAAGATATTTACCTCTGGCATCGTCAGAAGTGATTCTTTTCCCGTCAGTAGTAGTGACAGAGAATAAAGGAGCCTCATTACCGGGAGCAAGTCTTTCTATTGCCTCCACCTCCCGTCTAAATATCTGCCCATAATAACTATTCAGAGCCTCTTGGTTCATGTTCGACAGCACAGATTTCATTTCCTCCGGGGCAGCATACGAAACCTTTTGAAGATATTCCACTGTCACCCAAGTAGATGATGGATTGTTTGCTATCAATTCTTTTATCTTTTGCCGTAAGAGAGTGTAAGATTCTTGATGATTGCTACGAAAACGATTGAACTTATCAACGTATTCCTTAGCCTTCTCCATATCACCTTTCTTTCTTGCCTCATCGATAATCTTTCCATATTTTGCTCGTATGATTTCCAAAGAGTCTTCCAGGTGTACTATTTCTTTCAACGAAGGATCGTTGTACAGTCCACCGCTAATGGTACTATAGTATATAAAATCAGTTTCTCCCTTTAGGTGATAGTCCCCTTCTTCCACAATAATCATCAGGGCTTGTCGTGAACTCGCTTGATATCCACCTGAAACGGGTTTATATATCATACTATAATATTGAGTATGTGGCTGTTCACCTGAGTAAAAGAATTTATTGGGATCACTTACAATTACGTTAAAAGCGACTTCCCCCTCCTCTCCTTTATAAGGAAGAGTGGTTTTCCGGAAGGAAAGAGTATCATTGGGCATTAATCCGTCTATCTCACCGGAAATGCTAAACTGATAATTTTCTTGGGCATCCGCGCCACTCACAAAAATCGGAAGAAAGAAAAATCCCAAAACAAGTATACACGAAAAAATTAGCTGCTTCATATATTTCGAATTTATGTTTCATTGCAAATAAAACGGTAACCGATTAATTCTTATAAACCTGATATTTAGGTATAAATATTAAAAATCCCCCTGCGAAATTCTCACCGGAAACCTTAAATATTATTCTCTATTCTTCACCAGCATAATCACCGGATTTGACTCTTCATCCAGTCCGGCAGCTATTTCTTTTAACTTCCCTTTCAATCCGTCATTTTTATACGCATCAACAATTTTGTTGGCTGCCAATGGTTGGATGGCTACTATTTCATCGCCATTCATAGGATCTGAAAGCATATCTACGTTTTGTTTTTCTACAAAATCACCATTGAGCACATTCGCTTCAAAAACTGCATTCTCCTGCTTGTCGTACATTAAATCGGTAATAAGAAATCCTCTTCCGGTAGTAAAATCAAAATCCTTCTTTACAGTATGCATAAAACAATAGCGGTCTGTAACAACTCCCATTGTGAGAAGTATCTCCAGATCCCTGGTAGGAGATTTTATAAGAAAAGGATTTAATTGATTCTTTTCCGGTACATAGTTATATACCGTATCGGAGGAAGTTTCAACAAGTAACCATTCTTTCCGATATGGAATTATAGAACGTATAGAAGTCATTGCAACCGCCCCACCCTTCTGTACAACCGGAGTTTTAATGACATCAAAAGGTATATAAATTTTTTGGGTGACACTTCCGTCTTGCTTCGATATTATCAGGTGATAGGATCTGTTTTCTTCTCTCGGTTGTCCCTCCTTATAATACAAAGACATATCATAACAAATCAGATTGTTCTTATCGTAATTAAATACTTCTAAATATTCACCACCTTCTACATGCTTAAAGTCCCGTTTAAAGTTTCCCGATAAATCATATACATATATTTTCTTTGTCGAAGCACAGTTGACAAACATTTCGTTGTTATCTTCATCTAAAATAATTCCGTTGATAAAACTATATTCTCCATCCCCCTGTCCTTTCCGGTTTATTTTTCTTATCCCTTTACCGGTTTTTCTGTCAAAAACAAAAATATTACCATCATGGCTCCAGTTTTTTACTAATATATATTTTTCACCTATAGCCATCACACTACCCTGAGTTATAAATTCATCGTTCGTTTCCAACGGGATATATTCTACATCCATAAGATCTTGAAGAACCAATTCTTTCTTAGGATAAGTTGTAGTAACATCCACTGTGATTACATTTGTCTTTTCCTCTTTTTCCACGCATCCCAACAATCCCATCATCAGGAATAACGACATAATAATCTCTACTCTTCTCATAATATATGTTTTAAGTTTACTCTTGGTTTGAATCTAAAGCGTACCGGAAGCCTCCATATTCATCATTATAGTTTCCTATATCATAATCAATATATGACACTCGACATCCCAGGGAAGTACCTCCCCAACTACCTCCCCGCAATACACGCCTAAAGAAAAGAGTAGCTCCTTTTAACGGCCATTCCGGACTGACTGATTTGCCATCGTGATAATATTCTTTAGTGTACGTATCCTCGCACCATTCCCACACATTTCCACTCATGTCATACAATCCCAACTCATTGGGCTTTTTGAGCCCTACCGGATGTGTGGTTTTCATTTCTCCAGTTCCACCCTCTTGATAATTCTTAACATACCACGCCACCTCATCTATGTTATTACTTCCACTGTACTTATATCCTTCACTTCGCTTCCCGCCACGTGCTGCATACTCCCATTCTGTTTCTGTTGGAAGGCGGAAAGTTTTACCAGTAAGAGCATTTAGCTTACTTAAAAACTCGTGGGCTTCATTCCAGCTTACATTTTCTACCGGGCAATCATCACAGCCGGTATTTGCAGACGGATTAGAATCACTTCCCATCACGGCTTTCCACAATTTTTGTGTGACCTCATATTTACCCATGTAAAAAGTAGATACAGTTTCTTTATGCGCAGGCTTTTCATTGTCCTCACAATCACACCCTTGTTCATCTGTACATCCCATCATAAATGTACCGCCTTGTATTTGGATCATCTCAAAATCTTCTCCATTCACGGTAAACGTAACACTTTGTATAGGGTCTTGTACAGATTTGTTTTGCGTACAAGAAAAGGTGAGAAACAGTGCCCCCATAATTGTCAGGGTTCTGACTTTTGACATTCCGGTACAAGTACACAGATGTTTTATACTAAAAACAAAATCTCCCATTCTTTAATTCATTTAAAATTCTAAATAAGGCACATCTGTATACTACAAGATAGGATATTTACCGATTTGCCGTTGTGTATTTACGTATATCTCTTCAAATACCTTTTGCCTATGGTTTTTATAGATACAACGTATTATTTATTTCATGTGGTCGTAAATGTAGATAATTAATTCAAGCTTTTGAATAAAGTTGTTTTTTTATTTCCCGGAAGTGTTCAACAACATAATTTCACTTCCTAAAAAACACAACCTGGCAAAAGGAAAAGATGACAAGACGTGGTATTTCCACCTATTTTATCGTTGATTATCCGGTCTCATCTGTCAATAGTACACCGGCTTGCCACCCTCCAATAAGAAAGGACGCTGCATATGCCCCATATATGTATCGCCGTATACCAGAAACAGTGAGCGGACAGGTACCTCTCCAAAATCCAGTGTACGGAAACAGGATATAAGGTCCGTCACCCAACTCCAAAACCCGCTTTACATCCTAAGTGAGAATACCACACACTCCAAAGAAATAACAACAACACTGTTTTCTACGAGTCAATCAAATTTTATCTAAGGAATTCTAAAATAATATTGTAAAATCTGGCGAAGATATGTTTTTGTTACGCTACTTTCATCTATTTGCGGAACATACGTGCTATTTATCCTAAAATTAGAATCAATTATAAAAAAATAGGGCCGTTCTATATCCGGAATACATTCATTCAGATTAGCACCTATATTAAATATTGGATATTTTATTTTTGAAATTCTTTTAAATTGCTTCATATAGAAATTACTATCATAATTTGTAAGCAATATAATATGATCAGCACCTATTGAGTCAACATACAGATTCAATAATTCTATTTGCTTATTTACACAAGTATTACAATTTAATTCAGAGTAACGTAACACTAACTTATTTCCATCAATAATCTTTGAAAGGGTTCTTTTATTCCCGTTAGTATCAAAGACTTCCAATGAAGGATTCAACACCTTCCCATTAGCCCTCAACTCATAGTTTCTAATTTCCCGCTCAATTCGATGACTACTCTTTTTTACAGAGTCTTCATTAACTAATCGTATAATAGTATCCTGCATCCTATCAGAGGTACTATTCCGTTTAAATATATATATGTTAAAACAGAGTAATAGTACACATATAATCAGAATTAAAAAATAATTAAGTTTCATCGTTTCTTATTTTACACTTTATAAGTACTGGATTATCATCTATATCCAGAGAATCAATTAATCTTTTCCATGTTTCTACTCTACCTTTATCTCTAAAGGTATTAGGACTAAAATGATTTTTCCACAAATTTAGGAGTTTAACAGGTAACCATGAAATAAAGTAATTATCTTCAATCAAAAAATTATGTGGAATAGTCAGATTACCTTCTTTCCTGACTCCCAATTGTCTCCCTATTTGATATTGCCCCGTTTTTTTATCAACTAACATATACCTATATTCCTTACCATCAACATAAGTACCTAACATCCATTGGTCTGAATGTTGAAGGTGAATTGGACCTCTTACATACCCCTCTTGGAAAGCTAAATCCATTATTTCATCTCCACTATGACTTTCTTTAAAATCATCAGGTATACTTCGTTTTGAAAACTTCAATGTATATACGGGGATAGCTTTATCTTTATTTACTTGATAGATTGTATCACTAAGGGCATAAAAAATAAACGACCGCTCACAAACCCGACTACATTGCTCCTCAATAGACCACGCACTTCTATTTACCGCAATTTTTTGAGAAAAAGGTAAATAAGACTCCATACTCGAATTTCTAAGATCAAGCCGATGGAGATTATAACATCCAGAATCAGCAGGGAAATATCCCGAAACAAAGTAAAGGATATCCGGATATGCAACAATCGAGTGATGATGAGGTTTATAGCGAATATCACCTACAAACCGATTTTCTTTTATACTATATACCAAATATTTATGAAGATTATAATCTTGAATCAGTAACGAATCTCCGGTTATAGTAAAATTACTAATTGTGCTATATTCTCCAGGTCCTCCTCCTTGGCTACCTATACTTTTTACAAATTTCCCATTTTTATCAAACATGAATATTTTTTGGCTAACATAAGGATCAGAAACAAAAATAAATTGATCGGTAAATGATACTTTTTTTATTTCTCCTATAAGACACTCATCACTGGTTTCCAATTTTATAATTTCAATCGAATCAGTTAAGATGCATGATAAATCCAAATCATCGGTAAAACGATCCGGATCTATTATAATGTCAAAAGTTTTATTTTGTTCCAGAATTCCATTTTTTGAACCAATACAACTCGCGCAAATAAATAAGAATAATAATAACAGATATTTTTGCATGTTTTCTATACTAATGCCACATGATTATTTTACCTCTCTACACGGCCAGCTATTGCATGTGCCATTAGTACCATCACAAATTCCTTTTTTGCCAGGAACCGTTACATTTATGATATGGTCCGCACCTTCAAGGAATACATCCTTAGAATAATTACAATCATGAGGAGTCGCCTCTCGATAGTCACTCCCTCCTCCTTCACCATCAGCTAAACTCTCAATACCCAGAAATGTCAATTTTTCTAATTGGTTTTCACCCCTTACACTTTTTGTAACGCCTATTAAAGTCGATACACTGGCAAATAAAATAATACCTACCATCCATTTTATACTTCTCATAATCTATTAATTTATAGTTAATTATTTATGTTTCTCTTATTTCACCCGGCATCTAAATATGACGGGATTATCATCATCTTGAGATAAATCAATGATAGATTGTATTCTTTGTTTGTCAGCCAGATTAGTAAATTCAGCTTTATCAAAATACCTCCTCCATAACTTCAAACTTTGCATAGTATCCCAAAAAATCAGATAGTTATCCTCTATAAAAAATTCATTATTTATAGATTTTCTATCCAAACTATTAAAACGCAACAGTTTTCCCATCTGGGAACTATAATCGCGCTTATCAATCAAAAAATATCTGAGTCCTTTTCCTTCTGTGTAAGTTCCTAATATATATCCAGCAGATTGTTGTAAATGAACAATTCCGGAAATATGTCCTCCTTGTGTAGAAGATGTCCGGTTTTCACCATTAGGGAAGTGAATGACGCATTGAGGTGAGACTGTCAATTTATCAATCTGATATATGGTATCATTTGATCGATAATAAGCAAAAGACTTTAATTTATCTATCCGCCCACAAGGATGATTTATTGTCCAAGCCGGCTCGTTTGCAATACGATCTGCCGTAAAAGGCAAATAACCTTCTGTTTTCCGCATACTTAAATCATATCGGAAACAATTATAATCACCTATTGGAGAAGTAAAATAGTTAGATATAAAATAAAGATAATTATCAAGTGCAACCACTCCGGAATGGTGAGTATTATAGGGTATATCATCTTTAATTTCATCAGCTACCATATCATATACGACATACTTATTCTGATAATAATCCTGGATAAATACAGAATCCCCTTTTATCGCAAAATCTCCAATTACACTGTATTCACCAGGACCGCTTCCCTTATTGCTAATATAACGGATAAACTTGCCCTCTTTATCAAACAGATATATCTTTTGACTTACACGTGCATCCGAGACTAATATATACTTGTCAGTAAATGAAATCTTGTTAATAAAGCCAATAAGGCAACTGTCCGTTGTCTCTAATTTGATTACTTCTATCGAGTCTTTCATCATAACAGAGATATCTAAGCTCTTCAGGCAACTATCCGGATGCATAGCAATAGTAGGAATAGGACCTTGCAATGTATTTCGCTGACAACCTATGCAGCAAAAAACTACTAATATAAATAAATACAGTTGTTTCATCCTCTATTTGATTATAACCAGACTTCTGTGCATGGCCAACTTCTACATGCCCCTTCCGTACCATCACAAATACCAATTCTGCCTTCAACAGGGATATGCTCTAACCTACCCGTGCTTTCATCAAAGACTTCATTATTAAGATAGCACACATGTTTAGTTGCTATTCTCATATCACTACCTATTCCACCTTCCGGAAAGGCGAGACTCTCAACATTAACTAACATAATGTCTTCTATTTTCTTATTTTTTTGATTACTCTTAACGATATTAACTACCGTAAACAGGCTTATTAATAATACACCAACTACTGAAAATTTAACTTTCATATATTTCATTTTTATAATTTTGCACAATATAATAAAAAATAAAAACAAATTCAAAACATTTTCTTATTTATAATATAAAAACAGATACTGGCAAAAGTTTCATCTGTCAATAGTACACCGGCTTGCCACCCTCCAATAAGAAAGGACGCTGCATAGGCCCCATATATGTATCGCCGTATACCAGAAACAGTGAGCGGACAGGTACCTCTCCAAAATCCAGTGTACGAGAATCTTTAGAGGTTACTTCTTTTAGTGGTTGCCAGCCATCTTTCCAATAAAGCAGCGTATAAGGTTCGTCACCCAACTTCAAAACCCGCTTTACATCATAAGTAAGAATACCATCCAACAAAGTAGGCTGCCGAGTCGGAGTAATGAAGTGAATGCTATCCGGGGTCATCACAAACGGATCACCTATCGGAAACAACTTTCCCTCCTTATCCGCCACCTGAAAATAAAGTAATCCGTAAGGCAACACGCGGTGCAATACACTGTTATCTTTCACTCTTCCCTGCGACACTACCTTGAAAGTTCCACGATTAAAAGTAGCGATATAAGCCACCGTATCCGATGTATGCACAGGTAACCGGACACTGTCGGACAAATAATACTGGGCAGTCACCCCCTTCAGTAAGCGATTGACCAATTGCGCATTCCAACGGTTGCGCTCTATTTCCGGCTCTGGTTGGCGTTCATAACAAACACGCTGCACCAAAGGAGCAATCCATCGATTCCGCTCCGGTTCACGCTCATAAGGAGAAAAGTAGAAAAATTTTCCGTCTTCATCGGTAAAACTGTTGTAAGCATGTCCTCCGTTTACCTTACCGTGGTATGGAAGAATATCCAGATTCAGCGGGATACCGACAGCGCGCATCAATTGAACCGCATTCAATGCCAGATGATCACAGGTACCTCCGCCCAGCTTCTCTATCAACTCGATAGAGAAGTCCCCCGGTATTTTGGCAGCATCATGAAGATATTTCTTTCCATGTTGTGAGTTAAAGAAGAAAACGACCTCCTGCATGGTAGCTCCTGCCCGTGCCAACGAGTCGGCCGTCGTCTTATAACGCATATAGTAGTAAGAACGCCACCGGTCCAAAGGCTCCTGTTTTAACCGATAAGGCAATATATTCCGGCAAAACTCTCCAAAAGACAATTGTTTGCACCAAGAATATTTTTGCCAGACCTCAAAAGCTAAATCAATGTTTTCTATCAAATAGTCGGCAGTAATACACGTTAAGTCCGGTTCAGGCTCTTGCCGTATATAACAGCTATCACTTTCTTGAAGCAAATAACGGATGGTCCCTTTACCAATCATATTTTCGATCAAAAAGCAGGCAGCTTTATGTTTCAACGAATCGTCTTCGTAATGCCCTAATACTTGTTGAAGTTCCTTCCGATTGTCTCCCGCCAATGTGAGAGCCTGCTCCAATGGCGCATCATGTACCGCAGTGCAAGAGAAACAGAGAAAAAGTAAAAATAATATGCCGGTAAAATGCTTCATCAGGAGTCAGCTTTTAGTCTTTTAAGGTTAATAAAATGATCTCTTCCAAAGATATATCGTTTTTTGCAATTATCCGGAGAAAATACAGCCTTTTTTATCCTGGCAGAAAAATTGGCATCATCGTTTTTGTGCTCTCCTACAAAAAACGCATTTCGATCTTCCATCTTCCACCTTAGAAGACACAAACAACTGATTTGCAGAAACATATCTGATGAAAGATGCTGTTTTTAGAGCCATTTATCTTCCACCCCTATCTTCCATCTTCCACCCTCCGTTTTAAAAGGAATATCGGGAATAGGAGTCTGAAAGGCAACAAGATAAGATTGTTTTCTTATCCATTTATGTCTTTGAAAGCATTTCATCTTCTTTGCTATCTTTAGCGGAAATGGTCTGTTCTCTATCTCGTCCCGCATACCCGGGCTCATGGGCCCGGATATGCGGGCTCACCGGCCCAGGTACGCGGGCTGATGGGCCCGGGTACGCGGGACGAGGTAAAGAACATATAATACCAACTACTATTCTTATACTAAACACATTACATAGCCAGGATTTTCCTTTAGAGTTATTGGGCTTTCCCCGATAATTTCACATGGACAGGAGATGACGGAACATTACAATAAATAGCAATATCTTTATTAAAATACCCCGGAGATTCAGCTTTATACTTTACTTTAATCACCAAGCTATTTTTCACAGAAACAGGCTTCCGGCTATATTCTACCGAAGTACAGCCACAAGAAGTAACGATATTTTCAACGGCTAAGGAGACCGCACCAATATTTCTTATAATCAACGTTGCTTCTTTTTCTTCACTCCAATCAAATGCCCCCATATCAATCGTTTCGGGCAGGCTTATTTTCGTCTGAATCAAGTTTCGACTTTCGCATATACCAGCAGATAAAATCAAGTTTAAATACAGGGTCCTCACATTAGGATTATGAATCGGGTTTCCGATAGCAATCACTTTATTTTTATTATCAAGTAGAAAAGTTTGAAAAGCCAAATTGGATGGGATTTTATTTATTTTATTAAAAGAGTCATTTGTATCAAGACACACCGGATACAAAAAATTATTATATTTTATAAGATGCGCCATCTCTTTTTCATCTCGAGGATGAAGAATAAATATAACTTTTACCGCATGATCCGACACAGAATCAAGGTAAGAAATAAAGTCTTTCCAAGCGGGCAACTTAAGTTTACACCCCATACAACCAATAGAATCAGCATAAGTCACTATCGTATACCGGCTATCTTTAAGAAACCATTTTGCCGTATCTTCTCCCATAGTAGTAAATACCAGATCATCAGGATAAATAATTTCCTTTCCATCCCACTCATCAATCATACGAGCAATCCGAGATTTATCAGAATTCTGGCAAGATACAAAAAGCAGGATATATACAAAAATAAATATAGTCCTCATAAACAACAAACATTTTACACAAACCACGAAGCCTGAGGCTAAATATACAAAAAAGACAGCGACACAAGTCCAAAACATATAAAATTTTTAATAAACGCGCATATTAACACAGCTTTTTTTAATAAGAAGCAAATATAAACTATATTTGCAAATAATAACCTTTAATAAAAATAGTATGAAACAAACTTCATCCAAAGCTGTAGTAACTATAATTATAGCATGCACAGCATTGTACGCATGGAATCATAAGCAACCGGTTTTAACCAATGTGCAGTTACAAAACCTGGAAGCAATAGCTGCCGGTGAAGAAGGGGCATGCACTAAATGGATAGAACAAACGTGTTACTATAGTTTCTCAGAGGAACATGATAATGAGCCACATTATGAGTGCAATGGTTCGAGTGGACAAGCTGGAATGACATCCTGTGGCGTAATAAATAATAAAAAGCCAACATTTGGCTATGTAAGAGGCACTTGTCTAATATGTATAGAACATTAACCTTAAAACAAACATTATGAAAAACACACTTCTAACCATCATTTCCTTCGCATTGTGTCTGTATATTGCCTCCTGTAGCCAATCATCCAAACCGGAAAAAGGTCAAATAATAGAAACAATCACAACGGATGCCCAACAGGCATTATCTTTTAATCACGAACTCCTATCCATTGACCCAATTGGCATAGGTGATATTATTGTCACCGATACATTTCTAATATTAGCTCTAAACAAAGAGGAAAATATGCTGCATGTATATAGCCTTCCCCATCTACAATTCCTTGGAAGTTTTCAGAAAACAGGAAACGGGCCGGATGAAGTTATACTCCCCAGTGCTTTTACACAATGGTTTAGCAAAGACGGACAGATACAACTTGTAATGAGATCCTATCAAAAATTTACAGGTTTATTAAATATATCCAAGTCTTTGATAGAGAATAGGGCTGTTTATGATAACAAATATACCTATAATGCTCCCAAAGGAAAGAATAGTTTCCAACAGTCCAGCGTTTCCTATCTTTTAGGAGATTCCATATTTCTCATAAACAGAAGTATCATAATGCGTCCACAAGACAATCAAAATGATTTTTTTGAAGTTTACGATTACAAAGATGACAATATCCTGCGCAGTTTCTACGCCTCTAATTTCCCCAAGGAATTGCTCGAACATCGCGGAAGAGATCAGGCTTTCCAAAAAGACATTGCAATCAGTAATGATTGCAAGAAAATGGTCATTACATATAGATTCCTCAATATGATAAGCATAGTAAACCTTGAAACTGAGGAGATTAATAACTTATTCACTGATGGAAACAAATTAAATTGGGAACAGGCGATAGCAGCCGCTCCCAAACCTTATTATACCAAAGTACACTGCAATAATACATATATCTGGGCCATGGCAATAGAGGGAGAAGCCCCTTCAACATTCCGCTCTCGCCTGGATATCTTTGACTGGAAAGGCAATTATTTATGTAAAGCCCATCTGGACAAATGGGTTTCCTCTTTCAGCATAGACGAAAGAAACCAAGCCATGTATGCCGTAACGACAGATGACATGCTTGTTCGATACAACATCAAAGAACTACTGGATCAGCTTCCCTAAGAGCTTTTCCTCTTCATATAACAGCCCCATACTCTGCATTGAATTCAACGAAGAGTGTGGGGGTATTATTCAAATCATCCACCTTATTTATAAAGAATTCATCAGAAAGTCGTTATCTTTGCACGTTCCCAAGTAGATAACAATAAATACACGCAATATATCAATGGAAAAGAACTTTAAAAGAACTACCGTCACATCGGCACTGCCGTATGCGAACGGTCCCGTCCATATCGGCCATTTGGCCGGTGTATATGTACCGGCAGACATCTATGTCCGCTATCTGCGACTGAAAAAAGAAGATGTACTTTTCATCGGAGGTTCCGACGAACATGGGGTACCCATCACCATCCGTGCCAAAAAGGAAGGTATCACTCCGCAGGATGTGGTAGACCGCTATCACTTCCTGATTAAGAAATCATTCGAAGAATTCGGTATCTCGTTTGACGTATACAGCCGTACATCGTCCAAAACACACCACGAACTGGCTTCCGACTTTTTCAAGACCTTGTATGAAAAGGGTGAGTTCATCGAAAAAACTTCAGAACAATATTATGACGAAGAGGCACACCAGTTCCTGGCCGACCGTTATATCACCGGAGAATGTCCGCATTGCCACTCGGAAGGTGCTTATGGCGACCAATGTGAAAAGTGTGGAACTTCACTTTCACCTACCGATTTGATTAACCCGAAAAGTGCCATCAGCGGAAGCAAGCCGGTCATGAAAGAAACCAAACACTGGTATCTGCCACTTGACAAACATGAAACATGGCTGCGCCAGTGGATATTGGAAGATCACAAAGAATGGCGTCCGAATGTATACGGACAGTGCAAAAGCTGGCTCGACATGGGTTTGCAGCCACGTGCAGTCAGCCGTGATCTGGACTGGGGTATTCCTGTGCCGGTAGAGGGAGCCGAAGGTAAAGTCCTCTATGTATGGTTCGATGCCCCGATCGGTTACATCTCAAATACGAAAGAGCTGCTTCCCGATTCATGGGAGACCTGGTGGAAAGATCCTGAAACCCGCCTGGTTCATTTTATCGGAAAAGATAACATCGTATTCCACTGCATCGTATTCCCTGCCATGCTGAAGGCTGAAGGCAGCTATATTCTACCGGATAACGTACCGAGCAACGAATTCCTGAACCTGGAAGGAGACAAGATATCGACCTCGCGTAACTGGGCAGTGTGGCTGCACGAATACCTGGAAGACTTCCCCGGAAAACAGGATGTATTGCGTTATGTATTGACAGCCAATGCACCCGAAACCAAGGATAACGATTTCACCTGGAAAGACTTCCAGGCACGCAATAATAACGAATTGGTAGCCGTTTACGGGAACTTCGTGAACCGTGCGATGGTATTGACACAGAAATACTTCGAAGGTAAAGTACCTGCTGCGGGTGAACTTACTGATTATGATAAAGAGACGCTGAAAGAGTTCTCCGACGTTAAAGCTGAAGTTGAAAAACTACTCGATGTATTCAAATTCCGCGACGCGCAGAAAGAGGCGATGAACCTGGCCCGTATCGGTAATAAATATCTGGCTGACACAGAACCCTGGAAGCTGGCAAAAACTGACATGGAACGTGTAGGCACTATCCTGAATATCTCTCTGCAACTGGTAGCCAACCTGGCCATTGCTTTCGAACCGTTCCTTCCGTTCAGTTCGGAACGCTTACGCCGGATGCTGAATATGGATAGCTTCGACTGGGCAGAATTGGGACGGAACGACCTGCTTCCTGCCGGACATCAACTGAACAAGCCGGAACTGCTGTTCGAAAAGATAGAAGATGCCACTATTGAAGCACAAGTACAGAAGCTGCTCGATACGAAGAAGGCCAATGAAGAGGCAAACTACAAAGCCAAACCAATCCGCGCCAATATCGAATTTGACGACTTCATGAAACTCGATATCCGTGTAGGCACCGTTCTCGAATGTCAGAAAGTGCCTAAGGCCGACAAACTGTTACAGTTCAAGATAGACGACGGACTGGAGACACGTACCATCGTCAGCGGTATCGCACAACACTACAAACCGGAAGAGCTGGTAGGCAAGCAGGTCTGCTTCATCGCCAATCTGGCTCCACGTAAACTGAAAGGCATCGTCAGCGAAGGTATGATCCTGAGTGCCGAAAACAATGACGGCAGCCTGGCTGTCGTAATGCCCGGACGGGAAGTGAAACCCGGAAGTGAAGTGAAATAAGTAATAAAATAAAGGGTGTACTTAGGGCTCTATTGAATGGGGCTCCGGGTGCACCCTCTGTTTTTTTATTCAACCGTACTAACGTTTTAAGAACGAAAAGGAGGAATCTGCTTTAATATGACAGAGCAATCGCTAAAAGAGAAAACAGCCAAAGGATTATTCTGGGGAGGATTCAGCAATGGCATCCAGCAATTACTGAACCTTCTGTTCGGAATCATCCTCCTTCGTATGCTGGATGCAACGGACTACGGCATGATAGGCATGCTGGCCATATTTACCGCTATAGCCAATTCCATACAGGAAAGTGGTTTTACTGCCGCTCTCGCCAATAAGCAAGTGTTCCGTCATGAAGATTACAATGCGGTGTTCTGGTTCAGTTTTCTGATGGGGGCATCGCTTTATCTGCTACTCTTTTTCTGTGCCCCTCTTATAGCAGATTTTTATAAGACTCCGCAGCTCGTTCCCTTATCCCGTTTCCTCTTCTTAGGCTTTCTGATCTCCAGTTGCGGGACCGCCCACAATGCGGTGTTGTTTAAAAAACTAATGGTAAAAGAGAAAGCGAAAGCTACGATTATCGCACTACTTTGTTCGGGGACCATAGGAATCGTAATGGCATACAACGGAATGGCTTTCTGGGGCCTGGCCGTACAGCAGATCACTTATATTTCCATCGCCAATGCGTTGCTGTGGCACTTCTCTCAATGGCGTCCCACTTTTTCATTTAATTTCAAACCCATCAGAGAGATGCTTCCGTTCAGTAGTAAGCTACTTATCACCAATGTATTCCATTACATCAATGATAATATATTCTCTGTTCTTCTGGGACGTTTTTATACCAGTCAGGATGTAGGATATTATACGCAAGCCAACAAATGGACCAATATGGGATTCTCACTGATCAGCAACATGATCAACGGGGTGTCTCAGCCTGTCCTGGTCGAAACCTCTTCCGACACCATGCGACAGAAAAATATATTTCGGAAGATGCTGCGTTTTACAGCCTTCGTATCGTTTCCCTCCATGTTCGGACTGGCATTGATAGCCAACGAGTTCATCGTAATTGCCGTCACCGCCAAATGGCAGGCATGTGTACCCATCATGCAGATTCTTTGCATCTGGGGAGCATTTGTCCCCATTACTTATATGTACTCCAATCTGCTGATCAGTAAAGGAAAATCGAATCTGTTTATGTGGAATACCATTGCACAGAGCCTGGTTCAACTCACAATACTTCTTTGTACGATCTCACAAGGCATACTCGTCATGGTCGCGATTTATACGGTTATCAACATCGGCTGGCTGTTGATATGGCATTACTTCGTAAACAAGCAGATACACATTACCCTGTGGGAGGCCCTGAAAGATATCACCCCGTACCTACTGATTTCCATAGCAGTCATAGGCGCCAGCCATTTCTTAACACTCGGCTTCCACAACCTTTATGTGTTGCTGATACTCAAGATAACAATAGCCGTGAGCCTTTATGTATTCATCATGTGGATCGGCAAATCGGTGATTTTCTTTGAAAGTGTACAGTTTATCCGGAAAAAACTTCAGAAATAAGCTATGAATATCCTGATTCAACAAACCAAAGCATTTCCTCACCGTGCCAATAGTTTTTATTGGTTCTATGCGCAACTGACCGAATGGCTGACTGCACACGGGGTAGATAGCAAACTTTACTTTTCGTACCTGGAACTGGCTGACAGTGAATTTGAGAACGGGCTCTTGCTACCCGATCATTATCCTCAGTTCTACACTCCCCGGAACATCGAGGCAATCTGTGAATTTATTGCCGATAAGAAAATAAATGTAATTCTTGACTACTCACATGTCATCACCGGAGACACACGCAGATATTACCTTGAAATCAGGAAAAGAAATCCCGGTATAAAAATATTCACGATGATTCACAACTGCCCCAGCCACACGACGCAGTTGAAACAATACGAATTGTCTACACTCCGTTTTAAGGATGTACGCGGGGCAAAACAATTCTTTCAATGGATGTTGCCACAACTTTATATCAACTTGTTAAAAAGAGTGGTCAGCCACCAGAACCGTTCAGCCTACGACACGCTTGATGAAGTAGTGCTGCTTTCGCCTGCCTATATCCCCGAGTTCAGAAAACTTATCGGTAAAAAAGATGCCCGGAGGCTATCTGCCATTCCCAATGCCATACAACCTGTACACAGCGTCATCCCAATAGAACAGAAGGATAAAGAAATTATCTTTGTGGGCAGAATGGCAACCGAAAAGGCATTACCCAGATTATTGAAAATATGGGAAATGATTCAGGATAAACTGCCGGACTGGAAACTTACACTCGTAGGAGACGGACCGCGATTCGACACATGCCGGCAGATCATCAGGGAAAAAGAATTGAAACGTGTCCGACTGACAGGTCATCAAATGTCTATTCCCTATATCGACCGTGCACGGATCATCTGTCTGACTTCTGTCATAGAAGGATTGCCCACCGTATTTACGGAAGCGATGTCATTAGGGGTAATTCCCATCGGATTCGACTCTTTCAATGCAATCTACGATATGATAGATGACGGAGTAGACGGATTTATTATCCCCGACAACAATTATGAGCAATATGCGGCAACTATTCTTCGTTTAGCCGGAGATGACACACTTCGCTGCCGGATAGCCCATAAAGCACAAACCCGTAAAAGCAGGTATGACATCGAGCATGTAGGCCCGCTATGGATGGACACTTTCCGCAGACACGGATTAATTTAACAGAAGAACACCATGAAAGTAACGATCTATCCTCATTCTACCAGTAAGGGCGATATACGGGTTAACCCGTATATCAGCGACTTTATCCAAACATTGGAACAAAACGGAATGACAATAGCCAATCCTCCGCATAAGAATCCACTGTTCAGCCTTATCCCGCAGAAAACGGACAGTGACGCTTATATTTTTCACTGGCTGGAGAATGTGCCGGATTATAAATATGGAGTATTACAAACCCTCGCTGCGATCTGGCTCCTTTTCAAAATCAAACTGCACAACAAAAAAGTGATATGGTTCCTGCACAACAAGCAGCCTCACATAATGAAGCACCGATGGTCGAAAAAGCTATTGATACGCCTCCTTCTCCGCAAAGCGGATTTGATAGTGACCCACGCCACAGAAGGTATAAAAGTTGTTCAGGATCAATACCCGAAAGCTGTTCCCAGAACGATATTCTTACATCACCCCACAAAGAACCGGATAGAAGAATATATGCCTCAACCGGCAGAAACCGACCTGTTGATCTGGGGTAATATCTCCCGATACAAAGGAGTGCCGGAATTCGTGCGCTTCGCCACGCGACATTCACTAAAGCTCAAGACTAAAATTATCGGCAAATGCAGCTCTACGGAACTGCTGGAAGAGTTGCGGACAGAAGGTAACGACAGGATCAGTATTGAGGACCGGAGTATCCCTTTTGACGAATTAAAACAAGAGATACGCAAATCACGCTTCGTACTGATACCCTATGCTGCCGAATCAATCCTGAGTTCGGGAATATTGATGGATTCTCTTTCATTCGGAGCTCAAATAATCGGGCCGGATGTAGGCTCTTTCAGGGACTATGCAGCCGATCCTTTACTGAACGTATATACTTTTCATACGTTTGAAGACATACCGGACCTTGTCAACAAAGCAAACAAGGCGGTAAACATAGCCGATTACAATCGCTTCCTCGACACACACAGTTGGAACGAATTCGGCAAAGAATTCCAAAATTTACTTCTGAAAATAATACAGTTATGAAAGTTCTCTATACATTCGGCGGAATGCCCCATTACCTGAACGCCATGCTCAACAAGCTCCACGAAAAGGGAGTGGAAGTCACAGTCGTTACCCCACAAAAAGGAAATGCCACCATCGGCAAAGGGGTAAAAATGGTAGAAGGAGGTACATACAGGCATCTCACCAGTACCGAAAAGAAAGCATTTTACGGAAAAAGCGCTTACCCTGCCTTACCGGAAATAGTGCGTGAAGAACGACCGGACATTTTAGTAATGGGATGGCCCTACTTCCTGCAAGTATTCTTCCAACCCGGATTGAGAAAAGCTATGAAGGAGTGCCGGACACGGTTGGTGATTCGCGAGATTCCTTTCCAAACCCCTCCCTATGGAAAAATTAAAGAGTATTTCCGGAAAAACCCGATGTACGACGAAAATATGAGGCTGGTGAGTACCGGAACCGGCTTTTACCTTAAACAATGGCTCACGGCCAAAATACGCAAATATTGCTACGCACGTGCCACTGGAACACTGAATTACTCAACGGCCGCATACGATATCCTCCCTTCGTATGGTGTGAAGCGGGAACAGATACATGTTACTTACAACTCTACAGACACAGAATCGTTGCTGAAGGAAAAAGAAGCTGTTCTCGCCTCGGCTCCGCTTCTTCCCCACTCCGCCAAACGTGCCTTGCACATCGGCCGGTTGGTGAAATGGAAAAGAGTAGATCTGCTGATCGACGCATTTCCCAAGGTTATCGCTAATCATCCGGACGCAGAACTGGTCATAGTAGGTGACGGACCGGAACTGGATAACTTGAAGAAGCAAGCAGCCGAACGGAACCTGACGGATCGGATTCGTTTCATCGGTGCAGTATATAACCCCAAAGAATTGGGAGCTTATATGAACGAATCAACAGTCTATGTACTGGCAGGCATGGGAGGTCTATCCATCAATGATGCCATGACTTACGGATTACCTGTAGTCTGCTCGGTATGCGACAGCACTGAACGTGATCTGGTAACGGACGGAGTGAACGGACTCTTCTTCAGGGAAGGTGATGCCGACAGTCTGAGCGACAAACTTAACGAACTGTTCGCCTCTCCCGGACGTTGTGCCGAGATGGGACGTGAATCGGAACGAATCATCCGCGAGAAAATCAACATTGAAACGGTAAGCGAACGTTATTTGCAAGCTTTCCGAACTTTTATGCAGTAAAAATGGAGTACGATAAAAAAGAATGATTATCTTTAGGCAGACAATAATCATTTAATAGCTCTACTACTATGACCGATCTTACCATCCTTATCGCAGTCATCGCATTGGCTCTATGGCCGATTGTATTCCTTATATCACGTATCCTGCACGAGAGGAACAAGCTTGCAAAACCCTCGGGGGACACAGCCTCTTCCGAAACAGAAGAGGAAACAGAGGAAATGACCACCTCCGCACTGGTTATGAGTATCCTTCAACAGCTTGGTTGCCAGCCGGAAGTGAACGAAGAAAACCACATCAGCTTTAAGTATCAGGGAGACGACTTTCTTGTTGCAGCCGAGGACGGACTTCGGCTGATCATTGTATGGAACCCCTGGTGGGCCTCTATCAGCATCGATAATCAAGCGTTGCCTTATCTCAAAGAGATTATCAATGCGGTCAATATGAATTCATTAGTGACCACTGTCTATGCACTGGACGAAGATGAGAAAACACTGGGTATCCACAGCAAATGCCACATGCTTTTTGCACCGGAAGAAGAGGAACCGGAGAAAAGTTTCACCGATTTGCTGGACAGTTTCTTCACAACTCACAATACCATTAAGGAAAACCTGAAACAATTGGGCAACGGAATGCCCGATATGGAAAAGAAAGAACGGGTCAGAATCAAAGGGTTTGCCGCTTATAAGGATAACAGTACCGAACTGAAAGGGGAATAGCTCCCCATCTCACTCCGGCAAAAGAATCTAACGGATCAGTGCCGCTATGATACGTTCGCACGCATGCCCGTCACCATAAGGGTTATGTGTTTCGGACATACGCCTGTATAATTCTTTATTGTGAAGCAATTCGGTCACATTACCGACAATGGCCTCAGCATTCGTTCCCACCAGTTTCACCGTCCCGGCTTCTACTGCTTCCGGCCGTTCGGTAGTATTCCGCATTACCAACACCGGCTTGCCGAGCGAAGGAGCTTCTTCCTGTACCCCGCCACTGTCAGTCAGCAACAAAGTAGAATGTTGCATTGCGAAAATAAACGGCAGATAATCGAGCGGTGAAATAAGATACACATTATCCACCCCGGACAGAAGCTCGTATACAGGTTTTTGAACATTCGGATTCAGGTGTACCGGATATACAATATCCATATCGGGATGCAGTGCAGCCAGTTCTTTAATTGCTTTACAGATATGCAAGAATCCCTCTCCGAAGTTCTCGCGGCGGTGCCCGGTAACCAGAATATATTCGCGTCTACCTACTTCGTAACCTTTGTCGCGAAGTTCTTCATGCAGTCTTTCTTTGACTCCCGGTTTCTCCGAAATGATATCGACCGCCATCAGCAAAGCATCGATCACCGTATTGCCCGTAACAAAGATCTTTTTTTCATCAATATTTTCCTGCAACAAATTCTGTTTCGACTTCCCGGTAGGAGCGAAATAGTAAGTGCAAATACGATCCGTCACCTGACGGTTCATCTCCTCCGGCCAGGGAGAGAGCATATCGTAGGTACGCAAACCGGCTTCAACATGTCCCACGGCAATCTGTTGATAGAACGCAGCCAACGAAGCAGCCATGGATGTTGTGGTATCTCCATGCACCAATACCGTGTCGGGACAGAAGTCTTTCAGTACATCACGCAACCCCAACAACACTTTAGTCGTAATATCATATAAATCCTGATTGGGTGCCATGATGTTCAAATCGTAATCAGGAATGATGTCGAATACCTCGAGCACCTGGTCTAACATTTGGCGATGTTGCGCCGTCACACACACTTTCGTATCAAAGTGTTCCGTATCTTTTTGCAAAGCCTTTACCAACGGAGCCATTTTAATGGCTTCGGGACGGGTACCGAAAACAAGTAATATCTTTTTCATTGAACGATTACGATTGAGATTAGACAATTTCTATTTTCTGACTCCGCAAAAATCCAGTTCCAGTTTTCCCTCTTCGCGGGGTAATTCTACAAACGGAGTGTGGCGCACGAGCCATACAACAATATCGGCTTTTTTGTAAGCCTCCCGATAATCTGTCAGATGAAAGCTGGCGTGTGAAGCGACATTAGGTTCAACAATCAATACTTCAGCACGCGACTCGGATACGATACGGGAAGCGATATATTTGGCAGGGGACTCACGCAAATCATCGATATTGGGTTTGAAGGCAAGCCCCATGCAGGCTACTACCGGTTCCCGGTCATTCTTCTCCACAAACTGCTGGCAGGCTTCCATTACTTTGTTGGCACACCAATCGGCTTTATAATCATTCGTTTCACGGGCGCGTTTGATGATCTGTGCCTGTTCGGGATAGTCCGAAACAATAAACCAGGGGTCAACCGCTATACAATGCCCGCCCACTCCGCAACCGGGTTGGAGGATATTTACACGCGGATGCTTATTCGCTAAATCAATCAGTTCCCATACGTTGATACCTGCCTTGTCGCAAATCATAGACAATTCGTTGGCAAAAGCAATCTGTGAGTCGCGCGAGGAATTCTCGGTGAGTTTACACATTTCTGCTGTCCGGGCATTGGTAGGATGCAGTTTACCCTGTACAAAGGCAGAATAAAACTCAATGGCCTTTGCTGTCGATTCGGGATTGATACCACCGATAACCCGGTCGTTATGAACCAGTTCATAAAGTGTATTGCCGGGCAACACACGCTCGGGACAATAAGCTATGTATATCTTATCTTTGAGTTCGGGACGCTCCTTATAAATGACTTCGGCCATGCGTTCGGTAGTAAATACCGGTGAGGTGGATTCTATCACGAACAAATTGCCTTCCCGCAGATAAGGAATTACGGAACGGGTAGCCGATTCCACATAGGTGATGTCTGCACGGTGGTTTTGCTTGAAAGGAGTAGGCACTACCACAAAGAAGGCGTCTGCCTGCTCGGGCTTTGAAACCGCACGAAGGTTTCCTGTCCGCACTACCTTTTTGACAATTTGGTCCAGTTCCGGCTCCACAATATGTATCTTACCCTGATTGATGGTTTCTACAACCGAAGGATTAACGTCCACACCTACAACCTCATAACCATGACCGGCAGCCACGGCAGCCGTAGGAAGTCCAATATAGCCTAATCCTAAAAAAACAACCTTTTTCATACGTATATCTCCTTATCTATAAGTGCCGCAAAAGTACAAATAATATGTGACTTTGTACGGTTTCTCACCGAAAACCACTACTTTTGCCAAAACATTTCGATCGAATGAGAGTTTTAATTATCAATACTTCCGAACGTATGGGTGGAGCAGCCGTCGCGGCAAGCCGCCTGATGGAATCGTTGAAAAACAACGGTATCAAAGCCAAAATGCTGGTGCGCGACAAGCAAACCGACCAGATCAGTGTAGTAGGTCTGCAACGCAACTGGTGGCAAGTATGGAGGTTCGTTTGGGAACGTATCGTCATCTGGAAAGCCAACCGCTTCAAGAAAAATAATCTTTTCGCAGTCGATATAGCCAATACGGGTACGGATATTACAAGCTTGCCCGAGTTCCAGCAGGCAGACGTCATCCATCTGCATTGGGTGAATCAGGGAATGTTGTCATTAAACGATATCCGGAAGATACTGAAATCCGGTAAACCGGTCGTATGGACCATGCATGACATGTGGCCCTGCACGGGCATTTGCCATCACGCCCGCGAATGTACCAACTATCATCAGGAATGCCATCACTGCCCGTACCTATACGGGGGAGGAAGTAAGAAAGATTTGTCAAACCGTATCTTCCATAAGAAGCAACAACTCTATAAAGAAGCCCCGATCACTTTCATCACTTGCAGCCAATGGCTGAAAGGACAGGCCGAAAAGAGTGCCTTGCTGGCAGGAGAGACAGTAATCAGTATTCCTAACCCCATAAATACCAATCTTTTCAAGCCCAGAGACAAAAAAGAAGCGCGCCGCAAATGTCATCTACCCCAAAATGGTAAACTGATCCTTTTCGGTTCGGCAAAAATTACCGATAAGCGGAAAGGCATCGATTATCTGATTGAATCGTGCAAGTTACTGGCAGATAGGCATCCAGAATTGAAAGAATCGCTTGGTGTCGTTGTCTTTGGCAAGCAATCGGAACAACTGAAATCACTTCTTCCCTTCAAAGTATACCCGCTTAACTATGTAAGCAACGAACACGAGCTGGTGGATGTCTACAATGCAGTCGACCTCTTTGTCACCCCCTCACTGGAAGAGAATCTGCCTAATACCATCATGGAAGCTATGGCATGCGGTGTACCTTGCATTGGCTTTAACGTAGGCGGCATCCCGGAAATGATAGATCATCTGCATAACGGATATGTAGCACAATACAAATCATCCGAAGATTTTGCCAACGGTATCTACTGGGCACTGACCGATCCGGACTATCCCTCCCTCTCGGAACAAGCTAACCGGAAAGCGATTGCCAACTATTCGGAAAGTATCATCGCCAAGAGATACATCGATGTCTACAACAAAATTACAGGAAGATATGCATAGCCACCTCAGCCCCAGATTCTCCGTCATCACGGTGACTTACAATGCCGAAAAGGTATTGGAGGATACCATACAGAGCGTGATTTCACAGACCTATCATCATGTGGAATATATCATCATCGACGGTGCATCGAAAGACGGCACTATGGCGATTGTAAACCGATACCGGGACCGGATCAGCCGAGTGGTGAGTGAACCGGACAAAGGACTTTATGACGCAATGAACAAAGGGATTGCCCTGGCAACGGGAGACTATCTTTGTTTTCTGAATGCCGGGGACAGTTTCCATGAAGACGATACACTGCAAAAGATGGTTCACTCCATCAATGCCAATGAGCTGCCCGACGTGTTGTATGGGCAAACCGCCTTGGTAGACACAGAAAGACACTTCCTCCGCATGCGCAGGTTATCGGCACCGGAGACCCTGTCCTGGAAAAGTTTCAAACAGGGAATGCTCGTATGCCATCAGGCTTTCTTTGCCCGCCACACACTCGTCGAACCATATGACTTACAGTATCACTTCTCGGCAGACTTTGACTGGTGCATACGTATCATGAAGAAGGCACGCACCTTACACAACACACATCTCACTCTGGTTGATTATCTGGAAGAGGGGATGACAACGCAGAACCGCAAGAAATCACTTCTCGAACGGTTCCGCATCATGACCCGATATTATGGTTTACTGAGTACCCTTGCATATCATGCCTGGTTTGTGGTAAGAAGTCTCTTCATCAAATCAGCCACTCCTTCCGACGCTCCTTTCTGAATGACATGTATCGGGCGGAAGCTATGCACATCCACCGGTTTGGGATCGATAAGGTATACTTCTGCATTCCGAGGTACGTAATTAAGCAACCCCGCTGCAGGATATACATTCATCGATGTACCGATAATCACAAAGATATCGGCTTTTTCTACCCAATTGATAGCTGTCTCTATCTCCGGGACCGACTCACCAAACCAAACTATAAACGGACGAAGCTGCGAACCGTCTCCGGCAAGATCACCCATCTTTACTTCAAACTCCTCCGGCCTCAGCTCTTTAATGTAGTGGGGGTTATTCGGATCCCGGCTTGAACATACCTTAGTCAGTTCACCATGCAAATGGATGATGTGGCTGCTGCCTGCCCGTTCGTGTAGGTTGTCTATGTTCTGCGTTACAATCGTTACACGGAAATCTTTCTCGAGTTCGGCCAGCAATTCGTGCCCCCGATTGGGTACTACTTCCAGCAACTGCTTACGTCGTTCATTATAGAAACGGACCACCAATTCGGGATTACGCGCATACCCCTCGGGGGTAGCTACCTGCTCCACCGGATAACGATCCCACAACCCTCCTGCGTCACGAAAGGTACTGATACCACTTTCGGCGCTCATACCGGCGCCTGACAATACAACCAGATTCTTCATACCAACTATTATTTTAAAGAAAAGCCCCCTCTGCCCGTTTTCAAGAAAAGCCAGGAGATGGAGCCTCACAAATTTAACTAAAATCTCCGAATAAACGAAGAAACCACCAAACATTCCATTCCCTCCCAATACCTTTCTCATCACTGCCTGCCCCAGATCATATTGGATAATACAAACAGTCTCTCCCAAAAACATCTTCCATCCCGGTTACGAAGTTAGCCGATAATAAGAAATTTTAAAACCAAAAAGTAAAATCATTCAAATAAAACACTTACTTTTGCCACTTATTAATTTGCAACTGACTGAAAGTGAAATAGAATATTCAGTCTCCAACAAAAAATATATGGATAAATTTAGTTATGCAATTGGCCTCGGGATTGGTCAGAATTTATTAGGAATGGGTGCTAAAGGCATCTCAGTAGATGACTTTGCTCAAGCTATAAAAGATGTGCTCGAAGGAAACCAGACAGCCATTAGCCATCAGGAAGCCCGCGAAATCGTGAATAAATATTTCGAAGAGCTGGAAACCAAAATGAATGCAACTAACATTGAACAGGGAAAAGCCTTTTTGGAAGAAAACAAAAAAAGACCGAACGTTGTTACCCTGCCAAGTGGACTACAATACGAAGTAATCACTGAAGGTAAAGGGAAAAAAGCCCAGGCTACCGATCAGGTGAAATGCCACTATGAAGGTACACTGATTGACGGAACTTTGTTCGACAGTTCTATCAAACGCGGACAACCTGCCGTTTTTGGTGTAAACCAAGTAATCCCAGGATGGGTAGAGGCTTTGCAATTGATGCCGGAAGGTTCAAAATGGAAACTTTATATTCCTTCTGAATTAGCTTACGGCGCACAGGGAGCAGGAGAAATGATCCCTCCTCACAGCACACTCGTATTCGAAGTAGAATTAATCGAAGTATTATAAAAATAAAATCGTAAAGCAAAATGAAAAAAGTAAGTATTTTAGCAGCTGTAGCCATAGCTACAGGCTTAGCTTCATGTACGGCTCAGGCTCCTAAAGCCACTCTCAAAACAGATGTAGATTCACTGTCATACGCCATCGGTATCAGCCAAACCAACGGTCTGAAAGATTATCTGTCACAGCGCATGGAAATGGATACAGCATACATTGCAGACTTCCTGAAAGGCGTAAACGATGCTGCCAATAAGACAAGCAAAAAAGACCAGGCTTATCTGCTCGGTCTGCAGATTGGCTCACAGATGGCAGGCCCTCAGGCTATCAAAGGTATGAACCATCAGCTGTTCGCTGACGACTCGACTATGACTGTCAACAAGAGCGATATCCTTGCAGGTGTGTTCGCAGGTGTACTTAACAAAGATATGAAAATCACTCCGGAAGAGGCTCAGGTGCTGATCCAAAAGATGATGGAAAGCATCAAAGGAAAAGCTGCCGAGAAAAAATATGCCGATAACAAAGCTGCTGGTGAAAAGTTCCTTGCTGAAAACAAAACAAAAGAAGGAGTAAAAACCACTGCAAGCGGATTACAGTACAAAGTGATCACTGAAGGTAAGGGTGAAATTCCTAACGATACTTGCAAAGTGAAAGTAAACTACAGAGGCAAACTGATTGACGGAACAGAGTTCGAAAGCACTTACACACGTAACGAACCGTTCGTGACTAACGTAGGCGGAGTTATCAAAGGTTGGACAGAAGCTCTGAAAATGATGCCTGTAGGTTCTAAATGGGAACTTTACATCCCGCAAGAACTGGCTTACGGCTCAAGAGACATGGGACAGATTAAACCGTTCTCAGCATTGGTATTCGAAATCGAATTGCTGGGTATAGAAAAATAAGAAGCTGTCAGGCTTTGCTGAAAAACAAACAGGAGAGATGCCGGATAATTGTATCCGGCATCTCTTTTTTTGCATCCGGATAATTAGAATAGAAAGTATACGATTTTTCTGTTTTTTCTGACTTTTATATAGAGAAATTAAAATAAATCTCTATATTTGCTTACTATTTGATAACAATTGGAATTTACATTTATTATTATGGAAAAAATAGACAACCTTGACAGGCAGATTCTGGAGATTATTTCTCAGAACGCCCGTATCCCTTTTAAAGATGTGGCAGCAGAATGCGGCGTTTCACGTGCGGCTATCCATCAACGCGTGCAGAGACTGATTGACCTGGGAGTCATTGTAGGCTCAGGTTATCATGTAAACCCGAAATCTCTGGGCTATCGTACCTGTACTTATGTTGGTATCAAACTGGAAAAAGGCTCTATGTATAAAGCTGTAGTAGCCGAGTTACAGAATATTCCGGAAATCGTAGAATGTCACTTCACGACCGGCCCATATACCATGCTGACCAAAGTATATGCACGCGACAACGAACACCTGATGGACTTGCTAAACAACAAAATGCAGGAGATACCGGGAGTGACTGCCACCGAAACCCTGATCTCGCTGGAGCAAAGCATCAAGAAAGAAATCCCTATCCACGCAGATAAATAACCGATGGAGTGGTTGAATGAATATCACCTGTCAGGGTTACTTATTGGGATCTGCACGTTTCTGATTATAGGCTTATTTCACCCTATTGTGGTAAAAGCGGAATATTATTGGGGAACGAAATGCTGGTGGATCTTCCTGATATTGGGTATCGCAGGAGTAGCTGCCTCGTTGAGCACCGACAACATACTTGTTTCGTCTCTTCTGGGTGTATTTGCTTTTTCTTCTTTCTGGACTATCAAAGAAGTCTTTGAACAAGAAGAACGAGTGAAAAAAGGTTGGTTCCCTAAGAATCCCAAACGGACATACAAGTTTTGAGACATACGTAAAAGAGTCAGTTTTTGGCTGAAATATTTGCATAATTCACCCAAAAGCATTAATTTTGTCCCCGCATCCGATACAATGGATACATCGGGCTTATAGCTCAGTTGGTTAGAGCAACAGACTCATAATCTGGAGGTCCTAGGTTCAAGCCCTAGTTGGCCCACTGAAATCGACTATAGATTATATAATCTATGGTCGATTTCGTTTTATACATACCTTAACAATTATTTTCTCAATGATTCAGCCATAGTTTGAAAGCAGAAAGCTTCTCTTCGCTGATCGTAATTTTCGATTTATAAGGCGGACGGACGGTTACTACTATTTTTCCGTTAAAAAAAGGCTCGGCATGGTCGATTGCATCGATACTGACAAGGACCTGACGGTTGGCACGGAAAAAACGTTCCGGATCCAACTGTTCCATCAGTTTATTCAAAGACAGATCGATGATATGTTCCTGACCTTTCCGGGTAACAGCAAACGTCACTTTATTCTCGGAATAAAAGTAGGCAATATCCGCAATTTGTAAAGACCAGAAACGGTCTACCCCGGAAATAAGGAAACGGGTACGGTAACGTTTCTCTTTGTGTTGAAGTGTTTCAAGCAGGACACCCAGATAATCTTCCGGCCGGGGAACTGCATTATTCAGTAAGCTTTCATATTTCACAATAGCTTCCGACAAGCGCTTCTCGTCTATCGGCTTAAGTATGTAGTCGATACTGTTGACCGTAAATGCACGGATGGCATACTGGTCATACGCTGTAGTAAAGATAATGACAGAGGAAGGATGTACCGCAGAAAGAAAATCAAAGGCATTCCCGTCTGCCAGATGTATGTCGAGGAAGATAAGATCAGGATGGGGATGCTCATGAAACCAAGCTACAGCCTCGTCTACATTGCCCGGAATCATAGTCAGAGTCCATTGTGGACGAAGTCCGGACACCATTGAATGCAGCAGACGTGCAGCCGGAATTTCATCTTCTATAATAACTACATTTAACTTATTCATACAGTAAAGGAACTTTTACGGTAAATACTTTCTCTTCCCTTTGGATGATTATCTCTTTGCCAAGCATTAACAGGCAACGGTTGGATAAATTTTTCAACCCTACGCCCGGAGACTCATGGCTCTTCTTCGGTTGTATGGGATTACTCACCACAAGATACTCTTCCTCTAAGCAGATCTCTATTTTCATGGGTTTACTCAATGTGATGGAATTGTGATTAATAACATTCTCTGCCAACAACTGCAAAGTCAGCGGGGGCAGCATGCAACCGGTATATCCGGAAGGAATACAACAGTTATAGCTAATACAGTCCCCTAAACGAACTTCGTGCAGGAACAAGTAAGATTGTAAAAACTCCAATTCTTCTGCCAACGTAACCAATGTTTTATCCTGGCATTGTAATACATAACGGTATACACTGGACAAATGCTTGGTGAAACGTACCGCATTGCCCGGATTGTATTCTATCTCAGCAATCAATGTATTGAGACTGTTGAACAGGAAATGAGGATTCAACTGACTTTGCAAAGCCGCATAACGGGCAGTATCGTTCTCCGTTTGCAATTTTGCAGCTTCTTGTTGCAGTTTCAGGTTGTTCTGGATGGAACGATTTGCCAATAGTAAGCCTACAATCACAAGTTCTACCAACCAGACTACAATCAGGATACGCCAACCGCCATTCGAGAAAGTGAACAGATTGGGCAGGCCTGCCAATAATTTGGCAGTAATCAGCAGACCATAGTTCAGCAGAAGGAACAACAGGGTTACGACGAGATAAGTAGCTGTTATTTTCCAACGATGGCGGATATTGAGTGCATACTGATTGTTTATCCACGAACTGATCCGAAGTGTAGAATATCCCAGCACATTGAGAGCTGCAATAAAGAAGACGAATGCTCCCTTTGAATAGAGAACATCCGCTACTTTAGGAGTAAGCTCCGTATAGTTGACAAGCAGGAGGTAGGAAAAGATACCTAATCCCGAGAATAGCAGACCATATAACAGGGTATTCCATTTCATGCGAACAAAGCTATTATATTTCGGGTAATTATCATAAACTATTTAATATTTATTCAAAGCTCTGATCAATTCGGAATAAGATCCTTGTGCCGAGACTTTCGCTTGTACATGGTTGATTTGGGAGGCTTGCCGATACGTTTGTGCCTCAATCACTTCTATGACAGAGGCCTTCCCTTCAGTGTACCGTTCCAATGCCATACGTTCGTTTTCAAGAGCCTTGCCCAGTGAGCTTTCGGTAAGCCGTACCTGCTCCAAGGCTTGGGAAAGCGAAACGCGGGCTGTTTCAACTTCCAGTTTTACCTGATCGGTTACCTGGTTCAAGTTGTCGGTTGCCATACCTATTTTCAAAGACGCAGCCCGCTTTTCATCACGTCTTTTCCCCCATTCGAATAATGGAACGGACAGCTTGGCGTAAACCGCATAATTAGGGTCGAGATCAGAATGGAAATCATAACCGGGTGAAGAATAACTTCCATCCACACCTACATAAAATTGAGGCTTATATTTAGCATCTGTCAATTTCTTTGAGCTTTCTGCCATTTTAATCCGAGCATAAGCCATTTTTAACTCCGGACGGTCGGTTCCACCAGTCTCCCATAACTCCCCATCTAATACAACTGCAGAAATCGTATCTTCTATTTCAGTCGGGGCATGAAGTTCTACACCAATCAGAGAGTTTAGTGCCATACGCCCTGTTTCAAGATTTCTCTTAGCCTGCAACAGCTGATACTCCGCTTCATTCAGTTTCACTTCCGCCATGAGCAAATCCTGAGGATCGACCAATCCAGCTTCCACCCGTTCCCGAATGGTCTGAGAGAGAGTAGCGACCGAATTACGATATTCGGTAGTTACGCGGACTATTTCCGAGCGCGCAACAGTATTCCAGTATTGCATATCTGTCTGATAACACACAGCCGAACGGAAATAATCGGCTTGATATGTGGCCAGACTTTGCTGATGTTTAGCTAACCGGATATTCTCCAACAATCGTCCACCCGTATAAACAGGTTGCAATAAAGAGAGTGAAGCCCCGTACTTCATATTTCTCCCTTCAAAAGTCATCGGATTTTGCATCGAGGGTAAATCAAGATCCAACTGAAGGGGATTACCGGTATACTGAAAATTCGCATCCCCTGACAATTTGGGTCTCAGGTCCTTCTGTGCCGCTTTCTCCAATTCGATACTTGCAGCGATATTCTTATCCGCAGCTTTCAGGTCGTGGTTATAATCTACAGCCATCGACCTGTACTTCTGCAGCAGATTATTTTGCTGAGCAAAAGAAGCTGTCGGAACACACAACAAAAGGATAAGCCATCTGTTTATTTTCTTCATCGTCATTTCTCTTTTATCTTATAAAACATAGCATAAAGTGCCGGAGTCACAAAAAGGGTCAGCAATGTGGCAAATGTCAGCCCGAAAATGATAGTAGCTGCCATTCCTCCAAATGCTATATCAAACAACAGGGGAACCATACCCAGAATTGTTGTCGTGGCGGCCATCAACACCGGGCGAGTTCTCGAAACCGTAGATTCAATCACAGCCGTATAAGGAACAACCCCCTCCCGGCGCTGCACATCTATTTCATCAAGCAATACAATCACATTCTTGATAACCATACCCAGTAATCCCAGCCATCCGGCAATCGGAAAGAAACCGAAATCAAATCCAGTCAGAAGCATACCTATGGCTACTCCAATGATGGATAACGGAAGTACACACAAGATAATAACCGGATCACGGAAGTTACCGAACAAAGCGACCAGAATAACTACCAACACAAGAAAAGCCAACGGAAAGAATTTACCGATTGCCTGCATCGCTTCCCCCTGATCTTTGTACTGTGAGTCCCAAAAGAAAGTATAACCCTCGGGCAGCTCCATCGCTTCTATCTCTTCACGAATTTCTCCATGCACTTCGGCCATTGTATGACCAGGTTTCACTCCACACATAGCAGCCATAGACAGCTGCCGGTTGTAAGTACGGATCTGCGGCCATTCCCATACTGACTCGATGCGTTCCGTCACCTGCGACAGAGGCGCCGAATGTTCTCCGTTCCACACCGAGAAATTACCCAAAGAACGGACATCTGTAATGTCAACTCCCTCTGACTTCAATAACACAGGAACTTTCTTTTCACCGTCGCGATAAACTCCCACTCTGGTTCCGTCGCTAATCGATTTTACAGACTCCATCATCTGTGCTTTGGTTATGCCAAGGACACCGGCCTTCACCGGATCGTAAACCGGCCGTATCACCATCGTCATATTTCCCCATTCATTGCGTGCATCTGCCACTTTAGGATTACGACGCATAATTTCTATCGCTACGCCTGTCAACGAGTCCAAAACGGCAGGATCAGGCCCCAGAAAGCGAGCTTCTATCATGGCCTCCGTTAGTGGACTTAATTCAAACTTATTCACCTTGATCAGAGGTTCCGGGTATTTCAGCCGGATAGAATCCTGCAACAGAGCATTCAGCGTCCTTGATTCTTTGGAGCTCTTACACTTCACTAACAATTGGGCATAGTTGGATTGTGGACCAAAAGATATATTCGATAAATAATAACGGGGCGGAGTACGACCTATATAAGATGAAACCATCTCCGTTTCTTCATGCCCACGAATATAATCGGCTATATCGCCCGCCATACGGTCAGTCTCCTCAATCGCTGTCCCTTCAGGCAACCACATATCGACAGTGAAGTATTGCTTATCCAGAGCGGGTACAAAAACCTTGGGAATATACTTGAAACTCCAGGCCGAAAAGAACAACAAAACAATCAACGAAGCAACCGTCACCGTGCGATGCCGAAGTACCCAACGCAATGCTTTACGGAAAAGATTATAATACTTCTCGTCAAACAGGGATGCTTTCAACTCTTCGGGACGCGGACGTCGTACAAACTCCTGAATGAAAAAAGGAGTCTGTGTCAGGGCAAATACCCAACTGAACATCAACGAAACGCCGATCACCACGACCAATGATGATAATAGCTCTCCGGTAATATGGGGTGAATAGTAAATCGGCAGGAAAGTAAGGATAGCAATAACTGTCGCTGCCAATAAAGGCATAGCGGTTGACGAACATGCACGCATGATAGCAACCCGCTTGCGCATTCCCCGTTCCATGTTAATCAGTGCAGAATCGGATACGACGATGGCATTATCAACCAGCATTCCCATAGCAATGATAATCGCGGCAAGCGACATTCGCTGAAGAGCAATATCACATGCCATCATAACAATAAGGGTGGCAAAGATAGAGAAAACCAATCCGCTACCTATCAGAACCCCATTCCTGAATCCGATAAAGAACAACAGAATAGCAACAACAGTGATAACCGAAATAATCAGATTCAAGATAAACCCTTGATTTGCTACCGCCGATTCATAGCCTTGATCGTAGATGGGAGTCAACTCATAACCATCGGGCATGGTTTGAGACAACTCACCAATACGTGCTTTAACAGCCTCTGCCATATCCACGACATTTCCTGTCGGTACAGTAGAAATGGCAATTCCAATTGCCGGACTACCATTTATACGCATTTGGTTTGCAGGAGGAGTCTGATAACTCTCCTCGATCTTCGCAATATCAGCCAAACGAAAATGCTCACCGTTACGTGAAACAATAGTAAGATTCCAGATATCATTCAGCGAATAAAAGTTACCGGTAGACTCAATACGGATACGATTGGTACCGGCATCCATACCACCGGCATCCACTACTTTATTCTGAGCCTCAAAAGCTCGTGCAATGTCGGAAGTCGTAACTCCACTTTGTGCCATCACAGCAGGACTGATTAGAATATCAATCGTCGGTGTTTGCACACCATAGATCTCAATCTTCGCCACATCCTTGACTTTTAGCAATTCATTCTTTATCAGTTTAGCCTGATCTTCCAGTTCTCTATACGTATGGCTATCCCCCGTCAGTCCATAAAACACGCCGAGCACATCACCAAAGTCATCGTTCACGATAGAAGTTCCCGCACCGGCCGGCAATTTATCCTGCACATCATTCACTTTCCGGCGCAACTTATCCCATAGCTGCTGCATCTCGTCAGCACGGATTTCTTTCTTCACATAAACTGTAATTTTCGATAGTCCGGCACGATTTTCTGTTTTCAGATAATAAAGCTCACCCAAAGATTGTATGGCTTCTTCCAGAATGTCGGTCACCTGCGACTGTACTTCTGACGGTGAAGCTCCGGGATAAGAAGTCAGAACCAATGCTTGCTTAATAGTAAAAGGGGCATCCTCCAATTTTCCCATTTTAAAATAAGAAAACAGGCCTCCTGCCAATATCAGCACCAACAATAAGATTGTAACAGCTCTTTTCTGTAGAAAGTACTTTACCATTTTCATAATGAATTCGCCTTAGAAGAGATTGTTACTTTCATACCGTCTGATAAAAAGCGTAGTCCGCTTGTAGCCACAGTCTCGTTATCCTGTAATCCCTCAATTATGATAATATAACCGTTAGGAAGCAGATTTCCCTTTTTCACCTGTCTACGGTTCACCTGATGAGTGTCAGTGTTTACAACCCACACATAATCACCTTCCGACGGACGATGGCATAGAGCTGTCTGCGGAATGGAAACACCAACCGGATTTGTTACCCGGGAAACATCAAATATTGCCTTACCCGACATTCCAGCCAGTAATTCCCCTTTTTCATTTGGTAAAATGGCCGTTAGTAAATAAGAAAGGTTGTTGCGGGTTGTCCCCTTCGATATTTCCATAATCCCTGCCTTATAAATCTTATCCGGCCGGGCATCAAAACGTATCTGAACAGTATCTCCGGGATGTGAAACAAATGCAATATCTTGAGTAACATAAATCTCCATTCTCAGCCGGTCTATATCAATAAATGAAATGACCGGCTGAGTAGCCTTCACATCCTGAAACTTCTCTATATACACTTCTCCCACATATCCATTAAATGGAGCTATCAAGCGAGTATCCTCCAATTCGTAAGAGGCGGTATCAAAAGCTGCTTTAGCAGTAGTATAATCAGCCTTGGCCTTTTCGTATGTACTGGCCGAAACATTATTCTTCTCGTACAACTTCTCTATTCGTTCAAACTCAGCTTTAGCCTGGCAATAGATCGCTTCGGCCCGTTCTTTACGAATATGAAAGTCACGCGGATCTATTTCAGCAATAATACTCCCCTGTTTGTAAGAGTTACCGGCATATACTTCAAAACGATCGATGGGGCCTCCTACGCGAAACGACAATTCCGATGTACGGAAAGGTTGCGCAATGAACGGAAACTCCGTTGTGTTCTGTCCAAAGCCCGGAATAGCTTGTGTTGTCCTGACAATAAAGTCCTGACTTTGCTTACTGTCTTTATCTGTGCAAGAAAATAGCAGTAAGAGAGTAACTAATAATGCACCTATCTTCATATCTTATTTTTTTAATTTCCCGACAAAAATAGATAATCAGACGATGTAATAAGGAAGTAAAGATTCTGAGACCGGAAAAATGAAGATTGAGTCAGGAGTATATGGGATGAAGCCGATAAAAAGATTGTCAGGAGATATTGCTTATACCCAAAAACAAGTCATCCCCTCGTGTCTTCTGACCCGAGGGGATGAACTCTCTGAAAACGGCGACTACCTACTCTCCCACTGTTACGCAGTACCATCGGCGTGATCAGGCTTAACTTCTCTGTTCGGAATGGGAAGAGGTGGAACCCTGATGCTATAGTCACCTGAATAAGGCAGACATAATGTACAAAAGTAAACTTAGCCGTCTATCACCCCGATAGTAAAGCTAAACGGATATATAAACCATAAAGGACAATAAAAGAAAGTCATCGGGCAATTAGTAACGCTCGGCTGTGATGTTACCACCTGTACACCTGCGTCCTATCAACGTTGTAGTCTACAACGACCCTAAAAGAAATCTAATCTTGTGGCTGGCTTCGTACTTAGATGCTTTCAGCACTTATCCAATCCCGACTTAGATACCCGGCAATGCACCTGGCGGCACAACCGGTAAACCAGAGGTCAGTCCAACACGGTCCTCTCGTACTAGTGTCAGAGCCACGCAAATTTCATGCGCCCACGATAGATAGAGACCGAACTGTCTCACGACGTTCTGAACCCAGCTCGCGTGCCACTTTAATGGGCGAACAGCCCAACCCTTGGGACCTTCTCCAGCCCCAGGATGTGACGAGCCGACATCGAGGTGCCAAACCCCTCCGTCGATATGAGCTCTTGGGAGGGATCAGCCTGTTATCCCCGGAGTACCTTTTATCCTTTGAGCGATGTCCCTTCCATACGGAAACACCGGATCACTATGCTCTAGTTTCCTACCTGATCGACTTGTAAGTCTCCCAGTCAAGCGCCCTTATGCCATTACACTCTGCCGCCGGTTACCAATCGGCGTGAGGGCACCTTTAGAAGCCTCCGTTACACTTTTGGAGGCGACCACCCCAGTCAAACTACCCACCAAACAGTGTCCTCGCAACAGCGAGTTAGAACTCAAATAATCAAAGGGCCGTATTTCAACAGCGACTCCACAAATACTGGCGTACCTGCTTCAAAGTCTCCGGCCTATCCTACACATCAATTACCCAAATTCAATGTTAAGCTATAGTAAAGGTTCACGGGGTCTTTTCGTCCCATCGCGGGTAATCGGCATCTTCACCGATACTACAATTTCACTGAGCTCACGGTTGAGACAGTGTCCAGATCATTACACCATTCGTGCAGGTCGGAACTTACCCGACAAGGAATTTCGCTACCTTAGGACCGTTATAGTTACGGCCGCCGTTTACTGGGGCTTCAATTCAATGCTTCTCTTGCGATGACATCTCCTCTTAACCTTCCAGCACCGGGCAGGTGTCAGGCTGTATACGTGATCTTTCAATTTTGCACAGCCCTGTGTTTTTGTTAAACAGTTGCCTGGACCTATTCTCTGCGCCCTCCCGTCACCGGGTAGGGACCCTTTATCCCGAAGTTACAGGGTCAATTTGCCTAGTTCCTTAACCGTGATTCACTCAAGCGCCTGAGTATATTCAACCCGACTACGTGTGTCCGTTTGCGGTACGGGTACCATTAAGATTAAGTTTAGCGGATTTTCTTGGGAGTATGTTTACACGCACTATTACCGTTTTCCGAGGAAATTGGTATACTGTCAGGTTCGACTCTTATCCCGGATTTGCCTGGGACAATCAACATCTACACCCTTTAACGGACTATTCCGTCAGTCCGCGGCGTTGTCACTCCTCCGTCTCCACGTCACTCTTAATGCTAGTACAGGAATATTAACCTGTTCTGCCATCGGCATCACCGTTCGGCTGAGCCTTAGGACCCGACTAACCCTGATCCGATTAGCGTTGATCAGGAAACCTTAGTCTTGCGGCGAGGGGGTTTCTCACCCCCTTTATCGTTACTTATACCTACATTTGCTTTTCCACACGCTCCAGTAAAGCTCACGCTTCGCCTTCAACGCAGAGTGGAATGCTCCCCTACCGATACTTACGTATCCCATAGCTTCGGTAAAACACTTGATGCCCGATTATTATCCACGCCAAACTCCTCGACTAGTGAGCTGTTACGCACTCTTTAAATGAATGGCTGCTTCCAAGCCAACATCCTAGCTGTCTTAGCAATCTGACTTCGTTAGTTCAACTTAGTGTTTATTTGGGGACCTTAGCTGATGGTCTGGATTCTTCTCCTTTAGGACATGGACCTTAGCACCCATGCCCTCACTCCTGAGATCGAACTAATGCGCATTCGGAGTTTATCAAGACTTGATAGGCGGTGAAGCCCTCGCATCTTATCAGTCGCTCTACCTCACATTAGTAATTCTCAAGGCTGCACCTAAATGCATTTCGGGGAGTACGAGCTATCTCCAAGTTTGATTAGCCTTTCACCCCCACCCTCAGGTCATCCGGAAGCTTTTCAACGCTTATCGGTTCGGTCCTCCAGTTAGTGTTACCTAACCTTCAACCTGCCCAAGGGTAGATCACTTGGTTTCGCGTCTACTCCTTCCGACTATCCGCCCTGTTCAGACTCGCTTTCGCTTCGGATCCACATCTCAAGATGCTTAACCTTGCCGGAAAAAGTAACTCGTAGGTTCATTATGCAAAAGGCACGCCGTCACAGCATAAGCTGCTCCGACCGCTTGTAGGCGCATGGTTTCAGGGACTATTTCACTCTTCTATTCGAAGTGCTTTTCACCTTTCCTTCACAGTACTGGTTCGCTATCGGTCTCTCGGGAGTATTTAGCCTTACCGGATGGTCCCGGCTGGTTCACGCAGAATTCCTCGTGCTCCGCGCTACTCAGGATACCACTACGCTTCAGTTACCTTAGAATACCGGGCTATCACCGTCTATGGCGCGACTTTCCAGTCGCTTCTTCTCAATAACTTTCTTGCGAGAGCGTGGTCCTACAACCCCACACATGCCGTAACACGGGTGGTTTGGGCTATTCCCCGTTCGCTCGCCACTACTAGGGGAATCATTATTTATTTTCTTTTCCTGCAGGTACTAAGATGTTTCAGTTCCCTGCGTTAGCCTCCAACTTGGTTGGATGACATTCCTTCAGAATGCCGGGTTGTCCCATTCGGAAATCTTCGGATCAAAGGTTATTTGCACCTACCCGAAGCTTATCGCAGCTTATCACGTCCTTCATCGCCTCCGAGAGCCAAGGCATCCGCCATGCGCCCTTATTTACTTTCTTTTATCGCCAGGGTCATCTCCTTTTGTTAGAAAGGATCTGAACCCAATGGTTCGATATATACTTTTAGCTCTTACTAAATTTACTTTTTTTTGTACATCATGTCAAAGATCGTATGATAACATTCGGCAACTTGTGTTGCCGGCGTATCAATGGTGGAGAATAACGGATTCGAACCGTTGACCCTCTGCGTGCAAGGCAGATGCTCTAGCCAGCTGAGCTAATCCCCCAATCATACAAGATATCAATCTCGTCTTGGTAGTCCCAGGCAGAGTTGAACTGCCGACCTCTACATTATCAGTGTAGCGCTCTAACCAACTGAGCTATAGGACTAGTTCAACCGTGTCCTGTTTTTAGACTCGGCTTCTGTTTTCTCTTGTTTATCTCTATCTATATTGCTATAGACGGTCGATCTATATTCTATAAATAAACAAGTACCAGTAGTACAATTTTAGAACCGATGAACGTCGTTTTCAACATCGCTCCAGAAAGGAGGTGTTCCAGCCGCACCTTCCGGTACGGCTACCTTGTTACGACTTAGCCCCAGTCACCAGTTTTACCCTAGGACGCTCCTTGCGGTTACGTACTTCAGGTACCCCCGGCTCCCATGGCTTGACGGGCGGTGTGTACAAGGCCCGGGAACGTATTCACCGCGCCGTGGCTGATGCGCGATTACTAGCGAATCCAGCTTCACGAAGTCGGGTTGCAGACTTCGATCCGAACTGAGAGAGGCTTTTGGGATTAGCATCCTGTCACCAGGTAGCTGCCTTCTGTACCCCCCATTGTAACACGTGTGTAGCCCCGGACGTAAGGGCCGTGCTGATTTGACGTCATCCCCACCTTCCTCACATCTTACGACGGCAGTCTCTCCAGAGTCCTCAGCATGACCTGTTAGTAACTGAAGATAAGGGTTGCGCTCGTTATGGCACTTAAGCCGACACCTCACGGCACGAGCTGACGACAACCATGCAGCACCTTCACAGCGGTGATTGCTCACTGACATGTTTCCACATCATTCCACTGCAATTTAAGCCCGGGTAAGGTTCCTCGCGTATCATCGAATTAAACCACATGTTCCTCCGCTTGTGCGGGCCCCCGTCAATTCCTTTGAGTTTCACCGTTGCCGGCGTACTCCCCAGGTGGAATACTTAATGCTTTCGCTTGGCCGCTTACTGTATATCGCAAACAGCGAGTATTCATCGTTTACTGTGTGGACTACCAGGGTATCTAATCCTGTTTGATACCCACACTTTCGAGCATCAGTGTCAGTTGCAGTCCAGTGAGCTGCCTTCGCAATCGGAGTTCTTCGTGATATCTAAGCATTTCACCGCTACACCACGAATTCCGCCCACCTCTACTGTACTCAAGACTGACAGTATCAACTGCAATTTTACGGTTGAGCCGCAAACTTTCACAACTGACTTACCAGTCCACCTACGCTCCCTTTAAACCCAATAAATCCGGATAACGCTCGGATCCTCCGTATTACCGCGGCTGCTGGCACGGAGTTAGCCGATCCTTATTCATATTATACATACAAAACAGTATACATACTGCACTTTATTCTAATATAAAAGAAGTTTACAACCCATAGGGCAGTCATCCTTCACGCTACTTGGCTGGTTCAGGCTCGCGCCCATTGACCAATATTCCTCACTGCTGCCTCCCGTAGGAGTTTGGACCGTGTCTCAGTTCCAATGTGGGGGACCTTCCTCTCAGAACCCCTATCCATCGAAGGCTTGGTGGGCCGTTACCTCACCAACAACCTAATGGAACGCATCCCCATCCTTTACCGGAATCCTTTAATAATCAGACCATGCGGAATGATTATCCCATCGGGTATTAATCTTTCTTTCGAAAGGCTATCCCCGAGTAAAGGGCAGGTTGGATACGTGTTACTCACCCGTGCGCCGGTCGCCAGCAAAGAAAGCAAGCTTTCTTCCTGATGCCCCTCGACTTGCATGTGTTAAGCCTGTAGCTAGCGTTCATCCTGAGCCAGGATCAAACTCTTCATTGTAAAAGTATTGTTATATGTCCCAATAAGGGACAATATTAGCTCTGTTCAGGATGTCGAAAATTTATTGACGGTCATTTTTCATATACCTATATAATAAGTATTGACGGTTCTAAATTTACTTGTACTACTTGTATTGTTTATCAATTTTTCAAAGAACTCTTCTTTTCGATTGCGCTTCGTTTCAAAAGCGGGTGCAAAGGTAAAAGGTTTATTTTAAAACACCAAATGTTTTGGAAGTTTTTTTTTTAAAAATATTTCTTTCGAAGGGAAATCTTAAACTATCTATAGATAGGAAAAGAACCAAGAAAAGAAACTGCCTTTTCTTTGCGAATCGGACGACAAAGATAACTACTTTTTAAGTATATAACCAAATAAATTCGGAAATATTTTTCGGGTAGATCTCTTAAGCGGATCCGAGCGCTTTTGCAACATGTCAATTTCAATAGGCTTTCCCTCTCTTGGAAAGCGGGTGCAAAAGTACGCGATTTACCAATACAAGGCAAATTATTAAAGGTCTTTTTTTGAATAAAAAGTGAATTTTATTGTAAGTGACTGAGGAATAGAGCTGTTGTTAAACATGTTTTTTGAAGAGGGAGGGAAAGGGAAAAGGGGGACACATTATTATAATATAGAGGGAAAAGAAGAAAGAAAGAAAGAAGACCAGGAGGACAAAAAGGGGAAAAGCGGGATACGGACAGACGAAAAAAGGGAAAAACGAAACTTAGTCAAGGGATTTTATTATTCTCAGAAACACCTGTAAGGAATCAGGCGAAAACATAAAAAATTGCTGGCAGGGTTGTATCCTTGTCAGAAGTATCTGTAAAAAAGAGGAGGATTTCACGGGATACAGTCTTTTCAGTACTCTCCGGTTGCGACAAGATTGAGTAGAGAAATCGGAAATCCAGCGGCATTTGGCGTTAACATTGTTAATGCGATTGAGGGAACATTTGTTTTAAGAGCGGAAATAACAAAGCTTTTACATTTAAAAGGTTTGTTATTTGAAGACAAAAGACTTGATTTAACACAGCGTTAAATCAAACGACGGAGAAGGAAGAGGATAAAGGCAGGAAAATATTGGAAATGAAGGAGATGGAGAGGAGAAGGATTATTTATCGAAAAAAGGGATACAAGGCGGACGGAAAGGGATAGTTGCGATTCGGGTAAGTATGGCTGCAAGGGATTTTCAAAGATCCACGGGGAGCGTAAACCAGAGGGGAAGATGCCTTTAAACAAAAGGCGAGCTGGTTTTAAACCACGGCTCTTTCATTTAACAACCGCCTTCCTCCCTTGTCCCCCCCCACAAAACCTTCCATTCGCACACAACGATGCGGAAGCAGCGCTTCGTTGTTTCTTTTTTAAGAAAGAATCCGGCCGGCTATTACCGGAGAATTGTAGTAGATTAACCATTGTCATTCAACTCTTTATCCCAGCCCGCATACCTGGGCTGATAAGCCCACATACCCGGGCTGATGAGCCCGCATACCCGGGCCGATGAGCCCACATGCCCGGGCTGAGATAAAGATCCGACCATTTGCACTAAAGAGAGTAAGGGAAATGAAATGCTTTTAGAGAGATAAACGGATAAGAAATTGGACATATCCATTTGTTTTCCAAACCGTTACCTCTGAAATACCCCCTAAAACAGCGGGTGGAAGATGGAAGATGGGGGTGGAAGATAAATGGCATAAAAACCGCATCTTCCACCAATATACACATCTCACAATCAACGACATGCATTCTCAAAGGTGGAAGATGGAAGATCGAAACGTGTTTTTTGTATGAGAGGAAGGCGGTTGTTAAATGAAAGAGCCGTGGTTTTAAGCCAAGTAAAGTGGCCGTACAGGGGACTATGGAGCCGATTTTTGCTAAATAGGGAAACGGTCCGGAAAAAAAACATCGAAAAAGATGTACAGATTTGAAAAAGAGAAAGAGAAAGAAAGAAAGGAAGAGAGAGGAAAGGGTAAGCGAGGAGGAAGAACAAGGAAACATAAGACAATAGTTCCTGGGATCGTAAAATAAACTTCGTTAAAGAATTTAAAGGGCACACACTTTTCCACATTATTTCTCTTTCATTTTAGCTATTTTCAATACCTTGCAAAAGTTCTTCATAGAAAAGCAAAAAAGTTTATTCTGTCTAACCTTAAAATACATCCTTATGAAACATTTAAATTATTTATTATTGATTGCGTTACTAAGCGCATGCTCCATCCATGAATTACCAAATGATTTAACGACAAATTCGATGCCCCTTCAGGCATATACCTCAGTTGTTGACTCTTGCAAAAATATCGATTCCCCAAAAGTAGTACAAATAGCCGCTACTTTTTGGACGAAAGAATGTACAACAAGAAGCCCCAATAAAACAATAGCCAGTATCGAAAGCGTCAAAGACCCAAATGAAGTTCCACTATTCTACATTGCAAACTATATTGATAACCAAGGGTTTATAATTATCTCAGCAAAGCAAAACTATAAACCGATTTTAGCATATAGTGATGAAGGGCATTTTGATATGGCAAAAACGGACCAAACGGGAGTTTCGATTTGGCTGAAACAACAACAACTCACCATTTCTACCATCGATGAATTGCCAGACAGTATACAAGCAGCATATAGAGCTATGTGGACCCGATACAATACCAAGAAAAAACTATTACCCCAAACTCGTAGCCAAAATGATATCATGCGGCTAATTAGTACCAATATCCATCAATGGGAACAAGAAGGATACACTGTTTATCGTTTATCCGATTATAAAAATACAGCGGAGTTCAAAAGCCTTCCACAAGAAGTACAAAACTCCTTTTTAAGCCTACCACTAGGCTATGCAAATCCGAATTATGGGGGAAGAGAAAACGTATCTTTCATATTGAGTAAAGAGATAAAAGGGAGTAATGTGAATCCATTACTCAAAACCACTTGGGATCAATACAATGGTTACAATATGTATACTGGTGGAGCACCTCTGGGATGTGTAGCTATTGCAATGGCACAAATTATGAAATATCACACATATCCCGCACAATACAGTTGGAGTGCAATGGCTAATACATATGCTACATCTACTACTGCTGAATTTATAGCAGGAGTGGGAAGAGATCTAGGCATGAAGTATGAACAAAATGACACAGGTGCAACTATTGATGAAGCAGAAGCCGTTTTTAAGAAATACGGATATATTAACTGCCATCAAATCAGCCATAATACAGGCTTAGTCTGTCACCAACTTGATCTAAAAAGACCTGTCTATATGAGAGGGACAGACTCCAATACAAACAGTGGACATGCTTGGGTATGTGACGGATATAACGCTGGATATAATGGAGTAACTTTAACCCTCAAAACCCTGGAAGATTGTCCTTCCGAATATGAACCCAGCACTTTCTTAACCCCGTATATATATGAACATATTCTTTCTTACTATGGCTTATATCACATGAATTGGGGTTATAATGGTCTATATGACGGATATTATTGGGACAATAATATCAAAATAGGAAATGGCGCCAATTATTCAGATAAAAGAAAAGATATCATTAATATATATCCCGTTTATTAACTTCTAACACTTTAAAACAATGAAGATCAAACTAATCACCACATTCTTATGCGCTTTATTAACAGTGCCAAGCCTTCATGCGCAAATCAAAGACAAAGGCTTCTTTGTAGAAATGAATGCCGCTTACGGGCAACAGTATATTGATATCGATGGCGGAGTTAATGAACGAGAAGGTTATGCCATACTCATGCCCGCCATTGGCTATCAGTTCAACAGCCGTTGGGCAGCAGGATTCAGGATGAAATTCGATACGAGAAATTCCAACTTTACAACTTATTCGCCCTACGTGCAATACAACTTCTTGCGCTGGAAAAAAGTGAAGGTATTCGCCGAAGGGCAACTCGCACTCTCATACCCTAAAGATGATGAATGGAATGACAACTATACTGAAGCAGGCATTTCTTTCGGAGCCTCGTATGTACTCTGCAACCACATAAGCTTCATGCTTCGCTATCTTTATATCGGATACAGCACCGATCCCTACAGAAACGAAGGGGCTTATCTGGGTAACGGAAGATTGGTATTGGATGCCAATACCCGACGTCTGCAGTTAGGCATACAAATAACTTTCTGACCCTCTCCCAAAGATATCATAAACCAAAGAAAAACTCAAGGATTCAAATATAAGAGTATGAATCCTTGAGTTTTCGTATTTATACCAAACAAAGATCTTAAAAACGAAAAACTTCCTCACTTCTAAAATATGCGCATATGTTTTTATACTTTTGCATTTATAATTCAACTAAAAAAATCATATGCAGCCCGGATCTTTAGCAACTTTCATCCTATTACTGTTTATCACAACCTCTTGCCGGAATAAGGAAACGCAGTTCTATCCCGTACCTATGGACTCCATAAATCTTGTAGCCCCAGAAAAGCCACAACCGATTGCAGCCAAAAGTCAAACAGCTCTTTATCTGGACTCAATCGGACTGGTAAATATCTCCGAACTCGACTCTACATTCATAATCAACCTGATGTATGCCACCCCGGATAATTTCACCGGTCAACTTCTTTATGGTGATTTGAAAGAGGCATATCTCCATCCGGACGCAGCTAAAGCCCTTTTGCAGGCACACCTGTTACTCAAAGCAGAGCATCCTGGCTATCGCCTGGTGATTTATGATGCAGCACGTCCGATGTCCGTTCAGAAAAAGATGTGGGATGTTGTAAAAGGAACCTCTAAATATTTCTATGTATCTAATCCGGCACGAGGAGGAGGACTGCATAATTATGGCCTGGCAGTAGACATCGGCATAGTAGACTCTCTCGGGCACCCACTTTCTATGGGAACCGAAGTTGATTATATGGGTGCAACATCGCATATCACAAACGAAGCAGAACTCGTGAAAAAGGGAAAAATGACGCAACAAGAACGCGAAAACCGAATTCTACTAAGAAGAATCATGAAAGGTGCAGGATTCCGTGCACTCCCCAGCGAATGGTGGCACTTTAACCTGTGCAGCCGAGACGAAGCAAAACAAAAGTATAAACTTATAAACTAAAATAAGATATGTACCTTTCTCCGGAAACAGTCCTGTTTATCCGGGAGCATCGCAATGACGATATACGCTCCCTCGCATTACAGGCAAAGAAATATCCCCAAGTTGACATGTCCTCTGCTATCGTCCAGATAGCCGGATGGCAAGCCGCCGCCTCAAAAATACCAAGTTGGCATGCTACGGAAAACCTTCTTTATCCATGTCATTTATCATTGGAACAATGTTCATCGGAAATCACCGCACTCTACAAAGCCTCACTGGCACAGGGAGAAACGCTGGTCGATCTTACGGGCGGATTCGGTATTGATTGTGCTTTTCTCGCAGCCCGGTTTAAAACAGTCACCTACATCGAACGCCAAAAAGAACTTTGCGAGATTGCCGCTCACAATTTTCCATTATTGGGATTAAAGCAGATCCGGGTACAAAATGCCGATGGAGTAGAGTACTTGCAAACAATGTCGCCCACAGACTGTATCTTCCTGGACCCGGCACGCCGCAATGAACATGGCGGAAAAACAGTAGCCATATCCGACTGTGAACCTAATGCAGCCGCACTGGAGGAATTATTGCTCGAAAAAGGGCAACAGGTTATAATCAAACTTTCCCCAATGCTCGACCTTTCTCTGGCTATACGGGACATGAAGCATGTTTCTGAGGTCCACATTATCTCCGTCAACAACGAATGTAAGGAACTGTTGTTAATGTTGCGGTCTGAAAAGACATCTCCGATGATCCTGCCTACCCTATCGCAGCCTATCGTATGCATCAACTTTGCAAACCGAAAAATACAGCGTTTCGTCTTTACGCGCGAAGCAGAGCAGAGCACCGATTGCTCTTACACCCATAAAATAGGTACTTACTTGTATGAACCCAACGCCTCTATTCTCAAAGCCGGTGCTTTCCGCAGCATCGCTTCTGCGTTTCATTTAAGCAAGCTCCATCCCAACAGCCATCTCTACACCTCGGATGAACGGATAGAAGAATTTCCAGGCCGAATCTTCCGGGTGACCGGCTACTCATGCCTCAACAAAAAAGAACTGAAGAATCTCTTAAATGAAGTGGATAAAGCCAACCTCACTGTCCGCAACTTCCCACAATCTGTGGCAGAACTACGAAAACGGCTAAAAATAGCTGACGGAGGTGATATCTATCTGTTTGCTACTACCCTGAACGATGAAAGAAAAATCATCATCCGATGTGAGAAAGCATAAAATGAAGAGAGGCAACGTCGTCCCGACGCTGCCTCTTTCTCTCAATCAATTTATAGAAACTGTTTGTCCCAACGAATATATTTCATCTGATTGTCCATAGTTTTTTTCTTTCAACATCCCCTGGACTTTAACCACAATCCTATATTTCGATTCAGGCTCTTTCAGTGTATATTCCCACGAAGTAGGTTCACCTTCCAAAGAAATCTGATGCTCCAGCACCGCCCCTTTGTAAACCTGAACATAAACGGATAAAGGACGTTGTATCTCTTCCGGAATCGCTGAAGGTAGTTTCCATTCCAACACTGCATCATTATCAGGTGTCAGTGACGATTTTAAATCGGTCACCGGAGGTAAGGAAACCCCATCTTTAAAATCAATGATATCGCGATCCTGGCAACCTGTGACGGCAAGTATACAAAGCATCACAGAGAAAAAGTATAATATTCTTTTCATAATCGTCTGTTTTTTTATTAGTAACCCGGATTCTGTATATAATTTCCTTTCGCCCAGTTCATCTGTTGCTGAGGAATAGGTTTATACTCATCTCTTCCCGCAACAAAGACAGCATTATTCATCCAAGAGAAACGGGTTTTCTCTTTTTTGAAGTAAGCATTCATCGTAGGCTCCAGGATTCCCCATCTTTGCAGATCGAAGAAACGTCTTCCTTCACATGCTGTTTCAAGACGATTCTCAAACATCAATGCTTTCCATGCATAGTCTTTGGTCCAAGCAGCCTCATCGGTATACAAGCTGACCTTATAATTCATGTAAGGAGTACCATCTGCCATCAACAAGCGAATTCTACTGTTATTAGCACGTTCGCGCAGCTTATTAATGATAGGACGAGCTTCTTTGTGACGATCCAACTGAATCAAGATCTCAGCTTTCCACAACAAGACTTCAGCATAACGAATTTGCTTCACATTCATCGAATTACGGTTCACAATGATACAATCGCAACCGGCAGGAACCAACTCTTTAACAGATTTCAAATAACCATAATCACCGGGGCTTCTGGAAGCCTTTTCCTCGTACAGCAAATCCGGATTATATTTATAAGGATATCCCGGGATAGCCGCCGTATGACTCAAACGAGGGTCAAAGCTATTTTCATTGAAATACTCTTTATATCTTCCTTTCATTTCCGCATCGTTAAACGTATCGAACAAAGGCAATCCGTCCGTACCGGTTCTGAAAGCATTTGCCATATTAAAGCTCATCTTATGGAAATCACAACATGGGAAATAAGGTTCCCAGGAAGGAGCATTCAACTCCGCACCGTTGTTTGTATTTCCACCACTTGATGTTCCGTCATTGATAGAGTATTGGATTTCCCAAATAGCCTCTTTGGTAGCATTATCATATTCCGGCAAGAAGTTTTCGGCAAAGTCTTCACATAAACCTACATTTCCACCTTCCTGATCAGTGATCTCGTTGATATAAACCAAAGCACGTTCCAGAATCTTCTTATCCAACTCGACTACCTGATGTCTTGCATCCTGTTTATACGCCATGAACAATAAGGCTTTGGCGGCCATTGCCCGTGCGGCATTCTTGTTGATACGGCCTATCTCTTCCTGCTTTTCAGGCAACAGTCTGACAGCCTCTTCCAAATCGGCAACAATGTGTTCCCACAAATATGTATCATCAGTACCATTGGGCCGGTTCGAGATATTAGTCACATCTTCCACCGTTCTTCCGTTCTCTTCATCTACCCAAGGAATGTATCTCCACAGAGTCTTCATAAAGAAATAGGTAGCTCCGCGCAAGAATTTCACCTCACCGGTACGTACACCTTTCAACGGATAGTTTTCATCGGTAACTTTAGACAGGGCATAGAGTGCCAGGTTGTATCTGGATATCGCTACATATCCTTTGAACCAAGGTCCGTCATTGTTGCCTACATTGGCAGTTACAGAAGAGAAAACTTCCATATCATGCCAGGCCGACTGGTCACTTACACCCGATCCGCCTTTGTAAGCATCATCCGACCGGATAGAACCATGCATCCACCATGCATGAGCTTCCGACCAGGGCAGATAAGGGATCAGCGAATAGCACGGAGTCACAAAATCATCAATATGTTCGGGCTTTCCTAATAATAAATCATCAGCCAGCACCCCTTTAGGGTTAATATTCAATTGGTCGGCACAGCTCGTCACCAATAAGGAAAGCAAAAGGGCAGATGACAGAAATAAACTATAAAAGGTTTTCATACTATTTCTATTTAAAAGGTTATATTAACTCCGACTGTAGCGGTAAATGGAATGACATAGCCAAAATCACGGATTTCAGGATCGGGACCTGAGAAACGATTGCTATCCCACCATTTCTTGATAGTGAATACATTGTTAGCCGAAACATAGGCACGCAAGCGGCTGATCATGGCTTTCTTCACCATACTTTCCGGGAAAGTGTATCCCAGCTCTATCGTTCTCAACTTCAAGTACGAACCGTCTTTGAGGAAATACGTAGACGTACGCTTTTCGTCATTGGTATTACGGGTAGACAGAGCCGGAATGTTAGAGTCCGGATTTTGAGGGGACCAAGCATTAAATACGCCTTTCAGGTGATTGGTATTATTCACATTCTGAATGTTCCAGAAGTCACTGTATTCAATCCATGAATCCCAAACATCTCCGCCATGCACACCCTGGAAGAAGAGAGCCAAGTCTACATTCTTATACGAAGCCTGAAGATTCAAACCATAAGTAAAGTCTGGGTCACTGACACCAATCCATGTGCGGTCGTAGTCCTGAGTGATACGTCCGTCTCCGTCAAGGTCTTTATAGCGAATGCGCCCCAAACCTTTTCCTGCCTGCTGCGGTGAGTTGTCCACCTCTTCCTGTGTCTTGAAGATTCCGTCTGCCACGTAGCCGTATACAGAGTTACGGGGGCGTCCGATGATATCATCCAACATACCGTTTCCACCATATACACTTCTCACGTTGTCGGGCAATTCGGTAATCTTATTCTTGAAAGTGGCAAGGTTTCCCGTAATGCTGTAACTAAATCCGGACGGAAGATTATTCCGGTATGTCAGCAAGATTTCAACTCCTCGGTTTTCCATGCTCGGACCGTTCACATAAGTATCTCCACCTTCACCGAATGCACCGATATAAGGGGGCAAATAAAGCATATCGGTTGTCTTCTTATAAAAGTAATCGATTGTTCCGACCAGGCTCTGGTTGAAGAAACCAAAATCAATACCGTAGTTGGTCTGTGTTACAGTTTCCCATTTCAATGTCGAATTACCGGTGAGATATTTACGGAAACCAGACTGTAGAGAACCGCTTTCCTGTCCGTTCATAGCATAAGAAGTTCCATTATAATCGGCTACATAGCTACTTTGCAGGTATCCGCTCGGGATAGCCGAGTTACCATTACGTCCCCAACTGAATCTCAGTTTCAGGTCCGAAAGAAAATCTACATTCTCAAGGAAGGGTTCATTCTTTATTCTCCATCCCAAAGAAAATGCCGGGAAGACTGCCCAACGGTTATCAGCACCGAACTTGGAAGAACCGTCATAACGTAACGTTGCCGATGCCAGATATTTGGAAGCATACGAATAGTTAAACTTACCGAAGTATGACAACAGAGCATAAGCATCACCCGAACCGGTAGCCTCTGTAATCTTGTCACCAGTAGCCGAACTCAAAAAAGCATAGTCTCTGTCTTCCAGGGTCAAACCGTCTTTACGTGCATAGAATGCTTCGCTTTCAGCTTTCGTGAATTCCATTCCGACCACAGCTCCTATCGAGTGTTTTCCGAATTGCCCGTTATAGTTGATCTGGTTGGTCCACTGGTATTCCAAGAAATGAGTCTGATCGTTGCGGACATAGTTGAACTTTTCATCACGGCCCGAACCGTCTGCTTCACCCCATTTTTTATCGACTGCGCGATAGTATGAACCGCGATAGTCTACACCGAACGATGTTCTCAGGTTCAAACCTTTGATAATCATCAAATCGGCATACGTATTACCAATTACCTTCAGGAACTTATTGACATTGTCTTTCCCCAGGATAAGGTCTTTCACCGGATTACGATAATCGTCCATACCCACATCGAGAGAGGCACCACCCCAGCCACCGGTTTCGGTATATACAGGAATGATAGGGGGTTCATTCGCTGCAAGCTGAGTATGATTGGCTTCGCGATAGTTCATGTAGTTCAACTCCAGATTCTCACCTACTTTCAGACGACCATTCAATAAATCGTATTCCGAGTTCAAGCGGGCCGAATATTTCTTCCAGAAGGTTTCAATCTGGATACCTTCCGTGTTTTCATAACCCAGGTTGAAGAAAGTACGTGATTTATCAGTACCACTCGATACTGAAATCTGATGGTTCTGCGATACTCCGGTACGAGATATTTCATCGATCCAGTTAGTATCGGCTGAGCGCATAGTCTGAGCTGTATTCAGCCATTCCACCGGTTTCACGGAATTAAGTACTGGATAACCGTTGCTGTCATAACTCCAGTCATAATCGAAGAAACGGACGCTTTGCTTGATTTCACCAAGTTTATCGTCGTTTGCATACGCTTGCCAGATGGCACGTCCATACTCATCGGTATTCAACAGGTCGGGTTTATTAACCCATTTAGAGAACTGTACACGACCTTCGTAACTAATCTTCGATTCACCCTTTTTACCCTTCTTTGTTTCGATGATAATCACACCACCGGCAGCTCTCGAACCATAAATACTGGCCGAAGCCGCATCTTTCAGCACCTGAATCGATTCAATATTCGCCGGGTTGATATCACGCAGGTTATAGTCTCCTGCCAATCCGTCAAGTACGATCAGCGGGTTAGGCTGCGCATTCAGTGACGTAAGTCCGCGAATCTGTATCGAAGCATTTCCCCCAGGGCTACCATCTGTAGTAATAAATACACCCGGCAATTTTCCCTGTAAAGACTTCAATGCATTAGTCGAAGGATTCTGAGCCAAATCCGAAGTGTTGGCCATAGCAACCGAACCGGTAAGATCAGCTTTACGCTGTGTCATATAACCGGTCTGGATCACTACTTCGCCCAACATCGTGGCATCATCGGCCATCACCACATCAATCTGACTCAATCCTTTCACTGCTTTCTCCTGTGTAGCCTTTCCGATAAACGAGAATACCAGAATATCTTTATCGGAATTCACATCGACCGAATACTGGCCATTCAAATTTGTAATTGTACCCTTCGAAGTACCTTTTACCGAAACGTTTACTCCAATTAACGGATCACCTGTTTCCTTTTCGGTCACCGTACCCGTAATGACTTTCGTCTGGCTGATATCCAGATTGCCCGCGTATGCCATCAATGTCCCCGAGGACAAGACAACCACCCAGACCAAAAGCCTTCTCAACACTTCTTGCAGCCAGTCACTTCCGGAGGCCACAAGGCAAGGTCTTTCATGTTTCATATTCACCAATTAGATTTAATTAAAAATTTAAATAATACTATCATATGTTTTTCAGTCTGCCGAAGCCTCAACAGCAGGCAGCAACTGCCGGCGGGCTTCTTCAATACCTGAAGTTCCAAATACCTGTGCCTCCGGATCACCATACCAGTAAATGGTAGTGGCATAATCGGCCTCACCTCGTTTCCATCCCAGCATTTCAATATCGAACTTAAAGCTCTTATTGAAAGGAATACCATCCAGATGGCGGGTGCGATAGAAAGCATTATAACCGTGAGAGCTTTCCAAATCGGCTCTCGGGGCTCCTCCAAATGGAGTATAGAAAGGCACTACCGGTGCCCATGAACTATTGTAGTAATCTTCTGTGCCTGTACCGAAATGTGATGGGAAAGTATCGTCGTCCACCCAAATCTTTTCATCACCTTCACCATACCACAACGGGGCATGATTATAAAGTGAAAGTAAATCGCCTTTGTAGACACCTCTACCTTTCAGGGTAGCAAAGTTCCATTCTACACATTGGTCGGCCTCTTCAGGTTTATCGTGGATATAGATACCATTTTCCTGTCTCCATGAAGCATAGAAATACAACGAACGATCTTTATTCCACTTTAATGGAGCTACATTCACCTCCATTGTAGCAGCAACCGACCGGGAAGAGAGGTTAAGTACTTTCAGCACACCATCTTTTTGGTAAGGCATCAACCAACGACTGGAGATATTTCCTTTTCCATCGGATGTCAGATACCAGCTATCTACCTTGGGGGCACCCATACCACCTCCGGAGAAGTCACTCAACGGTACCCACACGGTCTGCTTTCCGTCAAACCCGGCATTGAACACCAATTCCCGCATCAACTGGGCATATTGTTCAGGATTATCGGTACGAATATTGAACTTCACTTCGTATACCGCATTTTCGCCTGCAGGCAGAGGGATGACCAATGAATCGGAAGGAAGAATACTCTTCTCCTCCCGGAGGATCTCACCTTTACGGCCGGCTACCGGCTGAAGAAGACGGTTGTCTACTTCGGCAATCTTCTGTGCCGCTCTCTCCACTACCTCCTTAGAAAAAGTCTCTACCTGTGTGCCTTCGGGATATTTACGGAAGTTGATGTGATAATACTTGGGAGTCGGATTCACTCCCGGCTCGTCTTCGAATGTCACTTTACACCCACGGGCATAAGGGATAGGCAGGAACAAGGTATTTCCTCCTTTACCTTCGGGCGTATAGCTGGTGTGTGCCTGTAACATTCCCTTTCCCAATCCGGGTATATTGATCCGCATCAGGTCATAAGCCGGAATGATCCAGCCCGGTTGATCAGAACCATCAAAATAAAACCGCCACGTACCCCGCTTGTCAATGGTAGTAATCCAGATACGAGTGATCGCTCCAGGTCCGACTTCGTCGAACATCACTTTCTCAATGCGGCCTGCCACCGTATCTACCCGTTTGATTCCAAACCCGTCACTATTGGCAAACCAACCGGCAGAATCGGGTGATACTGATGCACGGTCGTAGCTACTTTCCTGACGACAGGTATAAGAGGGAACCGGATACAGCGCCTGTTCCTCCACCGATACCATTTCGTCCAACAACGTTTCCAGCGTTACCGGCTTATCCGACACCCGGGAACTACATCCCCACGAGCAGAACAAGAGTCCTGCACAGACGAACCACCATAGATTTCTTTTACTTTGTTTCATACTTATATCCAATTTTGTGTTTATTATATTTTCGAGAAAGCATGTTCTTCTTTCACATTCTCCTCAGCCTCTTTATCCACTCCCAGCTCTTTTTCTATTGCCTCCAGTGACTTGCCCTTGGTCTCGGGCACACAAAACAAAATGAATGCGAATGCTGCAATGCTGAAAACGGCAAAGATTCCGAAAGCAACCGATCCGCCCAGGTTATTCAGTATCCAGGGGAAAAACTGAACGGTGAGAAAAGTACATAACCAGCTGATTCCGGTGGAGAGTGACATAGCTGTTCCACGAATACGAGAAGGGTAAATCTCGGAAGTCACCACCCACATCAAAGGTGCCAGTGAAGCGGCAAAGAATCCGATATAGCATAACACGGCTATTAAGGCACCGATACCATTGGCTGCCGGAACTACGAAAGTGTAAACCAGGTACAGCAATGAGATGCCCATCCCCAGACTTCCGCAAAGAAGCAGAATCTTACGCCCTACTTTATCGACCAGCCACACAGCAATCAGGGTAAACAGCAGATTCACCACTCCCACCAGGATAGATTGCACAAGGGCAATATCCCCGGCAACACCTGTCATCTCGAAGATGGAAGGTGCATAATTGATGATGACGTTAATACCCGTGATTTGCTGTAAGGCGGCCAGTATAGAACCTATGAAAACCACTTTAGCCAAGTTACCCTTAAACAATTCAGTTACCTTTCTATCTCTACCTTCTTGTGTGTTTGTGTCGGACACGGTCATCTCACCGGCTTCCAGGTTCAGTTTACTGGCCACCTGCCTGGCTCTACCTGCTTTTCCACGAGCCGAAAGCCAACGTGGGCTCTCAGGCAATATACCCAATAACAACAGATAGGCCACACTAAAGAAGAACGGGAATCCCAACATCAGGCGCCAGTTCCGCTCATAGTCCAGCAATATATAATCTACAATGTAAGCAATTAGAATTCCTATCACAATAGCCAACTGATTGTAGGAAACCAGTGTTCCCCTCAGCCGGGCAGGAGATATTTCAGATATATAAATAGGTGCTACGGCAGAGATCACTCCGATACCCAGCCCGCATATCAGGCGAAAAACCAGCAGTGAAACCAAATTACCGGATAATGCGCAGCCCAAAGAAGAAACAATAAAAAAGACAGCTGACGAGAACATGACTTTCTGTCTGCCATAACGGTCGCTAAAACCTCCTCCCAGCAAAGCACCGCAAAGGCAACCTACGGTCAGAATACTTACCACCAATCCCAAAGCCATATCATCCAACATGAATTGTTCCTGTAAAAAAGGAACGGCTCCGGAAATACCTGCCATATTTAATCCCACAATCAATCCACCAAAGACGGTGATAAAGGTATATAGGAATAAAGGTTTGTTCTCTCTGTTCATTTTGATTCTAAATTTATAGTAGTTATACGATGTGTGATTGTTGATGCAAGGTTAGCCAGAATAGTACAGAGGCGATATAACGCAGGAAACAAATAATATAAGAATGGTAACATCCGGCAAAAATACCGGCAGACTATCAATCCGGTTACCCGCTGATGTAACGAAAGGATAAAACTAATAATGAAGCATTTGGAAAAAAATGATTCTTGTAATAAGTGGATTGTCTTTTATCAAAAGGAAGATAATGTTTCAAAAGACGTTCGTCTGATGCAACAAAGATAAGACGCTTTTTTCATCTGTGCAAATATTTATACATTATTCTAATAATCAGTTATTTATCTCTTCTTCTTATATTCAGTGCACAGAGCAAAAACAGTGTTTCAAAAAAGGAACGTCTTTTGAAACACAACAGTCGTTCTATCTGTCTAATTTACACAAACTTACCGCAAAATAAAAGCTGTATTCACAGCCTGCCATAGCCGGCCTGTCCATTCTTAATGGGAAGGCCTTGCTGAGTATGATCTATTTTATTCATTTTTAAACATTTGAGTTATGAATACGAAGACAAAACTTCTGTATGTAGGCTTTCGTGCGTTAAGCACATGCTGTCTGTACGCGGCTTTTTTAATGATAACATCGTGTGGCGACAATGTTGTGAACCCCGACAGCCCGGAACCGGACGGGGAGGATATGATTCCTGTTACGGTCAGCCGGGTTGAGGATGGCAATTATATGGAAAGCCATGTTGATACTCCCGACACAACCGGGGGAAGAACGCTTGTGGACGAATGGGTGCCGGTGAAAGAGCCACCCGCCAGCAGGGTCATACCCGCTGCCGTGCCTTACGAGGGGCCTCCAGCGGTACGGATGACGCTCCGCGAAGAGCCACAAGTCACTACCCGTGCCGCTACATTGGGTAACGGCATTTATTTCCGGTTGATCGCTTTCCGTAAAGTAGGCAGCAATTACGTGTTCCAGTCGGCTGCGGATTTTACGGCAAACGGGGCTTCCGCTCCCACACTCAGACAAGGAAATCTGCTCACCAGAGCGGGAACTGTCCGTGTGATCGGATACTCATTCAATAGTACGGCAGCGATGGGAACGGTCCCTCCATCCTATACTTATAACAGTACTTCCGTCACTATCCCGAATATGAACAGTGACTTTATGGTCTATGACTCGGGGGACATAGCGAATGTGAGTACAATCAGCCACAACCTGTCGGTTAGTTTCACGCAAAAACTCTGCAAGCTGACAGTTAAACTCTCCTTGTCTCAGTTTGGGAGCAACACGTTTACCAACTGTACGGGGATATATGTTTCTCAAGGGGGCAATGCGTCTGCCTGGACGATAGGTCCTTCTACAAATAATGTAAGTGCCAATACCGGAAATACACCTACATTCAATATAGCCAATAATTCGACTGCCACTGTACGGTTAGTTCCTTTTTCGGGTTCCCGGGCAATCACGGTGCATATCGGTACGTTGAAACTTAGTAATTATTTCAATGCGAATAACCGGAATATCACCTCAAGCCAGAATGTGCAGTTGCTGCCGGGAAAGAGTTATACCATTACGCTGAAGTTTGAGTTGGGGATACAATTGGCGGCAAGTGACATTACCCTGACACAAAACGGATGTACGGCGAGTGATAAGAATGATTTGGCAAAGCTGAGATGGGCTACAGGAAATTTGAAGAGTACAGGAAATGTTAATTACGTGTGGGCATCTTCGCAAACAGAAGGCGGACATTTTTATTCCTTCAATAAACTTTATGATGGAAGCACCGGAGATCCATGTTCTAAACTAAACACTGCATATTATGGTACAAGCTGGCGAACACCAACTAAAAATGAACTGGAAAAACTGGTACGATGTACAGATAGAGTTTATAACGGAGGTATGTGGTTTATGAATAACCGTTTAGGGCTATTTTTAAAAGCAGCAGGAATGCGACCGGAAACTGGACCGGGCTTAGAGGGAACGGGATCAGGAACTAGTGGTGTTTATCTAACTTCAACACTAGGGAACCGTAAAAATACTTGTTATGCTCTGGATTTTGGAACAACATATATAGTGGTCACTGATACTGGTGCTTGGAATGCTCTCCAAATTAATGGTTATTCTGTCCGTTGTGTAAAAGGTACCAAACAATAATATTCACTTTTAAACTAACCTATTAAACAAACTTGATTCATTAGCATGAGGGCAATATTGTGTCACATGCAATTATAAAAGGCATGATAACAAGATTATAAAAGTGCTGATAACTTGGCACTTCCATACATGTTGAACGAAATGAGAAACAAGATTCTTTGCTATGGACAGAAAACGTTTTGTCTATAGCAAAGAATCTGACATTGAATGAATATTTGACCGGTTCCAGTTTGTTTCGTGCTATAGATAAGTTCTGTAATGTAGTGGAGGTATGGAATTTGTTAAACTGGAAATTAGGCTTATAAGATATAGATTTAGTTTTTCAAATTGTGTTTCAAAAGACGTACGTCTGATGCAACAAAGATAAGGCGCTTTTTTCATCTGTGCAAATATTTCTACATCGTTTTAATTATCAGTCATTTATCTATCCTCCTTGCATTTAGTGCGGAGAGTAAAAATTGTGTTTCAAAAGACGTACGTTTTTTGAAACACAATTGTGTATTCAAGGCCGTCATATCTGATTGTAATACACAAACTTACGCATAATAAAAGTGGTATCAAACAGCCTTTCCGGACTTATACGAAGATGTATAGGTCCGCAATGCGTCTTTGATACGATTATTCACTTTAATATCATGGTATATGAATAGAACTTTTATTATGCGAGAATGTCTCGGTAAAGCCTTATGGCTGTGTTTTTGCCTTTCGATAGCAGGATGTACGGAAGATGACAGAATGACTCCCCTGTCTGCTGACAGCGGGGATACTGCCGACGAGTTAATTCCTATCCATATCAGTCTGACAGGTGACAACGACTATCATTCTTCCTCTTTTAATGACGCTTCGACCCGTAGCCACTCTCCCCTGATCGCCGAATGGGTGGGGGTAAAAGCTTTCTCACCTACACGCACAGGAGAGCAACCGGACTATGAAGGTCCTCGGATAGCCTCAATGGAACTGACGGAAGATACCCTACCCCGTGTAAGTACCCGTGCAACAGTGCCTGTGGGAGTTCGTTTCCGGCTGATTGTTTTCCGGAAGTCCGGAAGTGACTATGTCTTCCAGTCGGCTGCCGATTACACCTCCAATGGTACAGGCACTCCTGTACTCAAACAGGGGAAATTGCTGACACGCTCCGGAACGATACGTGTGGTGGGCTACTCCTTTAATACCACTGCCGACTTGGGAGATATGCCTCCCACGTATGCCTACAACAGCAGCACAGTGTCTATCCCTGACATGACCAAGGACTTCATGACCTTCGATTCCGGAGATATAACGAATGTAAATAGCCTGAGCCACAATCTTCTTCCGGTGAGCTTCAGCCAGAAGCTATGTAAATTGACGATTACCATCAGTCCTACCGGATTTCCAAGCAATACGATCACCAATTGCACGGGTGTATACGTAAAGCAAGGGGGAAACTCCACATCATGGAAGATCGGTCCTTCGACCAATGTGGTAGCCGCCAACACGAATAATACGGCGGCATTCAGTCCGAGCACGACCCTGAGTACAACCATACGCATGGTTCCGTTTGCAGGGGCCAGAACGATAACAGTGCATTTCAATACACTGACGGTAGGCGGACGGATTGTGAACAACAACACCGAAATCACGTCCACCCAAAGCGTACAGTTGAAGGAAGGGAAAAGCTATACACTAAAAATACAGTTTAAAAAGGGACCCGGCATCAATGTGTTGGAGAGTGATATAAACCTTACAGGTAACGGGTGTACGGCTCAGGATAAGAAGGATCTGGCTAAATTAATATGGGCGGACGGGAATCTGAAATCAACAGGAAATTCTAACTATGTGTGGACTACTTCAACAGATAGAGGTTATTACTATACTTGGTATAGTACTTACACAGGAAATACAAGCCAAAATAATACCGATCCATGTTCGAAACTTAACGTTTCAACTTATGGAACCGGGTGGCGTACACCGTCGCGAAACGAACTAACCAAGTTATCTCGGTGTACAAATAAGGCAAAAGTAAATAATGGAATGTGGTTTATGAATAGTTCCAAAGGGATCTTTCTGCCATTAGCTGGACATACACCTAGTGCATCTGGAGCCAGTACTGGTGGTAATGCAGTAGTGAACGGTAATCGCGATGGTAATTATTGGTGTACAGAGAAATATTATCGTTTTTTGTTTGGAACAAATGGACACACAGTTTCCGACGCAGCTTCTGGTGCCTTTGGATGTTCTGTTCGTTGCGTGAAAGGTACCAAACAGTAATGTATTCACTTTTAAAATAGATAAATCATGAAAACCGAACTCAAAGGCTGGCTTGCGGACAATACCGTGACCACCGACAACAAAGAAGACAAAATCCTGGTATTGGAGAGCGCCGGAAACCTGACACTATCCGATGTACTGGATGAAATGAAGAAAGAAGATACCGGCTTGCGGGCAGAGACTTTAAAGCATGCCGTCGACCTCTTTCAGCGTACAGTATCGGAATTGGTACTGAACGGATACTCTGTCAATACGGGGCTTTTTCGTGCCGTACCACAGTTTCGCGGGGTAATAGACGGTGGAGTATGGAATCCCGAGAAAAATTCTATCTATGTTTCCTTCAATCAGGATAAGGATTTACGTGAAGCTATCGCACGGACCGGCGTGAAAATTCTGGGAGCCAAAGGTGACCCGGCCTACTTCATCGGTGGTGAAGATGCCGCCACCCGTGCTACGGACGGTAGTGCAACTGCGGGACGTAACTATCGTCTGCAAGGAAAGAATATTAAAGTAACTGGTACAGATCCTGCCGTAGGTATCGTCTTGATTGATGAAAAAGGCACGGAAACGAAGCTACCGATGGATATGATAGCAGTAAACAACCCTTCGGAAGTATTGGTGCTACTTCCTGCCGACTTGAAAGACGGAACCTATGAGCTGCGACTGACTACACAATACTGCCACAGTTCGCAGACAATGCTAAAAACGCCGAGAACTGTCAGTCGATTTATCAATATCGGCGCATCCCAGGGGAGTGGTGATGACGATATTGTAGATGATCCAACGGCCTGATAGTAAACATACCGGCACATTTCATATCGTCCCGCATTGAGAAAATTCAATGCGGGACAATTTTGTATAATGTGTATACAGCATTGTCTACGGATCGTATACTACTCTATATACGTACCGTATACAGAGTTGCATGCGGTGCGTAGACAGAACGATCTGTTTCCCATATTCAGTTAGCCACCATTGCCTCTGTCGGAGTGACCCCATAAAGTGTACGGAAACATTTAGTGAAATAGGCGGGCGAAGTAAAACCGGTCATATAAGCTATCTCACTGATATTGTACTGCCGGGCTTTAAGCAAAAGCATTGCTTTATTGAGCCGGTAATTCCTCAGGTAATCGGTGGGGGAAACCCCGAACAGTGTTTTCATCTTCCGGTAAAGGTGCACCCTCGACAATCCCAAATGTTCACTCAAGTCTTCGATGCTGAAATCGGAGTTTTCATATTGCGTGTCGACAATGCTCAGCAGCTTGTCCCTGAACAACTCGTCTACCTTCATCAGTTTGCATACCTCCACATTGTCCATCGTACCGGCCCGGAGATTCTTCATATAAGCTTCCTTCATCTTTTGCCGTTCCGAAATCATATTGATGATACGTATTTTCAGAAAGTCGATGTTGAAAGGTTTGGGAATATACTCGTCCGCCCCTTCGGCAATACCGTAAATGCGCTGGCTGTCTTCGGACAAAGCAGTCAGAAGTATGATAGGGATATGGCTGAAAGCAAGATCGTTCTTCACCCGGTTAACCAACTGGAAACCATTCATACCGGGCATCAGCACGTCACTCAGAATCAGGTGGAAAGCGACATCTTTCCCCAACAGATCCAACGCTTCATTGCCATTACCCGCCACTTCGACCCGGAAATTGTCGGACAGCTCCTTCCGCAGGCTGTATCGCACATCGGGGTCGTCTTCCACCACCAGAATATGATAATCGTAGGTCGTGGACAGCATTTCATTCACTATCGTCGTATCCACTTCCATGTCATGATAACTCAGATTGAAACGGTCAGTCTCTTCCAGTATATATTCGTGGGTATAATGGGATATGGCCTTATAAAGCCTGACGCTGAACAAGGTATATTCTCCGGGCTGGCTCTCTACACGAATTTCACCGTCATGCAAATCGACGTATTCTTTCGAAAGATTAAGTCCGATGCCGAAACCTGCCGTACCGAATGTTTTATTACCGGTATAAAACCGCTCGAAGAGATGCTCCATGCTCTCTTTTGAAATTCCCCGCCCGTGGTCCTCCACTTCCACCAGAACAGTTTCCGCCTCATCGGTAATCCTGACGGAAATATCCCCGCCGCCATCCGAATATTTAAAAGCATTCGAAATGATATTCACCAATACCTGCTCTATCTTATTGACATCGATATGGATATTCAGCTCGTCGATGTTGGTGCGGAACTGATAATGAATCTGCTTCTCCTGAGCAATACCGGTAAAGTAATCGAAGACTTCTCTGACCATTCCTATCAGATCTACCTGACGCAGAATCAGTTTCATCTTGTCGTTGTCAATCCTGCGAAAATCGAGTATCTGGTTGACAATCCGGTAGAGCCGGTCTACGTTCCGCTTCATCAAAGCCACATCTTCCTGAATAGAAGGATCGAGCCTGGAGTTTTTAATCAGTTTGTTTACCGGCCCCAGTATTAACGTAAGGGGAGTACGGATTTCGTGGGAGATATTGGTAAAGAACTGCAATTTCTGGTTCGAGATGTTTTCTATCTGGTTATTCTTGACCGCCAGTTCCTCCTTCTGCGCCTCTACAAGCTGGTTTTTATCATACAGTTCTTTGTTTTTGTTCTTGATACGGAGATTCATGTACATGACATATCCCAACAAAGGGATAATGAGTAACATCAACGCCAGGATCAGTATGGTGGAGTTGCGCAGGAACTTGAAACGAAACAGCAGATTGTCTTCTTCCTGCTTCTGGCGGTTGATCCGCTTCTGGTAATGATTCAGTTGTTCGGACTGTGCCAGAATGGTTTTTGCGTTTCCCCGGTTAATGATAGCGGTATTCAATACGTAGTTTTTCTTCACCTTCTCGCCATTGATAATGGCCATAGCCACCTGAATGGAGATAGCTCCTCCGGTAGGATACTGAAAAGAGGCTTCCAATTTCTCGTCGGCTACAGCCTGCAATCCGGCTCCATCACCATATACTCCGTCGATACCTATAAACCGGATACGTCTGCCGGACACGGAGTCACGCTTCATAATGACATCACGTGCAGCAAGAGCCATCACATCATTATGGGCATACACCAAGTCGATATCTGTAAAAGCAGGCAGCTTACTGACAGCATCGTAAGCACTGTTATAGTGCCACTTACCGAAAACCTGGGTCACCCGGAAGTTTTTGTCGCTGCGGAGATGGTCAATAAACCCGTCATGGCGTTCCATGGCGGGCGAAGAGCCTTCCAGTCCCCATATTTCAAGTATTTGGGAATTGGGAGAAAGTTGTCCGTTGATATATTCGCCGATGGCAGAACCGATGTTGTAATTATTGGCGCCGATAGAAACTGTATATTCATCCGACTGTATCTTACGGTCGTGGATAATGGTAGGAATGCCTTTCCGGTAGGCTTCCACTGCCACGTCGGTAATGGGAACAGCTTCGTTGGGTGAAATGATAAGCACATCCACATTCTGGGAAATCAGTTTGCGGATCTGGGCTACTTGCCGGCTGCTGTTATCCATTGCATTATATACTACCAACTCCACGTTGCGGTAATTGGAGGCCTCAATCTGCATTTCGAGCAATACGGCTTCGCGCCAGGAATCGGAAGTGCACTGAGAAAAACCTATAACATATTTTCTGTCCGCCTCTTCCTTCCGTTGGCAAGAAGACAGGAATACGAACAGGCCTGCAAAAAGCAAAATGCCGAACCGAAATAGATTTGTGTTTTTCATGCTGTGTTCTCCTTAGTAATACGTATATAAGACGTCCTGAAGCAAAGAAACAGGACGCCTTATCAAAAGAAAATGTTCGTTACCAGATGGATTTTACCGAGAACACTTCCAAGTTCTTGACTTCTATGTTGTTACCCCAGAAGTGAAGTCCTTCGCGATTTCCTTCACGCGGGCTTCGTTTCATCGAATACGAATAAGCTCCTCCGTCGATGAAGACTTCGATGGAGGTACGGTCGATGTATATGTCGGCTGTCAGTTCCATACTGGTGCGGTCGTCGGGTGAATAGAACACACCGTTTATCAGATTGGAGTTCATGTCATAATCCACCAGAGGCTGTCCGTAAAGATTCAGTCCGGCACTGGTGGCATGTGATAACTTGATGGTAGTCCGTATCCGCAAACAGTCTTTATCAGAAAATGATTGCAACCGCCCGTTGGCTGCATCAGAAGTAAGTGATGTCCAGTTTCCTACCGGCCGGAACAGTTGCTCTGCCTCCCTGACAGGAACACTAAACAAACGGACTCCCTTTGAAGTAGTACGAAGAGTCAGTTCATTGGGCAGTAGCATCATTCCGTTGAACGGCATGCCATCGTGTGAAATTCGTCCCCAGCCTATCTGGATGCGACGTCCGTCACTGGCAGGCAGGTTGCTATAGGTTTGGGCAGCATACATACTTCCTGTATAATAGTAGTACTTACCCGCCTCCGGAGTAAATGTCTGACCATCGAACGATCCCAGCATATAAGTACCCGAGGCTCCGTACATCACCCATTTCGTATGATTCTTATCTCCGTCAACCGGCAGCTCAAACAGTTCGGGACATTCCCAGAAACCGGTAACATGGCTCTTGTACTCCCAGTTCTTCAGGTCGGAAGAGTTGTAGATGGAGTGTCCGTCCCGCTCGTTGAGCACCATCACCCAATGTTTGCCGGGCGCATACCAGAAAACTTTCGGATCACGTGTGTCTTTACTATTCCATTTTGCCTTTGAGTCTATCACCGGATTGCCTTCGTATTTGGTAAACGTACGTCCCCGGTCGAGGCTGTAGGCAATGCACTGCCGCTGTTTCTCCGGATTATCCACTGTATAGGCGGCTACCAGTGCCGGCTCTCCCTTTTTATTAAATCCGGCGGTATTATCATAATCGATCACGGCCGAACCGGAGAAGATGGTTCCCAGTTCATCGGGGTGCAAAGCATCCGGCAGTTCCTCCCAATGTATCAGGTCACGGCTCACGGCATGTCCCCAGGTCATGTTCTCCCATTCTCGTTCGTAAGGATTATGCTGATAGAAAAGATGGTATTCGCCTTCATAGTAAACCAATCCGTTAGGATCGTTAATCCATCCGCGACGGGTAGTGAAGTGAAATTGCGGACGGTTCTTCTCTTTATACAGGCTGTCTTGCCCCGCAATCACATCGTCCTGATAGATCTTCTCCAATCCGGCAGACTCTCCTTCATAGCTGATTCGGAGTGTCTTGCCTTTCCAGGAAGAAACATCGCAAAATACCCAATAATCGGGTTTCCCGTCGGCCAGGCGAATCACGAAGTTACGTTCCGGAGCCCCTTTCACCTCGAATGTCATTTTCTTCCGGTCCATTTGGTGGGACACGGGAAGGTTGATATACTTCTTCGTAATCTTCAGCGTAACATCGCCGGCAAATGAAGCAAACAGGTTACCGGCAAGCAGCGTTGCGGCAAGAAATAATTTTGTAGTCAAATGCATAGTTTTATTTTGTTAGTTAATAATGGAAAACCTGAGTGCAATTTTACGCATTTTTTCAGGGATAAGCTATCACTCAGCGTACAAAACGTATCACTCAAGTTACCCGAAAGAAGCTTTACGGTCATACAGATGTAACATCTTTGTCACCCAGCGTTCAAACAACTGTAAAAGTGACGAAACTTCCTCCCTCTACTTTTGCAACAAATTATTAACGCATACTAACAAATATGAAACGAATTCTGAAACTGGTATCATTCGTTCTTTTATTATCGAACATGGGCGGTCATCTCTACGCCGATGAAAAAGCAAACGTAGTAAAACAAGGTACGATCCGGGGACGTATCATCGACACATCCAAACAAACATTACCGGGGGCCTCGATCTACATCGAGAACCTGAAAACAGGAGTAACGAGCGACGTAAACGGTTTTTATACCTTCGCCAATCTCAATCCGGGAACTTACACCGTAAAAGTAAGCTATGTGGGATATGCTCCCGTAGAAATGAAAATAACGATTCCCGAAGGCAAGACGCTCGAAAGAGATGTCATACTGAATGAAGGGGTCGAATTGCAGGAAATTGTAATAGGCGGTGCTTTTCAAGGCCAGCGCCGCGCCATCAACTCACAAAAGAACAGTCTGGGCATCAAGAATGTGGTTTCTGCCGATCAGGTAGGTAAGTTTCCGGACTCAAACATCGGAGATGCGCTGAAGCGTATCTCGGGTATCAACGTTCAATATGACCAGGGTGAAGCCCGTTTCGGACAGGTGCGCGGTACATCGGCAGACCTCAGTTCTGTCACGATCAACGGTAACCGCATCCCATCGGCAGAAGGTGATACACGTAACGTGCAGCTTGACCTGATTCCGGCGGATATGATTCAGACCATCGAAGTGAGCAAAGTGGTAACCTCGGACATGGACGGCGACGCCATCGGAGGATCGATCAATCTGGTCACCAAGAACTCTCCTTATAAACGTACGCTGACAGCCACAGCCGGTTCCGGCTACAACTGGATCAGCGAAAAGGCACAACTGAACCTGGGATTGACTTACGGCGACCGTTTCTTTAATGATAAACTGGGAGTCATGCTATCGGCTTCGTATCAAAATGCCCCTTCGGGTTCGTACGATACGGAATTCCTCTGGGAGAAAGACGATAAAGGCAATGTATACATCAACGACTATCAGATACGCCAGTATTATGTGACCCGCGAACGCCAGAGCTATTCGGCAGCCCTGGATTGGGACATCAACGAAAACCATAAACTGATGTTCAAAGGTATTTTCAATAACCGGAACGACTGGGAAAACCGGTACCGCACTACTCTTAAAGATCTGGACGAAGAAGGCAAAGCAACCGTACGCGTACAGACTAAAGCCGGCACACCCGACAATCGGAATGCCCGTCTGGAACGCCAGCGCACAATGGACTTCACATTGGGCGGGGAGCATCTGTTCGGACCGCTATCTATGGACTGGAACGCCAGTTATGCCCAAGCAACCGAGGAGCGTCCGAACGAGCGTTACATCGACTTTCAGCTCAAGAAGCAGCAATTCGATATGGATCTGAGTAACGAACGCGAACCATTGGCTACTCCGAAGCCCGGCTCTACGATGACGCTGAACAAGGATTTCGACCTGAAAGAACTTACCGAACAACAACAAGACATCAAAGAAGAAGATCTGAAATTCTCTATGAACTTCAAGCTTCCGTTCCAAAACGGAAACAAACTGAAGTTTGGAGCCAAAGTAGTGCGCAAAACCAAAGACAAGGAGGTGGATTTCTATGAATATACCCCGAAAGATGAAGATGCATTTATGACCCACAGCCTGCAAAATACGGTAGATCAGACTAACAAAAACTTCATGCCGAGTAACAAATACAAGGCAGGTGTTTATGCCAGCAAAGAATATGCAGGCTCACTGGATCTGAACAATCCTTCCTTATTTGACAAAGAACAGGTACAGGAAGAACTGGCAGGCAACTTCGAAGCACGCGAGACTGTAAGCTCGGGATACATCCGCTTCGACCAGAAACTCACCGACAACGTGGAGCTGATGACAGGACTACGCATTGAGAATACCAGCCTCAGCTATACCGGACGGACGTATGACGACGAAACAGACCAAACCTCAAAGACTGCCCGAGAAACAAACAGTTACATCAACTTCCTTCCGTCACTCCTTATGAAGTGGAGCATAAATGAAGATTTCAAGGTACGCGGTTCGTTTACCCAGACGCTGTCGCGCCCGAAGTATTCCGCCCTGGTGCCCAGCGTCAACATTAAACGTTCGGATAACGAAGTGACAGTGGGTAATCCCGGCCTGAAACCGACTCTTTCTTATAACTTCGACCTGAGCGCGGATTATTACTTCAAGAGTATCGGCCTGGTCAGCGCAGGAGTATTCTACAAGAAAATAGACGATTTCATTGTCAATCAGGTGGCTACGAACTACGAATACAACGGCAACCTATACAACCGCTTTATCCAACCCAAGAATGCAGGCAATGCCAATCTGATAGGTATGGAACTCTCTTACCAGCGTGATTTCGGATTTATCGCTCCTGCCCTGAAATGTGTCGGCTTCTATGGCACGTATACTTTCACCCACTCCCGTGTAGAAGACTTCAACTTCGAAGGACGCGAGAACGAAAAGGACCTGAGCCTGCCGGGCTCTCCGAAGCATACCGCCAACGCATCACTTTATTTTGAGAAAAGCGGGCTGAATCTCCGCCTGAGTTATAACTTTGCCTCCGCCTTTATTGACGAGATGGGTGAAGACACCTTTCACGACCGCTATTATGACCGTGTGAGCTATCTGGATGTAAACGCCAGTTACACTTTTGCAAAACACTACACCCTCTATGCCGAAGCAAACAACCTGCTGAATCAGCCGCTCCGCTATTATCAGGGGACAAAAAACCGTACGATGCAGGCGGAATATTATGGCGTAAAGATTAATGCCGGGTTTAAGATCAACTTCTAACCGGCTATCAGAGGAGGTTGAATCAACGGTGCAGCGGCTATTGAAAAACGGTGCACCGCTGATTAGGAAACGGTGCATCGCTCCTTTAGAAACGGTGCACCGTGGGTCTGAGATTAAAACCGTCTTCTCGCATCACTGATGAAAAAACGTATTCAATTCATTAATAATCAATATAAAAAACCATATTTATGAAATTAAAGAACTTACTGACACTTCTGTTTATCTTCATCGGGGCGGTAGCCTCAGCCCAGATCAGGGACTACTCTATATTCGACAAGAAGTTTAACTTCTATATTGCCAACGATCTGGGACGTAACGGCTACTACGACCAGAAACCAATCGCCGAATTAATGGGAACCATGGGCGAGGAAATAGGCCCTGAATTTGTACTGGCTCCCGGAGACGTCCATCACTTCGAAGGAGTACGCAGCGTGGACGACCCGCTTTGGATGACCAACTTTGAGCTGATCTACAGTCATCCGGAGCTGATGATCGACTGGTATCCTGTGTTGGGAAACCACGAATACCGGGGTAATACCCAGGCTGTACTGGACTACAGCCGGGTGAGCCGCCGCTGGACCATGCCTGCACGTTATTACACCAAGACGTTTGAAGAAAAAAGTGCCACCATCCGCATTGTCTGGATAGATACCGCTCCCCTGATCGACAAATACCGCAACGAAACCGAAACTTATCCCGATGCCTGCCGGCAGGATATGAACGGACAACTGGCTTGGCTGGATTCTGTGCTGACTGCTGCCAAAGAGGACTGGGTAATCGTTGCCGGCCATCATCCTATCTATGCCGAAACACCGAAAGACCAGAGTGAACGCGGTGATTTGCAAAAACGGCTCGACCCTATCTTGAGGAAGCATAAGGTAGATATGTACATCTGCGGACACATTCACAACTTCCAGCATATCCGTGTACCGGGCAGTGATACCGACTATATCGTAAACTCTGCCGGATCGCTGGCGCGTAAGGTGAAACCGGTTGAAGGTACTCAATTCTGTAGTCCCGAACCGGGCTTTTCTGTATGTTCTGCCGATAAAAAGGAATTGAACTTACGTATGATCGATAAAAAAGGGAATATACTCTATACAGTGACCCGAAAGAAATAAATCACTCTCTCTTGAAAAATACACAACTTTCAAAGAGCCGGCTTCTTCGCGACGAAAGAGCCGGCTCTGTTTTATGGGACACAGGAACCGATTACGCAAACTGACACTGAGTTTTAATCTTTAGGAATATATAAGATAGAATCAGTCTCTATATCCTCTATAGTAAATCAGAACCTGAAAGCTCTGTGGTACTCCTGCTTCTTCACTCTGCAATGAATCGGAGAACCAACTCTCTGAGAGGTTCTATTTGTCAACATTCAAAAACAAATCAACAACCTATAAAACGTATCAAATAATTACTAAAAGTAAATTAAGAGCGTTTACCTCTCGAAAAATCGTCGTCTAAGACGACAAAAATTGTCATCTTAGACGATGTTTTGTTGAGATCGTGACGACGGTATATCGCCCTCTGGACGACGATTTTCAATTTTCCTGATTTTGTATAAAAAGAAAACCGCTACGGGTAGCGGTTTCTAATGGTATTATGTCTTGATTTTTACTTATCTTGATTTCTGCTTTTTTTAGAGGATCTATCCAGATGCTGACCAAGCGGGCGGGATTCTTCTTTTTAATCTCCGTAAAGATAGGAACAATCGTTTGAGAAAGCAAAGAAACAGGGCGAAAACTTATTTCTTACGATAAAAGACATAGAGTGTGCCATAAAGTATTTATTCTTAATTAACCGGAAACTTAACCGCTTGGGATCCTCCGTGGTGTGAGTTTTTGACTCATCCGCTTACTACTGCTTATCGGTTTTAGGTCTCAGATCATCTTTCGGAATGGTAGACTCGTTGCCGTCACGCATAGCCATATAGTGAGGTGACATGATTTCGACGCCCGCTTCATTAAAACGATCCTGAATGTTCTGATGCAGATCCGAATAAATTTGCGCCAGCTTATCCGCCTCGCGAATATAAGCATTGATCTGATAAACCGGATACCAGTCGCTTAATGACGTTTCAAGTACAAACGGACGAGGATCATCAATCACTCCGGGAGTATTCAAGGCGGCTTCTATCAGCAACTGGTGCACCTGACGCCAGGGAGCATCGTAACCAATGGTCACCTCAGAGTGAATAATCAATCCGTATTCGCGCGCCGAAGAGCTATAGTTCACCGTATGAGACGACATGATAAACGAGTTGGGGATTGTCACCACTTCATTCTTCGGTGTCCTGATCCTGGTCACCAAAGGTGTTTTCTCTATCACGTTTCCGGTAGTATCATTCAGCTGGATGCGGTCCCCTAACTTGAAAGGACGCATATAGGTAATGACGAGTCCCGCAATGATATTACCGATCACCGTACTGGACCCCAACGAAACGATCAATCCGACGAAGACCGATATTCCCTGAAACACCCCGCTTCTGGATCCCGGCAAATAAGGATAAATCATCGCAATCATAAATGCATAAAGCAAAAAGCGGATAATATGAAAAGTAGGCATTGCCCAGTCGGGATAAAAACCGCCGAACTTAAGCCGCCCGGCTTCAATCTCACGGGACAGATAGTGGACAAAACGCACCAGATATTTAATAGCATACCAGATAATAAAGATGGTGAACAGATTGGGAATATAATCGACGATGCCTACCAAAATATCCTTCACCGGATTCCAGATATACGAAAAGATCGTGTCGGCCAACCCCTTGGTCTGCGGAAAAATAACAAATAGAAGCGGAACAGTAATCAACAACTGGAGAAACACCAGCACGTAACGCAACAGGTTGGAAAGGAAGATCAGCAAATTAACCTGCCGTTGTGTGTCCAGCAGTTCATAGTCCTGAATGGAAATGGGTTTCAACTTTGTGTCCTTCAGCTTCTGGATACGTACTTTCAGCTTACGGAAAAGCCAGGTAGTAAGCCGGAACAAGAGATATTGCCCCACCAATACTAAAACGAAATAGAGAATCCGTTTACCCAATTGCCAGAAGCTGTGTTCCTCTTTCAGTTCCTTCAGCTTCTTCACCACCACGATACGCTTATCTGCCGCCAGTTGCTCACGGGAACGTCCTTCCCACAACCCGTCCTGGTCGGTAAACGAAGCAATGACCTTATTGCCATACATCAAATCGGACACTATATCACTGCTCTCTATATATACCGAATCGGGATGCAGCGTAAACCGTTTACCCAATTGGGTAATGGCCGCGTCAATCATTTCAGCCCTCTGCAACGGAGTGTATCCTCCACGCTTGGTGTAGAGATAAAACAACGTATCACCCTCAACCACCACCGGTACGCCCGGAGTGAACTGACGGAGTGAGTCGATGCGTGCTTTCTGCTGTGCCAGCTTCACAGAATCGGCAGCAAAGGCCTTCAACCTCAACTGCTCCATTTCCATACGCATATTGGCTTCATTCAGACGTGCCTCTTCCAACTCCCTTTTCATATTTGCCATCCGTATGGAATCCGAATCATTCCGGACCGTGGTATGGGTAACGGCACTGTCTCCGGTCAGTATCTCCCGGACCGCTTTCCCTAACTGGGCAAACATACTGTTGGCCACTAACAGAAACAACAAAAGGCTGAATAATCTGTTCTTCTTCATATCAAAAACTCATATAGTCATTGTCACTAAAATGGATAAACGTGCCAAACATACAGATTGTTTTTGACATAGCATAGAGTGAAATCACTATATTTGCACCCGAATCAGTAATTTAAGGTATCAACATGGATATATTACTACTTATCGGAGGATTACTCCTTATTTTAGTGGGCGCCAACTGCCTGACGGATGGAGCTGCGTCCGTAGCCAAACGTTTCCATATTCCTTCCATTGTGATCGGACTGACCATTGTAGCTTTCGGGACATCGGCACCGGAACTGACGGTAAGTGTATCATCCGCCTTGAAAGGCAGTGCGGACATCGCTGTCGGCAACGTTGTGGGAAGCAACATTTTCAATACCCTGATGATCGTGGGTTGCACAGCCCTCTTCGCTCCCATTGTAATCACCCGGAACACCTTGAGAAAAGAAATTCCCTTGTGTATTCTTTCTTCCATTGTTCTGCTGATATGTGCCAACGATGTCTTTCTGGACAAAGCTCCCCGTAATACATTAAGTATTTCAGACGGATTGATTCTGCTCTGCTTCTTCACTATCTTTCTGGGCTACACATTTGCCATAGCTTCTCGTAATACGAACGACGCCCAGCCACCGGAAGAAGAAATCAAAAGTCTCCCGATGTGGAAATCCGTACTTTTTATTCTGGGCGGATTAGGCGGACTTATCTTCGGAGGACAGTGGTTTGTAGAAGGAGCAAGTAACATCGCCCGTAATCTGGGTGTCAGCGAATCCGTTATCGGACTCACACTCGTAGCCGGAGGCACTTCCCTGCCCGAACTGGCTACCTCCATTGTGGCTGCCTTGAAAAAGAATCCCGAAATAGCCATCGGCAACGTCATAGGCAGCAATCTGTTCAATATCTTCTTTGTGTTGGGGTGCAGTGCCTCCATCACCCCCTTACAGTTGGCAGGCATCAATAATTTCGATCTTTTCACGTTGGTCGGATCAGGCATCCTGCTCTGGTTTTTCGGATTATTCTTCGCCAAACGCACCATCACAAGGATCGAAGGAAGCATTCTGGTCTTGTGCTATATAGCCTATACAACCTATCTTATCTATCAGATCTGAAAACATTGAGGCACACAGTTTTTAGTTTCTGTACGTGGTAATTTAAAGATTATCACGTATCTTTGCTGCCTCATCATAAATACAAGTTATGGCCATTACAATTAAAAAGGTATCGACGAAAAGAGAACTTAAGAAATTCATTCGTTTTAATTACGAATTATACAAAGAGAATCCCTATTCCGTACCTGACCTCTACGACGACATGCTGAACACATTCAATAAGAAGAAAAACGCGGCTTTCGAATTTTGTGAAGCCGAATACTTTCTGGCTTATAAAGACGGGAAAATCGTAGGGCGCATCGCAGGTATCATCAACCACCGTGCCAATGCCACCTGGAACAAGAAAGATGTCCGTTTCGGTTGGATCGATTTCATCGACGACCTTGAAGTATCTTCGAAACTCTTGCAAACCGTAGAAGAATGGGGCAAGTCCAAAGGAATGGAAAATATTCAGGGTCCCCTCGGATTTACCGACTTTGACGCAGAAGGCATGCTGATCGAAGGGTTCGATCAACTCAGCACCATGGCCACTATCTATAACTATCCCTACTATCCGCAACATATGGAGAAACTGGGATTCGGCAAAGACGCCGATTGGGTGGAATATAAAATCTTCATTCCCGATGCCATTCCCGAAAAACATCAGCGCATATCCGATCTTATCCAACGTAAATATAACCTCAAGGTAAAGAAATACACTTCATCCAGAAAGATCGCAGCCGATTACGGACAAGCCATCTTCGAATTGATGAACGAAGCTTACAGCCCGCTGTATGGCTACTCTCCCCTCTCCCAACGCCAGATTGACCAATACGTAAAAATGTATCTCCCGATTGTCGACCTGCGGATGGTGACCCTGATTACCGATGCGGAAGACAAACTGATCGCCGTAGGAATTTCAATGCCTTCACTTTCAGAAGCATTGCAGAAATCACACGGACGATTACTCCCCCTCGGATGGTATTATCTGCTGAAGGCATTATTTATGAAACGACGAGCCAAAATGCTTGACTTGCTGCTTGTAGCCGTAAAACCGGAGTACCAGAACAAAGGTGTTAATGCTTTGTTATTTTCCGATTTAATTCCGGTTTATCAAAAATTAGGTTTTATCTTTGCAGAAAGCAACCCCGAACTGGAAATGAACGGAAAAGTTCAGGCACAATGGGAATACTTTAAAACCGAACAACATAAACGACGTCGTGCGTTTACTAAGAAGATAGACTAAAAACAATGGAAGAGAACGAACTGATACCTGTAGACAACAACCCTGTAGAATATACAGACGACAACATCCGCCACCTGAGCGACATGGAACATGTGCGCACCCGTCCGGGTATGTACATCGGTAAGCTGGGCGACGGTTCGCATCCCGAAGACGGAATTTATGTCCTTCTGAAAGAAGTTATTGACAACAGTATCGACGAGTTCAAAATGCAATCCGGCAAGAAGATTGAAATCAGAATTGAAGAGAATCTTCGTGTCAGCGTACGCGACTACGGCCGTGGTATCCCACAGGGAAAACTGGTAGAAGCAGTCAGTGTGCTGAACACCGGTGGTAAGTATGACAGCAAAGCATTCAAGAAGAGTGTCGGACTGAACGGTGTCGGCGTGAAAGCTGTCAATGCCTTGAGCTCAAACTTCGAAGTACGTAGTTACCGGGATGGTAAAGTGCGCTGCGCCACCTTTACCAAAGGTGAGTTGATAACAGATCACACCGAGGATACCGAGGAAGAAAACGGTACTTACATCTTCTTCGAACCCGATAATACTTTATTTCTGAATTATACTTTCCGTCCCGAGTTTATCGAGACGATGCTGCGCAATTATACCTACCTGAACACCGGGTTGGCCATTATCTATAACGGGCAGCGGATTCTTTCGCGTAACGGTCTGGTCGATTTGCTGAATGATAATATGACAGCTACCGGACTCTACCCCATCGTCCACCTCAAGGGAGAGGATATCGAAATCGCTTTTACCCATACAGGACAATATGGCGAAGAGTACTATTCATTCGTCAATGGACAGCACACCACTCAGGGAGGTACCCATCAAAGTGCGTTCAAAGAACACATTGCCCGCACTATCAAGGAATTCTATAATAAGAACCAGGACTATACCGACATCCGTAACGGATTGGTAGCCGCCATTGCTGTCAATGTGGAAGAACCCATGTTCGAGAGCCAGACTAAAATTAAACTCGGCTCTACCAACATGTCGCCGGGTGGCGTTACTGTGAACAAGTTCGTTGGCGACTTTGTAAAACAAGAGGTAGACAATTTCCTCCACAAGCATGCGGATGTAGCCGAAATCATGTTACAAAAGATACAGGATTCGGAAAAAGAACGCAAGGCTATTGCCGGAGTTACGAAACTGGCACGTGAACGTGCTAAGAAAGCCAATCTGCACAACCGGAAACTGCGTGATTGCCGTATCCACCTGAACGATGTGAAAGGCAAAGGGCTGGAAGAGGAATCGTGCATCTTCATCACCGAGGGTGACTCGGCAAGCGGTTCCATCACCAAAAGCCGGGATGTAAACACACAAGCTGTATTCAGCCTCCGTGGTAAACCACTCAATTCTTTCGGCCTGACCAAGAAAGTGGTTTACGAAAACGAAGAATTCAATCTGCTGCAGGCCGCATTGAACATAGAAGACGGCATAGAGGGATTGCGTTATAATAAAGTGATTGTAGCGACCGATGCCGATGTGGACGGTATGCACATCCGCTTGCTGCTGATCACTTTCTTCCTCCAGTTCTTCCCCGATCTGATCAAGAAAGGACATGTATACATCCTTCAGACCCCTCTTTTCCGCGTACGCAACAAAAAGAAAACACTCTATTGCTATACCGAAGAAGAGCGGGTGAATGCCATCAAAGAACTTAGCCCGAATCCGGAAATCACCCGGTTTAAAGGTCTGGGAGAAATCTCACCCGACGAATTCAAACACTTTATCGGTAAAGACATGCGTCTTGAACAAGTGTCGTTGCGCAAAACAGACACGGTCAAAGAACTACTTGAATTCTATATGGGTAAGAATACAATGGAACGGCAAAACTTTATTATTGACAATCTGGTTATAGAAGAAGACATCGCATAGACATGAGAAGAGCCATCTTTCCGGGAACGTTCGACCCGTTTACTATCGGACACTATTCTGTTGTACAACGAACCCTGACATTTATGGATGAAGTTGTCATCGGCATCGGTATCAACGAAAATAAAAATACGTACTTCCCGATAGAGAAACGTGTGGAAATGATTCGTAAGTTTTATAAAGACGAACCCCGGATCAGGGTTGAATCTTACGATTGCCTGACTATTGATTTTGCCCGTCAGGTAGATGCCCGATTTATCGTCCGTGGCATCCGTACCGTGAAAGATTTCGAATACGAAGAAACCATTGCCGATATCAATCGGAAACTGGCAGGAATCGAAACCATTCTGCTGTTTACCGAACCGGAACTCACTTGTGTCAGTTCTACCATTGTACGCGAACTACTGGGCTATAATAAAGATATCAGTATGTTCATTCCCAAAGGGATGGAAATGTAATAACCCCATGTGATCATGAAAAAAATAATATACCTGTTTATCGGTTTGTGCTCCGTTTTAGGATTACAGGCACAAAACTTCGGCTCACCTGCCATGCGAAAATTGCAACTGGCAGAGTTCGCCATCTCTAATTTATATGTAGATACGGTCAATGAAAATAAACTCGTTGAATCGGCCATTATCGAAATGCTGGCACAACTCGATCCTCATTCCACCTATTCGGATGCCGAAGAGGTTAAGAAAATGAACGAACCTCTCCAAGGTAACTTTGAAGGAATAGGGGTACAATTCCAGATGATTGAAGATACGCTACTCATTGTACAACCGGTGAGCAATGGCCCTTCCGAAAAAGTGGGTATTCTGGCAGGAGACCGCATCATCGCAGTTAACGATACTGCCATCGCAGGAGTCAAAATGAGCACAGAGGAAATCATGGGACGTCTGCGGGGCCCCAAAGACTCGAAAGTAAATCTGACCATTATCCGGAGAGGTGTGAAAGAACCACTTTTATTCAACGTAAAAAGGGATAAAATCCCCATCCTCAGTCTGGACGCTGCTTATATGATTCAACCCAAAACAGGATACATCCGTATCAACCGTTTCGGAGCAACCACTGCAGAAGAGTTTCTGAAAGCCCTGAAAGAGTTACAGAAGAAAGGAATGAAAGACTTAATTTTAGACCTGCAAGGCAATGGGGGAGGTTACCTGAACGCTGCCATCGACCTGGCAAATGAGTTTCTGGGACAAAAAGAACTGATTGTTTACACAGAAGGACGTTCTGCGCAACGCAGTGAGTTCTTTGCCAAAGGTAACGGAAGCTTTCGTAGCGGACGCTTGGTGGTATTGGTAGATGAATATTCGGCCTCGGCAAGCGAAATTGTAACAGGAGCCATTCAGGATTGGGACCGGGGTGTCGTAGTAGGACGCCGTTCTTTCGGAAAAGGATTGGTTCAACGCCCGATCGACCTGCCCGACGGCTCCATGATCCGCCTGACCATAGCCCGCTATTATACTCCTGCAGGGCGTTGCATACAGAAACCTTATGATAGCAACATCAACGAGAAGCCGGGAAAAGGAAAGAGCAGCGAAAGCAGTATCGATAAATACAATCAGGACCTTATCGACCGTTACAATCACGGCGAAATGGTAAGTGCAGACAGTATCCACTTCCCGGACTCACTAAAATGCCAGACTAAAAAGCTGGGACGCACCGTCTATGGCGGCGGAGGTATCATGCCTGATTATTTTGTTCCGGTTGACACGACTCTGTATACTGATTACCATCGTAACCTGGTAGCCAAAGGGGTAGTAATCAAAACGACTATGAACTTTATTGAAAATAACCGCAAGGCTTTATTGGATAAATATAAGACCTTTGAGAAATTCAATGAGAAGTTTGAAATAGACGACCAGATATTGAATTTCCTGAGAGAGGCTGCCGACAAAGAAAAGATAGAGTTCAACGAAGAGCAGTACAACAAGGCTTTACCACTGATTAAGGCCCAATTAAAAGCTCTGATAGCCCGTGACTTATGGGATATGAATGAATACTTTCAAGTAATGAATGCTACCAATAAGAGTGTGGAGCGGGCACTGGAAATCTTAAATGATAAAGAATACGAGAAAATATTGAAATAATGATTCTCTAACGGAGAGTTATGAACGGTGAATGATGATCAGTCTACGCTTTTGGCAGAGTGTCCATCATTCACCGTTTATGTTAATAATTTATAGTAACCTGCTTTTTCTCACCGAACAACCATTTATTGAGCCAGCGATTCACATAAATATTGGCTACCGCGCAACCGGCACCTATCACAGCTCCTGCCGCTACATCCGACGGGTAATGCACACCTTCGTTCATTCTTGAAAAGCCCACAGAACATGCCCAAAAGGCTGATGGAGCTATCACATACCACTTAGGATAACGGATACTCAAAGAAGTAGCCAACGAAAAGGCGGCTGCCGTATGCCCGGAGGGAAACGAAGGACTCGATTCATGGCTGCGCGCATTCACCCGATCCGGATAACGGTCATATGGCCGCTCACGGTCAAAAGCATATTTCATACCATATGTAATTACAACTGCCTCGGCTACACTCGTCCCAATATAAATAGCATCCTTCAATAACTCTTTATCTTTATCAATCCCTGCATATACAGCCATCGCCACCGGAACACCTACTGCGATATAAGGTGCCGATTTAGAAAAAGCCTTGCTATAATTCCTCGCAAACTTACCATCAAGACTGTTTATTTTATGTAACGTATTGATATCCCAGTTCTGAGCATACCCTCCCATCGAAGAAAGCACACAAAAACAAATAAGCACAAATTTCTTCATTTTTCTACTAATTTACTATTTTGCAGCAAAGATAGATTAAAAAGACAGAGTTTTCGCAAAAAAAACCTATCTTTGTTCCCCAAGTATTATTTACCCTGACACCTAACTTTAATTCATGGCCAGAGAAACTCTTTGTAATAGACAGACAGATTGTGCGCAATGTCCCAAAGCTACAGAAGGCATACTTGTTCATCGGACGTTTCCAAAAGGACAACATTTCCCGGCTGACAAATGCACACAAAACTGTATTCTGTTTATGCTACAAGGAGAGTTATTGATCAACAGCGAAGAGTATCCCGGCACAACGTTACGCGAAGGACAGTTTATCCTCCAGTCCATCGGTTCAAAATTAGAATTATTGGCGCTGACAGACGTAAGTTATGTAGTGTATTGGTTCAACGAACCACCTTTGATCTGTGAGCAACATTATCAGGAAATCCTGCAACAATCAGAATCACCCTTAACTTATACGCCTTTGGTAATGACCCAACGTATTACCAATTTCATGAAAGATATTTGTGATTACCTGAGTGAACAGATTCCTTGCGGTGCGTTTATCGATCTCAAATGTCAGGAACTTATGTATCTGATTACCTGCTATTACCCGTCACCCCAATTAAGTAGATTCTTTTATCCCATCAGCAGTTATACAGAAAGCTTCCAATATTTCGTCATGCAAAATTACGAAAAAGTGAAAAACGTGGAAGAGTTCGCACACTTGGGAGGCTATACAACTACTACCTTCCGCCGCTTATTTAAGAATATGTATGGAGTGCCGGTATACGAATGGATTCTGAGCAAGAAAAGAGAAGGTATCCTGGAAGATCTCCAGCACACCAAACAACGCATCACTGAAATCAGCAATCGTTATGGTTTCGATTCCTTATCACATTTTGCACATTTCTGCAAAGCTTCTTTTGGAGACTCCCCGCGTGCCCTTCGTACACGTGCAGCCAAAGGTGAAAAAATTACTACTCTAAAAACAGAATAGAAACCGCCCTTTGCCTGGCAAAAGAGAAACGGTCCGCTATTTGGCATCCATAGTAAGCAGACCTTCTGTTCCAATACCCTCCATTATATACCAGGACGATAACCATTACCACAAAACTTTATAAACATCCACTTCCTTGATGAAGCTTTTATTGGTGAGTTATTCCGGTTCTTCTTCAAATTTGGTGGTAAATTCTTTATTTCTTTATTTTCAAGTTGATAATTGTCCTTTTTATTTGCTTTAATAAGAAAAACCAGACACCGGCTGAATAAGATAACTCAAGTTTCGGAAGTGAATTTGCGCCGTCCGGACCGGTATCTTCATCCTTATACCTTTCTTCAATTAACATTGTTAACGCCTTTTGCAGTTCGTCAAGTTCTTATGCGCAAATAATAAGGCTTTTGCATTTAAAGAACCTGTTATTCACATCCAAAGAACAAGCTTTAACTCTGTGTTAAAACAAAGCTTTTGAGGATAGAAATCTTACTTTTTAAAGATATTGATTTTCAGATGGTTTATTCTAAAATTCGCTTCTTCACCTCATGGATGGACTCTTCGGGGGAAAGCCGGGATACTTGCTTTTTTGTCAACTATAAACGAGAGCTTACACTTCCGAAAACGGAATTAGATTCCATGAGTAAAAGAAAACTTACCACCAAATTTGGAGAAGAACCCTTATTCCACGAATTATTTATTTAACAGTGCTCTAATTCGCCTATTCATCGGCTTCTCAAAATAATAGTAAGAGAGCAGGCTTAACGAGACGATGACACAAAATAGAATCGGAATGGAAACGTACCAGACTATATGAAAGTTATTTTCTTTCTGCCACTCCGCATAAGATAACAAAACAAAAAGATGAATCAGGTAAAAGCTAAAGCTAATCTCTCCCCCAATCACTAAAATACGATTGGACAAAAGACGTGAGACCCAACCCTTTTGCAGAGAGAAACTGATCAAGATGAACGCGATCGGCAGCCAATAGTAACAGGAATACCGATATACTTTTGGAACTTCAGCAGCATATAGATAGAATACCAAAAATAAGACGATCGATATTATTTCAATAATACTTCCTTGGAAAGATGTGATGTTTTTATTTTTCAAACGGTCGTACAGTTGAAACAACAACATGCCGACTATAAAATCCGGAAATCGAGCAATCGGATTAACGTACCAATATCCTTTTATATCACTTTCCGGAGTAAAATACATACCGACAATAACCAATATCGCGGAGATTAAGAAAACACAGAACAAACCCTTATAGTTTTTTGCCATCGGCACCAGAAATGGAAAACAGAAGTAAAAAAGCTGCTCGCAACATAAGCTCCACGAAGGACTGTTAAATGAAAAAAAGTAATCAGCTTTAGGTATATAGGCATTTGTTAATGTGAGTGAAGCCAAAAAATGCTTGCTCCAATCCGTAAATCCCGATGCAATTACATAGCCTCCTAAAGCGGCAGCAATCAATAAAGTCAGGACATGCAAAGGATAAATACGGGCTATGCGCGCTACCCAGAAAGATCGTTTGGTCATTTTGCTTTCACTTAGTTTCTTTTGATAATTGTATGCTATAATAAAACCGCTTAGTACGAAAAAGAAACTAACACCGACAAAACCTTCTTTAAAAAAATGAAGATCGAAAAAGTCGTCTATTACATAACAATGTGCTCCAAAAACCATTAAAGCAAATATAAGTCGCAAAGAGGTGAGTGTGTTTATCATAAATCTGGTATTGCCTGTTTCTTTTGATCATTCCTTCTCTGGGATGCAAAATTAAGAAAAGAACAGTTCGAATATGCACTAAACAACTTCTTTTTATACAGATCAAGGTTAACTTCTTAAGAACAAATAATTTACTCTTCTAACAGATTCACAATAAATCACTTATAAACACAACCGGCAATCCTTTGCCAGGTTTCCTCATGGAGTGCTTTCAGTCAATCAGTTACTATTTTACCGGCCCTATTTATCCTGTTCTCTCCAGGCACTTCAGATTAAAGAATTATTTCTTTAATTCTTTGGTTAATCAATGTATTTCGTGTACTTTTGCACAATGAGAAAGAAGGCTCGTAAAACAGAAATTATAGTTCTAACAATTAAATAATTTAAAATCAATCATTTATGTGGTTAAGTAATTCATCTGTAGGAAGGAAAGTGGTGATGAGCGTTACCGGTATCGCCCTTGTCCTGTTTCTAACGTTTCACATGGCGATGAACCTTGTTGCGATCATCTCGGCTGAGGGTTACAACCTGGTTTGTGAGTTCCTGGGAGCAAACTGGTATGCGTTGGTAGCTACGCTGGGCCTGGCTGCCCTCTTCGTGATTCACATTATCTACGCTTTCTGGCTGACAATCCAGAATCGCGCAGCACGTGGTAGCGAACGTTACGCCGTAGTTGACAAACCCAAAACCGTAGAATGGGCATCACAGAACATGCTGGTGCTGGGTATCATCGTTATCTTAGGTTTGGGCCTTCACCTCTTTAATTTCTGGGCTAAAATGCAGTTACCGGAATTGATACACAACATGGGAGGAGTAGCAGACACAACTTATGCTGCCGATGGTGTTTATCACATCATGAACACTTTTTCTAACCCCGTATACGTAGTGCTGTACCTCGTTTGGCTGGGCGCCCTTTGGTTCCACCTGACTCATGGTTTCTGGAGCTCTATGCAATCTCTGGGCTGGAACAACAAGATTTGGATCAACCGCTGGAAATGCATCTCCAACATCTATTCAACCATCGTTGTTGTATGCTTTGCTCTGGTAGTAGTCGTATTCTTCGTTAAATCGTTGGCATGCGGTGCTTGCTAAATTGTAAATTGTAAATGATTAAATTGTAAATAGCATTATGACTAAGATAGATTCAAAAATTCCTGAAGGCCAGCTCGCCGAAAAATGGAGTAACTATAAAGCTCATCAAAAACTTGTTAACCCTGCCAACAAACGTCGCCTTGACATTATCGTTGTAGGTACCGGACTTGCCGGGGCATCTGCCGCCGCTTCTCTGGGCGAAATGGGTTTCAGAGTATTCAATTTCTGTATTCAGGATTCACCCCGTCGTGCTCACTCCATCGCAGCACAGGGTGGTATCAACGCAGCTAAAAATTACCAGAATGATGGTGACTCGGTTTACCGTCTTTTCTACGATACAATCAAAGGTGGTGACTACCGCGCACGTGAAGCCAACGTTTACCGTCTGGCCGAGGTATCAAACGCTATCATCGACCAATGTGTAGCTCAAGGTGTACCTTTCGCACGCGATTACGGTGGCACACTCGATAACCGTTCATTCGGTGGTGCACAGGTATCCCGTACGTTCTACGCCCGTGGCCAGACCGGACAGCAGCTATTGCTGGGCGCTTATTCAGCATTGAGCCGTCAAGTACAAAAAGGTACTGTTAAACTTTACACTCGTTACGAAATGCTCGACCTCGTCGTTATCGAAGGACGTGCACGCGGTATCATTGCCCGCAACCTCGTAACCGGTGAAATCGAACGTTTCGCCGCTCATGCTGTAGTAATCGGCACAGGTGGTTACGGAAACGCTTTCTTCCTTTCTACAAACGCTATGGGTTCCAACGGTTCTGTTGCCATCCAATGCTACAAAAAAGGTGCTTACTTTGCTAATCCTTGTTTTGCTCAGATTCACCCGACCTGTATCCCGGTACACGGTGACAAGCAGTCTAAGCTGACATTGATGTCAGAGTCACTTCGTAACGACGGTCGTATCTGGGTTCCGAAGAAGATTGAAGATGCCAAAGCATTACAGGCAGGAACTAAAAAGCCGACTGAAATTCCTGATGAAGACCGTGACTTCTATCTGGAACGCCGTTACCCCGCATTTGGTAACCTTGTTCCCCGTGACGTAGCTTCACGTGCTGCCAAAGAACGTTGTGACGCAGGTTTTGGTGTCAACAACACCGGTTTGGCCGTATTCCTTGATTTCAAATATGCCATCGATCGTCTGGGTGAAGATGTAGTTCGCGCCCGTTATGGTAACCTCTTCGACATGTACGAAGAAATCACTGACGAGAACCCGTACAAGACTCCGATGATGATATTCCCTGCTATCCACTATACAATGGGTGGTATCTGGGTTGACTATGAATTGATGACCTCTATCCCGGGTCTGTTCGCTATTGGTGAAGCTAACTTCTCTGACCACGGTGCCAACCGCCTGGGTGCATCTGCATTGATGCAAGGTCTGGCTGACGGATATTTCGTATTGCCTTATACTATCCAGAACTATCTGGCCGACCAGATTCAGGTACCACGTTTCTCTACAGACCTGCCCGAATTTGCGGCAGCAGAGAAAGAAGTGAAAGATAAAATCCAGAAGATTAAAGCTGTAAACGGAAAACATTCTGTTGACTCAATCCACAAGAAACTGGGTCACATTATGTGGGACTTCGTAGGTATGGCTCGTACTAAAGAATCTCTGCAGAAAGCTCTGACAGGTATTCAGGAAGTGAAAAAAGACTTCTGGACCAACGTTCGCATCCCGGGTGAAGTAAACGAACTGAACGTAGAACTTGAAAAAGCCCTCCGCCTGATCGACTTCATTGAAGTAGGTATGTTGATGGCTCGTGACGGTCTGAACCGTGAAGAATCTTGCGGTGGACACTTCCGTACAGAATATCAGACTCCGGAAGGCGAAGCATTGCGCGACGATAAGAACTTCTCTTACGTAGCATGCTGGAAATACACCGGTGAAGATTCAGAACCGGAATTGATCAAAGAAGACTTGAACTATCAATTCGTGAAAGTTCAGACTCGTAACTACAAGTCATAATTCGGTTAATCAATTAAAGGAAAACAAAAATGGATAAAAATATATCATTCACGCTGAAAGTATGGCGTCAGAAAAGCCCTAAAGCGAAAGGTGCTTTTGAAACATACCAAATGAAAGATATCCCGGGCGATACTTCATTCCTCGAGATGCTGGATATTCTGAACGAACAGATCATCAATGATGGTGGCGAACCTATCGTATTTGACCACGACTGCCGCGAAGGCATCTGCGGTATGTGTTCTCTTTACATCAACGGACACCCACACGGACCTGCAACAGGTGCTACTACCTGCCAGATGTATATGCGTCGTTTCAAAGACGGAGATACTATCACTGTTGAGCCGTGGCGTTCTGCCGGTTTCCCGGTAATCCGCGACTTGATGGTTGACCGTACGGCCTATGACAAGATCATGCAGGCCGGTGGTTACGTAAGCGTAAACACAGGTGCTCCTCAGGATGCCAATGCCATTCTTATCTCTAAGGACATCGCTGACGAAGCCATGGACGCTGCCGCATGTATCGGTTGTGGTGCTTGTGTAGCTGCTTGTAAAAATGGTTCTGCCATGTTATTCGTATCAGCCAAGGTTAGCCAGCTGAACCTGCTTCCACAAGGTAAAGTAGAAGCTGCCCGCCGTGCAAAAGCAATGCTTTCTAAAATGGATGAACTGGGATTCGGTAACTGTACAAACACACGTGCTTGTGAAGCAGAATGCCCGAAGAACATCTCCATCAGCAACATTGCCCGCTTGAACCGCGATTTCATCATCGCAAAACTGAAAGACTAAGCAAAACTTAGCATTTGATTAATAAGTAGGAAAATTCCCCGCCGGCATCGGCGGGGAATTTTTTTATATGAAAAGTATTATTTCTTACGGTATCTACGATACCAGATAATGAAGCCGATCAGGGGAAGTGAAGCACCCGAACATTAAAAGCTACTCCTTACCGCTGGATTTTCGAATAGCCCGGGGCGAAGCACCGAACGACTTCTTACAAAAATTGGAGAAATGAGGCAAAGACTCAAAACCATATTTGTAACAAATCTCCGAAATGGTGGCATCGGTATACTTAAGATCATACATAATCCCCTCCTTACGGCGTTTCAGCATCCATTCGTAGACCGGTTCGTGAAAGATGGTATTAAAAATGCGACGGAATGTAGTCACGCTATATCCTCCCATGTGGGCCAGTTCCTCTACGGTTTTCACCCTCATATAGTTTTGCAGAACAAAATACTGAAAGCTATTGGTATATTGTGAGAGCGGATGAACCAATGAAGACAGGTCATAGTCCGAATAATAATACCCCAGAATAAAAGCAAGTTCTTTCCGTTTGAGTGATAACAGCTCCCGACAAATTTTATTTTCACTCAAATAGTTTTTCGATCCTTCAAGAAAATATTGCAACTCCGGGATAATTTTGAGAGGTGAGTAAATCAACGGTGCCGGAATTTCATTCATAATGTAGTTATAGCGTTGTTCACAAAAAAGCTCCGGCTGGTTAAAACTGTAACACACACACTCTACATCTGTCATTGCCAATACTTCCAACTTCGATCCGATGGCTTGAAGAATAAACTCTCCGGCACGTAACATCGTTCCGGCATATTCCTGACTATTGACTAATATTTCCCCTTTTAAGAGGAAAATCATCAGGTTCTCTTCACACTTCTGGGCAGGACGATGAAAACCTCTCGGATGAGAAGCGTGCATAATGGCATTATCAACAGCCTTAGGACATATCTGACAGTTCATCTTATCTCCACAGAAGGAGTCGGACATAGCGCGTTGTGTTTTGTTTATGTTGCCGACAAATGTAGGAGATTTTTTTGAAAAAACAATTAAGAAAGAAGAAAATGGCATAAAAATAGGTTCATCCGACAAATACGTAACTGGATATCTTTCTCAATAGAATTGGTAATCAGAAGATTATACTTACCATAGTTTTCTTTTCAATGTAAAGGTATTTACCCCGGCATGTAAAAGCATTTACCTCGGCATGTAAAGGCATTTACCTCGGTGCGTAAAAGCGTTTACCTCGGTACGTAAATGAAGCCGGCATGCAAAGTAACGGATCCTCTACCGTAGGATAAACGTCGGCAAGACGCATCCTTCGGATGAACCTAAAAAGATGTTCTAAACTAAAATGCCCATTCTAAATATTACAGATTGCAACCAACAAATATAAAAAGAGCCCTATCAAACTCTGCCTTTGAGTAATGATATGGCTCTTTTCTTTGTTGATAAGAGTTAGTCAAACTTCAGATGAAAAGTGCTCCTTTTCTAAACTGAACTTCAACACTCTCCTGCTGTTTACCTTTAATTCTTCTCAGGTCCTGCTGTTTCCTCATTCCAAGGGTCTACTTTAGGAACGAATGTAACTTCTGCCCCATTATCTTTTAACAACAATGTATAACGTATTTTGCTACCAGCAGTCCAAGTTACTCCACCTAATTCAACATCTCCGGTACCATTAAATATGGTTGCATCTGAAGCGTCTTTCACTGTATAAGTAACTGTTATTTTAGCATCAGCAGGCAATGTCTGTGGCAATAGCATCAATGAACCATCCGATTTATCAAACGATTTTGTCTCAGTACCTGTTATTGTTGCATAGGTTCCAGCATATTCGTAAGGAGATGTAATAACCGAACTTGCAGTACCCCAAGTACCAGCAGTTACATCAAACGTAAATGTAGCAGTCTGATTGACACCCGATATTGCGATACCTGTTACATCATATTTGTAACCATCCGTGCTACCGGTTGCAGAAAAATTAACCTGAGTCAAAATATGCTTAAATCCAAGACTTACGCCGCTACCACTATCATCAGTCTTATTTTTATCGGTAGCCTGAGCTATAAGCAGATCCTCTTGAGAAGCCACAGGGTTGACGGTATAACTAAAGCTTGGATATTGCCCTTCGGCTGACCAAGCAGATAACGCTTCGGATTCAGAAGGAGAATAAGCAAAAAACTGAAGCTTATCAGTCAATGGCCAGTAATAGGTACCTTCTGTAGCCCATAAGCCTTCTTCTCCCTTCTCTGTTTTGATCCCATTCATAAAAACCGTAGTACTAAGTTTAGTAACGTCCTTTATAAGATTACTTCCCGAGTTATAGGCATACACTTTAAAGTCCTTAAAATTATCATTCAACATCGGTGTAGCTTTGGTTGCTTTGCCCACCGCCGTATTGAATCCAATTTCCACCGGCTGTGCAGCCTTTTCAATCTCTTCATTCTGTGAGCAACCCGTAATTGCCATTGCAGCAACTGCTGCGAATAAAATCTTCTTCATAATAGTATGTTTTTTTAAGTTATTAATGTTTTATCTGTATGTATTCCTTTTTTCTTATCCAACGGGCAACTCCACATTTGTTTCGTCGTCCCAGTCTCCTACATCACCGCCAATGCCGCCACCTCCACCCGGAGGTACCTCCACATCGTCTACTTTTATTTCGTCTTCTATTTCAACTTCAACCAATGTCGGCGGTTTCGTTTCATCTCCTTCTCCTCCTTCACCACCGCCGGTAGGTTCTTGTACGGCTTCCGTTATATTAATCTTCACTTCCTGCACCGACTTGTCCACCTTAATAATCATCAGGTTCATCATCACCGGAAGTTCGGTCTCGGCACGGCTAAGAACAACTTCGGGTAGCCCAAAAGTGGTAAATACCCCTTCTATCTTTCCGGCTTTCACGTTCAGATCAATATTAATCGGACAGGCATCACACATGGCATAACCTTTTCCTAAAAAATAATGGTCTGCCATCCCACCGACACTCCCTATCACAGTAGAAACATTACTCAACCCCTGTGCTTTGATGCTAAAGGAGTAAGTTCTGACTACCAGCCTTGGTTTCAACTCCAGCGTTAATGTCTCCTCACTATTTCGTACATCCAGATCATCTATGTTTATCACATAAAGCGGATCCGGCCCCCAAACCATCTTTTCTGTTCCGGCAACCCCAAACTTACAGAGATTGGTGTAAGCCTGAATGGTTTCATAAGATTCTTCTCCACGAATCAAGACCGTTTCTGTATCGTAATTGTAAACCACAACCGAGTAATGTCCGGGAGGTATCGGTACCTCTCCACCGGTTGCCGACAAATATGCACTCTTCTTTTTACCTCTTCCATCTTTCGGATAAAAGATAACCTGCATTCCCTCCGGTAGTTTCTCTGTCACTCCTTCCCAGTTTAGCGCGATCCGTACTCCACTAACCGGATAATCATCCAGCAGTTCCCGCCGGCTGCATCCCGTCATCAGCAACAACGGGCAGAAAAGCACAAAAAGCAACTGTCCTATATCTTTCATCCATCTCTATCTCCTTGCCGTTATAAGCCAGACCAATGATACCTTGGCTTTGGTAGGCCCGATAAAATTGTAACGTCCGCTATTTGTCCAGACTAACGAGCCTTCGTAAGGAGTATACTTACGGTATTCTGTTGTCAAGTATCCCACTCCCACACTAAACTCAAACGAAAGATGGCGGGCTACCTGCTTAGCATATCCATACGTAAACCCCGAGGCTGCATAATACTTTCCCTGATAACCATCTCCCTTAAACTGGAAGTCGTAAATACCTCCTTCTGCATAACATCCCAGAAAATGTCCTGTCAGCCTGCCGTGTTTCCGGCGATTTCCTAACCAGCAACGTCCTTCCACCCCTCCCGAAAGCAGCTGATAGCAGAACTCTTCTCTGCTGTTCAGCCACCAGGGACATTTGTATTCAGTATTCAAAGACCAACGCTTACCTAATGGTATTTCCACTTCTATATTGGGTGCCAATGCCAAGTCATAAAGCAGATTGTTCTTCACGGCCAATACCGTTTGCCGCCGCACCTTCTCCGATTCCATTACTGATTTTTCCCTATTTACCATGACAGGCTCTCCTCCGGCAAGTTTACCGGGAAGCGGTTTAGCTGTTTCCACTCCATATACCGGCTTTGCTTCTTTTACCGTCATTGCCGGAAGCCGTTTTCTTTGCGGTACCGACAGTTCCGGTAATATCCGGTTCGCAATGTAATGGTAAGCTTTTCCTCCGTTAAGCCGACGCAATAAAGACTCACATCTTACAGGATCATCACGATGGTAATCCAATAACATCAGTACATCTCTCTGATCGGGCACCTGTGAATCTGCAGCAATCTTCTCGTACAAAACAGACCAGTCTATTTTTTGAAAATCGAACCCTTCTTTCCTTATGGCATCCGTCATCGTCATCATCGCAGAACCTTCACCCGGCAAAAAGAAAAGGATCCCCCAAAAGATGAATATATAGATGCGATTCTCCATAGTTGCTCTATTTGTATAAAGCAAATATAGAGCTTTGAAATTAAACGAAATACACTTAATCTAACTAAATAAAGGGCCTGGTTTGTTGTGTGAAACGATTGGAACGATTTTGCAAGTTTGACGGGGTTTATCCTTCCCTAAAGACTGCTAAATAAACAGGAAGAAGAGACATTATAAAGGCATATCCGTGAAAAACCGTGAAGGAATTCAAAAGAGAGACAATATTCAGGGAAATATTTGGAGAATCATCCGAAGAGAATTACATTTGTATCGTGATTTTTTTCATAGTATTAGATTTAAGGTTAACAAAAGGTTGGAGTCAGGCGTGACTCCTTTTTTTTGCCCCTTTATTTAAGTAACTGATAGACTCCTCCCGCCAAGGCCCGGATTACTCCTTTCATTTCCAGCTCAAACAGAATGACACTGATCTTATTGATAGGAATATCAGCCTGCACCATCAACGCATTGATCTGCAAATCTCCCAGCCGTCCGAGAATATCTACAATCTTCAGTTCTTCGGCAGATAAATCAGGGAAAAGATTCCGCTGTACGGTTGTCGGTTTAATAGTATGTGAACCGGTATCCCACCCCATTGCCTTCACAAAATCCGCCGCAGACTCCAATAAAACAGCCTTATTGTCCCGTATCAGCTGATTGCATCCTTTCGAATATTCATCAGTGACCCGCCCCGGGAAAGCAAAACAGTCGCGATGATAACTTCCGGCAATATCCGCCGTAATCAGAGAACCGCCTTTAGCGGCAGACTCCACCACAATAGTGGCATCGCTGATACCGGCAACAATACGGTTCCGACTGATGAAGTTATGTTTATCCGGATTTGTTCCGGAAAGAAATTCAGTTAACAGTCCACCCTGCCGGAGCATATCAATGGCTGTTTTACGATGTAACGAAGGGTAAATACGGTCCAGCCCATGAGCCAATACCCCCACAGTAGGAAGCTCGACAGCCAGTGCTGCCCGGTGGGCATTGATATCGATCCCATAAGCCAATCCGCTGACAACAAGTACATCCGGACATAACGCCTGCAAATCCTGCAGGAAACTGACGCAAATTTGTTTCCCGTAATCCGTTGCATTACGGGTCCCGACCATATTAATAATGTGGAAAGCATTGAGATCGGCTTTTCCTTTAAAGAATAATACGACGGGAGCATCATCGCATTCACGCAGTCTGGAAGGATAGCCCTCATCTGCCATCGTAAGGCAAGAGATACGGTTATCCCGTACAAACTCATATTCCTGTTCGGCACGCTTCAATGCCTGTGGAGAATCCAATGCTGCGACAACTGCCTGATTCACTCCGGGTAAGCGATCGGGCAATTCAGTCCGGTAACGGAATACATCGGCAGCACTCCCCATACCGTCTACCAGACGTTTGGCACCTATATGCCCAACGCCCGGTATTTGCGTCAGTGCAATACTGCATATCCGTTCTTCATCGGTGCTCATTGCAGGTAAGGCGCAAAAATCCGGTCGAATAATTCACTATCGCTCAAACGTCCGTTTACCACACATACCGTTTCCACCGTCGATTTAACGACAACCTTATTATCGCTTTTCCGGAAGATGTCCTGATAGAACACATATTTGATACCTTCTTTCTTCATATACAATTTGGAAACGAATTCATCACCACTCTTTAATGGGGTTTTGAAGGCCATATTAATGCGGGCTACCACCGGATCCACGCCCTCTTCGTGCAGTTTTGCAAAACTTACGCCTACCGATGAAAGAAACTCATGACGGGTATGTTCCAGATAATGTTGATAATTAGCGTTATTCACAATGCCTTGCAGGTCGCACTCGTAGTCACGTACCTTTAAAGTAAGTTCATAGATATACTTTTCCATCTTTATTCCAGTCCTTTAAATTTTTTCAGTTCTTCGGTCGAAACCAATTTATACAGTTTGTCACTCGGACGTATCTTATCCAGCTTCATAGAGAAGTGCTCTCCCTTCTTCACGGTTTCTACCGGTTTCAGGTCCACACGGGCCTCATCGAGCGTAGCAAACACAGCTCCGGTAGTAGGGCCGGTAATCAACAGCTTATCGCCTACACTCACTTCAGCCGCTTCCACCAGGAATTCGGCTACACCAATGTTGGAGAAGTATTTAATACCTTTCCCCACATAGATCTTACGTTCGGTTGCCGCCGATCCGTAATTCTTAGTCCATTCTCCCAGACGCTGTCCCAGATAGTAACCGTCCCAAAAGCCCCGGTTGAATACCGTTTTCAAGCGTTCATCCCACGCCGCAATCTTCTCGTCGGTAAACGTACCATCCAGACAGGCCTGAATAGCCTGCTTATAACACTCGACAACAGTACGTACATATTCGGGCCCGCGGGCACGGCCTTCGATTTTGAATACACGCACCCCGGCATCCATCATTTTATTCATGAAATGAATGGTCTTTAAATCTTTGGGCGACATGATGTACTGGTTGTCAACCTCAAGTTCCACATCGGTATCCTTATCACGGACAGTGTAAGAACGACGGCAGATCTGCATGCAGGCTCCCCGGTTGGCAGAATGATTCATTTCATGCAAAGACAGATAGCACTTGCCCGAAACAGCCATACAAAGCGCTCCGTGGCAAAACATTTCGATACGGATCAGCTCTCCGCCCGGTCCACAGATATGTTCTTCCTGAATCTGACGATAGATCTCCGCTACCTGTTCCAGATTCAGTTCGCGCGCCAACACCACTACATCGGCAAATTGCGCGTAAAACTTCAAGGCTTCTGCATTCGAGATATTCAATTGCGTAGACAGATGCACTTCCTGACCAATCTTGTTGGCATAACTCATCACCGCTACATCGGCGGCAATCACAGCCGAAATACCCGCTTCCTTGGCCGCGTCGACAATGGTACGCATCAGTTCAACATCCTTGTCATATATGATGGTATTCACCGTCAGATAACTCTTCATTCCATGTTCGTCACAGGTCCGGGCTATCTCGCGCAAGTCCTCAATGGTGAATGTATTGGCCGAACGTGCACGCATGTTCAGATTCTCAATACCAAAATAAATAGAATCGGCTCCCGCCTGGATGGCTGCCGCGAGCGATTCGCGTGAGCCAACCGGAGCCATTATTTCAAAGTCACTTATCTTATACATAGTTACCAATTATAAGTTACGAGTCCGCAACTACTGAATATATCCTTTTTCTTTCAGGTTTGCCACTATCTCCTGGGCAATCCCCATTCCGATCTGCTGACCCGCTTCCATGGCCTCGGCAGTCATCACCGGAGTGGACTCGGCCAGCTTCTTTCCCACAGGAGATTCATAGAACTGGGTAATTTTCTTCAGGTCGTTTATCGTCAGATACCTGTAATAAATAGATACATATATATCCATAAACTGTGTGTTTGCCTTTTCGGACAACTGCTCTTCAAAAGTTTTCCAGAATTCATCCGGAACGTTCGAATAAGTATGTTTCATCATCCCGATCATCTGCGGAACCATCGATTTCACAGTAGTCATAGCGCCCGAAGCCTCGAGCATCTTGCTTAACGCCTCTTTATAAGCAGCATCCTGAGCCGAAACGGAAGTGGCAGACAAGATAAAAGTCAGGCACAGAGCAATGGAAAATAGTCTTTTCTTCATAATTTCTATCCAGTTAAATAAATGAATGAGGTGCAAAGGTAGGGGTTTTTTCCGTACTTTTGCAGCCAAATAATGAATAGAAAATCGTAAAAAGATGAAAATAGGCCACATAGACCTGGGTGAACGCCCTGTATTTTTGGCTCCGATGGAGGATGTCACCGATCTCGCTTTCCGCCTGATGTGCAAAAAGTTCGGAGCCGATATGGTATACACAGAGTTCGTCTCGAGTGATGCTTTGATACGTTCCGTCAACAAAACAACTCAAAAACTGACCATCTGCGACGAAGAGCGTCCCGTCGCCATTCAGATATACGGTAAAGATACGGAAGCCATGGTTGGCGCCGCCCGGATTGTAGAAGAAGCACAACCGGATATATTAGACATCAACTTCGGCTGTCCGGTAAAGAAAGTTGCCGGAAAAGGCGCAGGCGCCGGTATGTTGCAGAATATCCCGAAGATGCTTGAAATAACCCGTGCCGTGGTAGATGCAGTCAAAATACCCGTTACTGTAAAGACCCGTCTGGGATGGGATGCGGACCATAAAATCATTGTCGACCTGGCCGAACAATTACAGGATTGCGGTATTGCGGCATTAGCCATTCACGGACGTACCCGGGCACAGATGTATACGGGCGAAGCGGACTGGACCCTGATAGGGGAAGTAAAGAACAACCCGCGTATGCATATACCGATCATAGGAAATGGCGACGTAACTTCGGCTACCGGTGCCAAGGAGTGTTTTGAGCGGTATGGAGTAGACGCTATCATGATAGGACGTGGCAGCATCGGCCGCCCATGGATATTCCGCGAAGTGAAGTATTATCTTGAAACCGGAGAAGAACTGCCGCAGGAATCCTTTGAGTGGTATCTGAATGTATTGCGTGAAGAGGTGCTAAACAGTGTAGCCCGCCTGGACGAGCGCAGAGGGATTATCCATATCCGCCGCCATCTGGCAGCAACTCCTTTATTCAAAGGAATACCCAACTTCCGGGAAACACGCATCGCCATGTTGCGAACAGAGTCGGTAGAAGAGCTTTTCCGGATATTCGATGGACTTCACCCCATCACTTAAACATCGGCACTGCAAACCATTTCTTGAACATCTTTGTCACCAGCACATACAGCACGAAAGCAGAGATAAAGCCCGCAATCGCATCAATCAGATAATGTGCCTGAATATAGACAGTAGCTCCGCAAAGCAACAGATAGAGCGGCAACAGGCAGGCAAAAAGTTTCTTGCTGCCACGCCAAGCCATAATCATCAGAATAGTCGAAACACCGACATGCGAACTGGGAAAAGCCGCCGTAGGACGCTCTCCCACTTGTTGCGAACCCTCTACCAGGCTATAAAAGAATCCATGCTGATAGCCGGGGCCCGGAAGCAACTCCTGATTGTGATTGAAATAATCGCCAATGGCAGGAAAGACACCTTGTGAGACAGAATCCATACCAATGGCAGGGAAATAGAACTGAGGACCGGCAACCGGAACGAATATATAAATAAGGTAGTAGATGAAAAAGCAGGTGACCAGTACAAACGACATCTTCTCAAACAGATCGAACCGATAGATGAAATAGAACAACGTCACCACCAGAATCATCGGATAATATGCGAAGTACCCCATATTGAAGGGTTCACTCACCCACATTTGCGGAAACGCGTGGCAAAACCATACGGCAGGTTGCCCTCCGAACATCCACTGTTCGGCCGTAGCAAAAAGATGATCCAGGTTGGGGAAGACACGGTTGAACTCAAAAGTATCCGGATACCAGTATGACAAAAGGCTCATCTGGATAGCGATACGCACAAAAGCGGAAAACTTACATGGAGCCAACCGGTAGAGATACATCAGCAAAAAAGTCATTGCCGCAATCACTGCCCTGTCCCACAACATGTGGAGCGGATGGTCCATCCGTTGAAACATGAATAAAATCAAGATAGAAGTTAACAGATTATATATCAATGTTATCTTCTCAACAGCAAACAAGCCCTTACGGCTTTCTACACGTTTAAATAAATCTAAAGCCATCCTTCGTTCTTATACCAGGCAATCGTTTCCTTCACTCCCTTTTCCAAATCGTATTCAGGAGCATATCCCAGTTCTTTCACAGCCGGAGTTATGTCGCATTGCCAATTTCTTTGTTTCATTATTTTATATTTGTCCGAATTCAGTGTGCTGCTCTTTCCCGAACGGGTCGCTATAAATTCGGCGAGCAAAGATACGACTTTTAGCACAATTAACGGACATTTGATGTGAATAACCAACGGATCACCCAATTCTTTTTGAATCAGATCAGAGAAAGCACGGCTTTTATACACCTTCCCGTCAGACAGGAAGTAAGCGCGCCGGGAAACCTCCTTCTCGATTCCCAGGAAAATGGCCTGTACAATATCTTTCACATACACAAATGTCAGATCCTGCCGTTTATATCCCACGGAGAAATCCGTATGCTGCCGGATGGACTTCGCCATCAGGAAATAGTCTGCCTCACGAGGTCCGTACACTCCCGTCGGACGGTAAATGACATACGGAAAACCGGGTATGCTCTGAATGTAGAGCTCTGCTTTCAGTTTGCTTAATCCGTAAGCCGTATTCGGAGCCGGAATATCTTCTTCACGGATGGGAGTATAATCCTTTTCACGTATCGGACCGAATACGCTCAGGGTACTGATATAGATGAACTGCTTGGGAATCATATTAAGCTCGCGCAACGTATCGACAAAATATTTGGTCTGCAGATAGTTGACACGGTCGAAGTCGTTCTTGTCCGCACACTTGGTCACGCCGGCACAATGGACGATATAATCGAATTTATTGTACGTACCTTTATGGCCGGACAGTTGTGCCCGCAACTCATTGGGGTGTGCAAAGTCCAACTCAAGGAAGTGAATCTTGCGTTCTTTCAGGTATTTCTTACTGCTGGATGCACGGATCCCCGCCCAGACACCAAACCTGCGTTTCAAAGCTTCCTGAACAATGAAACTGCCGATAAATCCGCTTGCTCCGGTAATTAGAATACTCTCCATAAAATTCAGATCAAATGATAATTATTTCGTTGGTTCCACATGAATGCCTACATGGGTTCCTTTCCCAAACATCTCTTTTAGTTTATTTTCGATAGCAGTAGCCGTGCCATGCGCCTCTTCCAGAGTTATCTTCCCATCCATGCGGACATGAATTTCGATGGCATAATAACTGCCGATCCTGCGGGTACGCAAATGGTGGGGCTGACTCACTCCCGGAAAAGAGAGTACGGTCTGTTCAATCTCTTTCTCGACATCGTCCGGCAAGGACTTTTCAAGCAGTTCGTCCACACAAGGAATCAGCAACTGCACAGATACCTTCATAATAAAGAAACTGACTACCACTGCGGCAATCGGATCGAGTACCCGCCAATGATCTCCCAGTAAAATGGCCCCTCCAATACCGATAGCCGTTCCGATGGATGATAACGCATCACTCCGGTGATGCCAGGCATTGGCTACCACGGCCTGAGAATTTAACTTCTTGCCCTGAATCACGGTATACTGATACAGTATCTCTTTTGACACAATCGACACCAATGCCGCCACCAATGCCACTACACCGGGAGACTCCAACTGTCCGCCCTGCAAAAAAGTATAAATGGAAGAGGCACCATTCCAAAAGATACCGAAGCCGACACACAAAAGTAACAACCCGATGATGGCCGTAGCCAATGTTTCATATTTGCCATGCCCATAATCGTGCCCCTTATCTTCGGGCTTCCCGGCGATACGGACAAAGACAATGACAACAATATCGGTGATGAAGTCGGATAGTGAATGGACAGCATCGGCCAGCATAGCCGCACTATGCCCGGCAATTCCGGCAAAGAATTTAAAAACGAGCAAAAGGAAGTTCACGATACTTCCCACGATCGTTACTTTATAAATTCCCTTCTCCCTGGAAGACTTTTCACTTTCCATTTGTTAGATTATTCATAATGTGAGGGGCAAATGTACATGAAAATCTTGAATTATTAATATTTAATCGCTTACTTTGTACTGATTGATATAAAACGAACCGATTATGGCTAAAAAGAAAGAAAAAAAAGCCGGCAAAAGAATGAAGAAGAAAGAACTGTCAAAGGTGGTTCTCGATTTCTTCCATGCCAAACAAGACGAGGTTATCAGCCTGAAATATATTTTCTCGGAACTGAAGTTAACCACTCATCCGCTAAAAATGCTCTGCATGGATATCCTGTCCGATCTCCTGGCCGATGACTACATTACCGAAGTAGATAAAAGCAAATATAAACTAAACAATCACGGTGTTGAAATGACCGGAACTTTCCAGCGTAAAAGCAACGGGAAGAACTCGTTTATCCCCGAAGGAGGCGGAGACCCAATTTTTGTCGCCGAGCGTAACTCCGCTCATGCGATGAATAACGATAAGGTGCGCATCGCCTTTTATGCCAAACGTCGCGGACGCGAGGCCGAGGGAGAAGTGATTGAGATACTGGAACGCGCCAACGATACATTCGTCGGCACACTGGAAGTGGAGAAATCATATGCCTTCCTCGTCACGGAAAACCGTACGCTTGCCAACGACATCTTTATCCCTAAAGATAAACTGAAGGGCGGAAAGACCGGCGACAAGGCAGTGGTAAAGGTCACAGAGTGGCCGGACAAAGCTAAAAACCCGATCGGACAAGTGCTCGACATTCTTGGCAAAGCCGGTGACAATACGACTGAGATGCACGCTATCCTGGCCGAATTCGGATTGCCATACGTCTATCCGCAGTCGGTAGAAAAAGCCGCAGATAAGATTCCCGCAGAGATTTCCGCCGAAGAAATAGCCCGCCGCGAAGACTTCCGGAAAGTAACCACCTTCACCATCGACCCGAAAGACGCCAAAGACTTTGACGACGCTCTTTCCATCCGCCCGTTGAAGGACGGACTTTGGGAAGTCGGCGTACACATTGCCGACGTGACGCATTATGTCAAAGAGGGAAGCATCATCGACAAAGAAGCCGAAAAGCGTGCAACTTCCGTTTATCTGGTAGACCGCACCATACCGATGTTGCCCGAACGTCTCTGCAACTTCATCTGCTCGCTTCGCCCCAACGAAGAGAAACTTGCTTTCTCTGCCATATTCGATATCACGGAAAAAGGAGAAGTGAGAGACTCGCGCATTGTACACACGGTCATCGAATCGGACCGCCGCTTCACTTACGAAGAGGCGCAACAGATCATCGAAACCAAAGAGGGTGACTTCAAGGACGAGGTACTGATGCTCGACACCATAGCCAAGGCCTTGCGTGAAAAGCGTTTTGCGGCAGGAGCCATCAACTTCGACCGTTACGAAGTGAAATTCGAAATCGATGAAAAAGGAAAACCCATCAGCGTTTACTTTAAGGAATCCAAAGATGCCAATAAGCTGGTAGAAGAGTTTATGCTGCTTGCCAACCGCACCGTAGCAGAGAAAATAGGCAAGGCACCCAAAGGAAAGAAGGCCAAAGTACTGCCTTACCGTATCCACGACCTTCCTGATCCGGAAAAGCTGGACAACCTCGCACAGTTCATCGCCCGTTTCGGTTACAGACTTCGCACAAGCGGAACCAAGACGGATGTCTCTAAATCGATCAATCACCTGTTGGACGACATACAAGGAAAGAAGGAAGAGAACCTGATTGAAACCGTATCTATCCGTGCCATGCAGAAAGCGCGTTACTCTACGCACAACATCGGTCATTATGGACTGGCTTTCGACTATTACACCCACTTCACCTCTCCTATCCGGCGTTTTCCGGACATGATGGTGCACCGGTTGGTAACCAAATATATGGATGGCGGACGCAGCGTATCGGAAACGAAGTACGAGGATCTGTGCGACCACAGTTCGAACATGGAACAGATTGCAGCCAACGCCGAACGTGCTTCCATCAAATACAAACAGGTGGAGTTCATGAGCGAACATCTGGGACAGACTTATGACGGAGTGATCTCCGGCGTAACGGAATGGGGACTTTACGTAGAACTGAACGAAAACAAATGTGAGGGCATGATACCTATCCGCGATCTGGACGATGATTATTACGAGTTCGACGAAAAGAACTACTGCCTGCGCGGTCGTCGCAAGAACCGTATCTACAGCCTGGGAGACGCGATCACCATCAAAGTGGCACGGGCCAATCTGGAGAAGAAACAACTGGACTTCGCACTGATAGAGTAACACTTTGTCAAAATGATAATCGGGACCCGCTCAGATTGCCTTATTTCCGGCAAGAGTACGTCCGCAAAGAAAAATCGCCTTCCACACGGATCGGCGATTTTCTTTTTATTATCCGGATAGGGAAAGTTGGCACAAAAGCGAAAGCATAAGTACATAGAAGCCGGACAAAGAAAAAGAAATAAAGGATATAAGGAATCATTTTATCTTTTCCTAAGCGCTCGCCATTCGGAAGCAACCAGAGAAATATATGGATTCACGCCGCTCCGAAACACCGGTAAAAGAAGATGTGAAACAAGAGCCGGGATTTTCCGAAAAAGAAGTAAGCATTTCACCCGAAAGAAGTAAGCATTTTCGGAAAATGCTTACTTCTTTTCGAGAAAAGCAAGGGGCTTCAACCCGAAAAGCCTGGGTTTCCGATCCCCTAAGCCCGGCTGTTGGAGTCCAAAAATCTGTTTTTGTGTTCCTGTGCTCCCTATCAGTCCGATAAAAGAGAAAGTACATGTAAGCGGAAACAGCCATTTACTTACTTTTTGAAATGAAACACAGACAAAACGTAGCAACCGGATTATCCGAAGAGTCCTAATATATAAAACTCATTCCGGTAATGTACCCAAGGTGCCGTGCAATTCTTTGATGAAGTGTAAATGCGACAGTTCTTCTTTTTACCATATACATTCGTACCCGCTTATCAACTCTGCTCATTGCCGCTTCATCATTTAGCATTTTAACAATAAAACCAATTTTCATTCGGTCATCGGAATTAAAACAGTATATTTGCCGCCAACTAAACAAAGTTGGAATACGGAGTAAAACAACTCAATAAAAAGAACATCACAAACATGCTTGGAATAAAACTGATCATAGCAATACTATTTGTAATCATCGCATTACTCAGCATCTTCTTTATAATTATCAGAGCAATCAAGAATAATAAGAACTGGAAAATAATAGAACCTGAACTTATAAAGAAAGTTCAAGAGTCCACCAGGCAAGAAATTATACATACAATGACGTTAAACGCCAGCGACTCAACTGACTTCTCCAACGGCAAGGGTTTCTTACTATGGATAGCATTTACATCTGACTACACAGCTTTTATCAATAAGAGCTATATTGCCGATAGCGGTAATGGACATGTTTATCTTTCAAGAAGAATGGATACTTCAATGAAAAGATTAGAGAAAAGATTTATGGAACTTGAGTTCAGGAACAAGGAATCCGCAGAAATAATAAAATTAGACGTACTGGTCCGTCCCAAAGATATAGAGATACTAAGCGCATTTATTCCCAATAAAAAATCTTTGTAAAGATTGACAGTACAAAGACCGATCGGGCAACCCTGTATCGAACGTACTTTCATCCGCTACGGCAGATAAAGGCAGAATGCAGATATTCCAATTATTTATTATCACAAAATAAACCAAGAAATCAATGAAAAAAGTTATTCTTTTACTCTTACTCGGAGCATGGGTATTCACAAGTGTTGCTCAGGAAAAGGTATTTCAAGTAAACGAAGTGTCCGTCATTAACTATGGTGACGGACGGTTGCTGTTCCGGGAACTGAACGAGGAAAAAACACCATTACAGGGCGAATACCGCATCATCGACGGCTATCATTCGGAATATATCCTGGCTTCTTTCAAGAATGGCATGTACGACGGGCTATATCGCCATTTCAAGAGGAATGTCCTTGCGGAGGAAAGCACATACAAGGATGGATGGAGAGAAGGCTATCGTAAAACATATTATGGCGACGGCAAAACCCTGCAGGGCGAAGGAACGTTCGTGGAAGGAAAGTTGCACGGTGTCTGTAAGTCATACTATCAAAATGGAAAAGTCGAAACGGAGGTCTGCTATAAAATGGGAGACCAGGACGGATGCGACCGCAAATACAATGAGGAAGGAAGCCTCGTGCGCGATACTTATTATAAAGATGGCAAGCCCGATGGAAATTGGGTGGAGCATCTGTCCGGTAGTATTGATTTCACCCGTCGCAGCAGCTATAAAAACGGATTGCTGACGGGCGAATATTCTGAAACGCTAAAGAATGGAAATCTCCGTAAAAAAGGTACTTACAAGGAAGGCAAAAAAGACGGAATCTGGATCGAATATCGCCGTGATACGGGCATCCCCGAACGTTCGACTACCTACCAGGCAGGGGAAAAGACAGGAGAAGAGATTCGCTATTTCACTGATGGAAAGCCCGAAAGCTCCAAAAATTACCTGAATGGCAAGTTGGAAGGCATTAGCCGCGAATATTATTATAGCAACGGCCAGCTAAAGTCGGAATTCACCTACAAAGCCAACAAACAGCATGGCCCTTTTAAATATCTGAACGAGGACGGAACCGTCCGCGAAGCAGGCCGTTACGAAAACGATATGCGGAAAGAGTAATTCTGCCGGAACCAGTATGGAAGGCGGTTTTACATTTATAGATAGGAATATGAATAAACACATTTGTTTTTATGAATAGAAAGTGGATCTTAATAACATTGTGCATTATACTACTATCCGGTTGTATAAATTTTGGGAAACGTTCGTCCACTCCGAAGACTCAATCACCCGGCAACGAAACCGAACAATCAGAACACGCCATCAGTCAGCATTGGATTGGGAGCTATTCTTTATATATCCTCTCAGGAGAAACCATTCAAGAAGATGCCAGCAACATCGGAGTCGGTTATGATTTTGAAATTCAGGATTCGATGGTTTCTTTTACAGCAGAGGGCTTTCAGACGTTTTTCGTGTGTGAATGCTCGGTCCGGGAAAGCAAAGATCAGTTGTTGTTACTCTACAAAAGAAAGATTGAAGAGACTACTACCGTACCTTTTAGAAACGAGGGCGATACGGTTGCCCTGATTATCTGCGAACAGGGAAAATATTATGTGCAAAGCCCGGTCATTCCGGTTGCCGGATGGGTTTACAATCAAAAGATATTGCTGGAGAAGGAGCCGGTTAATACATCAGAGGAATCGGATCATGACTCGATCCCGGAAATAACCTATTGCCACGAGGACTTTGAATATGGCACTGAAGAAGATCATTTAGACCGTTGGGTCATTCCCATTGACGAAGCTGAATTTTTAGCTGCATCGGCTAACTATAAGAACATACAGCCGGACAGCACGGTTCAGTTACCCACTGATCAAGGGAGCTATTCTGTTTCACTGGAAAATGGGCACACAAAAGTGTTATCCGATTGCTATGAACAATCCGATGCGTATCGCAAATACCTATACAAAGGATATCTTGCAGAAATGAATTGTTATGTATTCGAATACGAAGGCCTTGAGTGGGAAGGAATTTCATACGTCTCTAAAGCGAACGGGGAAGAATACGGTCTCCGCACCCAAGCTTTGTTCTCTTTGAATCAGAATTGTTATTGTGTGGATGCATGCACCGAGCTTGAAGGCGAAAGAGCCGGAATTATAAAGGTATTTCAGGTCTCAGGCGGCGAATTCAAATTCATGTTCGGCTTATGGTCGGACAAGATATTCCCGCAAACCGTTTGCTGGAAGGATAACACCACTCTTTATGTGAAAGCCCTCCGGGAGGAAAATGGCGCAGATCAAACTTATTACTATAAGATACCTTTGGATCAGGTACAATGATTCGCTTTTGGTAAATGACCGATAAAGAGGCTGTCTCAAAATTTTATTTTTGAGTTCAGCCTCTTGTTTTATTGTCTATTGCTTTTCTTACCTAATCTTTTTATACTCTTTTCCCTCTTATTCTTTTATAATAAAGCAATCTTGTAATAATAACATCGTTCGTCCGACTATAAAGTAAAGATTAAAACAAATGAAGTCGAACAAAAATGAATTTCTGAAGATGTTGACTGCCTATCAGGGGATTATCCACAAGGTAAACCGGGTATATTTCAGATCGGAAGCGGACAGAGAGGACAACTTTCAGGAAACCGTCTATCAGCTCTGGCGATCTTTCCCGGCATTGCAGAACAAGGAGAAACCCGCATCGTGGATCTATAGGGTAGCAATCAATACCTCTATTTCGAAAATAAGAAAGGATAGTCGCATCGAGTTCCATGACTCGCCTCCGGAGGGAGAGACCGTTGATCCTTGGGAACAGCAGGAACAGGACGAAAACTGGCAAAGACTTGTCAATGCCCTTCAAAAGCTGAATGAAATAGACAAGTCCATCATGCTACTCTATATGGAAGACTATAGTTACGAAGAGATAGCCGGGATAGTGGGGATAAGCAGCTCCGCCGTCGGCGTAAAGATTCACAGGCTGAAAGGGCAATTACAAAAACAATTTAAAAAATAAAGCGTAATGGAAGCACATGACATTAAAGAAACCTGGAAAGCGGGAGTGGAAAAGAATATCAAACCGTATCCCGAAGAGAAACTGAGCGGGATGGTAATCAAATCCGCGAGAAAATCAATCAAAACAGTGTATCCCGGAACCGTCTTCCGACTCGTTGTGGTAGCCGTGGTTGTTTATCTTATTATAATGCTGTTTATAAGAGAGCAAAGCATGGAAAGAGCGTACGTGGATATAGCCGCTTTGGCCGTATTGTCCGTTTCCTATTTCCTTTGGGAACGTTCCGCTTACAGAATGCGGAAATACACCAACGGCATGGCTGTAAAGGAATGGTTGGAATACCGGATAAAAGAAGTTGAGAAAGACGTCAAATTCAATACCAAATATGGTTGGATCGTATATACGTGTTCCTTTCTCTCGGCAATAGGCTTCTATGTGTTCTATCTGATGGCAATGAATATAACTCCCGGCATATTGAACGTTGTAGTTGTCCCACTCGGCATAGCCATTTACCTGCTGATCATAGACCGTTCTTTAGGACGGAATTACCGGAAAACCCTCCGTGAACTGAAAGATTTATATAAACAGTTTGAAGTGGAGGATTGAAAACAACTATATCAAGGAAACGAATCATCATCGAGCAGGCACAGGCACTTACTATAAGCACCGGTACATCCCCATCCGACCGGAAATCAGAAAGTAAAAAAACAAGTAGACCCGGTCTGTCGGAAGATGAAAGTCGGAAAGACGGACTTTTATCTTCCGGCCGATCCCGGAAAAGAGGAAAGATTATTATCCCAAGCATCCATCAACGTTCTTGCTGAAAGGTGAAAAAGAGAAATGACGCCGCTTCAGAGACAGCCGGTCATTGCCCCATGCCGGACTACCGCTTAACCGTAAAGACCTGACTCTGACCTGCCGGAATTACAACTTCCTTCACCTTCCGCCCGATCTTCAAACGGCAGGCATTTCCCTGTTCGGAAAATACCTTTACCACAGTTTTACCTGATTTACTCCATGTAATATCTATAATGAAACCGCCGCGGGCACGCAGCCCCGTAACCTTTCCTTCTGCCCATACATCGGGTAATGCCGGCAGAACGTCTATCACACCGTCATGGCTCTGCAACAACATTTCCGCCACACCGGCAGTATACCCAAAGTTACCGTCGATCTGGAAAGGGGGATGTGCATCGAACAAATTCTTATATAATCCCCCATGCCGATTTACTTCCGGCCCAAAGTCGGTGGGGGTGAATAAATTCCGTATAATACGGTAAGCGTGATTTCCATCGTGCATACGGGCCCACATGTTGATCTTCCATCCCATACTCCAGCCCGTAGCTTCATCTCCACGCAATTCGAGCGTACGGCGGACTGCACTGACAAGTTCGGGTGTCTTGCCCGGTGTTATTTCACATCCCGGATGGAATCCATACAAGTGTGACAAATGGCGGTGGTGCGGTTCTACTTCATCAAAGTCTTCACTCCACTCCATAATCTGCCCCCGCTTTCCGATACGGTAAGGCACCAGTTGCTTTGCTCCCATTACGTGCAGCAAGAGAGTATCGGCAGGAGGAAGAATAGAATCGGCAGCTAAAATCGCAGCTGCTTCGGCCGTATTGCTGAAGAGTTCACGAATAATGGCCATATCCATCGCCGGAGCCGGAGCTACGGCCGAAGTTTTCTTTTCCGGAGTCAGAAACTGATTCTCGGGTGAAACTCCCAACGGAGTTTGCCACATCCCGTCTTTTTCCACCAGCCAGGCGTTATAAAACCGTGCGGCATCGCGCATCAGCGGATAGGCGGTCTCACGGAGAAACTTCTTATCCCCCGAAAACAGGTAATGATCCCACAAATGCCGGCAAAGCCAGCCTGCACTCATATTCCACATAAACCAGGTAGGTTCACCGTCTGCCGGTCCCGACTCACGCCAGATAGAGGTGATATGATGGGAAGTCCAGCCGGGAAGGTTATACATCTTTGCGGCTGTAGCGGAACCATTGACCGCAAGTTCCCGAATCAGTCGGAAAAGCGGTTCACTGCACTCAGGCAGTCCGGTGGTTTCGGCCGGCCAGTAATTCATCTCAGTATTGATATTAATGGTATAACTGCTGCTCCATGCCGGAACCACATCCTTATTCCATATACCTTGCAGATTGGCGGGTTGTCCGCCTTCACGTGAAGATGCTATCAGCAGGTAACGCCCATACTGAAACAAAAGTGCTGCCAGAGCATTGTCCGGATTGTCCCTGAATCCGATAATACGGCGGTCGGTAGGCAGACCAGAATAGTCTTTCTCCGATTTCAAAGTCAACGCCACACGACCGAACAGCCGTTGATAGTCCGCCAAGTGACGTTTCTTCAGATCTTCATAAGGCAGCTGCCCGGCAACGGAAAGAATCGTATCCAACTTGGCCTGATAATCACTGCCGTCCTGTGAAGGACTTCTATCAAAGCCATTATAGCTGGTGGCAGCAGCAACCAAAAGAATTATTTCACCCTCTCCGCTCACTTTCAACTGATTGTCTTGCAAGGTGGCATTTCCTTTCAGTACCTTCACCCGGCTTTGGAAAAACATCCCTTTGCCGCCAACCTCATCGGCATACAGCACTTGTTTGTCGGTCTTTCGGCGTCCGTGACTATCGAAAAGTTCCGGATGGCGATCTGTCAATCTGTTCTTTTCGAGAAAGTCCAGCGTCCGCCGCTCTACACAACCCGGAGCCTGTCCCGAAAGAATCAACTCTTCACCCGTACCATCCACTTTCGCTGTCGGATGCTCCGATGTATAGCTCACCGCTACATTTACGGGCGACCGACGTGAAGCAGAGATACGAATCACCATTACCCGGTCCGGATTGGATATAAAGTATTCACGGGTATAGCGGATGCCTCCTGCCTGATAGCGAATAGTATGTACGGCATCTTGCAGATTCAGTTCACGCACATAGTTTTCCACCTTTCCCTGAACATCAAAGCTTAGAAAAAGGTCGGCCAGAGGTTGATAGCTCTGCGAAAGCCTGCCTTGCCAGTTCCGGGTTATCAATCGGTGGGCACCCGCATAATCGCCATGGTTCAACAAGGCAAGCACTTCATTGTATACACTTCCGATAGAAGGTACGCCAACACCGGAAAAAGGTTCACCGCTATATAGTGTGCTTTCATTCAGTTGCAAATGTTCTCTCCCGGCATCTCCGAATACCATCGCACCCAAATATCCATTTCCCAAAGGAAGAGCTTCATTCCAGTTGGCAGCAGGCTGCCGGTACCAAAGCGAAAGATTATTTCCGCCGAACAACAGGCAGGCTTCCAGTAAACAAAAAAGAGTGGTAAAAATGTGTTTCTTCATAACTATCAGGGTTAATTCATTTCAAAAACTGTATTTCTATATTCCCGGAAGGCAAAGTTATTAAAATAAATTTCCATCTTTGTATTCCTATCAAGAGAATATAGTTATGAAGACAGTAATCATTGAAAACAAAGAGCAGGTAGAAGAAATTATCTCCCGTTGCGATATTTGCTTTGTCGGTATCACCGACCTGGAAGGCAACCCTTATGTGATCCCCATGAACTTCGGCTATCAGGATGGAGTGATCTATCTGCATTCCGGCCCCACAGGCAGCAGCATCGATATGCTGGCAAAAAATAACCGTGTCTGCATCACTTTCAGTGTAGACCACGAATTGGTATTCCAGCACCCCAAGGTGGCATGCAGTTATCGGATGCGGGCCAAAAGTGTGATTTGCAGAGGACGCGTAAACTTTATCGAAGACCTGGAAGAAAAACGTGAAGCGCTCAATATATTGATGCGGCATTATAGCAGCCGGGAATTTGTATACTCAGATCCGGCAGTGAGAAATGTAAAAATCTGGGAGATACCGATTGAAAACGTTACGGCAAAAGAGTATGCGGTGCCGCATACGAAATAAATTCACCACAGATTACACGGATTCACTCAGAATTTTGATCCGATAGTTAGTAAGACGAATCATTAATCTGTGCAAATCTGTGTAATCTGTGGTGAACAATGCATCAGAGCGGATACTCCTCGAACGCATACAAGATTGTCGACAGATAGCGTTCGCCTGTATCCGGCAATAATACAACAATCAATTTTCCTTCATTCTCCGGAAGTCTGGCTAACTCGGTAGCTGCATATACTGCCGCCCCGGAAGAGATTCCGACCAAAAGCCCCTCTTTAGCCGCCAGTTCACGACTGGTACGGATAGCATCATCGTTTCCTACCTGTTTAATCTCGTCTACCACAGCAGCATTATAGGTTTTGGGTATAAATCCTGCTCCAATACCCTGTATCTTGTGCGGACCGGGAGCACCACCCGATAATACCGGTGAATCGGTAGGCTCTACAGCCACAATTCGTACAGTAGGATTATGCTCCTTCAAAGCAGCCCCTACTCCACTTACGGTACCTCCCGTTCCTACTCCGCCCACAAAGATGTCCACCTTTCCATCGGTATCTCTCCAGATCTCCTGTCCGGTAGTACGTACATGAACCGCAGGGTTAGCCGGATTTTCGAACTGTTGCAGAATGACAGATCCGGGAGTAGCCGCTTGCAGTTCCTCAGCCTTGGCAATGGCTCCTTTCATCCCGTTTGCTCCCGGAGTAAGTACAAGCTCCGCTCCCAACGCCTTCAACAGGTTCCTGCGTTCCATACTCATCGTGTCGGGCATGGTCAATATCAGCTTATATCCTTTGGCAGCAGCCACAAATGCCAAACCGACTCCGGTATTTCCACTGGTTGGCTCTATAATAACAGATCCTGGCCTCAACGTCCCCTTCACTTCGGCATCTTCAATCATGGCCAGAGAAATACGGTCTTTCACACTTCCGGCCGGATTGAAATATTCCAGCTTTGCCACTACACGTGCTTTGAGCCCTTTACTTGCGTTATAATTACTCAACTCCAGTAACGGAGTGTTACCGACTAAATCTGTCAGCTTCTTTGCTATCTTTCCCATATCTATCTATTATTAAATATCTGTTTATTAGTAATAGGACAAAAGTAGTGTAGATTTGGTTCATTCTCAATACCATAAGTATGGTAAATTCGTACTACGAATGAGGGAGAAATATCTTTCTAAAGAATCCAAACGAACCGCCGGTTACATTCCGGACACAGTAAAACGACGAATATAATTCGCCACCAGACAACAACCCGGAGTATATACCTGCCCGTGATCAAAGCCCTGCAATTCGTAAAGTGATACTTTCTGATTACCAATATTCTTCAGTACTGAAGCCAGCAAAGCATTTTCTTCGTAACGGTCTGCCATTTCCAAATTCCGGTCACCGGTAATCAATATAAAAGGAGGTGTATTCTTACGGGCTTTGTTGCAAGGCGCATACCGGTCTATCACCGGAATACCTTCGGGCAGCGCGCGTTCTTTACGTATGGTGAAATGTGTAACAGTCTGCCCGCTGATAGGAAGATACGCAGCTATGCTGTCAGCATCTACTCCATATTTCCGAAGATATGATTTATCTAATCCGACCATTAAAGTCAAATAACCTCCGGCCGAATGTCCGGTAACAAAAACACGTTTGGGACTACCTCCATATTCTTCTATATGTTTACAGGTCCAGGCAACGGCAGCGGCTGCATCATCGGTATAAGCAGGGTTTTTAGCTTTAGGACTAAGCCTGTAATTGACAGCGACTACTGCAAATCCTTGATTCATAAACATCTCAGGAATGTGTTTTCCTCCCCCTTCCAATCCTCCGCCATGAAACCAGACAATCGTCGGAAAGTCTTTTTTCCCAACCGGATAATAGACATCAAGTTTACAGCGTTCCTTACGGTAACCATCCGTTTCCCCCGCAGGAATATACGAAATGTCTTTTACTGTTTTGTACGTCTCCTGTGCCTGTAAGGTGAAGGCAACGAACAGGAGAATAAATGATAAATACTTTTTCATGCTATTAAGTGTTTGTGAATTACTTGGGCAAATATAATACAATAACGACACTGTTTGAAAAAATAATAGCTTCCTTTATACACTCAATATCAAAAAAGCATAGATAAGTGGTTGTATTAATTCCTATTTAATTACCTTTGTCAATATCATAACCTCCAAACACTTATTTCAATATGAGAAAGATCACCCTCATTATGTTTACGCTGCTAATCTGTGCAGCACAACAGGTAAAGGCACAAACTGACAGTATGCTCATCCGGCCGACAGTAGATAAGAGAGTCGAACTACTTAGCATTGTTTTCCGTTTAACGGGTAATCCGGAGTATAGCAAAAACGATTTCAAACTCTACACAGACCGCATCGAATCGCATTTTTCTCCATATAAAAACCACGAACTTATACTATTCGTACGCTCGTTGGTCAAGACTGACGGTGTTTCATACGATGCAGTGATGAGTATGGCTGTCAATCTCGACGACCAGTTCAATCTGCCCGAAGATTATGGTTCACTGGACTCTCGTTGGAATAGGAATCAAGTAGGGTCATTCATCAAACTGTCAAAGAAGTTTGTCAAAGACAGTCGTTTCGATGCCTTTTATCACTCAAACGAAAACTTATATAAAGAGGCTGTAAATCGTTTTATGCCTATTTACAAAAACATAGATATCCAATGGTATAATGACTTCTATGGGCAGAAGTCCAACGACCGGTTTCACATTATACTTTCAATGGGCAACGGTTCGGGAAATTATGGACCGAGTGTCACTGACAAGGAAAACGTACATAATGTCTTTTCAATCATGGGAGCATGGGTTACCGATTCCGTAGGAATGGTTGTTTATCCATCTGAATTAATCTTACCAATTTTAATCCACGAATTCAACCATTCGTTCGTAAGCTTCGATCCGGAAATGTTCCGCACAAGCGGCGAACAGATTTATGCTGCGGTTGGCGAACAAATGGCGCGCCAAGCCTATGGACAATGGTCTATTGTCCTCACCGAAGCAATGGTACGTGCGGCAGTCATAAAATACATGAAAGACCATAACTTCCCGGCTGTCGAAATCACCAAAGAAACCGTCATACAAAAAACACGTGGCTTTGTCTGGATAAGCAAGCTGGTCGATGAACTCGAGAAGTATGCCTCTGACCGCACGACATACCCGACTCTCAACAGTTATATGCCACGGCTGGCAGAAGCTTACACAGGCTTTGCCCAATACACCGCAAACTATGATTCTATCCGTCCCAAAGTAGTTTCGATCGACGAATTTACCAACGGCGATACAACCGTTCGGAGCGACATCAAAACTATTACTATCCACTTCGACCGTCCTTTGGTGGGCCGCGGATACTCTATCAATTATGGTCACCTCGGAATGGATGCAATGCCTAAGATTTTAAACGTCAACTACGCCAATGACAACCGTACTGTGATTATCGGAGTAGAATTGTTACCCGGAAAAGAGTATGGAATCACTCTTTTAGGGCTTTCTTTCCGCACTCCGGAAGGAGATGGCATAAAACCCTATGAAATTTCTTTCAGAACGGCACAGTGACATAAATTCTCTCTCATTGTCTGTGATCCAGGTAGTAAAAGGCAATCCCATTTTGGACAAAAAGGGAAAGCAGATGACTGCATTAGCCTAAAATTGATTATCTTTGCACCCCAAAACGGAATATTATTAGAGTAATTGCTCTTTTTCAACTTTATAGGGTTACTCTTCCATTTGATAGAAATACACAACTGATTGATAATATAAAAAAGATTATAATATTATGGCATTGCAATGTGGTATTGTCGGACTACCCAACGTAGGTAAGTCAACACTTTTCAATTGTTTGTCCAACGCGAAAGCACAGGCGGCAAACTTCCCTTTTTGTACGATCGAACCGAACGTGGGTGTAATCACTGTACCCGACGAGCGTTTAAATAAACTGGCCGAATTGGTACATCCCAACCGTATTGTTCCTACAACGGTAGAAATCGTAGATATCGCCGGACTTGTGAAAGGTGCCAGTAAGGGCGAAGGACTGGGAAACAAATTTCTGGCTAACATTCGTGAAACTGATGCCATCATCCATGTACTCCGTTGCTTTGACGACGATAATGTAACTCATGTGGACGGAAGTGTGAATCCGGTACGGGATAAAGAAATCATCGATTACGAGTTGCAGCTAAAAGACCTGGAAACCATCGAGAGCCGTATCCAAAAAGTACAAAAACAAGCTCAGACCGGAGGAGATAAAGCTGCCAAGCAAGCTTATGACGTACTTGTGCAATTCAAGGATGCGCTGGAACAGGGCAAATCGGCACGTACAGTAACTTTTGAAACGAAAGACGAACAAAAAATAGCAAAAGAATTGTTTCTGCTTACCAGCAAACCTGTAATGTATGTTTGCAATGTAGACGAAGCGAGTGCAGTCAACGGAAACAAATATGTGGACATGGTACGTGAAGCCGTTAAGGACGAAGATGCCGAAATCCTCGTGGTAGCCGGAAAAACAGAGGCTGACATCGCCGAACTGGAAACTTACGAAGACCGCCAAATGTTCCTCGCCGAGATCGGTTTGGAAGAATCGGGCGTAGCACGCCTTATTAAATCGGCCTACAAACTGCTGAACCTTGAAACTTATTTCACTGCCGGCGTACAGGAAGTACGTGCCTGGACTTACGAAAAAGGTTGGAAAGCCCCACAGTGCGCCGGAGTAATCCATACCGATTTTGAGAAAGGATTTATCCGCGCAGAAGTAATCAAATATGAAGACTTCTTGCAATATGGCTCGGAGGCTGCTGTTAAAGAAGCCGGAAAGTTGGGCGTAGAAGGAAAAGAATACGTAGTACAGGATGGAGACATCATGCACTTCCGTTTCAATGTATAAGACATCTATTTTCAATTATAGACTGAGGAGCTGATCAAATGGTCAGCTCTTTTTTTCTCCTCCCCTCAAAACGAAAACCCCCCGCTTTCTAACACTATCTTCAAGCAAATCATTATCTTTGCGCCCGTATATTATGCCTAACAAGCAACACAAGAAAATATCATGAACATGGAAAGTACTAACAGACTTCGTTATCTTATCGCAGGAACCGGAGGCGTAGGCGGAAGTATCGCCGGCTTTCTGTCACTTGCCGGTAAAAACGTTACCTGCATTGCCCGCGGAGCACATCTGCAAGCGATACAACAGGACGGACTTAAACTGAAATCGGACTTAAAAGGTGAACATACATTACGGATGGACGCTTGCACGGCAGAAGAATATAACGGAAAAGCTGACGTGATATTTGTATGTGTTAAAGGATATTCCGTAGACTCCATCACAGAACTTATCAAACGGGCTTCCCATGAAAATACAATTGTAATTCCTATATTAAACGTATACGGTACCGGGCTGCGCATACAACGTCTGGTACCGGGAATCACTGTACTGGACGGATGTATCTACATCGTAGGGTTTGTTTCCGGACCGGGCGAAATCACTCAGATGGGAACTATTTTCCGTCTGGTATATGGTGCACACCGCGGAACCGTCGTTCCTGTGGGAATGATGGAAGCCGTACAGAGAGACTTACAGGAAAGCGGCATTAAAGTTGAAATCTCTCCCGATATTAATCGTGATACCTTCATTAAATGGTCTTTCATCTCGGCTATGGCAGTCACCGGAGCCTATTATAATGTTCCGATGGGAGAAGTGCAGAAACCGGGTAAGGTACGCGATACTTTCATTGGACTCTCTACCGAAAGTGCAGCCCTGGGAAAGAAACTTGGAATCGAATTTAAAGAAGATATAGTCACATACAATCTGAAAGTTATCGATAAACTGGCTCCTGAGAGCACGGCATCCATGCAAAAAGACATAGCACGCGGACACGAATCAGAGGTACAGGGTCTGCTTTTCGATATGATAACAGCAGCTGAAGAACAGGACATTGATGTACCTACCTATCGGGAAGTTGCTAAAAAATTCATCAAACTATAAAGAAATAATTATGAACAACCTTCTTTTATCTATCAATTGGAATCCGAATCCGGAATTATTCAATCTTTTCGGCATCTCAATCCGTTATTACGGACTACTGTGGGCTATCGGAATATTCTTTGCTTATGTGGTAGTCCACTATCAGTACCGTGATAAGAAGATAGACGAAAAGAAGTTCGAACCGCTTTTCTTTTATTGTTTCTTCGGCATCCTCATCGGAGCACGATTAGGACATTGCCTGTTCTACGATCCGGCATATTACCTGAATCATTTCTGGGAAATGATACTTCCGGTCAAATTTCTTCCCGGAGGCGGATGGAAGTTCACGGGATATGAAGGACTGGCCAGCCACGGAGGTACGCTCGGACTGATTATTGCCCTTTGGCTTTACTGCCGTAAAACAAAGATGAATTATATGGATGTGGTAGACATGATTGCAGTAGCCACTCCTATCACAGCTTGTTTCATTCGCCTTGCCAACTTAATGAACTCTGAAATTATCGGTAAGGTAACAGATGTATCCTGGGCATTCGTTTTCGAACGGGTAGACATGCAACCCCGCCATCCGGCACAGCTTTACGAAGCAATAGCCTATTTTATCTTATTCCTGATTATGATGTTCCTTTATAAGAACTACAGCAAGAAACTACACCGGGGATTCTTCTTCGGACTTTGCCTGACAGCCATCTTTACCTTCCGTTTCTTCGTTGAATTCCTGAAAGAAAATCAGGTGGACTTTGAAAATGGTATGGCACTGAATATGGGACAATGGTTAAGTATTCCGTTCGTAATCATCGGCGTTTACTTTATGTTTTTCTATGGAAAGAAAAAGAGTGCAAAATGAAACATATTATTGATATTAAAACCTGGGAGAGAAAAGAAAATTACGAGTTTTTCCTTGGTTTCCAGAATCCTACTATTTCTATTACTTCAGAAGTAGAATGTTCGGGCGCCAAAACCCGTGCCAAAGCTGCCGGAGAATCCTTTTTCCTGCACTATCTTTATGCTGTGTTGCGTGCTGTCAATGAAATTAAAGAATTCCGGTTCCGCATCGATTCTGAAGGACAGGTAGTCTATTTCGATACAGTGGATATGCTGACTCCCATTAAAGTGGCAGATAACGGACGTTTTTTTACTGTACGACTTCCCTGGCATCCTGATTTTAAAACTTTCCATACAGAAGCCAAAGCCATCATTAACAGAATAGATCCGGATAAAGACCCTTATGAAGCAGAAAAGACAGGAGGTAATGATCTACTGGATGTAGTGCTGCTCAGCGCCACTCCCGATTTATATTTTACCTCACTGACCTGTACGCAGGAACATCGTCACGGTAGTAATTACCCGTTGATGAATGCAGGTAAAGCCGTCATAAGAGGTGGTGTATTAGTGATGCCCATCGCTATGACCATTCATCATGGGTTTATTGACGGACACCACTTATCTCTATTTTATAAAAAGGTGGAAGAATTTCTTAAATAATTATTTGCCCCTGACTATTTTTTTGATATCGTTCAGTTTGTTTAATGCTTCAATCGGAGTCAGATTATTCACATCCAGATTAAGTATCTCATCCCGGATCTGACATAAGACCGGGTCATCAAGCTGAAAGAAACTCAACTGCATACCTCCACGATTCTCACTGACTTCTGCCAGCGGCTTACCTGAAATTCCCTGCTGGCGGTTGTCAGATTCGAGCTGCTTCAGAATTTCATTGGCACGTTTCACTATACTTTTAGGCATACCGGCCATCTTGGCCACATGGATACCGAAAGAGTGCTCACTTCCACCCCTTTCAAGTTTCCGGAGAAAAATAACTTTGTTATCCACTTCCTTAACCGATACATTATAATTCTTTATACGTTTAAAGGATTTCTCCATCTCGTTCAGTTCATGGTAATGGGTAGCGAAAAGTGTACGTGCTTTTGCCTTCGGGTGCTCATGAATATACTCCACAATGGCCCAAGCTATAGATATTCCGTCATAAGTAGAAGTACCACGTCCCAATTCATCAAACAAAACGAGACTCCGGGAAGATACATTATTCAAAATATCAGATGCTTCATTCATCTCGACCATAAAAGTAGATTCTCCTACAGAGATATTGTCACTGGCACCGACACGTGTGAATATCTTATCCACCAATCCGATATGAGCACTCTCGGCCGGAACGAATGAACCAATCTGTGCAAGCAGGGTGATCAATGCAGTTTGCCTTAATAGAGCCGACTTACCGGCCATATTCGGACCCGTAATAATGATAATCTGCTGCGTTGCATTATCCAGCATCACATCATTAGCTATGTATTTCTCTCCAATCGGCAATTGCTTTTCAATTACCGGATGACGCCCTTGACGAATATCCAGCACATCGCTGTCTTCAATAACCGGACGGATATAATTATTCTCTTTAGCTACATTGGCAAATGACAGCAAACAGTCAATGCGTGCTATTTGGTTAGCATTGATCTGAATGGCAGGAATAAACTCACTCAGCGCTTGCACCAATTCTGTATACAAGCGGGTCTCCAATACCAATATCTTATCTTCTGCACCCAGGATCTTTTCTTCATATTCTTTCAATTCCTGAGTAATGTAGCGCTCTGCATTTACCAATGTCTGCTTGCGTATCCACTCTTGCGGCACTTTATCTTTATGTACATTCCGCACTTCAATATAGTATCCGAAAACACTGTTATAGGCAATCTTCAAACTTGGTATTCCTGTCAGTTCGCTTTCACGCTGCTGTATCTGAAGCAAATAATCTTTACCCGAGTAAGCTATCTGACGTAATTCATCCAGTTCCGGATTCACTCCGTCTTTAATGACTCCTCCCTTATTTATCAACAAAGGAGGATCATTATTAATTTCCTTCTCAATGCGGTCGCGAATAGAAATACAAAGATTCAACTGCTCTCCAATACGATTCAAACTGGGGTTATCAGCTTGCCGGCAAGCCTCTTTAATAGGTTCAATTGCTTGTAAAGCAACTTTTAACTGTACTACCTCACGTGGAGAAACCCGCCCGACGGCCACTTTCGAAATGATACGTTCCAAATCTCCAATCCGATGCAACTCGTCTTCGATCAACTCCCTGAAATCCGGTTTACGAAAAAAGTATTCTACTACATTTAATCGATCGTTAATAGGCTTCTCGTCTTTTAACGGAAATACCATCCAACGCTTCAGCAGACGCGCTCCCATAGGGCTGATAGTTTTATCGATTACATTGAGAAGGCTACTTCCACCATCATTCATGCTACCGATCAACTCCAGGCTGCGCACTGTAAATTTATCAAGACGTACATACTTGTCCTCTTCGATACGGGCTAATGAAGTGATATGCCCCACCTGAGTATGCTCCGTCATGTCCAGATATTGCAGAATAGCTCCGGAAGCAACAATACCGTTTTTAAGATGCTCAACTCCAAATCCTTTCAGATTTTTCGTCTCAAAATGTTTCAGTAACTTCTCCCGGGAACTGGATTCGGTAAATACCCAGTCATCCAGTTCAAAAGTAAAAAATTTACTTCCAAAGTTTCCTTCGAACATTCCACGTTTTCCACGTTCAAAAAGAACCTCTTTTGGGGCAAAATTATTCAGCAGCTTATCTACATAGTCAAAAGGTCCTTCTGCAGTCAAAAACTCTCCGGTAGAAATATCCAGAAATGCTATTCCACAAGCGGATTTTCCGAAATGAACAGCAGCCAGAAAGTTGTTTTCTTTATAATTTAAAACGTTATCATTGATAGAAACACCGGGAGTGACCAACTCCGTAATGCCACGCTTCACCAACTTTTTCGTTGTTTTGGGATCTTCAAGCTGATCACATATAGCCACCCGCTTACCGGCACGGATCAGCTTCGGCAAATAAGTATCTAATGCATGATGAGGAAAACCTGCCATTTCAATGGTTTTTCCTTTCCCATTGGCGCGTTTCGTGAGAGTAATTCCTAATATTTCAGCCGCAATAATCGCATCGGTAGAATAAGTTTCATAGAAGTCCCCACACCGGAACAGCATCACTGCATCCGGATGCTTAGCCTTCAGGTCAAGGAATTGTTTCATCATCGGGGTTAATTCAATATCATTGCTCACGGATAGTCTTCTTTTTTAAGTTCATAAATAACAAGGCAAAGATAAGGGTTTCCTACTAATCTACCTACCTTAACAGATAGTTTTACCATACCTAAAAAGATGTATATTTACTAACCTTACCAATTATCCCGCCAATAAAATCGGTTACACCAATTTCTAAATAAACCTTTCAAAAGGAGGTATATTTATTAATAACTTTATTAATTCCATTAAAATATATTATAATATACCGTTTTTCACCAGAATTATTTGCAGTTTTCGTGGAAATCCGTACATTTGCAATGTGTTTTTCATAGTATTAGATTTAAGGTTAACAAAGGTTGGAGCAAGGCGTTGCTCCTTTTTTTATGTCCCTACTCCATGTCTCATCGGGAATCAAGATAAACATCGGATCAATCCGATTCACCACAAAAAATAGTAATTAAAGATCCTAAAACATTTAATAAACCGCACTTTTTTCTTAAAACGTGTTATAAAACATGCTTTTATTCTTGGATTATTTGCTATTCCCATGAAAAGCCGTACATTTGCAATGTGTTTTTCATAGTATTAGATTTAAGGTTAACAAAGGTTGGAGCAAGGCGTTGCTCCTTTTTTTATGTCCTTACTCCACAGATTCCAATAATTTCCCTTCCAATAGTATTTAATAATGAATGTAATTCATTCCAGACAGATGGTCACACTTTCTTCAAAGAGAGATTAATGATACTATTTTTTCCATTGATAACCAATATCAACCCGTCTCGCAATGGCGTATTGAATTAGGAAAATATAAAGTAGCGGAAGATGCACGATACACACTGACAGATCCCAGAAAAAGTGTTTTTGATAATGCGGCGATATTGATTCTTATCGGAAAATGGGATAATAAACTCTTCTTTTCGGCAACAGCCAATAAACAGAATTATCTGCTTTACTATGATCTAAAAGAAAAGAAATCCGGTAATATCCGACTCCCCTATCCGCAATATTCATTCGCCATACCGGAAAAACACTCATTCATACCTAAATCCATGTCTGATAACGGAAAATATCTGATCTCGTATGAAATACAAGAAAATGATGAGAATCCGGTGATCATATTGGCCGAAAAATAAAAAAATCGGGATATATTCCATAAAGATTATATCCCGATCGTTATCCTTTCAGCACATCTTCGTGCTCAAACCTATTGAATGAATGTCATCATTTTTATCTTTTGAGTAATCATATGTCTAATCAATGATTACAAATATAAACACTAAAATTTAAATTATCAACAAATATAAGATTTTTATTTTCTGATCCTTCCCTTTCATACCTATTTTGTTTTTTAGCTATCTTCGTGGTTATCTGAAAATAATCATGTAAATTTGCTCCCTCATATTAAAGTATATATTATAAATCACTATAAACAAAAGGTTATCGCTATGGAATATAATTTCAGGGAGATCGAAAAAAAATGGCAGAAAATATGGGTAGACCACCATACCTACCAAGTAAATGAAGATGCATCCAAACAAAAATTCTATGTACTCAATATGTTCCCTTACCCTTCGGGAGCCGGACTGCACGTAGGCCATCCGCTCGGATATATTGCTTCGGACATCTATGCACGTTATAAACGCCTGCAAGGATTTAATGTCCTGAATCCGATGGGTTACGATGCTTACGGACTGCCAGCCGAACAATATGCTATCCAGACCGGACAACACCCTGCAATTACTACCATCAATAACATCAACCGTTATCGTGAACAGTTGGATAAGATAGGATTTTCATTCGACTGGAACCGTGAAATACGTACTTGTGATCCCGAATATTATCATTGGACTCAATGGGCATTTATCAAAATGTTCAACAGCTATTATTGCAATGATGAAAAACAGGCACGTCCCATCGAAGAGTTAATAGAAGCTTTTAGTACCAACGGAACACAAGGTATGAACGTAGCCTGTGGCGAAGAAATGGACTTTACTGCCGACGAATGGAATGCTAAAAGCGAAAAAGAACAACAGGAAATCCTCATGAACTACCGTATAGCCTATTTGGGCAATACAATGGTAAACTGGTGTCCGGCTTTAGGTACCGTACTTGCCAATGATGAAGTAGTTGACGGTGTTTCCGAAAGAGGCGGCTATCCCGTTATTCAAAAAGTGATGCGTCAGTGGTGCCTGCGCGTATCCGCTTATGCACAACGTTTGCTCGACGGACTTGAAACCGTAGAATGGACCGACTCGCTGAAAGAGACCCAACGTAACTGGATTGGACGTAGCGAAGGTGCTGAAATGAACTTTAAAGTGAAAGATTCGGATATTGAATTTACTATCTTTACAACCCGTGCCGACACGGTATTTGGAGTTACTTTCATGGTGCTTGCCCCGGAAAGCGAATTGGTATCCCAATTAACGACCCCTGCACAAAAGGCAGAAGTAGATGCTTATCTGGACCGTACCAAAAAACGTACCGAACGCGAACGCATCGCCGATCGCAGTGTTAGTGGCGTATTCTCCGGAAGTTATGCCATTAATCCATTAACCAATGAACCTATACCGGTATGGATCAGTGATTATGTACTGGCAGGTTACGGTACTGGTGCCATCATGGCTGTACCTGCACACGACAGCCGTGACTATGCTTTTGCCAAACATTTCAATCTGGAAATTCGCCCGTTGATTGAAGGTTGCGATGTCAGTGAAGAAAGCTTCGACGCCAAAGAAGGCATCATGATGAATTCTCCCCGTCCGGGCACTCCTGAAGGGGGCCTCGTACTGAATGGCTTAACTGTAAAAGAAGCCATTGCTAAAACCAAAGAATACATCAAAGAAACCGGATTGGGACGTGTAAAAGTAAATTTCCGTTTACGTGACGCCATTTTCTCGCGTCAGCGTTATTGGGGTGAACCATTCCCGGTTTACTATAAAGACGGAATGCCTTACATGATCGATGAAAGTTGTCTCCCGTTAGAGTTGCCGAAAGTAGCTAAATTCCTTCCTACAGAAACAGGTGAGCCCCCATTGGGACATGCTACCAAATGGGCATGGGATACTGTCAACAAGTGTGTGACAGACAATGACAAAATCGACAATGTAACCATTTTCCCATTGGAACTGAATACAATGCCAGGCTTTGCAGGTTCTTCTGCCTATTATTTGCGTTATATGGATCCGCGTAATCACGAAGCACTCGTTGCTCCTGCCGTAGATCAATACTGGAGAAATGTAGACCTGTATGTGGGCGGTACGGAACATGCTACCGGACACTTGATTTACTCACGTTTCTGGAATAAATTCCTGCATGATTTAGGCATATCTGTAGCTGAAGAACCTTTCCAGAAACTGGTCAATCAAGGAATGATACAGGGACGAAGCAACTTTGTTTATCGTATCAAAGACACCAATACTTTCGTATCTCTGAACCTGAAAGATCAATATGAGGTAACTCCTATTCATGTCGACGTAAATATTGTATCTAACGATATTCTCGATCTGGAAGCTTTCAAAGCATGGAGACCCGAATACGAAACTGCCGAATTCATCCTGGAAGACGGTAAATATATCTGTGGATGGGCCGTTGAAAAGATGAGTAAATCTATGTTCAATGTAGTTAATCCGGATATGATTGTCGAAAAATATGGCGCCGATACACTTCGTATGTACGAAATGTTCCTCGGACCGGTTGAACAATCCAAACCCTGGGACACGAACGGAATAGATGGCGTACATCGTTTCATTAAAAAATTCTGGTCGCTATTCTATGACAGAAACGGCGAGTATCTGGTAAAAGACGAACCGGCTACCAAAGACGAACTAAAGGCACTTCATAAGCTCATTAAGAAAGTAACCGGTGATATTGAACAGTTCTCCTACAATACTTCGGTAAGTGCTTTCATGATCTGTGTCAACGAACTCTCAAGTTTGAAATGCAGCAAAAAAGAAATATTGGAGCAGCTCGTTGTGGTCCTCGCTCCCTTCGCTCCCCATGTTTGCGAAGAATTATGGGATACATTAGGAAACACCACTTCCGTATGTGATGCACAATGGCCGACATTTAATGAACAATACCTGGTAGAAGATACGGTTAATTACACGATTTCTTTCAATGGCAAAGCCCGTTTCAATATGGAGTTTCCTGCAGATGCCGCCAGCGATGTAATTCAAGCCACCGTACTTGCTGACGAACGCTCGTTGAAATGGACAGAAGGTAAAACACCGAAAAAAGTTATTGTAGTTCCGAAGAAGATTGTTAACGTTGTTATTTAATACCTACACACAAAATGATAAGCAAACCCACAAAATCCGATGTAATGCGAGAGTTGAGAGATTATATCTTTATCACTCTCGGACTGATAAGTTATGCGTTAGGCTGGACAGCCTTTCTTATTCCTTATCAGATTACTACAGGTGGAACAACCGGTATCGGTGCCATCATCTATTATGCAACAGGCTTTCCTATCCAATGGTCTTATTTCATCATCAATGCTGTGCTGATGACATTTGCCATTAAGATACTTGGTCCGAAGTTCAGTATAAAGACGACATACGCCATCTTTATGCTCACTTTCTTCTTATGGTTCTTCCAACTGGTTATTGTGGACGATAAAGGAGCTCCGCTTCAGTTGGTAGGAGAAGGTCAAGACTTCATGGCCTGTATTATCGGTGCCATCATGTGTGGACTCGGATTAGGGGTGGTATTCAATAATAACGGCAGCACAGGCGGTACTGATATCATTGCAGCCATTGTTAATAAATACAAGGATGTTACTCTTGGACGAATGATTATGTTTTGTGATATCATCATTATCAGTTCATGCTACTTCATCTTCAATGACTGGCGTAGAGTGATATTCGGTTTTGTTACCTTGTTCATCATTGGTTTTGTGCTGGACTACGTGGTTAACAGCGCCCGCCAGTCTGTACAATTCTTTATCTTTTCGAAAGATTATGCAAAGATTGCCGACCGCATAACGAAAGAAACCCATCGGGGGGTAACCGTGCTTGACGGATTAGGCTGGTATAGCCAAAACAATGTAAAAGTATTAGTCGTGCTTGCCTATAAACGCCAGTCTCTCGACATCTTCCGCCTGGTGAAGGATATCGATCCGAATGCTTTCATTTCACAAAGCTCAGTAATCGGTGTATACGGCGAAGGATTCGACCGCCTGAAAATAAAATAAATCCAAAGCGAAAAAACAGATGAAAATAGAGCGTAGCGAAGAAGTTTGAAACTATATTCGTTACGCTCTATTTTTATTTGATTGAGGGCCAAAGAAAAGCCACATTAAAGCCAAACAGCACAGTATTTCCTGCCAAATATGTTGTAATCAATATATTACACATTTTTTATAGCTATCAATAAGTCATTATACACTATTTTGTAACCTAAAAGGAGTTGCAAAATGAATAAACACGAAACCTTATCACAAGAGGCACATACTCAAATGAATTCGCATTTTACGAAAATCTTTAAATAGAAAACAGACCAAAAGTCCATTATTTAAACCTCCCTTTAAATTCCATACTGTACATATCGAATCCTTCAGACCAATAATCTTTTTTGATTTCATTCAAAACAAATCCATGTTTTTCATAAAATCTATAGGTCAATTGCGAAGTTCTGACGGTTATTTTTTGAACACTATCAATAGTTTTCAATACCGAAATTCTATGTTTTAGCAGTTTCGTCCCTAACTTTTTTCCTTGAAATGCAGGGTGTATAATATCCCAACTTATTTTCCCAATAGTTCTGTTTTCAGCAAAATTTATCCCACCACAACCTACTATCTGTCCATCTACAAGTAAAACGTAATAAAATTCTATTTCTTTCTCCAAATACTTACTTAAATCAGATTCTTCCTCTGCTGCAAAAAAATCAGGAATATTCAGTCTGATTAAATTCATCACTGCATCCTTATCTGCCGGCAAGTACTCTCTAATTATAATTAATTCTGCTAATTTCATAAAATATACATCTAAAATTCCAACACAAAGGTATCACATTTATTGTTAGGCTTACACATCAGCAGATATCTATGAAGAATTGAATAACCTAAATTAAGAAGTCAATATTTGTACATTCAGAGAATTGTTATACTTTTGTATCCAGAAAGAGCTATTTAACAGTATAGCACCGCAAATCGCTGAAAATCGAACCATTGCTAACTTGTTATCTCTGTTTCTCAAGAACCTCACTAATTATTCTCAATCGGTTAAGTCAAGTCGATTAAAATCTAAAATAAATAACAGACAATGAAACGTAAACTTGTTTTTGCCACTAATAATGCACATAAACTGGAAGAAGTATCATCCATATTAGCAGATAAAGTTGAACTGCTCAGCCTTGACGATATAAACTGCCATACAGATATTCCCGAAACAGCGGACACTCTGGAAGGTAATGCGTATCTGAAATCATCCTTTATTTACCAAAACTATGGATTGGACTGTTTTGGTGATGACACCGGATTGGAAGTTGAAGCATTGGGAGGGGCTCCCGGTGTATATTCGGCTCGCTTTGCCGGAGGAGAAGGACATAATGCAGAAGCCAACATATTGAAACTCATGCAGGAGCTGGAAGGAAAAGAAAACCGCAGAGCACAGTTTCGTACTGCCATTTCGCTTATTCTGGACGGAAAAGAGTATCTTTTTGAAGGAGTGATAAAAGGCGAAATAATCAAGGAAAAAAGAGGTAATTCAGGCTTTGGATATGATCCTGTATTCATCCCCGAAGGATATGACCGGACTTTTGCAGAACTGGGAAATGAAATAAAAAATAAAATCAGTCATCGTGCTTTAGCCGTAAACAAATTATGCGAATTTCTCCGCTCCATCTGATTGATAAAAACGGATAGATAAATGAATCCTCCGGAGGAATGTAATTTTCCTCCGGAGGATTCTATTTTTATATCTCCTGCTAAGAGAGATTATAGTATAACACAACAGCGTGTATATAACGAACTCTTTTTGCACTTTATCCAGTCCAAAACTTTAAATCTCCATTATCAAAACATCCGGATGTTATTAGGTATAACATCCGGATGTTTTGATATATAACATGGGGATCTTTTCATATAAAACATCCCCATGTTTTTGCGTTATAATTCTAACTTTAATTCTTTTAATACCATTACTTCTCTATCATTCTTTACCAACTTTTTCATCCCTTCTTTAAAGAATAGCTTCCGATTGAATGAACCTGCTCTATCAAATTATCTATATTCTATTATTAACAGAGATTTCAACTATCCCTGTTAATAACAAAGAGCCGTATTATACCTTTATATATAAGTATAATACAACTCTTTCATATCATAGATCTATCAATTATTAACCGTAAAGTTAACTATTTATTCACAGCCTGTTTATAAACCCAGTTTCTCTGAAATTTCCAACATTCGTTTAATCGGTTTCACTGCTTCTTTAGCAACTTCCGGGTCAACAGTTACTTCAGGGAATTCATATTTAAGGCAATTATAGAGCTTTTCCAGCGTGTTCAGCCGCATGAAGTTACATTCATTGCATCCGCAGGTACTATCGTTAGGAGGGGCAGGAATGAATGTTTTTTGCGGGCACTTCTTTTGCATTTCATGTATGATGCCTGCTTCGGTAGCTACAATAAACCGTTGCTTGTCACTGTTCACTGCATATTTTAATAAGGCAGCCGTAGACCCCACTACATCGGCTAGTTTCAATACTACACTTTTACACTCAGGATGTGCCAGTACTACGGCATCGGGATATTGAGCTTTTAACTCCACTATTTTCTCCACCGAGAATTGTTCATGCACATGACAAGCTCCGTCCCATAACAGCATTTCACGTCCTGTGATCGAGTTTATATAATTCCCCAGATTACGGTCCGGTCCGAAAATAATTTTTTCATCTTTCGGGAAACTTTCCACAATCTGTTTTGCGTTAGTCGAAGTAACCACCACATCCGTCACTGCTTTGACTGCTGCCGTTGTATTTACGTACGAAATCACCGTATATCCCGGATGTTCCTTCACAAACTCAGCAAACTTGTCCGCCGGACAGCTGTCTGCCAACGAACATCCTGCATTCAAGTCGGGCACCAGTACCTTCTTGTCCGGACAAAGCACCTTTGCGGTTTCTCCCATGAAATGAACGCCACACATCACAAGAATATCCGCATCGGTTTTGGCTGCAATTTGAGCCAAAGCCAAACTGTCTCCAATGTAGTCGGCAATATCTTGTATTTCGCCTTTCTGGTAATAGTGTCCCAAGATTACCGCATTCTTTTCTTTTTTCAGTTCATTGATGGCTGCTTTCAGATCAATGCTTTTGTCTACGGGTTCGTCAACGAATCCCTTATTCACCCATTCTTCTCGATTCATTATATTCTTATTTTTTCTCTTCTTTTAAAAAGAAATCCTTTGTTAGTGATTATAGCCTGTTAATAGTGTTAGCAAATAAATCGGCTTTTTCTTGCCGGATAAGTTATTAGTTACTTATCTAAGTTTATAATCAGTTTATGAACGTGTCTATTTATTGATAATAAGCTATATTGCTAACTTCATTAACACCTTGTTGATAAAGTGCAAAGTTAAAAACTTTATGGATATAAACAGGCTAATTAGTACTGAAAAATCTGTTGAAGTATGCTTGGAAAGTTGAAGCTAACTTTTTTGTATTGTTCATATCCCGTTGCTCTTATACCTTCATTTGAATAATGCAAGAATTAGTTTTCAAAATATATGCTGATTCTTTTGACAGGTTTTAAACCGTTATCAACACCTATGTTAACAAGAAAAGAATTACTTTTGCAACATACTAACAGAAACGACATCATCATGCGAAAATTGAAAATAACCGAGCTGAACCGGATAAGTATAGAAGAGTTTAAAGAAGCTGATAAATTGCCTTTAGTTATAGTGTTGGATGATATACGGAGCTTGCATAATATCGGTTCTGTGTTTCGTACGGCAGATGCTTTCCGGATTGAATGTATTTATCTGTGTGGAATTACGGCTACTCCTCCCCATCCCGAGATGCATAAGACAGCTTTGGGAGCCGAGTTTACAGTGGATTGGAAGTATGTTAATAACGCAGTTGAAACGGTTGATAACCTCCGGAGTGAAGGATATGTGGTATACTCTGTCGAACAGGCGGAAGGGAGTATAATGTTGGATGAGTTAGTACTGGACCGTTCGAAGAAATATGCCGTAGTTATGGGAAATGAAGTAAAAGGAGTGCAGCAGGAGGTTATTGACCATTCGGATGGTTGCATTGAGATTCCCCAATATGGTACAAAGCATTCTTTGAACGTGTCGGTAACAGCGGGAATTGTTATCTGGGACTTATTTAAGAAGTTGAAATAGGATATTGGTAGGCTGTTGATAAACAATTTATAGTTGGTTTCGAAGCTATTAATTGCTTGGTTATTAAGTAGCGGATTTACAATTGTCCGCTTTCCACTAATACTATCACGCGTTCAGTCAGCTTATCTTCTCCTTCGGGGTCATATTGTTTTTTTAAACTGGCTCCGAAAAGAGCGGCAAATGTCTGATAGAAGCCTGCTTTAAAAGGCCCCATGAATGCTTTTACCAGTTCATAAGAACTCTGATGACTTTGGCGGTCTACCAACTTTATCAACAGCTTGCCTTGTGCAAAAGAGAGTTTTTTCATTCGTGGAGTATATTGTTCCTTCAACCCTTTTTCTACTCGTTTAATATGGCGTTGCCGGGCTTTTTCATTGGGTAAAGTTTGTAAGTATTCGTAAGTTTCAATGATAGTCTGGTTAATTTCTCTGGCAATGGGATATACCTTTTTTACGTTTCTCACTAATTTGTAATATTCCATCTGCTCCTTCTTATTCCTGAATTTTAAAGGTTTGAATATGTGGATGGTCGGAATCTGAAAGGCAGGTATTGTATCACCGTTATAAACACACATAGGTACCAGATATCCACCGAGATTTGTTTTTTCCTGTGCCTGTGATGCAGAAGAAAACAATAAGGCGATGGATAACATCAGTAGTCCTATGATAAGCCTCATATTCATTTTGCAAAAATAAGGGAATAAATTTATATTTATGATTTTCCTTGCAGCATTAACCTATTTAAATTATCTTCGACAATTCGTTTACTATTTAAAACACAATAATCACACATGAAATGAATAGATATATATCTATATTCTGTGTATTTCTACTTGTTAATATAGCGTTGATAACTTCTACTTGCCATGCTCAGAATAATTCGGATTATCCTTGGGAGGACATAATGGAAAACCTGTCAATAGCCGATGAAGAAGGGGATACGCGCAATTGGGAGAATGAATTGGAGGAATTAACCGATCTTGTTAACAACCCTGTTAATATAAACTCTGCCACCAAAGAGCAGCTACAGCGGTTTCCTTTTCTTAATGATGTTCAGATTGAGAATTTACTTGCGTACATTTATATTCACGGATCGATGCAGACTGTCTATGAACTTCAGTTAGTGGAGGAGTTGGATCGGCAGACTATTCAATATCTGCTTCCTTTTGTCTGTGTAGAGCCTGTTGATAAGAAAGAGTCTGTTACGTTAAAGCAGATTTTAAAATATGGAAAACATGAAGTGGTGACTCGTATGGATGTGCCTTTGTATAGACGTAAGGGATATGAGAAAAATTACCTGGGTCCTGCTGTTTATAACTCGGTGAAATACGGATTTCATTATCGGGAAAAAGTTTATGCAGGCATAGTTGCCGAGAAAGATAGCGGCGAACCTTTCGGAGCTTTACATAATAAGCAGGGATACGATTACTACTCTTTCTATCTACTCCTTCATGATATAGGAATACTGAAAACGGGAATTGTAGGAAACTATCGGTTGAATTTCGGTCAGGGACTGGTACTCGGACAAGGTTCTATGTTTGGAAAAACAGCTTATTCTTCGTCTTTCACTTTCAAAAATACAGGGATACGCAGACATGCTTCTACCGATGAATATAATTATTTCCGTGGGAGTGCCATAGCTTTAAAATGGAAACAATGGACACTTTCTATGTTTTATTCACATCGTTCGTTGGATGGAGTGATAAAAGACGGTGAAATTACCTCGATTTATAAAACAGGTTTACATCGAAGCAAAAAGGAAGCTGATAAAATGAATCAATTGGTTATGCAGATGGGCGGAGGAAATATCAGCTATACCGGGAATAGTTATCAACTGGGTATAACCGGTGTTTACTACTGTTTTAACAGGTCTTATGAACCGGAACTTAAAGACTATTCAAAATACAATCTGCATGGTCGTTCTTTTTATAATCTGGGTATGGATTATAAATATCGTTTTCATCGTTTTTCTATACAAGGAGAAGCTGCTTTGGGGATCAGTGGTATGGCTTTTATGAATCAGGTACTTTATTCTCCTTTACAAGATATACGGTTGATGTTGGTTCACCGTTATTATTCACATGATTATTGGGCTATGTTTGCTCATTCATTTAGTGAAGGAAGTAGTGTTCAGAATGAAAACGGATGGTATTTAGCTGCTTCTGTAAATCCTTTCAATCGCTGGACGTTTTTCATTTCTGCCGATCTGTTTTCTTTTCCCTGGTGGAGGTACCGGATAAGTAAGGCTTCGAAAGGAGTGGATCTGTTCTTTCAGGCAGATTACGTTCCGTCGAAAACGGTTGATATGTATGTGAATTACCGTTATAAACGGAAAGAGCGTGATGTGACCGCTACGAAGGGAAAGGTGATTCTGCCTACCTATCATCACCGGCTGCGTTATCGTTTGAACTATTTACCCTGTTCTTCGTTATCTTTCCGGACAACGGTAGATTATAACCATTTTCATTCATCCGGGAAAACGGCGGGGAAAGGTTATCAACTGACGCAAAAGGCCGGATGGAAACTTTCCCGGTTGCCTCTGACAACAGAATTGCAAGGTAGTTATTTCCATACAGACGATTATGATTCACGTATTTATATCTACGAGAAAGGGTTGCTGTATTCTTTTTATACTCCATCTTTTCAGGGAGAAGGTATTCGACTGGCTATTCATTTTCGCTATGATATGAACAAGCATTGGACAGCAATTGCCAAGCTCGGACAAACTACGTATTTTGATCGTGATGAAATAGGTTCCGGCAACGACCTGATCAGGGGAAATAAAAAAACGGATATACAAATGCAGCTGCGTCTAAAGTTTTAGTAATTTTGTAGAAATTCAAAACAGTTTCTAAGATTGAACGATTAAACAGAATTAAGTATGACTATTATTTTTCCTTCTCCCATATTCGGACCGGTTCATTCACGCCGGTTAGGGGTCTCACTTGGAATAAATTTACTTCCTTCCGACGGAAAAGTATGTTCTTTCGATTGCATTTATTGTGAATGTGGTTACAATGGCGAACATCGTCCTAAATCTTCATTACCGACCCGCGAAGAAGTCCGTATGGCTCTGGAAGATAAATTGAAAGAGATGAAAAGTAACGGACCTGCTCCCGATGTACTGACTTTCGCGGGAAACGGTGAGCCGACTGCTCATCCTCACTTTCCGGAGATTATCAACGATACACTTGCTTTGCGTGATGCTTACTTTCCGGATGCAAAGGTGAGTGTGCTCAGTAATGCTACTTTTATCAACCGTCCGGCTGTATTCGATGCATTGAATAGGGTGGATAATAATATTTTGAAGTTGGACACGGTGGATGAAGAGTATATTCGGACTGTAGATCGTCCGAACGGACGATACGATCTGAATGGAACAGTCGGACTTTTAAAAGCTTTTAAAGGCAATTGTATCGTGCAGACTATGTTTATGAAAGGAAAATATAAGGGGAAAGATGTGGATAATACTTCTGACAAGTATGTACTTCCCTGGCTGGAAGTTGTGAAGGATATCGCCCCGAGACAGGTAATGATTTATACGATCGATCGGGAAACTCCCGATCAGGACTTGCAGAAAGCCACTCCCGAGGAGTTAGATCGGATTGTGGCTCTTCTTACGAAAGAGGGACTTTCGGCCTCTGCTTCTTATTGAGAATTATTTTTAATATGTCATTTATAAACAGATTTTAATAGGATGAAATCAATTGATATCAACGAACTTACTGATAATTTCTTTGAGTCCATCAGTAAAGAATGGATGCTGGTAACTGCCGGTAATAAAGATGCGTTTAATACCATGACCGCCAATTGGGGAGGTATTGGTTTTTTGTGGAATAAACCAGTGGTTTATGTTTTTATTCGTCCGGAAAGATATACGTTCGATTTTATACAAAATAACGATTATTTTACTCTTTCTTTTTTAGGACAGGAGAATAAGGCCATACATAAAATATGCGGTTCTAAGTCGGGACGTGAAGTAGATAAGATAAAAGAAACCGGATTAAAGCCAATTATTACGGATAAAGGTAATATTCTGTTTGAACAGGGAAGACTTAATATGGAATGTCGGAAAATGTACACAGATGTGCTGAAGAAAGAAAATTTTCTGGATCCGTCTGTCTATGAACAGTGGTATACTACCCATGGAGGTCTGCATCATGTCTATGTGGCAGAGATTACAGGAGTGTGGATAAAAGAGTAAATTTTAAATCATTTGAACCTATGAAAAACAATTATCTGATATGTTCCCTGCTGTTTACCACGGGTATGCAGAATGCTTGGGGAGCCCAAGCGACAAACCATAAAACAAATCCGGATAAAACGAAACCCAATATTATTCTGATTTTGTGTGATGATATGGGATTTTCTGATTTATCGTGTTACGGGGGAGAAGTGCATACGCCCAATATTGATTTCTTGGCGGAAAACGGAATACGTTTCAGCCAGTTTAAGAACACAGGGCGCAGTTGTCCCAGCAGAGCTGCTTTGTTGACAGGCAGATACCAACACGAAGTAGGTATGGGTTGGATGACTGCTGTAGATGAACATCGTCCCGGATATAGAGGTCAAATATCAGAGCAATATCCTACTATCGCAGAAGTGTTTTGGGAAAACGGATATCATACTTATATGAGTGGTAAATGGCATGTTACCGTTGACGGTGCATTCTCCAAGCCGAATGGAAGCTATCCGGTTGAGCGGGGATTCGAAAAATACTATGGTTGTCTTTCTGGAGGTGGAAGTTATTATACTCCGAAACCCGTATATTCCGGGTTACAGCATATTGCAGAGTTTTCAGAAGACTATTATTATACCACAGCCATTACCGACTCTGCCGTTAGTTTTATCCGTCAGCATCCGGTTGATGAGCCTATGTTTATGTATTTGGCTCACTATGCCCCTCATTTACCTTTGCAGGCTCCTAAAGAAAGAGTGGACGCTTGCCGTGAAAGATATAAAGTGGGATATGATGTGTTGCGTAAACAGCGTTTCGAGCGCATCCGGAAAAATGGTTTAACGGATTCCGAAAAACAGCTGCCGGTATTTGAGAGGGAATTCAGAGGAAAACGGCCGGCCTGGGATAGTCTTACTCCGCAGCAACAGGAACGTTGGATTACGGAGATGGCTACTTATGCCGCTATGATTGAAATTATGGATGATGGTATTGGAGAAGTAATAAAGACCACTAAAGAAAAAGGTATATTTGATAATACCGTATTTTTATTCTTAAGTGATAATGGAGCCACCAATGAAGGTGATCTGATCACACAGCTGCGGGCTGATTTGAGCAATACTCCTTTCCGCAGTTACAAACAATGGTGTTTTCAGGGAGGTACCAGTTCACCTTTGATTGTAATGTATGGAGGCGGGCAACCTGATGGGAAGAAAGGAGTGGTTTGTCATGAATTCACTCACATTATCGATCTTTTTCCCACTTGTCTGGATATAGCTTCTGTGAAATATCCCCGGGAGTTTAGGAATCATTCGATTAATGCTCCGGAAGGTAGAACCATTTTTCCGGCATTAAAAGGAAAGAAGCTACCGAAAAGAGATTTGTTTTTCGAACATCAGACATCTTGTGGAATCATATCCGGGGACTGGAAGTTAGTCAGGGCCAATGGTAAGCAACCCTGGGAGTTGTTCCATTTATTGCAGGATCCGTTTGAGCAAAACGATTTGTCTGCCAATTATCCGGAAAAAGTAAAAACACTGGAGAAAAAATGGGATGAATGGGCAGAGAAGCAACACGTATTTCCATTTGAATACAGGCCATGGACAGAACGTATCAATTATTATAAATCGCTGTATCCCGATCAGTCCGGGAAAGATTAAATACTTGAGTAAAGTAAGTAAGAGGAGTTGTATCAAAACTCTTTCACCATAGATTACACAGATTATCATAGACTAAGAATATTACTTTAGATTTACTCTAAAGTTACTCTGTGTCCTCTGTGGTGAGTTTCGATACATCCTCTTATATTTTCTTATCCGGAAAAGTACCTTTCCTTTATTGAAGGAAGGAAGTTAAACCAGATTTTTTCTTTTCAAATACATCCAATATCCTGTGATAGGTAATGAAGTTCCTATCAAAGCAGCAATAAAGGTGATGATTTTTGAAAACATTCCTGCATAGGTTCCGAAATGTAAGGCACGTACTACTTTCCAGACGGGAGCCCCCTGTTTTACTTCCACATCAAAGATAAAACTTACTACATCTCTGTACCATTGAAAGGACCACATTAATCCGGTCAGTGCACATACCAGCAAGATAAGTGCTCCATAGAATCCCAGTACGGAGTGTAGATCGAACATGAATCTCCGTTTTCCTCTTTGGTGTTCTATTGTCAGCCGGCTTTTTTTCCATTTGCGTGGCCAGTAAACTGTAAGCCCGCTGATCAATATAAAGATGAAAAAAAGAGTGGAGATGCCTACTATCATTTTGCCTGTCGTCCGGGTATCATCCATAAGCCACCGGTGCAGCTTCATTACTATCATTAACGGACTTTCGCGGATAGATTCATATCCCATCATTGCCAGGAGTTCCTCTTTGAATACGAGGATGGCACCTGTAAAGCAAATAATACTGATCAGAATCCCTGCCGGAAGGGAGAGCCAAAGATGAATATAACGGCAATATCTTTTTATCTTCATTTAAAAACGGTAAGAGATTATTGCTGAGAAATTACGTGGATCGATCTGGTTGATGTATCCTCCACGATAGTAAGAATTATATCCTAATGCGTCGAACAAATTGTTCAGGTATACACGGGCAGTAAACTTGTGGATACTATAGGCCAACTGGGCGTTTATTGTAGTATAACCGGGCATGTCAAAAGGCTTTTCGTTGGTCATGGAACCGTGTCCGTCCGGTTTGATTGCAAAATCATTCACAGGACGTTTACCTACGAAATAGACTCCTATACCGGCTGATAGTCTTTTTAATACTCCTTTGTCAAATCGGTATTGAATCCATCCGTTAGCAGTATGTTTAGGGGTATTCATCGGGGCTGAGCCATTTTTAAAGGCCGGGCTGTTTTCGTATTTTGCATCCAGATAAGCGTAACCCATCATTACTTGGAGGTTTTCAAGTATACTTCCGCTTAATTCGGTTTCAATACCTTTCCTTTTCAGACTTCCCGCTTTATCAAAATAACCGGTAGGTTGCGTAGTTCCCGGATGATAAGTACTATAAGAGAGGTTTTTAGTAAGGATATCGAAATATGTCAGATTAAAGCGCAGGCGGTTATTCAGCCAGTCAGACTTGATGCCTACCTCAAATTGGCGGGTATTCGACGGACCTATTTCGTCTCCGTTCTCCATTCGTCTGGCCGCATGAAGGAGGCTGGTAGTGGTTGTATATGAACCGAACAAATTAATGTTCTTTATAGGAGTCAACATGATGCCCAACATTGGATTCCAGGCATCTCCGGTAGTGGGACCTGCACTTGTATCGTCCTGACTGCTGATATAACTGTACCTCAGTCCCAGAATAGCCTTTATATACTTATTAAAAGTCATTACCTCCTGTGCCATTATTCCATAACTTGAAGAATTGGATTTTACCGGGGTCTCGGGAACAAATTTAACCGCGACAGGTAGCACATTCGAGATGCTCGGGGCAAGTACGTTGATAGTGTCTATATTGACAGGGGTATAATTGGTGATCGACAGATCGGTGTTTTTGTAGTCGAATCCCAATTGGAATGTATGTTTAACAGGACCGGTGAAAATGTCTCTGCCGATAAAGTCAAGCTGGAAAGTTGAGTTGCGGTCATCGCGTAATGAACGTGAAATCGTTCTTCTACGCATGTTATATTCTTTATTGACCACGGTTTTTACGGAAGTACTTGTATTATCCACTTTATATGAAGAGCCGAAGTATGCTGCCCGCACACTGATATTATCTGTCAGCTGGCGGGTGATGCGTGCGGCATAAGTCAGCGTCTTGTTGTTTACATTATCGTTTTTGAATCCCAGGAATTTGTTGTGTGGCATGTCGTAGAGATTCTCTTCCGTATCTTTCGATAAATTGACTGAACTGGTATAAGGAGTACGGTTATCATTCAGGTAATCCATTTCTATGGTAACGCTTGTTTTGTCGTCCGGACGCCATTCTAATGAAGGGTTGATGTATACTCGATTGGAATGGATGACCGGGCGATAATTATCCGAACGTTCGAAGGCACCGTTCATACGGAAAGCGATCGTCTGATTTTTATCCAGAACGGACTGTACGTCGAATGTGGGACGGAACAATCCCCAGCTGCCTGCCCGCAAAGATATTTCTCCTTCATTGGTGAACTTGGGTGTTTTGGTTACTACGTTGATTACTCCGCCGGCACTTCCGAGGTCGTTTCCGATACCTTGTGTGACGGCTGCGGAACCTTTGATGACCTGTATGCTTTCTACTCCCTGCATTTCGGATAAAGCAGAGCCGGTACGGAAATCGGAATCTATCCGGACTCCATTCTTTAGAATAGGTACTCCCCGGTATCCGCGGATGGACATACTTTCTCTTACTCCGCCATACGATCCGAAAAGAGTAACTCCGGGTACATTTTTTGTAACATCGATTACGGTGAGTGCTCCCTGTTCGGCAATCGATTTTTCTGAGATTACAGAAATACTCTGTATCTGTTCACTGGGGCGTAATGGCATGCGGGTGATGGCATCCAGTTTTTTCGGTTGTTTATATCGTTCTCCGAATACTTCTACAGTCGATAGCAAATTCTCGTCCGGTAAAAGTGTAAAAGAGAGCTGTGCTACACTTCTTGAAGTGAGATCAACAGTACGCGTCTGAGTGACATATCCCACAAAACTGATATTTATCTTGTAAACTTTATGAGCCAGATTGCGCAAAATAAAACGGCCTTCACTATTGGTTGTTGTTCCGATGGTGGTTCCTTCTATTTGGACAGTGGCCGAAGCCAATGGTGTATCTGTTTCATCGTAGACTACTCCACGGATGGTGGGTACTCTATCGGCGGACTCTGATTCTGTGGCAAAAAGTAACGATGGGAATATTAGTAAAACTAATACAAGCAGGGCACTATACATTTGCTTCATACATTTAACGGCATTAAATTAATATTAAAAATTAGCGAGCCGCAAAGGTATGTGTACATGAAAGAGTCTACAATACCTATAAAAAGGTATAATGCAACACAAAATCCATAGAATTGGTGATTATTAAAATAAGGAAAGCGGATGAAAGTGACCTCCGTCCACTTCCACCCGCCTGTTGTGTGCAGATAGTATCAGATTATAAATTCATAATTTCTTTGGCTCTGTCCAGTGCTACATTAATGTTCGGACAGATGTTTTGTTTTCCCAGTAATTCATAGAAGCCGGATTTCTCGAGCGTGTTGTGCACTTTTTCATTTACTCCCGAGAGCACAATGGTGATCTTTTCTTTTTGAGACATTTTGCAGAGACTGGTCAGGTTATGAATACCGGTTGAATCGATAAATGGAACTTTACGCATACGTATGACGCGTACTTTGGGACGGTCGCCCAATTGTGCCATTGTCTCTTCAAATTTGGTTGCGATGCCGAAAAAGTACGGACCATTAATCTCATATACCTCCACTCCCGCAGGTATTATCAGATGTTCTTTGCGCACCGCGATGTCCAGTTCGTCATTCGGATCTATTTCGTCTTTGATGACAGATATTTCGGTAGTTTCCATTACACGGCGCATGAACAGGATGCAGGCAATCACCAGGCCTACTTCGATGGCGATAGTCAGGTCGAAGATGATGGTGAGGAAAAAAGTGATAAGCAGTACTGTTACATCCGATTTGGGATTTTTCAGTAATGCCTTGAAAGTGCGCCATTCGCTCATGTTATAAGATACGATAACCAATACTCCTGCCAGACATGCCATTGGGATGTACTGTGCCAAAGGCATCAGGAAAAGGAGGATCAGCAATAAAACTACAGCATGGATTATACCGGCCACCGGTGTTTTACCGCCATTATTGATGTTTGTCATTGTACGGGCGATGGCTCCGGTAGCAGGAATACCACCAAATAACGGTGTGATAAGGTTGGCTGTTCCCTGGGCAATCAGTTCGGTGTTTGAATCGTGCTTATCGCCCGTTACACCATCGGCTACGGTTGCTGACAATAACGATTCGATTGCTCCCAAAACGGCAATGGTAATAGCTACCGGAAACAAGTCCTTGATGGCCTCCCAATTGAGTGCAGGCATGGTCGCGTCAGGTAATTCGGATTTGATTGTAAAACGGTCGCCAATGGTATCGATGGTGTCAATACCGGCGTATGTTTTCAATAAATATACTACTGCCGTTACTACAATGATGGCAATAAGGGAACCCGGAATTTTCTTTGAGAACCGGGGGGTAATGGCAATAATGATGATACTGGCAATACTCACAATAGTGTTCCACCAATTGATTGTATCGAAATGGCGGAAATAAATCATCCATTTTCCGATAAAGTCTCCCGGTACTTTCTCTCCACCAAAGTTTAATCCGAAAATATCAGCAATCTGTGTTGTAAAAATGGTGACGGCTATACCGCTGGTAAAACCTACAATAATCGGGTAAGGAATAAATTTAATAATTGCGCCCAATTTAAAAACTCCTAATAAGATAAGGAGTATGCCGGCCATCAGGGTAGCTACAATCAATCCTGCTTCTCCGTATTGCTGGATGATGCCATAAATGATGACAATGAATGCTCCGGTAGGTCCTCCGATCTGTACTTTGCTTCCTCCGAGCAGCGAGATGATGAACCCCGCAATGATAGCCGTGATAATTCCCTTCTCGGGTGATACGCCTGATGCGATACCAAATGCGATGGCCAGAGGCAAGGCTACGATACCCACAATGATACCTGCCATCAAATCGGCCATAAACGTTTCTTTAGAGTAGTTCTTCAAGGCTGAGAATAACCTTGGTTTGAAATCAAACACTTTCATTTCTTTCTTTACTTATATATAATGTGATAAATGTCGTTATAATCCTTGTTTTGCAAAGTCGAGGTTGCAAAATTACATAAAATAAATGGTAATAAGATGTTTTTGAACATCTTATTTATTTTTGATCAGTTTTGTCTATATTGCAATAGATATTATTAATGAATAAAATTCCGGGTTTTGTGAACTAAATCCTTATATTTGCGTTGTTAATAAAGGCAAGTAACCGACAAACGTAATTACCAATCTAAAATATATCAGATTATGACTAAAAGTATTAAAGGCACTCAGACAGAAAAGAATTTGCTGACATCATTTGCAGGTGAATCACAGGCAAGAATGCGTTACACTTATTTTGCAAGCGTGGCTAAAAAAGAAGGTTACGAACAGATTGCAGCTATCTTTACAGAGACTGCCGATCAGGAAAAAGAACATGCAAAACGTATGTTTAAGTTCCTTGAAGGGGGTATGGTTGAAATCACTGCAAGTTATCCTGCTGGTGTTATCGGCAACACTCTTCAGAATCTGCAGGCTGCCGCAGCCGGCGAACACGAAGAATGGTCTATGGATTATCCTCATTTTGCAGATGTTGCAGAGCAGGAAGGTTTCCCGATGATCGCCGCTATGTATCGTAATATCTCTATTGCGGAAAAAGGTCATGAAGAAAGATACCTTGCTTTCGTGAAGAACATTGAAGTTGCATCTGTATTTGCCAAAGAAGGAGAAGTTATATGGCAGTGCCGTAACTGTGGTTATATCGAAGCAGGTAAGGAAGCTCCTGAGGTATGTCCTGCATGTCTGCACCCACAAGCATATTTCGAAATTAAGAAAGAAAATTATTAATAGAATCAGACTGTATTTTGGAGAAAGGTGGAGCTGTTTAATTATGGCCCCACCTTTTTTCTATGCATTAATAATACTGTTTCTTTATTTACCGGCGTGTGGATAGTCAACCGTGTAGTGCAGACCACGGCTTTCTTTACGTTCCATAGCCATGCGCATAATCAGATAACCTACATTAATCATATTGCGCAGTTCACATATTTCTTTAGATGCCACGCTGCGTTTGAACAGGCTTTCGGTCTCTTCGTATAGGATATCCAGGCGGTCCCAAGCGCGTTTCAACCGGAGATCGCTACGGACAATACCAACATAAGTGCTCATAATCTGATTTACTTCTTTCATACTTTGAGTAATAAGTACCATTTCTTCCGGTGAGCGGGTACCTTCATCATTCCATTCCGGAATCTCTTCGTTATAAGAATATTGGTCAATCACCGATAAACAATGTTTGGCGGCGGCATCTGCGTAAACCACTGCTTCTATCAACGAGTTTGAGGCTAACCGGTTGCCTCCATGCAAACCTGTACACGAACATTCGCCGGCAGCGTACAGACGTTCAATAGAGGATTGGGCGTTCAAGTCTACCTTAATACCTCCACACAGGTAGTGTGCGGATGGTGCCACGGGAATATATTCTTTGGTAATGTCGATTCCTAAGCTGAGGCATTTCTCGTATATGTTAGGAAAATGTTTTTTGGTTTCTTCAGGATCTTTGTGTGTTACGTCCAGATAAACATGGTCGTCCCCACGATTTTTCATTTCATTGTCAATGGCACGTGCCACGATATCACGGGGTGCCAAAGATAAACGTGGATCATATTTTTGCATGAATTCTTTTCCGTCCATTGTGCGGAGCACACCGCCATATCCACGCATTGCTTCCGTAATAAGGAAAGAAGGACGGTCGCCCGGATGGTAAAGAGCTGTCGGATGGAATTGTACGAACTCCATGTCTTTTACGGTTCCTTTAGCCCGGTATACCATGGCGATACCGTCTCCGGTCGCTACAAGCGGATTGGTAGTGGTCTGGTAAACAGCCCCCACTCCACCTGTTGCCATTAGTGTCACTTTGGCCAGATATGTATCCACTTTACCTGTTCGGGGATCGAGTATATAAGCTCCGTAGCATTTTATGTCTGGTGTCTGGCGGGTGACAGTTACTCCTAAATGGTGTTGTGTCAGGATTTCTATGGCAAAATGATTTTCAATTACCGTAATATTGGGATGTTGTTGTACAGCTTGAATCAAACTGTCTTGAATTTCAGCGCCGGTATTATCTTTATGGTGTAAAATACGAAATTCCGAATGACCGCCTTCCCGGTGTAGATCGAACTCCCCTTTTTCATTTTTGTCGAAGTTTACACCCCAGCTGATCAGTTCTTGTATTTGCGCAGGAGCCTCACGCACGACTTTCTCTACAGCAGTACGGTCGCTGATCCAGTCACCGGCAATCATTGTGTCTTCAATATGTTTCTCGAAATTGTCTACCAGCAGATTGGTCACTGAGGCCACTCCTCCTTGCGCAAAATAAGTGTTTGCTTCTTCCAGCCCACTTTTGCAAACAAGGGCAACTTTTCCTTTATGTGCCACTTTTAGGGCAAAACTCATTCCGGCGATACCGGAACCGATTACGAGGAAATCGAACTTTTTAACCATAAGTTTTAGTGTTTATCACCGCAAAGCTACAAAATAAGTTTTTTCGTTGTGCTTTTCGTTGCCATTAATTCATAATTTTACTAACTTTCCGCCAAAAATCTGACAAAATGAACCGTATTTTTCATGCTCGCATTGTCTGGTACCAGTATTTTCTGCTGGTTGTATTGGGCATTAATGCTTTTGGTTTCTTATGGTGTAAGAATATTATATTGGCTACTTTGATGATGTTGTTTCTGATTGTTATCATCGAACAGATCATACATACAGTTTATACCGTTACCACTGACGGTTTGCTGATACTTAACTATGGGCGGTTTATCCGTAAGAAAACTATTCCCATAGCAGAAATTACTTCAGTCCGCAAAGTCCATTCTATGAAATTCGGAAGTTTTGCAGTGACAAATTATTTATTGATAGAATATGGAAATGGAAAATATGCTTCTGTACTTCCGGTGAAAGAAAAGGAATTTATAGAACTGATTGAAAAAACAAGAAACTTAATTTAGTAAGCTATGAAATACCAGGTTATTATTATCGGCGGGGGACCTGCCGGTTACACTGCTGCCGAAGCTGCTGGAAAAGCAGGTTTAAGCGTGTTGCTTTTTGAGAAACAGAATTTAGGAGGAGTTTGTTTGAACGAAGGGTGTATACCTACAAAAACATTGCTCTATTCGGCAAAGACATATGATGGGGCTAAACATGCTTCAAAGTATGCTGTAACAGTTTCTGAGGCTTCGTTTGATCTTTCGAAGATCATTGCTCGTAAGTCGAAGGTAGTACGCAAGTTGGTTTTGGGGGTTAAATCAAAATTAACGTCTAATAATGTTACTATCATAAATGGAGAAGCAACAATCTTGGACAAAAACAAAATCTGCTGTGGCGAAGAAATCTATGAATGTGATAACTTAATTCTTTGCACAGGATCCGAGACTTTCATTCCTCCTATTTCCGGAATCGATACGGTAAGTTATTGGACACATCGGGAAGCATTAGACAATAAGGAATTGCCCGCTTCGCTTGCTATCGTAGGTGGTGGAGTGATTGGTATGGAGTTTGCATCATTCTTCAACAGTCTGGGTGTGAAAGTGACCGTCATTGAAATGATGGACGAGATCTTGGGAGGCATGGATAAAGAGCTTTCTGCTCTGTTGCGTGCTGACTATGCCAAACGGGGCATTACATTTCTGTTGAGTACTAAAGTTGTCTCGTTGGCACAATCAGAGGAGGGAGTCTTAGTTTCTTATGAGAATGCAGATGGTGCCGGAAATGTGACTGCGGAGAAATTGCTAATGAGTGTAGGTCGCCGTCCGGTAGCAAAAGGTTTCGGACTTGAGAACCTGAACCTTCAACGGACAGAGCGCGGAAGTATTTTAGTAAACGGGCAGATGGAAAGTTCATTGCCCGGAGTATATGTATGTGGGGATTTAACCGGATTTTCTTTATTGGCACATACGGCAGTTCGTGAAGCGGAAGTAGCCGTACATGCAATTCTCGGTAAAACAGATACAATGAGTTATCGTGCTATTCCCGGTGTAGTGTATACCAATCCTGAAATAGCCGGAGTCGGGCAAACAGAAGAGTCCCTTATTGCGAAAGGTATTGCTTATCGTGCTGTAAAGCTTCCTATGGCATATTCTGGACGTTTTGTTGCCGAAAATGAAGGGGTAAACGGTGTATGTAAAGTGTTGCTTGGAGATGATGATACGATTTTGGGAGCACATGTTTTAGGCAATCCGGCTTCTGAAATTATCACATTAGCAGGTATGGCCATAGAAATGAAACTAAAAGCGGCCGAATGGAAGAAGATTGTTTTTCCCCATCCTACTGTTGCCGAAATATTCCGTGAAGCATTGTAAGAGTTACAAGTTGTAAGTTACGGGTTATAAGTATCATGCGTATAATGGCGCAATTACTCGTAACCCGTAATTTATGACTTGTCATTCGTTGTTTATAAGCATTATGAAGAAACTGAATTTATTTATTTTATTCTCTTTTTGTTTTTCAATTATTATCCGGGGGCAGGTAGATTTCGCCGCAATTGATTCACTTATTAAGAAGGAATTGCCCCAAGGTTCCGAAGTTGGTATTTCCGTGTATGATCTGACTGCAAAGAAATCACTCTATACATACCGTGATGCCAAGCTTTCGCGTCCGGCATCTACCATGAAACTCTTAACTACTATAACCGCGCTTGCCCGGCCGGATGCAGATGAACCTTTCCGGACCGAAGTGTGGTATAAAGGTACTATAGAACATGATACGCTCCGCGGAGACATTTATGTGATTGGCGGATTCGACCCGGAGTTTGACGATGAAGGTATGAATGCATTGGTGGAGGAAGTGATAACTTTTCCTTTTTCAGTATTGAAAGGGAGAATCTATGGAGATATATCGATGAAAGATTCTCTTTATTGGGGAAGCGGTTGGGCATGGGATGATACTCCCTATTCTTTTCAGCCTTATTTGTCGCCATTGATGTATCATAAAGGTGTAGTGAAAGTAACGGCTGTACCGGGAACGATACGTGGTGACTCGGCGCGCCTGAGTTTTGAACCATCGTCCTCTTATTATACTGTGATCAATGAAACTGAGACACGCACTCCTTCTGCCGGTAAGTTTTCTGTTTCGAGAGGATGGTTAGAGAATAAAAATAATCTTATTGTCAGTGGAAATGTAGAGAATAGAAGAATTGGTGATGTGAATGTGTATTCTTCGCAGGACTTCTTTCTGCATACCTTTGCCGAACGTTTACGCAATAGAGGGATAGAGATTTCGGAGCAGTATGCTTTCGACAGCTTTCAGCCCGACAGCCTTTCTACCCGCATGGCACGTTGGGAATGTCCTGTTCAGAAAGTAGTAGACCAGATTATGAAAGAAAGTGATAACTTGAGTGCGGAAGCATTACTTTGCCGTTTAGGAGCACAAGCTACAGGCAAAAAGCAAGTTTCGGCTAAAGACGGGATCGATGAGATCCATCGGCTGATTAAAGATTTGGGGCATGATCCGGACAATTATAAAATAGCTGATGGTTGTGGATTGTCAAATTACGATTACCTCTCTCCTGCCCTGTTGGTTGATTTTTTGAAGTTTGCTTATTCGAGAACGGATATTTTTCGGAAGCTCTATAAAGCTCTTCCGGTTGCAGGTATTGATGGAACACTTAAGAATCGTATGAAAAAAGGGTCGGCATTTAAGAATGTACATGCCAAAACGGGATCTTATACTGCCATTAACACATTAGCCGGTTACCTAAAGATGGCTAACGGTCATCAGGTGGCCTTTGCCATTATGAACCAAAATGTATTGTCGGCAGCCAAAGCAAGGAATTTTCAAAATAAAGTATGCGAAGTACTGGTAAATTGTAAATGATGAACGATGAACACTTTGTAGAAGTCACAGTCGGTTCATCGTTCATCGTTTATCGTTTATTTTTCGTATTCTGCCCAGTTCACGTTTTTCATATCTCCGCTTTTAGCCAGTTCGGCATGCATTCCCAAAGCGGCTTGAATGGCGTGAGGAGTCTGTGACTTATTACCGGCCAGTTTCAGATAATCCCATAAGATTTGTTTGTAATCCGGGTGTGCACAGTTTTCGATGATTGCCTGTGCTCTTTCCTTCGGACTTTTGCCACGCAAATCGGCTACTCCCTGTTCGGTAATAACGATATTAACGGAGTGCTCACTGTGATCCAGATGAGAAACCATCGGAACGATGGAACTGATTTTGCCTTCTTTAGCCACTGACGGACAAGTAAAGATGGAAATATAAGCATTGCGTGTAAAATCGCCCGAGCCGCCGATACCGTTCATCATCTTGGTTCCACCGATATGGGTAGAGTTTACGTTACCATAAATATCTGCTTCAATGGCGGTATTGATAGAGATGATTCCTAAACGGCGGACTACTTCCGGACTGTTAGAGATTTCAGACGGACGGAGAATCAGTTTATCACGGAAGAAGTCCATATCGTCATAAATGCCTTGCAGGCAGTCATTGGTTACGGTCAGTGAGCAGGCACTTCCGAATTTTACACGACCTTCACGGATTAATCCGATCACAGAGTTTTGGATAACTTCGGTATACATTTCGAAAGCAGGGATTGTTTTATCGCGTCCCAAGGCTCCTAAAACTGCGTTGGCGATGTTACCTACTCCCGATTGTAACGGAAGGAATGTGGAAGGAATAATGCCACGTTTCATGTCGGCAGCCAGGAAGTCGGCCACATTCTGACCAATCTTATCAGTAATAGGATCGGCAGCCGCAAATGAACGGGCTTCATCCGGCCAGTTTGTTTCTACGATACCTACAATCTTTTTCGGGTCGACTTGTATATAAGGTAGTCCGACGCGGTCACTCGGTTTGTAGATTGGAATTTCACGACGGTAAGGCGGGTCGAGCGGTTCGTACACGTCATGCATTCCCATCATATTTTTGCTATGTGCACTGTTCAACTCAATGATGATCTGATCGGCCAGTCGGCAGACGGTTGGTGCAATTCCACCGGCAGCTGTCAGATAGATTTTTCCATCCGGAGTCACTTCACAAGCTTCGATGATAGCTACATTCACTTTTCCCATGAATCCGTAGCGCACTTCTTGTGCCATTTGTGAAAGGTGAATGTCATTATAGGCAATCTCACCGTTATTCACTGCTTTACGGAAATCGGGATTGGTTGTGTAAGGGGCACGATAACGGATAGCCTTTACACGTGATAATATGCCATCACATGAGTCGCCGGTAGAAGCTCCGGTAAAGATGCCGATCTGGAAAGGGTTTCCTTTTGCATGTTCCGCTTCCGCTATTTTCGCTATTTCGGAAGTGACAGCTTTGGCCGTTCCTGCGGGGGTAAAACCGCTGAGGCCGATGTTATAGCCATGTTTTACAAGGCTGGCAGCTTCTGCTGCAGAAATGGATTTGAATGCCATAATTATAGTATTATTTTCGTGTTAGGAATAATCTTTCAATATTTTCTATTCAGAATTTCGGACCAGATAATGGCTTTTCGGGCTTCTTCAGCCGAGCGAATGGTAAATTCCGGATCATCTGTCGGGGATGTTTCCATTTTCGGAGGAATTGTTTTATTTTTCTTCACTTCCGCTTTCGGAGGGAGCGGTTGGGGACGGAATGTTTGATGTTTTCGCGGTGTTTGAAGGACTTCGGCCTCTTCCGTATCCGGAATGGGTACGAAAGGTTTTTGGGCAGATCTTTCCGTTTTGCTCTTTTTGATCTGTCTGATAAGAGGTAATGCGAAAACAGCCATAATGACGAGGACTTTTAAAATATCATCCATAGTACTTTTATTTTCTACAGTCCGCCAAAGTTATACATTTAATCTGATTGATACCAATATTTTGGCATGAAAAAAGGGCAGCTTCACAGCTCCCCTTAATTTTTTTAACCTAAACCTTAACTATGAAAAAATCTAATGTTTCTTTCATTGCACAAATGTGTGAAATAAAATTAATAGTGCCAAATCCTTACGCCATAAATGTTTGTTCTATTAACATAAATTATCCTTTTGCCTCTGAATCGATAAGCAAAAGTGTTATTTTGGTTTCATTTCACAACTTTTTGAGGATGAAGCTGTATCTTTGCAGGTACAAATTTAAATTCTGAATTTATGAACGAATTGACGGGAGCGGACTTTAAATCCGCAACTGCTGATGACAACAAGAAGTTGTTTATCGAGACTTATGGCTGCCAGATGAATGTGGCCGATAGTGAAGTAATTGCCTCTGTGATGCAAATGGCCGGTTATTCGGTTGCCGAAACGCTGGAAGAGGCTGATGCGGTATTTATGAATACTTGCTCTATCCGTGACAATGCCGAGCAGAAGATTCTGAATCGTCTGGAGTTTTTTCATTCGATGAAGAAAAAGAAGAAGCATCTGATTGTAGGCGTGTTGGGATGTATGGCCGAGCGAGTGAAAGATGATTTGATTGAACATCATCATGTAGATCTTGTAGTGGGGCCGGATGCTTATTTGACTCTTCCGGAACTGATCGCTTCTGTGGAAGCGGGTGAGAAGGCAATGAATGTAGAGCTTTCGACTACGGAAACCTATCGGGATGTGATTCCTTCACGTATCTGCGGTAACCATATCTCCGGATTTGTATCCATCATGCGTGGTTGCAATAACTTCTGCACCTATTGTATAGTGCCTTACACCCGTGGTCGTGAACGCAGCCGGGATGTGGAAAGTATTCTGAACGAAGTGGCTGATCTGGTATCAAAAGGTTACAAAGAGATTACTTTGTTGGGGCAGAATGTAAACTCTTATCGTTTTGAGAAGGAGGGAGGAGAAGTGGTTACCTTCCCAATGTTGCTTCGTGTGGTAGCTGAGGCGGCGCCGGATGTACGTGTCCGTTTCACAACTTCGCATCCCAAAGATATGAGTGATGAAACTTTGGAGGTGATTGCACAAGTGCCTAATGTATGTAAACACATTCACCTTCCCGTGCAAAGCGGTAGCTCGCGCATTCTTAAGTTGATGAATCGTAAATATACGCGTGAATGGTATCTGGATCGTGTATCGGCTATTAAGCGTATTGTCCCCGATTGCGGGCTTACTACGGATATATTCTCCGGTTTCCACTCCGAGACAGAGGAAGATCATCAGGAGTCACTTTCGCTGATGGAGGCTTGTGGCTATGATGCGGCATTTATGTTTAAATATTCCGAGCGTCCTGGTACTTATGCCTCTAAACATCTGGAAGACAATGTTCCCGAGGAGGTAAAAGTCCGTCGTCTGAATGAAATAATTGCTTTACAGAATCGTTTGTCTGCTGAATCCAATACCCGCTGTATCGGAAAGACCTATGAAGTATTGGTAGAAGGTGTTTCGAAACGTTCGCGCGATCAGTTGTTCGGCCGTACCGAGCAGAACAGGGTGGTTGTATTCGATCGTGGTACTCACCGGATAGGCGATTTTGTGAACGTAAGAATTACGGAAGCCAGTTCTGCCACGCTGAAAGGTGAAGAAGTTTTCGGATAATCCGTAGTTTTGCATATAAAATAATAAGGTGTAGTCATTGAGAACGTATGGCTACACCTTGTTTGTTATATGGCTACAATGTTTTATCTTTGTGCGTACCTTAGAAAATAGAACACCATGAAGAACAAACTATTTATTTTAATTGCACTCTGCATTTCAATCCATGTTTTAGCCCAAGAACCTAAAAAGGAAATTCCTTTAAAATATGGTGCCACTAACATCGGCAAGCGTCAGGACGAAGCTATGAAGCGGTTTCGCGACAATCGTTTGGGAGAATTCATTCACTGGGGACTGTATGCCATTCCCGGTGGCGAATGGAAAGGTAAAGTATATAATGGAGCTGCCGAATGGCTCAAGTCGTGGGCTCAAGTTCCTGCTTCTGAATGGCTGGGGCTGATGAAACAATGGAATCCGGTAAAATTTGATGCACGCCAATGGGCGAGAATGGCCAAAGAGATGGGAGTAAAATACGTCAAGATAACAACGAAACATCACGAAGGATTCTGTCTCTGGCCGAGCCGGTATAGTGAATATACCGTAGCGCAGACTCCATTTAAGAAAGATATCTTAGGCGAGTTGGTAAAAGCCTACAATGATGAAGGTATCGACGTGCATTTCTACTTTTCGGTAATGGATTGGAGCCATCCGGATTATCGTTATGAGATTTCATCGAAAGAAGATAGCGTTGCTTTCAGCCGTTTTCTCACTTTCACCGATAATCAGTTGAAGGAATTGGCTACCCGCTATCCGACGGTTAAGGACTTTTGGTTCGACGGCACTTGGGATGCAAGTATTAAGAAGAATGGTTGGTGGACGGCTCATGTAGAGCAGATGTTGAAGAATCTTGTGCCGGGAGTCACTGTCAATAGCCGGCTTCGTGCCGATGATTATGGCAAGAGACACTTCGATAGCAATGGCTGTCTTATGGGAGATTATGAATCGGGGTACGAACGTCGTCTTCCTGATCCGTTGGAGGACTTGCAGGTGACTAAATGGGATTGGGAAGCTTGTATGACCCTTCCCGAAAATCAGTGGGGATATCATAAGGATTGGTCACTGAGTTATGTCAAGACTCCGGTAGAAGTAATCGACCGTATTGTGCATGCTGTATCGATGGGAGGGAATATGGTAGTCAATTTCGGTCCTCAGGCCGATGGTGATTTCCGTTCGGAAGAGAAGGAGTTGGCTGTAGCTTTGGGTAAATGGATGAAGAAGTATGGTGAGTGTATTTATGGCTGTGGCTATGCCGGATGGGATAAACGAGACTGGGGATACTATACCCGTAAAGGTCAAGAGATTTATATGGTTGTATTCAATTGTCCCTATTCGGGTTTCCTTGATGTAAAGGTTCCGAAAGGCACAAAAATAGAGAAAGCCGCTTTACCGGACGGACAGGAACTGAAGGTTGTCGAGACCACCCGGAATGAATATAATGTAGCTATGCCTTCGCAAAATCCGGGAGAACCCTTTATAATCAAATTGCAAATTAAAGAAACTTTCGCTACGACAGACAAGTACCGGGATGCATTGACATAGTAGAATTTCCTTATCTGTGCGTTCACCCGCAAAAAGGTGACCAATCATTAAAATAAAATATTATGAGAAAACTATCTTATTTAATTATTGCATGCTTATGCCTGTGCAGTAGTATTTTTCCCTTGATGGCACGACAGGTTACCGCATTCAATACCGGCTGGCAATTTAAGAAAGGTCCTTTTGCAGCCGATCCGATGCAGGCTGCTTCACAATGGGACGGAAAGTGGGAGACTGTTGAGATTCCACATACCTGGAATGCCAAGGATATGCAAGTTCAATCGTGCTCTTTCTATGAAGGGGTGGGTTACTATCGGAAAACACAGTTTTTTCCTCAAGATTTGAAAGATAAACGTATATTTCTGCGTTTCGAAGGAGTAGGGGCTTGTTCGGAAGTCTACGTCAATGGAAAATTGGTCGGCACTCACAAGGGTGGCTACTCTGCTTTTGCCTGTGAAATAGGTACGGTCCTTCAGTTCGGAACAGAGAACGAGATCGTTGTTAAAGCTGACAATAAGGCCCGTCCCGACGTAATTCCGGTCAATCAGAATCTTTTCGGAGTATATGGTGGTATTTACCGTCCCGTATGGCTGATTGTAACTGAGCAGAATAACATTACGGTTACCGATTGTGCCTCTCCGGGTGTTTATATTACCCAAAAGAATGTTTCAAAAAAGTCAGCCGATATAACTGTGAAGGTAAAATTGGATAATGCCGGGCTCCAACCTGCTGCTTTGACTCTTGAAAATGCTATTTATACGCAGGATGGGCGTAAAGTAAGTGTACACAGCCAGTCGTTCGACCTGACTCCGCAAGGAACACAGACCTATACATCTACTTTTAAGATGAAAGATCCGCACCTCTGGCACGGACGCAAAGATCCCTATCTCTATAAGGTTGTCTGCAAGCTGATGGCAGATGGAAAAGTAATCGACGAGGTGGTGCAACCTCTTGGTGTGCGTAAATATGAGATTGTGCCCGGGAAAGGTTTTTTTCTGAATGGAGAAAAGTATCCGATGTATGGCGTAACCCGCCATCAGGACTGGTGGGGACTGGGCAGTGCGCTTAAGAATGAACATCATGACTTCGATCTGGCTACAATAATGGATGTGGGGGCTACTACTGTCCGTTTTGCCCACTACCAACAGTCAGATTATCTCTACTCCCGTTGTGATACACTGGGACTGATTATCTGGGCCGAAATACCTTGTGTAAACCGGGTGACCGGATACGAAGCGGAAAATGCCCAAAGCCAGCTTCGTGAACTGATCCGTCAAAGCTTCAATCACCCTTCTATTTACGTATGGGGGCTTCATAACGAAGTATATCAGCCTCATGAATATACAGCTGCCTTGACCCAATCTCTTCATGATCTTGCTAAGACGGAAGATCCGGATCGTTATACCGTTTCGGTCAATGGATACGGACATATGGAACATCCGGTCAATCTGAATGCGGATATACAGGGTATGAACCGTTATTTCGGTTGGTACGAGAAGAAGATACAGGATATCAAGCCTTGGGTAGAACAACTTGAAAAAGAATATCCTTATCAGAAGCTGATGTTGACTGAATATGGTGCCGATGCCAACCTGGCCCATCAAACCGAATATTTGGGTGACGCCCTCAATTGGGGCAAGCCGTTCTATCCGGAAACATTCCAGACTAAGACACACGAATATCAGTGGAGTGTCATCAAAGACCATCCATATATCATCGCTTCTTATCTTTGGAATATGTTTGATTTTGCCGTACCGATGTGGACACGTGGCGGTGTTCCCGCACGTAATATGAAAGGACTGGTTACCTTTGACCGTAAAATAAAGAAAGACTCTTATTTCTGGTACAAGGCCAACTGGAGTGAGAGTCCGGTTCTTTATCTCACGCAACGTCGTAATGTCGATCGTGAAAAACGAATGACTACCGTTACTGTCTATTCTAATATCGGGACTCCTAAAGTATATCTGAATGGAAAAGAACTGGGCGGTATTCGCAAAGGATATACCGATGTGCATTACATCTTCGATAATGTGGCACTTGCTGATGGGAAAAATGTTCTGAAAGCTGTAGCCGCAATCAAAGGAAAGGAGTATACCGATGAAATCGTATGGAACTATTCCGGTGAGAAAAACCGGGAAGTAGATTCTTATGAGAATAAGAATGAACATTCAGGTTTTTGATAATAGATTTCAAAAACCGTCCTTTCCTGCGAAAAATGTATTTTGATCTTCCATCTTCCACCCTTATAGAGATAAACTTCTGTTTATCATTATTATATGCGGTGGAAGATCGCGTTTTTAAGCCATTTATCTTCCACCTTTATCTTCCATCTTCCACCTCTGTTTTTAAGAAGTAAATAAGTTGTAAATGTCTAATATATAAACTCATAAAGTTAGTATCTTATCTGTTTGGACCCCTAAAAGCATTTTGCTTTCCTTGGCATCTTTGCCGAAAATGGTCGGAGCTTTATCTCGTCCCGCGTATCTGTGCCCATCGTCCTGTATACCTGTGCCCATCGTCCCACGTACCCGGGCTTATGAGCCCAGGTATGCGTGACGAGATCATGAAAAGGTTATAAACCCTTATAGACATTATAAAATCTCTTTGATATAGCGCGTAGGCGGCACTTTATAGAACTTCTTGAATCTTGCTCCGAAATATTTAGCATCGCAAAAGCCTAAATAGGTTGCTATTTCTGTAACGGTGTATTTTTGTGTAACCAGTAAAATTTTGGCTTTATTCATTTTAAAATAATACATGTACTCTGCAGGTGCTTTATCTGTAATCTCTTTTAATTTAGTATAGAATGTAGTACGGCACATTCCCATATCGGCGCTTAACATGTCGACCGTATAATTGTCTGATGAGAGATTCTTTTCCAGAAGCTTATTTACTTTATCCATAAATAGGGTGTTCTCTTCACTCTTCGAAGTTGTCTCAGGGAGGTCGGCAGGCAAATTGGTTTCCAGAAGCTGTTTGATACGTTTATGCTTATTTATAAGTACTTGTATATCCGCTTTAAGCCTGCAAATACTGATTGCACGTGGTGCCAATTTATCTACTCCACAATGGATATGGGTGAGATAACTCCTATTATCATTGAAGTTCATCAGGAGAATGGCGGGAGTTTGAACCATGCTGGCATTTGATTTTATCCGGGAATAAATTTCTTTTCCGCCTATACCGTTCACTATTTCATCAATAATGATAATATCTGGTGTTCGCTGACCGGAGAAATTGGATAAACGTTCCGGATTATTAAGAATAGTTATCCGGAAGAGGGTTGAGAGGGCTTCATTTAAGTAGCTGCTCAACTCATTGTCTGACATGACTAACAGTACGTGTGACCTATTTTTATCAGAACGGCCCATCTTGCCATCTTTTATGGTAGGAATTTCCACTTCCGGACATTGGATTGTATTGCAGCAACCGTTTATGGGAACGATAACTTGAAAAGTAATAATTCGCCTATGGCAATCCCCGATTAATTTTCCACCATGTAAGCGGATTATCTTCTTTATGATTTGAAGATTCCCACAGTGGTATATCAACATAAGGGCAGAGAGTAGAGAAAGTAACTTTTTATTGTCCTGTTTGCATTCTGGTCCATTGGTAATCCGGAGGCTCCAATGGTTGTTCAGGTGCGACACGTTCATATTAATGCAGCCTTTGCAAGGTGTGGCATCGATTATTTTACTCAACAGGCATTGTAAGGCTGCAGTCATGGTAATTTCGTCTACCCGGCAACTGATATAGCCGAAATCTTTGCTGACGTTTAATTGTATCTGGCGAGTATTGGCATAACTCTGGCATTGATTGGTGATTGAGGTAATGAAAGTGTAAAGTTCAAACTCAATGGGAGAACCAGGATATATTTCATTCTCTATATTGCTGAATATTCCAATATTCTGGTAGCTGTTCATGATGTGGCTGGTGTAGCCGAGCACTCGCTTTAACTTTTGAGATGTAGGTTCAGGAAGGTTGTCAGAGGCGATTTCTTCCAGTAAGTGATGCATCAGAGTCAGTGGGGTTTGAGTTTTATGAGCTATGTTTTGAACAATGCCCAGTTTTTCGTGGGAAAAGAGTTTCGTGTTATACATGATTCTATAACGTATCATGAGAACAATAAACAACCCTATTACCAAACCCTCAATCGGGTATACCCATGATATCTGCCATAAGAAAGCAGGTATAAAAGTAGCTGTTTGGTACTGACTTGTAAGGTCGAGTTGTACATCGGTTTGCATACAAGGACATACATCATTAAATTGTGTGTCCAATAAGATCAACTGTAAAAATAGAATAACTGGTTCCATAACTGTATTTAGATAATTATTAATTTTGTTTTCATAGTTAAACCATCATTTTTTCAAACTTCTTTTTTGGGGGGAATTCCCAATTAGTCGTTGGTGCTGCAATTATAGGGCTTTTTGTACAGCTTGATTGGGTATAATCTTTTAAAAGATATGGGTAATATCTGGTAACGGATTTTAATGTATATATTTACGATTGTTTTAGACTTTGCCGTATGGAGGGGATTTTATAGTTGTGAGGTAATCAGGTTTATTTTCATGGTCTATGCTTCACTTATCAGATTTTGCCCGCTTATTATTTATATTTAGATACTGATTGGTTACATAAAAAATGGTAGAAATAACTCCCGGGGATAAAAAGAAATCCTGGTTACATACTTTATGGTACCTTCTGATAGTGGAATAATCGTAATGTCAGAATAGCTCCCTTTATGTTTGCAGATGCTTTTATGAATGTTTTGTTGTTTTTAAATATTTGATATTTAGACGGTTATTGAATGCCGAGATCTTTTCCTTAGACAATTTTTTTGTTTTATACATTGAGTTGGGGGAGAGTGAGGCTGTTAAAACAATATTACCCTGACACCCAGCCTCGATTTCTTATCTGTTAATTGTATGTGCTTCTTTTAATTAAAAAGAGTGTATTACTTTTTATTACCTGTTAATGGGTTGGTTTTTAATAATGTGATGGTATGTAATAAATTGTAATGCGTTGAAATGGACGTATTATGTCAAAATTTCTTTTTTAGCCTAATCGTTAAATTATTTTAGAATTTAATATGGGAAATGCCGTGAAATCAATAATCTTTTGATTATTGTTGTTTGAGGTAAACATTTAGGGTTCTATTTTTTATATCAATAACCGGGCGATTGTATGTTTATCCTCTGTTAATCAGTGAAATTGGTAGTGAGATTTTGAGATAATATTGTAAAGTATTACATTTGTTTGCAAAAACAAACTACGATGAAACGCTCTAGATTATTTTTATGGATTTTGGGTATAATAATGCAAGCATTCTTGGTCAGCATTCATTTCTATCAGAAAAATGTGGAGGCAATGCGCACCGAATCGGAAGACCTTTTAGTAGAAGTGCTCGAGAAAGAGTTGCACAGAAAGCAGCAAGAGTTGAATCTGTTTTATATTTCCAAAGTAACAGTCGATACGGTTCCTCTGATAATTCGTGTTACGACAAGTGAAGGAGTTAAGTCCTATGCCGTGGACGCAAAGAAAAGTAAAAAGAATATTTCACAAAATATGGCGGAGCGATCTTGGCATTCGGCTGTCTGCATGAAGAGTGGTCTGTCTGTAGATACTTTACATCAACTTTGGGACAGAGGGCTCAAAAGACATAAAATTTTCGCTAAAACCGATGTGCACATGTCAATAACCCATTTGGATAATACCATTTCCCATTTTAAATGTAAAAATAGCAATGATCTTTGTTCCGTAACACAAAAAATTACTGTTTATATAGGCAATAGATGTGAACTTGAGATTATTGGTTTCTGGTCCTATTCATGGTGGACTGTATATCAGTATCATTCTACTCCTTTTGAAGTGATAGGAAGTGTAGCGGCCGCTCTTATCATTGTTTTTTGTGGCTGGTATCTGGTAAAGAAATATATAACTAAAATCCGAAATGATAAAAGACATTTAGCCAATGACTGGGATCGTGAAAGAAAGGTTCGTATACAATTGGAAAAGGATCAGAAAAGGTTGGAGGCAAAACAAAGAGAATATGAAAAACGGATTAAAGACCTTTCAGCAAGAGGCGAAGAGTATGAAGAAGAACGAAAAAGTATGGAGAAAATACTGAAAGAGTATGAGATACAAATTCAAAAGCTTAAAGAATTAAGGGAATCCGGAAAAGAACCATTACTTTATATACTGAGTCCGAAGGTCACTTTTGATTCTTATGCAAAGTTATTAATTTGTGGTGATCAAACCATTCCTCTTACTTCACAGGCTTGTAGACTTTTGGATGCTTTTCTGAATGCTCCAGATTATATTTTAACTTACGAAGAGCTATTGGAATGTTTGTGGAAAGATGGTAGTGGAGGCATGGTTCGTTTGCGAGTGGCTATTTCTCGTTTGCGTATTGTGTTAAGCGTAGATCCTGAAATTACTGTTTTTCAAAGAGATATTGATAAATATCAATTAATACTTCCTGAAAAGGAATAATTTAGGGAATCTTTTATAATATGTAATAAATTGTAATGTATAATATGATGTTTTATTGAGTAATAGCCTTTAACTTTGCGGTGAATAATTAAAACATATATCTTATGAAAATGAAGAGCTATTTGAAAGCAACTTTTCTTTTGGTTGTTATCATTTCGGTTTGGTATTTAAAACCGGTGCAGAAATCTCAGAATGTAGATCCTCTTTTATTGCAGAATGTAGAAGCTTTGGCCAGTGGCGAAGAATCTTCGCAGATCCATTGTTATTGGCGTGGATCTGTAGATTGTCCTGTTAGTCACGATAAGGTGGAGATTGTATATGAGGCATGAAACGTAGGATATTAAAAGAACACTTAGTGTTCCTTTAGCTGCGTGTTTATCAAAGGGAGTGGAAGTATTTCTATTCCCTTTAAAACAGGCAAATCAGCCACCTCCTAAAGGACTTTAAAGTAGAAACCTTTAGGTCTGAAAGCTAAGTAAAGCTTTTAGTCCGCCTAAAATCGAATGCTTATGAATAAAAATGTCAGTGTATTAATTTTAATAGGGATTATTCTTTTGGGGTGTCATCCGGCAAAAGAGAAGGTTGAGTTTTCAAACGAAGTTATTTGTAGCGATAGCATATCACGGGAACTGGTTGTTTTAAATGATACGTTTTTATTTTCGTATCCTTTGCAAATAGAACTTATAGACTCAATGCTACTGGTGTTGGATAATGTTAATAATAACTTCTTTCATCTGTTTACTCTAAAGGGAGTACCTGTAAAATCATTTGGAGAAAAAGGTCAGGGGCCTGCTGATTTTATAAATGTGGGGGCATTCAATTTATCTGAAGATGGAAAAAACATGTATGCATACGACTCTTCAATGCGTAAAATAGTGAAATATGATGTCTCTTCTTTTTTAAAAGATTCATTGAAATCTGAAGTTATGCAAATGAATTATGGTAGCTTACCACACTCTGAAGTACCCACAATAATCTATGATATGCTTTCTCTTAAAGATTCGGATTTTCTTGTAAAAGCGAACCATAAGGATCTTCGGTTTGGATTATTAAAAGATGGAAAGATTACTCAATTATACAATTCTTTCTCTGATTGTTTAAATACAAATAATGAAGAAGAAGTATGGTCGGTTTTCTGTAGTAATACCAAAACCAAGTTAAAACCGGACAGGACGAAGATGTTGAATGCGACCTATCTGGGAGGGATCCTGGAGCTATTTGACTTGGACGAAAATTGTCGTTTGTCATTGAATAAAACGCTTTATATTTACGAACCTAAATATGGTATTGCTGAAGGAGCAATTCCGGCGTATGTAGTTTCCAATGAAACGACTCAGATTGGTTTCGAAGATGTATATGCAACAAATAATAGTATTTATGCATTATTGCATAATAGAGGAAACGAAGCTTTACCTTCAGAGATTACTGTATTTAGTTGGCAAGGACTTCCAACAAGTAAAATTAAGGCTAACCATGGTCTTGTAAATATAGCTGTGGATGAGAAAAACAATCTAATCTATGTAATTGCGGAAAGTGAACAGAATGCTTATGAACTGTCTTGCTTATCTTTAAATTGATATGTATTCTACAATTTTCAAGAATAAAGCAAGCTGTCTATAAACGGTTTTCCGCTTAAATAGATTCACTACGGGGTGATGCTGCTAAAAAACAGAAAGAAGTTAAGAAACCAATCTTAAAACGGCAAATCACTTTACTAAAAGCTCTAAAACGTAGGAGGTAAACTTGCTTAGGTCAGTAATTAAAGTTCATCTTAGCACGCAAGATGTACATCTTATGCGCCAAGATACACATCTTGCGCCTTAAGATGCGTATCTTGGCTGTCAAGATGAACTTAGACTGTATGAAGAAAATATTTTTCTAAGAATCATAAGATACTTTAATCTGCATCTTGTGGAATTTGAGTGTTAACTTCAATAACTTGCCATTGTGTTTCTTCTAAATCCGTACAATACATATATTGTCATGAATAAGCAGTATGTTAGTTATTATTTCTTTCAAAGGAATAAGAAGTTGATGCATATAAAGGCAGAAAACCTATTTATACAAGTGTTGAAAGATGAAATGAAAAAGAAAGGGGAAGCATTGGATTTATTTTATTCTTTTTTAGGGATATCAAGTGACACGTATTTTGATTATGACCGAAACCGGATCCAGACAGTATAAAGTGGATGTTGCGAAGAGCCGGAAAAATCTTTCTCAGATATCGAGAGAACGTTCATTACACTCTGTTATTTGTTCCGAGAAGCAGCTATCTCCCATGACTTTGAGCCAGACCTGGGCGGATAGCCTGCAAACACAACATATTCTGGCAAGAGTTGCGATAGAAATAGTAACTACAGATTTGGAAAATAGGATCTTATATAGAAAAAGCCAAACTGTCAATCTGTTTCCAGAGTTGAAGTTTGTTGTTTATTTGGGGGAAAGATGTGAAATAGAGGTTTCCGGTTTTTTATTTTATACTTGGTGGTCGGTTTGTAGATATCATTTCTTTCCATTTGGGGTGATCGTTGGTATGACTTTGTGTTTGATTGTTTTTTTGATCTATTTGTTTAGGGTGAGAAAGCACTTGTTTAAAACACAGTCTGAGTGTGGACTATTGGTGGAGAAGCTAAACAAAGAAGAAGAAAAATTAGAAGAGTTAGAGAGTATACGGGATCAATATGCGCACCAGATTGAAATGGAGCAATCTGATGCTCGGGAAAAGGACATGCTGTTGAAGGATCTGGAGCCAAAGTCAAAGGCGTACGAAGGGCAAATAGCGGAACTAAAAAAGGCAAAAGAACTGTTGGGAACAAAATCCTTGATCTATAAATTGAGTCCTATACTGACCTTTGATGTATATAAAAAGACACTGGAGTGCAATGAGGAAATAATTTCACTTAATCTCCAGTCCTATACTCTCTTGCTGGTTTTCTTAAATGCTACTGATTGTCAATTGACACGTAAGGAAATCGAGAAGTGTTTATCCGGAGGGATCCGGGAGTGTTTCCGGACAGCTAAGCACCGCTTAGTTAAGGTACTTCAAATCGATCCTTCTATTTCTATTGTTCAGCACAATAGGGATCTTTTTCAGTTGCAACTGCCGGAAATTGAGGTCTTGTAACGCTTTGTAACGCACTATATGGTGAGTATAAGAAAAATATGGCTTATATTTGCATGTATTTAAAACGTATATAGACATGAAAAACACTTTGGTATAACTTCCTGTATTGTTAATCTAATAAAGTTATGAAGAATATCTTGTTAACACTTCTCTTGTTTATACTTTTTTCATGTAAAAGTACTGGAGATAAAACCGACTGTGAAGTATTACATGTCGATTTGGTTGAACGCCCTGTTCCAACGGAAGAATTATTTTCTAAAATATCTGTCATTCCATTGGAAACCAATGATAGTTCCTTTCTTGTAAGGCCTGTGAAAGTTATTATTAAAGATAACAGATATTATATTGTCGATGAAGGGGTTCCGGCTGTGTTTTCTTTTGATGAAGAAGGGCATCTTTTGCATAAAATAGGTAAAAAGGGACAAGGTCCCGGAGAGTATCGTGAAATATACGATGCCGTTATTAAAGAAAAAGAAAATGCAGTGTATATGCTATCTCCATTTGGCTCTCTTTATGTGTATTCTCTGGATGGAAAATTCATAAAAGAAATAGAACTGCCAACGAGGGCAAATTATCAATTGATAGAGGAGCTGGAGAGTAAGTATTTCGTTACATGGACACTACCTGCTTCTGAGAATGATAATTGTATCAGCGTTATTTCTAAAGAGTCTTCCAAGAATGTGAAAGAATTTTGGCATGTTCCTCCCGTTTTCACTATTCTGAATTCTAAACCTTTTTATAATTATGAACATAAAGTATATTTTTCCAATCCTTATCAAAATGAAGTATATGAAGTAAGGACAGATAGCTTACGGGTTGCATACCGTTGGGATTTTGGAAAAGATAATCTTGATTTGAAGGAGTATGGATTCACTTTATTAGAGGATAAAAAGGTTGAAGAATATAAATTAATGTTGCAGTATTTACGTGATTCTACTGTGCCTTATTTATTAAGGCATCAATTTCAGAATAAAAAATATTATTATACCATGTTGACGTTTGGCTTTCGGCATCGGATAAATCTTTTTTATCGAAAGGATGACGGCAAGAGTTTCTTTTTTGAGAAAACAGCGGAAGGTGTTTTGCTCCATCCTTTAGCCTTTAATGAAGATTTCCTGACTTGTATTGTTTTCAATGAAGACTTTCCAAACTATGAAAAAGTGCTTCCTCCAGAGGAATATAAGAAGCTGGAAGAGCGTTTAGAAGATGATAACCCCTGTTTAATCAAATTTTATTTTAAATGAAAAATCTTATATTTGTACTGGGTTGCTTTCTCTTTCTAATCTCATGTGAGCAGACCGAGAAGGAAAAACTTGAAGAACTTGTTCAAAATTGGAATGGGAAGGAGGTACTATTTCCGACAAATCTTAGTTTTACGTTATATGGAAAAACTCCTGTCGATTTTAAAATCCCTGCTTCGGATTATAAGATCGTGACCTATGTCGATTCGTTGGGTTGTTCCAGTTGTAAATTGCAATTGCCTAAATGGAAGGATTTTATGAAATATGCGGATTCTATAGTAGGCTATCAAATACCGGTTCTTTTTTTTCTTCATCCTGCTAATGTTCGCGAGATGAGGTCTGTGTTAAAACAAAATCGTTTTGATTATCCTGTTTGTATGGATACGGAAGATACTTTTAATAAAGTGAATAAGTTTCCTTCACAGCTAAATTTTCAAACTTTTTTATTAGATAAAAACAATCATGTAATTGCGATAGGAAATCCGGTTCATAATTACGATGTAAGAGAACTCTATATCCATCTTATTTCAGGAGGAATAGATGGAGATTCTCTTTCAAATATGCGAACTGTGATAAAAATAGAGAAAGATATGGTTGATTTGGGGAGTTTTGATTGGAGGCGAGAGCAGCATATAACTTTTGAGATACACAATATTGGTGATAATAATTTGGTCGTTTATGATAATAAGACATCTTGCGGATGTACTTCTGTTGAATACTCGAAAGAACCCGTTCAGCCCGGAAAGTCTTTAGCAGTTAAAGTAACTTATAAAGCGGACCATCCGGAACACTTTAATAAAACTATTATACTATATTGCAATGCTTCCGCTTCTCCTTTGGAGTTAAAGATAACTGGAGATGCCAAATAACTGGAACATATAATGAAATAAATTTCTATAGGGCGAGTGCTGCCAGTTGTCTTATTTGTCCTTGATAGTCGCTGTAGTCGCAACTTTTGCAGGCTACAATATATATCAGTCACAGAGAGTAGAAAGTATCATGTCGGATTTGACGATGGCCAATGTAGAGGCGTTAGCTGGTTCTGAGATTAATGATGAGGATTGTGTCAGTGCATCTAATCGTTATTGCTCTGTTTTGATAGTGACCCCAAATGGGAATTATCTAGAAACTTATTTTGACCAAAAAACAAAGTACTGATTCTTATAAAAAGTGGGGATAGGAATATTGGCTTTGACTAGTATATTTTATCCCCTAATTTATTATTATGAATAAAATTGTATCGTTTTTTATTTTAATTCTTGTTTGTTCTTGTTCAGATAAGAAAGAGCATATAGCAAATATTCTGTCAATGAATTCTATAGATATTAAAACTAATAGGATTAATAAAGACGAAGTAATTGCTAGAGGTGCATTTCCTTTTGAAATGATTGATTCATTATTCTTTCTTTTCAATGGAGATCCTTCGTCTGGAGCATTGGTTTTATGTGAATCGAATGCTTCCGAACTGGGACACTTCTTGCAAAAAGGAAATGGTTTTGGAGAATGTATCACTCCTGGATATATAGGACATTGCAATGATACTATTTATGTTTCTGAACGCTCTAGGACAAGGCGAATGACTTATTTACTATCAAATCATAATGATAGTTTGCAATATAAGTGTCTTGAAGATGTTAGTCCTAAAATGAATTCAGAATTTTATTATCAGATTTGTCGTCTACAAAGTGGTTTATTTGTAGGTGCCCGTTTATTTGGAAAAGAACATTTGTTTACATTGTTAGACGAAAGTTTGGATACACTTATCACTTTTGCACGGGTGCCGATAGACATTGAGGAAAATGCAAATAATAAGCTCGCTCCTTTTATTGGTCATTTATGTATAGATGATAATACGGTTTATTATGCTTCTAATGACTTTTCTTATATGGCTGCTTATGATATTTTATCTGAAAAAGAGATAAAACCAGTATTTGAGAGGATGTATATATCTCCAATAATCCAAAAATCAGCAAATGGGATTTCATTAGATAAATACAAACATCTTTTGGGCTTTGGTGATATCAGGGTTTATCAGAATTATATTTTTGCGACGTATATAGGGAAACCTGATATAACAATGGATCAAGAGAATGATACTTCAGCCTTAGTCCCCACCCATTTGCTGGTTTTTAATAAAGATGGAGTTCCTATTGTAAAATTTAAGTTTCCGTTTAAAATAAGATCATTTGTGTTTACCAAATCCAAGATGTATCTATTAGATGTGGATTGTAATATAGAATCTGTCGATTTGGCAGAGTTGTGGAAGCATTTGCCTGATTGAAGTGGGATAGTGACTTTATAGAATAAATGTGAATAATATGAGATTTAATTTAGTCGTTTTATTTGTAATTTTACTTTCTTTCTCTTCTTGTGGCAGGGAAGAAAAAACTGTGTATGATTTTCCTTTAGAACAATCGCTTAAGAGTGATAAAGAAGTTAGTTTAAACAAGGAACTATTAGCTCCCTATCTGATGTGTTCTTATGATTCCACTCTGTGTCTAATAGATTGGACTGCCAATCCGATGGTGCATGTTTATAATATGAATACAGGGAAAGAGATGGTTGCTTTTGGAAATAAAGGCATGGGGCCGGATGATTTTCTATCTATATCCCAAATGTATGTAGATATGGGCAAGCGTTCTTTGGTACTGTATGATCAGTCTTTGCAAACTATAAGTTCTTTTCGAATTGATAGTTTAGCTCAAGGCAGTCTTTCAAAGATAGATTGTGTTTCAGCTCCTAAGTTAGGAATGAATAGGGTATATGCATATTCGGATTCCATATTTTACGGGAGTGGGACTTTTGAAAGTGGCCTGATAGCGAAATGCAATCAGAAAGAGATTTTAAATCAATATCTCCCTTTTCCACAAACAGAGCAAGCGGTAAATCGGGATGTAAACTATTTGTTGTTCCAGGGGGATCTTATTATGAAGCCGGATAAAAAACGTTTTGCTTACTTGGCGTATGAGTGCGATTTATTATCTATTCAGAAAGTGGTAAATGACACGTGCCTGGAAAGTGTAGTACATTTGAATGCGTATGCGGCAGTATTTGAGAATCAATCTATTAACGAAGTGTCTTCTGTTGATGTCTCTGCCGATTCTCCGAAAGGATTTCTTCGTGGGGTAGCAACTGAAAACTATGTTTATGCACTTTACAGTGGGCAAATTGGGAAAAATAAGCCGATAGCAAATGAAGTTTATGTATTTGATTGGGAAGGACGTGCTGTGAAGAAAGTGATATTAGATGGATGGGGTATATGTATCTCGGTGGATAGCAATGATGAACGACTCTGCCTAATGACAAAGGAAGCGGATGGTGGAGAAGAGCGCTATCATTATTATTGTTATCAGTTAAACTGACTTTTTTGTTAGGATGTTACGAGTTTGCTTGATATGTATATTTTTTGTTTTTCAAATCTTTCTTTATGCAGGGGTGGAACAGACAAGCGAGAGGAGGCTTTGTTATTTTCGGGCAATAACCGTGATGAATTTGAAACGGTACTGAATACAATCTATTTTGGAGGAATATTGGAATTAGTTGACTCGTGCAAGAGTTCTTGTTTGCGTGTGAAATGAACAGAATGCTTACAAACTGTTTTGTATATCTCTAAATTTGTTATTTAATTTTTTTCTGTCTTTTAGCTTCTTGTTAGGAAATAATATTATTTTTGTCAGTAAAATAAATCGAAATGACAAAAAATGAATTGCTTTCGTGTGTTATTGGAGTGATAATCCTATCACTATTGGTTGGAGCCTATTTCTATCAACGAAATAAGATGGGCATACATAAACAGGCGGAGAGACTATTCGTACAGATGCTTCAAGAAGAGATGGAAAGAAAAGAAAGAGATTTAAATCTATTTCACTTGTTTGCTGAGAGTTCATCCGATACTCTACCTTTGAAAATTTGCATTACAACAGCAGAAGGGAAAAAAGCGTACGAGGTTGATTCTTTGAAAAGTAAAAAGAACATTTCTCGGAATCTGAGAAACCGGTCAATACACTCTATCCTATGTGAGAAATCCCATTTATTGCCGGATTCTTTAAATGAACATTGGCAGAGTATGCTTAAGAAAGATCACATTGATACAGAGTCCACTATACATGTGCGGATGGAAAATCTTCAAGGAAAGATTATTAGTTCATCCAGTCACGATGGTGTGTGGGATACTTCTTTGGAGGTTGTGACTTCATATATAGGTAATCGTTGTGAGATAGAGGTCATCGGTCTTTTAGATTTTAGTTGTAAAACAATATTATGGTATCATTGGCAACCTTTTGGATGGATTGTAATTTGTTTGTTATTGATGCTTTTATTTATCTGCTTTTATTATAAAATGGTAAATCGGCCTCCGGAATTAAAGGAGGTTCCTTATGAGGTTGTCGTTGAAAAGGAAGTTATTGTTGAGAAAGAGGTGATTCGTGAAATAATAGTTGAAAAAGAAACATCTCCGGAAGAAAAGGTACCTCTAATAAAGCAGATTTGTAAAGTAGAAGGACAACTATATAGTTTACGTCATGGAGTTGTTTTTGATGCCCAGAATAGAGTTCTTAATTGTAATGGCAAGAAAATGTCTTTGTCCCCCCAACAGTGTCAGATTCTAAAGCTTTTTTTAGATGCTCCCGATTATACTGTGACTGATGAGGATATCATTAAGTTTATTTGGAAAGGTCAATCGAACGTTCAGATAAATATGTTTTGTTCTGCCGGAAACAAATTAGGGAAGAGGTTAGAGCAAACTGGTTGTGGTGTTTGTTTCAGGCGTTTTGGAAGCGATCGTTATCGTATGTTGTTCATAGACGACCTTGTTGACAATGATTTGACATAAATGGCAATAAATGGCAATAAAATTGATAGCGGTTTATCCAAAATCTCTTTTTACCTTTGTTGCCAGTTATTAACACTTATACTTTGAAGTCATGAAAAACTATATGAAATTGATCTTTGGGCTTGGTTTAATAGCCTTGATCGGGTATTGGCCTGTCGCGAAAACTCCTAAGAGAGTGAATTCCCTATTCTTGCAAAATGTAGAGGCGCTTGCCGGTGGTGAACACGTTACCAATTTAGGTTGCTTAGGTGACGGATCTGTAGATTGTCCTATTAACCATATCAAAGTAGAATATGTGGTTCAAGGATTTAGTCTTGGGGAGTGAGGACTCTTTTATATAAATCTTATCACATTATAATCATTCATTGCATTATTAACTTGGGTTAGAAAGGGAGTGGAACGATCTACGTCCTGGGAAAAGTCTTAGAATTGTCCACTCCCGGATAACCTTTAAAAAAGGAGGTTGCCCGGTACGAAGATAGCAAAAAATTAATTGGAATGAGTAAATGTAGCATTTACTTTTTCTACGGAGGAGGTGGCTCCCCGAAAGAGAGACACGACAAACAACAGAATAATTAACATCATAAAAAAGTAGATTATGAGTAAAAAGGTTTTTGCGGCCCTGATAGTCGCTGTAGTCGCAACTTTTGCAGGCTACAATATATATCAGTCACAGAGAGCAGAAATGACAATGTCGAATATAGTGCTAGCTAATGCTGAAGCATTAGCCGGTACTGAAACAACATATACATGTTGTCTTGCTTTGTGGGGAACTTGTCACGATGAGGTAAAAGCTCCTGAAGTAACGTGTACCATTACATCGAATTAATAAGTGAGAAAGTGGGGTATCCCTAAGGTCAATCGTGCTTCCGATTTTTCTGAAAGAGAGAGGCTAATATTAACTTTTCGGATACCTCTTGTTTTTAATTTCTAATAATTTGAATTTTATGAAATATGTGAGTGTATTATTGCTGTTGTTACTAATTTCTTGTAAGCAAGAGAAAAGTCAATTATTTTTAGATTTGTTTGCTGAAAATCAAGAGGTACAATTGTTTGAAATAAAAGGATATCCAATGGATTCGCTACAAGCTCCAGACATGATTCTAGGAGTTGGAGATTATATAATTTTATCTGAACCCAAATTGAATTCTCTATTATCGTGTTATAATTATAAAACAGCCTATTTTAAACGTTTCTTATCTAAAGGACAAGGTGCAAATGAAGTTATTAATGTGCAAACAATGGGATATTGTAATAATGAGAAAGGGTTTTATGTTCATGATGTTATGGGGCAATCTGTTTCAACATTTCTTTTGAAGGATACTTTTTCTATTCTAACGAAAGATGCCATTTTGCCTGAAGAAAGAATTTGTTCGATCTCCTATGATGATAGTTTGGCTTTTTTTACTAAAGCAGGTACGGTTAAGCACTTTGCTGTAAGAACTAACTTGAATAAGTTCATAGACTTTGGTAATGACATTTACCTTGAGAATAAAACTCCTGAAGCTGTTACCCAAATTTTGCAAGGACCTTCTGTAGTTTCTCCTGCTAAAAAGAGGATGGCGTGGTTTTCAGTATATGGAGATGTCTTTGAAGTCTATGACTTTACGGATTTTGAAAATATCAGATTGATCAGGTCTGTTGTTGGTACACTTCCTGTCTTTTCTACTGTAGGAGGAATGAATAGTGCTGCTTTAGAAAAAGAAACAAAACTGGGAGTTTCTTCCGTAGCGACTAATGATCAATTTCTTTTTGCCCTTTATAACGAAAACACTTTAGAAGATGCGATAAAATTAAAAGATGAAGTGTTTTATTCTAATAAAATTTTAATTTTCGATTGGGAAGGAATGCCATATAAGGTTTTAAATTTGGATAAAAAAATAAGAAGTTTGTCCTATTGGAGAAATAAGAATATGATTATATGCCTTGGTTTGGATACCTATTTAAATCCTGCTTTATATTATATTGATTTAGGCCAAATAAATATTTAAGAGTAATGGGATATAGAGCCGCAGTCATGCTTTGGGGCATTTGTTTGTTTATGGGATGTTCTGATTTTCGGGCTGAAAAAATTGTAAATGATTGGGTTGGTCGAGAAATTGTATTCCCTGATAATGAAGCTTTCTCTCATTTGGGAATGGGTTTAAATGATAGTGTAAATTATACGATATTAACGTATGTAGATTCTGCTGGATGCTTAAATTGTAAAATGAAATTGTCTGAATGGAAGTTATTTATGGCTTTAATAGATTCTTTAGGAGATTTTTCTGTTAGGTTTCTCTTTTATGCATATCCTTCTGATGTGGAAGAATTGCGTTCAATTTTGCAGAGGAATAAGTTTAATCAGTTTGTCTATATTGATGAGAACGACTCTCTTAATAAATTGAATCATTTTCCACATGAAATAATGCTTCAAACATTTTTGTTAAATGAGAACAATAAAGTGTTGGCGATGGGGAATCCAGTTTATAGTTCTAAAATTTCAGAATTATATGTTAACATTATTTCAGGGAAAAATGTAGAATGGGGAAAATTGCAAAAAAAAATGACGGAAGTCTCTGTTTCTAACTCCTTTATCGACATTGGAGAGTTTTCTTGGGAGAAGGCTCAGCATTGTATTTTTACTTTATATAATACCGGTGAGAATATGCTTGTTATTGATGATGTGGTTACCTCTTGTGGGTGTACTTCCGTGGAGTATTCAAAAGAACCGGTTTCACCAGGGAAGTCTTTGGATATCATTGTAACTTATAAAGCGGATCATCCGGAGCACTTTAATAAAACTATTACGGTATACTGTAACTCTTCCGCGTCTCCATTGCGATTAAAGATAATGGGGAATGCTAAATAGTTTGAAATGAAGAGTTAATTGAATATATTTGTTGAACTTTAAATTTGATTATTATGAGGAAAAAACTTGTTTTAAGTGTGATGGGTGTTCTATTGATTTTAGGTACTGTTACAAATGTAATGTTTACAAGAGCGGAGAAGTCTTCTGATAGAAGACTGGTTGGCTTCTATTGAAGCTTTAGAAGCTTTGGCTGAAGATGAAATAGGGGGCAGTCCGGGTGGATGTGGAACTGCGGTTTATTTTTATGATTGTTATGGAGCACAAATTGCAGAAAATGATTTTACGAGATCAATACCTTGTCAATAAAAAGATTGCTTGGTACCGTATAGTATCGGTTTTATTGTTTCTTAGTGCTTTTTCTTCTTGTTCTTTGGGGGAGAAACAGAATGCTTCTTCAAAGAACGAAATATATATAGCTGATCTGGATAGTGCCATTCAGAAAGATTGGTATTTGTATTCTGATGTGTTTAAATCTGTAAGAGTGATTCCTTTGGCAATGGATAAATCTGTGTTGATGGGAGACGTTAATAAAATGCAGGTTTATAAAGGTCATTATATTGTACTTGATGAAGAGATAGCATGCGGAGTATATCTTTTCGATTCTAAAGGGCGGTTTATCCGTAAGATAGGTGATGTGGGCAGTGGACCGGGAGAATATTCTAAGCCGGCAGATTTTACGATTGATACAAAAAAAGGGGAAATATATATATTCGATTATAATCAAAAAAAGATATTTAAGTATGATATTGCTTCGGGAAAGTATTTAGGAGTTTGCAATGTTGAACATCGATTGAATCGGATGTTTTTCTCAAAGGGGTACTTGTACGCAAATATTGATTATCAATTGGAAGATGAACCTGGACAAGAGCATTACCTATTACAAAGAATCGACTTTGATAATGAAGGTAATGTAGAAATGTTTTTTAAAGTAGCTGATTACAAAAAGGGTTGGGACGGGATAGCTCTTCAAGGGAATATGTTTTTTAATTTAGGAACTGAGTCTGCTCTTTTTGTTCAGGACTTTATGGATACGATTATCTATGTGAATGGGGATCAGGTTATTCCTTATATGGTAGTGAAGAGTCAGGATTGGGTGTGTAAAACAGATTTAGAAATACTTGGGACTACTGATAATCCTTCGACCAAAGGATTGGCTATGATGAAGCTGATTCAGCATTTAGGGGCACAAAGAAGGGCCTATAATCTATCTGATGTGTTTGTGAACGACTCTGTTATTGGGTTTTCGTATATGCAAGGAATGATGGGGACGGATGCGTTGTATGATAAGAGTACGGGTGAAACTATGGTGTTTGATCGCTCTAAAGATGATGTGTTGTTCGGAGAGCAACCATCACACAGGCAGATACCTACTTTTTTGTATGCGAGTGATAGAGGTGTTTTCTATTCTCTTAAACCCTGTCATTTGCCTGAGATGAAGTATTTTATCTCTCAAGGCCTTGTGAAGGATGAAGTGATTGGGAAAAATGATTTGGATTCTTTGGATGGTGATGCAAATCCGGTGTTATTGTATTATGAATATAAAGATTAAGATAGTATTAATAGGACTGGCTGTCAGTAACTTTTTTCTTATATGGATTGTTGTAGCGATACTTTGAAAAAAGGTACAATTAGTATATTGTTTTCTTTTTATCCTCTTAAGGACCACCTTGAGTTGACACAATGCTATTTAGAGTTTATTGCTAAAAAAATAGAATGAAAAGGAGTGGAATATTTATAGCGATCGGTTTGTTTTGCCTTGTTTCCTCATGTGGGGATCGGGACAGGCAAGTGGAGGAGGCCTTATCCCTTTCGGGCAATAATCGTAATGAACTTGAAGCGGTGCTGAAGCATTATGAAGGAGATGGCCGGAAGCTGGAGGCGGCACGCTTCTTGATTGGCAATATGCCCGGAAGTTATGGAGCTAATCCGATAGTAGAGCAGGATTGTTCTGCTTTTTATGAGGCTTATGATTCATTGGGACAAAAGTATGGCTATCGGGTAGGAACGGAATGGGGGAAACAGGTAGATAGTCTTTGGAAAGATTTTAGTAATCGACATCGGGTGAGGCAGGAACTTAACTATGATATTACCCGCATGAAGGCGGAAGATTTAATCCGGGAAATTGATCTGGCATTTCGGGCATGGGTGGAGAATGTGCATTCAAGAAACTGTTCGTTTGAAGACTTTTGTGAGTATATACTGCCTTATAGGCGACAGAATGGCTTATCGATTGACAATGCACGCCGGGAGTTCAACAAACGGCATCAGGGAAAGTATTTTGTGAAAGAGGGAAAGGATTGGCAACAAGAGATCGATTCGTTGTTATACGAATATAAGTATCTGACTCATTCCGGTTTTTGGGGGACGAAGATTCCGATATGGAATGCGGCGACTTTTGAGAAGATGCGTCATGGGTTATGTGCACAGCGCTGTTGGTATAACTCTTTGTTATTATCATCGTTGGGGATTCCGGTTGCCATTGACTTTGTCCCGGCATGGGGAAACCGAAATAATTCGCATACCTGGAATGTGGTGCTAATAGACGGGAAATCGCATGCTTTTGAGGCGTTTTGGGATAATGATCGCTGGAAATATAAGCGGATTTATAATAACCGGGATGATGATGAGCTTTGGGGAAGATTCCGCCTTCCGAAGGTATACAGATATACCTACTCAAATCATATTGAAGGACCGTTGGCAGATGTAGAGGTGGATAAAGCTAATATTCCGGAGCTATTTCGTAGTGTGAAAAAGGTGGATGTTTCTTCGGAGTATTTTGAAACGGCCGACGTAACGGTGGAGTTGACAGGTGAGGCGCCTCAAGGGGTGAAATATGCGTATTTGGCTGTGTTCGGATATCAGGACTGGCACCCTGTGCAGTGGGCAAAGATAGAAAACGGGAGGGCTGTCTTTCGGGAAATGGGTAAGGACATGGTTTATTTACCCGTTTATTACAAGCGGGGGGGATTATTGCCCGCAGCAGAACCTTTCAGATTGCGGAATGACGGAACGATGGAGAAGCTGAGCGGAAATGAAGAAACAGAGGAGGTTGCCGTGAGGATGGTGACGGGAGCGCCGGCTTATGATCAGAATAGGGAATATCTGGGGTGTATGAAAGGAAGCCGGATAGTAGGATTACTTGATGGAAAATCAGAAGAAGAACTGTGCAGATGGACGGACTCGCTGGCTCTGCAGCCGGTTGTACGAAAGGTGTCCGCACGATTACCTTACCGCTTTGTGAGGTTATTATTACCGTCGGATAGCATTGCTTTGGGGGAGCTTTCTTTTTATACGGAAGAAGGACGGATCGGGAATGTGAGGATAATTACTCCGATGAGGGCTACCGGAAGGAATGAAGTGCCCGGGATGATAACCGATGGTTTGGGGGCGACGGGCTATCGAGGCAGGGTGGCAGAAAGGCTGGTAGATATAGATCTGGGAAAAGAGTATATGGTCAGTCATATTGGAATGACTTCTTACCTGAAAACACAATTGTTCTGTCCGGATGAATTTGAGTTAAGATATTGGAACAATGGTTGGAAGACTGTGGAGCGTAAGCAAGCCGATAACAAAGGGTATCTTGTATTTGAGAAAGTACCCCGGGGAGCATTGCTGATGTTGAAGAACTGCCGCTGGAAAGGAAAGACGGCGGAGCGTATATTTACTTATGAAAAAGGAGATGTGAAGTGGGAATGATTGCTATGAACGAACAGTTGCCTTGCCATTATTGTTAAACCTCCTTAAGGAAATGCCTATCCGTCACTTTTTATTTGTTATTTTGCACCAAATTCGGGTGGAGTGTGTCCTGACGTTTCGGGGTACGCTTAAATATGCAGATAAAACCAATGAATAAACTCACTATAAATGCCTGTCCGCTATGTGGGAGCACACATTTGAAATGTGCTATGACCTGTACTGATTTTTATGCCTCCGGTGAACAGTTTGACTTGTACACCTGCGAAGATTGCGGATTTACTTTTACACAAGGAGTCCCGGTAGAGGCGGAGATAGGCAGATATTACGAAACACCTGATTATATTTCCCATTCGGACACGAAGAAAGGTGCCATGAATGCCATTTACCATCATGTACGTCAGTATATGCTTGGTCGTAAGGCACGTTTGGTCATGAAAGAGTCGCATCGTAAAACCGGTAGAATATTGGATATTGGTACGGGAACAGGTTATTTTGCCCATACGATGCAGAATAGGGGATGGGAAGTGGAGGCCGTGGAAAAGAGTGTGCAGGCCCGTGGGTTTGCCCGCGAACATTTCGGATTGGATGTAAAGCCGGAGTCTGCATTGAAAGAGTTCGTTCCCGGTTCTTTTGATGTGATTACGCTGTGGCATGTTATGGAACATTTGGAGCATCTGGATGAAACGTGGGAGTTGTTGCGCGAATTATTGACCGAGAAAGGTGTCTTGATAGTGGCTGTGCCCAATTGTTCGTCATACGATGCAATAAAATATGGGAAATATTGGGCTGCTTATGATGTCCCCCGTCATTTATGGCATTTTACGCCTGCCACGATTCAGCAGTTTGGGTCGAAACATGGATTTATCCTGGCAGCCCGTCATCCGATGCCATTCGATGCTTTTTATGTGTCGATGCTGACTGAGAAACATAAAGGGAGTGCTTACTCTTTTGCAAAAGGTATGTGGACCGGATCGGCGGCTTGGTTGAGTGCCCAGGCCAAAAAGGAACGAAGCAGTTCAATGATTTATGTATTCAGAAAGAAACGCTGATGAAGAGTAAAAGCAGAAATAACGCTGTGTCATATTTTGATATGCAGTTCATAACTTCCAGCATCAGTACCACGTTGGTATTGCTGTTACTGGGGCTTGTGGTGTTCTTCGTGTTGGCAGCCAATAACTTGTCTGTTTATGTACGCGAAAATATAAATTTCTCTGTATTGATCAGCGATGATATGAAAGAAACGGATATTCTGAAGCTTCAGAAACGGCTGAATAATGAACCTTTCGTGAAAGAGACGGAATATATTTCAAAGAAACAAGCATTGAAAGAGCAGACCGAGGCTATGGGCACCGATCCGCAAGAGTTTTTAGGGTATAATCCGTTTACAGCCTCAATAGAGATTAAATTGCATTCTGATTATGCGAACTCTGACAGTATCGCGAAAATTGAGAAATTGATTAAAAGGAATACCAACATACAAGATGTGTTATATCAGAAAGATCTGATTGACGCGGTCAATGAAAACATACGTAACATCAGTTTGGTGCTGCTGGGATTGGCCATTATGCTGACATTTATCTCTTTCGCGCTGATTAATAATACGATCCGACTGGCTATTTATTCAAAACGCTTCCTGATTCATACTATGAAACTGGTGGGAGCAAGCTGGGGATTTATCCGTCGGCCATTTTTGAAAAGAAATATATGGAGTGGGGTTTTAGCTGCTTTTATTGCAGATACAATCCTGATGGGAGCCGCTTATTGGCTTGTGTCGTACGAGCCGGAATTAATTCGGGTGATTACACCTGAAGTCATGTTGTTGGTATCGGGTGCAGTACTGGTATTCGGAGTGGTCATCACTTTCTTATGTGCTTATCTTTCTATTAATAAATATCTGAGAATGAAAGCAAGCACGCTGTACTACGTGTAGTTCCGGATTTATAGATGTAAATAAATTAATTGTAAATAACAATGGGTGATAAACAGAAATTTGCCTTCGATAAAACGAACTTCATTTTGCTTGCCATCGGCATGGCAGTGGTTATCTTGGGTTTTATCCTGATGACAGGACCTTCATCGTCGGAAGCGGTGTTTCAGGCGGATATTTTCAGTGTGAGAAGAATTAAAGTGGCTCCGGTGGTTTGCTTCCTGGGTTTTATCTTTATGATATATGGCGTAATGCGCAAACCTAAAACAAAAGAATAAAAACAGGATGGAATGGTTTGAAGCACTGATCCTTGGATTGATTCAGGGACTGACTGAATATTTACCGGTGAGCAGTAGCGGGCATTTGGCTATTGGCTCGGCTTTGTTTGGTATAGAGGGAGAAGAGAATCTGGCATTTACCATTGTAGTACATGTTGCAACCGTGTTCAGTACATTGGTCATTCTCTGGAAAGAAATAGATTGGATATTCCGTGGCCTGTTTAAGTTTAAGATGAACAGCGAAACACGTTATGTGATCAATATTTTAATTTCGATGATTCCTATTGGTATCGTCGGTGTGTTTTTCAAGGATGAAGTTGAGGCTGTTTTCGGTTCGGGATTGCTGATTGTTGGCTGCATGCTGTTGCTTACGGCTGCTTTGCTGTCGTTCTCTTATTATGCAAAACCACGTCAGAAAGAGAACATCTCGATGAAAGACGCGTTTATCATTGGGCTGGCGCAGGCTTGTGCCGTATTGCCGGGACTGTCTCGTTCGGGCAGTACAATTGCTACAGGTTTATTATTAGGTGATAATAAAGCAAAACTGGCGCAATTCTCCTTCCTTATGGTGATACCGCCTATATTGGGAGAAGCTTTGCTGGATGCTATGAAGATGATAAAAGGTGAGGCTATTGCGGGAGATATTCCGGCTTTGTCACTGATAGTGGGTTTTATTGCCGCTTTTGTCTCAGGGTGCCTGGCTTGCAAGTGGATGATTAATATCGTCAAAAAAGGAAAGCTGATTTATTTCGCTATTTATTGTGCAATAGCAGGAGTGGTCACCATCGTTGTTTCACAATTGCAATAAGTAACGGATGAATTTTAAAGAAGGAGAAGTACTTTATTTTGATAAACCGTTGGGGTGGACGTCTTTTAAGGTCGTAGGGCATGCCCGGTACCATATTTGCCGACGGATGAAAGTGAAGAAATTGAAGGTGGGGCATGCAGGTACACTCGATCCGCTGGCAACAGGGGTAATGATTGTTTGTACAGGTAAAGCTACCAAGAGAATAGAGGAATTTCAGTATCATACAAAGGAATATATTGCTACCATTCAGTTGGGTGCCACTACTCCATCGTACGATCTGGAACATGAGATTGATGCTACCTATCCTACGGAGCATATCACCCGGGAGTTGGTGGAAGAGACGTTGAAAACATTTGTTGGTGAAATACAGCAAGTGCCTCCGGCATTCTCGGCTTGCAAAGTAGATGGTGCGCGTGCTTATGATTTGGCCCGTAAAGGTCAGGAAGTGGAGTTGAAGCCCAAATTGCTGGTGATTGACGAGATAGAACTGCTGGAATGTAACTTACCGGAAATTAAGATCAGGGTGGTATGCAGCAAGGGAACTTATATCCGTGCATTGGCACGCGACATTGGGGAAGCCTTGCAAAGCGGTGCACATCTGACCGGATTGATACGTACCCGTGTGGGGGAGATAAAGTTGGAGCAATGCCTGGATCCTGCAAAATTTGCAGAATGGATAGATCAGCAGGAAGTTGAGATATCTGATTGAAATAGAAAAGTAAGAAATAAAATAATTAATAAACGCACATTATTATCATGAAACTGTCGCAATTTAAATTTAAGTTACCCGAAGAAAAGATTGCTTTGCACCCTACAAAGTATAGGGATGAATCGCGCTTGATGGTACTCCACAAGCGTACGGGAGAGATTGAGCACAAGATGTTTAAGGACATCCTGAACTATTTTGATGATAAAGACGTGTTTGTATTCAACGATACCAAGGTATTCCCTGCCCGTTTGTACGGAAATAAGGAAAAAACCGGTGCACGTATCGAAGTGTTCTTACTGCGTGAGCTGAATGAAGAGCTGCGTTTGTGGGACGTATTGGTGGATCCGGCACGTAAAATCCGTATAGGCAATAAGCTTTATTTCGGTGATGACGATTCAATGGTGGCTGAGGTAATTGATAATACTACTTCACGCGGACGTACGCTCCGTTTTCTATATGACGGTCCTCATGACGAATTTAAAAAAGCATTGTATGCGTTAGGTGAAACTCCGCTGCCGCATACGATTCTTAACCGTCCGGTGGAAGAAGAAGATGCAGAACGTTTCCAGTCTATTTTCGCTAAAAACGAAGGAGCCGTGACAGCACCTACTGCGAGTCTGCACTTCAGCCGCGAATTGATGAAGCGTATGGAGATAAAGGGCATAGACTTTGCGTATATCACATTGCATGCAGGGCTCGGTAACTTCCGTGACATCGACGTGGAGGATCTGACAAAGCATAAGATGGACTCTGAGCAGATGTTCGTAACCGGAGAAGCTGTTAAGATTGTGAACCGTGCCAAGGATCTTGGTAGGAATGTATGTGCTGTGGGAACAACTGTGATGCGCGCCATTGAAAGCACGGTGAGCACAGACGGGCATTTGAAAGAATATGAAGGATGGACGAATAAGTTTATTTTCCCGCCGTATGATTTTACAGTGGCTAATGCTATGGTGTCCAACTTCCACATGCCACTTTCTACTCTGTTGATGATTGTGGCTGCCTTTGGTGGTTACGAGCAGGTAATGGATGCATATCACATAGCATTGAAAGAAGGCTACCGTTTTGGTACTTATGGAGATGCGATGCTGATTTTGGATAAGTGATGAGAATATATCTGGGATTAGGTACTAATTTGGGTGATAAGGAGTTGAATCTTCGTGTTGCTGTACAGAAAATAGAAGAGCGGATAGGGAAAGTGATTTCCCTGTCCGCTTTTTATGCTACTGCCCCCTGGGGATTTCAATCTGATAATAACTTTCTGAATGCTGCGGCGGGAGTGGAGACGTCTCTGTCTCCTTTCGATATACTTGAAAGGACCCAACGGATAGAGCAGGAAATAGGGCGTTTACATAAATCACATGATGGGGTATATAGCGACCGTCTGATTGATATTGACCTCTTGCTTTATGGTGATAAGATATTACAGGACGAAAGGCTTTCATTGCCTCATCCATTGATGGCCGAACGAAAATTTGTTTTAGAGCCGCTTGCCGAAATCGCACCGGACGTTGTCCATCCGGTACTTCATAAAACAATCAGAGAGCTATTTCTGGTTCTTTCGTAATTTACGGATCATCAAATGCCGTGGAAGGTAAGCCACACAGCCGATCAATACGGCATACAATATGCGCAAGTCGTCAAACGGTTGATGGTTCAGATAACAAATAAAGGCATAAATGCCCACTGTGACAGCAATATACACCAATAGTATAATAGCGGTTTTTAGTTTATTTTTCATAAGATAGTCTGTTAATACGAAGCAAAAGTAGCAATAAATCCAAAATATTATCTACCTTTGCCAATGAAATGAAGTGTGGAAAGATTTGAGTAGCTTGCAACCACAGAAAAAAATGCTAAAACAACATTCCCTTCTGTATGCGTTTTCTACTCTTTTTAATTTCTGTCCGCATTCATAATTTATAATTCATAATTCATAATTTTATTATGGGATATTTATTCACATCCGAATCGGTGTCTGAAGGACACCCCGATAAAGTGGCCGATCAAATATCGGACGCTGTGCTTGACAAACTGTTGGCTTACGATCCCAGTTCGAAAGTAGCTTGCGAAACCTTAGTGACTACCGGACAGGTGGTACTTGCGGGAGAAGTGAAAACAGGTGCTTATGTTGATTTACAACTGATAGCACGTGAAGTGATCCAAAAGATTGGTTACACGAAAGGCGAATACATGTTCGAAAGTAATTCGTGCGGTGTATTTTCTGCCATTCATGAACAGAGTGCCGATATCAACCGTGGTGTAGAACGTGAGGACCCTATGAATCAGGGGGCAGGCGACCAGGGAATGATGTTTGGTTATGCAACCAACGAAACTGAGAACTATATGCCGTTGTCGCTTGACCTGGCACATAGAATACTTCTTGTATTGGCCGATATCCGCCGGGAAGGTAAAGAAATGACTTATCTTCGTCCGGATGCAAAGAGCCAGGTAACTATTGAATATGACGATAACGGTACTCCCGTGCGTATTGATACAATTGTTGTTTCAACACAGCATGATGAATTTGTATTGCCGGCTGATGGTTCTGCTGCTGCCCAACTGAAGGCGGATGAAGAGATGCTGGCGGTAATCCGGAAAGATGTGATTGAGGTATTGATGCCGCGTGTCATTGCGTCTATCAATCACCCGAAGGTTCTTGCCTTGTTCAATGATAATATTGTTTATCACGTAAATCCGACCGGTAAATTCGTTATTGGCGGTCCGCACGGAGATACAGGGTTAACCGGACGTAAGATTATTGTTGATACCTATGGTGGTAAAGGGGCTCACGGTGGTGGTGCTTTTTCTGGTAAAGATCCCAGTAAAGTAGACCGCAGTGCTGCTTATGCTGCTCGTCATATTGCTAAAAACCTTGTAGCTGCCGGTGTTGCCGACGAAATGTTGGTACAGGTTTCTTACGCTATCGGGGTGGCGCGTCCGATTAATATTTATGTAAATACATACGGCCGCAGTAATGTGAAAATGAGTGATGGTGAAATCGCCGAAAAGATTGATGAGTTGTTTGACCTCCGGCCAAAGGCTATTGAAGATCGCTTGAAACTCCGTTATCCGATTTACAGTGAAACGGCCGCTTACGGACACATGGGGCGTGAACCTCAGGTAGTGACTAAGCATTTCCACTCTCGTTATGAAGGTGACCGGACTATGGAGGTAGAGTTGTTTACATGGGAAAAACTTGACTATGTGGACAAAGTAAAAGAAGCTTTCGGTTTGTAATCAGCGTAGCTTTACAGCTATTTATTATAGGGGGCCGTACTTGTTTTTATCCCATATGGGGAGAAAACAAGGCGGCCTTCTTCTTTTCTCCTTGAAATTTGGTACTTTTGCATCGTGTTTAACCAAACCCATGCAAGAAATGAACCAAATAACTTCCGTATGTGTATATTGTGCTTCAAGTACGAAAATAGATCAGATTTATTTTGATGCAGCTGTGCGATTAGGACAGTTGTTGGCAACCCGGCATATCCGTTTGATAAATGGAGCGGGAAATATAGGGTTGATGCGGTCGGTGGCTGATGCCGTATTACAGAACGGAGGCGAAGTGACCGGAGTGATCCCTCACTTTATGGTAGAACAAGGATGGCATCATACCGGCCTGACGGAGCTTATCGAGGTGGACAGTATGCACGAACGTAAACGACTGATGGCTGAAAAGAGTGATGCTGTGATTGCATTGCCCGGAGGATGCGGGACCCTGGAAGAGTTACTTGAAATTATCACCTGGAAACAGTTGGGGCTTTATCTTCAACCGATCGTGATATTGAATACCAATGGCTTTTTCGATCCTTTGTTGACAATGCTCGACAAAGCCATAGACGGTAATTTCATGAGGAAACAGCATGGAGATATCTGGCATGTAGCCCATACTCCGGAAGAGGCTGTGGATCTGGTTTATTCAATACCCGTATGGGACAGTTCCATCCGTAAGTTTGCTGCTATATGATTTCTCCTCAGGACTCTGTCGGTGTGCAGGTGGCAGATACTTTGCCGCAGACCTTCCATGAAGCTTGTGTTCCGAAAGATACATTGGCGGCGGTTGATTTACAGACGGTGAGCGAGACAGTTACGGGAGTGGATGGCATATCGATCCCTTACTCTCCAAGGACGGATGACGGGTTGGCAATGATACTGCTGGGATGTTTCTTTATTTCTTCGTATGTATTGGCGCGCAGTAAGAAATTCCTGTTGCAACAAGTTAAAGATTTTATGTTGCATCGTGAAAGAACAAGTATTTTCGCTTCCTCTACAGCAGCTGATATGCGTTATCTGTTATTGTTGACTGTGCAGACTTGTGTTCTTGGAGGTGTATGTATCTTTAACTATTTTAATGATGTCCGGCCCTCACTGATGGAGCGCGTTTCGCCTCATGTGCTCTTGGGAGTTTATGTTGCTGTGTGCATATTCTATTTTTTATTCAAGTGGATTATATATTCGTTTTTGGGATGGGTGTTTTTTGACAAAAGTAAAACAGATATATGGCTGGAGTCTTATTCTACGCTGATTTACTACCTTGGATTTGCTTTATTTCCGTTTGTTTTGTTTCTGGTTTATTTTGATCTGAATGTTACCTTTTTAGTTTCAATTGGTTGCATTTTGGTAATTTTTACTAAAATATTGATGTTTTACAAGTGGCTAAAGCTTTTTTCCTGTAATATTTATGGGGTTTTCCTTTTAATTTTATACTTTTGTGCCCTTGAAATCATACCTTGTTTAATAGTCTATCAGGGTCTGATTCAGCTAAATAATGTTTTGATAATAAATTTTTAGGACGTTGAAAATTAAGAAAGTATTAGTGTCGCAGCCTAAGCCTGCTTCAGAGAAATCTCCTTATTACGACATTGCTGAAAAGTATGGTGTAAAAATAGATTTCCGCCCCTTCATCAAGGTTGAGAGCGTCTCTGCGAAAGAATTCAGACAACAGAAAGTATCGATTCTTGATCATACGGCTGTTATATTTACCTCACGCCATGCGATTGATCATTTCTTCCATTTATGTACGGAGTTGCGTGTGACGATCCCTGAGACGATGAAGTATTTTTGTGTAACAGAAGCTGTTGCTCTTTACATTCAGAAATATGTGCAGTATCGTAAGCGTAAGATTTTCTTCGGAGCTACGGGTAAGATTGAAGATTTGATTCCTTCGATTGTGAAGCATAAAACAGAGAAATATCTCGTTCCGATGTCGGATGTACATAACGATGACGTGAAGAATCTGTTGGATAAGAATAATATTCAGCATACGGAATGCGTAATGTATCGTACTGTTAGTAACGACTTTATGGAAGGAGAGGAGTTTGATTATGACATGCTGGTATTCTTTAGCCCTGCGGGAGTTTCTTCATTAAAAAAGAATTTTCCTGATTTCGATCAGAAGGATATCAAGATCGGAACATTTGGATCGACAACAGCACAGGCTGTTCGTGATGCAGGACTTCGTCTGGATTTGGAAGCACCTAATGTGAAGTCTCCTTCAATGACGGCTGCTCTCGATTTGTTTATTAAGGAAAACAATAAAGGAAAATAAATGAAACGGTGAACAGCAAACGGTAAACAATGAACAGGCATATTTATCTGTAGCATTGTTTACTGTTTGTTGTTTGCCGTTTATAATTATTATGGCAAATACCCTGTGCAAGGCCGAAAGGCTGAATAGTAAGATTCTGATTGAGAAGATGTTTGCAGGCGGCTCTAAGTCGTTTTCCATCTTTCCGTTGCGTGTGGTGTATATGCCTGTGGAAAATCAGGATGCTCAGGCATCTGTTTTATTGAGCGTTTCGAAGAAACGATTTAAACGCGCGGTAAAGCGGAATAGAGTGAAACGCCAATTGCGTGAGGCGTACCGGTTGCATAAGCATCTACTATTGCAGACTTTAACCGATAAACAGCAACAGTTGGCTATTGCTTTCATCTATCTTTCGGACGAATTAACGTCCTCGGCCGAAATAGAGGAGAAAATGAAGACTCTGCTGGCCCGTATCAGCGAGAGATTGGTATGAAACGTCTGCTTTCATATATATTATTGCTTCCCATATACTTTTACAGGGCTTGTATTTCGCCCATGACCCCTCCTTCATGTCGTTTTACGCCTACTTGTTCGCAGTACGCTATTGAAGCGATTAAGAAACATGGTCCTTTTAAGGGGCTTTATCTTGCCGTCAGGCGGATACTTCGTTGTCATCCGTGGGGTGGATCTGGGTATGATCCCGTTCCTTAGTGATTTATGAATATTCTGGATATACATACGCATCGGCTGCCTGCAGAACCGGGGCAGGCAATACAAAATTGTCAGCCGGCAGAATTTATTCCGCTGGGCGGTGCTTACTATTCTGTGGGGATTCATCCCCGGTACCTGACCCGTGAGAATTTCGTCCGCCAGTGGGAACTGTTATTGTCAGCTATCCATTCTCCTCAGGTTCTTGCAATTGGCGAAGCAGGTCTCGACAAGTTGGCACAGACGGACTATGTGTTGCAGCAAGAAGCATTTGAAAAGCAGGCTATACTTGCACACGAAATGGGATATCCGTTAGTAATTCATGCAGTGCGGTCAGCAGATGAAATTATCCGCTTTAAAAGGAAAATGCAGCCTTCTAACCCCTGGATTATACATGGTTTCCGCGGGAAAAAAGAATTGGCTCTGCAATATATCCGGGAGGGAATTTATCTTTCACTGGGAGAGAAGTATCAGGAGGAAGCGCTTCGACAGATACCTTCGGAATACTTGTTTCTGGAGACAGATGAAAGTCTGATAGATATCCATAGCCTTTATGAGCGAGCTGCTTTACTTCTGGAGATGCCTGTTTGCAAACTCATGCAACAAGTACAGCAAAACATTAATAACGTCTTTTTTAGGCAATAAGAGTTGCTTGTTCCGATAAAGAGTCGTACTTTTGCCCTAATTAAACTTTAAAACTTATTATCATTCGATGAATTTTGTAGAAGAACTAAGATGGCGTGGAATGGTGCATGACATGATGCCCGGCACAGAAGAGTTATTGGCGAAAGAACAGGTTACTGCTTATTTGGGTATTGATCCGACAGCCGATTCGTTGCATATCGGACACTTATGCGGTGTGATGATCTTGCGACACTTCCAGCGTTGCGGCCATAAACCATTGGCTTTGATTGGTGGTGCAACAGGTATGATTGGCGATCCTTCGGGTAAGTCGGCAGAACGTAATCTGCTCGATGAAGAGACTTTACGCCACAATCAGGCTTGTATCAAGAAGCAGCTGGCTAAGTTTTTGGACTTCGAATCTGATGTTCCTAATAGAGCCGAATTAGTGAACAACTATGATTGGATGAAGGAGTTCAGTTTCTTGGATTTTGTTCGTGAAGTGGGTAAACACATCACTGTAAACTACATGATGGCTAAGGAATCAGTAAAGAAGCGCCTGAACGGTGAAGCCCGTGACGGATTGTCGTTTACAGAGTTTACTTATCAGTTGTTGCAGGGTTATGACTTCCTTCACCTCTATGAAACCAAAGGATGTAAATTGCAGATGGGTGGTTCCGATCAGTGGGGAAATATCACTACCGGTACTGAGTTGATTCGCCGTACCAATGGTGGTGAGGCTTATGCACTGACATGTCCGTTGATTACCAAAGCTGACGGTGGAAAGTTTGGTAAGACAGAATCCGGTAATATCTGGTTGGATCCTCGTTATACATCTCCTTATAAATTCTATCAGTTCTGGCTCAATGTGAGTGACTCTGACGCAGAACGTTATATCAAGATATTTACTTCGCTTGATAAGGCAGAAATCGACGGGTTGGTTGCTGAACATAATGAAGCTCCGCATTTGAGAGCACTTCAGAAACGTTTGGCAAAGGAAGTAACTGTAATGGTTCATTCTGAAGAGGATTATAATGCTGCGGTAGATGCATCTAATATCTTGTTTGGCAATGCTACATCCGATGCGTTGAGAAAGCTGGACGAAGACACACTTCTGGCTGTGTTCGAAGGTGTTCCTCAATTTGAGATTTCACGTGATGCATTGACAGAGGGAGTGAAAGCAGTTGACCTGTTCGTTGACAATGCTGCTGTATTTGCTTCAAAAGGTGAAATGCGTAAACTGGTTCAGGGTGGCGGTGTTTCTTTGAATAAAGAGAAGTTGGCTGCTTTTGATCAGGTGATTACTACTGCTGATCTGCTTGATGAAAAGTATCTGTTGGTTCAGCGTGGTAAGAAAAACTATTATTTGATTATCGCTAAATAAGGAGTTTTCTTTTCCGCCTTTCATTCAGGGGGCGGGTTGAGTGAAACTTTAATATAAAAAAGAGGATGTCTCAAAAGGGGGTGCCATGTAATAGGCAAATTGACCCTGTGAGACATCCTTTTTCTTTGTGGGGTGGCAGATTAATGCTTTCCTGCTTTATCTGCCGGGAGTTCTTTCAGTAATTCCTCTACTGCCGTCTTCAATTGCGTATCTTCACCTTTGACGATTGTTTCCGGTGAGTTGGCAACTTTAATGTCCGGCTCCAACTGTGTGTTTTCCAGATAGCTTCCATCCGGGAGTCGATAGCCTATGACAGGAATACCGAATACCAGAGATGGGTCTTGCAGGCGTTCCCATGAAACACTGGTCATAGTTCCCGGTACGGGCATACCTACCAATTTACCCAATTTCTGGTGGCTGTATACCCATGGTGTACCGTGCGCATTCGAGTAATTGGCTTCACATGTCAGCATGATAGATGGTTTGTTCCATCGGCGGCTGGGCATATCGCATGCTTCGCGTCCGCGAACAACCTGAGTGAAATACTTCTTGCCGCTGAACAATACTTCGATATCTTCGTGAAGGCGGCCACCACCATTGAAACGGGTGTCTATAACGATACCTTCGCGGTTATTGTATTTTCCTAAAATATCCGAGTAGACGGAACGGAAACTGCCATCACCCATCGACTGTATGTGTACATATCCCAGACGTCCGTTGGACCATTTGTCTACATCGGCCGCCCGTTGTTTCACCCAGCGTTTGTAAAGCAGATTGTTGAGGGTTCCGTTGCCGACCGGGATTACTACTTCTTCCCACCGTTCACCGTTTTGCGGATTGTATAGCGAAACAAGCGTCTTCTTATTGGCTTTGTCATTCAGTAACGTCAGATAATCTGTTTCGGGAGTTATTGCCTGCCCGTTGATCTTTTCAATGACAGTTCCGGCTTTCACCTTCGAGCGGGCGTGATCGAACGGCCCTTTTTCAATCACTTCCATGATCAATGCACCTTTTCCTTTGTGATTCCAGTCTGTAAGCACTCCCAAACTGGCTGTGGCATCTCCCGGAATGGATGGAGAGAAGCGGCCGCCGGTATGCGATACATTCAGTTCACCCAGCCATTCGCTCAGCAATTCGGCAAAGTCGTAGTTGTTATTGATGTGCGGCAGGAATTTGCGGTAAGCAGCAGACATGGCATCCCAGTCTACTCCGTGCATGTTGGTGTTGTAGAAACGTTTCTGCTGCTGCTTATATACATGGTCGAACATATATTCTCGTTCTGCGGCTAAATCCATTTTCATCTCTGCTTTATAGCTGATCGGCTTCAGAGTCTCTCCGCTGAGGTCCATTTTCTGCATGGTGTTGCCTCCCAGGACAAACAGGGTTTTTCCTTCTTTGTCCATATTCATAGAAGCCCATCCGGCATTCATTTTATGAAGCAGCTTGGTTTCTTTTTTGCGGAGATCCATTTTCCATAGGTCAAATCCACCTTCGAATGCTGACAGATAGTAGAGGGTTTCACCGTCTTTTGAGATGATGGTACTGCCCAGATTCGAAGAATTGGGAGTGAGGCGGATGATACGGTCTTCGAGCCCATTCAGCTCCACTACGATGTTTTTTACCTCGTCTTTCTTTTCAGTCTCTGCTTTGGGATCTTTCTTTTTGCCTTTTTTCAGGTTAGCAGAAGCTTTTTCTTTATCCTTCTGTTGCTCCTTTTCCAGTTCTTTCTGCAATTCATAATCCTCTTTACTCAGACGGAACTTATCGAAAGCATCCTGATTGAGGAATACCAGCATGGCATCGTTTTGTGAACCCCAGGAAGCATGTGCACGCATCCCATATCGTTCGGTCGTGAACAAGATGGCATTGCCGTCCAGTGCCCAACGGGGAGATCCGCTCATGTAACCACTGTTAGTCAGGTTGATGATCGGGCTGCCACCCTGTGCACTCACTAATCCTATGTCTGAATATGGATCATGCCGGTTACCGATAAACTCGAGTGTGAACCATTTTCCGTCAGGTGACCATTGGTAGTCGAAATTTCCGTCGGTGCTGAACCAAGTGGATCCATCGGTGATCTGGCGAACCTTTTTCGTGTCTAAATTAACTACCATCAAGCGGTTGCGGTCCTCTATAAACGCCAGTTCTTTACCGTCCGGTGAGAATTGCGGATAAGCCCGTTCCACGGTTGTGGAGGGCAGTAACACTTCTTCTTCGATGATAGTGGCATTCGGGAAGTTGGCCTCCTCTTTACGGGCTATTTTAGCCAGGAAAAGTTGCCAGTTGCCGTTACGTTCGCTTGCGTAGGCCAAGGTACGGTTGTCCGGGGCGAAAGTGAGTCCGGCTTCGCGTGCAGGTGTTTGGGTGATTTGTTTTGTGGTGGCATAATCTGTCGAGGTCACAAATACTTCTCCCCGTACGATAAACGCAATCTGTTTTCCATCCGGCGATACGGTTCCCGATGTCGCTCCGTTTGTAAAAGTCAGGTCTGCTATTTTATCCTGATCATCGCGGACAATGTCTATGTCCGTTTTTTGTGGAGTGGCATTACCTTTTTGAGTATATATTTCCCCGTCATACGCATAGCATAATGTTCCGTCATGACTCATTGACAAGAAACGCACAGGATGTGTTTTGAAAGATGTCACTGTTTTAAGAGATTGTGTGTTGTCCAATGGGAAGTTGTAGACATTGAACGAGCCTTCGCGTTCACTTAATATATATACACTTTTTCCGTCCGGTGAAAGGATGGGGTTGCGGTCTTCTCCGGCGTGATTGGTCAGGTTGGTATGTTTTCCTGTTTTGGTGTTGTACATCCAGATGTCACGGGTGATGGACGAAGTGTGATGTTTCCGCCATTCATCTTCAAAACCTTTACGGTCCTGATAAAGGAAGAATTCCCCCGATGTTGCATAACAAACTGCTTCGGCCGGGGTGCCCAGCACCTGTTCCGTACGTCCTCCGTTTGCAGGGACCTTGTAGAGCTCTGTCATGGCTGTTGTCGGGAACATGGCGCTTTGTGCGGGATCCTGGATGGATGCTGAAAATAGAATATATTTTCCGTCCGGTGTAAAAGTTGAAGGGAGTTCGGATGCAGAATTGGTAGTCAGTCTTTGTGCCGTACCTCCTGTCGCCGGCATTATAAAAATGTCAAAATTGCCATTACGGTCACTGGCAAAAGCGATTTGCTTACTGTCCGGTGACCAAATCGGTGTGCATTCATACGATGGTTGTGTTGTAAGCTGGGTGGCTACCCCTCCTCCGGCAGGTACCTTGTAAATATCTCCTTTGTAACAGAATGCTATTTCTGTTCCGTCCGGCGAAATCTGTACGTCACGCATCCATAGCGGTGATGCGGCATTGCCGGTAAGCGTGGTGAGACCCAATGCAATGCATACAAAAAGTTTTCTCATACTTACTGAATTTATTCGTTTACTTTATTGATTTCTGTAAGTACAAAGGTAGCAATTAGCCGCGGCTAACGAGACTTATTATACAAAAAAGTCTAAAAAGATTTGGAAAATAACTTGCATGGCATTATCTTTGCATCGCTTTTTAACAGAAAGCGCATGAGCTTGTCCTATGGTGTAATGGTAGCACAACAGTTTTTGGTTCTGTTTGTCTAAGTTCGAATCTTGGTAGGACAACCCCCAAATGCCTTGAAAGTAAATTACTTCCAAGGCATTTTTCTTTTTGTATGACCGAATTTCCTTTAGGTCAGCTTGTATTACCCATCATCTCCTATTCATGTTATGCTATTTACCTTAATAATTAATTGAGATGGTACGTTCTTTATCTCGTCCTGTGTACGCAGGCTTATTAGCCCGTGTACCTGTGCCCATTAGCCTTGGTATGCGTGCCCATTGGCACGGGTATGCGGGACGAGATAGAGCCTTGACCATTTATATAAAAGATAGCAAGGAAAATGAAATACTTTTCAAGGTATAAATAGATAAGGAATTAACTTTATATGTCTATATAACAGTAGTTTACCATATACTTTCTGACAAAAATGGAGGGTGGAAGATGGAAGATAAGGGTGGAAGATTGATAGCCTAAAAAGACGATCTTCCACCATGATAAATTGCGGAATATCAGATGGTAAACTACAAAAAGGTGGAAGATGGAAGATGGAAATACTTTTTACGTATGAGTGGGTAAATTGGGGAAAAAATTTTCTTCTTTCTCTTTCTTTTTGCCTATTTTTGCCTATTCGTTAATACTAAAATCTAATAATCAATGAAACGTCGCGATTTTCTGAAGTGTTCACTTGCTGTAGGAGCAGGCTTGGCAACCTCTCCGTTGACTTATGCATTTAATGGTGAAAACCAAGAGTCAAACAATGATTCGTCCGGCTCCTCTAAGGCTCCTGCCACAAAAGGAGGGAAACCACATATCATTTTTATTATGAGTGACCAGCATCGTGGAGATGCTTTACATTGCATGGGGAATAAAGCCGTCATTTCTCCTAACATAGATAAGTTGGCTCAGGAAGGCAGCTTGTTTGTATGTGGTTATAGTTCTGCCCCCAGTAGTACGCCCGCGCGTGCCGGCTTGCTTACGGGGATGTCTCCATGGCACCATGGGATGTTGGGGTATGGAAAGGTCGCTTCCAAATATAAATATGAAATGCCCCGGATGTTGCGCGATTTGGGCTACTATACTTTTGGAATAGGGAAGATGCACTGGTTTCCACAGAAAGCCTTGCATGGCTTTCATGCTACATTGGTAGACGAGAGCGGGCGTAGTGAAACCCGTGATTTTATTAGTGACTATCGGGAGTGGTTTCAGTTGCAGGCGCCCGGGAAGAACCCGGATTTAACGGGAATCGGGTGGAACAATCATAATGCCGGAACTTATAAACTTGAGGAAAGATTACATCCTACGGCCTGGACGGGGCAAACAGCCTGTGAATTAATACGGAATTATGAAAGTGATCAGCCTCTGTTCCTGAAAGTCTCTTTTGCCCGCCCTCATAGTCCGTATGATCCTCCGAAGCGATATTTGGATATGTATGAAAAGGCAGATATCCCTGTACCGTTTGTTGGGGATTGGTGTGGAAAGTATGCTGAACGTAAAGATCCGGAAAAGGTTGCGAAAGACGCCCCTTTCGCGAATTTAGGAGAAGAATACGCTGTCAATTCCCGACGCCATTATTATGCGAATGTGACGTTTATTGATGATCAGATTGGGCAGATTATTCAGGCCCTGAAAGAGAAAGGAATGTACGAGAACGCAATTATTTGTTATACGGCCGACCACGGTGATATGTTGGGTGACCATTATCATTGGCGGAAAACCTATGCCTACGAAGGTTCGGCGAAGATTCCTTATATTATAAAATGGCCTTCTGCCATGACTACACAGGCTATTAAAGGAAAACGAATAGAACAGCCGGTAGAGTTACGTGATTTTTTGCCTACCTTCATCGAACTTGCAGGGGGAACGGTACCGGATGATATGGACGGCAAGTCTTTGGTTGCACTGGTTTCAGGAAATAATGATGGCTGGCGGAAATATATTGATCTGGAACATGCCACCTGCTATAGTGCCGATAATTATTGGTGTGCGCTTACTGACGGTAAAATGAAGTATATCTGGTTTATTCATACGGGCGAAGAGCAATTGTTCGATTTAAGTGCAGATCCCGGAGAACGGAGAAATCTTTTTGGAGACAGTCGTTATGCAGACCGGTTGGCTGAGATGCGTAAAGCAATGGTTTGTCACTTGCAAGAGAGGGGAACAGATTTTGTAAAAGATGGAAAGCTGGTAGTAAGAGATCAGACCTTACTTTATAGCCCTAATTATCCAAAAGATTAATGTTATTTATCTGTGCAGGATAATTGGGCGCAATTTATTCTCAAATCCCGTTTTCTTTTCTTATTTTTGTGTCGTGTACGCAAACGATGTTTGTCTGAGCGGCACCTAATGTAAACTTATAAATAAGAAATATGAAAACAAACTATGAGATTCGCTATGCTGCCCATCCGGAAGACGCAAGAAGCTATGACACCAAGAGAATCCGGAGAGATTTCCTGATAGAGAAGGTTTTTTCGGCCGACGAAGTGAATATGGTATACTCCATGTATGATCGTATGGTAGTGGGTGGAGCCATGCCGGTAAATGAAGTGTTGAAGTTGGAAGCTATCGATCCTTTGAAAGCTCCTTATTTCCTGACCCGTCGTGAAATGGGTATTTTCAATGTCGGAGGTCCCGGCGTTGTGAGAGCGGGGAATGCGATATTTCAGTTAGCTTATAAAGAGGCGCTTTATTTGGGTTCGGGCGATCGGGAAGTAACTTTTGAGAGTGTAGATGCCGCACATCCTGCTAAATTTTATTTTAATTCGCTGACCGCTCACCGCAATTATCCTGATAAGAAAGTAACGAAAGCCGATGCGGTGGTTGCTGAAATGGGCACGTTGGAAGGCTCGAATCATCGCAATATTAATAAGATGCTTGTAAACCAGGTGCTACCTACCTGCCAGTTGCAGATGGGAATGACCGAACTGGCTCCGGGAAGTGTGTGGAATACGATGCCCGCACATGTTCACAGCCGCCGTATGGAGGCTTATTTCTATTTTGAGGTACCGGAGGAGCATGCCGTATGCCATTTCATGGGTGAGGTTGACGAAACCCGTCATGTATGGATGAAGGGCGATCAGGCAGTATTGTCACCGGAATGGTCCATTCATTCGGCAGCGGCAACTCACAGTTACACTTTTATCTGGGGCATGGGGGGTGAGAACCTTGATTATGGTGACCAGGATTTTTCGTTAATCACGGACTTGAAATAAAGTGTTTGATATGGATATTTCTTTTTAGGGAATGGAAGTGAGATGAGTTTTTTTAAAACATTATAAGTATGGTAAACTTTTCATTAAAGGGCAAAGTGGCATGGGTCACAGGTGCATCTTACGGTATCGGTTTTGCGTTGGCTACTGCTTTCTCAGAGGCAGGCGCGAAGATCGTTTTTAATGACATCAGTCAGGAGCTGGTCGACAAGGGGTTGGCTGCATATAAGGAACTGGGGATTGAGGCCAGTGGATATGTGTGCGACGTCACGAGTGAGGAGCAGGTAAATGCTTTGGTTGCACGGATTGAGAAAGAGGTCGGAGTGGTTGATATTCTGGTAAATAATGCCGGTATCATTAAGCGCATCCCGATGTGTGAGATGACAGCGGAGCAGTTCCGGCAGGTGATTGACGTGGACCTGAATGCCCCGTTTATTGTGTCGAAAGCCGTGATTCCTTCAATGATTAAGAAGGGGCATGGAAAAATCATCAATATCTGTTCGATGATGAGTGAGCTGGGGCGTGAAACAGTATCTGCTTATGCCGCTGCCAAGGGCGGGCTGAAGATGCTCACCCGCAACATTGCGTCCGAGTATGGTGAGTTCAATATCCAGTGTAACGGTATTGGCCCGGGGTATATCGCCACACCTCAGACGGCGCCTTTGCGTGAAGTGCAGCCGGACGGTTCGCGCCACCCGTTCGACTCATTCATTATAGCCAAGACTCCTGCTGCCCGTTGGGGAACACCGGAAGACCTGATGGGACCGGCCGTATTCCTGGCTTCGGATGCTTCGAATTTCGTGAACGGTCATGTGCTTTATGTAGATGGCGGTATTTTGGCTTATATCGGTAAACAACCTAAATGAATCTGATCAATACAATTGAATTAATGAAGAAAGTTTTTCTTTTTGCCGCACTCGCTTTGTTGTGTCTGGCTTGTAATGAAGCGGGTAAGTCGGTTTCTGTTACGGTATCCAATGCCACTTCGCTGGAACGTGACGGTGAGATGGCAGAAGTATCCATGAGCGAGGTTTCCTCTAAATTGCAGTTACCCGATACCGCGCAGATAGTCGTGGTGGATGCCGAAGGGCAGCAAGTACCCTATCAGATAACTTCTGACGAGAAAGTGATATTTCCGGTCAGTGTACAGGCGAATGGTTCGACTGTTTACACGATAAAGGCGGGTATTCCCCAGGAGTGTCCGGTGAAGGCTTGCGGAAGATATTATCCCGAACGGGTGGATGACGTGGCCTGGGAGAACGATTTGGTGGCTTTCCGTACCTACGGACCTGCTTTACAGGAAACCGGAGAGCGTGCTTTCGGATATGATATCTGGACGAAGTACAACACCACTGAGCCGGTGGTGGAAGCTCGCTATGAAGGCGAATTGAACCCGGATACAAAAGCTAAAATAGCAGAACTCGGGAAGACGGACCCTGAAGCTGCGCAGGAACTTTACCGGTCGGTTTCTTATCATGTGGACCATGGTAACGGACTGGACTGTTATAAAGTCGGTCCTACTTTGGGAGGGGGCACGGCTGCGTTAATGGCAGGTGATACAATTATTTATCCGTATTGTTACGCTACCCAGGAAATACTGGATAATGGTCCGCTACGTTTCACTGTGAGGCTGGTGTATCATCCGTTGGTGGTAAGGGGAGACTCCGGCGTGATCGAAACACGTGTGATTACGTTGGACGCGGGTTCGCATCTGAACAAAACGATTGTTTCTTATACCAATCTGAAAGAGACAATGCCTCTGGCCGTCGGCATCGTATTGCATGAACCCGATGGAGCTGTGGTGGCGAATGCGGCAGAGGGATACATTACTTATGTGGACCCGACGGATAATGCCGGTAATGACAACGGTAAAATCTTTGTGGGTGCTGCGTTTCCTACTTTGGTGAAGGAGGCGAAACCTGTTCTGTTCCCGGAGAAAGAGAAAAAAGAGTTGCGCGGAGGTGCCGACGGGCATGTGCTGGCTATCAGCGAGTATGAACCGGGAGCTGACTTTACTTATTACTGGGGAGCTGCCTGGGATAAAGCCGATATAAAAGACGCTGCTGCCTGGAATGCCTATATGGCCGATTTTGCCCGGAAGATACGTAATCCGCTGACGGTAACGGTGAAATAAAAGAGTTACCTGACCAATAATCGATCGTTTTGCTGGCGTCAGCAAAACGATCGCTATGTCGGGAAGGGGCTGCAGGTAGATGATATAGCGAGAACATGCGGATAATAATTGGGCTACGTGAAGAAGGTGGGAAGAAGACTGACCAGTGAAGAGCGAAAGGCTTTGAAGAACCGGTCATAGCCCGACTCTTAGTCTTTCATCTGCTTTATATTCCTTATTAGTCCGCTATACTTAGCCCTCTTCACGGCACTGCCTTTGAAGAGGGTTCTGTATTTCTCCTCGCTTAGTTGTTGCCAGTCTTCTTTCTTCATATTCATAAACTCCGGCGAGGGTTGCAGCTCCGGTGTCCGGCAAGGAGTGGCAAACCGGTTCCAGGGACAAGCTTTCTGGCATTCGTCACATCCATAAACACGGTTTCCCATCAGAGGGGAAATAGAGGCCGGAATTTCGCCTTTATTCTCTATAGTGAGGTATGAAAGGCAACGGCGTGCATCCAGGCCGTACGGGGCTTCTAAAGCCTGCGTGGGACAGGCTTGCAGGCAGCGGTTACACGTCCCGCAGCGATTCGGCCGGGGGCGGTCGTATGTGTCGGCTTCCGTGTTCAGGAAGAGTTCTCCCAAGAAGAAGGTAGATCCGGCACGGGGAATGATCAGCTGGGTATTCTTCCCGATCCATCCGAGGCCGGCACGCCAGGCCCAATAGCGTTCGGGTACGGGGGCGGTGTCACAGAACACACGTCCGTCCAGTTCCGGTACGTCTGATTCCTGTATGAAGCGGAACAGGGTGGTCAGCTTCTCACGCATGAGGTCGTGATAATCCATCCCATAGGCATACCATGCGAATTGGTACTCGTCCTCGGGTAACCGGGTAGCGGGGTAGTAGTTCAGGGCTACGGAGACTACGCAACGGGTGCCTTCGACCAGCAGAGCCGGATCACAGCGCTTGTCGAAATGGTTGGCCATATAAGCCATTTCGGCGTGCCTGCCCGAGCCCAGCCATTCCTTCAGAAAGTCCCGGTGTACGGGATCGACCGGCCCGGCCGGTGCTATGCCGCAAGCAGAAAAGCCGAGGCGCAAGGCTTCGGCTTTCAGGGCTTTACTGTTTATCTTCGTTTCCATTATAGGATCTTAAATTCGTATCCTTCCTCTTTCAGGAAGTCGATGGCACGGGGAAGTGCGTATTGCAGGTTTCCGTTGTTCCAGGACTTCAGCGAATCGTGGAAGGTAATGATAGACCCGTTGCGGGCATATCTCATCACATTGGCCAGCACTTGCGGCGGGCGGAGCTTCTTACTGTAGTCTCGTGTGACGAGGTCCCACATGACGATCTTATAGTGGCGCTTCAGCGTCATGTACTGCATCCAGCGCATGTGTCCGTGAGGCGGACGGAACAGGTCCGTTTTCATCAGCTCGTTGGCCTTGTCTGTATTGGCCAGATAATTTACCGACAGATATTCGAAGCCGCGGATGTGGTTGAACGTATGGTTGCCGATGCGGTGTCCGCGTTCCACTACCATACGGAACACATCCGGATGCTTGCGGATGTTGTCGCCTACCATGAAAAAAGTAGCCTTGATGTTGTGTTTGTCCAGCAACTCCAGTACCCAGGGCGTCACTTCCGGAATGGGGCCGTCGTCGAAGGTCAGGTAAACTGCCTTCTCGTCAGGGTCCATCCGGAAGATAGCGTCGGGATAGATTGCACGGAAAAACCAAGGCGGTTGCTCTATAAACATCTTCTTCGGTTACAGATTACTGATGGACTTTCATGCGTCCTACGTAAATGTTATATAGTTCGTTCACTTTCGGAGTATAGTTGCCGGCCAGTTTCGACTTGTATTTCTCCATCATTTTGGCTTCCATATCCAGTGCGCTGAGGTGCATGATGAATTCACGCTGCGACATCAACAGATGATTGTCGTCCAGGCTGAGATACCAGGTGAGGTATTCCACAGACTTGTTCGCCAGTTCGTCGATGATCTGATCGGCTTTCGCGGTATCTCCCAACTGGTAGTAGGCTTCTGCCATCTCGAGTGCCCCGTTCTGGAAGTCGTAGGGTACGTTGAAGGCGGGAATCATCTTTTCGGCATATTCCAATGCGGCCAGCGCCTTGTCTTTCTTGCCTTCTTTCATCAGCTGTGTGATGAGTTGGGCGAAGATGCGGCGATGGGTGTAGCACATGCGCATTGTGTTCTCGTCGATGTAGATGCCCGGCTTGTCGATGCCTCCGAACTTGAATTTGTTCATCAGGTTGTCGTACATCTTCTCGCTGTCGATGGTTGCTTCGAGCGCTTCCGTATCGAACGGGGTGAAGCGGTACGTGAGACCTTCCTGGATGAAATGCTCGCGCATATTCAGTTGGTTGTCCGTGCCTACGGTGATGGCCATGTAGATGGGGCGTTCCCAGTTGGCGTTGGCCAGCATCTCGAGCATCATCAGCTCGCTCTTGTAGAGGGCGCGTTTGGGGTTGCCCTTTTCGTCTTTGAGCGAGATGTGCATATAGTCGGGGATGGAGTCGCCCAACGCTGCCGGGATCATCATGCCCGAGCGGCGTACGGCTTCTTTGTCGATCTTGACCACGATGCTGTCGGTCGGTATCACCGCTTGTCCGTCTTTGGTGCGTACCCAGTATTTCAGGATATTCTTCAGTTCGTAAGGATTATCTCCGAATTGTGCCCGGATGTTGTTCAGGGCTTCCGGGTTCTTGCCGTTCAGGACTTCTTCTTCGGCGGCTTTGTAGGCTTTGTCTATCTGCTTCTTGAAGTCCGGGCGGATGGGTACGTATTCGTTCTGTCCCTCCACGTATTCGGTTCTGTCCCAGGTGATGGGCAGTGCGGGGGAGTCATAAGCCGGGCGTTTCATCTGGTCGATGTACCAGTCGGTCTGCAGGTAGCTCAGGTTACAGGTGCGTGCGTCGGTGCGGAAACCTTCTGTCTCTTGGTTGTACCACAGCGGGAAGGTGTCGTTGTCGCCGTTGGTATAGATGATGGGGTTGCCGCTTTCCTGAAGTGACATCAGGTAGTTCTGTCCGAAGTCGCGTGCCACGTAGCGTCCGCTGCGGTCGTGGTCGTCCCATGTCTGGCTGGCCATCTGTATGGGTACGAGCAGGCAGACTGCCGACGTAAGGGCTGCTGCGGGAACTTCTTTCATGTATCTGCGCAGGAGGTGGACGATGCCCGCTACACCCATGCCGATCCAGATGGCGAAGGCGTAGAAGGAGCCTGCGTAAGCGTAGTCACGTTCGCGGGGCTGTCCCGGTGTCTGGTTGAGGTAGAGCACGATGGCTATACCGGTCATGAAGAACAGGAAGAATACCACCCAGAATTGCTGGATGCCTTTCTGTCCGCGCCATGCCTGCCAGAAGAGTCCGATGACTCCCAGCAGAAGCGGGAGGCAGTAGAAGACGTTGTGTCCCTTGTTGTCCTTCAGTTCCTGTGGCAGGAGGCTTTGGTCGCCGTACATGAGGTTGTCGATGAACGGGATGCCGGTGATCCAGTTGCCGTGCTCTATTTCGCCGCTGCTCTGGATGTCGTTTTGCCGTCCGGCGAAGTTCCACATGAAGTAGCGCCAGTACATGAAGTTGAGCTGGTAGGAGAAGAAGAACTTAATGTTGTCCCACTGTGTGGGCATGTTCACCATCAGCATCTCTCCGCATTGGTCGTAGGGGACGTCATATCCGGTGATGTCCTGCCAGGACTTGTAATAAGGGGCGTGTGCCGAACTGTACATGCGGGGGAAGAGCATGTTCTGCGCGTACTCATATTCCACGCGTCCCGGAAGTTCGACGTACGAATCTTTTTCGTCCGGTGAGGTTTTCTCTTTGCGGACGTATTTGGTGTCCGCACTTTTCTGGCGGGGAACGCAATAGCCGTCTTCTACGTCGAGTGCTACTTTCGAGGAGTAGGCCGGGCCGTAGAACAACGGGCGTGTGCCGTATTGCTCTCGTCCTAAGTATTCGCCCAGCGTGAAGATGTCTTCCGGTGAGTTCTGGTCCATCGGCGTGTTGGCTACCGAGCGGATCACGATGAGGGCATACGAGGAGTATCCCACCATGATCATCATGGTGCAGAGCAGCGCCGTGTTCATGGTGCGGGCGGACATGCGTATCTTGGCGTTGAGCTTCGATGCGTAGAAGAGGTAGAGGGCCAGTGCGCCCAATACGAGGATGCCGATGATGACGGCGCCTGCTCCGTGTCCGTAGAACGGGATGCCGAGCATGGCGATGGTCAGCAGGAAGGAGAGGTTCATGTGGGTGCGGCTCTTCTCGTTGTAGCTTTCGTAGATGCCCCAGATGATGGCGGCTGCCAGTAGGGCGATGTAGACGATCACGCCGGTGTTGAACGGCATTCCGAGGGAGTTGACGAACAGCAGTTCGAACCAGCCGCCCACTTTTACGACACCGGGTACGATGCCGTAGAGCACCGCTGCCACCAATACCATCGATCCGGCGAGTGCCAGCAGGGAGCCTTTACCGTTGGCGTTAGGCACTTTCTTGTAGTAGTATACCAGTACGATGGCCGGCAGGCAGAGCAGGTTGAGCAGGTGCACACCGATGCTGAGACCTGTGAGATAAGCGATGAGGATGATCCAGCGGTCGCTATGCGGTTGGTCGGCAACGTCTTCCCACTTCAGTATCAGCCAGAATACGATGGCGGTGAACATCGAGGAGTAGGCATATACTTCTCCTTCGACGGCCGAGAACCAGAATGTGTCGCTGAATGTATAGGCCAGTGCGCCTACCAGTCCGGAACCCATGACGGTGATCAGTTGTCCGCGGGTGATGGCGTTCTCGTCCGTGATGACGAGTTTGCGGACCAGGTGCGTGATGCTCCAGAAGAGGAACAGGATGCAGGCACCGCTCATCAGCGCACTCATGTAGTTGACCATTTTGGCTACCAGTGCCGGGTCGTTGACGAATTGCGTGAAAAGGTTGGCGGTGAGCATAAAGAAGGGTGCTCCGGGGGGGTGTCCTACTTCCAGTTTATAGGCGGTAGTGATAAATTCCGGGCAGTCCCAGAAACTGGCTGTGGGCTCTATCGTCATGCAATAGACGGTAGCGGCGATCAGGAAGGTGATCCAACCCACGAGGTTGTTTACGGTTTTGTACTGTTTCATTCAGACTATAGTTAGTTATTTGTTAACATGATAGACGGGCGCAAAGATAATGATTTACGTGAAGATAGCCGTAGAAAGTGTAGAGTTTTAGGAGTTTGGAGGGGAGAATTAAGAAACGGTAACGGTTGGTCTTAAATTAATAATAAGAATAGTTGAAGAAGAATTATTGTATGGGAGAGCAAAGACCGTGTTTCAAAAAACGTTCGTCTGATGTAACAAAGATAAGTCGCTTTTTTCATCTGTGCAAATGTTTTTACATATATTTAATTATCAGGTGTTTATCTCTTCCTTTTGCCTTCAGTGCGCAGAGCCAAAACTGTGTTTCAAAAAAGGAACGTCTTTTGAAACACAAGATTCGTTCTATCTGTCTAATTTACACAAACTTACCTCAAAATAAAAGCTGTATTCACAGCCTGCCATAACCGGTCTTCCCATTAATGAATGGGAAGACCTTGCTGAGTATGATCTATTTTATTCATTTTTAAACATTTGAGTTATGAATACGAAGACAAAACTTCTGTATGTAGGCTTTCGTGCGTTAAGCACATGCTGTGTGTGCGCAGCTTTTTTAATGATAACATCGTGTGGCGACAATGTTGTGAACCCCGACAGCCCGGAACCGGACGGAGAGGACATGATTCCTGTTACGGTCAGCCGGGTTGAGGATGGCATCTATATGGAAAGCCATGTTGATACTCCCGACACAACCGGAAGAAGAACGCTTGTGGACGAATGGGTGCCGGTGAAAGAGCCACCCACCGGCAGGGCCATACCCGCTGCCGTGCCTTACGAAGGGCCTTCAGCGGTACGGATGACGCTCTGCGAAGAGCCACAAGCCACTACCCGTGCCTCTACATTGGGCAACGGCATTTATTTCCGGTTGATCGCTTTCCGTAAAGTAGGCAGCAATTACGTGTTCCAGTCGGCAGCGGATTTTACGACGAACGGGGCTTCCGCTCCCACACTCAGGCAAGGAAATCTGCTCACCAGAGCGGGAACCGTCCGTGTGATCGGATACTCGTTCAATAGTACGGCAGCGATGGGAACGATCCCTTCATCCTATGCTTATAACAGCACTTCCGTCACTATCCCGAATATGAACAGTGACTTTATGGTCTATGACTCGGGGGACATAGCGAATGTGAGCACAATCAGCCACAATCTGTCGGTTAGTTTCACGCAGAAACTCTGCAAGCTGACGGTCAAGTTTTCTTTGTCTCAGTTTGTAAGCAACACGTTTACCAACTGTACGGGCGTATACGTTTCTCAGGGCGGCAGTACGTCTGCCTGGACGATAGGTCCCTCTACAAATAATGTAAGTGCCAATACCGGAAATACGTCCACATTCAGTATAGCCAATAATTCTACTGCCACTGTACGGTTAGTTCCTTTCTCAGGTCCCCGGGCGATCACGGTGCATATCGGTACGTTGAAACTTAGTAATTACTTCAGCGCGAATAACCGGAATATCACCTCAAGCCAGAATGTTCAGTTGCTGCCGGGAAAGAGTTATACCATTACACTGAAGTTTGAGTTGGGGATACAATTGGCGGCAAGTGACATTACCCTGACGCAAAACGGATGCACGACAAATGATAAGAATAACTTGGCAAAGTTGAGATGGGCCACGGGAAATTTGAAGAGTACGGGAAGTGCTAATTACGTGTGGACTACTGCAACGGATTATGGTTACTATTATACGTTTTATAGTACTTATACCGGAAATACAAATACCAATAACACAGATCCTTGCTCTAAATTGAATACTGCATACTATGGTACAGGATGGCATACCCCAAGTAGAAGTACTTTAATAATGTTGTCTCGGTGTACAAACAAAGTATTGGTTAATAAAGGCATGTGGTTTATGAATAGTAGCACAGGTCTTTTTTTACCTGCTGCGGGATATCGTAATGATAATCAAGGAGGTAGTGGCACTGAAGCCACATCGAGCTCTGGTACTCAGGGATTTTATCAAAGTAGAGACGATGCAGGGGGAACACTTTCGTATTTTATGCTTTTCGGCAATGGGGCGATTGATGTTGGAGCTTTCCAAAAGAAAGACGGTAAAACAGTACGTTGTGTAAAAGGAGATTGATGACTTTTCAGAATATTCTTTAAATAATACTAGTCTTTTTGTGATAGGCATTAAACAATAATATTCACTTTTAAACTAACCTATTAAACAAACTTGATTCAAAGGTTAGCATGAGGACAATGTTGTGTCACATGCAATTATAAAAGGCATGATCACAAGATTATAAAAGGCATGATCACAAGATTATAAAAGTGCTGATAACTTGGCATTTCCATATATATTGAACGAAATGAGAAACAAGATTCTTTGTTATGGACAGAAAGCGTTTTGTCTATAGCAAAGAATCTGATATTGAATGAATATTTGACCAGTACCAGTTTGTTTCGTGCTGTAGATAAGTTCTGTAATGTAGATATAAAATTTGTCACATTACTCTTTTAAGGGTATGAGGCAAGTAACTAAGAAGATTTAATAAAAAGGCTATCTGTATAAACAGTAGCCTTTTTATTAAATCTTCTTAGTTGTTATATCTAAATGGAAATCAGTCCTATAAAACACATACTTTATTTTGAGACTGTGTTTCAAAAGACGTTCGTCTGATGTAACAAAGATAAGTCGCTTTTTTCATCTGTGCAAATATTTTTACATATATTTAATTATCAGGTGTTTATCTCTTCCTTTTGCCTTCAGTGCGCAGAGCCAAAACTGTGTTTCAAAAAAGGAACGTCTTTTGAAACACAAGAGTCGTTCTATCTATCTAATTTACACAAACTTACCTCAAAATAAAAGCTGTATTCACAGCCTGCCATAACCGGTCTTCCCATTCATTAATGGGAAGGCCTTGCTGAGTATGATCTATTTTATTCATTTTTAAACATTTGAGTTATGAATACGAAGACAAAACTTCTGTATGTAGGCTTTCGTGCGTTAAGCACATGCTGTGTGTGCGCAGCTTTTTTAATGATAACATCGTGTGGCGACAATGTTGTGAACCCCGACAGCCCGGAACCGGACGGAGAGGATATGATCCCTGTTACGGTCAGCCGGGTTGAGGATGGCATCTATATGGAAAGCCATGTTGATACTTCCGACACAACCGGAGGAAGAACGCTTGTGGACGAATGGGTGCCGGTGAAAGAGCCACCCGCCGGCAGGGCCATACCCGCTGCCGTGCCTTACGAAGGGCCTTCAGCGGTACGGATGACGCTCCGTGAAGAGCCACAAGCCACTACCCGTGCCTCTACATTGGGCAACGGCATTTATTTCCGGTTGATCGCTTTCCGTAAAGTAGGCAGCAATTACGTGTTCCAGTCGGCAGCGGATTTTACGACGAACGGGGCTTCCGCTCCCACACTCAGGCAAGGAAATCTGCTCACCAGAGCAGGAACTGTCCGTGTGATCGGATACTCGTTCAATAGTACGGCAGCGATGGGAACGATCCCTTCATCCTATACTTATAACAGTACTTCCGTCACTATCCCGAATATGAACAGTGACTTTATGGTCTATGACTCGGGGGACATAGCGAATGTGAGCACAATCAGCCACAACCTATCGGTTAGTTTCACGCAAAAACTCTGCAAGCTGACGGTTAAGCTATCCTTGTCTCAGTTTGGGAGCAACACGTTCACCAACTGTACGGGCGTATACGTTTCTCAGGGCGGCAATACGTCCGCCTGGACGATAGGTCCCTCTACAAATAATGTAAGTGCCAATACCGGAAATACGCCTACATTCAATATTGCCAATAATTCTACTGCCACTGTGCGGTTAGTACCTTTCTCGGGTTCCCGGGCAATCACGGTGCATATCGGTACGTTGAAACTTAGTAATTACTTTAACGCGAATAACCGGAATATCACCTCAAGCCAGAATGTTCAGTTGCAACCGGGAAAGAGTTATACCATTACACTGAAGTTTGAGTTAGGGGTACAATTGGCGGCAAGTGACATTACCCTGACGCAAAACGGATGTACGGCAAGTGATAAAAATAATTTGGCGAAGTTAAGATGGGCCACGGGAAATTTGAAGAGTACGGGAAGCACGAATTACGTATGGACTTCTTCAACAGATAGAGGTTATTATTATACATTTTATAGTACTTATACAGGGAACAAAACAACCAATAACACAGATCCATGTTCTAAATTGAATACTGCATACTATGGTACAGGGTGGTATACCCCATCTGAAAATGACTACATTTCATTATCCCGATGTACAGATAAGGTGTTAACAAATGGTGGTATGTGGTTTATGAATAAGAGTATTGGTGTTTTTCTATTAGCTTCTGGAGGAATTGGTTGGGGGGGAGGTAGTTCGACTGGTGATCCTACTAGTGGTGGGGGTACAGGAGGACAGTATTGGAGTTCAACATATAATAAAAACGATGCTAAACGCTTGTTGTTTTCCGATGGTTCAGCAGGAATAGCTCTTGATCATTTGACATCTGGACTGGCAGTTCGTTGTGTTAAATAATTAATTGTTATTTATGATCAAGGTCTTCAAAAGGGGGCCAATTATGGATTGATTAGGTATTCTGAGTAATAAAAGACACTAAAAAGCTTTTGTATAACACATATATAATCAAGTTATTGGACGATTGTGGGAAGAATTAGGGGTGAATTTATGGATTTCCTTCAGGGATCAAGAAGGTTTACTAAAATGTGAAATTGACTTTTGGGAATGGTGTTTCAAAAGACGTACGTCTGATGCAACAAAGATAGGTTGCTTTTTTTATCTGTGCAAATTTTTCTACATCGTTTTAATTATCAGTCATTTATCTATCCTCCTTGCATTTAGTGCGGAGAGTAAAAATGGTGTTTCAAAAAACGTACGTTTTTTGAAACACCATTGTGTATTCAAGACCGTTATATCTGATTGTAATACACAAACTTACGCATAATAAAAGTGGTATCAAACAGCTTTTCCGGACTTATACGAGGATGTATAGGTCCGCAATGCGTCTTTGATACGATTATTCACTTTAATATCATAGTATATGAATAGAACTTTTATTATGCGAGAGTGTCTCGGTAGAGCCTTATGGCTGTGTTTTTGCCTTTCGATAGCAGGATGTGCGGAAGATGACAGAATGACTCCCCTGTCTGCTGACAGCGGGGATACTGCCGACGAGTTAATCCCCATCCAGATCAGTCTGACGGGTGACAACGACTATCATTCATCTTCTTTTAATGACACTTCGACCCGTAGCCACTCTCCCCTGATCGCCGAATGGGTGGGGGTAAAAGCTTTCTCCCCTACACGCACAGGAGAGCAACCGGACTACGAAGGTCCCCGGATAGCCTCGATGGAACTGACGGAAGATACCCTACCCCGTGTAAGTACCCGTGCAACAGTGCCTGTGGGAGTTTATTTCCGGCTGATTGTTTTCCGGAAGTCCGGAAATGACTATGTCTTCCAGTCGGCTGCCGATTACACCTCCAATGGTACGGGCACTCCTGTACTCAAACAAGGGAAACTGCTGACACGCTCGGGAACGATACGTGTGGTGGGCTACTCCTTTAATACCACTGCCGCTGCCGATTTGGGAGCTATGCCCGCATCATATACCTACAATAGTAGCACAGTGTCTATCCCTAACATGAGCAAGGACTTCATGACCTTCGATTCCGGAGATATAACGAGTGTAAACAGCCTCAGCCACAATCTTCTTCCGGTGAGCTTCAGCCAGAAGCTGTGTAAACTGACGATTACCATCAGTCCTACCGGATTTCCAAGCAATACGATCAGCAATTGCACGGGTGTATACGTAAAGCAAGGTGGAAACTCCACATCGTGGAAGATCGGTCCCTCGAGCAATGTGGTAGCTGCCAACACGAATAATACGGCGGCATTCAGTCCGAACACGACCCTGAGTACAACCATACGCATGGTTCCGTTTGCAGGGGCAAGGACCATTACAGTGCATTTCAATACGCTGACGGTAGGTGGACGGATTGTGAACAACAACACTGAAATCACCTCCACCGGGAGCGTACAACTGAAAGAGGGAAAAAGCTATACACTAAAAATACAGTTTAAAAAAGGGCCCGGCATCAATGTGTTGGAGAGTGATATTAATCTTACGCAAAACGGATGTACGGCTCAGGATAAGAAAGACCTGGCCAAATTAATATGGGCGGATGGGAATCTAAAAAGTACAGGAGCGAGTAATAATTATGTGTGGACTACCTCGACTGATTATGGATATTATTATACTTGGAATCAAGATTATAATAGAAACAATATAGATCCATGTACGAGACTTAACCCTACGACGTATGGTTCAGAATGGCGAACACCATCGATAAACGAATTGACTAAACTTTCTCGATGTACAAATAAAATAGTGACTAATAAGGGCGTATGGTTTATGAATAACAGCAAAGGAATCTTTCTCACTGTAGCAGGAGCAAGAGGAGCAGGAGGATGTGGTACAGTAGGGACACATTTTGTCGGAGAAGTTGGCTTTTATTGGAGTAGTGATAATAATAATAGTAATAATAATTGGGCGCGTAGGCTTGTTCTTGATGCTCGATCTACACTTAGCATAGAAATACAAGCTGATGGTCCGAAAGGTGACGGGCATTCTGTCCGTTGCGTGAAAGGTACCAAACAATAATATTCACTTTTAAACTTAACAAATCATGAAAACCGAACTCAAAGGCTGGCTTGCGGACAATACTAAGACAAAATCCGGTTGTTTCGCGCTCTACACAAGTTCTGTAATGTAGTGGAGGTATAAAATTTGTCACATTACCCTTTTAAGGGTATAAGGCAAGTAACTAAGAAGATTTAATAAAAAGGCTACTGTTTATACAGATAGCCTTTTTATTAAATCTTCTTAGTTGTTATATCTAAATGGAAATTAGTCCTATAAAACACATACTTTATTTTGAGACTGTGTTTCAAAAGACGTTCGTCTGATGTAACAAAGATAAGTCGCTTTTTTCATCTGTGCAAATGTTTTTACATATATTTAATTATCAGGTGTTTATCTCTTCCTTTGGCCTTCAGTGCGCAGAGCCAAAACCGTGTTTCAAAAAAGGAACGTCTTTTGAAACACAAGAGTCGTTCTATCTATCTAATTTACACAAACTTACCGCAAAATAAAAGCTGTATTCACAGCCTGCCATAACCGGTCTTCCCATTCATTAATGGGAAGGCCTTGCTGAGTATGATCTATTTTATTCATTTTTAAACATTTGAGTTATGAATACGAAGACAAAACTTCTGTATGTAGGCTTTCGTGCGTTAAGCACATGCTGTGTGTACACGGCTTTTTTAATGATAACATCGTGTGGCGACAATGTTGTGAACCCCGACAGTCCGTAACCGGACGGAGAGGATATGATTCCTGTTACGGTCAGCCGGGTTGAGGATGGCAGCTATATGGAAAGCCATGTTGATACTCCCGACACAACCGGAAGAAGAACGCTTGTGGACGAATGGGTGCCGGTGAAAGAGCCACCCACCGGCAGGGCCATACCCGCTGCCGTGCCTTACGAAGGGCCTTCAGCGGTACGGATGACGCTCCGTGAAGAGCCACAAGCCACTACCCGTGCCTCTACATTGGGCAACGGCATTTATTTCCGGTTGATCGCTTTCCGTAAAGTAGGCAGCAATTACGTGTTCCAGTCGGCAGCGGATTTTACGACGAACGGGGCTTCCGCTCCCACACTCAGGCAAGGAAATCTGCTCACCAGAGCAGGAACTGTCCGTGTGATCGGATACTCGTTCAATAGTACGGCAGCGATGGGAACGATCCCTTCATCCTATGCTTATAACGGTACTTCCGTCACTATCCCGAATATGGGCAATGACTTTATGGTGTATGACTCGAAGGATATAGAGGGTGTGAGCGAAATCAACCACAATCTGTCGGTTAGTTTCACGCAAAAGCTCTGCAAGCTGACGGTTAAGCTATCCTTGTCACAGTTTGGGAGTAACACATTCACCAACTGTACAGGCGTATACGTTTCTCAGGGCGGCAATGCGTCCGCCTGGACGATAGGTCCCTCTACAAATAATGTAAGTGCCAATACCGGAAATACGTCCACATTCAGTATAGCGAATAATTCGACTGCCACTGTGCGGTTAGTTCCTTTCTCGGGTTCCCGGGCGATCACGGTGCATATCGGTACGTTGAAACTTAGTAATTACTTCAATGCGAATAACCGGAATATCACCTCGAGCCAGAATGTACAGTTGCTACCGGGAAAGAGTTATACCATTACGCTGAAGTTTGAGTTGGGGATACAATTGGCGGCGAGCGACATTAACCTGACACAAAACGGATGTACGGCGAGTGATAAGAATGATTTGGCAAAGCTGAGATGGGCTACAGGAAATTTGAAGAGTACGGGAAGCACGAATTATATATGGGCACCTTCACAGACAGAAACTGGGTATTATTACACATGGTATAGTACTTACACTGGGAACACAAGTACCAATAACACAGATCCATGCTCAAGATTAAATACTGCATATTATGGAACGGGGTGGCGCACACCTAGCAATAATGAGTTCAGCAAATTGACTCGATGTACAAACAAAATAATGACTAATGGTGGCATGTGGTTTATGAACAATACTAAAGGTGTTTTTCTAAAATGCGGAGGTGGGCGCTACGGTAGTTTAGGTAGTGGTACGACATCTAACGATGGTGTAAATACAGCTGCTCGCTATTGGACTAGTGATGCCAGCAGTAATACCCATGCACATAGTGTACTCCTATACGGTACTGCTGCAAGTACTACACCAAGAGAAAAAACAGATGGATACTCTGTACGTTGTGTGAAAGGTACCAAACAATAATATTCACTTTTAAACTTAACAAATCATGAAAACCGAACTCAAAGGCTGGCTTGCGGACAATACCGTGACCACCGACAACAAAGAAGACAAAATCCTGGTATTGGAGAGCGCCGGAAACCTGACGCTATCCGATGTACTGGATGAAATGAAGAAAGAAGATACCGGCTTGCGGGCAGAGACTTTAAAGCATGCCGTCGATCTCTTTCAGCGTACGGTATCGGAATTGGTACTGAACGGATATTCTGTCAATACGGGGCTTTTTCGTGCCGTACCACAGTTTCGTGGAGTAATAGACGGTGGAGTATGGAATCCCGAGAAAAATTCTATCTATGTTTCCTTCAATCAGGATAAGGATTTACGTGAAGCTATCGCACGGACCGGCGTGAAAATTCTGGGAGCCAAAGGTGACCCGGCCTACTTCATTGGCGGTGAAGACGCTGCCACCCGTGCCACGGATGGTAGTGCAACTGCCGGACGTAACTATCGCCTGCAGGGAAAGAATATTAAAGTAATAGGTACAGACTCTGCAGTGGGTATCGTATTGATTGATGAGAAAGGCACGGAAATGAAGTTGCCGATGGATATGATCGCCGTAAACAACCCTTCGGAAGTGTTGGTGTTACTTCCTGCGGACTTAAAAGACGGAGTCTATGAATTACGACTGACTACCCAGTTTTCAACCGGTAATAAGTTGCTGAAAGTACCTCGTACAGTGATACGTAGTCTGGTTATTGGTCTTCCTTCGGGAGGGGATGGTGATATTGTAGATGATCCTACAGCCTGATTCCTGAGAAAGAGGTTTTCCTTACTCGGGGAAACCTTGCTTCCCGGTGGAGGGAAACTATCGTTCCTTGGCTTAGGAAAGAGGATTGTGCAAAAACTCCGTCCTGCACCACTTCACATAAAAGATGAAGCAATGCAGGGCGGAGTTTCTGTATGGGATAGGGTGCCCTTCGTCAGGCTTTATCGTTTTCGTGGCAATGGCAATGTTCGCCCAGCACCCGGTGAGGCAGTGTGCCGTGTCCCAGCAGCTCGATCGGGCAGTTGAAGTTCCGTTCCAGCCATTCGGTGTTGACGCTTGCGGCCGGGTGATAGTCCAGTGTTTCGTTCACGCAGGCGATGTTCTTTACCTGTTGCAGCACCGTCCCGATGTCGTGGCTGACAAGGATGATGGCGCAGTCGCGGTTGATCTCGGCCAGCAACTGGTAGAGGCGGGCTTCGAAGCGCTTGTCGATATAGGTGCTCGGTTCGTCGAGAATAAGCAGTTGCGGGTCGCTGATGATGGCGCGTCCCAGCAGGGCACGTTGCAGTTGTCCGCCGCTCAGCTGCCCGATAGCGCGGTGTTCCAGTCCCTCGAGTCCCATGCGGAGGATGACTTGGCGGGCTTTCTCACGCTGATGGTCGTCGAAGCGGCTGATCAGCGATTTCTTTGAACTCAGTCCCGACAGGATCACTTCCAGAACCGAGATGGGGAAGGAGCGGTCGATCGAGCTGTACTGCGGCAGATAGCCCGTCGTGAGCGGTTCGTGATGCTTGACGATCTCTCCTCCCGTGGGGCGGAGCAGTCCCAGGATGCACTTGATGAGGGTGGTCTTACCCCCGCCGTTGGGACCGATGATGCCGAGAAAGTCACGCTCGTAGACTTCCAGGTTGACATCGCGGAGCACAGTGCGTCCGTCGTAGGCGGCCGAAAGGCCCCGGATGGAGAGGAGGGAGGCAGAAGCTGTTCCTTCCGTATGCTTGTGGCTGTTTCTTTCTTTATCCATAGGTTGGTTGGGGATTGGGAGTTCACCACAGATTACACGGATTAACACAGACCTTTTTATCCCAGAACCAACAAGACAGAATATCAATCTGTGTTAATCCGTGTAATCCGTGGTGAACTCTTATTCATGACTATTCTGTGGTGAATCCGCTGAGGCTCTTCGCTACGTTCAGCATCTCCTCCTCCCAGTCGTACGAAAGCGGATTGATGGGTACCACCCGTGTTCCGGTCTGCCGGGCAATGATTTCAGCGTTGCGGCGGTCGAACTCCGGCTGTACGAAGATGATTCGTACCCCTTCTTTGCGGCAGAGGTCCATCAGCCCTTTCAAGTGGGCGGGTGAGGGTTCCTTACCCCCTTCCTCGATGCTGATCTGGTGTAATCCGTAGTCGCGTGCAAAGTAAGAGAGGGCCGGGTGGTAGATGATGAAGGCACGGTCGGCTCCGGGTGCCGACAACGTCCGGCGGATCAGGCTGTCCGTCTGCTCGATGCGTTGGCAGAGCGAGTCGTAGCGGGCTCTGTAATACGCCTCGTTCTCCTTGTCGAGCACGGTGAGCGCCTTGAACGTGTTTCCGGCTATGATCAGTGCGTTGGCTGCCGAGTTCCAGATGTGCGGCTCCACGCCTCCCTCGTGGCGGTGGTCGCCGTGATCGAAGGCAGATTCAAAGATCAGGTCTACCCCTTTCGAAGTGTCGAACACCTGGATGTGGGGCGTATTGTTCATCAGCCGGTCCATCCACGAACGTTCGAAGCCGATGTATCCGATGCGCAGGTACGCCTCGCTCTCGCCCAGCGACACCAGTTGCTGCGGGGTGGGGTCGTATGTTTCGGGGCTGCTGCCTTTGGGCACCATGCTGCGTACGGTAAACTTGTCTCCGGCGATGGCTTCGGTGAAATACCGTTGCGGCTCCATGGTGACGGTGATGATTCGTTCGCCGGTACTGTCCTTTCCACGCCCGGAACAGGCGGAAAGGAGGAGCAGAAAAAGAAAAGCGAAGACGGCCGCACCTCCGGTTCCTCTCCCCGGGAAGGGGAAGGCGGGGGCGACTGTCGGCTGTTGTATTCGGTTGGTTTTCATAATGGTTATCCTTGTTATCGTTTTAGTTCACCACAGAGGATGCAGAGGGTACAGAGTTTTAATCTCTTGCTTTTAAGATATGAAAGAGAAAATGCTCTCTGTGTCCTCCGTGGTGAGAGGTATCTTCTTCGCCCTCAATATTTCTCTTTTGCCACCCGGAGGGCCCGGAAGCCGTTCCACGGTGAATCCGGCTGCCTGCAGCATCCTCCGTACCACTCCTTTGGCGCAATACGTAGTCAGTATTCCGTCCTTTTCCATCATAACGTACAGGCGGTCGAATAGTTCTTGCGTCCACATCTCCGGCTGCTTCTCCGGCGCGAAAGCGTCGAAGTAGATAAGGGAGAATAGCGGTGAATGATCAGCGATGGACGGTGAATGATCAGCGATCGGCGACGGACACTCCATGCTTGTGAAGTCTCCCTGTATCTTCCTCAGGGTGAAATGTGGAGTGATCCGCACGTCTTCTCCCCAGGGCGATGTATGGAGAGCCTTCATCCATTGCGTAGTCTGTTCGTCGCCAGTCGCCCGCCGTTCCCCGTTAGTATACCCGAGCTTCTCCACCGTTTCCCACGGCAGGGGATAGAGCTCGATACCTGTATAGTGTACCTGCCTGCCCGACTTTTCCGCTTCGATCAGTGTGAGCAGTGCGTTCAGCCCCGTTCCGAACCCTATCTCGAGGATGCGGGGCGAGGGGGCGGCGGAAGTCTTCAGCCCCATGTCGATGAAGATATGCGAGGACTCCGTCAGGGCCCCTTTGACGGAATGATAGTGCTCGTCCAGTTCGGGAACGAAGAGAGTGGCACTTCCGTCGGCAGTATATTCAATGATTCTTTCCATCTTTCAGTTCTTTACATAACCAGGTTCAGGGCTTCCTGCATCGCTTTCAGCAGGATGATGTAACGTATCAGTTTCCCGGCAAACATCGAAGCGGTGGTCAGCCACACGTTGCTCCGCATGAATCCTAAGGCCATCGATATCACCTCACCGATGGCCGGCAGGAAGGCAAAGAAAGCCATCAGGGCGCCTTTCCCCCGGAGGAAACGCTGCATCTTGTCTATCTTCTCTTTCTTGACCTTGAAGTATTTCTCAATCCAGTCTACTCTGCCCAGGCGCCCCATGTAATAGCACGTCATCCCTCCGGCTGTGTTCCCTAACGAAGCGGAAATGAGGCAGAGAGCAGGGTCGAGCCCTAATTTCACCAGCCCTAACAGTACGATCTCCGAACTGAATGGGACGATGCTTCCGGCCAGCAGCGCCGAAATGAACAGGCCGGGATAACCCCAGTCAATGAGTATCTGTGAAACGGTTTCTATAAAAGCGTCCATATGTTAAAGCAGAATAAGGCGATGAGGGCAACCATCGAACCGATGAAAAAGAGGTTGGATGTCCGGCTGTTGGTCAGTACGAACAGGTGTCCCACCAGGATACTGACGCCAATCAGCAGCAGCGAAAGCAGATTCATGCTCAGGGTGGGTTGCAGCACGATGAACAGGAAGATGCAGAAGTTGAGGAAAATAAGGAAATGCAGATAAGCGCGCGTCCGTATCTTATCCTCGTATCCTGCCACGATGCAATGCACCGAGCTGACCACATACAGGATGAACAGATAGCCTAACGTGACGACTTCCCACAAACGGAAATCGTGCCCGAAGTCGATGGGCCGGAAGCTGATCAGGTTGACGAACGGCTGATAGAAAAGCGCCATTTCGTTGTGGAAGAACGCATGTCCCAGTAAGAACCAGTAAGGGACGCTCCAGCCTGTCATTGCCCCACAGAAGCTGCGGAACGTGAGCGCCTGGAAGTTGGATGCCCCCAACAGCCAGATGGGGATGAAGTACGTCAGTTGCGGAAACACGATGCTGCCCGCGCTCAGAAAGGCGAACGAGTGGAACAGGTATCCGGCAGGCCGGGGGTCCTGATAGCTCTTGAACAGGAAATAAAGCGAGATGAGAAAGGCTACGGCGGCAATGTCGCCCGCATAGAGCAGGTGCATGCCGGGACAGGCCGTGATGAGCAGAAAGTAAAGCGATGTCTGCACGGATGCCCTCATGCGGATGATGGCAAACGTATTATTCAGCTCTATCAGGAAATAACCGATGGCGGCAAAGAGCAGGAAGCTGACAATGCGGTTGGCCCATGCGGGTATGTTTACGATATCCCACAGAGAGTAGGCCGACTCTTTTGTCTCCAGTCCGGGCAGTAGAAAGGAGGTCAGCACCCAACAGGCGATACACGTAAAGATAACGACAGGCAGTGTGAATCTGCCCGCCGTTATCCGGCCTTGTAGTCTTTGGTTTCTCATTATAAATCGAAGCCGATGTCGCGGCGATAGTTCTTGTCCTTAAAGTCAATCATGTCGGCCACCTTGTAGCATTGTGCCAGTGCCCCGGCCTTGTCGTTGCCGTAAGAGCAGATGGCGAGCACGCGTCCGCCACTGGTCACCACCTGGCCGTCCTCCATGGCTGTTCCGGCGTGGAACAGGATGCTGTCCGTTGCCCGGGCTGCTTCCAGTCCGCTGATGGCGTACCCTTTCCGGTAGGCTTCAGGGTATCCTCCGCTGACCATCATCACGCAAGTGGCCGTGCGCGGGTCGATGACGAGTGACCGGGTGTCGAGGTTACCTTCGGCCACGCCTTCCAGCAATTCTACCAGGTCGCTTTGTATGCGCAGCATCACGCTTTCCGTTTCGGGATCACCCATGCGGACGTTGTATTCAATCACCATCGGTTCGCCTTTTACGTTGATCAGTCCCAGGAAGATGAAGCCTTTGTAGACGATGCCTTCGGCTTTCAGTCCGTTGACGGTCGGTTCGATGATGCGGGTGCGCACCTTCTCCATAAACACCTCGTCGGCAAACGGGACGGGAGTCACGCTGCCCATGCCGCCGGTATTGAGCCCTTTGTCTCCTTCACCGATGCGTTTGTAGTCTTTGGCCACAGGCAACACCTTATAATGGTCGCCGTCCGTCAGCACAAATACGGAGCACTCGATGCCGCTCAGGAACTCTTCGATGACCACCGTTGCCGAAGCATTGCCGAACATACCGCCGAGCATCTCTTTCAGCTCTTTTTGAGCCTCTTCCAAGGTAGGCAGGATCAGTACACCTTTACCGGCGCAAAGTCCGTCTGCTTTCAGCACGTAGGGGGCTTTGAGCGTTTCGAGGAATGCCAGTCCCTCGTCCAGTGTACCGGCCGTTACGCTCCGGTAGCGGGCTGTCGGTATGTGGTGGCGCTGCATGAATTCCTTGGCGAACTCTTTGCTGCCTTCCAGCTTGGCTCCTTCCTTCGACGGGCCGATGACGGCAATCTCTTTCAGGCAGGGATTGTTCTGGAAACGGTCGTAGATACCTTCTACCAATGGGTCTTCCGGCCCTACTACAATCATGTCGATGTTCTCTTCAAGAGCGAATGCTCCTAAAGAGTCGAAATCGGTTGCTTTGATGTTTACGTTTTCGCCTACTTCAGCGGTTCCGGCATTGCCGGGCGCGATGAACAGCTTTTCTACTTTCGGGCTTTGGGCGATCTTCCATGCCAGGGCGTGTTCACGGCCGCCCGAACCTAACAGTAATATCTTCATGTCTTTTTGAGGATTTATATCTTTATAAATAGTCTTCGAAATAACGGGTTATCTTTTCATGCAGATGCACACGGTCGCGTCCCGACACATTGTGCTTGTGGCACGGATAGATGAATAGGTCCGGATACGTGCGGGCGTCGATGCAGGCTTTCATGAACGAAAGGGTGTGTTGCGGCACGCAAGTATCGTCGTGGTCGTCATGGATAATCATCAGATGTCCCTTCAGGTTACCCGCCAGGTTTTTCAGGTTGCACTCCTTGTACCCTTTCGGGTTGCTTTGCGGAGTGTCCATGTAGCGTTCGCCGTACATCACTTCGTAATATCCCCAGTCGATGACCGGACCGCCGCCTACACCTACTTTAAAGATCTCGGGATAGCGGAGGAGGAGGGCAGTGGTCATGTGTCCGCCAAAACTCCAGCCGTGTACTCCGATGCGGTTTCCGTCGACGTAAGGGAGGCTTTTCAGGAATTCGGCTCCTTTCACCTGGTCTCTTCCCTCTTCAATGCCCAGCTGGCGGAAAGTGACGTTCTCAAAGTCGAGTCCGCGGTTGTCGCTTCCGCGTCCGTCCACGGTAAACAGGATGTAACCTTTGTTCGCCATGTAAATGTCCCAGCCGCGTGCCCCATTCTGCCAACCGTTGGTGACCATTTGTGCATGGGGGCCGCCGTATACATAGATGATGGCGGGATATTTCTTGTTCGGATCGAAGTCTGCCGGCTTGACCAGGCGGTAATACAGGTCTGTTTTGCCGTCTGCCGCTTTGATGGTACCGGTTTCGATGCTTGGCATCTTATAGCCTGCAAAGGGATCGGCTGCCGTGAGCAGGTTGACACTTTTACCGCTCTGTACGTCAAGGATATTAATGCTGCGCGGAACGCTTGGAGAACTGTACTGGTCAATCAGGTAGCGGCCCGAAGGGCTTAGTTTGCCGCTGTGCACGCCTTCGCCACTGCCCAGAGGAGTACGTGCCCCGGTTTTTATATCCACGCGGAACAAGTTGCTCTGCAAGGGCGAGAACTCCGTGCTTGCTATGATAATCTCCTTCTTCTTGGCATCGAAACCCAGCACCTCTTTAACCAGCCATTCGCCTTCGGTCAACTGGCGGAGTTGCTTGCCGCTTGTGTCGTACAGGTAGAGGTGGCTGAAGCCGTCTTTCTGGCTCTGGTAGATAAACTTGCTGCTGTCCCAGGGCAGGAAAATAATCGGTTCTTGAGGTTCTACATACTTGTCGTTTTCCTCTTCAAAAAGAGTAGCCATCAGCTCGCCTGTCTCGGCGTTATACTGGCAGAGCTTGGCATGATTCTGGTCGCGGTTCAGTTCTATCAGGTAGAGGCTCTTTTCATCCGGCGCCCAGCTGATATTGGTAAAATAGCGGTCGGTCGGGTCTCCGGCATTGAGATAGATGCTTTTTCCGGTAGCAGGGTTATAGATGCCCACTTTCACCTGGTGGCTGGTCATTCCCGCCATCGGGTAACGGATGTTGTTGACTTCGGCAATGGGAGCGGTGATGTCAACCAAAGGATATTGGGCCACCATGCTTTCGTCCATGCGGTAGAAAGCGAGCAGGTTGCCCGAAGGACTCCAGAAGGTCCCTTTTTTGATTCCGAATTCTCTGCGGTGGACAGCCTGGCCGCATACGATGCCTTGCGGTTCGTTGGTTACGGCTTTGTCGTCTACATAAAGATTATTGCCGATGGTATAGGCCACATGCCCCGTTTCGGGCTGATAATCTCTGTTGACGCCTTCTTTGGGAACTGGGCGCGTACTGATAATCTCGCGGTAGTCGAAATCGTAAACGATGTATTTGTCCGGTAGACTGATCAGCATCAGGCTTTTCTTCGGCCATGGGAAGCTGACATTGTGGAAGTGTTGCAATTTACCGTGGTTGCCGGCTTCTAACGCCTTGTTTACTATATTACGGGTGGTCAGTGGTGTTTCCTTCCCGTTTTTGGGATTTATCATGAACACTACCTCTATTTCCGGTTTGATACACTCATCGCCCCACCATTGCAGGCCGAACAGATTCTCAGCAGAACGGTAGGTGGCTCCGCCTGGGATCAGGTCTTCCAAGGTCGGCGTTTTGGGTTCTTGTGCCATAACGTTTGGTATTAGTAAAGATAAGAGCATTACTAATAAAGCATTCTTTTGTTTACTGTTGGTTTTCATGATTTGCTTTATCATTATTTAGATCCTTTGATTTGTACTCTGCCCAAGTTCGTCGTTCTTGACTGGATGACAGCGCTTATCCGGGCAAGGACGATGTGCTCAGGCACGAAGAGCCGGATGGCAGCCGATTCATCCATTTACAGGCTTCTGTCGGGAAATAGCTTAGTCTTCCTGAGGTTTCTCGATTCTTGGCTCACGATTCCCTTTGAATTCTCTCGGTTTTCTGTCTCCATATCCCGAACTACGTTCTTCACGCGGTCTTCTTTCCCCTCTGAATCCGCCTTCTTCCCTGCGCGGCTTGAATTCTCTTCTTTCTCTTGGAGCACGTTCGCTGTTTTCATCACTACCTTCCTGACCCTTGAATTCCTTATATTTACCGTCGAAGATCTGGTATTTGCGGAACTCACACTCCAGGGGACCATTGAATAACGGGGTTTTTATACTCGGTTTCAGTCCGATCTGGTCGAAGCATTCTTCACGGTAAGACAGTATCCATGCATCGTTTCCGACAAAAGCATGTTTGAGGCGTTCGCCGATCATATTATACAGTCCCAGAAGGTCGTTGGTCGAGATACGTTCTCCGTAAGGGGGATTGGTTATGATAATCGACTTTTCAGCCGGTTGTTCAAATTGCTGGAATGGTTGCAATTTCAGGATAATGTCTTTCGATACTCCCGCTGCCTTTACATTATGGGTTGCTATCTCATTGGCTTTCGGGTTATTGTCGTAACCATATATCTTATGAGTGAACTCACGTTCCTGGCTGTCATCGTTGTATATCCGGTCGAACAGATCCTGATTGAAGTCTCCCCATTTTTCAAAAGCAAATTCTTTTCGGAACACTCCCGGGGCAATATTACGCGCAATTAAAGCCGCCTCGATGGGAATAGTACCCGAACCACACATTGGGTCAATCAGGTCGCACTCGCCTTTCCATCCCGTCATTAAAACCATCCCGGCTGCCAGAACCTCGTTCAATGGAGCTTCTACAGCTTCCTGGCGATAACCTCTCCGGTGAAGTGATTCACCCGAAGAGTCGAGTGAGAGGGTACAGGTGGTCTGTGCAATGTGGATGTTCAGTAGTACATCCGGCTTGCTGATGCGTACAGAAGGACGCTTTCCGTTCAATTCGCGGAAATAGTCGACAATGGCATCTTTTACTTTGTAAGAGACGAACTTGGAATGACGGAATTCATCGCTGAATACTACTGCGTCAACGGCAAAAGTCTTGTCTACATCCAAGATCTCTTCCCAGCGAATGGCTTTGATCTGTTCGTAAACAGCGTCAGCATCTTTTGCGGTGAAGTGCTTGATGGGTTTTAGAATACGGATTGCAGTACGCAGGCAGAAATTTGCTTTGTACATCATCTCTTTGTCACCGGTAAAAGAAACCATACGGCGTCCTATTTGTACGTCGTTTGCTCCAAGTGTTGTCAATTCCCCTGCCAGTATCTCTTCCAGTCCCTGAAAGGTTTTGGCAATCATTTCAAATTGTTCGCTCATAAAATGGATAGCATGCCAGTGTGTTAATGCTCCGGTTATGGACCGTGCGACCGGCGTTTTAATGTTGTTAATTATATTATTTTTTTGCTTTTGTCTGTACGATTCTGGCTCCTGCCGGTATGTTTTCGGTTACCCAAATATTACCGCCTACGGTGGCGTCACGTCCGATGGTAATCCGCCCCAGAATGGTAGCGTTGGAGTAGACGATCACATTGTCTTCCAGAATGGGGTGGCGTGGAATACCTTTAATCGGTTTGCCGTCAGCATCCAGGGGGAAACTTCTTGCACCCAGTGTCACTCCCTGATAGAGTTTCACGTTATTGCCAATGATACTTGTGGCTCCGATCACCACACCGGTACCGTGGTCAATGGTGAAATGTGTGCCGATTCTTGCACCCGGATGTATATCGATTCCGGTTTCACTGTGTGCCATTTCGGTAATGATACGCGGAATTAGCGGTACTCCTAATTCCAGGAGTTCGTGTGCGATGCGATAGTTGCTGATTGCTTTAATGGCGGGATAGCAGAAGATCACTTCACCGAAACTTTGTGCGGCAGGGTCACCATTGTAGGCTGCTTCCACATCTGTGGCCAAAACACGACGCAGATGGGGGAGTTTACTGATGAACTTAGCCGCCAGACGAGCCGCTTCTTCACGTTTCGACTCGGTGCATTCATTGCATTGGTCACCATTGCCAAAACACAATCCGGCAAGAATTTGCTCTGTGAGCAGATTGAACAGTTTTTCTACATTGACACCGATATGGTAGTTGATAGTGCGGCTGTTGACTGTTGAGTTTCCGTAATATCCCGGGAAGAGAATGGAGCGCGCTAATTCGATAACATCGCACAATACCCGTGGCGAGGGCAATGGCTCACCGTCTTTATGTTGGTGAAACAGTCCTTTGTATGATTCGCTTTCCGATAGCTCATCGACTGTTTGTGTCAGGATGTGAGTGAAGTTCAGTGGACTCATTATGAGGCTATTCTAATTATATTGGCTACAAAGATATGAATAATTGCGCATAAAAAGTAGTTCGTTTGTTATCGAATTTAAAAAAAGGATGTATTTTTGTTGGGTATTACACGTGAAATCAAAACAATGAGGCATAAAACAAACCGGGCAATTGTATTTTTTTGTTTGTTATTACTGTTAACGGGCTGTAAACAAAACACAAGCCATTCTGATTTAGCTATTCCGGGCATGAGTCCGGACTCTGTGGAACGGTGCGCCCAGGATTCATTGTTTACCAATACTCAATATTCACGTCATCTGTTGCGACAAGCCTTATCGGGCACCTCTGACAGCCTATCCTATTACCGTCTTTTATCATTCTATTCCAAATCTTATTTTGTTACGGCGGATTTTGATTCAATCCTGTATTATAATCAGTTTATTAAGCGTTTTTGCGACAGGGTTACACCTTCACCGGAGGTACATGATTTGCTTTCTACCGTTTATAATATAGAGGGTAACGTTCTGATGCAGCGTACTCAGCCCGACTCTGCAATCATCTCCTATGAAAAAGCATACAAAGAAAGGTTACAGGGAAAGGAGCCGGACTATCTGCCGGACTTATGCATAAATCTGGCTGATGCCAATGTTCATAAAGGAGATTATACGTATGCTGCGTATTACTATCGCCGGGCCTTGTTTCTTTGTGATTCCCTCGGATTACCGGATCGTAATAAGTTTCCGGTTTATTATGGTCTCGGACAGACATACATGGAATTGCGCGACTTTGAACTTTCCAATCATTATTATGAGTTGGCCGGGGCTTTTTTTGACCGTATGAGCGTTTCTGAGAAATGGACTTATCTGAATAACCGGGGAAATCATTTTTATTATAAGAAAGATTACCCCCAGGCTGTCTGTTACATCAGTCGTGCATTGGATGTGGTAGAGTCTTATCCGCAAATGGTTTTTGAGCAGAATCTTTGTAAGGCAAATCTCGGTGAGCTTTATGTGATAACCAATAAACTGGACTCAGCGCAACTATATCTGGACGAAAGTTATAGGTTCTTCTCCGAAATCGGGAATCAATCGGCACTCTATTACATAGAGACACAAATGATTGAGCTTGCACTTAAAAAGGGGAATGTGGCTCTTGCCGGACAAATTATCAAACGCTCGGCCAATTATGGACATATAGATGCCAATATGATAAACATACGTAATCACTACCTTCAGCATTATTACGAACGGGTAGGGGATTATAAAAAGGCTTATGAATATCAGAAATACGATCTTCAACTTAATGATTCTATTCGCAATGAACGGGTTCGTACTCGCGTTGCAGAATTGGATATGCGTTATCGGCAGGATACGATTGTGATGCGTAGAGAGTTGGTGATTGAGAAACAAAGAGGGGAGATGAAGGAACTGAAACTGACAGCATATCTATGGGCTTTGGTTTGTATTGTATCTGTTGTCGTGGCAGGATGTATTTATTGGTATATGAAGAAGAAGCGTATGTTTCTTCAGGAACGGCATATCAATCAGATCGGGCGTCTTCGCATGGAGAATATTCGAAACCGTATTTCACCCCATTTTACATTTAATGTGCTGAATCGTGAGATTAGTCAGTTTAAGGGTGACGGGGCTTTGTGTGATGATCTTACGGAGCTGGTCAGGCTGCTTCGTAAGAGTTTGGAGTTTACGGAGAAACTTAGCGTTTCTCTTTATGATGAACTGGAATTTGTGAAAACCTATATTCGTCTGGAGCAGGGACGGCTCGGAGATGATTTTTCAATGGATATAAAGATCGAAGGGGGCTTGGATATTCAACAAGTGATCATCCCCTCAATGATTGTACAGATACCGGTAGAGAATGCGTTAAAACATGGGCTGTCCGGAATCGAAGGTTTAAAGTCGCTCCGCATATCAGTCTGCCGGAGAGGCAATGGTATACTGGTTGATATTTGTGATAATGGGCGTGGATATTCACCACAAACTATGTCATCTGCGCGTGGGACAGGAACAGGGTTGAAGGTACTTTATCAGACCATTCAGCTATTGAATGATAAAAATCGAGAGAAGATATGTTTCGAGATAAAAAATCTGGCGAATAATGGGCAGACCGGAACACAGGTTTTAGTCTATATACCATTTGGCTATTCTTACAATTTATAAAGATAGGAAATATGTATAAGGTGATTATTATAGATGATGAGAAGGCTGCTATTGAGGCTTTGCGTCGGGATCTGGAAATGCAGGCTGATCTGGAGATAAAAGGGACAGCCGGCAATGGGGCAAAAGGGAAGAAGCTTATCATGGATATACATCCTGACCTTTTGTTCCTGGATATAGAATTGCCTGATATTCAAGGAATCCGTTTGCTTAGTGAGATTCGTGAGCAGGTCTTGTGGGACATGAAAGTCGTTTTCTATACTGCTTATGATAAATATTTGCTGCAGGCTCTGCGTGAGTCAGCCTTCGATTATTTGCTGAAACCTTATGATACTGAAGAACTGAACTTGATTATTGAGCGTTACCGTAAAACAATGGCTGCTGCCCAACCCATTCCCTCTTTCTCTTCTGCTGTCGGCACTTTAATTCCCGGTAGGGATCTATTTATGATCAGTACAGTGACAGGTTTCAGATTTCTCCGGCTTGAAGAAATAGGATATTTTGAATATTTGAAAGATAAGCGCTTGTGGCAAGTGGAGCTTTTTAATCAAACAAAGCTTTGTTTGAAGAAAAATACAACGGCTGGGGATATAACCGGTTACTCCGATGCATTCGTACAGATCAGCCAGTCGGCTATAATCAACATCAATTATTTGGCAATGATTAAAAGTAAGCAGTGCCTGCTTTATCCTCCTTTTAGTGATAAAGAGGACTTAGTTATTTCACGGGGATTTTTGAAGGAGTTGCAAGAACGCTTCTGTATAATTTAAGGTTTTTCTGTCAGATAAGCTTTTATTTTGCCATTTATACCTTGTCTGCAACCATATATCCTATTTTTAGATAAAGAGGAGTTGTTGTACTCTCTCTTTGCTTGTATCTTTGTGAGGTACGATTACTCTTAAAAAATACTGAGATGAACAGTATTAAACAATTAAACAATTCTCTTGATAGTTAACTGGTTGGGTAAAGCCGGAGCTTTTTGTGAAAAAACTCCGGCTATTTTGTCGGGGTACTTTTAAAGGTCATTTCTTTGATTTACTCTTTTATGTTTCACGTGACACAAAAAAAAGACCGAAGCTACTGCAACGGTCTTTTCAGAGTATGTATTGTGTTAGATCTTTAAGAGAGTAAAGTATTGGAGAATTATAGATTAGGGTTATCCATTGTAACAGTCATTTCCGGAGCCAGTATAAATTCTTGTTTCCGGTTATTCCATTTATAATAGTTTGTAGTAACAGTTTTGCCTTCGTATGTATAGCGAACGAGCAGATCATTTTCCCAGTTATTTTTATAGCTGTTCCATTTCATGGTCTGACTTTCAATCATACGTTTATTGGTATCGTATTTATAGTTGTATTTCATGTAATTGGCCAAAGAAGAACCTTCCATTTTATAAACGGTTTGTCCTACAAGCATGCCGTTTTCTTCTTCAGAGTTATAAATAAGATTGTTATCATAGTTCCGTGCACAAACTGTAATGCTGCTTACTAAAAGAACTGCTGATAATACTGCTGTTTTTAAAAATCCTGTTGTTTTCATGATATCTGTTTTTAAGTCTTTGAATTGTCAAATTTCCAATGTTAGTTGGTTTTAACGGCGACAAAGTTACATATAAAACGGATATAAATGCATAAAACCCGAAGTTTTTTATCATATTGTCAATTGTTGGCTTCCGGTTGAGATTACTTTTTGATCCATTTAATAGAAAAAAGATATCCGGCAGGTAGTTTGCCGGATATTTATATAAACAGTAAGTATTTTTAGATGCTTTTTAAGTAGCTTTCTGAATGAATGGTTAATGATTGTTATCAATGTGCTTGCAGCCAGTTTGTACCCCATCCGCAATCTGCTTTTAAAGGGACATGCATACGATAGGCTTTCTCCATTTCTTCAATAACCACTTGCTCTACTATCTCTTTTTCTTTTACCGGTACACTGAAGTTCAGTTCATCGTGTACTTGCAAAATCATTTTAGCTTTCAAGCCTTCAGCTTTAAAACGTTCATAAATACGGGCCATAGCAACTTTGATTATGTCCGCTGCACTTCCCTGTATCGGAGCATTGATTGCATTGCGTTCTGCATATCCCCGCACTACCGCATTGCGTGAGTTGATATCCGGCAGGAAGCGTTTGCGATGGAAAATGGTTTCAACATAGCCGTGTTCACGCGCCACTTGAATACTTTTGTCCATGTAGGCTTTTACTTGCGGATAAGTTTCAAAATAACCGTCTATCAGTTCTTTGGCTTCTTTGCGGTCTACATTCATACGTTCGGCCAAACCGAAAACGGAAATACCATAAATGATGCCGAAGTTGGCAGTCTTGGCTTTACGCCGCATGTCTGCAGTTACCTCCTTTATATCTACTTTATAGATCTTAGCCGCTGTAGCAGCATGAATATCATAGCCGCTGAGAAAAGCATCAATCATGTTTTTATCTTTGCTCAAGTGCGCCATTATACGTAATTCAATCTGTGAATAGTCGGCGGAAAAGAAGCTGCAACCGTCATCGGGAATAAAGGCTTTACGGATTTCTTTGCCATCTTCGTCCCGGATCGGAATGTTTTGCAGATTAGGGTTACTGGAACTGAGTCTTCCTGTTGCAGTAACAGTTTGATTGAATGAGGTATGTATGCGGCCTGTTCTTGGATTGATCAGTTGTGGAAGAGCATCAATGTAAGTGCTTAATAGTTTCTTTAGCCCTCGGTATTCCAGTATTTTACCGATAACATCATGTTTGTTGCGTAAGCTTTCTAAGACCTCTTCTGAGGTGACGTACTGTCCGGTCTTTGTTTTTTTAGCTTTTTCTACTATTTTCAATTTATCGAACAGTATTTCTCCTACCTGTTTGGGGGATGCAATGTTGAATTCTTCTCCGGCGAGGTTATAGATCTCTTTTTCGATACTCTGTAATCTTGTGGTGAAGTGCTCTGACGATTGTTTCAATGCTTCCGTATCTAAACGGACTCCGTTGCTTTCGATATTGACAAGAACGGGAACAAGAGGCATTTCTATTTCATAAAATAATTTCTCAGCATCATTCTTCTTTAATTCCTGTTCCAGGATATTTTTTAGCTTAAGCGTGACATCTGCATCTTCACAGGCATACAGATAAACATCTTTGGGAGAGAGGTCGCGCATGTTTTTTTGTCCTTTTCCTCTCGGCCCAATTAACTCTTCAATATGGATCGTCTGATAATGCAGGTAGATTTCTGCCAAATAGTCCATGTTATGCCGAAGCTCCGGTTGGAGTACATAATGTGCCACCATGGTATCAAAGAGTCTGCCTCGGATTTCAATGCCATAGTTCTGAAGAACGAGCATGTCATACTTTATGTTTTGTCCAACCTTGAGTGACTTATCGTTTTTGAAAACAGATTCAAATTCCCGAACGATTTTAGTCGCTTCTTCTCGTCCCGCCGGTACCGGAATATAAAATGCCTGATTTTCGGCGATACTAAAGCTCATTCCGACCAACTCTGCATCCATCGGATCTGTTCCGGTTGTTTCCGTATCTAACGCAAGAATTTCTGATGTCAGTAATTTTTTAATTATTTCCTGTCTTTTTGATTCAGTATCAATGAGTTGATAGTCGTAGGTCAATGAATTTAAGCTTTCCAGATTTGATTTTTTCTCTTCAGTTGGAGTGTCGGGCGTAAATTCTTCGAAGAGATTACCTTGAATGGGACTATTTTCTTGACTAAACAGTGGTCCGGCAGGAGAGGGGGACGGTGATGATTCTTTTTTGAATATCCGTTCCATCAATGTACGAAATTCCAGCTCCTCAAAGATTTTGCGGAGTGCTTCTTCGTCTGCTTGTTCGCGGACAAGTGAATTCATGTCGAGTTGGATCGGTACATCTATTTTAATTGTTGCCAGGAACTTTGAGAAAATGATCATTTCCCGGTTCGTTTCAACTTTTGTCTTCAATGCTCCCTTCAACTGATCGGTATGTTCAAGGAGATTTTCAATGCTGCCAAACTCAGCAATTAATTTCTGAGCTGTTTTTTCTCCTACTCCCGGGCATCCCGGAATATTATCGGAGGAGTCACCCATCAGTCCGAGCATATCGATAACCTGTGCCGGAGATTGGATATCGAATTTAGCTTTTACTTGTTCTATCCCCATTACCTCAAATTCCTTATCTCCATATTTGGGGCGATACATGAATACATGATCTGTTACCAGTTGACCATAATCTTTGTCGGGAGTCATCATGTAAGTGGTGATACCCTGTTTCCCGGCTTCTGTTGCCAAAGTCCCGATTACGTCATCTGCTTCGTATCCCGACACTTCGAGGATGGGAATTCGGTAAGCTCTGATGATATCTTTTATAATAGGTACGGAAAGGCGGATTGCTTCCGGAGTTTCTTCGCGTTGGGCTTTGTATTGCTCAAAAGCTTCGTGGCGGAACGTGGGGCCTGACGGGTCGAATGCAACTCCGATGTGAGTGGGGTTCTCTTTTTTCAATACTTCTTCCAGAGTGTTAACGAATCCCAGTATGGCCGATGTATTAAATCCCTTGGAATTAATGCGGGGATTTTTTATGAACGCATAGTACGCCCGATATATAAGAGCATAAGCATCTAAGAGGAACAGTTTGCTGTTTTGATTCATATTTTTCAGTTTTTTCATGGTAAAAGTACAAAAAAATACCGTATTAACCGTTTTATTATTACTTTTGTGCTCAAATAGTGTGTGCATGGATAGCTTATCTTTAATAAAGTCCCCGATTACTACGGAGCTGGAAGATTTCAAAAATCTGTTTGATAGTTCTCTGTCCAGTTCAAATCTTTTGCTTAATAATGTGATTGCTCACATCCGGCAGAGGAATGGTAAGATGATGCGCCCTATTCTTGTGTTGCTTGTAGCAAAGCTTTATGGAGAAATAAAGCCTGCTACTTTACATGCAGCTGTATCCCTTGAACTTCTTCATACGGCAAGTCTGGTGCATGATGATGTAGTGGACGAAAGCACGGAACGTCGTGGTCAACTGTCAGTAAATGCTATTTTTAATAATAAAGTAGCGGTATTGGTGGGGGATTTTCTTTTGGCAACGAGTCTGGTACATGCCGAGCGCACTCGCAACCATGATATTATCGGTGTGGTAGCATGTTTAGGACAAGATCTGGCAGAAGGAGAAATACTGCAACTTTCCAATGTCAGTAACCGGGAATATTCCGAAACGATTTATTTTGATGTTATCCGCAAGAAGACAGCTGCTCTTTTTGCCGCATGTACCAAGGCTGCAGCGCTTTCGGTAGAAATAACCGATGAAAAGGCTGAATTTGCGCGTCTTTTTGGCGAAAATATTGGAATCTGCTTCCAGATAAAAGATGATATTTTCGATTATTTTGAGAGTAAAGAGATTGGTAAACCTACCGGAAACGATATGCTGGAGGGTAAGTTGACTTTACCAGCATTGTATGTACTTAATACTACTAATGATGCATGGGCGCAGGAAATGGCTCTCAAAGTGAAGGATGGTACGGCTACAGTAGACGAAATAGCCCGTTTGATTGAGTTTATCAAACAAAACGGAGGGATAGAGTATGCCATAAAAGTAATGTACGAATATAAAGAACGCGCTCTTGATTTATTGCGTATACTCCCGGATTCGGCAGTAAAGACTGCCCTGATTACATATGTGGATTATGTCGTTGATCGAGATAAATAACTTTTTTATTTCAGTGTTCTTTTTTTCCATGGGCTTTCTTCATCTTCTGTCGCTTTTCGGTAGAGGCTAATATTTCTTTCCTGTTTTTCTTTTTCAGAAGCCTCCATTGCTTGTCCCAAAAGGAAACTTTTTCCTACTTCAGTCCAATTGCTAAAAGCTTGCATACATTGTTGGCCCGCCGAACAAATATAATTCCACGCAAGGTCTTCATTAATATATCCGGTATCGTAGGCTATCCGTACCAGGCATACCATTCTTCCCATATCCCATGCTAATACCCCTTTTTTTAAGTCTTCTTCTTTGATTTCAACAGCCTGACCAGCTTTTGTACAAGTGATAAAATTGTGTAGGTTGTTGCATTTTCGTATGAAAAGTTCAATGCCGAAAAAACGCTCCCGTAGTTTTTCCTCCAGTTCTTTGGGAGCATATTCTGACAGTAGAAAGGGTAGGAGAATACTGAATGAAGTACGGTCGCCTTCATCATGCAGGAAGTGAATCATTTCAATAACAGCCGTTTCGTTTTTGATTCTTGGACTTCTCTGAAGAAGTTTAGAGAGGGTTTCTTGGTTTGCTCCTGTTGTCAGACTATCTACATAGAAATGCTCTTGCAGACTTGGAATCAGACTGATAAATAATCCGGTTTCCTTTGCCTTGTCTAAACTCTCCCTTTGTTGGTTCCGGTTGAATTGTTGAAATAATGCCTGTTCTGTCATACTCTTGTTTATTTTAATTCTTTGTTAACCGAAAAGCGTGAGAACTGTTGCTCTGTATCTTTCCTGGGGCTTCGGCAAGCCGTTATGATGATACAAGCAACAGTCTCACGCTCCGTTCGATATATAACAAGAGTATATACGTGAAGGTGCGTGAGACCCGTTTGCTTATTACCTTTCATAACATGAATTTTGCCGAATTCCAGGAAAAAGATAATAATTGAAACGTTCTCTAATACAATGATTTAGCCTATTCTCTGTGGGCTAATATCAACGCAAAGATAGAAAAATCTTCTGACTTCTTCGTAGGTAACTTTAGTTTTTCTTAAATAAAAATACCGTGTCACCCCACATTAATAAAAGGGGACGACACGGCATGACATATTTGATTGCTAATGTAGCCTTTAGAAGAATTTCAGTTCTTCGCCTTTGATTTCAGACAGGAGCAGATTTGCCAAACGACTGGTTCCCAAACGGAACAGTTTGTTACTAAGCCATTCTTCACCTAATATCTCTTTTACAATGGTATAATAAATCAAGGCATCATTTACGCTGTTAATGCCGCCGGCCGGCTTAAAACCTATTTTATTTCCGGTTTGTTCGTGGTATTCTTTGATGGCCTGGCACATTACATAAGCTGCTTCCGGAGTTGCTGCCGGTTGCTGTTTTCCGGTGGATGTTTTGATGAAATCGGCTCCGGAATACATCGATAGGATAGAAGCTTTTTTAATGTTAGAGGCAGTCTTTAGAGCACCTGTTTCAAGGATTACTTTCAGATGATGTTCTTTACAAGTTTCCTTTAGCTCCATAATTTCTTCACACATCGTTTCGTAGTCACCGTTTAGAAATGCCCCTACAGGAATCACGATATCTATTTCGTCGGCTCCGTCAGCCACTGCCATTGCGGTTTCTGCTATCTTTATTTCAGTAAATGTTTGCGAAGAGGGGAATCCTCCTGATACGCAAGCGATATTTACACCTTCCACCTCGAGTGTGTCTTTTACCACCTGTGCAAAATTAGGATATACACAGATTGCCGCAACGTTCTTCAGATCAGGAAATTCATTATCGAACTGATTCACTTTTTCAGTGAATCTCATGACACTTTCATCGCTGTCTGTCGTATTGAGTGTGGTCAGATCAATACAGTTGAAAAGGAATTTTTTTACCTCCTCCGTATTGTTCTCCGGTACTTTTTTATCGATTAATGCTGCAACTTGAGCCTGTACGTCAGCATCGTTCAGTTGCGTGTTGTACTTAGCCAGAGCGGTCAGGTACTTGTCTTGAGGAGTATCATTCATTTCCATGTTCTCTCAGTTTTGGATTGTTGATATGTCTTTTATTATCTCTTTGAGTTTTCTTTTCCAGATTTCGTGCAAATGCCTCTGTGAGGTTTACGCCGGTTTGGTTCGCGATACACAGGAGCACCCAGAGTACGTCTGTTATTTCGTCACTGATGTTGTCTTTTTCGCCTTCCTTAAAAGATTGATCGCCATATTTGCGAGCCATAATGCGGGCCAATTCGCCTACTTCTTCCGTGAGAACAGCCATATTGGTCAGTTCGCTGAAATAACGTACACCGTATTCGTGTATCCACGAATCGACGGCTTTCTGTGCTTCTTCTAATGTCATTATTCCTTGTTTTTGGTATCAATACAAATAGTTACAGGCCCATCGTTCAATAATTCTACTTTCATATCGGCTCCGAATTCTCCTGTTCCCACTTCCTTCCCTAATGCACAACTCAAATCTTTGCAGAATTGTTCATAAAGCGGGATTGATATTTCCGGTTTGGCGGCCTTAATATAGGATGGACGGTTTCCTTTTTTTGTAGATGCGTGTAGCGTAAACTGACTGATTACCAATATATCACCTCCTGCATCTAAGATTGATTTATTCATAACTCCGTTTTCGTCATCAAAGATGCGGAGATTTACGATTTTCTTGCATAGCCAGTCAATATCCTCCTGTCTGTCCGTATCTTCAATACCTGTCAGAATCATCATTCCTTCCCGAATTGCGGATTTACAGTGTCCGTCAATTGTGACTGAAGCGTGGCTGACGCGTTGTATAACTACTCTCATTCGAATTATATTGCTTATCTTTACTATTGCAAAGATAGCTATTTTTAGCGATTATTGAGACCCTCTTTTACGATTTTTGCCTTCGATTCACCTATTACCGTGGCCACTTCTTCCATAGAAGCTTCTTTGATACGTTTTACGCTTTTGAACTCTTTCAGCAGGAGGGTTTTCGTTTTCTCCCCGATTCCCTTGATGCTGTCCAGAGCGGATGATACCTGTCGTTTGCTACGTTTGTCTCTATGGAAAGTAATGGCGAAGCGGTGTACTTCATCCTGGATCTGTTCCAATAGCCGGAATAAAGGGCTATGCTGTTTGATGCCGATTGTTTGAGGTGGGAAACCGAAAAGCACTTCAGAAGTTCGGTGTTTGCGGTCTTTGGCAAGCCCGGCAATAGGGATGTCCAGTTGCAACTCTTCCATTACTTGTCTGACTACCTCCATTTGCCCCTTTCCACCGTCAGTGATAATCAGGTCGGGCAGGGGAGATTCTTCCTCTAAGACGCGTTGGTATCGTCTTCTGACAACCTCTTTCATTGAGGCATAATCATCGGCACCTACAACTGTTTTGATATTGTATTTTCTGTAATCGTTCTTTGATGGCTTTGCTTTCTTAAAGACTACGCAGGCTGCCACTGCATCTGTCCCCTGGATATTTGAGTTATCAAAACATTCTATTTGCATCGGTAATCTGTCCAGATGTAGCTCCTGCTGAATCTCCTTCATCAGACGCATACTGCGTTGTTCGGGATTCAGTTTTTCAGCTTGCTTCATCCTGTCAGCCTTATATTGTTTTACGTTGAGTAGAGATAGTTCCAGCAGCTTCTTTTTATCGCCTCGCTGAGGTATGGTAAATGTGACGTTGTTCAACTCCATTTCTATATCGAAAGGAACGATAATCTCACGCGAAGCGCTTTTGTAACGTTCTCTCATTTCGATAATGCCCAATGTGAGCAGTTCTTCTTTTGTTTCATTCAGTTTCTTCTTGTACTCAAAAGTGAAAGCCTGATTGATAGCTCCGTTTGTGATATGGAGATAATTGATGAAAGCTGATTTCTCACCGTCTTCTTCGATTGAGAATACATCTATGTTATGCAGCACCGAACTGACAACCTCGGATTTCGAACGGTAATTTTCGATTAATGCGTATTTTTCTTTCACCTTTTGTGCTTCCTCGAATTTCATTTCAGCGGCTAATTCCTGCATCTGTTGGTACAGCATTTTGCTTATTTCCTGAGTATTCCCTTTAAGGATCTCTTTTATTTCAGAGATGTTTTTCAGGTATTCTTCTTGTGATTGCAGTCCGATGCATGGTCCGGCACAGTTCTTGATGTGATATTCAAGGCATACATTGAACTTCCCTGCACGAATATTCTCAGGTGAAAGGTTTAGGCTACATGTGCGTAAAGGGTATAAGTGCTTTATCAAATCGAGTACGGCATGCATGGACGGAGCGTGACTATATGGGCCGTAATAGGATGAACCGTTTCGGATGATACGCCTGGTTTTGAATACTCTTGGAAAGTATTCGTTCTGTACACAGATGGACGGATATGTTTTATCGTCTTTCAGCAGGACATTGTAGCGCGGCTTATACTTCTTGATCAGGTTATTTTCAAGCAGTAACGCGTCTTCCTCTGAATTTACTACGATGTAGCGTATGTCTGCGATCTTGCTTACTAATACACGGGTTTTTCCGGGTTGATGTTCTTTGCTAAAATAGGAATAAACTCTTCGTTTCAGGTTTTTTGCTTTTCCTACATAGATAATGGTGCCTTCGGCATTCAGATATTGATAAATGCCGGGCTTTTCAGGAAGGTTTGAAACAATTCCTTTTAAGTATTCGCTGGTTTTAAGTTCTTGATCTGTATTCATAAAAAAGGGCATAGTGATTATCACTATGCCCTGCAAATATATTCATTTTATTTATAACGACAATACGGATTGTACCTCTACGTCTTTGTCGTTTTCGAATACTTTTTTCCCATTCAACTCTTTTAATTCAATAATGAAGTTGATATATACTTTCTTCGGATGGAGTTTCTTTACGAGATTACAGGCGGCTTTCATTGTGCCTCCGGTTGCCAGCAGGTCATCGTGCAATAATACTACATCATTTTCGTTCAAGGCGTCTTTATGTATCTGCACTGTATCTTTGCCGTATTCTTTGTCATAGCTTTCTTCCATTGTCTCGGCAGGGAGTTTCCCGGGTTTGCGGATAGGTATGAATCCTGCTCCGAGGCGGGTTGCGAGAATCGGGCCCATAATAAAGCCCCGTGATTCGATACCTACTACCTTGGTGATCCCTTTGTCTTTGTACATTTCGTACATAATATCCGAGAGCTCCTGGAGGCGCTCCGGGTCTTTGAACAGTGTAGTGACATCATAGAATAAAATTCCGGGTATTGGGAAATCCGGTATTTCCCGGATGCTTTTTTTAAGCTTCTCTTTGCTCATAATCATTGTTTTATATCGTTTCTTTAAATGTTTTGTTTCACGTGAAACGCAAGTGCCCTATCGTCCGGAAAGGACCAGTAATACGTTGATGTCGCTTGGCGAAACACCGGGAATCCGGCTTGCTTGCGCTATTGTTTCGGGATCGATTTTCTTAAGCTTCTGCCGGGCTTCAGTCGAAAGTGATTGAAGATTGTCATAATCGAACTTGCCTTTTATCTTAATACTTTCAAGTCTCGCCAACTTGTCAGCGATGATGCGTTCCCGTCCAATGTAGCCTTCATATTTGATTAGAATTTCTGCAGCTTCCAGAATTTCGTCTTTCCTTTCATCTGTGATTTTTTCTAATTCGCGTTTAAATGCCGGTATGTGTTCGGAGATGTTCTCTATTGTAATCTGCGGACGATTAATCAAATCAATCAACTTGCATCCGTGGCGTAGGGGAGTAGTCCCTAATTTTTCAAGTGCATCGTTTATTAATGCAGCTTTAATTGAATAGTTACGGGAAAAGTTTACGATGCTTTCTATTGCTTCACGCTTGCTCTTTAATAAAGCATAGCGGTCCTCTTTTACTAACCCCAATTTGTATGCTCTTTCTGTGAGTCGCATATCAGCATCGTCCATGCGAAGAAGAATGCGATATTCGGCTCGTGAAGTAAACATGCGATAAGGTTCGTCAACTCCTTTAGTCACGAGGTCATCGATTAATACGCCAATATATGCTTCATCTCTTGCTAAGGTGAAAGGCTCCCCGCCATGGCAATTGATGTGTGCATTAATACCTGCAATGATACCTTGTCCGCCGGCTTCTTCATATCCGGTAGTACCATTTACTTGTCCGGCGAAGAAGAGATTTCTGATTTTCTTCGATTCCAACGTGTGTTTTAGTTGTGTCGGATCAAAGTAGTCGTATTCGATAGCGTATCCCGGTCGATAAATAACGAGGTCTTTGAAAGCGGGAATCTTCTTCAGTGCTTTTATCTGTATATCCATCGGCAAAGATGAAGAGAATCCATTCAGATATAATTCCTGCGTAGTTTCCCCTTCCGGTTCAAGGAATAACTGGTGCTGTTCTTTATCGGGAAAGGTTACGATCTTTGTTTCGATACTCGGGCAATAGCGTGGTCCGATACTTTGTATTTGCCCGTTGAAAAGGGGAGAATCGGATAGGCCGTTGCGCAGAATGTCATGTACTTCTTCATTTGTAAAGCACGTCCAGCATTGCAATTGCTTAAGATGTCGCACACTGGTATTCATGAATGAGAATTTGTGGAAGTCGCATTCACCATCCTGGGTGTCCATCAGTTCGTAATGTACGCTTCTTCCGTCAATACGTACAGGAGTGCCGGTCTTCATTCGTCCGTATTCAACGCCATGTTTCGCGATGGATTCGGTTAATTCGTAAGAGGCCGGTTCTGCCATACGTCCACCCGGAAGTTTTGTTTTTCCTACATGCATCAGTCCGTTCAGGAAAGTTCCTGCGGTCAATACGATGCATTTGGCGTGAAACGTCACATCCCAGAAAGTCTTCAGTCCCACAACCTCTCCGTTTTCAACGATGATTTCCTTTACGGTATCCTGCCAGATATGTAAATTAGGTATATTTTCTAATATTTCACGCCAGGTCCAGATAAATTTATTCCGGTCGCACTGTGCACGCGGGCTCCACATAGCCGGTCCTTTCGAACGATTTAGTATACGGAACTGGATAGCTGTCTGATCTGTTACCAATCCCATGTAGCCACCCAAAGCATCTATCTCACGTACAATTTGTCCTTTAGCAATCCCCCCTACAGCAGGGTTACAGCTCATTTGCGCCACCTTGTTCATATCCATAGTGATAAGACAGGTTTTTGAGCCTAAATTTGCTGCCGCTGCAGCAGCCTCACAGCCTGCATGTCCGGCACCAATTACAATAACGTCGTACTTAAAATCCATTGAATCAATGTTTATTTCTTAACCGCGCAAAGTTACGAAAAAGTTGCCAGTTGCGGGTTTTATGCAATAAGTTTTAAGTGTTTATAGGTATCACAAACCAATGATTTAATTTATCGATAAGATCTTAATTTTGCCTTTTTACTGTCAAAACGTTTGTGATTTGAACGTTTTAAAAAACGCTATTTGGGACGAAATGTTCTCAATAGCCAAAAATATGAGCAATTGGGGCTCTTTTGGAGCGTAGGCGGTCAAATGAAGTTAACTTCATACCTTCGGGAAGTTAACTTTTTGTTGATAAGATACTAATTCTTTCCAAGTACGAAGTTAACATCGTATTAGCATGAAGTTGGTTTTTTGTTAAAAGAGGATGAACTTTACACTCAATAAGCTATTTAATAGTGTAAAAAACACCTTTTCTTTTTCTGAAATTCATCAGAAGTGTTTATGCTATTAAATGTCTTTTTGTTGAATGCATCTATTTTTTGCTTTCTAATATCCATGTTCTGGTTTCCTGTTTGGTCTTTTTGCTTGGGAAGGGTATAAATTCTTATCTTATTGAATTTATCTAATTCAAAATGCCAGCGTTTTTTTGAGTATTGTTTCCGGTTGGACGGAAATATGGGGATGTAGGGGAGTCTGAAAATACAGAATGATAGATTATCAATTGTCTTCTTTTGAAAAATTAGGAAGTTACAGAAAAGAGTCGTAAGTTTGTTGGATAGAAAGTATTATAATTATGAATAAGGCATTTCCTACTCTCATTCTTCTATTGTCTTTAGTAGGAGTATTGATCTCTTGTCAACATTCTTCTTCTGCGTATCCCTCTTCTTTAAGGTATGCCGATTCTCTAATGGAAATTTCTCCTGATCATATTTTGAATTATCTCGGTGAGCTTAATGTATCTGCATATTCAAAAGATGATCGGATCTATTTGGGTTTACTTTTGACACAGGCTACTGATAAAAACTTTTTGCCACTTCTTCCCTGTGATTCACTGATTGATGCGGCACTGGATTATTATGTGAAAAAGGATGGTATTCATTGGGCTCGTGCTTGGTTTTATAAGGGGAGGATTCAACGACAAATGAAAATGACGGAAGAGGCCCTGAAGAGTTGTTTTACCGCTTTGCAAGGGGTAGAAGGGAATACGAAAGAGGAATTGAAGTTGAAAGGAATGATTTATGAAGATATGGGAGGGATCTATTTGGATCAGCTCCTTTATCAGAAAGCGTTTGAAGAGTTCTATCATTCTTATCAGTGCGATTCTTTGCTGAATGATGAAAGGATCTTAATGTATTCTCTGTCGAATATGGGCTGGGTGCGTGTAGTTGAAAAAAAAGAAGAAGAAGCCTCTTTTTATTTGGATCAAGCTTTACGGTTGGCTTCGGCTTTGAATGATTCCATTTTTATAAGTGATCTATATGAACGCATGAGTTTAAATTGTGAGAATGTGGACTCTGCTTTTATATATGCCTGTTTGGCAGAAAACTATTTGACTAAGAAGAACGACTCCATTAGTTTGTGGCTAACATTTGGTGAGTTATATTTGGATAGACAGAAGCTGGATTCCGCAGAATATTATTTAAAACGTATTCTAAATACTTCTGATTTTGAACGGAAGATATTAGCTTCGTATTCTTTGGCAGAGGTTGAACAGATCAGAGGAAATTATCAACGTGCTTTTGAATATCAGTCTTATTATGGCGATAATATAGACTCTATTTTCTCTTTAAATCATGCATCTGATATCGAGCGGTTGGCCTATAAATATGATTCGGAAGCGAAGATTACAAAAGAGAAGGAAAGCCGGAAGGTTTTAATTCACCGAATCTGTTATGGAGTAATTTTGTTCGTGCTGATCATTGCTATCGTTTTTCAACGAATCTATCGATGTCGAAAAATAGCTCAAGTGTTGTATGAGCAGCGCGTTGCTTATTTAAAAGAGCGCGTTGCTTCGTCACAGTTCCACATAGAACGTTTGGAAGCTGAAATCAGTTCTTTAAAACAAATAGGTGTGGAACGCGAGCAAGAAATTGTATTGAAGCAATCAGAGTTGCGTCGTATTATTGACGAGAAAGCGCATTTACGTAATAGTCTATTTAAGGAGACATCTATTTTTAAGCGTATTCAAGAACTAAGCAAACAAGTGAAGCGAGAGTGTGATGAAACGATAAAGAATCCCAAAGTACTTCTTGCGAAAGAACAAGTGCAATTGAAAGAAGTGTTGTTTGAACTTTACGACGATCATATTCAATACCTTCGTGCTACTTATCCTAAAATAACTGATGACGATTGTATCTACTGCTGCCTGAAACTTTGTGAAATGGATGATCAGACTATTGCCTATTGTTTTGGCAATACAAGTAAGCAAATTGTGGTGCAGCGGCGTTTACGTTTAAAGAAAAAAATGAAAGAATCAAATGAATAAATCCTTTTTTTGAGATTTATAGAACATCAAAAGAGAAAAATGTTATCAGATGTGATCGCTTTATCTCTGTAAATTAGCTGTTTATAATAATATAAGTGTTATCTCTTTTCTCATTTTACTAAAGGGGAATAGAGTAACTTTGTCGTCAGAACAATAAACTTATATAACAATGAAAACAAAGATGATTGTATTGGGAGGATTACTATCTGCGCAAATAGTATTTCTGTCTAACAATGTTTATGGAGAGAATTCTATGATTGTAACTATTATGAAAAGTAGACATAGCGTGCATGTGATAACACATAAGAAGGAAAATTTGCAAAGAAGTACTTTACCTGTAGCTTGTGGCTATATCGAAGAGAACCAATTTGTCTTAAGTTTTAGTTTTTCTTTGGAGAATAGAAAGATACGGGTTGTTGACTCTGAAACCGGACAGCAAGTTTTTGATGATACGGTGACTGGTACTGCTGTCTCAATTCTTTTGGACAGAGATTCTAATAGTTTTGACGTTTATATTGGAAGTGAAAATTGATTTTAATTAAAAACTTAAAATAACACGAAATGAAAAGAATATTCAAATTAATATTGTTGTTATCTATATTTTGTGGATGTAATAAGAATGATGAAGAAACCATTGTGGATAACACAAATACAGAAGATATGTCTGAGTATAAAAGAGCTAAAGACTTGATATGCCAATTCAGTGAGAGGATAGATAAAGAGAAAGGTGGTACGAGAAGTAATACCTTGCAAATTACATTATCTTTAGCAGGTAAGAAAGCTATTGTCATTCCGAAAATGATTACAAGAGCTGGGGAGGTTAGTACAGATAGTGTGAATATGTTCGTATTTGATACAGAAAAGGATGGGAAATTGGGGTTTGCAATAGCCACCGGAAAAGCTGAAGTAGGAAGAGTCTATGCTTATGTGGAAAATGGAATGCTGTCAGATACTATAGAAAATGAAGGTATGGCTTATCTTGTTGGTCAGATTCCGGATATTATAAAACAGGATCAACTGAATTCTAGTCTGACAAGAAGCGGTGAACAGAGAACAACACATGTCTCTATACCATTGGTAAAGACCGAATGGAACCAGCATTATCCTTATAATGCTCAGATGCCTACGAATGGGAAGTGCTCTATGAGCTATTATTATGCAGGTTGTATTCCTATTGCAGTCGCTCAGGCAATTACTTATTATAGAAAATGTCCGATAGCTTATGATTGGGATGCATTTACTGTAAATACTGGGGTATACGATACTAATCTGATAGCTCCTGTATCTCAATTTGTGAGAAAGGTAGCGGATGGAATTAAGGTAAGCTATAGATGTGATGGGACAGGAACCAAAAACTTAGGCTCGACTAATGATTTTTTGAAAGGATGGGGATATAATGTCGAAAGACATAAGACGAATGATGTTGATAAGAATTTATTGTATCAATGTCTTATAACTAAAAACGTTGTTGTCTTTGTAGGAAAGAAAAAAAAGGGTACGGGACATGCTTGGTTGGTTGATGGTGGAGTTTTTGAATATTCAGGAAATGCCATGATTGGTTGTACTAATATACAGGTACAAGCGATTCATTGTAATTTTGGATGGAACACGTCTAATAATGGTTGGTATGCTATTAAAGACGGAGCTTATAATAGACCAGCTGATAATGCTTCTCAAGATGGTAATAATCCGACTAATGATAAAAATTCACCGAATGGTAATTATTACACAGATAATGATTATATTTATTTTCATGAAGCTATGGGGACTGAAATCTTATGGTAAAATATAAATTCATAATTATGAAAAAATTATTTTTTTTATGTTGTATATCTTTGGTGTGCATTTACGGATGCAATGATGATTCTGATAAATATTTTTCTAATTTTTTGAAGAGTAAAGAGGCGACTCTTGGTTCGGAGAGGGGGACCATTACGGTAGAAGGATGGGAGAAGTTTAAGCTGGTGCAGGCAAAGGAAATAGTAAATCAAGATACGATTTATACGGTAGATGAAATAAATGGCACTGATTATCAGGGAAGATGGTATCACGTAAAAGTCGATGAAAAACGGATGACTATAGATTGTGATAAGAATGAGACAGGGAATAAGAGAGTAGTTTCTTTACTTTTCCAGGGATCAGGTAATTCGTTTGATTGGTTTTCTCTGACCCAATCAGAATGATTCGGTTTATATATCATAGCTGAATGTATGTTACAATCGGATATTTTAGATATTTGGGATTACAGTTATATATTGAAAAATAAAAGATTAACCTAAAGCTGGATTTTAATTTAGGAGATAGAGTCAGCGTGTAAAAACTTATTCTATCTCCTTTTATCTTTTATTGTTTCCTTATAGCCAATGCCCTGTTTTCTGCCGCTTCCATGATTTCCCGCTCTCCGGGTCCCTTGTCATTAATGCCGCAAAGGTGGAGGATTCCATGAATGATGGTACGGTGTAATTCCTCGTCATAAGTCGTATTGAATTGCTCTGAGTTAGTCTTTACCGTTTCCAGGCTAATAAATAAATCTCCGGAAAGACGGTCACCCTGACAATAGTCGAAGGTGATGATGTCTGTATAGTAATCATGTTGTAAGTACTGGCGGTTTACTTCCAGTATTTTTTCATCCGAACAGAATATATAGGCGATTTCACCGATTCTTTTCCCATAAGTGGCAGCTACGGCTTTGATCCATTCGGTAGTCTCGCGTTTCTTGATATCGGGCATTTTGACACCCTCTGTTTGATAAGTTACGGCCATAATTGTTTTTATTTTAAAAGAAGAATAAATAACTGATTAGAATTGCTGCAATGATTCCGGCAAAATCGGCAATCAGTCCGCACGTCACTGCATTACGTGTTTTCGTGATGCCTACGCTGCCGAAGTAAACAGCCAGAATATAGAAAGTGGTATCGGAAGCTCCGCGAACCACACAGCTCACACGTCCGACAAATGAATCGGGTCCGAATTGCTTCATGGTATCGATCATCAAGCCATTGGCACCGCTTCCACTGAGTGATTTCATTAAGGCAGTCGGCAGTGCACCTACAAAACCGGTGTCAAGCCCACAGAATGCCACAATGGAGCCGATACCTCCAACGAGTATATCCATAGCCCCCGAAGTACGGAAAACCGCGATTCCAACGAGGAATGCCACCAGGTAAGGAATGATGCGGACTGCTGTGGTGAAGCCTTCTTTGGCACCTTCTACAAAAGAATCGTATACGTTGATTTTTTTTCGAATGCCTGTGCCGATAAATAATATGATGACAGAAAACAGGATCACATTGGCTGTCAAGGTTGAATAAATTCCCATATCTTCGCGTGAAAGCGTAGCTGTCAGGTAAATGATTCCGCCAAAGAAAAGGCTCAGGCAACCCATAAGTGTCAATATCGCTTTGTTTATCAGATTGATGCGCTGGGAAATACTGACAGCGATGACTCCTACCAGTGTGGAGATAAAGGTACTTAGCAAGATGGGGATGAAAATATCCGTTGGCTGTGCAGCTCCCATCTGTGCCCGGTAGACCATAATGCTGATAGGGATGATGATCAATCCGGAAGTATTAATCACCAGGAACATAATCATGGGGTTACTGGCGGTGTCTTTCTTAGGGTTCAGTTCCTGTAACTCTTTCATGGCTTTCAGTCCCATGGGGGTAGCGGCATTGTCGAGTCCCAGCATATTGGCAGACATATTCATAAAAATAGAACCCATGACTGGATGTCCTTTCGGAATGTCCGGAAACAAGCGGCAGAAGACCGGACTCAGCCAGCGTGAAAGGGCATTGATCAGTCCGCTGTTTTCACCGATTTTCATTATTCCGAGCCAAAGGGACAAGACACCGGTGAGTCCGAGGGAAATCTCGAATGCTGTTTTAGAAGAGTCGAAAGTAGAATTGATAATCTCCGTGAATATTTGGGTATCGCCGAAGAACAGGAGTTTGCAGACGGCAACTACGAAAGCAATCACAAAGAACGCAATCCAGATATAATTTAGAACCATAAATATGCCCGTTAATTTTCCTACAAAATTAAGAATATGTTTCTATTCATTGTGGCTTTTTTGCCTATTTTTGTCAGGATGTAACTTTATAAACTCAATTGTCTCGATGAAATCGATAGAAATTCAAAAAGAACTGGAGACTTATGTTGATCCGGTGAAGCGGGAATATCTTCCCGGATTCTTTAAAACCGGAAAAGGGCAGTATGGCGAAGGTGACAAGTTTCTTGGGGTAGTAGTGCCCAATACTCGTATTGTGGCTAAAAGGCATAAGGACATCCCTTTTGAGGTAATGGCCGAATTGCTTCAGTCGGAGTGGCACGAATGCCGGTTGTGTGCATTGCTGATGATGGTGGAACGGTTTAAAAAGTCCGACGAGAAAGAGCGGGAGGCTATCTATCGTTTCTATCTGTCTCAAACGGAACGTATTAACAACTGGGATTTGGTAGACCTGTCGGCTCCTTATATTGTAGGCGAATATCTGAGAGATAAATCACGTGACGATCTTTATCGGCTGGCTGAGAGTAATCTGCTGTGGGAGCAGCGCATCGCGGTAGTGGCTACTGTTACTTTGATCAGAAATAACGATTTCACCGATATTCTTCGTCTGGCAGAGTTGTTGTTGCAGCATAAGCACGACCTGATGCAGAAGGCTATAGGCTGGATGCTCCGTGAGATGGGAAAGAAGGACCGGGACTTGCTGTTGCAATTCTTGGATAAATACAGGATGGTGATGCCACGAACTATGTTGCGTTATTCGATAGAAAAACTGACGGAAGCCGAACGAAAATATTACATGAAGCGTTAATTGGGGCATTGCAGGATTGGCTACAGGGATCCGGGGAACCGAGAGATTTAATCTCTTGCTTATAGGGATGTCATCCTCTGTGAACTCTGTGTCCTCTGTGGTGAACTTCTCGTTTCAAAGGAAAAACTCTGTGAAACGCTGTGCTACTCTGTGATGAAATCTATATCTTTGCTACCTATTTATAAAAAAGAAATGGAAGAAGATTTTAATATACGGGATCATCAACTGACCAGCAGAGAACGGGATTTCGAGAACGCCCTCCGTCCATTGAGCTTTGAAGACTTCAACGGGCAGGACAAGGTGGTCGATAATCTCCGCATTTTTGTCAAGGCGGCTCGCCTGAGGGGTGAAGCACTGGATCATGTATTGCTGCATGGACCTCCCGGATTGGGAAAGACTACTTTATCGAATATTATCGCTAACGAGTTGGGTGTGGGATTTAAGATAACTTCCGGACCAGTACTCGACAAACCGGGTGATCTGGCCGGGGTGCTGACCAGTCTTGAACCGAATGACGTGTTGTTTATCGACGAGATTCACCGTCTTTCACCGGTAGTGGAAGAATATCTCTATTCGGCCATGGAGGACTATCGTATCGATATCATGATCGATAAGGGGCCCTCGGCCCGTAGTATCCAGATTGATCTGAGCCCGTTTACACTGGTGGGGGCGACAACCCGCAGCGGTTTGCTGACGGCTCCTTTGCGTGCCCGTTTCGGTATCAACCTGCATTTGGAGTATTATGACGACGATATATTAAGTGGCATTATCCGCCGTTCGGCAGGTATACTTGACGTGCCTTGTTCGTCTCAGGCAGCCGGTGAAATAGCTTCAAGGAGTCGTGGAACCCCTCGTATAGCCAATGCGCTGCTGCGCAGGGTGCGCGACTTTGCACAGGTGAAAGGTTCGGGATCTATCGACACGGAGATTGCCAACTATGCGCTTGAAGCACTGAACATCGATAAATACGGACTGGATGAAATTGATAATAAGATTCTCTGCACCATTATTGACAAGTTTAAGGGTGGTCCGGTGGGATTGACAACGATTGCCACTGCCCTGGGTGAGGATGCCGGAACGATTGAGGAAGTATACGAGCCATTCCTTATCAAGGAGGGGTTCCTGAAGCGTACTCCCCGGGGACGTGAGGTGACGGAGCTGGCTTACAAACATCTTGGGCGCAGCCTTTACGATAGTCAGAAGACACTGTTTAATGATTAGATACACAAAAACAACATGGCCGGATTAAAGTCATTGGTAAAAGATACAGCCCTGTATGGGCTGAGTAGTATGGTTGGTAGGTTTCTGAACTATCTGTTGGTGCCGTTATATACAGCGGTCTTACCTGCCGCATCCGGCGGATATGGGGTTGTCACCAACGTATATGCCTGGGCGGGGTTGATTATGGTACTGTTGACGTTCGGGATGGAGACCGGTTTTTTCCGTTTTGCCAATAAGTCGGAAGAAGATCCGGCAAAAGTATATGCCAATTCACTGATCTCGGTAGGAGGTATTTCACTTATCTTTGCCGTCCTTTGTCTGACATTCCTTCAGCCTGTCTCTAATTTTCTGGACTATGGCGATCATCCTGACTTCATCGGGATGATGATAGTGGTCATGGCGCTCGATTCTTTCCTGTGCATCCCGTTCGCTTATCTGCGTTATAAAAAGCGTCCCATTAAATTTGTTGCCATTAAGTTCGTTTCCATCATTGCCAATATCGTTCTGAACCTGTTCTTCCTGTTGCTTTGCCCGTGGTTGCATGTGCATTTTCCCGCATCGGTGGATTGGTTCTATAATCCGACCTATCTGGTAGGGTACATCTTTGTCACCAATCTGATAACAACCTGTTTGCAACTTTTTTGCCTGATTCCCGAGCTTCGTGGCTTTGCCTATCGGGTGGACAAGGCACTGTTGAAGCGGATGCTTGTCTATTCTTTTCCGATATTGATTTTTGGCCTGGTAGGCATTTTGAACCAGACGGTGGATAAGATTATCTATCCTTTCCTCTTTACCGATCGTCAGGAAGGGCTGGTGCAACTCGGCATTTACGGTGCTGCCACCAAGATTGCCATGGTGATGGCTATGTTCACTCAAGCTTTTCGTTATGCCTATGAGCCGTTTGTATTTGGCAGGGAACGTGAAGGAGACAATCGCCGGATGTATGCCCAGGCGATGAAGTATTTCCTTATTTTTGCCTTGCTTGCCTTTCTGACAGTTATGTTCTATCTCGATATTTTGCGTTATATGGTGGCACCCGATTATTGGGCTGGACTTAGTGTGGTAGCCATCGTGATTGGCGCGGAAATATTCAAAGGCATCTATTTTAACCTCTCGTTCTGGTATAAGCTGATCGATGAAACTCGTTGGGGAGCTTATTTCTCCATGGTCGGATGTGCTATTATCGTGGGAATGAATGTACTGCTGGTTCCCACTTACGGATTCGTGGCCTCGGCATGGGCTTCGGTAGCCGGATATGGGGTAATTACGGTTCTGTCTTATTGGATCGGACAGAAAAAATACCCCATCCATTATGACTTGAAGCACCTCGGTATGTATGTGTTGCTTACAGCAGTGCTCTATGCGGCAGGAGAGCTGGTACCTATTCAAAATGTGGTACTTCGCCTGGCTTTCCGTACCGTTTTGTTACTGATATTTGTGGCTTATGTTATCCGGACGGATTTGCCATTGAGCCAGATTCCTGTGATTAACCGATTTATTAAGAAGAAATAGTTATGAAGGCAGACAATCGAAACATTTTTGCCGTTAAGGCATTTCTCAGAGAATATCTGGACCTGAGAAAGGACAAAGACAACGAACTGGCAACGGTTGATTCCATCCGGAAAGGTGTGGAGTTCAAAGGGGCTAACCTCTGGATTCTGATTTTTGCTATCTTCATGGCCTCACTCGGACTGAATGTCAATTCGACGGCCGTCATTATTGGTGCCATGTTGATTTCACCGTTGATGGGACCAATCATGGGAGTGGGGCTATCGGTAGGGCTGAACGACTTTGAGTTGATGAAACGCTCTCTGAAAAGCTTCCTGATTACTACGGCGTTCAGCGTGACGACGGCTACTATTTTTTTCCTGTTTACTCCCATTGCCGAAGCGCAGTCGGAGTTGCTGGCACGCACGTCACCGACAATTTATGACGTTTTCATCGCACTTTTCGGTGGACTTGCCGGAGTGGTTGCCCTTTCTACCAAAGAGAAAGGAAATGTAATTCCGGGTGTTGCCATTGCTACTGCATTGATGCCGCCTCTCTGTACGGCAGGTTATGGGTTGGCTTCCGGCAATCTGATCTATTTTCTGGGAGCATTCTACCTCTATTTCATCAATTCCGTATTTATCAGTCTTGCCACGTTTATCGGTGTACGGCTGATGCACTTCCAGCGGAAAGAGTTTGTAGACAAGAACCGTGAAAAGAAGGTACGTCAATATATCGTATTCATCGTGATTCTGACTATGTGTCCGGCTATTTATCTTACGATGGGAATTATCCGGAGTACCTTTTTCGAGACGGCGGCCAATCGTTTTGTCTCCGAACAACTCAACTTTGATAATACTCAGGTTCTGAATAAGAAGATCCATTACGAAGGAGATTCATGCGAGATCCGTGTCGTGCTGATCGGTCCGGAAGTGCCGGAAGCTTCCATCGCCATTGCCCGCAGCAAGATGAAAGACTATAAACTGGAAAATACGAAGCTGATTGTTTTGCAGGGAATGAACAATAACGATGCGATGGACCTCTCGTCAATTCGTGCCATGGTAATGGAAGATTTCTATAAGAATAGCGAGCAACGTTTGCAGGAACAACAAGTCAAGATAACCACACTCCAGAAGAGCCTTGAACGATATAAGTCTTACGATGAAATGAGCCGGAAAATCATTCCGGAACTGAAAGTACTTTATCCTTCGGTGACGGCTTTATCTATTTCGCATACGATTGAGACGACGGTCGATTCGATGAAAACAGATACAATTGCACTTGCCGTGCTGAAGTTTACCCGCCATCCGAAGAACGATGAAAAGGAGAAAATCAGTGCGTGGCTTCAGGCGCGGGTAGGAGCCAAGAAACTCCGGTTGATTGTTGAAGAATGACGGGAAGCATATGGCCGGAGAAAAGAAGATGAATAAACATGATTAATATAAATGAATAGAAACAAAGTAATTAACTCTTTCTGTAGCAGAAAGAGATGGGGGGAAGTTCTGTGTCTGGTTTTGCTTTTTCTCTACCCGGCTTCATTGCATGCCGATGAAGGTATGTGGATGCTGGGCAATCTGAATAAAGAAACCCGTAAAGCGATGAAAGAACTGGGATTGCAGATGCCTGCCGACCGGCTTTACAGTACGAAGCGTCCGTCGCTGAAAGACGCTGTGGTCAGTTTCGGAGGATTCTGCTCGGGAGTAGTCGTTTCCGAGGATGGCCTGGTATTTACCAATCATCACTGCGGGTTCAGCAGCATACAACAACATAGTTCGGTTGACCACGATTATCTGAAAGACGGGTTCGTGGCGCATAGCCGGGAAGAAGAGTTGCCCAATCCCGAGTTGTATGTCCGCTTCCTGCTACGTACAGAAGACGTTACCCGCCGGGTCCTGAAAGCTACAACACCCGGTATGACCGAAGCTGAACGAGGTTTAGCCATCGATTCGATGATGATATTAATAGGGGATGAAGTCTCGAAAAAGGACTCCACATTGGTTGGCATTGTAGATGCTTATTACGGAGGCAATGAGTTTTGGCTTTCCGTTTACCGCGATTTCAACGATGTGCGTCTGGTGTTTGCGCCACCGTCCTCTATCGGTAAGTTTGGATGGGACACGGACAACTGGATGTGGCCCCGTCATACAGGCGATTTCTGTGTCTTTCGCATTTATGCCGATAAGGAGAACCGCCCTGCGGACTATTCGCCCGATAACGTGCCCTATCACCCCGAATATGTAGCTCCGATTACGTTGGATGGATATAAAGAAGGTTCGTTTTGCATGACGTTGGGCTATCCCGGCAGTACAGAACGTTATCTTTCTTCGTTTGGTATCGAGGAAATGATGAACGGGATGAATCAGGCTATGATCGACGTCCGCGGAGTGAAACAGGCCATTTGGAAACGTGAGATGGACCGGAGAGATTCTATCCGTATCAAATATGCGTCGAAATATGACGAAAGCTCCAATTACTGGAAAAACAGTATCGGGACCAATAAAGCCATACGCAAACTAAAGGTGCTGGATAAGAAGCGCCAGGCGGAAGACGCGCTCCGAAAGTGGATTCAGAAGACTCCGTCAGAACGGGAGAAGTTGCTGCACCTGATGTCGTCGCTCGAACTGAACTACAAGGATCGTAAAGAGGTGAACCGGGCGATGGCCTATTTCGGAGAGTCGTTTATTAACGGTCCCGAATTGGTGCAATTTGCGCTGACCATCCTGAACTTCGACTTCGAAGCGGAACAGAAGCAGGTGGTGGCTCAGCTCCAGAAGTTGCTCGATAAATATGCAAACTATGATGTGACCATTGATAAAGAAGTGTTTGTAGCCATATTGAAGGAGTATCGGAGCAAAGTGGACCGGGCATATCTGCCCGATCTTTACCAAACCATAGATACGCTTTACGGAGGCAATGAGCAGATGTATGTTGATTCATTGTATGCTCATTCTGAGATCACTTCTCCACGCGGCTTGAAGCGTTTCCTGGAACGCGATACTACTTTCCATATGGTCGATGACCCTGCAGTTTCGCTCGGCATTGATCTGATTGTGAAATTTTTCGATATGCGTAGTCAGATGGCTGAGGCTTCTGATAATATAGAAAAGGACGAACGCGAGTTTAATGCCGCCATGAGAAGGATGTATGCCGACCGCAATTTCTATCCGGATGCCAACTCGACAATGCGGCTGAGTTTCGGTACCATAGGCAGCTATTCACCTTACGACGGTGCCGACTATGACTATTATACCACGGTAAAGGGAATTTTCGAGAAGGTAAAGGAGCACAGTGGTGACCCCGACTTTGCTGTACAGCCGGAGGTCCTGTCCCTGCTGGCATCAGGTGATTTCGGACGTTATGCCGACGAAAAGGGAGATATGAATGTATGTTTCATCTCAAACAATGACATTACGGGTGGCAATTCCGGCAGTGCCATGTTCAACGGCAACGGTGAATTGCTGGGGTTGGCATTCGACGGGAATTGGGAAGCGATGAGTAGCGATATCGTTTTCGAACCCGAAGTACAACGCTGTATCGGGGTCGATGTACGATATATGCTCTTCATTATCGAAAAGTTCGGAAAAGCAAGCCAGCTGATACAAGAACTGAAAATAGAAGACCGAAAGAAGTAAGCCCTTACCCTAACGTCTCAGTATGATTACGATTACTGCTGAGATTATGAGCAGAATGCCGATTCCGATGCTCCGGGTAAAGGGTTCGCCGAACATAAAGATACCTACACAAACAGCTGTTACCGGCTCCATGGCTCCAAGTACGGAAGTGAGCGTGGAGCCGATGCTTTTTACGGCCTGTACTAATGCCAGGTTAGAGATTACGGTTGGAATCAATGCCAGCAGCAGCAGATTTCCTCCCGTATGCCAGTCGGGAATGGCTTGAATACCCGTGGTCGCGCCTATCCCCACCAGCAGGAAAAGCGTACCGAACAGAAAAACATAGAAAGTAAGCCTTAGCCCTTTCATCTGTCCGATCTTGAGTTGACTCACCGTAACCAGGTAAAGCGCATATCCCAAAGCCGACAGGAGAACGATGAACAATCCGATGGCAGTAATTCCACCGGAACTGTCGCCGTAAGAAAGGCAGGAGACACCGACTACGGCAAGAGCGATGGCGAAGAAGCGCCAGGCTGACTTCTTTTCGCGGAAAAAGATCATCATAATCAGCGTGGTCAGTACCGGATACATGAAATGGATGGTAGTGGCTACCCCGCTTGCCATGAATTTATATCCCCAGAACAAGAAGACTGCGGACATCAGATAGAGGAAGGCAAGTAGCGACAGCGAAGGGATTTCTTTGCGGCTGATACGGAAAGACTGTTTGTCGAGCAACAGGATACATCCCAAAGCTAAGCAGGCGAACAGGAACCGATAAAACAGGATGGATTCGAAGTGCATTCCCTCACGCATGGCAGGGATGGTGAAAAGAGGAATCAGCCCGAAGGAGGCCGATGAAAGCAGACCGTAAAGGAAACCATTAAATTTGTTCATACCCGAAAACTATTACCTGTTTTTTTAATTCACGCAAAGGTAGTGTTTTTGGGGACAATATAAATAAGGGAACCTTGACTTAATCTTTTCTTATCATTTTGACTTTTTGCTTTTCTGACCCTTCCAGAATCGTTTATTTCGGGCCTCTCTCCGGTTGGTGTGAAAAAAATGTCCGGAATTTGCATTAGGCTCGCGATGTGCTGTCTTTGATTCGCTTGATCTGCTTTCTATTTTTAGAGTATATCGGGTGATTGCAAACAAATAGTTGCTTAATCTCTTTGTTTGAGCTCTTTTGGGTAGTTTCCGGTTGCTGCTCTATTGAAATGAACCAGCTTGTGAACAGAAGCTTTTTCGGAAAAAGTGGGAATAAAGAAGGTCTCTTCCTCCGATGGAGTAAGCATTTGCTCCGGATGGAGTAACCTTTCGGGGGAAATGCAGGTTGCATTTCGTCCGGAAGCCTGCTCTTCGGAGTGAGAAAGCCCGGCTCTTCACCCCGCTCAGACCGTTGCTAAGTGAAGTGAAGAGCCGGGCTTTCATCCGGCTTCTCTCCGAAAGAGAAATTTTATAAGAAAGGGAAGTAAGCAGGGAACGGCTAATCAAGTCTTTTTGAAAGTTGACAGGCCGTTCTTCCTATCTTTTTGTCCTTAGCTCTTCTTGGGTTTTCTTCTTGCCCATCCCTCTTCGCTGAAGTCGGGTTCGGCATCTTTAAAGAACTGCTTCCATTCATCTTTACCTTTGGGACCACGTGCTGCGGAATATCCGCGTTCCTCGCGGCTGGGCTTTTGGGCTTTCCGGGTGTCCGCCTGTTTTCCGTCTTTACCGGCTCTACCTTTATCCTTGCGGTCGGCCGATGCGGCTGTATTTCTTCCTTTGCCGCCCTTGTCACTGCCTTCATTCCGTTTTCCGCGTCCTCTGCGTTCCGTAGGTGCTTCTTCTCCGGCAACCTCTACCGTAACCTTGCGTCCGTTCCAGTTTGTCCGGTTCAATGCTTTTACTACGTTCTGCGCTTGTTTCTCTTCTACTTCGAAGAACGAGAAGTTCTTCATCAGGTCGATACGTCCCAGTTCCACTCTTCCACGGGTGTTATTGTTGAGCAGGGTAATCAGTTCATGGGGGAAGAAGTTATCCATCTTACCCAGGTTGATGAAAAGTCGGGTGAAGCCCGGTTCAGCCTGGCGGCCACTCTTGCCGTCACGGCTTTTTACGGCACGTTCGCTGCGGCTGTCTGTCGGCACCTCTATTTCTTCACGATTGCGATAATAATCCACGAACCGGTTGAACTCGTGCGATACCATGCGCTTGATAAGGTCCTCCTTGCTCAGCCATTCCAGTTTACGATAAATTTCGGGCATGAAGTCGTTAATGTCTTCCTCGTTTACCTTTACTTTTTCAAGGTCATCGATCACTTTAAGAAGCTGTTTCTCGCAAATCTGTTTGCCGGTAGGCATTTCGCCGGCAATGAACTTCTTGCCGATGATACGCTCTATTTCGCGCATTTTTCCCTTTTCACGCAGGTTGATAATCGCAATCGATGTACCTGTCTTACCGGCACGTCCGGTACGTCCGCTGCGGTGTGTGTAGCTTTCCGTATCATCCGGCAACCCGTAGTTGATGACGTGTGTCAGGTCGTCTACGTCCAGTCCGCGTGCGGCAACGTCTGTGGCTACCAGTATCTGGAGGTTGCGAATACGGAACTTCTGCATCACCGTGTCACGCTGTGCCTGCGAAAGTTCTCCGTGCAGTGAATCAGCGTTATAGCCTTCCTGCATCAGTTTATCGGCAATCTCCTGGGTCTCTTTACGGGTACGGCAGAAGACAATACCGTAAATCTGCGGATAATAGTCTACGATGCGTTTCAGTGCAGCATATTTATCTTTTGCGTGTACGGTATATACCACATGCTTCACATTGCTCGTACTTTCGTTTTTGCGTCCGATGGTAATCTCTTTTGCATCGTGAAGGTAGTTCTTCGAAATACGGGCTATTTCGGGGCTCATCGTAGCCGAGAAAAGCAGTGTGTTGCGTTCCTGCGGAACATCGGCCAGGATAGCGTTTATGCTCTCTGTAAAGCCCATGTTAAGCATTTCGTCCGCTTCGTCCATTACCACGTTGGTGACAGTGGCAAGCGATACTGTTTTGCGTTCCATCAGGTCGAGCAGACGTCCCGGTGTGGCAACAATGATGTGCACACCCCGTTTCAGGCTGCGTATTTGGCTGTCGATGGACGAACCACCGTATACGGGCAATACTTTCAGCCCGTCAATGTATTTGGAGTAATCGTTCAGATCGCCCGCTATCTGGAGGCAAAGCTCACGTGTAGGGCATAGAACGAGTGATTGGGGGATTCTGTTTTTTACGTTAATTTTTTGGATGAGGGGCAAGCCAAACGCTGCGGTCTTACCCGTTCCTGTCTGTGCAAGAGCTACTACATCATTGTTCTCTCCTAAAAGGTATGGAATCACTTCCTCCTGTACCGGCATGGGATTCTCGTATCCCATCTCTTCAATAGCTTTACGTATCTCCGGAGAAACGCCAAGCTCTTCAAATGTCTTCATTAAATCTCTGTATATCTTTATATTCGGGTGCAAAGATACGGATTAATTGTGAATTACGAATGATAACAATAAATAATGATGGACAAAAAATGCGTTATTCCAGCAAGATGTTGCGTAGTCTGTGTGTGTCCTCGGGCTGCAGACCGATTGCTTTCTGCAGATAAGTGGATACATCACCGTATTTGCGCTCTATCTCGTCTTTGGCTGCATTAAGGAAATCTTCTTTTGCCGAGAAAAGAGTGGTAATGGCCTCCTGCGAGTTGGCGGGCAGGTTATAAGCGTACTTGGACGCTTTGGGGATATTAAAGTAATCGTTGCTCAGACGGTAATCTTCCATAATGATATCCGCATTAACATCTAAAGCAGCCAGTATCAGGGCAGATACGATGCCGGTCCGTCCTTTTCCCGACGAGCAGTGAATCACTACCGGATAGCTGTTTTTGTCGAGCAGGATATCGAATATTTCCTTGTATTCCTTCTGGTATTTTACCACCAGTTCGCGGTTCATCCCTTCCACCATGTGGTAAATGGTATCCGTCTTGATCTTCTCTTGTTGTATGCCGTGCAGGATATGTTCCATATCACCCGTACTGATAGGGATATGCACCACATTGAATCCTTTTTGCAAAGGAGGCGTATTATGGAGTTCGCTTTCGGAGCGCAGGTCCAGAATGGTTTTGATGCCCAGATTCTGTAGTTTTCTGAAGGCAAAGCAATTCAGGCTGTCTATCTGTGCCGAACGGTAGAGCTTGCCCCAGCGTACGTGCTTTCCTGTAGCGGATTTGTATCCTCCCAAGTCGCGGAAGTTCTGTATGCCGGGCATATTTACATTGCGGGGAGCCACTTTTACACGGTATTTGTCATTGAATACCATTGTATAATAGGAGCGTTTGGAAGGATCGTTGGTCACAATCGTTATCCGTGCGTCAGAGATGTTAGCCATGGCGACGGGATTGTCTTCGGGTATGAACTCCGGATTGTCGGATGCATATACTTTCACCTGCCCCTTGATGAGAGGGGTTGTTTCCCATTTAAGAATACAGTTTCCTATATTATTCTCTTCGCAAACCACCGAAATGTTAGGAGACATATCTGTGCACGAAGGCAGAATAAGTAAAATAGTTAGTAAATTGAACAGGTTTTTGTACATAGTTCGTATTTGTCTGAGAGCACTATTTGCAAAGATATGGATTCTTGTTACATGGTATAATTACTTTGCTATAATTAGACAACGTTAATAGTAATTAGCTACGGGCTACACGCTACGGGTAATTATGCCGGATGATGCACATTTACTTGTTGCTTGTAGCTCGTAACTGACAAGCATTAACGGTAGTTTGCCGCAAACTCCTCCGATACGGAGTTGCTGAAACTCTTGCAGACTTCTGCGGAGAAATCCTGACCGCATTGTATCACCTTATCCCAGGTCTCCTCACTCAGGTTTTGCAAGTCGCGGTAACGGACATCATATTTTAACATGCCGTAGATCAGGCCGGCATTGAAGTTGTCTCCTGCACCGATGGTACTGACTGCTTGCAACGGGGTGACAGGATACTCTTTCGATATTGTGTTGGTACGCAGCGAGATTTTCTCCGCTCCGGCTGTACAAAGGAATAGCGGACAATAGAACTTGATTTTGTCCTTGTAGATCTTCTCTGCGTCTTTGATTCCGTACATGTAATAGAAGTCTTCCAGAGATCCCCTTACGATGTCGGCATATTCCAGATTCTCGATAATGGTTGGAGCTAACTTCATAGCCTCGTTCTTATGTGAAGAACGGAAATTGGGATCATAATATACAATCGCTTTTTTCTCTCTCGCTATGTCCAGCAGTTCCAGAATCTTGTCGCGTAAAACCGGATTCAGGGCATAGTATGAACCGATGACAATGATATCATCTTCGTTGATGGGAGGGAACAAAACGTCCAGCCGCTGTTTGGGATAGTCTTTATAGAAGATGTATTCCGCGTCGCTGTGTTCGTTCAGGAAAGCCAGGGATACGGGCGATTTGCCATCCGGGAACACATTGACGTGATCCGTCGGGATATGATTGTCACGCATGAATTGCAAGATGATGTTTCCAACATGGTCGTTGCCCGTTTCGCTGATGAAACATACATTGACTCCCATGCGTCCTAAAGAAACGATGCCGTTGAAAACAGAGCCTCCGGGAACGGCTGCCGAAGGCTGGTCGTTCCGGAAGATGATATCGAGTATAGTCTCTCCGATGCCGATTACTTTACGCATAGTTTTCTTGATTTTTCACCCAGATAACCACCGTGATGGCGTTTGGAGTATTCTTCGATAGTGAATTCAGTCCTTTTCATTGTTTGTACCACGAGGATATCGCCGATGACGGTCATTACCGTAGTCGAGGTAGTAGGGGTCATGCCCAGTGTACAAACCTCGGCAGGGTGCCCTGTACTCAGGCATACATCTGATTCGCTGGCAAGCGGACTGTCGGGGTTTCCGGTGATAACGATGAATTTAAGGCCCGGATTCAGGTTGTGGGCCAACTGCGTTAACTCTACGATTTCACGGGTTTTGCCCGAGTTTGAAATCAACAGCAACAGGTCGTTCTCTTGCAGGATGCCCAGATCGCCATGTTGCGCTTCGCTGGGATGCAGGAAGACAGAGGGAATACCGGTCGAACAAAACGTAGTGGCGATGTTCATCGCTATTTGTCCGGCTTTACCCATGCCGGAAGTTACAAGTTTGCCTTTTTTTCTGTGTATTTGTTCCACAATCAACTCAACCGCCTTTTCGTAGGCATTGGTCACGGGAATATTCAGCACGGCTTGTGCTTCCTTTTGCAGGAGTTCTTGAATCGATTCAATCATTATATCTTAGTTGTTAATTCATTAAATGTGTTTGCTACTTCATAATAGGAGGACAGCGGATGGCGGGCAAATCCTCTTGCCTGTAATTCGCTGAGTACGGCAAGCAACGGGCTATAAAAACCATTTGCGTTGTAGAAGATCACTTTCTTCTGGTGATAACCGATGGAAGCGGCTGCCATGACATGAAATACTTCATCCAGCGTGCCGATACCGCCAGGGAGAGCCACCAATACATCCGACTGTTGCAGGATGATATCCTTGCGGTCACTCAGATTGTGTGTGCGGATCATTTCATCGAGATATGTACTCACTTTGCCGTTCTCTTCAAGTTTGGAGGGTACTACACCGATGACACGTCCCCCGCTTTCTTTGACTGCCTTTGCCACACATTCCATGAGTCCGAGGTTGGCACCACCGTAGATAAGTGTCTTGCCGTTTCTTCCCATCCATTCGCCAATCTGATGGGCTGCATCGAAGAATGTCAGGTCGATGCTGTCGGACGCGGAACAGAAAATTCCTATCTTTTCCATAAGGGTTATTGATGTTATAGCTTACAAATATCTGCAATTTTCTATAAACGACAATAAGTTTTATTGTATTTTTGTATCCTCAACCTAACTTAATAGTAAGAATGAAGCAGTTAAGCACCCGTGCAGAAATGCAATATAATATACATACCCTGTCCAACGGTCTTCGCATCATCCATGAGCCTTCGCTTTCAAAGGTGGCTTATTGTGGATTTGCCGTAGATGCCGGCACCCGTGATGAGGCTGAAAACGAACAAGGGATGGCCCACTTTGTGGAGCACCTGATTTTTAAAGGTACCCGGAAACGGAAGGCATGGCATATCCTGAATCGTATGGAGAATGTAGGAGGCGACCTGAATGCATATACCAATAAGGAAGAGACGGTGATCTATTCGGCATTCCTGACCGAACATTTTGGGCGGGCACTGGAATTGCTGGCAGATATTGTTTTTCACTCCACTTTTCCGCAGAACGAGATAGAAAAGGAGACGGAAGTGATTATCGACGAGATACAGTCATACGAAGATACTCCTTCGGAGCTTATTTTCGATGACTTTGAAGATATGATTTTCCGGAATCATCCGTTGGGACGCAACATTCTGGGCAGGCCGGAATTGCTGAAGCAATTCCGAAGCGGGGATGCGGTTGCTTTTACTTCCCGGTTCTATCAACCTTCCAATATGGTATTCTTTGTTTTGGGCAACTTCAACTTTCAGAAAATAGTCCGCCAGGTGGAGAAACTGTTGGCAGACCTTCCGTTGATTGGAGTCGATAATCACCGTACTCCGCCTCCCCTTTACGTACCGGAGCATTTGGTTGTCCATAAGGAGACCCATCAGGCGCATGTGATGATTGGCAGTAGGGGATACAATGCTTATGATGATAAACGTACCGGCTTGTATCTGCTGAATAATATTCTGGGTGGTCCGGGGATGAACAGTCGCCTGAATGTTTCTCTCCGCGAGCGAAGAGGATTGGTCTACACTGTGGAGTCCAATCTGACATCGTATACGGATACGGGAGCTTTCTGCATCTATTTTGGAACCGATCCTGCGGATGTGGATACTTGTCTGCGGTTGACTTACAAAGAACTGAAGAGGATGCGGGATGTGAAAATGACCTCTTCGCAGCTGATGGCTGCTAAAAAACAACTGATCGGGCAGATTGGAGTTGCTTCGGATAATAATGAAAATAATGCGTTGGGGATGGCAAAGACCTTCTTGCATTACCACAAGTATGAATCATCCGAATCTGTTTTCCGGCGAATCGAAGCATTAACTGCAGAAGGGTTGCTGGAGGTGGCCAATGAGATGTTTGCAGAGGAATATCTTTCTACACTGATCTACAGATAAGAAGAAAAGGAAGAGGGTGCATCTGAGGATTGACATTACTATTAGACACACAATTAATACTTATATAAATCTTTACGATGCACTCTCTGACCTTGGAATATATAAACTAAAAAAACATCATAATCAGGGCTATATCGAATCGCATAGACACCCGTAGTACAGAAAGTGCTAAATAAGAATATGCCTGAGCGCAAATACATAGTATTTGGGTGCAGGCTTAACTCTGTTATGAAGAGTATAAAAAGAAGTGTATTCTTTGAATGTTATTAATTTCTGAGAGTCCGTCTTGGCAGCCGGATGGAGGTTATTGCTTTGTTTATACGGGTTGGCCGAATCCGAAACAGCCTTTTTGACCAGTATCCCTTGATTAAAGTCGAATAGGTCGTGTCCTGAGTTATCAAAAGAAGGTATGTTGTGAGTATGGCTTTTTACGGCAGTAGTGACTGTCACCCCGTTATTGGCGGGTTGTAGAGCACTGCTTTTCTGGATACCGAATACCAAAAATAACAGGCATAGCATTAATAGTTTGATGTATGCTGCCATAATTGGCGGCAAATGTATGGATTAATACGGATGTTTCTTCGGGTGGCTTTGCTTTTTCTCGGGTTATTAATCATTTTTAATAATAGAAGATTGAACCGTCCAAAGGAGCTGACCGACAGTGGGGCCATTAGTCACCTTGGATGGTTCAGTCTGCGGAGTTTGATTTATACTTTTAGTTTAATCTTAGCTTTGACCAGTAATCCTGTGATACCGACAATAATCAGTGAGAATATGGCCGATTTCATTAATCCCGGTATGCCGCTGCCCAATGCGGTGGGGTAGTGTAATCCAAGTAGTTGTTGCATTGCATACCAGATATATGGAATGATATAGCAGGTAAGGGTTGCGGTTCCTGCCGGTTTGATAATATCGAACCAGCAGGTTTTGCCTTTTATGTCAGTCAGCCAATAGAAGAAGCCGAATGACGGGAAGAAAGCTGCCGTGCAGAAGAAGAACCAGCTTGGAGTGGCTTGTATCTTTGAGATAATCCAGAAAGGATGTGAGGCAAAGCCGGCTGCCAGCATAAGGAGGCCCAGACCGCATAATATCCCTATAAACTTTCCGGGGCGCTCGGGGCTGGCATATTTTTGCATCAATAGTGAAGTTAGCATGCCCGATATCCCGAATGCGTGTAATGTCATATCACTTGGTATGAATGGAAGCGGCAGGACGTCTGCATGATTCAGCAATGCCAGAATGATAAACAGTACCCAGACGAAAAGGTTGCGTACCAGGCTTTCCCGGGTAAATAAATATACAGAGGCACAGATTACATAGGTCCAGCCAATAAGGCCCAGAATTCCCCACCATTTCTGCTGGAAAGGTGCTCCATGAAATCCTTTGTAGAGGATCAGGAAAGTCAACAGTAAAATACCTGCTGTCTTCATTCCCGTATAGAGATATTTCTTTCGGGTGGTTATCGGTTTAGGGTATACTCCCCAGATCAGGAAGAAGCCAATCACCATAATGATAGAGAACCAAGGATGGGAAAGTCCTGCCACTCCTCCGCTGTTTACAGAGAAGAGTCCCATAACAACCAGTGCCACGGTTCGCCAGAAAATATGCATAATCACTTGGAGCAATGAATCGCCCTTTTGGTATCGGTTTTGTACCGCAAACGAAATAGACATGCCCATGCAGAACAGGAAAGCCGGGAAAATAGTATCGGAGAAGCCTAACATGTCTTCTGTCATTGCTGCGTGTCCAAGCCAATGGGGGATGTTTCTGAGTCCGGGAATATCATTCACAAAAAGCATAAGGAACATGGTGAGTGCACGGAATACATCGACCGCAGCGACTCGTTGGGGGGATGAGGTTTTCATAATGTGTTAAATTAATCAGGGGTTATGCTCACAAAGATAGCGTAAAAATGTTTAAAGTCTGCTGTCTTCCGGCTTATTCCGCTTATCTTTGCCTGAAAACCTAAAAAATTATGATGACATTAAGCCGTATTACGAGTGCTGACGATTCACGTCTGAACCGTTTGATTCCTTTGTACGAGGAGTCTTTTCCCGAAAGTGAGAGAAGAAAAATCGGGCAGTTGAAACGAATGATTGAGAACCATACCCCCATGTATTTCAATGCTATTGAATGTGATGGAGAGTTGAGTGGAATGTTTGTATACTGGGATATGGGTGATTTCTACTATTTGGAACACCTGGCTGTATTCCCGGAAATGCGGAATAAAAAGATAGGGCAGCAGGTGCTTGATTATGTGGCCGGACACCTGAAAGGGCTGCGCCTGCTGGAAGTAGAGCCTACGGAAGATGAAATGACTACCCGGCGCGTGAACTATTATCGGCGTAACGGATACAAGGTGCTCGATAAAACCTATGTACAGCCTTCTTATCATGCTATGGAGAACGCCTGTCCACTTTGGATTATGGGAAATGAAGATTCTCTCCGGCTGTCTGAACAGGTGGAAAGAATTAAAGAGGAAGTGTATAGGCAGCAGATAGGATGAGGCCTTATAAATGTGTCAAAACTATCGCTGGCTCCACAGAAAAACAGAGATCGAGTAGGTCTCGGTCTTAATTTCTGTGTTAATCTGTGGAGGCAGCGGTGGGTGAAAAGGTCTTTTACTGCCTTTTCGTGTTTTTAAAAGATTGATTTTGCAATTCCCATTTCCAGTCCTCTTAGCTCGGCAAGTCCGCGCAGGCGTCCAATGCAGGAGTATCCCGGATTGGTTTTCTTCTTTAAATCGTCCACCATTTGGTGTCCATGATCCGGACGCATGGGGATAGATACTTTTCTTCTCTGTTGTAATTCAAGGAAAGCTTTCATGACCCGATACATATCTACGTCTCCTTCCAGGTGGTTGGCTTCGTAGAAATTTCCTTCGGAATCTCGCTGAGTGCTTCGGAAGTGGACAAAATTGATACGATCGCCGAATTGTTTCATCATACCTTCCAGGTCGTTGGCACTGCTTACTCCAAGTGATCCGGTACAGAGACAAAGCCCGTTCGATTCATTAGGCACAGCATCGATCAGTGCCTGAAAATCGGCCGCACAACTCATGATACGCGGTAAACCCAGAATGGGGCAGGGTGGGTCATCCGGATGAATCACCAGCTTTACACCGGCCTCGTCTGCTACCGCAGTCACTTCTTTCAGGAAGTAGATTAAGTGGGCACGTAGCTTATCCGCGTCGATACCTTTGTAACGATTCAGTTCCTGTTGAAACTGCTCCAGCGTGAAACTCTCTTCCGAACCGGGAAGTCCGGCAATCATATTACGGACAAGGAGTTGTTTCTCCGTTGCGTCCATCTGTTCGAAACGAATTTTTGCTTTGGCTTTTTCTTCATCGGTATAGTCGTTCTCTGCACCCGGTCGTTTCAGTAAGAAAAGATCGAAAGCGATAAAAGCGGCACGTTCAAAACGAAGTGCTTTGGAGCCATCGGGTAGGGTATAGGCAAGATCGGTGCGAGTCCAGTCGAGTACGGGCATAAAATTGTAGGTAACGATATGAATGCCACATTTACCGAGGTTACGTAAGCTCTCTTTGTAGTTTTCGATGTATTTTCTGTAATCGCCTGTCTGGGTTTTGATGTGCTCGTGTACCGGGACACTTTCTACTACCGACCATCGCAGACCGACGGATTCGATCAGTTCCTTTCGTTTCATAATTTCTTCTACAGTCCATACTTCGCCATTAGGGATGTGGTGGAGAGCGTTGACAATTCCCGTAGCTCCGGCTTGTTTAATGTCCCAAAGGCTGACAGGATCATCCGGTCCATACCAGCGCCAGGTTTGTTCGGAAAGAAAGAGTTTATTCTTTGATGAAGTGATATAAGGTTGATTCATAAGTCATTTTTTACTTTTGAAAGTAGGTTTAATCATTCTGTTCGTTTTATCTCTGGGGAGGGAAGATGCATGGGAGAGGTCTCTTTACATTGCAAAAGCATTGAATCCGCCGTCCACTATGGCCACAGTGCCCGTTACGAAGCTTGCTGCGTCGCTGATCAGGTATTGTATTGTGCCGCATAACTCTTCAGCGCGTCCCATACGTCCGAATGGGGTTTGGCGGATGACATCCTGTCCCCGTTGAGTATATGTTCCGTCCGGATTGGTTAGTAAAGTGCGGTTCTGCTCTGTCAGGAAGAAACCGGGGGCAATGGCATTTATACGGATTCCTTCACCAAACTTTTTGGCTATTTCTGTGGCCATAAATGCGGTAAAGTTGGAAATGCCTGCTTTGGAAGCCGAATAACCGGCCACACGTGTCAAAGGCCGGAAAGCTGCCATTGAGGAGAAATTGACAATAGCTCCGCTTTTCTGCTCTGTCATCGGTTTTAGAAATACTTGTGTCGGCAATACGGTACCGGTCAGATTAAGATCCACTACCTTCTGAAATTCATCTATTTTCAGATCGAAGATGTCACTTGCCGGTGCAATCGTAGCTCCCGGCATATTGCCGCCTGCCGCATTGAGCAATGCGTCTACCCGCCCATAAGCTTTTAATATATCTGCCAGGTTCTGTTCAAGGATGTTCCGGTCGAGTACATTGGTTGCCAGGAACAGAGCTTCGCCCCCTTTGGCGCATATTGTTTTTACTATCTCGTTGCCCACTTCGGCTTTACGTCCGAGGATAACGACCTTGGCACCTTCTTCTGCCAGATGGACTGCAATTGTTTTTCCCAATACTCCTGTTCCACCGGTAATGACCACTACCTTATCCTTTACACTAAATAAGTTTGCCATACTATTATATTTTAAGTTTAAATTTCTTCTTCTATAGCTCCGTTATCGCACACGCAGCATGCAAATATAGTTATAAAGTTGATGGAACGGTTCAAAAAAGGAAGGAAATTAATTTTTGGTCAACTCCTTTTATCGGGGATTGGCTATTGTTTGTTGCAGTATTAACAAACTTTCCGGTCCCATATTGAATAAGAGGTCGATGATACTCAGGTTGGGCAGGAATCCGTGGCGGGTTTCGAAAACCTGATAGTAAGGTTGGGGAATAAATTCCGGATCGGCTTGGCGGAAATTCTTTTTGGGATGGATGGCTTCCCGGAAGTCTATTTCGTTCGGGGCGAAGTCCGCTTTATATTCGGTGGTTCGTTCCGTATCAGGTTGTATATCTATCAGCTTGCATACAAGCCGGCACAATTCTTCATTGAAATCTGTGAGGAATTCATATTTCTTTTCATAGAAAGGGCGAAAATCGTCTTTATAATATTCAAAAAAAGGGGTGCTGTTATAGGCCGATTCCATTGCATTCCAGTGCAGATGCCTCCAGTTGCCATGGTCGGAAATCCGGATATCCTTCATCGGACATTTCGGGTTTTCCGGTTTTACGGTAGGAACAGAAAGTGCCAGTTCTCCCTCCGGACCTGCAATAGTACAGCGGTTCCGGTAAGTCTGTTTCATGTAATGATCGTGCTGCTCGATGAATATTTTATCGTAATTCAACAGTTTACTATAATATTCTATGGGTGCCAGGTAGGCAGAAGAGAGATAAGCGACTTTCATGGGTGGTTGATACTTTATGATTACTTGGTTGCTGATATCTAATTTGTGGTTTGTGGGACTGACTACTTCACCGGTTGGAAGAATCGGTTCCAGCGGTATCCGTTGAAGATTCCCGTATGGTCTTTCTTTGAGAACCAGATTCGTGAAGCTTTCCCAATGACATGGTCTTGCGGCACAAAGCCGAACAAGCGGGAATCGGAGAGATTTACCGAGTTATTGGAAGCCATCCAGTAATAATCTTTAGTAAAATAGCAATGCTGTGAAGGGCGACCTTCGATGTAGAGCGTATCGTTCCGGATTTCCGCTTGTTTGCCTTCATGCAACACCAGCGTATTCCGCAACAGGGTCCTGTTCCACGGATAAACTCTGACGGTCTTTCCTTTGCCAGGGATGATGAGCGGTTTAGTCTCTTCCTGCCGGCTTTGGCTCAGAGGTTGTATCCAGCTTTTTCCGTTCATCGCCTGTTCAAGCAGATAATATTCGTAACGGCTGAAGCTTCGTACATTCTTGCCTTCATGCTGCCCCATCAGTTCGTTGGAGCCGATGGAAAGAATAGAAAGTAGTGAGTCTAACTGCTGTTCCTTGGTCTGTGGATAAGTGTAGAGTTGTTTCCGGTCCGGTCCGAGTTGTGTGTTGCGGTCTACTACATTGAATAGTGAATCGATAAGCAAAGTATCTCCCGGTACACCGATACACCGGCTGATATAGATTTCTCTCCGGTCGATGACCGGTTCTTTGATAGCCGCGGGATTATTGAATACGACGATGTCGTCTTTATCAATGCGCCTTGGATTCCAGCGGTGGTAGGAGAACAGTGACATATAAGGTACCCGAAGTCCGTAGCTCCACTTATTGACCAGAATACGTTCGCCTTGGAAAAGGGAGTTCTCCATGCCCGATGAAGGTATCAGGCATGAGGTAAAAGCAAAGCCGCGGAGCAATAATACGATAACTATTGCTCCGGCAAATGCTATAATCCATTTAAATCCCTTTCTCATTACTACTTAGTCTACCCACTTAAAGATGCGGTTCCAGCGGATTTTACCGTCAAACCAGCCACGGTCTTTATCCAATGACAGCCATACGACGATCGGTTTACCTACTACGTGGTCTTCGGGTACGAATCCCCAATAACGGGAATCAGCCGAATTATGCCGGTTATCACCCATCATCCAGTAATAATCCAGCTGGAAAGTATACTGGTCTGTCTTCACACCGTTAATGTAGATTCCGTCTTCTTTCTGTTCCAGTTTATTGCCTTCGTAGGCAGTGATGCAACGTTCGTAGATAGGCAGATTATCCGGAGTCAGCGTGATAGTGGCTCCCTTTGCCGGAATCCAGATAGGGCCGTAATTGCTGCGGTTCCAGTGAGTATATAAATTCAGAGGATACATGTCTCCGGCATAATCTTCCGGCTCTATCACGATTTTGCTGATCAACTTTTTGTTGGCGGACAGAGTATCATACATTTTTTTTGTGAGCGGAAGGTGATATACAGGATTCAGCCTGCCTTGGGCGTTTCGTCCATCCATTCCTAACTCAACCAACCCTTCTTCATAACCTGCTCCTTCGGGAGTTAATCCCTGGTCGGCTTTACTGATCCCCAGTTCGCGGAACATCTCTTCTGTGATATACGGACCCGTAGTTTGCACAAAGTAGTTGAATTGCAGGTTCTCAGGGTTTTCTATTGCCTTCCCGTCAATCATCACCTGACCGTTGATAATTTGGAGTGTATCGCCCGGCAGCCCTACACAACGTTTTACGTAATTCTCCCGGCGGTCCACCGGACGGGTGACAACCTTGCCATACCGTTGGGGATTGGACATTATTTCTTTTCGTCCGGCATTGTAATATAAATCGTATACTGTTTTCTGTTGTTCCCGGGTCAGACTGTCCATATTGATCGGATTCGGATAAATCTGCTTCCCGATGTTGTATGCCAGTGTATAAAAGTCGGCATCCGGAAAGTTCAGCGCAACAGTGTCTCCTGCAGGGAAGTTAAACACTACAATATCGTTCAGTTTTACTTTACCGAACCCGGGCACACGTTTGTATTTCCACTGAGGCCACTCAATGTACGACTTGGTGTTCAGTATCGGCAGTGTATGCTGTGCCAATGGCATCGATAGCGGAGTATTCGGTACACGGGGACCATAGCTCATCTTGCTTACATACAGGAAGTCTCCCACCAGCAATGATTTTTCCAGTGAGGAGGATGGGATCTGATAATTCTGAAAGATATAGATGTTCACGAAATATACTGCCACCAAAGCGAAAACGATGGCATCTACCCAACTCATTACGCTTCGGACAGTCGGGTTCTTTGACTTCTTCCAGAATGACCAGGGGATTTTCTTGGTAATGTAAACATCGAAAATAAAAGGAACCACAATCAGTCCCCACCAGCTTTTCACCCAGATCAGAAAGATCAGATAAAGAAGAATGGCAATGGAACACTTTATCCATTGAGTACGTGTTGCTTTTCTCATGATGTTAGTCTTTTAAGAATGGGAATAAATCGCTCATACCCAGATAGCCTTCATGGGTTGCTGTGTATTCTGCGGCAAGTACCGCACCCAAAGCAAAACCTCCCCGGTTTTTGGCATCGTGGGTGATGGAGATACTGTCCGCCTCCGAATCGTAACGGATGGTGTGGATACCGAATACTTCGCCTTCACGGATGGAGTGAATCGGCAACTCGTTCGCTGAGTGTGCTTCCTCTTTTACCCAAACGTTTTTACGTTCCATGTTTTCAAGAATACCTTCTGCCAGCGTGATGGCCGTTCCGCTTGGTGCATCGAGTTTGTGCACGTGGTGGGTTTCACTCATGGTCACGTCATATGCCGGGAGCTGGTTCATTATTTTAGCCAGATACTTATTGACTGCCGAGAAGATGGCTACGCCCAGGCTGAAATTGGATGACCAGAACAGGGTTTTTCCACCTTTGCTGCATAGTTCCTTTACTTCATCGCCGTGCTCTGCCATCCATCCGGTACTGCCCGAAACTAACTTTACACCTGCTTTGAAAGCTCTCATATAATTGCTGTAGGCTACCATGGGATTAGTGAACTCAATAGCCACATCTGCCGATTTAAACGCTTCGGATTCGAAATCATCCTGATTATTGATGTCGATAATGCTGACAATTTCGTGTCCGCGACTGAGGGCTACTTTTTCGATTTCCCTGCCCATTTTTCCGTAACCTATTAATGCTATTTTCATTGTTTTACTGACTTTATAGACTTTATATCCAAAATATTAGTCGCAAAGATAGGATTTTTATTACATTTGTCGAGCACATTAACGTCTTGTTAACAATGGAACACCTCCTACACTATGTGTGGAAACACAAAATCTTTCCTCTTCATGAACTGCAAACAACCACCGGGCTGCCTGTTGAAGTGATTGATACGGGACTGCCGAATCCTAATGCAGGCCCCGATTTTTTTAATGCCAAACTAAAGATTGACGGTACGCTTTGGGTAGGTAATGTCGAAATACATGCAGTCTCTTCCGATTGGTTCCGTCACGGGCATGATCATGATATAGCCTATGACTCAGTGATTTTACACATTGCCACGGAAATAGATTGTGAGATATACCGCACCAATGGTGAACCTGTCCCGCAACTCCGGTTGGCTTGTCCCCGCCGGGTGAAGGAACATTATGACGAGCTTTGCCGGGCAGACGTACATCCACCTTGCTATTCGATCTTGGAAACTCTTTCCAAACTAACGGTTCATTCCTGGCTGACAGCTTTACAGACCGAGCGTTTCGATCAGAAGAACCAGACCATATCCCGGCGGCTTCAGCGCTGCAACCAACATTGGGAGGACGCCTTTTTCATCACGCTGGCACGTAATTTTGGTTTCGGACTGAATGGAGATGCTTTTGAAGCCTGGGCGAATCTGCTTCCGTTCCGCTCCATCGATAAGCATCGTGACGACCTGACACAAGTGGAGGCTTTCTTCTTTGGACAGGCCGGTTTGCTGGAGGGAGAACCTGTTGACGATTATTTCAGTTGGATGCAGAAGGAATTCCGTTATCTGCAACATAAGTTTGAACTTCCGCCGGTGATGAATGCTTCTTTGTGGCGTTTTCTCCGTCTTCGTCCCGGCAATTTTCCACATGTGAGGCTGGCACAACTGGCTTCCCTATATTACAAAGAGCGTTCCCTGTTTTCACGTGTCATGGAAGCGCAAACCCTGAAAGAGTTAAAGTCGATCTTCTCCGGCCATACTTCTGCTTATTGGGAGGAGCACTTCATGTTTGGCAGGACCTCTCCCCGGAAGGAGAAAAGCATCGGTTCCGGTGCAAGGGAACTGATCATTATCAATACGGTCATACCTTTTCTGTATGCTTACGGTTTGCATAAGGCAGACGAAAGGTTGTGTGAACGCGCAGCTTCATTGCTTGAAGAGTTGAAAGCTGAAAACAACTACGTCACCCGCATGTGGAGCGAAGCCGGAATTCCTGTCCGGACAGCAGCGGACAGTCAGGCGTTGTTGCAGTTACAGAAGGAATATTGCGACAAGAAGAAATGTCTTTATTGCCGCTTCGGATATGAATACCTGAAACATAAATAATTCTGTCCTTCCCGATTGGATATTAGGAAGATATATTATCTTTGCCCGCTGAAAATGCGGGGTGGGATTCCCCGTCTTAATAACCCATTCATTATGAAAGTGAAAAGATTTGTGCTTTGTCTGTTTATGCTTACCCTGATGGGAGGCATTTGCTTTATTTCCTGTGGAAATACTTCGAAAGCGAAGGCAGAGAGTGCCGCTACTGCGGAAACGGCTGATGAACCTTTCCAGACGTTTCTGAAGAAGTTCACCTCAAGTGCTTCTTTCCAGTATACCCGTGTGAAATTTCCGTTAAAAACTCCCATCACTCTGATGACGGACGATGGAAATAGCGAGAAAACCTTCCCCTTTACACAAGAGAAATGGCCGTTGCTGGATGGCGAGACTCTAAAAGAGGAACGCATTACCCAGGAGGAAGGAGGAATCTATGTTTCTAAATTTACGGTGAACGAACCTACCCATAAAGAGTTTGAAGCTGGGTATGAGGAGTCGGAAGTTGACTTACGTGTGATATTCGACTTGATTGACGGTAAATGGTATGTAACTGATTGCTATACCGGGTGGTATGGATACGATCTGCCGATTGACGATTTGAATGAAACTGTGAAGCAGGTGAAAGAAGAGAATCAGACTTTTAAAGAATTGCATCCGTAGAGAATCTGGTATCAGGGGGAGGATCACTCAAGGACTCCCTCTCTTTTAAAGAAAAGATAGGTTACTGCTCCAAGGTATGTAGGTCGACTAACATCGCCGTGTGCTGGTCAAGATTTTACGTACCGGAGTAAATGGTTTTACGTACCGAGGTAAATGGCTTTACATGCCGACGTAAAAGCCTTTACATGCCGGGGTAAATGCTTTTACATCGAAAGGAAAATACAGGTAAATATAATTTGCTGACTATCAGTGATAATGAAACGGATGCCAAACTACGCATTGTCCGGATGAACTTTCTGTCAGAATGCCGAACGGACGGCAATGTTGTATTTGGTGAGCGTAGTGCTTTTATGGATAGCTTTCCAACTTTTCCGGTCGATCTGTGGAGCCAGATACTCCCAGAATGTTTTCATCTTGGTTACCAGTTGCGCTTCGCCACCTTGTATCTGCTCTTCGTAATGAAGGAAAACGGCTGTGTGCAGTGCCTTAAGCTTTTCATGCCACTCTTCGGGAGAAAGCTTTCTGCCTTCTTTGTACTCCCAGCCTAATGCAGGGTTTGTCAGTAATCCGCGTCCGATCATCACTCCGGCAAGGTTTGGGAACCTGTCGGTAATGCGGTGGATGTCTGTTACGGTCAGGATATCTCCATTATAGACTACGGGATGTCTGCATGCTTCGTAGAAAGAGGTAAATCCCTCCATGTCTACCTCGCCTTTGTATTGCTGGATGCCCAACCGGGGATGGAGTGTGATTTCGGTCAGGGGAGCAGCGTTAAGCAACGGTATCAGTGACAGGCATTCATCCGGTTTTTCCCATCCCAGACGCATCTTTACCGAAAAGCGTATGTCGGGAAATTGTTCCGTTTGTTTTAGCAATGCCTCCACCTTGTCGGGATAAGGTAGCATGCCGGACCCGCATTGTCGTTTTGCCAACATCGGGAAAGGACAGCCGAGATTGATGTCTATCTCCCGATAGCCCTGTTCGATGAAGAGGGCGATCATACGCTCTGTTTTATCCGCTTCGGAGGCTATGAGTTGCGGGATAAGGCGGGCCACCCGGTTGTTTTCGGGTAGAATGTCCCGAACGTCTTTGTGGCGGAACTCTCCCCGGTCTACTCGTACAAAAGGAGTATGATAGACATCTATGCCGCCGAAAACGGCGGCATGGGCATTACGATAGGCTGCCTCGGTATATCCCTGAAGCGGAGCGAAGTGGATAGGTAATGTATTATTCATCTGTTTTTAAAACATAAACATGGCTACACCTACGATACGGTTGTTACCGATGGAATGCGTATCGATGATTTTGCCGTTTTTAAGATTCAGTGAACCGTAAGCAGCGGAAGTATAGGTATATTCCACTCCAAACTTCCAGTGATTGACGTTGTATGTCAGTTCGGCTCCGGCAGTTACTACCTGGTCTACATTGGTTCCTGTTCCGTACAGTTGACCGGATGCTAAAGCATCACTTGTCCCCAGATTCTTGACATATCCCAGGAAGATGCCCGGTTTCCATTTCTGTCCGTATACAACGTTCAGCCATGAACTGGATACCCGGATCGGTGTATATTTCTGTTCTCCGGTCTGCTTATCGATCGATTTGATTCCGAATCCACCGAGCATCGAAGTTTGTGTCAGATTAGAGCCCAATACGGTTTTGGCCCCTACAAACCAGTCTTTATTGCTGTATTTTACATGTCCTTCATAAGATAAAGTGGTGATGCGTTCGTTCACTTTATAAACTTTATCATCTATTTTAGACTCTGTACGGGGTTTCAGGGAGAGAAGTTCTATGCCTGCTCCAGCTATCCATCCGTTGGCTTTATAATCGAGTCCCAGATAGAATTCGGGGACACAGCTGTTCTTTATATAAGCCTGGCTCTTGCCGGCAATGCCTTGCGATAAATACTGCGATTGCCAGATTGCGGCTCCTGTCAGTTGGAATCCCTTATGTGTATAGCGATAGCGAATTTGAGGGGCACGGCTGAATGGCTGGAAAGGTGCACCCACCGAAAGATTCAGTATTTGTGGTGATACATCACCGAACAGCGGATGCCAGGTTTGGCCGAGTAAGAGAGCTGAACGTCCCCAATCCAGGTTCAGGTAGGCATGGCGTAAGCGGATGGTGGAGTAGGAAGTTCCTGAGCCGCGGAAGTCCACTTCTACTTTGGCAGAAGTCATGGCACGTCCCAATTTAGGGCCGGCTACGTCTATTCCCAGGCGGGTATATAAGGTATAAAAGCTACCGTTGGCAGTTGCGTTCAGGTCCTTGCCGTTTTCATCGAGTACTTCGTCTTTGGGATACATGTAAAACAATCCGTCTACTGTCTCTTCGTTAGCACGGCTGTTGTAATAAAGGTCTGTGCGAATCTGTCCGTAAAACTTATAACTAAAGTCTTTCTTTTGAGCAAAACTGCTTACTGCCATCATCAGGCAGGCAGATAAAATTAGATGCTTCTTCATTTTTTGTGTTATTTGTTATATACAATGGGGATTTACCCGTTGAAGTTATTATCTTAAATCAATGTAAGATGGTTGTTTCACGCTGCAAAGGTAAGGAAATCATCTGACTGACCATGAAAAAGGATAGCCGAAAGTAAACGTTTTCGGAAAAGGTTGTAAAATAGCATCGGATGGAGAATGAAATACTGGAATAAAGTATATATTTTTGCAAGATAAAAATAGAATAGACCATGAAAGTAAAAAAGATCAGTATTGCTAATGTGGAGGTCGATGCACTTCCCGAATTACTGGATAAAGAAAAGATCGGTTTCCAGACTATTGATAATGTGAATTGGGAAGCTTATCCTTATCGTCCGAAAGTGGAGTTCCGTATAGCCCATAGCGATGATGCTGTTTTGTTGCACTTTAATGTGAAAGAGGCCAGTGTGAGGGCTAAGTACGGAGAGGACAACGGGTCTGTGTGGACGGACTCTTGCGTGGAGTTCTTTTCTGTGCCTGCCGGTGACGGTATTTATTATAACATCGAATGCAACTGTATCGGGACGATTCTTATAGGTGCCGGAGCAGAACGTAACGACCGGGAGCGTGCCTCTCAGGAAGTGATGGATCAGGTAAAGCGTTGGGCCAGCCTGGGACGCCAGCCGTTCAATGAACGCATTGAAGAGTGTAACTGGGAAGTGGCGCTGATCATTCCATATACAGCATTCTTTAAACACAATATTACTTCTCTGGACGGAAAAACGATTACTGCGAACTTCTACAAATGTGGAGACGAATTGCAGACCCCGCATTTCCTTTCATGGAATCCGATTAAAATAGAGAAACCGGATTTCCATCGTCCCGATTTCTTCGGTACCTTGGAGTTTGAATAGAATGAACCTGCCTGTGTAAAAGCATGGAAAATAATAAAAGAAAGGTGTAGCCATCCCAGGATGACTACACCTTTTCTTTATCGGCAGATGATTGTGCCTATTTTACGATTCCACGTTTTGACTCCTTGACGAATGCAACGATATTTTCTATCTCTTCGCTCATGGGAACCTGGTCTACAATTTTTTGTACTGCATCCTGCAGGCTGAAATTGCCCTGATAGATCAAACGGTAAGCATTGGCAATATGTCGCAAGACCCTTTCGCTCGTATTTTTATGTTGTTGTAATACTACAGCGTTTACTCCGTGATATTCTACCGGATTTCCGGCCATAATAACATAAGGAGGTACGTCTTTTGATATGCGGCAACCGCTCTGAATCAACGTCCATTGTCCTACATGGCAATATTGATGGAGTGTGACGTTTCCACTCAGGATCACGCAATCGTCCAAGGTACATTCTCCGGCAATTGTAGTACCGATACCGGCTACGCAATTGTCACCGATTTGTACGTCATGACAGACATGAACCTTGTCCATCAGGAAGTTGCCGTTGCCGATCTTTGTGGCGTTTCCGCCGAAAGTGGCCCGGCTGATGACTACATTCTCGCGGATATGATTGTTATCACCGATGATCAGTGAACTTTCTTCTCCTTTGTAATGGAAATCCTGTGGCTCCGCTCCGAGTACGGCGTGTTGATGCACTTTGTTACCTTTTCCCAGCTGCGTGCCATTCAGTATGCTGGCATAAGACATAATGATGCAGTCGTCCCCTATTTCGACATTATCTTCAATGTAAGCGAACGGTTGAATGGTGACATTCTTACCGATTTTTGCCCCGGGGGCTATCGATGCTAATGGACTAATCATAATTGTATTGTATTTAAAGTTAATCTTCTCTTCCGCCGCCTAATGCCTGATAAAGGCTTACTACAGCCTGCATCCGGTCGAAAGTATCGTTTACCTGAGATAAACGGGCACTGAGCAAAGATTGTTCGGCCGACAATACCTCCAGATAAGTAGACGTCCCTAATTTAAACAATTCTTTTGTATATTCAGATGCTTTCTCTGATGATTCCACTTGCATTTTGCGGGAAGCCGTTTTTTCGGAAGCACTCTGATACTGGTACAGTGCATTGCTTACTTCACTTCCTGCATTCAGTATACTCTGTTGGAAGGCCAGTTTAGCTTCTTCCTGTTGTGCCTTGGCTATCTTCAGACGGGCGATGTTTGCACCCCGGTAGAACAGCGGCTGAGTAAGTGAACCAAGTACGGATGCCAGCAGTTTACCCGGGTTGACAATGGCGCTACCGGCACTGTTGGTCCATCCGGCTGACCCACTGATTGTGATCTGCGGATAGAAGGCGGCACGGGCTGAGTTTGCATTGTAATAAGTGCTGGCCAGAGCCATTTCGGCTGCTTTTACATCCGGACGGTTAGAAAGTAGCTGCAAAGGAACACCTACTGAAAACTCTTCCGGCAATTGCTGTTCTTCAAGGACTCCCCGTTGAATAGTCTGCGGCGCCTGTGCCAGCAGCATAGACATGGCATTTTCGGTTTCGCGGATACTCTGCTGAATGGCTGGGATAGAGGCCAATACTTGTGCATAGGCAGCTTTGCTTTGTTCCACTCCGGCAGAGGTCGTGTTGAACATGGCGGCATCCTTCATAGCTTGCATAGTTTCAACATTACGTTTCATGATGTCGGCGGTCTGTTCGGTGATGTCGAGCTGACGGTCGAGCATTAATAACGTGTAGTATGTATTGGCAATTCCCGAGATGATCTGGGTCTGTACAGCTTGGCGATATGCTTTCGTTTGTAACAATGCTACTTGTGCACCCCGTTTGGCATTCAGCAGTTTGCCGAACAAATCGATCTCCCAACTGGCAGTTGCAGGCAGTGAATAAGTTTTCGTTGCCGCATGTTTGTCGAAACTGCTGATGGTTCCTTGTGGTGACAATCCGAGTGAAGGAGCATAAGCCAAGCGGGCTGACATCAGCGATGCCTGTGCCTCTTTCACTTTCAGTGCGGCAGTCAGCAGGTCAGTATTGTGAGTCAGTCCCTGTTCGATTAACGCTTGTAACTGAGGATCTGTGAAGACCTCTCTCCAAGGCAGATTTCCGAAGTTGGCAGTATCGGATACCAAAGTATCGGCAACAGATACTGTATCCCGGTAAAGCCCGGAAGCTTCTATATCCTTAGGTCTGTCATATGATTTATAGATGTGGCAGCTGCTCAGGAGAGCAGTTGCACACAACATACCTATAATTTGTTTCTTCATATTCTTTTCTTTATTCCTATTTAGCGTATTGTTCAATTTCTGTTTCTGCATCTGTATTATCGATGTCTTCCCATTCGATAGGTTTCACCTTCTCCTGTAAATACTGGAAGAGAACGAACAAAGCAGGAACCACAAATATCTGGCATATCATACCGATAAACATACCGCCTACCGCAGCTGTACCCAAAGCACGGTTACCATTGGCACCTACTCCCATGGCAAGCATCAACGGAATCAAACCTACTACCATTGCTAAAGAGGTCATCAGAATAGGACGGAGACGTGCACCTGCTCCCAATACGGCAGCCCAGGTGATGCTCATACCCATCTTACGACGGTCGAGGGCAAATTCGACAATCAGGATCGCATTCTTTGCTAACAAACCTATCAACATAATCAATGCAATCTGCATATAAATGTTGTTGGTAGCTGCTCCCAAAATAGGGATGATATTATTGGCCAATCCCATCAGGTGGGCAAAGATGAAGCTGCCTGCCAGACCGAAAGGAATAGAAAGCAATACAGCCAATGGTAAAATATAACTTTCGTACTGGGCACTCAGCAACAAATAAACGAATACGAAGCAAAGAACGAAGATCATAGCTGTGGAGCTGCCACTGGAGCTTTGTTCTTCGCGGGTCATACCCGAGAATTCATAGCCATATCCTGTAGGTAAAGTCTGTTCGGCTACTTCCTGCATTGCCTGGATGGCTTGACCGGAACTATAGCCGTCAGCGGGAGAACCGTTGATGGTCATAGCGGTAAACATGTTGAATCGCTTGATATTATCCGGTCCGTAGATGCGCTTAATATTCATAAACTGAGTGATAGGCGCCATTTCGTTACCATTGCGTATCTTGATTGATTTCAGCGACTCGAGGTTGGTGCGACTGTTCGGTTCCGCTTGAATCATTACGCGATACATTTTACCGAAGCGGTTGAAGTTTGAAGAATACAAACCACCGTAGTAGCCTTGCAAAGTGGTCAGAATATCGTTAGGTGATAGTCCGGCTTTCTTACAAGCAGCTGCGTCGATGTCTATCATGTATTGCGGGAAGTTCGGATTGAACGATGTTTGCGCTGATTGAATTTCGGGACGGGCCTGCAATTTAGAGATGAAATCCTGAGCCACCTCATAGAATTTGTCAAGGCTACCTCCCGTTTTATCCTGTAGGTTCATCTCAAAACCGTTGGACACACTATAACCCGGAATCATCGGTGGAGCGAACAACAGTACACGGGCGTCTTTAATCACTTCACGAGCTTTGAGGTATAACATGCCCGAAACAAAGTCTGAACGTTCTTTGATGGATCGCTCATCCCAGTTTTTCAGTTTACAAATAAATGAACCGTAGCTGGGTCCCTGTCCTGCTATGAAGCTATAGCCTACAATCATCGTACGGCTGTCGATTGCCGACTCTGAAGCTATCAGGCTGTCTACCTGTTGCATCACCGCTTCGGTACGTTCTTTAGAACTACCCGGGGGCATGTCGACAACAGCCATGATGGTACCTGTATCTTCATTCGGAACCAAACCGGTCGGGGTGATATTCATCAGGAAAATCATCAGGGCAAAGCCGGCTACTACCGCACTGATTGTAAGCCAAGGTTTCTGGATGAAGAATAGTACCCTTTTCTTATATTTTTTCAAAATCGTATCGTATGCCGCATTGAATGAAGCATGGAAACGTTTGGCAAGCGTCACTTTTTCTTTTTTGTTCGGATCGTGTGGTTTCAGTAGGATGGCACACAGTGCAGGACTCAATGTCAAAGCATTCAAGGCCGAAAGTGCAATAGCGATAGCCATTGTCAGACCGAACTGGCGATAGAATGTACCGGAAGTACCGGACATGAAACTTACCGGAATAAATACAGACATCATTACCAATGTGATAGAAACGATGGCACCTCCCAATTCATTCATGGCATCGATGGAAGCCAGACGGGCTGATTTATAGCCTTGGTCAAGTTTTGCATGGACGCCTTCCACGACGACGATCGCATCATCGACCACAATCGCTATGGCAAGTACCATGGCACATAGTGTCAGAAGGTTGATACTGAACCCAATCAGATATAAGACAAAGAACGTACCGATCAATGCAACCGGGATGGCGATAGCAGGAATCAATGTGGAGCGTAGATCCTGCAGGAAAATGTATACCACAATGAATACAAGAATAAATGCCTCGATCAATGTCTTGACTACCTCATGAATAGAAGCGAACAAGAAGTCATTGGCATTCTGTGATACATTTACTTTGACGCCCGGTGGGAAGGTAGAAGCTGACTTATCCAGTAAGGCGAGGATGTCGTTGATAATAGCTGTCGCATTCGAACCGGCTGTCTGGAATACGATGATGGTTACTGCCGGATGCCCGTTCACTTTATTGGTAAATCCGTAAGTCAGACGTCCCAATTCTACACTGGCGATGTCTTTCAGTCGAAGTACCTGTCCGTCTTCAGTAGCACGGATTACAATATTCTCAAATTCTTCTTGACTTTGCAGGCGCCCCTTGTATCTCAGAGTATATTGAAAAGTCTGGTTACCCTCTTCACCGAATGCTCCCGGAGCAGCCTCAATGTTCTGTTCGGCCAATGCTGCGGAAACATCGGTAGGCATCAGGTGATATTGGGCCATGATATCCGGTTTCAGCCAGATACGCATTGAATAGTCTGCACCAAGCACCATGGCGTCACCTACACCCGGTACGCGCTGCACTTCCGGCACCAGATTGATCTTGGCATAATTTTCCAGAAATTCGTTATCGTATTTGTCGTCGGAACTATATAAAGAAAATACCAGCAACATACTGGTCTGTCGTTTTGAAGTGATGACGCCTACTTTGGTTACTTCGGCGGGTAGCAGACCTTGTGCTTTGGCTACGCGGTTTTGAACGTTTACCGCGGCCATATCCGGATCGGTGCCTTGTTTAAAGTATACGTCAATACGGGCTTCACCGGTATTGGTTGCTGTGGAACTCATGTACATCATGTTTTCCACACCGTTGATTTGCTCCTCCAGCGGGGCGACTACACTGTTTAATACCGTTTGTGCATTAGCACCCTGATAAGTGGTCGAAACGCTTACCGTAGGTGGGGCAATATCCGGATATTGGGAAATAGGCAGCGAAATCAAGCCCAGAATACCCAAGATTACTATAACGATGGAGATCACCGTAGATAGTACCGGACGATTAATAAATCTATCTAGTTTCATATTTAACTTGCTATGCTGATTTTATTTTCCTTGTTTTTTCTCTTCAAGTGCTTGTTGGAAGTTGGCTTTAGCCTGTTCCGGAGTAACTGGTTTGATTGCCTGTCCGTCTTTCAGGGTGCTGGCATTATCCAAGACCACTTTTTCACCAGCTTTCAAGCCGGAAGTCACTACGTAATCGTGTCCGTTATCCACATTGAAAACATTTATTTCAGTCATCTTTACAGTATTGTCCGGCTGCAACACGAAAGCAAATTTCTTGTCTTGTATTTCCGTTGTAGCTTTTTGCGGAATAACAATTGCATTTTCCAGATGATAGGGTACGATCAGGTTGGCCATACCACCGCTTCTCAGCAAATGTTCTTTGTTAGGGAAAGTGGCCCGAATACTTACTGCTCCGGTATTTTGGTTGATGACACCACTAATGGTGGACATTTTACCTTTATCGGCGTAGGTGGTTCCGTCCGATAGCTCAAGCCCTACCTCCGGATAAGACTCTACAGCTGAAATCTGAGAACCGTCTTTACGTACCAGTGCCAATAGATCTTTTTCAGTCAGTGAAGAGTAGACATACATTTCGTTAATGTCCGAAACGATGGTCAGCGGAGTTTGGATAGAAGGGCTGACAAGGCTTCCCAGACGATAAGGAATTGTGTTGACAATACCATCTGAAGGGCTTTTTACATTGGTGAAGGTTAAATTTTGTTCTGCACTTATCAGTTGTGCCTGTGCGGAAGCCAGTTGTGCTTTGGCAGATGCCAGAGAGTTTTCTGCCATCGCCAGGTCGTAATCACTGATGATATTCTTTTTATTTAATTCACGTTTGTTGTTCACTGTGATTTCTTGTGTGTTCACTCCGGCTTTTGCAGTAGCTACGGCTGCTTTGGCCGAACGGACAGCGGCTTCATATTGTACCGGGTCGATGATGAACAATATCTGTCCTTTGCGTACCATAGAACCTTCGTCTACGCAAACTTTTGTGATGAATCCCGATACTTGCGGACGGATTTCTACGTCTTGTTTACCTTTGATAGTGGCCGGATAGGAACTCTTCAGATTTACTGTAGTGGGTTGCAGCACCTGTACTGCGCATTCCGGGGTTCCCCCGCTCAGGTCAAATCCCTTTTTGCCGCAACTCGACAGGAGGGCTAAACAAAATGCAAATAAAACAATTTTACTTTTCATACCTTCTTTATATTCAATTTATAATGATGTCCATTTTGTGGTAATGTGATTTATCGTGCTAACCCTTCAATGATAAGGGAGAGAAAACCGAATGTACTTAATCAGTTTTCTGCGCAAAAGTACTCTTTTTTCCATCTTGATGTTCTTTGAATAGCTGTTTTTTAACTATGTTTTTCTCTAATTAATATAGGTGTTGCGTAAAAAGCTGTCAAAAGGTATCTGTCATTCTCGTTGGAAAGACTGCATAAGTGGAGCGGGAGAAGGTATATATAAAAACAGTGATCCGGAACACTCCGGATCACTGTTTGATTGTTGCTTTGAGGAGTTTCTTTTTAATTCCTTACATGTTGACTTTATGACGTACAGGTGTCAGGATGAAACTGAATTCATAATCCTGATAAGGTACGCGGTACTTTTCAAGCGGAAGTGTTCCCCAACTGTTGACACATCCTAATCCCATCTGCACCTTGTCAATGCACAGATTGGTGAAAGGAGCTTTCGGCACTTCAGGAGAGTGACGTTGGTCTTTCTGTGCTCCGTCATCCAAAGATTCGATGCTGTAGTTCAGGGCAGAAGCAGAGAAAGGAGTATCGCCTACGAACTGCAAGCCGTTTCCGCTGACGTTCAATACTCTCCACCAACGTAAATCGGTCTTGGTTCCGGTTTCCTGCGGTCGGATATATGGATAGAATTGTTCGGCAACTGTCTGGCGATATTTGCCAAGCATGGTAGAGTGATTACGGTCGGCGTAATTTTCTATCGGACCGCGGCCATAATATTCTACTTCATTAAAGTTCTCGGGCATTTGCATTTGCATGCCAAAGCGGAACATATCAGAAACTTTCTCTTCTTTGCCGGCTTCCATCTTTTGAGTTACTTTGATGGCGCCTTCATTGTTGATGACGTAAGTCAGGAACAATTTACCCTTTACGGCTTTCATGTCATATTCTGCCTGAATAACCGCCTGCTCGTTTTCAATATTCTGTTTCAGAGAAGTTAACTTCAGTCCCGGATTTTTCCATACGGCATACCGGTGCTGCAATCCTGCCCCATAGTCGTTGTCGGTAGGAGCACGCCAGAAGTTGGGAGTCAGTTGGGCTCCCTGATTCAATAACTGTATGCCGTCTGCTTCGTAGCGAGAAAGATAGCCATTGTGTTTATTGAATTCAATAATGAAGTTTTCACCTTCTACAATCAGGTAGTTATGATCGTTATCTTTGATAACCGGTACATGAACGGCAATGTTAGATGCCTTCCGGTTCTTTAATTCCGGAGTTTGGGCTTTGTACGGACGGATGGTCAACTGGTCATATGCCACTGTACTTCCTGCCGGCATCAATGTTTCGGCGGATTTCAGTTTGTAAGCTACGTTGAGTAGCAGTTCTTTGCATGGGCAGATATTTTCCGTATTCAGATTCAGTTTAAGGGTAGCTGTTTGTTGTGGAGCCACGTTCAGGTCCTGAATCACTCCGGCTTGCATTACTTCGCCGTCTGCCAGTAATTGCCACTCCATATAGTATGCAGACAAGTCGCGGAAGAAGTTTTCATTATATACTTTTATTTCTCCTTTGGCAAGGTCTGCGGGAGTGGTCCAGATGGACTGATAGAAATATCCTACTTCATGGGCATGAGGATTCGGACGGCGGTCGGGACTGATCAAACCGTTATTATTAAAGTTATTGTCCGAAGCGTCATATTTATTGAAATCGCCACCGTATCCGTAAATATCTACACCGTCTTTATTCTTCCAGTGGTTGGATTGGTCAACAAAGTCCCAGATGAATCCGCCCTGGTATTTCGGATATTTACGTATCAGATCCCAATATTCTTTGAAACCACCCTGTGAGTTACCCATGGCGTGGGCATATTCGCACTGAATCAGGGGCTTGTCTATGTTGCCTTCACAATATTTCTTGCAGGCATCATAATCGTAATACATCGGGCAGAAAATGTCTGTGAACTGATTGGTGCCTGCCTGTTCGTATTGTACGGCACGCGTTTTGTCTTCATTCTTGATCCATGTGTAGCATTGTTCGAAGTTCGGACCGTATCCGGCTTCGTTCCCTAAAGACCAGAAGATGATGGAAGGATGGTTATACCCTCTTTGTACGTTGCGTTGGTTACGTTCCAGATGTGCTTTTTTATAAGATGGATTTTTGGCAAGTGTCTCTTTGCCATATCCCATTCCGTGTGATTCTACATTGGCTTCCGCCACTACGTAAATGCCGTATTGGTCACAAAGGTCGTACCACAGATTGTCGTCCGGATAGTGACAGGTACGCACGGCATTGATGTTCAGCTGTTTCATTCGTAAGATGTCTTGCAGCATGCGCTCACGTGAAACAACATATCCGCCGTCCGGATCTATTTCATGACGGTCGGCGCCTTTGAAAAGCACCGGCTGACCGTTTACCAGGATTTGTCCGCCTTTCAGTTCTATTTTGCGGAAACCTATTTTGACCGGTATCACTTCCAAGGTGGTATTGTTACCACTTTTCAATGTTGCAGTCAATGTGTATAAATTGGGTGTTTCTGCGGTCCATTTTGCGGGATTGTCTACGTTCATGCCAACAGACTTTTTACCGTTTCCGCTAACTTGGGCTGTGGCTACGTTTTTCCCTGTCGGATCTGCCAGATTCAGTTCTACCGTTCCGCTTCCGTTTAGGTTGAGTGCTATATCCAGTGTACCGTTTGTATAATTGGCGTCCAAATCAGGCGTTACACGGATGTCCTGAATATATTTCTTATTGCGGCTGTATAGGTAGCAGTCACGTCCTACTCCGGAGTAGCGGAAAAAGTCCTGATCCTCCAGATATGTTCCATCACACCAGCGGAATACTTGGAAAGCGATCAGGTTTTTACCGGGTTTCAGGTAATTGGTCAGGTTAAATTCGGCTTCCAGCTTACTGTCCTCGCTATAGCCTACATATTTACCGTTGACCCATAAATACATATTTGAGGTTACCGAGCCGAAGTGAGCGAATATCTCTTTTCCTGACCATTCGGCAGGGATGATGATCTCTTTCCGGTATGAACCTACATGATTGTTTTCTATGGGTACAAAAGGCGGATTGTTTTTGTATTGGTTTCTCCAGGCATAACCTACATTCACATAAATAGGATCACCGTAACCGTTCATTTCCCATACACCGGGAACTTTCATTTGTCCCCATCCTTTGTCGTTATAGTCAGTCCGGTAGAAGTCGGTCGGACGTGCATCGGCATCTTTCACCCAGTTGAAGTTCCAGATTCCGTTCAGGGTTAAAAAGTTACTTGAGTTTTCTTTGTCAGCTTTCGCTGCTTCTTCACTTGAAGAGTAAGCAAAGTAATTGGTGTGCATCGGTGCACGGTTTACCGCATTAATTTCGGGGTTTTTCCATTCGTCATGTTGAGCCATGGTTGCGAGGCTACATATCGCCAGGCAGCAAGTCAGCAGTTGTCTTTTCATGGGGTTAATCTTATTAGGTTTGTAAATTGTTGGTCAAAGATACGTTTTTTGTCTTGTCAAGCAGACTCTTTTTGAATAAATTAGTGTAAAGTATAGCATTAATTAATGGATAAGGTTTATTTTTGCAGCATGTTAAAAGACAGTATACATAGAAAAAAACGATTCATCCGTAGTCTGTTGGGCGTCGCTATTTTGATGGCTACTCTTTATTCCTGTGCCAGTATGGGGCGTCCGGATGGAGGACCTTTTGATGAAACGCCACCCCGTTTCATCGGCAGTGCGCCGGCAGCAGGAGCTGTAAATAATAAAAAGTCAAAGATTGTTCTTGATTTCGATGAGTTCATTAAGCTCGAGAAGGCTAATGAAAAGGTAGTGGTTTCGCCCCCCCAGTTGCAACAACCCGAAATAAAACCCGGAGGAAAGCGGATCACCGTAAATCTTCTCGACTCTTTAAAACCCAATACAACTTATACTATCGATTTCTCCGATGCCATTGTTGATAACAATGAAGGTAACCCGCTTGGTAACTTTGCGTTTACGTTCTCTACGGGAGCTTCCATTGATACGATGGAGGTGTCGGGCACATTACTTGAGGCTTCCGATCTGGAGCCTATAAAAGGTATGTTAGTGGGGCTTCATTCCAACCTGAATGACTCGGCTTTTACCAAATTACCTTTTGATCGTGTGGCTCGCACCGATAGTCGTGGGCATTTTACGATTCGTGGAGTTGCACCGGGTAAATATCGTATTTTCGGTTTGATGGATGCCGATCAGAACTTTTTCTATAATCAGAAAGCCGAAGCTGTAGCTTTCAATGATTCATTGATTATTCCCCGCTTTGAAGAGAGAATACGTCAGGATACCACATGGGTCGACTCACTGACTATCGATACTATTGTTGAACAGAAGTATACTTATTACCTGCCCGATAATATTGTGCTCCGTTCGTTCAAAACACCTTCTGTTTCACAATATCTGGTTAAGAGTGAACGCCTTACTCCCCAAAAGTTTTCTTTGTATTTTTCGGCTCCGGCGGACTCTTTACCTGTACTGAAAGGACTGAACTTCGATGAAAAGGACGCTTTTATTGTAGAAAAAACATTCCGTAACGATACTATCCATTATTGGATACGCGACTCGTTGCTCTATAAGCAGGATACGCTTACGTTGAGTTTGAACTATTTGTACACAGATACGTTAAATCAGTTGGTCCCACGTACAGATACGCTGAGGTTGGCTGCGAAGAAAGTGAAGAAAGAAGAACCTAAAAAGAAAAAGAAGAAAGACGATGAGCCCGAACCTACCAAGTTTTTGTCGGTAAATACTCACGCGCCTTCATCTATGGACGTATTCGATTATATTACCCTGACTTTCGAAGAACCGGTCGCGCGCTTTGACAGTGCCGCTATCCATCTTCGACAGAAGGTAGATACGATATGGACGGATGTTTCTTTTGAGTTCGAACATGATTCACTGGATGTGCGCCGCTATAATCTCTATTATGACTGGGAACCCGGGGGAGAGTATGAGTTTGCCGTTGACTCTACAGCTTTTCATGGTATTTATGGTTTGTTTACCAATAAAATAAAACAAGCTTTCAAGGTTCGCCAGATCGAAGAATATGGTAACGTGTTCCTCAATATAACCGGAGCAGATTCTATTGCTTTTGTCGAACTGTTGGATAATCAGGATAAAGTGCTTCGACGGCGTCCGGTGGTTGACGGGAGGGCGGAGTTCTATTATCTGAATCCCGGCAAATATGGAGCCCGGTTGATTAATGACACCAACGGTAACGGAGTATGGGATCCCGGTGACTACGAAAAGGGTATACAGCCGGAGATGGTATACTACTATCCGCATATCATTGAATTTAAAGCGAACTGGGATGCCACTCAGGACTGGAATGTGACGGCTGTGTCTCTGGATAAGCAAAAGCCGGACGAACTTAAAAAACAGAAACCAGATGAAGACAAGAAGAAAAAGACCCGAGATAGTCAAAATGCTAACCGTAACCGCCGTAACAATTAGGCGGAAAGAGTTGGTATGTCTTATTATTGCTCTGCTTTTTGCTTTCCCATTGTCGGGTAACGCACAATGTGAAGCGAAAAACGATGCGTTTAAATCCGGTGAGCACGTCATGTACGAACTCTATTTCAACTGGAAATTCATCTGGAAGAAAGTAGGCTTGGCCAGTCTGACTACCAATTCCACAACGTATCATTCCGAACCTGCCTATCGGGTCAATCTGCTGGCCATCAGCAGTAAGGAAGCTGATTTCTTTTTTAAGATGCGGGACACCTTAACGAGTGTCATGACGGAGAAACTCGAGCCACGTTATTTCAGGAAAGGTGCCGAAGAAGGAAAACGTTATACCGTTGATGAGGCCCGTTTTTCTTTCCGTAACGGGATGTGTTACGTCAACCAGAAACGGGTGCGTAAAGATGGGAGTGTCACAGAGACAGAGCAAAGCGATACCCGGTGTATTTATGATATGTTGAGTATTCTGGCGCAGGCCCGTTCGTTCGATCCGAAAGATTACACCGTCGGCCAACGTATTCAGTTTCCGATGGCGACAGGGCGTAAGGTAGAGGAGCAGACCCTCATTTACAGGGGTATCAAGAAGATTACTGCCGAAAACGATACGACCTATCGCTGTCTGATATTCTCACTGGTAGAGTACAATAAAAAGGGAAAGGAGAAAGAGGTTATAACGTTTTATGTAACAGACGACCGGAATCATCTTCCGGTACGGTTGGATATGCACCTTAACTTTGGTTCGGCCAAAGCATTCCTGCGGAGTGTCAGCGGTTACCGTCATCCCCAGACCTCTATCATTACAAAGTAAACGGAACTTCGTCTTTTTTTCGGAATACGCTTGACTCAAAGGTGGCTATCAACCTGCCTTCCTGATCGGTTACATCTATCTGATAGTAACCCGTGCTGCGTCCTGTATAGCGTTCTCGTGCTTCGGCATAAAGCGTGTCGCCCGGTCCGCTGGCCCGTAAGAAGGTGATGTTGGAAGAAAGGGAGAAGGCCAGTGTGCCGTGTGAATTGGCTGCCGCTGCCAGTGCCAGGTCAGCCAAAGTAAAGATGGCACCTCCCTGTGTCCGTTGTCCTGCATTCAGATGTTCGGGCTTGATTTCCAGTTTTGCTTTACTGTATCCTTCCCTTATTTCAATCAACTCTACACCTGCGTTGGTGGCAAAGAGGTCATTTTTAAAGAATTCTTGTGCTGTCATTTTAATATCTGTTCCGATTTATTACAAAAGGACGCGGAGTATACAGAAAAAGTTATCAGTCCTGTTCCCTCCGCGTCCTTTGTGGTGCTTTTAAATAATTTTCTGAGATTTTATTTATTCAGTTTCCACTCAAATCCGTCCTTAGTATCTTTAATTTCGAATCCCAGTGCAGTCAGTTCGTTGCGGATCAGGTCACTCGTAGCCCAGTCTTTGTTAGCTTTTGCTTTCACCCGCTGTTCCAGCAGCATATCGACCACTTTCCCATAAGCGGCTTCACGTCCGTCCGACGAGCCGATTTCTTCTTTCAGGCCCAGGATATCGAAGCAGAATGTATGGAATACTTCTTTCAGTTCTTTCAGGTCATCGGCAGAGATGGTATTGTTTCCGGCAATGATATTATTGATCATCTTGGCTCCGTCAAAGAGATGTGAAATCACAATCGGAGTGTTCAAGTCATCATTCATCGCTTCAAAGCATTTCGTGCGCAAGCTTTTTACGTCGACGTTCGAAGTAGCTGCAGGAGTGATTTTCTCCAGACCATCCACTGCTTCCATCAGTCGGCTCAGTCCTTTTTCTGCTGCCTGTAATGCTTCGTTGCTGAAATCCACCGGACTGCGGTAGTGTGCCTGCAAGATAAAGAATCGTATGGTCATCGGGCTGTAAGCCTGAGTCAGCAATTTGTGTGAGCCGCTGAAGAATTCATCCAGCGTGATGAAGTTTCCGAGACTCTTGCCCATCTTGGTGCCGTTGATGGTGATCATGTTGTTGTGCATCCAGTAGTGAACCATATCGTCACCCTGTGAAGCTACCGACTGTGCGATTTCGCATTCGTGGTGCGGGAAGATAAGGTCCATGCCTCCTCCGTGAATGTCGAAGTGTTCGCCCAGATACTTACGTCCCATGGCTGTACACTCGGCATGCCAGCCGGGGAAACCGTCACCCCATGGCGAAGGCCAGCGCATGATGTGTTCCGGTTGTGCCCGTTTCCAAAGGGCAAAGTCGGCAGGATTATGTTTTTCTTCCTGTCCGTCCAGTTCGCGGGTTGTATTCAGTACATCGTCCAGATTGCGTCCCGAGAGTTTACCATAATGGTAGTCTTTATTGTATTTGGCTACATCGAAGTATACCGAACCCTGGCTTTCGTATGCATAGCCGGCATCCAGAATCTTTTTTACCAATTCGATCTGCTCGATGATATGTCCCGAGGCATGTGGTTCAATGCTGGGGGGAAGTACGTTCAGTGCCTCCATGGCTTTATGGTACCGGTTCAGGTAGTATTGCACTACTTCCATGGGTTCCAGTTGTTCCAGACGGGCTTTCTTGGCAATTTTATCTTCCCCTTCGTCTGCGTCATGTTCCAGGTGGCCTACGTCGGTGATATTACGCACGTATCGCACTTTATAACCCAACCGGGTGAGATAACGGAAGAGTACGTCGAACGTGATGGCCGGACGGGCATGTCCCAGATGTGCATCGCCATATACCGTCGGTCCGCAGACATACATGCCCACATGTGGAGCGTGCAAAGGCACAAACAGCTCTTTTTTTCTATCTAAAGTGTTGTAAATCGTCAGTTGATGTTCCATAACGTTTGAGATTTATTCTGTTTTAAACCACAAAGTTAGAATAAATAATTTGAATTGGGACGTGTTCTGCCGGATTATTCTCTGTAAGTATATGTGTCTGATGTAAGATCGGGCCACTCATACGAAAAATGCATTCCGATCTTCCATCTTCCACCTTTTTCTGTTTACTTATCTAATTATCAACGAAATGAATGGGTGGAAGATAGCGTTTTCAAGCCGTTTATCTTCCACCTTTATCTTCCATCTTCCACCCACTGTTTTTGATGGATAAGGTATTGATCTGTAATTGTATATAGCGTGTTATCTATCTGTTTATGCCGTTTAAAGCATTTCCTTTTCCTTAGTATCTTTAGTGAAAATGGTCCGGACTTTATCTCGTCCCGCATGCCCGGGCCCATAAGCCCGCATGCCTGTGCCCATGAGCCCGTATACCCGGGCCCACCGGCCCGGGTATACGGGCTGAGATAAGTTTAGTATGATGAATGATAATATACTTATATATAACGCGTTAATATCATGGAGAAATCAACTTGCTTTCTTATTAATTTCTGTGTTTAAACTGTTGTCTCCCCCTTCTCGGGTGCTTTTGTAAAGAACTTGTTTACGACCGCAGCTACACCGTCCTCCTCGTTGCTAAGGGTAATGTAGTCGGCGGCTTTCTTTACCGGTTCCTGTGCATTGCCCATGGCTACACCCAATCCGGCAAATTGAATCATTGAAAGATCGTTGTAGCCGTCGCCTACAGCCACCATCTCTTCCCGGTTCATGTTCAGCTTGTTAAGTAAGACAGATAAAGATTGTGCCTTGTCTATTCCCTGTGGCACCAGTTCGAGGAAGAAGGGCTCCGAGCGGTAAACACTCAGTTGACCTTGCAGTTCTACCGAAAGTTCGGCTTCAATGGGAATCAGACGATGTGGATCACTCACAATCAAGCACTTAGGAGGCGGCAGACGGATGTCTTTCAGAAAATCCTTGGAAGGATATATCTGCATTTTATTGAGGAAAGCCTCTTTCCGGACATACACGTCATCAGGATATTCAGTGATGATATATTGCCGGTCGTAAGTCAGGATAGGGAGTTGGTTGCGTGTGGCGCATTCGTATAGCCGAGGTATCACTTCGTCCGGCAATACATTGGCATAAACGATCTCTCCGGTACTCCAGTCGATAATTTCTCCGCCGTTATAGGAGAGGATAAATCCGCCGAACTCCTTCATGCGCAGTTCGTCGGCCAAGGGTGCAATACCAAAGGTAGGACGTCCCGATGCAAGTATCAGTTTCACACCCTGTTGCTGTACACGTATCAGTGCTTCTCGGTTGCGTGGAGTTATCTCTTTTTTAGCGTTGGTCAGTGTTCCGTCCAAGTCGAGTACGAGGAGTTTGTATTTCATCAGTGGCTTTTGTTTGGGTTTTGAGGGTGCAAAGGTAGTGGTTTTGGGTATATCACCAAACAGGATGCGAGTAAATAAAGAATGAATGATACGTAGTCTGTTTGATGCGCTTTGATACGTTTATGCTATTGGGGAATTTATTGTCTTGAAATTTTTCTTTATTTTCTTTAAAACCAGAAATAAATACACGATATTTGTTTTGTATTACTAAAACAACCGAGTATATGAAAAAGTATTTAAAAGCAATTGGCTGTTTTGCCATTTTCGTATTGGCTGTATTCTCGTATTTCAGAGAGCAATCTTATAAGTTGAATTCTTTGTCATTACAGAATGTCGAAGCATTGGCAGGCGATACTGAGGGTGGTGCTACTATCACTTGCTCCCGTACGTGTTCTGATGGAGTAGGACGTTGCTACAAGACCATTGATAAGTGGGGAAACTGTCATTTTGACGGTAGTCAATTATATTCTTGTACCTGTTAACTATTAAGCAGAAGTTATACCAAAAGTTTAGAGTTTCTTCATTTCCTTTTTTAAAATACAGGAGAGGAGATGATTACTACAAATTTCTTGGTATAACTTCCTGCATTGTTAATCTAATCTAATAAAGTTATGAAGAATATCTTGTTAACACTTCTCTTGTTTATACTTTTTTCATGTAAAAGCACTGGAGATAAAACCGACTGTGAAGTATTACATGTCGATTTGGTTGAACGCCCTGTTGCAACGGAAGAATTATTTTCTAAAATATCTGTCATTCCATTGGAAACCAATGATAGTTCCTTTCTTGTAAGGCCTGTAAAAGTTATTGTAAAAGATAACAGATATTATATTGTCGATGAAGGGGTTCCGGCTGTGTTTTCTTTTGATGAAGAAGGGCATCTTTTGCATAAAATAGGTAAAAAGGGACAAGGCCCCGGAGAGTATCGTGAAATATACGATGCCGTTATTAAAGAAAAAGAAAATGCAGTGTATATGCTATCTCCATTTGGCTCTCTTTATGTGTATTCTCTGGATGGAAAATTCATAAAAGAAATAGAACTGCCAACGAGGTCTAATTATCAATTGGTAGAGGAACTGGAGAGTAAGTATTTCGTTACATGGACATTACCTGCTTCTGAGAATGATAATTGTATCAGCGTCATTTCTAAAGAGTCTTTCAAGAATGTGAAAGAATTTTGGCATGCCCCTCCCGTTCTCACTACTCTGAATTCTAAACCTTTTTATAATTATGAACATAAAGTATATTTTTCCAATCCTTATCAAAATGAAGTATATGAAGTAAGGACAGATAGCTTACGGGTTGCATACCGTTGGGATTTTGGAAAAGATAATCTTGATTTAAAGGAGTATGGATTCACTTTATTAGAGGATAAAAAGGTTGAAGAATATAAATTAATGTTGCAGTATTTACGTGATTCTACTGTGCCTTATTTTTTATGCGATCAATATCAGAATGATAAATTCTATTATATCATGTTGGTGTTCGGGCTTAAGCATTCGAAAAATCTATTTTATCGGAAGGAAGACGGTAAGAGTTTCTTTTTTGAAAAAACAACAGAAGGCATTCATTTTGAACCTTTAGCTTTTAATGAAGATTTCCTGACTTGTATTGTTTTCAATGAAGACTTTCCAAACTATGAAAAAGTGCTTCCTCCAGAGGAATATAAGAAGCTGGAAGAGCGTTTAGAAGATGATAACCCCTGTTTAATCAAATTTTATTTTAAATGAAAAATTTTATATTTGTACTGGGTTGCTTTCTCTTTCTAATCTCATGTCAGCAGACCGAGAAGGAAAAGCTTGAAGAACTTGTTAAAAATTGGAATGGGAAGGAGGTACTATTTCCGACAAATCTTAGTTTTACGCTATATGGAAAAACTCCTGTCGATTTTAAAATCCCTGCTTCGGATTATAAGATCGTGACCTATGTCGATTCGTTGGGTTGTTCCAGTTGTAAATTGCAATTGCCTAAATGGAAGGATTTTATGAAATATGCGGATTCTATAGTAGGCTATCAAATACCGGTTCTTTTTTTTCTTCATCCTGCTAATGTTCGCGAGATGAGGTCTGTGTTAAAACAAAATCGTTTTGATTATCCTGTTTGTATGGATACGGAAGATACTTTTAATAAAGTGAATAAGTTTCCTTCACAGCTAAATTTTCAAACTTTTTTATTAGATAAAAACAATCATGTAATTGCGATAGGAAATCCGGTTCATAATTACGATGTAAGAGAACTCTATATCCATCTTATTTCAGGAGGAATAGATGGAGATTCTCTTTCAAATATGCGAACTGTGATAAAAATAGAGAAAGATATGGTTGATTTGGGGAGTTTTGATTGGAGGCGAGAGCAGCATATAACTTTTGAGATACACAATATTGGTGATAATAATTTAGTCGTTTATGATAATAAGACATCTTGCGGATGTACTTCTGTTGAATACTCGAAAGAACCTGTTCAGCCTGGAAAGTCTTTAGCAGTTAAAGTAACTTATAAAGCGGACCATCCGGAACACTTTAATAAAACTATTATACTATATTGCAATGCTTCCGCTTCTCCTTTGGAGTTAAAGATAACTGGAAATGCTGAATAATTTAATGTTTATATTTAGTACTTTTGAATCTTTGTTGACAGGTATTTGTATATGTCCCCTTAGCTTGAATATATGTTGCTAAATATAGGTAGTCAACCTTGGATCATTGCATTGGAACCTATTAATGTTATGGCTTAAGGTTGATTTTTATTTAATATTTGTTGTATGAGAAATCTGTTTTTAATATTCCTTTTTTGCTATGTAACTGGAAAAGCCCAGGACAGAGCGTGTGTCGTGAGTGAAAAGGATAGCATTCCTCTTTCAAATGTATATATCTGTTTGAAAGATAGGAGAGTCATAGCTATCAGTGATGAAAAGGGGGTGTTCTCATTAGAGAAATATGATTCGTTGTCATTGAATGATACTTTATATTTTTCTCATATTAATTATTTACACAAGAAATTGTCTTATGGTGATTTAATTAAAAATAGATGTACCGTTTTTTTGATAGAGAATAATCGGGTTTTGGAAGAAGTATCTATTTTTAGCAATAGGCATTTAAATCGCTTTTTGCATTATGAAATATTGTCTCCATTGAAAAGAGGAGTCTATTCGTTTGCTTCGGTCTTGGTAGATGGGCAGATTTATATTGTAGGAGGGAGTACATCGTGCGGTCCCTTTCAGAGTAATATACGTTCTACTCTATTTTGGGAGAAATATAGTAACATGATGTATAGATATGATATCAAGCAAGATAAGTGGGAGACGATCAGGCATAAGTTTAGAGAAAGGGCATATCATACGGCGGGTTATTATGATGGAAAAATTTTTATTTTAGGGGGAAAGAGATTGTCTGAAACCAGAATTGTTGATTATCTGGATAATGCAATAGAAATATATGATATTAAGCGTGATACCGTTTGGACAGATTATACTAATCCGCATCAAGCGACTCTATTGGGATCCGTTGTGTATAAAGATAATATGATTGTTTTAGGCGGTGTTAAAAAGGTTTTGCAAAATAATGAAGGAGTCTATTCGGATGAAATGCATTTATGGAATTTAAAATCCGGCTACTGGTATGAGTTGGGAAAAATGCCGATTAGGCAAGCTCCTGATGCAATTCTGGTTGATCATTGTATTTATTTAATCGGAAATAGTAACGGTGGCGGCTGGAGTATTGAATGTTATAACTTATTGACAGGCGCATGGACCAATGCCGGACATTTGTTATATCGGCTTGGCTGGCCCAGTTTAGCTTATCATAATGATATAATTTATATTTTTGAACAAGGTGTTGTGCAGACGTTCAATATAAAAAGCAGGCAAGTTCGTTCGTATATGATAGATCTGAAATTGAAATCTCCAGCTTTGTATTACTTTGATGGGAAATTATATATTTTGGGAGGATTTTATATGGGAGATCCCTCGCGCAATGTATATAGTATTGATCTGAAAGAATTTGATAAAACAGAAATCGATTATTATTATAACAATAAAAGGTAAGCATTCGGTGAATCCTGTCTATTGTATAGAAACTGAACTTTATTGTTTTTTCTTATTCTACCATTATTATCATATTTTTAAAATCTAAAAGTATCTCTTTGCAATTTTTGAAATAGTTAACTCCTAAATAGCCATTGTATTTGCCATTAGCATTCTTCATGATAGAAAACTTATGCATATTTGTTTTGTATTTATCAATAATTAAAGGGAAATCAGATATTGAATAGCTTTTATTAACTATAAATCCACTTATTCCACCAGCCTTGACAGAATCTTCTTTAAGTTTTAGCTCTCCAAATTTATCTTTGTTTTGTTGATAGAAATCATAATTAATATATCCTTCCATAGTCATACCTGTATCACAGAATAAAAGTAAACGAAGATTATTATAGAAAGCTTCTACTCCAACACTGCCCATGAAATTAATCATATTAGAAGGTCGTTTTTGGGGATTTAAATCTTGTGAAAGAGGTGGGAATATTATTTTCTGTTCTTTAGGGTATATTATTGTTTGACCTATAGCTTCCATGAATGGATTACCTAATACAGCATCCATAGTATATACCAACGAATCTGTTTGGGGAAAAATATTATCAAGTATATTAACTTTTACATTAGTGTAGGTAATATTACCTATTCTGAGTGTATCTACAACTCCCACTTTTGAATAGACAATGTCACCTGATATACCTGTTATGGACATGGAGTCTGCTACAACCTTTATGTGGTGCTTTTTTGCAAATGAGGTCGAAACCATATGAATCGCTGCTCCGGTATCAAATATAAAAGGTTCTTTTGTTCCATTTATTTCTACTGGAATGTACCAATAGTGCTTTGCACCTTTTATGTCTGTAATCATGTCTATAATAACTTTAGAATTAGGAGATTGTCTTATGACTTCGCTTTTAGGCGTAGTGCTTAGATTTTTATACCCTTTGTAGTAATTATGTATCATTGTCTGCATTTCTGTGTCTTTATCGTAGTCGTTCACTTTTTTTAGGGTTTCAGCAGCCTCTTTATATTTCCCTATTTTAGATAGTTGTTCCGCCTTTATTATTGTATAAGCTATAACCGCAGATGAACCCAAATCTGCTGAATAGTTATTTAATAAAGAATCAAGTAGGCTTATAGCCTCATGTGGTTGATTAAATGCGCAATTTATACCAGCTTCAGCCATTAATCCTATCATTGGATATGCTAAACTATCCTTTATAGTAGGATAGCCCCTTTTTAGTTCCAAATAATCGTACGTGTTGATCAAATCTGCAACTTTTTGATCAGTATATTGAGCATATGATGAAAAACATAGACTCAGAATTACTAAAATCAAGCTTGTTCTTTTCATAATATTATGGTGTTGTTTACAAATATGGTAAGTCTTATAGATGATAGCAAATATTCTTTTCCAAAATTTGTTAATCTTGTTTGGGGTGCTTGAAGTATTTTAAATTAATTTGGTAGAATATTAATTTGGTTTTCTTTTTATCAAGAAATATCGAAATGAATATTTATCATTGGGAATATTGGGCATTTAATTCGATTAAATAATCAAAGTTATTATTGAATATATTCTTATAATTCTGGAATAAATTTCTTATTGCCTTATAGTAAGGGCTTTGGGAAGAATACTAAATTTTGAGGTAATGAGTTGGCAACTGTGCCTATTACTGTAATCTGCTTCGCCTTACTTCTTAGAGTAACTCTTATCACAAAAGTATAAATCTCGATAGAAGAAGCCTCTTCTATTATTTTTCTGTCGAATTTTAGATTTTCATTCAATGATTCCTGGTTTAGGAATGATATGCATGACAAATCTCTGGTTGTCTTTATTCCCTCTAATATCAGGTTGCACACGAAACTTGCTAGATTGTCCACTACCGGAAATCAATATTTCGCAATTACCAAGAGAATCAAATTCAATGCTATTAGTAGACCAGAATTTTATCAGAGCTAAAGCTCTCTCATAACTAAGTTCGTAATTTTTTATATAATTATCTTTTGATGACTGTCCTTCTATTATGAGAAGATACTGAGCTTCGGGTATTTTTGTTTTAGCATTTTGCATAAAAAGCATAATAGCTTCTCCTGCTTTCAAAAGTTTATCAAGTTGCTCCTTCTCTATATCTTGGATATTGGAACTATAAGTGTTGAAAGAAACGTCAATATCTCTTAAGGTGTGTCTTTTAAACTGCTCGTCATACTTAAAATATTTATTGTCTATTTCTTTAATCGAATTGTTTAATTCCTCAATCTTTTCAAGTTGTTTCTTCGTTGCATTAGCAGTTCTGTTCAGTTCAGCATTTATTCCTTTCATTTTTACAATACTTACTATAAATAAAACAAGCATAACAAAGAAAAGACTTGTCATTAAATCCGAATAGCTCAACCAAAAAGAATCTTTTTTATTTCTCATTGTCATATTTTTCCACGTTAATATCTTTAATAGATTTCGTCATTGTATCTATTGCCATTAATATAGATTTATTCAAGTCTATATTCTCGATTTGAGCATCTTTATAATCTTTTCTAAGATTAAGAATTTCACTTTTTAAATCCTTATAGCACTCTGCTTGCACTTGGGTGTATTGAACAAGGGTTGCTATCACCTCTTTCATTTTATCAAAAGACTCAAAGAAATCTCGGTTTCCAGAAACAAATTTTTTGATGTACTCGGTTGATGCTGTAAGTTGCATAGACAAACTGTCTGAAACATGTTTTGCATCAGTCATTAATAAATCAAATTCTTTGCGCCAAATGTCTCGTCCTTCTGAACCTGTAGGGAAGTGCGTTTCTATTGCTTCTTTGAACTCTTGCTGGAGAATTGCTGCTTTATTTTGATTGCTAACAACAACTGATAATCCAGCACCAAATTCATCGAATCTTGACAAGACTGCATCTATTTTTGATGCTGCATCTGTAACTCCTTTAATAGTTGTATTAAGTTGTTCTTGATAAGTTTTAAATACATATAAGGATTCTGCAGAATCTTTAAGTGTCACAAATGTTTCCGCAATTTTATTGGCAGTTCGTGTCAAACTCAATTTGTTTATTTCTTCCAATACAAGATGTTGTTTCTCTAAATTGTCATTTAATAGTTCTGCCGAATCTGCATAAGCATTCAAATTCTTGCCAAACTTATCAACGAAATGACCAAGAACTCCTTTTAAAGAATTCAAACTTGATGCCATACTATTTGAAAGTACAGGCATTAATTCTCTGCGTATGAAATCATAATAATCCTCTTTTTTAGCATCAACAATAGTCATAGTCTTACCATATGAAAAAGCACTATTGTATACTGTAAGACCTAATCCAACCAAACTTGCCCCCATTGCCGCCATGACACCATAAAGAAGATGTTGCAAACCATTCATATTTCCATTACTTGCCAATATAGCAGAAAAATCGACTCCCCATAGACCTGTTATAATTCCTACAAATGTACCTGCAAGTCCTATATACAATGGAACATTCAAAGAGCTATGTATTTCATTCTCCAATGCATCAATTTGATGTTCACAAATACCTTTCAGAATGTCGAAATCTGCACTTGTTCCCACATTCTTACAAAGATATTCATTAGTCCGTGAAATAATTGATGAAAACTTGGTAGATTGGTTATTATTCTTCAAGGATATTAAAGTAATATCCATGTATTCTTCGTTTTCGCCTTCTTCATCTGAGTATTTAGAAGGAATATTCTTTATGAATTCTTTCAATTTACTTTTGCTTTTGAGGACATCTGTTGTTATGGAGGACATCTTTAAATCTAGTGAATCAATGCTCGGAAAAAAAGATTTCAACTCTTTGATACGCAAACGCGTTTGATTGAAATTCCATAATTGAAATAGAATCACGCAAATTACTACTGCAATTGCAACAATAAGGGCAATATTATTATCCATATTCTGTATGATTTATTCGTTAAATAATTTTATTTGTTTAGGCTTTGCTACTTTTTTTGTACGCTTACCTTTTACTTTTTTTGCTTCTTTCTCAATCTGTTTCTTTTGTTTGAGTTCTGCTTCGGTCATAGGTGAATATTGTTGAACTTCGTTGGGATACTTTCCTTCAATGTATAACTTCACAAGACCTGCATGAGAGAGCGGCTTAGTTATATCTCGGAAATCAATATTGGTGTTATAGTCAAGTAAAACTATATCTTGCTTAATTGATTGTGCTTTGATACGTTCTACTACATGATACACTTCTTTAATATTATCAAGAATCCATTTATATGTGGGTAAATAAATAAGCATTCTAGCCTCAAAATAGCCAAGAAGTTCTTTTCCATAAGCTCCTTTTCGATGTCCTAATGGGATTCCGAATTTTCGTACAGTTCTCTTCAAATTATGCATAGTATCATTCTTGAATGTCGAAAAATCCACATCTGCATTTTCAAAAACTTTAAGTCCTTGCCATACGGCTTCAACACAAGTAGCCTTTAACGTATCTGGCGTAAAAGGTATAGGAATATTGCCATGCGGATAGAACGGGCTCAGTATTTGGGCATATCGCATGGTAGAATTTGAAGTTACGTCAAGAATAACTGCATTAGGGTATTCTTCTTGTATCTTTTCGATTTTTCTTTTTCTATTTTCAATGTATATCATGTCTCACTTTTAATTATATTAATATTGGATTGTCTATATTTATAATATATTCTAACGGAATAAATGTCTTGACCATAACCTCTGCTTGATGAGGTTTGAAGTCTTCATCATTCCTATTTACATAATGTCTTTTTGTTGCTGCAAAATTTACTTTTTGTAAGTGGCACAAATCACCTCCATGAGAGTGTAATTGGTCTGCTGCATTTATATCGGAAAATAATGTTTCTTTAAACCATGCCACATCTATTTTTATTCGGAGCAAAACCAAATTACTTCCACTTTGTTTAAGTCGCCATGTCATAGGATGGTCATCACAAAAGCTTAATCTGACATAATCTTGTAAACCATAACGCATATCAAGGTTTTCAGAGTCCGCATCTCCACCTTGGTTGGGTATAACGATACCATGTGTTTTACAATAATGCCAAGACAGGAGTCCTCTTTGCTTTTTGATGGACAACAGGTTTCTCCTATCTGTAAAATGATAAAAGCAAGTAATGCCATTAGCTGTGAGTATATCCTTGAAACTTTGAATATTTAGCTTTTTTTCATTACAGAGAGAGTTTAGACGATCACGTTCAGCCTTTTCTGCTATTTCTTTTTGTCTTGCTTGTTCTGCAAGCCTTTTGGCTGCTCCTTCTCGTACTTCGTTCTCTTTTCTCTGTTTTTCTTCAATTTCACGTTGTCTACATTCTTGTTCTTTTCTTTTTTTCTTGCTATATTCTCCTTTTTTTCCCGTTCTTCAGCAATTCGTTGTATTTCTCGCTTCTCTAATGTTTCTCGCAGATTAAGGATACTATTTTGTACTTCTTTGTACTGTTGCAAAATATGGGAAGTATGTATCTGAGATATTATAGATTGAACTTTATCGAAAATTTTATCTGCTTCATTGAGCTTTTTCCTTGATATAAGCGATTTTATCTCAAGTAAATCTTTATTTAACTGGTCTTCTAATGCAACTAATCTTTCTTGTTCTTTTCTCAGACGCTGTTCTTTTAAGAATTTTAATGTAACAATATCTGGAAAGCTATAACGAACGAAGATAGAAACCTCTTTGAAAGATTTATTTTCTTTAGGAGTTAGGTGATACCAATTAACGGATACAGTTTTCATGCTATTTCTAGTAGAAACCACATCTTTGCGCCTCCCTTCTAATATGTTAATCTTAGAGGAAGATTTACCTATTTCCCCCTTAGAATATGGGGAGATTGGTTTATCAAAGCCAAATACTTTTTTTATCCATTCAAAAAGCATATATCCTTTTTTATACAGAAGCGTGGAACTGCAATGCCACTTCTTAATTTGGAGGTCGTAGGAAACCTTGGATACAGATGTAGTAATAGCAGCCCACGCTATAGCGTGAGAACCACTATGCCATCCTTGTGTCCTTTTGAAAATTTCCTACGTTCCCAAACTATAAGATAAACATAACGCTTCTTTTTTCCTAATATGTATTGGAAAGAGTTTTCTCAATTCAATCGCAAAAATAGTACAAATCTTCAAAAATAAGGCTGTTTGAGAGTAATATCTTTGTGCCACAATGGAATAAAACTTTTTTCAGAGCCTCATTCCTTTATTTTGTTTAGTAGGAATATCCAAATTTTCTTTCCATTCGCTCATCTTCGTTCTGAACCATTGTATCAGTGAAACTCCATTTACTCATATCTGAAAGTTCCCTTTCTTACTGTTGTCTTTCCCAAACGGAAATGTGGCATTTTCTGCTTGGAACTTGCGGTTAAACTCCGAAGAATAGAAATTACCTTTAAAAGGTACTTTTTTGAACCTGCATAGCTCACTAATGATAGCATCGGAAAAGTATATCGTATTCCGACAATAATCAATCAGTGGCAATAGCTTTTCCACATAAGGGAAGTATCTTCTTGCCTTATCAAGGCATTCTGTAAGTTTAGATTGTTCCGTTTTGTGTTCCTTCTTGATATACTGCTCCCGCTCTTCTGCTTGGCTTTCAAGTTCAGAGATGCGTTGCTTCAATTGTTCATTCTCCGTTTTAGTTTTATTGCTTTCGAAAAGAGAACCGACACTTTCCACAATATTTGGTAGCAATGGCTGTCGCTGCTCCTTTCAGCCGTTCGGTATGCATCTCTTTCTTTACTTGTTTCAATTCTTCCTGCGCTATTTGCTGTTGCTCTTTTAATTGCTGCACGTTAATTTGTAGCTCTCCGGTCTGGCACAGTAACTCACGGTAATATTCTCTGGTCGAGATGTGTTTGACTTTCGAGTCATCAATGCCACGTTGTAGACCGTATCGCTTCATGGCTTCGGCATAGGTCTCTTGATAAGACTTGAGTTTATTCCTTGTCATAATTTCATCTGCACATAACCGGGGCATATCGGTTGGTTTCTTTCGGTATCGTTTACTAACCTGTTCTTCTTTTTTCTTGCGTTTACGCTCACCTCTGACAAGTGGCACGAGCGTAGCATGGATATGGGGAGTACTCTCATCCATGTGCAAGACTGCCGAAACAATATTTTCTTTTCCAAATGTATCCTAAAGATATTTCAGATTATCGTCACACCATTCATCAAGTTTACCCTCCTGCTCAATACGCTTCATATTTTTGGGAGTACCCGTCAATAATATTCGGATTGCCCTTACTTGGTTCTTTCCGATTTTACGTGGCAGTTCTGCATTCTCCAAACGGTGTTGGATAGCTTGTGTTCGGTTCGTCACACCATCGGGAAAACTTATCAGTTCTCGATTGAGGTGCGTTCTGTTTTCATCTGCATTCTTTGGTTTGATGGTTCGTTCGATGTGGGCGGACATGGCACTGTCCATTCCGTTAGTTTTCTCCATGTGCAATACGGCATAACCCATATATGATTTCTTTTTTAACTTGTGGAACAATAATTTATATAACCCGTTTATAGCACGGAAGCCATTCATAAGGAGAGTCCAGAGAGGTGAAACCTCTTTGGCTTATTGGGGAATTTTTAGTGTAATACTCAAACTCAACTGCTTTGTTCTTCCAATTTATTCGTCTATTCCAGCGTTTTTTAGTAATATTGCTTTAGTGCTATGATTTCATCTTTAAGTTTTCCTAATTCATTTATTGCTTGATTAAATTTTTCTTCATTATAACGTGACTTTATTATATGGAAACATTCTATTTTCTTATTTTCTGGGTATAAAAGTTCTATTAAATAGAGCTGGTTGAATATTATGTCTGCATGATTAACTCTGTACGATACATTTGGGGATTCTCTAAAAATGTGTCCAAAAGTAATCATGATACCTACACTTGGTTCCATATTTTGACCCCGTTTTACAAGTACATATCCACGTAGTTTCTCTAACAACAAGTCAAGAGGGAGCATACGTCATTGACAACCGGTCTTCACTAAATAAAAGATTGCATTCCAAATCATTCGTAAATCATATTTTCGCTTTCTTGCTTGCGGGTTCAACACTTTTGTTATATATTGCCACTCTGTTTTCGTTAAATCAGTTTGATACATCTTTTTTTAAGTTTGGTCACTTCAAAGAAAGCAACTATCAGACTGATATGGAAACTTTGTTAGGAATTTTCTTTACTGCCTCTAAACAAACTGCAAAATGCAGTAGTATTGGAAGGTCTGGAAATGAAGGTGATTTTCGGGGGAAGCGGGTCTTCGTTGTGCCCAGATGGTTATCCGTATGTATTCAGGTGTTCTAATGGCAATCTACATTGTTGCAAAGTTAATTCAGAGTCTGTTTGTTGTCCATAATAGACAACTTACTCTTTATTAAATGCTTATCATCTATTTTGGCGGATGATAAGGCTCTGTTAATTAATTAAAATTGAAGATCATGAATATGAGAAAAGTATTTTATTTAGTCTTATCACTTGTAATTGCAAGTTGCACCTCTAATAAGGAACTGCAAGAGAAACTGGCATTTATTGATGTCACCAAAGAATATCCCGAAAAGAAAATTGAGCTCACCGATATTGCGGATGTCTCTTATCTGTACCTCAATTCGGAAAATGATGATTATCTCTATAAAGGCAGCATTGATTATGTAACCGAAAACAATATTATTGTTATAGACCGCTCTCAGAACAGCGTGCTGTTTTTCTCAAAAGAGGGAAATCCCAAATCACATTTTAACCGTAGGGGACAGGGATCGGAAGAATACAGAGATGCATATTCGGTAATGTATGACGAAGCAAATGATGAAGTGTTTGTTTCGCCCGACTTTAGCGATCATATTATGGTCTATTCATCATTGGGTGAATTCAAAAGGAAAATAAATTTACCTCAGACGAATGTTAACGGACAAATGGCCTTGTTTGACGATGTGTCCATATTGGTGTATGATAACACGAAATTGTGGAAATCTATCATGCAAAGCAATGCCCCAGATATAGTACAAACCATTGATTCAGCTTTCTTTCTTATTTCTAAATTGGATGGTACAGTGCTGGATTATATCTCACTACCAAACAAAAATATAGATCTGAGTTATAAAGATTTGAACAGTGTATTTACTGGTCAGGTGAGTTACGGACGTGTGAGAAAGTCGGCTGACGGATTACTTTTATACAATCCTGAATCCGACACCGTTTTTCATTACAGCAAAGAAAAGCGTTTAACTCCATATATGCACAAAAAACCAATATTGAGCAGTCAAACCTCAATGACGGTTATGGATATCTGCATGGATGCGGGAAAATATCAGTTTATAGCAGTTTACCCTTATCGGGAAACAGCGAAATCTCCGACACCAAAATATTATATGCGCAACAAAGCAACAGGAGAACTGTTTCGCCCCAAAATAACTCTTTCCGATTTTGAAGGAAAAGAGTTGTATATCAATCCCCGGCTTTTAAATTATTATGAACATGCATACCACTTTGAACTAGATTTTGCTGAACTCGAAGAAGCATATTACAAAAACAAGCTCAGCGGTAAACTCAAAGAACAGGTTGCTTCACTTCTTGAAGATGAGGAAAGTAATAATGTTTTTGTGTTTGCGGATTTTTATTGATAAAAACACACCTTCTGGGGTTGTTTTCAATATTGAGTGATTTGTAAAAAGAGTTACAGATAAGCCTGGACTACATGAAGAGATGATATTACATGTCGTACCAAGATCAATACAATATTTTAGTAATTGCCAACAAGTCTTCAAACTACAAAACAATGACTTTTCTCGTAGCGCACTCAGAGATAATACTCATTATTAAATATTTAATAGAGGGGGAAGTTTACAAAAGTCCCGCCCACTCCTGATTGGTTAGTGTGGGGAGCTGATCTGTTTCTGTGATGAAAGTTTCCGCCAGTTTTCGTTTTTCCTCTTGTAGCTGTATGATTTTCTCTTCTATGCTTCCTTGCGTGATGAAACGGTAAGCAATTACTTGTTTGTCTTGTCCGATACGGTGCGCGCGGGCAATGGCCTGTGCTTCGGCTGCCGGGTTCCACCAGGGATCGATGATGAACACATAGTCTGCTTGTGTCAGGTTGAGGCCCACTCCTCCGGCTTTTAGTGAGATAAGGAAAGCTTGTATCCTGGGGTCACGGCTAAAGCGTGCAATCTCTTCCGGGCGATTGGTAGAAGAGCCTGTTAGAAGAGCATAATCCCATTGACGTTTACGAAACTCATCGGCCACCAATTCCAGATGTTTAACGAAAGAAGAAAAGATCAGGACCTTATGGCCTTCGCTCCGGAGTGTTTCGAAGGTCTCTATAATCAGGTTTAGTTTACCGGATTCACCGATGAAACCGGGTAAAATCATCTGCGGATGGCAGGCGAGTTGCCTTAAACGGAGAATCCCGTTGAGTACTATGAGCGGTTGCTGACCCTTCTCTACGGTCTGTTCCAGCAGAATGTTCCGAAGACTGTTCTTTTCATGTTGGTAGAGCTCGTTCTGTTTCTTTGCCATGTCGCAATAAATCACTTCTTCGGTTAATGACGGTAGTTCCGGAGCTACTTCCTGCTTGCTTCTGCGTAGTATAAATGGGGAAATGAGTTGTCGTAGACGAAACTTCATCCGTTCGTCACCTTGACGGATGGCGTTGACGAACTGTTTGCTGAACGTTGTCTCGTTTCCTAAAAGTTCAGGCTGTAGAAAATGAAACTGTGCCCAAAGATCCTTCAGGGAATTCTCAATAGGAGTTCCTGTCAGAATTAGCCTGTGTTTACTTTGTAATTGTATCGCTGAACGGAATGTAAGTGATTCGCTGTTTTTTATGTTTTGACTTTCATCGAGAACTATGTACTCAAACTTATATTGGGATAAAGTCGCAATATTATTGCGCATCGTGCCATAAGTGGTAAAGACCAGATGATATTGGTCGAAGTGCTTTGACAAACGATTGATTTCATTGGCGGAGTTTCCGTTATATTCCGTCATTGACAGGCTGGTAAAACGGGATGCTTCCCGTTTCCAGTTATGCAAAAGCGAGGTAGGCACAACAATAAGGGTGGCATGCAGGCGTGGTGTCTGGCTTTTCTTTTGATTTAGTACAGCACATTGCAAGTCGTTTTGTCCGCTTCGGAAGGCGTTGGGGGCTTCGGTTTTTACCGGAAAAAGTGATAACTGCCCCTTTTCATCGAAGAAAGCTTCCTTTTGCACAGGAGAGCCTTGAGTGTTTTCTTTCTCTTCCAGGCTGTTTGTTTCCTGATTTGTTGAGGCGGCTGTTCCCGGTTTGTAGATGTATTGTAAAAGTGTAAGAGTTTGCAAGGTCTTTCCAAGGCCCATATCATCGGCCAGACATCCTCCGAATTTTTCGAGGTATAGGTTTGCCATCCATGAGAAACCTTTCTGCTGATAGGAGCGAAGATTGGCCTTGAGCCCTGCAGGTACAGGGATTGGTTTCTCCAATCGGACGCCGGTTGCTATACCTGGACCTTTTTCCAGGATCGATTTTATTACACCCACAAAAGGACGCTTCAGTCGGATGTTCTTACCTGATTCTTTACCTATCTCAAGCAGATTGGCGTATTTGGTGAACCATTCTTCGGGGAGGAGGATAATGCGTCCGTCAGAGAGGGGATATTCCCTGTTGTTGTCCAGTATATTTTTGCGGAATCGGCTAAAGGGAATTTTCTGATTGTCTATGACGACATTGATATGTAATTCGAACCAGTCGGGGCCATCTTCGTAATCCTGTTCTATCCGGATATCCGGAAGATAGTATGGCTTCTTGTGCGTATCACTTGATAAGATAAACTTTTCCAGTAGCATTTCCCGGTGACGGCTGACCCACTCGGTAATGTTTTTTTCGGGAGCGATAGGCGATAGTTTGAAATGGGAATCACTGACACATTGTAATCCGGCTTTTTGAAGCAGACGGATTGCCTGCTTCTCGGCAGTTGAGTTACGTTGGAAATAGTGGATGACAGTTTGTCCATTCTCTTGCTCCCGGAAGATGATTTTCTTGATTCCATCGGAACCATGAGGTGAAAAAGTCCGGTCTCCATAACGAAAATCAAGCCGTAACAAAGTATCATTATAGATTGTATCTTCAAGGTAGAGATAAGCATCACACGGACGTCTTTCTCTGATCATTTTGACTCCTTGAATATTGATTTCATGGTAATATGCAAGGGGAATCATGATATTGTCTATGTATTTTTCAGTCAATGAAGCGTCCACGCTGATACGTTCTTTCTTGGTGAAAGGCAGTAAGCGTGAAGCTTCAATATGGGGGACAGTAAATAAATCCATACCCAGCAATAAGGTGGCAGGATTGGAGGTGAGGACAGTGACAGGTTTTTGTTCCATCAGTGAAACCGGCAGGTCGTCATAGTAGCATTGCAGTTGATAGCTGAAATATTCCTCGGTTACTTTAAAAGAGAAATGGGCTTCTAAATCGTGGGGATGGACACGGTATGCATGGTGTTCATAGAGTTGCTTGCTTCCACTTGGTTTCTGATAAAACGGAAGTTGCCTGGTGCGTATCAGTTCTAACATCTCCAACAGTTTCTTCTCTATGAAAGGACGGATTTGTTCTTTAAGTTTGTTATTGTCCTCGGCCAGTTTGCGGAGGAATTTAGGGACTGTTTTTTCACGGGAATAGACTCCCATCAGATATTTTTCAGTATAATGAGAAGCAATGTCAATGGCTTTTTGTTCTGCTTCATTCATTTTTTTGATCGCATCGGGAGAGGAATGGAAAGCTTGTTCGATCACTTCCAACGTGTTGTCAGGGGTTCGGCTGACAGTGTAGGGGATGAGTAATATCCCCAGAACAGGGTGCTCTACGAGTACAATGACAACTTGGTTGGTGGAAAGTGCTTTTTTCATTCTGTCCGGTTTGGAAGGTCAAAGATACGGGATTTTATGTAATTTTGCGGTATGATGGAGGAAAACAAACGAGTCTTATTGGGAATGAGCGGTGGTACGGATAGCTCTGTGGCTGCCATGCTATTACTTGAAGCCGGTTATGAAGTAACGGGAGTTACCTTTCGTTTCTATGAGTTTAATGATTCTACGGAATACTTGGAAGATGCCCGTGCATTAGCAACTCGCTTAGGTATCGAACATATCACTTATGATGCGCGCGAGATTTTCCGGAAGAAAATTGTTGATTACTTTATCGATGAATATATGGCCGGACATACTCCGGTCCCCTGTACTCTTTGCAACAACTGGTTAAAATGGCCTTTGTTGGCCAAGATTGCCGATGAAATGGGAATTTTCTATTTAGCTACCGGTCATTATGTGAGAAAGAAATGGATGGACGGAAGCTATTATATTACGCTTGCCGCAGATCCGGATAAAGACCAGTCATTTTTTCTGTGGGGATTAAAACAGGATATTTTGCAACGTATGTTGCTTCCGATGGGTGAGATGACTAAACCTGAAGCACGTGCTTATGCTGCCGGAAGAGGTTTTGAGAAAGTTTCAAAAAAGAAAGATAGCATCGGGGTTTGTTTCTGTCCACTTGATTACCGTAGTTTTCTGAAAAAGCATCTTTGCGATGCGGGAGGCGACAGGAGCAATAAAATAATCCGGGAAGTGGGCAAAGGCAGATTCCTCGATGAAAGCGGCAATTTTATTGCCTGGCATGAGGGATATCCTTTTTATACCATAGGGCAACGCAGGGGGTTAGGCATCCAACTGAACCGTGCTGTTTTTGTAAAGGAGATCCATCCTGAAACCAATGAAGTGATATTGGCTCCTTTAAAGTCCCTTGAAAAGTCAGAGATGTGGTTGAAAGACTGGAATATAATCAACGAATCCCGCCTGCTGGGCTATGATGATATTATTGTGAGAATACGTTATAGGAAACAGGAAAACCATTGTTCTGTCACAATCACTCCGGAGGGATTATTACATATACAACTACACGAACCTTTGTCCGCCATTGCAGAAGGACAAGCAGCCGCTTTCTATAAGGATGGTTTGTTGTTGGGAGGAGGGATTATAACGATGAATGATGAACGATGAATCGTATGCGGATAGCACACAGCCCATTCATCGTTCATCGTTTATCGTTCATTGTTTATTCAAAGCAATCATTTCTTCAATGTAGTCTCTTGTATTGCTGAGTCTCGGTACTTTATGCTGACCACCTAATTTCCCTTTTTGAGCTAACCAGTCATGGAAAAGTCCTTTGCGTGCGACAATCACTTCCAATGGTTGGAGAGCGATATCTTTCCATCGTTTTGCTTCGTAGTCGGAGTTTACTTCTTTCAGTGTAGTATCCAGTACCGCCGCAAATCTTTCGATGGAATCGGGCATTTTGGCAAACTCAATAAGCCATTGATGACGGCATTTGGCATTTTCATCCATAAATACGGGGGCAGCGGAATATTCGCTGACTTGAGCACCAGTTTCAGCACATGCTTTGGCAAGCCCTTTTTCTGCATTATCTACGATCAGCTCTTCACCAAAAGCATTGATGAAGTGCTTGGTACGTCCTGTAATGACGAACTTATACGGATTCTTTCTGGTGAATTTCACAGTATCCCCGATCATGTACCGCCATAATCCGCAGGAAGTGGAGATCACCATAGCATAATTTTTATTTAGCTCTACTTCTTCAAGGCAATAGGTGCGGGGATTCTCTTTTTCCACATCCTCCAAAGGAATAAATTCGTAGAAAATACCATAGTCAATCATCAATAACATAGATGGGTCGGAGAAATCGTTTTGTGTCCCGAAATAGCCTTCCGATGCATTGTAGGTTTCGACATAATGCATTTTAGAAGAATGAATGACTTGCTTATATTGTTCACGGTAAGGGGTAAAAGCGACGCCTCCATGGAAGAATACTTCCAGATTGGGCCATACTTCTTCCAAGGTCTGCTTGCCTGTTTTTTCAAGAATACGTTTGATTAAGACCAGCATCCAGGAAGGAACACCCGAAAGATTGGTTACATCTACCGGTATGGTGCTGTTGGCGATAGCTTCAATTTTGGTTTCCCATTCGTCCATTAATGCTATTTGCTTGCTTGGCACACGTATCAGGTTGATCAGCGGACTTACATTCTGGATCAATATGGCTGAAAGGTCACCTACCAGACTATGGTTGGAGTTCAGGTTCGGACTATGGCTGCCTCCCAGAATCAGTCCTTTACCGGAAAAAAAACGGCTGTCGGGATTCATGCGGAAGTAGATTGCGGCCGCGTCTTTTCCTCCCCGGTAATGAATATCCTGCAAGGCCTCTTTGCTAACCGGAAGAAACTTGCTTTTATCGTTTGTGGTGCCCGAGGATTTTGCAAACCAGCGTATTTCTGAAGGCCACAATAGGTTTTGTTCGCCTGCACGGAGACGTTCCACATAGGGCTTTACTTCTTCGTAGGTTTGTATGGGGAGTCGGTTTTTAAAGTCTTCGTAATTGCGGATAGATTTATAATCATACTTCTTTCCCCATTCAGTATTTTCTGCCTGTTTTACGAGACGGGTCAATACCCGGTGCTGTATATCTCCGGCTTGTGTATCATAAAGATCTATGGCTTTTAAACGGGAATCAAATACTTTGCTTATAATCTTTGTAATATTCATTGCTCTTTAACATATAATGTTTAGTCGTGCAAAAATAGCCTTAATTATCTTTTTTTTCTATCTTTACGACGGAAATAATAGTTAAAAGTGAAGATATGTCATGCTTTTGCAGACAGATGAGTAACTTTTTTCTTTTAAATACGTAATATTCAATAAAAAAAGAGCAGCAATGAAGATCGGAATTCTTACATCCGGAGGAGATTGCCCCGGCATAAACGCTACGATTCGCGGGGTGTGTAAAACGGCCATTAATCATTATGGAATGGAAGTTGTGGGGATTCACAGTGGTTTTCAGGGATTGCTGACGAAAGAGGTAGAATCGTTTACTGAAAAATCCTTGTCCGGATTGCTAAACCTGGGTGGTACTATGTTGGGAACTTCACGCGAGAAGCCGTTCCGTAAGCAAGGTATTATTTCGGATGTGGATAAACCGGCGCTGATACAACGTAATATTGCTGAATTGGGACTTGATTGCGTGGTGTGTATCGGTGGAAATGGTACGCAAAAGACTGCCGCAAAATTTGCAGCGATGGGAATTAATATCGTTTCTGTTCCTAAGACGATCGATAATGATATCTGGGGTACGGATATCTCTTTCGGATTCGATTCGGCAGTGAGCATTGCTACAGATGCTATCGACCGGCTTCACTCTACGGCAAGCTCTCACAAGCGGGTGATGGTAATCGAAGTGATGGGGCATAAAGCAGGATGGATTGCTCTATACTCGGGTATGGCAGGAGGAGGAGATGTAATCCTGGTTCCGGAGATACCTTATAATATAAAAAATATAGGGGATACTATTTTAAATCGTTTAAAAAAGGGGAAACCTTATTCGATTGTGGTCGTTGCCGAAGGTATCCAGACTGATGGGCGTAAGCGTGCTGCCGAATACATCGCCCAGGAAATTGAATATGAGACAGGTATTGAGACGCGTGAAACGGTGCTTGGCTATATTCAGCGCGGTGGCTCACCTACACCTTTCGACCGTAACTTATCTACCCGAATGGGAGGGCATGCAACGGAGCTGATTGCTAATGGGCAGTTTGGACGTATGATTGCATTGAAAGGTGATGAAATATCTTCCGTTGCATTAGAAGAAGTGGCCGGAAAGTTGAAATTAGTGACTGAAGAACATGACCTTGTTGTACAAGGGCGCAGGATGGGAATATGCTTCGGATAATAATCGGAGGTGTTTAGATTATATACTGATATTTTCAGTTGATGTTATTTTATCAACTTGCGGAGATTCCTCTGTCTGGTTTATTTCAGGATCGTCGGGTGTATCTTCTGTGGAGATATTATTCTGTACTTTGGCTTCTTGTACACCTGCCATGAACTCAGGATCCCCTTTGATTTTTTTGAGGGCCATCTGTGCGGCATTCTGTTGTGATTCCTTTTTGGAGTATCCTGTACCGGATCCTCCGAGTATGCCTTCAATCCGGACTTCTGTCTGAAACACGGGATTATTCTCTTTGTCAAGGAACTGTTCAATTAATTCGAAAGAAACTTCCATCTTGTTTTTCTGGCTCCATTCAATCAGTTTAGACTTGAAGTTCACCTCTTTGCGTGAGAGTTTGTCCAGATCTATATAGGGCTCGATGATTTTCTTCTGCATAAACTGTTTGCAACATTCATATCCCCGGTCAAGATAAATGGCTCCAATAAAAGCTTCGAACGCATTCCCATACATATAGCTGTTGTGGGAAGAAGAACGTGTAGAATATTTGATAAGTTTGTCCAGGCCTATTTCGACAGCCAGTTTATTTAATGTTTCACGCTGAACTATTTTAGAACGGGTGTTTGTCAGGAATCCCTCTCTTTTACCTTCAAAATGTTGATAGACAATATCCCCTACGATGGCGTCAAGAATGGCGTCACCAAGGAATTCCAGGCGTTCGTTGTTCAACGGACGTCCTTTCTCCGAACGTACAGCTGTCGATTTATGCAGGAGAGCCTGCTCGTATAGCCGGATGTTGCGTGGATAGAATCCAAGTATGCGATAAAAACAAAAATAAGACTCTCTATCCTTACAGAACAGGAGCCTTATCTTATCTATTTTATTACGTAACACGACTTTATTCAGCGTATTTCTTGAAGATTACACAAGCATTGTGACCACCAAATCCGAATGTATTCGAAAGGGCAACGTTAACTTCACGTTTCTGTGCTTTGTTGAACGTGAAATTAAGGTTATAGTCGATGTTCTCGTCGTTATCACCTTCGGCATGATTGATAGTCGGAGGAACGATGCCGTTCTTGATGGCAAGGATACTTGCAATAGACTCTACCGCACCGGCAGCACCCAACAAGTGACCTGTCATTGATTTGGTTGAACTGATATTCAACTCAAAAGCATGTTCGCCAAATACTTCCTTGATTGCTTTGGCTTCCGATATATCACCCACCGGAGTGGATGTACCGTGAACGTTGATGTAATCCACTTCTTTAGGATCCATTTCTGCATCTTCCAGGGCATTCATCATCACCAGTTTTGCACCAAGTCCTTCCGGATGAGATGCTGTCAGGTGGTGAGCGTCAGCAGACATACCTACACCGGCTACTTCTGCATATATTTTTGCGCCACGGGCTTTTGCATGTTCAAGTTCTTCAAGAATCAGACATCCTCCACCTTCACCCATTACAAAACCGTCGCGGCTCGCGCTGAACGGACGAGATGCTGATTGTGGTTCGTCGTTACGAGTTGACAATGCATGCATAGCGTTGAAACCTCCTACACCGGCTGCTGCGATAGCGGCTTCCGAACCACCGGATACAATCACGTTTGCCTTACCCAGACGGATCAGGTTGAATGCATCGGCGATGGCGTTAGTAGAAGTTGCACATGCAGAACAAGTTGCGTAGTTCGGGCCGTGGAAACCATACATAATAGAAATCTGTCCGGCAGCAATATCTGAAATCATCTTAGGGATGAAGAACGGATTATACTTAGGACCGTTTTCTTTGTGAAGGGCATAATTGCTTGTTTCCTCCTCAAATGTACGTATACCACCGATACCGGCACCAAAAATAACGCCGATTCTGTTTAAATCCTCATTTTCGATATCAAGACCCGAGTCTGCAACCGCTTCTTTGGCAACGGCAACGGCATACTGTGTGTACAAGTCCATTTTACGTGCCTCTTTGCGGTCGATATATTGAGTTACATCGAAGCCTTTCACTTCACATGCAAATTGAGTCTTGAATTGCGATGCATCGAAATGAGTAATAGGTCCTGCTCCACTAACCCCGTTCACGAGGTTTTCCCAAAATTCCGGGACAGTATTGCCAACAGGAGTAATGGCGCCCAGACCTGTTACTACAACTCTCTTTAATTCCATACTGATGAAATCGAATTACTTAGCGTGTTCTTCGATGTAAGCTACAGCATCCTGTACTGTGCCAATCTTTTCAGCTTGGTCATCAGGAATAGAGATACCGAATTCTTTTTCGAATTCCATGATAAGTTCTACAGTGTCAAGAGAATCAGCTCCCAGGTCGTTAGTGAAGCTTGCTGTTTCTGTAACTTCTGATTCTTCTACGCCCAATTTATCGACGATAATCGCTTTCACTCTTGATGCAATTTCAGACATAACTTTAAGTTTTTAATTAATAATTAGTTTTATTTCTTTAAATTTGCGGTGCAAAGGAATAAATATTTATCGTCCTGCGCAAATTTTTGATTAAATAAATGCAATCTTTTGCACATTTTTCACTGTTTTGTGCACTAAAAGGTCTGATTATGGAGAAAAACATCGCTATTTTTGCTTCCGGCTCTGGTACAAATGCTGAAAACATTATCCGGTATTTCGAGGGAAATGATTCAGTCAGGGTAAAATTAGTTCTTTCTAACAGGAAGGACGCGTATGTTTTAGAGCGTGCACATCGTTTAGGAGTGCCCTGTAGGGCTTTTCCGAAGTCTGATTGGGAAATTGCGGAATCCATCTTGGATTTGCTGCGTGAACATCAGATTGACCTGATAGTGTTAGCCGGCTTCTTGTTGCGTATACCGGATGCACTTTTGCATGCTTATCCTAATAAAATTATAAATATTCATCCGGCTCTTTTACCTAAGTTTGGGGGAAAGGGGATGTATGGCGATCGGGTGCATGAGGCGGTGGTAATGGCAGGAGAGTCCGAAAGTGGTATTACTATACATTATATAGACGAGCATTACGATGAGGGAAGTATCATTTTTCAAGCTAAATGTTCAGTACTTCCCGGAGATACCCCTGCGGAAGTGGCTAAAAAAGTTCATGCGTTGGAATATGAATGGTTTCCCAGGATCATAGAACAAACCGTAAATACCTTCTTGTAGAGCTGGTTTTCTGAGGAAATGTTTTATAGTATCGTATGAGGTTGTGTCGAAACTCTTTTCACCACAGCCTCATGCGATGTTTAATATCCTCTTATTGAGGATCGGCATTATCAGGGTTAAATAGTAAATCAACTGATATTAATCTTATATGCTCCTTCTTCTCTCCTTAATGGGTAATCTCCCCGGAGTTGTTCAAATAGCTTCGGATGGGTCTTTAGTGCATCGCTGTCCCGTCGGGGATCGTAAATTTGCAGGGAGGCCGCCTCATAAGTTGTTGCGGAAATTATTTTGTTTTCCGGTTCCGGAGGAACAATCTGATAGCCGGCTTCAATCCGGAAGAACCGGCATAAGGCTTCAAGTGACATTCGGGTTGCGTTTGCTTTTCCGTCTGCGGAATATCCGGCGATGTGAGGAGTGCCTATAATTACTTTCTCTAATAATTTAAGATTGATATCCGGTTCATGTTCCCATACATCAATGACAGCATCGGACAAGATACCTGACTGAAGAGCGTCGAGCAGTGCCTCTGTTTCGATAACTTCACCGCGTGAGGTGTTCATGACTATCGCCCTCTTTTTCAGTGAGCGGAAGAAGTGCTTGTCTGCCAAATGATAAGTTTTATATTTTCCCTCCTTATATAAAGGTACATGAAATGTGATTATGTCACACTCTTTGGCTATATTCTCTAAAGTAGTGAACATTGTGCTTTCTTCTTTTTCTGCTGTGGGAAGATCGTTCAGCATTACTCGCATTCCTAATTTTCGGGCTACATCAGCTACTTTGCTTCCTACATTTCCTACGCCTACGATGCCAATGGTCATTTGATGCAACTTAATTGCATGGGTTTGTTGTAAAATGAACAGGGCAGATTGGATATATTGTGCAACGGATGCCGAATTACATCCCGGGGCATTGGTCCATGTGATACCTGCTTCCCGGCAATAGGCTGTGTCGATATGATCGAATCCTATTGTAGCGGTTGCGATAAATTTTACTTTGCTTCCGGCAAGCAGTGAACGGTTACAATGCGTACGTGTGCGGATAATTAATGCATCGGCATCATGTATCAGTTCCGGGGTGAAATCTTTTCCCGGAGCATATACTACTTCATCGGCTATTTGCTCAATAGCCTCTTTGATGTAAGGTATTTTGTTGTCTACAATAACTTTCATGATTGATCAGGGGTTTGCATGCAAAGGTAGGAAATAAAAAGCAGGAAAGATTGGCTATATGGAAAATATTGCATAGATTTGCCCGGTAATGCGCATTACGATAAGTTTGAACTTAGACAATTTATATCAATAATGAAGTGTATCCACATTATTACTCCGGTAAAAGATTCTATTGAGTTGACGTTGCAAACAGCTGGGGCTATTTTAAAATCAGATTTCACCGTTCCTTTTCATTATACTATTTATAATGATTTCAGCACCGATGAAAACACGAAACGACTGAAAGAAGCATCCCTGGCGATGGGATTTGAGTTAATTAATCTGTCCGAGATCACTTCTCATCCTTCTCCCAATTATTTGCTGGTGCTTCAGATGGCACAAGAAAAGGCTGTTGCCGCTGAAGCAGGCTTGCTGATCGTTGAATCTGATGTGATTGTGAAAAAACACACTTTGCAGTCTCTTTTTGATGGTGCGCAGTCCAGACAAAACTGTGGAATAGCTGCTGCTGTGACAGTAGATGAGAACGAGGTAATTAATTATCCCTATTTATATGCGAAAGGCAAAGAAAATCAGGTGTTTCCGGAAAAGAAACATCTTAGTTTCTGCTGTTCTTTGCTGACAACCGACTTTCTGCGTGCTTTTGATTTTCATTCTTTGAATCCGGAAAAGAACTGGTTTGATGTAACTATTTCCCATCAGGCACTTGAAAAAGGTTTTGTCAATTATCTGTTTACTACTTTGACTGTATGGCATCGCCCGCATAGTAGTCGTCCATGGAAACAGTTGAAATATACGAATCCGCTTAAATATTACTGGTTGAAGTTCACTAAAGGATTGGATAAAATTTGATGGTATGGCAAAGCCGTTAGTATCTGTAGTTATTCCTGTATATAATATGGAGGAGTTTCTGGAGGAGACACTGGATTCTGTCCTGTCTTCTGATTATCCGAACTTTGAGGTGATTGTGATGGATGATGGTTCGAAAGACCGTTCTCTTGAAATTGCCGAAAGCTATAAGTCCCGGTATGAAAATGTAAGGGTTTACACACAAGTAAATAGTGGCGTTGCTACGGCTCGTAATCATGCTATTTCTAAAGCAGGTGGAGTATATATTTTGCCGGTCGATGCTGATAATCGTATTAGTAAAGAATTGATTCATTCTGCTGTAGATATACTGGAGTCGGATCCGGAAGTAAAAGTGGTCTGTCCACGTGCCGAGTTTTTCGGAGACCGTTCGGGCGAATGGGTATTACCACCTTTCTCGCTATCATTGCTTGCTCGTAAAAATATGATGGATACTTGTGCTGTTTACCGTAAGTCCGAATGGGAAAGAATTGGAGGATACTGTGCGGAGATCGTGGCTCGTGAAGATTGGGAATTTTGGATCTCAATGTTAAAGGATGGAGGAAAGGTTGTAAAGTTGCCGGAAATAGGTTTGTTTTATCGGGTGCGCGAACAGTCTAAACGTGTTACTGACCGTTTGCTAAAAAAGCATGTGATTGACGTTCTAAATAGACGGCATCCTGATTTCTTTGAGCGGGAATTGGGAGGGCCGTTACGTTATCAGCGTTCCTGGTCAAGGTTAATCAATCGGATTTCCCGAATAATCCACCCTCGGAGAGTCTTCGTTGGAGATGATTTTCAGGACTTATCCTCTTTTGTACGTGTATTACCTGTGCATTTTGAGAATGGAGGAACGTTGATATATGAAGGAAGAAATAAATTGAAAGAGTTTGAAATACATGGTAGAAAGTTGATAGTGAAGTCATATCAGCTTCCTCACCTGATTAATCGAGTTGTTTATAATTCTTTTCGTGCCTCTAAAGCCCGCCGTTCTTATCAATACGCACAGATGCTGCGTAAAGCAGGTGTTGGCTCTCCTGCTCCTGTTGGATTTTATTCTACGGGAACATGGTTGTTGTTTGGCCGTAGCTACTTTGTGAGCCTAAAGTCCGAATGTCCTTATACGTATCGTAATCTGTTAGAGGAGACTTTTACTGGTGACAAAGAAAAGGTGTTACGTGCTATAGCCCGTACCACAGCAGCTTTACACGAAAACGGTTTTCTACATAAAGATTACTCGGGAGGGAACATTCTTTTTAGGGAAACGGATAAAGGCATTGAAGTGGAAATCATTGATTTAAACCGCATGCGTTTTGGTAAAGTCGACATAGAAACCGGTTGTAAGAACTTTGAGCGCTTGCCCGGAACACACGAGATGTTTGTTATCTTGGCAGATGAATATGCCAAAGTGAGGGGATTCGATGTCGATAGATGTCTGGAACTGATTGAGAAGAGTCATTTATGACGCATTGATTGAGACAACCCTTTGCCTAAGATTATGGTGGGCAGTATATACCAACGTCTGAAGTGGAAACATAATTTGATTATAATGATCCATTTATATATGATATAGAATAAAAAATTGGAATGCTTTTTATATACATATAATTTTGAAATAAACCTTTCTTTGTAAGCCAACGCATAAACTTTTGTAGATTCACCTTGGAGGTGTAAAAATCTATAGGTTGGCAGAACCGTTGACTGATAGTTGTGATAAGATAACCTTGTACAGATATCATACTCTTCATAATAGAGGAATATATTAGTATCAAAGCCTTTGATTTTGAAGAAGACTTCTGAAGGAAACATCATAAATGCTCCGTTGATCCATGAAGCATGTATAGGAAACTGGTATACTTTCTTTTTTCGTTTGGGGTAGCGGGCGGGACATAATCTTTCCGGGATGTCGTTTCCTAAAATCTCATATAGAATACCGATTGGATGATTGAATGAGGGTACTGCCTTTAGGTGTTTGTTGTATTGCTGTGGTGTAATGCATCCTGTTTGAGGATTTTCTTTCAAGTAACTGCATAATGGGCTAATGCAGTCCTCTAATAGCTCAGTGTCATTGTTTAGAAAACAGAGGTATTTCCCTTGGGCTATGTTTGCGCCAACCATATTCCCTGCCCCGAAACCACTGTTTATTTTGTTGCGTATAATAGTAATTTCCTGACCGGAAAGATTTTCAGTAAGGTGTTGATAGTCTGTTTCCTGGCTGGCATTGTCGACAACTATTATTTCGTAAGTGCCATTAGGCAGGTATTTGTGTATACTGTTAATGCAGTTTAGGGTTAATCGGGAGGTATTATAATTCAGGATGATAATTGATACTTTCATAGTGGTATGGGGTTTATTTAATTATTATTGGGTTTATATATCTATCGAAATCCAGCTTTCCGGAAGTATGTGGGGTGTCTTCTTGACGTTTGACCAGCGTGAAGGTGCGATAACAGTTTTATCCTTATAGGCATTTAGCCATGCTCCCCACCAACTGAAACTGCTGTTGGCTATTATATTATGACGGCACAGGCTCATCAACATCATGTCCTGCCAACTGTCAGGGCCCTTATTCCAGGATATATATTGATGGGGTAAATGATGTATCTTCAAATGTGCTTTCGTCCATTCCACATCATCAGAAAAGATATGGAAGAATGCTTTCGGTTCTTTTTTTAGTATGATTGAGATTGCCTTTTGATAGTATTCTTCTGTGCATATATTTCCATATTTTATTTTGTTTTTGGCTGATGTATAATCTCCTCTTCGGATATGAATTGATACGCTCGAACGTTGTTCTTTAATTATCTTTGCCCATTCTTTTGTTCTGAAATTGGCATTTTCTGTGTTGAAAGAAAAAATATCTCTTATGGTATCTGAAGATTCTTTGAAGAAGAGTTCAGATTGAAAGAATCCTTTGTAATATACTAATGGCCATCTCTTGTGTTGTGTGTATTTATGAATGGATAATTCTTCTTCGGATTTTTCTCGTATAATCGAAAAGAATGCATACACAATTACTCTTTTAAGCCATTTGTGGGCAGATATTGTTTGGGGACGGATCGAAAATACATCTTCCAATTCATATCCGTTATGTAATTTATATTTCTTCATTTCAGACATATCTATCCGAAGCTCCGGAAATATTGTTTTCATTTGTATATAGAAGGCGTAAATGAACATTTGATTCCCTAATCCGCCTGTCATTCGTACTAATTTCATCATTCTTTGATTTTGATATGTTTTTTTAAACGTACGTTTAAAAAACATCATATTTTAACCTGCCATTTATTTTTATATGTTGTGAAATATGGATTATATTGTATGAGGTGTAAAAGGCTTATTAAAGGTTTGTTTAATCTTTATCTTCGGTTTTCTTAATAAAAAACTGTAATTAGTTTTTTCAAGTAGAAAATAAGTCTTATTTTTGTTTCATTAAACGTACGTTTAATGAAACAAAAATGAAGCTGAAAGACGTTTGGCTTAACTGCTTAATGATATGAATGATAGTCTTTTATATAAACTTTCCAGTGGCAAGCCTCCTAAGTTTATTTATTTTATAAGTAATACTTTGAAGATGCTTATTCCGAATGCTTTTTATCGGTATAAGTTGAAAAGTACATTGGCTCAATTACAGTATCGTTCGGATAAAGACTATATCGAAGAGAGAGTGAATTATTATAATAAGCTGTCTTCTCCTTCTTCTTTGCCGGAAAAGTCTTTTATAAAGAATGAATTTCGGTATTTGATCTTTTTAGGAACTCTTGCGGACAATAAAAAATCTCTTTTTCATACCGCATATTTTTTTGATACCAGGGAATATACCCGTTGGTTTAAACAATCTCTTCGGTGGGGATATTGCCCGGGCGATGTATATTTCACTCCGGAATTCCCGTCTATTGTGAAAAGCCGTTTACTGACCGATTCCAATGATAACTCTGTTGTTATGAAACTGGATAAGTTCAGGCATTTTATGTTTGTAAATGATACAATGCCTTTTTCTTCTAAAAAGGATATGGTTATCTTCAGAGGGAAAATACGACGAAGCCGTACCCGTAAATTATTTTTAGAGATGTATATGGACCATCCGATGTGTGACTGTGGAGTCGTTGGTAAGGATGAGGGAGTACCGGACGCATGGATGACTCCTAAAAAAACGATTCGTCAGCATTTGGATTATAAGTTCATAATGGCATTGGAGGGGAATGATGTTGCATCAAATCTGAAATGGGTAATGTCTTCTAACTCGATAGCAGTGATGCCGCGTCCCACTTGCGAAACTTGGTTTATGGAAGGGAAATTGATTCCTAACTATCATTATATTGAGATTAAACCCGATTTTACGGATTTGGAGGAACGGTTGAAGTATTACATCGAACATCCGGAAGAGGCTCAACAAATCATAGAGCATGCTCATGAATATGTGGCTCAGTTCAGAAATCCTCGTCGTGAAAAGTTAATATCGCTGTTGGTTCTGGATAAATATTTTCGGATGACAGGTCAAAATATTGAAGATTGATAAAACTCTATTCTCCTATGATACATATAGCATGTAATATTGACTCTAATTTTACGGTACACTGTGCAGTAACTTTGGTTTCACTGTTCGAAAATAACCGTGAATCTGAGTTTTGTATCCATATTGTGGCCTCTACACTGCCTTCTGAAGATAAGGAAGTACTAAAAACAATAGCAGGTCGTTATGGCAATGAAGTACGCTTTTACTTTCCTCCGGAAGACTTGTTGCATAATTTTTCTATCAAGAAGTTTGGTAAGCGCATTTCTATGGCCACTTATTACCGTTGTATGTTCTCGGCCATTTTACCGGAAGAGGTGGATAAAGTGCTTTATCTGGATTGTGATATTGTTATTCTTGGAGATATATCAGAGTATTGGAATACAGATATGAGTAATTATTCGGTTGCTTGTGTCGAAGATATCGGCAGTAATGAAGATGAACGTTATGATATCTTGAAATATGATAAATCATTCTCTTATTTTAATGCGGGAGTACTACTTATCAATTTGCGCTATTGGCGTGAGCATAAAATAGATGAACAATGTGAACAGTATTTTTTACGATATCCCGAGCGTATCCGCTTTAATGACCAGGATCTTTTGAATGCTGTTCTGCATGAATCTAAACTTTTTGTTCCCTTGAAATGGAATATGCAGGATGGTTTCTACCGTTATGGGGCGGATAAAGGAGTGAAAGATAAGAAGCAATTGCATCAACAATTGCTCCATCCTGTTATCCTGCATTATACTAATAAAAAACCCTGGAATTATGATAGCATGCATCCTTTGAAAGGAGAATACTTTAAGTATCTGGATATGACTCCCTGGAAAGGCAAACGACCTTTATCTACTTTTAAAGCTCGTTTGTCCTGGTGGTTGAAGTTGCTTCCTTATGCAATGCGGTTCCGTAAGCCCAAGTATATGAAGCTGTAAATACATTGATCAAAGCATTTGCTATCTGTTGCGTCTTTTTTGTACAATTTTCCGGTATATAATCATTCCAATTGTATATAGTTTGAAATGATTATATATGCAGTATCGTCTGATCGCTTTTGATAATCCGATGTCTTTCAGACTGAGATAGTCATAATGGTGACAAATCTCCATTGTAGCCGCAATTATTTGGTCATTAAGGGGGGAAGGCCTCATGATGACAATATGATTGATTAAGTGGAATGCTTTTTTTAGTAGTTTTAATGGCTTTTCCGATACAGTTTGTTCCTGTTTGACAAATTGGTATTGATCATGCAGGATCTTAACTAACTGGAATTCTTCAATTGGATTGAAAGTTGTGTTTGTGAGGCTGTCGGTGCGAATTCTATAGTGATACTTAGGCGCTTGTATCAATACCGTTTTGTTAGCTCTATGAAATATCTTGTAACTGAGGGCTGCATCTTCGAAAAATTTTCCCATGGGAAAGCGGAGATTGTTGAATAATTCCCGTTTATATAACTTTTCCCAAACATAGTTTCGTATAATCTTATCCTTAATAAGAGCCATCATGGCATCTTTGTGATTAAATGTAATTATCTCTTTAGACTCAAATGCAGCTTTGATCTTTGTTCCATATTCTATATAGTGCGCACAGGCAGATATGTCTGCTTGGTACTTACTTAGAAGATTATAAAGTGTTTCGTACATATCATTTTCAATCCAATCATCACTATCCACGAAACCTATTAAATCACCGGATGCAATATCAAGGCCTGCATTACGAGCATCGCTTTGTCCTCCGTTTTTTTTGTGTATGACTTTGATTCTTGTATCCAATTTAGCAAATTTATCACAAATAGCAGGGGATTCATCTGTCGAGCCGTCATCAACGATGATCACTTCTAAGTGGGTATATGTCTGGTCTAAGACCGATTGAATGCATTGGCTTAAAAAGGGGGCTACATTATATACCGGAATAATAATACTTATTAATGGAGACTCATCGATTTTTTTCATCATTAAGTAGTTTATTTAGTTAAGTCTAGGATCATTTTTACATATATGGATGCAAATATAGTATAATAGTAGTATATATGTGCTCTTTTAACCTAAAAAATGTAAATACAATCCGTTTGTTGTCTTGGCTATACATACTTTTGTATATGATAAAGAGAAGAATTTTATTTTTTCATGGTGAGTTTCCTGCTGGAGGAGCTGAAAGAGTTACAATGGATATTGCCGATTTTGTAGCTCAATATGGCTATGAAACATATGTTATTACACATCAGATTAACAGTGGAAGTTATTCCAATATTAAGGTTATTGAGTTTCAAGGTGGAGGCGATGTTGACAGTCAGGAGAATGCTGACTTTATCATACATACTCTCAACTCGTTGAAAATTGATATCTTCATTCTGCCTATTTGTCTTTTAAGCAGATTGGATTTTATTAAAAGTAAAGTTGATAGTAAATTGATCTTTGCTTGTCACAGCACTCCTTTCTGGGAAATAACAGCCCGTCTACATAGGAGAAGGGGTAGAGCGCGTGGTTCTTTCTTTAAAATGTTGGAATGGGGGTTATTAACTTATCCAAAGATAGTATGGTTAAAGAAATATGACTCTTTTTTTATTAATCAATATAAGTTTGTTTATGATCAAGTTGATGCTTTTACTGTTTTGTGTGAGGAATATAAACAAATACTGCTTAATAAAATGGGAGTATCACTTGATGAGCAGAAAGTACATGTTATATATAATTCTGAGAGACAATGTCCGAATGTTAATTTGAATAAGAAAAAGCAGATTCTCTTTGTTGGGCGTATGAGTTATTATGATAAGCGGGTTGACCGTTTGTTGGATATTTGGGGAATGATATATAAAAAAGTACCGGATTGGGAACTGATTTTAGTAGGAGGTGGAAAAGAACTTCCTCTACTTCAAGCTAAAAGTCAAAAGATGAAACTTCAACGAATACGTTTTGCGGGACATAGCGATCATGTCGATGATTTCTATCGTGATGCTTCCGTATTATGTTTGACTTCAGCTTTTGAGGGATGGCCACTATGTTTGACGGAGGCTCAGGCGAATGGTGTCGTACCTGTAGCTTTTGATTGTGTAGCCGGGATACGCCAGATTTTGTCGCCTTCAGGAGTTAATGGGTGCCTTGTACCTTCTTTTAGTTTACATAAATATGCTGAGATGTTATTGTCTCTGTTGTTGGATTCGGAAAAGTTACAAAAGATGCGGAATAACGTGATTTTGAAGTCAAAAGAGTACTCTCCTGAAATTGTCGGACAAAAATGGCTCGGTTTGTTCGAATCATTGTTATAATCTCTTTTGTATGAATACCTTTTTAGGAGAATATAAGTTTAAACTTTTCTCTTCTTGGGAATCAGTTTGCGATAAAGTGTCATTCCTATTTTATATATTCTGAAATGATGATAAATGAAATATCGTTTGATGGTTCTTGACACTCCGATATCTTGTGGTTTTAGATAATCATATTGGTGCATAATCTCTAATGTTTTGTCAATGACCTCATTGTTGAGTGTTGAGGAGGGTAGTATAATCGTGTGATTGATTAAGTGGATGCTTTTCTTTATAATCATTACAGGTTTATCATTGATTAGTTGACGTTTTTTCATGAATTGATATTGTTCGTGTATGGCTTGCACATATTGTATTCCTTTGAGAGGGCTGAACGAAGAATTAGTAGTGCTTCCCCAACGAATTCTGTAGTGATATTTAGGTTTGTATTTTAATACAGTTTTGTTGGATCTATCAAATATCTTATAACTTAGGGATATGTCCTCAAAAACTTGTCCAATAGGGAAATATAATCCGGTAAATAGGTCACGTTTATATAATTTTTCTACGACATAATTTTTTATAATCTTATCTTCAAACAATGTTTTCATAACATCTGCATGGTTGAAAGTCATTATTTCCTCTTGCGATCTGTAGACAGTTGGTCTGCCATCCTCATATTCCAGATAATGTGTGCAGGCAGATATATCTGCTCCGTATTGACTGATTAGATTATAAAGTGTCTCATACATATCGTTATCAATCCAATCATCACTATCCACAAAACCGATATATTCTCCGGATGCTGTGTCTAAACCGATATTTCGGGCGTCACTTAACCCACCATTTTTTTTGTGTATCACTTTCACACGAGCGTCTAAGGCTGCAAAATGGTCACAAATAGCAGGTGAATGGTCTGTGGAACCATCATCTACAACAATAATCTCCAGGTTAGTATATGTCTGATCCAAAATTGATTGCAGGCATTGATGTAAATATGCCTCTACATTGTATACAGGCACAATAATGCTGATAAGGGGGAGTGTTCCCGATTTTTCCATTTTTATTTAGGTTTAGTAATATGCTATTGTCTTTGTACGTTGCAAAGATAACATATTGTTTTTGTTTTTCTGAATATATATTTGATAGCTTTATGGGATGCGTGGTTGTTTTTGCAGTATAAAAAGAGAGCATCTGCTTAATTCGCCACTGACTTTCTACTCTCTGAATAGTAACTTGCTGAATATTTTCTGTTATCTTTGCAACTTAATCATTTAATAGTAAGTAATGAAGGAATTTTTTCAACTTATGCGGCGTTTTGTACCGCCTTACAAGAAGTATGTAATATGGGCGTTGATACTGAATTTATTCTCGGCCATTCTGAATATATTTTCTTTTTCTTTGATAGCCCCCATTCTACAGATATTATTTAAGGTTGATAAAGATGTATATGAGTTTATCCCATGGGATACTGCTTCAATTAGTACAAAGGACCTTCTGATAAATAATTTCTATTATTATGTTTCAGATATGATCCAGATCAACGGCGCTTCTTTTACTCTGATGTTGTTAGGACTCTTTTTAGTGGTAATGACTTTCTTTAAAACATTCTGCTATTTCGCTTCGTCAGCCGTGATGATTCCTTTGCGTACCGGTGTGGTACGGGATATTCGAGTGATGGTCTATGATAAAGTGATTCGTTTGCCACTTGGATTCTTCTCGGAGGAGCGAAAAGGAGATATCATAGCCCGTATGAGCGGGGACGTGGGAGAAATAGAGAACTCGGTTACCAGTTCATTGGATATGTTGGTAAAGAATCCGATCTTGATAATCGCTTATTTTACTACACTGCTTGTAATCAGTTGGCAACTAACCCTTTTCACTTTATTGGTTGTACCATTGATGGGATGGGTGATGGGTACGGTAGGCAAAAAACTGAAACGTCAATCCCTTGAAGCTCAGGCAAAGTGGAGCGATACGATGTCGCAACTGGAAGAAACATTAGGAGGACTTCGTATCATTAAGGCTTTCATTGCTGAAAATAAGATGATGAATCGTTTCCTGAAATGCAGTAACGAGTTTCGGGAGGCAACCAATAAAGTGGCGACCCGTCAGGCATTAGCCCATCCGATGAGTGAGTTTTTAGGTACGACCATGATTGTAATTGTGCTTTGGTTTGGCGGTTCACTGATTTTGAGCAGTCATTCTTCTATTGATGCTTCTACTTTTATGGTATATCTGACCATCCTTTATAGCGTAATCAATCCTTTGAAGGAATTTTCAAAAGCCGGGTATAATATTCCTAAAGGTTTGGCTTCGATGGAGCGTGTGGATAAGATTCTGAAAGCGGAAAATAAGATTGTGGAGATTCCTGAACCGAAGCCGCTGAATGGGTTAAAAGAGAAAGTAGAATTTAGGGATATTTCTTTCAGCTATGATGGAAAGAAAGAAGTGCTTCAACATATTAACCTCACTATACCTAAAGGTAAGACCGTTGCTTTGGTTGGACAGTCCGGTTCAGGGAAATCTACATTGGTAGATTTGTTGCCCCGTTATCACGATGTACAGGAAGGAGCGATTACTATTGACGGAGTCAGCATTAAAGACGTTCGCATCTCCGACTTGCGCAGCCTGATCGGGAATGTCAATCAGGAAGCCATCTTGTTTAACGATACTTTCTTTAATAATATAGCTTTTGGTGTAGAAAATGCTACGATGGAGCAAGTGATTGAGGCTGCCAAGATTGCCAATGCTCACGATTTTATCATGGAGAAAGAAGACGGCTATCATACGAATATAGGTGACCGAGGCAGTAAACTTTCCGGAGGCCAGCGTCAGCGTATCAGTATAGCACGGGCTATCTTGAAGAATCCTCCGATTTTGATTCTTGACGAGGCTACTTCTGCTTTAGACACTGAGTCGGAACGGTTGGTACAGGAGGCATTGGAGCGTTTAATGAAAACACGTACCACCATTGCTATTGCCCACCGTCTCTCTACCATCAAGAACGCAGATGAAATATGTGTACTATATGAAGGAGAAATAGTAGAACGTGGAAAACACGAAGAATTATTGGCTAAAAACGGTTATTATAAACGACTGAATGACATGCAGTCGCTGTAGGCATGGCAGAGAGATAGTGAACTCCCTCACTTTTTAATAATAACTTTTTTGCTAAGGCGGGTAGGGCAAGGTGGATTTGCCCTACCGGGGTTATAGGCTAATTTGATATCAGAAGAAAGAATCTTTGAGGCGGTTGAACGTTATCATGTTTGAAAGAAATTTTTTCGGTAGTATTCCTTTCGGGATTTATTTGTTATTGGGGGTGATACGATACAATCCTTATTTCCTTCCGAAGTCTGCCGGGATTTCTCCCCATTGCTTGGTTTCCCACTTCAATATTGGGGTGGAATATTTATTTTCTTTAAGCCATTTTTCTGCACGTTCTATCAATCCGAACAATTTTTCTGTTTCAGCGGTCCGGGGAAGTTTTGTCTTGCATTTTTTTTGTTTTACCCAGCTGATTGCATTTGCGCTATCGCTATAGATAGGCATGTCGAATCCTTTCTGTTTCAGTAAAGCGAGCCCATGTACCAATGCCAGAAACTCGCCGATATTGTTGGTACCCTTCATCGGGCCGAAATGAAAAATCTCTTGTTGGCTTGCGACGTGAACGCCACGGTACTCCATAGGTCCAGGATTACCGCTGCATGCTGCGTCTACTGCAAGGCTGTTTTCAATGACCGCTGCCGGTAGCATCTCAGTGGACGGTCCGGTTGTTTTCTTCTTAGCATTCTTGCCGATATAAGCATAAGGTGATGAAGCAAAAGCACGTTCTGCTTCCTCCCGGTTATCGAAAGATTTATATTTGGCACTATCATATCCTTTCACCTGCAGCTGACATTCGGTCCAGGATGTATAAATGCCGGGAGTTACTCCATCCCATACAACGTAATATTTTTGTTTGGCCATACTTGGTGTTTTCAGCTTATTGGGCAGTAAAGGTACGAATATATTCTATTACCGAACAACTTTCGTTTATAGGTTGTTTTAATTTCAAAGAACCAATGTAAAAAAGAAAGGAGTATTTTTATGAAAAAATCCTTCGAAGAGGCCCTCAAGCATAGAAGGACCTATTATTCGATAACAAATCAGTCTCCGGTTTCTGATGAGGAGATAGAGCGGATTGTCAATCTTGCTGTAACCCATGTGCCCTCTGCATTTAACTCTCAGTCCACTCGTGTAGTGCTGTTGTTGGGTGAGAATCACAAGAAACTATGGCATATTGTAAAAGAAACATTGCGAAAGATTGTTCCACCGGAAGTTTTTAAAACGACTGAAGCTAAAATTGATAATTCTTTTGCCAGTGGTTATGGAACTGTTTTATTCTTTGAAGACCAGTCGGTTGTGAAGGGACTCCAGAATGCTTTCAGTAGTTATAAAGATAATTTTCCGGGGTGGTCGTTGCAAACGTCTGCGATGCATCAGTTGGCGGTTTGGACAATGTTGGAAGATGCCGGTTTTGGAGCTTCCCTGCAACATTATAATCCACTAATTGACGAAGAAGTGCGTCATACCTGGCACCTACCGGAAGAGTGGCACTTGATTGCCGAAATGCCGTTTGGACTTCCTGTGCAAGGACCGGGTGATAAGGATTTTAAAGATCTGGATTCCAGAGTGAAGGTCTTTAAATAAGGTATATTCATTTAACCGGAAGGATTAATATCGTTTTATCTTTGGTAAGAACTTACTGAGTAGCGTTACATGGCTTTGTCTGCAATGTGTTATGATTAAGTTTGTTATGAAGAAGAACAGTGCCCTTATTCCGGCCCGGGTAGCTGTGCCCATGGGCCCGCATACCCGGGCTCATGGGCACAGGTATGCGGGCTCATGGGCCTGCGTACCCGGGCTGGGATAAAGAAAGAAGCATAAACAGAAAAGGTATTAAGGAAAATAAAATGGTATAATAGGCGAATATAGATAAGGAACTAATGGTATGCTATTGGGAATCAGTGGTGTATTTCGAGTTTTACTTAAAAAAAGAGGGTGGAAGATGGAAGATAGAGGTGGAAGATAAATGCCTTGAAAATGCGATCTTCCACCTCTTTAATTTATTGATAACCATCTGCTAATGTTCCGAAAGGTGGAAGATGGAAGATCGAAATGCATTTTTTGTATGAGGGGTACGTATAGGATTGTTTTTATTTTCATGCTTGCATGCGAAAAGTTACCATCCGGGTTATTGGTTGTTCTATTAATAAATATCTATCTTTGCACCAAAATGCCGTTTGCTTATGATTCGTATATTTCTGACCGGCTATATGGGGGCCGGGAAAACTACGTTAGGAAAAGCTCTCGCACGAGAACTACATGTCCCATTTATCGATCTGGATTGGTATATTGAAGAACGTTTTCACAAGGCGGTCGGAGAATTATTTACCGAGCGGGGAGAGTCCGGCTTTAGGGAACTTGAAAAGAGCATGTTACATGAGGTTGGTGAATTTGAAGATGTGGTAATCTCTACAGGGGGAGGAGCGCCTTGCTTTTTCGACAACATGGAGTATATGAACCGGGTTGGTACTACTGTTTTTTTGGATGTAGACCCCAAAGTGCTGTTTCGTCGGTTACGGGTTGCCAAGCAGCAGCGCCCCATACTGCAAGGAAAGGAAGATGACGAACTGTTTGATTTTATAATACAGGCGCTTGAAAAACGTTCATCTTTTTATCGTCAGGCTAAATATATTTTCTGTGCTGACGAATTGGAGGATCGCAAGCAGATTGAAACTTCCGTGGAACAATTGCGCAAACTTCTGGATTTGCACATAGTAAGCTAAACTCTAAGAAAACTTATTTTCTGATTCGGCAATCATTCTTTTTCTTCTCTATTTTTTGTTCAGTCGACCAATATTACTATCTTGCAGTCGCTGTGAGGTTTTGTGCCTTCCGGTATCTTACAACCCAAATAAAACGATCAGACAATTATGGAAACTTTAAAAGAGAAATTCGAAGCCTTATCCCGTCAAGTCCGGGCATCCGGGAAACCTGCCGCCGCATGGTTCCCTCAGTTTACACCTGCTACATTGCTGAATGCCGAAAACTGGTGGGAAGCACTTGCTGTATGTGAGTACGCATTGGATACACAGGAAGATGAAACGCTCACAGCTGACTTTTTTGAACAGATATTCAGTGCATACGATTGTAATGTAGAGGTGGATCTTAATGAAGAAGAGTATGCTTATTGGTGGGAGAAGGTGATAAGTATATGCGATCGTGTAGCTGTATTTAACGGTGCCGGTTGGTCGCAGAAAGGTGCGCAATATTCAGAAGCCCGTTATGGGACACGTGATCTCAGTCTCTTATTTCCTTATTATGAGAAGGCGGCAGCTATGGGAAGTCCGGAAGCTGAGGCAACCGTTGCCTATTGGCGTTATATGGGCTTCTATTGTGAACAGGATAAAGCGGAAGGAGAGCGCCGCTTTGAGGCTCTGTCTTCACCCGAGGCTGTGTTATGGGGAAAATACTACCGGGCCTATGCCGAACAACACACCGGTAGTAAAGAGAAAGCTTTGCTTATGCGGAAAGAACTGCTTGGTGAACTCCCTGAAGGACACCGTCTGCGTGCTCATGTTTATGCCGCTATGGGCGATGCACTGGACGTAGAAGAAGGAAATGTGGCCGAAGAGGCAGCATGCTATGAGAAGTCTCTTGAACTTGTTCCTAATTTATATTCTCTCAAGAATCTGGCTACGCTCTATTTCCGTTATCCGGAACTTGGTAAAAAGAAAGAGCTGGCGTTTGAGTTATGGGAGAAAGCCTGGCATGCCGGTGTATGGTCTGCAGCCAATTTCCTGGGGTATAATTATCAGGAAGAAGAGTGGCTTGACATGCCTAAAGCCATTGAATGGTTGGAGAAGGGAATGCTTTACTGCGAATCGTATTGCGCCTATGAATTAGCTTTGATTTACCTTTATAATGATGAGTATAAAAATGTAGAACGTGGTTTGATGTGCCTGCAGCGTTGCATTGACGATAATTATGTAGAGGCTTTTGAGACTCTTGCTAATATTTACTTTAACGGTGAATTGGTGGAAGAAGATATCCAACGTGCACGGCAGTTGCTGGAGAAAGCTATTGAATTGGGGTCCGGTAATGCGGCCTACCGTATCGGTTGGATGTATGAACGCGGATTACTTTCCGAAGATCCGGATTACCTGAAAGCCATGGAGTATTATGAGAAGGCGGCATCTATGAATAATGCTGACGGATACTCCCGGGCGGCTCTTTATCTGGCTAACGGATACGCCGGTGTTACGGATCCTGAAAAGTCAAAAGCCTATTATGAAAAGGCTGCGGGGTTAGGTTCATGCTTTGCATTGGTAGAGTTAGGATTCTTATATGAAAATGGAGATGTGGTAGAACAGAATTATGGGAAAGCTTTCGAATTGTTTCAGAAAGCCGCTGAGGAGGAGTACCCTTATGCGATGTATCGTGTAGGTCTTTATTTGGACAGAGGAATCATCGGTGAACCACACCCCGTAGAGGCATTCGCTTGGTATGAAAAGGCGGCCGGAAGGGGAGACGGAGATGCAATCTTTGCTCTCGGACGTTGCTATAAGAATGGGATTGGTACGGAAGAGAATCCGGATAAGGCTCTCGAATGGTTTGCTAAAGGGGCGGAGAACAACGAACCGCGTTGCCTTACGGAGTTAGGACTGGCTTATGAATATGGCAGTGGGGTAGAAGAGAACCCGCATCAGGCAGTTGAATATATGACCAAAGCGGCCGAACAAGATTATGGCTACGCTCAGTTTAAGATGGGAGATTACTATTTCTTTGGTTATGGCGCTTGTCCGGAAGATAATAAACAGGCTGTGGAGTGGTATGAGAAGGCGGTCGCCAATGATATTCCCTTAGCTATGCTGCGCATGGGTGAGTACTATCTCTATGACTATGACAAACTGAATGAATCGGAGAAGGCTTTCAACTACTTTAAAAAAGCTGCTGAGTCAGAATGTTATAACGAAGGGCTGGGAATCTGCTACGAGATGGGAATCGGGGTGGAGGACAATGAAACCGAGGCGTTTAAATATTACACGTTAGCTGCGGACAGTGGAAATGTCATGAGTATGTACCGCACCGGATTGTGTTATTACAATGGAGTCGGTGTAAAACAGAATTATGCAGAAGCCTACCGTTGGTTTAATGATGCTGCCGGAAATGAGAATGTGGCTTCTTACTATTATTTAGGCAAAATGCTGATGTACGGTGAAGGTTGTGTGCCCGATGCGGAAACAGGTATTCAATGGCTGATGAAGGCTGCAGAGCATAACAGTGATAAAGCACAGTTCGAATTGGGTAATGCTTATCTGATGGGAAACGGAGTAGAGGAAAATGATGAGATTGCCATGGAGTGGTTTGAGAAGGCTGCTGAGAATGGAAATGAGAAAGCCTTGAAGATTACAGGAAGAAGACAACGCTAAAGTAAAATGGAAAAAGAAGGTAATAATCTGTTTCAGGTCAATCTAAAAGGGATGATTGCCCTGTTATCAGAACATATTTATAGTAACCCGAATACCTTTGTCAGGGAGCTGTTGCAGAATTGTGTAGATGCTATTACCGCACTTCATAATATCGACGAAAGTTATGTCGGGCGTATTGATGTTTTTCTGAAAGAGGACGGTTCGGTGGTCTTTCAGGACAATGGGATCGGCTTGAAAGAAGAGGAAGTCCATCGTTTTCTTACGGTTATTGGTGAAAGCTCGAAGAGAGATACCCCCTATGCAGACGATTTTATCGGTCGGTTCGGCATAGGCTTGCTGTCTTGTTTCGTGGTGACCAATGAAATTAGGGTAGAGAGCCGGTCGGCAATGGGAGGAAGCCCCGTCTGCTGGTGTGGAAAGGTGGATGGCACTTATCAGACCACTTTTCCCGAAGAAGAGTGGGCGATAGGTTCAAGGGTCGTGTTGTGCCCCAAAAGTGAGTGGACTCATTTGTTTGAGTATGAAGTGTTCAAGAAAATACTGATCAGTTATGGAGAGGTGTTGCCTTACCCGATTTATCTGCATCGTGGAGAGGAAGAAGAACTGGTTAATACCCCGTCACCGGTCTGGCTGAGTCCGAAAGCTACCCGAAAAGAGTTATTGGACTATGGGACGAAAGTTTTTCAGTCGTCTGCTCTTGATGTCTTTCGTATCCGTACAGAGAGCGGGCGGGTAGAAGGCGTACTCTACGTATTGCCTTATCGTACACAATTTTCTGTACGTAACTCGCATAAGGTGTATTTGAAGCGGATGTTGTTGAGTGAAGATGATTGTAACCTTTTGCCCTCATGGGCATTCTTCATTCGATGTTTGGTAAATGCCGACGGGCTCCTTTCTACTGCGTCGCGCGAGTCGTTTGTCAGCAATGATTTATTGAAAGATGCCCGCAAAGAGATCGGGGTTGCTATTAAGGAGTATCTTCGAGGATTGGTGCAGAACAATCGATCGGTGTTTGACAAAATACTGGATGTCCATCATTTCCATATTAAAGCCATAGCTTCGGAAGATAATGAACTGCTACGTTTGTTTATGGATTACCTGCCCTTTGAAACGAACAGGGGAATACGAAGTTTCGGGAGCATCCGTTCGGCGGGGAATACCATTGGCTATACACGTAATCTGGAAGACTTCAGGCAAGTACGGAGAATAGCCGGTGCACAAGGCCGGTTGGTGATCAATGCTGCCTATACATTTGATGAAACGCTGTTAAAGAAGTATGCCCGTCTTAATCAGGAACTGACTTTGGAGGAGATCTCACCCGCTCGTCTGTTGGAGCAGTTTGCTGAAGTGGAAGGTAACAAAGAACACCGGGCCTTTGAGGCAAAAGCCAGTGAGCTGTTGAAACGTTTTGGCTGTATCTGCCGCTTGAAACATTTTACACCGGTGGATACTCCGGTTATATTTGTGGCCGAAGAGAAAGAAGAGAACAGCAAAGTCGCCAATAATCCGTTGGCAGCAGTACTGGGTTCGGTAAATGCTAAAAAACGCTTACCGCCTACATTGACTTTCAATGCCGATAACGAGATGGTACAGACATTACTGCAAATTCAAGGAGACAATAAACTGTTTCAGCATGTAGTGTGCATTCTTTATGTACAATCGCTGTTACAAGGCAAATATCCTGTAAACAGTGAGGAAATGGAACTTTTCAATCACTCTCTTTCTGAACTGATGACTACTAAAATGAATGATTTTATAAACTTCCTCAATTAAACAAAAGTATGAAATACACACTTGAGATACAAAAGCTACTGTTGCAGGCACAAAATGATAACCTGCATCCCCGTGAGAAAGCCAATCTACTGAAAGAGGCTGTTCGCATTGCAGATGAGAATGAAGATATACAATGGGCTGTAGAGATGAGGCTGGACCTTATCTATGAATTGAATCTCCTCTCGGCAGATGCTGAAGAGATCGCGGTGTTCTCTAAAATCCTGGACAACTATGAAAACCATAAGGATTTGATTAATGAGGATGATATCTTATGGAAATACAAATGGATATGGTCTTGTACCTTTGATCTTCCCAGTATACCGATGGAGCAGGTGGAAGCGGTAGGTGAAGATTATAAAACCCGTATTTTGCGCAATGGTTATTCATTGCGTACATATTATCACCGGTTGTCTGTGGAATACACTAAAATGAGGGAATATACGAAAGCCAAAGATTACATAGATAAGATGCTGGCGGAAAAGATGGATGACCTGACTTGTGAAGCTTGTGAGCTGAACTTCATGTTGGATTATTATCTTGAAACTGGACAGTTTGAAGAGGCCTATAATCGTGCGCAACCTTTAATTTCCAAGCAAATTTCTTGTTACGAAGCCAATCTGAGAGCTTATCTGAAATTGGCATATTATGCTTATAAAGCCGGGAAGCCGGAGATAGCGGCGGATATGCGTGCACGGGCCGAAGAAGCTTTGGCGGGAAGAGAAAAAGATGAATATCTGCTTCTTTATCTTGGGCTATTCATTGCCTATTATTTTATGACTGATCCGGACAGAGGCTGGGAGTATGTAGAACGTTGTATCCCATGGAGTCTGAATACTAATATGCAGAAAAGATACCGTTTCTCGTGTGATATGGTGGAGGCTCTAAACTACGAGCAGCGTGAAGAGGTCAGTCTGGCTTTACCGGAGGATTTTCCACTTTACCGGGTTGACGGAGTATATTCTGTGGCTGCGCTACGTAATTATTTTTATAGACAAGCGGATGAATTGGCAGGCTTGTATGATGCGCGTAACGGAAATAGCGGATATCAGGAACGATTATTTAATATCAATTTAATTGGCAACCTGTAGATTAATACGTATTTTTGCCGTCCAATTATTTATTAAAAACAACTGAATAACAGAAAAATGAGAAAGTGGCGTATTGAAGATTCTGAAGAACTTTACAACATCACAGGTTGGGGGACTTCATACTTTGGTATTAATGACAAAGGTCATGTTGTTGTTACACCGCGAAAAGATGGCGTAGCCGTCGATTTGAAAGAATTGGTCGACGAGTTGCAGTTGCGTGATGTGGCGGCTCCTATGCTGGTGCGTTTTCCGGATATTCTGGACAACCGTATTGAAAAGACTGCCTATTGTTTTAAACAGGCATCCGAAGAGTATGGATACAAAGCCCAGAATTTTATCATCTATCCGATTAAAGTGAATCAGATGCGCCCGGTTGTTGAAGAAATTATCAGCCATGGCAAGAAATTTAATTTGGGCCTTGAAGCCGGTTCCAAGCCCGAACTGCATGCAGTGATTGCTGTTAATACGGATTCTGACTCTCTTATTATCTGCAACGGCTATAAAGACGAAAGCTATATTGAGCTTGCTTTGCTGGCACAGAAGATGGGTAAACGTATCTTTCTGGTAGTTGAAAAGATGAATGAGTTGAAGCTGATTGCCCGCATGGCAAAGCAGCTGAATGTACAGCCTAATATTGGTATCCGTATCAAATTGGCTTCTTCAGGAAGCGGAAAGTGGGAAGAGTCAGGAGGAGATGCCAGTAAGTTCGGACTGACTTCCAGTGAGTTGCTTGAGGCACTTGACTTTCTGGAAAGTAAAGGCATGAAGGATTGTCTGAAACTGATACACTTCCATATCGGAAGTCAGGTGACAAAGATACGCCGTATCAAGACAGCATTGCGTGAAGCTTCTCAGTTCTATGTGCAGCTCCATGCGATGGGTTTCAAAGTGGAATTTGTTGATATTGGCGGTGGTCTTGGAGTTGATTATGACGGCACCCGTTCGTCAAGTAGTGAGAGTAGTGTCAATTACTCTATTCAGGAGTATGTCAACGACTCTATTTCCACGTTAGTGGATGCCAGTGACAAAAACGGTATTCCCCATCCCAATATTATCACTGAGAGTGGCAGGGCTCTGACTGCACACCACTCTGTCTTGATTTTTGAGGTACTTGAGACGGCTACTTTGCCGGAATGGGATGATGAAGAGGAGATTGCTCCGGATGCGCATGAACTGGTACAGGAACTTTATGGCATTTGGGATACATTGAATCAGAACAAGATGCTTGAAGCATGGCATGATGCCCAGCAGATACGTGAAGAGGCACTCGATCTGTTCAGCCATGGTATCGTAGACCTGAAGACACGTGCTCAGATAGAACGTCTTTACTGGTCTATTACTCGTGAAATCAATCAAATTGCCGGTGGACTGAAACATGCTCCCGATGAATTCCGCGGATTGTCTAAATTGTTGGCTGATAAATATTTCTGTAACTTCTCACTTTTTCAGTCGCTTCCGGATTCTTGGGCGATCGACCAGATATTTCCGATTATGCCCATTCAGCGTTTGGATGAAAAACCGGACCGCTCGGCTACCTTGCAGGACATTACCTGTGATTCCGATGGAAAGATAGCCAATTTTATCTCTACCCGGAATGTAGCACATTATATGCCGGTACATAGCCTGAAGCAGAAAGAGCCTTACTATGTAGCGGTCTTTTTGGTAGGGGCTTATCAGGAAATTCTGGGAGATATGCATAATCTGTTTGGAGACACGAATGCGGTGCATGTTTCTGTCAATGAGAAGGGGTATAATATCGAACAGATTATTGACGGGGAAACGGTCGCAGAAGTGCTCGATTACGTGCAATATAACCCGAAAAAGCTGGTTCGTACTCTTGAAACATGGGTAACAAAATCTGTAAAAGAAGGGAAGATTTCTGTAGAAGAAGGAAAAGAGTTCCTTTCCAATTATCGTTCGGGCTTGTACGGATACACATACCTTGAATAAATAAAAAGAACTATCATTTTATAAATGACGAGCTACAAGTTACGAATACTGCACATGATATCAGTCTCGTTTCTTGTAGCTCGTGGCTTGTAACCTGATGGAGTATAAATCGTAATTTGTAAATAGAAAGAATATGAAGGAAAAACTGACAGTCATTAAAGTTGGTGGCAAAATCGTAGAAGAAGAAGCTACATTGAAGCAGTTACTGGATGATTTTGCTGCCATTGAAGGGCATAAGGTACTTGTTCATGGAGGGGGACGTTCGGCTACAAAGATAGCTGCTTTACTGGGGATTGACAGTAAAATGGTCAATGGACGCCGTATAACCGATGCGGAGACACTGAAGGTTGTGACGATGGTCTATGGTGGGTTGGTAAACAAGAATATTGTAGCCGGATTGCAAGCCCGTGGGGTCAATGCCCTGGGGCTGACCGGAGCGGATATGAATGTAATCCGTTCGATGAAGCGCCCCGTAAAAGAGGTCGATTATGGATTTGTCGGGGATGTAGAGCAGGTAGATGCCACATTGCTTTCTGATTTGATTCATAAAGGAGTGGTTCCGGTGATGGCACCGTTGACGCATGACGGACAAGGGAATATGCTGAATACGAATGCAGATACCATTGCCGGAGAGACAGCTAAAGCTCTTTCTGCCATTTTCGATGTGACCTTGGTTTACTGCTTTGAGAAGAAGGGGGTTCTTCGTGATGAAAACGATGATGAGAGTGTCATTTCTCAGATCAATCGTGCCGAGTTTGAACGATATATTGCCGAAGGCGTTATCCAGGGAGGCATGATACCGAAACTTGAGAATTCTTTTGAAGCAATAAATGCAGGTGTATCTGAGGTGATAATAACCTTAGCGTCAGCCATTCACAAAGGTGGAGGAACCCGGATAAAAAAATAATTCAAAAAAAAGAGGAATACATCTGTAACTTTTCACCAACTCACCCGTCAACTTAATAGAGATGCAAGAAATCAGCTTCCGAGACGACATATTGCCATTGAAAGATAAACTCTTTCGTTTGGCACTCCGAATCACCTTCGACAGGGCCGAAGCAGAGGATGTTGTTCAGGATACGATGATTAGAGTGTGGAATAAACGTGAAGAGTGGACACAGTTCGGATCTATTGAGGCTTATTGCCTGACTGTGGCGAAGAATCTGGCCATAGACCGAAGCCAAAAGAAAGAAGCTCAAAATGTGGAACTCACACCGGAAATGGAGGAAGAATCCGAAGCATCCGGTCCTTATGATCAGTTGATTAATAAGGAACGAATGTCAATCATCCATCGTCTGATTAACGAACTTCCTGAGAAGCAACGGCTTATTATGCAGTTGAGAGATATAGAAGGGGAAAGTTATAAAGAAATAGCGAAAATCTTGAATCTGACAGAGGAACAGGTAAAAGTGAATCTTTTCAGAGCAAGACAAAAGGTAAAACAAAGGTATTTAGAGATTGATGAATATGGATTATAAGTATATAGAACAGCTTTTAGAGCGATACTGGCAATGTGAGACTTCTTTGGAAGAGGAATCGGAATTGCGGTCTTTCTTTTCGGAGGAAGAGGTACCCGCTCATTTGCTCCGTTACAAGGACTTGTTTGTTTATCAGGCAGTTCAACAGGAAGCAGGGCTGGGAGAAGACTTTGATGAACGTATTCTGGCTCAGGTAGAGGCACCTGTAGTAAAAGCAAAACGTCTGACGATGGTTGGAAGGTTTATGCCTTTGTTTAAGGCTGCCGCCGTGATTGCGTTGATTTTGTCATTGGGCAATGTAGCGCAACATACATTCTTTGCCGATGAGGCTTTGGATTATAATTATGATGCTTATAAGGACACATACGATGATCCCGAAGTGGCTTACAAACAAGTTTCTTCTGCTTTGATGATGGTGTCTGAAGGTATAAATAAATCACAGGATCAAATCGCCGGAGATAGTGTGAAGGTTGAATCGATTCGAGTGATGAAGGAATAAAATAATGAAGAGCGTTCTTTTAATGTGCTGGATGGCATTGCTGTCTGTGGCTGTTTCGGCCCAGGACTTTGCTTCACGTTTTATGGCTGAACATAAGGCGGATTCTAATCTGACTTGTGTTACGATCAGTCCGAAAATGATGGAGGAGATAATGAAGAGCGATGCTGAGAAAGATAAAGAGGTGCTGGATATGATCTCTAATCTCAAGAGTATGCAGGTGCTTACTTCTGATGTGGAAGGAAAAAAGTATTTTGATGCAGCTTTGAAGGTGGTTGAGAAGAATACCGGAAGGTTTGAATCGTTTCTTTCTTTTAAGGATAAATCTGAGAATTGTCAGATTATGGTTCGTAAAAAGAAGGATACAATTGTTGAACTGGTGATGCTGATGCACGAAAAGAATCATTTTGCTGTAATAAACTTTACCGGAAATATGAGTCCGGAGTTTATTGCACAGATAAAGAGACATTTTCATTTGCTTTAAACATATAATATAGTTAGTGTGCTTAATTAAAACAACTTTTTGATTTGAGGCTGTGAAGTTTCAATTCTCTCAATTTCAATAAAAAACTAACTAAATAAATGGGCTACCGCGTGATGCAGTAGCCCTTTTATGTTTATACTACGTCGTCTTCATAGAGCGAAGTTAAACTAAGAGAGAGTTTCTATATTTAAAGTTTTTGTAGTCCTCTTTTTGAAAAGTTTATTTGCGGATTACCTTTGTATGCCACACTTCCACTTCCACTGACACCTCCCGTCAGGTTTTCAGTAGCATGACATTTTATGCTGCCCGAACCACTGATATGTGCATTGACATCTTCTGTCTTTAAATCTACGGCATTAATATCTCCCGAACCTGCAATACGATATTCGGCTTTGCCCGATTTGCCGTTCAGCAATACATTTCCCGAACCTGAAATATCTGCTTCTGTGCATGGTACATCGATTTTTTTCAAATTGATGTTTCCTGAACCGTAAATATGCGTTGACAGTTTTGTACAAGAGAAATTGGTTCCATTGATGTTCCCCGATCCGTAAATTGATATTTCCAGATCGTCGTTGCTCTCCATTCCATTTGTAAAGGTAGTATTTCCTGAGCCATATATGGATAAATGGTTTAATGATGGAGAAGATACTCTGATTTCCAGTTTTCCGCTATTGCGGATGGAGCTATTTTTTTTAAATTTAACCACCAGTGTTTTTCCTTCAACAGTGGTTTCCAATAACTGGACGATGTTGTCGGGACCATAAATCTGTACAGTGGGAGTTCCTTGCTTTTGTGTATAAACAATATCCGAACTGCTCATTGATTTAATTTTGCTGAAAGAACCGACTCTTATGTCTTTAGTGATATAGTTTGAACTTCCACTTACCTGCTTTGTCTGTGAACAGGCCCCAATGATTAATAACAGCATGGAAATTGTAAGGCATGATAATAATTGTTTTTTCATGGTCTTGTGATTATTGTATTAGATATTCTTAATAGTTCCCACTCCTTTTTTATTGAGTGATTTTATGGTAGGATTACCTTTATACTTAATGCTTCCCACTCCTCGTACAGCTGCATTGATAGATTCTACTGCGTTGCAGGTAATATCTCCTACACCCTGTGAACTGGCTTCTACTATATTGGCCTGCAGGTTTCCGGCTTCTATATTGCCTACCCCTTTAGAGTGAAGAGTAGCTGCCTGAACTGTTCCTGCAAGTTTTACATTTCCTACACCCATTGATTGCACATTTAAGCTACTGCAGATTAGTGATTTAATTTTTACATCACCTACTCCTTTGCTTTCCACATAGAGGTTGTCGGTAGTCAAACCGTTATCAATATGTACATCACCTACTCCTTTGAAGGAAATACTGTTTAAAGTTGGAGATGTAATTGTTATCTTCATCTTTTTGAAGTTGCGTACCTTTTTCGATTTATCGATGCTTAACAATAAGGTACTATCTTTTACAGCTACCTGTATTAACGCCACAATGTTATCCGGCCCATAGATTTGTACGTCTGTTTTTCCATCTGCGGATTGTGTGTAATAGATGTCACCTACGGTCCCTGCGTCAATTTTGTTGAACTCCTTCACTTTATAATCTCTCGTGATGAGTTTCTTACTGGGTTGAATACCTTCACCCATATATACGCAACTGCTCAATAACCCTGCTGTTAACAGTAATGTTGACAACATTTTAAAGATTGTTTTCATTTTATTTCGTTTTTAGAGGTTTCTATTAGTTTAGACGTAGGTTGAGTAGGAAAAGTTGCATCTATCTTTCTTTTTTCTGCAAAATAATCCGTTTATTTGTATTTATAATTAAGAACAACATTGGATAAGATTATTGAAGATAAGGAGTTAGGACGTCTGATCGTACGTGATAATGTGCGTGCCAAGAGACTCGTTTTTCGTACAAAAGCTGATGCGATCTATGTTAGTATACCTCCGGGAGTTACGATGAAGGAGGTAAAGGAGGCGATAGAGAAATTACGTTCCAGATTGTTGGATTCCAGGCAGAAGTTGATATGTCCTCTGATTGACCTGAACTATCGGATCGAGACAGAATACTTCAAGTTATCATTGGTCAGTGGTAAGAGGGAGAAATTCTTGGCTCATTCCGAATTGGGAGAAATGCGGATTATTTGTCCCCCGACGGCCGATTTTACAGATTCTAATTTACAGGACTGGCTCCGTAAAGTAATTGAAGAAGCTTTGCGGCGGAATGCAAAGATTATCTTGCCTCCCCGGTTGTATATGCTTTCGGAGCGGTATGGGTTGCCTTACAAAAGTGTTCAGATAAATTCAAGTCGTGGACGATGGGGAAGCTGCTCTTCTCACAAAAAGATAAATCTCTCTTATTTTCTTGTATTATTGCCAAAGCATTTGATAGATTATGTTCTTTTGCACGAACTTTGCCATACTTGTGAGATGAATCATGGTGATCGTTTTTGGGATTTGCTTAATGGTTTCACCGGAGGTAAAGCTTTAGAGCTGCGCGAAGAGTTGAAAAAATATAAGACTGAGATTTGACATTGCAATCACAAAACAGATGTTGCAAGAATCCTTTCCACCAAAGATTACACTGATTGTTACAGATTGATTGCCGGCATTGATAATCGGTTTTGGGCTTTTTCATCTGTGCGAATCGGAATAATTCTGTAGTGTCTTTTGATATCTCCCTTTACAGTCTTTTATACCCTATGCGGTCAGGAAAAAAACGTCTTTCTATTTTTGTGGTAGCTGTTTGATACCGTCAATATCCTTTTCAAAACGGTAAGTACCACCTTTTTCACTCAGATCAAATGCGGCTACTGTTTCAGTCTGATTATTTACAATCATCAGTGCACTTTGCTCTGCGAAGCGTCCGACTTCGATAGCAGTAGGCTCTTCTTTAATCTGTTTATTCATGATCAAGCTGTCATTGACAAACAGTGAGATCGAATCACCCACGAAGCCTTTTGTCAGCTGAATGGAGTACGTTTCACTAAAGTGACGGACAGCTTCTTTTTCCCGTTGCAATCTCAGACTCATATATACAAAGATGACTACGACAAATATGACGGCAAATGCTAAAATGCCGTTTCCTACCATAAATTGCTTGTTAGTGTTAAGACGATGTGCCATAATACTATATTCTTTAATATTCGGGGTAAAGATAGCAAATCTTTTTGTATCTCATTTGTTTTTGTGTAAGTATAAAAGTTACAAAAAAATAACGAGATCTCTGAATTCTAATCCTTTTGTGTTATATAACATATCAGTTTACATTGTTCGTGCAGAATAAATTATCTTTCTTTGCATCGTGATAGTTCAGCATAGCTATCTGCAATTAAAAACCTTTATTGATACGTATGAAAATAACTTTTGGACAACAAACGACCAAAGTAAAGCAATTGGCTGACAAGATTAGCTTTGATATCTCGATGGGAGTATATAAATTGGGAGATTCACTGCCTTCGATCAATCAACTTAGCCATGCGTATGAGGTTTCCCGAGATACTGTATTTAAAGCTTTTCTTGATTTAAAAGAGAGAGGAATTATCGATTCTACTCCCGGGAAAGGGTATTATGTGGTTGGAAGATTGAAAAATGTACTTCTTTTGCTTGATGAATATTCACCTTTTAAATATGCGCTTTATAATAGTTTTGTAAAGCGTTTGTCTATCCGTTATAAAGTCGACCTATTGTTTCATCAGTACAATGAACGTTTGTTCAATACCATCATCCGTGAATCGTTGGGGCGGTACAATAAATATATTGTGATGAACTTCGATAACGAAAAACTGTCTCCTAATCTTTATAAGATAAATCCATCCAAACTTCTTCTTCTTGATTTCGGTAAATTTGAGAAAGAGGAGTTCTCTTATGTTTGTCAGGACTTTGATCAAGGATTCTATAATGCGCTACTTCAACTGGCAGATCGATTGAAGAAATATCAAAAACTCGTTTTTGTGTTAGTGAATGATAGCATGCATCCCCGGAGTAGCCGTGACTTTTTTGAGAAATTCTGTGCCGATCAACATCTGGGTTGTGAGGTAGTGAGTGATATTGAAGGACTTCAGGTTCGCAAAGGAGAAGTATATATAGCGATTCGTCAAATAGACGTGGTGAGTATTATTAAGAAAAGTCGTATTGAGGGCTTACAATGTGGAGTTGATTTTGGCTTGATCGGATATAATGATACACCTGCTTATGAAGTGATAGATCAGGGAATAACTGCACTAAGTGTGGATTGGGAAAAGATGGGAGATAAAGCTGCTGAGTTTGTTTTGCAGGGGAAAACCATACAAGATTACTTGCCTACGGAGGTCAGGTTAAGGGCTTCTTTATAAAAGAGCTTTTCAGACCTGTATGTCAGCACAGGTCAGCATAGGAAGATTGTTTAATAAACTTAATAATATAGTATGAAAAAGTATCCAAAAATCGGGATTCGTCCCACCATCGATGGACGTCAGGGCGGCGTTCGCGAAAGCCTTGAAGAAAAAACAATGAATCTGGCAAAAGCTGTTGCTGAGTTGATCACTTCTAATTTGAAGAATGGAGACGGAACCCCTGTGGAGTGTGTGATTGCAGATGGAACCATCGGACGTGTGGCTGAAAGTGCTGCTTGTGCGGAGAAGTTTGAACGTGAGGGGGTAGGAGCCACTATCACTGTCACTTCATGCTGGTGTTACGGTGCCGAAACAATGGATATGAATCCGTATTATCCGAAAGCTGTTTGGGGATTCAATGGAACAGAGCGTCCGGGAGCTGTATATCTGGCTGCTGTGCTGGCAGGACATGCACAGAAAGGACTTCCGGCATTTGGCATTTATGGTCGCGATGTACAAGACTTGAATGACAATTCTATTCCGGCAGATGTAGCTGAAAAAATTCTGCGTTTTGCACGTGCGGCTCAGGCTGTAGCCACAATGCGTGGCAAATCTTATCTGTCTATGGGCAGTGTTTCTATGGGTATTGCCGGTTCGATTGTAAACCCGGACTTTTTCCAGGAATATCTGGGCATGCGTAATGAATCGATTGATTTGACAGAGATTATTCGTCGTATGGCTGAAGGAATCTATGATAAGGAAGAGTATGCCAAGGCAATGGCTTGGACTGAAAAATATTGCAAAAAGAATGAGGGTAATGACTTTAATATACTTGAAAAAACGAAGACCCGTGCACAAAAAGATGAGGATTGGGAGTTCATTGTGAAAATGACAATCATCATGCGCGATCTGATGCAGGGAAACCCTAAATTGAAAGAACTCGGATTTAAAGAAGAGGCTTTGGGGCATAATGCTATTGCGGCAGGTTTCCAAGGGCAGCGTCAGTGGACCGATTTCTATCCGAATGGCGACTTCTCTGAAGCATTACTCAATACTTCGTTCGATTGGAATGGTATTCGTGAGGCTTTTGTCGTTGCAACAGAAAACGATGCTTGTAACGGTGTGGCTATGCTGTTTGGTCATCTGCTGACGAATCGTGCACAGATTTTTTCAGATGTACGCACATATTGGAGTCCGGAAGCAGTGAAACGTGTGACCGGTAAAGAGTTGACAGGAATGGCTGCTAACGGTATTATTCACTTGATTAATTCGGGGGCAACTACTCTTGACGGAACCGGACAGCAGACGAATGCTAACGGAGAACCTGCGATGAAACCTTGCTGGGAAATTACAGAAGGAGAAGTTGAGAAGTGTCTGGAGGCTACTACCTGGTATCCGGCTAATCGCGATTATTTCCGTGGAGGTGGTTTCTCTTCCAATTTCTTATCAAAAGGAGGTATGCCTGTAACTATGATGCGGTTGAACCTGATAAAAGGTCTTGGTCCAGTGCTGCAGATAGCCGAAGGTTGGACAGTAGAGATTGATCCGGAGATTCATAAATTACTTGACGAACGTACGGATCGTACATGGCCTACTACCTGGTTTGTTCCTCGTTTGTGTGATAAACCGGCCTTTAAAGATGTATATTCTGTGATGAATAACTGGGGGGCCAATCATGGGGCGATCAGTTATGGACATATTGGGCAGGATGTGATTACATTGGCTTCCATGCTTCGTATTCCGGTTTGCATGCATAATGTAGAAGAAGACCAGATTTTCCGTCCGGCAGCTTGGAATGCTTTTGGTATGGATAAAGAAGGAGCAGATTATAGAGCTTGTACTACTTATGGTCCTATTTATAAATAACCTTTAGAAGAGTACAACATGATTAATCGATTTATATTAAACGAAGTTTCTTACTTCGGTCCGGGAGCACGTGAAGTGCTCCCAAAAGAGATTTCACGTTTGGGGCTGCACAAAGCATTTGTCGCAACAGACAAAGATTTGATAAAGTTTGGAGTAGCTGACAAAGTACTTAAGGTGCTGGAAGCTGCCAAGATTCCTTATGAAATATTCAGTGAGATTAAGCCCAATCCTACAGTGTCGAATGTGAAAGCCGGTGTCGAGGCATTTGCATCTTCCGGTGCAGACTTTATTTTGGCTATAGGTGGCGGATCTTCTATGGATACGGCAAAGGCGATTGGTATTATTACCAATAACCCGGAATTCAGTGATGTCGTTTCATTGGAGGGAGTGGCAGATACCAAGAAGAAATCTGTTCCCATCATTGCGTTGCCTACTACTGCAGGAACTGCGGCAGAGGTGACTATCAACTATGTGATAACAGATGAACAGAACCAGAAGAAGATGGTTTGTGTAGATCCTAATGATATTCCGTCTATTGCGATAGTGGATGCTGAGTTGATGTACACACTTCCTAAAAGTCTGACTGCAGCTACGGGACTCGACGCACTGACTCATGCTATTGAAGGTTTAATAACCAAAGGGGCATGGGAGATGAGTGATATGTTCGAAATTAAAGCTATTGAAATGATCAATCGTTATCTTGTGACTGCCGTTGAAGAACCATCGAATGCAGAGGCACGTAACGGTATGGCAGTAGCCCAGTATATTGCCGGTATGGCTTTTTCGAATGTCGGTTTAGGAGTCGTTCATGGTATGGCACATCCGTTGGGAGCTATTTTTGATATTCCTCATGGCGTAGCCAATGCGTTGTTATTACCTATTGTTATGGAGTTCAATGCTCCGGCTGCTCTTGACAAATATGTAGAGATAGCTAAGGCTATGAACGTGTATTCTGCAGGTATGCCTAAAGAAGACGCAGCTAAAGTAGCCGTAGATGCTGTAAAAGCATTATCTTTGAGGGTCAATATTCCACAGCACTTGTCCGATTTAGGCATTCAGGAAAGAGACCTTGACCGCCTTGCTACAGCTGCGTTTGCTGATGTCTGTACGCCGGGTAACCCACGGGAAGTAACAAAAGAAATTATTCTTGATTTATATAAGAAAGCATTATGATAACTAATGAACATATCGAGCAGTATCTTGCTCAGGCACATCGCTATGGCGATGCTAAATTAATGTTGTGCAGCAGCGGTAACCTTTCATGGAGAATCGGTGAAGAAGCACTTGTTTCCGGAACGGGTTCTTGGGTACCGAACCTGCAGAAAGAAAAAGTATCTGTTTGCAATATTGCTACGGGTATACCCCAGAATGGAGTAAAACCTTCTATGGAAAGTACTTTTCATTTGGGAATCCTTCGTGAACGTCCGGATGTAAATGTAGTTCTGCATTTTCAATCGGAATATGCAACAGCTGTTTCCTGTATGAAAAACAAACCATCAAATTTCAATGTAACTGCTGAGATACCTTGTCATGTCGGTAAAGAGATTCCTGTCATTCCTTACTATCGTCCGGGTTCGCCTGAACTGGCTAAGGCTGTTGTGGAAGCGATGAAAGAACATAACTCTGTGTTGCTGACCAATCATGGACAGGTGGTATGTGGCAAAGATTTTGATCAGGTGTATGAACGGGCCACTTTCTTTGAGATGGCTTGCCGAATTATTGTTCAATCCGGAGGAGACTATTCGGTTCTGACACCGGAAGAGATTGATGATCTGGAAATATATGTGTTAGGAAAGAAAACAAAATAGAAAATAATGACGACCAGCTTATGAGTACATACTTAGCAGCTGACTTTGGTGGGGGTAGTGGCCGTATTATGGCCGGTACTCTCACTGAAGGTAAGCTAAAACTGGAAGAGGTATATCGTTTTGGTAATCGGCAAATTAGACTCGGAAACCATGTCTATTGGGATTTTCTTTCTCTCTTCGAAGAAATGAAAAAAGGACTTCGTGTCGCTGCCCGAAAAGGCTATCTGGTGAAAAGTATCGCTATAGATACCTGGGGAGTCGATTTTGGGCTGATTGACAAAGATGGTAATCTGTTGGGGAATCCGGTTTGTTACCGTGATTCTCGTACTAATGGTATGCCTGAGCGGGTGTTTAAGCAGATTGATCAAGCTGCCCATTATGCAGAAACAGGTATCCAAGTGATGCCTATCAATACTCTGTTTCAACTATATAGTATGAAGCAGAACAACGATGTACAACTCCGGGTAGCTGATAAACTATTATTTATGCCTGATTTGTTCAGCTATTTCCTTACAGGAACAGCGAATAATGAATATTGTATTGCTTCTACTTCTGAGTTACTTGATGCTTGTCGGCGCAACTGGTCGGATAACTTGATTAGTGAATTAGGATTACCCCGACATCTTTTTGGTGACATTGTGCTTCCCGGGACTATTCGCGGTAAATTGAAACAAGAAATTGCGGATGAAACCGGTCTAAGCTGTATTGATGTCGTTGCCGTCGGTTCACATGACACAGCCAGTGCCGTATTTGCCGTTCCTTCCAATGAGCCGGATCGGGCTTATCTTAGTTCGGGAACCTGGTCCTTGCTCGGAACAGAGATTGACCAACCGATTTTGACGGAGGAAGCACGTTTGGGAGGATTCACGAATGAGGGTGGCATACAAGGCAAGATACGCTTTCTGCAGAATATAACCGGACTTTGGATTTTACAACGTCTGATGGCTGAGTGGAAGGAGCGGGGTGAAGAAACCAGTTATGATCGTGTGATAGCCGAAGCAACGCTATCAGATATCCGTTCGGTAATTGATGTAGATGATTCTTCTTTTTGTAATCCCGACTGTATGGAAGAGTCGATCGTTATGTATTGTCATAAGCATCATTTGAGAGTGCCGGTTTCTCAGGGAGAGTTTGTTCGTTGTGTCATTGAATCATTGGCACACCGTTATAAATTAGGAGTCGAACAGATGAATCGCTGTCTGCCGGTGCCGATTAAACAACTCCATATTATCGGAGGAGGCTGCCAGAATCGTTTGCTAAACCAACTTACTGCAAATGCTTTAGGCATTCCGGTATATGCAGGTCCGGTAGAAGCGACTGCTATCGGCAATATCTTAGTGCAAGCGAAAGCTCAAGGTGAAATAGATACTTGGGAAGAGCTAAAAGAAATTATCATAAACAGTGTAAAACCTCAGGTATATTATCCTGAATAACCCGACAACCCATGAAAAACACCAATCGTTCCATTCTTCATAAAGATGGAGTTAGTTACATCCTGCCATTTATTTTAGTGACTTCTTGTTTTGCCTTATGGGGGTTCGCTAATGATATTACCAATCCAATGGTAAAGGCCTTTTCGAAAATATTTCGTATGAGTGTCACCGACGGGGCATTGGTGCAGGTCGCTTTTTACGGAGGTTACTTTGCGATGGCCTTTCCTGCTGCAATGTTTATTCGTAAATACTCTTATAAAGCCGGTATCCTGCTGGGACTGGGGCTATATGCTTTGGGTGCCTTGCTGTTTTTCCCTGCAAAGATGACAGGTGACTATTACCCTTTCCTGCTCGCTTATTTTATTTTGACGTGTGGACTCTCGTTTCTGGAAACAAGTGCTAACCCGTATATATTATCAATGGGTACGGAGGAGACGGCAACCCGACGATTGAATCTGGCGCAGTCGTTTAATCCAATGGGATCATTATTGGGAATGTATGTAGCCATGAACTTCATTCAGGCGCGCCTGAATCCGATGGATACGGTAGAACGCAGCCAATTGTCTCCCTCTGAGTTTGAGGTATTGAAAGAATCGGATTTGTCCGTGCTGATTGCCCCTTACCTGATTATAGGATTAGTGATTCTTGCCATGCTTTTTCTGATACGTGCCGTTAAAATGCCTAAGAATGGTGATAAGAATCATAATATTGATTTTATACCAACGCTAAAGCGTATTTTTAGAGTTCATCATTATAGAGAAGGAGTCATAGCGCAATTCTTTTATGTGGGGGCACAGATTATGTGCTGGACTTTTGTTATCCAATATGGAACACGCCTGTTTATGTCGCAGGGAATGGAAGAGAAAGCTGCTGAAGTGCTTTCCCAGGAATATAATATAATTGCTATGATTATTTTCTGCATAAGCCGTTTTGTGTGTACATTTATTCTTCGCTACTTGAATCCGGGCATGCTTCTCAAGATTCTTGCGATTGCGGGTGGCGCTTTTACGTTAGGTGTGATTTTTTTGCAAAATATATGGGGATTGTACTGCCTGGTAGCTGTTTCGGCTTGTATGTCACTAATGTTTCCCACGATTTATGGCATTGCTCTTCGTGGTTTGGGTGATGATGCCAAGTTTGGGGCTGCCGGTTTAATTATGGCAATTCTGGGAGGTTCTATCTTACCACCGCTACAGGCTTGTATTATTGACCAACATACATTGTTGGGTATGCCTGCTGTAAACTTGTCTTTTATACTTCCTTTTATCTGTTTCGTAGTGATTATCATTTATGGGCATCGTACGTGTGCACGTGTAAGAAAGATAAAAGCAACACAAAAGTAATGTTGAGAATCGGATGCGGTGTTTGACGATTCTTCTGAGCAACTGTTTCCTTCTGCTTGTGTCATTCGTTTCTTGTGGGAAAGTGTCATTAGCGGAAGAAGCAGTGTTTACTATACCGGTGGATACGGCGTTCATGAAGCTTCGTCAATGGGAATGGCATTGCCAGAAACGGGCTGACAGTTGCCTGGCAGAGAATAATTATCAGGAAGCTTTATCTTGGCTGGATTCCGCTCGTAGCCAAGTGGAACATTACGGACGTCCTTATTATATGCTGGCACGTGGGAATGTATATTATTCTATCCATCAATATGATTCCGCCCGTCGTTATTTTAGTATGGCAGCCCATTCCATTCATCCGCATATTGCTATCGAAGCTTGGAGGAAACTTGCAGAACTGGAACTTATGGAAGGAAATGAGAAGCAAGTGTTCTACTCTACGCAGAAGGCAGATGCGCTTTTCCGGGTGGAGATAGGCCATGTGCAGAGTGATAACAGTGAAGCTCTATATCAGGAAGAGAGGTTGAAAAACGAGTTAAACCAATTGAAGATTGCCAAACAGAATCGGGAAATTGCCATGTTAACTTTGAGCCTTTGTCTGCTTGTACTGGTTGCTTTGTTTGTTTTCTACCGGCAAAATAAGATAAAGTGTGAAAAAGAGCGTCTGCTTCTTGAAGAGAAAGCCAAGTTGGAGCAAGAGAACCAAATACTGAAACAAACTGAAGAGTTAAGTGCTTTGAGAGAGAAAGAGGCGGTTTTGCGCGAGTCTTTGTTCCGTAAGGTCGATGTTTTGCGTAAAATACCCTCCCTCAATGAAGAAGAGCAGGAGAGTGGTGAACATCGCATAGCTTTGTCGGAAAGAGAGTGGGAGGAAATTCGTCAGACGGTGGATAATGCTTATGATGGGTTTTCACAACGGTTGCTTGCACGCTTTCCTTTGTTGACTTTAAAAGATATTTATTTCTGCTGCTTGGTGAAGATCAATGTCAGTATAAAGGACCTTTCCGATATTTATTGTATTAGTCGTACCTCGGTTAGTAAAAAGAAATTTCGCATCAAGCGAGAGAAGCTTGGAGCAGAGGATTCGGACTCTTTAGATGACTTTTTGCGTGGTTTTTAGTTCTCGGAAACTTGTTTGTCCATGCTATTTTAAGAAAGGGACTGTCTAATGCGTTGGTATATAGTGTGATAGTGTGTTTCTTTTTGAAGTGCTTTGTCTATATCCCTTTTTGTTTTTCCTGTGCCCGATGGTTAATTTTGCAATATCAAAACTTTAAAAATGTATATGATATGTTGAATCGACTGAACTATTTCATTATGTCGGCAGGGCTACTTGTTTTAGTAGCATGTTCGTCTAATTCCGGAAAACAGGTAGAGATGGCAAATACTCCTTTTGTTTACGATGGATTAAAAGAGTATCCGATAAAAGAGTTGAAACTGTCCGATCTGGCAGTTAGTGATTATGTGTTATTAAAAGACAATGAAAATTCATTGTTGGGTAGGTTACCGACAAATCCCTGTATGCAGGTCACTGAAGACCGGATTTATATTCAGGATGAAGAGCAACAGGCTATATTTATTTTTGACCGTCAGGGAAATCCATTATTGCAAATGCGTCATAAAGGAGGCGGCCCTCAGGAATGGGCATCTTTGAACTCTTTCTATGTGGACAGTCCTAATAAAGAAATTATAGTGTTGGACTGGGCTAAAAAGTTTATAGTTTATGATTTGAATGGGAAATTTAAACGAAGCTTCCCGACGCCCGGTTGCTCTTGGAAGTTTGCTAACTTGAATGATGAGGCCGTACTGATATATTGTCCTTTTACGAATCGTAATAACGGAGAGGCAGTTTGCATCCTTTCTAAAAAAGATGGCAAAAAGTTGCATGTGTGTCCTATTACGATAGATAATTTTGTGTGGGATAGCGAGGGACGTATTGGCTATGAACCATTGAAACCGGCTTATGGTGGAATTTTATTTTCAGATTTATCATTGAAAGGTGTGTATTTTATTGATGCTGAAACATATGAAGTAAAACAGGTTATTGATGAAGTAACAGAATATAAATTTGAAAATGCAGAGTTCGTTAAGCTACATCCGGTGATCGATGCTAAAGATTATACTTTGTATACTACGCTCGGTACGAAATGGTTGACTCCGGATATGCCAATAAACTATTATTATTTCGATAAGAAGGAGCAGAAAATGTATACTTTGAAAAATGAAACCGGATGGGCTGTTTTAAAAGATGTCTGCAATGTACAGAGAACCCGTACAACGAATACTCCAGGTATAGGTATTGGTTATTATTGGCCTTCTACTATGAAAGGAGAGTCGATGCAAGCTGAGAAAGAGCAGTTTGACCCTCGTTTCCGGGCAATAATGGACTCTATACCTGAAGAGGGTAACCCTGTATTACAAATAATGAACTTCAATAAATAATGAAGCTGTTCCGCAAAATATTGATTATTTGTCTTCTTGGGAAGTTAATGGCTTGTTCGTCATTAGCTTCCGGGGAGATAAATGATGTTTGGGGGCATAAGCAAGTGGCTACGGTTGAAATGGCAGGCTCTGATAGCGTTTGGGTCTGCCACTTGTCTATGTTGAAGGATACGGTTACTGTACCTCTTAGTCATTTTGTCGAGGAACTGGAAATGGTTAAACTTGATAATCGGGATGCTGCATTGGTGTCTCCTTCCAAAACAATTATTGGCAAACAGTATATTTTAGTACATAAAATGGGGCATGTCCCTTTCAAACTTTTTACTAAAAGAGGGGTCTATTTGAGGGATATCGGTTCTTTTGGTCAAGGTGCGGGTGAATATGGCTTAGCTTACGATGTACAGATGGATGAGGAGAATAACCGGCTTTATGTGTTGTGTTGGCAGGCCGATCATATCTTGGTATTCGATTTACAAGGAAATATACTTCAACCGATTCGATTGGCGCATTGGTCACCTAAAGGGGTGTTTCATGTAGAAACGGAACGGGGACAGGTGAGTGTTTGTGCTCTGTCTTTTAATCGTGACTTTGTAGGTGACCGGCATTCGCCTATGATCTGGACGCAAAGTTTGGATGGCAAGATTATAAAAGAACTTCCGGCAGGGTATTTTGCTGTGAATGATTATGGAAATGAAATCGAATCTCTGAATAATGGTACGATGATGGACATTGGTTTCTGGTTTGGAGGGCGATATCGTAACGATTCATTATATCATTATGATAACCGGGAGTTTAGGCTTATTCCCCGTTTTACGCTTGATTATGGAGGACATGAGTTGACCCCACACAGCTTTGGAGAGTTGCCGAATCACTTCTGGGGAGAAATATCATACCCTGTAAAACTAAGTCCATATTCGTCAACTACCACTCCTCCGAAATATTATATGGTTGAAAAACATACTTTACGAGGTGCTTTTGTTGAAATATACAATGATTTCTTAGGTGGGATTCCCGCTGACTGGTTCTTTTCATCTCATGACGGATATTATGTTTGGAATGTTGAACCTGTCCGATTGAAGCAAATGGTTGAGGATCGTTTGTCCTCAAGTGAGATTATTTCGGATTCGGACCGAAGAAAGCTGACCGAACTGTTTGGGAGTATTAAAGAAAACGATAACAATTATATTTTCTATGGTCGATTGAAATGTAGATAGTTCCTGTTTTTTTCTTATCATTTCTTTTTTTTCTCTAATATTTTGTAGTCGAACAGATTATTTATATCTTTGCACCCGAAACGGATGAAAGGTGGAGGGGCGATTAAGCTCCTTTTTTTGTTCTTAATAGTTAATCAATGATAGAAAAAAGAACTGTTTGTCAGATTGTTGAAGAGTGGCTGGAGGGAAAAGACTATTTTCTGGTAGAAGTGACCGTCAGCCCTGATGACAAGATTGTGGTCGAAATTGACCATGCAGAAGGTGTTTGGATTGAAGATTGTGTGGAACTGAGCCGTTTCATAGAATCGAAACTGAACCGTGAAGAGGAAGATTATGAGCTGGAAGTTGGCTCTGCCGGAATCGGACAGCCATTTAAAGTATTGCAACAGTACTATAACCACATCGGCCTGGAGGTGGAAGTACTGACTAAAGGCGGACGCAAACTGAGCGGGGTCTTGAAAGATGCCGATGAAGAAAAGTTTGTTGTGACCGTACAAAAGAAAGTAAAACCCGAAGGAGCCAAACGTCCTCAGTTGGTAGAAGAGGATGAAACCTTCACCTATGATGATATAAAATATACTAAATACTTAATTAGTTTTAAATAATTATGGCCAAGAAAGAAGAAACAATCAGCTTGATTGATACATTTTCGGAATTTAAGGAACTGAAGAATATCGATAGAACCACGATGGTAAGCGTGCTCGAAGAGTCGTTCCGCAGTGTGATCGCGAAAATGTTTGGCACTGATGAAAATTACGACGTAATTGTCAACCCGGATAAGGGAGACTTTGAAATATGGCGTAACCGTGAGGTAGTGGCAGACGAAGATTTGACTAATCCCAATATGCAGATTTCGTTAACTGAAGCACAACAAATCGATGCTTCTTACGAAGTAGGTGAGGAGGTTACTGATGAGGTAATTTTCGCTAAGTTCGGTCGCCGTGCTATTTTGAATCTTCGTCAGACACTGGCTTCTAAAATTCTTGAGCTCGAAAAGGACAGTATTTATAATAAATACATTGATAAAGTAGGTACTATCATCAACGCAGAAGTATACCAGATCTGGAAAAAAGAGATGTTGCTGCTTGACGATGAAGGAAACGAGTTATTGTTGCCGAAAACAGAGCAGATACCAAGCGATTTTTATCGTAAAGGAGAAACTGCCCGTGCAGTGGTGGCACGCGTGGACAACAAAAACAACAATCCGAAGATTATCCTCTCGCGTACTTCTCCGGTTTTCCTGCAGCGCTTGTTCGAGATGGAAGTACCTGAAATAAACGATGGCTTGATTACCATCAAAAAGATTGCCCGTATTCCCGGTGAACGTGCTAAGATTGCGGTAGAATCTTATGATGACAGAATTGATCCCGTAGGAGCCTGTGTAGGTGTAAAGGGAAGTCGTATTCATGGCATCGTACGTGAACTTCGCAATGAAAACATTGATGTGATTAATTATACATCAAATATTTCATTGTTTATCCAGCGTGCTTTAAGCCCGGCCAAAATCTCTTCTATTCGGTTGAATGAAGAAGAACGTAAAGCTGAGGTATTCCTGAAACCGGAAGAGGTATCGTTGGCTATTGGTAAAGGCGGTTTGAATATCAAACTGGCCAGTATGTTGACTGAGTACACTATCGACGTGTTCCGTGAGTTGGATGAAAACGCGCAGGATGAAGACATTTATCTGGATGAATTCAGAGATGAAATCGACGGATGGGTGATTGATGCTATTAAAGCAATTGGCATTGATACGGCTAAGTCCGTATTGACTGCACCTCGCGAAATGCTGATTGAAAAAACGGATCTGGAAGAAGAGACGGTGGACGAGGTATTACGCATTTTGAAATCGGAGTTTGAAGATAATGAATAATAGATCAATGCGATGATGTGCCGATATGCCAATAAACAGAAAGGGCGTATAGGAATTGGCACATTGGCATATTGAACGATTATCAAATTATTCTTTCTCCATTATTCTTTAAATTAAAGTATGACGATAAGGTTAAACAAAGTTACAAGAGATTTAAATGTAGGAATCGCGACGGTAGTTGAGTTCTTGCAAAAGAAGGGGTATACCGTTGAGGCAAACCCGAATACGAAAATTACCGAGGAGCAGTATGCAATGCTCGTGAAAGAGTTCAGCACAGATAAGAACCTTAGACTTGAATCGGAACGTTTCATTCAGGAACGTCAAAACAAAGATCGCAACAAGGCATCTGTTTCTATCGATGGTTATGATAAAAAAGAGCCGGAGAAAACTGTTGCTGATGATGTGATTAAGACGGTCATTCCGGAGGATGTACGTCCGAAGTTTAAACCTGTCGGAAAAATAGATTTAGATAAACTGAACCGGAGAACTGAAAAAGAGCCGGTGAAAGAAGAACCGAAACCACAACCTGTAGTAGCTACTGAAGAAAAGAAGGTGGCGGAAGAGGTTAAGCCTGTTGTCAACGAAGTGAAAAAAGAAGAAGTCGCTACGGCTCCTGTTGCTTCGGAATCGAAACCGGTGAAAGAAGAACCGAAACCGGTGGTGGTTGAAAAGCCTGCAGAAACAGAGAAGAAAGTGGTTGAGGAAGTCAAGAAAGAAGAACCCAAAGTCGTGGTATCTCCAGAAAAAACAGAGAAGAAAGAAGAGAAACCGGTAGCAGAAGCACCGGCTACTCCAGTAGAGAAGGAAGAGGAGGGCGTATTTAAGATTCGTCCGACTGAGTTTGTATCTAAGATTAATGTTATCGGACAGATTGACCTGGCTGCATTGAATCAGTCGACCCGTCCGAAGAAAAAATCGAAAGAAGAAAAACGGAAAGAGCGTGAAGAAAAGGAAAAACTTCGTCAGGATCAGAAGAAACAGATGAAGGAAGCCATCATCAAGGAAATCCGTAAAGAAGATAATAAACAAGCTAAAGTAGCCGGTAAAGAAAATCTTGATCCCAACGGTAAGAAGAAACGTAACCGCATCAACAACAATAAAGAAAAAGTAGATGTGAACAACGTTGCTTCTAACTTTGCGCACCCCACTCCAAACAGTGAGCGTACCAATAATAACCGTGGAGGAAATCAGCAAGGTGGCGGCGGACAAAACAGAAACCGTAACAACAATAATAAAGATCGCTTTAAGAAGCCTGTAGTGAAGCAGGAAGTGAGCGAAGAAGATGTAGCAAAGCAGGTAAAAGAAACTTTGGCTCGTCTGACAAGTAAAGGTAAGAACAAAGGAGCCAAATATCGCAAGGAGAAACGTGATTTGGTATCGAACCGTATGCAGGAACTGGAAGATCAGGAGATGGCAGAAAGCAAGGTACTGAAATTGACAGAATTCGTGACTGCCAATGAATTGGCCAGTATGATGAATGTATCTGTTAATCAGGTTATCGGAACTTGTATGAGTATAGGTATGATGGTTTCTATCAACCAGCGTCTGGATGCGGAAACAATCAATCTTGTTGCTGAAGAATTCGGATTTAAGACCGAATATGTCAGTGCGGAGGTAGCTCAGGCCATTGTTGAAGAGGAAGATGCTCCGGAAGATCTGGAACACCGTGCTCCGATTGTTACAGTAATGGGTCACGTAGACCACGGTAAAACTTCATTGCTTGACTATATCCGTAAGGCAAATGTAATTGCGGGTGAAGCCGGAGGTATCACACAGCATATCGGTGCATATCACGTTACATTGGAGGACGGACGTAAGATTACATTCCTTGATACTCCGGGTCACGAAGCGTTTACTGCAATGCGTGCCCGTGGTGCGAAGGTAACGGATATCGCGATTATTATCGTAGCTGCCGATGATGATGTAATGCCTCAAACTAAGGAAGCTATCAATCATGCTGCGGCTGCGGGTGTTCCTATAGTATTTGCTATTAATAAGATTGATAAACCCCATGCTAATCCGGAGAAAATTAAAGAGACACTGGCTCAGATGAATTATCTCGTAGAAGAGTGGGGAGGTAAATACCAGTCGCAGGATATTTCGGCCAAGAAAGGTCTTGGAGTACCCGAACTGATGGAGAAAGTCCTTCTGGAGGCAGAAATGCTCGATTTGAAGGCAAATCCGAACCGCAATGCTACGGGTTCAATTATTGAATCAACTCTGGACAAGGGACGTGGATATGTTGCTACTGTATTGGTTTCCAATGGTACGCTGAAGGTAGGTGATATTGTGCTTGCCGGAACAAGTTATGGCCGTGTAAAGGCTATGTTCAATGAACGTAATCAACGCGTAACACAAGCTGGACCTTCGGAACCGGTATTGATTCTCGGTTTAAATGGGGCTCCTGCCGCAGGTGACACATTCCATGTGATTGAGACTGATCAAGAGGCCCGTGAAATTGCCAATAAGCGTGAACAATTGCAGCGTGAACAGGGATTGCGTACTCAGAAGCTGTTGACTCTCGATGAAGTGGGGCGTCGTATTGCTTTGGGTAACTTCCAGGAACTGAACGTAATTGTGAAAGGTGATGTGGACGGCTCTATCGAAGCATTGAGTGATTCGTTGATCAAGTTGTCTACCGAACAGATTCAGGTTAATGTGATCCACAAGGCTGTAGGTCAGATTTCAGAATCAGATGTGACATTGGCAGCTGCTTCAGATGCTATTATCATTGGATTCCAGGTGCGTCCGTCAGCTTCAGCGCGCAAGTTTGCCGAGCAGGAAGGAGTAGATATACGTTTGTATTCTGTAATTTACGCTGCTATCGAAGAGGTGAAGGCTGCTATGGAAGGTATGCTTGCTCCGGAAGTGAAAGAGGTGGTGACTGCTACTATCGAAGTGCGTGAGGTATTCCACATTACTAAGGTGGGTACTGTGGCCGGTGCCGTTGTGAAAGAAGGCAAGGTGAAACGTTCGGATAAGGCTCGTCTGATCCGTGATGGTATCGTAATCTTCTCAGGTTCTATTAATGCCTTGAAGCGCTTTAAAGATGATGTGAAGGAAGTAGGTACAAACTTTGAATGTGGTATCAGCCTTGTCAACTACAACGATTTGAAGGTAGGGGATATGATTGAAACTTACGAAGAAGTAGAAGTGAAGCAAACTTTATAATTCTCACGAAACTGAAAATATACGGAGGCACAGAGTGATTACAACTCCGTGTCTCCGTTTTCGTTTTACATAGAATGACTACCATAGATATTATCATACTGATTGCCCTTGGAGCCGGTGTTATTATCGGATTTATGAAAGGCTTTATCCGGCAGCTTGCCTCCATACTTGGATTGATTGTGGGGTTGCTGGCAGCAAAAGCTTTGTATACTTCACTGGCTGTAAAGCTATGTCCTACAGTGACAGATTCCATGACTGTGGCACAGATATTAGCATTTGTCATTATTTGGATAGCTGTACCATTAATCTTTACGTTAGTGGCTTCAGTCTTGACAAAGGCGATGGAGGCAGTTTCGCTTGGCTGGCTGAATCGTTTGCTTGGAGCCGGACTTGGAGCCTTGAAATATCTTTTACTGGTGAGTCTGGTTGTCTGTGTCATTCAATTCATAGATACAGATAGCCAGTTGATTAGTCAAACAAAGAAGGAGGAATCCTTGTTATATTATCCTATGGAAAGGTTTGCGGGAATGTTCTTTCCCGCAGCAAAAGAGGTTACACAACAATATATACTCAAATAAAAATGATGCAACAAGAAGAACCCAATAAATATGTAAAAGAACTCACGCAGGAGAAGTACAAATATGGCTTCACTACGAAGGTACATACAGATATCATAGAGAAGGGACTCAATGAAGACGTAGTGCGGCTTATCTCGTCTAAAAAGAACGAGCCGGACTGGTTGTTGGAATTCCGTCTGAAAGCCTATCGTCATTGGCTGACACTGGAGATGCCTACCTGGGCACACTTGCGTATACCTGAGATTGACTATCAGGCCATTTCGTATTATGCCGACCCTACAAAGAAGAAAGAAGGTCCGAAGAGTATGGATGAAGTTGATCCGGAACTAATAAAGACATTCAATAAACTGGGTATTCCTTTGGAAGAGCAAATGGCACTGAGCGGTATGGCTGTGGATGCAGTGATGGATTCAGTATCTGTGAAAACGACCTTTAAGGAAACACTGATGGAGAAAGGTATTATCTTTTGCTCGTTCAGTGAAGCAGTGCGTGAACATCCCGACCTGGTGAAGAAGTATCTTGGATCTGTAGTAGGTTATCGGGATAACTTTTTTGCAGCATTAAATTCCGCGGTATTTTCAGACGGTTCTTTCGTTTATATTCCTAAAGGGGTACGTTGTCCGATGGAACTTTCCACATACTTCCGTATCAACGCAGCCAATACCGGGCAGTTCGAACGTACATTAATCGTAGCAGATGACGATAGCTATGTTTCCTATCTGGAAGGTTGTACCGCACCAATGCGGGACGAGAATCAATTACATGCCGCTATTGTCGAGATTGTGGTACACGATCGTGCAGAAGTAAAATACAGTACCGTTCAGAATTGGTATCCGGGTGATGCCGAAGGTAAAGGTGGAGTATACAATTTTGTGACGAAACGTGGTAATTGTAAAGGAGTAGATAGCAAACTCTCGTGGACTCAGGTTGAGACGGGATCAGCCATTACCTGGAAATACCCTTCTTGCATTCTCTCAGGTGATAATTCTACCGCTGAATTTTATTCGGTAGCAGTGACAAACAATTACCAACAGGCAGATACAGGAACTAAAATGATTCATTTAGGTAAGAATACCCGTAGTACGATTGTCAGTAAAGGTATATCTGCCGGAAAAAGTGAGAACTCTTACCGTGGGCTGGTTCGTGTAGCCGAAAAGGCGGATAATGCCCGTAATTATAGCCAGTGTGATTCATTGTTGCTGGGTGATAAGTGTGGCGCACATACTTTCCCCTACATGGATATCCATAACGAAACAGCAGTTGTTGAACATGAAGCAACTACCAGTAAGATTAGTGAGGATCAGATATTCTATTGTAATCAGCGTGGCATTTCCACTGAAGATGCCATTGGGCTGATTGTAAACGGCTATGCAAAGGAGGTACTTAATAAACTTCCGATGGAATTTGCTGTAGAAGCTCAGAAGTTGCTTACGATCTCTCTTGAAGGTAGTGTAGGATAATGGGGTGCAAACGAATTGGTTGGTTATTGATATTCCTGTTTTATGTGGGTATAGCGTTTGCACAGGATCTGGATGATCAGGAAAGAAGATGGGCAATCAGTGGCTCTTGGGGAGGAGACTGGCCGATAGTAACAAAGAACACACTTTCGGGAAAAGCTGTTTCTACAGGCCATATACATACTTTATTGCTGGAGTATTATATTCCTTATACCCGTTTCTCTTTGAAGGGCGGCTATACAGGTGAAGAGATAAAACTGAATCCCGGTATTTCTGCCTCACTGAGCAATCTGGAAGTGGGAGGGCGATACTATTTCCTGCCACAACGTTTTGTGATTCAGCCTTACGGGGGACTCTCCACAGCATGGAATCTGTCTCCACGTCGACAATACGGTATAACCAGTGGCAGTTACTACGACCCTTCAAGGCAGGAATTTCGTAAAGACTACGATTGCCGATATCAGGTAAAAGAACCGCTATTCACTCTCTCTCCGGTGATAGGGGCCGATATATATTTTCTTTCATGTCTTGCTTTCACTCTGGAGTATAACTTCCGGATGGGCATTGCCGGAAGAATGAATGGAGAAGTAGAGAAGACTAATTCCCGGGGGAACGGGATAGTGCGTAGTAGCGGGATGCGGCAGACATTAAGCGTAGGAGTGAAAGTGAATTTTCCTTTTACTATTACGCAGACAGACGGCAATTCCATACTGCAATTGTTGGACGAAGTTATTTTTGGAGAAGAATAGATAATGAAATAATTGATAAGATCATGTTAGAGATAAAAGACCTGCATGCCAGCATTAACGGCAAAGAGATATTGAAAGGCATCAACTTGACGGTGAATCCGGGCGAAGTACATGCCATTATGGGACCCAATGGTTCAGGTAAGAGTACGCTTTCTTCTGTTCTGGTAGGTAATCCTGCTTTTGAAGTAACGAAAGGGAGTATTACATTCTACGGTAAGAACCTTTTGGAATTAAGTCCTGAAGACCGTAGCCACGAAGGTATCTTCCTTAGTTTTCAGTATCCGGTAGAGATTCCGGGTGTGAGCATGGTTAACTTTATGCGTGCTGCTGTCAATGAACAGCGTAAATACAAAGGTTTGCCTGCTCTGACAGCCAGTGAGTTCCTGAAGCTGATGCGTGAAAAGCGTGCAGTAGTTGAGTTGGATAACAAATTGGCAAACCGCTCGGTAAATGAAGGCTTCTCGGGTGGAGAGAAAAAACGTAACGAGATTTTCCAGATGGCTATGCTCGAACCCCGTCTTAGCATTCTGGACGAGACGGACTCCGGACTCGATATCGATGCGCTTCGTATTGTAGCCGAAGGAGTAAACAAATTGAAGACACCCGATACCAGTTGTATTGTCATCACTCACTACCAGCGTTTGTTGGATTACATAAAGCCGGATATCGTACATGTGCTCTATAAGGGACGTATTGTGAAGACAGCAGGTCCGGAGCTCGCTCTTGAGCTGGAAGAAAAAGGATACGATTGGATTAAGAAGGAATTAGGAGAATGAGTGTGATTATGAATGTAGAACAGCAATACATAGATCTTTTTGCTCAGTGTGAAGCGATGATCTGTCGTCATAGTGCCGAGCCCATGAATGCTCCCCGGGCGGCAGCTTTTGCTGATTTCGAGCGTCAGGGATTTCCTACGCGGAAGCAGGAAAAGTACAAATACACGGATGTCAGTAAATTCTTCGAGCCGGATTACGGCTTGAATCTGAATCGTCTACCCATTCCGGTGAATCCTTATGAGGTGTTTAAATGCGATGTTCCGAATATGAGTACCTCATTGTTTTTTGTGGTGAACGATGCATTCTACAATCAGGTACTTCCTAAGTCCGGATTACCTGAGGGAGTTATTTTCGGCGGTCTGAGAGAAATGGCTGAGCAACATCCGGAACTTGTAAAAAAGTATTACTGTAAGTTGGCAGATACTTCGAAGGATGCAGTAACGGCTTTTAATACAGCTTTTACTCAAGACGGAGTACTGATGTATGTTCCGAAGAATGTGGTTGTTGATAAACCCATCCAGTTGGTTAATATACTTCGTGCAGATGTCAATTTCATGGTAAACCGACGTGTGCTGATTATCCTTGAAGAGGGAGCTCAGGCCCGTTTGCTGGTTTGTGATCATGCCATGGATAATGTGAACTTTCTGGCAACGCAAGTCATTGAAGTGTTTGCGGAAGAAAACTCTGTTTTCGATCTTTACGAACTGGAAGAGACCCATACCAGCACAGTGCGTTTCAGCAATCTGTATGTGAAGCAGGGAGCGAATAGCAATGTACTGCTCAATGGGATGACACTTCACAACGGGACAACCCGTAATACGACAGAGGTTACCCTTGCCGGTGAAGGTGCCGAGATTAATCTTTGTGGCATGGCCATTGCCGATAAGAACCAACATGTGGACAATAATACTTCGATAGATCATGCTGTGCCGAATTGTACCAGTAATGAGTTATTCAAGTATGTACTTGATGATCAGTCAGTGGGTGCCTTTGCCGGATTGGTACTTGTACGTCCGGATGCACAACATACCAGTTCTCAGCAGACAAACCGTAACCTCTGTGCCACTCGTGATGCCCGTATGTATACTCAGCCACAATTGGAGATATATGCCGACGATGTAAAATGCTCCCATGGAGCTACAGTAGGTCAATTGGACGAAAATGCTCTCTTCTACATGCGTGCTCGTGGTATTGCAGAGAAGGAAGCCCGTTTGCTGTTGATGTTTGCTTTTGTCAACGAGGTGATTGATACCATTCGTTTGGAGGCATTGAAAGATCGCCTGCATTTATTGGTTGAAAAACGTTGCCGTGGTGAACTGAATAAGTGCCAGGGGTGTTCTATTTGCAAATAATCAGTGATAAAATGAATATTCAGAAGATACGTGAAGACTTTCCCATACTCGGCCGTACGGTATATGGCAAGCCTTTGGTTTATTTAGATAACGGAGCGACTACTCAGAAGCCGCGCTTGGTGATTGACTCGATTGTAGATGAATATTACTCGGTCAATGCGAATGTACACCGTGGGGTTCATTTCCTGTCTCAACAGGCAACAGAACTGCATGAGGCCTCACGTGAGACTGTGCGTCAGTTCATTAATGCACGTAGTACTCGTGAAGTCATTTTCACTCGCGGAACTACAGAGAGCATTAATTTAATTGTTTCCAGTTTTGGTGAAGAGTTCATGCAAGAGGGGGATGAAGTGATTATTTCAGTGATGGAACACCACAGTAACATCGTACCTTGGCAGTTGCTGGCAGCCCGTAAAGGGATTGCGATTAAAGTCATTCCGATGAATGATAAAGGTGAGCTGTTACTTGATGAATATGAAAAGCTTTTTTCTGAGCGTACTAAGATCGTCAGTGTAACTCAAGTATCCAATGTATTGGGAACAATCAATCCGGTAAAAGAGATGATTGCCACAGCACATGCCCATGGAGTACCTGTCATGATAGACGGTGCCCAGTCCATTCCTCATATGAAGGTGGATGTACAGGAACTGGATGCTGATTTTTTTGTTTTTTCGGGTCATAAGGTATATGGACCGACCGGAATCGGTGTCCTGTATGGAAAGGAAGATTGGCTTGAGCGTCTTCCGCCTTATCAGGGTGGGGGAGAGATGATTCAGTCCGTTTCTTTTGAGAAAACCGTTTTTGGTGAATTGCCTTTTAAGTTTGAGGCTGGAACTCCCGATTATATTGCTACTACCGGACTTGCCAAGGCTTTGGATTATGTCACAGGCATTGGTTTAGATCATATAGCTGACCACGAACATGAGCTTACCATCTATGCTATGCAGCGATTGAAAGAGATCCCGGGTATGCGTATCTTTGGTGAGGCAGCACATAAAAGTAGCGTCGTTTCTTTCTTGGTAGGTGACATACATCATTTGGATATGGGGACTCTGCTCGATCGGCTGGGTATTGCCGTTCGTACCGGTCATCATTGTGCAGAACCATTAATGCACCGTTTGGGTATTGAAGGTACAGTTCGTGCATCTTTTGCTATGTACAATACAAAAGAAGAAATTGATGACCTTGTAGCCGGCATCGAGCGGGTTAGTAAGATGTTCTAAGCCAGTGTGTGTATTCTGACAAATATTAAAGTGTCGTGAAAGTAATGGGTTTTCACGACACTTTTTTTATAATATCCGAGTGTTGAAATTATATTGATAAAAGGCGAGTCTTCGAGTATATCATTAGATGTTAAGTGGATAAAGTTTCATTTCCGAATGTAGCTTTTGAGAATATACAAATAATAAAAATAGCCGGTTCCTTGTAACTTTTCGCCTCTTTTTGCGTCTAATAATAATATAAACCTTATAAACAGAAAAGAATATGTTATTAGCAACCACTCCGATAATCGAAGGAAAACGAATAACCACTTATTATGGTATTGTGTCAGGAGAAACCATTATAGGTGCCAATGTTTTCCGTGACTTTTTTGCCAGTATTCGTGATATAGTAGGCGGACGTTCCGGTTCGTATGAGGAAGTGCTTCGTGAGGCAAAGGATACTGCTCTGAAAGAAATGTCTGAGCAGGCTCGCCAAATGGGTGCTAACGCTGTAATTGGTGTTGATTTGGATTATGAAACCGTTGGAGGAAGTGGTAGTATGCTGATGGTGACTGCAAGTGGAACAGCCGTATTTTTGGAATGATAGAGAAATCATAAAAGCTACGTTTAGAAATGCAGATGTTCCGAACTTTCAGAACATCTGCATTGATTATGTCTTTTACCTATTGTTAACGACTCTTACTAATTTCCATTTTATCAATATCGGGTGCCCATCCGTTAGAGTTATATAGGCGTATTGTATTATAACCCTTATGAAGTTTTACTTTGACAGTTGTTATTGCTGCTTGGTCCCATGCTCCGGAGCAAAGGCCGGATTGCTTATATTCTGATTCATTGACAGCAATTTGTATATCACGTTTGTCTCCTGAAAAATAAGTTATCTTAAGTTGGTACTCTCCTCCTTTACTCACATATACCTTTCTGAATTCAGCCCAGTTAGATGGTGAGTTCCCAAGTCTTTTCATTATATAATCTCCAGATGCTCCTGCTTTATATGCAAAATGAGCCATTTGTTTGTTGTCTGGTAAATACTCTTGCATGAAAGCATATTCAGCCTCATAACATATTCGGTCGTGGCGTTTACTACCTTCAAGTCTTATTAAGGCCGTTCCGTGTGCAGGAACTAAGGTTTCATAATATTCGGTGAATGTTCCTGTTTCTTGATGATTCCACAAGTCTCTGACTTGTACCTTGCCTGATAAATATAGTTTGTCGAAGTCAACTCTTATTTTTTTTATTACATTACTTCTATTATATAAAGCGACAGCGCGTAGCTTGCCTTCGCGTTTTTGAATAGTTTTTGATAGGATTAAATAGTCTTTTCCCCGTTCTATAACTTCAGCTTGCATCCCCAAGGAGTCTTGATTTAATGCGATTACCTCTTGATTGGTAATGATCGATAATGTTTTCTCTGGAATTGTCCGAAGATCGCATCCTATCATTAATGGAGAGGACATGATAGCCCATATTCCGAAATGGGTTTTTTCCTCGTCTTCACTGAGACCTCGTCCGACTTCAAGCATATCCATGTCATTATAATGTCCCAGACTTACGTAAGGTGACAGGTAGAGATTCTTTTCAATGATTTGGTCAATCGTCTTAAATCGAGGATTAATGTCAGTGTGGATACGCCAGGAACTTGCTAATCGGGTAGCCCAGGTACCAGGGAATTGCCATCGGCATATATTATATCGGACATCAGTTCGTCCTGTCCGGTTGATCGCTTTGTAGATGTCTGTATAGCGTTGCTGCTCACTTTGTCCGGTGGCTTCACCACCACACCAGTCAATCTTAATAAAATCATATCCCCAATCTTGGAAAAAGGTCTTACAGTCTATATCATCATGTTGCCAGAGTCCTACTCCAACGCCAAGTGTATCTGCATCATAGATAGAGCCGCAAGTATTACTACCTGCGTCCGAATATATACCTGCTTTTAATCCCTTAGAATGGATATAGTCAGCTAGTGCTTTCATTCCATTCGGGAATTTCTTTTTATTGGTAAACAGGTAACCATTTGAGTCCCGTCCTCCGAAATATCCGTCATCAATGTTCACATATTTGTATCCGGCATCCTTCAGACCGCGGGTAACCATAGCATCAGCTGTTTCTTGAATCAGTTTCTCGTTGATATGAACTCGGAATGTGTTCCATGAGCTCCATCCCATCATGGGAGTATTTGTGTTTTGTGCCGTGACAGTCGTGAAAAAACTTGCCCATAACAGAAGGCAACAGTAAGTAACTTTTTTTTTTCTCATAAGGCGTTGTTATTATAAGATAAATAGCCTGTATATTCCTGTTAATTAGGTATATACAGGCTAATTTGTGTCATTCGGATGGATGAATTACCACCCAGGGTTTTGAACCAAATTCGAATTTACATTTAGATAGTCCTGTTTGATCGGACTCAGATATTGTTCGTCTCTGAAGATAAAAGGTTGAGCATCCAAACGTGCATTCTTATAGTATTCTTCATTAGTTGTACCGTAAGAGTTCAAGCCGATCATGCCATTCTCCATACCGCTCCATTCTTTCTGGGCGATTAGCCAGCGACGATAATCATATGACATATGTCCTTCGAACATTAGTTCTACTGTTCTTTCACGGTGTATTGCTTTGCGGAGTTTGTCACCGATTGGAAGCCCTTTGTATGAAACTTCTATGTTAGGAATACCACCTCTCTGGCGAATCAGATTGAAGTACGTCAATGCATCTCCTTCCAGTGTACCATTGTATTCAAAGTAAGCTTCTGCATAATCCAAATACAATTCTCCTAAACGGATAATAGGAAAGGGAAAAGCTACTAAAGAGTTACTGGTACCACTTACGAATGTTTCAGGATGAGCCAGTTTTGCAATAGCATATGATCCGTATAACTGGTCACTTCCTGCATCGCGTGTTCCATTCTGTTCTTTGAAGCGCATTTTGAGATTGATTGTATCACCGTTGATTAAATAGTCGCCACGGTTAAAGCCAATAGACCCATAGAAACGAGGTTCACGATTGCGATGAATCTGAGCAACAGAATCGCCTTCGGCTACATTGAAACGGTGTGTATAATCAAATTCAGGATCTTCATCCATCGGGAGTCCGTTCTTAGTCAGATACATATCAGCGCTGAAAGCTGTTGCTCCTAAAGCCCCGTAAGGAGCTCCCGAAGAGGTGCTGATACCTTTGGGGATCACATGTGTCTGAATGGAGTTTCCGTCAGCCCATGTCTCTTTCCAACCACTATACCCCCAAATCAGTTCTTTATTCCAGGCGTCGACTACAAGATTGCGTGCATTGGCGATGGCTTGATTGAATGCTGGTAAATTACCTTTTTTGGTGTATTTATAAAGTTCCGCTCCGGCTTGATGTGCCATGTCGATGGCCTTTTTGCATTCGTCCATAGCTATTTTCCATTTATTTTTGTCATAGGCCAGGTTCATAAGTAACTGTCCGTCCTTGTTCTTGAAATTGTCATACATTTCTGCATTTCCATTGAATTGTGGACTGGCGGCATACAAGTACATTCTTGCTTTTAGCGCTTGGGCAATCACTTTTGTAGCGCGGCCGTAATTAGAGGCTTTTACTGTCATGGGCAAATCGACAGAAGCATTGTCAAACATTTGTGCAATCCGATTTACACATTCATCATAGGGCACACGTGGCTTAAATAGCTCTTCTTTGGGAGCATTAAGTGGGATTGCCTCGTCAAGTATGACGATAGGTCCGTAGTTCTGTAATAACAGGTAGTGATAATAAGCTATTAGAAATTTCACTTCTCCTTTCCAAAGTACTTTCTTGGCTGCAAGGTCAGCTTCTGAAATTTGAGATGGCTTTACAGCATCAATATTATCCAGGAATGTATAGCATTGGCGGATACCGTTATATGAGCTTTGCCAAACGTCGATGACTGGGTCGGCCGAATTATACAATCCTTGCTGCATCTTCATAAAGGTGAACCATGTGGTAGTCCAGTGTGCTGATCCGACAGTTTCAGGAGTTGTACACCAACTGAAATTTTGGCGGAAGTTCAGATAATTGGGTATGAAAGAGTAGCATGCGAAAACAAAATTTTCAGCAGTCTGTTCGTTCTTAAACGCATCGGCTAAGATAGGAGTGTCATCTGGTACAATATCCAGATAATCACAAGAGTGCAAACTAGTTCCGATTAGTAAAGCTACGATTATATTTTTTAGTTTCATAATTATTCAGATTTTTAAAAAGTGAACTGTAAACCGATGGAACCCATGATTTGAGTCGGATATTTTAATCCGTTTGAGGTGTAGAGTTCCGGATCCCATAATTTAAATTTAGAGAATGTCAGTAGATTCTGACCACTGATATAAGCACGTAAGAATTTGTAAGAGTATCCTAATTCTACATTTTTAAGTCGAATATACGAACCGTCTCTCAACCAGTAAGTAGAGTTGGGATTGTTATTGTTGTTCTTTCCGTTTGTCAGTCTTGGATACATCGCTTCGGAGTTCGGATTTGCTTCTGTCCAACGATTGTCGGCCACAAACTGCATAACTCCGTAAGATTCTCCTCCAAAAGGATGGATGTCGCTTAACATGATACTTCTTTTGCCTACACCTTGGAAGAAGATAGAAGCATCCCATTTCTTATATTGGATACTGACTCCGAGACCATAGCTGATCTGAGGTAATTCTGGGTTTCCGATATAGGTTTGGTCATTTCCATCGATTTTTCCGTCATTATTGAGATCCGCATATTTGATATCTCCGGGTTGTACCACTCCCGTCAATATTTGTTTGGGACTGTTGTCAATTTCTTCTTGATCTTTGAAAAGCCCTAATGCAATGTAACCTTTATACTGGTTCAGTGGACGCCCTACTTGGGACATATATGAGAATTCATAATCTGGTTCATCAATTTCTACATATTGGTTTTTTGCGTAAGTGAAGGTACCTTTGGCTGAGATCATGAAATCTTTGTTGACAGCGTGATTGTAGTCCAATGACATATCAACACCTTGGTTACGTACTTTTCCTAAATTACCATAAGGACGGAGATCTCCGGTTATACCACTTTCCGCAGGGATTGTATTACGTCTAAGGAAGATATCTTTGCGGTCTTCTCTAAAAAAATCTACGTTGAGGCTTAATTTGTTGAATAACCCCAGATCGAATCCAACATTATATTTCTTTCCGATTTCCCATGTCACTTTTTCTGCTCCGTAAGTAGTAATAGTAGCTCCATTCGAAGACGTTTGCCATTGGTCACCAAATACGAATCCGGCTCCACTCAAGTCTACTTTCGTGAGGTATGGGAAACGGTTGGAACCAATATCTGCATTACCTACCAATCCATAAGAAGCACGAATTTTTAAGTTGGAAATGACTTTAGTCAATGGTTCAAAGAATTGTTCGTTAGAAATAAGATATCCGACAGCAAGTGAGGGGAAGAATCCGTAACGGCTCCCTTTTTCGAAGTTTTCACTACCGTTGTATCCGAAATTGAACTCAGCCAGGTAACGTCCGTCGTAAGCGTAGGTTAAGCGACCCGCTAAACCTTGATTGCGTTTTGGCAATGTATTGTAATAGTTGTTGTCTGGATTGTTTAGGTTGTATTCACGTTGAAGATACACTAACATTGCTCCGACGTCATGTTTATCATCAAATGTATGTTGATAATTTAATGTAGCCTGTAGGTTCATTAAACGATCTCCTGTGGTTGATGTAGATGTTTCAAGTGCTGTACGCCCTTTACTGATAGAATTATAATCATAGATATAACTTCCGTCTTCTTGCTGCTGAGGATTCTGCAATTCGTAGAAGTAGGGTGAGAAGGAGCGATTTACAGTGGTCTTTGACCAGTTCTTAAAAGATACCAGTGCTTTGAAATTCAATCCTTTAGTTATGAAATCAAGCTTTTGCTCCAGTTCGAAAGCGGTATTAATGCTGTATGCGCTTTGTTTAGAACTTCCTTGAACCATACTTGCATAAGGGTTACGATAAATACTGAATCCTCCGGCTCCGATAGGACCGCCTGATTTATTTCCAAATATGGTATGGTCTTCATTGTTAATATTAGGATATACAGGTGCAAAATACATGGAAGGTGCTTCCATTACATACTTATACAGGTCGTCCATACTTGTTGACGGACCATTATAGTTGACAATCTGTGAGTTTATTCTCACATTTACTTTAGTGCTTGAAGTTAGCCATGCTCCTACATTGCTTTGGAATGAGTAGCGAAGATTCTGTATGTTATTGTCGAATGTGTTATTAGGGTCTTTTTTCAGCATACCGTTATCGTTATTGATAGAAGCGCTGATGAAATAATCTACTTTCTTTGTACCACCCATTACATTCAGATTGGCCGATTGGTTCATAGAATAATCTTTGAACATATAGTCGAACCAGTCAACGTTGGGATATACATATTGATTTCTGTTTTCAAGTGTTCCTTGTATCTTATCAGCGGAGAAAGCAGGTGTCCCATCCGGGTTACGTGTCAGGATGGCCTCATTTCTCAGTTGCATAGCTGTCACAGCATCGGCTAACTTGAGTGTACGTGTCGGTGCAGTGAATGTATTATCGATGCGTACATTGATACGTGCTCTTTCGAGGTCTTTACCGGATCGGGTAGTGATCAGAATTACGCCATTGGCACCACGGGCACCGTAAAGGGCTGTAGCCGAAGCATCTTTTAGTATCGAGAAGTTTTCGATAGCTTCAGAAGGAATAGCATTCATGTCGCCTGCTGAAACTTCTACACCGTCGATAAAAATCAACGGATCAGTTGTTCCACTGAAAGTTGCGGCACCACGTATCCAGAAGTTTGCTCCGTCTGAACCCGGTTCACCCGTGCGCTGCATGGAAATGACACCTGCGATACGTCCGGCGAATGATGTACTAAGGTTACTGGAGGGTACTCGAAGCTCTGCTGGTTTGATGGATTGTACGGCACCTACTACACTGGCTTTCTTCTGTGTACCGAAGCCCACCACTACTACTTCTTCTAATGCCTGTGCATCGGGAGTTAGTTTGAAAACAACTATTTTTTTTCCTTTTAGCTGAATTTCAACGGGAGTATATCCGATAAAAGAGGCAATCAAAGTGCTGTTTTCGGGAGCCATCAGTGTAAAGTTTCCTTCAATGTTGGTTACAGCTCCCAGCGAGTTATTGCCTTTTATTGTAACATTGGCTCCCGGAACTCCTTCACCGTTTTCATCAAGAACCTGGCCAGTGATTTTTGTTTTTTTTTCCTGTTGCGGTGTTTCGGTCGGTGCCTTTGTGATTGTAATCTGCCGATCGTTGATGGTATACTTCAATCCGACCTCCTTTGACAGGATATTCAAAATAGATTCTACGTTCTGCTTATCTATCGAAACCGATACTTTCTTTTGTAGTATCGGTAATAGGTCTTTGGAGTACAAAACGACAAATTCACTGTTCTTTTCGACGTATTCTAGCACTTCTTTTACAGTTTTATCGGCTGCGTGGAGTGTGAAAACAGTTTGTTGAGCATAAGTCTTTGCTGCATGAACCGGAGTAGTGATACTCGGTATAAGTAAAAAAATACTAATTAATAAAAAAAAGGACGTAATCCTCCCTGCCTTATGACAAGGAATTGCTTTCTTTTTCATACATTTACATTGATTTTAGTTAATCATTAAAGTTTGTGATTTAATAAAAAGTCATTAGAGTCGGATAATATGGGCGTATTATCCGATTTTCTTTTTTTATCTGTTTTCTTTCTACATAATGGTGTGTTTTTTTAAGGTTAAACATTGGTTACTTAAAACTTGTATTATTCTATATAGATTACATTGTTTTTCATTGTATATTCAGCAGGTAAAATAGACAGAATCGACTTCATTACCTGATTTAAATCATCATTTAAATAGAGCTTACCAAACATTTGCTCGTTTTCTACAGCAGCATCGCATCGGATATTCTGACCATAATAATCTTGTAACCGTTGCAAAACTTGCTTTAGACTTTCTCCTTGTAGAGTCCATATTCCGGCAATCCAGCTGATATAATCACGGGCATCTACTTTCGCTTTACCTGTTATGCCTGCCTGGCTGAGTTCTACCTTTTCATTAGGCGCCATCTTGATATGGCGGTTCTGCTGATCTTTCACATTTACCGAACCTTCTACCAGTACAACAGTAGCCTTTTCTTGACCTTTATAGGCTGATATGTTGAAAGATGTGCCCAATACGCTTACCTCAAATCCGGAGGTATTCACAATAAAAGGTTTCGAAGCATCATGGGCTACTTTCAGATATACTTCTCCTTCCACATAAATTTCTCTGTACTTTCCTTCAAATGTACGAGGGTAAATGACTTTACTCCCGGAGTTAATCCATATCTTGCTGTTATCGGCCAAAACAATTTGTGAACGTTTGCCCTTAGGGACGATAATCTGGTTGTATGCCTCTTTGCTGTCATCCTCTGTAAGTTTATTGGAGTTGACTTGTACTTGTCCGGTAGCAGAATAAGTGACTTGGGCATTATTATCCAATTCTATTTTCTTCTGGTCCGAAACAACCAGTGTAACCTCTTTTATATCTTGAGGTATTTCTGTTTGCAGGCTTTGCGCTATCTTATTTAAGTCGTGCCTTTCTTCATCATTCATCAAAAGAAAGCAAGTAATCCCTATTAACATAGCTACAGATGCAGCTGCCAATGAATACCTCATGATGCTGAACCATTGTATGGACTTGCCGCTTTTCTTGATGTGGCTGACAGATGTACTGTCGGCATTTATTTTGTTTTGTACCTTTTCCCATATATCCGTTTCCTCTGTTTCTGGGGGAAAACATTGGTTCCAAAGAAAGTCGAGTTTATCATATTCGGCTTGTTCCTCCGGAGATGCGAATGATTTCTTTTCCGGATGATCGCCATCCTTATTCAGGAAGGAAGCAAATAATTTGAACTTATTCTTTCTCATTACTTTAATAGGGTTACATAAATAAAGACGCAACTTCTTTAAGAATCTCCTATTCCAATTCTATTTTTTTTTAAATTATTTTCTGATTTATTTTTTCAGGCCGCTCGAGATGATCTCTAATGCTTTGGCAACGTGTGCATTAATGGTCTTTACAGAGATATTCAGCATATCGGCTATTTCTTTATAGGGTAGGCGTTCTATCTTGGCAAGAGCGAAGACTACCTTGCATTTGGGAGGAAGTGTTTGAATGAGGCTGTTGATTTGGGCTATCTCTTCCTTGCTGATCATCTGTTCGTCGGGAGTTTGCAGATTTCCGATTATCTGGAAGCTGTCTATTTCTTCCCAGGAGGTTATTTCATTTGAATTTTCCGCTTTTCGCAGATACGAGATGGCTTTGTTGTGAGTTAAAGTAAGCAACCAGGCTTTTATATTCTTGATTTCTTCTATTTCTTCCCGGTGCCTCCATACATCCAGAAAGACATCGCTGACTACTTCTTCGGCAGTTTCTTTGGTTCGTACGAAACACTGTGCATAGTAGAACAAGTCTTTCGAGTAGCTACTCACAAAATGACGGAAAGAAGCTTCTTCTCCTTTCTTTATCTTGCTGATATATTCGATGTCGTTGTTCATATATAGAGTAATGGTTGCTATATGTGTGCTGCAAAAATATAAAATATAAACTTCTTTTCTTAATATTTATTACATTCTTTCGTTCTTCAATTTAATAATATGTGGTATTTAAAGGTTGGATTAACTTTTCCTGCTTTTATTTGCATGTTTTGTGTTAACCATAAATGAAAGGCGGGATACTGTCAAAGTGCCCCGCCTTTTGCATCTGTGTTTTGTGGGTTGATAGTAATAAGTTTATTCTGCCACCAGTTCTATTACTCGGCTATGGGTCTGTGAAGTAGTGAATGCATTCAACCCAACTTTCATAAGGTAATCACCGGAGAAGATTTTTTCATTACCCGGTAGATTCGATTTCCGGCCCGGCATTAGATTAATTTCTTTCACCCGGTACATTTTTCCGGCATCAAGTCCCTGGAGCTTAATCGGGAGCAGTTTCTCGCCAAAGCGGGGATGGATATCATATGCGAAGAGAACAGCTTTCGAAGCATCCGGTGCGGCATACATAATCGCCATGTGATTGCTTTCATATGGAGAGATGAGGCGGTATTGATCACCATCCAGTATGACAGGCTTCAGGCGCTTATAATTTGCCACGGCTTCTTGGCAATAAGTCAGTTCGTCCGCTTTCATATCTTTCAGGCCGATGTCGAATCCCAATTTACACATGCTGGCAACATCGGTACGGAACTTTACACTCGTCCTGCTGTTCCAACTTGTAACATGGGCGCACATGGCTTTGGAAGGGAAGAATTGTGAAAAACCCCACTGGATGAACAAACGCTCTATCGGATCGGTATTGTCCGAACACCAAAACTCTGTGAAGTATTTCAGTGCTTCGTAGTCGCAACGTGCACCACCGCCGGAACATAGCATCATCGGAACATTGGGGTATTTTTCTTTGACCCGTTTCAATACATTATATATACCGCGTACATGATCGATATAGAGTTGTCCTTGTTTGTCTTTCAGATAGGGAGAATAGATATTGGTGATGGGGCTGTTGCAATCCCACTTAAAGAAAGCTACATCAGGGTTTTCCGTCATAATCTTATCGACTACGCCGAATACGAAATCCTGTACTTTGGGGTTGCTCAGGTCGAGTACCAATTGATTACGGTAATAATAAGTTTCACGGTTCGGATAATGGATTGCCCAGTCGGGATGTGCTTCGAACAGATCACTTTGAGGATTCACCATCTCCGGTTCTATCCAGATACCGAATTTGACACCGGCTTCTTTCGCTTTCTCTACTAATGCAGGGATACCTCCGGGAAGTTTGCTTTTCATTGCTTCCCAATCGCCCAGGCCGGCATGATCGTCGTTGCGTGGATGTTTATTCCCAAACCAGCCATCGTCGAGCAGAAACATATCTACACCCAGATGTTTGGCTTCTTTCATCAATTTACCCAATAACTCTTCATCGAAAGTGAAATAAGTGTTCTCCCAATTATTGAGGAGAGTCATCCGGTCTCCCTGGCCATCTTTCAGTTGGTAGTTGCGTGCCCAGTTGTGTAAATTGCGGCTGGCTTCTCCCGTACCGTTGTTACTCAGGGTAAAGATAAATTCCGGGGTAGTGAATATTTCGTTTGCTTTTAATTGATAATCCGAAGCATACGGGTTGATGGCAGGGATTACCCGCAAGTTCCCCTCGTTGTCTACCTCAAAAGTAAACTGGAAGTTGCCTGTCCAGCCAATGGTACCCAATATTACTTGTCCCTGATGTTCTTGTGCAGGCTGTTCCAGTCCGAGTTCGAAGAAAGGTTGCATGTGCATGGCTGCGCGGCTTCCTAATTTTGTATCGAGAATTTTTTTGCCCGGTTGCAGCTGTTGTGTACTCATCTGTACCTCTTTGGCCCAGTCACTGCTGAATTCGGTGAGATAATATTTTTGGTTTGCGAAATAAAGCATCGTTGAAGCATAACGCCATAGAGTGACCGGTTTCTTCTGTTGATGCGTGATCTCACTCCATGTCTTGATTACATTTTGTTTAGGATAAGATACATAGTGCAACGTCACATCTACCGGATACTGGTCGTCTTTCATCCGGATGATGGTCTCTGTCCCTCCTTCTACTGTTTTCTGTTCCGAGGACACATAACGCAGGATGGTACTGGGGTTACCGTCGTTGTTTGTAATGGCTACAGCCGGTTCGAAATAGTCTTCCCCACCGGATCCCGGATATACTTCCCATCCGCGGGATCGCCCTGAAAGGTGGCTCAGGTCCCGGTCGTTTAATAGTTTGTCACCCAGATAAGCCTGATATAGACGTCCGTTCGGAGCGACTTCTAAAATAAGGTCTGTCCGTTCTGTCGAGATGCGAATCTGCTTCGATTCTTGTGCACTTACATGGAGGCAGGCTGTAAGAACCAATAGTGTTGCAAGTAATTTTTTCATGGTATTATTATTGATGTTATAAAATATGCATTGTGCATGCAAAGTAAAGGAAACTTCGCTATATTCACAAATGAAACGAAAGGAAACAAACGGGAATCCATACTTCTGTTTGTTAAGTGGTTCTCCGGCAAGTAGTGCAACTTTCAGGGCAGATTCCTTTATTGCGGGAATTATCGTTCCGCTACTTTGTTTTTGCATAACATAAAATTGTGTAATTTTGGAGAGCTAAAAATAAAGGAGGATGAAAACAAGTCTGAAACTAATTCCGGGAGCTATGCTTGTGCTTCTTTTTCTGATTACCGCCTGCAATCTCTACAGGCGACCGATTCCCGATGAGATGATAGGAGAGCATAGGATTCACCGTGCTGACGGCTTCATGACCCAGGACTATCGTTTAGCGATTAATCCGGTCAATGATTCGGTATATGATATTAAGTTGTGGGAGAAAAAGAGCTCCTCAAGAAAGCCGGAGCAGATATATTATGATGGATTACGTTTCCATTACCGGGATACTGTGCATATTTCCACGAAACGCGTCACGAGCGGTACGGAAACTTATCGGGTAAATAAAAGACGGGTAACACGAGATAAGAATCCTCGTACGTGGTATACTATTCGGCTGAGCAGTGGCGGATTTGTAATGTCTGATTCATTGATAGAGCGGCAAGGCGTTTCCGACGAGCAACACCGGAAGTGGCTTTACAAACAGTATGGCAAATTGACTTTCCGCGAAGGGAAAATTGTTTTTCTGAACAGTCGTTGTCCGGCGTTTTATTTAAAGAAGCAGGAGAGATGAAGCGTTTTGTATCTGCTCCCATTTTTCGGGACTGGCAGCAGCAAAAGGCAAAAATATTTGGTTATCTCGTTTAGATTCAATACTTTTAGGCTTTCGTTAAACCTTTAAATATTGTACGTCTATGGATAGCATCCTTTTCTGGCTTGTTCCGCTTGCCTCTGTTCTGGCTCTCTGTTTTGCGCTCTATTTTCATAAGCAAATGATGAAAGAGAGCGAAGGTACTCCGCAAATGATTAAGATTGCCGCTGCTGTACGTCGGGGCGCTATGTCTTATCTGAAGCAACAGTATAAGATTGTTGGCTGGGTCTTTCTGGGACTCGTGATTCTGTTCTCTGTAATGGCTTATGGTTTTCAGGTACAGAATGCCTGGGTACCGATAGCTTTTCTGACCGGGGGCTTTTTCTCCGGACTTTCGGGTTTTCTGGGAATGAAAACTGCCACTTATGCTTCGGCACGTACTGCTAACGCTGCGCGTACGTCACTGAATGCCGGACTTAGGATTGCCTTCCGAAGTGGGGCTGTGATGGGACTGGTGGTAGTAGGGTTGGGGTTGCTCGACATCTCTTTCTGGTATTTGTTGCTTAACTGGGCGATTCCTGCTGATGCACTGACACCTACCCATAAACTCTGTATCATTACCACTACGATGCTCACTTTCGGTATGGGTGCCAGTACACAGGCGCTCTTTGCCCGTGTAGGCGGGGGAATTTATACAAAGGCCGCTGATGTGGGAGCCGATCTTGTAGGTAAAGTTGAGGCCGGCATTCCGGAAGACGATCCGCGTAATCCTGCTACCATTGCCGATAATGTAGGTGATAATGTAGGCGATGTGGCAGGTATGGGTGCCGACTTGTATGAATCTTATTGTGGTTCTATTCTGGCAACGGCTGCTTTGGGTGCTGCCGCCTTTATTCATACGGGTGATACGGTGATGCAGTTTAAAGCTGTGATTGCCCCGATGCTGATTGCTGCTATCGGTATCATTCTTTCCATTATCGGTATTTTCTCTGTCCGCACCAAGGAGAATGCCACCATGAAGGATCTGCTTGGTTCGTTGGCTTGGGGAACAAATCTGAGCTCGGCTTTGATTGTAGTGGCTACTTTTTTCATCCTATGGCTCTTGCGACTGGACAACTGGATGTGGATTTCGTGTGCGGTAGTTGTAGGGCTGGTTGTGGGTATTGTCATCGGTCGTTCGACGGAATATTATACTTCTCAATCCTATCGTCCTACTCAGAAGTTGAGTGAAAGCGGTAAAACCGGTCCCGCCACAGTTATTATTTCAGGTATCGGGCTTGGTATGTTATCTACGGCTATTCCGGTGGTTGCGGTGGTGATCGGCATCATTGCCTCCTATTTGCTGGCTTCCGGTTTCGACTTCGACAATGTAGGAATGGGGCTTTATGGCATCGGTATCGCTGCTGTCGGTATGCTTTCTACATTGGGTATCACGCTTGCTACGGATGCTTATGGCCCGATAGCAGATAATGCCGGTGGCAATGCAGAAATGTCCGCTTTGGGTAAAGAGGTCCGTAAACGTACCGATGCGCTCGATTCGCTGGGAAATACAACGGCGGCTACCGGAAAAGGGTTTGCCATTGGTTCGGCAGCTCTGACAGGATTGGCATTGCTGGCATCTTATATCGAGGAGATCCGTATCGGACTGACCCGTTTGGGTAATCTGGAACTGACCTTCCCGAATGGAGATACCATTACTACGGCTAATGCCACCTTTGTAGACTTCATGAATTACTATGAAGTAAACCTGATGAATCCGAAAGTACTTTCCGGTATGTTCCTCGGTTCGATGATGGCATTCCTGTTTTGTGGACTGACTATGAATGCAGTCGGTCGTGCGGCCGGACACATGGTAGATGAAGTACGACGTCAGTTCCGCGAGATGAAAGGTATCCTGACCGGAGAGACCGAACCGGATTACGAGCGTTGCGTCGCTATCTCTACGAAAGGAGCACAACGTGAAATGGTGGTTCCTTCTCTGATTGCCATCGTTGCGCCGATTCTTACCGGGCTGATATTTGGTGTCCCCGGTGTATTAGGCTTGCTGATCGGCGGATTGAGCAGTGGGTTTGTACTTGCCATTTTCATGGCCAATGCCGGCGGAGCATGGGATAATGCGAAGAAATATGTGGAAGAAGGGAACTTTGGCGGTAAAGGCAGCGAGGTACACAAAGCTACAGTGGTGGGTGATACTGTCGGTGATCCGTTTAAAGATACGTCCGGTCCGAGCCTGAATATCCTGATTAAACTGATGAGCATGGTTGCTATCGTCATGGCGGGATTGACTGTTGCCTGGAGCCTGTTCTGAGTTCTAAAAAAGATCGTTTTATCCTTCTCCTACAAAAAATGTGTTTTAATCTTCCATCTTCCACCTTTTAATGACCAATTGCTTGTATTATTGTGTGTTAACAAGGTGGAAGATGCGTTTTTAAGGCCGTTTATCTTCCACCTCTATCTTCCATCTTCCACCCTCTTTCAGAGAGGCTGGCTTAATGTTAAATATCTGGGAGTTAGATAGATGAATCTGATTTTCTATGGATAAATGTCAGTAATAGCATTTTGCTTTCCTTCATACCTTTAGCGATTATGGTTTGAAGTTTATCCCGGCCCTTGTACCCGGGCTGATGAGCCCGCATACCTGTGCCCATGGGCCCGCATACCCGGGCTTATGAGCCCGGGTATGCGGGCCGGGATAAAGTTACGGTAACAGATGCTTGTTCTCTTATTCTTAATGTGTTATAGATGCTATGACGGATGCTTGCTTTCTTCTTAATCTTTTTGCAGAAAAGGTAGATGCTCCTGTTCCGGATAGTAAGATGAGATTCGGTTTGTTCTGTTGTTCATTTCCGTTTAATTGATTACATTTGCCATGTTAAATAAAAGAAACGATGCTCTTACCCTGGTTAAACGAAGAACTGATAGAAGCCGGTTGTGATGAAGCCGGACGTGGTTGTCTGGCGGGTGCGGTTTATGCCGCTGCTGTGATCCTGCCCAAAGATTTTGAGAACGAGTTGTTGAATGACTCCAAGCAGTTGTCCGAGAAACAACGTTATGCTTTGCGCGAAGTGATTGAACGGGAAGCCATCGCTTGGGCAGTCGGCATTGTTTCACCCGAAGAGATTGATAAGATAAACATCCTGAATGCTTCGTTTCTTGCCATGCACCGGGCAGTAGATGGGCTAAAAACCCGTCCTCAGCATCTGCTGATCGATGGAAACCGTTTCAGGAAATACCCCGATATTCCCCACACCACCGTCGTAAAGGGAGACGGCAAGTATCTTTCGATAGCTGCCGCCTCTATTCTTGCAAAAACGTATCGTGACGACTATATGAATGGGCTGCATCAGGAATTTCCATGTTACGGCTGGGACCATAACAAGGGGTATCCGACGAAAAAACACCGTGCGGCTATTGCCGAAAACGGTGTTACTCCTTATCATCGTATGACCTTCAACCTGTTAGGCGATGGACAGCTGGAGTTGTTTCCTAAATAGACGATTCTTTATCAGAACCACTTTATTTTCCTGAAGATAACAAAAGAAAGAGCCGACAGGAGTACGGATATCAGAATAATCAGCATGAAGGCATGAGGCATCTCTTCCAGGTGTATATCCACATTCATGCCATAAAAACTGGCTATTAACGTGGGGATCATCAATGTGATGGAAAGGCTTGTCATGCGTTTCATGATGGCGTTCACATTGTTTGAAATGATAGACGCAAAGGCATCCATCGTCCCTGTGAGAATATCGCTGTAAATGTTGACCGTATTGAACGCCTGCTTCAGTTCAATGATAACGTCTTCCACCAACTCTTCATCCAGAAAGTCGGTATCTTGAAAGATGGTTTTCAGTTTACCGATCATCACTTCGTTGCCGCGGATGGAGGTGTTGAAGTAGACCAGTGTCTTCTGCAACTTCATCAAGCGTAGCAAATCTTCGTTACGGATGCTGCGTTCCAATTCCTTTTCGGCAGCGGTGATGTCAATATTTATCTGTTTCAGGTACTTCAGGAACCAGACTGCCGAGGAATAAATCAGACGGAAAATCAGATCGAGTTTGTTGCGTACTTCGATTCCTTTCCGGCGGGTATGCTCGATGAAATCCGGAATCATATCCGTCTGATGGTAACATACCGAAACAATGATTTCATTGTTGGTGATGATGCCGATGGGGACGGTGATGTAGGGGAGGCTGCTTTGAGTGTTCTGTACCGGTATGCGCAGAATGGTCAGCAGCCAGTTACCTTCGGTTTCCGTTCGCGGGCGTTCATCGGTATCGGCTATATCGTTTAAAAAAGATTCAGGGACTTTCAGCGTTTCGGTCAGGAATTTAAAATCACTGCTGTCCGGGCACACTACGTTGACCCAGCTGTTCGGAAGCCATTGTGCTTTTTCCACAAAGCCGGCTTCACAATAAAGATATGTTCTCATCTTAATTGCCTCCTTTCGTTTGTTGATGTCCGAGCAGAGGCATTACCGCAGAATGACTCTGTTCGTGTTAGTTAATACTGTTGCACGTTCGCGGGTTTGAATCGTCCATATTCTGTTTTTTATTTTTAAAGCGGCGCAAAAGTAAGGAAATCATTTCAAATCCACTGCATTTTTTCTTCCTTTTTGTCTGATAGGGAGATAGCTTAACATAGATTAAACGTGTTCGTAATTAACTTTTTTGTACCTTTGCACCCGAAAATCAGAACGACAATTAAATTTTAGAATATTATGAGTAAGAAAGCCCTTTTAATGATTCTTGATGGTTGGGGATTAGGCGACCACGGGAAAGATGACGTAATCTTCAACACTGCTACTCCGTACTGGGATTATCTGATGGAGACCTATCCTCACTCTCAGTTGCAGGCCAGCGGTGAAAACGTAGGTTTGCCCGACGGACAGATGGGTAACTCAGAAGTGGGTCACCTCAATATCGGTGCAGGACGTGTAGTTTATCAGGATTTGGTAAAGATCAACCTCTCTTGCCGTGATAACAGCATCCTGAAGAATCCGGAAATCGTTTCAGCTTTCTCTTATGCAAAAGAAAATGGAAAGAATATCCATTTCATGGGATTGACTTCAGATGGCGGTGTACACAGTTCTCTGGATCACCTGTTCAAACTTTGTGATATTGCTAAAGAATATAATATTGAGAATACTTTCGTTCATTGCTTTATGGACGGACGTGACACAGACCCGAAAAGCGGTAAAGGCTTTATCGAACAGTTGGAAGCACACTGTGCCAAGTCTACCGGTAAAGTAGCTTCTATTATCGGACGTTACTATGCCATGGACCGTGATAAACGTTGGGAACGTGTGAAAGAGGCATATGACCTGTTGGTAAACGGTATCGGTAAGAAAGCTGCTGACATGGTGCAAGCTATGCAGGAGTCTTACGATGAAGGTGTAACGGATGAGTTCATCAAACCGATTGTGAATGCCAATGTAGACGGTACCATTAAGGAAGGCGATGTCGTTATTTTCTTCAATTACCGTAATGACCGTGCTAAGGAACTGACAGTCGTTTTGACGCAACAGGATATGCCGGAGGCGGGTATGCACACTATTCCCGGGTTGCAGTATTACTGTATGACTCCGTACGACGCTTCGTTCAAAGGTGTACACATTCTCTTCGACAAGGAAAATGTTGCTAACACACTTGGAGAATATCTGGCTGCTAAAGGAATGAAACAGCTTCACATTGCCGAAACAGAGAAATATGCTCACGTAACATTCTTCTTTAACGGCGGTCGCGAAACTCCGTACGATAACGAGGAACGTATCTTGGTTCCGTCTCCGAAAGTTGCCACTTACGACTTGAAACCGGAGATGAGTGCCTATGAAGTAAAAGATAAATTGGTGGCTGCCATCAACGAGAATAAATACGATTTTATCGTTGTGAATTATGCAAATGGTGACATGGTAGGCCATACCGGTATCTACGAAGCCATTGAGAAAGCGGTAGTTGCGGTAGATGCTTGCGTGAAAGATACCATTGAAGCTGCCAAAGCCCAGGGTTACGAGGCTATCATCATTGCTGACCACGGTAATGCTGACCACGCTCTGAATGAAGACGGTACTCCCAATACGGCTCACTCTTTGAATCCTGTACCCTGTGTATATGTGACAGAAAACAAAGATGCAAAGGTAGCAGACGGACGTTTGGCAGATGTGGCTCCTACTATCCTGAAGATTATGGGATTGGAAGCTCCTGCTGAAATGAACGGTCAAGTTTTAATTAAGTAAAAGCCTGATAAACAGATAGGAGGGCGGAGTTCTACTCCGCCTTTTTTATAGGATAGAATTATGATTCAGATAGATGACGTTGTTGTAAGCCTGGATGTGCTTCGCGAAAAGTTTATATGCAACCTGGATGCCTGCAAAGGTGAATGTTGCATTGAAGGAGATGCCGGGGCTCCGGTAGAACTGGAGGAAGTGGAGAAACTGGAGGAAGTGCTTCCGGTCGTTTGGGACGAATTGTCACCCGAGGCGCGTGCCGTGATAGACAAGCAGGGAGTGGTGTATACTGATCCGGATGGCGATCTGGTGACTTCCATTGTGAACGGAAAGGACTGTGTGTTTACCTGTTATGACGAGAAAGGATATTGTTATTGTGCCATCGAGAAAGCATACCGGGAGGGAAAAGTAAATTTCTATAAACCGGTCTCTTGTCATCTGTATCCCATACGGGTAGGTAATTATGGACCTTATAAGGCGGTAAACTACCATCGGTGGGATGTGTGTAAGGCTGCTGTATTGTTGGGCCGGAAAGAGAATGTGCCTGTCTACCGTTTCCTGAAAGAACCGTTGATTCGCAAGTTTGGTCAGGAGTGGTATGATGAACTGGAAATTGTGGTAAAAGAGTTACAGGATAGAGGGATGATATGAACAGACAAGTAAAGAAGATACTCAAGATCAGTGGCATCACATTGGGCTCTGTACTCTTGGTGCTGCTTGTAGCCATTGCTTTCGTGATTAATTTTATCGTAACTCCGAAGAAACTGACTCCGGTCGTGCTGGATGCTGCCAATCAGACTCTGAATGCACACTTGGATATGGAAAGCGTAGAATTGACTTTCTTTTCGACTTTCCCACAATTTGGACTGAAAGTTAAGAACGGCTCTCTGGTGTCCAGAACTTTGAATGATAGTAATTGGTGTAAAACCGATTCATTGCTTTCTTTCAAAGAGTGTGTGCTGACTGTAAACCCGGTGGCATATTGGACGGAGAATCGTATCGTCGTTCATAATCTCTCTTTGGACGAAGTATCAGTGTATGCCTACCGGGACAAGGCCGGACAGGCAAACTGGGAAGTGACCCGTGCTTCGGCAGATACGATTCTGGAGGATACTGTGTCTGCTGACTTTAATAGCGAAATTGATATCCGGAATATCGAACTTAAACATGCCAATCTCATTTTCGATGACCGGAATACGGATATCTATTCGCGGATAGATGATGCTAATCTGAAGTTGAGACTTTCATTGACAAAAGGTGTTTCTACCCTGGGACTGAAGTTCGACAATAAGAATATACTTTTCTGGCAACAGGGAGAATTGCTGGTCAATAAGATAGCTACTTCTCTTCGGACGGATATTACGGTGGATCGTCAGACTGCTGTCTGGAAACTGAAAGATACGGAGCTTAATGTAAATGGGATTCAATTGGATGTGAACGGGGCATTCCGTCGGGATACTGTGGCAAAAACGATCGGTATGGATCTGGAGTATGGCTTGCATGCTCCATCTATGGAGACAGTACTTCGAATGATTCCGAAAGCATATGTGAAAGACAGTAAAGTCTCGGCCAAAGGGGAGGTTACTGTCAGTGGCAGGGTGAGAGGCGTATATGGTGACAAAAAGTTACCGGCTGTGTCATTGAAGATCGGTATTAAAGAGGCTTCGGCACAATACAAGGGTTTGCCGTATGGCATTGATGAGGTGACGGCGGATTTTGATGCGTATGTCGATCTGATGCGTCATCAGCCTTCTTATCTGAATCTGAAAATCTTCCACTTTAAGGGGGCGCATACCGAAGTACTGGCCGATGCGAAAGTAGACGACTTGTTGAATGATCCGTTGATCACTTTTCATACCAAGTCGACCGTTGACCTGGATGCACTTGCCAAAACCTTTCCGTTACAGGAAAGTGTGACGATCCGGGGTAAACTGGATGCGGATATGAGAATGAAGTGTCGTCTTTCTACTTTGAAGAAGCAGGACATCGGACGTATGAAGTTGGGAGGCAAGCTCGAACTGAATGATTTTGAATTGAAAGATACCGCTAAAGATTTCAATTTCCTGGGTAATGCGACTTTCCGTTTCCGTGATAACGAGACTTTGCAGGCTCAGGTGGATATCCGGAAACTGGTGTTGAGAAGCCGTTTGGTTTCTTCTGATATTGAACGGTTGGTTGCCAACGTAACTTCTACTAATCCGCAGGATACTACCCGTATCGTTTCTTTGCAGTGCGATATGGAAGTAAGTAAGCTTCGTGCTTCGATGGGAGATTCGATAAAGTTATACAGTGCCCGTGCTAAGGCCCAAGCGGCTTTGGAACCTCAGGAAGCGGATGTAACAAAGCCGGCAGTTGATTTCTCGCTTCGTGCCGATTCGCTTTTCTTCAGTGCGGCGGAGACTCGTATGGCTATGAATGTGGCCGGCATCAAGATGAAAGCTGAGAAATTGAATGACTCTTTGTGGGTGCCTAAGGGAATCGTTGGTTTCGACCGTTTGCGTTTCCGTACACCGGAGTTCGGATTGCCCATCCGTATGGCAAAGACAGCGGTAACAGTCGATGGGCCGAAAATCAGGCTGAAGAATGCTTCTGTCCGTATCGGACGTTCTGACATGACGGCTACCGGTGATATGGAGGGCGTTTACAGGGCTATGACGAAAGGCGAGAAGCTGACAGCGCATTTATCCCTTACTTCCAATCTGATAGATTGCAATCAATTAATTAATTCATTGTCTTTCCCTCAGGACACTACGGAAGTGCTTACCGACAGTGTGCCTTCGGAGATGAAGTTATTCGTGATTCCCCGAAACATAGATTTTGAACTGCAGACAGATTTGAAAAAGGTAGTTTTTGAAAAAATGCTTTTTGAAAATGTGCATGGTGCGGTGGATATTAAAAATCAGGCCATACATCTGGAAGACCTTTCGATGCGCGCTCTCGATGCGGATATGAAAGCGGTAATGGTTTATAAGGCCAGTAGCCCGCGTGGTGGATATGCCGGTTTCGATCTCAAAATCCGGAATATCAATATTGCAAAGCTGGTTGATTTCGTGCCTTCACTCGACACGATAGTGCCCATGCTTCGTTCTTTTAAAGGGCGTGTTATGTTTGATGTGGCAGCCGATGCCCGCTTGGATTCGGCTATGAATATCCGTATCCCGACTTTGCGCTCGGCTATTCATATCAAAGGGGACAGTCTGGTTCTGATGGATGGAGAAACCTTTGCTGAGATTTCGAAGATGTTGATGTTTAAGAATAAGAAGGAAAATGTATTCGACAGTATTTCTGTCAATGTGACGGTACATGACGGTAATGTGACCGTTTATCCGTTCCTCGTAGAGATAGACCGTTATAAAGCGGCTATCGGCGGTGAACAAGGACTGGATATGAATTTTAATTATCATATTTCCATTCTTAAATCGCCATTGCCGTTTAAAGCCGGAGTAAATATTACGGGTAATCTGGATAAAATGAAATTCCGCATTGGCAAGGCTAAGTATAAAGATGCGGTTACCCCCGCTGCAGTGCATCGGGTGGACAGTACCCGTGTGAATATGGGTAACGAGATTGTTAACCGCTTCCGGAGAGTAATTACCGGACGAAGGCCCAGATAAAAAGATAGTCAAAGAAAAGCGCCGGTCCGAAGGATTTTCCTTCAGTACCGGCGCTTCTTCGTTGTAAGATGTGAGGTTGGTGTTTATATTACGAATTATGCATCGATATTTGCATACGTTGCATTCTCTTCTATGAATTCGCGGCGTGGTCCTACATCTTCACCCATTAACATGGAAAAGATATAATCGGCTTCTGCTGCGTTGTCAATATTAACTTGTTTCAGCATACGGTTTTCAGGGTCCATGGTTGTTTCCCACAACTGCTGGGCGTTCATTTCACCCAAACCTTTGTAACGTTGTGTATGAATTGCATTTTCCGAACCGCCACCGTAAGTGTCGATAAACTTCTGGCGTTGTGCATCTGTCCAGCAATACTCTTCTACTTTACCTTTTTTGCAGAGATAGAGTGGGGGAGTTGCGATATAGAGATACCCATTCTGTATGATTTGCGGCATATACCGGAAGAAGAAGGTCATGATCAGTGTGTCGATGTGTGAACCATCGACGTCGGCATCGGTCATGATGATGATCTTGTGATAGCGCAACTTATCGATATTGGCAGCCTTACTGTCTTCTTCAGTGCCGATGGTAACGCCTAAGGCGGTGTAGATATTGCGTATTTCTTCACTCTCAAGAGCTTTGTGATACATTGCTTTCTCTACGTTCAGAATCTTACCGCGTAGTGGAAGGATGGCTTGGAATGCACGGTTACGGCCTTGTTTGGCTGTACCGCCTGCTGAATCTCCCTCGACGAGGAACAATTCGCACTTTTGCGGGTCTTTATCCGAACAGTCAGCCAGTTTTCCCGGTAGTCCGCCTCCTGACATGGGGGATTTGCGTTGAACCATTTCACGTGCTTTACGTGCAGCGTGGCGGGCAGTGGCAGCCAGAATCACCTTGTCTACAATGGCTTTTGCTTCTTTCGGGTGTTCTTCCAGATAATAGTTCAGTACTTCACCTACAGCCTGGTCGACAGCACCCATCACTTCGTTGTTTCCCAACTTGGTTTTAGTCTGTCCTTCAAATTGAGGTTCAGCAACTTTTACAGAGATCACGGCTGTAAGTCCTTCACGGAAGTCATCACCGGAGATTTCTATTTTGACCTTTTCCAGCATTTTGCTGTCTTCTGCATACTTTTTCAGTGTACGGGTCAAGGCACGGCGGAAACCTGCCAGATGCGTACCGCCTTCTATTGTATTGATATTATTGACATACGAGTGGATATTCTCAGAGAATCCGGTATTATACATGATAGCTACCTCGATGGGGATGTTCTGCTTCTCCGTGTTCAAATAGATCACATCGTTAATCAAGTGTTCGCGTGACGATTCTATGAAGCGTACGAACTCTCTTAAACCTTCTTCCGAGTAGAAAGTTTCATGTTTGAAGCTACCGTCTTCGTTTATTACACGTCGGTCTGTCAGTGAGATGCGTAATCCCGCATTCAAGTAAGCCAGCTCACGTAAGCGTGAGGCCAGAATCTTGTAGTCATAGACTGTTTCGGTAAAGATACTGTCGTCAGGCCAGAATTGTTGTTTGGTTCCTGTATGGTCGGCTGTTCCTACTTCTTTGACTGCATAAAGGGGCTTGCCGATTTCGTATTCCTGCTGGTAGATTTTACCGTTACGGAATACCTGGGTGGTCATGTGTGTAGACAATGCATTTACACAAGACATACCGACACCGTGCAAACCTCCGGATACTTTATACGAGCCTTTATCGAATTTACCTCCGGCATGTAGCACAGTCATGGCAACTTCAAGGGCAGATTTCTGCTCTTTTTCGTGGAAATCTACGGGGATACCACGGCCATTGTCCTGTACGGTGATAGAGTTATCTTCGTTGATAGTTACTTCGATATGGTCGCAATAACCAGCCAATGCTTCGTCGATAGAGTTGTCGACAATTTCATATACCAAGTGATGAAGTCCCTTTACGCTGATGTCACCAATGTACATAGCAGGGCGTTTTCTAACTGCTTCAAGTCCTTCCAATACTTGGATACTATCTGCTGAATAAGACCCGTTATTGGTGGGATTCTGTTCTTCGCTCATAATTTGATTCCTAATTATAATAACAGAGCAAATATAGTGAAAATATCTGAGTTAGAGAAGAATGAAGAGTGAAAAAAGAAGAATTTAAAGTAAACCGGATGGGATGGTTTTAAACATGAAAAGCCGAACTAAAAAGTTCGGCTCTCAATATTGTATAGAGTCTGTTATAAGTCTTATTTCTTAAGCAAGCTTATTGATGTAAATAGCCAACTTAGATTTCAAGTTGTTAGCTTTATTCTTATGAATAACATTTGTTTTAGCTAACTTGTCTACCATCTTAGTGATGCTTGGGTACATAGCAGTTGCTTCTGCTTTGTCAGTAGTTGAACGAAGTTTTCTAACAGCATTTCTCATGGTTTTACCATAATATCTGTTGCGAAGTCTTCTGCTTTCTTCTTGTCTGATTCTCTTGATTGATGATTTATGATTTGCCATCTCGACTAATCTGTTTTAATTCGTTTATTTTTTTAATTGTAGCCCGTGGGGGAATCGAACCCCCCTTTCAAGAATGAAAATCTTGCGTCCTAACCGATAGACGAACGGGCCATCCTGTATTGAGCATTTCTGCTCTTTTTGTTTCGCTTTGCTTTCGTTCTGTATCGTTGTTTCCCGATTGCGAGTGCAAAGGTAGGCCTTTTTTTGAAACTACCAAACTATTTGCAGAAAAAAAATCCAATTATTTTTGATAGACATATTGTTTTCTCTTGTTTATTTATTGATAATCAGTGGTATATGTTCTTTTTACATTTTGTTCGGGATATGAACTTTTTTTTGAGATAGGAGTCTTTGATTGTCTATTCACACTTTTTTCGTAGCTTTGTTACCCGAAAGAAAAGTTAGAGATATGCTGCAAAAAACAGTTGGAATCGTTCTTCATATACTAAAGTATAACGATACTTCAAATATCGTTGAGATGTATACTGAGCTTTCAGGACGTGCATCTTTTCTGGTTGCTGTGCCACGCTCTAAGAAGGCTGCTGTCAAATCAGTACTATTCCAGCCGTTGGCGCTGATTGAGTTTGAGGCAGATTATCGGCCGAATACTTCGCTTTTCAGAATTAAGGAAGCTAAATCCTTTAGTCCGTTTGCCTCCATTCCTTATGATCCTTTTAAATCGGCTATAGCTCTTTTCCTTGCGGAATTTCTTTATCGTGCCATTCGCGAAGAGGCGGAGAACCGCCCATTGTTTGCTTATTTACAGCATTCTATCTTGTGGTTGGATGCTTGTAAGATTAGCTTTGCCAACTTTCATCTGGTGTTTCTGATGCGTCTTTCCCGCTTTCTGGGATTGTACCCCAATCTGGATGATTATCATACGGGTGACTATTTTGATATGTTGAATGCTAACTTTACTTCGGTTCGTCCTCAACTTCATTCTTGCTATATCCAGCCTGATGAAGCTGGGAGATTACTGCAATTGATGCGTATGAACTATGAAACAATGCACCTTTTCGGAATGAACCGTACGGAAAGGGCCCGATGCCTGGCTATTATTAATGAGTATTACCGGTTACATCTTCCTGATTTTCCTGTACTGAAATCATTGGATGTATTGAAGGAATTATTTGATTAGTATCTCTTGCCCATTTCTGTGTACTTCATTTGGCTTTGGTAATCCGTGTCTGTAAACAAGATACCCCCGGATGTAACTCTGTGTACATCCGGGGGTAGATTTCTTTTAAAAGAGAGTATAGCTATTGTGTAGCTTCTCTTATAAGCAGGATTTATACGTTGAGATTATCCCAACAACTCTTTTACTTTAGTTGAAATAGCGCGTCCTTCGGCCAATCCGGCAAGTTTCTTGGAGGCTACTCCCATTACCTTTCCCATATCTTTACCACTGGTAGCACCTACTTCAGCAATAATCTCTTTCAGTGCAGTTTCCAGTTCTTCGGCAGTCATTTGTTTCGGTAAATAGGTTTCCATGACTTGTACTTGTGCCAATTCTGCATCGGCTAAGTCCTGACGACCCTGTCCTATATATATTTCTGCAGCATCTTTACCTTGTTTTACCAGTTTTTGCACGATTTTCAGTGCATCTGCGTCTGTAAGGATGTCATTGGCTCCCGGAGCAGTTTTAGCTTCCAGAAAGAACTTCTTTACATTTCTAAGGGTTTCAAGGGCTACTTTATCTTTCGCTTTCATTGCGTTTTTAATGTCTTCGCTGACTCTTTCGAATAAATCCATGATGTTATGTTATATTATGATTTAACGATTTATGGTTTATAATTGGTAAATCCGGGTTAATGATCGATATATTTAGCTATTTATTAAAATGTGATAACTCCACTGTCATCTATAGCTTCTTCAGTAGCTATCTCTTCTTCCAATGCGGCTTTTGCTTTGATCTTACCCAAAGTCGTTTTGTCGCGAAGGTAAGTAGGAGAGTCTTCTACCATGGCGATGATATCATCATTGTCCAGATCTTCCGGATTGAAGAGATAGATATGACGGCGTTTCCGCAGGTTGCGTGTTCCGATGCCACTGGCACTTTCACCATATGCTTTACGAATGCGCTCTTTGTTCTTTTCCTTCTCTTCTTCCAGCTGCAACTGACGTTCTTCTTCTTCCTGGCTGCGTTTCTCGTGTAGGTCGTCCATACCTGGTACGTCTTCCACACCGAAACCGGTAGCAAGCACAGTGATCTTCACTTTCGTATCCAGTGAGGTATCCATAGCCACACCCCAGATCACTTCTACACCTTCGCGGAATTTGCTCATAAACTCGTGCACTTCATTCATTTCCTCCATCATCAGTTCGGAAGCAGGACAGAACGAAACATTCAGCATGACTTTCTTCGCATTGAAGATGTCATTGTTATTGAGTAACGGTGAATGGAGTGCGTCGTCGATTGCTTTGGTTACGCGGTTTTCTCCTTCACCGAATCCGGTACTCATGATGGCTACACCACCGTCTTTGAGGATTGTTTTTACATCAGCGAAGTCCAGGTTTACCGTACCCCGCATGGTGATGATTTCGGCAATACTTTTGGCTGCGATTGACAGTGTGTCATCTGCCTTGCCGAATGCGTTCATAAAGGTCAGGTCGGAATAAATTTCACGCAGGCGTTCGTTATTGATCACCAACAAAGCGTCTACATGTTGGGCAATGCGTTCTACTCCATCCAGAGCCTGGATAATTTTCTTTTCGCCTTCAAAGATAAAAGGGATGGTAACGATTCCGACAGTCAGGATATCCATCTCTTTAGCGATACGGGCGATGACGGGGGCTGCTCCGGTTCCGGTACCTCCGCCCATTCCGGCAGTGATAAATACCATCTTGGTACCATCATTCAGCAGGTTTTTTATGTCTTCGATGCTCTCTTCGGCAGCATCACGTGCACGCTCCGGACGGTTTCCGGCACCGAGTCCTTGCGTGATGGAACGTCCCAGTTGCAGTTTGACCGGTACAGGAGACTCAGCCAATGCCTGGTTGTCGGTATTGCAGAGAACGAATGTCACGTCGTGTATGCCTTCCCGGTACATGTGGTTGACGGCGTTACCTCCACCACCTCCTACACCAATCACTTTAATGATTTTCGGCGAATCTGTAGGGAAATCGAATTGTACTATCTCGTCCATATTATATTGTATTATGAATTATCACTTTATTTCATATCTTCATCGGAGAAAATCTCATTAGAAAGTTTGTCGAAAGTCGATTTAAACCAATTCGGTTTGTTTCTTCTTTCTTCTTCTCTTCTTTTTTTCTCCTCCAGTTTACGTTGCTTTTCTTCTTCTTTCCGTCTTTTTTCCTCTTCCTCTTTTTTCTTTTTGGCAGCACGTGCAGCGGCTTCCTGTTCTTTCAGACTCTCATCTTCTTCAAACATATTCACCGGTTCGGGTTGAGGCTGGGGTTGTACATGCGGCTGGGGAGCAGGTGTCTCTTGTAGGCAACAGTTTTCATTGCCGGCAGCAAGCAGTCCGAATAAGGTGTTCTGTGTACCGTCTTTCTTCACAACATCTTCGTCTGCATGAATGGTGTTGCGTACGAATCGTGCGCTTCTCACCTTTTCTATCTTACTTCGTTTACGGAGAGCTTCGTCCAGGTTTTTCAGATTGGAGGCTCCTCCTGTAATGATAAGTCCGGCCAACAGTTTATCATCATACCCTGAAAGTTGAATCTGATTCCATACGTTTGCGATAATTTCTTCAGTACGCGCCTCGATGATATTGTTCAGTTTGCCGAGTTCTACGGTTCTACCTCCTTCTTCCAGTTGGCAGGTAGCAGGTTCTTCGCCTTCTTCCTCTTCGTAAAAGGCGTTACCATATCTGATTTTCAGGCGTTCGCCTTCTTCCTCTTCTATCTGAAGGGAAACGAGATCATGAGTAATACTGTTTCCTCCTAATGGCAGTACGGTAAGGAATCGGAGAATGTTATTCTTATAGATGGAAATAGTCGATGTGTCGGCTCCGAAATCAATCAGTGCACAGCCGGAGCGTCTCTCACTTTCCGTCAGCACTGCATCTGCAGTAACCAGCGGGGAGATCAATAAATCTGCTATTTCAATTTTGGCTTGTTCGAAACAGCGTTCCAGGTTTTTTTTGAGCGAAGCACGTGCCACAATGTTCAGAAAGCGTCCTTCAATATGGCTTCCTGCCACACCGACGGGATCTGCCTGGAGATTGTTTCCAATTTTGTATTCTTGCGGAGCAACGTCCAGTATATCCATATCGATCAGTGGTATCTCAAGATTTTCATCACAGATGGAGTCGACTAATTCCTGAGAGATAATGGTCTCCTCCTCAAGATCGCGACTAACTACATTGCGTACCGTACGGAGCGATTGCCCCCCGATACCCACATAGATCTTGGCAATTGAGTTGTTGAGAGCACCCTCCAGCTTATTGATGATGGAGGTCAGGCTCTGTGCCGTTTTATCCAGATTGTAAATCACTCCTTTCCGGATGAATGAAGACGAATCCTCCCTGGCATAAGCTAATACCTGTATGCTTCCATCACTATTCTTCTTTCCGGCTATACCGGCTATTTTCGATGAACCCAGTTCAATAGCGGCGATAAAATCTGTTGTTGCCATATAAAATTCTATTTTATTCCCTTTTGTATTATAGACTCATCTCTTTAACACAAAGGTACGTTTAGCTGTTTACGAATTATTGTTTCTTTTTTGTGCAGATAATCTGATTACCGAATTCCAGGCTGATGCGTGAATATTTGTTCCATCCCACCTGGTTCAGCCCTTTTTCGTAAAAGGTCTTCAATCGTCCCAGTTTATCCTCAAAATGTTCTAACTTGCCCAGATAGATAATATGATTACCTACACGGGGAATCAATTCGATCTCTTTCCCGGGGAGCACGTTTATTTGCACAATCTGGGCTTCCCAGAACGGATTGTTTTGCAAAAATACACCAAACTTATATAAATCCTTCATTGCAAACGACTTTTCTACATTTCCGGTGACAATTGCCCGGTGTGCTACGCATTTTGCATCGGGAGGCATCACTTTACCTTTGTTATCCAGATAGTAGTTTTCACCATTGTTGCTCATGATGCGGAGAATCGGTACACGTTGTGTCACTTCCACGCAAAGTTTGCCGCTTGGAGTTTTATAGCATTGTGCTTCATTGATCAGCGGATGCTTGTTCAACTCTTTTTCCAGCGTTTTGGTGTGAATGCGGTCCATTTTCTTTCCAACGGGATAAATGCCTTTCTTTTGCAGGATGGCAGCTACCTCGTTTTTAGTGACGAAACCGGCATTGAGCGTATCCTTTATTACTAATTCCATGTCGCGGCAGACCTGATGGGCAGGTTTGCTGTTGAATACTGTCACAGCCGCTACGAGATAGGCTATGAGAAGTAACATGACGATGGTCAGAAGGATTCTTTTTATCATGAGGAAATTTATTGTTTTGACGATTTACAAATTAATTGTCCGATGGAGTTATCCTTCGGGTCAATAGTTCACAAATATCCGGGACATAGCTATCTATGTCTCCTGCTCCCAACGTGATCAACACCTCGATATGCTTCGTTTTCAGCACATCGAGTATTTCCTCTTTCTTACACATGCTTTTTTCAATACCCGGACGTAGGTTATCATATATCAGTTGACTGGTTACCCCTGGAATAGGCTGTTCGCGCGCCGGATAGATATCTACCAGTATTACTTCGTCGAGTAGCGACAAACTATCGGCAAAGTCTTTATAGAAGTCCCGTGTACGGGTATAGAGGTGTGGCTGAAAAACAGCGGTGATCTTTTTATCCCGGTAGAGTTCACGCATGGACATCACACTCTGTTTGATTTCGGAGGGATGATGAGCGTAGTCACTCAGGAACACGATCTGGTCGTTTTTGATCTTGAAGTCGAATCGACGGTCCACACCTCGGAAACTTGCCATTCCTTGTTTGATTTCTTCGGCGGTCACTCCATTGAGATAGGCAAGTGCCATGGCAGCGACTCCATTCTCTATATTGATACTTACGGGCACTCCCAGCTGAATGTTGTCGATGCGAATATCCGGTCCTATAAAATCGATGAAGATTTCTCCGTTTCCAATGCGAATGTTTTCAGCATGGAAGTCTCCTTTATCGCGTGAATAGGTGTAAATCTTGACACCCTCTTGCACTTTAGGCTGAAGAGAAATGCCTTCGCGGATGATCAGTGCCCCTCCCGGCTGGATTAATGTGGTATAGTGCTCAAAGCTTTCCAGATAAGCCTGTTCGGTTCCATAAATATCCAGATGATCCGGATCGGTTGCGGTAATGACAGACATATATGGAGACAGCCAGTGGAATGAACGGTCGAATTCGTCAGCTTCGATTACGGTATACGGACTGCTTGGAGAGAGTAACAGATTCGTTCCATAATTTTTGGAAATACCTCCCAAAAAGGCAGTGCAGCCTATATGCGAGTGATGAAGCAGATGGGCCGTCATCGTTGATGTAGTGGTTTTACCATGTGTACCGGCTACACAAAGCCCTTTACTGGAATGGGTGATGGTGCCTAATACTTGTGCACGTTTTTGTATTTCGAATCCGTTGTCACGGAAGTAGGTCAATTCGGCATGTTCCTGAGGTACGGCAGGAGTTAAAACGACCAGTGTCGTGGCCGGGTCTTTACAGGCATCCGGGATAAGATTGATATTTTCTTCGTAATGAATCTGTGCTCCTTCTTCTATAAGGTGTTGAGTCAGTTCACTGGGGGTACGGTCATAGCCTGCCACTACCTTCCCTTTAGAAAGGAAATAGCGTACGAGGGCACTCATTCCGATACCTCCTGCACCGACAAAATATACAGATTGAATAGTTTCTATGTTCATGGCTGTTGTGCTAATTTTATAACTTCTTTTGCTATCACGATGGCAGAATCTGGTAGGGCCAGGTGAGCGATGTTTTCACTAAGTTCTTTTAGTTTTCCGGAATCTGCTATGGTTTCTAATGCCACGGATAATAATTTCTCTTCCGCTTCTGCGTCCTTTACGTAGATGGCAGCTCGTTTGTTCACCAATGCCAATGCATTTTTGGTTTGGTGATCTTCTGCTACGTTGGGAGACGGAACCAGGATAACTGCTTTATTCAACAGGCAGAATTCGGAAATGGAGCCGGCACCTGCACGCGAAATAACCAAATCGGCAGCAGCATAAGCGGCAGCCATATCTTTAATGAAGTCTGTCACATACAGATTAGGAATGTTTCCGGCAACTTTTACGGCTTCCGTTACTTGCTGGTGATAGATTTTTCCTGTTTGCCAGATGAATTGTACATTTTTAGTCTGACGAATCAGCTGCAATCCGGCAATCAATGTATTATTGATTGTGCGGGCGCCCAGGCTTCCCCCCAGAATCAGAATGGTTTTCTTCTCCGGATCCAGTCCGAAAGAGCGAATAGCTTGTTTTTGTTCCGGCTTCTCCGTTAACAGATTCTGACGTACCGGGTTGCCTGTCATAATGATTTTGCTGCCCGGAAAGAATTTTTCCATCCCATCATATGCTACACAGATTTTCCGTGCTTTCTTTGCCAATAGTTTGTTGGTTACTCCGGCATATGAGTTTTGCTCCTGTATTAAGGTGGGTACACCCATCATTCCGGCCATTTTTAATGTCGGACCGCTTGCATATCCGCCTACTCCTACTGCTACCTGTGGACGGAACTGACGGATAATGCTGCGCGCTTTCCATTGGCTGCGTGCCAATTTCAGTAATACGGCAACATTTTTCCACAAATGTTTGCGATCGAATCCTGCTACGGGTAATCCGATGATCTGATAGCCTGCATCCGGTACTCGTTGCATCTCCATTCTTCCTTCGGCTCCTACAAACAGGATTTGTGCATCGGGACGTAATTCTTTTATGGCGTTTGCAATGGATACAGCCGGAAAAATATGTCCTCCGGTACCACCGCCACTGATGATGATCCTTAAAGTGTCATCCCGTCCCTCTTTATTATTTTCCTTATTCATATCACTCTTCAAATTTTGCATCACTGTTTAAGACTTCCGCTGTAGGCTCAGCTGCTGTTTGGGCTTCGCTTGCAACGGTTTCACTCCCTTCTTCTCCGGTAAGGAGGGGAGCGGGATTATCTTTTTTCTCTTCCAGATAAGCGGTATAACGGCTGACACTCAATATCATTCCGATATAGGCGCAGTTGATCAGGGTACTTGTACCTCCTTTACTGATTAGTGGTAAGGGCTGTCCTGTGACAGGAAACAAACCGACAGCTACCATCATGTTCAATATGGCTTGTGATACCAGCATCAAGGCGATTCCCATGACAAGGAATGCCGGAAATGTACGTTCACATTTCTGGGCGATTCGGCCTGTTCGAACCAACAGCCAGATGTAGAGAATAACCACAAAGGCTCCTCCTACCAGCCCCAACTCTTCAATGATAATGGCAAAAATGAAATCGGAGAATGCCTGACTCAGGAAATCGCGTTGAATCGAGTTTCCCGGAGCTTTACCTATCACGTTACTGGTAGCAATGGCTATACGTGCATGGGCTATCTGGGCATCTTTGTCAATATCGAACTTTGCAGCCGGTACTTCCTCTTTCTCAGTGAAGTTGGTGATACGGCTTTTCCAGGTATCAAAGCGGTGGAGGAACGGAATGTCGGTGTCTTTAGGTATGGCCAGCAGGAAGATTACTCCCAGACACCCAGCCAGTGCCAGTCCGCCTAATAACATAGCTAACTTTTTGAAGGCGACACGCCCGATGAACATCATCAATACTACGACTCCGAACAACAGCATAGCTGTCGAAAGATTTTCCGGAGCAATGAGCATGCACACCAGTCCGGTCAGTATCATTATATACTTAAAGGCTTTCGGATTGGCTCCTTCATCATCCTGTTTTTTGGAAAGAATAAAGGAAACCGCAATGATTACTGCCATCTTGGCCAGTTCCGAAGGTTGAAACTGTAATCCCATAAAACTCATCCAGCGGGCGGCCCCATTTACACGGTCGCCTGTGATGACTCCCATCAATGTGACGAAAGCTAACAGCACTACCGAAATGGGGTACAGGAAGACCGGGAACACCTGAAACCATTTATAAGGGATGTTGTGCATCAAAACCACCACGATTGCGCCGATCATCAGGATGATGGAATGCTGTGTGATGGGTCCCCAGTGATCACCACTTTTATAAGTCAGTGTACTGGCAGCACTAAACACCTCTATAATAGAGATGAGGCAGAGGCAAAGGAAAATGATCCAGATTACCTTATCACCTTTGAATATGTTCTTTAATAAATCCACGGCTTTTAGTTTTTAGCTCTTAGGAGTCCTGCCTTTTTAAAGCTCAGAGACTCTTATTTCATAATTCTCTTACATACTTCTTAAATTGGTCACCACGGTCCTCATAACTCTTAAAAAGGTCGAATGAAGCACAGCACGGACTTAACAATACCGTTTCACCTTTTTTTGCCAGTTTGTAGGCTGCTTCTACAGCATCCTTCATGCCGGTTTGCACTTCTGCTACGGGAAGTCCCAGGCGATCGAAGAACTTATGGAGTTTTTCGTTGTGCAATCCAAGGTAAACCAATGCCGAGCATTTTTCCCGAACCAGCTCCTCTATTTCCGTATAATCATTCCCTTTATCTTTACCCCGAGGATCAACACTGTTTTGGTGGTCATACTTTGCAGAGCGTACCAGCAAGAGTTGACGTTGGTTGCTTTGGAGTCGTTGATAAAATCAATCCCCCGTACACGTGCTACTTTTTCCAAACGGTGCTCTACCCCTTGAAAATCGCTGAGAGCCCTTCGTATATTCTCTTTGGTAATGCCGGCCAGATTTGCAGAAATCCCGGCAGCTAAAGAGTTATAAAGGTTATGTTGTCCCGTCAAAGCCAATTGTTCCTGCTCCATGTTGAAGGCAATTGGTGCGGTAATCACTACTTCATGGTCTTCTACATAAGCGATAGACCCTTCTTCTTTAATTGCCGAGAATGGATACAGATGGGCACAGATGCCGTGTTTATCCAGTTCACGTTTGATGATAGGGTCATCATTCCAGAAGATAAAAGCGTCTTCTGATGTCTGGTTCTGTGTAATACGGAATTTTGCGTTGATATAGTTCTGCATGCAGTGATCGTATCGGTCCAGATGGTCTGGTGTGATATTCATCAGCACGGCGATATCCGCACGGAACTTATACATATTATCCAGCTGGAATGAACTCAGTTCAATTACATAATAGTCATGCTCCTCTTCCGCTACTTGTAATGCCAGGCTCTTACCAATGTTGCCGGCAAGTCCCACATTTAATCCGGCACTTTTAAAGATGTGATAGATAAGTGAGGTCGTAGTTGTTTTTCCGTTCGAACCGGTGATACAGATCATCTTTGCATCAGTGTATCTGCCGGCAAATTCTATTTCAGAGATAATAGGCGTACCCTGCTCTTTCAATTTCAGAATTAGGGGGGCGTCATTAGGAATTCCGGGGCTCTTCACCACTTCATCTGCATTCAGAATCCGTTCTTCTGTGTGCCGGCCTTCCTCCCAGGCAATGCCATGGCTGTCAAGGAGAGTTTTATACTTATCCTTGATGGCAGACATATCCGATACGAAAGTATCGAATCCTTTTACTTTTGCCAGAACGGCTGCTCCCGCACCGCTTTCACCGGCTCCTAATACTACAATTCTTTTCATGATTTTTAGTTATGGTTTATCAACCGGATTTTTGTGTACGGTTGGTAAATCCTTTGTCTCTATGCTACAAGTTTGAGGTTCATACTCAGTGATCGGCAGCAGGCACTTGTAGCTTGTAGCCTGTTACCTGTCACTTTGGGTTATCTTATCTTTAGTGTTATAATCGTAATGGCTGCCAACACGATGGTTACAATCCAGAAGCGGACTGTAATCTTGGATTCGTGAAACAGTTGATCCGGTTTTGTAAATTTCACACTGCATCCCGGTTCCACCAGGCTCATCGAAGTACGGAAATGGTCATGTATCGGTGCCCGTTTGAAAAGACGTTGTTTTACCCCTTTTCTTTTGCCTGCTTTATAATAGAAGCGTTGCAGGAGTACTGACAGGTTCTCAACCAGGAATATACCACAGAGAATCGGAATCAGCAATTCTTTGTGGATAATAATAGCAAATACTGCGATGATTCCTCCAATGGTCAGGCTACCTGTATCACCCATGAATACCTGTGCCGGATAAGCATTGTACCATAAGAAACCGATTAATGCGCCGATAAAGGCACATATAAAGATTACCAATTCTTCACTTCCCGGAATATACATGATATTCAGGTAACCGGCGAATTCAATATGGCTCGATACATAGGCCAGTATACCCAGTGTCAGTCCGATGATGGCTGAATTGCCTGCTGCCATACCATCCATACCATCATTCAGGTTGGCGCCGTTGGATACGGCTGTTACAACGAAGATAGTGATAATGACAAACAAAATCCATCCGGCCGTTTGGGCATGTTCTCCCATGAAGCCCACAAGGTCTGCATAGTCCAGGTTGTTGCTTTTGAAAAATGGAATCGTGGTCTGGGTTGATTTCAGGTCGTGGGTGCCATGTATCACTTCGATTTCGTTTTCTGATTTCTGAATCTCTATATTCTCGCGGATTACTACATTAGGGCTCAGATATAGAGTCAGTCCGACAATCAGCCCGAGTCCCACTTGTCCGATGATTTTAAATTTGCCATGGAGGCCTTCTTTATCTTTCTTGAATATCTTGATATAGTCGTCCGCAAACCCCAAAGATCCCAGCCATACAGTAGTTATCAACATCAATATCATATAGATGTTATGCAGTTTTCCCAGTAATAAACAGGGAATCAGAATTGCTACAATAATGATCACACCTCCCATACTGGGTACGCCTACTTTATTAACTCCAAACGGATCGATCTTAGCGTCACGCTGCGTTTCGGTGATTTGTTTCCGTTTCAGCAGATTGATGAATTTGTCTCCCCAGATACTGGAAATGAGTAGCGCCAGGATGACAGCCATCAATGCCCGGAACGAGGTGTACCCAAACATTCCGGCACCCGGAAAGTTGAGTTTATGTAGCCATTCAAACAAGTAATATAACATAACTTTATTTACAATGAGACGATTTATGGTTTACGATTGAAGGAATCAGGCATTTGGCATCGGGATTACTTCAATCATTGTCCGTTAAATAGTCAATGAAAAAATCTCTTTTAAAACCTCTTTATCATCAAAGTGATGTTTCACTCCTTTGATTTCCTGATAATTCTCGTGTCCTTTTCCGGCAACCAGAATCACATCTCCTTTTTCAGCAAGCATGCAAGCCGTGCGTATAGCTTCCTTACGGTCTGCAATGCTCAGTGTTTTTTTCTTGTCTTCGTTGTCCAGTCCGGCCAACATGTCGTTGATGATGTCCTGTGGCTCTTCGAAGCGTGGATTGTCTGAGGTGATGATAACTCGGTCGCTTGCCTTGGCTGCTTCTTTTGCCATGATGGGACGTTTGCCTTTATCCCGGTTGCCACCGGCACCGACTACAGTAATCACTTTGCCCTTTCCTTCAAGCACTCCATGTATGGCGTTCAAGACGTTGACCAAAGCATCCGGTGTGTGTGCATAGTCTACGATCGCTGTATATCCTTGCGGAGAGCGTATGGCATCGAAACGTCCGGCAACAGGATGCAACGTACTAAGTGCAACCAATACCTCCTCTTCCTTCTTACCCAGTAAAACGGCGGCGCCGAATACGGCCAATAAATTCGAAGCATTGAATCTTCCTATAAACTGCACTGCGAGCTCATGGTTGTTGAAGTCAAGAAGCATTCCCTCAAAATGTGACTCCAGTACTTTCCCTTTGAAGTCACTCAGGCTGCGGAGAGAATACGTGTATACTTTCGACTTCGTATTCTGCGTCATCACGAGTCCGTTTTTGTCGTCCAGATTGGTGAGGCTGAAAGAACTTTTAGGCAGTTCATCGAAGAATTTCTTTTTTGCTTTCAGATAATTCTCTACTGTTTTATGGTAGTCCAGATGATCGCGTGTCAGGTTCGTAAAGATGCCGCCGGCAAACTTCAGTCCGCTGATTCTTTTTTGCGCGATGGAATGCGAACTTACTTCCATGAAAGCATATTTGCAGCCTTCGTCTGCCATACGTCCCAAAAGACGGTTCAGCGTAATTGGGTCAGGAGTAGTGTGTTCGGTAGGGATGGCTTCATCGTCTATATAATTGCATACCGTAGAGATAAGCCCCACTTTGTAACCGAAATACCGGAATGTATTATATAATAAGGTGGCAATCGTCGTCTTTCCATTTGTACCGGTGACACCCACCAGTTCCATTTTCGAAGTCGGGTCTCCATAGAAAGCCGTAGCTACTTTACCAACAGCATCTTCACTATCGGTTACCTGAATGTAGGTAATTTCTTCGTTTAGTTCTGCAGGTAACTCTTCGCAGAGAATGGCTATGGCCCCTTTCTCAATTGCTGCCGGGATATAGGCATGTCCGTCGGTTTGTGTACCGCGCATGGCCATAAACAAATGGCCGGACCCTACCTGTCTGGAGTCGATGTCAACTCCGGTTATTTCGATATCCTGATTTCCGGTTATTTTTACCGGATGGATAAATGTTAGAATCTCTTTTAATTTCATACCTTAATCTATAATAATCAATTCAGATGGATACTGATGGTTTGTCCTTTCTTTATTGTAGTACCCTGGGGCAACGATTGGCTTCTCACTTTGCCAACTCCCGACAGAGCCACTTTCAATCCTTTGCTTTCCAGCAGGTAAACAGCATCTTTGGCTCCCATGCCGATAACGCTGGGTACAAAGTTCCGTAATTGTTCCTTTCCCTGCAGGATCACTGCTTTGGGAGCTGCCTGTGCATGTCCCCAAACTTCTTTATTCTTTTTAGTTTTAAACTCTGCCTGAGTCTGAATATTCAATCCTTCCAATACTTGTCTGGCCTCTGTCATTTCGCCTGCTTTAACATCGGGAATCACTACCGTATTGGTATCGATTGCGTTCCGAATGTCCAAACGTAGGTCTTTGGCATACACTCTTTCGGCAATTTTGCTGAAAACGCTACCGGCCATCAAGCCTCCGGAGGCAGGAGGATTTGGCTTTTGTATGGAAACGATACAGCTATACTTTGGAGCTTCTGAGGGAAAGTATCCGCAGAAACTGACCAGATAGTTCACTCCTCCCGATGTATATCCGGCAGCACCTTGTGAGATCTGCGCCGTACCCGTCTTACCCGAAACGGCAAATTGTTTGGAGCCTGCCGGGGCTGCCAGACCTTCATGCACAACCTTATAAAGAATCTCCTGTATTTGTTTTAGGGTCCGTTCCGAACAGATTCTCGGATTGATAATTTCTGTCGGATATTCTTTCACTATTTCACCATTTTTTATGGCTGCTTTCACAAATTTGGGACGCACCATAACACCGTTGTTGGCAATGGCATTGTAAAAAGTAAGGATATTCATCGGTGGTACCTGGGTCTCATAGCCGATGCTCATCCACGGCAGAGTGGTTTTTGCAAAGTAACGCTCTTTCGGACCTTTGATATTAGGCTTACCTTCTCCGGCTATTTGCAATTGGAGAGGCTGATCGATACTCATTCGTTTCAGTCCGTCGACAAACTTTTGTGGGTTACTACCATAATATTTATCAATAATGCTGGATGTACCCACATTGGAAGATACTTCCAGTATTTGTGTAACTGTCAATGGCCCATATCCGCCTTTGCGCCAATTCCAATCTTTCATGGGACGACCGTACATCATCTTGACACCATTGCCTGTGTCTATTACATCTTCCGGTGTGATTTTACCGTCTTCAAGTGCCACCATGATAGAAGCTGTCTTAAAGGTAGAACCTGGCTCGAGCATATCACTGATGGCATTGTTTCTCATTTCATAATAGTTGCCGTCTCCGGCTTTCATCATGTTTACGATGGCTTTAACCTCTCCGGTCGCTACTTCCATCAATACGGCTACTCCTACTTTGGCATTCAGCTCTTTCAGTTTATCGGTCAGGGCCTTTTCACAAATATCCTGCATGCCTACATCAATCGTAGAAAGAAGGTCACAACCATCTACCGGAGGAATATCTACAATATTCAGGTATTTATTCATCACTTTTTGCCGGTGGGTAATCCCGTCATGCCCCTTCAGTATGGAGTCAAAAGCTAACTCTATGCCATTCTTGGCACCTTGGGCGGTGTCAGCATATAAGTCCCCCAGTGTGCGGGCTGCAAGTGAACCAAAAGGTTTTTTTCTTTGGTTATAAGCTAACTCGTGGAAACCGCCTTTGTATTTATTCAGGTTGAATACCGGCAGGCGTTTGGCTTCTTTATATTGGATGTATGAAATACGTTTTGGATAAATCAGATAGTTGCGACTTCCCTGTTTCCGTCCTTTTTTAAGGTGCGCTTTAAATTCCGAAGCACTTTTATCAGGGAATATCTTATGGAGTCCTGCACATATTTCGTCCAGATGATTCATCAGCATGGTGTCCTTCTTTACTCCACCGGCTTTGAAATCCATATAAATGCGATATTCCGGCAGCGAACTGGCCATTAGTTTGCCGTCGGAAGAGATGATGTTTCCGCGGTTGGGCTTTACCGTTACATTCTCTTTGACGAAACGGTCGGCCACATCCTGCCAATATTGACGTTCGGCAAACATCGTGATGCCTGCTTTGACAACAATGGCTACTCCAATCAATCCCATCAGCAGGATGACGAAGAAGTAACGGGTCATTATATTTTTCTTGTTTACAGCCATCTTTTATTTCGTTCTGATTAAATAAGGTGGATTGGTCGATGTCTGCAAATCACTTTCTTTGGTGGATATATAGTCCTCTATTCGTGACTGGCGGCTTTTTTCCATCAGTTCCGAACTTCGGGTCAGTGCATCGTATTTGATGTCAATCAGCTCTTTTTTCAACTTGTCTATTTCGATTTGCTGTTGTTGGCTTGCGTAACGATTATGAATGTAGAAAATGACAAGCACCATAATCAGTACCAGCAATTTAGTCTGGCGGCGAAAAAAATCCGTTGCCAGAATATCACCTCCCAGAATACTTTTCAGGGAATTGCTTTTCTTCTTTTTTGCTTCTTTATCTTCCATTTCACTTCTCTTATTTCACTCTGTTCTCTTACTTCTTTTCGGCTATTCTCAGTTTGGCACTGCGTGAACGCGGATTGCGTGCTATCTCTTCTTCATCGGGCACAATTACTTTGTTGTTTACCAGGCGGAAGGGAGTTTGCAGGTTGCCGAAAAAGTCCTGCGTTGTTTTACCTTCTACATTACCGGTTTTCATGATGTTTTTCACCATGCGATCTTCCAAAGAGTGATAGGTGATTACCACCAGCCGTCCTCCTGGCTTCAATGCTTCTGTTGCTGCCATCAGCATTTCCTTCAGTGCTTCCATTTCCTGGTTTACTTCAATGCGGAGTGCCTGAAATACCTTTGCCAATTCTTTCTTTTCGCGTTCGCGTCCGAAAAGCGGTTTCACTACTTCAAGAAATTCACCGATCGTTTCTATTTTCTGTCCGCTGCGTGCTTTGACTATGACGGAAGCCAGTTTGCGGCTGTTTTTCAGTTCACCATATAGGTAAAAAATATCTGCCAGGCGTTCTTCTTCGTATGTATTTACCACATCGGCCGCTGTGATGCCTGCACGCTTATTCATGCGCATATCCAGTTTTCCGTCAAAGCGGAAAGAGAATCCCCGTTCACTGTCATCGAAGTGATGTGAAGATACTCCCAGATCAGCCAATATGGAATCTACTCCTTCAATATCGTGGTAGCGCAGAAAATTATGCAAATAACGGAAATTGCTCCGTACAAAAGTGAAGTGCGGGTCGTTTACAATGTTACGTTCGGCATCCTCGTCCTGATCGAAACCCAACAGGCGTCCGCCGTTTCCAAGACGCGAAAGTATTTCGCGGGAATGTCCTCCCCCGCCGAAGGTAACGTCTACATACGTCCCGTCCGGGGTAATGTTCATGGCATCTACGCTTTCCTTCAGCAGTACCGGTACATGATATGTTGTTTCTTCTTCTTTCATTTTACCTCTTTGTTCGTTGTTCACCGTTCTTCTTTCATAATTTCCTCCAGGGCTGCACCAAATGCATCGGGGGCCATAAAGGGCATTTCCGTACGTTCCTTAGCCCATATTTCTATCTTGCTGTCTACACCGATAAAGCGCACGTCGCTTTGTATACCGGCTATTTGCAGATAGCGTTTGGGTATTAATATCCGCCCGTTTCCGTCTATCGTGATAATTTCTACATCACTGACGAATTGGCGGAAGATAAGTTGGTGGTTAGCGTTCCATTTATTTAGTCGTTGCCGGAGTTCATTCAGCTCTTCATTCCAGACTTCTTCCGGATAGAGTACCAAGCAGTCTTGAAATACGTCTTTGCGCATGATGAGCTTGTCTTCAGAACCGGCTTGTAGCTGCCGTCTGAATTGGGCGGGGATAAAAACTCTTCCTTTCGCGTCCGCCTTAGCTTCAATATTGCCTAAAAAACGTATCATTTCACCTTATTATAATAAGCGACCGTAAAAGTAGGTATTTCCCCACAATTCCCCACAATTTTCCACCAAAAACTTTCGGAGAAGTTTTCAACCGATTGTTAATTGCTTATTCGTCTGATAATGAATTATGTTCGGAGATGCTTTGCTGGTGGGGGATAGAGTCGGTTGTATCCTTCCTGGAGCCGTTTTGTGGCTTTGTGGGCTTCCGTCCGTATTTTAGTTGCAGGCTGACAAAATCGGTCTTTCTCACGTTGTTCAGGAAAGTCGGGGCGGCTTTGAAGCAAATGCGGGATACCCATACTTTGTTGGCGGTACATTCTTCCGGTTTATCCACCGCTTCACTGGTGATGCTGGGATAAAAATTGCCCAATCCATCGATAGAAACGGTACGGCCTTCTTTCAAGTGGGCGGCAATAATGTCCGATAGTTGAGTAAGTGCAGAGAGTACGTCTCCGTTTTGAAGAGAACTTCTTTCTGCGAGCTGATTAGCAATCTGTACACTGTTTACAGGCTTTTTCTGTAAAGCTCGTGTTGTGGCATAATATCGTTCTTTGACGACACCTTTACTTTTGTCTACTTTCTTAGTGACTGCGTAGTTGATGGACATTAGTGCTTCGTTTTTTTTATGTGTATACTTTCTCTGTCTTTCTCTTATTGTGTTAATCTATAACATCTATATCTAATGATTAAAAACATCCGGATGTTTATGAATAAAACATCCGGGTCTTTTATAGAATAACATCCGGATGTTCTATATTAATACATCCGGATGTTTTTAATCATAAATTTTAAGCAAAGATATGCTAAAGTGAGAATATTAGCAAGGAAATATGGGACGTTTCTTTGTTTTATGTTTCAAATGGTGCGAAAGAAAAGGAGCAGAAAAAGAGAATCTCTCTTCCTGCTCCTTGATACACAACTAAAAATCTGCACTAAAATGATTTATTGAAATCGACAATGTATGTGGCCTATTGTCTAAAGTCTTTCAGTTCTTCCTGTAGACGCTGGCGAGTGAAAAAGATGCGGCTTTTTACTGTTCCGAGCGGCAGGTCCAGTTTCTCGGCTATTTCTCGGTATTTGAATCCGGAAACATGCATGGAGAAAGGTACTTTATATTCTTTGGGTAATGAATTGACAATGCGGTGCATTTCTTTCAAGTCATAACGGCTTTCGGTGCTGTCGAATCCGGACTCTTGCGGAAGGCTCAGGTGATAGAGGTTATCGGTCTGATCTACAAAAGTCTGATCGCGTACCACTTTACGGTAGTTGTTAATGAAGATGTTGCGCATGATAGTGTACATCCATCCTTTAAAGTTAGTGTCGGGAGTATATTTATCTTCGTTATCTAACGCTTTAAGAGAGGTTTCCTGCAACAAATCGTTTGCTTCTTCACGGTCGGTTGTTAGTTTGTATGCAAAGCGAAGTAGTTCTTCCTGAACTCCAATTAAATCTTTTCTGAAGCTTAAACTTTTCATAACGTTGCTTTTTAAATTGTGAATATTCGTTGTTTTTCGATGATGCAAGTTTACGGCATTTTTTTAATTGTGATGGGGGAAATTTAGGCTTAAAACAGGGCGAAAACTGTCAAATGATAGTTTTTAGGTGTATTTTGATAGTTTTTGGGTGTTTTTGAGACAAGAGGTTTTCTATCTTTGCGTCGGTTTAAATATGAATGGGCATGAGGAGAAATACTATACATAGGATTTGGCTTGCATGGATGTTGCTGATGACATTCATGCCCTTGTCCGTGGTGAAGGTTTTTCATAATCATTGCGATGAAACATCGGCAACCTGCACAAATACGCAGCCCGGGAAAACACATCACGCATGTGACACCTGTCCCATTTGCCAATTCATGCTTTCTCCATTCATCGAGACGTCTCCTGCTCTTTTGACTTATATACCTTTCTATATAAGATGGGAGACCGGAACTTTTCAGGATAAGAAGCTTGCTACTGCTTTTTATCCGCATTATCTTCGCGGACCTCCTTCCAATTTTCGTCATATCGTATAATTTTTCGGGCAGATATCTGTTGTTTGCCCGTTTATCAGTTTCATCTAACTAAAACGATTAAGTATGCGTATCGGATTTATTTCGGGTATGCTGGGTGGATTGTGTTTAACCTCTACCTTGCATGCCCAGGAGCCCGATTCACTGAAAGCTGTGTCCTTATCCGAAGTGGTGGTGACGGAGAGTTACCGACATCTGAAGAATAAGAATTCGACATGGCATATGGAGGTGGTAGGGAAGGAGTTTTTGCGTGAACACTTCACTGGCAACTTGATACAGACTCTTGGAACGATTCCGGGAATACATTCGATGGATGTCGGTTCGGGCTTTTCTAAGCCGATGATCCGGGGAATGGGATTCAACCGGATTTCGGTTGTAGAGAATGGAATCAAGCAAGAGGGACAACAGTGGGGAGCCGATCATGGGCTGGAACTGGATGCATTCAATGCAGGACAGGTGACTATCCGTAAAGGACCTGCTTCACTGCTCTATGGCAGTGATGCTATGGGAGGTGCTATTGAATTGGCTCCATTACCATTACCCACCAGTAACCAGTTGTTTGGTGAAGCGGACTTGCTGGGAAAATCTGTAAACGGAACGTTGGGAGGCTCGCTGATGCTTGGAATAAAGAAAGACGCCTGGTATACCTGGGCGAGATATTCGGAGCAGCATTTTGGCGATTATCGTATTCCGGCAGATACCATTGTGTATCTTACCCAACGGATGCCTGTCTATCACCGGAAACTGAAAAATACGGCAGGTTTTGAGCGAGATGTCAGTTGGACAGCCGGTTTCAGGTATGGACGATACAAGTCTTCCTATTCAGTAAGTAATGTTTTTCAGAAAACCGGTTTCTTTCCCGGAGCACACGGTATTCCTGATATATCGCGTTTGCAGGATGATGGGAACAGCCGCAATATAGAACTACCTTACAGTCAGGTGAACCATCTGAAGGTATCTGCCCAGCAGAGCTTCTTGTGGGATCGATCGGCATTGATATGGGATATCGGCTATCAGAAGAATCATCGTGAGGAATGGAGCCGGTTTCATACTCATTATGATACTCAGCCCGTTCCGGAGAAGGATCCTGACAAAGAGTTGGCTTTTATATTGAATACTTATAGTTCGGCTGTTAAGTTGAAGTTGTTTGGAGCTGCTTCGTGGCAACATATAGCAGGTTGGGATATACAGTATCAGAGGAATACTATTTCCGGATATTCATTCCTTTTGCCTGCTTACCGGAGATTTACCACAGGGGCTTTCTGGATGACAGCTTACCGTCCGGGTCCTGCTTTGTCAGTCAGTGGGGGCTTTCGCTATGATTACGGAAAGATAGATGCATCTGCTTATACTGATCCTTATCTTGCGATTTATCTGCGGGAGCAGGGATATGATGATGATTTTATCCGGAAATATGAGTGGCGTAGCTATGCTGTCCATCGCCATTTTGGTGACTATTCCGGTTCGCTGGGAGTGGTGTGGACCCCTTCCGGAGGACACATGCTTCAAGTGAATATCGGGCATAGTTTCCGCTTGCCGGGGGCCAATGAACTGGCATCGAACGGTGTTCATCACGGCACTTTCCGTCATGAACAGGGAGATGCGGCTCTTTCGTCCGAGCGTGGTTGGCAACTGGATGTCTCGTATACCTATGAGAATGGTCCGTTATCGGTCAATTTCTCGCCATTTATCAGTTGGTTCAGCAATTACATCTTTCTTCGGCCTACCGGAGAATGGTCGGTGTTGCCCCATGCCGGACAGATTTACCGTTATACCGGTGCGGAAGCGTTGTTTGCGGGTGGTGAGGCGACAGTGGGAATTGACTTTTTACGTCATTTCAACTATCGTGTCAGTGGAGAATATGTCTATACTTATAATTGTGACGAACATATTCCTCTGAGTTTTTCCCCTCCGGCTTCCCTTCGCAATACGCTGACATGGAGGTATAAAAACTTCAGTATTTATGGTGAGTTACAGCACATTGCCGCACAACACCGGGTAGCACGGAATGAGGATCCTACTCCCGGAGCGCAGTTACTGAATGCCGGGATATCCGCCAATCTCCGAATGGGAGGTGTATTAGCAGAAATTACTTTATCGGGTCGGAATTTATCCGATACCAGATATCTTAATCACCTTAGTTTTTACCGAAAAGTTGAAATCCCGGAACCGGGACGTAACTTTCAGATTTTAATTAAAGTACCATTTAAAAGTTTATTAAAATGAAAACCAGAATTTATTTATCAATAATCGGCCTGATGGCTTTTTCTTTCTTGTTTGTGTCCTGTTCAAAAGATGACGAAGGCGATACGGTAAAGCCCGTTATTAATCTGTTGGAGCCTGAAGAAGGTGCAGTGTTGAAGATCGGAGATGCTAACGGAGTGCATTTTGAGATGGATATAGCTGATAACGAAGCAATTGCTTCCTATAAGATTAATATTCATAATAATTTTGACGGCCATTCGCATACCAGGGCTTCAGAAGGAGGAACAACCAAACCTTTTGCTTTTGAGAGAACATATACGGATAAGGCAGGCCAAAAACAGGCGCGTGTACATAACCATGACATTAAGATACCGGCAGATGCCACTCCGGGAAATTATCATCTGATGGTATACTGTTTGGACCGGTCTGGTAATGAAACTTACGTAGCACGTAATATCGTATTAAGTACGACAGGCGGTGTAGAGAGTGAGCATCACCATGATTAAGTGGAATACCTGAACCTGAATATGGACAGGGCCATACCGACGGATGGGAAGTTTAAACTCCCGTCTTCGGGCATGGCCCTCTTTTGTGTATTGTTCTTTATCGCTTGATTATTAGCACTCTTTCTTCTCTTTTTTCTTCTCCATTTTCTCATAAATCGCCTTCTTTTTCTTTTTTTGATAGGACAAAATCTGTATTTTCTACCGATTTATTGCGATTAATAAAAAAGAACAGTTAATTTTGCGCAATCATTTCATCTAAAAAGAATGGCTGACGACTCTTTATTTTTAATAGATATTGATAAGATACTTCAGACGAAAGCTCCGAAGCACTCCAAGTACATACCAAAGTTTGTCGTCTCCTATCTGAAGAGAATCGTTCATCAGGAGGAGCTAAACGTTTTTCTGCGCGACTCAAAAGATAAAGTGGGAGTGGATTTTCTGGAGGCTTGTCTTGAGTTTCTGGATGCAAAGCTGGATGTGAAAGGACTGGAAAATATTCCGAAAGATGGTTTATATACGTTTGTGTCCAATCATCCGTTGGGAGGACAGGACGGAGTTTCTCTCGGGTATATTTTGGGACGCCGTTTTGACGGGAAGGTGAAGTATCTGGTAAATGATTTGTTGATGAATCTTCGCGGATTGGCACCCTTGTGTATTCCTATTAATAAAACGGGCAAGCAGGCCAAAGATTTTCCGAAGATGGTAGAAGCCGGATTCAAGTCGGATGACCAACTCATTATGTTTCCTGCGGGACTCTGTTCCCGGCGTCGGAATGGAGTGATCCGGGACCCTGACTGGAAGAAAACATTTATCGTAAAAAGTGTCCAGTTCCAGCGTGATGTGGTTCCTGTCCATTTTGAGGGTCGTAATTCTGATTTCTTTTATAATTTGGCTAATGTCTGCAAGACACTGGGGATCAAATTCAATATTGCTATGCTTTATTTGGCAGACGAGATGCTGAAAAATCGTCATAAAACATTTACTGTCACTTTCGGTAAACCCATTCCATGGCAGACTTTCGATAAATCGAAAACTCCGGCAGAATGGGCACAGTATGTGAAAGATATCGTGTATAAACTGTAACAGATTAAGGAACAACTACTAACAAAGTATATGGAAGAAGTTATTGAACCGGTAAGCAAGGAGCTGATTAAAGCTGAGTTGACTGAAGACAAGCGGCTACGTATGACCAATAAGAGTAATAACCAGATATACATTATTACTTATCAGGATTCTCCCAATATTATGCGGGAGATCGGGCGTTTGCGTGAGATTGCTTTTCGGGCAGCAGGAGGCGGTACGGGATTATCGATGGATATCGATGAGTATGACACCATGGAGAATCCGTATAAACAATTGATTGTCTGGAATCCTGAAGCAGAAGAAATTCTGGGAGGTTATCGGTACATTCTGGGGACAGACGTACGTTTTGACGAGCATGGTGCGCCGGTTCTCGCTACTTCACACATGTTTAATTTCTCGGATAAATTTGTGAAGGAGTTCCTGCCTACGACTATTGAACTTGGACGTTCGTTCGTTACGTTGGAATATCAGTCAACCCGTGCCGGAAGCAAGGGATTATTTGCCTTGGATAATTTGTGGGACGGATTGGGAGCATTGACAGTAGTTATGCCGAATGTGAAATATTTCTTTGGTAAAGTAACCATGTATCCCAGTTATCACCGTCAGGGGAGAGACATGATTCTGTATTTCCTGAAGAAACATTTTGGGGATAAAGACGGACTCATTACCCCGATGAAACCGCTTGAGATGGAAACAGAAGAGGCGGAACTGGCGAGAATCTTCTGCAAAGATTCATTTAAAGATGATTATCGGATACTGAACGGTGAGATCCGTAAGCTTGGCTTTAATATCCCCCCTCTGGTAAATGCTTATATGAGTCTGAGCCCGACTATGCGTATGTTTGGCACGGCTATTAATTATGGATTTGGAGATGTGGAGGAAACCGGTATCCTGATTGCTGTAGACGAAATTCTTGAAGAAAAGCGCATGCGTCACATCGAATCGTTTGTTAAGAACGATCCGGAAGACTGCCAGATAACTTCCGGTGTAAATAAAGTTTTCACTCCGAAAGTGGTTACACCGCAGGAAGACTGTTCCCGTTAATTTTACGATAAAGATCCAGGGCAAAGACATCGGTCATGCCCGAAATATAATCAAGCACCGCCTGTACTCTTTCGTAGAGTGCAGGCGCTTTTATATTATATTGCCCTGATACGCGGTTAATAAGCAGCTGTGAATAGGCTTTCTCCGGCGAAGTGACAGCATCTATCATTAATTCAAGGAGCGTGTTGATGACCCGGAAACCTGCTAACTCAATGTCCAGTACGTCCCGTGAACGGTAAATCTTCTTAAACGATACTTCCGAGCAATGTTTGTATGCTTTTTCCGGACGCTCCGAGATGTGCTTGATAAGAGGCCCTTCAAATGTGCCGGAAAGGATTTCGGTTTCGTTATCTAAGAATGCCCGGGTACATTCCTTGATCAGCAGGCCAATGACAGAAGAACGGAGGTAGGCTATCTGTTCGTTTGTGTCGTTGACAATGTTGAACGTTTTACGAATACGTGATTGGCGTTCCTCTGTGAAATAAGCCAGAAGCAGCTCCTTAGTCTCTTCCGTAGTCAGGATTTTCAACTTGTGGGCATCCTCGATATCCATCATTTGGTAACAGATGTCATCGGCTGCTTCTACGAGGTAAACTAATGGATGGCGTACGTATTTTAATGGCTGATCACTAATCTGGATAAGTCCCAGTTCCGTTGCGATGCGGCGGAATCCTTCTTCTTCGGTCGTGAAAAAACCGAACTTGGACTTGTTTCCTGCAAGGCTCGATGAAAAAGGATATTTGACAATAGAAGCCAGGGTAGAATAAGTTAGTACGAATCCCCCTTTTCGGCGTCCTTCAAACTGGTGTGTCAATAAGCGGAAAGCGTTGGCATTTCCTTCAAAATGTGTCAAATCATCCCATTCCATCGGTGAAAGCTGATCTTGCAGCCGTGTTCCTTTACCTTCCGAGAAGAAAGTGGAAATCGCTTTTTCGCCGGAGTGTCCAAAGGGAGGGTTACCCAAATCGTGTGCCAGGCAGGCGGCAGAAACAATAGAGCCTATCTCCGGCAGAAAAGAGTCTTGTAATTGGGGTTGCCGTGTGAGGATCGCTTTTGATACATCATTGCCCAAAGAGCGTCCCACGCAAGATACTTCAAGGCTATGCGTCAATCGGTTGTGAACAAATATACTGCCCGGGAGCGGAAAAACCTGTGTTTTGTTCTGTAACCTTCTGAAAGGGGCAGAGAAAACAAGGCGGTCGTAGTCCCGCTGAAATTCCGAACGGTTTTCCTGACGCTCCTCGTGAAACTCTTCCATGCCGAAACGTTTAGCTGAAATCAATCTTTTCCAGTCCATCATGATCTTTACAATTGGGTATTTGCACATTATTTAACTGCAAAAGTATGAATTTTAGGCTCAAATTGCGTATTTTCGCCCGTTAAATAGTAAACATACTGAATATGAACGTACAAGTAATCAATAAATCGAAGCATCCGCTTCCGGCATATGCAACCGAACTTTCTGCAGGAATGGACATCCGCGCTAATATTTCCGAACCGATTTCTTTAGATCCGATGCAACGGTGCCTGGTTCCTACAGGACTGTTTATCGCTCTTCCACAGGGATTTGAAGCGCAAATTCGTCCTCGGAGCGGACTGGCTTTGAAGAAAGGGATTACTGTCTTGAATTCTCCCGGAACAATTGATGCCGATTATCGTGGGGAGATTTGTATTATCCTGGTGAATCTTTCGGCTGAGACGTTTGTCATTGAAGATGGGGAACGTATTGCACAGATGGTGATTGCACGTCATGAGCAGGCGATGTGGCAAGAAGTAGAGATCTTGGACGAAACGGAACGGGGTGCAGGTGGCTTCGGGCATACCGGAAGAGGATAGAAGTTCGATTGAATCAATAATTGTAGTAAAATGAAGATAGATAAATTGCTTTTCGGAGTGCTGTTGCTTCTGTTTGCCTCCTGTGGTTCATCCCGTAAGGTGGAGAAACCGTCAGGGCAATCTGCCGTTCAGGAGATAAAACTCGCTCCGGAGCAGCAACGTAAATATGACTATTTCTTTCTTGAAGCATCGCGTCTGAAAGTGAAAAAGGAGTATACGGCCGCCTTCGACCTGTTACAACATTGTTTGGCTATTAATCCAACCGGTTCGGCAGCTCTATACGAGATTTCCCAGTATTATCTTTTTCTTAAACAAGTGGCGCAGGGGCAGGAAGCATTGGAGAAGGCGGTAGCTTATGCTCCTGATAATTATTGGTATAGTCAGGCATTGGCCAGTCTGTACCAACAGCAGGATCAGAAAGAAAAAGCGATCGGAATACTCGAAAAGATGGCGACACGTTTTCCCGCTAAACAAGATCCGTTGTTCAACCTGCTCGATTTATATAATCAGAAGGAAGACTATGGCAAAGTTATTTCTACCCTAAACCGTATAGAGGAAAAAATGGGGAAGAATGAGCAGATTACAATGGAGAAGTTTCGTATCTATCTGCAAATGAAGGATGACAAAAAGGCTTTTGAAGAAATAGAGAGCCTGGTCAATGAGTATCCGATGGACTACCGCTATCAGGTGATTCTGGGCGATGTCTATATGCAGAATGGCAAGAAGCAGGAAGCTTATGATACTTATAAGAAAGTACTTGCCGCAGAACCGGACAATCCGATGGCATTGTTTTCATTGGCTTCGTATTACGAGCAGACCGGACAGAAAGAACTGTTTGAACAACAGATGGATACTTTGCTACTGAACCGGAAAGTTCCTTCGGATACAAAGGTGAATGTGATGAGGCAGTTTATCGTCCAGAGCGAACAGGAGGGAAAAGACAGTACACAGGTTATCGGACTGTTTGACCGGATGATGCAAATGGATATGGACGATGCGCAAATTCCGATGCTTTATGCACAGTATCTACTATCCAAAGGGATGGAGGCACAGTCTATTCCGGTATTGGAACAAGTAGTACAGATAGATCCTACCAATAAAGCTGCACGCATGACTTTATTAGGTTCCGCCATCCGAAAGAATGATTATGAACAGGTGATTAAGATCTGTGAGCCGGGGATTGAAGCAACTCCGGATGCCTTGGAGTTTTATTTTTATCTGGCTATTGCATATAATCAGGCCGAACGTTGGGACGATGTACTGGAAGTCAGCCTGAAAGCACTGGAACATGTCACTCCAGAGAGTGACAAGCAAATGGTCTCCGATTTCTATACAATTACGGGTGATGTATATCATACCAAAAAGTTGATGAAGGAGGCGTATGCAGCGTATGATTCGGCTTTGGTATACAATCCGTCCAATATCGGTGCACTAAATAATTATGCTTATTATTTATCGGTAGAGCGCAGGGATCTCGATAAGGCGGAGGAGATGAGTTATAAAACCGTAAAAGCCGCACCGAGCAATGCGACCTATCTGGATACTTATGCCTGGATTCTTTTTGAGAAAGGAAACTATGCTGAGGCCCGTATCTATATTGACGATGCCATCAAGAATACCAAACCGGAAGAAGAGAGCAGCGTGGTGTTTGAACATTGCGGGGATATCTATTTTATGACCGGTGACGTAGAAGGTGCCTTGAAATATTGGAAGAAAGCACTCGAACTGGGTACTGAATCGAAAACACTTAAACAGAAAATAGAAAAGAAGAAATACATTGCGGAATGAAAGGATGTATGTTTAAGAAATCTGTTATCAGACAGTCATACCTGCTGCCTTTACTACTTTTGGTAATGCTGCTTGCGGGTTGTAAAACATCGAAGGTTGTCAAGACCGCACCGGTGGAACCGGCTTACCTTTCGTCTAAGCTGCAGCTGACAGTGCCTAACAAAAACGGCAGTATTACTGTAAGTGGCAGTATGAAAATGAAAAGTGGCGAACGGATTCAGCTGTCTGTCCTGATGCCGGTGTTCCGTTCGGAAGTAATGCGCATGGAGGTCACTCCGGATGAAGTATTGCTGATAGACCGTATGAATAAACGTTATGTACGGGCAACCCGTGATGAACTGAAAGAGTTATTGCCTGAGAATGCCGATTTCGACCGGTTAGAGAAACTTTTGTTCAAGACTTCCCTTCCGGGAGAGAAGAAAGAGCTTACAGGACGTGAATTGGGGATTCCTTCTTTGGAGAAAGCCAAAGTGAGACTGTCTGATTTTTCGACCGCCGAATTTGAATTAATCCCCACCGAGGTATCATCCAGATATACTCAGGTGGCATTGGAAGACTTGTTAAAAATGCTGATGAAACTATGAACCGCTTTCTTTTGATTCTGGTAAGCTGTCTTTGTTTGACAACTGTTGTTTCAGCTCAGTCCAATAAACTGATTAAGGAGCTGGAGAGTAAGCGTGGTGCCTTGCAACAACAGATTGCGGAGACTGAGTCATTGCTGAAGAATACGAAGAAAGATGTAGGCAGCCAGTTGAACGGACTTGCCACCCTTACCGGACAGATAGAGGAGAGAAAGCGCTATATCATTGCCATGAACAATGACGTAGAGGCTGTCGGTAGAGAAATCTCCGGATTGGAGCGTCAGCTCAGAGGGCTTCAGCGTGACTTAAAAGATAAAAAGAAGAAATATGAGTCATCCGTACAGTACTTGTATAAAAATAAATCGGTTGAAGAGAAACTGATGTTTATTTTTTCTGCAAAAAGCCTTGGACAGACTTACCGGCGCCTCCGTTATGTGAGAGAATATGCCACTTATCAACGTCTGCAGGGAGAAGAGATCTTGAAGAAACAGGAACAGGTGAACCGTAAGAAGAAAGAACTTCAGCAGGTGAAAGCCGCTAAAGAAAACTTGTTGCGTGAACGGGAGGGCGAAAAGGCTAAACTGGAAGCACAGGAGAAAGAGAAACGTGAGATGGTGGCCAGCCTTCAGAAGAAACAGAAGGGGCTGCAAAGCGAAATTAATAAAAAACGGCGTGAGGCTAACCAGCTGAATGCAAAAATCGACAAGCTGATCGCAGAAGAGATAGAGCGTGCCCGCAAGCGTGCCGAAGAAGAAGCTCGCCGGGAAGCAGCTGCCCGCCGGAAAGCGGCTGCCAAAGAGGACAAGACCTCCTCAACGGGAAGCGGCACTGCTCCGGCAAAGAAAAAGGCGGCGCCTCTGGAACGTTTCACTATGAGTAAGGCCGACCGGGAACTTTCGGGTAATTTCGTGAGCAACCGGGGCAAACTGCCGATGCCTATCACAGGTCCTTACATCATTACCAGCCATTACGGACAATATGCCGTGGAAGGATTGCGTAATGTGAAACTCGATAATAAAGGAATTGATATACAAGGCAAGCCGGGTGCACAGGCACGTGCTATCTTCGATGGTAAAGTAGCAGCCGTGTTCCAGTTGAACGGGCTTTTTAATGTACTGATACGTCACGGGGATTACATTTCGGTATATTGTAACCTCTCGTCTGCTTCTGTGAAATCCGGTGATACGGTAACCACTAAGCAGGCTATCGGTCCGATTTTCTCAGATGGCAGTGACAATGGGCGGACTGTCCTTCATTTCCAATTGCGCAGAGAGAGGGATAAGTTGAACCCCGAACCGTGGTTGAACCGGTGACGCTTTCATTGGGTAAATAGGCACATACAATAACAACAAGTCGTTTTTTAAATCTTAAATGAATACAACACATGCGAATCATCACTCTACTAATTACTTTATTTGCTTTTGGGATAACACCGTTGCAGGCATTCTCCTATTTCTCTTTTAAGAAGTATCAGGTAGAAGACGGATTATCACATAACACAGTCTGGTGTGCCATGCAAGACAGCTATGGCTTTATCTGGCTGGGCACGAGCGACGGTTTAAATTGTTATAACGGGCGGGGCAACAAGGTTTACAGGAATATCCTGAATGATAAGTTCTCGTTGGAGAATAACTTTGTGCAGGCGCTTTTTGAGGAAGAGAATCAGAATATATGGGTGGGAACCAACTGGGGACTTTATATTTATGACCGGGAATATGACCGTTTCAGCTATTTCGACAAGAAAACCCGCTATGGAGTCTTTATCAGCAGTGAGATTAAGAAAATCATAAAGACCGAGAGCGGATTGATCTGGATTGCCACTCTGGGGCAGGGATTGTTTGTCTATGATCCTAAGACCGATGTGCTGACACAAAACAGCCTTCAGACTTCTTTTGTATGGGATGTCTGTGAAAGTAACTCCCGCCACATTTATGCTTCTTCCTTACAGGAGGGCTTGCTTTGCTTCGATGAGAGCGGCAAATTTCTACAGTCTTATCCTCTTTTATCCGCGGGGAATAATCCCGATAATTACCGCATTAACTGTTTGCTCGATATTCGCAGCGATATTTGGTTCGGAGCCGGAAGCAATCTGCTGTATTGCCTGAACGAGCGCACCGGAAAGCTGGACAGTTATAATGCCTCCCATCTGAACTTCGGTGTTATCCGCTGCCTGCTGAGTTATTCGGAAACAGAACTTCTGGTAGGCACTGACAACGGGCTTTACCTTTTTGACTTGCGTGATAAAACTTTTTCGCGGATCGATAACCCGTCAGATCCCAGAAGCCTCAGTGACCAGTCGATCAATGCGATGATGCGTGATGCGGAAGGTGGAATCTGGGTACTGACCAATCTCGGAGGAGTGAATTATCTGGCTAAACCTACCAAAAGATTCGACTATTATCCTCCTGTCTACCGGGATGGGGGGGTAACTGCCGGGAAAGTGGTAGGTCCTTTCTGTGAGAATGCCGCAGGAAATATCTGGGTGGGTACCCGCGACGGTTTATGTTTCTTCGACGTGTCCACTTATCAGTTGACCGCTTATCCGATCGGTGGGAAAGCAGACAAGAAATATGACATACGCTCTTTGTTGCTGGATGGTGACCGTCTGTGGATAGGCACTTATGCCGAAGGGTTGAAGGTACTCGACCTCCGGACCGGGCATGTGAAGTCGTACAATCATCTGCAGGACACCCCGAACACGATTTGCAGTGACGATGTTCTGGCTGTCTACAAAGATCGCAGCGGAGATATTTTTGTCGGGACCAGTTGGGGGCTGTGCCGTTACAATCCTCAGGAAGATAACTTTTCAACCATCACTACGGTAGGATCGATGGTATCTGTGGTCGATATTCTGGAGGACATGTATGACAATTTGTGGATTGGCACATCCAACAGTGGGGTGTTCCGCTTTAACACACGGAACGGACACTGGAAACATTTCCAGCACGAAAGGAATGATTCGACTACCATTACCAACAACTCCGTGATTACACTGTTTGAGGACCTGAAAGGTACCATGTGGGTTGGTACGAACGGTGGAGGACTTTGTTCATTTGATCCGAAGACGGAGACATTCGTTGACTTTGATCCGGACAATACCATATTGCCCAATCGGGTCATCTACTCCATCGAGCAGGATAAGACGGGCGATTTCTGGATATCAAGCAATGCGGGACTGATAACGATTAACCCGATCACCAAGCAGCATTTCCGCCAGTTCACGGTCAATGACGGTCTGCAAGGTAACCAGTTCACTGCCCAGTCATCTTTGAAGACGGCAAGCGGCAAGCTCTATTTCGGTGGAATCAGTGGGTTCAATTCTTTTGTTCCCGACCAGTTCATGGATAACCAGTACATCCCTTCTGTATATATCACCGAAATACGTCTGCCCTATACGACAGATGAACGGGTGGTACAGGATATTCTTCATCTGGAAGAGCCTCTTTATCGTGCCAAGACCATTACGTTGCCTTACGAATATAATACTTTCTCGGTTAGCTTCGTTGCCTTGAGTTACGAAGATCCGTTGAAGAACCGTTATTCCTACCGCTTGAAAGGGGTGGACAAAGAGTGGGTGGTCAATTCAGAACTGAATACGGCTTCTTACACCAATTTGCCTCCTGGCAAATATGTGTTCGAAGTAAGAGGCTCGAATAATGATCATAAGTGGAATGACCAGACTACCTCTCTCCTGATTGTAATCACGCCTCCATGGTGGCTGACTACATGGGCATACTGCATCTATACGCTTCTTCTGATCGGACTTGCCTATTATGCAGGCTGGCGATGGAACCGGCATGTGAAGAAGAAGTATAAACACCGGATGGAAGAGTATCAGACTGCGAAGGAGAAGGAAGTCTACAAATCAAAAATTAGTTTCTTCATCAATCTGGTGCACGAAATCCGCACTCCGTTGAGTCTGATCCGTCTTCCTCTTGAAAGGTTGCTGGAAGATAAACGAGAAGGACGGGATGCCAAGTACCTGTCGGTGATCGACCGGAATGTCAATTACCTTTTGGGAGTCACCAATCAACTGCTTGATTTTCAGAAGATGGAGAACGGCGGAGTACAGTTGAATCTGAAGAAATGCGATATCAATCAGCTGGTAAGCGATGTTTATGGGCAGTTTACAAGCCCTGCCGAACTGAAAGGCATCTCGGTGATGCTTGATCTCCCGGAAGGTGAGATCTTTGCCTCGGTGGATCGCGAAAAGGTCTGTAAGATTATTGTCAACCTGATAGGTAATGCGGTGAAATATGCCCAGAGCCGTATCGACATTAAATTGGCATCTTCCGGTGAAGGTTTCCGGGTTTCGGTGAGCGATGACGGTCCGGGTATTCCGGATGGAGAGAAGCAGAAAGTGTTTGAGGCCTTCTACCAGGTGAAGGACGGTAAGTCGGGTGCGGTGGGTACAGGCATCGGACTGGCCTTCTCCAAGTCGTTGGCCGAAGCACATCATGGTACGTTAAGTCTTGAGGACAGCGTGTATGGCGGTTCTTCTTTCGTGCTCACTTTGCCTTGGGGCGAGGAGGTGGTTTCTGAAGAGCCCGAAGTGCTGATACCGGAAAGTCAGAATCCGGTTGCCGAAGAATCGGTTTCCGAGGCGCCGGGCAGTAAGTTTACCATCCTGCTGGTAGAAGATAACGTAGATCTGTTGAATCTGACGCGGGAGTCACTGAGCACCTGGTTTAAAGTCCTGAAAGCCCAGAACGGCCGGCAGGCGCTTGAAGTGCTTGCCAATGAAACGGTAGACGTGATTGTCAGCGACGTGATGATGCCTGAGATGAATGGTTTGGAGTTGACGGCTAAAGTCAAGACAGATATTGAATACTCCCATATTCCTGTCATCCTGCTGACGGCAAAAACTACGTTGGAAGCTAAGGTTGAAGGTTTTGAGTATGGAGCGGACGTGTATATCGAAAAGCCGTTCTCCATCCGCCAGTTGCACAAACAGATTGAAAACCTGCTGAAGTTGCGCCAGTCGTTCCATAAAATGATGACCGAATTGTCCGGCAACAGTGGAGCTTCGCCCGTCAGTCTCGTAGAATATTCCGTTTCGCAGAAAGATTGCGAACTGATGGCTAAAGTGCGGGCAGCTGTTGAGGCGCAGCTCTCTGATGAGCAATTCTCTGTCGACACATTGGCGGAGTCCCTCAATATGAGCCGTTCCAACTTCTATCGCAAGATAAAGGCACTGGCCGGCATGCCGCCCAATGACTATCTGAAGACGATCCGCTTGAACAAGGCTGCCGAGTTATTGAAAAACGGGGTACGCATTACTGACGTGTGTGAGCAGATTGGTTTCAGTTCTTCGTCTTATTTTGCCAAATGCTTTAAGATTCAGTTTGGAGTGTTGCCCAAGGATTATCATTGATTATCCTCTGCGATGAATAATATTTTACCAAAACATTTGCTGAAAGATGGCTTGGTCCGGCTTTTCGGAGACCTCCCGGAGAAGGGGGGATTTACGTATACGCGCAGGCAAGTTTGCGCATATACGCAGATTTATTTCCGTCTATGCGTAAATCCGAACCCTTCAGAAAGGCGTTTTGTGGCGTTTTTTGGGGGAGAAAGAGTTATTAGGGCGGAGAGGGGGTAGCGGTACCCCCTGTTCCGCTGTTATAGATAGAAGTCGGGATGATTCTTAATTTTTATAAATTAAATATCGGCTGGAGAGGTGTCTTTCACTTCTCACTGATCCCTTCTTTGCGAGGTTTTCCCAGGAGAGGCATTCCATCGGTATCCCAGCTTATTTTTTGCAGGCGGGGACTGCGTGAGTCTGTTGCGCCCGGAGCGTCATTCGGGATTCTTCGGGCATGATAAAGCATATACCACTCCTTTCCGTCCGGCGAAGGTACGAAAGAAGGGCTGCCCGGTCCGAAGACACTGTCTTCGGGTTGTTGTTCAAAGACAGGCGTGTCCAGCTTCTTCCACGATGCTGCGTCTGTCAGGTCGCTGCCGGCATCGGCAGTCAGCAGTCCGATGCAGTAATAAGGGGTCCAACTTCCACTTGCACAGTAGTATATCAGCACTTTGTCCTTGTTTTTCGACTCAAAGAACTGTGGGGCTTCGTTGACGTGGATCGGATAGGCAGTTTTACTGCCGTCGGGCGAAATCCATTGACGTTCCCATTCATACTCCGGTTCCGAAATCATCACCCTATCCGACGAGAGTGTCCATGGATTCTCCATCTTGGCTATGTAAATGCATTGGGTTTCGGTCTCGATCCGTCGTTTGGGCCATCCGCACCAGATGAGGTAGCGTTCACCCCGGTGCTCAAACGTACTGGCATGGATTGCCCAGTTATCGTCTTTGTCCGTTTTGATCCGCCCTTTCATCACGAACTCACCCTCCAGCGGGTTGGCTGAGACATTTTCGATCACATAGATGTGGTGATTGTCCATATTGCCGTCGTCCGCGGCGAAGTATACGTACCATTTTCCGTCAATCCGGTGTATTTCCGGTCCCCAAAGGTGATACGAGCTGGACACCTCCTTCGGTATCCACACCTCTTTCCGGGTTGCATGCTCCAGATCGGTGATATCATTCGTTTCCCAAAGGATGATTTTATTCTCGGCTCCTTGTGTATAGTAATACTTGCCTTCATGAAAAACAGCCCATGGTTCTGCTCCCACGGGCAGTAGGGGGTTGGTATAGGTGGCTCCGGAAGGGACCTCCTTGGATACGGGAGCTTTTTTGTTTTGACAAGCCGGACAGCAGATGAGTGCCAGCAAGAGCAACGGGATATGTATGAGTTTCATAGGCTTGGGGTTTACAACAACGTTACAAATATAGATACCTTTTGAGGGGGCTGAAGGCGGAGAGGGGCAAGTTTAGGCTATTTTAACGTGAATCGGTCAACCACGCGGAGGGCACAGAGTCCCACAAGGAATCTATTTCTTAGTAAAACAAGAGATTAAAACTTTGTGGAACTCTGTGGTAGACCGATGGCGTCAGAGCTCGCTGATTTCCGAATACAGCTCAATCATGCAGGAGTTTTCCAGCAAGCTTTTGAACTTGTCTTTACGGTTGCCCGACCAGTCATTGTTCAGCAATCCGTTTTCGTCACGGGTATACTGCCAGGCATAGTCCGCATTGTCTATCATGGCTTTCACGTATGTATCATTTTTATCAACCTCGTAAAGAGCTTTCAAGCCGCGGAAGAGGATGACGTTGAACCACGGACTTGACGGAAAGAACTTCATTTCCCCTTTTACCGTAGGCTGCGGTTTCAGGAAATGCCGGCAGGCACCTTTGGCCGTCTGCTGTGCGTCTTTCAGGTACTGTTCGTCGCCGGTAGCCTGATAGAGCAGTACGCCTGCTTGGATCATCTGTCCGCTGTTGTACGTATATTTGGCATAACCGATTTTTCCTTGCAGATTTTTATTGTCCCAGTAGACAAAATCAGACGGGTCACGAAGGTTATCACGTGTCCACTGGTAAGTTGCCTTGGCTTGGTCGAGGTATTTCTTCTCCTTGGTCAGTTTGTAGAGCTTCATGCAGAGAACTGTTGCAGGAGCATTCGAACAAGTATTCTTTGATTCCTTTTTCTGTTCGCACCAGTAGATACCGCCTCCCAGATCGTCCGACCATCCAGAATAGATGTAATCGTGCAAGGCAATGGCCTTCTTCAGGTATTCCTTATTCTTTGTGGCTGCGTAATAGTCGCAGAAGTCAATCGCTACCCAATCATTGTCGTCGTAGTAACGGTCATTCTGGCCGGCAAAGGCGGGATAAGACTGATAACACTCCGGTTGGCGGGTAGTATCCCAGTACAAGTCGAGTCCGGGCTTGATTTGTTTGTCCATCAGTTTCTTGTACTTTTTGTCGCCGGATGTTTTATAGAGCGATACACAGCCTGACACCATTGCCGAATAAGGCCACAGGAAGGATACTTCTTGTTGGGTAACCTCTGAGCCGGTGTTGGCTGTATACGTAATTTGTTGATTCGGATTTCGTGGATAAGTTTCCATCAGCAATCCATACTTTTTTACCTCATAGAGAGACAGTACCCGTTGGAGGAGTGAATCGGCTCTTTGAAGGTAGACTTTACCTCCCAACTGTGCCGACAAACAGGCAGGAACCAGCAAGAAGGTGAGGGCAATGAATGATTTTCTCATACTTATATTCAAATAATGGCGATCGGTGGTCGGGCAGGTGGCACGGCGTTCATAGGCGTTAATCCGGTGAGCGGGCTGTGCGACTTGACAATAACTCAACTACTGATTCGCATAAACAGTAAAATTGTAGATTGCAGTCGAGAGCTTCCCGGGGTGCAAGGACCTTTTCACCACAGGTAACACAGGTTATTCATGTTGACCATTCGTGACTTAGAAGTCACTCTGTGTAACCCTGTATCCTCTGTGGTGAGTTTGGACACATCCCCGGGCGCGAGGCTCCCTTCTTTACTTTATTTTCTCGAAGATAGCTTTGATCCGTTTCATATCCAGTTTGGGAGTACGGTCGTAATAGTAGATACCGTTCTTCTCCTGTTCCACGTCGGTCAGCTGTGTATAGCAGAATCCCGTCACGTGCGGTGAGTCGATAAAGGCATCGATCTGACCTTCCAGACGTTTGTAGAATGCTTCTGCATTTTCCGGCATGCCTCCGTATCCCCATGAATTTTTCCGGTCTTTCTCTGCCATCCAGGGGATACCTCCGAACTCGTCAACCATGTAAGGTTGTCCTTCGTAAACAGCCAGAAAGTCTTTGTCTCGTGCATTACGATAAGGCTCTTTGCCCTCTTCCATCTTTAACTGTTCCGTCAGTTTGACACGATCCTGTTCGTAGTTGTGTACACTCCAGATATCTGTTATCACGTGATTGTCACCACTGGCATCATTTACCGGACGGGTCGGGTCGATGGCTTTCGTGATGTTGTATACGTCGCGGATCAGGCGAACATAAGCATCCGGACCGCCACCCCAGGTTTCGTTAAAAGGAGTCCAGGTCACCAGCGAAGGGTGATTCCGGTCACGGACTACGACTTCACTCCATTCGCCCAGGAAGTTACGGGCAGCCAGTTCCTTGTTTACATCCAGCATCCAGCTTGCCGATTCTCCCCAAGTGATGTAGCCTAACTTGTCGGCCCAGTAATAATATCTCTCTTCGAAGACTTTCTGGTGGAGGCGTGCCCCGTTGAAACCGGCTTCTTTACCCAGTACGATATCGTTCTTCAAAGCTTCGTCACTCGGAGCTGTCCAGATACCTTCCGGATAGAATCCCTGATCGAGTACCAGACGCTGGAAATAAGGCTGGTTATTCAGGTAAAAACGTCCGTTGGCTGTGTGTACTTTACGCATACCGGCGTACGATTTTACTTCATCCACTACATTGCCTTTGGTATCCTTTACCTGATAAACGAGGTCGTACAGGAACGGAGATTCCGGCGACCACAGTTTCATATTCTTAACCGGCAGAACCACTACTGAACTATTGGCACAGTTTACGCTCTTTTTGGCCACGGTTTTGTTTCCGTCTTTTAGAGTGACTTCCAATGTGTTGGCTGATTCATTGTAAAACTCCGGTTCGATGACCAACTGCTTTTGGTCGATGTCCGGACGGACGAATACCGATTTCAGTCCATTGGCTGAAACGGCCTCCATCCATACGGTTTGCCAGATACCGGTAGTACGGGTATATGAGCAACCTCCCGAATAGTAGTTACCACATTGTTTTCCTCCGGTCTGGAGTCCGGAGCGGAGGTCGTCCTGCACAAATACTACCAGGTTATGAGTCTTTCCGGGTGTAACATAACGGGTCAGGTCTACAGCGAACGAAGATGAACCGCCGAAGTGACGCTGTACGAACTTACCGTCGATAAAAATCTCTGCGCAATAATCTACGGCACCGAAGTTCAGGAAGATTTTCTTTCCATTCCAGTCCGATGGAATGGTGATGTTGCGCTGATACCACATCTGTTCGATGAAATCGGTATAGCCCACTCCCGAGAGTTTGCTTTCCGGACAGAAAGGTACCGTAATGCTTTTATCAAATTTCTCTGCCGATTGCAAGCGGCGGTCTTTTCCCGACTTTCCAAAATCAAAATCAAATGTCCAGGTACCGTTCAGGTTGATCCACTGTTCTCTTTCGAACTGTGGACGGGGATACTCCGCTCGCGGAGTATCTGCGCTGAAACAAGACCAACTGTTCAGCATGAATAGCATTGCTGCTGCTAAAAGTTTTTTCATTGTAATTGTGTGTTTGAAGCCTCTTTCCCCCCTATCCCTCCCCACAGGGAGAAGAGGAAAGAAGGCTTATGTGTGAATATTAAGTTGTTTTTGTTATCACTGTTTGTTGCGGAAATCAATGGGAAGCTCCTACTACCGGAAATTCCGTTATTCTTAAGGTAGTGCATCCGTAAGGAATCAATGTGATCTCTGTTTCCGGTCCCTCACCTCCACTACAGAAAGAATAGGGTTGAGGCCCTGCCATCTCGTTGTAAAGTTTCCATGACGGTATCAGCCTTGCCTTCATCCGTATCTCTATCGGAGCATTTTCTTTATTCCAGGGGAATATGGAAGATTGCTTTTCCGGATGAATCGTTACCCGGGCATGTTCATTCGCTTTGCTGCGGTTGAAGTCTACCAGACCGTAATTCCATGGTTCTGTTGGAGTCACTGCATAATAATACGGGCCGTACCAAGGTTCCTCAAACTTTTTCTTTTCCCATTTCTCTTCCATCTTCAGGGCAAATACCAATGGGCCACGTTCAATGGCTACCGAATTTTCATACCAGGTATCGGCAGTGACTTCCATCGGCAGATGTAGTTCCACGCGGTCTCCTTTTTTCCAGATACGGTCTACAACAGCCATCCGTCCACCTTCCACATGCTGAAGAAGCTGGCCGTTGACTGATATACCGGCTTGTTTGCACCATTTGGGGATGCGTAACTGAAGGGCAAAGTTGACTTCTTTCCGTTTCTTGTCCATAGATTGGAGTGTGAAACTGATTTTATCATCCATCGGATAGTAAGTGTCTTCACAGAAAGTCACCATGCAGCCTTCTGCTACCTTGGCCGTCACCTCCGATGGGGCATATGCTGTAACAGCCAGTCCGCCATCCGGTGTGGCATACCAAAGGCTCTGCGTGAATTTGGGCCATCCTTGGTGCATGTTCGATGCGCAACAAGGATATCCTGTCAATAGTCCGAAACAGTTGTCCGTTCCTCCATGATCCTGATCGAAGTTGCGGCGGTGGCGTGTCACCATCACCTGATTGGCTTGCTGGAAATATTGTTTCGTCATGAAATCGTCAGAAATTTGGGTAGGCAGTGCATTGAATGCAATCCGTTCCAGATGGTCGGCGAAGTCGATATCACCTGTGATCTCTACCATTTTCTCCAGCGAATACATCAGTTCCACTGCCGAACAAAGTTCGGAACCCTGAGTTGGATTATTGCCATGCAAAGCTTCGTCACCGCCATACATTCCCTGGGGCTGACCGTGAAACTGGCGAATATCACTGAAAGCACGTTTCACTGCATCGAGATATGCCTTGTCCGGTTCTTGTTGATAATAGATGACAGGTTCTTTGATGCCTTGCGCCAGGTTGACGCAATGAATTGTGTTGATGCGTCTCAGGTCACCCCGGTTCACCATGTCTACAAAACTAAAACTCTGTTTATGGATCAGTTTGCCAAGATCAAGGAGGAACGAATCTCCGGTGATATTATAAAGCCAATACACAGCCTGAAGATTATCACAAGCACGGAATTCTGCCCAAAAGGTCCAGTTGCCCAGTGGTTTTTCCGGTAAAGTTTTCAGTTGGTAGCGGAAATAGTTGGTCATGAACCTGATAACCCGCTGGTCATTGGTGGCGGAATAATATTGTTGAAGTATCTTTAACATTACCATGCGTGGCCACCAGTCGTGTGAGTTGTCCCGTTGTATGCCGGCTTCTCCCGGATAGTCTTTGGCCGGGCCAAAGAATCCGTCTTCCCGCTGGCTATTTAAAGCCCATTCTATCCAGGGTTGTACTTTGGCCTTCAGCTGTGTGTCGTCCAGAAGGTATGCCAGTGGGAGTAATCCGTCAATCCAATACGGTCCTCTTTCCCATTGGTCACCGTCGCCGCCGAGCCAACCGTTGCGTTCGCCCATCACTAACGGATACAGTTTGTCCATTTGCCCGGTTGCCCCGTTTTTCTGTCTGACCAGCATTTCCTGCAGCCATCCTTTAGCTTTGATACTGCCCAATGGCAGTTCCATAAAAGGTTTGCGCACCAGCGGATAGCGGTTGTTGGTATAATTTTCGGGGGTATCGGCCCGGAGCCCGCTTCCTAAAGAAGAGAAGCAGAGGCCCAGTCCGATAAGCAGATATGTAAACGTATTCTTTTTCTTCATGAGTGTTTCTCTATTAATGTTTGGGTACAGAAAGTTTTATTCTCTGGTGTTCGGGAAAGCGGAAACACGCAGCCTGGCTGCTCCCATCGGTATCAGTGTAATTTCCTCTTTCTCTCCTTTCGGTGCATCCATTTCAGGGAGTTCGCTGCACAAATCGTATTGGTCGATGATCCATGAAGGAACTTTCCGTCCGATGGCTTTTACTTCAATCGGTGTACTTGCTACGGTGAACGGGAAGTTATCTGCCGGCCATTCTTTGCGTACTACTTTAAAGTCTTTCAAAGGTTTGTCCTTGCCGAGTACCAATGCGTAGTTCCAAGGAGTTTTTGCATAGATCTCGTATGTCGGCCATTGGCTGGCGTCGGCGCCTTCCTGCCATTTGGAGTCACCGATAGCCGTAGCGCGGCTGTCCTTTTTCACATAATCTTCGTCAATTTTCAGTGACATTGTCAACGGACCGTAGTCTACGCTTACACTGTTTTTGTTCACTTGCCATGTACGCATCGAAAGTTGCATCGGCAGCTGAATTTCCACTTGGTCATTGTCTTTCCATTCGCGATGGATGCAGGCATATTGTCCGGCTTCGGGGTTGGCCGCTACCTTTTTGCCGTTAACAAAGATAGTCGCACTCTCTGTCCATGAAGGAATTCTCAGATAGAAGGGGAAACTTACTGCTTTCGGAGTATTTACCGTAAACCGGATCGTTTCCTCAAAAGGATAGTTAGTCTGTTCGTGAAGAGTTATTTCGTTTCCGTCACCCACTTTCACTGTTGCTTTGCAGGCAGCATACATAGCGGCTGCTATACCGTTATCCGGACTGGCCAGAATCAGATGTTCGGCATAGTAAGGCCATCCCTGTGCATGATTGTGCTGGCAGCAACGGCTACTGAAGGGATTCATTGCCAGGAAAGGTCCCCGGTTGTCGATGCCCGGATGATGGTTCTTTGAGTCACTGACAGTTTGATTGGGACAAGTGATATAACGCAAACCCTTGAAGTCCGGCATTACGGCAGCCGGATAACTGTTGAATGCCACCTCTTCGCAGTGTTCTGCCCAGAAAGGATCGCCGGTCATACACAGCATCAACTCGTCCGAGGCCATCTGTTCCACCAATCCGCAGGTTTCTACTCCCTGGCGCGGGTCAATTGATCCCATACGTGCATTTTCATCGGCACCGAACATACCGCCCGGCACTTGTCCGAAAGTACGGCGGATCAGGTTGTGCACATTATAAGATGCTTTCAGCAGGGTCGAGTCTCCCGTCATCATATAATAGGTAGCCGGTTCGCGGAAACACTGCGCGATGTTCACGTTGTGCCAGTTTGGCAATGCCGACGGACGGGTCCAGTCTGCTGTGTTACGGTGTATTTTCTCAGCCAGTTCCAGTAAGAACTGATCTCCTGTACGGTTATAGAGCCAATATACGCTTAACAGGTTGTCCCCGCCACGGCTGTTTTCCCAATAATCTTCCAGAAACTGTTCATCCGGTACACTCAGCTGCCATTTGAAGTAATTGGTCATCAGGTCAATAACCCGTTGATCATTTGAATATTCGTAATAGGATTGAAGACACCAGAGCATGATCATCTGTGCCCACAACTCTCTTTTTCCGTTTCGTTCGTTGATAGGACCGAAATATCCGTCAGGCTGTTGGCTGGCAAATGCACCTTCAAGCCATATCTTGGCCTCGTCGATCATTTTCTGATCCTTTAATATATAGGCCAGGTTTCCATATCCTTTCAGCCAGTAGGGAACCTCTTCCCATCCATGGTCTCCTCCTTGGGTCAGCCAGGCATTGTTCTCCTTACCCAGCCATGCGCTGATTTCATTCAGATGCCCCGTCAGTCCATCTTTCTGTAGTTCCAGATATTTCTTTAACCATCCTTCGGGTTGGATACTTCCTACAGGTAGTTTAATGAAGTTCATCGGTTTCAGTGGCAGGCGGTTTCCTACATAATTTACGTTGGTTTGTGCACAGTCGGGCCGATTCACTATAGCTACTGCCGACGATGATTGATCGGAAGTGCACGATGCTGCCAGTAATCCGGCGGTAATCAGGATTCCTGCCAGGCCTCCTTTCAGATTTTTCATCTTTTTCATGTTTGGGTGTTTTTACTTATGGTTATTATTTAGGGGTTATTTCGATACAAATCAGTAGCTTCGTCTGATATCATGCTACAAAGTTTGTGAATTCTGCATGAAATGTGTGAAACAAACTATTCAATAAATAGCAATTACTGACCAATAAGATGTGAAATACAGGTTCAGTGAACAATAGGAGCATAAAAAGAACAGTTTCTTTTGTTTATTGAGCAGTATTTATCCCTTTATTCAACGAAAATGTTTTTTCTTTGTAGCATCTTAATAACGAAAAGCTATGAAAACAAAGATCTACCTGCTATTTATTACTACCTTATTCTTCTGCGCCGGTTGTGGAAACAAGAACGGCGGACAGAAACAGAGGTCGGTAAGTGCAGCAAAGGATACATATGTAAATCCTTTGTTTCCGGAAGGAGCCGATCCGAGTGCTCTGTTCCATAATGGCAAGTATTATTATACACATGGGACAGAAGATAAAATCCTGCTTTGGGAAACGTCTGACATTACCGATATGGCTCACTCTGTTTGTAAAATGGTGTGGCGTCCGGAAGATCCGTCCAATTGTTGTCACCTCTGGGCACCGGAGATTCATTATATAAATGATAAATGGTATATTTATTATGCTGCCGATGATGGCAATACGGACAACCATCAGTTGTACGTACTTGAAAACTCTTCTCCCGATCCCATGCAGGGTAAATTTGAAATGAAGGGGAGCATTATGACCAATCCCGAATGGAATTGGGGTATACAAGCCACTACTTTCGAACATAAGGGAGTTCGTTATTTAGCTTGGTCCGGTTGGCCCAAGAGAAGAACCAATGCTGAAACTCAATGTATCTATATTGCCCGGATGAAAGACCCGTGGACACTTGACTCTCCTCGTGTCTTGATATCCAGACCCGAATATGAGTGGGAACGCCAGTGGGTAAATCCGGATGGTAGCCGTACGGCTTATCCTATTTATGTGAATGAAGGACCTCAGTTCTTCCATTCGAAGGATAATAAGACATTGATTCTCTATTATGCCGCCAGTGGTTCATGGTCACCTTATTATTGCATCGGAATGCTGACTGCCGATGCCGAAAGTGATCTGCTCGATCCGGCCTCTTGGACAAAAAGTCCGGTTCCGGTATTTCAGCAATCGTTGGAAAACGAAGTATACGGTCCGGGTGGTCTCTCGTTTGTTCCGTCGCCCGATGGCACGGAGTGGTATATGATTTACCATGCCCGTCAGGTAACCAACGGAGATACCGGTAGTCCTGAGACCCGCAATCCGCGGATACAGAAAATAGGATGGGATGCTAATGGAATGCCCGATTTAGGGATTCCGGTTCGTGCAGGAGTCGCCTTGCCGAAGCCTTCGGGTACTCCCTTGAAATAAAATAGTTATTTAGAACGTTTTTCCTTAGTTTGACAGGTAGCTGACTACCTGCCCCGGGGAACGTATTGCGTAATCAATAGGTTAAACATAATTTTAAGACAATGAAAAAGAGCATTTTAATTGCTGTTCTGACAGCGTCGATGGCTACTTCCGCTTTTGCACAATGGAAACCGGCAGGAGACAAAATCAAGACAAAGTGGGCTGAACAGGTAAACCCTGAGAATGTACTGCCCGAGTATCCGCGTCCGGTAATGGAACGGGGAGAGTGGAAAAACCTCAATGGTTTGTGGAATTATGCCATCACAGAAAAGGGAGCCGTTCCTTCGGCTTATGAAGGACAGATCCTGGTTCCTTTTGCCGTAGAGTCCAGCCTTTCAGGTGTTGGTAAGAAAGTAAGTCCCGATGAGGAACTCTGGTATCAGCGTACCTTCACTGTACCTGCCACTTGGAAAGGTAAAAAGGTGATGTTGAATTTCGGTGCTGTAGACTGGAAAGCCGATATTTGGGTGAATGATATTAAAGTAGGGCAGCATACCGGCGGATTTACTCCTTTTTCGCTTGACATTACAGCTGCTTTGGCTGCTAAGGGAGACAATAAGCTCGTAGTGAAAGTATGGGATCCGACAGACCGCGGACCTCAGCCTCGCGGCAAACAGGTGAACCGTCCCGAAGGTATCTGGTATACGGCCGTGACAGGTATCTGGCAGACTGTTTGGATGGAACCTGTGGCCGAACGTCATATAACGAATGTTCGTACTTCTTCGGATATCGACCGAAAGAAACTGACCGTAGATGTTGCTACCAGTACCGGTTGTCCTTCCGAAGTTATTGAAGTGAAAGTGTTCGATGGCAAACAATTGGTTGCTACCGGAAAAGGACTGAATGGCCAGACCATCGACATTCAGATGCCTGCCGATGCAAAATTGTGGAGTCCTGCCTCTCCGGCTCTTTATTCTATGCAGATTGCCCTGTTGAGCAACGGTAAAGTGACTGATAAAGTAGACAGTTACACAGCTATGCGTAAATATTCTACCCGCCGTGATAAGAACGGGATTGTACGCCTGCAACTGAATAATGAAGATGTGTTCCAGTTCGGTCCGCTCGATCAAGGATGGTGGCCCGACGGATTGTATACAGCTCCGACAGACGAGGCATTGGTGTATGACATCCAGAAAACCAAAGATTTCGGATTCAATATGATCCGTAAGCATGTGAAGGTAGAGCCGGCACGTTGGTATACACACTGCGATAAACTGGGTATCATTGTATGGCAGGATATGCCGAACGGCGACCGTGAACCGGAGTGGCAGATGTATAATTACTTCACGGGTAACGAGCTGAATCGTAGTGAAGAGTCGGAACAGATTTATCGTAAAGAGTGGAAAGAGATCATGGACTATTTGTACAACTATCCTTGCATCGGTGTATGGGTTCCGTTCAACGAGCGTTGGGGACAGTTCAAGACCGAAGATATTGCGGCATGGACAAAGAAGTATGATCCTTCACGCTTGGTGAACCCGGCAAGTGGCGGCAATCACTTCCCTTGCGGTGATATTCTTGACCTGCATCATTACCCCAATCCGTCACTCGACTTCTACGATGCCGGACGTGCTACCGTGTTGGGTGAATATGGCGGCATCGGCCTGGCATTAAACGAACACCTTTGGGAACCGAATCACAACTGGGGATACGTAAAGTTCAATTCTCCGGAGGAAGTAACGAAACAATATGTTGAGTACGGTAATGAATTGTACCGGTTGATTCAGCGAGGTTTCTCGGCTGCTGTCTACACACAGACTACTGATGTGGAAATGGAAGTGAACGGACTGATGACATATGACCGTAAGGTGATTAAGGTGAATGAAGCCCAGGTGAAGGCTATCAATACCAAGATATGCAATTCTTTAAATAAGTGATTAGAGTAGGGTGTCGATAGGTACACAAGTTTTTGATTAAGGTATAGATTGTTGAAGGATACGATTTTGAGTGAAACATACAAATAAATAAAATAATGAAAAAACTATTTGCAATGGCTTTAGCAGTCGGTATGCTATGTAATGCACAGGCAGCTGATTTGTACAAAGCGAGTAAAAATGTAGCTTTGCGTGCTCCGGCAGTGCCTCTCATCACTTCCGACCCTTATCTGTCCATCTGGTCGCCCACAGATGCACTGAATGAAAGCAGCACGATGCATTGGACCGGAACGGAACATCCTTTGTTGGGTGCCATACGTGTGGATGGGAAAACCTATCGTTTTATGGGCAAAGATAAGTTGAACCTTGAGACTCTTGTTCCGATGACGGATACCGATACCTGGCAGGGAAGTTATACTTTTGACCAGCCGGCTGCGGGATGGAATACCCTTTCGTTCAATGCTGCCGGATGGAAAGAGGGTCAAGGTGCTTTCGGTACTCCCGATATGCCTCGTGTCCAGACTCGCTGGACGACTCCGGATATCTGGGTTCGTCGTGAATTTCAGATCAATGACGACCTGAACGGAGAAACCATCTATCTGAAATATTCGCACGACGATGTATTCGAACTCTACCTGAATGGTGAAAAGCTGGTTGCTACGGACTATTCATGGAACAACGACGTATTACTCGAACTATCGGACGCAGCCAAGAAGAAGCTGCAAAAAGGAAAAAACGTACTTGCCGCACACTGTCACAACACAACAGGAGGTGCTTATGTAGATTTCGGCCTTTATCGCCTGAACAAACAGACGACGGGCTTTGAGACGGCAGCCGTCCAGAAATCGGTAAGCGTACTCCCCACACAAACTTACTACACGTTTACTTGCGGTCCGGTGGAACTGGACCTGGTGTTTACCGCACCTTTGATGATGGACGACCTCGATTTGTTGTCTACTCCCGTTAATTATATTTCTTACCGCGTTCGTTCGCTGGATAAAAAACAGCACGATGTGCAGATGTATGTAGAGACCACTCCACAGCTTGCCATCAATGAACTGACGCAACCTACCCGTTCGAAAGTGATCCGTCGTAACGGTATCAATTATGTGCAGGCGGGAACCATCGATCAGCCTATCCTCGGACGAAAAGGAGATGGAATCTGCATTGACTGGGGATATGCTTATCTGGCCGGAAATATAGGTGCCAATACGGCTGTAAGCCTGGGTAACTATTATGGCATGAAGAACGAATTTGCGACTAAGGGTACTTTATTGCCCACGCAAGCCGAATGCGTGACCCGTCGTGCCGACCAGATGCCGGCTATGGCCTATACCGATAACCTGGGCAAAGTAGGTGCCGATGGCAAATCCGGCTTCCTGATGTTGGGATATGATGATATCTCAGCTATTGAATACTTCTATCAGCCTCGTATGGCTTACTGGAAACATGACGGTAAAGTGACTATCTTTGATGCCTTCGAACGTGCCAAGGCCAATTATGCATCTGTCATGGAACGCTGTCGCGCTTACGACCAAATGATTCTGAACGATGCAGAAAAAGCAGGTGGCAAAGAATACTCTGAACTGTGTGCGCTCGCTTACCGCCAAGTGATTGCCGCCCATAAGCTGTTCAAGGATGCGGATGGTAACTTGCTCTTCTTCTCTAAAGAGAACAATAGTAACGGTTGTATCAATACCGTCGACCTTACCTATCCGTCTGCCCCTCTCTTTCTGGCTTATAACCCCGAATTGCAGAAAGGTATGATGACCAGTATTTTTGAATACAGTGCCAGCGGACGTTGGAACAAACCTTTCCCGGCTCATGACATAGGTACATATCCTATTGCGAACGGACAGGTTTACGGAGGAGATATGCCGATTGAAGAGGGTGGAAATATGGTGGTTCTGACCGCTGCTATTGCCAAAGTTGAAGGAAATGCCGATTATGCCAAGAAGTATTGGGATTTACTGACTATCTGGACGGATTATTTGGTAGAATACGGACAAGATCCCGAAAATCAACTTTGTACTGATGACTTTGCCGGGCACTGGGCACACAATGCCAATCTTTCGGTAAAAGCCATCATGGGAGTAGCCGGTTATAGCGAAATGGCCCGTATGCTCGATATGAATGATGTAGCCGACCGGTATGCCGCTAAAGCCAAAGCTATGGCTACTAAATGGGAACAAATGGCACGCGAAGGCGATCATTACCGTCTGGCTTTCGACCGTGAGAATACCTGGAGTCAGAAATATAATATGATTTGGGACAAAATGTGGAATCTGCACCTTTTCCCCAACAATGTGATGGAGAAAGAAGTCGCTTACTATCTGACCAAACAAAATCTTTATGGTCTCCCGTTGGATTCCCGCAAAGAATATACTAAGTCCGACTGGATTATGTGGAGTGCTGCCATGTCTTCGGACAAAGCGACTTTTGAGAAATTCATTTCTCCCATATATAAGTATGCCAACGAAACCGTATCACGCGTTCCGCTGAGTGACTGGCATTATACCGATAGTGGTAAATTTGTCGGTTTCAAGGCACGCTCTGTAATCGGTGGTTATTGGATGAAGGTATTGATGGATAAAATGCAGAAATAATAAGAACCGGTATATAATAGAGTTTACTGTTAAGGGTTGTATCCAAAGCTTGTTCGGCTTGGACACAACCCTTTCTTAATTTCCCTATAGAAGATACTCCATTGGAGCTCCTAACTAATTAACTAATAAGGATGTTTGGGTGTGAATCAATGCTGGCCGTAGGCCCAGTCTGCTTAACTCACCGAGGTTGGCCAACTTGGATAGGAAGGATGCACTGAAATTCAGGGATATGTCAAGGCAAATCAAACTCTGAGGGGAGTTATGTGAAAAAAGAGTGGCTGACAGTACATAACCATTAGCCACTCTTCTTATTTCTTTGTTTATGCAAGTTAGTAGTTGAATTTCAAATCTTCCACTACTGATTTGCATTATTTATAAACTTCCAGTTCGTAGATACGTGTATCTCTGCCTCCGGTGCTCTGTGTAGGACGGGTCACAAGCAGACGGATGTAACGTACTTTTCCGTCATAGTTCAGCGGACGTGAAATGACATTTGCATGATTACCGTCGATAGCATCCAGAGTGGTCCATTCATCGCCCGGGTTCATTTTCCCTTGCAGGAAGCAACCATTGGTGATGTATGAGTGACTTTCCTGTCCGGCGTTCACCATCTTCCAACCGCTGATGTTTTGTGCTTTACCCAGATCGAAGTCTACATAGTTCGGCGTTTGTGAAACGTCACACCATTTTGTATCCGTTTTACCATCCAGCAGGAAGTCCGGTTTTTCTTCGTCGTTGGTGTATCCTGAACAAGCAATGATTTTAGCTCCTTTCAGGATATTTTCGCGTACTACTTCCTTACCTTCTCCGGCAGTGGCTGCATTGCCTACGTTATTGGTGCGGAAAAGAGTGCCGGCAACGGTTGTAGCCGGTTCATTTTCGGTAACCAGGGTAGCAGCAAACAAAACCACTTTCTCATTTCGGGGCAAGATTACACTGGTAGCTCCTTTCGGAATATCCATACCAAACTTGAACATATAAGTGAATTCATAAGGCTGATCACCGTTGGATGCATGGCGGTGTGTACCGACATAGGCAATCTCGGCGTCTTTGAGATATCCTTCGGTGTGTCCTTTATGTCCCCATTGGCCGATGAAGCCGGTATAAGAAGGCACAACGAATGAAGCGGTCTGCTTGCCAATGCGGAAGTCGACCTGATTGTCTCCTTCGGTAGAGGCGGCGAGGATATAGAGACGGTTGTATTTGTTTCCCGCAGGCAGTTGCAAGGTGTCACCCTCACAAGTCATTCCGTTCGCAATCTCTTTTTCTCCCAAGCGGAAAGTGATCTGACCGGCTATCAGTGAATCCGGCAGGAGCTCGGCTGCAAAAGAATAACCCGATTCGAAGTCGCCTTCTCCACGGAATTCATTATAAGAAGCACATTTGCGGTCGTAGTCAAGCGGTAAAGCGGCATATTCGATCGGAGATGCCTCACGTCCCGATGGTTTGAGGCGAACCTTGTAAGTTCTTACAGAATAAGGAGTAATGCTTACCTGCAATTTGTTTCCTTCGAAAGTTGCATCGCCGATTGCCTTTTCCGTACCGTTGGCTTCGCTGGCACTGATGATCTCACCGGCAAAAGTCAGTGTGGCACTCTGTGCTTTCCGACCCTCGGTTTCGTATACGCGCACTACATACTCATCGGTTTCTTCCGCTTTTTTCAGTGCTTTGATCAGTACGTTGCGGTTGTCCGAAGAAGCAAACGAGAACGATTTTCCGGCATTTCCTTTGTGCTTTTCAGTACGGAAGGCTTTCAACTGTTGATTCAGTATCTCAGCTTTCTCCACAGTACCGGGCTTGTCCAGCTTTCCCTGATGTGGTACGAGGCTATAAGTGAACACATGATGTCCTAAATCTTGGTGATCCTGATATGCATAACCGTTGCGTGTTTCCGGCGTGTGAAGCAGGGTGAGGCGGATCGTATGGTTATCCGGCTTGTCCCATCCATATTTGCTGTCGTTCATCACCGATACACCATAACTTCCGTCACGATCGGTCAGGTCGGCCCAATATTGTGCATATACTTCATAAGCGGTTTCGATATTATTCCCACGTTCGATGCTTCCGATACCTAAGTCATATGTAGCTTTCTCGTTCTCAATGTTGAGAGGAAATTCGGCTTTCAGCAGTGCGTTAGTCGATTGCCAGTCTACTTCATTATAGAAGTCGATGCGTTCTGCGCGGCTGCCTTCATATAGGCGTATATATTGGCGGAATACCGATTCTCCATGACGTTTCTCTACACAAAGCGATTTACGTAAGGTTCCGTTCTCTACTAAAGTCATTTTTACATCATCCGTAATCGAAACCGGAGTTCGGTCAGTTGTCTCTTTCAGCACTTCCCATGCCGGCCAGTTGTACGACTTATTTTGAGTGAAGAGTGCCAGGCGGATTGCTTTCCCGGCTTTCACCAGCTCTTTGCCGTTCTTTTTGTCAGTCAGAGAGACGATATCTCCGTTTTTATCCAATGTAATCTTATACAGGGAGTTTTCCAAAGTATTGACGTTGGGGGCAACATCACCTGTGGCGATTCCCGATGTGCGTACGTCATATACCACATATCCTGTAGCCGGAACTGTTGCTTCTACCAGGATGCGTGCCTTTCCGTCGGTATAAGAAATGAGTTGAGCCGATACTTTTTTGCCCTTTTCATCGTACACCGTTATCCCTTTGGGAGCTTTGGGAAGGTCAAGTTCTATTTCCGCAATATCTGTAACCACAAATCCGAGCGCATTATAAAGGATTACCGGAATACCGCTAACCCGTGTATCCAATTCTTTGCCGATGCCATGGATGGAGGAAGTCAGTACATTGGAGAACTGTTTCAGTGAGATCAGTTCATCGTTCCATGAGAATTCGTAGGCACGCGGTATGCTGGTTCCTGTCAGGTCATCGTGGAACTGATGATAAATGAAGCGTTTCCATGCTTCATTGATGGTGCTTCCCGGGTATTTGGCCTGATTCAGCCATTCGGCAGTTACGGCAGCTCTTTCGGCAGCATCTCCCAGCAATTCGTTCTGGCGGTTGTACAATTTCATGGCAGCCTGAGAGGTGTAGCATCCTGTACCATGAACGTCCATCAGCAGTTCACCGTCGTATACCGGTAGTTCGGGATGATTCTTATAAGGAAGGTAGTCTTTATAAAGCTGGTCGCTGGTCGCACTGATAATTTCTACCGGACCGTTCCCTCGGAGTCCTTTCTCCACAGATCGGACGGACCCCAGTGTCGGTGATCCGCCGATATCGCCTGTACCGTAATATCTGTATACTGTATTAAGAGGTGTACGGCCTGCCAGCTCTTTCAGTTGTTTGTTTTCTGAAAGGTCTTCGTCATTCCATCTTCTGCCATAATCATATCCATGTGCCAGCATGATAGACGATCCGTCTATTCCTTTCCACAAGCCGATTGTAAACGGAGGCTTGCTCTTACCATAGAACGGATGCACACGCCAGTCCAGCTTTTGTGAAGAGAAACCAATCAGTCCGCAGTGCGAAGCGATGGTAGGCAGTGTCCAGCCAAATCCGAAACAGTCGGGCAGGAAGATGTCCGTGCTTTCCACTCCGAATTCTTGTCTGTAATACTGTTGTCCCAGCATAATGTTGCGGATGAACGATTCAGTCGAAGGCACCAGAGCGTCCGTTGCGTCCCAGCTGCTTCCGGAAATGTGCCAGCGGCCTTCCCCGATGTACTTCTTCATTTCTTCGTATTGTGCAGGATAGTACTCTTTCATCCAGGCATATTTCACTCCGCCTTCAAAGTTGAACACATAGTTCGGATACTTTTTCAGCAGAAACAGGTTCTGGCTGATCGTGTTCCATACATACTCTTTAATGGTAGTCTGTACATCCCAGTTCCACTGAGTGTCCAGATGGGCGTCTGCCACCATGTAGGCTTTCGCCTTTTTCTCCTGTTTGTTCCCTTGGGCGTACGAGGCTCCTCCGGATAACAGCAGGGTAGCTGCCAGCATAGCAATGTGTAATTTCATGTTTGCTTAATACATTATTTAATTAATAAATGAGGAATTATACAAAGGTGACTAAATTCGTAGAAAGGAGATGAAAAATACTGTTCAATAAATAGCAGAATCTGTTCAGATGTCGTTTTGAGGCTCTGTGAAGGGGATTGAAATGTTGAAAAGAACAGAATTTGTTGTTTATTGAACGGAAATTATTGTCTTGTTAGCTAAAAATAACTTTCCTTTGCAATGTTTCGAAACCGTAAGAGCTATACTATGAAATACATCCCGTCTTATATCCCGGGGGTTATTTCCATAACGATGCTTTTATACATTAAAGATTTATAGAACCTGTTTTTTAAATTTATGTACTATGCGTAAAAAAGAACAAATGTTTTGGCTCGCAAGTCGTAGCAGAATGTGGCGCATACCACTTTGTATGGCTGCCTTTTCGCTTTTGCCAAGTGCCTACAGTTTCGCCGGTGCCGAAAATCCAGCAACAGAAACTGTATGGGCTGTGAACTCCGTTCAACAACAACGGACCGTAAAAGGTATAGTTATCGACGCCAATGGCGAAGCGGTAATTGGTGCTAATGTAAAAGAGCCGGGAAGCACGACTGGTACCATCACCGATATGAACGGTGAATTCTCGCTGAGTGTTGGCCCTAAAGCTACACTGGAAGTCTCATTTATTGGTTACACAACACAAAAAGTAAACGTAGGAGCATCAAACACAGTTAAAGTTATTCTAAAAGAAGACACAAAAGTACTCGATGAAGTCGTTATTACCGGTTTCGGTATGTCACAGAAGAAAGCTACTTTGACAGGTGCCGTTTCTGCGATTAAATCAACGGATATCGAGCGTTCAGCTGCATCTACTGCTTCAGGAGCATTGGTTGGTAAGATCGCAGGTCTGAATACTCGTATGCAAGATGGTCGTCCTGGTGCTTCTACTGCATTGCAGATTCGTAATATGGGTACCCCGCTGTTTGTGATTGATGGTGTGCAGTCGGATGAAGGGCAATTTAATAATATGGACTTTAATGATATTGAAAACATTTCAATATTGAAAGATGCTTCTGCTGCTATTTATGGTATTCGTGCTGCTAATGGTGTAGTAGTGGTAACTACTAAGAAAGGACAACAGAAGAGTAAAAATACAGTTTCTGTCAATGCTTATTATGGCTGGCAGAAAAACTCAAGATGGATTCAACCCGCTGATGCTAAAACGTATGTAAATGCATATACAGCTGCTGAGACTTGGGCCGGCCGAACTGATGGAGAACGTAAATTCTCAAGAGAGGATTATGATAAGTGGATGGCTGGTACGGAGAAAGGTTATACCGGATTTGACTGGGGAGATTATATTTGGAAGACATCTCCACAATATTATGTAAATACTAACTTTTCCGGAGGTTCGGATAAAGCCAACTATTATGTATCTGTGTCACATATCAATCAAGATGCCACAGTTCGTAATTATGGTGGATTCAAACGTACCAATGTTCAGATGAATATTGATATGAAAGTCAATGATCGTTTTAAGATTGGAGCAAGTATGAACGGTCGTATCGAGTCACGTAAGAATCCTGGAGTTCCGGGGGGGATGATTATGGCCTTCCTTTATATGCTAACTTGAAGAACTGGCCGACAATGGGCCCGTACGCAAATGATAATCCTCTTTATCCGCAGAAAGTCTCAACGGATATTAATACCAATTTTGCCCTTCTGAACTATGAAAATTCTGGTAAAATGACGGATGATTGGCGTGTGCTTCAAATGCAGGCTACAGCAGAATACGAGCTACTGAAAGGATTGAAGGCCAAGGGAATGGTGGGCTACTATTTCGCTTATAGAGAAATGGAAAATCATGAATATCCTTTTAAGTTGTATCGATATAATCAGGCTAATGATACTTATGAAGTGGATGCATCAATGAATACTCCTTATCGTGAACGTCTTCGTCATAGAAATGAAGATTTATTTTCTAATTTCCAGTTGAACTATGATCGTAAGTTTGGGGATCATTATATTAATGCTATTGCCGGTTTTGAAGCTTCTCAGCGCAAGAGTCCGAATTTCAACTTAATCTCAACTCCGGTAGCTAATAATTTGAATCTGATTCAATTTAAGGAAATTAAAACGTTTAATGATAACGGAAATGATACCCAGGCTCGAATGGGATATTTGGGACGCATCAATTATAGTTATGCTGATAAGTATTTAATTGAATTTATTGGCCGTTGGGATGGTTCTTGGAAGTTCCGTCCGGGAAATCGTTGGGGATTCTTCCCTTCGGCATCTTTAGGATGGAGAATTTCTCAGGAAAAATTCTGGCAAGAAAGTAAATTGGCAAATATTTTCTCTGACTTTAAGATTCGTGGTTCTTATGGTGTAGTAGGAGATGATAATGTAAGTGATTATTCTGCATTTGATTATTTGGCAGGTTATGACTACAATAAAGGAGGTTCGGTTATCGACGGACAGTATGTTGTAGGATCTGCTCCTCGTGGGTTACCCAACCAGACATTGTCATGGATAAAAGCCAAAATATTGGATATTGGTGTGGATATGGGCTTCTTTAATAATCGGTTGACCGCTCAGTTTGACTTCTTCCGCCGATTGCGTACAGGTATCCCGGAATCACGTTATGATGTATTGTTACCTTCTGAAGTTGGTTTTGGATTGCCGAAAGAGAATCTGAGATCAGATCTCCATATTGGTTACGATGCAATGGTGCGTTGGACAGATAATATCAATGATTTCAATTATAGCGCTGGCGCTAATGTTACTTATTCTCGTTTCTATGATTGGGAACAATATGATGATCGTCGCAGTAACTCTTGGGATAGATATCGCAATAGTATTTGGCATCGTGTAGGTTATATAAACTGGGGATATGAGGCTGTCGGCCGCTTTGAAAATTGGGAGCAGATAGCTACTTATCCGGTAGATATTGACCGTAAAGGTAATCGTACAGTTGTGCCGGGTGATATCATCTACAAGGATGTAAATGGCGATGGTGTTATTAACTTTATGGACGAACGTCCTATTGGTTACAGACAGGATGGAACTCCTAACCTGAACTTTGGTATCAATTTATCTGCTAGTTGGAAAGGCTTTGATCTCTCGATGGACTGGACAGGTTCCGGAATGACTTCATGGATGCAACAATGGGAAACGGCACGTCCATTCCAGAATGATGGAAATAGTCCGGGTGAAGTATTGAATAATTCTTGGCATTTAGCCGATGTGTGGGATGCTGATAGTGAATTGATTCCTGGTAAATATCCTTTGATACGTATGAATAATGCCGAAACATCTGCTTATGATAAGAGCACATTCTGGCTGCATAATGTACATTATATCAAATTGCGTAATTTGGAGTTCGGATATACTTTACCGAAAATTTGGTTAGCAAAATCGGGTATTAGTAATTTGCGTGTATATTTGTCTGGAACCAACTTGGTGACATTGACTAATGTACCCATTATTGATCCGGAAGGTTCTAAAGATAATGGCTTGATTTATCCAACGCCACGTATTATAAATCTTGGTATTAACCTCAAATTTTAGCAAACAATGAAAAAGAGAAATTTTATAGCTGTTGCTGCTTGTGCACTGGCATTAAGTAGTTGTAGTGGATTTCTGGACCAAAAGCCAGATCGCATTATGACGGAAGATCAAGTTTATGGAGATGTCAATCTGACAAAATCTGTATTGGCTAATTTCTATGAACGTATATCATTAGGCCAACATGTAGGAGATACGGATGGGTTCGCTCTGTTGGATGAGGCCATTACTTATGATACTAAAGATGATCAGGAAGTTGATCGTAACTGGTGGCGTACATATGATTATACATTGATCCGTAATATCAACCAATTCTTAAAAGGGTTGAGAGAATCGACCGCATTGTCTGAAGTTGATAAAACTCCTATGGAAGGAGAGGCTCGTTTTATACGTGCATGGGTTTATTTCTGTACTTGTCGTACTTTGGGAGGAATGCCGATTGTAGGCGATGAAGTGTACGATTATACTTCTGGTATGGATATTACTACTCTTCAGGTTCCTCGTGCAACAGAGTCTGAAATGTATGATTATATTATAGAAGAGTGTAAGGCCATTGCGGAAATGTTGCCGACCGAACCTTCAAAGAATGGAGCTCGTGCAACTAAATGGGCCGCAAAAATGCTTGAAGCAAGAGCAGCTGTTTATGCAGGTTCTATTGCCCGATACAATACAGTTGCCGATTATCCATTGTTGAATCCGGAAACAGGAGTAGTAGGTATCTCTTCAGAGAAAGCAACTGATTATTATAAGAAAGCGTTAGCTGCTGCAGAAGAGGTTATCAATAGTGGAAAATATTCTTTGATGAGAGTTGCTGATGATGCTACTCCGCAAGAGAAAGCAGACAACTTCTTTAAGGCTGTATGTGAAAAAAATGGCAATACAGAAGTCATTTGGTCACGTGATTATATTTATCCGGGACAAACTCATGGTTATACCAAGTCAGTACAGCCCCATGATGGTGCCGAAGATGGAGGAAATAGCCGTTTATCTGCATTACTAAATCTGGTGGAAGCTTTTGAACCTATAGCTACAGATACTCCGGGAGAAGGGGCTAAGTTTGATGTTGGTACAAAGGATGATCCTAAATTTTATACTAATCCCGAAGATTTATTTGAAGGTCGCGATCCTCGTTTAGCCGGAACGATTCTTTATCCTGGTTCTTCTTTTAGAGATAAAACTGTCGTTTTGCAAACAGGACAATGGATTAAAAACGCTGATGGACAGTGGGAACAGAAATTGGGTCAGAGTCTTGGAGAAAAAGATGATCAAGGAAGATATGTTACAGCCTTGAATGGTCCGATGGTTCGTAATGACCAACGTGAATGTAATCGTACAGGTTTCTATATCCGTAAATATCTTGATAAAACGACTTCTGCGGGAACCGACCGTGGATCTGAAATGTGGAATGTTTATTTCCGTCTCTCTGAGGCTTATTTGATAGCTGCAGAAGCTGCTTATGAACTTAATGGTGGAAGTGATGCTACTGCTTTGAAATATATAAATGCAGTACGTTCCAGAGCAGGTGTTAAAGAATTAGCTTCTGTCAACCATCAACAGATTATGCATGAGAATCAAGTAGAGTTTGCCTTTGAAGGCCATCGCTGGTGGGATTTGAAACGTTGGCGTCAAGCTGATAAGATCTGGACAGGCTCAGAAATGGATATCACGGCTACACGCCGTGGCTTGTGGCCTTTCTTAGTTGTCTCTGACGATGATAAGAATGGAAAATGGGTGTTCTTTGAAGAAAACATGAATCGTTATTATAGAAATCCGTTGAAATGTCTACCTAAACATTATTATGCTGAGTTAGATAATGGTTGGCTGAATAACAATCCGAAACTGGTGAAGAACCCGTATCAATAATCTTAAATTAGAAAGAAATAATGAAAGCAATATCCAAAATTTTTTCAGCACTACTATTGGTAATGATAGTTATTACCAGTTGTACAAAGGATAATTATGATGCTCCAGAATCAATGCTGACTGGAAAGGTCGTTTATGAAGGAGAGGCTTTGCAACTACGTGGAAATGAGGCGGTCCGATTGTTCCTTTATCAGCGTGGTTATGAAAAGCATGATCCGATTGAAGTTTTTGTAAATCAAGACGGAGCTTATTCCGCATGCTTATTTGATGGTGAGTATCAATTGATCACCAAAAGTGGTAATGGCCCTTGGTCAGAAGAAGGCCGCGATACTATTAATGTTATTGTCTCTGGTAATACTGTACAAAATGTAGAGGTCGTTCCTTATTACATGGTCAGAAATGCTGAGATGAAACTGAATGGTAATGTAGTGACAGCTTCCTTCAATGTAGAAAAGATTGCGGGGAAAGAAATAGACCGTGTCTTCTTTATGTTAGGAACAACTCAATACATAAATGATGGTGAACATAATGTTGATCGTTTTGATGATGCAGATGGTGCCAAAATGGCTGAAATAAATGTAACAGGTGCACGCTATGAGTTTACTCCTAAGGACTATACAGACAATAAAATGTTTCAAACAGCTTTGAAAAGAGGTACTCTTTTCGGCCGTATTTGTATATGGCCAAAAGGTTCTGATCAAGGAATTTACTCTGAAGTGATTCGACTGAAATAGTTTATAATAATGTATAATGAGGGAAGAGTATCGGGTTTTCCTGATACCCTTCCCTTTTTCAATAAACTTTTTATTAACTCTTAAATTAATTGTATTATGAACAAGAAATTCTTTATAACTGCGTTAGTGTTAGTATCTTTAGGTATGACAAATGTGATGGCTAATACGTCGGATAATGAACAAATCGAGGTAAGTAGTGTGAATAAAGTGGCTACTACCGAATATTATTTGGAGATTGGTTCTCAGAGTGGTTCCGGTTTGTTTGAAGAAATAGAATTATTGGACCCTACTAGGAAAGTCTTGAGAATTAAAACAAAACGTGGTGGAAGAGTAGAGTTATTCTGTTATGTAGATAATGGTGAATCTTATAGATTGTGGTATACAGCAGATAGTTGGACCGGGGAGATAATAACCGAGGAAATAAAAGCAAATCGTTTTACTATAAGTACCAGTTATAATGAAAGTGCTGGTAGTAGCTCTACGACTAAATATGAAACTCGGTATTATTATATCAGAGAAAAATAAATTAATAGCTTGTTAAAACCAAAAGTTTCCCCTTATTTAGATTACATTTCGAAGATTCTGAATAAGGGGACTTTTCTTAATTTATATATTCAGCATGAAGGAACTTTTATTTTCCCTTTTTACTATTTTTTCTTTCTGTGTACCTTCCATTGCACAGCAGTATTCCAATCCCGTTATTAATTACAGCCTTCCCGACCCTACGGTTATCAAGGCAGATGACGGCTATTATTACCTCTATGCAACGGAAAATATCCGGAATCTTCCTATTCACCGATCGAAAGATATGGTAAACTGGAGCTTTGTGGGTACGGCTTTTACCAATGAAACCCGCCCTACATTCGAGCCGAAAGGAAATCTTTGGGCGCCGGATATAAATAAAATCGGTGATCGGTATGTGATGTATTACTCCATGTCTGTTTGGGGTGGAGAGTGGACCTGTGGTATCGGTGTGGCTGTCGCAGATAAACCCGAAGGGCCTTTTACCGATCATGGGAAACTATTCCGCAGTAACGAAATCGAAATTCAGAACTGTATCGATCCTTTCTATATAGAAGATGGCGGCAAGAAATATCTTTTTTGGGGGAGTTTTCATGGCATTTATGGAGCCGAGTTGAGTGATGACGGACTCTCACTGAAAGGAGGAATGAAACCACAGCAGGTGGCAGGCACAGCCTATGAAGGAACTTATATTCACAAGCGGGGAGGTTACTACTATTTGTTTGCTTCCATCGGGCGCTGTTGTGAAGGGTTAAAGAGTACGTATACCACAGTGGTGGGGCGGTCGAAACACTTATTCGGCCCTTATGTAGATAAAAAAGGGGCATCGATGCTGGAGAATCATCACGAAGTGCTGATTGATAAAAATGCAGCATTCGTGGGTCCAGGGCATAACTCTGAAATCGTAACAGATGATAAAGGAGCGGATTGGATGTTTTATCATGCTGTCAGTGTGGCCAATCCTGAAGGAAGAGTGTTGATGCTCGACTGTGTAAACTGGAAAAAAGGATGGCCTGTTGTAGAGGGGAATACACCATCGTTGCAAGCAAAAGCGCCTGTTATCCGGTACAAATAAGGGGGTAAGCAATATGATTTTATTGTATTTTTAATAGTTTGTATGCCAGTATGTTACGTTATATTCCGTTATCTTTATCCCGGCCCGGGCATGCGGGCTCATGGGCCTAGGTATGCGGGCTCATGGGCCCGGGTATGCGGGACGAGATAAAGATTGCACCATTTTCTACTAACTAACGGGAGAAAACAAAATGCTTTATACGGCATATTTGCTTAAACAATGCGATGTTTACCTTTGTAAACCAAGACTTTACTTTGAATTCTCTTCATGAAACAGCGGGTGGAAGATGGAAGATGCGAGTGGAAGATAAACGGGCTGAAAACGCGATCTTCCACCAAGTCATTCTGCTGATTATTAGAATGATAATCGTTGAAAGGTGGAAGATGGAAGATCGAAATGCATTTTTTGTATGAGAGGTATCTGGTTTCAGAAAGGCTGTTCTCTGAGCCACTGTCCGAAGAATCGGTCGTAAACGATGTATCCCATGTCCGACTTATAAATCAGTTCTTTGTTAATCAATGTTTTTAGCGCTGTATTTACACTACTGACAGCTTTCAACTTGTGCTTGCCGATGAATTCTCCGGAATTGATGGCTGATACAGGTTCTTCTTTGGCTATGGCCTTTAGCAGTTTGGCCTGATTATCCGTCAGTAGTGCCAAGTAGTTCTGAAACATGAATTCGCTTTCGCATAGGATCTCACGGATAGCGGTATGGACTTCATTGAGGGCTATTGCAGAGTCCTTGTAGCTGTACATTCTGTTTAGGACGGACTGTATATACCAGGTGTGTCCGCCGAATTTCTGATAAATATACCGGAATCCTTCGCAAGCCAGTGTCCGATTCTCTTTCCGAAAAAAATCATTGGCGAAGTCATAATATAGGCTTTCGTCTATTTCGGCAAGTGCCATCATCTGCGTGCTCTGGTAAAAAGGACGTTTGGCTGACGCAAACATTTCTGTCATGATGTGTTGTTTGCTTCCGGCAAAAATGAAGTGTACATTGGGGGTGAACTGTGTATACGAACGCAGTAAGGCTTCTATTCCTTCCTCAGGATACTCCGTGATCTGCTGAAACTCATCAATGGCAACGTAACATTTCCGTTCGGAAGCAACCAGATAATCAAAAATCTCTTTTAAAGTCTGATGTTCCTGGTTGGGAACGATTTCTAACGAGATAGAAGGCATGCCGTTTGTTTCGTTGACGTTAATCACGGGCCTGCAACTCTTAAAGAAAGTCGAGATCTGTCTTAGTAAGTTCTGAGAGAAACTGTCTACTTGCCCCAAGACGGTCTGTCCCAGTAAAGATACAAAGTCATTCAGGTTGCGGGTGGGATAAATGTCCATATAGAAGCACCGTACGTCGGGATGTGTCTGCGCCATCCGATAAAAGGTATTTCGTATCAAGCCGGTCTTACCCATTCTCCGGGGGGCGATCAATGTAAGATTTCTTTCATTTTCCAATGCAGACAAAATCCTGTTGGTCTCTTTTTTTCTGTCGCAGAAATATTCGGGACTGACATAACCGTATATTAAGAAGGGATTTGCTTGTTTCATATCTTTCGTATTTTGCGTTACGTAAATTGCGCAACGCAAAGTACGAAAGAAATAGCGAGAACCACAAATGAATTCTCTTAATATTGCTGAATGTTTCTTGACCATGGCATCTTTTATGGACGGATTGCGAGATTGCCTGGCCGATGGTTGGACGGTAGAACTTGGAGAGCTTGGTTGTTTCACCCCACTCAGCTTCTACATCGGCTTCTCCTACTGCATCTTTAACGATGGAATAACGCCGACAGTTACTTGGAGAATATCTACGGAATTTCCCTTGCATGCACCGTGCGCACTACTCCCCAGGCTTACCGGTTGCAGCGTCAAGCAAGCCATTAACGACCTGAACCTACTTATTGAGGACGGGGTACTGATGGGCCACGGAGAGGGGAGAAATGTGGTGTATGCAAAGCCGCATCCCAAGGCCTAATCCTGTATTATCAAAATAGGTTTTCCCAGAGGAATGTGTTTCCTATTCCGGGCAGCTCTTGTCATCGCATCGGTCGGAGGCGAAACATGATCCTGACGCACGAAATCGTCAAAAGTAATCGGTGTGCCTGCCAGTTCCGCAATCCTTTCCACAATCAGCCAGCGGCTCGGAGCATTAAAATACGGGATATTAGTATCCATACAACTCAAATATTCAGGACGCCATACACCATAATTATATAAAAAGCCTCCTTCAAAGGCACCGACATAGGCATATTTAGGTATCTTAGTAAAGTCGGTCCATAAAATTTGGGTCAGGTCATTTGTTAAATCCAGATTATGGAAGTAACCGTACGGCTGCCACAATTTCAGATAATTCTTATTCTCCAACGGAATTGGAACATCATAAAGCTGGTATTCGTCAGCCAATCGGCCAAAAGCGTGTCCGCCGGCTTCGTGATGGATAAGTGCTTCGAAATCATTGTTCGCTACGTTCCCGCTTATAGGACAAGCTGCCACAGAAAAGCCATTGGAACGCAATAGGGTAGTTCCGCCATACTTATGACTATTCAGGATAAGGATGCCGGTTACCTCCACCACCTTATCCAAGCCCGGAATCAGGTCTATATAATCGCGGCATATATTTTCGTCCCACAGGACATTCGTCCCTTCACCGAAGGTTGAACCGAATCTGTTGTTCACTTTTCGTCCGGGAATCTCTTCGCTTACACCTTCTTCTTCAGAAACAGCAGCTATCATATAGACGTTAAAATATTCCCGGTAAGATTTGTATGGTTCAATATTGAAAAAATAACGTTCGGCCTGGCGGGCAAGGGCTTCATAATACCCACCCTTGTCCAGGTCGGTTTTCAGGAATCCGTCTCCCATAATAACGATATTAATACCTTTGCCTTTGGTAGCTGCTTGCAATTGTATAAAATCACCGTCCTGATAATATTCAATCATTTCTGCTCTTTGCGTGATGTGCACTGTTTCTTTCAAAATTGAGGCGATAACGGTTAAATCGGTTTCGCGGTCAATGCCCGTCCGGTTCTCTGATACTGAAATCGAAAGTATGCCTTGGTTATCGACTTCGGCCGTGCACCAGTCTTTCGCGTCTTCAGGAAGTTCGAGCTTTAGTAAAGGGATGTTATAGTGGTCCGTATGTGACGTTGTCGCGATCACCGTTTTGCTTTCGGCAGACTTTGAAAAATCAAGGGTATTGCGCGACAAGTTAAGTTCTAACCCATCTTGGTCGATCAGTAGCGTATCGGCTAAAGGAGAATCTTTTCCTTTTACATAGACATGGCCGATCCGGGGAAGTTCACTTAAGTTCTCTTCTATGTGTATATTAATCAGATCTGACGACAATTCTTTCGGTTCGCCCAATTTTATCCATTCCCGGGCTTCCGTTTCTATTTCGACCGTGTATTCGATATTCCATTCAATTTCCAGTGGGAGCGTTCCTCCTATCTGCCAGAAACCAATTTCTTCATAAGGAAGTTTTAATACTTCGTTTTTCTCTTGGGTCACTTTTAAAGTCTGTGACGTCGAACTCCCCCGGAAAATAACCTCGGCGGTACGCTCGTCGGCTGTATCGTTTTCCGTCAAAGTAATCTGTATCGTAGATGTTCCTGTTTTTCCGGAAACAACATTCAGGCTAACCCAGGACGAGGAGGCAGAGGGGCTTATTTCTGCTGCCCAAGATGTATTGGTATAGACTTCGACGGATTTAGCTTCACCTTCCGAACCGAAGGTTATCTCCGACAACGAAATATTTATAACTTCATCTTTTTCTTCCTTACAACTTTCCGGAATAAGCAGAAAAAATAAACAGACTAATAAGCCTGCACAAATCTTATTTACTCTCATAGAATATATTTACTCCCTTCACAAACAGTTTTTTATTTGATGAAATGTCCTGTTATGCATGCAAAAATAGATAAATCCGGTGAAGCCGAAAAGATTTTGCATATAAAACTGTAGAGATATCCTGCAAAGCTTCCTTTTATTATCAGCTGTCTAACAGCATCGCATTTGATGGAATGGACAAATTCAGGTCAAAAGCCTGTTACAAATGTTCCATTATGGATAATCACCGGTTTATTCCCCGTTTTTGGTCAGTTTTTGCTATTTATTGAATGATAATTATCCTCCTTTCTCCAATATTTCCCCAATCTTTGTAACATCAAAATTTAAAATCTGAGGCAAAGACATGAAAAACAAAGTACTGACCCTGGTAACTATCTTATTAATTCTTCCCTGTACACTCGCATGGGCCGCTCAGCCCGGGGATGGAAAACTGAAGCACTTTACGAAGAAAGACGCAACGACGGCAATCGATGCTTTTCATTCTACTTTTTATAATCCGGAGATGAAACTGTATGCCATTTCTTCGGATATGAAGGGAAGAGCTGCCATCTGGGTACAGGCTATCTATTGGGATATGATTATGAACGCGTATAAACGTACGAAGGCTCCTGAATATCGCCGGTTGATAGAAGAGGTGTATCAAGGCGGATACGAACAATACGATAAATACAATTGGGACAATAAAATAGAATGGTTTATTTATGACGATATGATGTGGTGGATTATTTCGTTGGCGCGTGCTTACGAAATCACCGATGATCCGAAATATCTGGCACATGCCTCTTCGGGATTCTACCATGTCTGGAAAGAGTCGTATGATAAAGAGCGGGGTGGCTTGTGGTGGAACTTCAAGCACGATGGCAAGATGGCTTGCATCAACTATCCGACTACGGTGGGTGCCATGACTCTTTATAATGTAACCAAAGATCCCGACTATCTGGAAAAGGCTAAAAATGTATATGCATGGTCGAGGGATGTTTTCTTCGATAAAGAGAAAGGCCGTATAGCAGACAATATGCACTATCATTTCCAGAGACAGAATGGTATGGATATTGACTGGACCACCCAACTTTATAATCAGGCTACATTCATCGGATCGGCAGTGATGCTTTACAAAGCAACCGGCGAAAAGTCTTACTTGGACGATGCCATTCTGGCTGCGGACTATGTTCGCAACGAGATGTGTGATTCTGACGGACTGCTGCCGTTCAAGAACGGAGTGGAACAAGGTATTTATGCCGCCATCTTTGCACAGTACATCATTCGCCTGATAGAAGATGGCAATCAGCCTCAGTATATGGATTGGTTACGCCACAACATAGACGTGGCGTGGAACAACCGGGATGTGAAACGCAACGTGACATTCAAAGATGCAGCCAAACCCTGTCCGACAGGTGTGATGGAAAGCTATGATGCCAGCGGATGTCCCGCTTTGATGCAAGTGATTTCTCCATTCAAATAACAACACAAACACGTGACAACACAAACACATGAGTAAGAGGGTATTAGTTTTGATTGGTTTGTTTTTGGCCTGTGGCGGCGTCTATTCTCAAACCGCCACAGGCACAAAAACGAATTTCCAGACAGCAGAGCCGTGGAAACCGGAAACAGATGTGCGTGCCGATGCCGTGATGGTATACGGAACGCTGGATAAGAAAGGCGTTACTTTTGAGCAACGCGTACAATCGTGGAGAGACAAAGGATACCGGGCCGAGTTTATGACAGGGGTGGCCTGGGGAGATTATCAGGATTATTTTCTTGGAAAATGGGATGGGGTGAAAGACCACCTCAAAGAGGGGCAGCGTGACCGCGAAGGACGGGAAATTGCGCACGGGCACCTGATTCCTTATATCGTACCTACCGAGAGCTTTATCCGTTACATACAGGAAAAGCAGATCAAACGGGTGATCGATGCGGGCATTACTTCTATTTATCTGGAAGAACCGGAATTTTGGATGCGGGGCGGATACAGTGAAGCCTTCAAATCCGAATGGCAAAAATATTATGGATTCCCGTGGAGAGCTCAACATGAATCTCCTGAGAATACATACTTATCGAATAAACTGAAATATTATCTTTATTATAATGCTCTTAACGAGATATTCACGTATGCCAAAACGTACGGCAAATCGAAAGGGCTGGATGTGAAGTGCTTTGTGCCTACACATTCACTGGTCAACTATACATCGTGGCAGATCGTAAGTCCCGAAGCGAGCCTGGCCTCGCTGGATTGTGTAGATGGGTACATCGCGCAGGTCTGGACGGGAACCGCCCGCGAACCGAATTATTATGACGGAGTGAAGAAAGAACGGGTATTTGAGAATGCTTTCCTTGAATATGGATGTATGAAATCGATGACAGTTCCGTTGAACCGCAAGATGTACTTCCTGACCGACCCCATTGAGGACCGGGCGAAAGACTGGCTCGATTATAAAATAAATTACCAGGCTACTTTTGCCGCCCAGCTGATGTATCCGGCGGTAGACACCTACGAAGTGATGCCTTGGCCGGACCGTATTTATCAGGGGCTGTACCAAGTAGCGGGAACAGACCGGAAAGAACGTATCCCGCGCGACTACTCCACACAGATGCAGATTATGGTGAATACGCTGAACGACATACGGACTTCGGAAACGCAGGTGAGCGGTACGCACGGCATCGGGGTACTGATGGCAAACTCGCTGATGTTTCAGCGTTTCCCCGATCATGATGGCTATGATGATCCGCAATTCAGCAGTTTCTATGGACAGACCCTGCCGCTATTGAAAAGAGGAATACCGGTGGAGGTGGTACACATGGAGAATACTCCGTTCAGCGACACATTCAAGGGGCTGAAGGTGCTTGTAATGTCTTATTCGAACATGAAACCGATGGAACCCCGATATCATGATTTTCTGGCAGACTGGGTGAGAAAAGGCGGAGCGCTGATCTATTGCGGCGAAGATATCGATCCTTATCAGTCGGTGCTTGAATGGTGGAATTCCAACGGAAATCAATATAAGGCTCCTTCGGAACATTTGTTCGAGAAACTGGGACTGGGCAGAGTACCTGCTGCCGGAACTTACCCTTGTGGAAAAGGTATGGTGACCGTTATACGTGAAGATCCGAAACACTTTGTGCTGAAAAGCGGAAATGACCGGCAATATTTCGATGCGGTTTCGGTTGCTTATAGAAAGAGTGCCGGGAAAGAAGTAGAACTGAAAAACAGTTTCCTGCTCGAACGGGGACCATATACCATTGCTGCCGTATTGGACGAAAGTGTGTCGGATGCTCCGATGGAACTTTCGGGGGTGTATATCGACCTGTTTGATAAAGATCTTCCGGTATTGACACATAAGGTGATTCGTCTGGGCGAACAAGGTTACTTATATAATGTCAAACGGATTTCGGGACGGGCAAAGGCGAAAGTGCTGTGCGGTGCTTCCAGGATATACGATGAAAAGGCAGGAAAACGAAGTTATTCGTTTGTAGCCAAGAGCCCGTTGCATACGACTAACGCTTCGAGGATATTGCTCCCTAAACAGCCGATACGGGTTTGCGTGAACGGGAAAGAAGAGCCTCAGCCGGAGAAATTGTGGGAAGAGCGTTCGCGTACCCTGCTCTTGAAGTTCGAGAACGACCCCGCCGGCGTGCAAGTAGATATTGAATGGTAAAAACTATAAAAAAAGAATCTGAAGTTATGAAGCTTAAACTATCGACTCTGTTCTTGGGTGCAGCTGCCATGCTGAGCAGTTGTGGGGCACCGCAGGACGTCAAGAGTGAAAAAAGTGAGATGCGTGCACCGGCCTATCCGTTGGTGATGATTGACCCTTACACCAGTGCCTGGTCGTTTACGGATAATCTGTATGACGGACCGGTGAAACACTGGACCGGTAAGGACTTCCCGTTCTTGGGTGTTGCCAAGGTAGACGGACAGATTTACCGTTTCATGGGAACGGAAGAACTTGAGCTGCTTCCGCTGGTTAAGACCTCGGAACAAGGCAGATGGACAGCTAAGTATACAACAAAGAAACCGGCTGACGGCTGGCAGAATGCCGACTTTAATGATGCGGCATGGAAAGAAGGAGAAGGTGCTTTCGGTACTATGGAGAATGAAAGTACAGCCAAGACCCAGTGGGGAGAAGAGTATATCTGGATACGCCGTAAAGCGGATATTAAAGACAACCTGCAAGGTAAAAATGTATATCTGGAATATTCTCACGACGATGACGCCATCATCTATGTGAATGGCGTGAAGGTGGTGGATACCGGTAACTCGGCTAAGAAACATATGCTTGCCAAACTGCCGGAAGAGGCTGTGGCCGCACTGAAACAGGGAGAGAACCTGATTGCAATTTACTGTAACAACCGTGTTGCCAACGGTCTGATCGATTGCGGTCTGTTGGTAGAGAAAGACAATACACAGAACTTTACTCAGACAGCAGTACAGAAATCGGTAGACGTGCAGGCTATGCAGACCAACTACGAATTTACTTGCGGACCGGTGGACTTGAAACTTGCGTTCACTTCACCTCTCTTTATGGACAATCTCGATTTGATGGCTCGTCCGGTGAACTACCTTACATATGAAGTAGCTTCGAATGATGGAAAAACACATAACGTAGAACTTTATTTTGAAGCCGGTCCGCAGTGGGCACTCGACCAGCCTCATCAAGAAGCCGTAGCCGAAAGCTTTACCGAAGGTGATTTGGTATACCTCAAGACAGGAAGCCGCAATCAGGAAATATTGGGTAAAAAAGGCGATGATGTCCGCATTGACTGGGGATATTTCTATCTGGCTGCTGACAAGGAAAACAGCACTTGTGCAACCGGAGATGGAAAGACACTGAGAAAGAGCTTCATCGACGGACAACTGACTTCATCGAAAACCGATGGAAGTGATAAGTTGGCATTGGTTCGCTCACTGGGTGAAACGAAGAAAGCAGAAGGACATCTGCTCCTGGGATACGATGATTTATATTCTGTTCAGTATTTTGGAGAGAACCTCCGTCCGTACTGGAATCGTACCGGAACCGAAACCATTCTGTCACAGTTTGCAAAAGCCGATAAAGAGTACGATGCATTGATGGATAAATGTGCCGCATTCGATGCCAATCTGATGAAAGAAGCCACCGAGGCCGGTGGGCGTAAATATGCCGAGCTCTGTGCGCTGGCTTATCGCCAGGCTATCGCTGCCCATAAGTTGGTGGAAGCTCCGAACAAGGACCTGTTGTTCCTTTCAAAAGAAAACTTCAGCAATGGTTCAATCGGTACGGTAGACATCACTTATCCTTCTTCTCCTTTGTTCCTTATGTACAATCCGGAATTGGCAAAAGGTTTGATGAACCACATCTTTTATTATAGCGAAAGTGGAAAATGGAACAAGCCGTTTGCAGCACATGATGTAGGTACTTATCCGTTGGCTAACGGTCAGACATACGGCGGCGATATGCCGGTAGAAGAATCGGGAAATATATTGGTACTGACTGCTGCTGTCGCTGCTGTTGAGGGGAATGCCGACTATGCTCAGAAACATTGGGATGTACTGACCACCTGGACGGATTATCTGGCAGAATACGGTCTGGATCCGGATACCCAGTTGTGTACAGACGACTTTGCCGGACACTTTGCACACAACGCCAACCTGTCTATCAAAGCCATTCTGGGTGTAGCGTCTTATGGCTACCTGGCTGATAAGTTAGGCAAGAAAGAAGTGGCTGAGAAATATACACAGAAAGCCAAAGAAATGGCTGCCGAATGGGTGAAGATGGCAGATGACGGTGATCATTACCGCCTGACCTTTGACAAGCCCGGAACTTGGAGCCAGAAGTACAATCTGGTATGGGATAAACTGATGAATCTGCAGATATTCCCTGAAACAGTTGCACAGAAAGAGATAGCTTACTATCTTGGCAAGCAGAACAGATATGGATTGCCGCTGGATAACCGTGAAACTTATACCAAGACCGACTGGATTATGTGGACTGCTACACTGGCGCCGGATAAAGCCACATTCGAGAAGTTTATCGACCCGGTTTACCTGTTCATGAACGAGACTACCGACCGTGTACCGATGTCTGACTGGGTATTTACCGATCGTCCCAACCAGAGAGGTTTCCAGGCTCGTTCGGTAGTAGGCGGATACTATATCAAGATGCTTGAGAAGAAGTTGAAAAAATAAGATTCTGTCACAGGTGACACGGATTTTCACAGGTTAATCATTTTTCCCATTGATATTGAAGATTAAAGAATCTGTGTTAATCCGCGTAATCTGTGGTGAATTTAAAACCATTATTATCATGAAGAAATTAGCGCTATTACTTGTTGGCGTACTGGGTACTGCTCTTTGTACTTTTGCAAAGAATACAACAGAGCCGGTGGACTATGTGAGTCCGTTGGTTGGTACCCAGTCAAAACATGCTTTGTCTACCGGAAATACATATCCGGCTATTGCCATGCCTTGGGGGATGAACTTCTGGGTGGCACAAACCGGAAAAATGGGTGACGGATGGGCTTATACGTATGATGCTGATAAAATCAGAGGGTTTAAACAGACTCACCAGCCCAGCCCGTGGATTAATGACTACGGGCAGTTTGCCATTATGCCTGTTACGGGAAAGGTGGTATTCGATCAGGATCAGCGCGCAAGCTGGTTCTCGCATAAAGCTGAGGTTGCCAAACCGTATTATTATAAAGTATATCTGGCCGATCATGATGTAACTACCGAAATTGCTCCGACCAGCCGTGCGGCGATGTTTCGTTTCACTTTTCCTGAGAGTAAAGACTCTTATGTAGTCGTAGATGCTTTCGACAACGGTTCGTATGTGAAAGTGATTCCGGAAGAGAACAAGATCATCGGCTACACAACCAAGAACAGTGGAGGAGTGCCGGAGAACTTTAAGAATTATTTTGTACTGGTGTTCGATAAGCCGTTCACTTTTACCGCAGCAGTTACCAACGGCAACATCCGTCCGGGTGAGCTGGAATCGAAAGATAAACATGCAGGTGGTATCATCGGGTTCTCTACACGTCGCGGAGAGACGGTCAACGTACGAGTGGCTTCTTCTTTCATCAGTCCCGAACAGGCTGAACAGAACCTGAAAGAACTGGGCAAAGACAATCTGGAAGCTGTTGCTGCCAAAGGACGCCAGGAGTGGAACAAGGTGCTGGGACGCATTGAGGTGGAAGACGATAATATGGATCATCTCCGCACGTTCTATTCTTGTCTGTATCGTTCGGTACTCTTCCCGAGAAGTTTTTATGAACTGGATGCCAAAGGAAGCCCGGTACATTACAGCCCCTACAATGGGAAAGTCTTGCCGGGTTATATGTTTACCGATACCGGTTTCTGGGATACTTTCCGTTGCCTGTTCCCGTTCCTCAACCTGATGTATCCTTCGATGAACGAAAAGATGCAAGAAGGATTGGTGAATACTTATAAAGAGAGTGGATTTCTTCCCGAATGGGCAAGCCCGGGTCACAGAGGCTGTATGGTAGGAAACAATTCCGCTTCGGTAGTGGCCGATGCCTATCTGAAAGGTCTGAAAGGATACGAGATAGAAACCCTCTGGGAGGCAGTGAAGCATGGTGCGAATGCAGTTCATCCACAGGTTTCCTCTACCGGACGTCTCGGCTACGAGTATTACAATAAACTGGGTTACGTACCTTACAATGTAGGTATTAACGAGAATGCCGCCCGTACGCTGGAATATGCTTATGATGACTGGTGTATCTATCAACTGGGCCGGGCGCTGAATAAGCCCGAAGAAGAGATAGCCGTCTATGCACAGCGTGCCATGAATTATAAGAACCTGTACGATAAAGAACATAAGCTGATGCGTGGCAAGAATAAGGACGGACAATTCCAGTCACCATTCAACCCGCTGAAGTGGGGTGACGCTTTCACCGAAGGAAACAGCTGGCATTATACCTGGTCCGTATTCCATGATCCTCAGGGACTGATCGATCTGATGGGCGGACAGCAAGGATTCAACCAAATGATGGACTCGGTGTTTATCCTGCCTCCTGTATTTGATGACAGCTATTACGGTGGTGTGATTCATGAGATCCGTGAAATGCAGATCATGAATATGGGACAGTATGCCCACGGTAACCAGCCTATCCAGCATATGCTTTATCTGTACAATTACTCGGGACAACCGTGGAAAGCGCAGCATTGGATTCGTGAGGTGATGGATAAACTTTATACACCCAATCCTGACGGTTATTGCGGCGACGAAGACAACGGGCAGACATCGGCCTGGTATGTGTTCTCTGCAATGGGATTCTATCCTGTATGTCCGGGAACGGATCAGTACGTGATGGGTACACCGTACTTCAAGCAGATGAAACTACATCTCGAAAATGGCAAGACGGTGGTAATCAGTGCACCGGGTAATAGTGATGAAAACCGTTACATCGCGTCGATGACTGTAAATGGTAAGTCGTTAACCCGCAATTACCTGACACATAAAGAACTGATGAACGGTGCGAAGATCACGATGAAAATGTCGTCTACTCCCAACAAACAGCGCGGAGTGCGTGAATCGGATTTTCCATATTCGTTTTCTAAAGAAGTTCGTTGAGGCTGCAAAAAAGATAACTTATATAAACCAATCAAGATTATGCCAGGAAAAAACTCAAAGAAAATGATCGGGGCATGTGTCGTAACTGCGGCATTGCTCTGTGTACCTTCGGTTCTGAAGGCAGAAGGTATGTTGTCACATTATACTTGTGTGGCAGATGCTATTCAGAAAGACAACCGTCCGGAACCGGCTAAACGTCTGTTCCGTTCACAGGCAGTAGAAAATGAAATTATCCGCGTACAGAAGCTGTTGCGTAATTCGAAGTTGGCCTGGATGTTTACCAACTGTTTTCCGAATACGCTGGATACCACCGTACACTTTCGTATGGGCAAGGACGGCAAACCCGATACTTTTGTTTATACCGGAGATATTCATGCCATGTGGCTTCGCGACTCGGGTGCCCAGGTATGGCCTTATGTACAGCTCGCCAACTCCGATCCGGAGTTGAAAAAAATGCTTGCCGGAGTGATCAACCGCCAATTCAAGTGTATCAATATCGATCCGTATGCCAATGCATTCAATGACGGTCCTAAAGGCGGCGAATGGATGAGTGACCTGACGGACATGAAGCCTGAACTGCATGAACGTAAATGGGAAATCGACTCACTCTGCTATCCCTTGCGTCTGGCTTATCAGTACTGGAAGACAACAGGTGATGCCAGTATCTTCGATGAAGAATGGATACAGGCGATTACCAATGTATTGCGTACTTTTAAAGAACAACAGCGTAAAGACGGTGTAGGCCCGTATAAGTTTCAGCGTAAGACAGAGCGTGCACTCGATACAGTGACTAACGACGGACTGGGTAACCCGGTGAAACCTGTCGGACTGATTGTTTCTACTTTCCGTCCTTCGGATGATGCTACCACACTGCAATATCTGGTTCCTTCGAATTTCTTTGCCGTGTCTTCGCTTCGTAAGGCAGCCGAGATTCTGACAACGGTAAATAAAAAGACCGCTTTGGCCAACGAATGTAAGGCTTTGGCAGATGAAGTGGAGACAGCCTTGAAAAAATATGCTGTTTACAATCATCCCAAATACGGAAAGATCTATGCTTTCGAGGTAGACGGTTTTGGTAACCATATGCTGATGGACGATGCAAACGTTCCGAGTTTGCTGGCTATGCCTTATCTGGGCGATGTTTCACTGGACGATCCGATTTATCAGAATACCCGTCGCTTTGTGTGGAGCCTCGACAATCCTTACTTCTTTAAAGGTAAGGCAGGCGAAGGCATTGGCGGACCACATATCGGTTACGATATGGTATGGCCTATGAGTATCATGATGAAGGCTTTCACCAGCAAAGACGATGCAGAAATCAAGTCGTGCATTAAAATGCTGATGAATACGGATGCGGGTACAGGCTTTATGCACGAATCGTTCCACAAAGACAATCCGGAGAAATTTACCCGTGCCTGGTTTGCGTGGCAGAACACTTTGTTCGGCGAATTGATCCTGAAACTGGTGAACGAAGGTAAAGTGGATATGCTGAATAGTATACAATAAGAATATAACGAAACAGAAAAGAATACGATTCACCACAGATTACGCGGATTACCACAGAATTTTTGATATAAAGTCTCAATAGGACAATTTATTAATCTGTGGAAATCTGTGTAATCTGTGGTGGACTCAAAACAGTTTAATCATGAAGAAATTAGCTGTATGGGCACTTGGTGCCCTCTTTGTAGCCGGTTGTGCAAAGACAGAACAGACTACTACGGATTCCGGTTTGGTGAAGAGTAACTTCCGGACTGAAGTGAACGGAAAGAAAACCGATTTATACGTACTCCGGAATCAGAACAACATGGAGGTTTGCGTCACTAACTTTGGCGGACGCATCGTTTCGGTGATGGTTCCCGGTAAAGACGGGGTGATGCGTGATGTGGTACTTGGCTTCGATTCCATTCAGGATTATATCAGCAAACCTTCGGATTTTGGTGCGAGCATAGGCCGTTATGCCAATCGCATCAATCAGGGAAAGTTTACGCTGGATGGTGTTGAATACCAGTTGCCGCGCAATAACTACGGACATTGCCTGCATGGTGGTCCGAAGGGATACCAGTATCAGGTATATGATGCTCTTCAGACCGGTCCTCAGGAACTTGAACTGACCTATCGCTCAAAAGACGGTGAAGAAGGTTTCCCCGGTAACATTACTTGCAAAGTAATCATGAAACTGACAGACGATAATGCGATCGATATTCAGTATGAAGCCGAAACTGACAAACCGACTATCGTCAACATGACCAACCACTCTTATTTCAATCTGGATGGTGATGCTGGCAGCAACGCAGATCATCTGCTGACTATCGACGCCGATTCTTACACTCCGGTGGACAGCACCTTTATGACTACAGGTGAGATTGTGACAGTGGAAGGTACTCCGATGGACTTCCGCACACCGACTCCGGTTGGTGCACGTATCAACGATTTTGATTTTGTTCAGTTGAAGAATGGCAATGGCTACGATCATAACTGGGTGCTGAATGCCAAGGGAGATATTACCCGGAAAGCCGCAACTCTCGAATCGCCCAAGACAGGTATCGTACTCGATGTATATACCAACGAACCGGGTATTCAGGTGTATGCCGGCAACTTCCTCGATGGTTCGCTGACCGGAAAGAAAGGCATTACTTACAATCAACGTGCTTCTGTCTGTCTGGAGACTCAGAAATATCCCGATACACCGAACAAGCCCGAATGGCCTTCGGCCGTGTTGCGCCCGGGTGAGAAATATAACAGTCATTGTATATTCAAGTTCTCGGTTGACAACGGCAAATAATCACAAGCGTTTTTAGTTGTATTGGCATAAGGAACATAGGATCCGACGGGTCTGATTCTATATCCTTATGCCTTTTTTAATTCCTTATGTTCATACCACAACACATACACAAACTAAAGGTAAGATTGATACCGATAACCTGTTGAAGTTAGACTGGTTTCAGTTTAATAAGCGCCGAAGAAAATAGTCGGTTGGCTTAATACGGAATAGAAATAAATCTATTTCACCACAGATTAATACAGAGTCTTTAATCTAATTCTCAGTGAGATAAATTATTAATCTGTGAAAATCCGTGTAATCTGTGGTGAATTCAAAACCCTTACAGTTATGAAAAAGAAAATGATTATTGGCGGGACAATGTTGCTGGGATTACTGATTACGTTTTGTTCGTATACAGGAGTTACTGAAAAACCGGACATCCCCGAAGTGAAAGCTATGGGAGAGTCGGTTCCATTGGGTGATCCATTCATTCTGTTGCACGACGGCGTTTATTATGCCTATGGAACGCATGCGGCAGATGGTATTGAAGTCTATACTTCAAAGGACTTGAAGCGGTGGAAACTGCATGGGCTGGCACTGAATAAAGAAGATGTGTGGGCGGATAGCCGCTTTTGGGCACCTGAGATTTATGAGATCCATGGTAAGTTTTATATGTATTATACGGCGGATGAACACATCTGCGTAGCGATTTCCGATTCACCCGTAGGACCGTTCAGACAGAAGGAAAAGAAACCAATGATAGCTGACGAGAAAATGATCGACAGTTCGTTGTTTATTGATGATGACGGGAAGCCGTATCTTTTCTTTGTCCGGTTCAACGACGGCAACAACGTGTGGGTAGCCGAACTGGAAAATGATTATATGACGATCAAAGCAGAAACCATGCGTCCTTGCGTTCATGTGTCCCAAGCATGGGAAGAAGCCTGGCCTCGGGTCAACGAGGGCTCTTATGTGCTTAAACACAAGGGGCTGTATTATATGACCTATTCCGGCAATAGCTTTGAAAGTCCGTTCTATGGGGTAGGCTGTGCTACGGCAACCGATATAATGGGCGAATGGACCAAATATGATGAAAACCCTATTTTGCAGAACCCCGGTACTTTGCAGGGTGTAGGGCATAGCGCTATGTTCAAAGATAAAGAGGGTAAACTTCGTATCGTTTATCATGCACATAAGGATAAAGAGCATATTCATCCGCGTGGAATGTATATTGGTTCTGTCAGCTTTCAAAAGGTGAATGGTGTGGACCGTATGCGCATTAGCAAAGATTATATTACTGCAGAGCTGGTAAAGTAAAGCAGAGAGAGTGATTTGATAATATGATCCTGTTTTCCTGTATCAGCTTTCAAAAAGTAACTGAAATGCTTTTTCTGATAACTGCCTCTTCCTTTCTTTCTGTTCAACCGGAAGGATAGGAGGGCGATAGCCGGGGTAAATGCAATGAAAAGCCGGACTTTTTGGACTCTGAAGCCGGCATTTCCCGGAAAAGAAGTAAGCATCCGGCACAAAAGAAGTAAGTATTTACTCTAAAAGAAGTAAGCAATTTCCGAAAATGCTTACTTCTCTTTTGAAAATCTCCTAATGTTTTGCCCGATTACATATATTGTTCCGGAATAGAGAGATTATTTTCCTCCTTTCTTTTCTGGTTGACAAGTACAGGAGATCCCTCTCTGACTTTCTAAAAGCACTTTCTTTTTACGAAAAACAAACATGAGTGCTCTCGGTTCCCCCTTTGGGCATTCATTGTGTTGTGAAAACGTCCGGATTCCTGCAATATGATAAACAGAAAAATGAAATGGAGACGATTTTTAGTACGAACCTGGCTAATGTACTGAAATAATCGAACCTGAGAAGGGCTGTTTAGCAAACTGTCAAAAAGCTATATGGCATGTTTCTTTTGATGCCGAACTAATTTATAAAGGAGCAGATTTCATTTGTTTCTTTCGTAATTCTGATTTGAGGTTGTTATCTTTGTTGCGATAACTTTAAAGGGCAGTATTAAGAAAACACACATTCTTCATTTTAGACGCGATTATGGTTAAACTCTTATTGATATGTCTGGCAGCGATAGTGATGATCTCTTGCGGATCGGAGCAGGAAAAGTTAACTGTGTATATTTCCGATACGTGTACGGATACTCTTCAACACGAAATCTTCTTGTCGGAAGAAGAAGGACTGAATATTTTCTATGATTTGTGTGTAACTGATTCTTTTTGTGCTTTTTTGGACGCACGTAATGATACATTATTAAAGATCTTCACAGCTACAGTTCCTCCTGCTTTTGTCGGATTGGGGATGAAAGGAGAGGGTCCGGATGATTTTCTTTTTCCTTTTTTTGAGAAGTCGATAGGCAGGGGAGGCAAGGGAAAGCTATCGTTCATTGAATTGAATAGTTGGAATAAAAAGACTGTTGCGATTCATTCGGCAGCATCTCCCGGTCCTGTCGCTGTTTCTGTTGTTGAGGCACAACAATTGCCGGAGATGCCTGTAGTCAGGGATTATAATGAAACAGACTCTTGTGTATATGGCATTGATGTAGATATGCAGCATGGTTTGTTTTTCATTTATGATAAGCATACTGCCCGGGTTAAGACAGTGGATTATCATCGTGATATTAAGTCCGGATATCCGGAAGGACATTTATCTTATCTATACGAGAGCTGTTTAATGGTAAATCAAGATGCAAAGGCAGTTTGTACTGGATTGCTGAACCTGAACTCTCTCTGTTTTTATGATTTAAAAGGAAATCTGATGAAAGAAATGGTGATAGGGAAAGAGCTGAAATACCCGGACTATGATCCTGATTTTCTTGATTTTCCGAATACACCTAAATATTTCATTTCTCTTTGTGGCACCCCCAATTATCTTTATGCCCTTTATAACGGTTTCCTGGGTACTTCGGGTAAATCAAAGATTATGGTCTTTACCTGGCAAGGTGTTCCGGTTGCCATTTATCACACAGATGTAAAATTGGAGAAAATTGCTGTTGATCCATCCGGCAGATATGTATTGGGACTGAATATAACGGAAGAGGGAGGGAGTGATGTGTTGAAGTTTGACCTTTGAATATTTTTCAAGGTTTTATATGGTAATATTTTAATTGATATTTTACTTGAACGTTTTTATAGCTGTTGCTGAACTTTTTTCTTTCTATCTTTAATGTTTCGTTTAATAATGTTGGAAGTGTTTGCCGAATAGATGTTGATAAAGGGATTGATGGTGGTACCTGCAATTGTAAAATAGTAAAATTTGACCAAATAGAGGCTATTTGAGTTGCATGACGGATAATAGACTCTTTATTTCTTGATTTTGGTCGGTTTTTGTTGTTCTTTGAACGATTATTATCCTGTTTTCTTGTTTGCTTTTCTGACCTTTGTCTATCGAAAAATATAAAAAGACAACTATGATAAGAATGGATAAAGTGTTTTTTTATAGTTTTATAAGAAGGAAATTACACTTAATTATAAATTAAAAAAAAGAAACACAATGAGAAAATTTGTATTTACTGCTATCGTTTTGGGATTTACTAATGTATTTGTTGCAATGACACAACAGCAAAATTCACCTATTTCTTTGTATAATAATAACAATGGGGTTGAGACTTTTACCACTTATGAAGTTGATGGTGTAAATTATTGCTATAATGGTGGTAGAGGAGCCACTTCATGTTCTATAAGTGGTGGAATAGATATAAAGGGCGGAGGGGTTAGTGCGTCGTGCGATGTATCATGTCAGACTGGTTATTATGCTTGTTGTGGCATTCGTTGTACTTGTGAAAAATATTAAAGTATATGACGAAAATAGTAATATTGTTTTTAGGGTTATTCTTTTTCCTGTTCTCTTGTCAAAGAGGACAGGAAAATGTCACTAAAACGATAGAAATAGACTTATCTCATATTGATACAGTGAGAATATCTTCATCAAAAATAGTAAATTTAGAAACAGTAGATAGTTCTTTACTATATGATATTTGTGCTTTATTTAAGCAGGAGGACCGTTACTTTATATGGTCAAGAGATAATGCCTATGTCTTTAATGATAAAGGTGATTTCCTGTTTAATATATCTCGTAGAGGACAGGGACCTGGTGAGTATCAGAGCTTTGCATGTATGTATATGGAAGATGGGGAGGTTTGCATCTTTGATAAAGACAAGCAGCAAATATTATATTTTGATATAAATGCCAAGTTTATGGGAGTTAAAAAGGTCTGTTTTGATGAGGATGACCCTTCTCCTTCAATGATTATTCCGGTTGGGACAGAGCGTTATTTGAGTACAAATAGATTTGGAGGAGATGATCGTAAAATGCCGGTATTAAGTTTCTGGGACAAGAATTTTTCAACTCAGCAAATAGTAAAAGGGCGTTTCTTGAATAATGGGATTCATTTTCCGGATGCTTTTTTTATAGGAAAGGAAGGAAGGCGAGTGCTCTACTGGGAACCATTAAAGGATACACTTTTTACTGTAGAAAATGATCATCTCGTTCCTGAATATAAGATAGACTTTGGAACCTATGCAATGCCTGAGGAAGAGGCAGCTAAAGATGTATATGCTCGTATGGCGTATTTGAATAAATCAGAGAATCAAAGTTGTGCTTCCGCAATAAGATTTTATCAAATAGATGGTGAATACCTTTATTTTACCTTTATGTGGTATGATCGCATTTGTTTATGTCGATATAATGAGAAGGTCGGTAAATCTGAAGTTTTTACTATTCTGACAGAAGAGGAACAATTAAAAGAATGTTCTTTCTTTAAGATATTAGGAGAGGATATAGTTTTGGCTTTTGAGGATAAGAGTAACTTAGAGAAAAATCCTTCTCTCTGTGTGTTTAATAAAAAAATATTAGATATATGAGTTTGAAATGGGTTGGAACTTCACTGGTTCTTATACTTTGTGTACTCTTGATTGTCCAATTATATAGGAAAGAAGAATCGAAATTCTCCTCTAATTCGGTGGCATTGCAAGAAGAAATGCTGAGAACTGATAGTTTGGAAACTGTTAAAAATAGGAGTATACCATTTGATATAAATGAAGAAATAACTGATGCAAGGAACTCTTCTCTAAAGATAAAGGATATTCTTGAAGATAGTTTGTTAATAGTCCGGTTCTCTGTTTATTCTTGTAGAGACTGCCTTGACTTTCTGATTTCTGAGTTAGAACATGCCAGAAAAGAGAACAAAATTAAAATGGCTATGTTAATTGCAAATATTCCAGTTAGGGATTTGCATGTGAAATGTAAAGAGTATGATACCCCTTTGATTTATCGGATTGATTCACTCTCTTTTGACTTTGACTATTCTTTGACACCATATGTTTTTATGGTTGACAAGAAGGGGCATACTTCAAACTTTTTTATACCAAGAAAAGAATTTCCAGATCAGACCAAAGATTATTTAAGGCGATTCCGATCTTGATGTACTTTTCCCTCTCTGTCTATTTAAGGTAGAGAGGGGAAAATATGTTCTTTAAACTATTCGGATATTGCTCCTTAATGAAGTTTAACTCTGTTAGGTGCTTATATTCAGCACTATCCTTTAACTTTGCCTGAAACATAAAACCACATGACTATGAAGACTTTTTATTCCGTCTTTTATTTATGCTTCTTGCTCTGCCTGCCTTTTTCCGTGGTGGGATGTTCGGAAGATAATGAACCATCCGGGGAGATTGAAATAAACCAGCTGCCAGGTACTGCGCAGTTCTTTTTATCTAATTATTTTCCGGGACAATCTCCGGAGAAGATAGAAAGAACGATGACCAGGCAGGAGAATGATCAGTTGCTCTACCGGGTTGCTTTTCCCGATGAGGTGAAAGTGGAATTTAATGAAAATGGAGGATGGAAGAGTCTGATGGTTCCAAATCAAAACTTGCCCGAATCACTTCAATCCCTTTTTGGAGAAGTCATCGCATATGTAAAACAACACTTCTCTAATGATCCGTTTGTCGGTGTGGAGAACACCTGCTACGGAGAATGTGTGTTATTGAACAGTGGCAAGAAAGTAGCATTCTACTACGACCAAACCTGTGTCGGATATGAAATGGATATAAAAGGTGAATCTTCATTGCCGCAGCCGGTGCGGGAGTTTACTGAAAAATACTTTCCGGATGGAACCTTTGAGGCTGTGATTGAACATATACCTGATAGGGAGTTTCCTGCCGGTTATACTTTCTGGTTGGAGAACGGATTTAAATGCGTGCTTGATGATAGGGGAGAGTGGACGGAAGTGAATGGAGGAACCGAACTGTTGCCGACTTCGATTCTGGGAACATTACCTGCGAAAGTGACGGAAGATTTGCACCGGAACTATCCGAATGCACAAGTCACCTTCATTCGTCTGGAGGGTACCCGTTATACAATTCAGGTCAGCAAGACTGTGTATGTGACTATCGATCCCGAGAGTAAACCGATAGAGGTACCTCTGATGCAGGCACAGGCACTTGCAGAAGAGTATTTCGGTAAGCAGAGTTCCATCTCTATCAGTCATCCGCTGCATTCGGATGTGCTCAACTTTACCGTCCGCCTGCCGAACGGCTTTAATATGCTTGTTAACGAAGATGCCAGTGCATGGATTAATATAGACGGAAACGGATTTGCGTTTCCGGAGAAGCTCGTGGCATCGTTGCCGGAAAAGATTACCGATTATGTTTCGGGATATTCGAACTCTGAAATTACACGGGTAGACCGTTCGGTGGCAGCTTCCTATTTGGTGGAACTAACCAACGGAGACGGATTGATGTTCGACTCACAGGGAGATTTTCTTGGGAAAGAAAAGATAGAGTTGAGCGCCTCAGAGAAGGTGTACAGGTATATGCGTTATCATTATCCCAATGACCTGGATATGTATCTCGGCTCTTACAGCATAGAGGGTTGGGTATACAAACTGAGTGACGGTTCGCAAGTCAGATTCGATCGGAACGGTAATTTTGTGGAGATCATCTCATTAAAGTGAGTGCCGGATATTCAGTTCCCAAGGGTTCTCTATGGTTTTTATCTCTTTCTGCGTAAGAAGTGAAGCCATGGTTTGCCCCATTTGCTTGAAGTCGGTGGATAAAGTAGTGATACCTCCGGCCAGTATCTCTTTCAGCGGAGTGTCGTTGTAAGAGATGATACCGAAGTCTTTTCCGGGAACAAACTGCTGTAGTTGCGCCTGTTTAAGCAGATCTACCAAATCCCGGTCGTTGACAGTCATAAATATTTCTCCTTTCTTGATCATCCGGTCCCTTACGGAGTCGGTATATTCGTGTGTAAACTGATGTTCCTCACAGAAAGTACAGAGGCCGTTGTATCGTTCGATAGGCTCTTTCTCTTCCTTCTGGACCATGATGATGTGGTCGTACTTTTTCAGGTGCGGGAGTCCGTGTACCAAAGCTTCGTAAGTGTCTTTCTCGAAATTCTGTGCAACGGAGGAGTATTTGCCTGCCAGTTCCGGGTGAAAGTGGTCGAGTAGGAAGACCCGTCCGGATAGGCTCTCCAATAGTGGGGCTATGTTGGTGAACTTGCCCGGCATCAGGATATATGTGGTGTATTTATAGTTGGCTTCATTGATGAGCGTCTCGAAGACTTTGCGGTTATAGTTGTGAAAATAGAGATCTACGTTTGCGGTCTTTTTGATGGAAGACATGAATGAATTGTAAAGATCTTCCTTGAACTCGTTGAATTCGTTGAAAAGGAGGAATACATTTAGCTTTTGCGCAATTCGGGTTGTTGCTATGTAATAACCTACACCCGGGGTGGAATCGATAATTCCTTTTGATTTAAGCTCGCTCAAACCTGCGAATACCGTATCTCTGGATAGATTATAGTTCTTTCTGAATTCATTGATAGAGAGAATCCAGTCTCCTTTCTTATAACTACCATTGTTGATGCCGTCTATAACGTGATTTACTACTTGTTTGTATTTTGATTCATTCCTTTTCATATTCTTGTTTTTGGTGCTGCAAAGATAGGATAAAAAACGTAAAAGGCTATGGATATTCTCCGGATATAGTATATGTTTTGTAACATAATAAAAATACAGACCAGTTCGTATCAGTTTTGATGGCTTTCATTATCTTTGCACTGTTGCTTGGATCATAAGAATCATAAGCAAGAAAGAAAGACGGGAAAACAACAAACTATAAATAAAACAATGAGAACGTACAGATTTATGTTTCCGGTGTTGCTTGCAATGATTGCGACCGGAAGTTTGACGGCAAAGTCGTCTGATAAAGGAGGTTCCGGCATTCAGTTTCCGGAAGTAAGCCAGGTGAAAATAGAAGATGCATTTTGGAAACCCAAATTGGATCTTTGGCAGAAGGTGACGGTGAATGATGTCTTTGACAAGTTTGAAGGGAAGCATCTGGAACATCCGGGAAAATTCTGTAATACGTTTGAGAACTTTGACCGTGTAGCAAAGGGCGAGCGAAATATCGGTCAGCATGCAGGTGCTCCCTGGTTTGACGGACTTGTTTACGAAACAATCCGTGGGGTGGCAGACTTGATGGCAAGACAGTCGGATGTTGCTTTGGAGAAACGTGTCGACGGATATATCGACCGAATAGCTAAGGCACAGGCATCGGAGCCCAATGGTTATATCGATACTTATACTCAACTGATGGAAGCTGACCATCAGTGGGGAGAACGGGGAGGAATGCTTCGTTGGCAACACGATGTGTACAATGCCGGTATGCTGGTGGAAGCAGGGATACATTATTATAATGCAACCGGAAAAACGAAGTTGCTGGAAGTGGCAACCCGCTGTGCCAATCTGATGGCTGGATACATGGGGGCTTTCCCTAAAAAGAATGTGGTTCCGGCCCATTCCGGTCCGGAAGAGGCTTTGGTGAAACTTTATATCATTTATAAAAACAATCCGGAACTGAAAAAGCAAATCAATGTCCCGGTTGCTGAGCAGGACTATCTCAAATTGGCCGAATTCTGGATCGAAGGCAGAGGACATCACTGTGGATTCCCTCTGTGGGGTACATGGGGTAATCCGTCTGCCGAACAATGGATACGTGACCGGAAATATGAAGCTCCCGAATTCGGGAATCATACCCGTCCGTCATGGGGGGACTATGCGCAAGATTCCATTCCGCTTTTCGAACAGAAGACTATTGAAGGACATGCCGTTCGTGCTACTTTGTTTGCTACCGGAGCAACGGCTGCCGCACTTGAGAATCATTCACCGGAATATATCGCTGCCGTTAGTCGTTTATGGGATAATATGATTGGAAAGCGTATGTTCATCACCGGCGGAGTAGGTGCTGTTCACTTTGACGAGAAGTTCGGACCCGATTACTTTCTGCCTACAGATGCTTATCTGGAAACTTGTGCTGCTGTCGGTGCCGGTTTCTTCAGTCAAAGAATGAACGAGCTGACAGGTGATGCCAAGTATATGGACGAATTGGAACGCACCTTATATAATAACGTCCTGACAGGTATTTCTCTTTCCGGCACACAATACACTTACCAGAATCCGCTGAACTCTGCTAAGCATGCCCGTTGGAGCTGGCACGATTGTCCTTGTTGTCCGCCAATGTTCCTTAAGATGATGTCTGCAATGCCCGGATTTATCTACTCGCAGAAGGGAAGTGACGTTTATGTGAACCTTTTTGTTGGTAGCGAAACGGAAATGACTCTGGCGGATCGGAACCGGGTACGTTTGACGCAAAAGACCGGTTATCCGTGGGAGGGTGTTGTCACCATGACCGTTGAACCCGAAAAAGAGAAGACTTTTATATTGAAAGTGCGTATCCCGGGATGGGCGCAAGGTGTGGAGAATCCTTATGGCCTGTATCGTTCGGAGGTACGGTCTGCCGTAAGCCTGAAGGTAAACGGTAAGTCGGTTCCACTAAAAATATTCAAAGGATATGCCGAAATTCAACGGAAATGGAAAAAGGGGGATCAAGTTGAGCTGATACTACCCGTTCAGCCGCGTTTGGTGACAGCCAATGAAGCAGTGGCGGATTTACAGGACAAAGTAGCCATTGCCGCCGGTCCCTTTGTATATTGTCTGGAAGGATGTGATAATGAAGGTTTGGCTGATTTGAAGGTTGATATGCGTTCTCCCCTGTCGATCACTTTTGAAAAGGGATTATTGAATGGAATCAATGTAATTAAAGGTCAGGCACTGGATAAGACAGGAAAGAAAGTACCGGTTACGGCTATTCCTTATTATGCTTTGGGCAATCGCCAGGATAAGGGTTATGCGGTTTGGATTCCGGCAAGTAAATAATGCGAACGAACATAAACACAATTGTAAAATGAGGGTAAACTGTTTGTTAGCTCTGATATTGTCTGCTTCGGTAGTAGCGGCACAGGACGCTGTGATCCGGGTGGATGCGGGTAAGGTCGAGAATAAAATAACTCCTTATTTATATGGAGCTTGCATGGAAGATGTAAATCATGAGATTTATGGGGGAATTTATGATCAGCAGATTTTTGGCGAGAGCTTTGAAGAACCTGCCTCCATGGATAACTTTATCGGGTTTACCCGGTGCGAAGGGGTATGGAAGATGCAAGATGATCAACTTTCCGTATCGTCGCATCCGGGGGCGAAATTGGTTTATGATGATGCGGAGTTCTCTGACGGTAGGGTCGGAGTCGATATAAAATTTACCGATGACATTTCGTCTGCCAATAATGCGGGACTTTTGTTGCGCGTCGGTGAATACGGAGGTGGAGCGGATAATTTTGATGGATACGAAGTCAGCCTGTTTGCCGATGGCAAACGCGTGCTGTTAGGTAAGCATCTGCACAACTGGCAGGAACTGAAAACAGTTCCGGTAGATGTAGATCCGTCGCAATGGAATCGTATGGAAGTGAAGATGGAGGGTGATGAACTGGTGATTCTGCTGAACAGTCGTGAAGTATTGCGTTTCGAAGATCATCTTACCACTTTACGTAATGGAAAGGTCGCTTTCCGCAATTGGGGTGCCGGTGCATCTTTCCGTAACCTGACCATCGGAGATGGTACTCCTGTCAAGCTGTTAACCCGATCGGCACCACAGGTCAGTGGCATGTGGGATGCTTTTGCAGATCTGAATGCGGCCGCTTCATATAAACAGGTTGCGGACAAACCTTTTCATGGACACTATGCTCAGCAAGTAGAGTGTCTGGCAGGTATCGGTAAAGTGGGCATTGCCAACCGGAGTTTGAATCGCTGGGGGATCTCCGTACGTCAGGGTGAGAAGAAAACCGGTAGCCTTTATTTGAAAGGGAAGGCAGAAGTATGGGTAGCCCTTCAAAGCGTGGATGGTGAAAAAGAATATGCTGTACAGTGTATCCGTACCGAGTCCGGCGACTGGAAAAAGTATACATTTGAGTTGATTCCGGACAAGACCGATGAAAACGCACGCTTTGCCATTTATTTGAAAGGGAAAGGGCGTTTTCTGGTAGATATGGTCACTTTGATGAACGGTGCCGACCGGCAGTTTCGTGGGTTGCCGTTGCGTAATGATATCGGGCAGGCAATGGTGGATCAGGGGTTGCGTTTCCTGCGCTATGGAGGTACGATGGTTAATGCTCCCGAATACCGTTTTAAGAATATGATTGGTGATCGTGCACTGCGTCCGCCTTATAAAGGCCACTGGTATACTTATTCGACTAACGGTTTCGGCATCGAGGATTTCCTCCAGTTCTGCGAGAAGGCAGGGTTTGTGCCTGCTTATGCAGTGAATGTAGAAGAGTCGGCGCAGGATATGGCGGACATGATTGAATACTTGAACGGGTCGGTAGATACGGAATGGGGGAAGAAGCGTGCCGCGAACGGGCATCCCGAACCTTACGGATTGAAGTATCTGGAGATTGGAAACGAAGAGGTCATTTGGGGGGATATCGAGGCAGACTATCAGCATTACATTGATCGTTTTAATGATATCTATGAAGCGGTTCATGCCAAAGATCCGGAGGTGCAATTTATTCATTCTGCCTGGTGGCGTCCCGAATCGCCTAACATGGAAAAAGTATTTAAAGCCCTTGACGGAAAAGCTGCTTATTGGGATTATCACCCTTGGACGGATGATCTCGGTAGCCGTGAGAACATAGACAGGGAGTTGACGGATATGAAGGCCAAGTTCTTGAAATGGAATCCGAATACAACGATGCGTTGTGCCATTTTTGAAGAAAATGGAAACCTGCATAACATTCAGCGTGCCATTGTACATGCTACCGTTCAGAATGTAGTTCGCCGCCATGGTGACTTCATCCTGACTACCTGTGCGGCCAATGCCCTTCAACCCTATCTGCAAAATGACAATGGCTGGGATCAGGGGCAGGTATTTTTCACACCGGGACAGGTTTGGGGAATGCCGACTTTCTATGCACAGCAGATGTCTGCTGCCCATCACCATCCGTTACGTTTGTGGAGTGAAGTGAAAGGAGAACTGGATGTGACAGCCACAACGAATGAAGCACGTGATGAAGTGATTCTGCATGTTGTGAACACTTCACCTGAGGTACGGCGGAGCCAGATAAATTTGTCCGGTTTCATTCCGGAGGGAAATATGGAAATATATACTTTGAGTGGAGAACTGAATGACGAAAATCTTCCCGATACGCCGACCCGGATTCTTCCGAAAGCTATCTGGATGCAGGCTGCCGGATCTGGTTTTACTTATTCGTTTCCTGCTTACTCGTATACGATTGTCGTGCTTGGGAAGTAAGTTATCGTTATGGGAATTAACATTGTTAATGCCACTTCGGAAAGTTTTGCTGACAGATTGTAAACAACAAGTCTTTTGCATGTAAAAGACTTGTTGTTTACAATCAAAACACTTGTTTTAACAGATCGTTAAAACAAGTGTTCCTTCAATGTGATATAAACACTTATAACCTTCTATTTATCAGCCGGAACCTAATCAAAGGACCTTTGTTTCCTAAAGCCTCTGCCTGCATGGCTTCAAGTGATCTACTTGTCAGAATGACAAGTAGAATATAATTGATGAGAAGTTATAGAACCTTTTATGGTCTGGAAATAGCTGATACATTGCACGAATTTGTTCCACCGGCCGACAGCACTACAGACGGAAGGGTCAGATTTCCAAGCCGTCCAGTATCTTCAGATATAACTCCAATGCTTCTTCGATTTCTTTAATCATGATATATTCATCGGCTGTATGCGAACGCGAAGAACGGCCGGGACCCATTTTTACCGAAGGGAAAGACATTAACGCCTGATCAGAAAGGGTAGGGGAACCGAAAGGTATACGTCCCAGTTTTTTTGCTTTTTGTACAAACGGGTGACTCTCTTCGATACGTGAAGAGTTAAGGCGGAACGAGCGGGCTTCGGCTTTGCAGGAAATATGTTTTTGTATTTCGGCAAACAGCTCTTCATTGGAGTAAAGTTCGTTGCTTCGTACGTCCACTACGAAACTGCAACGGTCGGGGATGACATTGTGCTGTGTACCGGCATTGATCACCGTGACACTCATTTTGACAGGGCCCAGCAGAGACGATTCTTTGGCAAAACGGTAGTCGCGGAACCAGGCAATGTCGTCCAATACCTTATATATAGCATTATCACCTTCATTACGGGCTGCGTGTCCTGCTTTTCCGATGGCAGTGACATCAAGTACCATTAACCCTTTTTCGGCAATGGCAGGTTGCATTTCGGTAGGTTCTCCTACTACGGCAAAACTGATAGGAGGAAGTCCGGGCAATACACTTTCGATACCCCCTTTTCCCGATACTTCTTCTTCGCAGGATGCCAGATAAATGAGGTTATAACTTTGTTGCCTGCGGCATAGTTGCAGAAACACCTGTAAGAGTGTCACTACGCTTGCACCGGCATCGTTGCTGCCCAATCCGTAAAGTTTCCCATTCTCTTCGCGGGGAGTGAACGGATCTTTTCGCCAACCGTTGACCGGTTTTACGGTATCGATATGGGAATTGAGCAGGATTGTCGGTTTCTTCAGGTCGAACATGGGACTCAGACACCAGATGTTGTTTCCTTTACGGCCTGTGGTCATACCTTCGGCCTCGATATAGTTTTGCAGGTAATCGGCTGCTTTTTCTTCTTCGCGGCTGAGCGAAGGGATGCTGATCAGAGATTTCAGCAAGCCGACAGCTTCGGATGTAATGGATTCGTCTATCATTTCTTTTTTTGCTTTGAACGGATGCAAATGTACAAATAATACTTGAATCTTTCAGTTTGTCAGACAACTATTTATCAGGTGCTATATGGCTAAGTGCCTGACTCTGTTAAGCAAAATAATTCAGTGTTCACACCTGATAATTCCAAATTAAACGATACCTTTGCAGACGAATAACTAACAACAAAGGATATGACTTATCATCATTTATCTGTCTTGGTTCATCGTCAGGCTGAAAAGTATGGCGACAAGACAGCTCTGAAATACCGTGACTATGAGAAGGCACAGTGGATCCCTATCTCTTGGAATGAATTCTCGCAAACTGTAAGGCAGGCCGCCAATGCCATGGTGGAACTGGGGGTACAGGAAGAAGAAAACATCGGTATTTTCTCTCAAAATAAGCCGGAATGTCTGTTTACGGATTTTGCCGCTTTTGCTAATCGTGCGGTGACGATTCCACTCTATGCAACCAGCTCTCCGGCACAGGCACAATACATTATCAATGATGCACAGATACGTTTCTTATTTGTAGGAGAGCAGTTCCAATACGATGCTGCTTTCAGTGTATTTGGCTTTTGCCCTTCACTTACCCAGTTAATTATTTTCGATCCGGCAGTAGTAAGAGACCCGCGTGATATGAGTTCCATCTACTTTGACGAGTTTCTGGCTAAAGGAAAAGATTTGCCGCACAACGAAGTGGTGGAAGAACGTACGGCACGTGCCGGTGCTGATGATTTGGCAAATATATTGTATACGTCCGGTACTACCGGTGAGCCCAAAGGAGTGATGTTACATCATTCTTGCTATCTGGAAGCATTCCGCATTCACGATATTCGTTTGGTGGATATGACCGATAAGGACGTTTCGATGAACTTCCTGCCTCTGACCCATGTGTTTGAGAAGGCGTGGACTTATCTCTGTGTGCATAAAGGAGTACAGGTATGTATCAATCTCCGTCCGGCCGACATCCAGACGACGATTAAAGAAATTCGTCCGACGTTGATGTGCAGTGTACCCCGTTTTTGGGAAAAAGTATATGCAGGTGTCCAGGAGAAAATTGCCGAGACTACCGGTATCAAGAAAATGTTGATGCTGGATGCCATCAAGGTAGGGCGTATCCACAATCTTGAGTATCTGCGGGTAGGTAAGACGCCTCCCAAAATGATTCAGCTGAAATATAAATTCTACGAAAAGACTATTTATGCCTTATTGAAAAAGACTATCGGTATAGAGAATGGTAACTTCTTCCCGACGGCCGGTGCCGCTGTTCCTGATGAAATCTGTGAATTTGTGCATTCCGTAGGTATCGATATGTTGGTGGGATATGGTTTGACGGAATCTACTGCGACTGTTTCGTGTACTTCGAAGACCGGTTATGACATCGGTTCGGTAGGACAAGTGATGCCGGAGGTAGAGGTAAAGATCGGGGAAGACAATGAAATTCTGCTTCGGGGAAAAACGATCACGAAGGGATATTATAAGAAAGCGGAAGCTACGGCAGCTGCTATTGATGAAGAGGGATGGTTCCATACCGGAGATGCCGGCTATTTCAAAAATGGTCAGTTGTATCTGACGGAACGTATCAAGGATCTGTTCAAAACATCGAATGGAAAATACATTGCTCCCCAGGCATTGGAAACCAAATTGGTTATTGACCGTTATATCGATCAGATAGCTATTATTGCCGATCAGCGTAAGTTTGTATCTGCACTGATTGTACCCGTATACGGCTTTGTGAAACAGTATGCCAAAGAGAAAGGTATCGAATACAAGGACATGACCGAACTGTTGGAGCATCCTAAGATTATTGCTTTGTTCCGTGCACGTATTGACACGCTGCAGCAACAATTTGCCCACTACGAACAGATTAAACGTTTCACATTGCTTCCTGAACCGTTCAGTATGGAAAAGGGAGAACTGACTAACACTCTGAAACTGAAACGCCCGGTAGTGGCACGCAATTATAAAGAGGTAATTGATAAAATGTATGAGGAGTAAGAACACGAAATTTTGTATATCTTTGCTCCCCATTATTAACGAAAACCATAAATAAGAAGTATGATTACTATTGAACAACTTAAAGACGTGAAAGAGCGCACTGATGCGCTGAGGAGGTATCTTTGACATCGACGGGAAGAAAATTCAGGTCGAAGAAGAACAATTGAGAACACAGGCTCCGGGATTCTGGGATGACCAGAAGAAGGCCGAAGCACAAATGAAACTGGTGAAAGGATTACAGAAGTGGATTGACGGTTACAACGAAGTCAAAACACTGGCAGACGAACTGGAGCTGGCTTTCGATTTTTATAAAGACGAACTGGTCACCGAGCAGGAGGTGGACGAGGCGTATGCAAAGGCTCTGGAACATGTGGAAAACCTGGAGTTGCAGAATATGCTTCGTGATGAAGCCGACCAGATGAGTTGCGTGCTGAAGATTAACTCCGGTGCCGGTGGCACAGAGAGTCAGGACTGGGCATCGATGCTGATGCGTATGTATCTTCGTTATGCCGAGACCAATGGTTATAAAGCAACCATGGCCAACTTGCAGGAAGGTGATGAAGCGGGTATTAAAACCTGTACCATCCAGATCGAAGGCGACTATGCTTATGGATATCTGAAAGGTGAAAACGGTGTACACCGTTTGGTTCGTGTTTCCCCTTACAATGCGCAGGGTAAGCGCATGACTTCTTTTGCTTCCGTGTTTGTCACTCCGTTGGTGGACGATAGCATTGAAGTGAATATTTTGCCGGCCTGTATCTCTTGGGATACTTTCCGTTCGGGAGGTGCCGGTGGACAGAACGTAAATAAAGTGGAATCCGGCGTTCGTTTGCGTTATCAGTACAAGGACCCTTATACCGGAGAGGAAGAGGAAATCCTGATTGAAAATACCGAAACCCGTGACCAGCCTAAGAACCGGGAGAATGCGATGCGTCAGTTGCGCTCTATTCTTTACGATAAAGAATTGCAGCACCGCATGGCCGAACAGGCCAAAGTGGAAGCCGGTAAGAAAAAAATCGAATGGGGGTCGCAGATACGAAGCTATGTATTTGATGACCGTCGTGTAAAAGACCATCGTACCAACTTCCAGACCTCTGATGTAAACGGAGTGATGGATGGTAAAATAGAAGGCTTTATCAAGGCTTATCTGATGGAATTTTCGTCCGAAGAGGCTTAAACATAACAGAATTGTAACATCCTCCGGGGTTTTCTGCCCCGGAGGATGTTTTTTTTATTTCCTTTCTTTGCTCATCATTTTATTCTCCATATTTTTGGCTGGTTAAAAGATTTGTTCTTACTTTGTTAGCGTTGAACTTTAAAGCTAACGATTATGAGTAAGAATAAGAAAAAAGTAACACACAGCAAGAAAGAAGAAGAACAAGCCAAAAAGGTCGTTAAGGTAGTTTTTGTCTCGCTGGTCATTCTGGCATTGGCTATGATTATCGGTTTTTCTCTTTTGGGCTAAGAGTGAGTGATTAGTGACTGACAATTAGTGATTAGTACCGTATAGATGAATTGTACTAATCACCGGTTATTAGCTGCTAATCACTGCCAATTAATCGCTAATCACTAAAAAGACGGATGAACAAGCAACTGATTACTATTTTTTCTATCTTCTCAATTACTTGTCTGGGGATGGTTTCTGCCCAGGAGTCTAAATCTTTTCTTCCTGAGGTGAAGAAAGAATCATTAACCTTCAGTTCGGAGGACAATAAGTTTAAACTGACTTTCAATGGCCGTATCCAGGCAGATGGAGCGGTGTTTTTTGGAGAGGATTACCAGCCCATAGGCAATGGTGTCGGATTTAGGCGTGTACGTTTAGGTGCCACTGCTGCATTTGGTAAAAGATTATCCGGTAAAATAGAGATGGATCTGACCGATGGCGGATTTTCATTAAAAGACTGTTTCATTAAATATGCTTTTCCCAACGGGCTCTACTTTAGGGCAGGTAATTTTAAAGAGAGTTTTGGGATGGCTGCAATGACTTCTTCGGGCGATTTATGGTTTATGGAGAAAGCGAATGTGGTATCGGCATTTGCTCCTGAATATCATATTGGCGTACAGGGAACTTGGGAACATGACCAGTTCCTGGGGGTAGCAGGTGTACATTTCAAGCGAATTGAAGGTAATAAAGAAAAAGATTATTCTGAAAGTAACAACAAAGCCGGAGAAGATGAAGGAATATCGGTGACTGCCCGTGCGGTTTGGCAACCTGTTTCGGCAGATAAAGTGAAAGGCTTTCATCTGGGAATTGCTGCATCTTATCGCACTCCGAAGACTACGGTTGGTTCACTGATGCCAAATACGGTGAGATACAGTACAAGGTCGCTGTCTTATATCAATAAAATCAAGTTTCTGGATACGTCGCCTATTGCCTCGGTCAGTCACGACTGGCTGGCGGGTGCCGAGTTGGCCGGATTCTACAGAGGGTTTCGTTTTCAGGGAGAATACATTATGAACAACACAGTGCGTATGGAAGGATTAGCGACGGAGAAGTTCAATGGTTTCTATGTACAGGCTGCTTATCTGCTGTTTGGCGGACAGCAGCGGTATAGTAAATCACGTGGCGCTTTTTCACAGCCGTCGTTTGGGCGTAGTTGGGGCGACATAGAACTGGCAGCCCGTTTTGACCGTATCGACCTGAACGGAACAGAGGTGATGGGCGGATCGGCCAACGGATGGACGTTTGGGGTGAATTATTATGCTACCCGGAATCTTAAATTCCAGATTAACTATTCGTATGTAGATAATGATAAATATGCCAATGCCTTCGGACAGGCAGCGGTGGGGTATAAATCGAACGGAGAGATTGCTTACAAACCCGAGGAAGTAGACGAATCGTTGGGGAAGGGGGGGAATGCATATGGCATTCTGGGACTCCGTATACAATTGAATTTTTAAATATGTCACAAGAGATAGAACGTAAGTTTCTCGTTAAAGGAGACTATAAATCACAGGCTTTTGCGCAGAGTCGCATTGTTCAAGGCTATATCAGCAGTGCCCGTGGAAGAACGGTCCGGGTACGTATCCGCGATGGAAAAGGTTACCTGACTATTAAAGGAGCCTCCGATGCTTCGGGGTTGAGCCGCTATGAGTGGGAGAAAGAACTGCCGCTTATTGAGGCAGAGGAACTGATGAAACTTTGTGAACCGGGAGTGATCGATAAAACCCGATACCTGGTTCGTAGCGGGAAACACGTATTCGAAATAGATGAATTCTACGGTGAGAATGAAGGACTTGTAGTAGCTGAGGTTGAATTGGGGGCAGAGGATGAAATGTTTGTAAAACCTGACTTTATCGGGGAAGAGGTAACTGGGGATGTTCGCTACTATAATTCCCAGTTAATGAAAAAACCGTATACTACCTGGCCGTAGCTAACAAATAATCCGTATATTTGTTTCTTTAGTTACGGGCTCAAGAATAAAGATATATGGAACAACTGTACAACTACTTGCCGGAAAAGCTGGTGACCTTTATTCTGGTCACCTTGTTTTCACTTTTAATAGGACTCTCGCAACGCAAGATCAGTCTGAAGCGTGAAGGAGAAACCACTCTTTTCGGTACGGACCGCACCTTTACGTTTATCGGAATGTTAGGATACCTTTTGTATATCCTCGATCCGGAAGAGATGCACCTTTTCATGGGAGGTGGTTTGATACTCGGTATTCTCTTAGGACTCAATTATTATGTGAAACAATCTCAGTTCCACGTATTCGGGGTGACGACTATAGTCATTGCACTAATCACTTATTGTATTGCTCCGATTGTCTCTACACAACCTTCATGGTTTTACGTCATGGTAATTGTTACCGTTTTATTGCTCACCGAACTGAAGCATACTTTTACGGAGATTGCGCAACGAATGAAAAATGATGAAATGATTACGCTGGCCAAATTCTTGGCTATCAGTGGTATTATTCTTCCGATGTTGCCTAATGAAAATATTATTCCTGATATCAACCTGACACCTTATACCATCTGGCTCGCTACAGTCGTGGTTTCGGGCATTTCTTATCTTTCCTATTTGTTGAAGCGGTATGTCTTTCGTGAATCGGGTGTGTTGGTGTCCGGCATTATTGGCGGGCTGTATAGTAGTACGGCTACTATTTCGGTCTTGGCACGTAAAAGCCGTAATGCACACTCGCAGGAAGCATCCGAATATGTTGCCGCCATGCTTTTGGCCGTCAGCATGATGTTTTTGCGTTTCATGATTTTAATTCTTATTTTCAGCTCCGCTATTTTTACCTCTATCTATCCTTATCTGCTGATTATGGCTGCCGTTGCAGCCGGCGTGGCTTGGTTCATCCACAGTCGTCGGAAGCAAACAGCCGATACTGACCTTGTAGAGGAAGAAGATGATAGCAGCAATCCGCTGGAGTTCAAGGTGGCTTTGATTTTTGCCGGGTTATTCGTTATCTTTACTGTGCTGACACATTATACATTGATTTATGCCGGTACCGGAGGGTTGAACTTATTATCATTTGTGTCCGGATTCAGTGATATCACTCCTTTCATCCTGAACTTATTGCAGGGAACCGGGAGTGTGGCGGCCACTGTTGTGATGGCTTGTACCATGCAGGCCATTATCAGCAATATTGTGGTGAATATGTGTTATGCACTTTTCTTTTCGGGTAAACAGAGTAAGTTGCGCTCATGGATATTAGGCGGTTTCGGCTGTGTGATTGCGGCAAATGTTGTCGTACTTTTTTTCTTTTATCTGATTTAATGTGCGTTATCGAACAACTTCTGATAAAAAAGAATAAAAATCGCCCTATTTCACCTTTCTTAACTCCGAGGGTTTCGTAAACGAATATAAAGTCGATATTTTCGTTGCCAATCTGTAACAAATACTATGATTTTGCGTCTGATAGACTATAAACTAAAACATAACTTCACATGAGAAACAAACTACTACTATTATTGCTGTTGATGTTTATAACATCCGGCATGATGTATGCTCAACAGCAGAAACCTCAGCAAACCCAGCAACGTACAGCAGCTCCATCTTATACATTGAAAGGCGTGCTTCTTGACTCGCTGACCCAAGAGGGAGAACCTTATGCTACGATCAAAATCGTGAAAAAAAGTGCTCCCCAAAAAGCCTTGAAAATGGCCGTAACTGATTTGAATGGTAAATTCCAGGAAAAATTGACTGTTGCTCCCGGAAACTATGTCGCTACTTTTTCATCTGTAGGTAAAGTGACATTGGTGAAAGACTTCACCGTAAAGGCAGGAGATAAAGTAATTGACCTCGGACAATTGAATATGGCTGAGGCTACTAACGAACTGAAAGGCATAGAGATCGTTGCCCAAAAACCATTGGTAAAGGTGGATGTGGACAAGATTGAATATAACATTGAGGACGACCCGGACTCAAAGACCAACACAGTGATGGAAATGCTTCGTAAAGTCCCGTTGGTTACAGTGGACGGTGAAGACAACATTAAGGTGAATGGAAGCAGCAGTTTTAAAATCCATGTAAACGGTAAGCCGAATAACATGATGAGCAATAACCCGAAAGATGTGCTCAAAAGTATGCCTGCTAATACAATTAAGCATATCGAGGTAATCACTTCTCCGGGAGCTAAATATGATGCAGAAGGTGTAGGCGGTATCCTGAATATCGTTACTGTAGGCGGTGGCTTTGAAGGGTATACCGCTACTTTCCGTGCCAGTGGCAGTAACCGTGGTGCCGGTGCGGGCGGATATGCCACTATTAAGTCGGGTAAACTGACTCTGACCGGTAACTATAACTACAATTATAATACAACTCCGAAGAGCTACTCAAATAGTTTCCGTGAAAACTTCGACTCGGAAGATCAGAAATATCTGGAATCAAACAGTACTTCCGATTATGACGGTAGTTTCCAGTACGGTAATCTGGAAGCCAGTTACGAAATTGATACATTACGCCTGCTGACTGCTTCTTTCGGTATGTATGGAGGTAGTAATGATAATAACAGTGACGGACTGACTACGATGTGGAATGCAAACAGAGATGTGTTGGCTTATCAATATGGCTCTCTGAGTGATGGAAGCGGTTCGTGGTATTCGATGCGGGGTAATGTCGACTACCAGCGTACGTCTAAAAAGAATAAGGACCGTATGATTACTCTTTCCTACAAGATCAGCACTCAACCCCAGAATTCGGATTACTACACTAAGTATAGAGATATAAAGGATCCTTTTGAATTGGAAATTATTGAGAAGTTCCTATTAAACAACTCTCACTCGGATGGAAAAACGAATACTACTGAACATACCTTCCAGGTGGACTACACCACCCCTATCGGAAAGTTACATACGATAGAAGTAGGTGGCAAATATATTATCCGTAATAATTTAAGTGATAATAAGTTGTTCGAAGCTAAAGGGGCAACCGACGATTATGAATACAACAACGACCGTAGCAGTAAGTACAAGCATATGAACGACATTCTTGCTGCTTATTTAGGATACACTCTTCGTTATAAGGGCTTCTCTTTTAAACCGGGAGTACGTTATGAATATACCGCTCAGGATGTAAAATATTTGGCTGGAGCTATCGGTCCGGAAGCGGATTTCAGCACCAACTATAATGATTTTGTTCCATCTGTTACGATGGGTATTAAGATTGGTAAGACACAGAACTTGCGTGGTGGTTACAACATGCGTATCTGGCGTCCGGGTATCTGGAACTTAAATCCTTATTTTGACGACCGTAACCCGATGTTTATCAGCCAGGGTAATTCGAATCTGGAAAGTGAAAAGAGCCACTCGTTCAATCTGAGCTATAGTATGTTCAGTATGAAGTTCAATGTGAATGTTTCTTTGCGTCACTCATTTGGAAACAATGGTATTGAGCGGGTGAGCCGTCTGATCGGTAAAGGCGGTGAGGACTTCCCCGGAGGACATCATGCTCCCGAAGGTGCATTGTACAGCACGTACGAAAATATCGGTAAGAACCGTAATACAGGTCTGAGCCTTTATGCTAACTGGAATGCTTCTCCCAATACTCGTATCTATCTGAATGGTGATGGCAGCTACGCTGATATTAAGAGTCCGGCCCAAGGATTACATAATTATGGATGGAGCGCTTCTATGTATGGTGGCATTCAGCATACTTTCCCATTGAAAATACGTGCCAGTCTGAATGCCGGAGGAAGTACTCCTTACATTAGCTTGCAGGGTAAGGGATCGGGTTACTATTACTATAGCCTGAGTGTGAACCGTTCATTCATCAAAGATCGTTTTACGGTAAGTGCTTATGTTAGCAATATCTTCGAGAAATATCGTTCGTTCAACAACACTACTATCGGTGAAAACTTCTTGTCTAAGAATAGCAGCCGCTATCCGAGCCGTAGCTTTGGTGTCAGCCTCAGCTATCGTATCGGTGAGTTGAAAGCCAGCGTGAAGAAAGCTGCCCGCAGTATCAATAATGATGATGTGAAAGGTGGCGGTGGCCAGGGTGGTCAAGGCGGTGCTAACTAAGAGTCAGGACTTCTGGTAAAGATAAAAACAGAAAGGTGTAGCTATCCGCAGTGGTAGCTACACCTTTCTGTTTTTGAATGGGGATGTGTCATTATTCACCACAGAGTAATACAGAGTCCCATAGAGCGAACTTGATCTATTGATAACTACTGAATATTTATCTGTGTAAATCAGTGTAATCTGTGGTGAATACGAGTTCCGGCACACCCCATTTCGTCCGGTTGCCGGTTTATAATGAATGATCTGCCGGCACCTCTTTCCCCGACCAGGCTTTCAAGTTGGTCCATTCGGCGGGAGGAGCTGACCAAAAGGCATCGTCAGCAGGTAATCCCAGTGGTAAGAACCCGGTCAGACACAGATAAGTACTTCCCGTATTGATGTAGCTTTCCGACATTCTTATCTGATTACCGGAGAAACCTATCCTTAACCAACCGTTTGCGTCAAAATTGTCGGCTGACCGAAACTGATTTTCAATGACCTTGGTCATTGCACAACGTACTTGGGCGGGAGTAATATGTTCGGGAAGCAGATGTAGTAGGGCAGCTTGCCCTAACGCATGAAATACTCCGGTACGATACACGATAGACCGTCCGATTACCGGATAAGTTCCTTCCGGTGAAATAAACCGTTCCAGCTGTTCGGCATAGCGTCCCAAGCGTTTCTGCTGTACTTTTAGAAATTCAGCTCCCGGCATCCGGTGCTTTTGCATGACGATTAATATGTCAGTTAGCATGGGGTGAATCACAAAGCTGTTGTAATAATCGAGATGGAAGTCAGCCCCGTCACCGTATTGGGCATCTCCCTTATACCAAAGATCCCTGAACTTTCGTACTCCGTAGTTGAGGCGTACCGTGTCGCACTCACCGGTGAATTCTTGCAATGCAGCCTCTATGATAGAGGCAAACAGCAACCAGTTGCTTTCGTTGGGTTTAATGGCACGGCTTCGCTTCAACTCCGTCACTACCCGCTTGCGGGCAGATGCAGAGAGATTACTCCATAACTGTTTGGGGGCGCGCAGTAATCCTTCTGCCAGGAATGCGGCATCTACCAAGGGCTGCGAAGGTTCTCCGAAAATCAGGTAATCGGGTGAGGAGGGGTTAACGGCATTGCTGATTCCTTTTACAGTCAGCTTGATGTATTTCTTGCGTAACTGTCCTTCCGGCGTATCGTCCGCTCCCAATTCCAGCCATGGAGCCATGCCGCAAACTGTACGTCCTACCGCTTCCAGATAAGAGAAACGTTGCCGGTCGGGTGCAAGCGATTGGTATGGCATTCTTTTCTTCAGTGTTTCGTTAGCCAGATTGCTGAGTACCGGATCGGCCAGACGGACAAGTGTCTTTACCCAGACATCCCGGTCGGCAGTTCCTGGCCGGCACTGTGCCCAAAGACAGGGGACTGCTGGCCATCCTCCGGCCAGCAATCCCCATACAATAATTAAGATGATCCGTTTCATTGAAGCGATCCGTCTTCTTTATATTCCACTACCACTACGTCCGTAAGTGGCTTTTTCCCCGGAGTAGTTACACGGATGGTATTTTCTCCTGCCTTCAGTTTGACTCCTTTCCATACAACTGTTGAGTAAGTGTCTGCTTTTTGTTTGCCACAACTGACACCGTTTACAAACAGTTCGGCTTCCGGGGCAGTGGTGAATGCCATGAAAGTCTGCTCCGGTTGGTAGCGAAGTCTGCATCGCTTCTCTGCCAGGTAAATCATCGGCTCCTGTTTGTTCCAGTTTGCTTTATAGAAGTAGTAGGAGTCTTTCTTTACCTTTCGGTCGAAGGTGACGAGACCTTTGTCATTGATACCCGGGCGGTCACCTTCCGTACGGTGGGCAGCGCCGAAGTCGAACATGTTCCAAACGAATGTACCCCATACGAACGGACGTTCGGCTATGATTTTCCAATTCTCCATATGATAGTAGGTCTGCCAGTTTTCAGGGTGCCACCATCCCGAAGCGGACGGTTGCCTGAGCGAGTCCTGCTGGTGGTAGATACTGGCTCCTGCCCCGTATTCACTGATGCCGATACGTATTTCGGGATATTTCTCGTGTGTACGGTCCAGAAAGGTTGCCAATGTTTTCGGAGTACTTCCATACCAACCGTCGTAACGGTTCCAGGCAATGTTATCGGTTATGAAGTTCAAATCACCGTTCTGGTTGCTGGCGGAAGTTGTCGGACGGGTAGGGTCTTCCTGTTTCGCCAGTACATTCAGTTCTTTGATATACTCTACAGGATTGTCCCCGACTTCCTTCAGTTCATTGAACAGGCCCCAGAAGCAGATAGAGGGATGATTGTAGTGCTGGCGAATCAGTTCGATGAGTTGCTGTTTGCCATTCTCACGGAAGGAAAGCTGGTTGACAAAGCCTTTATCCGCATATCCTCCGGGACCGACAAACGGAATCTCAGCCCAAGTGACGATACCGTGCCGGTCCATCAAATCGTACATATAAGTTGCCTGCGGATAGTGTGCCAGGCGGATGGCGTTGACTCCCATCTCGCGCATCAGTGCCACATCTTCTTCATGATGCTGGGGACGGAGTGCGTTACCCACTTCGGCACGATCCTGATGGCGGCATACCCCATGAAGTGGCAGATGCTTGCCATTCAGGAAGAATCCTTGAGCCGGGTCGGTATGATAATAGCGTAGGCCTAATGGCTGTGTTACACTGTCGATCTGTTTACCGTTCTTGTGGAGGCTGACAGTGACCTGATACATAAACGGGTCCTCACAACCATTCCAAAGACGCGGTTTTTGAATCAGTAAAGGAAGCTGTTCCTGAATATCGGTCCCCTGTTTCAGCGATATGTTTCGGTTTTCTTTGCAAATCACTTTAGAGCCGTCCGTCACTTGGATCCGAAGTTCGGCCGCTCCATCGGTTGCCCGGTTGGACAGGTTCACTTTGGCACATACTTTTGCTTCTTGGGCGCTGACGGCTTCCTGCACCAGATAAACTCCCGGTGAAGCATAATCCAAAGGCGAGATGCAAGTCGCGTCCGTAATCAGCAGGTGTACATCCCTGTAGATTCCCCCGTAAAAATTGAAGTCGCCTACGAGTGGCATTATGTCCAGTTGCTCACCGTTATTGGCACGTACCAGAATGGAGTTCTTTTCTCCGTATTTCACTAAGTCTGTGATTTCGAATATAAAGGCCCCGTATCCGCCCCGGTGTTCGCCAATGTGTTTGCGGTTGATGAACACGTTGGCTACACTGTTCACACCTTCAAAGCGAAGAAACAGGCGCTTGCCTTTCCATTCGGGACGAACATATAGGGCTTTTTCATAGTTTCCGATACCCCGTTTGTAGTCTGTTTTGCCCGCAAGCGCATCTTGTGCATTCCAGGTGTGCGGCAGGTCTACCCTGCGGGTGTCTCCCTGTACCTGATGCGAGAAACGGAAATTCCAGTTATTGTTGAGTAGAATATCCTGACGCTGGGCATGAAGGGAGAGAGAGAAGACAAGTAGGAGAAGAAAGGGGCTTAAACCTTTTCCTCGACCCCTCCACCATAAGGAGGGAAAATAGTTACATTTCTGCTGTTTCATATGTTCTTGATTATGTATTGATTACTGATGTTATTATTGAGATCATCGGTATTTTTCTATCCGTTTTGTAATACGTCCGCTTTCTCCGGTCCGCCCGGTTCGGGAGTTTCTTGTGGGTGAATCACATCGAAATAATAGATGCCTTGTTCCTTCAGATAGTCCAGGAAGGACGGCAACCGCATGCAGAAACGGCTCCAGTCTTTTGCGCCGGGTGAAGTCCATGCCGATTCTGCCAAGGCTATCAAACGCGGGAAGGTCATGAAATCCAGTCGTTTGGCATCCGCGATCCGTTCGGTCCAGAGTGTGAACTGCATACCCAGTATCTGATCTTCGTATCCTTTAAAGAGATGGCTGATCGGTTCGGGAAAAGCGTAGACATCTTGCAACGGATTGAACCCATCCCAATAGCGTCCCACTTTATGTGAGGCATCCTGTACGAAATCGCCATACAGCGGACGGCGCGGAGTCAGCACTACCTGATAGCCCTGTTCAAGCGCTTTCAGCAACTGGTACTTGCGGTCGTGACGCCACCACATTACCAGTGCTTTCGAGGGGGAGATACCGGCATCTACTATTTCGTCCCAACCGATCATCTTCTTGCCTTTGGCTGCTACCAGATCGGCGGCACGGCGGATGAAGTAATGCTCCAGTCCGGTTTCATTGACCAGCCCTTTTTCCTTTATGAAGTTCTGGATATCCGGATCTGTGAACCAGTTCTGGTTACCATAGTGCACTTCGTCACCTCCGATATGGATATAGGGAGCCGGAAAGAGGGCGGTTATTTCATCGAGCACATCGCTGATAAAACGATAAGTTTCTTCTTTGCAAGGATGGAATGTGAAATGCTTCCAGCGTCCTTCACCTCCTCCCGATACCTCCGGATAGGCACGGCAGACTGCCGTGGCATGTCCCGGCATATCGAACTCCGGAATCACCATAATCTGGCGTTCGGCTGCATAGGCCACGATCTCCCGGATGTCGTCCTGTGTATAGAACTGCGGAGCTGCTTTGGCATCATGCCAATTACCGACGGCTCCTATCTCCGTCAGCTTAGGATATTTCTTGATTTCAATGCGCCATCCCGGTTCGTCTGTCAGATGCCAGTGGAATACATTGAGATGAAGCCTTGCCATCAGGTCGAGGTATTGTTTTACTTTCTCTTTGCCGAAGAAGTGGCGGCTTTCATCGAGCATAAATCCGCGCCATGCGTAGCGTGGCGAACTGTAAATCCGGCAACAGCGGATTTTGCCCCGTCCGTGCTGTGCCAGTTGTCTGATGGCCTGGTCGGCATAAAATGCGCCTTTCTCAGAAGTGGCATCAATGAAGATAGAATCCGGCGTAATTTCCAGTTGATATGCTTCATCTGAATATGCTGTACCGATGGCAGGCAGAGACTTAGAGATAGTAGTTCGTACACACTCAGCCGAAACTTCGTCATAAGAGAATGTACCCTTATGTGTCTCTATCGCAGAAGGAGCGGGGAATAGCTTTTGTGCTTGTAAGCTTTGAAAAGCAAATAGAGCAAGAAGAAGAAATTTTATTCTCCCTCTTGCTGTATTATGAATGAATAATGATCTGTTGGTTCGTTTCATCCTATGTCTTTAACTTGTTAGCATTCTTTTTTACTTAAATACTTCCATTATGGGCCTTCCGATCCATACTTGTGGCTGTTTCAGTTTGAAAATGGCAGCCACGGTAGCGGCTACGTCAAACTGCATCATGCTGGCCTGAATCTCATGCCCTTTCCTGATATTTTTCCCCGAGATGATGAACGGAGTCTCCATCTCCGGCATTGTTTTTCCTCCGTGTCCTTTATTGATTCCGCCATGGTCGGATGTTACTATAAAAATCGTTTCATCCAGCATTCCGGCTTCTTTCACCGCGTCAATCACTTTGCCGATGTATCCGTCTATTTCTTCAAGCTTCTGGTAATAAGCCGGTGTGTCATGTCCTTCCTTATGTCCTACATGATCCGGATTATCCCAGGCGATAAGTGTCAAAGTCGGCTTTTTCTCTTTAATATACTTCACGGCTTTTTCACATAGTTCCGTAGGATATTTTTCATAGTTAATCCCTTGGTTGTATTTGTTTACTGCCAGCGTATCCACCAGATATTTGATGCCGATCCATTCGTAGAGAGTGCCAATTTCAGCTTTCGGGTCAGCTTCGCGGAGCAATTGGAATACAGTTGGAAAAATGCCATCTTTACTTAATTCTTTCGAAGGAAGATCCGGAGTGCTTGAATTCCAAGTCGTGTATCCGTGTAGCTCTGGCCCTGCTCCCATGAACATAGATGCCCAGTTCACTGCACTGGACGAAGGGAGTACAGAGCGTTTGGTCAGTGTGTAAGAACCATTATTCATTAATTGTTTGATATGGGGGATATTAGCTTTCTCTACACTGTAGGCACCCCAGCCGTCCAGTCCAATCAAGACTACATGTTTGGCTTTCCACTTGCTGCCGGCATGGCAATTGGGAGCTATCGTTAATAAGCAGATAATTAAACAGGCAAATTTAAACAGTTGTGTTTTCATGATACTTCTTTATTATAAAATTATTTATCTAAATCTTTTCTACGCTTCAGGGCTTCCAGAAAGTAGTAGTCTGCATAGTTCAGAGGTACGTCGATTTCACTATTGTGCGGAATACTGCCTACGCTATGCATCAGGATAAAATTGCCGTTAGTGCCCAATGTGGCCCGATAGTCAGGTGAGGCGAGACTATGCATGATGCGGTCTGCATATTCTCTGTAAGAAGCGGCATCGGGGACATCATATGTGCTGATTTCGTACAGGGCAGAAGCGATGCAGGATGCAGAAGAAGCGTCCCGGGGTTCATCGGGTATATTGGGTGCGTCCATGTCCCAGTAAGGTATCAGATCTTCGGGCATGTGCGGATCATTTTTCATCCTATTGAATGTTTTCAGTGCCTGATCCAGATATTTGCGGTCTTTCGTTTCACGATAGCAAATAGTGAAACCGTAGATGGCCCATGCCTGTCCGCGTGACCAAACCGATTCATCAGCATATCCTTGTGCTGTCTGTTTATGGCGTACGGAGCCGTCCGAAATATTGTAGTCCACTACGTGATAGCAACTTCCATCAGGACGGAAATGCTCGGAAAGAGTACGGTCGGCATGTGCTACGGCTACTTTATAGAAAGTGGAATCACCGGACAGTTTGGTTGCTTCGAACAGAAGTTCCAGATTCATCATGTTGTCAATGATAACCGGACATTCCCAGCCCCTTTCACTTTGCCAGCTATTACCTTTTACATCCCAGCTTTGAATGACTCCGGCATTGGGGCGGAAACGCGTACAAAGTGATTTGGCTGCCTGTACCATTACGTTTTTATATGCAGCTGTATCGGGAGCGAGCCTCAGGCCGTTACCAAAACTGCAATTAATGATGAATCCTATATCGTGATGCCAAGTCAGGTGTTCGGCCGGGCGAATGGCTTCAGTATATTTTCTGGCCAGTGGGAGGTAGCTGGTGTCACCTGTCAGTTCGTACATATACCAGATGCTACCGGGAAAAAATCCACTGCGCCAATCGGCATATCCGCAGTAATATACAGATCCATCTCTATTGAGAGTTACAGGATTGAGACATTTTCCGCTTGCTTCGATGGTGTCGATGGCTAAACCGAGTTGTGCTTTGGCAAATTCTACATTTTCTGTTATAAAAGACGGTACTGTGGGTTTGTGGTTTGAGCAAGCCACACATATCATTGCGCAGGCTGCTCCCAATAAGGGTTTTAAGTTCATGTTTTATTGTTTTTTTATGGTAAAAGAATAATTTCCTGTTTTATGAATGTTTGTTGCTGTGAGTGTAATGCGACAAATCGATTTACCCCATACATTGGATAGCCGGGGATCTGTTAATGGGATTATTTCTGTTTTCACATCGAACAGTTGTTTATCATATTCTATGACGGCTTTCTTTCCTTTTACTTCCAATTGAATTTTTCCCGGTATTTCCGTACACACCTGCCCCCATGTCATGAAATTGATTTGATTAGGCTGTTTGGCTGTCTTCAGACGGAAAGAATCTGAAATCCGTAATTGTCCTTTCTGAAGTGAATAGGAACGTATCCATGATTCCACTTCTGCTTCGGCCGGATAGGCTGTCGCTATATTGGCTGTGAATGTGTTTTTCTTCTTGTCAGCCTGTACTTGTGTTGCTTTGTATGTTGCTCCGTATTTCTGGGGGACGCCATTAATCAGGGGGAGATTGTGATAATTGCTCTGCATGGTCCAAATGGTGTAGCGATCCTTGCTGAATGTCTGGCGTGTATAGGTCCCTACTCCGGCATCGATAAGAAAAGGAGTTTGGTCTATCCAGAAAGAGAAGGTACCTGCGTCATTATGATTATGGCTTTCGTCGTTATATCCTCCTTTAGCGGCCAGGAAGTTTCCTTTATTGTCAGTTATATAGCAGAATTCGGTTTCCGGATACCAGGAGAATGGGGGAGTCAGATGTGCCGCTTGAGTTTCTTTTAGTTCGTTCGCAATTTTTATAGTAGCAAGCGTACGGTATATATCGCGTCCGGAAGGAAGCTTATTGGTGTTAATCATAGCAGCGAATCCTTTCATTTCGTTACTGTTTACAGCCTTGCCATACCGGAATATCAAGGGAGCGTCTCCACTGCTTTTCGCCGAGGCATCAGCGAAATTAACCACCCATCCTTTGCCCACGTATGAACGTGATATATATTCGCCCATATTCTTTATCATGGGATTATCGAAGATGGAGACAGTTCCTCCGGTAACGGCTGACAGTAATTCCAGATAATCAAACATTTTTCCTGCGGCATGTCCCCAGTAGGAGGGACCTTCCTTACATGCACCGTCGGTATGGGTATAGTTGATGAATTTATCTACCGAAACCATACTGCGGTATACTGCCTTCGCTAACATTTCTTTATCATTTTCAAGCAGCATAAAACACATTAAGGCGTTGCTGTTACACCAAGGATTCCAGTTGTTGACCATCATTCCCGGTTTATAGTCCACTGCCATCCACCAGAAGTGATCGTTATTCATGTAAGGATCCAGTATACGCTGTTGAAGCGTATGCCGTAAACGTTCGGATATGGCAGGATTGAGTTTGTCAAATTCTTGATGCATGTAATAATAGGTCCATGCGAGTAAAGAGCCCAGGTCACCTGCTGTCAGGTCTATGATGTTTTCTTTAAAATCGGGCAGTGAGCGGTGAGACTGTTGTGCATTCAAATGGGCGGCCAATGCCCAGGAAGTCATCTCGCAGGAATGATATACACCGTTGATCAGCTGATCGATAAATCGTCCTTTTCCTTCTGCGAGTTCAGCGAGTAGCAGGTCGGCTATGGCATTGTTATTGTTGGCGAAAGGAGTTTCCATGACGCTACGGTTGCCGCTGCGTTCAAACTCCATATAATCAGTTGCTTTCACAACCTGCCATTGATAATTCAACTGCTTCTCTCCGCGAAGGATACATTCATTCTTGAAAGAGCCTAAAAAAGTGTCCCATCCGGTTCGGTCGGTATAAGCAGGATAAGTGACCCATTGTTGATTTAATATAAGCACTTCCTGCAAACTGCTTACGCTGGCTTGTTTTTGAAGATAGTTCCGTTCTGTATAGCTGAGGGCTCTTACAGTACAGCATAGCAAGAGAGTGAATATTAATAATTTCTTCATCGTAATAAAATTAAGATTTTAACGTAGGCAAAGTAACAAAATTTATTGCTATTTCATCTTACTAAATGGTTCTTAATGCTATATAAATTTTCTATTTTAGTTGGATATTTGAGGGAGTCAATCCTCAAAAGAGGAAAAGTCGATAAGAGAGTTTATTTAGAACTTTCTTTTCAGATGGAATAGAGGGCGTGTGTCGAAACTCATCACAGAAGACACTGAGTAACACAGAGTGAATTTTAAGTCATTGATTATCTATGTTGATAATCTGTGATAATCCGTGTAATCTGTGGCGAAAAGAGTTTTGACACAGCCCTTTGGTTTATAAGAATCAGTAGCTTAAACGTATTTGTTTAATTCCAGCCCGAGTTCTGAGTCAGTGATTTGTTCATATCAGTTTCATGTTTTGGGATTGGCCATACATAATATTGGTCTCCTCCCCATGTATAAGGATAGGTGACAGTACCCCATACATCTTTCATCCCGGCTGTACCATCAGCATTATTAAACTTACTTTCTTTCCATGTTTTCCAACGGAGTTCTTCGTAAAAGTCAACCCCTTCACCTGCTGTTTCCCAGCGGAATTCATTCTGGATGCGAATGCGCATATCTTCCTGTCCCTGGACCATAGTGGCAGTATTGCTGTTCAACAGTGCAACACCGGCACGTTGGCGTACTTTATTCAACCATTCGATGGCCTCGTCGGTTTTACCCTGCTCATTCAATGCTTCAGCCAATCCTATGACGACAGTTGCGTAGCGGATAATTGGCAGGTCAATCGGAGATTGTTCGCGATTGGTCATTTCACTTGAACCTTCGGCAACAAATTTGCGGAACAAATAGTATAAATGGCTCTGGGTGTCAGTGCGTAAGTCATAAGGATAATCGGTGTCGGCACCATAATAAGGCCAGCGTGAAGTGAAGGTGTGGTCTACGCTGTTTCCGGAACCATCATATGTAGCATATGGAGTGATGACAGTCTGGGCTAAACGAGGATCTCGGCTGTCATAAGCAGCTTTAATACGGGCCTCGTTTCCTGCCGGCAGATAGAATGCTTTTGCCTTGTCACTCAGCTTTTCCAGACGTCCGTCTACTTTTGCTTTTATTTTTTTTACCATATCGTCTAATGCCTCTTCCGTACCGTCAAAGCCGATTTCGCGATACTGTGCTTTTACTGTTGCCGGATCAGTATTACGCAAGAAGAATACTTCACGGTCTTTAATATCTAAGCTTGAGAACCCCGGAATGTATTCATCCCAGTTAAATTTACTGCCGTCTATATTTTCGTAGGTTTCTACAAAATCCACACTGGCCAACATGGTGTTCCAGCAAGAACCAAATGTAGTACGGCCGCCATAACGGAAGCTCATGGAATTTCCGTAAGTGCTGCCATTGTTATCGATACACTGCAAAGAGAAGATAGCTTCATCACTCTGTTCATTAGCTTCCTTGAAGAGTTGCTTGTAACCATCCTGAAATAATGAATGTCCCAATTCACCTACTTTATGGAAATCTGCTTCCGCTTTACTCCATTCTTTGGTCCACAGATAGATTTTGCCACGCAGTGCATAAGCCACTGATTTGGTGACATGACCCCATTCTGCTTTACCGGCAGCGATACGGTCGGGGAAATTCGGATCGTTTATTGCGTCGGTTAAATCTTGTATGCAGAAATTCCATATATTCTCTTCGCTTTCACGTGGTTTGTCTGCTTGATCAAGTTCCATAGGCGTATTATAATAAGGAACACCCCTGAAGACTGCATTCAGTTTGTAATAATAAAACGCACGCAATACTTTTGCTTCGGATAATAATTTGCCTTTTACGCTTTCACTTATCGGTGCGTCGGGTAGATGTACAATGGCATCATTGGCACGATAGATACCTGCATAATGTTGTTTCCAATAGTCTGAGAATATTCCGGAACCGATAGAAGCTGTACCGGCCAGCAGTGGATAATCGTTGTCGCGGCAGGTTGCACCCACGCTGAATGCCTCCATTAGATAAGCCTCTTTTGCCACATACCCTTCGCGCAGGGTGGCGTAGATAGAGGCTACTCCCATAGTACAAAAGTTTTCATTACTCCACATACTGCCCGATGATGCTTTATCATATGGCTTTGTGTCCAGTAAATCTCCCTGGCAACTGCTTATAGCAATTGCTGTGGCTGTTAATATGAATAATTTATTTAATAGTTTCATAAGATTTCAAGATTTATTTAGAATGTTATATTGGCACCTATTGCAATTGTTCTAAACGGAGAATAGCCCATACCGGTAGCAGATTCCGGGTCTTGGCCTTCAAATCCGGTAATTGTCAGCAGATTTTCAGCTGAAACGTAAACACGTGCATTCTGCATAGCGATTTTTGAAACCCAGTTTTTCGGTAGAGTATAACCTAAAGACAGGTTCTTCAATTTGATATAATCACCTTTGTATAGCCATAAAGTTGTATTTCCATGACGATTTTGTACATAGCCGTCTATATAAGCCATACGCGGATATTTCGCATTGATGTTGGTACGTGGATCATCCGGATTTTCGGGATTGTAGAAATAATGGTTTTCGGCAATCCGTTGTGCGATGGTGCTACCCCATTCTGTAGATGCGGCATTATAGCCAGTGGTTGCTCCCCAGTATATGCTGAATCCGGCAGCTCCCGCCCATACCATAGAGAGGTCGAATCCTTTCCATGCGGCAGAGGCCTGAAAACCGAAATTGTATTTGGGCTTATTGGATGTTTTTTGGAAAGTATAGTCGTTATCGTCACCATATACTCCATTATTATTGGAGTCGGCATAGATGTAATCACCATACCAGATCTTGTTTTTGGCAACCGTCTTGCCTGGTTGAAATTCATATCCGGCTGCGATCATGTCTTTTACCCATGTCATATCTTTTTCTGTACGGATCATACCGGTCTTAGGTCCTCCTTGAGGATTTACGCTGCCATCCGCATTGTAGTAAGAGCCATTGCCATGATAAACGTTCCGTAAATAGTATTCATTCATCATGCGGCCTTCAACAATGGGGGTTGTGCCACCACTGGACACTTTACCGATATTATCTTCCCATTTACCTCCGGTCAGTTTGTTACTCGGATCTTCTACCCATGTTCTTTCATAAGAGCCGTTATAGGCATCTATATTGCTTTTGTTGTATGAGAAGTTGCCGTTAATGGAGTAGCTTACCCCTCCTATGTTATCACGCCATCCCAGTGATAACTCAACTCCCTTATTGCTCACTTTGGCGAGGTTCTGACGGGGGGCAGTCATTGTTCCGAATACATAAGGAATAGTTGGGCGGTATAAGATACCGTCGGTTTTCTTCTGATACAGGTCGGCACTTATGCTCAGACGGTCCTTTAATAAATTAACATCAACACCAAAGTTGACAGAGGTGGTAGATTCCCATTTCAGTAAGCTATTGGCGATGGCACCCATATACAGTGCGGAATTTAAGGCATTTCCAAATACTGCGTTGGTGGTACTGTATACCGACATGTATTCGTAGTTACCAATTTCAGAGTTACCTAATTTACCCCAGGATGCACGGATTTTCAGGTTATCCAGCCAGGTACGGGTATTTTCCATGAAGCTTTCTTCTGAGATACGCCATGCACCTGATAAGGAAGGGAAGAATCCCCAACGATGATCTTTATGGAAGCGTGAGGATCCGTCATAACGGAAATTCGCCTCAAATAAATACCGGGAATTATATGCATAGTTCACGCGTCCGAATACAGAACGTGTGGCATAATCCTGGGTTGCACCTTTGGTACTTGTCATTTCGGTTGCTTCATCAAACTGGTTCAGTGATTCGTCGATCAAGCCTTTCTTTGCGGCATCTACAGTATAGTAATTCTTGTAGAATTCCTGATAACCTAACAATGCGGATACGTCGTGTTTCTGAGCAAATGTGTGATGGTAGTTTAACAGGTTTTCCAATGTATAAGAGTAATTGGATTCATAACCGAAACTTGTGCTTAATTGAGAAGGAGGAGTGATACCATCGACAATTACCCCGTCACTGAAACGTGTCTGATAAGCGGGTACTCCCCATTGGCGGGTTTCGTAGATGTAACGGTTGTAATTGAAGTTGAAATCCCAACTTAGATCTTTAAAGAACTTGACCTTACTAAACAGGGTCGTGTTGAAACGGTTGTAGCGTTTGAAGCCATCATTCCGTGCCAGTTTATATAGTGGGTTATTGGCTGTTGCACGTTCGTCCGGACATTCCGGGTAGCCGAAACTTCCGTTCCATTCGGGATAAGTACCGGCTGTAGATTGTCGGAGGAAAGTATTGGCATTACTAAAGTCACCCACTTCACGGTCCATTTGTGAGGCATAAGTGCGCGTACCTAAAGTCAACCATTGAGTTGGGTTGGCTTCAATATTGGCACGTACAGAGTAGGTTTTGTTGGCTGTATTGTCTACAATACCTTCATTATCCTGATAACGGGCTGACAATAAGAAACGAATTTTGTTAGATCCTCCTGAAACCGAAAGATTATGTTCGTGTATCATACCTCCTGAGTATAGCTCTTTCAGCCAGTTGGTATTTGGGTATGCGATGTAATTAGGAACACCGTTTTCGTTTACTCCATTGGGATCTTTTGATTTCTCTCTCCACAAATCGATATACTTTTGGTCAAAAAGAGTTCCGGAGCCAACATTTTCGCAAGATTCGTTCATTAATTCCATATAATCCGCATAGTTGCTCATAGTTTCTATCATGCGTGTCGGGCTGTTGAAAGAGACGCGTCCACTATAGTTTACCTGTATCTTGTCGCGATCGCCGCTTTTTGTTGTGACTAAGATGACTCCGTTGGCAGCACGGGCACCATAAATAGCACAAGAAGCTGCATCTTTTAGAATAGAGATATTTTCTATATCCTGAGGGTTAATGGCATTCAATGAACCTTCCATGCCATCGATGATAATCAAAGGTGAGGCATTATTCATTGTACCGTTACCGCGTACCCGTAGGGTTGTGTTATCCTCTCCCGGCATTGCCGAGCCTGAACTGGCTTGAAGTCCTGGACTTAGACCGGCTAATGCCGAAGATACTGTCGTAATGGGGCGTGATTTAGTTTGTTCTTCAAAATCAACGGAAGATACGGCACCTGTTAAATTTGCTTTCTTCTGTGTGCCATACCCTACCACTACTACCTCGTCGAGTGTTTTGCTGTCTTCTTCCAGTTGGATGTTGAAAGACACCTGGTTGCCACTTACTTTGACTTCTTTATTGAGATAGCCGATGTAAGAGATTTGCAGTGTTGCGTTGGACGGTACTTCGAGACTAAACTCTCCGTTCAGGTTTGTGATGACGCCAATAGTTTTATTACCTTTTACAATGACGTTAGCTCCGATAATCGGTTCTCCATTTGCATCTTTTACAATACCTTTAATCGTTCTGTGCTGTTGGGGGACTGCTGTGATCGCATCTCCGTTTTCAACTGTCTCTTGTGAAGAAACAGCCCAGGCACTACCGCTTAAAAGCATTATTAACGATGTACTTACAAGTACCCTTTTAGAAGATAAGGGTAGCAAATGTAATTTGCTTTTTCTCATAATACTTTAGATTGAGTTAATAAAAGTGTTAAATACATCGCAAAACTACGGTAACTGATCTGATCCGATGTGATACTTTTATTCTCAATAGGGGCACTAATTATTCAGAGCCTATTTGGAAGCTGTCCTAATCTGTGTTTTCCATATGGTTTTATGTACAAAATTTTGTGATAAGATGCTAAATTGAATAGGAATCTTGGGCATAATTTGTTCTTTTTCATGATCCGTATACTATTAAACTTTACAAAAAGCAAATGAAAGAATCGGACTATGTCGTGAAGCAGACCTCTCTATGCTATTTTTGTTCGCAGTATAGGCACTAATTGTTCTTAACTCAGTAGAAGTTCCAGAAGAACTTTGGCGATGTCGCTGGAGAAAGAACGTATTGAAAAGGAACATATTGAAGAAATGAATCAAGCTAAATTACGATTCTTTACCAACGTGAGCCATGAGTTCCGTACTCCTTTAACTCTCATTATAAGTCAGGTAGAACTTATGTTACAGAAGAATACAATACCTCCATCTTTGCACAACAGTATTTTCAGGATAAGGAAGCATGCCCAACAAATGAAACTCCTAATCTCAGAATTACTTGACTTCCGGAAATTCGATCAAAACTATATCCAATTAAAACTATCGGAACAAAGTCTGAATACATTTTTGGAGGAGGTCTATCTGTCTTTCTCAGCTTATGCCTCTCAGAAGTCTATTTCTTATCATCTGAAGCTACTGGAGCAGGATGTATTTATTTGGATAGATGACTGGCAAATGAGAAAGGTTCTGTTTAATTTGCTTTCGAATGCTTTTAAACATGTTCCGGATAAAGGAAAAATAAATATATTGACCTCTACTACGCCGGATCAGGTAATTATTGCGGTTAAAGATTCCGGAAATGGCATTAGTAAAGAAGAACAGGAGCGGATATTCGACCGTTTTTATCAGGCGGACAATCGGAATAAAGCGATTCATGTTGGCACTGGTATCGGACTCGCATTAACGAAAAGTATTATTCAGCTACATCATGGTACAATTGAGGTAGAAAGTGAGTTAAATGAAGGAAGCTGTTTTATTGTGAAGTTACCTAAAACTCGTGCTTGTTTTGAAAAGGATACTGAAGTCGTTTTTCTGGAATCTCCAGAAAAAGAGCCTATGATACAAGAGAGTACCATACCGGATGAGAACTTTATGGAAAAGGATGATTCTATGTTCGAAACTCCCTTGATAGATGGGCGGGAAGGGAAACGGAAAGTTCTGTTGGTAGAAGATAATGTGGAACTTCTGCATGTACTCAAAGAAATATTTTCATCACTTTATCAGGTGGTGACGGCAGCTAATGGCGAGGAGGGATTAAAACAGGCTTTTGCAGAAGTTCCCGATTTGATAGTGAGTGATGTTATGATGCCGGTAATGACAGGAACGGAGATGTGCCTGAAAATAAAGAATAACATAAACCTGTGTCACATTCCGATTGTATTGTTGACTGCACTTGACACTGTAGATCAAAATATTGAAGGACTACGTCGTGGGGCAGACGACTATATCACCAAGCCATTCAATGCAAAAATCTTAATAACCCGTTGCAATAATTTGATCCGTAACCGCTTGTTGATGCAAAGCCGTTTTGCTAAAGATCAGATTTCGGAAGTCAACCTGTTGGCTGCTAATCCGATAGATAAAAGTTTCTTGGATAGAGTAATCAAAGTGGTAGATAAGTATGTTGATAATGAGGATTTTGATATTGGTATATTATGTCAGGAACTTGGAATGGGACGGACATTGTTGCACACAAAATTCAAAGCATTGACAGGAATGACACCCAATGAATTTATTCTAAATCACCGATTGAAAAAAGCATCGCTGATGTTGAAGAACGAACCTTATTTGCAGGTAGCAGAAATATCCGATAGGTTAGGTTTCGGTTCTCCGCGCTATTTCAGTCGTTGTTTTAAAAACCAATATAACGTTACTCCGATGGAATATCGCAAAGGAGCTAAACAGGAAAATCTTAAATGACCTAAGTTGGATACCGGATAAGGAGAATAACATCTGAAAGTAAATTTATGCTCGTAAAGAAACTATTTAATCAATATGGACTCATGGTCTATTTAAATAGCCGGATTAAAAAGAATCTGATGATAGGTGAGAGAAGAGGGATTTTGCCGTAATATCGCCAAAGTTCTTCTGGAACTTTTTTCGCGCCATATAAAGTAGGTCACTGAAATGCTGATGGTGATGTAACTGAGCCATGCCCACCAAGTAAGATACCAGGGAGTGCTGATATGTATCTGTAATAATATTTCTTGTGCTTTGCGCATTTTCAGCGAGTTGCCTTTTTGGCGTACGTGTAGCACGTAGTCTCCAGGATCAAGGTTGGTGTATTTCAGGCTTGTTTGTGAGGTGAGTGACCATTGCTTGTCAAAACCTTCTAACTGATACTCATACCAAGTATTATTCAGTATATCCACATAGTTGGAAGAAGCAAACTCAATAGTCAGGTTATTTTGAGCGGCATTTAGATTTACTTCCCGGACAAAAGGGAGCCCTTCTGTCAGTATACGACTTTTGTCATCCGGACTTATCCGTGCGTTGTTGACGGATAAACTTGAAAAATAGAGTTTAGGTTTGGGATATTCTTTGTTCAGGTCTTTCTCCAGAAAAGAACTAAGCCCTCCTGTACCTCCGATAAATATTGTATGGTCACTACACATCCATACACCACAACCATTAATGATGGATGAGAGGGACAGTCCGTTATCCAGTTCAATGGAACGGAATGATTCGGTGGTTGGATTAAATAGTGTGATACCCCGATCACTTGTGATAAGTATGTTATCTGTCGAAGTCTGTAGAAGATTATAGCAATAATTGCTAAGTAGTTGGTTCTGTTCGGGAGTATAGTTGATGCAGGTCTGAGTTTGTTCGTTATAGCAAAAAAGTCCTGAACCTAAAGTGGCGATATAAAGATATTGATTGTTACCTTTCAAAATCTTGCTGATGCCGAACTGTCCAATGGATGCAGGCAGGCTGAATGATTTAACTTCTTCGGGGTGTTTCAGGTTTATACTATATAAGTTAGTACCTGCCGACAACCAGAGAAAGCCTTTGGGGTCAATGGTGAAAGTTTGATAGTAATATCCGTCATAAAGCAAGCGGAATTCATTCGTATCGGGATTCATGGAGAAAACTCCGTTGCGTGCGGAAACGATTAGCTGGTCGTTATAGAAAGATACTTGGAAAATAACATCATTGGGCTCTTTTTTGCCTTTCGTGGAGTAATTGAGGTAGTTGTAAAAACGTCCTGTTTTGCGGTCGAGCCGGGAAAGACCTCCCATATGCGTACCTATATATAAGCAGTCTCTTTTAGGGTCGTAACAAATACTCTTCAGATTGTTGTGGGGCAGAGAGTTGGGTCCTCCGGCAGTGTAAGTCCTGAAATGCCCCGCTTGGCGGTCTAAACATGCCAATCCGCCACCATCGGTGCATATCCATAGGTGATGATCTTTGTCCTCGGTCATGGCCCCGGCGAACGGGTAGTTGAGACAGTCACTGCGATCGGGATTATAAGTGTAGTAATTGAATGTGTTGTTATCCGGGTTGAAGTAGTTGACTCCTCCATAATAACTACCTATCCAGATAGTGCCTTGTATATCTTGATAGAGCGAAAATATAGAAGAATGGCTGAGTCCTCCTGGGCGTTGTTCTTGCTTGATGAGGCTGTAGGTTTGGGTGTGTGGATCATATTTTTGTAAACCGTCGAAGGTTCCGAACCAGATGTTCCCTTGCTGATCTTCAACAAATTCACGTATTTGTTCACTGGAAATGCCTTTGGGGGATGAGGGGTCATAAGGAATGCGGCTAATTTGTCCGTTTCGGTTGATATGGTATAGCCCTTGTGTACGGCAACCTACCCAAAGTTCCTGACTGGAATCTTGGAAAATACGGTAAACATCTACTTTGGGGATCAGGCATTGAACCGCTCCTTTATTTTCTGTCGTATATAGGCCTTCTTTGGCACCGATATAAAATCTGTTGCCATCTGTCATCAGATAGTTGATGGATGGTATACCTGTTTTTTGCTGAAAATCTAATTGATTGTTTTGGGGATTGTATCGGAAAATAGAGTCGTGCCCGGCACACCATATCTCACCGGCATGAGATGTTAGAGCATAGACAGAGCCTTGACGCAGACGTTCGAAAGTCTCTTTACGAATATCGTATTTCAATAAAGCACGATCAACAATTAAAAACACATCTCCGTTTTGACTTCCAGTAATGGCGCTCACCTCATTCCCTATCAGAATTTTCTGATCCGGTTGATTCCCGTTCTGGATCCATGCTTTATAAACCGTCATCCTATCACTATTGTAGATGTTGACCCCTTCACGTGTACCAAACCACATTCTACCCAGTTTATCTTGATAGATAGCCATAACAGACGATTGCGAAAGACCTTCTTCTCTACCTATGTGTTTAAAATATCCGGCGTATGATAATTGAACGATGAAAATGCCGATAAAAGAAAAGGCTAATTTGTGTTTATTCATAGTTATTCCGTATTTATAAACGCAAATATATAAATAACAGATAGATTTAGTATATCAACTCTATGAAAAAAGTATATAAACAGAAATAAACCTCCCTACTATTCAACAGATAGGGAGGCTTGTGGGGGAAATCGTAGGTTTATCGGATGCTTTCCTGTATTTTCGGTTTCAGGATAGCGGTCCAGAGATCGTAGCCATTCTGATTCATGTGCAGGCCGTCCGGTTTAAAGATATCTTTTCGCAGTTCTCCGTTTGCACCGTACAAGCAAGAGGCTACGTCGATATAAGTGAGTCCGTCCGTCTTCGAAGCATACTCTTTAAGCAAAGTATTAATGATTTCATGCTTCGGAATCATCTCCTTGCGTGCGAGCGAAGGCTTATAGGAGAGAATGAATATCGGAATATCCGGATAGTCCCGTTGCAGCCGGTTGGTCAGTAAACGAAAAAAGTCGAATGTTTCTCCGACAGTCAGATCCTCGGGGGTACCTGCAAGATCATTTTCTACATAAACCACGATGCTGCGCGGGTGATATCCCCGGGCAATCACGTTGTAATTATAAAGCATGTCTCGTAAGGCGGCACCACCGTATGAACGGCGGAGAATCTTCAGTGGGGCCATGTCCCGGTAAATGTTATCCCACAAGTTGATGGAAGAACTGCCTAAAAAGAGAACGTCGCAAGAAGTATCTTTCAATGTCCGGTTTTCTGTTTGGTACCGGTCTATTTCTCCTTGGTATCGGGTTACCCATGTAACCGGATCCGTGTGGCGGACAGGAAGATATTCGCTGAAGCGCACAGAATCCTGTGGCGTTTGTACCTCTGCTGCAACACTCTTGCAGCAGAGGAGGACAGTACAAAAGGTGATAAATATTGATTTTATCATTTATTTCTTTACGTTAAATCCAAGTTTCTTCAATCCGTTCTGCACGTCGGGATGACTCATGAAAAGTTTCCATAGAAGTCCGGTCCGGTAGTTTTCTATCATTACGGCTATCGGCCCTTGGTCGATGGCCAGATATCGCTTCGGATACCAGTCCGCGGTTTCGCTGAAGGCATCATAGAATCCGTAAGGACCGAATACCTTATCTCCCATCTGATACAGATGACGCATCACTTGCAGTGACTGGTCCGGTGTATAGACGATGGAAGAGAGGGCGGCGGTGGGAGAGATCACTCCCCGGTCATCACGTTCCAACGGGCCGTGGGCAGCATATCCATCCACGGAATAACTGGCGGTCAGCCCCCAGCAGTCAGCCCCGTAACCTTTATAATGTTTGGGGTTGCGGATGCAATATTCACGGTTTACCAGTGTAAGATTTCGCATCTCGTTGAAGTAGCTCGGGCAATATTCATCTTTCAAACCCACCGGATCGAGTCCGAGGAAGGAATACTGCGCCCAGAACAACGGACCGACTTCTCCACCCTGATAGCGGAGATGCAGTTCGATACCCTCTACCCGGTGTGGAGAAACAATCGCACCATTCTGTGCCCATCCTTCATGATATACCGCAGCCGGCACTCCATGAGTAGGAGAAGCAGCGGCAAGGATATACATAATCAGGCATTCATTGTAGCCGTGTACCGGAAAGTTCATTTCCCAACCATATTCCGGACTCCAGTGCCAGTAAAGCACATTTTGCCCGTCACGGCGATACCAGTTCCAGTCTACCTCCCGCCATAGTTTATCGATACGTGCCGCAAGAGCTTTCTCTTCGGTTGAACCTCCTGCATAGTATTGATGTACGGCCAGCAAACCTTGCATCAGGAAAGCTGTTTCTACCAGATCGCCTCCATTATCTTTTTGTCCGAAAGGTTGCACACGTCCCGTTTCACCGTTCCACCAGTGTGGGTAAGCGCCTTTAAAGCGGTCCGCCTTTTCCAGGAAACGGACTATTTTCTCCATGCGGCGCAGCCCTTCTTCCCGGCTGACGTATCCACGATCGATACCCGCCAGTATGGCCATGATGCCGAAGCCGCTTCCTCCTGAAGTAACAATCTCCGGACCTCCGGCCGGATATTCGCCATCCATATGATAGCGTTCGCGTGCCAGTCCGCTATTGGGTTCGGCTGCTTCCCAGAAATAATTGAAGGTTCGTCGCTGGACGGTATCCATCAGGGCATCGTCTGTCAGGGTAGCGGCAGAAGAAGGTTTATCCTTTGGCTTGCAAGCTACAAGAAGAAAAAGAGCGAAGAGGAAGAAGAGGAGCTTGCTGTTGTGAGTGACAAGTTGGGTATTCATAATGATTTCTTGTTTGTAATGGTTTTGGTTTCACCACAGATTACACGGATTTTCACAGATTAATCATTTATCCCGTTGATATTTAAGATTAAAATTCTGTGTTAATCTGTGTAATCTGTGGTGAGATTAATTCATTTCTATTCCCTTGTGTATCCGATTCAACGCAACGTGAACCGTGCCGTTTTCACGTTCTGGCTGTCAGGTCCTATCATCACATCGAAATCGCCCGGTTCGGCTACGAATTGCAGGTCGGCATTGTAAAACTTCAACATTTCCGGAGCAATCGTAAAACGGACAGTACGCGACTCATTGGGCTGCAGGTAGATCTTTTCAAATCCCTTAAGCTCTTTTACCGGGCGGGTGACACTGCCTACGAGATCACGGATGTAGAGCTGCACTACTTCACTGCCGGCACGGTCTCCGGTATTCGTTACGGTGACTGAGGCTACCAACTGATTGTCCATCCCGATGGAGGGTTGACTTAAAGTGACATCACTGAAGCGGAATGTGGTATATGACAATCCATATCCGAACGGATAAAGTGCATCATTGTCTACGTCCAGATAGTTGCTGCGGAATTTCTCAAACCATTTGCCTTCTTTGAGCGGGCGACCTGTATTTTTGTGTGCATAGTAAAGCGGGATCTGGCCTACATTCTTCGGGAAAGTCATGGTGAGTTTGCCGCTTGGGTTCACTGCTCCGAACAGTACATCGCCGATAGCCAAGCCTGCCTCCGAACCTCCAAACCATACGTTTAAGATGGCGGGTACATTCTCCTGCTCCCAGTTCAGCACCAACGGACGGCCTGTGAAGAGTACGAGAACCACCGGCTTGCCTGTTTTCAGTAGAGCTTCCAGGAGTGTGTGTTGTACGTCCGGCAGGTCGAGGTTGGTACGACTGCTGCTTTCGCCACTCATTTCCGATGATTCGCCCAGCGCGGCAATGATTACGTCCGACTGTGAAGCTATTTTCAACGCTTCGTCCAGCAGTTGCTTGTCAGTACGGTTGTCGCGGTTCAGCGAACGGCCAAACAGGGTGGCTCTTTCCTCATAGGCAGCATCGCTTATCAGGTTACTGCCTTTGGCATAAAGAATCTTTGCCTGATTGCCTACCCACTCGGTCAATCCCTCTACCAGAGATGGGCTCTTGTCCAGAACTGCCGCCACACTCCACGTACCCGGCATATTCGAGCGGGTATTGGCCAAGGGACCTATCACTGCGATGGTACCGGTGGGTGAGAGAGGGAGAAGGGGAGAGGAACCGGGAGAGAGCTGTCCGTTTTTCAGTAGTACGAAACTTTCTCCGGCAATTCTCCGGGCTACGGCACGATGCTCTTTGGTAAAGATGTCACGTGCCGGACGTTTCAGGTCACAATATTTATAAGGATTGTCAAATAATCCCAGTTTATATTTGGCTTCCAGAATGCGGCGGCAAGCGGTATTAACGGTTTCTACCGATACTTTGCCTTCTTCGATCGATTTTTTCAATGTGCCGGCGAAGCCTTCACTGACCATGTCCATATCTACTCCCGCATTGATGGCACGTGCCGATACGGTTTGCAGGTCGCCAATCCCGTGTTCTATCATTTCAGAGATTCCGGTGAAGTCTGTCACTACGAATCCGTTAAATCCCCATGCTCCACGCAGCACATCGGTCATCAGCCATCGGTTGGCAGTTGCCGGCACACCCTCCACTTCGTTGAATGAAGCCATTACACTGCCTGCTCCAGCTTCAACACCAGCCTGATAGGGGAGCATGTAATCGTTAAACATCCGTTGGCGGCTCATGTCTACGGTATTGTAGTCCCGTCCGGCTTCGGCTGCCCCATACAAGGCAAAATGCTTGATACAAGCCATGATCTCATCGTTACGGCGCATATCCTTTCCCTGATATCCGCGTACCATGGCTTGGGCAATCTGAGCTCCGAGGAAAGGATCTTCGCCCGAACCTTCGGATACCCGTCCCCAGCGTGGATCGCGACTGATATCTACCATCGGACTGAAAGTCCACGAGATGCCGTCAGCGCTTGCTTCGATGGCTGCGATACGTGCCGATTCTTCGATGGCCGGAATATCCCAGGTACACGAAAGCCCCAATGGGATAGGAAAGATGGTTTCGTAGCCGTGAATCACGTCCATACCGAAGAGCAGAGGGATACCCAGACGGGAATTTTCTACAGCCAGACGCTGTACGTCACGAATTTTATCCACCCCTTTCAGGTTGAAGAGTCCACCTACTTCACCTCGCTTTATCTTGGCGGCGATGTCGCTGCTTTTAGCTTGTCCGGTGGTGATTTCACCTGTTACCGGCAGGTTAAGCTGCCCTATTTTTTCTTCCAGGGTCATCCGTTTCAGCAGATTGTCGAGGAAACGGTCCATGTCCTGAGGAGCTTTTTGCGCTTGCAGCCCCAACGGGAGTAAAAGTGCAAGCAGAATGAGTAAAGAATATTTCTTGTTCATAACTGTATATGGTTAAGAGTTCACCACAGATTACACGGATTATCACAGAGAAGAGATCCATTGGATTGATAATCTGCACTTAATATATCTATGATAATCCGTGTAATCTGTGGTGAAACTCTGAGATTAATAATCCGGGTTCTGTACCAATACGCCTTTCGACTTGTCTATCTCGTCCTGTGGAAGTGGTAGCAAGGCATTCTTGGGTTGATAACCCGTTTTGCCAGCAGCATGTAGCACTTGCGAAGCGATACCCCAGCGTACCAGGTCGTAGAAACGTCCCGATTCCAATCCGAGTTCTACCCGTCGTTCATGCCGGATGGCATCACGCAACACGGTCTGATCCAATGAAGTCACTTTGGGCAGAATGTCCGGGTTGTTGCCACGGGCGCGGGCACGTACCATTTCCAGATAACCCGATGCTTCGCCTGTTTTCCCTAACTCATTAGCCGATTCTGCTGCCATCAGCACTACGTCGCCATAGCGGATGATACGGATGTTCACCCAGAAACCATGACGGGTAAACTCCTCACGAAGTGCCGGGTTGGTATAAGCTTTCTTGTTAAAGTAAGCCCCGTCAGCCTGTGATACCGGAGACTCTCCATAAGGCTTGTTGGTGTTTTCAGGAGTGATCGGGTCGTCATCCGAACGGCGGAAGTAGAGCAGGGTAGCGTCTTTGCGCGGGTCACCCGGTTCGAATGCTTCACCCATCAGTTCGGTTCCCATATGCCATCCCCAGCCAAGGTCCCATTGGCCGGAGCCGCGTACACCTTGTACCTCGCAGAACTGACTGCCTATTTTATCACTTGCAGGCAGGGCGGCAGTCGATGCACATTGCAGCTCAAATACCGACTCACTGCTGTTTTCGCCATCATCGGTAAAGATAACGTCATAAGGAGTGTCCAGATTATACTGTCCGGAATTCATTACATCGGTTGAGGCAGTATACATGTTCTGCCAGTCGTTACGCATCATATACGTGCGGGCATGCAGTGCACGGGCACTTCCCCAGGTTAGACGTCCCAGGTAGGCAGACTGCCATTGACGGGGTAAAAGCCCTTCAGCCTGTGTCAGGTCTGAGTCGATCTGTTTATAGATCTCTTCGGCGGTGGTCTTCGGTACATTGGCTTCCGAGGCGTCGTTCACTTTGAAAGTGACCAACGGCACTTCGCCGAATGCACGGACCAGGTTGAAGTAACAGTAAGCACGGAAGAAAAGAGCTTCTCCCTTATTCCGGAGATCATTTTCTTCTGTCAGGTTACCTTTCTCGATGGTTTCTATCACGTCGTTGCATTGATAGATGATAGCGTAATTCTGGCTCCAGTAGGCTTTGATCAGTCCGTTATTGGTATTGTACTGGAAATCATCGTACATGGCAGCCTGATCGGCACCGTCGCTCGCCGTACTTCCTTTTTCCGAATCTTCCGAGCGGAAATATTCGATGGCGAATGCCGGGATACCTGCGGTAATGTTATAGTTACGCATCATGGTGTAGATATTGAAGACTTTTCCTTCGGCAAGTGCTCCGGGATTATCATCTTCGGTGAACTGCCCTTGAGGGTGACGGTCCAGAAAATCGTTGCAACTGCTGAAGCTCAGAGCCGATACGGCTAATGCAATGGGGAGGATGTATTTATTTAGTTTCATACTCTGCTTCGTTAAAATGTTAAGTTAATACCAAATGTATAGACTGCCGGTACCGGATATGTTCCGTTATCCACTCCGAAGGCAATGGCCGATCCGCCGATTTCCGGTGTATAGCCCGTGTTATGCTTCCACGTCTTCAGGTTTTGTATGTTGACATAAACCTTCAGAGCCTGCATGCGTATTTTCGCCAGCAAGGTTTTGTCGAAGTTGTAAGCCAGTTGGAGGTTACGGATACGGAAGAAGCTGCCGTCTTCGATGAAGTACTCGGAGTTCTCGCTGTTGATGGCATGTTTTGTATTCAGCAGGGGTTGCGTGTTCGATGTGCTTTCTCCGTGCCAGCGGTCGAGACGTTGCTCCATATAATTGAACTGTGCCCAGTTATAATTGTCCCAGGTACGGTAAATCTGATTGCCGCCTTGTCCCATCATTTCCATGCTGACTTCCCAGTTCTTATATGAAAGGCCGAGGCTGATGCCGTATGTTACGTCCGGTGTCGGATCACCGATCATCGTGCGGTCGTCCGGTGTGATTTTTCCATCTCCGTTTACGTCGGCAAACTTAAGGTCGCCGGGTGTGACGGTTGCCAGTGTATTCGCCGGTGAAGCGTCGATCTCGGCCTGGTTTTGGTAAACGCCCGCTACTTTGTAGCCATAGAAATAACCGATCGGATAACCTGCCATTGTGTAGCTCTGGCTTTTGTCGCCTGCGATGATGGAGTATCCTTCCTGTACCAGACTCTTCACTTTGTTACTGATAGTGGTCAGGTTCGCGCTGACAGAATATCCCCAGTCGCCGATCTGATCTCTCCAGGAGGCCATCAATTCGATACCTTTGTTCTCAATCTCTCCAAGGTTTCCGATACCCGGTACGGTTCCCGACAATCCCGGTACGGTAGCCAGCAGGTCTTTGGTATTCTTCTTGTAATATACTCCTTCCAGATGGAAGCGGTTGCGGAACATATTGGTCTCGAATCCGGTTTCCCATGCTTCTACTTTTTCCCAGCGGAGGCGCGGGTTGGGCAGGTAAGCCAGTTGGTACCCCGGATAGATGATAGCCGGTTTGCCGAATACGGCAGCGAAAGCATTCTCCAACAACGGTTCTGCCGGATAAGCCCTATCCATATTCTGGTTACCTAATGTGCCCCACGAACCTTTCAGTTTCAACATGTCCAGCCATGTGATGTCTTTCATGAACTCCTCTTCAGTCATCAGCCATCCGGCACCTACAGAGTAGAAGTTCTGCCATTGGTTGCCCGTGTATGCGAAGGCCGATGAGCCGTCACGACGGAACGAGCCGTTGAACAGGTATTTCCCTTTATAATTATAGATGACACGGGCCAGCATGGACACGGTGGTGCGTTCCCACTGTGTACTTCCGTTGGTAGCGGTAGCCAGATCGCCAATGCTGACGAACCATTTATCGGGATTATTCGGAATCACCAGCCCGATACCCTGTCCGCGCGAAGCATCCAGTCCGCTGAGTGAATTGTAGTAGGTTGTGAAACCGGCAGTAGCGGTCAGGTTGTGTGTACCATCGGCAAAACTGTTTTGGTATGTCAGCAGATAGTCACTCTGCACTTTGGTTTCGTTTTGTTTGTTCTGGCTCACTTCCGTCTTTCCCGTTCCGAGTGTAGCCACATTGCCGGCTACGGTTGCGTCATATACTTTAATGATCGGTTTGTAAGTCCGGCTGTCATTGGTGGCATAATCCATGGAGAACATTGCTTTGAATGTGAAATGCTTCAGGAAATCCACTTCACCGTAAATGCTGCCCGATGCACGGTAATTGATGGCGCGGGTGGTGTTGGCACGCAGATCTACGTCGACCAACGGATTGGTCATCTGTGCTTTCTGGAATTCCGGCAATGAAGTATACAGACCGTATTCTTCGTTGTAAACCGGAGCTACAGGAGTAGTGCGAATCGCGTTCAGGACCGTTTTGCTGTCGGCCGGGAGCATTCGTGCTCCGTTGAACTGAAATCCCACTTTGATATCTTTGGTGATCTTATAATCATTACTTGCATTGATCGTCACTTTGCTATACTTCTCATGCTTAATGTTTCCCTGTTCGTGCGAGTAGCCCACACCGAGATAGAAACTATGTTTTTCCGAAGCACCTGTGATACTGATATTATTGTTCGTGATGAATCCGGTCTGGAATATTTCGTCTTGCCAGTCCGTATTTGCGTTCCAGTTGCTGAAGTCGAATGGGGTGTTTCCCTGATTCGCCATCTGCTCGTTATAGAGTTCCTTGAACTGTGGCGCATTCACCATTTTGATTTTGTCTACTACGGTTTTCCATCCGAAAGAGGTGTTGATATTGACCAGCGTCTGTCCCTCTTTGGCACGTTTGGTAGTTACGATGATCACGCCGTTGGCACCACGTACACCGAAGATAGCCAATGAAGAGGGGTCTTTCAATACTTCCATCGATTCGATGTCTTCCGGGTTCAGGAAGTTGATATTGTCATTGAAGAGTCCGTCTACAATATACAGCGGCTTGTAACCATTGATGGAGTTTGTGCCGCGGATACGGATTTCGGGATCGGCACCTGCCTGTCCGGAATTGACAATCTGCACACCGGCAATCTTTCCTTGTAGGGATGATAGTGGGTTAGTGGCCGGTTTGTTGGCTATTTCCGAACCCTTGATGTTGGTGATAGAACCGGTCAGGTCACGTTTCTTGGCGCTACCGTAACCGATAATTACTGTTTCGGCAAGCATTTGGGAGTCGTCTTTAAGCGTGACATTAATTACAGTCTGCTGCCCCACTTTGATTTCCTGCTTTTCATATCCTACATACGAGAATACAAGCACATCTTCAGGGGTAACAGAAATGGAGTATTTGCCATTCATATCGGTGATGGCTCCGGTAGAAGTCCCTTTTACCAGAATAGATGCGCCGATCAGGGGCTCATGGGTTGAATCTGTAACAGTACCCGTTACTGTTTTGGTTTGCGCCATGGCTACCGATGCGCTCAGCAGTAGGCACGTCAGGACAAATACACTTTTTAGCCATAAGGCTCTCTTCTGCCGAAGAGGTCGTAAAGGTTTAGTCTTCATTGCATTAAATTTTACCATTGTATAACTATTTTGATTTAACACACCTTCTGCCAGCTCTCTTTCAGATACTCGATAGTTATATCGACGGCAAAAGTACCCAATGAAACAAATAAATGTCGAAAAAGATGTGAACGGATGGAGACTCCCTGCACTTTTAACATATGCCGGACTTGGAAACTGACTAATGTATTTTTATATATGGCTCCCTGAATGGATCGGTCAAAAACAATTCGCCCAGATGATAGAAACATCACCTGGGCGAAACCATTTATACTGTGAGGACTATCCTTCGGTGCGACTTGGTCATTTGCTTCAAAACCGCTCTTGTCTCAATCTTTTGTTGCAGTGGTAACGTGGGAATTTGATATAGTTCTTTTTGTGTGTTTATAAAAATGAGACACATAAATATATAAAAAAAAGATGCGTTTTCTTTATACGTTCATGGAGATATATAAAGAAAATACGTTTTTTTCTACATTGATATAGTCTCTGAGCGAACCGGATAGAAACAATTTGCCCGGGTGATGTTTCCATCATCCGGGCGAAATCATTTAAATTTGTACTTCGATATTCAGCTTACCGCCAAGCCCCCTTTCAACTATATCTATCAGGGTTTTTAGGGTCAAGTTACCTCCATCATTCTCTACTTTAGAGATAAACGTACGCTTTTTATCAATGCGCTCAGCCAGTTGAGCCTGTGTCATTTCTTTCTTCTGACGGGCATTGCGGATTTGAACGCCAATGCGCAGTGTTTCAAGTTCACGCTCCAAATTGTCTCGTCTGGGTGTACCTTTTACACCGTAAATTTCATCTTTTAATTGATCTAATGTTGTTATATCCATTATTACCTCCTTTTTTTATCATCATAATATTGGGCCATCAACCGGACAGCCTTGTCTATCTCTTTTTTAGGGGTTTTCTGCGTCTTTTTCTGAAAACCGGAAAGCAAAACCACTAATCGTCCCTTATCGAAAAAACAGAAGACACGAAATATATCGCTACCTAAGGTGATACGCATTTCATACAGACCGTCCGTACTCTCTATGTGTTTAAGATACTTCGTTGGAATACATTCTATATTTTCTAAAATATCTAAGATCTTAATAATCTTGTTTTGTACTTTCGGAGATTGCTCCCTATAGAATTCTTTAAAATAGGACTTATACATAAGGAGCTCTCTAACCTTCTTTTCCATTCGACAAAGGTAACGTATATGTTACATATAAACAAGCGAAAAGTTCAGCAATTACAAAGATTTATGATACAACTACCCTTTCAACCCGGAAAACGAAGGCAACCGGTAAACGTGTCTTTTTCCTCTTTTCCCGCACGAAGATAGGGTGCAGCCGTTCATCCATCAATGACCGCTACGCTATTTCAGCACAAAATATCCTGCGCCCCTGCGTCGTGCGGTATTTTCTGTCGAAATTCATTGCTGGCTGCCCGTCTGTGTCCGGATGGATGTTTAAGAAAAAAGGAAAAAAATGTGTAGGGGCTGCGCTGGTGATACCGGAAATTATGTGCACCTTTGTATGTTTCCAGCAGTGTAGGCCTTGCCGGTTACTTGGCGGCTGCTGAGAGACGACTATTTAAAAACTTTAGATAAACGGTTCTGCTCCCGTGCCTGATACTGTAATGGGTCGGCATATTTTTCTTTCTTGCCTTGGCATTGAAAGTTTGATAGTTTAAACGGGTCAGCAGAGCCGTTCTATTTTCGTTAAATCACCCTATACTAATGGCGCTCAGTAAACAATCCTATCAATAAAAGTGTTTCATTGTACTTTTTTCGTCCGTTTGCTATGGTATTTCAGAAATAATCACCATCTTTGTAATGCGTTATGTGATTTTTTTGATGTAGAATAAAGGGACTGCATTTCTTTGTTTTACACTAACTGTAGGTGTATAATTTTATATGCCTACAGTTTCTGGATAAAAACGGCTCTGCCCCCGGGACTAATACCGTAATGGGTTAGCATATGCTTTTCCTTGCTCTGCATCGAAATTACATAACGCAAGCGGGTCAGCAGGGCCGTTCATTTTTCCCTGCCCGATTTACGTTTGAACTATGGGCGAACAATCTACTATCAAAATCCTGTATTTCCATCGACGCAAAACCAACGCAAGCGGTTGGTATAAGTTGGAATATATTTTTCAGCGAGGTAAAAAGATTCTGCATTATACACTCTCTACCCGGGATTATGAATATTTAGAAAGTTTCTGTTCCCCCTGCATTGCCGAGCGTTCAGAAGTGATTGTCTATGTGGCCGAACTTCTTTTGGAAATCCACAAAGTGAAATATTCTCGCTTGAAAGTCAACCCAAGTTATGCCTATGCTACTTCTAAATATAAACCCCGAATCAACCAAATGTGCAAAAAGAGCCGTTACCACAGAACATCTGTCATTATAGACGGGCTATAGTACTTTGATTTTTCATAATAAATTCTCTTTTATAATTGGCCTTGAATCTAAATTCTGCTCACCTAACCAGTTAGCTCGCCGAACCGCTGTCACTCTATCCCCCCGGAGGACAGCGGTTCTTTTTCTTTAGTATACAAGAGCACGAATAATTTATCAGACACATTACCCTTTTTAATTTTTGATGTATATTTGTTCGCTACAGATATGTGCTGATTCATGGCTGTATTTGAAGAAAAAACTTGTGAAAAAATGAATAAAATTAGTGCTTGTGTGATTCTCTTAATAGTCGTGCTTAGCTGTAGCGTTCCTGTGAATAACAGGCAGTTAAAGACTACGGAATCTTTGACTCAGAACATTGCATCCAGTGACACGATTAAAGATGTTTTTAATGAAAATACAGTTAAAGACTTTTCTACGGTTGCTTTAGGAATGAAATATAGGACTAAAAAAGAATGGAATGACTTTACCGAACCTGACAGGGAGGAATACATCATCACTTCAAAAGGGTTAGGAAAGTTGTTCGGAATACAGGATAGTGTATTTGCAGATAATGATGGCACTATATTGTCGGAAGAAAACCCTGTGGTTTTATGTGATTATATATCTGCAAATAAATATGAATATCCCAATTGGCTAATCATTTCTACACAGAATAAATCCGAAGGGCAATACACATTGACCGGAGTAATTCGAATAAACGAGGGGACTACTTATAGTGTTCATTGTAAATTAAAAGATGACTACTATGCCGGATGTGTATGTGTCGGGAAGTATCCTATTATGAACGGTGATTCAATCTTATTTAGGATAGAAGAAATCTATGGCATAACAAAAACAGGGAAAGTGGATATACTTCCATTGAATACGCCGGTGGAAAATTGCCCCGAACCGTTTGAACCTACTTTCCCGGAGGGAAGAACTCCTGCATACTATTATGTACAAGGAGATGAGAAGCATACTCAAAGCTGGCAGGAACTGTAATCTAACCAATCAAAACGAATTGTTTCTTTATTTTATCGCATATTTAATTGTTTAATTATAAGTGGTTAATCATTCGTGTCGGTATCCTTATCCGGGCCCGGGCACCCGGGCTCATAAGCCCAGGTATACGGGCTTATGGTCCCGGGTACACGGGCCCATGGGCACACCTGCCTGGGACCAGATGTAGATTGCACCATTTCCGGTTGAACACGAAGAGAAAACAAAATGCTTTAAGAGGCGTGTTTGCTTAGGAAATACATGGTTCTTGATTGATAATCAATGGTCTGTGTAGCGTTTTCGCCTTAAAACAGTAGGTGGAGGATGGAAGATACAGGTGGAAGATAAAGGACTGAAAAACGCGATCTTCCACCCGGTCATTTCTTTGATTATTAGGGCAATAAACTCTAAAAGGTGGAAGATGGAAGATCGAAATGCATTTTTCGTATGAGAAGGCCTTACATTGATTTATTTCCCGGTGTTTTTCTTTTGCTCATTTCTTTCTCTTTTTTCTTTTTTATCTTTGTAGATAGCTACAATGATATCTTTCAAAATGGGGCAGAGGCAGGTAAGAATTATGCCACTTGTTATCGTCATAAAAATGCCATTGAGGAGTGGTTGAATGGCTCTTGCTGTGTGGGAGATCGTAAATAGTCCTATAATACATAGGAACATTCCATAAATAAAAAAAGTCAGGGACAATATCAGACCGGCAATACAGAGCATTACTATGTCATACTCTCTGAATACTTTCAATGTCAGCCATTTTTTCCATTTTTCTCGTTTGGCCTCCTTTCTGCGTTGCTTTTCTCTTTCCGGGCTGCATTTTTTCCATTCTTTGACCATCTCCAAAAATTCTTCTTGGGGACGTTTTAAGCTGATATTATATCTCCGCATCTTTTCGCTGGTGCGTCTCTTTTTCCTTTTATTCATTTGGGTAGTATGTTGCGGGTTTAAAGAAAAAGCCCGCCAAAACAATTGTTTTAGCAGGCTTTTTTTACAACATTGAAAGTTTGTGCGGATGATAGGACTCGAACCTACACGTCGCGAGACACCAGATCCTAAGTCTGGCGCGGCTACCAATTACGCCACATCCGCTCACTAAATGCTCACTCGTTTGGAGTTTTGCGCTGCAAAGATAGATACTTTTTCCGATTTTACAAATTTATAAGCAATAAAGTTATTTACCGGGGAATCTGCGGGCGATCTCTATCAATGTAGCTTTTCCTCTCAGGGGCTCTTGTCAAGAGGGTTGTAGAATAGTTCCACATCTTTGTGGAGCAGTTCTACAACCCTTCTTTTCATTTTTAGCTTTTCTTGAATATTTAATACTCTTATTTACTGATGTTTAGACTTTATTGATTTCATCAATACTTTTGAGGTACAATTATTGGAGTACAAGTGCAAATAGGTATTTGTAGATTTAAAATGATTAGCCAATGAGAAGTTTGAAAACAGTGTTGATTATCTTGTTGTGTATGTGTGGTATACATGTGCAAGCACAACAGTTGGAAATAAAAGGTTTAGTGACGTCATCGGAGGATAAACAGCCGCTTATCGGAGCTACGGTTGCCGTAAAAGGGGTACCGGGAAGGGGAGTGGTAACGGACATGGACGGCCGTTACACTCTGAAAATAGAACCATCAGATAAAATCCTTGTCATATCCTATATAGGAATGAAATCGTCTGAGGTCAAAGTGCCGAAGAATGGAGTCTTGAATGTGGTGTTGCAGCCCGAATCACTTAATCTGGATGAAGTTGTGGTGACCGGATACGGAAATTTTTCAAAGTCATCCTTTACCGGATCAGCTAACACCTTACGGGCCGACATGCTGAAAAACGTACCGGTACTTTCTGTAGAACAGAAGTTGCAAGGTATGACCACGGGGGTAAATATTACTTCCGGTTCCGGCCAGCCGGGAGCTAACCAGAGTATTCGTATCCGTGGTATGGGTTCATTCAATGCATCCAATGAACCTCTTTTTGTGATTGACGGTATACCGGTCACATCCGGCAGTATGGGAGCCGGTACGGGAGCTGATGCCGCCTATATGAATAATGCCAAAACAAATGTGATGAGTACTCTTAATCCTGCCGATATCGAGAATATTACAGTGATAAAGGATGCCGCCGCCGCTTCTCTTTACGGTTCGCGTGCCGCGAATGGAGTGATTCTGATCACTACCAAAAAAGGAGCGGTAGGGCGGACTAAAGTTACTTTGAGCGCCAGCGGAGGCTTTTCTAATGCAGCTGTCAACTTCCGTCCCACATTGAACGGTGAACAACGCCGTGAAATGATTTATGAAGGTCTTTACAACTCTGCAGTAGACAAGGGACTTCAATCTCCCGAAGCATATGCAAACGCCAATATTGATACATATGCAGGGATACCGGAACTGGGATATACGGACTGGAGGAAAGAACTGATCCGAACCGCTCATAATCAAAACTACGAGGTGACGGCTTCCGGAGGTAACGAGCGAACTACTTTTTATGCTTCTCTTGGCTTTAACCGTCAGGAAGGTTTGGTCGAGAATTCTAATCTGGACCGTTACTCTGCCCGCCTGAACATGACACATAAAATGGGTAGCCGTGTCGAGGTAGGAGGTAACATGATGTTCACCCAAATAAGTCAGGAGATGAACGAGGAGCGCGGTTCCAATATCAATCCTTTCCTTTGTGTTGCTGTATCTGCCACACCTTCTATGCCTGTGCGTGACGCTTCGGGCAACTATGTGGGGTCTTATATAGGAACCAATGTGAATCCGCTTCGTGACATCCGTACCGACTATAACCGCAGTCGTATGACACGTATGTTCTCCACCGGTTATGCTTCGGTAGATATCATCAAAGGATTGAAACTGAAAGAGACCCTGAGCTATGACTATACTGTACAGAAAGATTCCCGCTATTTGAATCCGCTTAGCGGGGCAGGTCCCAAGAGCGGAAGTGATGCTCAGACCTCAAAGGGATTTACCGAATATGGTAAGCTATTGTCGTCTACTTCACTCAACTATACCCACACATTTGCCGCTAAACATCACCTTGACATTTTGGCTGCCTATGAACTGGAAAGCTATCAGAGTGATAAAGCTATGGGAGAGAAGGCTAAACTCCCCTCGGATGTGTTGCTTGAGCCGGATAATGCCGCTGTGCTGAAGAGCTTTGTTTCTTCTACACAGGCATACAGAATGATTTCTTACCTGTCCCGTTTGAACTATGATTACGATAATCGTTATTACATTGCAGGCAGTTATCGCCGCGATGGCAGTTCCCGTCTTGCTCCGGAAAGTCGGTGGGGAGACTTCTGGTCTGTTTCCGGTATGTGGCATCTGGGCAGTGAACCTTTTATGGAGGCTGTGAAGCCGGTATTGAATGATGTAAAAATCCGTGCTTCTTATGGTGTCAATGGGAATCAGCCGGGAGCTTTTTACGGATATATGGGGCTATACAGCTACGGGCAGAACTACATGGGGGCAGCAGGTTCATACGAGTCTGCCCAAGCCAATCCCAAACTGAAATGGGAAAAGAACTATAACCTGAATATTGGGCTTAGCCTGACTTTTATTGACCGTATCTTTGTGAATCTCGAATACTACAACCGTGATACTAAGGACTTGCTTTATAATCGACCTATCAGTGCCACTACCGGTTTTCTGAATTATCTTGCAAACATCGGTCAGCTTAACAACAAAGGGGTGGAGTTCGAACTGCGCACGATTAACTTTGCCGGTCCTGACTTCAACTGGACATCGGTGCTGAATTTAACACATAACCGTAATAAAATCGTGGCACTGGACGGAGATATAAAGCAATCTGTCGAGGGCTCCTGGTTTATTCATAAAATAGGTCTTCCTTACAATAGTTTCTACGTGAAAGAGTTTGCCGGAGTAGACCCGTCGACCGGGAAAGCTCTTTATTATCTCAATACACAAGATGAACAGGGGAATTATAATAGAGAGATGACTGACGATGCTTCTAAAGCGCAAGCTATTCCGTATAAATCTGCTGATCCTAAGATATCGGGAGGGTTCACTAACATCATTTCTTATAAGTGGTTTGATCTGGGACTTACCTTTACCTATTCGTTGGGAGGATATTCTTTTGACAAGGCAGGTACTCTGATAGAAACCGACGGCAGCAAAGAAAAGTCATACAACCTGCCTGTATATGCTTTGGACCGTTGGCAGAAGCCGGGAGATAGAACTGATGTGCCTCGTTTTGTATTGGAACAGGGAGCCGGTCCACAAAATTCATCCCGCTATATTCACAGTACCGATCACATCCGCCTCAAGAACCTGACACTCGGTTTCACACTTCCCAGCAGATGGGTACAAAAGGCACTGATAGAGAATGCACGTGTCTACTTCTCAGGAAGTAATCTGCTGACATGGGCCAAGTGGAAACAGTATGATCCTGAAGTACCGGTTAATGGTGAGGTGTTCTGTGAGGCTCCTCCCATGCGTACCTTCAATTTTGGGGTTGAGATAACTTTCTAAATCATTCATCATTATTAATATTCAGATATATGAAACGTACACTTATATACATGTTTGCCGCTATGTCGCTTGTGGGTTCTTCTTGTTCCGGCGACTGGCTGAATTTAAATCCATCTACCTCTGTGACTACTCCGCAAGCCATCCGTACACTTGAGGAAGCACGAATAGCTTTGAACGGCATTTATCGCATTGCCGCTTCACATAGTTATTATGGTGATAATTATCTCTATTATGCCGATTGCCGTGGTGAAGATGTTCAAGCACGTGTCAGCAAGGGAGCCGGAAAACGTGTATCACCTTATTATGAGTTCAATGTCACGGCAGATGATGCCTTGAATATTACCCGTGTATGGAATCAGCCTTATAGTGTCATTCATCAGGCAAATAGTCTGCTGGAAAGAATAGAATCCGGTGCGGTGGTTACCGATGATGCTGTGGCTCTCAACTGTATCAAAGCTGAAGCGCTTGCTTTGCGTGGATTGGCTTTGTTCGATCTCACCCGTCTGTTTGCTATGCCCTATACCTTGAACAATGGTACTTCTTTGGGAGTACCTATTGAGATTAAAACAACTTTGCCTACTCACCAGCCTGCCCGCAATACGGTGGCCGAATGCTATCAGCAGGTGATAGACGATATGACAGGTGCACTGAAACTCTCGGCACTTTCCGCTGATAAGAAAAACGGTTATCTTAATGTGTGGAGTGTCAAAGCATTACTTTCACGGGTATATCTTTATATGAATGATAATGAAAAGGCTCTCGCCTTGGCCAAGGAAGTGATGAATAACGGTGGATTGTATCAGTTGTTCACACACGATGAATATCCTACTGTATGGGGAAAAGACTTCAGTTCCGAGTCACTGTTTGAGTTTTACTACACTCTTTCCGAGCCTGATGGCGGAACGGGAGGTGAAGGTGCTCCGATGGTTTATGCCGATAATGTGAAGGATTGGAACAACCTTGTACTGACCAAAGCATTCCTCGATCTGTTGGGAGAAGATCCGGATGATGTGCGTCATTCATTGAATCGTTTGCCGGAGAAACCGGAAGAGGACCTATTGCCCGAAGGTTCCAAGGGTCATCCTAAATATCTGAATAAATATCCGGGTAAGACGGGGGATAATCCGCAGGACAATGACATTTGTATAATCCGCCTCTCCGAAGTTTACCTGAATGCTGCCGAGGCTGCCTTTAAGTTGGGGGGAGCAGAAAATCTGAAATTTTCTTTGGATTGTCTTAATGCCATCGTGAGCCGTGCTAATCCGGCGAAGTGCGTGAAAGAATCGGAGTTGAGCCTGGAGCGTATCTTGAAAGAACGCCGTAAGGAATTGGTAGGAGAGGGACATGCTTTCTTTGATGCCATGCGAAATGGTTTGTCTGTAAATCGTACCGGTGGTTGGCATTTGCCTTCTGTAGCGGCTGCTGCGGTTATTGCTCCGTCTGATCCGCGGGTAGCATTACCTATTCCGCAGGCGGAGATAGATGCTAACCCGAATATGGTGCAGAATCCGCGTTAATGCTTTCTGGGAGGTGAGATATACCGGCTTTTCGGATGACAGGGCTCGAACCGGCATGTTGTGAGACACCAGACAGTTATTCACTGAGGAATCTGCGGGCGATCTCTATCAGTGTATCTTTTCCTCTCATTTCGTCTTCTTGCAGCATATCTACCTTAATGTCCGGTTCAATGCCGAACTCAATATGTTTCATCTGTGCATCGAAGTGCGGGCTGGCGGAGAAACGTACGCTCCACCCGTTGGGCAATTCGGAGGTAAAGGGCATACCCGATCCTCCTCCGGTTTTATCTCCGATGATGGTGACATTGGGCAGGCAACGCATGTGGTTGACAAAATCGTTGGTTGCGCTGAAAGAACGGCGATTGGTCAACACGACTGCTTTCTTTTGCCAGCGTACCCCATTGGCCGGTTCCAGATAGATGGCATAGGGTTTAGAGAAGTCGTTGTGTCCGGTTCCTGTCTTATGGCAGATGTATCCTGTCAGAACCTTTTCGTTAGTGAATCGGGAAGCGATGCGGGCGGAATTTGTCGCGTTTCCACCACCATTATCGCGCACATCGATAATTAGTCCATTGCATATGGCCAGGTAGGAGAGCACTTCGTCCAAGTTGCCGTTGCCAATCGGGTCGGCAAAGCTTTCATACCGTATATAGCCGATGTTGTCTTTCAGTATCTTATATTTGAGGCCTGCTGCCGTACGATAGTCCGTACTGGCACGGCCCAGATAGGAATCTTCAACCAGGTCTGCACGGAAGTTACGGGGATAATCCTGATACCAGGCGTCGTAGTAAGACACGTTGTGTGCCGAAGCCAGATTGACATGCCCGTCCTGCAATTCATAAAGCATTTCACTCAGAACTTCGAACAGCCCTTCGTTGCTCATATTCGGGGTAATACGTTTTTGATATTGGGTATAGATATCATCCCAGTCGATTTGTTTGTAATCGAGAAAGCAATATTGCCGGTCGATGATTTTCCATAACTGCTCAAAGTTTCCTTGTGGATCGTTGGCATACTCTTCTTCCCGGATACAGGAAGAGAGGAGAGCCAGAAAGAAAATCAGGCAGAAGCTTTGTTGCAGGATACTATGGATAGGAGGATTCTTCATGATTCACTTCTGTTTTAATAGGCTCTGACGGCAGGTGGCAGGGGAGTTCCGTTCTTATTTCGGATACGGAACAGATCGTGTACAAATCCCACCATGAAAACTTGTGAATAAGTATGTGTCTTGATTCCGTTCAGTTTGGATTGTTGGAGATCACACAAATAGCTAAGGCGCATTTTGGTATATCTGATTGGAAAGTCGACTGATATCATCTGTCGTAACGCCGGCTGATTATGCAGAGAAGTAAAACGGACTACGCCACTGGCGTGTCCGAGTGTGAATATTTCGTAGTAAGATTGCCCGTAATGGGGAGAGAACATGAGCCCTATTACCGGAAGATTAACCTGGTAACGTAATGCCAACGGATAATTTTTTATTTTTGTATGCCAGATGGCCATTCCCGAAGCGTCCAGGTTGATGTAAGCACGGGCTGAGGCCGGATTGTTGGTATTGCGCAGATTGTAGACAAAGCCGCCGTTGAAATCTCCCATTCCTCCGGCAAGCAGCTTAAAGTTGTCTGTTATGCGGAACTGATAGTGCAGTCCATAGTTCCAATTCACTAATCCGGCAAATGTATTGTTGTTATCTACCCGGTTGTGAGTATATGCCAGGTTTGCCTGGAAAAAGTTCTGTACCGAGACATTGCCATCGCCCCAGGCGGTCATACGCATTGTTTCGCGTGAGATACGAAATTCGATACCTTTATATTCCTGCGGAGAAAGATAGGTGTCGAATACATTGGTGTATCCCACACCGTACATGGTGGCACGTGTCACATAGCGGGTAGCTTGAAGTGAGTCTGTGCCGTTACCATTTCCGTTCCCTCCAAAAGAAGGGAGAGCGATTGCTATCATTAATAATAGCAATATACTTGTATTTACTTTCATACGCAGTTTTATCTTGGACTTGTGCTAAAACAGCTTCATCTGTCCGGTCATTTCATCGAGTATGTCGTTTTCTGTTTTACCATTGTCCGGGTCCAGATTTTCCGGTTCTTCATCCGTGTTTTCATCATCCGTGGTTTGTGGCGGATCCGGGAAACGGGTCGGTTCCAGTTCGTTGATGGTCTCTACTGTATAAGTAGTGAGACGTTTCCCTTTGGCCTTAAAACCTTTGACGGCAATGAATTCTTCGGCATCAATGACAACAGGTTCGCGGAAACTGTCGTGACCTCCGAAGATGATCTCCAATCTTGGGTAATACTCATCCGTCAGTAAAATCAGGCGGTTATGTTTGTTCTCACCCAGATAGTTCTGCTTACGGGCAGTGGCTTCGAAGCAGAAACGTTTCAGGTACGGATAGTTCTGTTGGTCGGCATCATAAAGCGCAGCCGTCCATATCTTGTTGGCATCGAACTTCTCGACGATACTCACATTATCTTCGTAGTGATTGCTGAGATCGAAGTTTGAGGTATAGAACTCTCCGGTGTTCAGCACAACAAGGATGCTGTCGTCGCTCTGGAACTCACCCAAATATTCACCCCGGCCGTCGTAATTGAGGCGGAGCACATCGCGGTCGAACCATACTTTACGTCCGCCCAGTGTAGAGCCTCCCCGTTGTTTCAATACAATTTTGTGTACCGGCAGACGTGTCAGAATGACGCCCTGACTTTGTCGGCTGCGAATGGTCACTTCACTGAAATCACGCTCGAAGATGATGCGGCGTACACGTGGATTAGGTTTCAAGGTGACCTTGATGATTTCAGCTTCACCATTGGGGTTGGCACTGAAATAAGAAATGCGTGAATCGGGTTTACCTTGTGTCACGTCGTATTCACGGTCGCGTACGATGGAAGTGACTGCAAACCGTTTGATATAATGTGTTCCCTCTGCGCCGTCGCGGTAGGCTACGTTGTAGATGGTGCGTTTGTCATTCTTCTTAAATACATTGACGTAGATTACGTTTTTGCCCACAAACTTTTTGTCGGCTACGGGAGTGACCATGTAACGCCCGTCCCGGTAGAAGATGATCACATCATCGATGTCCGAACAGCATGCCACGAATTCGTCTTTCTTTAATGACGTTCCGATGAAGCCTTCTTCACGGTTGATATAGAGCTTTTCGTTGGCTTCCACCACTTTGGCGGCTTCAATGGTGTCGAAGTTGCGCAACTCAGTACGTCGGGGGAAGTTTTTCCCATATTTATCTTTAAGCATCCGGTACCATTGGATGGTGTACTCCACGATGTTGGCCAGATGATTGTTGATCTCGGCAATGTCTTCGTTCATGCGGGCAATAGCCTCTTCCGCCTTGTCGGAATTGAACTTCAGGATACGTCCCATCTTGATTTCCATCAGGCGGAGGATGTCTTCTTTCGTCACTTCACGTATGAATTGCGAATAGAAAGGAGTCAACCGTTCGTCGATGTGTGCGCAGGCGGCATCCATATCTTTAGACTGTTCGAACTCTTTATCTTTATAAATGCGCTCTTCAATGAATATCTTTTCAAGAGAAGCGAAATGCAGGCTTTCCTGTAGTTCGTCTTTCTTGATTTCCAGTTCCTGGCGAAGCAGGGACAATGTATTGTCGGCAGATTTTCTCAGGACGTGGCTGATGGTGAGGAAGTGAGGCTTCTGATCATCAATCACACAACAGTTGGGCGAGATGCTTACTTCGCAATCTGTAAAAGCATAGAGGGCATCGATTGTTTTGTCCGATGAAGTGCCCGGAGCCAGATGGACAAGGATCTCTACGTTGGCTGCTGTGTTGTCGTCTACCTTGCGTATCTTTATTTTTCCTTTGTCGACGGCTTTCAGGATGGAGTCGATGACCGAAGTCGTAGTCCTGCCATAAGGAATTTCGGTAATGGCGAGTGTTTTATTGTCTACTTTATTGATTTTAGACCGTATCTTTACTGCTCCACCGCGTTCACCGTCGTTGTATTTCGACACGTCAATAGAACCTCCGGTCTGGAAGTCGGGATATAGTTTGAACTCTTCGTTTCGCAGGTAACTGATGGAAGCGTCGCAAAGTTCGTTGAAGTTATGTGGTAAGATCTTGGATGAAAGTCCTACGGCGATACCTTCCACTCCTTGTGCCAGCAAAAGTGGGAACTTCACCGGCAAGGTGATAGGTTCTTTGTTTCGTCCGTCATACGACAGTTTCCATTCGGTTGTTTTAGGGTTGAACACTACATCGAGTGCAAACTTTGACAGGCGTGCTTCGATATAACGGGGAGCGGCCGCACCGTCACCGGTGAGGATATTACCCCAGTTACCCTGGCAGTCGACCAATAAGTCTTTCTGTCCCAACTGTACCAATGCGTCACCAATAGATGCATCGCCATGGGGGTGAAACTGCATCGTATGTCCTACAATGTTAGCCACCTTGTTATACCGTCCATCATCCATGCGTTTCATGGAGTGCAGGATGCGGCGTTGCACCGGTTTCAGTCCGTCATTGATATGGGGCACGGCTCGCTCGAGGATAACGTATGAAGCATAGTCCAGAAACCAGTTCTGGTACATTCCTGTAAGTTGATGTTTAATGCTTTCGTTATGTGAGTCCGCCGGCTTATAGTCAGAATGTCCTTCCGTAATCTCGTTGTTCTCTTCGCTCATAAAATCAAATTTCCCTCTGGTTTTAACAACAAATTATCTTTTTTACATCATTATTGGGTGATGTGCAGGCAAAAATACGAATTTAATTGAAAAAAATCATTTACTTTGCAGATTATTTCTGAGTCTGGCTTACAGGCAGATGTATGAAATGTAAATTGTAAATGACTAAATTGAAAATAAGACGATGGCACAAGAAGATGTTTTTAAGAAGTTAGTATCACATTGCAAAGAATACGGTTTTGTGTTCCCCTCAAGCGATATCTACGACGGATTGGGCGCAGTGTATGACTACGGACAGATGGGTGTTGAACTGAAAAACAATATTAAAAAATACTGGTGGGACAGCATGGTGCTGCTGCACGAAAACATTGTCGGCATTGACTCTGCAATTTTTATGCATCCTACCATCTGGAAGGCTTCCGGACATGTGGATGCATTCAATGATCCGTTGATTGACAACAAAGACTCTAAAAAACGCTATCGTGCCGATGTACTGATCGAGGATCAACTGGCTAAGTACGACGATAAAATTAATAAGGAAGTAGCCAAGGCTGCCAAGAGATTTGGCGAAGCTTTCGACGAAGCCCAATTCCGCAGCACCAATGGCCGTGTTCTTGAACATCAGGCAAAGCGTGATGCATTGCACGAACGTTTTGCAAAAGCACTGAATGACAACAATCTGGAAGAACTTCGCCAGATCATTATTGACGAAGAAATAGCATGTCCTATTTCCGGAACCAAGAACTGGACGGAAGTCCGCCAGTTTAATCTGATGTTTTCTACCGATATGGGGTCTACTGCCGATGGAGCCATGAAAATTTATCTTCGTCCGGAAACTGCGCAAGGTATTTTCGTAAACTACCTGAATGTACAGAAGACCGGTCGTATGAAAGTTCCTTTTGGTATCGCTCAGATCGGTAAAGCTTTCCGTAACGAAATTGTAGCCCGTCAGTTTATCTTCCGCATGCGTGAGTTCGAACAGATGGAGATGCAGTTCTTCGTTCGTCCGGGCAGCGAATTGGAATATTTCAAGAAATGGAAAGAAATTCGTTTGAAGTGGCATAAGGCACTTGGTTTTGGCGATGATCATTATCGTTTCCACGATCACGATAAATTGGCTCACTACGCGAATGCCGCCACCGATATTGAGTTCCTGATGCCATTCGGTTTCAAAGAAGTAGAAGGTATTCACTCTCGTACTAATTTTGATCTTTCCCAGCACGAGAAGTTCTCCGGAAAGAGCATTAAATATTTTGATCCCGAGTTGAATGAATCGTACACTCCGTACGTAATCGAAACTTCGATCGGTGTCGACCGTATGTTCCTCAGCATTATGTCTGCCGCTTATTGTGAAGAACAGCTGGAGAACGGTGAAAGTCGTATCGTATTGAAATTGCCTGCTGCATTGGCACCCGTGAAGTTGGCTGTAATGCCATTGGTAAAGAAAGACGGACTGCCTGAAAAGGCTCGTGAGATCATTGACAATCTTAAGTTCCACTTCCATTGTCAGTATGATGAAAAAGACAGTATCGGTAAACGCTACCGTCGTCAGGATGCCATCGGTACTCCGTACTGTGTGACTGTTGACCATCAGACATTGGAAGACAATTGTGTGACACTGCGTAACCGCGACACTATGGAGCAGGAACGTGTGGCAATCTCTGAATTGAATAATATCATTGCCGACCGGGTAAGTATTACCTCGTTGTTGAAAACAATCCAATAACTCTTTAGCGAATGAACAAAAAAATCTATTTATTACCGTTGCTGTTACTGGCCCTTATCTTTGTTTCTTGTGAAGAGACGAAAGAAGCTACAAAGTTTGATAATTGGAGGGCACGTAATGAAGGATATATTGATTCTTTGAAGACGGTATTTGATGACAAGAAGGATCCCGAGCTGAAAGCTTTTGCACCGGAAATAAATCCTAAGTTGCGAATTTACTATAAGAAGAAAATTTCTAATGATACAGGAGCTATTCCTCTATATACCGATTCTGTAAATGTATTCTATCGTGGAAGTTTCATTTTTGGAGAAACATTTGATCAGAATTTTAAAGGGGATAAACCGGGTCCATTTGATTCACCAAGTAAATTTGTTATCCAAAGTTTTATTACAGTTGGTGGTGTCTCTGCTTGGGCCGAGATATTACAACGTATGCGTGTTGGAGAAAGGTGGCTGGTTTATATCCCGTGGCAATTGGCTTACGGAACAAGCGGATCTGATAAAATTCCAGGCTATTCGACCTTGATCTTTGATATGCAATTGGAAGAAATATTGGATGAATAAAGGATAGGTTCCACTGGATATTGAATCCCCTAATTTTTGGCTTAATTAAAGGTTGAGGCAAAAGTCAGGGGATTTTTTCTATGGATTTATTAGTAAATATTACTTTTTTTATTTTGATAGAATGGAATATATCAACGATTTAATCCGACGGAAGGACCGCCTTTTATCGGAAGACGAAGCAATGAGTTTACTTGAAAATGGAGAATACGGAGTGTTATCTATTTCTTCACCTGAAGAAGGTGTTTATGGCATTCCCATTAATTATGTATGGGATAAACAACAGTCTATCTATTTTCATTGTGCTCCCGAAGGGCGTAAGCTTTGTATACTTCAAGACTGTAATCAGGCATCGTTTTGCGTGGTAGGACGCACGCGCGTTGTTTCCAATCAATTTAGTACCGAGTATGAAAGTATCGTGATTAACGGGACTATGATTTGTCAGTTAGAAGAAACTGAGAAGCGAAAGGCATTGGAACTTCTGCTTGATAAATATTCTCCGGAAGATAAAAAGGTGGGGTTGAAGTATATGGAAAAGTCTTTTCACCGTACCCACGTCTTGAAACTTGTTATTAAAACAATATCCGGTAAGTGTAAGAAAATGAATCAGCCCTGTCCAGATTATTAAGAAGCCCCTGCCTTATCTCTCCTTTGTTTATCTTTTGTTTTTTTAGCATGGGTTATTTTTCTTTCGCAAATGTAATCTGGATTACATTCTTTTTAAATGGAAATCCCTTTCTTTGCATAAATACATAGCATACATACTATGAAGGTAAAAGAATATATCCAATGGTTACTCCCTTCGCGTAAGTGGAGAGTACTTGCGATCATTATAACAGGTGTGATTGTAGGTGGAGGGGCTCTGACCCTTTATATGCTTCGGGCACATACCTATCTGACCGATGATCCGGCTGCTTGTGTTAATTGCCATATCATGGGACCGTATTATGCGACGTGGTTTCATAGTTCGCATAGCAGGAATGCTACATGCAATGACTGTCATGTTCCACACGAAAATGCAGTGAAGAAATGGGTATTCAAGGGAATGGACGGTATGCGTCATGTTGCCGTATTCCTCACCCATGGAGAAAAAGATGTGGTTCGTGCCAATGGTGAAAGCTCGGAGGTGATTATGAATAATTGTATTCGTTGTCATACACAACTGAACACTGAATTTGTAAGTACAGGACGGATAGATTATATGATGTCTCAGGTAGGTGAAGGGAAAGCTTGTTGGGACTGTCATCGGGACGTACCGCATGGAGGAAGTAACAGTGCTGCCTCCACTCCTGACGCATTAGTACCTTATCCGGATTCTCCCACACCGGAGTGGTTGAGAAAGATGATAGAATAAATAAAAAATCAAGATAACAAAATTATGGAAAAGAAACTGAAATCATGGCAAGGATGGTTGTTGTTCTGCGGAGCGATGGTAGTCGTTTTTGTGCTTGGGCTTGTTGTCTCGGCGCTGATGGAACGCCGGGCAGAGACGGTAAGCGTTTTCAATAACAAACGGGTGGAAATTACCGGAATAGAACCACGAAACGAAGTGTTTGGGGATAACTATCCACGTGAGTATGAAACATGGAAAGAAACGGCTAAGACCGATTTCAAGAGTGAATTTAACGGTAACGAAGCGGTAGATGTACTTGCACAACGTCCCGAGATGGTGGTGCTTTGGGCCGGCTATGCATTCTCAAAAGATTATTCGACTCCGAGGGGACATATGCATGCTATTGAGGACATTACACATTCACTCCGTACCGGTGCGCCGATGGATGATAAAAGCGGGCCGCAGCCTTCTACCTGCTGGACTTGTAAGAGTCCGGACGTTCCTCGCATGATGAAAGCTATTGGAGTGGATTCGTTCTATAATAATAAGTGGGGAGCTTTCGGTAGTGAGATCGTCAATCCGATAGGTTGCGCCGATTGTCATGAACCGACGAATATGAAACTTCATATTAGCCGTCCGGCTTTGCGCGAGGCATTTGCCCGTCAGGGGAAAGATATCGATAAAGCGACTCCGCAGGAAATGCGTTCGTTGGTATGCGCACAATGCCACGTGGAATATTATTTCAAGGGAGATGGCAAATACCTGACTTTCCCTTGGGATAAAGGATTTTCGGTAGAAGATATGGAAGCCTACTATGACGAGGCCGACTTTGCCGATTATACACATGCACTGAGCAAAGCCCGTATACTGAAAGCACAACATCCGGATTACGAGATTTCTCAGATGGGAATTCATGCCCAACGCGGAGTGTCGTGCGCCGATTGTCATATGCCCTACAAAAGCGAGGGAGGTATGAAATTCAGCGATCACCACATTCAGAGTCCGTTAGCTATGATCGACCGGACTTGTCAGGTTTGTCATCGTGAGAGCGAAGAGACATTGCGGAATAATGTATATGACCGTCAGCGTAAAGCGAATGAAATTCGTGGCCGTCTGGAACAGGAGTTGGCTAAAGCGCATATTGAAGCTAAATTCGCCTGGGATAAAGGTGCGACGGATACTCAGATGGCAGAGGCGTTGAAGTTGATTCGCCAGGCCCAGTGGAGATGGGATTTCGGTGTGGCTTCACACGGTGGTGCGTTCCATGCTCCGCAAGAGATACAGCGCATTCTGGGACACGGACTTGATAAAGCTTTACAGGCCCGTCTTGCCATCTCAAAAGTGTTGGCTCAGCATGGCTATACAGCCGATGTGCCGATGCCTGATATTTCGACTAAAGAGAAAGCGCAGCAGTATATCGGTCTCGATATGCAGAAAGAGCGTGAAGCGAAAGATAAATTCCTGAAAACAGTAGTACCCGAATGGTTGGAGAAAGCGAAGGCTAACGGTCGTCTGGCTAAACTGTAAACTATGTGGCAGAAACCTTGGGGATATAAAGAAGGGTTCGCCATCTGTGGCGGACTTTTTCTGACAGGCATTTTCCTGCAAATGACGTTGGGGAAGTGCACGCTTTCCATTCTTTCTTACCCTGTGAATGTGTGTGTAGGGTTGCTATATGTCGTTATCTTGTTATCGGCCTACACCTTTTCACAAAAGAGTTATTTTATCCGGTGGATGGGGAGCTGTCAGGCTGCCGTTTCATCCATGGTGTCAGTGGCCGTGCTCACTGTAGTGATGGGACTGATCCGCCAGGTGAAGTCCGATATACCTTTGTCCGGTATTGAAAACTGGCTGGGATTTTCGCAAATGTTGTCCGCCTGTTCGTTTGTGCTGTTGTTCCTCTGGATGGTCACTTTGTTGGGGTTGACCACCATTCGGCGGATTCATCATTTCCATTGGCGGGACGTTCCTTTTGTGCTGAACCATCTGGGACTTTTCCTTGCACTGACCGGAGCTGTATTGGGAAATGCCGATATGGAGCGTCTGCATATGACTACAAAGATAGGACAAGCCGAATGGCGGGCTTCCGATGAAAATCAGAAAATGCGGGAGCTGCCTTTGGCTATCGAGCTTCAGAACTTTACGATCGATGAATATCCCCCGAAATTGATGTTGATTGACAATGAAACAGGTAAAGCACTGCCGGTCGGGAAGCCGGAAAACCTGCTGATTGAAGATGATTTTCATGCCGGGCATTTGCTCGATTGGGAAATCCACATAGAGAAGAAACTCCCTTTGGCAGCCAGTGTAGCGACTCAGGATACTTTGAACTTTGTGGACTTTCCTTCAATGGGAGCTGCTTATGCTGTCTATCTGACGGCAGTGAATGATAAAACAGGCCGGAAACATGAAGGATGGGTGAGTTGTGGCAGTTTTATGTTTCCTTATAAGGCTATCCGTCTTGACGATCAGACCAGTTTGGTAATGCCTGAGCGTGAACCTCGCCGTTTTGCATCCGAGGTGAAAGTTTATACGGAGTCGGGACGCCGTGATTCGGCTACGATTGAGGTAAATAAACCTTTTGAGTTGGAGGGATGGAAAATATATCAGTTAAGTTATGACGAGTCGAAAGGTCGCTGGAGCGATATAAGCGTGTTTGAACTGGTTCGTGATCCGTGGTTACCGGTGGTTTATACCGGTATCTGGATGATGATAGCCGGAGCTGTCTGCCTGTTCGCCCTGTCACAGAAAAGAAAGGAGGACAACGTATGAGTTGGGATCATTTTGTGATATTTGCCATGGCAGCTCTTCTGTGTTGGGCTATCGGTGCCGTTGCCGCATGGAAAGAGAAACGCCAGTTTGTTGTTTATGCAGCCACGTTGGCAGGACTGGCCGTCTTTTTTGCTTTTATCCTTGGGATGTGGATTTCATTGGAACGGCCTCCGATGCGTACAATGGGTGAAACCCGATTGTGGTATTCTTTCTTTTTACCTTTGGCAGGCATCATCACTTATAGCCGCTGGCGATATAAGTGGATTCTGAGTTTCAGCTTTGTTCTTTCGCTTGTATTCATCTGTATCAACCTGTTTAAACCCGAGATACATAATAAAACCTTGATGCCTGCTTTGCAAAGTCCTTGGTTTGCACCGCATGTCATTGTATATATGTTTGCTTATGCTATGTTGGGCGCAGCGGCCGTTATGGCGGTATACCTGCTTTGGATCAAGAAAAAAGCTACCGAAGAACGTGAGATGGAACTGTGTGATAATTTGGTCAATGTAGGACTATCCTTCATGACATTGGGAATGTTGTTCGGAGCTTTGTGGGCTAAAGAGGCCTGGGGGCATTACTGGAGTTGGGATCCGAAGGAAACCTGGGCGGCAGCCACGTGGATAGGCTATCTCTGTTATATCCACTACCGGATGAACAGGCGGCAAAAAGTACGTGTGGCACTTGTCGGACTTCTCATTTGCTTCGTATTACTGCAGATGTGCTGGTATGGCATTAATTATCTGCCATCGGCACAGGGAACCAGCGTACATACGTATAATTTGAATTGATAAATCGCTAACTACTAATTACTAATTGAGTTATGAGAATCACGAATCTAATCTGGGCAGCAATGCTTTTTGCACCGCTGTCCGCCTTTGCACAGCAACAAAAGGAGAATCAGTTTACAATTGATGCACAAATACGTACTCGTGGTGAATACCGCAATGGAGTGTTGAATCCCCGTCCCGAAGGCACAAGTCCGACTTTCTTTATCAACGAGCGGGCACGGCTATCCTTAGGTTATCAGCGTGATCGCCTGCAAATGAAACTTGCTGCACAGCATGTAGGGGTGTGGGGGCAGGATCCGCAGATCGATAAAAACGGACGGTTTATTTTGCACGAAGCTTGGGCACGGCTTGATTTTTCAAAAGGCCTGTTTGCGCAGTTGGGGCGTCAGCCACTCTCGTATGATGATGAGCGTTTGCTTGGCGGACTGGACTGGAATGTGGCAGGCCGCTTCCACGATGCATTGAAGTTGGGGTATGAAAGCAAGATGCACAAGTTGCATTTGATACTGGCTTTTAATCAGAATAATGAAGATCGCTCCTATGGTGGCACTTATTATGCTCCCGGTGGACAGCCTTATAAAACCATGCAAACGGTATGGTATAATGGCCGGTGGGCTAAAGATTTCACTGCTTCACTGCTTTTTATGAATACCGGATTTGAAACAGGAACGGAAGAAAAGGGTAAAACTGCTAATATGCAGACGATGGGTACTTATCTGGTGTATACACCCGGGGCATGGTTGCTGAACGGTAGTGTCTATTACCAGTCGGGTAAAAACAAAGCCGACAAGAAGGTATCTGCTTATATGTTCAGCTTGAAAGCCGGGTATAAGATCGATCCAAAGTGGAGTGTAAGCCTCGGCACGGACTACCTGAGCGGAGATCCCGACAGTAAGAAGGTAACTACTTTTGATCCGCTTTACGGGACACATCATAAATTCTATGGAGGAATGGATTATTTTTATGCATCGGCTTATAACAAAGGTTTGTGGGACAAAATACTCAGTGTTGATTTCAAGCCGACCCAAAAGATAGGGCTTTCACTGAATTATCACCATTTTTCTACGACTTATGACGTAACGGACATAGACGGTAAAGAAGGACGCAGTCTGGGATCGGAGTTCGATTTGCAGGTAGATTATGTTTTGATGAAAGATGTAAAACTGACAGCCGGTTATTCGACCATGCTTGGAACTAAATATATGGACATTGCAAAAGGTGGCAGCCATAAGAGCTGGCAGGACTGGGGATGGCTGACACTGAACATCAATCCGCGTATTTTATTTACCAAGTGGTAGGATTGGTACGGGAGAAAATGCTATCTTTGCTAAAAAGACAAGCATTGTGGTAAAAGTAGAGTTTACAGACGAATATCAAAAAATCTTGTGGCAGATATCTTTATTTAAGGATATGGATGTCAGTTTGCAACGTCGGCTGCCTTTGGAACTGGAACTTTCGGTGTACGAGGTTGCCAGGAAAGAGGTCGTATTGAAGCAGGACACCTATTGCAATCATTTGTATGTATTGCTGAAGGGAGAACTGGAGGTCAATATCGTTGATGTGGCAGGAAATCTGGTGAAGGTAGAAGATATCCGTGCTCCCCGTGCTTTTGCCACACCCCATCTGTTTGGCGATAAGAATCTCTTGCCTGCTACGTTTACTGCCAGCGAAGATTCTGTTTTGCTGATGGCTACCCGTACTTCCGTTTTTAAGTTGATCAGTTCCGTACCCGATTTACTGCACCGTTTCCTGTGTGTCACAGGCAATTGTAACAAGTGTACGGTCACCCGTCTGAGGATTCTTTCTTACAAGATGCTGCGCAGCCGTTTGGTTTATTACTTCATGGAGCATAAGACTTCTCCGAATACGGCTATATTGGAGCATAATCAGGTCCAGTTGGCAGAATATCTGGGGGTAACCCGCCCTGCACTTTCGAAAGAAATAAATAAGATGATGAAGGAGGGCCTGATTTCAATCAATAAGAAAGTGGTGACGCTGGAAGATATGGCGGCACTTAAAGAATATATTTGAAAGGGCTGTGTCAAGAGTCTTTTCACCACAGATCACCACAGATTATCAATATTGATAATCAATGGTTTAAAATTTACTCTGTGCCTTCTGTGGTGAGTTTCGACACACCCTTCTCAATGCTTTGCTCCAAATCTTGTAGCCTTCCTCCGTCAGATGGAGTCCGTCCGTAGTCAGTTCTTTCCGCATCACATTGCTACCTTTCTCCGTAAATAGAGGGAAAAGGTTGATAAAAGGTATTTTCCTGTCTTTGGCAAGTGCTTCCAACTTACTGTTGATTTCGGGTATCAGGTCGGTTTTACCGGTCATTGTTTTGTATCGTCCGAACGATTCGTTAATGGGTAAAAGGCTCTGCAGATAGAGTTCGGTGGATGGTGATCCGGTTCGTATTTTGTCTATGACCAAAGTAACCAGTTCTACCACACTATCGGCACTCAGGTTGTGTGACACATCGTTTATTCCTGCCATCAGGAAAATCTTCCGGGGAGTGCCGGGCAATATCTGGAAAAGACGTTGGTAAATTCCCATTGCTTCGTCACCAATGATTCCGCGGTTTCTTATATTCTTTTTATTCAGGCGTATGCTCCAGTCTCCGCCGTTTTCGGTGAGGCTATTGCCCACCATTACGATATCCTTCGGTCCGATGGGAGCATCTGCTTCAAATTCCAGGAAACGTTTGTAATAATGATCCGTATATACTTGTGCGGGCGGGCAGATAGAAGCGGCTACTGCATTGGCAACCAGCGAACGGAGGCGGACTACACTGTGTCCGTCTTCAGGATGCACGGCGTTGATGAGCAGGATGACGGCCGTGTCGTTATCTGGGTCAATCAGGATGGAAGTACCCGTATATCCTGTATGCCCGAAGGTGTTCGGCCCGAAGAGATCGCCATGATTTGAGGCATAAGCTGAGAAGACATCCCATCCCGGAGTGCGTCCCAGTCCGGCTACTTCGCGGGGAACGGTACGCATGGTTTTTACCCCCAGTGGGCTGAGAATACGGCGACCATTATATTCGCCCCCATTCAGCAAGGCAGCTGCGAGAACGGCAATATCATTGGCGTCCGAGAAGACCCCTGCATTGCCGGAGATTCCTCCGTTCAGGATGCGCGCCAACGGATCGTGCACCTGTCCGCAGAGTACACTTCCGTCTTTTTGCTTCTCGGTAGGTGCAATCAAATCCATCCAGGGGTAATCTACGGTATTTATCCACTTTCCGTCTTTCTGCTGTACGGTGGGCAGATAATCGGTGTGCTGCATGCCCAGGACATTGAAGATATTCTCTTTGGCAAAGTCCCGCAGGTTTTGTCCGGTAATGACTTCGATGACATGTTGCAAGGTGATATAGTTGAGGCAACTATACTGAAAATTCGTTTGAGGCTTGAAGTCACGTTTGCAAGTGGAAATATACTTCATGAGCCCTTCCGGATTGGGTGAACCGTACTCTTTCTGTAACTCGGCTACCGGTGCGTAAGGTGGAAGGCCCGAAGTGTGAGTCATAAGGTCTACAATGCGGATGTCCTGTTTCTCTCCGTTCTCTCCCTGCCATTCCCGGAAGTCAGGCAGGTAGAGGTTGACGCGATCGAGTAGGCGCAGTTGTCCGCGTTCAATCAGAATCATGGCAGAAACAGCAGTCGACATCGGCTTGCTGCAAGAAGCCATATCGAAGACGGTATTTATCTCCATCGGTTCTATATTGGGATAGATCCGCCGGTTACCATAAGCCTTGAGATAGGCCATTTTGCCATGACGGACCACGGCGAGTACGGCCCCCGGTATTTCTTTGTTAAGGATCGCCTTCTGAATAGCCTCGTCGGCATGCAACAGACGGTGAGAATCCATGCCTACTTGCTCGGGGGCAACGCGTGGCAGAGGTTGTGCGACAGCTTGCAGACTGCAGAACAGAAGCGCCAAAGCGGTGAGCAGAGATTTCGTCCCTTTTCTTTCCTGCAGGGAGATGGGGGAGAAGTGAACTTTGTTTTTCGTATTCATGGTATTGTAAGTTTAGGAGGGTTCGGTTTTGTTATCCGGCTTTATATGCATCTACCGCTTTTTTCACGGAACCGTGCATCAGCAACAGTGCTTTAGCCTTGTCATATTCTAACCCGAGTTCTTCGACAATCATGCGTGTGCCGCGGTCCACCAACTTCTGGTTGCTAAGCTGCATATTGACCATCTTGTTGCCTTTCACGCGTCCCAGTTGAATCATAACCGAGGTTGTGATCATGTTCAGAATCATCTTCTGTCCTGTTCCTGATTTCATGCGCGAACTGCCTGTTACATATTCGGGGCCTACAATCATTTCGATAGGTACATCGGCTTCTGCGGCCATCGGCGAGTTCGGGTTGCTGGTGATGCAACCGGTGAGGATGCCGTGCTCGCGTGCCGCATGCATGGCTCCGATCACATAGGGAGTCGTACCTGAGGCTGCAATACCGATGACGGTATCTTTACTGTTGATGTTATGTTCCGTCAGTTCTTCCCACCCCCGGGTGGTATTGTCTTCGGCATTCTCCACCGGATTACGCAAGGCGGTATCTCCGCCTGCAATCAGCCCGATGATCAATGTGGGAGGCATCCCGAAAGTGGGAGGGATCTCTGAAGCATCGAGAACCCCGAGGCGTCCGCTGGTTCCGGCCCCCATGTAGAAGATGCGTCCCCCCTGTTTCATGCGGGGGACAATCTGTATGACTAACTTTTCAATTTGAGGAATAGCTTTCTGTACGGCAAGAGCCACCTTTTGGTCTTCGGTATTGATATCTTCCAGTATTTCGCGGACCGACTTCTTCTCAAGATCACTGTAGAGCGAGGGTTGCTCGGAAATCTTGACGAAGGATGTTTTATCTGATTTTTCTATATTACTATTCATGTTTTTGTTCTATAATTCGTATACGTTACTCGTGAAATTTAATCAGTCCTTCCATCGGACTCTTGATAATCGTTCCCAGGTGAATCTCCATTGCCTTACACGCCTCCGACAGTAATTCTTTGTAGTAGAACGCTACTGAACCGATGAAATGGACCCGGGCATGCTGGTAGTCGTATTGCATTACATTGCGTTTCAGGAACTTTTTAAAGCTGTTCAGAACCAGTTCGCGTATGGCCGGTTCATCGAGGTGTTCGACCAGGAATGGAGAGAAACTTGCCAGGAAACGATTTGGAAACGGTTGGCGATATACCCGGTCGATAATTTCGGCAGGCGTCAGGTTGTATTGTTCCAGGAACTTTTCTTTAAGTCCCGGAGTCATTTGATTCTTAAGGATATCGCCTACCAGCAGCTTGCCCAAAACCGCTCCACTGCCTTCGTCACCCAGAATAAATCCTAATGGCGATACATTGCTGACTATGTTTTTACCGTCATAATAACAAGAGTTCGATCCTGTGCCCATGATGCAGGCGATGCCCGGTTGATGGCCACACAGTCCCCTGGCGGCAGCAAGCATGTCCGTACTGACCTCAATCTCTCCGCTGACTTGCAGATGCGCAGCTATGGCTTTGCGCACCGTTTCTATTTTGTCGGGGAAAGCGCAACCGGCTCCATAGAAGTGAACAGTCTCGAACTTGTTTGTCTTTAATTGAGGAATCAGGGCGGTTGCTATTTCATTACTGATTTCCTCTTCAGACTGAAAGAAAGGGTTAGTGCCTTTCGTAAAAATCTGCTGGACTAACTGTCCATGCTCTACTACACACCAATCGGTCTTAGTAGAACCACTGTCTGCTATTAGTATCATATCTTTATATATATTTTTTTCTTATACAGGATGTATCCGATACACCAGTTCAACCCTACGAATAAGATGGCGAATGCTAAAGAACCGGGATAATCGCCGAGCAGGGGTTGGAGGATGATCTTATACACAAATCCGTGAAGGCTGATGGTATGACCGTCATAAGGTATCAGTATGTTGCCCAACAGAATAGAGAGAACGGCTCCGGTCACGTAGATGAATAGTGGGTTGACTCCGAACGATTCGAAGAACCGGCTCCATCGTGTATAACCTTTTACGTCGATAATCCATACGAGGAGTGCCAGGAAACTGGATGCCAGTCCGCAAGTGACAATCGCGAATGTCGGTGACCAGATCTTCTTGCTGATTGGACAGCCGTAGCTGAGCAGGAAACCCGCAAAGGTGAGGATAGTGCCAACCAGGAACAGGCGTTCTATTTTTTCATTGATGTCTTTTACTTCCATCAGCAGTTTGCCTACGCAGAAGCCTATCAGCACATGGGCTATCGAAGGTATGGTGCTTAATACACCTTCCGGATCGATGCCGTTGTCTTTGTACATATGTGCCTCGCCCAATACGGCACGGTCCACCACCGCCAGGATGTTGGTACTGTTGTATTCAAATCCGTTTCCGGTGATCAGGATGATGAAGTAACCGATTAGCAAGGCGGCTATCAGGTATGGGATGTATTTATGCTTCATGATTAAAGCGATGATAGCCGTTGCGCCGTAGCAGAGGGCCAATCGCTGCATGACACCCAGGATGCGAATGTGACCGAAAGTCCAGACTGATTCCCCCAGACGGGAGAAGAATGGAATATCTTCGCCGGATAGTGAATTCCAAGTGTGGCAAAACATGGAGAACCATGCGATTCCCAAACCGATGGCAAAGATCACAATGGTTCTTTTAAGTATTTTCAAGGCTGCAGAATGACTGAATTCGAAGTTATACTTTCTTAATGATATATAGGTGGAAATGCCCATGATGAACATGAAGAAAGGAAAGACCAGGTCGGTCGGAGTCAGGCCGATCCATGCCGCATGACCGAGAGGAGCATATACGTAGCTCCAGCTGCCGGGATTGTTGACCATAATCATTCCTGCGATAGTGATACCCCGCAACACATCGAGGGCAAGTAGACGTTTGTTGGCTGTTTGATTCATTGCATTCTTATTTAAGTGTTAAGTTATTCTTTTGTTTCACGTGGACGAGTGCACTGATCCACCAGATAGGCAATCGATACATAGGGGATGCCGGTGTTAGTGGCTAAACCGATTTCACAGGTGCGGCTGTTTGAATAGCCGATACTGATTCCTGCTTTCTCCAGTTGCGGACGTAGTTTGCGTAAAGCATAAGTGTTGAGTTCCGGCCGGGTGAATCCTTTATCTCCGGCAAAGCCGCAACAACCCACCTCTTCTGGAACAAGCACTTGCGTAGAACATAGTCCGGCCAGTGAAATCAGTGTATTCGACAATCCCATTTTACGCATGGAACATGTGATGTGTACGGCTACGGGACGGTTTGTGGGAGTGAATTCCAGTTTATCCCGCAGGAACGTATAGATAAATTCAGCCGGTTCGTATAGCTTCATCTTTTGGATAGTGGCACGCATACGGTGCAGACAAGGGCTCTGGTCGCAAAGTACCGGATAACGTCCCTGTTCGCTGGCCTCCCATAAGGCGGCTTCCAGTTCAGCCGATTTGCTGTCGGCTATATCCAGCATACCTTTGCTTTCCCAAATGGTTCCGCAACAGAGTTTCTCCATCTTGGGCGGGAAGATGACTTCGTATCCCGCTTTCTGAAGCAGAGAGAGCATTTTGTTAACCAAAGGTTGCTCTACGGGAGAATTTTTTGCCAATCCCATAGTTTGGTTGATGCAACTGGGGAAGTAGACCACCTTGTTCTTTGCATCCGGTGCCTTGTTGTTGTCCTTCTTGTGTATCTTATAGCTCATAGGCATGGCCGGTGTCCATTGCGGAAGTCCCCATACGTTGTGCATCTTTCGAGTAATGGAAGTCATCCTGGAAGTTCCCAGCAGGCTGTGTGTCGTATTGGCAAGTGACAGTACCGGTCGCAGGGCATTTTTTATTCCTGCGAAATGATTGGCGGCAAATTTTCCCGCCTTATAACCGGTGCTGTTGGACGGTAGCTCTGCCTGACGCAGGAGGTGGGTCAGGTCACCGGTATTGATACCCATCGGACAAGACGTGGCACACAGGCCGTCACCGGCACAGGTCTGATTACCCGGATACCGGTATAACTTGGACAGTGTTTCCAGTAACTGCGGATTTTCCCCGCTTTTTTTCAGGCGTGAGATTTCCCTCTGTATGACAATGCGCTGGCGTGAGGAGAGCGTGAATCCGCACGAGAGACAGTTCACTTCGCAGAATCCGCATTCGATACACCGGTCTATCTGGCGTGTCACTTCGGAGCCTTCTCCTATTGCCAATGGTGAGAGAGGCTTGAAATGTTTGATATGGCATTGAGGGTCGTCGTTGAAGATAACACCCGGATTAAATAATCCTTTGGGGTCAAAGAGTTGTTTTACCGCCTTCATGATAGCGAAAGCTTCTTCTCCCCATTCCTGCTTTACGAACGGAGCCATGTTTCGTCCTGTGCCGTGTTCTGCCTTTAATGAGCCGTCATATTTGTCCACTACCAGTTTTTTTATGTCGTTCATCAGGGCTTCATACCGTTTTATTTCAACTTCATTACTGAATGACTGGTTGATAATGAAGTGGTAATTGCCTTCTAACGCATGACCGTAAATGCAGGCGTCATCGTATCCGTGCCGGGCAATGAGCTGTTGCAGTTCGGCTGTCGCCTCGGGGAGGTCTTCAATGTGGAAGGCCACATCCTCAATCAGACAGGTTGTTCCCGGAGGACGGGTTCCTCCTACAGAGGGGAAAATGCCCGAACGGATTGCCCAATATTTGGAATATTCCTCGGGACGGTCGGTAAAGTGGACCGGGATGTAGGTTTTAAATGCCTTTAATGTATCTTCGATGACAGTGATGTTGTGGTTGAGCTCTTCCTGTGTGCGTGCTTTGGTTTCGGTCAATACGGCTGTTAGCCCTTCTCCCGTCGGATCATTCACAGAAGCCAGGGATTTCCAGTCGAGCAGTTCCGCACCTTTTACAATCCACTCCCCATCTGTGTTGACGAGTTTTTTCATGGCTACCACTGCACGGCATGCTTCTTTGATGTCGCTGAAATAGAGCATGGCGCTTGCCTTGTGCGGATAGTCGTATTCCGTTTTCATAGTCACACCGGAAAGGAAAGCTAATGTGCCCTCCGAGCCTACCATCAGGTGGGCAATAATATCGAACGGATCATCGTATACGAGGAAGGGAAGAATATTCAACCCTGTTACGTTCTTGATTGAGTATTTATAACGGATACGTGCACTCAGTTCTTTGTTGCTACGTACTTGGTCACGTAGCTCGCAGATGCGGCGGAGGAAATCGGGATGATCTTCTTCAAAGTTTTCTCGGGATTCCTGGCTGGCGGTATTAAGATAATAGCCGTCAGGGAGTATGATACGTACCGACAGCAGCATCTTATCACTGTTGGCATGTGTTCCGCAGTTCATGCCCGAAGCATTGTTCATTACGATTCCACCTACCATGGCGCTTTTTATGGAAGCCGGATCGGGAGCAAATTTACGTCCGTAAGGTGCGAGGATCTCGTTTACCCGTTGTCCGATGATACCGGGCTCCAGGTAAATCTGTTCGTGATCGGGTGAGAGTTCGTAGTGATCCCAGCCTTTGCCGGCTATAATCAGAACAGAGTCACTGATGGACTGTCCCGAAAGACTGGTTCCGGCAGCGCGGAAAGTTACCGGTATATTATATCTGTCGGCCAGATAGATCATTTCGAATACTTCATCGTCGTCGATCGAGTTAACTACAATTAGAGGAATCAGTCGGTAGAAACCCGCATCTGTCCCCCATGCCAGGCGATGGAGCTCGTCGGTAAATATTCTATCCTGTGGGATAAATCGGCTGATGTCTCGCAGGAATTCGTCATAGTTTCTTTCCGTTTTCATTGTTTCTTTGTTTGTCGGGCACTCTTCGGTCCCAGTTTTTATTTATACAAATAATACTTCTTCGACAGCCGGCGGAAGTCGTCAACGTCTTTGTACCAATAATCGCGGACGTCTTCCCAGCGGTTGCGCCGACTGAAACGTTCGCGTACTTCTTTGGAGCCGCTGACGAGATCGAACATACGGAAACGTCCTTTATCGGCATGGTCGAATACGGCCCGGCCCGGATAGAGTACAGCTATTTCCTGCATCACGTAAAACTGTATCTCGCTTAGTGCAGCTTTATTAAAGTCCACAATATGTACTTGTACGCCTTGCAGATGTTCCCCTTTGCCTACCGAATAGAAGGGTTTGAGGTGCATCGGACGGAATATCACTCCCGGCAGGTTCAGACGGTTCAGGTTATCAGCCAATCTGTCTGCCTCTATCCAAGGAGCGGCAAACATCTGGAACGGAATGGTATAACCCACACCAATCGACATATAGCCCAGTTCGCCGAGTATCCCCGAAACGGGATAGAAGAAAGCGGAATGCGGATGCGGGATGTGTGGGGACGAGGGAATCCATTGGAGTCCTGTCTGTACATAATCCATTTTTCGCTTCCACCCCTTCATTTTCACAACATGCAGGTTGCATGGCCTGCCCAACATTTGTTCTCCATTGAGCATCAGTGCAAGCTCGCCACAAGTAAGTCCGTAAAGGTACGGAATTTTAAATTGGCTGACAAAAGATATGTATCCATCTTCTACGAGATTCCCTTCTATTTTTAATCCGCCTATCGGATTGGGGCGGTCAAGGACAATAAACTCTTTACCATTTTCGGCGGCAGCTTCCATAGCCACTCCCATGGTGCTGATATAGGTGAACGAGCGGCAGCCGATGTCCTGTATGTCATATACCAATACATCAATGTCTTTTAGCATTTCGGGGCTCGGCTTACGCGTTTTGCCATAGAGTGAATAAACGGGTAGTCCGGTAGTGGGGTCGTTCGTGTTATCCACTTTGTCGCCGGCATGCACATCACCCCGTACACCATGCTCCGGTCCGTACAGAGCCACTAAGTTGACATTGGGCGCTTCATGAAGAATGTCGATAGTGGACCGCAACTGATTGTCTACACCGGTCGGGTTGGTGATCAGTCCTACACGTTTCCCTTCAAGACATTTGAAGTTTTGTTCTTTTAGGACTTCAATACCTGTTTTGATACGGATTCCCGGAGGTTTTACACCTGGTTCCATCCCTTGGGAAAGGGGAGTATTGGAAACAAGGATAAAAAGAATGAGCAAAAGTCTCAATATACTTCTTTTATGTGTCATAATCTTATCTTTTTTAGTTATCCTACAATGTCTGGAGTAACTTTATTTCTTCTCCTCGGCAATATTCTCTTTTTTCTTCCCATAATCGGGGTCTATCTTGATGAAGGCACATACGGCAATTGTGGCGGCACAACAAGCCATTACCCAGATAAAGAAGTTTTCGTATCCGATCAGTTCCTGTAACCAGCCGGCGGCCATGCCCGGCAGCATCATGCCTAATGCCATGAAAGCAGTGCAGATGGCATAGTGCGCCGTCTTATGTTCTCCGTCAGAGTAGTAAATCAAGTAAAGCATATAGGCTGTGAATCCGAACCCGTAACCAAACTGTTCGATAAATACGCACAGGTTGATGATCACAAAGTTCTGTGGCTGGAAGTAACCCAGATATACAAAGGTGAGGCAGGTCAGCGATAGGCTCCATGCCATTGGCCACAACCATTTTTGCAGTCCTCCTTTGGCTGCACAAATACCGCCGACGATGCCTCCTAATGTCAGTCCGATGATGCCGATGGTTCCGTAAACCAATCCTACTTCGGCGGTAGTCAGTCCTAATCCGCCTTTCTCGACAGGATCGAGCAGGAATGGGTTGATGAGCTTCACTAACTGTGCTTCAGGGAAGCGATAGAATAGCATAAAGAGGATGGCTACTCCAGCCTGTTTTTTGCGGAAAAAAGAGGCAAAGGTTTCTATGAATCCATTGAAAATGGCGCTTGCACTGTTCTCACCTACTACTGCTTTGTCACTGTCAGGTTTCGGTAATACGCATTTGTGGTAGAGGCAAAAAGCAAGGAACAGTCCTGCAAGGATAAAGAAGGTGATGCTCCATCCGTATTTAATACTGCCTGTCCATATTTCCAGGCCGCCGGCAAGCATCACCAACAAACCTTGTCCGGCAATTGTGGCAATGCGGTAGAAGGTACTGCGTATCCCTACATAAAGTGCCTGGTCTTGTACGTTCAGTGCCAGCATATAAAATCCGTCGGCAGCAATGTCATGCGTAGCCGAACTGAAGGCCACCAGCCAGAAGATGGCAAGGGTGGTCTGGAAAAAATTTGGCATGGGTATGGTGAAAGCGATTCCTGCCAGTCCGGCACCAACCAGCAACTGCATGCTGATTACCCACCAGCGCTTGGTTTTCAATAAGTCGACAAACGGGCTCCAAAAGGGTTTGATGACCCAGGGTAGATAGAGCCAGGAAGTGTAGAGTGCAATATCCGTGTTGGAGATACCCAGATTCTTGTACATAATTACCGAAATAGTCATTACGGCTACATAAGGTAATCCTTGTGCAAAGTACAGGGTCGGAATCCATGCCCATGGTGATATGGTCTTGTTTTTCATGATAAGAGTGTGTGTTTAATAAAGTTTATCTATCGTTGCACCGATGTAGTAATGCAATAAAATAGTATCGTATGGGTAACCTTGCTCGCCCATGACGGCTGCTCCTATTTGGCAAAGTCCTACTCCGTGCCCCCATCCGGCACCGGTGAGGATAAACCGTCCCGGTACGTCATCCACGATATCTGCCTTGTCGATGACGAAAGCGGAACTGTAAAGGTGAGATGTAGAGAGTGTACGGCGTATTTCCAGTTCCTTACCGATAGTCATGGTCCGTTTGCTCCCTCTGATTTTTAACTTGACAAGCCGTCCGGAGGTTCCCCGTTCCACCGGAATCAGGTCGAGTATCTGTCCATAATCCATGCCCGAACGTTTCAGGATAAGCTCGGAAAGTTCGTCTTGTTTATACTCTATTTTCCAACGATAGAAGTCGGTGGTCTCCTGATCGTAGTTATTTAAAACCTGAGACAATATTTTCTTGTCTTTTGTGTTACAGAAAGCTTCGGGTGAGGTTCGAATCCATTGGTCGGCTTCGGACTCTACCCGTAGATCGGGCAGTCCGGATCCTGTTTTGCTGTCTCTTTGCTTGGAAAGATACGGATGCTTGATACCTTCCCAACAATATTGGAACTCTTCGAAAGCACCGCCGCAACATTTTGAGAAACGGGCGTCACAAATGTTTCCTTCCCACATAAGTACTTGTCCGCGGGTGGCAGCGATGGCTTGCCTCACCATTTCGGTTGAGGCACGGGTGATGCCTTGGTAGCGCTGGCAATGGTCGTCGGCGCAAACGTCGAAGTGGGTGTGATCTTCACGGTCGTACCATCTGATAAGCTCCTGGTCGGTCTGTGTGAAAGCTGAATAGAGGCTTTGAGATGCCGTAATTGCTTTGTTCTTATGAATTTGGGCCAATAACCAGCTTCTTGAGATCACTGCATGGGCCTTCAGCAGTTCGAGGCTTGCCGTTGCACTCATCTCCGATGAGATGACACTGGTCAGGTAGTCTTCCACATGAATTACATTGATCCCTGTCAGCTTTTCGTTCTCGACAATGATTTTCAATGCTCCCATAAAGCGTTGGTCTTCTTTCCGTTCCCAATGGAAGTTAATGCCGATGGTGACATTCAGTAATTCGAAAGCATCACTTTCTTCGTGCATGGGTTCAAACAGCAATTCGTCATAAAGGTGTCCTTGCCAGCGGATTTGTCCGTCAACATAGGTCACGACCTGTCTGCCGGCAATCTCTTTTCCTTTGATATGGTAAGAGTTCAGCAGTATGAATTCGATTTGAGGTTCGGACAAAATGCCGACCTGTACTTTAGGTTCTTTCATGATCGTTGTTTTATGCGTTCTATCAATGCACGGAAGTCTGCCGGTTTCAAGCATACCTCACTGAGAATGTCGGCAATATCATTTGCTGTGATTTTCTCAAAGTCTTTCTCCAATGGAGTGATGAAAACGCCACCCATATCTACTGACGCCGGGCTGATCAGTATATTGGTATCTCCTTGGGCCATATAACATGCAGGGCGGTGTCTGGCGCGGGGAAAGATACAGACAATCTGTTTGCCTCGTTCTTTCCATGCCAATACATTCATCATCGGCTCCTCTTCGCCGGATTTGAGATTCATGGCTCCGTATACGGCGTTGAACAGTGTGACGGCTGCCTCTTTACTTTCCGATTCAATTAAGAGTGTTGTACGGGGAGAGTCGTCCAGTGCCCATAGAGTGGCAGCTTCATTGGTAATTATTTTCTCTGCCCTTTTCTCCTTCCATTCTTGTTCGATGGGAAGGAAGCCTTTGCTACCGGCCTGAAAATGCATATGGTCCGGGGCTGATGCGCCACATTGGGGGCCGTTGTAGAAGACAATATAATCTTCCGCACAATCAGCCAGATCGAGCATATCAGCAAAACGGTACAAGATGCGCTGATCGACGTGCTGTAGTTCGGGAACTGTCAGGTGGCTGGGGAATATGGGAAACGGATTGACCAATATCTGATAATGGTCTCCGAAAGGAATCCCCTTTTGCATTGGCGGAAGATGGGCCGGACACAGGAAACACTTACGTTCCTGAATCGACTTGCTGTCTACTTTGGCTGCCGATGAAACAATGCGTGCCGGGTTGAACTGCACTTTGTAAAGACAGCCATTCACTTCTACCTCTTTTACACGTACACGCTTCAACGCATCGTAATTCTTTTGCGCCATTTCCCACGAGGTGAGCTGCTCATTCAGCAGGTTCTGTAATTCCTTGTTCATCTTTGTTTTTTGTTTAATGCGATCCGTGCCTGCAATTCCCAGGTACGGATGCGATCTTTGTAAAGGTTGTGTCCATTCATCTTCACAATGTCGAGTGAGGCGTCCGAGTTATCGTCCCATCGGCGGCAGAGGTAGACAACTTCGTATATACGGCCGATCTGGTAGCGGCGTGAGAAATTCAGTCCCAATGCGTAATCTTCACCATAGCTGGTATTGGGCACTTTCACTTCGCGGAGCATCGGTGTATAGAATGCACGGGGAGCACCCAGACCATTAATACGGAGCGCATTGTTGCGTCCGTTTTCCGGGGTCCACTCTTTATGGTCAATGACGCCCGGCGGAATCATGTTCATATCGAAGTCTGTCATCATGTAGGTGCCTACTACCATGGCACAGTTCTGTTCGTAGAAGGCATTGACCATCAGTTGCAGCGCTCTCTCGTGAGCATATACATCGTCACTGTCCAGTTGCACGGCAAACTTGCCGCACAGGGGATGGTACACGCCCAGGTTCCAGCAACCGCCGATACCCAGGTCGTTACGCTCGGGAATGAGGTGAATCAGGCGGTCATCCTCTTTATATTCGTCGATGGCTTCGGTAGTGCCGTCGGTAGAATGATTGTCGATAACGATCAGATTGAACTTGAATTCTGTTTTTTGGCTGAGCACCGAACGGATGGCATCGCGTATGGTGCGGATGCGGTTACGTACCGGGATTATCACGGAAGCTTCGTATTCAAAGTTATTGGCACTGAACTCTATCTTTTCAAACTCCGGTTTCAGATAACCGCCTATCTCTTTCAGGTGTTCGGTGCAAGTTGCTTCCATTTCGATCTGCCGTTCACGATTTTTCGGGTCTACATAATCGAATATCTTTTCACCACTCTTGCGGGTATCATTCTCTATTTCCGAATAGAGATATTCGTTGATGTGTACCAGCGGATATTTCTGCGATAGTTTGAGGCGCAGGTCATAGAGACCGGCGAAGTCGTAACTGGTTTTCATCCTCTTAACAGTCTCTTTCAGGGCTGAGGCCTTGAATAGGAGTACAGAGCCGAAGTCAAAATCGTCACGGAGGCTTCCGAACTGATAGTCGATGACAGGGGCATTGCTCTGCTTACCTTCCGTCACCTGATAGTGGTCGGCATATACCATGCCGGCTCCCGAGTCTTTGGCGATATGAATCATCCGTTCGAGTGCGAACATGCCCAACTCGAGTGTGGTATGTTTGGTATAGAGTAATGCATAGTCTGCATCGGAACGCTCAGCAATGGCGTACATGGCAGCACTGTCAGTGAGTTTGTCCACATAGAGCAGTTCGCATCCCGGCAGTGGATCGATGTCGGGAGAGGTGGCGAGGAGGTAGATTTTCTTCACTAAATCTGTAGCCTGTAATCCTTGAACTGTTTTTTCTGCTTGTGCCACTCCCGCATAGGGGATGAAGCAATTGATTGTTGATTCCATAAGCGATTGACGGTCTCTCCCAAAATCTCTCCTACATTGGAGGGGAGGAGGGATACTGCCGATTATTATTGTTATTATTTCATTTTTTTCTCTCTTTATTGTCTTCCGGCCTGTCACTAAGGCAGGTAGTCTCTTTTTCATTCATCCGATAGATGCGTAATTCCGATAACCGGAATAAAGCGTTGGTTTCTTTTCACGATCACTCCATTCACTCCGCATGCTCACTCCATTTACATACCGGGGTAAAGAGCTTTACATGCCGGGGTAAAAGGTTTTACACGCCGGGGTAAAAGCCGTTACACGCCGAGGTAAATGCTTTTACATCCGTTCGAAAAAGCCGGTAAATGTAACGCGTTGATAAATAGAGCCATTTATTAAACTACACATTTACCGGATGAACCTCTCTATTCTCCCCATTACGGGAGGGGAGAACAGTTGAGTCTTCCCACTTCGCCGCCGGTAGCTGTAAACAGTACCTGATGGCGACTGACGGGAATCACGGTATTAATCAGTGAATTACCGATCTTATGTTTCCACAGTACCTGCCCGGTGCTTGCTTCCAGTGCAAAGATAAGTCCTTCTTTGGTACTACTGAACACTACGCCGTCTTTTTCCATCTGCATGGATGGGGCATGTTCATAGCCGAAACCGACATTAGAGGCCCAGAGCTTTTTCGGGACGTCTCCGATGGTGGAGTAACAGACTACGCTGTCATTCATTGTTTTGCTATAGATCCTTTTTTTGTCGGCGGATAATCCGATGGTTTCGCGTACCATCGACTGGAAGGTACGCCATACAGTTTCTCCTGTCTCCAGGTTGATGGCAGTCATGGCACGTTGCGGGTCGGTGATGAATACTTTTCCGTGTGCAGCTACCGGCCATACGGCAGCGGGTGAGAAGTGCATGCGGGTGAGTCCTCCGGTCCATTTCCAGAGTTCCTTGCCGTTAGTCTTGTCAAGGGCATAGAGCGTATTGTCCCATGCACCGAATATGACTTTGTTTCCTTCTATCAGAGGTTTTGTCTCAACATAGCCCTTGATGCCGGCATAGCTCCACAACACCTTTCCGCTTTTGATGTGGATGGCACGGAAGGTGGAGTCGCTGGCACCGATATAGGCAACTCCTTTTTCAATGGTTACGGCTCCCAATACCGGTTCTCCTGCGGTCACCCGCCAACGTTCTTTACCGGTTCGGGCATCCAGACCGTAAATGTTATGGTCGGCAGAGCCAAAGACGACGACTCCGTCGGCTACATCGGGAGTGCCTACAATACGTTTTCCGGATTGGAAATTCCACAATTTCTGTCCGCTTTTCAAGGTATAGCAGGTCAGAAAACCCAAGTCGTCACCGACATAGACTTTGTCTTTCCAGACAGCAGGTGAGCAGTAAATACCGGCTCCGGTCTGCACTAACCAGTCTGCTTTCACTTGTGGATATTCTTCGTTCACCGCGAAACTGGGATATTTCACTGCTTTTCCGGAACGGTCGTAATAAGGTTTAGTGAGTGACAAGGCAGCCCATCGTTTCATCGGTTCACCGATACGCTGTTCGTAAGTGATAATAGAATCCGGAGTGACATCAAATATGCCATAACCGCCTATGCCATCTTTGTCCCGTAGGTTCGAGCGGGTGAGAATGCCCGGAATCCCGTCGTACGAGAGGAGACGGTTACGGTGATAGTGCCCTCCGATAAAGGTGCGGATATTGTAGGGACGCACGGCATCGGTGACATCATACCAGTTGTCAACATCTCCATCCAGCATGGGGTAGTGGGTGACCAGAATCACAGGCTTGTCTTTCCCTGCTTTGTTCATTTCCTGTTTCATCCATGTGATGTCTTGCGGTACTACATGCCCGTAGGCCATGCGCATTAGCGGACCGGAATTGAATCCAAGGAACAGGAAGCCTTTGTGTTCAAATTCAAATCGCTCTCCTCCGAAAATATCGCTGAACGCGGTGCATCCGGAGTCGCTCCATTTGGTTTCGTGATTACCCAGTATGACATAGTATTTCACCTTCAACTGGTCGAGTATGGACTTTACAAGCAACATGGTGGCACGGTCACCTTCTTCGGTGAGGTCTCCGGTGACTAATACAAAGTCTATTCCCGGCGTGGTGTTAATCTGTTCGACAGAACGCTTCAAATCTTCTGCCGGTTTCGGGTTGTTGGGACTGAGGTGTATGTCCGTCAGTTGTGCAAAGCGGAAAGAACCTGTTGCCTGTGCCTGCACGGCGGCAGGCAACAGGAAAAACAAAATGATTACGAATATAGAAAGCCTTCTATTCATAGATGATGATTTTATTTGTTATTACTACACTTTTCAGTTTCTTGTCAGTGGAACGGTTGCTGCCTTGATGAGGGTATGCACCCTATACGTGCAGTTACTCCACCTGTGTTATCATTGTTCAAAGAAAGCCAGTATGGCTTTCATTAACTGTTCTCTCTCTTCGGGGGTACGTACCGATTCGAACGGGAATCCCAATACACAGGTCTTATAATCTCCTTTATAGGCTATACCGGCACTCAGGTTGTTTTCCGAATATCGCAATACGGTGAATGCTCCCCGGACGGCCGGTTCGATGGCATCGGGCGACTCTACGACATACGATTCCGGATTCAACTCCTGATGGTATGTGTAATTTCCCTTGATTGCAGGGAATGGGGAAGCAACGCCTTTGACTTTTCCGTTACGGGCGGCTTGTCCTGTGCGCCATTTGTATTTCAATACTTCCATCGCGAACTTCTTGTCTTTTTCGTCCGCTTTCGCTAAACGATTATCCCATAGGTCCGATGCTACATAGGCTCCCGATACGAAGAAATTACCTCCTGTCCGGCAATAATCTGAGATGGCATTCTGCATTTCTTCGCTAAAAGTCTTAAACTCCAATGGTTTTACTCCTTCCCGTCCCATCTTGCTCTGACATTGTTTACCCAAAATCAGGTCTACGTATTTGTAGTCGTTCATCCGCAGGACAGGAATGCCCCCTGACGCAGCATCCGTCTGGTTGGCGATACTATCTCTCCCGTTTTTCTTCTTGAGTGAAGAGCAGGGAGTGAGACCACACGATACAAATGAATATCCTGCTTTCAGAATCGCCTCTCCATGTACAGCCGGATAGTCGAATGAGTTTCCGGCAATTACCATTGTCTCGTGCGTACCATAGCTGTCGCCGAATCCGGAGGCGTCGTCGTCCATCCATGGGATCTGTCGACGAAACTCTTTCATCGGACCAATATAGCTGATGTCTGTCTGGTAAGGTACTCCGTGGTCCAGTTCGTCAAGGAATCCGGCCAGGGTGTCTGCATCTGCCGTAAAGTCTGCCGGACCACTGACTCGGCTAAACCCGTTCACTACCAGTACTGTTCCCTTTTCGTTGAGGGCTTTCCCGATAGAAAGAATTTCGGACGGGAAACTTTCACCTCCCTTGTTGAGGGCGGTTACTTTGAAACTGCAAACTACGCCTGAAGGGATGTTTGTCTGGTAATCCGGAGTGTTTACGATCACGCCATTATCAAAGTCTCCTTCTCCAATGCGGGTATATACGATGTATTGGTCTGCTTTTGCGGTAGGTTCCAGCGGATCGTCTACCGGTTGCCATGAAAGCATTATCCGGTTGCCCTCTATGAAGCGCAGGCTTATAGAATCGACGGGCAAAGGCTGTACCACATAATCCATTTTATATTGGGAACAGAGGAATTGCAGCATTCCTTTGTAGATGGCACGGCTGACGGTGAAACGAAAACGAGGATCCAGTCCGTAACGCATGTCGGCAAAGTTCTGGTGAGACAGGAGTTCAAGCAACATGGTTGGTACTCGTGGCACACGGGCCTCATAATAGGACTGGTTCCACATTCCGCGGCGGGTCCATTCCGGTTCATGCAAAGTGCGGATGTCTTTCACGATGTTGGACTGTATCAGGTCGCACAAGTCCCGGGAGGCATACCGTGAAGTGCCATTTGCATATATCCCGTCATAGGCAGAGGTTTGGAAAATACCTAATGTGCCGATAATGGTGTCACCATAGGTAGTGCCGGCATCTGAATGGAAGGCGAAAGCCATGTCTATGGGAATATTCAGTCCTTTTTCAGTGGGGTTGGCAGCCGAACCTCCGGCGAGATAGTTCACCCAAATTCCACGTGATTTATAGTCATCGGTATAATCGTTCTTACCGCGACTGTCTGAGTAAACGCTATCCGGTATGCCTGCCCATTGCATCCAGTAGCGTGCTGCTTCGCAGAAACGAGGGTAGTTACTGATCTCATAAGGATAATCTACACCCCCTTCTTCAGAGATACTGCGGGCGATGTTTCCATAACCACCGCCTATTTTTACAGCATCGGCTGTCACCAGACGGCCCGCTTTGGAGGATTGGTTGCTGAGGACGACTTTGTGATCGGTTTTGCCTGCACTGAAACTAAAAGTGCCTAAGTAGATCCAGGTTCCTCCTCCCATCTGCTGGTTTACTTTGAACTGTGATGTGCCGCCTTGGTGATAGACGGTGTATAGAGCATCGTCTGTACTGTTGTCCACCGTTTTATAGGAGACATAAACAGCATATCGGCCTGACCGGGGAATTGCGGGGAGCCATTCGGCAATGCTTGCAGTTCCTTTCTTAATCGTTTCTGTCTGGCGGTAACTGCCTTCGCAAAAGGGATTCTCAAAGTCTTTGTACGTTGCCCTCAGGTGGGCGAATCCTGTTTCGGTTCCGTTGCTCCATGCCTTACTGCCGTTTTGTTCTGTATAAATTGAGTGTCCGTCTCTGCATCCATCGTTGTCGACAATAATTTCAGTTGTCTGCCAGTCTCTTTCACGAGGAAGAAGGACAGTCGCTCCGGCATTTTCTAACATCGGAACAAGGAAAGGGAGTACATAGCTTTGAGTGTAGAGATCTTCTACGGTCTGAAAAATACGTGCACGCTGCCACTCCCAACGGGTTAGCTTCGGTTCGTAATAAAAGCCGTGACTTTGCCATAAAGCGATGTGCCGGTTCTGTAATCCGTTTGTGGGGGCATACGGAGCAGATAACCGGGTAATCAGGGGGTTGTCTACTTTGTGGCTGAATGTCAGAGTTTTCATCTTGCCCTTTTTACTTCGAAGTGCCAGGGGGATCAGTTCTTCGATGGCATGGTGGTCTGTCCGGATCTGTAATTTCCGTTTGCTCAACTCTGGGGGGAGCAGCGCTTTTACGCTCTGATAGATTTCGGCTACGTTGTTTTCGCGGAAAGGAATGTATGAACAGTTCATGTTAGCGAAAAATATCAGTTCGTTTTTTTCCATACTGATAGAATCGATACGGATTTTCCCGATAGAAACTTCTTTCCGGGCAGTTTCATTCAGGAGCTCACCTACTTGGGAGCGTAGGTCTTTGGGCAGGTCTTGCGCTGCTGCGGCTTGTGGGAATAAGCCGGCTGCAAGCAGCAGAATCAGGGAAGTGCGGATTGGTTTCATTGTGATGTTAAGTTAATTGGTTTTCTTAATCAGGAGGCATAGTCCTATAAAAGTGAACAAAGCATTAAATATCAGTAGTTCGTAACTGAATTGATAACCATTGAACCAGGTCTCCGAGTTCTTTTGCAAAATGAAACAGAGGATGGGTGAGAGGATGGCTACCAGGGGGATATATCGGTCACGTACTTGTTTTTTAGTAAAAATGCCAAAGGCGAACAGGCCTAAAATAGGGCCATATGTATAGCTGGCAAGGATGTAGACAGCATCAATAACGCTGGTATTATTCAGTAGATTGAATACGAAGATGACAATTCCCATGACGACCGCCATGCCGATATGTACTCGTTTACGTATCTTTTGTACAGTATTTTCTGTTTTTCCTTTGCTTCCCAGTATGTCTACGGTGAACGAGGTAGTCAGTGCTGTCAGGGCTGATCCTGCTGCGGAATAAGCTGCTGAAATCAACCCAATGATGAACAAGATGCCTACAATGGCTGGAAAATATCCACCTGTAGCGATCATAGGGAAAAGCTCGTCACTTTTTGCCGGATTTGCGATGCCCTGGCGTGACGTGAAGATGTAGAGCAGTACTCCCAGCATCAGAAATAAGAGGATGATGAAAAATTGGGAGATGCCGCTGGTAATCATATTCTTTTGTGAGTCTTTGAAGTTTTTGCAGCTTAGGTTACGTTGCATCATGTCTTGGTCGAGTCCTGTCATGGCTATCATTGTAAACACACCGGCAAGAAACTGCTTGAAGAAGTAACGTTTGTCATTTACGTCGTCAAAAAAGAACATACGTGACAGGGAACTGTCGGAGATACTGGAAATCATCTCTGTGAAACTGAGCCGCAGATCGGTGGCAATGTAGTAAATACATAATACGACGGATACTACCAGACAGAATGTTTTCAGTGAATCAGTCCAAATCAGTGATTTCACTCCTCCACGGAATGTGTAGAGCCAGACCAATGTTACTGTGAGAATGACATTCAGGATGAAAGGCATGTGAAAAGGTTCGAAAACCAGAAATTGTAATGTGAGGCATACGAGGAATAACCGTACAGCTGCTCCCAGCATTTTGGAGATGAAGAAAAACCATGCTCCTGTCTTATAAGAAGAGGTTCCGAAACGGCTCTCCAAGTACTCATAAATGGATACCAAATTCATCCGGTAGAACAAGGGTATCAAAACAAAGGCTATAACGATTTGTCCGGTTACAAAACCAAGTACCATTTGCAAGTATGAGAAATTGCTGACTCCAACCATGCCGGGAACCGATACAAAGGTGACTCCGGATATGCTGGAACCAATCATGGCAAAGGCTACCACATACCAAGCCGACTTGCGGTTACCCACAAAGAATCCTTCGTTATCAGCTTTTCTTCCTGCAATGTATGAAATGGTAAACAATATCAGGAAATAAGCAGCAATAGTGATTAATACCGCTATAGGTGTCATGCTTTTCAGATTAATGAATATAATATTTCCGGTTAAGAGTTAATCAATTGTCTGGATAGAGTAGATAAGGCTTTCGCTGTACTTTGAACTTTTCGACATCCTCTTTCCATCTTGCTTTTATTTCGTCGGCATTTTTGCCCTCTTCTATCATTTTACGTACATAGTCTGTACCGATCAGTAACTCAAAAAATGGTCTGAAGAAATGGTCCCCCATATTTAGATTACGATAGGCATCGATTATGTAGGTTAGGTTTACTCCTTTTTTCCATATATCTTCGTCGCTGAGATTGCTTAGATTTACTCCATGACACAATTTATTGAGTTGTGGTGGGTTCTTTGCTCCTGGGACACTTCGAGGAGTAAAACTGTAGTTGTATCCGGTCATATTAGGATGTCCGTAAACTTGGAAAGGTAAATTGGTCCCGCGTCCCAGACTTACCGGGGTTGCTTCAAAGAAGCAGGTAGAAGGATATAGGTAGATCGCTTTCATATTCGGCAGGTTAGGTGAAGGAGGAATGGGCAGGCGATACATCGTCTGGTGAGTGTAGTTCTTACAAGGAATGACTGTCACATCACAAGTCCGTGAGGAGGGCAACCAACCCTCACCGTTGACCATCAGGGCTAACTCACCCAGTGTCATTCCATGTACAATGGGAATAGGTAATCCGCCTACTCCTGATTTATATTTCATATCCAATATCGGTCCATCGACATAATGCCCGTTCGGATTGGGGCGATCCAGGATAAGAACCTTGCGGTTGTATTCAGAACAGGCATCCATCAGCCGTACCATGGATATGTAATAAGTGTAGAAGCGCAGCCCTACATCTTGTATGTCTACAATCAATATGTCGAACTTTCGTATGGAACTCTCACTGGGTTTCTTGGATTTTCCATCGTAGAGAGAAAGAATGGGGACTCCTGTTTTTGAATCTACTGTACTGGATACATGCTCACCGGCATCGGCATTCCCTCGGAAACCATGTTCGGGAGAGAAAATAGCGACTACATTGAACTTGTTTTCCAGCAAAACATCCAGAAGATGCTTGTTTCCTATCATTCCGGTATGATTGGAAAAAATAGCTATTCGCTTATTTTTCAGGATAGGAAAGTATTCATTGGTTTGCTCGGCACCTACAATTACCTCCTTCTTTTGTGCCTGACAAAAGAGAGTACTGCATAATAAAGTGAGTATAAGTAGGATCTTTTTCATAAAAATAGTATTAGCAGGAATTTCTTTGTAGCAAAGATAGTCTTTATTTTAATATCAAAAACATATATTTAGATATATTTTATATTATAATCAATAATTTGCAAATTGAATCTTTATCTGAAGCTATAAGGTAAAATATAAAACTCTTCCTATTTCTATGGTTCAAATCGTTATAGGAATAGAATGGGCTTTGTATTTTGCTGAGTATCCCTGATTGCCAACCGGGGATGTTGAGGCCTAATTGCGGATTTTACGCAATTGATAATGTCTTAAAGTATAATTCTCCGCAGCCTGTGCCATTATCATATCCTAAGAGTTGTTCATAAAATGTATTCACATAGCCGGATATATTTCTTTCATTAGGGCATTTAGTTCATGAGAATTGCCACGTACTGAGTTCTGATCTACTCTGTATCTTCATTGACTTCTGTTGGGGGGAGAAGTATTTATTTTTTTCTCCCTGGGAATTTCAATACACTGTCGGCAATCTACTGGTTTAATGGCTGTATTATTGAAGTTAAATATATAGTTGGCATTTGAAGTTAATCCTTTGATAATATTTGCTTTAAGGAAAGCTTCCATATGGGTATAAGAACTGTTGGTTTAGTCATTTACTGTTTGCTTGAGGATATGAGGCAATGTTCTTTATGCCAACTTCCTGATAAGTCCCATTAGAACTTATATGAAAATTAGTGTACTTATATATCTGCATCTGTTCTGAGTAGTGAATCTTCTAATTAGCACTAATAATATGCGTCCAATCCAACACAGGTCCTGTAAGTATCTGGCAACCTGTTTTTTGATATTGATAGTTTTAAAATAAGTCATAATATATCAATGTTATGTTAAATCAAAGTGTCTTCTAATGAACTGATGACTTCTATTGCATATAGATAATCATCACATTATTATATATATAAAAGATTCTCGGATATTAGGTTATGGATAAAAGAGTATATTAGATAATATTGTTTTTGACGATCTCAAATATTCGGCATATGCAGAAAAAACACATGGATTTTTCTACCAACTATAAATAAAGTTTTGGGGTGGTTATTGCGTTATAGAAAAACTTTCCGATCAAAATAAATTAAATTACAAAAAATGTTATATGTTTGTATCCAAATCAAAAAAAACTGCGAAATGAAACTTATTGCGGAAAGTGGTTCTACAAGAACAGAGTGGGCATTGGTTGAAGACAATCATCTCGTACAACGTGTGTTTACCGAGGGGTTAAACCCTTTCTTTCAGACCAGAAGAGAAATTAGCAGAAGTGTCAGACTAGGATTACCGGAGTCTTTCTTCAAAAAGAAACTGGACCAAGTATATTATTATGGTGCCGGATGTAGTTCATATGAAAAGAAAAACATTTTAGGTGCTTCCTTAGTAGCACAGTTTAAAACTCCTATCCAAGTTGAAAGTGACTTGTTGGCAGCGGCTCGAGGACTATTCAAATGTGAATCTGGAATTGCCTGTATTTTAGGTACCGGATCGAACTCATGTTTTTACGATGGTAAAATCGTTGTCAAAAATGTGAAAGCTGCAGGATATATTCTCGGTGACGAAGGCAGTGGAGCTGTTCTCGGAAAACTATTTTTAGCTGATCTTCTTAAAGGGTTAGCTCCCAAAGAATTGGCGAGTGAATTCCATGAAAAATTTCGCATATCTGCCAATGATGTGATGGAATCTGTATATAATTTACCTTTCCCTAACCGTTTTTTAGGTACGATTGCATATTTTTTAGGAGATTATATGGACAATGAATACGTATATAATTTGTTAACCAATAATCTGCGAAGCTTCTTTAACCGTAGCGTGTGCCAATACGATTATATGAATTATCCTATTCGGTTTGTAGGATCACTTGCCTATGCGTATTCAGATACTTTGCGTAAAGTAGCCAGAGAATTTGGAGTGGAGATTGACGTTATAGAAGAAACTCCAATGAATGGCTTAATTGAATTTCATTCAATGAACATTGAAGAACCTTAAAAATACACAGCTATATCTAAATAATAGTTTCGAACTCTTAAATACCGCGTTTTTATCTGTCAGTATGAGCCAAAACTCTTAAAGTCAAATCACTCTCTATGTGAATATATAGATATAAATCTAAAATATAATAAATATTTGTTCTTGATATTAAAATAATATATATCTTTGCTATGATGAAACTCGGAAGGGTTTTGAACCTTTGTTAATAATGGACAATTTATCTCTTAAAAGAACCATAAAGCTAATTGACATTAATTAAACTGGCGAAAACCAAAGTTCTAATGGAACTTTAACTCAGTTAATAATAGAGATAATATAAAAATTAAAACCTTTAAATGACAAGAAGCCTATGATGAATAAACAACCTCTTGTGGTGGGATGATTCCCACTTCCTAATTTTACCTTACCTGCATTTTGAGAAATCAATCGATTAACAAACAATTTAATCATCTATCTTTTATGAATGAAGATCGCAAGAAACGAGGACTAGCAAATAGCAAGCTCCTTACGGCCGTGGCAATAACTGCTTTGTTTATAGGCAGTGGTAATGCGGTGGCTGCTTCAACTGCTTCCGGCAGTGCTTATGAAGTGACAGAACAATTACAGTCGCAAGCTATTAGTGGTGTAGTGACTGATGCAAACGGAGAGCCTGTTATTGGTGCCAGTGTTTCAGAGAAAGGGACAACAAATGGTACTATTACAGATATTAATGGCAAATTCAGTTTAAATGTTAAACCCGGGGCTGTCTTGAAAGTCACATTTGTGGGCTATAAGCCACATGAAGTGAAAGCTACAAGAACAATGAAAATCATCTTGAAAGAGGACAGTGAGCTTTTGGATGAAGTTGTGGTTGTAGGTTATGGCACTCAAAAGAAAGAGAACCTGACAGGTGCAGTGGCTTCAGTAGATGTGAATAAAACACTAAGTAGCCGTCCGATTGCGGATGTTGGACGTGGCTTGCAAGGAACGACACCGGGACTTTCTGTTGTAATCCCGAGTGGAGAAATTGGTTCGGATCCTACCATGAAGATCCGTGGCCAGATTGGGTCTATTAACGGAGGTTCCGCTCCGCTTATTTTAATGGACAATGTTGAGATTCCAAGTATTCAGATGGTCAATCCGGACGATATTGAATCTATTTCAGTTTTGAAAGATGCGGCAGCATCTTCTATTTATGGTGCAAAAGCTGCGTTTGGTGTTGTATTGATTACTACTAAAAAAGGAGCTAAGCAGGAAAGTATAAATGTGAGCTACTCCGGAAACTTTTCTTGGCAGAATATTTCCAAGAAAATGGAGATGGGAGGAATTGATGCCTTGGAGTATTCGGTCGAAGCTTTTAAACGTGTGGGAGGAACCGTAGCCGGTGCATTTGTTCAGATTACTGAAGAGGGTCTTGTCAAAGCCAAAGAGTGGGACCAAAAGTATGGTGGCAAGTTAGGTCCTAATGATCCTTACGTGTATGGTCGTGACTGGTATGTAGACGCTAATAACCGTAAGATTGGTTTGAGAACTTTCGATCCATATGATTATATGATTAAAGAGTGGACTCCCTCAATGACTCATAATCTCTCGGTTAATGGTAAAAGCGGACGTACGACTTATAATATTGGCTTCGGTTATCTGGATCAAACAGGACTGATGAAACCGGCGAAAGATGATGATTTTAAGCGCTATAATGGTTCTTTGAGAATCAGTACCGATATTAATAAATATGTCACAGTGAGAGCTGGAGCCATGTATTCTAAACGTGAAAAGAGATACGCCTATGCTACCTCCTCTACTACTGCTGATCCTTGGTTGTATTTATACCGCTGGGGACCGAACATGCCGATGGGGTATGATGATGAAGGAAATATTATCCGCAGCCCGCATTCGGAAGTAGCTCAAGCCAATACGGCATCACGTGCGTACAACTATATAAATGTAAACGTAGGGGCTACGGTCAATATTATGAAAAACTGGAAGTTGGATATTGACTATACACATGCTACCAATGAATATGTACTTAAAACTCCTGGTACCCGCTATACAGCTCTTAATTCATGGGGTGGAGCAGTAGCTAAAAATGATGCCAGTGGTAATCGTATTTATGTCAATGAAGCCGGCGAAACAGTTGCTGCCGGAACTCCGGGAGCAATGCCTGCCTATAAATTAGGTATGACAGAGTATACGGCTCATGGAGCGAATCCCGACCATATGTATCGACGTTCTGAGACAACGAACCAGGACACTTGGAATATTTCTACTACATATGACTGGAAAGTAGATAAGAATAATGCGTTTAAGTTCTTGGTCGGCATGAACCGGGTGACTTATGATGAAGAATACAACTGGTCGCGGAAAGGTGACTTATCTGATATTACCAATCCACAGTTTGACCTCGCTGTAGGTTTACAAGAGGCAAGTGGAGGATACGATTGGGAGGGGCAACTCGGGTTCTTCGGACGTATCAATTACGCTTTAAAGGATAGATACTTATTGGAGGCTAATCTCCGTTATGATGCAACTTCCAAATTTCCGGATAACTTGCAATGGCGATGGTTCCCATCTTTTTCAGCCGGATGGCGTGCAAGTGAAGAAGCTTTCATGCAGTGGATGAAACCTGCTGTCACATCATTGAAATTCAGAGGGTCGTGGGGTATTATCGGTGACCAGACTGTATCCAATTCTTTATATATTCCCACCATGTCTACCGGTCAACTGAATTGGCTGGACGAGAGTGGAAATAAGCTGGTTTATGTAAGTACACCCAGTGCAGTGGCAAGTAACATCACTTGGCAGGACATTCAGACTGTCGATGTTGGCTTGGATGCACGTTTTCTGGATGGCGAACTCGGTTTAACTGTTGACTGGTATCAACGTGATACAAAAAATATGATTGTCCCGGGTGCCGGTGTTACTTTGGCGTTTGGTACCGGAGCCCCGAAAGGAAATTTTGGATCTTTGAGAACCAGAGGATGGGAAATCGCACTTGATTACAATCACCGTTTTTCTAACGGATTAGGTATAAATGCGATGGCTACCCTGTCTGATGCTGAAACAGAGATTACTAAATATAGTGATACCCGGGTCGTTAGTGATTGGTATGTTGGTAAAAAGTATGGAGAGATCTGGGGATATCAGACGGAACGTCTATATCAGAAAGATGATTTCGTATATAATGGAGATCAGATTGTGACAACTTGGGCTTTGAATGGTAAAGAAGTTGCTCAGGGAACTAAAGGTGCTAAAAAAGTGAATAAACTGAAAGGGGATAATCCTGTTTATCAGGACTTTTTGCAGAGTGGCAACTTTGTTTTTGGTCCGGGTGACGTAAAATTTGCTGATTTGAATGGCGACGGATTGATTGATTCCGGAAGTGGAACAGTCGATGATCCGGGTGACCGTAAAGTAATCGGTAATTCTACTCCGCGCTACGAATATGGTTTCCGTTTGGGAGCCGACTATAAGGGGTTTGATTTTTCTGTATTCTTCCAAGGTGTTGGCAAACGTGAAGTTTGGGGTAATGGTTTTCTTGCCATTGCCGGATATAACTCTTCGGATGGTGCCATGCCTCAGGCTATTGCCGGAAATTATTGGCGGGAAGACCGTACTGATGCTTTTTATCCGCGTCCTTACAATTTAGCCGGTTCCAATAACTCTTTGAATATGGTAACTCAGTCGCGTTACCTTCTCGATATGTCTTATTTGAGAATGAAAAATATTACGATAGGTTACTCCATACCTGCCGATATCCTACGAAAAGTGCGGATGCAGAAAGCGCGTATCTATATGTCTTTAGAGAACTTTGTGACTTGGGATAATTTGAATGGTCTGCCTATCGATCCGGAAGAGGTACAAGGATTTTCGATGTTTAATACAGATAATTATAATTCGGGTCGTACCGGTGTCGGAACTCCTACCTTTAAGAGCTTGTCCGTTGGTATTCAGTTGAATTTCTAAAATAAAGAACAATATGAAAAAATATATATTTACTTTACTTTCACTTGCCGCACTGAGTTTCACCAGTTGCGATGATGTGTTAGACCGTCCTCAGTTGACGAAACCGGTTGATACGAACTATTGGCGAAGCGAAACAGATTTCCGTCTGTATGCCAATGAATGTTATCCTAATTACTTTGTTGGCTATAACAATACATGGGGAGTGGATTATGCTCCGTTGCGTGGATATTATTTTTCGGATGATAACGCATGGGCAGGGAAGCAGTCTGTGATGGAAAATGCCGTTCCGTCCAGCAGGGGATCGAGCAGCTTGTCTACCGGTAGCGACCTTTGGTTGACTAAGTATGGAAGTGCAACTTGGAATTTTGCATGGGTACGTAAAATTAATACGATGATCGACAGACTTGATATGTATGGCAAAGTAAATCTGACAGAAGAAGCATACAATCACTGGATGGGGGTTGCCCGCTTCTTCCGGGCATTCGAATATCATCGTTTGGTCTGGTCTTTTGGAGACGTCCCCTATTTTGATAAGGTTTTTTTGGAGACAGACGCAGCTCAAATGTATAAAGACAGGACGCCGAGAGCTGAAGTCATGGAGAAAGTTTATGACGATTTGAAGTTTGCTTTTGAGAATCTTCGTTTGTCAGACGGTGCGATGTATTTGAATAAAGACATAGCAGCCGGCTTTATTACCCGGATTATGTTGTATGAAGGCACTTGGCAGAAATATCATAATTTAGATCAGGCATTGGCAAAAAAATATCTGGAATTTGCCAAGGAAGCGGGTGATTATGTGATTGGTACCGGGAAATATGCGATTTCCGGAGATTTCAGAAGCCTGTTCGGTTCTCAGGACTTGAAGGGACACAAAGAGATGTTGATGTACAGGCACTATGATGCTGCGAATGCGACACATCATGTGGCTTCTTATTCGAATGGTTACGAGGGGCAGTCCCCGTCTCCTAATCTGGCATTGGCTAAGTCATTCTTATGTAATGATGGTAAACCGTATGAAGCATCAGCAGTGCCTGATGCCGCGAAACTGGATATCAAACACATGGTTAAAACCCGTGATCCCCGTTTTGAAGCTACCTTCTGGGATGAACCGAGAGTGCAGGCCAGTACGCTTTTATACGCTTGTAAATTTATCGACCGCACCGGGCCAACATACTGGAATGCTGCAACTATACCACCTCAGTACGGAAGCATGACCAACACCAACGATGCTCCTGTTATGCGTTATTCTGAAGTGCTTTTGAACTGGATAGAAGCTAAAGCAGAGTTGGCAATCATGGGAGAAGCGGCAGTCACACAAGGTGATATTGATATTTCAATCAATGCGATTCGTAATAGAGATCTCGACGCTGAGGCTATTGCTAAAGGGGTACAGAAAACAGCTCCGATGAAACTTGCCGATATCACTGAAGCTTTTGCACCCGATCGTGATGCCGATGTGCCTGCTTTGATTTGGGAGATCCGTCGTGAACGTCGTATGGAATTTGTATACGAGCATACTCGTTTGGCTGATATCAGACGTTGGAAGAAACTCGACTATATGGATAATAATAAATACCCGGATACAATGTTAGGATTGTGGATTAATCTGAAAGAAGAACTTCCTTCATATCTGGAACAGGGTAAAGACGGAAAGTATACCGCTTATCAGGTTCGCAAGATGGACGGTACCGTGGTTACTTATGATGGTAGTAATGCTGACGATATGGTTGGCTTCTTTGTTCCGCTGAAGGCGGTAGCCCGTGATGTGTTTGGCGATGAATGTTATTTGGCTCCTGTGGGCAAAGCACAAATCGATCAGTATGCCGATCAAGGCTATAAATTGAGTCAAACTCCCGGTTGGGAGAATAAGTAAATAAAAAGGGGAAGCAATTGCTTCCCCTTTTTTGATATGAATATTTTGGCTTATCCGATATTTCCTTCTTTAATCAGGTATTCGGCAATCTGAACAGCGTTCAGTGCGGCACCTTTCTTAATCTGGTCACCTACAATCCAGAAAGTCAGTCCGCAGTCATTGGTCAAGTCTTTGCGGATACGGCCAACGTAAACAGGGTCTTTGCCTGCCAGGAACAGCGGCATCGGATAGTCTTTTTCTGCCGGATTGTCCTGAAGTACCAATCCTTCGCCTTTGGCAAAAGCTTCACGAGCCTCTTCTACGGAGATAGGACGTTCTGTTTCTACCCAGATGCTTTCAGAATGTGCACGAAGTGCCGGAACACGTACGCAAGTAGCACTAACCTTTACGTCAGAATGCATGATTTTGCGGGTTTCGTTAAACATCTTCATTTCTTCTTTTGTATATCCGTTTTCTGTAAATACGTCAATCTGAGGAATCAGATTGAAGGCCAGCTGGTATGCAAACTTCTCAACAGTGACAGGTTCATTGGCCAAAACCTGGCGATACTGTTCATAAAGTTCGTCCATAGCGGCTGCGCCGGCACCACTGGCTGCCTGATAAGTAGATACATGCACGGTTTTTATATGAGAAAGCTCTTCGATGGCTTTCAGTGCGACAACCATCTGGATGGTTGTGCAATTCGGGTTAGCGATCACGCCGCGCGGACGATCTTTAGCATCGGCTGCATTCACTTCGGGCACCACCAAAGGTACATCTGCATCCATACGGAAAGCGCTGGAATTATCGATCATTACCGCACCATATTGGGTAATGGTTTTCTCGAATTCCTTAGATGTGCTTGCACCGGCCGAAGTGAAAGCAATGTCCACCCCTTTAAAGTCATCGTTGTGTTGCAGAAGTTTGACCTCGATCTGTTTACCGCGGAAAGTATATTTGGTCCCGGCACTACGTTTAGAGCCGAACAAAACTAACTCGTCCAACGGGAAATTTCTCTCATCGAGCACGCGCAGGAACTCTTGTCCTACGGCTCCGCTTACGCCAACAATAGCTACTTTCATCTTTTTCTTTTGTTTTATGTGAATACTCATCCTCTACAATTTAAATCAATCGTAAGGATTTGGCTGCAAAATTATAACATTTTGCAATATAATAAGCATTTTAGGGAGAAGATTTCTCATTGAAAATCTCTTTCCTAATGAATTGGCGGTGTGATAACTTTTTTGTTATTTTGCAGTTAAATACAAAAATCCCGATATATGCACTGGTTTGATCTCAGTTTACAACTTCCGATAACAGACCCTACATGGGTGTTTTTCTTGGTTCTGATCATTATTCTATTTGCGCCGATGATACTGGGACGCTTGCATATCCCCCATATCATTGGTATGATTCTGGCCGGGGTAGTTATTGGTGAATATGGTTTCAATGTTCTCGAACGGGATAGTAGTTTTGAGCTGTTTGGGAAAGTGGGACTCTACTATATCATGTTTCTGGCCGGGCTGGAGATGGACATGGAAGATTTTAAGAAGAACCGGACCAAAGGGTTGGTCTTCGGGTGGTTTACATTTATTATTCCGATGGCATTGGGCGTATGGAGCAGTATGGAGTTGTTGGGGTATGGATTTACCACAGCTGTGCTCTTGGCCAGCATGTATGCTTCCCATACATTGATTGCCTATCCCATTATCAGTCGTTATGGGCTATCTAAGCTAAGAAGTGTAAATATAACGATTGGAGGGACAGCCGTAACCGTTACATTGGCTTTGATTATTCTGGCTGTCATTGGAGGTATGTATAAAGGGACTGTCGACGGCATGTTCTGGATTCTGCTGGTGGCAAAGGTTGCATTCCTGAGTTTTTTGATCGTATTCTTTTTTCCGCGTATCGGCCGTTGGTTTTTCCGTAAGTACGATGATAGCGTGATGCAATTTGTTTTTGTACTTGCAATGGTGTTTTTGGGTAGCGGCTTGATGGAGTTTGTTGGCATGGAGGGCATTTTGGGGGCTTTCCTTGCAGGGTTGGTACTGAATCGTCTCATTCCGCATGTCTCTCCTTTGATGAATCGTTTGGAATTTGTCGGAAACGCTTTGTTTATTCCCTATTTTCTTATTGGTGTGGGGATGATTATCGATGTCCGCACTTTGTTTGCCGGAGGCGAAGCTTTAAAGGTTGCGGTAGTGATGACCGTATTCGCTACTTTGAGTAAATGGCTCGCTGCCTGGATTACACAGAAGATTTATCGTATGCAGCCCAATGAGCGGAGCATGATGTTCGGTTTGAGCAATGCGCAGGCGGCTGCTACTCTGGCAGCAGTACTGATAGGGCATGGCATTATAATGGAGAATGGGGAACGTTTGCTGAATGACGATGTGCTGAACGGTACGGTGGTGATGATTCTCTTTACATGCGTAATCAGTTCACTTGTGACCGAACGCTCTGCACGACGTTTCGCTTTGCATGAAGAGATGCAGTTCGAAGATAACAAGGAGAAAATAGAACAGGAACAAATCCTGATTCCGGTAGCGAATCCGGATACTATTGAAGATCTGATTAACCTCGCATTGGTTATCAGAGATACCAAACAGAAGAAAGAACTGATTGCACTCAACGTAATTAATGATAATAACAACTCGGAAAATAAGGAGTTACAGGGTAAACGGAATCTGGAAAAAGCAGCAATGATTGCTGCCGCTGCCGATGTTTCGGTTAATATGGTGAGTCGTTACGACCTTAATATTGCTTCAGGCATTATCCATACCATTAAAGAGTATGATGCGACGGACGTAGTAATCGGTCTGCACCGTAAGGCAAATATTGTCGATTCATTCTTTGGTAATCTGGCTGAGAGTTTGCTGAAAGGTACTCACCGGGAAGTGATTATTGCCAAGTTCCTTATGCCGGTCAATACACTTCGGCGGATCATTATTGCCGTACCCCCAAAAGCTGAATACGAGACCGGGTTCTCTAAATGGGTGGAACATTTCTGCCGTATGGGAAGTCTGTTGGGTTGTCGGGTACATTTCTTTGCCAATGAGCAGACCCTGATGCGGTTACAGCAGTTAGTGAAGAAGAAGTATGGAAGTACTCCCACCGAATTTTCCAGACTGGATGAATGGGACGACCTGCTTTTGCTGACCGGGCAAGTGAATTTTGATCATTTGTTAGTGATTATCAGTGCGCGGCGCGGATCTATTTCGTATGATCCTGCGTTTGAGCGGTTACCCAACCAGCTTAGCAAATATTTTTCTAACAACAGCTTGATCATCCTGTATCCCGATCAGTTTGGCGAGCCTCAGGAGATAGTTTCTTTTTCTGATCCACGGGGGTACAACGAATCTCAGCATTACGATAAGGTAGGTAAATGGTTCTATAAATGGTTAAAAAAGAATTGATGGAAAACTGGCAGCAGAGAACTAAACTTCTTTTAGGAGAAGAGAAAACGGAACGTTTAAGAAAATCACATGTGTTGGTTGTTGGGTTAGGTGGAGTAGGCGCTTATGCGGCCGAAATGATTTGCCGTGCAGGTGTAGGCCGAATGACGATAGTGGATGCCGATACTGTGCAACCTACTAATATCAACCGCCAGTTACCGGCTACGCATGCCACCTTGGGTATGGAGAAAGCAAAGGTGCTGGAAGTAAGATTCAGGGATATTAATCCGGAGATAGAGTTGAACGTATTGCCTGTTTATCTGAAAGACGAAAATATACCGGAGTTGCTGGATGCCTCAAAATACGATTTTATAGTTGATGCCATTGATACCATCAGTCCGAAGTGTTACTTGATTTATCACGCTCTTCAGCGCCGTATAAAGATAGTATCGAGTATGGGTGCCGGAGCGAAAAGTGATATCACTCAGGTGCGTTTTGCCGATCTTTGGGATACGTATCATTGCGGTCTTAGCAAAGCTGTCCGCAAACGTCTGCAAAAGATGGGAGTGAAACGTAAGTTGCCCGTCGTCTTTAGTACGGAACAAGCCGATCCGAAAGCAGTGTTGCTGACGGAGGACGAGAGAAATAAGAAATCGACTTGTGGAACAGTGAGTTATATGCCGGCTGTGTTTGGCTGTTATCTGGCAGAGTACGTTATAAAAAGATTGTAAGATTATGATTCATTTAGAAGGTATAACCAAGAGTTTCGGTTCGTTGCAGGTGTTGAAAGGGATAGATCTGGAGATAGCCAAAGGAGAGATAGTAAGTATCGTAGGTCCCAGCGGAGCCGGAAAGACCACACTGCTTCAGATTATGGGGACTTTGGATAGTCCGGATACAGGTACGATAAATGTTGATGGTACGAACGTAAGCAAGATGAAGGAGAAGGAACTTTCTGCTTTCCGGAACACACACATTGGCTTTGTGTTCCAGTTCCATCAATTACTGCCTGAGTTCACGGCATTGGAAAATGTGATGATCCCTGCATTTATTGCGGGTGTGTCTACCAAAGAAGCTTCTATAAATGCCATGGAGATACTTGATTTTATGGGATTGACGGAGCGTGCATCACATAAGCCTAATGAACTCTCGGGCGGAGAAAAACAACGGGTAGCTGTAGCTCGTGCATTGATCAATCAGCCGGCGGTTATTCTGGCCGATGAACCTTCGGGAAGTCTGGACACCCATAACAAGGAAGAACTGCATCAACTCTTTTTTGATCTGAGAAACCGGTTTGGACAAACCTTTGTGATTGTGACACATGACGAAACATTAGCAAAAATCACCGACCGTACGATTCATATGGTGGATGGAAAGATCATCTGATTATTCAAAACAGACGTAATGACTGATCCGTTCCAGATCTTGAGTCGTGAATTCTTCGTAAAGGGATAATTGTTTCAGGCTCTTCAATGTTCTTTTTTTCTTTCTGTATTCTACGATTACTTTGGCTTGATAAAAGTTGATATAGGGATGAGCTCTGAGTCGTTCAATGCCGGCTTTGTTGAGGTTTATTCGTTGAGTCGTTCCGGCTGTCACACAGAGCCAGGGACGGAGTTTATCCACATCGAGATGTATCTCTTCCAACTGGGCTATATCGTAGAATCCACCCAATCGTTTGCGATATCCTGTTATCATACGCGCAATCCCACTACCGATGCCGGGAATCTTTTTCAATTCTGTAGTATCTGCCTGGTTCAGTTCGACTACTGTTCCGGCTTCGTATTTAAAGTCTTTCAGTGTATCCTTCTCCGCTTTCCGGATGTAGAGGTGAAATGTATCTTTTTGTTCTATGATCGGAGCTATACGGATATAAGGCTGGAGAGTGGCGTATTGTTCTTGTGTCAATCCATATACTTTCCGGAAGTCTTCTACCCGGCGGAATTTTCCTCCTTTATTTCTGTATCTGAGTATATTCTTTGCCATCCATGCAGGAATCCCTAAGTTGAGAAATCCTGTAGAATCTATTGTGTTAGGATCGAAAGGTGCCAGAACTATTTCCCGTCGGTGCCGGAAGTGGCTGTTGTGTGTATATCCTCTTTCTTTTTTCTCTTGTATGGAGGCCATGAACTCTGCATATTCCTTCTTGAATTTCTCAGTATCGTTCGTGGCGGTATTCTCTTTGTCGGGTATCAACCATCCGCCAATGAATATCAGTATACACAAAACGGCAAGTATCAGGATACCTTGCCGTTCTGTACGTGTAAAGTAAAAGAAGTCTTTCCACATTTTTATTTCAGCAGCCCCAGTTCATTGATGAAGATTACTGAAATGGCAATCGGGGCTACATATTTCAGAATAAAGATAATCAGTTTATAGATAGGTACTTTCAGTGTACCATTATTTGTTATTTCCGACCAGACAAGCTTCTTGTCCAGATACCATCCGGTAAAGATGGAGATAAGCAATCCTCCCAACGGCAACATCAGTTTGGCGGTCACGAAGTCAAATAAGTCAAACATGCCTAATCCGAATATGGTGAAATCTTTGGTAACTCCCAAAGAGAGTGAACAGAGTACCCCCAGCAGAATACAACCGGCAGTCACCAACCGGGCCGCTTTTCCCCGGGTAAAGTTGAATTCTTCGTGTAAGTAGGCCGTTACTACTTCATGCAACGAGATGGTAGAAGTAAGGGCCGCCAATGCCAACAATACGTAAAACATCACCGAAAAGATGTATGCCAGGACAGGTATTCCGCTGAAAGCCTGTTGGAATACATTGGGCAGGGTGATGAAGATCAAGCTTGGACCTGCATCCGGCTGGATGCCTACCGAGAAAGCCGCAGGGAAGATGATAAATCCCGCCAGTACAGCTACAAATGTATCGATAATGCCTACACTGAAAGCAGTCCGGGTTAGGTTGGTGTCTTTGCTGAAATAAGAAGCATAGGTACATAGACATCCCATGCCCAGACTAAGCGAAAAGAATGCCTGTCCCATAGCTCCCAGAAACACGTTACCGTCCACTTTGCTGAAATCCGGTTTCAGTAGAAATTCGATGCCTCTGCTTGCTCCGGGTAAAGTGACGGAACATCCCACCAATACAAGAATAATGATGAAAAGGGTCGGCATCATAATTTTGGATGACTTTTCGATACCCTTCTCCACTCCTTTTACAATGATGAAGTGGGTAGCGAGTAAAAACAGAGTGAGCCACAAGGCCGGACGCCAGGGATTGCTGGAGAAGCTTTGGAAAGAAGAGATGAACTCTGCCGGAGTTTTACCTGCAAAACTATTGCTGACAGCCTCAAATATATACTCTAATGTCCATCCTGCTACTACGGAGTAATAGCCAAGAATAAGGAATCCTGCCAAAACTCCCATTCGCCCTACCCAACGCCATTGAGTGCCCGGAGCCAGTATCTGGTAGGCACGGGCGGTGTTGGCTTGTGAGTGTCGTCCGATTAAGAATTCGGCTATCATAATAGGTAACCCCAGTAGAAGGATACATCCCAGGTAAATAAGGATAAAAGCTGCTCCTCCATGATTACCTGTTTCATAAGGGAATCTCCATATATTACCCAGCCCGACAGCTGAACCTGCAGAAGCTAATATCACACCTAATTTACTACCAAAATTACCCCTGTCTTTTTTTGTCATAGAAAGCGTATGTTATCTTACAATTCGATAGATTTTATTGTTTTAAACGTGCAAATATAGAAAATGTTCCTTATATTTGCGACTCATCTGTAATTTATTTAGGTATGCTATCTTATATTAAGAAATATCCCGTATCGCTCTTTATTATTCTTGCGGTCATCTATTTATCGTTCTTTAAACCTCCTTCAACGGAGATCAGTAAAATTCCTAATATCGATAAGATTGTTCATATTTGTATGTACTTCGGCATGTCCGGTATGTTGTGGCTGGAGTTTTTGCGGGCACACCGTAGAGATCATACCCCGATATGGCATGCATGGGTAGGAGCTTTCGTTTGTCCTGTATTATTCAGTGGATGTGTAGAATTGCTACAGGAATATTGCACTACTTATCGCGGAGGAGATTGGTTGGACTTTGCCGCCAATACCACAGGAGCGGTATTGGCCAGTCTGATAGGGTATTTTGTAGTTCGTCCACGGATGGTAGACCCAAAGTAACTTATTATAGGAACTCTACGACCGTACTTAGCTTAATGCCATTTGAGCCTTTAATCAGGATGGTGTAGCCTTGGGGTTTTTCCGTTTGCAAGTCCTTTATTAATTCCTGTGCGTTAGCATATGTAGGATAGGGAGGATTGGTTGATGCAAATAATTCTCCTACCAGCAGGACTTTTTCAAACGAACACTCTTGCAGGTATTCTACAATTTTATGGTGTTCGGCTGCGCTTTCTGCTCCTAACTCGCGCATATCACCTAATATCAGCATTTTCCGTTCCACAGTCATGTTACGGAAGTTCTGCAGAGCGGCCATCATACTGGTCGGATTGGCATTGTAAGCATCTATAATCAGTGTATTATCCGCGGTCTTTTTTAGTTGCGAACGGTTGTTGCGGGGAGTATATCCGGCCAAAGCTTCATCTATCTTTGAGGATTCTACTCCAAAGAATCGTCCGATCGTGACGGCAGCCAGTGCATTCGGAAAGTTATATTCACCGATAAGTTGTGTTTGTACCTGATGTAAATTTCCATCTTTGCCTGCTTTCCATTCGAAAGTCAGGTAAGGAGAATTACCGGTTACGTGGCCGTTGACGTACAGCGAATTTTCACTTCCGTAAGGAATCAGGTTCAGCCCCCGTGCGATGTCCATCAGATAAACATTATCATGGTGGATGAATACGGTAGAATCATCCTTTTCACGGAGGTAGTCATATAATTCACCTTTTGTCCGAATCACTCCTTCGAATGAACCGAAACCCTCTAAATGGGCCTTACCCACGTTGGTGATGATTCCATAATCCGGTTCAGCAATATGTACCAGAAACTTAATCTCTCCCGGATGGTTAGCCCCCATCTCGATCACTGCCAGGTCGTGTTCCGCCTTTAGGCGAAGCAAGGTCATCGGTACGCCAATGTGGTTGTTCAGGTTACCTTCCGTGTAAAGCACATTGTGGGCTTTCGCCAGAACAGCAGAAATCAATTCTTTAGTCGTCGTCTTACCGTTGGTTCCGGTGATACCGATCACCTTCGTACCCAACTGCCGACGATGGTAATTGGCAAGTTGTTGCAGGGTTTGCAGACAGTTGTCCACAAGTATGATGTGTTTATTATCTTCCGGAGCATATTCCGCTTCATCCACCACAGCATAGGCACAACCGTCCTTCAAAGCCTGGGCGGCAAAAGCATTTCCGTTGAACGATTCGCCTTTCAAGGCAATAAACAGTGAACCTTCAGGGCAGTTACGGCTGTCGGTGGTCACTACGGCACAATCCAGGAATATCTGGTAGAGAGCAGAAAGTTTCATAATAATCCGTTTTTACGGAGGGTGTTGCAAAAGCTCATCATAGACTTTAGTAACACCCTCTTCTGTTGTTGCTGCAAAATTACATTTTCTATTTCAGATTATCATTAAACAGGAACGAATTTCGTTTGGTATAAGAAATGACGAGCATCACAATGCTGATACATAAATTGAATACAAAAGCAAACTGTTGGGATTTGATATGAAACACGGTCGACTGGAAGAAATCGATAATGAAAGGGCACAACAGGATGGCGAGGTAATTCATCGCCATCACAAATGCCAATGCCAATGTCACTTTGCGGGGGATTGCCGTGTGGGTTGTCTGATTGTAGACAACAGGTTGAATGACTCCGTATCCCAATCCTACCAAGATACATCCCGGAGCTATCATCCATTCCTTGGGTGAGATCCAGATCAGTGCCAGCCCGATGCCGATACTGAGGAAGCTGTAGAATTTAGTTTTCTCCTTCAGTGTACCAACGATGCGACTTAAAAAGAAGCCGGGAGCCATGATGGCCAGAAAAAAGAGTGAGATCATAATGCCGGAGTTACCACTGGTGAAATGATATTCTTCCATCAGGAACGGCAGGTTGAAACTGACTACCAGTACCAGGAAAGTGGCAAGCCCGTAAACAGACATGATTCCTGCAAGATGGCGGATATGAATGCCGTATTTACTGTTTCCCGTATCTACATCCTCCTCTTGGCTTGCCGTATCTTTATCATTGGTAAGTGAGGTGCTTCCTTCGCTTGCCATGCTGCGTTGCAGATATACTGACAGGATAAGTGAGACAATCGGCAACAGGTAGACCACAAATGGCAGATGCCAGTTGACTTCAGCCAGATATCCGGTGACCACCGTAGCTATCACAAGGGTTATATTCGTAATGGCGGAACTTAATCCGAACTGTTTCACACGATATGAACCGGTGAAGTATTTTGAGATCAGGCCGGTGGACAACGGAACGATCAGCCCCGATCCTACTCCCAGTAAAGCACTTACAGCAATCAGTTGCCACATTTGTCCCGAAAGTAGATAAAGTATTCCGCTTAAGGCAAAGATGGCAAGCCCGGCTTGTAATAGATGTATGAAATTGACCCGTTCGGTCAGTTTGCCCGCCAGAAGGATAAATGGGATAATCAGTAGTGAGGGCAGAGACGAAAGCATCTGTATGTCCAGTTCGGTGGAGTGTGGAAAGATGACGGATAGCTTCCCCAAAATAGGAGAAACCGCCAGACCGGGTAGGGCATTCAGGGCCGAGATAGACCAGATGCCGATAAGGGTGATAAGGGGTATAGTCCCTTGGCCAGTTTGAATACGCATAGTTGTATAGGTATTATAAAGTTTAGGTGTGTGAAGAACAAACGATTCGTCAGAATGTTCGGCATCTAAGCAGCAGAAAGTGTGTTGGGATATCTTCCTGCAGGATTGAAGATAACTTATTAACTTTTCCGTCTCCCTCCCTTTTTAATAAACGCCAAATAATGTAAAACCGAAGAACTTTCATATCCCTTCGATGTTGTTGTGGGAAATTCGACGGGGAAAATCCCCATCGCCTAAACCTAATTAAAAATAAGAGTAATTATGGAAGATTTAAATTTCAGAAAAGGTGATGCTAAAACCGATGTATTTGGTTCAAACAAAATGTTGCAACCCTCTCCGGTGGAGAAAATACCTGATGGACCTACGACTCCGGAAATCGCCTACCAGATGGTGAAGGACGAAACTTTTGCTCAAACTCAGCCCCGTCTGAATCTTGCTACATTCGTGACTACTTATATGGATGACTATGCAACGAAGCTGATGAATGAAGCTATCAATATCAACTATATTGACGAGACAGAATACCCGCGTATTGCCGTAATGAATGGTAAATGTATCAACATTGTAGCCAACTTGTGGAATTCTCCGGAGAAAGATACCTGGAAGACAGGTGCGTTGGCTATCGGTTCTTCAGAAGCCTGTATGTTGGGTGGTGTTGCAGCTTGGCTGCGTTGGCGTAAAAAACGTCAGGCACAGGGCAAACCGTTTGACAAACCAAACTTTGTGATTTCAACCGGCTTCCAGGTAGTTTGGGAGAAATTTGCGCAGTTATGGCAAATTGAGATGCGTCAGGTTCCTCTGACATTGGACAAGACCACACTCGATCCGGAAGAAGCCTTGAAGATGTGTGATGAAAATACAATTTGTGTAGTTCCTATCCAGGGTGTTACATGGACAGGCCTGAATGACGACGTTGAAGCGCTTGACAAAGCCCTCGATGCTTATAACGCCAAGACCGGTTATGACATTCCTATCCACGTAGACGCTGCCAGCGGTGGTTTTATCCTTCCGTTCCTGTATCCGGAAACCAAGTGGGACTTCCGCCTGAAATGGGTACTCTCTATCAGTGTATCCGGTCATAAGTTCGGTCTTGTATATCCGGGTTTAGGTTGGGTTGTCTGGAAAGGTAAAGAATATCTGCCCGAAGAAATGGCTTTCAGCGTAAACTATTTAGGAGCTAACATTACTCAGGTAGGTTTGAACTTCTCACGTCCGGCTGCTCAGATTCTGGGACAGTATTATCAATTCATCCGTTTAGGATTCCAGGGTTACAAGGAAGTACAGTATAACTCTCTGCAAATAGCTAAATATATCCACAGCCAGATCGCTAAGATGGCTCCGTTTGTCAACTACTCTGAAGATGTAGTGAACCCGTTGTTTATCTGGTACATGAAACCGGAATATGCAAAGAACGCCAAATGGACTCTTTATGATTTGCAGGATAAACTGGCTCAGCACGGCTGGATGGTTCCGGCATATACACTGCCTTCTAAACTGGAGAATTATGTGGTTATGCGTGTGGTAGTTCGTCAGGGATTCAGCCGGGACATGGCCGATATGCTGTTGGGAGATATCAAGAATGCTATTACCGAACTTGAAAAACTGGAATACCCGACAACCACTCGTATCGCCCAGGAAAAGAATCTGCCGGTAGAAACCAAAGTGTTTAATCATACCGGTAAACCGCAAGTTGCTAAGAAATAAATAACATTATTGGTATGGACAAAAAAATATCTATTTCCCAAATAAAAGAGGTAGTACAACAGGCCTATGAGCAAGTCAAGGGTAATACCGGTGGTAAGAATGCCGATTATATTCCCTATCTTGCTAATATTGACAAGAACCTTTTTGGTATCAGTGTCTGTTTGCTGAATGGTCAAACTATTACCGTAGGGGATTTTGACTATCGTTTCGGTATCGAATCCGTATCTAAAGTACATACAGCCATTCTGATTCTCCGTCAATACGGGGCGCAGAAGGTGTTGGAAATGATTGGAGCGGATGCTACCGGACTGCCTTTCAATTCTATCATTGCCATCTTATTGGAAAATGATCATCCGTCTACTCCGTTGGTCAATGCCGGAGCCATCTCTGCTTGTTCCATGGTGACGCCGATTGGTAATTCCGATAAGAAGTGGGATGCGATTGTGCAGAATATTACCGATCTTTGCGGCTCTGCTCCACAGCTGATTGAAGAACTCTATAAGTCGGAAACAGCTACCAACTTCAACAACCGTTCCATTGCCTGGCTGCTGAAGAATTATAACCGTATCTATGATGATCCGAATATGTCGCTCGACCTCTATACCCGTCAGTGCTCTTTGGGAGTTACTGCACAGATGTTGTCGGTGGCTGCCGGTACGGTTGCCAATGGTGGTGTGAATCCTGTTACCAAGAAGCAGGTATTCGATGCCGAACTGACTCCTAAAATCACTTCTATGATTGCCACCGTAGGTTTCTACGAACATTCGGGTGACTGGATGTATACTTCTGGTATTCCTGCCAAGACCGGTGTAGGTGGTGGTGTGATGGGGGTATTGCCGGGCGTATTCGGTATTTCTGCCTTTGCACCTCCTTTGGATGGTTCGGGCAACTCTGTGAAAGCACAGTTGGCCATTAAATACATCATGAACAAGTTGGGGTTGAATGTATTCAATGGTGCAAGAGTAACCATTGTTGAGTAGTAGCGGTAACGCTTTACCGTTTTTTTGTTTAGGTTGCTCCGAGGGCGGTTTCCGCCTGAGGGGCAACCTTTTTCTTTTCACACATTGGCCCGGATCAAAGGAAGGGTGAAGATAAAACGGCATCCTCCTGTATAGTTCTTATCTATGATGAGGCTGCCACCTAACTTTTCTGCGATAATACGGCATATAGGGAGTCCCAGTCCGGTACCTTGAGAAAAGTCGTTCAGTTTGGCAAAACGCTCGAATACATATTCCTGTTGTTCTGCAGGAATGCCTTTTCCCGTATCGGTAACGGTGTATATGATCCGGCTTGGACTTTCCGCTATAGTGTAGGCCAGAATAATGCTTCCTCTATCCGTAAATTTAGCTGCGTTGTGTAGCAAATGGGTCAGCACTTGCGCTACTCTTGTCGGATTAGTCAATATGGTGAGCTGTCTGCATTGTGGCTCAAAGTAAAGGCTGACCCCCGGTTTCACAGAATCTCTTGACCGCTCGATACTTGTCTGGCAGCAATTGTTGATGTCGTCGGGTTTATTGTATGGCAATTCTTCCGACTGATCAAGATACGAAATGTCGAGTACGTCACTCACAAGCCGCAATAAGTTAGTGCTGCTTGTCTCTATGATAGAGGCATACTCTTTTGTTTCATCTTCGTTTTTAAAGTAAGCACTCAGTACTTGCGAGAATCCTACAATCGCATTCAACGGCGTACGTATTTCGTGTGACATACTTTGGATGAATGTTGTTTTCATCTGGCTTGCAGTTTCCGCACGTTCTTTGGCTTTGCGCAGCTCCTCACCGTTTTCTGTCAATTCCTTGTTCTGTTGTACCACAATTGCTTCCGACTTCTTTAATTTCTGATTCAGTTTAGAAATGCGGCAGAACATCATTGCTACTACTAACAGGACGACAACGAGTGAGATCAGGATTGTATAAATAGTCTGTAGCTTTTCCTCTTGCATGTGAAGCAGCAAATCGCTTTTTTCTTTCTGTAACTGTTCTACCTCCAGGATGGCGTAGAACTCACTGGTAGAGTTCTGTATTTCCTGGGTGCGTATCGAATCTGTAGCCAGGATGTAATCCCGGTAAAATTGGGCCGCCCGTGCTCTGTCGTTCATTGCCCAGTAAATATTTCCTTCTTTTTGAGTGATGCTGTAGTTCAAGTATTTGTTTGAAGAGAGGGAGTCGGCTTTGATCCGGTCGATCACTTCGAGCGCTTTATTATATTCTCCGGTAGCCAGGTAATACTCAGTCTGTATATAGTATAATCCGTTTCTGTAGATGGTAAGTGTTTTGTCCTCTTCGAATAGTTGTTCCATCTTCCGAAGTATTTTCTTCGCTTTATCGTATTCTTTCGTTTCGATGTAGTACAGAATGTAAGCCTTGTTTATTGTAAAATTCTGATAGGCACTTTTTATCTTTTTGCTTCCTTCGTCCAGCGCTTTTTTGGCATCCTCAGGTTGGTGCAATTCAAGGGCACACTGGGCAAGCGATGCGTATTGGGTAGGCAGGTTAATGTCTTCTATTCCGTTTTGTTCGATAAGCTCTATTTGTTTTTTGAAATTCTCATATGCCAGTTTGGGATTCGACTGAGTCATATAAATGGTTGCCAATGCCCGATAACACTGTACGATTCCGGGGATGAAATTATCAGCTTCGGCCGACCGGAGCATTTTTTGCGCCTCATAAATGGCCGTACTGGTTTGATGTTGCTTTATGTAATAAGTAATCAGCCGGCTTCCCCAGGCAAAATAGAAGTATTTCAACTGGCCATTCTGTTTGCTTATCTTTTTCACGTTCTCTACTTCAATCAGAATGCTGTCGAGATCATTTTTATAATAATAATAGTCCAGCTTCAGCGAAGCGGCAACAGCTTCCATGTGTCTGTCCTTTTTCTGTTTTGACAGGCGGGCAAGGGTATCGTTTATTTGCAGGAAGGCCGGACTGTTGATTTCTGCCTTACATTTTAAGAAGTAGCTACGCAAAACGCTGTCCGTCTTTGTAAGCGTGTGTTCAGCTCTTGTCTGATATTGAAAGCAGAACAAAACCAGTATAGGTAATATGATGTGACGGCATAATTTGATAAACATTGTTTCAGTAGTCTTGATACCTGCAAAGATAACTTTATTTTTAGTGTGCAGATAGCATAGGGACATTTATTTTTCTTTATCTTTGCGACAATCAACTGTAAAAACAGAAAATGGATTCAACGATTCTCAAAAGTCTGAATGTAAACGGACGTTTACTCGATCTTTCCACTCCGCAGGTCATGGGAATACTCAACGTCACGCCCGATTCTTTTTATGCAGGCAGCCGTAGCCGGACTGAAGCCGAGATCGCTGCGCGTGCATGTCAGATATTGGATGAAGGTGCATCAATTATTGATATCGGTGCTTATTCGTCACGTCCCAATGCCGAGCATATCTCACCGGAAGAAGAGATGCAAAGGCTGCGTACCGGGCTGGAAATATTGAACCGTAATCACCCGGATGCTATTATTTCCGTGGATACATTCCGTGCCGAAGTGGCGCGGCAGTGTGTCGAGGAGTATGGAGCCGCCATTATCAACGATATTTCGGCGGGTGAGATGGACGAGCAGATGTTCCCAACCGTAGCCCGTCTGAACGTTCCCTACATCATGATGCATATGCAGGGCACTCCCCAGAACATGCAGAAGGAACCCCACTATGAAAACTTGTTGAAAGAGGTTTTTATGTATTTTGCACGGAAAGTCCGGCAGTTGCGTGATTTGGGGATGAAAGATATTATTCTTGATCCCGGTTTCGGTTTTGGCAAAACACTGGAGCATAATTACGAACTGATGGCACATCTGGAGGAGTTCGGTATCTTCGAATTGCCTTTGTTGGTAGGAGTCTCGCGCAAATCGATGATTTATCGCTTGTTCGGAGCTACTCCGCAAGAGGCACTCAACGGGACGACTGTGCTCGATACGGTGGCATTGATGAAGGGAGCCGATATACTACGTGTCCATGATGTACGTGAAGCAGTGGAGGCGGTCCGGTTGATTGAAAAACTGAAAAGCGTATCGTTTCATTCCTGATATCCGAATATTTAACTCTTAATATTTTAATCCGTGTTTTTTGAATTTGGCATAAAAGATTTTATTGATATCCTGTTGGTGGCTTTCCTGCTTTACTATACATACAAGCTGATGAAAGCCTCCGGATCTATCAATGTGTTTACCGGTATTCTGGTGTTTATCCTTATCTGGCTGGTTGTTTCGCAAGTGCTCGAGATGAAACTCCTCGGTTCTATTTTCGATAAGTTGGTAAGCGTGGGAGTATTGGCACTGATCGTTTTGTTTCAGGATGAGATCAGGCGTTTCCTTCTCACGCTCGGTTCGCATCAACATGCCAGTGCCTTGGTACGTTTCCTTACCGGAAATAAAAAAGAAAAACTTCAGCATGATGATATCATGCCCATCGTGATGGCCTGTATCAGTATGGGAAAGCAGAAGGTGGGGGCCTTGATCGTGATGGAACGTAATGTCCCTCTTGACGATGTCATTCGTACCGGTGAGATTATCGATGCCAATATCAACCAGCGCCTGATAGAGAACATTTTCTTTAAGAACAGTCCTTTGCATGACGGTGCAATGGTAATCAGTAAGAAGCGTATCAAAGCTGCCGGATGTATTCTTCCTGTGTCACATAATTTGGATATACCCAAAGAACTGGGACTCCGTCATCGGGCAGCAATGGGCATATCTCAAGTCTCGGATGCTTTAGCCATTATCGTTTCCGAAGAAACCGGAGCAATTTCTGTAGCATGGCGCGGACAGTTCTATCTTCGCCAGAGTGCTGAAGAACTTGAAAGTCTGCTGACAAAGGAAAGCTAAATATCACGCTCTCATACAAAAAATGCATTTCGATCTTCCATCTTCCACCTTTTAAGAATTTTGGTTCTGATAAACAGACTCTTAGCGGGTGGAAGATGCTGTTTTTAAGGGCTTTTATCTTCCACCCCTATCTTCCATCTTCCACCCTTCATTTTAGTAAAGGAAATAAGCGTAATCTATTTATATATAGCATGATGGGTGGGCTGTTCTTTCTGCTTATACCTATAAAAGCATTTTGTTTTCCTTAGTATCTTTAGCGAAAATGGTCTGAATCTTATCCGGGCCCGCATGTCTGTGCCCATGAGCCCGGGTACGTGGGCCGATGAGCCCCGGTATGCGGGCCCATGAGCCCACGTATGCGGGCCGGAGTAAAGATCGTATGAAAAATGGTAATTATCTTGTTCATAAAGGTTTATGATATGGGGGAAATCAAGTTGGTCTCTTCCTTATTTGTGCAGGGGGAAAGGTCTTTGGGAAATTGTGTGAAGAGTAATGAATCAATAGTGTATTTGCATGTGGCTCAATTGGATAATGCCGGACTGTTATTGATAAGATTTATAGATGAAACTGGAGGTAGAAAAATTATATTTTATTTGCAATCAACTCTTTTTTTGATTTTCTTTGCAAAAGAAAATGATGAACAATGAAATTTATCTATAGTATCTTATTTGCTTTACTTTGGATAGGGGTTACAATTACTTTTGGATCCTATCTTTATCGTATGGGTCTGCCTATTGTAAATGCAAGTGCACAAAAACTCTTGTTGCGTACAATTGATGAAGACTTGGAATGTAGATTCCGAAAATTGAATCCCAATCATGCGTACGCTACCGGAAAGAAACAAACAAAGCATAAGAAAGTAACCCTTACAGATAAAAGTGGGACTTGCAATGTATGTCAATTTGCCATTGATACTGTTTATGCGGATACATCTTTTATACAGAAAGCCAAGCAATCTTTCCTGATAGAACGAAACCCTATTCATGTAGATTCTCTGAATCAGAAATGGCAGTTGAAACTTCGTATGGATGGAATCTGTGCTAAGACCGGAATAAAACTAACAAATTCTCTAAAGAACGGAGAGCGGATATCGGCATCGAGTGGGCTAAATGAACCCGATTGTTTTTTATTAGCCTATAGTACAGGGGTCGGTTATGGTATAAAAATGGATGCTTTTATAAGACCTTTTTGGGCGAGCGTTATTTTAAAAGCGCATTGGAATAATATCTGGACTTGGAGCTATGTTCTTTTTTCACTGATCTTTTGTTTGTTTTATGTTCCGGGTGTTCGTCTTTTTCTTGTTCAAGTTTTATCTAAGTTCAGAATAGTAGATAATCATGTTAAATCGCCGCAACCGCTTGTTCAACAAAAAAGTGAATTTGTTTGGGAAGTCAATGGACTTACATTTGATTATCTGGAGAGGAGTATCACTTATCGTAAACAGACTTGTATACTCCGAAAACAAGTTGCTGAGGTATTGCTGGCATTTCTTAAAGCACCCAGCCATTTGCTGTTGAATGAAGATTTGAAAAAACTATTCTGGAAAGAATTAGAGGATGTAGATTCTTGTATGGAACGCAGGAACCGACTGATTACTGATTTACGTACTGATTTAAGGAAAATAGGGGCTAATCTTGGTGTTACTTTGGTAAATGGAGGCTATCAACTCCACTTTCGTTCAGAAAATAGTAAGAAATCAGTGAAAAATCAGTGAGAAATCAGTCTTTCTCACTGGCGGTGGGCGGGATAAGCCATACCTTTGCAAAAAAACATAGAGTATGAAAAACGCAAAAATTACTATTGGACTTATCGGGTTATTGCTAATAGGTCTTGTTTCTGTGAGAAAAGAAGGAAAGGTACAAGAAGCCGGTTTACTATTGCAAAATGTGGAGGCTTTGGCTACAGGAGAGTCGTTTCCGGATGGAGAAATAGCCTGTTTTGGTGACGGATCTGTGGACTGTCCGTTCACATATCTGAAAGTTGAGGTAGTATACCGTGAAGAATAATGGGCCGTCCCATTAAACTTATCGGCTATTTATGCTTTCTGATGACACTTTGCTCATGTAAAGAGACCAAAGAGCAGCAAATATCCCGTTTGATTCACGAATGGGAAGGTAGAACGATTGTCTATCCCGCTGATTGATATAACATTCAGTGTTTTGGGAAAGGGCAGTGCCGACTATTCGTTTCCTCAAAATGAATATACCATAATGATTTGCATATTTCAAAGGGAGAAAAGGAAGCTTCAATACACATACACAGACTTGCAACCTTTGTTAATGAAGCTCCTCATACCCCATCATTATCAACCAATACGAAAGGAGGTGATGTGTGCAAAAGTAGCAAATTTTATCAAAACAGGAAAAGGTTTTTGATTCCACCTTAAAAGGAATGAGTGTCATTGACCGTCCTCCTTTGAAGGAATTGGCAAAGTATTAACTAATAAATTTTAGAACAAAATGAGAACTAAAACTTTCGGCTTTATCGCATTTGTCGCAATAGCCGTAGCGACAGGTTTTAATTACCAACAAAACAAACAAGAAGCAGAGCTTCCAGATTTGACAATAGCTAACATTGAGGCGTTGGCAAGTGGAGAATCTGTTGATAGAGAAGATTGTGAGACTGCTTCTGACTTATGTTCAATGATAGTAATATACCCTGACGGTGATTACGGAGAAGATATTTTGTTAGGCCATACCAAAAAACCAGGTTGGATATAATGGTAAATTCTCTTAAAAATTGATTGTTGAGTCCACTCTGAAGAGTCGTTTTGTCTATGATTAATACTTTTCAGATATATCTGTAAAGGGAAAAGTAGAAAAGTGTACTTTTTAAAGGGGACTCATTATTTAATTCCATCATTAATCGTATGGAAAGTATTTTAGTTATAATTGTTTTGGCACAAATGTCTATAATTTTTCCACACGTAGTTTAATAGTATGTAAACCTATGCAGAAACAGTTTTTTTTTATAGTAATTTTTTCATGCTTATTGTCGAGCTGTAATTTGAGGGATAATACGAATATCTCAACATTCGATAAGGTAATAGAAGTAAAATGCGAACAATCAGATACAGAATTATTGATTAATATGGGATGGATTGGTTGTGTTGATACTTTTTTAGTAATGACCCATATCGCCCAAAAGGACTTTTGCAGTGTATATTCGATACCTTCAGGAATGAAAAAAATATATGCTTATGGATCTTTAGGAAATGGTCCGGGTGAATTTCTTCAACCGATGATTACATACGCTCATGAAAACACATTTGGTTTGAACGATATCAATACGCAAACTTTGGCTGTAATGTCTTTGAATGATAGTAAAGATGGTATGGTTATTAAAGAGTTATCAAGAAATAGAGTACCTTATAAGCGTAAGAAAGGTGAACTAAATCCGGCAGATTATAACTTTGTGAAATTGGATGACAGACATTTTGTTTCGCTATTATGCGGAAAAGATGGAAGTTTCTTTTCGCTGTTAGATAGTAATTTACAACCATTACAAAGATTTGGAAATTCTCCTATTGAAGGAGAATTGTCTATGCAATCGTCACGAATGAATTTAAAGGGGTGTTTATCTGCTTATGAGGGTAATATGGTATTTACTCCTAACAAATTGCCATACCTTGCAAAATACCATTTGGAAAACGATATCATGATAAAAGATTGGAGTTTTTATTTTGATAAATCTTTTTATGAATGTAAAAACAGCGACCTTCTGTTTAGTAAAGAAAGAAGTTTTGGACAAGTATTAGATTTAGCAATGGATGACAAGTATATTTATGTATTATATTTAGACCAGCTATTAAGTGATTATGATTTTAAAGACCCACATAAATCAATGGCAAACAAAATATTAATTTTCGACTATAAAGGATTGCCTATTGCAAAATTATTATTAGATAAAAGAATATACCGGATAGCTTTATGCACGAAGTTGCATAAAATAATAGGATTGGGTAATATGCCTGAACCTACTTTAGTATCGTTCGATAACATTCCATAATTTCAGAAGAGAGTGGGGCATTTCGCTGCGACTAAGTCCCTATATTCGAATTTATCATTTGGTCCTGTTAAGCATCATTTGTATCATTGTTAGGTATATCATGGTTTGTGAAGTTTCTGGAAGTACTTCGTTGTCTTTACTGAGCCTTCTAAAACTTTCGAACCATGAAAAAGTTCTGTCCACAATCCATCTTTTGGATGGTACTGTGAACTGTTTGGCGGCATCAGGCCTGAGTATGTTTGCAGTGTGAATAACTACCACCGGAATTATGCCAAGCGTATCAATGTGATGAGAAGTTCTTACAGTTTTGGAATCTATGGGGCTGATAGCTTTGCCAAAAGCTTTTCGGACCGATTCTCGGAGATGGTGCATCAACTCCTCAAAGACTCTTTCCAACTTCCATTTACGGAAATAGAAGTAAATGGTTTACCAAGGGCCAAATTCCTTGAGAAGCATTCGCCACTGACAGGCGGTCTTAGTAAGGTACAGCATAGCATTTATCATCTTACGTAAAGGATGTTTTCGTTTCCTTTCTTTGGTTTCTACTATATTTTTTATAACTTACCACTGTTTATCAGTTAGGTTGGTTGGATAATTACTCATAACTTATGTTTTGGTAGCCATAAAGTTAAGAAATGATATTTAATTAATCTGCTGATAAATAATATGTTATATTAATGTTTTATAATTCAAAAACAGCTTCTAAATATCTTAAAAACAATAATTGTGAATAGAAAGAATTGTCAGGTTTTTTCGCTATCATGATAGTCGTTTGTTATCTGTTTTTTTATTCAGATGCAGTTCGGGTGTTAATGACGGAAGTGGTGAGTAAAAGTCTTGCTGCTTCTAAAGAAATTTATTTTCGATCGGCTAAAATTGATTCGGTATATAGGAAGCATGAGGGGTATAAATACTTTCGGTTTGTGAAGAAGCTTGATGATGTGGAATTATCAAGTAACCTTGTTGAAGGCTCAGACTTGGTACTGGTTATAGTTGATGATAGATATAAATTACCTGATTGTGAACATTTGGTTAGTCTTTCTGCCGATGCATTTCCATTTATTCTCCTAGATAGTGAAGAGGATGTCTCTTTTGTTGTGTCATGTGTGGTGAAAGATTCGTTATATCGTTATCGGTTGAAAAGAGAATAGAAGGAAGGAAAGAGCTGACTGTTGTGTGGTGATGGCATTTACTGGTTGTTTTGAATTTATTGAATCATCACAACTGCCAGCTCGACAAAAAGGTGAATTTGTTTGGGAAGTCAATGGACTTACATTTGATTATCTGGAGAGGAGTATCACTTATCGTAAACAGACTTGTATACTCCGAAAACGAGTTGCTGAGGTATTGCTGGCATTTCTTAAACCCGATCATTTGCTGTTGAATGAAGATCTGAAAAAACTATTCTGGAAAGAATTAGAGGATGTAGATTCTTGTATGGAACGCAGGAACCAACTGATTACTGATTTACGTACCGATTTAAGTAAAATAGGGGCTAATCTTGGTGTTACTTTGGTAAATGGAGGCTATCAACTCCACTTTCGTTCAGAAAATAGTAAGAAATCAGTGAAAAATCAGTGAGAAATCAGTCTTTCTCACTGGCGGTGGGCGGGATAAGCCATACCTTTGCAATAAAAACATAGAGTATGAAAAACGCAAAAATTACTATTGGACTTATCGGGCTATTGTTAATAGGTCTTGTTTCTGTGAGAAAAGAAGGAAAGGTACAAGAAGCCGGTTTACTATTGCAAAATGTGGAGGCTTTGGCTACAGGAGAGTCGTTCCCCGATGGAGAAATAGCCTGTTTCGGTGACGGATCTGTGGACTGTCCGTTCACATATCTGAAAGTTGAGGTAGTATACCGTGAAGAATAATGGGACGGCCCATTAAACTTATCGGCTATTTATGCTTTCTGATGGCACTTTGCTCATGTAAAGAGACCAAAGAGCAGCAAATATCCCGTTTGATCCACGAATGGGAGGGTAGAACGATTGTCTATCCCGCTGATATGACATTCAGTGTTTTGGGAAAGGACAGTGCCGGTTATTCGTTTCCCCAAAATGAATATACCATAATGACTTACGTGGATTCGGTGGGCTGCACCAGTTGTAAATTGCAACTTCCTACATGGAAATATTTCATTTCTATGGTCGACACAATGGCAAATGGAAAGGTATCTTTTCTCTTTGCTTTCCATCCGAAAAACAAAAATGAAATCTCTTTTCTATTGAAAAGAGATCGATTCCTTTATCCGGTTTTTATCGATGAAAAGGGAGGTTTTGATGCTTTGAATCATTTCCCTTCGGATGTGAACTTTCAAACTTTCCTTTTGGACAGTCAGAACAGGGTGATTGCGATTGGTAATCCTGTCCATAATAAAAAGGTGCGTGACCTTTATTTGCAAATTATTACCGGACAGCAAACCGGAGTCGCTACCTCCTCCCAAACAAAAGTGGTTTTGGATAAAAACCTCGATGAAATGGGCGATTTTGATTGGAAAACTCCCCAGACTGCTACTTTTAGTTTGCGGAATCTTGGCGATCATCTTCTGATTATCGAGGACATAAATGCTTCGTGTGGCTGTACATCCGTCACTTACAGCAAGGAGCCTGTGCCTTCGGGGAAGTCTGCCGATATTCAGGTTACTTACCGTGCAGAACATCCCGAACATTTTGAGAAGACCATTACTGTATATTGTAATACTCCCACCTCTCCAATACGTTTGAAGATTCGGGGTAATGCAGTTGATAAAGAAAACTAATAGTTAACCTTAAAAAATTATGGAGAACGTTAGCCTATGGAAAAAGTTTGATTTAGAAGGCAATTGGATTGCTTTTCCGTGGAAATGATAAACGGAATAAATAAAATGATAATAAACTAAAGTAAGAAAATACAATGAAAATAAAAAAGAGAATTTTGACTGTGCTTGCAATTTATGCGGTATTATTTGCAGGTTATAATGTATATAAATCACAGAACATCCGTTTGTCTTCAGATATTTCTTTAGCTAATGCTGAGGCATTAGCGTTTGGTGAGTTTGATGAGTTAGATTGCACAAGTTATTTAGGTGTTTATCAAGGTGCCTCTTCTTCTTCTGGTAATACTTATATTCATAAATATCGTTGTGGAGGAACTGGGACAGAGTGTCATGCGAGGGATGAGATCCATTCTTATTATCAAGGAAAGTTATCAATAACAGTACAAAATGTAGCAGGCATTTGTAGGTAAGTAGAGATGATCTTTTAAACAATAATGCGAATAAGTAGTTGGTTTACTGATTCAGAAAGATAGACATAGGTTGCCTGATTTTAGATACGATACAACTTGTGAGAACAAGTCCCTGTGGCTTTCTCTTTCTTTATGGCTTGTACTTCTGCCTTAATCTCTTATGTGGTGTAAATATTTGTACTGGAAAGTTTTCATCAAAGAAAGAAAAATTATTATGTGTCTTATTTTTCAAGTCTGTTTTTTACTTAACTATCCTGCACATTCTCTTTTGAATACGGTCGGGGCATTTTCTGAAGCAGCTGTTAGAATAATCATTCCGGGAAAGTAATGATTCTTTCCTGATTCTTTCTTTTGTAGGTGATAATTGGTAGGAGACCAAGGATTGAGAGGACCACAATCTTCTGACTTGAATAATTGTATCGTGATTTCTGACGAAGTTTTAAATGCTTCTGAAAGTATGTTTAAATGATGTGTGTTGAATGTTTCTTGTAAGAAAACAACTGGCGTTATTTTTCTTATTTGTTGGTTTTTAAGTAGGCTCAAAACAGTGGGTTGATAAACTGAGTAATAACATTTTGAATCATGGATTAGAGGTAAATAACTCCTAATTCGCATTAATAGTCTAATTATTAGCTTATGAAGACAGTATTATTTTTAATTATAGGCTTTTGTCTATTCTCTTGTATAAACAAAGGAAGGATGGCGGGAGACAAAGCTATCTGTTTGGATTCTATCGTTATACAAAAGGAGCTTCGATTCTCAAGTCTTTTTGAAAAACCGGAAATTATTATTTTGGATGATGATACCATTGTTGGCAACATTGACAAACTGTTGGCAAAGGACTCTTTGCTTCTTATTTTAGATAAAGAATTGAATGCTCTCCACGTATTTGATCGAAGCGGAGAATTTAAGTATAATATCGGAAGCCAGGGGAGTGGTCCGGGAGAGTATACGTTGCTGTGTGATTTTACCCTTGATAAGGAAGGGAATGTCTATGCCTTAGATTTTACCAGGCAGATTGTGTATTGTTATTCTTTATCCGGTCAGTTTTTCAGCTCTTTATCGTTGAATCGTGATGAAGGTCAAAGCCATTATATACACTATAATCAGGGTGATTTATACACAGATTTACATTCAAAATCGGGTGAAGACGCCATGATGAGGAAAGTTGATTTGAAGGGGGGGCAAACAGAAAGAAAATATTTTTCTGTAAATGTTAATAATGAAGGATGGAGGCAGATTCAAGGGCATTCTCCTTTCTGTTTACCTTTGGAAAAGGAATTATGCTTTTCTCCTTTGTATTCAAAGGATATATTATGTTTACAGGGTGACCGGGAAGATATCTGGCTGAAATTTGTAACGGATGCTTGGATGGATAAAAAGACACTTGATAAAATAGATGTGAATAAAGGAGAAACTCTTCGGTATTTAGTAGAATCCGGTAAGGTACATAGCTTGATATTTTGGGCTCATGTGAAAAATGATTATCTTTTTAAGTATCAGAAAGGTTATCAAACTTATTATGGTTTATTGAGTGCGTCTCGGGACTCTTGTTCTATATTCAATGGGTGTGTTGATGATTGGGTGTACAGGGCGAAGGGGGACGATGTACATATCATTCCTAATTTGATAACTTATGACGAGAAGGGAGTGTATGGCTGTCTTGATATGTACACTATGCCTTTGTTTTTGTCGTTAGTGAGATCGGGGCAAGTGAATGAGAGTTTGGATAGGATTTTAGAACTGAAGAATTTGACAGAGAATTCTAATCCATTGATATTTTATTATCCTGCAAAAGAATAAATATCTTAGAAATAATAATTATGAAAAGAAAAAGGATCTTTTGATTGGAGATTGAATCTTTAAATATTATCTTGGCGTTTGTTATAGGATTTATCTTTTTGCAATGGTAAGATAATGACTTCTAACTAAATAAACAAAAAGAACTATCCGGTTTTTGCTACAGCATTTTGTGAAAAAAAATAATAATATTGAACCATGATCAAACGACCGTACTTAAGCGTCACCCTACTTCTGTTGTCATCTATGTGTATCTTGGGGGCATGCGAAAAAGAGAAATCCCATACAGTTCTGGAATTGTTTTCTGAATCCCAATCTCTGTCTCAAAAGAAGGACTTTTATGTTAATGAAGATTCTATAGCAATAATAGAGGGATTAAGTTGTGACGGAAAGAATCTCATAGTTAATGACTATCACTCGGGATGTTGCTATACGCTGTTTGACAAAAAATCAGGTGAATATATCGCTCGTTTTGGGACTATCGGACAGGGTCCGGCTGAACTGCCTTCACCCTGTTATGGCTACTTAACGAAAAGCGGTTTCACTGTTTTTGATGACCAAACACGCATTGTGATGAAATACAGTCTCGACTCTTTACGCAACAGTCGCAAGAAGGATGGTTCACCGGTACGTCTGGCGCAATATAAAATTCCGGAGGCGCAGATTTCAAGGCTCATAGCGATAGACGATACGACTTTTTTGTGTACCGGGACATATAAATCCCGTTACCAATATCTGTTATTCAACAAAAATGACAGTGTGCTGGATTACGGTGTGGATGTGTATAATGCTGCGGATAGCGCTTTTCAAATATACACCAGATATCTTTCTAATCAAGGAAATTTAGTAATGAACCCTGAGAAACATACATTTGCCGGTTCAATTAACTTCTCGTCCAACATGGACTTTTTTGAAATAGTAAACAATAAAATTGAGTTGATAAAATCGTTGAGGTTGGGAGATCCAATCAACAAACCCGTTAATGAAGAAGGAATTTATTATGTAGATCTAACAGAAAATACTCAGGCGGGTTATATAGATCTTAGTGCTACCTCTAAGTATGTTTATGCTTTGTACTCTGATAAAAAAATGTACGAAAACAACCGAAGATCGAATACTGTATTGGTTTTTGACTGGGAGGGTAATCCGATTAAGAAATATTCGTTAGATACTGATGCTTATTATATTGCAGTGGATGGTACTCAACAGAGTTTGTTTGCTGCTGTGAAAAATAGTTCAAGTGGATGGAAAATAGTATGTTACACGTTAGATTAATGGTTCACACTATATATGAATTTAGTCTTCCTGCCGATACATTTCCATTTGTTTTCACAGATAGTGAAGAAAGTATTTCTTTTGTCGTTTCATGTGTGGCGAAAGATTCGTTATATTGTTATCGGTTGAAAAAAGAATAGGAGGAAGAAGAGAATTGGCTGTTTGGTTGTGACAGTATTTACTGGTTAAATTTTTATATTATGAAAGACTTCTGTTTAGTTGTATTGGTAATATTGTTTACGTGTTGTGTTTCATCTTGTCAGAAACAGATTGATAAGGGATTTGAAATGACGGTCGATCTGTCTATTTCTAATCCATATCTGCCGATGTCTGTATTGGTGGACACCATTGAGTCTGTCTGGCTGCAATTACCTTCTCCTTATTTTTGGGGCATGGTCGATAATGTAATTTCAAAAGATTCTTGTTATTACATTTCGGATAGAAAGCAAGAAATGGCATTCCGGTTTGATAAGAATGGTACTTTTTTGAATACGATTGGTCAGCGGGGTGAGGGACCGGAAGAGTATAGAGAGATGGACTCTTTTTTCGTAGGAAAAGATTGTGTTTATGTCTGTGATATGGGTAAACGAACGATTTATTCTTACAGTTTTGATGGAGAATTTCGTCATTCGTTGAGCTTCCCTTATTCTCTTGTTTTCAATGATGTTGTTGAGTTGCCGGATGGCCGTTTTCTCTGCCATCGTCCTTCTGAAGATGAGAATTGTAAGGGACTTTGGATTCTGGATCAGAAAGGGAGAAGAGTGAAGAATTTGTTAGAATATGAAAAGGGGATTCCTTATGTGCATTCTGCTTGGAATACACTGTGTGCTCAAGAGGATAGAACCATAAAAATCTATAATCCGGTGGATGGAAGCTATTATCAATATGATGCTGTGAATGATACAGTGGTAAGAACCATGAGGCAGAAGTCTAATTTGCCTATGTTGGCGGATTTTCACTGCTCGGACCGGGAATTGTACGAGACGAAAGAGGAGTGTACATACAGTCTTTTCACGGTGGATGGAAAGAATCTTGTTTTCTCTCTTTGGTCTTTTAATTCACCCAATAAAGGGATGTGGTCTGTCTATTTTAAGAAGGATGGACGGATAGAGCAAGGAAATTTGACCAAGATGGATATTCCGGGATATTCGGAAATGGGACGTCCGGTTTCATCTAATATCCCTAATACATTTGTCACAGTTTATACGGATGAATTCCCGGATGATGCATTTCCGTCCGCTTATCAGCAACAGGAGATAAATGAGCAAACTGCGATACTTAGTCTTTTGAGATTAAAATGACTATTCTGTTGATTTTTAAATAATCATAACTATATAAACTGAATTTAAGATATGCATATCATTAAAGTGATATTTAGCCTTGCACTAATATTGAATATTTGCGTTAGTTGTCATGAAAATGATGACACCGCATACTTCAATGGTAAAATTCAAACGATTGAAGATAGTATCAAAGACACGAAGAAAGCTACATTGAAAATACTTCCATTGGATGGAGCGAATTTTGGATGGCTATCCACATACGACTCACTGATGTTTTTTATGAATCCTAAATTACCGGATCGCTTTTATAATATATTTAATATAGACACCGGAAAAGAAATAGGCACTTTTTGTTATAGAGGAAGTGGTCCTGGGGAAGTTGCCGCTTTGGGTCCGATTTTTCATTTCTTTAAAGAAAAAGGGGATCTGAAAACTCTACTGTTCGCTCCTAATGAAGAGAAGCTATTTATCTGGAATATAACTCAGTCGATCAAGCGGGACACCACTGTTATGGATAAGCAAATCTCCTATCCCTGGAGAGAGGAGAATGGAGGTGCTCCATACTATTTGATGTTTCTGAAGGATGAAAATACATTAATTACAGAGTTACAGTCGTTCCCGCTTAATGATAAAGAAGCTACTTTGCCCGTTTATCAAAAACGGACACTTGACACGAATAAGTTGCTGAAGAGCTTTTCAAGCTATAAGAAGTCGATAAGGAACGATGAAGCTTCCATTCTGCCGGAGTCTTTTTTCTACTCGAATGATGCCATTAAACCGGATGGAACTAAAGTGGTGCAAGCTATGGTTCATCTTGCGCAATTGAATATTCTGGATCTTGAAACAGGTCATGTGAGCGGCTATCGTTTGGAAGGTGAACCGGACTTTTCTGTTTTTAAAAGTGATGAAAAAATAAAGTCGTATTTTACAAGGGTTCAGGCAGATGACAATTACATATATGCAGTATATTGGGGAAAAGAGCGTTGGGAACGTTTTGAGACTCCACACATGAATATCATTCATGTATATGATTGGGATGGGAATCTGGTACAAAAAATAGAGACGGATTATAGCATTGGGCAGATGTGGATAGATCCTATCCGAAATAGATTATATGTGACAAATCCCCAAATAGATGACGTGCTTTATTTAGACCTGGATGATTTCTTGGTTCCTAACACAGGCTTATGAATTCATCAACTAAAATAATAGGATTGCCTCCGATGTCAAATTCAATCCTAAAACATGAATATCTTAGAAAGAATAAGTCTGAATAGAAAATAAGCATTTGTTTTAACTATGAAATATATACTGTTTATCCTGTTAGTTTTAACTTTGGCAGCTTGTCAATCGGAGAAAGATAGGCGGTTGGAATATGCTTTGGAATTTGCCGGCGATAATTGCGTGGAGCTTGAAAAGGTATTAGAACATTATAGAACTGATCCGGAAAAATTGGAGGCAGCTCGTTTTTTAATTCGTAATATGCCGGGATGGTATTCTTATGAAGGAAATGAACTTGATTCTATTCACCATTTATTAGTTGGGGTTTGTGAAGGGCGTCCTATATCTAAAAGGGAGAAGAATAAATGGAACAGAATTTCCTTTGACTCTCTCTCCAAGATATATGACGCCCAAGTGATAACAGCGGAATATTTGATAGATAATATAGACCTGGCTTTTGAAGTTTGGAGGAAATATCCTTGGAATAGAAATTTGCCGTTCGATGATTTTTGCGAACTGATATTACCTTACAGAATAGCCGATGAACCTTTATCGGATTGGCGTAAATTGTATTATGAAGATTATGGAACTCTACTCGATTCTCTTTATAAGGGGGATGATGTTATTGAAGCTTCTAAGATCATTGACGGGAAACTGAGAAAGCTGTATTACATCTACAATACTGATTTTCGGATACCTCACTTGGATGCTGTTTTTCTTTATCATAATCGGATTGGTTATTGTCGTGAAGCATGCGACCTGATAATATATGCTATGCGTGCTTGTGGAATTCCTGTTGCGACCGACTATTTTGTTTATTCACCCGATTATCAACATTATCATTGTTGGACGATGTTGCGTGACACAACAGGAACTTTTCTTCAATTCGGATTTAATGAGTTTGAAGCGTCACGTGATACCTTACGGCATGACGGAAGGAAAAAGGGGAAAGTGTATCGCTATTGTTTTGGCGTACAACCTGAGAAAATCTCCGGGATTTCGGGCAATAAACGGTTGTATCCTGTGTTTAGAAATAGATTTGTGAAAGATGTGACATCTGAATATTTTGGAAGCAATGATACGACAATACCGATACAAATACCTGGAGAGCAATACATCTACTTAGGGATATTCAGTCCCGGCGGATGGATTCCTGTAGATATGGCACTTGGTAATGCGGGTAAGGTTACTTTCCGGGATATAGAACCCGATGTGATTTATCAGACTCTTTATCAGGGAGATGGAGGAAAACTTTATCCGGCGGGATATCCGTTCATATCTAAAAGGGGAGGTGAGTTTGTTTTGCTGAAACCCAATATCGATTTGATGAAGGAAGCTATATTAAGGCGGAAAATGCCTCAGCAAAAGACAATTGCGGAATGGGCTTATCGAGCAGTTATAGGGGCAAAGATTGAAGCTGCCAGTGATTTGTCATTTATACATGCAGATCTGTTATGGCAATTTGAGGATACGCTTACCACTAATTATTGCATATTAACTCCGCCTTCAAGAAAGAAGCATAGGTATGTGCGGTATGTTGCTCCGGCAGGGAAAAGAATGGAGTTGGCGGAACTGGCACTATTTAAGGATTCACTGTGTCAGGAGAAGATTCGGTTGAGGAGGATAAACAGTATAGAACCGATTGCAAAATTAGAGTATGTTACAGATGGCAATATATTGACTTATTTTCAGGCACGTGATACATCTTCTTATCTGGCCTATGATCTGGGAGAAAGTATGCCGATTGAAAGAATTGTTTTTTCTCCGCGTAACGATGATAATTACATCTGGCCCGGGGATAATTATGAGTTATTCTATCAAGACGGAATCAATGGATGGAAGTCATTAGGCAGGAAAGTGGCAACGGAAAGAAAAATTGAATTTTTAGTTCCACAGAATGCCTTATTGTGGTTGAGGAACTGTACCAAAGGACGGGAAGAACAGGTTTTTATCTATAAAAATGGAAGGCAAGCTTTTACGTTTGATTTATAAAAGTTGGGTGTGCGATGGTGTATGAGGAGGTTGTTTCCGGAAAAGGAAATATGAGATAATTGATGTTTTATTAGCTATATTCCCCAGGACTGAAAGGTTTAGTTCATCATCAGACTCATATACGGTTGCATCTCGCACAGTATTTTTTCTGATAGTTCACCGATGGTCATTCGGGTGTGTGCTCCCGGTAAGCGGACCTCACTGGTCATGCACTTTCCATTGCAAAGATAATAATATCCGTTATTGGCTGACAATTGTTCATCGGTCAGTTCAATGTTCATTTCTATTTCCGGATGACTGGCTGCATAGAGCTGAAGAACTGTCCGGGCATCAATGACACGTGCCATTCCTAATGTTTCGTTGGGCAGGGAGGCTACAGGGGGAAGTTGAAGAATGATCCGGTCGGTGCCGTTCCTTAGCCCGGCCCGGCAGAGCAATTGTGCCCGGACAGCTTCATTGTCAGCAAATAACTCGTTGATATACGAGGTATTATCGTGTTTATAGACAACAGCTATACCCGTTATTCGATTGTCCTTTCGGGCTACGAGAGCGGTATTTTGTGTCAAGGCAAGATCGGCAAGAACTACTTTGAAATCAGTGGACGTATGTTGTAAACAACAGGTACGTTCTGATAATTTGCCGTTCAAATATTGATAAACATCTTCTTGGTATTCTGTAACTTCCTCAATGCTGCCCGTTTCCGAATCGGCAGGTAATTCTGAAAGAGAGAAGGATTGGTGAGAGATGCGGAAAACCGGGGCATAACCTGCTTTTGCATAATAACCGAACAACCAGGGTTCAGCGGGAATAAGCGTACTAAACAGGACACCGTTGCGGAGCATACGTGCAAAACTTTGTGACAGTAGTTCGCGCATCACCCCTTTGCTTCGATAGTCGGGATGAGTGCATGCGCCGGATATGTATGAAGTAGGCACGGTTTGACCACAAAACGTCATGGGATAAGGGAGCATTTGGAGCGCAGCAATCACTTCTTCGCCACTTTGGATGGCTAAGTTGACTTCGTTGTTATAACGAAGCCGGAAGTAGAGTTCGATGAATGCTTCGCTATCATCGAAACACAATTTCCATAATGATTTTACCTGTTCTCTTATCATCAGTATGCTACCATTTTATCATTTCTACAGGTTGTTCTTTCAAACAAGCCATATATTTCTCCAGAATCGTTTCCGGGTGATATGAGAGCTTAGCTTTACGCAACCCTTCTATTCCCAAATCTTCTTCACGGTTGATGTAAATATATTGTTCGGGGATGTGGTTGGCAAATTCGTAATTGATCATGGCATAAGCTCCATCAATATTCGTATCTGCTTTTTCCACATGTACACCGAAGGTTTCTTTATTGATCGGCATGCCGAAAGTAAAAGCTACAATCTGACCATTGACATGCAGGATACCTCCCGTTAGTCCTAACTCTTCGAAATGGTTGAGGGCATAGAGCAAAGCACGGCGCTCGTTTCCGGTTCCCTCCTGCTGGTCACAGTCATTGGCTTTGCACCATTTTGCTTCCAGTTCCAGACACTCCTGAATTCTGTCTTTGGTGATCGGAGTGTATTCGTAATCAGGGTATGTGTTGCGAAATTTGTTGATGTGATTCCGCTTTGACTGGAATTTTTTTCCCTTCAGTGTTGCGAGATCGCTGCGCAAATAAATGTAGTCGGCATAATCACGGTCAACCGTGAATCCGAACTGACCGGGCATGATAGCCTCAAGGTCTTCGCGCATACACGAACAGACACCCAGCATACAAAAAGGTTCGCCCTCCTGCCGGGCATCCTCAACCAGTTCGTTCAATACCTTTTCGAGGTTTCCTTCACCGACAGGCATCATATAAGCCAGTTCATCACCGGCCCAAAATTTGAAAACCAGAAAGTTATCGACTATGGCAAACTTGGTGTGATACAAGAACCGCCAGCTGCATAAGTTTGAAAAAGATAGGTCGCAGTTGCGGCGGCAACTATTCATCGTGTAAGCTGTGATGGTATCCTTATCCTGGATCGTTATATCTTTGAATGCGATCATAAAGTTTTTGTTTCCTAATTAACTGTTTATATATAACAAAGATAAAACGATTTTGTTAGAGAATGCCTAACATTCGTAAAATAGTTGGAGTCAACAATGCGGTAAATATACCGTTGAGCGTTAAGCCAAGACTTGCATAGGCTCCGTATTTGCTACTGATGTCCATAGCCGTTGAGGTGCCGACGGCATGTGCGGCCGTACCCATGGAGAGTCCTTGAGCTATAGGACTACCTACGTGCATGATTTTCATGGTCTTGAAACCTAATACAGCACCCAGCAGACCTACACATACTACTACAGCTGCTGTCAGTGACGGAATTCCCCCCAATGTTTTAGTGACTTCCATAGCAATCGGAGTGGTTACCGATTTAGGAGCAAGTGACAGAATTACTTCCTGCGAGGCTCCCATTAACTTGGCTATCAATACTACTGATATCACACCGACGATACAGCCGGCCAATTGGGACAGAATGATGGGAAGCAGCTGTTTTTTTATGGTTTCAAGTTGCAGATATAAAGGAACTCCAAGTGCTACGACTGCCGGTTTCAGCCAAAATTCAATCAGATGTCCACCCTGATTGTAAGTCTCAAAAGAGATGTTTGTTATTTTGAGGAAGATAATAATGACTGCAATAGTCAACAGGATCGGATTTAGCAACAGAATTCCTGTCTTTTTCTGTAAAAGCTTGGCAAAGAAGTAAATCCCAAAAGTGATTGCCAACAGGAAAAATTCATTTTCTAAATAGTTCATTTGAGTTTACGTGTTAATTGATGAACCCATCCGGTGATGACAAGCACCAGCAGAGTACTGACTAAGGTAGCTATCACAATCGGCCAGAATTGCGCCGCAATGATGTCGAAATACAACATCAGGGCCACTCCCGGGGGATGAAGAAGAAACCAAGATTAGCAACCAGAAAGTCGGACATTCCTTGCACCCAATGCAATTTAATCCAACCTAATTTTAAAAAAAGGGTGAGCAGCAACATCCCGATGATGCTGGACGGGAGCTTAATCCCCGTGAGATAAACAATCAATTCACCCAAAGCCAAACAGCCAAATAAAATGGCACACTGACGTATCATACTATTACCTATTGAATTTTGAAAACGTTGCAAAGTTATGAAAAATAGAGTTAGGGTATCAACTAATATGGTACGAAGATTCTTTTTTAACAGTGGACAACTACAAAAAAATCAAGAAAAAGTAAACGAAATGGATTACTTTATCTATTTTTGCAAAATGAAAAACGAATATACATAACGAATATTAACTACTAAAAACAGAATTGACATGAAAAAGAGTTTATTAATCAGTGTTTTTGCAACACTGGCAATGATGATTTCTTTAAATGCATTTGCACAAGAAAAAGCGACAGGTAAGGCTTATAAAGCAATTCAAAAGGACGAAAAAGTAATCAACAAAGATTTGCAGAAAAAAGCGATTAAAGAAGCCCGCAAAGAGGCGAAAGCACTGGCAAAAGAAGGCTTCAAGACTCCGGTTGGAAAATTGCCGTTGGACAAACAGCTGGAAAATTCATGGGAAAAACAGATGGAAATCGATATGAATGGCAATCCATATTGGTATATAGCAACTGCAAGAGTGATTGGTGGAAATCAGTCGGCTGCGGCTATGCAGGCAACCAATACTGCTAAGATTGACATTGCCGGACAGGTTCAGACAAAGGTGACTCAACTGATTGAATCGAAGGTTGCCAATGACGATATGGGACAGGAAGAAGCGGCCAGCCTGTCGAGTGCTGTAGCTGCCGGAAAAAGTATTATCAGCGGAACATTGGGGCGCACTATTCCTTTGGTGGAAGTGTACAGGACATTGCCAAATAAAAATGTTGAGGTAATGGTTACCATTGGTTACAGTCTGGAGGCGGCAAACAAAGTTGCTGTCAAAGCGCTTAGCGAAGAATTGGCTAAAAAATCACCGGAACTGGCTAAAGAACTGGATAAACTTGCTCAGTGAGTTTTAATATAAAAAGGCAAACTGAATGAACGTAAACAGGCTATTAGGAATTTTAGCTGTACTTTTATTGACCGCTGCCAGCGCTCTTTACGCGCAGAAACCCGTAAAAGTGAAAGGTGTACAAGGGCGTTGGCAGGTCAGCGATGACATCACATTGAAGCAGGCGGAAGAGCGTGCTTTTATGGAAGCAAAGAAAGCTGCTTTGCAAAAGGCGGGCGTGATGGAGAATGTGTGGTCTGTTTTTGGGCAGATTACCCAGGAAGACGGACAGGAGCTTCACGAAGCTTATTCGCAAATGAATGTGCTTGCTATCGGAGGAATGGTGAATATTACTAATAAAAAGGTAGAAGAGGTTTGGGACACAGATACACGCAGCTTGTATAAGGTAGTAACCATCGATGCCGAAGTGCAGAAAGAGGATAAACCGGACAGTTCGTATGCTCTCGAAGTGAAAGGGGTGGAGACACTCTATCGTGAGGGGGATGTGTTTCACTGTAAATTGACTGTACATGGTACGGATTCATACTTGAAGTTTTTCTGGTTCGACAGTAATGGGGGAGCTTTGCTTTATCCTAATAGTTACGAACCCAATACGTTGTTGAAAGCCGGCAAAGAATATTCGATTCCTTTCAGTAATGCTGTGGACTATCGTATGGAGAAACAGCATAACAAGGAGAGCGAGAAGATAAATATGATGATGGTGGCAACTAAAGAGGATATTCCGTTTACTAAAGAGGTCACTTATCAGAATGTATTAGAGTGGGTGTACTCTATTCCGGCAGTTCAGCGTTGTGCTTTTTATGAAATGGTACTTATAAAATAGTGGTTCCCGAACTACTGACCGTTAATCATTAATCACTTATTATGATGAAAACGAAATATTACTTTTCTTTCGTTTTTGCGTCACTCTTTCTGGTTCCATCCGTTGCTATGGCACAGGATGTGAACTATCAGAAGGAGTTTGATAATTTCCAAAAGAAACAGCAGAAAGAATATAAAGACTTTAAAAATAAAGCAGACGAAGAGTTTGCCACATTTCTGAAGGAAGCGTGGCAAAAGTATAATGCCTCTGTGGGGGATTCAATGCCGACACGACCGGAACCGGTGAAACCGACACTTTTCGATAAAAAGAAACCTGTCCCTGCTCCGGTAGAGATTAAGCCGGCGGCTCCCAAAATACCTGTGTCCGATAAACCGGGAGTAGGGGATAAAGTAAATGTGGAAGTTAAAAAGCCGGATCTGCCTGCGGTAGCAGATAAGCCGGCACCCGGTGTCTATGTACCGGGTAAACCTTATACTCCTGTGAAAGTTGATATCCCGGTTCCGCTGCCCGGAAGTTCGGCCCGTCGCAATGTGATTGAGTTCTATGGTACTCAGTTTGAGGTGGCTACGGATATTATTGAAGACTTTGTACTGGGGGGGACAAGCGAGAGTAAAGTTGCGGCTGCTTGGAGCCGGTTGTGTAAAGCCGATCACGAGCAATTGATTAACGATTGCGTCCGTTTGAAGAATGAGCACCGGATGAACGACTGGGCATTCTTGCTGTTCATTAAACAGTTAGGGGTACAAATGTGTGGTGCTGCCCGGAAAGATGATGTTGCTTTTTTACAGATGTTTATTCTCAATAAATGTGGATATAAGGTGCGTCTGTCTAAAATAAACGATAAGCTGAAGTTGTTGGTGGCTCCGGCAGGAACTATATTCGGTGTTCCGTATATTACTTTCAAGGGCGTCAAATACTATGTGTTTGAAGCAGATAAGGGCGGTTCGATGGCTGTTTATACCTACAGTCAGGATTTTGCCAATGCCAAGAATCTGGTGTGTATGGATTTGAACGCTGTGCCACAGTTCGGTATGCAAGAGTTGGGTAAAACAGTGTCTCCTTCGGAAAAATCTCTTCTCCAAATCAATGCGATTGTCAATAAGAACCTGATGGACTTTTATAAAGATTATCCGCAATGTGAAGTTGCTGTCTACTATAAAACACCCATGAGCAAAGAGTTGAAGAGTGCCCTTTACCCGTCTTTGCAGACAGCTATAAAGGGAAAATCAGAGAAGGATGCTGCGAACATTCTGATTGATTTTGTACAGAATTCATTTCAATATCAGACAGATGGTGAACAATTTGGCTATGAAAAGCCTTTCTTCATGGACGAGAATTTTTATTATCCGGCTTGTGACTGTGAGGACCGTGCCATCTTGTTCTCCAATCTGGTGAAAGACTTGATGGGATTGGACGCTGTGCTGCTCGACTATCCGAACCATATCGCTTCGGCTGTCCGGTTCAACGAAGAAATCTCGGGTGACTACATCTTGCTGGATGGTAAAAAATATCTTATTTGTGATCCTACTTATATCGGTGCACCGATAGGAATGTGTATGGATCGTTTCAAGAGTGTAGCTCCGGAAATAATCCGTTAGTGTTAAATATTATAATAATTGCAGGTTCGGGGTAAAAAATACCCCGAATTGCAATGTTGATATTGCAATATTGTGTACTTTTGCGGCGTGAAATAACACACCCTACTGAATTTATATACAATATTAAATATCTATGCTTAATTTAATTAACTCTATCGTTGCGCGTGCGCAAGCTAATCGCCAGCGCATTGTCCTTCCCGAAGGTACAGAGGAACGTACCTTGAAAGCTGCCAATCAGATTTTGACAGATGAAGTTGCAGATTTGATTCTTTTGGGTAATCCGGAAGAAATTAATGCTGCCGCTGCCAAATGGGGACTCGGAAATATCAACAGGGCCACTATTATTGATCCTGAGAATCATCCGAAGAAAGAAGAATATGCGCAATTGTTGTGCGAACTCCGTAAGAAAAAAGGTATGACTATCGAAGAAGCCCGTAAATTGGTACTCGATCCGTTGTATCTGGGCTGTCTGATCATTAAAAGCGGTGACGCTGACGGACAATTGGCGGGTGCCCGTAATACTACGGGAGATGTGCTTCGTCCGGCTCTCCAGATTATAAAGACATCTCCGGGGATTACATGTGTGTCGGGTGCTATGCTGCTGTTGACACATGCACCGGAATGCGGTCAGAATGGTCTGCTGGTGATGGGGGATGTTGCTGTAACTCCGGTTCCGGACGCTTCACAACTGGCACAGATTGCCGTTTGTACAGCGCGTACTGCTCAGGCGGTAGCAGGAATAGCTGATCCGAAAGTAGCAATGCTTAGTTTCTCTACTAAAGGTTCGGCAAAGCATGAAAATGTGGACAAGGTGGTAGAGGCATTGAAATTAGCTAAAGAGATGGCACCCGATTTGAATATCGATGGTGAAATGCAGGCGGATGCCGCTCTGGTTCCTTCGGTAGGTGCGAGCAAGGCTCCCGGTTCTCCGGTTGCCGGTGAGGCAAATGTGCTGATTGTGCCGAGTCTGGAAGTTGGTAATATTTCTTATAAACTGGTGCAGCGTTTGGGACATGCCGATGCTGTAGGCCCGATTCTTCAGGGTATTGCCCGCCCGGTAAACGATCTTTCACGCGGATGTTCTATTGAAGACGTATACAGAATGATTGCAATCACAGCCAATCAGGCGATTGCTGCAAAGAATGGTAAATAATTAAATCGAAAATCAGATATGAAAGTTTTAGTGTTGAACTGTGGTAGTTCATCTATCAAATACAAGCTGTTCGATATGGACAGCAAAGAAGTGATTGCCCAGGGAGGAATCGAAAAAATCGGTTTGAAAGATTCATTCCTGAAACTGACTTTGCCCAACGGTGAGAAGAAAATCCTTGAGAAGGATATTCCGGAACATACTGTAGGGGTAGAGTTCATCCTGAATACCTTGGTAAGCCCGGAATATGGCGCTATCAAATCACTTGAAGAGATCAATGCCGTAGGTCATCGTATGGTACACGGGGGTGAACGCTTCAGTAAATCAGTATTACTGACTAAAGAAGTGCTTGAAGCTTTCGCTGCCTGCAACGATCTGGCTCCCCTCCACAATCCTGCTAACCTGAAAGGAGTTGATGCCATTACGGCTATTCTGCCGAATGTTCCGCAAATCGGTGTATTCGACACTGCATTCCACCAAACCATGCCGGAATATGCATACCTGTATGCTATTCCTTATGAATTGTACAAAAAGTACGGTGTACGTCGTTATGGTTTCCACGGAACTTCCCATCGTTACGTTTCACAGCGCGTGTGCGAATATCTGGGGATTAAACCGGAAGGACTGAAACTGATTACTTGCCATATCGGAAATGGTGGTTCGATCGCCGCTATCAAAGATGGCAAATGTATCGATACCTCTATGGGATTGACACCGTTGGAAGGTTTGATGATGGGTACCCGTTCTGGTGATATCGATGCCGGAGCTGTAACATTCATTATGGATAAGGAAGGTTTGACAACTACAGGCATTTCCAACCTGTTGAATAAGAAAAGCGGTGTGGCTGGTATGATGAACGGTTCAAGTGATATGCGTGACTTGGAGGCTGCCGTTGCAAAAGGTGATCCTCAGGCTATCTTGACAGAACAGATGTATTTCTACCGCATTAAGAAATATATTGGTGCATATGCTGCTGCTTTAGGAGGCGTAGACGTTATCCTGTTCACAGGTGGTGTCGGTGAAAATCAGGCAACTTGCCGTGCCGGTGTTTGTGAAGGACTGGAATTTCTGGGTGTGAAACTCGACGCTGAAAAGAATAAGGTTCGTGGCGAAGAGGCCATTATCTCAGCTGATGACTCAAGAGTGAAGGTAGTGGTGATCCCTACGGACGAAGAATTGCTGATTGCGTCTGATACAATGGCTATCCTGGATAAATAAAGGTTGATAAGTAATATAGAGGAAAGGCCGGAGGCGGAGATTTATTCTCTGTACTCCGGCTTTTTATATAGTTTGGGTGTGGAGGGAGGCAATCCGTTTTTGAGCGCTAAGCAGCCGGGGACGAGCTATTTAACAGAATATTCATATCCCTTTCTCCTTTTCTTCATTTTAAAAGTTTTATCTTTGCTATCACTAACTCAAATAAACTTAAATGATACAAGAATGAAACGACTTTTTTATTTCTTTCTTTTTGTCTGTGTGGCAGTTATTGCGAATGCTCAGGCAAAATATGTTTTCTATTTCATTGGTGATGGAATGGGTGTGAACCAAGTAAATGGTACGGAGATGTACCGTGCCGAAATCCAGAAAGGGCGCATTGGTGTGGAGCCTTTGCTTTTCACCCGGTTTCCCGTCGGAACGATGGCTACTACTTTTTCTGCTACCAACTCTGTGACAGATTCTTCTGCTGCCGGGACAGCCCTTTCAACCGGTGAAAAGACCTATAATGGTGCTATTGGCATGGATGATCAGAAGAATCCCTTACAGACTGTTGCCGAGAAAGCTAAGAAAGCCGGCAAGAAGGTTGGGGTTACTACCAGTGTAAGCGTCGATCATGCTACTCCTGCAGCTTTCTATGCACACCAGCCGGATCGTAATATGTATTATGAAATAGCTACCGATCTTCCTAAAGCCGGTTTTGACTTTTATGCCGGTGCCGGTTTCCTGAAACCGACTACTACTTACGACAAAAAAGAAGCTCCGAGCGTTTTCCCGATGTTTGAAGAAGCCGGTTACACCATTGCCCGTGGATATAACGATTATAAGGCTAAAGCTGCCACAGCCGGTAAGATGATTTTGATTCAGGAGGAAGGTGCCGATGCGGGTTCTTTGCCTTATGCTATCGACAGTAAAGAAGGTGACTTAACCCTCACACAGATAACGGAAAGCGCGATTGATTTTCTGACCAAAGGAAAAAATAAAGGTTTCTTCCTGATGGTAGAAGGTGGTAAGATAGACTGGGCATGCCATGGAAATGATGCTGCTACAGTGTTCCACGAAGTAGTCGATATGGATAATGCGATCAAAGTTGCTTATGAATTCTACAAAAAACACCCGAAAGAAACCCTGATTGTAGTAACTGCCGATCATGAGACAGGTGGTATGGCATTGGGAACCGGAAGATACGCTCTGAATCTTAAAGCACTTGAAAACCAGAAGGCATCTGCTGAAGAATTGTCTAAGAAGATCAGTGATTTGCGCAAAGCTAAGAACAACCATGTGGCTTGGGAAGACGTTAAAAATCTGTTGTCCGAACAGATGGGCTTCTGGTCTGTACTTCCTATCTCGTGGGAGCAGGAAAAGAAACTGCGTGACGAATATGAAAAGTCATTCGTGAAAAATAAAGTAGAATTTGCCGAGAGTATGTATGCCAAGACCGAACCGATGGCAGCCAAAGCCAAAGAGGTGATGGATCAGATCGCTATGGTAGGCTGGACCAGCGGTGGGCATTCTGCAGGATATGTGCCGGTGTTTGCTATCGGTGCCGGTTCTGATCTGTTCATCGGTAAAATGGATAATACAGAGATTCCGAGACGTATTGCAAAAGCGGGCGGATATAAGTAACCGGCAGGTAAGTTCACCATAGAGCCCGCAGAGTATACAGAGGATTTGTTGATATACGTATTAATAAACTCTGTGTACTCTGTGTGTTTTGTAATGAACTTGCCTCGTTGACGTTAATTTATCCTCAATATTCTCTATCTTTCAAAGAATTTCTTTAGCTTTGTCTTGTAAACTTTCAAAGAAATATAGAAATGACTAAGTTTGAAATAGAAGAAAAGATAGTAGATATGCTCAAAACCGTATTCGATCCCGAGATACCGGTAAACGTATACGATCTGGGACTGATCTACAAGATAGACGTCGCCGAAGAGGGAGAGGTTTCTATCGATATGACCCTGACTGCTCCTAATTGTCCTGCGGCAGATTTCATTATGGAAGATGTACGGCAGAAAGTAGAGTCAATTGAAGGAGTGAATTCTGCCACTATCAATCTGGTTTTTGAGCCGGAGTGGGACAAAGATATGATGAGTGAAGAGGCTAAACTGGAACTGGGCTTTTTATAATCGTTACTGTTTTACCTCTATTCTTAAACGATCCATTCTTACAGTATGAAGAACGTATATTTCCTTTCTGATGCCCACTTGGGTTCACGTGCCATAGAGCACGGACGTACACAGGAGCGGCGCCTGGTCAATTTTCTCGACAGCATAAAACATAAAGCTGCCGCAGTATATCTGCTGGGTGACATGTTCGACTTTTGGTATGAGTTCCGTTTGGTGGTGCCCAAAGGTTATACCCGTTTTTTAGGAAAACTCTCTGAACTGACTGATATGGGAGTAGAGGTGCATTTCTTTACGGGCAACCATGATCTTTGGTGTGGCGATTACCTGACCAGGGAGTGTGGGGTGACGATTCACCGTGAGCCGGTGACTACGGAAATCTATGGGAAAGAGTTCTATTTGGCGCATGGTGACGGACTGGGCGATCCGGACAAAAAGTTTAAGTTACTGCGCACGATGTTCCATAGTCGTACGTTGCAGACTTTATTTTCCGCCATTCATCCCCGTTGGAGTATGGATTTAGGACTGAATTGGGCCAAACATAGCCGATTGAAACGTGAAGGGGGGAAAGAGCCTGATTATATGGGTGAAGATAAGGAGTTCTTGGTGCTTTACACAAAGGAGTATCTGAAAAATCATCCCGATATAAACTTCTTCATCTACGGTCACCGTCACATTGAACTTGACTTGATGTTAAGTGCTACCGCACGTATACTTATTCTGGGCGACTGGATCAATTATTTCTCTTATGCGGTGTTTGATGGTGAGAACCTGTTTCTTGAGAATTACATCGAGGGAGAAACACAGCTTTAATTTTCCGGAGTCAGTTGCCGGAGACGAATCAGATAAGCCCTTCGTCAGCAAAACTATAAAAACAACCGTCGCAGACAATGATATGATCCGTCAGGGTAATGTTCATTGTTTGCGACGCTTTTTGTATAGCTGCCGTCAGGCGTTTGTCTTCCTGGCTTGGTTTTGCATTGCCCGACGGATGATTGTGAATCAGAGCTATCTGTGTGGCACGTCCTATCAGGGCTTCCCGCAAGATGGTGCGTACATCGGCGTATGTTCCGTCAATCCCCCCTGTACTGATACGTAATTTGCTGATTACTTTGCATGCCTGATTCAAAAGTAGGATCCAGAACTCCTCTTGTGGCAGGTCGCACATTAATGGGTGGAACAGCCTGTAAATGTCCTCTGAGCATCTGACTTGTTTACGCTCTTTGCTTTCCTGTAGTTTGCGCCTTTTCCCCAGTTCAAGAGCTGCCATGATAGTAAGACTTTTGGCGGGTCCCATGCCCTTGAACGAGGAAAAGTCCCGTACTTCCCATTTCCCCAGTTCATTTAGGTTATTGTCGCAAGAGGCAAGTACCCTTCTCATCAGTTCAACGGCACTCTCTTCCGTATTGCCCGAACCTATCAAGATGCCCAACAGCTCGGCGTCACTCAATGCTTCGGCACCTTTTGCCATCATTTTTTCGCGTGGCCTATCGGCTTTGGACCACTGGTTGATGTTTAGTTTTTGTTTGTTTTTCATAAGTCGGATAGAGAGTGTTTGTATTCTTTTTATATCAACAACTGAAAGACAGCCTTTTTTATTTATAGAAGTTCTTGCGGAAAGCTTCAAACTCGTTTTTTCCCAATACACAGCGTTCCCACCACGCACGCCAGAATCCCGTTCCGTATCCGATAAGTTGGATGAAAGAGGCAGCGATGGAATAGATGCCGATGCGTAAACTTTTGTTTTGCAGCGCAGAATCCAGACAGACCAGCAATGTATAAAGCAGAATCGGGACAAGACTGAACAGGCAGAAGGGAGTACATAATAGCAGAAGGGTAACTCCTAATGTGAATGCAGCCGGCAGCAAATGGACGACTTTCAACGATTCGGGATATTTTTTGTAGAGATTGATACGCGCAATACCGGAGTTATGCACCTGCTTGAAGAACTTCTTAAAATCTGTGCGCCGTTTGTGGTATACCCAGGCACCGGGAAAGAGACGGCATCGGTATCCTCCTTTGAAAATGCGAATGCTGAAATCGATGTCTTCGCCGAAGCGCATATTAGAGAAACCTCCCAATGCCTGATAGACTTCACGGCGGACACCCATATTGAAACTTCGCGGATAGAACTTATCCATTTTCTTTTTACCCCCGCGTATGCCTCCGGTAGTGAAGAAAGAAGTCATCGAATAATTGATAGCTTTCTGTATATCAGTGAAAGAACTATGTGCCCGGTCCGGTCCGCCAAAGGCATCGGCCGGGGTGGCAGAAAGTTCCTGTTCCACTGCATCGAAGTATCCTTCGGGAAGGATACAGTCCGAATCTAATATGATAAGGTAGTCCCCTCCGCTGCGTTCGGCCCCGTAATTACGGGTCTGTCCCGGGCCGGAGTTTGGTTTGGCGTAATAATGTATGTCCAGTTTCCCTTGATATTTATTTACTATCGCTTCGCAAGGGACAGATGATCCGTCTTCTACCACTATGACTTCGAAATCCTTGAAATGTTGGGTAGTGAGGCTTTGCAATAATTCGTCCACTTCATCGGGACGATTGTAAACGGGGATAATAACGGAGTATCGCATAGGTTTAATGATAATCGGTTGTTGACTTGCAAATATATGCCATTATTTTTCGATAACCGTCATGGATGGTAATAAAAAAATGCGGCCCCTATTCCCGTAAGGGATAGAGACCACATTTTTTTTCGGCAGTTAACCTGTTTATGCTTTTACACGACCTACATAAGAGCCGTCACGAGTATCGATTTCGATTGTTTCGCCTTCGTTGATAAATAGCGGAACACGAACGGTTGCACCTGATTCTACAGTAGCCGGTTTCAATGTGTTAGTAGCTGTATCCCCTTTCATGCCCGGTTCTGTATAAGTAACCTTCATCTGAACTTTGATAGGCATATCAGCGTAAAGTACGGTTTCAGTAGAAGCATCAGATACTACTTCCAGAACGGCACCTTCCAACAGGAAGTCTACACCGTTGATCAGGTCGTGGGCAATCGGGTGTTGGTCGAAAGTTTCCTGATTCATAAAGATATAGTCTTCACCTTCTTTATATAAGAACTGGTAGGGACGACGTTCTACACGTACATCTTCCAACTTTTCACCGATGTTGAAGCGACGTTCGAGAACGTAGCCGCTTACCACATCTTTCAGTTTGGTACGCATGAAAGTGTTACCTTTTCCAGGTTTAACGTGGAGGAATTCGATACAGAAATACAGTTTGCCATCCATGCGGATACAAGTTCCGTTCTTGATGTCTTGAGCATTAATCATACTTGATATTCTTTATTTTATAGATTGTTATTGAGTTATCTTCGAACCTTTTCGGGTGCAAAAGTAATCTAAATCGGCAAAAAACACAAAATGTTTTGACTAAAAATGACTTAACTCTTGGTTTATTTAAAAAAAGTGCCTATTTTTGCAGCCCGAATCCGTAGAAATAATAACATAAAACAAGATACAGTAATGAAAAGAACATTTCAACCCTCTAACAGAAAGAGAAAAAACAAACACGGTTTCCGTGAGAGAATGGCTACAGCTAACGGTCGTAGAGTATTGGCTGCGCGTCGCGCTAAAGGTCGTAAGAAACTGACTGTTTCTGACGAATACAACGGAGTGAAGGCATAAGTATTAGCCATAGCAAACGAATAAGAAGAAGTGAAGGAAGATTCCTTTGCTTCTTTTTGTTTTAATAAGCTTTTATCAAAAACTCAGTGAAACTCTGTGATACTGTGTAGCGAAAATAGTATCTTTGTCCGGATTAACAGCTTATAATTATGACGATAAAAGAATTTTTTTCTTTCAAAGCCAATAGATTCTTCTGGGTAAACATCATAGCCATGGTTGTGGTGGCTGTGCTCATTGTGTTCGGCGCACTTAAAGGATTGGATATATACACACGCCATGGCCAAGCTGTAGTGGTGCCCGACGTAAAAGGGATGTCTGTAAGCGAGGCTGAAAAGATGTTCCGGGATCAGGGACTGACTTATGTTGTGTCCGATTCCAATTATGTAAAGAACAAACCGTCCGGCATCATTCTTGATCTTAATCCGTCGGTCGGGCAGAAAGTGAAAGAAGGACGAACGATCTACCTCACAATAAATACACTCAGTACTCCTTTGTGCGTAGTGCCCGATGTGGCCGATAACAGCTCCGTGCGTCAGGCACAGGCAAAGTTAATGGCTGCCGGCTTTAAGCTGACCGAGAACCGGATGGTGAGCGGAGAGAAGGACTGGGTATATGGTGTCATTTATCAGGGACGCCAGTTGCAGATTGGAGATAAAGCTCCTATCGGTGCTACTTTGACTCTGATGGTGGGTGACGGGGTGCAATCTGCCGGAGCCGATTCGGTCGATATGGTAGAAGATGCTGCCATTTCTGCTGATGATTCCGGTACTGAAGACGATTCCTGGTTTTAATGTAAGAAACGTATACGTAGAAAAAACGCATGATAGAAGAATTGCCTGACGAACTTGAACAGGACGAATTGGATGATATAGAACCTGTAGGTGACGAGAACCAGCTCTACGAGCATTTCCGTGTGGTAGTGGACAAAGGGCAGGCGATGGTCCGGGTAGATAAATATTTGTTTGAACGCATCGTCAATGCTTCGCGCAATCGCATACAGAAGGCTGCTGAAGACGGTTTTGTCATGGCTAACGGCAAGCCCGTGAAGAGTAGCTATAAGGTGAAACCGCTGGATGTGATTACGGTGATGATGGATCGTCCCCGCTACGATAATGAGATTATTCCTGAAGACATTCCCTTGAATATTGTCTACGAAGACAAATACCTGATGGTGGTGAACAAGCCTGCCGGGCTGGTTGTGCACCCCGGACACGGAAACTATCATGGTACATTGGTCAATGCCATCGCCTGGCATCTGAAAGATAATCCGGACTATGATGCTAACGACCCTCATGTGGGATTGGTACATCGCATCGATAAGGATACTTCGGGGCTGCTGGTCATTGCTAAAACTCCGGATGCCAAAACCAATCTGGGCATTCAGTTTTTCAACAAGACTACCAAACGCAGATACCGTGCACTCGTATGGGGAATTGTCGATCAGGACGAAGGTACCGTCGTGGGGAGTATCGCCCGTAATCCGAAAGACCGGATGCAAATGGCCGTTATGCCCGACCCGGCTCAAGGAAAACATGCTGTCACCCATTACCGGGTACTCGAGCGTCTGGGATATGTCACTCTGGTGGAATGTATTCTTGAAACAGGGCGTACGCACCAGATACGCGTACACATGAAGCATATCGGTCACGTACTCTTTAATGACGAACGGTATGGAGGTCACGAAATCCTGAAGGGAACTCACTTTAGTAAATACAAACAATTTGTAAACAATTGCTTCGACACTTGTCCGCGGCAGGCCTTGCACGCTATGACGCTGGGGTTTGTGCATCCCGTCACTGGTGAAGAGATGCATTTCACTTCGGAGTTGCCGGATGATATGACCCGGTTGATAGAGAAGTGGCGAGGCTATATTAGCAACAGAGATTTAGAATGAAACGCAACATTGCCATCGTGGCAGGAGGCGATACCTCCGAAATCGTAGTTTCCCTGCGTAGTGCACAGGGCATTTACTCCTTCATTGATAAGGAGAAGTATAATTTGTACATCGTAGAAATGGAAGGCCGTCGCTGGGAAGTGCAGTTGCCGGACGGAAGTAAAACGCCGGTAGACAGAAACGACTTTAGTTTTATGAATGGGGCGGAGAAGGTTGTATTCGACTTTGCCTATATCACCATTCATGGGACGCCGGGTGAAGACGGACGTTTGCAGGGGTATTTCGACATGATGCGCATTCCGTATTCGTGTTGTGGTGTATTGGCTGCTGCCATCACTTACGATAAGTTTGTCTGCAACCAGTATCTCAAGGCATTTGGCGTACGTATCTCCGAATCATTGTTGTTGCGTCAGGGACAGACTGTTTCCGATGAGGATGTGATAGAGAAGATCGGTCTGCCTTGCTTCATCAAACCCAATTTAGGAGGGTCCAGTTTTGGAGTGACAAAGGTAAAAACGCGCGAACAAATTCAGCCGGCCATCGCTAAAGCTTTCGGCGAAGCGGAAGAGGTAATGATAGAAGCTTTTATGGCCGGAACAGAATTGACTTGCGGTTGTTATAAGACGAAAGAAAAATCGGTCGTTTTCCCGTTGACTGAGGTAGTGACGCATAATGAGTTTTTCGATTACGATGCGAAGTACAACGGACAAGTAGACGAAATCACTCCGGCACGTGTATCGGAAGAACTGACCAAACGGGTACAGGCATTGACTTCGGCTATCTATGATATATTGGGATGTTCGGGCATTATCCGCGTAGACTATATCATTACGGAAGGTGAAAAGATTAATCTTTTGGAGGTGAATACCACACCGGGTATGACCGCTACCAGCTTCATTCCCCAACAGGTGCGTGCTGCCGGAATGGATATAAAAGATGTAATGACTGATATTATTGAGAATAAATTTTAACTGTAAGCTGTGAGCAATGGGCTACAGGCTGCACAAACCGCAAGTTTGGTGTGGTATAAGATAGCGTGGCTCTCGTAGCTTATACAAAGAATGAAAGCTATGAATACAACCGAGTTTGATGAAATCCGTCCTTACAACGACGAAGAGCTCCCCGGAGTTTTCGAAGAACTGATTGCCGATCCGGCTTTTCAGAAAGTGGTTGCCGGGGTGATACCGGATGTTCCCTTTGAGATGTTGGCACAAAAGATGCGTGCCTGCAAAACGAAACTGGAATTTCAGAAGACCTTCTGTTACGGTCTGCTGTGGAAACTGGCGGGGGAGTGTACTGATGGTATCTCATTAGATCATACGGCTATTCCGGACAAGAGTAAGGCATACACATACATTTCGAATCACCGGGATATAATCCTCGATTCCGGCTTCTTGTCGGTACTGTTAGTCGACCAGGGGATGGATACGGTGGAAATTGCCATTGGTGATAACCTGCTGATTTATCCGTGGATCAAAAAGTTTGTCCGGGTCAATAAATCATTTATCGTACAGCGCGCACTGACTATGCGGCAAATGCTTGAATCATCGGCACGTATGTCCCGTTATATGCACTATACGATTGGTCAAAAGAACCAGTCCATCTGGATTGCACAGCGTGAAGGACGTGCCAAGGACTCCAATGACCGCACTCAGGACAGTGTGCTCAAGATGCTTGCGATGGGTGGAGAGGGTGATGTAGTGGATCGTCTGATGGAGATGAATATTGCTCCTCTTGCTATTTCTTACGAATATGATCCTTGCGATTACCTGAAAGCACAGGAGTTCCAGTTGAAACGTGATATAGAGGGGTATAAGAAGACCATGGAAGACGATCTGAAAAATATGCAGACCGGTCTGTTTGGTTATAAAGGTAAGGTACACTTCCAGACCGGGGCCTGCCTCAATGATTTGCTTTCGACAGTGGATCGTTCTTTGCCTAAGCCTGAGTTGTTTACACGCATCTCTACATGGATCGACGAACGCATTCATGGCAATTATCGACTTTACCCGGGCAATTATGTGGCTCATGACTTGCTGACCGGCAAAAATGATTTTGAGTCCCATTATACATTGGCCGACAAACAACGTTTCGAAGCCTATATGGAGAAACAGCTTGGAAAGATTGAGATACCCGATAAGGATATTCCATTCTTGCGTGAAAAGTTGTTGCTGATGTATGCTAATCCGCTTGTGAATTACTTAGCTGCACGTCAATGAAAATATGGGTGCTGCATATCGCCCGACTTGTATTGCTCTCTGCTTTCCTGATCTCCTGTAATGAAGAAGAGGGAGCCTCTTACCCTCCTGTGAAACTGGAGTTTCTGACCGCTGAGGCGGGAGCAGACGGTACTTTGCAAACATTGGTAACGGATAAGGGAGAGCGTCTGGTGGTGGCAGAAGACCGCACCCGGACGGAATTATTCCCGAATGGAAGTAGCCGCGTGGTGAGTAATTATGAAGTAATCTCGTCCGCCGGTGGGCAGAAGGAGGTGCGGATTTATGCATTGGCCAATACTGTATCTCCTGCCCCGGTATCCGCTGCAAAGTTCGGGAATGGTTTGAAACTGGACCCGGTTGATGTGCTGAGTATCTGGATGGGGCGTGATTTTCTGAATATGACCCTCTCTATCAAAGCACAAAGTGAGAAACACAGGTTCCATTTCATTGAAGAGTCCGTTGTGAGGGATGCCGTAACAGGGCGGTTAACTGTCCGCTTGATGCTCTATCATGATAATGGAGGAGATATGGAAGCCTATACCAAGCGGGCTTATGTCTCGGTGCCGTTGGGCCGGTATGCGGCAAGTGCTGCCGAACCGGCAATGATTTATTTCAGCTTGCATACGTATGACGGGAAGGTGAAGACCTATCAGTTTGAGTACGTACCCAGTCACTAATCATTAATTACTAAATTATATGTCGAAAATGAATTCAATGCTTATGGGAATATGGTTTTTATTGTCATCTCTCTTTTCTTGCCAGCAGTCGAAAGGGGATTTCAAGACAGTGCCGGTAAAGGAGTTTGCTTCACTGATTCAGGACGAGAGCGTACAGCGGTTGGATGTCCGTACAATGGCCGAGTACTCTGAAGGCCATATCCCGGGGACTATCAATATCAATGTGCTTGATGATTCGTTTGCCGCTATGGCAGACTCTACGCTTCAGAAAGATAAGCCGGTAGCTTTGTATTGCCGTAGTGGTAAGCGCAGCAAGAAAGCGGCTGCCATCCTCAGTGAGAAAGGTTATAAAGTTTACGAACTGGATAAGGGATTTAATGCCTGGCAGGAAGCGGGAGAGAAAGTAGAGAAATAACGATCAACGATGAACAGCAATCATGTGCAACCCTGTTCATCGTTGATCGTTCATTGTTATTATAGATTTTCCAACAGTCTTTTCAATACTACTGTTGCTGATATTTCGCGGTTTGCAGCTTCCGGGATTACAATGGATTGCGGGCTCTCGATAACATCGTCCGTCACAATCATGTTCCGTCTTACCGGAAGGCAATGCATGAAGTAGGCGTTGTTGGTTACGGCCATTTGGCGTTCGCCTACGGTCCAGTTGCGGTCTGTACTCAAAATCTGTCCGTAGTTGTCACCTGTGTAGGCTGCCCAGTTCTTGGCATATATAAAGTCGGCTCCTTCGAATGCTTTCATCTGGTCATATTCTACCCGTGCGTTTCCTACAAACTTCGGGTCGAGTTCATAACCTTCAGGGTGGGTGATGACAAATTCATAGTCAGTGGCATTCATCCATTCGGCAAACGAGTTGGGGACTGCCTGTGGCAATGGACGCGGATGCGGTGCCCAGGTCATTACTACTTTCGGACGGGCAGTCTTTTTATATTCTTCGATGGTGATAAGATCGGCAAAGCTCTGCAACGGATGGCGGGTGGCCGCTTCCATGGAGAATACCGGGCGTCCGGAATGTTGTATAAACTGATTGATGATTACTTCGTTATAGTCGTACTCGCGGTTCTCGAAGCGGGCAAACGAACGTACACCGATAATGTCGCAATAACATCCCATGACCGGAATGGCTTCCAACAGATGCTCTGGTTTGTCGCCGTCCATGATGACGCCACGTTCCGTTTCCAGCTTCCAGGCTCCCTGGTTGATGTCCAGCACAATTACGTTCATACCCAGGTTAAGCGCAGCTTTCTGAGTGCTGAGGCGGGTGCGGAGGCTGGAGTTAAAGAAGATCATCAACAGGGTTTTATTACGTCCCAGTTCTACATATTTAAACCGGTCTTTCTTGATCTCGAATGATTCGGCCAGGGCTGATTTCAGGTCGCCGATGTCTTGTACGCAAGTAAATTTCTTCATAATTGTCTTTGTTAGAATGAATATACCTTTCCGCAAAGGTATGATAAAATTTTCAATTGGCAGACTGTGCCCATGAAAGATACTCCGTTTGCCGTGGGGACAGGAAAGTGCTGTTGGCCAGATAATCCTTATTATTGGCATAGATAAAGAGCACACTGCCCTTTTTAATCGTGTCGATTATCGGTTTGGCAAGTGCCTGCGGCAGGGCAGGACAACCCAGGCTTCGTCCCAGGCGGCCGGCAGAAGCGGCTATGTTAGGGTTGGCATAAGCGGCGCCGTGCATTACGATGGCACGTTGTTTGGCTTGGTCATTAATTCCTTTTTCCAGTCCGTTCAGTACCAGAGAGTAGCCGTTGCGCCCCTGATATGTATTTTCTGTCAGGTAAAAGCCAAGTGAACTTTTGTATGAACCGTTTTTATTGGAGAAAGAAGTTGCATAGTTCTCTCCGCTGTTTCTGCCATGTGATACGACAGAGGTATAAAGCAATTTCTTATTCTTCATATCGAGCACATAGAGGCGCTTCTCGGTAGATGGTTTAGAAAAGTCTATCAGCGTCATGATAGACTTGCTTTTCTGCTCGATTTTCCGGTAGCCGGTGACTGCCTGACGGAAGGCTGTATAGCTTACGATACCATCCAGGTACATATCGTCGAACAGTTGATCCACTTCGTCCGTTTCGGGAGTGGAGGCAACGGATACAGGTTCACTGACCGGTACACGGCTGGGTGTTTCTGCCAAAGGAAGAAGAAACAACAGGAGAAATAGAAATACTTTTTGCATAGGAAACAGAGAAAAATAACGGCGCAAAGATACGGATTTCTATTCCAAAACAAAAATAATTGTCTCATTTACAGGTGCCCAGTCGAAAATAAACTTCGAATGTGAGGTGGCATTCCGTACACACATGTGCGAACGGGGGGTGGTGCCCAGTGACGGACTGTACTCGATGAGTGCTTTGCGTGGCTCGTTTACCGGGACTCCGTGAATGTATCCTCCGTCCGAGAACCGGCTTGCGTAAGGTGCAAAGCCTCCGGTAGTGGTAGAACCGTCTTTGAGGAATATCATACGTGCTTTTTTCTCCTGCAATACGAAGATGCCTAACGGGGTTTCCTGTGCATACGGCGGGCGGTGTCGTCCGGTGGTGGCGGGGTTCATGCTGCGTACAGCCCATCGGGCCTCGCCGGTTTGTTCCAGTGTTGCTATGTTCTGGTCTCTCCGGTCTATCATGATTGCTTTGGTGAAACGGGTCGTATCCGGGAGTACTTTGACGTATTTCTTGGGTACATACCACTCTTCGCCTATGTAGATGGGAGATACCTTGACGAACTTTTCTCCGTCTGCCAGAAAACGTACCAGCGAACCGTCTTCTCCATAACGTTCGGGTACCAGTGTATCGGTGAGCAGATAGAGCGGAACGGACTGGTAACGCTCTATGCCCAGGGTGTCGGCAATGCGTTTGTAAGCATTCCGTTTGTAGTGGCGCACCAATGGGGCTTCACCGTTCCGATTCTTATAGTTTTGCAGGATACCCCATCGAGAGGGCTCTTGCTGGATATTTTCGAGCAGAGCCAGACGTTCTTTGATCTTATCCCACTGGAAACTGCGGGTGGTATCTTTGTACGGGTAAGTATCTTCAAGGGTATATTTGTCGTAGAGCAGGTCTTTCACAATCTCTATCTGCTCTGCCGAGATAGCCTTGGGCTTCTCTTCGGGAGGTGTTTGTTCCAGTGAATCTGCTACAGCAACCGTTTCGGGCTGTAGCGGATTTGTTTTGTTTTCTCTGTTGCATGCGCAGAAAAGGAAGAGGAGGGAGAACAAGTATATATGGGCTGTTTGCTTCATAATGGGATGGGTTAGGGGTTCATTTACAAATATAATATTTTTTATAAGGAATAGCAAAGCGTTTTGTTTTCGTATTATTAATAATTTGCATATTTACCCTTTGTTTTGTCAAGAGCAAGTTTACACTTCTTTAACGTGAGGTCCTGCCGGATTAAACTATTTATACTTTTCGGATTTTGTGCGGAGGAGTTATGCCGGATGTAACCGCGATAATAAGGTGAAGATGCCGTCTCCGTCTCCGGAAGCAACCGTCTTCGGGCCGGAACACCGGCTCTTCCGGCACAGAATACCGGCTCTGTTGAGGGGAAACACCGGCTCTGTCTTTCGGAAATGCAGTCTTTGAAAAAAAGAAAGGGGGAGGCAGCGGCCTCTCCCTTTTATCGCATTCTAAATAGAATGTAATGTATGATTCTATTTACAAAGATAGCATAATCCGGGGGCAAAGTCAAGTTTTGAACCGGTTATTTTGCGGATTTCGCCTGAATAAAGATCATCGGCGCGTTTGTCCGTCACCTTCGATGATCCATTTGTAGGAAGTGATCTCTTCCAGTCCCATCGGGCCACGGGCGTGCAACTTCTGTGTACTGATGCCGATCTCTGCTCCCAACCCAAATTGTGCTCCGTCGGTAAACGCCGTAGATACATTGGTATATACACATGCTGCATCTACCATCCGGGTAAAAAGGGCGGCGCGTTCCCGATTTTCAGTGACGATGCTCTCGCTGTGGCGGGAACTGTACTCTTGAATATGTCCGAGTGCGTCTTCAAAACTACAGACTGTCTTGATCGCCATTTTATAGTCCAGGAACTCTGTCCCGAAACTTTCGGGTGTAGCCGGTTTCAATCCTTTGGCAGGATAATGTCCTTCAAGTGCCTGATAAGCCAACGGATCAGCATAGATAGTCACATTGCTTGCTTTGAGCTTCTCGCATAGCGCAGGCAGGTCGGACAATCTGCTCTTATGAATGATCACACAATCGAGTGCGTTGCAGACGCTGACACGGCGTGTTTTGGCATTGTGAATGATGGCTGCTCCCTTAGCAGTGTCTCCGTATTCGTCAAAATATGTATGGCAGATGCCTGCACCTGTTTCTATCACCGGTATGGTGGCATTCTGTCGCACGAAGTTGATCAGGCTGCTGCTACCGCGGGGAATAAGCAGATCTACATATCCGGCGGCATGCAAAAGTTCGTTGGTCGCTTCGCGGTCAGCCGGCAGCAACTCGACGGTGTGGGTGTCTGCATCAAACAGCCGGAGCACATTATGTATCACTTCTACGATGGCGCGATTCGAAAAGTCGGCATCGCTACCGCCTTTTAAAATACAGGCGTTACCACTTTTCAAGCAAAGCGAAAAGACATCGAAACTGACGTTAGGACGTGCTTCGTAGATGATACCGATAACTCCGAAGGGCACACTTACTTTTGTCAGCTTCATTCCGTTGGGCCGGATGCTTTCTTTCAGGATCCTGCCCAGCGGTGAGGGGAGTGTCGCTACGTTCCGTATGTCGGAGGAAATTCCTTTCAACCGTTCTTCGGTCAGTTTCAGCCGGTCGTATTTCGGATTGTCGGGTGACATCCGATCCAGGTCTTTCCGGTTTTCGGAAAGGATATACGGCGTTTGTGCCAAAGCAGCATCCGCTACGGCGTTCAATATCCGGTTTATTTGTTCGTCGGGCAATAATGCCAAACGACGGCTGGCTGCTTGTACGGCAGCAAATGTATCATTCAGGTTCATACGCAATTCGTTTATTCGATGTACAGATAGTCATAATGGACCACTGCTTTTTTTCCATGCTTTCCGATGGCGTCCCGTGCTTGTGTCGAGTCACAGTTGGCTTTGCCCACACCTATGGGAACGCCCCGGTTATCGATGATCCGCACGATGTCATCTTTCTCAAACTCCCCTTCGATGCGGGTGATTCCGATGGGAAGGATGCTGACTGCCTTGTCCGAGTTCAAAACTTCGGAGGCTTGTTCATTGATGTGTATCTCTCCTTTGGCGAAGCCTTCGCTGTGGGCTATCCATTTCTTGATACTCGACACCGGCTGTGGGACGGGGATGAAACGGGTGCAAACGGTTTCTTCCGGATGTTCCGTCAGGTTGATGAGTATATTGTCACGTTTGCCGTTGGCAATGATTACGGTAATACCTTCGTCTGCCACTTTGCGGGCAATGTTGGTTTTAGTCAGCATACCGCCCCTCCCAAAACTCGATTTGCTGGTCTGGATATAGTTTGTCAGGTCTTTCCCTTGCCCTATTTCCCGTATCACGGATGAAGCCGGATCGGCAGGAGAACCGTTGTATATGCCGTCAATATTGCTTAGGATGATAAGAGCCTGCGCATCCATCATTGAGGCGATGAGTCCCGATAATTCGTCGTTGTCCGTGAACATCAGTTCGGTGACGGAGATGGTATCGTTTTCGTTGACAATGGGGATGACTCCGTTCTCGAGCATTACCGTCATGCAATTTTTCTGGTTGAGGTAATGCCGGCGGGTACCGAAATTCTCTTTGGTGGTGAGTACCTGGCCTACGGCGATGCCGTGATCACGGAACAATTCGTAATATCGGTTGATGAGTTTGGCTTGTCCTACAGCAGAAAATAACTGGCGTTGGTCAACGCTGTCGAGTTTCCTGAGGGTGCGTATTTCACTTCGTCCTGAGGCGACAGCCCCCGAAGAGATAAGAATGATTTCCATTCCGGCTTTATGCAGGGCAGCTATCTGGTCGGTTAGGGCAGACATCCGGGTGACATCCAGCGTTCCGTCTTGCCGGGTAAGTACGTTACTTCCCACCTTTACAGCTATTCGTGTAAACTCCTTTTTCATTATGCTAACGATTTGAAAGCACAAATATATGGATTTTTGTCGAAATGTAACCTAAGGGGTACATTAAATGAAAGGTCTTATCATCCGGGTGCCTAAAGAGAGGGATTAGGTGCCGGTAGTACATACCTCTCCCACGTGGGTATGCCTGACGGACATGTCTGCGTGGGAGGAGAAAAAATGTTTGGTGATTTATTCGTTCGTCTTTTCCCGGTTTCTCACTATTTCCATAGCCTGCTCGTAGTCGTCTTCATTAACGAGGACGGCTATTTCCTGTCCGATGTAGTAAGGTGCCAGAGCCGCAAGGCCGCCTCCGTCCTTCAGAATGGATTCTATTCCATTGCTTTCAAGTAATCCTTTGGTAAACTCTGCTTCCCAAGGCGAACCGGTGAAGACTTCTACTAAGCGGGTGTCTTTATCTTCTTTCATAATGGTAGGGATATTATGTGGTTATCTCCTACAAATATAACAAAAAGAACCTGGATAATGTTGTTTTACATATAGATTATTCCAAAGATATCCGTTGTACCGTAATGTCTTGGTTGAGGAATGTTGAGGCCGATTCAATAAATTTATCTTCGGCTTCTGTGGTACAAAAGCTGCAACTGCCTCCCCGAGTGCATTTCCGGTCCATTTCGGGGTGCCTGTAGAGGTAATCTTTCAGGCTGGCGGCTACATATTCTCCCTGTGCAACCACTTTCATACTTTGGGGCACGAACTGTTGTATCTTGGGCAGCAGCAGCGGGTAGTGGGTACATCCCAAAATGATAGTGTCTATCTGTCCGTCTTTGGCAAGCAGGTTGTGGATGTATTTACGGATGAAAAAGTCGGTTCCCTCACCATTGGCTTCGTTGTTTTCGACCAGAGGTACCCACATTGGGCAAGCTTCTCCACTTACTTTTATGTCCGGAAAGAGTTTATGTATTTCGAGCGGATACGATTCCGATTTGATGGTGCCGGCTGTGGCCAGTACTCCGACATGGCGGGTTTGGGTTATGCTGCCGATGCACTCTACCGTTGGACGAATGACTCCCAGGACTCTTCGGCTGGGATCGATATCCGGAAGGTTGTTCATTTGTATGGTTCTTAATGCCTTGGCCGAAGCTGTATTGCAGGCAAGTATCACTAAGTGGCAACCCATCTCAAACAGTTTGTTAACCGCCTGCAGGGTAAATTCATATACGATTTCAAAAGAACGGGTACCGTAAGGGGTACGGGCGTTGTCGCCCAGGTAGATATAGTCATAATCCGGAAGAGCCTCCCGGATTTTACTCAGGATGGTCAGTCCGCCATATCCGGAGTCGAATACTCCGATAGGACCGGGTTTCTGGGAAAGGGATTGTTTCATAACGGAGATGGGTTAAAATGTTACGAGCTACAAGTGACAAGTCGTAGCGTATTTTCCGCATAGTACTTGTAGCTTGTAGCTCGTAACTTTATAGCTTCCGACTCTTATTTAATGCCCAATTGGGTCTTTACTTTCGGAGTCAGGTTGATGCTCTGATTTTCGTTAATGTAAGGTATCGGAGTACGTGCCATGTCGAAAATGTAGATAACACCTTCTGCTGCGCCTACTGCTTTGATAGCATCGTCCAGCTTCTTGTATACCGGAGCCATCAGGTCGTTATTAGCTTTCTCCATATCCTGTTGCGCCTTAGCCTGGAATTGTTCTTGTCTCTGCATCATGTCTTCCAGCTCTTTTTGTCTTCTTTCTGCAATCACAGTAGGAAGAGAGTCTTTCTGCTGCATGAACTCCTGATATTTTTTGTTGAATTCTTCTTGAGTTCTCTGAAGGTCCTGTCCGAGTTGTTTGTTCAATGCCTGCAATTCAGATTGTGCTTTGGTGTATTCCGGCATAGCCGAAACAATTTCCATTGCATTGATGTGACCGAATTTAAGATTTTGTGCGAATACGCCCATCGGGAGTACCAGCATCATTAAAAGTGCAATTTTTTTAAGCATAGTTCTATTATTTATTTGAATGATTACTTTTTAGTTATCGGCTGCAAATGTATGAAATTAATTTGAATATCCTAATTTCGCCAGCACTTCATTGCTCACATCCATGCGCGGAGTGGCAAAAATAATGCTCGAAGCTGAGGCTCTGTCCACTACTACAGCGTAGCCGTTTTCTTCGGCTACTACTTTTACGGCATTGTATATTTCATCCTGAATGGGCTTCATCAGTTCTTCTCTCTTCTTAAAAAGCTCGCCTTCGGGACCAAAGTACTTCCGTTTCAACTCTGAGGCAGCCTTTTCTTTTTCTACGATGGCATCTTCTTTTTGAGTTTTCTGCGCAGCCGTCAGCTTTGCAGATGCAGCTTGATATTCTTTAAACATGGTTTGTGCTTCCTTTGCCAATACTTCGACTTCACCCTGCCATTGTTTGGTGGCTTGGTTCAATTGCTCGTTGGCACGTTCGTAAGCCGGAATGTTCTTCAGGATATACTCCATATCGATCAGAGCAAACTTTTGTGCTTGAGCTGTCATACCTACGGCAAACAGCAAGATGATAAATAGAACAGACTTTTTCATAACGCTTAGTTTTTAATGAAACAATTAGAATTCCTGACCCAATACGAAGTGGAATCTGCTTCCGCCTGCGCTCTTGTCGCCAAGTACTTTGTCGAAACCGTATGCCCAGTCGATACCCATCATACCGATCATCGGGAGGAAGATGCGGACACCTACACCGGCCGAACGTTTCAGGTCGAACGGATTGAAGTTCTTCACATCATGCCATGCATTACCGGCTTCCAGGAATGTTAACGCATAAATATTGGTACTTGTTTCCAGCATCAGCGGATATCTTAATTCAAATCCGATACGAGTGTAGGCATATCCTTCCTGTCCACGGTACGGAGTTAACGAACTGTTTTCGTAACCGCGAAGGGCGACACTCTCGGTTGCATAGCTTGAATATCCGGTCATACCGTCACCACCGACGTCAAATGTACCGAACGGAGATTTCTTATATTTGTTGTAGTGGCCCAATATACCGAATTCCACACGTGTCATCAGCACCGGAGTCTTTTTCACGGTTGTCGGGTTCAGCAACGGAATATATGTTTTTGCTTTGAACTTCCACTTATGGTATTCTACCCATTTGTGCATTTTGTTCATATCGTTCTGGTTGTACTCGTTATATTTACTGTAGTCTACTCCGTCGAACAGTGAGTAAGGCGGTGTGAACTGTACAGACAGAGAGAAGTCTGAACCACTACGCGGATAAATCGGGTTATCGTAAGAAGCACGGGCCAATGTCAAGCCGATGCTTAAGTCGTTACATTTACCGTTAGTTACCGGGAAGTACTGCCAGTCTTTCAAGATATATCTTTGATAAGAAAGCTCGGCTGAAAGCTGGAAGTAGTCATCTGGCCAGTTCAGGCGTTTTCCCCAACCTGCTGACAGACCCCACATTTTGATTGACTTGTCAGGGTCATAATAGTTTTCGTAGTTGTTATAGTTACCATAATTGTACATACCGTAACCGCCTAAGCCGCTGTAATAACTGTTGTAGTAATTGTTATAGTAGCTTGAGTTATAGTAACGGCTGCTGATATCAGTCTGAACTGAGAAGAATGCCGACAGGGAGAATGAATTCGGACGTTTACCTCCGAACCAGGGATCAAAGAACGAAATGCTATACTGCTGATAGTATTGTGCATTGGTCTGTCCACTGATGGTCAGTGTCTGTCCGTCACCCTGAGGCAGGATACCACGATAGTTTTCTCCCGGGTGCAATAGGTTTGCCAAAGAGAAGTTCGTAAATTTCAAACTTAATTTACCGATAACACCCGTCTGTCCCCAACCGGCAGAGAACTCTACCTGGTCATTTGCTTTGGATACCAGATCATAGGCAATATCTACCGTTCCGTTCACTTGGTCCGGCTGAATATCCGGTTTGATGTTTTCCGGGTCAAAGTGTCCCATTTGTTGGATCTCACGCATAGAACGCATCAGGTCCTCACGGCTGAACAACTCGCCCGGGCGGGTACGGAGTTCACGGCGAACAACGTTTTCGTACAAACGGTCATTACCATTGATCTTGATCTTATTGATGCTGGCTTGCCGGCCTTCGTAGATTCTCATCTCCAGGTCGATAGAGTCGTTGTCGATATTCACTTCTACCGGATCTAACGTGTAGAACAGATAACCATTGTTGTAATAGAGGTTACCGATAGCGTCTTCATCGGTTGACAAACGTTCATTCAGCAATTTCTGGTTGTATACATCTCCTTTCTTCATGCGGAGCATAAAGTTCAGTTGTTCTGAGGGATAAAGAGTGTTACCCACCCATGTTACGTTGCGAAGGTAGTATTTATCGCCTTCCTCCAATTCAATGTATACATCTACCGTTTTATCGTCAAATTTGGATACGCTGTCTTTCACGATACGTGCATCGCGATAACCCAGTTCGTTGTACTTATCAATAATCAGTTGCTTGTCCTCTTCATACTTCTCATTAACAAACTTCTTGGTGCGGAACAAGTTCAGCAGTTTTCCCTTTTCGTTTGTTTTCTTCATCACACGTTTCAGCTTCGATGTTTTGATAGCATGGTTACCGGCAAAAGTAATGGCATGGACTTTTACCTTTTCTTTCTTATCGATATCTATGTCGACCAATACTTGATTTTCATTTGCAGGATCATCTCTTTGAGTAATGGTTATTTCTGCATTCTTAAATCCTTTATCGTCGAAGTAGCGTTTACTTAAAACCTTTGCACGGTCCACCAGATTAGGAGTGATCTGACTGCCTTTTATCATACCCAGTTTGGTCTGTAGGTCTTCACGCTCCGACTTTTTCACACCGTGATAACGTATGTCTGAAATGCGCGGACGTTGAGTCAGACTGATCTTCAGCCAGATTTTATTGCCTTCTACCTTTTCGGCTGTGATTGACACGTTGGAGAACAGACCGTGACGCCAGTAGCGTTTGATTGCCCCCGTGATCTCATCACCCGGTACGGTAATAGTTTGTCCTACAGAAAGTCCGGACAGTCCGATAAGAACATAATCTTCGTAGTTCTTGACACCTTCGACCTTGATGTCGGCTATTTCATATTTTTTCGGTGTCCCGGAATACATGATAACGGGTTTTGATTCGTCAGTGTTAGCATCTTGTGCTACGCCCGGCAATGCAAAGCAAAACAGGCTGATAAACGTTACGAATATGAAGGAAATACGATAATGCATTTATGTTATAATTAAGTTTTGAGTTAACTGATTTGTTCGCTGGTCTTTCCGAATCTGCGTTCGCGTCTCTGGTAGTCACAGATAGCCTTGTGCAATTCTTCTTCCTTAAAGTCTGGCCAGAAGGTTTCACAAAAATAAAGCTCCGAATAAGCACATTGCCAAAGTAGATAGTTGCTTAAACGAATCTCTCCGCCTGTACGGATTAAGAGGTCCGGATCGGGCATGAAATTGGTTGTCAGATGCGTCTGGATGCTTTCCGAAGTAATTTCTTCAGGAGTCATTTCTCCTTTCTGAACCAATGTGGCAATCTGCCGTGCGGCCTCGGTTATTTCCCATCTGGCAGAATAACTGAGGGCAAGTACCAGACACATTCCTGTGTTTTTGGAAGTACGTTCGACACAGGCATTCAAGCGCTTCCGTACATTTTCGGGTAGTTTGTTGATGTCTCCGATGATACGGAAACTTATATTGTTTTTCATAAATGTTTCCTCTTCGATAGAGTCGAATAGGAGGCTCATCAATGCAGCGACTTCGTCCGATGGCCGGTTCCAGTTTTCGGTTGAAAAGGTATATAAGGTAAGGAATTTGACTCCTAACCTGGCTGCCTCTTCAGTGATGATATGCACAGTTTCGGCTCCGGCCTGATGTCCAAAACTACGTTCGCGTCCGCGTTGTTTGGCCCATCGTCCGTTACCGTCCATGATAATGGCTACATGCTTAGGTATCCGGTTTAAATCTATTTGTTCTTTATAGGACATTTCTTTAATTATTTGTTCTGTCTGGCAAAACCAAATTTATTAAGTCGTCCACGCCATACTTCGTTGGCATCGCCGTTACTCCATATTACCCAGATAAAGTTATCTTTGTCCACTACAGTAGAGTAGTTGTTCCCTCTGTCTTTGAATTCAGTCGGTAAGAAGATTTTCTTATCGGCTTTATACCAGGCAAGTCCTGCTTCCGATGTGTAGATCGTTTCGAACTTTCCTCCGAATGCCCAGAAAGCGTTGCCATAATAGAAGAAAGACGGTTTGTCGAGCTTCGGACAATAGGCAGTGGTCGATGACGTTTTTAAAGGAATCCAAAGTAAACCGTCCTGTGAACTCCAGGCCACCGAAGTTGTATCGCTTGCATTGCGATTATTGCCCATTACGGCTATTGTCTGTATTCCTGTAGCATTGAGATAAGACGTTGCTGACAAATTATCCAGCGGGAAGTCAGAACCGACTTCTTCTGAACTGATATTCCATGCGGTTGCTTCAGGATTGCTTATCGCAAATGTAGATTGACTACCATTATTAATAATACCGGCAATTCCGGAGATATCCAGCAGATTGCCCTCATTCTTGGGGAAAGGAGCGATCAGCATCTCTACTTTACCGTTTTTATTCAAATCGGTTGCAAGACTCCATGATGCCCCATCTGAAGAAACATATACTTTCTCACCGTTTGTGGCATACAATTTTTCACCAAAAGCTATGAGGGAAGAGAGTTTTATGTTTTCCGGAAGCCCGGTAACAGATACCTGTGCCCAACTTCTTCCTTTGTTGATTACGTCTCCTGATGATTTGTAGGCAGTAGTGTTTGCTGTATACACAAGAATGTCTTCACCCAGAATTACGGACTTCTGATACCCACTGTAGTTAGCAAAGTTATCTGTCATTTTAGTCCAGTTCATGGAGTCCGGATCCTGTCGGTGTACGCGCACTGAAATGGTGTACTCTTTGGTATATTGCATATCCGCGGCCCATACCTTTATTCTCATGGGCTTTTCCATAGTGCCCCTGAAGTCAATAGAGTCGGAGTAATTAAACAAGGTGTCTTGACCCTCTGCGTTTTTAGCCGTGATTATTCCGGACGCTGTGGTCAATGTCTTTATAAGAATACGGTCAATAATTGTATCGGAGCCCACAGGCAGTGAATCCTGGTTATAAATAAGTCCAACTCCGTCAGGTCCAAATTGATCTATTGTAAATTTATAGTTTACCCCATGTACGGTATCAAGTGCAAATGCATGTATGGTAGCATCCGGGCTGTATTCAATTTCTTCAGTGTCAAGGCACGAAGTAACGGCAAACGATACAAGGAAGAAACTTACAATTACTGATAAAAACTTTATTCTCATTTGAAAGATTGTGTTTATTTACAAGTTGCAAAAATAGGAACATTTTTCTCTATATTGAACATTGAAGGGAAGTTTTATATAAAATTATAGATAATCTGCTCGATTTTGTCGATATAAAACTCCCTGAATGCTGCGAATTTAGGTATTTCTCTTTAAGTAATGCCTGAAGGTTGTAGCGAAATGTTTTTCTTCTGAATAACTAATTTTATCGCTTATTTCAGGTGCTTTAACACCGGAATAAAGCCGTTTGTCGCTTCTTTCTATAATAATTTCATCCCATATTCCGGAGCAGATAAATGATTCCAGCAATATCTTGCCTCCTTCGACCATCAAGGATTGTAGATTACGCTGATAGAGGGTTGCCAGTATTTGTGGCAGAATATCTGTTTGATAGTCCAAGGGGATATATTCCAGATTCTTTTTACCGGGGCGGTGGCATTCCGTAAAAATGAGTGTAGGCACGCTACCATCCAAAAGGTGTGAAGTCTGAGGAAGCGAATGATTACGGTCCAGAGCTATGCGTACCGGGTTATGCCCGTACCAGTGACGTACAGTTAATGCCGGATCGTCTAATAATGCTGTTCGGGTACCTACCATGATAGCATCCGATTCTGCTCTTTTTTTATGTACCAACATGGAAGTGAGGGGAGTGGATAATAGCACAGGATGTCCTTCTGTACGCTCTAAGTCGATGAAGCCATCATCCGATTCTGCCCATTTTAAAACAATATAAGGGCGATGAAGGGTGTGGAAGGTGATGAATTTCTGTATAAGTTCGCGGCACTCCTTTTCCAGGACTCCCACTATGACCTCACGTCCGGCATTCCGTAATTTTTGGATGCCTTTACCCGCAACTTTGGAAAATGGGTCCTGGCAACCGATTACGATTTTGGGAATTTGCTTTTCTATGATTAGGTCAGCACAGGGAGGTGTCTTTCCATGATGGGAACAAGGCTCAAGGCTTACGTATATAGTACTGCGTTTCAGTAAAGAGGGGTCTTTAACAGAACGGATAGCGTTGACTTCGGCATGGGCTTCTCCACAACGGACATGATAACCTTCGCCGATGATTTGTTCATCACATACGATGACGGCCCCCACCATTGGGTTGGGAGATACGTTGCAAAGACCGTTTCTTGCCAATTGGATGCAACGTCTCATGTATTTTTCTTCTTCCATCTTTTAGGCTTATAGCTATATTATTTGTATTTTTGCACCCCAAAATAATGAGAATGAACTGCGTCACCACTTATATCCGCCAGTCTTTACACCATATTTATCCACCGGGAGAACTCAGGAGCCTCACAAAAATGATTTGTTGTGATCTGCTGGGGCAGGATGCTATTGACTATTATTGGGGCAAAGATATAATTTTATCTGCAAACGAACAGCGTGATTTAGAAAGCATTGTTGAACGGTTGAAGAAAAACGAGCCAATTCAGTATATTCAGGGAAGGGCAAATTTCTACGGATCCATGTTCCGGGTAGCTCCGGGAGTCCTGATCCCTCGTCCCGAAACTGAAGAACTGGTGGATTTAATAGTAAAAGAGTCTGCTACAGGTGTCCGTCTGCTTGATATAGGAACTGGAAGTGGGTGTATTGCTATAAGTTTGTCTAAGCATATTCCTGGAGCTGAGGTTACGGCGTGGGATGTGTCGGAAGATGCACTTGCCATTGCCAGGCAAAACAATCAGGAACTGAAAACTAAAGTGAATTTTGAGAAAGTGGATGTCTTTTCTACGGAGTTTTCTGGAGACAGACGATATGATATTATTGTAAGTAACCCTCCTTATGTGACAGAGAGCGAAAAAAATGAAATGGAACCTAATGTCTTGGATTGGGAGCCCGGTCTGGCTCTGTTTGTTCCGGATAATGATCCTTTATTATTTTACCGGCGTATTGCCTCTTTGGGGAGAGAGATACTAAGTCTGCATGGTAAACTCTATTTTGAGATAAATCGGGCGTATGGTGAAGAAATTTTGCAAATGCTTGGCGGAAAGGGATATAGAGACCTTCGTTTGATAAAAGACATATCGGGTAATGATCGAATTGTAACTGCTAAACGATGAATATAATAACAGAAGAAGATGCGTTAAACCGCATGGCTGGCTATTGCTCTGCAGCCGAGCATTGTAAAGCTGAAGTGAGTGAAAAACTACAGAAGTGGGGCTTGCCTTATGAAGCGGTCAATCGGATTATTGATCGGCTTGTGGTTGAGAAGTTTATAGATGAAGAACGTTACTGTAGGGCATTTGTCAATGATAAGTTTCGTTTTGCCAAATGGGGTAAAATGAAGATTGCTCAAGCACTTTACATGAAAAAGATATCTCGTGAAGTGTCTTATAAATACCTGAATGACATTGATCAGGAAGAGTATCTTGCTATTTTGGGAGATTTGATGGCTGCTAAACGTAAAAGTATACACGCCAAAGATGAATTCGAGTTGAATGGGAAGTTGATCCGTTTTGCCATGAGCAGAGGATTTGAAATGGATGATATCCGCCGTTGTGTGCAAGTGGAAGAAGAGTAAGTGACAAATAACAAAAAAATAATACGGCTTCTTCTTTTTAGTCTCGTTCCATTTCCGTATTTTTGCATCCTGTAATTATCATAGTTAGTTTAGTTATGAAAAATTTAGAGAGATTATTCGCCGAGAAGTTGTTGAAGATTAAAGCTATTAAGCTTCAACCGGCAAATCCGTTTACATGGGCTTCCGGATGGAAATCACCGTTTTACTGCGACAACCGTAAAACCCTTTCTTATCCTTCTCTTCGTAGTTTTGTTAAGTTCGAAATTACACGTCTGATTCTGGAACGTTTCGGACAGGTAGATGCCATTGCCGGAGTTGCAACAGGTGCTATTCCTCAAGGTGCTTTGGTAGCTGATGCATTGAATCTTCCGTTCGTGTATGTCCGTTCTACCCCTAAAGACCATGGCTTGGAGAATCTTATCGAAGGCGAACTTCGTCCGGGTATGAAAGTCGTTGTAGTAGAAGATTTAATCTCTACCGGTGGAAGCAGTTTGAAAGCCGTAGAGGCTATCCGTCGGGATGGTTGTGAAGTAATTGGTATGGTAGCTGCCTATACTTACGGATTCCCGGTTGCCGAACAGGCTTTTAAAGATGCTAAAGTCCCTCTGGTAACGTTGACTAATTATGAAGCAGTGTTGGATGTTGCATTGCGTACCGGTTACATTGAAGAAGAAGATATTGCAACGTTAAACGAATGGCGCAAGGATCCAGCTCATTGGGAAACCGGAAAATAAGACTGATTTTTTTGATGATTAAAATATAGAAAGAAGGGCCATTCGGACAGAGTCTGTTCGGATTGTTCTTCTTTTTTCTTTATAAGTAAGATAGAATAAGATGACTAAATTTGAGAGTAGTGTCAAGGTAATACCTTATAGCCAGGAACGTGTGTACGATAAACTTGCGGACCTTAGTAACCTGGAATCCATAAAGGACCGTTTACCACAAGACAAAGTGAAAGATATGAGTTTTGATACGGATACACTTAGTTTCAATGTAGATCCGGTGGGACAGCTAACCCTTAAGATTATTGAACGTGAGCCCTGTAAGTGTATTAAATTTGAGACGATTAATTCTCCTCTGCCTTTTAATATGTGGATTCAGATTGTATCTTCAGCCGATGAAGAATGTAAACTTAAAATAACCATTGGGTTGGATATTAATCCATTTATGAAAGCAATGGTACAGAAGCCTTTACAGGAAGGACTGGAGAAGATGGCTGATATGTTATCCATGATACAATATTAAAGAATATGGCACAGAAACTTTGGGAGAAATCTGTTGAGGTAAACAAGGATATAGAACGCTTTACCGTTGGTCGTGACCGTGAGATGGATCTTTATCTTGCTAAACATGATGTACTTGGTTCAATGGCACATATCACTATGCTTGAGAGCATAGGTTTATTGACAAAAGATGAATTATCTTTATTGTTAGCCGAATTGAAAGATATTTATGTTTCTGCCGAGAAAGGTGAGTTTGTAATAGAAGAAGGAGTTGAGGACGTTCACTCTCAGGTGGAGTTGATGTTGACTCGTCGGTTGGGAGATGTGGGTAAGAAAATTCATAGTGGTCGTTCACGTAATGACCAAGTATTACTTGACTTAAAGCTTTTTACCCGCACACAGATAAAAGAAGTGGCAGAGGCGGTGGAGCAACTCTTTCACGTTTTAATTCGTCAGAGTGAACAATATAAAGGTGTATTAATGCCCGGGTATACTCATTTGCAGATTGCGATGCCCTCGTCATTTGGCCTTTGGTTCGGGGCATATGCCGAAAGTTTGGTGGACGATATGCTCTTTTTGCAAGCTGCATTTAGGATGTGTAACCGTAATCCTTTGGGATCGGCTGCGGGATATGGTTCTTCATTTCCTTTGAATCGTACGATGACTACCCAGTTGCTTGGCTTTGACTCTTTGAACTATAATGTAGTTTATGCTCAAATGGGACGTGGCAAGATGGAGCGTAACGTCGCTTTTGCACTGGCAACAATTGCAGGAACCATTTCAAAATTGGCTTTCGATGCCTGTATGTTCAATAGCCAGAATTTTGGTTTTGTGAAACTGCCGGATGAATGTACTACCGGTTCCAGTATCATGCCGCATAAGAAGAATCCGGATGTGTTTGAATTAACACGAGCTAAATGTAATAAGTTGCAATCTCTCCCACAGCAAATTATGATGATTGCCAATAACCTGCCTTCCGGATATTTTCGTGATCTGCAAATTATCAAGGAGGTTTTCTTGCCGGCTTTTCAAGAACTGAAAGATTGCTTGCAGATGACTACATACATCATGAATGAAATTAAGGTGAATGAACATATTCTTGATGATGATAAATATCTTTTTATCTTTAGTGTAGAAGAAGTGAATCGCCTTGCACGTGAAGGTATGCCTTTTCGGGATGCTTATAAAAAAGTAGGCTTGGATATTGAAGCTGGTAACTTCTCGCATAATAAGAAGGTGCATCATACTCATGAAGGGAGTATTGGTAATCTTTGTAATGATGAGATATCCGCTTTGATGCAAAATGTAGTGGAAGGCTTTAATTTCTACAGCATGGAACAGGCTGAAAAGACCTTGTTAGGGCGTGTTTGATAGATTATTGCTATGTGAAGATAACTTCTATCTTTACATAGCTTTTATGATAAAAATAGTTTTCCGTTTCTTTGAGATTTTTTTCTTTGGAAAAAGTTTGGCAGAAAGCAGGAAACTACTTATCTTTGCACCCGTTGAAAAAACGCGGAAATAGCTCAGTTGGTAGAGCATAACCTTGCCAAGGTTAGGGTCGCGAGTTCGAGTCTCGTTTTCCGCTCTCTTTGAAAGGATGCTCGAATGGTGGAATGGTAGACACGAAGGACTTAAAATCCTTTGGCCATTGCGGCTGTGCGGGTTCAAGTCCCGCTTCGAGTACTATAGTTGCATCCTAAAAAGCTCCATAAGTAATGAACTTATGGAGCTTTTACTTTATTCATGGAGATGTTATCTATATGCAGTTAGTTATGCAATAAGGATAACATTCGCATGCATTGATGGACAGTTCTCTCTATGTTGCTGCAGGTCCTTGATTTTTCCATAGCTTGCTCTTGAGAGACCGGACCTTCTACAATAGGATATACAGCCAGAAAACCTGCATTATTCAGCAATTCGGTTTCATCCACACATCCGGCAATACCAATTACAGGAATATTTTTTCGTTGGGCTGCTTTGAGAACTCCCATAGGGGCTTTTCCCATTATAGTTTGGGCATCCATTTTCCCTTCGCCTGTAATCACAAGATCGGCTCCTTGTAGTTTTTCATTAAAATGGAGAGCATTCAATACAGTATCAATTCCCCGGGATAACCGAGCGTTGAAGAAGGCTATAAAAGCGCCACCCATGCCTCCGGCTGCTCCTGCTCCAGGGGTAGCATCAATATCCTTATATAGGGTTTGGGCAATCAACTGTGCAAAATGCTTCAGTCCTGTGTCTAATATGCGTATTTGTTTTGCATCGGCTCCTTTTTGGGAAGCAAAAATAAATGCGGCTCCTTGTGGTCCGGAAAATGGGTTGTTTACATCGCATGCGATGGTGAATGTACACTTTGCCAGTTTATCTTCCGGGAAATCGTTGCTATCAATCATCTCTATCTTTTGAAGTATTTCTCCTCCATACCCTAATAAATTCCCGGCTATATCCCGGAACTTCATGCCTAATGCCTGCAACATTCCCGTGCCTGCATCATTGGTGGCACTACCTCCGATTCCTATCAGAAATTTCCTGCAACCGTGTTCCAAGGCATCCTGTATTAATTCGCCTGTACCATAAGTGGTTGTTTTCATCGGATTTCTCAGATGGGGTTCAATCAATGTCAGTCCACTCGCGGCTGCCATTTCGATGACAGCAGTTTCTCCATCTCCCAAAACGCCATACCGGGCTTCTATTAACCGCATTAATGGATCGTGCACGTGACACGAATGTATCCGCCCATTTGTTGCACTGACCAGTGCTTCAATTGTTCCTTCTCCGCCGTCCGCTATAGGGAGTTTTATGATTTCGCATTTCGGAAATACTTTTCGAATACCTTTTTCACATGATACAGCTACCTCTGCGGATGACAGGGAACCCTTAAACGAGTCGGATGCAATGATTATCTTTTTCATGCTTGGAGAAAATTGTTTTTATTTAGAAGATGTGATAATAATCATAAGAAGCGTTGAAAATAAAAAGCCGGAATGTAACACGAATCATTCCGGCTTTTGTCCCTAATCAAACCTAATCTAACAAACCTATGAAGCTATTCTGTTGCTGATAACCCGCATTGCTGCAGTGTAATATTCACAGGGGACAGAAAGCAGTATGCAATCTATTCCTTTGTCCTTCATCACCACTTCGATAGATGCAGCCTTTAGAAGGGTTCTCACACTTGCCACTTCCCATGGGCTACCAGCGAATACTTCAACCTGAGAAATCTTTCTACTTACTACCATTTGCTTTTTAGTTATTAAATGAATATGCTGCAAATATAGCAGGTTGTTTTCTTTCAGAAGAGCAATTTTAGTTCATATTATAGCACTTATGTTGCAAACGTTTGCTGATTTGTTGGTTTGGTCAATATTTTATGTACGAATTTTGTATAATTGGGCTATTTCTCATCATTCTTACGGATTTCCACCCGCCGGATTTTGCCACTGATAGTTTTGGGTAATTCATCTACAAATTCAATGACACGTGGATACTTATAAGGAGCCGTTACTTTTTTCACATGGTTCTGGAGTTCTTTTATCAACTCTTCACCTGCACGTTCTTTATAATCTTTTGCCAGCACAATAGTTGCTTTTACCACTTGCCCTCGAATTTCATCGGGTACACCAGTGATGGCACACTCCACTACAGCAGGGTGAGTCATCAGCGCACTTTCTACTTCAAACGGTCCGATACGGTAACCGGAGCTTTTTATTACGTCATCGGCACGCCCTACAAACCAAAGATAGCCGTCTTCATCTTTCCAGGCCACATCACCTGTATAATAGATGCCGTCATGCCATGCTTCGTGTGTACGCGCAGAGTCGCGATAATACTCTTTGAACAGTCCCAACGGTTTACCGTTAGTAGTCCGAATAACAATCTGTCCTTGTTCGCCAGCCTCTACCGAACGGCCTTCATAGTCTATCAGGTCAACATCATATTGGGGGTTAGGGACTCCCATGCTTCCCGGTTTCGGTTCCATCCAGGGGAAGGTGGCAACCGTTAGTGTTGTTTCCGTTTGGCCGAACCCTTCCATCAGTTTGATGCCTGTCAGTTTCTTAAATGTATCGAATACTGCCGGATTTAATGCTTCACCGGCAATCGTGCAATATTCCAAGGAAGAAAGATCGTATTTGGTCAGATCTTCGTGAATCAGAAAACGGAAGATTGTGGGAGGGGCACAAAGTGAAGTAACATGGTAGTTTTGTATTTTCTCCAATATGTCGGCTGGAGTAAACTTCTCGTGGTCGTAGACGAAAACATTAGCTCCGGCTATCCATTGTCCGTACAGCTTTCCCCATACAGCTTTTCCCCAACCTGTATCGGCGATGGTGAGATGAAGGCTGTTCTCTTTCAGATTGTGCCAGAAACTACCGGTGACAATATGTCCCAACGGATAGGTGAAATCATGTGCAACCATTTTGGGCTCACCGGTCGTTCCGCTGGTGAAGTACATCAAAGAGATATCATCGTTGGAGTTGGGATGTTCCGGTTTAGCGAAAGGGGCTGCATCTTTAATGCCTTGATGAAAATCTTCGAATCCTTCTGCTATTTCAGGGCCAACACTTACCAAATGTTTCACTGTAGGAGAGTCCGGCATGGCATCTATGATATGTTTAGTAATAACCTCTTCTCCGGCTGCTACGATCATCTTTATATCGGCTGCATTGCAGCGATATACGATGTCTTTCTTGGTTAGCAGGTGGGTGGCAGGGATAACAACGGCTCCCAGCTTATGCAAAGCGATGATGCTGAACCAAAATTCGTAACGTCGTTTCAATATCAGCATGACCATATCACCATGTCCGATGCCCAGACTTTGAAAGTAGGATGCTGTCTGATCTGTATATTGTTTTATATCCGCAAAAGAGAACTGGTGTTGTTCACCTTTATCATTGGTCCATAACAAAGCCGGTTTGTCTGGCTGTTCAGCAGCCCAGGCATCTACTATATCGTATCCGAAGTTGAAGTTTTCCGGAACATTTATCTTTAAGTTCTTGACAAAATCTTCCTGTGAACTGAAGGAAGTTTGCGATAAAAATCTATCTATCATTTTCTTCATTTAAATAATTACATGATTACTGCCAGAAAACGCACTGTTTTTCCATCCAGTGCTTTCATTCCATGGGGCAGTTTTGAGTTGAAGTACAAGCTGTCTCCTTCGTTTAGTATCAGGTCTTTTCCATCTATGCTGATCATCATGCGACCTTCAAGTACCAAGTTGAACTCCTGGCCGCCATGGCTATTATAGTGTATCGGTTCGTTGTCCGGTTTTGGTTCGACAGTTACGATAAACGGGTCGGCGTTTCGGTTCATAAAGCCCGCCGCTAATGATTGGTATTTATACGCCTTGGTACGTTCTATACTGGTTCCTTTACCTGCACGTGTCAGGAAATAGCTGCTCATCTTAGGCTCTTCTCCGAACATCAGAGCATCAAGAGCTATGCCGTATTTACGTGCGATTTTTTGCAGCATACTTACTGAGATGTCGTAATCTCCGGTTTCTGCAAGACGATATTCTTCCGCTGAAATCTCACAATCACGGGCGATGTCTTCAGCTGTCAGTTCAAGTACGTCACGTAGTCCACGCAGACGTTCTGCTATTTGTTTAATTTGGTCGTCCATATAAATTTAGTGTTTAGTGATTAATGTTTTTGTTTTTTGTGATTAAAATTAGATAATCACTATCTTGATGCTTTCATTGCTTTAATAATGGCAGAGGTAAATCCATTATGCTCTAACTCATTGATACCTTTGATTGTAATTCCGCCGGGAGTAGTCACTTTGTCAATCTCTACACTCGGATGGGTATCGTTGTTCAGTATCAGTTCGGCAGCCCCTTTTACAGATTGTGCAATCATATCCATGGCATCCGACGGGCGGATTCCCATTTCAATACCTGCTTGCATAGCAGCCTGAATATATTTCAGTACATAAGCAATGCCACAAGAGGTTAGAGCAGTAGCTGCTTCCAGCTTGTCCTCAGGCAAAATCATAGCCATCCCCATCTCACTGAAGAGGTTGACCATCAGTGTTTCCAGATCGTGTCCGGCATTTCGTGAAGCTATCAGTGTCATACTTTGTAGTTCGCTGATAGCTGTATTGGGGACAATACGGAACATGGGCATCTCTGGTTCAACGACATCATGCGCCAATTGTTCGAAGCTGATTCCGGCTGCAACGGAAACGAGAATCTGTTTGCTTTTTAGTTTCATTTCGCGGAGCACACTTCTGATTAGCCAGGGTTTCACGGTCAAAATCACAATATCAGCACCGATAGCAGCTTCTGCATTATTGCGAGTGGTAGTGATAGAAGGGAATTCTTTTTTCAACGCTTCCAGTTTTCCGGCACTGGGGTTGGACACTATAATATCGGAAGCCGAGATCAGCTTGCCTTTTGCCAGTCCGCAGGCAATGGAGCCTCCCATATTTCCTGCACCAATGATAGCTACTTTCATATTTTATAATTATTTAGTCTGTTTCTGACAAAGGTATAAGTAAAAAGTGAAAATACGAGCAAACGTGGCAGGTATTTTCACTTTTTCACTTTCCTTATAAGGATGCTGATTATTAACCGAGTACTTTTCTTAGCCGGACAAGGAATTCATCGGCTTCTGCCTTGCTGAGGCAGAGAGGAGGTAGCAAACGGATTACATTCGTACCACTGGCACCGGTAAATACTTTTTGTTCGTGAATCAAGCGGTTGCGGATTTCCTTTACCGGTTGGTCGAACTCCATTCCGATCATAAGTCCGCATCCGCGAACTTCTTTGATTTCTCTGAATTTTTTCAATTCTTCTAACAGATAGGTACCGATGTCGGCTGCATTTTCTACCAACTTTTCCTGTTCAATGACATCCATCACCGCCAGTGCAGCGGAGCAAGCCAGATGATTGCCACCAAAAGTAGTCCCGAGCATGCCATATACCGGTGTGAATATCGGGCTGATCAGTACTCCTGCCATGGGAAATCCGTTTCCAATACCTTTGGCAACAGTGATTATGTCAGGTTTGATTCCGGCATACTGGTGGGCAAAGAATTTGCCACTACGTCCGTAACCGCTTTGTATCTCGTCTAAGATCAGGATTGTGCCGTTGTCAGTGCAGGCTTTACGAAGTTCCTGCAGGAATTCGGTTGTTGGTATTTTGATACCGCCTACTCCTTGTATGCCTTCAATAATGACAGCACAAACATCTCCTTTTGCCAGTTCGGCTTTCATCGCCTCCGTATCGTTTAGCGGAAGGTAGGTTATATGCCCGTTGGCATTGATCGGAGCTATAATTTTAGGATTATCTGTAGCTTCTACCGCCAGCGAAGTACGCCCGTGAAAAGCTTTGCCGAAAGATATTACTTTGGTCCGTCCGTTATGGAACGAGGCCAATTTCAGTGCATTTTCATTTGCTTCGGCACCACTGTTGATCAGGAATAGGGAGTAATCTTCATATCCGGATAGTTTTCCAAGACGTTCGGCTACCTGTTGCTGTAACTTGTTGATTACAGAATTTGAATAGAAGCCCAGTGTTGCCACTTGCTTGCTAATCATGTCAACATAATGCGGGTGGGCATGTCCGATCGAGATGACAGCATGTCCTCCGTAGAGATCCAGATATTTCGTGCCGTTTTCATCCCAAACGTGACAACCTTTTCCTTTTACTATGTTTATATCAAAAAGGGGATATACGTCAAATAGGTTCATTGCTTTTTAGAATGCAGAGGGTTTAAGGCGCAGGCCTACCGTCTCCTCCAGATTAAACATCAGGTTCATGTTATGGACTGCCTGCCCGGATGCACCTTTCAACAGATTGTCAATACAAGAAATGATCAATAGTTTATCACCGTGTTTTTCCAGGTGAATCAGACATTTATTGGTATTTACTACCTGTTTCAGGTCTATGTTTTTGTCTACGATGTGTACAAACGAGTCTTTGGAATAATATTCCTCATACATGCGTACAATTTCCTCTAATGCTACCTTTGTTTTTACGACTAAAGTAGCAAAAATACCGCGGGGAAAATCACCCCGGTAAGGGATGAAGTCAATTTCTGAATCAAAACTATTCTGTAATTGTTTCAGTGATTGCCTGATTTCGGGAACGTGTTGGTGTTCAAAAGCTTTGTACACGCTCATATTATTGTTTCGCCAACTGAAATGACTGGTGGCTCCAGGTTTTACTCCTGCTCCTGTGCTTCCTGTAATAGCGTTTACCATTACATCTCCGTTTAGCATCAGATGTTTTGCCAATGGAAGTAATCCTAATTGGATACAAGTAGCAAAGCATCCCGGATTGGCTACATGTTTTGCTGTGCAGGTTGCACGGCGATTTAATTCCGGCAGGCCATAAATAAAGTCATGATCCGGTGAAGCAATGCGGTAGTCCATTGATAAATCAATGATTTTCAGATCCTCCGGAATGTTGTGACTTTCTATAAATTTCTTTGTATCTCCATGGGCGGTACAGAAGAAAAGCACATCGATGTCTTCTAACGGGAGTTCGTCGGTAAAGACCAGATCGCACTCTCCGTAAAGTCCTTCATGCACATCGGTAATTTTGTTTCCGGCATTACTGGTACTGTTAACGAATATGATTTCGGTTTCGGGATGGTTGATAAGCAGGCGGATAAGTTCGCCTGCCGTGTATCCTGCTCCGCCAATTATTCCTGCTTTTATCATACTTCTTCGTCTTTATGGTTAGCATAGTAAACACGTAGCGGGGTAGAAGTTACTTTGATGAAGCCTTTAGCGTCTTCGGCTGTCCAACCCTTTTGCATTTCTCCATATTCACCAAATTTGGTTTTTACCAGATCGTCTTGTGACTCTACACCAACGGTGGAGAATGACAAGGGGCGGAGTTCAAGGATTGCAGTACCGTTTACATTGCGCTGAGATTCCTGTAGCATTGCTTCAATATCACGCATTACCGGTTCCAGATACTGGCTTTCGTGAAGGAACATGCCATACCAGTTGGCTACTTGGTCTTTCCAATATTGTTGCCATTTGCTCAGCGTATATTTTTCGAGGAACCGGTGTGCGCCGATGATAAGCATCGGGGCAGCTGCTTCAAATCCAACACGTCCCTTAATGCCGATGATGGTATCCCCTACGTGCATATCACGACCAATACCGTAAGCTGCACCTATTTCTTCCACCTTCTGGATGGCTGCGATCTTGTCTTCAAAGACTTCACCGTTTACAGCATGAAGCTCACCGTTTTTAAATTCAAGACGCAGTAGTTCGCTACCTTCTTTGGTGACTTGTTTCAGATAAGCTGTTTCGGGCAATCCCTGTGCGCTGTCCAGAATTTCTCCTCCACAGATGGAAGTACCCCATAATCCAACGTTATAAGAGTATTTCAGCTTCGTAAAGTCGGCTTCGAAACCATTTTTGTTCAGGTAATCGATTTCTTCTTGACGACTTAGGGCCATATCACGAGTCAGCGTAATGATTTCTACCCCCGGAGTCATGACAAGGAAAGTCATGTCAAAGCGAATCTGGTCGTTTCCTGCTCCGGTAGAACCATGTGCAATGGCTTCTGCGCCAATCTCCTTGGCATAACGTGCAATGGCCAGTGCCTGGAAGATGCGTTCGGAGCTAACAGAAATCGGGTAAGTGCCATTACGCAGTACGTTGCCGAATATCATGTATTTCAAACTCTTTTCGTAGTATTCCTGAGTGACATCGAGGGTGACATATTTCACAGCACCCAGTTTGTAGGCATTCTCTTCGTTCTGCTTCAGTTGTTCTTCGCTGAAACCGCCTGTGTTGGCGCATGCAGCGTACACTTCATATCCTTTTTCTTTAGCCAGGTACATTACAGTGAACGAGGTATCGAGACCTCCGCTGAATGCAACCACTACTTTCTTTTTCTGTTCCATAGTGCTGTATTTTTTAAATGTTATTTCTTTCTTGTTCCTTTTTAATGTTATGCGGATCTGCCGGATCATATAGCATGGCGGTGCAAATACAGAATTTACGATTCTTTGCCACCAGGATTTCATGGTTAGTGCAACCTTCACATCCTTTCCAGAAAGCTTCGTCATCGGTCAGTTCATTAAATGTGACCGGTACATATCCCAGTTCCGTGTTCATTTTCATCACGGCCGCACCACTGGTCAAACTGAATATTTTAGCTCTCGGCCATCGTAGACGAGCCAACTGAAAAGAGGCCTGTTTGATACGTTTGGCCAATCCTAATCCCCGGAAGTCGGGATGTACAATCAATCCCGATGTAGCAACGTATTGTTTGTTTCCCCATGATTCAATATAAGTAAATCCGGCAAACACATCTCCACTGAGGGCTATGATTGCTTTTCCTTCTTTCATTTTGGTGGCTACGTACTCATGTGTACGTTCTGCTATTCCGGTTCCGCGTACTTTTGCTGCGTTTCTGATTGTCTCCAAAATAGTGTCAACGTAAACCTCATGCGAGGCGTCGGCTACCATAACATCTATTTGTTGAGTGTCCATTTTTGATTTAGTGTAGAGTATAATTGTTGTTAGTTAGTTGATATTCGGAATAATGAGAGACAAGAAACTTCGTACGGCAGTGGGAGTCACTCCTTCGCGCAGCACCAGCATGATGGTATCGTCTCCGGCAATCGTTCCCAGAATGGTATCCGACTCACGGTTATCAATGTCGTAAGCCATGCTGCTCGCGTATCCGGGGCGGGTTTTGATTACTGCAATATTTCCGGAGAACTGAAGGGAGATGAATCCGTTATTCATTAACATTTCACTGGCACTTTGGTCGCCAACCCGTTTGTACATGATGTCATTGGGCAATACATATACATATTTGCCATTCATGCTGGCAGCTTTGGCTACTTTCAGTTGTTTCAGGTCACGTGAAAGAGTGGCTTGTGTCAGTTCGAATCCTTCCTGTCCTAATTCTTGCAAGAGTTCTTCTTGTGAACCTACTTCTTTACTGGAGATAATCATTTTTATGGCATCTAACCGGTTTGCTTTCTTCTTCATCTTGTATAATTATTCTAAGAATGGCGCAAAAGTATGCAATAATTTGGAGATAGTATGCATAAAAGGCTGTTTTTTTACTCTTTTTATACATAAACATAGCATATGTTGTGGAAATATGCAGAAATAGTAGCATGAATATATCTATGCTTGAATGGTTATGTAGTTTTTATGAATTGCTGAATTCTGATTAGAAGCGATATATAAATAAGGTGAAGATATATTTCTATGGAATCAGAACTGATTGGGAGGTGGATAGTTGTATGGAAAGGAAGATTAGGAAAACTGTTGTTTTTAATATAATTCAATTATTCCTCTAAAAAAAACAGACAAGCCGCTCAATTTGAACGGCTTGTCTATGCGAATGTCGGAATGAGGCGACTTGCAACCTACTTTTCTATACTTTTCCTTATTTTGTTGAAATAGATACATATATGGTGTAAATCAGTAATTTATAAACAACGCCTCAACGAAGAATGATAAAGATAAAATAAGAAAAACAAAGGTTTTACCGAACAAAAACCGAACAATGATTGCTTTTGTTCGGTTCATTCATTATCTTTGCTAATGGATTTAAAAGCATAGCATAATGAAGAACATTAAGTTTATGATTAGGAATATGGAGGCAGAAACGGAACAGACTATATGTGTCGTTTCGTATTTTGGCAAATCTACCATGATGTATGCCACGCCTCTAAGAATAGAACCTCTGTTTTGGGATGAAAAGAAGGAGTGCGTTAAAAATTCAAAGTATTGTACCAATAAGGACGAAATAAACGGTGCGCTTAAAAGTATAGAAGCAAAAATCAATTCTTTCATAGCCGAATCGACTACTAAAGGTGAATTGATAACTAAAGATACTCTCAGAAATCTTCTCGATACTCATTTCGGTAAAAAGATAGCTGCTGCATACGACTTTCATTCTTTCTTTGAGGAGTTCATTCGGTTATGTGATACAAGGGTAAGCCCACGAAGAGGGGGGCAGACTATTGACTATAAGACAAAGCGTGAGTATGCTCGTACTTACTACTATATCCAAGAATACGAGAAGAAAAGAAAAGTACGATTAGAGTTCCGAAATATAAATCAGTCTTTCTTTAATGACTTTGTTGCTTTCCTGCAAGAGCTTGGTTTGAGTACTAATACTATTTGGCACAAAACGGTAAGTCTTAAAGCTGTGATGAAAGCTGCCAATGAACAGGAACTAACCGATAATACTAAATACCAGCTATTCAAAAATGTGTCAGAGGAAAGTCAAGCTATTGCTCTAAGTGAGGATGAACTTGATATGCTTGCACGTTTTGACTTTTCACATTCTGCCCGATTGGGGCGAACACGAGATTTATTTCTTGTTGGCTGCTGGACCGGGTTGCGGTTCTCTGACTTTACCCGTATAAGAGAGGAAAATATCAAAGATGGAATGATAACTATTCAGCAACAGAAAACAAATGAGTTTGTTACTATCCCTTTGCATCCGATATTCCTTCGCATTTGGGAAAAGTATAACGGTCATCTTCCGGGTAATATAAGCAATCAGAAATTTAATGATAATTTGAAAGATGTATGTAGGGAAGCCGGGTTAACGGATCATGTGATGAAATCAATAACCAAAGGCGGCAAGAAGCAAACGACTGTGTACGAGAAATGGCAACTTGTTTCATCTCATACAGCCCGGAGAAGTTTTGCTACCAATCTGTATAAATCCGGATTCCCTTCAATCTCAATCATGCAGATAACCGGACATAAGACAGAAAGTAGCTTTCTGAAATATATCAAAGTGACTAAAGAAGAACATGCCAAGATGCTAATGATGCACTGGCAAAAGAATGGTAATCTATTAAAAGTAATGTGATATGGGACGATTTACAGAAAGATGTATTGAAAATCTATTAGGAGAACTTCAAGTATATGCGGAGAGAGCAAACGAAGCAATGTCTTTAATTGTTGATAATTTCCAACTTACCTATGACGCGCAAGAAGATACAGTTGATTTAACACGAATTGAGCATCCCGATTGGTACGGCAATGATTTTGAAAAGGAATGTAAAGTAAGGTTGGAATCATACGAGAGTATTATAAACGATGATATAGACAAACAGTTTGAAAATTACTTTGATTTAGTTGAATCGTATTTTAGCGAATTTGAAGATGAAAAAAGATATACGCTTTTGCGCAAACTGATGAAATCAAGTTCTCTTTTCCTGCAGCATCAATCGTTAGTATTATATGATTTTATATACGATTTTAAAGAGCAAGATTGTGAACTAAGGGAAACGTTTGAGGAGGGTTGCGCAAACTTCGCTCTTTGTATAATTGACGATTTTTATAGCTTCATACGTGAAGTTGTAGATTTATGCAAAGTTTACAAAATCGATGCTTATGAGATTGCTGTGGGGCTATTCCCGACATCAAAAGACATTGAACTATCATTGTTTGATAAGGATTATATTGCGGAGGAGGATGGGGCAAAGGATCCAATCTGGAAAAACGGAATTACTATGAATTGGAAAGGGCAAAACAATGTATTGACAGATATGTTTAGACAAGCAAAAAACAAGGGATATTTAACTAATTCAATTCCTGACATAGCAATATTTTTAAAAGAGAATTTTAGTTGTTTTGCTAATACTAAGTTATCTACCATAGAAACTCAACTAAAAAATAATAGTTCAAGTGCGAACGCTTTCCCAAAAGAAGAAAAACGCATAAAAATAGACAACTAAATTATATACCATTTTATATACGGTATAGATAAAGAGCATAAGAACAGCCAATTTTGCATCCATAAGAACTAAAAATAAGTAACTTATGGATGCAATTTCTTTATCTCCCAATGCAATGCTTATTCAAGGTGCAACGATGAATGATCTTGAAAGCATGATGAGCCGCTTACTTGACAAAAAGCTGGCTGACATAATAGAATCTACTCCCAAAGTAGAAGAAGGTCCTAAAGATGGACTTCATAAACGTAAAGATGCGGCTAAAAGGCTGCAAGTTTCACTTCCTACTTTAGATGCATGGACGAAAGCGGGTATAATCAATGCCCGGCGGATTGGTACACGTGTCTATTATACAGAGAAAGATATTAATGATGCTTTAAAAAAGGTATCTAAATAAGAAAGGAGTTGCCCTTATGACTAAGCAAAAGAACAACTCCAAATATCTTGGGCACGATTATACGAACAAAAGTACTGATTCCGCACGACTTATCCAATCAGTACGCAAACTATTTTCGTCCGGTGGCAAGTTTACCGCTAAGGAACTCAATTCTTTGGCAGGGACGAACGATGCCCGGAAGCTTATCTCCGTCCTTCGTCACAAAGAAGGTTGGCAAATAGAGGATTGCCGTTTATCCAATGGCTGTAAACTCTATTGGCTGGCAGAGAAAGGAGGTTCTAATGAGTGAAGAAATAAAAAAGATTCTTTCTGAGTTCGACCAAAAGCCGGAACCGGATATACCCCCCGATATAATGACCGCCATTAAAGGCAGCCGGCTTGATTTGTCACTCAATATCCCCGATCCTCAGATGTTGGTATCAAAAGGAGACTTACCAGTATGCACACGGGGCAACTTCTCATTCGTCATTGGGCAACCCGGTTCAAGAAAGAGCTTTCTATGTTCTGGAATATCCGGTGCATTTATGAGTGAATCCGGATGTATGGGTTTGGATAATCCCAACGGGACCGGTAGGTTACTTTGGATTGACACTGAGCAAGCAGCCGGACACGTTGCAAAGATCGGGCGAAGGCTTCACCGTATCGCAGGTTTACCTACAAATGTAAATTCGGAAAATATCATCATCCACATGCTTCGAGAATATCAACCACCAATGAGGCATAAGATTTTTAAAGCGTGCATGAATCTATACCATCCGGATTTTGTAGTTCTTGATGGAGTGAGTGATCTTATTGCCGATCCGAATAGCTCCGAACAATCTACTGCTATTATAAATGACTTGATGGCTTTTACCAAAGAATATGATTGCCATATTCTAACAGTCATTCACGCCAATATAGGAAGCGAGAAAGCCCGTGGACATTTGGGAGCGGAAGCATTGAGAAAGTGCGAGACGGCAATCTTTGCAGAAGCTGACGGAGATATAACCATATGCAAATGGGCTAAGACAAGAGATATGCGTCCTGATGAATTTGCTTTCACCATTGTAGAAGGGTTACCTATAGCGAGTAACTATGCCGGTAAGCAGTCGAAAGTAGACAAGCTGAAACAAACGATCACCGATTCGATGCCGAAGTTACCGAATACGATTTCTTATTCAGACCTGTGTACTAAGATTATGGAGATAGGAAATATCAAAATTGATGCTGCTAAGAAAAAGGTGTCTGCTGCTACTGAGAAGAAGTTAATTATCAAAAATGAGGTAGGCATGTACCACCTTCCAACCATTGATGATAAGCCCTCTGATTTACCTTTTTAGGTGGTGGAATGTACGCAGGTGTACAGGGCTATCTATATATATAGCCCTATACACTTACACCAAATACACCGTATATACACTGAATTTACACCAAATATACACCTGTTTTATAGTGTATTTTACACATGCCAAAAAAACAGGTGAAATACACCTACTTTTTGATGTATGAATGAAACTAAATATCACCTACAAAAATACGCCGGAATGAGTACCCGGCACACGTGCCCTCAATGCGGACACAAGAAAGAATTCACTCTTTATGTTGATGAAAGAAATAACCCTATTGATGAATCGTGCGGACGTTGCAACCGGGAACGTTGCGGCTACCACTTGACACCGGCAGAGTATTTCAAGGAACACCCAACGAATGACCGGACCGACTTCGCAACATGGAAGCAACCGGAACCGGTTAAAGTGATCCCTGTATCTTATTTGCCCTCAACACTATTAGTAGCAGATACACACCGGGCTAAAAACAATCTATTCCAGTTCATGGCTAAAGAGTTTGGAAATGATGAGGCAAACCGTGTCTTTAATGCCTATCGTGTAGGAACATCCCGACACTGGAAGAATAACGACGGCTTAGCAACTACCTTTCCTCAGATTGACGATAAAGGTCGGCTGTGTCAATTGAAAGTAATGGCATATAATCCCACCACTGGAAAACGAATGAAGAAACAGGATCAGGCGGGGTTATGGAGCGACAAGGCTCAAAAGTACATCCATGACTCCCGACCGATGGATAAAATTTGGTTCGCCGGCAAAACTCTTCTCGGAAACTATGAAGCCAACCTACAGCAGACTTTCTTTGGTTGCCACTTGATTAAAGAGGCTTCTCGTGTGGGAATTGTCGAAAGTGAGAAGTCAGCCCTTATATGCTCTGTCTTGATGCCGGAAATAACTTGGATAGCAACAGGCGGATGTAATGGGTGCAAATGGACGGCATCAGCCGTTTTTCAGCCGTTAATCGGTAAAAGGGTAGTCTTATACCCCGATAGTGGGATGTTCGCTAAATGGGAAGAAAAAGCGGCAATACTACGAAATGGCGGTGTAGATGCGACAGTCAGTCGGGCGTGTGAAGGCCTGCCGCACAACTGGGATGTCGCCGATGTACTTCTCAGAGAACGCCACGCAAAAAGAGGAATGACCGTTGGCGAAGTTCTTGCTTATGCCACCGAGATAGGAGTTATTAACCAAATCCATGTAAACGTATGATTCAATTAAGAAAATACCAAAACAATATAGCCATACAAGCCGCCTATAAACTGGTGGCATTCGGCTGCTGTTACCTGTCTATGGAATGCAGGACCGGAAAAACCATTACTGCACTATCTGCTGCCGACAACTTCGATGCACAAAGTGTACTGTTCATTACCAAGCTGAAAGCTATCCCATCCATCAAAGCGGATTATGAGGCGTTGAAACCTGTAAACTTCCAACTGGACGTTATCAACTACGAGAGTGCGCACAAGGCAAAGGGAAAGTACGACCTTGTGATTATTGATGAAGCTCACTCGCTGGGTGCATACCCCAAACCAAGCAAACGAACTCAGGAGATAAAGACCATTTGCGAGGGTCTGCCTGTACTTTATCTATCCGGTACACCGTCTCCTGAAAGCTATTCACAGTTATATCACCAATTCTGGGTATGTTCATCCTCTCCGTGGAAGGAATACAAGACTTTCTACAAGTGGGCAAAGGTCTATGTAAACGTAAAGCAGAAGAAGGTGAACGGTTATTTAATCAACGACTACAGCCATGCGGACAAAGCGAAGATAGACCGGGACACAAAAGACTTGTTCATCAGCTACTCACAGGAACAAGCCGGATTTGAGGTGAACATAAACGAGCATATACTATCAGTACCAATGAATGACCGGACCGGGCGATACATAAAATCCATGCGTGATAACCTGATGGTAGAAATAGATGGTAATGCCATTTTAGGCGACACTCCGGCTAAGTTACTCACCAAGCTGCATCAGTTATCATCCGGTACGGTAATTGCTGAAAACGGGCTTCATTTGACATTTGATAAAAGCAAAGCTGAATTTGTCCGTAAGCAGTTCGCAGGGAAGAAGGTCGCACTATTCTATGTGTACCAATCGGAAGCGGAGCTTTTGCAGTCTGTTTTCCAGAACTGGACGGATAGCCCGGAAGTGTTTCAATTATCAACGGATAAGGTTTTTATCTCACAGGTTCGCCGGGCACGTGAAGGAGTTCGACTTGATACGGCTGATGCTTTGATATTCTTCAATCTGGAGTTCAGTTTCCTGTCATACGAGCAGGGACGAAACAGGCTTGTATCGAAAGAACGTACTGTACCGGCAGATGTTTATTTCCTCTGCTCTGATTGTGGTATTGAAAGCAAGATATTGGAGGCAGTACACGGAAAGCAGGACTTTACCCTTTCATGGTTCAACAAGAAAGCGAGATAGTCATGGCAGAACTGGAAAGTAAAATACAGGCCCGTATTATCAAAAGACTGGAGGCGCAAGGCTATTACGTGGTAAAACTGATTCTCACGAATAAAAACGGGATTCCTGATTTATTGGTACTCAAGGAAGGTAAAGCCTTTTTCGTAGAGGTGAAGCGGCCTGGTGAAAAGCCTCGACCGTTACAAGAATACCGGATGAATGAGTTACGAGAATTGGGCTTTATATGTGAAGTGTGGAAAGAATAGATTCAAATAAGGCGATTTAAGCCTTTTATTCTTGCGAGGCGATAAGATATTCGTCTTTGCGGAAAAAGTCGCTAATTTATAAAACGTGATAAGAATATGGAAAGATTGCAGACTATTAAACCTTCACTATTGAAGGATAAATTTAAAAAGTACGGTGATACCTTTGAACTGGTAGCCAAAAACGAAAGCAACCGGATGTATTGTTACCGAAGAACGACACCGGAAGGAATTGTGTATTTTGAAGTGTTCCGGTCTAATCTTGGTAAAGATGAAAATGGAAGATCCTATGAGTACTATCCAAGAGATTCACAGTTTGGTGCAACTGCATGGTGCATTCGTGATAGTGAACACGCACAAAAGAAGATTCAGAAGTATATGCAAATGCCATAAGCAAATAGGGCTTGTGTTTAAGCCGCTTTCTTTTCAAAGTGGAACAATGTATCATTTGAATAGCAAAATGGCTAAAATCACAAACAAGATAAGAATAGAGCGATATTTTAGATCAATATTAATTTTAAAAAGAACAGAATCATGGAAACAAAAACAGTATTTGGAACAGAAACTTATCAAGCAGAAATTCTTCTCTCAGAAAAAACAAACGATGAAGGCAAGAAGGCTGAGGGTATTTCTTTGCAACTGTTTCAGGGTGGAAAAATAAAGTTGGAGAACGGACAGTTGGTGTCTATTGAATTATCAAAAGAAGATGCCAAAGAGTTAGCAATCCAGCTTTTGAAAGTAAGTTCCGAGCCGGTTCCCCAGCGTGGTGGGCTTTCAATTGACAATTATGGCGAATGGGGATTTACCCTATATCACGCAACGGAAGAAGGAGGCAAGCTCTGTGATGAACCACTTGTCTGTATTGATGGCGTTCAGACGGATGATATTCCCGAAGATGGAAGTATATCTATATGCCTTACAAACAAATCGGCAAGAGATATGATTTCGGGGCTGGCAACAATCGTATAACATAACTCCGGGTAGGTCTGCTTCGGATGATCTACCCGGTTACTAAATCAAACTAAAGTAGTAAAATGGGTAGAAAGAAAAATGACGGAAAAGGGCGGTTGGGTGGTAGGGCCAAAGGAACGCCGAACAAAATATCAGGTACGGTAAAAGAATGGATTCAAGCAGTAATAGACAACAACAAAGAACAGTTTGAAGATGATTTGCAATCACTTGAACCCAACGAACGAATCAAGGTTATTTCCAATCTGTTTCAGTATGTTGTGCCTAAAGCCTCTACCGATTCAGATGATGATATCCCTGCAAATATCAAAGAGGGTATCAAGGTATCGGAATGGATTAAAAGTAAAATTAAAAAGGAGGACTAAAATGAGATTTACACCTACAAAAAAAGAAGATTGGTTACAATCACTCAAGTTAAACGAAGACTATCAAAAATTCAATGATGAGCAATTATCAAACATTTACGAAGCGATGGTAGAAGAAGCAAATAGAGGTATGATAGCCGCAGCAGCTTTGGGAGGCAAATGGGAACCGGGCGAACCTGATTACAATCTATTGAAAGCAAAGAATATTTCCAACGCTCCAGCCGAAAGACTTGTGCAGGTATTCAAAGAACTATATTCAGAGTACGAGAAGAATCTCCGTAATATGTTCAATGATTCCAGAACCGAGCTAAGTATATCGCCTCAACAGGTGGCAGAAGCGTTGCACCGATACGGGCTGAGTGAATATGCCTCACAAGTCTATATTCTTTTCGGTGGTATGTATGCCGGATGTGCCTACAACATAAAGAATGTGATTCAGGATGTCAAAGGATGGGTTGCCGCCTATCGTATGGCAGACGAATTGAACGTTGATGTATCAGAAATTGAACCACAAAAAGCATTAGAGTACTATAAAACCCAAAAATCATGAATCATAGAATAATCAGATTAGCAGGTAGGAGCTATGTAATATGCGGCTTCACCCCTTCAACTACAAAGAGAGTAATATCAACGCTCAGAGGATTAGACGTACAGGAATTGAAAGATATTCCTGATTCAGTCCCGGTTATGGTAAATGCTATTTCAATAGCTATTTCAGGAAGTGGCATTTTAAGCCGATTTAAAGCGATGTTCATTCGCAAGCGACTAACTAATCATGCGGAAGTAGAAAGTTTGCTGGAAGCAACGGAAAATGTTATAGGGATGATTCCTACTGATGAGTTCTACACACTATCAACAATTACCAATCAATTCAAAAAAGTAATCGTAAAATGAAAAACAATGCAGCAAAAATAGTAGCCGATTCTCTATTGGGAACGTACTACAAGGAAGTAAAGTTAGGTAAGTTCACATACAGAATCTACCAGCCGACAATCAAAGATCTTTTGAATATCCTCAATGATTCAGGGGTAAGTATCAACGAAGGTATGAAACGTATGGAATTGATTGCGCAAATGCCGGAACACGTAGAAGAGTGTGCCCGTGCAATTTCTTATGCTGTTTCTATCAACAAGCCCGAAGTTTATCGTAAAATGGCATACCAATATATCACCCATTATGCCACGATGGAGCAGATAGTAAATGCTTTCGTTGTATTATCCGGTGTGATTAATGGGAAAGAACTCTTTGATAGCGTAAAAATGGATAAATTTCGCTCAAAGAACGGAACAGCAGAAACAATAGGTGCAAATTCTATCTTTGGTGCAATGGGTTCATTGATGGATAGCCTTCATTTAACATACAAAGAAGTTTTTGAAGTGATTCCTTACCCTTGTTTGTTGATGATGAACGCTGATAAGTTACGAGTGTTGGGAGCTGGGGAAGATAAATTGGTAGAAGTATCAACGGAGGAATTTTTCAGAATGAGAGCAGAAAGGAGGGGTAACAATGGCTGATTTATGGTTTAAGATTCGGGCTGATGTGTCAGAACTTGATAAAGCCTATAAAAGACTTGCTGAGATTGAAAAAATGGTTGCCAGCTTCAATAATAAATTATCAAAATCAGAACCGGGTGGTAAAGCATTTAAAGAGATTAGCAAACAGCTTATTTCTTTAGAAAAGCAGCATGAACAAACTTTAAAGAAAATAGCTTCACTTGAAACAGCCAGTCAAAACCATGCTCAAAAAGAAGTAGAGAACCAATGTATCATATCTCAGGCTATAAAAGAAGCTGTTTCCTCCGAAAAGCTAAAACAAGAAACTTCAAAAGCGTCTATTCAAAACTCAAAAGCGCAAATAGAAGCTATAAAATTAGAGTTGGAGGAATTGAAGAAAAGAAGAGCCTTTGATAATGATGCAAAGAAACGAGCTGTATCGGAAGAAGAAGTAACAAGAATCCTGAATACTCAGGTAAAATCTATCCGGCAGGCAGAAGAGCAAAACAAACGTTTGCGTATAGCTGTGAAAAACGTAATCGGAGAAGATAAGGAAGCTAATCAATTACGTGCTACCATGAACAACCGAATACAGAAAAATACGGAGTTCATAAAGCGCAATACAGATGCTTTTGTCCGTCAGAAAATGACAATCGGGCAATATAAGCAGGAAATAAAACAGGCTTTTGCCGAACTTCAAAAGGGCGGTAATACCATGAATAACGTAAAGTCTATAGCAAATGGGCTTTCAGGTGTGCTGAAAACAAAAGTATCGGGAGGGTTATCCAGCGTTAGGGATGGCGTAAGCACAATGATAAAGGGTTTTGTTGGTGCGCAGGCTGTTATCAGTGGCTTTCAAAAGATGGTGGATGCTATAAAGTCCGGAGTCCATTCAATAATTGATTTTGAAGCAGCAAATTCAAAGTTGGCAGCTATTTTAGGAGAAGCGAAAACCAATATAAACGAATTGATTTATGATGCTAAAAGGTTGGGAGCAACAACACGATATACTGCATCCGAAGCAACAGCCCTTCAAATCGAATTGGCTAAATTAGGCTTTTCCAAAAAAGAAATATTGGATAGTACGGAATACATTTTGAAATTTGCACAAGCTACAGGTGCAGAATTACCGGAAGCGGCAGCGTTGGCAGGTGCATCTATTAGGATGTTTGGTGCTACAACACAAGAAACTGAAAAATATGTTGCTGCAATGGCTGTAGCTACTACAAAGAGTGCATTATCATTTTCTTACCTTCAAACTGCAATGCCTATAGTCGGTCCGGTAGCTAAAGCATTTAATTTCACGATAGAAGATACTTTGGCTTTACTTGGCAAATTGTCTGATGCTGGTTTTGATGCTTCTATGTCCGCTACCGCTACGAGAAATATTATATTAAACTTAGCTGATGCCAACGGGAAGTTAGCCAAAGAATTAGGCGGCAATGTGAAAACACTCCCTGAAATGGTAGAGGGATTAGTAAAATTGAGAGATAAGGGAATAGACCTTGCCTCAACATTAGAACTGACTGATAAGCGTAGTGTAGCAGCGTTTAATGCTTTCCTTTCTGGTGCTGAGAAGATAAATACTCTACGGGAAGCGGTAACTAATGTAGAAGGTGATTTGGCTACTATGGCAAATACTATGACTGATAATGTGCAAGGAGCAATTTTAGGTCTTTCTTCTGCATGGGAGGCGTTTATGCTTTCATTTATGAACTCCACCGGACCGGCTAAAGAGGTAATAGATTTCTTTGCAAAGGGATTGAGGAATATTGCCAGAGATTTAGCTTTACCAGACGAACGCCAAAGTATGCAAAATTCTGAATCAATCAGTTTGCAAAAACAGCAAATGCAGGAATTTGGAGTAATTGACGAAAACCTGAAAAGATTACGGGCACTCTATGATGAGAAAGTAGCTACCGGAATGGATGCAAATCAAGCGGAGATAGAAGCAAAGAAGGAATATCTCCAGTCTTATCGAAAAGAGTTAGAGAAAGAAAATAAGCTCTATGAAGATTTACAAAAAGAGAAACAAGCGACACAGGACAAATATCAAAACGCTTCATTCTGGAAACAGGCGTTATTCTTAGAAAAGACTAACCACCAATATGAAAAACAGATAGACTTGCAAGTTAGTGGTATGGCTCAACTAAAAGGGAGTATGTTCAAAAATGAATCTGTAATTGATGCAGTAGAAAACACACAACTTACACCCCAAAAGACAAAAACATACAAAGTTAAACCGGAATTTAAAGTATCTGATTATGTAGATGCGCACCAGCACGTTAAAGAAATACAGAAAGCAGCACAGGCAGTTAAAGATGCTGTTATAAAATCAGAAATAGATATTCAGCAACAACAAATAGACTTGAAAGAAGAAGGCAATGAAAAACAGTTGGCGCAAATCCGGCTTAACTATGATAAACGCTATCAGGAAATTCAGAAGGAAGAACGGGAACTACTTCAAAAGTTACAAGACGAAGAGCGTAAACAGTGGGAAAAGGATAATCCGGACTTTAAAAAGAAGAACCTGCAATTTACATCTACTATTACCTCTTTGACACCAGAACAGAGAGCGCAGTTTGATAAAGAGTATTCCCTTGCATATCAAAAGCAGGAGAAGGACACACAAGCCTTGTTAGATAAGCTATTGGAGAAATACCGTGATTATGATGCCCAAAGAACAGCTATCGAGAAACAAGGTTATGAAGAAATTGCTTACCTTCAATCCAAACGCACAGATATCAATGCAGAAGAAATAGACCGGGCAATCAAAGTAGCGCAGGATAAAATCAAAGAAGGAATCCAGCAGATTAATGACACACAGGCGGAAGCAGCTACTAAAGACAATGATTTCTTTAAATTATTGTTTGGTGATGTTTCCTCTATGTCTTTCGGTGCATTGCAAAACCTAATATCACAAGCTAAACAATTACGTGAGTATCTTTCCGGTAATGGAGATGCCAAAGGAATTACTTTCATTTCCCCTGAACAGTTGAAAGCTATTGAGAAAAGCCCGGCTGAATTGGAGAAATTGAAAAAGGCTCTCGATAAGCTGTTAGGAACGAATAAAGAAGGGAGCAATAACAAATGGGAAGGTATCTTCACTACATTCAAAAAAGGATTTGCAGAGCTTAAAGGAGCTAAAGGCTTTAAAGAGATTTCCGGTGCGATTGGAACAATAAGCGGTGCTGCATCCAGTGCAGCAGGCGAGCTGTCTAAAATGTTTGACGAAATGGGAAACACGGAGGTTGCAGATGCTTTAAGCGGTATGCAACAGGTTATGAGTGCTGTTTCCAATATAGGGGAAGGATTTGCTAAAGGTGGTTTAGTTGGTGGTATTGCAGCAGCAGTAGGCGAAGCGGCTAACTTTATCGGACAGGCTTTTGCCGCCAACTCCCGGCATAAAGCGGCTCTGAAAGAGATAATGAATGAAACCATAGCTCAGCAGAGAGAGTACAATCTTCTTTTGATGCAACAGAATTTAGAGTACGAGAAGGCTACTGCCATATTCGGCACTGATGCCTACGGCAAAGCTGCAAATGCTGTTAAGGTCATGAAAGAAGCCGTTGCGGATTTGAAAGATGAATTAGCCGGAACTACAGAACAGAAGAAAAGTCAGTCTAAAGATGCCTTGTTTAAGAAGTTCTTTGGCGTATCAAACCCACAGGCAGAACTTAAAAAGGCTTATGCCGGACTTGCCAATATTGAGATAAAAACCGGGCACAAAAAAACGGGCTTATTTGGTTGGGGTAAAGGAAAGGATATTTATTCGTCTATTCTGGATGTATACCCTCAGTTAGTAGATGCCAACGGGAAGTTTGATAAGAGTTTGGCAGAAACCATCATCAACACCCGTACAATGTCCGATGAAAGCAAATCCGCTTTGCAAAACATGATAGATTTGGCACAACAAGCGGAAGATGCTTATAACCAACTCAACGATTACTTTACTGATATTTTTGGTAGTCTGGGAGAATCAATGTCGGATGCGCTTGTAGATGCTTTCAAAAATGGAACAGATGCAGCTAAAGCGTTTACTGATTCTGTTTCCGATATGTTGGAAACATTGGCCAAACAGATGGTTTACTCCGTTACCCTCGCTCCATTGATGGAAAAAGCTCAAAAAGGGATGATGGATGTAATGCAGAATACTGGACTATCAGACGAACAGAAGTTCAATAAGTGGACGGGTATTCTCAATAACCTTGTAGATGATGCAGCAAACCAGCAGGGATTAGCCAACCGATTGTTAGAGGAATACCAACAAGCGGCTAAAGATAAAGGATTTGATATATTCAGCCCTGATAGCTCAACCTCGCAATCATCAACAAAGAAAGGTTTTGCAACCGCTTCACAAGATTCTATTGACGAATTGAACGGAAGGTTTACCGCTGGGCAAATCGCATGGGAGGAAACAAAGAATCAGGCAATAGAACAAACCTCTTTACTTTCATCTATCAATGAAAATATGTCGGCACTTTGCACAACACCGGAAACCGGAAGTTCTGATAGCATAATAAATGCTGCATCTCCGGCCGATGGTTTGCGTGAAATAATTGTTTCAAGTTTCGCACAACGTGATAATTTCTCTGGGCAGATAATTGAACAACTCGTTGCGGTGAAAGGTGAAGTATCAGGGTTAAAGGGTATTGTAGATGAAATGCGTACCACTCAATCAAATGGATGGGGAAATATAGGTGAGATGACTGAAAATGTTGGAAAGATAGCCAAAGCTAATCCTTTAATGAATACCAAGTTAGATAGTATAAATGATAACATTAAAAAAGCGTTATAACTATGAGTGGAGAATTATTAATAAATGGAAAAGATACTTTTGAAACATGGGGTGTCAATATGGGAGATGGTTTTCTTGAAAGTTTATATTCACCTGCTCCCATGAAAGAGGTAATAGAGAACAAATCACGTTTGGAACATGGTAAACGTGTTATATTTAATAATCCCAAAAAAGATGAAAGGGAATTAACCCTTATATTTACTTTGATGGGAGATAGTAAAAAAGACTACATAGACAAATACAAAGCGTTTATTACAGAAATTTCAGCAGGAGATGTAGCAATTAAAGTTCCTGCTTTGGGTGAAGAAGTGTACCATGTTTACTATTTACGTTCTAACTCTTTTGCTTGGAGTATTGACCGCACTTTCTCCAAAATATCTATTAAATTCTGCGAACCTAATCCCGGAAATAGAGCATGAACATAGAAGCCAAATTAACCGGACTGGATGAGTTGAAAGGGCTTATCCAGTCCAATGTGAAAGAAGCAATAGTAGAAGCAGGAGAAGAAGCGGTAGAAGTGCAGAAAAGGGAATCTGACTACATGAATCATACTTTTAATTTACGTAATGCTCCGGGCTATGCTGTTACTATTGATGGGAAAGAAGTTGCTCGTAATATGCCGGCTGATGGGGAACATGGAGAAGCTGAGGCAAAGACAAACAAGACGTTGGATAAAGCGGATAAGTCCGGTACAGGGCTTATTATAGCCGATGGTATGCCTTATGCAAGTTTCGTTTCAAGCAAAGGTTATGATGTACTTGATTCCGGTTTGCTTCATGCTGATAAGGTTCTCAATAAAAAGACAGGGAAATAACTTTTTTCATAAATATAGCAAAATAGTTATGTTTTTATTTGGCGGTTTGTAGCAAAAACGCTATATTTGTATCGTCTTAAACAAACGGTCTTTTAAATTATGAAGTACAATCAGTTTTTTGCGGGACTTACCGCAGCAGGTTGTTACGTTCTCAGGCATGGGGCAAACCATGATATTTGGTACAGTCCTAAAACGGGAAACAAATTTGCTTTGTCAAGGCACGGCAAACAAGAAGTACCTACCGGAATGGAACGTAAGGCAAGAAAGGTTCTTTTGGGGGAATAATCCCCCTACCTTTTGCGCTTCGTGATTGAAAGGCTGTAAATGTTGAGGCAATGGGGTACGGTATATTGCCGTACTCCTATTTTAAATCAATGGATATGAAAGTTATTGTAATCATGGAAAAGGCGAGCGATGGGTATTACTCATGCTTTGTCGAGGAAGATTTACCTGGCTTTGGTCTGGCTGGATATGGAGATACGGCAGAAGCTGCCAAAGAGGATATGATGAAAGCGTATGAAGAAATAAAAGAGATGCAGAAAGAAGAAGGTGAAGAAGTGCCGGAACTGGAGTTTATTTACAAATATGATATGCAATCTTTCTTCAACTATTTCTCATTCTTGAATGTTACTAAGGTTGCAGAATTGGCAGGTATCAACGCTTCATTGATGCGGCAATATACTTCGGGTGTGACAGCAGCCGGACAAAAGCAATACGATAAAATACGGGTGGCGGTGGAACGTATATCTAAAGAACTTTCCGCAGCTACTTTCTAAAGATAGTGTACCGCTGTGAAGCGAGACCGTTTTAAGACAAAGAAAAGCCCGTTCCGATGTTTATTGGGACGGGCTTTATGATTATTTCATTTTTAGGATTCGATTTACCGGGTTGATTACGGTATCTTTTTTATTCCGATTCTCATATTCCAATTTCATTTTCTCAAAATCAAAATCACTCATCAAACCTTTGTCGTGGAGTTCCGAAGCATCTTTCATCTTTTGTATTAAAGTAGCTTCTAATTGCTGTTTCCTGTATTCTATATCAGACAGCTTTTCGCAACATAGCACCCAAATTAGACCGATTAGAGGGCTAAGTATCAAAGAGCATAACAGAGAGTAGAAAAAGCCGCAAGTACGCTTGCTACCTTCCGAAGCGACACCGATAGAAAAGATAATCCATAAGATAAAGTATATCATAGCATTTAATTTTGATGTTTACTAATGCACAAACGTACAAAAGCAAGTCGGAAAAAGCAAATTAAATGAACGGCTTTTAGCTTTAGAACATGAAATTACCCCTATTTCGTAGGTTACGAGATAGAGGTTTTCTGAGGTACCCAATTACATTACACCTTTGTTTCTATAAACATTTTCAACATTTTATTGGCAGTAACTAAATTACTCTGTTGATAGTTAATCTGTGTGACATCTTTTAGCCCATGAAATAGGTTGTTTCGATACCTAAAGATGATGATGATTGAAGCCAGTATTTTATCTCTAAGAGATGGAGATTCGGTAACTAACACATCATCTACAAACTCTTTTCTATCATTAGTTCTAAAATTCAATTTCTCAAATGTTGGATATGTAATAATCCCTAAATCCACATTAGTATATCGATTTTTAAAGTACTTAAAAACCTTATTACATTCATTTGAATTAAATTCACCAATATAATCATCAATATACCGTTCCGCTTTCTCGATTCTAAAATTATTTTCAAAAAGTCTATCCTCAAAGAGATTCCACAATAATAAAAACTCCGTCAATCCATTGTAGTCTTTATCCGTTAAAGAGACTGAAAACTTTTCATTTATCCACCGTGTAATTTTACGCATAAAATTGTATTTTCAAATTAGTTCATTTCATTTTTATCTGCACGCTTAATTGTGACCTGCTTTAGTTCAGAAGGAATAGAGTTTAATAAATCTTCAAACATATCATTAGGCATATCTGCTCCTATCACAATTTCAGTATAAGCTTCTGCTGGAATCTGAATAGTTCTACTTTCTTTGGTTAGCTCATTGCTTCTAAAAATATGTGTTCTATACTCTTCTTCAAAACTCCATTTGGAGAGTTTAGAGAAAATTTGATAACATCTCTGTTCGTCATAACTATGTATTGGAACTGGACGGACTATAGGCAATGTATCGTAATACGTTACCGGGCCACCACCCCCAAGATATTGAAACATAACAATCGGATTAAAGCCTACTGCAAATCCTTTATGATTATTGGAGTATTTCTCCCACATTTCTAAGTTCTTTACATTTGCTGTTAAACTTAATACTCCTATTTGAGAATTGTATTTTTCAAGCATTTGCTCTTGAAATTGCTTGATTAGATTGATATTCCCCAAAGGGCTTTCTGTACGCCAATTCTTTGCATATTTTCGATGTTGTTTTCGAGTTCGTTCAGGACAATATAATTTTGAATTGTATAAACACACCTCTCGTATTTCTTTTTTAGAAAGTCCACTATATTCAATTGGCAGTTTACAATCTACTGGGTCTTCAAATGAATTAGGAGCAGCCATAAAGACCTCTCGTTCTGTTATAATACGTTTATGAAATGTATCATTCCAATCTCGGTATTTATAAATGACTTCGGGGAGTTCCATTTCCTCAAAAGTTTTATGCTCAATATTTGTTATTCCCATAGCCACTTCATAATACGATTTCACCACTTTCAATCCCATCAAGCAACCGAGCCAAGTCTGACACACTATTTATATTATAGTTCGTATCTCCTACACGGATTACTCCGATAATGCTACCAGATGAAGAGGGCGCAAATAGTTCAGTAATATCAACCCCTAAAGCATTAGCTATCTTTTCCAGAGTTTCAAGAGACGGTGTAGATTTACCATTGACAATATTACTCATGTTGGCTCTTGTGATTCCAACAGTTTCAGCAAGAGAAGATACTTTAATATCCTTGCTCTCCAAAATTTCTCTAATTCTTAGTTCCATAATTAATGTATCGTTTAATAATACAGCAAATATAAGGTTTTGTATCGCATTGAAATAATAAAATAAGTTAAAACGTATCGTTTTACAGAAAATAATTAGATTATCTCTTGTGTATATTATTGTAATACGATACATTTGCAATGTGGTAATTATCACAGAACGATACACTAATAATTAATGATTATGACAAAAGTAGATTTAAACCAGATGTGCCGAGAATACCAACAAGTATTAGTAATGAGTGAAGCAGAAGTATTCGCCATGTACGAAGAAAGCAAGTCAGAGTGTATCGCTTCTTATGAGGCAGAAATCGACTTTTGGGAAAATTATTTCGGGTATAAATACTAATAAAATATACGATTATGGCAACAAATTTCAAAAATCAAATGAGTGAGTTAATGAAGCAAGCTTGGATGCTTGTAAAGGTGTACGGCTTCTCAATGGCTGAGGCTATGAAGAAAGCTTGGCAAGTTCTGAAACTGAAAGCCGCTTTGAAGAAGGGTGTAGTAAAGTTCTACTACCAAAAGCTGAACGGTGAAATCCGTACTGCATGGGGAACTTTGAAAGAAGGTCTAATACCCGAAACAAAGGGTACAGACCGCAAAAAGAATGAGAGCCTTATAACTTACTACGATAATGAAAAAGCCTCTTATAGAAGCTTCAAAGTAGCAAATTTAATCGGATAATTAACCCGGTGGGGGTGCGCATTACGCTCACTCCTGCCACAAAGATATAAAACTATGTATTTTCCATTAGAGATTAACGAACAGATTGCGGATATGATAAGAACTGCTACCGAATTGTATTCACAAGTCAATGACCACATTAAGAGTAAAGGATATAAGGCTGGCGAGTTTCCCGGTAATGTATTGGGAGACATGAGCGACAAGGTTTGCAAAATGATAACCGATTTAGGCGATGTAGTCGGGCGTGACATTATCAACCAAGCATTTGATGAAGAAGAAAAAAGAAGTACTAACCTAAACCCTGAAAGCCATGTTTCTGAATGAAGAGGCCCAACGTTTGATAAACGAGTTAAGAGATAATAGCGTAAATGATTATAAAGCCTTGATCTGTGATGCAATGTCTATCATTATGTTCATGTATCAAATGCACGCCTCAGAAAAAGAGCAAAAGATGCTTGCTGATGCTATTGATACACTATCTAACTACAATCAATTGATAACCGCATTATCAAAAGAGAGATGAAAGTGTTATTTAATGGAGCCGACTATGAAGCACAATCGGTAAAAAGCATTGCACTGAATGACATCGTTTGCCTTAATGGAATAACCGGCTATGTAGATGCTATCCTGGGTGAGTTCATTGTTTTGATTGATGAAGCAAATAAAAACCATTATATTGCGATATGTGGCATAGAATCAGCCTTCATGCTTCATAAGTTCAGAGAAGTAAATCACGCAAGTATTGAGCTATGAAACGATATATCTTTTTGCTGGTAGTAGGTATTATCCTGCTACTGGCAACTAACAGCGAATATTGTTTGAGTAATATAATCGGGCTGGCAATGATGTATGTTGCTTGCCACAAATTAAATATATTTTATGAGTAAAGCAGTAGTAAATGAAGCCGTACAAGAATGGGTAAGCCGTTTCGGTCCTAATGATGAAGATAGATTGATAGAACAAGCGACCATAGGTAAGACTATGGCGTTTATTGTACTCCAGTCTGCATGCGGATATTTGGATAAAGAAGAGGCTTTCGGACTTCTTACCAGTCTAAGTACTTACATGGAATTATTATCAAAAGTAGAACCAAAGTAATAAATGTTATGAGTAAAGTTAAAGTAGAAGTGTCCGAAAGTGCAAAAGGTTGGATCGAACGCTTTCAATGTAAAGATGATGCAAATAAAGAAAGAACAGCCATACAGAGAATTATTTCTTATGTTATTGATAATTGGGTAGGTGAATTTATATCTGATGCAGATGCCAAAGATATGCTTACCACGCTAAACAATGCGGACAACATAATAAAATCATTAGGAGAATAACCAGTGCCCGGTACAAATGTTACCGGGTTAATTCATATATTTACGGACTAATACAATTATGAACAAAGAAGAAACTCTTTATCTGCCTATCAAGCAGGTTTATTTTGATGAGATCATTGCCGGTACGAAGAAAGCCGAATACAGAGAAATCAAAGAAGGTATCACCGCCAAGCGGTACTTGCTGAAAGATGCAAGCGGCAAATATATGCTCAATCCCGAAGTAACAAATCGGGTAAAGAATATTTCATTGATGATTACAACAACGGCAACTTTCCGTTCATGCCGAAGAAATATAAGTACCTGGCATTGGCAGTCGGTTACGCAAAAGAACGTGATACTGCGATAGTCGAAGTTACCGGATATTCTTTTGAACCTCACTTGATTCGCTGCAATCTTTATGCGTTCTGGGCGATAGTATATCATTTGGGTGAAGTCATAGAGGTGCATCGAAAGTGATTTCTCTGCGCTTATTCTGCGTTAAAGCAATTAAATCAAGTGTCATACGTGCGTGTGCATAGGCGTAATTAAGTGAATTATCTGATGTGTTCACATGCGCATGTACACGCATGTGCGCAAATGGTCGAGAATGTTACATTTTACACAGTCCATACACGCACGTGCGCAAAGAGAACTAAAGAATCTGAACCATTAAAAACGTGCGTGCGTGGAACTGGAAAAACGAGCGAAACAATTGATTTTTACCAATGTGCTTCTTTGCACTTTGGCTTTCGTCTGCTGGAACTCCTTCCGGCAGAAATCGGATAGTATAATGTACTATTGGCAGAAATCACATTTACGCACGTATGATAGTGGAAAAACCTTCTAAGTATATTGTAGATGGGGTGATGGAAAAGGAGTGAGGATTTCTCCAGCACTCCTAATCGGATTTAAAAGCCATGCCGGACACTTCCGATGGCATTTGATGCAAAGATAAAAAGAAAGAAGTAATCCGTCACCGGAATACCCCTTATTTTTATTTTATTGGTGTTTTACCGAACAAAAACCGAACAAAAAAGGTCTAACTTCTTGAAAGTCAGACCTTACATGTCGGAATGAGGCGACTCGAACGCCCGACCCCTACGTCCCGAACGTAGTGCGCTACCAACTGCGCTACATTCCGCTATCTGCAAAGTGGTGCCACCAGGAATCGAACCGGGGACACAAGGATTTTCAGTCCTTTGCTCTACCAACTGAGCTATGGCACCTTTGTGATTGCGGGTGCAAAGATAGGTATAATTTTTAATACTGCAATAGTTTGGCAAAGAAAATATAAAATATTTGCTCAAACGAGGTGAAGAGCATCTTTTTCTTCCGGATTTTAAGATGGATATAATATACATTTCTGATGAAAATGACATTAATTGATACGTTTCTATACATAGGACAGGGCGTTAATTGGGGACATAATCTGCCATCTGTATACTCTCCTTATTTATTAGGAGGAAAGTTTTTTTTAAATGTAGTCATTTTCAGTAAAATAAAGGTTTGTTCTTATAACATGAATAACGCTATTTCCTTATCTTTACGGCAAAATCATGTGGGGTGGGATTGCTGCCGGCATGTTCAAAGCAAAACAAACAAAATAAATAAGATCTCCAGTTAGAAGCATATGATGACTTATATTGTTATTGGTATCCTTTTTGCCATTATCCTACTTATCTGTATCAAATATTGGTATTTGTGTAGCAAGCTGAATCTGCAAAAAAACGAATGGATGGCTCATATAAAAGAATCAGATACTATTTTACATAGTATGAATGCTTGTTTTATGTTGGTAGATCGTGATTTTGTGGTGTTAAGAACCAATTATTATGACTTGAACGGAATTCCTGGAGAGCCTGTTTCCAATAGGGTCGGTGATTTGTTGAAGTGTAAAAATGCGGTTCGGAGTGAAGGGTGCGGAGCGCATCATAATTGTGGAAGTTGTATGGTTCGTTATACCATTGAAAATGCGTTTTGCCATAAAAAAGGTTTTAGTAAATTGGAGGCATCCATGCGGCTGTTCAGTCCGGACCATCAGCATATTATTCCTTGTGATGTATCTGTTTCCGGAACTTATCTGACTGATGGAGATCAGGAACAAATGTTGCTCACGATCTATGATATTACTGAGTTGAAAAACACTCAACGGCTACTAAGCATTGAAAAAGAAAATGCTGTCTCCGCCGAAAAACTGAAATCTGCTTTTATTGCTAATATGAGTCATGAGATCCGCACTCCGTTGAATGCGATTATCGGCTTTTCCGGTCTGCTGGCTTCTGCGGATGATGACGCGGAAAAGAAGATGTACCTGGACATTGTGGCAGAAAACAACCATCGTTTATTGCAGATTGTGACAGATGTACTTGACCTCTCTAAAATAGAGTCGGGCAGTCTGGATTTTCACTATTCCCGATTTGATGTGAACGATTTGTTGTGTGGCTTGCATGGTATCCTGGAGATTCGTCTGAAAGATAACCCCGATATAAAATTGGTTTGTGAAGCAGGAACAGATGAATGGATGATTTATTCCGAACAGCAGCGTATCGTACAGATATTAACAAATCTGGTGCATAATGCGATAAAGTTTACCCAGAATGGGGAAGTCCGTTTCGGGTGTCGTCCCCACGGAGAGACTGATGTTTATTTTTATGTTTCCGATACCGGCATAGGTATTCCTGTGGGGGAGCAAGATAAAATATTCGATAGGTTTACTAAATTGGATCATGAAGTGCCCGGAACGGGATTGGGGTTGACCCTTTCACAAACCATTGTACAGAGTCTGGGCGGTGAGATAGGGGTAGAATCGGAGGTCACAAAAGGTTCCACTTTTTGGTTTACTCTTCCTTTGACATCCTGAATGGTTTCTCCAAAGAAATAAGAGGTTGTATCCGGTAGAATTTAGATTAAATCTCCGGATACAACCTCTTTCATTCAGGTAGATAGATATTTCCTTTTAACTTTACTTTTGCGGAGTGTCCTTATCAGAAGGAGCAGAACCTGCTGACGGTGCAGAAGTAGTGCTGGTGGAAGTGTTAGCACCGCTTACAGCCGGACCGGATACTGTTGCAGTAACGGGAGCTGCTTGTGGTTTGGCTTGTGCTTCCCAGTGGAAGGGTTCAAAAGTACTGTTGGGGTCGGCCCATGATGGTTTCTTTGCTGCGTAGATGATGAACGGAGCAATCACTACGATCAGTGCGCCGATGATCAATACAGAAAACCATACAGTGTTGCTGCCGGTAGAGATTTGGCTGGGCGGAATGAAGCTGAGGATGAATGCCAGCAATGAGCCAAGGAAGCCCAGACCGCCTACAATCCACATTAAACTATTACCCTTCTTACCGATACGGAACGGACGGTTGGCCTTCTTCATGTTATAGCGCAGATAGATGGCACCGGAGAACATAAGCAAGTACATCACCAGATAAAGAATAACTGTCAATTGTGACAAAATCTGATAGAAACTCTGTACGGAAGGCATAACCACAAACAAAAGGCTCAATACGGTAACAGCACCACCCTGAACGAACAGAATGTTTTTCTGTACACCCAGTTTGTTGGTCTTCTGGAAGAACGGGGGCATATAACCGGCCTTACCTACGGCAAAGATACCTTTTGACGGACCGGCAACCCATGTCAATACACCTGCCAACACACCAAATGCAAGGGCGATGGCGATGATTGGTGATAACCAGGAGGCATGGATATATCTGAAGTAATTATCGAAACCTACAAGTAAACTCTGTGTCAGGTTAATGTCTTTTGCCGGGATGATGATACCCAGTGAGAAAGTTCCTAAAACGAAGATAATAACTGTGATCAAAGCACCGATGAATACGGCCTTAGGATAGTTCTTTGAAGGGTTTTGCATGTCTTTCACATGAATGCCGCCCATCTCCATTCCGGCATAAAACAAGAAGATACTGGCAGCCAGTACAACATTATCAAAGTTTGTGAGATCCGGGAAAAAACTGCTGTGGAAATCCAAATTGGAATGTCCTCCTGTTGCTAAATAAGCGATGCCGAGAATAATTAAAAGAGCTGCAGGAATAATAGTTCCTACAAGTCCGCCAACTTTCGCTACTTTACCAACCCATCCCATACCCTTGAGAGAGATGAATGTGGCTAACCAATAGATGATTAAAACAACGATTAAGGTGTAAATCTTATTGCTGGCTAACGTCATATCGTGTGCGTCATTCGTTCCGATAAAAGCTATGGAAACAGCACCAAAGGTGAGCACTGTAGGATACCAGATGGTACTTTCAATCCATTGTAACCAGATGGCAAGGAATCCTAATTTTTTTCCGTATGCTTCGCCTACCCAACGGAACACACCACCTTGTTTGTCTTGGAACATGGCAGCCAATTCCGCCGCAACGAGTGATGTCGGAATAAGGAATACGATAGCTGCGAAAAGATAATAGAAGGCCGAACTCATTCCATATACGGCCTCGGCAGGAAGTCCACGTAGGGATACTACTGCCGTTACGTTCATGATCGCCAGGGTGAATACCCCTAGTTTCACTGCTTGTTTAATATTTGCCATAAGTTAAGGTTTTAAGTGAAAAATATTTTTAAGTCAGTGTCTATAACAACGTTTAACGTAAGATGTTTCAGTTTACTAACGTCAAACTTGGTTAATTAACATCGGCCAAGAGTGAGAAAACCGGTTTTCCTCCTGATCTTGATTCGATATCAAACAAATCGTGTATGACTCTTGTTCCTTTTGCATAATTAAAAATAACCCATAAAATATCAGTGCTTATGAAAATGGCTCTTTCTGATTTTTCTTTACGGAAGAAAGGGATCTACGGCATTCTGCATGTCATCATCCTGCTGCTTTCTCTTTTTCTGGTCATCAGTATTTCGATTGATACATTCAAGGGCATCCCTTTTTATACTCAGTCGGTATATATGAAAGTCCAGTTGTGGATTTGTGTCTTGTTCCTGTTCGACTTTATTCTCGAATTGTTTCTTTCGAAAAACAAATGGCACTATCTCAGTACACACTTCATTTTCCTGCTGGTGGCGATACCCTACCAGAATATTATATCGTATATGGGATGGACTTTCTCTCCCGAAGTGACTTATATGATTCGTTTCGTTCCCTTAGTACGGGGGGGGTATGCGATGGCCATTGTGGTAGGTTGGCTCACTTATAATAAGGCTTCCGGTCTGTTTGTCTCTTATTTGACTATGCTGCTTGCCACTGTCTATTTTTCCAGTCTGGCTTTCTTTGTGCTTGAGCATAAAGTCAACCCGCTGGTGACCGGTTACGGAGATGCGCTCTGGTGGGCATTTATGGATGTGACTACGGTTGGTTCCAACATCATTGCCGTCACCGTGACGGGACGTGTACTCTCGGTGCTGCTGGCTGCACTGGGTATGATGATGTTCCCGATTTTTACTGTTTATGTCACTAGTCTGATTCAGAAGAAGAATAAAGAGAAAGAAGAATATTACAAGCAGTTGGAGGCGGCCGATGACAGTAAACAAAAGTAAGGCTTTTCAGCTCTCTGTCCCGCAGGGACGGGAGTTGATATAGAGAAAGGGAAATAGCTCTATCCGAAGAATGCGTCATTGGAGTGCGTACCCTATGGGAGGGCATCTGTCACGTCGAATGCCGGTTCCGTTTACATACCGGGGTAAATGCTTTTACGTACCGGGGTAAATGGCTTTACATACCGAGGTAAATGCTTTTACATGCCGGGGTAAATGGTTTTACATAGAAAGGGGAAATTCAGGTAAATATAATCTGCTGGTTATCAGTGTTACTGAGGCGGTCGCCCAAGTCGATGTTTTCCGGATAAAACTAAAAATACTGCCCATCCGCATATGGCAGACAGGCAGTATTCCAACTAATTAAACTTTGTATGATGTCATCAATTTATATGCTTGTTCAGCTCGTGCCATTTATTGATTTCCGGAAGGATACCCATAGCTATCACTTCATCACGCAGTTTGCATAAGTGAGCGTAGCTCTCTTCCATTTCTTTCTGCTCTTCAGGAGTACCTTGTACTTCTTTATAGCTAACGCCTTCTTTGGTGATGGAAGTTTCCATTGCCATCAGGATGTGGTCGAACTTCTTGTCAGATACATAAGTGCCTGCCGGCCAGCGGAAAGGTTGTCCGCCCATGGCTGCCGCGATCATTTCGATAGACAGATAAGCCGGGCTTTGGAATGAAGAGCGTCCGCGCAGATCAATGATGTGTTTTCCACCTTGAATAACGCGTACTTTCAGATCTTCCCAATCCTGCATAGGCATGCGTGGAGTATCGATAATCTTGGTCAGCGCTTCACCTTGTACTTTAGTGGTAGAAGCAAATACGGCCATCTGTTCTCCGTGGCCGCCATATGTACGGCAGTTTACAATTTCGGATGCGGGGATATGGAGGTACTTCACCAGTTCGTTTTGCAGGCGGGTGCTGTCCAGAGCGGCCAGTGTGGATACCTGTGACGGTTTCAAGCCGGCATAGAGCAATACAATCAGTCCGGTGATATCGGCAGGATTGAACACTACGACCACATGTTTCACATCCGGGCAATACTGGCGGATATCTTTACCAAACTGGGCTGCGATTTCTGCGTTACCTTTCAACAAGTCTTCACGGGTCATGCCTGCTTTACGGGCGGCACCACCGGATGACACAATGTACTTCGCACCTGATAAAGCTTCTTTGATATCTGAAGTGTAAGTCAGGTTTACGCCTTCGAACGCACAGTGGTACAGCTCCTCGGCTACACCTTCCAAAGCTGGTGCATAAGGATCATACAGACAAATGTTCGGAGTCAGTTTCATCATCAGGGCAGTCTGTGCCATGTTAGAGCCAATCATTCCGGCAGCTCCTACGATCGTAAGTTTTTCGTTGGTTAAGAATTCCATAATTTATATCTTTTTTAATTCGACAATTGCTTTGTTTCTTGTTTCCGGTGCAAAGATAACTCGTTTAAACGCAGGTTGTTTATCGAAAAAAGTTTTGCGCTATAATGAAAAGTTATCGTCTGCGGATGATAACAAACAGATGCAGCGATATGTTTTTCGACGGCTTATTATTCTTACGTCTGTTTTTTATTTATCTTTGTCACAAACTGAATGAAGATTATGAGTATTGAATTAGGAAAATTCAACCAGCTTGAGGTAGTCAAGCAGGTAGATTTCGGTATGTATCTGGATGGCGGAGAAGAAGGCGAAATTCTGCTGCCTACCCGTTATGTGCCCGAAGATTGTAAGGTGGGAGACTGGTTGAACGTCTTCCTCTATCTGGATAATGAAGAACGGTTGATAGCCACTACGCTGACACCTTTGGTACAAGTAGGCGAGTTTGTTTGTCTGGAGGTATCTTGGGTCAATCAGTTCGGAGCTTTCCTCAATTGGGGACTGATGAAGGACCTGTTTGTCCCTTTCAGTGAGCAGAAGATGAAGATGCAGGTAGGGAATAAATACGTCATTCATGCCTACATTGACGATGAAAGTTTCCGCATCGTAGCTTCAGCCAAGGTAGACCGCTATTTGTCCAAAGAGAAAGCTCCTTATCAGCCGGGCGAAGAGGTGAACATACTTATCTGGCAGAAGACGGACCTTGGGTTTAAGGCGATCATTGAGAATATGTACAGTGGTTTGCTGTATGATAGTGAGATCTTTCAGACCTTACATACGGGCGATACGCTGAAAGCATATATTAAGCAGGTACGCGAAGACGGCAAGATAGACCTGATTCTCCAGAAACCGGGTTTTGAGAAAGTTGATGATTTCTCAAAAACACTTTACCGCTATATTGCAGACCACGGCGGACGGATCGGATTGAATGACAAGAGCCCCGCCGAAGAGATTTACGATGTTTTCGGTGTCAGTAAGAAGACATTCAAGAAAGCCGTTGGCGACTTATATAAGAAACGTCTGATCCTGCTCCACGAAGACGGAATCGAGTTGGTTCGTCCCTAAACTGAATAGGGAAAACCCTACGTATGAATAGACAGAATCATTAGGGTGGGGAGTTTCCTCACCCTATTTTTGTGATATTAAAAACAATAAAAACTAAACGATATGCGAAAAGTAATCATAACCCTTTGTTTCTTGTTCGCTGCATTTATGGCACAAGCCGGAAGAATCAGCGGAATAAATATCCAGAGTGCAGGTGAGGCGATTCTTGTCTTTATGGATGGCGAACAGATATGCACGCCGACAGAGACTTGCTTCATAGCCAACTATTCGGGCAGACACCGCATAGAGGTATATGCCGCGCGCTATATCCCGCGCACCGGACAGAGTGTAAAAGGAGATTTGTTGTTTCAGGAATGGGTGTCAAATCCCGGTATGAACATACGGGATATCCGGGTAGGTAGAGACAATCGTCCCGATTTCCGTCCGGACCGTCCTGATTACCCCGACCGTCCGTCACGTCCCGGATACGGATATGATGTGGTGATGAACCGTGCAGAGTTCGACCGCTTTCTGAGAACAGTGAAAGATAAGCCTTTCGATTCTGACCGCAATAAACTGATCGAGACTACGCTTGTCTCTACCGGCTTTACTTCCGATCAATGCCTCCAGTTGGTTAAGTTGTTCAGTTTCGACAGTGAAAAAATAAAGCTGATGCAGGCCATGTATCCGCGGATTGTTGATAAACCGAATTTTTATCTGGTTATTGAGAGTCTGACCTTTCAGTCCGATAAGAATAAGATGAACGAATTTGTGAGAAAATACCATAGTCAACGTAACTAAAACCTATATAAATTATGAAAAAGATACATGTTTCAGCAATACTACTCTTGCTCGTTGTCATGAGTAGTTGTGCCAGCCTGTTGGCAGATTTCAGGAACAGCCAACTGATGGGGATTCAGAAAGGAATGACGCAACAAGAGGTGAAAACCATTCTTGGAGAACCGAACTACAGACGCTTTGATGGTGGCATGGAAGAGTGGGAATATCGCGGGTACCTTTCCAAAGCAGGGCCTTCGGTGATTTGCGTTAACTTTATAGACAACCGTGTCGTAGGGCTGGATTCGTTCAAGGACGGTGCACCCACTGTTCCTCCCGCTCCATCTTTCTCTTTAGGTATTGGCGGTACGGTTTCCGCTTCGGAAGTGGGGCCTTCCTATAGCTACAGGGCAATGAGAAATGATGAATTTGCCCGCTTCCTGAATGATGCAAAGAGTAAAACATTCGACTCGGACAGGACGGACTTTATCGAAAAAGCAGCGAGTTCTACCGGGTTTACTTCAGAGCAATGCCGTAGACTGATAAAACTTTATAGCTTTGATGATGACCGCACTAAGGTGCTGAAGATACTTTACCCGAGTGTAGTGGATAAAGATAACTTCTCCATAGCAGTAGATGAACTGGACTTCCTGTCGAATCGGAGTACTGTGAAGGATTTTGTGAAGAATTATAATAGAACTAAATAGACTTGAGATATGAAGAAACGAGTACTGATATTCTTTCTGGCCATCGGAATCACTGCTGTAAGTAGTGTGAGCATGGCTGCCATGAGCAATAGCCGCATTCGTAAGGAGACTCGTTTCCTTACCGACAAGATGGCTTATGAATTGAACCTGAGTACGGGACAATATAATGATGTATACGAAATCAATTATGATTTTGTTTACTCCATCCGTTATCTGATGGACGATGTGATGCGGGGAGAAGAGTGGGCGCTCGATAAATACTATCGCACGTTGGATATTCGTAACGATGACTTACGATGGGTGCTGACTGCTTCACAATATCGGCGTTTTATAGGGGTGGATTATTTCTATCGCCCGATTTACGCCAATGGCGGAGGCTGGAGCTTCCGGGTCTATATCCGGTATACAAACCATAACCACTTCTATTTCGGAAAGCCTTACCACTATAGCAGTTATTGCGGCGGACACTATCGTACGCACTATCATAACAGCTATTATCGCGGACGTTACCGGCATGACTTCTATTCCGGTTCCCACAGCATAAGAGATCACCGGAATTATAACACGCACCGTCGTTCCGATTTCGGTACGGTAACTATACGTCCTAATTCGGCACGGAGAGATGATGTGCGGAGGAATGATGTGCGGAGGGAAAGTTCTGCCTCACGAGATAAAAACAGGGTGACTCCGAGGAGTTCGGCAACTCCCAATAGGGTGACTCCTGAACGTACGGATAGCAGACGCAGTAGTAGCCGGAGCCAGGAGAGGGTGAAGAGTAATAATGGCACCCGAAGTTCAGTCTCTGAGCGTTCTTCTTCAAGCAGACGCAGCAGTGGAAATTCTGCTTCAGGGAGTAGCCGTAGTTCTTCTTCCCGCTCGTCGGAAAGAGGGAGCCGGGATAAATAACGTCAGTTCGACGAATTTTATTTGTCTGCATTTCGATCTTCCACCTTCCATCTTTTTGAGTTTATCACTCTAATAATCAAAGAAATATCCGGTGGAAGATCGCATTTTTCAGCCCTTTATCTTCCACCCGTATCTTCCATCTTCCACCTACTGTTTTAAGGCAAAAGTAAGGCGTAAAATGCTGGTAATCAGCCGAAAGATACGCGTTTCTTAAGCAAATACACCTCTTAAAGCATTTCGTTTTCCCTTGTTGTTTAACCGGAAATGGTGCAATCTGCATCCGGTTTCGGGCAGGCGTGCCCATGAGCCCGGGTACACGTGCCCATGAGTCCGTATACCCGGGCTTATAAGCCCGGGTATACGGGACGAGATAAAGATACCGACATGAATGATTAAATATTGATAATTAGATGATTAAATATGAAATAGAATAGAGAAACGATTCATGTGAACTGGTTAAATGAAAGAAAAAGAACCGCTGTCCTCCGGGGGGTAGAGTGGCAGCGGTTCGACGAGTTAACTGGTTTGGTGAGTCGGATTTAGATTTAAAGTCAATTATAAAAGAGAATTTATTATGAAAGATCAAAGTACTATAGCCCGTCTATAATGACAGGCGTTTTGTGATAATGGTTCTTTTTGCATATTTGATTGATCCGGGATATATATTTGGAAGTGGCATACGCCTGGCTTGGTGTACGTTTCAGGCACGAATATTTCACTTTATGAATTTCTAAAAGAAGTTCGGCTACAAAGACAATCATGTCTGCACGTTCGATATGGGAAGGTGAACAGAAACACTCTGCATATTCGTAATCCCGGGTAGAGAGTGTATAATGCAGAATCTTTTTACCTCGCTGAAAAATAAAATCCAACCGATACCAACCGTTTGCGTTGGTTCTGCGCCGGTGGAAAGACAAGATTTTGATAGTAGATTGTTTGCCCATAGCTCAAACGTATATCGGGCAGGGAAAAATGAACGGCCCTGCTGACCCGCTGAACTACATCATTCCATTGCAGAGCAAGAAAAGCATATATGCTGACCCATTACGGTATCAGACACGGGGGCAGAGCCGTCTTTTATCCAGAAGCTGCGGACATAAATAAATTATGCCCGTAGCTAAAGTTAGACAAAGAATGCTTTCTATGTCTTGCTCTCCAAGCGAGAGAATGTTGTAGTTCACCACAAAGATGGTGATAATTTCTGAATTGCCATAGCAAACGGCTAAAAAATGTACAATGAAACACTTTTTACGGTGGAATTGTTTGCTGAATACCCTTTGTATAGGGGGACTTAACAAAGAAATAACGGTTCTGTGTCGGTAAATGCTCTCTTAGCAGATAAATCAGTTAGGATGGGGATGTGTCAAAAGCCTTTTCACCAAATAGATTATCACAGATTAACAACTTTACTAATCAATGACTTAAAATTCACTCTGTGTTACTCTGTGTCCTCTGTGGTGAGTTTCCCTCTATTCTGCTTTGGGTATCTGATAAATTACTGTATGCTGTCTCTCCTCAAGTCTTTCCTTGCTTCGCCGGTCACATTTATCTCCGGTCGGATACTGTCGGCCGCTGCTTCGCTGATAACTCCCTTTTTTGCCAGTCGTTCGGCTATCAATCGATAATAGTCTTCCAGGTTTTCTTTCAGTTTCATGTCACCGGTGAACGAATTTCGGAAATGCTTGGGCTTCGGAATGATGGATGCCAGGAAGATGGACTCCTCGGCTGTCAGTTGAGACGGGCGTTTTTTAAAGTAGTAGGCAGCAGCCTCCTGTGCTCCGTAGACAAGCGGCCCCCATTCCACTATGTTCAGATATACTTCGTACATCCTGTCTTTGGAAGTGAGACGTTCCGTTTCTATCAGCCAGACGATCAGGGCTTCTTCCAGTTTCCGGGCGATGTTTTTGTTCCGGTTCAGGAATACGTTTTTTACCAGCTGCATGGTGATGGTACTTCCCCCACGGGCAAAACGTTTCACTTTCAGGTCTTGTATCAATGCTTCACGCATGGCATCGGGAAGAAAGCCCCGGTGATAGTAGAAGGCTCCGTCTTCACTTTGCATCACAGACATTTGCAATAGTGGGGAGATGCTGTCCAGTGGCGTGAAATGTTCCCATGAGGGGCCTATGGGGAAAGTGCGTACCGGCTGTCCGTTTTCGTAAGCCGTATAGATAAACTCTTCCGACATTTTACCAAGGTCTGTGGCTCCGTATTTCACAATGCGGAAGTTTCTCTCCTTTAATTCCGATTCCAGCTTCAGGCTGTCCGGTAGGGCAAAGTCCACATCCAGCAAGAAATGATAGGACAGTTCGCCGTCCGTCTTTATCCCTTCCAGATTGCTGAATAGTCCTTTGGGGAGCGAGCCGAAGAGTTCGTTTGCCGGAAACCAGGACTTGTTTAAAGCTGCTGTGAAGTGCCATTGGTGTTCTCTCTTCTCAGCTTTCAGATAAGGATGAAGCTGCATCTGGTTGAATTGCACCAAGGTTGTGCTGTCCAGTTCGGCGAACTCTTTACCCACAAGCACCCGGTAGGATATTTGTCCGCGGTCCAGATTGACTGTTTGAGGGGAAAGAGCTTTGTGATACACTTCAAGTCCGTTGACTGCTGCTTGTCCTGTCAGTATAATCTGACCGCTGTTTCCTTCCGATTCAGTCAGGCTATAGGTAAGGGTATCCAAGCGAATGTCCGCACCGAAACGGCGTTTGAGATAGGGGAGGGCGATTTTCTCTTTATGCTGTGCATAAAGTTCGGCTTTTAGCGTGTGGTGGCTTCGGTTTACCTCTCCACAGGTGGTCCAATGTTGGCTTACCGAATCTTCCTGTACTTCGATATCGGAGTTGAAATGGTTTTGCCGTATGCTTAATTGCGGGATGCGGATAGCTACGAAGTTACGGTCTTTCCGTTCGCTGACGTCGACTTGACGCAGTGTTCCGTTTTCGGGTAAGAGACCATAGAGCAGGTTCAGTATCCTGTTCACTCTGTGGGCATAGTCGGCTTGTGCCGAACCGGCCGGTACCTCCTGTTCCTTTTTCAGGAAGAGGAAGTCATAATTTGCTGTGCTGTCTGCTTTGATGAATGAAACTTTCAGCCGGTCGGCGGTTACGTTGCGTACTTCGATCTTTCCGCGTAGCAGTTTCCAGAAGCTGAGGCGCATGTTCAGGGCATGCAGGGTGAGGAGGGTGTCCCGCTTGTCAGGGACTACGGAAAGATTGCTCAGCTCGATTTCGTTCAGCCCTTTCATTCGCAAGGCATCGTAGCGGATGGATAATCCGTATTTTTGTTCGGTGCGCAGTATCCGCTTGCCAACCATTCGGCAGAGAATTCCGTTGCGTCCCCAATATAAACCTGTCAGAACAAGGATCAGGACACTTCCTGTAATGATGAGAGCGATGCTCCCTTTCGTACGATATTTTCCCATTATGATATGTAAACTACGGATTTATCGGCTGCAAAGTTATACAATTCCGGGAGGATGGATGATGCTCTTTCCGGAAAAATATTCTATCTTTGAGAAATCGATCATATGAGATACCGTGAAACAACTACGAACAGATAGACAGACTCTCAATGACTTAGGAGTGATGGAGAGTACGTACGGAGAGAAAACTCTTTTCTCTCTCTTTGACATGACGGAAAGTGACGGAGGAAAGAGGTGTCTGGAAGATTGGGCAACCCATCCCATATCCGATTGGCAGATGCTGCATGAAAGGCAGGAGGCAATCCGGTGTCCGGACTTCCCCGAAATACGTATTTGTCGGGAAGAGCTGGATTTTATAGAGTTTTATCTTAGTCAGGGAGACCGTCCGACAAGGGTTACTTATCTGGAATCTGTTTTATCACGTGCTTTCAGGGTGTTCAGAAGTACTCCCGAACGCTATATCATTCAGAGAGGAACAAAGTTGCTTGAAAATGTTTTGCTGGAACTGAAGATTTTTGCGGATCATGTGACCGAACTTTCTCCCCGGTTAATCCGCAGCATGGTAGCTACTGTCCTGGAGACTTATCAGGCTACGGAGTTGGGCAAAATGGTAGAATCCTGCGGACAGGAGGACGGTTTTTACCGGACCGACCGGCTGGATTATATTTTCCGCTATCGGCGCAACCATACCATTGCTGATCTTCTTTCGATTGTATATCAATTGGATGCCATCCGTACCATGCACCGTACGGCTGTTACGAAAGGATGGTGTTTTCCTACGTTTACGACCGATGGCAAATTTGTGCTTCGTGACTTTTACCATCCTCAGGTGAAAGATGCGGTGAAGAACGACTGGGATATGGAGCATGGGAATATCTGTATTTTTACAGGATCAAATATGGCCGGTAAATCCACGACCTTGAAAGCGATAGCGTCCGCCGTATGGCTGGCTCATGCCGGATTTCCGGTGCCCGCTTCTTCTATGGTCTGTCCGGTGTTTGATGGTATCTTTACTTCTATCAATCTTCCGGATTCGTTAAGGGATGGGCGCAGTCATTTTTATGCGGAAGTACTCCGGGTGAAAGAGGTGTTGCAACAGATTAATGAAGGTAACCATTGTTTTGTGCTGTTCGACGAATTGTTCAGGGGGACCAATGCACGGGATGCTTTTGAAGCATCGGTAGCCGTGACCGAAGTGCTCAGGGAGAAGGTTCACAGCCGTTTCCTGATATCCACGCATATCATAGAACTGGCCCGGAGGCTGGATGGAGACGATTCTTGTTGCTTTTATTACCTGGAATCTGCCATAACAGATGACGAACTGGTATGTAACCATAAAGTGAAGCCGGGTATTTCGGAGTCCAGGGTCGGATACTGGATTGTGAAGAGAGAACTTGCTGGAATGCAGTAATCGGATATAGAGGGTGTGCCGGGAGCCTGCCACAGCCTGACGGGTTCCCAGCACATCCTCGTGTTATTATTGTATCTTGATTACAACCGGTTTACGGATGTCCGTAACCTTGACTTGCACTACAATTCCGTTTAATTCCTTATCCGGAGTGACTCTTACCTTTTTACCGTTCACCTGTATGCTGGCTTGTGTCGTGACTCCCGGCAGTTCAATCCGGTAAGCGCGTTTCCGGGGCTGCCCTTCATAGGTTCCTTCTGCCGGCGACACGGTGATGATTGTTTGTTCTCCGGTCTTCTGATAGTTGAGGCGGGTGGTGGCATACTTGCCGGTCAGATAATCCTGCGTCAGTCCGTCATCCTCGTACAGGGTGTAAGTGTTGTCCGCTCCCTCTTCTCCCGGATAGCAACGCACGGTCAGTTCGGTGAGCGGGGTGGAGCACATTCTTTCCGTATATGGCTGCATCGGCAGCGGATGGCCTCCTTTGATAAATAAGGGGAATTCGTCCAGTGGGCTTTCTGTCTTTATGACTTGTCCACCCTCTTGTTTCTCGCCGGTGAAGAAGTTATACCAGCTTGTTCCGCCAGGCAGCCAGACCTCTTGTGTGGCTGTTTTCTTCTCTCCTTTGCCCTTTGTAGTGATGGGGGCACCCAGTAAGAGATCTCCGAACAGGAATTGTCCCGGATATTGATAGGCTTTTTCTTCTTCCGGATATTCGATGTACATGCCCCGGTTGAGCGGCAACATATCCGTATGGCACTGGCGGACGGAGGAGTAAATGTAGGGCATCAGCTGCGAGCGCAGGTGATAAATCCTGTGCATGGCCTTTTCTGCCTCTGTCCCCCAAAGCCAGGGGCGGCGGTCGAGTTTTTTGTCATATACCGAGTGGATGCGGAGTGAAGAGTTCAGCAGTCCGAATTGTGTCCAGCGGGTATAGAGTTCCGGATCGGTTCCGTCATAGAATCCACCGAGATCGTGTGCCCAGAAGAAACAGCCTGCATTGCCGCTGGTAGTCGTCAGGTCAACCTCAAAGCGGAGCAAGTCCCAGTTGCCCACGGCATCTCCGGAGAACTGGATCGGATGGCGATGGTCTCCCCAACCTGCCCAACGGCTGAATCCTGCACCGCGGAGGCGGTTACCGGCCGAGTAGTTATAATAAATGTGGTTCAGCCAGGGAAGGTGTTTCATGTTTGTACCCCGTACCAGCGGATACAGATAATCTTGTTGCCAGTCGAGCCACCAGAATGCTACACCCATGGAGTCGCTTTCCTGATGGGCATGTTTCATGAAGGCATTCATATAATTGCGGTCGCCTGCGTCAAACAAGGGTACGCCGGTTTTCAGCGTATCTGCTCCCAGGTCACGTATAAATGCTTTGTAGCTGTCCTCGTGCGGGCGGATACCGTCGTGCGGATGTTCGTTCAGTACCACGTAAATATGGTCATCTTTGAAGTCGCTTATCAGCTTCTCCGGTTCCGGAATCAGTTTCCGGTTCCAGCTGTAACCCGTCCAGCCGCGTGTGCCGGCATGTCCGGTTCCCACTTTGGCGTTTTGCGTATGCCATCCCATGTCGAACACCATGATGTCGAGTGGGAAGTCGTGTTCGCGATATTCACGTACCAGTTGACGGTAGTCTTCGTCCGTATAATTCCACCAGCGGCAATACCAGGAACCGTGTACATATTTGCGGGTCATCGGTGACGGACCGCTGACTGCCTGAAGCGATTTCAGGGCTGCCTTGTAGTCATTGCCGTAAACAAACAGATACAAATCCTGTACATGGCTGCGGTCGCGTTCGGTGACCCATCCGTTTTTCAGGATTTCTTTGCCGGTGTCGTTAATCAGGTACCATCCATCGCGGCTCAATAATCCTTCCTGTCGGTCGATGGGGCCGTCTACATCGTCGAGCGTGGTCACCGGTCCCAGCAGGTTCCGGCTTTGGCGGCTGGCTATGTACCAACGCGTCTCTTTGGGTGCGTCTCCGTTTCTGAAGTAGACAAACAGGTTGGTTTGCCCGAAGGGGAATCCGTCGTTGTAGTACTCGATGCGCAGGACGGGGGTGGTCATTACGTAGCGGTTGCCCTCTTTTCTCTCCACTTTTACGTCGGTACATCTGGGAGTGCGGTCGACAGCGAAGAGTGTAGAGTCATTCAGGAACTGTCCCTGCTGTGCGTACTCCATACGCACCAGATGGTCGGTGACGAACGTGAACCGGCTGTTGCCTATAACTACCGGATTTGAACAGAAGGACGGCAGGCAGAAGAGTAGCCCGGCTATCCGGAGAATGGTTCGTTGGATGTTTCTCATGTCGTTTTTATTTTCGTTAATTGAACTGTTCAGGCTGTATCTGTATTTTCATTTCATACGAGGAACCCTCGCATACCCGGACGAAGGTTCCTCGGATGATTCTCCTTTTATAGATTCTTTTCCGGTACTGTCAGTCCGTTACGGAAAATGTCGAAACGGCAATAACCTCCGAGAGCCGGTTCTTTGCGACATCTTGTCCGAATGGAGAACGGTTGGTAACCACAGTTGGAGTTGTTTTTCCCGCTTGGAGCATTTGTGTACGTACTACTTTGGGTAGTCATTGCGTTTTGCCATCAGGTTTTGGATGGTCATGTAATGCTTTTCATACGTGTCCGGATTAAGATCGCCCTTGCTCGTTTTCTTCCACGATTTCATTCCGACGGTCATACTTTCCAGTCACTCCTCTGCTACCTGCTCATCGTGAACATACGATTTAGCAAACTAAAAACGCTGCAAGGTATGAAAAAAAAGCAAAAGAGGATGAACAAGGTATGTGTTTTCTTTTTTTCTGAAATGAAATGTCCGTTAATGTAAGTGATATGTCCGTTCCTGAACATCCTGTGAATTTGTATGTGTGCTGATAGTTAGATAGTTATTAGTCTGGCACATTACTTGTACTGGGATAAATGGGTGAGTTGTCCAATTGTGGCATAACTTACTCTTAGATTGTAATTTTGATTGATAAAGGGTGGAATGTGAATTTCGCCCTTTATTTTGTCCGGGCAGCAGGGTAAAAAATAGGGGTGGAACTTTTTTCCCACCCCTATCACTTACAATAATAATAACTTCTTTTCTTAATCAATGGGCTGTCCTTTATAGAAGTCCAGTATCTTTGTACGGAACAGATAATCATATTTGGCTTGAATCCGGTCGGACAATGCTTTGGTGAGATTCAGCTTAGATTCATTGTATTCAACCGAAGTTGCTTTTCCATTATCGAATTTCTCACTCATCAGACGGAAAGATTCCCGGTTGGCCTCTACGGCTGATTCGCTTGACTTAAACTTGCTTTCGGCGGCTACAGCATTGTACCATGCTTGTTGGATTTCTTTGTACAGTGCTTTCTTGCTGTTGTCCAATTGCAGTGCCAGATTGGTCTGTTGCAGGCGTGCCGTACGTACGCGGTTGCGGGTAGCCAGACGATTGAATATAGGTATATTCAAACTGAATCCGGCATATTTATTCAGGTTGTTCTTCATTTGATTACCAAAACTTGAACCGGCACTACCGTTTACTGTATAGAAATTCGTACCTAATCCGGCTGAGAAGGATAACTGAGGATAGTAGCTGCTTTTAGCTATACGGATGTTTTTCTCACTACCTTCAAGGCGGTATTGGGCTGCTTTGATACCGGGCTTGTATAACATGGCCTGATTATAAATATCGTCCGGTGAAGTAAGTGGAGAAAACTCCAACTCAGTATCCGGGGCAGCCAATGCGAAGTTCTCCGGAGTTGGCAGTTCAAGCAATTGGCTTAGGTCGAGCAAAGCCAACCGGTAATTGTTATCTGCCTGCACAGCGCTCATTTCGTCTTGTGCAACACGTGCTTTGGCTTCAGCAACCTCGGCAGGAGAGGCTTTTCCTACTTCATGCAAGCGGGTGATACGGTTCAGTTGCTCTTTACTGAGGCCTACCTGGCTCTGGGCCACTTTACTTAGTTCCAGATTAAAGAGTACTTGCAGATAAGCAGAAGTGACATTGATGGCCAGATCCTCTTTCGCTTTATTCAAGTCTTCTATTGCAGCTTTCAGGTTGAGCTTCGTAAGCTCGTACTGATTGGGTAGTTCCAGACCGGTGAATAAGGGAATATTCGTACCCAGGCTAAAGCTGCTGCTACCGCTGTTAATGTCGTTGTAGGTATTGTCTACGGGTGATGCCGTGCGCCCCCAGCTCCAGTTTTGCGAAGCGCTACCGCTGAGGTTGGGCAGGCGTGCCCATTTGGCTGTGTTTACATCCACCTTGCTTTGTTCGGCTGAATTTGCTGTTTGCTGCACACTGATGTTATGCTCAATGGCATAATCGATACACTGACGTAGAGTCCATCCTTCCTGTGCCTGTGCAGCGTAAGTGGACAGTCCGGTCAGTATCAGTAAATTAATTAATATTTTGTTTCCCATATTATGCGTTGTTGGTGATTCGTATTTTCTTTATACCTCTTTTATATATAAAGGCTTATTTACTTTTCTTTTCCGAAGCTCTCACTTTTTCTTTTCCGGTCAGACCCTCTTTGATTTCCAGTTTGATACCATCGCTCATACCGGTTTTGATTTGGCGACGTTCGAACTTCTGTTCGGGAATGCTATCGGTCATTACCCATACGAACGTGCTGTCACCGCTGAATTCGATTACGCCCTCGGGAACTGCCAAAACTTTCTGTGCACGTTGCAGCACGATTTCTGCGTTGGCAGAATATCCGGAACGGATCTGTACTGAATCCGGTGCGTGAACGGCCGCTTTAATCTCAAACTGATTGGCTCCGTTTTCTTCCACACCTTTCGGAGAAATGTATTCCAGTTCGGCATCAAATGTAAGATTCTGCAAAGCACCGATCGTCAGTTTCACCGGCATACCTTCATGGATACGTCCAACCTCTGTTTCGTCTATTTTACCTTTGAAAATCAGGTCATTCATGTTAGCTACCGTGGCGATAGTCGTACCGTCATTGAACGTATTACTCATAATAACGGAGTTACCTACTTTGATAGGTACATCCAGAATCAGTCCGTTGATGGTCGAACGGATCAGTGTGCTACTGAACGATGCACTGTTTTTGGTGATACCCTCTTTGATGATTTCCAATGCATCTTTTGCAGTCTGCAATTCTTCGCGTGCCTTCTTTATATCCACTTCACTCTTCTCGAATTCCTCTTTGCTGATTAACTTGTCATTATAAAGCTTCTTGATACGTCCGAAGTCGGTCTCTGCCTGAGCTGCACTGATTTCTGCTACGCGCACACGGCTTTCGGCTGAGTTTAACTGGCCCAGTTCCGGAATAACTTTCACTTTTGCGATCACTTCACCTTGTCTGATGGTTTGTCCGGCCTCCTTATATACCTCGGATATGATACCGGATATTTGTGGTTTAATAAGTACTTCATCTCGTGGTTCTACTTTACCGGTGGCCACTGTAGTCTTTTCCAGGTCGGCAACTTCCGGGGTGACAGTTTCATATACAGTTGTTTGGGGTTTCGACTTCTGGTACAGGAATATGAATGTCCCAATGAAGATGGCGGCTACCACTACCAGTAATGTGATTTTCAGATACTTTTTCATCTTGTTTTATATTTTGAATTGTTATTTTCTATACTTGACTGTGTCTCTTTTCTGCTTTTTGTGGGGGAGAGGCTGTACTTTATTCATCTCTGATAGCCTCTATCGGACGGATGGCCATTGCTCTGTAAGCCGGTGCCAGCCCGGCCAGTAATCCCAGTGTCACCAGCAACAGGCACGTTCCGATAGCCATGCCAAAGGAGACCTGGAAGTGAGAATAATGGTCTTTACCGGAGTTAACGCCTATTTCCATCAATTGCAGGATCAATACTCCAAAAGAGATGCCGGCCATGCCTGCTATGGTAGTCAGTACCATACTTTCCGATAAGATCTGTTGCAAGATATCTTTCGGACGGGCACCGATGGCACGTCGTATACCTATTTCCGTGGTTCGTTCCTTTACCGTTACCATCATGATGTTCGATACACCGATGGCGCCGGCCAGCAAAGTACCTAAGCCCACCATCCAGATCAGTACATGGATACCGGTAAACAAATTATCCATCATCGAGAACATGGCTTCCGCATTCAGTTTCATGACTGCCTGCTTATCGTCCGGTGCTATATAGTGTGCTTCTTTCAGGATGCTTTCTATTTCCGGTTCCAGATCGCTTACTTTTTTCCCGGGTTTCACGGTATAGCATATCACATCGATACGTTTTCCCATATTGTAGGCTTGTTGCATGGTACTAAAAGGCAATACAACAGCTTCCGAAGCCCGTCCCTGAATATTTATGTTTCCTTCGGATACGCACATACCGATCACCTGGTAATAGATTCCGTCTACCCGTACATACTTTCCACAAGGATCTTCGCCCGGATTGAAAAGGCTTTCGTAAACGCGTTTGCCGATCACGCAGACTTTGCGTCCTTCGCGTACGTCCACATCATTGATGAATCTTCCGTAAGCCATATCCTGATTTTCAATCTTGGCGTAGTCCGGATAGAGCCCCTTTACGCTGCAATCATACTTTTTTTCTCCGAAAATGGCCGTCGAGCCCCAGCGGGCTATCGATGGGGTAATAACATCGATATCTTTTACTTTCTCACGGATTTGTTCTACATCCGAGTTCTCGATATCCCAGTAGCGCCCTTTACGGAATCCTTTGTAAGCTTCCCCTGTTTTCTGGGAGCCCATGAATCCCGAGTTGGTGGCAAATCCTTCGAATTCGGCTTGCATCATGTCCTGCATCCCTTGTCCGCCCCCCATCAGGGCTATCAACATGAAGATACCCCAGAATACTCCGAAAGCCGTCAGCAGGCTTCGTGTTTTGTTTCTTGTTATCGTGACGAGGATTTCCTCACACGTGTCTATATCTACTCTCATAATCAATCTGCTCTAAGTGCTTCAATAGGTCTGATACTTACTGCTTTTTTGGCCGGGAAGAATCCTGCCAATGTGCCTGCGATTACCAGGGTTAATGTGGCCTGTATGGCAATACTGATATCTACCGTCGGATTCAGGAATACCGTTTCCGAGAACATTCCCACATCTACGGTTTGTTCTCCGGCCACCTTATTCATCCATTCGGTAGCTGCGATTCCCGCTACCATGCCGATATATCCAAAGAGGGTCGTAATGGTTACACTCTCTACGATAATCAGCCACAGGATGGAGAATGGCTTGGCACCCAATGCCTTGCGGATCCCAAATTCGCGTGTTCTCTCTTTCACTGTGATCAGCATGATATTTGATACACCCACAATGCCACTCAGAAGTGTAAAGACACCGATCACCCAGATGGCCGTGCGCAGGATACCCATGGCATTCTGAGATTGCAGATAGTTGGTAAAGCGGTTCCATATCCATAGTGCACTGTTGTCCGAAGGATCGAAACGATGTTTGGCACCCATCACTTTACGATAGGCTGCTTCAAATGCCTCATTCGATTCCATCGTGGTGAGCCCTTTGGTCGTGAAAGTCAGGTTGTTTAGTTTATCGCCTTTATTGTAAATCACCTGTAGGGTTGAGAAGGGAATATATGCTTCACTGCTTCCCTGGTCACCCGGATCGGTGTAAAGTCCTACTACCTGATAAGAAACTCCACCGGCATTTACGAATTTTCCGATAGGCTCTGTTCGGCTTTTTCCGAAAAGGATCTCAGCCGTTTTGGTATGTAGTACAATTACTTTTCGCCGTTCTTTGAGGTCGATATCATTAATGAACCGTCCCTCTGTCGATTTTACGGATTCCACTTCTGTAAAGTTCGGATATACCCCTTCCAGTGAAAGGTTAACGTACTCCTGTCCGTAACTCAGATTCACATTGCTCTGCCATTGACTGGCACCTACGCTGATGATGTTGTCACTGAAATGTTCCATGGTAGCATTCAAGTCTTTGTTATCCAGTTGAATGCGGCGTCCCTCTTTCAGTCCGTCGTAGGGTTTTCCGGTCCATCCCGGATAGATTTTGATGGAGTTCAGTGCTCGTGCGGAGGATGACTTTTCAAAAGCATGGATCAGCCCGTTACCGGCTCCCAATAGCACTATCAGCATGAAAATTCCCCATGCTACGGCAAATCCGGTCAGGAACGTACGAAGTTTGTTCCGTTTAATGGTGCCATATATTTCTTGCCAAATGTCAATCATATTTGTATTTGTTTTTATTTCATATATCCATCCTTGCCGAATGGTGAGGCATCATGATTCTGGTTCTCTTCAATCCGTTCGATAATACCGTCTTTGATGTGAATAATCTTGTCCGTCTGGTTGGCAACTCCGCTTTCGTGGGTTACTACGACAATGGTCATTCCGGTCTTGTGCAGGTCTTTCAGGATTTGCATGACTTCTACTGAAGTTTTGCTGTCCAGTGCACCGGTAGGTTCGTCGGCCAGAATAATCTGAGGCTGTGTAATCAGGGCACGGGCGATGGCTACACGCTGTTTCTGACCGCCGCTCATTTCGTTGGGCATGTGGTGTGCCCAGTCCTTGAGCCCCAGTTTGTCGAGGTATTCCATAGCCATTGCGTTCCGCTTTTTCCGGCTTACTCCTTGGTAAAATAGAGGTAGTGCAACGTTTTCTACTGCGTTTTTGAATGAAATCAGGTTAAACGACTGGAAGATGAAACCGATCATCCGGTTGCGGTACTCCGCGGATTTAGTTTCGCTTAGGTTTTTAATCAACACATTGTTGAGGTAATACTCTCCGTCATCGTAATTATCCAGTATACCTAATATATTAAGTAAAGTAGATTTGCCGGAACCTGATGCTCCCATAATGGAAACGAATTCACCCCGCTCGATATCGAGATTGATGCCTTTGAGTACGTGGAGGGGGGCTCCGTTGTTGTAGGTTTTGTTAATGTCTTTTAAGTGTATCACAGTTTCATCTATTTAGTTTCAATTTTCTTATGATTTGTTCTATTAGACGCACGGTTGATACGAAAAGTTGCAAACGAAGTGAACTTTTTTAAAAAAAGATTTTGTAGACTCAATCTTCTTTACGTAATTTGTGTGCAATAAACATTTAATATTAACTAACCCTTTAAATAAGAGTATCATGAATTCAAGCATGGAGAAACCCTACGTAGTGGGTATTGACATTGGCGGAACAAACACTGTCTTTGGAATTGTTGACGCGCGCGGAACTATTATAGCAAGCGGTGCAGTGAAAACTCAGGTATATCCTACAGTAGAAGAATATGCAGATGAAGTATGCAAAAATCTTCTGCCGTTGATCATTGCAAATGGCGGGGTGGATAAAATAAAGGGTATCGGCATTGGCGCTCCTAATGGAAACTATTATACCGGAACCATTGAGTTTGCTCCTAACCTGCCTTGGAAAGGTGTATTGCCGTTGGCTTCTATGTTCGAGGAACGTCTGGGCATTCCGACAGCCTTGACAAACGATGCTAATGCTGCCGCTGTGGGTGAAATGACTTACGGGGCTGCTCGCGGTATGAAAGATTTTATCATGATTACTCTGGGAACAGGTGTCGGTAGTGGTATTGTTATCAACGGACAAGTGGTTTACGGACATGACGGCTTTGCCGGAGAACTCGGTCACGTGATCGTTCGTCGTGACGGACGTATCTGTGGTTGCGGACGTAAAGGATGTCTGGAAACATACTGTTCGGCTACAGGTGTGGCACGCACTGCACGCGAATTCCTCGCTGCACGTACCGATGCCAGCTTGTTGCGCAATATCCCGGCAGAGAGCATTGTATCGAAAGATGTATACGATGCTGCCGTACAGGGAGATAAGCTGGCTCAGGAGATTTTCGAATTTACAGGTAATATTCTGGGTGAGGCATTGGCTGACGCTATTGCTTTCTCAAGTCCCGAAGCTATTATCTTGTTCGGTGGTTTGGCAAAATCGGGCGACTATATCATGAAGCCGATTACAAAAGCCATGGAAAACAATCTTCTGAACATTTACAAAGGCAAAACAAAATTGCTCGTTTCTGAGTTGAAAGACTCCGATGCTGCCGTACTGGGTGCCAGTGCATTGGCTTGGGAGTTGAAAGACCTGAGAGACTAAGAGCGAATGAAAGCGATTATTTAGCTGAAAGCTCCGGAAGCAATTCCGGAGCTTTTTTTGTCTGTGTGGGCAGGAACTTCGGGATGTACTCCAATATCGTTTTGTCAAAAATGTCATTTTGTATTTTCTATCGGTTCAGGGCGGGCATATTCCGATCTTTGTTGGGAACCGGTGGGAAAAATGAATTTTAGCTGACTCTCGGCAGGTCAAAAAGATATCTTATTGAGCTTGATCCTCGCCGGAAGAAAGAAAAGTTCTTTTATTCTGTTTTGTATGATAGCGAATCTTGTAGTCTAACTTCGAAATGGTACTTGGGATACCTCACTCCAACCGGAGCTAATAAGTGAAAAATGACTTTGATTTTAGACTATTAATAACCTCTTTGGAAGAAGTTAATGATTTGTTTCGACTTTATTAATAAAAGACTCGGACGTTATTAACAAAAGACTTGGAAGAAATTAATAATCTCTTTCGTCTTTTTCCGTATATATACTCTCAAAGTGATCAAGTTCTGCATGAATACTCTTTTTTTATTCTTTTTTATGCAAGAAAGATCTACAGAAGCTCTTTGTTTAAGAAAGGGGTGGTTAGCAAATCGATTGAAAAGAGAGTATAATGATTCCATTTTATAAGATTTAGCATCTTTTTGCCGGATTCCTTTTTTATCATCTTCCAATGCTGTAAGGGGGGGGCTATTTGTTTCTTTTGGATTTCCACACATGAAGACTATCGGAAGCTTTTCGATGATTATACTGTATAAGTGCTTGTGCCGCGAAAGGTAGGAATGATAATTGTGTTACGAAATAAAAAAGAGGAAATCTTGCCAGAAGATTCCCTCTTTTTTATTTCGAATCGAAAAGTAAGGCTGATTAGCCGTTAACTCTTTTTTCTTTGATTCTTGCTTTCTTACCAGTAAGAGCACGCAGGTAGTACAGTTTAGCGCGACGTACTTTACCAACCTTGTTCACTTCGATGCTGTCGATAGCCGGTGATTCGATTGGGAAAATTCTTTCTACGCCTACAGTTCCTGACATTTTACGTACAGTAAAACGTTTCTTTTCTCCGTGACCTGCAATTTTGATAACAACACCACGGTACAACTGTACACGTTCTTTGTTACCTTCGATAATACGATATGCTACTGTTACAGTGTCGCCTGCTTTGAAGCTCGGGTGCTGTTTTCCGGTAGCGAATGCTTCTTCTGCAATTTTAATTAAATCCATTGTTGTTTATTATTAAATTGTTTTATCGTTACAACGCAACATACCAGGCAACTCTCTCCTGACAGCGATTGCGCGAAAGCGGTGCAAAGTAACGAATTATTTGCCGGATAGCCAAATGTTTTTGTATATTTGTAGCATTATTAAGTACTTAAGGATATGAAACAAAATTACGCAAAGATTATTTCAGGAGTAATTCTGGCGGGGTTGCTGACATTTACTTCTTGCCAGTCGACGCACGAAATGGCAAAAGCCGATTATCGGGTTGCCAAGGTAGAAGGAAGGATGATTGACATTGACGCTAAATGGGATGCTCATCCCGATGCAGATGCCGTGGCAATATTAAAGCCTTACAAAGAGAAGATAGACAACATGATGTATGAGGTAATCGGCACCAGCGAGCAGAAGATGGACAAAGGTCATCCCGAAAGTCTGCTTTCCAATCTTGTTGCGGAAGTATTGCGCCAGGCTGCGGTGAAAGTACAGGATAAGCCGGCTGACATGGGATTGGTGAATATGGGCGGATTGCGTAATATTTTGCCTGCCGGGGATATTACGGTGGGAACGGTATATGAGATATTGCCATTCGAAAATTCACTTTGCGTAATGACGATGAAGGGAACACACCTGAAAGCATTGCTCACAAGTATTGCTTCGCTGAAGGGAGAAGGAGTGAGTGGTATCCGGATGGAAATCACTAAGGATGGAAAATTACTGAACGCTACAGTGGGCGGCCAGCCGATTGATGACAACAAACTTTATACGGTGGCGACCATTGATTATCTGGCTGACGGTAACGGAAGCATGGAAGCTTTCTTGCAAGCGGAGAAACGTGTATGTCCGGAAGGAGCAACATTACGCGGACTCTTTCTTGACTATGTGAGACAACAAACAGCTGCCGGAAAGAAGATAACTTCGGCACTGGATGGTAGAATCACCGTGAAGTAAAGGTATAATAGAATGTAAAATGATAAAATTCAGTGAATTATGATATCCCCAACCAATAATAAATATATTCTTAGTTTTATAGAAAAGAATTTTCTGGCTTTCTTTTTCATTTTCTTTTTTTCTTTTTCAGCATTTGCCCAACAGGACAAGAAACTGATCCTGTTGCAGACCAGTGATGTGCATAGCCGTTTGGAACCTATCAATCAGGAAGGTGACCGGAATTATGATAAGGGAGGATTTGTACGTCGCGCTACATTTGTGAAAGAGTTCCGTAAGGAACATCCTGATATGTTATTGTTCGACTGCGGAGACATATCACAGGGGACTCCTTATTATAATATGTTTCAGGGTGAGGTAGAAGTGAAGATGATGAACGAAATGAAATATGATGCCATGACTATTGGCAACCATGAATTTGATTTCGATCTGGATAATATGGCACGTTTGTTCCGGATGGCCGATTTTCCGGTGGTATGTGCCAACTACGATGTGAGTGCCACAGTGCTTAAAGACTTGGTGAAACCATATATAATCATCGAGAGAAACGGAGTTAAGATTGGTGTTTTGGGATTGGGCTGCCAACTTGAAGGCATGGTTCAGGCCAATAAATGCGTGGGAGTCGTTTATAATGATCCTATAGCTACGGCAAATGAAGTGGCTGCTGTCCTGAAAGAAAAAGAGGGTTGTGATGTGGTTGTTTGTCTTTCTCACTTGGGTGTGCAATATGATGAAAACCGGTTGATTCCTAAAACCCGTAATATAGATGTTGTTCTCGGAGGGCACTCGCATACCTTTATGAAAGGACCGAAAACTCTTCTTAATATGGATGGCAAAAATGTATCATTGATGCATACCGGTAAGAGCGGCATCTATGTAGGACAGATGGACTTGACACTTGAAAATAAGAAATAAGAGGGATTATCCCTCTTGAAATACCCCCAAACAAACTATGCTAAAACAATTGCTAACCGCTGCGTTGCTGCTGGGTGCGGGTGCTCTTTGGGCTCAGCAAACAGCAGGACTCTTACCTGTACAGGAAGATGTACATTGCAATGAATGGGTAGAGCAAACGCTCTCCCGCATGAAACTGAAGGATAAGGTAGGGCAATTATTTGTTTATACCCTGGCTCCACGGACAGACAAAGATACTGAAAAATTAGTGGATAAACTGACCCGTAAGTTGAAAGTGGGTGCTTTCCTGTATTCCGAAGGAACGGTAGAAGGTCAGGCGAAATTGACCAACCGGGCACAAAGCCGGTCGAAAATTCCGTTAATGATTACTTTTGATGGTGAGTGGGGACTATCTATGCGATTGGAGAATACGCCTGTGTTTCCGCGTAATGCGGCATTGGGTTGCATCAGTGATAATGCACTGATTGAAGCCTACGGGCAGGAAGTGGCACGTGAATTCCGGGAGATGGGTGTACATGTTAATTTTGCTCCGGATGCGGATGTCAATACCAATCCTGACAATCCGGTGATCCATGTGCGTTCGTTTGGTGAAAACCCGGAAGCGGTGGCTGAGAAAGTGATAGCTTATGGGCGTGGATTGGAGAGTGGTGGTATCTTGTCTGTTTCCAAACATTTTCCCGGACATGGTGATACGGACGTAGACTCTCACAAGGCGCTGCCTGCGGTCTATTACAATCGGGCACGTCTGGACAGTGTGGAACTATATCCTTTTAAACAGGCCATTCGGGCTGGTTTAGGTGGTATCATGGTAGGGCATTTGCAGGTTCCGGCTCTGGAACCTGATCGTATAACTCCTTCTTCATTGTCGCGTAGCATTGTGACAGATGTGCTGCGAGGAGAGCTGGGATTCAATGGCTTGGTCTTTACTGATGCGCTTGCCATGAAAGGAGTAGCAAGCGAACCGGATGTGACGGTGAAGGCTCTGAAGGCGGGCAATGATATGGTATTGGTGCAACAAAATATAGAGAAAGCACAGCAGGATGTTCTGCAAGCCATTAAGGAAGGACGGCTCAGTATGGAAGAAGTAAATGCAAAATGTCGCAGGATCTTAACTTATAAGTACCGTTTGGGATTAAATAAGCGTCCTGTGATTTCAGTAGATGGGTTGAGTGATCGTATCAGCACTCCTGAGGCACGGGCTTTACTGACAAAACTCCGCACGTCAGCAGTGACCGTACTGGGGAACTATTTCCGGATTCTACCTCTTGTTACTAAAGATGAAATAGCTGTATTGACGGTAGGTGGTGAAGGTAGTGATGCTTTGTTCATTGAAGAGTTACGCACCAGGCTGTCATTGAAAACATTCCGAATGGATAAAGATACGGGAGAGGAAGAACGCAAACGGATAGCAAAAGAACTTGGAAAACATCGGAGGGTCATTGTGAGTATGACAATAAAAGATAAAGAAGCGGAAGAATATCGTCCGTTCTTTACAGACCTCAATCTTCAGGCTCCTGTAGTTTATGCTTTCTTTACTTCGTACCGGACCCTGGTGACACTTGAAGAGGCTGTTGCCCGTTCGGCTGCTGTTGTACTGGCACATTCCGATGAAGCGGATTTGCAACGTTATGTAGCGGATGTGGTATTGGGTAAAGCTTCGGCGACAGGGCGTTTGTCTATGCGTATCGGAGAGACGTTTGCTGCCGGTTCAGGTGTAGATATAGTGCCCGGCATGACTGCCGGTACGGCTCCTGAAGATTATGGATTGAAATCGTACCGACTTCATCGTATAGACTCTGTAGTATCTGCCGGATTGGCTGCCAAAGCATTTCCCGGGTGTCAGGTACTGGTATTGCGACATGGACAGCCTGTTTATGATAAATGCTTCGGCATTCATTCCGATACGGATAGTACCCCGGTACGTCCGACCGATCTTTTTGACCTTGCCTCTTTGACCAAGACAAGCGCTACACTATTGGCTGTGATGAAACTTTATGATCAGGGACAGTTGAAATTGACTGATCCTGCTTCTAAATATTTGCCTGCTTTACGGAATACGAACAAAAAGAATATTACCATTCGGGAGTTATTGTTGCATGAATCCGGCTTGGTTCCCTATATCCGTTTTTATCGCAACGCAATCGATGAATATTCAGTAACCGGTCCTTTTACACAAGGGTTTGTGGATGAATGGCATCATACACGTATGGGGGAATATACTTATGCCTGTTCGGATTTCAAGTTCAGGAGAGGGCTCGTCTCTGCAACAAAAACGCCGGAACATACGTTGAAAATAGCTGATGGAATGTGGCTGCACAGAAAGTTTAAAGCCGCAATGATGAAGAGTATTGTTCAGTCGGAACTGGATCGTAAACGTTTTGTGTATAGTGATATCGGCTTTATTCTGTTACAGCAGGTGGTAGAATCCATAACCGGTCAAACGCTCGATGCTTATTTGGCTGCTGAGTTTTATCGACCTATGGGGTTAGAACGTACGTTGTTCCAACCGTTAAACTGTTATAAGAAAACAGAAGTAATGCCGACTGCTACCAATGATTATTTGCGTCGGCAGAACCTTTGCGGATATGTGCATGATGAAGCGGCTGCCTTTATGGGAGGCGTGAGTGGCAATGCCGGATTATTTTCGACAGCCTGCGAACTTGGAAAGATCTATCAGATGATTCTCAATGAAGGCGAACTGGACGGGAAGCGTTATCTCAGATCGGAAACCTGCCGTGCATTTACTATGGGAAAATCTGCTGTCAGCCATCGTGGATTAGGATATGACAAGCCTAACTTGAATGATCCGAAAGCAAATGCCTGTGCACCTTCGGCACCGGCCTCTGTTTACGGACATACTGGATTTACCGGTACTTGTGCTTGGGTGGATCCGGAAAATGACTTGGTTTATATCTTTCTGAGTAACCGTCTCTGTCCCGATTCCTGGAATGGAAAGTTGAATAGCATGAAGATTAGGCAAGGGATACAGGAAGTGATTTATCAGTCATTATATACAACAGAATAGCTAATGGCTTTTTACAATATAGAATGAAAAGAAGATATTTATTTGCTGGTTTAGTCGTATCAGCGTTTTTTGTGGTAGGGGCGAAAACTCCTACTTTAAAAGATACTCCTATTGGTGAGAACTTTCATGCTCCTCCCGGTGTATCTGCTCCTATAGAACCTTTATTGCTTTATCAGGCCTCTCAGGACGAAAAATGCCGTCACTGGGTCGATTCTGTTTACAAGCGGATGAGTTTGAAAGAAAAGGTTGGCCAATTGTTCATTTATACCATTGCACCTGTGCAGACCAAACGGAATATGCAGTTGTTGCGTGATGCCGTTCATACCTATAAAGTCGGTGGATTACTCTTTTCCGGTGGAAAGATACAGAATCAAGCTACACTGACCAACGAAGCGCAACGGATGGCACGCTGTCCGTTGCTGATAACCTTCGATGGTGAGTGGGGACTTTCCATGCGTTTACGCGGTACTCCTGTTTTTCCGAGAAATATGGTATTAGGATGTATTCAGGATAATCGGCTGATCTATGAGTATGGACGGGAAATGGCTCGCCAGTGTCGTGAACTGGGAGTACAGGTGAATTTTGCTCCGGTGGCTGACGTAAATATCAATCCGGATAATCCGGTTATCAACACCCGTTCGTTCGGTGAAGGTCCGATGCAGGTAGCCGACAAGGTGATTGCTTATGCTTCGGGGCTGGAGAGTGGAAAAGTCCTTTCGGTTTGCAAGCATTTCCCGGGACATGGTGATACGGACGTGGACTCACACAAAGCATTGCCCGTATTGCCTTTTACACGTGAACGTCTGGACAGTGTAGAACTATATCCGTTTAAAGAGGCTATCCGTGCCGGAGTCAGTGGTATGATGGTGGGGCACTTACAGGTTCCTGTAATCGAACCAATCGGTGGATTGCCCTCATCTTTATCGCGCAATGTGGTTTATGGTTTGCTGACCGAGGAATTGGCTTTTAAGGGACTTATTTTTACGGATGCGCTTGCTATGAAAGGGGTTTCCGGTAATCAGAGTGTCTGTCTGCAAGCCTTGAAAGCCGGAAATGATATGGTATTGGCTCCCCGCAGGCTAAAGGAAGAGATAGATGCTGTATTGGCAGCGGTGGAAAAAGGAGAACTTCCGGAAGAGGAAATTGATGCAAAATGTCGGAAAATACTCACTTATAAATACATTTTAGGTCTAAAGGATAAACCTTTTGTGAGACTATCGGGGTTGGGGGCTCGTATTAATACGCCTCAGACACGTGATTTGATTCGCAGGCTAAATCTGGCTGCAATTACAGTGTTGAATAATAAAGGAGGTGTATTGCCTCTGCATCCCGACCTGAAAGAGGTAGCTATATTGAATGTCGGTGATGGCGGGAAAACAGAACCTTTTGACCGCGAAATAAAGAAGTATATTCCATTTGCGCGTTTTCAATTGCGTAAAGATTTGCCGGAGGCCGAACAGCAGAAACTGCGTGATTCTCTTGCTGCTTATCGCCGCGTTATTGTTACTGTTACCGAGCAGCGCCTTGCTCCTTACCAATCATTTTTTGCCCGGTTTGCTCCGGAAGCTCCTGCAATTTATGTATTCTATACTCCTGCTAAATCCATGTTGCAGATCCAGCGGGCTGTATCGGCGGCTGAGGCTGTGCTACTGGCTCATGCTCCTCATGATGATGTTCAGGAACGTGTGGCTGATATACTTTTTGGCAAAGCGACAGCAGACGGAAGGCTATCTGCCAGTGTAGGTGGATTGTTTTCAGCCGGTTCGGGAGTGACGATCACGCCGCATACGCCTTTCCATTTTGTACCCGAAGAATATGGTCTGAAATCGGAAGTGCTAAGTCGCATCGATTCAATTGCTTTGGAAGGTATTAAAGAAGGAGCTTATCCCGGTTGCCAGATACTGGTAATGAAGGATGGCAAGACTTTATATGACCGATGTTTCGGGCACCATACAGATAAGCATAGTGAAAAAGTGAAACCGACCGATCTTTATGATCTGGCTTCACTGTCAAAAACAACAGGTACATTGTTGGCTGTAATGAAGCTCTATGATAAAGGGTGCTTTAATCTGACTGATAAAGTGTCTGATTATCTGCCTTTCTTGCGTAAGACGAATAAGGAGAATCTGACCATTCGTGAACTACTCTTGCACCAATCGGGGTTACCTTCCGGATTAGTCTTCTATCAGGAAGCTATTGATAAGAAAAGTTATAAAGGTTCGTTGTTCAAGCAGTCAAAGGATGCTTTGCATACGGTACGGTTAGGTGCTCGTACTTGGGGAAATCCGAGGTTCCGGTTCAATAAAGGGATGGCAGCCGAGACGAAAAGCGGAGACTGTATCCTTCAGGTTTGCGATAGTCTATGGTTGAATCAGTCGTTCAGGGAAGAGATGCAGAGAAAAATTGCAGAAGTACCGTTAAAGGATAAGAATTACCGTTACAGTGATATCGGATTTATCTTGTTGCAGATGCTTGCAGAAGAGTTAAGTGGTAAACCATTGGATGAATATCTGTGGCAGGAGTTCTACAAACCGATGGGGCTGGAGCGTACTGCATATTTGCCATTGCGCTACTTCGAAAAGAAAGAGATTGTACCTTCTGCTGTAGACCGTTTCCTCCGTAAGACCACTTTGCAAGGTTTTGTACATGATGAGTCGGCCGCATTTCAGGGAGGTATTTCAGGAAACGCCGGACTTTTTTCTACAGCTCGTGAGGTTGGTAAGGTCTATCAGATGTTACTTAATGGTGGTGAGCTGGATGGACGGCGTTATTTAAGTAAAGAGACTTGTGCTTTGTTCACTACCGATAAATCTAAAATCAGCCGCCGTGGTCTGGGCTTTGATAAACCGGATGTGGTGAATGAAAGTAAAAGCCCGTGTGCTGTTTCTGCTCCTGCTTCTGTATATGGGCATACCGGATTTACAGGAACCTGTGCCTGGGTAGATCCGGATAATGGTTTGGTTTATGTGTTTCTGAGCAATCGTACCTATCCCGATGCTTGGGTTAACAAATTATCTAAAATGGCAATACGGGAAAAAATTCAGGAAACCATTTATGAGGCGATGAAGTAGAATTAATCATTACATATGCCAGCGTATTATAAGTCAACTCTTGGTGAGGAGGTATCTCACTGAGATTTGATTTATAATGCTTTATGATTCATGATGTTTTGTGCTTTGATATTTTTATTTAGTACTATAACTCCACCGTGATAGCTTCTGACAAATGTGAATAGCATTCTTTTAATGTAAATAATTTAGCCTGAGATGGGTGTGGGATAGAGAAAAGTATTAAAATCAATAGTAAAAAGAGCATTCTCTTCTAAGTTCTATCAGAACTTTCCGAAAGGAGTTAGGGGAAATTGGGGAACATTTTCTCATAAGTATTAATATTTAATTGGTTTTGAGATAGCAATATAGGATCTGTTTGGAATCGGTTAAATATATGTTTGTTTACTATCCTAATCCTATTTTTCTACCTGTATTAGATTTAACTTTCGCAGACAAAGTTAACTCTATTTTTTATAAATACAATAAACAATACTAAAAAATAATATAAAAGAAGTCCCCTGTTGGAGTGAATGTTTCCCCAATATGAATCAAAAAGTAATATAAAATGAAAATGGATGATTACATATTGTTTTAAGTTCTGATAGGACTTGGCATTTCTGCCGGCCTACTCTCTCCGAACCATGTGTTCGCTACGTCTTTAGAGACTTATGAGAACCAGTCTGTTGCTGCCATTCAGCAAGCAAGGAAGATTACCGGTACTGTAACCGATGCTGCCGGTGAACCGGTCATTGGTGCTACTGTCCTGGAAAAGGGTAATGCTTCCAATGGTACAATTACCGATATTAATGGTAAATTCTCTCTTTCTGTTTCGGGCAATGCCGTAATCAGTATTTCGTATATAGGATACATAACGCAAAATATTAAGATAACCAATCAGAGCTCACTCAAAGTGATATTGATGGATGATACCCAAGCACTGGAAGAAGTGGTAGTGGTAGGCTATGGCTCTCAGAAGAAAGCGAATCTGACCGGTGCCGTATCTTCAGTCAAAATGGATGAGGTATTAGGTGACCGTCCTATCTTGAATGCATCCGATGCTCTTCAGGGAGCTGTCCCGGGATTGTTTGTTTCTAACGGAGGTAATGCTCCCGGAACAAGTAAATCTTTCCAGATTCGTGGTGCCTATTCTGTCGGCGTCAAGAACTCGGACGGTTCATATGGTAATACCATTAAGCCACTGGTACTGATCGATAATGTGGAAGGTGATCTTGACATGGTCAATCCGGAAGATATCGAGTCAATCAGTGTATTGAAAGATGCTGCTTCTGCGGCAATCTATGGTGCACGTGCTGCCGGTGGTGTAATTGTTGTCACAACCAAACGTCCCAAAGGTGCCGCTAAATTCTCATTGAATTACAATAATAACTTTGCTTTCGGAACAGCTGTCAACCTGCCTAAGCAAGCTCCGTTGATGGATTATCTGCAAGCTTATCTGGATTGCGGATATTCGGATGCCTATTGGTCGCTCGGTTCGCCAAGTGTCAGTAAATGGATGGAGTATCTCAGTGAATACCAGAAAAATCCGTCTGCTTTCAATACGGTAGGTGATGGTATCTATATGGATGAATCCGGTGTACCTTATTATCTGAATGAGAAAGACCTCTATAAAAACTTTATGGAGACCAGCTTCCAGATGACCCATAATATTTCGGCCTCCGGAGGTACGGACAAGCTCCGTTATCGTATTTCGGGAGGATATACTTCAAACGATGGTGTGTTGATATCCGATCGTGATAAGTTTGAGCGTATGAACATCAACACCTTTATTTCGGCCGATGTGACTAATTGGTTTACTCAGGAAGTGACAATGAGCTATGCTCACAGTTTGCAAACTTCACCTGGTGGAATGGGTGGTGTGTATAACACCCGTTTGATTTCATACTATCCCGAAGGAGATTTGCCGGCATCGGTTAATACTTTGGCAAACGAAGACCTTCCTTTGTTTACCCCGCGGAATCAGATTTTACTGTCGAACCCGGTAAACAACAATAATGATAATCCACGTATCTTCTTGAAATCCATTCTGAAACCGCTTAAAGGGCTGGAAGCAGTATTTGAGTATACGTTCGATAAAAACATTTATGATTATCATTGGTATACAGGGCAGTATGATTATACCACTATCCAGGGAGGAAGCTCTAAATCTTTTGTAGACGATTATCTGAGAAAATACAAACAGCATACGAATTATAATGCTATCAACGTGTATGCTACGTATAGTAAGAACTTTGGCAGTCATAATTTTAAAGTAATGGCCGGATTCAATCAGGAATCGAGCTATCAAGAGACTTTGGATGCCTACTCATACAATCAAGCTGTGATTGATGTGCCGGCAATGGGCTCCGGAACCGGAACCATCAAGACTACTGACTCATATAGTGAGTATGCTGTACGTGGTGGCTTTTTCAGGGTTAACTATAACTATCAGGACAAATATTTGCTGGAAGTAAACGGGCGCTATGACGGTTCTTCCAAATTCCCGAAGAGTTCCCGTTTTGGCTTCTTCCCTTCAGTGTCAGCCGGCTGGCAGATAGCACAGGAGAAGTTTATGGAGTCTACACGTAACTGGTTGGATGGGTTGAAAGTCCGTGCATCATATGGTGTTATTGGTAACCAGAATGTGAATCCATATACATTCACTCCGACCATGAGTGTCAGCAATAAGTCTACCTCCTGGATTATCGATAATACGTATGTTACCTCTATCAGCTCGTTGCCTGCATTGGTAAGCCAGAATTTTACCTGGGAAAAAGTAGGTACGGTCAATGTCGGACTGGACGTGAATCTATTCAATAATCGCCTGAATGGTGTATTTGAATGGTATCAGCGTAATACTAACGGTATGCTTGCTCCGGGCGTACAGTTGCCTGCTGTTGTAGGTGCCAGTGCTCCTTACCAAAATACGGCCGATATGCGTACCCGAGGTTGGGAACTGAGCCTGAACTGGCGCGACCAGATCGGTAAAGTAGGATATCGTCTTGGTTTTAACCTCTCTGATTATAAGTCGAAAATTACCAAATACGATGACAATGCGGCCACTAAACTGTTAAGCAGTTTCTATCCCGGACAGGTGATGGGTGAAATATGGGGTTATGTAGCAGACGGCTATTATACAGTAGATGATTTTGAAGATACTTCGTCTTGGAAACTGAAGGAAGGCATAACTTCGATTAATGGTTATAACGTCCGTCCGGGTGATGTGAAATTCAAAAATCTTCGTGATGATGAAAGTTCTACTAATGTTATTACAAGCGGTGACAACACATTCGATAATCCGGGTGACCGCAAAGTGATTGGTAATACGACTCCGCGTTATCAGTATGGTATTAATCTGGGAGCCAACTATGCCGGTTTCGACCTGAATGTTATCTTGCAGGGAACCGGAAAACGTGATTACTGGATCTCGAATGTTCTGACTTTCCCGATGAACGGTGATAACTTTATTCCTCTATTCGATGGGCTGGGTGACTATTGGAAGCCGAAAGACCCGGATAACGGTGACTGGACAGCAGTTAATCCGAATGCTAAGTATCCCCGTCTGTATGGTAACCGTGGTAATTCAGGATCAAATCTTCGTCAAAGCGACAAATATTTGTCCGATGCTTCTTACCTCCGTATCAAGAACATTACTCTGTCCTATAACTTGCCCAAAAAGTGGCTGTCTCAGATCTTCCTGTCACAAATGAAAGCGTTTGTCAGTGTTGAAAACGTAGCTACTTTCACCTCTTTGCCTTCGGGTATCGACCCGGAAAGAATAGAATGGAACTATCCGGCATTCCGCACGGTTTCATTCGGTATAAATGTCACATTATAAACTCTAATCTGATACACGAATATGAAAAAGATATTATTGTTTTTAACCCTTTTCGCGGGGATGATGCTGTCGGGATGCAACGATAGTTTCCTGGAGAAATATCCTGTAACCAGCCTGACGGAAGAAAATGCCTTCAAATCTTATGACAATTTTAAGGCCTTTATGTGGCCATGTTATGAAATGTTTTCTAATACGAACATTGCTACTTCTACCACTGCAATCGGGCGTAATTCTCATTACTTGGGTGATGTGTATGCCGGATATCTGAATCAGCGCGGAGCCAGCAGCCAGAATAAATATGCGTTCCAAACGGTGACTAATGCTACATCAGGTAATGGATGGAATTTTTCCACCTTTATCCGCCGTATTAACCTGATGCTTTCACATGTGGATGCTTCTGATATGACGGAAGCTGAAAAGAATCACTGGAAAGCCGTCGGATATTTCTTTCATTCATTCTGGTATATGGAGCTTATCGATCGTTTCGGTGATGTACCCTGGATTGATAAACCACTGGATGAAACCTCAGAAGAGGCTTATGGTACCCGTATGCCACGCTTTGAAGTAGCCGATAAAGTGCTGGAGCGTTTACAATGGGCTGAAGAGAATATCGGTGATGCATCGGTTTACGAGAAAAAAGACGGTTCGAATACCATCAATCGCGACTGTGTGCGTGCAGCTCTTTCACGTTTCACGCTGCGTGAAGCTACCTGGCGTAAATATCATGAACTGGGAAGTTATGATAAGTACTTCACTGAGTGTATCCGTGTATCCAAACTGTTGATGGCAGACTATCCGACATTATATTATGGAACTGACGGACAACCGGCAGCCGGATATGGTGAGATGTGGACCACAGAGGATCTGAGTAAGGTACAAGGCGTTATTCTGTATCAGCAGTGGCTGGAAACAATAAAACCGGGACACTCGTGCTATTATGAACATACTTCTTCGCACGACATAGAAATGCATCAGGGAACAGTGGACCTGTATTTGTGTAAAGATGGAAAAACTATTTCTCACTCAGATTTGTATAAGGGAGACAAAGATATTTATTCTACTTTCCGCAACCGTGACCCGCGTATGTATCATACCATCATGCCTCCTTATAAAGTGAAAGACGGTAAGGGAGATTATGCTACATGGTCTTATACCAGTGATCCCGCCGACCGTGAATATATCGACATCATGGGAGCGAATGAGTCGTGTAGCAATCCGGGTATCGGTATGAAACGTTTACCGGGACAGAACTGGAGTGCTTCATTGGTACGCCGCGTTCCGAATTTGCAGGGAGGCGCACAATATACGATTGAAGGAAAGAAATACGGACCACATGCTTATGTTGCTTGCCGTTCGGGATATTATGTATGGAAAAACTGGGATAACTGGGAAGAAAATTATAACAATGCCCAAGTGAACACTGCCGATAAACCTGTCTTTAAAATTGAAGAGGTTTTGCTGAACTATGCTGAGGCTATGTTTGAGACCAACCAGTTCACACAGACAATTGCTGACGAGACAATCAATAAATTGCGTAAACGTGCCGGCGTGGCCGATATGGTAGTGGCGCAGATTGATGCTAATTTTGATCCGAATCGTGGAAAATATTATCCGAAGGGAAATGATAATGGAATTCTCGTTGATCCGGTATTGTGGGAGATCCGTCGTGAACGTATTATTGAACTGATGGGAGAAGGATTCGGTTTCTACGATGTACGTCGTTGGAGAATGGCTCCTTGGTTTGTGAATATGCAGCAGAAAGGTATGTGGATTTCGAAGAGCGAACTCAGCTCACTGACACTGCTTAACGAAATGACCGGAACATCGGATGGGGCAAATGGATCTATGACCGAAGGTTATATCTATCTGTTCAACGATCCGTTGAAAGAAGGAAAAGGCTGGCTTGAAAAATATTATCTCTATCAAGTCCCGTTGGAAGAAATAGCGCTTAATCCTAATCTGACTCAAAACCCGGGCTGGGAATAGAAAGATCTTTATCCGTTCTTTTAAATTAAACAATGAGAGAAGAAGAGTGGCGAAACTGGCTTTAGTAGCGCCCTCTTCCTTCTGTTTTGAAAACTTTAAATACATATCATGAATCAGAAATTATTACTCGGAAGTGCATTGCTCGTAGGGATGGTTTCTACACAACAAACGTTGGCACAGAAAAAGAAAGCACAGGGGCAAACCCGCCCTAACGTTGTTTTTATACTGGCTGATGACCTGGGGTACGGAGATTTGAGTTGCTATGGGCAAGAGAAGTTCGAAACCCCTAATATCGACCGATTGGCACAGAATGGCATGCGTTTCACCCAATGTTACTCGGGAACAACGGTTAGTGCTCCCTCGCGTTCGTGCCTGATAACCGGAACCCATAGCGGGCACACAGCTATTCGCGGGAACAAAGAGCTTGCTCCGGAAGGACAATTCCCATTACCGGAAAACTCACAGACCATCTTTAATGATTTTCGTAATGCAGGTTATCGTACAGGTGCCTTTGGCAAATGGGGGCTTGGCTACATCGGTTCGGCGGGTGATCCTAACAAACAGGGAATCGATCAATTTTACGGATATAACTGCCAGTTGCTCGCCCATAGTTATTATCCCGACCATTTGTGGGATAATGATAAACGTGTCGATTTGCCGGATAACAATTTAAACGTGCAATACGGAAAGGGAACTTATTCGCAGGATCTGATTCATTCTAAAGCATTGGCTTTCCTGGATGAAGCAGCTAAGGATAAAGATAAACCGTTCTTTATGTGGTATCCTACTATTATCCCGCATGCCGAACTGATAGTACCGGAAGATAGTATTATCAAGAAGTTCAGGGGGAAATATCCGGAGAAACCCTATCGTGGAGCAGAGCCCGGCAGTCCCGGTTTTCGTAAAGGGGGATATTGTACCCAGTTCTATCCGCATGCTACTTTTGCTGCAATGGTTTACCGGTTGGATGTATACGTAGGGCAGATTGTACAGAAACTTAAAGATATGGGAGTATACGATAATACCATTATTATTTTCTCAAGTGATAATGGTCCTCACATGGAGGGCGGTGCCGATCCGGATTTCTTTAACAGTAATGGTATCTGGCGCGGATACAAACGTGATGTATATGAAGGTGGTATTCGTGTACCTATGATTATATCGTGGCCTGGACGTGTACAGCCAAATACGGAAACCGATTTCATGTGTTCATTCTGGGATTTGATGCCTACTTTCAGGGAAGTATTGGATCCGAAAGTGGATACTCGGAATATGGATGGTGTCAGCATACTTCCTTTGTTGCAAAACCGCAAAGGGCAGAAAGAGCACGAATATCTTTATTTTGAATTTCTTGAGATGAACGGACGCCAGGCTGTCCGCAAAGGCGATTGGAAACTCGTTCATATGAATATACGTGGAAACAAACCCTACTACGAATTGTATAATTTAGCTTCGGATCCGTCAGAGAAACACAACGTGCTGAACCTGTTCCCCAAGAAAGCGGATGAGCTGAAGACAATTATGAAAGAAGCTCATACAGAAGATCCTAATTGGCCTTTATTTCGATAAATAGTGATTGATAAAGTTGTCAAAATGAAAGGCAAGCATGTATTGCTTTAAAAGGAAGGGGCTGTTATGTGATATAACAGCCCCTTTATGTATATATAGTCAGGTACCTCTGCTCTTTTTAGAAAGCAAGACCTACCCTGAAGCCGAAGTTGTTCAGTTTGTCTACATTGTAAGTCAACACGTTGGCTTTGTTGGTAGCATAGCTGTAATAAACAGCGATGTGCAGGCCCGGGCCATATGCCCAAGGGTAAACGTTCAGACCGAGTTCCGGTGATACGTAAAATCCCCAAGTATTGTCGCGGGTTTCGAACATATTGTAGTTAGAACGTACTTTCGCATAGTTAGCACCCAGTTTGACACCAAAGTAAGGCTGCCATGCTCCCCCACGATTCAACTGATAGCGTGCGGCGGCACCAAAAGGTAACTGGAAGATGGTATGCTGCTGGTCAGTATTCACGGTTCCTTCGCCCACAGGGAAAGTTGCGCGTGGGAAGTATTCGTGATTGCTGCTATAGTTCATAAAGAGACCCAGTCCGAGGTTAGGGGTTACAAAATAACCGCCTTCGAAGTTCATACCCCATCCACTGGCTTTATCGGCAAAGTGATTTTTCAATGGCACGTTGAACTGCCAGTCCACGTTAGCGTATCCATTATCTGATAACTGTGCCTTGGCCGGCATGGCAAAGGCCAGAGCAAGGGCCGCTATGGCCAGTACTCTAAGAGAAATATATTTCATTGTTTTCATAACGGTTCTTAATTAAATTATTTGTTAGTGAGATAAGGTGACTGTGCAAACGACTGATTGATTGCGCGAACAACCAGAGTCTGGTTCACTTTGCCGGAATAGCTTGCAGGACCGCTCAGGAAGCTGCTCCACAGAACCGGAAGTTTCTGATTATCACCTTCGGGAGCCTTCAGGTTCATGATTTCAGTCAGGAATGAGTTGGTTGTAATGCTATAGTTCACAACATACGGATAGTACCAACCGCCCCAGTTACCCCAGTAAGGTGCATCCCAATAGCCGGGATAGTTCCACCACCATTCGGGTTGTCCGTAGTCGGTAAAGTAATAAGTACTCTGAACGTAACTAATCTGCACGCCCAGATCGGCAGCATCTTTATTGTCAGTATAAGCAAAACCTTTGCTGTTCAGGTTATCTTTGTATGCATTGATAATGGCTGCTGCTGCTTCACCTTTCCAGTATTCCGGATCTTTTTTATCTCCTATTACGAGAACGCTGTCAGGGATGTAGTACGTGCTGAACTGTTTAAAGTCAGCTTTCTTGTCGTAGTTGGTATAAACCAAATAGTCATTGTCCAATTTGTCCATGTCAGGGTCTTTTTCGCAAGCTGCGAATGCAAAGACCGCCAATAAGATGGGAATTAATCTCTTCATATCTTTATAATGTTTAGGTTATTAAAAAAATCTTGCCCTGGTACCTTAAGGCGTTTGCAGAAAATAACAAGACTCTTGTTAAAAGGTTCGCAAAGAATAATGTTAAAATGCAGTATGATTACTTGGAGCCTTTGGTGAAAGATCTATCTTTGTACAAAATTAAAACCGAAATAAATATGAAGAACCTACGCATCTGCCAGACATTTTCTCTTTGGCTCGTTTTGCTTGCTACATCTTTGTCTCTATCCGCCCAAACAACTTTATTGGATAAGTTGGGTAAGATTACCGAAATCACCAAGACCCAACCCTTGGAATCTACAGAGTTTGTTGAGAAATATGTGGCTTATTTCACCCAGCCGTTAGATCATCATCATCCAGAGAAGGGCTCTTTCAGTCAGCGTGTTATTGTTTCCCATGTCGGATTCGATCGTCCTACTGTGATGGTTACCGAAGGTTATGGCGCTTCTTATGCTTTGGGAATCAATTACCGGGAAGAGCTATCAAAACTATTTAATACCAATATGATATTTGTGGAGTATCGCTATTTCCTCGAATCGACTCCTACTCCTAAAGATTGGCAATATCTGACAGCCGAGAACTCTGCTGAAGATTTACATGCCGTGCGCGAGGCTTTCCGCTCCATCTATCCCGGTAAGTGGATTGCTACCGGCATCAGTAAGGGAGGACAGACAGCGATGCTTTATCGGACTTTCTTTCCCGAAGATGTGGATATCTCTGTTCCGTATGTGGCTCCACTCTGCTATGGAGTCGAAGATGGGCGTCACGAACCATTTTTAAAGATGGTATCTACTCCTGAGGCTCGTGAGAAAATTGAGAATTTTCAGTTGGAAGTGTTGAAGCGTAAACCTACTTTGCTACCTCGTTTTGAGAAGTATTGTGCCGGAAAGAAATATAAATTCCGCGTTCCTGTAGAAGAAATTTATGATTATTCAGTACTCGAATATTCGTTTTCTATCTGGCAATGGGGGACCCCGGTCGATCAGATTCCTGCAATTACAGCCTCGGATGACGAACTCTTTAAACATTTGCTTGCAATTAGCGAACCGTCTTATTTTGAGGAAGAGGGTGCCAATACTTCCTTCTTTGTCCAAGCTGCCCGCGAGTTGGGGTATTATGGGTATGATATCCGTCCATTCAAAAAATATCTTACCATTAAAACCAGTGAAGATTACTTGAAGCGTTTGATGCTTCCTGAAGAACTCGGCAATATGAAGTTTGATAAGACTCTGAGCCGGAAAATAATTCATTTCCTAAAGAAAAATGATCCGAGGATGATCTTTATCTATGGGCAGAATGATCCATGGACGGCAGCAGGTGTCACTTGGCTGAAAGGAAAAAAGAATATTCATGTCTTTGTGCAACCAGACGGAAGTCATTTGGCCCGTATCGGCACTTTACCTCAAAAAGAGAAAGAGGAGGCTATCGAGTTGATAAAAGAATGGTTGGAAGAGTGATTCCATTCTTACCCTTCTGTAAATGAATAGAAAAGTTACAGGGGCGTTTTCACCACAGATTACACAAGTTTATACAGATGAAAAACAACTGGATTATTGCCCATACAGATAATCAGTGTAATCTGTGGTGATCTCTGATGTTACAAACTTACATCAGCGGTTTCAATATCTCCGGCACCTCTACTTTGTCCAGGTCCAGTTCGTCTAAACGCTTCTTTCCCGCTTCTGTCAGGCTGAAATACATTTGACGTTTGTCTACTTCACCCAATGCACGTCGGATGAGTCCTTTATCTTCTACCGCACGGATGACTTTCGAGGTATGCGACGGAGCCATTTCCGTTCGTTCGGATATGGCGGTCGATGTAATCTCTTTTCCGGCTTCGCGCAACGCACATAGCACCATTGCTTCGTTAAGCGATATTGCATACATCTCCTCAAATGCTGTTTCGAATACAGAGAGAGCTTTGTAGATATCGCGCATTTTACATATTGTATTCATACTTCTTTATTAAATAAACAAATTGATGTTAGCATTATCGGCACGCTCCATGTAAGTGGCTACTCCACCTACCGTAACTTCGTCGAGCAGTTCTTCACGTTTCACTCCCATGACATCCATCGACATCTGGCAGGCTATGAATTCCACACCGTTTTCCAATGCCTGTTGCCGCAGGGATTCCAGTGAGTCGATGCCCTTGCGGTGCATGATGTATCGCATCATCTTTCCGCCCATGCCTCCCATATTCATTTTCGACAGCTTCAGTTTCAGTGAACTCGATGGTAACATCATTCCGAACATCTTGCCGAAAGCGTCTTTCTCTACCTTGTGTTTATGAAGTTTCTTAATCACATTCAGTCCCCAGAAGGTAAAGAAGATAGTCACTTTCTGTCCGGTCGCAGCCGCACCGTTGGCCAGGATGAAAGTAGCAAGCGCCTTATCCAGATCGTCGCTGAACATAATCAACGTTTTTCCTTTGCTGTCACACGTTGTAGTGAGACTACAGGCTTTGGGCTCTCCTTTTTCAATAATTACTACCGACTTCCCGTCTGCACTCTCTTTTGAGATGAAATTATTTCCGGTCGAGTTGCACCATGCTGCGGCATCTCGTGAGAATCCCGGGTCTGTAGCTACAATTTCCACTCGTTCTCCCGGGGCGAGTGTATCCATTGTTTTCTTCATTTTCAAGATTGGGCCCGGACATTGTAATCCGCAGGCATCCACTCGGATGATTTTAGACATTGCAACGGGTGCAGCCTGCATCTTTTCAGCAGAGGCAGGCTGCTTTACCTGACTTTCTTGAGTAATAGACATGTTTTCCGTTGCTTCATCTTCGTGCAGGATGATAGGAGCAGTAGCTGCACGGTATGTTTTCAGTCCGCCGCAAAGATTATATACATCTTTGAAACCATGCTGAATCAGGATACGGTAAGCGAGATACCCTCTCAACCCTACGGCACAGAAAGTATAAATGGGTTTCTCAGAAGGTATTTCGCCCATACGGTCGCGTATTTCATCCAACGGGATATTGACCGCTCCCGGCAGCGAACCCAGTGCGAATTCATCCGGTGTACGCACGTCCAGCAAGAATACGTTTTTCAGTTCGATGTCTCTCAGGTCACGCCAGTATATGGGTTTCACTTTGCCAAGGATGATGTTTTCGGCTACATAACCGGCAATAGCCACGGGATCTTTTGCCGAAGAGAAAGGAGGGGCATATGCCTGTTCCACTTTCATCAGGTCATAGATCGTTCCCCCGTGCTTGATGACGAGTGAGAGTTCGTCGATTCGCTTGTCCACACCATCGTATCCCACAATTTGCCCGCCATACAACTTGCCTGTTTGAGGATCGAAAGTTATTTTGATACTCATCGGCATAGCGTTCGGATAGTATCCTGCATGTGAAGCCGGATGTGTTGTTGAAGAAGCGTATGAGATGCCCGCTTGTCTCAGCCGCTTGCCGGGAAGGCCGGTAGAGGCTACCGTCATGTCAAATACTTTTGCGATGGATGTACCGATGGCTCCTTCATAAGAGATTTTCGCTCCCAGCAGATTGTCGGCAACGATACGTCCCTGACGATTAGCCGGTCCGGCAAGATAGTTCAGCCAGGGCTTGCCTGTAATGGGGTGACGGAATTCGATAACATCACCGATGGCATAAATTGATTCATCGGAAGTCTGCAAATTGTCGTTCACTGCGATGCCACCCGCTTCGCCGATTGTAAGCCCGGCAGCCCGTGCCAGTGTAGTTTCCGGACGTACACCGATGGAGAGGATCACAATATCCGCCGGAATAGACTGTCCGTTTTTGAAGATCACTTTCACCTCTTTGCCTGCTTGTTCGAACGAAGCCACAGCCTGTTCCAGATATAAGTTTACACCTTTCTCCATCAAATGCTGATGAACCAGTGCCGCCATTGAAAAGTCAATAGGTGCCATCACCTGGTTGCCCATCTCGACAATAGATACTTGTGCTCCTAATGCATGCAGGTTTTCTGCCATTTCCAGTCCGATGAATCCGGCTCCGATCACGACAGCCCGGCGGGGAGGCCGACTGTTGACGTATGCTTTAATGCGGTCGGTGTCTGCTACATTCCGCAAAGTAAAGATACCGCTTGAGTCAATGCCCGGTAATGGTGGGCGTACAGGAGATGCACCGGTGGATATTAACAGTTTGTCATAACTCTCCTCGTAAGTGTCTTCACTCTTAAGGCGGACGGTCACTGTCTTTTTTTTCCGATCTATAAAAATAACTTCATTTTCGGTACGTACATCCACTCTGAAACGTACTCCGAAAGCCTCAGGAGTCTGCACGAATAACTTCTCGCGGTCTTCAATAACGTCACCTATATAATAGGGTAGTCCGCAGTTGGCATAAGATATATATTTCCCTTTTTCCAGTAAGATGATTTCTGCTGTTTCATCCGAACGTCTGATGCGGGCCGCAGTAGTAGCTCCTCCTGCTACGCCTCCAATAATAATAATCTTCATTTGAATATATTTTCGTTTTAAAATAGTTTCCTTTGGAAATAAACGCTTATAGGCTTCAAAAGGTTCATGGGACGTACAGGAAATTATCCGGCATCCGCTCTCTTATCTGACTGAGATATGGTTGATTTGAAAGACGGCTCTTTTATCTCGTTATTATCTGTGGGCAGGCATGAGGATATTCGTATTCTCAATATCCCTATATTAGTCAACTTTTCTTTAGAAGAAAAGATGGTTTGTCCGTGTTGTTCCACTTACTGCGGTTTAATGTCGGGGCACATGTATGAGAGACCATTGTAGCTGAAGGCTTAAACAGGGTATCGTTCAGTAGTTGCAATGCTTCTTTCTTATTTTCTGCTTTGATAACAAGAGAAACGTCGTTATTATTACTACCATAAGAAATCATCCGAATCGGGATGGCTGTCAGAGCGTTTAGGATTCGGGTCTCCAATCCGGTATATTGCCATTGTATGTTTCCAATGACCGACAGGATGCACATACGGTCCTTTACTACCGTAGTTGCGTATCGCGAAAGCTCATGCAGGATATTTGGTAGATGTTCTTTATCGTTGATGGCGACGGATACATCCGAGCCGGACGAAGTAAAAAGGCACAGGGGAGTGTGGTATTTTGCAAAAACATCGAATATCTTGCTGATGAACAAGTAGGGACGCAATGTCCGGTTCGACTGGAATCTGATGTAACAAACACCGTCTCTGGCAGTAATGGTTTTTATACTTTCTCCGCTCTGTATGTGTGAAATCAGAGTACCCTTTTCCGTGGGATCCATTGAACAGAACAGGCGTATCGGTATATTGTTTTCTCTTGCCGGGAAAATGCAGCAGGGATCGAATCCCGTTCCTCCGCAATGGGCGAATCGTTCGGCTTCGTCGAAACTGAGTTGTGTAACCATAGCCGGATGTTTCACGAAATGCGGATCACAACTGTGTATGCCATTACCACCTATCCATAGCTGTATTTCTTCGGCCCGTAGGGCAGCTCCGATTAATGTGGCAGAAGCATCGTCTCCACCCGGCTTGAGAAAACAGGTTTCGCCATAAGCATTCCGGCAGAGGTGTCCTTGGGTAAGAAACACGTTGATGTGTTTGTTGGCTTCCATGGATGTGTGCAGTTTTTTACTGATGTATTCCAAGTCAGGTTCTCTTTCCGGAGTCAGTCGCATAAAGTCAAGACTGTTAAGCAATAGATTATTGATTCCCCGTTCTTTCAGATAAAGGCCGGACAGCATGCTGCTTATGAATTCTCCTTGCGACAATATGTCTTTTTCATCGACCGATGTAAAACGTTGCCGGGTAAAGTTCCATAGGGTACGGAAGCGGTCGATGATGGAGTCAACAGCTTGTTGTTTGATCGACTCGTCGTTGAATAGTTCGTTAGCGAAATCAATGAATCTGAATTCCAGTTTGCTTATTTCGTCATGCGCCCGTTCTGTATCTCTGCTGAAAAGATGTGCTGCTATTTTCGTTAGATGCTCCGTCGTTTCTGTAGGGGCAGATAGAACGATTATTTTGGGTGTACTGTCGTTGACCAGTTGGAGCATTTCCTGCATTCCCCAGATTGAACCAGTGGGAATATTACCGAATTTGTAGATCTTCATTTTTTTTGTTTTTGAGTTATACGATATATTTTCTTTGTTCGTTACCCCTTTCCATTTTAGGTTGTTTTTATCAAAATGGGAGGGAATATAAGTACCTGTTCCGGCTGTATCTTGCCCGTTGAAAGCGCTGCTGTACTATTTGTAAGGCAGATTAGACGAATTTTCAGGGACTATGTCATGAATGAAAAATCAAAGTATATGCCATTGAAGGTTGTTTTTTTCCACGGTCCGATCATTTGCATTGTAGTAGAAAACCATTATATTTGCACACCCTGTTTTTTACCGTTCACATTTTAACTTATCAGACATGAGTAAAATTCTGATTATAGATGACGAAGTTCAGATTCGTGGTCTGCTGGCCCGTATGATGGAACTTGAAGGTTATGAAGTGTGCCAGGCCGGCGATTGCAAGGCAGCGCTCAGACAATTGGAACTTCAAATGCCCGACGTGGCTTTGTGTGACGTATTTCTTCCGGACGGAAACGGGGTAGACCTGGTGACGGAAATAAAGAAAAAAGCACCCGGAGTAGAAATCATCCTGCTGACGGCTCATGGTAACATACCCGACGGTGTGCAGGCCATTAAGAACGGAGCTTTCGATTACATTACAAAAGGAGATGATAATAATAAGATCATTCCTCTCATTAGTCGTGCTGTAGAGAAAGCGCGAATGAATATCCGTTTGGATAAGCTTGAGAAAAAAGTAGGACTGATGTATTCGTTTGACACTATACTTGGCGAATCGAAGGCATTGAAAGAAGCGGTGTCACTGGCACGTAAAGTATCAGTGACTGATGTCCCTGTGTTGCTGACAGGTGAAACAGGGACCGGAAAGGAGGTCTTTGCCCAGTCGATACATTATAACAGCAAGCGGTCGCAGCAGAATTTTGTAGCGGTCAATTGCTCTTCATTCAGTAAAGAGTTGCTGGAGAGTGAAATGTTTGGGCATAAGGCGGGTTCGTTTACCGGTGCGTTGAAAGATAAGAAGGGGCTTTTTGAGGAAGCCAACAATGGAACAATCTTTTTGGATGAGATTGGTGAGATGGCTTTTGAATTGCAGGCCAAACTATTGCGCATCCTCGAAACCGGTGAATATATCAAGATAGGAGATACGAAGCCTACCCGCATCAATGTACGCATCATTGCTGCTACGAATCGGGATTTACCTGCTGAGATAGCAGCCGGACGCTTCCGTGAGGACTTGTTCTATCGCCTTTCTGTATTTCAGGTACATCTTCCGCCTTTGCGTGAACGTACGGGGGATATTAAGATTCTGGCTGAATCGTTTGTCCGTTCTTTCTCGGAGAAGCTTTCACATCCGGTGGGTACTATTACGCCTGCTTATCTTGAGGCTTTATGTCAACAACCGTGGAAAGGCAATATCCGCGAATTGCGTAATGCCATCGAACGAAGTCTGATTGTCTGTGAGGGTGATTGTTTGGATGTAGACGACCTTCCGCTTGAAATACAGAACAGCCATTATGAAAAGTCTGATGAAGGAATGCCGGGCAGCTTTGAACTTTCAGCCATGGAACGCAGGCATATTGCCAGGGTATTGGAGCATACCAAAGGGAATAAGACTGAAGCGGCACGTTTGCTGAAAATCGGATTAACTACCTTATATCGGAAAATAGAAGAATATAAACTTGGCAGTTGAGCGGACAGGAATATACTTGCTTGTCCGGGTTTATGCTTTTCTCCCTTTCAAAATAAAACATACCTTTTCAAAATGATAGGGTATCCTTGCACTGACGAGGATACCCTATTTGTTTTATCTGTCTGTATGTTAGTTGATTATGCTAACTCTCTTCGTTTTTGGCACACATTTGGCATTAATTGTTTCAGGTAAAACAGAAATATAAACATTCTAATTAAAAGGTAAAGAACATGGGAATAACAGTTTCATTTATTTTCTGCCTGTTGAGCGGCATCGTCTGCTTCTGGCTGTTTTGGAAATGTGTCGATTGGTTTGAAACAATTTAAAGAGAGAGGAGAATTAAGTTTATGTACACAACACTATTTGTAATAAGTATTACACTTTTCGGCTATTTGGCGTATGTGCTCATTCGGCCTGAGAAGTTTTAATTGGAAGTAAAGCAATGAATACAGAAATTTTAGGAGTGGCGGTGCAAATCGTCCTAATGGTGGTCTTAGCTTATCCGTTGGGACGTTACATAGCCCGGGTTTATAAGGGAGAGAAGACTTGGTCGGACTTTATGGCTCCTGTAGAGCGAGTGATTTATAAGATATGCGGTATAAATCCGCAAGAGGAGATGAATTGGAAACAGTTTCTCAAAGCCTTGTTGATTTTGAATGCCTTCTGGTTTGTATGGGGAATGGTACTGCTGGTATCACAAGGTTGGCTGCCATTCAATCCCGATGGTAACGGACCTCAGACACCCGATCAAGCATTCAATACCTGCATCAGTTTCATGGTAAACTGCAATTTGCAACATTATAGTGGTGAGAGCGGATTGACTTATTTTACCCAGCTGTTCGTTATTATGCTGTTCCAATTTATCACTGCTGCTACAGGGATGGCCGCTATGGCCGGTATCATGAAAAGTATGGCTGCCAAATCCACCAGAACAATAGGTAACTTCTGGCATTTCCTGGTAATAAGCTGTACACGTATTTTATTACCTCTTTCGTTGATTGTCGGTTTCGTCCTGATTTTGCAGGGAACACCGATGGGATTTGATGGTAAGATGAAGGTGACTACCCTGGAAGGACAGGAGCAGATGGTATCGCAAGGACCTGCGGCTGCAATTATCCCTATTAAACAACTGGGAACCAATGGTGGCGGTTATTTCGGGGTTAATTCTTCACATCCGCTGGAGAACCCTACTTATCTGACTAATATGGTTGAATGCTGGTCAATCTTGATCATTCCGATGGCAATGGCGTTGGCTTTGGGCTTCTATACCAATCGCAGAAAGTTAGGATATAGCATCTTTGGAGTGATGCTGTTTGCTTATCTGGCCGGAGTTTTCATTAATGTTCAGCAGGAAATGGGAGGTAATCCACGTATCGATGAGATGGGAGTTGCTCAGGATCATGGTGCGATGGAAGGCAAGGAGGTAAGGCTTGGGGCCGGAGCCACAGCATTGTGGAGTGTGACTACAACGATTACCTCTAACGGATCAGTCAATGGCATGCACGATTCGACTATGCCGCTCAGTGGAATGGTCGAAATGCTGAATATGCAGATTAACACTTGGTTTGGTGGTGTCGGTGTCGGATGGATGAATTATTATACCTTCATTATTATGGCCGTGTTTATCAGTGGCTTGATGGTGGGACGTACACCTGAGTTTCTGGGAAAGAAGGTAGAAGCCCGGGAGATGAAGATTGCAACTCTCGTTGCTTTGCTCCATCCGTTTGTTATCCTTGTGTTTACTGCCATTTCAAGTTACGTTTATACACATCATCCCGATTTTGTAGAGAGTGAAGGAGGCTGGTTGAATAACCTCGGTTTCCACGGGCTCAGCGAACAACTCTATGAATATACCTCTTCGGCAGCCAACAATGGTTCCGGTTTTGAGGGGTTGGGTGATAATACTTACTTTTGGAACTGGACATGTGGGATTGTGCTTATCCTGAGCCGTTTTATTCCAATTATCGGTCAGGTAGCCATTGCGGGACTTTTGGCACAGAAAAAGTTTATTCCCGAAAGTGCCGGTACATTGAAAACGGATACTGCGACTTTTGCCATGATGACTTTCGCTGTTATCTTTATCGTTGCAGCCTTGTCTTTCTTCCCTGTGCATGCATTAAGTACGATTGCCGAACATTTAAGTTTATAAGAATAGCAGGATAATATAGTTATGAAAAATAAAATGTCAGCTTCTATGTTTCAAAAGGAGCAAGTAATGGAAAGTATCAAGCAATCGTTTGTGAAGTTAAATCCGCGAATGATGGTAAAGAATCCGATCATGTTTACAGTAGAGATAGTTACCCTTATTATGTTGGTGGTGACGGTGTTCTCTCTGTTCACTTCGGAGTATGGTGCTTTCGGATATAATTTGTGTGTATTCCTGATTTTGTTTATCACTTTGTTGTTTGCCAACTTTGCCGAAGCGATAGCCGAAGCCCGTGGCAAAGCACAAGCGGATAGCCTGCGTAAGACGCGTGAGGAAACTCCTGCCAGACTGGTGATGGGTGACAAGATTCAGACGGTGAGCAGTTCAATGCTGAAAAAGGGAGATGTTTTTGTGTGTGAGGCAGGCGATACGATTCCTGCCGATGGAGAGATTATCGAAGGATTGGCTTCGATTGATGAAAGTGCCATTACCGGTGAATCTGCTCCTGTGATTCGTGAAGCAGGTGGAGATAAGAGTTCGGTGACCGGTGGAACTAAAGTGCTTTCGGATCACATCAAGGTATTGGTGACACAACAGCCCGGTGAAAGTTTTCTCGACAAGATGATTGCTTTGGTAGAAGGTGCCAGCCGACAAAAGACACCGAACGAGATAGCTTTGACCATTCTGTTGGCCGGTTTTACACTTGTGTTTGTCATCGTTTGCGTCACTCTGATTCCGTTTGCTGATTATACCAGTCTTGAGCATCCTGGAACGGCCATCTCGATCGCAGCTATTCTTTCTCTGTTTGTCTGTTTGATTCCGACTACTATCGGGGGACTGCTTTCTGCAATCGGTATTGCCGGTATGGATCGTGCACTGCGTGCCAATGTGATTACGAAATCGGGCAAGGCTGTTGAGACGGCAGGTGACATTGATACTCTGCTGTTAGATAAAACGGGTACCATTACGATTGGTAATCGTAGAGCGACAAAATTCCATTCGGCACCGGGAGTCGGTCCGCGTGAGTTTATTACGACCTGTCTGCTGGCTTCCCTCTCGGATGAAACGCCTGAAGGTAAGTCCATCGTAGAGTTAGGACGTGAATCGGGGGTACGCATGCGGAGTCTTAATACGACCGGTGCACGCATGATTCAGTTCACTGCCGAAACCAAATGTTCGGGGGTTGATTTGTCCAATGGTACACAAATCCGTAAAGGGGCTTTCGATGCAATCCGTAAAATAACGGAGGCTGCAGGAAATAAATTTCCGAAAGAAATAGAAGAAGTGATAGCTGAAATTTCGGGTAATGGCGGTACACCGCTGGTAGTGTGTGTCGACCAGAAGGTAACAGGGGTTATTGAGTTGCAGGATATCATCAAACCGGGAATTCAGGAGCGTTTTGAGCGCTTGAGAAAGATGGGAGTGAAAACGGTGATGGTGACCGGTGACAATCCCCTGACCGCTAAATACATTGCAGAGAAGGCAGGAGTAGATGATTTCATCGCCGAGGCAAAACCCGAAGATAAGATGGAATATATCCGTAAGGAACAACAGTCAGGTAAGTTGGTGGCTATGATGGGCGACGGAACGAATGATGCTCCTGCGCTGGCACAGGCTAATGTCGGTGTGGCAATGAACAGTGGTACCCAGGCGGCCAAGGAAGCCGGTAATATGGTCGACCTTGATAACGATCCGACGAAGTTGATAGAGATTGTGGAAATCGGAAAGCAACTGCTGATGACTCGCGGTACGTTAACAACTTTCTCTATTGCAAACGATGTGGCCAAATACTTTGCTATTGTGCCTGCCCTGTTTATGGTGGCTATTCCAGAACTCGGTGCACTTAATGTCATGAATCTGCACAGTCCGGAAAGTGCGATCCTTTCGGCTGTTATCTTCAATGCTATTATTATTCCGATCTTAATTCCATTGGCTTTGAAAGGAGTACAGTATAAACCGATCGGAGCATCGGCACTACTTCGTCGTAACCTGCTGATTTATGGGTTAGGAGGGGTGATAGTTCCTTTTGTCGGAATCAAGTTAATCGATTTGGTAGTCAGTTTATTCTTCTAAATATTCAAACAATGAAAACATTATTAAAATCTATCAAGATAACGCTTGTGTTTTGTGTATTCTTCTCAGTGTTCTATATTCTCGTGTTATGGTTGTTTGCTCGGGTAGCCGGTCCCAATCAGGGTAATGCGGAGGTGGTGACATTGAACGGTAAAGTGGTCGGCGCCGCCAATGTCGGACAAAAATTTACGGAGGATATTTACTTTTGGGGACGCCCTTCATGTGCAGGTGACGGTTATGATGCAACCAGTTCATCTGGTAGTAATAAAGGGCCTACCAATCCGGAATATCTGGCAGAAGTGAAATCCCGTATCGACACTTTCCTGGTTCACCATCCATACTTGTCCCGTAAAGATGTGCCTGCCGAAATGGTGACGGCCAGTGGTTCGGGACTGGACCCCGATATCACTCCTCAGAGTGCTTATGTGCAGGTAAAAAGGGTCGCTCAAGCACGTGGAATGGATGTAGAGGAAGTCAGAAGGATTGTAGATAAGGCAGTGGAAAAACCATTGTTAGGGGTATTCGGAACCGAGAAAGTAAATGTATTAAAATTGAATATAGCTCTTGAAGAGACAAAAGTAAACAGGAAATGAATATGAGAAATATTATAAATAAAAACACGATTTTAACATCACTGGCACTTGTGGCTATGTGTTTTTGGGGAGGCATAAATGCAAATGCTCAACAGTTCAATGTTCAGGGCGATCTGGTAAGCTCTTACATTTGGCGTGGAATGTATCAGACAGGGGTCAGTATTCAGCCGACTCTGGGGTTCAGTGCCGGAGGCTTTTCGCTGACGGCATGGGGATCTACAGATTTTGACGGGACTTCCGCTTCGGCCGGAGCTGCTGCCAAAGAGATAGATTTGACTGCTGCCTATACTTTAGGTAATTCCGGATTGACTTTTTCAGTTGCAGATTTATGGTGGGCAGGACAGGGAGCGCGTAAATACTTTAATTTTAAAAGTCATGAAACCGCTCACCATTTTGAAGCAGGACTTACTTATGCCGTCCAGTCTGAAAAGTTTCCTTTATCTATAGCATGGTATACCATGTTTGCCGGACAAGATAAGAATGCGGAAGGCAAACAGAATTACTCGTCTTATGTCGAGTTTAATTATCCTTTCTGTGTAAAGATGGTAGATCTGAACGCAACTTGCGGTATTGTCCCTTATGCGGCTCCTCAGTACAATTGTGATGGATTCGCTGTGACCAATGTTGCTTTGAAAGGAACTACCCGGATCAGATTCAATGATACGTTTGCTTTGCCTATATTTGCACAGGTTGTTTGGAATCCTCGTATGGAAGATGCACATTTGGTGTTTGGTATCACTTTAAAACCGTGAAATCAGATATAACTTAAAAACTCGTGAAGTTGTTAGCCGGCCCGTAGCAGTAGTGATACTGTTACGGGTTATGCAGTATAAAAAATGAATAAATATGGATAGAGAAGAGAGTGTACAACATTTCCTCGATTTGATAAAGAGATCACGTCGTGGTAAGTTCAAGGTTTACATCGGTATGATTGCCGGTGTAGGCAAGTCTTACCGTATGCTTCAGGAAGCACACGATTTGATTGATAGTGGAGTAGATGTCCGGATAGGATATATTGAGACACACGGGCGTGCCGGGACGGAGGCCGTATTGGAAGGCTTGCCGGTTATTCCGCGTAGGAAACTGTTTTATAAAGGGAAAGAGCTTGAGGAGATGGACTTGGAGGCGATTATCCGTATTCATCCCGAAATTGTGATAGTGGACGAGCTGGCACATACTAATGTGGAAGGAAGTCTAAATGAGAAACGTTGGCAGGATGTGATGACATTGCTCGATGAAGGCATTAATGTGATTTCGGCAGTCAATATCCAGCACATTGAGAGTGTAAACGAAGAAGTGCAGGATATAGCAGGCATTGAAGTTCGGGAACGTATCCCCGATAGCGTACTTCAAGAGGCTGACGAGGTCGTGAATATTGACCTCACAGCCGAAGAACTGATTACCAGGCTTAAAGCGGGGAAGATATATAAAGCGGAGAAGATTCAGACCGCACTCAATAACTTTTTTAAGACTGAAAACATTTTGCAACTCCGTGAATTGGCCTTGAAAGAGGTCGCATTGCGAGTAGAGAAGAAAGTGGAAAATGAAGTTGTGATGAGCATTGGCCTTGGGGTTCGTCATGAAAAATTTATGGCTTGCATCAGTAGTCAGGAAAAGGCTCCCCGGCGTATTATACGGAAAGCAGCCCGTTTGGCTACCCGGTACAACACCTCGTTTGTAGCACTCTATGTACAGACTCCCAAAGAGAGCATGGAGCGTATCGATCTGGCCAGTCAGCGTCATTTGCTGAATCATTTCAAACTGGTGACAGAGTTGGGGGGAGAAGTGGTTCAGGTGCAGTCGAGAGATGTATTGCAGAGCATTGTACAGGTTTGCAAAGAGAAACAAATATCCACTGTTTGTATGGGATCCCCTTTCCTCCGATTGCCCGGCGCTGTGTGCGGAATATTGAAATATCGCAGATTTTTAAATAATCTGGCACAAGCGAACGTAGATTTGATTATACTTGCATAAAAAATGATTTAGTCTCATTATCGATTATGAATATAAAAACCAAATTACTTTTCGGCATTGGAATATTGGCCGGAATGATCATTTTACTGGTAACACTTTCAGTGGTTAATCTTCAGATTTTGACGGCTACGGAACCTGACAGTCCGGTTGCTATGCCTGCTCTGGAACGTGCTCTTTTATGGATTTCCATAACGGGTGGTATTTGTATCTTGACGGGGTTGGTTCTGCTTATTTGGCTACCCCGCTCCATTAATAGACCGGTAAAGGAACTGACTCGTGGAATTCTGGAAATAGCCAATCATAATTATGAAAAGAGATTGGATATGAAGGGGTATGAAGAATTCAGGGAGGTTTCCGATAGTTTTAATCGTATGGCAGAGAAACTGACAGAATATCGTGATAGTACGTTAGCTGATATTCTTTCTGCAAAAAAATTTCTTGAGGCTGTAGTCAATAGTATCCATGAACCGATTATCGGGCTGAATACCGAACGGGAAATTCTTTTTATTAATAATGAAGCACTGAATGTGCTCAATATGAAGCGTGAGAATGTGATTAGGCACTCGGCTGAGGAACTTTCTTTGAAGAATGATCTGCTGCGCAGACTGATACGTGAACTGGTGACTCCCGGCGAAAAGAATGAACCCTTGAAAATCTATGCGGATAATAAAGAAAGTTATTTCCAGGCTTCTTATATCCCGATTGAGAATGCAGAGGCAGAAAAAGGAGAAGCCCGTAATTTGGGAGACGTCATTTTGCTGAAAAATATCACAGAATTTAAGGAACTCGATTCGGCAAAAACAACCTTCATTTCCACTATTTCTCACGAACTGAAGACCCCCATTTCTGCCATTATGATGAGCCTTCAGCTATTGGAAGACAAGAGGGTAGGAGTTCTGAATGGAGAACAAGAACAGCTGTCAAAGAATATAAAGGATAACAGCCAACGTTTGCTTGATATTACCGGAGAATTACTGAATATGACTCAGGTGGAAGCCGGTAAACTTCAGATGATGCCGAAAATTACAAAACCTATCGAACTGATTGAATATGCCATTAAGGCCAATCAGGTACAGGCCGATAAATTCAATATACAGATAGAAGTGGAGTACCCTGAAGAGAAGATACCTAAGTTATTTGTGGATAGTGAAAAGATAGCTTGGGTGCTTACTAATCTTTTGAGCAATGCAATCCGCTATTCTAAAGAGAATGGACGGGTGGTGATTGGTGCACGGCGTGAAGAGGAGTATATCGAACTCTATGTCCAGGACTTTGGGAAGGGTATTGATCCGCGATATCACCAAAGTATTTTTGACCGTTATTTCCGTGTACCGGGAACAAAAGTCCAGGGTAGCGGATTAGGGTTGTCCATTTCAAAAGATTTTGTGGAAGCACATGGAGGTACGTTGACGGTACAGAGCGAACCTGGTAAGGGAAGTTGCTTTGTGATAAGGCTGAAGGCTTGATAATGTAGGAAATAATATGTTTTTTCTAAAGAATCAACTTATAATATCTTTATATCACAAGGCTTTTTATTATTTTTGGTGATATATTGATTAGAGGTGGATTAGATCTATGTATTCCATATTGACTATGTTGTCAAGTATAGAGACTGATTACTATAAAGGAGCCTGTAAACTTGATATCTCTGGTACAGAGTGCTATTCTCATAAACAGAACCTTGCCCGTTAAATGTGTAGTATTGATGTTTCTTAGGAGTTTATTATAAATTCATTCAAGACGGATTTCTCCATTTTTATAAAATATTTTATGGCTTTTGAATTGCTGGGATCCATTGTTTTATAATTTAGAATTAAACAAAAAATCATGTTTATTGGAAAAACACATGTTACAATCTTATTGTTTGGAGTGCTGAGCTTTAGCTTAAAGGTGCCGGCACAAATTGTTTTGAAACACCCTGGTTGGGAATGGAGAATTTCTGAAACCGGATGTGCGGAACAACTAATATTTAAAAATAAACAACGAAATGATACAGTACCTTTTTTCCGTAAGGGCGATCATGCCGGCCCCTCTTTCTATGCTAAACGCGAGGGAAAAGAGATACGTGCGCCTTGGATTCCGGATGGATATGCTTCCTATCGCAGCGAAATAGACGGGGTGCTTTGCTGCATTTCCTATACAAAAGTTCATGGGCAACCTGCATTGAGGGTAAAGTTGACTAACGAGTCATCAGTTCCTTTTCAACCTCAGAAGGCAGGGCTTAAGTTAGGTATCGATACATATATGGATAAATATCCGGATTGGTTCGGTAAATATTTTCCAACTTTGATGAGAAATGAAAAGACTCATTTTTACGGGTATCTGCAGACTCCTTCCGGACATACATTGGGACTTGTGTCACAACAGCCTGTAGCATCTTGGAGTGTGGACTATAATTTGGGATATCAGGATCCGGCACCGTTTTGGTTCATGGGGCATCGCATTGAATCGCTAAATCTTGACTTGTTGAATGCTTTACCTTTACCGTCTCGTCATCCGCAAGATTTGTATGAGTTGAAACAAGGCGAAAGTAAAGAGTGGACCTTCCTGTTCATCAATGTGGGGAAGCTGGATAATTTGGAATATGCTATAACACAAGCTGCAGATATTCCTTTGATTGATATTCGTCAGACCTCTTATGCTGCGCATGAGGAAGCGTCATTCATGCTTACAGCGGATACTCCAGAGGTAAAAGTAACTAATGATGCGGGGGCAGAGTTACCTGTTGTGCTGACTAAAGCGGAGGGTAAACGTTGGATGGGAAAGGTTAAACTGGAAGATGCAGGACTTTATACTCTTTCCGTCCGTTCGGGCAATAAGGTTGCCGAAGCGGTATGGACGGTGCATCATCCTTGGCAGTGGGTGATGAAAAAGGCACGTGAGAATGTAGCCCGTTATCATCAGAAACCCACATCACATGCCGAAAGTTGGTATGGGTTCTATTCGGCCTTTCTGGCCGCCCGTTATTTTCCGGATAAAACATTGGATAAACAATTGAGTGATTATTTTGATCAGCTCTATAATAAATTGCATGATCCGGAAAAAGTGGAGCCATTGTATTTTAAAACTCGTATTCAAAATACTTCTACTACAATTGGGATGTTGGCAGATAAGTATGAGGCACAGGGAAATTTGGAGGATCTGAAGAAAGCATCGAAATTGGCTGACTGGATGATTCGGACTTCTCAGCGTGATGACGGAGCCTATTATAATCACGGAACAGTCTATACCAGTGTTATTTATATTGCTAAAAGTGTTTTAGAACTTGCCGTTCTTGAACGTAAACAGGGTGAGCAAGATCCGTTTTGGAAAGATTGTGCCGAACGTCATTTTTTATCTGCCAAAAAGGCAATCGACCAATTGGTTGCATCACAAGGTGATTTCCAGACAGAGGGAGAGCTGACATTTGAGGATGGAATGATTTCTTGTTCGGCTTTACAGATCGGTATGATGGGGGTTCTTGAAAAAGATGCTGAAACACGTAAATATTATACTGATGCAATGCTGAAGATTCTTAATAGTCACGATTGTCTGACTCAGCTTCGTGTTCCTGATGGACGTCGCCGGCAAGGTACTATGCGTTATTGGGAAGCGCAATACGATGTGCAAATGTTACCGAATATGTTTAATTCGCCACATGGTTGGAGCGGATGGCGTGCATATGCTACCTATTATGCCTATTTGTTGACAGGTGACGAAAAATGGTTGGAACAGACATTTAATGCAATGGGGGCTTTTGCTAATTTGATTGATTATAAGACTGGACAGTTGCGTTGGGCTTTTGTTGTTGATCCACACCTTGAAGTAGAGCAGGCATGCAGTGCTGATACAAAATTGAACTTTTCAGATCTTAGTTTTGGCAATCCGCATCCCAAATTATATGATACCCGTAAGTTTGTTATTGGCGAACAATATGTAAACATGATCAGTGATTGGCAGACAGTCAATACTCAGGATAATGATGTGCACGAACTGTTTAAGTGTATTGGTGAGACGGTACTGACTAATGCTTTTGTGATAGAACGTCCAAATGGTGAGGTGGTTGGATATAATTGTCGTGTATCCGGAAAAGGTAATACACTGACAGTAAAGGCAGACGAAAAACAAATCGTGAATCTGCATTGTAACTTAAAACAACCGTTCTCTGTGACTTTTGGTGGCAAATCCCACTCTTTACCCAAAGGATACTGTGATTGGGCCTTTGGGCAATCCGGTTATTAATTATTCGATAACTTTCATTGATCCCCTGTATTCATAAAACGAGATGTGTGATATGTTTCGTTTTATGAATATAGGGGATGTTTTTTGAAGAAACTGTTTTTATGAGAAACTTTGGCTTACTCATAGGAATACTTATCTTTGCATAGAATGAAATAACACTAACAGAAACACAAAATGAGACATTTATTTTTATTGGCAGTGCTTTTGTATGCCTGCACTTCTTACGCACAGATTCGTGTGCAAGAGCGACTTTCGGAGGGGGAGACCAGCTTTGTTTTGACTACTCCTGAGTTACAAGCCAAAATTTATTATGATGTAAATGATGAACTTGTCATCAAAAAATCGGCAGAGTTATTTGCTTTTGACGTTGAAAGAGTGACCGGCCGAAAGCTTGAGTTAATCCAAAAGCGTGAAAGAGCGAACTTCCTGGTTATTGTCGGAACTATTGAAAAGAATAAATGGATTCAGGAGTTGGCGCAAAAGGGGAAAATCGATATACGCCCGTTGCAAGGGGCTTGGGAACGATATCTGATTCAAACGATCGACAAACCTTATCCGGGGGTGGATAAAGCCCTGGTCATAGCCGGGAGTGATCGGAGGGGAGCTGCTTATGGTTTGTTTTCCATCTCCGAGATGATAGGGGTGTCTCCTTGGTATTGGTGGGCCGATGTTCCAATAAAAAAGCATGAAGCACTGTATATTGATGCTCCGGCCACTTACTCTAAAACTCCTTCGGTGAAATATAGAGGTATTTTCTTGAATGATGAAGACTGGGGGTTGAAGCCCTGGGCAGCTAAAACCTTTGAGGAAGAACGTGGTAATATAGGTCCCCGTACCTACGCGAAGATTTGCGAGTTGTTGCTGCGTTTGAAAGCTAACCACCTGGCTCCAGCCATGCATCCTGTATCCACGGCATTTTACCGGATTCCTGAGAATAAACTGGTAGCCGATACATTCGCCATTGTCATGGGGTCCAGTCATTGTGAACCTCTATTGTTAAATACAGCCAGTGAGTGGCATAGTGAGACGATGGGGCCGTGGGATTATAACGCTAACAAGAATAAGATTAACGAAATATTAAGCAATCGTGTGAAGGAAATTTGCACTTACGAGAATGTATATACATTAGCTTTAAGGGGATTACATGACGCCGCCATGGGAGGTGGCAATGTGCCGATGAAAGAGAAGGTAAAGATGCTGGAGAGTGCATTGAAGGATCAGCGGAATCTGATGGCCCAACATATTAATAAGCCTGTCGAAACCATTCCCCAGGCATTTACTCCCTATAAAGAGGTATTGGATATTTATTCGAATGGTCTGGAGCTGCCGGAAGATGTCACTATTATTTGGGCAGATGATAACTTTGGTTACATGAAACGGCTGAGTGGCCCGCAGGAACAAAAGCGTGCGGGACGTGCGGGGGTATATTATCACCTTTCCTACCTTGGAGTACCCCATAGCTATTTATGGTTTAGCACCACTCCTCCGGCATTGATGTATGAAGAACTTCGCAAAGCGTATGATACTACAGCTGATTGTATTTGGTTGGCGAATTGCGGAGACCTGAAAGGTTCCGAGGTACAAGTTTCGTTTTTTCTCGATATGGCTTATGATATTGAGCAGTTCAACGAAAAAAATGTGCATACCTATCCTGCCCGTTGGTTGGCAAAGATGTTTGGAGAACAATATTACAATACGTTGGAGGATATTACCTGTTCGCATATAAACCTGGCTTTTTCCAGAAAACCTGAATATATGGGTTGGGGATATTGGAATAATTATTGGGGTGGAGGAGAAAAACGTACTGATACAGAATTTTCTTTTACGAATTATGAAGAGGCTGGGAAACGTCTGGCAGAGTACCGGCGTATCGGTAAAAAGGCAGAAGATATGCTGGTTACATTAGAAGAGGCGGCCAGACCCGCACTGTACCAACTGCTGTATTATCCGGTAAAAGGCGCTGAATTGATGAATCGAATGAATATGACAGGGCAACTGTACCGACAGTATGTGCGTCAGAAACGTGCCGCTGCCAATAATCTGAAAAGCGAAGTAGAATGTTGTCACGATAGTTTAGAGGTTATTACCGATAGGTATAATTCTCTCTTGAATGGTAAGTGGAAATACATGATGTCTCTAAGACAAAATTATGATGGAAGTAGTTCTTATTTTATGCTTCCCTTGATGGAGGAATGCTATATGCCGGCAGGTGATCCGAAATTAGCTGTTCAGGCCGAAAGCGAACAACTGGACCGGGGAGGTTTCAGTTGTCATGTTTTACCTACGTTCAACACGTATTCCCGTAAAAGTCACTGGATCGATATTTATAATCAAGGAGGTGGAAAATTGGCTTGGAAATCGGTAGCCTCTGACGAATGGATTGTTTTGTCCTGTCAATCGGGCATTACTTCTACGGAGGATCGGATCCGGGTATCTATCGACTGGGATAAAGTCCCCGTAGGGGAGAAGGTCACAGGAGGGATAGAGTTCTCTACCGGGATGCAGAAAGAGCGTGTGTTTGTATCTGTATTCAATCCGATGGTTCCGGCACGGGATGAGTTACAGGGACTTTTTGTGGAAGAAAATGGTTATGTATCTCTGCCTGCTACTGACTTTCACCGTAAATTTGAGAGTAATGACATTAAGATGCACATACTGCCAGGATTGGGTTTCGAAGGCTCTGCCTTGCAAATAGGCAGTCCGACAGCTCCGTTACAGATGTACCGATCGGGTGAGGTCCCCAGGGTAGAATATGATTTCTATACTTTCAATGCAGGGATAGTTGATGTGTATACCTATGTACTACCAACTTTTCCTTTACATGCTGAGCGGGATTACAAACTACCGGAGCATACCAATTCGGATACAAAATACAGTGTCCGTATTGACGATGGCTCTATTTCCACCCCATCTACTTCGGCCATAGAGTACTCGCAGATCTGGTATGATAGTGTATTGAAGAATTGCAGGGTGAACAAATCAACCCTTTATGTAAAAGCTCCCGGCAAGCATACCTTGCAGATTCGTTGTGGAGATCCCGGAACAGTGATTCAGAAAATAGTAATTGATATGGGCGGTCTCAAAAGATCATATTTGGGACCTGAAAGTACTCTTTGCCATTGATATTATTTTTAATTAACATTCTTGGATGCAGGCTTTTCGGAATTGTTTTATTTCTATAAATAGAGAGAACCTATTTTGAATGTCTAATGAAAATGAAATCTATTATGAAAGTCTGTTCATTCTTGAATAAAGGAGTTATAATTGCGATGGCGGTTGTTTGTTCTGCCGGTTTACAGTCTTGTCTGGATGACAATGATAAGTACTATTATGTAGGAGGATTTCCTAATGCTCTTGTAACAGTGAAAAACGCGACTGATGGTTCATGCTTTTTACAGTTGAATGATAGCACGACATTATTGCCTACTAATATGACCTCTTCTCCTTTTGGCGAGAAAGAAGTAAGGGCATTGGTGAATTATGATGAATTGGATGAATCAGGTGGAAAATATGATAAGGCCATACAGGTGAACTGGATAGATAGTATTCTGACCAAATCGATTGCACCTGATCGGGGGACGGAAAATGATGTTGTATATGGCACGGATCCAGTCGAAATTGTGAATGACTGGGTGACTATTGCAGAAGATGGTTATTTGACTCTACGTTTCAGAACAACGTGGGGAGACTATCATAAAGCCCATTTCGTAAATTTATTGTTAAGCCAGAATCCGGAGAATCCTTATGAGGTAGAATTCCGTCATCATGCGTACGGAGACACATATGGTACGATGGGAGATGGTCTGGTCGCTTTTAAACTGGATGGTCTGCCGGATACAAATGGTAAAACAGTCAAATTAAAACTAAAATGGAAATCATTTACCGGCGACAAATCTGCAGAGTTTGATTATTGCACTCAAAAGTCCGTTACACCAGTTAATGCAGCAATCACATCGGTAAGGAGTAATTTGAACTTAAAATAACTTCTCAAGCCCCAAAAGGTTACGTTTCTGTGAATCTCGATTGGAGCATACGGCTTGCCGGGATCTGAAAATAGATAGGAGCGTAGCCCTTTTCTATTAACATTGTTAATGCCTTTTTCAGAACGTTTTTTTTCTATTTGCAGAGAAGAAGTCTTTTGTGCACAAAAGACTTCTTCTTTATTATCAAAAGGCTTGTTTTAACGTACTGTTAAAACAAGCCTTTTGCAGGAATGTAACTAATGCTTATAATTACTTGATTTTTAATCTTATGGAGTAGTGTCAGAACTTTTACTCCCCAATTTTCTCCTATAAGGTTTAGCGGGGATATTTGCTATTTTAATAAGTATATGTGCTTTGATAAAAAAAGTAGGTGGTTGAACCTTTCGATAAGATTGTTTGTTCAGACTTCCTGTATTTACCTCATTTCAGTAAATAGACTTACATAGTTGAAACATTATCATTTTCCCTTGTTGATAGCCTGTTTGAAGTAATGGTTAATAGAATGAATGTAAACTTGTAATCAATTGAAGCTTATTTTGTTATCCTGTTGATAACTTTAGTGGATACCTGTTAATAACCTTGTTGATAACTGAGTGGAATGTATGAGGGGAGCAGCGTGTCGTGCAATAAAAAAGCGCCCAAGAGTGGAAGCCTCCTAAACGCTAATTTTCTTTTGGTAGCGGGACCCGGGATTGAACCGGGGACCTCATGATTATGAATCATGCGCTCTAACCAGCTGAGCTATCCCGCCATTGTTTCTCGATTGCGGGTGCAAAGATAGAGCCTTTTTTTTAATCTCCAAAACATTTTCTATCTTTTTTGTGTTTAACTTAAAAAAAACATCTCTGAAAGTATGATGAACAGGCTATTTCTGACTCTGAAAGAAGAGATGTAATGAAGAAAGTGAATTAATTATGCCTTGTATTTAGAAAAAAGTATTTATCTTGGCACACACAATCAATAATAAAGCTATGAAAAAGGAGAAAATACATTTGGAATATCTTCTGAATGCGACTTCTAAAAATATTCTTTGGTCAGCAATAAGCACACCTACCGGTTTGGAGGACTGGTTTGCAGACAAAGTAGTATCAGATGATAAAACAGTGACTTTTTGTTGGGGTAAAACCGAACAGCGTCAGGCAACTATTGTTGCCATTCGGGCCTATTCGTTTATTCGTTTCCATTGGCTTGATGACGAAAATGAAAGGGAGTATTTTGAAATAAAAATGAGTAATAATGAATTGACGGGCGATTATGTGCTTGAAATTAGTGACTTTTCTGATCCGGAAGAGGTTGATGATTTGAAGGAATTGTGGGATTCCCAAGTGAGTAAGTTACGTAGAACATGCGGTTTTTAGTTAACTTTCAACCAAAAATTTTTTGCACTCCTTTTTTTGTGCTAATTTTGTATCTTAATTGCATGAAACTATTAAGATGCTACGCATAAAAAGATTAGATATTTTTATAATAAAGAGTTTCTTATTACTCTTTGTCGGTACATTTTTCATCTGCCTCTTCATCTTCATGATGCAGTTTTTGTGGAAGTATGTAGACGAATTGGTGGGAAAAGGGTTAGAAATGAGTGTACTGGCTCAATTCTTCTTTTATTCTGCGTTGAGTCTGGTACCGATGTCTCTGCCTTTGGCAGTGTTGTTGGCTTCTTTAATTACGTTTGGTAATTTTGGCGAGCGTTTTGAGTTGCTCGCCATGAAGGCAGCAGGCATTTCGCTGCTTAAAATTATGCGTCCGCTCATTGTCCTTGTCTTCGCCATTTGTTGTGTATCCTTCTATTTCCAAAATGTCATAGGGCCGCGGGCACAAGCCAAGTTGGGCACTTTGCTCATTTCGATGAAGCAGAAATCTCCTGAGGTAGATATTCCCGAAGGAGTTTTTTATGATGAAATTGATGGGTATAATTTGAAAGTGCAAAGAAAAGACCGTAAGACGGGCATGCTCTACGATGTGATTATTTATGATTTCTCCAATAACTTTGATAATGCACGTATTATTGTAGCCGATTCGGGACGTCTGGAGATGACAGCCGATAAGCAGCATCTTTATCTACATCTGTACAGCGGTGAGATGTTTGAGAATCTGAAGGCACAGAGCATGAGTTCGAAGAATGTTCCTTATCGCCGGGAATCTTTCCGGGAGAAACATACGATCATTCAGTTCGATTCGGACTTTAATATGGCTGATGCCAGTATTATGAGCAATCAGTCTACCACCAAAGATATGATAAAAATACAGGCTTCCATCGACTCGATGACTGTATTGGCCGATAGTATCGGCAGGCAGTATTACATTGAAGCAAGTAAGGGGCCGTATCGCACTGCGGCCGGACTGACCAAGGAAGATACCCTGAAGATGGAGGAAGCGCGCATTGGCGATTACAATGTGGATAGTCTGTTTAAAGTTGCTACCTTGATGAATAAGCAGAAGATCATAGCTTCAGCCGTTGGCCGTACGGAGAATCTGTCGAGTGATTGGGGGTTTAAGAGCTTTACAATGGCTCAGAATGATCTTAGCATACGAAGACATAAAATAGAATGGCATCGGAAAATCACAATTTCTCTTTCCTGTCTCTTATTTTTCTTTATTGGCGCACCTTTGGGAGGCATTATCCGCAAAGGTGGATTGGGTATGCCGGTTATTGTTTCCGTGTTTACCTTTATCATTTATTATATTATTGATAATACAGGCTATAAAATGGCTCGAGACGGGAAGTGGATTGTATGGATGGGGATGTGGATGAGTTCCGCCATTCTGGCTCCGCTGGGATATTTCCTGACTTATAAATCGAATAAAGATTCTGTGGTATTGAATACTGATGTTTATATTGCTTGGTTTAAGCGAGTATTCGGTGTGCGCAGTGTCCGCCATCTGTCAAAGAAGGAGGTGATTATTCATGATCCGGATTATCGGCGTCTTCCCTCTGATCTGGATGCACTTTCGGAGGAGTGTAAAAACTATATGGAAAAGAACCGGTTGTCTAAAGCTCCTAATTATTTTAGTTTGTGGATGACTGCCGGTCAGGATCAGGAGATCATTGCGATTAACAACCGCATGGAGTCATTGGTAGATGAGATGTCCAATACCCGTTCGTTGATATTGCTTCAGAAGCTGGAGAAATATCCGATTATCCCTGTAAACGCACATGTGCGTCCGTTCCATAATTATTGGCTTAATATGGCAATTGGAATTTTGATGCCTATCGGTTTATTTTTCTATTTCCGTATCTGGGCTTTCCGTATACGCCTGAATAAGGATATGGAACGGATAATTGCATTGAACCGGGATGTAGAACTTACAATAAAGGATATTAATAACAAAAATTAAGATATAAGAGTATGGAACCAATAAGACTGAATACCATCGAAGAGGCGATAGCCGACTTCAAAGAGGGTAATTTCGTAATTGTGGTAGATGATGAAGATCGTGAAAACGAAGGTGATTTCATTATTGCTGCCGAAAAGATTACTCCGGAAAAAGTGAATTTCATGCTGACTCATGGCCGTGGCGTACTTTGTGCTCCTATAACGGAAGAACGCTGTGCCGAGTTGGAACTGGATATGCAGGTGTCATCCAATACTTCAATTTACGAGACTCCCTTTACGGTTACTGTCGATTTACTTGAGGGATGCACGACGGGAGTTTCCATGCACGACCGTGCTATGACTATCCGTGCTTTGGCCGATCCGAAGACAAAACCTTCCGATTTGGGACGTCCGGGGCATGTCAATCCTCTGCGTGCCCGTTCGCGTGGAGTCCTTCGTCGCGCTGGACATACCGAGGCGAGTGTCGATTTGGCTAAACTTGCCGGTTTGTATCCTGCTGCCGCGTTGATTGAAATCATCAATGAAGACGGAACCATGGCTCGTCTGCCCCAATTGGTGGAAGTGGCCCGTCGTTTCGGATTGAAAATAATCTCCATCAAAGACCTGATCGCATACCGTCTTCAGATGGAGTCGATTGTTGATAGAGGAGTGGAAGTGGATATGCCTACGCAGTTCGGACATTTCCGTCTGATACCTTTCCGTCAGAAATCGAACGGGATGGAGCACATTGCATTAATAAAAGGAACGTGGGACAAAGACGAACCGATTCTGGTACGTGTGCACTCTTCGTGTATGACTGGTGATATTTTCGGTTCATGCCGTTGTGAATGTGGTGAGCAGCTTCATAAAGCTATGCAGATGATCGAAGCTGCCGGAAAAGGGGTAATTGTCTATATGAATCAGGAAGGTCGTGGTATCGGTTTGATGAACAAGATTGCCGCTTATAAACTCCAGGAAGAAGGATATGATACGGTAGATGCCAATCTCCATTTGGGTTTTGATGCTGACGAACGTGATTATGGGGTCGGTGCGCAGATTCTGCGTGAGATCGGAGTGAAAAAGATGAAGTTGATGACGAATAATCCGGTGAAACGTATCGGTCTGGAAGCCTATGGGTTAGAGATTACCGAGAACGTGGGAATAGAGGTTAAACCGAATCCTTATAATGTACGTTATCTGAAGACAAAGAAAGAGCGGATGGGGCATACGCTTCATTTTAATAAGTAAACTGTCTATTTGCTTTCATATATCAAATATTATAGTTTATTTTGCAATCAAATTCACTCAACAACAATAAAATAGATACGAAATGAACCAACTATCAGACCGTTTGAACAGCTTGTCGCCTTCGGCGACTCTTGCTATGTCGCAAAAAAGCGCTGAGTTGAAAGCTCAGGGTGTTGATGTAATTAACCTCAGTGTGGGAGAACCCGATTTCAATACTCCCGATCACATCAAAGAAGCTGCCAAGAAAGCGGTAGATGACAACTTCTCTCGTTACTCTCCGGTTCCGGGCTACCCGGCTTTGCGCAATGCAATCGTAGAGAAACTGAAGAAAGAAAACGGTCTGGAATATACAGCCGCTCAGATTTCTTGTGCAAATGGTGCAAAACAATCTGTATGTAACACCATCATGGTGTTGGTAAATCCGGGTGATGAGGTGATTGTGCCTGCTCCTTACTGGGTAAGCTATCCGGAAATGGTGAAACTGGCCGAAGGTACTCCGGTGATTGTTACTGCCGGTATCGAACAGGATTTCAAAATCACTCCTGCCCAACTGGAAGCTGCCATCACTCCGAAGACCAAAGCTTTGATTCTTTGCTCACCGTCTAATCCGACCGGTTCTGTCTACAGCAAAGAAGAGTTGGCCGGTCTGGCTGCCGTATTGGCTAAGTATCCGCAGGTTATCGTCATTGCCGACGAGATTTATGAGCACATCAATTATATCGGAAAACACCAGAGTATCGCTCAGTTCCCCGAGATGAAAGAACGTACGGTGATTGTAAACGGTGTGTCAAAAGCATATGCGATGACCGGATGGAGAATCGGTTTCATTGCCGGTCCGGAATGGATTGTGAAAGCCTGCAATAAACTTCAGGGACAGTATACTTCGGGTCCTTGCTCAGTTTCTCAGAAGGCTGCTGAGGCTGCTTATACAGGTTCTCAGGCTCCGGTGGAAGAGATGCGTAAGGCTTTCGAACGTCGTCGTAACCTGATTGTGAAGTTGGCGAAAGAAGTTCCGGGATTTGAGGTGAATGTGCCGGAAGGCGCTTTCTACCTGTTCCCTAAATGCAGTTCTTTCTTTGGCAAATCTGTTGGGGATCGTAAGATTGAGAATTCGGATGATCTGGCGATGTATCTGCTTGAGGATGCTCATGTAGCTTGCGTAGGCGGTACTTCGTTCGGTGCTCCGGAATGCATCCGTATGAGCTATGCCACCAGCGATGAAAATATAGTTGAAGCGATCCGTCGCATCAAAGAAGCATTGGCTAAGCTGAAATAAGACTCTGCCAATCAGATAAAGGAGAAGGATGTATCGGTGAAAAGATGCATCCTTCTTTATTTTTAAGAGTATCCGGTTTCAATAGCCGGGTAGGGGTAAAAATCAATAAAGGCCGCTTTCCATCAGGAAAGCAGCCTTTATCTTGTTTTGGGGGATTGTATTATTCAGCTGGGTGAATTGCTTCAGAAGGACATACATCTGCGCAAGTACCACAGTCTGTACACTGTTCAGGATCAATTGAATAAATATCACCTTCAGAGATAGCGCCAACCGGACACTCGTCAATACAAGTTCCGCAAGCAATACAATCATCACTAATTACGTAAGCCATTTTGTTTGATATTTTAATTATTAGTACTAATTTGTAGGTACAAAAATAGAGTTTTTAATCATTAGTTGGTATCGATTTTGATTAAAATGTTTTAATTTGTATATCTTCTAAATAAGGAAAACACTATTTTTGCATTGATTATTAAATACGTATGCAATTATGCCTTTAAATTTACCCGATAAGCTTCCTGCGATAGAACTATTGAAAGAGGAGAATATCTTTGTGATAGATAACTCCCGCGCAACACAACAGGACATCCGCCCGCTACGCATTGTCATCCTCAACCTGATGCCGTTGAAGATTACGACAGAAACAGACTTGGTGCGTCTGCTCTCGAACACTCCGCTTCAGGTGGAGATATCTTTTATGAAGATAAAGAGCCACACTTCGAAGAACACGCCGATAGAACACATGAAGACATTTTATACCGACTTCGACAAGATGAGGGACGATAAGTACGACGGTATGATCATTACCGGTGCGCCGGTAGAGCAGATGGATTTCGAGGAGGTGAATTATTGGAACGAAATAACGGAGATATTTGACTGGGCACGTACCCATGTCACCTCTACGCTCTATATATGCTGGGCCGCGCAGGCCGGTCTGTACCATCATTACGGTGTGCCCAAGTATGCACTGGGCAAGAAGATGTTCGGCATTTTCAAACATCGCACGTTGCTTCCGTTGCATCCCATCTTCCGCGGGTTCGATGATGAATTTTATGTTCCCCATAGCCGGCATACGGAAGTGCGGAAAGAAGATATACTAAAGGTGCCTGAACTGACATTGCTTTCGGAGTCAGACGATTCGGGAGTGTATATGGTGGTGGCTCGCGGTGGGCGTGAGTTCTTTGTGACGGGGCACTCGGAATATTCGCCGTTGACACTGGATACGGAATACCGCCGGGATGTGTCGAAAGGTCTGCCTATCGAGGTTCCTCGCAATTATTATGTAGATGATGATCCGGACAAGGGGCCGCTGGTGCGTTGGCGCGGACATGCCAACCTGTTGTTCTCCAACTGGCTGAACTATTTCGTCTATCAGGAGACTCCTTATAATATTGAAGATATCAGATGATAAAACAACGTAAGATAGAATTGCTGGCTCCGGCCAAAAACCTGGAATGCGGCATGGCTGCCATCGATCATGGGGCGGATGCCGTATATATCGGTGCGCCGAAGTTCGGTGCCCGTGCGGCAGCGGTCAATTCATTGGAAGATATAGCCGCTTTGGTGGAGTATGCCCATTTGTATAATGTGCGGATTTATGTTACGGTCAATACGATCCTGAAAGATGAAGAACTGAAGGAGACGGAGGAGATGATCCGGGCCCTGTACCGTGTCGGAGTGGATGCGCTTATTGTGCAGGATATGGGAATCGCCGGTCTGGAGCTGCCGCCCATTCCGTTGCATGCGAGCACGCAGATGGATAACCGTACGGCAGAGAAAGTGAGATTTCTGGCCGATGCGGGCTTCCGCCAAGTGGTGTTGGCGCGTGAACTTTCGTTACGGGAGATCGGCAAGATACACGAGGCTTGTCCCGACGTGCCTCTGGAAATCTTTGTGCACGGAGCGCTCTGTGTAAGTTATAGCGGGCAGTGCTACGTCAGCCAGGCTTGTTTCGGGCGTAGTGCCAACCGGGGTGAGTGTGCCCAGTTCTGTCGTTTGCCGTTCAGCCTGGTCGATTCGAACGACCGGGTGATCGTGAAGGACAAACATCTTCTTTCACTCAAGGATCTCAACCAAAGTGAGGAGCTGGAGGCTCTGCTCGATGCCGGTGCCTCTTCTTTCAAGATAGAAGGCCGGTTGAAGGACGTTTCGTATGTAAAGAACGTGACGGCCGCCTACCGCCAGAAGCTGGATGCCATCCTTGCCCGCCGCAAGGAGTATGTGCGTGCTTCTTCCGGCAGCTGCCGTTATGCTTTCAATCCTCAGCTGGACAAGAGTTTCAGCCGTGGTTTTACGCATTATTTCCTGCACGGGCGCACCAGGGATGTTTTTTCGTTCGACACCCCCAAGTCGTTAGGAGAGGAGATGGGGACGATGAAAGAGGCCAGGGGGAATTATCTGACCGTGGCGGGATTGAAGTCGTTCAATAACGGTGACGGTGTTTGCTACATTGACGAGCAAGGCAAACTGCAAGGTTTCCGCATCAACCGTGTGGAGGGCAATAAGCTCTATCCGCAGGAGATGCCCCGCATCAAGCCCCGAACGGTGTTGTACCGTAACTTCGATCAGGAGTTTGAGAAGATACTCGCCCGCCGGTCGTCCGAACGCAAGATGCCCGTGGCCATCCGGCTGGCGGACAGTGCCTTCGGATTTGCCCTGACGCTGACGGATGAGGATGATAACCGTGTGACCCTGTCGCTGCCGCGTGCGAAAGAGCCGGCGCGTACGCCACAGGAAGAGAACCTGAAGACGCAGCTGGCTAAGTTGGGGAATACTCCTTTCGAAGCGGAACGTGTCGACATCGACTTCACGGAGAACTGGTTTCTGCCTGCTTCGGTATTGGCCGATTTCCGCCGGCAGGCGATTGAGAAACTGATTGCCGCCCGCCGTATCAACTACCGGAGAGAGCTGGCGGTGCTTAGGCCTACGACTCATGCTTTTCCGCAGACGACGTTGACCTATCTGGGAAATGTGATGAATGCGCGGGCTGCCTCTTTTTATGCCGGGCATGGCGTGGCAAGCATTGCTCCTGCTTTTGAACAGACGCCTGTGGAGAAGGCGGTGCTGATGTTCTGCAAACATTGCCTGCGCTACAGCATGGGCTGGTGTCCGGTTCATCAACGGGAACGCTCTCCGTATCGTGAACCCTATTATCTGGTATCGACGGACGGCAAACGCTTCCGCCTGGAATTTGACTGCCGGAACTGCCAGATGAAAGTGAGTGCCTTATGAAAATGAAGGGGCTCTGCGCGCGTCTGTGTTGTGCCGTGATAGGCTTTTTCCTGCTGGCGGCCTGCCATTATTCACCGCCCGATCTCACTGCCGAGGGGCTGGGGGAGAAAACAAAGGACTCTTTAGCTTATCTTTTCCGGTACCATTATACCTGGAACACGAATCTGGAGGTGCTGGACGACTCCGTCCGGTTGGAATATCTTCCGGTGAAGGATGCCTATGTCAGTCTGAACAAAGGTGACCGGGTGGTCGTGGCAGAGTTCTCCATTCATCCGCAGGACAGCGTGGACAGCGTATGGGTGAAGCTGGCCCACTCGCAGGACGTCCAGGGGTGGGTGCGCAACCGTGATCTGGTGCGCTCCTTCGTGCCCACCGATAGTATTTCGCAGTTTATCCACCTTTTCAGCAATACTCACGCTTCGTATTTCGTCATCATTTTCGCCCTCTTTGTCGGGGCCTACCTGCTCCGTGCTTTCATGAAGAAGCAGTTGCAGATGGTTTACTTCAATGATATCGACAGCGTCTATCCCCTTTTCCTCTGTCTGCTGATGGCGTTCAGTGCTACGGTTTACGAGACGATGCAGGTGTTTGTCCCCGATACCTGGGAGCATTTCTACTTTAATCCCACCCTTTCGCCGTTCAAGGTGCCTTTCATCCTTTCGGTTTTTCTGCTGAGCATCTGGTTGTTTATTGTCGTCACGCTGGCCGTGCTCGACGATTTGTTCCGCCAACTCACTCCTGCCGCCGCCGTTTTCTATTTGCTGGGGCTGATGTCTTGCTGCATCTTCTGCTACTTCTTCTTCATCCTGACCACGCACATTTATATCGGTTACCTGTTTTTAGCTTGCTTCATCTGGCTTTTTGTGAAGAAGGTGCGTAGGAATTCCGGCTATAAATACCGGTGCGGAAACTGTGGGCAGAAACTCCGGGAGAAGGGGGTATGCCCGCATTGCGGGGCGATCAACGAATAAGATCTTCTCACCACAGAGGACACAGAGGGCACAGAGTTTTAATTCCGCTCGCCCTTGGAGGGTGGAGGACAGAGAAAAGAGAGAGAAAAAAACTACTCTGTGTCCTCTGTGTCCTCTGTGGTGAGAACAGTGAAAACTACGGTGCACCGTTGTTTCCGCCCCCTTCGGGGTCCTTCCGGAGGCGCAGGCTTCGGCGTCAGAACCGGCAGCGCACGTCTACCCCGAAGTGCACCGGACGGCCTTTTTGCATGAATCCGTTGCCCATTGATTCGAAATAGAACGCGGCATATTCCTTATCCAGTATGTTGCGTACCCAGAATCCGATCTGTCCGTTTCCCTTCTCCAGGCTGACACGTCCGTTCAGGGTTCCGTAGAACGACTGGCTGACGTTGTTCTGCTCCGTCCAGTAGATCCGTCCGACACCGTTGTAGTTCAAGTTCACCTGTACCCGGTCCAGCCAGTGGCGGGGAGCGATGCGGAAGATGTATTGCGCGCCCACGTTGAGCGTGTGTTTGGGGACGAAAGGCACGTAGTTGCCGTTATAGTTTTCTTTTTCTTGCAGGCTGCCGTCCTCCGTTTTCTGGCGGACGACGTAATCGGTGAACGTGGCATACGTATATCCGTAGTTAGCGTTCAGGCTGAGCGCGTCTGTCAGGCTGCTGCGCAGGGCGACTTCGGCGCCATAACTTCGGCTCTTGCCGGCATTGATGGTGATGCGTCCCAGTCCGCTTTCGGCAAACTGCGCTATCTGTTGGTCGCGCGTATCCATATAATAGGCGGCGAGGTCGGCCCAGAGACGGCCTTCCCACAGGGTGAGGTGCGCGCCCGCTTCGTAGTTCCACGAGTATTCGGGCTTATACGTGGTCGATGCCTTCACGTCGATCTTCTCTTCGGGCATCATCTGGCCGATCATCCCGGCGTATTTCTTGAACACGTCGCTTTCCATCATGGCGGTTTTCATCGAGTTCTTCAGTTCGCTCTGCACCAGGTCGGAGAACATCTGCACGTTGTATCCTCCCGAACGATAGCCGCGTGAAACCGTGGCATAGACGCTGTTCCCTTTTTGCCATTCATATTGCAGGGCGAATTTGGGGAGCAATTGCAGGTAATCGTTCTTCAGCTTGCCTTTGAAGGATGCCGGAGCCTTCATGTGCTGGTCCTTCAGGTTCAGCATGGGCGGCATGCTGATGCTGAAATCAAAGTCCATCGGGTCGCTGACGGAGTTGTACGTCATCGATATCTTTTCATAGTCCAGGCGCAGGCCGGCGGTAAAGGAGAGCCCTTCGGTGAAGAGGTTGTTGAATGTAGACTGGTGGTAGATCGCTCCGCTCAGTATCGGAGTGTCAAAGTTGCCGCTGACGCGGAGTGTCGGGTTGTTCACCGTCAGCGCCATCCGGGGGGCTTTGGGGCCTAAGTTGGCGAAGGCCTTGTTGGCGTTGCCCTCTATCACCTCTTTTACCCCGTCTTCTTTAAATATCACCGGTCCGTCCGTGTTCAGCCACTGATAGAAACCGAAGGCGCCCGTAGTCCATTGCCAGTTGCTTCCCGGTTTCGATTTCAGCATCACTTCCTCCGAGAGGGTGTTCAACTTCTGTTTCTGAATCAGGTTGAACAGGTTCTTCTCCGTGAAGTCCTGGTCGAGAAACATGCGGTCGTTCAGGTTCTGGAATCCGGTTACGGCGCTCAGGATGAACTTCTGCGCCTGGTACTCTATGTTGACTCCCGCATTCAGCAGCCCGCGGCGGTAGGTGCTCTCGTCGTTGTACGAGATCTTGCCGATTCGTTCTTTTCGCGGATCGTCCTCTCTTTCCGCCGGGTCCACTCTTCCTGTGTAGAAGTACGGATATCCCCCTTCGTGGCTGTACTCGTAGCTGATGTTCAGGTCCAGCTTCAGGTTCTCGCCGGGCAGGTAAATGCCGCGGAACCGTCCGCCTGCTGCCTGACTCTTGTCTATTCTTTTGTTAAGGTAGGTATTCTTGAAAAATCCGCCGCCGTATTCGTAGAATCCGCCCGTTGAAAAAGCGAATTGATCCGATACACGATGGTAGTGGGTCACCGAAGCGTTGTAATTGTTGTAACTTCCGGCACCCAGACGGAGGTCGGTGCCCTGATAGCTGAAAGGCGATTTGGTGTGCACCTTGATCAGTCCGCCCATGGTGTTGCGTCCGTAGAGGGTCCCCTGAGGACCGCGCAGCACGTCGATGCGTTCGATGTCCGCGTAGTTGAAGTCGAACGCCGATTTGTCGATATAAGGTACGTTGTCCACATACAACCCCACGGAAGGCGTGTTGATGCGTGAGCCGATTCCGCGGATATAGATGGCGGAAGTCAGCCTGGAACCATAGTCCGGTATGAAGATATTCGGCACAAGGGCAGTCAGGCTTTTGATGGAATTTACCTGGTTGGCCTGCATATCCTGCTGCGAGAGCATGGTGACCGCGGTCGGCAGCTCCCGTAGTTTGCGGTTTTCTTTCGGAGCGGCGATGACTACGATTTCTTCTACGTCTATCACCTTCAGTGTGTCCTTCGGCAGCTCCCCGGCCCATGTTCCGCTGGCCGAAAAGAGGGCAAGAGCAATAAGAATGCTGTTTTTCTTCATTTACTGTATCTTTTCATTGATTCGTTTGCAAAGATGCAGCAAAAAATGTTAAACGGCAATCCTCATTTATTAGGATATATCGGATTCACCACAGAGGACACAGAGGGCACAGAGTAAGGTATATAGTGAATATAGGGTAGTGTATATAGGGTACACAGAGCGGACAGCGCCCACAGCGCAATCGATAACTCAAAATATCCTCTGTGCCCTCTGTGTCCTCTGTGGTGAAAAGCAGGCTTATATCCTGTCCGCCTCCACGTATCCGTTCATCACCGCGTAGATGGTCAGTCCGGAGACCGACTTGATGCCTAACTTCTCGGTGATGTTCTTCCGGTGTGTGATCACCGTAGTCAGGCTGATATTCAGCTTGTCGGCGATTTCTTTGTTGATCAGCCCTTTGGTGATCAGCACCAGCACCTCGATCTCGCGTGCCGAGAGCTCGTGTCCGGTGGCGGCAGGCGAGGCAGGAGGCATGTCTTTCACCGGATAACCGTCGTGGTGCGCGTGCTGGTGGAGTTTCAGGATATCCTTTACCAACCCCTCTTCCGTCTGGTAGATGTTGAGTATCGGGACGCCCGAAAGCTGGAATTGGTGACTGTCTCCCGCCAGTACGATGGTTTTCCGTTTCCGGGGGAGGAAGAAAGCATTATGCTCCACATAGATCTGTGCGGAGATGAAGTAATGAGCGTACATGTCCGGTGTGTCGTCCATCAGTTCGCCGAAACCGGGAAACGTGCGGATGACTGCCATGGGGATCATCCTCTCCAGGATTGTTTTCAGTCCCAGGCTGGTGAGGGTGTTCGCCTCTACGATGGCTATTTCGGGTTGGTGATTCATCATAAGTCCTATTGATTCATAAATTGTGCTACTGCTTCTGCGCATCGTTCTCCATCGATTCCTGCCGAGACGATGCCCCCCGCATAACCGGCCCCCTCACCGCACGGGAAGAGTCCGCGCAGGGTGATGTGTTGCAATGTATCCTTGTCCCGCACGATGCGTACCGGCGATGAAGTCCGTGTCTCTACGCCTATCATTACCGCCTCGTTGGTGAGGAATCCGTGGCTGCTGCGTCCGAACTGCTGGAAACCCTGTGACAGCCGGCCGGTGATGAACTCCGGCATCCAGAAGTGCAGCGGAGAAGAGATAAGCCCCGGGCTGTACGACGATTCCGGTAGGTCGTAACTCAGCTTCCTGCGTGTGAAGTCTGCCATGCGCTGGGCGGGAGCCGTCTGTCGTCTGCCTCCTTGCAGCCAGCACTGGCGCTCCAGCTCTTCCTGAAAGCGCAGCACCGCCAGTTCGGGATGGCTCCCTTCTGCTTCATCGTTCATCGTTAACCGTTCGTCGTTCATGATGTCTTCCGGCTGTATCTCCACCACCATCCCCGAGTTGCTCCACCGGGAGCCACGGTTGGAGGGCGACATTCCATTGACCACCACCTGCTCCGGTCCGCTGGCAGCGGGTACGATAAATCCTCCCGGACACATGCAGAAACTGTATACTCCCCGGCCTTCCACCTGTGTGACGAAACTGTATTCGGCTGCCGGCAGGTATTTCCCTCTCCCGTTCCGGTTGTGGTATTGGATCTGGTCTATCAGTCCTGCCGGATGTTCCAGGCGTACCCCGACGGCAATGCCTTTCGCCTCGATGGGCACCTTGTTGGCCGCCAGCCATCGGTATACATCCCGTGCCGAGTGCCCTGTCGCCAGAATGACAGGTCCGAGGAATGTCTTGCCCGTCTGGGTTTCAATGCCTTTCACCTCCCCCTTCTCGATGATCAGTGCGTCCATCCGGGTTTCGAAGTGCACCTCACCGCCACATTCGATAATCGTATGACGCATGTTCTCTATCACCCGTGGCAGTTTATCCGTACCGATGTGCGGATGGGCGTCCACCAGGATGGCGGTGGAAGCCCCGTGCTGGCAAAATACGTTCAGTATCTTGTCCACGTTTCCCCGCTTTTTGCTCCGGGTATATAGTTTCCCGTCCGAGTAAGCGCCTGCTCCCCCTTCACCGAAACTATAGTTCGACTCCGGGTCTACCCGGTGCTCCCGGCTGATTTGTGCCAGGTCCTTCTTGCGCTCGCGTACATCTTTGCCACGCTCTACGACGACGGGACGCAGCCCCAGTTCTATCAGTCGCAGTGCGGCAAACAATCCGCCGGGTCCGGCGCCCACAACAATTACCTGTGGCTTGTTTTCCACCTTATTATATATAGTACGTTCGTATTCATCATCCGTCGGCATTTCATTGAGGTATACCCGCACTTTCAGGTTGACGAAGATGGTGCGTTGCCGGGCGTCTATGCTCCGTTTCAGTATGCGGAGAGAGGTTACATCACGCAGGTTCAGCCCTTTCTCCTGAGAAAGGTATGTTTTGAGTTGCTGCTCGTTGGCGGCAATTTCAGGGAGGATTCGTAGTTGGTATTCTTGTATCATAGGTTCACCACAGATTACACGGATTAACACAGATTGTTATTTTAAATAACATACCGTTTAATTCCGTTTTGAAGGTTTGTTATATTGAAGTTGATTAATAGTCCTAAATGGTGTTTGGACAATTTTAAATAGGTCATTATTTGAGCCGTATGAATGGGGAGTAAGGCTTCTACGGATTTAAGCTCAAGAACAATCTGCCTCTCTACCAGTATATCCATGCGATACCCGTTATCTAATTTCATTTCTTTGTAATAAACAGGTAGTTCTTTCTGTCTTTCATATTTTATACCTGCTTTATCGAACTCGTAGCATAGGCATGCTTCATAGGTACTTTCTAAAAGTCCCACTCCTAAAGTCCTGTGAACTTCATAGGCACATCCTATGATTTTATATGATAGTTCGTTTATATTCTCCATCTTGATAATCTGTGTTAATCCGTGTAATCTGTGGTGAACTCATCCGAAGAGTCCCCGGAACGCCTCTTCCACCTTTCTCACCGGCACCAGTTCTATCTTCAGCTTCTTCATGTCGATTCCCTGCATATTATACTTAGGCAGGATAAACCGTTTGAATCCAAGCTTCTCGGCTTCACCGATACGTTGTTCGATCCGGTTCACCGGACGGATTTCACCGGACAACCCGATTTCACCTGCCATACAGACTTCCGGTTCGATGGCGGCATCCATATTGGATGAAAGGATGGCACTGATAACAGCCAGGTCGATGGCAGGGTCGTTCACCTTCAGCCCCCCGGCAATATTTAGAAAGACATCTTTCTGTGCTAACTTGAAGCCGACACGTTTCTCGAGCACAGCCAGCAGCATGTTCATGCGGCGGATATCGAATCCGGTTGCCGAACGTTGCGGATTGCCGTAAACGGCAGAACTGACAAGTGCCTGTGTTTCTATCAGGAACGGCCTGACTCCTTCGATGGCAGATGCGATGGCTACCCCGCTCATGCCTTCGTGATCTTGCGACAGCAACAGCTCCGATGGGTTGCTGACCTGGCGAAGCCCGTCTTGCCGCATCTCGTAAATACCCAGTTCGGCCGTACTGCCAAAGCGGTTCTTGATGCTGCGCAGGATACGGTACATATAATGCTGGTCCCCCTCAAACTGGAGCACGGTGTCTACGATGTGTTCCAGTACCTTCGGACCGGCAATGCTGCCTTCTTTGTTGATATGCCCGATCAGTAATACCGGAGTATGCGTCTCTTTGGCAAAACGGAGAATGGAGGCCGAGCACTCCCGCACTTGCGCGATACTTCCCGGCGAAGACTCGATGCTTTCGGTGGATATGGTCTGTATGGAGTCGATGATTACCAGGTCCGGACGTGTATTCTTAATGTGCACATAGATCTGCTCCAACGACGTTTCGCACACAATCAGGCAGTCGCTCGACGTTTGTGTCAGTCGGTCCGCGCGGAGCTTCAGTTGCCTTGCACTCTCTTCTCCGGAGATGTAGAGTATCCTGCGTTCGGGCATGTGGAGCACGGTTTGAAGTACCAGAGTCGATTTTCCGATACCCGGTTCGCCACCGATCAGCACCAGTGATCCCGGCACCAGTCCGCCGCCCAGTACCCGGTTCAACTCCTCGTCGTGCATGTCGATGCGGGGTTCCTCGTCCGCTTCGATCTCGTTCAGGGTGACAGGTTTGGCTTTAGGCGATTCGATGCCCGATACCGGACGTTTATTCGGAACCTCCTTGCGTACGATTTCTTCTACATAAGTATTCCACTCGCCACACGAAGGACACTTGCCCACCCATTTGGGTGATTCCTGTCCGCAGTTACTGCATACATAAACGGTTTTCTCTTTTGCCATTGATCTCTTGATAAATAGGTCTCAAAGTTACGCATTTCGTCTTTTTCTGCCAAACAGAATATAGCTTTTGACTTTTGAATGCCGGGAAGCCGTTATTCTTTTGGATAAAGCATCTGGCCGATTGTCAGCGAAATGAACGGATTGCTGACTCAATGTCGCCTATTGGCCGGCTTCGCTGACAAGCTTTGTGTGATAAGATTGCATTCCGGAAATGGAACTTGAATAAATATTCCCAAATAACTGCATATTCCGCATTTCCGTCGTTAGTTTATTCGGTTTTAGGGCTTCAGGTTATTAACTTCGTTGCGGTAAGATGCTAATTTCATAGCGGCAGGATGTTAACTTCATGACGGCACAATGTTAACTTCGTGCAAGTAGAGTGTCAACTTCCTGCCGGCAGAGGCTTCGTTTCCTGAAAAGAGAGCCTCTGCCGGGGAGAGATTGTACTTCTTGTAGCGCTGGTTGGTTATGGATCTTGATCGGGCTGAAGCTGTTGAAAAGATGGTGTTTGGTAACTATATCCGTCTGAATCGGGCAGAAAAGACTTCTTTACTTTCTTCTTGTTTGAGAAAAACGCGTTTCAGTATCAATCTGATTGTGTCTTAAACGAAATGACGGCGTTTTTTGAACCATTCTTTATCCTGTGCCCGGAATAATGGATTCTGAGCTCTTAGGAATATCGTTTTGACAAAAAGATAATTGCTTCTTTTATTGCCGGCGGATCTGTTTGGATACTGTGTGCTGTTATTTTATTCTGTAGGTTTTGAGTAAATTCGATTGGTAAGTATTATCTTTGTTTGGATAATTATAAAAGCATGACACTATGACGATTGCAGTTGATTTTGACGGAACTATAGTGACGGACCGCTATCCCGGCATTGGTAATGAGATTCCTTTTGCGGTGGAAACCTTGAAGCTGTTGCAACAAGAGCACCACAGACTTATTTTATGGAGTGTGCGCGAAGGCAAACTACTGGACGAGGCCGTGGCATGGTGCAAAGAAAGAGGGGTGGAGTTTTATGCCGTTAACAAGGAGTACCCCGAACAAAAACTTCAGGATGACGGATTCTCCAGGAAACTGAAAGCCGATCTCTTTATTGACGACCGTAATGTGGGAGGACTGCTCGATTGGGGTATTGTATACCGGATGATAAAAGAACACAAAACGTACCGGGATATTTATGCTTCAGGAGATGATGTCCTGAAAAAGAAAAAGAGAGGGTGGTTTTAAGAGAATGCCGTTTGTGCAGAGTTTACGTCTGCCGTCGTAACAGCATTCTCTTTTGAAAAGATGAAATGAAAAGTTGGTATTATTGATGATACGTTTAATGGGTATGTCCATATCCGTAACCGTATCCGTATTTCTTCTCTGACAGATTACCACCGTTTACAATCAGTGAAATGTGGTTTAACCGTCCTGTACGTTCCGTATTCACAATCTCAGGCAATACATTCTTGTAGGTATAATTTATGCGACAAACGTATAGTGTGAAATCCGTCACTTTGCTTAAGCTCAGCGTATCACTGGCTAAGCCGGTAGGTGCTGAGTCGACAATGATATAGTCGAAGTGCTTCCGGAAGTAAGTAAAGGCATCTTTCAGTCTTTCCCTTTCCAACAGTTCTGCCGGATTAGGAGGGACAGGACCCGATGGAACCACGGATAACAGTTCGTGCACCCCCGATGGATAAATGATACTTTCCGGTTTTACCTCGTTTCCGGCAAGGAAATTCGTTATTCCTTGCTGGTTCTGAATATGAAAATGCTCTGCTAACCGGGGGCGTCTGATGTCTAAACCGACAATGAGTACCCGGCATCCGAGAAAAGCAAAGGAAAGGGCTAAGTTGATACTGATGAAGCTCTTGCCCTCTCCGCTGGTGGTCGAGGTAATGAGTATGCACTTCTCGTCTCCTTTTTCCGTCAAGAAACGCAGGTTGCTTCGCAGTCGGCGGAAAGACTCTTCCATAAGCCCGTTCTTGCCTTCGGTCACACCGATTTGTTCTTTATCGAGGGGAATCGTCCCTACTATGGGAAGTTGTATGGTTTCTACCTCGGATATTGATGAAATCTTGGTACGGAACATGTCTTTGAACAGAATCAGTGCTATGGTCATGATGCAAGCTATAAACAAACTTCCTGCATAAACCATCGGACTCTTGGGGGCAATAGGAGCATCGGCGGTTAACGGTGCGTCGATCACCCTTGCTTTATTTATGGTTGCCGCCAAAGAGATGGTGGCTTGTTCGCGCCGTTCCAATAGCATCAGATACAGGTTAGCCTTGATCTGCTGTTGGCGGTCTATGTTATTGAACTCTCTCTCCTGTTTGGGCATGTTGCCAATACGTGAATTGAAATAGTTCGTCTTGCGTATGATATCTTTGCGGGCAATCTCGAGTCCCTCTTTGACTCCTGTGACAGATGACAAGATGTTTTTTCGCAAAGCTGTGATGTTTATATTTTGGTTTACGATGGTAGGATTGTCCGGCTTCATGGTATTCAACAGGCGTTCACGTTCCAGTAGTTCCTTATTGTATTCGTTAATCAGACGCATCAATTCCATGTCCGAAATCCCGGTATTTACCGGCAATAGGGAGAAGTGATACTGTTCATCTTTCAGATAATCGTAGATGTAGGTGGTCATGTTCAATTGGGTTTCCACTTCCAGCAGCTTCTTTTCGTATTCGTTGTTGGTGTTCAAGTCGAGATCCATGTTCGTTTTAAGATCGATCAGTCTTTCCTTTTCTTTATACTGTTCCAGATGTTTTTCTACAAATCCCAATTCACGGCTGATGCTGTCCAGCCTTTCCTCCAGAAAGATCAATGTATTTCCTGTTACCTTATTTTTGTCGTTCATGGCATCGCGGTTGTAGACTTCTATCAGTTTGATAAGAAATGCTTCTGCCCGCTTCTTATCTGTATCTTTGAAAGTGAGGCTGATGATGGATGTCTTTTTCGAGGTTGTGGCAACGGTCAGCTTTTGCAAGTAATGGTTTACTGCGTCTGTCGGCCGGCAGATATTTACCTTGACGGTCCGGTCGAAAGTTCTATTGGGAAGTAACTCCAAGGTACATAATCCTGCCAGAGTCTTTATGGTTGCGGGAAAGGTGGTGAAAGATTCTGTCAGGCAAATGTCATGCAGGGCACTCCGCGCTTCATAATGATCGCCCATTTTCTCTATTTGTATCAGCAGTGCCTCCTGTAAAGTATCCATTGCGGCTTTCTCCAACGTCACGCTGATGGGAGGGATGGTGGTCTCCGTATATCCGAGTCCTTCCTTTATTCTATAGGACGTGTGCATATTCAGTTCGTTGATGACTTGCAATAATATGGATCTTGAACGCAATATTTCCAGCTCGTCTTCTATCTGAGTATTTGTTGCCGCCATATTGGACGGAGATACTTGGTTAAACAGATCGTTGATTGCTTTGTCACTTCCTTCAGAATCTTTGATCACTACCGAGGCTGAAGCCTGGTATACCGGTGTGGTGATGTGTACATAGATATATGCGCCTGTCAGTGCGACAGCGATTGCTATCAGGAACCACCTCCAGTGTACTATGACTTTATAGAATAGTTCGATTAAGTCTATTTCCTGTTCTTGTTGTTTCTGTTCGTTTTCCATGGGGCGTAATTTGTTTTGTTATCTTAATATGGTCACAATCAGTCCGGCCATTGATATTAATATAGATGTGATAGAAATCAGCAGATTGGTGGAAGAACCGATATTGGCTCCCTGTGTTTTGGCTTTATTGGGTTCCACATATACAATGTCGTTCTGATGCAGATAAAAATCGGAAGAGTGGATGACGTTTACATCATTGAGGTTGACGGTGATTAATCGTTGCCGGTTGTTTTCTTTGCGGATGATGCGTACGTTGTTCCGTTTGCCATAGATGGTAAGGTCACCTGCCATTGCTATTGCTTCAAGAAGATTCACTTGTTCATTGTTTACCGTATATATGCCGGGATGGTTTACTTCTCCGATTACGGAGATTTTATAATTCACCAGGCGCACCGTAACAATGGGCTGTTCTTTCAGATAGCGTTTCAGCTTCTCGGCGATCATATCCGAAATCTCCTGGGTTGTCATTCTCTCTATCTTTAACTCTCCAAGTACGGGTAAGGTAATCCTTCCCTCACTGTTCACCAGATAGTTTTGCAGGATCGGTTGGCTCGTCGAGTTGGTGGTATTAAGCTCGTTTTGTGATGTGGGTACTATTAAATTGAAAGGGAGGGCCGCTTCCGGTTCGGAGCAGCTAATGGAAATCGTAAGCAAATCTTTCGGCATGATACGGGCATTGAACTCTACAGGAGCATTGTTCTGCTCCGTACCTAATTGCTGTAAATAAGCTACTCGTTTGCTTGAGGAACATGATGTGCATAGAATGCACCAAAATAACGCTGTCCATACGGTTTCTTTCATCATTGTATATCGCTGCCCGTCATTCCCCGAACCGGCGTTTGAGTAAATAAAAAAAGCGTGGGAACTGTTGCTGTTATCTGTCAAAGAGGCATCGCCAAACGCCTGAGTATAGATAATAAAGACAACAGCCCACGCCCAATTATATACTATTGAAGGATATACATTGAGCATGAGCGTTTTGTTGCCTATTATTCTTATACTCCTCTGAAATTGGCGATTTCCTTTGACAAGAATAATATGGTAAACGCTTCTAACTACTTAAATATGTTTAGTTTAAAAGATACATCAACGCTCTCTAAACTGAGTGCAAAAATAATCAATAATTTATAAAAGGCAATAATATTGATTCTTTATTTCATCATAAGTCCGGTTTAACTTTTTTCTTTTATGGAATTTGCCATAAACAGGAGGCGATAGAAAGAAGGAAGCGGTTCCCGGTAAGATGGAAAGAGGACGACATGGGGCTTGCTATTCTACATTTTTTATCCTCTTTCGGAGCTTATCTGTATTTTTATCGCAAAATAATCGCAAAAAGTGATAGATTGAATGAAATTATTCTTATTTTTGCAACATCTTATCAAAATCAAAAGTAGAAACAGAGACAATGATGCATTACTATCCACATACAGTCACATCGATGTGTATCCTGATGATCGGGACACAGGGGACAATGGGGATGACCCTTAGGGGTTAATATATAGTATGATGTGTATCTACGTGATTCACGCTTACAGGAAGTAAGCAAAACTCAATTTTATATTTTATTATTTGTATCAACAAAAGTGGTTTTGTATGCCTTAAGGAGCGTACAAAGCATTCCATTAAATAAGTATCTGCATGAAAGTAATGAAATTCGGCGGAACGTCCGTAGGTTCCGTGAACAGCATTTTAAGCGTAAAGAAAATCGTAGAGTCTGCCGGTGAGCCGGTAATCGTTGTAGTGTCCGCATTGGGCGGGATCACTGACCAGTTGATTAGTACTTCCCGAATGGCCGCCACGGGCGATGCAGCTTACGAAGGGGCATATCGGGAAATAGTACGCCGTCACGAAGAAATGGTAATGGGAGTGATTCCTGCCGGAGAAACTCAAACTTTGTTGCACTATCAGGTGAATGAACTGCTTGATGAACTGAAAGATATTTTTCAGGGCATTTATCTGATTAAAGACCTTTCCCCGAAAACATCCGATACCATTGTCAGCTATGGTGAACGCCTGTCTTCACTGATTGCGTCACGGCTGATTCAGGGGGCTGTGTGGTTCGATTCACGCACTTTTATCAAGACAGAAAAAAAACACAATAAGCATACACTGGATACGGAACTGACCAATCGGCTGGTGCGGGAGGCTTTCAAAGAGATTCCACAGGTATCACTCGTACCGGGATTTATTTCTTCTGATAAGGTTTCGGGAGACGTGACCAATCTGGGACGCGGTGGCTCCGACTATACTGCCGCCGTCATTGCCGCAGCCCTCGGTGCCGATAGCCTGGAGATATGGACAGATGTGGATGGCTTTATGACTGCCGATCCGCGGGTGATCAGTACGGCCTACACCATCAGTGAGCTGACCTATGTTGAAGCGACGGAGCTCTGTAACTTCGGTGCAAAAGTGGTTTATCCGCCTACCATCTATCCGGTGTGTCACAAGAATATACCGATTCTGATTAAAAACACATTTAATCCGGATGGGCAGGGAACGGTGATCAAGCAGCATGTAGACCATACGAAGAGCAAGGCCATCAAAGGTATTTCGTCTATCAACGACACGAGCCTGATTACGGTGCAAGGTTTAGGTATGGTGGGGGTGATCGGTGTAAACTACCGCATCTTTAAGGCGTTGGCAAAGAACGGCATCAGTGTGTTCCTCGTTTCGCAGGCTTCCTCAGAGAACAGTACCTCTATCGGTGTGCGTAATGCCGATGCCGATCTGGCTTGTGAGGTGCTGAACGAAGAGTTTGCCAAAGAGATCGAGATGGGTGAGATCTCGCCTATCCAGGCAGAAAAGAACCTGGCTACCGTGGCTATCGTAGGTGAGAATATGAAACATACACCGGGTATTGCCGGAAAGCTGTTCGGCACGCTGGGACGGAATGGCATCAATGTGATTGCCTGTGCGCAGGGAGCGTCCGAAACCAATATATCGTTTGTGGTCGATTCAAAATCACTGCGTAAATCGCTGAACGTGATCCACGACTCTTTCTTCCTCTCGGAATACCAGGTGCTCAACCTCTTTATCTGCGGTGTGGGTACGGTGGGTGGAAGCCTTGTCGAACAGATACGCCAGCAACAGAAGAAACTGATGATGGAGAATGGGCTGAAACTGCATGTGGTGGGTATCATCGATGCGACGAAAGCGATGTTCAGCCGTGCCGGATTCGACTTGGGCAACTATCGTGAGGAGTTGAAAGAGAAAGGAACCGACAGTTCGCTGGACACTATCCGCGAAGAGATTATCGGCATGAACATATTCAACTCGGTATTTGTGGATTGTACGGCCAGTCCGGACATCGCCTCTTTGTATAAGGACTTCCTGCAACACAACATCTCTGTGGTGGCAGCCAATAAGATCGCTGCTTCGTCGGCTTACGAGAATTACCGCGAACTGAAACTGATAGCCCGTCAGCGTGGTGTGAAATATCTGTTTGAAACCAACGTAGGTGCCGGACTTCCGATTATTAATACCATCAATGACCTGATACATAGCGGTGACAAGATCCTGAAAATCGAAGCTGTCCTTTCGGGCACACTGAACTATATCTTCAATAAGATCAGTGCCGATGTGCCTTTCAGCCGTACCATCAAGATGGCGCAGGAGGAACGCTACTCCGAACCTGATCCGCGTATCGACCTTAGTGGCAAGGATGTGATCCGTAAGCTGGTGATCCTGGCCCGCGAAGCCGGATATAAGCTGGAGCAGGAAGAGGTTGAAAAGAATCTGTTTGTGCCGAACGACTTTTTCGAAGGTTCGCTGGAAGACTTCTGGAAGAAGGTACCCAGTCTGGATGCTGACTTCGAAGCCCGTCGCAAGGTGCTCGAAAGCGAGAATAAACATTGGCGTTTCGTTGCCAAGCTGGAAAACGGTAAGGCATCCGTAGGCTTGCAGGAAGTGGACCGCAACCATCCTTTCTACGGACTGGAGGGCAGCAACAACATCATCTTGCTGACTACCGAGCGCTATAAGGAATACCCGATGATGATTCAGGGATACGGTGCGGGTGCCGGAGTGACAGCCGCCGGTGTGTTTGCCGACATCATGAGTATTGCAAACGTATAAAAAGAAGCTTATGAAACACATCATCATACTGGGCGATGGAATGGCCGACTGGCCTGTGAAATCGTTGGGAGGCAAGACGCTCCTGCAATATGCACAAACGCCTTATATGGATAAACTGGCCCGCATGGGACGGGTCGGACGGTTGGTGACCGTAGCCGACGGGTTTCATCCGGGAAGTGAAGTAGCCAACATGTCGGTTTTGGGATACAATCTTCCGCAGGTATACGAAGGGCGCGGGCCGCTTGAGGCCGCCAGTATCGGTGTAGATCTGCAGCCGGGCGAGATGGCGATGCGTTGCAACCTGATTTGTACGGAAGGGGATATCCTGAAGAACCATTCGGCCGGGCATATCACCACGGAAGAGGCGGATGTGTTGATTCAATATCTTCAGGAGAAGTTAGGTGACGACCGGGTGCGGTTCCATACCGGTGTGCAATACCGCCATTTGCTGGTGGTGAAAGGGGGGAACAAGCAGTTGGACTGCACTCCGCCGCACGATGTGCCTTTAAAGCCTTTCCGTCCGCTGATGGTGAAACCGCTGGTGCCGGAGGCCGAAGAGACAGCCGGCTTGCTCAACGAACTGATCCTGAAGTCGCAGGAACTGCTGAAGGATCATCCGCTGAACCTGAAGCGGATGGCCGAAGGCAAGGACCCTGCCAACAGTATCTGGCCGTGGAGTTCGGGTTATCGTCCGCAGATGGAACGTCTGTCCGATACATTTCCGCAAGTGAAGAGGGGAGCCGTAATCTCGGCTGTCGATCTGATCAACGGTATCGGATATTATGCCGGACTGCGCCGCATCGCGGTGGAAGGGGCGACGGGACTGTACGACACCAACTATGAGAATAAGGTGGCCGCCGCATTGGAAGCCTTGAGGACGGATGACTTTGTCTATCTGCACATCGAAGCCAGTGACGAAGCCGGGCACGAAGGTGACGTGGCACTGAAGTTGCGGACCATCGAGAACCTGGACAGCCGTGCCGTAGGCCCTGTCTACGAGGCGGTGAAGGATTGGGACGAACCGGTGGCCATCGCCGTATTGCCCGACCATCCCACTCCTTGCGAGCTGCGCACGCATACCAATGAACCGGTACCGTTCTTCATCTGGTATCCGGGCATCGAACCGGACAGCGTACAGACCTTCGACGAGATAGCAGCCGTGGAGGGCAGCTACGGACTGATGAAGGAGGATGAGTTTATTAAAGAGTTTATGAATCATTAGCGAATACGGTTCACCACAGATTACACGGATTAACACAGAACTTTTAATCTTAAATATCAACGATCTATATTATTAATCTGCGAAAATCTGTGTAATCTGTGGTGAAACGGAAATGAAACATTTAGCGCATAATCATTATAAAAGTATCTATGAAATATTATAGCACAAACAAGCAGGCACCGCTTGCTTCACTTGAAGAAGCAGTGGTAAAAGGGCTTGCTTCCGATAAGGGCTTATTTATGCCCATGACCATCCGGCGTTTGCCGCAGGAGTTTTACGACGAGATAGACAGCCTTTCTTTTCAGGAGATCGCATATCGGGTGGCGGATGCCTTTTTTGGCGAAGATGTCCCGGCGGAAATATTGAAAGAGATCGTTTATGACACATTGAACTTTGATGTTCCGCTGGTACAGGTTAAGGACAACATCTACTCACTGGAGCTTTTCCACGGTCCCACGCTTGCCTTTAAGGATGTGGGCGGACGGTTTATGGCCCGTTTGCTGAGCTACTTTATCCGCAAGGAAGGCAGGAAGCAGGTGAATGTGCTGGTGGCTACCTCCGGAGATACGGGCAGTGCCGTGGCCAATGGCTTTCTGGGAGTGGAAGGCATCCATGTGTATGTGCTCTATCCGAAGGGAAAGGTGAGTGAGATACAAGAAAAACAGTTCACTACGCTGGGGCAGAATATCACGGCACTCGAAGTGGACGGCACTTTCGACGACTGTCAGGCGCTGGTGAAAGCGGCCTTTATGGATAGTGAACTGAACGAGCGGTTGTTGCTGACTTCGGCCAACTCCATCAATGTGGCCCGTTTCCTGCCGCAGGCTTTCTATTACTTCTACGCTTACGCACAGTTGAAACGGGCGGGACGGGCAGCGAATGCCGTCATCTGCGTGCCGAGCGGAAACTTCGGAAACATTACGGCAGGCTTGTTCGGTAAGAAGATGGGGTTGCCCATCCGGCGTTTTATCGCTGCCAATAACAGGAATGACATTTTCTATCAATACTTGCAGACGGGGCAGTACAATCCTCGTCCGTCGGTTGCTACCATTGCCAATGCGATGGATGTGGGCGATCCGAGTAACTTTGCCCGTGTACTCGATCTGTATGGTGACTCGCATGCGGCTGTCGCAGCCGAGATTTCCGGTGCGACGTATACCGACGGGCAGATCCGTGAGACTGTGAAAACCGTATGGCAGGAGACCGGCTATCTGCTCGATCCCCACGGTGCATGCGGCTTCCGTGCCTTGGAAGAGGGCTTGCAGCCGGGTGAGACAGGTGTCTTCCTGGAGACGGCCCATCCGGCAAAATTCTTGCAGACGGTTGAGGCCATCATCGGTACTGAGGTCGAGATACCTGCCAAACTCCGGGCATTTATGAAAGGTGAGAAGCAAAGCTTGCCGATGACGAAGGAGTTTGCCGATTTCAAGAGCTACCTGCTGGGCAGGTAGAAACTCACCCCTAAGGGTACAGGGTGACACATGAGGGCACAGGGTGACGCAGACGATTTAGGTCATGGATTATTGACGTGAATACTCTGTGCCGCTCTGTGCCCTCGGTGGTGAAATATGCTTTTTCCCCCGCCGCCGGCTTTTCCCCCGGATTCGCTTCCGCGCGCACGCGGTTTTTTTTCGTCCCGCACGTGGGTGAAAGCCGGTTCTTGTGTAAAACTAAATAACTGGAATCCGCTTTCCGCTCCGGGCTTTATCGCCCTCCTTTTCCCGAACTTTCCGCCGCCTCTTTTGTTGTACCCCAATAAAACCTAACCCCTCGTGTATGATGAAGAATAAAAAAGTGGAGGCCAATCTGAGCATGGTGGTGTCCAAAACCTTTAGCGGATTGAATATGAATGCGTTGAAATACCTGCTTCCCGTGTGGGTCAGCCCTCTTTCGGGAGTGGCCCTCCGGTGCGTGTTTGCCGCCGTTGCTTTCTGGATCATCGGAATGTTTGTCAAGCCCGAGACTTCTACCCGCAAAGAAAAGATCTACCTTTTCCTCCTTGGTGCGTTGGGCATTTACGGTTTTATGTTTCTCTATCTGGTGGGGCTGAGTAAGACGACCCCCGTCTCCAGTTCCATTTTCACCAGTCTCCAGCCCATTTGGGTGTTTGTCATCGCCGTTGTCTTTTTCAAAGAGAAAATCAGTGTCCTGAAGGTTGCCGGCATCTCCCTCGGACTTGGCGGTGCCATCCTCTGTATCCTGGCACAAAAGAGTGACGACTTGGCTTCGGACGCCCTGACGGGGAACGTGCTATGCTTGTTGAGTTCGATTGCCTATGCCATCTATCTGGTGGCGAGCAACCGTATCCTGAAATCGGTCGGGATGTTTACGGTGCTGAAGTATACCTTTGCCGGAGCGGCCTTTTCGAGCATTCTGGTCTCTGCCATCACCGGTTTTCACGCACCGGTATTTTCCGGACCGGTGCATTGGTTTCCGTTGTCCGTTCTCCTGTTCGTCCTGATTTTCCCTACGGTCGTCAGTTATCTGCTGGTGCCCATAGGACTGAAATATCTGAAGACTACCGTAGTCGCCATTTATGGTTATCTGATTCTGATGGTGGCTACCATCGTTTCCCTGTTGGTCGGGCAGGACCGATTCAGCTGGGCGCAGACCATTGCCATCGGCATGATATGCATCAGTGTCTATCTGGTCGAGGTGGCCGAAACGAAGGAGAAACCTCTCAGTAATTCAGATAAACCAGGTAGTCTCCCTCCGCATGGATCGTGAACTCGCCACCTGTCGCCTCGTTCAGTGTCCCTTGCCACCAGTTGTCGAAGTCGCTGAGCGGGTATACCAATCCCTCTCCTCTGAGTCCGGTGGCACCGAAATTAAAGACAGAGACCTGTTGTCCGGGGCGTGATTTGAAAGTGTTCCGTCCCGATGCGGGGACGAACATGCCATGATCGGTCAGCATCGTCACCTGTGCTCCCACCTTCATATAATCCACCAGCAGGCTGATGTTTCCCAATGTATGGTCTTCCCGTTTGCCGGTTGCGCCTACAAGGATGATCACCTTCTTGCCTTGGTCCAGCAGGAAATGGACCGCTTTGGTCTGATCGTTCGTCTCCTGGTCGTCTATCTGATGGAATATTTCCCTGAAACGGTCTTTATTCTCCGCCGAGAGGGAGTCCCCGTCACCGATGATGGCATTCGGGATGAATCCCCGGCGGATGTGTTCATCGGCCGATCCGTCACAGCATACCACATAGGGAGCCATGATCAGCATGGTTTCGGGCATGGAGTGGGTTGGATATTCGCCGTTGCCCAGTATCACGGCATCCATATCGATATCATTTACTTTCATAGTGCATCATTTGTTTCCATTTAAAGTAGCCAAAGATAGCAATTATTGAGTAAAGTCCGTAAAGGGCGGATGTGAAATAAAGCTCTTTGTAAATGTAGAGTCCGCAGCATACCACGTCGACCAGTATCCATGCCCACCATTGTTCTACGTATTTGCGCGCCAGCATCCACATGCCGATGATGCTCAGTGCCGTGGTAAACGAATCGAGCCAGGGTACGTTGCTGTCCGTGAACCGGATCAGTATCCAGGCAATGCCGAAGAAGGCTGCTAAGAATACCGCGGTCAGCGGAAGATACCTTTTCAGCGGAGTATGTGTGATGGGGAGTTCGGCTTTCGACTCGCGGCCGGCACCCCGCATCCAGACAATCCATCCGTAAACGGCCGCCAGCAGATAGTAGATGTTGATTCCGAAGTCGGCATACAGTCCCGCCCGGTAGTAGACGAAGATGTAGATGGCAGGCATGATGATGCCCGCTATCCAGAGGTAAATGCTGGCACGGTATTCCAGCCAGAGATAAATCAGCCCGATCAGGGTACCTGTGATTTCGAGGTAGTTCATGGCTTAAAAGCGGATGGAAATGTTACCCATTACATTCGTTCCGGCCTGTGCGGCGTAGCCGGCATAGTTGTAGCGCTCTACCTCTCCTTTTACTATCTTATAACCGCTGCCTGCATATCCGTTGTTTTCATACTCGGCATTGAAGAGGTTGTAGATGGTGAATCCTGCCGTAACCGACTTTACGTGAGGGAGCTTGAAGGTGTAAGCCAGGTTGAGGTTGCTCACGAAATAGGCGTCCAGCGTCTGGTCAGCCTGTCTGGCATTGCTCATGTACTGCTTGCTGACGTATTGCGATTGCAAGGCGGCCTCGAATCCCCGGTAGCTGAACGAGAAGCGGTTGTTCAGGATCAGGTCCGGCGAGAAGGCAATCGGTGTATTTCCGTGGCTGACCTCGATCGGATTCTTCCATTCGTCTTCATACAGCTTTTCGGTGAAGTTTTTCACCCGGTTTTTGCTCAGTGTACCGTTGATGTCCCACTGGAACCATTGGCAGGGCTTCACACCCAGCATCAGTTCCACTCCCATCCGGTAACTGTCGGGCACGTTGCGCGCCATAGCCTCGCCTATCTCGTTCAGCTCTCCGGTCAGTACCAACTGGTCTTTGTAGTCCATATAGTAGAAGTTGGCCCCGGCGCTCAGCCAAGTGTTCCGGTAGGTATATCCCAACTCATAGTCGAGCAGTTTTTCCGCCTTTGGATACTCGTCCGCGTTGCCGTCGGTATAGTTGTTCCGTGTCGGTTCCTTCTGGGCGATGGAGAACGATGCATAAACCCGGTTGTTGGCGTCTATGTCCCAGTTCAGCCCGGCTTTCGGGTTGAAAAAGTTGAAGTGATCGTTTACCGCCAGCTTTTGCAGGGCGTCCGCGTTGTAGTCAAACTTATCGTTGTCGCCGTTTATCTTATAGTTGATGTAGCGGTATTGCAGGTCGGCGTATGCATTGAGCCCCGCCACCAGGTTATAGTTGGCTTTCAGATAGAGGTTGCCGTCCGTCTTCTTCGCTTTATTCCGGTAGTATTCGTGGTCGGGGAGCAGTTCGCCGATGTAGTTTTTCACCCAGATCACCCGTCCGAAGTGCCATCCGTCATAATGGTTCAGCGCACCTCCCAGTGAAGCGTTCAGCTTTCCGTTCTGGTAATTTACCGAGAACACGCCGCCACCGAAGTGGTTGTCCATCTTCTTCTGACGGATCAGGTCGCTCTTGTCCACCTCTTTGCCGTCGTGCATGAAAGGTGGCAGGTGATACTCTTTCAGTGTCCGGTCCTCCTTATACTCCTGATAATATCCGTCTCCTTTCGTATAATGGAGTGCTGCGTTAAGGTTCCATTCCGGCGAGAAAGTGTGGTTCAGCAAGAGCTGATAGTTCATTTGCAGATAGTTGTCCGTCTGGTCTTTGTAGAAACGGATGTTGCCGTCATCATCCGTGTACATGCCGCACGAGTTGAAACGTCGTCCGTACTTTTCCATTTCCTCCTTGCTGGCATAATTCCAGGCATGATACGTTTTCTCTTTTCCGCCGAAAGTGATGAACTTCACCGAAGTGTTGTCGGCGAAATATCCCCCCTGTGCATAAAAAGAATAAAGGTCTACCGAAGCCCGGTCGATGTATCCGTCCGTACCGATGTTGGACAGGCGGGCATCGAAGGCCCAATGGTCGTTCAACAGTCCGGTACCGAATTTTACCGTTTCTTTGTGCGCATTGAAGGTTCCGTACGAAGCATTCAGTTCGGCATACGGCTTCATCGAAATCCCCTCCGTCTGCATATTCACGCTGGCACCGAAAGCACCGGCACCGTTGGTCGAAGTTCCCGCACCGCGTTGCACCTGTATATCCTTCACCGATGAGGCAAAGTCGGGCATGTTCACCCAGAAAAGCGTATGGCTTTCGGCATCGTTCATCGGAATGCCGTTGGCGGTGATGTTGATACGTGTCCCGTCCGTTCCGCGCACACGCAGGGTGGTATAGCCGATGCCTGCCCCGGCATCACTGGTGGTCAGTGCCGAAGGTGTCATACTGAGCAGATACGGGATATCTTGCCCGAAGTTCTGCTTTTTGAGTTCCTCTTTCGACACGTTGGTAAATGCTACGGGAGTCTTCGAAGTGGCACGTGTGGATACTACCTGCACCTCTTGCAGGTTTACTACTTTCAAGCTGTCTGTCTCGCCCGCTTGCGCGAAGACGCTTGCTCCGGCTATCAGACAGCCGGCAAAAATCATCTTTTTCATGTTGCTAATTTATTTTTCTCTACGCCGGCATTACCCGGATCAGGTCAAAGGGTATGTTCTCAGCCTGTCATGTTAAGGCACCCCTACTCAGTGAATCGGTGGCAAATTTACGCTTTTTGGGCGTGTTAAGCAAGAAACACTTCGCTATTTGATAAAAACATTGTAGCTTTGTCTGCTGTTATTAAATGAAAAACTTCTAAAATTGTACTATTATGCTACTATTCTTTCAAGCCGCGCAACAAGTGGCAGACTCTCTGCAGGTGGCGGCCGATAAGCTTGATCAGGCCATTGCACAGGCCGATGGGCTGGATAAACTGGCTCTGGTTACCCAGCAGTTGATCGATTCGGGTATACAGGCCGGAGGTCACATTCTGAAGGCTGTGATTGTTTTTCTGGTCGGGCGTTTTCTGATCCGGATGCTGAACCGACTTGTAAAGCGTCTTATGGATAAGAGAAATGTCGATATCAGTATCAAAACTTTTGTAAGGAGCCTCGTTAATATCCTTCTCACCGTATTGCTGATTATTTCCGTGGTAGGTGCATTAGGAGTGGAAACCACTTCGTTCGCCGCTCTGCTGGCTTCTGCCGGTGTGGCTGTCGGTATGGCTCTTTCGGGCAATCTGCAGAACTTTGCCGGCGGACTGGTCATCCTGCTGTTCAAGCCTTATAAGGTGGGCGACTGGATAGATGCACAGAACGTCTCTGGTACTGTCAAGGAAATCCAGATCTTCCACACTATCCTGACCACTGCCGACAATAAATTGATTTATGTTCCGAACGGTGCACTGAGCAGTGGGGTCGTGACTAATTACAGCAATCAGACAACCCGGCGGGTAGAGTGGATTGTCGGTGTGGATTATGGTGAAGATTATAATAAGGTTGAGAAGGTGGTACGTGAGGTGCTGGCTACCGATAAGCGTATCCTGGATGATCCTGCTCCCTTTATAGCTCTCCATGCCTTGGATGCGAGTAGTGTGAACGTGGTGGTCCGTGTCTGGGTGAACAGTGCCGATTATTGGGGAGTATATTTCGATATTAACAAGGCGATTTATGCTACATTCAACGAACAAGGCATTAACTTCCCCTTCCCTCAACTTACGGTTCATCAGGCACCCAACTGATAACTCATGCAAAAAGGGTGGCTACTTCGTCGGAGGTAACCACCCTTTTTCAAGATTTATATTTAACCGATTAACACACTCCAAAATCTTCTGTCGGATCATACGTGTTGTCTGTGATGCCTAACAGATGGTTTATCTCTCTCCGCTTATCCAAATCCTTGAAATAGGTTTCCACCACTTTGTAAAGATCGAAACTGAATGTAGACCCGGCTGCCATATCCAATGACTCTACCATCTGTTCTACTGCCTGGTGGATTCTTTCTTGATCGATCAGGTGCAGCTCATTACTGTGAATAAGATATTTTTCCATAACCGTTGTTGTTTTAAATTTCTACAGATAAAACATTCTGAAAGAGGATAAGGTTCAATCTGTTTTTTCTTATCTTTGCGGTCTCTGTATTTTGCCTTAAATCTTTAAGTGGGGAATATTCGATAATGAATCAGTTCTTAGACTTTGACCAGAAACTGTATTCCGATCTACTATCCGAAGCATTTATTATCCACCGGATATAAGAATTACAAGGTTACGGGAATTAAAGCAGGGGGATGCCTGTCTTACCAAAATTTATTCTGTTCGGCATTGTATTCAAATCCGGCCGATCCCAGTTTGCCAATCAGTGTTTCTTTATTGACATTCATATCGTCACATAGTTCATCGAGCGATTTGTAACAATCGCGGAGTTTCATGTTGATGACGCTGAACAACATCATCGGGTCTTCTGGAAGTTCCATAATCATTCTTTTTTAAATGGCTGCAAAGATACGGTAACTCTGTTTATCCTGCAAGAAGAGCCCTTGTTTATTAGAACCATGAAAGGCATCGGTCTTTATTTATCAAAATAGTGGCATAATATCGGATTACCTACTGTAGTCAATATGGGTTCTTTAGACACCTCACCTGTCTGTATGTCCAGAGAGTAGATACCTTTCGCTTTAGTCGAAGAGTTACCTATCAGCACAGTTCCTTTGTAGAGGGCAAGCATGACTCCGAAACCATTGGAAAGGTCGAGTCCCTTGATCTTTTTCATGGACCGGTCGTATAGGTTTATTTCTACAGCGAGATCGGCGATGGCGGTATGTCCTTGTTCTCCGGGCTTGTAGTAACCGGGCATATTGATATAAGCATATGCTTTTCCATTGTTTACATACCGGATGGCAGAGATAAATCCCGCAGTTTTTTCTTCTCCGCTGATGTCAGCTCCCGTAATGGTCCAGCGATACGTTGGGTCGAACTCAGTCTCTCCTGCCTTGATACGCAATATGCCGGCATTATGACCTTTGACCATGCCAAAGGCACCGACACACGAAATATAGATATCCTTTTTTTCATCCATGAAGATTGAATAGCGGTCAATCGGACGGGTAGGCATGGAGATACCACTGGTTTTGTCTGTAATCATTTTCAGTAGTTTATCAGTTTGAGTGTCTATAATGGCAATGTCGCTGTATGGACGGTCCTGTGGGGGAACCCATCCGCCCACCATCTGGCTGAGGCCTACGTATAAAAGTCCGTCGCGCAACAACATGGCAGAGGGGTCCGGATTATTGTCGGACACTCCGAGAGAAGACAGATCGATCTCTCCCTTCTGGACCATGGTGATAGGATTAAAAATAGCGATCCTGCCCAGTCCCGCCATAGATAGGTAGGCTTTTTCAGCAGAGGCGAAAACAATATTGGTGCCCGAAGAGTTGGGAGGCAATTTCATTGTTCCTGTCTTTGATAATCGGCCGTTGACTCTTGTGTATTTCACCAGTTCGTTTTTACTGTCACCCATGTATCCCGGGAATACAAAGATGTCGTTTCCTTCAATAATCGGATATGCTCCTCCGTAGGGAATGGGAATTCCGTTGTTATTGTTGGTGTTTTGCGGAAATTCATCACGGATCAGCTGCAGGTAAGCGGCTCCCGTCATACCATCGGGGTTGGGCAGAATAGTTGCCAGGGCGATGTTAGCATTGTCGGCCGGGACTTTAGGGTCAGGATCCTTTTCGCATGCCGAAAATACAAGTGCAGTACCGGCAAGTGCCAGTGTCAGATTTCTAATCTTCATAGTTCTCTTGGTTTTTAAATAAATAATCTTGTTTCATTTCAATACATATCTCAGCCTTACTCCCCAATTGCGTCCGGGTAGAGGACGGTTGAATTCGGACATCATCCGGGCATTAGTCAGATTGTTTATCCGTGCTGTGATGATGAACCGTCCGTTCATGAAGCTATGCTCTATTCCGACGTTGGCAGAGAAGGTGCGTGGTATTCTTCGCTCTTGGAACCGGCTTTGTTCAAAGTCGTAGAAATACTCTTCAACGAAAGAACCGTCCGTAAAGATGCGGGTATTCTGCATTTTGCCTCCGAATAGATTTTCTTTATGAAATTCCAGTCCGGCGTTTGCCAGAAGATAGGGGATGTTAGGCATCCGGCTACCTTTGGTCGGGTTGGGGACATGAGTGTTCGGTTCGAACTTTCGTACATCCCGCAAATCCTGGTAGGTCATGTTGCAGTAGCCGTAAAGCCAGTGGGTAAGGTCCGCTTTCACCTCTACTTCTGCTCCCAAAGTGCGCATTTTCCCGAAATTCTGGTATTGCGATTGCAGATAACCTTCGGTAAACCGTATCATATTCTCGAGATACCCATAAAAAGTGTTCAACTCCAGTTGAAGATTACTGGCAGACTTTCCGGTACGGTCGAACAGGAACCCCAGATTGATGCTTGTGTTCCGTTCCGGGAGCAGATTTCCGGAAGGAGCGACTGCATATCCATCGCCCAAAAGTTCACTTTCGGCAGGCAGGCGTACGTCATATCCAACCGAAAACTTACCCATGAAGTCCGGAGTGAATCTGTAACGGAGGGCATTGCTGATACCGAAATCCCGTTTCAGCATGTCTACTTTTTCTGCTTCCGATGACATAATGCTGCTCATGTGAGTATTCATGCCGTATGTATAATACTTCACGTTAAGTGAGTTCAGGAAAATATCATTGTTCGTGCGGAAATCGTATCCTATTCCGGCAATCCAACTCATCATCGTACTTTTGAAGTTGGTTTTATAACCGACAACTTTGTCCTTCAGGTCATCCTTAGGATGTCCGGATGCATAACTGAACAGTGAGTTGAAGTTAACAGAATGGTTGTTGTTGATAACGTAGTTCAGGTGTAACTTGTGGGTGATTGTATGTTTCTCGTTTCTGGCGTTTGAAGCCCATTTGCCTATTTCCCCTCCATATTCGGATACGGCGGGGTAAGTGGTACCGTCCCAATTGTACCGATATGCGGCGGTATCCACCATATGAAATACCGTATAAGCATAGGCCAGATTCGATTCCATATCGAGCCCCTCGACAAGAAAGTTTTCTTTCTCCAACTTGTTGGCAAAGAGGAAAGCGTCAGAGTAAGTGTGGGCTTTTTCAATATTATATTCGATTCCTTGGATTTCTTTGAAAGTGTGCATAAAGACAGGTTCAAACTCAATCAGGTCGAACCACCATTTACGTGCTTTCAGACTACCTGCAACAGCTAACTTTTTAAATTTATCGTGGTTGCGTTTAATGACAAGCCCCTCTTCGAAGGGAGATTCCATCTTATAGTTGTTGTCAGAATAGGTATAGAATCCCCCGCCTCCGAATTCCAGTCCTTTAGAAGCGATATTCCGTTTGGTTACCAGTGAAAGCTTGTGGGTATTGAAACTTTCGATGCTGTAGCTGGCATCGAGGTACTTGGGCGGATACTCCCTGATGACAATGTTTACAGCTCCGCCTACGGACGATCCGCCAAACCTTGCGGGTACCACTCCTTTGTAGATTTCAATTCGGTCGATCATCTCCACGGGTATGTCATTAATGTCGATGAAGTCCGAATTATCATTCATCGGGCTTCCGTCAATGAAGAAACCGATTCGTTTCCCCTCCAGACCGCGTACCGATACCCGGGACGCACTGCCTACACCTCCTGTGTTACGGATGGTTACACCTACGGTTTTCGACAAGACATCTTGCACATTACTGACCGTCCCCTGTAGTTGCTGCATGCTGATTACTGACATAGGCATGGCCTGCTCGCGCAGTTGGCGGGCTTCACTTTTGGCTGTGATGACAACTTCACCCAGTGACTGAGTTTCCGGTTCCAGACGGATAACCAGCTTTTTACCTTTGGTATTCGGAATCGTTATTTCCTCTTTCCGGGTGTGATATCCCATAAACGAAAAAGTGACCGAATAACGTCCCGCAGGAGCTTCGATGAGGAACTCCCCGTTTTTATCCGCCGAGACGCCTTTCTTCAGTGCTTCTATGTATATGTTGGCACCCGGGAGTATTTCCTCGTCATTGGTGTCGATGATGACTCCGCTCAGTTTGCCCGGTTGTGTTTGGGCCGGGAGGCCGCTGCACAGTGAGAGCAGAGTGATGATGAAAACACAGATTTTATTTCTCATATCCTGTTCTCCTTATTTAGATGATTGTTGTTGGAACTTCATGTGTACTATCCGGGACGATTTCCGTAAAGATGGGAATAGTGGGAGCATCACTTTGAAGAACAGAGGCCATCGTTTTTTTAAGCGGTCCATATACAGGTATTCCTTAATCACGTGTAGTCCCGGATACCAGTCTTCCATCTCATATACGTTGTCTGTTCCCCATCGGAATGGTGCGTTATACTTCTTTACGTCCGGATGCCATTTGTAGTTACGGGCTGTCCATGTATTAATTACGTCGAATGCCATTTCCGCATGGGGGAAGCGTTGCCTGATTCGGTACATTAACTCTCTGATATCTTCTTCTTTGAAGTACATCATCACTCCTTCCGATATGATCAGCAGGGGAAGACCTCTGGGAACAGAGTTCATCCATGAATCATCGAACATCGACCGGGCGATCATTTTATAATTATCCGTTTCCTTGAAGAAAAGTTTTCGTAACCCGATGGATTCTTCTACGTCAATGTCTAACCAAAGGCAATTGTGCAATGGAAGTCTTTTGCAGCGTGCATCCAGTCCGCATCCCAGATTTACGACGGTAGCTCCCTTAGGGTGTTTCGACAGGAAGTCGAGGATGATTTCGTCCAAAACGAGGGTACGGGCAATTGTGCCCACCTGCGAACCTTCCGAAACTTTGTCTTTCGAAGAACTTGCCAGTTCGATTCGGTGGAGTATATCTATGGCATAAGGGTCTTTGATAGCACCGTTGGGCTTTACTGTTTCTATAGCCCTTATCCGCAAGGTTATAAACAGAGTTTCGGGAACTCCTGATAAATTTACTTTCATGTTTAGTTTCTGCTTTTATATTTCCGGTTGTTGTTTATTATTCGTGGAGAATTACCTATTAATGGGGATTGTGCCGATAGGTGGCTTATTGTAATTTTGTATCTACTCTCCAATTGGAGACAAAAGTAGAGCCTTACCGGCTTTTACTGCTTACGCGAAAAGGAACTTGACTTTAACTTAAAGGAATAATGATGGCAACTCGGTTAATGAAACATGATTTGCATGAAATGATGCTGGAATGGCCCGTACAGAATCTGGCGGGAGAGAGCCGGACAGAAAGAAATAGTTATCGGATTGACAATGGGTATCTGAAGGCGACATTCGAAGAAATATGTACTCCGTTTTTTTCGATTATGGAACATCATATATCATGTGAGGAGTCCATTGAGATGTATGCACAGGCCGATGAATACCATGCTGTTTGGTTTTGTGCCGCTTTAGCCGGGCACGTCACTTGCTTTTACGACCCTATTACCCGGAGTGAGGAGTGGAACAAAGGAGATGCCAATCTCCTGCAATGTGACGGGATAGACTCATGCGCCTGTTTCCCTAAGCATACGCCGTTTCACATGATGGAGATTATGCTTTCCAACGATTATATCCGTGAACTTGCCGGACAATATCCCGACCTGTTTGGTAATGAAGATATCGAAACCATTTTTTGTGATAGACTCTACAGGGCATATCGGACAAATCGCCCTTTTTGTACCGGTATTTATAAAGCGTTGAGTGATATCAAGCTTTCACAGCTGAATGGGAATATGGCACTTATGTATGTGGATGCTAAGATTAGGGAAATTCTTTCGCTTTTTCTCGCACGGCGGGGAGGAGAGGAGTGTCTTCATTGTTCGTGTTCTGTCGGGATAGAGTGTGATAAGATCCATTATGCCAAGGCCATTATTGAGCAGGAGTATCTCAATCCCCCTTCTCTTCATCAGTTGGCATTGCGGGTAGGTACCAACGAATGTACTTTAAAACGAGGTTTCAAAACGGTATTTGGTACCACCGTGTTCGGCCATATATTTGATTATCGTATGGAGATAGCCTGTCGTTATCTGCTGGATAGCAGTAAGACGATACAAGAGATCGGGGCATGTGTCGGTTATGAATATCATGCCCATTTCTCTACGGCCTTCAAACGGAAGTTCGGACTGACCCCTCTGGAATACAGGTGCAGCCGTTTGGGCGCCTCCTGAGGTGACGACGGGATTGCCGTCCGACGGAATAAATGGCAAAAGCGTTTGAGAAAAACTTCCTTTATCAGCAGATTTACACGATAATATCATTGGGATAAATCCGTATATGAAGTCTGGTCTGTGAAAGTTTGCGCGGGTTTTGCTCCCTTTGCTTGTTCAGACTTTGACGGCAGAAACAGCCAGCATCATAGGCCGTCTCAATTCCTCTTCCATATCCTTGATCTTTTGCAGCATCTCTTTAGTAGGTTGAGGCTCTATCACATTGGTTATGGTAAATCCGGCCTGCAATAGTCCCTGCAATATGGAAGTTAAAGTATGATGGAATTTCACTACCGTTTCTCCCAAGAAAGAGGTTTCCCGGTATCCTTCAGTGAAATAATGATCTACCGGCCAGTGCTGTGCGGTTCCTGCTGTGTTGTAAAACCAATCTTCGGTTCCATGTGCCGTAAATATCGGATGTTCCATTGTAAACACGAATGTTCCTCCTTGGGCTAATGTACGGTACACCTTTCGGAATATCTCTTCTAAATTTTCAATGTAGTGTAAAGCCAGTGAACTGACAACTACATCAAAGCGATTCGACGGATAATCATAGTCTTCTATCCCTATCCGGTGATATTCTATTCTGTCGGACTCCTTCTTTTTTTCAGCCTCTTGTAGCATTTTCTCAGACAAATCGATGCCCACCACATGGCTTGCTCCTTTAGAAGCTGCATACATGCAGTGCCATCCATAGCCACATCCCAAATCAAGTGTCCGTTTCCCTTCAAAATCAGGTAATATCTTTTCCAGTGTCGGCCATTCTCCCGCACCTTTCAATCCTTCTTTTGAGCGTAGCATCTCGCCATATTTCTCAAAGAAGGATTGTTTATCGTAAACATTCTCCTTCATAAATTATTAATCGTTTCTGTTTATACATCTTGCCCTGCATTTCACCTATGTATTAACCGCTGAAGGGGCAAAAGTACGAAAGATAATCTGCTGATTATCGGAATAGATCGTATTTTTGTGCCGATATCCACTTTGCTTTTCTTTGATCCTGAGAATTTTCTATAAAGTTATTAACAGGATAAATTGTTGATATATAGGTGGTAATCTCTTTTTAAATAGGCTTTGTGAACAACTTCATAGAGAGTCGTTGTCTGCTTTGAGACATCTTTTTGGATTCGTTGTTGGTGGAAACTTGTCAATGGCTTTAAATACACTCATAGCGAAGTTAGATACTAAATCCAGAAGCACTTCGACTAAAGTTCTTTTCATCCTTTTGGAAAGTAGCTTTCTTCACCTGACTTTAAGTTACTTTCTTTCTCTGTTTTTTCATTTAATGCTTTAGCACTTTGGAACAGGTAGTATTTTATTTAAGAACTTGTTTCTTAGTTTCCTTTTCACTGCAGAGTATACAGGGAGAATCCCTTTTATCTTTCTTATTCAACAGCTTTTGAACAAAGTTATTAACAAGATAATTCTCTGGTTATCTGTAGCTTGTTTTGTAGTAAGCAGATTTTATGAACAGGTGTGAAGAAGGAACTTGTTGATAACTGGAAGAGGGGTATTAATAAAATAACCTCAGAATTGATTCTGAGGTTATTTCAGTGATCCGCCTGGAATTCTCTTTTCAGAGTTACCGTGCTGATATTTAAAACTTTATATTTTTAGATTCAAGCATATCCCATGATTTAACCCACTAATTTTCTACGTGCTTTTGCCGTCGTTTGCTCATGGAGAATACTGAAAGCAAAGATAGCTACTTTTTGTAGTATTACAAAATAATGGTGATGCTAAGTGTTGGCTTAAATAAATATGTTTTGAGATATGATGAGATGTTTTGAGACTTATAAAAAAAATGTATCTTTGCAAAATAGTACTAGGGTACTACCATACAAGTTGTTACAGTATTAAAAAGTGGCTTATGACAGGATTAGAACAAGGTATATCTAAAAGAATAGATAATGATAAAAAAGTGGAAACAAAACAGTGGTTTGAAAAGTTAATTCAACTAGAAGAATATGTCGGAGAACTTTTTTCAATAAACTATGAAACAGCGAAAGTTATTATTCATGATAATGAGAGAAAGAAAGTAGGAGGTATTCCAAGTTTAAGTTTCCTCATTGCAACAAGAGTTGATCCATCTAATGCTTCAGATATAGACTTTAAATCAGAAGATGCATCTTTTATTTTGTTGAGAGTAATGGATAGTGCTTCATTGCCACAAGATAAGGAAGCAGAAAGAATTAGAGTTGAAACAGCTCAAAGAGTTAGTGGTGAAATAGAAAAACATTGGGATAGCGATGGGGCAATGGATGCCAAAACACGTGTTCTTTTAGGTTATGCTGGAGTACAATGTAGAATTATAGGAACTTTTTACTTGGAAGAAAATGCTGCAAATTTGGAAGAACCATTAGCTCTTAAATTCGGTAGTGATATTTCTAATTATTATCCTAATAGAGGGCTCAAAGTCTATAAGCCTAATTCGGTAGCATTAGAGGAAATTGTTAATTATTGCGATCCAATAAATAAACAAGATCAAAGAGAAAAATATCACAATACAGAAAAAGTAAAATTAGGCTTTGTACGATATGCTTCTACAAACAGAAAGTATCAGCAGGTAGATGATGTTCCTGTTTATATTTATCCTGCAGATTTGTTAAGTCAAAAGTCTGCATTATTTGGTATGACTAGGACTGGTAAATCAAACACGACTAAAATTATAGCAAAATCTGTTTTTGAGTTGCGATCTCCCAAAAGAGTAGAGGATTGTGCTCTAAGGATAGGTCAGATTATTTTTGATCCAAACGGAGAGTATGCGAACGAAAATACACAAGATAAAGATGGAAATGGAAATCCTAATGCATTAAAAAATGTTTGGAAATTAGTCCCAAATGCCCAAAAAGTAAATGAAGTCGTAACATACGGAATAACTAGCCATCCCAATGATAGCGAACGAATGTTAATGTTGCTAAACTTTTATCTGGATGAGAATTTGCAAATAGGGAAAGATATTATTGATTCCATTCTTTCAGAAGATACTGCAAAATTTATAAAAAATTTCGTGCAAGTTCGTTTTGAAGAGCCTGACAGAAATGATCAAAGTGCTATGACTAGATATAATAGGAGAGTCTTAGCATACAGAACATTATTATATAAGGCAGGGTTTGATATGCCTAAAAGTATAAAGCCAATTACAGATAAACTATTTGGCAAGAAACTAATAGAAAATTTGAAAAAGGATGTTTCTAAAAATGCAGCCATATATAAAACTGTCGCAGAAAAGTTGGAAGATTCCAATAATTGTACTTGGGCTAAAATGGTTCAAATATTTGATGGTCTAGCGGATTACATCAATGATTCTAAGAGTAATTATAGCCAATTTGAAGCTGAATATATAAAAACCTCATCAACTGGAGATAATTGGGCAGATGATTCTCTTGCCAAAATATTAACAATGTTTAATTATCCAAATGGCTCAAGGCAAATAGGAAAAGCTAAAGAGCAACATAGTCCGGATACTGCTAATGACTATGCACAAGATATATATAATCATCTTAAAGAAGGAAAGCTTGTTATTGTTGATCAATCTAGTGGTGATCCTGTACTTAACAAATCTTCTGCGAGTCGAATTATGTCTAGAATATTTTTTGAAAACCAGAAGCTATTTACGCAGGGAGCAACTAATATACCAGAAATTTTAATTTATATCGAAGAAGCTCATAATATATTGCCAGCAGGAAATAATCTAGATTTGTCGGATATATGGGTAAGAACAGCTAAGGAGGGTGCAAAATATAGAATTGGTATGGTTTATGCAACACAAGAAGTTAGTAGTATTCAAAAAAATATATTGCGTAATACATCAAATTGGTTTATTGCCCATTTGAATAATACAGATGAGACGAAGGAACTCTGTAAATATTATGATTTTGCAGATTTTGAGCCTTCTATTCGTCGTGCACAGGATAAAGGCTTTTTAAGGGTTAAAACATTAAGTAATCCTTTTGTTATACCTGTTCAGATTGATAAATTTCAAGTTGAAAAGAAATGAGTTTTGAAGGAGAATTTGCTAGCTATGAGCCGTTGAGAAGAGTTCTTGACAGCGCCAAAATCAAGGCTCTACAAAATCGTATGCGCATCCATAAGTCGGAAGAAACTTTGGATACTTTGGGAGAAATTTTTGTGCATGAAAAAGATCTGCCCAAAAGTAAAGTTCAGCCTGATTTGATTCTAGCCATTGATGGAAGCTGTCATACGGCAAAAGCTGTGAATGGATTTCCTGGTGCTGAATTTGGGTATGTAACAATTGCTTCTGTTTTAATAGATTTAAAACTTGTGACGCAATTGCAAAAAGATGATTTTATTGATCCGAAAAAATTTCGAGAGACAGAAAAAGCTTCGACAATTGAAAGTGTATTTCCAGGATGTAACATAATTCTTGATTCTGAAAAATGTGCAAAATCGTCTTTAAGGAGAGCTTTGTTTGAAGAATTAAAATGTAATGTTATATTTTCGGAAGGAGAAAGTTTGCTCGATACCTATGAACATCTTTTTCGCATAAAGCGGGAACGTTTCCCTGAAAGAAATTTGCCTCATAGTCCAATTGATGGTGTTGATGAAGATATGACTTACGGGTATGGTGAATACAATTGCCCATATTCTGGTGAGCCTTTGTTTTCTACTGATGCACTTCGTTTACATGAATTGATGAATCCAGGAGGTAGTAATGGAGAATTATTTGGACAAATAATGTCCACTCTTGAAAAATTGTGGTTAGTACATATTTTACGATCTTTTGAGAAGAAAGGATGGTTAAGCACTCTTCGGCGTGTCGCATTTGTAATGGATGGTCCTCTCGCTGTATTTAGCACATCTTCATGGTTAACTAAAGTAATTGAAGTTGAGTTGAAAAGAATAAATGACCTTCAGAAGCGAATAAATGGAGATGATTTATTAATAGTAGGACTAGAAAAGTCAGGGACATTCTTTAATCATTTTACTGATATTGATACAAGTAAAGATGGAGTAATAGATGAGTTCCCTAAGCAGTCTGGGCTATTGCTTACCGATCATTATATCAAACGTAATATCATTTTTTCAGAAAGCGCAAAACCTTATGGACAAGATACTTATTTTGGTAGAAAACTATTTTATAAAGCAAAATCTGGGCAGAAACTAGTTCCTGTAGTAGCTTGGTTTAATGAAGCTCAAAAAGATACAACAACAGCAAATATTAATCAATTTACTCGCTTGGGAGATGTTATGAGTTTGCTTGATCAGCTTGTTTCTAATCGTTATCCAAATTCTATTTCACCTCTTATTTCTGCGCATGCGGAAGCTGCCATACCATTGAATTTAGGAAAACGGATTTTTGAAGATATTGCGCGCGAAATCAGAGAAAGGACAGAAGAATGAGTGGTAATAATGCACATATATTAAATGGACATCAAACGGCAGAAGCTAGATGGGCGCGTTTTGGACCATATTATGCAATGTTTCCATTAGATTTTGCTTTTGATGTTGTAAAGAAGTATTCTAGAAAAGGAGACTGTATAATAGATCCGTTTGCTGGCAGATGTTCAAGTGTTTTTGCTGGAGGAGTTTTAGGGCGCGTGAGTCTGGGGATTGAAATAAATCCTGTTGGTTGGCTATATGGAAAGGTAAAGCTTAAGCCTGCTTTTAAACATGAAGTTCTTGCTCGCTTAAATGATATTTATTCTAAGCGCAACTATTTTTCTCAAAGTATAAAAAAAATGCCAGAGTTCTATCGGATTTGTTTTTGCGATGAAGTCTTAAAATTTCTATTAGCAGCACGTAAGTATCTAGATTGGAAAGAGAATAATGTTGACGCGACACTGATGTCTATAATTCTTGTCTATCTTCATGGGAAACTTGGTGAAGGTCTGTCAAATCAGATGCGCATGACTAAATCAATGGGAATGGCTTATTCTGTAAAATGGTGGAAACAACAACAACTAGAAGTTCCTCCAGAAATAAACCCGTATGAATTTATTGCAAAAAAAATAGAGTGGCGTTTTGATAAAGGAGTCCCTAATATATCTACTAATAGCCAAGTAATATTTGGTGATAGTACAATAAAATTGGTTGATGTAGCAAATGAAGTGAAAGCTTCTAATAAAAAATTCTCATTATTGTTTACTTCACCTCCATATTGCTCTATTACTGATTATCATGCAGATCAATGGTTGAGAATTTGGATGTTGGGAGGGAGTGAAAATCCACAATACCTTAAAGATAAGCATAAAGGAAGATTTGTTAATAAACAAGAATATTATAATTTGCTTGATAATGTGTTTGGCTTATGTGCTGGAATAATGAAAGATAATGCGACAATATATGTAAGAACAGACGCACGGCAATTTACTTTTGATACAACTTTAGAAATATTAAAAAAATATTTTCCTAATCATAGAGTTAAAATACGAAAAAAGCCTCTTAAAGAAGATACACGAACTCAGACTAAGCTATTTGGAGATAAATCAATGAAACCTGGCGAAGTTGATATTATACTTACAAATAATTGAGATTGCCGAAGAACTAGGATTTACTGATGAAAGCCATTTGAGTAAATTCTTTAAGAAATACAAGGGATGTAGTCCTTCAAGTTTCAGAAAAAGTAATAATATACTTGAAACAGATGTTTCTTGCTATCTGCCAGAAAAAAGAAATCCCTGATAATGTTTAATTATCAGGGATTTTCTTAAATTGCTTTTTTGAATTTCAGTGATCCGCCTGGGATTCTCCTAAGAGAGTTACCACGCTAATATTTAAAACTTTATATTTTTAGCTTCAAGCATATCCCATGATATCCCACTAATTTGCTACGTGCTTTTGCGGTAGTTTGCTCATGGAGAATACTGGGGCAAAGATATATCTTTCTTTTCTTTTTTCAAAATCATTTTTATAAGTCGTCAAAAAGATGAACATCTTCAAAGCGTTTCTTTAATGAACTTTATTCTATAGTTATATCCCCTTCATTCTTTTCTACATAAACAGACTTATCTCCGCTAATGTTAATTGTCCTGTTGTTATTCTTTTTAGAGAACAGATATTTAACTATCCCACTGACTATTGTCAACAAGAAAACTCCTAATCCAGATAAAAACCACTCTTTATTATTGTTAATCCACTCTATCATAATTCAAATAATTTTATGCAGATAATTCTTTTAAGAACATTCTTAGATGATTATTTCTATATTCTTGAATTTTAAGTAATGAATCAAACATATCCATTGCCTTTTCTAACAATGGATTATCTTTTTCATATTCTCTTATGCCATTATATGATTCTATCAAAACATTGATGGGACTCTTTTCGTAAAAAGTTTGTTTGAAATCTTCTGGCTTAGACTCAAAAAAACAATTCAACGCTTGATGAGCATCGCTAGGTATTATTTTTCTAAGAAAGTCAAAAAAATAATTATCTCTGTATTTACCTACAGCAGATTTCACATACTTATTTAGAAAAGTAATAAGATTATCGTTAATTATAGCGGGAATATGTAAAAAACAATGATTAATTTTTTTCCCTAATTCTTTGTCATTGAAATCTAATAGCAATTTCATTATATTCCATCCCTTAGACGAGTATCTTTCGTCTTTAAGTATATGAGCACATACATACCATGCCAATTCTTGTCTAGCCATAGGATTAATTGAAATCAGATTTTTCAAAAGAGAATATCCTCTAGGAAGATTATGCAGATACGCATTAAGTAAAAACATAGACATTGGTTTTCCTGCTTCTTCAACCAAAATTGCTTTACTAAAAAAAGGATGTAATTTTTTAAAATCTACATGCATTAGATATAATAAAGGATGTCCATCATGACATGGAATTGCAAGAAGATGTGGATTGAAGTCCCTTAATAATTTTAAATATAAATCAAGAGTCCTATTTTTGTTTAAATTATTAAGCCATGCGCCCTTAAATATTACACAAGAGCGTGTTATTTCATTTGTATTGTCTGCAACATATTCTAAAGTTTCAAATATTTCATTTTCAAATTGCTTTAACTCATAACATTCAACCATTAGTTCTACAGCAATACCTCTAATAGAATTAATACCTGCAGTGATAGCATCCATACCCTTATCTTCCTTTTGGTTTATATTATAAGTGAATTGTCTATCAGGGTATTTGTATATAATTTGTTTTATAAACTCAAAAATTCGTTTATCCAAGTTTTTATTTCCTTGTACGATATAATGCAATGTACGGAGAAATGAGGATAGATTTATATCATTAAAATTATGAGATCTTTTTTCAATAATATTCAAACATAAATCTTCAAAGTCTTTTTTACCACATTTACCTTCTTGTAACCCCTCTAATCCTGATATTAAGTACTCTATATCTATTTTGCTTTCATTGACAATTTCAACAATAAAAGGGAGAAACTTTATGGAATTTTGTGCGACATGATTCTTAAATTGACTTAAATTACCTTCTTTAGTAGGTTTATTCCAATCATCAAAAGAACGTTGTTTTGTATTCAGTTTTAAAAAAGTATTCTTCCAATCATTTAAGGACATTTTTTCATAAGCATTATTCCCATATGTTTTCCAACCAGAGTACATGGTAACTTTTTGTGGTGGAGTGTTTTCTATTTTGTTGTATTTCCGGTATCCTTCTTGATATATTTTTTTAAGTTCTTTATATTCATTGAGAAAAGTCAAAGGAAGCATGGATACCAATTCATAGGTAGTTTTCAAATAATTGGAATACACTTTTTTTTCTGAATAATCATCTTTGTAAGTCCAATGATAAAACAATGTCTTAGTAGATAATATTGCTTGATTGATTTCTTTTTGTTCCTTGTTTGATAACAATGGATATAGTTTGGATAACAATTCGTTTGAGTAGTAATGCAATATCTCTGATGCATTAGTCTTTCTAAAAAAATTATTGCTTATGAATAAATTGAAAGCTCTAACATACTCTTTCTCTATATTGCACAACAAGTAAAATATCCCAATTGCAATCAAGTTTGAATGTTTTGAATCTAACAAGCATAAGATCCTTGATTTTAAATTATCATTTACGATATTGTGTTTTATGCTATAAAGTACGATATCGTAGATGTGATTATCTTCATTAATCTCTTTATTGTCAGGGTTCGGTCTATAAAGATAAAAAGCTAGATCACTACATATATCATAATGTGATTCATACTGCCTTACCTCTATAATTCTTTCAATTACATATAAAAAATATGGAATTGCTTTATATGGATACTTTTCAAATAGGTCGTTGTACATTTTAAAGCCTGTATATCCTCCGGGGATATAATCATGGCTAAGTTTGTCTATTTTGATAATATTTTCTTCAAAATCCTTTTTTAATTCAGATATAACAAAGTTAGAATCCGATAGTAGTACTTTCTCTAAATAGTAGTATTCCGATTTTGTTTGATTACTCCACTTTGAAATAGTATCATAATACAAACTATAAGACAAATGTATTTCTTTATCTGGGATTTGGATTAGTGTGTTTTTAATTATATTTACTTTGTCCTTATATTGAGAAAGAAAATCAATGACTAATTGTGGTGATTGCTCAATAATTCTAATACAAAGACCTGTAATTGCCCAATCTATTTCATGGTCATTTTTATATAACAGAGCATGAAACTCATTTGTAGAAATAATAAATTTAAACCATTCGGTAGATTGTATTGATTCTAAAAACACCTGTAATAATAGTGGATCTTTTATTAAACAATCTAATACAAACTTTTTTTCCTGCTTTGTTGGATTATTATAAAAACCTAAGTCATTTATTAATAAGAGCTTTAAATGAAATCTATACTCTACTCCTGTAATGAGTATCTTTAATTCATTAATATAAACTAAGTGATCTAAGTCTCTTAAATAAGAAAAAATTTGCTTTGTTTGTGAACGAATAAAAAGCCCTTGGTGAATTTTACATAACCAGTTTGTAGCAGATTTTCCTGAACTTATAAATGTTCTAGAATAAACATAATCAAAGAAAGTTTGATGTATAAATTGCATTTTATCAGAAGCGTACTCTCTTAACAACTCATTATGGAGAAGAAAATTAACTTCTCTATAATATAAGCTAAACAATCTTTTATCAACAACAATTTGTTGGTGATCATTCATTTTTTGAGCTATTAGAGTCAATGTCTCAATTAATTTTTCGGATTGTATAGAAATGCTCTGTTCTATAAACTCAATCCAAATTTCATCATACAACTTTTGAAGCGAAATAGAATCATTAAACTTTTTTGTTATTTTCAATTTACAGAATAGATTCAAATGTAAAGGAATGCGAAGAAACTCTATTAAGCGATTATTTTTTTCATCAATATTAATCTTAAAATCAGATAAAACAGACTTAACCTGTTCTATTTCTAGTAATGATAGATTTATCACTTTGTTTTTTTTATATGCTCGTAAACTTGCGTCGTAATCTAAATCATATGTTCGACAAGAGATTATAATCCTAACATTAGGTAGCGATTCTAATTGTTTAATTAATCTGTCATAAGAATTAATAGCATGCCGACTGGATGATAGAGATAGAGAAAGTGCATCAATCTGATCTATTATAAAAGCACAGGTTTTAGTTTTTGATAATGATTGGAATATTGAGAAAATGTCATCTTTAAGATTTAATTCAGTTTCTATGTCTTTTATGGAACTTATATTTAGTATTTTATCAGCTTTTATACCTAAAGAGGGGATATTATTACTATTTAATAAAGAAAATAGATCTTTTAGAACAACTGATTTTCCGTAACCAGCATTGCCGACTAATAAAACTATGCTCGGACTATTTTCATTAGTCTCTGTTGTAATCCAGTTAAACAAGTCTTTTGTTTCATTTCTTTCAATATGAATTTTTCCTTGAAATGTATTTTCATAACTTGATAAATCTACTGATGCATTGTTTATGTTTAGTAGTATCTCTTCTGTTGATAGAGGTTGTTGCTCTCCATGATAGAGATTAACAATCCCTTCATTTTTTTCAATATAGGCAGACTTCTCACTTATATTGATAGTTCTATAATCTTTTTTATCAAGCATATAATTCCAATTTCATATCCTACTACAAAGATAATACAATTCTAACTATTAACGCTTTTTCTGAAAAAGTTCTTATAATCAAGAAACCAGCTAATAACCAGATTCGATATTTTGATTTGCTATTAAAACATAAATTCAGAAGAAATCAAAGTTTACGTCTTTTCTTCTTTTTCTTCCTCCGTTTCTGTGCCTGTAATTCTTCTGCTTGTATAGCATCGTAATTATTACCATCATCTAATGAAAAGATGGATAACAGAGAATCACCACCACTATTATTTTGTTGATTGTTAGAATTTTTGTTTTCTTGTTTGCTATCAAGATTGCAAGAAATATTGTTTTCTTTTTCACTGGATTGGAATATCTCTTTTTTCTTTTCGCCAGTAAAGTTTTGACTCTGCAATTCAAGTTGTTCGGAAATAGAACCGTTCTTCATAGTGTTGTGGTAGTCGAATGATTCCGATTGTTGGCGGTCGTAGCCAAACAGTTTATCAAAGCCTTGTTCCGCTTTTTGAAACAGGTTTACACGGTCGAAACCGCCTTTGATTACTCCGTTTTGGGTGTTCTTATGGTTGGTAAGCGGTGATAGCTTTTTTTTGTTAAATTGGTCTTTTCGGCTGATTATCAAATGACAGTGCATATTTAGTTCGTTGTCGGAGCGGTTGCGGTCAAAATGTATCTTCCCGTAAAACTTTATATCCGCTTCGGATAACCCTTTATTAAAATTCTTGGCATATTCAGGGATAAATACCTCACGGATATAGCGTTTCATCGCTTTGGCTTGTTCCTGCTCGGTGTTCCCCATTACCCGAAGTTCATTTTCCGATGGGCTGACGTGGATAGCGTAAAATTTAGCATCCGTTTTCAGCAGTTGCCCGATATTGCTGTCTATATCCTTTACGACTTGGGATTTATAGATATTGTCCTTTGTGAGATTGAAAAAGCCATCGGTATAAATACCCTTTTCCATCCGTTCCAAATCCTCGTGTTCCATGTACGAGGCTAATTGTCGGCTACCCCCTGCATTGTTGTACGTATCTTTCGAGGGTGGAGCAAAATCGATGTGCATAAGCCTATGTATTTATCAGGTTGGTAATCTCCGTTTTTAGGTTCTCTTTTCGTTTGCTATCCATCACGCCACAAGCGGAGAGTTCGGAATATAGCTGTATCAGTTGGGGCAATTTTTTATAGTCCCGTTGGTGTATCTGATAGAGTGCAGAAAGTTGTTTGCCCTGCTGGTTGATTACATCGGCATGATTGCCGAACTGCTCGCTTAACTTTTTCAGTACGGCTGTCTGCTTCTCCCGACTGGCTTCAAGTTGCGAGAGGATAAGCACCTCCAATGCTTTGACAACATTGTCGAACCTGACAGCAATAGAATTGCTTGCTCGTATCATCGGATTGAGTTGCTCCTCCTCATAGTGGCGAATGAAGCGGATAATATCATCCTGCCGTTTGTTTATTTTCGCCAGTTCTGATTTTACAGATTCGGGAGCTTCGGATGGGTTGATATGTGCCTTATCTATATACCCGAACGCCAACTTTACAACTTCACTCTTTTTCAGTGAATAGCGTTTGCATATCTTCTCTACCAAAGCTGCCGTTTCCTTGTCTATGGAAATGGTAGTAAATATTGTTTTTCGACTGCTGCTTGGCATGGTAATTACTTTTTTATAGAAATATGAATAGATAAATACTAGATAATAAGCATTACAAAGAAAATGCTTATTACAGGTGTCATTACAGCGTGTTCTTGTAATACGCTAAAGCCGAAGGCTTTGCCCCGCAGGGCAAGAGGGAAGAACAGGACTTGTCCAGTTCCCTCTTGCTTCATTTAGCGAAATGAGCCGAGCCACAAGGCAAGGCGGTTTCTGCTAAATGGGGAGTGGTGGCACTTCATCAGGCGGTAACATTACCACCCTGTTTTTCTTTGGTTTGCGTATCAAGCTGGTTTTCCTTTTTGAACCGTTCATAAGTAGTGCAATCGGCATTTTCTTGAATAAAAGCCCGAATGTCGGCTACACGATAATAGGTTTTGTGACTTATCATAAAGTAAGGAAGTTTACCACTTGCCCGATAGCGTTGTAGGGTTCGGAAAGATACTTTCAGCAGAAAAGCTAAATCCTGATTATCAAGTATCTTATCATTTTCGTCCAATACATTGTCGGTATTGATAAGGGATTTTAGGTCTTGCCCTATTTCGGAGAGCTTTTTCGACAGTCGCTCCATCCACTTGTCGAAGTTTTCGTTGTCTATATACATTTTGCTTCATTTTTTAGTTTAACATTATTGTTTTCAATCGATTGATGAAGCAAAGTTCGGAAAACGGATGCAAATAAGTTGGGGGAATACCACTGGTACTCCCCCATGAATAACTGCTATCTTGCTGATAAACAGGATATAATATTTCGGTATTTCTTACGGCTGATAATAGCCCTCATCCTTACTTTTTTGAATAATGGCAGCTTTCAACCTATCTAAAAATTCTGTGATTTTAATCGGCTTGCGTTTGATTACGGCTATTTCCTTTTTGTAGATGTCCCCAAAATTTACATTGAACATCTTCTCGAATATACGTGCTACATCACTAAGGAAGATTTCTTTATGGTCTATACGAACAATTCCCCTTGATATATAGAATATGCCACAAACCAGTTCCATCATATCTACCAGTTTTATAACTTCATTATTTAGATAGAATGGTGATTTCCATTCAGATTCGATATTTATAAAGAACTTAGGATATTCCATTTGACGATAAATAAGCTCTTGCTCCATAGTAATTAATGAAAGTAGTTTATCTATAAAAACCAATTTTAGTTTACTGTTTTCTGTAGGACATGATTCTTCCAACGCTTTGAGAGTTCCAAAATCAACAAAATTCATATTCAGTTGCCTAATACGAAGTTTGTTATCATTTACCCTATTAAGATAGTCGAACAACTCCTCTACAAATTCCAAATAGGCAGAAGACATGTCTTCAACAAAGGATTTGTCAAATTGATATGGATGTTTTAATAATTGATATATTCGTTTCTCAGTTAAGTCCCATTCCATCATAGTAATCTATGTATCAATCATCTTGATTAGATAGTGTATTCATACATTTTAGAAAGATTTGCAAGTCATTATTTAATATAGAAAAGAACTTTGTATCAACTGCCTCAACAATATTAATGGATTTTTGAGATATTTCTGTACCATTTTCTGTCAATGAAATTATTCTTATTCTTGTATCATGAATACTTCCTGTTCGACTTATATATTGTTTTTTCTCAAGAGTTCTGAGCACTTTAGAAACCATCATCCTATCAGTTTTACTATGATTGGCAATATCTGTTTGAGTAATAACCTTTTTTGATTTAGATAACATTGCCAAAACTGATAGAAGAACAAACTGAGTGTGAGTTAAGCCAATCTTATCTAATTCATTTTTTATCTTTCTTTGCCAAAACATATGAACTGTCCAAAGCAAATATCCTGGACTTTCATTCGTTGTAGAATAACTAAATTCAATATTATTTTTCATTTTCTACTAATTTTATCAAATTATCGACTGATTGTGGAAAGAGCTTTCTCAATACGTGAAAACTATAGGAGACTTGCCATTGACTGCGAGTTCCTGACCCAAACGGCAGAAGCTATGGTGGGGATAGCATTTATACAAATTGTCCTTAAGCGATTTTTCTAATCATTTCAAAACAGATTCTCAAAGCCCCCCAAAAAAAGAAATTACTGAAAAGAAGATACGTTGCAAAATCACAATACTATTTTATACAAAATATGTCTGTACAGAGGATGTTCGGGCTCCACTAACGGATGATTGAACTCTTTTATGCGTGTCATACCTATTTTTTGCATCACATGCTCTGAACGTTTATTAAGCAATGAGGTAAAAGAGACTATCTCTTTTAGCTTTAATTCCTCTTTTGCATAATTCAAACAAGCAATAGCAGCTTCCGTAGCATACCCTTTGCCCCAAAACTCGGGTAACAATCTCCATAAGATTTCAACAGCCGGAGCAAAGTCTACTTCAAATGTAACATTGTGCAATCCGACAAAACCAATAAAAACGCCAGTCTCTTTCTCCTCAACAGAGTATGCCCCAAATCCATATATAGTAAATTCCTCTTGTATTTGATTGTACAAAGCAATCGTCTGTTGATAAGACAATTTTTTCAGAAAATACTCCATGACTTTATCATCACTGTTCAATCTGGCAAGATACGAGATATCTTCCTCTTGCCAAGAACGGAAGATGAGGCGTTGGGTTTCAAAATATTGTTTCATCCTTCTATTATTTGTTTAAAGTAAATCATATCGTAAAGTTATTATTCCACAACACTTCAGAAAAAAAATCACTTTCATTTTCTGAGTATCCTCTTTAGATAGTCAATATTTAGCAAATTCACTGTCTCAAAAACTCCTTTATAAAACATAGCAAAATTATTGAAGACACAAGGTAATTCCTTGGCTTTTTGCAACGCATCTACTTGAATTAAAGATACAGAAAAGTCATTCATCTCACAATACTGCGTTATCGTCTCAATGTATTGATAAACATAGGGGTATTGCATATCATAATAAATCGTCATGTGGTAGCAATGTGATTAAATCTTCATCACCTTCTAATAGGTAATAAGCTACAAATATTAGAGGGGTTGAATCTGATGCATTATCAAAATGTAAAATAGGTTGATTTTTAGGCTCGTAAAAAGCTTCACCTGCTTTTATTAGATACGAACTTTGTCCCTCTATTTGAAATAATAAAGTTCCCGAAACTACATAACCCACAACTGGGCAAGAGTGAAGATGATAATCTGCTTTCCCCTTTTGAGGTATTACAATCTTCTTAATTTCGACTTTTGATAAACTCTGTTTATCATGTAAATGAACTGTCAGAAGATCAGTTCTAGTTACTGTACTCTTTTTCATACAAATGCAGCTATTTAGTGATAAAAATAAAACGAATATCAATACTTTATTCATGATTTCTTTGTTTTGCTGCAAAATTAGGGTGAATGAGGTAATTATGTCATTGACCTATGTTAAGAGATTTAAGCCTGCTCAAAGATTCTGGTTTAATACCAAGATAAGATGCAATATGATATTGTGATACATGTTGTTCAATATGCGGGAACGTTCGTAAAAGCAATTTATATCTATCCAATGCACTATCCATTAGTAGCGATGACTCTTTACGGCACTTTCTGATAAAGAGTGTATCTGCAATATACTTTCCTAGCTTATACCACTCATTAGATTCCTGTAACAAAAGTTCGTAGTTGGATTTGGATAAACTCAGTATGAGAGAATTCTCTAATGCCTGTATGCTTCCTATACTTGGCTCTTTGGTTAGAAAACTTCTATAGGAAGTTGTAAAAGAGCCATCTGTATAAAAATCACTTGTATATTCTTCACCATCTTTTTCTATATAAGAGCGAAGTGTTCCCTTTTCAACAAAACCAATAAAAGTGCACACTTTACCCTGCTGCAAAAGAAAATCTTTCTTTTTTAACGAAAATCTTTCAGTTACTTCTATTAATCTCTCATAAGAGCTATTTGATAACCCAATTTCTTCTATTATCAATTTCTTTATGTCCATGATATTCCTTATTAGTTTTACAAAAGTAGGCATAATATTGTATTGGAAAAATGTGAGGTTCTAATTATATCATATTTAGGCTATTTTAGAGCATAGAATATGCCTAATCATGCCTTTATCAGACACTTCTGGACAGTTTTGAAAACGACTCTTGATTCTTCTTTCATTTGCCGATGAAAATAGAATCAACACGTTTTATAAACCATTAAAAATTAAAAGCATGGAAGTAGTAACCATTGAAAAGAGAACCTTTTCGTATGTCTGCGAACGGTTCACCGAGTTTGCCAAACGAATAGAAAGTTTGTGCAGCACTCATACCCAGAAAGTAGAAAACTGGTTGGATAGTCAGGAAGTGTGCTTGTTGTTAGGTTTTAGCAAACGAACACTGCAATATTACCGAAGCAGTGGACGGCTGGCTTATTCTCAAATCGGCAACAAGATTTATTATAAGTCTTCCGATATTGAAAGAATTATTGCGGACAGTGAAACACAAAATCAATCACCCAAACAAACCACGCCTTATGAAAAGAACTAAAGAAGATTATCCGTCCTTCAATCTGTTTTCCATTGTAGGCACATGGGAAAGCATTAATCTGAATCCTACGATAATCATTTATCGGAGCGATAAAGAGTACCTTTTTTCTATTATATATGTATCGGAAACCACTAAACAAGCTTCACCCGCTACTTATGAGATACAGCAAGATGGTAGCCAGTATTTTATTACCAGTGCATCCAAACGACTCTATGTAGATTATGATCCGGCAAAAGATGTACTTAGCATTTCATCACTTGGTGACTATCTGCGCAACTAATCAGCCATATAGCAATCTTGAAATCAATATTTCAATAAAACAATCTTTCAGTCATGGAACTAATAAATAAAGATACCCCGCAAATTAAAGAGTTTATTTCTTCGCTTGATTCGATGCTGAACGGTATTGAATCTATAGTCAAGCATTACAAGCCCCACCTGAACGGGGAGCGCTTTCTTTCTAACAATGAAGTTTCCAAGAAACTGAATGTCAGTTTGCGAACCCTGCAAGAATGGCGAGATACAGGTCTAATCCCCTTTATCCAGATAAAAGGTAAAATCATCTACCGTCAGAGTGATATTGATAAACTGCTCCAAAAGCACTACTTTGAAAGTTGGAAAGAGTAACCTGCCAAGCCTAAAACATTGTTTTTCGGAATTTAATTTGAATCATTGACTTTTCCAGTGAAGTATTTAGTCTGTGCAAGTCTTTGGATAAAAATACGCTCGGAATGAAATGGAGAGGAAGATTTTTATTCAAACCGAAGGCTCGGACTTGAACAGGCTAAATACGGAACTTACCTTTGTCAATGCTTCATATTGAGTTCTGGAAAACTTACTATAAAAGAAAAAGGATTGAGAAAATGAAATTCATTCTTCCCAATCCTTTTTCTATATTGGCTATTACCTTTATTATATAGTTAATTCTGATAAACAGCTATTTACTTTTTGCATATCCTTGAAAATATTCTGATCCAATACCCTTGCATAGTGTTTTGTTATGCTTGTATCTGCATGACCTAACATTTTAGCAACATTCTCCATACTCACGCCATTTGCAAGGCAAATGCTTGTGGCGTAGCTATGTCTGGCGGTATGTGTGCTAAGATTTTTATGAATTCCGCACACATCGGCAATCTCCTTCAAATAACTGTTCATGCGCTGATTGCTCAATACAGGCAATAGTTTTCCGGTGCATTCTGCCACATTTTTATACTTTTCAAGTATTGAAACTGCCACAGGTAGCACAGGAATGTTACACATGATTTTAGTCTTTTGGCGGTTCTTCCTTATCCAAAGTTCCCCTTTATTGTCTTTTACCAAGTGTTCAGGTGATAAGTCTTTCACATCGCTGAACGCCAAACCGGTAAAAACGCCAAAAATGAAAACGTCCCGTACCTGTTCTACTCGCTTAATGGTGAACTCTTTGGCGAGAATAATTTTAATCTCGTCCATCGTCAGGAATTCAGGATCAGTTTCTTCCAACTTAAAGCGATAGTAAGCGAACGGATCTTTCTTTATCCAGTCGTTTTCCAAAGCAATGCGGATAATTTTCTTCAAGTTCTTTAATCGGGTGATAGAGGAGTTCTGCGCACAACCTTTTTCGATTTTCAAGAAAGCATCAAACTTAGAGATGAAGTTAGCTTCCAAGTTATTCAGGGCAATATCCGATAGCTGATATTCTTTCTTAATGAATTCTTCCAAATATCGGGTAGTGGTTTCATATCGTTGAACTGTCTTACTTACGAAATCCTTACCGATTAACTTACGGCTTTGTTCGTTATGCTCTCTGAATACCTGCAATAGCGTTTTACTATCTTCGTCCACACCATAATATAGCTTTCTCATAAGATCGACTGTAATAGTCTTACCTGCGGATTCCAGTTCTCTATAAATTTGGTGTACGTGCGAGCGTGTGATTTCTAAGTAGTGGTTCAGTTCCACCGACATACGGTCTTTTCCTTTGGAGTTTTCTTTTGCCTGATTCCATAGATTTACAGGACAGCTTCTTTTTACTAAAACATCTACCATACAGCCGTTTACAGTGATTCTCATGCATACGGGTGCTTCTCCATTCTTTAATAATCTGGCTTTCTTGATAAAGAATAGCACATTGAAGGTTTTTCTAGCCATTTTTACATCGTTTTTAGAGTTACAAAACTATGTATTCTCTTCCAAAGTATGACCATGCAAAATGCTATGAATCAGTGAGAAAGATGCTAAATCGTGGGACTTTTTTCATCCCGATTTATGTACCACGATTTGCACACCAACAATATGCTTGAAACGGCTATTTTCTGCCACCTGCTAGAAAAAAGAAATCCCTGATAATGTCTGATTATCAGGGATTTGCTTGATTTTTCTTTTGTTTTCAGTGATCCGCTTGGGTCTTGAACCAAACGTTATTTCTTCCTCAATATCAGTACTTTCAGAAATTTAGGCTTTGCATCCGTCACGCTTTAGTTCTTAAAAACTGTCTGCTGTTGTCCGGTGTCTGTCTGCCAACATCTTGGGTTCAAATGTACGCATTATTTTTGGATTATGCAAATCGTTGAAAATAAACATTCTAAAGTTAGTGCAAGGTGCAAGCTATATATATAGATATATACTTGCACCTTGCACTAAAATTTAAGACTAAAAGAAAAAGAGGATACTTTTGCTTGTCTAAGACAATGCCTTTTTATTATTTTGCATTTGTATATTTGTTAGTTTAAATATGTTAGAACATCCAATATGAGTATCAATGATATAATAAACAGTATTTATGAACTACCACAAGTATCTCTTAACACCTTAATTCGTTTGGTGTCAGAGGTTGAGTATCCTAAACATTTTCATTTGTTTTTAGAAAACAGAAAAGGAACTAAATCTTATTTTGTAAAAAAAGGAATAGTAAGGGCATATACCCATAAAGATGATAAGGATATTACATTTTGGCTTGGTCAAGAAGGTGATTTAATATTTCCGTTGCAGACTCTTTTTGCGGGTTTAGGAGAATACACTAATGTAGAGCTATTAGAAGATTGTGTTTTATATGAAATTGACTTAGAACAATTACAATCTTTGTACTACACTGATATACATATTGCGAACTGGGGACGTAAATATGCAGAATATGCTTGCATAAAATCAGAGAAGTTGTTTATAGCCCGACAATTTAAGACATCTTTAGAAAGGTATCAAGAACTTATAAACGAATATCCCAGTATAACACAACGTGTTCAATTAGGTATAGTAGCATCTTATTTAGGTATTTCCCAAGTTAATTTGAGCCGTATTCGAGCCCAAATAAAGTGAATAATTTATCAAATGTAAAACGCTTTTTTAAAACATGTAAAAAAGAAATAACCTGCAAATAGCGAACTTTGCGCTCAAAAAAAATAAAAACGATGAATTGGTTGCTTTTAGTTTTATCGGGGTGCATTGAACTCGCTTTTACGTTTTGCTTGGGAAAAGTAAGCAAGAGTATGGGATTGGAGAAAGGGTTATGGTGTTTAGGAACTGTTAGTGCTATTGCATTAAGCCTATTTATTATAACTAAAGTTCTCAAAACATTACCAATAGGTACAGCCTATGCCGTTTGGACTGGGATAGGTGCAGTTGGGACAGTGTTAATGGGTATTATCTTCTTTAAGGAACCTGTAAGTTTTGGAAGATTGTTTTTTATATTTACATTAATAGCTTCTATTATAGGTTTAAAAGTAGTATCTGCTTAAAAAATAAAATTTTAATAGTACATTTTATAACTAAATGAGCATTGTTTTTATTCATCAGTGCTCATTTTATTTGCTAAATAAGAAGGTTGTAAATGAAAGAAAGGATAAGGCAGATATTATTGGATGTTGATTCAGAGATTGATGAAATAGACTTCTATGGTTATGATATTATTTCAATTTCTCTTTCGATGGCGCACCGTTTACGGGTTATCCTTAATGACCTAAGAGAAGAACTACAAAATTATGTTTTTTCAACTAAGGAGGATGAAATATTATTTTTTAAGGCACAAAAACCGGAAATACTTGGGCGGTTGTTGTATTTTCATAAAATATACCGTATAGAAACGCAATGTCCTAATGGTAGTAATGAAGCCGTTAGAAGCTATCTTAATAAGGAACTGGACAATCTGACCTATTTCTTCAATAGGAATTTAGATTTTTATCAGTATTATCGTTCACATTCAACCGTATATGATGAATACTATTTTGTTCGTGGAAAAGCTGATTTAAGATTATGTACGGATAGCGCACAACTTGACAAAGACCCAAAATTCTCAACTGGATATGACTACAAGGTCGCAAAAATTATAGCCAATGAGATGTTACGTATTTATTTAAATAAGAGGTTAGTTAAACTGGAAACCGATAATCTTGTAGAAGATAACCTGCAAAAAGGCACGAAATATCCTTTTCGTTTCACGGGTAAAAAAGTTTTTCTTATAGAATTGGGTTATTCTCTTGTTTCTTCGGGGGACATTAACAATGGAAATGTGGAAATTAAAGAAATAATGAACTTTCTCGGCACAGTGTTTCAAGTGGAATTAGGGGATTATTATGCTGCTTATATTGCCATGAAAGAACGGAAGAAAGACCGAACGGCATATCTTACCCGTTTGCAAGATTGTCTGATTAAGCGTATGGACGAAGATGATAGCAAATAATATTTTTTCTTTTCGCAAGTAATTATGTTCTTGCAATAAATAAACCATTCAGTATTTCAATCAATATTGAATGGCTTATTGTTTTCATTCAATCTTGCCATATTGAAATCTTGCTTTCAATCAATCAAGCAATCAATACTTCAATAAAACAAGATTGCAGGATTGCAAAATAAACTCATCGGTCGGGGAGCGCCCAGCGGCAAGGGGCGGGACCACCCGTCCCGACGAGCGAAAAATCTTTAGTTAGGGAATGTTTTTCTTTTACTGGCAACACGACTTCGGAGTGAATTTGCCCAAGGTGTTTTGCGGCACGAAAAACGGTTCTATGTGCCATAGAACACACCTTGCTGTTATCTGACGATAACATGATTTCATCGGCTGGCAGTCCGGTGTGTAGCGTCCAACTTTTGAGCTAACATTTCCATATCGTTACTGACCTTCAAATCGGTAATCCTCGCATAAATTTGAGTGGTTCTGATATTGGTATGTCCCAAAATCTTAGATACCGTTTCAATGGGAACACCATTGGAAAGCAGCACCGAAGTCGCACAAGAATGCCTTGCAACATGATAGGTCAAGTTCTTTTCAATTCCGCAAATGCCTGCGATTTCTTTTAGGTAATCATTCATTTTCTGATTGCTGATAACTGGTAAAATCTTACCGTTTGGCAATTTATCTTTGTACTTTTCCAATATGGCTTTTGGTATATCCAGCAACCGGACGGTAGATGTAACATTTGTTTTGTGTCTTTTCCGTATAATCCACAAATTACCGTCAAATCCGGTGCGAATGTCCTCTTGTCTTAGTTCGCATACATCAATGTAAGAAAGTGCCGTATAACAGCTAAAAACAAACAAATCACGCACTTGTTCCAGTCGCTTGGTGCTGAACTTGTGATTGTAAATAGCTGTAATTTCTTCCGTAGTCAGATAATCCCTATCGGTACGTTCAAACCTTACCCGATAATTCCCGAAAGGGTCGGCAGTCACTAAACCCGTATTCTTGGCAAAGTTTACTACCGTGCGAAAACGTTGTACGAACTTCATAGCCGTATTATGGCTGCACCCGTAGTTATTCTTGATATACAACAGGAAATCTTCAATGAATACCACATTTATATCTTTAATGAGCATATCGGAAACGGAGTACTTAAACTTCATAAACTCCATAAGCCGTTTCTTTGTCAGTTCATAACGTGAATAGGTCTTGTCTGCGGTATTCATTTTGACCTTTTGCAAATACTGCTCGTTGTGCTGTTTAAAGAACTCTATCAAAGTCCGTTCCCTTGCTATCTTACCTAAAAAAGCGTTCTTTACCAGTTCTGCAGTTACATATCCGTCTTGCGCCATTAACGCATGGTAATGTTGATGAACTGTGCTACGAATACTTTCCAGCATAGAATTGATGTGTACGGATTCTGCGGTTCTGCCGGAAGCCTTGCCTAATTCCACGCTCCAGTGAGCCGGATTTATTTCCAGTTTGGTGTTGAACTGGGCTACAACTTGGTCAATAGTGATACGTGCGATAATCGGTGCGTTGCCGTTCTTCTTTACTGCATTTCGTTTGACGAAATAGAGTAGCTTAAAAGTACTTCTCATAATCTCTTTTTTTAGTTACAAACTTAAATTGATAAACTGAAAATGAGATATTTGCATTACGGACAAATCAAGACAACAAACCGCCAATTTTAGACATTCCGTGACCTAAAATCTTAGAGGGTGGACAGGTCACGAATTGGTCACGAAAGTGTGTCTTTTTGTGACCTTTTCGTGTCTTAGGTCACAGACATTATACAAAGAAAAACTCCTACAATACCTTGATATTGTAGGAGTTGTACATTTACTGTCCATTTCTGTCCAGCGTTTCTGTGATCCGCCTGGGGCTCGAACCCAGGACCCCAACATTAAAAGTGTTGTGCTCTACCTGCTGAGCTAGCGAATCAATCCTTATTTGCGTATCAGTTATTTCCTGATTGCGGGTGCAAAGGTAGTGACTTTTTTTATATCTGCAAGCTTTTGGGTGAAAAAAGTTTTATTTATTTTTCGTCATCTTCCTCTATCTTCTGATTATCAGATGTTTCATGTGTGTCGTATTTTATTCTCTCTTTGTTGATGATGAAACGTTGATAATAGGAGAGCATTAGGGTGGTGAGCGGGAGTGCTATGATCATACCTAACATCCCGAGCAAGGATCCCCAGATGGAAAGAGATAAAAGAATGATGGCAGGGTTGAGCCCTGTGATCTTTCCCATGATTCTTGGGACAAGGAAACCATCTTGGATGGCTTGAACAACAATAAAAACAACGAGGGCGCCTGCCAGGATTACCCAGAAATTCTCACCGGTATCAGCAGCTTTTAGGATTGCTAATATGACGGTGGGCAAGAAGCCGATAATCTGCAGATATGGAACCATATTGAGGGCACCGATGAAAAGTCCCAAGGCAATAGCCATCGGAAAGTCGATGATCAGGAACCCAATGCTGAACAAGATGCCGACACAGAAGGCAACAAGTGCCTGGCCGCGGAAATAGCGATTCATTCCATCCTGTATGTCATTGACCAGATTGGATGCAAAGGTACGGTATTTGCCTGGTAACAGGTGAAGCCATCCTTCTGCGATGGATTCATAGTCGAGCAAGATGAATACCACATATAATAAAATGATGAATGAAGCGAATACGCTAAACAGAATATTAATAGATTCCGCAACGAGTGCCCAAAGTTTAGGAACAGTCTCTTTAATGGTATTCATTATATTTTCTTCACTTAAGATTCGGTTCAGTGCCTGAAGGTCGATATGCCTGTGGATAAATTCCGAAAGAGTAGGAGGTACTGTTCCGGAACGATAAGCACCATTAGTCAGATAAGTAACCAACAGATCATTCATTCGTCCTATTTCGGCAAGCATTGGGGGCACTAAAAGGTAAAAAATGGCAATTCCTATTATGGTAATGCTGAACAATGCGCAGAAAATAGAAATGATCCTGCTTTTAAAGCGTAATTTATACTGGAAAAATTTGACGAGCGGATAAATCATATAAGCGATAAGCCATGCCACAAAAAAAGGTAGCAGCACGCCGCTGAGCCTTTTAAAAAGTATCAGTAATCCACAATGAGCGCACAGCAGATGGAACCACGTATGAAACTATCAAATGTAATCTTTTTCCTTTCCATAATAATCTGACGTTTGATGTGCGACCTCACCGGAAATGTCCGGGCTTTGCTACCGTGAGGTCATTATGATTTTTCTTTGTCCTCTTGCAGGGCTTTCTGGTAACACTCCCGACATAAAGGTTCGTATTCGGCTGTTTCACCCAATAGCACCTGTTTGTCGTTTTTCACCGTACGGTGTGAAAAAGAGGCTAATTGTCCACATTTTACACAAATGGCATGTACCTTGGATACTTCGTCGGCAATGGCACACAAAGCTGGCATCGGACCAAACGGTATGCCTTTGAAGTCCATGTCCAATCCGGCTATGATGACACGTACTCCGTTGTTTGCCAATTGATTGCATACATCTATTAAACCACTGTCGAAGAACTGTGCCTCGTCAATGCCTACCACATCAATTTCGGATGTGAAAAGCAGTATGCTGGCTGAAGAGTCGATGGGGGTGGAGGAAATGGTATTACTGTCATGTGAAACAACGTCCCCCTCAGAATAGCGTGTGTCAATGGCAGGTTTGAATATCTCTACGCGTTGGCGGGCAAATTTGGCCCGCTTCATGCGACGGATCAGTTCTTCGGTTTTTCCTGAAAACATGGAACCGCAAATTACTTCAATTCTTCCTCTTCTTCTCGTCTCTTGTATATGATCTTCTGAAAATAATACCATGCTGATGTATGTTATAATTGGTTGCAAAAGTAATAGTTTTATTGGCTTCTCGGTGTTTTTTCATTATTTATTTCTACATTTGCGAAGTCATTCAAGAAGAAATTCAGATGTAGATATGCAAGCATTGTTGAACGATATAGAATTGGATATTCAGGAACTTAAATGCCTGATGGAGGCCGTTTCGCGTAAACCGAATTCTGCTTTGCGTGAAGTGGCAAAGAGAAATATTGTGCAAATGCGTGGCCGGTTGGACATCTTACTGGAACAGTTGGATCGGGGAGCACTACCGGAAAACGAACTTCCTGACCGGATTATAAATCCAATGCCGGAACCTGTGTCTGCAGCAGCAGAAGAAGCAGCAGCAGCAGCAGAAGAAGCAGCAGCAGCAGCAGCAGCAGCAGAAGAAGAAGAAGAAGAAGAAGAAGAAGAAGAAGAAGAAATAGTTGTGGGTAACCCGGAGAAAGATGAAGAGCCTGTAATAGTTCCGGAGGCTCCGGAGATGCCGGAATCTGAACAATTGGAATTGCCTGAAGTGACCGTAGAACCGGCACAATCGGCTGAAGTATCTATGAAGATTGAAACCAATACGGCTTCTACACCTATTTTGGCCGAGCGGATTAAAACAGCTGGAGATTTACGCCGTTCAATCAGTCTGAATGATTCGTTTCGCTTTTCCCGTGAACTGTTTGGGGGAAGCATGGAGCAAATGAATCATGTGTTGCAACAGATTGGGGAGATGCATTCACTGGATGCGGCTCTTGTTTTCTTATCTTCTAAAATAAAGGTGGAAGAGGAAAATGAAGCTAAAGCTGATTTAGTGGAACTTCTCAAAAAGTACTTTATATAAAAACGCGATTATTAGGATATGGGAAAACTATATGTGGTACCGACGCCGGTCGGGAATTTGGAGGACATGACATTTAGGGCTATTAAAGTCCTGAAGGAGGTCGACTTGATTCTGGCGGAGGATACCCGTACTTCCGGAATCTTGCTGAAACATTTTGAGATTAAAAACGTGATGCAATCCCACCATAAGTTTAATGAACATAAAACGGTGGAGAGTGTTGTTAATAGAATAAAGGCAGGAGAAACCATTGCTTTGATTTCGGATGCCGGAACACCGGGAATTTCTGATCCGGGTTTTCTGGTAGTTCGTGAATGTGTGCGCAATGGTATCGAAGTACAATGCCTGCCTGGAGCGACAGCTTTTGTTCCGGCGTTGGTAGCATCGGGATTGCCTAACGAAAAGTTTTGTTTCGAAGGTTTTCTCCCTCAGAAAAAGGGGCGTATGACAAAATTGAAATCGTTGGTGGATGAACACAGAACAATGGTGTTTTATGAATCCCCACATCGTTTGCTGAAAACATTGACACAGTTTGCCGAATATTTCGGTTCCGGACGTCAGGTATCTGTGTCCCGTGAAATTTCAAAGATTCATGAGGAAACGGTTCGCGGGACTTTGAGTGAATTGATAGAACACTTTACCGTTACCGAACCCCGGGGAGAGATTGTGATTGTACTTGCAGGAATAGACGATTAATAATAACTTCATTTAAAAACGTAAAACGTAATCGTATGAAAAAGTTAGTAGTTTTATTAGTATGCGCAGCTATGTTGGCTTCGTGTAACGGCCTGGGTGGTGGAAGTAAGGACCTGAAGGCAGAAAATGATTCTCTTTTGATGGAGTTGACCCAGCGCAATGCCGAATTGGACGAAATGATGGGTACTTTCAACGAAGTTCAGGAAGGATTTCGTAGAATAAACGCAGCTGAAAGCCGTGTTGACTTGACCCGTGGCACTATCTCTGAGAATTCTGCAACCGCAAAACAACAAATAGCATCTGATATTGAATTCATCACGAAACAGATGGAAGAAAACAAGGCACAGATCGCTAAGTTGCAGGCTATGCTGAAGAATAGTAAGAATAATTCGGCACAATTGAAAAAAGCCGTTGAATCTTTGACTCAGGAGTTGGTTGCTAAAACTCAGCGTATCGAAGAACTTCAGGCTGAATTAGCTTCTAAGAATATCCGTATTCAGGAATTGGATGCTGCAGTAACTGGACTGACTGCCGATAAAGAGTCATTGGCTGCTGAAAATGAAGCCAAGGCAAAGACCGTAGCAGAACAGGATAAGGCCATCAATAGTGCATGGTTTGTGTTTGGTACTAAATCGGAACTTAAATCTCAGAAGATTCTTGAGAAAGGGGATGTGCTGAAGAGTGCGGATTTCAACAAGGATTATTTTACTCAGATCGATATCCGTACTACTAAAGAGATTAAATTATATTCTAAACGTGCTGATTTGCTCACTACTCATCCGGCTAAATCTTACGAGCTGGTTAAAGATGATAAAGGTCAGCTGACTTTGAAGATCACGAATCCGAAAGAATTCTGGAGTGTATCTAAATATCTGGTAATCCAGGTCAAATAAGTAGTATAAAACAAACGTAACTGATAAGGGCACGGACTACACAGTATGTAATCCGTGCTCTCTTTTTTGAAATGTACCTGATATATTAATATGAAATATAGAAACCTGTTTTTTGATTTAGATGATACTCTCTGGGCCTTTTCCCAAAATGCGTATGATACGTTTGAAGAAGTTTACGATAAATATGGATTGGGAAGGTATTTCGATTCGTTTTCCCATTTTTATTCTCTTTACCAAAAGAGGAATGCGGAGTTGTGGGTAGAATATGGAAACGGGGAGGTGACTAAAGAAGAGTTGAATCGACAGCGTTTTTTATATCCTTTGAAAGCTGTTGGCGTTGACGATGAAATGCTTGCAAAACGTTATTCTGACGATTTCTTTTTGATAGTTCCTACTAAAAGGAGGCTAATGCCGTATGCGGAAGAGGTACTTTCGTATTTGGCACCTAAATATAATTTGTATATTCTTTCAAATGGTTTCAGGGAATTGCAATCCTGTAAAATGCGTTCGGCAGGCATTGATACATATTTTGATAAAATAATTCTTTCGGAAGATCTGGGAGTGATGAAGCCTTGGCCGGAAATTTTTCATTTTGCTTTGTCGGCTACACAATCCGAACTACGTGAATCATTAATGATTGGGGATAGTTGGGAAGCTGATATTGTTGGTGCCTATGGAGTGGGAATGCATCAGGCTTATTATAATGTGTCCGGACGCACTGATTTTCCTTTCCGTCCTACTTATTCAATGACTGATTTGAAAGAGTTGGTGGAACTGTTGTAACATTTATAGATATATTGTATTTTTGCGTTCAATATAGAACGCATAAAAATACAACTATGGACACTCTCTTGCCTTTTGCTTTACTCTGTTTCACTTCTTTCTTTACATTGACTAATCCGTTGGGTACAATGCCCGTTTTTCTGACCATGACTCATGGTATGACTGATAAAGAGCGGCAAGCGGTTGTTCGCCGTGCCACTTTCGTCTCGTTTATCACTTTAATGGTATTTGTTTTTGCAGGGCAATTCCTTTTTAAATTCTTCGGTATTTCGACCAACGGATTTCGTATTGCAGGTGGAGTGATTATTTTCAAGATAGGCTTTGATATGTTGCAGGCACGGTACACTCCGATGAAATTGAAAGATGAAGAGATTAAAACCTATGCTGACGATATTTCGATCACTCCACTTGCCATACCTATGCTTTGTGGTCCGGGGGCGATAGCTAATGCCATTGTTTTGATGGAGGATGCCCATACCATTGAAATGAAAGGAACGTTAATTGGCATTATTGCTTTGATCTATTTTATTACCTTCTTGATTCTGCGTGCGTCTACCCGATTAGTTAAAGTGTTGGGGGAGACCGGAAATAACGTGATGATGCGTTTGATGGGACTTATTTTGATGGTGATTGCTGTTGAGTGTTTTGTCAGTGGATTGCATCCGATATTGGTAGGTATCTTGAAGGAAGGGTTGCTATAAATCAGATACTGATTCGTTCAGAAAAAGAAGAATGCCCGGATACGTTTTATATGTAAATCCGGGCATTCTCTTTATTGTTTGATAAATACTTTAGAAAGTATTATGCTGATTAGCGGCTACCACCGGCCCACCAAACCGGATCGGTATATACATACTGGCCGTTTCCAAATGCAGATTCTACGTTCGGGTTTGCACTTACATCATCTGCTCCGTAAGGTGCGCGAAGTGGGAACTTGTAAGGATTGTCCAGTTTGATATATTCCTCGCCCATTGCTTTGAGGCGTCGTACATCATTATAGCATTCTGTTGTCTCACCGAAGGCTCCAAGGAATGCAATATATTTCTGTACCATTACCTCTTTTACAGGATTGGCATCGAATAATGGTTTTACGTTGTTGGTGAAATACTCTTCTGCTTCAGCAGTTGTGATAGCTTTGGTAGTCTCTTTAACGCCTCCGTAACTTTTTACTGTAGGAGCGTTAAGTGCAGCTGTTACACCTGTTTCTGCATTTGCAATGGCTGCAACAATAGCATCTTTCAGAGCATCTGCCGCATCATTGGTCTTATTCAAGCGAGCCAATGCTTCAGCTTTCAGGAAAAGTAATTCATGATAGCTCATTAATAAGGTTGGACATGTTTGCGAATATACGAATATAGGAGTATTATATTCATATTTAACAGACTCTGCCGTACCGTTATCGGCCATAAGGAATCTTGGGTCATCTGCACCGGTTACTTGGATGGACACAGCTTTTTCTTCTCCAGTTACCTTACCTTGTCCAATGCAAAAGATACGGCGTAATCTCGGATCCTTACGTTCTATTAGTTTATCAGCGTAGCTTTTACTTGCAGCCAATCCGTCACGGCTCCACTGGAAGTCAAATAACGGGTTTAAGTTTGTTGCACTATAAATAGAGAAAGCAGCTTGATCCTGAATAGATGTATATGATTTCTCTATGTACTCTAAAATTTTTTGTAAATCAGCTTCTTTTGAAGAAGAACGAGCTAACAGACGCATTGTATAACGAGCTTTCAAGCCGTATGTTAGTTTTAACCATGCTTCTCCGTCACCTTTATATATGAAGTCATACTCACCAATTTCATCGCTTTTGTCACCTTTGGGAAGATCAGTGATTGCTGCATCCAAATATTCCATAATGGTAGTATAAATAGCTTCTTGCTTATCTAATTCCGGAGTCATAAACTGGGGTTGTCCATTGACTAATTCCGGAAGGGCAGCCTGGCTGAAAGGAGTGTCACCGAATGAGTCTGCGATCAGTCCTGCATTGATTGCGGCCAATACTTCGGCAATACCTTTGGTTGTATAATTGGCTGAAACCTCATTTGAGCTTATGTTAATTGCGATACGTGCATTCTTCAGTGTAGAGTATAAATTACCCCATACATTGTTAAAAGTAGAAGATGCCGAAGGCTCTCCGTTACGCTTTTCCGCATTTGCCAATTGATTGTCTACTCCAACCATATGCTCTACGTAGGTAGAATAATATGTATTAAAGTCGCCTCCGATATTGCTAAATGCAGTTGCAGTGATTACGTCAGCCAAGATGAATTTGGCAGGTACACTGGTTGTGTGGTCTTTGTCTTCATTAATACGATCCATTGTATCTTCCGAACAGGAAGCAAATGCAACGGAAATCAATGCCACAGACAATATGCCTTTTGATAAATTAAATATTGATTTCATTTTTGTCCTTTTTAGAATTTAACTGTAATACCAAAACCATAGCTTGATGTTCCCGGGAGCGAGAAGCGTTCGAAAGCACCAGCCATGTTGTTATTTCCCTGTGATGATTCAGGGTCAATACCATTATCCATTTCTGACCAAAGCAATAAGTTACGTGCAAAGACGTTTACTGTTACGCCTAAGTATGACTTATCCAGTACCGGATAACTTAAAGCGATTTCGCGTAGTTTCAAGAATGAAGAACCGTATACTCCGGCTTCAGAGATCGTACTCAATCTGTCGAAGTAATTATAAGCGTTCTCACCGCTGATCTTGATGTCATTAGGTGCGTAAGAACCATCTGCCAACTGTTTTACAGCCGGTTTATTGAAGTAGAAGTAATCAGCTTTACGATAGTCTGCTGATTTCTGGGTTACACCATAATAGTCGAGTGTTGACACAGTACCGGCATACATACATCCACCTTGCTTCCAGTCAAGTACTGCAGAGAGGCGGAACTTATAAAATTCAAAAGTAGTATTGAAGCCCAGTCTGAAGTCAGGAGATACACTTCCCAACACTCTGTTTTCACCTAATGTCGGCATACCGTTTTCATCTACGACAATCTGACCATCTTCGTTTCTTTGATAGCTTGTACCATAGATAACCGGGAATTTATCACCGGCACTCAGACGTACTTGCGGATCAACAAAACCTCCTAACATGATGCTTGATACACCCGGAGCTAATTTATCGACATAGTTGTCGATTTTAGAGAAATTGAATGCAAAATCCCAGTTGAAGTTCTTAGTTTGGATCGGATTTACACTCAAAGTGATTTCGTGTGAGTTTGTATGTACCGATCCACCATTTGTGATCAATTCGCTATATCCGGTAGAAGTAGCCAAAGGCACCTCGAATATCTGATCCTTTACATTCTGGCGTGAATATGTATAGTTCAATGAAACTAAACCGTTCCAGAAACTGAAGTCTGCACCGATTTCGTATGATTTGGTGTTCTGAGGTTTCAGGTTAGGATCATAAATTTTGTAATATGGAATATATGAGCTGATCGATCCAATAGGATACTGGATAGGAGTTCCTGACGAGAATCCGCCACCATAGACCGGAGTTTTATAGTAAGAAGGATAGTAAGTACCTGCCTGCCCTACTTCTGCATAAGAAGCGCGAATTTTACCATAAGTCAGAACATCATTCTTCAGTGCTTCCAATTCGGTAAAGATGAAACCAAGAGAAACGGAAGGGTAAGTGAATGAACGGTTGTTGCGTGGCATGGATGAAACAATATCATTACGAACAGTAGCATTCAAATACAGCATGCTACGATATGCTAATGAAATGTTACCGAAGTTACCAACGGTACGCTCGCGATGGTAGGTTCCTGTAGACGAATAGATTGATGCGTTAGCTATATGGTTCCATCCTGGGAAATTGAAGTTATTTCCGAGGTTGTATTTGTATTTTGAAGAATTATCGACTAATTCATTACCATATAATACATTTAAGTCAAGTTCCGGAGTGATTTTCCAGTCATAAGTAACAGTTAACAATGAATTTATTTCATTGTTTGTAACGCTCTGCTCTTCAATGCTACCTGTTCCGTTGGAGTGTCCATATCCCCATGTATCGGTATAGTTAGTGGTATAAGCATCGGTACCTAACTGGTATTTTACATCCAGTTTATGATTTTCTGTACCGAAATCAGTAGAATATTTAGCAAATGCATTTCCAAAAAAACGTTGAGTACGTTCTTTAAAAGAGTTATTTTCAACGGCCCAATAAGCACCATCGAAACCGCCTGTCGAACGATACGTGTTTTGTGTATAAGGATCTCCATCAATGTGTGATGGGATACCGGCTAAATCGTAGCTGGACGGTGCACCATATACAGTTGCCAGGATACCATTGTTGGCACCGGTTTGCTTTTTGATTTTAGAATAAACGAAGTTTCCATTGAAACCGGTAGACCAATTCTTGTTCAATTGAGCTTGTGCAGTTAGTTTTGCATTATAACGATCCATACCTGTAGAAGGTACAATACCGTTTGCAGTAGTACTTCCTAAAGACAAAGAGTAACTTCCTTTATCGAGGCTTTGTGCCACGTTTGCACTGCTGTTCCACGTTACACCTGTATTAAAGAAATCTTTAGCATTGTCATATGCACGAGGAGTGGCCCATGGGTCCAGTCCTGCTTTGGCACGCTGGTCTACATAGTATTGCCCCTGATGTTTACCGTATTTCTGAGTATAGGTATTATCCGTATTACCACCATATTTGGGATCGTTAGCCAGTTCTGAGATCAAAGGGCCCCAAGAACGAGAATCTGATGGGCTAAAAGCACCATTAAATCCTTGTGCGAATTCTTTTTGGAAATCCGGCATAGTAGAAACCTTATCGAATGATAAACCAGTGTTGATGGTAACTTCCGGTTTACCTTTACGTGCACCTTTACCGCTCTTGGTAGTGATTACTACCACACCATTTGATGCGCGCATACCATACAGAGCAGAAGCAGCTTGACCTTTCAGGATGTTGATGCTTTCAATGTCATTCGGGTCGATATCTACCGCACGGTTTGCATAGTCAGAGCCTGTAACAGAGTTGAAAGTATCCAAGTCTGTAGATGATGAGATAGGCATACCATCCACAACATACAGGGGAGTGTTATCTCCTGTAAACGAGCGTGATCCGCGAATAGTCATTTTGGAAGAGGCACCCGGCATACCTGATGACGGTGAGATCTCTACTCCTGAAACTTTACCTTGTAAAGCGCTGGAAAGGTTACTACTTGATGCTTGAGTCAGCTTATCTCCTTTCACATCCTGTACGGCATACCCTAACGCTTTTTTCTCTTTTGAGATACCCATTGCTGTTACTACGACTTCGTCAAGTGCCTTAGAGTCAGTCTTTAATATCACTTTAATATTAGGTGCAATTGCTACCTCAGCAGTCTGCATACCGATATACGAAATCTGCAAAGTCTTTGCAGAACTTGGTATACCAGATAACGTAAATTTACCATTTAGATCAGTAATAACACCTACAGTGGTGCCCTTAGCTAATACAGAGGCTCCAACAACTGGTTGCCCATCTTCTTCAGAAATAACAACACCTGTTACCTTCTGAGTTTGGGCGGTTACTAGACCTATACCTATAAAAAGGCAAGTCAATAACAGCATTAATTTTCTTTTCATAAATTCTCTCTTAAAGTTTAACTTTACATTAATTGTTTCTTTACTCTAACAAAATGCAAATATATTAAGAAATATGAAACGAACAATTATTTCTATAAAAAAACCTTGCAAATATAACAAATCGTTATCTAAATACGCGATTTTATGTCTAATAACATAGAAATACGCCTTAAAAAACGTAAACGGGGTTTGTATTGCTAACATGCTGCAGGTACTAATAATATGCATTTTTGTCTATTTTTGTATATTCAAGGCTTAATATGAGCAAAAATAGTGCTCGTTTTTCTGTCAAGGAAGTTTTTATAAATACAAATTAGTCACTTTTAAAAAATACAAATTAGTTATTTCTATATAAAAATAGCAGGTTTTAGCAGATATTAAACCTTATTCAATTCTAATATTGAGTCTATGCACGTCTTATTTGTCCATAGTATTAATTAAAAATAAAGGAAATGGATAAAATTATTTACAGTTTAGTGTATAATAGAAAAAAGAGCCTGAACAAAAAAGGGATGGCGTTGGTACAGGTTGAGGCTTACTTAAACAGGAAGAAGAAATATTTTTCTACCAAGGTTTACTTGAGTCCTGACCAATGGGATTTCAAGAAAAGGATGGTTAAAAACCACCCTAATGCGGATGCTATCAATCACATGCTCTATGAGTTCATGGCAGAAATAGAGAAGAAAGAACTGGGATTGTGGCAACAGGGAAAACAAATTTCATTGGATTCACTAAAAAATTCAATGGAAAGTCAGGATGATGGAACTTCGTTTATTGCGTTCTTCCGCAACGAAATAGCCAAATCTTCATTGAAGGAGAGTACCAAACGTAACCATTTATCAACTTTGGAGTTATTGAGAGGCTATAAGAAAGATGTGTCATTCTCAGATCTGACATTTGAATTTATATCCTCATTTGATCATTACCTCCAGCAAAAAGGGTATCACACCAATACCATTGCGAAGCACATGAAACATTTGAAAAGACATATCAATGTAGCCATAAATAAAGAATATATGGAGATACAGAAATATGCCTTTAGAAAATATAAAATTAAAAGTATCGAAAACAGCCATACTCACCTTTCTCCAGAAGAATTAGGAAAGATTGAAAGTTTGGAATTGGATGGCCGGTTTATGAAACTGGAAAAGACAAAAGATGCTTTCCTCTTTTGTTGTTATGCAGGATTACGATATTCTGACTTCACCAACTTATCCCCTGAAAACATAGTGAAAATGCATCAGGAAACCTGGCTTATTTATAAATCTGTGAAAACGAATACGGAAGTGCGCCTTCCGCTTTATCTTTTATTTGAGGGAAAAGGAATAGAAGTCTTGAATAAATATCAGGATAATCTTGCTGATTTTTTTAAGCTTAGAGATAATTCAAATGTGAATAAGGAATTATTGATCATAGCAAAATTATCAGGGTTGAATAAACGTATTTCGTTCCATACCGCTCGCCATACCAATGCTACATTATTAATATACAGTGGAGTCAATATTACTACTGTACAAAAGCTATTGGGACATAAAAGCGTGAAGACAACTCAAGTTTATACTAATATAATGGACATAACTATTGTACGAGACTTAGAAAACCTTAATTCCGCAACACTATTATAAAATATTTTTTTTAAGTACCTGAGCAACAAAAAGTTGCTCAGGATTTTGCCATGTCAGAGGATTCACTTAACTTAGTGTTGCAAAAAAATAATCAAACAAAACCTCATCAGGCATGGCAAAAATACAAATAAAATCCGAGAAGCTCACTCCTTTTGGAGGAATATTTTCAATCATGGAGCAATTTGACTCCACATTGTCATCTGTAATCGACTCGACACTCGGTCTAAGGTGTAGCTCGTTCGGTTATCAGTACAGTGAAATCGTCCGTTCCCTCATGAGTATCTACTTCTGTGGTGGCTCATGCATTGAGGATGTCACTACTCATTTGATGAACCATCTCTCGCTCCATCCGACACTTCGTACTTGTAGTTCTGATACTATCCTCAGAGCGATAAAGGAACTGACGCAAGGAAACATCTCATACACATCAGATACGGGTAAGAACTACGATTTCAACACGGCTGACACACTCAATACCTTACTGCTCAATTGTATGTTTGCATCCGGCCAACTGAAAGAGGGCGAGATGTATGATGTTGATTTCGACCATCAGTTCATAGAGACTGAGAAGTATGATGCAAAGCCTACATACAAGAAGTTCCTTGGTTATCGCCCTGGCGTGGCGGTTATTGACGACTTGATTGTTGGCATTGAGAATAGCGATGGTAACACCAACGTTCGTTTTCATCAGAAGGACACGCTGAAGAGATTCTTTGAGAGATTTGAGCAGAACGGACTTACAATCAATCGTTTCAGAGCTGATTGTGGATCATGTTCCGAGGAAATCGTGGAGGAAATAGAGAAACACAGCAAATCCTTCTATATCCGCGCAAACCGCTGCAGTTCGCTCTACAATGACATCTTTGCTCTTAGAGGCTGGAAGACTGAGGAAATCAATGGCATTGAGTTCGAATTGAACTCTATTCTTGTTGAGAAGTGGAAGGGTAAAGCATACCGACTTGTGATTCAAAGACAGAAACGGATGGACGGTGTGCTGGATCTTTGGGAAGGAGAATACACATACCGTTGTATCCTGACTAACGACTATGAATCTTCCACAAGAGAAATTGTCGAGTTCTATAACCTTCGTGGAGGAAAGGAACGTATCTTCGATGATATGAACAATGGTTTCGGGTGGGACAGATTGCCCAAATCCTTCATGGCAGAGAACACTGTGTTCCTTCTTCTTACGGCACTTATCCGTAATTTCTACAAGGCCATTATCCACAGACTTGACGTAAAGAGGTTCGGACTCAATGCAACAAGTCGCATAAAAGCGTTTGTCTTCAGGTTTGTCTCTGTACCAGCCAAGTGGATCAGAACATCAAGGCGGTATGTGCTGAATATCTATACCTGTAATAATGCTTACGCAGATATTTTTCAGACTGATTTTGGATAACGCCTACAACTTATGGGTATGATACTGCGTATTGCCTCAAGTCGCATAGTGGGGCAAGGGGATATTGTGGGCAGAAGTGGGTATTTCAGCCTCAATTTATCTGCTAATTCAGTGATGAGAGGACGTTTAGACGCAAGAAGGACGCTGAAGAGCTTAGTTGCGGATTTGAGGGAAAAGTCTAAAAATAATCGCAAAGTATCTTATATGTAACAGAGATTTGTGCCTTACGTAGATGTATTGACTATTAACATTGTTAACACGAATCACAGTTCTCAAGTACCGTTTCTATAAAGAACTTGTTTTCTGATTGAAAATCACTAATTCTTTGCATGTAGGAAGTTAGTTTTAACATGATGTTAAAACTAACTTCCTACATGCAAAAAGTGAACGGTTTAATTGGCTGTTTATTAAATATATAAGCTTATTAATCCTATTATAAGGAAATTTAGGTTGGCATTCTCTGTTTTTATATAAATATCAAATTAGTAATTATCCTTTTTTATTTCTAAGCCGTTTATGTAAAATAATAATAGACTGCTTTATGACTTTTTTTTCGTTTGGAACTATTGAGTATAACATTCTTTTTTCAATCGCATACTTTTTAATCTATATTTCACTTGCAATAAGCGGATTACGCGTACAATAGTGGGAGATAGATATGGGAATCATTCGGATTTTATTGTTAGTACTTTTATCATATATATATGATATTCAAACATATAACCATTGATATCGTAGTATAAGCACAAGTTCTCTGTATCTTTTATAAAATACTGATAATAAATAGTTTATAATATAATTGTAGTTCTGCAAAGACTTTGCAGATTTCGTATATCGGTATGCAAACTGTTGAAGTAGCAATTAAGCCTGTTATGAAGATTACGCTAAAACCTGATACGGAAGTGTTGGACGAAGTCGTTGTAACAGGATATGGTACATTTAAAAAATCATCTTTTACGGGAGCGGCATCAAGTATTACGACGGAAAAACTTCAGGATGTTCCTTCTTTGAGCGTACAAGATAAATTAGCCGGTTCTGTTGCCGGTGTACAGATTACGTCTACTTCCGGACAACCGGGTGCTGTTGAATCTGTACGTATTCGTGGAATGGGGTCAATTAATGCTGGTAATGATCCGTTATACGTCATTGATGGAGTACCTGTAATGACTGGTGACGCAAGTGAATTCACTTATTCTCAGTCAGGTAATAGCTTGTTGTCCACCATCAACAGCAATGACATCGAATCAATGACGGTAATTAAAGATGCAGCGGCTGCTTCACTTTACGGTTCACGCGCAGCAAACGGTGTTATTGTAATTACTACTAAAAAGGGGGCTTCAGGAAAATTGAAACTCAATGTGAGGGCAGACTGGGGATTCTCCAACAAAGCTATTGATTATCGCCCCATTCTGAATGGTGAAGATAGACGCGATATCCTATATATGGGTCTTAAAAACTATGCTTTAAATTCTGGAAAGGATGAAGCTTATGCCACGAACTATGCAGATAATAATATTGATAAATATGCTGCAAAACCTTGGAGCGGATATACTGATTGGGAAGATATTCTTTTCAGAAACGGTTCTCACCAAAATTATGAAGTAAATGCTCAAGGAGGAAATGAGCGGACTAAATTCTATACCTCTTTTGGATACACCAAACAGGAAGGTATTACACTACAGTCTGGATACGAGCGTATCACCGGACGTGCAAATATGAGTCATACGGCAGACCGCGTTACAATTGAGGCAAGTACGATGTTTACAAATTCAAATCAAAAAGTAAACTCGGAAGGGACTAGTTTCTCAAGCCCCATCATGTGTCTGGCTATGACAGCTTCTCCCTCTACATTCCCATATAATGAAGATGGTACATTTAGTACGAGTTTCCCTGCTTTGAATGGTGCCAATCCTCTTCAGACTGCAACGTATAATTATGATCGTAGTACAATTGTACGTACTTTGAATACATTGGCTGCAACATGGAATATCTGGGATAATTTGAATATAAAAGAAACTTTGGGTTATGATTTTAACCAGACAAACAATCGTGTATGGTGGGATCCTCGTTCCAATGATGGTCGTTCTTCAAAAGGGGTATTTCAACGCTATATGATGAACAGAAGCAAGTTGAATACTCAAACTCAGTTAACTTACAACAAGACATTTGCAGAACACCATAATATCGATGTACTGTTGGGATTTGAAACGGAGGATTACAAATACGATTATACCTATACTAATGGTAATACTTATCCATCCTACTTACCGGAGATTACAAATGCAGGTGTTTCAAGAGGTGCCAGTAACATTAATAGTTATCGAATGACTTCCTATTTAGGACGTTTGAATTATGATTATGCCGGAAGATATTATGTAAGTGGTAGTTTCCGTCGTGATGGAAGTTCGCGTTTATCAAGAGATAGTCGTTGGGGCAATTTCTGGTCTGTATCAGGTTCATGGAGACTTTCACAGGAAGCATTTATGGAATCATTATCCAATGTTATTACTGATGCTAAGATCCGTGCTTCTTACGGTGTAAATGGTACACAGCCCAAAGACTATTACGGATATATGGGGGTATATGAATTTGGATATAATTATAATGGAAATGGTGGTTCGTCAGAAGCTCGTTTCTATAATCCGAATCTGAAATGGGAAAAGAATTATGCCACAAATATCGGTATTGACCTTACACTACTCAATAGGTTGACTATTTCTGCTGAGTGGTATAACCGTGAGACAAAAGATCTCTTAATGGATAAACCGATTTCTGCTGCAGTCGGTGTAATCAATAGTGCGGGTACTGCTAATATGCTTGTGAATGTTGGCTCAATGAGAAATCGTGGTTTTGAATTGGAATTGAAGTCTACCAACATCCAGAACAAGGACCTTTTCTGGACTACTTCCTTGAACTTAGGACATAATAAGAATAAGCTGACCAAGTTGGATGGCGAACAACAGGAAATCATTGATGGGGTTTCTATCCACCGTGTGGGTGAACCATATTATTCTATCTATGCCTATGAATATGCAGGTGTTGATCCTCAAACAGGTAAAGAGCTGTATTATATAAACGGTGAAGATGGTAGCCGTGAAACAACAACAAATTCTGCTGCTGCTAATAAAACGATTATCGGTTCTATCGAACCTAAAGTACAAGGTGGTTTGACCAATTATATCAGTTGGAAGTTTATTGATTTCAATTTAACCCTGACTTACTCTTTGGGCGGACATGCTTATGATTATGCTACCTGGCTACAATCTAATGGAGGTACTTATAATTATGTGGGTAATGTTCCTGCTTATTACAAGATGGAAGATACCTGGCAGAAAACAGGTGATAATGCCAAATTGCCACAATTTGCATACGGTAACACTAATAAAGCCTCTTCGCGTTGGCTGATGTCTACAGATCATTTACGTGTGAAGAATATGACTTTGGGATTCACTTTACCACAAAACTGGTCGTCTAAAGCAGGCATCAGTAAATTAAGAGCTTATGTTTCAGGAAACAACCTGCTAACTTGGAAGAAAAAGAGTTTGTATGTTGACCCGGAAGTTCCGGTTGACGGATTGTGTACATTCGAGACTCCGGCTCTTCGAACTGTTACATTTGGTATTGAAATCGGTTTTTAATCAAGTAGAAACAATTTATGAAAAAAGAATTTATGAAAAAGATATATAAATCAATAACACTGGTTGCTACTATCCTAAGTTTGTCTTCCTGCGGGAATGATTGGCTGGATAGAAAACCTGCTGACGGAATTCCATCAGAAGATGCAATTACAAACTATAATGATGCTCTGACTGCACGTACAGGTATGTATGATGGTATTCAGGGAAACTCTAATAGCACCAGCTATTACGGTGCCCGTATGTTTTATTATGGAGATGTCCGTGCTGAGGATATGCAAGCCAGAACTCAGGGTATGCGTTCGTCATCATGCTATGAGATGCGCTATACTGTGGATGATGCTCCTAATATGTGGAATATACCTTATAATGTAGTTCGCCGTGCCAATCGTCTGATTCAAGCAATTAACGAAAAAAAGGTGACTGACGCAACAGAAGCACAAATAGGTAAAATATATTCAGAAGCATTGGTTGTCAGGGCATTGGTTCATTTTGACTTAGTGAGAATCTATGGTATGCCTTATACAGCCGATAACGGAGCTTCTTTGGGTGTCCCGGTTATCTTGAAACCTTTGGAACGAAATGATTTGCCTTCCAGAAATACAGTAGCAGAAGTTTATACACAAGTCATCAGAGACTTGACTGACGCTATTAATTCTGGATATCTTGCTAAAGATAAGACTCAGGGATATATCAATGAATGGGCAGCAAAAGCCTTGCTTACCAGAGTCTATCTGACTAAAGGTGATAACGAGAATGCACTCAAAGTTGCTGAAGATATTATAACCAACTCTCCATATAAACTTTGGACTAATGAAGAATATGTAAATGCATGGTATAAAAGCAATGGAGCACATACGAACGAAATGATTTTCGAAGTTATAAATGCAAGTAATGATGACTGGACTGACCGTAATGGTATTGCTTATTTGCTGAACGAGAACGGATATGCGGATGCAATAGTAACAAAAAACTTTATGAATATGCTGAGTCAGGATCCTAAAGATGTTCGTATAGGTATGGTATTGCCGGCTCAGTATGATAAGGATCTTAAAGAAGAATATGGCGATGCAAAAATCTTCATTAATAAATTCCCGGCTGATAAGGACGACGTAGGTGAAATGCGTTTAAATAATCTGCCTTTACTTCGTCTTTCGGAAGTATATTTGAGCGCTGCAGAAGCGGCGGCTAAGCTTGGGGGACACCAGGATAAAGCTGCTAAATACCTGAATGAAATTGTTCTGAGAGCGAATCCGGAAGCTAAGGCTGTTTCGGAAGCAGATGCTACAGTAGAAAGAATCATTCTTGAAAGAAGAAAAGAAATGATTGGTGAAGGTCAACGTTACTTCGATGCATTACGCAATAATGAAACAATCGTTCGCTATAAAGATGAAGCAGATAAGGGGTATCATTATTCACTAATTAAAGAATCGCAAAGCTTTGACCGAACTTACTTTAGAGCTATACTTCCGATTCCTGTTGATGAAACAAATGTAAATCCAAACTTGAGAGCTCAACAAAATCCCGGATATTAATAGTGGATTAATCATGTAATTAAAAGGCTGCTTTCTTTAAAAGGGAGTGGCCTTTTTTATTTCACAATAATGGAACTTCCTATTGAGTTTCATTATGACATTTGTTGTATATTAGCCAAAAGTAACTCAAACTGTTTTTCAATAGAAAAATGTCGTTTATTTCAAGATACAAATGAAAGACACATTAAAAAATATTTATCTTATATGCGATCTGTGAATGTGACACTACTCTAAATTTCGACTATTGATAGGTGAATAAAATATCTATATAAAGCAAATAGTCAATTAGTACAAAGGAAAAATGTAGTAGAATAGGAAATAGAATGCAGAATCTTATTCATGCTGATAATCAATGTATTATCTGATTATTGTAAGATATATGAAGTGTTTCATTTTGAGCTTCTCAATAAAATAGAAGATTTGTAGTATTTTGATAATAAGCGTTTTAATAAATCTTTTTTTCTTTTTACTAAGTTCAATATCATTGTGTAATACGCACATTATAAGCATTTTAGTATATACTACAGTTCTGCAAAGACTTTGCAGATTTCGTATATCGGTATGCAGACTGCTGAGGTAGCAATTGCACCTAATATTAAAGTGATATTAAAGACTGACTCTAAGGCACTTGACGAAGTGGTAGTAGTAGCTTATGGAACACAAAGTGCACGTACTGTGACTGCATCTGTGTCTTCTGTAAAGGCAGATGCTTTGAAAGATGTACCGAGTGTAAGTTTTGATCAGATGCTTCAAGGGCGTGCATCGGGTGTCAGTATCACTACTCCGTCGGCCGGTGTAGGACAGGCTCCGATTGTGAGAGTGCGTGGTGTGAACTCAATCACTTCCGGAACTTCTCCTTTATATGTAGTCGATGGTGTGCCCATTGAATCGGGTAACCTTTCTTATTTGGCTAATGCCAATGCATTGGCCGATATTAATCCTGCTGATATTGTGTCTATGGATGTTTTGAAAGATGCGGCTGCGGCTGCATTGTATGGTTCGCGTGCTGCGAATGGGGTTATTTTGATTACTACTAAACAAGGTCAAAGTGGTAAAGTCAAAGTGAGCTATGATGGTTTTGTGGGTTTCTCAAATGCGACAGATTTTTATGAAATGATGAATGCCCAGGAATACGTGGACTTTAAGAATTTGGCTGTAAAGAACCGTTATGGGACGGATGAATTGTCACTGACTGCCGGTTATGTTTCTCCTTATGGTAACAAAGCATTCAATATGATGAAAGATGCCAATGGCAACTATGTAGATACAGATTGGAAAGATGCTGCATTCCAGAACGGATTGTCACAAAGTCATTCTGTTGCCGTAAGTGGCGGATCGGATAAAGTGCGGTATTATTTGTCTGGTAACTATACAACTCAGGAGGGGATTGTAAAAGGCGACAAGTATGACCGTTTAGGGGTGAAGGCTAACATTAACGTACAGGCTACTGACTGGTTAAAAGTAGGAATGAACACCAACGTAACAACCGGGACAACTTCTTATGTAGATGCTGCCCGTAGAGGTTCTAACTTTGCCGTTGGAGGGTTCCCGCGTCTGGCATTGATCAATGCCCCTAATTTACCGATGTACAATGAAGATGGTACTCCTTATTATTTAGCTCAAGGTCTGGGTTATGGAGGAAATACTGTGTTTAGTACTTTTTCTAATCCGGCGGCTATTTTATCTTTAGGCAATGGTTTGAGTTCTGATGTAACCCGTTTCATTGGTGTATTTTATGCAGAGGCAACTCCGGTTAAGGGATTGTCATTGAAAACCCAATATGGTGTGGATTATGCCCGTATCGAGGAACAGCGTTTCTGGTCTCCATTGCATGGAGATGGTGTGAACAGTAAAGGTCTGGCAAATGCTTATAACACCAAAAATAACAGATGGACCTGGACAAATACGGCAACTTATAGCTTTTCTTTGGGACAGAATAATTTTAATTTGTTAGCCGGTACGGAGGCATCCGAGAGAAATAACTCTCGTTGGACTGCACAGCGTAAAGATTTACAGGATGATAAATTCATTGTATTTCAGGGACCTTTTGGTTCGGCAACTGCCGGTGGTAGCTTGTCCAACAATACCATGGTCTCTTATTTCGGACGTATCAACTATGATTACGCTTCTAAATACATCGTGTCTCTTAACTACCGTCGCGATGGTTATTCTGCTTTGAGTGAGAAGAATCGTTGGGGTAACTTCGGAGGAGTTTCTGCTGCATGGCGTGTCTCTGAAGAAGCTTTCTTCCAGCCTTTACGCAACGTGGTTGATGACTTGAAAATAAAGGGAAGCTATGGTGTGGTTGGTAACACCGATATTTACGATTATGCTTCAAAGTCATTTTATTCAAGTTATAATTATGGTATAAATGGTACATATGGTTTGGCTCAGATTGCTGACCCGAACTTGAAATGGGAGTCTTCGGAGAAATATAGCATTGGCTTCAATGCCCGATTGCTGAATAGGATCAATGTAGACTTTGACTACTATTATACGAAGTCTTCCGACTTGATTCTGGATGTGCCCCAATCACCTTCTAAAGGTATCCCGGGCAATATAATTACCACTAATGCCGGAAAGATGAGGAACAGCGGTATTGAATTGACCGTTTCTGCCGATGTGATAAAGAACAGTGATTTTACTTGGGAAACGAGCTTTAACATCACTACTAACAAGAATAAGGTTATTTCACTGGCTGATGGCGTGGAGAATATTCTTAAAGGAGATAATGGCGGTTTGGAAATTACGAATATCACAGTACCCGGAAAGTCTATCGGACGTCTGTATCTGTACCCGACTGCCGGAGTAGATCCCAAATCGGGTCGTAGAGTGTTTATCACTCCGGAAGGTGACAGAACCTTACTGATGTTTGAAAAAGGGGGGTGGTTCTATGAAGACGGAACAGAATATACCGGTGATTTTGAACCTGTCGATTGTGGAAATACACTTCCTACCTGGTACGGTGGGTGGACCAATAACTTTAAATATAAAGGTTTCGATCTTTCTTTGTTCTTCCAATTCTCGGGAGGTAATAAGATTTATAACGGAACCAAAGCCAGTGTGAGTGATATGCGTTACTGGAATAACTCTAAAGACGTTTATAATAAGTATTGGACTCCGGAACGTACTCATGCAGAGTATCCTATGCCGATATACGGTGATAATTATTCTAATGGTTCGGCATTGCCTATCAGCGACTTAGTGGAAAGAGGAGATTATTTGCGTCTGAAGAATGTGTCACTGGGCTATACGTTCAATACAAAGAACTGGTCGAAAGCAGTAGGAATCTCTGCGCTCCGTCTCTATGTTCAGGCTCAGAATCTGTTTGTGATTACAGGATACAGCGGCATGGATCCCGAAACACTTACCAATGTAGAAAGTGCTACTTTAGCCGGTGGTACGGATAAGAATACTTTGCCTCAGGCACGCACGTATACAATCGGTGTGAACCTGACATTCTAATATGGTTTTATATTAACAGATAAAAGAAACTACAATGAAAAAGATAATTATATTTTCGACATTATGCGCTTCTCTCTTTTTAGGTAGTTGCAGCAGCAGCTTCCTCGATCAGGAGCCTCCATTATATGTAAACGAGAACGATATTTTCACAAGCCCTACCCGAATAGAGGCTACTCTGAACGGCTTGTATGCTGCAATCAAGAACACAGGGACTAAGTCTTTGATGGGAGGTAAGTCCTATATGGTGTTTGACAACAGGGGAGATGATGTTATCAATATCTCCAACAACTTGGTGACTTTGTTCAATACCTATAATATGAATGTGGGCATTACGGATGCCGAGAATGCTGACACCTGGACATACGCTTATCTGGCCATCAATAAAGTAAATACTTTCCTTCAGTCTCTTGAAGGTGCCAAAGAAGTTGCCGGTGAGAATTATGACCGCTATGTGCAGGAAGCTAAGTTTGTCAGAGCTTTGGCATACTATTATCTGAATAATTTGTATCCGACTCCATATTCTGTAAATCCCGATGCAAAATCTGTTCCGTTGCGTCTTACTGCCGAGGCCGGAACCGAAAATAACAATATGCCTCGCTCTACAGTAAAGCAGATTTATGACCACATTCTGTCTGATCTGGAAAATATTTCGGCATTGGATACCGAAGTGAATACCTATGCAGGAGTTACACATGCTACTCAGGCCGCTGCCAACATGCTTAAGATGAGAGTTTATATGGCAATGAACGAATGGGACAAAGCCATTGCAGCCGGAGAGTTAGTGACCGGATATAGTTTGCCGGAAGACGTAACATTGATTTATAAGGCCCCGTATTTCAGTCAGGAGAGCATCTTCTCTTTGCCGATGGCTGATACCAACATCCCAAATACACAGCAGTCGTTGGCAGAATATTACTATGATGGTAAGATCATGTTGATTGATACGAAAAGCGGAATTATGTCAAAGCCTGATTATTCGTTGGCTACCGACAAGCGTATTATCGCCTTTAAAGGGGAGAAAGACTTGTTGTTGAAGTTTACGGATGCAAAAACTAAATTGCAGTGGGTGCCCATTTTCCGCTATGCCGAAACTTTGCTCGACCTTGCCGAATGTTATGCCAACAAGGCCGGAGGTGAAGCTACTGCCAAAAGCCTGTTGAAACAAGTCAGAGGACGTTCGGTAGATGCAGCTACGGATCCGTTGAAGATCGATAACTTAACGGGTGATGCACTGAAAGAAGCGATTTACAACGAGAAACGCCTTGAGTTTATAGGCGAGGGTATCCGTGGTATTGATATTATGAGACGTGGGGAACGTTTCATTAAGGTGGGTGCGAATGAAACAATTAATGTGGGTCCGTCCGATGAAAAATATACTTGGCCGATACCTCAGGTTGAGTTGCTGCTGAATAAAGATATTAATAAATAAATAGTCAATAAATAATAAAGAATCGCTCAGGTAGAAACACTTGGGCGATTTTTTCTTTTAGTATGTTACGAAAATAGCTATATTTGCCGCCATATTATAATAAGGTATAAAGTAGAATGAAAGAATTTGTAATATCCGAAGCCAAAGTCGAAACTGCTGTTCTGGTAGGTCTCATCACTCAGACACAGGATGAACGCAAGACCAATGAATATCTGGACGAGCTGGCATTTCTGGCTGAGACAGCCGGGCGGAAGTGGTGAAAAGGTTTACGCAGAAGTTGCCGACGGCTAACTCGGTGACTTATGTGGGAAAAGGAAAACTGGAAGAAATTAAAGAATATATAAGAACAGAGGCTGAAGAGGACCGGGAAGTGGGAATGGTCATCTTTGATGACGAACTCTCGGCCAAGCAGATACGTAACATCGAAGCTGAACTGCAAGTGAAGATACTGGACCGTACTTCACTGATTCTTGATATATTTGCCATGCGTGCCCAGACGGCTAATGCCAAGACTCAGGTAGAATTGGCGCAATATAAATACATGTTGCCCCGTTTGCAACGTCTCTGGACTCACCTTGAACGTCAGGGTGGTGGTTCCGGAAGTGGTAAAGGAGGTTCGGTAGGTCTTCGTGGCCCGGGTGAAACTCAGTTGGAGATGGACCGCCGTATCATCCTTAACCGTATGTCACTGCTTAAGGAGCGTCTCGCCGAAATAGATAAGCAGAAGTTTACCCAACGTAAGAACCGCGGACGCATGATCCGTGTAGCTTTGGTAGGTTACACCAATGTGGGCAAATCGACCATGATGAATCTGTTGGCGAAGAGTGAAGTCTTTGCTGAAAACAAGTTGTTTGCCACACTCGATACGACGGTACGCAAGGTGATTATCGATAATTTGCCTTTCTTGCTTTCCGATACGGTCGGGTTCATCCGTAAGTTACCTACTGACCTGGTGGATTCCTTTAAGTCTACCCTCGACGAAGTACGTGAGGCCGATCTGCTGGTTCATGTTGTGGACATTTCGCATCCAGGATTTGAAGAGCAGATAGAGGTGGTGAATAAAACACTGGCCGACATCGGTGGAGGTGGAAAACCAATGATTTTAATATTTAATAAGATAGACGCCTATACCTATGTAGAAAAGGCGCCGGACGACCTTACCCCCAAAACAAAGGAGAACTTGACACTCGAAGAACTGATGAAAACATGGATGGCTAAGATGGAAGATAACTGTCTGTTCATCTCCGCCCGTGAGAAAATCAATATAGACGAACTGAAGAGTGTGGTTTATCAGCGAGTGAAAGAATTGCACGTGCAGAAGTATCCCTATAACGACTTTCTCTATCAGACCTACGACGACGAAGAGTAACTTGTAGTTTGTAATAAGAGGATTATGGGAAAGACTTACCGTAGACTGACTGAAGATGAAATTCTTCAGTTGAAGAGCCAGTCGTGTCTGGCTGATGACTGGAACCATGTTGCGGTCGCTGAAGAGTTCACAACCGAATTTGTGCATCACACCCGTTTCTCGGGAGAGGTGAAACTGGGCGTTTTCCACTCGGACTTTATCTTGCCGGGAGGAATCAGGAAACATTCCGGGCTGAGGCATGTCACCTTGCACAATGTAATTGTGGGCGACAACTGTTGCATTGAGAATATCCAGAATTACATTGCCAACTACGAGATAGGAAACGACACTTTCATTGAGAATGTAGATATTATTCTGGTGGATGGTCTGACTCAGTTCGGTAATGGAGTAGAGGCCGCCGTGCTGAACGAAACGGGAGGTCGCGAAGTGTTGATCAATGATAAACTATCTGCTCATCAAGCTTATATTCTGGCTCTTTACCGGCACCGTCCGGAACTGATCAGCCGGATGAAGGCGATCACTGACTATTACTCCAACAAGCATGCTTCTGCGATGGGGACCATCGGCAGCCATGTGATGATTCTCAATACCGGTTCTATCAAGAATGTGCGTATTGGCGATTATTGCCGGATTTGCGGAACCTGCCGTCTTTACAACGGAAGTATCAACAGCAATGAAGCCGCTCCGGTACATATCGGGCATGGTGTCATTTGCGATGACTTTATTATTTCCTCCGGTTCTCATGTGGACGATGGAGCTATGCTGACCCGTTGCTTCGTTGGGCAAGCCTGTCAGTTGGGACACAACTACTCCGCTTCCGATTCCCTGTTTTTCAGTAACTGCCAGGGAGAGAACGGTGAAGCATGTGCCATCTTTGCCGGTCCGTATACCGTAACCCATCATAAGTCTACCTTGCTGATAGCCGGTATGTTTTCGTTTATGAATGCCGGCTCGGGGTCGAACCAGAGTAATCATATGTATAAACTGGGACCGATTCATCAGGGGACGTTGGAAAGAGGAGCTAAGACTACTTCCGATTCATACATTTTATGGCCGGCGCGTGTAGGGGCTTTTTCATTGGTGATGGGGCGTCATGTGAATCATGCCGATACCTCGAACCTGCCTTTCTCTTACCTGATCGAGCAGCAGAATACGACTTATCTGGTGCCGGGAGTCAATCTGCGCAGTGTCGGGACTATCCGCGATGCCAGAAGTGGCCGAAGCGTGACAAACGTACGGACCCGAACCGTCTGGACTATATAAACTACAACCTTCTGAGTCCATATACTATCCAGAAGATGTTCAAGGGGCGCTCTATACTGAAAGAGCTGAAGCGGGTGTCCGGCGAGACATCGGAGATCTATTCTTACCAAAGTGCAAAAATCAAGAACTCTTCGCTGAATAGCGGCATACGCTATTACGAAATAGCTATCCATAAGTTTCTTGGTAATTCCATCATTAAGCGTCTTGAGGGGATTAACTTCAGAGATAATGAAGAGATACGCCGGCGTCTGAAACCGGATACCGAAATCGGAGTAGGCGAGTGGGTGGATATTGCCGGTTTGATTGCTCCGAAAAGTGAAGTGGAAAAACTGATTACCGGTATCGAAAGTGGTGAGATCGATCGTTTGAAGAGTATGAATGCCCGTTTTGCCGAGATGCACGATAACTATTATACTTACGAATGGACGTGGGCTTACCATAAGATACAGGAATTTTATGGTCTGAACCCCGAAACCATTACAGCAAAAGATGTTATCGCTATCGTCCGTGCCTGGCGTGAAGCAGTGGTCGGACTGGACCGCATGGTGTATGATGACGCACGCAAGGAATTCTCACTTTCGTCTATGACGGGCTTTGGTGCCGACGGCTCACGCGATGAAATGAAGCTGGATTTCGGTCAGGTACGTGGCGATTTTGAGAGTAATCCGTTTGTCACTGCCGTGCTGCAACACATTGATGATAAGACTGCTCTGGGTGAGGAGCTGATTAACCGTATCGGGCAACTGGCGTGACGGAATTACGAGCTACAATATATTTGCTATGAAAATACACATTTTATTTGGAATGATCGGGTTCTTCCTGCTGACCGAATGTTGCCGGACAGCAGAGAAGAACCCTCGTTTTTATGATGCCGGTGTTTCTAAAGAGCTTGCCGATCATCGTAAAGCCGAGATTAAGAATTTGAAGTATGAACTCAGTTTCAGCATTCCACGGCAGAAGAAACACCTATTGACGGTGATATCACCTTGCGCTTCGACCTTGCTGCCGCTCAGGAAGTCCTGATTGATTTTCGTGAGGAGCGTGGAAAAATTAAAGAAGTCATTGCCAATGGAAAACCGGTAAGTGATGTGCGCTTTGAGAACGAACACATTATTCTGCCTGCTTCGCTGACAGCGAAAGGGGCGAATGACATACAGATTCGTTTCATTGCCGGCAATCAGTCGCTGAACAGGAACGATGAATACCTCTATACGTTGCTCGTTCCCGACCGTGCCCGTACCGTCTTCCCTTGCTTTGAGCAGCCCAACCTAAAAGCCGAGTTTACTTTAAAGCTTGAGGTTCCGGCCGACTGGAAAGCTGTTTCCAACACATACGTCCGGAGTGAAACAGTAGCCGGTGGCCGTAAAACCGTTTGTTTTGCACCGACCGAACCACTCAGTACTTATCTCTTTTCGTTTGTGGCCGGAAAATTGGAGCGACAGGAGTATACTCAGGACGGGCGTACTATCGCTGCCTATTATCGTGAGACTGACCCTAAGAAAATAGCACAGTTGGATATTGTTTTCAGACAAGTCATGGCATCACTTCACTGGCTTGAAGAGTATACAGGGATCGCATATCCGTTTGCCAAATATGATTTCATCGTTCTTCCCGTTTTCAGTTTGGCGGAATGGAACATACAGGAGCTACCTTATATAATGATAACGGATTTTCCTGAGCGAACATCCCACTCCGGACGAGGAGTTGAACCGGCGGAATTGATTGCGCACGAGACCTCTCACATGTGGTTTGGCGATCTTGTAACGATGGATTGGTTTGACGATGTATGGACCAAGGAAGTTTTTGCCAATTATTTTGCTGCCCGGATTGTCGAACCCTTATTTCCGGAGATCAATCATACCCTGAATAAGCTCAAGACTTTTAATGCCGCTTCTCTTACCGAGGACCGTACTTTGGGGACAAATGCCATCCGGCAGCCACTTTGATAATCTGCGTAATGCCGGCTGATCTATGGGCAGATCATCTATAACAAGGCTCCCGTGATGATGGAGAAACTGGTTGACAGGATGGTGAAGCCAACTTCCGGAGTGGTATACAGGAGTATCTGAAAACCTATTCGTACGCTAATGCCACTTGGGACGATCTGATTCGCATTTTAGACGGCAAGGCGTCCGAAGATTTGGCAACTTTCAGTGATGTGTGGGTGAACCGGAAAGGAATGCCTACGCTGAACTTCCGGATCGATGGACAAGAATTGGAGGTCCGTCAGAGTGATCCTTATAACCGTGGTTTGCTTTGGCCGCAGCGTTTTGCCGTCACTCTTTGCGGAGAGCGCGATTCGGTGTTGCGGGTGAATATGACAGATACTTTGGTTCGGATACAGCTTCCTTTTGTACCTTCGTTGGTGTTGCCCAATACCGATGGCAGAGGTTATGGCTTGTTCGTTCCCGACGAATCTGCTTTGAAGTGGCTGTTGGCACATTGGTGGGAGGTAAAAGACGATACGGCACGCCAATCACTCTTGATGACACTTTATGAGAATTACCTGGCTAAACATATTTCGGCGGACGACTGGACAAACAGCCTGTTGGCAGGGCTTCCTGCAGAAAAGAACGCTCTGGTGGCGTCTACGGTGAGTGGTTATTTGGCGGTGCCATGCGGCGGGTAGCTCCGGCACAGATAGCAGAGGTTGAGGCGCGGGTCTACGCCATTCAGCCGGAATCATCCGTTGCCTTCGTGCCGGGTGCAGTTGCTGCGTTATTTTATGCAGAATGCGACTTCACAACTATGGTGAAGGAACTTTATGCCTTGTGGCAGGAGCAATCGGACAAACGGTTGAACCAACAGGATTACACGACTTTGGCTTACGAACTTGCCATCCGCCTGCCTGCCGAAAGTGAACAGATATTACGTACGCAACGGGCACGGATTGATGATCCGGACGCGTCTGCGCCAGTTCGATTTTATTTCACGGGCGGTCGTATCCGATACCGCACGGCTCGATACTTTGTTCAACAGCCTGCTTGTAGCGGAAAACCGGCGATAGAGCCTTGGACGGCTGCCGTGATACGTTATCTGAACCATCCGTTGCGCGAGGAGCAATCGGTGAAATACATCCGTCCGGACTCGAGGTGCTGGAGGAAGTACAACGCACCGGAGATATTTTCTTTCCGAAAAACTGGGCCTCGCCTTGTTGGGCAATCATCTCAGTCGCCCGGCTTATGAAGAAGTGGTGCGTTTCCTGGACGGCCATCCGGATTATTCACCGCTTTGAAGAACAAGATATTGCAGGCTGCCTATTCCTGTATCGTGAAAACGATTAAAATAATTCCCGGAATGCTTGACTTTGCCTGTCCGATGTTGTATCTTTGTCAACAGATTCATTACTTATATTCAAATTAGAATGCAGTAGAAGAGGAAGCCCGCAAAGCTTCCTCTTTTTTGTACCCTTATCTCCCGGTGTCCCGAGCCGGGGGCTTTTCTGCTCTTTCCCCGGCTCTCCATGCCCTCGAGACCGTTGCTCCGTGATGTGAAGAGCCTGCTGTCGGCCCAAACAGACGGTTGCATTTGCCCGGAACAGACGGTTGCATTCCACAGAAATGAGCCTTTCTTCCGGAGAGGTCTCTTCTTCTTCGTAGAAACGCTCTCCGAACGTTAATAATAAGTAAATCCGCTCTTGACAAAATTCACCACTTTATTCATACTTTGGAAAACTATTCTTACCTTTGCCTCACTAACTAACATTACGTAATAAAATAAAGAGATATGGCAACACCTCCGTTTAAGTATCAACCTATGTTCGAACATGGGAAGATAAAACCGAGTATTATCTGCTTACCAAAGACTATGTGTCAGTAAGCGAGTTCGAAGGAACACCTGTGCTGAAGGTACAGAAAGAAGGTCTGACAGCTATGGCAATACCGCTTTCCGTGACGTATCTTTCATGCTTCGCCGCTCACACAACGAGCAGGTGGCAAAGATTCTGAGCGATCCGGAAGCAAGTGATAACGACAAGTACGTGGCATTGACTTTCCTGCGCAACGCTGAAGTGGCTGCCAAAGCGTGCTTCCTTTCTGTCAGGATACCGGTACGGCCATCATTCATGGTGAAAAAGGACAGCAGGTCTGGACCGCTTATTGCGATGAAGAAGCTCTTTCACTGGGTGTTTACAAAACCTATACGGAAGAAAACTGCGTTACTCACAGAACGCTCCGCTCAATATGTTGACGAAGTGAACACGAAGTGTAACTTGCCTGCCAGATCGATATCGAGGCTACAGAAGGCATGGAGTACAAATTCCTGTGTGTGACCAAAGGTGGTGGTTCTGCCAACAAAACATATCTGTATCAGGAGACAAAAGCGATCTTGAATCCGGGTACTCTGGTTCCGTTCCTGGTTGAAAAGATGAAGACACTGGGTACGGCGGCTTGTCCTCCTTATCATATTGCATTCGTAATCGGAGGTACTTCGGCAGAGAAGACCTGTTGACCGTGAAGCTGGCTTCTACTCACTATTATGACGAGTTGCCTACTACCGGTAACGAATATGGTCGTGCATTCCCGATGTAGAACTGGAAAAAGAAGTACTTGCAGAGCTCAAAAGATAGGTTTGGGTGCGCAGTTCGGCGGTAAGTATCTGGCACACGATGTACGCATTCCGTCTGCCCGTCACGGTGCGTCTTGTCCGGTGGGCTTGGGAGTGTCTTGTTCTGCCGACCGTAACATCAAATGTAAGATCAATAAAGACGGTATCTGGATCGAGAAACTCGATTCTAATCCGGGTAGCCTGATTCCGGCAGAACTGCGTAACGCAGGCGAAGGTGATGTTGTAAAGATCAACCTGAACCAGCCGATGGCAGATATCCTGAAGGAGCTGAAATATCCGGTGGCTACACGCCTGTCACTGAACGGTACGATTATCGTAGGTCGCGACATCGCTCATGCCAAACTGAAAGAACGTCTGGATCGTGGTGAAGATCTGCCTCAGTACATCAAAGATCATCCGATTTACTACGCCGGTCCGGCCAAAACTCCTGCCGGTATGGCTTGCGGTTCTATGGGACCGACTACTGCCGGACGTATGGACTCTTATGTGAACCTGTTCCAGGAACATGGAGGCAGTATGGTGATGTTGGCAAAAGGTAACCGTAGCCAGCAGGTGACTGATGCTTGCCAGAAACATGGGCTTCTACCTCGGTTCAATCGGTGGCCCGGCTGCTATCCTCGCCCAGAACAATATCAAGAGCATCGAATGTGTGGAATATCCGGAATTGGGTATGGAGGCTATCTGGAAGATCGAAGTAGAAGACTTCCCGCATTTATTCTTGTAGATGACAAGGGCAACGACTTCTTCAAGCAAATTAAACCCCGTTGCGGCTCTTTGCAGCAACAAATAAGAATATGGTGAGTGGTCATTAATATTGGTTATTTATCATGTTAACTCGAGTGAGAGGCGTCTGTATGCTGTGTTATACAGATGCCTTTCTTATTATAAACACCTTAATCATTATCAGTAAAAACAATTCCCCGATGGAACTACAGAAAAATCCTCAACACATTGTCTGGCTGGACGTTGTCCGTTTCGTTGCCATGTTTACCGTTGTCTGTTGCCACTGCACGGACCCTTTCAACTTTTATCCGGGCACTGCCCCTAATATTGACGAAATCAAACTTTGGGGTGCCATCTACGGAGCATTGCTTCGTCCTTGCGTACCGCTGTTCGTGATGATTACCGGAGCCCTGCTTCTGCCGGTGCGCGGCGAAGTCTCTGTCTTTTATAAGAAACGTATCCCCCGTGTTTTATGGCCATTCCTCATCTGGTCGGTCATCTACAACCTTTTCCCCTGGATTACCGGTCTGTTGGGCATCAAGCCCGAAATTATTCTCGACTTTTTCCCTTACTCGGGGAGGAAGTGATGCGCCAGTCGCTGTCCATCTCTTTGGATTACATTGCTCAGATTCCTTTTAATTTCTCCATTGTAGATGTACACATGTGGTATATTTACCTCTTGATCGGCTTGTATCTTTATCTTCCCGTCTTCTCTGCCTGGGTGGAGAAAGCATCGGATAAGGCGAAGTTGTGTTTCTCGGTGCATGGGCTGTCACTCTGTTATTGCCGTACTACAATCAGTTTGTAGCGCAATATCTTTGGGGAACCTGTTCATGGAATGCGTTCGGCATGTTTTATTACTTTGCCGGTTTCAATGGCTATCTGTTATTAGGACACTATCTGCGTAACCTTGACTGGACGTTGGGTAAGATTCTGGCAATCGGTCTGCCAATGTTTGTGATAGGATATGCCGTTACCTTCTTTGGCTTCCGTTACATCACGGCTTTGCCGGAATACAGCGACGAGATGCTCGAACTCTTCTTCACTTACTGTTCGCTGAATGTTGTGATGATGACCATCCCGGTGTTTATGCTTTGCAAAAAGGTTAACTTCCGTTCGGAGGGAATCAAAAAGCGCTTGCCAATCTCACTTTGTGTGGTTTCGGTATCTATATGATACACTATTTCTTTACGGTCCTTCCGTACTGTTGGTACGTACGTTGGGTGTGCCTCTGGGCATTCAGATACCGGTGGCGTCTGTCATGGCATTTGGTGTTTCGTGGCTGATCGTATGGGCTGTCTATCGTGTGCTGGGCAAGAAGGCGAAATGGATTATGGGATAAAACAGTAATTAAAGCATATTATTTATGAATCGTAAATCAATACTATTAACAATCTTACTTTGTGTTACTTCTTTGACAATGGCTGCTCCGGTGACCGGCTTGTTGGAGCGCATAGACAAAGGAGCTTCGAAGAAGTTTATTATCGAGCAAGTGAAGTCGGTACCGACTTTTTTGAACTCGATCAGAAGGGTGATAAAGTCGTTATCCGTGGAAACAATTACGTGAGTATCGCTACCGGGTTGAATTGGTATCTGAAGTATTATGCCGGTATCCACCTTTCCTGGAACGGAATGCAGGCAAAACTGCCGGCTGTGCTTCCTCCGGTGACAAAAAAAGAACGGAGAGAAACGACCCTGCCTTACCGTTATGATTTGAACTATTGTACTTTTTCTTATTCCATGGCTTTCTGGGATTGGGACCGATGGGAGAAAGAAATAGACTGGATGGCTCTGCACGGCATCAATATCCCTTTGGCTGTGACCGGGGCAGAGGCTGTGTGGTATAACGTGCTTGATAAGTTGGGATATACCAAAACCGAAATAAATGAGTTCATATCCGGTCCGGGCTTTTTTTGCCTGGTGGCTGATGAATAACCTTGAAGGCTGGGGCGGACCTAATCCGGATAGCTGGTATACACAGCAGATTGCTTTACAGAAGAAAATCCTGAAGCGTATGCGTGAATACGGCATCGAACCGGTCCTTCCGGGTTATTGCGGCATGGTGCCCATAATGCGAAAGAGAAACTCGGATTGAACGTATCCGATCCGGGAACATGGTGTGGCTATCGCCGTCCGGCATTTCTGCAACCAAGCGACCCGCGTTTTGAGGAAATCTCTTCTCTCTACTATAAAGAGCTTGAGAAACTATACGGGAAAGCTGACTTTTACTCCATGGACCCCTTCCATGAAGGAGGCAATACGGCAGGCGTGGATCTCGATGCGGCAGGTAAGGCTGTGATGAAAGCCATGAAGAAGGCCAATCCGAAAGCGGTTTGGGTGGCGCAGGCATGGCAGGCAAATCCACGTCCGAAGATGATTGAGAATCTGGGGCCGGTGACTTGCTTATACTCGACCTGACCAGTGAATGCCGTCCGCAGTGGGGAGATTCCACTTCCGAATGGTATCGCAAAAACGGATATGGACAGCACGACTGGGTATACTGTATGTTGCTGAACTACGGTGGTAATGTCGGACTGCACGGAAAGATGGATAATGTGATCGATAATTTTTATCTCGCTAAAGCCGATCCGCACGCAGGTTCTACACTTAAAGGTGTGGGGATGACCCCTGAGGGGATAGAGAATAATCCTGTGATGTACGAACTGGTGATGGAACTGCCTTGGCGTGCAGAGCGGTTTACGAAAGAGGAATGGTTGAAGGAGTATGTGAAAGCACGTTACGGTGCAGATGATCCGGTGGTACAGGCTGCCTGGACCAAACTGGCGAACTCCATTTATAACTCACCGAAGAACCTGACGCAGCAAGGTACACACGAATCCGTATTCTGTGCACGTCCGGCGGAAGATGTGTACCAGGTGTCC